>NZ_JBLQTT010000001.1:0-4700035 GCF_048684805.1 Enterobacter sp. BNK-22
ACTCCCTATAATGCGCCTCCACTGACACGGAACAACGGCACACACGCCGCCGGGTCAGCAGAGAAAAGCGAAAATAAACGCTTGACTCTGAAGCGGGAAAGCGTAATATGCACACCCCGCGCCGCAGCGAAAACGAAGCGGCACTGCTCTTTAACAATTTATCAGACAATCTGTGTGGGCACTCAAAGTGACATGGATTCTTAATGTCTTCGGACAATAAATGAATACCAAGTCTCTGAGTGAACATGCGTAATTCATTACGAAGTTTAATTCACGAGCATCAAACTTAAATTGAAGAGTTTGATCATGGCTCAGATTGAACGCTGGCGGCAGGCCTAACACATGCAAGTCGAGCGGCAGCGGAAAGTAGCTTGCTACTTTGCCGGCGAGCGGCGGACGGGTGAGTAATGTCTGGGAAACTGCCTGATGGAGGGGGATAACTACTGGAAACGGTAGCTAATACCGCATAACGTCGCAAGACCAAAGAGGGGGACCTTCGGGCCTCTTGCCATCAGATGTGCCCAGATGGGATTAGCTAGTAGGTGGGGTAACGGCTCACCTAGGCGACGATCCCTAGCTGGTCTGAGAGGATGACCAGCCACACTGGAACTGAGACACGGTCCAGACTCCTACGGGAGGCAGCAGTGGGGAATATTGCACAATGGGCGCAAGCCTGATGCAGCCATGCCGCGTGTATGAAGAAGGCCTTCGGGTTGTAAAGTACTTTCAGCGGGGAGGAAGGCGGTGGGGTTAATAACCTCATCGATTGACGTTACCCGCAGAAGAAGCACCGGCTAACTCCGTGCCAGCAGCCGCGGTAATACGGAGGGTGCAAGCGTTAATCGGAATTACTGGGCGTAAAGCGCACGCAGGCGGTCTGTCAAGTCGGATGTGAAATCCCCGGGCTCAACCTGGGAACTGCATTCGAAACTGGCAGGCTAGAGTCTTGTAGAGGGGGGTAGAATTCCAGGTGTAGCGGTGAAATGCGTAGAGATCTGGAGGAATACCGGTGGCGAAGGCGGCCCCCTGGACAAAGACTGACGCTCAGGTGCGAAAGCGTGGGGAGCAAACAGGATTAGATACCCTGGTAGTCCACGCCGTAAACGATGTCGACTTGGAGGTTGTGCCCTTGAGGCGTGGCTTCCGGAGCTAACGCGTTAAGTCGACCGCCTGGGGAGTACGGCCGCAAGGTTAAAACTCAAATGAATTGACGGGGGCCCGCACAAGCGGTGGAGCATGTGGTTTAATTCGATGCAACGCGAAGAACCTTACCTACTCTTGACATCCAGAGAACTTTCCAGAGATGGATTGGTGCCTTCGGGAACTCTGAGACAGGTGCTGCATGGCTGTCGTCAGCTCGTGTTGTGAAATGTTGGGTTAAGTCCCGCAACGAGCGCAACCCTTATCCTTTGTTGCCAGCGGTCCGGCCGGGAACTCAAAGGAGACTGCCAGTGATAAACTGGAGGAAGGTGGGGATGACGTCAAGTCATCATGGCCCTTACGAGTAGGGCTACACACGTGCTACAATGGCGCATACAAAGAGAAGCGACCTCGCGAGAGCAAGCGGACCTCATAAAGTGCGTCGTAGTCCGGATTGGAGTCTGCAACTCGACTCCATGAAGTCGGAATCGCTAGTAATCGTAGATCAGAATGCTACGGTGAATACGTTCCCGGGCCTTGTACACACCGCCCGTCACACCATGGGAGTGGGTTGCAAAAGAAGTAGGTAGCTTAACCTTCGGGAGGGCGCTTACCACTTTGTGATTCATGACTGGGGTGAAGTCGTAACAAGGTAACCGTAGGGGAACCTGCGGTTGGATCACCTCCTTACCTTAAAGAACCTGCCTTTGCAGTGCTCACACAGATTGTCTGATGAAAAGTAAATAGCAAGGCGTCTTGCGATTGAGACTTCAGTGTCCCCTTCGTCTAGAGGCCCAGGACACCGCCCTTTCACGGCGGTAACAGGGGTTCGAATCCCCTAGGGGACGCCACTTGCTGGTTCGTGAGTGAAAGTCACCTGCCGTCATATCTCAAAACTGACTTGCGAGTCACGTTTGAGATATTTGCTCTTTAAAAATCTGGATCAAGCTGAAAATTGAAACGACACATCTTTAATGGTGTGTTCGAGTCTCTCAAATTTTCGCAATCGGAAGTGAAACATCTTCGGGTTGTGAGGTTAAGCGACTAAGCGTACACGGTGGATGCCCTGGCAGTCAGAGGCGATGAAGGACGTGCTAATCTGCGAAAAGCGCCGGCTAGGTGATATGAACCTTTGACCCGGCGATGTCCGAATGGGGAAACCCAGTGTGATTCGTCACACTATCGTTAACTGAATACATAGGTTAACGAGGCGAACCGGGGGAACTGAAACATCTAAGTACCCCGAGGAAAAGAAATCAACCGAGATTCCCCCAGTAGCGGCGAGCGAACGGGGAGCAGCCCAGAGTCTGAATCAGCTTGTGTGTTAGTGGAAGCGTCTGGAAAGTCGCACGGTACAGGGTGACAGTCCCGTACACGAAAATGCACAGGTTGTGAACTCGAAGAGTAGGGCGGGACACGTGGTATCCTGTCTGAATATGGGGGGACCATCCTCCAAGGCTAAATACTCCTGACTGACCGATAGTGAACCAGTACCGTGAGGGAAAGGCGAAAAGAACCCCGGCGAGGGGAGTGAAATAGAACCTGAAACCGTGTACGTACAAGCAGTGGGAGCACCTTCGTGGTGTGACTGCGTACCTTTTGTATAATGGGTCAGCGACTTATATTCTGTAGCAAGGTTAACCGTATAGGGGAGCCGAAGGGAAACCGAGTCTTAACTGGGCGTTAAGTTGCAGGGTATAGACCCGAAACCCGGTGATCTAGCCATGGGCAGGTTGAAGGTTGGGTAACACTAACTGGAGGACCGAACCGACTAATGTTGAAAAATTAGCGGATGACTTGTGGCTGGGGGTGAAAGGCCAATCAAACCGGGAGATAGCTGGTTCTCCCCGAAAGCTATTTAGGTAGCGCCTCGTGAACTCATCTTCGGGGGTAGAGCACTGTTTCGGCTAGGGGGCCATCCCGGCTTACCAACCCGATGCAAACTACGAATACCGAAGAATGTTATCACGGGAGACACACGGCGGGTGCTAACGTCCGTCGTGAAGAGGGAAACAACCCAGACCGCCAGCTAAGGTCCCAAAGTCATGGTTAAGTGGGAAACGATGTGGGAAGGCACAGACAGCCAGGATGTTGGCTTAGAAGCAGCCATCATTTAAAGAAAGCGTAATAGCTCACTGGTCGAGTCGGCCTGCGCGGAAGATGTAACGGGGCTAAACCATGCACCGAAGCTGCGGCAGCGACACTATGTGTTGTTGGGTAGGGGAGCGTTCTGTAAGCCGTTGAAGGTGTGCTGTGAGGCATGCTGGAGGTATCAGAAGTGCGAATGCTGACATAAGTAACGATAAAGCGGGTGAAAAGCCCGCTCGCCGGAAGACCAAGGGTTCCTGTCCAACGTTAATCGGGGCAGGGTGAGTCGACCCCTAAGGCGAGGCCGAAAGGCGTAGTCGATGGGAAACAGGTTAATATTCCTGTACTTGGTGTTACTGCGAAGGGGGGACGGAGAAGGCTATGTTAGCCGGGCGACGGTTGTCCCGGTTTAAGCATGTAGGCGGAGGTTCCAGGTAAATCCGGTACCTTATTAACGCTGAGGTGTGATGACGAGGCACTACGGTGCTGAAGTAACAAATGCCCTGCTTCCAGGAAAAGCCTCTAAGCATCAGGTAACATCAAATCGTACCCCAAACCGACACAGGTGGTCAGGTAGAGAATACCAAGGCGCTTGAGAGAACTCGGGTGAAGGAACTAGGCAAAATGGTGCCGTAACTTCGGGAGAAGGCACGCTGATATGTAGGTGAAGCCCCTGCGGGTGGAGCTGAAATCAGTCGAAGATACCAGCTGGCTGCAACTGTTTATTAAAAACACAGCACTGTGCAAACACGAAAGTGGACGTATACGGTGTGACGCCTGCCCGGTGCCGGAAGGTTAATTGATGGGGTTAGCGGCAACGCGAAGCTCTTGATCGAAGCCCCGGTAAACGGCGGCCGTAACTATAACGGTCCTAAGGTAGCGAAATTCCTTGTCGGGTAAGTTCCGACCTGCACGAATGGCGTAATGATGGCCAGGCTGTCTCCACCCGAGACTCAGTGAAATTGAACTCGCTGTGAAGATGCAGTGTACCCGCGGCAAGACGGAAAGACCCCGTGAACCTTTACTATAGCTTGACACTGAACACTGGTCCTTGATGTGTAGGATAGGTGGGAGGCTTTGAAGCGTGGACGCCAGTCTGCGTGGAGCCGTCCTTGAAATACCACCCTTTAATGGCTGGTGTTCTAACGTAGACCCGTAATCCGGGTTGCGGACAGTGTCTGGTGGGTAGTTTGACTGGGGCGGTCTCCTCCCAAAGAGTAACGGAGGAGCACGAAGGTTAGCTAATCCTGGTCGGACATCAGGAGGTTAGTGCAATGGCATAAGCTAGCTTGACTGCGAGAGTGACGGCTCGAGCAGGTGCGAAAGCAGGTCATAGTGATCCGGTGGTTCTGAATGGAAGGGCCATCGCTCAACGGATAAAAGGTACTCCGGGGATAACAGGCTGATACCGCCCAAGAGTTCATATCGACGGCGGTGTTTGGCACCTCGATGTCGGCTCATCACATCCTGGGGCTGAAGTAGGTCCCAAGGGTATGGCTGTTCGCCATTTAAAGTGGTACGCGAGCTGGGTTTAGAACGTCGTGAGACAGTTCGGTCCCTATCTGCCGTGGGCGCTGGAGAATTGAGGGGGGCTGCTCCTAGTACGAGAGGACCGGAGTGGACGCATCACTGGTGTTCGGGTTGTCATGCCAATGGCACTGCCCGGTAGCTAAATGCGGAAAAGATAAGTGCTGAAAGCATCTAAGCACGAAACTTGCCCCGAGATGAGTTCTCCCTGAGACTTTAAGTCTCCTGAAGGAACGTTGAAGACGACGACGTTGATAGGTCGGGTGTGTAAGCGCAGCGATGCGTTGAGCTAACCGATACTAATGAACCGTGAGGCTTAACCTTACAACGCCGAAGATGTTTCGGCGAAGAGACAGACACGATTTTCAGCCTTGATACAGATTAAACAGAATTTGCCTGGCGGCTTTAGCGCGGTGGTCCCACCTGACCCCATGCCGAACTCAGAAGTGAAACGCCGTAGCGCCGATGGTAGTGTGGGGTCTCCCCATGTGAGAGTAGGGAACTGCCAGGCATCAAATAAGAAGAACCCCGTACCGTAAGGTGCGGGGTTTTTTGCTTTTGTTTTTCCACTCTGGCTTTTGTCTTAATCCCTTATCCTGCTAATGGAATGTGTGATCTCTGTCTCAATGCGATTTATAACAAAATTATAACATTTCATTTACGAGGTTATTGAGTCTCCAGGCTCAATACGCCGCAGTTTATGGCAGGAGCATAATCACAATGACAGAAAGCATGACATCAAACGGGACGCTGGCTCACAGTGATACCCGAAGAAGGGTATGGGCAATCATCAGCGCCTCTTCAGGGAATCTGGTTGAATGGTTCGACTTTTACGTCTACTCATTCTGTTCACTCTACTTCGCACATATTTTCTTCCCCTCCGGCAACACCACCACGCAGCTGCTACAAACGGCAGGAGTCTTCGCCGCAGGCTTCTTGATGCGACCCATCGGGGGCTGGCTGTTCGGCCGTATTGCGGATCGTCGCGGGCGTAAGGCCTCTATGCTGATCTCGGTGTGCATGATGTGCTTTGGCTCGCTGGTGATCGCCTGCTTACCAGGATATGCATCGATTGGTACCTGGGCACCGGCACTACTTTTGCTGGCCCGCTTATTCCAGGGATTATCGGTGGGCGGTGAATACGGTACCAGTGCAACCTACATGAGTGAAATTGCACTGGAAGGCCGTAAAGGTTTTTACGCCTCATTCCAGTACGTCACGCTGATTGGCGGTCAACTGCTGGCCATTCTTGTGGTGGTGATCCTGCAGCAAATTCTGACGGACGAACAACTTCACGCCTGGGGATGGCGGATCCCTTTCGCAATGGGCGCTGTACTGGCGGTCGTTGCACTTTGGCTACGCCGTCAGCTAGATGAAACCTCTCAGAAAGAGGTCAGGATGCTGAAGGAGGCGGGAACATTCAAAGGGTTATGGCGTAACCGCAAAGCTTTCCTGATGGTGCTGGGCTTCACTGCAGGCGGCTCTCTCAGTTTTTATACGTTCACCACCTATATGCAAAAATACCTGGTAAACACCACCGGCATGCACGCAAACGTCGCCAGCGTGGTCATGACCGTGGCACTGTTTGTCTTTATGCTCATACAGCCGATCGTCGGCGCGCTCTCGGATAAAATTGGCCGACGTACGTCGATGCTCATTTTTGGCGGATTGTCGGCATTATGTACCGTCCCCATTCTGACTGCGCTTCAGCATGTCTCTTCACCGTATGCTGCCTTTGCGCTGGTGATGGTGGCGATGGTGATTGTCAGTTTCTACACCTCCATCAGCGGGATACTGAAAGCCGAGATGTTCCCGGCGCAGGTCCGTGCGTTAGGGGTAGGGCTCTCTTATGCGGTCGCCAACGCGGTGTTTGGCGGATCGGCGGAGTACGTAGCGCTGTCACTTAAATCATGGGGAAGCGAAACGACATTCTTCTGGTACGTAACGGGAATGGGGGCACTGGCGTTTGTTGTCTCCCTGATGCTGCATCGCAAAGGGAAAGGCATTCGACTTTAATACCGCGCCATCTGCCATACGGCATAGCCGGTCGTTGCGCCAGCGACATCCCAGGCGAAATCTTTCCAGCTCCAGCCGCTCCCTGCGGGGCGGCTATCCCACAGTTCTTTTGATGCCCCAAGACTTACTGAGAACATCAGCCCGATCGCCGCGCTACGGTCCCGGCTGTATCCCTGATGCTGGGCATATTCATTACCGGCTGCGGACAACATCGCGGAGGCGAGAAAATGCTGTGCTTTATCCTGTCCGGACCAGCTATCGTTGGCCATATGGCTACAGCCACTCAGGAAAATGACACTCAGTAACAAAGGAATACGCATCAACGGGCCCCATAAAAAAGCCCTGCGGGTGACAGGGCCTGGACATTACAGAATACGGCTGATAAGTCGGTCGATACGGATACGACGTAAGCGGCGAATAAGCTTGCGAACTTTCACCGGATAATCGGCAATGCTCTGCAGTTCGCGGTAGTGATTCACCACGGTTGTATGGGTGCGAATCAGCTCCAGCTCGCGTTCACGTTGGGCGGCTAACTCATGCTGCGGATCATGGATCAGGATAGCGTTTTCCAGATCCAGTCGCCACGCGCGCGGGTTCAGGTTGTTACCGGTCAGCAGCATCCACTCATCGTCGACCCACATGCCTTTCAGATGGTAACTATTGTCTTCATCTTTCCAGAGACGCACAACCAGCTGGTCAGTGTTGACGTAATACTGTAAGCGGCTCAGGAAACGGCGAAGGTTAATCTCATAGAGATAAGGCAATGCACCGATGATTTTGAACGGCTGATCTTCGGGAATAAAGAAGTCGTTTGCCGTTTTATCACCCACGATGATTTCCACTTTTTTACCCTCGCGCAGCAGCTGAATGATATTACGCACCAGCACGGCAGGAAGGTTGAAATACGGCGTGCAGATAGTGAGTTTCTGCTCCGCGCACGGCATCAGATGGAAAATCGTTTTGTTCAGCAGGCTCGATTTGCCGAGCCCTACCAGCGGGGTAACGGATAACTCTTCGTTATTCGCATCGCCCTGGAAATGATAGACCGCATCGCGCAGCTCCTGGCGGAAGGCGCGAACATCATTTTTGATTTCCGGGCTTTTAGGGCGCTCGGGATCGTCAAGACGATTAACACCACGGCCATGAACCAGATTTTTATCAACCCAGTTGAACATGATATCGGCCATCTGCGGATTACGGATCAGATGGTAACGGTCGTAGCGATATTTATCGAGCTGATGAAGGTAGACATCATTGAGACTGGCGCCGCTGTATAGCACGCTGTCATCAATAATGAACCCCTTGAAATGAAGAACGCCGAGCGCTTCACGGGTATTCACCGGGACGCCATAAACAGGCACGTCAACACCAGGATTTTCCTGCGCCGTGCGGCAATACCAGTCAGCATTGGTGTTTGACGCTGCAGCGCCAATTCGGCCACGCTGAGCGCGATGCCAGTCTACCAGCACGCGAACATCCAGTTCCGGACGCTGACGTTTGGCTTCATAGAGCGCGTTCAGGATCGCGCGCCCGCCTTCATCCTGTTCAAGATACAGTGCCACAATACAAATGCGTCGCGTGGCGCTGGCAATCTTTTCCAGAAGCGTCTCCCGAAAATGAGCGGGAGCGTAAAAGAACTCTACATCATCAACTGACTGAGAAATCTTCGGTAGTTGAGCAAGGTGTTGTTGATGTTTATTACGCTTAAATTTTGACAACATCACAGTGCGTTTCTTCTCTGTTCATTGAAGGGTTGTCTGTACTATGCAAACAACATAAGCGGACAATGATACCACCAGTCCCGTCCAAAGTGGGTAACATTTCCAGTAGCTTACTCGCGTTTGTCTGCTGATGACAGACTGAGGGACAAGGCAACAATACCTTCGTCCAGCTGAATATCAACGTCAAACCCAAGTTTTCGCGCCAGGGTCACCATACCGCGATTGTTAGGCATAGTAATGCCATTAAGGCGTAACAATCCGTGATCTCGCGTATAACTGATGAGTTTTTCCAGCAGTCGTCTTCCCAGGCCCAGACCTTTAAGATCGGAGCGTACCAGCACGGCAAACTCCGCATCGACGTTATCCGGGTCAGAAATCGCACGCGTGACGCCGAGGATCTCATCACCCTTATCGGCGCGACGAACGGCAACAAACGCCATTTCTCGATCGTAGTCGATCTGGGTCATATTGGCTAAATCATCGTGGGTAAATTCGTTGATTTCGCTAAAATAGCGATAATAAAGATCCTCTTTCGTGACCTGAGAGATAAAGGCCCGCAGCTGGGGCTCATCTTCCGGCAGAATAGGGCGGAACAAGGCGCGTTCCCCATTTTTCATCTCAACCCACTCCTCCAGCTGCAGGGGATACGGGCGGATCGCAAGGCGGCTCTCTCTGTCTCCTTCGAATGGCGCGATATCCAGGGTCACGTCCAGCGCCGTAAACTCATTGCCGGAGGCGAGCAGCGGATGAATGTCCAGCCGCTGGATCTCGGCACAATCCACAATCAGGTTAGAGACCTGCACCAGGAACTGACTTAGCCCGGCAATATCAAGCGGACGCAGCGCGCTCCGGCCGCGGATCTTTTTGCTTTTGATCGCCTGGATAATCAGATAACGTGCCAGGTTCATGTTCAGCGGCGGTAACGCCACCACGGCCTGCTCCTCCGGGCGCCACTCCACGCCGCCTTCACCCAGCATGATGAGCGGGCCGAAGACGGGATCGTGTTCGACCACCACCCGTAACTCCTGAGCGCCTGCGCGGTTAGCCATGCTTTGCACCAGCAACCCGTGGATCCTTGCCTGTGGCCACGCCATTTTGACCCGGTCAAAAATGGCATCTGCGGCCTGCTGCACCTCAGTCGCCGTACGCAGGTAGAGCATCACACCTTGAACGTCAGACTTATGCGGAATATCCGGGGAGCGCAGCTTCAGGGCAACCGGATAGCCAATCTGCTCGGCAATATGCACGGCCTCAGCGCTATCGCTGGCGATCCAGGTCGGCAGGGTCTGCATCCCGTAGCTGCCCAGAATGGGCTGGACTTCATGCGTATCCAGCGACGTCGCGCCTTCTTCGATTGCCTGCTGCAACAGCCGGTGAACGTCGACGGTATTGGCCGTCAGATTACCGGGCAACGCCGGCGTCTCGCGGAGCTGTTTCTGGTTGCGGCGATATTCCACCATATGCATAAACGCGGTAATGGTGCCTTCCGGCGTGCGGTAGGTTGGCAGTCCGGCTTCGCTGAACAGACGTCGCGCCTCCTGCGAAGAAAACTCTCCGCACCAGTTGGTCAGCAGGGTGACATATTTGCCTCGCGGATGGTTGCGCACCGCCTCAATGAGCGCGCGCGCGCTTTCGCTGCCCGGCGCGACCGCGCTGGGGGAGTGGATAATCATCAGCGCATCGAAATCCTGGCTATCCAGCAAAATGGAAATGGCCTTGATATAGCGCTCGCTGCTGGCATCATCGCGCAAATCAAGCGGATTGCCGGGCGTCACGCTGGTCGGAAGCGCGTCTTTCAGGCGCTGCAGCGTCTCTTCACTCGGCGTGGCCAGCTTGCCGAAGCGCCGCCACAGCTCATCCAGGGCGAGTGCGGCAGGGGCGGCGCCGTTACTGACAATCATTAACTTCTCGCCGCGCAACGGGCGCATATGGCTTAACGTCTCAACGGCGGAAAAAAGCTCGTGCGTATCCTGTACCCGCAGCAAACCCGCGCGCTGAATGGCGGCGTCCCAGGCGGGATCCATGCCGGAATGCGAATGCAGCAGACGCTGTGCCGCAGGGCTGCGTCCGCTTTTGATCACCAGGATCGGCTTATTGCGCGACGCGCTTCGCGACGCCGAGACAAAACGACGCGCGTCGCTGAGGTGTTCAAGATAAAGCAGGATCGCACTGGTTTTGCCGTCGCGCGCCAGAAAATCCAGCAGCTCATCAACGTCGATATCCAGGCTGTCACCGAGCGCAATGAAGTAGGAGAATCCCATTTCACGCTGCTGCGCCCAGTCGAGAATGGTGTTCGATACCGCAGCCGACTGCGAGATAAAAGCGAGCTTGCCTTTGCGGATTGGAACCGGAGAGAAGCTGGCATTCAGACCCTGCCAGGGGGCGAGCAGGCCCAGACTGTTTGGCCCAAGAATGCGCATTTGATAGCGGCTGGCGCAGGCCAGAAGCTCGGCTTTCTGTTCAGGCGGAGACGAGAGAATAATGCAGGTTTTACAACCTTTCTTGCCGAGCGATTCCAGCAGTTCCGGATTCCGTTTTGCGTTTGTACACAGTACGGCCAGATCCGGTACGAAAGGCAGGCTCTGTACATCAGGCCATGCAAGCACCCCCTGAACGGCTTTATACGCCGGTGTGACGGGCATGACGGGGCCATTAAATCCCCCGGCCAGCAGGTTGCGCATCATCAGATAGCCAGCACGATCCGGTTTCATTGATGCGCCGATGACGGCAATGGATTTAGGACGAAGTAGCGCTTCTAACCCTCGCTGGCTCATGCAGGCCTCCTGTGAATGCAAGCGACCTGATGATTTTAAACGCTTTCCGTCTCGGCTGCTATGACGCTGCCCTTATGAACGGTTTTTCCCGCCAGATAGCGTTCCCGGAAACAGGAGAAATGGTTGCCCAGGGCTTGAGCCGCAGCGGTATCACCCGCCAGGTCCAGAAGCGCAATGGCCACTTCGGCGGTGCAGTATTGCCCGTCAGCATGCGCTTCACGCAGGCGATAGGCGGAGACGCGGGACAGATCGACAGAAATCACCGGCAGTGCGTCGAGATACGGGCTTTTACGAAACATTTTTCGCGCTTCGGTCCAGGTGCCGTCCAGCATAATAAACAACGGCGGTTTACCGGCTGGCGGCGTCGAAAGCACCTGGCGATCGACACCTGCATATGACGCAGGGAAAACGACCATCGGCTGATAGTCCGGGCTTGCCACTAAGTCGAGCAGCGCCTGAGGGGGCTCCGTACGGGACCACTGAAATGCCGCGGTATCCGGCAGAATATCGGCAATGAGGCGACCGGTATTGCTGGGCTTCATCGGCTCGGTATCAAACATGACCAGACAAAAACGGCTCTGGGCCGTACTCGGCGCCAGCGTCTCGCACAGGCAAACCTTCAGCGGCAGCAGGCAGCGCTGACAGCGGCGAATACGGTTTCCGCGCGCGAGAAACGGTCGGGTAGCGCGCGCAAGGCGTTCGGCGCGTAATTGAAGAACAGCGTTATCAGTCATGGGCGAAATGCAGGAAAAACCCTATTTTCGCAGAGGCGAGAACGGGGCACAAGATGTGCCCCGAGAATGTTACAGCGACTCGTTTAACCAGCTTTCAAAAGGCGCTTTAGGCACCGCACCGTTGAGCATATCGAGCACTTCACCATTTTTGAAAATCATAATGGTCGGGATGCTGCGAATACGAAAACGGGCGCTCAGTTCAGGTTCAGCTTCAGTATTGACCTTAACGAAACGTATTTTTCCGCTGCGCTCTTCGGCCACGTCTTCGAAGATCGGCGCGAAGCTCCGGCATGGGCCGCACCAGGGCGCCCAGAAATCAACCACAACAGGAAGATCGTCCTTGAGGAGTTTGTCCAGCGTAGCACCCGTCGCGTTAATGACCTCGCCATCAAACAATTCATGGCCGCAGCGTCCACATTTCGCACCATCTTCAATCCGATCGTCCGGAATGCGGTTAAGAGCCTGACAGTTGGCACATACGGTATTCATAACTAACCTCTGATAGAGCCGTGGGACAGCGGCAAAATGCCGATAATGTTTCTAATATGTTACATATTATCAATGAGCCTGTTTGAAACAACAATGCGTTTTATTCAATGAGAACAATAGTCACAGGCTTTTGTACGAAATTATGGCTATGCGCTGGCACATCGGGTAATCTGCGCGCTTCGCGCAGCGCTGGTGGAGAAAAGCATGAACGACGAAATGAAAAATAAAAGCGGCAAGGTCAAAGTGATGTATGTCCGCAGTGATGATGACTCTGATAAACGCACCCAAAATCCGCGTACCGGAAAAGGTGGCGGGCGTCCGGCGTCTTCTCGTGCAGACGGTGGCCGTCGCCCCGCCCGCGATGACAGAAACAACCGCGGTGATGACCGCAAACGTGATGACCGCAAGCGTGACGATCGCAAACGCGATGACCGTCCGCGGGATGACTTCTCACGTGATAACGCCTCCCCGTGGCGCACCGTTTCTCGTGCCCCTGGCGACGAAACGCCAGAAAAGGCCGATCACGGCGGTATCAGCGGTAAAAGCTTTATCGACCCGGAAGTGCTGCGCCGTCAGCGTGCGGAAGAGACTCGCGTGTATGGTGAAAACGCCTGCCAGGCGCTGTTCCTGAGCCGTCCTGAATGTATCGTCCGCGCCTGGTTTATTCAGAGCGTAACCCCGCGCTTTAAAGAAGCGCTGCGCTGGATGGCGGCAAACCGCAAAGCCTACCACGTGGTTGATGATGCCGAGCTGACCAAAGCATCCGGTACAGAACACCACGGCGGCGTCTGCTTCCTGATCAAAAAACGTAACGGTACGACCGTTCAGCAGTGGGTCAGTCAGGCGGATGCCGATGACTGTGTACTGGCGCTGGAAGACGTGGGCAACCCGCATAACCTGGGCGCAATGATGCGTAGCTGCGCTCACTTTGGCGTGAAAGGCGTGCTGTTGCAGGATGCCGCGCTGCTGGAATCCGGTGCCGCGATCCGTACTGCGGAAGGCGGAGCCGAACACGTACAGCCGATCACCGGCGACAGCGTGCTGGATGCCCTTGAGCAGTTCCGTAAAGCGGGTTATTCCATCGTGACCACCTCGAGCCATGCCGGTACGCCGCTGTTTAAAGCGACGCTGCCACGCAAAATGGTGCTGGTGCTGGGTCAGGAACGCGATGGTCTGTCTGATGCGGCCCTCTCCAGTGCGGATCTGAGCGTCTCTATTGATGGGACAGGCAATGTGGAAAGTCTGAACGTATCCGTTGCGACCGGCGTACTGCTGGCCGAATGGTGGCGTCAGAATAAGGCATAAGCCCCTTCATGTGCCGGGTCAGACCCGGCACATTCAAATACTATTCGCTCTCTGCCGGTAACACAGGCATCCAGTCAATGGGCGTTTCGCCACGTTTTTCCAGCCATTCGTTCGCCAGAACAAAATGATTACTGCCAAAGAAACCGCGATGTGCAGACAGCGGTGACGGGTGCGGCGCTTTCAACACGTGATGACGCTGACGGTCAATAATCGCCCCTTTCTTCTGCGCGTGCGATCCCCAGAGTAAAAACACGACCCCTTCACGGTGTTCGTTGATCAGGCTGATGACTTTATCGGTGAACGTCTCCCAGCCCAGGCTGGCGTGCGAGTGCGCCTGGCCGGCCCGAACGGTGAGTACCGTGTTCAATAACAGCACGCCCTGACGCGCCCAGCTTTCCAGGTAGCCATGGTTTGGCCGGGTAAACCCGGGCACGGTTCCCTCAAGCTCTTTATACATATTGAGCAGAGAAGGGGGTATCGCCACGCCGGGACGTACGGAAAACGCCAGCCCATGCGCCTGGCCCGGGCCGTGATAGGGATCCTGGCCCAGAATGACCACTTTCACATCGCTCAGTTCGGTGTAGCGAAAGGCGTTGAACACATCTTTCTGCGGCGGGTAAATCGTCTGTCCGGACTGGCGCTCAGCCGCAACGGTGCTGAGCGTATTGATAAAATAGGGCTGCTGCTTTTCTTCTGCCAGCACGTCATGCCAGGTTAAAGGTGTCGTCATCTCGCTCTCCTGCGAATTTCAATCTCTGACTAGCTTACCTGTTAAAGCCCGGTGAGCAAAATAGCACACTGAAATGCGCGCTAAGTGGCTAAATTTATGTTGAAAATATGCAGGTTGAATTGAATTGGTAAGGTCGTGAAATTGATCTAAAGCAATAAATTCAAACCACACTCTTTATGTGGTTGGTGTTTTTGTTGATTTAAATCAATAAATCACCGAGGTGTGAATGATATATATACACACAAGAAACAATGGTTTTACCAATTGGCCGCGAGAGGCCGACATCAGTTAATGTAGCCTAAGGGAGGCAACACATGATTACAGGTATCCAGATTACTAAAGCTGCAAATGACGATCTGCTCAACTCTTTCTGGTTGCTGGACAGCGAGAAAAACGAAGCGCGCTGTGTCGTCGCGAAAGCGGGTTTTGCTGAAGATGAAATCGTGCCGGTGAGCAAACTGGGCGAAATCGAATACCGTGAAATTCCAATGGAAGTGAAACCGGAAGTGCGCGTGGAAGGTGGTCAGCACCTGAACGTAAACGTACTGCGTCGCGAAACGCTGATGGACGCGGTTGAGCACCCAGAAAAATACCCACAGCTGACCATTCGCGTGTCCGGCTATGCGGTACGCTTCAACTCTCTGACCTCAGAACAGCAGCGCGACGTTATCGCGCGTACCTTTACTGAAAGCCTGTAAGGCTTCAGCTACGGGGGGAATAAAAAAGCCGGGGATTTCCCCGGCTTTTTTTACTCTTCCGTTTTTGTCTCTGGTGCGGCAGAGCTTGGCTTACGGCGCTTACCAATATTTTTGGTGTCGCGGTGGCGCTGCTTCACGCGTGGTTTCTCTTTTTCTTTCTCTTTTCTCTCAGCACGTTTCGCGAGCGCTTTCTTGGACGGTTTACCCGTCATTTTTTCACTCGGCGCACGTGTGGTTGGGCGCAAGCCATCAATAACCCGCGCTTTCAGCGGCTCGTCAACATAGCGGCCAATTTTCTGCAGCAGCAGGTAGTCATGCGCTTCGACCAGTGAAATCGCAATCCCTTTGCGGCCCGCGCGGCCGGTACGGCCAATACGGTGCAGATAGGTATCGCCGCTGCGCGGCATATCGAAGTTAATGACGTGGCTGACGTCAGGGATGTCGATCCCGCGAGCGGCAACGTCTGTGGCAACCAGCACGTTAACGCGGCCATCGGTCAGGCGCTTAATGCCTTCGGTACGCTTGATCTGCGCCATCTCGCCTTCAAGATAGCAGTTGTTGATCCCGGCGTTACGCAGCATTTCTGCCAGCTCATGCACGCGCTCGCGCTTACGGACAAACACGATTGTGCGCAGCGCATCTTCCTGCTTCAGCAGGTGTTTGAGCAATTCGACCTTGTGCTCAAGGTTGTCCGCGCGGTAGTACCACTGGTGGATCTTCTTACGCTCACGGGTGGACGGCGTCGCCGACACTTCTACCGGATCTTCCAGCAGACGCTCTGCGAAGTCTTTAATCGCTTCCCCTTCGAGGGTGGCAGAGAACAGCATCGTCTGGTTACGCCAGCGCGTTTCCCCGGCAATGTGCTCGATATCCTGTGCGAAGCCCATGTCCAGCATACGGTCGGCTTCGTCGAGGATCAGCGTTTCAACCGCACGGCAGTCGAAGTTCTCTTCTTTAATGTACTGCAGCAGACGGCCCGTCGTCGCAACGACGATGTCCTGGTTTTCGCTGAACACTTCGGCGTGGTTCATATACGC
This sequence comes from Enterobacter sp. BNK-22, assembly GCF_048684805.1. Classification (NCBI taxonomy): domain Bacteria; kingdom Pseudomonadati; phylum Pseudomonadota; class Gammaproteobacteria; order Enterobacterales; family Enterobacteriaceae; genus Enterobacter; species Enterobacter sp. BNK-22. The sequence goes on from NZ_JBLQTT010000001.1 coordinate 16,260, forward strand.
AACGCCGCCGGTGATGGTCGCGATATCCAGATGGGTATTTGCCGCGAGTTCACGCGCGTGATCGGCCACCTGCATGGCCAGTTCGCGCGTCGGCGTCAGGATTAAAATACGCGGCGGGCCAGATTTTTTACGTGGAAAATCGAGCAGATGCTGCAACACAGGCAGCAAATAGGCTGCTGTCTTCCCCGTGCCGGTTGGCGCAGAACCGAGCACATCGCGGCCCTCAAGCGCAGGCGGAATGGCCGCTGCCTGAATGGCGGTCGGGCGTGTAAAGCCTTTGCTCTCAAGTGCATTGAGCAGGCTTTCATCGAGTTCAAGTTCGGAAAAAGTCGTTACAGTCATGTTCTACCTCTGTGTGGGGCGCTGATTATAGACGTTACGGCTGTAATCTTCATCTGTTTGTATGGATATCGCTTTTCGGCCACTTCGCTTTCCCCTATGCTACTCCAGTTTCACTTAGAAGGTTGCTCCGACATGTCTCAACTCAAAGCGCAGCTGCGCCGCGATGGTTTTACGTTTAAACAATTTTTTGTCGCTCACGATCGCTGTGCCATGAAGGTCGGTACGGACGGTATTTTACTGGGCGCGTGGGCGCCTGTCGCAGGGGTTAAGCGTATTCTTGATATCGGTACCGGCAGCGGGCTGGTGGCGTTAATGCTGGCGCAGCGCACGGAAGAACATGTCACCATCGATGCCGTCGAACTGGATGCGCAGGCGGCAGAGCAGGCAAGTGAAAATGTGGCCGAATCCCCCTGGGCTGCCCGCATGAAAGTGGACTGCGCCGATGTGCTCGCCTGGGCGCCTGAACAAACCGCGCGTTACGATCTGATCGTCAGCAACCCTCCCTACTACGCGCCCGGCGTTGAGTGCGGGACACCCGAGCGCGAACAGGCGCGTTATACCCGTTCCCTCGATCATAAAGCGCTGCTCACCAGTGCGGCCGAACTCATCTCCGAAGAAGGCTTTTTCTGCGTGGTCCTGCCAGAGAGTACCGGCAACACGTTCATCGGTATCGCGCAGGAGATTGGCTGGACGTTACGTTTGCGTACCGATATTTCGGATACGGAAGGCCGACTGCCACACCGCGTGCTGCTGGCGCTCTCGCCGAAAGAGGGTGAATGCTTTAACGATCGAATGGTGATCCGTGGGCCAGACCAGCGTTATTCCAAAGATTACACTGCCCTGACCCAGGCGTTTTATCTGTTTATGTAAACCTGCGGGGCGAGGATCGACGGGCCGGATTCCGCAAGCTGATCCGGATAGTCCAGCGTATAGTGCAACCCGCGGCTCTCTTTACGCATCATCGCGCAGCGAACGATCAGCTCGGCAACCTGCACCAGATTGCGCAGCTCCAGCAGATTATTCGATACGCGGAAATTGGCATAATACTCATCAATTTCCTGCTGCAGCATCGTGATGCGGCGCAGCGCGCGCTCAAGACGTTTCGTGGTGCGCACAATCCCGACGTAATCCCACATGAACAGCCGTAGCTCATGCCAGTTATGCTGGATCACGACCAGCTCGTCCGGATTTTCCACGCGGCTTTCATCCCAGGCAGGCAGGCGCTCTGTCTCGCGGGCGTAGGGCATGCGTTTGGTGATGTCTTCTGCGGCCGACCAGCCGTAGACCAGGCACTCAAGCAGCGAGTTAGACGCCATACGGTTCGCGCCGTGAAGCCCGGTATAGCTGACCTCACCGATAGCATACAGGCCATCGACATCGGTACGCCCATGATCGTCAACCATGACTCCACCGCAGGTATAGTGGGCGGCTGGCACAATCGGCACCGGATCGCGCGTTAAATCGATGCCAAGGTTGAGCAGCTTTTCGTAAATCATCGGGAAGTGCTGGCGAATAAACTCTGCAGGCTTGTGGCTGATATCAAGATACATGCAATCCACGCCAAGACGCTTCATTTCATGGTCGATGGCGCGGGCAACGATATCGCGCGGGGCCAGTTCGCCACGAGAGTCAAAGTCCGGCATAAAGCGGGTGCCGTCAGGGCGTTTCAGATAGGCGCCTTCGCCGCGCAGGGCTTCCGTCAGCAGGAAGTTGCGCGCCTGAGGATGAAACAGGGCGGTTGGGTGAAACTGATTGAACTCAAGGTTCGCCACCCGGCAGCCGGCGCGCCAGGCCATCGCGATACCGTCTCCGGAGGCAATGTCCGGGTTCGTGGTGTACTGATATACTTTAGAGGCACCGCCCGTGGCCAGCACTACAGCTTTCGCCTGGCAAGTTTCCACCTTCTCTTTATTGCGGTTCCAGACCCAGGCGCCCACCACGCGACGCGTGCCCGGCAGGCCAATCTTGTCGGAGATAATCAGGTCAACGGCGTTACTTCGTTCAAGCACCCGAATATTAGGATGGCTCAGCGCCTTGCCGACCAGCGTGGTCTCCACTTCTTTCCCGGTGGCATCCGCTGCGTGCAGGATGCGGCGGTGGCTATGGCCGCCTTCACGCGTCAGGTGGTAGCTCTCTTCACCGTTGGGTTGAACCTGCGTATCGAATAAGACGCCCTGGTCGATGAGCCACTGCACGCAATGGCGGGCATTGCTGGCGACAAACTCTGCGGCATGCGCATCCACGATCCCGGCCCCGGCAATCAGCGTATCGTCGACGTGGGAGGCAATGCTGTCTGTCTCATCAAACACGGCGGCAATCCCGCCCTGGGCATAAAACGTGGAACCCTCGCTTATCGGCCCTTTACTCAGAACGATAACGTTTTGATGCTCGGCCAGGCGTAGCGCCAGAGAGAGACCGGCAGCGCCGCTGCCGATGATCAGTACATCACAATGGAGTTCAGGTGTTGTGTTCATGATTGTTGTTTAATTTACTAAACAGTGTTGGGCCAGAATAGCACCTGAATGCGATTTATCGCACGTTTTTTTTAATGGCTGTTGCAATGACTAAACGCGTAAGCAGAGGTAAACGGAGGGTAAATGAGTGAAATTATTTTGCGAAGCAGATCGTTAGCGTCAGATTTTGTGATGAAATAAAGACTGGGTTGCGTTACTCTTCTGGCGGGAAAAAGATGTTTCTTGTCAGAAAGTGGTGCGTATCGTGAACAGACTTATAATGAGAGAAAATGAACAGTCTGCGGCGCGATGAACAAAAACAAAGGCGTTACGGAACTTATTGAAGATCAGACACTCTAATTCGGTGCTTGCTCAAAGTGCGGTATTTTTAGAGTGGCGTTTCGATAACGCGTGGAATTTAGGTTTGGGGAGACATTACCTCGGATGAGCGAGCAGTTAACGGACCAGGTCCTGGTTGAACGGGTCCAGAAGGGAGATCAGAAAGCCTTTAACTTACTGGTGGTGCGCTACCAGCATAAGGTGGCGAGCCTGGTTTCCCGCTATGTACCGTCAGGCGATGTGCCTGATGTGGTGCAAGAGTCTTTTATTAAGGCCTATCGCGCGCTGGATTCGTTCCGGGGAGATAGTGCTTTTTATACCTGGCTGTACCGTATTGCGGTCAATACGGCAAAGAATTATCTGGTCGCTCAGGGCCGTCGTCCGCCTTCTAGTGATGTGGACGCAATCGACGCCGAAAACTTCGAAAGTGGCGGCGCATTGAAAGAAATTTCGAACCCTGAGAACTTAATGTTGTCAGAAGAACTGAGACAAATCGTTTTTCGCACGATCGAGTCGCTCCCGGAAGATTTACGCATGGCAATTACGTTACGGGAGCTGGATGGTCTGAGCTATGAAGAGATAGCCGCTATCATGGATTGTCCGGTCGGCACGGTACGTTCACGAATTTTCCGTGCGCGAGAAGCTATTGATAATAAAGTTCAACCGCTTATCAGGCGTTGACGATAGCGGGATACTGGAAAAGGTATTAGGCATGCAGAAAGAAAAACTTTCCGCTTTAATGGATGGTGAAACGGTGGATAGTGAGCTGCTCAACGAGCTGTCTCATTCTCCCGAAATGCAAGAGACCTGGGAGAGTTACCATCTCATCCGTGACACCCTTCGCGGTGACACCGGCGAGGTTCTCCATTTCGATATCTCAGCCCGCGTCATGGCGGCGATTGAGAATGAGCCTGTTCATCAGACCACTCCGCTGATTCCTGAAGCTCAACCCGCGCCTCACCAGTGGCAGAAAATGCCATTCTGGCAAAAGGTGCGTCCGTGGGCCAGCCAGCTTACCCAAATGGGTGTGGCTGCATGCGTATCGCTTGCAGTTATCGTTGGCGTCCAGCACTATAATACTCAGTCTGAAACTAATCAGCAGCCAGAAGCGCCAGTGTTTAACACACTGCCGATGATGGGCAAAGCCAGCCCGGTAAGCCTGGGCGTACCGGCTGATGCTTCCGCCAGCGGCGGCCAGCAACAGCAGGTTCAGGAGCAGCGCCGTCGCATTAATGCGATGTTGCAGGATTACGAGTTGCAGCGTCGTCTGCACTCTGAACAGCTTCAGTTTGAGCAGGCGCAGACACAGCAAGCTGCTGTGCAGGTGCCCGGAAACCAAACTTTAGGAACGCAATCGCAGTAATGAAGCAACTTTGGTTCGCCATGTCTCTGATGGCGGGTAGCCTGTTCTTCTCTGCCAACGCCTCGGCTGATGTATCATCCGGGGCGTTGTTGCAGCAAATGAATCTGGCCAGCCAGTCACTCAATTACGAGTTGGCATTTATCAGCATCAATAAGCAGGGCGTCGAGTCGTTACGCTATCGCCATGCCCGTCTTGATAATCAGCCGCTCGCCCAGCTTTTACAGATGGATGGCCCGCGTCGGGAAGTTGTCCAGCGTGGTAACGAAATCAGCTATTTCGAGCCCGGCCTGGAGCCTTTCACGCTGAATGGCGACTATATCGTTGATTCTCTGCCGTCACTCATTTACACCGACTTCAAACGGCTGGCCCCTTACTATGATTTTATCTCGGTAGGGCGTACGCGTATTGCGGACAGACTGTGTGAGGTGATCCGCGTTGTCGCCCGGGATGGAACGCGCTACAGCTATATTGTCTGGATCGACGCGGAAACCAAGCTCCCCATGCGTGTAGATCTGCTTGACCGTGACGGTGAAACGCTGGAACAGTTCCGCGTTATCTCCTTCAGCGTGAACAATCAGGTTGGCAACAGCATGCAGAATCTGGCTAAGGCCAGCCTGCCGCCGCTGCTTTCCGTTCCGGCAGGCGATTCCGTTAATTTCAACTGGGTACCTGCCTGGATCCCACAAGGGTTTAGCGAAGTGTCCAGCAGCCGTCGTCAGCTGCCAACGATTGAAACGCCGGTGGAATCGCGCCTCTATTCCGATGGTTTGTTCAGCTTCTCGGTGAATATCAATCGCGCAACGGCAAACAGCGCCGAACAAATGCTGCGTACCGGGCGCCGTACGGTGAGCACAACGGTACGCGATAACGCAGAGATCACCATTGTGGGTGAACTTCCTCCGCAAACGGCGAAGCGCATCTCCGACAGCATTAAATTCAGGGCCGCACAATGATCAAAGAGTGGGCGACGGTAGTCTCGTGGCAAAACGGCATTGCGCTGGTGAGTTGCGATGTAAAAGCCTCATGTAATAGCTGCGCATCCCGAGCCGGTTGCGGCAGCCGCGTGCTGAATAAGCTCGGGCCACAAACATCGCACACGATTTCTGTGCCAAGCGAACAGCCGCTGATGGCCGGGCAGAAGGTTGAACTGGGCATCGCGGAAGGCAGTCTGCTCAGCTCCGCCATGCTGGTCTATCTCTCTCCGCTGATCGGGCTGTTTATTATGGGCGGCGTTTTCCAGATGCTGTTTGGCACCGACGGAGCCGCCATGTGCGGTGCCGCATTAGGTGGTCTGGGGGGATTCTGGCTTGCCAAAGGCCTCTCCCCGACGCTTGCCGCGCGCGAGGAGTGGCAGCCTGTCATTCTCAGCGTTGGGCTGGCGCCAGACCAGCTTCGCGTCGAGACGCTCTCTTCTGAGGCCCGGTGATTCATCGGGCTTTATCATTTTTACGTCTTAAAACAGAAAACGTCCTTTCTTCACGCTATACCTGGCGCTAAGTCCATTTCCAGGTAGCGGAGATGTAGTGTAGAATGCTGCGTTTTCGCACTGAAAAACGTCAGGCTAAGAACAGCGGCCTCCAGGAATTCGTAAGGCATAATTATTTAACTATATGAAGAACATACGTAACTTTTCGATCATTGCTCACATTGACCACGGTAAGTCGACGCTGTCTGACCGTATTATCCAGATTTGCGGTGGCCTGTCTGATCGTGAAATGGAAGCCCAGGTTCTGGACTCCATGGACCTGGAACGCGAACGCGGTATCACCATCAAAGCGCAGAGCGTCACGCTGGATTACAAGGCGGCTGATGGCGAAACCTATCAGCTGAACTTTATCGACACCCCAGGCCACGTTGACTTCTCCTATGAGGTTTCACGCTCGCTCGCGGCCTGTGAAGGCGCGCTGCTGGTAGTCGATGCCGGGCAGGGCGTAGAAGCCCAGACCCTGGCAAACTGCTACACCGCGATGGAAATGGACCTCGAAGTTGTGCCGGTTCTGAACAAGATTGACCTGCCAGCCGCCGATCCTGAGCGCGTCGCGGAAGAGATTGAAGATATTGTCGGCATTGACGCGACCGATGCCGTGCGCTGCTCTGCTAAAACCGGTGTCGGCGTGACCGACGTGCTGGAGCGCCTGGTGCGTGATATTCCGGCCCCGGAAGGCGATCCGGATGCCCCGCTGCAGGCGCTGATTATCGACTCCTGGTTCGATAACTATCTGGGCGTTGTCTCCCTGGTGCGTATTAAAAACGGCACCATGCGCAAAGGCGACAAAATCAAGGTTATGAGTACCGGACAGGTCTACAATGCTGACCGTCTGGGTATCTTCACGCCAAAACAGGTTGACCGTACCGAGCTGACATGCGGCGAGGTAGGCTGGCTGGTATGCGCTATCAAAGACATCCTCGGTGCGCCGGTGGGCGATACCCTGACCGGTGCGCGTAACCCGGCAGAAAAAGCGCTGCCAGGCTTTAAAAAGGTGAAGCCGCAGGTTTACGCGGGCCTGTTCCCGGTCAGCTCTGACGACTATGAAAACTTCCGTGATGCGCTTGGCAAGCTGAGCCTGAACGATGCCTCCCTGTTCTACGAGCCAGAAAGCTCAACGGCGCTGGGCTTCGGCTTCCGCTGTGGCTTCCTCGGTCTGCTGCACATGGAGATCATTCAGGAGCGTCTGGAGCGTGAATACGATCTGGACCTGATCACCACCGCGCCGACGGTAGTGTATGAAGTTGAAACCACCTCGAAAGAAGTGATCTACGTCGACAGCCCGTCCAAGCTGCCGCCGCTGAACAATATTCACGAGCTGCGTGAGCCTATTGCCGAATGTCACATGCTGCTGCCGCAGGAATTCCTCGGTAACGTCATTACGCTGTGTATTGAGAAGCGCGGCGTGCAGACCAACATGGTTTACCACGGTAACCAGGTCGCGCTGACCTACGAAATCCCGATGGCGGAAGTGGTACTCGACTTCTTCGACCGTCTGAAGTCCACCTCCCGTGGCTATGCGTCACTGGATTACAACTTCAAACGCTTCCAGGCCTCCAACATGGTGCGTGTGGACGTGCTGATCAACGGCGAGCGTGTGGATGCGCTGGCGCTGATCACCCACAACGACAATGCGCCATACCGTGGTCGCGAACTGGTTGAGAAGATGAAAGATCTGATCCCGCGTCAGCAGTTCGATATCGCGATTCAGGCGGCCATCGGCAACCACATTATCGCGCGTTCCACCGTGAAACAGCTGCGTAAAAACGTTCTGGCGAAGTGCTATGGCGGTGACGTCAGCCGTAAGAAAAAGCTGCTCCAGAAGCAGAAAGAAGGTAAGAAGCGTATGAAGCAGGTCGGTAACGTCGAGCTGCCGCAGGAAGCATTCCTTGCCATCCTTCATGTTGGTAAAGACGGCAAATAACCCTAAGGAGTTGGCATGGCGAACATGTTTGCCCTGATCCTGGTCATTGCTACCCTGGTGACAGGTCTGCTGTGGTGTCTGGATAAGTTTATCTTCGCCCCAAAACGTCGTGAACGTCAGGCTGCCGCACAGGCAGCCACTGGCGATGGTATTGACGCGAAAACCCTGAAGAAAGTCGGTCCGAAACCGGGCTGGCTGGAAACGGGCGCCTCGGTGTTTCCGGTGCTGGCGATTGTGCTGGTGGTACGTTCGTTTATTTACGAACCGTTCCAGATCCCATCAGGTTCAATGATGCCAACGCTGCTGATTGGTGATTTTATTCTGGTAGAGAAGTTTGCCTACGGCATTAAAGATCCGATCTACCAGAAAACGCTGATCGAAACCGGTCATCCAAAACGTGGTGACATCGTGGTGTTCAAATATCCGGAAGATCCGCGCCTGGACTACATCAAGCGTGCGGTAGGTCTGCCGGGTGACAAAGTGACTTACGATCCGGTTGCGAAAGAAGTCACCGTTCAGCCAGGCTGCAGTTCCGGTACCGCATGTGAAAACGCGCTGCCAATCACCTACTCAAACGTCGAGCCAAGTGATTTTGTGCAGACCTTTGCCCGTCATAACGGCGGTGAAGCGACCAGCGGATTCTTCCAGGTACCGAAAGGCGAAACCAAAGATAACGGTATCCGTCTGGTTGAGCGCAAAGAGACGCTGGGCGACGTGACGCACCGGATCCTCACCGTGCCAATCGCGCAGGATCAGCTGGGTATGTACTATCGTCAGCCGGGCCAACAGCTGGCAAGCTGGATTGTACCGCCGGGCCATTACTTCATGATGGGTGACAACCGCGATAATTCTGCGGACAGCCGTTACTGGGGCTTTGTGCCGGAAGCGAATCTGGTGGGTAAAGCGACCGCGATCTGGATGAGTTTTGAGAAGCAGGAAGGCGAATGGCCGACCGGCGTACGCCTGAATCGTATTGGCGGAATCCATTAATTCTCACTAAATGAACGTGTAGCCGCTAATTAAAGCGGCTACACGAATTATTTCACCGATAAATCTCTTCGAACTAACGACATCCCCTGTCGTTGTGTATAGAATATTCCCCCGAAGTTTAAGGTTGGCCCTGCAAGGGTGCCACGGCACACGAAACCGCGTTGGTTTTCTCAGGTCGGTTTCGTGTGCTGCATTTTTGACGCATTCATTTATTGGTATCGCATGAACCCCATCGTAATTAATCGGCTTCAACGGAAGCTGGGCTACACTTTTCATCATCAGGAGTTGTTGCAACAGGCATTAACCCACCGCAGTGCCAGCAGCAAACATAATGAGCGTCTCGAGTTTTTAGGCGACTCTATTTTAAGTTTCGTGATTGCGAATGCGCTTTATCATCGTTTCCCGCGTGTGGATGAAGGGGATATGAGCCGCATGCGTGCCACGCTGGTTCGGGGTAATACCCTTGCGGAAATCGCGCGCGAATTTGAACTGGGCGAATGTCTGCGTCTTGGGCCGGGTGAACTGAAAAGCGGCGGCTTCCGTCGTGAATCTATTCTTGCCGATACGGTCGAAGCATTAATTGGTGGTGTGTTCCTGGACAGCGATATCCAGACCGTAGAAAAGCTGATCCTGAACTGGTATCAGACCCGTCTGGACGAAATCAGCCCGGGCGATAAACAGAAAGATCCCAAAACGCGCCTGCAGGAATATTTGCAGGGTCGTCATCTGCCGCTGCCATCTTATCTGGTGGTGCAGGTTCGTGGCGAAGCGCACGATCAGGAATTTACCATCCATTGCCAGGTCAGTGGCCTGAGTGAACCGGTGGTGGGCACAGGTTCAAGCCGTCGTAAGGCTGAACAGGCTGCCGCCGAACAGGCGTTAAAAATGCTGGAGCTGGAATGAGCGAAGAAAAGACCTATTGCGGATTTATTGCCATCGTCGGGCGCCCGAACGTCGGCAAATCCACCCTGTTGAATAATCTGCTTGGGCAGAAGATTTCCATCACCTCGCGTAAGGCGCAGACCACGCGTCACCGCATCGTCGGTATCCATACTGAAGGCGCGTATCAGGCGATCTACGTCGATACCCCGGGCCTGCACATGGAAGAGAAGCGTGCCATCAACCGTCTGATGAACAAGGCTGCGAGCAGCTCGATTGGCGACGTGGAGCTGGTGATTTTCGTTGTGGAAGGCACCCGCTGGACGCCGGACGACGAGATGGTGCTGAACAAGCTGCGCGACGGCAAAACGCCGGTCATCCTCGCCGTCAACAAAGTTGACAACGTGCAGGAAAAGGCCGATCTGCTGCCGCATCTGCAGTGGCTCGGTAGCCAGATGAACTTCCTTGATATCGTCCCGCTGTCTGCAGAGACGGGGCTGAACGTGGACACCATCGCGGGCATCGTGCGTAAGCATCTCCCGGAAGCGATTCACCACTTCCCTGAAGAGTACATCACCGATCGTTCTCAGCGCTTTATGGCGTCTGAAATCATCCGTGAAAAGCTGATGCGTTTCCTGGGTGCTGAACTGCCGTACTCTGTGACGGTGGAGATCGAGCGTTTCCAGAGCAACGAGCGTGGCGGCTACGACATCAACGGCCTGATCCTCGTTGAGCGTGAAGGGCAGAAGAAGATGGTGATCGGCAACAAAGGCGCCAAGATCAAAACTATCGGCATTGAAGCCCGTAAGGACATGCAGGAGATGTTCGAAGCGCCGGTTCACCTCGAACTGTGGGTGAAAGTCAAATCTGGCTGGGCCGATGATGAGCGTGCTCTGCGCAGCCTCGGTTACGGCGAAGACCAGTAACTCAAGACGACGAGCATATGGATGGATGGCAGCGCGCCTTTGTCCTGCATAGTCGTCCCTGGAGCGAAACCAGCCTGATGCTGGACGTCTTCACGGAAGAGTCTGGCCGCGTGCGCCTTGTTGCAAAAGGCGCACGTTCCAAACGTTCTAACCTGAAAGGTGCCTTACAGCCTTTCACGCCGCTGCTGGTACGTTTTGGTGGGCGAGGGGAAGTTAAAACCCTGCGCAGCGCCGAAGCCGTCTCCCTGGCGCTTCCTCTCTCGGGCATCACGCTCTACAGCGGCCTGTATGTCAATGAACTCATCTCACGCGTTCTTGAACATGAGACGCGCTTCTCTGAACTTTTCTTTGATTATCTGCACTGTATCCAGGCGCTGGCTGGCGCGACCGGCACACCCGAGCCTGCGCTGCGGCGTTTTGAACTGGCGCTGCTGGGCCATCTTGGGTACGGGGTCGATTTTCTGCACTGTGCGGGCAGCGGTGATGAAGTGGAAGACACCATGACCTACCGCTACCGAGAAGAAAAGGGCTTTATTGCCAGCATCGTGATCGACAATAGCACCTTTACCGGGCGCCAGCTCCGGGCGCTGTATGAGCGCGAGTTTCCCGATCAGGATACCCTGCGCGCAGCAAAACGCTTTACCCGGATTGCCCTCAAGCCGTATCTTGGCGGCAAGCCCTTAAAGAGCCGCGAATTATTCAGGCAGTTTGTGCCGAAACGTTAGACCACAGAATCGAAAAGAAAACCGAGGATTGTCATGGCTGAATTACTGTTAGGCGTCAACATCGATCATATCGCCACGCTGCGTAATGCGCGCGGCACGGCGTATCCCGATCCGGTTCAGGCGGCGTTTATCGCTGAACAGGCTGGCGCCGACGGCATTACCGTTCATCTGCGTGAAGACCGTCGCCACATCACCGACCGCGACGTGCGCATTCTGCGCCAGACGCTGGATACCCGTATGAATCTGGAGATGGCGGTCACCGAAGAGATGCTGGCGATTGCCTGTGAGACCCAGCCGCACTTCTGCTGCCTGGTGCCGGAAAAACGCCAGGAAGTGACGACCGAAGGCGGTCTGGATGTGGCCGGTCAGCTCGACAAAATGCGCGATGCCTGCAAGCGCCTGGCGGATGCCGGTATCCTGGTTTCGCTGTTTATTGACGCCGATTTCACCCAGATTAAAGCGGCAGCCGACGTGGGCGCGCCGTATATCGAAATTCACACCGGCTGCTATGCCGATGCCAAAAATGATGAAGAGCAGGCGAAAGAGCTGGAGCGTATTGCCAAAGCGGCTACCTACGCGGCGAGCCTGGGTCTGAAGGTCAATGCCGGTCACGGCCTGACCTACCATAACGTGAAGCCCATTGCCGCCATCCCGGAAATGCACGAGCTGAACATCGGTCACGCGATTATTGGCCGTGCGGTGATGAGCGGCCTGAAAGAGGCGGTCTCAGAAATGAAACGCCTGATGCAGGAAGCGCGTCAGTAATGGCCATTCTGGGCTTAGGCACTGATATCGTTGAAATAGCCCGCATTGAAGCGGTGATCGCCCGCAGCGGCGATCGCCTCGCAAGACGCGTGCTGAGCGATAACGAATGGGCCATCTGGGAAGCGCATCAGCAGCCTGTGCGTTTCCTGGCGAAGCGCTTTGCGGTAAAAGAGGCGGCCGCCAAAGCCTTCGGAACCGGCATTCGTAACGGTCTGGCGTTCAACCAGTTTGAAGTGTTTAACGATGAGCTGGGTAAGCCAAGCCTGCGCTTATGGGGCGAGGCGCAAAAGCTGGCCGAGAAGCTGGGCGTGAATCACGTGCACGTGACGATCGCGGATGAGCGTCACTATGCCAGCGCAACGGTGATCATCGAAAGTTAAAGTTTGTCCGCGTGGTGCATCAGGACAAACTTATCCCACAGCTGCTCTTCGCTCTCGACGTGTGCCGGATCCTTCAGGATGGTATTGGGGATCGGGCACACTTTCTGACAGGTCGGCGTTTCATAGTGGCCGATGCATTCGGTGCAGCGGTCGCTGTTAATCTCATAAATGCTGTCGCCCATCGAAATGGCCTGGTTCGGGCATTCGGGCTCGCACATATCGCAATTAATGCATTTTTTGGTAATTAACAGCGCCATCAGGAAATTCTCAGAAACAACACAAACTGGGCGGGCATTATACGCGTCAAACCAGTTTCTTTACCAGTTCTTCGCTGTGGCGAATGCGCTCGGGCGCACGCTCCAGATCCTGCTGCACCAGCGCCATAAACAGCAGGTCCGTCAGCATCATTTGTGCGCTGGTGGACGAGATAGCCGCGCTGCGCGTGGCCTGCTCCTCGGCAATGGTATATAAACAGCGCGTGGCTCGCTGCTGCAGGGCATTCGGCGTAAAACCGGTGATCGCCAGAATTTTACCGCCGACGCGCAGCACTTCATCGGTGGCCATGTTGATCTCGCGGCGCTCGCCGGAATAGGATATCGCCAGCAGCAGATCGTCAGGATCCATCGCCTGTACGGTCGCCAGCAGGGCGTGCATATCCTGCTCGACGATGGCGTTAAGGCCAATTTTTGTCAGCTTCCAGCCAAAGTTACGCGCCACAAGTCCGGACGCGCCGATGCCGGTCAGAACGATCCGCCGCGCGCCGCGCAGCATCGCCACGCTCTCCAGCAGCTTCTCTTCCGTATTCACATCGAGCGTCGCATGCATGGCCGCCACGTTCTCTTTGATCAGCTTTTCGCCGACCAGCCGCATCGGATCGTCTCCGCGGATCTGATTATGCACCGGCATGGACTGCGGATTGGGGTTACTGACCAGCGCTTCACTGATCGCCAGCTTGAGGGCGGGGAAGCCCTTAAAGCCAATCTTCTGCGCAAATTTCACCACGCTGGACTGGCTCACCCCGGCTTCACTCGCCAGCTGCTGCGAGCTGAGATGGCGCGCGTGGTCGGGCTGAGAAAGCAGAAAATCCGCCAGCTTCTTGTCGCTTTGGGCAAAGCCTGCGTAGCGCTGGCGAATGCGAATTAAACAGTTCATACGGTCTCCTGGCGAAAATGTGATTATCTGCGCAAATACGGATTTTGCTCGCCTGAATGAATTTTATATTCCATTATAGTGTGATTATTATGAATTAAAAATTCTTGAGGTACAAAAATGAATCTTGGCTCACTTGTTTCTGAAACGCGTAACCCGCAAACCATGGATCTGGATGCGCTCTCCACCCTGGAGCTGGTTAACCGCTTTAATCAACAGGATACGCTGGTCGCGCAGGCAGTGAAAGAGACATTACCTGAGGTGGCGAAAGCGATAGATGCGGCGGCGGAAGCCCTCAAGGCCGGTGGACGCATTATTTACATGGGGGCGGGGACCAGCGGGCGTCTTGGGGTCCTAGACGCGTCAGAATGTCCGCCCACCTTTGGGGTGCCGCATGGTCTGGTGGTTGGGCTGATTGCCGGTGGACCCGGTGCGCTGCTGAAAGCCGTTGAAGGGGCGGAAGATAACAAACAGCTGGGCGAGGATGACCTGAAGGCGCTGAATCTGACGGCGAAGGATCTGGTGGTCGGGCTGGCGGCATCCGGGCGCACGCCGTACGTCATTGGCGGGCTGGAATACGCTAACCAGACCGGCTGCACGACGGTCGCCATCTCCTGTAACCCAGGCTCACCGATTGCACAGGTGGCCGCTATCGCTATCTCTCCGGTGGTCGGGCCGGAAGCGCTCACCGGCTCCACGCGCCTGAAATCCGGGACCGCGCAAAAGCTGGTGCTCAATATGATCTCCACCGGCGCGATGGTGAAGTTCGGCAAGGTGTATCAGAACCTGATGGTGGATATGCAGGCCACCAACGTCAAGCTTGTGGACAGAGCCTGCCGCATGGTGATGGAGGCGACGGGCGCAGGGCGTGAAGAGGCGGAAGCGGTGCTCAAACAGACCGATCACGATGTTAAGCCTGCCATTCTGATGATCTTAAGCGGGCTGGATGCGGCGAGCGCGAGAGCCAAACTCGATGCGCATAACGGCTTCTTACGGGCGGCATTAGAAAACTAACAGAGGCGTGTATGGACAAAACAGCAGCGCTCGCCAGCGGTATCCTGCAGGGGATCGGTGGGGAAAAAAATATTCAGCGTCTCGAAAACTGCATGACGCGGGTACGCGTCGAGGTGCATAACGACGACCAGCTTGACGTGCCACGTCTGAAGCAACTTTCCGGCGTCAGCGGCTACGTGAAACAGGGTCAGCAGCATCAGCTGATTGTCGGCCCGGGGAAAGCGGCGCAGGTTGTCGATGCCATGCGGGCGCTGATGGGCGTTAGCGCGAGCGTGTCGATTGACGATGCTGAGCGCACCAAAGCGCAGGTGAAGGCCAAATATAAAGCCCCGATGAGCGACGCGCTGCGACAGCTCGCAAACGTCTTTATTCCGCTGATCCCGGCGTTTATTGCTTCGGGCCTGATCACCGGGATCATCAATATCCTCAAGCGACCGGATATTGTGGGGGATTTCGCCACGCAGTATCCGAACCTGCTGGGGATTCTCGGGATCTTCGGCAGCGCGGTGTTCGCCATCATGAACATTCTGGTCGGGGTCAATACCGCGAAGGTGTTTGGCGGATCGCTGGCGATGGGCGGCGTGATGGCGGGCATCTTGTCCAGCCCGCAGCTGGCGCAGATCACGCTGTTTGGTGAGGCGCTCCAGCCCGGCCGCGGCGGGGTGATTGCGGTGCTGCTGGTGGTCATCCTGATGTGCTGGATTGAGAAAAGGCTGCGCGCGGTTCTGCCAGGCTCTATCGAGCTGATTCTCAACCCGCTGCTGACTACGCTGATTACCGGTAGCGTAGCGATTGTCGCCCTCCAGCCGTTAGGCGGGTGGATCTCTGAAGCCATCGCCCACGGTGCGTCGCTGGCGATTGACCGTGGCGGCCTGTTAGTGGGCGCGGTGCTGTCGGGTACTTTCCTGCCGCTGGTGCTGACCGGGCTGCATCAGGGGCTGGTACCGATCCACGTCGAGCTGGTGCAGGCGCACGGCTATAATGCGCTGCTGCCTATCCTGTCGATGGCGGGGGTAGGGCAGGTCGGTGCGGCGATTGCCGTACTGATGAAAACCCGCAACGCGCGTCTGAAAAAGGTGATTAAAGGCGCACTCCCGGTCGGCCTGCTCGGTATTGGCGAGCCGCTAATTTTTGGCGTCACGCTGCCGCTGGGTAAACCGTTCCTCGCGGCCTGTCTGGGCGGCGCGGTAGGCGGGGCGCTGATCAGCTACTGGAAGGTCGCAACCGTTATTACCTTTGGCATTTCGGGTTTACCGCTGGCATTAACCATCGTGACCGGAAAAGTGATGCTCTATCTGTTAGGCTATTTAGTAGCGGTGATCGCCGGGTTCCTGTTTACCTGGCTATTAGGATTCAACGACCCAGAGGAGTAAGGTTTGGCAAATCACGCGCGTCGCGTTGTCTTTTTCGACCTGGATGGCACGCTGCATCAGCAGGATATGTTTGGTACGTTTATGCGTTACCTGCTGCGGCGTCTACCTCTGAATGCGCTGCTCGTGCTACCGCTCTTACCGGCGATCGGTATCGCGCTGCTGGTGAAAGGCCGTGCGGCGCGATGGCCGATGAGCCTGCTGCTGTGGGGATGTACGTTTGGGCACAGCGAAGCGCGGCTTAAACAGCTGGAGCAGGATTTTGCGCACTGGTTTCGCGGCCACGTTGCCGCCTTTCCGGTGGTGCAGGCGCGCCTTACGGGCTATCTCGACGCGAATGATGCGGACATCTGGCTGATTACCGGCTCCCCGCAGACGCTGGTGGAGCAAGTCTATTTTGATACCCCCTGGCTTCCGCGCGTGAATCTTATTGCCACGCAAATTGCCCGCGGCTACGGCGGTTGGGTGCTGACGATGCGCTGCCTGGGGCATGAAAAAGTGGTCCAGCTGGAGAAACGCATCGGTACGCCGCTGCGCCTGTACAGCGGCTACAGCGACAGTAAACAGGACAACCCGCTGCTCTATTTTTGCCAGCACCGCTGGCGCGTTACGCCATCAGGTGAACTCCAGCAACTCGAATAGTCTTATCCATAATCGGCGTGTATAATGCGCCCCGCTTTTCGACTGGAGTATCAACCGTTGTCCAACCCTGAACTCGACCATGAATACTGGATGCGCCATGCGCTGACGCTGGCTCAGCGTGCCTGGGACGAGGGCGAAGTGCCCGTGGGCGCCGTGCTGGTCCACAATAACCAGGTGATTGGTGAAGGATGGAACCGCCCCATTGGTCGCCACGATCCTACCGCGCACGCCGAAATCATGGCGCTTCGTCAGGGCGGTCTGGTGCTGCAAAACTATCGCCTGCTTGATACCACGCTGTATGTGACGCTTGAGCCATGCGTGATGTGTTCCGGGGCGATGGTGCACAGCCGGATCGGGACTCTGGTCTTTGGGGCGCGGGATGAAAAAACCGGCGCGGCCGGTTCACTGATGGACGTGCTGGGTCACCCGGGGATGAACCACCAGGTGAAGACTATCGGCGGGGTGCTTGCACCAGAGTGTTCGGGGCTATTAAGCGATTTCTTTCGAATGCGCCGTCAGCAGAAAAAGCAGCAAAAGGCAGAATTGAAGCCGTCGGCCGATTAAGCTCGTCCGGCGCCACGACAGGGTAGCTTTGGGCCAGCTGTTTGGCCTCTGTCGCCTCTTTCTCTTTCTCCAGCAGATACCCGACCAGGCTAATCTGATATTTACGGATATTTTCCACGTAGGCGTAGGCTTCATGCCCACGCGCGTAGCCGTACGTCAGCTTGTTATACCATGGCTTCTGGCTCAGCAGCGGCAGCCGCTGCTTTACGTCTGACCAGCTGTCCGGGTTGCCTTTTGTTTTTGCCGTCAGCGCTCGCGCATCCAGCATATGCGCATAGCCCATATTGTAGGCCGCCAGCGCGAACCAGATCCGCTCCTCTTCCGGCACCGTTTCCGGGACTTTGGCCATCATATCCTGCAGGTAGCGCGCGCCGCCGCTGATGCTCTGTTCCGCATCGGTACGGTCATTGACGCCCAGGCTCAGCGCGGTATTTTTGGTTAACATCATCAAACCACGTACGCCAGTCGGAGACGTGGCCTGGGTATCCCAGTGGGATTCCTGATACGAAATAGCCGCCAGCAGTTTCCAGTCAATTTCCTGGGCGTATTTTTCGAACAGCGGCTGCAGGTCCGGCAGGACGCTGTCTACCGCACGCAGGAAGCTGCGGGTGTCAACGTAGTCAAAGTCATCACCATGCCCGAGGTACTTCTCCTCCAGGCGCGCCAGCGTACCGTCTTCATTCATGGTGTTGAAGAAATCGAGCATCGCGGCAGAGAGGGTCTGATCGTCATCAAGCTGAGTAAACCAGGTCACAGGCTGCTCGTCGGTGACGTCCAGCGCCACGGCGATTTCAGGATGCACCCGCTGGAACAGGCTGATCGCGACCGAATCGGCGATGGTGTAGGGGACTTTCTGATCTTTTACCTGCTCCAGCAGTTCCGTCGTGCCGAGTTTCGCATCCACCGTCCAGCTCAGGTCCGGATATTTCTTCTCCTTGAGTTCACGCAGATCGTCAATCACCACGTGACCAGGGGCAATCGTCAGCTGCCGATCGTTAATCGAGGCCAGCGAGCGCGGGCGCAGGCTCCCGACGCGATAAACCAGCTGCTGCGAAACGGAGTAGTAGGTCGGGCCTGGCTGGTAGTTTTTGCTGCGCTCGCTGTTATACACCAGCCCGGCGGCAAGCATATCGGCATCGTCGTTATCGAGGTCATCAAACAGCTGGTTGATATTCTGGCGGACGGTGATTTTTAGCTTCACGCCAAGATAATCGGCGAACTGTTGTGCCAGTTCATAATCCAGGCCAATGATTTTGCCGTTGATGTCGCTGTAAATCAGCGGAGAGTTAAGGGTACTGACGCGCAATTCCCCCCGCTCCTGAATGGCGGCGATACGGTTTTCGGCTTTGCCGATCCAGGGGAGGGAAGGCCAGAGGGCCACTGCCAGCAGCAACGTTACAATGCCGATGAGCAGATAATTAATCTTTAATTTTTTCAATTAGTTAATTCTCTGCGACGCCGGTTGCCTCAGTCTGCTGTAGCCATGTTAACAATAAGGTTTGCCATTGAATGAGCGGCATTTTGCGTAAACTTGCGCCACTTGGCAACCAATTAGAGAGACAGGTCACATCTATTGTTAAATCTCTTCGTCAATTTTATTTCGACGCAAACGGTTTCGTCGGCGCTCAGGATTCTCTATAATGACGCCCGTTTTCCCCCCTTGCGCACACTGTAAGCGCCCCGGCGCTTCGAAGACGAGAGACTTATGATGGAAATTCTGCGTGGTTCGCCTGCACTGTCTGCCTTCCGTATTACCAAACTGCTGGCACGTTTTCAGGCGGCCGACCTTCCGGTAAGCAATATTTACGCTGAGTATGTCCATTTTGCTGACCTGAATGCCCCCCTGAATGCAGAGGAGCGCGTACAGCTGGAACGCCTGCTCAAGTATGGCCCAAGCCTCAGCAGCCATACGCCAACCGGCAAACTGATCCTTGCGACGCCGCGTCCGGGCACCATCTCCCCCTGGTCTTCCAAAGCCACCGACATCGCCCACAACTGTGGCCTGAGCCAGATTAACCGTCTGGAGCGCGGCGTGGCGTACTACGTGGAAGCCTCTACCCTGAGCGACGCGCAGTGGCAGGCGGTCGCGGCTGAACTGCACGACCGCATGATGGAGAGCGTGTTTGCCTCTCTCGATGACGCGCAGAAGCTTTTCTCCCACCATCAGCCTGCGCCGGTACAGAGCGTGGACCTGCTGGGGCAGGGCCGTCAGGCACTGATTGACGCCAACCTGCGTCTCGGCCTGGCGCTGGCAGAAGACGAAATCGACTACCTGCAGGATGCGTTCGTTAAGCTCAACCGTAACCCGAACGACATCGAGCTCTATATGTTCGCGCAGGCGAACTCTGAGCACTGCCGTCACAAGATTTTCAATGCCGACTGGATTATTGACGGCGAACAGCAGCCAAAGTCGCTGTTCAAAATGATCAAAAACACCATGGAGCAAACCCCTGACCACGTGCTGTCTGCCTATAAAGACAACGCCGCGGTGATGGAAGGTTCCGAGGTGGGCCGCTTCTTCGCCGATCGCGAAGCAGGGCGCTATGACTTCCATCAGGAGCCCGCGCATATCCTGATGAAGGTTGAAACCCACAACCACCCGACCGCGATCTCCCCGTGGCCGGGTGCGGCGACCGGCTCCGGCGGTGAAATCCGTGACGAAGGGGCGACCGGTCGTGGTGCAAAACCCAAAGCGGGTCTGGTCGGTTTCTCCGTCTCCAACCTGCGTATCCCGGGCTTTGAACAGCCGTGGGAAGAAGACTTCGGCAAGCCAGAGCGCATTGTGACCGCGCTGGATATCATGACCGAAGGCCCGCTGGGCGGCGCGGCGTTTAACAACGAATTTGGTCGTCCGGCGCTGAACGGTTACTTCCGTACCTATGAAGAGAAAGTGGACAGCCACAACGGCGAAGAGCTGCGCGGCTACCACAAACCGATCATGCTGGCGGGCGGGATCGGCAACATCCGTGCCGATCACGTGCAGAAAGGCGAGATCGTCGTCGGCGCGAAGCTGATCGTGCTCGGCGGCCCGGCGATGAACATCGGTCTGGGCGGCGGTGCGGCCTCTTCGATGGCCTCCGGCCAGTCGGATGCGGATCTCGACTTCGCGTCCGTGCAGCGTGACAACCCTGAGATGGAGCGTCGCTGCCAGGAAGTGATCGACCGCTGCTGGCAGCTGGGCGATGCTAACCCGATCCTCTTTATCCACGACGTGGGCGCGGGCGGTCTGTCCAACGCCATGCCGGAGCTGGTGAGCGACGGCGGTCGCGGTGGCCGTTTCAACCTGCGCGATATCCTGAGCGATGAGCCGGGCATGAGCCCACTGGAAATCTGGTGTAACGAATCCCAGGAGCGCTACGTGCTGGCCGTTGCGGCGGATCAGCTGCCGCTGTTTGACGAGCTGTGCCGCCGCGAGCGCGCGCCGTATGCCGTCATCGGTGAAGCGACCGAAGAGCAGCACCTGACTCTGAGCGACACCCATTTCGACAACCAGCCGATCGATCTGCCGCTCGACGTTCTGCTCGGTAAAACGCCGAAGATGACCCGCGACGTGCAGACCCGTAAAGCGGCGGGCAAAGCGCTGGATCGCCAGGGCATTACCGTGGCTGAAGCCGTTAATCGCGTGCTGCACCTGCCAGCTGTTGCTGAGAAAACCTTCCTGGTGACCATCGGCGACCGTACCGTGACCGGTATGGTATCCCGCGATCAGATGGTTGGCCCGTGGCAGATCCCGGTGGCGAACTGCGCCGTGACCACCGCGAGCCTCGACAGCTACTACGGCGAAGCGATGGCGCTGGGTGAACGCACCCCGGTCGCGCTGCTGGACTTCGCGGCCTCTGCCCGTCTGGCGGTCGGTGAAGCGCTGACCAACATCGCCGCCACGCAGATTGGCGATATCAAACGTATCAAGCTCTCCGCAAACTGGATGGCCGCTGCCGGTCACCCAGGCGAAGATGCGGGCCTGTATGAAGCCGTGAAGGCGGTGGGTGAGGAGCTGTGTCCTGCCCTCGGCCTGACCATTCCGGTGGGCAAAGACTCCATGTCGATGAAAACCCGCTGGCAGGAAGGTAACGAGCAGCGCGAGATGACCTCCCCGCTGTCGCTGGTGATCACCGCGTTTGCCCGCGTGGAAGACGTGCGTCACACCGTTACGCCGCAGCTGGCGACCGAAGATAACGCCCTGCTGCTGATTGACCTGGGTAAAGGCCACAACGCGCTCGGCGCCACCGCGCTGGCGCAGGTTTACCGTCAGCTTGGCGATAAGCCAGCCGACGTGCGCGACGTGGCGCAGCTGAAAGGCTTCTACGACGCCATCCAGGCGCTGGTGGCGCAGCGTAAGCTGCTGGCCTACCACGACCGTTCCGACGGCGGCCTGCTGGTAACCCTGGCAGAGATGGCCTTCACCGGCCACTGTGGGGTTGAAGCCAACATCGCTACGCTGGGTGAAGATCGTCTGGCGGCGCTGTTTAACGAAGAGCTGGGCGCCGTGATTCAGGTGCGTGCGGCAGATCGCGACGCGGTTGAAGCGATTCTGGCGCAGCACGGTCTGGCTGACTGCGTGCACTATCTGGGTAAAGCCGTTCAGGGCGATCGCTTCGTCATTGAAGCTGACGGTCACGCCGTGTTCAGCGAAAGCCGCACCACGCTGCGCATGTGGTGGGCGGAAACCACCTGGCAGATGCAGCGCCTGCGTGATAACCCGGAATGTGCCGATCAGGAGCACAACGCGAAGGCCAATGACCAGGATCCAGGCCTGAACGTGAAGCTCTCCTTCGACATCAACGAAGACATCGCCGCGCCGTACATTGCGACCGGTGCGCGTCCGAAAGTGGCCGTGCTGCGCGAGCAGGGCGTTAACTCCCACGTTGAGATGGCTGCCGCCTTCCACCGCGCGGGCTTTGACGCTATCGACGTTCACATGAGCGACCTGCTGGCCGGACGTACCGGTCTGGAAGATTTCCAGGCGCTGGTGGCGTGCGGTGGTTTCTCCTACGGTGACGTGCTGGGTGCGGGCGAGGGCTGGGCGAAATCTATCCTCTTCAACAGCCGCGTGCGCGACGAGTTCGAAACCTTCTTCCATCGTCCGCAGACCCTGGCGCTGGGCGTGTGTAACGGCTGTCAGATGATGTCTAACCTGCGCGAACTGATCCCGGGCAGCGAAGCCTGGCCGCGCTTTGTGCGTAACCAGTCTGACCGCTTCGAAGCACGCTTCAGCCTGGTGGAAGTGACCCAGAGCCCGTCTCTGCTGCTGCAGGGAATGGTCGGGTCGCAGATGCCAATCGCGGTGTCCCATGGCGAAGGTCAGGTCGAAGTGCGTGATGCCGCGCATCTGGCTCAGCTGGAGAGCAAAGGTCTGGTAGCGCTGCGCTTTGTCGATAACTTCGGCAAGGTCACCGAAACCTACCCGGCCAACCCGAACGGTTCGGTGAACGGTATTACTGCGGTAACCAGCGAAAGCGGTCGTGCAACCATCATGATGCCGCATCCTGAACGTGTGTTCCGTACCGTGAGCAATTCCTGGCACCCGGAAAACTGGGGCGAGGACAGCCCGTGGATGCGTATCTTCCGCAACGCGCGTAAGCAGCTGGGTTAAGTTTCAGCGTCCTGACTGTAGGCCCGGTGAGCGCGAGCGCCACCGGGCTTTTTTGTCTCTGTCGCAAAATCGCGACAACCCTTTGGTTTGAGTGTCTCCAAAAGGAGACATTTAACTTATTGATTTATATGTGGCAGGAAAGGTTCCCGTTAAGGTGTTGCTGAACAGCGACACTTAGCCTGAAAATCATTCAACCGATAACGAACGGTTTAAGCGAGTAAAAATTATATATTTCAAGGTGTTAATTTTTTGTTTTGCATTCTGGCACGGGTGTTGCATAATATTAACCAGTGGCTCATTCACCTTCTTATGTCAGCCCCTTCGGGACGTGCTACATAAACTTCGAATGACGCACAAAAAGGTGCCTGCCGTCCAACTACTGATCATAGCGATGCTTTATCAGGCCAGGGCGAAACGTCGAGTTAGGCACCGCCTCATTCCATGACAAAGCCGGGTTTTTACCCGGCTTTGTTGTATCTGAAGGGCAGACTCAGTTACGCTCTGCGTAAACCCCCATTAAGAGAGTAATGCGTTGAAACGCTGGCCCGTTTTTCCCCGCTCCCTGCGACAGCTCGTCATGATGGCCTTTCTGCTGATCCTGCTGCCGTTGCTGATCCTTGCCTGGCAGGCGTGGCAAAGCCTGAACGCGCTGAGCGCGCAGGCGGCATTAACCAACCGCACGACGCTTATTGACGCCCGGCGCAGTGAGGCCATGACCAACGCCGCCCTGGAGATGGAGCGCAGCTATCGTCAGTACTGCGTGCTTGACGATCGCACGCTGGAAAAGGTGTACCAGAGTCAGCGCAAGCGCTACAGCGAAATGCTGGACGCCCACGCCGGCGTATTGCCTGACGACAAGCTGTATCAGGCGTTACGTCAGGATCTGAACGATCTCGCACAGCTGCAGTGCCAAAATAGTGGACCCGATGCCGCCGCCGCCGCGCGCCTGGAAGCCTTCGCCAACGCCAACACCGAGATGGTGCAGTCAACCCGCACGGTGATTTTCTCGCGCGGCCAGCAGCTTCAGCAGGAGATTGCCGAGCGCGGCCAGTTCTTCGGCTGGCAGGCGCTGGTGCTGTTCCTCGTGAGCCTCGGGCTGGTTCTGCTCTTTACCCGCATGATCATCGGCCCGGTGAAGGGGATCCAGAGAATGATCAACCGCCTGGGGGAGGGAAAATCGCTGGGTGATACGGTCGCTTTTAAAGGCCCTCGCGAATTGCGTTCCGTCGGTCAGCGTATTATCTGGCTGTCCGAGCGCCTGGCGTGGCTTGAATCACAGCGTCATCAGTTCCTGCGCCATATCTCCCATGAGCTTAAAACGCCGCTGGCCAGCATGCGCGAAGGGACGGAACTGCTGGCGGACGAAGTGGCAGGGCCGCTTACCCCCGAACAGAAAGAAATTGTCGAGATCCTGGATAACAGCAGCCGCAATCTGCAGAAGCTGATTGAGCAACTACTGGATTACAACCGCAAGCTGGCTGACGGGGCGGTTGTACTGGAAAACGTCGACATTGAACCGCTGGTGGATATGGTGATCTCCGCCCATAGCTTGCCAGCAAGAGCTAAAATGATGCATACCGGTGTAGAGCTGAATGCGCCGACCTGTCTCGCTGAACCCATGCTGCTAATGAGCGTTCTGGATAATCTTTATTCCAATGCGGTGCACTATGGTACTGAATCCGGTAACATTTATATCCGAAGCTATACGAAGGGTTCCCGGGTGTTTATAGACGTCGCTAACACCGGCACCCCGATCCCCGATGACGAAAAAACCATGATCTTCGAGCCCTTTTTCCAGGGGAGTCATCAGCGGAAAGGTGCGGTGAAAGGCAGTGGTCTGGGCTTAAGCATCGCCCGGGACTGCATACGACGCATGCAGGGTGAGCTAAACATTGCCACGGACGAACGTTCGGATGTTTGCTTCCGTATTGAACTGCCCCTGAGCCGGAAAAATCAATAAAATGAATCTATGTCTGGTGAGTATGTCACACGTCTTTTCCCGCGCCGTACGCGCGGTGTTTTCCCGCAGCACGCTTCGCCTGAGCCTGCCCTGTTTATTTCTGGCTGGGTGTATTTCCCATGTGCCGCAAAGCGCGATTAGCGATAAACAAGAAGATAAATGGCCCGATAACCAGCTGGCCGATTTCCTCTCAACCCGCTGTGACGACATCTGGAACCTCTCAGGCCATGACGTCGAAAGTAACCCGCTGTTCTGGCTGCGCGGGATAGACTGCGCCCAGCGTCTGGCGCCGGTTGACGCCCGCGCGAAAGCGGCGATGCTGGATGATGATACCTGGCAGGACGCGTTCAAGCGTGGGATTTTGCTGGCGGATGCGAAAATCACTCCCGTCGAACGCCGCGCCAACGTGACCCGACTGGACACGTTTGTGGTCAATCTTCCGGTACAGATCCGCCCGGTATACCAGCTCTGGCGCGAGGGACAGACGCTACAGCTTCAGCTTTCTGAAGAGCGCTCCCGCTACAGCAAGCTGCAACAGTCAACCGATAGCGAGCTTGATACACTGCGTCAACAGCAGCAACATTTACGTACGCAACTGGATACCACGACGCGTAAGCTGGAGAACCTGACCGATATCGAACGACAGCTCTCGTCGCGTAAATATCAGCCGGGGAGTTCATCCGCTGCGCCGGACAGCGATGCGCCGAAACAAGAGGATGTGAAGCATGACGAGCCGTAAACCAGCCCATCTCTTACTGGTGGATGACGATCCCGGTCTGTTAAAGCTGCTGGGGATGCGTCTGGTGAGTGAAGGCTACAGCGTCGTGACCGCGGAAAGCGGGCTGGAGGGGCTGAAAATTCTCAGCCGCGAGAAAATCGATCTGGTGATAAGCGACCTGCGGATGGATGAAATGGACGGCCTGCAGCTGTTTGCGGAGATCCAGAAGCAGCAGCCGGGTATGCCCGTGATTATCCTGACCGCGCACGGGTCGATCCCGGATGCGGTTGCCGCGACGCAGCAGGGGGTATTCAGCTTCCTGACCAAGCCGGTGGACAAAGATGCGCTGTATAAGGCTATCGACAGCGCGCTGGAACATGCCGCTCCGGCGGGGGATGAAGCGTGGCGGGAGCCTATCGTCACCCGCAGTCCCGTGATGCTGCGCCTGCTTGAACAGGCGAGGATGGTGGCGCAGTCTGACGTCAGCGTGCTCATCAACGGCCAGAGCGGAACCGGAAAAGAGATCCTCGCGCAGGCGATTCATAACGCCAGCCCGCGCAGCAAGAACGCCTTTATTGCGATTAACTGCGGCGCGCTCCCGGAGCAGCTGCTTGAATCTGAACTGTTTGGTCATGCCCGCGGCGCATTCACCGGCGCGGTAAGCAGCCGTGAAGGGCTGTTCCAGGCGGCGGAAGGCGGCACGCTGTTCCTGGACGAGATTGGCGACATGCCCGCGCCGCTGCAGGTCAAGCTGCTGCGCGTGCTGCAGGAGCGCAAAGTGCGCCCGCTGGGCAGCAACCGCGATATCGATATTAACGTGCGAATTATCTCCGCTACCCACCGCGATCTGCCAAAAGTGATGGCCCGCAACGAGTTCCGCGAAGATCTCTACTACCGTCTGAACGTGGTCAACCTGAAAATCCCGGCGCTGGCCGAACGTGCGGAAGACATCCCGCTGCTGGCGAACCATCTTTTGCGCCAGGCGGCCGATCGTCATAAACCGTTCGTGCGCGCGTTTTCCACCGATGCGATGAAGCGGCTGATGGCCGCAAGCTGGCCGGGTAACGTGCGTCAGCTGGTCAACGTGATTGAGCAGTGCGTGGCGCTGACCTCCTCACCGGTCATCAGCGACGCGCTGGTGGAGCAGGCGCTGGAAGGGGAAAACACGGCGCTGCCGACCTTTGCCGAAGCGCGTAACCAGTTTGAGCTGAACTATCTGCGCAAGCTGCTGCAGATCACCAAAGGTAACGTGACCCACGCGGCGCGGATGGCCGGTCGCAACCGCACCGAGTTTTACAAGCTGCTCTCGCGTCACGAGCTGGAAGCGAACGATTTTAAAGAGTAGTACCGCAAAATTCGCCTGAATATGGTACTGTGAGCAATCGATTACGAGGCAGCTTACAGGCAAGAGTTTAAGGACCCACCATGAAAAAGATTGATGCGATTATTAAACCTTTCAAACTGGATGATGTGCGTGAAGCGCTGGCGGAAGTCGGCATCACCGGGATGACCGTGACGGAAGTGAAAGGTTTTGGTCGTCAGAAAGGTCACACCGAGCTTTACCGTGGCGCAGAATACATGGTCGACTTTCTGCCGAAAGTGAAAATTGAAATCGTGGTCAGCGACGATATCGTGGACACCTGCGTGGACACCATTATCCGCACGGCGCAAACCGGCAAAATTGGCGACGGTAAAATCTTCGTCTTTGACGTGGCGCGCGTGATCCGTATCCGTACCGGCGAAGAAGACGACGCCGCGATTTAACGTTCTTGCCGGGTGGCGCTGCGCTTACCCGGCCTACAAAACTCTTCGTAGGCCCGCGCAAGCGAAGCGCCGCCGGCGATTACAGCACCTTATGCGGGCCGAAGCACTCGTAATGAATGCTGTCTTTGTTTACTCCCAGCCCCACCAGCTGCTGCGCGGCATACTGCATAAACGCCACCGGCCCGCAGACGTAGAACTGCATGTCCGGCGCGCTAAACGCCCCTTCCATCTGGCTTAAATTCATCAGACCTTCGCTGTCAAAGCGGGCAGCTGCGCGGTCTGCTTCCGTCGGCAGGCGATACCAGGTGTGCGCGGTGAAACGCTGCAGGGAGGCCCCGAGCGTTTTCACCTCATCCGCAAAAGCGTGCACGTCGCCGTTTTCGGCGGCATGGAACCAGTTAACCTGTGCACCGTGGTGTGATTTTGCCAGCGTATCAAGCATCGCCAACATCGGCGTCTGGCCGACGCCCGCAGAGATCAGCGTGACCGGCGTATGGGCTTCAACGGCCATAAAGAAGTCGCCCGCTGGCGCGGCCAGATGGACCACGTCGCCCACGTTCGCTTCGTTGTGCAGCCAGCTGGAAACCTGACCGCCGTCCTCACGCTTCACCGCAATGCGGTAGCCTTTACCGTTTGGCTTGCGGGTAAGAGAATACTGACGTATCTCCTGATGCGGGAAACCTTCAGGCTTCAGCCACACGCCCAGATACTGCCCTGGCTGGTAATCGGCCACCGGTTGACCGTCCACCGGCTCAAACTCGAAGCTGGTGATTAACGCACTGCGCGGCGTTTTCTCAACGATGCGGAACGCGCGCGTGCCTTCCCAGCCGCCGTTCTTACTGGCGTTTTCGCTGTAGATCTGCGCTTCACGGTTGATAAACACGTTTGCCAGCACCCCGTAGGCTTTACCCCACGCGTCCAGCACCTCCTGGCCCGGGCTGAACATCTCGTCCAGCGTTGCCAGCAGGTGACCACCCACGATGTCGTACTGCTCGGGTTGGATCTGGAAGCTGGTATGTTTCTGCGCGATTTTTTCCACCGCAGGCAGCAACGCTGGCAGGTTTTCAATATTGCTGGCGTACGCCGCGATGGCGTTGAACAGCGCTTCACGTTGATCGCCGTTACGCTGGTTGCTCATGTTGAAAATCTCTTTGAGCTCCGGGTTGTGCGTGAACATGCGATCGTAGAAATGGGCGGTGAGTTTAGGGCCGGTTTGCACCAGCAGGGGAATGGTGGCTTTTACGGTAGCGATGGTTTGAGCGTCGAGCATGAGCGCGTCCTTTTGATGTCACTTTAATGATGTATTTTAAATGCATCTTATAAAAAATACCCCTGCGTTGTAAATGGTTCTTTGCAAGATGAAAAATATGCATCACAAACCTGAAAAGAAATCCGCTGGAAAGGGCGAGGGCTTTATTCCTCAAACCCTTGCGTGGCGGGTAGGAAAACGTTTGCGTAAAATCGTTTGTCAAGACCTGTTATCACAGAACTAATCAGTTATACTGTTGCCCGTCGTCCAACAGGACTGCCTTTTCAGGCCAAAATTTACTTGTTAGCTGAGTCAGGAGATGCGGATGTTAAAGCGTGAAATGAACATTGCCGATTATGATGCCGAACTGTGGCAGGCTATGGAGCAGGAAAAAGTACGTCAGGAAGAGCACATCGAACTGATCGCCTCCGAAAACTACACCAGCCCGCGCGTTATGCAGGCGCAGGGTTCTCAGCTGACCAACAAATACGCTGAGGGTTACCCGGGCAAACGCTATTACGGCGGTTGCGAGTACGTTGATATCGTTGAGCAGCTGGCTATCGATCGTGCGAAAGAACTTTTTGGCGCTGACTATGCAAACGTCCAGCCGCACTCTGGCTCTCAGGCTAACTTCGCGGTCTACACCGCGCTGCTGCAGCCGGGCGATACCGTTCTGGGTATGAACCTGGCGCAGGGCGGCCACCTGACTCACGGCTCCCCGGTTAACTTCTCCGGCAAACTGTACAACATCATCCCTTACGGTATTGATGAGTCCGGTAAAATTGACTACGAAGACATGGCGAAGCAGGCTAAAGAGCACAAACCGAAGATGATCATCGGTGGCTTCTCTGCTTACTCCGGTATCGTTGACTGGGCAAAAATGCGCGAAATCGCAGACAGCATCGGTGCTTACCTGTTCGTTGACATGGCGCACGTTGCGGGTCTGATCGCTGCAGGCGTTTACCCGAACCCGGTTCCACACGCTCACGTTGTGACCACCACCACCCACAAAACCCTGGCGGGTCCACGCGGTGGCCTGATCCTGGCGAAAGGCGGTGACGAAGAGCTGTACAAAAAACTGAACTCCGCGGTGTTCCCAAGCGCGCAGGGCGGCCCACTGATGCACGTTATCGCGGCAAAAGCGGTCGCGCTGAAAGAAGCGATGGAGCCAGAGTTCAAGGTTTACCAGCAGCAGGTTGCTAAGAACGCCAAAGCGATGGTGGAAGTGTTCCTGAACCGTGGCTACAAAGTGGTATCCGGCGGGACTGAAAACCACCTGTTCCTGCTGGATCTGGTTGATAAGAACCTGACCGGTAAAGAAGCTGACGCAGCCCTGGGCCGCGCCAACATCACCGTGAACAAAAACAGCGTGCCAAACGATCCGAAGAGCCCGTTCGTGACGTCCGGTATCCGTATCGGTTCCCCGGCCGTGACTCGCCGCGGCTTCAAAGAAGCAGAAGTGAAAGAGCTGGCTGGCTGGATGTGTGACGTTCTGGACAACATCAATGACGAAGCCGTCATCGAGCGCGTCAAAGGTAAAGTTCTGGATATCTGCGCACGCTTCCCGGTTTACGCATAATTCCTCTGCTTTGCAGAAATAAAAAAGGCCGCGCATGCGGCCTTTTTTTATGGCTTAACGCCGGTCCAGGGAGATGGCGCCAGGTCCGACAATCGCCAGCAAAATAAAGGCGCCAGCAATACTGATATTCTTGTAGAAGTTAATCATATTCGGTACGACCGCATCACCGGTCATATCCCAGTAATGATGCCCAATCACCGCCGTTCCGAGAGTGTAGAACACAAACAGTACCGCGAGAGGACGGGTGAAAAAGCCCAGTACGATCAGAATGGCGGCAGGCACTTCCATGACTACCGCAATAATGGCCGCCAGCATGGGCATCGGCGTGCCCAGCGAGGTCATGTATTGTACGGTGCCGCTAAACCCCGTCACTTTTGGATAACCAAAGATTATAAACAGCACGACAAGCGCGATGCGGCCAATGAGCAGCAGCAGGTGACGTGACTGGCCGAAATCGAGATAACGTAGTGAGTTCATGGCAGAAAAACCTCTGCAAGTGGAGTAATTTAAACGTAATACATATTTCCATTCCCTGCCATAAGCCAGACGATTGCACAAGATGTTAAATTTTCGTTAATTTATAGCAGGCTATCTACTTGCTTAATTTTTATATTCTCGCCAGACTATGGCCTCGATTTCGGGAGGGATTCATGGTCTTGCATTCCACGCGCTGGCTGGCGCTCAGTTATTTCACCT
The DNA here is from genome assembly GCF_048684805.1 of Enterobacter sp. BNK-22. NCBI lineage: Bacteria > Pseudomonadati > Pseudomonadota > Gammaproteobacteria > Enterobacterales > Enterobacteriaceae > Enterobacter > Enterobacter sp. BNK-22. The sequence goes on from NZ_JBLQTT010000001.1 coordinate 47,130, forward strand.
ATTTCTTTAGCTACGGCATTTTTCTGCCTTTCTGGAGCGTCTGGCTTAAGGGTATCGGCCTGACGCCCGAGACCATCGGCGTCCTGCTGGGGGCCGGGCTGGTGGCGCGTTTCCTCGGCAGCCTGCTGATCGCCCCGCGCGTCAGCGATCCCTCCTTACTGATCAAGGCCGTACGCATTCTGGCTCTGCTGACCCTGGTCTTTGTGGCCTGCTTCTGGGTCAGCCATCAGTTTGCCTGGCTGATGGTGGTGATGGTCGGCTTTAACCTGTTCTTCTCACCGCTGGTGCCGCTGACGGATGCCCTGGCGAACACCTGGCAAAAGCAGATCACCATGGATTACGGTCGCGTGCGCCTGTGGGGCTCTATCGCCTTTGTGATTGGCTCGGCGCTGGTGGGCAAACTGGTCAGCCTGTACGATTACCGCGCCATTCTTGCCCTGCTGAGTATCGGTATTGCCTCGATGCTGCTGGGCATGCTGCTGCGACCGTCGGTGATGCCGCAAGGGGAAAGCCGCCATCAGGAGAGCGCTGGCTGGCCCGCATGGCGGAGCCTGGTCGCGCAGAGCTGGCGTTTTCTGGCGTGCGTGTGCCTCCTTCAGGGGGCACATGCGGCGTACTATGGTTTCAGCGCCATCTACTGGCAAGGCGCAGGATATTCCGCTTCCGCCGTGGGCTATCTGTGGTCGCTGGGCGTGGTGGCCGAAGTCATTATCTTTGCCCTGAGCAAAAAACTGTTCCGCCGCTTTGGCGCGCGTGACCTGCTGCTGCTTTCCGCCGTGTGCGGGGTGGCGCGCTGGGGGATTATGGGCTGGACGACCGATCTGCCGTGGCTGATTGTGGCGCAAATTCTTCACTGCGGCACCTTTACCGTGTGCCATCTGGCGGCCATGCGCTATATCGCTGCGCGCGAGGGCGGGGACGTGATTCGCCTGCAGGCCGTCTATTCGGCAGTGGCAATGGGGGGCAGTATCGCGATCATGACGGTCTTTGCAGGGTTCCTCTACCAGCATCTGGGGCATGGCGTGTTCTGGGTAATGGCTCTGGTGGCGCTACCGGCAATGTTTGTTCGACCGAAAGTGGCCGCACGCGCGTAACTACGATTCCAGCATGGCGCGAATATGTTCTTGCTGCTGCGCGTTCAATGTCTCAACGGCATGAATCAACGGCGGCGAGAACAGCGGCAGGGCAGTCGGATAGGGGGTGATAACCAGCGCGGCTTCGCGCGGCGCTCCCTCTTTCTGAAAAGCCTGCAGCGTCAGATAGCGAATGTTGAGCGGCAGCAGCGTCAGCTCGCGAAGCTGCTGTTCGATCTGCTCCTCACAGGCTTTGTCTTCTCCCGTCAGCAGGATCACCTGTTTTTCATGCAGGTCAGTCTCCTGCATCAGCCAGGCCCCAAAAATCACCGCCACGAGGCTCATCTCTTCATCGGAAAAACGTAGCCCAAATTCCGCCTCCAGCTCAAACAGCGCCTCTTTCGTCGTGCGTAACAGTCGGGGATAAAGGCGGTGGATCTCCTCCGGCAGGCTATTGTCGATGCCGATTTCAAACAGCGAACGGTCAAGCGCCTGAGCCAGATGGATATACAGCTGATCGGTCAGCCCTTGCTCATCGCTGAAGTTCATCCCCGTCTGGGAACGAAAGCGGGCCACCATGCGCACGATGGCCCGGCGCAGACGCTGATCCTGCTGGTGCTTATCAAGCACCGGATCGGGCGTGCGGAGCATCATAAACAGCAGCGCCAGAAACAGCTGTTCATCCCCGTGGGCACCCTGCGGGACGCGCCGTCTCCAGTGGCGCACGATCTCCTGCGCTGTAAAATACTCCCCCCTCGACTGGGTCCAGCTGCGCTGAACGTGGGAAAACTGCGGCGTATTCCCGAGCTGGTGCTGAATGAGGCAGTATTGCAGATAGAGCTGTAAAAACTGGACGTCGCGGCATTCAAACTGGCGCTGCAGCTTGCGTGAGCAGAAGCCGATCAGCGCCCGCAGGTTCGCATCGTCGTAAAGCGGGCGCGCGATGCCGTGTTGTTTAAGCGCGGTTTTTAATGCGGGGGTAAACTGGTGCGAGACGAACTGCGGGCAAAGCCGTAGCGCCCGGCGCAGCCAGTGCAGCAGGCATAAACGCTGATTCAGGGCTGTGCCTTCAATCCGGTAGCAGCCGTCGTGGTGCGTAACGATATCCAGCCGGTGATAGCGCTGGATTTCATCGCGCGTCTCGGCTATATCTTGCCGTGCCATCGCGTCGTCCACGCCGTTGGCAGCGATTATGCTCTGTGCGGTGACGGCAGCATCGGGCAGGTAAAGCATCAAAAGCACCTGGCAGCGGCGCTGCGAACTGGAAAGCACAGATGGAATTTCAAGCGTCGGCATCATCTGTCGGGTATCCAGTGTGAATGTTTGATAAGAATAGCTAAAGGATGAGCGCTGAAAAGCGCGCCGGCAGGCCTTTCATTCAGGATTGCTGGGGAACATCACAGAATTTTTGACGTGAGGAATTGATGCAAACAGTTAAACAATGTGCGATGGCGTTATTTTTGGCGGTTATCAGCTTAACTGCCAGCGCACACCCTCACAGCTTTATTGACCTCAAAACCGAGCTGGTTACCGACGGCACGCAGCTGAGCGGCCTGAAAATGCGCTGGACGATGGATGAAATCACCTCGGCTGACCTGCTCTATGACGCGGGAAACGCGAAGCCCGGCGATGAAATTTGGAAAAAGCTGGCAGCGGAAGTAATGGCCAACGTGCTCGGCCAGCACTACTTCACCGAGTTCTGGCATAACGGCCAAAAGGTCAAATTTCTGAACCGACCAACGGAATACGGGATGACGCGTGAAGGGCACCAGGCGGTGCTGACGTTCGTGCTTCCGCTGGCGCATCCTCAGCCGCTGGCCGGGCAAACGTACACGTTTTCCACTTTTGATCCCACTTACTATGTTGATATGCGCTATGACAAAGACAGCGACGTACGGCTGCCGGACGCGCTGCAAAAAAGCTGCAAAATTGGCGTTCATACCCCGAAGCCCAGCGAAGAGATGCTGAACTTTGCGGTCTCACTCGACAAGGACGATGCCCCACCCGAGGATATGGAATTGGGTAAACAGTTCGCACAGGAGGTGACGTTACAATGTCAGTGATCTCCTCTCCGGTTCGGAAACCTCGCCGCTGGCTGTATCTCTGGCCGCTGGCGCTCTTTTTGCTGTTAGCGGTTTGCGGCGCGCTGTGGCTGTGGCAGGCCTGGCCGCAGGTTATGATGAAAAGCATTATCTGGCAGCGTGAGGTCAACCAGCAGATGAGCGGACTGCTGAAGGCGGTGGCGGAGAACCCGACCAAAGCGGGCGGATCCCTGCTGGCGTTCAGTTTTGTCTATGGCGTTCTGCACGCGCTGGGGCCGGGGCACGGCAAAATCGTGATTACGACCTGGCTCGCCACCCATCCGTCAAAGCTGAAATCGAGCATCGGCCTGACTCTGGCCTCCTCGCTGCTGCAGGGCGGCGTGGCGATTGCGCTGGTCGTTGTTGTGCTTTCACTTTTGCAGCTTCCGGCGCGCCAGCTGCACATGAGCAGCTTCTGGCTGGAGAAAGGGAGCTACGCGCTGGTGGGCGTGCTGGGGCTGATCCTCTGCTGGCGGGCGCTGAAAAAGCTGCGCGTGCTGCTGCAAAAACCGACATTCAAAGCCTTTACGCCGCACCACGTTCATGATGAACACTGCGGCTGCGGACATCAGCATTTACCCACGCAGGAACAATTACAGAACGGCGACGACTGGCGCGCGCGGTTGATGATCGTTCTCTCGATGGGCATGCGCCCGTGCTCGGGTGCCATCATGGTGCTGCTGTTCAGTAAGGTGATAGGCGTGTTTGGCTGGGGCATGCTGTCCGCGCTGGCGATGGCGGCTGGAACCTCTCTTACCATTTCGTCTTTAGCGCTGCTGGTACACAGCTTCCGTCAGCTGGCGGTCAAACTCAGCGGCAATAAAACGCCGGTGCTGTGGCGACAGATAGGGTGGACCACGCTTGCGCTGGCGGGTGGGGTGATTCTGCTGGCGGCGGCGGTGACGATGTGGATGAGTGCGGTACCGGTGGGAAGGGGATTACGGCCTTTCTAGCGTACTGAGGGATTTTGTAGGCCCGGTAAGCGTAGCGCCACCGGGCTTAACAAACTGGATTAACGCTTCAGCGCATCGCTCAGTTCATCACGCATGTTGGCCAGCATGGCTTTAACAACGCGTGGGTTACCCGCAACGATGTTGCCGGTAGACATATAGTTATGGCCGCCGGTGAAGTCGCAAACAATGGCGCCTGCTTCACGCGCGATCAGCTCGCCCGCAGCAAAATCCCATGGCTTCAGTGAGAGTTCGAAGTAACCGTCAACGCGGCCGGTTGCCACGTAGGCCAGATCCAGCGCAGCAGAACCGGTGCGACGGAAGTCCGCGCATTCGGTGAACAGTTTGCCCAGGATATTCATATAGGTGGTCGCGTGCTGTTTCGCCTTGAACGGGAAACCGGTCGCCAGGATGGTGCCGTCCAGATCACGTGCGTTGCTGCAGCGCAGACGGTAGCCGTTCAGCTGCGCGCCCTGACCGCGGGTCGCGGTGAACAGTTCGTTACGCATTGGATCGTACACAACGGCGACTTCAGTACGGCCTTTAATGCGTACTGCGATAGACACAGAGAAGTGTGGCAGGCGTTTGACGAAGTTGGTGGTGCCATCCAGTGGATCGATAACCCATTGAACATCCTGATCGGTACCTTCATGTTCACCGCTTTCTTCGGTGATGATGGTGTGCTGTGGGTAAGATTTGCGGATCGTTTCGATAATAATCGCTTCTGCGGCTTTATCGACGTTAGTCACGAAATCATTGCTGCCTTTCTGGCTGGTTTCTACGGAGTCTGGCGTTTCGTAGTGTTTGGCAATTACATTACCCGCCTTGCGCGCTGCGCGCACGGCGATGGTCAGCATCGGATGCATCGGTCTCTCTCACTGGATGTTAAAGAACAGGAAAATCGGCGCAGAGTATAGCAGCGGGATCGGATTATGTCTCCCGTTTATGATAATATGCCCAAATATTCTTCAGACACTGAATTCAGACATTAAAAATTATGCTGCAAAACATTCGAATTGTGCTGGTCGAAACATCGCATACCGGCAACATGGGCTCCGTTGCCCGCGCTATGAAAACCATGGGCTTAACGAACCTGTGGCTGGTTAACCCGCTGGTGAAACCTGACTCGCAGGCTATCGCGCTGGCGGCCGGGGCCAGCGACGTGATCGGCAATGCCCAGATCGTCGATACTCTTGACGAAGCGCTGGCTGGCTGCAGCCTCGTTGTCGGTACCAGCGCGCGTTCACGCACGCTGCCGTGGCCAATGCTCGATCCGCGTGAATGCGGCCTGAAAAGTGTCTCGGAAGCAGAACAGGCACCGGTTGCACTGGTGTTTGGCCGCGAGCGCGTTGGCCTGACCAACGATGAACTGCAGAAGTGTCATTATCACGTCGCGATTGCGGCAAACCCGGAGTACAGCTCGTTGAACCTGGCGATGGCGGTGCAGGTTATCGCCTATGAAGTGCGTATGGCGTGGCTGGCAACGCAGGAAAAAGAGGTTGAGCCTAAAGAAGAGACGGCTTACCCGCTGGTGGACGACCTTGAGCGTTTCTACGGTCACCTGGAGCAGACGCTGCTCTCGACCGGCTTTATCCGCGAAGGCCACCCGGGTCAGGTGATGAATAAGCTGCGCCGTCTGTTTACCCGCGCGCGTCCGGAAAGCCAGGAGCTGAACATCCTGCGCGGGATCCTGGCGTCGATTGAGCAAAAGAATAAAGAGTAGTGTCGTCTGTTCGCCGGGTGGCGCTTCGCTTACCCGGCCTACAAAACCGTAGGTCGGGTAAGCGAAGCGCCACCCGACAAAAAACGGCACGGAAGGTTAAATACCTGACTAAAACAGTCAAGTAAATAGTTGACCATTTTAGTCAGGAATGTCAGACTTGGCCCTGCTATGCAATACCCCATTTTACAATAAAAAACCCCGGGCAGGGGCGAGTTTGAGGTTAAGTAAGACATGAGACTGACATCTAAAGGGCGTTATGCCGTGACCGCGATGCTGGACGTTGCGCTCAACTCCGAAGCGGGCCCGGTTCCGTTGGCTGATATTTCTGAACGACAAGGGATCTCCCTCTCTTATCTGGAACAGCTGTTCTCCAGACTGCGTAAAAATGGACTGGTTTCCAGCGTTCGTGGCCCAGGCGGCGGTTATCTGCTGGGTAAAGACGCGGGCAGTATTGCAGTTGGCGAAGTGATCAGCGCAGTTGACGAATCCGTTGACGCGACCCGTTGCCAGGGTAAAGGCGGCTGCCAGGGCGGCGATAAGTGCCTGACCCACGCGCTGTGGCGCGATCTGAGCGACCGTCTGACCGGCTTCCTGAACAACATCACCCTCGGTGAGCTGGTGAATAACCAGGAAGTTCTGGACGTATCGGGCCGTCAGCACGGCCATGATTCCCAACGCAGCACCCGCGCGCAGGACGCTATCGACGTCAAATTACGCGCGTAATAAAACGATAAGTATTTCAGAATCAGGCCGGGGCGAAGACTCGCCCCGTGTACTCGGTCGTACATCCAGCCGGTTGCCTGATTCCTTGCATTGAAGCGATGTACGGAGTTTATAGAGCAATGAAATTACCGATTTATCTCGACTACTCCGCAACCACGCCGGTGGACCCGCGTGTTGCCGAGAAAATGATGCAGTGTCTGACCCTGGACGGAAACTTTGGTAACCCAGCTTCCCGTTCACACCGTTTTGGCTGGCATGCTGAAGAGGCGGTTGATATCGCCCGTAATCAGATTGCTGACCTGGTGGGTGCCGACCCGCGTGAGATTGTTTTCACCTCCGGTGCGACCGAATCCGACAACCTGGCGATCAAAGGTGCAGCCAACTTTTATCAGAAAAAAGGCAAGCACATCATCACCAGCAAAACCGAACACAAAGCCGTGCTGGACACCTGCCGTCAGCTGGAGCGTGAAGGGTATGAAGTCACCTACCTGGCGCCACAGAGCAACGGCATCATCGATCTGAAAGAGCTCGAAGCGGCCATGCGTGAGGACACCATTCTGGTCTCCATCATGCACGTCAACAACGAAATCGGCGTGGTACAAGACATCGCGACCATCGGCGAAATGTGCCGTGCGCGCGGTATCATCTACCACGTGGACGCGACCCAGAGCGTGGGCAAACTGCCTATCGACCTGAGCCAGCTGAAAGTGGACCTGATGTCCTTCTCCGGCCACAAAATCTATGGCCCGAAAGGGATTGGCGCGCTGTACGTTCGTCGTAAACCCCGTATCCGCATCGAAGCGCAGATGCACGGTGGCGGTCACGAGCGCGGCATGCGTTCCGGTACGCTGCCTGTTCACCAGATCGTGGGCATGGGCGAAGCCTATCGCATTGCAAAAGAAGAGATGGAAACCGAGATGGCACGCCTGCGCACGCTGCGTAACCGTCTGTGGGACGGCGTGAAAGATATGGAAGAAGTGTATCTGAACGGCGATCTCGAGCAGGGCGCACCGAACATCCTCAACGTCAGCTTCAACTATGTTGAAGGCGAGTCGCTGATCATGGCGCTCAAAGACCTGGCGGTTTCTTCCGGTTCTGCCTGTACGTCTGCAAGCCTTGAGCCATCCTACGTGCTGCGTGCGCTGGGTATGACTGACGAGCTGGCACACAGCTCTATCCGTTTCTCTTTAGGTCGTTTCACTACCGAAGAAGAGATTGACTACACCATCAAGCTGGTTCGCAACTCCATTGGCCGTCTGCGCGACCTTTCTCCACTGTGGGAAATGTTCAAGCAGGGCGTGGATCTGAACAGCATTGAATGGTCACATCACTAATCGGTACATAAGGAGAATTCAATCATGGCATACAGCGAAAAAGTCATCGATCATTACGAAAACCCACGCAACGTTGGCTCTTTTGACAACAGCGATGAATCTGTTGGTAGCGGCATGGTCGGTGCGCCAGCGTGTGGCGACGTGATGAAGTTGCAGATTAAAGTCAACAATGAAGGTATCATTGAAGACGCGCGCTTCAAGACCTACGGCTGCGGTTCTGCTATCGCGTCCAGCTCCCTGGTCACCGAATGGGTGAAGGGCAAGTCTCTGGACGAAGCACAGGCAATCAAGAACACGGATATTGCTGAAGAACTCGAACTGCCACCGGTGAAAATTCACTGCTCAATTCTGGCAGAAGACGCGATCAAAGCCGCCATTGCGGATTACAAAAGCAAACGTGAAGCAAAATAATTGAGGTTTGAGTATGTCGATTACCCTTAGCGACAGCGCTGCCGCGCGAGTAAGCTCTTTTCTGGCGAACCGTGGTAAAGGCTTTGGCCTGCGACTGGGCGTACGTACCTCCGGCTGTTCTGGTATGGCTTACGTACTGGAGTTTGTTGACGAACCGGCGTCTGACGACACCGTGTTTGAAGACAAGGGCGTGAAGGTGGTGGTCGATGGCAAAAGCCTGCAATTCCTCAACGGCACTCAGCTGGACTTCGTTAAAGAAGGCCTGAACGAAGGGTTCAAATTCACGAACCCGAACGTCAAAGACGAGTGTGGTTGCGGCGAAAGCTTCCACGTTTAACCGCGCGTCATCCGAAACCCCACCGTGGCGTTACCCGCTACGCGTGGGGTTTGTTTTAACAGGCTACCCCTGAGATTGTTATGGATTACTTCACTCTCTTCGGACTACCCGCTCAATACCCGATTGATCTCCAGGCGTTGACGATCCGTTTTCAGGATCTGCAGCGTCAGTACCATCCGGACAAATTCGCGAGCGGTACTCAGGCAGAGCAGCTGGCTGCGGTTTCTCACTCTGCCACCATCAACCAGGCCTGGCAGACGCTGCGCCATCCGCTGGCGCGCGCTGAATATCTGCTCTCGCTCCACGGTTTTGATCTGGCGAGCGAACAGCACACCGTGCGTGACACGGCGTTTCTGATGGAGCAGCTGGAGCTTCGCGAAGAGCTCGATGAGATTGAACAGGCCAAAGACGAAGCGCGTCTGGAAAGCTTTATTACGCGCGTAAAGGGCATGTTCGATACCCGCCATCAGCAGATGGTGGAGCAACTGAACAACGAGACCTGGGACGTGGCGGCAGATACTGTGCGCAAACTCCGTTTTCTCGATAAACTGCGAAGCAGTGCTGAACAACTCGAAGAAAAGCTGCTCGATTTTTAATTTCGGAAGCAATTATGGCCTTATTACAAATTAGTGAGCCTGGCTTAAGTGCCGCACCGCACCAGCGTCGTCTGGCGGTGGGTATTGATCTGGGCACCACCAATTCCCTCGTGGCGACCGTGCGCAGCGGCCAGGCGGAAACGTTGGCTGACGAGCAGGGGCGCCATCTGCTGCCTTCCGTGGTCCACTACCAGCATCAGGGTCACGCGGTAGGCTATGACGCCCGCGCTAACGCCGCGCGCGATCCGGCGAATACCATCAGCTCCGTCAAGCGCATGATCGGCCGCTCGCTGGCCGATATTCAGACCCGCTACCCGCATCTGCCGTATCAGCTGCAGGCAAGTGAAAACGGCCTGCCGATGATTGCGACCGCGGCCGGTCTGCTGAACCCGATTCGTGTTTCTGCTGACATCCTCAAAGCGCTGGCTGAGCGTGCTACGGCAACGCTCGGTGGCGATCTGGACGGCGTGGTGATCACCGTTCCTGCCTACTTTGACGATGCACAGCGTCAGGGCACCAAAGACGCCGCGCGTCTGGCGGGCCTGCATGTGCTGCGTCTGCTGAACGAACCGACGGCGGCGGCGATTGCCTACGGCCTCGATTCCGGTCAGGAAGGGGTGATCGCGGTTTACGATCTCGGCGGCGGGACGTTTGATATCTCTATCCTGCGCCTGAGCCGCGGGGTGTTTGAAGTGCTGGCGACCGGCGGGGATTCCGCGCTGGGAGGTGATGACTTCGACCATCTGCTGGCGGACTACATCCGCGAGCAGGCGGGCATCAGCGATCGCAGCGATGCGCGCGTACAGCGTGAACTGCTGGATGCGGCCATCGACGCCAAAATCGCCCTGAGCGATGCGCAGACGGTTACCGTCAATGTTGCGGGCTGGCAGGGTGATATCACCCGCGATCAGTTCAGCGATCTGATTGCCCCGCTGGTTAAACGCACCCTGCTGGCTTGCCGTCGCGCATTGAAAGATGCGGGCGTTGAGGCGAACGAGGTGCTGGAAGTAGTCATGGTGGGCGGTTCGACCCGCGTGCCGCTGGTGCGCGAGCGCGTGGGCGAATTCTTTGGCCGCACGCCGCTGACCTCTATCGACCCGGACAAAGTGGTTGCCGTGGGCGCCGCAATCCAGGCCGATATTCTGGTCGGCAACAAGCCGGACAGCGAAATGCTGCTGCTGGACGTCATCCCGCTGTCGCTGGGCTTAGAAACCATGGGCGGCCTGGTGGAGAAAGTGATCCCGCGTAACACTACCATTCCGGTGGCGCGCGCGCAGGAGTTCACCACCTTTAAAGACGGCCAGACCGCGATGTCCATCCACGTAATGCAGGGCGAACGCGAGCTGGTGCAGGACTGCCGTTCTCTGGCGCGCTTTGCGCTGCGCGGTATCCCGGCGCTGCCTGCGGGCGGGGCGCATATTCGCGTCACCTTCCAGGTGGATGCCGACGGCCTGCTGAGCGTCACGGCGATGGAAAAATCCACCGGCGTGGAATCGTCCATCCAGGTGAAGCCGTCCTACGGCCTGACCGATGGCGAAATCGCCTCCATGATTCAGGACTCAATGAGCTACGCCGAGCAGGATGTGAAGGCGCGTATGCTGGCGGAACAAAAAGTGGAAGCCGCACGCGTGCTGGAGAGTCTGAACGGCGCGCTCGCTGCCGACGCCGCGCTGTTAAGCGCCGCTGAGCGCCAGGTGATTGACGACGCTGCCGCGCGCTTAAGCGCCGTGGCCGAAGGTAATGACGCTGACGCAATAGAAGAAGCCATTAAAAACGTTGATAAACAAACCCAGGACTTTGCTGCTCGCCGCATGGACAAATCTGTCCGCGTCGCGCTGAAAGGCCAGTCCGTGGACGAGGTTTAATATGCCAAAGATTGTAATTTTGCCTCATGCGGACCTCTGTCCGGATGGCGCTGTTCTGGAAGCGAAGACCGGTGAAACCATTCTCGATGTGGCCCTGCGTGCAGGTATCGAAGTGGAACACGCCTGTGAAAAATCCTGTGCCTGCACCACCTGCCACTGCATCGTGCGTGAAGGTTTTGACTCTCTCGCCGAGAGCACCGAAGACGAAGACGACATGCTAGATAAAGCATGGGGTCTGGAGCCAGACAGCCGCTTAAGCTGCCAGGCTGCGGTGACCGATGAAGATCTGGTCGTGGAGTTCCCACGCTACACCATCAACCACGCACGCGAGCATTAATATGGGACTGAAGTGGACAGACAGCCGTGAAATCGGCGAAGCGCTCTACGACGCGAACCCGGATCTCGATCCGAAGACCGTACGATTCACCGATATGCATCAGTGGATCTGCGATCTGGAAGATTTCGACGACGATCCAAACGCATCCAATGAAAAAATTCTGGAGGCGATTCTGTTAGTCTGGTTAGATGAAGCAGAATAAATAACAAAACGGGCTGCCTTCAGGCGGCCCGTTTGCTAGTTGCTAATAAGGAAAAATAAAATGACCGAAGCGATGAAGATTACGCTCTCTACGCAGCCCGCCGACGCGCGCTGGGGCGAGAAAGCCAGCTACAGCATCAACAACGACGGTATTACCCTGCACCTGACGGGCAACGATGATTTGGGCCTGATCCAGCGCGCCGCGCGTAAAATTGACGGTCTGGGCATTAAGCATGTCTCGCTGGAAGGCGAAGGCTGGGACACCGACCGCAGCTGGGCGTTCTGGGCGGGTTACAAAGGGCCGAAAGGCACCCGCAAAATTGAGTGGGCGAACCTCGACGAAGCCGGTCAGAAAGAGCTGGAAAGCCGTCTGCAAATCATCGACTGGGTACGCGACACCATTAACGCTCCGGCGGAAGAGTTAGGCCCTGAGCAGCTGGCGCAGCGCGCCGTTGACCTGCTGTGCGGCGTGGCGGGCGACAAGATGTCCTACCGCATCACCAAGGGCGAAGACCTGCGCGAGCAGAACTACATGGGGATCCACACCGTGGGCCGTGGTTCTGAGCGTCCACCGGTGCTGCTGGCGCTGGACTACAACCCAACCGGCGATAAAGACGCCCCTGTCTTTGCCTGCCTGGTAGGTAAAGGCATCACCTTCGACACCGGCGGCTACAGCCTGAAGCAGAGCGCGTTCATGGACTCCATGAAGTCCGACATGGGCGGCGCGGCCACCATCACCGGTGCGCTGGCGTTTGCCATCACCCGCGGTCTGAAAAAGCGCGTGAAGCTGTACCTGTGCTGCGCGGACAACATGGTCAGCGGTAACGCCTTCAAGCTGGGCGACATCATTCGCTACCGTAACGGCAAAAACGTTGAGGTGATGAACACCGACGCCGAAGGCCGTCTGGTGCTGGCCGATGGCCTGATCGACGCTTCTGCCCAGAAGCCTGAGCTGATCATCGACATGGCGACTCTGACCGGTGCGGCGAAAACCGCGCTGGGTAACGACTACCACGCGCTGTTCAGCTTTGACGACAAGCTGGCCGCACGCCTGCTGGCCAGCGCTGCGGCGGAAAACGAACCGTTCTGGCGTCTGCCGCTGGCCGAGTTCCACCGTAGCCAGCTGCCGTCCAACTTTGCCGAACTGAACAATACCGCCAGCGCGGCGTACCCGGCGGGTGCAAGCACCGCAGCAGGATTCCTGTCTCACTTCGTTGAGAACTACCATGAAGGCTGGCTGCACATTGACTGCTCCGCAACGTACCGCAAAGCGGCGGTTGAGCAGTGGTCCGCGGGCGCGACCGGTCTGGGCGTGCGTACCGTAGCGAACCTGCTGACGGCTGAGTAATCTTTTTAGCCGGGTGGCGCTACGCTTACGCGCGCCTTCGGAGTCATCATATTGCCCGGCGGCGCTGCGCTTGCACGGACCTACGGTTTTGTAGGCCGGGTAAGCGAAGCGCCACCCGGCGTTTTTTGAAGTAGCCAAACTATGTCAGATACCAAAAACGAATTAGAAACCCTGCTGGAGCAGGCGGCGACCGAGCCCGCTCACCGTCCGGCATTTTTCCGCACGCTGCTGGAGTCCACCGTCTGGGTACCAGGTACCGCCGCGGAAGGTGAGCAGGTCGTGGAAGACAGCGCGCTGGATCTGCTGCACTGGGAGAAAGACGACGGCACGTCGGTGATTCCGTTCTTCACCTCGCTGGAAGCGCTGCAGGAAGCGGTTGAAGACGAACAGGCGTTCGTGGTGATGCCGGTGCGTACCTTGTTTGAAATGACGCTCGGCCAGACGCTGTTTCTCAACGCCAAGTTGCCGACCGGGAAAGAGTTTACGCCGCGTGAAATCAGCCACCTGATTGGCGAAGAGGGCAACCCGCTCAGCACGCAGGAAGTGCTGGAAGGGGGCGAAACGCTGCTGCTGTCTGAAGTGGCCGAGCCACCCGCGCAGATGATTGATTCTCTGACGACGTTGTTCAAAACGCTCAAGCCCGTCAGGCGCGCGTTTCTCTGCTCCATCAAAGAGCGTGCGGACGAAAAGCCGGTGCTGTTGATCGGTATTGAAGCCGATGGCGATTTCGACGAGATCGTTCAGGCGGCGGGCAGCGTGGCGACCGACACGCTACCGGGCGATGAACCAATTGATATCTGTCAGGTGAAAAACGGTGAGAAGGGCATCAGCCACTTTATTACCGAGCACATCACGCCGTTCTATGAGCGTCGCTGGGGCGGGTTCCTGCGCGATCTCAAAACCAACCGCATCATCTGATTTCAGCGGGGTGAATATCACCCCGTTGCTTCCAGCAGCAGTAAATCCATCAGCAGCACCAGATTCGACTCAAACGACGTCACCCCTGCGGCTTCGGCAGCGAAGTGTACCGCTTCGTCATAGAGCGCAAAGTGAACGTCGGCCATCTCCGCCAGCGTGTTGGCCGAGGCGCGGGTAAACGCGACGATGGTCATGCCGACGTTTTTGGCTATCCGCGCTTTATCCAGCACCTGCTCCGTTTCGCCGCTGCGCGAGACGGCAATAAACACCTGATAGCGAGCGGCATTGCTGAGAAAAATGTTCCGGCTGTCGCCCGGTCCGGAGATAAACGCCGTTTTGCCCAGCACCTGCAGCTTCTTGGTCAGGTACTCCGCAAACAGATAAGAGAACCCGGCCCCGTAGAGAAAGAAACTCTCTTTCTGGCGCAGCAGGTTAGCAAACTGCTGGCGTTTGTCCTGGGTGACCCACTGAAAGGTGTGCTGATAGTTGGCGATAAACTGATTAAACAGCGCCGGGAGCTCAGGGGGCGATTGCCCCTGAACGGCAATGTGCGGCGTGTCGGTGAGCAGCTGCTTGCAGTGCCAGATAAACTCGCTAAAGCCGCTGAACCCCAGCTTCTGGCACAGCCGCATGATGGTGGCGGTAGAAACGAACGTCGCCTGTGCCAGCTCGCGAACCGTAATATTGCCCACCAGCAGAGGATGCTCCGTGAGGTGGGCGAGGACGCGATACTCCGCGCGGGTCAATGACGCTCCGCGCGTTAACAGCGTGGCCAGGCGGTTATCCATTATTTCGCGGGTTCGACAGGCAGATCGTCTCGCGCACCCCATTCGCTCCAGGCGCCGTCGTAGAGCGTGACGTCGCTTACGCCGAGCGTGGCGAGCGCCAGAATGACCACGCAGGCCGTTACGCCGGAACCGCAGCTGGCAATCACTGGACGATGCAAATCAACCCCTGCCCGGTCAAAAATGGCGCGCAGTTCGTCGGTAGTTTTCAGCTCACCCTCAAATACCAGATCGCCCCACGGCACGTTCAGCGCGCCCGGAATATGCCCGCGCTTCAGCCCCGGACGCGGTTCATCCGCTTCGGCATTGAAGCGAGGAGCAGGGCGGGCATCGACGATTTGCGCCGTTTTTTCATGGCTCACGACCAGCACGTCGGTCAGGCGTTTTACCACGTGGGTGTCAAAGGTCGCGTCGAATTCACCTTCCGGCAGCGTGACATCACCCTGCTGAAGCGGCAGCTCGTCGCGCTTCCAGCCCGCCAGCCCGCCGGCAAGAATCGAGACTTTTTCCACGCCGAAGTTTTTCAGCATCCACCACGCACGCGGCGCGGAGAAGAGGTTACCTTCATCATAGACAACGAGGTGTTTGTCTTTGCTGATGCCCAGCTCGCGCATCGCCACGGAAAACGCTTCCGGGCGCGGCAGCATGTGCGGCAGGGGAGAGGTGTGATCGGAGAGGGCTTCAATATCAAAAAATACCGCACCCGGCAGATGCCCGGCACGGTATTCACCGGGCACGTCACGATGCTCTTGTCCCGGAGGGGCCATACGCGCGTCGATAATCTGAACTTCCGGATCGTCGCCGTGCTCAATCAGCCAGTCGGCAGCGACAAAATATGAGGTGGACATGGGTTGCCTCCATTCTTTTCCGTAAAAAAGGATTGTCGGTGTTTTTTCTGACACCGACAAGCAAACCACGTTCAACTCGCGAGCAAGCCCCTATTTTTTCACCGGTTCGCCGTCCTGCCAGGCTTTTTGCAGCGCTGGCCAGTAGTCACGGTTGGCCTCAATCATCTCATCCAGAATGGCTTTTGCATGTTCCATGGTCGGCACGGTGCGGTTGAGGGTAAACGCCTGCAAGGCTTTCTCATAGCTGCCTTCGATAGTCGCCTCCACCAGCAGCTGTTCAGATGCGAGCTGCTGTTGCAAAAGCGTCTGATGGAACAGCGGCACCTGACCAATACGGATCGGTTCTGGGCCCTCGGAGGTGATATAAGCGGGAACTTCCACCACCGCATCGTACGGCAGGTTGGTAATCGCCCCGCGGTTTTCCACCATCACCAGATGGCGGCTTCTCAGGTTAAAGGCCAGCGAGCAGGCCACATCGACGATAAACTCGCCGTGGACGCCCACGTGAAAGGCATCCGGTAAAATTCCGGTGCGTTGATATTCTTCGGCGGCGGCGAACAGCTTTTTCTCGCGCCCGTCCATCACTTCATTTGCGCGAGTATAGTCCGGGCTCTGGTGCGCCACAATCTGGTTCGGCATCAGGTAATACTGCAGATACGGGTTCGGCAGATACTCGGGGAAATTGTCCATGATCGGCTTGATGTTGCGCCAGGTTTTCACCCAGGAGGGGTCGGAATGCTGCGGATCGGTTTTAGCCGCATCTTCCGTCAGCAGGCCAAACTTCGCGATATGCTTACGCAGCGCCGGGAGCTTGTCTTCGCCGTCCACCAGCACGCGGGTAAACCAGCCGAAGTGGTTCAGGCCGAAGTAGTCCACTTCCAGCTTGCGGCGATCGACACCCAGAATCGCCCCCATATTGCGCATGGCGGCCACCGGCATATCGCAGATGTTCAGCACCCGCGCATTTGGCCGCAGACGGCGCACGCCCTCCGCGACGATCGCCGCCGGGTTGGAGTAGTTCACGATCCAGGCTTTTTCATGCGCGTAGCGATCGACCAGATCGATAAGCTCCACCATCGGCAGGATCGTGCGCAGGCCGTAGGCCAGCCCGCCGGGGCCGCACGTTTCCTGGCCCACCACGCCGTGACGCAGCGGGATCTTCTCATCCTGCTCGCGCATTTTGTACTGGCCGACGCGCATCTGGGCGAAGACAAAATGCGCGCCGCTGAAGGCCACTTCCGGGTCGCTGGTGACGGTAAATTTGATGTGCTGACTGTGGTCGCGAATGACCTTCTCGACGACCGGCGCAATGGTGTTCTGACGCGCCTCGTCGATATCGTACAGGCGAATTTCGGCCAGCGGGAAATCCTGCAGGCGCACCATCAGGCTTTTCACAATGCCCGGCGTGTAGGTGCTGCCGCCGCCGGCAATCGACAGAATGACTGGGGGTGTAAACATCTTTAGCTCCTTTCAGAGAAACGTCTCAACGGCTTCTCGCATTTTTTTGACATGCAGCCCGTAGACCACCTGAACGTTGTTACCTTGTTTGATAATCCCTTTCGCGCCGGTCGCCTTCAGACGCGGCTCGTCGATAATGGCGACGTCCTTTACCGTGACGCGTAAGCGGGTGTAGCAGTTGTCCACCACTTCAATATTTTCCCGGCCGCCCAGCCCCACCACGATGGACTCGCCCAGACCGTCGTTATTGCCCTTCGCCTGGTACTCCTGCTTGTTGTAGAGGCGCGTCTCCTGGTCCTCATCTTCACGACCCGGCGTTTTCATGTTGAAGCGCAGGATCAGGAAGCGGAACACCACGAAGTAGAGGGCGAACATGATCAGCCCGACCAGGATGTACATCGGCCAGTTGGACTTGGCCGTGCCGAGCGGCAGGTTGTAGAGGATGAAGTCGATAATCCCGTTGGCGCCGATGGCGTGAACGCCCAGCAGCGAGAACAGCATCATGCCGATGCCGGTCAGCACCGCATGCACCACGAACAGCAGCGGGGCGACGAACAGGAAGGAGAACTCAATCGGCTCGGTGACGCCGACCAGCAGCGAGGTCAGCGCCGCCGGGAGCAGAATCGCTTTCGCCGCCGCTTTACGCTCTGGCCTGGCGGTCATATACATCGCCAGCGCCGCGGCGGGCAGGCCAAACATCTTGCTGATGCCGCGGGCGTCCCACACCACCGTGCTGCTGAGCTGCTTCACGTCCGGGCAGGCCATCTCAGCGAAGTAGATATTGCGCGCACCCTGATACACCGTGCCGCAGACCTCCTGCGTGCCCCCGAGTTCGGTATAGAGGAACGGGGTATAGACCAGATGGTGCAGGCCAGTGGGGACCAGAATGCGTTCCAGGAAGCCGTAGATGGCCACGCCAAATGGTCCGGAGCCTTTGATGGCCAGCGCCAGGGCGCTAATACCGTGCTGGGCAAACGGCCACAGTTCGCTCATCACCACGCCGAGCAGCATGGAGACGGGAAGCATCACAATGGCGACAAAACAGTGGCCGGAGTAAATCGCCATCGCGCCGTTAAACTGTACGCCGGAATATTTATTGTACAGGTATCCCGACAGCGCCCCGGTCAGGATCCCGGCGAAAACGCCCATCTCCAGTACTTGGACGCCCAGCACCATGGTCTGCCCGGCCGCCTTCATTTCGGCTGCAGGCGCCAGCGCGCCCTGCAGCTGCAGCGTGACGTTCATGGCGTTGATGAATACGACAAAGGTGACCAGTCCAATCAGCGCGGCATAGCCTTTATCGCGCGTCGCCAGACCAATCGGAATACCAACGGCAAACACCAGTGCCAGGTTCACCAGCACCGACACGGCCGATTTCGCGATAAGCTGACCAAGATGCTGAATCAGCGGATGGCCAAGAAAGGGCAGGTATTCAGCGAGATTACCGTTACCCAGCACGTTACCAAAGGCGATAAACAGACCGACGATCGGTAAGATAAGCACCGGTCCGTACAATGATTTTCCGAAATTTTGTAGGGCGTTCACGGCTCGTTTCATGGCTTTCTCTCTTATTGAACCGCGCACTCGGGGTGCGTCATGGTTATAAAACTAGCAGCCTTCAGGGACGCTTATCCAGCTATCCTCTTGTTTTAAAAACAAATGACGTGAAAGGTAACATGTGACGTTTGGGGCTGTGATCGCGGTTCCATCACGGCGTAGCGGCGTGTTGCCATTCTGCGAGGCGCTTTCCAGATTCTAAAATTGGACTTTTTGAATTAATGAAACTTGCGGATAATACTTATCCGGACGACGACCAACAGGCCCCCTCAGGGCCAGGGACAAAGGATGAAACCGTTTCGCTTAGCCGCGCTCTCTCTTGCGCTGCTTACCACGTTTACGCTTGTCGGCTGTGATAACAGCGACGATAAATCTCAGGCTGCGGCTCCCGCGGCATCCACCGCATCCACACCGAAAGCCGCGGAAAAGCCAAATGCTGAAACGCTGGCTAAGCTCGCCGCCCAGAGTCAGGGAAAAGCGCTGACCCTGCTGGATGCCTCTGAAGTTCAGCTCGACGGTGCCGCCACGCTGGTGCTGACATTCTCGGTTCCGCTGAATCCCGATCAGGATTTCGCGAAAACCGTGCATGTCGTGGACAAAAAAAGCGGCAAAGTTGACGGGGCGTGGGAACTTGCGCCTAACCTGAAAGAGCTTCGCCTGCGCCATCTGGAGCCCAACCGCAACCTGGTCGTTACCGTTGAACGGGGCCTGCAGGCGCTGAACAAGGCGACGTTCGGCATTGATTATGAGAAAGCCCTGACCACCCGGGACGTTGAACCCACCGTCGGTTTTGCCAGCCGCGGCTCGCTGCTGCCGGGTAAGGTGGTGGAAGGGTTGCCGGTAATGGCGCTCAACGTCAACAATGTTGACGTCAACTTCTACCGCGTGAAGCCGGAATCGCTGGCTTCCCTTGTCAGCCAGTGGGAGTACCGTAACTCGCTGACCAACTGGGAATCCGACAACCTGCTGAAGATGGCGGAGCTGGTTTACACCGGTCGATTCGATCTTAATCCGGCGCGCAACACGCGCGAAAAATTACTGTTGCCCCTAAAGGATATTAAACCGCTCCAGCAGTCTGGCGTTTATATCGCGGTCATGAACCAGGCCGGGCACTACAACTACAGCAACGCCGCGACACTCTTTACCTTAAGCGATATTGGCCTGTCCGCTCACCGTTATCATAATCGCCTAGACATCTTCACCCAGAGTCTGGAGAACGGTGCGGCGCAGTCTGGCGTCACCGTCACCCTGTTGAACGATAAAGGGCAGACGCTTGCCGAAGCGAAAAGCGACGGCGATGGCCACGCAAAGCTTGAGACCGACAAAGAGGCCGCGCTGATCCTGGCCAGTAAAGACGGCCAGACCACGCTGCTTGACCTCAAGCTGCCGGCTCTTGATCTGGCGGAGTTTGATATCGCAGGGAGTCCGGGCTACAGCAAGCAGTTCTTTATGTTTGGCCCACGCGATCTCTACCGCCCGGGCGAAACGGTGATCCTCAACGGCCTGCTGCGCGACAGTGACGGTAAGCCACTTCCCGATCAGCCCGTGAAGCTTGACGTGCTGCGTCCGGATGGACAGATTGCACGTACCATCGTCGTCAAGCCGGAGAACGGTCTCTATCGCTTTAACTATCCGCTGGACAGCGGGGCGCAGACCGGCATGTGGCATATCCGCGCCAACACGGGCGATAACCTGCAGCGTCTGTGGGACTTCCACGTCGAAGACTTCATGCCAGAGCGCATGGCGCTCAACCTGAGCGGACAAAAAACGCCGGTTTCACCGCAGGATAACGTGGACTTTAACGTGGTCGGCTATTACCTGTATGGCGCTCCGGCCAACGGTAACTCTCTGCAGGGCCAGCTCTTCCTGCGTCCGCTGCGTGACGCGGTGGCCGCGCTGCCGGGCTTCCAGTTTGGTGATATCGCTGAAGAGAACCTGAGCCGCAGCCTGGATGAAGTGCAGCTTACGCTGGACGAGCAGGGACGTGGGCAGGTTTCTACCGAAAGCCAGTGGAAAGAGGTGCACTCTCCGCTGCAGCTGATCCTGCAGGCCAGCCTGCTGGAGTCGGGTGGTCGTCCGGTGACGCGTCGTGCTGAGCAGGCTATCTGGCCCGCAGCGGAATTGCCGGGTATCCGTCCTCAGTTCGCTAGCAAGGCGGTTTATGACTACCGCACCGATACGACCGTCAACCAACCGATTGTTGATGAGAACGGCAATGCCAGCTTCGACATCGTGTATGCCGATGCCAGCGGCGCGAAAAAGGCCGTTTCCGGGTTACAGGTTCGTCTGATTCGCGAGCGTCGGGACTACTTCTGGAACTGGTCTGAGAGCGAAGGCTGGCAGTCTCAGTTCGATCAGAAAGACCTGGTCGAAGGCGAGCAGGAGCTGACGCTTAAGGCCGATGAAACGGGTAAAGTCACCTTCCCGGTGGAGTGGGGCTCTTATCGTCTGGAGGTGAAAGCGCCTGATGAGATGGTCAGCAGCGTGCGCTTCTGGGCGGGGTACAGCTGGCAGGATAACAGCGACGGCACCGGCGCTGCACGCCCTGACCGCGTGACCTTGAAACTGGATAAGCCAGCCTATCAGCCAGGCGACACCATCAACCTGCACATTGCCGCGCCAGCCGCAGGCAAGGGCTATGCGATGATCGAGTCCAGCGAAGGGCCGCTGTGGTGGAAAGAGATCGACGTACCGGCAAACGGACTGGATCTCGCTATCCCGGTCGACAAGGCCTGGAAGCGTCACGACCTCTACCTGAGTACGCTGGTGGTACGTCCCGGAGATAAATCCAAATCCGCCACGCCGAAACGCGCGGTCGGCCTGCTGCATCTGCCGATGGGTGACGAAAATCGCCGCCTGAATATTGCGCTCGATAATCCGCAGAAAATGCGTCCGAACCAGACGCTCTCGGTGAAGGTGAAAGCCAGCGTGAAAGAGGGGGCCGTGCCGCAGAAGGTGAATGTCCTGGTATCGGCGGTGGACAGCGGCGTGCTGAATATTACCGATTACGTCACGCCGGATCCGTGGCAGGCTTTCTTTGGTCAGAAGCGTTACGGCGCGGATATCTACGATATATACGGCCAGGTTATTGAAGGGCAGGGCCGTCTGGCCGCGCTGCGCTTTGGTGGCGATGGGGATGAACTGAAGCGTGGCGGCAAACCGCCGGTGAACCACGTCACCATCATTGCCCAGCAGGCACAACCGGTCACGCTGGATGCCAACGGGGAAGGCACAATTACATTGCCGATTGGAGACTTCAACGGTGAGCTGCGTCTGATGGCGCAGGCCTGGACGGAAGAGGATTTCGGCAGCAGCGAAAGCAAGATTATCGTGGCCGCGCCGGTCATTACCGAGCTGAATACCCCGCGCTTCCTGGCAAGCGGAGATACCTCGCGGCTGACGTTGGATATCACTAACCTGACCGACCAGCCGCAAACGCTGAATATCGCTCTGAACGCGACAGGCAAACTGGCGCTGGAAGGCGCGCAGCCTCAGCCGGTTCAGCTGCCACCGGGGGCGCGCAGCACGCTGTTTATTCCGGTACGCGCGCTTGACGGTTATGGTGACGGTGAAGTGACCGCGCAGGTGACCGGCCTGCAGCTTCCGGGCGAGACCTTCGCCCCGCAGCAGAAGAGTTGGAAAATCGGCGTGCGTCCGGCGTTCCCTGCGCAGACGGTCAATACCGGTGCCATGCTGAACCCTGGCGAATCCTGGACCGCACCGGCGCAGCACAGCAACGGTTTCTCTCCTGCCACCCTGCAGGGGCAACTGCTGCTGAGCGGCAAACCACCGCTCAACCTGGCGCGCTATATTCGCGAACTGCAGGCCTATCCGTATGGATGTCTGGAGCAGACCACCAGCGGTCTGTTCCCGTCGCTCTACACCAACGCGGCGCAGCTTACGGCGCTTGGCATCAAAGGTGATACGGACGATAAACGCCGTGCCGCCATTGATATCGGCATTTCCCGTCTGCTGCAGATGCAGCGTGAAGACGGTGGGTTCGCGCTGTGGGATAAAAACGGTCCGGAAGAGTACTGGCTGACGGCCTACGTGACCGACTTCCTGGTCCGTACGGGCGAGCAGGGCTACAGCGTGCCTGCCGATGCGGTGAATAATGCCAATAGCCGGTTGCTGCGCTACCTGCAGGACCCGGGCATGATGTCTGTTCGCTACAGCGACGATACGCAGGCCAGCAAGTTCGCCGTGCAGGCCTATGCCGCGCTGGTGCTGGCACGTCAGCAAAAAGCGCCGCTGGGCGCGCTGCGTGAAATATGGGATCGTCACGCTCAGGCGGCGTCCGGCCTGCCGCTGATGCAGTTGGGCATGGCGCTCAAGCTGATGGGCGATGCCCCGCGCAGCCAGCAGGCGCTGGATCTGGCGCTCAAAACACCGCGCAACGACAGCAAAACCTGGATGGCCGATTACGGTAGCCAGCTTCGCGATAACGCGCTGATGCTCTCTCTGCTGGAGGAGTACAAACTTCTGCCGGATGCGCAAAATACGCTGCTGAATGCCCTGTCTGAGCAGGCCTTCAGCCAGCGCTGGTTGTCCACTCAGGAGAGCAATGCGCTGTTCCTGGCCGGTCGTTCGCTGCAAACCTTGTCGGGTGCGTGGCAGGCGAAAACCTCCCTGTCAGATTCCGCATCAGGTGGCGATAAAGCGCAGGTACAAAACGTGAGCGGCGACCAGCTTGGCGCGCTGCAGGTGACCAATACCGGCACTTCACCGCTGTGGGTACGCCTTGATAGCACCGGTTATCCTGACTATGCTCCTCAGCCGAGCTCGAACGTGCTGCAGGTTGAACGCCATATTCTGGCAACGGACGGCAGCACGAAATCGCTCTCTTCGCTGAAGAGCGGCGAGCTGGTGCTGGTATGGCTGGAAGTCAAAGCCAGCCAGAACGTGCCGGACGCGCTGGTGGTTGATCTCCTCCCTGCGGGTCTGGAGCTGGAAAACCAGAACCTGGCAAGCAGCAGCGCCAGCCTGCAGGACAGCGGTAGCGAAGTGCAGAACCTGCTCAGCCAGATGCAGCAGGCGGACATTCAGCATATGGAATTCCGCGACGACCGCTTTGTGGCGGCCGTGCCGGTAAATGAAGGTCAGCCGGTTACGCTGGTTTATCTGGCGCGCGCCGTGACGCCGGGAACCTACCAGGTGCCGGTTCCGATGGTCGAGTCTATGTATGTGCCGCAGTGGCGGGCAACGGGTGCGGCCAGTGGCCCGCTGATTGTTGTTCCGTAATATGCGAATGGCACGTTTGACACGCTCCCGCTGGCTGTGGCTGGCGGGAGCGCTTCTCGTTTTATGGGGGCTGATTGTCGCCGCCGACCGCCTGTGGCCGTTGCCGCTGAAAGAGGTTAACCCTGCCCGGGTGGTGGTGGATGAGAAGGGCACGCCGCTCTGGCGTTTTGCCGATAGCGACGGGATCTGGCGCTATCCGGTGACGATCGAAGAGGTCTCTCCCCGTTATCTTGAGGCGCTGATCCAGTACGAAGATCGCTGGTTCTGGGATCACCCCGGCGTAAACCCGCTTTCTGTCCTGCGCGCTGCCTGGCAGGATCTCAGTTCCGGGAAAGTCATCTCTGGCGGAAGCACACTCACCATGCAGGTCGCGCGACTGCTGGACCCGCATCCGCGCACCTTCGGCGGTAAAATTCGCCAGCTCTGGCGTGCCATGCAGCTGGAGTGGCATCTTTCCAAACGCGAAATCCTCACGCTCTATCTCAACCGCGCGCCGTTTGGCGGTACGCTGCAGGGCGTGGGAGCGGCAAGCTGGACGTATCTGGGCAAGCCGCCGTCGCAGCTCAGCTATTCCGACGCGGCGCTGCTGGCGGTGCTGCCGCAGGCACCGAGTCGTTTACGCCCGGATCGCTGGCCTGAACGGGCCGAAGCGGCGCGCAATAAAGTGCTCGACCGCATGGCGACGCAGGGCGTCTGGTCCGCAAAGCAGGTCAAAGAGTCCCGTGAAGAATCAGTATGGCTGGCGCCCCGGCAGATGCCGCAGCTGGCGCCGCTCTTTGCTCGGATGATGCTCGGTAAAAGTCGCGACACGAAAATTGTCACCACGCTGGATGCCGGACTGCAGCGGCAGCTTGAAGAGCTGGCGATGAACTGGAAATCCCGCCTGCCGGCACGCAGCTCGCTGGCGATGATCGTGGTCGATCATACCGATATGAAAGTGCGCGGCTGGGTGGGATCAGTGGATATTAACGATGACACGCGTTTTAGCCATGTGGATATGGTCAATGCGATCCGATCGCCGGGATCGGTGTTAAAACCCTTTATCTACGGCATGGCGCTGGATGATGGCCTGATCCATCCCGCCTCGCTGCTTCAGGACGTTCCCAGAAAAACCGGTGATTATCGGCCCGGGAATTTTGACAGCGGGTTTCATGGACCGGTCAGCATGAGTGAAGCGCTGGTACGCTCCCTCAACCTGCCTGCCGTTCAGGTGCTGGAAGCCTACGGACCAAAACGATTTGCCGGGATGCTGAGCAACGCAGGCCTGCCGCTGATCCTGCCTGCGGGGGCGCAGCCGAATCTGTCTCTGATCCTCGGTGGGGCAGGCGCGCGGCTGGCAGATATTGCTGCGGCCTACAGTGCTTTTGCCCGACACGGTAAGGCGGGAAGGCTGCGCCTGCAGCCAGGCGATCCGCTAACTGAACGTCCGCTGTTATCACCGGGCTCGGCGTGGATTATTCGCCGTATTCTGGCCAATGAAGCGCAGCCGCTGCCGGATAATGCGCTACCCCAGGTTGCGCCGCTGGCGTGGAAAACCGGTACCAGTTACGGCTACCGTGATGCCTGGGCCATCGGTCTGAATGCCCGTTATGTGATAGGCATCTGGACCGGACGACCGGACGGCACGCCCGTGGCGGGACAGTTTGGGTTTGCCAGCGCGGTTCCGCTATTAAACCAGGTCAATAACCTGCTTCAGTCGCGCTCAACGGTAGACGAAGCCCGTCTGCCGCGCGATCCGCGTCCGGCAAGCGTCGGGCGGGGCGTGATCTGCTGGCCGGGCGGCCAGTCGCTACCGGAAGGCAGCGAAAACTGTCGACGTCGCCTGTCTACCTGGCTGCTGGAAGGGAGTGAACCGCCCACGCTGCTCCTGCCCGAACAGGAGGGCATACGCGGGATCCGTTTCCCGGTCTGGCTGGATAAAACCGGCAAACGCGTGGCCGCAGATTGCCCGGATGCTACTGAAAAAGTGCTGGATGTCTGGCCGCTGCCGCTGGAGCCGTGGCTGCCTGCAACCGAGCGTCGTGCGGTACGGATTCCGCCTTCATCAACAACCTGTCCTCCGCTGTCGCAGGACGCACCTGCGCCACTCATTCTGACCGGCGTGCGTGAAGGGGCCGTTATTAAACGTCTGCCGGGGGAATCCCGCGTTTCGTTGCCGCTTCAGGCGACCGGCAACAGCGGTGAGCGCTGGTGGTTTTTGAACGGTGAACCGCTGGATGTGAAAGGAAGCGTTTACACATTACAGCTTGATAAGTCGGGCGATTATCAGTTACTCGTTATGGATGAGACCGGGCAGGTCGCGACGGTGAATTTTACGCTTCAGTGACCTGAAAACAGCTTTCTGATGTGAGCTGTTGCTAAAACTCGTCTTATTTTAAAAAAATGTTACCTGAATCCATAGGCAATGGCGCCATTGCTCATTATAATCCGCGCCACACCATACTCAGGTATGCAAAACAACAGAACATTGACAGAGGTTATCATGGCTATTGAACGTACTTTTTCCATCATCAAACCAAACGCGGTGGCAAAAAACGTTATTGGCAGCATCTTCGCTCGCTTTGAATCTGCAGGGTTCAAAATTGTTGGCACCAAAATGCTGCACCTGACCGTTGAGCAGGCGCGCGGCTTCTACGCTGAGCACGAAGGTCGCCCATTCTTTGACGGCCTGGTTGAGTTCATGACCTCCGGTCCAATCGTGGTATCCGTACTGGAAGGCGAAAACGCCGTACAGCGTCACCGCGATCTGCTGGGTGCAACCAACCCGGACAACGCGCTGGCAGGAACTCTGCGCGCTGACTACGCTGACAGCTTCACCGAGAACGGCACCCACGGTTCTGACTCTGTTGAATCTGCTGCACGCGAAATCGCATTCTTCTTCGCTGAAGGCGAAGTGTGTCCACGTACCCGTTAATTTAACGGTTTCGTTTACACATTATTTTCGTAAATGCCGCGTCCAGACGTGGCATCCCTGCGCCAGACTTTGTACAATGCAACGCCCCGGACGAGCAGACCGCTTTCCGGGGCGTTTCTATTCAACCCTCCATGGGCCATAACGTGTAACAACGAGGCCGGTAAATATTATGTCTGAATTAGTGAATACCTCCGAAGTCGCCATTCCTGCGGTTCCCAATAAAAATGGAAAAATCAACCTGCTGGATCTGAACCGTCAGCAGATGCGCGAGTTCTTCAAAGAGATGGGCGAAAAGCCGTTTCGTGCCGATCAGGTCATGAAGTGGATGTACCATTACTGCAGCGACAATTTTGATGACATGACTGACATCAACAAGGTCCTGCGCAATAAGCTCAAAGAAGTGGCTGAAATCCGCGCCCCGGAAGTAGTGGAAGAGCAGCGCTCCGCGGATGGCACCATCAAATGGGCGATTGCAGTCGGCGATCAGCGCGTTGAAACCGTCTACATTCCGGAAGAAGACCGCGCGACGCTGTGTGTCTCCTCCCAGGTTGGCTGTGCGCTGGAGTGCAAATTCTGCTCAACCGCGCAGCAAGGCTTTAACCGTAACCTGCGTGTTTCAGAAATTATCGGCCAGGTCTGGCGTGCTGCGAAAATCGTAGGCGCGGCAAAAGTGACCGGCACTCGCCCAATCACCAACGTGGTGATGATGGGGATGGGTGAACCGCTGCTGAACCTGACCAACGTCGTTCCGGCGATGGAAATCATGCTGGATGACTTTGGCTTTGGTCTGTCCAAGCGTCGCGTCACGCTGTCGACCTCAGGCGTTGTGCCTGCGCTGGACAAGCTCGGCGATATGATTGACGTCGCGCTGGCGATCTCCCTGCACGCGCCAAACGATGAAATTCGTGACGAAATTGTGCCAATCAACAAAAAGTACAATATCGAAACCTTCCTCGCTGCCGTACGTCGCTATCTGGAGAAATCCAACGCCAACCAGGGTCGCGTCACTATCGAGTACGTGATGCTGGACCACGTCAACGACGGTACCGAACATGCGCATCAGCTGGCTGAACTGCTGAAAGATACGCCGTGCAAAATCAACCTGATCCCATGGAACCCGTTCCCGGGCGCGCCGTATGGCCGTAGCTCGAACAGCCGTATCGACCGTTTCTCCAAGGTACTGATGGAGTATGGTTTCACCACCATCGTGCGTAAAACGCGTGGTGATGATATTGATGCCGCATGTGGACAGCTGGCTGGTGATGTCATTGACCGTACCAAGCGCACCCTGCGTAAACGCATGCAGGGCGAGACGATCGCGGTTAAAGCTGTTTGATTATTATGCACTCGCGGCGCATTATCTGCGCCGTGAGACATAACCTTACTGAATAATCAGTCAGATTCGTGAAGACTGATCAATAATTACGGTGCGTTTCATCCGACTTTCGGGCAGTATGTAACGACGTAACAACAGTTTAGCCGTACGGGCAGGGCTGTACTGTCATCTCCGGGCTGACAGTCTTATACTCTCTGTTCAAGGTTAACTGACCAGAAGTTTCGCGGTGCGGGTGGCATTGTGACTCACCGGCGCCTGAACCCTTATTTTTCACGTACCAGTAGTTGTAGCGAATGAATACTGAAGCCACTCACGACCAACATGAAGCACTCTCCACTGGCGTTCGTCTTCGCAACGCCCGTGAACAACTCGGACTCAGCCAGCAAGCCGTTGCGGAACGCTTGTGCCTGAAGGTTTCCACGGTTCGCGATATTGAAGAAGATAAGGCGCCTGCCGATCTGGCTTCAACGTTCTTGCGCGGTTATATCCGCTCTTACGCAAAACTGGTTCACATCCCCGAAAACGAATTACTGCCAATGATGGAGAAGCAGGCGCCGGTCCGTGCAGCAAAAGTTGCGCCGATGCAGACCTTCTCCCTGGGGAAACGTCGTAAAAAACGTGATGGCTGGCTGATGAGCTTTACCTGGCTGGTGCTGTTTGTGGTGGTCGGTCTGACCGGTGCATGGTGGTGGCAAAACCACAAGGCGCAGCAGGAAGAGATCACCACCATGGCCGATCAATCCTCCGCCGAACTCAACCAGGCCGGAAATGATAACGCCCAGAGCGTGCCGCTGAATACCGACGGTGCGGCGTCCTCCAGCGAGCCACAGACCGCAGCGCCAGACGCGTCAGCAACCGGTGCTGTGCAGGCTCCGGCAGCAACGGCTAACACCGCTGCGCCTCAGGCTCAGGATCAAAACGCGGTGGTTGCCCCTTCTCAGGCAAATGTTGATACGGCGGCGAACGCGCCTGCAGTTACTCAGCCTGCAGACAATACCGCAGCGTCTCTGCCAACCAGTCCGGCGGGTACGGCGACAACAGCAGCCGACCCTAATGCGCTGGTAATGAACTTCAGCGCTGACTGCTGGCTGGAAGTGACTGACGCGACAGGTAAAAAACTTTTCAGCGGCCTGCAGCGCAAAGATGGCACGTTAAACCTAACAGGTCAGGCTCCCTATAAACTTAAAATCGGCGCTCCGGCAGCGGTACAGATCCAGTATCAAGGAAAACCTGTCGACCTGAGCCGCTTTATCAGAACTAACCAGGTTGCACGTCTTACCGTTAATGCCGAACAATCAGCAGCACAGTAACAGACGGGCAACGCGGGAGATTTTTCATGCATAACCAGGCTCCGATTCAACGTAGAAAATCGAAACGGATTTACGTTGGGAATGTGCCAATCGGCGATGGGGCACCTATCGCCGTTCAGTCGATGACCAACACGCGCACCACCGATGTGGAAGCGACGGTCAATCAAATCAAAGCATTAGAACGTGTAGGCGCGGACATTGTTCGCGTCTCCGTCCCGACTATGGATGCCGCTGAGGCGTTCAAACTGATCAAACAGCAGGTCAGCGTTCCGCTGGTGGCTGATATTCACTTCGACTACCGCATCGCACTGAAAGTGGCCGAATACGGCGTCGATTGCCTGCGTATTAACCCGGGCAACATCGGTAACGAAGAGCGTATCCGCATGGTCGTGGACTGCGCCCGCGATAAAAATATTCCTATCCGTATCGGCGTTAACGCCGGTTCGCTGGAAAAAGATCTGCAGGAAAAATACGGTGAGCCGACGCCACAGGCGCTGCTCGAATCCGCGATGCGTCACGTCGATCATCTCGATCGTCTCAACTTCGATCAGTTCAAAGTCAGCGTAAAAGCCTCCGACGTGTTCCTTGCCGTAGAATCTTACCGCCTGCTGGCAAAGCAGATCGACCAGCCTCTGCATCTCGGGATCACCGAAGCGGGCGGCCTGCGCAGCGGCTCGGTAAAATCCGCGATCGGTCTGGGGCTGCTGCTCTCTGAAGGGATCGGTGACACCCTGCGCGTCTCGCTGGCGGCCGATCCGGTCGAAGAGATCAAGGTCGGTTTCGATATCCTGAAGTCGCTGCGTATTCGCGCGCGTGGGATCAACTTCATTGCCTGCCCAACCTGTTCGCGTCAGGAGTTTGATGTGATCGGGACGGTAAATGCCCTGGAGCAACGTCTGGAAGACATTATCACCCCGATGGACGTCTCTATCATCGGCTGCGTGGTGAACGGTCCGGGTGAAGCACTGGTGTCAACACTGGGCGTGACCGGCGGTAACAAGAAAAGTGGTCTCTATGAAGATGGCGTTCGTAAAGATCGTCTGGATAATAGCGACATGATCGACCAGCTTGAAGCCCGCATCCGCGCGAAAGCCGCCATGATGGACGAGACACAGCGTATTAACGTTCAGCAGGTTGAAAAATAACGTGATGGGAAGCCGCGAGCTTCCCATGTATGATTGAACCCATTCTTTGGGTTTTTTTTGTATATAGAAAGAGAATAAACGTGGCAAAAAACATTCAAGCCATCCGCGGCATGAACGATTATCTGCCTGGCGAAACCGCCATCTGGCAGCGCATTGAAGGCACGCTGAAGCAGGTGCTCGGCAGCTACGGTTACAGCGAAATCCGTTTGCCGATTGTAGAGCAGACCCCGTTATTCAAACGCGCGATTGGTGAAGTCACCGACGTGGTTGAAAAAGAGATGTACACCTTTGAGGACCGCAACGGCGACAGCCTGACCCTGCGTCCGGAAGGGACGGCGGGCTGCGTACGCGCCGGCATCGAACATGGTCTTCTGTACAATCAGGAGCAGCGCCTGTGGTATATCGGCCCGATGTTCCGCCACGAACGTCCTCAGAAAGGGCGTTATCGCCAGTTCAATCAGTTGGGTGTGGAAGTCTTTGGCCTGCAGGGCCCCGACATCGACGCTGAACTGATTATGCTGACCGCCCGCTGGTGGCGTGCGCTCGGTATCGCCGATCACGTTTCCCTCGAGCTGAACTCTATCGGTTCTCTGGAAGCGCGCGCTAACTACCGCGATGCGCTGGTGGCGTTCCTGGAACAGCATAAAGAGAAGCTGGACGAAGACTGCAAACGTCGCATGTACAGCAACCCGCTGCGCGTTCTGGATTCCAAAAACGCAGATGTTCAGGCACTGCTGAACGATGCGCCTGCGCTGGGTGATTATCTGGATGAAGAATCTCGCGAACACTTCGCGGGCCTGTGCAAGCTGCTTGAAGCGGCTGGCATCGCCTACACCGTAAACCAGCGCCTGGTACGCGGTCTGGACTACTACAACCGTACCGTGTTTGAGTGGGTGACCACGAGCCTCGGCTCTCAGGGCACCGTGTGCGCGGGCGGTCGTTATGACGGTCTGGTTGAGCAACTTGGCGGTCGCGCAGCACCTGCTGTAGGCTTCGCGATGGGTCTTGAGCGACTTGTTTTGCTGGTTCAGGCAGTTAATCCGGAATTTAAAGCAGATTCCGTTGTCGATATATACCTGGTGGCCTCAGGCGCGGAAACGCAGTCTGCGGCAATGCAGCTTGCCGAACGCGTGCGCGATGCGCTGCCGGGCGTTAAGCTGATGACCAACCATGGCGGCGGCAACTTCAAAAAACAGTTTGCTCGTGCCGATAAGTGGGGCGCAAGTATCGCACTGGTGCTGGGTGAGTCCGAAGTGGCCAACGGCGAAGTGGTGGTGAAAGACCTGCGCTCTGGTGAGCAGACAACGGTAACGCAGGACGGCGTTGCGGCGCACTTGCGCACTCTATTGGGCTAAGGAGAAGGACTGCGTGGAAATTTACGAGAACGAACACGATCAGGTCGACGCGATTAAACGCTTCTTTGCTGAAAACGGCAAAGCGCTGGTTGTTGGGGTTATTTTAGGTGTCGGTGCGCTGGTAGGCTGGCGTTACTGGAACAATCATCAGGCGGATTCCGCGCGCGGCGCGTCCCTGTCCTATGAAAATACCGTGAGCGCAATTCGTGCCGATCAGCCGCAAACGCTGACGGCGGCAGAAAAATTTGCGGCTGACAACAAAAACACCTACGGTGCACTGGCTGCGCTGGAAGTGGCTCAGCAGTACGTTGATAAGAACGAACTGGATAAAGCCGTAGCACAGCTGTCTCAGGGCCTTGCTGCCGCCAGTGATGAAAACCTGAAAGCGGTGATCAATCTGCGCCTGGCACGTATTCAGGTTCAGCAGAAGAAAGCTGACGATGCGCTGAAAACGCTCGATACCATCAAAGGCGAAGGCTTTGCTGCCATCGTTGCCGATCTGCGCGGTGAAGCACTGCTGAGCAAAGGTGACAAAGCGGGCGCGCGTAAAGCGTGGCAAGCTGGCGTAGAGAGCAATGCTTCACCTGCGCTGAGCGAAATGATGCAGATGAAAATAAATAATTTGTCCGTCTGAGAGGGACCCGATGCAATTGCGTAAATTACTTCTGCCAGGACTGCTTTCTGTTACGTTATTGAGTGGTTGTTCACTGTTCAGTGGCGAAGAAGACGTTGTGAAAATGTCCCCACTGCCGACGGTTGAAAACCAGTTTACCCCATCCACCGCGTGGGATGTCTCCGTGGGCAATGGGATTGGTGATTTCTATTCCAACCTTCATCCAGCGTATGCAGACAGCGTTGTCTATGCGGCTGACCGCAAAGGTACCGTGAAAGCGGTGAACGCGGATGACGGAAAAGAAGTGTGGTCCGTTAACCTGGCGGAAAAAGACGGCTGGTTCTCCCGTAAGCCGGCACTGCTGTCTGGCGGCCTGACCGTTGCCGGTGGCCACGTCTACGTGGGCAGCGAAAAAGCGCAGGTTTATGCCCTGAACAGCAGCGACGGCTCCATTGCCTGGCAAACAACCGTGGCGGGTGAATCCCTGTCGCGTCCGGTAGTGAGCGACGGCCTGGTGCTGATTCATACCAGCAACGGCCAGCTGCAGGCGCTGAACGAAGCGGACGGTCTGGTGAAATGGACCGTTAACCTGGATATGCCTGCGCTCTCTCTGCGTGGCGAATCTGCCCCGGCTACCGCATTTGGTGCTGCCATTGTGGGCGGTGACAACGGTCGCGTGAGCGCCGTGCTGATGCAGCAGGGCCAGATGATCTGGCAGCAGCGTATCTCTCAGGCCACAGGCTCAACGGAAATTGACCGTCTGAGCGACGTGGACACAACGCCGGTCATCGTTAACGGTGTGGTTTACGCGCTGGCCTACAACGGCAACCTGACCGCGCTGGATCTGCGCAGCGGCCAGATCATGTGGAAACGTGAGCTGGGCTCGGTAAATGATTTCATCGTTGAGGGTAACCGCATCTATATGGTTGACCAGAACGACCGTCTGCTGGCCCTGAGTACCGAAGGCGGTGTGACGCTGTGGACGCAAAGCGACCTGCTGCACCGTCTGCTGACTGCGCCAGCGCTGTACAACGGTAGCCTGGTTGTGGGCGACAGCGAAGGGTATATGCACTGGATCGATCCGGATAACGGCCGCTTTGTTGCGCAGCAAAAAGTCGACAGCTCCGGTTTCCTGACCGACCCGGTTGTGGCCGACGGCAAACTGCTGATTCAGGCAAAAGACGGCACGCTGTACGCGATCACGCGTTAATTACCCGGCGGTTGTAGTATACTAAACGGCTCCTGTTCACTCAGGAGCCGTTTTGACATTTTTAAAAACGCCGCGAAAGCGACGTTATTTTGAATTTTATGAGGCTTCAAACATGGTACCTGTGGTCGCGCTTGTCGGGCGCCCTAACGTTGGAAAATCCACTCTTTTTAACCGTTTAACACGCACCCGTGATGCGCTGGTTGCGGATTTCCCGGGGCTGACGCGTGACCGTAAGTACGGTCGTGCAGAGGTGGAAGGACGCGAGTTCATCTGTATTGATACCGGTGGTATTGACGGCACAGAAGACGGCGTGGAAACCCGCATGGCGGAACAGTCGCTGCTGGCGATTGAAGAAGCGGACGTGGTGCTGTTCATGGTGGATGCACGCGCTGGCCTGATGCCGGCGGACTCCGCAATCGCTAAACACCTGCGTTCACGCGAAAAACCAACCTTTCTGGTGGCGAACAAAACTGACGGCATCGATGCCGATCAGGCCATCGCGGATTTCTGGTCTCTGGGCCTGGGTGAAATCTATCCTATCGCGGCGTCCCATGGCCGTGGCGTTACCAGCCTGCTGGAAACCGTTCTGCTGCCGTGGGTTGACGAAGTGAACCCGCCGGAAGAGGTGGACGAAGACGCTGAATACTGGGCGCAGTTTGAAGACGGAGAAGAGGGCGAAGAAGAAGAACCTGAAGACGACTTCAACCCGCAGGATCTGCCGATCAAGCTGGCTATCGTGGGCCGTCCAAACGTAGGTAAGTCTACACTTACTAACCGTATTCTGGGTGAAGAGCGCGTGGTCGTTTACGACATGCCGGGCACCACCCGCGACAGTATCTACATCCCGATGCAGCGCGATGAGCGTGAGTATGTCCTCATCGATACCGCCGGGGTGCGTAAGCGCGGGAAAATCACCGATGTGGTGGAAAAATTCTCCGTTATCAAAACCCTGCAGGCGATCGAAGATGCCAACGTCGTGCTGCTGGTTATCGACGCACGCGAAGGGATCTCCGATCAGGACCTCTCTCTGCTCGGCTTTATCCTCAATAGTGGGCGCTCACTGGTTATCGTGGTCAACAAATGGGATGGCCTGAGCAACGAGGTTCGTGAGCAGGTGAAAGAGACCCTCGACTTCCGTCTGGGCTTTATCGACTTTGCTCGCGTACACTTCATCTCTGCGCTACACGGCAGCGGCGTGGGTAACCTGTTCGAATCCGTGCGCGAAGCTTACGACAGCTCCACCCGTCGTCAGAGCACCGCCATGCTGACTCGTATTATGAATATGGCTGCGGAAGACCATCAGCCGCCGCTTGTGCGCGGTCGTCGCGTGAAGCTGAAATACGCCCACGCCGGTGGTTATAACCCACCAATCGTGGTGATTCACGGTAACCAGGTGAAAGACCTGCCGGATTCCTACAAGCGCTACCTGATGAACTACTTCCGTAAATCGCTGGACGTGATGGGCACGCCTATCCGTATTCAGTTCAAGGAAGGGGAAAACCCGTTCGCCAACAAGCGCAACACCCTGACGCCAAACCAGATGCGTAAGCGTCAGCGTCTGATTAAGCACATTAAGAAAAGCAAATAAGCTTTGCTGCTCTCACGAAAGCCCGCGATGATCGCGGGTTTTTTTTGCCCAATCATACCGCCGGTTTTCCCTGTGTGAAGTCAATCACTATTCACTTTTAACCATGTTTAAATCTAAGAAAGTAGACAATCGTCGAATTTTCATCTTAAAGTCCAGGGTCCGGTACTAGACAAAACTAGCGCCTGGTTATCAAATGGTTAACCAACTTTTCGCCGCATGTAAAAAATCGGCCAGATACGTAACTGGCCGGCGTACCTGCTGGTGTTTACAAGCACGACGACATATCTTTCGGGAGAATTATGCAATCCTCTGTTAATCAAAAAGAAAGCCGAACGTTCTTCGGCCATCCTTATCCGCTCGGTTCCCTGTTCTTCACCGAGATGTGGGAGCGTTTCTCGTTTTACGGCATTCGTCCGTTACTGATCCTGTTTATGGCCGCCACCGTCTATGACGGCGGGATGGGCCTGGCGCGTGAAAACGCCTCGGCGATTGTCGGTATCTTTGCCGGTACCATGTACCTGGCTGCGCTGCCGGGCGGCTGGCTGGCGGATAACTGGCTCGGTCAGCAGAGAGCCGTCTGGTACGGTTCGATCCTGATTGCGCTCGGTCACCTGTCGATTGCGCTCTCGGCGGTGATGGGCAACAACCTGTTCTTTATCGGACTGATGTTCATCGTGCTCGGCTCCGGGCTGTTCAAGACCTGTATTTCGGTGATGGTCGGTACCCTGTATAAAAAAGGCGACGCGCGTCGCGACGGCGGCTTCTCGCTGTTCTATATGGGTATCAACATGGGCTCGTTCATCGCGCCGCTGATTTCCGGCTGGCTGATTAAAACCCACGGCTGGCACTGGGGCTTTGGCATTGGCGGTATCGGGATGCTGGTGGCGCTGATTATCTTCCGCGTGTTTGCCGTTCCGGCCATGAAACGCTATGACGGCGAAGTCGGCCTCGACTCCACCTGGAACAGCCCGGTGGTGAAGCGTAACGGCGTGGGCGTTTGGCTGCTGGCGTTGGCGGCAGGCGTGGCAACGCTCGTGACGCTGATTGCGCAGGGCGTGATTGTGATTAACCCGGTCGCGGTAGCCAGCGTGCTGGTCTACGTGATTGCGGCGTCCGTGGCCCTCTACTTTATCTATCTGTTTGTCTTTGCGGGCCTGAACCGTAAAGAGCGCGCCAGACTGCTGGTCTGCTTTATTCTGCTGATCTCCGCGGCGTTCTTCTGGTCCGCGTTTGAACAGAAGCCAACCTCGTTCAACCTGTTTGCCAACGACTACACTAACCGCATGATCGGCGATTTCGAAATCCCGGCGGTGTGGTTCCAGTCAATCAACGCCCTGTTCATCATCCTGCTGGCACCGGTATTCAGCTGGGCGTGGCCGAAGCTGGCGAGCATGAACATTCGCCCGAGCAGCATCACCAAGTTTGTTATCGGTATCCTGTGTGCCGCAGCGGGCTTTGGCCTGATGATGCTGGCGGCACAGAACGTGCTGAGCAGCGGTGGGGCGGGCGTATCGCCGTTCTGGCTGGTGGGCAGCATCCTGATGCTG
Source organism: Enterobacter sp. BNK-22 (assembly GCF_048684805.1). Classification (NCBI taxonomy): domain Bacteria; kingdom Pseudomonadati; phylum Pseudomonadota; class Gammaproteobacteria; order Enterobacterales; family Enterobacteriaceae; genus Enterobacter; species Enterobacter sp. BNK-22. The sequence goes on from NZ_JBLQTT010000001.1 coordinate 83,934, forward strand.
ACGCTCGGCGAACTGTGTCTGAGCCCGATTGGCCTGGCGACCATGACGCTGCTGGCGCCGGAGAGAATGCGCGGTCAGATGATGGGGCTGTGGTTCTGTGCCAGCGCGCTGGGTAACCTGGCGGCAGGTCTGATTGGCGGCCATGTGAAGGCCGACCAGCTGGATATGCTGCCGGATCTCTTTGCGCGCTGCTCTGTCGCGCTGCTGATTTGTGCCGCGGTACTGATCGTCCTCATTGTTCCGGTACGCCGCATGCTGGAAAATGCGCAGACTAAACCGGCAGCTAACGCCTCATAAACCTCGGGCTTGCCGGGGCGGCGTTATGCCCCGGCAATTTACTCAACGAGGTAAGAACATGCTGTTAGGGTTTGTTGGTCTTGGCGCAGTCGTTGAAACAGCTTACCTGCCCGCAATACGAAAATGCTTTGATAATCTCCCTCACTGTTTAGGCTTTGATATCCAGCCCGTAAAACAGCCGGAGGGGGTAACGCGCTGTGCCACACTGGCTGAACTCCTCTCCCGGCCGCTTGATACCCTGTTTATTACCACGGCGTCGCTGCACCATCTTGAGGTGCTTGAACACGCTCTCGCCTCATCGGTTTCCCGCATCGTGGTTGAAAAACCGATCGTTGCCACGCTTGCCCAAATCGAAAAGCTCAACGCGCTGCTGGCAAACCCCGACGTTGCACCCCGCGTGCTTGCGCTCGATCACTGGATGGCGCGCCTCGAAACGGTGAAGCGGTCGCTGGTGGGCACTGTCTCTGACATCGTCAAAATCGACGGCTTTTTGCAGGAGCCGAGCGGATTTAACGCTGCAGGGGAGCCCATCGCGCTTAACTTTGCTACCGGCGAACCGGACACCCGTACGCTTCACCACCCGGACGGCGTGATTCTGGATATCGGTACGCACGTGCTGGCGATGCTGCGCGAAACGGTGCGTTATCTGGGCGGGAATGATGAGATGACGTTGCAGGTGGTGACGGCTAAAGACCGCCTGGGCCGCGCTATTGCCAAAGGCGACCTGACCACGGCGGAGGGCGAGGCGCATCTGCAGGGCCGCATCAGCGGCGTGCCGGTGGATCTCTGGCTTAACAAATACGCGGGACCCGCCGGCGGGCAAAAAGGCTTACGGCTCTGGTTGCGCGACGGCCGCATCATTAGCTACGACCGGCGCGGTGCGGAGGATGTGCTTGAGCAGATTGAGGGTGAGAACATTCAGCGCTGGCATATCCCCGGGACAATTTACGAGCACTGTCTTGCCGGGCATATTCTGGGCACCAACAGCCTGTTTGAACGGGATCCGTACGAGGTGAGCCGCACGACGCGCCGCCGAATCGAGGAAGTGACGCTGCTGCTGACCTTGCAGCAACAGCTGCGTGGCCCGCACTGAACGCCACGTGGTAAAATTATTGCAGACCAGAATGCTTTTAAGGAGTCACCATGACGATTACCTGCCCGGATTGCCAGGCACCGCTTGAGCCCCTGAACGGGGTGGCACACTGCGAGAGCTGTAATAAGGATATTGCGCTTGAAGCCCGCTGCCCGGAGTGCCATCAGCCACTCCAGGTCTTAAAAGCCTGCGGGGCGGTGGACTACTTCTGCCAGAACGGCCACGGTCTTATCTCTAAAAAACGCGTGGAGTTTGTTCGGGCCGAAGGTTAATCGCACACGCAGCCTTCGCCTTTCTTCCACAGCTCGACCAGCGACTCGGGCGCTTCCTGCTCCGGTACCAGCACGATGATATCGGCGTAGTGCGCCTGATTTTGCCCGGTCCAGATAATCTGGATGCGGAAATAGCGCTGGTCGCCGCTGCCGGGGGACGAGGCCTGTCCCGGCGGCTGACCGCGCGGAAAGGCCTGCTCCAGGATGCTTACCAGGCGCTGGCGCTGGGCCTCATTGAGCGAGGAGAGCGCGATGGTGCGCTGGCCGCTCAGCTTGGGAATATAGGCGACGCCGCCTTCCCGGGCCAGCTCAACCACGGCGTCATCCGTCAGTTCCGGAACCTGCATTTACAACACTCCCACCTGTTCCCAGGCTTGTTTAATGGCCGCTCCAACGTCGCCGCCGGAGCGTTTCTCTCCGTGCGCGATCGTCAGTTTTGCGAAGGCCTCAAAATCTGCATCCTGCGCCAGATTGCGATCGCAAACCGTGTCGTACCAGGCATAACCCGCTTTTTCCCAGGCGTAGCCGCCGATCGCTGTCGCGGCCAGATAAAATGCCCGGTTGGGGATGCCGGAGTTCAGATGCACGCCGCCGTTATCCTCACGCGTTTTGATGAAATCCTTCATGTGTGCAGGCTGCGGGTCTTTGCCGAGCAGCGGATCGTTGTAGGCGGTGCCCGGTTCAGACATCGAGCGCAGCCCTTTGCCGTTGATGCCTTTCGCCAGTAATCCCTCACCAATCAGCCAGTCCGCTTTATCGGCGGTTTGCTTCAGATGGTACTGCTTCACCAGTGAGCCAAACACGTCTGACAGCGATTCGTTCAGCGCGCCGGACTGCTCAAAGTAGATAAGCCCGGCTTCGGTCTCGGTCACGCCGTGGCTCAACTCATGCGCCACGACGTCTATGGCGATGGTAAAGCGGTTAAATATTTCCCCGTCGCCGTCGCCAAATACCATCTGCTGACCGTTCCAGAAGGCGTTCTGATATTCCCGGCCATAGTGAACGGTACCGGTTAAAATAAGCCCTTTATTATCGAGCGAATCGCGCTGATATTCCTTCCAGAAGAAATCATGGGTAATACCCAAATAATCGTAGGCTTCGTCCACCGCCACATCACCGTTCGACGGCTGACCTTCATAACGTACCTGCGTACCCGGTAGCTCCTGAGTTTGCTTCGCATCGTAGATGTCCCGCTCCAGCTGTCCGGCTTTATTCACGTGCGGCGCGGCGGGTTTGCCCGGCATGTGGGCCATCAGCGTCTGGACGTGGGTTAAGGTCTGGCGGGCACAGCGCTGCTGCGGTTCGGAACCGCTTTCGATAATACGACGAAGAATATACGGGGGGATCACGCTATAAAGATGGGACATGCTGCTCTCCTTATTAAAAAAGGGAATAGCAGCAGTATAGTAAGTAACCGGCGAAGAATTATCCGGTTTTACGCTGACGCGTCTTTTTCACCGGTTTAATTGATTTCACTTCGCTTTCTACCCAGCCGTCTGACAGACGCGTCGTCAGCACATCACCGGCGCTCACCTGTTTGGTTTGCTTCAGCACCTTGCCGTCTGTCGCCGTCGTCACGCTATAGCCGCGCGCCAGCGTGGAGAGGGGGCTAACCGCTTCAAGGTGGGTCACCGCATTGCCAAAGCGTTCGCGGGTGGTGCTCAGTCGCGCGCGGAGAGTTTCCGCCAGACGGTACTCCAGCTGCTGAATCCGCGTTTGCGCGCGATAAATTTTCGGCTGCGGGTTCTGCTGGTTCAGACGCTGCGTCACGCGCTGTTGGCGCGACACCGCGCGCTTGATCTGCGTGTCCATCGCCACGTTCATGCGCTGGCGCAGACGCTCCAGCACGGTTTGCTGACGCGCCAGACGCAGCTGCGGATGTTGCTGCTGGAGACGGTGATGAAGCTGGGTAAAGCGCCGGGTCCGATTGGCGAGGTAGTAGTCCATCGCCATCTCAAGACGCTGCTGTGCACTCTGGATCTGACGCAGCAGCTCCAGCTGGTTGCGGCTGACCACCTCTGCCGCCGCGGACGGCGTCGGCGCGCGGAGATCCGCGACAAAATCGGCGATCGTCACGTCCGTTTCGTGGCCGACGGCGCTCACCACGGGGATCTGACTTGCAAATATTGCCCGCGCCACGCGCTCGTCGTTAAAGCTCCACAGATCTTCCAGCGAGCCGCCGCCGCGCCCTACGATGAGCACGTCGCACTCCTGACGCGCGTTCGCCAGCTCAATGGCGCGCACAATTTGGCCCGGCGCATCGTCACCCTGAACAGCGGTCGGGTAGATGATGACGGGCAGGGAAGGGTCGCGACGCTTCAGGACGTGCAAAATATCGTGCAGTGCCGCACCGGTTTTCGAGGTGATGACACCCACGCAGTGGGCAGGCGAGGGCAGCGGCTTTTTGAACTGCTGGTCGAAAAGTCCCTCTTCGGAGAGCTTCGCCTTTAACTGTTCGTACTTTTGCTGCAGCAGGCCTTCGCCCGCAGGCTGCATGCTCTCGACGATAATTTGATAATCACCGCGCGGCTCATACAGGGTGATATTGGCGCGCACCAGAACCTGCTGGCCGTGCTGAGGACGGAACGTCACGCGGCGGTTGCTGTTGCGAAACATCGCGCAGCGCACCTGGGCGGTATCGTCTTTTAGCGTAAAGTACCAGTGGCCGGAGGAGGGCTGCGTGAAGTTAGAGATTTCACCGCTGATCCAGACCTGCCCCATTTCCTGCTCAAGCAGCAAACGCACCGTCTGATTCAGGCGGCTGACGGTATAAATTGAGGGGGATTGAGAGGATAACATGTGAGCGGGATCAAATTCTAAATCAGCAAGTTATTCAGTCGATAGTAACCTGCTGAGAGGCAATCGCAAGCTTTTTTATAAAAAAGTGTAGATGCAATCGGTTACGCTCTGTATAATGCCACGGCAATATTTAACCACCCAGGTCAGAGATATTGCCCATGCTACGTATCGCTAAAGAAGCACTGACGTTTGACGACGTCCTCCTCGTTCCCGCTCACTCCACTGTTCTGCCGAATACTGCCGATCTCAGCACGCAGTTGACGAAAACCATTCGCCTGAACATTCCTATGCTCTCTGCGGCAATGGACACCGTGACTGAAGCGCGCCTGGCTATTGCCCTGGCACAGGAAGGTGGCATTGGCTTTATTCACAAAAACATGTCTATCGAACGTCAGGCGGAAGAAGTTCGCCGCGTGAAGAAACATGAATCCGGTATCGTGTCCGATCCACAGACCGTTCTGCCAACCACCACCCTGCACGAAGTGAAAGCCCTGACCGAGCGTAACGGCTTCGCCGGTTACCCGGTGGTGACCGAAGAGAACGAGCTGGTCGGTATTATTACCGGTCGTGACGTGCGTTTCGTGACTGACCTGAACCAGCCTGTCAGCGTGTACATGACGCCAAAAGAGCGTCTGGTCACCGTTCGCGAAGGTGAAACCCGCGACGTGGTGCTGGCAAAAATGCACGAAAAACGCGTTGAAAAAGCGCTGGTTGTTGACAGCAACTTCCACCTGCGCGGCATGATCACCGTTAAAGATTTCCAGAAAGCAGAACGCAAACCGAACGCCTGTAAAGACGAGCATGGCCGTCTGCGCGTTGGCGCTGCGGTAGGCGCAGGTGCCGGTAACGAAGAGCGCGTTGACGCGCTGGTTGCTGCGGGCGTTGACGTCCTGCTGATTGACTCCTCTCACGGCCACTCCGAAGGCGTGCTGCAGCGTATTCGCGACACCCGTGCCAAATACCCTGACCTGCAGATCATCGGCGGTAACGTGGCCACTGGCGCAGGCGCTCGCGCGCTGGCTGACGCTGGCTGCAGCGCGGTGAAAGTGGGTATCGGTCCTGGCTCTATCTGTACCACGCGTATCGTGACCGGCGTGGGCGTTCCGCAGATCACCGCGGTGTCTGACGCGGTTGAGGCCCTGGAAGGCACCGGTATTCCGGTTATCGCTGACGGCGGTATCCGCTTCTCTGGCGACATCGCGAAAGCGATCGCTGCGGGCGCCGCTGCTGTGATGGTAGGCTCCATGCTGGCCGGTACCGAAGAATCCCCGGGTGAAATCGAACTCTACCAGGGCCGTTCTTACAAATCCTACCGCGGCATGGGCTCCCTGGGCGCGATGTCCAAAGGTTCCTCTGACCGTTACTTCCAGACCGATAACGCTGCTGACAAACTGGTGCCGGAAGGTATCGAAGGTCGCGTTGCCTATAAAGGCCGTCTGAAAGAGATCATCCACCAGCAGATGGGCGGCCTGCGCTCCTGTATGGGTCTGACCGGCTGTGGTACCATTGACCTGCTGCGTACTAAAGCGGAATTCGTACGCATCAGCGGTGCGGGTATCCAGGAGAGCCACGTTCACGACGTGACGATCACCAAAGAGTCCCCGAACTATCGTCTGGGCTCCTGATTTTTCTTCGCCCGACCTCGTGTCGGGCGATTTATTTCATCTGTTTCACTTGCCTCGGAATTAGCGTCAATGACGGAAAACATTCATAAACATCGCATTCTCATCCTGGACTTCGGTTCGCAGTACACTCAGCTGGTGGCGCGTCGCGTACGTGAACTGGGCGTTTACTGTGAACTGTGGGCGTGGGATGTCACGGAAGCACAGATTCGCGAATTCAATCCAAGCGGCATCATCCTGTCCGGCGGCCCGGAAAGCACCACCGAAGAGAACAGCCCGCGCGCGCCGCAGTACGTGTTCGAAGCTGGCGTGCCGGTATTCGGCGTCTGCTACGGCATGCAGACCATGGCCATGCAGCTGGGTGGCCACGTAGAAGGCTCCAGCGAGCGCGAGTTCGGCTATGCGCAGGTTGAAGTGGTTAACGACAGCGCGCTGGTGCGCGGTATCGAAGACTCCCTGACCGCAGACGGCAAACCGCTTCTGGACGTGTGGATGAGCCACGGCGACAAAGTCACCGCTATCCCGTCTGACTTCGTGACCGTTGCCAGCACCGAAAGCTGCCCGTTTGCCATCATGGCGAACGAAGAAAAACGCTTCTACGGCGTGCAGTTCCACCCGGAAGTAACCCACACCCGTCAGGGTATGCGTATGCTGGAGCGCTTCGTGCGCGACATCTGCCAGTGTGAAGCCCTGTGGACCCCGGCAAAAATCATCGACGACGCCGTTGAGCGTATCCGCCAGCAGGTTGGCGATGACAAAGTGATCCTCGGCCTCTCCGGCGGCGTGGACTCCTCCGTGACCGCGATGCTGCTGCACCGCGCTATCGGCAAAAACCTGACCTGCGTCTTCGTGGACAACGGCCTGCTGCGTCTGAACGAAGCCCAGCAGGTTATGGACATGTTTGGCGACCACTTCGGTCTGAACATCGTTCACGTGGAAGGCGAGCAGCGCTTCCTGGACGCGCTGAAAGGCGAGAACGATCCGGAAGCAAAACGTAAGATCATCGGTCGCGTGTTCGTGGAAGTGTTCGACGAAGAAGCGCTGAAGCTGGACGACGTGAAGTGGCTGGCGCAGGGCACCATCTACCCTGACGTTATCGAGTCTGCGGCCTCCGCCACCGGTAAAGCGCACGTTATCAAATCTCACCACAACGTGGGCGGCCTGCCGAAAGAGATGAAGATGGGGCTGGTTGAGCCGCTGCGCGAGCTGTTCAAAGACGAAGTGCGTAAGATCGGTCTGGAACTGGGTCTGCCGTACGACATGCTCTACCGTCACCCGTTCCCGGGTCCGGGTCTGGGCGTGCGCGTGCTGGGCGAAGTGAAGAAAGAGTACTGCGACCTGCTGCGTCGTGCGGACGCGATCTTCATCGAAGAGCTGCACAAAGCTGACCTGTACAACAAGGTAAGCCAGGCGTTCACCGTGTTCCTGCCGGTTCGCTCCGTCGGTGTGATGGGCGATGGCCGTAAGTACGACTGGGTAGTTTCCCTGCGTGCGGTGGAAACCATCGACTTCATGACCGCGCACTGGGCGCACCTGCCGTATGACTTCCTGGGCCGCGTGTCTAACCGCATCATCAACGAAGTGAACGGTATTTCCCGCGTGGTGTATGACATCAGCGGTAAGCCACCGGCTACGATTGAGTGGGAATGATTTCCCAACCGGATACGTTGGTACTAACAGGTTCTAAATTATCTCTAAGCCCGCGGATTGCGGGCTTTTTTTTGGGCCATGGCTGGCAACATCATGTCAGGTGAGTGCCAGGTGCGGGCGCAACGTAATGCTATCCATTAAATCCTTATTCGATGCGTTCCACATTTGGATGACGATCGGTTGCGGATTCATGGAAAATGTCACCCAGCCAGCCGGCAATCTCGCCTTCAGTCATATCGTCAGGAATAGCGATGTCATAGAGTCGAGAAAACTTTCTCTCCGTCAGGTCAGCACGAAATACCAGCCACCGATCATGCTTACGTTGAACGCCAATATGCCGTCCAAAAACGTTATATATCAGCATATGCAATCTCCGATCATGCTAGTGAGTTCCTGTATCTATGATACATACGTCAGATCAGGCCAGAGTGTAAAGTGTACAAAGATGAAAGGTCAGCGTTCGCATCTCGCTCACAGTGGACATCATGCTTCTGTATCTGCTCTGTCTGCTCTGTGCCTGCAGCAGACGCTGCAGTATATTCCACTTTCGGCTCGAATCGGACTGAGGTAACGTAGCAGAAATATTTATCCGGACTCAACCAAGATGCCTTCCATCGAAACGTTTATCACTTTTCTTCTCGCGCTGACGCTTCTGGAGATTTCTCCGGGGCCAGACATGATGCTAACTATCGCCAGAGGCGTCGGTCAGGGAAGACGTATTGCACTGTTTACGGTACTGGGTAATGTATTTGTAGCGGGTTTTGTGCAAGTTTCTTTTCTTGTCCTGGGGCTGGTAGCCGTTGTTCATGCCTGGCCGGTTGCACTAGATCTGTTAAGGTGGGCTGGTGCGGCTTATCTGATGTGGCTGGGCATAAAAATGATTGCGACTTCTGGCACAGATACGCGGCTGCGAAAAACGGCCAAAATTTCTGACTGGAGTGCCGTTAAGGAAGGCGCCCTGAACAGCCTGACTAACCCAAAATCCCTGCTGTTCATGTTTGCTTTTCTTCCTCAGTTTGTCGATCCTGCCGCGGGTCCTGTCTGGCTGCAATTGCTTGTTCTGGGTAGTATCCAGAAGCTGGCAGGAATTATTTCCCTGGGGTCAGTCGCGATGGCATCAGGGACATTTGGAAACTGGCTAAGTAAACACCCTGGCTTTATCAAATGGCAGGAACGATTTACAGGTGTTGTCATGATAGGCCTCGGTATCCGCATGTTGTTTAGCGGGTCTGGTGTCGTATCGAAATCTTCCAGTTAAGTTTTACCGAAAGGGTAAACCCAGTGTCCGCTCCGTGCCAAAAGCTGACATTGCTCACATAATAGCCTAGTATGTCACTCTCCACCGCCCATCCAATCTTGATAATTCTTACCGCTCCCCTTATATCCACACTGAGGAATAACCTCTAACAAGGCTAAGGAACACTCTTATGGGGCTTAAACCTGGTCCAAAACCAATCGCAAAATCAACAGGAAAACCAGATCAACGCAGACGTGATAATAAGGATACACCCGGCAATACCCCAGGATTGAAACCAAGCAAATCAACTGGGAAGTAATCGTTCAAGGGTATGGATAATAATTCATCTGTACCCTTTTCTCGTCAAATCTGTCTGCTTTAGCCCGCTTAGTGCCAGAGGCGGGCGGTTATAATATTTTTGTTCTATACTTATTCGCTATTTAGCTCCTATATCTTCATCAGTCATCATTAAGTTGGTTCATGTATGCCAATGGTAAATAAGATAAAACATTCCGATATGAATTTTATTCAACCTGCTAAATTACAATTTTAATCCTGAAGCATGGTTCCTTATGCCCACAATAAAATAATTATAATTAAAGAAAAGTCATTTTCTGCCGATAAAGTTATCATTTGAGTGCTATTTTTAAAGGAGATGAAATGACATTGTTTGATAGTGGTATGAGACTCAGACTCGAAAGTTTAATCAATGTTGCTGATATGGAAATCAGGCAGGACTTTCATAATGGATACATTGTTGATGAAAATGACTACACTTCAAATTTAACTTCGCATATCAGGAGGATAGTCAATGCAGCAATGCCATTGAGAGTTCATACTCATTCCCAAAAACTTCCCTCATCTCGAGAACGATTCTGGGGAGCGGACGCTATGGTTGTATTAATCGATCGTTATACTCGTCTTGGTAAAATTTGTTTTTTTGAAGCAAAAACAGATCGTGCAAACTGGGATTACACTCACAAACCTTCCTTAATGTCTCATTTTTCATCTCAACTTGATAGACAGACTCGTGCTATAAACTCTAATTATGCTGTTTGGGAACAATTTTATACGGCAGAAAGTATACATAAGCCACTTAATGTCAACAGACATCAGCGCGGGTCAAGTTGTATAATTCATGACCTAGCTTATAGATTATATCACCCAATGCCAAATACTAAAATCTGGACTAACTCGGATATAGATTTACTGTGCATTAAGCAAACGCAATTAAATATACCTATAACAATGGGCGGAATCATCAGAATAATATGTGAATGTCACTATGGTTCTCCTTATCGAATCGAAGAAATAATTAACTTTTTCGATGAAAAAATAGATGTTAATGAAATATTAATCATTGAGGGGAGTGCTTACCATGGAAATGAGTTTGAGGAGGGCTTTGCAGATATTATCCTTAAGAAATTAAGGCATAACTCACAAGACTAATCTATATCGTCCTTGTAACACTGATATAAGCTGATGGTCCGCTCCTCGCTCAGAGCGGACCTAACCCGCCCCACAAACCCACTCCGTATACAGCATATTAGTTCAGCTCTTTAAAATCGCATGACTCACCGGGATAGGGCCCTTACAATTGCCTACGAGCTGAACTTTCGACGACGTTTCGGTCGACAAAAAGCCATACGGGGCGTTCCCTGCTGAAGCTTAAAACCCTCCAGGGTTTTTCACCCTCATGATGGTTCCACCGCGCCCGGCGTAAAGCCGACATTCATTAACCAACGGAGATTATCATCTTGAACAAATCAATACTCGCATGCTCTGTGGCCGCGCTGCTGGCCGTGTCCGCCATGTCCGCCCAGGCCAGGACCCCCGCCAGGCTCAAGTCGCCAGTATCGGGCGTGCTCTGCGACCGATATGTATGCGCCAATGACAAGGGATTATCCCGCGCGTTGACAGAGACCTATCTCGGTAAGAAGGCTGCTGCAAACGAGGTGTTCACGTCGAGCAATGTCGATCTGACTGAATTCACCTTTGCCAACGGTATTTTCTGCGATGTGAAGGAGCGACTGTGCCGTGAAGATCGCTATTATGGCGCGAACGGACAGCGCTCCGGGGCGGTATCTAAAAAGTACACAACGCTGCTGTTTGGCGAATAATGGTGATGAAAAGAGACCACAGTAAAAGGCTACGTTATAGAGATATAAATTATATTTTATAGTGTATATTATAAATGATGATCGGGTTGTCAAAATTAAATTTCTTATTAAGGGTTATATTGCGGAATATTGCTCTGTTACTACGCTTTAGCTGAGCGTAACAGTGAAGCGGTCTGGTTACGTGAATTCCCATTCACTACCATGAGCGAATAAAGGAATGAAAAACCGCATAATGATTGTCGGCGGCGGCACGGGAGGAACCATTGTTGCCAATCTGCTGGCCAGGAAATTACGACGTGAAATTGCTGCCGGTCAGGTAGAGCTGGTACTGATTTCCGAATCACCAGTGCACTACTACAAACCCGCCTTTATGTACGTCGCCTTTAACCTCTTCCATCACCATGAACTGGCCCGGCCTGAACGGCAATTACTGAGTCCGGAAATTCAATTTATTACCGACAGGATTGAATCTTTCGATTTTAAGCAGCGTCGACTGTACGGGGCCAGTAAGCGACATTACGACTGGGACCTGCTGGTTATTGCCACCGGCTGCACACCTTTTACACAAAAAATCCCTGGCCTTGCCGAAGCGGGCGATCATTTTTATCAATACGCGGCGGCCAGACAATTAGCGCATAAGCTCGCCACCCTCAAAAAGGGGCGAATATTTATTACCGTCTCTTTCCCGGAAACGCCGAATGTGCCCCACCAGTGCGGCATCGCCCCCATTGAAACCACGCTGATGGTTGACGATTATCTGCGCCAGCGTGGGGTGCGTAATCAGGTTGAGATTGTTTATACCTATCCGACCGTCGCGCAGCTGCTGCGAAACTGCCTGTTCCTGCAACGTCCGGTGGGGGAGGCGCTTGGCGATATTTTTGCCGCCAAAGGAATACAGCATCAGCGTGGTTTTACCTTAAGCCATGTCGATCCTGACAGCAAAATTGCCTATTCCGCCGAGGGCGATTCACAGAATTTCGACATCCTGATGGCAACGCCTCCCATCCGGGCAGTCGACGCGGTGCGTGATACCGGGCTTAGTGAGTTTCAGAACGGTGAAGGCTGGCTGCCGACGGATCACCAGACGCTGGGCGTCTACGGTTTAGAAGGCGTATATGTGATCGGCGATACCGTCGATCTGCCGATCAGTAAAGCGGGAGGGTCGTGCCACAACCAGGCGCCCGTCATTGCTGACAACATCGTGGCGGAGCTCTACGGCAGACCGCCCGGAAGCGGTAACCATTATGATGGACGGGTTCAGGCCGTCGCGCAGATGGGACTCTGGGCCGGCATGCCGTTGGTATATGACTATCGCAATGACGTGACCCCCATGCCGGCGACAAAACTCGGCGGCATGCTGCGAAACGGTTTTAACCGTGGACTGTATTGGGGCGTCGTGAGGGGGATGTTCTGATGAGTGACCAGGAACAGTTACTAAAAAGCCTTGCCCCGCTTATGGCGGGCAATCGTCTGAATAATCTGGTTGATCTGCTTGCCGTCGTCGCAGACCTGCTGGAAATGGCCGATAACGCGATGGTCGAAAAACTGGCTGGCGTTTTTGACGATGTCGTGACCGTCGGCTGGGAAGGGGGAACCGCGCTACGCATGGCGTGGGGGGAGCAGGTTAACCGGGAAGGGGATATCTCGCTTCGTCAGGTGTTTACTATGCTCAACGACCCTGATACCCGCCGCGGCATCATGCTTTTGCTGCGGGTGTTACAGATTACGGGGCAGCGTCTAAATGCCCTCGCTTCGGTCAGCTATCCTGAGTGTCCTGAGATCGAAAACCGCTAAGATCGGGCGGATGTACACCGGAAACGGCGATTATGCCGGGTAGCTTGTTTATGTTACCCGGCCTGTTGAGCGGTACCGTGGGCTATTTATCCCCACCACCCAACCGATACGCCAGCGCCACCACCAGCGACTGCACCAGACACAGCGTCGCCGACTGAGACCGAAACGCGTCCACCTGCGCCTCTTTCACTACAAAGCAGAGATCGCTGAACGTCGCCAGCGGGCTGATCTGGCTGTCCGTAATCACAATCTGCCGCGCGCCAACGCTGGCGGCGGTTTCGCTGACCATCACCGTCTCTTCCGCGTACGGCGAGAAGCTGATCGACACCACAATGTCGCGTGCCTTAATGCGGCTGATCTGCTCGCGCAGCATCCCGCCCATGCCGTCGAGCAGGATAGGGCGGCACTCCAGATGGCTCAGTGCATAGGTAAGGTACGCGGCGACGCTAAAGGATCGACGCAGTCCGGCGATGTAGATGGTGTCGGCGTCGGCCAGCAGCTGTACCGCGCGCTCCAGCATTTCCGGTTCGGCGCGGGCGGCCAGCTGCTGCAGCGCCTGCGCGTTTGAGCGGGCAAACTCCTGCAGGATATCGAGCGGCGTTTCCGGCACGGCCTCGCTCTCCATCTCGCGGAACAGCCGGGCGCGGTCGCTGTAGCTGGCGGTCTCCTCCACCAGATTCATGCGAAACAGCTGTTTCATTTCGTTGAAGCCGGTGAAGTCAAAGGCGTTGGCAAAGCGGATCAGCGTCGAGGGCGGCACGTCGGCGCGCTCGGCAATGACGGCAACCGTATCAAACGCCACGCTGTTGGTGTTGTCCAGCACGTAGCGTGAGACCTGCTGCAGCCTCTTGCTCAGGCTATCGTAGCGATCGCGGATTTGCTGCTGCAGTTCGTTCAGGCTGGTTGCTGTCGTCATCTTTTCCCCCAAATACAGTCATATGATTCTAAACGCAAAACCGCGTCTTTTAAATGTCGGCCATCCATCTGGCAGCAAAAATGAAACAGAAACTTCAGTCATTTCCTCGCCCGAAATTCCTTAATAGCGCACGCTGCGTCTGTGGTGCTGGCTGTTAACATAAAAATCCATCCTTGATCACAATAATCATCATTTATTTTATTTCAACTTAAAATGGAATGTTTGTTTCATATATAGTGGTCAGTACACAGTGTTCAGGTCACAGTCACGTATCAACAGCGAGAGGTTAAGGATGGAGACGGTAGCGAATTTTATTCACGGCGAATGTGTCACCGGTTCAGGCCAGCGCGTTCAGGCGATCTTCAACCCGGCCACCGGCGAGCAGATCCGCCAGGTGGTGATGAGTACGGCACAGGAAACGGAGCAGGCGATTGCCGCCGCGCAGCAGGCGTTTCCGGCGTGGGCGCGTCATGCTCCGCTTAAGCGCGCGCGCGTGATGTTCCGCTTCAAAGCGCTGCTGGAAGAGAACATGGATCGCCTGGCCCGCCTCATCAGCGAAGAGCACGGCAAGGTCTTCTCCGACGCGGTGGGCGAACTGACCCGCGGCCTGGAAGTGGTGGAGTTTGCCTGCGGTATTCCGCATCTGCAAAAGGGCGAACACTCGGCGAACGTCGGGACCGGCGTCGACAGCCACTCGCTGATGCAGCCGCTCGGCGTCTGCGCCGGGATCACGCCGTTTAACTTCCCGGCGATGGTGCCGATGTGGATGTTCCCGATTGCGCTGGCGACCGGGAATACCTTCGTGCTGAAACCGTCGGAAAAAGACCCTTCTCTGGCGCTCGCGCTGGCGCAGCTGCTGAAAGAAGCCGGCCTGCCGGACGGCGTCTTCAACGTGGTGCAGGGCGATAAAGAGTCCGTTGACGTGCTCCTGACCGACCCGCGCGTGCAGGCGGTGAGCTTTGTCGGCTCCACGCCGATTGCGGAATACATTTACCAGACCGCGTCCGCCCACGGTAAGCGCTGCCAGGCGCTGGGCGGTGCGAAAAACCACTGCATTTTAATGCCGGATGCCGACATGGAGATGGCGACCAACGCCATCATGGGCGCGGCCTACGGCGCGGCGGGCGAGCGCTGCATGGCGCTCTCGGTGGTGCTGGCCGTGGGGGATAACACCGCCGATGACCTCTGCGCCCGGCTCGAAAAACAGATTGCCGTGCTGCGCGTCGGACCGGGGCTCGACCAGACGCCGGAAAACGAAATGGGGCCGCTCATCTCCTCCGCGCACCGCAGCAAGGTGCTGGGCTACATCGACAGCGGGGAAGCGCAGGGGGCGACGCTTCGCGTGGACGGCCGCGGGTTTAGCGTGAAGGGCCACGAGCAGGGCTATTTTGTCGGGCCGACGCTGTTCGATAACGTCACCCCGGAGATGACCATCTATAAAGAAGAAATTTTTGGTCCGGTGCTTTCTGTGGTGCGCGTAGCAGATTACGCCAGCGCGGTGGACCTGATTAACCGCCATGAATATGGTAATGGCTCGGCAATCTTCACCCGCGACGGCGGCTGCGCGCGTCGCTTCTGCGAAGAGGTGCAGGCGGGCATGGTGGGGGTCAACGTGCCAATCCCGGTGCCGATGGCATTCCACAGTTTCGGCGGCTGGAAGCGCTCCATCTTCGGGGCGCTCAATGTCCACGGCAACGACGGCGTGCGTTTCTATACCCGAATGAAAACCATCACCGCGCGCTGGCCGGAAATGCAGCAGGAGACAGGCGCTGCGTTCTCCATGCCGACGCTGGGCTGACAGGAGGCGTTATGCAAACCGAACGTATGACCATGGCTCAGGCGCTGGTCCGGTTCCTTAATCAACAGTACGTTAGCGTGGATGGTCACGAAACGCCCTTCGTGGAGGGCGTCGCCACCATCTTTGGGCACGGCAACGTGCTGGGTATCGGCCAGGCGCTGGAGCAGGATCCCGGCCATCTGCAGGTTATGCAGGGCTGCAACGAGCAGGGCATCGCCCATATGGCGACGGGATTTGCCAAACAGCATCGGCGTCAGCGCATCTTTGCCGTCACCTCCTCCGTCGGGCCGGGCGCCGCCAATATGGTCACGGCCGCGGCAACCGCCACGGCGAACCGTATTCCGCTGCTGCTGCTCCCGGGCGATATCTATGCCTGCCGCCAGCCCGACCCGGTGCTGCAGCAGATCGAGCAGTATCACGACCTCAGCATCAGCACCAACGACTGCTTCCGTCCGGTCTCCCGCTACTGGGACCGCATTAACCGCCCCGAGCAGCTGATGAGCGCGATGCTCAGCGCGATGCGAACGCTTACTGACCCGGCAGATACCGGTGCGGTGACGATTTGCCTGCCGCAGGACGTGCAGGGGGAAGCGTGGGATTACCCGCTGAGCTTCTTCGCGCGTCGCGTGCACCACATCGAGCGCCGTCCGCCCGATCCGCAGCGTCTGGCGCAGGCGCGGGCGCTGATCGCCCGCAAGCGTCGTCCGCTGGTGGTGTGCGGTGGCGGGGTGCGCTATTCCGGCGCACATGAGGCGTTTCGCGACTTTGTCGAGACGCTGCAGCTGCCGTTTGCCGAAACCCAGGCCGGAAAGGGGGCGCTGGTAAGTGACCACCCACTTAACCTCGGTGGCGTAGGGGTGACGGGCGGAATGGCGGCCAACCAGCTCGCGCCGCAGGCTGATCTGGTGATTGGCATCGGCACGCGCCTGACCGACTTTACCACCGGCTCCAAGGCGCTCTTTTCCCATCCGGATGTCGAATTTCTGCTGCTGAACGTGGCCGAGTTTGACGCCCTGAAGCTGGACGCCACGGCGCTGATTGCCGACGCTCAAACCGGGCTCGAGGCATTGACCCACGCGCTCGGTGATTACCGCAGCGGCTGGGGAGAGGCGATCGCTGAGGCGAAATCCGCCTGGCGCGACGAGTGCCGTCGCCTGTGGGATCGCCAGTGGCGTCCGGACGACGCGCCCGAAGTGGCGGGGCACCTGGACGCGCAGCTGGCGGAGTACGGCGAGACACTCAACACCCGCCTGACCCAGACGCGGGTGCTGGGGCTGATCAACCAGCATATTGAAGATAACGCCATCGTGGTGGGCGCGGCCGGTTCGCTGCCGGGGGATTTACAGCGCCTCTGGCAGGTCAAAACGCCGGACAGCTATCACCTGGAGTACGGCTACTCCTGCATGGGCTATGAGATTGCGGCAGCCCTCGGCGCGAAGCTTGCCCGGCCCCAGCTGCCGGTATACGCCATGGTGGGGGATGGCTCCTACATGATGCTGCACTCCGAGCTGCAAACCGCCGTTCAGGAGGGCATTAAGGTCACTGTTCTGCTGTTTGATAACGCCAGCTTCGGCTGCATTAACAACCTGCAGATGGGGCACGGTATGGGCAGCTTTGGCACGGAAAACCGCCATCGCAATCCGGAAACCGGACGGCTTGACGGTCCGCTGGTGAAGGTCGACTTCGCGCAAAATGCGCAGAGCTACGGCTGTCGCGCGTGGCGGGTGCACGACGAGCAAACCCTGCTGGCGGCGCTGGAGGCGTCCCGCGCGCATCCTGGCCCGACGCTGCTGGACATCAAGGTACTGCCGAAGACAATGACCCACGACTACGCCTCATGGTGGCGAACCGGTGATGCGCAGGTGGCGGAATCATCTGCCGTGCGTGAAGCCGCGGAGCAAACGCAGGCGCAGGTGAAAAAAGCCCGTCAGTATTAAGTTTTTCCGTCGTAACGAAATTTTCATTTCATTTTCCCCTCACCCTAACCCTCTCCCCAAAGGGGAGAGGGGATGGTGTGGTGCACTCTTTTCTCCCTCGCCCCTTTGGGGAGAGGGCCGGGGTGAGGGGAGCTGCTGTATGTCCTCCCATGTTGTGAGATTGATAACAAAATTTATCTCATTCATCTCAAAAGTGTTAACCCGCACTCAAAAACATAATTTTCACTATTTATAAAAATGAAATAAATGTTTTATTTATAGGGTCGTTAGTTCACAGCATTCACCAACACCGGGAGCCGTTATGTTTAACATTGCTTTACTGGGCGCTGGCCGAATTGGCCAGGTACATGCAGCTAACATCGCCAGCCACGGCGCAACCACGCTCTGGTCCGTGGTTGACCCGAATCAGGAATTTGCCACCCGCCTCGCCACGCAGTATCAGGCCCGCCAGCAGAGCCTGACTGAAGCGATGACCGACCCTAACGTTCACGCCGTGCTGATCGCCTCCGCGACCGATACCCACGCGGACCTGATTGAAATGGCCGCCCGCCACGGCAAGGCCATCTTCTGTGAAAAGCCGGTACACCTCGACCTTGCCCGCGTGCGCGACTGCCTGAAAGTGGTCAAAGAGTACGACGTGCCGCTGTTTATCGGCTTTAACCGCCGCTTTGACCCGCAGTTCCGCCGCGTGAAAACCGACGTGCAGGCCGGGCGCATCGGCAAGCCGGAATCGCTGCTGATCATCTCCCGCGATCCGTCTCCACCGCCTGCGGAGTACGTGCGCGTCTCCGGCGGCATGTTCCGCGATATGACCATTCACGATTTTGACATGGCCCGCTTCATCATGGGCGAAGAGCCGGTGTCGGTGTATGCCCAGGGCAGCAACCTGGTGGATCCGGCGATTGGCGAGGCAGGCGACATCGATACCGCGTTTATCGTCCTGAAATACGCTTCCGGCGCGATGGCGACCATCGTCAACAGCCGCCGCTCCTCGTATGGCTACGACCAGCGCCTGGAGCTGCACGGCTCCGAAGGGCTGCTGTGCGCGGGCAACATTCTGGAAAACCAGGTGCAGCATTACGGCAAACAGGGCTGCACGAGTGCGCTGCCGGAACACTTCTTCCTGCAGCGCTACAAATCCGCTTACGCCGCGGAATGGGAACACTTTGTCGCGGTCCTGCGCGGTGAAGCGGTGCCTGACTGCAGCGGCGATGATGGTGAACGTGCGCTGTACCTTGCGGATAAAGCGCTGGAGTCACTGCGCAGCCAGCGCGAGATCGTCCTCTAAACACCACAACCCTACACAGAGAGACATAATAATGAAAAAACTGATCGTAGCCGCCCTCATCGCCATGACGTCCGGGGCCGCCCTCGCCGAAAACGAGCAAATTGTTTTCAGTACGCCAAACCTGGCCATGCCGTTTGAAGTTCACATGCAGCGCACGGCGGTAAAAGCCGCAAAAGAGATGGGCGTGAAGCTTCAGGTACTGGACGGGCAGGGCAGTTCACCGAAGCAGGTGGCTGACCTGGAAAACGCCATCACCCGCGGCGCGCAGGGCTTTATCGTCTCCCCGAACGACGTGAACGCGGTCTCCAGTGCGGTGGATGAAATTCAGGATGCGAAGCTGCCGGTGGTCACCCTTGACCGCTCCGTCGACAGCCAGAAGAAGGTGCCGCACTTTGGCGCCAACAACTACAAAGGCGGCCAGGCGATTGGCGACTTCGTCAAAACCAAATTCCCCGACGGGGCGGAGATCATTCTGCTGACCGGCCAGCCGGGCTCCTCCTCCAACATCGAACGCACCAAAGGGATCCGCGACAGCCTGAAGGCAGGCGGGGATAAGTACAAGATCGTCGCCGATCAGACCGGCAACTGGATGCGTTCTGAAGGGATGCGCATCGTGGAAAGCGTGCTGCCCTCGCTGCCGAAGCGTCCTCAGGTGATCCTCTCCGCCAACGACGACATGGCGCTGGGGGCGATTGAAGCCCTGCAGAGCCAGGGCGTGAAGCCGGGCGAAATTCTGGTCACCGGCTTTGATGCGGTACCGGAAGCGCTGGCCCGCGTGCGCGACGGCTGGCTGGCGGTGACGGCGGATCAGCGTCCGGGCTTTGCGGTGCAGACGGCGATGAGCCAGCTGGTGGCCAACGTGCGCGAGAAAAAAGCCATCACCGGGGCCGACTACCCGCCGACGCTGATCACCAAAGAGAACCTGCAGCAGGCTGAGCGTATCGGTGAGGCCGGTAACTGATTTATCCGCAGCCGCCGCTGGCGCGGCGGCTCACTCTAAAGGAGGAGCAGACCGATGTCGCAACCCTTACTGAAAGTGACCGACCTGGCAAAAAGCTTTTCCGGCGTCTGGGCGTTAAGCAGCGCCCAGTTGACCGTCGGCGCGGGCGAGATCCACGCCCTGCTGGGGGAAAACGGGGCGGGTAAATCCACGCTGCTGAAGGCGCTCGCAGGGGCGCAGCCGCAAACCCGCGGGGAGATCTGGTTCAACGGCGAAACGCTGCCGGTGGACGACTCCCCGGTGGAACGGCAGAACAAGGGCATTATCACCATCTATCAGGAATTCAACCTGCTGCCCAACATGACCGTCGCGGAAAACATGTTTCTCGGGCGAGAGCCGCGTAAACGTAACCTGATCGTCGACGAAAAGGCGGTCAATCAGGAGGCGCAGGTCATTCTCGACTATCTGCAGCTGAACGTTGCACCGACCACCCCGGTCGCCCGCCTGAGCGTTGCCCAGCAGCAGATGGTGGAGATCGCCCGGGCGCTGACCCTCAACGCCCGCTTAATCATTATGGACGAACCTTCCGCCGCGCTGAGCGACAGCGAGGTGGAAAGCCTGCACCGCGTGGTGCGCGAGCTTAAAAACCGTGGCGTGAGCATTATCTATGTCACCCACCGCCTGCACGAAGTTTTCCAGCTCTGCGACCGCTTCACCGTTTTCCAGGACGGCCGTTTTACCGGCACCGGTGCGGTGGCGGAGACCAACGTCGAACAGCTGATCCGCCTGATGGTCGGGCGCGACGTGGCCTTTAATCGCCGTCCCGCCAGCGAAACCCATCATGAGGACAAACCCGTCCGCCTGGCGGTGAAGGGGCTGAGCCGCGAAAAGCCGCCGCTGGATCCGCACGGCATCGCCCTGCACGACATCAGCTTCCACGTCCACGCCGGGGAGGTCTTAGGCATTGCCGGACTGGTGGGCGCTGGGCGCACCGAAGTGGCCCGCTGCCTGTTTGGCGCAGACGCGTTTACCGCCGGGAGCTTTGAGCTGGACGGCGTACCGTACCAGCCGCGCGACCCGCTCTATGCCCTCGACCAGGGCGTGGCGCTGGTACCGGAAGACCGCAAAAAAGAGGGGGCGGTGCTGGGACTGTCGATTCGCGACAACCTGTCGCTCTCCTGCCTCTCCTCGCTGCTGCAGTGGCGCTGGTTCGTGAACACCCGCAAAGAGGACGATCTGATCGAGTCCTACCGCAAGGCGCTGCAGATCAAAATGGTCAACAGCGCGCAGGAGGTGCGCAAGCTCTCCGGCGGTAACCAGCAAAAGGTGATCCTCGCGCGCTGCATGGCGCTCAACCCGCGGGTGCTGATCGTCGATGAGCCGACGCGCGGCATCGACGTGGGGACCAAATCGGAAGTGCACCAGGTGCTGTTTGACATGGCGAAAAAGGGCGTGGCGGTGATCGTGATCTCCTCCGATCTGCCTGAAGTGATGGCGGTGTCAGACCGGATCATCACCCTCAGCGAAGGCCGGGTGACCGGCGAGATCCACGGTGACGACGCTAACGAAGAACGGCTGATGACGATGATGGCCATCAACCACAACGCCCTGAACGCGGCATAACGGAGTTTCTCATGACGCAGATGATTTCTAAAACGCAGGCCCCGGTCAAACGCGCCGGACGCATCGATCCCATCGCCTTCTTCGAGCGCTTCGGGGTTCTGATTTTCATGATCCTGCTGCTGATCTTCTTCCAGTCGCAGAACAGTAATTTTTTCTCTGAACGCAATATTTTCAACATCCTGACCGAAGTCTCCATCTACGGGATCATGGCCGTGGGGATGACCTTCGTCATCCTGACTGCCGGGATTGACCTCTCCGTGGGATCCATTCTGGCGGTCTGCGCCATGACCGCGGCGTACGTGATTAAGGGCGACAACTTCACCACCGTCGACCCGAACGCCTGGGGCGGCATGAGCTGGCTGATTGGGCTGGGGATTTGCCTGGCGATGGGCACGGCGATTGGCTTCCTGCACGGTCTGGGCGTGACCCGCCTGCGTCTGCCGCCGTTCATCGTGACCCTCGGTGGGATGACCATCTGGCGCGGCCTGACGCTGGTGATCAACGACGGCGCGCCGATTGCCGGTTTCGATCAGGGCTACCGCTGGTGGGGGCGTGGGGAGCTGCTCGGCATCTCCATTCCGATCTGGATCTTCGCCATTGTCGCCCTCGGCGGCTATCTGGCGCTGCATAAAACCCGCTGGGGCCGCTTCGTCTACGCCATCGGCGGTAACCCGGAGGCAGCGCGCCTGGCGGGGGTGAACGTCAAGCGCGTACTGGTCAGCGTCTACGTGCTGATTGGCTGCCTGGCGGGGCTGGCGGGCTTCATTCTGAGCGCGCGTCTGGGGAGCGCCGAGGCGGTGGCCGGGATCTCCTTTGAGCTGCGCGTCATCGCCTCGGTGGTGATTGGCGGCACCTCGCTGATGGGCGGCTACGGGCGCATCGGCGGCACCATTATCGGCTCCATCATCATGGGGATTCTGATTAACGGCCTGGTGCTGATGAACGTCTCGGCCTACTACCAGCAGATTATCACCGGATTAATTATCGTTCTGGCGGTGGCGTTTGATACCTACGCCAAGAGCCGTCGCGGCGCACTGTGAGGATCACGATGAAAGAGGTTCGTATTGGATTAATTGGCACCGGATATATCGGCAAGGCGCACGCTATCGCCTATGCCCAGGCCCCGACGGTGTTCAACCTGCGCGGCAGGCTGGTGCGCGAGATGGTGGCGGAAGTCACGCCGGAGCTGGCGGCAGCGCGCGCGCAGGCGTTTGGCTTCAACCGCTCCACCGGCGACTGGCGGGCGCTGGTGGCCGACCCGGCGATTGACGTGGTGGATATTTGCTCACCCAACCATCTGCATAAAGAGATGGCGCTGGAGGCGATCCGCCACGGCAAGCACGTCTACTCGGAGAAGCCGCTGGCGCTGAACGCCCACGACGCACGGGAGATGGTCGACGCCGCGAAGCGGGCCGGGGTGAAAACGCTGGTGGGGTTCAACTACATGAAAAACCCGACGGCGCAGCTGGCGAAGGAGATTATTGCCCGCGGCGAGATTGGCGAGGTGATCCACTTCTACGGCACCCACAACGAAGACTATATGGCCGACCCGCGCTCGCCCATTCACTGGCACTGCTTCAAAGAGACCGCCGGGCTGGGAGCGCTGGGCGACCTCGCGGCGCATATCGTCAACATGGCCCAGTACCTGGTCGGGGAGATTGAGCAGGTTTGCGGCGACCTGAAGATCGTGGTCCCGGAACGCCCGGCGAAGGCCGGATCGTCGGACATGATTGCCGTCGAAAACGAGGATCAGGCCCACGCGATGGTGCGCTTCGCGGGCGGGGCGCAGGGCGTGATTGAAACCTCCCGCGTCGCCTGCGGCCGCAAGATGGGGTTGTCGTACGTCATTACCGGGACGAAAGGCGCCATCAGCTTCACCCAGGAGCGCATGGCGGAGCTGAAGCTCTATCTGCATGACGATCCGGTTAACCGTCAGGGATTCCGCACCTTACTCGTCGGCCCTGCACACCCCGACTACGCCGCGTTCTGCATGGGCGCAGGCCACGGGATAGGCTTTAACGATCAAAAAACGGTGGAGGTGCGCGATCTGGTGGACGGGATTGCCGCCGACGTGCCGATGTGGCCGGACTTCGAAGAGGGCTGGAAGGTGTCGCGCGTGCTGGACGCGATCGCGCTCTCGCACCGGGAAGGCCGCTGGCTGAACGTGAACGACATTGTCTGATGAGGTATCAACGTGGAAAAGCAGTTTGATGTGATATGCATGGGCCGCGTGGCGGTAGACCTCTACAGTCAGCAGATTGGTGCCCGTCTGGAGGATGTGTCGAGCTTTGCCAAATACCTCGGCGGCTCGTCCGGCAACGTGGCGTACGGCACCGCACGCCAGGGCCTGCGCTCGTCGATGCTGGCGCGCGTCGGCGATGAACATATGGGCCGCTTTCTGCGGGAAGAGCTTAACCAGGTGGGCTGCGATACCAGCCATCTGATTACCGATAAAGACCGCCTCACGGCGCTGGTGCTACTCGGCATTAAAGACCGGGACACCTTTCCTCTGATTTTTTATCGCGATAACTGCGCGGATATGGCCATTACGGCCAGCGATGTGGACGAAAGCTACATTGCCTCCGCACGTTGTCTTGCCATCACCGGGACTCACCTTTCTCATCCCCAGACCCGCGAGGCGGTGCTGACGGCGCTGGGCTATGCCCGCCGTCACGGCGTGCGCACGGTGCTGGACATCGACTACCGTCCGGTGCTGTGGGGGCTGACCTCCTTAGGCGACGGTGAAACGCGCTTTATCGCCGCCGATAAGGTCACCCGCGAGCTGCAGGAGGTGCTGCACCTCTTCGACGTCATTGTCGGCACCGAGGAGGAGTTTCACATTGCGGGCGGTAGCACGGAGACCCTGCAGGCGCTGGGGCAGGTGCGTGCCGTGAGTCAGGCCACGCTGGTCTGCAAGCGCGGCGCCCTCGGCTGCTCGGTCTATACCGATGCCATTCCGCCCCGGCTGGACGACGGCCTGACGGTGACCGGCGTGCGCGTGGAGGTGCTGAACGTCCTCGGCGCGGGGGACGCGTTTATGTCCGGCCTGCTGCGCGGCTACCTGAACGACGAGGGCTGGGAGCAGGCGTGCCGCTATGCCAACGCCTGCGGCGCGCTGGTGGTCTCGCGCCACGGCTGCGCCCCGGCGATGCCGAGCAAAATCGAGCTGGATGACTATCTCTCCCGCGCTGCGGATGTGCCGCGCCCGGATCTCGACCCGCGTCTGAACCACCTCCACCGGGTGACCACCCGCCGCCGCGAGTGGCCGGAGCTGTGCGTGATGGCCTTCGATCACCGCAGCCAGCTTGAGGACATGGCGCTGCAGTGCGGCGCGTCGATCGGGCGCATTCCGGCGCTGAAGCAGCTGATCCTGCAGGCCAGCCGCGAGGCGGCGAGCCGGGCCGGGCTGGAGGGCAAAGCCGGCCTGCTGTGCGACGGCACCTTTGGTCAGGACGCGCTGAACGCCATCACCGGCGAGGGGTGGTGGATTGGTCGCCCCATTGAGCTGCCGGGCTCGCGTCCGCTGGAGATGGAGCATGGCAACATCGGCACCCAGCTCATCAGCTGGCCGCAGGAGCACGTGGTGAAGTGTCTGGTCTTTTTCCATCCGGAAGACGCTCACGGCCTGCGCCTGGAGCAGGAGCAGAAAATTGCCGAGGTGTATCACGCCTGCTGTCAGTCCGGGCACGAGCTGCTGCTGGAGGTGATCCTGCCTGCCAGCATGCCGCGTAGCGACGAGCTCTACCTGCGCGCCATTTCCCGCTTCTACAACCTCGGCATTTACCCCGACTGGTGGAAACTGCCGCCGCTTTCCGTCGAGGGCTGGACGGCGCTGAGCGAGATTATCGAACGCCGGGACCCGCACTGCCGCGGGGTGGTGATCCTCGGCCTGGACGCTCCGGCGGAACAGCTGCGCGCCGACTTCAGGGCCGCAGCGGGGCAGACGGTAGTAAAAGGCTTCGCCGTAGGGCGCACGCTGTTTGGCGATGCCTCCCGCGCGTGGCTGAAGCACGATATTGACGATGCGCAGCTGGTGGCGCGCATCCGGGACAACTACCTGCAGCTTATCGCCTGGTGGCGCGAGCGCGGACACGCATAATGGAGACGACAATGAGTGTACAACTGGGCATTAACCCGCTGACGTGGACAAACGACGATCTGCCTTCACTCGGCGCGGAGACGTCGCTGGAGACCTGCCTGAGCGAAGGTAAAGAGGCCGGTTTCGCCGGTTTCGAGCTGGGCAATAAGTTCCCGCGCGAAGCGCGCCTGCTCGGCCCCATCCTGCAGCGCCACGACCTGCAGCTGGTCTCCGGCTGGTATTCCGGCCGCCTGCTGGAGCGCAGCGTGGAGGAAGAGATCGCCGCCGTGCAGTCCCACCTGACGCTCCTGCGCGAGCTGGGGGCGAAGGTGCTGGTCTTTGCGGAAGTGAGCGGCTGCATTCACGGCGAGCAGCAGACCCCGGTGCACCTGCGCCCGCGCTTCCCGCAGTCGCGCTGGAAGGAGTACGGCGAGAAGCTTACCGAATTTGCCCGCTACACCCAGCAGCAGGGCGTGCAGATTGCCTACCATCACCATATGGGCACGGTGATTGAGTCCGCCGACGACGTGGACAATCTGATGACCCACACCGGCGACGCGGTGGGGCTACTGCTGGATACCGGTCATCTGACCTTTGCCGGGGCCGATCCGCTGGCGGTGGCGCAGCGCTGGGCGTCGCGTATCAACCACGTTCACTGCAAAGACGTGCGTGCCGACGTGCTGGCGGACGTGAAAAACCGCAAAACCAGCTTCCTTGATGCGGTACTGAGCGGCGTGTTTACGGTGCCGGGCGACGGCTGCGTGGATTATCCGCCGATTATGCAGCTGCTGAAGGCGCAGGACTATCACGGCTGGCTGGTGGTGGAGGCGGAGCAGGATCCGGCCATTGCCCATCCGCTGACCTACGCCCGTCTGGGGTATAACAATCTGAGCCGTCTGGCGCGCGACGCCGGACTGATTTGAGGAGGTGACATGTCACGTCTGTTATCACGCTGGCAACAGCCGAACGCGGAGGGACGCACCCAGTCCGTCACGCCGGAAAGCGCAGGGTGGGGGTACGTCGGCTTTGAGGCGTATGAGCTACAGGAGGGGCAGACGCTGACGCTGCCCGCCGTCCGCGAAGAGCGCTGCCTGGTGCTGGTGGCAGGACGCGCCTCCCTCAGTACGCCTTCCGCGCAGTTTAACGACATCGGCGAGCGGATGAGCCCGTTCGAGCGCATCAAGCCGTGGGCGGTGTACATCACTCCGCAGGAGACGGTGCAGGTGAAGGCGCTGACGACGCTGGAGCTGGCGGTCTGCGCTGCGCCGGGCAAGGGCACCTGTCCGACCCGGCTGATTGCGCCGCAGGATATCGACGCTGAGGCGCGCGGCAAGGGCCACAACCAGCGCTACGTGCACAACATTCTGCCGGAAGACAAGCCCGCCGACAGCCTGCTGGTGGTGGAGGTGTGGACCAACGAGGGCTGCACCAGCTCGTACCCGAGCCACAAGCACGACACGGATAACCCGCCCCAGGAGACGTATCTGGAGGAGACCTACTACCATCGCCTCAACCCGGAGCAGGGGTTCTGCATGCAGCGGGTTTACACCGACGACAGAGCGCTGGATGAGTGCATGGCGGTCTACAACCGTGATGTGGTCATGGTGCCGAAGGGCTACCACCCGGTGGCGACGATGGCCGGGTATGACAGCTATTATCTCAACGTGATGGCGGGGCCGGTGCGCAAGTGGATGTTCACCTGGGAAGAGGACCACGCGTGGATTAATCGGGATTATCCCGCGGATGGCGGGCGCTGAGGCTGTTTTTTGCCGGGTGGCGCTGCGCTTACCCGGCCTACAATTCGCAAAAAATTACTCTGCGTCAATCGCCTGCTCAATCGTCCGGGCAACGATCTGCGGCTGGCTCACCATCGACACGTGGCTCGCCGCCACCTCGGTGGTTTTCGCGTGGATCGTCTTCGCCATCGCACGTTCAAGATCGGGGTTGATCATTCGGTCATTTTTGCTGACCACAAACCAGCTCGGTTTGTCATGCCACGCCGCGTGGGCGACCTTTTCACCAAACGCCTCGGCCTTAATTGGCCCCTGCGTGGCTGCAATGGTCTGTTGTTCACCCGGTTTCACATCCGGCGCGAAATCCTTCCTGACGGCGTCCGTTGGCAGATATAAATAGCCGTCCGCCGTTTTGGCAATGCCCGCGCTGCCCGGCGGTGCAGGGTAGCTTCCTGCCAGGTCCGCCGTCGACTGGCCAGAGTCCGGCGCGAAAGCCGCCACATACACCAGCGATTTTACCCGCGCATCGTTACCCGCCTCGCTAATGACGGTGCCGCCCCAGGAGTGACCCACCAGCACTACGTCACCCTGCGCGCGGGCGATGGCCCGCTTTGTGGCGGCAACGTCATCTTTTAGCGACGTGAGCGGCAGCTGGACGGCAATGACCTCTGCGTGCTGTTTCTGCAACAGGGTAATGACCTTATTCCAGCTGCTGCCGTCGGCAAACGCGCCGTGGACCAGCACGACGCTGGTTTTACTCTGTGCAAAGGCGCCGGCGGAAAGCGCCAGCAGGCCTGCCGTGACTACAGACAGTGCTTTCATCTTCAGACTCCTTAAAAATGGTGGACCGCCGCGTGGGGCGGGACGGTGAATTCAACGGTTTTGTGGTCGAGCGGCTTGTGCGTCGGGTCGGCCAGAATTATCGTCACCTTGTGTTTACCGGCGGGCAGCCCCACCAGGATCACCGGCTCTCCGCTGGTGTCAGCCCAGTGCCACGGCGCATCATCCACCACCACGTGAATGTGCCCGATGCGCGGGGTGACCTTGAGCGCGTCGGGCCCGAATACCGGCTCGATGCGAAGGTTTTCGGCGCGGTACTGGATAAACACCGCGCCTTTGCTCAGCGGCCCGGCAAGCGGCGGATCGACGATCAGTTTTGCAGGCGGCTGCGGCTGCGCCAGCGGGGCAACGGCGGCGGGGCCGTTAACATCCGCGGCGCTCAGATTGTCCAGGGGAGTGGCCTGGGCACCTGCGACGGATGTCAGGACAAGCAGGGGGAAAAGTACGTAGCGACGAATCATTGCTCTCTCTCCTCATCAGTTCTCAATGGCGACAGGGAAAGAAAACCATTTTTATGTATCGGAGATATTTGCCGGAGGGGGCGTTTTGTACCCGTTTGTCACCGTGGCCCGCGGGATACACTGCGATACAGTTTGCCTCCCGGGACGGCGCACAATGGCTATCGCCAGCGCGGCAATCACCAGCGTCAGGCCCGTCGATACCCCCATTGCACCCGCGATCCCCAGCGTTTTATTTAGCCACGCATAGGCATACGGTGAGGCTGCGGCCATCAGCTGACCGGGGATAAGCAGTATGCCCGTGCGGCGGGCATAGCTTTCCGCGCTAAACAGCTCCAGCGGCAGGGTGGCTTTGACAAGGGTAACCAGCCCGTTGATGGCCCCATAGCCCAGCACAAAACCGGCCGCACACCAGACAAACAGGGCGCTGCTCAACCCAACAAGAAAACAGAGCGGCATGGCGAGAGCGGTAAAAAGCGTTAACGTGAAGGGCGTTAAGCGAGCCCCCGCCAGCACTTCCAGCGAGCGCGCGCCCGTCTGGCCGATTCCCCACAGCATGCCGATAGCGACCGGCAGGCCGTAGTGGGCAATAAACTCCGGCAGATGGGTGGAGGTGCCGTTAGAGACAAAGGTGATGAGGGCAATGAAGGCGGCATAAAGCCAGCCGTTTCGGCGCTCGTTGTTCAGCGGCGGTGCGGCGATTTTCGTCGTCACCGTCAGCCGCTGCCGGGGAAGCGTGCGGATCAGCAACGCGCTCAGCAGGCCAAGCAGGGCATAAATGCGTAATGCGTCCTGCCAGCGCATCACGTGAAGCAGCGCATCGCCCAGCGGCCAGAAGACGACGGAGGCCAGCCCGCCCGCCAGCGTGACGCGAGAGATTGTTCTTCGCGCCTGCTGTCCGTAGAGGTTGACCAGCGCGGCGAAGAGCGCATCGTACAGCGACAGGCGCATTCCCACGCCTGTGATCAGCCAGGCGCCGTACCATCCATAAAGCGTCCGGGTATACGCCATACAGGCACAGCTTGCGGCGATCAGCAGCGTTCCGCCCACCACCACCTTCTGACCGCCAAAGCGTGCCAGCAGGCGGGCAACAAAAGGGGATACGGCCGCCATCACCAGCATCGCCAGCGTCAGGCCGAGGTAAATCTGCGGTGATGACCATCCCTGGTCGGCTGAAATGGCCAGCGCAAAGGTGCCGGGCATATAAAACGAGATCCCCCAGTTGATGAGCTGATTACACCCGGCCGTGAGGGCGAGGCGGTGTGGCAGGGCAGGTGTTTCCATGAGTTTTCATTCCGCTATGCAGTTGTCCTGAGCATAACGGGCGCGGTATTGTGCTGGCAGGGCCGCAACCTTATGCGCGGTATAAGAGAAACTTTGAATGACGACGCTTAATCTGGGCTATCTCGCCACCTTCCGTCTGGTGATCCAGCGCGGCAGTTTTTCAGCGGCAGCGGACGTGCTGGGCCTCTCCCAGCCCGCCGTCAGCCTGCAAATACGCCAGCTGGAGCAGTTTCTGCTAACGCGGCTGGTGGAGCGTACCGGGCGAGGGATTAAGGCGACGGCTGCCGGAGAAACCTTGCTGGCGCACGGGGAGCGTATTCAGCAGGTGGTGGATGACGCCATCCGGGCCGTGAATGCGTTTAGCCACGACGTAAGTGGCACCATTACCCTTGGCACGGGGGCAACGGCCTGCATCCATCTTCTGCCGCCGCTGCTGGAGCAGCTACGCCGCGACTATCCGCTCCTGAGCGTGGGGGTGACGACGGGCAACACCCTCGACATCGTCAGAGCTATCGAAGAGAACCGTCTCGATATGGGGCTGGTCACGCTGCCGGTGAGTGGCAGAGCGCTGGACGTGATGCCGGTGATGGACGAAGAGTTTGTCTTTATTGCCTCAAGGGAACAGCAGGCTGCATTCAGGGACTTCACCCCAGCCGCGCTGCACGCTCATCCGCTGATAGCCTTTGAATCAGGCAGTGGCACCCGGGCGCTGATCGACGGCTGGTTTGCCGCCCAGGGGTTAGCGATCGCGCCGGTGATGCAGCTTGGCAGCATCGAGGCGATCAAACGGATGGTTCGCGCAGGGCTGGGCTACAGCATCGTGCCGCGCATGGCGGTGGAACAGGAGGTCGATCGCGAAGGGCTATGCGTGATGTCGCTGATGCCCATGCTGCAGCGGCAGCTGGCGGTGGTCATGCGGCAGGATAAAATCCTCAGCAAAGGGATCGCGGCCCTTATTCGGCTCGTGCAACAGCCTTCGGCGGTTTAGCGGTCAGCGGTGTCGACGGTCAGGCTGGATTGCTGCGACTGGGTTTTATCCTGATGGTGGTACCAGGCGCCAATCGAAGAGTAAACGAAGCGGCCAAAGAAAAACAGGAAGCTGATGAGCAGTATGATGCGGGTCATTCGGGTGTTAAATCGATGTCGTTTGCGCATACGCGTGACCTGACTCACTCTGTTTTTCCTGGATAAGCCCTTCCGGGCGATAAGGATATTAAGGCACAGCGGGAAGATGGGGTCAATTCTGTGATGTGTAAATAACCGTCAATGTTTACATTAATTAATGTTATTGAAATTAATCAACGCATTTACCATATTGATAATATGAAGAAAAAGATGTCGAAAAAACGCCACAAAATGTTATTTGCGTAAAGTAGTTTGATTTATGTCAACGGATTCCCGGCCCTGATATTTAAAATCCTTCCTCCACACTGTTCGCCCGACATGCTGCCGGGCGGCGCGTACGTCAGGTTGGATGCCTGTCTTTATTTCCCTCTGGAGCGATAGGGGTTTAACCGGGCATCTATGACTATTCTCGCTTTCCTGAAAAACAATGCAAACCGCTGGTGGGCATTGCCGCTTATTTTACCTGTGGTTTTACTCCCCGCGCTGAGCGTTGCGAATACGTTTACGCAGCTGGGCGACGGCATTGTGGCACTCTATTATTTACCGCTCTCATTTTTGCTTTCGCTGATGATGTTCTTTGGCCTGGAAGCGCTGCCCGGGATCGTATTATCCCTGTTTATCCGCTATTACCCGTCGGTCGGGATGTTTGAAACGGTTGCCGGTGTGCTCCATTTTATCGTCCCTTTAGTGCTCAGCTGGGGCGGCTACCGGGTGTTTGCGCCCAGACGCAATATGACGGCGTACGGCGACATCCGCTTGATGGCGCAGCGCATCTTCTGGCAGGCCTTCTGCCCCGCGACGCTGTTTCTGGTGCTGTTTCAGTTTGCCGTGTATCTGGGCGTGTATGAGAGCCGCCAGAGCCTTGCGGGATTAAACCCTCTTAACATTCGTACGCTCATCAACTACCAGGCGCTGCTGGTCAGCGGGCTGACGGGCGTGCCGCTGAGTTATCTGCTGATCCGCCTGATTCGTCATCCGCGCTATATCAAAAGTCTTTTCTCGCAGATCCGTGCCCAGGTAGACAAAAAGGTGACGATCGCTGAGTTTGTGCTGTGGGCGATTGCGCTAGGCGGGCTGCTTACGCTGCTGCTGCTCCCGATGAATGAAAACAGCTCCATATTCACCACAAACTATACCCTGTCGCTGCTGATGCCGGTGATGCTCTGGGGCGCGATGCGTTTCGGCTATAAGCTGATATCGCTGATCTGGACGCCGGTGCTGCTGGTGTCAATTCACTACTATTATCACTATATCCCGCTGAACCAGGGGTATGACATTCAGCTGGCGATCACCTCGTCCAGTTACCTGGTCTTCTCGTTTGTGGTGATTTATATGTCGATGCTGGCGACTCGCCAGCGCGCCGTGAATAAACGCTCCCGCAGGCTGGCGCTGCTCGACCCGGTCGTCCATATGCCTAACCTGCGGGCGCTGTCGCGCGATCTGGCGAAGAATCCGTGGTCGGCGCTCTGCCTGCTGCGCATTCCGGAGCTGGAAATTCTGGGCCGAAATTACGGCGTGCTGTTGCGTATTTTGTACAAACAGCAGCTGGCGCAGTGGGTAAACGGTACCCTCCAGCCCAACGAGCAGGTGTATCACCTCACCGGGTATGACATGGCGGTGCGGCTCAACGCGGAATCGCACCAGCAGCGAATTGAAACCCTGGACGAGCATATCAAGCAGTTCCGCTTTGTCTGGGACGGCATGCCGCTGCAGCCGCAGGTGGGTGTAAGCTACTGCTATGTCCGGTCCCCGGTTAACCATCTTTATCTGGTGCTGGGTGAGCTGGGGGTGGTGGCCGATCTGTCACTCTCCTCAAACCATCCGGAAAATCTTCAGCAGCGTGGTGCCGTCCATTTGCAGCGCAGCCTGAAGGATAAAGTCGCGATGATGAGCCGACTGCAAAAGGCGCTCGAGAACGACGAATTCACCCTGCTGGTTCAACCCGTTCGCGGCCTGCGTGGCGATCGCTATCACGAAGTCCTGCTGCGGATGCCGGATACAAACGGGCTATTGATCTCTCCCGACCAGTTCCTGCCTGTCGCGCAGGAGTTTGGTTTGTCCTCCCGGGTGGACCTGTGGGTGCTTGAGCATACGCTGCGCTTCCTGGCCGCGCATCGCGAGAGCCTGCCCGGCCAGCGTTTTGCCATTAATCTGGCCCCCTCAACCGTATGCCGGGTGCCGTTCCCGCTTGAGGTGAGTCGCCTGCTGGCGAAATACGCCATTGAGCCGTGGCAGCTGATTTTTGAGGTGACGGAGTGCAGCACCTTCGGCAGCGGGGAGCAGGCGCTACACATCCTCCAGCAGTTGCAGAAAATGGGGGTACGCATTGCGATTGATGATTTCGGGACCGGCTATGCAAGCTATGCGCGGCTGAAAAGCGTGGATGCCGACATTCTCAAGATCGACGGCAGCTTTATCCGCAATATCGTCAACAACAGCCTGGATTATCAGATCGTGGCGTCTATCTGCCATCTGGCGCGCATGAAGAAGATGCTGGTGGTGGCAGAGTATGTCGAGACCGAGGAGATACGTAGCGCGGTTCACGCGCTAGGCATCGATTATGTGCAGGGCTATCTGATTGGCAGGCCAGCGCCGCTGGAATCACTGCTGGAAACAGAGGCGTCCTGCGCGGACGCCTGAACCGTTACGCGGCGACGTCAGCGCTCTCTTCTTCAATTTTGAGCAGCCAGCCGGTGACCGCTTCCCAGTACTGTTGCTCTTTTTCCAGGTCCAGCAGGACCAGCGCATTCTGGCTGAACCAGTCGTGCGGGAAGCTCAGCGTCCAGTGATGGTCGTCGGTTTTAAGCTTCAGCGTGGGCGGCGTGGTGGTCGCCTGACGCTGGTTATTGAGCAGCACGCCAAGACGCAGCAGCTGAATGAGCGGCAGGAACTGCTTTTTCTTGAACAGCGTGAAGCGCGGCAGGTCGTCGAGCTTGATGGCTTTGCGGTGATACCGCACCAGGGTCGCCATCATGGTTTGCTGCTCCTGGTTGAAGCCAGGCAGATCGCTGTTTTGCAGAATATAGGCCGAATGGCGGTGCATCCCGCTATGGTTGATGTTCAGCCCCACCTCATGGAGCATCGCGGCCCATTTTAACAGCGCGGCAAGCTGCGGGTGCGCGAGCTTCGGATTCTGCTCTTCCCACTGCTCGTACATCTGCACCGTGGTGTCCAGCACGCGCTTCGCCTGCTCGCGGTCGATGTTGTACTGGTTAGCCAGGCTTTGCGCGGTGCGGCTGCGAATATCCTGATGGCGGAAACGGCCTTCCATTTCGTACAGCACGCCTTCGCGCAGCGCGCCATCGGAAAGGCGCAGCTCTTTAATGGCGAGGGCATCAAACACGCCGCAGAGGATGGCCAGCCCCGGCACGAAGACCGCCTTACGCTCGTCGGAAAGACCCGGCAGGCTTAAGGCGTCAAAACTTTTATGCTTCAGCACTTCGTCGGTCAGCAGCGTCAGGCGTTCGGGCGTGATGAACCCGTCTTTTTCACCCATTGCCAGCAGCACCTCATGCGCCGCTTTGATGGTGCCTGACGCGCCCAGCGCCACGTTCCAGCCCTGAATACGGTACTGCCAGGCCAGGTTTTCCAGTTTCTGGACAGCCGCCATACGCGCACGCTGGAAGTTCTCGCGGGTGATGGTGCCCCCCGGGAAATACATCTGCGCGAAACTGACGCAGCCCATACGGCGGCTTTCCACCAGGCGAGGCTCAAAGTCTTCGCCGATTACCAGCTCCGTAGAACCGCCGCCGATGTCGATTACCAGCTTGCGCCCTTTTTCCGGCTGGGTGTGTTCGACGCCCATGAAAATCAGACGCGCTTCCTCGTTACCGGAGATGATCTCAATCGGGTAGGGGATCACCTTTTCGGCCCGCTTGAGAAACTCTGGCGCGTTCAGCGCCTGGCGCAGGGTGTGGGTGCCCACAATGCAGACGCTGGAGGGCGAGAAGCCCTGCAGGCGTTCAGCAAACAGCGACAGGCAGTTTAACCCACGCTCCATTGCCTCTTCGCTGAGCATGCTGCGTTCATCAAGGCCATCCGCCAGGTGCACGCGCTGCTTCAGACGACCAATGATCTGCAGCGCGCCATCCACCTCACGGGCGATGACCATATGGAAACTGTTAGAGCCTAGATCGACCGCGGCGAATTCCTGCGGGCGTGGGGTCTTATCATTTATCGGCATAGGTTAATCGGGTTGCTCGAGTGATTTGATATAGTCGTAAATCGCCAGTTGCGACCGCACTTTGCGGCGGTTGCCGCGCGGTACATAGCGGTTACTGAGTTCTTTGTCGATATAGCGTGCTTTCACGGTATCGCTGAACAGAATCTCGATGATGTCGAGGATCTGCTGCTTCAGGCGCGGATCCAGCAGCGGTGCCGCGACTTCAATTCGGTAGTCAATATTGCGCGTCATCCAGTCTGCCGAAGAGAGATAGACCTGTTTATCACCCGCATTATCGAAAATATAGACCCGATCGTGTTCCAGGTAGCGGTCAACAATGCTGATCACGCGAATATTGTCGCTGATGCCTTCCAGTTCCGGGATCAGCGAGCACATGCCGCGGATCAGCAGGTTAACCGGTACGCCGGAGCTGGACGCGGCGTACAGCCTGTCTACCAGCCCTTTGTCCACCAGGTTGTTGAGCTTCAGCGTGATGCCGGACGACAGCCCTTTCTGGGCATTGGCGATCTCTTTATCGATCATATCGTACAACAGACGGCGCGAGTTCTGCGGCGAGACCAGCAGATAGTCGAAGCTTACCGGACGGTACGGGTTCTCAATAAAGTTAAAGACCCGGCGCACCTCGTTGGTGATGCGGGCATCGGCGGTCAGCAGCGAGTAGTCGGTATAGATTCGCGCCGTTTTCTCGTTAAAGTTCCCGGTACCGATGTGGGCGTAGCGCACCACCTCGTCGCCCTCTTTACGGGAGATCAGGAACAGCTTGGCGTGAATTTTCAGCCCCGGCGCGGAGAAGATGACGTGTACACCGGCTTCCGTCAGACGACGCGCCCAGTGAATGTTCGCCTCTTCGTCGAAGCGCGCCTGCAGCTCCACCACCACGGTCACTTTTTTGGCGTTGTGCGCCGCGTGGATCATCGCATCGATGATGCGGGAATCTTTTGCCACGCGGTAGATGTTAATTTTGATCGCCAGCACGCTCGGATCGAACGAGGCCTGACGCAGCAGTTCCAGCACGTGTTCAAAGGTGTGATACGGATAGTAGAGCAGGACATCGCGTTCGCGGATGGCGTCAAAACCGTTGCGGAATTTATCGAACCAGAGATGGCGCAGGCGCGGCAGCGGCTTGTTCACCAGATTGGCTTTGCCGACGTTCGGGAAACCGATAAAGTCTTTAAAGTTGTGGTAACGGCCACCCGGCACGATGGAGTCATAGCGCGAAATGGTCAGCTTCTCGCGCAGCATCTCCACCATGGCGTCCGGCATATCGCGCTGATAAACAAAGCGCACCGGCTCGGCCGTCAGGCGCTGTTTCAGGCTGGAGGACATCAGCTCCATCAGGCTGGCTTCCATCTCGTGCACCAGGTCATATTCGGCGTCACGGGTCATCTTCATCGAGTAGGCGTTTAACGCATCGTAATCGAAGAAGCCTTTGAAGATGTCGTCCAGACAGTAGCGCAGGATATTATCGAGCAGGATCATCGGCTTGCGTCTGCGCGGGGTTTCCGGCGGCAGGTTCACAAAGCGCGGCACTTTGTCGGACGGGATCTCCAGCAGCGCGTAACGGATAGATTCACCGCGGATAATTTCCACAGCCAGATAGGTGTAGTCATCTTTCAGGAACTGCACCAGATCGGTTTCGCGGTTGATGAGAATCGGGGTAATGTGCTGGCGCAGGTACTGTTTAAAATAGTGGCGCAGCCAGTTTTGTTGGTTAACGGAAAGCTGACGTTCGTTAATCAGGAAGATTTGATTACGCGCCATCTCCAGCAGCAGTTCGTTATACAGGCCGTCAAATTCCTGATCGGCTTTCAACACGCGGGACTGGATTTTGCCCAGCAGGTGCCGCGAGTGCGAGTTTAGGCCCTGTTCTTCGCTGATGATGATGCGTCTCTTTAGCTCGGCAAAGCGAACCTTGTAGAACTCATCCAGGTTGTTGGAATAGATGCCCAAAAAACGCATGCGTTCGATCAGCGGGTTACTTTTGTCAGCCGCTTCCTGGAGTACACGTTCGTTAAATGCTAACCAGCTTAGCTCTTTCTCGATATATAACTTTTCCTGACCCATTACAGCTCACACTCCAGTTCAATCACAGGACGTGGTAAATCCGTCTCGTCCTTATTATGGCGAGCATTTCCACGATATGTCCAACAGTGCCAGAAAAGTATGACAGTTATTTTTTTTGTTGGGGAATTTAGAGGGTTGGGGGAGAGGGGGCGGGTGGCGCTTCGCTTCCCACGACCTACGAGACCGTAGGCCCGTGCAAGCGAAGCGCCGCCGGGCAATTCAAACAGACTACTCTTCGGCAGCATGACCCTGCGGGGGTAACTTCACGCCATCCAGCCAGGCTACGCCGTCGCGCATTTCAAGACGCCCGTCGACAAACCAGCTTACCACCAGTGGGTAAATGGCATGCTCCTGGGTCTGCACGCGTTCGGTCACGTCTTCTTCGCTGTCGCCTTCAAAGACCGGGACTTTGGCCTGCAGGATCACCGGACCGCCATCCAGCTCGTCGGTCACGAAATGCACGGAGGTGCCGTGCTCCTCATCGCCGTTTTCCAGAACCTGACGATGGGTGTGCAGGCCGGGATATTTCGGCAGAAGAGAAGGGTGAATATTCAGCAAACGTCCGGCGTAGTGCGCGACAAAGGCCGGGCTCAGAATGCGCATATAGCCCGCCAGCACCACGACGTCCGGCGCGTAGGCATCAATCTCCTGAACCAGCTCGCGGTCAAAGGCTTCACGCCCGGCGAACTGGCTGGCTTCCAGCGCGTGCGCGGGTATGTTCGCTTCCCGCGCGCGCTCAAGGCCGAACGCGTCGGCCTTGTTGCTGAATACTGCCCGAATGGTGCCGTTGATTTTCTTCTGCTTGCAGGCGTCTATGATGGCCTGCAAATTACTTCCGTTGCCGGAAATGAGCACCACGATGTTTTTCATTCAATGACCACACGCTGTTCGGAATCGGAGGCTTTAATCGTACCGATTTTCCACGCGTTTTCACCTTTTTCGGTCAGCAGCTTGACCGCTTTATCCGCTTCGCTTGCCGGCAGGGCGATAACCATGCCCACGCCGCAGTTAAAGGTGCGGTACATTTCGTGAGAGCTCACGTTGCCTGCGGTCTGCAGCCAGTTAAAGACCGCTGGCCACTGCCATGAGGACTCGTCGATCACCGCCTGGGTGTTGTCCGGCAGCACGCGCGGGATGTTTTCCCAGAAGCCACCACCGGTCAGGTGGGCAATGGCGTGCACGTCGACGTTCTCGATCAGTTCCAGCACGTTCTTCACGTAGATGCGGGTTGGGGCCAGCAGATGGTCAGCCAGCGGTTTCCCTTCAAGCTCGGTCGTCTCTGGGTCGCAACCGCTCACCTTGAGGATTTTACGCACCAGGGAGTAGCCGTTGGAGTGCGGGCCACTGGAGGCCAGCGCGATCAGCACATCGCCATCCGCCACTTTGCTGCCGTCAATAATTTCTGATTTTTCTACTACGCCGACGCAGAAGCCTGCGACGTCATAATCTTCGCCGTGATACATGCCCGGCATTTCCGCGGTTTCACCGCCGACCAGCGCACAGCCAGACTGCAGGCACCCTTCGGCGATACCATTAATGACGCTTGCCGCGGTATCCACGTCCAGTTTGCCGGTCGCGTAGTAATCGAGGAAGAACAGCGGCTCTGCGCCCTGAACCACCAGGTCATTCACGCACATCGCGACCAGATCGATACCGATCGTGTCGTGACGTTTTAAATCCATCGCCAGGCGCAGTTTGGTGCCTACACCGTCAGTTCCCGAGACCAGAACAGGTTCACGATATTTTTGCGGCAGCGCGCACAGTGCGCCGAATCCACCCAGACCACCCATCACTTCCGGGCGGCGGGTTTTTTTCACCACACCTTTGATTCGGTCAACCAGCGCATTACCTGCGTCAATATCAACACCGGCATCTTTGTAGCTGAGAGAAGTTTTGTTGGTCACGGCTTAAATCCCCACGCGATTGCATAGCTAGTAAGAAAAATCGGCGCAATTCTAACAGTCCAGGCAAACGTTTGCGAGCCTATTCTCGGCGAGAGGATCTTTTTTTACGCGCAGCCTGCCAGTGCGCCCAAACTTGCGTCTGTTCACGAAAATGAAACCGGTTTCGGTATTCTCCTTGCAACCCGAAACGGCTTTGCACATCATTCAACTGAAACCGGTTTCTGTAATTGTTTTTGCAGAAAATAACGCAGAATGAGGGAAAGCGAATGTCAGGATTTAAAGCAGATTTTCTGTGGGGCGGTGCGGTTGCGGCGCACCAGCTGGAAGGCGGCTGGAAAGAAGGGGGTAAAGGCGTAAGCGTAGCCGACGTTATGACTGCGGGCGCGCACGGCGTGCCGCGTGAAATCACCAACGGCGTGCTACCGGGGAAAAATTACCCTAACCATGATGCCATCGATTTCTACCACCGCTATAAAGAAGACATCAAACTCTTTGCCGAGATGGGGTTCAAATGCTTCCGCACCTCTATCGCCTGGACGCGCATTTTCCCGAAAGGGGACGAGCTTGAGCCGAACGAGGCTGGCCTAAAATTCTATGACGACCTGTTCGACGAGTGCCTGAAGTACGGTATCGAACCGGTTATTACCCTCTCTCACTTCGAGATGCCTTTCCACCTGGTCACCGAATACGGCGGCTGGCGCAACCGTAAGCTGATCGACTTCTTCGTTCGTTTTGCAAAAGTGGTTTTCCAGCGCTATCAGCATAAAGTGAAGTACTGGATGACCTTTAACGAGATCAACAACCAGGCCAACTTCCATGAAGACTTTGCGCCGTTCACCAACTCCGGGCTGAAGTACGCGCCGGGCGAAGACCGTGAGCCGGTGATGTTCCAGGCCGCACACTATGAGCTGGTGGCCAGCGCGCTGGCGGTGAAGGCGGGGCGCGAGATTAACCCGTCCCTGCAGATCGGCTGCATGATTGCCATGTGCCCAATCTACCCGCTGACCTGCGCGCCGGACGACATGATGATGGCGATGAACGCCATGCACCGCCGCTACTGGTTCACCGACGTGCACGTGCGCGGCAAGTACCCGCAGCATCTGCTCAACTACTTTGCGCGTCGCGGCTTCACGCTGGATATCACCGAAGAAGATAAAGCCGCGCTGACGCAGGGCTGCGTGGATTACATCGGGTTTAGCTATTATATGTCCTTCGCCACCAAGGCGACGGCGGACAACCCGCAGTTGGACTATGACGAAAGCAAGAGCCTGGTCTCCAACCCGTACGTGCAGAAATCCGACTGGGGGTGGCAGATTGACCCGGTGGGGCTGCGCTACTCCCTCAACTGGTTCTGGGATCACTACCAGCTGCCGCTGTTTATCGTTGAGAACGGTTTTGGCGCAATCGACGTGCAGGAGAGCGACGGCACGGTGAACGACCAGTACCGCATTGACTACCTGGCCGCCCACATCCGCGAGATGAAAAAAGCGGTGGTGGAAGATGGCGTAGACCTGATGGGCTATACCCCGTGGGGCTGTATCGACCTGGTGTCTGCCGGTACCGGTGAAATGAAAAAACGCTACGGCTTTATCTTTGTCGATAAAGACAATGAAGGCAACGGCACGCTGAACCGCAGCAAGAAGAAATCGTTCGACTGGTATAAGCAGGTGATCGCGAGCAACGGGGAGCAGCTATAATTGCCCGGTGGCGCTGCGCTTACCGGGCCTACGGGATGTGTAGGCCGGGTAAGCGTTAGCGCCACCCGGCAGAACCCCGCACCCAAGCCGGAGCCCAGCCTCTGGCTTTTTTGTTTTTGATTGATGTACATCAAGCAACATGGGTATGGCCTAATCCGAAAAAAGCGGTATAATCCCGCGATTTTTTTGCGGATGCCATTCAGAGGAGAAAGAGAATGAAGATTGTGGAAGTGAAACACCCACTCGTTAAACACAAGTTGGGCCTGATGCGTGAGCATGACATCAGCACGAAGCGTTTTCGCGAACTGGCCTCTGAAGTCGGCAGCCTGCTGACCTACGAAGCGACCTCTGATCTGGAAACGGAAAAAGTCACCATCGAAGGCTGGAACGGTCCGGTACAGGTTGAGCAGATCAAAGGTAAGAAAATTACCGTCGTGCCTATCCTGCGTGCCGGTCTCGGCATGATGGAAGGCGTGCTGGAGCACGTGCCAAGCGCGCGCATCAGCGTGGTGGGGATCTACCGTAACGAAGAAACCCTCGAGCCAGTTCCTTATTTCCAGAAGCTGGTGTCCAACATCGACGAGCGTATGGCGCTGGTGGTTGACCCGATGCTGGCAACCGGCGGTTCAATGATTGCCACTATCGACCTGCTGAAAAAAGCGGGCTGCAGCAGCATTAAAGTGCTGGTGCTGGTTGCGGCACCGGAAGGGATCGCGGCGCTGGAAAAAGCGCACCCGGACGTTGAGCTGTATACCGCCTCTATCGACCAGGGCCTGAACGAGCACGGGTACATCATCCCGGGGCTCGGCGATGCCGGCGATAAGATCTTTGGTACGAAATAATCGAATAACGATAAATAAGCCGACTTTGATAGTCGGCTTTTTTTTGAATAAAACACCAACAACGATACTACTCAGAGGAAAACACTATGACGCGCCGTGCTATCGGGGTGAGTGAAAGACCGCCGCTTTTACAGACTATCCCGCTTAGTTTGCAGCACCTGTTCGCCATGTTTGGCGCAACCGTGCTGGTGCCAATCCTGTTCCACATTAACCCGGCTACCGTGCTGCTGTTCAACGGCATCGGTACGCTGCTGTACCTCTTCATCTGTAAAGGCAAAATCCCGGCGTATCTCGGGTCAAGCTTTGCCTTTATCTCTCCGGTGTTATTGTTGCTGCCGCTGGGTTATGAGGTCGCGCTGGGCGGCTTTATCATGTGTGGCGTACTGTTCTGCCTGGTCTCCTTCATCGTGAAGAAAGCCGGGACCGGCTGGCTGGACGTGATGTTCCCACCAGCGGCGATGGGTGCTATCGTGGCCGTCATCGGTCTCGAACTGGCGGGCGTGGCGGCGAATATGGCCGGTCTGCTGCCTGCGGACGGCCAGTCACCGGATTCCAAAACCATTATCATCTCGCTGGTGACGCTGGGCGTAACGGTGTTTGGCTCCGTGCTGTTCCGCGGCTTTATGGCGATTATCCCGATCCTGATCGGCGTGCTGGCAGGCTATGCGCTCTCCTTCGTGATGGGCGTGGTGGATACCACCCCGATTGCCGAGGCGCACTGGTTCGCGCTGCCAACCTTCTACACGCCGCGCTTCGAATGGTTTGCGATCTTCACCATTCTGCCTGCGGCGCTGGTGGTGATTGCGGAGCACGTCGGCCACCTGGTGGTAACGGCGAACATCGTTAAGCGCGATTTAATCCGCGATCCGGGCCTGCACCGCTCCATGTTTGCGAACGGTTTCTCCACCATCATCTCCGGTTTCTTTGGGTCTACGCCAAACACCACCTACGGTGAAAACATCGGCGTGATGGCGATTACCCGCGTTTACAGCACCTGGGTTATCGGCGGCGCGGCGATCATCGCCATTCTGCTCTCCTGCGTCGGCAAGCTGGCGGCAGCGATTCAGATCATCCCGGTTCCGGTGATGGGCGGCGTGTCTCTGCTGCTGTACGGGGTAATTGGTGCCTCCGGTATTCGCGTGCTGATTGAATCTAAAGTGGATTACAGCAAGGCGCAGAACCTGATCCTGACGTCGGTGATCCTGATTATCGGCGTGAGCGGCGCGAAGGTGCACATCGGCGCGGCCGAGCTGAAAGGCATGGCGCTGGCAACCATCGTCGGCGTGGGCCTGAGCCTGATTTTCAAGCTGATCTCCGTGATCCGTCCGGAAGAGGTGGTGCTGGACGCTGACGAAAACGAAAAAGCGTCACACTGATCCTATAACCGGGCGGACGATCCGCCCGGTTCTCTCCTTGCAGGTTCCGTGTTAAACTCCATGCCGATTTTATGTCAGATCTGGTTGAGGTACTTCTGAACGGACCGGCACAGCTCTCTCTGCCACTCTATCTCCCTGACGACGAAACGTTTGCGAGTTTCTGGCCGGGTGATAACCCCTCTTTACTGGCTGCACTGCAAAACGTGCTGCGTCAGGAACACAGCGGATACATCTATATCTGGTCACGCGAAGGCGCGGGGCGCAGCCACCTGCTGCATGCCGCCTGCGCGGAGCTCTCTGCGCGCGGTGATGCGGTAGGCTATGTGCCGCTGGATAAACGAACCTGGTTTGTCCCTGACGTGCTTGAGGGGATGGAACATCTCTCCCTGGTCTGCATCGATAACATCGAATGCGTGGCGGGGGATGAGCCGTGGGAAATGGCGATCTTTAACCTCTACAACCGCATTCTGGAATCGGGCAAAACCCGGCTGCTGATCACCGGCGATCGTCCGCCTCGCCAGCTGAATCTGGGACTGCCGGATCTGGCGTCTCGCCTGGACTGGGGCCAAATCTATAAGCTTCAGCCGCTGTCGGACGAAGATAAGCTTCAGGCGCTACAGCTGCGCGCAAAGCAGCGCGGCTTTGAGCTGCCGGAAGACGTGGGCCGTTTCCTGCTGAAGCGGCTGGATCGCGAAATGCGTACGCTGTTTGACACGCTGGATCAGCTCGATCGCGCCTCCATTACCGCCCAGCGCAAGCTGACCATTCCGTTTGTGAAAGATATTCTGAAGCTATAGTTGTGCCGGGTGGCGGCTGCGCCTTACCCGGCCTACATATGGCACCCGTAGGCCCGCTAAGCGCAGCGCCACCGGGCGAAACCATCAGAGGATCTCGAGCACGTCTTCCGGCGGGCGTCCAATGCGCGCCTGGCCGTTCGCCACGACAATCGGGCGCTCAATCAGCTTTGGATTTTCAACCATCGCCTGTATCAGCTGAGCCTCGGAGAGACGGCTGTCATCCAGGTTAAGCGACGTATACAGATCTTCTTTCTTGCGCATCAGATCTCGCGCACTGCCCATGCCCAGCATATGCAGCAGTTGGCGGAGGGTCTGCGCGTCCGGTGGGGTGTCGAGGTACAGCACCACCTCCGGCTCCACGCCGTTAGACTTCAGCAGGCTCAGGGTATCGCGGCTCTTGGAGCAGCGCGGGTTGTGG
Source organism: Enterobacter sp. BNK-22 (assembly GCF_048684805.1). Taxonomy (NCBI): domain Bacteria; kingdom Pseudomonadati; phylum Pseudomonadota; class Gammaproteobacteria; order Enterobacterales; family Enterobacteriaceae; genus Enterobacter; species Enterobacter sp. BNK-22. The sequence continues at coordinate 128,119 of NZ_JBLQTT010000001.1, forward strand.
TAAATTTTTACGGCGTCTGTCATGACGTGAATTCTCCTTGATTACATCTTCTCGTACGGCTTGAAGCGCTGCTGCAGGCCGCGAAGCTGATCGATACGCGCGTCGTATCGGGCCTGCTGGAGGCTGCCGAGTTTGACCTGCGAGCTGGCGCTACTGAGCGCGGAAATGGCCTGATCGAGGCGCCCCACCAAGGCAAAGCCTTCTGCGCGTGCCGCCAGCTCCTGATCGCGGTTGCCGAGCTGGGCTTCCGCCTGAGCGAGCAGATCCCAGCCGTTTTGATCGTCTTTATTATTAAAGGTGTAGCGGTTCAGGATGGTCGCCGCTTCACCCGGCTGGCCGCCCTGCAAGTAAGCATTCGCCAGGTTAAGCTGCAGCACCGGGTTGGTACGGACGTCTTTTGCCCCTTTCAGGCGGTTAATCGCATCGGCAGGCTTCTTCTGCCCCAGATCGATATCCGTTGACAGATCGAGGTACCACGGGTTGTTTGGGTCGGCAGCCAGAAGCGGCTGCAGCGCCTTACGCGCCTCGTCGTATTTGCTGGCTTCCATCGCCTGGAGCGCCTGACCATACTGCGCGGCGTTCTTCTCGCGCACGTTGCCTTTCGCCAGGGTATCCAGCAGGTCGCTGGTGAGCTGGTTACGCCCGGAATTGTACATCCCCAGCGTTCTCACCTTCGCCATGTAGAAATCCTGCGAAGACTGGACCACGACCGGGCGCATCTGGTTGGCACGGTTACGCGCGTCCGACAGACGGCTTTCAGGCAGCGGGTGCGTGAGCAAAATTTCCGGTGGACGGGAAGAATAACGCGCTTGATCGAGCAGTTTTTCGAGGAAGCTCGGCATGGCCTGCGGGTCAAAGCCTGAACGCTGTAACACCTGAATGCCGATGCGGTCTGCTTCCTGCTCGTTCTGCTGGGTAAAGCTGATCATCCCCTGGCGCGTTCCTGCCAGCGTACCGGTCAGCGCTGCCATCCCGGCCTGCGGGCTGGCCATCGCCAGCAGAATCGATCCCAGTGCGCCTACCCAGGTAAGGGGAGCGTTACGTTTCTGGTCTTCCATCGCACGCGCCAGGTGACGCTGCGTGACGTGCGAAATTTCGTGCGCCATCACCGAGGCCAGCTGGCTTTCGTTGTCTGAGTAACGGAATAACGCCGAATGCAGCACCACGTTACCGCCAAAGAAGGCGAAGGCGTTGATTTCGTCGTTATTAATTAAATAGAAATGGAAGGGGGTTCTGACCGAATCGGCGTGCGCCACCAGACGCATTCCCAACCCGTTTATGTACTGTACCAGCAAAGGGTCGTTAATCAGCGGGGCGCTGCCGCGCAGCTGGCGAACATAGTAATCCCCCATTTGCATCTCTTGCCCAATAGAGAGCGTGCTTCCTGCTGTGGTGCCCATGTCCGGCAATGTATCGGACGAGTCAGCAAAAGCGGGCAACACCTGACCGACCGTCACCGCGGCAATCAGTGTTGCAACCAGTGTTTTTCTCAATTGCCTGAACATAACCACTGTCCTGTATGTTGGATGTGCTAATTTGACCGATGAACCGGCATATCGTTCATCTCTGCTGCCCTGCGAGTGTAGCCGTGTTGTAGCATGAAGAAAATCCCATTCATCAGGCTTTTGCGGATTGCGATCGGGATACAAAAAGCGAAAGTCTTTTTTGTGACAGTTAGATACAATTCACCGTCTCACTCCCGCCATTCGATTCAGGGAAGGGTTGTATGCTCGAAATGTTAATGCAGTGGTACCGGCGTCGCTTCAGCGACCCGGAAGCCATTGCTTTGTTGGTTATTCTGGTTGCCGGGTTCGGTATCCTGTTCTTCTTTAGCGGTCTGCTCGCCCCTCTGCTGGTGGCGATTGTGCTGGCGTACCTGCTGGAGTGGCCCACGGCGCGCCTGGAACATATCGGCTGTTCCCGCCGCTGGGCGACCAGCATCGTGCTGGTGCTGTTTGTTGGCATCCTGCTGCTGATGGCCTTTGTGGTGATGCCGGTTGCCTGGCAACAGGGAATCAACCTGATCCGCGATATGCCCGGCATGTTGAACAAACTGTCTGATTTCGCCGCCACGCTACCGCGCCGTTATCCTGCGCTGATGGATGCCGGGATTATCGACGCGATGGCCGAAAACATGCGCGCCCGCATCATGACGATGGGCGATTCGGTGGTGAAGTACTCGCTGGCGTCCCTGGTCGGACTGCTGACACTGGCGGTCTACCTTGTGCTGGTGCCGCTGATGGTCTTCTTCCTGGTGAAAGATAAAGACCAGATGCTTAACGCCGTGCGCCGTATTCTGCCGCGCAACCGCGGGCTGGCGGGGCAGGTCTGGGAAGAGATGAACCAGCAGATCACCAACTACATTCGCGGCAAGGTGCTGGAGATGATTGTCGTGGGGGTCGCCACCTGGATTGGCTTCCTGATTTTCGGCCTGAACTACTCGCTGCTGCTGGCGGTGCTGGTGGGGTTATCGGTCCTGATCCCGTATATCGGCGCGTTTGTGGTGACCATTCCGGTGGTTGGCGTGGCGTTGTTCCAGTTTGGGCTGGGGACCGAGTTCTGGAGTTGTTTCGCGGTGTACCTGATTATTCAGGGGCTGGACGGTAACCTGCTGGTACCGGTGCTGTTCTCCGAAGCGGTAAACCTGCATCCGCTGGTGATTATCTTATCGGTGGTGATTTTCGGCGGGCTGTGGGGATTCTGGGGCGTGTTCTTCGCCATTCCGCTGGCAACGCTGATTAAAGCGGTCGTCCACGCGTGGCCGGATGTGCCGGCGGTAGAAGAGCAGTAAGTTTTGCCGGGTGGCGTTGCGCTTACCCGGCCGACTTATCCTTGTAGGTCGGGTAAGGCGAAGCCGCCACCCGACACTCACTTTCAGGCACTTTCTTTCAGCCAGTTCAACACCACGTCGTGGTGGTTGCTGGTTTTAAAGTCGTCAAACACGTGTTCAACTTTACCGTCAGCGTCAATCAGGAAGCTGATGCGGTGAATGCCGTCGTAGGTTTTACCCATAAACGTCTTCTCGCCCCAGACGCCGAACTGCTCGCAAACCTGATGATCTTCATCAGAAAGCAGCGTGAAGTTCAGCAGCTCTTTTTCAGCAAATCGTGACAGCTTTTCTGGTTTATCGGTGCTGATACCCAGCACTTCCACGCCGACTTTCTTCAACTCATCCATGTTGTCGCGTAAGCCGCAGGCCTGTACGGTGCAGCCGGGGGTCATGGCTTTCGGGTAGAAATAGACCAGAACACGCTGTCCCTGGAAGTCGGTCAAATTTACTTGCTCGCCGTCTTGATCCGGTAAGCTAAATTTCGGTGCGATGTCACCGGCTTTCAGTGGATTCATTACTCAACTCCATCCTGTTCGTGCTGCGAATAATTGACGACGCTTATACTGCCCTGCGCGTTTAATTCTGTACAGAGGGCTTTGAACGCTTGCTCGATATTTGACGCATCCTGTGATGCAGGACTGTGCGCGGTAATTTGAATAAAGAGCGTGGGAACCGTGCTTGCGTCCCCCGGCTGTGTGCGGGAAACGAGCTCGGCGATGTTCATCTGATGGCTGTCAAACAGCGCGGTGAAGCGCTCAATCAGATGCGGAGAATCAGGCACTTCAACCTGCACCCAGACGGTAGAAGGCATAGCCGGACGCGGTCGCGCGGTGGTGCGCTTCATGACGATCAGCAAGTCCAGCTCGGCGCCTTTCAGCGGCAGGGTCGATTCAATCAACGTGATGGCGTTCCATGTCCCGGAAAGCAACATAATGAATGTGAACTCTTCGCCGAGCATGGCCAGACGGCTGTCTTCGATATTACAGCCGCAGCTGCTTACGTGGCGGGTGATGGTGTTCACGATACCCGGCCTGTCGGCACCCAGCGCAGTGATAACCAGGTAATGTTGTGATGAGGTTGTCAAACCTGTTCTTCCTTTGCATGGTTAAGTCTTCCTAAGGAAAGCATAAAAAAAACATGCATACAACCGCCTGAGGGCCTCAGGTCGCTTGCTTTTATTACAGTTCCAAACGTACCATTGAGACTCTTGTTCGCACAGAGGATGGCTCATGTTCACGGGAAGTATTGTCGCGCTTGTAACACCGATGGATGAAAAAGGTAACGTCTGCCGGTCTAGCATGAAGAAGCTGATTGATTACCATGTCGCCAATGGAACCTCGGCGATCGTTTCGGTAGGGACTACCGGTGAATCTGCAACGCTGAGCCACGACGAGCACGGCGATGTGGTTATGCTGACCCTGGAACTGGCTGACGGACGTATTCCGGTCATCGCGGGCACAGGCGCGAATGCCACCGCAGAAGCGATCAGCCTGACTAAACGTTTTAACGACAGCGGCATTGTCGGCTGTCTGACGGTGACCCCTTACTACAACCGTCCCACTCAGGAAGGTTTGTTCCAGCACTTCAAAGCCATCGCTGAACATACTGACTTGCCACAAATTCTGTATAATGTGCCGTCCCGTACTGGTTGCGATATGCTGCCGGAAACCGTTGGCCGTCTCTCGGAAGTAAAAAATATTATCGGTATTAAAGAGGCGACAGGGAACTTAAGCCGCGTTCATCAGATCAAAGAGCTGGTTTCAGACGACTTTATCCTGTTGAGCGGTGATGATGCGACCGCGCTGGACTTTATGCAGCTCGGTGGTCATGGCGTGATCTCCGTAACGGCAAACGTTGCGGCGCGCGACATGGCTGAAATGTGCAAACTGGCCGCGGCCGGTCACTTTGATGAAGCGCGTGTCATCAATCAGCGTCTGATGCCGCTGCACAATAAATTATTTGTCGAACCCAATCCGATCCCAGTGAAATGGGCATGTAAGGAGTTGGGGCTTGTAGCAACCGACACGCTGCGTCTGCCAATGACACCGATTACCGACCACGGTCGTGATATCGTCAGGGCAGCGCTGAAGCATGCCGGTTTGCTGTAGAGTTTAGGGAGATTTGATGGCTTATTCAGTACAGAAGTCGCGCCTGGCGAAGGTTGCGAGTGTTTCGCTTGTTATGCTGCTCGCTGCCTGTAGTTCAGACTCGCGCTACAAGCGCCAGGTGAGCGGTGATGAATCCTATCTGGATGCGACCCCGCTTGCTGAACTTCACGCACCGGCTGGTATGATCCTGCCGATTCAGAACGGCGATTATAATATTCCCGTGACCAACGGCAGCGGCCTGGTCGGTAAAGCGCTTGATATTCGTCCACCAGCACAGCCTCTGGCGCTGGTTAACGGGGCGCGTACCCAGTTCACCGGTGATACCGCGTCTCTGATGGTTGAGAGCGCGCGCGGTAGCACGCTGTGGCCACAGGTTGTCAGCGTCATTCAGTCGAAGAACTACACCATCGATAAACGCGATGACGCCAGCCAGACGTTAACCACCGACTGGATCGAATGGAACCGTCTGGATGAAGATCAGCAGTACCGCGGTCGCTATCAAGTCTCCGTAAAACCACAGGGTTACCAGCAGGCGGTCAACGTTAAGCTGTTGAACCTGGAGCAGGCGGGTAAACCGGTTGCGGATGCCTCGTCCCTGCAGCGTTACAGCACCGAAATGCTGAACGTGATTGCCGCAGGTCTGGATAAAACCGCGACCGATGCCGCCAACGCCGCGCAGAGCCGCAACGGTGTAACCTTCGATGTCCAGAGCGGCGCGGATGATACCGGCCTGCCAATGCTGGTGGTGCGCGCACCGTTTAACCAGACCTGGCAGCGTCTGCCAGCGACGCTGGAAAAAGTGGGCATGAAAGTCACTGACAGCACCCGCTCAACCGGCAGCATGACGGCAACCTATAAGCCGCTCTCCGACAGCGCGTGGCAGGAACTGGGTGCGAAAGATCCTCAGCTTGCCTCCGGTGACTACAAAATTCAGGTCGGTGACCTTGATAACCGCAGTAGCCTGCAGTTTATCGATCCAAAAGGTCACACGCTGACCCAGTCGCAGAACGATGCGCTGGTCGCTGTCTTCCAGGCAGCATTCAGCAAATAAATACGAGGGCTGGTGAATCCAGCCCTTTTTATTTTCGTGCTACGCAAACGTGTGCGTGGCATAATATCCCCAGTTTTGAACACAAATCATCACACCAGGAGTAATGAAGATGCAGAAGCAAGCTGAGTTGTATCGTGGCAAAGCGAAGACCGTATACAGCACGGAAAACCCGGATCTGTTGGTGCTCGAGTTCCGCAATGATACGTCAGCAGGGGATGGCGCACGCATTGAGCAGTTCGATCGTAAAGGCATGGTGAACAACAAGTTCAACCACTTCATTATGACCAAACTGGCCGAAGCGGGTATCCCGACTCAGATGGAAGCGTTGCTGTCCGATACGGAATGTCTGGTGAAAAAACTGGATATGGTTCCGGTTGAGTGCGTTATTCGTAACCGTGCGGCGGGCTCCCTGGTGAAGCGTCTGGGCATTGAAGAAGGTATCGAACTGAATCCACCGTTGTTCGATCTGTTCCTGAAAAACGACGCCATGCACGACCCGATGGTCAATGATTCCTACTGCGAAACCTTCGGCTGGGTGAACAAAGAGAACCTGGCGCGCATGAAAGAGCTGACCTACAAAGCCAACGACGTGCTGAAAAAATTGTTTGATGACGCGGGCCTGATCCTCGTCGACTTCAAGCTGGAGTTTGGTCTGTTCAAAGGCGAAGTGGTGCTGGGCGATGAGTTCTCACCGGACGGCAGCCGCCTGTGGGACAAAGAAACCCTGGATAAAATGGACAAAGACCGTTTCCGTCAGAGTCTGGGTGGCCTGATTGAAGCCTACGAAGCGGTTGCTCACCGTTTAGGCGTTAAGCTCGACTAACTCCCTCACTTGCCAAAGGATGTTCGCATCCTTTGGCGTCTTACCTTTGTTTCCTATGGTAATCTTGTCGTTAACCGCCTACGATCATAGCTATTATAAATGGAATAGTTCGAGGTGGTTATGCGCTGGCAAGGGCGTCGTGAAAGTGACAATGTAGAAGACAGACGCAGTGATGGCGGCGGCGGTCCTTCCATGGGGGGACCCGGCTTCCGCTTACCCAGCGGCAAGGGCGGTATTATCCTGCTGATAGTGGTGCTGGTCGCGGGGTATTACGGCGTCGATCTCACCGGGTTAATGACCGGTCAGCCGCTGCAACAGCAGCAGCATTCTCAGCGCTCCATCAGCCCGAATGAAGATGAAGCGGCCAAATTTACCTCGGTGATCCTCGCCACAACGGAAGATACGTGGGGTCAGCTGTTTGAGAAGATGGGTCGTACCTACCAGCAGCCAAAGCTGGTGATGTACCGGGGCGCAACCCGCACCGGATGCGGCACCGGACAGTCCGTGATGGGGCCGTTCTACTGCCCGGCGGACGGCACCGTCTATATCGATCTCTCCTTTTACGATGACATGAAACGCAAGCTTGGCGCTGACGGCGATTTTGCCCAGGGCTATGTGATCGCGCATGAAGTCGGCCATCACGTGCAAAAGCTGCTGGGGATTGAGCCAAAAGTGCGCCAGCTGCAGCAAAATGCGTCGCAGGCTGAAGTGAACCGCCTGTCCGTCAAAATGGAGCTGCAGGCGGACTGCTTCGCGGGCGTCTGGGGCCACAGCATGCAGCAGCAGGGCGTGCTGGAATCCGGCGATCTTGAGGAGGCGCTGAATGCCGCTCAGGCGATCGGTGACGACCGTCTTCAGCAGCAGAGCCAGGGGCGCGTCGTGCCGGACAGCTTCACCCACGGTACCTCACAGCAGCGCTACAGCTGGTTTAAACGCGGTTTCGACAGCGGCGACCCGGCGCAGTGTAATACCTTCGGCAAAGCGATGTAATGCTGGCGTTTGATCAGCTGATACGCGAGCTTGAGCGCACCGGCCATCGTCGGCTGGTGGTGCTCAGCGGCGAGGCGCAGTGGACGTTGAGTCAGGCGACTGACCTGCGTAATACCCTGCCGGGAGACTGGCTGTGGCTGGATGATAATCCCTCTAAAGCCCTCAGCGGATTGCTGGGACGCGAATATCGGCATGCTGTCTTTGACGCGCGCGCCGGGTTTGACGTCTCAGCCTTCGCCGCGCTCAGCGGGACGCTGCGCGCCGGAAGCCTCCTGGTACTGCTGGTCCCTCCGCTTGCTGACTGGGCCGACAGGCCAGACAGCGATTCTTTGCGCTGGAGCGACAGCGCGGAGCCGATCGCCACTCCACACTTTGTGCACCACTTCTGCCGGACGCTTGCCGCCGATCCGGATGCGATTGTCTGGCAGCAGCATCGCCCCTTGTCCGTTCCCGTTGCGCCGGATTTACCCGCCTGGCAGCCTGCCAGCGGCGCACCGCAGCGCGAGCAGGCGGAGATCCTCGACGCGCTTCTGACCATGCCTGCGGGCATTGCCGCGGTAACGGCACCGCGCGGGCGCGGAAAGTCAGCCCTGGCGGGGATGCTGCTCAGTAACATTCAGGGGAGTGCGGTGGTCACGGCACCGGCTAAAGGGGCAACGGATGTCATTGCGCGCTTCGCGGGCCAGCATTTTCACTTTATGGCCCCGGATGCGCTGCTGGCCTCCGCGCTGCAGGCCGACTGGCTGATTGTAGATGAAGCGGCTGCCATCCCGGGCCCGCTGCTGGAGAAGCTGGTCACGCGCTTTCCGCGCGTAGTGTTAACCACCACGGTGCAGGGCTATGAAGGGACGGGCAGGGGTTTCCTGCTGAAGTTTTGCGCCCGTTTTAGCGGACTGCGGCATTATGCCTTATCGACCCCCATTCGCTGGGCTGCCGGATGTCCGCTTGAGCGGTTCGTGGCGAATGCTCTGTTATTTGATGATGCGCTTATCGACCGCAAACCGGAAGGCGATGTGCGTATAACGCCGCTGGCGCCGCGGATGTGGGAGAGCGACCCGGCACGCGTGGCAAGCGTTTATGAACTGCTGTGTGCTGCACACTACCGCACGTCACCGCTCGATTTACGCCGGATGATGGACGCGCCCGGACAGCACTTTGCTGTTGCCGGGACGGAGGCAGAGATTGCAGGCGCGCTCTGGCTGGTGGAAGAGGGCGGGTTGTCCCCTGAGCTTAGCCGCGCCGTGTGGGCGGGATACCGGCGTCCACGCGGGAATCTCGTGGCGCAGTCTCTGGCGGCACACGGCGGATCGCCACTCGCGGCAACGCTGAAAGGGCGACGGGTTAGCCGCATTGCGGTTCACCCCCTGCGCCAGCGGGAAGGCATCGGGCAACGGCTTATCCGTAGCGCCCGCGGGGAAGATTATCTGTCGGTGAGTTTTGGCTACACCGACGAACTGTGGCGTTTCTGGCAGCGGTGCGGGTTTGTGCTGGTGCGGATGGGGAGCCATCGGGAAGCCAGCAGCGGCTGCTACACGGCGATGGCGCTGCTGCCGCTGAGCGAGGCAGGGCATCGGCTGTGCGCGCAGGAACATCAGCGTTTGTGCCGGGATATGCGCGTCCTGTCGGCCTGGAACGGTGAAAAGATCCCGGTGGACGACGGCTGGGAAGCTACCCTTAATAGTGATGACTGGCGGGAGCTGGCGGGGTTTGCTTTTGCCCATCGCGCGTTTTCAACCTCGGTTGCCGCCCTGACGCGGTTGTTGCTCACCGTTGATATGCCGCTTCCGGCCCTGCGGGGGAAAATGGCAGGGAAAACGGATGAGGTCGGGCGAAAAGCGTTGCTGGCCAAGCTGCGCAGTGAAACCGCGCAAGCGCTTGAAAGCCTTGATTATCCCCGCTGCCAGCAGTTGAAGGACGCCATTTTGCAATGGCAATTTTTTCAATGACTTCTTCAGTAAAGTGGCATGGTCATTCCCGCCGGGAGGCGTAGAATCCAGGTCATCTATTAAGGAGACCACCATGAAACATGACCATTTTGTTGTTCAAAGCCCTGACAAACCGGCTAAACAGTTACTGCTTCTGTTTCATGGGGTTGGCGATAATGCCGTCAATATGGGTCAGATTGGCAGCTGGTTTGCGCCCGTTTTCCCCGACGCGCTGATTGTAAGCATCGGGGGCGTAGAGCCATGCGGCCCGAACGGGCGCCAGTGGTTCTCGGTTCAGGGCGTGACGGAAGAGAACCGTCAGGCGCGCATTGATGCCATCATGCCGACCTTTATCGAGGTCGTCCGCTACTGGCAGCAGCAGAGCGGCGTAGGAGCCGATGCGACCGCGCTGATTGGCTTCTCGCAGGGGTCAATCATGTCGCTGGAAAGCGTAAAGTCGCAGCCAGGTCTGGTGTCACGGGTGATCGCGTTTAACGGTCGTTTTGCGACGTTACCGACAAGCGCAACCACGCAGACCACGATCCACTTAATCCACGGCGGTGAAGACCGGGTGATTGAACTCTCGCATGCGGTTGCTGCCCAGGAAGCGCTGATTCGGGAAGGTGGGGATGTGACGCTGGATATCGTTGACGATCTGGGCCACGCCATTGACGACCGCAGCATGCAGTTTGCGCTCGATCGTTTACGCTATACCGTACCGAAGCACTACTTTGATGAAGCGCTCAGCGGCGGTAAGCCGGATAACGATGATATTGTTGAGTTTATGTGAGGTTATCCCCTCTCCACAGGAGAGGGGATACAGACCGGTTACTTCTTCTGGTCTTTCTTCGGCCAGTCGTCGTCATCGTCCCACTTGTCGTTGAAATCACGGTGCGGGGGAAGATCCGGTTTGTTGGCGAGAAATTTTTTATGGTCCACGCGCTTAAGGTCTTTAATCACGTTAAGCAGTACGCCGACCAGAAAAACCAACACCAGAACCCACCAGTACTTTGAAAGCCAATCCATTCGCTATTCCTCTCAGAGCGTTCGTCAGGCGACGATTTGCTCCATAATACGTTGATACATACGGGCCAGCAGTTGTAAATCTGCCGCATTGACACACTCATTTATTTTATGAATGGTTGCGTTCACTGGCCCCAGTTCGACAACCTGAGCACCCATACGGGCGATAAAGCGTCCGTCTGAGGTACCACCCGTTGTCAGCAGCTGTGGCTTAATTTCATTATAGTGCTCGATGGCGTTCACCACCGCATCCACCAGTTTGCCACGCTGCGTCAGGAACGGCTGGCCGGAAAGCCACCACTCCACGGTATAGCGCAGCTGATATTTTTCCAGCAGGGCGATAACGCGCGCCTTGATCATCTCATCGGTCAGTTCCGTGCTGAAGCGGAAGTTGAACTGGACGAAATAATCCCCCGGGATCACGTTATTGCTGCCGGTCCCGGCCTTGACGTTTGCTATCTGCATGCTGGTCGGCGGGAAGAACTCGTTGCCCTTATCCCACTCAATCGCCACCAGCTCGCTCAGCATTGGCGCGGCGCGGTGAACCGGGTTATCGGCGAGATGCGGGTAAGCGACGTGGCCCTGAACGCCGTGAATGGTCAGGTTACAGGTCAGCGAGCCACGGCGTCCGTTTTTGACGACGTCACCCACCACTTCGGTGCTGGACGGCTCACCGACCAGACAGTAGTCGAGACGCTCGTTGCGTGCCATCAGCGCTTCAACGACCTTCACGGTACCGTTGTGCGCGCTGGCTTCTTCGTCGGAGGTGATCAAAAACGCGAGACGGTTTTTGTGGTTCGGATGCTGCGCCACAAAGCGCTCTGCCGCCACGACCATCGCCGCCAGGGAGCCTTTCATGTCTGCCGCGCCGCGACCAAACAACATGCCATCGCGAATGGTCGGCTCAAACGGCGGGTTAATCCAGCGATCCGCGTCACCGGCAGGAACGACGTCAGTATGCCCGGCGAAGGCCAGCGTTTCGCCCTGTCCGCGCCACGCCCAGAAGTTCTGGGTATCGCCAAAATCCATGCGTTCAACGGTAAAACCGATGGCGCGCAGGCGTTCAATCATAAGAGCCTGACAACCTGCGTCGTCCGGGCTAAGGGAAGGACGGCGAATAAGCTGCTGAGTCAGCTCAATGACCGGGCATGACATAAACTACACCTCAACGAAAAAAGTCGGAATAAAGGGTTTCACTGAAACCCAGCAGCATAGGCTGCCCTGGCGCGCAGAGCAATGGGCGTTTGATAATTGCCGGCATCTCGAGCATCAGTTTTGCCGCGCTGTCGGCATCTTTGATGCTGGCGCGCAGAGAGTCGTCCAGTTTACGCCAGGTGGTACCGCGGGTGTTCAGCAGGGCTTCCCAGCCCAGTTCGCGAATAGCGCTATGCAGAAATTCTGCATCGAGCCCATCGGCACGGTAATCGTGGAAGCGGTACTCTACGCTGTTAGCGTCCAGCCAGCGGCGGGCTTTTTTGATGGTGTCGCAATTTTTAATGCCGTACATCACAACCATGGTGAATCCTTTTGATGTTCTGATAATTAAATGTTCAGTAAATTCGAAGATATATCCTTAAGTGGAATATAACACATTCAGGAATTGTCTGGATTAATGCGCCTGCTTAATTCGACTCACAACTGTACGCTGAATATTCTTTCATCATTTAAGCATAGATGTCCATAAACTTTAAAAACCCAATAAACTCAGCCAATAAAATAAAACTCACCCGTTCGTAGGGTTATTTCAAAATATTGCTGGCCGTCACAAAAAATTGAGGGCTCTCCGTTCATATTTATCATAAATCCCCGCAGGACGTGGGGTACAATCACAGCAATTGGTTAAATAGTCTTCACAATGATGGTACGTTTTTGTAGAATGCGCATAATAATAAGAGAGGTTGTTATGATTGAACGTGAACTGGGGAACTGGAAAGATTTTATCGAAGGCATGCTTCGTAAATGACATTCAGTAAGAATTGCAAGAGCACTAAAATAAGTAAAATAACCATAGTGTGAATTAATCACACAGTAAAAAGGCGGCCGATAAAGCCGCCTTTTTTTATTTCAACCACTTACTCAGGACGTTCCTTTAGCGGGAAGCGGCGACGCACCAGCACAAAGAACAGCGGAACGAAGTAAATGGCCAGGATGGTGGCCGAAATCATGCCCCCCATCACCCCCGTGCCGACGGCATGCTGGCTGCTGGAACCTGCGCCAGTGCTGGTCGCCATCGGCAGCACACCAAAAATAAACGCCAGTGATGTCATCAGGATTGGACGCAGGCGCTGACGGCAAGCGTGCAGCGTGGCGGCCATCAGCTCGTGGCCTTTGGCATTCATCTCGTTGGCAAACTCAACGATCAGAATGGCGTTTTTCGCCGATAGCCCAATGACGGTGAGCAGGCCCACCTGGAAGTAAACATCGTTCTCCAGGCCGCGCATCCAGGTCGCGAGCAGCGCACCGATAACCCCAAGGGGCACGACCAGCATGACCGAGAACGGGACCGACCAGCTCTCATACAGAGCGGCAAGGCAGAGGAAGACCACCAGCAGCGAGAGCGCGTAAAGGGCGGGGGCCTGCGCCCCTGAGAGACGCTCCTGGTAAGACATGGCCGTCCACTCGAGACCAAAACCGGCGGGCAGCTGTTGCACCAGTTTTTCCATGGTGTCCATGGCGGTACCGGTGCTGACGCCCGGCGCGGCTTCCCCGACGATTTCAACCGCAGAATAGCCGTTATAGCGTTCCAGGCGTGGCGATCCGCTCTCCCAGTGCGAACTGGCAAAGGCGGAGAACGGCACCATGCCGCCAGCATTATTTCTGACAAACCAGCGGTTAATATCATCCGGCAGCATGCGGAACGGCGCGGCGGACTGGACATACACTTTTTTCACGCGGCCGCGATCCATAAAGTCATTCACATAGCTCGACCCCCACGCCGTTTGCAGGGTGTCGTTGATATCGTTGATCGAGACGCCCAGCGCCTGCGCCTTACGCTGGTCGATATCCACCTGAAGCTGCGGGCTGTCGTCGAGGCCGTTATGGCGAACGCGGGTCAGGCCAGGATCGTTGCCTGCCAGCGCTAACAGCTTATCGCGTGCCGCCATCAACGCCGTGTGGCCCGCACCAGCGTGATCCTGCAGCTCCATATCGAACCCGGCGGAACTGCCCAGCCCGCTTATCGCCGGCGGACTGCTGGCAAAGACGCGCGCCTCTTTGATGTGCGCAAAGGCTTTTGTCGCACGTTCGATGATGGCAAACGAGGTGCCCGTCCGGGTATCGCGCTCGTCCCAGTCCTTCAGGCGAACAAACATGCGGGCGACGTTCTGCCCGTTACCACCCGGGCCGGAGCCGACGGTGGAGAAGACCGACACAACGTTATCTTTCTCTTTGGTGAAGAAGTACTGTTCCACTTTCTGCACCACTTTCAGCGTCTGCTGCTGCGTTGCGCCGCTCGGAAGCTGCACCGAGGTGGTGAACATCCCCCGGTCTTCCATCGGCAGGAACGAGGTGGGCAGGTGCAGGAACAGCCAGACCATGCCGCCCAGCAGCACAACGTAAATCATCATCCAGCGCAGGCTGCGGTGCAGTACGCGACCAACGGCAGATTCATAGCGCGCGGCGTTGCGGTTGAACATGCGGTTAAACCAGCCGAAGAACCCTTTCTGCCCGTGATGCTCTCCTTTGTGCAGCGGTTTCAGAATGGTGGCGCACAGCGCGGGGGTGAGGATCAGCGCGACCAGCACCGAGAGCACCATCGCCGAGACGATGGTGATCGAGAACTGGCGGTAAATCGCCCCGGTGGTGCCGCCAAAGAAGGCCATCGGGATAAAGACGGCCGACAGCACCATCGCAATCCCGACCAGCGCCCCCTGAATTTGCCCCATGGACTTGCGCGTCGCCTGGCGCGGAGAGAGCCCTTCTTCGCTCATGATGCGCTCGACGTTTTCAACCACCACGATGGCATCATCCACCAGAAGGCCGATTGCCAGCACCATCGCAAACATCGTCAGGGTATTAATGCTGTACCCGAAGGCGTAGAGCACCGCAAAGGTCCCCAGCAGCACCACGGGGACGGCAATGGTGGGGATCAGCGTCGCGCGGAAGTTTTGCAGGAACAGGTACATGACCAGGAACACCAGCGCGATGGCTTCGAGCAGAGTCTTCACCACGTCTTCAATGGAGGCTTTTACGAAGGAGGTGGTTTCATAGGCGACTTTGTACTCCAGCCCGTGCGGGAAATACTGCGACAGCTCGTCCAGACGGTCTAACACCAGTTTTGCCGTCGCCATTTCGTTCGCGCCGGAGGCCAGCTTAATCCCCAGACCGGAGGCCTGATTGCCGTTAAAGCGGCTCAGGTAGTCGTATTTCTCCGCCCCCATTTCCACCGTGGCGACATCGCCGAGACGCACTTCCGACCCGTCCTGATTCACGCGCAGGGTGATATTGCGGAACTGGTCCGGCGTCTGCAGTAGGGATTGCGAATTAATGGTGGCGTTCAGGGCTTGCTTATCAACGGAAGGCGTTCCCCCCAGTTGCCCTACGGCAATCTGGGCGTTCTGGGCTTTGATAGCATCCGTCACGTCGGTTGCCGTCATCTGGTAGCTGTTCAGCTTATTGGGATCGAGCCAGATACGCATGGAGTATTGTGAGCCGTAGGCGTCGATATCCCCGACGCCGTTAATCCGGCTGATGGGATCCTGAATATTACTGGCGACGTAGTCCGCGATGTCCTGTTTATCCATCGAGCCATCTGTCGAGACAAACGCGATGGTCAATATGTTGGTATCGCCGGTTTTACGCACGGTCACGCCCTGGTTTTGCACCGCCTGGGGCAGCTTGCGCATGGCCGACTGCAGCTGGTTTTGGACCTGCTGCACCGCTTCGTCCGGGTCGGTGCCCGCCTTAAAGCTCAGGGTGACCGTCGCCTGTCCCGTGGCGCTGCTTTGCGAGGACATGTACATCAGGTTATCCAGACCCGTCATGTTCTGCTCGATAACCTGCGTCACGGTATTTTCCAGCGTCTGTGCCGACGCGCCGGGGTAGTTTGCGGTGACGCGCACGTTCGGCGGTGCCAGGTCGGGGTATTGCTCAACGGGAAGTGAAGTAATCGCCAGGACGCCTGTCAGACACAACAGGATGGCAAGCACCCAGGCAAAAATGGGGCGATCGATGAAAAAATTCGCCATGAAAGTGTGACCTCGTTTTGCTGCACGTCATTATTGTTTATTGCCCGCATAACTTTAGCGGTAAGGCCCAGGTCAAACGTGGAGAAATAAAGGAGATAGTGTAAATTATCATGCGCTTTTCCCTGCGCTTCCCTCTTTACCGTTATTTACCCGTTAACGGCGCGGGCGCCGGGAACGTCACGGTGACCAGCGTGCCGCCGTTTTGCGGCTGTGAAAAGAGCAGCACTCCTCCTAGCCGCTGCGCGCGTTCGCGCATAATGTTCAGCCCGTAATGTCCCGGCGGCTCGCTGGCTTCGCCAATCCCGATGCCGTTGTCGCGAATGCTGACGCTGTGCGTACCGTCCGCTGCGGTCACGCAGCTGACGGTGATTTCGCTCGCCTGCGCATGCTTAATGGCGTTCAACACCGCCTCACGCACGATCTGCAGCAAATGCACCTGCTTTTGCGCGTCCAGCGCCAGCGAGGAGAGGCGGCAGTCGAGATGCAGTTTCGCCTGCGTCTGACTCTGCAGCACGTCGAGGGACTCCTGCAGCGCCGCGGGTAAATTCGCATGGTTCAGCGTCAGTCGGAAGGTAGTCAGCAGCTCGCGCAACTGCTGCCAGGCATTGTTCAGCTCGCGGGAGAAGTCGGTGATAATGGCCTGCGCTTGGGTATTTTCTTTCGGCACGGCGCGTTTGAGCAGCGCAAGCTGAATGCGCAGATACGACAGCACCTGCGCCAGCGAATCGTGCAGCTCGCGGGCAATGGTGGCGCGCTCTTCCATCAGCAGCAGCTGCTGGTAATGCTTTTGCGCCTGGTTAAAGTACAGCCCGCGTCCGAGCATGGTCGCCACGCTTCTCATCAGCGGAAGGGGGACGCTGTCCGCCTCGCTTTGCCAGCGCAGCTCGCCATAGAGCGTGTCCTGCATCAGTACCGGCAGGTTTTGCAGAGGGATACCCTCAGCCTCCGTCCCTTCACACAGCCGCCAGTCGTCGCTGGTGCGCAGTTCCAGATAATTCATCTGCGTATAGTCATGGACAATCTGCAGGATATGCCGGAAACAGTGGCTGTCTATCTGGCCGGTATTGAGCGCCTGCGAGCACTTGAACAGCATGTCGAGCTGCTGGTGGGCTTCGTGCAGGTGCCGCGTCTTTTCCGCAACCGAGGCTTCGAGCGAACGGTAGAGCGTATCGAGCTCGGCTGACATGTGGTTAAAGGCGCGCGAAAGCTGGCCCAGCTCGTTCGGCAGGGCGCTATCCGGCGCAGGAGTGGCAAATTCGCCGCGCTCAATGCGTTCGCTGGCCGCCACCAGGTTATTCAGCGGCAGCACCACCTGACGACGGATGCGTCGCAGGGTAAACAGCGTCAGCAGCAGGATCCCGAGTGCGCCAGCCAGCGAGAGCAGGGTGACCGTCTGAATTTTGTGTTCGGTGTAGTGCTGGAGGGCGAGCACAAAGGCATCAATGCGGCCGACAAAATCTTCAATATTACGTTGATACCACGCGCTGTCGCCGCGGGCGATGCGCGCATCCATCTCCTGCCAGGCCACATGCAGCTGCTGATAGCGTGCTTTCACATTGTCCGGGACGTACCAGCGGTTCAGCTTCTGCAGGGCAGGCGCGCCGAGCGTCTGTTGCCAGCTCTCACGATGTGCCGCAAGGGAAGGGCTGTTGCGCTGCATCTCGTAGCCCAGACGATAGCTCTGCATGCGCAGTGAGCCAGCGATGTTGATGGCTTCGGCATCGCGCTGGCTGCTGGCCAGCGTCAGCAGCGCGACGGTGCTGCTGAGCACGGATAGGGCAATGATCGAAAAGAAAGCCCAGGCAAGGCTTCCGGAAACGGGTCGTTTAACGGTCACAGAACGGCTCTCTGAATAAAATTGATCTGCCACAGGTTCACTGGAAATAATTGGGCGTTCAGGGCATTTGAACATTGCCCGATCGCACCGTGATGCGTAAATACCATACTCTTATAAAGAGAAAGGTTATTGAACCAAAAACAGGTGTGGTTATGAATCGTTTTATTATGGCTAACAGCCAGCAGTGCATTGGGTGTCGCGCCTGCGAAGTGGCCTGCGTGATGGCGCACAACGATGAGCAGCATGTCCTGAGCGAGCGCCATTTTCATCCCCGTATCACGGTCCTGAGATCCGGCGAGAAGAGCCGCCCGGTGACCTGCCATCATTGCGAAAATGCACCCTGCGCGCAAAGCTGCCCGAACGGTGCCATCAGCAAATGCGATGACAGCGTACAGGTGAATCAACAAAAATGTATCGGCTGTAAGGCCTGCGTGGTGGCCTGCCCGTTTGGCACGATGGAGATTATCGTCACCCCGCTCGACAATGGCAGCGTGAAGGCCTCGGCGAATAAATGCGATCTCTGCCTGACGCGTCCACACGGCCCGGCCTGTATCGAAAATTGCCCCGCAGATGTCCTCTCCCTGGCGACGCCTGTCGTGCTGGATAATCTGGCGAAATCGCGCCGACAGCGCACGGCCTGCCTGGAGGCGCAACCCTGGCATGATGCGGAGGCCGTCAGCGTGGACGCGCCGCGTACCAAACTGCTACAGATGCAGGCGACGGCGCCCCGCGGCGAGCCCGATAAGCTGGCTGCCGTCGAACGCGTGAGCCATTTTAACGAAATTTACCTGCCGTTCCGGGCCGAACAGGCCGCCCGCGAGGCGTCGCGCTGCCTGAAGTGCGGCGAGCACAGCATTTGCGAATGGACCTGCCCGCTGCACAACCACATTCCGCAGTGGATTGAGCGCCTCAACGCGGGGGATATCACCGGCGCGGCTGAGCTTTCTCATCAGACCAACTGTTTACCTGAAATTACCGGCCGCGTCTGTCCGCAGGACCGGCTATGCGAGGGTGCCTGCACGCTGCGTGAAGCGGCGGGCGCCGTGACCATCGGCAACATTGAGCGCTATATCGCCGATCGGGCGCTGGCGATGGGCTGGCGGCCGGATATGTCCGCCGTCACGCCGTCAGGTAAACGTGTCGCGATTGTCGGCGCGGGGCCCGCCGGGCTGGCGTGCGCCGACGTGCTGGCGCGCCACGGCGTGAGCGTGACGGTCTATGACCGGCATCCGGAGATCGGCGGTTTGCTGACCTTTGGCATCCCGGCATTTAAGCTCGACAAATCGCTGCTCGCGCGGCGCAGAGAGATATTTACCGCGATGGGGATCCGCTTCGAGCTGAACTGCGAGGTGGGCCAGGACGTGTCGATGTCACAGCTAAAGCACGATTACGACGCCCTGTTTATTGGGGTGGGAACCTATCGTTCGATGAAGGCGGGTATCCCGAACGAGGACGCGCCAGGGGTCTACGACGCGCTGCCTTTCCTGGTGGGCAACACGCGGCATGTTATGGGGCTGGAGGCGACGGCCAGCGAACCGTTCATCGACACCCGTGGCCTGAACGTGGTGGTGCTGGGCGGAGGCGACACCGCGATGGACTGCGTCCGCACTGCGTTACGCCACGGGGCGGCAAACGTCACCTGCGCCTATCGTCGGGATGAGGCCAACATGCCAGGCTCGAAGAAAGAGGTGAAGAACGCCAGAGAAGAGGGGGCCGCGTTTGAGTTTAACGTTCAGCCGGTTGAGCTGACGCTGGATCCGAACGGTAAGGTCAACGGTATCCGGATGCTGCGAACCGTGCTCGGTGAACCGGATGCGCAGGGACGGCGTCGGCCCGTTCCGCTGGCGGGCAGCGAGTTTGTGATGGACGCGGATGCGGTCATCATGGCGTTTGGTTTTAATCCGCACGCGATGCCCTGGCTGCAGGCGCAGGGGGTTGAAACGGACGACTGGGGACGGATCGTGGCCTCGGTCGAGAGCCGCTACCGTTACCAGACGGCCAACCCGCAGATCTTCGCCGGGGGCGATGCGGTACGCGGCGCGGATTTGGTGGTGACCGCGATGGCGGAAGGACGTCATGCCGCGCAAGGAATACTCGACTGGCTGGGAGGTAATGCGCCACAGCATCATTAATCCGGCGGGCGACAAAGCGGGATTCACGGCGTAGTATAGGACGACTCATTGTGTCGTGGAGCCCGTATGACCCTGAAAATAGACGTTATCAAAGACAAAATTCTCTCTGAAAACTACTTTGTCCTGCGTAACATCACCTACGATCTGACGCGTAACAACGGTGAAGTGATCCGCCACAGGCGCGAGGTCTACGACCGCGGCAACGGGGCAACTATCCTGCTCTATAATCGTGAAAAGCAGAGCGTGGTGCTGATCCGCCAGTTCAGGGTGGCAACATGGGTCAATGGCAACCCGGACGGACGTCTGATTGAAACCTGCGCGGGCCTGCTCGATGACGATGAGCCAGAAGTCTGCATCCGCAAAGAGGCCGTCGAAGAGACCGGCTTCGAAGTGGGCGAGGTCAAAAAGGTCTTCGAGCTGTTTATGTCGCCGGGCGGCGTGACGGAAATTGTCCATTTCTTCATCGCGGAATACAGCGACGCGCAGCGCACTCACCGGGGCGGTGGCGTAGAGGATGAAGATATCGAAGTGCTGGAGCTTCCTTTTGACCGGGCGCTGGAGATGGTGCGTTCAGGCGAAATCAGGGATGGTAAGGCGGTGATATTACTGCAGTATTTACAGACGACCGGGCTGATGAATTCCCCTTTCGAACGGATATAGCCTGTTTTTCGGGTATATCTGATAAATCCGATTGAGCAACCCCGGCGGGAACACGAAGATACTGCCCAGTTACGCGTTTTCGTTCCGGGATTGTGCCATTCATGCGCTACAGCGTTTTTTTATTTTCCCTGTTTTGTGTGCTCCTCGCGCCGCAGTTGCGGGCTGCACCCGCGCAGCAAGCCTTTTCTGACTGGCAGGTGACCTGCAATAACCAGAACTTTTGCCTTGCCCGCAACACGGGCGAACACCGTGGTCTGGTCATGACGCTCACCCGAAGCGCCGGGGCGAAAACGGATGCCACGTTGCGTATCGATCTCGGCGGGCTTGATACGCCTTCCGTGAAAGAGCCTGAGATTGCCCCCCGGCTGCTGCTGGATAATGTTCCCCTGAAGCTGGACAAACAGCGCTGGCAGCTCACGCCCTGGCATCTGAAAACGGACGATGCGGCCACCATCACCGCCTTTCTGAAAAATATCCAGGAAGGGAAGGCCCTGACCCTTCGCGGCGGTAAGCAGGTGATATCTCTGAGCGGTCTGAAAGCCGCGCTGCTGTTCATTGATGCGCAGCAAAAGCGCGTGGGCAGTGAAACCGCGTGGATCAGAAAAGGTGACGATCCGCCGTTAAGCGTACCGCCCGCACCCGCCCTGAAAAAGGTGGCGACCGTTAATCCTACCCCAACACCGCTTTCCCATGCCGAACTGAACGACCTGCTGGATTATGGCACCGGCAGGATGAACAGCAGCCAGTGCTCGCTGGATCCTAACCGCCGGGAAGTGCGCGTCACCGCGTTAACCGATGACAAGGCGCTGCTGATCGTCAGCTGCGAGGCGGGGGCCTATAACACCGTCGATCTGGCGTGGCTGGTGTCACGTAAGAAACCGTTCTCTGCCCGCAGCGTCAGGCTGCGTCTGCCGTTTACGCCGTCAAGCGACAGCAGCGAAATAGAGTTGATGAACGCCAGCTTTGATGAGAAGACGCGCGAGCTGACCACGCTCTCGCTGGGGCGCGGTATGGGCGACTGTGGGTTCCAGACGCGCTGGCGGTTTGACGGCCAGCGTTTCCGCCTGGTGCGTTATGCTGAGGAACCCAGTTGCGATAACTGGAACGGGCCAGACGCCTGGCCCACGCTGTGGATCACGCGGTAGCTTTTTGCCGGGTGGCGCAGTCGCTTACCCGGCCTACGAATCTTGCGGCCTGTGGCAATGTGCCGGGTGGTGGCTTCACCTTACCCGGCCTACAAATCTTGCGGTCTGTGGCAATGTGCCGGGTGGCGGCTTTGCCTTACCCGGCCTACGAATCTTGCGGTCTGTGGCAATGTGCCGGGTGGTGGCTTCGATTTACCCGGCCTACGAATCATGCGGTCTGTGGCAATGTGCCGGGTGGCGGCTTCACCTTACCCGGCCTACAAAAAACCGAGCCGTAGGCCGGGTAAGCGATAGCGCCACCCGGCAACGCAGGCCGCACTACAGCACGCTCAGCGCCTTCTCCACCACGTTCTCAACGGTAAAGCCGAAGTACGGGAACAGCTTATCGGCAGGGGCGGACTCACCGTAGCCCCGCATGCCCACAATCGCTCCTTTGAGCCCGACATACTTGTACCAGTAGTCGGCAATACCGGCCTCCACCGCCACGCGCGCCGTGACGCTGGACGGCAGGACCGATTCCCGGTACGCCTCGTCCTGGGCGTCAAAGATATCCGTGGAAGGCAGGGAGACTACCCGCACCGCGTGGCCCTCGGCGGTCAGTTTCTCCGCCGCTTTCACCGTGATTTCCACCTCTGAACCGGTCGCAATCAGGATCACGTCCGGCTTGCCGCCGCTGTCTTTCAGGATATAGCCGCCGCGAGCGATGTTTTTCACCTGCTCCGGCGTGCGCTCTATCTGCGCCAGGTTCTGGCGTGACAGAATCAGTGCCGTCGGGCCGTTATGGCGTTCTACCGCCAGCTTCCAGCCCACCGCCGCTTCGACCTGATCGCAGGGACGCCAGGTGCTGAAGTTTGGCGTCAGGCGCAGGCTCGCCAGCTGTTCAACCGCCTGGTGGGTGGGACCGTCTTCTCCCAGACCGATAGAGTCGTGGGTATAGACCATAATCTGCCTCGCCTTCATCAGCGCTGCCATGCGCGCCGCGTTACGGGCGTACTCGACGAACATCAGGAAGGTGGCAGTGTAGGGCACGAAGCCGCCGTGGTGAGCGATGCCGTTGGCGATCGCGGTCATCCCGAACTCGCGCACGCCGTAGTGAATATAGTTCCCGGCAATGTCCTCTTTCAGCGATTTCGAGCCCGACCAGATGGTCAGGTTACTCGGTGCCAGATCCGCCGAGCCGCCCAGCAGTTCAGGGAGAAGAGGGCCAATCGCATTCAGGGTGTTTTGCGACGCCTTACGGGTGGCAATTTTTGCCGGGTTGGACTGCAGATTTTCAATCAGCGCCTGAGTTTTATCGTCCCAGTCCTCCGGCAGACCGCCGCTCATGCGGCGGGAAAACTCGGCGGCCAAATCCGGGTGCGCTTTTTTGTAGGCGGCAAACTTCTCGTTCCAGGCGTGCTGGGCTTTTTCACCCGCTTCACGGGCATCCCAGGCTCTGTAGATCTCTTTCGGGATTTCAAATGGCGGGTATTTCCAGCCCAGCTTCTGGCGGGTCAGCGCCACTTCTTCGTCACCCAGCGCCGCGCCGTGCGCCTCTTCTTTGCCCGCCTTGTTCGGTGAGCCGAAGCCGATAACCGTGCGGCAGATAATCAGGGACGGTTTGTCCTTCACGCTCTGCGCTTCCTGAATCGCTTTTTTCACCGCCTCAGGATCGTGGCCGTCGATCTCATGCACCACGTGCCAGTGGTAGGCCTCGAAGCGTTTTGCCGTGTCGTCAGTGAACCAGCCTTCGGTTTCCCCGTCGATGGAGATGCCGTTGTGATCGTAGAACCCGATCAGCTTGCCCAGCCCCAGGGTGCCCGCCAGGGAGCAGACCTCGTGGGAGATCCCCTCCATCAGACAGCCG
Source organism: Enterobacter sp. BNK-22 (assembly GCF_048684805.1). Classification (NCBI taxonomy): domain Bacteria; kingdom Pseudomonadati; phylum Pseudomonadota; class Gammaproteobacteria; order Enterobacterales; family Enterobacteriaceae; genus Enterobacter; species Enterobacter sp. BNK-22. The sequence continues at coordinate 151,675 of NZ_JBLQTT010000001.1, forward strand.
TCACCCATAAACACGTAGGTGTAGTGATCGACAATCTCGTGGTCCGGCTGGTTGAACTGTGCCGCCAGGGTACGTTCGGCAATCGCCAGCCCGACCGCATTTGCCAGCCCCTGACCGAGCGGCCCGGTGGTGGTCTCCACGCCCGGCGTATAGCCAATCTCCGGGTGTCCCGGGGTTTTGGAGTGCAGCTGGCGGAAGTTTTTCAGCTCCTCAAGCGGCAGATCGTAACCGGACAGGTGTAGCAGGCTGTAGAGCAGCATCGAGGCGTGGCCGTTGGAGAGAATAAAGCGGTCACGGTCATACCAGGTGGGATCGTTGGGGTTGTGCTTCAGGAAGTCGTTCCACAGCACTTCGGCAATATCGGCCATGCCCATCGGTGCGCCGGGGTGGCCGGAATTGGCTTTCTGCACGGCATCCATGCTGAGGGCGCGGATGGCATTGGCGAGCTCTTTACGGGACATAGTTCACTCCGTGGCAAGGTTAAAGTTTGGCAGCGAGAAGATCTTCAAGTTTGCGCTGGTCGACGGCGAACAGACGGATACCTTCCGCCAGTTTTTCCACGGCCATTGCGTCCTGATTATGCTCCCAGCGGAACTCCGCTTCGGTCATGGCTTTCGGTTTTGGCAGAACGGTAGAGGTTGGCACCAGCTTGCGGATCACCGTCTCTTCTTTGTCCTGTAGTTCTTTGAGCAGGTTAGGGGAGATGGTCAGGCGGTCGCAGCCTGCCAGGGCAAGGATCTGCTCGGTACGGCGGAAGCTGGCCCCCATCACGATGGTCTCGTAGCGATGCTGCTTGTAGTAGTCGTAAATATTGCGCACCGATTTCACCCCCGGGTCCTCATCCACCACGTACGGATCCATCGGCTGTTTCGCCTGGTACCAGTCGTAGATGCGGCCTACAAACGGTGACACCAGGAACACGCCCGCTTCGGCACAGGCGCGCGCCTGGGCAAAGGAGAACAGCAGCGTCAGGTTGCAGTGAATCCCCTCTTTTTCCAGCACCTCTGCGGCGCGGATGCCTTCCCAGGTCGACGCCAGCTTGATCAGAATGCGTGATTTATCGATCCCCTGCTCCTGGTAGAGTTCCACCAAACGACGCGCTTTATTAATGCTCTTTTCTTTATCGAACGAGAGGCGGGCGTCGACTTCAGTCGAGACGCGCCCCGGAATGCTTTTAAGAATTTCCGCACCAAAATTAACCGCCAGCTTGTCGCTGGCTTCGGCGACCTGCTGCTCCTGCGTTTTCCCGCGCTGCTTACCGTAGGCAATCGCGTCATCAATCAGATGACTAAAATGGGCAAGCCCGGCTGCCTTGAGCAGTAGCGAAGGGTTAGTGGTCGCATCCTCCGGCTGGTAGTGACGAATCGACTCGATATCGCCGCTGTCGGCGACCACGGTGGTGAATTGTTTGATGCCGTCTAGCTGGTTCATAAATGATTACTCCTTGGAAATAAAAGAGTTAGATGAGTGCGTTAGTTCACACTTCTGGAAAAATCATGATGGACTTAACAAAAAAGCATAGCAGACGGGGGAGGCATTGCTTTTGAGACGGGTAACATGGCTGTTATAAATTGATAACAATTTTTAATGTGTGATGGTGAGAGTTTGGCAGCCTTCAAAGTTTAGGAGGCGGTCTGAGGCGATACTAGGCGGCACACCAGGGTGTGCAACCGGATCGCTTTCGTCACCCTTTTGACCGATACGTGAAAGGATAAATAAGATGGATGAGCAGTTGAAACAGAGTGCCCTCGATTTTCACGAGTTCCCTGTCCCGGGCAAAATTCAGGTCTCCCCAACCAAACCGCTGGCAACCCAGCGCGATCTGGCGCTGGCCTATTCGCCGGGCGTAGCGGCCCCGTGTCTGGAAATCGAAAAAGATCCGCTGGCGGCCTACAAATATACCGCGCGTGGCAACCTTGTTGCCGTGATCTCTAACGGCACGGCGGTACTGGGTCTCGGTAACATCGGCGCGCTGGCCGGTAAGCCGGTGATGGAAGGCAAGGGGGTGCTGTTCAAGAAATTCGCCGGTATCGACGTGTTTGATATCGAGGTGGACGAGCTCGATCCTGACAAATTCATCAACGTGGTAGCCGCGCTGGAGCCGACCTTCGGGGGGATCAACCTGGAAGACATTAAAGCGCCGGAATGTTTCTATATCGAGCAGAAGCTGCGCGAGCGTATGAACATTCCCGTGTTCCATGACGACCAGCACGGTACGGCCATTATCAGCACCGCCGCCATTCTCAACGGCCTGCGCGTGGTGGAGAAAAATCTCTCCGACGTGCGCATGGTGGTTTCTGGCGCAGGCGCCGCGGCCATCGCCTGTATGAACCTGCTGGTGGCGCTGGGTATGCAGAAACACAACATCGTGGTCTGCGACTCCAAGGGCGTGATTTACAAAGACCGCGAGCCGAACATGGCGGAAACCAAAGCAGCCTATGCGGTAGAAGACGACGGTAAACGCACGCTTGAGGACGTGATCGACGGCGCGGATATCTTCCTCGGCTGCTCGGGTCCGAAGGTGCTGACCCAGGAGATGGTGAAGAAGATGGCGCGCGCGCCGATGATCCTGGCCCTGGCCAACCCGGAACCGGAAATTCTGCCGCCGCTGGCGAAAGCGGTGCGTGAAGACGCCATTATCTGTACAGGACGTTCCGACTACCCGAACCAGGTCAACAACGTGCTCTGCTTCCCGTTCATCTTCCGCGGCGCGCTGGACGTCGGCGCGACGGCAATCAACGAAGAGATGAAGCTGGCCGCCGTGCACGCCATCGCGGAGCTGGCCCACGCCGAGCAGAGCGAAGTGGTTGCCTCAGCCTATGGCGATCAGGATCTGAGCTTTGGCCCTGACTACATCATTCCAAAACCGTTCGACCCGCGTCTGATTGTCAAAATTGCCCCTGCGGTGGCCAAAGCGGCGATGGATTCCGGCGTGGCGACGCGTCCGATTGAGGATTTCGACGCTTACGTCGATAAACTCACCGAGTTTGTTTATAAAACGAACCTGTTCATGAAGCCGATCTTCTCCCAGGCGCGCGCCGACGCGAAGCGCGTGGTGCTGGCGGAAGGGGAAGAGGCGCGCGTGCTGCACGCTACCCAGGAGCTGATCACCTTAGGCCTGGCGAAGCCGATTCTGATTGGTCGTCCGAGCGTGATCGAAATGCGTATCCAGAAGCTGGGCCTGCAGATTAAGCCGGGCGTCGACTTCGAGATCGTCAACAACGAATCCGATCCGCGCTTCAAAGAGTACTGGAGCGAATACTACGCGATCATGAAACGTCGGGGGATCACCCAGGAGCAGGCGCAGAAAGCCGTCATCAGCAACACGACGGTGATCGGCGCGATCATGGTTCATCGCGGCGAGGCGGATGCGCTGATCTGCGGCACCATCGGCGATTACCACGAGCACTTTAGCGTGGTGCAGGAGATCTTCGGCTATCGCGACGGCGTGCACACCGCCGGGGCGATGAACGCCCTGCTGCTGCCAAGCGGCAACACCTTTATTGCCGATACCTACGTTAACGACGATCCCACCCCGGACGAGCTGGCGGAGATCACCGTGATGGCCGCTGAGACCGTGCGTCGCTTTGGTATCGAACCGAAGGTGGCGCTGCTGTCGCACTCTAACTTTGGTTCGTCTAAATCCGCGGCGGCGTGCAAAATGCGTGAGACGCTGGCGCTGGTGCGCGAGCGCGCGCCAGAGCTGATGATTGACGGGGAAATGCACGGCGATGCGGCGCTGGTGGAGAGCATCCGTAACGAACGTATGCCGGACAGCCCGCTGAAGGGATCGGCAAATATCCTGATTATGCCGAACGTGGAAGCGGCGCGTATCAGCTATAACCTGCTGCGCGTCTCCAGCTCTGAAGGGGTGACCGTAGGACCGGTGCTGATGGGCGTGGCAAAACCGGTGCACGTGTTAACGCCGATTGCCTCCGTGCGCCGTATCGTGAATATGGTGGCGCTGGCGGTGGTTGAGGCGCAGACGCAGCCGCTGTAAACCCCTCACCCTAACCCTCTCCCCATAGGGGAGAGGGAACTGCACCGAGCCGTCTTTCACCCTCTCCCCTATGGGGAGAGGGCCGGGGTGAGGGGAGTTACACCCAATCCCGAACCTGAATAAACTCTTTTAAGGCAGCCTCCGGGCTGCCTTCTTTTGGCTCGTAGCAGTACTCCCAGCGCACCAGCGGCGGCATCGACATCAGAATCGACTCCGTGCGCCCGCCGGTCTGCAGGCCGAACAGCGTCCCGCGATCCCACACCAGGTTGAACTCCACGTAGCGCCCGCGGCGGTAGAGCTGGAACTCACGCTCGCGCACGCCGTAGTCGGTGTTTTTACGGCGTTCGACGATGGGCAGATAGGCGTCGGTATAGCCTTCACCCACCGCGCGCATAAAGCTGAACGCGGTATCAAAATCAGGCGTGTTGAGGTCGTCAAAGAACAGCCCGCCGATGCCGCGCTGCTCGTCGCGGTGCTTCAGGTAAAAGTAGTCGTCGCACCACTTTTTATATTTCGGGTAAACGTCTTCGCCAAACGGCAGACAAAGGTCCCGCGCGGTGGTGTGCCAGTGCACGGCATCCTCTTCGAAGCCGTAGTAGGGCGTCATGTCGAAACCGCCGCCAAACCACCAGACCGGATCGGCCCCCGGCTTTTCGGCAATGAAAAAGCGCACGTTGGCGTGGCTGGTCGGCACAAACGGGTTGTGCGGATGCACCACCAGCGAGACGCCCATCGCTTCGAAGCTGCGGCCTGCAAGTTCAGGACGATGTGCCGTCGCAGACGCGGGCATCGCGTCGCCATGAACGTGGGAAAAATTCACCCCGGCCTGTTCAAAGATGCCGCCGTTACGCAGCACGCGGCTGCGTCCGCCGCCACCGGCCTCGCGCTGCCAGGTATCTTCCTGAAATTCTCCGCCGTCTGCGGCGGCCAGTTTCTGGCAAATCTCATCCTGCAGCTGCAGCAGGAACGTTTTGACCAGTTGAGCATTGGGTTTCATCAACGTTTCCTGGAGTGCGCTTTTTGGTTATCGAACCAGTTGAAGTAACTGATAATGCCGGAAGCGATGGCGTTGGCAATCTTCTGACGAAACGCCGCGGTGCCGAGGAGTCGCTCCTCTTCCGGGTTGGTAATGAACGAGGTTTCCACCAGTACGGACGGGATGGACGGTGATTTCAGCACCACGAACGCCGCCTGCTCGGTGCCTTTACTGTGCAGTCGATGCACTGGCTTAATCTTTTTCAGAATATGCGAGCCGAGCGTCAGGCTGTTTTTGATCGTATCCGTCTGCACGAGGTCGAACAGCACCTGCTGTAGCAGGTGGTCCTTGTCCGTGGCTTTCTTCCCGGCGACTTCATCCGCCCGGTTTTCGCGATCGGAGAGGTATTTCGCCATGGCGCTACTGGCGCCGCGGTTGGAAAGCGCAAACACCGAGGCGCCGGCGGCTGACGGGTTGGTAAAGCCGTCGGCGTGAATCGACATAAACAGATCCGCCCCGTGCTGGTGGGCGATCTCTACGCGGTCATACAGCGGAATAAAGGTGTCGCCAGAGCGCGTCAGGCGGGCGTCAATGCCGTTGCTGCGTAAAATCGCCCGCACATTTTTTGCAATCGCCAGCACGACGTGTTTTTCTTTCGACCCGTTTTTGCCGATGGCGCCGGTATCAATACCGCCGTGGCCCGGGTCGAGCATCACCAGACGCTTCGCGCCCGGCTTTTTCGTTTTCGGTTTGCTGTGTCCGTTACTGGTTTTGAGCGTGCTCTCGTCTTTCGCCTGAGCCTGCTTTGCGATGCCCGTTAACGTTAAGGCCGCCAGCCCCGCTTTGAGAACCTGACGACGCGATGTGAGTGCTTTTAATGGTTTGAATGTGCTCATGCGGCCTGAATACTAAAAAATGGGGTCCTGGTGTTATATCGTATCGCGTTTAGCGTTACGACAGTCCATAGTGAGAATTGTTTTACTTTTCATTTCAATACGTGACAAAGTGACATTATGCCAAATTTTGGCGAGATTTTCCCCGGTTATTGGCTAAAGGCATGGTTCGCGCCATAATCACTGTTTTTAAACCCGAAAAGGCGGTTAATACCATGGAGATACGCGTTTTTCGCCAGGAAGATTTCGAAGAGGTGATCACCCTTTGGGAGCGCTGCGATCTGCTGCGTCCGTGGAACGATCCGGAAATGGATATCGAACGTAAGGTGAATCACGACGTCAGTCTGTTTCTGGTCGCGGAAGTCAATGGCGAGGTCGTGGGGACGGTCATGGGCGGTTACGACGGCCATCGCGGCTCGGCCTATTATCTGGGCGTGCACCCGGAATACCGTGGTCGTGGCATCGCCAATGCGCTGCTCAACCGGCTCGAGAAGAAGCTGATCGCCCGCGGCTGTCCGAAAATCCAGATCATGGTGCGGGAAGATAACGACGTGGTGCTGGGCATGTATGAACGCCTGGGCTACGTACACGCCGACGTGCTGAATTTAGGAAAGCGTCTCATCGAAGATGAAGAGTACTGAGATCCATCCGGCAGACTATGACGCGCAGGGGCGCGTCAGGCTGCCCTTTTTATTCTGGTGCGTTCTGCTGCTCCAGGCCCGGACCTGGGTGCTGTTCGTGATGGCCGCCGCGTCGCGCGGGCAGGGCGACACGCTGCTGACGCTCTTTTATCCCGATCACGATGCCTTCTGGCTCGGCTTGCTGCCGGGCGTACCGGCGGTGGTGGCTTTCTTATGCAGCGGCCGACGGCATGCGATCCCGCGTTTGTGGCGCGCGCTTCGCGGGCTGCTGATCCTTGCCCAGATTGCGCTGCTCTTCTGGCAGCCGGTACTCTGGTGGTACGGTGAACCGCTGACGGGCATCGGCGTTGCGCTGGTGGTTGCCGATATTGTGGCGCTGCTGTGGCTGCTGACCAACCCGCGCCTTCGCGCCTGTTTTGCGCCGCAGGATGATTAATCCGGCACTTTTTGCCGATGTCGCACTCCAACAAGCGTTGATTTAACACGTAAGGACGTTTCAATGAAATCGCTGCGTTTACTCTTATGCGCTCTCCCGCTGGCATTGACCGGCTGTTCGACACTCTCCTCCATTAACTGGTCCGCCGCGTATCCGTGGAACTGGTTTGGCTCATCAACGGAAGTGACCGAGCAGGGCGTGGGGAAAATTACCGCCGCGACGGCGCTGGATCAGAATGCTATTCAGGATGCGCTCAGCAGCGATTACCGCCTTCGCAGCGGCATGAAAACAGAGAATGGCAATATAGTGCGCTATTACGAAGCGCTGAAGGGCGACAAGCTGGCACTGGTAATCAACGGTGACAAAGGCACGGTAAACCGGATTGCCGTCATGGATGAAGATATTCCGACCGCCAGCGGCGTGAAGGTCGGGACCCCGTTTAGCGATCTTTATAAGCAGGCCTTTGGCAACTGCTCCAGCGCGCCATCCGACGATGAAGTGGCGGTGGAGTGTAAGGCGGAAGGCAGCCAGCACATCAGCTATGTTTTTACCGGCACCTGGAGCGGTCCGGAAGGGTTGATGCCGTCTGACGACACGCTGAAGAGCTGGAAAGTGAGCAAAATACTCTGGAAGCAGTAATTTGCGTCTGAACAAACCGCCTCGCTGAAATCCGGGTATAATAGCCGCCATCAATGCCACGCTGACGTGGCATCTTTATTTCAGGAGGAGCGATGTCTCAGGTTCAGAGTGGCATTTTGCCAGAACATTGCCGCGCGGCGATTTGGATTGAAGCCAACGTCAAAGGGGACGTGGATGCCCTGCGTGCGGCCAGCAAAGCGTTTATTGATAAACTGGCGACCTTCCAGGCCAAATTCCCGGAAGCCCACCTCGGCGCCGTCGTTGCCTTTGGCAATAACGTCTGGCGTCAACTGAGCGGCGGCGAAGGGGCGGAAGAGCTGAAAGACTTCATCCCTTACGGCAAAGGCCTGGCTCCGGCGACCCAGTACGATGTGCTGATCCACATTCTTTCTCTGCGTCACGACGTGAACTTCTCCGTTGCGCAGGCGGCGGTGGCGGCCTTTGGCGACAGCATCGAGGTGCAGGAAGAGGTTCACGGTTTCCGCTGGGTCGAAGAGCGCGATCTGAGCGGCTTCGTTGACGGAACGGAAAACCCGGCGGGTGAAGAGACGCGTCGTGAAGTCGCGGTAATCAAAGACGGCGTGGACGCGGGCGGCAGCTACGTGTTCGTGCAGCGCTGGGAGCATAACCTCAAGCAGCTTAACCGCATGAGCGTGCACGACCAGGAGATGATGATTGGCCGTACGAAAGAGGCCAACGAAGAGATCGACGGTGATGACCGTCCGGTCACCTCGCACCTGACCCGCGTTGACCTCAAGGAAGACGGTAAAGGACTGAAGATTGTCCGCCAGAGCCTGCCGTACGGCACGGCAAGCGGCACGCACGGCCTCTACTTCTGCGCCTACTGCGCGCGCCTGTATAATATTGAACAGCAGCTGCTGAGCATGTTCGGCGATACCGACGGCAAGCGCGACGCCATGCTGCGCTTCACCAAACCGGTGACCGGCGGCTACTACTTCGCGCCGTCCGTTGAGCGTCTGCTGGCGCTGTAAAACCGCTCTCCATACGTAGGCCGGGTAAGCGTTAGCGCCACCCGGCAATTTTCCCTGCCCCTTATTCCCTTTTCTGCTTCTAAATCACCAAACGGTATATAAAACCGTTACTCCTTTCATCCCCGTTATAAATATTATGACTATAAGATAGTCATCACATTTATAAGGGTGCGCAATGGCCGTTACTGTACTGAAAAAAGGAACTCTGGCGCTGGCAGGTTTACTGCTGGTGGCACAGGCGCAGGCGACTGAACTGTTGAACAGTTCGTATGACGTCTCCCGCGAGCTGTTTGCCGCCCTTAACCCCCCGTTCGAACAGCAGTGGGCGAAAGACAATAACGGCGATAAGCTGACCATCAAGCAGTCCCACGCCGGTTCGTCCAAGCAGGCGCTGGCCATTCTCCAGGGGCTGAAAGCGGATGTGGTGACCTACAACCAGGTCACTGACGTGCAGATCCTGCATGACAAAGGCAAGCTCATCCCGGCGGACTGGCAGAGCCGTCTGCCGAACAACAGCTCGCCGTTCTATTCCACCATGGGTTTCCTGGTGCGCAAGGGCAATCCGAAGAATATCCACGACTGGAGCGACCTGGTGCGTTCCGACGTGAAACTGATTTTCCCGAACCCAAAAACCTCCGGTAACGCGCGTTACACCTATTTAGCTGCGTGGGGCGCGGCGGACAAGGCTGACGGTAACGATAAAGCCAAAACCGAGCAGTTCATGACCCAGTTCCTGAAAAACGTCGAAGTGTTTGATACCGGCGGCCGCGGGGCGACCACGACTTTTGCAGAGCGCGGTCTGGGCGATGTGCTGATCAGCTTCGAGTCGGAAGTGAACAACATTCGCAAACAGTATGAAGCGCAGGGCTTTGAGGTGGTTATCCCTAAAACCAATATTCTGGCCGAATTCCCGGTGGCGTGGGTGGATAAAAACGTGCAGGCAAACGGTACCGAGAAAGCGGCAAAAGCCTATCTCAACTACCTGTACAGCCCACAGGCGCAGACCATCATTACCGATTACTACTACCGCGTGAACAACCCAGACGTGATGAACAAGCTGAAAGAAAAATTCCCGCAGACCGCGCTGTTCCGCGTGGAAGATCATTTTGGCTCCTGGCCAGACGTGATGAAAACGCATTTTGCCAGCGGCGGTGAGTTAGACAAACTGCTGGCGGCGGGGCATAAGTAATGTTTGCAGTATCGACTAAACGCGTGCTGCCGGGCTTTACCTTAAGTCTCGGGACCAGCCTGCTGTTCGTTTGCCTGATCCTGCTGTTGCCGCTCAGCGCCCTGGTGATGCAGCTTGCGCAGATGAGCTGGGCGCAGTACTGGGACGTGGTCACTAACCCCCAGGTGGTGGCGGCCTATAAGGTGACGCTGCTGTCGGCGTTTGTCGCCTCCATTTTTAACGGCGTGTTTGGTCTGCTGATGGCATGGATTTTAACCCGCTATCGCTTCCCGGGCCGCACGCTGCTTGACGCCCTGATGGATCTGCCGTTTGCGCTGCCGACGGCGGTCGCCGGCTTAACCCTCGCCTCGCTCTTCTCCGTTAACGGGCTGTACGGCGAGTGGCTGGCGAAATTTGACATCAAGGTGACCTATACCTGGCTCGGTATCGCGGTGGCGATGGCCTTTACCAGCATCCCGTTTGTGGTGCGTACCGTGCAGCCGGTGCTGGAAGAGTTAGGTCCGGAATACGAAGAAGCGGCGGAAACGCTGGGCGCCACGCGCTGGCAGAGCTTCCGCAAGGTGGTGCTGCCGGAGTTGTCTCCGGCGCTGATGGCGGGCGTCGCGCTGTCGTTTACCCGCAGCCTTGGCGAGTTCGGCGCGGTGATTTTTATCGCCGGGAACATCGCCTGGAAAACGGAAGTGACCTCGCTGATGATTTTCATTCGCCTGCAGGAGTTTGATTATCCGGCGGCGAGCGCGATTGCTTCGGTGATCCTCGCGGCCTCGCTGCTGCTGCTGTACTCGATTAACACTCTGCAAAGTCGCTTTGGTCGACGTGTGGTAGGTCACTGATGGCGGAAGTTACGCAATTGAAGCGATACGATGCGCCCCGCATCAACTGGGGTAAATGGTTTCTGATTGGGGCGGGCGTACTGGTGTCCGCCCTCATTCTCGTCGTGCCGACGATTTATATCTTCGTTCAGGCGTTCAGCAAGGGCCTGATGCCCGCGCTGGAAAATCTGGCGAACCCGGATATGCTGCACGCCATCTGGCTGACCGTGCTGATTGCCCTGATTACCGTTCCGGTGAACCTGGTGTTTGGTACCCTGCTGGCGTGGCTGGTGACGCGCTTTAACTTCCCGGGACGTCAGCTGCTGCTGACCCTGCTGGATATTCCGTTTGCCGTGTCGCCGGTGGTGGCGGGCCTGGTATACCTGCTCTTTTACGGCTCCAACGGCCCGCTGGGCGGCTGGCTGGATGCGCATAACCTGCAGATCATGTTCGCCTGGCCAGGCATGGTGCTGGTTACCATCTTCGTGACCTGTCCGTTCGTGGTGCGCGAGCTGGTGCCGGTGATGTTAAGCCAGGGGAGCAACGAAGACGAAGCGGCGGTGCTGCTGGGGGCTTCAGGTTGGCAAATGTTCCGCCGCGTGACGCTGCCGAACATTCGCTGGGCGCTGCTTTACGGCGTGGTACTGACCAACGCCCGCGCGATTGGCGAGTTCGGTGCTGTTTCCGTTGTTTCCGGATCCATTCGCGGTGAAACCCTGTCGCTGCCGCTGCAGATTGAACTGCTGCAGCAGGACTACAACACCATCGGCGCGTTTACTGCCGCAGCGTTGCTGACGCTGATGGCCATTTTGACCCTGTTTTTGAAGAGTGTGGTGCAGTGGCGTTTAGAAAATCAGGAAAAACGTCTGCATCAGGAGGGAAATCATGAGCATTGAGATTGCCAATATTAAGAAGTCTTTTGGTCGCACCCAGGTGCTGAATGATATCTCGCTGGATATCCCTTCCGGACAAATGGTGGCGCTGCTGGGACCGTCTGGCTCCGGCAAAACCACGCTGCTGCGTATTATCGCCGGGCTTGAGCATCAGACCAGCGGGCACATCCGCTTCCACGGTACCGACGTGAGCCGCCTGCACGCCCGCGATCGTAAAGTGGGCTTTGTGTTCCAGCACTACGCGCTGTTCCGCCACATGACCGTGTTTGACAACATTGCGTTTGGCCTCACGGTGCTGCCGCGTCGCGAGCGCCCGGATGCGGCAACTATTAAGGCGAAAGTGACCAAACTGCTGGAGATGGTGCAGCTGGCTCACCTGGCGGACCGTTTCCCGGCCCAGCTGTCCGGCGGGCAGAAACAGCGCGTGGCGCTGGCGCGCGCGCTGGCCGTTGAGCCGCAAATTCTGCTGCTGGATGAACCCTTTGGCGCGCTGGATGCACAGGTGCGTAAAGAGCTGCGCCGCTGGCTGCGTCAGCTCCATGAAGAGCTGAAATTCACCAGCGTCTTTGTGACCCACGACCAGGAAGAGGCGATGGAAGTCGCGGATCGCGTGGTGGTCATGAGTCAGGGCAACATTGAGCAGGTTGACGAGCCGGAACAACTCTGGCGTGAACCGGCGACCCGCTTCGTGCTGGAGTTTATGGGCGAGGTGAACCGTCTGCAGGGAACCATTCGCGGCGGACAGTTCCACGTCGGCGCGCACCGCTGGCCGCTGGGCTATACCTCTGCGCACCAGGGACCGGTCGATCTGTTCCTGCGTCCGTGGGAAGTGGATGTGAGCCGTCGAACCAGCCTGGATTCACCGCTGCCGGTGCAGGTGCTGGAAGCGAGCCCTAAAGGGCACTATACCCAACTGGTGGTACAGCCGCTGGGCTGGTATACCGAGCCGCTGACGGTGGTCATGCGCGACGACGTCCCGCCGCATCGGGGAGAACGCCTGTTTGTCGGTCTGCAGCATGCCCGTATTTATCACGGCAAGGAACGCATCGAGACGCGCGAGGATATTGCTCTGGCGGAGTCAGCCTGATAGGTTATTAGGATGTTTATCGCCCGGTGGCGCTGCGCTGACCGGGCCTACAGCTAAAACTGTGTCTTGTAGGCCGGGATCGCTGCGCGCAACCCGGCTTTTTTATTGAGTAAAAATCGTGAATACACTCGAACATACCATCGGCAACACGCCTCTGGTCAAGCTTCAGCGCATGGGGCCGGATAACGGCAGCGAAATCTGGGTCAAACTCGAAGGCAATAACCCGGCGGGGTCGGTGAAAGACCGTGCCGCGCTGTCGATGATCGTCCAGGCCGAAAAGCGCGGCGAGATTAAGCCGGGCGACGTGCTGATTGAAGCTACCAGCGGCAACACCGGTATCGCCCTGGCGATGATTGCGGCGCTGAAAGGCTACCGCATGAAGCTGCTGATGCCGGACAACATGAGCCAGGAGCGCCGCGCCGCGATGCGTGCCTACGGGGCCGAGCTGATTCTGGTGACCAAAGAGCAGGGGATGGAAGGCGCGCGCGACCTGGCGTTAGAAATGGCCGAGCGCGGCGAAGGTAAACTGCTCGATCAGTTTAATAACCCGGACAACCCTTACGCGCACTACACCACCACCGGCCCGGAAATCTGGCAGCAAACCGACGGGCGAATCACCCATTTTGTCTCCAGCATGGGCACCACCGGCACCATTACCGGGGTATCGCGTTTTCTGCGTGAGCAGGATAAAGCCGTCACCATTGTCGGCCTGCAGCCGGAAGAGGGGAGCAGCATTCCGGGCATTCGCCGCTGGCCGGCGGAGTATATGCCCGGCATCTTTAATGCGCAGCTTGTGGACCAGGTGCTGGATCTTCATCAGCGCGAGGCGGAAAATACCATGCGTGAGCTGGCCGTGCGCGAAGGCATCTTCTGCGGCGTCAGCTCGGGCGGCGCGGTAGCGGGCGCGATTCGGGTGGCGCAGGCAAACCCGGGCGCGGTGGTGGTGGCGATTATTTGCGATCGCGGCGATCGCTATCTGTCTACCGGCGTCTTTGGTGAAGAGAGTTATTCGCAGGGGGCGGGGATTTAAGCGTCATGGAGATGATTCTATTCCGGGATAATACCCGGGCGCAGCAAACCGATATTGTCGCGGTGCAGTCGCAGGTGGTGTACGGCAGCGTGGGAAACAGCATCGCGGTGCCGAATATTCGAACCCACAGGCTGAACGTCACCGCCGTGCCAACGGTACTGTTCAGCAACACGCCACACTATGACACGTTCTACGGCGGCGTGATCCCCGATGAGTGGTTCAGCGGCTACCTGAAGGCGCTGGAAGAGCGCGAGATCCTGCGCGAGCTTAAGGCGGTCACTACCGGATATATGGGAAATGCCAGCCAGATCGCCCTGCTGGCGCAGTGGCTGAAGGCGGTCAAAGCGCAGCATCCTGACCTGCTGGTGCTGGTCGACCCGGTTATAGGCGATATCGACAGCGGGATGTACGTGAAGCCCGAGATCCCCGAGGCGTATCGGGAGCACCTGCTGCCGCTGGCGCAGGGGATTACGCCAAACGTCTATGAGCTGGAAGTGCTAAGCGGCAAACCGTGCCGCACGCCGGAAAGCGCCATCGCGGCGGCACAGGGACTGCTCTCTGACAGCCTGAAATGGGTGGCGATCACCAGTGCGCCGGTCGCTGACGACCCGCAAAACATCCACGTGGTGCTGGTGACGAATGAAGGCGTTACCGTCAGTGCGCATCCGCGGGTAGAAACCGATCTGAAAGGGACGGGCGATCTGTTCTGTTCAGAACTGGTGAGCGGCATTGTTGAGGGGAAAACCGTTGCCGATGCCATTCGCATGGCTGGCGATCGGGTGACGGACGTGATGCTCTACACCCAGTCGAAAGGCTACGACGAGCTTATCCTGCCGGCATAAACAAAAATGGCGCCCGAAGGCGCCATTTTACTGTGCGGCAAGAATTACTTCTTGATGCGGATAACCGGGGTTTCACCCACGGTGACGCTGCCAGACAGTTTGATCAGTTCTTTGATTTCGTCCATGTTGGAGATAACAACCGGAGTCAGGGTAGACTTGGCTTTTTCTTCCAGCAGTGGCAGATCGAATTCAATCACCGGGTCGCCAACTTTAACACGCTGGCCTTCTTCCGCGATACGTTTGAAGCCTTCGCCTTTCAGTTCAACGGTGTCGATACCGAAGTGAACGAACAGTTCGATACCGCTATCAGATTCGATAGAGAACGCATGGTTGGTTTCAAAAATTTTACCGATGGTGCCGTCAACTGGAGCAACCATTTTGTTGCCAGTTGGTTTGATAGCAATGCCATCACCAACGATTTTCTCAGCAAACACTACATCCGGCACGTCTTCGATGTTGACGATCTCGCCGGAGAGCGGAGCAACAATCTCAATAGTTCCGGAGTCTTTCTTATCATCAGAAACCAGAGATTTCAGTTTATCGAACAAACCCATGATCTTCTCCTAAGCAGTAATTTGGGCCGCATCTCGTGGATTAGCAGATTGTTTTTTCTTCAATGAACTTGTTAACCAGCGTCATTAACTCGTCCGTTGTCGGTTGAGCAAGAGCCTGCTCTGCTAACACCTTCGCATCTTCGAAGTTCGTGTTACGGATAATCTTCTTAATGCGCGGGATGGAAATGGCGCTCATAGAGAATTCGTCCAGACCCATACCCAGCAACAGAAGTGTAGCACGTTCGTCGCCTGCAAGCTCACCACACATGCCAGTCCATTTACCTTCTGCATGAGAAGCATCAATAACTTGCTTGATCAAGTTCAGTACGGACGGTGACATTGGCTGGTAGAGATGTGAAATCATATCATTACCACGGTCAACTGCCAGGGTGTACTGCGTTAAATCATTGGTACCGATACTAAAGAAATCAACTTCTTTGGCTAAATGACGCGCAATGGTCGCCGCCGCTGGTGTTTCCACCATCACGCCGATCTCGATTGACTCGTCAAACGCTTTACCTTCGTCGCGCAGTTCCTGTTTGTAGATTTCGATCTCTTTCTTCAGTGCACGCACTTCTTCAACAGAGATGATCATCGGGAACATGATGCGCAGCTTACCGAACGCAGAGGCACGCAGGATCGCGCGAACCTGGTCACGCAGGATCTCTTTACGATCCATTGCGATACGGATTGCACGCCAGCCCAGGAACGGGTTCTCTTCTTTCGGGAAGTTCATGTACGGCAGCTCTTTGTCGCCACCGATGTCCATGGTACGGACGATAACCGCCTGGGAGCCACACGCTTCAGCCACGGCTTTATACGCGGCAAACTGCTCTTCTTCTGTAGGCAGCGCGTCGCGGTCCATGAACAGGAATTCAGTACGATAGAGACCGACGCCTTCCGCACCGTTGCGCTCAGCGCCATCAACGTCGCGGACGGTACCGATGTTTGCGCACACTTCAACCTGATGGCCGTCCAGGGTGATGGCTGGCAGGTCTTTCAGCTTAGCGAGTTCCGCTTTTTCAGTCGCAACCTGCTCCTGAACCGCGCGCAGTTTATCGATCTCTTCATTGGTTGGGTTGACGTAAACCAGATTGTTTACGGCATCCAGAATCAGATAGTCGCCGTTTTTCACCTGAGAGGTGACGCTACCGGTACCCACGATGGCAGGCAGTTCCAGAGAACGCGCCATGATAGAGGTGTGGGAGGTACGGCCACCCGCGTCGGTGATGAAACCGAGGACCTTTTTCAGGTTCAGCTGTGCGGTTTCAGACGGGGTGAGGTCCGCGGCAACCAGGATCACTTCATCCTGAATTGCGCTCAGGTCGATAATGGCCAGGCCCAGGATGTTGCGCAGCAGGCGCTTACCGATGTCACGTACGTCAGCCGCACGCTCTTTCAGGTATTCATCATCCAGTTCT
The DNA here is from genome assembly GCF_048684805.1 of Enterobacter sp. BNK-22. Lineage (NCBI taxonomy): Bacteria > Pseudomonadati > Pseudomonadota > Gammaproteobacteria > Enterobacterales > Enterobacteriaceae > Enterobacter > Enterobacter sp. BNK-22. Next base: position 168,080 of record NZ_JBLQTT010000001.1, read on the forward strand.
TCCAGGGCAGTTGCCTGACCTTCGATAACTTCATGCGCAGCCGCGTCGGCCGTCATGCCTTTATCTTTAATCAGGGCTATGATTTCCTGCTCCAGCTCCTCATCTTCGAGCAGCATGATGTGCCCTTCGAAGATGGCTTCTTTTTCTTCACCGAAAGTTTCGCCAGCTTTAGTTTTGATTGCTTCCAGTTGCGCAGATGCCTTGGCACGACCGCTCAGAAAACGTTCAACTTCCTGATCAACCTTGTCGGCAGAAATTTTTTTCCGGTCGATGACGATCTCGTCTTCTTTCAGCAGCAGTGCTTTGCCGAAAGCGATACCCGGGGATGCTAAAATGCCTGAAATCATAACCCTACCTTACTTGTGACTGATATTTAAAAGAACCCGGAAACTTACTCGAGCTCAGCCATCAGTTTTACCAGATGCTCAACTGCTTTCTGCTCGTCTTCACCTTCCGCAGAGATGGTGACAACGGTGCCCTGAGTCAGGCCCAGAGTCTGCAGTTTGAACAGGCTTTTTGCGCTCGCGCTTTTGCCGTTGGAAGTCACAGTGATTTCAGAAGAAAAGCCTTTTGCTTCTTTAACAAACTGAGCAGCAGGGCGGGTGTGCAGACCGTTCGGAGCGGTAATGGTAACTTCTTGCTGGAACATTGTATTTCCCCAACTTATAGGTTTAGTGTTGTGGAACTAAAGTCTAGCCTGGCGACTGAACTTTAGCCTGTATTGTTAGCGCTGACGTTTCGATCGTCATTAAACATTATGCAGCGAAAGCAAGACTTGAACCAAATCATAAAATCGATTCAGCAAGGCTATTTCGTTCGCTGATTAATTTCACGCATCAAAATAATTGCTGGTTTAAATACCAGACCCTTCGGGGTGAAGCAATGCCAGGAGGGGTAAAAGTTTGAAGCAGGCCACAAAAAAGCACCTGAAAAGGTGCTTTTTTACGCGTTATTAACATGCTGGCACTACTGTTGCAGCTCTTTTTCAGTGAAGAGATCGGCAAACAGCGCGGTGCTCAAGTAACGCTCACCCGAGGAAGGAAGGATAACCACAATATTCTTATTGGTAAAGGCTTCATCTTCCTGAAGCTTGAGCGCTGCCGCAACGGCCGCACCGGAAGAGATACCCGCCAGAATACCTTCTTCATCCATCAGGCGACGCGCGGTAGAGATGGCTTCTTCGTTCGTAATGGTGATCACTTTATCGATCAGCTTCAGATCCAGGTTGCCCGGAATGAAGCCTGCGCCAATACCCTGAATTTTGTGCGGGCCGGGTTTGAGTTCTCCCCCGCCAGCGCCTGGGTGATAACCGGTGAGTCAGTCGGCTCAACGGCAACGGTAATCAGATCTTTTTTACCCTTCGTGCCTTTAATATAGCGTGACACGCCGGTCAGCGTACCGCCGGTACCCACGCCGGAGATAAAGACGTCAACCTGGCCGTCAGTATCTTCCCAGATTTCCGGGCCGGTGGTCTTCTCGTGAATTTCCGGGTTTGCCGGGTTGCTGAACTGCTGCAGCAGCAGGTATTTCGCCGGATCGCTGGCCACAATCTCTTCGGCTTTCTGAATGGCACCTTTCATGCCCTTCGCGCCTTCGGTCAGCACCAGGTTCGCGCCCAGCGCTTTCAGCAGCTTACGACGCTCGATGCTCATGGTTTCAGGCATGGTCAGCGTCAGCTTATAGCCGCGCGCGGCAGCAACATAGGCCAGAGCGATCCCGGTATTGCCGCTGGTCGGTTCCACCAGCTCAACGCCAGGCTTCAGTACGCCACGTTTTTCAGCATCCCAAATCATGTTTGCACCGATGCGGCATTTTACGCTGAAGCTCGGGTTACGTGATTCGACCTTCGCCAGGATGCGTCCATTACCGATACGGTTCAGTCGAACCAGGGGCGTATGACCGATAGTCAGCGAGTTGTCTTCATAAATCTTACTCATGGCCTGTCCTTAACTGTATGAAATTGGGATACCGACCCAGCATACCTGCTAAGCAGGTAGGGGGAAGTAAGGAATTCGCATATCTATATACTGCAAGGAAATAATGGGGATCAGTATGGAATAAGGGGCGGCATAAGCCACCCCTGCTTTACACATTTTTGCATTATTTCCATAACGCGTGCTTAGCACGGTAGCAGTCCACCCACATTGCCGTCGCGCCGCAGACGGCAACCGGCATAATGAACAGATTCAGGAAGGGGATCATGGTAAACAGGCTGGTCAGCGCACCAAACTGCATATTGGCAACCTTCTGGCTGCGCAGGGCGGTGCGCATCTCTTTAAACGGCACCTTGTGGTTATCGAACGGATAGTCGCAGTACTGGATGGCCAGCATCCAGGCGCTGAACAGGAACCACAGCACCGGTGCCACCGTCTGGCCAATGCCGGGCACAAAATAGAGGATAAGCAGCACAATCGCGCGGGGCAGGTACCAGGCAAACTTCTGCCATTCACGCTTCATAATGCGAGGGAGGTCTTTCATGATCCCCCATATGCCCGTGTCCGGCGGTGTTGCGCCGGTAAGGCGCGCTTCCAGCTGTTCCGCCAGCAAACCGTTAAACGGTGCGGCTATCCAGTTGGCAATCGTCGAGAAGAAGTAGCCAAACACCAGCAGCACGGAGATCACCGCCACCGGCCAGAGCAGGTAGTTAAGCCACTGCAGCCAGTTTGGCACATGGCTCATCAGCGACGGGATCCAGCTCTCCAGCTTTGTGAACAGCCACCAGAACGCGCCGCCCATCAGAATAATGTTGATCAACAGCGGCAGGATGACGAAGCGTCGAATACCCGGCAGGGAGACCAGTTTCCAGCCCTGAGAAAAATACCAGACGCCGCTGCGCGGGGGGAAGAAGATGTTGAAACCATAGCCAGGCTGTACTCCTTTTTACACAACCAGTGGAATTGCCCGCCTATATTATCCACTTACGGACCAATGACCAGTTCGGAAATGTTCGAAAAACCAGCAAAAAGCACGATTTCCTTCATCTTTATGCTGTGAATGCTCTGCACACACTTGCACTTGACGTAAACGGCAAATACTCTTAGTGAGTAAATGTTTGCCGTGGTGGCAAGGTGTTAGAACAACAGAGAATATAATGATGCAGGATTTGCGTCTGATATTAATCATTGTTGGCGCGATCGCCATAATCGCTTTACTGGTACATGGTTTCTGGACCAGCCGTAAAGAGCGTTCCTCAATGTTTCGCGATCGCCCACTGAAGCGCATGAAGTCCAGTCGTGACGACGATGACAGTGAAGATGACATCGATGGAAGCGACGACGACGGCGTGGGTGAAGTTCGTGTTCATCGGGTCAATACTGCGCCCGGCGTAAGCCATGGGGAGCATGAAGCGCCTCGTCCTTCGCAGCACCAGTATCAACCGCCGTATGCTTCTGCACAGCCGCGCCAGCCAGCGCCGCAGCCTGTGGAAGAACCGGTGCGCCAGCCGCCGCAACAGCCTGTCTATCAGCAGCCTGCTGCGCCACAGCCGGTTCAACAGCAACCGGTGCAGCAGCCCGTGCAACAGCAGCCTGCACAGCCGGTACCACAACCGCAGCAGCCTGTTCATGTTCAACCTGCGCCGCAGCCCGCGCCAGCCCCGCACGTTGAGCCTGAGCCCGTTGCAGAGCCAGAACCGGTTGTTGAAAAACCGCAGCGTAAAGAAGCGGTGATCATCATGAACGTGGCCGCGCATCACGGTAGCCATCTCAACGGTGACGTTCTGCTTAACAGTATTCAACAGGCAGGCTTTAAGTTTGGCGATATGAACATTTTCCATCGTCACCTGAGTCCTGACGGTAGCGGCCCGGCGCTATTCAGCCTGGCCAATATGGTTAACCCAGGTACCTTTGATCCGGACATGACCGGTGATTTCGTTACGCCTGGCGTCACTATCTTTATGCAGGTGCCGTCTTACGGCGACGAACTGCAAAACTTTAAGCTGATGCTGCAGTCCGCTCAGCATATCGCTGACGAAGTCGGTGGTGTGGTGCTCGACGATCAGCGTCGAATGATGACCCCGCAGAAACTGCGCGAGTATCAGGACCGCATCCGCGAAGTTAAGGAAGCTAACGCGTAATCGCCGCGTTGACTTCAACTCCTCCTCAACCCCCGCATGTCGGGGGTTTTTTCTCATTGATGGTGTGATATGGACTCAATCGAACAACAACTCACTGAACTGCGAACCACGCTTCGCCATCATGAATATCTCTATCATGTTATGGACGCACCGGAAGTCCCGGATGCGGAGTATGACCGCCTGATGCGTGAGCTGCGGGAATTAGAGGCGCAGCATCCAGAACTCATCACGCCGGATTCCCCCACCCAGCGCGTCGGCGCGGAGCCGCTGGGGGCCTTCAGCCAGGTGCGGCATGAAGTGCCAATGCTGTCGCTGGATAACGTCTTCGATGAAGAGGGCTTCCTCGCGTTTAACAAGCGCGTGCAGGATCGCCTGAAAAGCAGCGACGCGCTCACCTGGTGCTGCGAGCTGAAGCTGGATGGCCTCGCCGTCAGCCTTCTCTATGAAAACGGCGTGCTGGTGCGTGCCGCGACGCGTGGCGACGGCACGACGGGTGAAGACATCACCACTAACGTGCGTACCATCCGCGCGATCCCGCTGAAGCTTCAGGGTGACAACATTCCTGCGCGTCTGGAAGTGCGCGGCGAGGTGTTCCTGCCGCAGGCGGGCTTCGAGAAAATTAACGAAGAGGCGCGTCGCACCGGCGGGAAAGTGTTTGCTAACCCGCGTAACGCGGCGGCGGGCTCGCTGCGTCAGCTTGACCCGCGCATCACTGCGAAGCGACCACTTACTTTCTTCTGCTACGGTGTCGGTATTCTGGAGGGCGGCGAGCTGCCGGATACCCATCTCGGGCGTCTGCTGCAGTTTAAGGCGTGGGGACTGCCGGTGAGCAACCGCGTTCAGCTCTGCGACTCGCCAGAAGCGGTACTGGCGTTCTACCACAAGGTGGAAGAGGATCGTCCGACGCTCGGCTTTGATATTGATGGCGTGGTCATCAAGGTGAATTCACTGGCGCTGCAGGAGCAGTTGGGCTTCGTGGCGCGCGCGCCGCGCTGGGCGGTGGCGTTTAAGTTCCCGGCTCAGGAGCAAATGACCTTCGTCCGCGACGTGGAGTTCCAGGTGGGACGTACGGGAGCCATTACGCCGGTCGCCCGTCTGGAGCCGGTGCAGGTGGCGGGCGTGCTCGTGAGTAACGCCACACTGCATAACGCCGATGAAATCGACCGCCTGGGCCTGCGTATTGGTGACAAAGTGGTGATTCGCCGCGCGGGGGACGTGATCCCGCAGGTGGTTAACGTTGTGGAGTCAGAACGTCCTGACGATACGCGCGAGGTTGTCTTCCCAACCCATTGCCCGGTGTGTGGCTCGGACGTTGAGCGTGTGGAAGGTGAAGCCGTGGCGCGCTGTACGGGGGGCTTAATCTGTGGCGCACAGCGTAAAGAGTCACTGAAGCACTTCGTTTCCCGTCGCGCAATGGACGTGGACGGCATGGGCGACAAGATTATCGATCAGCTGGTTGAAAAAGAGTATGTCCACACGCCAGCGGACCTCTTCAGGCTGACCGCAGGTAAACTGACCGGTCTGGACCGCATGGGGCCAAAGTCAGCCCAGAACGTGGTTAACGCGCTGGAAGCCGCCAAAGAGACCACCTTCGCCCGCTTCCTGTACGCGCTGGGCATTCGTGAGGTGGGTGAAGCCACGGCTGCGGGGCTGGCGGCGTATTTTGGTACGCTGGAGGCGCTGGAAAAGGCGAGCATCGAGGAGCTGCAGAAAGTCCCGGATGTCGGCATCGTCGTCGCCACACACGTCTTTAACTTCTTTGCCGAAGAGAGCAACCGTAACGTCATCGGCGAACTGCTGGAAGAGGGGATTAAATGGCCCGCGCCGGTGGTGGTCAACGCAGAAGAGATCGACAGCCCGTTCGCCGGTAAAACGGTGGTGCTGACCGGCAGCCTGAGGCAGCTTTCACGCGACGACGCCAAAGCCCGTCTGGTGGCGCTGGGGGCCAAAGTGGCGGGCAGCGTGTCGAAGAAAACCGACCTGGTGATTGCCGGAGAAGCGGCGGGTTCGAAGCTGGCGAAAGCCCAGGAGCTCGGCATTGAGGTTATCGACGAAGCGGAAATGATGCGTCTGTTAGGAGAGTAACGTGGAGAAAGAGCAGCTCGTTGAGATCGCCAATACCGAGATGCCGTTCGGTAAATACAAGGGCCGCAGGCTGATTGATTTGCCGGAGGAGTATCTGCTGTGGTTTGCCCGTAAGGATGAATTTCCGGCAGGGCGACTGGGCGAGCTGATGGCGATAACGTTACTGATCAAAACCGAGGGGCTGACCCAACTGGTGCAGCCCCTGAAACGTCCTTAAGCCTTCGCGGCGCGGGTCGCTTCCTGCGCCAGCTTTTCGGTCTGGCGCTTGTAGCGACGCGCCAGCACCGCGCAGACCATCAGCTGGATCTGATGGAAAATCATCAGCGGCAGCACCATCATCCCAATCACCGAGGTCGGGAACAGAATGTTGGCCATCGGGATGCCGTTCGCCAGGCTCTTCTTCGAACCGCAGAACACAATCGTAATTTCATCCGCTTTGTTGAAGCCGCACTTACGTGCCACAAAGACGTTTACCGCTATTACAATCGCCAGCAGGACAATGCTGACCACCACGATAAACAGCAGCGAGCCTGCCCCCACCTTGTGCCAGATCCCGTTCACGACCGCTTCGCTGAAGGCGGAGTAAACCACCAGCAGAATCGAGGTCTGGTCGGTTTTTGAAATCCATTTTTTATGCTTCGCCACAAATGCGCCGGTCCACGGACGGGAGAGATGACCCAGGACAAACGGCAGCAGCAGCTGCAGACAGATTTTGCCCACCTGCTCAAGGTTACCTTCCGCACCGTGCATGTTCATCAGCAGGCCCACCAGCAGCGGCGAGACGAAAATCCCCAGCAGGCTGGAGGCTGATGCCGAGCAGACCGCGGCCGCCACGTTCCCTCCCGCGAGAGAGGTAAAGGCAATGGCGGACTGCACCGTGGCCGGAAGAATACAGAGATACAGGAAGCCGGTGTAGAGCGCCGGGTCGACGTTAACCGGCGCCCACCAGGCAAACAGCACCCCGAGGATCGGGAACAGAATAAACGTGCTGCACATCACCCAGAGGTGCAGTCGCCAGTGGCTACCGCCCGCGATAATGGCTTCACGGGAGAGTTTTGCGCCGTGCATAAAGAACAGCAGCGCGATGGCGGCCGTCGTCAGCCCTTCAAAGAACGGGACGAACCCGCCGCGAGCGGGAAAGAACGAGGCCAGTAAAACGGTAACCACCAGGGTGAGCGTAAACGGATCAACAATACGAAATAGTTTCATAATGACTCCTGAAAACAGATGTCGCTATTGTGCTTTTTTCCATTTGAGAAATAAAATTGATTTATTGCATCCATTCATGAATTAAACAGATGAATTATTCCTTACGCCAGCTTCGTATTTTCGTCACCGTCGCCCATGCCCGCAGCTTTAGCCGGGCAGGGGAGATGATTGGCCTGAGCCAGTCGGCGGTCAGCCACAGCGTGAAAGAGCTGGAGAATCAGACGGGGGTAAGATTACTCGATCGTACCACGCGCGAAGTGGTGTTGACCGAAGCCGGGCAGCAGCTGGCTCTGCGCCTTGAACGGCTGCTGGATGAGCTTAACAGCACGCTCAGAGACGTAGGAAGGCTGGGCCAGCAGCTTTCAGGTACCGTGCGGGTTGCGGCCAGCCAGACGATCTCTGCGCACCTTATCCCGCAGTGTATTGCCGAGGGAAGCCATCGCTACCCGGACATTGATTTTGTGCTGCATGACAGACCGCAACAGTGGGTGCTGGAGAGCATCCGCCAGGGAGATGTCGATTTTGGTATTGTTATCGATCCCGGCCAGGTGAGCGATCTGGAGTGCGAAAGCGTACTTTCAGAGCCCTTTTTGCTGCTCTGCCGTGACGACGATCCGCTGGCCGCGTTACCGGAGGTCAGGTGGCAGTCACTGCAGGGCGCGAACCTGGTTTTACAGGATTATGCCTCGGGCAGCCGTCCTCTGATTGATTCCGCGCTGGTGGATCAGAGGGTCAAGGCAGCAATCGTGCAGGAGATTGGTCACCCGGCAACGCTGTTTCCCATGGTGGAAGCGGGCATTGGCATCAGCGTATTGCCCGCCCTGGCGCTTCCCCTGCCGCAGGGAAGTCGACTGGCCGTGAAGCGGTTGACGCCCGTTGTCGAGCGAAAGCTAATGCTGGTGCGGCGAAAAAATCGTTCACTCTCGGGGGCGGCGCTGGCTATCTGGGAAGTGGTGCGTATCCAGGCACAGCGATTAACCGAGGCCCGCATACGCGATCCACTGTTTAACGCATCAGAAGATTAGATGTAGATATCAATCTGATTAGTGTCTGACGGGCTATTCACGCCTTCCACTTTGCCCAGTTTTTGTTCCTGCTTCTTCTGGGCCTCTTCGGCCTGCTGGCGCTGCAGCGCGGCGAGCTGCGCCTGCAGCACTTTGATCTGGGTCTGAATCAGTTCCTGCTGTTTTTTCTTCTCATCGGTGCTGATGGGGCTGTTCGACAGCTCTTTTAACTGCTGGGTCAGCTTTTTGATCTTGTCGAGAATGCGGGTGATTTGCGCAGAGATATCGTTACTGCTCGAAGTGCCACTCGCGCCGCTGGTCTGTATCTGTTGGGTTGAAGCCTGAATGGTCGTCATACTTTTTCCTCGCGGTATAAAACAGAGGTATCGGCACCGGCGGGATTAGCTTGAGCAAAACTGCCATATCTGGCAGGGAGTTGCATCGATACACAATCAGTATTGATGGTGCGGTGAAAGTGTATTGGAGGTCACCGGCAGGCTGCGGATATAAGACGTAAGTCATGCGATCCCCGCATCGCGATCTTCATCCTTAAGGAGCCTCTATGACCCTCTCGAATAATCCGTGGTACTGCGCCGACATCATTCGCGCCGCTAAGCCGAACTTCACGCCTCGCGTGGCATTTATTCTCGGCTCTGGCCTGGGCGCCCTTGCCGACCAGATTGATGACGCCGTTTCTCTGAGCTACGAAACGCTGCCTGGCTTCCCGGTGAGCACCGTGCATGGCCATGCCGGGGAGCTGGTGCTCGGGCATCTTGCCGGGGTGCCGGTTGCCTGCATGAAGGGGCGCGGCCATTTCTATGAGGGGCGAGGGATGGCCATCATGACCGATGCGATCCGTACCTTTAAGCAGCTGGGATGCGAACTGCTGTTTAGCACCAATGCGGCGGGCTCGTTACGCCCGGACGTTCAGCCAGGCAGTCTGGTTGCTCTGAGCGACCATATTAACACCATGCCGGGCACGCCGATGGTAGGGCTGAACGATGAGCGCTTTGGCGAGCGTTTCTTCTCGCTGGCCAATGCTTACGACGCGGATTACCGCGCCATTCTGCAAACCGTGGCGACGAAAGCCGGCTTCCCGCTCCATGAAGGGGTGTTTGTTTCTTATCCCGGTCCGAACTTCGAGACGGCGGCCGAGATCCGCATGATGCAAATTATCGGCGGCGATGTGGTGGGCATGTCCGTAGTGCCGGAAGTGATTTCCGCGCGTCACTGCGGCCTGAAGGTCGTGGCCGTTTCTGCGATTACCAATCTCGCGGAAGGGCTGGGCGATATCAAACTCTCGCATGAACAAACCCTCGCTGCCGCTGAGCTTTCCCGCCAGAACTTTATCAATCTTATCTGCGGTTTTCTTCGCCATATTGCCTGAGTAAAACAATAAAGTGGCCCGTGAGGGCCACACTGCTATAAGGAATGGGTTATGAGCATCACGACTCGCTTAAAGATGATGTCCTTTATGCAATATTTTATCTGGGGGAGCTGGTTGGTTACCCTCGGCGCTTACATGATTAACACCCTACATTTTACCGGCTCCGACGTGGGCATGGTGTACAGCTCCAAAGGACTTGCCGCGATTGTTATGCCCTCGCTGGTGGGAATTATTGCCGACAAATGGCTGCGGGCAGACCGCGCCTACGTGATTTGTCATCTCGTTTGCGCCGTCGCGCTCTGCTATGCCGCACAGGTTAATGAGCCGGGCCTGATGTTCTGGGTCATGCTGGTGAATGCGATGGCCTTTATGCCCACGATTGCGCTGTCGAATACGATTTCTTACTCCTGTCTTGAACAGGCAGGGCTGGATACGGTGAGCCATTTTCCGCGAGTGCGGGTGTATGGCACCGTGGGCTTTATTGCCGCGATGTGGACCATAAGCCTGATGGGGGCGGAGCTGAGCAACCTGCAGCTCTATATGGCGGCTGCCGCGTCCGTGCTGCTGGCGCTCTATTCTCTGACATTGCCAGCCATTCCGGTGGCGAAAACAAAAACGTCTCCGTCGCTGGCCAGCAAGCTGGGCCTCAATGCGTTTGTCCTGTTTAAACAGCCCCGCATGGCGGTGTTCTTTTTATTCGCGATGCTGCTGGGGGCCGTGCTGCAGATAACCAACACGTTTGGCAGCCCCTTCCTGCATGATTTTGCGCGTAATCCGGCGTATACCGATAGCTTTATCGTCAAATATCCGTCCATTCTGCTCTCCGTTTCGCAAATCTCTGAAGTGTTCTTCATTCTGACCATTCCGTACTTCCTCGGACGCTTTGGTATTAAAACGGTCATGCTGATGAGCATGGTGGCCTGGATGCTGCGGTTTGGGCTGTTTGCCTTTGGCGATCCGTCTGCAACAGGCTTTGTGCTGCTCATGCTCTCAATGATTGTCTACGGCTGCGCGTTCGACTTTTTCAATATTTCCGGCTCGGTGTTTGTCGAACAGGAGGTGAGCGCCGATATCCGCGCCAGCGCACAGGGGCTGTTTATGACAACCGTTAACGGTATCGGGGCCTGGTTCGGATCGGTGTTGAGCGGTATGGCCGTCGATTATTTCTCGGTGGACGGAGTGAAGGACTGGCAGACGATCTGGCTGGTATTCGCGGCCTATGCCCTGGCGCTCGCGGTGGTGTTTTATTTTAGCTTTAACTATCGCCACACCTGCAAAAACAGCGAGATGCGCACAGTTGCGCATTAAATTTCCCCTCTGGACGATGAAAGGCTTTAAGGTAGGCACATAAGTGTTATCGCCAGGATATGTTTTGATGGAACGCGCCTATCGGACCGATCTCAAGCTGCTGCGCTATTTTCTGGCCGTGGCTGAGGAGCTGCATTTTGGACGGGCTGCGGCCCGTCTCAATATGTCTCAGCCGCCGTTGAGCCTGCATATTAAAGAGCTGGAAAGCCAGCTGGGGACGTTACTGTTTATTCGCCACTCGCGAAGCGTCGCGTTGACGCATGCCGGTAAGGTGCTGATGGAAGAGTCCCGTCGTTTGCTTGCCGGTGCAAACCAGGCGCTGGCTCGCGTCGAGCAGATTGGCCGGGGGGAGGCAGGGCGCATTGAGCTGGGTATTGTCGGTACCGCCATGTGGAGTGAGGTGCGCACGGTGATGCGCGCTTTTTTGAAATCGCACCCGAATGTCGATGTCGTATTCCGCGAGAAATCCCCGGTCATGCAGATGGCGCTGCTTGAGCGCCGGGAGCTGGATGTGGGCATCTGGCGAATGGCAACCGAGCCCACCGCTGGGTTTACCAGCGTACGGTTACGTGAGGCTGCTTTTCTGGTGGCGATGCCGGAGGATCACCGGCTGGTGAGCGAATCATCGATTGCGCTCGCAGAGTTGCAGGACGAGTATTTTGTCACGATGCCTTCAGCGCATTCTGACTGGGCATTTTTACATCGCGTCTGCCAGCAGGCCGGGTTTTCGCCGATGATCGTGCGTGAAGCCGTAGAGCCGCAAACGGTACTGGCGATGATCAGCATGGGCATGGGGATTACGCTTGCCGCAGACAGTTACGCGCAAATGCAGTGGCCGGGCGTGGTGTTCCGCCCGCTGAAAGAGCGTATACCGGCAGATTTGTATGTGGTGTATGACGAGAAGCAGGCGACGCCCGCGGTGAAGACATTGATTGCGACGTTAACAATGTAAATCGCAGATAGCAAAAAAGCGCCTTTAGGGCGCTTTTTTACATTGGTGGGTCGTGCAGGATTCGAACCTGCGACCAATTGATTAAAAGTCAACTGCTCTACCAACTGAGCTAACGACCCGAAATGGTGGGCGATGACGGGCTCGAACCGCCGACCCCCTCCGTGTAAAGGAGATGCTCTACCAACTGAGCTAATCGCCCATTTCGGAACTGCTGCGATAAGGTGAGAATGGTGGGCGATGACGGGCTCGAACCGCCGACCCCCTCCGTGTAAAGGAGATGCTCTACCAACTGAGCTAATCGCCCAATCTCAATTCTTATCTACACTGCGAGTCTACCGAAGTAGATGGTGGGTGATGACGGGCTCGAACCGCCGACCCCCTCCGTGTAAAGGAGATGCTCTACCAACTGAGCTAATCACCCCCGCTGTGTGGAGTCGCATTATAGGGAGAGTTGAAAATGAGTCAACGCATTTTCTAAAGTTTTTATTCGTTCGTCGTAAAATTAAGCAAAACGATCGCGAAACGGGCAGTGGCGCATGATTTCTAAACAAAAATCGCAAACTCGGGCCCGATTCAGGGAACAACATTGAGGAATCGCCGCACAGTGATAGAATATTGCCCATCGTTTTTTCCCCAGGATTTGCCGATTGCCGGCATCTTTATAACGTAAGGCCATTTCATGAAAATCAAAACTCGCTTCGCGCCGAGCCCGACAGGCTATCTGCACGTCGGTGGTGCACGTACCGCTCTCTATTCCTGGCTTTTCGCACGCCACAACAAAGGTGAGTTCGTGCTGCGTATTGAAGACACCGATCTTGAGCGCTCCACGCCAGAAGCAATTGAAGCCATTATGGATGGCATGAACTGGCTGAACCTGGAATGGGACGAAGGTCCCTATTTCCAGACCAAACGCTTTGACCGCTATAACGCCGTCATTGATGAGATGCTGGTCGCGGGCACGGCGTATAAGTGCTACTGCTCCAAAGAGCGTCTGGATGCGCTGCGCGAAGAGCAGATGGCGAACGGTGAAAAGCCGCGTTATGACGGCCGCTGCCGCCATGACCACAGCGAGCATGCTGCTGATGAGCCTTGCGTCGTGCGTTTTGCTAACCCGCAAGAGGGGTCTGTGATCTTTGACGACCAGATCCGTGGCCCGATCGAATTCAGCAACCAGGAGCTGGACGATCTGATCATCCGTCGTACCGATGGTTCCCCAACCTACAACTTCTGCGTGGTGGTTGACGACTGGGATATGGAAATTACCCACGTTGTGCGCGGTGAAGACCACATCAACAACACGCCACGTCAGATCAACATTCTGAAGGCGCTGAACGCGCCGGTGCCTGTCTATGCGCACGTCTCCATGATCAACGGTGATGACGGCAAAAAACTGTCTAAACGCCACGGTGCGGTGAGCGTCATGCAGTATCGCGACGACGGCTATCTGCCAGAAGCGCTCCTGAACTATCTGGTGCGTCTGGGCTGGGCCCACGGTGACCAGGAGATCTTCAGCCGCGAAGAGATGATCGAACTCTTCTCTTTGAGCTCTGTCAGCAAATCCGCCAGCGCGTTTAACACCGACAAGCTGCTGTGGCTGAACCATCACTACATCAATACCATGCCGCCAGAATATGTGGCGACGTATCTGCAGTGGCACATTGAGCAGGCAAATATTGATACCCGCACGGGCCCTGAGCTGGCGGATCTGGTGAAACTGCTCGGCGAGCGCTGCAAAACGCTGAAAGAGATTGCTGAAAGCTGCCGCTACTTCTATGAAGAGTTTGATGCGTTCGATGCGGACGCCGCGAAGAAACACCTCCGCCCGGTTGCGCGTCAGCCGCTGGAAGTGGTGCGTGACAAGCTGGCTGCCCTCACCGAGTGGACCGCTGAGAATGTGCATCACGCCATTCAGGCGACGGCGGACGAGCTGGAAGTAGGTATGGGTAAAGTCGGTATGCCACTGCGCGTTGCGGTGACCGGTGCAGGTCAGTCTCCGGCGCTGGACGTAACGGTTCATGCCATCGGCAAATCACGCAGCGTGGCGCGCATTAACAAGGCGCTGGACTTCATCGCTGAACGTGAAAATCAGCAGTAATCACCTCTAAGAAAAAAACGGCAGGGTAACCTGCCGTTTTTTTTATGCCTCTTTTTCCGCGATACCCAGACGTGTAAGAAAACCGTGAATGCCTTCGCGTTTCAAAAAGGCGTCCAGACGCTTCTGCTCTGACGGCGTCATACTCTCCAGCGTCTCTATAATGCCCGGAGACAGGTTTGAAGAGGGGCCATTATAGGCAGACGTGGCCTCCGCGAGATGGTAAACCGCCTGACGGTTGCGGATCGCCGGGAGACTCATTATATGTTCCTTCACGCGTGCATCGACATGAATGAGCCGCGCGCGACCGCCTTTCACGCCGTTGAGCCCTTCGGTTTTCCACCCCTGCTGACGTATCCAGCGATTGACCGTTTGTCTGGCGACGCCCAAACTTTCCGCCAGCTCTTCCGTGGTCATTTTGCTCCGTAATCTTTTCATATCAGTCCCGATCGCGTATCCCTAAACGTTGCAACAATCCGGTGATCCCTTCCCGTAATAACAGCGATGTCATCTGCTTCTGCTCTTCCGGCGTCATTTCATTAGCCAGCGTCAGGAGGAGGGTATGAAGCGAACGATCATGGCTGGTGCCTTCTGGCAGTTCGGACGTTTCGCTTGCCCGACGTGCGCTGCGGATAAAGTCACGGACTTTTTCGTTCACATGTACCAGGCGCGCTTTTCCGCCCTGGACGCCTGGTTTTGGTGACGTAATCCAACCCTCTTTGCGTACCCATTTATTGATGGTCTGGCGGCTATAGCCAGTGAGCAGGGCTAACTCTTCTGGCGTCATTCGTTCCTTGATCATACAATTTCCTGAATATCTGTGGGGTTAATTAACGGCTCATTTTATAGCACCGTTTTACGTGAAAACGTGACAGGCTTAACTCCTGATTACGAGCACGCTCGCAAAGTGATTCATTTGCATGATTTTTCGGCGATCGAACGGCGGTCATTGATTTTGCCGTTGACACTCCGCAGCGGAATTCATATTATGCCGCCCGTCAACATGACAGCTTTACGATGGGGCTATAGCTCAGCTGGGAGAGCGCTTGCATGGCATGCAAGAGGTCAGCGGTTCGATCCCGCTTAGCTCCACCAAACTCTGAACCCAACAGAGTGCGGTCAGTAAAGTCACATGTGGGGCTATAGCTCAGCTGGGAGAGCGCTTGCATGGCATGCAAGAGGTCAGCGGTTCGATCCCGCTTAGCTCCACCAAAATTGTAAACCCTCGTCATATGACGAGGGTTTTTTTATCTGTTTGTAACGTCCATTACTGCATTTTGTTATCAAAAAGAAGGTATTCCTGTACCTCTCCTCAATCGACATCAATAAACCAGTCTATAAATAGACTTGAACTTGATTCGTGCAATTAATAAACCTATTATCCATCCGGTCAATGATTCGAACGGATAATATATTCCCCAATTTAATGAATAGAAAAACGTATAATAATGTAAAGATATTTATGATTGCCCTGGCACTTTGCCTGATTGCGGTACCTGTCTCCCGTTATCTCTCTCCGCGTGCAATTGTTAATGGTCATGACGTTTATTTAGCATGGTTGCCACTCAGCGTGATGCTGGCGGTAATTTTGATATTTGGGCGCCGGGCAATTCTTCCCATTGTGTTAGGTTTTACTGTCACTAATTTATTTTATGTTAATTTAGCACCGCTACAATATTCAGTTTTGCTTTTCTGTCAGACCTTTGCGCTGTTCGCGGCGTGCGGCCTGCTGCGCCTTATGCTGGGCAAGCGCTGGCGCCACAGCATTCCTAACAAGCACATTGGGCTACGTATATTCTGGCTCGGTTTTATGGTGCCGTTAGGTATTAAGCTGTCGATGTATATGGCAGGCTATTTGTTTGATTTTCCGGTGACTATTTCAACCTATTTTGGCGAAGGAACGGTAATTTATAACGTTGTGGATATTCAAAGCCTGATATGCGCGGGGCTGATTTTTACCATGATGTTCTATTACCCATTAAGAATGATAATTAATCCTCGTTATGCCATCGCCTTCTGGCGGCGAAGCGTGAAGCCCGTGTTTTATCACAAGAATCCATTATATATTTTTGTCTGGCTGATGCTTTTAGGCTTCATTCTCGTCATTTTATGTGGTCCTTTTGAATCACCGGTCATTGCGGGTTATTTGATGCCGCTGATTTTTATTCTTTTTACCTTAGCAATAAGCCGCCTGACCTATGCGTTGATTTCTCTGCTGTGGGCCATCTCAGCGCTCCTGCTGTTGACCTACAACTACAACTTCCTTAACGGGGTGGAATCGGGCCATTCGCTCTCCTTTATCCTCTCCGTGCTGATCTCTTTCGCCATCTGCTTGCTTTACATGTCGCGAATTTACCAGCGCAGCGAGTGGCTGAAGCGGGGCTGGCAGGACAGGGCGCTGACCGATCCTCTTACCGGTTTGCCCAATATTCGTGCGCTGGAGGATTACCTTGAAATCCATCCGGATGCCAAAGTGTGCATTCTGCGCATGGACAATCTGGAGTTTTTGAGCCGCCACTACGGCATTATTATGCGGGTCCATTGCAAACGAACGATCGCCACGTCGCTTCAGCCGCTCCTGCAAAAAGATGAGCTGCTCTTCCAACTGCCCGGAAGCGAGCTGGTGCTGGTCTTGCTCGGGCCGGAAATTGCTGAACGTCTCCAGCATATGGTCGATCGGCTCAACAGCAATAAGATTTTCTGGAACAACACCGGGCTGGATATTGAGTTTGGCGCTTCCTGGGGAATGGTCGAAAATGGCGAAAAGCTGCATCACACGCTGGGGCAACTGAGCTGGCTGGCAGAACAGGCCTGCGGAGAGCAAAACGTACTCGCGCTCACGAATAGCCTTGAGGCGGCATCAGGACAGACGACAGAGCGTGTCCTGATGCTGGCGCGGATTAAGCATGCCCTGGAGGCGGGGCAGTTCCATTTGTATGCGCAGCCGATCCAGAAGGCGGACGGAAGTGGGTACTATGAAATCCTGACGCGAATGGAGAGCGAGGGGGAGATTATTACCCCTGACCGCTTTATTCCGCTGATTGCGCAGTTCAATCTCAGCCACCGGTTTGATATGTGCGTCATGGAAAAATTACTGGTGTGGCTGCGCGATAACCCTGCAACGCATGCTGGCGCCCGTTTTTCCGTCAACCTGATGCCCCTGACGCTGATGCAAAAAGAGGTGGCGACCGAGATTTGCGCGCTGTTTGAACGGTACGGCGTGGCACCGCAGGCCGTCGTGATTGAGATTACCGAAGAGCAGGCATTCTCCAATTCAGGCTCGAGTATCAACAATATTCAGCAACTGCGGGATTACGGTTTCCGGATCGCCATCGATGATTTTGGTACTGGCTACGCTAACTATGAGCGTCTCAGACGCCTGCAGGCGGACATCATTAAAATCGACGGCTGCTTTGTGAAAGACATTTGTACAGACGACATGGATGCAATGATCGTGCAGTCGATGTGTAATCTGGCAAAGACGAAATCGCTCTGCGTCGTCGCGGAATATGTGGAAACACCGGCACAGCGGGAGATGCTGCTCCGCTTCGGTGTGGATTACCTGCAGGGGTACCTGATAGGTAAACCCAAACCGCTGGAAGAATTGCGGGCATAAAAAAACCGGGAGTCAGGCTCCCGGTTTTTGTTTAACGGTAAACGTTACAGAACCAGTGCCGCAATGGACGCGGACAGGACGCTCACCAGCGTAGAGCCATAAACCAGCTTCAGGCCAAAGCGAGAAACCACGTTACCCTGCTCTTCGTTCAGGCCTTTAATCGCACCCGCGATAATCCCGATGGACGAGAAGTTCGCGAAAGAGACCAGGAACACGGAGAGAATACCTTCCGCGCGCGGAGAAAGCGTGCTGGCAATTTTCTGCAGATCCATCATCGCAACGAATTCGTTAGAAACCAGCTTGGTTGCCATGATACTGCCCACCTGCAGCGCTTCGTGAGCCGGAACACCCATCACCCATGCAACCGGGTAGAAGATGTAGCCCAGAATGCCCTGGAAGGAGATACCCAGCACCGCGGCGAACAGGGCGTTCAGGCCAGAAATCAGCGCAATGAAACCGATCAGCATGGCGGCAACGATAATCGCGACTTTGAAACCGGCCAGGATGTATTCACCCAGCATTTCGAAGAAGCTCTGGCCTTCGTGCAGGTTTGACATCTGGATATTCTCTTCGCTGGCGTCAACGCGGTATGGGTTGATCAGCGACAGAACGATAAAGGTGCTGAACATGTTCAGAACCAGCGCAGCCACCACGTATTTTGGCTCCAGCATGGTCATATACGCGCCCACGATAGACATGGAAACGGTAGACATTGCGGTTGCCGCCATGGTGTACATGCGGTTGCGGGACATCTTGCCGAGAATATCTTTATACGCGATGAAGTTCTCAGACTGACCGAGGATCAGGGAACTGACGGCGTTGAAAGATTCCAGCTTACCCATGCCGTTCACTTTGGATAAGAGGAAGCCAATTCCACGGATCACGAACGGCAGAACGCGGATGTGCTGCAGAATACCGATCAGCGCGGAGATGAAGACGATAGGGCAGAGAACCTTCAGGAAGAAGAACGCCAGACCTTCGTCGTTCATTTTACCGAAGACAAAGTTGGTCCCTTCGTTGGCGAATCCGAGCAGTTTTTCGAACATTTCGGAGAAGCCTTTCACGAAGCCGAGGCCTACGTTGGAGTTCAGGAAGAACCACGCAAGTAAAACTTCAATGACCAGCAGTTGGACAACATAACGAATACGAATTTTTTTGCGGTCTGTGCTGACCAGCAATGCGAGTGCAGTAACGACAACAAGTGCCAGGACAAAATGAAGGACGCGGTCCATATTTGCTCCAAATATGAGGCAGGTTTAATTTTCGTGCACATTCTATGTAACAAGAGAAAAGAAAACGAGATCGAGGACACACTATAGTTACATCCTGTGACGAGTCTCAAAAATAGTGATCCACAATACATTTTTGTTATGTTAGGTAAATGAGTGAAAAGTTAAGTTTGTGTGCTAGTCTTCACAAAAGAGTCCGCGATTTGAGTTTCTGTTAGATCGCCCAGCTTACCCGCCCGTCTATCGTTCAAAGCTATCAGAGAAATCACTGCAAACTTTATAAATGATCTTGATAATCATTCTCATTTTGATAGCATTAAACATAGCAAAGGCTATATTTCAGAGGCAGAAATGACAAACAGTCGCGTAGAGGGTAGCAGTGGCAGAGCAGCGCGCAAGTTGCGGTTCGCATTAATGGGACCTGCGTTCATCGCTGCCATTGGCTATATCGATCCAGGTAACTTTGCGACCAATATTCAGGCCGGGGCCAGCTTCGGCTATAAGCTGCTGTGGGTGGTCGTCTGGGCTAACCTCATGGCGATGCTGATTCAGATGCTCTCCGCAAAGCTGGGGATTGCGACGGGTAAAAACCTGGCGGAGCAAATCCGCGACCATTATCCGCGTCCCGCCGTCTGGCTCTACTGGGTTCAGGCTGAAATCATCGCCATGGCTACTGACCTCGCTGAATTTATCGGCGCAGCAATCGGCTTTAAGCTGATTCTGGGCGTGTCGCTGTTGCAGGGGGCGGTACTGACCGGGATTGCTACGTTCCTGATCCTGATGCTACAGCGTCGGGGTCAAAAGCCGCTGGAGAAGGTCATTGGCGGCCTGCTGCTGTTTGTGGCGGCGGCCTATATTGTCGAACTGATTTTCTCACAGCCGAATCTGGCGCAGCTCGCTAAAGGGATGGCGATCCCAAGCCTGCCAACCTCGGAAGCGGTGTTCCTGGCCGCCGGGGTGCTGGGGGCGACCATCATGCCGCACGTGATTTATCTGCACTCCTCGCTGACGCAGCATCTCCACGGTGGGACGCGTAAAGAGCGTTACTCCGCCACCAAGTGGGACGTGGCTATCGCCATGACCATCGCGGGGTTTGTCAATCTGGCGATGATGGCAACGGCAGCCGCCGCTTTCCACTTTAACGGTCATACCGGTATTGCCGATCTCGACCAGGCGTATCTCACGCTGGAGCCGCTGCTGAGCCATGCTGCCGCCACGATATTTGGCCTTAGCCTGGTGGCTGCTGGTCTCTCTTCTACAGTGGTGGGTACGCTGGCAGGCCAGGTGGTGATGCAGGGGTTTGTCCGGTTCCATATTCCGCTGTGGGTGCGCCGCTCCGTCACCATGCTGCCGTCATTTGTGGTGATTTTGATGGGGCTCGACCCCACGCGAATTCTGGTCATGAGCCAGGTGCTGCTGAGTTTTGGTATTGCGCTGGCGCTGGTGCCGCTGCTGATCTTTACCAGCGATAAAACCCTGATGGGCGAGCTGGTCAACTCGACGCTGGTGAAACGGACCGGGTGGGCCATCGTGGTGGTGGTCGTGGCGCTAAACCTGTGGTTGCTGATTGGCACAGCGTTGGGGCTGTAAAAGAAAAAGGAGCCATGAGGCTCCTTTTTGCTGTTAGTCGTCATGACCGTGGTGGCCATGTCCGTGGCCTTTGCCGCGACCCCAGCCGCCGCGACGGTCGTCACGATCCCGCCAGCCTTCACGGTAACCGCGCTCATAGGCGCTGTCTTTATACCAGCCGCGGTGTCTGCCGTTATCATGTTTCCACCAGCGGTCGCCGCGCCACTCATAGTGACGATGCCAGTAATCACGGTCGCGCCAGTAGCCGCCGTCCCAGTACCTGCCGTAGTCGTCACGATCGCCAATTTGTAATTTTACTGATGGCAACAGGGTGATTTCGCCCGCAGTGGCGATCAGCGGCGCCGAAGCCAGTAATACCGCTGCAAGAATCAGTGACCTGAACATACTCTTTCTCCTTCACGATCGGGGCCTTTGTTGGGCCTGTTAACGCAATTTTACGAGTTGGTAAACCTTCGTATCATCGCCTCAACTCCGAATTCCTGGGTGAGAGCACTTTTTGCTAAAAGCGGTGTTATTTTGAGCTGCTGAGGATCGCGTCTATGCGGGCCAATTCTTCCTCTGAGAAATGGCGGTTTGCCAGCATCCCTACGGCGTCATCAATCTGAGCCGCTTTACTTGCCCCAATCAGCACCGACGTCACTGCCTCATGGCGTAATACCCAGGCCAGCGCCATCTGGGACAGCTTCTGGCCGCGACTTTCTGCCAGGGCATTCAGCTTCCTGACTTTTTCCAGCTTCTCTTCGGTGAGCTGATCGGGTTTAAGGAACTGACTGCCGCTTGCCGCGCGTGAGTCTGCAGGAATGCCGTTCAGATAGCGATTGGTCAGTTGTCCGCCAGCCAGCGGCGAGAAGGGAATACAGCCGACCCCTTTTTCCTGCAACACGTCCAGCAGTCCCGCTTCCGGCGCACGTTCAAAGAGGGAGTATTTCGGCTGGTGGATCAGGCAGGGTGTCCCGAGGTCATTAAGGATATCAATCGCCTGGCGAGCCAGAACAGCCGGGTAGTTGGATAATCCGACATACAGAGCCTTCCCCTGACGCACCATATGGTCAAGCGCTTTCATGGTTTCCTGCAGGGGCGTTTCCGGATCTGGCCGGTGATGATAGAAGATATCCACATACTCCAGCCCCATGCGCTTCAGGCTTTGATCGAGGCTTGCCAGCAGATATTTGCGCGATCCCCAGTCGCCGTACGGACCCTCCCACATGGTATAACCCGCTTTGGTGGAGACGATCAGCTCGTCGCGCCAGGGCAGGAAATCCTCCTGCAAAAGACGGCCGAAATTACGTTCGGCGGATCCGGGAGGCGGGCCATAGTTGTTGGCAAGGTCGAAATGCGTAATGCCCAGATCGAACGCACGCTGTAAAAGTTGACGGCTGTTTTCGATAAGGGTGGCGTCACCAAAGTTATGCCACAGCCCAAGCGAGATGGCGGGCAACCTGAGCCCGCTTCGTCCGCAGCGGCGATACTCCATTGTCCCGTAACGATTTTTGTCCGGCTGATAACCCATTTTCGTAACCTCTGGCGCTGAAGTGAAAAATCAGTGTATGCGTTTACATTTACGTGAAAAAAAGCAGCATAGCGCAGCCTTTTTTGTAAAGCATTCTTTCCATGTCCTTCTTATCGCCAATTCTGGACAGCCATCACGCTTATTTAATACTCAAGGTGAGGTCAAAACATTAGAAGGATACCTGTTTATGCGTACCCCATACTGCGTCGCCGATTACCTGCTGGACCGTCTTACAGATTGTGGAGCCGATCATCTGTTTGGCGTGCCGGGCGACTATAACCTGCAGTTTCTCGACCATGTAATAGACAGCCCGGACATCTGTTGGGTGGGCTGTGCCAACGAATTAAACGCCTCTTACGCCGCTGACGGATATGCACGATGTAAGGGCTTCGCCGCGCTACTGACGACATTTGGCGTAGGAGAGTTAAGCGCCATGAACGGCATTGCGGGCAGCTACGCCGAGCACGTTCCGGTCTTGCATATTGTGGGTGCGCCGGGGATGGCATCCCAGCAAAGAGGTGAGCTGCTGCACCATACGCTGGGCGACGGTGAGTTTCGTCACTTTTATCATATGAGCGAGCCGATCACCGCTGCGCAGGCGATCCTGACCGAACAAAACGCCTGTTATGAAATCGACCGGGTGTTAACGACCATGCTCCGGGAGCGTCGCCCCGGCTATCTGATGCTGCCTGCCGACGTGGCAAAAAAAGCCGCCACTCCTCCTGTAAACGCTCTCACGCTCCGGCATACGCATGCCGATAGCGCCTGCCTGAAAGCATTCCGGGATGCTGCAGAAAACAGGCTTGCCAGGAGCAAGCGTACTGCGCTGCTGGCTGATTTCCTTGTCCTGCGCCATGGCCTGAAGCATGCACTACAGAAATGGGTCAAAGACGTGCCGATGGCACACGCCACCATGCTGATGGGCAAAGGGATATTCGACGAGCGTCACGCTGGTTTTTACGGCACCTACAGCGGTTCGGCGAGCGCTGGCGCGGTAAAAGAGGCGATTGAAGGGGCGGATACCGTACTGTGCATCGGCACGCGATTTACCGATACCCTGACCGCCGGCTTCACGCACCAGCTCACCCCGGCGCAGACGATAGAAGTTCAGCCTCATGCCTCACGCGTTGGTGATATCTGGTTTACCGGCATCCCCATGCTTCAGGCAATCGAAACGCTGGTGGAGCTGTGCAAACAGCACGTGCACGAGATGCCCGTGCCGTCCTCTCAAAGCGCGATGGCCTACCCGCAGCCGGATGGCTCGCTGACGCAGGCGAATTTCTGGCAAACGCTGCAGACGTTTATTCGTCCGGGAGACATTATTCTTGCGGATCAGGGCACCTCGGCCTTCGGCGCGATCGACCTTCGTCTGCCGGCTGATGTGAATTTTATCGTCCAGCCGCTGTGGGGATCGATTGGCTATACGCTGGCGGCGGCATTTGGCGCACAAACGGCCTGCCCGAACCGGCGCGTGATTGTTCTGACGGGGGATGGCGCGGCGCAGCTCACCATCCAGGAGCTCGGCTCGATGCTGCGGGATAAACAACACCCCATCATTCTGGTCCTTAACAACGAAGGGTATACGGTGGAAAGAGCGATCCATGGGCCTGAGCAGCGGTATAACGACATTGCGCTATGGAACTGGACGCAAATCCCGCAGGCACTGAGCCTTGATCCTCAGGCCCAGTGCTGGCGGGTCAGTGAAGCGGAGCAGCTGGCGGACGTCCTTGAAAAAGTGGCGCATCACGAGCGGCTCTCGCTGATTGAGGTGATGCTGCCGAAAGCCGATATCCCACCGCTGCTGGGGGCGATCACCAAAGCGCTGGAAGCGCGCAATAGCGCCTGATTATTTGTCGTTTCGCCAGGCCATCATCATCGGTTTGCCCGCCAGCAGGAGCCAGGCGGGCAACATCACGATACAAAGCAGAGGGAAAAGCGTCGAATCCGGTACGACGACCGCCGCCATAAACAGGCTTAGCCACGCGTCTCGCGTGACCACCAGAACCAACCCCAGAATAGAACAAGAGACGGTAATCGCCGCCGGGACCGCATCGACATGCTCGTGCAGCATCAGCCCCAGCGCGACGCCGACAAAGACCGCCGGGAAGATGCGTCCACCACGGAAACCGCAGGCGGCCGCCACCACCAGCGCTGCCAGCTTGATCACGGCAAACAGCAGATAGTCGGAGACGCTAAATATCTGGCTGAAAGCCAGCTGCTGCATCTCGTCCAGCCCTTTAAACAGCGTCACCGGCCCGCCGATTGCGCCTAAAATACCGAGGATCAAACCGCCAGCTCCCAGAATTAACACCGGGTGTTTGAGTCGATGCATCAGCCGGTGCAGACGTGGAAGACACCATACTGCCACCATGCCCAGCGCAATGGCGATGGCGACGACGATGGCGCCGCTGAAGATATCGGCGATTTGCATCTGGCCGTAGTGGGGCAAGGAGAGTGAAAAATGGGGATGGAAAAACAGGCTGGTGGTCAACGCCCCGGCGGCGGCGGCCATCAGCGGAGCAAACAGTTTATCCCAGAGCGGGACATCGTTATTGCTACTGAGCGTCTGCGAAAAGATCAGTGCTGCCGCCACGGGCGTGCCGAAAAGCGCCCCGATGGTGCCTGCTGAGGCGAGAATGGTCCAGTCCAGCGCGCCGACGCGGGGCAAAATGCGTGAACCGAGAAAAACTGCCAGGCCAATATTCACGGCCATAATCGGATGCTCTGGCCCCAGGCTGACGCCGCCGGCCAGACCGAGAATCAACGCGATAATCAGCCCCGGCAGTGCCGAAGGGGAAACCGGGGCACCAATCAGCGGTTCCTGCGCCGGGTCTGGTCCAGCATGGCCGGGACTGAAACGGATCACCAGGCCCACCGCGATACCGGTTAACGTCAGCATCCCAACGATCCAGGCAGGAGAGTCAGCGGTGACGCCCAGTCCTGCAGGAAGCGCGTTCCATAATAGTGTTTGCAGCACCGACGCGACTTTCATCACGACGATGAGCACCAGACTTGAAACCACGCCAATGATGAGCGCCGGAATGGCCAGCAACAGCATGGTTCTGGCTCGCGGGTGGAGCATGATGATTTCCTTGTACAAAACGGTATGACGTTACTTTGCACATTAAGCCTTATGGCAATAGTGCAAAAGGTGCTGAAACGGTAAAGTTATTCTGTGACGAAGATCGATAATCCATGGGCATTCACCTTCCGGTCGTTGTTGTTATCACGCCTTGAATTTACAGTGTCCCAAAGATTTATTCTGACTTTAGCGGAGCAGTAGAAGAATGACAAAGTATGCTTTGGTAGGTGATGTGGGCGGCACGAACGCGCGCCTCGCATTATGCGATGTAAGTAGCGGTGAAATTTCCCGGGCGAAAACCTATTCCGGGCTGGATTATCCAAGTCTTGAGGCCGTTGTCCGCGTCTATCTGGACGAGCATCAGGTAAGCGTCGAAGATGGCTGCATCGCCATTGCCTGTCCGATAACCGGCGACTGGGTCGCCATGACCAACCATACCTGGGCATTCTCCATCGCCGAGATGAAAAAAAACCTCGGCTTTGCGCATCTTGAAATCATCAATGACTTCACCGCGGTGTCCATGGCGATCCCGATGCTGAAGCCTGAGCATCTGATCCAGTTCGGTGGCGCTGAGCCGGTCGAAGGTAAGCCGATTGCGGTTTACGGGGCCGGTACCGGTCTGGGCGTTTCACATCTGGTGCATGTTGCTCAGCGTTGGGTGAGCCTGCCGGGTGAAGGCGGTCACGTTGACTTTGCGCCAAACAGCGAAGAAGAGGGCATTATCCTCGAAGAATTACGCGCGGAGATCGGCCACGTCTCCGCCGAGCGCGTGCTGTCAGGGCCGGGGCTGGTGAACCTGTACCGGGCGATTGTGAAGTCAGACGGTCGTCTGCCGGAAAACCTGCAGCCGAAAGACGTCACCGAACGCGCGCTGGCGGACAGCTGCATTGACTGCCGTCGTGCCCTGTCGCTGTTCTGCGTGATTATGGGACGCTTCGGCGGCAACCTGGCGCTGACGCTGGGCACCTTCGGGGGCGTTTATATCGCGGGCGGCATTGTGCCGCGCTTCCTCGACTTCTTTAAAGCCTCCGGCTTCCGCGGCGGGTTTGAGGATAAAGGGCGCTTCAGAAGCTACGTGCAGGACATCCCGGTTTATCTGATTGTGCATGATAACCCAGGGCTGCTGGGGTCGGGTGCCCACCTGCGTCAGGTTCTCGGTCAGATTCTCTGATGCCTGGCCCTCTCCCGCGGGAGAGGGCTTTTTCGTTACAGGTGCATAAGCTGGCGGAACTCTTTCACCTTGCTGCGGCTCACCGGCACCTGAAAATCCAGATCCTTCAGGCGCAAGATATAGGTGTTGTTAAACCACGGTTCGATCTCGCGGATCTTGTTTAAATTCACGCAGAACGAGCGGTGGCAGCGGAAAAAGTGCGACGCAGGCAGCTTGCTGCAAAACTCGGTGATGTTCATCGCCATCACGTAAGATTCCCGCCGCGTATAAACAAACGTCATCTTTTCATGGGCTTCGGCATAGTAGATATCATTGACCGGCGTCACGATGATGCGCTCATCTTTGACCAGATTAATGGTGTCGTTTTCCCGTACCGTTGGGCTGGCGCTTGCAGGGGCGGTCTGCTGCTGCCATGCGGCCTCCAGCTTTTGCAGCATGCTGACAATCCGCGACTCCTGGTAAGGCTTAAGGATATAGTCAAACGCTTCCAGCTCGAAGGCCTCTACGGCGTGCTCTTTCCATGCGGTCACGAACACAATAAACGGCTTATGGGCAAACTGATTGATGTTTTGCGCTAGCAATACGCCATCCAGCGACGGAATGTTGATATCCAGGAAGATGGCGTCGACCCGGTTATGCTGCAAAAACTTCAGCACGTCCAGACCGTCATCAAAGGTGCCCACAATCTCCATCTGGCTGTGGGTGTTGATAAGCCAGGTTAGCTCCTGTTGAGCCAGGATTTCATCTTCTACGATGATGACTTTCATGGGTTACTCCACCTGGGGCAACAGTGATGTTGTTGAATGAACGGGAGAGCGCTCGTTCGGGACGTAAAAAGCAATTTCGGTGCCCGGTTCAAGACGCTGAATGTGCAGCCCATCGCCGTAAAGCAGCTTGACCCGGTGATGCACGTTCAGCAGGCCGATTTTATTTCCGGGCATTTCGTTAGACTCCACGCGCTCAATAACTTTTGGATCAATGCCGTGTCCGGTATCGCGCACCGCAATACGCACGCGGTTGCCGCTTTCGGTGACGCTGATGGTGACGACGCCTTTGCCTTTACACGGCTGAATGCCGTGAACAATCGCGTTTTCGACCAGCGGCTGGATAAGCAGGCTCGGGATCACGCAGTTGACCTCTTCATCAATATCGTAAATGACCGTGAGTTTGTCGCCAAAGCGCGCCTGCTCAATCGCGATGTAGTCTTTGATCTGATACAGCTCTTTTTTGATGTCGATCTGCTCGTCATCTTTCAACTCGATGTTGTAGCGCAGATAGCGGGACAGGTTAAAAATCAGCTGTCGCGCGGTGTCCGGATTAAGACGTATGGACGAGGAGATCGCGTTCAGCGCGTTAAACAGGAAATGGGGATTGATTTTGCTCTGCAGCGCGCGCAGCTCTGCCTTATTTGCCATCTCACGCAACTGTTCTGCACGGGAGACTTCCAGCTGGGTGGAGATAATCTGCGACAGGCCAATCGCCATCTCCTGGAGCGAGGAGGTGATCTGATGCGCGTGACAGTAATAAATTTTCAGGGTGCCCGTCACGACGCCTTTCTCCCACAGCGGGATCACCAGCATCGAGTGGATTTCCGGCGTTCGGTGGGCTTCATCATTGTTTTTAATGATGATTTTACCGTAGTTGATCGCCTGTCTGGTGGTTGGGCTGATGGTGTCATCGTTGTCGCGATAGTTGTGTTCCCCGACGCCAACGTAGGCCAGCACGTGGTCAATATTGGTGATGGCGACGGCGTCTGCGTGGATGTCGTGGCGGATAATCTCGCAGACCTGACGCAACGACTCCGCGTTAACGTGGCGGAAAAGCGGTAGCGTTTTGTTGGCGATATCCAGCGCCAGCTTGGCCTGACGGGCGGCGCTGGCCTCTTTTTCCCCTTCAACGCTTTGCACCAGCAGCACGATAAAACCGATGCACACGCTGCCCAGGATCATCGGAATCCCGATTTTCGAGACGATATCCAGCCCCAGCGCGGTGGTCGGGGCCCAGACGACGACCAGGATCATGGTCAGCGTTTCGCATACCATGCCTGCGACGATCCCTGCGCGCCAGCGCTGTTTTTTCGGGATTTTGCGGCTGATCCAGCCGGAGAGCACCCCGGCGATAATGCTGGTAATAAAGCAGGGCACCGCCGTGACGCCGCCGATATCAATCAGGTAGCGATGGGTTCCGGCAATCACGCCGGTGATAACGCCCACCCACGGGCCAAACAAAATTCCGCCGGACATCACGGCGATAATGCGCACGTTAACCAGCGAGCCCTCTACCGGCACGCCTGACCAGGTGCTGAACAGGGCGAACAGCGAGAAGATGGCGGTAACGGCCAGCAGCTCTTTTGGCGAGTGGGCGGATTTGTGCAACAGCTCGCGAAACAGGCGAATGCGGATGAGGAAGAACAGGCAAATCAGCATTAATGCCGCACGGTCAAAAACCGCCAGCAGCATAGTGAATATTTCGTGCACGAGTAGACCTGGGAAAACGGGAAAGAACCATGATAAAAAACCTGACGCGTATTGACCAGCTATCCGTCAGGTTTATCAAATGAGGAAAAACCATAATTCTTAAAGGGGATTGTCCGGCGATCACGGACACGGCCAGATTTTTTATAGCCAGCGTATCGTCAGGTAACTGTTTTGATATCATCCTGTTAAATAACGGCTATCAGAAAGCCAACCCTGAAACAGGGGCTTCCGCTTTTTGGCACTGCCGGGTTCCGGTTTTCAGGCGATCGCTTTTTTTTCATTTCCCTCTCGACAGCATGATTTTTTTCAGGTTATTTTCTAAGCATGCCACATCGGTGGCAGCGTCGCTCGGACGGTCCGGGCGCTAACGTTAATCTGAGGAATCTATGGCTGAATTCAGTCCTGAACGCCGTTTTACGCGTATCGATCGTCTCCCCCCTTATGTTTTCAATATCACTGCTGAACTGAAAATGGCTGCGCGTCGGCGCGGCGAAGATATTATTGATTTCAGCATGGGTAACCCTGACGGCCCAACGCCGCCGCATATCGTTGAAAAGCTCTGCACGGTTGCCCAGCGTCCGGATACGCACGGCTACTCGACCTCTCGCGGTATTCCCAGATTACGTCGCGCGATCTCGCGTTGGTATCAGGATCGCTATCAGGTTGATATCGATCCGGAAAGTGAAGCGATTGTCACCATCGGCTCGAAAGAGGGGCTCGCTCACCTGATGTTGGCCACGCTGGATCATGGCGATACGGTGCTGGTGCCTAATCCAAGCTACCCGATCCACATCTACGGCGCGGTGATTGCCGGGGCGCAGGTCCGTTCCGTTCCGCTGGTGGAAGGTGTCGATTTCTTTAACGAACTTGAGCGTGCGATACGCGAAAGTTATCCGAAACCGAAGATGATGATCCTCGGTTTCCCGTCAAACCCAACCGCCCAGTGTGTGGAGCTCGATTTCTTCGAGAAAGTCGTCGCCCTGGCCAAGCGGTATGACGTGCTGGTGGTTCATGATTTAGCCTACGCTGACATTGTTTATGACGGCTGGAAAGCGCCTTCAATCATGCAGGTTCCGGGCGCGCGTGACGTGGCGGTCGAATTCTTTACGCTGTCAAAAAGCTACAACATGGCAGGCTGGCGTATTGGCTTTATGGTGGGTAACAAAACGCTGGTGAGCGCACTGGCGCGCATTAAGAGTTACCACGACTATGGTACCTTCACGCCGCTACAGGTCGCGGCTATTGCTGCCCTGGAAGGCGACCAGCAGTGCGTTCACGAGATTGCCGCCCAGTATAAGCGCCGCCGTGACGTGCTGGTAAAGGGCTTGCATGAAGCGGGCTGGATGGTGGAAATGCCGAAGGCGTCTATGTACGTCTGGGCAAAAATTCCGGAGCCATACGCGGCGATGGGATCGCTGGAGTTTGCCAAAAAGCTGCTGCAGGATGCGAAGGTGTGCGTATCACCGGGCATTGGCTTTGGTGATTATGGCGACACCCATGTGCGATTTGCCCTGATTGAAAACAGTGACCGCATTCGTCAGGCGGTGAGGGGCATCAAGAGTATGTTCCGGGCCGACGGCCTTCTTTCGTCGAAGAGCGTGTCTGAACATCCCGCGTCGACATGACATAAAAAAACAGGAGCCGATGGCTCCTGTTTTTTTGACTGCATGTTCTTCACTAGATCATCAGGGCAAAGGTTCCGGCCCAGACTAAAACAATCACCGAAATGCCCATAAAGAAATATTTCACGTTTCATCGCTCCGCGTATCTTGTGGTACGCATTTAAAAACAGAGTCCACCTGATTATAGAGAACTGAAATCCGGTCAAAACGGAAATGAGAATTTTCCCGTTACGCCGCTCACTCCAGCTCAGAATTCTGTGCTTTCCTGTTGCCAGACGGCGCTAATGTACGCCTAAAAATGAGGGGTGACAAGAGGGATTTTTTTAAATAATTTCCGTTACTTACGAGTGTCGTGGAACGGCGACAGTTTGATTTCGCATCGCAATAAATTCACTTTGGGCGACGCAATGAAAGACGATTTCTCAACGGGATGACAGGTGATTGAAAAGGTTAGTTTCTTAGCGAAACTAACCTTAATGAAAGGCTTAAATATAGAGCGAGGCTTCGCCAAGAGGGCGGGTTTTGAAACGACGATGCATCCACAGATACTGCTCTGGCGCACGCATGATTTCAGTTTCGATGACTTTATTGATAAACGCCGCGGCTTCGCACTCGTTTTCCGGATAGTTAGCCATTTCAGGAGAGATGTGCAGACGATAGCCTGATTTATCTGCTTTTCTCACCATCGTTACGGTCAGCATGGAGGCGCCTGACAAACGAGAGATGACAAAGGTGCCGTTAGTCGTCGCAACATCTTTAACCGCAAAGAAAGGCGCAAAGCTGCTGCCTTTACGTCCATAATCCTGATCGGGTGCAAACCAGACGGCTTCACCTTTCTTCAGGGCACCGACCATACCGCGCAGGTTATTACGGCTGATCATCGCCTTATTGGAACGCATGCGGCCACGCGTCTGGACCCACTCCATCAGCGCACTGTTGTGTGGTCGATAGGTCGCCATCATTGGCTGGCACAGGCCCATCACGCGGCCACCCAGTTCCAGCGACATAAAGTGAACGCCGACGACCATCACACCGCGTTTTTGCATCTGCGCGCGTTGCAGGTTATCCAGTCCTTCTACATCAAACCACTTACGGACACGCTCATCCGGCCAGAACCAGGCCATGCCGGTTTCAAGGAGCGCCATGCCGATAGACTTAAAGTTTTCAGCGATGAGCTTCTCGCGCTCTTCGGCATTGTACTGCGGAAAGCAAAGCTCAATATTTTTCCGCGCGATAGATTCGCGACGTTTCAGGAAGACGCGGGAAGCGCTGCCCAGTTTCGACCCCAGCAAACGCAGTACAGGGTACGGAAGTTGAACCAGCAGCCAGAGAACGCCAAGACCAAACCATGTAAACCAGTAACGCGGGTGTAAAAACGCGCGTTGAAATTTGGATTGAGACAAAATAGTGAAACCTATGTGAAGCCTGTAAAGGTAGCGCAGAGTTTGCGATACGACGTGCCGATAAGACCGTTCTTCAAGGTGATGGTTGCAGGCTTTACCGAACTTTACGGCGTTGCCTGGCCACTGCTGATTTGGGCGGGCGGCGTAATGTAGCACCGTTATACGATATGTGCTATTACTCGTTTTTGATTAAAAAAGCGACAGTTCGGAAGGTGATTGATTTTACAGATTTTATAGGCAGTCGCATGAAAGCGCCTTTCCTGCCTGAGCGGAAGGCAAAAGCGTTAGCGCTCATAGGGAAGTCGTAAAGAAAAAAAACGGTATTGTTGATTTGCGCCAAATTAAACATTTACGCCTTTATTTATTCCTCCGCATAATAAATAAGAAATTTCTTCGTGAAAATTCTTAAGCGTTATTCATACCATCAATGGAATAGCCATCTGCTTACATCCATTCCTGTCTTCTTTTAATCGTGCCGCAATAAGATATTGTCGTTCTTTCGCGCTTTTTGACGTTATGCTGTGATGCAAATCAAAACATGATGTTTTTATAAATATCTCTCTGGCTACAATCCCTTCTGCGATACAAATATTCGATTTGTGCGAAAAGAGCAGTTTCTTTTCCTGATTTAGTTGTCCTATTTACGATAATGTCTTAGTGGAAAATTCTTAAGAAAATTCTTGTATCGGATTAATGATCTGTGTATTTGATTTTGTTCCGATCATTATTCTATTATTGCGCATCAAGAACGATACCGTGAAGTTGGCATAGCAAAACAAAGAGGGATGATTAGATGGCTGACAGTTTTCAGAATGAGGTGCCTAAGGCACGTATTAACCTGAAGCTTGACCTGCATACTGGCGGAGCAAGCAAGAAAATGGAATTACCCTTGAAATTGCTTGTTGCGGGTGATTTCAGTAATGGGCAGGAATCTGCGACAATATCTGAGCGCGAAAAGATTAACATCACCAAAAATAATTTTGACAGCGTTCTTTCCGAATATTCCCCAAAAGTTAACCTGGCCGTTAAAAATACGCTGTCTGACGATGGTGGTGAGGACAACATTCAGCTGACTTTCCAGAGCATGAAAGATTTCACGCCAGAGCAGGTGGCTGCCCAAATTCCACAGCTGAAGGCGATGCTGGCAATGCGCAACTTGCTCCGCGATCTGAAAGCCAACCTGCTGGATAACCAGACTTTCCGAAAAGAGCTGGAGAAAATCGTTCTTGACCAGTCACTTAGTGCTGAGTTGCGAAATGAACTATCCGCACTGGCTTCAAAAAAACCTTAACCATCATGCTGTTTTAACGGATTAATCAAGGAATGCTCATGTCTGTACAAAATAATACTGCTGGCGGGGAAAGCGTGGTGCTGGAACGCCCTGCTGTGGGTGGGGTATACGCTTCACTGTTTGAGAAAATCAATCTGAACCCGGTCTCCGAACTGAGCGCGCTGGATATCTGGCAAGATGCGCAGGCGATGTCGGATGCGACCGCTGACGAGCGTCTCACCGCAGGTATGCAGGTCTTTCTGGAATGCCTGACCAAGGCAGGCTCGAAGGTCGAAAAACTGGATAAAAGCCTGATCGATCACCACATCGCTGAGCTCGATTACCAGATAAGCCGCCAGCTCGACGCCGTTATGCACCATGAAGAATTTCAGGCGGTTGAGAGCCTGTGGCGCGGCGTGAAGTCGCTGGTTGATAAAACGGATTTTCGCCAGAACGTAAAAATTGAGCTTCTGAGCATGTCTAAAGAAGACCTTCGCCAGGACTTTGAAGACAGCCCGGAAATTATCCAGAGTGGTCTCTATAAACACGCCTACATTGATGAATACGATACCCCGGGCGGCGAGCCGATTGCGGCGCTGATTTCCGCTTATGAGTTCGATGCTTCAGCGCAGGATGTCGCTCTGCTGCGCAACATCTCTAAAGTATCTGCGGCTGCACATATGCCATTTATCGGCTCGGCAGGCCCGAAATTCTTCCTCAAGGAGTCCATGGAAGACGTCGCGGCGATTAAAGATATTGGTAACTATTTTGACCGCGCAGAGTACATCAAGTGGAAATCGTTCCGCGATACGGACGACGCTCGCTACATTGGTCTGGTGATGCCCCGCGTACTGGGACGTTTACCGTATGGCCCGGATACTGTTCCGGTTCGCAGCTTCAACTATGTTGAAGAAGTCAAAGGTCCGGATCACGACAAATACCTGTGGACGAATGCGTCGTTTGCCTTCGCGTCCAACATGGTGCGTAGCTTTATCAATAATGGCTGGTGTGTACAAATCCGTGGCCCGCAGGCCGGCGGTGCGGTTCAGGATCTGCCTATCCATCTGTATGACCTGGGTACCGGCAATCAGGTAAAAATCCCGTCTGAGGTCATGATCCCTGAAACGCGTGAATTCGAGTTCGCGAATCTGGGCTTTATTCCTTTGTCCTACTATAAAAACCGCGACTACGCCTGCTTCTTCTCAGCCAACTCCGCCCAGAAACCGGCGCTGTATGATACCGCAGATGCAACGGCCAACAGCCGCATCAACGCCCGTCTGCCGTACATCTTCCTGCTGTCGCGTATCGCCCACTACCTGAAGCTGATTCAGCGCGAGAACATCGGTACCACCAAGGATCGCCGACTGCTGGAGCTGGAGCTGAACACCTGGGTCCGCAGTCTGGTGACCGAAATGACCGATCCGGGCGACGAACTTCAGGCATCTCATCCACTGCGTGATGCAAAAGTGGTGGTGGAAGATATTGAGGATAACCCGGGCTTCTTCCGCGTGAAATTGTATGCGATTCCGCACTTCCAGGTGGAAGGGATGGACGTCAACCTGTCGCTGGTTTCCCAGATGCCGAAAGCGAAATCGTAAGGCGAGGGGTGATCAGGGATGAAAATTTACCGCCCACTTTGGGAGGATGGGGCCGCTCTGGCCCCGCAACAGTTCCAGCAGCAGGTCCGCTGGAGTGAGCACGTTGCCAGCATGGTCGCCCGGATGGGTATTTCTCATCCCTGGGGCGTGGTTGCGGCAGAATTTGATGATGCTGCACTTGCGCTCTCGCGTCTGAATGCCATCCGTCTGGTCGTACGTTTCCAGGATGGCACGATTGTTGATACGGATCTGGCGGATAACATTCCGCCGGTCTGTGATTTGTCTGCCGCAAACGGCTCAGAGGCTGTTGAGGTGGTTGCCGCATTGCCGCTGCTGAGCGCCAGTGGTGGCAACCTCGATAACGGGCAGGATAGTGAACGCCCCCGTCGCTGGAAAGCCGAACGTGTGGTGGTGCAGGAACTGGCTGGTCATGAAAGCGGAGAACTCGCCATTCTACGTAATGCGCTAACACTGCGTCTGTCCAGCCAGGAAAACAAGGCATATTTAACCTGTCCGGTGACCCGCCTGGTGCGTAATGCTCAGGGGCAGTGGGGTCGGGATCCTGCTTTCATTCCCCCAATGCTTTCCGTTTCTGCAAGCCCGTCGCTGACTGCCGAACTGGGTGACCTGCTGGTTCGTCTGCAGGCCCGCCGCCGCCGCCTGATGTCCATGCGCCGTGAAAGCAATGAGCGGATGGCAGACTTTGCTGTCGCGGATGTCTCCCTGTTCTGGCTGCTGAATGCTCTGAACAGCGCCGAGCCGGTGTTAACGGAACTTCTGCAGACGCCCGATCGTCACCCGGAACTTCTGTATCGTGAACTGACCCGTCTTGCCGGCAGCCTGCTGACATTTTCACTGGAGCATGACGCCGGGGACATTCCTGCTTATCAGCACGATGCTCCTGAGCGGGTATTTCCACCATTGCTGGCATTGCTGGACAAGCTTCTGGAAGCGAGCCTGCCGTCGCGGGTAGTAAGTATCCACCTGGAGCATCAGGACCAGATCTGGAAAGGTGCTCTGCACGACGCGCGTCTGCGTGAAGGGGCGGACTTCTACCTCTCAGTACGTTCTTCCATGCCGAACCATGAGCTTCAGACAAAATTCCCGCAGTTGTGTAAAGCGGGCAGCTTTGATGATGTTTCGGATGTGGTGAATGTAGCGCTGAGTGGGATGCTTATTAAGCCTTTGACGCATGTTCCGGCCGCTATCCCGCTGCGCCTTGAGAACCAGTATTTCTCGCTGGATTTGAGCAGTGAGGCGGCTCGCGCGATGCTTGAAATGGGCTGTTGCACCTTCTATACCCCGCGCTCGCTGGGGAATGTTGATCTCGAACTCTTTGCGGTGCTACGTACATGAATAAATCTGAACTCAGTCAGATAGAACAGATCTTCTACCCGGGCTGGCTGATGGCCAGCCAGCTGCGGGGTGGTCAGGAAGTGCGTGACGGGGAAGAGCTCTATCGCCGTGCCTGCCGTCTGGTACGGGAGGCGAAAGCTGCGCTCACGGAGGCTGGTTACAGCGACATCAGCCGTGACCATATGGTGTATACCCTGTGTGCACTGCTTGATGAGAGCGTGATGAACCGGGGAACTACCGATGCTGGCTACCTGACCTGGCGCCGTGACCCGCTTCAGGCACACTTCTTTGGTACCCTCAACGCAGGTGAAGAGCTGTGGGAAAGGATCCGTAACCTGCTGAAAGAAGCAGCCCCTGATACCGCCGTCCTGACCTGTATGTACCGTGCTCTGCAACTGGGGTTCGTGGGACAGTATCGCGCTCAGGATGATGAGCGTAGGGAAGATATTGTTCGCGCTCTCGCAGAGCGGGTGCCCGCCTTCACATTGGCACAGGATGCCCCCATCGTGGCCCGCGCATCGCGTTTGCGCAGCGGCCGTCGCTGGTACTGGCTGAGCTGGGTTGTGGCCGCTGTCGCCCTGGCAGCGCTCTGGTTTTTCCTTTCGTCTTCGCTTACCGGGCTGGTAAGCCAGATCGTCAGGCTGGGGTAAGCGATGCGGGATACGTACCGAAGTCTGTTAACTGCCCTAGGGGCCATACTGGCGCTGTGGCTCATTCTGGGATTCTGGTCACTGTCCACAGGCAGCCGTGTAGCACTCGGTCTTCTGGTTGCTCTGGTGGCCGGAGTTATTTTCTGGTGCCAGTATCGGGGTTCTCTGGCGCGGGCAACCGCCGTTCGTGAGATTGTGGATGAAAGCCTGCCGCCGGAAGATTTTCAGGGGGCGGTTATCTTTGTCTGTGGTGATAACGCTCCACTCTTTGTGTCCGGAACCCGTCACCGGGAAACCCGGCAGGGCTGGTATCTGTGGGTAAAGGATGCAGAGCAACTACCGCTCTTTGCACAGCACCTGAGTTTGGTGCGCCCGGCTCTGGTGTCGCAAATCTCGGTCATGCTGGCGGTTGTGCCTGAGCAGCACATATCCAGCGATGATTTTACCCAGTCTCTTCGGGGCTGGCAGCGTGCTGTCGTCCAGTGTCGCGCGGCATTCGGCACGCTCCCTCCAATGTGGACCGTAACCTGGGTGTCACCACCGGCGGCGTATGCGGAAGCCGAGCCTGTCTGGTTTACCACGATAAGCCAGCAGAGCGGTATTCAGGTCTATCAGCCTGGTCAGGGCAATGTGTCACTGACGGAGTGGGCCCGGGATACTGGGTCAGACGGACGTTTTTCCCGTCTGAGTCAGGGCCTGTGGCTGGACAGTCTGCTTGCCTGGCAGAATAGCGCGGTGAATGACTTGTTGTCGGTACGGCGGGGTGAGTTACCCGTGATGAAGCCCTGTGTGCAGGGCATGTGCATGGTGCGGGTGAACGGTATCGCGGGCAATCTCTGGCAACAGCACATTACCTCTGTGACGGCGCTGCCACCGGATGCGGCCGTGACCACAGAGCCACTGCCGCTACCTGAACTGCTTCTGCCAGCGTTACCACGCCGACATGGTATTAGCCGTCGGAAGGTATTCTGGGGTTATGCCGGGCTACTCGGGGGTATTTTCCTTGCATTGGCGATGCTGGCGTCCTGGATGAACAACCAGCGCCTCATCCGTAACGTTGGCGATCATCTTGCACTGTATCACCAACTGAGCGGTAAGCCTGTTGAACCGAAACTGCATGCGCAGCAGCGTCTGCGGGCTGATGGTGCGTTGCTCGACGACTGGTTGCGTCGTGGGGAACCACTACGTTATCGCCTGGGACTATATCAGGGGCTGCGCCTGGTTCCGCTCGTTGAGGCCGCTCTCAGCGACTGGGCACCTCCGCCACCGCCTCCACCGGTTATTAAGAAAATCATCCAGGGACCGAAAACCATTCGCCTCGACAGCATGTCGCTGTTCGATTCCGGCAAGTCCGTGCTGAAAGCGGGTTCCACCAGGATGCTGGTGAATTCACTGGTTGGCATCAAAGCGAAACCGGGCTGGCTGATTGTCGTGTCTGGGCATACCGATAACACCGGCAATCCGCAGCTGAACCAGACGCTGTCTCTGAAACGCGCCGAAGCGGTGCGCAACTGGATGCGGGACACGGGCGACGTGCCCGAAAGCTGTTTTGCGGTGCAGGGCTATGGCGAAAGCCGTCCTGTCGCAACCAACGACACCCTGGAAGGGCGTGCGCTCAACCGCCGTGTCGAAATCAGTCTGGTACCGCAGGCCAACGCCTGTCAGATACCCGGCAAACACCCGGCGCCATCGCAGGATGATGGCGCTTCACTACACAATGGAGAGTAATTCCATGGCAATTCCTGTTTATCTTTGGCTGAAGGACGACGGCGGCGCGGACATCAAAGGGTCTGTTGACGTTCAGGATCGTGAAGGCAGCATCGAAGTGGTTGCACAGGAGCATAACCTGTACATCCCAACCGACAACAACACCGGCAAGCTGACCGGCACCCGTATCCACACGCCGTTCCTGTTCACGAAGGAAATCGATTCCTCCAGCCCGTATCTGTACAAGGCGGTGACAACCGGTCAGACCCTGAAATCCGCTGAATTCAAGTGGTACAAAATCAACGACGCGGGCCAGGAAGTGGAGTACTTCAACACCAAACTGGAAAACGTGAAGGTAGTGAAAGTGAATCCTGAAATGTATGACATCAAGGATCCTTCTAAAGAGAAGCACAACCACCTTGAGCGCGTTGAACTGCGTTACGAAAAAATCACCTGGACCTACAAAGACGGCAACATCATTCATTCCGATTCCTGGAACGAACGCGCCACGGCGTAATCCTGATGCGGGCAGGTTTTCCTGTCCGCAGTTTTTTGCTGAGTGCCTGAGATGCGGGCACTCAGCAAAGAAAAAACAATCTGCCTGCCTGACCTTATGCGCTTTGGTGAACAGCGAGGGGCGGTAGCGTGTCCAGGAACCGACAAAGAGAGAATCTCATGGAAAATCCAGCCATCCTGTTACGTCGTCTGAACCCTTACTGTGCCCGAGCGATGGAAGGCGCAGCTTCGCTCTGTCAGACCCGTGCCCATGCCGAAATTCTGCCGGAGCACTGGCTGCTGAAGCTGCTGGAGCAGGGGGAAGGTGACCTGACGGTGTTGGCGCGTCGCTATGAATGGGATATGGATGGCATTTGGCAGGATTTACTTGGCTGGCTCGACAGACAACCTCGCTCCGTGCGCCATCGGCCCCAGCTCTCTGATGACATCCAGACTCTGATGCAGCAAGCCTGGCTACTTGCCTCACTCAATGGCGAAGAGCACATTCGCAGCATCCATCTGCTGATGGCCTTGGTGGAAAAACCAAAACTGGCACGTTGTGACGGCCTTTGGCCGTTGTTAACGCTTGCTCAGAGCCAGCTGGAGCGCCTGGGACCGTTGCTGGATGCGCAATCGGATGAGCGTCCGGAAATGCAGCGCGAAGCCGAGCTGGCACAGAACCACGGTGGTGAGGTGGAGTTTGTCGGGCGTCCGGCTGGTGTGGAAATGAAAGAGGGGGAACTGAGCCCTGCGCTGCAGAACACGCTGGATAAATTCACCCTCGATGTCACCGCCAAAGCGAAGGAAGGGAAGATCGATCCGGTGTTTGGCCGTGACACAGAAATCCGTCAGATGGTGGATATCCTCTCTCGTCGCCGCAAAAACAACCCGATTCTGGTCGGCGAGCCGGGCGTGGGGAAAACCGCACTGGTTGAAGGTCTGGCATTGCGTATTGCCGAGGGGAATGTGCCTGAATCACAGAAAACGGTCACTCTGCGTACCCTTGACCTGGGCCTGCTGCAGGCCGGTGCAGGCGTGAAAGGCGAGTTCGAACAGCGGCTGAAAAACGTCATCGATGCGGTGCAGCAATCCCCGTCCCCGGTCCTGCTATTTATTGATGAAGCGCATACCATCATCGGCGCGGGCAACCAGGCGGGGGGCGCCGATGCAGCGAACCTGCTGAAACCGGCGCTGGCGCGTGGCGAACTGCGTACCATTGCGGCCACTACCTGGAGCGAGTACAAGCAGTACTTCGAACGCGACGCGGCCCTGGAGCGTCGTTTCCAGATGGTAAAAGTCGATGAGCCTGACGACGACACCGCCTGTCTGATGCTCCGTGGTCTGAAATCCCGTTACGCCGAGCACCATCACGTGCACATTACCGACGATGCGGTGCGCGCTGCTGTTACGCTTTCCCGCCGCTACCTCACGGGCCGCCAGTTGCCGGATAAGGCGGTTGATCTGCTTGACACCGCCGCAGCGCGCGTCCGAATGAGCCTCGACACGGTACCGG
Source organism: Enterobacter sp. BNK-22 (assembly GCF_048684805.1). Classification (NCBI taxonomy): domain Bacteria; kingdom Pseudomonadati; phylum Pseudomonadota; class Gammaproteobacteria; order Enterobacterales; family Enterobacteriaceae; genus Enterobacter; species Enterobacter sp. BNK-22. Next base: position 208,481 of record NZ_JBLQTT010000001.1, read on the forward strand.
AACAGCTGACCTGCATTCGCTCGCAGATTACCTCTCTTGAAATGGAGAAGCAGGCGCTGCTGGAAGATATTGCTGTCGGCAATCAGAGCCATGGTGAACGCCTGACCGTCATTGAGCAGGAAGAGAACGCTCTTATCGTTGCTCTCGACGAGCTTGAAACGCAGTACGGGCAGGAACTGAAACTCACCGAACAACTGCTGGAAAGCCGCCAGGACATCTCCCGTCAAAGCGAGACGCGCACGCTGCAGCAGGAACTGAACGGCATGCAGCACAGCAACCCGCTGCTCTCTCTGGATGTTGACGTACGCACCGTTGCCAACGTGATTGCTGACTGGACAGGCGTTCCGCTGTCATCGCTGATGAAAGATGAGCAGACCGAACTGCTGACCCTCGAAAATGAAATGGGTAAACGTGTCGTCGGGCAGGATGTGGCGCTCGAGGCCATCGCCCAGCGTCTGCGTGCGGCAAAAACGGGTCTCACCTCCGAGAATGGCCCGCAGGGCGTGTTTCTGCTGGTTGGACCGAGCGGGGTGGGGAAAACCGAAACCGCGCTTGCGCTGGCCGATGTCATGTACGGCGGTGAGAAGTCACTCATTACGATTAACCTCTCCGAATACCAGGAGCCGCATACGGTTTCCCAACTGAAGGGCTCCCCTCCGGGTTACGTCGGTTATGGCCAGGGAGGGATCCTGACCGAAGCCGTGCGCAAGCGCCCGTATAGTGTGGTTTTGCTCGATGAAGTCGAAAAAGCCCACCGCGACGTGATGAACCTGTTCTATCAGGTCTTTGACCGCGGCTTTATGCGCGACGGCGAAGGACGTGAAATCGACTTCCGCAACACCGTCATTCTGATGACCTCGAATCTCGGCAGCGACCACCTGATGCAGCTGCTTGACGAACAGCCGGAGGCCAGCGAAGGCGATCTTCACGAGCTGCTGCGTCCGATACTGCGCGATCACTTCCAGCCGGCGCTGCTGGCCCGCTTCCAGACCGTGATTTACCGCCCCCTCTCGGAAGCAGCCATGCGTACCATCGTGGAAATGAAACTCTCACAGGTTAGCAAGCGCCTGCATCGACACTACGGCCTGAGCACGCACATTGATGAAAGTCTTTATGATGCGCTGACTTCAGCCTGCCTGCTGCCGGACACCGGCGCACGCAATGTCGACAGCCTGCTCAATCAGCAAATTCTGCCGGTGCTGAGCCAGCAACTGCTCACGCACATGGCCGCGAAGCAGAATCCACACAGCCTGACGCTGGGCTGGGATGACGAAGAAGGGATTGTGCTGGCGTTTGATTAACTGGTTTATCTAAAGGGTAGCAATTATGGACAGCGCAAAAGAGATTGCCAGAGATATGCTTGAGGCCATTCATATCGATGGGTCTGGGTTTATCGGTGCTGTGGCGAAAGGTGTTATTTCCTTACCCGTCAGCCTTGCCTATCTTGGCTATGATTTTATAGATACGGAACACCGCAGAGAGAATCAGGATGATAAATTTCGGTTAGCAGCACTGGTTAAAAAAGTAACTTTTAACGATGAGGTTATTTATAAGGTTATTAAACCATTTATAGATGATTTTGTTTCTCATGTAGACACGCATAAAATTTCACATTTTTCAAGAAATATATCTGGAAGTGTTATAGGTAAAATGATGTTCTCGCAGTTTACGGGGGTTAACCTCGGAAGGGTGATTATATCTCAAGGAGTTGGTGCCTTTTTTTCTGGTTCTATTGCTGGTGGTGTATTGGGAGTTGGTGCTGAAGCATCAAGATCTATTTATACATCGCGGTACTTGCGTGAAAGAAACCCCATAATGTATGAGAAATTAAACAGTATGGGTGATTTTGATCTTTTTTATTATCTTGTTGAGGACATTGTTAGGCCTTATGAGACGGCTTGTGAAATTGAAAAGATAAATCCTGAAGAGTTTAATAATGTCTGCGAATACTTCTTTGGAGGTTTATGAATATAAAAGATTTTATACTTATCATTGTTTCACGGATCGTAGCCAGTATCGGGATGACGCTAGGAACTATCAGTATGGTTTACTCTTTCTACTGTTTCTTTTTTTCAGCCGATCCTTACCGCTTTATTCTAGGTGGGGCAGGTATAGTAGCCTTTCTCATAGGTTATGGACTTTATAAATTCGCCTTGAAATATATTTATGATGAATGGAAGCATTATAGATAATATTTATCATGTTTGTTGAGTTTGGTTCTATTTAATATCATTCTAACCCAGGACAGGAATTATAGAAATGGAAAATACATTTAAAATGACAGAGGGTATCCTTAATCGCTATAAACTGGATATTCCTTCCTGCCCTTATCCATTGGATGTGGAACGTTTTGATGGTTTAGAACAAATGAGTGCTCTCTATCATTACACCATTCGTTTTACCAGTTCACATCCAGATCTTACGGCTGAAATGATGTTAAGTAAAACCGCTACGCTGAGCATGGGGGTGGGGAAACTATTAGATTCTGTTGTCGGTAAAATTGTTCATGGTGTGGTGACAAATTTCCGACGCCTGGCCGGTTCACGCGATCAGGTTACGTATGAAATTATTCTGGAACCTTTTATATCCTTACTGGATAAGCAGTTTCGTACTCACCGTTTCTTCGTCAACAAATCAGTGCCGGAAGTGGTAGAGCAAATTCTTGGCGAGCATGGTTTGAAGGGGTGGGAATATGAATTCAAGCTTAAACAAACCTACCCAAAACGGGAACAGATAAATCAGTACCAGGAAAGTGACCTCGCGTTTATCGAGCGTCTGCTGGCTGAGGTGGGGATTTTTTACTTCTTCACCCTGCAACCGGATACCCAGACTGAAGTGGTGCACTTTGCGGATAAGCAGAGCGCCTGGACATTCGGTAAAAAACTGCCACTTAATAGCCCTTCGGGCACCAATGACAATGCCGTTGACTCGGTGTGGGATATCCACGTCTGGCACAACGTGGTGGAACGTTCGGTCACCGCCAGCGACTATAACCATCGCGAAGCGCAGAATATTCTGACGTCCGTCCCGGCAGACATGACCCAGGGCGACGGTGACGGTATCACTTATGGTGATGTGTATCACTATCGTCCGCGTCACCTCGAGCGGGGTGACAAAATTACCCCTGCAACCGAAACCGGTAACTTCTGGGCTCGTCTGGAGCATGAACGTTTTTTGTCCGCCCAGACTACAGTGACCGGCAGCAGTACGGACCATACCCTGGGCCCGGCGCAGGTTCTTACCATTACCGAAACCGCTATCTCGCCGACACTACCCCGTGAAACGGAGAATGGTGTTGTTATTATCCGCACTGGCTACTACGGCAGCCGTAAGAATGCCTTGAAAGTGACATGGGTAGCGATGCCGTACTACGAGAACCGATGCTGGCGTCCAGCCGCGAAAAAGCGTCCGGTGGTCAGCGGCACCCTGATGGCGCGTGTGACCAGTGCCAAAGATAACGACATCTACGCCTGGCAGGATGCATCCGGCATGTACCGGGTGAAGTTTGATGCCGACCGTGATGATAAAAAGCAGGGCATGGAAAGCATGCCAGTGCGCTTTGCCAAGCCTTATGGTGGGGACAAATACGGATTCCACTTCCCGTTGATCCAGGGTACTGAAGTCGCCATTGCCTTCCATGAAGGCGATCCGGATCGGCCGTATATTGCCTATGCCATGCACGACTCCCGTCATGTGGACCACGTCACCGAGAAGAACAATACCCGCAACGTGATACGCACGGCTGGCCTGAACAAACTGCGGATGGAGGATAAGCGCGGCGAGGAGCACGTTAAGCTCAGTACAGAGTACGGGGGCAAGACGCAGCTCAATTTAGGGCACAATGTAGACGCTTCCAGGGATCTTCGTGGTGAGGGGGCAGAACTGCGCACCGACCGGCATGTTTCCATTCGTGGTGGTGCAGGGGTGTTCATTACCGCCGATAAACAGCCGTTTGCCGGCGATAAGATGCTGTCGATGCGGGAAGCGATATCTCAACTGGAAAATGCATTGAGTATTGCCAGAAGTCTTTCTGATGCTGCTGAAACGGCAGAGGCATTGCCAGCAGATATTCAGAGCCAGGTTAAGCTGACGGAGTCCCTGAAAGAGCTGGCCCGGCCAGGTATGGTACTGAATGCGCCGGAAGGGGTGAGTATCACCAGCCCGCAGGCAGTTCGTATGGCATCGGGGAGAGCAAGCGTCGGGATTATATCCCAGCAGAATACGGACATCAGTGCGCTGAAGCGCTTTACGGTGGCGGCGGGTGAAGCCGTGAGCATGCTGGCCCGAAAGGCCGGGATGAAACTCTTTGCGGCTAAGGGCAAAGTGGAAATCCAGGCGCAGGATGATGCGCTGGAGGCCATTGCCAAAAAGGACGTCACGGTGACCAGTACGGAAGGACGGATTGAGATCACTGCGGCGAAAGATATAGTGCTGAAAAACCTGGATGGCTCATTTATCCAGATAACGGGTAAGAACATCATACTTGGCTGTGAAGGTAATGTGCTGTGGAAATGTGCTAATGCGCAGAAAATGGGAACCGCAAACTATACCACTTCTGTACCGGAATTTCCCGGTGGATACAGTGAATATTTTGTTGCGCATGACGAAAAAACAGGACAGCTTGCTCCGAATACGCGCTATCGCATTACGACCAGTAAAGGCGATGTTTTTTCCGGCATAACGGATTCAGACGGGAATACTGCCGAAATATTCACGGCTTTATCTGACAAGATCAAAGTAGAACTTGGATAAGAAATCCAGATTTAATCAGAACACAAATAGCAGGAGTTGCCTTCATGGGGAATACAGCAACCGTTCATGGCAGTGGCAAAACAGGGATGCAGGCAAAGGGCATTAAAGCCAGCCATATATCAGGTACCCGCCTTTATTTTCATGCTGACAGTGAAACATTTCTGGCTGTTGATGGTGATGAATTGGAACAGGAAAGTAATGTCCTGAATAGCCTGTTAGGCCACCAGGTTGATACGCAGATGCGTATTGATGATTTAACTTTGCAGTGCACCAGACTAAACTGGGGGCAAATTAGTGAACGTACTGCCCTGCAAACCCAAATACAACAGGAAGCCCAGCGACTTGATGATCTGAATAAACAATTGAAAGTTAAATTGACAACGCTTTCAGCAACAGAGGAACTTCCGAAGACCACACTCCTTGATAATAGCAGCAAAAGTGCTGTTGGCCTGATGGAGTTAATCGAAGTCCGGGGTGGCATGAAAGGTGTTCGTTACATTTATGCCCGTTCAGATCAAATTGACAGCAAATGGCGACGTTATCCGCTTGAAGATAGCGATAAAAAGTCTGGTGGTAAGAGCTTTGTTATATCTGAGTCATATATTGACAATGAGGGAAATACAAGGACAAGAGAAAAGATCGATTACGATAAGCTGAAAACGCAGATAAGCAAAGTAAAACCCAAAATGCTGAAGGCTGAGCAGGATTTATTAGAACAGCACACAGGTGTTCTTGGACAATGGGCGAGGGATATGAATGACAGCCTCAAACATTCCCCCTATCAGGGAGAGAGATTGGGTTTTGATGCTCAGTCTCAGCTTATGCGCTGGACTTATGGAGCAGGTCTGACGGAAGAATTAAATCCGTTTGAAGTAGATTTTCGTAATCAAGGTAAAAAGGTAAAAAAAGAAGCTGTCACCAGCGGAAAAGCAAGTGCATATGCAAGTCTCGCTCTCGCTGAGTCTAAAAGCAAATTAACCCTGTCACTTCCAGACATACATGGTATTACGATGACTTATCCCCTGAAGCCTGAAATGGGTGGGGGAATGGGAAGTCTGGGGGTATTACGTTTTGATTTTGAACTGACTTTGGCGGGCAGTGTTGGTGCAAGCTTAGGCGTTGAGTTGGGTGTATCGGTGAAAAGCAACTGGGCGAAAGGCGTCCCGGGGCCTTCCGGTGATGGAACTGCTCCTGCTCCAGGACAACGTAAAATTGATATCAGCCAGGTGGTGAAAGAGCCAGAAGCAACAGGGGAATTAACCGTCTTTGCCGGAGCCCAAGCATCAGCAAACTTGGCTGGTTCGATTAAGTGGTTAAATCCCGAAAATAAAAAATCAAAATATACACAGTTAGCGAAGGTTGCTGTAGGTACTGCAGCCCAATTTGGGGTGGGATGGAGTGGTACCTTTAGGTTCAGTTATGAAAATGGAAGAGTTAAAGTTCTTGCTCGTGGTGGCATGTGCTGGGGGGGCGGCGGAAAAGGAAGTGTCGCTTTTGATATAGATGGTATAGCGATCATGACTGATTTTATGCCCTGCTTAACTTATATGCTTCGTAATGCTGATTACATTAAACTATCAGAGAATATAATCAGAGAAGGCGATTTTTATGCATTCTGTGCTTTACCGCTGCTTATCGGTATGTACGGCGTTAATCAGTTGGCTGATAATTTAGGAAAAGAGACAGATCTATTATTAGAAAAATTAAGAGATAGCTGGGATGAAAAGGAACGGCGTGTACAGTTAATGGAGCACATTTTAGATACACAAGGAGAATGTTTAAAGTATTCACCTCCCGAAAGTAAAGGTGCAGCAATAGCTTCGTTGATCGAGCGAAGTTTCTGGGATGATGTTGCCAGCCCCGCAAGCCATGCCCAAACTCACTGTGAAGGTCAGGTGACATATAGTGCAAGAAAACGGGCTGTGCTGTTGTCATTACGTTGGATTCAGTCAAAACGAGATTATGAAAATGTGATGCAGCACCTATCTAAAACATTTGAAATATCTGGTTCATGGCAATCAAATCAACAGAAGGTAGCAGATTTTCTTGCATTGGGAGAAGAGGTTCAAACATATGGGCTAGGAAATATCATCCCAAATTCGTCCACAGTTAAGGTCTTTCCAAGTCATTACGCTAAAAATTTAATCTCAATATATGAAAGCTTACCAGAATCAATAGATGTTAGTGGTAATGAGTTTAAATCATTAGTAGAGGTTTCTCCTTTCTTGATGGAGAGTTGCACTAGGGTTGTTGTTAATGGCATGGAGGTGAGTAAATGAATAAAGTTAATTTTATTATAGCCATTAGTATCTTCGTTATTACTGGTTGCAATGAAGAAAAAAGCCGAAAAGAACAAAGTAAATTAGCTTCGCAGATTGTTGACTCAATGGTGACAGTTGAAGGTGGGCGTTATCAAATGGGAGATTTTGGGTCTCTCATTGGAGAAAAACTACCGTTTAGTCCTGATAATGATAACAAGCCGCTTCACTGGGTTGATTTAACTGATTTTAAAATGACAAAAAATAGAATAACTTGGGGGGAGTTTAATTTATGGCTATCTATGACTAACAAAGACACCAATAAATATTATAAGAAAATTTCAGATAGAAAAGTTGAAAGTAAATACGACGAACGTATGCTTAAGTACATTGGTGATGATTACCCTGCGGTTGCTAACTGGAAAGATGCTTTTAATTTTTGTCAATGGGTTGGCGACGTTACAGGGAAAAAAATCGCCTTACCTACTGAGGCACAATGGGAATATGCTGCACGTAGTCGTGGTAAATTTAGACAATTTGCTAACACTGATAATGTCTATGACCTAAGTGTTCCCGATTCAAAACTTAATTTTACTCACGACTATTCTCCAGTTGGTTCTTTCCCACCGAATCCATTGGGGCTTTATGACATGATGGGGAATGGGCACGATTGGGTCAATGACTGGTATGCTGAGGATTATTACCAATATTCTCCTGAAAAAGATCCCCAGGGGCCAGCTAATGGAACGGAAAAAGTGGTCAGAGGCTACTTAGGTTCAATGTTTGGTTTGTATGATATCACGCGAGGAAGTAATAAACCGGAAACAGAAGGGCCCGGTTATGGATTTCGTTGTGTAGAAAATTGATTAATATATTTAATGATGAATCTTTGATTATCATGAGTCAATGCAAGCAAATTATCATTACCTTTATATCAGGTGTCGTTCTCATTGGATGTGATAATGCGAAAGGTAATGCAAGTAGCGAGAAGCAATTCGCTGATGAGATTGTTAACTCTATGATTTCCGTTAAAGGGGGACGTTTCCAAATGGGAGATTTTGGCCCTCTTGTTGGTGAAAAAATGCCATTTAGCCCTGAGCAGAATAATAAGCCATTACACTGGGTTGAGTTGTCTGACTTTAAAATAACAAAATATAAAGTAACCTGGGGAAATTTTAATAAATGGATTGACTTAACTGGAAAAGATAAAAATCAGTATTATCTATGGGCCACAAAAAAAGTACAAGTGAGCGGTTTAGAAAATCAACAGGAGATCATTATCCTGCCTCAGTAAATTGGAATGATGCTAAAGCTTTCTGTCAATGGATTGGGGAAGTATCAGGAAAATCTATTACTTTACCTACCGAGGCTCAATGGGAATATGCAGCTCGTAGCGGAGGTCAGTTTTTTCAGTTTGCAAATAGTGACAATCAATATAACCCTGACGATCCAGACGATGAACTTAACTTCACTCATGACATGGCTCCTGTCGGTTCGTATCCTCCCAATCCCTTAGGTTTATATGACATGATGGGGAATGGAAATGAATGGGTGAATGACTGGTATGCTGAAAATTATTATAAAAACTCACCTGAAAAAAATCCGCAAGGACCATATAAAGGTGACAAAAAAGTGATTCGAGGTTATTTAGGCTCCATGTTTGGATTGTATGATATTACACGAGGGAAAAGCGAGCCTGATTATGAAGGTCCTGGTGATGGTTTTCGCTGTGTAGAGAATTAAAATTTTAAAATGATATTAATTGGAGAATATATGTTCAAAGGATTTGTATTACTCGGAGATAAAACAACACATGGTGGCGAAGTCATTTCTGCCTCTTCGACCATGATCGTGAATGGAAAAAAAGTAGCACTTGTTGGCGACGAAATTAATTGTCCTGTCGAAGGGCATGGTATCAATGCCATTATCGAAGGATCACCTGAATGGATATCTGATGGCAAACAAGTTGTTGTCGATGGCTGCGAATGTGAATGCGGCTGCCATGTTATCTCCAGTGCGCCGGACTGTTCAGTAGGATAAATAATGAGCTGGGAACGCCAGAAAGCCACTATCACCGCAGCGCCGGAAGAGCCTTCAACCATGTTGTGGTTGATGGCCTGTCTCGTTGCAATAATCACCGGAGTGCTCCTTTTTGTTCTCCATGCCAATCAGTTTCTGGGAACACTGCAAAAATTTAATCTCTGGATCGTAGCGGGAAGCCCACTCTTTCTCTGGTTAGTGATGATTTGCTTACGAAGCTGGCTGTATAACCATGCGATGGACAAACATCAGTTTGAGTTCGATGAAGCGGAATATGCGCAGCAACAATGGACTGACTGGGCAGGACGCTATCTGGCGGTTCTGTACAGCAGGGTGATCCTGCCCGCTGAACTGACGCCCGCGCGCTTTATACAGTCTCCTGCTGATCTTGAACAGAGCAATGCGCTTGTCAGGCGTATCGCGCTCCCCTCGGGAGAAAATGTGTTTTCGGCCCTTCTTGGTGGCCTTGATGAATCACTCATACAACTCTGTGCTGATTTGCCATTTGGGGGAACACTGCTCACTGATGCTTCGGATCCCGAAGAGCATTTGCAGAAGGCTTTTTCTGCCGCCTGGATCCAACATTTCGGCCTCACGCTCACAGCACCTTTCCTGACGATCCTGAATACCCGCTCCTTTTCGTCGGTTGAAGAGCGGCTCAAAACGCCGACGCTGGATGTCGAGTTGTTGTTGGTCCATCAGACGCAGGGGGGCGACGTTTACAGTGATGCGCTGTCAGCCCTGTTACTGACCTCTGACGATGTGGCCACCAAATACCGCTTCGATCATCACGCCCGTCTGCTACGGCCCATGTCGATCGAGCCGACAGAAGATCTGAGCCTGGCCTTTGATACCTTTTTATCCACTCAGTCGCAGGCTATCAAAATAGACGTGCTTCTCGGGGACGGTACCGCGTGGGGCAAGGTATTTTCCACGCTACTGGGCAGCGCTAAAAACTACGAAGGCCACTGGAAACCTCAACAGTGTCACTGGCTGGAAGAGTACGCAGGACGCAGCGGCCCCTTCTCGCCGTGGATTATGGCTGCTGTTGCCAGTGATACTGTGACACTGACGGGGAACTGCCTGATGCTTTCTGATGATAAAAAACAGCGATTTATGAATATCGTCACAACAGGAGAGCAGGCGAATGGCAAAAGATAGTTCAGCGTGGCGTGGTAGTTGGGGAGGTCTCGGCTTTACCGCGATCATCGCTGCTATACTGGCATGGGCCATCTGGTCGCATGGGGATGCAATTGGCCTGAACAGCGAAGGATTAAAAACACTGGGTATTGTCGGGGCGATGATCCTGTTGTTGTTAATTCGTCATGGCAGGGTTATCGGATTAGCGCTCAAACAACGCTGGTCACGTTTTCAGGCTGAACGTAAGAAAGGACTGCCAACCAGTGAAGGTCGCGTTGAGCAGACCCTGCCGCGCAACGTCACGGTCGACACCATCCGTGAAGCCATGCGTAACCTCTATGGCCATCGCTGGGGACGTAAAACTCGCATCCTGCTGATAACCGGTACGGCCGCTGAAGTGGAACAACTGACTCCGGGCCTTACAACTCAGCTCTGGCAGGAGGACCGCGGCACACTGTTGCTGTGGGGCGGTGGCCTCAATACGCCAGCGGACAGTGCCTGGCTGACCGCGCTGCGCAAACTGCGTCGCCGTCCGGTGGATGGGCTGGTTTGGGTCACCTCGGCCTTTGACCAGCTCTCAGCACCAGGGCTGGAGCCGCCGCTGCCGGTACCGTCTGAAAGCACCATGGATTCCCTGTCTCACGCCATCAGCGCGCGTATGGAAACGCTTGGCTGGAAACTTCCTTTCTACGTCTGGTCCCTGCACCCGCGCGCCGGTAAGCCGGAAGGGCGCATTACGCAGGCGACAGGTTGTCTGTTGCCTGCCGGGTGTCATACCGAAGGGCTGGCAGAGCAACTCTCAGCCCTGACACCGGGTCTGACTTCACTGGGCCTGCAGCAAACCTGCGGTGAAGTGAAACACAACTTCCTGCTGACGCTTGCCGACCAGCTCATCCGTGAGCCACAAAGTGTGACCGCACCGCTGTCGGTGATGCTCAATCCGTATCGCCCGCTGCCGCTGGCCGGTGTGGTGTTCAGTCAGCCTTCAGCCGGTGCAGAACGCGCTGTGCTGCACCACTGGGGCATGGATAAGCGCTGGGATGTTCTGCCTGAATCAGTCCGGACGCTTCCTGCCGGGCTGCGTCCTCGCAAGCCCGGTATTCCATGGCGCAAGGTAATGGCATCTGCTGCTGCGCTTACGATGGTGAGCTGGGCTATGTGGATGAGCATCGCTTATGTCACCAACCGCAGCCAGATTGTTGGTGCGAATGCCCAGGCCGCACTTGCCGCCAGACAGAATCAGCCGCTGGAGTTGCGCCTGCACGCGCTGGCTGAACTCCAGAAAACGCTGGCCCGTCTGCAGTACCGTTCTGAGCATGGTGTGCCGTGGTACGAAAAGGCCGGGCTGAGCCAGAATAACGCCCTGCTGGCCGCACTCTGGCCACGCTATCAGGACAGCGCGTTGCCGCTGTTGCGGGATGCGGCCGCAGACCATCTGCAGAAGCAGGTCAGTGCCTTTAACGCGCTGCCTCCGGATAGCCCGCTGCGCGAGCAGAGGGCAAAAGCAACCTATGACCAGCTGAAACTTTACCTGATGCTGGCGCGTCCTGAGCATATGGATGGTGACTGGTTTAGCACTGTGCTGCTTCAGGACTGGCCGAAGCGTGACGGTGTGAAGGACGGTATCTGGCTAGGCGTGGCCCCGTCTCTGCTGTCGTTTTATGGTGCACAACTGGTCACACATCCTGAGTGGAAACTGCGAGCTGATGAAAACATGGTCAGCCAGGCGCGTTCCCTGCTGGTTCGCCTGATGGGGGTGCGTAATAGCGAATCGACTCTGTACCAGAAAATGCTTTCACAGGTGGCACATCTGTATGTGGATATGCGTCTCGAAGATATGACCGGCGATACTGATGCAGCCCGCCTGTTCAGCACCACTGAGATCGTGCCAGGCATGTTTACCCGCCAGGCCTGGGAGCAGGCCGTCCAGCCTGCCATCGAGAAGGTGGTGAAGGCGCGCCGGGACGAGCTCGACTGGGTGTTGACGGACAGCAAACGTCCGGTCAATAAGCAGGATGAAATCTCCCCGGAAGCACTTAAAAATCGCCTGACAGAGCGTTATTTTGCCGATTTTGGCGGCACCTGGCTGGAATTCCTCAACAGCCTGCGCTGGAACCAGGCCACCACGCTGTCGGACTCCATTGACCAGTTGACCCTGATGGCCGACGTGCGTCAGTCGCCTCTGGTGGCGCTGATGAACACTCTGAATGTTCAGGGGCGTACCGGACAGACAGGCGAAGCGATATCAGATTCACTGGTGAAATCAGCCAAAAATCTGCTGGGTGGCGACAACAAAGATGCCATTGACCAAAGTGCCGGTGTTCATGGCCCGCTTGATGCGACCTTTGGCCCGGTCCTGGCACTGATGGATAAAAGCCGCACGGGAGCACAAGAGCAGAGTCTGCAGTCGTACCTGACCCGCGTGACGCAGGTTCGTCTGCGCTTGCAGCAAGTGACTAATGCTGCCGACCCTCAGGCGATGACCCAGACCCTTGCTCAGACCGTATTCCAGGGTAAAGCTGTGGACCTCACCGAAACCCGCGACTACGGCAGCCTGATTGCCGCCGGCCTAGGGCAGGAGTGGAGCGGTTTTGGTCGTGCGGTCTTTGTGATTCCGATGGAACAGGCCTGGCAGCAGGTGCTGGCTCCGGCGGCCGACAGCCTCAATGCCCAGTGGCAGCAGGCGGTAGTGGCTGAGTGGAACAGTGCCTTTGGTAGCCGCTATCCGTTTAACAACTCAAGTAGTGATGTCTCGTTGCCGCTGCTGGCCAAATACCTCAACGCGGATTCCGGGCGTATCGCTCAGTTCCTGCAGACCCGTCTCAAAGGCGTGCTGCACAAAGAAGGGAACCACTGGGTGCCGGACAGCATCAACTCGCAGGGGCTGGCCTTTAACCCAGAGTTCCTCAATGCCATTAACACCCTGAGTCATATCTCCGATGTGGCCTTCACCGAAGGCAATGCCGGGATGAACTTCGAACTACGTCCAGGTACTGCCGATGGCGTGATGCAGACCACCATGATTATCGACAGCCAGAAGCTGATATACGTTAACCAGATGCCAGCCTGGAAACGCTTCACCTGGCCTGCGGATACTGAGGCTCCTGGTGCGAACCTGAGCTGGATAAGCACCCAGGCAGGCACCCGTCAGTATGCGGATATTCCCGGCACCTGGGGCTGGATCCGACTGCTCGACAAAGCCGCCATCAGTGCTTATCCGGGCGTGGGTAGCAGCTACAGCCTGAGCTGGACGGCACAGGACGGTCGCAAACTCAATTACACCCTGCGTACCGAAGCGGGAGAGGGCCCGCTGGCGCTGCTGAAGCTGCGTAATTTCCGCCTGCCAGAGACCATCTTCAGCACGACAGGCGTGGCAGCATCAGACCAGGTCGCCAGCGCAAGCAATGATACAGAGGACGTATATTGATGAGCACGCTCAACGCTTTACTCCGCGCCTGCCAGACTGAGCAGGAACCACTCCTTGCGGCCAGCCGTGAGCGGGTTAGGCTCTGGGATAGCTGGCTGCAGCCGCTGTCCGGTTCATCACCTCAGGGTGACGACCCGGGTTATGACGATGACTTTCAGCAGATGCGCGAGGAGGTCAACAAACTCTCAGGTGCGGATACCGAACTTATCTGCCAGCTTGCAGAGAAGCTTCTGACCACGACCGCCAAAGATATCCGCGTGGCCACCTACTACTGCTGGGCAAAGCTACACCGCGAAGGTGAGCAGGGGCTCGCTGAAGGTCTTGAACTGCTGTGCGGCCTGCTGGAGCGCTTTGGTACACAACTGCATCCACAGCGTGCGCGCAGCCGTAAGGCGGCACTGGAATGGCTGGCGGGATCGCGAATGACTGACTCTCTTTCCCTGTACCCCGAAGTGGTCAGGAACGATGCGATACGTACCACCGGGGCACTGCTGTTGATAGAGCAACTGACGGAAAATGAGCCGGATGAAATCCGACCGGAACTCAATACACTGTATGGTGCTCTTGAAAGCCGCTTGCAGAAAGCGGGTGGTGTGGATGCGGTTGTGCCGCAGAACGCCAGTGCCTGCGAAACCCCTGCGACTGCTAGCCACTACGATGCCCCGGTCATCGGACGTATCACCTCCGGTCAGGATTTGCTGGCACAGGCCCGCACGCTCGCCGAATATCTGCGCGAACAGCCGGACGGGTGGCTGTCCGCACACCATCTGATGAAGAGCCTGCGTCACGATACTCTGCGGGCAATTCCGGCCCCGGATGCGCAGGGCCGTACCCGCATCGAACCGCCAAGAGCAGACCAGCGCGCGTTACTTAAACGCCTCTATATGCAGCAGAACTGGGTAGAGATGCTTGAAACGGCAGATAGCACTTTTTCTCGCGGTGCTAATCATCTTTGGCTGGATTTGCAGTGGTACATCCACCAGGCCCTGACGAAATCAGGTCAGGACACTCTGGCTGGCATTATTGCCGCTGACCTGAAAGGGCTGCTGACCCGCCTGTCCGGTCTGGAAACGCTCGCGTTCAGTGACGGAACGCCATTTGCGGATGAAGTCACGCTGAACTGGATCCAGCAAAGCGTGATGGACACAACTGGCGGGTGGGGCAATGACACCCCATCCACACCGATGTCTGCTGGCAATGATGACATTCTGGCGCTGGAGCCAGAAGCCGTGGTGCTGGCGGACAGTGAAGGCCCGGATGCCGCGCTGGCCTGGCTACAGAAGCGCCCAAGTGTGACTAGCGATCGTCAAAAGTGGCTATTGCGTCTGCTAATGGGCCGCATTGCTGAGCAGTACGGTAAAAATGAGCTGGCGATGCATCTGTTTGCTGAACTGGGTGATCGCGCCAGAGACGTGACTCTCAGCAACTGGGAGCCTGAGCTGCTGTTCGAGGTACAGGCCCGTCATCTGAAACTTCTGCGCCTGAAAGCCGGTCGCAGTGAGGCGGATAAGGCCCGCCTGACACCGTTAATGGACCAGTTACTTGCCGGGCTGATCGCTGTCGATCCAGCGCGTGGTGCCGTGCTTTGCGGTTAAATGCACAGGAGCAGAAAGAAATGGAAGATTTGACCCTGCGTTATTACGACGCGGAAATGCGCTACCTCCGTGAAGCGGCTAAAGAATTTGCCCAGACCCATCCGGACCGTGCAGCCATGCTGGACCTGGATAAAGCCGGCACACCCGATCCGTATGTAGAGCGCCTGTTTGAAGGCTTTGCTTTCTCTATGGGGCGGCTTCGCGAAAAGATTGACGACGATCTGCCGGAGCTGACTGAAGGACTGGTCAGTATGCTCTGGCCGCATTACCTGCGGACCATCCCGTCACTCTCGGTGGTCGCGTTCACGCCTGGGCTTCAGACCGTTAAGATGGCAGAGGTGATTCCCGCGGGGCTGGAAGTGTACTCCCGCCCGGTGGGGCCGAACAACACGGTCTGCCGTTACCGCACCACCCGCGATGTGATGCTCAACCCGCTGAATATCTCTCGGGTGACCATGACCACTGAGCCGGACGGGCGCTCGTTACTGCGAATGCGCTTTGCCTGCAGCACACAGGCGGACTGGTCCCATGCGGACCTCAGTGACCTGAGCCTCTATCTCGGGGCGGATGCACCGGTCAGCAGCCAGCTGCACCTTATGCTGACCAAACGGCAGGCCGCACTCTATATGCGCCTGCCTGGTCAAACTGACCGTATCCGGCTTGAAGGATATTTCTCACCGGGCGGCTTTCGTGACGAAGACTGCCTGTGGCCGAAAGGCGATACCGCGTTCAGCGGCTACCAGCTTCTGCTGGAGTATTTCACCTTCCGCGACAAGTTTATGTTTGTCCACCTTAACGGCCTGGAGGGCATCACGCCGCCAGCAGGGGCCGAGTATTTTGATATTGAAGTGGTATTCAGTACGCCATGGCCATCTGACCTGCCGGTCACTGATGATGCGGTTCGCCTCCACTGCGTGCCGGTGATTAACCTGTTTACGCTGGAGGCTGACCCGCTGACCATTACCGGGCTTGAAAGCGAATATCTGCTGCGTCCAAAACGTCTGCAGGACGGACATACAGAGATTTATTCGGTGGATTCAGTCACTGGCTCAAACCGCACCAATGACGCGGAGTATGTTCCGTTTAGCAGCTTCAGGCACAAGGGCGGTATGATGCGCCGTTATGCTCCCCCCCGTTATTACCACACCCACGTTAAGCGCAGCGTGACCGGGCTCTATGACACCTGGCTTATCCTTGGCGGGCACCAGTGGGAAGATGACCGCCTGTTTGAGCGTGAGGCCGTGTCGCTGCAAATCACCGGCACCAACGGTCAGTTGCCGCGCCGTGCGCTACAGAGCACACTGCTTGACCGTTGTGAGCAGGTGGTGAGTACGCAACTTTCAGTACGTAACCTCTGCAAACCAACGCTGCCAGTCTATCCGCCTTCTGAAGACCGCTTCCACTGGCGGGTTCTGAGCCACCTGGGATCCGGTTTCCTAAACATGATGAGTACCGCCGAAGTGCTGCGCGGCACGCTTGCCCTGTATAACTGGCAGGAAGATGAAATGAACACCCGGCGTCTGGAGGCGATTCAGCATGTTGAGCACCATCGCCTTCAACGCTTTGAACAGGGCTACCTGCTGCGGGGGCTGGATATCGAAGTAACCCTCGACAGCAACGGCTTCACCAGTGAGGGTGATATTCACCTGTTCGGTGAAATGCTCAACCGATTCTTTGCGTTGTATGCCGATATGAACCAGTTCAACCAGCTTACCCTCATTGTTCAGCCAGAAGGAAAATGCATCCGGTGGAAAGAGAATCACAGTCCGCGTCTGCCAGGCTGATAGCGCAGCTGTGCGACCGGCTGCCGTACATGAATTTTTACCGTTTCTGTCAGCTACTGGAGCAGAGCCAGCCGGATAAACCGGTCACCGGCAGTACCTGGCAGGTGCGACATGAGCCGGTACGCTTCCGACCCCATTCGGGGATGGGGTTCCCGGCCTCTGAAATCAAAGGGGCAGAGCTACCGGAACATCCGCACCTTCCACCCACGATCCGTACCACCTTTATGGGGCTCTACGGCGTGGAGTCTCCGCTGCCGACGCATTATATCGATGACATCGCTCAGCGACGGGAAGGGTACGAAGCTAACGCGGACTTCCTTGATATCTTCAACCACCGGTTGATTGCTCAGTACTACCGTATCTGGCGTAAATATTCGTATCCGGCAACGTTTGAAGAAGGCGGTAAGGACAAAACTTCACAGTATCTGCTGGGGTTGGCCGGGCTTGGGATTGACGGCTGTACAGACAGCATAGCGGCGCCTGCTTCACGCTTTCTGGCGCTGCTGCCGGTGATGTTGTTGCCAGGACGTACTGCGGAAGGCATGGCTTCACTGGTGCGTCTTCTGGCACCCAATACGCAGGCAAAAATCTGGCACCACGACAGGCGTCGGATACCGCTGAAGAAATCTTTGAAAATGAGCGTTAGCCAGCCTGTCACACTGACGCATCGCCCGGTGATGGGCAGTTATGCCACCGATGTGAACAGCCAGGTACTGATGCGTCTGACCACCACAGACCCTGTGGAGGTGCAGAGTTGGTTGCCCGGCGGGGAGCTTTACACGGATCTGATGGCGCTATTGCACGTCTATCTTGGCTCTCGCCTGGATGTCCGCCTGCAGCTGTGTGTCGACCGTAGGCTGCTGCCGGACGCGACAATGAGCACTCAACCCAAAGCGGGTGCAGTGCAACTAGGCCGCACTGCCGTGATGCGACCGCTGAATGCGGCTAAGACCACATCACACCCAAAAATAATAACCATCAATCTTGGCCGCTACGAGCGCGTACAGGAAAATATTCACCACAGGGAGACTGATGAAGATGGCGATTACCGCTGGTAAATTTCCTCTGGTTACGCTGGCTGTAGGCATTACGCTGATGCTGGCTGGCTGTGGACTTACTCAGAGTGTTACGGACGGCACTGTCGCCGTGACTAAATCGATTTTTTATAAGCAGGTGAAGATTCTGCATCTCGATATTCGTGCCCGTGAAGCCGTGAACAGCAATGCTGGAGGTGTCGCTCTGTCGACAGTGGTGCGTATTTATCAGCTTAAAGACCGCAAAACTTTTGACAGCACGGACTACCCGTCATTGTTTAAAGACGACAGCCAGGCCGTCAAGGCAGACCTCGTGGCGGAGAAAGATATAAGGTTGCAGCCGGGGGGGGCGGTCACGGTTGATATGTCAATGGAAAAAGATGCGCAGTACGTGGCAGTGGCCGGGATGTTTATGTCACCGGACCAGGAAAACAACACCTGGCGTGTAGTATTGAGCCGCGATGAGCTTGATCCGGATAAGGCCCGGGTGATTGAAGCGGGCAACAATCGACTGACTCTGCAGGCGCTGAAAGATGAGTGAGTCATCCCGTCCTTCACTGTATGAAACACTTTATGGCAACTTCACCGGCGGCCTCGACCTGCATCAGGTCAGCGAGCAGAACCAGGTCATCCTCTCGGTACTGGATAACATGCAGCGTATCCTCAACTGTCGTGCCGGCACGCTGGCGCATCTGCCTGACTACGGCCTGCCGGATATGACCAAAATCCTGCAGGGCATGCCGGGAACGGCCCATGAGCTGATGGGCACATTGTCTGCCGTCCTGCTCAAATATGAACCCCGCCTGAAAAAAATAACCGTTGTCCTGCTGGAACAGAACGTCCCCGGCGAACTGCGCTATGCTATTGACGCTGAACTTAAAGGGATTGGCCTGGTGCGCTACGGGACTGAATTTATGCCCGAAGGACGGGTCCTGTTAAGGCATCTCAGGCAACAGCAGTATCTCGACACCACTCTTCATATATAAGGTCCGATAACATCATGTCTGTAAAATTACAGTTCCTGAAGAAGTTGCAGGCACGCCAACCTGCACCTGTTCCTGCCATCAGCAAGAGTCAGGCTGATATTGCAGAGTTTCGCCAGCGAATGGCCCAGCTTCAGGAGCAAATGGACGCGTGGCTGACGGATACGGGACTGAATGTGGAGCCACTGACAGTATCCGTTCCGGATCTGCTGGTGGAGGGCGGGGCTTTTGAGATTTCCGGTATCGTTTTGCGCTATGACAGCCGGGCAGTCAAATTTATGCCGATCTTTCTGTATGGACAGGGCGTCGCCGGTTGTGTCGAGGTGACTTTCTGTTCCGGGGACAAGGTGATTTCTCAAGGACGCCTGTTCATGCGGGTGGGGAACGCAAATGGCTGGATCTTTACTCCCCCTGATACCTCATCCCGGTCCGGACAACGATGGGATGAAGGTGTGTTTTTCGGTCTGATTTTAGCGCTGCTGCCATAGCGATATTTCTGAGTCATTGCACTTTTAAACGCAAAATAGCCCCTCACATCAACTGACGAAATTATCCACACGGATATGTAGGCCCTCCAGGATGACCACACATATAACGTTAAAAACCGGCGGCGACCCGCGCACGCTGCCAGATTACGCTGCTCTCCGCGATGAACTCAGCAAGCTGACGCATCCTGCTCGCCCGGATGTAAACTGGCAATATGTCGAAAAACGCTGTCTCTCTCTGTTTGAACAAAACGGTGTGGAGTTGCAGACTGCGGCCTGGTACACCCTTGCCCGGACTCACCTGTCTGGATTGGCTGGCCTGAACGAAGGGCTGGCGATTCTGGAGGCCCTGATTAGCCATCAATGGGACGTTTTCTGGCCGAAGACGCTACATACTCGTCTGGAAATCCTTACCGGCCTGAGCCAGCGACTGCAGCAGCGTATGCGTATACTTCCACTCAACAACAGCCATCTTAGCGAGCTTTATAGCACTGAAGCGTTGCTTACCCGCCTGAGTGCGGTGCTCCAGCGCCTTGAACTGAAACACCTAAGCCAGTTCGATACGTTACGAACAATGATACGTTCGAATGCTGAACGGCTGGAAAGCAGTAATGACGCATCAGATCAGAATGCACGCATGATGCCCGGTTGCGAAATACCTCAGGAAAGGGCAGAGCCGGTTGACGACGTGAAATGGGTCTATGTTGTGCAGCAGGAAAATCAGCCTGATGCAGAGGGGCTTACGACAGCGCACGGGGCGGTCAGACCATGGAAGCCCTTTGTCGCCGGGATGTGTTCTATGCTGGTGGTCTGCGTCGCCGTGGCGTGGGGAGGGGGCTTTCTGTCCAGACCCGATCCCTTAACGACTCAGGCTGTTGCCTCGCTGGCGCCGTTACCTGAAGTACTTACACCTGCTCAGCAAGAGGCGTTAGCACAGCGAGGCACTTTACCGTCCACGTTTATTAGAGAAACGCAGCAGCAGCTTGCCCGACTGGATAAGCTGCCCCCTGACTGGAATATTTCCTACAGCCTTGAGCTGTTAGCGCAACTCCAGACGGTGCGGCCGGAGGAGGCAAAGCCGCTTGCCGTGCAGTGGCAGCAAAAATTTAACGCGGCAGCGTTGCCTGCTGAGGCCCTGAACAGCTGGTATCAGGGAATGATGAAGCTTCAGCAACTGAGCCATCGGCTGAGTAGTCTGGATGAGCAAAAGGGAAAATATATCACGGTGAGTGAGCTTAAATCGGTGGTTTTTTCGACTATACAGTCATTTAACCAAACAATACCGGCTGAAGAACAACTCCGACGCCTGTCACAGCATCCAGCAGGAGGTGTGCTTCCTGAAGCCGAAAAGACCCAGCTGGAGTTGCGTCTTAAACAGCTGGCAACGCGTTACGCTCAAATAAAACGGGATTCTTCTTCGCAGTGAATTCTGCGGTGGACAGGCGAATGTGTTCAACAACGCGTGGAGGTCAAAGTGTCCCCTGCAGGAATCGAACCTGCAACTAGCCCTTAGGAGGGGCTCGTTATATCCATTTAACTAAGGGGACGAGGCGGCACGAGTATAGCCTTATTTACACTATGCGTTAAGCGCATCGCCGCCTGACTGCTCAAAGAGTCACCATTCAGGACGATTTTTTTGTCGATTTATCATCATTTTCCCGTGCCTTAAGCTCAGCTTTGCGTTTGTTCGACATGTCGTTACGGATTTGGGCATGGCTTAACAGCGCGAAGATAAACGTTCCGCCGCAGATGTTACCCGCCAGCGTCGGTAGGGCGAACGGCCAGAAAAAATCGCTCCAGTGAAGCGTACCGTTAAAGACCAGATACAGTATTTCAACGGTACCGACCACGATATGCGTGGTATCAGCCAGCGCAATCAGCCAGGTCATCAATATAATCACCACAATTTTGGCGCTCCCTGCTGAAGGAAACATCCAGACCATTGTGGCGATGATCCAGCCGGAGATGATGGCATTCGAGAACATCTCCACCGGCGTGTTTTTCATCACATCCATGCCGATTTTTACAAACGCGTCCCGGGTGGGTTCATCAAAGATCGGCATGTATTCAAACGCCCAGGCCGCGATGCCTGTGCCGATGATATTACCCAGCAGGACGACGCTCCACAGACGCATCAATAAACCGAAGTTGCCGAGAGTAGGGTTTTGCATTACCGGCAGAACGGCGGTCACCGTGTTCTCGGTAAACAACTGCTGGCGGGCCATGATGACAATCACAAAGCCGAAGGTATAGCCGAGGTTCTCCAGTAAAAATCCGCCGGGCACACCTTCCAGCTGAACATGAAATATCCCTTTGGCGAGCAGAGATGCGCCCATTGAGAGCCCTGCGGCGATAGCTGACCAGAAGAGGGCCATGGCATCGCGCTCCATCTCTTTTTCACCGTCCTGGCGGATATGCTCGTGGATGGCCATCGCGCGGGAAGGCAGGCGATCTTCATCAATTTCTATTTTCTCGCCGCGCGCTTTCTCCTCGCTTTCAATTTCAATTTCCTCATTGCTCTCGCCAATCTTTTCTTCGCCCACTTCTTTCATATCTGCTCCCGGAGGTTGATCTTTCTGTTAAGCGTAGCGGCTTTTGTCGGAATGCCTGTGGGGATGCTCTTAAATTGGCGGCAATGACAACAAAGGTGATACATCTCTTTCAAAGACATTATAAAATTGCCAGCGAAACGAATTCCAAAAGCCAGGCTATGCTGAGATCAGAGTCACGGTGGTTACTGCCCGTAATTGTGCTCATAGACATCGGTAAACGTGCTGTTACAATCGCTTGCACGTTTACAGACGGAGCGTCAACGGCTCCGTTACGGATGGCAATCAACGATAGCCATACTGAACAGGGAGATATTTATGAAACTTCGGCTGTCGGCGCTTGCGCTGGGCGCGACGATGCTTGTGGGCTGCGCCAGCTCCGGGGAGCAAACGGGACGCTCCGATCCTCTCGAAGGATTTAACCGCTCCATGTATAGCTTCAACTACAACGTGCTGGACCCGTATGTGGTTCGCCCGGTGGCAGTGGCATGGCGCGATTATGTTCCACAACCCGCGCGTAACGGGTTAAGTAACTTTACCAGTAACCTCGAAGAGCCTGCGGTAATGGTGAACTACTTCCTGCAGGGCGACCCGTATCAGGGGATGGTGCACTTTACCCGCTTCTTCCTGAACTCCATTCTGGGGATGGGCGGCTTTATTGACGTCGCTGGCATGGCGAACCCGAAACTGCAGCGTGAACAGCCGCACCGTTTTGGTAGTACGCTGGGGCATTATGGCGTCGGCTACGGCCCTTACGTTCATCTGCCGTTCTATGGCAGCTTCACCGTGCGTGATGATGGCGGTGATATGGTCGATACGCTGTATCCGGTTCTGTCGTGGCTGACCTGGCCGCTGTCGGTAGGTAAATGGACGGTGGAAGGGATTGAAACCCGTGCACAACTGCTCGACTCTGACGGTCTGCTGCGCCAGTCTTCTGACCCGTACATTATGGTGCGTGAAGCGTACTTCCAGAATCATGACTTTATTGCCAACGGCGGTAAGCTGAAGCCGGAAGAAAATCCAAACGCGAAGGCTATCGAAAACGAACTAAAAGATATCGATTCGGAGTAAATAAAAAAGGTGAGCAATGCTCACCTTTTTCAATTCCTGCGTGATTAGAACGCGTAGTTGAAGTTCATACCATACAGCCAGGCTTTACCTTCGGAAGAGAACTCATACGGGCCTTCTTTGAAGGAAACTTTTTGACCGTGCATATAAGAGATACCGGCGTCAATTGAGGCATCCTTGTTGAAGGCATAAGTAGCACCTGCGCTCAGCCAGAAACGGTCCTGATCCGGAATAGAGATGGAACGCTTGTCGGCAGGTACCGGGCTGTCATCGAAGGCAATACCGGTACGGAACGTCCAGTTATCATCCATATAGTAGGTGGTCCCCAGCGCGATGCGGTAAGCGTCTCTGAAGCTTTCATCTTTATAGAAGAGCGTGTCGCCCTTGCTGTTGGTTGCTTTCAGTTCCTGGAACTGGCTCCAGCTGGTATAGGTTAGGCTATAGTGAATTGCCCACTGCGGTGCCACTTTGTTATAACCTGACAGTTCCCACATTTCCGGCAGGTGCAGGCTCAGAGAACCGCCAGTGGTGCTGCCGTTGGTACCCATCGGCAAGCCGAAGTTGCCGAGGATTTGGTTATAGGCAGAAGGCAGGCTACTCTTATAATCGCCATCGAAATCGATTTTAACTTCGGAACGATAGGTAAATCCGTAACGGTTGTTTTTATCAAGTTCATACAGGATGCCAGCGTTCCAGCCAAAGCCCCACTCATCACCCTTCAGATAAGCGATCTGAGTGTCTGCCGGGATGCCCGCAACTTGACGCGCCAGAGCAGGCGGCAGTGCACCTGAGCCAGCAACGACTTTGCCCAGGTCACCCGCGTAACGTTCGATTTTCGCTTTGGCATACACAGCATCAAAGCCAACGCCAAAGCTCCAGTGGTTATCCAGACGGTAAGCACCACTCAGGTTGAGGTTCAGAGTTTCCAGGTCGGTTTTACCGCCAAACGCCCCTGCGGCATAGTTATCACTAAACTCGGTCGCTAAACCGTAGTTAGAGGTCACGGAGGCACCCCAGCCAAACTGGTCATTGATTGGCGCGACGAAGTGCAGGTTTGGCACCCACGCCGTTGGCGCGATGTTATCTGAATTCAGACTGGCACCGGTAGGTGAACGGCCCGTAATATCAACGCCCGGATCAACGAAAATCGCACCGGCAGAGAAGGTCGGACGATCAAACATCATGATCAATGCAGGGTTACGACTCGCGTTACCCGCATCATCCGCAATCGCACCTTCCCCCGAATACGCGCGGCCAAGGCCAGAGGAAGAAAATTCGTTTAACTGAAAGCCCGCTGACCATGCGGAAGTGGAGACGAGTGCCACTGCGACTGCCAGCGCAGTCTTGTTGAACAGGGTTTTCTGGCTCATGACCATAACCTCATTGAGTTATTTTTATTCAATAATTGTTACATACCGTAACAGGAGCGCGAAGTGTAGGGTCTGAGGTATGACAGACAAATCAGACCAGTGGCCAGAGTATAGGTCCGACCAGCCTGAATGTTGCAAGTTTGTTTATTAATATTTTCAAACATGTTTCGTGAAACGAGATCTGGTTGGCAAAATTGTGACCACCGCGACTCACCCAAAAGGGTGATTTTTGTTTTAGATCATTTTTTAGTGTGATATTGGTCACTTATCCGATTTTGCGCCATTAACGGCTGGAGAGAGCCCGAGCCGGGGCGTAAAATAGCAGCATCGTGTTTATCTCGCGCGTTGCGCGAATACAGAGGAAATTGAGCTATGAGTAAATGCAGTGCTGATGAAACCCCGGTTTGCTGCTGTATGGATGTTGGGACCATCATGGACAACACCGATTGCACCGCGTCTTACAGCCGTGTGTTCACCAACCGCGCCGAAGCGGAAGAGACCCTGGCCGCGCTGAGCAAGCGTGCGCGTGATGTTGAATCCGATCCGTGTGAAATCAAGTCGACCTTTACCGAAGTGGAAGGCGGCGTGAAGCTGGACATCGACTTTGTTTTCGCCTGCGAAGCAGAAACGCTGATTTTCCAGCTGGGTCTGCGTTAATTTCTGCGGCCTGATGCCCTCACCCCGACCCTCTCCCACGGGAGAGGGCGCAAACATTAAATACGGTAACCTACGGGTTACCGTTTTGCTTTTACCTTGCGCACCCGGCAACATACCGCACAAATGCCCCTGCCAAGCAGGGGCATTTTCTTTTTCTTCTCTGTGTTTTAGCTCGCATTTTTTCGTTTCCCCGATTGGCTGAATGTAAAAAAATGGTTAAGACTATTATCAGGTCAGACCACTTTGCGTTTGCGAAAATTTTTTTACAGGGGAGTGTTATGAGTCAGGCATTACCGCTTATTACCCGTCAGGGCGATCGCATTGCCATCGTCAGTGGATTGCGCACGCCATTTGCGCGTCAGGCAACGGCGTTCCATGGCATACCGGCCGTCGACTTGGGGAAAATGGTAGTGGGGGAGATGCTGGCTCGCAGCGAAATTCCGCCGGAGGTCATCGAACAGCTGGTTTTTGGCCAGGTCGTGCAGATGCCTGAAGCCCCCAACATCGCGCGGGAAATCGTCCTCGGTACCGGGATGAATGTTCATACCGACGCCTACAGCGTCAGCCGCGCCTGCGCAACCAGTTTCCAGGCCGTGGCGAACGTCGCCGAAAGTCTGATGGCGGGTACCATTCGCGCCGGGATAGCGGGTGGAGCGGACTCCTCTTCGGTACTGCCGATTGGGGTCAGTAAAAAGCTGGCGCGTATCCTGGTCGATGCCAACAAAGCCCGCACGACGGGTCAGAAGCTCAAACTCTTCTCGCGTTTAAGTCTGCGCGATCTGATGCCTGTTCCCCCTGCCGTAGCGGAATATTCCACCGGCCTGCGCATGGGCGATACCGCCGAGCAGATGGCGAAAACCTACGGCATTACCCGTGAACAGCAGGATGCGCTGGCGCATCGCTCGCATCAGCTTGCGGCAAAAGCCTGGTCGGAAGGCAAGCTGACCGACGAGGTCATGACCGCCTACATTCCGCCCTATCGCGAACCGCTTGCGGAAGATAACAATATTCGCGGCACCTCAACGTTGGCGGATTACGCCAAACTGCGCCCGGCGTTTGACCGCAAGCACGGCACCGTGACGGCGGCGAACAGTACGCCGCTGACGGACGGGGCTGCCGCCGTGATCCTGATGACGGAATCCCGTGCGAAGGAGCTGGGCATTACTCCCCTGGGCTATTTACGCAGCTATGCCTTCACCGCCATTGACGTCTGGCAGGACATGCTGTTAGGTCCGGCGTGGTCCACGCCGCTGGCGCTGGATCGCGCGGGGCTGACGCTGGCTGATTTAACCCTGATTGATATGCACGAAGCGTTTGCCGCACAAACCCTGGCAAACGTCCAGCAGATGGCAAGCGAGCGTTTCGCACGCGATGTGCTGGGCCGCGCCCATGCCACAGGCGAAGTGGATCAGAGTAAATTCAACGTGCTGGGCGGCTCTATCGCCTACGGTCATCCGTTTGCCGCCACCGGCGCGCGAATGATCACGCAAACATTACATGAACTCCGTCGCCGTGGCGGCGGGTTTGGCCTTGTAACCGCCTGTGCGGCGGGCGGCCTTGGCGCAGCAATGGTTCTGGAGGCTGAATAATGGATATGCCATCTGCATTTAATCTGACGGTTCGCCTCGATAACGTGGCCGTTATCACTATTGATGTGCCTGATGAAAAGATGAATACCCTGAAGGCCGAATTTGGCGTTCAGGTGCGCGCGATGCTAAAGCAGATCCGCGACAACAAAGCCATTCGCGGTCTGGTGTTTATCTCTGCCAAACCCGACAACTTTATAGCCGGGGCGGATATCAACATGATCGCCCGGGCGCAAAGCGCGCTGGAGGCCGAAGAGCTGGCGCGTCAGGGCCAGCAGGTGATGGCGGAGATCAACAGCCTGCCAATCCCGGTTATCGCCGCGATCCACGGGGCGTGTCTGGGCGGTGGGCTGGAGCTGGCGCTGGCCTGCCATAGCCGTATATGTACCGACGATCCGAAAACCATTCTGGGCCTGCCGGAAGTGCAGTTGGGGCTGCTGCCTGGCTCCGGCGGAACGCAACGTCTGCCGCGCCTGGTGGGCGTCAGCACGGCGCTGGAGATGATCTTAACCGGTAAACAGCTGCGTGCCCGTCAGGCGCTGAAAGCCGGTCTGGTCGATGACGTCGTGCCGCAGTCCATTTTGCTGGAGGCCGCCGTTGAGCTTGCGCTAAAAGGGCTTCAGGCAAGACGTCCTCTGCCGGTTCGCGAGCGCGTGCTGGCCGGCCCGCTGGGCAGAACGCTCCTGTTCAACATGGTGGGCAAAAAGACCGAACAAAAGACCAAAGGCAATTACCCGGCAGCAAAGCGGATCCTGGACGTGATCGAAACCGGGCTGTCGCAGGGCAGCAGCAGCGGCTATGCCGCGGAGGCCAAAGCCTTTGGCGAACTGGCGATGACGCCGCAGTCACAGGCGCTGCGCAGCATCTTCTTCGCCAGCACTGAGGTGAAAAAAGACCCGGGAAGCGAGGCATCGCCTGCGCCGCTGCGTGCCATTGGCGTGCTGGGTGGGGGGCTTATGGGCGGCGGTATCGCTTTTGTTACCGCAAGCAAAGGCAAATTGCCTGTACGCATCAAAGACATTAATCCTAAGGGAATCAACCACGCGCTGCAGTACAGCTGGCAGAACCTTGATCAAAAGGTCAAGCGCCGCCATATCAAGGCAAGCGAGCGTGATAAAACCCTGGCGATGATCTCCGGCACAACGGATTACAGCGGTTTTGCGCACCGCGATCTGGTGATTGAAGCCGTGTTTGAGGATCTGGCGCTTAAGCAGCAGATGGTGGCAGACGTTGAGCAGCATTGCGCCCCGCACACCATTTTTGCTTCTAACACGTCGTCATTACCGATTGGCGATATCGCGGCAAAAGCCGCGCGTCCGGAGCAGGTGATCGGACTGCACTTCTTTAGCCCGGTAGAAAAAATGCCGCTGGTGGAAGTTATTCCACACGCGACCACCAGCCCGCAAACCATCGCCACGGTAGTCAAACTTGCGAAGAAGCAGGGTAAAACGCCGATCGTGGTCGCCGACAAAGCCGGCTTCTACGTCAACCGTATTCTGGCGCCGTATATTAATGAAGCCATGCGGCTGCTGACGGAAGGCGAGAAGATCGAGCATGTCGACGAGGCGCTGGTAAAGTTTGGTTTCCCCGTGGGCCCAATCCAACTTTTGGATGAGGTGGGAATAGACACCGGCACTAAAATTATACCTGTACTGGAGGCGGCTTATGGCGATCGTTTTAGCCCGCCTGCAAACATTGTTTCTGCAATTTTGAAGGACGATCGCAAAGGCAGAAAAAATGAACGCGGTTTCTATCTTTACGGCGCGAAAGGGCGTAAAAGCAAGAAACAGGTCGACCCTTCGGTTTATGGGCTTATTTCGACCACCGGTCAGGGAAAACTGTCCGCCGTTCAGTGCGCTGAACGCTGCGTGATGATGATGCTCAATGAAGCGGCGCGCTGCTTCGGTGAACAGGTAATCAAAAGCGCGCGCGATGGCGACATTGGCGCGGTATTTGGCATTGGTTTCCCGCCGTTCCTTGGCGGCCCGTTCCGTTACATGGATACGCTCGGCGCGGGTGAAGTGGTTGCTATCCTGCAACGTCTGGCTTCGCAATATGGTCCACGCTTTACACCGTGTGACGAATTATTGCAGATGGCGGAACGGGGCCAGACATTTTGGCCTGCAAGGGAAACTGTCCTCGTAAGCTGAGGTCAAAGAAGGGTAAATCCTGAAGTGAATGAACCTGTTCTGGCGATTTTGTAAACAGAGATTGACTATACTTACGCCATTGAGGTAAAAAACAGCGTTTCATTCACCGAATGGATCAGGCACAATGCCCGGCCATCGGGTTTTCTACCTCTCAGCATTTATCGCGGGTAGTTAACGCCGGTGATTCTGGTTAACAAAAGCGGTGCAATATGCAAGTTTTTATCATGCGTCACGGCGACGCGGCACTCGATGCCGCCAGTGACTCAGTACGTCCTTTGACCGTGTGTGGCTGCGACGAATCTCGTCAGATGGCGACCTGGCTTAAAGGTCAAAAAGTGGACATCGAACGTGTTCTGGTGAGTCCGTTCCTGCGTGCTGAACAGACGCTGGAGGTGGTAGGGGAGTGTATGAACCTGCCGGCCAGCGTGGATGTTCTTCCTGAACTCACCCCCTGTGGCGATGTAGGCCTTGTCAGTGCCTATCTTCAGGCGCTGTGCAATGAAGGTGTTGCGTCCGCGCTGGTCATTTCCCACCTGCCACTGGTTGGCTATCTGGTATCTGAGTTGTGCCCGGGCGAAACGCCGCCGATGTTCACGACATCCGCCATTGCCAATGTGTCTCTGGACGAAACGGGTAAAGGTGTCTTTAACTGGCAAATGAGTCCGTGCAACCTGAGGATGGCAAAAGCCATCTGACGTGAGGTGTGATTGTGCGGGGGCGCAAAACAGGCCTCCCGCCGTCCTGTCAGGGTAATTCTGGCGGCTGCCACTCTTCCACTTCAATCAACACCAGCAATGCGGCATCTCCGCCGTACTCTTTGGGTGCCTGATGAAACGCCATCACGTGTGGATGCTGAGCCAGCCACAGCGGCGTCTGTTGCTTGAGGATATGCTTACCGTGGCCGTGCATCACGCAGGCGCAAAAAACATGTTCGCGGCGACAGGCGGCGATCAATGCCCCCAGCTCCTGTTTTGCCTGCATCTGCGTTAAACCGTGCAGATCGAGAAACAGCTCCGGCGAATAATCTCCGCGACGTAACTTTTTCAGTTCAAAATGGCTGACGTCTTCGCGCACGTACTTCACCGCACCCTGCGTATTGAGCAGCGGCTGAAATTCATCTGAAAAATAGTGGCTGTTATCCGCCTGCTCCTGCAGCAGCCGTTTGACCGGGACTTCGCTGTTTTTTTTACGCTGCGGGCGATGAACGATGGTGTCCTGCGCGATTTTCCGCGTCCCGGTCATTAGCTGGCGGAAGAGCGCCTGATCCTCCTCGCTGAGCGATGTTTTCTTTTTCATTCGTCATTCTCATCTCGTATTTCCGATAGTGTACCCGACTAAACGCATTTTTTAACCTCAAGCGGTACGCGTCATTGCTGATTTATCGCCGTCTTCATGGCAAACTAGCCGCCGAAAATTATGCGAGCATGCCCTGGAGGAAAGAGTGGATAAAATATTTGTCGATGAAGCAGTAAACGAGCTGCATACCATACAGGACATGTTGCGCTGGTCGGTTAGCCGCTTCAGCGCCGCCAATATCTGGTACGGACACGGTACCGACAACCCGTGGGATGAGGCCGTGCAGCTGGTGCTGCCATCACTCTATCTGCCGCTGGATATTCCGGAAGACATGCGCACCGCGCGTCTGACCTCCAGCGAAAAACACCGCATCGTTGAGCGCGTGATCCGTCGCGTCAACGAACGCATCCCGGTCGCCTACCTGACCAACAAAGCCTGGTTCTGCGGTCACGAGTTCTATGTCGATGAACGCGTGCTGGTGCCGCGCTCGCCGATTGGTGAGCTGATTAACAACCACTTTGAAGGCCTGATCGGCCATCAGCCGCAGCACATCCTGGATATGTGTACCGGCAGCGGCTGTATCGCCATTGCCTGCGCTTACGCCTTCCCGGAAGCGGAAGTCGATGCCGTCGATATCTCCACCGATGCGCTGGCCGTGACCGAGCACAACATTGAAGAGCATGGACTGATCCATCACGTCACGCCAATTCGCTCCGATCTGTTCCGCGATCTGCCGACGCTGCAGTACGATCTGATCGTCACTAACCCGCCGTACGTCGATGCGGAAGACATGTCCGATCTGCCGAACGAATACCGTCACGAGCCGGAGCTGGGTCTGGCGTCAGGATCTGACGGCCTGAAGCTGACCCGCCGCATTCTGGCCTGCGCGCCGGATTATCTGACCGACGACGGCGTTCTGATTTGTGAAGTGGGCAACAGCATGGTACATCTGATAGAGCAGTACCCGGATGTGCCGTTCACCTGGCTTGAGTTCGACAACGGCGGTGACGGCGTCTTTATGCTGACCAAAGCGCAGCTGCTCGACGCACGCGAACACTTCAGCATCTATAAAGATTAATCCAGCGGGCTTCGGCCCGTTTCACAACGCTCAAACACAAACAACAACATCGGAGCCGTGATGGCAGGAAACAGTATTGGACAGGTATTCCGCGTGACCACCTTTGGCGAGTCGCACGGGCTGGCGCTGGGCTGTATCGTTGATGGCGTACCGCCAGGCATCGAACTGACCGAAGCCGATTTGCAGCACGACCTCGACCGTCGTCGTCCGGGCACCTCTCGCTACACCACGCAGCGTCGCGAGCCGGACCAGGTCAAAATTCTCTCCGGCGTCTTTGAAGGACGCACTACAGGCACCAGCATTGGTCTGCTGATTGAAAACACCGATCAGCGCTCCCAGGACTACGGCACCATCAAAGACGTGTTCCGTCCGGGCCATGCCGACTATACCTACGAACAAAAGTACGGCTTCCGCGACTATCGCGGCGGTGGACGTTCTTCTGCGCGTGAAACCGCGATGCGCGTGGCGGCTGGTGCCATTGCCAAAAAATACCTGCAGCAGAAATTTGGCATCGTTATCCGCGGCTGTCTGACCCAGATGGGCGACATTCCGCTGGCGATCAAAGACTGGGATCTGGTCGAGCAAAACCCGTTCTTCTGTGCTGATGCCGACAAGCTGGACGCGCTGGACGAACTGATGCGGGGCCTGAAAAAAGAGGGCGACTCCATCGGGGCGAAAGTGACCGTGGTGGCCGACGGCGTCCCGCCAGGCTGGGGCGAGCCGGTATTTGACCGTCTCGACGCCGACATCGCCCACGCGCTGATGAGCATCAACGCGGTGAAGGGCGTTGAGATTGGCGACGGTTTTGACGTGGTATCCCTGCGCGGCAGCCAGAACCGTGACGAGATCACGAAGGCGGGCTTCCAGAGCAACCACGCGGGCGGCATTCTGGGCGGTATCAGCAGCGGGCAGCAGATTATTGCCAACATCGCGCTGAAGCCAACCTCCAGCATTACCGTGCCGGGCCACACGATTAACCGCGATGGCGAAGAAGTTGAGATGATCACCAAAGGACGTCACGATCCGTGCGTGGGGATCCGCGCGGTGCCGATCGCAGAGGCGATGCTGGCGATCGTGCTGATGGATCACTTCCTGCGCCAGCGCGCGCAGAATGCGGATGTGACGACCACCATTCCACGCTGGTAAACATGAAAAAAACCGCAATTGCTCTGCTGGCGCTGCTGGCCAGTGGAGCCAGTCTGGCCGCGACGCCATGGCAAAAAATCACCCACCCGGTGGCGGGGAGCGCGCAGTCCATCGGCGCCTTTTCCAACGGCTGTATCGTTGGCGCGCAGGAACTTCCGCTGCAATCAGACACCTATCAGGTGATGCGTACCGACCAGCGTCGTTACTTTGGCCACCCGGATCTGGTGCTGTTTATTCAGCGTCTTGGCAACCAGGTGCATAACCTGGGGCTGGGCACGATGCTGATTGGCGATATGGGGATGCCTGCCGGCGGTCGTTTTAACGGTGGACACGCCAGCCATCAGACCGGGCTGGATGTGGATATCTTCCTGCAGCTGCCGAAAGCGCGCTGGAGTTCAGCGCAGCTGCTGAAGCCGCAGGCGCTGGATCTGGTGGCGAGCGACGGCAAGCGCGTTGTGCCGTCCCTGTGGACGCGGGAGGTCTCCAGCATGATCAAGCTGGCGGCAGAAGATAACGACGTCACGCGGATTTTCGTCAACCCGGCCATCAAGCAGCAGCTCTGCCTGGATGCCGGAACGGACCGCGACTGGCTGCGCAAAGTGCGCCCGTGGTTCCAGCATCGCGCGCACATGCACGTTCGCCTGCGCTGCCCGGCGAACAGCCTGGAATGTGAAGATCAGCCGCTCCCGCCGCCAGGCGATGGCTGCGGTGCGGAACTGCAAAGCTGGTTTGAACCGGCAAAACCTGGAACCTCTAAGCCTGAGAAGAAGACACCGCCTCCGTTGCCGCCTTCCTGCCAGGCGCTACTGGATGAGCATGTACTTTAATGGATAATTTCGTCGATCTGTTTATGGTGTCACCGCTGCTGCTGGTGGTGCTGTTCTTCGTGGCCATGCTGGCCGGTTTTATTGATGCCCTTGCGGGCGGCGGTGGGTTATTAACCGTACCCGCGCTGCTGGCGGCGGGCATGAGCCCGGCGCAGGCGCTTGCCACCAACAAGCTGCAGGCCTGCGGCGGCTCGCTCTCAGCGTCGCTCTATTTTATCCGCCGCAAGGTGGTGAGCCTGGCCGACCAGAAGCTCAATATCCTGATGACCTTTATTGGTTCCACGTCGGGCGCGCTGCTGGTTCAGCACGTGCAGTCGGATATTTTGCGCCAGATCCTGCCGGTTCTGGTCATCTGTATCGGGCTTTATTTCCTGCTGATGCCGAAGCTCGGCGAGGAAGACCGCCAGCGTCGTCTGCACGGTCTGCCGTTTGCCCTGATTGCCGGGGGCTGCGTCGGCTTTTACGACGGTTTCTTCGGCCCGGGGGCGGGCTCGTTTTACGCGCTGGCGTTTGTGACGCTGGCCGGGTTTAACCTCGCCAAGTCGACCGCTCATGCCAAAGTGCTCAACGCGACGTCGAACCTTGGCGGTCTGCTGCTGTTTATCATTGGCGGCAAGGTCATCTGGGCAACCGGATTCGTCATGATGGCAGGGCAGTTCCTGGGCGCGCGTGCGGGTTCGCGTCTGGTGTTAAGCAAAGGACAAAAGCTGATTCGACCGATGATCGTCATCGTCTCGGCCGTAATGAGCGCCAAACTTCTTTATGACAGCCATGGACAGGAGATCCTCACCTGGTTGGGGATGCATTAATGAACAGTACGCATAAATACGAACAGCTGATTGAGATTTTTGACGGCTGTTTTGCTGACGATTTTAATACCCGTCTGATTAAAGGCGACGACGAACCGATCTATCTTCCTGCTGATGCAGAGGTTCCGTATAACCGCATCGTCTTTGCGCACGGCTTTTACGCCAGCGGTTTGCACGAAATTTCGCACTGGTGTATCGCCGGAAAAGCACGTCGCGAGCTGGTGGACTTTGGTTACTGGTACTGCCCGGACGGGCGTGACGCCGCAACGCAGGGCCAGTTTGAGGATGTGGAAGTGAAGCCGCAGGCGCTGGAATGGCTATTCTGCGTCGCGGCGGGTTTCCCGTTCAACGTGAGCTGTGACAACCTCGAAGGCGACTTCGAGCCAGACCGTATCGTCTTCCAGCGCCGCGTGCATGCGCAGGTGATGGACTATCTTGAGAAAGGCATCCCGGAACGTCCGGCGCGCCTGATTGAGGCCTTACAGAATTATTACCACACGCCGGTGATCACGGCGGAATGCTTCCCTTGGCCGGAAGATCTTTAACAGAGGAAAGAAGATGATCGCAGAATTTGAATCACGCATTCTGGCGTTAATTGATGACATGGTGGAACACGCCAGCGATGATGAGCTGTTCGCCAGCGGTTATCTGCGTGGTCACCTGACGCTCGCGGTAGCTGAGCTGGAAGCAGGTGACGATCACTCTGCCGACGCTGTTCATGAGGAAGTGACCCGCAGTCTGGAGAAAGCCATTCAGGCCGGGGAACTTTCTCCGCGCGACCAGTCTCTGGTTCTGGGCATGTGGGACAACCTGTTCCAGCAGGCTAAACGCTAAGCCGCCGCCTTCTCTTCCCTCTCCCTGTGGGAGAGGGTTAGGGTGAGGGCACCAGACCGCACCCTACTTAACCTTCTTCCCCTTCAGCAGTTTCCGTACCCATAATCGATTCGGATTCAGGCCCGCAAGCGTAACCCTGTCCAGCGGAATCGGCTCGTCGCTCATCTGCGCGGCTAACACTTCGGCCAGCAGCGGGGCAGAGCACAGCCCGCGGGAACCCAGTCCGCCCAGCATAAACAGCTCTGGATAGACCGGTGAAGTCACCGCCGTTTCCTGGTGTTCAGCCAGATCCTCATAGGCCGCAAGCGTCGCCTCGTAGTCCGGCACGTTGCCCGCCATCGGCAGATGGTCGCGGGTGGCGCAACGCACGCCGCAGCGCGCGTCACCCTCGCTAACGTCGACCTCTTTCGCCCACGCCGCATCCGGGAAACAGTCAATCAGGCGCTGGCGGTTTTGCAACTGATCCGCCTCGCTGCAGTGCATCTCCGTTTCGCCACGATGATAGCTGGCCCCGATGCAGTGATGGCCGTTAGAGGGATTTTGCGGCGTCAGATAGCCGTCATAGCACAGCACCTGACGCAGTTTGCCGAGCGCAGGCGCGGTCGGGATATGGCTCACCTGGCCGCCGACCGGATAAACCGGCAACGTCGCTGTCTGAATAAACTGGCTGATGTGATGCCCGTTGGCCAGCACAACGCTGGCATGGCTCGCCTCCCTGCCATCAGCGAAACGCAGATCCCAGCGTTCTGTCCGGGTGAGCGATGCCACCTTGTGGCCATACTGCACCGTCAGCCCGCGCGACTGCGCCAGGGCAATGACCGCCGCGGTCAGTTCAGCCGGGCACAGCCAGCCGCCGAGCGGATACTGAATGCCTCCACACCCGGTTTCCACGCCAGCGGTGTCTTTCACCTCTTGCGCGCTCACCGCGCGGGCAATCTCTTCGGGCAGGCCCAGAG
Source organism: Enterobacter sp. BNK-22 (assembly GCF_048684805.1). Lineage (NCBI taxonomy): Bacteria > Pseudomonadati > Pseudomonadota > Gammaproteobacteria > Enterobacterales > Enterobacteriaceae > Enterobacter > Enterobacter sp. BNK-22. The sequence continues at coordinate 244,305 of NZ_JBLQTT010000001.1, forward strand.
AGAGCATCTGCGCGATCTTCTGCTGGCTCTTTTCATCCCAGCCAAGCTGCGTAACGCCGCACCAGTCATGGTCGAACGCCACCGGAAGCGCGTCATACAGGCGACGGGCGAAGGTAAACGCTGCCGGGAAAAACTGGAACAGGGCCGGGTCGTGCGCGCTTAAAAGCGGATAGAGCGCCCCCTGACGGTTACCGGACGCGCCTCTGGCGGGCGCGTCGTCAGCACAGTAGAGCGTGACCTGCCAGCCGCGCTGGAGAAGCGCGAGCGAGAGCAGGGCGCTGGCGATCCCGCCGCCAACGATCGCCACGTCGCGCGATGCGCTGGCGCGGCGCGCAAACCAGGGCGTCTGAGCGGGGATGTCCAGCGTCTGCTCCATCCTGCCGACCAGCATGTCGCGCTTGCGGCCAAAGCCTTTGGTCTTCTGCATGGTAAAGCCCGCCTCCTGCAACCCACGGCGGACAAAGCCCGCCGAGGTGAAGGTGGCAAGCGTCGCCCCAGGGCGCGCCAGCCGCGCCATCGCGTTAAACAGATGCTGGCTCCACATGTCCGGGTTTTTGGCAGGGGCAAAACCGTCCAGGAACCACGCGTCGACCTTCTGATTCATCGAATCATCGAGCCTGTCGGTCAGGTCGTTGATGTCGCCGAGCCATAAGTCCAGCGTGACGCGTCCGCCGTCCAGCATCAGGCGGTGACAGCCGCCGATGTGGGGCGGCCACTGCGCCTGAAGCTGCTCCGCCCAGGGCGCAAGCTCCGGCCAGCGCTGGTGGGCAAGCCGCAGATCGTGCGCGGTGAGCGGGAATTTTTCGAAACTGATGAAATGTAATCTTTGTAGCGTAGCCTCGGGGTGAGCAGCGTGGAACTGGTTAAACGCCTGCCAGAGGGTTAAAAAATTCAGCCCGGTGCCGAATCCACTTTCCGCGACCACAAACAGGCTCCGCGGGTGCGCCGGGAAGCGGGTGCTGAGCTGGTTTCCGTCGAGGAAAACATAGCGAGTTTCTTCGAGTCCGTTATCATTAGAAAAATAGACATCATCAAAATCTCGGGAAACAGGTGTACCCTCAGCGTTGAATTCGAGGTTGGCGGGTTGTATAGCGTTTTGTTTCACGTAAGTTACTCGTCTGACAGGCAGTGGCACGATCTTAACGATGTGAGTCCATCGGTGCAAATTTCCGCAGAAAATGTCTGATCGGACTTGTTCGGCGTACAAGTGTACGCTATTGTGCGACTCGAAACTTACTATAGTGCGACTTACAGAGGTATTGAATGAAACGTGCAGTGATTACTGGCCTGGGCATTGTTTCCAGCATCGGTAATAACCAGCAGGAAGTCCTGGCATCTCTGCGTGAAGGACGCTCCGGGATCACTTTCTCTGAAGAGTTTAAAGATTCAGGTATGCGTAGCCACGTATGGGGTAACGTCAAACTGGACACCACCGGTTTGATTGACCGCAAAGTGGTTCGTTTCATGAACGATGCCTCTATTTATGCTTATCTCTCCATGCAGGAAGCGATCAAAGATTCTGGCCTGAGCGAAGAGGTTTATCAGAACAACCCGCGCGTGGGTTTGATCGCCGGTTCCGGCGGCTCATCTAAAGCGCAGGTATTTGGTGCTGACGCAATGCGTAGCCCGCGTGGTCTGAAAGCGGTAGGTCCGTACGTGGTGACTAAAGCCATGGGTTCTGCGGTTTCTGCATGCCTGGCGACCCCGTTCAAAATCCACGGTGTGAACTACTCCATCAGCTCTGCGTGTGCGACTTCCGCGCACTGCATCGGTAATGCTGTTGAGCAGATCCAGCTGGGTAAACAGGACATCGTATTTGCTGGCGGCGGCGAAGAACTGGGCTGGGAAATGGCCTGCGAATTCGACGCGATGGGCGCACTGTCCACCAAGTACAATGAGACTCCGGACAAAGCTTCCCGTACCTACGATGCGCACCGTGACGGTTTCGTCATCGCGGGCGGCGGCGGTATGGTTGTGGTTGAAGAGCTGGAACACGCCCTGGCACGTGGTGCGCACATCTATGCTGAGATCGTGGGCTACGGTGCAACGTCTGACGGCGCCGACATGGTTGCACCATCCGGCGAAGGCGCGGTGCGCTGCATGAAGATGGCGATGCACGGCGTTGACACCCCAATCGACTACCTGAACTCTCACGGTACCTCTACGCCGGTAGGCGACGTGAAAGAGCTGGGTGCGATCCGCGAAGTTTTCGGCGACAACAGCCCGGCGATCTCTGCGACCAAAGCCATGACCGGTCACTCTCTGGGTGCGGCTGGCGTTCAGGAAGCGATCTACTCTCTGCTAATGCTGGAAAACGGCTTTATCGCCCCAAGCATCAATATCGAAGAGATGGACGAGCAGGCTGCTGGCCTGAACATCGTGACCAAACCAACGGAAGCGACGCTGACTACCGTCATGTCCAACAGCTTCGGTTTCGGCGGCACCAACGCCACGCTGGTCATGCGTAAGCTGAAAGCATAAGTTTTATGTTTGATTCAGAAGGGGAGCCATAAGGCTCCCTTTTTTTATGCATTGACAAGCAGCTGATCTCACAGGCAAACTTCACCACTCAACATTATCCTCACGATAATGCGTAAGCGTTTAACGTCAACCAACGCACCTTAATCCTGATAATCAGGTAGAGGGGGCGTGGCATTTCCCCGCCTTACTCTTCATTTCGGAGTAAAGCATGACTGCAGTAACTCAAACAGAAACAACCCCTTCAGCGAACGTCTCGCTGTTCCGTATCGCCTTTGCGGTATTCCTGACCTATATGACCGTTGGCCTGCCGCTGCCGGTGATCCCGCTGTTCGTTCATCAGGAGCTGGGCTATGGCAACACCATGGTCGGCATTGCCGTGGGCATTCAGTTTTTAGCCACGGTGTTAACCCGCGGATACGCTGGACGGCTGGCGGATCAGCACGGTGCCAAACGCTCGGCGCTGCAGGGGATGTTTGCCTGCGGGCTGGCGGGCGGCGCCTGGCTGCTGGCGGCACTTCTGCCGGTCGACGCGGCGTATAAATTTGCGCTGCTGGTGCTGGGCCGTTTAATTCTTGGCTTCGGTGAAAGCCAGTTGCTGACCGGCACCCTGACCTGGGGAATGGGGCTGGTGGGGCCAGCACGTTCCGGCAAGGTGATGTCCTGGAACGGTATGGCCATCTACGGCGCGCTGGCCGCCGGTGCACCGCTTGGCCTGCTGATCAACAGCCAGTTTGGTTTTGCGGCGCTGGCTGCCACCACCATGGCGCTGCCGCTGGTGGCATGGGCGTTTAACAGCTCGGTGCGTAAGGTACCTGCGCACAAAGGCGAGCGTCCTTCCCTGTGGAGCGTGGTCGGCCAAATCTGGCAGCCGGGCCTGGGCCTGGCGCTGCAGGGCGTGGGTTTTGCGGTAATAGGGACGTTCGTCTCGCTCTATTTTATGAGCCGCGGCTGGGCGATGGCCGGTTTTACGCTTACCGCGTTTGGCGGCGCGTTTGTTCTGATGCGCGTGCTTTTTGGCTGGATGCCGGATCGCTTCGGCGGCGTGAAGGTAGCGGTGGCGTCGCTGGTCATTGAAACCATCGGTCTTCTGCTGTTATGGAACGCACCCGTGGCATCCGTGGCGCTGCTGGGTGCGGCGCTGACCGGCTGCGGCTGTTCTCTGATCTTCCCGGCGCTGGGCGTTGAAGTGGTGAAGCGCGTGGCCCCTCAGGTGCGCGGGACGGCGCTGGGCGGCTATGCGGCGTTTCAGGATATCTCATACGGCGTTACCGGGCCGCTGGCCGGGCTGTTAGCGACCTCGTTTGGCTATCCGTCCGTCTTCCTGGCCGGTGCGGTTTCCGCGGTGGTGGGGATCGTGGTGACGCTGGTGGCGTTTCGCAGAACGTGAGTCTTTGTTGCCGGGTGGCGGCTGCGCCTTACCCGGCCTACGGTTCGAGCCGTTGTAGGCCCGGTAAGCGCAGCGCCACCGGGCAAAATATCAGGCAACCAGCCAGAAAATCGCCAGCGCAATCAGCAGTGCAATAAACATCAATCCCGGACGCGCAGAAAGTGTTCTGAAGGTCTCCACGACCGGTGCAAACAGCGGGCTGTAAATCGGCTGAACATTTCTCACCTCCGGCACGCCGCCTTCACGTTCGGCGCGGCGAACGAAGATCTGGTTGAGCAGGTCTTGCACCTGCGCGGTAGTCAGTACCGTCTGCGGCGTGGCCTGCCAGTTTTGCTGGGCATAATCCCGAATCACCTCGAACTCGTGTGGTTCAAGCGGCTGTTTCAGCGCGGCCTGGACAGTATGCAGAGTCGGGGCGCTCTGGGTGCTGAGCGTCTGGCGTGCCTGGAGCCAGGTCACCAGATGGGTAAACTGTTTGGCCGGGATCAGCTCGCCCGCCTTCACGCCGGACAGCTCCAGCATGGATTGCCAGATGAGCTTCGTCGGCTCGCCGGTGGCCGCGGCCAGCTTGGTCACCATCTGCTTGAGCGTATTGTGCTCGGCGGGCAGCAGCGGACGCTCGGTCGCCGGGCGTACCTGCGGCTGCGGAATCGACAGCTCATTGTTCTGCAGCAGCGTCAGCACGGTTTTGAGCTGATCGGGCGTCAGCTGGCCCAGCGCGGTCTGACCATACTGCTGGCGAATAAAATCACTCACCGCCTGGCGGTTATTTCCCTGGCCCAGCAGCTCCGTCAGCTGAGAAACAATCTGGCGCGTGGTGTGGTTCTGCTGCGCGGTCGTAATACGCTGGTTCAGATTTTGCTCGGCAGCGGGGAAATGACGCGACTGCAGCGGTGCGTCGTTCCTCACGCCTAAATCATGCTTCACCCCGGCCCAGACTTCCGCGTTTTGCTGCGAAGTCAGCGCAATCAGGCGCGTGATCAGTCGCTCCAGCACGGTGCGCTGTTGCGTGGATAGCGGTTGTTCACCGGCAACGTTTGGCGTGACAGGGCCTTCACCCGGAGGGCGTGGCGGCGTACCTGAAATGGGCTGCATCGTCAAAAATCCTTAAAGTCAAAACTCAGCGTAAACCTGGCAGACGTATATGCCTGGCGGCCAGATTATGGCACACTTGGCAGGTTTTCTTCCTCTCAAACAGGTACTCAGACGTGAAAATCCTCGTTGATGAAAATATGCCTTACGCCCGTGAGCTGTTTAGCCGCCTGGGTAACGTTAAGGCTGTTCCTGGTCGCCCGATCCCGGTCAACGAACTGGACGACGCCGACGCCCTGATGGTGCGCTCGGTGACCAAAGTAAATGAGGCGTTGCTCGCCGGTAAGGCGGTTAAGTTCGTTGGGACCGCAACGGCAGGGACCGATCATGTGGATGATAAATGGCTGAAGCAGGCCGGAATCGGTTTCTCCGCCGCGCCGGGCTGTAACGCGATTGCCGTCGTGGAATACGTTTTCTCCTCGCTGCTGATGCTGGCCGAGCGCGACGGGTTTGCGCTGAAAGACCGCACCGTGGGGATTGTCGGCGTGGGTAACGTCGGCGGGCGCCTGCAAAAGCGCCTGGAAGCGTTAGGGATCCGCACGCTGCTGTGCGATCCGCCGCGCAAAGACAATGGCGATGACGGGGATTTCCGCTCGCTGGACGAGCTGGTTGAACAGTGTGACGTGCTGACGTTCCACACGCCGCTGTTTAAAGAGGGGCCGTATAAGTCGCTGCATCTTGCCGATGAGGCGCTCATTCGCCGTCTGAAGGCTGGCACTATTCTGATAAATGCCTGTCGTGGTCCGGTAGTCGATAACGCCGCGCTGCTGACGTGTCTGAACGAAGGACAAGATCTCAGCGTGGTGCTGGACGTCTGGGAGCCGGAGCCGGACCTCAACGTTGAGCTGCTTAACAAGGTGGACGTGGGCACCGCACATATCGCCGGTTATACCCTCGAAGGGAAAGCCCGCGGCACGACGCAGGTCTTCGAGGCCTACAGCGCCTTTATCGGTCATCCGCAGCAGGTGGCGCTGGATACCTTACTCCCCGCGCCTGAATTTGGCCGCATTACCCTTCACGGCCCGCTCGATCAGGCAACGCTGAAAAGGCTGGTGCATTTGGTGTATGATGTGCGCCGCGATGATGCGCTGCTGCGTAAAGTGGCAGGGATCCCGGGTGAGTTTGATAAGCTGCGCAAGCACTATGTTGAGCGCCGCGAGTGGTCTTCCCTGTATGTCATGTGCGACGATGCGTCGGCGGCGACGCTGCTGCACAAGCTGGGGTTTAACGCCGTTCATCACCCGGCGCATTAATGTCTTCTTAATGCTCCCTGTCGGATACTCCGACAGGGACGCTTTTTTATTTCTGGAGTAAACCACCATGTCTGAAGGCTGGAACATTGCCATTTTAGGTGTCACGGGTGCCGTGGGCGAAGCCCTGCTCGAAACGCTTGCTGAGCGTCAGTTCCCGGTGGGCGATATCTATGCGCTGGCGCGTACCGATAGCGCGGGTGAGCATCTGCGTTTTAACAGTAAATCCGTCATGGTTCAGGATGCGGCGGCGTTCGACTGGACGCAGGCGCAGCTGGCGTTTTTCGCCGCAGGCGCTGAAGCCACTGCGGCGTACGTTGAAGAGGCGACCAACGCAGGCTGCCTGGTCATCGACCTGAGCGGCCTGTTCTCCATGGAGCCGGATGTGCCGCTGGTGGTGCCGGACGTGAACCCGTTTGTGCTGGCTGATTACCGCAACCGTAACGTCATTGCGGTACCAAACAGCCTGACCAGCCAGCTGCTGACCGCCCTGAAACCGCTGATCGACGAAGGCGGCCTGTCGCGCATTACCGTCACCAGCCTGCTGTCCGCGTCCGCAAACGGCAAAAAGGCCGTTGACGCGCTGGCCGGGCAGAGCGCGAAGCTGCTGAACGGCATTCCGATTGACGAAGATGATTTCTTTGGCCGCCAGCTGGCGTTCAACATGCTGCCGCTGCTGCCGGACCGCGAGGGCTCCGTGCGCGAAGAGCGTCGTATCGTCGATGAAGTGCGTAAAATTCTGCAGGACGATGGCCTGATGATCTCCGCAAGCGTCGTGCAGTCCCCGGTCTTCTACGGTCACGCGCAGATGGTCGGCTTTGAAGCGCTGCGTCCCCTCGCGGCAGAAGAGGCGCGCGATGCGTTTGGCCGCGGGGAAGATATCGTCCTCTCTGAAGAGAGCGAGTTCCCGACCCAGGTGGGCGATGCCACCGGCAGCGCGCATCTTTCCGTTGGCTGCGTGCGTAACGACTACGGTATGCCGGAGCAAGTCCGTTCTGGTCCGTTGCCGACAACGTTCGTTTCGGCGGCGCGCTGATGGCGGTCAAGATCGCTGAAAAACTGGTGCAGGAGTACCTGTACTGATGTCAGACGTGGAACAAAAGCCGGTTCATAAAATTGCCCTCGGTATTGAGTACGATGGCAGTAAATATTATGGCTGGCAGCGTCAGAATGAGGTGCGCAGCGTCCAGGAGAAGCTGGAGAAAGCGCTCTCTCAGGTGGCAAACGAGCCGATTAACGTCCTGTGCGCAGGCCGTACGGATGCGGGCGTTCACGGCACGGGGCAGGTGGTGCACTTTGAAACCACCGCCGTGCGTAAGGATGCCGCTTGGACGCTGGGGGTAAATGCGAATTTGCCTGGTGACATTGCGGTGCGCTGGGTGAAAGCTGTGCCGGATGATTTTCACGCGCGCTTCAGCGCCACCGCGCGTCGCTACCGTTATGTCATCTACAATCAGCGTCTGCGTCCGGCGGTGTTAAGCCAGGGCGTGACGCATTTTTATGAACCGCTCGATGCGGAACGTATGCATCGCGCGGCGCAGTGTCTGATTGGGGAGAATGACTTTACCTCGTTTCGTGCGGTGCAGTGTCAGTCCCGCACGCCATGGCGTAACGTCATGCACATCAACGTCAGCCGTTTTGGCGCGTATGTGGTGGTGGATATCAAAGCCAATGCCTTTGTACATCATATGGTGCGGAATATTGTGGGCAGCCTGATGGAAGTGGGTGCCGGACACCAGCCGGAGAGCTGGATTGCAGACCTGCTGGCAGCGAAGGACAGAACGCTTGCGGCAGCCACGGCGAAAGCGGAAGGGTTGTATCTGGTCTCGGTAGACTATCCGGATCGGTTTGACCTGCCGAAACCGCCAATGGGTCCGCTGTTTTTAGCGGACTAAACAAAGGTGCAATTAGGGCTTAGACAATATGGACGTAATTCGTTTTTTAATTGATTTCATCCTGCATATTGATGTTCACCTGGCGGAGCTGGTCGCGCAGTATGGCGTCTGGGTTTACGCTATTCTGTTCCTCATTCTGTTCTGTGAAACTGGGCTGGTTGTAACCCCGTTCCTGCCGGGGGATTCTCTGCTGTTCGTTGCCGGGGCGTTATCGGCGCTGCCCACCAACGATCTGAACGTGCATCTTATGGTGGTGCTGATGGTGATTGCCGCCATCGTCGGTGATGCGGTCAACTACACGATTGGACGCGTATTCGGTGAGCGGCTGTTCAGTAATCCGGATTCAAAAATTTTCCGTCGCAGCTATTTAGACAAAACCCATGCGTTTTATGAACGCCATGGCGGAAAAACCATTATCCTTGCGCGCTTTGTGCCTATTGTGCGCACATTTGCACCGTTTGTGGCGGGAATGGGGCATATGTCCTATCGTCATTTTGCCATGTATAACGTCGTTGGGGCGCTGTTGTGGGTGCTGCTGTTTACCTATGCAGGCTACCTGTTTGGCGATCTCCCGGTGGTTCAGGAAAATCTTAAGTTACTGATTGTAGCGATTATTGTGCTTTCCGTACTGCCTGGCGTTATCGAAATCATTCGTCACAAACGTGCGGCGGCAAAGCAAGCGAAGTAAATGCACACTGGCGGTTCGACCACTTTTTTATCCAAAGTTTCGGGCTGTTATGTTTTAATGTGCAACATTCATGGTCTGTTGGAGGCAAAAATGGCATTATTCGCCTCTTATAGCAAAACTGGCATACGACCAGGTTCAGGCAGAAAGGTTATCAATGAGCTGGATTGAACGAATTAAAAGCAACATTACCCCAACGCGTAAAGCGAGCATTCCTGAAGGGGTATGGACGAAGTGTGATAGCTGCGGCCAGGTTCTGTATCGCGCAGAGCTGGAGCGCAACCTTGAGGTGTGTCCGAAGTGTGACCACCATATGCGTATGTCGGCGCGCAACCGCCTGCATAGCCTGCTGGACGAAGGTTCTCTGGTAGAACTGGGCAGCGAGCTTGAGCCAAAAGACGTGCTGAAGTTCCGCGATTCCAAAAAATATAAAGATCGTCTGGCCTCTGCACAGAAAGAGACCGGCGAGAAAGACGCGCTGGTCGTCATGAAAGGCACCCTGCACGGGATGCCGGCTGTTGCCGCTGCGTTTGAGTTCTCCTTTATGGGCGGCTCAATGGGCTCCGTGGTCGGTGCGCGCTTCGTGCGTGCCGTTGAGCAGGCGCTGGAAGACAACTGTCCGCTGATCTGCTTCTCTGCCTCCGGCGGTGCGCGCATGCAGGAAGCGCTGATGTCGCTGATGCAGATGGCAAAAACCTCTGCAGCGCTGGCGAAGATGCAGGAGCGCGGTCTGCCGTATATCTCCGTGCTGACCGACCCAACCATGGGCGGCGTCTCCGCGAGCTTCGCGATGCTGGGCGATCTGAACATCGCTGAGCCAAAAGCGCTGATCGGCTTTGCGGGTCCTCGCGTTATCGAGCAGACCGTTCGTGAAAAACTGCCGCCGGGCTTCCAGCGCAGTGAGTTCCTCATCGAGAAAGGCGCCATCGACATGATCGTCCGCCGTCCGGAAATGCGCCTGAAGCTGGCGAGCATCCTGGCGAAGCTGATGAATCTGCCAGCGCCTAACCCGGATGAACCGCGTGAAGGCGTGGTGGTACCGGATCAGGAACCCGAGGCCTGATAACTGAAAAGGGCAGGGCCGGTTGGCGCTGCCCTTTTGCTTTCTAATCTGTTAATGACAACCGGGCATTATGGAAAATAAAAGCATTCCCCAAGCCACGTCGCCCCTGGCCGCGTGGCTTTCTTATCTGGAAAACCTGCACAGTAAAACCATCGATATGGGGCTTGAACGCGTAAGCCAGGTTGCGGCGCGTCTTGACGTGCTCAAACCGGCGCCTTTCGTGTTCACCGTCGCGGGAACCAACGGTAAAGGCACGACCTGCCGTACGCTGGAATCCGTCCTGATGGCGGCGGGTTACAGGGTTGGCGTTTACAGCTCGCCACACCTGGTACGCTACACCGAGCGGGTTCGCGTACAGAACCACGAGCTGCCGGAATCCGCGCATACGGCGTCGTTTGCTGAAATTGAAGCCGCGCGCGGTGAGATCTCATTAACCTATTTTGAATACGGCACCCTGTCGGCCCTGTGGCTGTTTAAACAGGCGCAGCTGGATGTGGTGATCCTTGAGGTCGGTCTCGGCGGACGTCTTGATGCGACCAATATCGTGGATGCGGACGTGGCGGTGGTGACTTCCATCGCGCTGGATCATGTCGACTGGCTGGGGCCCGATCGTGAAAGTATCGGCCGCGAGAAGGCCGGTATTTTCCGGGCAAATAAGCCCGCGGTGGTTGGCGAGCCGGATATGCCGCATACCATTGCTGACGTGGCGAAGGAGAAGGGCGCGCAGCTGCTGCGCCGCGGTGTTGACTGGCAGTATGAGGTTCAGGACAACGGCTGGCGCTTTAGCGATGCGCAGGGGGCGCTCGACAACCTGCCGCTGCCCCAGGTGCCGCAGCCGAACGCAGCCACCGCGCTGGCGGCACTGCGCGCCAGCGGCCTCGTGGTCAGCGAACAGGCGATCCGCGAGGGCATACAAAACGCGATTCTGCCCGGACGTTTTCAGTTAGTCAGCGAGTCACCGCGCCTGATTCTGGATGTGGCGCACAACCCCCATGCTGCGGCGTATCTCGCGGGACGTCTCAAATCGTTACCAAAAACCGGGCGCGTGCTGGCGGTTATCGGTATGCTTCATGATAAAGATATCGGCGGGACGCTGGCCTGCATGGAGAGTGTGGTCGATAGCTGGTATTGTGCTCCTCTGGAGGGGCCTCGCGGCGCGACGGCTGAGCAGCTGATGGAACATCTCGGCAAAGGCGCAATCTACAGTAGCGTGGCGCAGGCCTGGCATGCCGCGATGGCGGATGCTAAACCAGAAGATACCGTGCTGGTGTGTGGTTCATTCCACACGGTGGCACATGTCATGGAAGTGATGGACGCGGGGAGAACCGGTGGCGAGTAAGTTTCAGAACCGTTTAACAGGAACCATTGTGCTGGTCGCGCTCGGGGTGATTATTCTTCCCGGGCTGCTCGACGGGCAGAAAAAGCATTATCAGGATGAGTTTGCCGCGATTCCGCTGGTGCCGAAACCGGGTGACCGCGATGAGCCGGATATGCTGCCTGCGGCGACGCAGGCGCTGCCAGCTCAGCCACCGGAAGGCGCGGCGGAAGAGGTGCGCGCGGGTGATGCCGCCGCACCGTCGCTCGACCCGTCTCGCCTGGCGGCCACGAGCAACAGCGATATCGATCCTGTGCCGGTCGAGCAGCCTAAACCGGTTGAAAAACCGAAGCCGGTTGAGAAGCCGCAGCCGAAACCGCAGCGTGATAAAGCGGCAGAACAGCTCGCCGCGGCGTCAGAGACGCCTCCGCCAGCAAAACCGACGCAGCAGGACGCTGCTGCCCCAACGGGTAAAGCCTATGTGGTGCAGCTCGGTGCATTGAAAAATGCCGATAAAGTCAACGAGGTCGTAAGCAAACTGCGCAGTGCGGGATATCGTGTTTACACTTCACCTTCCACGCCGGTGCAGGGTAAAATTACGCGTATCCTCGTGGGGCCAGAAGCGTCTAAAGACAAACTGAAAGGGTCGCTGGGTGAATTGAAGCAGATCTCCGGCCTGAGCGGTGTGGTGATGGGCTACAGCGCAAACTAAGTACGACCTGCTCCTTTAAGAGAGAGGCGATAAGCCACGGCGTTGAACATTTTTTCAGCGCCTTTTTTATTTACGCGCGGGAAGGAAATCCCTACGCAAACGTTTTCTTTTTCTGTTAGAATTCGCCCCGAACTGGATGACAGGGCGTTAAATCGTGGGACACATATGGTCTGGATTGATTACGCCATCATTGCGGTGATTGGTTTTTCCTGTCTGGTTAGCCTGATCCGTGGCTTTGTTCGTGAAGCGTTATCGCTGGTGACCTGGGGTTGTGCTTTCTTTGTCGCCAGTCATTACTACACTTACCTGTCTGTCTGGTTCACGGGCTTTGAAGATGAACTGGTCCGAAATGGAATCGCTATCGCGGTGCTGTTTATCGCAACGCTGATTGTCGGCGCTATCGTGAATTACGTGATAGGTCAGCTGGTCGAGAAAACCGGTCTGTCAGGAACGGACAGGGTGCTTGGGATCTGTTTCGGGGCATTACGAGGCGTGCTGATTGTGGCCGCGATCCTGTTCTTCCTGGATACCTTCACCGGGTTCTCCAAAAGTGAAGACTGGCAGAAATCGCAGCTCATTCCAGAGTTCAGCTTCATCATCAGATGGTTCTTTGACTATCTGCAAAGCTCGTCGAGTTTTTTGCCCAGGGCATAAACCCTGAGATGTGGCTTAACGAGGAAAAGACGAATGTGCGGTATTGTCGGTATCGCCGGTTTCATGCCGGTAAACCAGTCGATTTATGACGCGTTAACGGTGCTTCAGCACCGTGGGCAGGATGCTGCGGGTATCATCACCATTGATGCAAACAACTGCTTCCGTTTACGTAAGGCGAATGGCCTGGTAAACGATGTGTTTGAAGCCCGCCATATGCAGCGTCTGCAAGGTAATATGGGGATCGGTCACGTTCGTTATCCTACTGCTGGCAGTTCCAGCGCCTCTGAGGCACAGCCTTTCTACGTCAACTCACCGTATGGCATCACTCTTGCTCATAACGGCAACCTGACCAATGCGCATGAACTGCGTAAAAAGCTGTTCGAAGAGAAACGTCGCCACATTAACACCACCTCTGATTCAGAAATCCTGCTCAATGTGTTCGCCAGCGAGTTGGATAACTTCCGTCACTATCCGCTGGAAGCAGACAACATTTTTGCCGCGATTGCCGCGACAAACCGTCAGATCCGCGGCGCGTACGCCTGCGTTGCGATGATCATCGGTCACGGTATGGTCGCCTTCCGCGATCCAAACGGCATTCGTCCGCTGGTGCTCGGCAAGCGCGACCTCGGCGATGGCCGTACTGAATATATGGTTGCCTCTGAAAGCGTGGCGCTGGATACCCTGGGCTTTGAATTCCTGCGCGACGTGGCGCCGGGCGAAGCGGTGTATATCACCGAGAAGGGCCAGCTGTTTACCCGCCAGTGTGCCGACAACCCGGTCAGCAACCCGTGCCTGTTTGAATACGTCTATTTTGCCCGTCCGGATTCCTTCATCGACAAGATTTCCGTCTACAGCGCGCGCGTCAATATGGGCACGAAGCTCGGCGAGAAGATTGCCCGCGAGTGGGACGATCTGGACATCGACGTGGTGATTCCTATCCCGGAAACCTCCTGCGATATCGCACTGGAGATTGCCCGCATTCTGGATAAGCCATACCGTCAGGGCTTCGTGAAGAACCGCTACGTTGGCCGCACGTTTATCATGCCGGGGCAGCATCTGCGTCGTAAGTCCGTGCGCCGCAAGCTGAACGCCAACCGCGCGGAATTCCGCGATAAGAACGTTCTGCTGGTGGATGACTCCATTGTTCGTGGCACCACCTCTGAGCAGATTATCGAGATGGCCCGCGAAGCGGGTGCGAAGAAAGTCTATCTGGCCTCTGCTGCACCGGAGATTCGCTTCCCGAACGTGTACGGTATTGATATGCCAACCGCCAACGAGCTGATCGCTCACGGCCGTGAAGTGGATGAAATTCGCCAGATCATCGGCGCTGATGGCCTGATTTTCCAGGACCTGAACGATCTTATCGACGCGGTACGTGCCGAGAACCCAGAAATTCAGCAGTTTGAATGCTCAGTGTTCAACGGTATTTACGTGACCAAGGACGTTGACCAGCAGTACCTCGACTATCTTGATTCACTGCGCAACGACGACGCCAAAGCCGTTCAGCTGCAGAACGATCTCGAAAGCTTAGAGATGCACAACGAAGGTTGATGCTCTGGCAGGTGAGGGCGTATGCCCTCACTTGCAACTCCCCGGAAAATCCTGCACAGTCTGCCCTGAAATCAGTAAGGGCGAAAATCATGAAACGACTCATAGTTGGGCTCAGCGGCGCCAGCGGCGCGATTTACGGCGTACGTTTGTTACAGGTTCTGCGTAACGTGGCGGACGTCGAAACCCATCTGGTGATGAGCCAGGCGGCGCGGCAGACCCTCTCTCTGGAAACCGATCTCTCCCTGCGCGATGTTCAGGCGCTGGCGGATGTCGTTCACGATGCCCGTGATATCGCTGCCAGCATCTCCTCAGGCTCGTTTAAAACAGCCGGCATGGTTATCCTGCCCTGTTCAATTAAAACGCTCTCCGGCATTGTGAATAGCTATACGGACACCCTGTTGACGCGCGCGGCGGATGTGGTGCTGAAGGAGCGGCGTCCTCTGGTGCTGTGCGTGCGGGAAACGCCGCTGCACCTGGGCCATCTGCGCTTAATGACGCAGGCTGCGGAGCTGGGCGCGGTCATCATGCCGCCGGTACCCGCGTTCTACCATCGCCCGCAAACGCTGGACGACGTCATCAAACAGACGGTTAACCGGGTGCTCGATCAGTTTGACATCGACCTGCCCGACGATCTCTTCACCCGCTGGCAGGGTGCCTGAATCTGTGCACAAACCAGGTGCATGAAAAGACAAGTTGCCCTGTTTCAGGGCAATTATGCAACGGCGATCATATCCTCGACATTTAATTCGTTTTTTCCCTTTTTCTCTCTCCGGTTCGTTCGGCAGACCTGCTATCTTTCACCATTAAGGCAATATCGCAACGTTTTATTAACATATTTAACGTCGAAGTTTTGACCAGACGGCAATGTGGCATAAGACCTGCAAGATGAAGCCTGCAACACAACACACAACACAATACATAATAAAATCACGGTACTTGAGGGTAAATGTATGAAGAAGACGGTTCTGGCTCTGTCTTTACTCGTGGGGTTAAGTGCGGCAGCAGGTAGCTACGCAGCGCTTCCACAGACGGTACGTATCGGTACAGACGCAACCTACGCGCCATTCTCTTCCAAGGATGCGAAAGGCGATTTCGTGGGGTTTGATATCGATCTGGGTAATGAAATGTGCAAGCGTATTGCGGTGAAATGCACATGGGTGGGCAGCGACTTTGACGCGTTAATCCCGTCGCTGAAAGCCAAGAAAATCGACGCCATTATCTCTTCTCTCTCCATCACCGAAAAACGCCAGCAGGAGATTGCCTTCTCTGACAAGCTCTACGCCGCGGATTCTCGCCTGATTGCCCCTAAAGGCTCTCCGATTAAGCCCACCATCGACTCGCTGAAAGGCCAACACGTCGGCGTGCTTCAGGGCTCGACGCAGGAAGGCTATGCCAATGCTAACTGGCGTGAGAAGGGCGTAGACGTGGTGGCTTATCAGAACCAGGATCTGATTTACTCTGACCTGGCGGCAGGCCGTCTGGATGCGGCATTCCAGGATGAAGTCGCCGCGAGCGAAGGCTTCCTGAAGCAGCCTGCGGGCAAAGAATTCGCGTTTGCAGGCCCGTCGGTGAAAGACAAAAAGTACTTTGGTGACGGCACCGGGATTGGCCTGCGTAAGGATGATACCGAGCTGAAAGCCGCCTTTGACAAAGCCTTTGCGGAGCTGCGTAAAGACGGTACTTACGACAAACTGGCGAAGAAATACTTCGACTTCAACGTATACGGTGAATAACACCTGGCGGTAACGCACTGTTACGGTGCGTTACGGGAGCGGTTGACCCAATACGGTGCATGTGTTGCACCGTATTGGATCGCTTTGTGCATACTTACGCATTTATAATGCAAAAATTCCCGCCTGAAAGGCATTAATTTTTGCCTGACCGAGGGGATTAATGGCACATTAGCACCACCCCGTCGTCGTAAAAATCCCGTATGAAGACAGTTTGTTGAGGACAAATATGAAAAAACTCGTGTTGTCATTATCACTGGTACTGGCCTTTTCCAGCGCCACCGCGGCATTCGCAGCTATTCCGCAGAAAATTCGCATTGGCACCGATCCTACCTATGCGCCGTTCGAATCGAAGAATTCAAAGGGTGAACTGGTCGGTTTTGACATCGATCTGGCCAATGAGCTGTGCAAACGCATCAAAGCACAGTGTACCTACGTTGAGAACCCGCTGGATGCGCTGATCCCTTCCCTGAAAGCGAAAAAAATCGACGTGATCATGTCCTCGCTCTCCATCACCGAAAAACGCCAGCAGGAGATTGCCTTCACCGACAAACTCTACGCGGCCGATTCACGTCTGGTGGTGGCGAAATCGTCTGACATTCAGCCAACGCTGGAGTCGCTGAAGGGAAAACGCGTGGGCGTGCTGCAGGGCACTACCCAGGAAACCTACGGCAACGAGCACTGGGCACCGAAGGGGATTGAAATTGTCTCCTACCAGGGCCAGGAAAATATCTACGCTGACCTGACGGCAGGCCGTATTGATGCCGCATTCCAGGATGAAGTCGCGGCTAGCGAAGGCTTCCTGAAAACGCCGGTAGGTAAAGATTACAAGTTTGGCGGCCCGTCCATTAAGGATGTGAAGTTGTTTGGTGTGGGCACCGGTATGGGCCTGCGCAAAGAAGACAACGAACTGCGTGAGGCGCTGAACAAGGCGTTCGCTGAAATGCGCGCAGACGGCACCTACGACAAGCTGGCGAAAAAGTACTTTGATTTTAATGTTTACGGCGGCTAATCGCCCCGTCATATAACGTGCGGCCCCTCCCACGGCGGGAGGGGAAAAGACACGGTTCCACCACTCACGATACGACAGGGCTCGCGGTATGCTGTACGGATTTTCTGGCGTTATTTTACAGGGCGCGCTTGTCACCCTTGAGCTGGCTATCAGCTCCGTGGTGCTGGCGGTGCTGATAGGTCTGGCAGGCGCAGGGGCGAAGCTTTCGGCTAACAAACCGCTGGCGCTAATCTTTGAAGGCTACACCACGCTTATTCGCGGCGTTCCCGATCTGGTGCTGATGCTGCTTATCTTTTACGGTCTGCAGATTGCGCTGAACAGCGTGACGGACGCGATGGGCATGGGACAAATTGATATCGACCCGATGGTGGCCGGTATTATTACCCTCGGTTTTATCTACGGCGCCTACTTCACCGAAACCTTCCGCGGTGCTTACATGGCCGTGCCGAAAGGTCACATTGAGGCGGCAACCGCATTTGGTTTTACCTCATCACAAACGTTTCGTCGGATTATGTTCCCGGCCATGATGCGCTATGCGCTCCCGGGCATCGGCAACAACTGGCAGGTTATCCTCAAAGCGACAGCGCTGGTCTCGCTGCTCGGTCTGGAAGACGTCGTGAAAGCGACTCAACTGGCGGGCAAGAGTACCTGGGAGCCGTTCTACTTTGCGGTGGTCTGTGGCGTGATTTATCTGGTCTTTACGACCGTCTCCAATGGTGTGCTGCTTCTGCTCGAGCGTCGCTACTCCGTGGGTGTGAAGAGGGCTGACCTGTGATTGAGATTATTCAGGAATACTGGAAATCGCTGCTGTGGACGGATGGCTACCGCTTTACCGGCGTGGCGATTACGCTCTGGCTGCTGATCTCCTCCGTAGTGATGGGCGGTATTCTGGCGGTGTTTCTTGCCATTGGCCGCGTGTCGAACAATAAATTTATCCAGTTCCCGATCTGGCTCTTCACCTACGTGTTTCGTGGTACGCCGCTGTACGTGCAGCTGCTGGTGTTCTACTCGGGGATGTACACGCTTGAGATCGTAAAAGGCACTGAGATGCTGAATGCGTTCTTCCGCAGCGGTCTGAACTGTACTGTGCTGGCGTTGACGCTCAACACCTGCGCCTACACCACCGAGATTTTCGCGGGGGCTATTCGCTCTGTCCCTTACGGTGAGATTGAAGCCGCGCGGGCCTACGGCTTCTCGTCGGTGAAACTGTACCGCTGCATCATTCTGCCGTCGGCCCTGCGTATCGCGTTACCGGCGTACAGTAACGAAGTGATTTTGATGCTGCATTCGACCGCGCTTGCCTTTACCGCGACGGTGCCGGATCTGCTTAAAATCGCGCGCGATATTAACTCCGCGACCTATCAGCCGTTTACCGCGTTTGGCATTGCGGCGGTGCTCTATTTAATTATCTCTTATGTTCTGATTAGCCTGTTCCGTAAGGCTGAAAAACGCTGGTTGCAGCATATAAAACCTTCTTCGACGCACTGAGAAAGATGATGGCTGAGAACAAATTAAACGTTATTGATTTGCACAAACGCTACGGCGAACATGAAGTGCTGAAAGGGGTGTCGCTGCAGGCGAATGCGGGCGACGTAATCAGTATCATCGGCTCATCCGGCTCGGGTAAAAGTACCTTCCTGCGCTGCATTAACTTCCTCGAAAAGCCGAGTGAAGGCTCGATTGTGGTGAGCGGGCAGAACATCAACCTGGTGCGTGACAAAGACGGCCAGCTGAAGGTGGCCGATAAGCACCAGCTGCGTCTGTTGCGTACGCGTCTGACGATGGTGTTCCAGCATTTTAACCTCTGGAGCCACATGACGGTGCTGGAGAACGTGATGGAAGCGCCGGTTCAGGTGCTGGGCCTGAGCAAGCATGAAGCCCGCGAGCGCGCGGTAAAATACCTGGCAAAAGTGGGCATCGACGAACGCCAGCAGATGAAATACCCGGTGCATCTCTCCGGCGGTCAGCAGCAGCGTGTCTCTATCGCCCGCGCGCTGGCGATGGAGCCCGAGGTGCTGCTGTTCGACGAACCGACCTCCGCGCTGGACCCTGAACTCGTTGGCGAAGTGCTGCGCATCATGCAGAAGCTGGCTGAAGAGGGCAAAACGATGGTGGTGGTGACGCACGAGATGGGCTTTGCCCGTAACGTCTCGAACCACGTGATTTTCCTGCATCAGGGGAAAATTGAAGAGCAGGGGCACCCGGACGAGGTGCTGGCGAACCCGCAAAGCCCGCGTTTGCAGCAGTTCCTTAAAGGCTCTCTGAAGTAAGAGGGCATCAAACCGCAGTGCAGCACAGTTGCCCGGTGGCGCTTCGCTTACCGGGCCTACGGGCTGGATGTTCTCCCTCTCCCTGTGGGAGAGGGGCGGGGTGAGGGCATCAGACCGCAGTGCAGCCTAATCGCCCGGTGGCGCTTCGCTTACCGGGCCTACTAATTCCGTTGTCGGCCGGCATATTCCAGCCGGTACACCCAGTCGTCATAGCGCATGCCGTCAATCTCATACGCCTTTTCCAGCACCTGCATACGCACAAACCCGGCTTTCTCCAGCACTCGCACCGAACCACCGTTGTCCGCCAGCACGTACGCGTTAATCGCCTTCACGCCGGTCTGGTTGAACGCATAATCACACACCGCGCGCAGCGCCTCGCTGGCGATACCTTTACCTTGCGCGGCAGGCACAACCGTATAGCCGATATCCGCCTCTTCACGATTCTCTGCGCTGATTTGCAGGCCGATATCGCCCAGTGGCGTATCATCATCCCGGGCGCGAATAACAAACACATGAGCAGCAGCGAGTCGCGCGGCAAACACGCGTCGGGTCTCTTTTTCCGGGGCGATGGCGGCCATATAGCGCATGATGCGGCGATCTTCACGCAGCGAGCGGAAGAACGCCCAGTCAGAGGGTTCGAAAGGGGTGAGGTGAAGCCGGGGTGTGGTGATGGTTGCCATTGTTACGCCATATCTTCGGAAAATGGCCTGTCACTGTACCATATTCACCGCACCACATCCCCCAGCGCCTCTTCTAATTCATACCAGCGGAACGCAAACCCGGCCGCTTCCAGTCGTTTTGGCAGCGCTCTCTGTCCGCCTAATACCAGAACAGACGCTTCACCCATCAGCAGACGAATGACCGTGGCAGGCACGCGCAAAATTGCCGGACGGTGCAGGGCATGCCCCAGCGCGTGGGCAAACTGTTCATTACGCACCGGATACGGCGCAACCATATTGAACGGCCCACGCAGATCGTTATCCAGCAGCCAGAGAATCCCGTTGACCATATCGTCGATATGGATCCAGGCCATATACTGACGGCCATTACCAATGGGGCCACCGAGTCCGAGCCTGAAAGGGGGAAGCATCTTCGCCAAAATGCCGCCTTTCGGTGCCAGAACGACACCGGTCCGCAGCAGGCAGACGCGGGTTCGATCGCTTTGCGCCGCACTGGCGATACGCTCCCACTGGGCGCAGAGTTTGTGGGTAAATTCGTTATGGGGCGGCTCTTCCTCGGTCACCACCACCTCGCCAAGATCGCCGTAGTAGCCCACGGCGGAACCCGAAATCAGCACGGAAGGCGGCGTGTGGCTGTTGCGGATCAGCTCGACCAGCTTTTCGGTGATGTTCCACCGGCTGCTGCATAACAGCTGTTTTTGCTCTTCCGTCCAGCGTTTATCGGCGATGGGTTCACCCGCGAGGTTAATGACGGCGTCGAAGCCGTCCAGATTTTGCTGATCGGCCAGATTTTTCCAGATATCGACACCCGCCCCCAGCACCTGACGCGCTTTCTCCGGGCTGCGCGTGACCACGGTGATGTCGTGATGCAAGGCCTGCAGACGCGCAATGAGGTGACGACCAATCAGGCCTGTACCGCCGGTCAGCAAAATCTTCATACAACCTCCAGGTTTACGCCTGGCGCCGCCAGCTTAACGTCATGGAGACGGAATCGGCGTAGCGCAGGGCGTGAAGTTTATCGATCTCAACTTCAGCATAAGTGACCCAGTGATGTTCGCGTGCGATATCGAGCACATCCTGAGTTAATTTTTCCAGCAGAGAGAAGCGGTTATTCTCCACAAACTGGATAATGTTCTTGGTGATTGTGCGGTAGTTCAGCGCGTCATTAATATCTTCGCTGGCGCGCGCTTTGTCTGCGGGATAGTGAATCACCACGTTAATGACAATATCCTGACGGTTGGCGATCTCTTCCTCTTTGATACCGATAAAGGTACGCAGGCGTAAATTTTTTATACGAATAATGGCGTCTGGCTGTGACATTGCAGGTCTTCTCCGTGTCAGTATTTCCTGCCCATAATACATGAGTGCCTCACAGGCACCCAGCCTCATACCGGGTTAAATTTGCTGGATTTTTTGCATCGCCCGCTCGGTCGCCGGGCGGGTCCGGATGCGCTCGAACCAGTTGTTTACCGCCGGGTAAGAGGCAAGGTCAATTCGGTGTTTTTCATGCGTATTCACCCATGGCCAGCAGGCGATATCGGCAATACTGTAATGATCGCCTCCGAGCCACGGCGTTTTCTTCAGCCGACGGTTCAGAACGTCATAGAGCCGCTGCGTCTCGACCTGATAGCGTTCTATCGCGTAAGGAATGGGTTGCGGGGCGTAAGCGGTAAAGTGATGATTTTGACCCAGCATGGGGCCCAGCCCGCTCGCCTGCCAGAAAAGCCACTGCAGGGTATGGTGACGCTCACGCAGCTCACCGCTCAGCAGCTTGCCGGTTTTCTCTGCCAGATAGAGCAAAATTTCACCGGATTCAAACAGGCTCAACGGTCTGCCCCCGTCCGCTGGCTGGTTATCAATAATGGCCGGGATTTTATTATTCGGCGAGATAGCCAGAAAAAGAGGGCTGAACTGTTCGCCTTTGCTGATATCCACACGAATGATCCTGTAATCCAGCTCGGCTTCTTCAAGAAAGAGGGTGATCTTATGGCCGTTTGGGGTAGGGGCGTAATAAAGGTCGATCATTCTCAACTCCTGTCCATGCGAAGAGTGGTGCCATGACAAATGAGTATAGGTGGTTGTTGTAAATCGTGAGTTTTCATCAAGTGACAGCGAGGCAAAGAGATTATATGTTGAGTAAAAACCGATCAGCCTATGAGGATGTTATGAACCAGCCCGTCATCACGTTGTGGTCCGATGCGAACTTCTTTTCCCCCTATGTTATGAGCGTATACGTTGCGCTGGCCGAAAAAGGGCTCACCTTTACGCTGAAGACCGTTGATCTTGACGGTGGTGAGCATCTTAAACCGCAGTGGCAGGGCTACGATCTGACCCGACGCGTGCCGGTGCTGGAGATTGATGGATTTGCCCTGAGCGAATCGTCGGCGATCGATGAGTATCTGGAAGATCGGTTCGCCCCCCCGGAGTGGGAACGTATCTATCCTCACGATCTGCAAAAGCGCGCCCGGGCGCGGCAGATCCAGGCGTGGCTGCGAAGCGATCTGGTGCCGATTCGCGTCGAACGCTCCACGGACGTTGTGTTTGCCGGGGTGAAAAAGCCAGCCCTCAGCGCAGAAGGTGCAGAAAGCGGGCAGAAGCTGATTGAAACCGCCACCTCGCTGCTCGCCCATGGCAACCCAAACCTGTTCGGCGAGTGGTGCATTGCCGATGCCGATCTGGCGTTGATGTTAAACCGCCTGATCCTCAACGGTGATGAGGTGCCGCAGCTGCTGGTGGATTATGCCGCGTTCCAGTGGCAGCGTGCCTCCGTGCAGCGCTATGTGGCACTCTCGGCTAAGCGCGTGGGCTGATAAGCCCTGCCGCTTCAGGTATCATGGGGGCAGTCTGTTTTCCCGAGGAGTGACTGATGAAACTGATGTTTGCGTCGGATATCCATGGATCGCTGCCCGCTACCGAGCGTGTCCTTTCCCTGTTTGCACAAAGCGGTGCGCAGTGGCTGATTATTTTGGGCGACGTGTTGAATCACGGCCCGCGCAACGCGCTGCCGGAGGGCTATGCCCCTGCGCAGGTCGCGGAAAAACTCAACCAGTTCGCCTCGCGCATCATTGCCGTTCGCGGCAACTGCGACAGCGAAGTGGACCAGATGCTGCTGCATTTCCCCCTTACCGCTCCGTGGCAACAGGTGCTGCTTGAACAACACCGCCTGTTCCTGACCCACGGGCATCTTTTCAGCCCGGATAATCTTCCGGCCCTCGCGGCTGGCGATGTCCTGGTTTACGGTCATACTCATATTCCGGTTGCGGAAAAACGCGGTGAGATTTATCACTTTAACCCGGGCTCGGTCAGCATCCCAAAAGGCGGATATCCTGCGAGCTACGGCATGCTGGAAGGAAATACCCTGAGCGTTATCGCACTTAATGATCAGCAAGTTATTGCGCAGGTAGCGATTAATCCGTAAGTTACACCTCAACTGCAAACGCGCCGAAAGAGCGCTTAGAAGAGAAGGTTTCCCGATGGTGGAGCAGAGTCATTTGGCAAGTACAGAGTGGGTTGACATTGTCAACGAAGAGAATGAAGTGATCGCGCAGGCCAGCCGTGAGCAAATGCGTGCGGAGCGCCTGCGTCACCGTGCGACATATATCGTTGTGCATGACGGTATGGGTAAAATTCTGGTTCAGCGCCGCACGGACACGAAAGATTTTCTCCCGGGTATGCTGGATGCGACTGCAGGTGGCGTCGTCCAGGCGGATGAAGTGCTGCTGGATTCCGCGCGTCGTGAAGCGGAAGAAGAGTTAGGCATTGCCGGTGTGCCGTTTGCCGAGCACGGGCAGTTCTACTTCGAGGATGAACACTGTCGCGTCTGGGGCGGGTTGTTTAGCTGCGTCTCTCACGGCCCGTTCGCCCTGCAGGAAGAAGAAGTCAGCGAAGTGAACTGGATGACGCCGGAGGAGATTACCGCGCGCTGCGACGAGTTCACGCCGGATTCGTTAAAAGCGCTGGCGCTCTGGATGAGCCGCAACGCCAATAACGAATCGACCAAATCAGAGAAAGAGGAAGAGGCTGAGTAAGCTTCAGCAACTCTCTCTCAGACACAGACTGGACGCGATGGGCTTTTGATCGCGCCAGTCTCCGCCATTCAGGCGCTCCAGTAACGCTTTCCCGGCTTCAATTCCAATCTTACGATGCGGCACCGCCATGGTCGTCAGCGGTGGCTGACAGACGCGGCTCACGTCGCTATCGCCAAAACCTACCACCGCCAGATCGTCCGGCACTTTGATTCGCCTGCGCTGGCACTCGTACAGCGCGCCGCAGGCCAGCTCGTCAGAGACGCACACCAGCGCATCCAGCTCCGGCCAGGCCAGCAGGAACTCGGGAAGTTGCGCCGCACCGGTCGAGAAGCTCGGCGGCATCGCCGCGTTAATGACCCGGTTCGGCGACATATGGTGGCGAAGCATGGCTTTGTACCAGCCCTGCAGATGCTGCTGGAAAATCCACTGCTCCTGGTTGGCACACAGCAGGCCAATATTCTGATAGCCGCGCTTAATGACCATTTCCGTGAGCTCATGCATGGCCGCCACGTTATCAATCCCGATATTCATATCAATCGGATCGGCGCGCATGGCGCCCATCTCCATCACCGGAATTGAGGCGTTTTTCAGCCAGTGGCGAACGGTGTCGGTATGTTCAACGCTGAGCAGGATAGCGGCGGCAATGTTCGACGCCAGCAGCGTCTCCAGCAGTTTCTCTTCCTGCTCAAGACGATGCTGGGACTCAGCCAGCATGATCTGATACCCGGCAGGCTGCAGCACCTGCTGTAGCCCGGCGAACATCTCCGAGCAGCCTGCTTCGGAGAGGTTGGGCACCACCATGGCGATCGTCCATGACGACGCCGAGGCCAGGGCACTGGCGGCAAGATTAGGCATATAACCCAGCTCCTGCACGGCAGCTTCAATTTTTTCTCGTAGTTTATCGGAAACCTGCTCGGGCGTGCGAAGCGCACGGGACACGGTCATCGTGCCCACACCGGCAAGCTGTGCGACATCGGCGAGTGTCACTTTACCAGTACTGCGCCGTTTTCGGGTTAGAGACATACACCTTCCTGCTGACCAGACGCGTTCTTATTTTCCTTCGTTTTACGTGACAGGCAGTATACGCCTTAAATCCCTTTTTTTGCTGTGATTTAGCAACGTGATTGCAATTTGATAGCGCTATCACATTTCTGCATGATAACGATTGGTAGCGCTATCTTTGTGATCGCGATCGCAGTCAATCAGTGATGCGTTGAATAAAGTTTGCTCATCTTAAGCGTGTCGCGGGAGTGAAAAGTGCTCAAAAAATGGATATATGATACAACCATCACGCTGCAGGAGAGCGTGGAAAACTGGCCGCAGGCGCTGGAGCTGTGCGCGAAGCCGCTGCTGGATTTGCAGGTGATTGGGCCTGAATACGTCACGGCCATCATCCAGCAGCACCACACGTTAGGACCTTATTATGTGCTGGCACCAGGGCTGGCGATGCCGCATGCGCGGCCGGAGGAAGGCGCCAAAGGACTGGGGTTGTCGTTATTAAAACTAAAACAGGGCGTCTCGTTTGGTGCCGGTGAGTTTGACCCTGTCGACGTCATTATTATGCTCGCGGCACCCGACAAAAATAGCCATATCGAGATGATCTCGTCGCTGGCAGAGTTATTTTCCAGCGATACCGATATGGCCGAACTGCATCAGGTGAATACCCTGGAGGAAATTAAAACGATTATTAACCGCTTCTGATTTAATTCTTTAATCCGGTTTTTCACAACATTACGCGTCAGCGTGATGGGGCGTACTCTACTCAAAATAAGGGGACAACAATGAAAATCATGGCTATTTGCGGTTCTGGCCTGGGCAGTAGTTTTATGGTCGAAATGAATATTAAAAAGGTGCTCAAAAAGCTGGAGATTGAAGCTGAGGTTGAACACTCCGATCTCTCCTCAGCCACGCCGGGCGCGGCCGATCTGTTCGTGATGGCAAAAGACATAGCCGCCAGCGCCAGCGTGCCGGAAAGCCAGCTGGTGGTGATCAACAACATCATCGACATCAACGAACTTGAAGCGCAGCTGCGCGGCTGGTTCGAAAGACAATAACCCTGATAAGGCGAGGTGGATATGTTTATCCTTGAAACGCTGAATTTCGTTGTTGATATTTTAAAAGTCCCTTCGGTGCTGGTGGGTTTAATTGCGTTAATCGGTCTGGTTGCGCAGAAAAAAGCGTTTTCCGACGTGGTGAAAGGGACCATTAAAACCATCCTGGGCTTTATTGTACTGGGCGGCGGCGCCACGGTGCTGGTCGGGTCATTAAATCCCTTAGGCGGTATGTTTGAACATGCCTTTACTATCCAGGGCATTATTCCAAACAATGAAGCGATCGTGTCCATTGCACTGGAAAAATACGGTGCAGCGACCGCGCTGATTATGGCCTTCGGGATGGTGGCGAATATTATCGTCGCCCGCTTTACCCGCCTGAAGTATATCTTCCTGACCGGACACCACACGTTTTATATGGCGTGCATGATTGGCGTGATCCTGACGGTGGCGGGCTTTGAGGGCGTGGGGCTGGTCTTTACCGGGTCGCTGATCCTTGGCCTGATCATGGCTTTTTTCCCGGCGATTGCACAGCGCTACATGAAGCGCATTACCGGCAACGATGAGATTGCCTTCGGCCACTTTGGCACGCTGGGCTACGTGCTGTCCGGCTGGATTGGCAGCAAGGTCGGCAAAGGATCCCGTTCAACGGAAGAGATGAACCTGCCGAAGAACCTGAGCTTCCTGCGCGACAGCTCGATCTCCATCTCCCTGACCATGATGATTATCTACCTGATCATGGCGGTGAGCGCCGGGCGCGAGTACGTCGAGGCCACCTTCAGCGCCGGGCAGAACTATCTCGTCTACGCCATCATCATGGCGATCACCTTCGCGGCGGGGGTGTTCATCATTCTGCAGGGCGTACGCCTGATTCTGGCGGAAATCGTTCCGGCCTTTACCGGCTTTTCGGAAAAACTGGTGCCGAACGCGCGTCCTGCGCTGGACTGCCCGGTGGTGTATCCCTATGCGCCTAACGCGGTGCTGATTGGCTTCCTGTTCAGCTTCCTCGGCGGGATTGTGGGGCTGTTCATCTGCGGTCAGTTTAGCTGGGTGCTGATCCTCCCGGGCGTGGTGCCGCACTTCTTCACCGGCGCAACGGCGGGCGTGTTCGGTAACGCCACCGGCGGACGTCGCGGGGCAATGATTGGCGCCTTTGCCAACGGCCTGCTGATTACCTTCCTGCCGGTCCTGCTGCTGCCGGTACTCGGCGCCATTGGTTTTGCGAACACCACCTTCTCTGACGCCGACTTCGGCGCGGTCGGGATTGTCCTCGGCAACCTGGCGCGCTTCCTGTCGCCGCTTGCCATCACCGGGCTGGTCGTGGCGCTGTTCGCGCTGCTGGTGGCGTACAACGTCTTCGCGAAAAACAAACCTGCCGGCGGTAACGCGCAGGAAAACACCGGAGCCAAATCATGAATGAGAAAGAGATAACCGAACTCGCGCGTCAGATTCGTCTTGAGACGCTGAAATCCCTGACGCAGCTGGGCTTTGGCCACTACGGGGGTAGCATGTCGGTGGTAGAAACCCTGGCCGTACTGTACGGCGCGGTGATGAAAATCGACCCGGCGGATCCGGACTGGCCGGAGCGAGACTACTTTGTGCTGTCGAAAGGCCATGCGGGCCCGGCGCTCTACAGCACCCTGGCGATCAAGGGCTACTTCCCGACAGAAGAGCTGAGCACGCTGAACCAGAACGGTACGCGCCTGCCGAGCCACCCGGACCGCCTGAAAACGCGCGGCGTGGACGCCACCACCGGTTCGCTGGGGCAGGGGATTTCCATCGCGGGCGGCATGGCGCTGTCGCACAGGCTGGCCGGGCGACCGAATCGGGTCTTCTGCATCGTCGGCGACGGCGAGCTGAACGAAGGGCAGTGCTGGGAGGCGTTCCAGTTTATTGCCCACCATCGCCTGAACAACCTGACGGTATTTGTCGACTGGAACAAACAGCAGCTCGACGGCGAGCTGGACGAGATCATCAGCGCGTTTGACCTGGAGGGAAAATTCCGCGCCTTTGGCTTTGACGTGGCGACGGTGAAGGGGGACGACATCCCGGGTCTGCTGGCAGTGACATCGCGGATCCCGGCAGCCGATGCGCGTCCGTTAGTCGTCATCCTCGACAGCATCAAAGGCCAGGGGGTGCCGTATCTGGAGCAGCTCAGCAACTCGCACCACCTGCGATTGACCGCAGAGAGCAAAGCGGCCCTCAACGAGACGATTCGCCAACTGGAGGCTTCACATGATTAAGGTTGCACCGGCAGGACAGAAAGACGCCGTTGAGATGCGTAAAGTTTACGCTGGCTTCGTGGCAAAACAGATTGAGGCCGGAAGTGACATCATTGCGCTCGAAGCAGACCTGATGAGCTCTATGGCGATGGACGGCGTGGCGCGCGACTATCCTCAGCACGTGATTAACTGCGGCATTATGGAAGCTAACGTCATCGGCACGGCAGCCGGGCTGTCGCTTACCGGACGCAAGCCGTTCGTTCACACCTTCACCGCCTTTGCCAGCCGCCGCTGTTTTGACCAGCTGTTTATGTCCCTGGACTATCAGCGCAACAACGTGAAGGTGATAGCGTCGGATGCGGGCGTGACGGCCTGCCACAACGGCGGAACGCATATGTCGTTTGAGGATATGGGCATCGTGCGCGGTCTGGCGCACTCAGTGGTGCTGGAAGTCACTGATGCGGTGATGTTTGAGGACGTGCTGCGCCAGCTTATCGATCTCGACGGCTTCTACTGGGTGCGGACCATCCGTAAGCAGGCGCCGAGCGTGTATGCGCCGGGCTCCACCTTCACCATCGGAAAAGGCAACGTGCTACGCGAGGGGAGTGATATCACTCTGATTGCCAACGGCATCATGGTGTCGGAAACGCTGGAAGCCGCGCGCCAGCTAGAGCAGGAGGGCGTTAGCGCGGCGGTCATCGACATGTTTACCCTGAAACCCATCGACCGGATGCTGGTGAAAAACTACGCCGAGAAAACCGGGCGCATCGTGACCTGTGAAAACCACAGCATTCACAACGGGCTGGGGTCGGCGGTGGCGGAAGTGCTGGTGGAAACCTGCCCGGTGCCGATGCGGCGGGTGGGCGTCAAGGAGCGTTACGGCCAGGTGGGGACGCAGGATTTCCTGCAGAAAGAGTATGGCCTGACGGCACATGACATTGTATCGGCGGCGCGCGAGCTGCTGTAAATAAAAAAGGCGACCGGTTGAGTGGTCGCCTTTTTGTTGCCCGGTGGCGCTCGCGCTTACCGGGCCTACGGTCCTGTAGGCCGGATAAGCGAAGCGCCATCCGGCAAGACCTTACAATTACTGCTGCTGCGAAGACTGGATCGCCGTCAGCGCGATGGTGTAGACGATATCGTCTACCAGTGCGCCACGAGACAGGTCGTTCACAGGTTTGCGCATGCCCTGCAGCATTGGCCCGATGGAGATCAGGTCGGCAGAACGCTGTACCGCTTTGTAGGTGGTGTTACCGGTGTTCAGATCCGGGAAGATGAACACGGTAGCGCGACCAGCAACCGGTGAGTTCGGCGCTTTGGATTTCGCAACGTCAGCCATGACCGCGGCGTCGTACTGCAGCGGGCCGTCGATCATCAGATCAGGACGTTTTTCCTGCGCAATACGGGTCGCTTCACGCACTTTCTCTACGTCGCTACCTGCACCTGAGGTGCCGGTGGAGTAGGAGAGCATCGCTACGCGCGGCTCGATACCGAAAGCGGTCGCGGAGTCTGCGGACTGGATAGCGATCTCGGCCAGCTGTTCTGCAGTTGGATCCGGGTTGATCGCGCAGTCGCCGTAAACGTAAACCTGTTCAGGCAGCAGCATGAAGAACACGGAAGACACCAGAGAGCTGCCTGGCGCGGTTTTGATCAGCTGCAGCGGTGGACGGATGGTGTTCGCCGTGGTGTGAACCGCACCGGAAACCAGACCGTCAACTTCGTCCTGCTCCAGCATCAGCGTGCCCAGCACCACGTTGTCTTCCAGCTGCTCGCGCGCAACGGCTTCGGTCATGCCCTTGCTCTTACGCAGCTCAACCAGACGGGCAACGTAGCTTTCGCGAACCACTTCAGGGTCAACGATTTCGATGCCTGCGCCCAGCTCAACGCCCTGAGAGGCCGCTACGCGGTTGATCTCATCTGGGTTACCCAGCAGCACACAGGTCGCGATGCCGCGCTCTGCACAGATAGCAGCCGCTTTAACGGTACGTGGTTCGTCGCCTTCTGGCAGAACAACGCGTTTGCCCGCTTTACGCGCCAGCTCGGTCAGCTGGTAACGGAAGGCTGGAGGAGACAGACGGCGGCTGCGCTCGGAGGTCGCGGTCAGGGATTCGATCCAGTCTGCGTTGATGTAGCCTGCAACGTATTCCTGAACTTTCTCGATACGCTCGTGGTCATCAACCGGCACTTCCAGGTTGAAGCTCTGCAGGCTCAGGGAGGTCTGCCAGGTGTTGGTGTTCACCATGAAGACCGGCAGGCCGGTAGCAAACGCGCGTTCGCACAGCTTGCTGACGCGTGGGTCCATCTCGTAGGCACCGGTCAGCAGGATCGCACCGATTTCCACGCCGTTCATTGCGGCCAGACAGGCTGCAACCAGAACGTCAGGACGGTCTGCGGAAGTCACCAGCAGGGAACCTGCGCGGAAGTGTTCCAGCATGTGCGGAATGCTACGCGCACAGAAGGTCACGGACTTCACGCGACGGGTGTTGATGTCGCCTTCGTTAATCACGGTCGCGTTCAGGTGACGCGCCATGTCGATTGCACGGGTGGCAATCAGATCGAAGCTCCATGGCACCGCGCCCAGAACCGGAAGCGGGCTGGATTCCTGCAGCTTAGCCGGGTCAACTTTGATGACTTTCGCTTTGGACGAGTCGTCGAAGATCTCGGACAGGTCAGGGCGAGTACGGCCCTGCTCATCCACTGGCGCGTTCAGCTTGTTGACGATCACGCCGGTGATGTTGGTATTTTTCGCGCCGCCGAAGCTGCTGCGCGTCAGTTCGATACGCTCGTTCAGCTGCTCTGGGGTATCAGTGCCCTGAGACATCACGAAAACGATCTCTGCGTTCAGGGTTTTCGCGATTTCGAAGTTCAGAGACTGGGCAAACTGGTGTTTGCGGGTTGGCACCAGACCTTCAACCAGCACCACTTCCGCGTCTTGCGCGTTAGCATGGTAGTTGGCGATGATCTCTTCCATCAGCACGTCTTTCTGGTTGCTGGACAGCAGAGATTCAACGTGGCTCATCTTCAGCGGTTCGGCCGCCGGCAGATTGGAGTTCTTGCGAACGATGGTGGTGGTCTGGTCTGGCGCATCGCCACCGGCACGTGGCTGGGCGATTGGCTTAAAGACGCTCAGACGAACGCCTTTGCGTTCCATAGCACGGATCACGCCAAGGCTGACGCTGGTCAGGCCGACGCTGGTTCCGGTAGGGATCAGCATAATAGTACGGGACACGGTTTATCCTCTTTCGTTACCGCCCAAATGGGGCGGGTTACAAAACAGCACCGCCAGCATTGCTGGCGGTGTGGAATCAGGCAGTCAGGCGGTGCGCGTCTTGCGCGATGACCAGTTCTTCGTTAGTTGGGATAACGAGAGCAGGGCGGGTGCCTTCTTTGTTGATGAAGCCAGACTTGCCGAAGCGGGCAGCCAGGTTACGCTCGTGATCAACTTCGAAGCCCAGAACGCCCAGTTTGCCCAGGGACAGTTCACGAACCATTGCCGCGTTCTCACCGATACCACCGGTGAAGATAACCGCGTCCAAACGGCCTTCCATCAGCGCAGTGTAAGAGCCGATGTATTTCGCCAGACGGTGGCAATAAACGTCCATTGCACGTTTAGCGTCTTCTTTCTCTGCGTAGTTGTCTTCAACGTAACGGCAGTCGCTGGTGACTTCGGTCAGACCTAGCAGGCCAGACTCTTTGGTCAGCATTTTGTTGATCTGGTCAACGCTCATGCCCAGGGTGTCGTGCAGGTGGAAGATAATCGCCGGGTCGATGTCACCGGAACGGGTACCCATCACCAGACCTTCCAGCGGGGTCAGACCCATGGACGTATCAACACATTTACCATTGCGGATAGCCGAAACAGAACCACCGTTGCCCAGGTGGCAGGTGATGATGTTCAGTTCTTCAACCGGCTTGTTCAGCACTTTTGCCGCTTCCTGAGTCACATAGAAGTGGCTGGTGCCGTGCGCGCCGTAACGACGTACGCCGTGCTCTTTGTACAGGCTGTATGGCAGGGCATAGAGGTAAGACTCTTCCGGCATGGTCTGATGGAACGCGGTATCGAATACGGCCACGTTTTTGTCTTTCAGATTCGGGAAGGATTTCAGCGCTTCAGCGATACCGATCAGGTGAGCCGGGTTGTGCAGCGGTGCGAAAGAGGCAGAGTCTTTGATGCCCTGGATCACAGAGTCGTCGATCACGACGGAGCTGGTGTATTTTTCGCCGCCGTGGACGATACGGTGACCAATCGCAGTCAGCTGAGCAGACAGTTCTGGTTTTTGTGCCAGAATAGTGTTAACGATAAAGTTAAGCGCTTCACTGTGAGCGGCGCCTGCACCTAAAGCCGCTTCTTGTTTGCTGCCGTCCATCTTCCACTTGATGCGTGCTTCAGGCAGATGGAAACATTCGGCCAAACCAGAGAGGTATTCGTCACCGTTGAGCGCATCGATGATGGCGAATTTCAGTGAGGAGCTACCGCAGTTCAGAACCAGTACTAACTTACTCGACATGGAAGTACCTATTATTGATACGTGGCTAAAAAAACGTCAGTGAGTCTAACAGCGTAACGCATGATGACTCGGACATTTATGATTAACATCATGCCAAACGAACATTGTGGCATGATGGAAGAAATAACTATGATTTTATGCCATTTTGCACAATTTTCAGCCAATGGCATAATATGCAATAATTTGACGAGCTAATGATTCTCGTCTATGGCCCTATCAGGCTGGCACAGGATACCCGATACGGGGTAGAGATGACAAAATATTTTGAACGTTGTCATAGCTTGTTGTGGTTTTGCACGAAAATTTTAATTTTTATATGTGAAGTTGAGGTACAGCCATGTCGACACCAGAGAACCCGTCCGTAAATTTCTTCAGTCTGTTTCGTCGGGGACAGCATTACG
Source organism: Enterobacter sp. BNK-22 (assembly GCF_048684805.1). Classification (NCBI taxonomy): domain Bacteria; kingdom Pseudomonadati; phylum Pseudomonadota; class Gammaproteobacteria; order Enterobacterales; family Enterobacteriaceae; genus Enterobacter; species Enterobacter sp. BNK-22. The sequence goes on from NZ_JBLQTT010000001.1 coordinate 277,289, forward strand.
CAAAGACGTGGCCTATGGAAAAGCGCCTTGCGCCGATGTTTATTGAGAATCGCACCATCCGCGCCACGCGCTATGCGATTCGCTTTATGCCGCCTGTCGCTATCTTTACGCTGTGCTGGCAGATTGCGCTGGGTGGGCAGCTTGGACCTGCCGTTGCCACGGCGCTCTTCGCATTAAGCCTGCCGATGCAGGGCCTGTGGTGGTTAGGTAAACGGTCCATCACGCCCCTTCCTCCTTCTATTTTACACTGGTTTTATGAAGTGCGCGGTAAGCTGGAAGAGGCCGGTCAGGCGCTCGCCCCGGTGGAAGGCAAGCCGGATTACCAGGCGCTGGCGGACACGTTAAAGCGTGCTTTTAAGCAACTGGATAAAACATTCCTCGATGATTTGTGATTGATCATCGAAACGACGACGAAAAGAGGGCACAGTAACAATCAGTTACCGTGTCTTTTTTTTAAGTGCAATGCGCTACAGGAGTCGAAAGATGGAAATGACCCATGCTCAACGTCTGATTTTGTCCAACCAGTACAAGATGATGACTATGCTTGATCCCGATAACGCTGCGCGCTACAGCCGCCTGCAAACCATCGTCGAACGCGGCTTTGGTCTGCAAATGCGCGAACTGGACCGCGAGTTTGGCGAGCTGAAAGAAGAAACCTGTCGCATCGTGATCGACATTATGGAGATGTATCACGCCCTGCACGTCTCCTGGACGAATCTCAAAGATCAACAGTCCATTGACGAGCGCCGCGTCACCTTCTTAGGCTTTGATGCCGCAACGGAAGCGCGTTATCTGAGCTATGTTCGCTTTATGGTGAATACGGAAGGGCGTTATACCCACTTTGACGCGGGTACCCACGGCTTCAACGCGCAGACCCCGATGTGGGATAAATATCAGCGCATGCTGAGCGCGTGGCATGCCTGCCCGCGTCAGTACCATTTAAGCAGCAACGAAATTCAACAAATCATTAATGCCTGACGGAGGTGCGTGTGCAGTGTAGAGGTTTTCTGTTTGATCTGGACGGTACGCTGGTGGATTCGCTGCCGGTTGTGGAACGTTCCTGGTGCCATTGGGCTGACAGACATGGCATCGACCATCAGGACGTGCTGAATTTTATCCATGGCAAACAGGCCATCACCTCGCTACGGCACTTCCTGGCCGGACGCTCTGAGGACGACATTCAGGCGGAGTTCAAATACCTGGAACACATTGAAGCCACCGATACGGACGGCATCACCGCGTTACCGGGCGCGCGCGAACTGCTTGAACATCTGAACGAGGCGCAGATCCCGTGGGCTATCGTCACCTCCGGTTCCGTGCCGGTTGCCCACGCCCGACACAAGGCAGCAGGGTTGCCGACGCCGGACGTGTTTATCACGGCGGAGCGCGTGAAGCGGGGTAAACCGGAGCCTGACGCATTTTTACTGGGCGCTGAACTGCTGGGCCTCGATCCTGCAGAGTGCGTGGTGGTGGAAGATGCGGCGGCTGGCGTACTGGCCGGGTTGAACGCAGGAAGCCACGTCATCGCCGTTAACGTTCCGGCCGGTTCTCCCCGCCTGGAGGAGGCGGATTTGGTGCTGGATTCCCTGACGGCACTGTCTGTTTCAAAAGCCTCTGACGGAGTTGTAACCGTCTCGCTAAAAGTGTAATCCCATGATATGGCCCCACATTGCTGGGGCTTTTTTATGGCAAAATTCCTCATCTTCCACTGACAAGGATAGGTTGTGAACGGTGAACTGATTTGGGTCCTGAGCCTGCTTTTAATCGCCATCATTCTTTTTGCCACGGGCAAGGTACGCATGGACGCCGTCGCCCTGTTTGTTATCGTCGCGTTTGTGCTGAGCGGAACGCTGACGCTGCCGGAAGCCTTCTCCGGATTTAGCGATCCCAACGTTATCCTGATTGCCGCCCTGTTTATCATCGGGGATGGGCTGGTGCGCACCGGCGTAGCGACCATCATGGGGTCGTGGCTGGTGAAGGTGGCGGGCAGCAGCGAAACCAAGATGTTGATCTACCTGATGGTGACCGTCGCCGGACTGGGGGCGTTTATGAGCTCCACGGGCGTGGTCGCCATCTTTATCCCGGTGGTGTTGAGTGTTTCCATGCGGATGCAGAGCTCGCCGTCGCGCCTGATGATGCCCCTGAGTTTTGCCGGTTTGATCAGCGGGATGATGACGCTGGTGGCCACGCCGCCGAATCTGGTCGTTAACAGCGAACTGATCCGGGAAGGATTTGAGGGCTTCAGCTTTTTCAGCGTCACCCCGCTTGGGCTGGTCATTCTGGTCATGGGCGTGGTCTACATGCTGCTGACCCGGTTCGCCCTGAAGGGTGAAAAACAGGACAAAAACAAAGAAGGATGGAAGCGACGCACCTTCCGCGATTTGATTAAGGAGTACCGCCTTACCGGGCGCGCGCGCCGTCTGGCTATTCGCCCCGGCTCGCCGATGGTGGGACAGCGGCTGGATGACCTGAAGCTGCGTGAGCGCTATGGCGCGAACGTGATCGGCGTAGAGCGCTGGCGGCGGTTTCGTCGGGTGATCGTCAACGTCAACGGGGTGTCGGAATTCCGCGCGCGTGACGTCCTGCTGATTGATATGTCCACCGCGGATGTGGACCTGCGCGAGTTTTGCAGCGAACAGCTGCTGGAGCCGATGGTGCTGCGCGGGGAGTATTTCTCCGATCAGGCGCTGGATGTCGGCATGGCCGAGGTGTCGCTGATCCCGGAGTCGGAACTGTTGGGTAAAACCGTGCGGGAGATGGGGTTCCGTACCCGCTATGGCCTGAACGTCGTGGGGCTGAAGCGCGATGGCGTAGCGATGGAAGGGGCGGTGGTGGATGAGCCGATCCTGCTGGGCGATATCTTTCTCGTTGTCGGTAACTGGAAGCTCATTAGCCAGCTCGGACAAAAAGGGCGCGATTTTGTGGTGCTCAACATGCCTGTCGAGGAGAGCGACGCATCGCCAGCGCACAGCCAGGCGCCACACGCGATTTTTTGTCTGGTGCTGATGGTGGCGCTGATGCTGACCGATGAGATCCCCAATCCGGTCGCCGCAATCATCGCCTGCCTGTTGATGGGTAAATTCCGCTGCATTGACGCCGAAAGCGCCTATAAAGCCATTCACTGGCCGAGCATCATTCTCATTGTCGGGATGATGCCCTTCGCCCTGGCGCTGCAAAAAACCGGCGGGGTGGATCTGATCGTTAAAGGCTTAATGGACGTGGGCGGCGGGTATGGGCCGTACATGATGATGGTCTGCCTGTTTATCATGTGCGCCACCATCGGCCTGTTTATCTCGAACACCGCGACGGCGGTACTGATGGCACCTATCGCACTGGCGATGGCGAAGTCCATGGGCGTGTCGCCGTACCCGTTTGCGATGATGGTAGCGATGGCCGCTTCTGCGGCATTTATGACGCCGGTCTCTTCACCGGTGAATACGCTGGTGCTGGGACCGGGGAACTATCGATTCAGCGATTTCGTGAAGCTGGGCGTGCCGTTCACCGTGCTGGTGATGGTGGTGTGCGTGGTACTGATACCGGTCCTGTTTCCGTTCTGAGCATTTTGCCGGGTGGCGGCTACGCCTTGCCCGGCCTACAACCCCGTAGGCCCTGCAAGCGCAGCGCCGCTGGGCGAAAATCAGAGTGGCGAATCCTGGCTGATCTCATCCAGCGATAAATGGAAGCTCGGTACAAACACCTGCATAAAGTAATCCATCTCTTCGCTGCGGCGGGATTCCAGCGTTTTTTCCAGGCGCGTTTTCGCCAGCAAGAATTCGTTATTCCCTGCGGACAACTCTTCGAGACACTTCAGATAGGCACACAGCGCGTCGGCCTGTTTTACCAGTGACTTTTCATCTTCCGTATACTGATGCTCGTTGATAAGCGGCTCGAAGATATCACGCAGTTCTTCGGGCACCATCTCAATCAGCTTCTGCTGGGCAATTTTCTCAATGGCCTTATATTCCTGCGCAATTTGCGAGTTGAAATATTTCACCGGCGTAGGCAGATCCCCAGTCAGCACTTCTGACGCATCGTGGTACATCGCCAGCAGGGCGATGCGCTCTGGATTGACTTGACCGTTGAATTTGCGGTTTTTAATGGCGGCCAGCGCGTGAGCGACCATCGCAACCTGCAGGCTGTGCTCTGACACATTTTCCGTGCGGACATTGCGCATCAGCGGCCAGCGGTTGATGAGTTTCAGGCGGGAGAGGTGGGCAAAGAAATGACTCTGACTCATAGGTTACCTTTTGTCTTCACTGCGACAGGCGTTCATTGTGCGGGGAGGGGAGGCAAGATGCAAATTTGCGGATTTTGTAGGCCGGGTAAGCGAAGCGCCACCCGGCCGAAAGGCAATGTTACTGATGGTATCCGGAGAGGAAGCGCCCGAAGCGGCTGATGGCCATTTCGAGGTCATCTTCGCGCGGCAGCGTCACGATACGCACGTGATCCGGCCACGGCCAGTTAAACGCCGTCCCCTGAACCAGCAGCACTTTTTCCTGCAGCAGGAAATCGAGCACCATTTTCTGGTCGTCGTGAATATTGAAGCGCTTCGCGTCAATTTTCGGGAACATATAGAGCGCCCCGTTCGGCTTCACGCAGGAGACGCCCGGGATATCGTTAATCAGTTCCCACGCGCGGTTACGCTGTTCGTACAGGCGACCACCGGGCACGATAAACTCGCTAATGCTCTGATAGCCGCCGAGTGCGGTCTGGATCGCGTGCTGTGCCGGAACGTTGGCGCATAAACGCATGGAAGCCAGCATCTCCAGCCCTTCAATATAGCCTTTGGCGTGCTTTTTCGGACCGTTTAACACCATCCAGCCCTGACGGAAACCGGCCACGCGGTAGGTTTTGGACAGGCCGTTAAAGGTGACGGTCAGCAGGTCCGGGGCCAGCGCGGCGATGGAGTGGTGCTGCGCCGCGTCGTACAGGATCTTGTCGTAAATTTCGTCGGCGAAGATGATCAGGTTGTGCTGACGCGCCAGCTCGACGATCTCCATCAGCAGCTCTTTTGAGTAGACCGCGCCCGTCGGGTTGTTCGGGTTAATAATGACGATACCGCGCGTGCGGGGCGTAATTTTTGCGCGAATATCGTCCAGGTCCGGGAACCAGTCAGAGGATTCGTCGCACAGATAGTGCACCGCTTTACCACTGGACAGCGAAACGGCAGCCGTCCACAGCGGATAGTCCGGCGCAGGGACCAGCATTTCGTCCCCGCTGTTCAGCAGGGCCTGCATGGCTTGCACAATCAGTTCGGAGACGCCGTTGCCGATATAGATATCTTCAACGGTAACATCGCGCATACCACGTGCCTGGTAGTGCTGCATGATGGCTTTACGTGCGGAGTAAAGTCCTTTTGAATCGCAATAGCCTTGTGCAGTGGGAAGGTTGCGGATCACATCAACCAGAATTTCATCCGGCGCTTCAAAACCAAATGGCGCAGGGTTACCAATGTTGAGTTTCAGAACCTTGTTGCCCTCTTCTTCAAGGCGTTTTGCCTCTTTCAGAACCGGGCCGCGGATGTCATAACAGACGTTATCTAGCTTGCTGGATTTTTCGATAGGGGACATGAACCTTTAACCTTTTCGCTATTATTGCCGCTCCCTGCCGTGGAAGTCAGCACGGAATAATGTACTCCCCCCTCGCTTCGTTTTGAAGGGTGTGCAGTAGAAGATTTTGTGCGGGGTGCAAATTTTTGATGAATCTTTTTCGCTGCGGGTACGCTTTTTCACTGTCTTAAAGTTGTGCGCATAGCGAGAGCTTAGGTTAAATGTGCTATTCATTTACCAAAATACTGTATAATGTGCTGTTAAAAATAAGTGGTGAGCTGGACAGCGGTGGCAGTCACCCTGAGTGACTTTTCGTAAAACCTGAATGCTTGATACCTGTTTCTGTAATAGCATACTGTGGATAAAAGTTACCCATGTGAAATTAATGTTAAGTGCCATTAATGAATGGTCTTAATCTAAATTAAAATTTATTTATTATTAACCTATAAAATGCAACTTTAGTTAATTTTAATAAAATTAGTTTAGAAGCTTAACATTCTTCTTTAATCCTTAATATTGCAATAAGACTTATAAATAAAGTGGATTTGGGTTAAGATGTCTTCCAGGAAAGCAGAGGGCAGATGCACGTTTTTTGTATATCTGACCCTGGTTTTCCGAATTAATTGATTGTTATTGTTAGAGTTATCTCTGGCTGGAATGTGTCGCACATCTCCTGCTACGTTGACAGCGCTGCGATACAGATGGCAGAAAAGGTGTTATACCTTTAATGTAATTTACATAAACCTGCGAACATCTAAATATCCTGAACGTTTAAGAGAATAAAAATATCGTCATGAAACGTGCTTTCTGACTGTTGATATAAAGCAGCACAATAACTATCTGTCAGGCAGTCTGCCGGGCCGGGATGCGAGGGAAAATCTTCAGAGGGAATTGCTTAACTGTACACACACAGCTTCAACCCGGGCAGCTCCGCACGAGCAACCTGAAAGTGAATAGATATGATAAATGCAAATCGTCCGATAATGAATCTCGACCTCGATCTGCTGAGAACGTTTGTTGCGGTCGCCGATCTCAACACTTTTGCAGCAGCTGCTGCCGCCGTTTGCCGAACTCAGTCCGCCGTCAGCCAGCAAATGCAGCGGCTGGAGCAACTGGTTGGTAAAGAGCTTTTTGCCCGTCACGGGCGTAATAAGCTCTTAACGGAACACGGTATTCAGCTTCTGGGTTATGCCAGGAAAATTCTTCGCTTTAATGATGAAGCATGTATGTCATTAATGTTTAGCAACCTTCAGGGCGTGCTAACGTTAGGTGCATCTGATGAGTCGGCGGATACTATATTGCCGTTTCTTCTCAATCGTATTAGTTCGGTTTATCCGAAGCTTGCGCTGGACGTGAGCGTAAAGCGCAATGCTTTTATGGTTGAGATGTTAAATGAGAATAAAGTCGACCTGGTGGTCACCACGCATCGTCCCGGGCAGTTTGACTGCCTGACGCTGCGTACATCGCCTACGCACTGGTATTGCGCGGCCGAATACGTGCTGCAAAAAGGGGAGCCGGTGCCGCTGGTGTTGCTGGATGACCCGAGCCCGTTCCGCGATATGGTACTGACGGCGCTGAATGAGGCCAATATTCCGTGGCGTCTGGCGTATGTGGCATCCACGCTGCCAGCGGTGCGTGCCGCCGTGAAAGCCGGTCTGGGTGTCACCGCCCGTCCGGTAGAAATGATGAGCCCCGATCTGCGCGTTCTGGGCAAATCCGATGGCCTGCCTGCACTGCCGGATACGGAGTATCTGCTCTGCCACAATTCGTCCAGTCATAACGAACTGGCGAAGGTGGTGTTCGAGGCGATGGAAAACTACCATAACCCATGGCAGTTCGAGCGCGTTACCTCCGAAGGGGGGGATGACTCCCTGATCGTTGAAGGGGATTTTGAGTGATCGCCAGCTCAAAATTCTGGTAACAAAATGTAAGTGTAAAAAAAAGCCACTCGTGTGATTTTCACATGCAGTGGCTTTTTTTTAGCAAAAATACCCGCTTATGGTGCGTGGTTTTTAAGGATGTTATATATTTATCAATGAACTAAATGCTTTTGTCTAAAACTTGTCCGCTTTCCGTTCTAACTTCATCCACATCCCTCCTATGTTAAAAAAACAGGAAATATGTTGCCGTTTTCCAGGTTGAATTAACAAAAGCGTGTCGCAGATCAAGAAAATACTCCTATTTGGGGGGAGGAATCGTTGGCAAATCCTGTCAAAATAGGAGGGTTATTTTTTTTACTTCCGAAACGGACACGATTCAACAACATACATTTGACGGAAAGTCATGTACCCACCAGGGTTAAAGGGCACCAAATGTTAATGAGAATCGCTCGATGTAATTTAATGTGAAGAAACCTTTGTTAAAGTTGACAATAGGTTATAGAAAGGAGTAAAAAACCCCATCATTTTGCTGTCTACGTCTCATTTCTGACAGTTAGTGTAAGGTTATTTGTTCCTCCCCATGAATCGATGTGATGCCCATCTGCCAGCAAGAGCAGTGTCGTTGGTATCACTTTTGATGAGTAAGCAATGAGTATGTCAACATCCACAGAAGTCATCGCTCATCACTGGGCATTCGCAATCTTTCTTATTGTAGCCATTGGCCTGTGCTGCCTGATGTTAGTCGGCGGCTGGTTCCTGGGCGGTCGCGCCCGTGCAAGGCACAAAAACACACCTTTCGAATCAGGTATTGATTCAGTAGGTACCGCTCGCTTACGCCTGTCTGCCAAGTTTTACCTGGTAGCCATGTTCTTCGTCATCTTCGACGTGGAAGCGCTTTACCTTTTCGCATGGTCGACCTCCATTCGCGAAAGTGGTTGGGTGGGCTTTGTCGAGGCCGCAATTTTCATTTTAGTGCTACTGGCCGGTCTGGTTTATCTGGTGCGTATTGGCGCGCTTGACTGGACGCCTGCGCGTTCACGTCGTGAACACATCAACCCGGAAAACAGTATCTCTAATCGTCAGCAGTAACAGCGAGGCAATAAGATGGATTATACGCTCACCCGCATAGATCCTAACGGTGAGAATGACCGTTACCCCCTGCAAAAACAGGAGATCGTAACCGACCCCCTGGAGCAAGAAGTCAATAAAAGCGTGTACATGGGCAAACTCGAACATGCCATGCACGATATGGTCAACTGGGGTCGTAAGAACTCCATCTGGCCTTACAACTTTGGCCTTTCTTGCTGCTACGTTGAAATGGTGACGTCATTCACTGCGGTGCATGACGTTGCGCGTTTTGGGGCAGAGGTACTGCGTGCTTCCCCACGTCAGGCTGACCTGATGGTGGTAGCCGGTACCTGCTTTACCAAGATGGCACCTGTTATTCAGCGTCTTTATGACCAGATGCTGGAGCCAAAATGGGTTATCTCCATGGGCGCATGTGCAAACTCTGGCGGTATGTACGACATCTATTCCGTCGTACAGGGCGTAGATAAATTTATCCCAGTGGATGTGTACATCCCGGGTTGTCCGCCTCGTCCGGAAGCCTACATGCAGGCGCTGATGCTGCTGCAGGAGTCTATCGGTAAAGAACGTCGCCCACTGTCGTGGGTCGTTGGCGATCAGGGTGTGTATCGCGCGAACATGCAGTCTGAGCGCGAGCGTAAACGTGGTGAACGTATTGCCGTCACCAATCTGCGTACGCCTGACGAAATTTAATTTGCGCCTGTAGGCCTGGAGAACACCTTCGCATATCACTACTCAAATAGCGCGAAGCCAGGCTCAACAGTCACCACGGACCATTTGCAATGGTGAACAATATGACCGACTTAACCGCGCAAGAAGCCGCCTGGCAGACCCGGGATCATCTGGATGACCCAGTCATTGGCGAACTGCGCAACCGTTTTGGGCCGGATGCCTTTACTGTTCAGGCTACCCGCACCGGGGTACCCGTTGTTTGGGTGAAGCGTGAACAATTGCTGGAAGTTGTCGATTTCCTCAAGAAATTGCCAAAACCGTACGTCATGCTGTTTGACTTACACGGCATGGATGAACGTCTCAGAACGCACCGCCAGGGTCTCCCTGCTGCGGATTTTTCCGTTTTCTACCACCTGATCTCAATAGACCGTAATACGGATATCATGCTCAAGGTGGCATTGTCTGAAAACGACATGCATCTGCCGACGATCACCAAACTTTTCCCGAACGCCAACTGGTACGAGCGTGAAACCTGGGAAATGTTTGGCATGACCTTTGACGGCCACCCGCACCTGACGCGCATCATGATGCCGCAGACCTGGACCGGCCACCCACTGCGTAAAGACTACCCGGCACGTGCTACCGAATTCGATCCGTTTGAGCTGACCAAAGCCAAGCAGGATCTGGAGATGGAAGCGCTGACCTTCAAACCGGAAGACTGGGGCATGAAGCGCGGTACCGACAACGAGGACTTCATGTTCCTCAACCTCGGTCCAAACCACCCGTCTGCGCACGGTGCATTCCGTATTATTCTTCAGCTCGACGGCGAAGAGATTGTCGACTGCGTGCCTGACATCGGTTATCACCACCGTGGTGCTGAGAAGATGGGCGAGCGTCAGTCCTGGCACAGCTACATTCCGTATACCGACCGTATCGAGTACCTCGGCGGCTGCGTCAACGAAATGCCATACGTGCTGGCCGTTGAGAAACTGGCGGGTATCGTTACGCCGGATCGCGTTAACGTGATTCGCGTCATGCTGTCAGAACTGTTCCGTATCAACAGCCACCTGCTGTACATCTCCACGTTCATTCAGGACGTCGGCGCGATGACCCCGGTCTTCTTCGCCTTTACCGACCGTCAGAAAATCTACGATCTGGTAGAAGCCATTACCGGTTTCCGTATGCACCCGGCCTGGTTCCGTATCGGCGGTGTGGCACACGATCTGCCGCGCGGCTGGGACCGTCTGCTGCGTGAATTCCTCGACTGGATGCCGAAACGTCTGGCGTCTTACGAGAAAGCCGCGCTGCGCAACACCATCCTGAAAGGCCGTTCCCAGGGCGTTGCTGCCTACGGCGCGAAAGAGGCGCTGGAGTGGGGGACGACAGGGGCAGGTCTGCGCGCAACCGGTATTGATTTCGACGTGCGTAAAGCCCGTCCTTACTCTGGCTACGAGAACTTCGACTTTGAAGTCCCGGTGGGCGGCGGCGTGTCCGACTGCTACACCCGCGTGATGCTGAAAGTGGAAGAGCTGCGCCAGAGTCTGCGCATCCTTGAGCAGTGCCTCAACAACATGCCGGAAGGCCCGTTCAAGGCGGATCACCCGCTGACGACGCCGCCACCGAAAGAGCGCACGCTGCAACATATCGAAACCCTGATCACCCACTTCCTGCAGGTTTCCTGGGGTCCGGTCATGCCGGCGCAAGAATCCTTCCAGATGATTGAAGCGACCAAGGGTATTAACAGTTACTACCTGACCAGTGACGGCAGCACCATGAGCTACCGTACCCGCGTGCGTACGCCGAGCTTTGCGCACCTGCAGCAGATCCCGTCCGCCATCCGCGGCAGTCTGGTCTCCGACCTGATTGTGTATCTGGGTAGTATCGATTTTGTTATGTCAGATGTGGACCGCTAATTATGCACGAGAATCAACAACCACAAACCGAGGCTTTTGAGCTGAGTGAAGCAGAACGTGCCGCCATTGAGCACGAGATGCACCACTACGAAGACCCGCGTGCGGCGTCCATTGAAGCGCTGAAAATCGTACAGAAACAGCGTGGTTGGGTGCCGGATGGGGCGATCTATGCGATCGCGAAAGTGCTGGGTATTCCGGCAAGTGACGTAGAAGGCGTAGCCACGTTCTACAGCCAGATCTTCCGTCAGCCGGTGGGCCGCCATGTGATCCGCTACTGTGACAGCGTGGTCTGCCACATCACCGGTTATCAGGGCATTCAAGCTGCGATTGAGAAGAAGCTCAATATCAAGCCGGGCCAGACCACGTTCGATGGTCGCTTTACTCTGCTGCCAACCTGCTGCCTGGGTAACTGCGACAAGGGGCCGACCATGATGATTGATGAGGACACTCACAGTCATCTGACGCCGGAAGCGATTCCTGACCTGCTGGAGCAGTACAAATGAAAACTGTAATTCGTACTGCTGAGACGCATCCGCTGACCTGGCGTCTGCGTGATGACAAACAGCCGGTATGGCTCGACGAATATCAGAGCAAAAACGGCTATGCCGGTGCGCGTAAAGCCCTTGGCGGCATGGCGCCGGACGACATCGTTAACGCGGTAAAAGAGTCTGGCCTGAAAGGCCGCGGCGGCGCGGGCTTCTCCACTGGTCTGAAGTGGAGCCTGATGCCAAAAGACGAATCCATGAACATCCGTTACCTGCTGTGTAACGCCGATGAAATGGAGCCGGGCACCTATAAAGACCGCCTGCTGATGGAGCAGCTACCGCACCTGCTGGTGGAAGGCATGCTGATCTCCGCGTTTGCGCTGAAAGCGTACCGTGGTTACATCTTCCTGCGCGGTGAGTACATCGAAGCAGCGGAAAACCTGCGTCGCGCGATTGCCGAAGCCACCGAAGCGGGGCTGCTGGGCAAAAACATCCTGGGTACCGGGTTTGACTTCGAACTGTTCGTGCACACCGGTGCCGGGCGTTACATCTGCGGTGAAGAGACCGCGCTGATTAACTCCCTGGAAGGCCGCCGCGCGAACCCGCGTTCCAAGCCACCGTTCCCGGCCAGCTCCGGCGTGTGGGGGAAACCGACCTGCGTAAACAACGTCGAAACCCTGTGTAACGTTCCGGCTATCCTCGCGAACGGCGTGGAGTGGTATCAGGGCATCTCCTCAAGCAAAGATGCCGGTACCAAGCTGATGGGCTTCTCCGGTCGCGTGAAAAATCCTGGCGTCTGGGAACTGCCGTTCGGTACTACCGCGCGCGAAATTCTTGAAGACTACGCCGGCGGCATGCGCGATGGCCTGAAATTCAAAGCCTGGCAGCCGGGTGGGGCAGGGACAGACTTCCTGACCGAAGCCCACCTTGACCTGCCGATGGAATTCGAAAGCATTGGTAAAGCAGGCAGCCGTCTGGGTACGGCGCTGGCGATGGCCGTCGACCACGAGATCGGCATGGTGTCGCTGGTGCGTAACCTGGAAGAGTTCTTCGCCCGTGAGTCCTGCGGCTGGTGTACACCGTGCCGTGATGGTCTGCCGTGGAGCGTGAAGATCCTGCGTGCAATCGAACGTGGCGAAGGCCAGCCTGGCGATATCGAAACACTTGAGCAACTGTGTCGATTCTTAGGCCCGGGTAAAACCTTCTGTGCCCACGCACCGGGTGCCGTCGAACCTCTGCAGAGCGCGATCAAATATTTCCGCGACGAGTTCGAAGCAGGCATCAAGCAGCCGTTCAGCAATACCCATGCGATCAATGGGATTCAGCCGAACCTGCTTAAAGCGCGCTGGTAACGACAAGAATTTTGATTAACGCTCGGTTTCGACCGAGCCAACTGGAAGCATGCTAATGGCTACGATTCATGTAGACGGCAAAGAATACGAAGTCAACGGGGCGGACAACCTGCTGGAAGCTTGTCTGTCTCTTGGCCTCGATATTCCGTACTTTTGCTGGCATCCGGCGCTGGGCAGCGTCGGTGCTTGCCGCCAGTGTGCGGTGAAGCAATATCAAAACGCGGAAGACACGCGTGGTCGCCTGGTGATGTCCTGTATGACGCCAGCCACCGAAGGCACCTTTATTTCGATTGATGACGAAGAAGCCAAACAGTTCCGCGAAAGCGTGGTGGAGTGGTTGATGACCAACCACCCGCACGACTGTCCGGTTTGTGAAGAGGGCGGTAACTGCCACCTTCAGGATATGACCGTGATGACCGGTCACAGCTTCCGTCGCTATCGCTTTACCAAGCGTACCCACCGTAACCAGGATCTGGGGCCGTTCATCTCTCACGAAATGAACCGCTGCATCGCCTGCTACCGCTGCGTGCGTTACTACAAAGACTATGCAGACGGTCAGGATCTGGGCGTGTATGGCGCGCATGACAACGTCTACTTCGGTCGTCCGGAAGACGGCGTGCTGGAGAGCGAATTCTCCGGTAACCTGGTAGAAATCTGCCCGACCGGCGTCTTCACGGATAAAACTCACTCCGAGCGTTACAACCGTAAATGGGACATGCAGTTTGCACCAAGCATCTGCCAGCAGTGTTCCCTCGGCTGTAACACCAGCCCGGGTGAGCGCTACGGCGAACTGCGTCGTATCGAGAACCGCTACAACGGTACCGTTAACCACTACTTCCTGTGCGACCGCGGTCGTTTCGGCTATGGCTATGTGAACCTGAAAGACCGTCCGCGTCAGCCGGTTCAGCGCCGTGGCGACGATTTCATTACCCTGAACGCAGAACAGGCGATGCAGGGCGCGGCAGATATTCTGCGCCAGTCGAAGAAAGTGATCGGTATCGGCTCCCCGCGTGCCAGCATCGAAAGCAACTTCGCGCTGCGCGAGCTGGTCGGGGCGGAAAACTTCTATACCGGCATCGCCCAGGGCGAGCAGGAACGTCTGCAGCTGGTACTGAAAGTGCTGCGTGAAGGCGGTATCCATACCCCTGCGCTGCGCGAAATCGAATCCTATGATGCGGTCCTGGTGCTGGGTGAAGACCTGACCCAGACAGGCGCCCGCGCGGCTCTGGCGGTTCGTCAGGCGGTGAAGGGTAAAGCACGTGAAATGGCAGCGGCGCAAAAAGTGGCTGACTGGCAGATTGCGGCGATCCTGAACATCGGTCAGCGCGCGAAGCATCCTCTGTTTGTGACCAACGTCGACAATACCCGTCTGGACGATATCGCGGCGTGGACCTACTGCGCACCGGTTGAAGATCAGGCGCGTCTTGGCTTTGCCATTGCCCACGCGCTGGACAACAACTCACCGGCCGTTGAGCTGGATCGCGACCTGCAAAACAAGGTTGACGTGATTGTTCAGGCCCTGGCCGGTGCGAAGAAACCGCTGATTATTTCCGGTACCAACGCCGGTAGCGCAGAGATCATTCAGGCCGCAGCCAACGTGGCCAAAGCTCTGAAAGGCCGCGGTGCTGACGTCGGTGTGACCATGATTGCCCGTGCGGTGAACAGCATTGGTCTGGGCATGATTGGCGGCGGCTCGCTGGAAGCTGCGTTAAGCGAACTGGAATCCGGTGCTGCTGACGCCGTGGTGGTGCTGGAAAACGACCTGCATCGCCATGCTTCTGCCGCTCGCGTTGACGCCGCGCTCTCCAAAGCGCCGCTGGTGATGGTGATTGACCATCAGCGCACCGCGATTATGGACAAAGCGCACCTGGTGCTCTCTGCGGCAAGCTTCGCAGAAAGCGACGGTACCGTTATCAACAACGAAGGCCGCGCGCAGCGTTTCTTCCAGGTTTATGACCCGTCTTACTACGACAGCAACACCGTGATGCTGGAAAGCTGGCGCTGGCTGCACTCCCTGCACAGCACCGTGCAGAGCCGTGAAGTGGACTGGACGCAGCTCGACCACGTTATCGACGCGGTGGTGGAAAAACTGCCTCAGCTGGCAGGCATTAAAGATGCCGCGCCTGAAGCGAGCTTCCGCATTCGCGGCCAGAAACTGGCGCGTGAACCGCACCGTTACAGCGGCCGTACCGCAATGCGCGCCAATATCAGCGTGCACGAACCGCGCCAGCCGCAGGATAAAGACACCATGTTCGCCTTCTCCATGGAAGGGAACAACCAGCCGTCTGCGCCGCGTTCGCAAATCCCGTTCGCATGGGCACCGGGCTGGAACTCCCCGCAGGCATGGAACAAGTTCCAGGCTGAAGTGGGTGGCTCCCTGCGCCACGGCGATCCGGGCGTGCGTCTGATTGAAGCCTCCGAAACCGGTCTGGACTTCTTCCGCACCGTACCGGCGAGCTTCCAGCCACAGGACGGTAGCTGGCGTATTGCGCCGTACTACCACCTGTTCGGTAGCGACGAGCTCTCCCAGCGTTCACCGGTCTTCCAGACCCGTATGCCGCAGCCGTACATCAAGCTTAACCCGGCGGATGCCGCGAAGCTTGGCGTTAACGCGGGTGCGAACATCGCCTTTAGCTATGACGGTCAGACCATCAGCCTGCCGCTGATTATTTCTGAAAGTCTGACAGCAGGGCAGGTCGGTCTGCCGATGGGTATGCCTGGCATCGCGCCGGTTCTGGCGGGTGCGCGTCTTGATAATCTGCAGGAGGCAAAAGCATGAGTTGGTTAACGCCGGATCTTATCGACATCCTGCTGAGCATTCTGAAAGCGATTGTTATCCTGTTGGTGGTGGTCACCTGCGGCGCGTTCATGAGCTTTGGTGAACGTCGTCTGCTCGGTCTGTTCCAGAACCGTTACGGACCGAACCGCGTGGGCTGGGGTGGTTCACTCCAGCTGGTCGCGGATATGATCAAGATGTTCTTTAAAGAGGACTGGATCCCGCGCTTCTCGGATCGCGTGATCTTTACTCTGGCACCGATGATCGCCTTCACCTCGCTGCTGCTGGCGTTTGCTATCGTGCCGGTCAGCCCGACCTGGGTGGTCGCTGACCTAAACATCGGCATTCTGTTCTTCCTGATGATGGCAGGCCTCGCGGTTTACGCGGTCCTGTTCGCAGGCTGGTCCAGTAACAACAAATACTCGCTGCTGGGTGCGATGCGTGCTTCCGCGCAGACCCTGAGCTACGAAGTGTTCCTGGGGCTCTCCCTGATGGGCGTGGTGGCGCAGGCCGGTTCATTCAACATGACCGACATCGTCAACAACCAGGCCGACATCTGGAACGTTATTCCGCAGTTCTTTGGGTTTATTACCTTTGCCATCGCGGGCGTGGCAGTGTGTCACCGTCACCCGTTTGACCAGCCAGAAGCCGAACAGGAACTGGCCGACGGTTACCACATCGAATATTCCGGTATGAAATTCGGTCTGTTCTTCGTGGGCGAGTACATCGGTATTGTCACCATTTCCGCGTTGATGGTAACGCTGTTCTTCGGTGGCTGGCATGGCCCGTTCTTACCGCCGTTCATCTGGTTCGCGCTGAAAACCGCGTTCTTCATGATGATGTTCATTTTGATTCGCGCAGCGTTACCGCGTCCGCGTTATGACCAGGTAATGTCCTTCGGCTGGAAAGTGTGCCTGCCGCTGACGCTCGTCAACTTGTTGGTAACGGCCGCTGTCATTCTCTGGCAGCAGCCATAAGGGGCAATAGACCATGACCTTAAAAGAATTACTGGTAGGCTTCGGTACCCAGGTACGCAGTATCTGGATGATCGGCCTGCATGCGTTTGCCAAACGCGAAACCCGGATGTACCCGGAAGAGCCGGTATATCTGCCGCCGCGCTACCGTGGCCGTATCGTGCTGACGCGCGACCCGGACGGTTCCGAGCGCTGCGTTGCCTGTAACCTGTGTGCGGTAGCGTGCCCGGTCGGCTGTATCTCTCTGCAAAAAGCCGAGACGGTAGACGGCCGCTGGTACCCTGAGTTCTTCCGCATCAACTTCTCACGCTGCATCTTCTGCGGTCTGTGTGAAGAAGCGTGCCCAACCACGGCGATTCAGCTGACTCCAGACTTCGAGCTGGGTGAGTACAAGCGTCAGGACCTGGTGTACGAGAAAGAGGATCTGCTGATTTCCGGTCCGGGCAAATACCCGGAATATAACTTCTACCGGATGGCGGGTATGGCAATCGACGGCAAAGATAAGGGCGAAGCAGAGAACGAAGCTAAGCCTATCGACGTCAAGAGCCTGTTACCGTAAGGAGAGGGCAATGGAATTCGCTTTTTATATCTGTGGCCTTATCGCCATCCTGGCTACGCTGCGAGTGATCACGCACACCAATCCGGTGCATGCGCTGCTGTACTTAATCATCTCGCTGCTGGCCATTTCCGGGGTGTTCTTCGCACTGGGCGCGCACTTCGCCGGTGCGCTGGAAATCATCGTCTACGCCGGGGCCATCATGGTGCTGTTCGTGTTCGTAGTGATGATGCTGAACCTGGGCGGCTCTGAAATTGAGCAGGAACGTCAGTGGTTAAAACCGCAGGTGTGGATCGGCCCGGCAATTTTGTCGGCCATCATGCTGGTGGTGATCGTTTACGCCATTCTGGGTGTTAACGATCAGGGCATCGACGGCACGCCGATTGGCGCGAAAGAGGTGGGTATCACGCTCTTTGGCCCATACGTTCTGGCAGTGGAACTGGCCTCAATGCTGCTGCTGGCAGGTCTGGTTGTGGCTTTCCACGTTGGCCGCGAAGAGCGTGCTGGCGAGGTGCTGAGCAACCGCACTGACGACCGCGCGAAAAGAAAAACGGAGGAGCGCGCATGATCCCCTTAACACATGGACTGATCCTCGCTGCGATTTTATTCGTTCTGGGTCTGACCGGTCTGGTTATCCGCCGCAATCTGCTGTTTATGCTGATCGGGCTGGAAATCATGATTAACGCCTCCGCGCTGGCCTTCGTGGTTGCCGGAAGCTACTGGGGCCAGACCGATGGTCAGGTGATGTATATTCTCGCCATCAGCCTCGCGGCTGCCGAAGCGAGTATTGGCCTGGCGCTGTTGCTGCAGCTCCATCGTCGCCGCCAGAATCTGAACATCGATTCAGTAAGTGAGTTGCGTGGATGAACATGCTTGCCTTAACCATTATTTTTCCGCTGATTGGCTTCGTGCTGCTGGCGTTTTCTCGCGGCCGCTGGTCTGAGAATCTGTCTGCAACCGTCGGCATGGGCTCTGTTGGCCTGGCCGCGCTGGTGACAGCGTATGCGGGTATCGACTTCTTTAACAACGGGCGTCAGCCTTTCAGCGTGCCGCTGTGGACCTGGATGTCAGTCGGTGATTTCAATATCGGTTTCAACCTGGTGCTGGATGGTCTCTCCCTGACCATGCTCTCCGTGGTCACCGGCGTCGGCTTCCTGATCCACATGTTCGCCTCCTGGTATATGCGCGGTGAAGAGGGTTACTCCCGCTTCTTCGCCTACACCAACCTGTTTATCGCCAGCATGGTGGTTCTGGTCCTGGCCGATAACCTGCTGCTGATGTATCTGGGCTGGGAAGGCGTGGGTCTGTGTTCTTACCTGCTGATCGGTTTCTACTATACCGATCCGAAGAATGGCGCAGCGGCCATGAAAGCGTTCGTCGTGACCCGCGTGGGTGATGTCTTCCTCGCTTTCGCGCTGTTCATTCTTTACAACGAACTGGGCACGCTGAACTTCCGCGAAATGGTGGAACTGGCGCCAGCGCACTTCGCCGCAGGCAACAACATGCTGTGGTGGGCAACGCTGATGCTGCTGGGTGGTGCCGTGGGTAAATCCGCGCAGCTGCCGTTGCAGACATGGCTGGCAGACGCGATGGCGGGTCCAACCCCTGTCTCCGCGCTGATCCACGCTGCGACCATGGTCACCGCCGGTGTCTACCTGATTGCGCGTACCCATGGCCTGTTCCTGATGACCCCGGAAATTCTGCATCTGGTGGGTATCGTCGGTGCGGTCACGCTGGTGCTGGCAGGCTTTGCCGCGCTGGTGCAGACCGACATCAAACGCGTTCTCGCGTACTCAACCATGAGCCAGATTGGTTACATGTTCCTCGCGCTGGGCGTTCAGGCGTGGGACGCGGCCATTTTCCACCTGATGACGCACGCGTTCTTTAAAGCGCTGCTGTTCCTCTCATCCGGTTCGGTGATTCTGGCCTGCCATCACGAGCAGAACATCTTCAAAATGGGCGGACTGCGTAAGTCCATCCCGCTGGTCTATGTCTGCTTCCTGGTGGGCGGCGCGGCGCTGGCGGCACTGCCGCTGATCACCGCGGGCTTCTTCAGTAAGGACGAAATCCTTGCGGGTGCCATGGCGAATGGTCATATCAATCTGATGGTTGCGGGTCTGGTCGGTGCGTTCATGACCTCCCTGTATACCTTCCGTATGATTTTCATCGTATTCCACGGTAAAGAACAAATTCACGCTCACGCAGGGAAGGGGATTACCCATCACCTGCCGCTGATTGTGCTGCTGGTACTGTCCACCTTCGTTGGCGCGATGATTGTGCCTCCGCTGCAGGGCGTGCTGCCAGACACCACCGAGCTTGAGCACGGTCGCGTTCTGACGCTTGAAATCACCTCCGGTGTGGTCGCTATCGCGGGCATCCTGATCGCAGCATGGCTGTGGCTGGGCAAACGTACGCTGGTCACTGCCGTGGCCAACAGTGCGCCGGGCCGCCTGCTGGGCACCTGGTGGTACAACGCGTGGGGCTTCGACTGGCTGTACGACATGATCTTCGTTAAGCCGTTCCTGGGCATCGCGTGGCTGCTGAAGCGCGACCCGCTGAACAGCCTGATGAATATCCCGGCGATCCTTTCCCGCTTTGCAGGCAAAGGCCTGCTGTACAGCGAGAACGGTTACCTGCGCTGGTATGTGGCGTCCATGAGCATCGGTGCGGTTGTCGTGCTGGCGCTGCTGATGGTGTTGCGTTGATCGTTAAGTGAATTTTATTCGAATTCGTTGAAAATCAGGCCCCTGCTGGGGGCCTTAAAAAGGAATGTAAATCGCCATGTTACTACCCTGGCTAATATTAATTCCCTTCATCGGCGGCTTCCTGTGCTGGCAGACTGAACGCTTTGGCGTGAAGATGCCGCGCTGGATCGCGCTGATCACCATGGGATTGACGCTCGCGCTTGGCCTGCAACTGTGGTTGCAGGGCGGTTACTCACTGACCCAGTCTGCGGGCATTCCGCAGTGGCAGTCTGAGTTCATCCTGCCGTGGATCCCACGTTTCGGCATTACGATCCACCTGGCGATTGACGGTCTCTCACTGCTGATGGTGGTGCTGACCGGTCTGCTCGGCGTTCTGGCGGTACTCTGCTCCTGGCGTGAAATCGAAAAATACCAGGGCTTCTTCCACCTGAACCTGATGTGGATCCTGGGCGGCGTAATCGGCGTGTTCCTTGCCATCGACATGTTCCTGTTCTTCTTCTTCTGGGAGATGATGCTGGTGCCGATGTACTTCCTGATCGCGCTGTGGGGCCACAAGGCATCCGACGGTAAAACGCGTATCACGGCGGCAACCAAGTTCTTCATCTATACCCAGGCGAGTGGTCTGGTGATGTTGATTGCCATTCTGGCGCTGGTGTTTGTTCACCACAACGCGACCGGTACCTGGACCTTCAACTACGAAGACCTGCTGAAGACCCCAATGTCGCACGGCGTGGAATATCTGCTGATGCTGGGCTTCTTCATCGCCTTCGCGGTGAAAATGCCGGTGGTTCCGCTGCACGGCTGGCTGCCAGACGCGCACTCTCAGGCGCCAACGGCGGGTTCCGTTGACCTGGCGGGCATCTTGCTGAAAACGGCTGCCTACGGTCTGCTGCGTTTCGCTCTGCCGCTGTTCCCGAACGCCTCCGCAGAATTCGCACCGATTGCCATGTGGCTGGGTGTCATCGGTATCTTCTACGGTGCCTGGATGGCCTTCACCCAGTACGACATCAAGCGTCTGATTGCTTATACCTCCGTTTCCCACATGGGCTTCGTGCTGATTGCTATCTACACCGGCAGCCAGCTGGCGTACCAGGGGGCGGTGATCCAGATGATTGCGCACGGTCTGTCCGCAGCCGGTCTCTTCATCCTGTGCGGTCAGCTGTACGAACGTCTGCACACCCGCGACATGCGTATGATGGGCGGCCTGTGGAGCAAAATTAAGTGGCTGCCAGCGCTCTCCATGTTCTTCGCGGTGGCGACTCTGGGGATGCCGGGCACCGGTAACTTCGTCGGCGAATTTATGATTCTGTTCGGCAGCTTCAAAGTGGTACCGGTGATTACCGTGATCTCCACCTTTGGTCTGGTGTTCGCTTCCGTCTACTCGCTGGCGATGCTGCACCGCGCTTTCTTCGGTAAAGCGAAGAGCGAAATTGCTGCACAAGAACTGCCGGGGATGTCGCTGCGTGAGCTGTTCATCATCCTGCTGCTGGTCGTACTGCTGGTGCTGCTGGGCTTCTTCCCGCAGCCGATTCTGGATACTTCGCACAGCGCGATGGGCAATATCCAGCAGTGGTTTGTTAATTCTGTTTCTACTACAAGGCCGTAATTCGCCATGACAATAACTCCACAACAACTGATCGCGCTGCTACCGCTGCTGATCGTCGGATTGACGGTGGTGGTTGTGATGCTCTCCATTGCGTGGCGACGCAATCACTTCCTGAATGCCACGCTGTCGGTCATCGGCCTGAACGCCGCGTTAGTCTCTCTCTGGTTTGTTGGCCAGGGTGGGGCGATGGACGTCACTCCGCTGATGCGCGTTGACGGTTACGCCATGCTGTATACCGGTCTGGTGCTGCTGGCGAGCCTGGCAACCTGTACCTTTGCGTACCCGTGGCTCGAAGGCTACAACGACAACAAAGAAGAGTTTTACCTGCTGGTTCTGATTGCCGCGCTGGGCGGCATTCTGCTGGCGAATGCGAACCACCTGGCCGCGCTGTTCCTCGGCATTGAGCTGATCTCTCTGCCGCTGTTCGGTCTGATTGGTTACGCCTTCCGCCAGAAGCGCTCGCTGGAAGCAAGCATCAAGTACACCATCCTGTCTGCGGCGGCGTCCTCGTTCCTGCTGTTTGGTATTGCGCTGGTGTACGCACAATCCGGTAACCTCTCCTTTATGGCGCTCGGCAAGAGCCTCGGTGACGGCATGCTGCATGAGCCGCTGCTGCTGGCGGGGCTGGGTATGATGATTGTTGGCCTTGGCTTCAAACTCTCTCTGGTGCCGTTCCACCTGTGGACGCCAGACGTATACCAGGGCGCGCCAGCGCCGGTGTCGACCTTCCTGGCGACGGCGAGCAAAATCGCCATCTTCGGGGTGGTTATGCGTCTGTTCCTGTACGCACCGGTGGGTGACAGTGAAGCGGTTCGCGTGGTGCTGGGCATTATCGCGTTCGTCTCCATCATCTTCGGTAACCTGATGGCGCTGAGCCAGACCAACATCAAACGTCTGCTGGGCTACTCGTCTATCTCTCATCTGGGCTACCTGATGGTGGCGCTGATTGCGCTGCAGAGCGGTGAGATGTCGATGGAAGCCGTGGGCGTCTATCTGGCCGGTTACCTGTTCAGCAGCCTCGGCGCCTTCGGCGTGGTGAGCCTTATGTCCAGCCCGTACCGTGGTCCGGATGCCGATTCACTGTTCTCCTACCGTGGTCTGTTCTGGCACCGTCCGATCCTGTCTGCGGTGATGACGGTGATGATGCTCTCTCTGGCGGGTATCCCGATGACGCTCGGCTTTATCGGTAAGTTCTACGTGCTGGCCGTCGGTGTGCAGGCGCACCTGTGGTGGCTGACTGCGGGCGTGGTGATCGGCTCCGCGATTGGTCTCTACTACTACCTGCGCGTGGCCGTGAGCCTGTACCTGAGCGCGCCTCAGCAGCTCAACCGTGATGCCCCAACCAACTGGCAGTACAGCGCTGGCGGTATTGTGGTTCTCATCTCCGCGCTGCTGGTGCTGATCTTCGGTATCTATCCGCAGCCGCTGATTGATATCGTGCAGCGCGCGATGCCATTAATGTAAAAACAAAAAACCCGCCTCGGCGGGTTTTTTATTGCCCAGCGGCGCTACGCTTGCAGGGCCTACGGGTTTTGTAGGTCGGGTAAGCGAAGCGCCACCCGACTAAGCCAGCTGTTTGCGGCTAATCAACGGCCCGTCAATCTTCTTCATCGAGCGGTCCAGCACTTCCTCAATCACTGACGACAGCTCGTTCAGCTCAAACTTCGCGACGTAGCCATCCGCTTTCACCTTACGAATATGGTCTTCGTTGGCGTTGCCGGAAAGGGAAGAGTGGATCACGACCGGAATATCTTTCAATACCGGATCGGTTTTGATTTTGCGCGTCAGCGTAAAACCGTCCATCTCCGGCATTTCGAGGTCGGTCAACACCAGCGCGATCTTATCGGTGATGGGAACACCCTCAGCCTGCGCCTGTGCGGCCAGAACCCCAATTTTCTCCCACGCCTCTTTGCCGGTGATATGCAGCTGCGCCGGGATCTCCATCGCCTGCAGGCCTTTCTCCAGCATCGAGCGCGCCACTTTGGAGTCTTCCGCGACGATGGCGACCGCGCCCGGCTTGATATGGAATTTGGTGGTTTTCAGATTGGTGGCGTGCAGATCGTGGTTGGCCGGAGTGATGTCATACAGGATCTGCTCAACGTCCAGCACCATCGCCAGATCGTTGGTATCGCTCTTCTCGTCAAGACACGCAATGCTGGTGATGTAGCGACCGCTGACGGCAGTTTCCGCCGCGTGCACCTGCTTCCAGTCCAGACGCATGATGTTCTCAACCGACTCCACGGCAAACGCCTGCACGCTGCGCGCGTATTCGGTGATCAGCAGGATATTCAGCCCGGTGGTGGGCTTACAGCCTGCCACGGCAGCCAGGTCGATCACCGGGATCACCTGATCGCGAATATTCACCATTCCCATCAGCGGTGATTTCATCCCGGCGGGTTTCGTGAACTCCGGCATCGGCACAATTTCACGCAGCTTAAAGACGTTAATGCCAAACAGCTCAGATTTATTTTCGTTAAGAGAGGTGCCAAGACGGAACAGCAACAGTTCAAAACGGTTCGACAGGGTCAGATTCGCCCTGTCATCAATATCTTTCTGGAAATTATCCATTCTACCCTCGAGAGAAATGCTGACCTTTTAATCGTTATCGGCATCCTGAGGGAAAAATGAAGGACTAAACGCTGACCTGAGCGAAATCTTCGGCCAGCTCACATTCCGGGAACAGCGCGCGACACTCTGTCAGCAGCTTTTCACAGCCCCGCGCGTCGTAGCGGGAGCTGACGTGGGTGACGATGAGCCTCCCGACGCCCGCGTCACGGGCCAACTGCGCCGCCTGACGCGTCGAGCTGTGGCCCCGGCTGTTGGCTTTCTCTTCCATCGCCGTTTCGAGGGTCGCTTCATGTACCATCACGTCCACGCCCTGGGCCAGCGTGAGCGCCGCCCGGCACGGGGCCGTGTCGCCAAAAATTGCCAGCTTCTTGCCGGGCTGCGGTGCGGCGAGATAATCCTGACCGTTGATGACGCGCCCGTCCTCCAGCGTGACGGTCTCACCGTGCTTCAGGCGCTGGAACAGTGGTCCGGGTTTTACGCCGTCGGCCATCAACGCGGCGGCGTCCAGCGCGCCGGGTTTATCATGCGCGTCAATGCGATAGCCATAGCACTCGACAGGGTGATTGAGCGGCTGAGCACTCACCTTATAATCACCGTCATCGAAAATCAGGCCTTCGCTAATCTCAACGACCTCCAGCGGATAATCCGTCCACGACCCGCTCAGGCGCAGCGTGGTTTCAACAAATTCACGAATACCCGCAGGCCCATAAATCGTCAGCGGGTTGGCGTTACCGACCATCGAGCGGCTGCACAGCAGGCCGGGAAGGCCAAACAGATGGTCGCCATGCAGATGGGTGATAAAAATTTTATCCAGCTTGCCGGGGTGATAAGCGGTGTGTAACAGCTGATGCTGCGTCCCTTCACCACAGTCAAACAGCCACAGCCCGCCGCGGGTGGGGTGTTTAAGATCCAGCAGTATCGCCGTCACATTTCGTGAGCGGGTTGGCACGCCCGCGGACGTACCCAGAAAAATCAGTTCCATAACGCAATCAGCCCTTTGCCGAACGGGGAGGGGTTTAGTATAACGTGATGAACCCCAGGAAGGAGACTGACATGATCCAGTGGCAAGATTTACACCATAGTGACCTCACCGTTCATTCACTTTACGCCGTGCTGAAACTGCGCTGCGAAGTGTTCGTGGTTGAACAGACCTGCCCGTATCAGGACATCGACGGCGACGATCTCGTCGGCGAGAACCGCCATATCCTCGGCTGGCGGAATAACGAGCTGGTGGCGTATGCGAGGATTCTGAAAAGCGAAGACGATTTTGAGCCTGTCGTCATTGGCCGCGTCATCATCAGCAGCAAAGCGCGCGGTGAAAAACTGGGCTATGAGCTGATGGAGAAAACGCTGGAGGCATGCCAGAAACAGTGGCCGAACAAGGCGTTATACCTGGGCGCGCAGGCGCACCTGCAGTCCTTCTACGGCCACTTTGGTTTCGTGCCGGTCACCGAGGTGTACGATGAAGACGGCATTCCCCACATCGGCATGGCGCGGGAAGCGAAGCAGGCGTAATGACGAGTCGTTGGCTATAGTTAGCGGACTGGTGTACTAACATGGAGAAAAATATGTCATTTCAATCCTGGGATACCCGTATCGACGACGACCTGGCCTTACTGAGCGAAACGCTGGAAGAGGTGTTACGTTCCTCGGGCGACCCTGCCGATCAGAAATATATTGAGCTAAAAGCCCGCGCCGAGCAGGCGCTGCATGAAGTGAAAAACCGCGTCAGCCATGCGTCTGATACCTACTACTACCGCGCCAAAAAAGCGGTGTACCGTGCCGATGATTACGTGCATGAAAAACCGTGGCAGGGTATTGGAGTCGGTGCTGCCGTTGGGCTGGTACTGGGGCTGCTCTTAGCCCGTCGTTAGGCCGCTTAACCACTCCCTATACGTGGGTACTGCTATTTATTGCCAGTACCCCGTATAATACGAGGTTTTAACAGGGAGAGGTTCGCGTGAATTCGATTTTCCTCGCGCTGGAGCAATTGCGTACCCAGCTTTCGCAAGCGTTACCCGCAACACCCGGCATACGTCATTTCGACGTCTCTTTCCCGTTAAACGACGCTTTCGACCCTCTCGCCTGGCTTGGGGCGCAGCAGTGCTATCCGCAGTTTTACTGGCAGCAGCGTAACGGCGATGAAGAGCTGGCTGCGCTGGGGGCGGTGATCCCCTTTTCCTCTCTGGCGTTAGCCACGCAGTTTTTGCGCGAGCAAAACGCGGCAGGTGATACCCGTATCTGTGGCCTGAACGCCTTTACTCCGGAGCAGGGCAGCCTCTTTTTACCGCGACTGCTCTGGCGACGCACCGCCGGCACCGCTACGCTGCGTCTGCAGCTCTGGAGTGATTATTCACTTCAGGAAGATGCCCTCGCCGCGCGGGATTTTTTACAGCAACTCCGTCCTGCGAGATCTATCCGTCCGCTATCCGTTCAGGTTGAGCACGAAACCCATCAGCCGCAGCAGGCCGAATGGCTGACGCTTATCCGCAGAGCGACAGAGACCATCGCGCGCGGTGATTTCGAAAAGGTGGTTCTCGCCCGGGCAACCGATATCCGGTTTACACAGCGGGTTAACCCTGTCGCGCTGATGGCGGCCAGCCGCGCCCTGAATTTACATTGCTACCATTTCTGCATGATTTTCGACGCCAGCAACGCGTTTCTTGGCTCGACCCCCGAGCGTCTCTGGCGGCGGCGCGGCACGCTGCTGCGTACGGAAGCGCTGGCGGGCACCGTCGCCAGCCATGCCGATGATGGCCAGGCGCAGCGTCTCGGCGAGTGGCTGCTGAACGACGATAAAAACCAGCGAGAAAATATGCTGGTCGTGGAAGATATTTGCCAGCGTCTTCAGCACTACACGCAGACGCTTGAGGTACTGCCCCCCCAGGTGGTGCGCCTGCGTAAAGTGCAGCATTTGCGCCGCTGTATCTGGACCGAACTCAAACAGGCCGACGACGAGCAGTGCCTGCATATGCTACAGCCGACAGCGGCCGTTGCCGGTTTGCCGCGACAGCCTGCGCGCGAATTTATTCAGAAGGTTGAGCCCTTTAACCGCGAGTGGTACGCCGGTTCTGCCGGGTATTTATCGCCTGACCAGAGTGAATTTTGCGTGGCGTTGCGATCCGCCCGCGTCCAGGATGACTCCCTGCGGCTCTACGCCGGGGCCGGCATTGTCAGCGGGTCTGACCCGGAACAGGAGTGGCAGGAGATCGAAAACAAAGCGGCCGGATTGCGCTCTCTGCTCCTTAGGGATTAATACTGATTCGCGCAATCCCGATTCATATCAAAATTCCAATTTTTTCTATTATTTATACTGTGTCGCATTCTTGATACCGGACAATCTCATGTCAGTAAGTTCTTTTAACCGACGCTGGGCGGCGGTGATCCTTGAAGCCCTGACGCGCCACGGCGTCAGGCACGTGTGTATTGCACCGGGTTCTCGCTCAACGCCGCTGACGCTGGCGGCCGCCGAAAACCGGGCGTTGATTCACCACACCCACTTTGATGAGCGTGGCCTCGGGCATCTCGCGCTGGGTCTGGCGAAGGTCAGCAAAGAACCCGTGGCGGTGATTGTCACTTCCGGTACTGCCGTGGCGAATCTCTATCCGGCTCTGATTGAAGCCGGGTTAACCGGTGAAAAGCTGATTCTGCTGACGGCCGATCGTCCCCCTGAGCTTATCGACTGCGGCGCCAATCAGGCCATCCGTCAGCCGGGACTCTTTTCTTCGCATCCTTCGCAGACGATTTCGCTGCCCCGTCCCACCCAGGATATTTCGGCAAGCTGGCTGGTCTCCACCGTCGATCATGCCATGGAGACGCTGCGCAGCGGGGCGCTGCATATTAACTGCCCGTTTGCCGAGCCGCTCTACGGCGAGCTGGACGATACGGGTCTTGACTGGCAGCAGACCCTCGGCGACTGGTGGCAGAGTGAGAAACCGTGGCTGCGCGAGCAGACGCACCTTGAGAGCGCGAAACAGCGCGACTGGTTCTTCTGGCGGCAGAAGCGCGGCGTGGTTATCGCCGGGCGCATGAGCGCCGCCGAAGGCAAGCTGGTCGCCGAGTGGGCGCAAACCCTGGGCTGGCCGCTGATAGGCGACGTGCTTTCCCAGACCGGGCAGCCGCTGCCGTGCGCGGATCTCTGGCTGGGTAATGCCAAAGCGGTCACCGAGCTGTCGCAGGCGCAGATTGTGGTCCAGCTTGGATCGAGTTTAACCGGCAAACGGTTACTGCAGTGGCAGGCCACCTGCACACCGGACGAATACTGGCTGGTGGACGCGCTGGAAGGGCGTCTTGACCCGGCGCACCATCGCGGTCGTCGTCTGGTCAGCCGTATCGACGCCTGGCTGGCGCTCCATCCGGCTGAAAAACGCAAACCCTGGGCGGTTACCCTCCCGGACCTGTCGCGGCAGGCGTGGGAACTGACCCATGCGCGCTGTGAAGCGTTCAGCGAGGCCGGGCTGGCGCACCGTATTCGCCAGTACCTGCCCGACCAGGGGCAGCTGTTTGTCGGCAACAGCCTGGTCGTGCGGCTGATAGACGCCTTTTCGCAGCTGCCAGCAGGTTACCCGGTGTACAGCAACCGTGGCGCCAGCGGCATCGACGGGCTGATCTCCACGGCGGCGGGCGTGCAGCGCGCCAGCGCGAAATCGACGCTGGCCATCGTGGGGGATCTCTCCGCGCTCTACGATCTCAACGCGCTGGCGCTGCTGCGTCAGGCGTCAGCCCCGTTCGTGCTGATTGTGGTCAACAACAACGGCGGGCAGATTTTCTCCCTGCTGCCTACGCCGCAGAGCGAGCGCGAGCGCTTCTATCTGATGCCGCAGAACGTGCAGTTCGAACACGCCGCGGCGATGTTTAGCCTGAAATATCATCGCCCGGAAAGCTGGGAACAGCTGGGTGCCGCGCTCGGTACAGCCTGGAAACAGCCCGGCGCGACGCTGATTGAGCTGGTGGTGAACGAGGCTGACGGTGCGCAGACCCTGCAAAGCCTGCTGGCGCAGGTGAGCCAGCTGTGATCCTCTCGGGCGTGCAGCAGGCCGGAAAACCAGGCTATCCCTGGCTGGTCTTTTTGCACGGTTTTTCCGGCGATTGCCGCGAGTGGCAGGGTGTTGGGGAGCGACTTCGTGACTACCCCCGGCTGTATCTGGATCTGCCGGGTCACGGTGGATCCCGGCACCTGGGCGTCGAGGGCTTCGACGAGATGAGCGCGTTGCTCACCCGAACTCTGATTAGTTACAACATACTGAAATTCTGGCTCGTCGGGTACTCCCTCGGCGGCCGCATTGCGATGTTCCATGCCTGCCAGCAGCCAAAGGGGCTGTTGGGCCTGACGGTAGAAGGGGGACATCCGGGCCTGCAGGATGCCGATGCGCGACAGGCGCGGCTGGCATCCGACCGCCGCTGGGCAGCACGTTTTAGCAACGAACCGCTGGATAAGGTGTTCGCTGACTGGTACCAACAGCCCGTGTTTGCCTCCCTGACGGACGTCCAGCGCGACGCGCTGATCACCCTGCGCAGCCAGAACAGCGGCGCGGCGCTGGCGATGATGCTCGAGGCGACATCGCTGGCCGTGCAGCCCGACCTGCGTGCTGCCCTGAGCGCGCGCCATTTCTCTTTTGATTATCTCTATGGCGAACGTGATGAGAAGTTTGCGGCCCTTGCCGCGGAGCTGAACGCTGTTCGCCATGCAATTCCCAACGCCGGACACAACGCCCACCGGGAAAACCCCGATGCGGTTGCGGCAAGTCTGGCTCAGATACTGCGTCTTCGAATAAAGGACACTCTATGATCTACCCTGATGAACACATGCTTTACGCCCCGGTTGAATGGCAGGACTGCTCCGAAGGCTACACCGACATTCGTTACCACAAATCCACCGACGGCATTGCCAAAATCACCATCAACCGCCCGCAGGTGCGTAACGCCTTCCGTCCGCTGACCGTGAAAGAGATGATTCAGGCCCTGGCGGATGCGCGCTACGACGACAACATCGGCGTGATTGTCCTGACCGGCGAAGGCGAGAAAGCGTTCTGCTCCGGTGGCGATCAGAAAGTGCGCGGTGACTACGGCGGATACCAGGACGACGCGGGTACGCATCACCTGAACGTCCTCGATTTCCAGCGTCAGATCCGCACCTGTCCAAAACCGGTGGTGGCGATGGTGGCGGGCTACTCCATCGGCGGCGGCCACGTGCTGCACATGATGTGTGACCTGACCATTGCCGCCGAGAACGCCATCTTCGGCCAGACGGGCCCGAAAGTGGGATCTTTCGATGGCGGCTGGGGGGCCTCCTACATGGCGCGCATCGTCGGTCAGAAAAAAGCCCGCGAAATCTGGTTCCTGTGCCGTCAGTACAACGCGCAGGAAGCGCTGGATATGGGC
This sequence comes from Enterobacter sp. BNK-22, assembly GCF_048684805.1. Classification (NCBI taxonomy): domain Bacteria; kingdom Pseudomonadati; phylum Pseudomonadota; class Gammaproteobacteria; order Enterobacterales; family Enterobacteriaceae; genus Enterobacter; species Enterobacter sp. BNK-22. Next base: position 307,792 of record NZ_JBLQTT010000001.1, read on the forward strand.
CTGGTGAACACCGTGGTGCCGCTTGCCGATCTCGAAAAAGAGACCGTGCGCTGGTGCCGTGAAATGCTGCAAAACAGCCCGATGGCGCTGCGCTGCCTGAAGGCCGCGCTCAACGCCGACTGCGACGGTCAGGCGGGTCTGCAGGAGCTGGCGGGCAATGCCACCATGCTGTTCTACATGACCGAAGAGGGTCAGGAAGGGCGCAACGCGTTTAACGAAAAACGCCAGCCGGACTTCAGCAAATACAAACGGAACCCGTAATGCGTCGCGCGCAGGTTTACCGCTGGCAGATACCGATGGACGCGGGCGTGGTGCTGCGTGAACGGCGGTTAAAAACCCGTGACGGCTTCTTCGTGCATCTGCAGCAGGGCGAGCGGGAAGGCTGGGGCGAGATTTCGCCTCTGCCGGGGTTTAGCCTCGAGTCGCTGGATGACGCGCGGGCGGCCTTGCTGGCGTGGGCGGACGCGTGGCGCGAGGGTGCAAATCCGGCGCTGCCGGAGGTGCCTTCCGCGGCCTTTGGTATCAGCTGCGCGCTGGCCGAGCTGGACGGCAGCCTGCCGGAGGCGGGGAATTACCGCGCAGCACCGCTCTGCACGGGCGATCCGGACGAGCTGTTCGCGCTGCTCTCCGCCATGCCGGGCGAGAAAGTCGCGAAAATCAAAGTCGGGCTGTATGAAGCGGTGCGCGACGGCATGGTCGCCAACCTGCTGCTGGAGGCGATCCCCGATCTGCATCTGCGTCTGGACGCCAACCGCGCCTGGACGCCGCTTAAGGCGCAGCAGTTTGCGAAGTACGTCAACCCGGCCTACCGGAGCCGTATTGCCTTCCTGGAAGAGCCGTGCAAAACCCGCGAGGATTCGCGCGCGTTTGCCCGCGAAACGGGGATTGCCATCGCCTGGGATGAAAGCCTGCGCGAGGCCGATTTTGAATTCGCTGCCGAGCCCGGCGTCAGCGCGGTGGTGATTAAACCGACGCTGACCGGTAGCCTGGCGAAAGTGCGCGAGCAGGTCGCGGCGGCGCATGCCTTAGGGCTGACGGCGGTGATCAGCTCGTCGATTGAGTCCAGCCTTGGGCTAACCCAGCTGGCGCGCATGGCCGCCTGGCTAACGCCGGATACGGTTCCTGGCCTCGACACGCTGAACCTGATGCAGGCTCAGCTTCTCCGCCCGTGGCCGGACAGCGCGCTGCCGTGCCTCGACGTCGCGGCGCTGGAGCCGTTGCGATGAGTTTTACCGACTGGCCGTGGCGACACTGGTGCGCGCTGTTTGCCGATAAACCGGCCCTGAGGCTGAACGACGAGGTGCTCAGCTGGCAACAGCTGTGCGCGCGCATCGACAGCCTTGCGGCAGGCTTTCACCGGCAGGGCGTGGAGGAGGGCTGCGGCGTGCTGCTGCAGGCCCATAATCATCCGCAAACCCTGCTGGCGTGGCTGGCGCTGCTCCAGTGCGGAGCGCGTATTCTTCCCGTTAATCCGCAGCTACCGCGCCCGCTGCTGGACGTGCTGCTCCCGCAGATGACGCTGCGCTTTGCGCTGGTGCTGGACGGCAGCTACGACGGCCTTCCTGCCCTGCGCATGCACGAGACAGCCGATGCGTATTGCGCTGCGTGGCAACCGGCGCGGCTGGCCTCCATGACGCTGACCTCCGGCTCCACCGGACTGCCGAAAGCGGCGGTCCATACCTGCGAGGCCCACCTTGCCAGCGCGCGCGGCGTTTTGGCGCTGATGCCCTACGGTGAAGACGACGACTGGCTGCTTTCGCTGCCGCTGTTTCACGTTTCCGGCCAGGGGATCTTATGGCGCTGGCTGCAGGCCGGCGCGCGGTTAACCGTACGCGAGAAACAGCCTCTGGAGCAGGCGCTGTGCGGCTGCACCCACGCCTCGCTGGTGCCAACCCAGCTCTGGCGTCTGCTGAATGCCCACCAGCCTGTCGCACTGAAAGCGGTGCTGCTGGGTGGGGCGGCCATCCCTGTTGAATTGACCGAACAGGCGCGAGAGCAGGATATACGCACCTTCTGCGGCTACGGTCTGACCGAGTTCGCCTCTACCGTCTGTGCGAAAGAGGCGGACGGCGAGCCGGACGTGGGCTGTGCGCTGCCGGGCAGAGAGGTGCAGGTCGTTAACGGTGAAGTCTGGATCAGGGCGCAAAGCATGGCCTCTGGCTACTGGCGGGATGGCGAACTGATTCCGCTGACCAACGCGCAGGGATGGTTCGCCACACGCGATCGCGGCGAATGGCATGACGGCCGTCTGACGATCCTTGGCCGCATGGACAACCTCTTTTTTAGCGGCGGAGAAGGGATCCAGCCGGAATCGCTGGAGCGCGTTATCGCCACGCACCCGCAGGTTAACCAGGTGTTTGTCGTTCCGCTGGACGACGCTGAATTCGGGCAACGCCCGGTGGCGGTCGTGGAGTGCGAGCCGGGAACGGATATCACCTGCTTACCCGACTGGGTCAGGGACAAGGTGGCGCGTTTTGAGCAACCCGTCCGCTGGCTGCTGCTGCCGACTGAACTCAAAAATGGCGGCATTAAAGTTTCGCGCCGCGCGCTGCAGGAGTGGGTCAACGCAGCGCTGAAGGGATAATAGCCGTTTCAAATAGTTACAATCTACTGACCGGCCGCACGCAGAGTGCTTGATCCCCGGAAGACCCAGGTTAAAATCTCGCGGTTTTGGGACTTCTCTATAAAAATTGTGCGGGATCACGACAATGAAAAAAGTGGCATTACTGGGCTTCGGCCTGATGGTTGTATCTGCGGCGGCGAACGCCATTAGCATTAACGGCTCGGCGGGTCAGGATTATACCCACCTGGGCTTTGGCATGGGTACCGAGACATCCGGTCTGGCGATGACCGGCGGCTGGACGCATAACGATGACGACGGCGACGCGGCCAGCCTCGGCCTGGGTCTCAACGTTCCTCTTGGCCCGTTCCTGGCGACCGTCGGCGGTAAAGGTATCTATACCAACCCAAACGACGGTGATGAAGGGTATGCGGCGGCAGTGGGCGGCGGTCTGCAGTGGAAAATTGGCGACAGCTTTGGGCTGTTTGGTGAGTACTACTACTCTCCAGACTCTCTCTCAAGCGGTATCGACAGCTATGAAGAGGCCAACGCTGGCGCACGCTGGACCATCATGCGTCCAATCACCATCGAAGCAGGCTATCGCTATCTGAACCTGGCCGGCAAAGACGGTAACCGCGATAACGCGCTGGCCGACGGCCCGTACGTGGGCGTCAGCGCAGGCTTCTAATCTCTCCGGCGCGGCATGCTGTCGCGCCAGTTTCTCTCTGCTCCACCCCGCGTTTGCGCTATAGTGTTTTGACCAAATAAGCGGGAGAACACAATGATTAACGTGGAGATGTTATCCACCGGCGACGAAGTGCTGCATGGACAAATTATTGATACCAATGCTGCCTGGCTGGCCGATCTTTTCTTTGAGCAAGGATTACCGTTAACGCGCCGCAATACGGTGGGCGACAATCTTGAGTCACTGGTCGCTGTTCTGCGCGAGCGCAGTGAACAGTGCGACGTGCTGATTGTGAACGGCGGGCTCGGCCCCACCAGTGACGATCTCAGTGCCCTGGCCGCCGCGACCGCAAAAGGCGAAGGGCTGGTGCTGCATGAGGCGTGGCTCTCGCAGATGGCGCGTTTTTTCTCCGAACGTGGCCGCGTCATGGCCCCCAGCAACCGCAAACAGGCTGAAATTCCCGCCAGTGCTGAACTGGTCGATAACCCGGTCGGTACCGCGTGTGGGTTTGCCATGCAGCTGAACCGCTGTCTGATGTTCTTCACGCCGGGCGTGCCCTCAGAATTTAAAGTGATGGTCGAGCAGCAGATCCTGCCGCGCCTTCGCGATCGTTTTACCCTGCCGGAACCGCCGCTGTGCCTGCGTCTGACCACCTTTGGCCGCTCGGAAAGCGATCTGGCCCAGAGCCTCGATCACCTTCCTCTGCCGCCGGGCGTGTCCATGGGGTATCGCTCCTCCATGCCGATCATTGAACTTAAGCTGACAGGCCCGGCCGAACAGAAAGAGGCGATGCTGGCGTTGTGGCCCGAGGTGCAGCGCGTGGCGGGCGAAAGCCTGATCTTTGAAGGTACGGAAGGGTTGCCCGCGCAGATTGCGAAGCAGCTGCAGGCGCGTCAACTGAGCGTGACCTTAAGCGAGCAGTTCACCGGTGGCCTGCTGGCACTTCAGCTGTCGCGCGTCAACGCGCCGCTGCTGGCGAGCGAAGTGGTGCCGTTCCAGCAGGAGACCCTGGCGCAGACCGCCCGCTGGGCGTCCGAGAGAAGGGTGAAGCATTTTGCCGGTCTGGCGCTGTTTGTCGGCGGGCTGGATGAAGAACATCTCAACTTCGCGCTGGCGACGCCCGAGGGCACCCACGCCCTGCGGGTAAAAATGAGCATTACCCGCCACAGCCTGGCGGTGCGTCAGGAGGTGTGCGCCATGATGGCGCTGAACATGCTGCGCCGCTGGCTGAATGGCAAAGAGGTGGCCAGCGAGCACGGCTGGATTAACGTGGTTGAGTCGCTGTTCGTGGAGTAACGCCTGTGCCGGGGCCTTTCGCCCCGGCCATGTTCACCCGAGCGCCTTTGCCAGCAGCGTAATCGGGTGCTCGCAGCGCTTGCTGGTGGACATCTCAATCTGCCACTTACAGGTTTCGCAGTCCGTCACCACGATATCCGCGCCGCTCTCCTCAATCTGACGGAACAGCGGAGCGCCGATCGCCTGCGACGTTTCGTAGTTTTCACGCTTAAAGCCGTAGGTTCCCGCAATCCCGCAGCAGCGCGAGTCCAGCACCGTCAGCTCCAGCCCCGGGATTAACCGCAGCAGCTCCAGCGTATAGAGCGACCAGCCCATCTTCTCCATATGACACGGCGTGTGGTACACCACTTTCAGCGGCAATTTCCCCAGCGGCAACGTCTGCCCGCTGTCCAGCTTGCGCCACAGGAAGCGTGTTGCCAGCTCGATGTGCTCTCGCAGGCCGGTGTTGTCCACGTCCAGCAGATGCGGATACTCATCGCGCAGGGTGAAGGTACAGGTGGACGAGGTCGCCAGCACCGGTATGCCCTTGTCGACGATGGCTTCGCGCAGGGAGGTGACATTGCTTTGAGCCTGACTGCGCGCTTTATCGGTAAACCCGTTAGCAATCAGCGGCACGCCGCAGCACTTCTCCTTGCTAAGCAGCTGTACGCCCGTGCCCATGGCGTTCAGCACCTTCAGCAGATCTTTACCCAACTGCGGATGGTTGTAATTCACATAGCAGCCGTGGAAAAAAGCCACCTGCTCGGCGTACTGCGCTTGCTCCGCCGCCACGGATTTATACCAGCGGCGGAAGGTGCCGTGAGAATATTTCGGCAGGCTGCGGTGATGGTCTATCTTCAGCGTGGCATCCAGCAGCTGGCGCACCGGTTTGAGAGAGGTCGCGGCATTCACCAGCGGGGCAAACGGCGTAGAGACGCTGCCCATCAGATCGGTGTGGCTCAGAATCGCGTCCCGCAGCGACGGCTTTTGCGTACTGTAGCGCGCCCGGGCGCGCTGGATAATATCGCCGATTTTCACATCCGACGGGCAGGCGACTTCGCAGCGTTTGCAGTTGATGCAGTATTTCAGGGCTTCATCGTACAGCTTGCCGTCCTTCAGGCGCAGGCGCTCGCCGTCCGGCCCGGCCTGTTTAGGGCCGGGATAGCGTGGGTTCACGCCGCTGACCGGGCAGACGGTGGTACACACCGTGCATTTGATGCAGCTTTCAAAACGGGTGTCGTTCATTGTTCAGCCTCCGTGCGCTGGCTAATCTGCTCTGCCACATACAGCGCCGTGACGGCGCAGACGCCGCCACCGCATCCCTGGGGAATGGGATCGTACCCGCCCAGCAGCGAGCCGATGGCAAAAAGAGTACTGACGGGCTTACCGGAAAGCTGAGGATGCAGGTGGTTATCGACAATCACGCCGAACTGCTGCCAGGGCTGCGGCGAGAAGAAATCACTCTGATACCAGTCCGCGCGAGAGGCTCGCTGGCGAACATCCAGCCCCATAATGGCTTCCCGAATGCCTTCCCGGCTGCTCAGCAGCCCGTTGCTGAAGAAACTGCCGCTTGCCAGCACCGTATAGCGGGCGCGAAGCGGAATATCTTCGTGGTTTCGCGTCCAGATTTCGCTTACCGCGCCGTCCACCAGGGTAATTTTCTTCACCTCATCCCCCGCCATCCACACGCCGCCCTGGGCAACAAACTGGCGCTGGAGCTGGGTGTGCAGGCGGATGCCGGGCACGGACGGGGGCAGCGTTGGCAGCAGGCCGAGCGAGCAGGGCAGACGATCCGAGAGCCAGCGCCAGAGCCGGTTGTCGCGTAAACCGAAGCAGGCGGGCATCAGCAGGGCGTCACAGTTGTTGCTAAGCGGCCTGAGGGCGTCATACAGCAACGGCCATTTCTCTTCGTTATCCAGAAAACGGGCGATATTCACCGCGCGAAACTCGCTCGGGTTATCGCGCAGGACATCAAGCTCAGGCAGTTCTATCTCTGCCGTTTCGGCGTTAACGCCCTGGCGACAGAGCGACGCCGCCGCGAGATGGGGCTGGAAATCCAGAAAGCCGCTAATCCCTACCATCCGCACGCGTTCCGCGCGAATGGGGGCAACGGGCACCTCCTCCGGGCTGAGCCACGCGGAACGCAGGGTGCCGAGCGGCGTGACGCGCTGATGATTGAGCCGGGCGCTGCCCTGCAGACGTGCGCCGCAGTCTGCCAGCAGCGCTTCGGTCTCCAGCGCAAAGCGGTCAATATGCTGTGCGCCAATCAGGTGATACGGGTGCTCGGGTGGCAGCTTATCGCGGTACGCTTCGTCCACCAGATCCAGCGAGCCCGACGAGAAGTGCAGGGCGCTCTGCCCCCGGGTGATAATCGCGCAGCGCAGCCCCTGCTTCGTGAGCTTAATGCCGCAGAGCAGGCCCGCCAGCCCGCCGCCGACAATCACGGTATCAAATTTCATCGTGTTGCTCCTTCTCAAGACCGCAAAGCCCCTGGTAGACCCAGCGGGTAAATTCACTTTCACGCAGGGCATCGCCCCAGGCGACAGGCTGAGTACCTTTCCAGCGCTCGTTTAAAAACGCGCTGAGCTGATCGAGCGATTGGGTAGCGGTGGTGGTGTGGAAACGCTGCAACAGCCCGGCGGCGCGACAGGCGCACAGTTCGCCCTGGCAGGTGCCCATTCCGACGCGGGTGCGGCGGCGAAGATCGAGCAGGCTGGTGACCGTCAGGTTCTCCACCGCGTACTGCACCTCACCGGCGGTGACGGCTTCGCACTCGCACACAAGGCTTCTACTCAGTCGCCCTTCACCGAGCCACGGTGGCGTTCTGTCGCCGTGGCGGTACACCGCGGACCCGCGCAGCGGCGCGGGCAGAGAGATGATTTTTTGCAGCGTTTTTTCGGTGGACTGCCGCGATCCCGGCAGCGGCTGTTCTGCCGTCACGCACGGCCTGGTATTCCCCAGCTTGCGGCAGACGGCATCGGTTGCCCACTCGGCCATCAGGCGATAGGTCATCAGCTTGCCGCCGGTGATGGTGATAAACCCGTCCATGCCGTCGCGCGCGGCGTGATCGAGCAGCACGATGCCCCGGCTGACGTTACGTCCGCTCGGATCGTTGTCGCTGGCGACCAGCGGACGCACGCCCGCGTAGGCGCGCAGAATGCGCGTCTGCGCCATCACCGGCGCCAGTTTTTCCCCTTCGCGCAGCAGGATATCCACCTCTTCAGCGGTGACGCGGTTGTAGTCAATTTCGCTGTAGTCCACGTGGGTTGAGGTCGTCCCGATTAACGAAATGGTATCTCCCGGCACGAGGATATCGGCGTCAGACGGTTTGCGGCAGCGGTTGATCACGTGGTTATTGATGCGGTGGTCGAGGATCAGCAGCGAGCCTTTCGCCGGGAACATGCGCACCGACAGGTCAGCGTATTCCGCAATCCGCTGCCCCCAGATCCCCGCCGCGTTGACCACCACGGTGGCATACAGCTCGCTGTGCTCATTGTACTGCGCATTAAAAAGCCGCACGCCGCAGATGCGATGGCCTTCGCGGATAAGGCCGGTCACTTCGTGCCCGGTGAGGATATGTGCGCCATGCTCCCGGGCGTCCAGCATGTTGGCGGCGGTAAGGCGGAACGGATCGACGGTGCCGTCAGGGACTTTCACCGCGCCGATAAGCGCCGGGTTAACTGACGGTTCCAGCCTACGCGCCAGCGCCGGATCCATGGCTTCAGCCTGAATGCCCGCGGCGCCGCAGGCGGTAATAAAGGTGTCCTGAAAGGCGAGGTCATCTTCAGGAAGGGTAATAAAGAGGCCGTCGGTCGGTTCAATGCAGTGTCGGGCGATACGCTTGAGGATCTGGTTTTCAGCAATACATTCGCGTGCGGATTCCGCGTCGGTGACCGCATACCGGGCGCCGCTGTGCAGCAGGCCGTGGTTACGCCCGGTTGCGCCCGTGGCGATATCATGGCGTTCCAGAAGCGTGACGCTTAAGCCGCGAAGGGCGCAATCGCGCGCGATCCCGGCGCCGGTTGCGCCACCACCAATGATTATCACATCGCTATAACGAGGATCGTGACTGGTCATTGTTTACCCTCTATGTTCGTTTTTTATCATTTAGCCATATTAATTTTGTGGTTTGTTTGATTTCGAACATAAACGCGCGGAATTCGAAAGTGAAACGTGATTTCATGCGCTTTTTTGCGCATTCTGTCATATTTCTGTAACAATCTGTGCGTTGATTCACAGTAACAATCACCGTGATTTCTTAACATCCCCGCCTCTGGAATTCAGGTGCGAGCCACCTGCTCATTCATTTCAAGGCCACGGAGGCTGTTATGCTCAGTATCTTCAAACCTGCGCCCCACAGGGCGCGTCTGCCAGAGGCAGAAATAGATCCGCTCTATCGCCGTCTGCGTTGGCAAATCTTCCTGGGGATCTTCTTCGGGTACGCGGCGTACTACCTTGTACGTAAAAACTTCGCGCTCGCTATGCCGTATCTGGTGGAGCAGGGCTTTTCCCGCGGCGATCTGGGGTTCGCGCTGTCGGGGATCTCTATCGCCTACGGTTTTTCCAAATTCATCATGGGCTCCGTGTCGGATCGCTCGAATCCGCGCGTGTTCCTGCCCGCCGGTCTGATCCTGGCGGCCGCGGTCATGCTGTTTATGGGCTTTGTACCATGGGCAACCTCCAGCATTGCCATCATGTTCGTGCTGCTGTTCCTCTGCGGCTGGTTCCAGGGGATGGGGTGGCCGCCGTGCGGGCGTACCATGGTGCACTGGTGGTCGCAGAAAGAGCGCGGCGGCATCGTGTCGGTGTGGAACTGCGCCCATAATGTGGGCGGCGGTATTCCGCCGCTGCTGTTCCTGCTGGGGATGGCCTGGTTCAACGACTGGCACGCGGCGCTCTACATGCCTGCCTTTGGCGCCATTCTGGTGGCGATTATTGCCTTCGCCCTGATGCGCGATACGCCGCAGTCCTGCGGCCTGCCGCCGATTGAAGAGTACAAAAACGACTATCCGGATGATTACAGCAAGGAGCATGAAGAAGAGCTGACCGCAAAACAGATCTTCATGAAGTACGTGCTGCCGAACAAGCTGCTGTGGTACATCGCGGTCGCGAACGTGTTCGTTTACCTGCTGCGCTACGGCATCCTCGACTGGTCGCCAACCTACCTGAAAGAGGTGAAGCACTTCGCGCTGGATAAATCCTCCTGGGCGTACTTCCTGTATGAATACGCCGGGATCCCAGGCACGCTGCTTTGCGGCTGGATGTCGGACAAAGTGTTTAAAGGTAACCGCGGTGCGACGGGCGTGTTCTTTATGACGCTGGTGACCATCGCGACGGTCGTTTACTGGCTTAACCCGCCGGGCAACCCATCAGTAGATATGGCCTGCATGATCGTCATCGGCTTCCTGATTTACGGTCCGGTGATGCTGATCGGTCTGCATGCCCTGGAGCTGGCGCCGAAAAAAGCGGCGGGCACGGCGGCGGGCTTTACCGGCCTGTTCGGCTACCTCGGCGGTTCGGTCGCGGCGAGCGCCATTGTGGGCTACACCGTTGACTTCTTCGGCTGGGACGGCGGCTTTATGGTGATGATCGGCGGTAGCGTGCTGGCGGTACTGCTGCTGATTGTTGTGATGATCGGGGAAAAACGTCACCACGCTGAAGTGCTGGCACGTCGTCAATAAGGAGCTTTGCGATGAAATTAACTCAGTTAGCGACAGGCCTGCTGCTGGCGGGCCTGATGACCGGGTCCGCGCTGGCGGCGGATAAAATCGTTATTGCCCACCGCGGCGCGAGTGGCTATCTGCCGGAGCATACGCTGCCGGCGAAAGCGATGGCCTATGCGCAGGGCGCGGATTACCTGGAGCAGGATCTGGTGATGACGAAGGACGACCAGCTGGTCGTCCTGCACGATCACTATCTTGACCGCGTGACGGACGTGGCGGAGCGCTTCCCGGACCGCGCCCGTAAAGATGGCCGTTTCTATGCCATCGACTTCACGCTGGCGGAGATCCGTTCCCTGAAGTTTACCGAAGGCTTCGAGATTGAAAACGGTAAGAAGGTGCAGGTCTATCCGGGACGTTTCCCGATGGGCAAATCTGACTTCCGGATCCATACCTTCCAGGAAGAGATTGAGTTTGTTCAGGGGCTGAACCACTCAACCGGTAAAAACATCGGCATCTATCCGGAAATCAAAGCGCCGTGGTTCCACCATCAGGAAGGGAAGGACATTGCCGCGAAGACGCTGGAGGTGCTGAAACAGTACGGCTACACCAGCAAGAAGGACAAGGTCTACCTGCAGTGTTTTGATGCCGCCGAGCTGAAGCGCATCAAAACCGAGCTGGAGCCGAAGATGGGCATGAACCTCAACCTGGTGCAGCTGATTGCCTACACTGACTGGAATGAAACCCAGGAGAAGCAGCCGGACGGGACGTGGGTGAACTACAACTACGACTGGATGTTTAAGCCGGGCGCGATGAAGCAGATTGCACAGTACGCCGACGGCATTGGGCCGGATTACCATATGCTGGTAGCGGAAGGCTCAACGCCGGGCCACGTGAAGCTGACGGCGATGGTGAAAGAGGCGCATGCCAGCAAGATGCAGGTGCATCCGTACACCGTGCGTGCAGACCAGCTGCCGCCGTATGCCACGGATGTGAATCAGCTTTATGAGGTGTTGTATAAGCAGGCGGGCGTGGACGGACTGTTTACGGATTTCCCGGATAAAGCGGTGAGCTTTTTGAAGGATTAACGCTGAAATTGCCGGGTGGCGGCTGCGCCTTACCCGGCCTACGAACTGCGGTTTTGTAGGTCGGGTAAGCGAAGCGCCACCCGACACATTCACATCTCGATTTCGATATCGCCTTTTGCCCGGCAGCAGCAGGGCAAAATTTCCCCTTCGTTGATAAAGGCCAGCGGTTCGGTCAGCCAGTCCACCTGGCCGGCGACCAGACGGCAGCGGCACGAGCCGCAATAGCCTTCACGACACTGGTACTCGACCTCCACCTGATGCGCTTCAAGCGCCACCAGCAGGGAAGGGTGCTCTTCCTGGCACAGCACTTCTGTACCCGAAAGACTCAGCGTGACGCGCGTCATCAGAGCTGGAAATCGCTCAGGTCGTCGGTGTTGACTTCAGAATCAATCTGACCGACCAGATAAGAACTCACTTCCACTTCCTGCGGCGCGACCTGCACGTTATCGGACACCAGCCAGGTGTTGATCCACGGGATAGGGTTAGAGCGCGTCTGGAACGGCAGGTCGAGACCGACCGCCTGCATGCGGATGTTGGTGATGTACTCCACGTACTGGCACAGGATGTCTTTGTTCAGGCCAATCATGGAGCCGTCGCGGAACAGATAGTCTGCCCACTCTTTCTCCTGCTGGGCCGCCAGCACGAACAGGTCGTAGCACTCCTGCTTGCACTCTTCGGCGATTGCCGCCATCTCAGGATCGTCCGTGCCGCTGCGCAGCAGGTTCAGCATGTGCTGGGTTCCGGTCAGGTGCAGGGCTTCATCACGGGCAATCAGACGGATGATCTTGGCGTTGCCTTCCATCAGCTTGCGCTCGGCAAAGGCGAAGGAGCAGGCGAAGCTCACGTAGAAGCGGATCGCTTCCAGCGCGTTGACGCTCATCAGGCACAGGTACAGCTGCTTTTTCAGCGCACGCAGGTTCACGGTGATGGTTTTCCCATCCACGTGGTGGGTGCCTTCGCCCAGCAGGTGCCAGTAGCTGGTCATCTCGATCAGCTCGTCGTAGTAATGGGCAATGCCTTCCGCACGCTTCTGGATCTGCTCGTTGGTGACGATATCGTCAAACACCACCGCCGGATCGTTCACGATGTTGCGGATAATGTGGGTATAAGAGCGGGAGTGGATCGTCTCGGAGAACGCCCAGGTTTCCACCCAGGTTTCCAGCTCTGGAATCGAGATCAGCGGCAGCAGCGCCACGTTCGGGCTACGGCCCTGAATGGAGTCCAGCAGCGTCTGGTACTTCAGGTTGCTGATGAAGATATGTTTTTCGTGATCCGGCAGCGACTGGTAATCAATACGGTCGCGGGAGACGTCCACTTCTTCCGGACGCCAGAAGAAGGAGAGTTGCTTTTCAATCAGCTTTTCGAAGATGTCATATTTTTGCTGATCGTAGCGTGCCACGTTGACCGGCTGGCCGAAGAACATCGGCTCTTTGAGCTGGTCGTTTTTCGTCTGTGAAAAGGTGGTATATGCCATTGCGGTGAGTCCTGTTGAGATTTTATTGCCCGGCGGCACTGCGTTTGCCGGGCCTACAAAACCGTAGGCCGGGTAAGCGTAGCGCCACCCGGCGAAGTGCTTAGATCTTACATGCGCCGCTTTCGCAGCCATCGTCCTGAATTGACGGAACCAGGTCGTCCTGCGCGTCTTCCGCACCATCACGGGTGTTGTGATAGTACAGCGTTTTCACGCCAAATTTGTAGGCGGTGAGCAGGTCTTTCAGCAGTTGCTGCATCGGAACCTTGCCTGACGGGAAGCGCGTCGGGTCATAGTTGGTATTGGCAGAGATCGACTGGTCGATAAACTTCTGCATGATACCCACCAGCTGCAGGTAACCGTCGTTGTTTGGCATTTCCCACAGCAGCTCGTAGTTGTCACCCAGCGTCTCGTAATCCGGCACCACCTGACGCAGCACGCCGTCTTTCGAGGCTTTGATGCTGACGTGGCCACGCGGTGGCTCAATGCCGTTGGTGGCGTTAGAGATCTGCGAAGAGGTCTCAGACGGCATCAGGGCAGACAGCGTAGAGTTACGCAGGCCGTGCGTTTTAATGGACTCGCGCAGGCCTTCCCAGTCGAGATGCAGCGGCTCGCTGACGATCGCATCCAGGTCTTTCTTGTAGGTGTCGATCGGCAGAATGCCTTTCGCGTAGGTGGTTTCGTTGAACCACGGGCACGCGCCTTGCTCTTTCGCCAGCTCGTTGGACGCTTTCATCAGGTAGTACTGAATGGCTTCAAACGTCTGGTGCGTCAGGTTGTTAGCGCTGCCGTCGGAGTAACGCTTGCCGTTTTTCGCCAGCCAGTAGGCGAAGTTGATCACGCCGATACCCAGGGTACGACGGCCCATCGCACCGCGTTTCGCTGCCGGGATTGGGTAATCCTGGTAGTCCAGCAGAGCGTCGAGGGCACGAACTGCCAGCACGGCCAGCTCTTCCAGCTCGTCCAGGCTCTTAATTGCGCCCAGGTTGAATGCGGACAGCGTACACAGTGCAATTTCACCGTTTTCGTCGTTCACATCTTCCAGCGGTTTGGTCGGCAGGGCGATCTCCAGGCACAGGTTAGACTGGCGCACTGGCGCAACGACCGGATCGAACGGGCTGTGGGTATTGCAGTGGTCAACGTTCTGGATGTAGATACGGCCGGTAGAGGCACGTTCCTGCATCATCAGGGAGAACAGATCGACCGCCTTCACGCGCTGCTTGCGGATGCTGTCGTCTTTTTCGTATTTGGTGTACAGACGCTCGAACTCGTCCTGATCGGCGAAGAATGCGTCGTACAGGCCCGGGACGTCGGACGGGCTGAACAGGGTAATGTCTTCGCCCTTCAGCAGACGGGTGTACATCAGCTTGTTGATCTGCACGCCGTAGTCCATGTGACGCACGCGGTTGCCTTCGACACCACGGTTGTTTTTCAGAACCAGCAGGCTTTCCACTTCCAGGTGCCACATTGGGTAGAACAGGGTCGCAGCACCGCCGCGTACGCCGCCCTGAGAGCAGGATTTTACTGCCGTCTGGAAGTGCTTATAGAACGGGATACAGCCGGTGTGGAACGCTTCACCGCCGCGAATCGGGCTGCCCAGCGCACGGATGCGGCCGGCGTTGATGCCGATACCGGCGCGCTGGGAAACGTATTTCACAATGGCGCTGGAGGTGGCGTTGATGGAATCCAGGCTGTCACCACACTCGATCAGCACGCAGGAGCTGAACTGACGGGTAGGGGTGCGCACGCCAGACATGATTGGCGTAGGCAGAGAAATCTTGAACGTCGATACCGCATCGTAGAATCGCTTCACGTAATCCAGACGGGTATCACGCGGGTAGTTTGAGAACAGGCAGGCGGCCACCAGAATGTAGAGGAACTGGGCGCTTTCGTAGATCTCACCGGTTACACGGTTCTGAACCAGGTATTTGCCTTCGAGCTGCTTCACCGCCGCGTAGGAGAAGTTCATGTCGCGCCAGTGATCGATAAACCCGTTCATCTGCTCGAACTCTTCTTCCGTATAGTCTTCCAGCAGATGCGTGTCGTATTTGCCCAGCTCAACCATTTTTACCACGTGATCGTAAAGCTTCGGCGGCTCAAACTGGCCGTAGGCTTTTTTACGCAGGTGGAAAATCGCCAGACGTGCAGCCAGGTACTGATAATCCGGTGCTTCGCGGGAGATCAGGTCCGCCGCCGCTTTGATGATGGTTTCGTGGATATCAGACGTTTTGATGCCGTCGTAGAACTGAATATGAGAACGCAGTTCAACCTGGGAGATAGATACGTTGTTCAGTCCTTCTGCTGCCCAGTCGAGAACTCGATGGATTTTGTCCAGATTGATACGCTCGGTAGTACCGTCGCGCTTTGTCACCAGCAGACTCTGATTCATGTGGGTTTTACCTGTCCGTGAAATAAAAAATATCCCCCGCTTATCCACAGAACCGTCTTGTGACTAACTCTGTGGATAAATACTACATATAGGGGGTTTGCGATAAGAAAAACGCTATATGGTGAGTATTCTAGTATCGAATCTTTTCAGCACAAGGGTTGATTTTGACGTTAAATTGAGGTTGTGAAAGGGTAAAAAAGGCTAAGTCCTCGTACCGTAAGGCCTGGAAGACATGTCAATAATTAAGAAAAAAAATTCAAAATTTGATCGAGTGCTGATTTCTTCAACGGGAGGTCAGAATTGCGCAACATGATGTCGCGCAATATTTATAAGAATAACGAATGACGTTAGTCGTTTTTGGCGGTTGTGTGCAACATATAGTTAACATCAACGCCCGGTGCGAGTTTGAATTTATTGGTCAGCGGATTGTAGTGCAGGCCGGTGATGTGCTGCTCCTTGAGCCACGTCTGGTCAACCCAGCTTAACAGCTCCGCCGGCTTGATGAATTTCTTCACGTCATGCGTGCCTTTCGGCACCATGCGCAGCACATACTCCGCGCCGACGACGGCCATCAGCCAGGCTTTAGCGTTGCGGTTGAGGGTTGAGAAGAAGACCTGGCCGCCCGGTTTCACCAGTTTTGCACAGGCGTGCACCACGGACTGTGGATCGGGAACGTGCTCCAGCATCTCCATGCAGGTCACCACATCGTACTGATGGGCATGTTTTGCCGCATGTTCTTCCACGGTTTCCTGCACGTAGTCTACCTGTATGCCAGACTCCAGCGCGTGAAGACGGGCAACCTGCAGCGGTTCAAAACCCATATCCAGGCCCGTGACGTTCGCCCCTTCGCGCGCCATGCTTTCCGCCAGGATACCGCCGCCGCAGCCGACATCGAGCACTTTTTTACCGAACAGACCGCCGGAACGCTCCGCGATATAGCCCAGACGCAGCGGGTTAATACGGTGCAGCGGTTTGAACTCACCTTCGAGATCCCACCAGCGGGACGCCACCGCTTCAAATTTGGCAATCTCTTCGTGGTCAACGTTGTGAGCCACCGGGGATTTTTCGGCATTCATGGGCGCTTTTACTCCTTATTTAGCAAGACGAATGAGTATATCAGGCAATCCCTGTGAATAAAGCGTATAGGTTTACCTCAATCACCTCGGCTGTGTTATAATTTGCGACCTTTGAATCCGGGATACAGTAGAGGGATAGCGGTTAGATGAGCGACCTTGCGAGAGAAATTACACCGGTTAACATCGAGGAAGAGCTGAAGAGCTCCTATCTGGACTATGCGATGTCGGTCATTGTTGGCCGTGCGCTGCCGGACGTCCGCGATGGCCTGAAGCCGGTACACCGTCGCGTACTATACGCCATGAACGTATTGGGCAATGACTGGAATAAAGCCTATAAAAAATCTGCCCGCGTCGTCGGTGACGTCATCGGTAAATATCACCCGCATGGTGATACCGCCGTTTATGACACCATCGTTCGTATGGCGCAGCCATTCTCCTTGCGCTACATGCTGGTAGATGGCCAGGGTAACTTTGGTTCAGTCGACGGCGACTCCGCTGCAGCGATGCGTTATACGGAAATCCGTATGTCGAAAATCGCTCATGAGCTGATGGCCGACCTGGAAAAAGAGACCGTTGATTTCGTCGATAACTACGACGGCACCGAGCGCATCCCAGATGTGATGCCCACCAAGATCCCGAACCTGTTAGTGAACGGTTCGTCCGGCATCGCGGTCGGTATGGCAACCAACATTCCGCCGCACAATATCACTGAGGTGATCAACGGCTGTCTGGCCTATATCGATGATGAAGACATCAGCATTGAAGGGCTGATGACACACATTCCGGGCCCGGACTTCCCGACGGCGGCGATCATCAACGGTCGTCGCGGTATTGAAGAAGCGTACCGTACCGGCCGCGGCAAGATTTACATCCGTGCCCGCGCCGAAGTGGAAGCGGACGCCAAAACCGGCCGTGAAACCATCATTGTTCACGAGATCCCGTATCAGGTGAACAAAGCGCGTCTGATTGAAAAAATCGCCGAGCTGGTAAAAGAAAAACGTGTTGAAGGCATCAGCGCGCTGCGTGACGAGTCTGACAAAGACGGTATGCGCATCGTGATTGAGATCAAACGCGATGCAGTGGGTGAGGTTGTCCTGAACAACCTGTACTCCCAGACGCAGCTTCAGGTCTCCTTCGGTATCAACATGGTTGCACTGCACCATGGTCAGCCGAAGATCATGAACCTGAAAGAGATCCTGAGCGCGTTCGTCCGTCACCGCCGTGAAGTGGTGACCCGTCGTACCATCTTCGAACTGCGCAAAGCGCGCGACCGTGCGCACATCCTTGAAGCGCTGGCGGTTGCGCTGGCCAACATCGACCCGATCATCGAACTGATCCGTCGTGCGCCAACCCCGGCGGAAGCGAAAACTGCGCTGATTTCCCGTCCGTGGGATCTGGGCAACGTCGCCGCGATGCTGGAACGTGCGGGCGATGACGCGGCGCGTCCTGAGTGGCTGGAACCTGAATTCGGCGTGCGTGACGGTCAGTACTACCTGACTGAACAGCAGGCCCAGGCGATTCTGGATCTGCGTCTGCAGAAACTGACCGGCCTTGAGCATGAAAAACTGCTCGACGAATACAAAGAGCTGCTGGAACAGATTGCTGAGCTGCTTCATATTCTGGGCAGCGCAGAGCGCCTGATGGAAGTGATCCGTGAAGAGCTGGAGCTGGTCCGCGATCAGTTCGGTGACGAGCGCCGCACCGAAATCACCGCCAATAGCGCGGACATCAACATCGAAGACCTGATCAACCAGGAAGACGTTGTTGTGACCCTGTCTCACCAGGGCTACGTGAAGTATCAGCCGTTAACCGATTACGAAGCACAGCGTCGTGGCGGTAAAGGCAAGTCTGCAGCACGTATTAAAGAAGAAGACTTCATTGACCGCCTGCTGGTGGCGAACACCCATGACACGATCCTCTGCTTCTCCAGCCGTGGCCGTCTGTACTGGATGAAAGTCTATCAGCTGCCGGAAGCAAGCCGTGGCGCGCGTGGTCGTCCAATCGTTAACCTGCTGCCGCTGGAAGCGAACGAACGTATCACCGCTATCCTGCCGGTACGCGAGTACGAAGAGGGCGTGAACGTCTTTATGGCGACCGCCAGCGGTACCGTGAAGAAAACCGCGCTGACCGAATTCAGCCGTCCGCGTTCTGCCGGTATTATCGCCGTGAACCTGAACGAAGGCGACGAGCTGATTGGCGTGGATCTGACTTCCGGTTCCGATGAAGTGATGCTCTTCTCTGCGGCCGGTAAAGTGGTGCGCTTCAAAGAAGACGCCGTTCGTGCGATGGGCCGTACCGCGACGGGCGTGCGTGGTATCAAGCTGGCTGGCGAAGACAGCGTTGTTTCTCTGATTATTCCGCGCGGTGAAGGGGCTATCCTGACCGTGACGCAGAATGGTTACGGTAAACGTACGGCGGAAGGGGAATACCCGACCAAGTCTCGCGGCACGCAGGGCGTAATCTCCATCAAGGTGACCGAGCGCAACGGTTCCGTTGTCGGCGCGGTGCAGGTGGACGATGCGGACCAGATCATGATGATCACCGATGCCGGTACGCTGGTGCGTACCCGCGTGTCTGAGATCAGCGTGGTGGGTCGTAACACCCAGGGCGTGATCCTCATCCGTACAGCGGAAGATGAAAACGTGGTGGGTCTGCAGCGCGTTGCCGAGCCGGTGGATGACGAAGAGCTCGACTCCATCGACGGTAGCGTCGCGGAAGGCGATGAGGATATCGCGCCGGAAGCCGACACCGACGATGACGTAGCGGATGACGCTGACGAGTAATGTCTCCTGATGCAAAAAAGGGCCGGATTCCGGCCCTTTTCTTTTGCACAAGCAGATAAGTCAACGTTGCGACCTGGCGCGTTTACCGCTACCTTAACCACATTCTTTTGACCCCGACGGCGGAGCCTCGCCCCCTTGAAATACCTCGTCTCCTTTCGTACTACGCTGAAAGTCTCTCGCTATCTGTTTCGGGCGCTGGCGCTCCTGCTTTGGCTGCTGGTGGCCCTGTTCTCGGTGTTTTACATCGTTAACGCCCTGCACCAGAAAGAAGCGGAGATCCGCCAGGAGTTTAACTTAAGCTCCGACCAGGCCCAGCGCTACATTCAGCGAACGTCAGACGTGATGAAGGAGCTGAAGTATATTGCCGAAAATCGTCTGACGGCGGAAAACGGCATCCTTGCGCTTCGCGGGCGTGATGACAAAACCGAAGTCCCGGACTTCCAGCCGCTGTTCCCGGATTCCGATTGCTCCACCATGAGCAATACCTGGCGCGGCTCTCTGGAATCGCTCGCCTGGTTTATGCGCTACTGGCGCGACAATTTCTCCGCCGCCTATGACCTGAACCGCGTCTTCCTGATTGGCAGCGAGAATCTCTGCATGGCTGACTTTGGCCTGCGCGACGTGCCCGTTGAACGTGACGATGCGCTGAAAAGCCTGCATGAACGTATTGTCAAATACCGCAATGCACCGCAGGACGAGCGCGGCAATAACATCTTCTGGGTGAGCCAGGGCCCGCGTCCGGGCGTGGGCTATTTCTACGCCCTGACGCCGGTTTATCTGGGCAATCGCCTGCAGGCGCTGCTGGGGATTGAGCAGACCATTCGCATGGAAAACTTCTTCACCCCGGGCAGCCTGCCCATGGGCGTGACCATTCTGGATGAAAACGGTCATCAGCTGATCTCACTTGCCGGGCCTGATAACCGTCTGAACGTCGAACCGCACTGGATGCAGGAGCGGTCGTGGTTTGGCTATACCTCAGGTTTCCGCGAGCTGGTGCTGAAGAAGAGCCTGCCGCCTTCGTCGCTCAGTATCGTCTATTCGCTGCCGGTGGATATGGTGCTTGAGCGGATACGCATTCTTATTATGAATGCAATTCTGCTCAACCTGCTGGCGGGGGGCGCGCTGTTCACGCTGGCGCGCATGTATGAGCGGAAAATCTTTATTCCTGCCGAAAGCGACGCCCAGCGGCTGGAAGAACACGAGCAGTTTAACCGCAAGATTGTTGCCTCGGCGCCGGTGGGGATCTGTATTCTGCGTACCCAGGACGGGACCAATATCCTGAGTAACGAACTGGCACATAACTACCTGAACATGCTGACGCACGAAGACCGGCAGAGGCTGACGCAAATTATCTGCGGTCAGCAGGTTAACTTTGTCGACGTGTTGACCAGTACGCACACCAACCTGCAGATCAGCTTTGTGCATTCCCGCTATCGCAATGAAAACGTGGCGATTTGCGTGCTGGTGGATGTCTCCGCGCGCGTGAAGATGGAAGAGTCGTTGCAGGAGATGGCGCAGGCGGCAGAGCAGGCCAGCCAGTCGAAGTCCATGTTCCTTGCCACCGTCAGCCACGAGCTGCGTACGCCGCTGTACGGGATCATCGGTAACCTCGACCTGCTGCAGACTAAAGAGCTGCCGAAAGGCGTCGACCGGCTGGTGACGGCGATGAACAACTCCTCCAGCCTGCTGCTGAAGATCATCAGCGATATTCTCGACTTCTCTAAAATCGAGTCCGAGCAGCTGAAAATCGAGCCGCGCGAGTTTTCGCCGCGCGAGGTGATGAACCATATCAGCGCCAACTATCTCCCGCTGGTGGTGCGTAAACAGCTGGGGCTCTACTGCTTTATCGAACCGGACGTGCCGCTGACGCTGCACGGCGATCCGATGCGCCTGCAGCAGGTCATCTCTAACCTGCTCAGCAACGCCATTAAATTCACCGATACCGGCTGTATTGTGCTGCACGTCTGCCGGGCGGGGGATTACCTGAGCATTCGCGTGCGCGACACGGGCGTCGGCATCCCGGCGAAGGAAGTGGTTCGCCTGTTCGACCCGTTTTTCCAGGTCGGTACCGGCGTGCAGCGTAACTTCCAGGGAACCGGACTGGGGCTGGCGATTTGTGAGAAGCTCGTCAGCATGATGGATGGCGATATCTCCGTGGATACCGAGCCCGGCATGGGCAGCCAGTTCACCATCCGCATTCCGCTCTATTCGGCGCAGTATCCGGCAAAAGCCACGGTAGACGGGCTGAGCGATAAGCGCTGCTGGCTGGCGGTGCATAACGCCTCGCTGAATGACTATCTGACGGCACTGCTTACCCACAGCGGCGTGAGGGTGTGCCGCTATGAAGGTCAAACACCGGACGTGGACGATGTGCTGATCGCCGACGAGATGCCAGAACAGCCGTGGCAGGGGAGAGGGTCAGTGCTCTTCTGCCGTCGCCACATCGGTATCCCGGTTGAGCGTGCGCCAGGAGAATGGGTACACAGTGTCGCCACCCCGCACGAGCTGTTGAGCCTGCTGGCACGCATCTACAAAGTGGAACTGGAAGAGAGCGACGGCGCGGGCGGACTGCCGTCACCCGAGTCTCTGGCGTCGGTGAATGACGATATGATGATTCTGGTGGTGGATGATCATCCGATTAACCGTCGCCTGCTGGCTGACCAGCTTGGATCGCTGGGCTACCAGTGCAAAACCGCCAATGACGGCGTGGATGCGCTGAACGTGCTGAGTAAGAATCATATTGATATCGTGCTGAGCGACGTCAACATGCCTAACATGGACGGCTACCGTCTGACGCAGCGCATCCGACAGCTTGGCCTGACGTTGCCAGTGGTGGGCGTAACGGCGAACGCGCTGGCGGAAGAGAAGCAGCGCTGTCTGGAGTCAGGCATGGACAGCTGTCTGTCGAAACCGGTGACGCTGGACGTGCTGAAGCAGACATTGTCGATTTACGCGGAGCGTGTGAGAAAAACGCGGATATAAAAAAGGCCCGGAAGGGCCTTTTTTAATTGCCCGGCGGCACTGCGCTTGCGCGGGCCTGCGGGTTTTGTAGGCCGGGTAAGCGCGAGCGCCACCCGGCATAAACAGCGGAGATCAATCCTTGTCGGTTGCGCTCAGCGTGACGGAGGAGAGATAGTTCAGCAGAGCAATATCGTTGTCCACGCCCAGCTTCATCATCGCTGATTTCTTCTGGCTGCTGATGGTTTTAATACTGCGGTTCAGCTTCTTGGCAATCTCGGTCACCAGGAAACCTTCTGCGAACAGGCGCAGAACTTCACTCTCTTTCGGCGACAGGCGTTTGTCACCGTAGCCACCCGCGCTGATTTTTTCCAGCAGACGAGAAACGCTTTCAGGCGTGAACTTCTTGCCTTTCTGCAGCGCCGCAAGCGCTTTAGGCAGATCGGTCGGTGCGCCTTGTTTCAGCACAATCCCTTCGATGTCCAGATCCAGTACCGCGCTCAGGATCGCCGGGTTGTTGTTCATGGTCAGAACAATGATCGAGATATCCGGGAAGTGACGTTTAATATATTTGATGAGCGTGATCCCATCACCGTATTTGTCTCCAGGCATGGAGAGATCGGTAATGAGCACGTGTGCATCAAGCTTTGGGAGGTTATTGATCAGTGCTGTAGAGTCTTCAAATTCACCGACTACATTCACCCACTCGATCTGTTCAAGTGATTTGCGAATACCGAACAGTACAATCGGATGGTCATCGGCAATAATTACGTTCATATTGTTCATGTATAAGGCTACCTTGCTACAGCAAGCTTTTGACGTAGGCGTCAATGTCGCTGATGTATTTTTCAATGCCAGAGGCATCTTTCTCACGAATTAGATGTTCCAGCGTTTCACATAACTGCTTGCCGGGAACCAGATTAAGCATGGCAAACACCCCTTTAAGCCGGTGTGCTGTCTGTGCCAGCGCTGCAAAATCATTCGCAGCGGACTCAGTATACAACCGCTTAACATCATCTGGTACTGTATCAACAAAGAGTGAATAGTATCCGCTGGCGTGAAGCTCGGCATTTTCATTACCGCCTAACGGTGATTCCGCTATCTCTTCCTGCGCCAGCTGCTCTTCTATTAGTTGTAGTACAGCTTCCTGCATCGCATTGCTTATATTAAAGTTGACGCGCAGCTGGCCAGGGCCGATTTTCCGCACGCCTGACTCATCATCGCTTAAAAGCAAGCCGGAGGCAGTAAGATTAGACGGATTATCAGTTAAAAACAGATCAAATTCTTGACTTGCAAGTCTTTCATCCGGCGTGATGCAGGCCGCACCCCAGTTTTCTAACTGACGAACGACAATATTGCGGATCTCGTTCGACGTAACATCGACCATCACCACGACATCATCCAGCAGACGCTCTTCATCTTCTTCCTGCGGATTGGCCGCCATTTTCACGTGCAGAGAATAGCGGGTGCCGAGAGATTCACGGGCCTTGATATTGAGATGGCCGCCGAGCTTACGCGCCAGCTGATCGCACAGCCAGAAGGTTAGGGCATTTGCCTTGCCGTAACGATCGCTTTGCGTGTCATTCAGGAACGGGAAGTGCAGATTATCAATTTCACTCGTGGTGACGCCTTCCCCGGTGTCCAGGATGCGGAACGTCAGGCGGTCTTCTGCCGACTCCTCCGTACTGACTTCGAGGGTGATCTTGCCGATCTGCGTGGTGGTCACCGCGTACTGAATAATCATCAACAGTATGCGGCGTAGCGCTTCACGATCGCCGTGGCGTTCATCATTTGCCGGGAGGTTGTTATTGATCAGCAGTTGCAGCCCTTTGCGCTTAATCACGGGCAGGACTTCCGGAACCACTTCATCGATCAGATCCTGAATGGAGAAGAGGGTGGGGGTTCCCTTCCAGAAATCATTCTCCAGCATGTTCGCCAGCTGGATCTCATCAACCATTCTGACCAGCGAGTCGGCCTGACAGGCAAGCTGGTGGCTTTCTGACGTATTTAACGCCGCCGCCTGGGTCGCCAGCGTTTTTAACGGCTGCTTGAAGGCATCGCCAATGTTCTGCATAAATGCGGCGCGCCCCTGCTGGTTTTTCTCATATAGTCTTTGCGCCTGCTTGAGCTTTTTATTCACCAGCACTTCGCGATCCTGATCGCGGATGATGAAGATTTGCGTGCGGGGAGCCACCTGGCTGCGGAACTGGCGGATCTCGTACAGTTCATTGTTGATGGTGGCCTGAATCACCCCCTGGTGCTGATCCGCCATGGTAGTGATGTTCTGCAGGTTAAGATGCGGCAGCAGATGGTCGGCAATTTTATTGCTCATTACCGTACGATTTGCTTCCTGATCGTGAACTAAGACCCCAAGCGGCAGCACGGAAACAATCTCTTCATTCAGCGCGCGTAATACGCGCAGCTCATTGCTGGTACCGGTCGGGACCGCCGCGGCGTCGCTCTGACGCCCCGACTGGAAGCGGAAGGTGCTGTAGCCAAACAGCGCCAGCGCCAGCAGACCGATATTCAGCAGCAGAGGCAGCAGGATATTTTGCAGCGTGTCGAGCAACAGCGTACCAAACGGCACCTGCCACACCAGACGCATACCGGTCGAGTTCAGGGATGAGGCAATTTCGATTTTTGAACCGTTAAAGGAGATCGATACGCTCTCTGCGGCCTCTTTGTCAGACGCCGCACGCATGTTCTGGGTGCTGCTGTCGGGCTCCAGACGGAAGCTATCGAGCGGCATGTCCGGCGGGATTAAATCATTAATGGGTAAATCGAAGGCGACCACCGTCGCCAGATGTCCTGGCTGGTTGAAGGTGGTGCGCAGAGTAAAATAATGACCGTTTTGCCAGGCCAGGCGGCGCAGGGAAGAGAAGCTCTCACGTTCATCAAGGGCGTTCGCCTGCTGCAGCATCTCTGCCCGGCGGGAATCGACGATGCTGCCCACGGTGGTCTCTTTAAACCCGGAAGAGAGATCTTTTAACGGCAGCGTTGAGATCAGGATCATGCTGTTGTCCTGACCGTTCAGATAGTACATCGACCATGGCACCGTTTCGGCACCCCAGAGGGTATCCAGATAGGTCGAAATACGCTGCGTCATCTCAAGCGTCGCGCTGTCGTGAGAGCCAAAAATAAGCGCCTCAGTCTTACGCTGCGGTTTTTCGAGGTAATAGACATCCTGCTTAAGCCGTGTCTCCTGAAGTCCATCTCCGGATGAGGAGGCCGGTGCAGCTGCAATATTGTCGTAAATCTGCCAGGTGGCGTAGCGCCAGGTATCGATGCGCTTATGCACGGCGTGGGTGATATCGACGACCTGATAGCTCTTGTCCTTCAGCCAGGCATTAACCGCACTTTGTACCATCACCCCCATGGTCACTAACAGCACAACGATCAAAAGAAGAAAGAAACGGGTGATGCTCCCGGGGAGGAGGG
This sequence comes from Enterobacter sp. BNK-22, assembly GCF_048684805.1. NCBI lineage: Bacteria > Pseudomonadati > Pseudomonadota > Gammaproteobacteria > Enterobacterales > Enterobacteriaceae > Enterobacter > Enterobacter sp. BNK-22. The sequence continues at coordinate 333,175 of NZ_JBLQTT010000001.1, forward strand.
AGAATTTGCTCGGGGCGGTGGTTTCAGTCTGACTCATTGATATCTTTAACCCGTCATGGTCATGCTCTGTGGCGATAGGGCAGTATAAAGGGTAATAACTGAATTTCCAGCGCCACTGTCCGGGAAAAGGCGACTTTTTCAACGGACAATATCGGCGGCGGGCGGCGCAGTAAACATGTACAAACACGCCGTGCGCGTACAAATAATAAGTGCGCTCAGCCAGCAAATAGCACGAATTAACAAGAAATTAAGTTTTACATCAATTGTGCGTCCGCGAAGGACGGCCGATGAGAATTTAGTTAATAGTCGTTACAATTTCGGCTCGGTAGCACAAAAAATGAGAGGTTACGTAAAGAAAGGTAAAAAAAAACCGAATGCGAAGCATCCGGCTCAATTAGGGATAAACAGACATTCAAAACTGAATGACGGTAATAAATAAAGTTAATGATGATAGCGAGAGATATTTTAGAGATTAGGTACGATCTTGTTTTGTCATTCAGTGCTGTAACGATTTTTATTATAACCTATTGATTATTATGGTTATGTTTTTTCTTTTGATTATAAGTGCTAAATTTCTAAGCTATTTGTGCTTTGTAAAAGTTCCTGGATTTTTACATTTTGAAACATGTTGACTGATAAATGAAACATCTTCAAAGTTTTCGTATCATATTCGCGTTGGATTATTCTGTAATTTTGCGGAGAATGAAATTGCCGACTGGTTAATGAGGGTTAACCAGTAAGCAGTGGCAATTATAAGGCATATAACAGAGGGTTAATAAAATGAAAGTTAAAGTACTGTCCCTCCTGGTACCAGCACTCCTGGTGGCAGGCGCAGCAAATGCGGCCGAAATTTATAACAAAGATGGCAACAAATTAGATCTGTACGGTAAAGTTGATGGTCTGCACTATTTCTCTGACGACAAGGGTAACGATGGCGACAAGACCTACATGCGTCTTGGCTTCAAAGGCGAAACTCAGGTTAACGATCAGCTGACCGGTTACGGCCAGTGGGAATATCAGATCCAGGGCAACACCAATGAAGGTGACAACCAGTCCTGGACGCGTGTGGCGTTCGCAGGTCTGAAGTTTGCTGAAGCTGGCTCCTTTGATTATGGTCGTAACTACGGCGTGATTTACGACGTGACCTCCTGGACCGACGTGCTGCCAGAATTCGGCGGTGACACCTATGGTGCCGACAACTTCCTGCAGTCTCGTGCTAACGGCGTGGCAACCTACCGTAACCAGGACTTCTTCGGTCTGGTTGATGGCCTGAACTTTGCTCTGCAGTATCAGGGTAAAAACGGCAGCGTAAGCGGTGAAAACACTAACGGTCGCAGCCTGCTGAACCAGAACGGCGACGGCTACGGTGCATCCGTGACCTATAACCTGGGCGAAGGCTTCAGCGTGGGTGGTGCGATGTCCTCCTCCAAACGTACCGCCGACCAGAATGCAGCTGGCGTATACGGTAAGGGCGATCACGCAGAAGTTTATTCTGGTGGCCTGAAATACGATGCCAACAACATCTATCTGGCAGCGCAGTACTCTCAGACCTACAACGCAACCCGTTTCGGTACCTCTAACGGCAGCAACCCAACTACCGCTTACGGCTTTGCCAACAAAGCGCAGAACTTCGAAGTGGTTGCTCAGTACCAGTTCGACTTCGGCCTGCGTCCATCCGTGGCTTACCTGCAGTCTAAAGGCAAAGACATCGAAGGTTACGGCGATCAGGATCTGCTGAAATATGTTGATGTGGGTGCGACTTACTACTTCAACAAAAACATGTCCACCTACGTGGATTACAAAATCAACCTGGTTGATGAAAATGACTTCACCCGTCAGGCGGGTATCGGTACTGACGATATCGTCGCGCTGGGCCTGGTTTACCAGTTCTAATCGCGTTAACGTGTGACGTAAGGGGGCCTGATGGCCCCCTTTTTTGTGCTTGCTGGATTCTCACAACGCCCCTGTTTTGGTGTACTCTTGCCGCCCTGGCATGAGGATAATAATGAATGGACATGACTTTTTTACGCGCCAGCTTTCTGGCTATGCTTTTTTTCCTGACCGCGTGTAACGATCCCGCGACCGTGGCGAAAACCGATGCACCTGCCGCGACGGTGCTCGAAGGTAAAACGATGGGCACCTTCTGGCGCGTCAGCGTGATGAACCTCGATAAAACACGCACGGATGAACTTCGCGGCAAAATCCAGTCGCAGCTGGACGCCGACGATCAGCTGCTGTCGACCTATAAAAATGACTCGGCGCTGATGCGCTTTAACCTCTCGACCAGCACTTCTCTGTGGCCGGTGAGCGAGGCGATGGCCGATATCGTGACCGAGGCAATGCGCGTGGGTTATAAAACCAACGGGGCGATGGATGTGACCGTCGGTCCTCTGGTGAACCTCTGGGGATTTGGCCCCAATAAACAGCCGGTGAAGACGCCCGAACAGGCGGCCATTGATGACGCCCGCGCCCGGACAGGGCTACAGCATCTGACCGTGATCAACCAGTACGGGCAGCAGTACCTGCAAAAAGATATCCCCGATCTGTTTGTCGATCTGTCGACGGTCGGGGAAGGCTATGCGGCGGATCATCTTGCTGCACTGATGGCGCAGGAAGGGATTTCCCGTTATCTGGTCTCGGTGGGCGGTGCGTTGGTCAGTCGGGGTATGAACGCCAGCGATAAACCGTGGCGCGTAGCGATTCAAAAACCAACCGATCGGCAAAATGCCGTGCAGGCGATAGTGGATATCAACGGACATGGCATCAGCACCTCCGGAAGCTATCGCAACTATTACGAGCTTGACGGGAAGCGTATTTCGCACGTGATTGATCCGCAGACCGGACGCCCCATCACGCATAACCTGGTCTCGGTAACGGTCATTGCCCCCACCGCGCTGGAAGCGGATGCCTGGGATACCGGATTAATGGTTCTCGGCCCGGAAAAAGCCAAAGAGGTGGTCCGTCAGGAAGGGCTGGCAGTTTATATGATCACCAAAGAGGGCGACGGGTTCAAAACCTGGAGCTCGCCGCAGTTCAACAGTTTCCTGGTCAGCGACAAAAATTAAAAAGCAAGGTTGCGGGTTTTTTATCGGTGGCGCTCAGGCACGCTCTATGTATGCTTATACGAGGAGCCGATCATGAAAAACCCAACCTTAATGACCGATGAGGATCGCTGGCAGGCCGTGCTGGCCCGCGATCCGCTCGCTGACGATCAGTTTGTCTTCGCCGTGCAGACGACGGGTATTTTCTGCCGCCCGTCATGCCGTGCCCGCCACGCGCTGCGTAAAAATGTCCGTTTTTATCCTGATGCCCGGCACGCCGCTCAGGCAGGCTTTCGTCCGTGCAAGCGCTGCATGCCGGACAAACGCGATCCGCAGGCGCAGAAGCTGGCAAAAGTGGAACATGCCTGCCGGCTTCTGGAGCAGGATCCCGCGTTAACCCTGGAGAGACTGGCGGAGCAAGTTGCCATGAGTCCTTTCCATTTCCACCGCCTGTTTAAGTCGGTGACCGGCATGACGCCCAAAGCCTGGCAGCAGGCGGCGCGGGGTCAGCGTCTGCGCACCGCGCTTGCGCAGGGAGACAAAATTACCGATGCCGTGCTGGCGGCGGGATTTCCCGACAGCAGCAGCTATTATCGTAAAGCCAACGATGCATTGGGCATGACGGCGAAGCAGTACCGTAAAGGAGAGGTGGCCGTGCGGTATGCCATCCATGACTGTTCGTTAGGACGCTGTCTGGTCGCCGAAAGCGAGCGGGGGATCTGCGCGATTCTGCTGGGTGACACCGATGCGGAAGTCACCGCAGAGCTTGCCACGCAATTTCCAAAAGCTACGCACGCGCCGCTGGACGACGCCTTTGTGCAGCGGATCCACCAGGTCATTGCCAGTATTGATAACCGCGACGTACCGCTTGCGCTGCCGCTGGATATTCGCGGTACCGCGTTCCAGCAGCGCGTCTGGCAGGCCCTTCGCACTATTCCCTGCGGCGAAACGGCAAGCTATCAGCAGGTGGCGCAGGCGATTGGTCAACCCGGTGCGGTACGCGCCGTAGCAGGCGCCTGTGCGGCAAACACGCTGGCAATTGTGATCCCCTGTCATCGGGTGGTTCGCAACGACGGTGCGCTGTCGGGCTATCGCTGGGGGACGGCGCGAAAAGCGCTATTACTGAAACGTGAGGCGAAACGCCGGGAGGAATAATGCTCGATCTTTTTGCGGATGCTGAACCCTGGCAGGAACCGCTTGCGCCAGGGGCGGTGATCCTCCGCCGCTTTGCTCTCTCCCGTGCGGCGGCGTTGCTTGCCGGTATTGAAGAGGTCACGGCGGTTTCACCGTTTCGCCATATGGTGACGCCGGGCGGCTACACCATGTCGGTGGCCATGGCCAACTGCGGCGAACTGGGCTGGGCGACAAACGAACGTGGGTATGTGTATGCTCCAAACGATCCCACGACCGACCGGCCGTGGCCTCCCATGCCTGCGGTTTTTCAGGCACTTTGTCACGAGGCTGCCGTGGCGGCGGATTATCCGGATTTTCGTCCTGATGCCTGTCTGATTAACCGCTACGCCGTCGGTGCGAAGCTCTCGCTGCATCAGGACAAGGATGAGCCCGATCTGCGCGCGCCTATCGTTTCGGTATCGTTAGGTCTGCCCGCCGTCTTTCAGTTTGGGGGATTACGCCGCAACGATCCGCTCAAACGCATTATGCTGGAACATGGCGATGTGGTGGTGTGGGGCAGGGAATCGCGGCTTTATTATCACGGCATTCAGCCGCTGAAACCCGGCGTTCCCCCCTCACGGGCGAGTACCGCTTTAATCTGACCTTCCGTCAGGCGGGGATGCGTAAACTAAAATAAGAATTATTCTTGATGTCCGCGCAGGGCAGTTTACACTGCTCGCTGATTTTTATTGTCCGGATTGCCTGCATGCAACTACTTCTCCTCGTCTGGCGTCAGTACCGCTGGCCCTTCATCGCCGTTATGGCGTTAAGCCTGGCCAGCGCCGCTCTGGGTATTGGCCTGATCGCGTTTATTAACGTGCGGTTGATTGAAATGGTCGACACCTCGCTCTCCGTATTGCCGGAGTTTCTTGGCCTGCTGCTGCTGCTGATGGCGGTTACGCTCGGCGCCCAGCTGGCGCTGACCGCGCTCGGCCACCATTTCGTTTTTCGTTTGCGCAGTGAGTTTATCAAGCGGATCCTGGACACCCAGGTCGAGCGCGTTGAGCAGCTCGGCAGCGCCTCCCTGCTGGCGGGGCTTACCAGCGACGTACGCGCCATTACCATCGCGTTCGTTCGTTTGCCGGAGCTGGTGCAGGGGATCATTCTGACCTTTGGCTCGGCGGCCTATCTCGCCTGGCTCTCCAGCAAAATGCTGGCGGTGACTGCGCTGTGGATCGCCATCACCATCTGGGGCGGTTTTGTCCTGGTGTCACGCGTCTATAAACACATGGCGGTGCTGCGCGAAACCGAAGATAAGCTCTATAACGACTACCAGACGGTGCTGGAAGGGCGCAAAGAACTCACCCTGAACCGCGAGCGCGCCGAGTATATCTTTAACCATCTCTATATTCCGGACGCACGCGAGTACCGGCATCACATCATTCGCGCTGATACCTTCCACCTGAGCGCGGTGAACTGGTCAAACATTATGATGCTGGGTGCCATTGGCCTGGTATTCTGGATGGCGAACAGCCTGGGCTGGGCGGACACCAACGTCGCGGCAACCTACTCGCTGACGCTGCTGTTTTTGCGCACGCCGCTGCTCTCGGCGGTCGGCGCGTTGCCCACCTTACTGAGTGCGCAGGTGGCCTTTAATAAGCTCAACAAATTCGATCTCGCGCCGTTTAAAGCCGAATTCCCGCGCCCGCAGGCCTTCCCTGACTGGCAGACGCTGGAGCTGCGTAACGTCACGTTCCGCTATCAGGACAGCGCCTTCTCCGTGGGGCCGGTCAACCTGACGATCCGCCGCGGCGAGCTGCTGTTCCTGATTGGCGGCAACGGCAGCGGTAAATCGACGCTGGCGATGCTGCTCACCGGGCTTTATCAGCCGCAGTCGGGCGAGATTTTACTGGATGGCAGAGCGCTGAGCGCGGAGAAGCCCGAGGATTACCGCAAGCTTTTCTCGGCGGTGTTCACCGACGTCTGGCTGTTTGAGCAACTGCTGGGCCCGGAAGGGCAGCAGGCCAATCCTGCGCTGGTGGAAAAATGGCTGGCGCAGCTGCAGATGTCCCACAAGCTGGAACTTCAGGACGGTAAAATTCTCAATCTGAAGCTTTCCAAAGGGCAGAAAAAGCGCGTGGCGCTGCTGCTGGCGCTGGCGGAAGAGCGTGACATCATTCTGCTGGATGAGTGGGCGGCGGATCAGGACCCGCACTTCCGCCGCGAGTTTTATCAGGTGCTGCTGCCGCTGATGCAGCAGATGGGTAAAACCATTTTCGCCATCAGCCACGACGATCATTACTTTATTCATGCCGACCGCCTGCTGGAGATGCGCGACGGCAGGCTGAGCGAGCTGACCGGTGAAGAGCGCGATGCAGCCTCGCGTGACGCGGTGGCGCGCACGGCCTGATGCCCTCACCCTAACCCTCTCCCACAGGGAGAGGGGATAGATCGTAGCCGTAATGCCGATTTTTTCTCCATCCCGCCCCGTTGTTTATTCTTATTTACATATCCTCGCGCTATGCTTAATACCAACTTATTTCATGGATTTATGATTGATGTCGGTATTAAAGAAAAACAGCGCCAGACAGCGTGACCAGGAACGTGCGCGACTGATCTGGCTTCTCACGACCGATAAAGCGGTCACCTCTACGCTATTAGGCAAACTGACCCTGGCTGAGCAATATGATGTCGGCACTTTAGCCGACGATATTGCTGAGGTAGGTGCGCTGGTTGCTCACTTACCCCCGCCGGATCTGGCGGATACCCTGGAAGCGCTTCCCTCGGAAGAACGTCACGCCCTGTGGCGGCTGGTGCAGGATCACGAGCGCGGACAGGTGCTGCTTGAGGCCTCAGAAAACGTCTGGGACGACCTGATCGACGAGATGAGCGACCGGGATATTCTCGACGCTCTGCAAACCCTGGATATCGACGAGCAGATTTACCTGGTTCAGCACCTGCCGCGAAACCTGACCGGCCGTCTGCTGGCGTCACTGCCTGCCGATGAACGCGCGCGCGTGCGTCAGGTGATGCACTACGAGAAAAACAGCGTCGGCGCGATTATGGAGTTCGGCGTTATCACGGTGCGTCCGGACGTGACGCTCGGCACCGTGCAGCGCTATCTGCGTCGCCTGGGCAAAATGCCGGATAACACCGATAAGCTGTTTGTCACCTCCCGGGATAAAACCCTGCTCGGCGAGCTGGAGCTGAAAACCATCCTGCTCAACAGCACCCAGCGGAAGGTGAGCGAGGTGATGGAAAACGAGCCGATGGTCTTCTCCCCGGAGGACGATGCGGAGAAAGCGGCGCGTACCTTCGAACGTGACGACCTCGTGAGTGCCGCCGTCGTGGACTCCGTCGGCAAACTGATGGGGCGTCTGACCATCGACGAGATCGTTGACGTCGTTTATGAAGAAACCGACAACGACCTGCGTGCGCTGGGGGGGATCAGTGCGGGAGATGACGTCCATGCCTCCGTCGGCAAGGCGGTGAAAACGCGCTGGGCGTGGCTGGCCATTAACCTGTGTACCGCGTTTATCGCCTCCCGCGTGATTGACGGTTTCGAACACACCATTTCGCAGCTGGTGGCGCTGGCCTCGCTGATGCCGATTGTGGCCGGAATAGGCGGGAATACTGGCAATCAGACTATCACGATGATCGTTCGCGCGCTGGCGCTGGAGAATATTCAGCCCGGCAACTTCGCCTTTCTGATCTTCAGAGAGATGGGTGTGGCGCTGATCAACGGCCTGGTCTGGGGCGGGATTATGGGGGGCATCACCTGGTGGTTGTATGACGATATGGCGCTGGGTGGGGTGATGATGCTGGCGATGGTGCTGAATCTGCTGGTGGCATCGATGATGGGCGTTATTATCCCGTTGACCATGACCAAACTGGGGCGCGACCCCGCGGTGGGGTCGAGCGTGATGATCACCGCCATCACCGATACCGGCGGTTTCTTTATTTTTCTTGGGCTGGCGACGATTTTTCTGCTTTAAGCCGACGCTTAATGCGGGCGGGAAGCAGCACCATGATGATAATCCCGCCCAGCACGCCAATCGCCAGATTGCCGGTTGATACCGTGGCGGCAACGGTCACCAGCATGACGACCGTTTCTGCAATCGGAGCCGTTTTCAGCGTGGCCGGCTGAAGGCTGTGCCAGCTGAAGGTTTTGACGGCGACGATCGCCATAATGCCCGCCAGCACCGCCATCGGGATGTTGGCCATCACGTCGCTGAGCGCCGTCACCAGGATCAGCAGCACGATGCCCGCAGCGAAGGTTGAAATGCGGCTTCGGCCTTTCCCCATCTCCACGTTAACGATGGTTTGTCCGATCATCGCGCAGCCCGCAATACCACCGTAAAATCCGGCCAGGATATTGCCGACGCCTAATCCAATGCTTTCGCGGCGTTTACTTGACGGTGTCGCGGTCAGCTCATCCACCAGCTTTGCGGTCAGCAGGGATTCCAGCAGGCCGACAAACGCGATGCTCAACGCGCACGGCCAGATTATGCTCAGCGTCTGGAGATTGAGAGGGACCAGAAGTTCGCTAAGACCCGGCAAGCCGCCGCTCATGGCGCCTTCATCGCCCACGGTCGGCAGGCTTTGCCCGGTTGAAACGGTAAACAAGGTTAACAGCACAATCGCAATCAGTGGGGAAGGGATGCTTTTGAAATAGCGCGGCACCCACAGCACGATCAGTACCGTCAGCACGAACAGGCCCACAATCAGCGGGCTTCGGCTCCAGAAATGGGGAACCTGCGCAAAGAAAATCAATATCCCGAGGGCGTTAACAAACCCGGTCATGACCGACTGGGGAATAAAGCGCATCAGCCTTGCCATGCCCAGCACGCCAAACAGAATCTGAATCACGCCAGCCATGAGCACGGCGGGAAGAATGTACTGTACGCCGTGCTGATGCACCATGGGCCCAATAACCAGCGCCACGGAACCGGCCGCGGCCGTGACCATCGCCGGGCGACCGCCCAGTACAGACAGGGCAAGACAGAGCACCACGGAAGCGATCAGGCTGACCTTCGGGTCAACGCCCGCCACCACGGAAAATGAGATGACCTCGGGGATCAGCGCCAGGGCGGTAATCACGCCCGCCAGCGTTTCACGCGTCAGCTGCTTAGGGGAACGCAGCACGCTGGCGACACGGTTTTCGGGAGATAAAGGAGAATGGGGTAGGGACATAACGTTTCGCTGGTTAGGGCAGGCTTCCGTGCGCGCGATCACAAAACGCAACATACTAGCCCGTTAAACCGCCCTTTACCAGACGCTTCGATAATTCCTCACAAACAATCCATCATTAAATTTCACAATTACAATAATTTCGTAACCTTTAAACAATATTTAAAAGTTGTTACCGTGCCCCCGCAGCTTTTTTCACCTGCAATTTCCACGCATCAAGCACTTTTACACTAAGGCATAAATTATGAAAAAAATGACTGCCATGCTCTTTTCTCTGGCCGTGGGGCTTAACACCGTCTCCATGGCGGCGAAAGCTGACGCACCAAAAGAGCAGGAAACGGACGTCCTTTTAATCGGTGGCGGTATCATGAGCGCCACGCTGGGAACCTATCTGCAAGAACTGCAGCCGGACTGGTCAATGACCATGGTCGAGCGCCTTGATGGCGTGGCGCAGGAGAGTTCGAACGGCTGGAACAACGCCGGTACCGGTCATTCGGCACTCATGGAACTGAACTATACGCCGCAGAAAAAGGACGGTTCCATTAGTATCGAGAAAGCGGTAGAGATCAACGAGGCGTTCCAGGTTTCTCGTCAGTTCTGGTCTCACCAGGTCAACAGCGGCGTGCTGCACGACCCGCACTCCTTTATCAATACCGTACCGCACATGAGCTTTGTGTGGGGCGAGCAGAACGTCAACTTCCTGCGCGCGCGCTACGCCGCACTGCAGCAGAGCACGCTGTTCCGCGGGATGAAATACTCTGAAGATCACGCGCAGATTAAAGAGTGGGCTCCGCTGGTCATGGAAGGTCGTGACCCGAACCAGAAAGTGGCGGCGACCCGTACCGAAATTGGTACCGACGTCAACTACGGTGAAATTACCCGTCAGCTGGTGACGTCTCTGAAGAAAAAAGAGAACTTCAACCTGCAGCTCAGCACCGAAGTGCGCGGTTTCAAGCGCAACGCGGATAACAGCTGGAGCGTGACCGTTGCCGATCTGAAAAACAATGAAGCTGAACACGTCATCAGGGCGAAGTTTGTCTTTATCGGTGCGGGCGGCGCGGCGCTGAAGCTGCTGCAGGAGTCCGGCATTCCGGAGGCGGACGACTACGCGGGCTTCCCGGTCGGCGGTCAGTTCCTGGTGTCCGATAACCCGGAAGTGGTGAACCGTCATCTGGCAAAAGTGTACGGTCAGGCTTCCGTGGGCGCGCCGCCAATGTCTGTTCCGCACATTGACACCCGTATGCTTGACGGCAAACGCGTGGTGCTGTTTGGACCGTTCGCGACCTTCTCCACGAAGTTCCTGAAAAACGGCTCCCTGTGGGATCTGCTGAGCGCAACCACCACCTCTAACGTCAAGCCGATGATGGACGTGGGGCTGGATAACTTCGATCTGGTGAAATACCTGATTAGCCAGGTGATGCTCTCTGACGACGACCGTTTCGAGGCGCTGAAAGAGTACTATCCGCAGGCGAAGAAAGAAGACTGGCGCCTGTGGCAGGCGGGTCAGCGCGTACAGATCATCAAGCGCGATCCGAAAGAGGGCGGCGTGCTGCGTCTGGGCACCGAAGTGGTAAGCGATAAGGATGGCACCATCGCCGCGCTGCTGGGTGCGTCACCGGGTGCGTCTACCGCTGCGCCAATCATGCTGCACCTGATGGAAAAAGTGTTTAAAGATAAAGTCGCCAGTCCGGAATGGCAGGCGAAGCTGAAGACCATTATTCCATCCTACGGCACGAAGCTGAACGGTAACGTGAGCGCGACGGAGCAGGAGCTGGAATACACCAGCCGCGTACTGCAGCTGCAGTACATCAAACCGCAGGCTGCGGATGCTGCGCCAAAAGCGGAGCTGAAGCCTCAGCCGGAAAACAAACCGGTTGCGGATATCGCGCTGTAAGGTAAAAAAGCCGGGTGGCGCTGACGCCTACCCGGCCTATGTTCGGTGTTGTTTTGTAGGTCGGGTAAGGCGAAGCCGCCACCCGACTTAATTTCAACGTACGACAGCCTGCTCAATCTTCTCTTCAGCCTTCCACACGCGATACTTCACTTCGACGTTTTCAGGCGTATAAACCACGATCGGCAACTTGCTGTTGTAGCGCAGCAGGCTATTGTCGCCCAGATACGCTGTCACAAATTTCTTCTCTTTCTTGCCATCCGGGCAGGCCATCATGGTGGAGACCGGCGAGGTCACTTTATCAAAGACGTAGTAGTCGTAACCCCAGCCTTCCAGCGTTTTGCTTTCCAGCTGACCACCCAGGCGATGCTGGTTGCAATCCACTTCCAGCGTCTTGCCAATTAACAGCTCTACTTTGAAATTCGCTTCATCCTGCTGTGCCGGCAGCTGGATCACCTGACGCTTCATCCCTTTATCCGCTTTCGGATACGGGGCGACTTTTTCCAGCGGCTGCTCTTTAGAGGTTTCGCTGGCGAAAGCACTGGTGCTGACACACGCGGCGGCGATGAGTGCGATGGCAAATTTAGGTGCGTTTTTCATTGTCATTCCTTTATGTCAAAACGATCCTGTACAGGTTAACATATCAACTATGAATGATTGGTGTTATTTACTTACATTTTCAATATGAATAGCGTAATAAACCACATATTTGCCATTTAAGTAGAGATTTATACTAGCGTGGAGTCCGGCAGCCGTTTGTGTTATTTTAGACCCTCTATAATGTTATTCATCTGTAAAAGGGAAGAGAGATGGTTCGTGCAAAACTGAAAACGCCTGAAGGCCGCAAGTTCCTCCTGGCGCTGCTGGTTGTGTTTATGATTGCTGCCGCGTGCGTGGGGCGGGCCACCATTGTTGGCGTCATCGAACAGTACAACATTCCTCTCTCTGCCTGGACAACCAGCATGTATGTCCTGCAATCGGCGATGATCTTTGTCTACAGCCTGGTGTTCACCGTTCTGCTGGCCATCCCGCTGGGCATTTTCTTCCTGGGCGGACGTGATAAACACTAGACGCCGATTTGCAATATCGAAGCCATCCTGCGGGGTGGCTTTTTTTATGTCTAATAATTTTTATTCGCATTTCCAGGATATTCTGTTTCGAACAAGACAGTTCAACATGAAGCAGGAGATGCGCAATGTTATCCCGGTTTGCAACGCTCAGCCGGATCCCGAAAGGAGTCTGGGTGGTGGGCGGCGTCAGTATGTTAATGGATATCTCCTCGGAGATTATTCACAGCCTGCTGCCGCTGTTTATGGTGACGACGCTGGGCGCCAGCGTTATTTTCATTGGTTTGATTGAAGGTCTGGCTGAGGCTACGGCGCTGTTTATCAAGGTGTTTTCCGGCGCCATCAGTGACTATCTGGGCAAGCGTAAAGGACTGGCGGTTCTGGGCTACGGTCTTGGCGCATTGAGTAAACCGTTGTTCGCTATCGCCTCTTCTTCCGGCATGATCCTTGGGGCGCGCTTAATTGACCGGGTCGGGAAGGGGATACGGGGAGCGCCACGCGATGCGCTGGTTGCTGACGTTACGCCGCCGGACCTTCGCGGCGCGGCCTTTGGGCTGCGTCAGTCGATGGACACCGTCGGCGCATTTCTCGGGCCGCTGCTGGCCGTAGGATTAATGCTGCTGTGGAACGATGATTTCCGCACGATTTTCTGGATCGCGGTGATCCCCGGCGTGCTCGCCGTGGCGCTGCTTTTCTTCGGCCTGCATGAGCCGAAAACGCCCGTCGAACATAAACGCACGAACCCCATCAAAAAAGAGAACCTCAGGCGTCTCGGGAAAGGCTGCTGGTGGGTCATTGGCCTGGGGGCCATCTTCACGCTCGCACGTTTCAGTGAAGCCTTTCTTGTGCTGCGCGCACAGCAGTCGGGGGTGCCGCTGGCGCTGATCCCGCTGGTGATGGTGGCCATGAATCTGCTCTATTTCCTCTCTGCCTATCCGTTTGGCAAGCTATCGGACGGGATGAGCCACACCCGATTACTGCAGTGGGGGCTGGTGATGCTGATTGGGGCAGATGTTGTGCTGGCGCTGAGCACCCACTGGGCTGGAATGCTTCTGGGCGTTGCGCTTTGGGGAGTGCATATGGGGATGACGCAGGGGCTGCTGGCGGCAATGATTGCGAAAACCGCGCCTGCGGATCTGCGCGGTACCGCCTACGGCATTTTTAGTCTGGTCAGTGGCGTGGGATTGTTAGTCGCCAGTCTGGGCGCCGGGGTCATCTGGGAAACGTTTGGCGCAGAATATACGTTCTATGCCGGAGCGGTGATTTGCCTGGTTACGCTGGTGTACCTGCGCAAAACGCCGGACGAGGCGAAATAAAAAAACCAGCCATAAAAGGCTGGTTTTCAATGTGTTTTTGGTCGGCACGAGAGGATTTGAACCTCCGACCCCCGACACCCCATGACGGTGCGCTACCAGGCTGCGCTACGTGCCGACGCATAGAAAGAATACTACTCGATTCCGTTTCGAATGCAAGGGAATCCGTCGCTAACTGGTTTATTATTAATCAGTTAGCGACGAAGCGCTTCTCATCCGTCAGGACCTGCAGCAGCAGGCTCAGCTGCGGTTTCTGGTCTTTAAGCCGTTCACCCTGCAGGTTATACGTCTGATAATTCCCATTGTTGTTCAGCACCAGCGTCAGCTTCGGCGTGGTCACCACCAGCGTATTATTCCCCGCAGCCGTGACCCAGTTATGGCGGCGCGCGGCGCTGAAGAGATCCTGCCCCTGAGAATACTCATTGGCTGGCGTGCTGACGTGTAGCAGGCGTTGCATCAGGGTGGTCATCACATCTTTATGCTCGGTAAGCATATTGATGCGCTGCGCCGGGGTACCCGGCCAGTGGATGACCAGCGGAACCTGCAGGTTCGGGCGTGACCAGCTCATGCTCTTCGTCTCGTCACCTAACGGGACGCCATGGCCTGCGGTCACGATCACTACGGTGTTATCCAGCTTGCCGGACTCACGTAGCGCGTCAAGCACGCGGCCAATCTGCGCATCAACATCACCCGCCGCGCGGCCGTAGCGGCGCGCGAAATCACTCTTATTGCTGTTAGCAAGCGTAGTGCCGTTAAAGGAAACCCATGAGAACCAGCGGTTATCTTCCTGGGCATAGCGCTGGAGCCAGTTTATCCATTGGCTGGCGGTCTGCGCATCGGACTGATTTTGTGCCGCTGGCAGTGAGAAATCAGACAGCAGCGCCTGGCGGTAGAGCGGGCTGTTAAAGCCATCGGATGAGAACAACCCTAACTGATAGCCCTGCTGATTCAGCCCGGTGATCAGCGCAGCAGGTGTGCGGGTAGAGAGTACGCCGTCCATGTATCCGGCTGAAATGCCATAGAAGAGGCCAAAGATGCCCGCGTCGGTTGTGTTACCGGAGCTCATATGCTGAGTAAACGTGACGTTTTGACTCGCGAAATCGGCCAGCGCAGGCATCTGCTTCTCGTAACGGGAATAGTTCAGGCCATCGACGGTGATCAGCAGGACGTTTTGCCCGCGGCCCATATCGCGATAGCGCAGGTCGCTCAGCGGATACTGCACGCTGACGGCTTCCGGGTTACCCTGCTCGATGAGGCGTCGCTGGTACTCCTGCGCATCAAGCAGGCCGTGTTTCTCAAGGAAGCGACGGGCCGTCATCGGGTACGAGAGCGGCAGGTTCGCGCGCTGCATGGTAATAGGGCGATAGAAGTTCGCATCCGCCCAGATATACATGATGTGCGAACTGATAAAGGAGACGAAGAAGAGCGCGGCGACGGGCTTCGCGTAGTGGCGTCGGCGGGTCAGGCTGCGCAGTTTTTGCCAGCTCCAGGTGGCAAACAGCATCTCAATCAACAGGATCACCGGGACGCTGATAAACATCAGCTGCCAGTCACGGGCCGTTTCGTTCTGGTCGGGGTTAATCACCAGTTCCCAGACGATGGGGTTGAGATGCAGGTGGAAGCGGGTGAACACTTCACTGTCGATAAGCAGCAGCGTCATCCCCACCGTCGCAAGGATGGCGGACAAGAATCGCATCAGACGCTGCGACATGACGATAAACGTCAAGGGGAACAGGATCAGCAGATAGGTGGCGAAAACCAAAAAGCTAAAGTGACCGACAACGCTTATCCAGGAGTAGATACGCCCGGTGAGCGTTGTTGGCCAGTCTGCGACAAACAGATAACGACAGCCAATGACCGTCGCCAACAGAATGTTGAACAGGGCAAACCAGTGCCCCCAGCTGACCATCTGGGAGACTTTTTCACGGTAGCGCTGACGATTCGTCACCATAAACTGTTGTTCGTATCCCTTAATGGGCCGGGTCGTTGCTGACGGACGACTGTAAAGCCTGGGCGAAAGATTTTGCGATCGCCTGACGCTGAGCCGGAGCAACGCTGGTGTTAATCAGGTTGGTGACCATATTTCCCAAAACCATCAGGGAGAGATCGGTCGGCGTTTTATGTTTTTCCAGTACGTTGACCAGCTCACTGAGCAGTTGTTCAACGTGTTCATCACTGTAGCGGGAATGTTGTGGCATAAATCAAAATCAGTTTGTTGATGAAAGGGCAACATATTACCGTAGCAACAGCTTTTTTTCCCCTTTTTTATCTGTTGTTGCACACATGTCCTGGTGGTGGTTGAATACCGCCCGGTCTAAAAGGAGAGTTTATCATGAGTCTGGAAATCAACCAGATTGCCTTGCACCAGCTTATCAAGCGCGATGAGCAAACCCTTGAAGTGGTGCTACGCGATTCGTTACTGGAACCTACGGCGACCGTTGTGGAGATGATGGCAGAGCTGCATCGCGTCTACAGCGCCAAAAATAAAGCCTATGGGCTGTTCAGCGAAGAGAGTGAACTGGCCGATAGCCTGCGCCTGCAGCGCCAGGGTGAAGAGGATTTCCTGGCGTTTAGCCGTGCGGCAACCGGGCGTCTGCGCGACGAGCTGGCGAAATATCCGTTCGCCGACGGCGGGATCGTGCTGTTCTGCCACTACCGCTACCTGGCGGTCGAGTATCTGCTGGTTACCGTGCTGAATAACTTAAGCAGCATGCGCGTGAACGAGCAGCTGGATATCAGCTCGACGCATTATCTGGATATCAACCATGCGGATATCGTGGCGCGTATTGATTTGACCGAGTGGGAAACCAACCCGGAATCGACCCGCTACCTGACTTTCCTGAAGGGACGCGTGGGCCGCAAAGTGGCGGATTTCTTCATGGACTTCCTCGGTGCCAGTGAAGGGCTTAACGCCAAAGCGCAGAACAAAGGGCTGCTCCAGGCGGTGGACGATTTCACAGCCGAAGCGCAGCTTGATAAATCTGAGCGCCAGACGGTGCGCCAGCAGGTTTACAGCTACTGCAACGAACAGCTGCAGGCTGGGGAAGAGATTGAACTGGAGTCGCTGTCAAAAGAGTTGGCGGGCGTCAGCGAAGTCAGCTTCCAGGAATTTACCGCAGAGAAGGGCTATGAGCTTGAAGAGAGCTTCCCGGCGGATCGCAGCACGCTGCGTCAGTTAACCAAGTTTGCCGGCAGCGGCGGCGGGTTAACCATCAACTTTGATGCGATGCTGCTGGGGGAACGTATCTTCTGGGATCCGGCCACCGATACGCTGACCATTAAGGGGACGCCGCCGAATCTGCGCGATCAGCTTCAGCGCCGCACCTCGGGCGGTAAATAGCAGGCACAAAAAACCCCGCAGAAGCGGGGTTTTTTTCGACAGGTTTGCGATTACGCGCGAACGAAGTCGATGTGAGTCAGTTTTGGCTTGAACGCGTGACGCTGAACAGCCTGAACTTTCACTTTTTCTTCTTTACCGCCAACAACGATGGTCAGAACTTCGCTGTAGAATTCAGCTTTGGTCTGCAGGTTCCACAGTTTGTCGTGATCCAGTTCGATTGCAACTGGAGCAGCTTCGCCACCGTAAACGATAGCCGGGAACTTGTTAGCGGTACGCAGGCGGCGGCTCGCACCCTTACCCTGCACGTTACGTACTTCTGCTTCGATAGTAAACATTGATTTCTCTCTGTATTTAAAACCCTACTACAGGCGACCCAGCAGCAGGTGAGTGTTCTGCCTCACGGATGTGAAGCGGGCGGCATTTTATACTCAAATGCCCCTCACATCAATGAAAAGTCCCGCTACCCGCGCAATTCGTTGGCGCGACGGAAGCGACCTTCGTAGTCAAAGAGTTTTTCGCGCACCTGCCAGAACTGGCCTTTTTTGCGGGCGACCACAAAATCCGGATGGCGCAATAGCACCTGCTGGCGCACGATATCGGCCACGGTGATCCAGCGCAGGGGCACGCCCGGAGTGCGGGTGTGCGGGCGGATAAACAGCTGTTCGAAGGCCGTTCGCTGAGCTGGCGTCTGAAGCCGGAAGCGCTCGCTGACGTCCGCCCCGTCTTCATCGTAATAGGTGATTTTCAGCCATTCGCCTTTTTCATCGGCACCGGGCTGCAACGCCATGCCGGAACAGCGCAGCACCAGCGCATCTTTCAGCTTTAATGCCGCTTTCAGCATGTCGTCCGGGTCAACCAGCACCGTGTCGCACTCCCGACAGCGGCGAGCGGCAATGTCATTTTCGGCGTTGCACTGCGGGCAGTTTTTAAAGCGGAAACGAAAATCGCACTGCTCACGATGCCCGTCATCATCTTCAAACCAGCCCTGACAGCGGCGGCCAAAATGTTCGATCAGCGTGCCGTCGGCGGTGGTTTTGCCCCAGAAGGTGTTGGCAAACCCGCAGGCAGGGCAAAAGACCTGCACGGGCACGTTGTCACTTTTCCCTTTTGGCGCGCCGACCTCAGGCGTATAGAGATCGTGCGGGTTACCGGCATAATCCAGAATCAGGCAGTCGGTTTTCCCCGGCGCCAGGCGCAGGCCGCGGCCAACAATTTGCTGATACAGACTGACCGATTCGGTCGGACGCAAAATAGCGATCAGGTCGACGTGCGGGGCGTCAAAGCCGGTGGTCAACACCGACACGTTAACCAGATAGCGGAACTGCTGGGCTTTAAAGGCCTCAATCAGGCGATCGCGCTCCGGGCCGGGCGTCTCACCGGTGATGAGCGCCGCGTCGCCGGGGGGCAGTAACCCGGTGATTTCGCGTGCGTGCTCAACGGTGGCGGCAAAGATCATCACCCCTTTGCGCGTCGCGGCGAACTCCTCAATCTGGCTGATGATATGCGGCGTAATGCGCTTTTGCTTTTTCAGCTCCTGATTAAGATCCGCTTCGCTGAATAACCCGTTGCTCTGCGCCTGCAGGCGGCTGAAGTCGTACTGCACCACCGGCATATCCAGCCGTTCAGGCGGCGTCAGGTAGCCATGTTTAATCATGTAACGCAGCGGAAGCTCGTAGATGCAGTCGCTAAACAGGGCCTTGTCATCGCCGCGCACCATGCCGTGATAATGGTAACGATAGATCCAGCCTTTACCCAGACGAAAGGGGGTCGCCGTCAGGCCCAACAGGCGCAGGTAAGGATTCACCTCTTTCAGGTGGGACAGGATTTGCTGATACTGGCTGTCGTCGTCATCGCTGATGCGGTGACATTCGTCGACAATCAGCAGCGAAAATTCGCTGCGAAACAGATCCAGATTGCGGGCAACCGACTGCACGCTGCCAAACACCACTTTGCCGTGGCTCTCTTTACGCTTTAGCCCGGCGGCGAAAATGTCGGCTTCCAGTCCAAGCGCACAATACTTGGCATGGTTTTGCGCGACGAGCTCTTTAACGTGCGCGAGCACCAGCACGCGGCCGCGGGCCAGACGCGCCAGTTCGGCAATGACCAGGCTTTTGCCTGCACCGGTCGGGAGCACAATCGCCGCCGGCTCGCGATGTTTGCGGAACCAGGCGAGGGTGGCGTCAACGGCTTCCTGCTGATAGGGACGAAGTGTAAAAGTCATGGGATCTCGGTTTCGTTATTCCGCACATATACCCGTCATACTTCAAGTTGCCTGTGCGTTGGCTGCACTCGTTCACCCCGGTCACTTACTTATGTAAGCTCCCGGGGATTCACTCCTTTGCCGCCTTCATGCAACTCGAATTATTTAGGGTATAGATAGTATGCCACGAAACTTTTTCCCTTGAGTGGCGCAACCAGACCATTATACTGAACCGTTCCAGACTGCTTCTTTTTTCGGACCTGTTGTCCGACTTCCTGCACCATTAAGGCTAAAAAGATTTCATGCGACTTGATAAGTTTATCGCTCAGCAACTCGGCGTAAGCCGCGCTATTGCCGGGCGCGAAATTCGCGCCAGCCGCGTTACCGTGGATGGCGACATTGTGAGAGACAGCGCGTTCAAACTGCAACCTGACCATCAGGTGGAGTATGACGGCAATCCGCTGACCCAGCAGCACGGTCCGCGCTACTTCATGCTCAATAAGCCGGAAGGCTACGTCTGCTCAACGGACGATCCGGATCACCCGACGGTGCTCTATTTCCTCGACGAGCCGGTGGCGCACAAGCTGCACGCCGCAGGTCGACTCGATATCGACACCACCGGGCTGGTGCTGATGACCGACGACGGTCAGTGGTCGCACCGCATCACCTCTCCACGCCACCACTGCGAGAAAACCTATCTCGTGACGCTGGAGTCACCGGTGTCGGATGACACGGCAGAGCACTTCGCGAAAGGCGTTCAGCTGCATAATGAAAAAGATCTGACCAAACCGGCGGTGCTCGAAGTCATCACCCCGACCGAGGTCCGCCTGATCATCAGCGAAGGGCGCTATCATCAGGTGAAACGTATGTTTGCCGCGGTGGGGAACCACGTTGTTGGCCTGCATCGCGAACGGATTGGTGCGATTGAACTCGATCCCGACCTGGCGCCTGGCGAATATCGCCCGTTAACGGAAGAAGAGATCGCCAGCGTCGGTCTGCCTTCGCACTAATTTCAGGAGAACTCTGTGACCACCAGGCCACACTCGTCGTTCAAAATCGTCTTCATTCTTGGCCTGCTGGCCATGCTGATGCCGCTGTCTATTGATATGTACCTGCCCGCGCTGCCGGTCATTTCCGCGCAATTTGGCGTTCCGGCGGGCAGCGCGCAGATGACGCTCAGCACCTATATTCTTGGCTTTGCCCTCGGCCAGCTGTTTTATGGCCCGATGGCCGACAGCCTTGGACGCAAGCCGGTCATTCTGGGCGGGACGCTGGTCTTTGCGGCCGCAGCGGTTGCCTGCGCGCTGGCGCAGACCATCGATCATCTGATTATCATGCGTTTCTTCCACGGTCTGGCGGCGGCAGCGGCAAGCGTGGTGATTAATGCCCTGATGCGCGATATCTACCCGAAAGAAGAGTTCTCCCGCATGATGTCGTTTGTCATGCTGGTGACGACGATTGCGCCGCTGGTGGCCCCGATGGCCGGTGGTGCGGTGCTGGTGTGGTTCAGCTGGCATGTGATTTTCTGGATCCTGGCCCTGGCCGCGCTGCTGGCCTCCGCGATGATCTTCTTCTTTATTGATGAAACGCTTCCCGTCGAGCGCCGCCAGAAGTTTCACATCCGAACCACAATAGGTAACTTTGCCTCGCTGTTTCGCCACAAGCGGGTGCTGAGCTATATGCTGGCAAGCGGGTTCAGCTTCGCCGGAATGTTCTCCTTCCTGAGCGCCGGGCCGTTTGTCTACATCGAGCTGAACCACGTTTCGCCGCAGCACTTCGGCTATTACTTTGCGCTTAACATCGTCTTCCTGTTCATTATGACCATCATTAACAGCCGCTTTGTCCGACGGGTGGGGGCGCTGAACATGTTCCGCGCCGGGCTCTGGATCCAGTTTGTGATGGCGATCTGGCTGGTGGTGAGCGCGTTTCTGGGTGTGGGCTTCTGGGCGCTGGTGGTCGGCGTGGCGGCCTTTGTCGGCTGCGTGTCGATGGTGTCATCCAATGCGATGGCGGTGATTCTGGATGAGTTCCCGCACATGGCAGGAACCGCATCTTCCCTGGCCGGGACATTCCGCTTCGGCATCGGCGCTATCGTCGGCGCGTTGCTTTCGATGGCCACCTTTACGACGGCATGGCCCATGCTGTGGGCGATGGCTTTTTGCGCAACCAGCTCGATACTCTTCTATCTTTACGCCAGCCGACCGCGAAAAGCGGTCCACTAAAACACAGAGAAGGCCCGGCAGGGCCTTTTTTGTTGATGCATATCAACCAAACCCCGTTCGTTTATGCTGTGTTTGTTTATTTTATGTAAAATCTATTTGTGTAAAAAGTCACATCATTGTATTCAAAAAGGTTGAGTTAGATCGCAGAAACGGGTACATATAGCGCCGACGCGAGCCTGAATACCGATAAAAAAGTGCTGAATAGTGCAGGCTAACGATGATGTGTTACTATAAATGTAAATAAATTGTGAAGTAAATTTTGCTTCCGGGGAACGAACGTGAATACATTACAACTTTCTATTGTCCATCGCTTGCCCCAGAGCTATCGCTGGTCGGCGGGTTTTGCTGGTTCGAAAGTTGAACCGATTCCGCAAAACGTCGCGGGCTGTGAAAACTGCCTGGTGGCGCTCAAGCTGTTAAGCCCGAGTGACGAAAATGCCTGGCGGGTGATGGAGCGTCTCAGTCAGGCCCTGACGGATATCGAAGTGGACAGCTCCGTGCTGGAGTGCGAAGGTGAGCCGTGCCTGTTTGTGAAAAGCCAGGACGAGTTTGCTGCCACCTGCCGTCTGAAAAATTTTGGCGTTGCCATTGCCGAGCCTTTCTCCGGCCAGTACCCGTTCTGAGCGCTAGTCTGACGACAACAGCTGGCGCGTGTAGCGCTGCGTTGGCGCGCTAAATACGCGCTGGCAATCACCCTGCTCGACCACCTCTCCCTGACGCAACACAATCACCTGATGGCATAGCGCACGCACCACCTGTAAATCATGGCTGATAAAGATATAGGCCAGCCGGTGCTTTTCCTGTAACCCTTTCAGCAGCGCCAGGATCTGCGCCTGAACGGTCCTGTCCAGCGACGACGTGGGTTCATCCAGAATAATCAGCTCCGGTTTCAGGATCAGCGCGCGGGCAATGGCGATACGCTGGCGCTGCCCACCGGAAAATTCCGCAGGGTAGCGGTGGCGCGTCTCGGGATCTAGACCCACTTCGGTCATGACCCGCATGACCTCCTGCTCGCGTTGCTGCGCGCTCAGGCCGGGCTGATGGACGCGCAGACCCTCTTCGATAATCTGTAACACGCTGAGCCGTGGGTTAAGTGAGGAGTTGGGATCCTGAAACACCACCTGCATGCGGGGACGCACGGGCAGCATCTGGCGGCGGTTCCAGCGGTGCAGCGGCATATCGTCAAACAGGATCTCGCCCTGGGAGGCAATTAAGCGCAGCAGCGCCAGACCGGTGGTGCTTTTACCCGAGCCGGATTCGCCCACCAGCCCCAGGGATTCCCCCGGGCGCAGCGAGAAGCGGAGGTTTTTCAGCACCGGGTTGCGATCGACAATGCGTCGCAGAATACCTTTGCGGATCGGGAACGAGACGGACAGATCCTCAAC
This sequence comes from Enterobacter sp. BNK-22, assembly GCF_048684805.1. NCBI lineage: Bacteria > Pseudomonadati > Pseudomonadota > Gammaproteobacteria > Enterobacterales > Enterobacteriaceae > Enterobacter > Enterobacter sp. BNK-22. Next base: position 355,937 of record NZ_JBLQTT010000001.1, read on the forward strand.
GCGCAGCAGCGGCGTGCTGTCCGCATCGAGAGGAACCGGGTCGCCGGAGGGTTCGCTGTCGAGCAACCGCTGCGTATAGGGGTGCTGCGGTGCGCTCAGCAGCGTTGATGCCGTATTCTGTTCAACGCAGCGCCCGTTCTGCATCACCGCCACGCTGTCGGCCAGCTTTCTGACAATGCTCAGGTTGTGCGTGATAAACAGCAGGCTCATGTTCAGCTCGTCACGCAGTTCCCGCAGCAGCGTCAGTATTTGCGCCTGTACCGTCACGTCCAGCGCCGTTGTGGGCTCGTCGGCTATCAGCAGTTCGGGGCGCGTGAGCAGGGCCATGGCGATCATCACGCGCTGGCGTTCGCCGCCGGAGAGTTGATGCGGAAAATCATTCAGTCGTTTGGGCGCATTGCGTATGCCTGTGCGTTCAAGACAATCCAGAATTTCTCCCCGCGCGGCCTCTTTGCGCATCCCACGGTGCAGGGAGAGCACTTCATAGAGCTGTTTTTCCAGGCTGTGCAGCGGGTTAAGCGACACCATCGGCTCCTGGAAAATCATCGCGATTTTGTTGCCGCGAATGCCGCGCAGGGTCTGTTCGTCGGCATGCAGCAGCGAACGGCCGTGAAAGAGAATATCCCCTTGCGGGTAGCTCACCGGCGGAGAGGGCAGCAGCCGCAGGATGGAGAGCGCCGAAACGCTCTTGCCTGAACCCGATTCACCTACCAGGGCCAGCGTTTCACCGCGCTGGATCTGCAGCGTCAGGTCGCTGACCACGGTGCGCGTCTCGTCCTGTTTGGAAAAGGCAATCGACAGGTTATCAATACTGAGCAGGGGCTGGGTCATCTTATACCGCCTTGTTCGGATCAAAGGCATCGCGCACGGCTTCGCCAATAAAAATCAGCAGCGACAGCAGCACGGCCACGGAAAGAAAGGCGGCGATGCCTAACCACGGCGCCTGCAGGTTGTTCTTGCCCTGCAGCAGCAGTTCGCCAAGCGATGGGGAACCCAACGGTAACCCGAAACCGAGAAAATCCAGTGAGGTGAGGGTGGTGATGGAGCTACACAGAATAAACGGCAGGAAGGTGAGCGTTGCCACCACGGCGTTGGGCAACATATGGCGGAAAATGATCCCGCGATCGCTCACGCCAAGCGCCTGCGCGGCGCGAATATAGTCGAAATTACGGGTGCGCAGAAACTCGGCCCTTACCACACCGACCAGCGCCATCCAGCCGAACAGGACGGTGATGCCTAATAGCCACCAGAAGTTGGGCTGTACGACGCTGGAAAGCAGGATGATCAGAAACAGCGTCGGCATGCCTGACCAGACTTCAATAATCCGCTGACACCACAGGTCAATCTTCCCGCCGTAGTAACCCTGAACGGCACCCGCCACGACGCCCATCACGCTTGAGAAGAGCGTCAGCATCAGTCCAAAGAGAAGCGAGATTCGCGTGCCGTACAGGATGCGTGCCAGCACGTCGCCGCCGTTAGCATCCGTTCCCAGCCAGTTTTGCGCGGAGGGCGGGGAAGGGAAGGGGCTTGTGGTGGCGAAGTTAATGCTGTTTGCGCCAAAACGTACCGGCGCCCAGAGCGCCCAGCCGTGCTGCTCAATCTGCTGGCGAAGCCACGGATCCTGATACTCCGCCGGTGTCGCAAACGGGCCGCCAAAGTCGCTTTCGCTGTAATTGGCGATGACCGGCACGTACCAGCGATCGTTAAAATGCACCAGCAGCGGTTTGTCGTTGGCGATCAGTTCTGAAAACAGGCTTAAGACAAACAGCACGGCAAAAATCCACAGCGACCAGTAGCCGCGGCGGTTGTGGCGAAAGCGGGCCCAGCGGGCCTGATTGACGGGGCTTAAACGCGGCATCATCGGCCCTCAAAATCGATTCGGGGATCGACCAGCGTATAGCTGATATCGCTGATGATATTCAGCAGCAGGCCAATCAGGGTAAATATATAGAGTGTGCCAAACATTACCGGATAATCGCGCGACACGGTGGCCTCATAGCCCAGCAGCCCCAGACCGTTGAGCGAGAACATCACCTCTATCAGCAGCGAGCCGGTAAAAAACATACTGATGAACGTGGCCGGAAACCCGGCGATCACCAGCAGCATGGCGTTGCGGAACACGTGTTTCCACATGATCTGCTTCTCGCTCACGCCTTTGGCGCGGGCCGTGACGACGTACTGTTTACGAATTTCATCGAGAAAGGCGTTTTTGGTCAACATGGTGAGGGCCGCAAACCCGCCAATGACCGTTGCCAGAACCGGCAGCGTAATATGCCAGAGATAGTCGGTAATTTTCTGGTACCAGGGCAGGGAGTTGAAATCGGCGGAGACGAGCCCTCGCAGCGGGAAAAGGTCGAAATAGCTTCCCCCGGCAAAAAAGACGATCAGCAGGACAGCAAACAGAAACGCCGGGATGGCATAGCCGATAATGATGAACGTGCTGCTCCAGATATCGAACCGGCTGCCGTTGTACACCGCTTTGCGGATCCCGAGCGGAATAGAGACCAGATAGATGATAAGCGTACCCCACAGCCCCAGCGTGATCGAAACCGGCAGGCTTTGCTTGATCAGCGTCAGCACTGACGCACTGCGAAACAGGCTATCGCCAAAATCAAAGCGGATGTAATCCCAGAGCATCTTGAAATAGCGCTCGTGAATCGGTTTGTCAAAGCCGTAGCGGTGGGTGATCTCGGCGATTACCTCCGGATCCAGACCGCGTCCCCCGCGGTAATGGCTTTCACTGATATTCCCTACGCCGGTTCGCGCATGGCTGGCGCCCATCCCTTCACCACCGCCGCCGGGCATGCCGCCGCTGTTGCCAAATTCAATGGCGGCAATGGCCTGATCGACCGGCCCACCGGGGGCGATTTGCACGATAAAAAAGTTAATCGTGATGATGGCCCACAGGGTAGGGATGACCAGCAGCAGACGGCGGAGAAGATAGGCACCCATGATAATTCCTTATCGCCGCTCAGCGGGAAGTCTGGCGGCTTTGTTAACGTCATACCACCAGGTATCAAAGCCCAGGGAGTAGACAGGGCGCACGGCAGGCACGGAGAACTTATCCCAGCGCGCAAGGCGATCTTCGCCCATATACCACATCGGCAGCATGTAGTAGTTCCAGGTTAAGACCCTGTCGAGGGCGCGCCCGAGCGGCAGAAGCTTGTCTTTATCCCCCTGCGCCGCCACGATTTTCGCAATCAGCGCATCAATCGCCGGGCTTTTAACCCCCGGCGCATTGTACGAGGAGTCGATGTAGCTGGAGGCCCAGGAGATTTGCAGGTCCGAGCTGGGCCATGGCTGCGCGGGCCACAGACGCTGCATCATGTCGTAATCACGGCTGCGCATGCGGCTGGTGATCTGCGCGTTATCCACCTGGCGAATGTTCATGGTCACGCCCAGCCGCTCAAGATTGTGCTTAAACGGCAGCACCCACTGATCGTTGCCTCCGGACGAGAGCAGCAGCTCAAAGCTGAGCGGCTTGCCCGTTTTGGCATCCACACGTTTTTGATTCTTCAGGTGCCAGCCCGCCTCATCCAGCAGCTTGCTGGCCTTCAGCAGGTTGTCGCGGTCGTAACCGTCACCCTTCGATGCGGGCGGCTGAAACACGGTGGTGAAAACCTGCGGTGGCAGTTCCGCTTTCAGCGGCGCCAGCAGGACCAGTTCGTCGGCTTTCGGATAATCGCGCGCGGCGTATTCGGTATTCTGAAAATAGCTGTTGGCGCGGCTGTAGGCACCGTAAAACAGCGCTTTGTTCATCCACTCAAAATCAAAGGCCAGGGAGATGGCTTCGCGCACCCGGCGATCGCTAAATACCGGACGTTGAATATTAAACGCCAGCCAGCGCGTGTCTTGCGCAGACGCATTTTTGTGCTCGTCTTTGACGATATAGCCTTTAGCAAAATTTTTGCCGATATAGCGGGTCGCCCAGTTTTTGGCGCTGCTCTCGACGCGCAAATCGAAGGCCCCGGCTTTGAACGCCTCAAACGCCACGTTATCGTCGAGGTAGTAATCATAGCGAAGGGTGTCGAAGTTCCAGCGTCCGCGGTTTACCGGCAGATTGGCCGCCCAGTAGTCTTTGACGCGGGAATAGACGACATATTGCCCCATGCGCCAGTCGGTGATGCGGTAGGGGCCGCCAGCCAGTGGTGGCGTGGAGAGCGGGTCGCTCAGCTTATGATCTTTCCAGAACGATTCCGGCATCACCGGCAGCGAGAACAGGCTCAGCATGTTCTCTTTGTTGGGTTCACTCAGTTCGATGCGCACGGTGAGCGGCGCAATGGCTCTGACCGATGCGCCTTTATACACGATGCGGAACTGGGGCACGCCTTCGGTCATGAATTTATGGAAGGTGAACGCAACGTCGCTGGCCTTAACCGGTGTGCCATCGTGAAAACGTGCTCGCGGGTTCAGCGAGATTTCCGCCCAGGCGAAGTTATCGGCGTAGCGCACGTTCTCGGCAATCAGCGGATAATAGCTGCCGGGCTCGTCATCGGAGGTGACAAAGAGCGTATCGTAAAGGGATTCCGTCCGCGCGGCCGCCACGCCGCGCAGGGCGTAGCGGTTGAAGTTGTCGAAGGTTCCCGTGGCGGAAAGCGTGACCTTACCGCCCTTAGGCGCGGCAGGGTTGACGTAATCAAAGTGCGTAAAATTGACCGCGTATTTCGGCTCGCCAATCACCGCGAAGGCGATATTTTCTTTGATGGCTTGCGCCTGGCTGGACAGGCTCGTGAATGCCAACATCAGCAACATAAAGCGCATAAGCATCTCGCGGCAGCTCCCTCTTTTACAGACCGGCTCGGTTAAGCTGAATAATAAGTGACGTCGCGGACAATGTGAAATTAATCGCCCTCGGGCGAAATATCAGGCCGCCATTCGCGGAACTGCGCCAGCGGCATCGGACGGCTAATCCAGTATCCCTGCAGGAAGTTAACGCCGTGTTCGCGTAGCCAGGCCGCCTGTTCCGGCGTCTCTACCCCTTCGGCGACGGTCGACATATTCAGTCGTCTTGCCAGCGTCAGAACGGCATCCAGCACCGGCGACGTCACGGTCTCAGTACCGATCGCATTAACAAAACCACGGTCTATTTTGAGGTAGTCCATGGTGAAATGCTCAAGATAAATCAGCGCGCTGTGGCCGGTTCCAAAATCATCAATGGCGATTTCAAACCCTTCGTTATGCAGCCATTCGAAGAGGCTGTTGGCTTCCCGATGGTTAAGCATATCGCGCTCGGTAATTTCCAGCACGATCTGGAAATAATCCGGCGGCAGTAACGCTTTGAAGGTGCGCATATCGTCCTTGAAGCTTTCCGCATGCAGATGCCCCGGCGCAATGTTAATGCCCACCTTGGCGCCCGGAGGTAACAGCGTTTGTAATACGGGAGCGTCGTGAATGATAAGATCAAAGAGATGCAGCGTCAGCGGGACAATCAGCTTCTGCGCTTCGGCAAAATTAATAAACGCGTCCGGCGGAATTTCTCCCATTGTCGGGTGTTTCCAGCGCATCAGGACCTCAAGCCCGGTCATCCTGAGCGATTTGGCATCGACGACGGGTTGATAGACCACATAAAACTGACCGCGCTTGATGGCGCTTAAAATTTCTTTACCCGGATTGAGCCGAATGCTGAGGATGTAGTAGTTAAGCGATCCGGCACAAATACCGCATACCAGCCCGAAAAACAGCGCATAGAGGATTTCATCGCCCGTCCATGCGTCCGCATACAGGTTGATGGTCAGGGGGACGTCTTTCAGTGTCGCCGTGCGGACCGGGATGTCATGCAGTTCGTGTGCATGAACCAGGGTGCTGGACCGCGTCGACAAGGCGTTATCGCCGATGATGATGGCGATACCCGCGAACTCGTCCTGGCGCTCCGTGTAGAGCAGGTAAGGCGTCAGATTAATATTCACTGAGGTGAACACGCCACCATCTTTTACTAATGGGTTGCGGTACCAGATCGCAATCGCCGGCTCATCAGGCAGCATGGGGGTACCCGGAAGCAGGGCCATATCGATCTGTTTATCGATGTTCAGCTCAGGTATCAGCGTCTTCATCGGGACATTCATCGGGCCTGTCGCGGAAGAGCAGAACGCCATCTTGTTCCTGACCAGCAGGAAGGCGCGAACGTTAATGCTGAAGGCCGCGCGTGAGGTGAGTTCCTGATTGACGTCGTGGCAGGTATTTAGCGTGAGAGGCTGGAGAACATTGACCGCTTTTTTTAAATCGTCGAAATAGCTCCCCATGTAGGCGCTCACATCATTCACCAGGGTGTCGAATTTGACTTCTCGCTTGTGGTAACTCCAGGAAAATTGCAGGGAACCCAGGAGCAGGGCGGTAATGAGACCAGTGATAATACTGAGGATCAGTATCTTGCGATTACTGGAGAAGTAGCGGGTAAGCATAGACGTCGTGATTCCTGAAAAGCCGCTGGATGTATTCAGTGTAACGGGCAAAAAAAAACACTGCCGAAGCAGTGCTTTTTTTCATCATATCGCCAGCCAAGGGATAACCAACGATACAATAGCGATATTAACTGCGGGTCAGTACGCGGCGCGCTTCGTTATAACGCTTCTTCCAGTACGGTTCGTTCATGCTGGAAATGGTCACACCGCTGCTGGTGGAGGCATGTACAAACTGGTCATTACCAATGTAGATGCCCACATGTCGACCTGTCGAACCTGCACGGAACAGAACTAAATCACCAGTGCGCAGTTTGGTACGTGAAATCGACTTGCCCATCTCCTGCTGTTCATAGGTCGAACGCGGAAGATCTAACCCAAATTGCTCGCGGAACGTACGCTGTACAAAACCGGAACAATCAATACCTGTTTTCGTGCTACCGCCAAGACGATAACGCACGCCTTTCCAGTCAGCATACTGGTCCATAATGCGGGACTTCACGTCCAGATTACGTACCATATTTTCAAATTCATCCTGAGAGGCTTGCAGTGAAGAGGAATCTTCCATTCCCACAACACGCGTCTCAGGATGCATATTCTTTGCGGTGTTCGATGTACTACATGCAGATAACAGTACCGCGACTGCTATCGCCGGGATCCCCCGTAAGATATATCTCAGAAACGGTTGAGATTTGACCATTTTGTTTATTATCCCTTGAAGTCCTTAACGACAAATATCGTTATAAAAATGCCAAACGTGACGAGACTAATTATCTGTTCACATTGAGACAATTCTTTCTGGTCACATTTGTGGCGTAGCGCACAAAATTATTCACCATCGAAATAATTATCCCTATGGGGCAAAACGAGTTCGAGATTAACCGATTGCCAGGGGTATTGCGAGTAAAAAAAGCCTTTTTTTTATAAGAAAATGTGATACAGAAAGTAAAAATCCGTAATTGCTTAAAATGCGGTCAGATCCGAGGCTTTATCGCGCAATTGCTTCATTTTTATCATGAATGTGATGACAAGAATATGACACGGGGAAAAGATCGTGGCGGGAAGGCTATCGGGGATCATGTCGATCCCTGATAGCTCACGTTAATTTAGGTTAGTTATTTGTTCAATTATTGTTGCGCTTTACCGGGAAGGTAGCGATCGAACAGCGCTATTATCCTGTCGCTCAGTGGGGTCATCAAACACCACGGCAGCGCAATCAGCGCAACGGAAAGCGAACCGACGGCAATATCGGTGAACCAGTGAGCGCCAATCATTACGCGCGGGAAGGCAAAAACCACAAAAATAATCAGGGCTATGGCAAACGCTTTTCTGCCGAAATAGCGAAGCATAATTGCGGAAAAAATAAGCAGCATCATGCCGTGATCGCCAGGGAAACTGTCCTTCGACGCATCTTTCGTTGGAATATGCAGCAGCTCACTGACGCGATAAATATCGGTGAAAAAGAGCGTTGGGCTGGAACGCTTAACCGGAATAATCGCGGTGGCCAGCTGGTTAATGATGACAGCAAACAGCAGCATCACCAGACCGATAATCAGAATACGTCGGCGTCCTGCTTTATCTTCTTTCAGCCAGAAAGAGAGCATCAGGCAGCCCATCGCCAGCAGCGAGAAGCCGTCAAAGGCGCGGTTGTTGGTGATGGCCACCAGCCACAGGAACGCGTTGCTCTTCACCAGCTCCTGGTTGAAGAAGTGGAAGAGGGCAGAATCCAGTGGGAACCAGAAACCATGATTCACCGGGATATACCAGGAGAAGAAAAGCGCCAGACCGGCGACATTAAGCAGTAATATCAGGAGAAATCGAGTTGTCATAACGTTCTGCATAGAGTGAAAACTGGGGCAACGTTAGCCGCCCGAACTTAAACGAATCCTCAACAGGCTGGACTGGAGGGCATTCCAGTCGGCGTTAACCGCACTAATTAACTCTATTCGGCTGTCGGGCGGCGCCACGTTTTGCGTTTCAATAAAGAAATCGTCGCCCTGGCGGTTGATCCGCACCAGTCCGTCCGGCGTGCGCATGATCCCTTTCACGCGATCGACGGGCGCAAGGCGGGCCCACTCCAGGATCCCAATGGTGTCAAAAACGGTTTCAGCATCAAAAATCCATCCGCAGGCCTGATATCCCTGACCGCTGTTCAGATTACGACGCCAGCGCTGGTGCTCCGGCAGACTCAGGGCTGCCAGACCCTGCTTAACCGGGTGACTGTGCGCATGCTCCGCGCTGGCGGGCAGCTCGGTGAGGTTCAGACGAGGCAGGTCAAGCAGGGCGCTATCAATATTCCCCTGGGTGGCCTGCACAAGCGTGCGATTGCCGCCAAAATGCTGCCACCACGCCTCCAGCGCGGCCTGGCTTTCTGGCGTGGCGCGATCTTCCTTGTTGGCGACGATAACATCCGCCGAGGCAAGCTGATCGCGGAAGTTCTCGTTGGCCACCGCCTTGTCATCCAGAAGCTGACGCGGATCGAGCAGGCACAGGGTGGCGCGCAGATCGATCCACGGCTCGTAAACCGGGGCTGTCAGCAAATCAAGGATCTGCTTCGGGTGACCCAGCCCGGTAGGTTCAATCAGCAGGCGATCAGGTTTGCCCTGACGCAGCAGGGTATTGAGCCCGACCTGCATCGGCAGGCCATTGACGCAGCACATACATCCGCCGGGGATCTCTTTAATCATCGCGCCGCTGGATGACAGCAACGCGCCGTCAATGCCCACCTCGCCAAATTCATTGACCAGCACGGCCCACTTCTCGGCCGGATCTTTATTCGCCAGCAGATGGAGAATTGAGGTGGTTTTACCGCTGCCGAGAAAACCGGTGATGAGGTTGGTTTTGGTCACGTGCGCTCCGGATGAGAATTGTGATGCTATAACACTGTTTTCTATCCTGGCGAAAAACGGGCCCCGTGAGAAGGGGAAGGGCGAACGGAGGCCTCATCCGTTCGCATTAAGCGCAATAATCGTTAAAGATTTAACGTTTCGATAACAGCCTGACGCGCGCCGTGGCGGGTAATGCGCTCATAGGCCTGGCTGACAGCCTCCACAAAAATGCGATTACGCGCAAGATCGTGACCGAAGACCTCACTCAGCCCCAGCAGCGCGTGGACGCGGTTGGCGTCGCTGCTGGCGTTGACGATGGCGCGGATTTTATCGCTGAGGGGATCGCGAACGTCAATCGCGTTTCCGCGTTCGTCGGTACCGCTGACGTAGCGTATCCAGCCGGCCACGCCCAGGGCCAGCAGCGACCACGGCGTATTTCGCTCAAGATGAACGCGGATCCCGTCCAGCATTCTCTGGGGCAGCTTCTGGCTACCGTCCATCGCGATTTGCCAGGTCCGATGCTGGAGGGCCGGGTTGGCAAAGCGTTCGATCAGGCTATCGGCGTATGCCGTGAGGTCGACATCCTTAATGCGCAACGTGGGGGCCTGCTCGTCCAGCATCAGCCGACGGGCGGCTTCACGGAACGCCGCGTCCTCCATGCATTCATTTATATGGGCATAGCCCGCGAGGTACCCCAGATACGCCAGGAAAGAGTGGCTGCCGTTGAGCATGCGTAATTTCATCTGCTCCCAAGGCAGCACATCCTGCACCATCTGGACACCCGCCACTTCCCACTCGGGACGCCCGGCGACAAAATTATCTTCCACGACCCACTGAATGAACGGCTCGCAGCTGATGGCGCACGGATCTTCCACGCCGAGTGCGTCGGTGATTTCCGCCAGCGAGGCTTCCGTCGCGGCGGGCACAATCCTGTCGACCATCGTCCCCGGGAAACTCACGTGGCTATCAATCCATTCAGATAACCCTGCGGAACGTTTTTGCGCCATGCCCAGCACCGCGTTTTTCACCACGTGCCCGTTGTCAGGGATATTGTCGCAGGACAGCACGGTAAACGCAGGCAAGCCGCGCTCGCGGCGGCGGTGGAGGGCTTCGACCAGGATCCCAGGGGCCGAATGTGGCTCGGAGGGATTTTCAAGGTCGTGGACGATCCTGGGGTTATTCAGATCGAGTTTTCCGGTCGCGGGATCGATGCAATAGCCTTTTTCCGTGATGGTGAGCGAGACAATCGCAACCTGAGGCTCGCAAAATTTCTCAATAATGGCGGGCAGAGAGTCCAGCTTTGCGTTCAGGCATTCATGGACAGCACCGACGATAATGGCCTCATTTCCTTCAGCCCCTTTTTCCAGCACGGTGAACAGATGATCCTGCGCGCGCAGCTGGCTCATCAGCATATCGCCGCTGAAAAGGCTAATCTCACAAATCCCCCAGTCGCCGCCTTTTTCATTCAGCACCCGATTTGTTAACAATGCCTGGTGCGCACGGTGAAACGCGCCAAAGCCAAAGTGGACGATGCGGGAGCGTAATGACTGGCGATCGTAGCGAGGTTGCTGAACCCGGGCAGGAAGGGCGGTGGAGGCAATTGTCTTCATGAGATACACACCTGATTAACCATTAATTAACAATGCCAGTGTAAAGTTATATGACAACAAATAAAATTGGTGAGCCGTAAATATCCCCGTTATGTGAGTTTGATCAATCAATGTGTGGCGGTGTATTGACCCTTCACGGCAAACATGTATGGTAGTCGTCATTGCAGTAGCACATATTGGTATAACAACTTAAGAGGGTGAGGCAATGGAACAAACCTGGCGTTGGTACGGGCCGAACGATCCGGTTTCTCTTGATGATGTGCGTCAGGCTGGCGCAACGGGTGTCGTCACGGCGCTGCATCATATTCCTAACGGTCAGGTCTGGCCGGTAGAGGAAATACAGACGCGTCAGGCGCTGCTGGCGGAGAAGGGATTAACCTGGTCTGTGGTAGAAAGCATTCCGGTTCATGAAGATATCAAAACCCATTCAGGGAAGTACCAGACCTGGATTGCTAACTACCAGCAGAGCATCCGTAACCTTGCGGCCTGCGGCATTGATACGGTTTGCTATAACTTCATGCCTATCCTGGACTGGACGCGAACCGACCTTGAATATCAGATGCCGGACGGCTCGAAAGCGCTGCGTTTCGATCAGATTGCCTTTGCGGCATTCGAACTGCACATTCTGAAACGCCCTGGCGCCGACGCGGATTACACCGCGGAAGAGCAGCAGCAGGCGCTCGCGTGGTTTAACGCCGCCAGTGACGCAGATATCGAAAAGCTGACCCGTAATATTATTGCGGGCCTGCCTGGGGCTGAAGAAGGGTATACGCTGGATCAGTTCCGCGCCCGCCTGGCGGAATACGGCGATATTGATAAGCAGCAGCTGCGTGAAAACATGGCGTATTTCCTGCGCGCTATCGTGCCGGTTGCGGAAGAGGTAGGGGTTCGCCTGGCCGTACATCCGGACGATCCACCGCGTCCAATCCTCGGCCTGCCGCGTATCGTGTCCACGATTGAAGATATGCAGTGGCTGAAAGAGACGGTCGACAGCATCTATAACGGCTTCACCATGTGTACCGGCTCCTACGGCGTGCGGGCGGATAACGACCTGGTGCGGATGATTGAAACCTTCGGCGATCGTATCCACTTCACGCATCTGCGCGCGACCTGCCGTGAAGAGAACCCAAAAACCTTCCACGAGGCGGCGCACCTGGGCGGTGATGTGAATATGGTGGCGGTGGTAGACGCCATTCTGGCGGAAGAGGCGCGTCGCAAGCAGACTGGCGATGTGCGTCCTATTCCGTTCCGTCCTGACCACGGCCACCAGATGCTGGACGATCTGCGTAAGAAAACTAACCCGGGTTATTCGGCAATTGGCCGTCTTAAAGGGATGGCAGAAGTGCGCGGCGTTGAGCTGGCGCTGAAGATGACGAAGTATCCGGAGCTGCTGTAACCGCAATTGCCGGGTGGCGGCTTCGCCTTACCCAGCCTACAAAAACACAAAAACCGGCTTCAGGGCCGGTTTTTTCGTAGGTCGGGTAAGCGTAGCGCCACCCGACAAATGCCGCAATCAGTCAGCGCGGCCCATATAGCGTTTTTCTTCGATATGGATGCGGATCTTCTCGCCAGCAGACAGGTATTCCGGTACCTGCACAACCAGGCCGGTCGTCAGGGTCGCCGGTTTGTTGCGGGCACTTGCGGATGCGCCTTTGATGCCTGGTGCCGTTTCAACGATTTCCAGATCGACCGTCTGAGGCAGTTCCAGCGCCAGCAGCACGCCGTCCCAGGTCAGAACCTGCATGTCTGGCATACCGCCTTCCGGGATGAACAGCAGCTCTTCTTCAATCTGATCTTTGGTGAAGATGTACGGGGTGTAATCTTCTTTGTCCATGAACACATATTCGTTACCGTCGATGTAGGAGAAATCAACATAGCGACGGGTCAGGGTGACGGTATCAACGATATCGTCACCTTTAAAGCGCTCTTCCACCTTCAGGCCGGTACGCACATCGGCGAAACGCATTTTGTACAGCGTAGCTGCACCACGGGCGCTTGGTGCCTGAATATCGATATCTTTCACAATCAGCAGTTTGCCGTTGTAATTCAGTACCATACCTTTCTTAATTTCGTTCGCTCTTGGCATTGCAGTAATCCTGTTTACGGGAGGTAAAAAATATCGCGCCAAATTACTCGTGCGCGGCCTTTCAGGCAAGAGGAATTCGTGGCTTTTGCTATCAATACGCAAAAGGTGTTACTGTGCGCGCGATACCCGACTGTACGGGCATCCGCCAGCGAAAGAGAGCATTTATGGATTGCCGTCCCGATTGTGGCGCGTGCTGTACTGCACCGTCCATTTCAAGCCCCATTCCAGGAATGCCCGAGGGCAAGCCTGCCAATACCCGCTGCGTTCAGCTCTCGGAAACCAACCTGTGCATGATCTTTGGCTCACCGCTGCGTCCGAAGGTCTGCTCCGGGCTTCAGCCCACGGCCGAAATGTGTGGCAGCACGCGCGAGCAGGCGATGACGTACCTTCTTGAGCTTGAAGCGCTCACCGCACCTTAAACGTCTTTAATCTTCGCCAGACAGCCCATCGTCAGCGTACACATCACCAGCGCAATCCAGAACACCGTGTGATAGTTCCAGATTTCGGCCACAACACCGGCCATTGAGCCGGCAATAATCCAGCCCACGCGAGTGGTATTAGTATAAAGGGTGGTGGCAGAGCCTGCCTGCCCCGGCATCAGGTCCTGGAAATAGAGCATGCCTATCCCGGCGAGAATGCCAATATAGATGGCGTTCAGCAGCTGTAACGCCAGCAATAGCTCAGGCGTATGTACCGTCAGCATGCCGAGATAGAACAGCAGACCGGCGACGGCGGCGATGCGCATTAAAAAACGTTTCCCGAAGCGCTTTGCGTAATAGCCTGCGATAAGCATGGTCGGGATCTCAAGCCCGGCCGCGGTGCCCATCATGATCCCCGCCAGCTTCTCCGACAGGTGCAGTTCATTAATAATAAACAGCGGCATATTGATGATGTACAGGCTATTGGTGCCCCACATCAGCGTGCAGATCGCGAACAGGAGCAGGGCATCGCGGCGGTTACGGCGCGGCGCTTCCAGCACGCCCGTTGCTACTTTGGGCTCTTTGCGCATGGACGGCAGGAAGAACCACACCAGCGCGCCGCACGCCACAAACGCGACCGCCGCGCTCAGGTACATCACCGTAAAGCCAAAACCCATCGCCAGCGCATAAGCCAGCGGCGGGCCAATCACCCACGCCAGCGACACCTGTGCACGCAGGACAGAGCTGAACATCACCGCTTCACGTCCGGTATGGTCGGCGTGTTCGCGGGCAAGCGCGAACAGCTGTGGGTTCGCCGTCGAACCAAAGCTGCTCAGGAATACCCCGACGAAAAGCAGAATGAAGTAGTTGCGGTTCCAGGCAAACAGAACACAGGCCATGACTCCCAGCAGGCAGCAGAAAACGATCAGGCTTTTACGATCGCCTTTTCTGTCGGATCGCCCCGCCAGGAACTGACTGACCAGGATGCCGATGATGGCGCTTCCGGTAAAAAAGAAGCCAACCAGCGCCGGACGAACATGAACCTCATTGGTCAAAAATAAGCTCAGCGTCGGCGTCTGTAACGCACCGGCAATGCCCGTGAAGAAGGCAACAATCAGGAAGGCCGCTGAGGTCAAATCAAAGGGCTTCGGCGAGGCAGCCGCAGGGATGTTATGCATGTTTTATAATTAGCGAGTAGCAGAGAGGGGCGGAGTGTACGCCGTCAGCTAAAAAATAAACAGTGGGTGCGGTCAATGATGCCACGAAAAATCAAAATGGCATTTCATCTTGCATCCACATCGGCTGACCTTAGCTGAAACTGACTTGCTGAACTTCAGCAAAATTCAGCTGAACGAAGAAGAAATGTGCTGTATCTCTAAATTCTGCAATCTGAAATACGAGTTTTCTTGCAAGGCATTGCAGAAAGCGCAAGACTTTTTGAAACGTTTCAGCGCTATCTTGTTTTAACAAACGGAGCAGGCTAGCGCATTTTTTCTCATTAAAGCTGAAACGATTCAAGTTCAGCAGGAGTGGAGAACCATGTTCCAGTTATCTGTTCAGGATATCCACCCGGGCGCTCAGGCCGGGGATAAAGAAGAGGCTATTCGCCAGGTTGCCGCTGCGCTTGTGCAGGCGGGTAACGTCGCGGACGGCTATGTCAACGGCATGCTGGCGCGCGAGCAGCAGACCTCAACCTTCCTCGGTAATGGGATCGCCATTCCGCACGGCACCACCGACACCCGCGATCAGGTGTTGAAAACCGGCGTTAAGGTTTACCAGTTCCCGCAGGGCGTGCTCTGGGGAGACGGTCAGGTAGCCTATGTGGCCATCGGTATCGCGGCCAGCAGCGACGAACACTTAGGTCTGCTGCGTCAGCTGACGCATGTCCTGAGCGATGACGCGGTGGCTGAACAGCTTAAATCCGCCACCACCGCGGAAGAGCTGCGCGCCTTGCTGATGGGCGAAAAACAGAGTGAAGCGCTGAAACTGGATAATGAAACGCTGACGCTGGATGTAGTTGCTTCCGATCTGGTGACGCTGCAGGCGCTGAACGCGGGCCGCCTGAAAGAAGCCGGCGCGGCGGATGCCACGTTTGTGACGCGCGTGATTAACGATAAGCCGTTGAATCTGGGTCAGGGTATCTGGCTGAACGACAGTGCTGAAGGCAACCTGCGTAGTGCGATTGCCGTGAGCCGTGCGGCCACGGCATTTGACGTAGAAGGCGAACGCGCGGCCATGCTGGTGACCGTGGCGATGGCTGATGAACAGCCGGTTTCCGTGCTGAAGCGTCTGGGCGATCTGCTGCTGAACAACAAAGCTGAAAAGCTGCTGAACGCTGATGCCTCCACCGTGCTGGCGCTGCTGACCAGTGATGATGCGCCGACTGAAGACGTGCAGACCGCTGAGTTCGTGGTACGTAACGAGCACGGCCTGCATGCCCGTCCGGGCACCATGCTGGTGAATACCATTAAACAATTCGAGAGTGAGATTACCGTGGCGAATCTTGACGGCACGGGCAAACCGGCCAACGGCCGTAGTCTGATGAAAGTGGTCGCGCTGGGCGTGAAGAAAGGCCACCGTCTGCGTTTCACCGCGCAGGGTGCCGATGCTGAACAGGCGCTGAAAGCGATTGGCGATGCCATCGCGGCAGGTCTGGGGGAGGGCGCATAATGAGCAGACGTGTTGCGACTATTACGCTGAACCCAGCTTATGACCTGGTAGGATTTTGCCCGGAAATTGAGCGCGGCGAAGTCAACCTCGTGCGTACCACCGGCCTGCATGCTGCGGGCAAAGGGATTAACGTCGCGAAAGTGCTCAAGGATCTCGGTATTGATGTCACCGTGGGCGGATTCCTCGGTAAAGACAATCAGGACGGTTTCCAGCAGCTGTTCAGCGAGCTGGGCATTGCCAACCGTTTTCAGGTTGTTCAGGGCCGTACCCGTATCAACGTTAAGCTGACGGAAAAAGACGGTGAAGTAACCGATCTGAACTTCTCGGGCTTCGAAGTGACGGCGTCTGACTGGGAGCGCTTTGTCAACGACTCGCTGACCTGGCTGGGGCAGTTTGACATGGTCTGCGTCAGCGGCAGCCTGCCGTCCGGCGTGAGCCCGGAAGCCTTTACCGACTGGATGACGCGCCTGCGCAGCCAGTGCCCATGCATCATTTTTGACAGCAGCCGTGACGCGCTGGTTGCGGGCCTGAAAGCCTCACCGTGGCTGGTGAAGCCGAATCGCCGCGAGCTGGAGATCTGGGCGGGTCGTAAGCTGCCAGAATTAAAAGATGTGATTGACGCTGCCCATGCGCTGCGCGAGCAGGGTATCGCTCACGTGGTGATCTCGCTTGGTGCAGAAGGCGCGTTGTGGGTTAACGCGTCTGGCGAATGGATCGCCAAACCGCCGTCAATGGAAGTTGTGAGTACCGTTGGCGCAGGGGATTCCATGGTTGGCGGCCTGATTTATGGTCTGCTGATGCGGGAATCCAGTGAACATACCTTACGTCTTGCCACTGCCGTTGCTGCCCTGGCCGTCAGCCAGAGCAATGTCGGTATTACCGATCGTACCCAGTTAGCCGCGATGATGGCGCGCGTTGACTTAAAACCTTTTAACTAACAGCAGGAGAGGAATAATGAAAACGCTGCTGATCATTGACTCCGGTCTCGGACAGGCTCGCGCCTATATGGCGAAGACCTTGCTGGGCGCGGCGGCACAAAAAGCACATCTGGAGATTATCGATAATCCAGGCGATGCAGAACTGGCCATTGTCCTGGGCGACAAAATCCCGGCTGACAGTGCGCTGAACGGCAAAAAAGTGTGGCTGGGCGATATTAATCGCGCGGTGGCACACCCGGAACTGTTCCTGAGCGAAGCGAAAGGTCATGCGTCTGTCTACAGCGCGCCTGTCGCGACGGCACCGGCTACGGCCACGGGCCCGAAACGCATTGTGGCGGTGACGGCCTGCCCGACGGGGGTGGCTCACACCTTTATGGCGGCTGAAGCCATTGAAACCGAAGCGAAAAAACGCGGCTGGTGGGTAAAAGTTGAAACACGCGGCTCCGTCGGTGCCGGCAACGCGATCACCCCTGAAGAAGTGGCGGAGGCCGATCTGGTGATTGTGGCGGCGGATATCGAAGTGGACCTCGCGAAATTTGCCGGTAAGCCAATGTACCGTACCTCCACCGGCCTGGCGCTGAAAAAGACCGCGCAGGAGTTTGATAAAGCGCTGGTAGAAGCGAAGCCGTATCAGGCAACCGGCGCGCGTCAGACCGCGACGGAAGGGAAGAAAGAGTCCGCTGGCGCCTATCGCCACCTGCTGACCGGTGTGTCTTACATGCTGCCGATGGTGGTCGCGGGCGGTCTGTGTATCGCGCTCTCGTTCGCGTTTGGTATCACCGCGTTTAAAGAACAAGGTACGCTGGCGGCTGCGCTGATGCAGATCGGCGGTGGCTCAGCCTTCGCCCTGATGGTGCCGGTTCTGGCGGGCTTTATTGCCTTCTCCATTGCTGACCGTCCTGGCCTGACGCCGGGTCTTATCGGCGGCATGCTGGCCGTGAGCACCGGTTCCGGCTTTATCGGCGGTATCATCGCGGGCTTCCTCGCCGGTTACGTCGCGAAGCTGATTAGCTCGAAGCTGAAGCTGCCGCAGAGTATGGAAGCGCTGAAGCCGATCCTGATCATCCCTCTGATTTCCAGCCTGGTGGTCGGCCTGGCGATGATTTACCTGATTGGTAAGCCGGTTGCGGGCATCCTGGCGGGTCTGACTCACTGGCTGCAAACCATGGGTACCGCGAATGCGGTTCTGCTGGGTGCAATCCTCGGCGGCATGATGTGTACCGACATGGGTGGTCCGGTGAACAAAGCGGCGTACGCCTTTGGTGTGGGCCTGCTGAGTACCCAGACCTACGCGCCAATGGCGGCGATCATGGCGGCAGGTATGGTGCCTCCGCTGGCGCTCGGTCTGGCGACGATTATTGCCCGTCGTAAGTTCGATAAAGCGCAGCAGGAAGGCGGTAAAGCCGCGCTGGTGCTGGGTCTGTGCTTCATCACCGAAGGGGCGATTCCGTTCGCGGCGCGTGACCCAATGCGTGTGCTGCCGTGCTGTATCGTAGGCGGTGCGGTAACGGGGGCGATCTCTATGGCTGTCGGTGCGAAGCTGATGGCACCACACGGCGGTCTGTTCGTGCTGCTGATCCCAGGCGCGATCACCCCGGTACTGGGCTACCTGCTGGCGATTGTTGCCGGTACGCTGGTGGCGGGTCTCTCTTACGCGGTGCTGAAACGTCCGGAAGCGGAAGTTGTGGCAAAAGCAGCGTAAGCGATAAACAACAAAAAAGCCGGGTTGCATTACGCACCCGGCTTTTTTTATGCCGCCTGTTCCGCGGTTTGCTGTGCCTTCAGCCAGGCAATCTCTTCTGCCCAGATGTCCGGATTAATGGTTTCCAGCACCATCGGAATACCGTCGAAGCGGGCGTCCTGCATAATAAAGCGAAACGCATCGTGGCCAATGTTGCCTTCGCCCAGGCTGTGGTGGCGGTCAACGCGGCTACCAAAGGCGCTTTTCGCATCGTTTAAGTGCATTCCGCGCAGGTACTTAAAGCCCACAATGCGCTCGAACTCATCAAACGTGTTTTTCGTTGCCTCGGTGGTGCGCAGGTCATAACCGGCGGCAAACGCGTGGCAGGTATCAATGCACACGCCCACGCGGGATTTATCCTCCACGCCGTCGATAATCGCTGCCAGATGTTCGAACCTGAAGCCGAGGTTGCTGCCCTGACCGGCGGTATTCTCAATCACCGCGGTGACGCCTTTGGTCTTGTCCAGGGTGATGTTGATGGATTCGGCAATGCGCGCCAGGCAGGCATCTTCGTCGATCTGCATCAGATGGCTACCCGGATGGAAGTTCAGCAGCGTCAGCCCCAACTGTTCGCAGCGCTGCACTTCATCCAGAAACGCCTCGCGGGATTTTTCCAGCGCCTCTTCAACCGGGTGACCGAGGTTGATCAGGTAGCTGTCGTGGGGGAGGATCTGGCCGGGCCCGTAGCGGTATTTCTCACAGGCGGCTTTGAAATCATCAATCACCTCAGCGGTGAGCGGTGCGGCGCGCCACTGGCGCTGATTTTTGGTGAACAGGGCGAAAGCGGTCGCCTCAATTTCGGCGGCACGAATGGCGGCATTGGCAAGGCCACCTGCAGCGCTGACGTGCGCTCCAACATATTTCATAAAGGGACTCCTGTTAACCCGAAATGCCTATGATAGCGGGTTAACAGGAGAAGGATGTAGTGGTTTATGCCATCAGGCTATGGACCGCGAGGTTAATCGCGCCGCCGCCGACAATCAGCCAGATGAAGAGCACCAGCGCCATCAGCAGCGGTTTCGCACCGGCTTTTTTCAGCGCGCTGACGTGCGTGGTCACCCCCAGCGCCGCCATGGCCATCGCCAGCAGTACGGTATCCAGCGTCACCAGCATATCCACCACCGCTTTCGGCAGCAGGTGGAAGGAGTTAAAGATAGCGACCACGATGAACAGGATCGCAAACCACGGAATGGTGATTTTGCTCTTCTCGCTGCCGCCCGCCGGAGCCAGCTGTTTAACCCGTGCGGCCAGGAAAATCAGGAACGGCGCCAGCATCATCACGCGCAGCATTTTGGCAATCACCGCTGCGTTTTCAGCGTCCGGGTTAATGGCATGTCCTGCAGCGACCACCTGGGCCACTTCGTGCATGGTCGAACCGATATAGATGCCGTAGGTTTCCGGGCTGAACCAGTGGGCAACCAGCGGATACATGGCCGGGTAGAGGAAAATCGCCAGCGTACCGAAGATCACCACCGTCGCTACCGCCACCGTTACCTTGCTGGCTTCGGCCTTCACGACGGGTTCCGTGGCCAGCACCGCCGCTGCGCCACAGATACTGCTCCCGGCACCGATCAGCCAGCTGGTTTGACTGTCCAGGCCAAACACTTTCTGGCCGATAAAACAGGCCAGTAAAAAGGTGCTGGTCAGGGTCAGAACGTCGATGGCGATCCCGCTCGCACCCACATCCGCAATCTGCGAAAAGGTGAGACGGAAGCCGTAAAGAATGATCCCAAGACGCAGCAGATGCTGCTTGGCAAAGATTACGCCGCCGTCGCAGGATTTCCAGATATGCGGGTAAACGGTGTTACCCACGACCATGCCGAGCAAAATGGCGAGCGTCAGCGCGCTGAAACCTGCGCCTGCGATGGCCGGGATGCTGCCGCCCCATAGCGCTACGGCGGTGACTGCAGCGCTGAGCGCAAGACCCGGCACGAAGTGCCACACTGTACGATGATGTTGTAAGGTGATTTCTGACATAACCTTCTCCTTTGTCTGGCTAAAGGTTACGGCGCTCTGGCTTAAAAATAAAATTGATTATATACTTATAATCAATCTATATAAGTGGTAAGCAACCATGCACATTACTCTGCGTCAGCTGGAAGTCTTTGCCGAGGTGCTGAAAAGCGGCTCGACGACCCAGGCGTCACAAATGCTGGCGCTCTCACAGTCTGCGGTCAGCGCGGCGTTGACCGATCTTGAAGGACAGCTGGGCGTTCAGCTCTTTGACAGGGTAGGGAAGCGTCTGGTGGTCAACGAGCACGGTCGTCTTCTTTATCCGCGCGCGCTGGCGCTGCTTGAGCAGGCAATCGAAATCGAGCAGCTGTTCCGCGAAGACAACGGTGCGATCCGCGTCTACGCCAGCAGCACCATTGGGAACTACATTCTGCCGGAAGTGATTGCCCGCTACCGCCGGGATTTTCCCACCCTGCCGCTGGAGATGAGCGTGGGCAATAGCCAGGACGTCATCAACGCAGTGATCGACTTCCGTGTGGATATCGGCCTCATCGAAGGTCCCTGCCATAACGTCGATATCATTGCCGAGCCCTGGCTGGAAGACGAGCTGGTGGTGTTTGCGTCCCCGGCCTCGTCGTTATTGCAGGGAGAGGTGACGCTGGAACGGCTGGCGCAGGCGCAGTGGATCCTGCGCGAGCAGGGCTCCGGCACGCGTGAAATTGTCGATTATCTGCTGCTTTCCCATCTGCCGCATTTCCAGTTAGGGATGGAGCTTGGGAACTCTGAGGCCATTAAGCACGCCGTGCGCCACGGGCTGGGCATCAGCTGTCTTTCCCGGCGCGTTATTGCCGAACAGCTTGAAACCGGATCGCTGGTTGAAATCCCCATCCCGCTGCCGAAGCTGGTGCGCACGCTGTGGTGCATTCATCATCGTCAGAAACACCTTTCCAGCTCCCTGCAGCGTTTTCTGCGCTATTGCGAAATCTGACAGCGTCCCTCACCCCAAAGGGGAGAGGGAAAAATTATGCTTTACTTATAATCCTGGCCGCGTCATGAAGCTCTCTTATAACTGAGTATTTCTGCCGGAAGGAACGCGGATCGTCTGCTACAATCGCGCCTCATTTATTAAATGGACAGCATTTTCATATGGTTTCAGAAATTAAAACCACAGAAGCGCCCACGCTACGTCGTGAACTCAAGGCGCGTCACCTGACGATGATCGCCATTGGCGGCTCAATCGGTACAGGTCTTTTCGTTGCCTCTGGCGCAACGATTTCGGCAGCCGGCCCGGGTGGGGCACTTTTCTCTTATATCCTGATTGGCCTGATGGTGTACTTCCTGATGACCAGTCTCGGCGAACTGGCCGCGTACATGCCGGTATCCGGTTCGTTCTCGACCTACGGTCAAAAATACGTTGAAGAAGGCTTCGGCTTCGCGCTGGGCTGGAACTACTGGTACAACTGGGCGGTCACCATCGCCGTTGACCTTGTCGCCGCACAGCTGGTGATGAACTGGTGGTTCCCGGATACGCCGGGCTGGATCTGGAGCGCCCTGTTCCTGGCCGTCATCTTCCTGCTGAACTACATCTCCGTGCGCGGTTTCGGCGAAGCGGAATACTGGTTCTCTTTGATCAAAGTGGCAACCGTCATCATCTTTATCGTCGTCGGTGTGGCGATGATCGTTGGTATTTTCAAAGGCGCAGAACCTGCGGGCTGGAGTAACTGGACAATAGGCGATGCGCCGTTTGCCGGTGGACTGTCGGCAATGATTGGCGTGGCAATGATTGTCGGCTTCTCCTTCCAGGGAACCGAGCTGATTGGCATTGCTGCCGGTGAGTCAGAGAACCCGGAGAAGAATATTCCGCGCGCGGTTCGTCAGGTCTTCTGGCGTATCCTGCTGTTCTATGTGTTCGCGATCCTGATTATCAGCCTGATCATTCCGTACACCGATCCAAGCCTGCTGCGTAATGACGTGAAAGACATTAGCGTTAGCCCGTTCACGCTGGTCTTCCAGCATGCCGGTCTGCTTTCTGCCGCGGCAGTGATGAACGCCGTTATCCTGACCGCTGTACTGTCAGCCGGTAACTCCGGGATGTACGCGTCCACCCGTATGCTCTACACGCTGGCATGCGACGGTAAAGCACCGCGTATTTTCGCGAAGCTGTCCCGTGGCGGCGTACCGCGTAACGCGCTGTACGCCACTACGGTTATCGCCGGTCTGTGCTTCCTGACCTCTATGTTTGGCAACCAGACGGTGTACCTGTGGCTGCTTAACACCTCCGGGATGACGGGCTTTATTGCCTGGCTGGGGATTGCCATTAGCCACTATCGTTTCCGCCGTGGCTACGTCAAACAGGGTTATGACGTTAACCAGCTGCCGTATCGCTCCGGCTTCTTCCCGCTGGGTCCCATTTTCGCCTTCATTCTGTGCCTGATCATTACGCTGGGACAGAACTATGAAGCGTTCCTGGCGGACACCATTGACTGGGGCGCCGTCACGGCAACCTACATTGGCATTCCGCTGTTCCTCGTCATCTGGTTTGGTTACAAGCTGACGAAAGGAACACACTTCGTTCGCTACAGTGAAATGGAATTCCCGGAACGATTTAAACAATAACCGCACTTCCTCTCTGTTAGCCCGCTCGTTTGAGCGGGCTTTTTTATTCCTGCCCCCTGAAACAAAGATATATTTCTTAACAATTTAATTGATAATAATTATCGTTTGCTTTATCGTTATCAAAAATAAGCGTGTCACCTACCCACCGGAGATGTGGGCGGCCAGGAAGACGCTGTGAGCAATGATGATTTGATTGAGTTGTATTTACCTCATGGAGATATGGAATGTTTAGGTTGAATCCCTTCGTCAGGGGAGGACTTTGCGCGTCCGCAATGTCCCTGGCCCTGCCTGTTATCGCAGCGGAATCCGGCGACACAATGGTTGTCACGGCCTCCGCGACCGAGCAAAACCTGAAAGACGCACCGGCAAGCATCAGCGTCATCACCCAGGAAGATTTGCAGCGCAAACCCGTTCAGAACCTGAAAGATGTGTTACGGGATGTGCCGGGCGTGCAGCTCACGAGCGAAGGGGACAACCGTAAAGGGGTAAGTATTCGCGGACTGGACAGCAGCTACACGCTGATCCTGATCGACGGCAAGCGCGTCAATTCCCGTAACGCGGTGTTCCGCCATAATGATTTCGACCTCAACTGGGTGCCGGTTGACGCCATTGAACGAATTGAAGTGGTGCGTGGGCCGATGTCTTCTCTTTACGGCTCCGATGCGCTGGGCGGCGTGGTAAACATTATCACCAAAAAAATCGGCCAGAAATGGACGGGTACCCTGAGCGCCGATTCCACAATTCAGGAACATCGCGACCGTGGAGACACCTACAACGGTCAATTCTATACCAGCGGTCCGCTGGTGGACGGTCTGCTGGGGCTGAAAGCCTACGGTAGCCTCGCAAAGCGTGAGAAAGACGGTCAGCAGAAGTCCTCTACCACGGCGAGCGGTGAAACACCGCGCATTGAAGGCTTTACCAGCCGCGATGGGAATGTGGAATTCGCCTGGACGCCGTCTGAAAATCATGACTTTACGGCGGGCTACGGTTTCGACCGTCAGGATCGTGACTCGGATTCCCTCGACAAAAACCGCCTTGAGCGTCAGAACTACTCTCTTAGCCACAACGGCCGCTGGGGCGTCGGCAACAGCGAGCTGAAGGTGTACGGCGAGAAGGTGGATAACAAAAACCCGGGCAACAGCAATACGATCACCTCCGAGAGCAACGCGGTGGACGGGAAATACGTGCTGCCGTTGGGCGACATCAACCAGCTGATGACCTTCGGGGGCGAATGGCGTCACGATAAGCTGAAGGATCCGGTCAACCTGACGGGCGGTTCCGGCAGCAGTACGTCGACAAGCCAGTATGCCCTGTTCCTGGAGGACGAGTGGCGTATTTTTGAACCTCTGGCGCTGACCACCGGCATCCGTATGGATGACCATGATACCTACGGCGACCACTGGAGCCCGCGCGCCTATCTGGTCTACAACGCGACCGATACCGTAACGGTGAAAGGGGGCTGGGCGACCGCGTTTAAAGCGCCGTCACTGCTGCAGCTGAGCCCGGACTGGGTCACCGGCTCGTGCCGCGGTGCCTGTGAGATTGTCGGTAACCCGGATCTGAAACCAGAGACCAGCGAGAGCTTCGAGTTCGGTCTCTACTACAGCGGGGAAGAGGGCTGGTTAGAGGGCGTGCAGGCCAGCGTGACCACCTTCCAGAATAACGTCGATGACCGCATCAGCATCAGCCGTACGGCCAATGCGAAGCAGGCGCAGAGCTACCCTAACTACGTTGGCCTGAATGCGGACGGTGAACCGATATTCCGCTATTACAACGTCAACAAGGCGCGCATCCGTGGGGTGGAGACCGAGCTGAAATTCCCGCTGGCGGACGACTGGAAAGTGACGCTGAACTACACCTACAACGACGGTCGTGATATCAGCAACGGCGGCAACAAGCCGTTGTCCGATCTGCCGTTCCACACCGCCAACGGGACCGTTGACTGGAAGGCGACGCAGGACTGGTCGTTCTATGTTCAGGGCAACTACACCGGTGAGAAACGCGCGCTGACCAGCAGCGACCCAACGCCGGGTGGCTATGTTATCTGGAATACCGGCGCCGCGTGGCAGGCGACGAAAAGCGTGAAGCTGCGTGCGGGCGTGCAGAACCTGCTGGACAAAGATCTGAGCCGCGACGATTACAGCTACACGGAAGATGGCCGTCGCTACTTTGTCGGTGTGGATTATAAGTTCTGATGGGGTAATGTGCCGGGTGGCGGCTGCGCCTTACCCGGCCTACATAAGGGCACAGGCCCGTAGGCCCGGTAAGCGAAGCGCCACCGGGCAAAACAGGCAGCGCTTATGCAAATAAATGCTCCGCATGGAAGCGGAGATGATCCTCAATAAAGGACGCAATGAAGTAATAGCTGTGATCGTAACCCGGCTGAATGCGCAGCGTCAGCGGCCAGTCTTTCTGGCGTGCCGCTTCTGCCAGCACCGCAGGCTGCAGCTGTCCGGCGAGGAACTGGTCCGCATCACCCTGATCGATAAGGGTGGGAATGGCCTCTTCAGCTTTGCTGGCCAGCATCAGCGCGCAGCTGTCCCATGCCTGCCATTTTTCCGCATCCTCACCCAGATAGTGTGTGAAGGCTTTCTGCCCCCACGGCACCTGTGTTGGGTTCACAATCGGTGCAAATGCCGACACGCTGACGTATTTCCCCGGATTTTTCAGCGCCATGATGAGCGCCCCGTGTCCGCCCATTGAGTGGCCGCTGATTGCGCAGCGCTCGCCGACCGCAAACTGCGACTGCACCAGCGCAGGAAGTTCATCGCGAAGGTAATCATACATGCGGTAGTGGCGCGCCCAGGGCTGCTCGGTCGCATTGAGATAAAACCCGGCGCCTTTGCCCAGGTCGTATCCGGCATCGTCGGCCACACCGTCGCCACGCGGGCTGGTGTCTGGCATCACCAGCGCAATGCCCAGCTCGGCGGCAATACGCTGCGCGCCCGCTTTGGTGGTGAAGTTTTCGTCGTTGCAGGTCAGGCCGGAAAGCCAGAACAGAACCGGTGGATTTTCCATCGGCGGCAGGAAAATGCTGAACGTCATTGCACAGTTCAGGGTGGTGGAGTCGTGCCGCCAGCGCTGCTGTCGACCTTCAAAACAACGGTGCTCTTCGAGCAGTTCCATGCAGGGCTCCTTAATGAGAATGCGTATTCATAAAAACCATAATACAGCCTTTTCATTGACCTGTGAGTAACTTTCACTTTCGCCAGACGGCGAGATGCTGCATCATAAATTTACTTTTCTTTAACAATTGGAGCGGTCATGGCGCTGCGTATTGCGCTCAGTGGGTTTGTCGTGCTGGTGGTGGCGATGGGGATAGGGCGCTTTGCTTTTACGCCCCAGGTGCCGCTGATGATTGCTGCCGGACAGCTTACGCTGACCAGCGCGGGTCTGGTGGCGGCGATGAACTATCTGGGCTATCTGGTGGGCGCGTGGGATGCGATGCGTGCGCACCGCTTCGTTGAAACGCGCCTCTGGCTTGGCATCACCGGCGCGGTGGCGCTGACGCTGCTCTCCGCGGCGGCGGAGAACGCCGTCGTGCACGGCCTGCTGCGTTTTGTCATCGGCTGCATGAGCGGCTGGTCGATGGTACTCATTGCCGCCTGGACAAACGAACGGCTGGGACAGCTGGGTAAACCGGGTCTGAGCGCTGCCGTATTTGCCGGGCCGGGGGCGGGTATTGCGCTGAGCGGCCTGCTCGCCGTCTATATTCAGGCGAAGTTCCTGTCGGCCGGGGCGGCATGGCAAATCTACGGCGTGCTGGCGCTGGTGCTGATTGCCCTGGTGGCGCGCTACCTGCCGCGATCCGGGCAACTCCATCGACCCGGCACCGCGCCGGAGCCGCTGGTGCTGACGGCGGATTTAACGCGTCTGGTCTGGAGCTACAGCCTGGCCGGGTTTGGCTATATCCTCCCGGCGACCTTCCTGTCGCAAATGGCGGCCGTGCGTTTTCCCGGCAGCCTGTTTGCCCAGTTTGTCTGGCCGATTTTTGGTCTCGCCGCCGTGGTGGGGATTGCGCTCAGTATTCTGTTACGCCATACCTCAACGGCTAACCGCAGGCTTGCTATCGTACTGTGGTTACAGGGGGCGGGCGTGCTGGCGGCCTGGCTGCTGCCGGGGATTGGCGGGTTGCTGACGGGCGGGCTGCTGGTGGGCGGTGGCTTTTTGTGTGCCGTGCAGCTCTCTCTTTTATACGGTCGTGAGCTGGCGCCAAACCACACGCGCTATATGGCGGGCCTGCTCACCACCGGGTATGCGATTGGGCAGTTGATTGGCCCCGTCACCTCGGCGTTATCAACCTGGCTTACCCACCGGCTGGAGCCGGCGCTGGGGCTGGCGGGCGTGGCGCTGTTCGTTGGAGGAGCCCTGGTCTGGAATCGTCACGCTGAAAGGCAACAGCAATTGCAATAATTATCGTCGTGAATACTGGATTATGTGCGCCGCCTCACGCACAATGAACGCATACTTTTGCCACAACGAGGGCAAAAGACGCCACACCTGCAGGAGAACAAAATGTCATCACTCAGTAAAGAAGCTGCCCTGGTCCACGAAGCCCTGGTTGCGCGCGGTCTTGAAACGCCACTGCGTCCGCCCGTACAGGACTTGGACAATGAAACCCGCAAGCGTCTGATTGCCGGTCATATGACCGACATCATGGAGCTGCTGAATCTCGATCTGAGTGACGACAGTCTGATGGAGACGCCGCACCGCATCGCAAAAATGTACGTCGACGAAATTTTCTCGGGCCTGGATTACGCCAACTTCCCGAAAATCACCGTCATTGAAAACAAGATGAAAGTGGATGAGATGGTGACGGTTCGCGATATCACGCTGACCAGCACCTGCGAACACCATTTTGTGACCATCGACGGTAAAGCGACCGTGGCGTATATCCCCAAAGATACGGTGATTGGCCTGTCGAAGATCAACCGCATCGTGCAGTTCTTCGCTCAGCGTCCGCAGGTGCAGGAGCGCCTGACCCAGCAGATCCTGACCGCGCTGCAAACGCTGCTGGGCACCAATAACGTGGCCGTCTCTATCGACGCGGTTCACTACTGCGTGAAAGCGCGCGGCGTGCGCGATGCCACCAGTGCGACCACTACAACCTCGCTGGGCGGTCTGTTTAAATCGAGCCAGAATACCCGCCAGGAGTTCCTGCGCGCCGTACGTCACCACAACTAAGTCTTACAGGGCAGGGACCATGGAGCGAAACGTCACGCTCGATTTTGTTCGCGGCGTCGCCATTCTCGGTATCCTGCTGCTTAATATCACCGCCTTCGGTTTGCCGAAGGCGGCGTATCTTAATCCCGCGTGGTATGGCGATATTACCCGCAGTGATGCCTGGACCTGGGCAATCCTCGATCTCTTTGCGCAGGTCAAATTCCTCACGCTCTTTGCCCTGCTGTTTGGCGCAGGCCTGCAGCTTCTCCTCAAACGCGGCACGCGCTGGATCCAGTCGCGCCTGACGCTGCTGGTTATCCTCGGCTTTATCCATGGCCTGTTCTTCTGGGACGGCGATATTCTTCTTGCCTATGGGTTAGTCGGGCTCATCTGCTGGCGCCTCATTCGCGATGCGCACAGCGTTAAAAGCCTGTTCAACACCGGGGTGATGCTCTATGTCATGGGGCTTGGAGTATTGTTGCTGCTGGGGATGATTTCCGGCGAGACGACAAACCGTGCCTGGATCCCGGATGCCGCTAACCTGCAGTACGAGCAGTTCTGGAAGCTGAAAGACGGTACGGAAGCGATAAGCAACCGCGCGGATATGCTGGGGGACAACCTCCTTGCGCTGGGCGCGCAATACGGCTGGCAGCTGGCGGGTATGATGCTGATGGGCGCGTCACTGATGCGCACCGGCTGGCTGAAAGGGGAATTCAGCCTGCGTCACTATCGCCGTACCGGCGTCGGTCTGGTGCTGCTCGGCGTGCTGATTAATCTCCCGGCGGTGATGGTGCAGTGGCACATCCACTGGGATTACCGCTGGTGCGCGTTCCTGCTCCAGGTGCCGCGTGAACTGAGCGCGCCGTTTCAGACCATCGGCTACGCGGCGCTGATCTACGGCTTCTGGCCCTCGCTTTCTCGTCTGTGGATGGTCAGCGCTATCGCCTGCGTGGGCCGCATGGCGTTGAGCAATTACCTCCTGCAAACGCTGATTTGCACCACGCTTTTCTATCGCTTTGGCCTGTTTATGAAATTCGACCGCCTTACGCTGCTGGCGTTTGTTATTCCGGTCTGGGCAGTAAACCTGGCGTTTTCTGTGCTCTGGCTACGCTATTTCCGCCAGGGACCGCTGGAGTGGGTATGGCGTCAGTTAACCGCACGTGCTTCAGGGATATCATTGAAAAATACATCCAGATAACGATCTGGATCACAATCATTAACAAAACGGATGTAAGCGTTTTCATGACTGTGAGCTTCTTCACGTAGTCCCCTTTCTCTCGCTGCCAAAATAGCCACCTTGCTAAACACAGGGGGTGTCTGTGAGTTGCTGCAATTCTTTGAAGGATGGTGAATATGATCACCATTCGTGACGTCGCCCGTCAGGCGGGCGTTTCTGTGGCTACCGTCTCACGCGTGCTCAACAATAGCGCGCTGGTCAGCCCTGAAACCCGTGAAACCGTAATGAAGGCCGTGACCCAGCTCGGGTACCGGCCAAATGCCAATGCTCAGGCGCTTGCGACGCAGGTTAGCGACACCATCGGCGTGGTGGTGATGGATGTCTCAGATGCCTTTTTCGGCGCACTGGTGAAAGCGGTCGATATGGTCGCCCAGCAGCATCAGAAATATGTCCTGATCGGCAATAGCTATCATGAGGCGGAAAAAGAACGTCATGCCATTGAAGTGCTGATCCGCCAGCGCTGTAACGCCTTGATTGTCCATTCAAAAGCCTTGAGCGATGAAGAGCTAACCGGATTGATGGAGCAGATCCCGGGTATGGTGCTGATCAACCGCATCGTCCCCGGCTATGCCCACCGCTGCGTCGGGCTGGATAACGTTAGCGGCGCCATGATGGCCACGAAAATGCTCATCAACAATGGACATCAGCGGATCGGTTATCTGGCCTCCAGCCATCAGATTGAAGATGACGAACTGCGGCGCGAAGGGTGGCAAAACGCCCTGAAAGAGCACGGCATTACGCCATCCGAAAGCTGGGTGGGGACCGGCACGCCGGACATGCAGGGCGGTGAAGCGGCGATGGTAGAGCTGCTGGGCCGCAATCTGCAGCTGTCTGCGGTGTTTGCCTATAATGACAGCATGGCGGCAGGCGCCCTGACGGCGCTGAAGGATAACGGGATTGCGGTGCCACAGCATTTATCACTCATTGGTTTTGATGATATCCCGATTGCCCGTTACACCGACCCGCAGCTGACAACCGTGCGTTATCCCATTGCCTCTATGGCGAAACTGGCGACTGAGCTGGCGTTACAGGGGGCTGCTGGCATGCTGGATCCGGGGGCAACACACTGTTTTATGCCGACTTTAGTGCGTCGCCACTCCGTCGCGGTCCGGCAAACTGTGGTTCCGATCACTAACTGATTACATGTGGTGATGTAACCGTTTTCAATCTGTGAGTAAATTCACAGTATCTTAACAAGGCGCTGACTATGATGTCAGCGTTTTAGGGGCTGAAACGCTATGTAACAGTGATTATTCACTTTCACTATAGCCAATGTGCCGCAAACAACGAATAAAACGCATTTCTGGAGCGTTACCGAACACGGAAGAGAGAAATTTTATAAGTGAACCTCGGCTGTCAGTAACGTTTTATTAACATCTGCCCGCCGCTCGTTATTCACAAGAACTACCCTGCATAAAAAAACCGGAGATACCATGAATAAGAAGGTGTTGACCCTGTCTGCTGTAATGGCAAGCATGCTTTTTGGTGCAGCAGCGCACGCTGCGGATACCCGTATTGGTGTGACCATCTATAAATACGACGACAACTTCATGTCTGTTGTGCGTAAAGCGATTGAGAAAGATGCGAAAGCAGCGCCAGACGTTCAGCTGCTGATGAACGACTCCCAGAATGACCAGTCCAAACAGAACGACCAGATCGACGTTCTGCTGGCGAAAGGCGTGAAAGCCCTGGCCATCAACCTGGTTGACCCGGCTGCAGCAGGCACGGTTATTGAAAAAGCGCGCGGCCAGAACGTGCCGATCGTCTTCTTCAACAAAGAACCTTCCCGTAAGGCGCTGGATAGCTACGATAAAGCGTATTACGTCGGTACCGACTCCAAAGAGTCCGGTATTATTCAGGGCGATCTGATCGCGAAACACTGGGCGGCGAACCCGAACTGGGACCTGAACAAAGACGGTCAGATTCAGTTCGTGCTGCTGAAAGGCGAACCTGGCCATCCGGATGCTGAAGCGCGTACCACCTACGTTATCAAAGAGCTGAACGACAAGGGCCTGAAAACCCAGCAGCTGGCGTTAGATACCGCGATGTGGGATACCGCTCAGGCGAAAGATAAGATGGACGCGTGGCTGTCCGGCCCTAACGCCAACAAAATCGAAGTGGTTATCGCCAACAACGATGCGATGGCAATGGGTGCGGTAGAAGCGCTGAAAGCACACAACAAATCCTCTATCCCGGTATTCGGTGTGGATGCGCTGCCAGAAGCGCTGGCGCTGGTTAAATCCGGTGCGATGGCCGGTACCGTGCTGAACGATGCCAACAACCAGGCGAAAGCGACCTTCGATCTGGCGAAAAACCTGGCCGATGGCAAAGGTGCGGCAGATGGCACTAACTGGAAAATTGACAACAAAATCGTTCGCGTACCTTACGTGGGCGTAGACCAGTCCAACCTGGCTGAGTTTATCGGTAAATAAGTAAGCGGTACTGTCTCCACTGGGCGCAATTCGTTGCGCCCTTTTATAACGCGATATGCGAGGCCAACAAGGTATAATTATGGTCAGCACAACAACTCAGTCATCCGGTGAATACCTGTTGGAAATGAGCGGTATCAACAAGTCATTTCCCGGCGTTAAGGCACTCGATAATGTTAATTTAAAAGTGCGTCCTCACTCTATTCATGCCTTAATGGGGGAGAACGGTGCGGGTAAATCAACATTATTAAAATGTCTTTTTGGGATCTATCAAAAAGATTCTGGCAGCATTCTTTTTCAGGGGAAAGAGATCGATTTCCATTCAGCGAAAGAAGCACTGGAAAACGGTATCTCGATGGTTCACCAGGAATTAAACCTGGTGCTGCAGCGTTCAGTCATGGATAACATGTGGTTGGGGCGTTATCCCACCAAAGGTGTCTTTGTCGATCAGGACAAAATGTATCGCGACACCAAGGCGATTTTTGACGAGCTGGATATTGATATCGATCCGCGCGCCCGCGTGGGAACATTATCCGTCTCCCAGATGCAGATGATCGAAATTGCCAAAGCGTTCTCCTATGATGCGAAAATCGTCATCATGGACGAACCGACATCGTCATTAACGGAAAAAGAGGTTAACCACCTTTTTACCATTATTCGTAAGCTGAAAGATCGCGGCTGCGGCATTGTGTACATCTCCCACAAAATGGAAGAGATCTTCCAGCTGTGCGATGAGATCACCATCCTGCGCGACGGCCAGTGGATTGCCACGCAGCCGCTGGAAGGGCTGGACATGGACAAGATCATCGCCATGATGGTCGGCCGTTCGCTGAACCAGCGCTTCCCGGACAAAGAAAACAAGCCGGGTGAAGTGATTCTGGAAGTGCGCAATCTGACCTCATTGCGTCAGCCGTCTATTCGCGATGTCTCCTTCGACCTGCACAAGGGTGAAATCCTGGGGATTGCCGGGCTGGTGGGGGCAAAGCGTACCGATATCGTAGAAACCCTGTTTGGCATTCGTGAGAAAGCCGAAGGCACCATTACGCTGCACGGTAAGAAAATCAATAACCACAACGCCAACGAAGCCATTAATAATGGTTTTGCGCTGGTGACGGAAGAGCGTCGTTCGACCGGTATTTATGCTTATCTGGATATTAACTTTAACTCGTTAATTTCTAACATTCGCAATTACAAAAACAAAGTCGGGCTGCTGGATAACTCCCGCATGAAGAGCGATACCCAATGGGTAATTGACTCCATGCGCGTAAAAACGCCAGGCCACCGCACCCAGATTGGTTCGCTGTCAGGCGGTAACCAGCAGAAAGTGATTATTGGCCGTTGGTTATTAACGCAGCCAGAAATTCTGATGCTGGATGAGCCGACTCGCGGTATTGACGTCGGTGCGAAGTTTGAAATTTATCAGCTGATTGCCGAGCTGGCGAAAAAGAATAAAGGGATCATTATTATTTCTTCCGAAATGCCGGAATTGTTAGGGATCACGGACCGTATTCTGGTTATGAGCAATGGTCTCGTCGCCGGTATTGTTGACACCAAAACGACAACGCAAAATGAAATTTTGCGTCTTGCGTCTTTGCACCTTTAAGATCAGGGGCTCCTCATGAGTGCGTTAAATAAAAAAAGTTTTCTCACTTACCTGAAAGAAGGCGGTATTTACGTTGTTCTTTTAGTCTTGCTGGCAATCATCATTTTCCAGGACCCTACGTTCTTAAGCCTGCTGAACCTGAGTAACATTCTGACCCAGTCCTCCGTGCGTATTATCATTGCGCTGGGCGTGGCGGGCCTGATCGTGACCCAGGGGACGGACCTCTCCGCGGGGCGTCAGGTAGGTCTGGCGGCGGTTATCGCGGCAACCCTGCTGCAGTCGATGGAAAACGCCAACAAGGTCTTCCCGGAAATGGCCACCATGCCGATTTTCGTGGTGATCCTGATTGTCTGCGCCATCGGTGCGGTGATTGGTCTGATCAACGGTATTATCATCGCCTACCTGAACGTGACGCCATTCATCACCACCCTGGGTACGATGATCATCGTTTACGGTATCAACTCCCTGTACTACGACTTCGTCGGTGCTTCGCCCATCTCGGGCTTTGACAGCGGCTTCTCGACCTTTACGCAAGGGTTTATCGCGCTGGGCAGCTTCCGCCTGTCGTATATCACCTTCTATGCGCTGATTGCGGTCGCCTTCGTCTGGATCCTGTGGAACAAAACGCGCTTTGGCAAAAACATCTTCGCTATCGGCGGTAACCCGGAAGCGGCGAAAGTCTCCGGCGTAAACGTTGCCCTGAACCTGCTCATCATCTATGCCCTGTCCGGGGTGTTCTACGCCTTCGGCGGGATGCTGGAAGCGGGCCGTATCGGCTCTGCAACGAACAACCTTGGCTTCATGTACGAACTGGATGCGATTGCAGCCTGCGTGGTGGGCGGCGTCTCCTTCAGCGGCGGTGTGGGGACGGTGCTCGGTGTGGTGACCGGTGTGATCATCTTCACCGTCATCAACTATGGGTTGACCTACATCGGCGTGAACCCGTACTGGCAGTACATCATCAAGGGCGCCATCATTATCTTCGCGGTTGCGCTGGATTCACTGAAGTACGCCCGTAAGAAGTAATCGTTTCTCGCCATACCCGGCCCGCTCACCGAGCGGGCTTTTTTTATGCCCTATGCCAGATGGGACTCCTCCTGCGTCACAATGCGCTCAAACCAGTCGAGTTCAGAAAGCTTGCAGGCGACCCACTGTTCGGAAAAGGCGTCGCCCAGGCTGTCGGTGAGATACTCACAGCGGGCAAAGGCCTCAATCGCCTCCTGCTGGAACAGCGGCAGTTCGGGTTGGTCATGCTGCGGCTCAGGGAGATCCCCCTCGTCGATATGTTCCAGCCCGTACAGCATGCCTGTCAGGATAGTGGCCGCCACCAGATACGGATTCGCATCGGCCCCGGCCAGCCGGTACTCAATACGACGATTGCCGTCATCCGAGCAGGGAATACGCAAGGCGGCGGAGCGGGTGTTATAGCCCCAGGAGTTAAAGACGGGTTCCGTCAGGTTTTTACGCAGGCGACGAAACGCGTTGACCCCCGGCGCAAGAATGGCGACGGAGGCGGGCATTAGCGCCAGCTGGCCCGCGATGCACAAACGCATCATGCTGCTCAGCGCGTTCACCGGCGAGGCAAAAACATTTTCGCCACGGCTGTTGTTCAGGCTGAAATGGATGTGCAAACCGCTGCCGGACAGCTGGCTGAAAGGCTTAGCCATAAAGTTGGCCTGAAGACCGTGCTTTTCAGCGACATAGCGGGTCAGGCGGCGCAGGGCCAGCACGTTATCACAGACCTCAACGACGCGCTGGCTGTGCTTCAGGTTTAATTCGTACTGTCCGGACTCGGCTTCCGCTACGACCCCTGACAGCGGGATGCGCTGCAGGTGCGCCAGCTGTTCCAGCTCGTCAAACAGCGCCGCATGCGCCGACGAGGTATCCATATGAAAACAGCCCTGATTTTGCGGATCGCGCTCGCCCTGTCCCGTCAGGTAAAACTCGATTTCCGGGGCAATGACCGGGAAAAGGCCGTGCTGATGGAAGCGGGCCACGACGTTCTGCAGTATCGCGCGCGGCTCAAGCGGGCAGGGGTTACCGTCGCTGTCTTTCATCGTCAGCAGGATCTGCGCGGTGTGCTCCGGATCCTGCGGACAGGGACGCAAAGAGCCGGCGACCGGGACGCACAGCCGATCGGGTTCATCATAAAGCGGGGCGGCGATTTTTCCCTTCTGATCCATTGAGTAGACGGAAAGCGGAAAATAACAGCCTTTTTCCAGACTCAGCATGCTCTCCACCGAGAGGCGCTTGCCGCGCATCGTGCCGTTGATATCGTTCAGGTAAACGTCAACATGTTTCGTTTGCGGGTAACGTTCCAGATAATCGGCTACTTCCACGGCAACGTTGTGCTGCAGGGCGTCAATTTTTTCATCCAGCCAGAGACCAGAATTAAGTGCGCCAGGGAGTGATAAGCCGGGAAAGTTAAAGTATGGGCGGAGACTTTTGAGGAAAAACGCATTCATTATCGAGTTCATAGTCATTCTTCAATGAAGCCGTAGCGGCAATGAACTCAGCTTAAAAGAGCCGACGTAAAGGGGAGATAAAAAGCGTCAGGCCCGGCGTAAAGAAAGTATAAAGACGGTCCCGCTATTTCTCTTTTTTCTGCATATCGAGCAGCTGCTCAGGCGTGACGGCCGGGTAACCCTGCGCGTCTTCCGGCACTTCGTGCATCGCCGGAATCGGCACCAGCGGGCCTAAAAAGCGCGGTTCGCGCTTAAAGATATACAGATCGGCCAGGGCACCAAAGCGGGCGCCGAACTCGCGCACGCGCACGCTCAGCATATCTTTTGGCGACGGCACCGCGTAACACTGCGCCTGAATACCCATGTGCAGCGCGATAAACAGCGCACGCTCGCAGTGAAAGCGCTGGGTGATGATGATGAAGTCGTTGGTGTCGAAGACCTTGCGCGTGCGCACGATGGAGTCCAGGGTGCGAAACCGGCGTAGTCGAGCACGATATCGGCTGGATCCACGCCTGCGGCAATCAGGTCCTTACGCATCGTCACCGGTTCATTGTAGCTTTGCAGCGCGTTATCGCCGCTCAGCAGCAGATAGTTCACCTTGCCGCTGTTGTAGGCATTCAGCGCGCCCTGGATGCGGTAACGGTAATACTGGTTGATGACGCCGGTGCGGTAATACTTGGCGGTGCCGAGCACCACGCCAACCTGACGATAGGGCAGGTCCTGCAGGTCATCAAAGATGTAGGGGGCGGTTTTCCAGCTCATCCAGCGGTCGAGACCGAGCACGATCAACAGCAGTATGCCGACCAGGACAGACAGGCTGTAAAAAACGCGCTTTAACATGCAGATGGCTCGTACCGAAGGTGAAATTTAACTCAGGCTACTTTACCCGTCTGGTTAGCGCAAGAAACAGCGACTCAACTGAGGGGTTTTTCAGCAAACTGGCGGGCATTTCTGCCCGCCGGAAGGATCACGCCAGCAGTACGCGGTCAATCGTCGTACAGCACAGCGCTTTAAGCGTTGCGGCAGTGGCATCCCACTGAATCAGCGGCGCATCGGCAATTTCAGCCAGAATCGCTCGCTGAATGTCAGGATAATCATAGCCGTTCAGGCTCAGCAGGTTGAGTGCGCCCTGCAGCGGCGGCAGCGTTGGGTTAAACGCTGCGTTTTCCGCATAGCTGCCGGTGAAGATTCGGCCATCGCGGCACTGCAGCGCCACGCCGCTCGGGGACTTGCTGTACGGCGTGTGGCTCTTGTTGGCGGCGGCAATCGCCGCCTGGCTCAGGTCATCGCCGGACAGGGCGAAACCGTGGTTCTGCTCGTCCATCAGCAGGGTTTTGATCTCCAGATCTTTCGGGCCAAACGCGTCAGGCAGGTAATCCGCCAGCGTGTGCGGCGCGCGGCCTGGCAGATTGATGCGCAGCTGCAGCCCGCTGTTCAGCTCGTTCATAAACTGACGGCAGTGGCCGCACGGAGTGTAGTTAACGGTAATGGCGCTCAGCGCTTTTTCACCGCGCAGCCAGGCGTGACTGATGGCGCTCTGCTCGGCGTGCACGGTTTGCTGCATGGTTGCGCCCAGGAACTCCATGTTGCCGCCGAAGTACCAGGTGCCGCTGACGCCGCGCGCAATGGCCCCG
The DNA here is from genome assembly GCF_048684805.1 of Enterobacter sp. BNK-22. Classification (NCBI taxonomy): domain Bacteria; kingdom Pseudomonadati; phylum Pseudomonadota; class Gammaproteobacteria; order Enterobacterales; family Enterobacteriaceae; genus Enterobacter; species Enterobacter sp. BNK-22. The sequence continues at coordinate 393,724 of NZ_JBLQTT010000001.1, forward strand.
ACGTTGAAGTGGGAGAGATCGGCCCGCGCGCAGGCGGCAGCCAGAGGAAGCAGTGCGAAAGCCAGCGCGTCTTCGTCCAGTCCCGTTGCCTGTTTCAGCATCGTGACCTGCTCCGCGGTCAGCAGGGCGGGGAAGTGCGCATCTGCCAGAACGGGAGCAAGGGCTGACTGCAAATTCTCTGCAAGCTGGGCGAAAGCAGCTTGAAAACGTGGGTGCATGGCGTTTGCCTCATAAAGGTTAATGGATCGGTAGTTTACGGAGCCGTTAGGGCTTTATATGTGATCCACTTCTCATTATGTATGCAACTTATGAAATCAAAATGAAATTTGCGCGACGCATCGCAAATTTTAGCCCATCACCGCCAGAATCAGCGGGAAAATGAACGGGGCCAGCAGGGAGGTGATAATCCCGCAGATCACCAGCGCCAGGGAGCTAAACGCCCCTTCCTGATAATCCAGCTCCGCGCAGCGGGCGGTGCCCAGCGCGTGCGAGGCGGTGCCCATCGACAGCCCCCGAGCCGCCTTAGTATGAATACGCATCGCGTTCAGCAGAGTGTGGCCAAACACCGCGCCGAGAATACCGACGAAAATGACGCACATCGCGCTGATGGCCGGAATACCGCCGAGGCTGCCCCCAACCGCCATCGCGATAGGCGTGGTCACCGATTTAGGCAGAATAGAGGCGGCAATTTGCGGCGAGGCCCCCATCAACAGCGCCACCGACGTACCGGTGATCATCGCCACCAGGCTACCCACAAAACAGATGGTAATGATGGATTTCCAGCGGGCGCGGATCTGGTGCAACTGCTCGTATAAAGGAAACGCCAGCGCCACGACGGCGGGCTGCAGCAGGTCGTTTAAGATTTTGCTGCCGGCAAAGTAGCGTTCGTAAGGAATGCCGGTGAGCAGCAGGAACGGAATAATCATCACCATCGCCACCAGCAGGGGGTTCAGCAAGGGCATTTTGAAACGCGCGGCAAGCTTACGTGCGGCGAAGAACACAGCCAGGGTGAGCGGCAGCGACCACCAGATATTGTCCATCATTTTTTTGTTTTCTCCCCAATCACGTTACGTTCGCCATGCACCAGATGTGAACTCCAGCTCACCACCAGGAAAACCACCAGCGTACTGACCGCGCAGGAGACCACAATCGGGCCGAACTGGGCTTTGAGCAAATCAAAATACTGCATGACGCCCACGCCGATAGGCACGAAAAGCAGCGCCATATAGCGAATGAGGACGAAGCAGCCGGGGTTGACCCACTTTGCGGGCAGGATTTGCAGCGCCAGCAACACGAAGAGGATCAGCATGCCGATAATGCTGCCGGGGATGGTGATGGGCAGCAGCGACGCGATGAAAATCCCGGCATACAGGCAGGCGTAAATCAGGGCGAATGCGCGCAGATATTGCCAGATAATGTTCAATGATTTGCTCATGGTGATAGTCCTTGCTGAAACGCATTCATCATACAATTAAACCTAAAAATGTGCCACGGATCACATCATGAATTTTGAGCATACCAGACATTCCGGAATGGAACGTCCGGTATCACCTTAACGGTGCAGGCTACAGTTTAGAGGAAAGGGATTGCGCTGGCGAAACGGCGTGCCAGAGAAGGTATCAGCGACAGGCTGTCAGTTTATCGAGAAAAGAAAACAGCACCTGGTTCATTTCGCAATAATCATGCGAGCGGAGTTTTTCTGCCGTTTCGACAAAACGGAATTCACCCGCGCGGCGGAGGTCACTCTGCGAATGCTCAATCAGCAACTCTACCACCTCCGGCGTCAGCTCCATATGGCACTGGAAACCGTAAACCCGTTCGCTGTATTGCACGATCTGGCGGGGACAGCCCTCGCTGTACGCCAGAACCTTAGCCTGCGGCGTCAACCCAGGCATGTCGTTATGCCAGTGACCGACGTTCAGCACGCTGCCAAAGTCCTCAAACAGCGGGTTCGCCTTGCCTGCATCTGTGAGCCTGACGGGAAATTTGCCGATCTCTTTTTCCGGGCTGTGGCAAAACGCTGCGCCCAGCGCTTCACCGATAAGCTGCGAGCCCAGACAAACGCCTATCACCGTTTTACCTGCCTCTATCGCGCGGCTGATGAGTGCCTTTTCCGCCTGCGCATCAAACCAGGGGCATTCCTCACGCGTGGTGGCGGGGGACTGCGGGCCTCCCATGATGATAAGCAGGTCTGTGTGCCCCAGCGCCTCGGGTACAGGATCGCCCTGATAAACTCTGGTGTAGCTCAGACTGCAGCCGCGACTTTTCCCCCAGATTTCATAGGCGCCTGGTGCCTCGAAATGTTCATGAATAATAAAATGGATGTGCATTGCGTCTCTCTCTGGTTACGTGTACAAGCAGCATCATAAGAGGAAGGGGGAAATGTGAAATGCCAACCGTTATCGATAAAACGCCAATTCACGACGATGCTATCGGATGGTCAAGAGGGGCGATTCGCTATACGCGCGGCGAAGTCGATCCGCCTCATCAGCATTCGCAGGGACAACTTTTGTTTGCCATCAAAGGAGTCATGCTGGTCGAAACCGGCAGCAAACGCTGGGTCATACCGCCGCAGCGCGCGCTGTGGATCCCTCCCTTTCAGGAGCATACCTACAGCGTGTTATCCGCAACGGAGCTGCGCGCGGTCTGGTTTAGCCCGGCGCTGATAGCGCAATGCGAGCCTTTTAAGCGGAAAGACGAGGTTCACGTGATTATGGCAACAGCGTTGTTCAAAGAGCTGATTGCCGGGCTGTTCAGCGCGGAATACCGGCCAGCCAGTCAGCGCAGCATGGCCGTTTTGCTGCTCGATATCCTCAGTGAAGCTCAGCAAATCTCGGCCGAATTACCGATGCCCGTGGATGAGCGCTTACATCGCATTGCCTGTGACATCATTGCCAACAATCTCTGGGATCTCTCTCTGGAAAGGCTGGCGGAACGGGCCGCGATGTCTGAACGCACGTTTTCACGCGCGTTTATCAACGATACCGGCTTTAGCTTCCGGGCCTGGCGACAGCGAGCCAGGATTTGTGCCTCGCTGGATCTGCTCGCCAACGGATACCCGGTTAAGCAGGTGGCCTGGATGCTGGGCTTTTCCGGCCCGGCGGCATTTGCGGCGGCGTTTCGCGCCATTGTTGGGGCAACGCCGGGTGACTTTCTGCCTGAACAGAAGCGCTTCCCAGCGATATAGAGAGCGGCTACTATAGCGCGTCTTTTTTCACAGGTACTGCTATGCGTGTTTTACTGGCCCCAATGGAAGGCGTGCTCGACTCCCTCGTGCGCGAGCTTCTGACCGAGGTGAACGACTACGATCTCTGCGTGACGGAGTTCCTGCGCGTGGTCGATATGCTGTTGCCGGTAAAATCCTTCTTCCGGCTTTGCCCCGAGCTGCACAACCAGAGCCGGACCTCTTCCGGCACGCTGGTGCGTATTCAGCTCCTCGGCCAGTATCCGGAATGGCTGGCGGAAAATGCCGCCCGCGCGGTTGAGCTGGGCTCTTACGGGGTAGATCTCAACTGCGGCTGTCCGTCTAAGCTGGTGAACGGCAGCGGCGGCGGAGCGACGTTGCTGAAAGATCCTGAACTGATTTACCGCGGCGCGAAAGCTATGCGCGAGGCGGTACCCGCGCATTTGCCGGTGACGGTTAAGGTTCGCCTGGGGTGGGACAGCGATGCGCGGCAGTTTGAAATCGCCGATGCGGTACAGCAGGCCGGCGCCACCGAGCTGGTGGTGCATGGCCGTACCAAAGAAGATGGCTACAAAGCCGATCGCATTAACTGGCAGGCGATCGGTGAGATCCGCAAACGCCTCACCATTCCGGTGATCGCTAACGGCGAAATCTGGGACTACGAGAGCGCGCAGGCCTGTCTGAACGCCACCGGCTGCGATGCGGTAATGATCGGCCGTGGCGCGCTGAACGTGCCTAACCTCAGCCGGGTGGTGAAATATAACGAACCGCGGATGCCGTGGGCAGACGTCGTCACGCTGCTGCAAAAATACAGCCGTCTGGAAAAGCAGGGCGACACCGGTTTGTATCACGTCGCGCGAATTAAGCAGTGGCTGAGTTATTTACGCAAAGAGTACGATGAAGCGCTGGGATTATTTCAGGAGATTCGTACTTTACAGACGTCGGCTGATATTGCCCGGGTGATTCAGTCCAAATAATAAGCGTTAAATTGCTCACACTTTTTTAAAACAGAAAACAGTTCCGGTTTTAAACGTGGCGCGACGGTGTTAAGGTGCCACTGTTTTCAACGCAGGATTGTTACTGGTTAACAGGCAAAACCTAAGCGTTTCACAGCATTTTCGCTGTGGAGCGCTTAGGTTTTTTTTTGCCTGTCGTTTACGCAGGAGAGACATTTGGCTTAGCGCTTTTTAATGATTTTAAAAAATGAATTCTCGACAGGAAATAGAAAAATTTCCTGCGGCCGGTTACGCACTCAATACTCAATCACAGGTTGTTATTATGGCATATAAAAATAAACTCTATGCGCTCGCCTTATTGGCGATATCCCCGCTGTCGATGGCGCAAGACTGGAACGGAACGGTATTAGGGTTTGAATCTCCGCCGGAGCCTGTTCTCGGCGAAATGCTCGGCATACGTAAAATCCTTAACGATAACGGTTTTACCTACAACCTCGGATACCTGAATGAAATTGGCTGGAACGGCGGTGGTGGATATAACCACGACTCCCACGTGGCCTATATTGACCAGTTCGCGCTGACCTTCAACCAGGATCTGGAGCGCTGGACCGGTATCCCGGACGCGCGTATTGAGGGGAACATCGTCAACCGCAACCACAATGACGATCTCACCACCAAACGCGTGCAGGACCCGCGCGTCAACTTCAACGATCTGACTCAGGAGAGTTGGGGCGGGCAGTCGATTACCCGTCTGGGCTGGCTGACTTTTGCCCGCAGCTTTGACGACAGGCGTCTGACCTGGCGCATCGGGATGATGAACAAGGTACAAACCTTCGATCAAATTATCCCCTGTGATTTCCAGCTGCTGTCCCAGTGCGGCGGGAAGTCAGCCAACTCGCTGACCTGGAACAACTGGAATGTGCACACCTGGGGCACCACGCTTGCGTATAAACTCACGCCGACGCTAACCCTGAAGGGTGGCGTGATGGAGCAGAATCCGCAGGCCGCCAGCCGCAGCCATGCGTGGAGCTGGTCGACGAAGGGCAGCAAAGGGATCTTACTGCCGGTTGAAATCGAAGCGCGTCCACTGATTAACGGCCTGCCGGGCGCGTACAACCTGGGCGTGGTGTTTACCAACGCGCCGCAAACCGATCTCTATCGCGGCAAATCGGGTGGGGCGGGGGCGACGGACCCGGACGGATTCGACACGCACAGCCGGACCTGGTTTATGTACGCCGGACTGAACCAGCAGCTAACGCAGCATCAGGATGATCCGAATCGCGGGTTGAGTACCTCGTTCAGCATGAGCCTTGCGGATCAGAGCAGTAACTACATGCACCAGGTTTACGCCGCCTCGCTGCGCTACCGCGGGCTGTTTGATGCGCGACCGGAAGACTGGATTGGCTTTGGCTTAACCTGGATTGATATGAGCAGCCAGTACGCCCGCAACCAGCGTTACCTGAACAGCCTGAGCGGCGTAAGCGATTATGACAATCCGGCATATCACCCGGTGCCGGGCCATTCCCTGAACGGCGAGTTTTACTACCGTTTTCGTCCGGTGTCATGGCTTGAACTGCAGCCGGGCATGCAGTACTGGCACCATCCCGGTGGGGTCAGTCGCACCCAGGATGCCTGGGTCACCGAGCTGAAAACGGTGGTGACCTTCTGATATCACCGTAGCAAGTTCGATCCGCGTCACGTTTCTGACGCGTGACGCATTGAGGCTACGAATGAAACTGATAGAGTGCCAGAACTGGATTGTTACTGCTTAGGCAGGCAAAACCTGATTTTCTGGCATCTGCCGGAGGTCAGGTTTTTTTGTTTCTGGGGTTCAGATGAAAATCGCCAAGATACTCAATAATAACGTGGTGGTTGTTCAGGATGAGCGCGGGCGCGAACAGGTGGTGATGGGCCGTGGGCTGGCCTTTCAGAAGCGCGTCGGTGAAGCGCTGGATACCGCGTTGGTTGAAAAGGTGTTTGCGTTACAAAGTGATGAACTGGTGCGTCGGCTCGGAGAGCTGCTGAGTCAAATTCCGCTGGAGGTGATGACCACCTGCGACCGCATCATCGGGCTGGCGGCGCAGCGGCTGGGCAAGCTGCAGGAGAGCTTGTATATCACCCTTACCGATCACTGCTACTTTGCGATTGAGCGGCAGAAGAACGGGTTGGCCATCAAAAACGTGCTGCTGTGGGATATTAAACGGCTGTATCCGAAGGAGTTCGAGTTAGGGCAGGAGGCGCGGGCCATTATCGCCAGACGCCTGAACGTCGAACTGGAGGAGGATGAGGCCGGTTTTATCGCCCTGCATCTGGTCACCGCGCAGCTGAACAGCGAAATGCCGGAGGTGATGCACGTGACGCGGGTGATGCAGGAGATCCTGCAGCTGGTGAAGTATCAGCTGCAGCTTGAGTATGACGAAGAGTCGCTCAGCTATCAGCGTTTTGTCACCCACCTGAAATTTTTTGCCCAGCGGATGCTCACCCGCACCGTGGTGGAAGATGACGATGTCTCGCTGCATACGGCAGTCAAAGACAACTACGCGAAGGCGTGGAAATGCGCCGAGAAAATCGCACAGCACCTGAACAAAAGCTATCAGCGTGAGCTGACAACCGAAGAAATTATGTTCCTCGCCATTCATATCGAGCGGGTGAGAAAAGAGGGGCGTTAAGCCTCAAACAGGATTGTTACTGCACTACGCAGGCAAAACCTGAGCGCGGCCTTCGTCAGAAGGCCGTTCTCGGGTTTTTTTATTTTTTGTACTCAGTCAACAGGTGCCTGCGGGCATCGGATGTAAGGAAATCGAGATGGAATACCAGGCTTTAGCGAAGGATATTCTCGGCCACGTTGGCGGAAAAGAGAACATCGTCAGTCTTGTGCACTGCGCGACCCGGCTTCGCTTCAAACTGAAAGACAATCAACGGGCGGATGCAGAAGGGCTCAAGAAAAATCCGGGCGTGATCATGGTGGTCGAAAGCGGCGGCCAGTTTCAGGTGGTGATTGGCAACCACGTTCACGACGTCTGGCAGGCTGTCCGCAATGAAGCAGGCCTGACCGACGACGCCCCTGTCGTGGAAGAGAAGGGTGAAAAGGGTAACCTGTTGGGCCGTCTGATTGATATCGTCTCCGGGATCTTTACCCCGTTTATTGGCATTCTGGCCGCGTCCGGTATTCTGAAGGGGCTGCTGGCGCTGGCCGTGGTGTGCGGCTGGCTCACGACCGGGAGCGGCACGTATAAAATCTGGTTTGCTGCCAGCGACGCGCTGTTCTTCTTCTTCCCGCTGGTGCTGGGCTATACCGCCGGGAAAAAGTTCGGTGGCAACCCGTTTATTACCATGGTGATCGGCGGGGCGCTCACCCATCCGGTGATGATTGCGGCGTTCAACGCCAGCCAGCAGCCGGGCGCGGTGTCGGAAGCCTTTTTGGGCATTCCCGTCACCTGGTTTAACTACAGCTCGTCGGTGATCCCGATTATTCTCGCCGCGTGGGTAAGCTGCTGGCTGGAAAAGCAGAGCACCAGGCTGCTGCCTTCCTCAATGAAAAACTTCTTCGCGCCGCTGATCTGTCTTGCCGTGACCGTGCCGCTGACTTTCCTTGTTATCGGGCCGCTGGCGACCTGGCTGAGCCAGATGCTGGCGAACGGCTATCAGAGTATTTACGTTCTGGCACCGTGGCTGGCGGGCGCGGCGATGGGCGCGCTGTGGCAGGTCTGCGTTATTTTTGGCCTGCACTGGGGGCTGGTGCCGCTGATGATCAACAACCTGGCGGTGCTGGGGCATGACTCCATGCTGCCGATGCTCTTGCCTGCGGTGTTCGGCCAGGTGGGGGCGGCACTGGGCATTTTCCTGCGTACCCGCGATGCGCGTCAGAAAATGCTGGCCGGTTCATCCGTGACGGCAGGGTTTTTCGGTATCACCGAACCCGCAGTGTATGGCGTAAACCTGCCGCTGCGCCGTCCGTTTATTTTTGGCTGCGTGGCAGGCGCTATCGGCGGAGCGATTGTCGGCTTTAGTGACACCCACGTTTACTCTTTCGGCTTCGCCAATATCTTTACTGTCGCCCAGATGATCCCGCCGGGCGGCGTGGACGCCACGCTGTGGGGCGGCATTATCGGTACGGTGGTGGCGCTGGTGCTGAGCTGCGGCCTGACGCTGGTCGCCGGTATGCCAGGAAACACCGCGCCAGAAGGGGTGGTCACCGCGGGCGAAAACGATGTGCTATCACCGATGACCGGTACCGTTCTTGCGCTCGACCAGGTGCCGGATACCACCTTTGCCAGCGGCCTGCTGGGCAGCGGCGCCGCGATTATTCCCTCCGATAACAAAGTGGTTGCCCCGTTTGCTGGCGTGGTGGCCTCGCTGTTCCAGACCAAACACGCCATTGGCCTGCTCAGTAACAGCGGAATAGAAGTGTTGATCCATGTGGGTATCGACACCGTGAAGCTCGACGGCAAGCCGTTTACCGCCCATGTGAAGGTCGGTGACACGGTGCAACCCGGCGATCTGCTGCTGGAGTTTGACCGACAGGCGATTATCGATGCCGGATACGATCTGGCGACCCCGATTATTATCAGTAACAGCGATGAGTATCGCGACGTGGTGACCGTGGCGGCAACGTCCGTCAATGCTGGTGCGCCGTTACTCAGCGTAAGCCATCAATAACAGGAGAACGTGATGAAAACTTTCCCGGACGATTTTTTATGGGGCGGCGCGGTTGCCGCGAATCAGGTAGAGGGCGCGTATCTGGAGGAGGGGAAAGGGCTGTCCACCTCTGACGTTCAGCCGCAGGGGGTCTTCGGCCCGGTGGTTGAGCGCGTGGCGGGCGACAGCGGCATCAAGGATGTTGCCATCGACTTCTATCATCGCTATCCGGAAGACATCAAACTGTTCGCGGAGATGGGCTTTAGCTGCCTGCGCGTCTCCATTGCCTGGACCCGCATTTTTCCGAACGGCGACGAGCAGCAGCCGAACGAGGCGGGGCTGGCGTTTTACGACCGGCTGTTTGACGAGCTGGCCGCGCACAACATTACCCCGCTGGTGACGCTGTCGCATTACGAAATGCCGTGGGGGCTGGTGAAGCAGTACGGCGGATGGGGCAGCCGCCAGACTATTGGGTTCTTCGAGCGCTACGCCCGTACCGTGTTTGCGCGCTACAAAGAAAAGGTCAAGCTCTGGCTGACCTTCAACGAGATCAATATGTCTCTGCACGCGCCGATGACCGGCGTGGGCCTGCCGGAAACCAGCAGCAAAGGCGAAGTGTATCAGGCGATCCATCATCAGCTGGTGGCCAGCGCGCTGGCGGTGAAGGCCTGCCATGAGATCGTTCCTGATGGCAGAATTGGCAATATGCTGCTGGGCGGTCTGATGTATCCGCTGACCTGCAAGCCGGAAGATGTTCTGGAAACACTGCAGGAAAACCGCGCCTGGCAATTCTTTGGTGACGTACAGTGTCGCGGTGCCTACCCGGGGTATATGCAGCGCTTCTTCCGCGACAACGGTATTCAGCTTGAGGTCACGGACGCCGACCGCGAGGCGCTGAAATCGACCGTCGATTTTATCTCCTTCAGCTACTACATGACGGGCTGCGTCACCGCGGACGACGCCCTCAACCAGCAGGCGCGCGGCAACATCCTGAGCATGGTGCCAAACCCGCATCTGGCCAGTTCCGAATGGGGCTGGCAGATTGACCCCATCGGCCTGCGTACCCTGCTAAACGTGCTCTGGGATCGCTATCAGAAGCCGCTGTTTATCGTGGAAAATGGTCTGGGAGCAAAGGATAAACCGGACGCGGACGGCACGGTGCAGGATGACTACCGCATCAGCTACCTTAACGACCATCTGGTGCAGGTGCGTGAAGCGATCGAAGACGGCGTTGAGGTGATGGGCTATACCAGCTGGGGCCCAATCGACCTGGTGAGCGCATCAAAAGCTGAACTCTCTAAGCGCTACGGCTTTATTTACGTCGATCGCGATGACAGTGGAAAAGGTACGCTGGCGCGCAGCCGCAAGAAAAGCTTCTACTGGTATAAAGAGGTTATTGCGACGAAAGGCGCGTCGCTGAAAGTTTAATAACGCGATCAACCTGACAGGGGACGTTCACGCTGTCGGGTTGATTATTTTTTATTTGCATAATTAAATTTAAATAATAATTTCGGTGAATACTTTTCCGTATATTTAAATCTATGACAATTTACGCTTTGCCACGCATTACTAAAAAAACAAACAGAATCAAGCGTAATTTGCGCCTTTATTTTTTGAGTATATGGCGTAATGAAACGTTCTTTTATTTTATCTCTGAGTGTTCCCTTTGCATTTATTCTGGCTGCCTGCGCGCCTGAACATGCCACGGTATCTCCCATTAAAACGCAAACCACGGCGGCGTCGGTAAAGACGGTTCTGGCTCATCAGGACTGGCCGAAAAATGAGTGGTGGAAAGCATATAACGATCCCGAACTTAATTCGCTGATTGCGAAAGCATTAAGCGATGCGCCGGATATGCAGATTGCCCGTCAGCGCATTACGCTCGCTGAAGCCCAGGCCAAAGCGGCTATGGCATCCGACGGTCCGCAGATTGATTTTTCAGCGGATGCCGAACGTCAGAAAATGTCCGCCGAAGGGCTGATGGGGCCCTTTGCCATTACCGACCCGGCGGCAGGGACAACCGGGCCGTGGTACACCAACGGCACCTTTGGCCTGACTGCTGGCTGGGATCTCGATCTCTGGGGAAAAAATCGCGCGCAGGTCGAAGCCCGGATAGGCAAAGTGAATGCGCAAAAAGCGGAGCTGGAGCAGACCCGTCAGCTGCTGGCCAGCAGCGTGGCGCGGCTTTACTGGGAATGGCAAACGCAGGCCGCCGTGGGGGAGGTCCTCGCGCAGATCAAACATGAGCAGGACAATATTATCGGCGCCGACCGCGAGCTGTATCAACACGGCATCACCTCCTCCGTGGAGGGCGTCGAAACGGACATCAACGCCAGCAAAACCGAAGAGCAGCTGGCCGGGGTCAACGGGAAGATGAAAGCCATAGAGGCGCGCCTGGTCGCGCTGACCAACGCCCCCTCCGTGAAGCTGACGCGGCATGCCCTGCCGACGGTGGAAGCCTCGTTACCGTCGACGCTCGGCTATGAACTGCTGGCACGCCGCCCGGATCTTCAGGAGGCGCACTGGTATATCGACGCCTCCATGAGCGAGGTGGAGGCCGCCAGAGCAGCGTTCTATCCTGACGTGAACCTGATGGCGTTCTTACAGCAGGATGCCCTCCACCTGAGCGATCTGTTCCGTTCATCCGCGCAGCAGATGGGCGTGACCGCCGGGTTGACGCTGCCAATTTTTGACAGCGGCAGGCTGAACGCCAGCCTGGATATCGCCCAGGCGCAGAACAATCTCTCGGTTGCCAACTACAACAAAGCGGTAGTGGAGGCCGTCAATCAGGTGGCACGCACGGCCAGCGAAGTCGAAACGCTAATGGCGAAGAACAGCCATCAGCAGCAGGTTGAAAAAGATGCGGCACGGGTCGTGGCGCTGGCTCAGGCGCGTTTCAGCGCGGGGATTATTGCGGGCTCCCGGGTCAGTGAAGCCAGAATACCGGCCCTCAAAGAGCACCTCGAAGGCGTGCTGCTGAAGGGGCAATATGTCGACGCTACCCTGCAACTGACCTCGGCGCTGGGCGGCGGCTATCATCATGGCTAAAAAAGGCCATTATCTATACTTACCTCTTTGCAGTTTTTCAGGAGGTGAGTATGACCAGAGTAGCGATTGTGACCGCATCGGATTCCGGGATTGGGAAAACCACGGCCCTGATGCTGGCTGAGCGCGGGTTTGATATTGGCGTCACCTGGCACTCGGATGAGAAAGGGGCGCTGGAAACCTGCCGCGAAGTCGAAGCGCAGGGGCAGCGTGCGGAGGCTATCCATCTTGATTTAAGCACGCTGCCGGAAGGCGCTGAGGCCATTGAAACGCTGATTGCGCGTTTTGGTCGGCTGGACGTGCTGGTTAATAATGCAGGGGCGATGACCAAAGCGCCGTTCCTCGAGATGCCGTTCGACGACTGGCGGAACATTTTCACCGTCGACGTGGACGGGGCGTTTCTCTGTTCACAGATAGCCGCAAGGCAGATGGTGAAACAGGGGGAAGGGGGGCGGATTGTGAACATCACCTCGGTACATGAACACACGCCCCTGCCGGAGGCCAGCGCCTACACGGCGGCGAAACACGCGCTCGGCGGGTTAACCAAATCCATGGCGATGGAGCTGGTGAAGCACAACATTCTGGTGAACGCCGTCGCGCCGGGTGCCATTGCCACGCCAATGAATGACATGGACGACAGCGAAGTGAAGGAAGGCTCAATGCCGGAAATCCCGCTGGCAAGACCGGGCCACACGAAAGAGATTGCCAGCCTGGTGGCGTGGCTGTGTGACAGCGACGCCAGCTATACAACAGGGCAATCGTTTATCGTCGACGGGGGCTTTATGCTGGCGAACCCGCAGTTTAAGCCGGAGGGGTAGGTTCCTTTCTCCCTCTCCCTTGAGGGAGAGGGCTGGGGTGAGGGGGAACATACGACTGTAGTGGTCATTCCGTTCACTTCATGTTCTTTGCTACTCTGTAACAGCATGACCTGTGAACGTGCCAGGGCGGCTCAATCGCCGCCGCCCTGGCGACCCGGGCTCCCGGCGGTAAATCGCCGCTTCGCGGTACCCTCAGCTTATTCCTTCGGGCTATCGGGTCGGGCATGAGCCTGCATCCCTGCAGGCCACGCCCTCTCGGCGCATCCCTGCGCCTCGCCCCGGCCCTACGGAAACGCCTCGGCGATTTACAGCCGGACCAGGGCGTCGCTGTAAACCATTAATTTTCCTGAAGCAGTGTTCATCGCTTCAGATAAAAAAATTACTGGGGAACCCTCAGCCCTGTGGGTGAAGGCATCAGGCTGAACCAGGCTACTCCTCATCCCGCGTCTTTTCCCGATGCTTCAGCCACAGTCGAACCGCAATCACCGCCACAACCACCAGAATCAACCACGCCCAGTGCTTCAGGTGCTGGTCGAGATTATGCAGCCAGGGCGCAATCACTTCGCCCCCTACATAACCGAGTGTCGTAAAGATCAGCGCCCAGGCAATCGCGCCCACAATATTGAGCGGCAGAAAAATTTTGGGCGGCAGATGGCTGGCGCCAATCAGTATCGGCCCGATAATGCGAAAGCCATACATAAAGCGCGTGCCAATGACGAACAGATAGGGATGACGTTGAATGAGCCGCTGAGCGCGGCGGATTTTCTTCTGATGTTTTGCGAAACGCTTAAGCAGCGTTGGCCCAAAGCGCAGCCCCAGAAAGTAGAGCAGCTGATCGCCTATCATCCCGCCCAGCGCGACCGCGGCGACGACCAGCGGGAATTTCAGTAACCCCTGATGCGCGGCGACGCCCCCTAACAGCGTGATGGTTTCACCTTCTGCCACGCTACCGATCACCAGCGCGGCATATCCATATTGCTCAATAAGTGCGTTAATATCCATTACGTAACTGTTATCTCCCTCAGCGTGCCTCGTTTAATCATATACCCCATGAATCAACAGCGGGGAAATCAACGGAAATTTCCCACTGTACATAAAATAATCTAAAGCCTGCATTATACTTAAGGTATCGCTGACGGGCCGACAACAAGGGGGCGCTATGAACCATGTCTGGGGACTTTTCTCCCATCCCGATCGTGAAATGCATGTCATTAAAAGTGAGAACGAAACGGTCTCGCATCATTACACGCACCACGTGCTGCTGATGGCTGCGGTGCCGGTAATATGCGCTTTTATCGGAACGACACAAATCGGCTGGAACTTCGGTGACGGCACCGTGGTTCAGCTTTCCTGGTTTACCGGACTCTATCTGGCCATCGTCTTTTATGGCCTGATGCTGGCGGGTGTGGCGGTCATGGGGCGGGTCATTCACTGGATGGCGCGTAACTATCCGCAACGTCCATCGCTGGCGCACTGTATGGTCTTTGCCGGGTATGTCGCGACTCCGCTGTTCTTAAGCGGTATTGTTGCGCTCTATCCACTGGTCTGGCTGTGCGCGCTGATCGGTACTATTGCCCTCTTTTACACCGGTTATCTGCTGTATCTGGGGGTTCCAACCTTCCTGAATATCAATAAAGAAGAGGGCCTGAGCTTCTCCAGTTCAACGCTTGCCATCGGGGTGCTGGTGCTGGAGGCGCTACTGGCGCTGACGGTAATTCTTTGGGGTTATGGATACCGTCTCTTCTAAACGCACTGCATTGCTGGCGTAAATGCCAGCAATGCAGCATCTGTTCACGATTATCCTCTGGCGACAACGCCCGCTGACGGCTATGATGCCGAAGCCAGCCTGAGTTTATCCGTCGACCCAGGCGGTGTACGTTATGACGTGCGTGAATAATTATCAGAAGTCTCACCATGCTGAAATTCCGAGTCTCTTTACTTAGCCTGGCGCTGTTGCTGGGTGCGTCCGCTGCCGTGCCGGCCGTCGCCAAAACGCCCGCGGTGACTGCTACCGCCGCTCAGCCGCAAATTGCTTCCGGCAGCGCGATGATTGTCGATCTCAACACCAATAAGGTGATTTACGCCAGCCATCCGGATCTGGTGCGACCGATCGCCTCAATTACCAAATTAATGACCGCGATGGTGGTGCTTGATGCCCATCTGCCGCTGGACGAAAAACTGAAAGTGGATATCAGCCACACGCCGGAGATGAAGGGGATCTACTCCCGCGTGCGCCTGAACAGTGAGATCAGCCGTAAGAATATGCTGCTGCTGGCGCTGATGTCGTCTGAAAACCGCGCGGCGGCGAGCCTGGCGCACCACTATCCGGGCGGCTACGACGCCTTTATCCGCGCGATGAACGCCAAAGCCAAAGCGCTGGGGATGAACAATACGCACTATGTGGAACCGACGGGTCTGTCGATCAACAACGTCTCCACGGCGCGTGATCTGACGAAACTGCTGATTGCCAGCAAACAGTACCCGCTGATTGGTCAGCTCAGTACCACCCGTGAAGAGATGGCGACCTTTGCGAACCCAGCCTATACGCTGCCGTTCCGCAATACTAACCATCTGGTTTACCGGGATAACTGGAATATTCAGCTAACCAAAACCGGCTTTACCAACGCGGCAGGACACTGTCTGGTGATGCGCACCGTGTTTAACGGTAAGCCGGTGGCGCTGGTGGTGATGGATGCCTTCGGCAAATACACGCACTTCGCGGATGCGAGCCGCCTGCGTACCTGGATTGAAACAGGAAAAGTGCAGCCTGTCCCGGCCGCGGCATTGACGTATAAAAAGCAGAAAGCCGAGCAGATGGCGACGGCACAGAACGATTAGGTAAAAGCAAAACGGTAACGCATGTTACCGTTTTTTATGTTTTCTCCCTCTTCCTGTGGGAGAGGGCCGGGGTGAGGGCACCAGACCGCACTGCGTTTATTCCGGCAGCGTCCAGTCACCGTCGTTGAGCGGGCGCTGCATAATCACCGTATCCCGCCAGTCTCCTTTCTTATAGCCTACGCTGCGCAGCTGACCGACAATCACGAAACCATGTTTTTTATGCAGGCGTAACGAACCGGCGTTGTTATTGCCATCTCCCACTACGGCAATCATCTGCCGCCACGGCCCTTGCTCGCAGCGTTCAATCAGCGCATCCATCAGTGCCGTGCCAAAACCGCGCCCGGTGATGCTGGCATCCACGTAAATCGACTCTTCCAGGGTATAGCGGTAGGCGTGTCGCGGTCGGTAAGGGGTGGCATAGCAGTAGCCCACCACAATGCCGCGGTACAGCGCAATAAGCCACGGTAAACCGTTCTCAGTCACGCTTTTCATACGTTGGCGCATTTCGTCAATGGTTGGGGGGACTTCTTCAAATGACGCGCGCCCGTGAAGTACATGCCAGGCATAGATCGCGGCAATGGCATGCACATCATCGGGAAGGGCATCACGCACTTCCAGCTCGGTCTCGGATAAAACATCAATAGCCGACATGATGTGCCTGCTCCTCGTTATCGAATGCCGGAGAAACGTTTCTCCGGCGATGAGCCGTTACTCTATTACGATTAAGGAGCGCTTAACAATCTCTCAAATTTGGCTGTAGGAATTAATCAGACGCTTGCGTTATGTGCTGCTCCGCGTCTTCGCTCTCTTTCCAGTATTTCTTCCGCGTTGTTTTACCGATGCCGGGGTTCATGCTGTTTGTAGGGTCATTCTCGCGATAAAACTGCTTAAGTGCGTCCGGGGCTTTATAAAGATGTCCGACGTTGTGTTCCGCAGGATATTGTGCGCCACGTTCACGCAAAAGGGCGAGCATCTGCTCCTTCAGTTCGTGTGCATCGACCCCTTTTTTGACGATGTAATCCTGATGGAAGACATAGCACATAAAGTGGCCGTAATAGAGCTTATGCACCAGCTTGCTGTCGATTTCCGGCGGCAGGTGCTCGAACCACTCGGTGTCGTTACGCCGCAGGGCGATATCCAGCGCCAGAATGTCTTCCACCTCTTCGGAATGCACCGCCTGATATCGTATGGCGGCCCCTGCGGCGGCAAAGCGGTGCAGGAACGCTTTGCTGCCCTCTTCAGGCGTACAGGCAAAGAAATCCCCTTCGGCGGTTTTGAAGAACTCGGTCAGCCAGGCCTGCGCTTCGGCGATCCCGTCTCCGGCCATTTTCAGCAGCAGGTGATGTTCGTACTTGTCGCGCCAGGTTTTCATCCGCTCCGGTAAATGCGCCGGGAAAACGTTGCCTAGCTTCTGCATAAAGCGGTCGGTGAAGTGGGGTTTGAACAGCGACACTTTCTCCAGCATCGCGTCGGTACGGCCCTTCATGGTGAAGAAGAACGGCATTTTGTCGGTGCCGAGCTTGTCGATCATCAGGAACGTGTCTTTGCCGTAGCGCTCGGCGATGTCGTAAATGTCCCGGTGCATGTACTCGCCCGCCACCGGCAGATGAGTGAATTCGCCCAGAATATGACGGCGGATCTCCGTCAGAACCTCAGGCTGGTTGGTGCCGATGTAAAATACCTGCTGCTTTTTCTCTGCCGGGAACGTGTCGAGACGCACCGCAAAAACGGCCAGCTTGCCCGCGCAGCCGGAGGATTCAAACAGGCGATCCGGGTCGGCGTTATAGCGCGCAGGAGTGTCAGCATTGATATCGCGCACCCGGGTCACGTAGTCATGGTCGTGCGCATGGCGGCCGTCGTGCTGAACGTCTTCGTCCTTCACGCGATCGTCGTCGAGCTTGCTGAGGATCTGCTCCGGCGTCACGCCGAGATCGATTCCCAGATGGTTCACCAGCGTCAGCTTGCCGTTTTCGTCAATACGGGCAAACAGCGACATCTCGGTGTAGGCGGGGCCACGCTGTACCAGCGAGCCGCCGGAGTTATTGCAGATCCCACCGACCACCGAGGCGCCAATGCAGGAGGAACCGATCACCGAGTGCGGTTCGCGGCCCAGCGGCTTAAGCGCTTTCTCGAGGGAGTAGAGCGTCGTGCCGGGGAACGCGAGCACCTGCTCGCCTTTATCCAGCAGGTGCAGCTTGTCGAGGCGCAGGGTGCTGATAATCACGATGTCACGATCGTAATCGTTGCCGTTCGGCGTAGAGCCTTCGGTCAGGCCGGTGTTGGCCGCCTGCATTAAAATAATCTTGTCGGCGGCGACGCAGGCGCTCAGCACGCGCCACAGCTCCAGCAGCGTGCCGGGGAAAACCACCGCCAGCGCCTCGCCCTGACCGGAGCGGAAGCCCTTGCGGTAGCGGGCGGTTTTAGCCGGGTCGGTAAGCAGGTGAGAGGAGCCAACCAGGCGCGACAGTTCGTTAATAAATGTTTTGTTATCGTCAGTTCGAACAGAAGACATCTTCCACTCCTTGTGGTGGGGCAAATTTCTCGCTGTAAAGCATAGCGCGATTAACTGTTAAGCGGTCGAGTATTCACGAGAAAAATCAGAGAATAACCCTGCAACGATCGGAGGGTTTGTGGCACACTGCGCTTTTCGCACGGTATGGCCGAGATCGTCCGGCGGTTATTGATGAGAGAGTAAAACGACATGAAATGGCTATGTTCTGTAGGTGTCGCCGTCAGCCTGGCGCTGCAACCTGCGCTGGCAGAGGATTTGTTTGGCAATCACCCGCTCACGCCTGAAGCGCGGGATGCGTTTGTCACGGAATTGCTCAAGAAAATGACGGTCGATGAGAAAATCGGCCAGCTGCGTCTGATCAGCGTCGGCCCGGATAACCCGAAAGAGGCCATCCGCGAGATGATCAAAGACGGGCAGGTAGGGGCCATCTTTAATACCGTCACCCGCCAGGATATCCGCAAGATGCAGGACCAGGTGATGGATCTCAGCCGCCTGAAAATTCCGCTGTTTTTTGCCTATGACGTGGTGCACGGCCAGCGTACCGTCTTCCCCATCAGCCTCGGCTTAGCCTCCTCCTTTAACCTCGACGCGGTGAAAACCGTCGGGCGCGTGTCGGCTTATGAAGCGGCGGACGACGGCCTGAACATGACCTGGGCGCCTATGGTGGACGTCTCGCGCGATCCGCGCTGGGGCCGCGGCTCGGAAGGCTTTGGTGAAGATACGTATTTAACCTCCACGATGGGTAAAACCATGGTGGAAGCGATGCAGGGCAAAAGCCCGGCGGACCGCTACTCGGTGATGACCAGCGTCAAACACTTCGCGGCCTACGGCGCGGTGGAGGGCGGTAAAGAGTACAACACTGTCGACATGAGCCCGCAGCGCCTGTTCAACGACTACATGCCGCCGTACAAGGCCGGTCTGGATGCGGGCAGCGGCGCGGTGATGGTGGCGCTGAACTCGCTGAACGGCACGCCTGCGACCTCTGATTCCTGGCTGCTGAAAGACGTGCTGCGCGACCAGTGGGGCTTTAAGGGCATCACCGTTTCCGACCACGGCGCGATTAAAGAGCTGATCAAACACGGTACCGCCTCCGACCCGGAAGACGCGGTGCGCGTCGCGCTCAAGTCCGGCATCAACATGAGCATGAGCGACGAGTATTACAGCAAATACCTGCCGGGGCTGGTGAAGAGCGGCAAGGTGACGATGGCGGAGCTGGACGATGCCACCCGTCACGTGCTGAACGTGAAATACGACATGGGGCTGTTTAACGATCCTTACAGCCACCTGGGTCCGAAAGATTCTGACCCGGCAGATACCAATGCTGAAAGCCGCCTGCACCGCAAAGAAGCGCGTGACGTGGCGCGCGAAAGCCTGGTACTGCTGAAAAACCGCCTCGACACGCTGCCGCTGAAAAAATCCGGCACCATTGCCGTGGTGGGGCCGCTGGCCGACAGCAAGCGCGACGTGATGGGCAGCTGGTCTGCCGCGGGCGTGGCTGACCAGTCCGTGACCGTGCTGACCGGTATCAAGAGTGCCGTCGGTGAAAACGCCAAAGTGGTTTACGCCAAAGGGGCGAACGTCACCAACGATAAAGACATCGTGGCCTTCCTCAACCAGTATGAGGAAGCGGTCAAGGTCGATCCGCGCACGCCGAAGGAGATGATTGACGAGGCGGTGAACGCCGCGAAGCAGTCTGACGTCGTTGTCGCGGTCGTGGGGGAAGCGCAGGGTATGGCGCACGAAGCCTCCAGCCGTACCGATATCACCATTCCACAGAGCCAGCGCGATCTGATTGCCGCCCTGAAAGCCACCGGCAAGCCGCTGGTGCTGGTGCTGATGAACGGTCGTCCGCTGGCGCTGGTGAAAGAAGACCAGCAGGCTGACGCCATCCTGGAAACCTGGTTCGCCGGTACCGAAGGCGGTAACGCCATCGCCGACGTGCTGTTTGGCGATTACAACCCGTCAGGCAAGCTGCCGATGTCCTTCCCGCGCTCCGTCGGGCAGATCCCGGTCTACTACAGCCACCTGAATACCGGTCGCCCGTACAACGCCGACAAGCCGAACAAATACACGTCTCGTTACTTCGACGAAGCTAACGGCCCGCTGTATCCGTTTGGTTACGGCCTGAGCTACACCACCTTCAAGGTTTCTGACGTCAAAATGTCGTCACCGAGCCTGAAGCGTGACGGCAACGTCACCGCCAGCGTTGAGGTAACCAACACCGGCAAGCGCGAAGGGGCAACGGTGATTCAGATGTACGTTCAGGATGTCACCGCTTCGATGAGCCGTCCGGTGAAACAGCTGCGCGGTTTTGAGAAGGTCAACCTGAAGCCGGGGGAAACCAAAACCATCAGCTTCCCGATCGACGTGGATGCGCTGAAGTTCTGGAACCAGCAGATGAAATATGATGCGGAACCGGGCAAATTTAACGTCTTTATCGGCGTGGACTCCGCCCGCGTGAATAAAGGCGAGTTCGAGCTGCTGTAACCTTTCCCTCCTTTGCCTCCCCCCGTCCTGCGGGGGAGGCGTCTTACCTTATGCTAAAAAGGCATTTTGACGGTTAATTCCGCCGTTTTAAGCTACGCTTTTCTCTCAAGCCTCTGAAAAAGGCAGCAAAAAAATGAGGATAGCAGAATGACGATTGCAAAGGGGATGTTGGGATCTGCGGTGTTACTGGCGGCGCTGAGCCTGCCGTTACAGGCGGCGGAGCCGGTAAAGGTGGGCTCAAAGATCGATACCGAAGGCGCGCTGCTCGGCAATATTATTTTGCAGGTGCTGGAAAGTCACGGCGTGAAAACGGTCAATAAAGTCCAGCTCGGCACCACGCCCGTCGTGCGCGGCGCGATTACCTCCGGCGAGCTGGATATCTACCCGGAATACACCGGCAACGGCGCATTCTTCTTCAAAGATGAAAACGATCCGGCATGGAAAAACGCCAAAGCCGGGTATGAGAAAGTCAAAAAACTCGACGCGGAACAGAACAAACTGGTCTGGCTGACCCCGGCGCCAGCCAACAATACCTGGACTATCGCCGTGCGCAAGGACGTGGCGGAGAAAGGGAAGCTGACCACCCTGGCGGATCTCAGCCGCTACCTGAAAGAGAAGGGCGACTTTAAGCTGGCGGCGTCCGCGGAGTTTATCGAGCGTCCTGATGCGCTCCCGGCGTTCGAAAAAGCGTACGACTTCAAGCTCGACCAGGCTCAGCTGCTCTCGCTGGCGGGCGGGGATACCGCGGTGACCATCAAAGCGGCGGCACAGCAAACCTCCGGCGTTAACGCGGCAATGGCCTACGGCACAGACGGCCCGGTGGCGGCGCTTGGCCTGCAAACCCTGACCGATCCAAAAGGCGTACAGCCGATTTACGCGCCGACCCCCGTGGTGCGCGAGGCGGTGCTAAAAGCGTACCCGGACATTGCAGAATGGCTCAAACCGGTTTTCGAAAAGCTGGATGAAAAAACGCTGCAGCAGCTGAATGCCAGCATTGCCGTCGAGGGACTGGATGCCAAAAAAGTGGCCGCCGACTTCCTGAAGCAACAAGGGCTTGTGAAGTAACGGGAAAAGGCTGTGCCAATAAAATGTCATAACCGCGTCCTGCTGCTGCTGGCCTGTGTGGCCATCGCAGCGGTCGCGTTACCGTTTGTCAACGTTGCCCCAAACCGCCTGATGTCGGGGGAGGGCAAAGCGCTCTGGCAGGTCTGGTCGTTTACGCCGGGGTGGCTTGTGGCGTCGCTGGGCGCGTGGGTGATCCTGTCGCTCTGGCAGGGACGCCCGGCGCAGTGGCTGACGCTGTTCCTCTCTGAAGGGCTGTTTATCCTCCTGTTCTGGAGCGCCGGGCTGGCGGCGACGCATATGGCCTCGGCGGAAAGTCCGCTGGCGAGAACCACTATCGGCAGCGGCCTGTGGCTGTGGCTGGCGCTGTGTCTGCTGGCCTGCAGCGATGCCATTCGTCGACTCATCGCCAGCGCCGTCTGGCGCTGGGTGCTCAATGCGCAGATATGGTGTATTCCTTTACTCCTGCTGTTCAGCGGGGAACTGAACAACCTCTCGCTGTTAAAAGAGTACGCCAACCGTCAGGAGGTGTTTGATGATGCCCTCGCGCAGCACCTGACGATCCTCTTCGGTACGCTCGTTCCAGCGCTGCTGGTTGGGATCCCCCTTGGCATGTGGTGCTATCGCCATCCTTCACGCCAGGGCGGGGTTTTTGCCGTGCTCAACGTTATCCAGACCATTCCTTCTGTTGCGCTGTTTGGCCTGCTGATTGCGCCGCTGGCCGGGCTGGTGAAGTCATTCCCGGTGCTCGGAACGCTCGGTGTTGCCGGGACGGGGCTAACGCCCGCCCTTATCGCGCTGGTGCTGTATGCCCTGCTGCCGCTGGTGCGCGGCGTGGTCGCAGGTTTAGGCCAGGTCGCACCTGACGTGCTGGAAAGCGCCCATGCGATGGGAATGAGCGCGCGGCAGTGTTTCTGGAAAATTCAGCTCCCGCTGGCGCTGCCCCTGCTGCTGCGCAGCCTGCGGGTGGTGGCGGTCCAGACCGTCGGCATGGCGGTGATTGCGGCGCTGATTGGCGCGGGCGGTTTTGGCGCACTGGTGTTCCAGGGGCTGCTGAGCAGTGCTCTGGATCTGGTGTTATTGGGCGTGGTGCCCACCATTGCGCTGGCGGTGGTCGTCGACGCACTGTTTGCCTTATGGCTCGCGCTACTCGGGAGAAGAGCCAATGATTGAATTTCATGATGTCAGTAAAACCTTTGCCGGTCGCCCGGCGGCGAGCCACCTGAACCTGAACTTTGCCGAGGGGGCGTTTTCCGTGCTGATAGGCACCTCGGGGTCGGGCAAGTCCACCACGCTGAAGATGATCAACCGGCTGGTTGAGCATGACAGCGGGCTGATTCGCTTTGCCGGGGAAGAGATCCGCAGCCTGCCGGTGCTGGAGCTGCGCCGTCGGATGGGCTATGCCATACAGTCTATCGGCCTGTTTCCGCACTGGACGGTGGCGCAGAACATCGCCACCGTGCTGCAGCTGGAAAAATGGTCGCGGGCGAAAATCGCCGATCGTGTTGATGAGCTGATGTCTCTGCTGGGGTTAGAGCCCGCGCTGCGCGATCGCTATCCGCACCAGCTTTCCGGCGGGCAGCAGCAGCGCGTGGGCGTGGCGCGCGCGCTGGCGGCCAACCCGCAGGTGTTGCTGATGGACGAACCCTTTGGCGCGCTGGATCCGGTTACGCGCGGGGCGCTGCAGGCGGAGATGACCCGTATTCACCGCATTCTCGGACGCACGATCGTACTCGTGACGCACGATATTGATGAAGCCCTGCGCCTGGCTGACCATCTGGTGCTGATGGATCATGGCGAAGTGGTGCAGCAGGGCTCGCCGCTTGAGCTATTAACCTGGCCGAAGAACGACTTTGTGCGCGAGTTTTTTGGCCGCAGCGAGCTGGGCGTCAGGCTGCTCTCCCTGCGAACGGTCAGCGACTATATGCGTCGGGATGCGGTGCCGGTGAGCGGCGAACCGCTGCAGGCGCAGATGAGCCTGCGGGATGCGCTCTCCGCGTTTGTCGCGCGCCAGTGCGAGGTATTGCCCGTTGCGGATGCCCGGGGCGCACCGTGCGGTACCTTACACTTTCGCGATCTGCTGGCCGGGGAGGTGACGCGTGAAGGCACTGCGTGATCCGCTCCTCTGGCTGGTAGCGCTCTTTGTCGCTTTACTGTTTCTGATGCCCCACAGCGCGGCGCTGTTTAACAGCCTCTTTCCCGGACTGCCGCGGCCGGTGTATCAGCAGGAGAGCTTCATTAATCTCGCCCTGGCGCATCTCTGGCTGGTGGCGCTCTCAAGCGCCATCGCGGTTGTGCTGGGCGTGGGGGCGGGCATCGCGGTCACGCGGCCTGCGGGCCGGGAGTTTCGTCCGCTGGTGGAGACGATTGCGGCCATCGGACAGACGTTTCCGCCCGTGGCGGTGCTGGCGATAGCGGTTCCGGTGATGGGTTTTGGCCAACAGCCTGCCATCATTGCGCTGATTTTATACGGCGTATTGCCGGTTCTGCAGGGCACGCTGGCGGGCATCGCGGCGGTACCTGCGTCCGTGCTGAGCGTGGCGGAAGGGATGGGGATGAGTCGCGGCCAGCGGCTGCGTAAGGTTGAACTGCCGCTTGCGGCACCGGTTATCATTGCCGGGATCCGCACGTCGGTCATCATTAACATCGGGACGGCGACCATTGCGTCGACGGTCGGTGCTAATACGCTGGGAACGCCGATCATTATCGGCTTAAGCGGGTTTAATACGGCTTATATTGTGCAGGGAGCGGTGCTGGTCGCGCTGGCGGCAATCGTCGTCGATCGCGCTTTTGAGCGGCTGGCGCTGTACCTCAGCCGACACCGCCGCGAACAATAAACGAGTACCCTGCCAGCATTACGCCGCCGATGCCGCTTACGGCCATCAGGACAAAAAGGGTTATAATGGCCAGTTTGGTTGCCTTCATCATGTGCTCCTGTTGTTAACGGAACAATTATACGGTGAAGCGCAGCTGTTAATGAACCATTAAATGCCGTTATGGCTCATCCGGGCCAAGGGAATAAACCGGGTAACCATTCTCACGCCATTCCGTCAGCAGCTGTTGCTGCGTGGCGGACGGCACTTCGCCACACCAGACCAGCAGGGTCTGGCCGTCGAAAAACTCAGGTCTGAGCTGCGCCAGCGAGTGCGCCAGGACATCCACGCGCCAGCCCTTCTGGGTGGCTATCCACGCTTCCAGCCACAGGCGGGTGGTATCGTGCACGTTCCAGCCCACCACCAGCGCATCTTTGCCGGCTTTGTTCTTCGCCGAGGCAAGGCAGACGGCAATGTAGTTGATCAGCACCCCGTCGAGCATGCTGAGCAGCGCCTGCAGGGTAGACTGCTGGCACTGCAGGCGTCGACGGAGCGGAATGAAAAGATGGGAGATCAGCGTCTGTGCCGGGTAATCGCGGCCCTGCTCTTTTATCCATGCGCGCAGGCGCTGCAGGTTGCCCGCCTGCAGGAGCCGCAGCAGGGTTTCCTGTTGTTCGCGCCAGAGATGCTGCGTATCCGGGTCGTCGTGGCTCAGAAGGGACTTCACTTTGCCGACCTGCACACCGTTGTCGATCCAGCTCTTAATCTCGCGGATGCGGTCGATATCGGCCTCATTGAAAAGGCGATGACCACCGTCCGTTCTCTGCGGTTTGAGTAATCCATACCGTCGCTGCCACGCCCGTAGGGTAACGGGATTGATATCACAAAGGAGTGCCACTTCACCTATCGTGTAAAGCGCCATATTCGCCCCCTGGCTTACGCGTCCCCAGCTTAACTGTAGACCCACTTTTCCGAACCAGGAAGGATTGATTGATTTTTGAACAAACAATGCGAAGCATGCGCGATATTCAGAAAAAGGTGTGATAACGGACACGATTTTGCGCTTTTATGGGATGCTTCAAAGAAAGTTAAGCCGCATCCGTGTATGTTACGCGTTTTTAGCGTGTGCGGTTTTGAGTATGTACGAGTTTAATCTGGTGCTGCTGTTGCTTCAGCAGATGTGCGTGTTTCTTGTCATTGCCTGGCTGATGAGTAAAACGCGCCTGTTTATCCCGCTGATGCAGGTCACCGTACGTCTGCCGCATAAGCTGCTCTGCTACGTCACCTTCTCTATTTTCTGCATCATGGGGACTTATTTTGGTCTCCATATCGAAGACTCTATTGCCAATACGCGCGCGATTGGCGCGGTGATGGGGGGGCTGCTGGGCGGTCCCGTCGTCGGTGGCCTTGTCGGTTTAACCGGGGGGCTGCATCGCTATTCCATGGGCGGTATGACGGCCCTGAGCTGTATGATCTCCACGATTGTGGAAGGTCTGCTTGGCGGCCTGGTTCACAGCTACATGATTAAACGCGGCCGCCCGGATAAAGTCTTCAGCCCGCTCACCGCCGGAGCCATCACCTTTGTGGCCGAAATGGCGCAGATGGCGATCATCCTGCTGATTGCCCGTCCGTTTGAGGATGCGCTGCACCTGGTCAGCAGCATTGCTGCTCCGATGATGGTGACCAATACCGTGGGCGCGGCGCTGTTTATGCGCATTCTGCTCGACAAGCGCGCCATGTTTGAGAAGTACACCTCGGCTTTTTCCGCCACGGCGCTGAAGGTCGCCGCCTCGACCGAGGGGATCCTGCGCCAGGGCTTTAACGAAGAGAACAGCATGAAGGTGGCGCAGGTGCTCTACAAGGAGCTGGATATCGGCGCGGTGGCCATCACCGACCGCGAGCGGCTGCTGGCCTTTACCGGCACCGGGGACGATCACCATCTGCCGGGTAAACCCATCTCCTCAGCCTATACGCTGCGCGCCATTGAAACCGGCGAGGTGGTGTATGCCGACGGAAACGAAGTGCCTTACCGCTGCTCGCTGCATCCGCAGTGCAAGCTGGGCTCCACGCTGGTGATTCCGCTACGCGGCGAGAATCAGCGGGTGATGGGCACCATCAAGCTGTATGAGGCGAAAAACCGTCTGTTCAGCTCGATCAACCGCACGCTGGGGGAGGGGATCGCCCAGCTGCTGTCCGCGCAAATCCTCGCCGGACAGTATGAGCGGCAGAAAGCCCTGCTGACGCAGTCTGAGATCAAACTGCTGCATGCCCAGGTCAATCCGCATTTCCTGTTCAATGCCCTCAATACGCTTAAAGCGGTGATCCGCCGCGACAGCGATCAAGCTGCCCAACTGGTGCAGTTTCTGTCGACCTTTTTCCGTAAAAATCTGAAGCGACCGTCTGAGATCGTCACGCTCGCCGATGAGATTGAGCACGTGAATGCCTATCTGCAGATTGAACAGGCGCGTTTCCAGTCGCGTCTGCAGGTGTCGCTCTCCGTACCGGATGAGCTGGCGTATCAGCATCTTCCGGCTTTTACCCTGCAGCCGATTGTGGAAAACGCCATCAAACACGGTACGTCACAGCTGCTGGGAACGGGGGAGATAACCATTGCCGCCAGCCGTTTCAACCATCACCTGGTGCTGGATATTGAAGATAATGCCGGGCTTTATCAGCCTTCCGCCTCCGGCGGTTTAGGGATGAGCCTGGTGGATAAACGCCTGCGCGCCCATTTTGGCGATGACTGTGGCATTACCGTCGCCTGCGAGCCCGACCGATTTACCCGTATTACCGTACGACTGCCGCTGGAGGAAAACGCATGTTAAGAGTGCTGATTGTGGATGACGAGCCGCTGGCACGGGAAAACCTGCGCGTTCTGCTGCAGGAGCAGCCGGATATTGAGATTGTGGGGGAGTGCGCGAACGCCATTGAGGCCATCGGCGCGGTGCACAAACTGCGTCCGGACGTGCTGTTCCTCGATATTCAGATGCCCCGCATCAGCGGGCTGGAGATGGTGGGCATGCTCGATCCGGAACATCGTCCCTACATCGTGTTTCTGACGGCGTTTGATGAATATGCTGTGAAGGCTTTTGAGGAGCACGCGTTTGACTATCTGCTCAAGCCGATTGAAGAGAAGCGCCTTGAAAAAACGCTCACCCGTTTACGCCAGGAGCGCACGGTCCAGGACGTCACGCTGCTGCCGGAAAACCAGCAGCCGCTGAAGTTTATCCCCTGCACCGGGCACAGCCGGATTTATCTTCTGCAGATGGATGATGTGGCCTTTGTCAGCAGCCGTCTGAGCGGGGTGTTTGTCACCAGCGCGGAAGGGAACGAAGGGTTTACCGAGCTGACCCTGCGCACGCTGGAGAGCCGCACGCCGCTGATTCGCTGTCACCGTCAGTACCTGGTGAATATGGCGCATCTGAAGGAGATCCGTCTGGAAGATAACGGCCAGGCCGAGCTGGTGCTGCGCGCCGGGCAAACCGTCCCGGTCAGCCGTCGCTACCTGAAGAGTTTGAAAGAGGCGATTGGGCTGTAAAGCTGGTACACTGCGCGCCATTGCATCATCGACATTCGAAGGCTCTATGCTAAGTAACGATATTCTTCGTAGCCTGCGCTACACCCTGAAAGCGAACAATAACGACATGGTGCGCATTCTTGCGCTGTCCGATATGGAATCCACGTCTGCGAGTTTTGACTCGTGGATGACCAAAGAAGACGAAGAGGGCTTTGTCCGCTGCCCTGACATCATTCTGTCGGGTTTCCTGAACGGCCTGATTTACGATAAGCGTGGCAAAGATCCGGCCGCACCAGAGCTGGCGCTGGAGCGTCGCGTGAACAACAACACGGTGCTGAAAAAGCTGCGTATCGCGTTCTCGCTGAAAACGGACGATATCGTGGCGATCATGACCGAGCAAAAATTCCGCGTATCCGTGCCGGAAGTGACCGCTATGATGCGCGCACCGGATCATAAAAACTACCGCGAGTGCGGCGACCAGTTTCTGCGTAATTTCCTGCGCGGGCTGACCCACCGGGTGCATCACCCGAAGGCGTGATTTGCCCAGCGGCGCTGCGCTTGCAGGGCCTACGGGTTTTGTAGGCCGGGTAAGGCGAAGCCGCCACCCGGCAAAAAAAAGCCGGATAAGAATCCGGCTTTTTTGTTATTTCACCTGCTGACCCGGCTTCGCGCCTTCGTCAGGGCTTAACAGGAAGATATCTTTCCCGCCAGGGCCTGCAGCCATCACCATCCCCTCAGAGATGCCGAAGCGCATTTTACGCGGCGCCAGGTTGGCGACCATCACGGTCTGACGGCCGATCAGCACCTGCGGATCCGGGTAAGCAGAGCGGATCCCGGAGAAGACGTTGCGCTTCTCGCCGCCCAGATCCAGCGTCAGGCGCAGCAGCTTGTCAGAGCCTTCCACGAACTCCGCGTTTTCAATCAGCGCTACGCGCAGGTCGACTTTGGCGAAATCATCGAAGGTAATGGTTTCCTGAATCGGGTCGTCTGCCAGCGGGCCGGTGACCGGTGCCGCTGCTGCCTTCACCTCTTCTTTAGAGGCTTCCACCAGGGCTTCAACCTGCTTCATCTCGATGCGGTTGTACAGCGCTTTGAAGGTGTTGACCTTGTGGCCGAGCAGCGGCTGCTGGATAGCATCCCAGGTCAGTTCGGTGTTCAGGAACGCTTCAGCACGGGCTGCCAGCTGTGGCAGAACCGGCTTCAGCCAGGTCATCAGCACGCGGAACATGTTCAGACCCATGGTGCAGATCGCCTGCAGGTCGGCGTCACGGCCTTCCTGTTTCGCGACCACCCACGGGGCCTGCTCGTCCACATAGCGGTTGGCAACATCGGCCAGCGCCATGATTTCGCGGATCGCTTTACCGAATTCACGGCTTTCCCAGGCTTCGCCAACCGCAGCGGCGGCATCGGTGAAGGTTTTATACAGCTCGGGATCGGCCAGTTCGGCAGAAAGCACGCCGTCAAAACGCTTGGCAATAAAGCCCGCGTTACGGGACGCCAGGTTCACCACCTTGTTGACGATGTCCGCATTCACGCGCTGCACGAAATCTTCCAGGTTCAGGTCGATATCGTCGATGCGGGAAGAGAGCTTCGCGGTGTAGTAGTAGCGCAGGCTGTCCGCGTCGAAGTGGTTCAGCCAGGTGCTGGCCTTGATGAACGTCCCGCGGGACTTGGACATCTTGGCACCGTTCACCGTCACGTAGCCGTGAACAAACAGGTTGGTTGGCTTGCGGAAGTTGCTGCCTTCCAGCATGGCCGGCCAGAACAGGCTGTGGAAGTAAACGATGTCTTTACCGATGAAGTGGTACAGCTCGGCAGTGGAATCTTTCTTCCAGTATTCGTCGAAGCTTACGGTATCGCCACGCTTGTCGCACAGGTTCTTAAAGGAGCCCATGTAGCCGATTGGCGCGTCCAGCCAGACGTAGAAGTATTTGCCCGGTGCGTTCGGGATTTCGAAGCCGAAGTACGGCGCATCGCGGGAGATATCCCACTGCTGCAGGCCGGATTCGAACCACTCCTGCATCTTGTTCGCCACCTGCTCCTGCAGCGCGCCGCTGCGGGTCCACGCCTGCAGCATTTCGCTGAAGGACGGCAGGTCGAAGAAGAAGTGCTCGGAGTCACGCATCACAGGCGTGGCGCCGGAAACCACGGATTTCGGCTCGATAAGCTCGGTCGGGCTGTAGGTTGCGCCGCACACTTCGCAGTTATCGCCGTACTGATCCGGGGATTTACATTTCGGACAGGTGCCTTTGACGAAGCGGTCCGGCAGGAACATGCCTTTTTCCGGATCGTACAGCTGCGAGATGGTGCGGTTTTTAATAAAACCGTTCTCTTTCAGACGGGTGTAGATCAGCTCCGACAGCTCGCGGTTTTCGTCGCTGTGCGTGGAGTGATAGTTGTCATAGCTGATGTCAAAGCCAGCAAAATCGGTCTGATGCTCCTGACTCATGTCGGCAATCATCTGCTCCGGGGAGATCCCCAGCTGCTGCGCTTTCAGCATGATCGGCGTGCCGTGGGCATCGTCCGCACAGATGAAGTTAACCTCGTGGCCGCGCATTCGCTGGTAACGGACCCAGACATCAGCCTGGATATGCTCCAGCATGTGGCCGAGGTGGATTGAGCCGTTGGCGTACGGCAGTGCGCACGTTACCAGAATTTTCTTCGCGACTTGAGTCATAGTAGGCATTACTTCTTTTAACTGTGAAAAGGGTTTTTGATATTACCAAAAGGGGCATTATTAAGTAAGCACAAACCACGGCCTTTCAGGTAAACTTGTTCATCTAAGGTCTTATTCACAAGAACAAAGGAGTCGGGATGAGTTCTCAATCCCAGGCCAAATCACCGGAAGCCTTACGAGCAATGGTCGCCGGGACGCTGGCTAACTTTCAGCATCCAACCCTGAAACATAATCTCACTACGCTGAAAGCGTTACACCACGTTGCCTGGCTGGATGATACGCTGCACATTGAGCTGCAGATGCCGTTCGTCTGGACCAACGCCTTTGACGCGCTGAAAGAGCAGACCAGCTCTGAGCTGCTGCGCATGACCGGCGCGAAGGCGATCGACTGGAAGCTGAGCCACAGCATTGCCACGCTGAAACGCGTGAAAAACCAGCCTGGCGTGAACGGCGTGAAAAACATCATTGCCGTCAGCTCGGGCAAGGGCGGGGTGGGGAAATCCTCTACCGCCGTAAACCTGGCGCTGGCGCTGGCAGCGGAAGGGGCAAAGGTCGGTATTCTGGATGCCGACATCTACGGTCCGTCTATTCCAAATATGCTGGGCGCGGAAAACCAGCGTCCAACCTCACCGGACGGCACCCACATGGCGCCAATCATGGCGCACGGTCTGGCGACTAACTCCATCGGTTACCTGGTGACTGACGATAACGCCATGGTCTGGCGCGGCCCGATGGCCAGCAAAGCGCTGCTGCAGATGCTGCAGGAGACGATGTGGCCGGATCTGGATTATCTGGTGCTGGACATGCCGCCGGGCACCGGTGATATTCAGCTCACGCTGGCGCAAAACATTCCGGTGACGGGAGCCGTTGTGGTGACCACGCCGCAGGATATCGCGCTGATCGACGCCAAAAAAGGCATCGTGATGTTCGAGAAGGTGGAAGTGCCGGTGCTCGGTATCGTGGAGAACATGAGCATGCACATCTGCAGCAACTGCGGTCACCACGAACCTATCTTCGGTACGGGTGGTGCAGAAAAACTGGCCGCGAAGTATCACACCCAACTGCTGGGACAGATGCCGCTGCACATTACCCTGCGCGAAGATCTGGATAGCGGCAAGCCGACGGTGGTCAGCCGTCCGGACAGCGAATTTGCAGAGATGTATCGTCAGCTGGCGGGTCGCGTTGCGGCGCAGCTTTACTGGCAGGGCGAAGTGATCCCGGGCGAAATCGCGTTCCGCGCGGTGTAACGCCTTCGCGTTGAATTGCCGGGTGGCGCTTCGCTTACCCGGCCTACAACTGGCACTATCACGTAGGTCGGGTAAGGCGAAGCCGCCACCCGACTTTAACCCAACCGATAGTGCATCAAATAATACTCTCCCTCCGGAGAATCCCCCGTCGCCTCAATGTGCCAGCCGTGCCGCTGGTAAAACGCGACAGCCCGCGCATTCTTCACCAGACACTTAAGCGAACCCGTACTGGTAAACGTCTTCTGCACCTGTTCCAGGAGCATTTTCCCGACGCCGTGGCTTTGATACTGCGGGTCAACAAAGAGGTTGTGCAGAAAATTATCGTTCGTCCAGACGGAAGCAAAACCCAGTCGATGGCCGTTCTGCGTGGCAACCCAAATCACTTCGTCACGGGTGGCCGCGTCAAAGTCTTCAAGCTGCCAGTCTGAACTGTCCAGCCATGGCCAGGCTTCACGCCGGGCGTGGAGGAAGAGCGTGCGCAGGAAAGGGCGATCGCTTTCCTGCCAGGGGCGGATCAGGATGGTATTAGCGGTGATAGAAAATATCTCCATTATAGGCTTTGTAGATTTTGCCATCCGCATCGCCAATCAACACGTAATTCTCGCCCATGTAGGTCCAGTGGGTTCCGGCATCCGGCGCCGGCAGATTACGCAGCTGGTACTGTTTGATGGTGTACTCCGGCGTTTGATACTGCGCCGGCGCCGTGTCGCCAATCTTGAATTTCGTGAAGTCAGCGATGAACTCTTGTTCTTCATAGGCCTTGATGCCGGAGGGTGCAGCGGCCGTTTGCGGGGCAGAGAATGCAGATCCCGCCAGAGACAGTAATACACCCAGAAGCAGCAGTTTACGCTTAGCCATTTTTTCTCCAGTGATATCGTTACAGATACTTTTCGTCTGCGGGTCGTGCAAAGCGAAGCAGACAGTCCATTTTAAGTATCAACGCAGGGTATGTTTGAAAAAAAATGTAACAAAAGTGGACGGTTTTGTGTAGCCCAATTGCATGATGTTTATCAGTGTCGGGAATATTGCCAGCGTCTTATATTTTTAATATTTATCATTTCATTTATTAATTCTGAAAATAACTTTTCATATCAAAGTTAGAAAGCGATGCGAATGCTTTCCGCCTGAAGAGCATTTAATATCGCCTTCGAGTGCAGCGTGCTTACCGCCATTTTTTTAACAAGACCAGGTAAAGGCTCTGCTTTTTAGAAAGCGTGTGAAGTGCGTTTTATAATGCCAGCAATTTCACTCCGGGAAAGAGTAATCAATTGAATTTCATGATGTTAGCTTAAGTCTTTTTACAGGCTTGACGATAAACGCAACGTTGAAAAGAAATATTTATATTAATGAAAAGTACAACTGCATTTTCGCTCTTATTTCTGAGTATGAGTCAGTTAACGGGGTGTATGTTTTCACCAGGCCTGGACTTAACTGTGTCCGGGAAGAACGTTATTTCGCCGGAAGAGGCAAATTATCAGCTCGAAAAGCGCGTGGAAATTTTTCCCCTGACGCCGGAATTGATTGAAAAACTGCGTCCGCCCGTGTCGAAATCTCAGGCAAATCCTAATCTGGATGAGCAGATCAAACGCTGGGAATACCGTATTGGTACGGGTGACATCCTGACGGTCACCGTCTGGGATCACCCTGAATTAACGACGCCGGCAGGACAATATCGTAGCGCGAGCGATGCCGGCAACTGGGTTAACGCCGACGGCACGCTCTTTTATCCCTATGTCGGTAAACTGCCGGTAGCAGGAAAAACGGTTTCACAGGTACGCGACGAGATTACGGCTCGACTGGATAACGTTATTGAGAGTCCGCAGGTGGACGTCAGCGTTGCCGCCTTCCGTTCACAAAAAGCCTACGTCACCGGTGAGGTGGAAAAATCAGGGCAACAACCGATAACCAATATTCCGTTGACGGTGATGGACGCGGTTAACGCTGCGGGTGGGCTCTCGGCGGATGCCGACTGGCGTAACGTCGTGCTCACACATAATGGACAGGACGCGCACCTTTCCCTCTATGCCCTGATGCAGCATGGCGATTTGACCCAAAATAAGCTGCTTTATCCTGGCGATATCCTGTTTGTGCCCCGGAACGACGCGCTGAAGGTGTTCGTGATGGGGGAAGTGATTAAACAGAGCACGCTTAAGATGGATCGTAGCGGCATGACGCTGGCCGAGGCCCTGGGGAATGCCGGGGGGCTTAACCAAAATATGGCAGATGCAACCGGCATTTTTGTTATTCGGCAGGTATCGAAAAAAGGCGACACCAACAAAATCGCCAATATCTATCAGTTGAATGCGGAAGATGCGTCAGCCATGGTGCTGGGTACGGAATTTCAGCTTGAGCCGTATGACATTGTCTATGTCACCACGGCACCGCTATCACGCTGGAATCTCGTGATCTCCCAACTGGTACCCACCATCAGCGGCGTACATGACCTGACCGAAACCGTTCGTAACATCAGAGCGTGGCCGCAGTAATGTTCCCTTCAATCTTAGTGGTCTGCACCGGCAATATGTGCCGCTCACCGATTGGTGAGCGGCCATTTTCGGACAATCAGGAAAAGCCCGTCAGGAATGGGCCTGCCGTTTAAGTTAACAAGGAATGAAGCCGTAATGTCGTCTTCTCAATCAGACAAATATCGTGCTGCGACGCCGCAGAATAACGAAATGGATCTTATTCAGCTGCTTGCTGAGATGTTCGATCACCGGGTAACGATCGCGTGTGTAACACTTCTGTTTACGGTGTGTGCGGGGATCTACGCATTCAGCGCCACGCCAGTTTATCAGGCTGATGCCCTTGTGCAGGTCGAAGCGAAGCAGGGCAACGCGCTGCTCAAGAACCTGACGTCGTTCAGGCCCGATCTTTCACCCGATGTCGCCCCAGAACTTTTACTCCTCAAGTCACGGATGGTCCTCGGCGAGACCGTTGATCAATTAGGGTTGACCTACGAGGTTAGCCAGCGCATGTTCCCCGTTATCGGGGCGCTTTGGCAGCACGTGCAGGGCCGCAAACCGGCGGAAATCACGATTGGCTCGCTGAATATTCCTCTTGTGGAAGGTGAGCCACAAACGCTTTTACTCACCGTTCAGGAGCAGGGGCGATATCATCTTGAGGGGAAAACGCTTGAAGCAGAGGGCGTTGTCGGGAAAGCGCTGGTTAAAGAGGGCGTATCGCTTCTGGTGACATCCCTCAGTGCGGTACCGGGAACGCAATTTACCCTCAACACCGTGACCAGGCTTGACGCGATCAACGCCCTTCAGAGCAGACTTACGATTGCCGAGTCGGCGAAACAGAGCGGTATGATCGCCTTAACGCTAACGGGCGACGATCCCGACAAGACCGCCACGATACTTAATTCGATTGCTGAACATTTTCTCAGCCAGAACATTGCGCGCCAGGAGGCTAAAGATTCCCGCAGCCTCGCGTTCTTACAGGATCAGTTACCTAAAATCAGTCTCGAACTGAATGAAGCCGAGGCACGACTGAATGCTTACCGAGAGCAGCGCGATTCGGTCGATTTATCTCTTGAGGCAAAGTCGGTGCTTGATCAGGTGGTTAACGTGGAAAATCAGCTTAACGAGCTTATATTTCGCGAAGCAGAAGTCTCCCAGCTGTTCAAAAAAGATCATCCGACCTACCGTGCTTTACGGGAGAAGAAACAAACCCTTGTACGGGAGCGCGCACGTCTGAATAGCCGCGTGTCATCCATGCCTTCCACACAGCAGGAAATATTACGTTTGAGTCGTGATGTTGAATCCGGGCGTACCGTGTACATGCAGTTGCTGACGCGTCAGCAAGAGCTGAGCATCTCGCGCTCCAGCGCGATCGGGAACGTGCGGATCATTGACCCGGCCATGACGCAGCCTGCTCCGGTTGAACCGCGCAAAGCACTCATTATCGTGTTTGGTATGCTGATGGGGTTGATACTTTCTGCCGGAACGGTTTTAGTGCGTTCAGCCTTTAAGCGGGGCATTACGTCGTCAGAACAACTGGATGAGCTCGGAATGCCGCTGCTGGTGACGCTTCCGCGCTCGGCATGGTTATGGAAAAAAACGCACCTGCGCAGGAGAAACCTGTTTACTTCCCACTGGAAGCACAAGATAGCCAACGTGCCTTTTCTGCCCATCGATCGTCCGGCTGATTCGTTTGTCGAGGCGATACGCGGGCTGCGCACCAGTTTGCATTTTACCATGATGGATGCCACAAACCGGATTGTCGTGGTGTCTGGCCCCACGCAGGACTGCGGAAAGACGCTGGTCAGTTCTTCGCTGGCGTCGATTCTGGCGCAGGCCGGACAGCGGGTGCTGTTTATTGATGCGGATATGCGCAAGGGTTATGTCCACAACGTGTTCAGGCTCAATAATCAGCGGGGGTTGTCCAGCGTGCTCGACGGAACGGTCGAGTGGCAGGAGGCGGTTCAACGCTTCGAAAAAGGCGGTTTTGATGTACTGACCTGCGGACCTCAACCTGCCCATCCCGTCGATCTGCTCATGAGTGAATGCCTTCAGGGGATAATGTCGCAGATTGAAAAGCGATATGACATGGTGATTATCGACACTCCGCCTGTGCTTGCCGTCACGGATGCTTTGCTGATAGCCAGAGCCGCCGCCACCACGCTGCTGGTCGCCCGCTTTGGTAAAACCAGCGTTAAAGAGATCGAGACCAGCCTTAAGCGTATGGAACGGATGGGCGTGCAGGTGAGTGGCACGATCCTCAATGACATAGTGAAATCTGCCGCGCTCTATTACAACTCGGGGTACAGCTATTACGATTACGGCTATAGCCCGGAGTAACCCTGACGCGACACTTCTTTACAGCATGATGGCGTATTGCCCGTTAAGATGACCTCCATTAAACATGAGGTCACAATGGATAACCGCAAAATCAATCGACTGCGCCGCTGGGCGCGGGAAGGGATAATACTCGTTCTGCTGACGCTGGCCGTGGTGTGGGGTGTGGATCAATACCGAAAACCGATACTCCCCGCCAGTTTTAGTGCAACGCCGATGACGAGTATCGACGGTAACGTTCACGATATTGCGGCGCTCAGCCAGGATCGTCCGCTGCTGATCTACGTCTGGGCGACCTGGTGCAGCATTTGCCGCTACACGACGCCTGCGGTTAATCAACTGGCAGAAGAGGGCGGGAACGTGGTGAGTATCGCCATGCGTTCCGGTGACAACGCAAAGCTTGAGCGCTGGGTTGATAAGAAACAGCTGAAAATGCCGGTCATTAACGATGCAAACGGTGCTTTGTCGCAGCAGTGGCAGGTGAGCGTCACGCCAACGCTGGTGGTTGTGTCGAAGGGAAACGTGGTCAGTACCACAACGGGCTGGACGAGCTACTGGGGATTAAAATTAAGGATGTGGTGGGCAGGCGTATAAAAATAACCCCTCTCCCGGCGGAAGAGGGGTTTTGTATTACTTAGCCAGAACTTCCTGCGCGGTACGCTCAACCAGAGACAGAAGGATTTTAATATCTTCCAGCGTCACGGTTGGGTTCAGCAGCGTCAGCTTCAGGCAGGTCACGCCGTTATGCTCGGTCACACCGACGTTTGCACGGCCGGATTCCAGCAGTGCGTCACCAATTTTCTGGTTCAGCAGGGCGATGCCCGCGTCATCCGTCTGCACCTGTCCGCGGAAGCGGAACAGCACGCTTGCCAGCTGCGGCTGCATAACCAGTTCCAGCGCAGGCTGCGACTTCACGTAGGCCGCAACCTGCTGTGCCAGGGTCACGCCGTGATCGATGATCGCCGCATATTGCTCCTGACCCAGCGCTTCCAGGCTCATCCACAGCTTCAGCGCGTCGAAACGACGGGTGGTCTGCAGAGATTTGGAGACCAGGTTAGGCACGCCTGCTTCTTCGTCGAACTCAGAGTTCAGGTAAGCCGCCTGGTAGCGCATCAGCTCATAGTGGCGCGCTTCTTTCAGCAGGAACGCGCCGCAGCTTATGGTCTGGAAGAACTGCTTGTGGAAATCCAGGGTCACGGAATCCACCAGCTCAATGCCGTCTAGGTAGTGACGATACTGCTCAGACATCAGCAGCGCGCCGCCCCAGGCTGCATCAACGTGTACCCAGATGTTCTGCTTCGCCGCCAGCTCTGCAATCGCACGCAGCGGGTCGATAGCACCGGCATCGGTGGTACCTGCCGTCGCGACGATCGCCAGAATCTGCTCGCCGTTCGCATTGCACTGCTCAATTTTCGCTGCCAGATCGGTCAGATCCATGCGGGAGAATTCGTCCGTTTTCACCTGCACTACGGACTGGTAGCCCAGGCCCATCAGCGCCATGTTTTTCTGCACGGAGAAGTGCGCGTTTTCGGAGCACAGTACGCGGATCTTACGCAGATCGCCTACCAGGCCGTCCTGCTGAACGGAGTGACCCTGACGCGCAAAGAACGCATCGCGCGCCAGCATCAGGCCCATCAGGTTGCTCTGGGTTCCGCCGCTGGTGAAGACACCGGCGTCGCCAGCCTGATAACCCACGCGGGTACGCAGCCACTCGATCAGTTTGATCTCAATGATGGTTGCGGACGGGCTTTGATCCCAGGAGTCCATACTCTGGTTAGTGGCGTTGATCAGCACTTCCGCCGCCTGGCTTACGACCAGGCTTGGGCAGTGCAGGTGCGCCACACACTGCGGGTGATGGACGGACAGGCTGTCTTTCAGGAAGAACTCGACGGCGCGTTCAATCGCCGCTTCGTTGCCCAGCCCTTTCGGGTTGAAATCCAGCTTAATACGGTCGCGCAGTTCCGCGACCGTTTTGCCCTGGTACATCTCAGGCTGTTTCAGCCACTGCATCACAGCCTGAGTGCTTTGTTCAATCGCCTGCTGGTAAGCTTCAATGCTCTGCGCAGAGGAGAACAAAATTGGGTTTGAATCAGACATCGTAATCAACAACTCCGGTTACGCCGGGCGAACGCCCGCAGCAAGCAGTGCCTGCTCGAATTTATCCAGGAAGATCTTCAGCTCTTCATCGCTGATCAGCAGTGAAGGCAGCAGACGCAGAACGATACCGTTACGACCACCGCGCTCCAGAATCAGACCGGCTTCGAAGCACTTCTTCTGAATCAGTGCAGACAGCTCGCCGTCGCCCGGGAAGCAGCCCATGTGGTCAGCGGCTTCGTGTGGCTTAACGATCTCAATACCGATCATCATGCCCAGACCGCGAACGTGACCAATCACCGGGTAGCGCTTCGCCATCTCTTTCAGCTGGCCTTTCAGCCATTCGCCCTGTGCAGCCACTTTGCCTGCGATGTTCTGATCTTTCAGGATTTTCAGCGTCGTCAGACCGGTGGCCATCGCCAGCTGGTTGCCGCGGAAGGTACCGGTGTGGTGACCTGGCGCCCACGCATCGAACTGTTTTTTGATACCGAGCACGGCCAGCGGCAGACCGCCACCGACGGCTTTAGACATCACGATGATGTCTGGCTCAATGCCTGCGTGTTCGAAGGCGAAGAATTTACCGGTACGGGCAAAGCCAGCCTGAACTTCGTCGAGGATCAGCAGAATGCCGTGTTCCTGAGTGACTTTACGGATGCGCTGCAGCCACTCAGCCGGAGCCGGGTTCACGCCACCTTCGCCCTGAACCGCTTCCAGGATCACCGCAGCAGGCTTACGCACGCCGCTTTCAACGTCGTTGATCAGGTTATCGAAGTAGTACGTCAGCGCTTTCACGCCCGCTTCACCACCGATACCCAGCGGGCAGCGGTATTCGTGCGGGTAAGGCATGAACTGGACTTCTGGCATCATACCGTCAACCGCTTCTTTCGGAGACAGGTTGCCGGTCACGGACAGTGCGCCGTGGGTCATGCCGTGGTAACCACCAGAGAAGCTGATGATACCGCTACGGCCGGTCACTTTTTTCGCCAGCTTCAGCGCCGCTTCAACGGCGTCAGCACCGGATGGACCGGTGAACTGCAGGCAGTACTCTTTGCCCTGACCAGGCAGCAGAGAGAGCAGGTATTCGGAAAACGCGTCTTTCAGAGGCGTCGTCAGATCCAGAGTATGTAACGGCAAGCCGCTGGTAATGACATTTTGGATGCTTTTCAGCACATCAGGATGGTTATGGCCAAGCGCAAGGGTCCCTGCGCCTGCTAAACAGTCAAGGTATTCTTTATTATCTGCATCGGTGATCCACACGCCTTCTGCTTTAGTGATGGCTAAAGGCAGTTTGCGCGGATAACTCCTGACGTTAGATTCAAACTCGGCCTGACGGGCCAGATAGGTTTCGTTGCTTTTGTGGGCATCTACGGTGTCAATACGGACTTTATCCGTCATCATATCACTCCTACAACCGCCGCTTCGTTATGAGCCACGATTGAATAAAAAGTTAAAAAACAGATGGGGGCCTGAAAAAAACGCCGCCAATATAGAGCCTTTTGCCACGGGGCTCAATGGTTAATTTGTTTACTGTTTTGTGACACGGGGCTGTAACGAGGAAATATCCCCATTTTTAAAATGAAAATTGCATTTTATGCCAAATAAAAACAGCGCGTTACAGGCCGTTTACCCGGTGTGTAAAGTCACAGAAAAGAGTGTGACAAATCGTGCCATCGAACGGCATAAAAGGAGGGTGACGCTTCCTGTTTCTGCGTCCTGGGCAAAAAACGGCGGTTACGTTGCATGCGCAACGGAATCACGCGGTAAAAAAGGACTTTCTACGCGCGTGGTTTCCTGATGTTCTTCACCGTTAATAATATGCAGGGCGCTCAAACGACCAATTTCATAGTGCGGCAGTTGAACCGTCGAGAGAGGCGGCAGGAACAACTCCCCAATGCCCACCATATTGTCATAGCCGATAACGGCGACATCTTCCGGTATGCGAAGCCCTTGCGCCAGTAGCGTCTGATAGACCATAAACGCGATACGATCGTTGCCGCAGATAACCGCGTCGAATCGGGGAGTGCCATTCTGCATGTGCGCCAGCAATACTGACGGAATGTCACGATAGTGCTCATCGCCGAGTGCCATATAGCTGTGCGCCAGGCCGTCCGGATCGAGCCCCGCTTCACGGCATGCACGTTCCAGCCCCTGACGACGTCGGGTTGTGGCCAGATGCCCCTCAGGCAAATGCAGGCAGAGAGGGCGTCGATAACCCTCCGCGAGTAACGCCCGCACGGCGGTATATTGCCCCTGTTCATCATCGGGAATATAGCTGGCGACCTTTTCGCCGTCACTTTCGCAGTTAGCCAGCACGCAGGGAAGGGTGAGTAATTTGGCCGGGAGAGGAACCTGACGTAACCCCATGGTGGTGTAGATAATTCCGTCAGGCCGATGAGAAAGGAGAAGGTCGACAATGGCGTCCGGGTTGTCATCGGTAAACATATTCATCACGAAGCTGTTCCAGCCGTGCATTCTGGCCGTCTCTTCAATCGACAGCGTGATCTCCACCGAGAAAGGCGTCGTCACCGTATCGAGCGCCAGTACGCCTATGGTTTTAGGCGAGGCATGCGCGCCGCGAATTTTCTTGGCGGAAAGATCGGGCACGTAGCTGGTTTGCTCGATAGCCAGTTGAACGCGCGCCAGCGTTTCCGGCTTAAGGCGCTCCGGACTGTTCAGCGCACGGGAGACCGTCATCAGCGATACGTTAGCCAGCTTTGCGACGTCCTTCAGGGAAGCCATTTTCTTACTCCGTTAATGCTCTGTGTGAAAGGGTATACAACTAAGTCGCTGATGTAAAAGGAAGGCTGATGCACAGGCCAGGTCAGGCTTACCTCAGTGGTGAATATTTGATCGCGATCTCACTCTCTTAATGTTAACGTTAACTTTCGTGATTAACATCTTAAATTTTTACCAAACCGCATGAGAAAGGATAAATGTTAACGTTACCATTGCGTCATTACTCCAACATGAGAATGTCATGATGAAAACGCATCACTCTCACAGCTACCCTTTATTAAGTGCACTACTCTTTTTCTTTTTTGTTACATGGTCATCTTCCGGCTCGTTGCTCTCTATCTGGCTCCATCAGGAGGTGGGGTTAAAGGCAGGGGATACGGGCGTCATCTATGCCGTGCTGTCCGTGTCCGCGCTGTGCGCGCAAATCTGCTACGGCTTCATTCAGGACAAGCTCGGCCTGCGAAAAAACCTGCTCTGGTTTCTGACCAGTCTGCTCATTCTTTCCGGTCCGGCCTTCCTGCTGTTTGGTTATCTGCTGCAAATTAACGTGTTACTCGGCAGTATTTTCGGCGGGGTTTATATCGGGCTGACGTTTAACGGCGGAATCGGGGTCCTGGAGTCCTATACCGAGCGCGTGGCCCGCCAGAGCCAGTTTGAGTTTGGCAGGGCGAGGATGTGGGGATCGCTGGGCTGGGCGGTGGCAACCTTTTTTGCAGGACTCCTGTTCAACATTAATCCGAAGCTGAACTTCGCGGTGGCGAGCTGCGCCGGGCTGGTGTTTTTTGTGTTGCTGGCACGCCTCCGGGTCTCTTCCGCGCCGCACGCCATGCAGGAGGCGGTATCCGGCGGTAAGGTCACGCTGGAGGATGCATTGCGCCTGCTGACGCTGCCGCGCTTCTGGGCGCTGGTATTTTTTGTTATCGGCACCTGTATTTATGGCGTCTACGACCAGCAGTTCCCGGTCTATTTCTCCTCACAGTTCCCGACGCTGCAGGAAGGAAACGCCATGTATGGCTATCTCAACTCCTTCCAGGTTTTCCTGGAGGCGGCGGGCATGTTTTGCGCCCCGTGGCTGGTGAATCGCCTCGGTGCGAAAAACGGCCTGATTTTCGCCGGAATGGTGATGGCGATGCGTATGGTGGCATCGGGTCTGGTTGAGGGTCCGGTATTGATCTCCATTACCAAGCTATTGCACGCGGTTGAACTGCCCGTTTTGCTGGTCTCTATCTTCAAATACAACAGCCTGCATTTTGATAAGCGACTCTCTTCCACCCTCTATCTGGTGGGCTTTGCCTGTACAAGCTCGGTGATTGCCTCGGTGCTGTCGCCGCTGGCAGGTTACAGCTATGAGAAATACGGCTTTGCCCAGTCCTATCTCATCATGGGGCTACTGGTCTTCAGCACCACGTTTATCTCCATCTTCCTGTTGCGCTCGGGTAAGTCCTCTTCTGACCCACTCATGCCGCAACCTTCCACCATCTGATCAAAGAGTAGAGAAATGACGTATTCCATTACGAAAGCAGAACAGGAAATTCAGTCCAGACGCGAAGGGCTCAACCTGCGCTGGTATCCCCGTTACCACCTCGCTGCGCGTGCTGGCTGGATGAACGACCCGAATGGCCTGGTCTGGTTTGACGGCTGGTATCACGCCTTTTATCAGCATCATCCTTATTCGACCCAGTGGGGTCCGATGCACTGGGGCCATGCGCGCAGCAAAGATTTAGTTCACTGGGAGCACCTCCCGGTTGCGCTGGCACCGGAAGGACCAGACGACAAGGACGGCTGTTTTTCTGGCTCAGCCGTGGTGGATGGCGACACGCTGGCGCTGATCTACACCGGCCACAAATTCCACGGCGATCCCGGCGATGAGGCTAATCTCTACCAGGTTCAGTGCCTGGCAACCAGCCGTGACGGCATCCACTTTGTGCGGCACGGGACCGTCATTGACACACCACCTGGACTGCACCACTTCCGCGATCCGAAAGTATGGCGTGAAGGGGAGTGGTGGTACATGGTCGTTGGCGCGCGAGAGGGTAATACGGGCCAGGTGCGTGCGTACCGGTCTGCCGATCTGCGCGAATGGCAGGACAGGGGCGTGCTCGCGGTGGCGGAAAAAGAGATGGGTTATATGTGGGAATGCCCGGACTTCTTCACTCTCGGTGGGAAACGCGTGCTGATGTTTTCGCCTCAGGGACTCACCGCAGACGGGTTTAAACATCGCAATCTTTTCCAGAGCGGCTATCTGGTAGGTGAATGGCAGCCCGGTCAGCCCTTTGTGCGTGAAGGTGAATTTGTGGAGATGGATTACGGGCATGATTTCTATGCACCGCAAAGTTTCCTGACGCCGGATGGCCGACGCATCGTCATCGGCTGGCTGGACATGTGGGAATCCCCGCTGCCGGAACAGGAGGATGGCTGGGCGGGCATGCTCTCCTTACCTCGCGAGCTGACGCTGAGTGCGGATAACCATCTGCAAATGCGGCCGGCCAGAGAAGTTGAAAC
This sequence comes from Enterobacter sp. BNK-22, assembly GCF_048684805.1. Taxonomy (NCBI): domain Bacteria; kingdom Pseudomonadati; phylum Pseudomonadota; class Gammaproteobacteria; order Enterobacterales; family Enterobacteriaceae; genus Enterobacter; species Enterobacter sp. BNK-22. The sequence goes on from NZ_JBLQTT010000001.1 coordinate 437,649, forward strand.
CCTGCGCGGGGCGTGGTTCCCCTGGCCGATAAGTACGCTTAATAACCAGCAGATGACGCTGGTGGAACACTGCGATGCGATGGAGGTCATTCTGCAATGGGATTGCGCGAACAGCAGCGCGGAGCAATACGGCATTCGTCTCGGCGACGGACTACGCCTCTATGTTGATGCGCAGATGCAGCGCCTGGTGCTGGAGCGACACTATCCACAGTATGGCCTGTGCGGCACCCGAAGCGTTGCGCTTAACCTGAACGACGCGCTCAGCCTGCGCCTGTTCTTTGATAGCTCTTCCGTGGAGGTGTTTGTTAACGAGGGGGAAGCGTGCCTTAGCAGCCGTATTTATCCTGATGCAGACGGCCGCGAGCTGGCGTTGTTTTCCTGGGCGGGGAGAGCGTCGCTTATTCATGGCGGAGCGTGGCAGTTAGAGTAAATGTATATTTAGTCACGAGCTAAAATAAAGCCCCATACAAATGGGGCTATGTAAATCTTATGAGGTGTGAGCGTAATGCTAAGATCACATTTTTGATAATTGTGCGTTTACAACTCTCTCTTTTTCGACAACCAGCTGCATAATATAGCTACCCTTGTGCCATGAACCCTTATTTGGCTTCCAGCCTTTCGAAATCAGATATTCAGCAGCTTCAGAGATTGGCTTATTCATAACGCGATCCGCTTCACCTGAGAACTTTTTTAAATCACCGCTTACTTTGGCCGGTTTGCTAACACAACGACCCGCAGCATCCATCACCTGAGTGCAGCCTTCAGGAAGGTGCCTGTGCGCTGACTGTGCAAGTTGAGCAGCATTCTCCAAAGCCTGTTTTTCAGCAGCAGCGTTAATGGCTGTAGTGCGGTTTTGCTCTGCAATATAACAAGCATCTTTACTCACTCCTTTGCTTTGACAATCAGCCATCCGTTGAGCGGGTGAGGAACACGCAGCAAGAGATAATATAGCCGCTACCATCATTAACTTTTTCATTATTGCCTCAGTAATTACAATTATAAATATACGTGCCTAACATCAAGCCGATCCATATCCCTAATAAAATAAAAGTGAGATACAAAACAGCGGAGATAAAAATGTACTTTGTCATTTTCTTTGCGAGCAGCAATGTATTGAGTTATAGCCAGCTGATTAAAACGCATGGGCGAGTTTTTTAGCTTACTGGCATTTTATTTTAATACTCTAGCATCACCATCCGTAAGATGCGGACGCCGCAACAATTTCATCACCGTTGGATGTACCTGATGTAGAGAGGGTAGCGGCTACATTCTCAGCGAACTTATGACGGTAGCCGATCGCATAACCTTGCGCATCTTTGAAGTTGGCAGCACCGACGGCAACCGCGTTATCTGTATCAACGTAATGCAACCCAGCAAGAGAAGCAGCGCCAGCGATACCAGCACGATATTCCTTGCGATCCTCATTCTGCTGATTCTCCAGAGAAGAGAACTTAGCGTTATTTTGACTTTCTAACGCAGTAATACGTGATTCATGATTCGCTAATTGTGCGCTGTGATTCTGAATCGTCGCTTCCTGCGTTTGCTGGCGTGACTGAACGTTAGCAACAGCAGCTTTATTCGCTGCGGCTACCGTTTGTGCATCTACAGCTAAAGATTGCGCATAAGTGCCCGTATTAAATGCCTGAGTCGCTTTGTCAGAGGCATCCTGAAGGGCTTGATCTTGTCTATTCTGATCGGCGTTGAAAATGCTTTTATCTACCTTACTTGCCAGCGCTTGTGTATTAGCATCTGCTTTGTTGGTCGCATTAATGGCGGTGATTTCGGCATGATCAGCAGCGGCTTTAGCGCCAGTAGCATCAGTAAGCGCTGTATCAGCTTTTGCACCAGCAAGCACAGCATCAGATTCAGCTTTATCTACTCTCGTGTTTGTATCAATGATTGCTTGTCCGTTAGTCATAACGCCTTGTAACGCTGCGTCAGCTTTATCAGTTGCGCTTTTAATCGCATCATCACGCAATAAATTTTCATCTCGCATGTTGATAATATCAGTGCGATTTGTACCAATATCAACACGATTTGCCTCTTCACGATCTGCATTTTGTTGATTGATTTGGGTTTGAGTCCAGCCCAAAGAATCTACAACATCATCAGTGCTGATCGTTGCCGCGAATGTTGTACCAGAAAACACAATACCAAATACAAAAACAGCGGTAGCTGATGTATTTAAACATTTCATATTAAAGCTCTCATCATCAATACAAGAAAAAATTAGGGCGCTATCCTGGCGGGAAGATACAACGTCTTGTTATATCTGTATTAATTCACGATTAACGTTGAAAATTTAAGTTTGATAACTTATTTCGTAACGTGCAGCAACTATCTATGAATGTGTAATTATGATTATTGATCTAAATCATAAATCGCATTAATAGCTAATTTAGTTCGTTGTAATAGAAAAGATATTACCTTTTAAATATCAATGATATAAGTTTTTTAGTTGGTTTGATTTTATGATATGTATGAAATAAAAACTCATTAATATTATTTAAGTTTCTTGGCGGGGAAAGATGAAAAATAGGCGGAATAGTTAATGTCAGTTAATGGATTTCTCTCTCTGTTTTATTATTGAATCCTTCTTTAGTTTTGAATGAAAGCAATGCTGAGCCTAACAGTAATCCTGCAGTTTTTTGCTAAAAATATTGTTGTTGAAAACTCAAGCGAAATGTATCTGGATATAAATTTATATGACTTAGTAACAGAATTGTTATACAAAATGGAGAGTCTGAAGGAGGGGCAGGGTAGCCCCATGTTTAAAGCTTTTTTTGCTATGCTTGTTTCTTTTCGTTCCACGCATCGGAATGCAAGATATTGCCATCTTTATAAAGGTGAGTGATTTTCTCGTAGGCTAAAGAAATATCTTCCATATGGCCTGTACCCGTAGCCGTTCGGGTATCGTGCATCACAGGGCTAAAGCTAACTACTTTCACACGTTCTAATATAATGGTGTAGTAAATTTCCTCTTGCCCGCTGTAGTTGATACGATAGAAATTAAACTCAGCGCTTTTAAGAGTCTGCCCCGTTGCAACAGCTTTAAACAAATAGGGTGATGAACTGTCAATCTCTTTAGTGAAGTTGAATGAGCAATGTTGTCGGCTTCCTGTCACTTTACCTGTTAAATTGTCTATAGGAATGATCACGCTATGCTGTAAGCTACGTAGTTCTATGCTTCCATCACGTCCATGAACGTCACAAGATCCCATGATCTGAGATCCACCATCATCTTTTAAAATCAAATGTACTGGTACAGCCATTTTTAACGCTCCTTGCTGTTAGTCGTATAACCATCTTCCTGCTTTAGCCGATTCTGCAAACATCCTTACAGTAAGAGGTTTTGAGATTTGCTTTACTGGTTTATCAGTAAACCATCTTCTAAAGAACCACGTTCTAAACCACGGATAATATTTCTGATAATTCATTGCTGACATGTCAATATTAAAAAAACTGTCGTATTTATTAATGCAATAAATTAAATCATCATCGTCTGCATAATCTTGAAGAATATCATCAAGCTCTAACGGTATCAGCTTTCCTGTGAATGTACCTGACACAGGTAACTCTTTACGGAATAGCTCTAAAACTTCCTGATCTGTTACCATATGCGATCTTTCTCGTGTGCGATGGTGTTGTAGTCACGAACGGTTTTATAAACGATTTGACTAATATCGCTCGCTACTATAGCCCAACCAACAACAGGTAATCCACGCCCCACAAAAGCGCCCAGGTTAGTAACATATTTAGGCTTAAGTGTTGTTATGCTCGCTTCTGTAAGAGTTGGAAGTCTTACAGGTAATTCAGTGTTAAGAAGTTGGCGAAGGTATTTTGATGCTATTGACGTACCCGCTGTGGTTCCGTAAGGTTTACCTCTTGTTTTTAATAATGGCAGACCCAGAATAATACAGCTCATTGAAATAACATCTTTAATTCCGCCAAATTGATCATTAACTCTATCCAGTAAAATCCAAAAAAATAACTCTCCTGCAGTGATATTGCATACGCCACGATAGAAATATGTTCCATTTAATTCTTCTACTGTATCCATCAGTAACCCTTTAGTTTCAGGCAACATGTTTATTAATCGTACTGCGTGCAAGTACAAAGGGGAAGCTGTTTTTATGAAAAAGCACTTAAAATCAAAGTGCTGTTGGCTAAATAATTCATTAGCTACTGCTCAATACCATCTCTTACAATGTTAATTATTTTCTTTTCTGGGAAGGACCTTTTAGTTGTTTAACTAAAAAGACAGTGTGTAATAGAATGTCGTTGTTCTTTTTGAGCACTCGAAGTCTTTCGCTCCTGCCTTGAGTGAAGAATCATTATCCGAAAGAGTGGGCTTGCTTGAGCCAGCAACTTCCCCTAATCTGGCAAAAAGTAAGCTAATGCTTACCAAATGACTCGGGGTGCCCTTCTTTGTGAAGGCTGAGAAATACCCGTATTACCTGATCTGGATAATGCCAGCGTAGGGAAGTCAGATGCCTTCCCGGTCATCGCTTCTTCACGCAAGGCAGGAGCGAACCCATGCAGCCTGACCTGCTTGATTTACACGTTTTACACCACTTCCGAACCCGTTCTCCACTGACCCATTGTATGACTAACGATGTCGTACAGACCTTTACGGCCAACGTTTTGCTGGCGCTTGGCGCATCCCCGGCGATGGTGATCGAGGCCGAAGAGGCAGAGCAGTTTGCCGCGATAGCCGATGCGCTGCTGGTTAACGTTGGCACGCTGACCGCGCCGCGCGCCCAGTCGATGCGTCGGGCAATTGAAAGCGCGATGGCGGCAGGCAAGCCCTGGACGCTGGACCCTGTTGCCGTGGGCGCCCTGGCGTTCCGCACCCGCTTTTGCCATCAAATTCTTGCCCTGAAACCGGCGGCCATTCGCGGCAATGCCTCTGAAATCCTTGCTCTTGCCGGGATGAGCGCCGGCGGGCGCGGCGTCGATACGACCGATACCGCCGCCAGCGCGGTGCCTGCTGCCCAGGCGTTGGCCCGGCAGATCAATACGATTGTGGTGGTCACCGGCGAGGTGGACTACATCACGGACGGGCAACGTACCCGAACGGTTACCGGCGGTGACCCGCTGATGACGCGCGTGGTGGGCACCGGGTGCGCGCTTTCTGCCGTTGTGGCGGCGAGCTGTTCGCTGCCGGGTGACCGGCTGGATAACATCGCTGCCGCCTGCGGATGGATGAAACGAGCCGGAACGGTCGCCGTTTCGCAGTCGCGTGGCCCAGGGAGTTTTGCCAGCGCGTTCCTGGATGCGCTCTACACACTGGAGGAGCAGGCATGAAGCGGATTAATGCCCTGACCATTGCCGGCACCGATCCCAGCGGCGGCGCGGGTATCCAGGCTGACCTGAAAACTTTCTCAGCCCTTGGCGCGTACGGCTGCTCGGTCATCACCGCGCTGGTGGCGCAAAATACGCGCGGCGTGCAGTCGGTCTACCGTATCGAGCCGGATTTTGTTGCCGCGCAGCTGGATTCAGTGTTCAGCGACGTGCGCATCGATACCACCAAAATCGGCATGCTGGCCGAAACGGATATCGTTGAAGCGGTGGCCGAGCGGCTTAAACGCTATCAGGTACAAAACGTGGTGCTGGATACGGTGATGCTGGCGAAAAGCGGCGATCCGCTGCTCTCCGCCTCTGCCGTGGAGACACTGCGCAAAAAGCTGCTGCCACAGGTAGCGCTCATCACGCCCAATCTGCCGGAAGCCGCCGCGCTGTTGGGCACATCGCACGCGCAAACGGAACGCGAGATGAAAGCGCAGGGGAACGCGCTGCTGGCGATGGGCTGCGGGGCGGTGCTGATGAAGGGTGGGCATCTGGATGACGCGGAAAGCCCGGACTGGCTCTTCACCCGGGACGGCGAAGTGCGCTTTACCGCGCCGCGCGTGCAGACCAAAAATACCCACGGCACGGGCTGTACGCTCTCGGCCGCGCTGGCGGCGCTGCGTCCCCGGCATGAAGGCTGGGCCGATACGGTGCGCGAAGCGAAAGCCTGGCTCTCGGCGGCGCTGGCAAAAGCCGATACTCTGGAAGTCGGTCACGGTATTGGGCCGGTTCATCATTTTCATGCATGGTGGTAAGCCAGTATACTGGCAGGAAACACCACGCCTGAGAAAACAGAGATGGAACAAGCGCATACCCGGTTAATCGCTCAACTGAATGAACGGATCGCCGCGCCCGATAACACGCCGCTGTACCTGAAGTTTGCCGAAACGGTAAAAAATGCGGTACGCATCGGGGTGCTGGAGCACGGGAATATTTTGCCCGGCGAGCGCGATCTGAGCCAGTTGACCGGGGTGTCGCGCATTACCGTGCGTAAAGCGATGCAGGCGCTGGAGGAAGAGGGTGTGGTGACGCGCGCTCGTGGCTACGGGACGCAAATCAACAATATCTTCGAATATTCGCTGAAAGAGGCGCGCGGCTTCTCACAGCAGGTGGTGCTGCGCGGCCAAACGCCAAATACGCTCTGGGTTAACAAGCGGGTGGTGAAATGCCCGGAAGAGGTGGCGAACCACCTGTCGATCTCCCCGGACAGCGAGGTCTTTTTGCTCAAGCGCATTCGCTATGTGGATGACGATGCGGTGTCGATTGAAGAGTCCTGGGTCCCGGTCGGGTTAATTCCCGACCCGGATGCGATTGGTATTTCTCTCTACGACTACTTCCGCAGCCAGAATATCTTCCCGCAGCGCACCCGCTCAAGGGTGAGCGCCCGCATGCCGGACAGCGAGTTTCAGGCGCACATTAAGATGGATGAAAAAATACCGGTGCTGGTGATCAAGCAGGTCGCGCTTGACCAGCAGCACCGGCCGATTGAGTACAGCATTAGCTACTGTCGTAGTGACCTATACGTCTTTGTGTGCGAGGAGTAATTCCTCGCGCGTCGGGGCGCAATCGCCGCCGCGGTGGCTGACCACCCATGACGCCACGGCATTCCCCAGCAAAACGGCATCTGCCAGTGACCATCCCGCAGCCAGCCCGGCAAGCGTGCCGCCCGCGTGGCTGTCGCCTGCACCAATGGTATCCACAACCGTAGCCGGAAACGCCGGAACAACGCCCGAGCTCCCGGCGTCATACCAGGCCGCACCGTCTTTATCGTGGCGCACAATCAGGGCGGCCCGGAAACGCTGCTGCCACTCCGTACCCAGGTTTTCAGCCACGACACCCAGCCGCCCGGCTGCGATCTCCGCTTCCTGACGATTAAGGGACACGATTGGCCTGCAGGCCATAATCCGCGTCATCAGCGCGTCGGGGATATCCGCAATACGGGGGCCGAAATCGATGAAGGCCGTCACCTCCTGTAATCCCTCCAGCCAGCGTGTCAACAGTTCACCGCACGGTGAGGCCAACTGATAGCCGGACAAATACACCAGGCTGTTTTGCGGGACGTGAAGCGCATCCAGCCAGCGCTGCTGCCATTGGTTCTCCACGCCGCTAAAGGACATAAAGGTGCGTTCGCCGTCAGGCTCAACCAGCGCCAGGCACCAGCCGTTATCGCCCGTATCGGCCTCCACGGCGCTGTGCAGATCCTGCTTCGCCATGGCGTTGCGGATAATATCCGCCCACACGCCGTGCCCGACGGGCAGAGCGTTTTGCGCCGTAATGCCGAGCCGCTTCAGGGCAATGGCGATATTCAGCGCGCAGCCGCCAATATTCACGCCCTGCTGCTTAAGTTCGATATCGCACCCGCGCCAGGGCAGGGCGTAGGCGTCGGCGATGACGTCAATCACCGCTGCGCCCAGCACCGTCACCGGGCGCGTGGCGTGCAGATTTTCGAGACGTTGGGCAAATGCATTCATACGCCCTCCCTTTGCTCCCTGAAGTGCAGCAGTTTCTCGCAATAATGGCCGAAGTTGAGCTGGTTGACGGCATCGAGTTCGGCTTTGAGCGCCGTGTCAATCGCCTGCACCCCGTGGAGCGCACCGCAGATGGCCGTCGCCATGGCGCCAATGGTGTCCGTATCACCGCCCAGATTGGCACATAAAATGGCGCAGCGGTTCGGGTCGGTTCCCGCCAGTTCCACCATCGCAATGGCCGCCGGAACGGACTCTATTGTGCTGGTGCCCGCGCCAATCAGCTGATAAACCTGCTCGCTGGCGGAGTCAATACCGTTGGCTTCCCGCACGGTCTTAACCGCCAGCTCAATACGCGCCGCCAGCGACGCGCTGAAGGTGGTGGTTTTCATCTCCTGCGCATAGCGGGCGATCCCCGGCAGGGCATCAACGATGTTCTGCCAGCTTTCGCCGTCGATGGCGCGGGATACCGCCCAGGCAATCACCACCGCGCCGGCAATGGCGAGGTCCGATTTATGGGTCGGGCTGGAGGCCAGCGCCACCTGTTCAACAAAATGTTCCAGCCGCGTCGCCGGGAGCAGGCAGCCCAGCGGGGAGGCGCGCATCGCCGCCCCGTTCGTCACGCCGTTGTTTTCCAGTTCGCTCACCGGCTTCCCGTCACGAATCGCATTAAGCGCGATTTTTGAGGTCGGGCCGAGCACATTCTTGTTGAACGCGTCGAAATCGAGCGCCCAGTTCAGGATATGCTTGCCGATAACATCCGCGTTAATCTCCCCGTCGCACTCAATGATCGCATCGGCGAGGCACAGCGCCATTGAGGTATCGTCGGTGAACTCTGCCTGCCCGAAATAGCAGGCCGCGTTATTTTCTGCCGGGCCGGGTAAAAAGCGGTCGATCCAGCCGAAGTGCGCTTTGACGCGCTTTCTCGGCCACAGCTCCGACGGCATGCCCATCGCATCCCCTAACGCCTGCCCGTAAAGGGCACCGAGAACACGTTCTTGTTTCATTTAACTTCCCCTTGTGTCAGCGCGGTATCGCCATCAACCACCTCAATAGCAGTGATCTCTTTGTCCGATTCGCGGAAAAACAGCATAAACAGCACGGCAATCACGGCAATCATGATTGCGCCAAATGCCCACATTCCGGCCCAGTTGAAGGTCAGCCCATTCACCGGCTCTTTATATGCGAACATTTTTTCCATCATCACGCCGCCCAGGCGGTAACCCAGCAGGCTACCAAAGCCCTGGCAGCACAGCGTAATCAGGCCTTGCGCAGCGGTACGCATGTGCACCGGCGCTTTTTTATCCACGTAGATGTACGCGGTAACGTAGTAGAAGTCGTAGCTCACGCCGTGCAGCAGAATGCCGAGGAACAGCAGGGCGTAGGTGAAGTACTGTTCCGCACCGCCGTAAACGAAGAACCCGTAGCGGATGGCGGCCGTGATCAGACCCAGCAGTAAGACCTTCTTAATACCAAAGCGTTTGGTAAAGAACGGCAGCGCCAGCATAAAGAAGATTTCAGAGAACTGGCCGAGCGTCATCCAACCGGTGGCGTTTTTCATTCCCACTTCGGTGAGATAGCCGTTGGCGAAGATGTAATAGAAGGCCAGCGGCATGGCGAACAGAAACGAGCAGAAGAAGAACACGAGGAAGTTTTTGTCGCGCAGCAGGATCAGCGCGTCCAGCCCCAGCATTACTTTGAAGTCCAGCTTGCCGGTACTTTTCGGCGGCGTGTTCGGCAGGAAGAGGGCAAACACGCCGAGCAGGGCGGAGCTGGCTGCCGTCATCAGCAGAGGAATATTGGTATCGGAAATATCGCTATAGCCCAGCATCTGCGGCAGGAAGCCGCACGCCAGCCCGGAGGCGATCCAGCCGATAGTGCCCATTACGCGGATACGCGGGAAATCGGCCTCGACGTCATCCACGTTCGCGAAGGCAATACTGTTGGTCAGCGCGATGGTGGGCATATAGGTCAGGGAGTAAACCAGCAGCAGCGGGAAGAAGGTGCTGAACTGGGTTTGTTGTGCGGCGAAGTACATCAAAATCGCGCCGGCAAACATCAGCACCGCCAGTACTTTCTGCGCGGCGAAGAAGCGGTCCGTCAGCGATCCGACCAGAATTGGGGAGAGGATTGCGGCAATGGCGGTACAGGCATAAGACCAGCCGATTTCCCCGGCGGTAAAACCGCTTTTGCTCAGCCACAGCCACAGCGGCACAAACCACGCGCCCCAGATAAACCATTCAACAAACATCATGAATGACAGTTGGACTTTCGTTTTCATTTTTTAATCCTGCATGTCAGAGAGGGTACGCCTTTAACATACCATTCTATAATACCTTTTAAATACCTTTGTGGCGATTGTTTGATCAATGTAACAGTTTTGTTGTACACGAATCGAGCCAGCAGATTGTGCTGAAAAAAAATGCAAAAGGTGGAAAATCTGTTAAGTCGGTACCAGGCTTAGTCTGCCCATAAATAATGGGACTGGATAAACACACACCGACACGACGTCGGACTTACGGGAGTATCACATGACTGATATTGCGCAGTTGCTTGGCAAAGACGCCGACAGCCTTTTACAGCATCGTTGTATGACCATTCCAGCCGACCAGCTCTATCTGCCGGGTCATGACTACGTCGACCGCGTGATGGTCGATAACAACCGTCCGCCTGCGGTTCTGCGAAACATGCAGACGCTCTACAACACCGGGCGGCTCGGTGGCACCGGATATCTCTCCATTCTGCCGGTAGACCAGGGCGTTGAGCACTCGGCGGGCGCCTCTTTCGCAGCGAATCCGCTCTATTTCGATCCGAAGAACATTGTTGAGCTGGCGATTGAAGCGGGCTGTAACTGCGTGGCCTCCACCTACGGCGTGCTGGCCTCCGTCTCGCGTCGCTATGCCCACCGCATTCCGTTCCTCGTGAAGCTGAATCACAATGAAACCCTGAGCTACCCCACCGAATATGACCAGACGCTCTACGCCAGCGTCGAGCAGGCGTTCAATATGGGGGCGGTTGCCGTTGGGGCGACGATTTACTTTGGCTCTGAACAGTCCCGTCGTCAGATTGAAGAGATCTCTGCGGCGTTTGAGCGCGCGCACGAGCTGGGTATGGTGACCGTGCTGTGGGCGTACCTGCGTAACTCGGCGTTCAAAAAAGACGGCGTGGATTACCACGTGTCGGCTGACCTGACCGGCCAGGCGAACCATCTGGCGGCGACCATTGGCGCAGACATCGTGAAGCAGAAAATGGCCGAGAATAACGGCGGCTATAAAGCGGTGAACTTTGGTTACACCGATGACCGCGTTTACAGCAAGCTGACCAGCGATAACCCGATCGACCTGGTGCGCTACCAGCTGGCGAACTGCTATATGGGACGTGCAGGGCTGATTAACTCCGGCGGTGCGGCGGGCGGCGATACTGACCTGTCAGATGCGGTACGTACGGCGGTTATTAACAAACGCGCGGGCGGCATGGGGCTGATCCTGGGTCGTAAGGCGTTTAAGAAATCGATGGCCGACGGCGTGAAGCTGATCAATGCGGTGCAGGATGTCTATCTGGACAGCAAAGTCACGATTGCCTGACCTGAGGGCGAAGTGTAGGCCGGGTAAGGCGTAGCCGCCACCCGGCAATACCATCAGCGCAAAAGCACACAGTCCGGCGGCAACCGACACTGCAGCGCGCCGGGCAACACCTCAATGCGGAACTGTGTTCCGCTTAGCGGCTCTCCGTCGAGGTTAAACGTCATCCCGTGCGGGGCATTAACCTCAAACCATGCGGATTTCCCGTCAATGATATTTGGACTCTCTTCCGGCTGCGTCAGCGTGGTAAACAGCGCGGGCAGCAGGCCGTCGCCCGTGAAAATCCGCAGCTGTAGCTGACCGTCATTGATCAGCGCCTCCGGGCACAGCTGCTGACCGCCGCCAGCCTGTCGACCATTGCCAATCCCAATGACCAGCGCGTCACCCTGCCACTGAAAATCCTCGCCGCGAATTTCACAGCGGTCAGGCTTGAGGGTATCCATGCGCATCAGACCGTGGATCAGATACGACACGCCGCCCAGCGCCGCCTTCAGTTTTTCCGGCGTTTCGCTGGTGATGCGCGTGCCGAACCCGCCGGTGGCCATATTGATAAAGCAGGTTTTGTCATTCACCTGCGCAATATCAACCACGGTGGCTTTACCGAGGATCGCCAGCTGGAGCGCTTTTTCTAACGCCTCCGGGATCCCTGCGCTGGTGGCAAAATCATTGGCGGTGCCGAGCGGTAAAATGCCCATCACCGGGCGGTTTGCCGGGGGCAGGTCGATCAGTGCTGACGCGATCTCATTGATGGTGCCATCGCCGCCGCCGGAAATGATGGTGTTGACGCCAAGCCTGAGGGCTTCATTGATGTACCTTGCGGCATCGCCTTTTTCCCAGGTTACCCTGACGTGGATGCGCGCGCCGTCGTCACGCAAATCCTGAATTGCCTGACGCAGTAGATCGTTGCCCGCACTTTTGCCATTGAGAATCAATAAACTGTCTGGATAGGTTGCCATCCGCGCTGCTCCCTTTTTTAGCGTTAGTAAGAGTGTATAGCAGAGAGGAAAAAAGCGGGTAAGAACAGGATGAAAGGAACAAAATAAGCCCGAAAGCGCGTTACACTCCAGCGATGATATGAACGTAATCACAGGAAAGTGATGATGAATAAAATTTTGGTAAGCGCGTGCCTGATGGGCTTCAGGGTTCGTTATAACGGAAGTGAAAAAGCGAGAATGAACGCGCAACTCGCTCGCTGGCAACAGGAACAACGTCTGGTTATCCACTGCCCTGAACTGGCTGCCGGGCTGCCTGTACCGCGTCCTCCGGCAGAGATTATGTCCGCTGATGGCAAAGACGTAATGCGCGGGCAAGCCAGAATTATTGAAAATACCGGGCAGGACGTGACCGCACATTATCAGCTTGCAGCCTGGCTTGCGCTACGCGCTGCTCAGGAATCGGGGTGTAGCGCTGCATTGTTAACCGATGGCAGCCCAACGTGCGGCAGTGAGTTTATTTATGACGGATCGTTTCGCGTCATACATAAAGCGGGGAAGGGGGTTGCGGCATCGTTGCTCGCAGAGCATGGGATCGCCGTGTTCTCAGAGAAGCAAATTGACGAACTCATTGCTTGGATTGAGGAGAGAGAAGGCAAAAAATAAGCCCGCGTAAGGGAGATTACGCAGGCTAAGGAGGTGGTTCCTGGTACAGCTAGCATTTATGGGTTATGTTTTTCAGCGGGGGGATAATACCCGTATTGAACGAAGCGGTATGTGATCCGATTCTAAGAATTATCCCAGCGCGAAAAAATTTCCCTGATTGACTATTTGCCGTGTGGGTTACGGGTGCTTTCACCGTTGAAGTTACGCATCAGCAGCGCGAACTTCAGCTCCACCTCTACCGGAACCGGCAGCCAGACGGTATGCCCGTCGCCCGGCGCGACCTCAATCGCTTCGCCTTTGCCGTTTTCCAGATGCTCCAGCGTAAAGTTCATGTTGCCCTGCGGGGTCATCAGCTCCAGGCTGTCGCCTTTGGTGAACTTGTTTTTCACCGCGACGGCCGCCAGCGCGCCTTTGCGCTCGCCGGTGAAGTCACCGACAAACTGCTGGCGCTCGGATACGGAGTAGCCGTGCTCGTAGTTCTGGTAGTCGTCGTGGGTATGACGGCGCAGGAAGCCTTCGGTATAGCCGCGATGCGCCAGGCCTTCCAGAGTTTCCAGCAGGCTGGTATCGAACGGTTTACCGGCGGCCGCATCGTCGATGGCTTTGCGGTACACCTGCGCGGTACGCGCGCAGTAGTAATAGGATTTGGTGCGACCTTCAATCTTCAGGGAGTGCACGCCCATCTGGGTCAGGCGCTCGACGTGGGCGATGGCACGCAGATCTTTCGAGTTCATGATGTAGGTGCCGTGCTCGTCTTCAAAGGCGGTCATGTACTCGCCCGGACGTTTGGCTTCTTCAATCATAAACACGCTGTCGGTTGGCGCGCCGATGCCCAGCGTTGGCTCAACGTTGGTCACCGGGATCGGCTCATGCTTGTGGACGATGTTGCCGATGTCATCCTCTTTGCCTTCCTGAACGTTATATTCCCAGCGGCAGGCGTTGGTGCAGGTGCCCTGGTTCGGGTCGCGTTTGTTGATGTAGCCAGAAAGCAGGCAGCGACCGGAATAGGCCATGCACAGCGCGCCGTGAACGAAGATTTCGATTTCCATATCCGGCACCTGGGTGCGGATCTCTTCGATCTCTTCCAGCGAAAGCTCGCGAGACAGGATGACGCGGGTCAGCCCCATCTGCTTCCAGAACTTCACCGTTGCCCAGTTGACGGCGTTAGCCTGTACGGAGAGGTGGATATCCATCTCCGGGAAGTTCTCCCGAACCAGCATGATTAAACCCGGGTCCGACATGATCAGCGCGTCCGGCCCCATATCCACCACCGGCTTCAGGTCACGGATAAATGTTTTCAGCTTGGCGTTGTGCGGCGCGATGTTGACTACGACGTAGAATTTTTTACCCAGAGCGTGCGCCTCGTTGATGCCGAGCTGCAGGTTCTCGTGGTTGAATTCGTTGTTACGCACGCGCAGCGAGTAGCGCGGCTGGCCCGCATACACGGCGTCGGCGCCATAGGCGAAAGCGTAACGCATATTTTGCAGCGTTCCCGCCGGGGAAAGGAGTTCCGGTTTAAACATGTTTGTTCTCGTTCTGATGACAGGTCAGATCCGCGTGCACCAGGTGCAGCGGTAAGGGGAGATCCCCCACATTAAGGGCGGGCATTGTAGCGCTGCGGGGCAGGGAGGTAAAGCGCCGGGTCGCGTCACCGCTCTTCCGGCGTGCTTCGTGTTGTCAGGAGTTGTCTTTTACCGTCTGAGTGGACCCGTTAGTTTTGACCGAGGCGATACCCTTATCACGCGATTGTTCCGTTGCATAAAGCTGACTGCTGCCAATCACCTGATGATTGCCTGCCTTGAGATTGAAATGGTACTTACCGTTAGAGGCTGTTTTCTTCTCATAGCGCTCGTCCAGGGGGCTGTTCGTGCGTACGGAGGCAATGCCGTTTTCGGCGGCACTTTTACTGGTGTAAAGCTCGCTGGTAAGAATGGTCTCACCGTTACCCGCCTTCAGCACAAACCTGAACTGACCATCACTGCTTTTACTTAATTCGAACCAACTAGACATAGGAACTCCTTGATCGAAAGTAAAGTGAAAGGCACCAGTTATAAGCAAGCGAACCGGTAAAAAGAGTATGGTTGATTCCTGAATTGATTCCAGAAAAGAAAAACCCGCCCTGGGGCGGGTTTCAGCGTCGAAAGGTCACGCTATCCTGCACGCATCAGCTTCCCAGCGATACCCCACGCCATACACCGCGCGAATAAACGACTGTTCGGCGTCCAGCGCCTCCAGCTTGCGGCGCAGATTTTTGATGTGGCTATCGATGGTGCGGTCGGTCACCACGCGGTAATCGTCGTACAGGTGGTTCAGCAACTGTTCGCGGGAGAAGACTTTTCCCGGCTCGTGGGAGAGGGTTTTCAGCAGGCGGAACTCCGCAGGGGTCAGGTCCAGCAGCTTGCTGCGCCAACTTGCCTGGAAGCGGCTTTCGTCGACAATCAGCGGGCTTTCGGCGTCCAGCACCTGAAGCTCGCGCTGCGGCCTGCAGCGGCGCAGAATGGTTTTCACGCGGGCAACCACCTCGCGCGGACTGTAGGGCTTGCAGATATAGTCGTCCGCGCCGATTTCGAGCCCCAGCAGGCGGTCAATCTCTTCAATTTTGGCGGTGACCATGACGATCGGTACGTCGGAGAAGCGGCGAATTTCCCGGCACAGGGTCAGGCCATCGGTCCCGGGAAGCATTAGATCCAGCAGGATCAGGTCCGGCGGGGTCTGGCGCACGTAAGGCAGCACCTGATCGCCGTGGCTGATCAGTGACGGGGCATAGCTGGCCGCGCGTAAATAGTCGATCAGCAGCTGTCCCAGCTTGGGTTCGTCTTCGACGATCAAAATGCGCGGCGTGTTTTCGTCAATCGGTAACTCGGTCATACTTCTCTCGATAAATCCCGTTCCAGAGGTAACTCTACTGTAATGCTAACCCCGCCAAAAGGCGAATGGGCGGCGCGGATCGTGCCATTATGCGCCTCGACGATGTTAACGCAAATCGCCAGCCCCAGACCGGATCCGCCGCTGGCGCGATTGCGGGAGCCTTCGGTACGGTAAAAACGTTCAAACAGTTTTTCCAGCTGCGCGTCCTGCACGCCGGGTGCGGAATCCGCGAAGGTAAGGGCAAAGCGCCCGTTTTCCTGTCTGCCGGAAATCAGCAGCCCGCCGCCGCTGTCGGTGTAGCGCAGGCTGTTTTCCAGCAGATTGTTGAACAGCTGCATCAGCCGATCTTTGTCGCCAAACACCACCGCGCTGTCCGGCAGGGAGAGGTCGATTTTCAGGTTGCGGCTGGCAAAGCGCTCGCGGAAGGCGCCGCTCGCCACCTCCAGCACGTTAATGACGTCTACGGGCGCCTTCTGGTAGGCCAGTGCGCCTTCGTCGGACATAGAGAGCTGGTGGAGATCGTCCACCAGCTTGGTGAGCGTGCCCACCTCCGCCTGCAGGGAGGCCACCGATTCGGGCGTAAACTGGCGCACGCCGTCCTGAATGGCCTCGAGCTCGCCGCGCAGCACCGCCAGCGGCGTACGCAGCTCGTGTGAAATATCGGCCATAAAGTCGCGGCGCATCTGCTGGTTTTTCTCAAGCGTGCTGGCGAGCTGGTTAAAGTCCTGCGCCAGCTTGCCCAGTTCGTCCTGGCTGCGGGTATCGACGCGGGTAGTGAAATCCCCGGCGGCGAGCTTGTGCGTGCCTTCCACCAGGCGTTTCACCGGGGCGAGCAGACCGCGCGCCAGCGGGAAGGTGGCGAGCGCGGCGAGCAGCGTGGAGAGGGCGACAATCAGCCAGCTTGTCCGACGCTGCTGGCGGTCAAAGTTGATGTCGGTGTTGCGCGTCAGGCGCTCCACCGGGGAGGCGATCACCCAGCCAACGGTGGCGTTATTCACTTTAATCGCCCGCCGGGTGCCGTCAGGCGGTATCGGCGCGCGCGGCCCAACCAGGGGGCGCATATCCTGGTCGATTACCCAGAACTGGGTGCGCCAGCCGTGCGGCGGCATGCCCGGGCCCGGACGATCGTCGCCGGTATCGTGCTCCAGCGAGCGCAGGATCTGGAAAATAAAGCGATCATTGTTGCGCAGAAAACGCCAGTTGCCGTGCTGGGCGTACTGTTCACTCAGCGCATCGCTCAGTCCCTGCAAACGCTGCTCATTGCCATGCTTGATGTAATCAATAAAGCCGCGCTCGAAGCTGACCCGCACCGCCCAGTGCATTGTGATCAGCAGGACGATACAGGTGGCGAAGATCGCTACAAAGAGCTTGCCGGTAATACCCGGACGCCAGAATTTCATGAGCCACTCCTTTTGCCGCGCCTAATCACGACGTTCTTGCTGGTATCATCCGGCACCTGGGCGAAGATGAAAGCGGGCAGGGCAATGATGATCGCCATGCTGAGGTAGGTATACATAAAGACCTGATGCGCCACCGGCGTGTCGACGCTGAGGTGGTGCTGACCGTACATGCCGAGCAGTAACCCCGCAATAGTCACGCCCACGCTCATGGAGAGCTGCATCACCATCGACAGCAGGCTGTTGCCGCTGCTCGCCAGATCGTCCGGCAGGTCTTTCAGGGTCAGGGTATTCATCGATGAGAAGCGCATGGAGTTGATGATCCCCTGGCTGAACAGCACCAGCGGCAGGACGTAGTACCAGCCCATCAGCGCCACGGCCATAAACAGCAGGCTGACCAGCGCCAGCCCCAGCGTGGCGGCCACCAGCACGTGTCGATAGCCAAAGCGGTTCACCACCTGCACCACAATGCGCTTCATTCCCATGCTGCCGAGCACCATCGGGATCATCATCAGGCCCGCGTGGAATGGCGAAAAACCCATGCCAATTTGCAGAAAAACGGGCGTCATAAACGGCAGCATCCCGCTGCCGATGCGTCCGGCGAAGCTGCCAGACAGGCCCAGACGGTAAGTGGGGTTTTTAAACAACGCCAGGCTGAACAGCGCCTTGTCGTTTCCTCTGGCGTGCCATAGATACCACAGTATGGCGGTAACACCGAACGCGATCAGGAGCCCGAGCGTCAGGGGCGAAATCCCCAGTCCTTTTTGCCCGTCGAGCGCCAGGGTGAGCGTGGCCATACCGGCGGCCAACAGGATAAAACCGAAGAAATCAAAGCGCCGGGTCTGCATTTTGTAGTTCGGCATCAGCGCCAGGGTGGCCATCGCGCCGATGATGCCTACCGGGAGGTTGATTAAGAAGATCCAGTGCCAGGAGGCGTACTCCACCAGCATGCCGCCCAGCGCCGGGCCCAGCAGCGGCCCCACCTGACCGGGCAGGGTGACAAAGGTCATCGCCGCCATGTACTGCTCGCGCGGCACAATCTTCATCACCGTTAACCGCCCGACGGGCACCATCATCGCCCCGCCGATGCCCTGCAGCACGCGCGCCATGACCAGCTGGTCGAGGGTATTGGCCTGCGCGCAAAACAGCGAGCCGGTGGTAAACAGCACGATGGCGGTAAAGAAGATATTCCGCACGCCGACCTTATCGGCCAGCCAGCCGCTGGCGGGCAGCATCACGGCAACCGTCAGCACGTAGGAGACAATCACCATGTGCATATGCAGCGGGCTCTCCCCCAGGCTTTTCGCCATGGAGGGGAGGGCGGTGTTGACGATGGTCGTATCCAGCGACTGCATAAAGAAGCCGAAGGCGACTATCCATAATTGCCAGCGAACGTTGCTGGGAAGCTCAGTCATTTACCCGTTTACCGTTTTTCTGTTTTTACGCGAAAAGCGCAGCCGCAGGCGGTCGAAGAACAGATAGACCACCGGCGTGGTGTACAGCGTCAGCAGCTGGCTCATCACCAGGCCGCCGACAATGGTGATCCCCAGCGGCTGGCGCAGCTCTGAGCCGTCGCCGCCCGAGATTACCAGCGGCAGCGCGCCAAACAGCGCCGCCAGGGTGGTCATCATGATCGGACGGAAGCGCAGCAGGCAGGCCTGGAAGATGGCCTCTTCCGGCGAGAGGTTGCCGTTGCGCTGGGCGTCCAGCGCAAAGTCCACCATCATGATGGCGTTTTTCTTCACGATGCCGATCAGCAGCATGATCCCGATAAGCGCGATAAGGCTGAACGGCGCGCCGAACAGCTCCAGCGCCAGCAGTGCCCCCACGCCCGCCGACGGCAGCGTCGAGAGGATGGTCAGCGGGTGCACGTAGCTCTCATACAGCACGCCCAGCACAATATAGACCGTGGCGATGGCGGCCAGAATCAAAATCACCTGAGAGTTCATTGTCTCCTGGAATACCTGCGCGGTCCCGGCGAAGCTGCCGCGGACGGTAGACGGCACGCCAAGCTGGGTCATCGCGCGGTTGATTGCATCGCTGGCCTCAGACAGTGACGAACCGGCGGGCAGGTTAAAGGAGATGGTCGACGCCGCCGACAGCCCCTGATGGTTCACCGACAGCGGCGCGTTGGCAGGCTGCCAGCTGGCGAAGTAGGAGAGCGGAATCGCCTTGCCGTCGTTGTTAATCACAAACATTTTATCCAGGGCGCTGATGTCCTGGGTGTAGCGCGGGTCAACTTCCATCACCACCTTATACTGGTTCATCGGCTGGTAGATGGTGGAGATC
This sequence comes from Enterobacter sp. BNK-22, assembly GCF_048684805.1. Lineage (NCBI taxonomy): Bacteria > Pseudomonadati > Pseudomonadota > Gammaproteobacteria > Enterobacterales > Enterobacteriaceae > Enterobacter > Enterobacter sp. BNK-22. Next base: position 457,196 of record NZ_JBLQTT010000001.1, read on the forward strand.
TCGCGCTGGCCGAAGGCGTTGTTCAGCAGGCTGTTGGCGGCTTCTACGTTGATACCTAGCCGCGACATGGTTTCACGGTCGTAGGTCAGGGCCATCTCGGCGCCGTTGTCCTGCTGATCGGAGTTTACGTCCGCCAGTTGGGGAAGGGCGGCCAGCGCCTTGCGGATCTTCGGCTCCCACTCGCGCAGGGCGGCCAAATCGTCCGAGAGCAACGTGTACTGATAGCTGGCGTTCGCCTGTCGCCCGCCGACGCGGATATCCTGAACGGCCATCAAAAACAGGTTTGCCCCCGGCTCTTTGGCGAGCTTCACCCGCAGGCGGTCAATCACCTGCTGGGCGGTTTCGTTGCGCTCGCCGCGCGGTTTCAGGGTAATAAACATCATCCCGCTGTTGACGCGCGACCCGCCGGTAAAGCCGGTCACGTTATCCACGGCTTTGTCTTCACGAATGATCTTCATAAAGTCCTGCAGCTTGCCGCGCATGGCCTGGAACGAAATGCTCTGGTCCGCCTGAATGCCGCCCATCAGCACGCCGGTGTCCTGCTCCGGGAAGAAAGTTTTCGGGATGGTGATATACATCCACACGTTGAGCACGATGGTGCCTATCAGCACCAGGCCGACCAGACGCGTATGGTTCAGCACCCACTTCAGCGATTTACCGTAGCCTTCCTGCATTGCCATCAGGAAACGGCCAAAGCCTTTGCGGCGCGGCTGCGAGTGCGGTTTGCTGCGCTTGAGCATCCAGCCGCACATCATTGGCGTCAGCGTTAGGGAGATCGCCAGCGAAATGCCGATCGCGACGGAGAGGGTGACGGCAAACTCGCGCAGCAACCGGCCCGGCAGCCCGCCCATCAGCAGCAGCGGCAGGAACACCGCCACCAGCGACAGGCTCATGGAGAGCACCGTAAACCCCACCTCGCGCGTGCCCTGCAGGGCAGCCTGCAGCGGCTTCACGCCCGCTTCCAGATGGCGGGAGATGTTCTCCAGCACCACGATGGCGTCATCCACCACGAAGCCCGTCGCAATCGTCAGGGCCATCAGCGACAGGTTGTTGAGGCTAAACCCGCACAGATACATGGCGGCAAAGGTACCGATCAGCGAGACCGGCACGGCCACCGCCGGGATCAGCGTCGCGCGGCCAGAGCGCAGGAACAGGAAGACCACCAGGATCACCAGCGCGACGGAGATCACCAGCGTTTGCTCGACCTCTTCCAGCGAGGCGCGAATGGTCGGGGAGCGATCCTGGGCAATTTGCAGATCGATTGCTGCCGGGATGGTCTCCTGCAGGTCCGGAAGACGGGCGCGAATGCTGTTCACCGTCTCAATAATGTTGGCCTCCGGCAGCTTACGGATCATCAGCAAAATCGCCGGTTTGGCGTTGGTCATCCCGGCGTTGCGCACGTCCTGCACCGAGTCGGTGACGCTGGCCACGTCGCTTAATCGCACCGCCGCGCCGTTGTTATAGTGGATGATGAGCGGTTGATATTCCGCCGCGGTTTTCAGCTCGTCGTTGGTGTGGATCTGCCAGCGGTGGCTGTTATCCTCAATCGCCCCCTGCGGTTTACGCACGTTGGCGTTGCTGATGGCGGAGCGCACGTCGTCCAGCGACACGCCCTGGTTGAATAACGCCTGCGGGTTTAACCCCACGCGCACGGCGGGCAGGGAACTCCCGCCGACGCTCACGTCGCCGACGCCGTTAATTTGTGAGATTGTCTGCGCCAGCTGGGTAGACGCAAAGTCGTACAGCTGCCCCTGCGAGTACGTATCCGAGGTCAGCGTCAGGATCATGATCGGCGCGTCGGACGGGTTGGCCTTGCGGTAGGTCGGACGGCTCGGCATCCCGCTCGGCAGCAGGCTCTGTGCGGCGTTAATGGCCGCCTGCACGTCGCGCGCCGCGCCGTTGATATCCCGGTCGAAGCTGAACTCCAGAATGATGCGCGTGCTGCCCAGCGAGCTGCTGGAGGTCATCTCGTTGACCCCCGCAATCCGCCCGAGCGAACGCTCCAGCGGCGTGGCAACGGACGAGGCCATGGTTTCCGGCGAGGCGCCCGGCAGCGAGGCGCTGACCATGATCACCGGGAAATCCACCTGCGGCAGCGGCGCCACCGGCAGCAACCGGAAGCCCAGCACGCCGCAGAGGGTAATGGCGAGCGAGATTAAAATCGTCGCCACCGGGCGATAAATGAAGAGGGCGAAAAACTTCACTTATGCCTCCTCTTCACATTTCGGGAAGCGGCTTTTGGTCCACAGCGCCAGGCGGTCAAACAGCAGGTAGATCACCGGTGTGGTGAACAGCGTTAGCACCTGGCTCACCAGCAGACCGCCGACCATGCCGATACCCAGCGGACGACGCAGCTCCGCGCCGACGCCGGTGCTCAGCATCAGCGGCAGCGCGCCCAGCAGGGCGGCCAGCGTGGTCATCAGGATGGGACGAAAACGCAGCAGGCAGGCCTGGAAAATCGCATCGCGCGGCGACATGCCCTGCTCGCGCTCGGCGGCCAGGGCAAAGTCGATCATCATGATGGCGTTTTTCTTCACGATCCCGATAAGCAGGATAATGCCGATGATGGCAATGACGTCCAGCTCGCTGCCCGCCAGCATTAATGCCAGCAGTGCCCCCACGCCCGCCGTCGGCAGGGTAGAAAGGATGGTGATCGGGTGGATAAAGCTTTCGTACAGCACGCCGAGCACGATGTACATCGCCACGACCGCCGCCACGATCAGCCAGATGGTGTTGCCCAGCGCGGCCTGAAACGCCAGGGTGCTGCCCTGGAACTGGGTCTGAATATCGGACGGGAAGCTTACCGCTTTTTCCGCCGCCTGAATGGCCTCCACCGCTTCACCCAGAGAGTAATTGTCCGGCACGTTAAAGGAGATGGTGGTGGACGGGAACTGATCCAGATGGTTAATCGACAGGGGGGTATAGCGTTCTTCCACCGTGGCGATAGCGCTCAGTGGCACAATGCCGCCGTCTTTGCTGGTCAGGCGCACCGAGTCCAGCCCCGCCAGGCCGGGCGTATTTTCGGTGTTGTGCTCCAGCACCACGCGGTACTGGTTCGCCTGGGTGTAGATGGTGGAGATCAGGCGCTGACCGAAGGCGTTGTACAGGGCGTTATCCACGTCCGCCATGGTAATGCCCAGACGGCTGGCGGCGTCGCGGTTGACGTTCACATACGCCGCCAGGCCCTTGTCCTGCCAGTCGCTGCTGACGTCCGAGAGCTGCGGCAGGGTTTTGAGTTTATCCACCAGCTGCGGCACCCAGGTGCTGAGCGCATCCAGCGAGGTGGCCTGCAGCGTGAACTGGTACTGCGTGCGGCTGACCTGGGTATCGATGGTCAAATCCTGAATCGGCTGCAGGTAAAGCTCAACGCCCGGCACGCGGGCCACGGCGTTTTGCAGCCGCTCAATGACGGCGTTGACGCGATCGTCGCGCTCATCCAGCGGCTTGAGGTTGATCTGCAGGCGCGCGCTATTGAGCGACGGGTTGGTGCCGTCGACGCCCACGTAGGAGGTCAGGCTCTCGACCGCCGGATCTTTCATAACAATCTCAGACACCTGCTGCTGGCGCTGCGCCATATTGGCGAAGGAGACCGACTGCGGGGCCTGAAGCGTGCCCTGAATAATGCCGTTGTCCTGGATGGGGAAGAAGCCTTTCGGAATGAAAATCCACAGCATCACGCTGAGCGCCAGCGTGCCGAGCGCCACGCCGAGCGTCGCCCACGGGTGGTTAAGGACTTTCGCCAGCACGCGACCGTAGGCGGCAATAATGCGCTCGAACATGCGCTCGGAGGCGCGCGAGAAGCGGTTTTGTTTGCGCAGCGACTCGTGGCTCAGCATGCGGGCGCACATCATCGGCGTCAGGGTCAGCGATACCACCGCGGAGATCAGAATGGCGACCGCCAGCGTGACGGCAAACTCGCGGAACAGCCGCCCGACAATATCGCCCATAAACAGCAGCGGGATCAGCACCGCAATCAATGAGAAGGTCAGCGAGATAATGGTAAAGCCGATTTCACCTGCGCCTTTCAGCGCAGCGGCCAGCGGTTTTTCGCCTTTCTCGATATAGCGCGAGATGTTCTCGATGACGACGATGGCATCATCCACCACGAACCCGGTGGCGATGGTGAGCGCCATCAGCGTCAGGTTGTTGATCGAAAAATCGAGGAACACCATCACCGCAAAGGTGCCGACCAGCGAGAGCGGTACGGCGACGGCGGGAATAATGGTCGCCGGAATGTTGCGCAGGAACAGATAAATGATCATCACCACCAGTGCAATCGCCAGCATTAGCTCAAACTGGGTGTCGGTGACCGATGCGCGAATGTTGGTGGTGCGGTCGGAGAGCACCTTCACGCTGACTGACTTCGGCAGGCTTTCGATCAGCTGCGGCAGCATGGTGCGGATGCTGTCGGCGGTTTCGATGATGTTGGCACCCGGCTGGCGTTGCACGTTCATCACGATCGCCTGCTGCTTGTTGGCCCATGCCCCCAGCCAGCTGTTCTCCGCGCCTTGTTCTACGGTCGCCACGTCGCCCAGACGCACTGGCGCGCCGTTCTGGTAGGCGATAATCAGCTGACGATATTCGTCGGCGGACTGCATCTGGTCGTTCGCCGAGAGCGTCACGGCGCGGGTTGGGCCGTCCAGCGAGCCCTTCGCCGAGTTGACGTTCGCGTTGCTGATGGCGCTGCGGATGGTTTCGCTGGTGAGCCCCAGCGCGGCAATGGCCTGCGCGTTCAGCTTGACGCGCACCGCCGGGCGCTGGCCGCCCGCGAGGGTGACGAGGCCAACGCCGGAGACCTGAGAAATTTTCTGCGCCACGCGCGTTTCGACCATGTCTTCGACCTGGGTCATCGGCATGGCGGAGGAGGTGACGGCAAGCGTCATGATCGGCGGATCTGCCGGGTTCACCTTGCTGTAGACCGGTGGGTTAGGCAGGTCTGACGGCAGCAGATTGGTAGCGGCGTTGATGGCGGCCTGCACCTCCTGCTCGGCGACGTCCAGCGACAGCGTCAGCTGGAACTGCAGCGTCACCACGGATGCCCCGCCAGAACTCTGGGAGGACATCTGTTTTAGCCCCGACATCTGGCCGAACTGGCGCTCCAGCGGGGCGGTAATGGCGGACGTCACCACGTCCGGGCTGGCCCCGGGATAGAGAGTGACAACCTGAATGGTTGGGTAATCCACCTCCGGCAGCGCCGAGACGGGCAGGAAGCGATAGCCGATAATCCCGGCGAGCAGGATCGCCACCATCAGCAACGTGGTGGCGACAGGACGGAGGATAAACAGGCGTGAAGGCCCACCTGTAGAGCCCGGCGGCAGCACCTGCATCAGGAGGTCGCTCCCTGTTTCGCAGGTTCAACCACTTCCACTTTGGCCCCTTCGGTCAGACGGTCAATGCCGTCGGTGACCACGCGGTCGCCTGCGGAAAGCCCGGCGCTGATGACCACCGTCTGGCTGTCCTGAATTCCGGTTTTTACGAGGTGCTTGCTGACTTTATTGTCGCTGTTAAGCACCCAGACGAAGTTACCTTCATTACCCATCTGCAGCGCAGCGGTGGGGATCACCACCGCGTTCTCTTCGGTCGCGACCAGCATGCGTGCATTGACGAACTGGTTCGGAAAGAGGGCATCATCCTGGTTATTAAAGCGCGCCTTCAGCTTGATGGTGCCGGTGGTGGTGTCGATCTGGTTATCCAGACTGAGCAGGGACCCTTCACTCAGTTTCTGCTTGTTGGTGCGGTCCCAGGCTTCCACTACCAGGCCTTTACCGGCTTTTTGCGCCTGCATGACGGTCGCGATATCGCTTTCCGGCAGGGTAAAGACTAAATCAATCGGATGGGTCTGGGTGATCACCACGATGCCCGTGGTGTCGCCACTGGAGATTTGGTTGCCGATATCGACCTGCTTCAGGCCGACGCGTCCGTCAATCGGCGCGGTGATGCGGCTCCAGTCCAGCTGCAGCTGGGCGCTGGCCACGGCGGCTTCGTCCGCTTTGATCGTGCCCTGCGTTTCACTGACCAGCGACTGCTGGGTATCCAGCTCCTGACGGGACACCAGGTTTGTTTTCACCAGCTGCTGGTAGCGGGCTAAATCGCGCCGGGCGTTGGCGAGGGTCGCGTTGTCTTTCGCAAGCTGTCCCTGCGCCTGGGCGAGGGCGACCTTAAACTGGCTCGGGTCGATTTCCGCCAACAGGTCACCAGCCTTAACCTGCTGACCTTCCTGGAAGTGGATCGCGATGAGCTGGCCGTCGACGCGGCTGCGCACCGTGGCGGTGTTGGCGGCGGTAATGGTCCCGAGACCTGTGAGATAGCGAGGAACGGCTTTATTCACCGCCGTCGCCGCCTGAACCGGCGCCAGGGCGCCGCCGCGCATTCCATGACGCCCTCCGCCCGTGGGGCGCTGAGCCTGGCTGGTGGCACCGGCAGGTGCGGCGGAGTTCGCGGATTGGCTGTGCCAGTACCAGGCGGCGGCAAGGGCCACCACAATGATGCCAGCGGCGATTGCCCAGCGGGATTTGTTACTGCCTTTCATCGTTATACGTTCTCATCCTGAATACTTCGGGGAATGATACTAGTTTAGTCAGGCAACACAGCGGAAAAATGGAGGAAATATGGAAGACTGTCAGGAATGGTCTGAGTGTGGAGCTCTTTTTAGCCGGGTGACGCTTCGCTTACCCGGCCTACAAGGTAAATGCGAACGGCAACGGAAGTTGCCGTTTTTGGTGTTTTGTGGGAGATAGCACCAGACCGCACCACAACAACACACGTTTTGTAGGCCGGGTAAGGCGAAGCCGCCACCCGGCACAACCGCACTAGCTAAACATCACCTGCGCCCAGCGTGCCAGACCAGCGGTAACGGAACCAAAGTCATCGCCACCTGCAATCGGAATACCCGGCAGCTGTTCGGCCAGCGCTTTCTTGATCAGCGGCGAACGGGCGCTACCGCCGGTCAGGTAAATCACATCCGGCTTCTCGTTGCCGTTCTCCAGCGCGAGCTGCACCTGTTCCAGAATGCGCTGCAGCGGCTGAGCGAGCGCCGTCTCCAGCCCCTCCTGCGAAATGGCGGTGGCCAGTTCGTCACTGATAAACGGCAGGGAGACCGCATGCTCAGCGCGGTCGGAAAGGGCGATTTTGCTCTCTTCCGCCGTACGCACCACGCGGTAGCTGAGGCGCTGACGCCACACTTTATAGAGCAGGGCGACTTTTTCGCCATCCTGGGCATCACGCACCAGATCGTTAAGGAAGCGGCCGTTGGCGGTGCTGTAAAAATCACTCTGTGCCGGCACGTCGTTGATGGCAATCGCGTTCCACCACGGCAGGATCGGCAGCGCGATGCCTTTTTCCGTTTGCCCGCCCATGCCGAGCAGCGGCATCAGGCTCTTGAATGCCAGGGCGATGTCAAGATCGTTCCCGCCTACGCGGCAGCCGCTGTGTCCCAGCAGGCTGTTTTCACGATCGCGACGGTTATGCCACTGGGGGCCCATCAGCAGCAGCGAGCAGTCCGTCGTGCCCCCGCCGATGTCCACGACTAATACGCGCTTCTCTTCCGTCAGCGTGGCTTCGAAGTCCAGCCCTGCGGCAACGGGTTCATACTGGAATACCACGTCGCGGAAGCCTGCGCGGTGCGCTGCGCGTTCCAGGATCCCCTGCGCCTGCTGGTTGGCCTCGTCGCCGCCCAGCCCCTGGAAGTTGATCGGACGGCCAATCACCGCCTGGGTAATCGCCTCTGGGACCTGCGTCTGCGCCTGGTTGCGGATGTGCAGCATCATCGCACACACCAGGTCTTCGAACAGCGCGACCTGCTGCGGCTTCAGGCCGCTGGCGCCGAGGAAGGATTTTGGCGACTTAACGAAATAGACCTCTTCGGGGTCTTCAATGTAGTGTCCGAGCGAGGAGAGGCCGAACTGCACGCTGGACGGCGTAACGTCGATATCTTCCTCGCGGTTGAAGCTGACGGCACGGCGTAACAGCGCCTGGGTTTCCGCCGCCGAAGCCGGAACCTGATGGTGGCGGAACAGCCATTCGCTCACCGCTTCACGCGTCGGTGCGCAGAGCATTGACGGCAGTAGCGTGCTCTCTTTTTCCATTTTCAGGAGCCGTGGCTGCCCGTTTTGCATAATCGCAACCGAGCAGTTTGCCGTACCGTAGTCAAATCCAATAAACACGATGAATCCCCATGCCGGTGAGAAGGGGCGAGACTTTAACGAAATGTCCGCATGGCGACAACAGGAATATGAAAGCAAGGCGAAACAGGACCTTTCCGTTTATGCTGTGAAGAACCCAAAAGGAGAGATGATGTACACCCTGAACTGGCTTCCCCCTTACGACTGGCAGTGGATGTTTGGCTTTCTTGGCGCGCGTGCGGTGACGGGCATTGAAACCGTCACGCCCGACTACTACGAGCGCAGTTTTGCCTGCGAGGGACATCAGGGGATCTTCCGCGTGACGCCGGATATCGCAACCCACACGCTGGTCGTGACCCTCAGCCCGGGGTTAATTCCGGTTGCGCAGCCGTGCCTTGAGCGCATCGAACGCCTGTTCGATCTTGCCTGCAATCCGCAGCACATCGCAGAGACGCTGGGCGATCTCGGTGCTGCAAGGCCGGGCTTACGTTTGCCGGGAGCGATGGATGCTTACGAGCAGGGCGTCCGGGCGATTCTCGGGCAGCTGGTGAGCGTGGCGATGGCGGCGAAGCTGGCGTCACGCGTGGTGGCGTTATGCGGTGAACCCGTGGCGGATTGCCCGGGCTATCTCTGCTTCCCCACGCCGCAGGCGCTGGCGGCAGTGGACCCGCTGGCGCTGAAAGCGTTGGGCATGCCGGTAAAGCGCGCGGAGTCGCTGATTCATCTGGCGCAGTCGGTTATCGACGGAACATTTCCGCTTTTCCCGCCCGCGAATATAGAAGAGGGGATGAAGGCGCTACAGCAGCGGCCGGGGATAGGGCGCTGGACGGCAAATTATCTGGCCCTGCGCGGCTGGCAGGCGAAAGATGTGTTTCTGCCGGATGATTACCTGATTAAACAACGCTTCGCCGGAATGACGCCCGCGCAAATTCGTCGCTATGCCGAACGCTGGAAGCCGTGGCGCTCCTATGCGCTGCTGCATATCTGGTATACCGACGGCTGGGCACCGTCAGTTGATCGCGAAATAACTGGTATTGAGAAGAAGATCTAATGGCTGCGGCTCAGCGATGGTGTCACCAAAGATAAAATCGATGCCGATACCGGAGAGCGTATCCATCATGATGGGCTGGTTACAGGGGCCTGCAATGGTTTTCATTCCCAGACGCTGGGCGTGGCCCTGAACAATGGTCACCATCATCTCATCCATTAGATTGCCGTACACGTTGGTTACCACCTCCGCATCCAGCATCAGATAGTCGGCCATGTTCGCGGTCAGGTGGGTAAAGACGTTCATATCGCGTCCCACCTGGCTGAAGATCACGCGGCAGCCCGCCTGACGGAGCTTTTGCAGACCCCGATGCAGGTTCTTATCCGGATTGCACACCACATCGACAGAGATAACCAGATGCAGCAGACGGCCCGGCATCGGGCTTTTATCCAGCAGGTCGAGCAGTTCATCGACCAGCGTCACGCTGGCTAAACCGGCCTCCGAGAGCGGCAGCGCCACCCCCATGCCTTTACTGGCGATCTGGGCGGCTGAGGTGCGGAAAAACTCGCTAAAGATCCGCCTGTCGAGGGCGTGCAGAAGCTCTGGTTCCGCCAGGCCCGAGCGGAAGGCATGCTCTTCCTGAACTTCGCCCTGGCTGGTCCACAGGCGTAACGACAGCAGCCAGAAATTACTGCTCTCAGGGATGCGCGGTGAGGCGACGCTGCGGGCAATCATCATCAGATGATTGTCTTTAATCATGTGCCACTGTTCATCAAGCGACATCATGCTGCGCGTGTGGTGATCCCGCTCCTGCTGGGGTTCATACACCGTCACCATGCCACGTCCGCTGTTTTTTGAGGCGTAACAGGCAATGTCCGCCTGCGACATGATCTCCGACGCCTGATGGTTATTTTCATCAATCAGCGTGATGCCGGCGCTGGCGCCGATCCGGTGCAGGCGGCCTTCCCACATAAAGTGATAGTCGTTGATGGCATGAATCAGGCGACCGGCGATATAGCGCGCGCTTTCCAGATTGCAGTCCGGTAAAAGTAACCCGAACTCGTCCCCGCCCAGACGCGCCAGCACGTCGCTGGAGCGGAGCATGGTTAACATCAGGGAAGCCAGTTCCCGCAGCAGGGCATCGCCCGCGGCGTGGCCAGCCGTGTCATTGACGGCTTTGAAGCGATCGAGGTCGATAAACACCAGGGCATGACGCTGGCGCGTTTCGCGAACGGTCTGCAGGAGCCGTTTAAGATGATTTTCGAAGCTGACCCGGTTAGCCAGATGGGTCAGGGCATCGTGGGAAGCGCTGTAGCTGAGCTGGCGCAGCATTTTGCGCGACTCGGTCACGTCCTGAATCACGATCACCGAGCCGATATTCTGTCCATCCAGCGTGCTGAGCGGCGTAATGCTGTAGTGGATATCAAAATTGCCGCCGGTACGGCAGTTCAGCACCACGTCCTGATCGATATCGGAACGGGACATATCGCCGCTGTGAATATTCTCCATCAGCGGCCCTTTTTCACCAAAGGTGATGTGTAACACCTTCAGGATCGGCTGACCAATAGCTTCGGTCTGCAGCCAGCCGCTCATTTTCTCGGCGACCGGGTTCATAAAGGTGACGTTCATGTTGATATCGGTGCACAGCACTGCTTCACCGATGGAGTCGAGGGTAATGTGCAGACGCTCTTTTTCCTGGAAAAGCGCCTCGTTAAGCTGCTTAACCTCGGTCATGTCCATGTTGATACCGAGCAACCGTTCGACTTCCCCCTGCTTATTGAGCACCCGGTTCGCCAGGGAGCGAATATGACGCACGCCTTCCTTCACGCGAATGCGGAATTCCAGCTTAAACGGCAGACGGGAAATCAGAGAGTCCCGCAGCACCTTCTCTGCGTGGGCGCGATCTTCCGGCAGCATCGTGTCGTGCCAGAGCTGCCAGGTGGGCTTGATGTGCGGCGGAATTTCATACAGTTCAAACATCCGCTTATCCCAGCTGATAACGTCGGGTTCCAGATCCCACTCCCAGATGCCGATGCCCCCTGCTTCGTTTGCCAGGGTGATGCGCTCCATCAGGCGTTTATTGACCCACTCGGTCTGCTTCAGGTCGTTAATGTCTTCAATCTGGGCGATAAAATAGAGCGGCGAGCCGTCGGCATGGCGCACCACGGAGACGGCAAGAAGCGCCCAGACCACTTCTCCATCGCGCGTGTAATAGCGCTTCTCGAGGGTATAGGTATTGATGTCGCCGTTAATGAGCTGTTCGAGCTGCTCCAGGTCGGTATTCAGATCTTCCGGCCAGGTGAGCTGCTGGAAGGTCAGCGACTGGAGCTCCGTCTGGCTGTAGCCGAGGAAATTGCACAGCGCCTTGTTCGCCTGAAGCCATTTTCCTTCGATGCTGACCAGCGCCATACCGATGGCAGAATATTCCATTGCGTTACGAAAACGCTCTTCGCTTTCGGTGATGTGTTTGCGCTCGGCGCGGAAGGCGTACATCACCATGGTCATAACGTTAGCGGGCAGGAGCAGCATCAGGAACGGCAGCCAGGGGGCGTTCAGCATCGGCCCGGCGTGCTGGGTGGTCAGCGCCAGAGGGTTGCGGGCAATCATCAGCGACACCACCATCACGGTGACCAGAAACACCATGAACGCTTCCATCCGCGGCAGGCGCACGGCGCTCCACATCAGCAGAACGATCACGCAGGTGAAGGGCCACGGTAGCCAGGTGATGGCTGCCCAACTGAGGGCTAACGTCACGGCCAGCGTGGTCAGCGTTTCCAGCAGCAACCGCGGATCGCGGTGGCGCAGCAGATAATGCGGCTTAAACAACAGCCCTAGCGGCACCAGCGCCAGCGCGCCAATCGCTTCTGACAATACCCAGACGAAGAAATTACGCAGTGGCTCTGGACCGGGGGCCAGCAGGGTCACCAGAATACCGCCCACCAGCGGTGGCACCAGCGCGCTGCCGATGGCCACGCGGATCCAGTCGTTCAGATTCTGCAGCGGGTTGTACCATGGGAGCCATTTGCGCAGAAACAGCGCACCGATAGCGGCCTCAATGACGTTGATCGAAGGATAGATGAGGCTGACCGATCCCCAGGAGAACAGCATCCACGAGGCCAGAACATTACCGAACGAGCAGGCCAGGGCAATGCCCGGCCACATTTTTCCGGCATGGCGGTAAAACGCCACCATCATAATGGCGGTGGGGAACCAGAGCGGAGCCAGCAGGGTGCCGAAACGGGTGAGTTCCAGCGAAAATAAGGTAAAGATAAAGGTGACCAGGCCCAGACAGACAAGTCGTGTTAAAGGATGTGGGGTAGTCACCAAAACCCGCTGGTATTGTTTATTCATTACCGCTTTATCCAGAGACGCCATGCCGTCAGGGAAGATGTCCGAACGCGTGAATTTGATAATTTGGTTTATGCTAGTACAAACAATTTACAATTCATATGGTGACCGCTCAGAATTTGACACCACAGACTTATTAAATACTTACTCCGTTAAAAAAAACGGTGAAACGGTGAAAAAATGGTCATTTAAATTTCATTCAGGGAATAAGTTGTCACTTTTCGGTCAGTCTCGCAGAACCTGTGCATTCGACTGGTATCACGCCCGCGAAATCCCTATAATTGCCGCGTTTGACGCTCCGGCGTCGTCCTTCCTTAACATCCAGGTTAATCAGGTCGCTAAATTTATGACTGATAAGTCTCATCAGTGCGTCATTATAGGCATCGCCGGCGCATCGGCTTCAGGTAAAAGTCTAATTGCCAGTACGCTTTATCGCGAACTGCGTGAACAAGTAGGTGATGAGCATATCGGCGTCATTCCCGAAGACAGCTATTACAAAGATCAATCCCATCTGTCGATGGAAGAGCGCGTTAAAACGAACTATGACCACCCCAATGCAATGGATCACAGCCTGCTGTTCCAGCATTTAGAAGCGCTTAAGAGCGGCCAGGCGATTGAACTGCCCGTTTACAGTTATGTCGAACATACCCGCACCCAGGAAACGATCCGCATCGAGCCGAAAAAGGTCATTATCCTTGAAGGCATCCTGCTGCTGACCGATGCCCGCCTGCGTGAATCCATGAACTTCTCGATTTTCGTCGATACTCCGCTGGATATCTGCCTGATGCGCCGCATCAAGCGTGACGTTAATGAACGCGGCCGTTCAATGGACTCCGTGATGGCGCAATACCAGAAAACGGTCCGCCCAATGTTCCTGCAGTTTATTGAACCCTCCAAACAATACGCCGATATTATCGTGCCGCGCGGGGGTAAAAACCGCATTGCGATTGATATCTTAAAAGCGAAAATCAGCCAGTTTTTTGAATAAGCCGCGTGAATTGTGTACCGTTCAGAGATAACCTGGTTTTACCCTGAGCGCTTACCGACTCAGGGTACGTTGCATGAAAGGAGAAAGAGGCGTGCGTCTTTGTGATCGCGATATAGAAGCCTGGCTGGATGAAGGCCGTTTGTCTATTACCCCGCGTCCACCTGTTGAGCGTATCAATGGGGTGACCGTTGATGTCCGGTTGGGGAATAAATTCCGCACCTTTAGCGGCCATACCGCACCGTTCATCGACCTCAGCGGTCCGAAGGACGAAGTCAGCGCCGCGCTCGATCGCGTGATGAGTGATGAAATCGTTATCGACGACGGCGAAGCCTTTTATCTGCATCCGGGTGAACTGGCGCTGGCGGTCACATTTGAATCCGTCACCCTGCCTGCGGACCTCGTCGGCTGGCTTGATGGCCGCTCTTCGCTGGCGCGACTGGGGCTGATGGTACACGTGACCGCGCACCGTATCGATCCAGGCTGGTCAGGACGTATCGTGCTGGAATTCTTCAATGCCGGTAAATTGCCGCTGGCGCTTCGTCCGGGCATGATGATCGGCGCGTTGAGTTTTGAACCGCTGTCAGGCCCGGCAGACAGGCCGTATAACCGCCGCCAGGACGCAAAATATCGCGACCAGCAGGGTGCGGTTGCCAGCCGTATTGATAAAGACTGATCGTTAGTCCATTGAGGATGCCATGAGAAGAGTTCTGACAACGCTGATGATTTTGCTGGTGGTGCTGGTGGCTGGCCTTTCGGCGTTGGTTCTGCTGGTTAACCCCAATGACTTCCGCGCTTACATGGTGCGGCAGGTCGAGGCACGCAGTGGTTATCAACTGAAGCTTGATGGGCCGCTGCGCTGGCACGTCTGGCCGCAGCTCAGTATTCTCTCTGGCCGCATGTCGCTCACGGCGCCGGGGGCATCCCAGCCGCTGGTTTCCGCAGACAACATGCGCCTTGATGTGGCGCTGATTCCGCTCATTTCCCATCAGCTGCAGGTGAATCAGGTGATGCTGAAAGGCGCGGTGATTCAGCTCACCCCGCAAACCGAGGCCGTGCGTGCTGCTAACGCGCCGGTGGCACCGCGCGAAAACACCCTGCCTGATGAGCCGTCTGATACAGGCTGGTCCTTTGATATTGGCAAACTGAAAGTGGCCGATAGCGTACTGGTTTTCCAGCATGAGCACGAAGAGCAGGTCACCGTTCGCAACATTAACCTGCAGATGGAACAGGATGCACACCATATTGCGTCGGTGGAATTCAGCGGGCGCGTGAACCGCGATCAGCGCGATCTGACCCTGTCGCTGAATGCCAGCGTTAACGCGTCAGACTATCCGCACCAGCTCACCGCCGACATTCAGCAGCTGGACTGGCAGCTGACGGGGGCCGATCTTCCTACCCAGGGGATCGCCGGGCAGGGGACGCTGCAGGCCGTGTGGCGCGAGGAACAAAAACAGCTGGAGCTGGATAACCTCAACCTGCAGGCAAATGACAGTAGTCTGAAAGGGCAGGCCAGCGTCACGCTCGAAGAAAAGCCGAAGTGGGTGCTGAATCTGCAGTTTGACAAGCTCAACCTGGAAAATCTGTTGCCGCCTCTGCCAGCCAGCGCCACGGACAGCAATGCGGCGCAGACGGGGCAAAGCCAGGCAGCGGTATCACGCCCGGTTATTTCGTCGAATCTCGATCAGCCTGACTATAACGCCCTGCGCGGATTCACGGCGGATATTCTGCTGAAAGCCACTAGCCTGCGCTGGCGCGGCATGGACTTTACCGACGTGAGCAGCCAGATGTTTAACCATAACGGTTTGCTGGTGATCTCCGAACTGAGTGGCAAGATGGGCGCAGGGCACCTCTCGCTGCCCGGCACGCTGGATGTCCGTAAAGACGTTGCCAGCGCCGAATTCCAGCCGCGTCTCGATAACGTTGAGATAGGAACCATCCTGAACGCGTTTAACTACCCGATATCCCTGACGGGGCAGTTGACGCTGGCGGGGGACTTCTCCGGCACGAAAATTGATGCCGAGGCTTTCCGTCGCGAGTGGCAGGGACAGGCGCATCTTGATCTGAAAAACTCCCGTATGGAAGGGCTCAACTTCCAGCAGCTGGTGCAGCAGGCGGTAGAGCGCAGCAGCGATGTGAAAGCCCAGGAGAACTACGACAGCGCCACGCGACTCGACAGCTTCACCACGGACCTGACGCTGGACAACGGACAACTCTCTCTCGACGGAATGCAGGGTACCTCTTCACTCTTATCATTGACGGGCGAAGGTAAGCTGGATCTGGTCAAAGAGACGGCGGACACGCGCTTTAACGTGCGGGTACTTTCCGGCTGGCAGGGAGAAAGTAAGCTCATCGACTTCCTGAAAGAGACGCCGGTCCCATTGAGCGTATACGGCAAATGGCAGGCTCTGAATTATAGCCTCCAGGTGGATCAGATCCTGCGCAAGCATCTGCAGGATGAAGCGAAACGTCGGCTGAGCGGCTGGGCGGATCGTAATAAAGATTCGCAGGACGGCAAGGATGTGAAGAAGTTGCTGGATAAACTGTGATGCCTGTTGCGCCGGGTGGCGGCTTCGCCTTACCCGGCCTACAAAAGCCTGACGCCGTTGCGCCACCCGGCTTTTTTACACCTCAAAATCCAGCTCTTCCTCATCCCGCAGCGGTATCAGCTGAACTTTCTGCACGCGATGGTTTTCAATTTGTAGCGTTTTAAGCAGATAGTCGCCTACCTGAACCTCTTCCCCCGGCTTCGGGATACGCTGCAGATACTCCATCAGCAGACCGGCAATGGTGTGATATTCCCGCTTTTCATCCAGCGGCAGCGGCACATATTGCACCAGATCTTCCAGCGGCATATGGCCGTTTGCCGTCCACGAGCCGTCGGCGTTTTTCTGAATGTCGTGGCGGGCATCAATCTCATCCACCTCGTTTGGCAGATTACCGGCAATGGTTTCCATCACGTCGCTGAGCGTGACCAGTCCTTCCACCGAACCAAACTCATCCACTACAAAGGCAAAGTGGGTCCGCGCGTTACGGAACTGCTCAAGGGCGGAAAGTAACGGCAGCCCCTCCGGGAAGACCAGCGGCTGGCGAACAAGGACGCGGAGATTGAGCGGCTCGCCGTGAAGCTGCTGCTGGAGCAGGTCAATGACGTGCACCACGCCCAGCAGCTCTTCTTCCGTTTCCCCGCCGGTCACCACCACGCGTGTGTGCTGGTTTTTATCCAGCAGGGCGCGAATGTGCGCTTCCGGGGCCGTCAGGTCAATATGCTCTATATCATGCCGCGACGTCATAATGCTGCTGACCGTACGCTGGTTAAGATTGAGCACTCGCTCAATCATCCGTCGTTCCTGCGGGTCAAAGATCTGCCCGTCACTGTGGTCGGCCAGCATGGCGGAGGATTCGGCGTCCAGCTCCGCATCCTCTTTCTTACCGCTTAACAGGCGCATGACCGTGTCGGCCGTACGCTGACGCAGCGTCTGATTTGCGGAAAGGAAGCGGCGGCGGTTGAATATCGCCAGCTGGTTAAGCGCTTCAATCATGACGGAGAACCCGATGGCGGCATACAGGTAGCCTTTCGGAATATGGAAGCCAAAGCCGTCGGCCACCAGGCTAAAGCCAATCATCAGCAGGAAGCTCAGACAGAGGATCACGATGGTGGGGTGACTGTTCACAAAACGGGTCAGTGCCTTGCTGGCCATGACCATCAGCGTGATGGCAATAATGACCGCGGCCATCATCACCGCAAGATGGTCCACCATCCCGACGGCGGTGATCACCGAGTCCAGGGAGAAGACCGCATCCAGCACCACGATTTGCGCGACCACCGGCCAGAATTTTGCCCCGCGGCGCTGGGTCGGGTTCTCGCTGTCTTTGCCTTCCAGCCGCTCGTTGAGCTCCACGGTAGCTTTGAACAGCAGGAACAGGCCGCCGAAGAGCATGATCAGATCGCGGGCGCTAAAGCTCAGACCGTGGATGGAGAACAGAGGCTGAGTGAGCGTGACCAGCCAGGAAATAGAGGCCAGCAGCAGTAGCCGCATGACCATCGCCAGCAGCAGCCCCGTTACGCGCGCGCGATCGCGCTGGGAAGGGGGCAGTTTTTCAGCGAGGATGGCGATAAAAACCAGATTATCAATCCCGAGCACCAGCTCGATGACGACCAGCGTAACCAGCCCGGCCCAGATTGAGGGATCGGCAATCCATTCCATAGTAATAGCAATACCTTCTGTAACATGACGAATGACACAATTCGATCATGGATAAAGCTGGGGGAAATTGCAATGTCAGTATGAGATTTCTCTCAATAATCATTAAATTAATAATACTGGGAATAATAAGTCTAATTCATCAAGAAAGTCTGTATTTATCTGAAATAACAAAATTAAGAAATATCGCATTAAAAGGTGTTCAGTGATAACGCTGTCAATATAAAGAAATTCTTAAAAATAAACTGCTTTTCTAAACAAATTCTTAAAATTTGGTGTTCGGAACCCGTTTTCTTGCCTGTTTTGGGATTAGCTGTTACAAGATTAATAGCCTGAAAAAGGATATCTTCTGTTACTGGTTGTTGTTTTTTTTTGAGCGACTAACGAAATAGTGCCTGCGTATTATGAATGCTCCATTTATTTCAAATGCAAAAAATCTGGCGATTTTTTGCCTGCAATTCATCGTGTTATAGCGTATTGGTAGCTGGAAGCCAAGGGCGGTAGCGTGCCTGGATGTGTGTGGATGAGCCATGATTCCGTTGTCAACAGTGACTGGCCAAATAACGTTTTTTTTAGGAATGATGCTAGTTATATTTTTATTTAATTAGCTACATTCTTAATGCATTTTAGATTCACACGTATTTAAATTGCACAGGATAATTACTCTGCCAAAGTGATAAATAATCAATGATGAACTCCAAAATGAAATTGATGCCATTATTGGTGTCTGTGACCTTGATGAGCGGTTGCACTGTCTTTCCCGGCAGCAATATGTCAACAATGGGCAAGGATGTGATCAAGCAACAGGATGCCGATTTTGATCTCGACAAAATGGTGAATGTTTATCCACTTACGCCTCGTCTGGTCGAACAATTACGCCCACGTCCAAACGTTGCCCAGCCGAATATGTCACTGGACCAGGAAATCGCGTCCTACCAGTATCGCGTAGGGCCAGGAGACGTCATTAACGTGACCGTCTGGGACCACCCCGAACTGACCACGCCAGCGGGCCAGTACCGTAGCTCAAGCGACACCGGTAACTGGGTGCAGTCAGATGGCACCATGTTCTATCCCTACATTGGTAAAGTCCATGTGGCAGGGAAAACGCTTGCCGAGATCCGTAGTGATATTACCGGCCGCTTAGCGCAGTACATCGCCGACCCGCAGGTGGACGTTAATATCGCCGCATTCCGCTCGCAAAAAGCCTACATCTCCGGCCAGGTGAACAAATCCGGTCAGCAGGCTATCACCAACGTTCCTCTGACCGTGCTGGATGCCATTAACGCCGCGGGCGGGTTAACCGACGGCGCCGACTGGCGCAACGTGGTTCTGACCCACAACGGGAAGGAGCAGCGCATTTCGCTTCAGGCGCTGATGCAAAACGGCGATCTGACCCAGAACCGCCTGCTTTACCCGGGCGACATCCTCTATGTACCACGCAATGACGATCTCAAAGTCTTCGTGATGGGTGAAGTGAAGAAACAAAGCACCCTCAAGATGGACTTCAGCGGTATGACGCTGACCGAAGCGCTGGGCAATGCTGAGGGTATCGATCTGACGACCTCTAACGCGACCGGCATCTTCGTGATCCGTCCGCTGAAAGGTGAGGGCAGTGCGAAAGGCAAGATTGCCAACATCTACCAGCTGGATATGTCCGATGCGACCTCTCTGGTAATGGCGACGGAGTTCCGTCTCCAGCCATACGATGTGGTGTATGTCACTACCGCACCGGTTGCCCGCTGGAACCGTCTGATCAACCAGTTGCTGCCAACCATCAGTGGCGTTCGCTACATGACGGATACGGCGCGCGACATTCATACCTGGTAATCCGCGATGTTTAACAAAATTCTGGTGGTATGCGTGGGGAACATTTGCCGTTCCCCTACGGCTGAACGGTTGTTGAAACACTACCAGCCCGAACTGACCGTTGATTCGGCAGGGCTGGGTGCACTGGTCGGTAAAGGTGCCGATGAGCGCGCAACGATCGTGGCGCGGGATCATCACCTCTCTCTCGACGGGCATGTTGCCCGCCAGGTCACTGGCCGCATGTGCCGCGAGTATGACCTGATTCTGGCGATGGAAAAACGCCATATTCATGCGCTGTGCGATATCGCTCCGGAGATGCGCGGTAAGGTGATGCTGTTTGGACACTGGGACAATGAACGTGAAATCCCCGATCCCTACCGCAAAAGCCATGAGGCCTTTGAGGCGGTTTACACCTTACTTGACCAGTCTGCCCAACAGTGGGCGCAGGCACTGAAAGCTCAGCAGGGATAACAATGACCGAAAAAACAAGACCTTCTGCCGCCCCGACTTCGGGCAGTGATGAAATTGATATTGGACGCCTGGTCGGCACTGTTGTAGAGGCAAAGTGGTGGGTGCTGGGCATTACCGCCGTGTTTGCCGCTGCGGCCGTCGTCTACACGCTGTTTGCCACCCCTATCTACAGCGCCGATGCGCTGGTGCAGATCGAGCAGAATACCGGCAACTCGCTGGTGCAGGACATTGGCTCTGCGCTGGCGAACAAGCCGCCGGCCTCCGATGCTGAAATTCAGCTCATCCAGTCACGTCTGGTGCTGGGTAAAACGGTCCACGACCTTGGCCTTGATATCTCCGTCACCAAAAATACCTTCCCGATCTTTGGTGCGGGCTGGGATCGGTTGATGGGCAGAAACAACGACACGGTCAAGGTCACTGACTTTGTGCTGCCAAAAGGGGCCGCCGATCAGACCTTTACCCTGACGGTGCTTGGCCCGAAACAGTACCAGCTGACCAGCGACGCGGGCTTTAGCGCGCGCGGTGAAGTGGGGCAGATGCTCACCAAAGATGGCGTCAGCATGATGGTCAGCGCGATCAATGCCCAGGAGGGCGGTGAATTCACCGTCACGAAATTCTCCACGCTGGGGATGATCAACAATCTGCAGAACAACCTGACCGTCACCGAAAACGGTAAGGATACCGGCGTGCTGAGCATGACCTTTACCGGTGAAGATAAGGATCAGATCCGCGACATCCTGAACAGCATTACCCGCAACTATCTTGAGCAGAACGTCGAGCGTAAGTCGGCTGAAGCGGCGAAAAGCCTGGCCTTCCTCGCGAAACAGCTCCCGGAAGTACGCGGCCGTCTGGATGATGCCGAGAACAAGCTGAACGCCTACCGTCAGGATAAAGACTCCGTTGACCTGCCGCTGGAGGCAAAGTCTGTCCTCGATTCGATGGTCAATATTGATGCGCAGCTTAACGAGCTGACCTTCAAAGAGGCGGAGATTTCCAAGCTTTACACCAAACGCCACCCGGCCTACCGCACCCTGCTGGAAAAACGCCGCACGCTGGAAGAGGAGAAGGCGAAGCTCAATGACCGCGTGACCGCGATGCCGAAAACTCAGCAGGAGATCGTGCGTCTGACCCGCGACGTGGAGTCCGGACAGCAGGTCTATATGCAGCTGCTGAACAAGCAGCAGGAGCTGAAAATCACCGAGGCAAGCACCGTGGGTGACGTGCGCATCGTCGACCCGGCCATTACCCAGCCTGGCGTGCTGAAGCCGAAGAAAGCGCTGATCATTCTCGGCAGCATTATTCTCGGCCTGATGCTCTCCATCGTTGGCGTGCTGCTGCGTTCGCTGTTCAACCGCGGTATCGAAAGCCCGCAGGTGCTGGAAGAAAACGGTATCAACGTCTATGCCAGCATTCCGCTGTCTGAGTGGCAAAAATCCCGTGATAGCGTCAAAACCATCAAAGGCGTTAAGCGTTACAAACAGAGCCAGCTGCTGGCGGTGGGTAACCCAACCGACCTCGCTATCGAAGCGATCCGCAGCCTGCGCACCAGTCTGCACTTCGCCATGATGCAGGCTAAAAATAACGTCCTGATGTTAACCGGCGTCAGCCCGTCAATCGGTAAAACCTTTGTCTGCGCCAACCTGGCGGCGGTGGTCAGCCAGACCAACAAGCGTGTGCTGCTGATCGACTGCGATATGCGCAAAGGCTACACCCACGAACTGCTGGGTACCAACAACGTTAACGGTCTGTCGGAAATCCTGCTTGGCAAAGGTGATATCAGCCAGAGCGCGAAGCCCACGACGGTGCCGAAATTTGACCTGATCCCACGTGGGCAGGTGCCGCCTAACCCGTCCGAGCTGCTGATGAGCGAGCGCTTTAGCGAACTGGTGGAGTGGGCGAGCAAAAACTACGACCTGGTGCTGATCGATACGCCGCCGATTCTGGCCGTGACCGACGCGGCCGTTGTTGGCCGCCATGCGGGTACCACGTTGATGGTGGCGCGTTACGCGGTGAACACCCTGAAAGAGGTGGAAACCAGCCTGAGCCGCTTCGAGCAGAACGGGATTGAGGTTAAAGGGGTGATCCTGAACTCCATCTTCCGTCGCGCGACCGGCTATCAGGATTATGGCTATTACGAGTACGAATATAAGTCTGACAGTAAATAACAAAACACCCCCACACCCCTCACCCTAACCCTCTCCCCAAAGGGGAGAGGGGACTGTTCGGTGCTGGATTTGGGGGACGAACGTAATGATAACCACTGGCTGCCTTTCACCCTCTCCCCTTTGGGGAGAGGGCCAGGGTGAGGGGAAAAAATGACCACACAACGCCCTTTGATTTCTATCTATATGCCGACATGGAATCGTCAGCAGCTGGCGATCCGCGCAATCAAGTCGGTGTTACGTCAGGATTACGATAACTGGGAGCTGATCATCGTGGATGACTGCTCTTCCTCGTATGAACAGCTGCAAAAATTTGTGACTGACCTCAACGACCCGCGGGTGGTTTATACACATAACGCCAATAACTCCGGCGCCTGTGCTGTGCGTAACCAGGCGATTATGCAGGCCAAAGGGCAGTATCTGACCGGCATCGACGACGACGACGAATGGACGCCGAACCGCCTGTCTGTCTTCCTGTCGCATAAAGAGCAGCTGGTCACGCACGCGTTCCTGTATGCCAACGACTATGTCTGTCAGGGCGAGGTGTACTCGCAGCCTGCCAGCCTGCCTCTCTATCCGAAATCACCGTACTCTCGACGCCTGTTCTACAAGCGCAACATCATTGGTAACCAGGTCTTCACCTGGGCGTGGCGCTTTAAAGAGTGCCTGTTCGATACCGAACTGAAGGCCGCGCAGGATTACGATATTTTTCTCCGGATGGTGGTGGAATACGGCGAACCGTGGAAGGTCGAAGAGGCCACGCAGATCCTGCACATCAATCATGGGGAGATGCAAATTACCTCCTCGCCGAAAAAATTCTCGGGCTACTTCCATTTTTACCGCAAGCACAAGGACAAGTTTGACCGTGCCAGCCGTAAATATCAGCTCTTTACCCTCTATCAGATCCGCAATAAGCGCATGAACTGGCGCACGCTGCTGACGCTGTTGTCCGTTCGTAACGGCAAGCGCCTGGCTGATGGACTTCGGGGGAAATAATGTTTCTGGAAGATTGCCGCGCTAACAGCTGGAGCCTGCGTCCGTGCTGCATGGTTCTGGCGTACCGCATCGCGCATTTTTGCTCGGTGTGGCGTAAGAAAAATGTCCTGAACAACATCTGGGCGGCACCCGTGCTGGTGCTGTATCGCATCATCACCGAATGCTTTTTTGGCTATGAAATTCAGGCCGCGGCCACCATTGGCCGCCGCTTTACCATCCATCACGGCTATGCGGTGGTGATCAACAAGTTCGTGGTCGCCGGGGATGATTTCACCATCCGCCATGGGGTGACCATTGGCAACCGTGGGCCAGACAGCCTGGCCTGCCCGGTGATTGGCAATAACGTCGAGCTGGGCGCGAACGTGGTGATCATTGGTGACATTACGATTGGTAACAACGTCACGATTGGTGCGGGCAGCGTGGTGCTGGACACCATTCCGGATAACGCGCTGGTGGTGGGAGAAAAAGCCCGCGTGAAGGTGATTAAATGAATATTCTGCAATTTAACGTACGCCTCGCAGAAGGCGGAGCGGCAGGGGTAGCGCTGGATCTGCACCAGCGCGCGCTGCAAAAAGGACTTCAGTCTCGTTTTATTTATGGGTATGGCAAGGGCGGCAAGAAAAGCGTCAGTCACGATAACTTCCCGCAGGTGCATAAGCACACGCCGCGCCTGACCTCGATTGCCAATATCGCGTTGTTCCGTCTATTTAACCGCGATCTGTTTGGCAACCTGAATACGCTTTATCGCACGGTGACCCGCACTACCGGCCCGGTTGTGCTGCATTTTCACGTGTTGCACAGCTACTGGCTAAATCTGGAAGAGGTGGTGGCGTTTTGTCAGAAGGTGCAGGCCCACAAGCCCGACACCCGCTTCGTCTGGACGCTGCACGATCACTGGAGCGTAACCGGCCGTTGCGCGTTTACCGACGGCTGCGAAGGCTGGAAAAACAACTGCCAGAAATGCCCGACGCTGAGCAACTATCCGCCGGTGAAGGTGGATCGCGCGCACACGCTGGTGGCCGGCAAGCGCCAGCTTTTCCGCGACATGCTCTCGCTCGGCTGCACGTTTATCTCCCCGAGCCAGCACGTGGCCGATGCCTTCAACAGCCTGTACGGGGCAGGGCGCTGCCAGATTATTAACAACGGCATCGACGTGGCGACGGAAGCCATTCTCGCCGAGCTGACGCCGGTGGCAGAAACCGCGGGCAAACCGAAGATCGCTATCGTTGCGCATGACCTGCGTTACGACGGGAAAACCAACCAGCAGCTGGTGCGCGACATGATGGCGCTGGGTGACAAAATTGAGCTCCATACCTTCGGCAAATTTTCACCGTTCGAAGGGGCTAACGTGGTGAACCACGGTTTTGAAACCGATAAGCGCAAGCTGATGAGCGCGCTGAATGAAATGGATGCGCTGGTATTCAGCTCCCGCGTGGATAACTACCCGCTGATCCTCTGTGAAGCGCTCTCCATCGGCGTGCCGGTGATTGCCACCCACAGCGATGCGGCACGCGAAGTGCTGGAAAAATCGGGTGGGAAAACTTTTGCCGAGCAGGAGGTCCTGCCGCTGGTGCAACTGCCGAAGGCGCAGATCGCTCAGGCTGTTTTTGGCACTGACCTGGAATCGTTCCGCAACCGCAGCCGCAAGGCCTACAGTGGACAACAGATGCTGGAGGAGTATGTCTCGTTCTATCAGAATCTGTAGTTATCTGCTGCTGCCGCTGATCTATCTGCTGGTCAACGTCAAAATTGCCCAGCTCGGCGAAAGCTTTCCGATAACCATCGTCACCTTCTTGCCCGTTCTGCTTCTGCTGTATGTCGATAAAATCAACCTGAAGAAGCTGATGATTGCCTTAGGGTTGGGCACGGGCCTGACGCTGTTTAACTACATCTTTGGCCAGTCGCTGGATGCCAGTAAATACGTCACCTCGACCATGCTGTTTGTTTATATCGTTATTATTATCGGAATGGTCTGGAGTATTCGCTTCAAAACGATTTCTCCGCACAATTATCGGAAAATCCTCAGGTTCTTTTATATTGCCGTTGCGTTAATTGTTATGCTTGCTGCCATGGAGATGGCGCAAATTATTCTTACCGGCGGCAGTAGTCTGATGGAGATAATTTCGAAATATCTCATTTACAGCAACAGCTATGTTTTGAACTTCATCAAGTTCGGCGGGAAGCGTACCACGGCCCTCTATTTTGAACCGGCGTTTTTCGCTTTGGCGTTAATCTCAATTTGGCTCAGCATCAAACAGTTTGGTATCAAAACGCCTAAGACCGATGCTATGATTCTTGCAGGAATCGTTCTGTCTGGATCGTTCTCCGGGGTAATGACATTTATCCTGTTTTACCTGCTGGAATGGGCGTTTCAGTACCTGAACAAAGATGCGATTAAGAAAAAACTGCCGCTGGCGATTATCTCCCTGACGGTATTTATGGTGGGCGTGATATTTGCCTTCCCATACATCTCAGAACGACTGGGTGATTTGGGAACGGAAGGCTCATCGTCCTATTATCGCATCATTGGACCGCTGGTGATGGTGGGTTATTCCTTAACCCATATAGATGGTGTAGTAAGATTCGGCTCACTTTACGAATATGTTGCATCATTCGGAATCTTTAACGGTGCGGATGTCGGTAAAACCATAGACAATGGTCTGTATCTGTTAATTATTTATTTTTCGTGGTTCGCCGTACTGTTGACGCTGTGGTATCTGTTTAAAGTTTTCAAAATGATGATTAACGCGTTCGGGGATAACCAGAACTTTCGCGTGCAGCTTTATCTGTTTACGCCGGTGTCGCTGTTTTTTACCGGGTCAATATTTAGTCCGGAATATGCTTTCTTGATTGTCTGTCCGTTTATTCTGCGCAAAGCGCTTAATATTACGAACGTATGACGAAATGAGGTGATTTATGTTTCTTAGCGTCATTACTGTCGCTTTTCGTAATTACGAAGGGGTGGTAAAAACCTGGCGCTCGCTGCGCAACCTGGCGCGCGATCCAAGCCTCACCTTTGAGTGGATTGTGGTCGACGGCGGCTCGAACGATGGCACGGCGGAGTTTCTGGAAAAACTCAACGGTGAGTTCAACTTACGCTACATCAGCGAGAAAGATAAAGGCATCTACGATGCGATGAACAAAGGCATCAATATGGCGCAGGGCCGTTATGCCATCTTTCTGAATTCGGGTGATATTTTCCATGATGACGTGGCGCTGTTTGCCCGTCAACTGGCGCGCCAGAAAGAGGACGCCATGTATATTGGCGATGCGCTGCTCGATTTTGGCGACGGACATAAAGTGTGCCGCAGCGCGAAGCCGGGCTGGTATATCTATCACAGTTTACCCGCCAGCCATCAGGCCATTTTCTTTCCGGTAAAAGGTCTGAAAAAACAGCCTTACGATTTGCAGTATAAAGTGTCTTCCGATTATGCGCTGGCCGCCAGTCTCTATAAGTCAGGTTACCCGTTCCGCCGAATTAAAGGGCTGGTATCTGAATTTTCAATGGGTGGCGTGTCAACCTCGAATAATCTGGAATTGTGCCAGGATGCCAAAAACGTGCAGCGTAAAATATTACGCGTGCCGGGGTTCTGGGCGGAATTATCTTATTTTTTACGCGTGCGCACCACGAGTAAAACGAAAGCCTTATATAACAAAGCCTGAATATAAGGAAACGTAATGCAGGATCTGAAGGGTTTCTCCGTGCCGAAAGGTTTTCGGGGGGCGGGCGGTATTAAAGTGCAGTTATGGTGGGCCGTTCAGGCCACCTTATTTGCCTGGTCACCACAAATACTGTACCGCTGGCGAGCATTTTTATTGCGTCTGTTTGGCGCAAAAATAGGAAAAAACGTAGTCATTCGGCCCTCGGTGAAAATTACCTACCCCTGGAAATTAACGCTTGGGGATTGCGCCTGGGTAGGGGATGACGCGGTGTTATATACCCTGGGCGAGATTACGATTGGCGCAAATTCGGTGGTTTCACAGAAATGTTATTTGTGCACCGGCAGCCATGACTTTATGAGTCAGCATTTTGATATTACCGCTTCGCCTATTGTGATTGGCGAAAAATGCTGGCTGGCAACGGATGTTTTTGTTGCACCGGGTGTTTCTGTTGGCGATGGCACGGTCGTTGGTGCCCGCAGCAGCGTTTTTAAATCGCTACCGGCAAATAAAGTTTGCCGTGGCAACCCCGCAGTGGTGATACGCGAACGCGTTGAAACTGATTAAATTCATAAGTAGAGGAATATAAACATGTCTAAAGTCGCTCTCATCACCGGCGTTACCGGGCAGGATGGTTCTTACCTGGCAGAGTTACTGCTGGAAAAAGGTTATGAAGTACACGGTATTAAACGTCGTGCGTCTTCTTTCAACACCGAACGTGTCGATCATATTTATCAGGATCCTCACGCGGCGAACCCGAAATTCCACCTGCACTACGGCGACCTGACCGATACCTCCAACCTGACCCGTATCCTGCAGGAAGTGCAGCCGGATGAAGTCTACAACCTGGGCGCGATGAGCCACGTGGCGGTCTCCTTCGAGTCTCCGGAATACACCGCTGACGTGGATGCCATGGGTACGCTGCGTCTGCTGGAAGCGATTCGCTTCCTCGGCCTTGAGAAGAAAACCCGTTTCTACCAGGCATCCACCTCTGAGCTGTACGGTCTGGTGCAGGAAATTCCACAGAAAGAGACCACGCCATTCTATCCGCGCTCTCCGTACGCGGTAGCGAAACTGTACGCTTACTGGATCACCGTGAACTACCGTGAATCCTACGGCATGTACGCCTGTAACGGCATTCTGTTCAACCATGAATCTCCACGTCGCGGCGAAACCTTCGTGACCCGCAAAATCACCCGCGCTATCGCCAACATCGCACAGGGTCTGGAATCGTGCCTGCACCTCGGCAACATGGACTCCCTGCGTGACTGGGGCCATGCCAAAGACTACGTGAAAATGCAGTGGATGATGCTGCAGCAGGAACAGCCAGAAGACTTCGTGATCGCCACCGGCGTGCAGTACTCCGTTCGTCAGTTCGTTGAAATGGCTGCTGCGCAGCTGGGCATCAAGCTGCGCTTCGAAGGCACCGGCGTGGAAGAGAAGGGCATCGTGGTTTCCGTGACCGGCCATGACGCACCGGGCGTGAAGCCAGGCGACGTGATTGTGCAGGTTGACCCGCGCTACTTCCGTCCTGCTGAAGTGGAAACCCTGCTGGGCGACCCAACCAAAGCGCACGAGAAGCTGGGCTGGAAACCAGAAACCACTCTGCAGGAGATGGTTTCTGAGATGGTGGCCAAAGATCTTGAAGCAGCGAAAAAACACTCCCTGCTCAAGTCTCATGGCTACGAGGTTGCCATCGCGCTGGAGTCCTGAGAATGACAAAACAACGTATTTTTGTCGCCGGTCATCGCGGAATGGTGGGTTCCGCGATTGTGCGCCAGCTCGAGCAGCGCGGTGACGTAGAAGTGATTGTCCGCACCCGCGACGAGCTGAACCTGCTCGACAGCCGTGCGGTACAGGACTTCTTTGCTAACGAACGCATTGACCAGGTGTATCTGGCGGCGGCGAAGGTGGGCGGCATTGTTGCCAACAACACCTACCCGGCGGATTTCATCTACGAAAACATGATGATTGAGAGCAACATCATTCACGCGGCGCATCTGCACAACGTGAACAAGCTGCTGTTCCTCGGCTCATCCTGTATTTACCCGAAAATGGCGAAACAGCCGATCGCCGAAAGCGAGCTGCTGCAGGGTACCCTGGAAGCCACCAACGAGCCGTACGCGATTGCCAAAATTGCCGGGATCAAGCTGTGCGAGTCCTACAACCGTCAGTACAACCGAGACTATCGCTCGGTGATGCCGACCAACCTGTACGGACCGCACGACAACTTCCACCCGAGCAATTCGCACGTGATCCCGGCGCTGCTGCGCCGCTTCCACGAGGCGACCGCCGAGAACGCGCCGGATGTGGTGGTGTGGGGCAGCGGTACGCCGATGCGCGAATTCCTGCACGTGGACGACATGGCTGCGGCCAGCATTCACGTGATGGAGCTGGATCGCGAAGTGTGGCAGGAGAACACCGAGCCGATGCTGTCGCACATCAACGTGGGCACCGGCGTGGACTGCACCATTCGCGAGCTGGCGCAGACCATCGCGCAGGTGGTGGGCTACAAAGGCCGCGTGGTGTTTGATGCCACGAAACCGGACGGCACGCCGCGCAAACTGCTGGACGTGACCCGTCTGCATCAGCTGGGCTGGTATCACGAGGTGTCACTGGAGCAGGGGCTGGCAAGCACCTATCAGTGGTTCCTGGAAAACCAGCACCGCTTCCGGGGGTAATGATGTTTTTAAGTCAGGAAGATTTTGCCACGGTGGTGCGTTCCACTCCGCTCATCTCGATTGATTTGATCGTGGAGAACGAACGCGGCGAGTTCTTGCTGGGGAAACGAACCAACCGTCCTGCGCAGGGCTTCTGGTTCGTGCCCGGTGGGCGCGTGCAAAAGGATGAGACGCTTACCGATGCGTTTGAGCGTCTCACTCTGGCGGAACTGGGTCTGCAGCTGCCGATGGCAGCGGGCCAGTTTTACGGGGTCTGGCAGCACTTCTATGACGATAACTTTTCAGGCACCGGGTTCACCACGCACTACATCGTGCTGGGGTTCCGCCTGAAGGTGAGTGAGGCAGACCTGCGTCTGCCTGATTCTCAGCACGACGACTACCGCTGGCAGACGCCAGAGGCGCTGCTGGCGAGCGACAATGTGCATGACAACAGTCGCGCCTATTTCCTCGCTGAACGTCAGTCCGGGGTGCCGGGCTTATGAAGATCCTCGTATACGGAATCAACTACTCGCCGGAGCTAACCGGTATCGGGAAATACACCGGCGAGATGGTCGAGTGGATGGCGAGCCAGGGACATGACGTGCGGGTCATTACCGCGCCGCCGTACTACCCGGAATGGAAAGTGGGGGAGCGCTACTCAAGCTGGCGCTACCGTCGCGAAGAGGGTGTAGCGACCGTCTGGCGCTGTCCGCTGTATGTGCCTAAGCAGCCCTCAACGCTTAAACGATTGATTCATCTCGGCAGCTTTGCCCTGAGCAGTTTCTTCCCGCTGATGGCGCAGCGTCGCTGGAAGCCGGATCGCATCATCGGCGTGGTGCCGACGCTGTTTTGCACGCCGGGCATGCGTCTGCTGGGCAAACTCTCCGGGGCGCGCACCCTGCTGCACATTCAGGATTATGAAGTTGACGCCATGCTGGGCCTGGGGATGGCAGGCAAAAGCAAAGGCGGCAAGGTGGCGAAGCTCGCCAGCGCGTTTGAGCGCAGTGGCTTACACAACGTGGATTACGTCTCAACGATCTCGCGCTCGATGATGAACAAGGCGCAGGAGAAAGGTGTCCCGGCGGAGAAGGTGATCTTCTTCCCGAACTGGTCCGAAGTGGCGCGTTTTCGCGATGTGACTGAGCAAGACGCTCAGGCGCTGCGCGCGCAGCTCGGTTTGCCTGAAGATCAAAAAATCATTCTTTACTCAGGCAACATCGGTGAAAAGCAGGGGCTGGAGAGCGTGATCGAGGCGGCTCAACTGCTGAACGAACATCCATGGATGTTTGTAATTGTCGGGCAGGGTGGTGGAAAAGCGCGGCTGGAAAAAATGGTCAGCGAACGCGGCCTGACCAACGTGAAATTCTTCCCGCTTCAGCCTTACGAGGCATTGCCTGCGCTGCTGAAGATGGGCGACTGCCATCTGGTGGTGCAAAAGCGCGGCGCGGCGGATGCGGTGCTGCCGTCCAAGCTGACCAACATTCTGGCAGTGGGCGGTAACGCGGTGATTACGGCCGAAGCCGAAACTGAATTAGGCCAGCTGTGTGACAGCTATCCGGGGATTGCCGTGTGCGTAGAGCCGGAATCGGTCCCGGCGCTGGTCACCGGCATTGAACAGGCACTTGCCATGCCAAAAATGAACACGGTGGCACGTGAATATGCCGAACGCACGCTCGAGAAAGAAAGCGTGCTGAGCCAATTTATTGCAGATATACGGGGATAAATCATGAGTCAAACCACTTTGTATCCGGTTGTGATGGCTGGTGGCTCTGGTAGCCGGTTGTGGCCGCTGTCCCGCGTGCTCTATCCAAAACAGTTCCTCTGCCTGAAAGGGGATCTCACCATGCTGCAGACGACGGTAAACCGTCTCCACGGCGTGGAGTGTGAAAGCCCGGTGGTGATCTGTAACGAACAGCACCGCTTTATCGTTGCCGAGCAGCTGCGCCAGCTGAACAAACTCACAGAAAATATCATCCTGGAGCCTGCCGGACGCAATACCGCACCGGCTATCGCCCTGGCGGCGCTGGCAGCAAAACGCAGCAGCCCGGATTGTGACCCGCTGATGCTGGTGCTGGCGGCAGACCACGTGATCCAGCAGGAAGAGGCCTTCCGTGACGCAGTGCGTGCGGCCATTCCTTACGCTGAGAGCGGCAAGCTGGTGACCTTCGGTATCGTGCCGGATCTGCCGGAAACCGGCTACGGCTACATCCGTCGCGGCAACGTGACGTCGGGTGAAGGCGACAGCGTGGCGTTTGACGTGGCGCAGTTCGTTGAAAAACCCAATCTTGAAACCGCGCAGGCGTATGTCGCCAGCGGGGAATATTACTGGAACAGTGGGATGTTCCTGTTCCGCGCCGGACGCTATCTGGAAGAGCTGAGCAAATATCGTCCGGATATTCTGCAAGCCTGCGAGAAAGCGATGGCGGTGGTGGACCCGGATCTCGACTTTATCCGCGTGGATGAAGAAGCCTTCCTCGCCTGTCCGGAAGAGTCCATTGACTATGCGGTGATGGAGCGTACGGCAGATGCCGTTGTGGTGCCGATGGATGCGGGCTGGAGCGATGTCGGCTCCTGGTCCTCCCTGTGGGAGATCAGCGCCCATACCCCGGAGGGTAACGTCCATCACGGCGATGTCATTAGCCACAAAACGGAAAACAGCTACGTCTACGCCGAGTCTGGCCTGGTCACCACCGTCGGGGTGAAGGATCTGGTGGTTGTCCAGACCAAAGACGCCGTGCTGATTGCCGACCGTAACGCCGTGCAGGACGTTAAAAAAGTGGTGGAGAAGATCAAGGCGGATGGCCGTCACGAGCACCACATTCATCGCGAAGTCTACCGTCCGTGGGGGAAATATGACTCCATTGACGCAGGCGACCGTTATCAGGTGAAACGCATCACCGTGAAGCCGGGCGAGGGGCTGTCGGTGCAGATGCACCATCACCGCGCCGAGCACTGGGTGGTGGTCGCGGGTACCGCTAAAGTCACGATCGACGGTGAAGTCAAACTGCTGGGTGAAAACGAGTCCATTTATATTCCGCTGGGGGCGACGCACTGTCTGGAGAACCCGGGGAAAATTCCTCTCGATTTAATTGAGGTGCGCTCCGGTTCGTATCTGGAAGAGGACGATATCGTGCGCTTCCAGGACCGCTACGGACGGGTGTAGCCCTCAGCATCATGCCCGGTGGCGCTGCGCTTACCGGGCCTACGAATGACAAAAAAATCAATTTGGCCATTAAGTGGTCAGGACCGACTGTTGCCTGAAAAAGGGGTCATCATGGAAAAATTAACCTGTTTTAAAGCCTACGATATTCGCGGCAAGCTGGGCGAAGAGCTGAATGAAGACATTGCGTGGCGCATTGGTCGTGCGTACGGCGAATATTTAAAACCGCAGACCATCGTGCTGGGCGGCGACGTGCGTCTGACCAGCGAATCCCTGAAGCTGGCTCTGGCGAAAGGGCTGCAGGATGCGGGCGTGGACGTGCTGGACATCGGTCTTTCCGGAACCGAAGAGATTTACTTTGCCACCTTCCACCTGGGCGTGGACGGCGGTATTGAAGTGACGGCCAGCCACAACCCGATGGACTACAACGGCATGAAGCTGGTGCGCAAGGGTGCCCGCCCGATTAGCGGCGACACCGGCCTGCGCGACGTGCAGCGCCTGGCGGAAGCCAACGATTTCCCGCCGGTGAACGAGGCAAAGCGCGGCAGCTACAAAAAAATCAACCTGCAGAAAGAGTACATCGACCACCTGCTGGGCTACATCAACGTGGCGAACCTGAAGCCGCTGAAGCTGGTGATTAACTCCGGTAACGGTGCGGCCGGCCCGGTTGTCGATGCCCTTGAAGCGCGCTTTAAGGCACTGAACGTGCCGGTGACCTTCGTGAAAGTGCATAACACCCCGGACGGCAACTTCCCGAACGGTATTCCTAACCCGCTGCTGCCGGAGTGCCGCGACGACACGCGTAACGCGGTGATTGAGCACGGCGCGGACATGGGTATCGCCTTTGACGGTGATTTCGACCGCTGCTTCCTGTTCGACGAGAAAGGGCAGTTCATCGAGGGCTACTACATTGTCGGCCTGCTGGCAGAAGCGTTCCTCGAGAAAAACCCGGGCGCGAAAATCATTCATGACCCGCGCCTGTCCTGGAACACCGTCGACGTGGTGTCTGCCGCAGGCGGCACGCCGGTGATGTCCAAAACCGGCCACGCCTTCATCAAGGAGCGCATGCGCGAAGAAGACGCCATCTACGGCGGCGAGATGAGCGCCCACCACTACTTCCGGGACTTTGCCTACTGCGACAGTGGAATGATCCCGTGGCTGCTGGTCACCGAGCTGCTGTGCCTGAAGGGGCAGACCCTGGGCGAGCTGGTGCGCGACCGTATGGCGGCGTTCCCGGCGAGCGGGGAGATCAACAGCAAGCTGGCGCAGCCGGCCGAGGCGATTGCCCGCGTGGAGCAGCACTTTGCGATTCACGCGCTGGAAATTGATCGTACCGACGGCATCAGCATGGCGTTCCCGCAGTGGCGCTTTAACCTGCGCTCGTCCAACACCGAGCCGGTGGTGCGCCTGAACGTGGAGTCCCGTGCGGACACCGCGCTGATGGAAGCCCGAACGAAGGACATTCTGGCGCTGTTGAATCAGTAATAACTGCCCCTCCCGGTGGGAGGGGGAACCGAATACAGGAACAACGATGACGAATCTAAAAAAACGCGAACGAGCGAGAACGAATGCATCGTTAATCTCTATGGTGCAGCGTTTTTCTGATATCACCATCATGGTCGGTGGATTGTGGGCGGTGTGTCGGATCAGCGGGCTGCCGTTCTTATATATGCATCTTCTGATGGCCCTGATTGCGCTGGTTGTGTTTCAGATGATCGGCGGAATGACCGATTTCTACCGCTCGTGGCGCGGCGTCAAAATGACCACCGAACTGATGCTGTTGCTGCAGAACTGGACCCTGAGCCTGATCTTCAGCGCAGGCCTGGTGGCGTTCAGCCATGATTTTGATAATCGCCTCGTGACCTATCTCTGCTGGTATCTGTTAAGCAGCGTCGGCATGGTAGTGTGCCGCTCCCTGATCCGCTTTGGCGCAGGCTGGCTGCGCAACCGTGGCTATAATCGTCGCTTCGTGGCGGTAGCAGGCGATCTGCCCGTCGGCAGGGTGCTGCTCGACAGCTTCCGCAAAGAGCCGTGGTTAGGCTTTGAAGTGGTCGGGATTTATCACGACGCGAAGCCTGGCGGCGTGCCTGCCGACTGGGCGGGCAACTACGAACAGCTGATTGACGATGCGAAGGCCGGCAAAATTCACAACGTCTACATCGCCATGCAGATGAAAGACGACTCCCGCATTAAGCAGCTGATGCGCGAACTGGCGGATACGACCTGTTCAGTGCTCCTGATCCCGGACGTGTTTACCTTCAACATCCTTCATTCGCGTATTGAAGAGGTGAACGGCGTGCCGGTCGTACCGCTGTACGACACGCCGCTGTCCGGTATTAACCGCGTGCTGAAGCGTCTGGAAGATATCGTGCTCTCTTCGCTGATTCTTCTGCTCATCTCTCCGGTGCTGTGCTGCATTGCCCTGGCGGTGAAGCTGAGTTCTCCAGGACCGGTTATCTTCCGTCAGACCCGCTACGGCATGGACGGTAAGCCGATTATGGTGTGGAAATTCCGCTCCATGAAGGTGATGGAGAACGACAAGGTCGTGACCCAGGCCACGCAGAACGATCCGCGCGTCACCCGCGTCGGGAACTTCCTGCGTCGCACCTCGCTGGATGAACTGCCACAGTTTATCAACGTCTTTACCGGCGGGATGTCGATTGTTGGCCCGCGTCCGCACGCGGTGGCGCATAACGAGCAGTACCGCTCGCTGATTGAAGGCTACATGTTGCGCCATAAGGTGAAGCCGGGCATCACCGGCTGGGCGCAAATCAACGGCTGGCGCGGCGAAACCGACACGCTGGAAAAAATGGAAAAACGCATCGAGTTCGATCTGGAGTACATCCGCGAGTGGAGCCTCTGGTTCGATATCAAGATTGTTTTTCTGACTATCTTCAAAGGTTTCGTGAACAAAGCGGCGTACTAAGATGAGCTTACGTGAAAAAACCATCAGCGGCGCCAAGTGGTCAGCCATGGCGACCATCGTCATCATTGGCCTCGGCCTGGTGCAGATGACAGTGCTGGCGCGCATTATCGATAATCACCAGTTCGGTCTGCTGACCGTCTCGCTGGTGATCATCGCGCTGGCCGATACGCTGTCTGACTTTGGTATCGCCAACTCGATTATCCAGCGCAAAGAGATCAGCCATCTTGAGCTGACCACGCTCTACTGGCTGAACGTGGGGCTGGGGATTTTCGTGTTTGTGCTGGTGTTCCTGCTGAGCGACACCATCGCCAGCGTGCTGCACAACCCGGATCTCGCCCCGCTGATGCGCACGCTGTCGTTTGCGTTCGTGGTGATCCCCCACGGGCAGCAGTTCCGCGCGCTGATGCAGAAAGAGCTGGAGTTCAATAAGATCGGCATGATCGAGACCAGCGCCGTGCTGGCGGGCTTTACCTTTACCGTCGTGAGCGCCCATTTCTGGCCGCTGGCGATGACCGCCATCCTCGGTTACCTGGTGAACTCTGCCGTGCGTACGCTGCTGTTCGGCTACTTTGGGCGTAAAATTTACCGTCCGGGACTGCATTTCTCTCTTGCGTCCGTCTCGTCCAACCTGCGCTTTGGCGCGTGGCTGACGGCGGACAGCATTATCAACTACGTGAACACCAACCTCTCGACGCTGGTGCTGGCACGTATTCTCGGCGCCA
Organism: Enterobacter sp. BNK-22; assembly: GCF_048684805.1. NCBI lineage: Bacteria > Pseudomonadati > Pseudomonadota > Gammaproteobacteria > Enterobacterales > Enterobacteriaceae > Enterobacter > Enterobacter sp. BNK-22. The sequence goes on from NZ_JBLQTT010000001.1 coordinate 493,405, forward strand.
GCGTGGCGGGGGGCTACAACCTGGCCTACAACGTCGCGGTGGTGCCGCCGATGAAGCTGAACCCAATAATCACCCGCGTGCTGTTCCCGGCGTTTGCCAAGATTCAGGACGACACCGAGAAGCTGCGCGTTAACTTTTACAAGCTGCTTTCGGTGGTGGGGATTATCAACTTCCCGGTGCTGCTGGGGCTGATGGTGGTGTCCAGCAACTTCGTGCCGCTGGTGTTTGGCGAGAAGTGGAACGGTATTATCCCGATCCTTCAGCTGCTGTGCGTGGTAGGGCTGCTGCGCTCCGTGGGGAACCCGATTGGGTCCCTGTTGATGGCTAAAGCGCGCGTGGACATCAGCTTTAAATTCAACGTGTTCAAAACCTTCCTGTTTATTCCGGCAATTATCGTCGGCGGACACATGGCGGGCGCCATTGGCGTCACGCTGGGCTTCCTGCTGGTGCAGATCGTCAATACCGTCCTGAGCTACTTCATCATGATTAAACCGGTGCTGGGCTCCAGCTACCGTCAGTACATCCTGAGCCTGTGGCTGCCGTTCTATCTCTCATTGCCGACCCTGGCGGTGAGCTACGGTCTGGGCGCGATCCTCAGCGGCCATCTGCCGCTGGCCGCGCTGCTGGCGGTGCAGGTTGCCGCGGGGGCGCTGGCCTTCGTCGTGATGATCGTACTTTCTCGCAATGCGCTGGTCGTTGAGATGAAGCGCCAGTTTTGCCGTAACGAAAAAATGAAAACGCTGCTTCGCGCAGGCTAGTTCTTTAAGAGGCCATTATGAAATTATTAATTCTTGGCAACCATACCTGCGGCAACCGTGGCGACAGCGCCATCCTGCGCGGTTTACTGGATGCGATTAACACCCTTAAGCCTGAGACCGAAGTGGACGTGATGAGCCGTTATCCGGTCAGCTCATCCTGGTTACTGAACCGCCCGGTAATGGGCGACCCGCTCTACAGCCAGATGAAACAGCACAACAACGCCGCGGGCGTGATGGGCCGCGTGAAAAAAGTGCTGCGTCGTCGCTACCAGCATCAGGTGTTGCTTTCCCGGGTGACCGATACCGGCAAGCTGCGCAACATCGCCATCGCGCAGGGCTTCACTGACTTTGTTCGTCTGCTGTCCGGCTATGACGCCATTATCCAGGTCGGCGGTTCATTCTTCGTCGATCTCTACGGCGTGCCGCAGTTTGAGCATGCGCTCTGCACGTTCATGGCGAAAAAGCCACTATTTATGATTGGCCACAGCGTGGGGCCTTTCCAGGATCCGCAGTTTAACCAGCTCGCAAACTATGTCTTCGGCCACTGCGACGCGCTGATCCTGCGCGAGTCGGTCAGCCTTGAGATGATGAAGCGCAGCGAGATTGACACGTCAAAAGTTGAGCACGGCGTGGATACCGCCTGGCTGGTGGATCATCAGGACGACAGCTTCCAGCCGAGCTACGCGGTGCAGCACTGGCTCGACGTGGCGGCGAAACAGAAAACCGTCGCGATTACCCTGCGTGAGCTGGCACCCTTCGATAAACGTTTAGGCACGACACAGGCGGCGTATGAGCAAGCGTTCGCCGACGTGGTGAACCGCGTGCTGGACAGCGGGTACCAGGTGCTGGCGCTGTCCACCTGTACCGGCATCGACAGCTACAACAAAGATGACCGCATGGTGGCGCTGAACCTGCGCAACCTGGTCAATGACCCGTCACGTTATCACGTGGTGATGGATGAACTGAACGACCTGGAGATGGGCAAGTTGCTCTCCGCCTGCGACCTGACGGTGGGCACCCGACTGCACTCGGCCATTATCTCCATGAACTTTGGCACGCCGGCCATTGCCATTAACTATGAGCACAAGTCCGCCGGGATTATGCAGCAGCTCGGTATGCCGGAAATGGCGGTGGATATCCGTCACCTGCTGGACGGATCGCTCGGTGCGATGGTGGGTGACACGCTTGGCCAACTGCCTGCTATCAATGAACGTCTGGCGGTGGCGGTGAAAGCCGAGCGCGAGAAGGGCATTGGAATGGTGAAATCGGTACTCGATCGCGTACGGGAGGGGAAATGAAGGTTGGTTTCTTCTTACTGAAATTTCCACTGTCGTCCGAAACGTTTGTTCTGAACCAAATCACCGCGTTTATCGATATGGGATATGACGTGGAGATTATCGCCCTGCAAAAGGGCGATACCCAAAACACCCATGCGGCGTATACCCAGTATGGGCTGGAGGCAAAAACCCGCTGGCTGCAGGATGAGCCGTCCGGGAAGCTGAGTAAGTTGCGCCACCGCGCCAGCCAGACCTTACGTGGGATCCATCGCGCGTCCACGTGGCGGGCGCTGAATGTCTCCCGCTATGGATCAGAATCACGCAATCTGATCCTGTCGGCCATCTGCGGGCAAACGGCGCAGCCGTATCGTGCCGACGTGTTTATCGCCCACTTTGGCCCGGCAGGCGTCACCGCCGCGAAGCTGCGCGAACTGGGCGTAATTGACGGTAAAATTGCGACCATTTTCCACGGTATCGACATCTCCAGCCGCGAAGTGCTGAACCACTACACGCCGGAATACCAGCAGCTTTTCCGGCGTGGCGACATGATGCTGCCGATCAGCGAACTGTGGGCCGGACGCCTGAAAAACATGGGCTGCCCGGGAGAGAAAATTGCCGTTTCGCGCATGGGCGTGGATTTAACGCGCTTTACCCGCCGTCCGGTGAAGGTGCCGGGCAAACCGCTGCAGATCATCTCCGTCGCGCGACTGACCGAGAAGAAAGGGTTGCATGTGGCGATTGAAGCCTGCCGCCAGCTGAAAGCGCGCGGAGTGGATTTCCACTACCGCATTCTCGGGATTGGGCCGTGGGAGCGTCGTCTGCGCACGCTGATCGAACAGTATCAACTGGAAGATGTCGTAGAGATGCCGGGCTTCAAGCCGAGCCACGAGGTCAAGGCCATGCTTGATGAGGCAGATGTATTTCTGCTGCCTTCCGTCACGGGGGCCGATGGCGATATGGAAGGCATTCCGGTGGCGCTGATGGAGGCAATGGCCGTGGGTATACCGGTGGTCTCGACCCTGCACAGCGGGATCCCGGAGCTGATTAAGTCTGACCATTCCGGCTGGCTGGTGCCCGAGAATAACGCCATGGCGCTCGCCGATCGGTTAGCTGCTTTCAGCGACATCGACCAGCAGGCGCTGGAGCCCGTGCTGCACAATGCCCGACAAAAAGTTGAAGCCGATTTTAACCAGCAGGTGATTAACCGTCAGTTAGCCAGCCTGCTGCAAACGTTGTAACGCCGAGGATGTATGCTGAAAAAGATTACCCGACGCACCTTTGTCTCGTCTCTGTCCGTTCTGGCGGCCACGCCGCTGCTGTCGTCCCGCATTGCGCGGGCGGCGAGCGCAAGAACGGTCTCTGTTAAACAGTACAATAACAACGACTGGATCGCGGCCTTTAAGCAGGCATTTAATGACGGGGACACCGTCGTTGTCCCTGCCGGGCTGACCTGTGAAAACATCAACACGGGTATTTTCATTCCCGACGGTAAAACGCTGCTGATCCGCGGGGCGTTAACCGGCAATGGCCGCGGCCGCTTTGTTCTGCAGGAAGGCAGCAAAGTGATAGGGGAAGGCGAGGGGCGGACAGAGAATATCACTCTCGATGTACGTGGCTCCGACTGCGTAATTAAAGGGCTGGCCATGAGCGGTTTTGGCCCTGTAACGCAGATCTACATCGGCGGTAAGAAACCCAGCGTGATGCGCAATTTGCTGATTGATAACATCAGCGTGAGTCAGGCCAACTACGCTATCCTGCGCCAGGGTTTCCACAACCAGGTGGACGGCGCCCGCATCACCAACAGCAAATTTAGCCATCTGCAGGGCGATGCGATCGAGTGGAACGTTGCTATCAACGATCGCAATATCCTGATTTCCGACCATGTCATCGATAACATCAACTGCACCAACGGCAAGATCAACTGGGGCATTGGCATTGGCCTCGCCGGCAGCACCTACGACAACGACTACCCGGAAAAGCAAACTGTTAAGAACTTCGTGGTGGCCAACATCACCGGCAGTAACTGTCGTCAGCTGGTGCACGTGGAAAACGGGAAACACTTTGTTATCCGCAATATTAAGGCCAAAAATATCACCCCTGACTTCAGTAAAAAGGCAGGAATAGACAATGCCACGGTGGCCATTTATGGCTGTGATAATTTCATTATTGATAATGTCGACATGGTCAACAGTGCGGGAATGTTAATCGGCTATGGGGTGATAAAAGGCGATTATTTGTCCATCCCGCAGAACTTTAAGCTCAATAATATTCACCTCGATAACCGCCAGCTTGCGTATAAATTGCGCGGAATACAGATTTCATCCGGTAACGCGACCTCGTTTGTGGCGATAACCAACGTGGAAATGCAGCGTGCTACGCTTGAATTACACAACAAGCCGCAGCATCTTTTTTTACGCAATATCAATGTCATGCAGGAAGCTGCCGTGGGGCCCGCCCTGAAGATTAACTTCGACCTGCGCAAGGATGTGCGAGGAAAATTCATGGCGAAAGACGAGACGCTGTTGTCGCTGGCGAACATAAAAGCCGTTAATGAGAAGGGGCAAAGCTCGGTGGATATTGACCGGGTCGACCAGCAGGTGGTGAATGTGGAAAGGCTGAACTTTGCGCTTCCGCACAGATAATCGACAATAATCTGTTTTGAGACTATTCCTGGCATAAAAGCGCGATCGAATCAGATTACAACTACAGAAATATGTGATGCTAAGGCGTAACATTGCTTCAGGGTTACGGCAAATCATGCTGGCGAAAACAGGTTTTAGAGCTATAATTCGTCAACCATTTTAAGGTGGAAGAAATAATGATTAATTTGAAAGCAGTCATTCCGGTAGCAGGCCTGGGCATGCATATGCTGCCAGCCACAAAAGCCATTCCTAAAGAGATGCTGCCGATCGTCGATAAGCCAATGATTCAGTACATTGTCGACGAGATTGTTGCTGCAGGGATCAAAGAAATCGTCCTGGTTACGCACTCGTCCAAGAATGCGGTAGAAAACCACTTCGACACCTCTTACGAACTCGAAGCGCTGCTCGAGCAGCGCGTTAAGCGTCAGCTGCTGGCGGAAGTGCAGTCTATTTGTCCGCCGGGCGTGACCATCATGAACGTGCGTCAGGCGCAGCCGCTGGGCCTGGGGCACTCTATTCTTTGTGCCCGTCCGGTTGTGGGTGACAACCCCTTCATCGTTGTGCTGCCGGATATCATTATTGATAACGCGTCTGCCGATCCGCTGCGCTATAACCTGGCGGCAATGGTGGCACGTTTCAACGAAACGGGCCGTAGCCAGGTGCTGGCGAAGCGCATGAAAGGCGATCTCTCCGAGTACTCCGTAATTCAGACCAAAGAAGCGCTGGAGACGGAAGGGCAGGTTAGCCGCATCGTTGAGTTCATCGAAAAACCGGATCAGCCGCAGACGCTGGATTCTGACCTGATGGCGGTGGGCCGTTATGTTCTGAATGCCGATATCTGGGCCGAGCTGGAAAAAACTGAACCAGGTGCCTGGGACCGTATTCAGCTCACCGACGCGATTGCTGAGCTGGCGAAGAAGCAATCTGTCGATGCGATGCTGATGACCGGCGAGAGCTATGACTGCGGTAAGAAGATGGGCTATATGCAGGCGTTTGTGAACTATGGGCTGCGTAACCTGAAGGAAGGGGCGAAGTTCCGCAAGAGAATTGAGAAACTTCTTACACAATAAGTCGTTAAACCGGATATTTCGGTTGGAACAATATGCAGGTAGCTGAGGGGGATTCAAAGCTGTTCGCAGCTTTGAATCCCCCTCAGCTACCTTTTTTTTGTGTTAAAAATCAGTGCCTAAAGAGAACGATGCGCCGTTGTGACTCCTTATTTTACGGTGAGATTTTTCCTTGTTTTCAGCGCCGTTAAAGGGGAGAATAACCAATTAGCATTTTGTGCCAACCCCTTCTAAAATAGCTAGCCAACTTCGGTTTGAGGGCTAAAAAAACTGTCATTGTTTTCAGTATACTGGTAGCTGTAGAGCCAGGGGCGGTAGCGTGTTTTAATTTCTGCTAACTACAGTCCTCCGGCTCTATGAATTAAGTTCGAATCTAAACATTACGACGCAATACGGAATAGTCTTGTGAAAATACTTGTCACTGGTGGTGCAGGTTTTATTGGATCTGCAGTAGTTCGTTATATTATTAATAATACTGAAGATTCTGTGGTAAACGTAGATAAGTTGACCTACGCTGGCAACCTGGAATCGTTGGCAAAAATTGCCAATCATCCGCGCTACGCATTTGAGCGAGCAGATATCTGTGATGCGAGCGTTATGGCACGCATTTTCGCGGAACATCAGCCCGATGCGGTAATGCACCTGGCGGCAGAAAGCCATGTTGACCGTTCTATCACCGGTCCCGCTGCGTTTATAGAAACGAACATCGTTGGTACCTATGTATTGCTGGAAGCCGCGCGCCAATATTGGTCTCACCTAGACGAGGCGCGCAAATCGGCATTTCGTTTCCATCATATTTCTACTGATGAAGTCTACGGCGATCTGCCGCATCCAGATGAATTGCCAGCGGGAAGCACGCTCCCACTGTTCACCGAAACGACGCCTTACTCTCCAAGTAGTCCATATTCGTCTTCTAAAGCATCAAGCGATCATTTAGTGCGTGCCTGGCGTCGTACCTATGGTCTTCCGACATTGGTGACAAACTGTTCGAATAACTACGGTCCTTATCACTTCCCGGAAAAACTGATCCCACTCATTATTCTGAACGCCCTCGCAGGCAAACCGCTTCCGGTATACGGTAACGGTGAGCAGATTCGCGACTGGCTGTTTGTCGAAGATCATGCACGCGCGTTATACAAAGTGGTAACTGAAGGTACTGTGGGCGAAACCTACAATATCGGTGGTCACAATGAGCGTAAAAATATTGAAGTCGTGAAGACAATTTGCACCATTCTGGATGAAATTATTGCCGATAAGCCTGCAGGCATTACTCACTTCGCCGATCTTATTACCTATGTAACCGACCGTCCGGGACACGACCTGCGCTACGCCATTGATGCCAGCAAAATTAAAAATGATCTGGGATGGGTACCACAGGAGACGTTTGAGTCCGGTATCCGTAAAACGGTTGAGTGGTATTTAAATAACGAAAGCTGGTGGAAGCGGGTAATGGATGGCTCCTATGCGGGTGAACGTCTGGGACTGGCGGAATAAAAAAGGAAAATATGATGAAAGGTATTGTACTTGCTGGTGGTTCCGGAACGCGTCTCTATCCTATAACTCAGGGTGTATCAAAACAGTTGTTGCCTGTCTATGATAAACCGATGATTTATTATCCTATTTCTGTACTGATGTTGGCGGGTATCCGCGATATATTAATCATTACAACTCCAGATGATATCGATGCATTTAAGCGTTTATTAGGCGATGGCAGTCAATTTGGCATAAATCTCAGCTTTGCAGTTCAACCTTCCCCTGATGGCCTGGCGCAGGCATTCATCATTGGTGAAGAATTTATTAATGGCGAACCATGTGCGCTCGTGTTAGGTGATAATGTCTTTTTTGGCCAAAGCTTTAGTAAAAAACTTGAAACTGCATTCCAATTAACCTCTGGAGCGATGGTCTTTGGTTATCAAGTTCAAGATCCTGAACGGTTTGGTGTAGTTGAATTTGATAGTGAATTCAAAGCGTTATCTATTGAAGAGAAACCAGCCAAACCTAAATCTAATTGGGCTGTAACGGGTCTATATTTCTACGATAAAAATGTTGTCGAAATGGCAAAACAGATTAAACCCTCGGTGCGGGGTGAGCTTGAGATTACAACATTAAATCAGATGTATCTTGAGCGTGGAGGATTGCAAGTCGAGTTGTTAGGTCGCGGTTTTGCATGGCTAGATACAGGAACTCATGACAGTTTGATAGAAGCATCTCAATTCATTCATACAATTGAAAAGCGCCAGGGTTTGAAAGTCGCTTGTCTTGAAGAAATATCTTTCCGTAAAGGCTGGATGAATAAAGAACAACTATCGGCACAAGCGAAAAAATTCTCAAAAAATGACTATGGGCGCTACTTACAGATGCTGATTAGTGAGTAATATTACGATGTATTCTTTTTTATTAAAAGCAATGTGAGGTAACGTGGAATACTCCAACTTAGATTCGATGGTACGAGGCTGGTTTGTCGGTGGCTTTGAGCCAACCTTATATAAGACTACCGACGTTGAGGTTGCCGTACAACATTTTACTGCCGGAGATCACGAGGCCGCTCATTGCCATAAAATTGCTACTGAAATAACAGTTATTATTTCGGGTCGAGCCAAAATGGCGGGCAGAATTGTTGTTGCAGGTGACATAGTTAAGATTTCGCCAGGGGAATATACTGATTTTGAAGCTTTAGAAGATACAGTTACTGCTGTTGTAAAATTGCCTGGCGCTTTAAATGATAAATATCTCAAAGGAGATGAGTGATGTTAAATATTGTTGTTCCAATGGCTGGTCGCGGAAGTCGTTTTGCCAAAGAAGGTTATGTGGATCCAAAGCCACTGATTAAGTTAAAAGACAAGCGAATGATTCAGGTTGTAATCAATAATTTAACTCCTTCTATTCCTCATCGCTTTATATTTATTTGTCAGCGTCAACATGTTATCGATTATAGTTTGGATCGGTATTTAAAAGAGTGGGCACCGAATTCAGAAGTTATTTGTATTGATGGAATTACTGAAGGCGCAGCATGTACCGTAATGTGTGCTGAGGAATTAATCAATAACGATGAACCTCTTATGATTGCAAACTCGGATCAATGGATTGATATTGATATTAATGATTATCTAAATTACATGAAGCATGAGGATTTAGACGGGCTTATCATGACAATGAAAGCCGATGACCCTAAATGGTCTTATGCGGAAATGAATGAAAATAACCATGTTACTCGAGTTGTTGAAAAAGAAGTTGTATCCGATGAAGCGACTGTAGGGATTTATAATTATAAAAAAGGCGCTGATTTTTGTAGAAGTGTCAAAAGAATGATTGCTTTAGATCAACGCTCTAATGGTGAATTTTATGTTGCACCTGCTTATACACTCATGTATGAGAATGAAGGTGCAAAAATTGGAATTTATAATATTGGGGAAGAAGCAAACGGGATGTATGGTTTGGGTATCCCTGCTGATCTTGAATTGTTCCTTTCCCTTGATGTATCAAGAAAAGCGTTGGATTTCTAATCATGCACGTAGCGAAAAAGATCTGTTTGATTGGGCATGAGTGCGGGTCATATAAAGGGCAAGGAGGTATAGCTACATACATTGAACTCACCGCGAAAGGATTCGCAAAACTTGGTTTAGAAGTTCATGTTATTTACATCCATGGATCCGGGGTAGACTGCGATGATGTAAAGTCATGGAAGATAAAAAATGATCCTAGCCTTTATAAAATATCACTTGAAGTAGACAAGGTTTTAGAAGAAATAAAACCGGACTTTGTAGAGTGTACAGACTTTATAGGGATGATGAGTTATACGCTTTCAAAGCGAGCGATCAGAGGTTTAGATTATAAATGCATTTTTATAACTAATCATCACACCGGGATTAAAGAAGTCTGGGAATGGGGAACACAGCTTAAATTTAATGAGACAGCAAAGTCATGGATGAAGTCTTTATATATAGCTGAAAGAACACAATCTCTTTTATCAGATGCAAACTTCTCGACATCTAATTTTCTAGCCAGTTATTTAGATGCAAACCATATTGAATCATATCAAGTATCGCCGTCTTATTATGAAATGAATGATAATTTTGGTGAAACAAATAAAAATCACTATGATTCTAATTTATTACGTATCATATCGCTTGGCAGATTCGAGTTAAGAAAAAAACAAGAGCTTCTTATTAAAGCTACTTGTGAACTTCTTGATGAAGGCTATGATATTGAAACAACTTTGATTGGGAATAGTGGCGGTGATTTATATACGCATCAGGACTATATGGAATATTGCTATAGCCTGATTCCCACGGAGTATAAGCATAAGTTTCATTTTTATGACTTCATGCCATATAAGTTGCTTCAGAAGAAATATACCGAATATGATTTGTTTGTAATCCCATCGCCATATGAGAATTTTCCAAATACAGCTCTTGAAGCTATCAACTATGGAGTTACAGTTGTCGGAAGTAAATCCAGTGGCGTAGCTGATATGATAGGGGAGGATTTATCAGATTACTGCTTCTTGCCTAATTCAGTTTCTGATATTAAAAGAGTGATTTTGAAATATAACCAGTTAGATGCTGAAGAAAGGGCGACTCTACGTTTGAAACAACGTCTGTCCTTAAAAAATCTTACTTGCTTTGAAAAGAGTATACAAGAACGCTTTGAAAAGTATCAAGCTGTAGATGAGCTACGTAGTGAAAAAAATATTGATGATAAAGATATATTGATTGTATATCAGGACAAAAATGGGCTCATCAATAAAGTAGAATATTGCTCAGAAATTTATTATTCCCTTGGGAGCAAATGGAAAGACTTTATCAGAGAAATTAAATATATTGTCTTGACCTCCGAGGAATATCAATTTAACAAGATAGAGAACTACTATCCGGCACCCGGAATCATATCCTGTTTTTCATCATATGATCCTTATGGAACGGTTAGAGAAATACAACAGGCTGAAAAAGGATATTCATCTTTAACATTATGTGTAGAGACAATCCCATATAATGAAGGTGATTCAATATCTGAATATATCGCTCAAGTTTTACTTTCAACAAGCGATGTCATATTCTTCATTGATGAAGAAAAGAAAGTAGAACAAGGCATCAGTATCGATATCAAATACGCGATTGATAAAATTAAGTTTAATTATTCTGGTGAAAAATGAATATAATAATCCATGGGCCGCTAGAAAAAGATTTCTTATTTAAAAACTTAAATAAAATTCGGCACGCTTCAGAAGACGATCACATAATTATTTCTGTTTATAACGAAGAACTTGAAAAAACAAAGGTTATTATAGACAGCGTCCCAGTCAGAAATAAGGTTACATTAATCGGTTCTGATGATGTTTTTAATCCTGGCTTTTTTAACATTAACAGACAAATTAATCTGGTTAGTGCAGCATTAAACGTCATTGAAGACGAAAGTGACTTTATTCTAAAAGTTCGAATGGATCAGACTATTAACTTTCGTTGGGTTAGAAAAGTTGTAACTGAGAAGCATGAAGAACTGAAGGATAAATTGATCACCACTAACTGCTATACCAGAAAAGATCGTCTTTATCATCCATCTGATATGTTCCTCGCCGGCACGAAAAAAACACTCCGTGCATATTATCCAGAAGAGTTTTTCCCAGAGACTCACATGGATAATTTATTGAAAATAAAAGAACTAGTGCTCTCCGGATATAAAGGTGGATACCATAAATATTGGCCAGAATCACGACTGTTTATGAATTACTTATCCATATTAGGCGAAGATTTACAGGATACAGAGATCTGTAGTCAGTCACAATTGAAAAAACATGTTTATATTTTTAATTCATGGGATATTGGATTAAAATGGAAAAAATTCCTTAAAGGTAAAGTTAACGTTTTACCATATTTCTTTGTTTTAAGACCTTTCGAAAGAGGGCCTCTTGAGAAAGCAGAGAATTTTTTAGCAAGCGATTTAACTGGTTATAACAAAAAACCGGTGAGAGAAAAAATATATAATAGCATAGCAAAAGTATATTTTAAATCTGGGGCCTATTTAGCGAACCCAATTTTTATTGATTATAAATCTCTTATACCGAAATTACTGCGAAAAATGTTTGATCATTCATATAAATTTACCCCTCCCATTTTGCATAATCTTATGTATAAAGTCGCAAAGAGAGTTTATTATGCATTCAAATAATATATATATAATTGGGTGGTCAGGATTTATTGGTCGGCAATATATTCATTATCTTGATAAAACGGGCTTTAAGGGTGAAGTTTTTCTTAACTCACGTGCCGACGATGAGCAAAAATACACTTCTTCTACAGATAACATCACAATAAAATATGTTAATTATGAGGAGATGATTACTGGTCTTAATTGTTCAAGGTCAACTGTATTATACCTTGCAAATATGTACTCACCAGGTGAGTCGAATATTTACCCTTTGAATAGTGTCAAAGAAAACATTATTCCATTTATCACTTTTTTAGAAGATATCAAGAATAATGCAAGCAATATCAGGTTCATATTTGCTTCTTCAGGAGGGACTATATATGGTGATAGTCAAGAAGGAGAATGTTGCAGCGAGAACCATTTGTTAGCTCCGAAAACCATTTATGCAGCTAACAAAATAGCGCAAGAGAACTATCTCAACGTTTATCATGTTAATTATGGTCTTGACTATCGGATAGCCAGAATTGCAAACCCTTATGGCCCGGGGCAGATATTAAAAGGTGGTCAAGGATTAATACCAGCAATACTTCTTTCGTCATTAAATAATGAAAGCCTTCCTGTGAGTGGTGATGGAAGTGGTACCAGAGATTATATTTATATAGATGATCTTTGTTCACTTTTTTTCAGTCTAAGTAGCTATACCGGAGCTTGTAGAACATTTAATGCGGGCTCTGGTAAAGAGTATAGTATAATGGAGATCATAAACTGCTTTAACGCAGTGCATGACAGACCAATAAAATACCATCATGTTAAAACCGAATCTTCAGTTGTAAGCCGTATTGTCCTTGATATCAGTCGTGCTAAAAATGAGCTGGGATGGAGCCCTGAAACTTCCCTATCTGATGGGATTCGTGCCTTTATCAACTGGTCGATTCAAGTGATGTAGTTTTCCATATTTCAATAATCTAACCTCACATGACATACACCACTCAAATCTCGGCTCAAGATGTCTCGATTGTTATCCAAGGGGCGATTTTCGATACAAAAAAACAAAAAGTTGATGCTCAATTTATTGAATACTTAGAAAAAGTTATTTCTATATTTATAGGTTGCGAATTTATTGTTTCGACGTGGGAATTTCCTCGCGAAATATACTTCGGTCTTTGCGAAAAATATCCGCAAGTAAATTTTGTTCTGAATGCTGATGTTGGGCCAATAATAAAAATAGTAGATGATGTGCCGATTGTCACCAATGTTAATAGGATGATTTTTTCGACAATAAGTGGACTCAGGGAAGTTAATCGCAAATATGCTATTAAATTGAGAACAGATTCTTTCTTATACAATGATTCGATACTCCAATCGCTTTATTATGTTATCAATAAACGCGAATTTTTCGGATTAGACTTGGAAAAGAGAAATGAGCAATATCGGATCTTTGAGCATCATGTAATTAACTGTAATCTATTTGCCCGCAATCCGCGCAGTCATTTACCTTTCTTATATCATCCTGGTGATATTTTCCTGGCAGGATTAACTAAAGATTTAATTAAGCTTTTCAATATACCATTGGCGACGGAAGACCTAATAAAAAAATGTAATAGTGTGAGAAATACTTGCTTTATGAAACTTGTACCTGAACAATATATTTGGGTTCAGTGTATTAAAATGTCAAGAAGTACAGATACGTTCGATTATTCAAATTTCATATATGATGAAAAAGAAATCGAAAAATCAGAGCAGTATTATTTAAATAATTTTGTACCATACACTGCAGAAGAATTGGGTTTTTGTTGGCCAAAGCATCGAGAGGTTTATTTTAACAAAGGGAGTTCAAGTATTTATGATCATGAAGATTGGCATCATTTGTATCATAAATACATTGACGGTTTTGAACAACCTACAAGTTATGCGCATAAAAAAAGAAGTGTGGTTATATTCTTTATGAAGATGTATTTTTTCATTCGTAGCTCTCTGCTTAAAATAAAATTTATTCGCAAATTTGCTTACAAAGTTTTTGTAAAAAGAGGATGACTTATGAAGGGATTTGTTTCAACGCCCTCCAGTACAACGCGCTTTAGTGAAGTTTTTGAATCACGTAATTTAATTGCAGAACTTATTCGGCGAGATTTTAATGTCCGCTATAAGCAAACAGGGCTTGGAATATTATGGGCAATAATTAATCCAGGCGTCAATATTCTTCTTTATCTCTTTGTATTTGGTTTGTTAGTTAGGTTACCAACCCCAGAATATAATGCTCCTTATGCTGCAGTGTTAATCTCAGCGATTTTATTTTGGAATTTATTTTCTACTAGCATGCTCACAGCAAGTGATGCGCTGATTAATAACATGCATCTTGTTACTAAAGTTTATTTCCCAAGGTTATCTTTATGTATAGCAAGTGTATTTGTTGCATTGATTGATTTCTTGATAGCTTTCATCGTGTTTGTCCCGTTAGCATTATTGTATCATGTGGACATAAGTCTAATTAGATTACTTTTATTAATCCCATGTATAATTATAACGTTGATGCTTGGATGTGGTTTTGGCTGTGCAATGGCTATATTGAAATTGAAGTATAGAGATATTAGACATATACTTCCTCTAATAACCCAAGTTATTTTCTTTGCATCACCTATTGTATATACTTTATCCATTGTTCCAGAACAATATAAAATATTCTATTCTTTTAACCCCATCACTGGGATCGTAATGATGTCTCGCTGGGCTATCTTAGGCGGAGCACCCATTGACTTGACAATGCTTACTTATAGCCTAATTAGTGCATTTGTCGTTATGTGTTTAGGTGTCATTTATTTTGTTAAAAATGATCGATCTGTGGCGGATTACGAATGATTGAGTTTGATTCGGTAAGTAAGCAGTATGAAATCAACCATCGACGGGCCAAAAGCTTACGCGATGTTTTTTCATTTAACAAAAAGCCAGATGCAAATCCAGAAATATTTAAAGCGGTTGATGATGTCAGCTTTAGTATTGATAGCGGTAAATCAGTAGGTGTCTTGGGACGAAATGGTGCGGGAAAATCAACGCTTTTAAAATTATTAACGCGTATCATTTCCCCGACATCAGGCAAAATAACTGTAGATGGCTCCATTTCTTGTCTGCTGGAAGTTGGCGCTGGTTTTCACCATGAACTCAGTGGCTACGAAAATATTTTTCTATGTGGCTCAATCTTGGGAATGAGTCGTAAACAAGTCAAATCTAAAATAGAATCTATTATTGATTTTTCTGAGGTCGAGAAATTTATTGACGAACCTGTTAAGTAT
The DNA here is from genome assembly GCF_048684805.1 of Enterobacter sp. BNK-22. Taxonomy (NCBI): domain Bacteria; kingdom Pseudomonadati; phylum Pseudomonadota; class Gammaproteobacteria; order Enterobacterales; family Enterobacteriaceae; genus Enterobacter; species Enterobacter sp. BNK-22. The sequence goes on from NZ_JBLQTT010000001.1 coordinate 508,580, forward strand.
TATTCTTCAGGTATGTATATGCGCTTAGCTTTTGCGATAGGTGCTCATCTTGACTCGGATATTCTAGTGATCGACGAAGCTTTGGCTGTTGGTGACTCTCGTTTTCAAAATAAATGTTTAAATAAAATCGACGAGATTAGAAAAAGTGGAAAGACTATATTTTTTGTTAGTCATAGCATTGAACAAGTAAAAAAAGTGTGTGATACCAGTATTGTTATGGATCATGGGAAATTATTGTTCCAGGGCAATACTGATGAAGCTGAAAGAATTTACAATAGTCTTACTAATGGTGCGTGAGTATGATCATTATTTCTCATAGAGGGTATTGGAAGTTGAGCAGTGAAAAAAATACTGCTTTGGCTTTCAAACGCTCATTTTCTTTAGGTTATGGTACTGAAACAGATATTCGTGACTATAAGGGTAGTTTAGTCATCAGTCATGATATACCAGATGAGAGTTCATTAAGCATAGACTCTTTTTTTGAAATTTATAATCAATATGATGTAAAAGGCCCTTTGGCATTAAACGTAAAATCAGATGGGCTGCAAAAACTAATAAAAGAAAAATTAAACGAGTACAATGTTAGTAATTATTTTTTCTTTGATATGTCTATCCCGGATACTCTTGGGTATTTATCAGAAAAACTAAATACGTTCGTGCGTGTTAGTGAATATGAAACACTAAACGATCTCTATGAAGATGCTGATGGTGTTTGGATTGACGGTTTCAAAGAAAATATTATAACAGAATCTTTACTCGAAAAAATTATTTCTGATGGGAAGCGTGCTTGTATTGTATCCGCTGATCTGCATAAAAACGATCCAGCTACGCAATGGAAGCTTTTAAAAAGTTTTAAAACAAATATTCTTCAGTCGTCAAATATTATTCTTTGTACTGATTTACCTGAAAAAGCGTCGGAGTTTTTCTATGGATAATAAAATTAAAGCCGTAATCTTCGATATGGACGGAGTTCTTATCGAAGCTAAAGACTGGCATTACGAAGCTCTAAATCGCGCTTTGGGACTCTTCGGTCTGGAGATAACCAAGCATGAACATCTTACAACCTATGATGGTCTACCTACTAAAGATAAGTTAATCATGTTGTCTCGTGATAAAGGTTTGTCAAATGCGCTGCATACCTTTATTAATGAAATGAAGCAACAGTATACTATGGATATGGTTCATAAATTTTGTAAACCCATGTTCCATCATGAATTCGCCCTATCAATGCTTAAACAAGATGGGTACAAATTAGCTGTAGCATCTAATTCAATACGGAATTCCGTAGAGGTGATGCTTGATAAAGCTAAACTATTAGCTTATTTGGAGTTTTTTATCTCTAATCAGGATGTGAAAAAAGGTAAGCCGGATCCTGAGATGTATACTCTTGCTATTTCAAAGTTGGGATTAAGACCTTCTGAATGCTTGATTGTTGAAGATAATGAGAATGGGATAAAAGCAGCTAAAGCAAGTGGTGCTCACGTTCTTGAAGTTGAAACTGTATACGATGTGAATTATCAAAACATCAAACAACGTATTAAAAAAATTGAAAACGATGAGGGTGGAAAATGATTAATATCCTAATTCCAATGAGTGGAGAGAATCTTTATGAAACCTCCAGTGATTTCATCTACCCAAAAATTTTAACTGAAGTTGCAAATAAAACTCTCTTGGAATATTCGCAATTAATATTTGATAATCTGCGAGACGAAAAAAATCTTATTTACATTGCTCCAGAAGATAAACTTAACACGCTTGGTTTGAAATCAATTATTCAAACTATTACAGATGGTAAAGGTAAAATTGTTGCCCTCCAAGGGCAAACCAAGGGTGCTGTCTGTAGTTGTCTTATGGCGATCGATGATCTCTCACTTGATGACGAATTGATTATTTCTTCTGCGGATCATTATATTGACGATAATTTGCAAAGGATCGTTAATGATTTTAGGGCCATGGACGCTGACGCTGGGGTTCTTACCTTTGAATCTGTGCATCCCAAATGGTCGTTTGTAACACTAAATGAGCATGGTGCAGTTGTTCAGGCCGCAGAGAAAAAAGCGATTAGCAGAACAGCTGTAGCTGGGCTGTATTATTTTAAAAACGCGCGTGATTTTGTCGAGGCTGCGATGAATCTCATTAGAAAGGATGGCGATATAAATGGTAATTTCTATTTGTCTTCCTGCCTGAATGAGCTCGTTTTGTTGGGTAAGGTTATCAAATGTCGCCCGCTACAAGATGCTATCTATCATAACTTTTATGATGCCCACGCAGTTAAATCTTTTGAGCTTGCTCAGACATCCCTTTCTAATAGCGTTAAGCAACTCACGAATTCCTACATTGAAGCATTTAACTCGAAAGATATAGAAGAATGTCTTTTTCTTTTTTCAGACGATGCAGTTCTTGTTGAGCCCAACAAAACATTTACTGGGAAAGATGCAATAAAGAAATTGCTTAACGATATTTTTGTGAACAATTCTAAACTCCAATTCCGTGCCGATAATATTATTGCTGATGATAGTAAATCTGCAATCAAGTTTACACTTGAGCTTACTAACGAGACTGTTCATGGCGTTGATTTCATTGAATGGAATAGTGCGGGTAAAATCCATAAACTGACTGCTTTTTTAAATGATTAAAATAGTTACTAGTTTTGGAATGTGAACTGTGAACATTTATGGATGACTTTAATTGATGAAAAATCGTGTGATTTGATATCTTTTTTTTAATTAATGATTTATCGAAATTTTTTAAAATCGCACAAATTTACGCTATTCGCTGCGAAGAGCTTGAGTTAACATAATGTTCACTTCTCCCAGCAGGATAATGGGCTTGCTGGTAAACCACACTAGACAGGAGTATGTAATGTCTAAGCAACAAATCGGCGTTGTCGGTATGGCAGTGATGGGGCGCAACCTGGCGCTCAACATCGAAAGCCGTGGTTATACCGTCTCCGTTTTCAACCGCTCCCGTGATAAGACCGAAGAAGTGATTGCCGAGAACCCAGGCAAGAAACTGGTCCCTTTCTATACGGTTAAAGAATTCGTTGAGTCTCTGGAAACCCCTCGTCGTATCCTGTTAATGGTGAAAGCAGGTGCAGGTACCGATGCTGCTATCGACTCCCTGAAGCCTTACCTCGAAAAAGGCGACATCATCATTGATGGCGGTAACACCTTCTTCCAGGACACCATTCGTCGTAATCGTGAACTGTCCGCTGAAGGCTTTAACTTCATCGGTACCGGTGTTTCCGGTGGTGAAGAGGGCGCGCTGAAAGGCCCATCCATCATGCCTGGCGGCCAGAAAGAAGCATACGAGCTGGTGGCGCCTATTCTGACCAAAATCGCTGCTGTTGCAGAAGATGGCGAGCCGTGTGTGACCTATATCGGTCCTGACGGTGCTGGTCACTATGTGAAAATGGTGCACAACGGCATTGAATACGGCGATATGCAGCTGATCGCGGAAGCATATTCCCTGCTGAAAGGCGGCCTGAACCTCTCCAATGAAGAGCTGGCTGAAACCTTCACCGAGTGGAACAAAGGCGAGCTGAACAGCTACCTGATCGACATCACCAAAGATATCTTCACGAAGAAAGATGAAGAGGGTAAATACCTGGTTGATGTGATTCTGGATGAAGCAGCGAACAAAGGCACCGGTAAATGGACCAGCCAGAGCTCTCTGGATCTGGGCGAACCACTGTCTCTGATCACCGAATCTGTCTTCGCGCGTTACATCTCTTCTCTGAAAGAGCAGCGCGTGGCGGCATCTAAAGTGCTGTCTGGCCCGCAGGCTAAACCAGCAGGTGATAAAGCGGAGTTCGTTGAGAAAGTGCGTCGTGCACTGTACCTGGGGAAAATCGTTTCTTACGCGCAAGGCTTCTCTCAGCTGCGTGCGGCATCAGACGAGAACAACTGGGACCTGAACTACGGTGAAATCGCGAAAATCTTCCGCGCGGGCTGCATCATTCGTGCGCAGTTCCTGCAGAAAATCACCGATGCCTATGCTGAAAACGCCGGTATCGCCAACCTGCTTCTGGCACCGTACTTCAAGAAAATCGCTGACGAATACCAGCAGGCGCTGCGTGACGTGGTAGCCTACGCGGTGCAGAACGGTATCCCGGTTCCGACCTTCTCTGCTGCAGTAGCCTACTACGACAGCTATCGTGCTGCGGTACTGCCGGCTAACCTCATTCAGGCTCAGCGTGATTATTTCGGTGCGCATACCTATAAGCGTACAGATAAAGAAGGTGTGTTCCACACGGAATGGCTGGACTAATCTGATTTAGCCTCAGGTTGTTATATAAACCCGGAGATAATCTCCGGGTTTTTTTTCACCAAAATCACAACCACATATTCGAAGTAGTCTGAATGTTGTACCTGGACGGGCTATTCCTGAGGCTTCGCCTTGACACTCCCACAAGGCAGGAGGTAAAAAGCCCTACAGTTATTGATTATCGTGATGGCCCTGCGGTCATCTCTACAGCTCACTTACAGAAGTTATTCGCGAATGAAAATAACAATTTCCGGTACAGGTTATGTAGGTCTCTCCAACGGTATCCTGATTGCTCAGAACCACGAAGTGGTTGCGCTGGATATCGTGCAGGCTAAAGTGGACATGCTTAACAAGAAGCAGTCCCCGATTGTAGATAAAGAGATTGAAGAGTATCTGGCAACGAAGCCGCTAAACTTCCGCGCAACCACCGACAAGCAGGATGCTTACCGTGGGGCGGACTATGTGATTATCGCCACACCGACCGACTATGATCCTAAAACCAACTACTTCAACACCTCGAGCGTTGAGTCGGTGATCCGCGATGTTACGGAAATCAACCCGAACGCGGTGATGATCATTAAATCCACCATCCCGGTTGGTTTTACCCAGTCCGTTAAAGAAAAGTACGGCATTGATAATGTCATCTTCTCCCCGGAATTTCTCCGTGAAGGGCGTGCGCTGTATGACAACCTGAACCCATCACGCATCGTTATTGGCGAGCGTTCAGAGCGCGCTGAGCGATTTGCCGCGCTGCTGCAGGAAGGGGCGACCAAAAAAGATATTCCAACGCTGTTCACCGATTCGACCGAAGCGGAAGCCATCAAGCTTTTTGCTAACACGTATCTTGCCATGCGTGTGGCATATTTTAATGAGCTGGACAGCTATGCAGAGAGCCTGGGGTTGAATAGCCGTCAAATTATCGAAGGCGTTTGTCTGGATCCACGTATCGGCAATCATTATAACAACCCGTCGTTTGGCTATGGCGGTTACTGCCTGCCGAAAGATACTAAGCAGCTGCTGGCTAACTATCAGTCTGTTCCTAACAACATCATCTCGGCGATTGTTGATGCCAACCGGACCCGCAAAGATTTTGTAGCTGACTCAATACTTTCCCGTCAGCCGAAAGTGGTGGGCGTCTATCGCCTGATTATGAAAAGTGGCTCCGATAATTTCCGTGCATCTTCCATCCAGGGCATCATGAAGCGCATTAAGGCCAAGGGTGTACAGGTCATTATTTATGAACCGGTAATGAAGGAAGATGAGTTCTTCCATTCCCGCGTGGTGCGTGATCTGGATGCATTCAAGAAAGAGGCGGACGTGATCATCTCTAACCGCATGGCGGAAGAGCTGGCGGACGTTGCGGATAAAGTGTATACCCGCGATCTGTTCGGCAGCGACTGATTACTGCCCGTAACGCATAAAAAACCCGGCGCATTCGCCGGGTTTTGTTTTTTTATACCTTGTAGAAATTGCGATACCAGTCCACAAAATTCTTCACGCCTTCCTTCACCGACGTTTTCGGCTTAAACCCAATCACGTCATAGAGCGCCGTGGTATCCGCGCTTGTTTCGAGCACGTCACCTGGCTGAACAGGCATCATATTTTTATCCGCTTCTTTGCCTAACGCTTCTTCCAGCGCGGTGATGTAATCCATCAGCTCTACGGGCGCACTGTTGCCAATGTTGTAAACACGGTACGGCGCAGAGCTGGACGCCGGAGACCCTGTCTCAACGGTCCAGTTCGCATCGGCCTGAGGGATAACATCCTGCAGGCGAATAATAGCTTCAACAATATCATCGATATAGGTGAAGTCGCGCTTCATCTTTCCGTAGTTGTAAACGTCAATACTTTTGCCTTCAATCATGGCCTTAGTAAATTTAAACAGCGCCATGTCCGGACGGCCCCATGGCCCATACACAGTGAAAAAGCGCAGGCCGGTCGTCGGCAGATTGTAAAGATGAGAGTAGGTATGCGACATCAGTTCGTTGGATTTTTTCGTCGCGGCATACAAGGAAACCGGGTGATCAACCGAGTCATCGGTGGAGAACGGCATCTTTCGGTTCAGGCCGTAAACAGAGCTGGAAGAAGCATACAGTAAATGCTGCACCTTGTTGTGTCGGCAGCCTTCCAGTACGTTGAGATGGCCGATAAGGTTTGATTGCGCGTAAGCGTGCGGATTTTCCAGAGAGTAACGTACGCCAGCCTGCGCGGCGAGGTGGAGCACGCGGTCAAACTTCTCAGCTGCAAACAACGAGGCCATCCCTTCGCGATCGGCCAGATCCAGCTTATGGAAAGTGAAATTGTCGGATGTAAGCAGATCCAGTCGCGCTTGCTTCAGATTGACATCGTAATAGTCATTAAGGTTATCAATTCCTACAACCTGATGTCCTGCCTGCAGCAGGCGCTCGCTGACGTGGAAACCGATAAAGCCGGCAGCGCCGGTGACCAGAAATTTCATCTTCAACCTCAATGTTAAATGAGTAACTCTTAACGCATAAAATCGTGCGTTTACACTATCGGCTGATGATACCCGCTCACGGAAGGAATGATAACTGCTTTATTACAGGAAAAGGGGAGCGAGCGCTCCCCTGGTAGGATGTTTATTTATGTCTTTTACGTAAATTCTCAATCACCGCCGTCAAATCCAGCGCCTGATCCTGCAGGAGCACCAGCAGGTGATACATCAAATCAGAGGCTTCATTCGTCAGCTCCTCGCGGTCATGCACGGTCGCGGCCAGCGCAGTCTCAACGCCTTCTTCACCCACCTTCTGCGCAATTCGCTTGGTGCCGCTGGCGTACAGCTTCGCAGTATAAGAACTCTCAGGATCTGCCGTTTTACGTTCTGCCAGCAGTTGCTCCAGTTGATACAGGAACAGCCACTGATGACTCGCCTCGCCGAAGCAGCTGCTGGTGCCCTTATGGCAGGTCGGACCGATTGGGTTTGCCAGCACCAGCAGGGTATCGTTATCGCAGTCAGGCGTAATGCTGACCACGTTCAGGAAATGACCCGAGGTTTCCCCTTTGGTCCACAGACGCTGTTTCGTGCGGGAGTAAAACGTCACTTTGCCGCTTTCGATCGTTTTCGCCAGCGCGTCCTGGTTCATATAGCCCAGCATCAGCACTTCGCCTGAAACGGCATGCTGGACAACCACCGGCAGTAATCCATCGGTTTTTTCCCAGTCCAGCTGTGCCTGTTGTTGCTCTGTTAACATACCCTGATCTCCACGCCCTGGTCGGCCAGGTACGTTTTTAACTCACCAATATTAATAATCTGTTTGTGGAACACGGAAGCGGCCAGCGCGCCGTCCACGTTAGCATCGCGGAAGGCTTCGAGGAAATGTTCCATGGTGCCCGCGCCGCCGGAGGCAATCAGCGGAACGTGGCAGACTGCACGGACTTTTTTCAGCTGCTCAAGGTCATACCCGTTACGCACGCCATCCTGGTTCATCATGTTCAGCACAATCTCGCCCGCGCCACGTTTCTGCACTTCCTGCACCCAGTCGAGCGTTTCCCACTGTGTTACGCGCGTGCGGCTTTCGTCACCCGTATATTGATTGACGTGGTACTTGCCCGTTGCGGCGTCATACCAGGTGTCGATCCCAACCACAATACACTGCACGCCAAAACGATCGGCGAGGCGAGTAATCAACTCCGGGTCGGCCAGGGCAGGGGAGTTGATGGAAATCTTGTCGGCACCAAACGAGAGAATTTGGGCCGCATCGTCAGCGGATTTAATCCCGCCCGCCACGCAGAACGGAATATCGATCACTTCCGCCACGCGAGCTACCCAGCTTTTGTCGACTACGCGGCCATCGCTGGACGCGGTAATATCGTAGAACACCAGCTCGTCTGCGCCTTCATCAGCATAGCGTTTTGCCAGCGGAACGATGTCGCCAATGATCTCGTGGTTGCGGAACTGCACGCCTTTCACGACCTGGCCGTCACGTACGTCCAGGCAAGGGATTATCCGTTTTGCCAGCATTGAATCGCCTCCGTCACCGTAAATTTACCTTCCAGCAGGGCTCGGCCCACAATCACGCCCTGTACGCCCGTTCCGCGCAGCGCGGCAATATCGTTTAAATCACCAATTCCGCCCGAAGACTGGAACGCCACCTGCGGATAACGCGCGCAGATCTCTTCATACAGCGAGACGTTGGAGCCCGCCAGCGTGCCGTCACGGGAGATATCCGTGCACAGCACGTGCTTCAGGCCAACGGGGAGATACATCTCGACCAGCGCCTCCAGCATCACGCCGGAGTTTTCCTGCCAGCCGCTGACCGCCACCTGCTTATTACCTTGTTCATCAATGCGCACGTCCAGCGCCAGTACCAGCGCGTCGGCGCCAAAGCGGCGGAACCAGCCTTTTACGATCTCAGGCTCTTTCACCGCGGTTGAACCGACCACCACGCGCGCTACGCCCGCGTCCAGCAGTGCCGCAACGTCATCTTCTGTACGTACGCCGCCGCCCACCTGTACCGGCACATCAACACCGGCAACCAGATTTTTCAGCAGAGGGATCTGGCGTTTTGCCGGGTCTTTCGCACCCGTTAAATCGACCAGATGTAGCACCTGAGCCCCCTGGGCGGCATAATCCTGCAGACGCGGCAGCGGATCGTTTCCGTAGTCTCGCTGCTGCCCGTAATCGCCCTGATGAAGACGGACAACCGTGCCGTCAATTAAATCTAACGCGGGAATAATCATCACATCTCCAGGAAGTTTTTCAGCAGCTGCGCGCCCGCGGCGCCTGAGCGCTCCGGGTGAAACTGTACGCCGAAGAAATTGTCTTTCTGCACGGCTGCGGTAAACGCCTCGCCGTAAGTGCACTGGGCGATCGTATTCGCGTTCACCGGCATGGCGTAGCTGTGTACGAAGTAAAAATACGCGCCGTCTTCAATGCCGCGAAAAAGCCTGTCGCCCGCTTTGGCGTACACGCGGTTCCAGCCCATATGCGGCAGAGGCAGACCGTGGTCGGTCATCTTCGGCACGTCTTCGTCGATAATGCCCAGCAGGTCAACGCCGTTATTCTCTTCGCTGCGGCGGCCAAGAATCTGCATGCCCAGGCAAATCCCCAGCACCGGCTGAGTACAAGCCTTGATCAGATCGACCAACTCGCGCGCGTGGATCTGATCCATCGCCGCCTGCGCAGTGCCCACGCCCGGCAGGAATAACTTATCGGCACGCAGCACCACGTCCGGGTCACGGCTGACCACCGGCTCGTAGCCGTGGCGTGCAATCGCCGACTTTACGGAGTTCAGGTTGGCGCATCCGGTATCCAGAATCACCACGTTCATTACAGGACTCCTTTTGATGAGGGCAGGGCGTCACCTTCCACGCGGATTGCCTGGCGCAGCGTGCGGCCGAAGGCCTTGAAGAGACTCTCTACGCGGTGGTGGTCGTTCTTGCCTTTGGTCTTAAGGTGCAGCGTCAGGCCCATGGTGTAGGACAATGAACGGAAGAAGTGCTCCACCATTTCGGTGCTCAGATCGCCCACGCGCTGGTAATTGAAGTCTGCTTTATATTCCAGGTGCGGACGTCCGGAGATATCCATCGCACAGCGCGCCAGACACTCGTCCATCGGCAGGACAAAGCCAAAACGGTTGATGCCGCGTTTATCACCGAGCGCCAGCTTGAGGGCTTCACCCAGCGCCAGGCCGGTATCTTCCACGGTATGGTGATCGTCAATATAAAGATCGCCTTTTACCGTGATCTCCATGCGGAAACCGCCGTGGGTGGCAATCTGATCCAGCATGTGGTCGAAGAAACCCACGCCGGTGTGGATCTTGCTGCCGCCTTCGCGGTCCAGCCAGACCTTCACATCAATCTGCGTCTCTTTGGTGTTACGTTCAACGTGCGAGTAGCGGTCACGTTTTGTCAGTTGTTCGCCAATCATCGCCCAGTTAAGGTTGTTACGGTCGTAGCGAAGCCCTGCGATGCCCATGTTTTCCGCGAGCGTAATATCAGTGATGCGATCGCCGATGACATAGCTGTTAGCCTTATCCAGCACATCCTCTGCCAGATAGCCCTCGACCAGCTTCACCTTTGGCTTACGGCAGTCGCACTCGTCGGCTGGCATGTGCGGGCAAATCAGCACTTCATCAAACACCACGCCCTGAGAGGTCAGCACCTGCATCATTAAATTATGCGGGCCGTCAAAGTCTGCCTGCGGGAAGCTGTCGGTACCCAGACCGTCCTGGTTGGTGATCATCACCAGCTTGTATCCGGCTTTTTGCAGCTTGAGCAGCACCGGGATCACGTCAGGTTCAAACGCCAGCTTGTCGAATCGGTCGACCTGAAAATCAGCTGGTGGCTCCGAAATAAGGGTGCCGTCACGATCGATGAAAAGGATCTTCTGGGTCATACTTTCTCCGCTTTCAGGGCGTCAATGACGCGCTGGCTCTCTGCGCGGGTGCCGACGGTAATGCGCAGGCATCCGCTCAGAGAAGGTTGTTTATTCTGGTCTCGTAAGATAATGCCCTGATCCCACAAAGATTTAAATACGGCGCTGGAGGCGGTAAAGCGCACCAGGATGTAGTTGGTTTCCGAGTCGAATACCTGCTCCACGCACGGGATATCCTTCAGGGCGGTCACCAGGTACTGACGTTCCTCCAGGATTTGCGCCACGCGCTCGCGCATGGCGTTAATCCCCTGAGGCGTCAGCGCCTGTGCCGCAATATCGGCAACCGGCGTCGAGAGGGGGTACGGAGCGATCACCTTCAGCAGCAGGTCGATGACCTCTTTATTTGCCAGGGTGAATCCGCAGCGCAGACCCGCGAGGGCGAAAGCCTTCGACAGCGTACGCAGCACCACCAGGTGCGGATACTCTTCCAGCCAGCCTGCCAGCGTCGCCTGCGGGCAGAACTCGATGTAGGCTTCGTCGGCCACCACCAGGGCTTTTCCGCGCGTCATCTCCAGCAGGGTTCGGATATCCTGTGGGTTAATAATCTGCCCGGTCGGGTTGTTCGGGCTACAGACAAAGACGACTTTTACGCCTTCAAGATTGTCGGCAATGCCCTGCAGATCCAGCTGCCAGTTCTCCAGGGAGAGCACGTTGCGGCACGCCACCCCAAAGGTTTCCGCGCTGACGCTGTACATGCCGTAGGTCGGCTGGCAGTACATGACGGCGTCTTTGCCCGGCTCGCAGAACGCGCGGATCAGCAGCTCAATGCCCTCATCCGCGCCGCGGCTGACCAGCACCTGCTCTGGCTTCACGCCCGCGTACTGGGCGTAGTTTTCGATTACCGCCTTCGGCTGACACTCCGGATAACGGTTCAGCGTTTGCTGCGACAGCTCAAACTGCACCGCCGTTGGATATTCGTTGGCGTTCAGCCAGACATCCCCTTTACCGCCCAGACGACGCGCAGACTGATAGGGCGTCAGGCGACGGACATTTTCGCGGGCTAATTCTTCAATGTTCATGCTTGCTCCTTCAGGGCTGCAACGCGCAGCGTAACGGCATTTTTGTGGGCGGTCAGGCGCTCGGCGGCGGCCAGGGTTTCAATGGTGGACGCTAGTGAGGCAAACCCTTCGCGGGAGAGTTCCTGCACGGTCATGCGTTTCTGGAAATCCGCCAGTCCCAGGCTGGAACAGGTTGAGGTATAGCCATACGTTGGCAGCACGTGGTTGGTGCCGGAGGCGTAATCGCCTGCGGACTCCGGGGACCAGTCGCCGAGGAACACCGAGCCCGCGCTGGTAATGCTGTCGACCAGATCGCGCGCGTTGCGGGTCTGAATAATCAGGTGCTCCGGGCCGTACTGGTTAGAAATGGCAATGCACTGCTCAAGATCGCGCGCCACAATCAGGCGGCTGGCCGCTAACGCCTGGCGTGCCGTGTCGGCGCGGGGCAGGTCGGCAAGCTGACGCTCCACGGCTTCGCCCACGCGTTTCGCCATATCGGCATCCGGCGTCAGCAGGATGACCTGCGAATCCGGGCCGTGTTCCGCCTGGGAAAGCAGGTCAGACGCGACGAAATCCGGCGTGGCGCCGCTGTCGGCAATCACCAGCACTTCAGACGGGCCGGCAGGCATATCGATGGCCGCGCCGTCCAGACGCTGGCTGACCTGACGCTTAGCCTCGGTCACATACGCATTGCCCGGGCCAAAGATTTTGTCGACCTTGGGGATGGATTCCGTGCCGAATGCCAGGGCGGATATCCCCTGCGCGCCACCCACTTTATAGACCGCCTGCACGCCGCACAGCTTCGCCGCATACAGGATCTCGTCGGCTATCGGTGGCGGCGAGCACAGCACCACTTTCTGACACCCGGCAATGCGCGCGGGTGTCGCCAGCATCAGTACGGTGGAGAAAAGCGGGGCAGAGCCGCCAGGAATATAGAGGCCGACCGACGCAACCGGGCGGGTTACCTGCTGGCAACGCACGCCGGGCAGGGTTTCGACATCCACGGTCTGCAGCTTTTGCGCGGTGTGGAAAGTATCAATGTTTTTCACCGCAACGGCCATCGCCTGCTTGATGTCATCTCCCAGACGATTGCTGGCATCAGTCATTTCCTGCTCGGTAACCTGTAATGCGCCAACTTCCGTCTTATCAAACTTTGCACTGTATTCACGCAGCGCGTCATCGCCGCGGGCTTTGACGTTATCCAGGATCTCCGCCACGGTGCGCGAGATGCTTTCAGAGGCGGAAATCGCCGGGCGCATCAGCAGCTCGCGCTGCTGTGCGTCGCTACAGGTATTCCAGTCGATGATTGTGTTAAAGCTCATGGCCATTACTCCATCATCTTCTCAATCGGCAGCACCAGGATGGAGCTTGCGCCCAGCGCCTTCAGTTTTTCCATGGTTTCCCAGAACAGGGTTTCGCTGCTCACCATGTGCATCGCCACGCGCTGCTGATCGCCCGCCAGCGGCAGGATGGTTGGGCGCTCGGCGCCCGGCAGCAGGGCAATGACTTCATCCAGACGCTCGGTTGGGGCGTGCATCATGATGTATTTGGATTCACGCGCCTGAATCACGCCCTGAATACGGGTCAGCAGTTTGTCGATCAGCTGCTGCTTAGCGTCGGCCATCTCGCCGTCACGCTGAATCAGGCACGCTTTGGAGCGGTAGATCACCTCCACTTCGCGCAGACCGTTCGCTTCCAGCGTCGCGCCGGTAGAGACCAGGTCACAGATGGCGTCCGCGAGACCCGCACGCGGCGCCACTTCAACAGAACCGTTCAGCAGACAGGATTTAAACTGCACGCCTTTCTGATCCAGATAGCGCTTTAACAGGTGAGGGTAGGAGGTGGCAATACGTTTGCCGTTCAGCGCGGCCGGGCCGTCCCACGCTTCATCAACCGGCGTTGCCAGCGACAGGCGGCAGCCGCCGAAGTCCAGACGACGCAGGGTGAAGTAACGCGGGTCTTCGCCCTGCGCGCGGCGGGTCAGCAGCTCTTCTTCCAGTACGTTTTCGCCGATGATGCCGAGGTCAACGACGCCATCCATGACCAGGCCGGGAATATCGTCATCACGCACGCGCAGAATGTCGATGGGCATGTTTTCAGCCAGAGCAATCAGGCGCTGGGTGTGCAGGTTAATTTTAATCCCGCAGCGGGCCAGCAGTTCGCGTGAATCGTCACTCAAACGGCCTGATTTTTGAATAGCTATGCGTAAACGTGAGTTATCTAACATTCTTTATTCCTCGTTAACCTGTTTTAACCTGTCTGAATTCGGTCCAAAAAAAAGCCCCCGGAAGAAGATCTTCCGGGGGCTTTTTCATGCGTTCATGCACCACTGGAAGATCCAAACGTCTTCCAGCACACATCGCCTGAAAGACTAGTCAGGATGATGGTGATGATGGTGGTGTTTAAATTGAACGCGTGTCATATAAATTCTCGATGAATGCTTATTCATTTGATGTCTTTTAACCTAAACCAGTTGTGCGACATATTGCAAGGGCTTTTTTTGATCATTAATTCATTTCATATTGATGCTATGAATTGTGTGTTCTGCCGGGCTGGCGTAGCCTTATGAAAGACGAGTAAGAGTCAGGAGAATTCGCATGAAAAAGGTCGCGATTGTCGGTTTAGGATGGCTGGGAATGCCGCTGGCGATGTCATTAGCCGCGAAAGGCTGGCAGGTGACCGGGAGCAAGACCACCCGAGATGGGGTCGAAGCAGCGCGCATGTGCGGTATTGATGGCGTTGAACTGCGTCTGGCGCCGGAACTGGTGTGTGATGCGGACGATCTGGACACCCTGATGAACGTCGATGCGCTGGTAATTACGCTACCCGCGCGGCGCAGCGGCCCGGGCGAATCATTTTACCTGCAGGCGATGCAGGAGATTGTCGACAGCGCGCTGGCACATCATGTTCCGCGCATTATTTTTACCAGCTCGACGTCGGTGTATGGTGAGGTGGAGGGCGTAGTAAAAGAGACTTCCGAGCGCCGTCCCGTTACGGCGAGCGGTCAGGTTCTGAAAGAGCTGGAAGACTGGCTGCATCATCTTCCCGGCACCCAGGTTGATATCGTACGTCTGGCGGGGCTGGTAGGCCCGGGTCGTCATCCGGGACGCTTTTTTGCCGGGAAGTCGGCGCCAGATGGCCAACATGTTGTCAATCTTGTGCATCTTGATGATGTGGTTGGCGCGATTGAGCTACTCTTACAGGCTCCGAAAGGCGGACACATCTATAATATATGTGCACCGTCTCATCCGTCGCGCAGCACGTTTTACCCGCTGATGGCACGTCAGCTGGGCCTGGCTCCGCCGGTCTTTGGTGAGGCAAAGGATGGCAGTAAAGGCAAAATTGTTGATGGCAATCGCATTTGTCATGAGCTGGGGTTTGAGTATCAGTATCCCGATCCGCTGGTGATGCCCATGGAATAAATCCCGCAGCGGAGACCGTCGCACACCGAAAGGGGGCGAGCATGAAACCGCTGCTGGATGTTCTTATTATTCTGGATGCACTGGAAAAAGAGGGGAGCTTTGCCGCTGCGTCGGCAAAGCTCTACAAAACCCCTTCGGCCCTGAGCTATACCGTCCAAAAACTGGAAAGCGACCTCAATATCCAGATCCTCGATCGCTCCGGGCATCGCGCCCGTTTTACCCGCACCGGACAGATGCTGCTGGAAAAAGGCCGTGAAGTCCTCCATACCGTTCGTGAACTCGAAAAACAGGCCGTCAAACTTCACCAGGGATGGGAAAACGAGCTGGTGATTGGCGTGGATGACACTTTCCCGTTTTCTCTCCTGACGCCGCTGATTGAGACCTTCTATCAACACCACAGCGTGACGCGGCTGATCTTTATCAACGGCGTGCTGGGGGGCTCCTGGGATGCCCTAACCCAGGGCAGGGCGGATATTTTTGTCGGTGCACTCCACGAGCCTCCCCAGTTGAGTGAGTTTGGCTTTGCGCGTCTGGGCGTGCTGGAGCAGGTGTTTGCCGTAGCGCCCCATCATCCGCTGGCTCAGGAAACTGAGCCGCTTAACCGCCGCGTGATTAAAGGCTATCGCGCCATCGTGGTCGGGGACAGCTCTCGCCCGGAATGTGCGGTTTCCTCGCAGCTGCTTGACGAGCAGGAGGCCATCACCGTTTTCGACTTTAAAACCAAGCTGGAGTTGCAAATCAGCGGGCTGGGCTGCGGTTATTTGCCCCGCTATCTGGCACAGCGGTACATTGACAGCGGTGCGCTTGTTGAAAAACAGGTACTTGCTCAAAACAGCCATGAATCGGTATGGGTGGGCTGGAATGAACAGACCGCCGGGCTCGCCAGCGCCTGGTGGCGGGACGAAATTTTAGCAAATAGTGCTATCGCTGCTGTATATGCTCAGGGCAGCGCCGAGAAATCAGCCAGTTAGAAAAAAGAAAATTACCCGCTGCGTTGCAAAGTATTGCCTTTTGTATCCGATGTGGGGCAAAATGCGGCCGCTGCAACCAAATGAATAATCGACGATATAAAAGGCGTCGGTTATTTTTTTTTGCATGTACGAAACGAAACTAAAAACCAAGAGGCCGGGCTTCGTACCGGATAGATATTTACTAAAATCCGACAGTTGTTGTCGCTGAGGAAGAAAGAAATGGGGCAATTTTTCGCTTACGTGGCGGTTATCACCGTAAAGGAGATTAACTATGTCGCATAACGCAACTCCAAACACCTCTCGCGTGGAATTACGTAAAACGCTTACGTTGATTCCGGTTGTTATGATGGGCCTGGCCTATATGCAACCGATGACGCTGTTCGATACATTCGGTATCGTATCGGGCCTCACCGACGGTCATGTGCCGACGGCTTATGGCTTCGCGCTGATTGCGATCCTCTTTACCGCGCTGAGCTACGGTAAACTGGTGCGTCGCTATCCGTCTGCGGGTTCCGCCTACACCTATGCCCAGAAATCCATCAGCCCGACGGTTGGCTTTATGGTGGGCTGGTCTTCGCTGCTCGACTATCTGTTCGCGCCGATGATCAACATTCTGCTGGCAAAAATCTATTTTGAAGCGCTGGTGCCATCGATTCCCTCGTGGATGTTCGTCGTGGCGCTGGTGGCCTTTATGACGGCCTTTAACCTGCGCAGCATCAAGTCCGTTGCCAACTTTAACTCTGTTATCGTTGTGCTTCAGGTTGTGCTGATTGCGGTGATTCTTGGCATGGTTATTTACGGCGTATTCCACGGCGAAGGCGCGGGCACCCTGGCGAGCAGCAAACCGTTCTGGTCTGGTGATGCGCATGTGATCCCGATGATTACCGGGGCAACCATTCTGTGCTTCTCCTTTACCGGTTTTGACGGGATCAGCAACCTGTCTGAAGAAACGAAAGATGCAGAGCGCGTGATCCCGCGTGCCATCTTCCTGACGGCGCTGATTGGCGGTCTGATCTTTATTTTCTCGACCTATTTCCTGCAGCTGTACTTCCCGGATATCTCTCGCTTCAAGGATCCGGATGCGTCTCAGCCGGAAATCATGCTGTATGTGGCGGGTAAAGCGTTCCAGGTCGGCGCGCTGATCTTCTCCACCATCACCGTACTGGCGTCCGGTATGGCCGCGCATGCAGGCGTTGCGCGTCTGATGTACGTAATGGGCCGCGATGGCGTATTCCCGAAAAGCTTCTTCGGCTACGTGCATCCAACATGGCGTACCCCGGCGATGAACATTATCCTGGTCGGTGCGATCGCGCTTCTGGCGATTAACTTTGACCTGGTGATGGCAACGGCGCTGATTAACTTCGGTGCGCTGGTGGCGTTCACCTTTGTTAACCTGTCGGTTATCTCTCAGTTCTGGATCCGTGAAAAGCGTAACAAGACGCTGAAAGATCACTTCCAGTATCTGTTCCTGCCGATGTGTGGTGCCCTGACCGTGGGCGCGCTGTGGGTTAACCTGGAAGAGAGCTCGATGGTGCTTGGCCTGATTTGGGCGGGTATCGGCCTGGTTTACCTGGCCTGCGTCACGAAGAGCTTCCGTAACCCGGTTCCTCAGTACGAAGACGTCGCGTAAGACTGTGTCGGGTGGCGGCTACGCCTTACCCGACCTACATACCCCGTAGGCCCGCGTAAGCGCAGCGCCACCGGGCAAAAAAAAGCCGGAGACATCGCCTCCGGCTTTTTTATACCCATCGATCAAACTATCTCTTGCGCGTACTGGTACAGGGATTTCAGCAGTGCCTGTTTCTCAGCATTCCCTTCATACTGGCCATAAAGCATTTCCAGCTCCTGGGCGTAGTTGTGCAGATACTCTGGCGTAAACACGTTGCGACGGTGCTGCAGCCAGCGTTCCTGCTCTGCTTCATCCAGGGTTCCCGGGTAATTACGCGCGCGGTAATTAAACATCAGCTTTTCGATGCGCTTATCAGCGAAGGTGATATCCAGCGCCGGTAAGTTGCGCGGCTCGGTTTGCAGAACGATATTCATGGCCGCGCGATCGGCATCACTGAAGAAACCGTTATAGAGCTGGGCGTCCACGTTTTCAGACGGCACGAACGGCTCGGCTTCGGCAAAAATGGCCACGACTTTCTCGCGCACCTGCGGATTTTCACGCAGCACTTTGAGATTATCGAGGCAGTGCTGGCGGTTAATGCCCAGCCTGTCTGCATCTTCCGGGCGCAGCGTATTCGCCTGCGCCAGGACCGGACATTTATTGATATGCACCAGTTTGACCGGCACCGCAGGCAGATCGCCGAGTTCATTCTTCGGCGTGTACAGCCGTTCACGCAGGGTATCGCTGTCGAGCTCCAGCAGCGGCGAAATATCGCCCGCCAGGTCCACCATGATGACCGCATTACGGTTGTCCGGATGCCAGGCCAGCGGCGCGACCCAGCTGGTATTGCCGCGCCATGCGCCAAACATGCCGGAAATATGCACCAGGGGTTTCATCTGCGGTACGTCGATAAGGGTCATAAGCTTCTGCTTGCTGCGATGGCTCAGCAGATACTCAAACAGCCGGGGCTGTGCGCTTTTCACCAGCTTCGCCATGGCAATGGTGGCATAGACGTCCGCCATCGCGTCGTGGGCATTGCTGTGCTCAATGCCGTTGGCGCGCGTCAGGTGTTCCAGCCGGAAGCTGGTCAGCCCTTCCTCATTTTCTGGCCAGTGAATGCCCTCAGGACGCAGGGCGTAGCAGGCGCGCATGATGTCGAGCAAATCCCAGCGAGAATTGCGGTTCTGCCAGCTCCAGGCATAGGGATCGTAGAAGTTACGATAGAAGATGTTGCGCGTCACTTCGTCATCGAAGCGGATGTTGTTATAACCGACCACGCAGGTGTTGGGGACGGTAAATAAGTCGTGGATGCGTCGGGCGAATTCTGCCTCGTTAACGCCTTTTTCCCGCGCTTCCTGAGGGGTGATCCCGGTGACCATGACCGCGCCGGGCTGCGGCAGATAGTCATCCGCAGGCTTGCAGTAAAAGACCTCGGGCTCGCCAATGATGTTGAATTCGTCGTCGGTACGGATGGCGGCAAACTGCGCCGGTCGGTCCAGCGCCGGGTGCGTGCCAAAGGTTTCGTAATCGTGGAACAAAAAAGTCGGGCGAGCGGCAGAGTCAGACACCAGTAATACCATCCTGTTAAAAAATGACGTCACTATGGTAAACGATCGTGCGGGTCAGACCGAATAAAAAGCACCGCCGCGTCGCAAATTTGCGCGCCAGCTTCAGAGAAAAATCTGCGTTCTGTCACATTTTTTTGCAATTAAGCCAGGTAACGACATCAGAACTCCCGTAAAAAGGTCATCGATTTTTAATGACCTGAGGATATACCGTTGAAACGCCGTCTGTTTATTGCTGTTTCTTTACTCGCTTCGAGTGTCTCATCTGCTTTTGCGGCCGAACCACTGGATTTTTCGCCGCAGCCTCCGGCCATTCAGGCGGGCTCCTGGGTGCTGATGGATTACACGACTGGTCAGATTTTAACGGCGGGCAACGAACATCAACAACGTAATCCGGCGAGCCTGACCAAGCTGATGACGGGCTATGTAGTGGATCGGGCCATTGATAGCCACCGCATTACCCCGGATGACATCGTCACCGTAGGACGTGATGCCTGGGCAAAAGGGAACCCGGTGTTTGACGGTTCATCGCTGATGTTCCTGAAAGAGGGCGATCGCGTCTCCGTGCGCGATCTGAGCCGCGGCCTGATTGTCGATTCTGGCAACGACGCCTGCGTGGCGCTGGCCGATCACGTGGCGGGCGGGCAGCCGCAGTTTGTGAAGATGATGAACGACTACGTGCAGAAGCTGAACCTGCGCGATACGCATTTTGAAACCGTCCACGGGCTGGACGCGCCGGGCCAGCACAGCTCGGCGTATGACCTGGCCGTTCTCTCCGGGCCATCATCCACGGCGAGCCTGAGTTTTATCATATGTACAGCGAAAAAAGCCTGACCTGGAACGGAATCACCCAGCAAAACCGTAACGGCCTGCTCTGGGATAAGACCATGAACGTGGACGGGTTGAAAACGGGGCATACCTCAGGGGCCGGTTTTAACCTGATTGCGTCTGCCGTAGACGGCCAGCGCCGTTTAATCGCGGTGGTGATGGGGGCGGATAGCCCGAAAGGGCGCGAAGACCAGGCCCGGAAACTGCTGCACTGGGGGCAGCAGAATTTCGATACGGTGCAGATCCTGCATAGCGGTAAAAAAGTGGGGACAGAGCGCATCTGGTACGGCGATAAGGAGCAGGTGAAACTGGGCACCGATCAGGACTTCTGGCTGGCCTTGCCGAAAGCAGAGGTTCCCAATATCAAAGCCAAGTACGTGCTGGATAAAAAAGAACTGGAAGCGCCGATTGCTGCGCATCAGCGGGTCGGGGAGATTCAGCTCTATGACCGCGACAAGGTGGTAGCCCACTGGCCGCTGGTCACGCTGGAAGCCGTTGATAAAGGCGGCCTGTTCTCTCGTCTGAGCGATTATCTGCATCACACGCTTTAACTGCTGCTGAGCAGACTGGCAGGGTTGCGAGTCTGCTCACATAATAAACACTCCTCGTTTGCTGATAATCATAATCCCGTTTTATAGTGTATAAATATACAGTGATGAGCGGAGGCAGTATGGACTACAGCATTACGCAGCAACAGAAACGTAAGATTGCCGGTTTTCATTTGGTCGGCCCGTGGGAACACACGGTAAAACAGGGCTTTGAACAGCTGGTCATGTGGGTCGACGGGCGTCACATTGAGCCGCTGGAGTGGGTGGCGGTCTATTACGATAACCCGGATGAAGTCCCGGCAGAAAAACTGCGCTGTGATACGGCCGTGACGGTACCGGATGATTTCGTCATCCCGGAAAACAGCGAAGGCGTAATGATGACGGAAATCGCGGCCGGGGATTATGCCGTGGCGACGGCGCGCGTCGAAAACTACGACTTCGCCACGCCGTGGTATCAGTTCTTCAATTCCCTGCTGCAGGACAATAAGTACCAGATGGCGCTCAAACCCTGCTTCGAGCGCTATCTCAATGACGGCAATGCGGACGGCTACTGGGATATCGAAATGTATATCGCCGTCGAGCACAAAACGGTTTAAGCCTGCTAAATGAAGGGTTTTTAAGCCGGGAGCGATCCGCCCGGCTGAAAACACAGTACAATTGTGCTTTGCCGTGTAGCTGGAGAGCGGGTGTGCGTCCCGACAAATCATTAACCCCTTTTGAAATTCGGTTGTACAAACACTACCGCGTGGTGCACGGGTGTCGCATCGCGCTGGCGTTCGTGTTGACGTTTGTCCTGGTGCGTTTGCTGGAGGTTCCGGAAGGAACGTGGCCGCTGATCACGCTGGTGGTGGTGATGGGGCCCATCTCGTTTTGGGGCAACGTTGTCCCGCGCGCTCTGGAGCGTATTGGCGGGACCGTGTTAGGTTCGGCCCTGGGGCTTATTGCCCTGAAGCTGGAGCTCATCTCGTTCCCGGTCATGCTGGCATGGTGCGGTGCCGCCATGTTCCTGTGCGGCTGGCTGGCGTTGGGTAAAAAGCCTTATCAGGCGCTGCTGATCGGTATTACTCTCGCGGTGGTGGTCGGTGCACCCGCCGGGGATATGACCACGGCGCTGTGGCGAAGCGGGGATGTCATCCTGGGTTCACTGCTGGCGATGCTCTTCACCGGTATCTGGCCGCAGCGCGCTTTTCTGCACTGGCGTATTCAGATGGCCAGCTACGTCACTGCGTTTAACCGCGTCTATAAGGCCGGTTTTTCCCCGAATCTGGTTGAGCGCCCGCGCCTGGAAAAGCACCTGCAGACCATCCTTAACGACGTGGTCAAAATGCGCGGCTTGATCACGCCAGCCAGCAAAGAAACCCATATTCAGAAATCAATTTTCGAAGCTATTCAGACGGTGAGCCGCAATCTGGTCTGCATGCTTGAACTGCAAATCAACGCACACTGGGCCACGCGACCCAGCCATCTGTTGATGCTTAACGCGCAGACTCTCAAAGAGACCCAGCAGATGACGCAGCAAACGCTGTTGACTATCGCCCATGCGCTCTACGAAGGTAACCCGCAGCCGATCCTGGCCAACAGCGAGCGACTGAACGAGATCGTCGCGGAACTGAAGCAGTTAATCAATGAGCGCCAGAGCGATAACGTGGCGGAAACACCTATTCATGGCTACGTCTGGCTGAGCATGGAACTGGCGCGGCAGCTTGAGCTGTTATCGCACCTGATTTGCCGGGCGCTGCGCAAATAAAAGGCGTATGTGACGCCTGCTGCTTCGATTCAGCAGCAATTGGGGTTATGATAGCTTTAAACGATATACTCATTGTCATTCGCGGCCGCTGTCAGTAAGGTTATTGTTACAACGGTTGCTTTAACGAATCCGAATCTCACATTATCAGGGGTGTAAAAATGGAAACTACCAAGCCTTCGTTCCAGGATGTTCTGGAATTCGTCCGCCTGTTCCGCCGCAAAAACAAACTGCAGCGTGAAATCCAGGACGTTGAGAAGAAGATCCGTGACAACCAGAAACGTGTTCTGCTGCTCGACAACCTGAGCGACTACATCAAGCCAGGCATGAGCGTTGAAGCTATTCAGGGCATCATCGCCAGCATGAAGAGCGACTATGAAGACCGTGTTGATGACTACATCATCAAAAATGCTGAGCTGTCCAAAGAGCGTCGTGACATCTCTAAAAAGCTGAAAGTGATGGGCGAAATCAAAAACGGCGAAGCAAAAAGCGAGTAATCGCAGCGAATAGTGAAAAAGGCTCTCTGGTGACAGAGAGCCTTTTTTTATGGTTCAGAACGCGGCTGTAGCTGGTAAATCCAGGCTTGAACCTGCTCGCCTTCAGAGGTGGTCACCGTGACCTCAACCCGATCGTAGCCGTCTTCAAACTCATCCAGCATTGACCAGTGTGCGGTAAGGTGATCAGAGATAAACAGATAGCCTTCGACGCGGGGGCCATCGGGGTGGAGCACGATCCCCGGGAAGTCCGCCGCAGCGCCCCAGCCGCGTTCGTAGAACGTACCGGAGACGAAACCGGCCAGCCATTCGCCACCGATGTTTTCAAGAATATGCGCATTTGAGTGGCCCGGGCGCAGCGTGCCGTAGACAAACAGAGCGTTCATTTTCCCTCATCCGCAAAGCAAAAAGCCTGCTTTAAAAGCAGGCTTTTCAAATTTGGCTCCTCTGACTGGACTCGAACCAGTGACATACGGATTAACAGTCCGCCGTTCTACCGACTGAACTACAGAGGAATCGTTGTGGAGGCTTATCTTAGCGGCGAAAAAACTTTTGTCAAACCTGATCTTAGGGAAAAGCGACTGATTGCTGATTCTGTCGTCAGTTTGTTGTAAATCCACACATCTTTTTCCGGAAAATACTTTGCAGGATGAGCATTTCTCCCCCATTATTTGAAATGGAGTTTCAACTTTTCTCGCTAAGGTCCATTTTGAACGTCACTGCCTCCTTACGCCAGGCGATCGCGCGCACGCCATGGTATGCAAAACGTAAAAGCTATCGGGTTCTCTTCTGGCGTGAAATCACCCCTCTTGCCGTGCCTATCTTCCTGGAAAATACCTGCGTTCTGCTGATGGGGGTGCTGAGCACCTTCCTGGTGAGCTGGTTGGGAAAAGAGGCGATGGCGGGGGTTGGTCTGGCGGACAGCTTTAACATGGTGGTGATCTCGTTCTTTGCCGCGATTGACCTCGGCACGACGGTGGTGGTGGCCTTTAGCCTCGGCAAGCTGGATCCCAAACGTGCGCGCGAGGCGGCACGCCAGTCGCTGATGATCATGACTGTCTTTTCGGCCGTTCTGGCGGCGGTGATCCACTATTTC
Source organism: Enterobacter sp. BNK-22 (assembly GCF_048684805.1). Classification (NCBI taxonomy): domain Bacteria; kingdom Pseudomonadati; phylum Pseudomonadota; class Gammaproteobacteria; order Enterobacterales; family Enterobacteriaceae; genus Enterobacter; species Enterobacter sp. BNK-22. The sequence continues at coordinate 532,518 of NZ_JBLQTT010000001.1, forward strand.
GGCAAAGAGATCATCGATTTTGTCGCCGGGGAGGCCACGAACGAGGTTAAAGACCTGGCGCTGACCTATCTGGAGATGACCGTCATCAGCTATCCGGCGGCGGCCATCGCCCTGATTGGCAGCGGCGCGCTGCGCGGGGCAGGGAACACTAAAATTCCGCTGCTGATCAACGGCGGAATGAATATCCTGAATATTATCATCAGCAGCGTGCTGATCTACGGCGTATTCTCGTGGGACGGGCTGGGCTTCGTCGGTGCAGGACTGGGGCTAACCATTTCACGCTATATCGGTGCAGCGGCGATTATCGGCGTGCTGATGGCGGGGATCACCCCCTCGCTGCGCCTCACGCTGAAGAGCTATTTCCGCCCCTTTAATTTCGCTATTATCTGGGAAGTGATGGGGATCGGCATTCCCGCAAGCATTGAATCGGTGCTGTTTAACGGCGGGAAATTGCTGACGCAGATGTTTGTCGCCGGGATGGGCACTGACGTGATCGCCGGTAACTTCATCGCCTTCTCCATTGCCTCGCTGATTAACCTGCCGGGTAACGCGCTGGGCTCTGCATCGACCATTATCACCGGGAAACGGCTTGGGAAAGGGCAGATCGGCCAGGCGGAGCGACAGCTGCGCCACGTTTTCTGGCTGTCGACCATTGGACTGACCGTGATTGCCTGGGGAACCGCGCCGTTTGCCGGGCTGATGGCCTCGTTCTATACCCATGAAGACGACGTTAAAGAGGTTGTAAAAGTCCTCATCTGGCTCAATGCGGCCTTTATGCCTATCTGGGCGGCCTCATGGGTACTGCCTGCCGGGCTGAAGGGGGCACGCGACGCCCGCTTTGCGATGTGGGTGTCGATGCTTGGCATGTGGGGATGTCGCGTCGTGGCGGGGTATACGCTTGGGGTAATGCTTGGATGGGGTGTGATCGGCGTCTGGCTGGGGATGTTCCTGGACTGGGCCGTGCGGGGCGGGCTGTTCTACTGGCGTATGGTCAGCGGGCGCTGGCTGTGGAAATATCCGCGACAAAATGCCTGACAATTGTGCGAAGTGGAGAATAAATCGTCAAACGATCGGAAATATGCATTCTGCCTTTGACATCCCGGGAGCGCATCGATAATATGCGCCCCGTTCACACGATTCCTCTGTAGTTCAGTCGGTAGAACGGCGGACTGTTAATCCGTATGTCACTGGTTCGAGTCCAGTCAGAGGAGCCAAATTTGAAAAGCCTGCTTTTAAAGCAGGCTTTTTGCTTTTCTGCGTCGGGCAAAAGCCGCACTATCCGTTCACACGAACCGGCGCCGTCGCCTCTACCAGCCACGGACGCGCATCGCTGCTCACCAGCGGTGACAGCGCCTCGCGTACCTGCTGGTGATACGCATCCAGCCACTGCTTTTCCTGCTCGCTCAGCAAATGCAGCTCAACCTGGCTTAAGTCGATCGGGATCAGCGTCAGCGAGGCAAACCTGCAGAACCCCGGACGGCTCTCCACAATCTCCACCTGGTTTTCAATACGAATACCGTGGCTATCGCCCAGATAGTATCCCGGTTCAATCGTCATGATATTGCCCGCCACCAGCGGCCACGGGTTGACCTTTTTGGCAATGCGATGCGGGTTCTCATGGATAAGAAGCTGATGACCCACGCCATGTCCCGTGCCGTGATCGTAATCCAGTCCCATCTCCCACAGCGGACGACGCGCAAAGGCATCCAGCTGATGTCCCTGAGTCCCGGAAGGGAACTGCAGGGTAATCAGCGACAGGAAGCCTCTCAGCACGGCGGTGTAGTGCAGGCGCTGCTGCGGATCGACCTTACCCCATGCCAGCGTGCGCGTGGCGTCGGTGGTGCCATTCACGTACTGACCGCCGGAATCGTTAAGGTAAAAATGGTCATGACCGATGGGCTTGTTGCTGGCCTCGCTCGAATGATAGTGGCACATCGCCGCATTGCTCGAAGAGGCGGAGATGGTCGCAAAACTCTGCTCGATGAACCCGGGCTGCTGTTGACGGAACGCCAGCTGCTGCGCCTGGACTTCCAGCTCTGTTAGCGGATTCCCTGCCGCCTCGCGCAGCGGCACTTCACGGCTCAGCCAGGCGAGGAAGTTGACCCAGGCGGCGCCGTCCTGGTGATGACACGCGCGATAACCGGCCAGCTCAACCGGGTTTTTGGTGGCTTTCATCAGGGTGATGGGGTCGGTCCGCCAGACAATCTCTCCCCGGGGTTCGATGGCAAAGCGCAGGGCGACCGGCGCGGAATCGGCATCAACCATCACCCGTTTTCCTGCAGCAATTTGCTGGCAGCGTTCGACAAAGGCGTCCTGCGGCGCAATGGTAAACGCATTGCGCACGTCTTCCGGCAGGGCGCCGAGCTTGCTGTCGTTAACAAACCACTCAACGTGGCCGTCACGGCCCAGAAGAGCAAAAGAGAGCGGTACGGGGCTGTAAGGGATATCCGCGCCGCGGACGTTTAACAGCCAGGCGATATTATCCGGCAGGGTAACGGCGAGATAATCGGCATTGCTTGCAGCCAGCACGGCGGCGACGCGCTGACGTTTATCAGCACTGCTTTCACCGCTGTATTCAACCGGCATTTCCCGGATAAGCCCCGCCGGTGCGGCAGGGCGGTCAGTCCATAGGGTGTCAAACGGCGAGGCTTTCAGCGGGACCAGCTCGCAAGGCGTGGCAGACAGTTGCTCAAACTCTGAATGGGTCATCAGCAGTGGGTCAAAACCGATGCGCGTACCGGCCTCAGCGTTTTCCGCCAGCCATTCAGCCAGCGGCTCGTTGTGCAGGTGGCGGATCTCTACCTCATCCGTATTGACCTGAACGCGGGCCTGAACCTGATAGCGCCCGTCAACGAACAGCAGCGCTTTGTTTTTCAGCACCAGCGCCACACCGGCCGAACCGTCAAAGCCCGTCAGCCAGGCCAGCTTTTCGTCGTAGGGCGCGCAGTATTCGCTCTGCCACGCATCCGCACGCGGGACGATCATCCCGTCGAGATGGCTGGCCTCAAGCCAGTGGCGCAGGGCAGAGAGCGGAGATGTGCTGGACATGGTTATTCCTTATCGTTATTAGCGGAACGGCGGCTCGTTGAAGGTGCGCAGCTTGCGGGAATGGAGCCGGTCACCTTCTGCCCGCAGCAGGTCAATGGCGCGAATGCCAATTTGCAGATGTTCGGATATCGCCCCTTCATAGAAACGGTTGGCCTGGCCGGGCAGCTTAATTTCGCCGTGCAGCGGCTTATCGGAGACGCACAGCAACGTGCCGTACGGAACGCGGAAGCGATACCCCTGCGCGGCAATGGTGGCGCTCTCCATATCAATGGCCACCGCGCGGCTCAGGTTGAACCGCAGCGCGGAGGCGGAGTAACGCAGCTCCCAGTTGCGGTCATCCGTCGTGACGACCGTACCGGTGCGCAGGCGCTGCTTAACTTCTTCACCCGGCATGCCGCTAACCTCTTTGGTGGCGTCATACAGCGCACGCTGCACTTCGGCGATGCTCGGGATTGGGATATCCGGCGGCAGCACCGCATCCAGCACGTGGTCATCACGCAGATAGGCGTGGGCAAGCACGTAGTCGCCAATCAGCTGGCTTTCACGCAGGCCGCCGCAGTGGCCGATCATCAGCCACACGTCCGGACGCAGCACCGCCAGATGGTCGCAGATGGTCTTGGCATTTGACGGGCCCACGCCGATGTTAATCAGCGTAATGCCCTGACCGTCGGCGGTGATCAGGTGCCAGGCGGGCATCTGATGTTTTTTCCAGGCCAGGTCGGAAATGGCCTGCTCGGGCGCTTCGGTCTCCGCAGTGATCCAGATCCCTCCCGCACAGGAGAGGGCGATATACGGGCTTTCCGGGTCGAGGATCTGGCTGCAGCCCCAACGGACAAACTCGTCAACGTAGCGGGTGTAGTTGGTAAAGAGGACGAACGGCTGGAAATGTTCGACGGGCGTGCCGGTGTAGTGGCGCAGACGCGCCAGGGAGAAATCGACCCGGCGAGCATCAAAGTGCGACAGGGGAGAAAATTCTGCCGGGTGATAGATCCCATCGGCCGTCTCATCGCCAATCTGCGACAGTTCCGTCGTCGGGAAGTGGCGGGTTAGCCCCGCGCTCATCGAACGGTCGAGGGTTAACGCCGAACCGTCAATCACGTAGGGGTATGGAATTTCATGCTGCGAGGGCTCAACGTGAATGTGCGCGCCGTAATCCTGATACAGCAGCGTAAGTTGTTCTTCGAGGTACGGGCGGAACAGGGCCGGGCGGGTGACGGTGGTGCTGTAGCAGCCGGAGTGGGTAAAACGGGCGTAGGCACGGGTTTTCGGTGTTGTGCTGGCGCTGCCGTCCCAGGTCACAGAGAGCGATGGATAAACAAAAAGGCCCTCGGTTCTGGCCTTTTCGTCGGGAAGTTTCCCTGTTTCGATATATTCGCTGATGGCGCTGCGCAGCGCGTTGACGGACTGTTCATACAGCGCGTCGAGTTTTTCCAGCGCCTGAGCCGGGGTCAGGCTGGAGCCCTTATTATTCATCTCTGTCTCCTTGTTCCACAGGTGTGCGACTCTACCCGATAGTATGTCACACGCCTGTGAAACAAAAGTGAGATCAGCGGTGGCTCGTCTCTTTCATCAATAGCGCCGTTGCCGCCGACAGCAGGCAACCGGCCAGCAGATAAACCGCCACGCTGTGCCAGTTACCCCCGGAGAAGGTCACCAGCGCGGCGGCAATAAACGGCGTAAACCCGCCGCCGACCACGCTTGCGACCTGGTAGCCCACGCCCGCGCCGCTATAGCGGTAGCTGGCGCCGAACAGTTCGGTAAACATCGGCTGCTGCACGCAGACCACCATATCGTGAGCGATGTTCGCGAGCATGATGGCAAAGAAGACAATCCAGAAGATCGACTGCGCCTCCAGCGCCATAAAGAATGGCCAGGCGCTGAGGCTCCCAATCAGCGCGCCGGTGATGTAGACGCGACGGCGGCCAAACCGGTCCGCCAGCCAGGCGAAGCAGGGTATTGTCAGACAGCTGATCCCGCCAACCAGCAGGCCGATATTCAGGAACAATTCACGGGGCAGGCCGAGATTCTGCGTCGAGTAGTTCAGCGCAAAGGCGGTGACGATATACATCGTCAGCAGCTCGCACAGGCGCAGGGCGATAATTTTCAGAAAAGCGCCAGGGTGCCGAATCAGGGCTTCCATCACCGGCAGCCGCTTTTTGACGGCCGGTTTTTCCTGCAGCTGTTGTTCGAATTCAGCGGACTCCTCCATGCCGTTACGGATCCACAGTGCGGCAATCACCAGCACGATGCTGAAGATGAACGGAATGCGCCAGCCCCAGCTCAGGAACTGCTCGTCGGTGGTGAGCTGGCTGATTAACGACACCAGCCCTGTAGAAAGCAACAGCCCTACGCCGTACCCGACCTGCACGCCGCTGCTGTAAAACGCTTTCTTATTTTTTGGCGCGCTCTCAACGGATAACAGCGCCGCGCCGCCCCATTCGCCGCCCACGGCGAAGCCCTGAATGGCGCGTAACGTCACCAGCAATACCGGGGCCCACCAGCCAATGGCGGAAAACGACGGGAGAATGCCAATCAGCGCGGTGGCGATCCCCATCATCCAGACGGTGAGCATCAGCATGCGCTTGCGGCCCAGGCGGTCGCCGAAGTGGCCGAAGATCACCCCGCCCAGCGGGCGAAACAGAAAGCCGACGCCGAAGGTGGCAAACGCGGCGAGCGTACCCATCGCAGGGCTGATCTGGGGGAAGAATTCACGGTTAAACACCAGCGCGGCGGTAATGCCGTAAAGCAGAAAATCATACCAGTCGACGACGGCACCCGCGAAGCTGCCGAGTGCGGCGCGGCGGGCGCGATTGAGCGAAGGTGTCTCCTCGTTGGGACGATCGGAGATGAGGGTGGAGTCCATAGTTGTCCTGTCCGTACTGATTTTTTAATTATTGGTATAAGAAAAGGTCACTCACATTGCGCCCGTCATATAAACGGAACCTATGAGACTACCGCGACAAAACGCCTGAGAAAACGTTTTTATCTTTCCGGAAGGTGCTGAATAAATAAATTTCATCCACACCTGCGGCGAGATAATTGCCTCTTCTGGCTTCGTTAAGTGCTGAATGGTTTACAGTAATAGTGACCGCCGCGTGAGTTAAGCTGAGGGAATAACGATGCAACGCACCTTTTCGGCATTCTGGATGATTCTGTTTTTATTCGTCGCACCGCTTCAGGCGGAGCCCAACGTCTATGGCGAGCAACGCATCAGCGGCTGGTGGAATGCGTTGACGGAAGACATTTCGCAAACCTGGGCGCAGCCTCAGCGTTATGATCTGTACCTGCCGTTTCTGAGCTGGCACGCTCGCTTTATGTACGACAAAGAAAAAACCGACAAGTACAACGAAATGCCGTGGGGAGGCGGGCTGGGCGTTTCCCGCTATAACGAAGAGGGTAACTGGAGCGCGCTTTTCGCGATGATGTTCAAGGACTCGCACAACGAATGGCAGCCCGCGATGGGCTATGGCTGGGAGAAGGGCTGGTATCTGGATAATGCCAGAGATTTCCGCCTTGGGCTCGGTGCCGCCGCAGGCATCACGGCGCGAGATGATTTTGCGAACTATGTCCCGCTACCGTTCATCTTCCCGCTTTTTTCGGCCAGCTATCAGCGCGTTACCGTCCAGTTCACCTATATTCCCGGGACTTATAACAACGGCAACGTGCTCTTTGCCTGGCTGCGCTTAGGCTTTTAAAGGGTGATCACCTTTTTTGCCACGGCGTTAGACAATACCAGCATGGAGAAGAGAACAGAGGTGACGAACGTAAGTACAATCAACGCCAGCTTCATGCCGAGTGACGTCACCGGTATCAGCGCCGTCAGCAGATGAAACACCGAGTAGTGCACAATATATACGCCAGTCATCGTTTTGCTGATGGCGGCCAGTATGGACTCCTTAAACTCAGCATTGCGGCGAAAGCGCACGCCGTTCGCCGCAATCACCAGGGCAATAATCAGGATGTAGATCTGCGAGCCGGTGAGGATAAAGGCGTTTCTGTCGGCCTTAAACAGGGCAAAAAAGAAGTGGCGCTCGTAAAACCAGGTGAAGAGATAGATAAACGGGATGGCGATAACCGCCGCCCGGACTACATTTTTGCGGCTTATCCACTCGGCGATTTTAGGATCGCAGAAGAGTTGCCCCGTCAGATAAAACAGCAGCCACGTCCAAAGCCGATACTGCGGTGAAAGAGAAAGGACGTGCGTTTCAGGATAAAGCGCCGATAACAGATCGTATCCGTAGGAAAAGAACAGCAGGGCAGCAATCGCGCCGCAGAACAGCGATCTCCGCTGGCTAAGCCACTCTACCGCCGGGTGGAAGGTGTAAATCACGACAAAGGCGAACACGAACCAGGGCTGGATTAAATACCCGCGCTGATAAGGCTCCCACAGGTAGTAGATCGTTATCCAGAACAGAAAAACAATCACAAGACTTTTAATTTTACCCAGCTGCCAGCGCGTGCCGTGCCGGGATTGTCCGTCGAGATAGCCCGACACCACAAAAAACAGCGGTGTAGCGATCGTCGAGATAAAGGTTAAAAACCCCAGGATCCAGTGATAGTCATAATCATAATGATCCCAGGTATTGTAGATGGTGAAGAAGGTCACCGCCGTCATACAGCCCAGCGTCTTGATAATGTTCAGCCCTGTCGCATTCATTGTTGTTTGGCTTCGTCCTTACGATGGAAACACGCATAGATCACGGGGAGTACCAGTAGCGTCAGGATTGTAGCAAACCCCAGTCCAAACATAATCACAACGGCCATGCTCTGGAAGAAAACATCCAGCAGTAGCGGAGCCAGGCCAAGTACGGTCGTGAACGCGGTGAGCAGGATAGGGCGCAGGCGCGAGGTGGCGGCATAAACGATCGCGCTGTGCTGATCCTTTTGCGTCTTCTGCTGTTCGATCTCTTCCACCAGCACGATGCCGTTGCGGATGAGCATTCCGCTCAGGCTCAGCAGACCAATCAGCGCCATAAAGCCAAAGGGAATGCCGGTAATTAAAAATCCTGGTGTGACGCCAATCAACGCCAGCGGTACGGTCAGCCAGATTGCGACGGCATTTTTTACCGAGCTGAACATCAGCACCGTAATGACAAACATCACCAGATACCCGAGAGGCAGCGTTGTGAACAGCCCTTGCTGCGCTTCACTGGAGTTTTCCGCATCGCCCCCCCACTCGATGCTGTAGCCGTGTGGCAGGGGAAGGGCATCTACCTGCGGCTTCACGCGGGCGAGAATATCGCCGGAGGTTTGCTGGGTCAGCGGGTCCGGGTCCGTCTGAACCGTCAATACCCGCGAGCGGTCGCGTCGAAGAATGAGCGGATCTTCCCACTCCAGAGAGAAGCGACTGACGACGTTACTCAGCGGGATATACTGCTGCCGCGCCTGGCTCCACACCAGCACGTTGTTCAGGTGGCTGGCATCCAGCCTTTCGCTTTCCGGGGGCCTCACCACCACGGGCAGCAGGTCGCTGCCTTCCCGATACAACCCCGCCCGGCTGCCGGAGAAATTCATCTCCAGTGCGTTGTCGACGTCCTGTTTATCCACGCCAAGCTCGCGTCCCAGCGCGGCGACGTACTGCGGGCGGATCACTTTGCTGCGGTTTTGCCAGTCGTTTCGGACGCTCCCCGTAGCCGGATCGCGCGCCAGAATATCGTCCACCTGGCTGGCGATCAGACGCAGCCTGTCAGGATCCGGGCCTTTAATGCGCACTTCAATGGCGCTGTCGCCGGAAGGGCCAAACATCACCCGTTTCGTGCTGGCGTTCACCTGCGGGTAGTTTCGCGCGATGTACTCGTCAACGTGGCGGGTCAAGGGGGAAATGTTACGCTGGTCATCCATGCGCACCATGATCTGCGCATAGTTGCTGTACTGCCGCTGTCCGCTGTAGGTCAGAATAAACCGCATGCTCCCCTGACCGATGGTGGAGACGGTGGTTTCCACGCCGGGCTGGCCCTTGATGGTTTTCTCAATATCACCGGTCATTTTCTCGGTCCATTTGATATCGGTCCCGTAGGGTAACCACAGGTCGACAAAGAAAATCGGCGTATTGGATGACGGAAAAAAGTTTTGCCGCACCGCGCCAAACCCCCAGACAGACGCGGCCAGCAGGGCGGCCATCACTACCAGCGTCGGTGCCTTATGGTGCAGCAGCGTGTTAAGCAGGCGCTGATAGAGGCGGTAGAGACGTTTGTCGTAAGGATCTGACTCGTCAGTGGTCTCCGGCTCGCTGTCGTTTTTAAACAACCACCACTTAATCATCACCGGGGTGAGGGTGAGCGCCGAGAACCAGCTCAGCATCAGGGAAATCAGCAGCACCTGGAAGAGGGATTTACAGTATTCCCCGGTGGAATCCTGCGACAGCCCGATAGGCGCAAACGCAAGGATAGCGATCACCGTCGCCCCCAGCAGCGGCAGGGCGGAGCGACGGATGATCGTGTTAACGGCGGTTAATAGCGGGGAGCCCTGCTGTCGGGCAATCAACACCCCTTCGACAATGACGATGGCGTTATCCACCAGCATGCTAAGGGCGATAATCAGCGCCCCAAGCGAGATGCGCTGTAGCTCAATGCCCCAGAGATACATAATCAGCAGCGTGCCCAGCACGTTAAGCGCGAGGGAAAACGCGATGATGATCCCGCTGCGTACGCCCATAAAGATCAGCAGCACGCCGATGACAATCGCCAGCGCCATCAGGAAGTTAACAATAAAACCGTTAACAGAGTGGCCCACTTCGGCTGCCTGATCGTAAAACAGATCTATCTGTATGCCTGCCGGTTTTTCCGCCGACATCTGGTTTAGCTTCGCCTCCAGCGCGTGGCCCACGTCGATCACGTTCACGCCGGGAATAAACGAGACGCCCATGGTGACGGCTTTTTTGCCGTTGGCATGGTAGATACTGGCTGGCGATTCGTTCAGCCCGCGCGACAGCGTGGCGATATCCCGCAGACGCGTCGCCGCCCCCGTGCCGGAAGGCGTGATGATGAGATCCGCCAGTTCATCAAGATTCTCGAATTCACCGGTCGGGTGCAGACGAATGGATTCGCTGCCAGAGGTGATTTCTCCGGCGCTGGAAACGACGTTAAGCCTGCTGAGCAGGGCGGAAAGCTGGTTCAGGGTAATGCCGCGCGCGGCCATTTTGGTCAGGGAAATATCGATATTGACCTGTTGGCTAATCGCTCCACCGATGGCAACCTTCGCGACCCCGGGGACCAGAATCAACTCGCGGCGCAGCTGCTCCGCGTATCTCACCAGTTCAGGATTACTGAATTCATCCCCGGAAATGGCGAAGAAGAAGCCGAACACGTCGCCGAAATCGTCATTCACAAAGGGCGTGACGACGCCGGGCGGGAACTGACGCGAGGCGTCGCCCACGCGGCGGCGCAGTTCATCCCAAATCTGCGGCAGTTCGTTTGAGTGATAGCGTGACGCGATGTTAACGGTGATTTGTGACAAACCGTTTGAAGAGATGGAGCTCACGTTGTCCAGATAAGGCAGCTGCTGAAGGGCATTCTCCAGCGGCAGCGTCACCTCTTCTTCGACCTGCTGAGCGGATGCGCCGGGGTAGTGGGTGACAACCACTGCGGTTTTGATGGTAAAGGCGGGATCTTCCAGCCTGCCGATATTCAACAGCGCGAAAATACCCCCGATGCCCAGCAGCAGAATCGTTAGCCAGACGCGAACAGGGTTATTAATAAATTGACGAGAGATATCCATTACAGTCCCCGTTCACGCGTCCAGATACGCACCGGCTGGTTAGCATGCAGCTCCCCAACGCCTGCGGCTACCACGCGCTCGCCCGCCTTAAGCCCGCTGGTGATCACTACGCCTTCGGTAATCACTTGCCCCACGCTGACCTTGCGGTCTTCAAGATGGAGCGTGTCGCCTTCTCCCGCCACAACCCAGACGTGCGGCTCATTGCGCGGGCTGTTGTCCGGGTTAAAGACTGCCTCAACCGGTACGACCAGCGCCTGAGTGCCCGCGCCAGCCGGGAGGTTGGTTAAATTAATGGTAACCGTACCGCTTACGCCACCGACGGCGGGAAAATCATCTGGCCGCGGCATGGTGAGTATTACCTGCCAGGTGAGGGTATTACTGTCGCTGCTGCCTGAGTGTTCTTTATAAACGGCGGTAAATTCCCGATCCGGAATGGCGTTAATTCTCACTACCGGGCGATACTGCGCGTTGCGAATATCAAAGGTCTTAAACAGGTTTTCAGGGATGCTGAACACCACGTCAAGCAGATCGGTGCGGGTTAACGTCGCGATGGGCTGACCGGCAGACACCACCTGATGGTTTCGGACATGTACGCTGGCCACCGTCCCGCTGAAGGGGGCGACAAGCGTCATTTGATTCAACTCTTCTCGGGCGATCTGTAGCGCCGCATTCGCCGAATCGCGGTTCGCACGCTGAACGTCCATTTCGGCTTTCGAAATCGCCTGGCGGCCCGCCAGCGTCTGGAAGCGATCGAATTGCCTCTGGGCCAGCGTCGCCGCCGTTTGTCTGTCATTAACCCGCTGCTGGGCTTCACGGGCATTCAATCTGGCAAGCTGTTGACCCTGCTTGATGACTGCGCCCTGACGCACATCGAGCGCTTCAATTTGACCTGCGCGCTTGAAGGAAAGGTCTGTGGCATCGCCCGATTCAATGCGGGCGGGAAAAACGCGCTGCTGGGCGTTACCGGGAACCGTCACCTCCGCTACTTTTACCATCCTGGGCAGGGGGGAGACGTCTTTGGGTTTCGGGTCGCACGCTGTGAGCGTTAACAAAACGAACGGTAAAAGAGAGAGGTAGCGGTTCACTGTATTCCCCTAATAAATAACTGTTTTATTTATTCCATAACCTGGACAGGGGTGACACTATTCTGCCAGAACAGTGACGACCATATAGGTAAATAAACCAATCGCCGTGCTGGCGATAATGGCAAGCGCAATAAACATACCCAGTCGGATCAGGCTTATACCATACATACATTCCTCCATGAGCCGGAAGCGGTGGCTAACTATGAGCATAGTCGGCGAAAAGATAAATGTTAAATAACCATTAGCAGTGGGGAAGCGCTAAACCTGATATTCCTGTGCTACGTTTAATATTATTCATCTCTTTTTACCGTAACTGGCATTAAGGGCAACCCCCTGCATTTAATGCGTTTTTATGCTTCATTCACTCTCATGTTGGTTATAAAAAGGATGCTCGATATGTATAAAAACATTCTCGTTCCGGTGGACGTCTACGAGACAAGCCTGGCGGATAAAGCGTTGCAACATGCACAGTTTCTGGCGCAAAGCGCATCGGGTGACATTCATTTGCTGCACGTCATGCCCAAATTTTCAGCCGAACTGACGCGCGGTTTTATTTCAGATGCGCGCAAGATGGATGAATATATGATTAATAATTCGAAAGAAAAACTGTCTGACCTGGTCAAAAAATTGAATCTGCCAGAAGAGCGGGTTCATCTCCATGTTCGTAGCGGAAATGTTCGTGATGAGGTTATTAAGCTGGCGGATGAACTTGCTGCTGGCGCGATTATTGTTGGCTCTCGAAATCCAAATATTCAAACCCATTTGTTAGGATCGGAGGCGGCAAGTATTGTCCGTTACGCCCATGTTCCTGTTTTCGTTATTCGTTAATTACATGAAAGCAAGGTGATTTCTGAATAGAACCTGAGGAAGGAACGATGAAAACAGGAAAATCTGAACGTCCATATTATCAACAAACCGTTGACGAAACCCTGTCGAATATCCACTCCACCCTGGAAGGCCTTAGCGGCACTGAGGCATCAGCCCGACTTCAGCAGCATGGTGAGAATGCTTTGCCGCAAAAAAAGGGCAAACCCGCCTGGCTGCGCTTCCTGGCGCATTTTAACGATGTATTGATTTACGTTCTGCTGGTGGCCGCGTTGCTTAAGCTCTTTATGGGCCACTGGGTAGACATGTTCGTGATCCTGGGGGTTGCCATCATTAACGCGCTGATTGGCCATATCCAGGAGAGCAATGCTGAAAAATCGTTGCAGAGTATTCGCAATATGCTCTCCAGCGAAGCCGTGGTGGTACGACAGGGGAATCATGAAACGATCCCCACCACGTCGCTGGTCCCGGGTGATATCGTGGTGATCCGCGCCGGGGATCGTATTCCTGCGGACCTGCGTGTGATTGAGGCGCATAACCTTCGCGTGGAGGAGGCCATCCTGACCGGCGAATCCACCGTTGTTGAAAAAAACAGCGATGTGTTAAGCGGGGAACTGCCTTTAGGTGACCGGTATAATCTGCTTTACTCAGGCACCACCGTCAGCTCCGGCGGCGGTAAAGGCGTGGTGGTGGCAACCGGGGGCGAGACCGAGCTTGGCCACATCAATCAGATGATGTCCGACATTGAAAAGCACCGCACGCCGCTGATGGTGCAGATGGATAAGCTCGGTAAAACCATCTTCATTACTATCCTGGTCATGATGGTGGCGCTGTTTGTTTTCAGCCTCTTGTTCCGGGATATGCCGGTTTCTGAACTGGTGCTGTCGCTTATCAGCCTCGCCGTTGCCGCCGTGCCGGAAGGCCTGCCGGCCATCATTTCCATCATCCTTTCGCTTGGCGTACAGGCCATGGCGCGTCGCAAGGCCATCATTCGTAAGTTGCCCACGGTGGAAACCCTGGGCGCAATGACGGTCATCTGCTCGGATAAAACCGGCACCCTGACGATGAATGAAATGACGGTCAAAGCGGTGATTACCGCTGAGACGACCTATCGCGTGGAGGGCGACAGCTACGAACCTGTGGGGAATATTCACCCCGTAGATGACCTGACGCCCGTCAGCGTGACGCAGGGTTCCCTGCTGGAACGCTACTTGCGCACCATTGACCTCTGTAATGACAGCCAGCTGATCAAAGACGAGCAGGGGCTGTGGAAAATCACCGGGGGGCCGACCGAGGGCGCCCTGAAGGTGCTGGCGGCAAAAATCCCGCTCCCACCGCGTGATACCGAAATGCGCAGTAAAATCCCGTTTGATTCGCAGTATAAATACATGTCCACGCTCTACCGGCTGGGTGAAGAAGAGGTGATTTTAATCACTGGCGCGCCGGACGTCCTGTTCCGCCTCTGTCAGTACCAGCAGACGAATGACGGACTGCAGCCGTTCGACCAACCTTACTGGGAAGGCAAGATTGAAGAGTATGCCCGGGAAGGGTTGCGTATGGTGGCTGCGGCCTGGAAACCTGCCCGCGAGGGACAGCGCGAGCTGGATCACCCGGACCTGCGTGATGGCGTGATCCTGCTGGGTATTGCGGGAATGATGGATCCGCCGCGTCCGGAGGCCATTACCGCGATTGCCGACTGTCTGCAGGCCGGGATTCGCGTGAAAATGATCACCGGCGACCACCCGCAAACGGCCATGAGCATTGGGCAAATGCTGGGGATTGGTAACGCTGCAAGCGCTATCACCGGACGCGAGCTGGAGGCGATGGATGACCGTCAGCTGAGCGACGCCGCGCAGCAGTACGATATTTTCGCCCGAACCAGCCCGGAGGATAAATTCCGCCTCGTGCAGGCCCTGCAAAGTAAACAGGAAGTGGTGGGCATGACCGGGGATGGCGTAAATGATGCCCCGGCGCTCAAACGGGCGGATGTGGGTATCGCCATGGGGATTAAGGGGACAGAGGTCACCAAGGAAGCCGCCGACATGGTGTTAACGGATGACAACTTTGCCACCATTGCCAGTGCGGTGCACGAGGGGCGTCGTGTTTACGATAACCTGAAAAAAACGATTCTCTTCGTTATCCCGAGCAACATTGCGCAGGCCCTGCTAATCATCATCGCGCTGCTGGCGGGGAACCTGATCCCGCTGACGCCGGTCCTGATCCTGTGGATGAACATGGCGACGTCGGCAACGCTGTCGTTTGGCCTGGCGTTTGAAGCGGGTGAGAAGGACATCATGAACCGGCCACCGCGTAAGGCGAATCTGCATGTGATGGACGGCTATGCCATCTGGCGCGTGGTGTTTGTCGGTCTGATGATTGCCATCAGCGCTTTCGTGCTGGAAGCCTGGCTACAGCCGCGCGGTTACTCAGCGGAATTTATCCGCACCGTGCTGCTGCAAACTCTGGTGACCGCGCAGTGGTTTTACATGCTTAACTGCCGCGTTAATGACGGCTTCTCGCTGAGCAAAGGCCTGCTGGCGAATAAAGGGATTTGGATCGTGAGCGGTGTACTGCTGGCGCTACAATTTCTTATCATTTACGCACCGTTCATGCAGATGCTGTTTGGCACCGAAGCACTGCCGTTCCGCTACTGGGTCATCACCTTCCTGATTGGTTTTGTGATGTTCCTTATTGTCGAGGCGGAAAAAGTGCTGACGCGCAGATGGCGCAAAACCGAGGCGTAATAGCGTAAACTGAGAAAGCCTGCCTGAGTCGAGGCTTTCTCTTTTTTGAGCACAGGAAATTATGATGCGATTTACCTGGTTCGTCCTTACGCTGTGTGCCGCTGTACCCGGCGCGTTTGCCGTAACCTATACCTTACCACCGGAAGGCAGTCGTCTGGTGGGAGCCCCGATTATCATCACCGTTCCCGAGCGCAATACGTTACCGCTTGAGGCCTTTGCCGCGCAGTACGGGCAGGGGCTAAGCAATATGCTGGAAGCGAACCCGGGGGTGGATCCTTTCTTGCCCAAATCCGGCACCCGGCTGGTGATTCCCCAGCAGCTGATTTTGCCTGACACCGTCCGCGAGGGAATTGTCGTTAATGTGGCGGAAATGCGTCTCTACTATTATCCACCAGGCAGCAATACCGTCGAAGTGCTGCCCATCGGCATCGGTCAGGCCGGGCGCGAAACCCCGCGTAACTGGGTCACGGCGGTTGAACGTAAGCAGGTGGGGCCAACCTGGTCTCCGACGCCGAATACGCGCCGTGCCTATGCGGCAGAGGGAAAAACGCTGCCTGCCTTCGTGCCCGCCGGACCGGATAACCCGATGGGGCTGTATGCGATCTATATTGGCAGGCTGTATGCCATACACGGCACAAACTCGAATTTCGGCATCGGACTGCGGGTGAGCCAGGGCTGTATTCGTCTGCGCAATAACGACATCAAATACCTTTTCGATAATGTCCCCGTTGGAACCCGCGTACAGCTTATCGATCGGCCCGTTAAAGTCACCACGGAACCGGACGGCAGCCGCTGGGTGGAGGTTCACGAGCCATTATCACGTAATCGCGCGGAGTTTGAATCGACCCGAAAAGTGCCTCTGCCAATGTCAGCCGCGCAGCGGACGCAGTTGATAAACGAGGGGGCGGGAGCCGAACTGGACCGGCGGTCAGGGATGCCGGTGAAGCTTGCTTATTGAGGCTGTGTTGCCCGGTGGCGCTGCGCTTACCGGGCCTACAGTCCAGTAGGTCGGGTAAGGCGAAGCCGCCACCCGACAATTTTACCCGACGCAGAAAAGCAAAAAGCCTGCTTTAAAAGCAGGCTTTTCAAATTTGGCTCCTCTGACTGGACTCGAACCAGTGACATACGGATTAACAGTCCGCCGTTCTACCGACTGAACTACAGAGGAATCGTGTGAACGGGGCGCATATTATCGACCTGCGTTCACCTTGTCAAAGGGTGGATCGCCGCCTTTTGATCGTTTGCTGACAAAATCGGCAAAGTGATGTTTTTGACAGCGGAATGCACCGCTTTGGTGCGGGTATACCTCTAATGGGGCAGATCATAAACTGCTGTTTCGGTAATAAAACCCCCCTCCATGATTAGGTTTCCTTATTTTCAGGCGTTTAGCGCCCAATTCAGACCGCCTGGTAAAAGTGGCATTCATATTGCAAAACCTGTTCAACAACGACAGCCGGTTCCGGCACAGCATTTCGAACAGGGGGCAAAATGAACTTAAGACGACTGAAATACTTCGTAAAAATCGTCGATATCGGCAGCCTGACTCAAGCGGCAGAAGTGCTGCATATCGCGCAGCCTGCGCTGAGCCAGCAGGTGGCTACTCTGGAAGGCGAGATGGATCAGCAGCTGTTGATCCGCACCAAACGCGGCGTCACGCCAACGGAAGCCGGTAAGATCCTGTATACCCATGCGCGCACCATTCTTCGCCAGTGTGAACAGGCGCAGCTGGCGGTGAATAACGTGGGCCAGACCCTGAGCGGGCACGTGTCCATCGGGCTGGCGCCGGGAACGGCGGCATCGTCCATAACCATGCCGCTGCTGCAGGCCGTCCGCGCTGAGCTGCCTGAAGTGCTGGTCTATCTGCACGAAAACAGCGGTTCTGTCCTGAATGATAAACTGCTCAGTGGCCAGCTGGACATGGCGGTCCTTTACGATCGCTCCCCGGTTGCCGGGATCACCAGCCAGCCGCTGCTGAAAGAAGATCTCTACCTCGTGGGCACCCGCGACTGCCCGGGCCAGAGCGTCGACCTTACCGCCGTGGCGGAAATGAACCTCTATCTGCCGCGCGACTACAGCGCCGTGCGCGTGCGCGTGGACGAAGCATTTTCCCTGCGCCGCCTGACGGCCAAAATCATCGGCGAAATCGACTCGATCTCCACGCTGACCGCAGCCATTGCCAGCGGCATGGGGGTGACCGTTCTGCCGGAATCCGCAGCACGCTCGCTGTGCAGTGCGGCAAACGGCTGGATGGCGCGGATCACCACGCCTTCCATGAGCCTGCCGCTGTCGCTGAACATGTCCGCACGCGGTTCGCTGTCGCCACAGGCGCAGGCGGTAAAAGAGATTTTGATGTCGCTGGTCAGCAAGCCATCGCTTGAGAACCGTGAACTCCAGCTCGTGAGCTGATATTCCATAAAAGCATAAGATGCTGGTTTTTA
Organism: Enterobacter sp. BNK-22; assembly: GCF_048684805.1. Classification (NCBI taxonomy): domain Bacteria; kingdom Pseudomonadati; phylum Pseudomonadota; class Gammaproteobacteria; order Enterobacterales; family Enterobacteriaceae; genus Enterobacter; species Enterobacter sp. BNK-22. Next base: position 550,374 of record NZ_JBLQTT010000001.1, read on the forward strand.
TTATTTGTTCTGCAGCTCGGCTGACTCTAACAATAGAGCTATGTCAGATGCGCCGGAGTGAATCGTGAATTTCCAGCAACTTAAAATTATCCGTGAGGCGGCCAGGCGGGACTACAACCTGACCGAGGTCGCCAATATGCTTTATACCTCTCAGTCCGGCGTCAGCCGCCATATCCGCGAGCTGGAAGAGGAACTGGGCATAGAGATCTTTATCCGTCGCGGCAAGCGGCTGCTCGGCATGACGGAGCCGGGTAAGGCTTTGCTCACCATCGCTGAGCGGATCCTCAACGAGGCCAGCAACGTGCGTCGCCTGGCGGATCTCTTCACCAATGACGCCTCGGGCGTGCTCACCATTGCCACCACCCACACCCAGGCGCGCTACAGCCTGCCGCCGGTGATTAAAGCGTTCCGCGAACTTTTCCCTGACGTCCGTCTGGAGCTTATCCAGGGCACGCCGCAGGAAATTGAAGTGCTGCTTCAAAACGGTGGGGCGGATATCGGCATTGCCAGCGAACGCCTGAGCAACGATCCGCTGCTGGTGGCTTTCCCCTGGTTCCGCTGGTACCACAGCTTATTACTTCCGGTCGATCATCCGCTGAATCAGGTTTCACCCCTGACGCTGGAAGACATTGCGAAATGGCCACTCATTACCTACCGCCAGGGGATCACCGGACGCTCGCGTATTGATGAAGCTTTCAACCGTAAAGGATTAACGCCGGACATCGTGCTGAGTGCGCAGGATTCTGACGTGATCAAAACCTACGTCGAGCTGGGGCTGGGCATTGGGCTGGTGGCGGAACAGTCCAGTGGAGAACGCGAAGACGGGAACCTGGTGCGTCTTGACACGCGTCATCTGTTTGACGCCAACACCGTATGGCTTGGCCTGAAGCGCGGACAGCTGCAGCGCAACTATGTGTGGCGCTTTATCGAGCTCTGCAACGCCGGGCTGTCGGTGGATGAGATTAAACGCCAGGTGATGGAGCCGGAAGAAGTGGCGATTGATTATCAGATTTAGGTGCGGGTTTGCCCGGTGGCGAGTGCTTACCGGGCTCGCCACTTAGCTGAATGGGTATTTTCTAAAGACCGCCTGTGATTCGAATGATTCGGCAAGCGACTGGATCGCGCTAAACTCCGCTGCACTAACGACGTGCGGGATCATCGACTGCATAAACGTCCAGACAACCGTGCTGGTAATGGCCACCTGATTGGGCACTGTGGTGACCGGACGCGCCTGCAGTAATCTATTCCATTCCCTGCAGGCCGCCAGCAGTTGGGTTGTAATGCGTTCGACCCATGCATCATGCTGCTTCTCAACCGGGCGCAGGTTGTGTTCATAAACATTTTGCACGGCTTTCTCCGCAGCGGCGAGGATAAAGCCCAGCGTCTGGAGATCGTTTGCCAGCGCATCTGGATCGACGGGCAGGAGTCTGCGCTCAGGGGCGGCCTGAGCCTCAAAATAATTCAGTATCAGCGAGGAATCCATCAGACGTATTCCGTTATCCAGAACCAGCGTCGGGGCTTTTACCGCGGGGTTGATCCGGGAGAACGCGTCGAAGGTGCTAAAGACTGACAGCGGCTGGCTTTCAAACTCAACGCCATAAAGCTCAAGGGAGATCGCCACGCGCCGTACATAAGGTGAATCCATCATACCAACAAGCTTAATCATCTTTCCCGTTTTCCTGTCTCTGTGAAAGAACGCGTCATTGAAAAGGATGACCCGACATTACAATACAATTTGCATGGCGAATATCTTCAGTATCTTACCGTAAGGGTTAGTATTACTGACATATGATCAGGTTGCCGCTGTATATCCAGCGCAGATAAGGAAGTGCTTTCATGTCGGATTTTCCACCCATTGCCAGTTTGCGAAGCTTTGAAGCCGTCGCCCGTCTTGGCAGCGTGACGCTGGCGGCGAAAGAACTCCACGTTACCCATTCCGCTATCAGCCAGCAGATCAAAACGCTGGAGGAGATGGTGGGCGTAAAGCTGTTTATCCGTCAGGGGCGAGGAGTGCAGATCAACGAAGAAGGGCGGCTCTATGCCTTACAGGTACGCGAAGCGTTGAACCACATCGCGGATGCTACCCGACTCGTACAGGTGAAGCCAAGAAAGCAGGAGTTGACGCTGGCGATGGTGCCGTCATTTGGATGCCACTGGTTATTACCGCGTCTGGCTCGTTTTCGGGCGAAATATCCGCTTATTACCCTGCGGATCCAGGCCAGCCTGACGGTCACCAGCTTGCAGCAGGAAGGGATAGATATCGCGATACGGATGGGGCAGGGAAACTGGGAAGGGAGTGAAAGCCATTATCTTTTTTCCGATGAGCTTATTGTGGTGGCCGCACCGGGCTATAACGGGGGCGTGCTGCCCGCTACGCCAGCGGAGATTGCAAAGAGTCATATTATTTTCTCCATGGAGTCGTGGAAAGCATGGTGCATGAATGCGGGTCTTGAGAAAGAGATCGTGCCTGGCGGTTTATGCGTTAACGACTCGAATTTAATTATCGAAGCCGTCCGGCTTGGAGAAGGCATCGCGCTGGAGCGCCGCTCTCTGGTTCAGGATGCCATCACCCGAGGTGAACTGGTCCAGCTAACCTCCATCACCGCACCATATCCCTGGCCTTACTGGTTGGTAACGGCGCAGTCAACGGAGGCGAAGCCGGAGGTGACACTCTTTAAGGCATGGCTGGAGGAGGAAGTGGCGGCCTGGCGGCGAGCGGTGAGTGCTGTGGAAAGTAACCAACCCTAATGAGCGAATCAGGGGCTGGGAGTAAGTGACTTATTATTGGAATTAGGAACATGTTGCCGCATCAATTCAACGATCCAATCAATAAAAACGCGCAGCCTGGCGTTGACATGGCGGTTAGGCGGAAATGCCAGGTACAGGGGCATTGGGTTAATACGCCAGTCTTCAAATAGCGGAATCAAAGAGCCAGCAGCCTGATGCGCTGCCGCCATATAGACCGGCAGCGCAATTACGCCTAATCCCGCTAACCCAGCTTCGAGGTAAGCATTGCCATCATCCACTGCAAGCACGTAGCTACCCTTGATTTCAATATGTTCACTCTCGCTGTGCAGTACCAGAGGATCAATCTTGCCGGTGCGTGAGGATAAGAATCCCACTATGCGATGGTCGGTGTTTTCCAGCTCACGCGGATGCGCAGGGGCGCCAAGGCGTTCCACATAGCTCGGTGCGACGTAAACACCGATTTGCAAATCGCCGACATGGCGTGCGATCAGGGACTGGTCGTTGATTTCGCCACCGCGCAGGACGCAATCTACGTTGTCGCCGATCAGATCCACCACCCGGTCACTCACGCCCATGTCGAACTGGATATCCGGGTAGCGTGCATGGAAAGCCGGTAGCGCCGGCACCAGGATGAGGCGGGCCAGCGGACTTGGCACATCAACCCGTAGCCGTCCCCTGGGCGTCATCGTCGCACTGGACAGGCTGTTTTCAGCATCTTCCATGTCCGCCAGCAGGCGGATGACGCGCTCGTAGTAGATCGCGCCATCGGGAGTGACGCCGAGCCTGCGGGTGGTGCGATGGAGCAGCTTGACGCGCAGGCGCGCTTCCAGCTGCTGAATGAGCTGCGTCACTGTAGTTTTGCTCATATGAAGCGTTTGGGCAGCCTTTGTGAAACTTCCTGCCTCCACCACGCGAGCAAAGGCGCGCATCGCATCGAAACGATCCATTCCTTATCCTCTCTTTTCACCGATTGTTTGGATATTACAAACAATGATGGACAAAGTCGCTTGTTTATCCGCCCGATCTGGCGCCTGTAAAGTGTCTGTATGTTCACCGGGCAGATTTCGCCCCATTACAAAGGTATAAATATGACAGCACGCGAAGCAGTTTTCCCCTCCGGTCGGCAGGCGCTCTATGAGCGTAATCGCTATTCACCGGCCATCAAATCCAACGGTTTCTTGTTCGTTTCGGGGCAGGTGGGTAGTCGCGAGGATGGTTCGCCTGAGCCCGATCTGAAAGCGCAGGTCAGGCTGGCCTTCGATAATCTTAATGCTGTCCTCGCGGCTGCGGGCTGCACGTTCAGTGACGTGGTTGACGTGACCCTCTTTGTCGTCGACCCCGCGTCAAACCTCGACGCTATCTGGAGTATCCTGCCAGAATATTGGGGGGAAGCGCCTTACCCTACGTTGACGGGAATCGGCGTGACGTGGCTGTACGGATTCCAGTTTGAGATAAAGGTGATTGCCCGGCTGCCCTGAGCGCTACGGGTCTTTCCGCCAGTCGAAAGATAAGACAGAGGTAAATTGATGAAAGCAGCGGTTTATTGCCCGGTGGCGCTGCGCTTACCGGGCCTACGGTCCCGTAGGTCGGGTAAGGCGAAGCCGCCACCCGACAATTTTACCCGACGCAGAAAAGCAAAAAGCCTGCTTCAAAAGCAGGCTTTTCAAATTTGGCTCCTCTGACTGGACTCGAACCAGTGACATACGGATTAACAGTCCGCCGTTCTACCGACTGAACTACAGAGGAATCGTGTGAACGAGGCGCATAGTAGCGACCTCACTACGCCTTGTCAAAGGGTGAAAACGCACTTTTCGTTCGTTTGCCGACAATTTCAGCAAATCGCTGATTTTATAGTAAATTTGCTTCGAAATTACACAGCAAATTGCGCCGCCCGCAGGCGGCGCGCAGGATTAGAACAGAACGGAGTAGTTCAGACCAAACGTCCGTCCGCGGCCTTTGTAGGTATACAGACCCGGTGCACCGTAGGTTGGGCTATACAGCCCCGGCGCGCGCTGACCCCAGGCGGTGGTGTAGTCTTTGTCCAGCAGGTTTTCCACGCTGAAGCTGACTTTACCCACCGGCAGGGCGTAGCTGCCCAGGAAGTCGACCGTGTTGTAGCCATCGATCTTCTTGCCGTCGGCGTCAGAGACGTCAAAGGTCTGCGTGCTCTGCACGCGCAGGGTCCAGTCGCCCGGCGCCCAGTTGACCCACGCGCTGGCTTTTGACGGGCTGGCGCTGTCGACCGTCAGCTTCTCCCATTTCCCGTTTTCGCGGGTTTCAGACTTAATGGCGTTAAAGTTCGCGCCCGTGCTCCAGTCGCTGTCGGTGAAGAAATAGTCCACCTGACCTTCCACCCCGTAGATACGACGCTTGTCGTCTTCCAGGTTGATGGTCATGTCCGTCTTGTTGATGGTGATGGTTTTATCCGAGAGCGAGTAGTACGCCGCAACCTGCGTGCGCAGGTTATCCCCGGTGTAGCGCCAGCCCAACTCATAAGCGTTGACCTTGATACCGTCCAGCTTCGAGTCGTTCACGTTGACGCTGTTCAGCAGGCGATAGTGACCGTTGCTGAGCTGATAGGTCCCGGAGCCGTAGTACTTCGCCAGGTCCGGAATTTCGAAGCCCTGGGAGAAGTTAAACCATACCTGCTGCTGTTCGGTCAGGCGACCAAGGATCCCGGCGTTAAACAGGAAGTTGTTGTAATCGGTTTTCCCACCCGGCACCGCGTCGGCGGAGGTGGCTTTCCCGGTAGCGATGGCCTGCTGCTGGGTGTAACCGACAAAATCGTCCACCTTGTTCTCGGTGTACTGGTAGCGCACGCCGCCGCTCAGGGTGATGGCGTCAATATCGTAGCTGGCCTGCAGGAACGGGGCGAGGTTGGTGATGCTGTAGCCCGGGTAGCGGCCCACGTTGTAGGCGTTATCCAGCTCCATGCCGCCGCTCGCTGCAGCTTTGCTCAGGTTAAAGAACTGCTGGTTGGCGTCGAAGGTTTCGTGGTCGGCATCCATACCCCAGGTCAGCGTTAAATCGTCCACCGGCTTGCTGTTCAGCGTCAGCTTGCCGCCGTAGAAATCAGTTTTCTGCTGCGACGCGCCGATGCTGCTGACCACGCCTTTGGTCAGGGTCGGGAACGGATAGTAGGTCAGGCTCTCGTCGCGATAGTAAATCTGCGCGACCAGATCCTGGCCCCAGAAATCGGTATTGGAGTACTGCAGGTTGATCAGATGGCGCTCGGTACCCGGCACGCGGTCAGAATCGAGGTTACCTTTGTTGTACGCGGTCGCATCCCCCGTGACCGCCGAGAAGTTCTTCCCGAGATACAGACCATGCTTGCCGTCGGACTCGCTCTTATAGTACTGAGTGGTCAGTTGCAGCTGCTGGTGATCGTCAATATTGAGGGTGCCTGTGCCCATCACATCGATACGGTCGGAATACTGTAAGCCGGTCTGGGTGTTATCAATGATCACCTCGTCGCCGTTGCCATCATACCAGCCGCCGTAGCGCTGATACGACACCGACAGACGACCGGATGCGTTATCGTTGCCGCCGCTGACCGCTGCCGATACGTTCTCATCATGGTCGTTGTGGCTGTTGAACCCGCTTTTAGCACCCGTCTGGAACTCGACTTCGGTCTCAGGCTGGCCCTTTTTGGTAACGATATTCACCAGACCACCGGTGCTGCCGCCGCCGTAGAGTGACGTGGCACCGGAGATGACTTCGATACGGTCAATGTTGAACGGATCGATAGAGTCGAGCTGGCGGCTGTCGCTGCGGGACGAGTTCAGGCGCACGCCGTCCACCATCACCATCATGGAGCGGCCGCGCAGGTTCATGCCGTAGTTGGTACGTCCCTGGCTGCTGACGTCCATACCCGGGATCAGCTGTGCCAGCACTTCTTTAATCTCTTTCCCGCCCTGAACCTGCTGCTCAATTTCAGCCCGCTCAATGACCCAGGTGGTCTGCGCCATCTCCGCCACGCTGCGGTGCGCACGGCTGGCGGAGACAACAATATTTTCTTCCTTTTGTTCTTCCGCCCACGCAGAGGTAGAAAGCATTGCAAGCAAACAAGGATTTAAAACCCAAAGATGAGAACGTTTCATTGTTATGTTGACCCTGATTGTGTGTGTCAGTACTCGATGGTTTTTGCTAATGATTTAAAAACCTGACTGTTCTCCGGGCTGGTGGTGCTTCGCCAGTGGATAACGCCAGGCGTGGTAGCCAGCTCAAACGGCTCGTCGGCATGCGCGCGATTCAGAATGCGCGCCGCGCGCCAGGCCATCAGGCTGAGCTGGGGTTCGGCAATGCCGAGACGGTGCATCCCGGCATTCACGGCGAACAGGCGGTTGCTCTGCGGACCGTCCCATTCGAGGGTGAAATCGTTGTTGATGCAGAAGGCTTCGTCCGTATCCAGATGCAGGCGGTGAGACAGCGGCGCCAGGAACGCAGGCTGCACGGCGCGATAGCCGGTGGCAAAGATCGTCACGTCGCTCTCCAGCTGCTCGCGGCCGCCGTCAAGGTGATGCTGTATGCTCAGGCGCTGGCCGTTTTCCAGGCGCGTCAGGGCTGTCACCGAGCGGGACGGCATCAGGTGCGCCCAGGGTTTTTCACGCAGCACTTCGAAGCGATGGTACATGGCGCGGTAAATCGCCAGCAGTGACTCGGTGGTGATGCCGTCGGAGGTCATCTTCTGCTCGTGCAGCATCTGACGACGCGCCTCTTCACCGAGCGTGGAGAAGCTGTCCACGTACTCCGGCGTGAAATACTCGTTAGCAAAGGCGGCTTCATCCAGCGCGTTGTAGTTGTTGCGTCGCGAGACCCAGTTCAGGCTCAGCGGCTGGCCCCATTCGCCACGGAAAATATTCAGGAACAGGTCGGCGCCGCTCTGGCCGCCGCCGACGACGGTGACGCGCTTGCCCGTAAGATCCGGCGTGCGCAGCATCATCTCGCTGGCGTGGAAGCAGGTATCGTCCTGCACGGTGACGCAGTCCGGCAGGTTGATCTGCTTACCGATCCCTACGCAGACGTGGCGCGCCAGGAAGCGGTCGCGCTGGGTCACCACCTCAAACAGGCCGCTTTTCTCATCAAAGTTCACCTGCTGTACCTGCTGGCTGAAGGCGAGGTTGGTGAGGTTGTCCGCCGCCCAGCACAGGTAATCGGCAAACTCTTCCCGCGAAACGGTGCGCTGTTCGGTGGTCAGGAAGCGGTAGAACTTTTTACGCTGCACCAGGTAGTTCAGGAAGCTGTGGCGGTTGGTCGGCTCCACGGCGCTGACCAGATCCTTCAGAAAGCTGGTCTGCATGTGGCAGTCCGGCACCATCATCCCCGGGTGCCAGGAAAAGTGAGGTTTACGCTCAAGAAACAGCGAGCTAAAGCCGTCCAGCCCTTCCGCCAGCGCGGCGATGCTGAGGTTAAACGGGCCGATACCAATGCCGATGAAATCATAGGTTTTCATTGCGCTGACTCCCGGGAGGCCAGAAAAAGAGGGTTATCAAGGTCGGTGACGTAGTTCGGCAGCATGCGGCTGCCGCCGTCGTGTTCGGAGAAGGTCAGTTTGACCGGGTTGAGGATCACGCGAATAATCTGCGGCTTAAACAGGTCGAACTTCGCGAAGCGATCGGCAAGCTCGGGGTGCGCGGCTATATAGCGGTGAAGAACCCCGGCGAGGATCTGATAGAAACGCGTTTCGCTGACGCCGCTTTGCAGCGTGAGGCGTGAGATAAAACGCAGCACCGTCACAAAGTTGCCGGTTTGCAGATCGTGAATGATGTAATCCGCGCTCAGGCGCGCCGTGACGGCCTTCACCTGATCAGGCAGGCTCTGGGCCTGAGGGAAATCTTCATCCACCAGGCGCATATCGCCCTGGAAATCCTTCAGCAGGATGCGCTGCGGGACATAATCCTTCATCACCAGCGTCACGTTCTGGCCGTGGGCGATCAGCGCCACGCCGTAGCGGCAGAGCAGGTGATAGAACGGGATCACCGATGCCTCAAACAGTTTTTCCAGCCATGCGTCGGCGCTTAACCCGGAGCGACTGATCCACGCGTCGATCAGCGCACACCCGGCGTTGTCGGTTTCCATTAGCGCCGCCAGCAGCACCGCCTGTTCGCCGTCCTGCAGATAGCAGGACGGGTTTTCCCGCCAGATCACGCCCAGCATCTCCTGATAGCGATAGGGCGCTTTCGGCAATGCGGCATAACCCGGATGCGAGAGATACCCGGCAGCGGGCTCACCCAGCACCTGCGCGCCAGAGCGGGCAAGCGTGGCGTCGCTGGCGAACTGCTGCTGCAGCCAGCGCGAGGCCAGCGGCCCGGCGGCAATGTATTTGCCCGGAATACCGCGATAGCAGGAGGTGTTGTAGATTGTCAGCGGGAGCTTGATGTCAAACGGCGCGCGACGGCTGGCGTTGGTGAGCGTGCGCAGGGACTGCTGCGCCAGGTACTCATCGCCAAACTCGCCCAGCTCAACCATCTCACCGCGTGCCAGCTGCGCCAGGAAATGAATGGCGATCTTCTGCTGCCACTGCCATGGGTGCAGCGGCACCGGCAGCCAGCTCTCGTCGAGACCCAGCGCCTGCCAGCGGGCGTCAAAGCGGGCGCGCTCGGCGTTGTCCATGGCGCTGGCCAGCAGGGCGCTGATATCACAATCGACGTCGCTGCTCCAGACCAGATGCTCCCGCTGAACGGCAACCCAGTGCAGACGAAAACGTCCGCGATACTCAGGCGCGTACTGACGCAGCGCGTCCAGACCCCAGCCGCGGCGGCCTTTGTTGAAAATAAACTTCGGGTGACCGCGCATCAGGCACTGTAATTCGTCCGGATCGAGGTGGATCAGCGCGTCCGCGTCCAGCGCTTCACGCGCCTGCAGCAGCTGTATGTCGCCGCGCAGCGTGGCGTAGAGATCTTCCATGTGCTCCGCCGTCTGCGCGTCGCTCATCTCCAGCACCTTCGCCAGCTGCAGCAGCGCGCGCTCCGCCTCCACGGCGGCACCGCTGGCGGTGGTCAGGCTGTCCGGGTCGATATGCAACCAGCCCCAGATCCCGCGCGTGGCGCAAAACTGCCAGGACTCGTTGCCCATGGTGATGCGCCAGGCGTCAGACGCAAGCGGCTCGGCGCGCAGGGTGCGTTCATACTCCAGCTCGGCGAGGATCTTCGCCACCATCTCGCGGTTCACTTTTTCCCAGAGCGCGTTCAAAGGCCCACCTCGCTGAAGAAGCGGTGACGCTGGCTCATAATGAGGCGCGAGCGTTTATGCGGGAAGTCGAACTCTTTCACCGTGTTGAAACCGGCAGAGTCCAGATGGCGGAACAGGCGCTGGTTGTCGAAGCGTGGCTCGGCAACAATCCGCGTAGTGCGCGGTTCATCCAGATACAGGTAGTGGCTCAGTCCGCGCAGCCAGCTGCGGATATACTGCGCACCGCGCCAGTTCTCTTCGCCCACCAGCATGTGCAGCCCGCGGTCAAACGGCTGCCAGCGGTAGTGGCGGCCAATACGGTCTTCCGCCGCCCAGTAGAGTTCAAAATAGCCGAACGGCTGGTCGTCGAAGCAGCCGATAACCGGGTAGCAGTAGGTCGAGTCGAGCTGACGGCGCAGGTAGTTTTCCTGCTCGGCCTGCGGGCCCGCCATCTCCCAGAAGGCGTTCACGCGCGGGTTGTTCATCCATTGGGTAAAGCGCTCGCCGTCCAGCGCCACGTCTGCCACGCGGAAGCTGAGGGTGCGCTTAATTTGCGGATCGTAACGGCGATACACTTCGCCCTGCGGGCGGTGAGGGCGCAGCGGGAAATACAGCTGACGGCTCTCGTCAAACTGCATTCCGCCGCTCGCCTGATGCCGTTCCCCTTTCAGCCACAGCGGCAACTGCCAGAAGGCATCGCGCGCCAGATAATCACCATGGGCCAGGCCAAACAGCGCCTGCGCCTGGGGTTCATCCTGCCAGTCCGCCCACGGTAACGTAATGCCGGTCAGCGCGGGGGCGGCCACAAACAGCTGATCCAGAGCTTCCATCAACCAGCCGTCCGGGATCCCCTTCAGACGCTCCAGCACCGCGCTGCCGTCGAGACCCAACGCCAGCGGCAGGGTGCGATCCGTTGCGGTGCAGTGAAAGCCGTAGCCGGAATGGACGATATTCGCGATAGCCATCACGCCTTCTCCTTGTAGAACGGGTTGCTAAAGTCGAAATAGATCACCGCCGGATCGGCGATGGTGTTTTCATTGCGATCGTGCAGGTAGCAGAAGAAGTTGCCTTTGCAGTTCCAGGTCGGGCTGTCGAGCACGTAGTCGAGGCAGCGGGTCTGCTTCGCCGTGCGGCGCAGTTCCGCCAGCGCGTCGCGCACCCGGGACATCAGGCTCTCCTCGCTGTCAAAACCGGCGGCAGCAAGGGCGGCGGTAACGGCAAGGGTAGAGTTCAGCAGCAGGTAGTAAGGGAAGTAGCGCAGCAGCTGGCTCTCGCCAAAGCGGTTTTCCACCTCAGTTTCGCCAGCTTCTTTCAGCCACGCGTCGGCGCTTTCGGTCCACGCGCTGCCCTGGCAGTCGCGATAGATCAGCCCGACCGGGAAATCCTGCTGCATCTCAACGAGGATATTTTGCTGATGCGCCAGCAGGACCAGACCGTAGTCCGCTTCGGCGCTGAACAGCGGAAGCAATACGCGGTCGCAGTAGGCGTCCAGCCAGCAGCGGGCGGCCTGAGCGAGCGGTAAATTAAGACGCTCGCTCAGACGGCGCACCGCCGCAGCGAGCAGGCTGTCACCGCCGTCCGGCGCGGCCTGCGTCAGGCTCACCAGCACGTTGGTCTGGGTGTCTGGCGTATCGAACAGCAGATTAACGCGCAGGGCCATCAGGCTCTCTTCCTGAATGACGCCGCTGTCATCGCGCAGTCCCGCCCAGCCGTCTTCCTGCATCACACGCATGGTCGGGTAGCGCGCCTGTAATTCCTGCCAGCGTTCCGTTTTTGCCAGACGCGCCAGGCGCATGCCGCGCTTCACCTCTTTCACAGACAGCGTGCGCACGGAGTTGGTCAGGCGCACGCTGAGGGAGAACTTAATCATGTCGCTGTTGGTCTCGCTGTACAGCGAGCGGGAGGAGCTGGTGGGCAGCCACTGTGCGCCCGCTTCCCCCAGATCCTGCAGTGAACCGTCTTCCGCCAGACGCTGGCACCAGTCCTGCTCCAGCAGATAGTCGGCCTGCCACGGGTGCATCGGCAGCAGCCAGCGGGTGTCGGTGAAGTGGCCGAGCAGCTCGGGCGCGCTCTGGGCCGCAAAGCGCAGCAGACGTTCACGCAGGGAGACGTTCAGGCTGGCGCCGGCAACGAGCGTGCTCTCAACGGCAAACCAGCGCAGCGGGAAGCGGGAGGCGAAATCTGGCAGGTAGCGACGCGCCTCGGTTTCGTTGAACGGCTCGTGCGACTTCGGTGCCGGATGAAACGCATGGCCGACCAGCAGCGCCTGCTCCGCGTCGGGAAACGTCAGCGGCTTATCGCGCAGGGTTGCCCAGCCGTGGCGTAAATCAATCGCCTGCCAGGTGTGGGCATGGCTTTCGAGAACGCGCTGCTTAAAACGCGCCAGCGTATCGGCATCCAGTGAGCCTTTTACGGACGGTTTTTCAAGAATTAAATCAACCAGTTGAGAGAATGTGACGGCGTCACTGCGGTCGCTGTTGCTCTGAATAAGCGTTGCCGGGAAACGGTACTGATGATGCTGGGTGGGAGAGAAATAGCGTACCGGCACCCGAAGCGCCTGGGTTTGGGAAAGCGGGATATGGATCTCAGATAGCGCATCCGCATCGGTAGCGGAGTGATAGCGCCAGTCCTTCGTTTCGCGCAACAGGGCGTTTAAAAAACACTGGGCTGCAACGTCTGTACCGGCGGCGCGGAGCAGAGCACGCATAGATGTACCTCATTCCATGATTGATAATAATTCTCGTTATGATATTCATTCTGTTTACAGTCGCAACCATTTTTGCAATATTTGTTTTCATAAACTTCATAATTTCCACACATTTATTGACACTATGTTCACATTCTCATGCGCGCTGACTCTGAAACCTTGACGGAAAACGTCACCTCAAAAGCTAACTGGCCCCTGGCGCTATCTGCGGGTTTACTGGGCATCGGGCAAAACGGTTTGCTGGTGATGCTCCCGCAGCTGGTCACCCTGACCGGGCTGTCACTCTCGGTCTGGGCCGGGCTGTTGATGTTTGGATCCATGCTCTTTTTACCGGCATCACCCTGGTGGGGGCGTCAGAGCGAGCGGAAGGGGTGTAAGTCCGTCATGCTGGCCTCACTAAGCGGCTATCTGGCCAGTTTTGTTGTGATGGCGCTGGTGGTCTGGGCGATGGCGGCCGGAAGGCTGGATACGGTCTGGGGGCTGGCGGGGCTTATATTCTCGCGCCTGCTCTACGGACTGACGGTCTCGGGGCTGGTGCCTGCGGCCCAGACGTGGGCGATTCAGCGTGCGGGACTGGAGAAAAGAATGGCGGCGCTGGCGACGATCAGCTCCGGCCTCAGCTGCGGGCGTTTGCTCGGCCCACCGCTGGCGGCGCTGATGCTCAGCGTTAATCCGGTGGCGCCGCTCTGGCTGATGGCGGTTGCACCGCTTCTCGCTCTGCTGCTGGTGCTTCGCGAAGTCGCTGACCCGCCGCTGCCGCCGGTAGCCCTCCAGGCAACCCGCCTGCAGGCCTCCATGCTGCCGTTCCTGCTGCTGGCGCTGCTGCTGGCGGCGCTGGTGAGCCTGATGCAGATTGGCCTGTCACCGCATCTTAGCCCATTGCTGGGCGGTAACGCCCGGGAGATCAGCCATCATGTCGCGCTCCTGCTGAGCCTGGCCGCGCTGGCCACGCTCGCGGCACAGTTTCTGGTGGTCCGCCCGCAGCATTTCAGCCCGGTGACATTGCTCTGCATCGCGGCGGTGCTGATGGTGGCAGGGCTTGGGCTGATGTCTGTTGCCGGTTTAATGTTGTTCTACGTGGGGATTGTTATCACGTCACTCGGGGCGGCGATGGCCACGCCGGGCTACCAGCTTCTGCTGAACGATCGGCTTACCACGGGGAAAGGCGCGGGCGTCATCGCCACCAGCCACACATTAGGCTACGGCGTCAGCGCACTGCTGGTGCCGGTCGTGACGCGCTTTTACGGGGAGCAGGCTTTAACAGTGGCCGCATGGGGAATGGCGCTGCTGTTTTTAGCCCTGAGCATAGGGGTATGGTCAACTGAGCGTACCCCTGCTGAAAAAGCTTAATGGACCTGGCGGGAGGAGGAATGCCCGCCAGACCCCTCATTCTGCCGCAGGCGCTGGAGCGGATCCTGCTGATAAAACTGGCAGAAACGTTGCCACAGGGCCGGGAAACGGGGCGCGAAAAGCTCTGGCGCGCTGAAGAAATACTCGGAGAGCACCGCAAAGCACTCAGCCGGGTCGGTTGCCGCATAGGCGTCAATGCTGGCCGCGCTCTCGCCCACAAGGTCTATTTCATCCTGGATGTTATCCATCGCCGCGTGCAGGTCGTGCTCCCAGCCCGCGACCTCGCGAAGCGGGATCAGCGGAACGCCGCTGGCGCGATCGCCGTTGCGGGTATCCAGTTTGTGCGCCACCTCATGGATAATCAGATTAAAACCGGAGGCGTCGAACGAGTCCTGAATATCGAGCCAGTTGAGGATTATCGGCCCTTGCTGCCAGCTTTGTCCGGACTGCACCACGCGCTGGTTATGCACCAGCCCGATGTCGTCCTGCCATTCGTCATCCACCACGAACGGCGCGGGATAGATAAGCACTTCGTGGAAACCGTCCAGCCACTCAATGCCGAGTGCAAGCACCGGCAGACAGAACAGCAGGGCGATGCGGGCGTTTTTCAGGGGATCGAGTTCAAACCCCTGCAGTGGCACCAGGCGTTTTTGCTGCAAAAAACGATCCGCCAGTTGAACCAGTTTCGATTGTTCATCCGGGTTTAGATTAGCCAGAACAGGGATCGTCAGCGCGTCATCCCATGGCAGCGCTACATCCCGGCCAGCCTCATTCGTTTTCCAGGGCCACTTTATCATCGCTTTGCTCGCAAACTCGTCACTTGAACAAAAATGGGAAAGTCAGGTTCGGTTAAGATGCCAGAAAATCGCTCACTGCGACAAATCCAGCCTGAATAAACTATCATTTCGTACGTAGCGGTGGGTAGCGGTTTGCGGGCATCACCTTCATTTTGTGAAGTCTGTCGTGGCCTTTATCCGCAGGTGGGGTGAATTAATCAGTGCGGTATTGAAAAGATGAGCGATTTCAAAGGTAACAAGCAGGACCTGCCCAGTCGACTGTGTGTGCACTGCCAGCGGCCCATGACGTGGCGCAAGAAATGGGCGAAATGCTGGAATGAGGTTAAATACTGTTCTGAGCGTTGCCGCAGGAGCCACCGTTGACCGAGCTGCGTCTGATCCTGGGCGATCAGCTTAATCCGCATCACAGCTGGTTTGATACCTGCAGTTCGAACGTCATTTACGTGATGCTGGAACTCCGGGCAGAAACCGCCTATGTGCTTCATCACGCCCAGAAAGTTATCGCTATCTTCGCCGCCATGCGGGCGTTTGCCTCTGCATTAAAAGAGAAGGGGCATCGGGTGAGGTATGTCCGACTCTCCGACGGCTCAAACCGCGGCGCGCTGGAAGACAATCTCAACGCGCTTGTCGCGCATTACGGCGCGGACAGGGTGATATGGCAGGAGCCCGACGAATGGCGTCTTGATACGCAGCTGCAGGCGTGGGCGAAGACGGTCTCCGTTGAAACGGCCTGCGTCAGCAGCGAGCATTTTTTCACCACTCGGGAACAGGTCAGCGCGTTCTTTGCGTCACGCAAAAGCTGGCGAATGGAGTACTTTTATCGGGAAATGCGTCGTCAGCACGGCGTCCTGTTAACCTCTGAAGGCGAGCCGGAAGGGGGGAAATGGAATTTCGATGCTGAAAACCGCAAGCGCTGGTCCGGCGAGCCTCCCGCGCCGGTGGACGCGCGTCCCTGCCACGATCGTTCCGCCTTATGGGCGGAGATCCAACGCTGCGGCGTAAAGACCTTCGGCGAACCGCAGGCCGACAATTTTCGCTGGCCGCTCAACCGTGCGGAAGCCAAAGCCAGGCTGGATAATTTTATCGCGCACGTGCTCCCGCAGTTTGGAAACTGGCAGGACGCGATGCACGCGGAGGAACCTTTTCTTTTCCACTCGTTAATTTCATTCGCGCTGAACGTTAAAATGCTTAATCCGCGGGAAGTGGTCGCGGCCGCCCAGCAGGCGTGGCGTTCGGGCCACGCGCCGCTGCCTGCCGTTGAAGGGTTTATCCGACAAATTCTCGGCTGGCGGGAGTATGTGCGCGGGATCTACTGGTCGCAGATGCCGGGCTATCGGGAGCTGAATGCCTTAGACCAGCATGCCCCGCTGCCGGACTGGTTCTGGACGGGCAAGACGCAGATGCGCTGCCTGGCGCATGCCGTTGGGCAGTCGCTCACCGAGGCTTACGCCCACCATATCCAGCGCCTGATGGTCATCGGCAACTTTAGCCTGCTCAGCGGCCTGTCGCCGCAGGCGGTCCATGAATGGTATCTGGGCGTCTATATTGACGCCTTTGAGTGGGTGGAGCTGCCCAACACCCTCGGCATGAGCCAGTTTGGCGATGGCGGGTTACTGGCCAGTAAACCCTACGTCTCGAGCGCGTCATACATTCATAAGATGAGTAATTACTGTCAGGGGTGCCGGTATCAACACAACCTGCGTACCGGCGAACAGGCGTGCCCCTTCAATGCCCTTTACTGGGACTTCTTTGCGCGCAATAAGGCGCGTCTCGGTAACAATCCCCGCCTGGGCATTGTCTTTAAACAGCTAGCGGACATGACGGAAGAGGATCGGCAGGCCATTGCAGACCGCGCGGGGTACGTCCGCCTGCATCTCAACGACCTCTGATCGGTATTTCAACGCCTGGGCGGTTGCGGCAGGTCAATAAGACGCTATTATTTTTGACTTTGTTGCGTATTCCCTGACAGGACATCCAGACGCTATGCCCGTGAATTTTGACCTTAACGATCTTTATGCTTTCAGAGCGTTAGTGGAATACGGTAACTTCCGTGTCGCCGCTGAATCTATCTGTTTATCCCAGTCGGCGCTGAGCCGCAGGATTGAAAAGCTGGAAGCCGCGCTGGGAAACAGGCTGTTCGATCGCACCACCCGCCGCGTGGCGCTGACGCTCTACGGACAAAACTTTGCCGAGCGCTCCGCACAGTTGCTCGACAGCGTTGAGTCAATGCTCGCGGATGTCGATAAGGCCAGTGAAGAGCGGACGGGGCTGATCACGGTTGCCACGGTACCTTCCGCGGCCTGTTACTTTATGCCTGACGTGATCCGGCGTTTTCAGTCTCGCTATCCGCGTGTTCGCATTAAGCTCATCGACAGCAGCGCGGGCAATGTGATTGACGCCGTGGCCCGCAGCCAGGCGGATTTTGGTATCTGCTTTGCAGGAAACCTGCCGTCTGAAATCGAATTTTTCCCGCTGGTGGAGGATGTCTACGTTGCGGCGTGCAGAAAGGATCATCCTCTGGCGCAGAAGAGTCACCTGACGTGGAAGACGTTTTACCAGCAGGATTATATCTCCCTCGATAAAACGTCAGGCAACCGCAATCTGCTCGACCGGATGCTGGGGGATATCGTTCCCGAGCGACCCAGCGTCTGCGAAACACGTCACGTTACCACGATGCTCGGTATGGTTGAGGCGGGGATCGGCATCGCTGCCGTTCCCGCCATGTCAATGCCGACCTCAGAGCACACGCTGTTGACGCATCTGCCGCTGATGGCGCCGGAAGTGAAACGCACCGTGGGGCTTATCCGGCGCCGGGGGCGCATCCAGTCTTATATTGCGGCTGAACTGGAAAAGCAGATCACCGAGCAGTATCGCCGGACGTAACGGGGATCATCCCCGTCTCCGTAATGACGGCCCTTGAGGGCGGTGAGGCGAGATAGGTCAACAGCGCTTTCCCCTCCCCGGGATGTTCTGCATGGCGGGTAACCGCGCCCGCGAAGCGCGTGATGTATTGCACATTGTCAGGGATTTTCCCGACAAAGGTGACGCCCTGAACCGGCAACAGCTCGCTAACCTGCTGGAAACCGAGGGTGTATTTTCCTTTGGCCACTTCTGAGGCGACCGGAATACGTTCGACCTTTGTCGCTTTACCCGCCACCTCTTTTTCTATTCCCAGCTTTTTGAATAACGCCTGGCTGACGTACCTGCCGCTGGCGCTGTCAGAGTAGGCGATGGAGCTGGCCTGCAGCAGCGTTTCACGCAGTTTCGCGTCGCTGCTGATATCCGGTACTTTCGCTCCTTTTTTTACCACCATGCCAACGGGAGAATCCGCGAGTTCCGTTCGCGAATCCGGCTGGGTCTGGCTGGCCTTTTCGAGCTTCTCCAGCGCATCGCCCACCATAATCACCACGTCGGCCTTCTCGCCGCGCGCCAGTCGGTTTGGGATCGCCTGCGGCGTATTGCCCATTGAGGGGCCGGGGATGATCACAATTTTATCCCCGGTCCGGTGTTCATATTCCGGGGCCAGCTTTTCAAGGGCGGCTTTAAAACCGCCTGAGATCATCACCTTCACGTCCTGAGCAAAGGCATTGACGCTCAGGAGCGTCAGCACCAGCGCGCTGGCGGTATAGCGATAAGTGCGTTTCATACTGCCCCCTCTGACTTGACGGTGTTTTGCAGCGATACCGCGCGGCGGCGGTAGAGGTAGAGCGTCGCCAGCAGGGCACATACCGCGGCGAAGCTCATCCAGTAGCCCGGCGAGGCTTTGTCGCCGGTGTATTCAATCAGCGCGGTGGACATGACCGGGGTAAAGCCGCCAAAGACCGCCGTTGCCAGGCTGTAAGCCAGCGAGAAGCCTGCCACGCGCACTTCAGCCGGCATAATTTCCGTCAGCGCCGGGATCATTGCGCCGTTATAGAGGCCGTAGAGGAAGGAGAGCCACAGCAGCACGCTCAGCATCATCGAGAAGCTGGGCGCGCTCGCCAGCAGCGTCAGGGCTGGGTAGCTGGTCGCCAGCGCCAGCAGGGTCATGGCAATCAGCACCGGCTTGCGCCCGAAGCGATCCGACAGGGCACCGCCCACCGGCAGCCAGATGAAGTTAGAGATCGCCACCAGCAGCGTGACCAGCAGGCTGTCCGACGCGCTCAGCATTAGCACCTTTTTGCCAAAGGTGGGCGCATAAACGGTGATCAGATAAAAGGCCGTGGTGGTCATCGCCACCATCAGCATGCCCGCGACCACCACCTGCCAGTTGCCAAGCAGCGTTTTAAAGACCTGACGCATCTCCAGATGATGGCGACGCGCGCTGAACTCTTCCGTTTCTTCCAGCTTGCGGCGCAGGAAGAAGATAAACGGCACGATTAAACAGCCGAACAGGAACGGGATGCGCCAGCCCCATTCGCGGATGGCGCTCTCTTCCAGCATCGCGTTCAGCGCAAAGCCCATTGCGGCGGCGACCATAATGGCGACCTGCTGGCTACCGGACTGCCAGCTGGTGTAAAAACCCTTGCGGCCCGGCGTGGCGATTTCAGCCAGATAGACCGACACGCCCCCAAGCTCCGCGCCGGCGGAAAAGCCCTGCAGCAGACGGCCCGTCAGCACCAGCAGCGGTGCCCACAGACCGATGCTTTGATAAGACGGAATAAGCACGATCAGGAAGGTCCCCGCCGCCATGATGGACAGCGTGACAATCAGCCCCTTTCTGCGCCCCACTTTGTCGATATAGGCACCAAGCACGATGGCGCCGATTGGACGCATCAAAAAGCCTGCGCCGAAGACGGCGAAGGTCATCATCAGCGACGCAAATTCACTGCTCGCCGGGAAGAAGGTATGGGCGATATAGGTGGCGTAGAACCCGAACAGGAAGAAGTCGAATTGCTCAAGAAAGTTGCCGGACGTGACGCGAAGTATCGCGCCCGCTTTCGACCGTACGGTTGCAGGTGAGGTTGAGGAAAACATGGTTATCTCCAGTTTATTGTTGACGTTTTACGCGTCTGTTTCTGAAAACTGGATCAGGATGAGGAATTAGATAAGCGCAAATGCCGCATCGACTGATGCATTTTTTGCATGAATATAAGTCGGTTGATAAATACAATTAATGGCAACAATAACTTAACAAACCGTTGGCTTTTTATTCACCAGTAATTTGTAAGTCTCTGATATTGCGATTTTGTGATGTGGCGCAGAGGCGCTTTCAGAATGCGCCGGGTAACTGCTTCATTACCCGGCGGATGCATTTCAGCGCAGCGCCCTGGCAATTGCGCTAAACATCAGAGAAGCTTCCAGCGGCTGGGCGCTGAAGGACGGCTCCGCCTGCGGCCAGGTAGACCACTGGACGATGACCAGATTTTCCTTCGGGTTCACCACGATCATCTGCCCGAAAATGCCCAGCGCCCAGAGCGAACCTTTTAGCGAATCCTGTGCCGTGGGCTCTACGCCCGTGGCGTTCGCGGGCACTTCATTGTTCCACCACTGATAGCCGTACAGCCCCTCGGGATGGGCGTCTGATACCGAGCCTTTGGCCTTCGTCCAGTCTGACGACTGCCGGATCCAGTTTTCCGGCAGGATGGTCTTACCGTTCGGCAGCCTACCGTTGTTCAGGATAAATTGCCCGAAGCGTCCCCAGTCCTCCAGCGTGGCGTTAAAGCCGTGCGCGCCGACGTCGTGCTGGCCTTTGCTGTAGGCATGCCACACGCCGTCGCTCGCCATGCCGTAAGGCTGCCAGATGCTTTTCTCCAGATAAGCTGCGAGCGTCATGCCGGTGGCCCGCTCCAGCACGTCACCCAGCAGCCAGGCGCCACCCGAAGAGTAAGACCAATTCTCTCCGGCCGGATGCGCTCTGCGTAACCCCTTCACCAGCTTGCGCACGCAGTCATAGGTACCCGGCTTCGCCTCGCACTCGGTGAGCTGCGCAAAGTCGGAGTGGGGGTTGGTGTAATCCTCGTTCCAGGCCACGCCGGAGGTATGGGTGATCAGCTGTCTGAGCGTCACGCCATCCCACGCGGTGCCTTTCAGGTCGGGTTCATACCGCGTGATCCGATCGTCAAGCGAGTGGATCTTTCCCTCTTTGAGGGCCACGCCCACCAGCGCCGATACCACCGATTTCCCAACCGAGCGCGAGGTCCAGAGCGTCGAGTCGGTATTGCCCTCTCCAAGATACTTCCAGGCGATTTTGCCGTCCTTCAGCACCAGCATGCCGCTGACGTTCTGGCGCTGGAGGTACTCCTGAAGGCCGTAGCGCCTGCCGTTGACCTGATAGTGTGCGTCCGTGAGCGGCTTGTCCGACATTTGCAGCGGCACGGCGTTACCGTGGCGGAAACGATCCCCGGCGTAGTTGCGGTAGTCATTGCGAAAGCCCACCACGCGATCGGCCTGGCTCCAGGTGAGCATCTTATGGGGGTCTGGCAGCGTGGTGTCGAAGGGGGCTGGGCAGGCGCTGAGGTCGGTGCCTTTACAGGCCGCCACTGCCGCAGGGGAGATCAGGGTGCTGAAGACAAGGCCCGCCAGCAGGGCATGGTTTACTTTTCTGTTTTTCATATCCGTCTCTTACAGGTTAGGAACGGCTTCAGTTTAAAAACCCCGGGGCTATAATAAAAAACGCGTAGCGGGGGAAAATCCCCCCAAAAAACAGAAGGAGCGTAGCGTGGCGGGACTGATTTACTCTTTTGCACAGCTCGAGGCATTTACCGCCGTGGCCGAGAACGGGAGCCTGAGTAAAGCCGCGGTGGCGCTGAAGAAGGACCGAACGACGCTTCGCGATCTGGTTGATTTTCTTGAGGATGGGTTAGGCTACGCGCTGTTTATTCGCGACGGCCGCACCCTGCGGCTCACGCCCGAAGGGGAACAGCTTCAGCGCCAGGCGCACCTGCTGATGCGGCAGGTAAAAGCCTTTGAGGCGTTTGCCAGAGAGGTGCCGCACGGTGCCACGCAGGACCTGACGCTGGTCTACGATCCTTTTACGCCCAGAGCCTTTCTGCACGGGGTGATTGCTGAAATGGCGGTGCGAAAAATCCGCCTGAGCCTTATTTGCGCCTCGCGGGATGAATCGGAACGGCTGCTGGCGAACAACGACGCGGATCTCGCCATATGCCAGGCACGCAACCGCAGCGTGGGCAATGATATGGAATGGCGCGCCCTGGGTGCCATTGATATGGATTTTTATGCCGCCAGCGGGCTGTTTGCTGATCGTTCTTCGCCTCTGTCGCTGCTCGATCTCTCCCTGGTGCCCCAGGTCATCATGCACCCCGCCTCGGACGAGCCGGTGGCGCGCCGCCTGCAGATTTCCGGGCATACCCTCTTTACCAATGAACCGGAGATGCTGCGCGGTTTGCTGGAGCGCGGCTGCGGCTGGGGATTCTTACCGACGCATTTTCACGCCGGGCAGTGGCAAAACGTAAAAAGGCTGCACACCGAAGTGGGCAGCCAGGGGATTGGTCAGACGATGGTCACCATCTGGAAGCCGGGGAGCGACAAGCGCAGCACGATCGCTGAAACGCTGTCGCTCTTGCCGGACGTATGGAAGCACTCAGCGCTGTGAACAGCCTTTACACTGCTGGTTCTGGATCTGCTGGAAGAAATCGTTGCCTTTGTCATCCACCAGGATAAACGCCGGGAAGTTCTCGACTTCAATTTTCCAGATGGCCTCCATTCCCAGCTCAGGATACGCGACGCACTCCAGGCTCTTAATGCTGTTTTGCGCCAGCACCGCCGCCGGGCCGCCGATGCTGCCCAGGTAGAAGCCGCCGTGCTTATGGCAGGCGTCCGTCACCTGCTGGCTGCGGTTGCCTTTTGCCAGCATGATCATGCTCGCGCCGTGGGACTGCAGTAAGTCCACATACGAATCCATGCGCCCTGCGGTGGTTGGACCGAGTGAGCCAGACGCGTAGCCTTCCGGCGTTTTGGCCGGGCCCGCGTAGTAAATCGGATGATCTTTGACGTACTGCGGCAGTTCTTCACCGTTGTCGATCAGCTCTTTCAGCTTCGCGTGGGCGATGTCGCGCGCCACGATGATGGTTCCGTTCAGCGACAGGCGGGTAGAGACCGGGTGCGCGGAAAGCTGCGCCAGGATCTCATTCATCGGCTTGTTCAGGTTGATGCTGACCACGTCGCCTTCGCCCTGCTGGCGCAGCGATTCAGGAATGTACTGGCCCGGGTTGTGCTCCAGCTTCTCAATCCAGATCCCGTCGCGGTTGATTTTCGCTTTGATGTTGCGGTCCGCGGAGCAGGAAACCCCCATGCCAATAGGGCAGGACGCGCCGTGGCGCGGCAGGCGGATCACGCGGATGTCGTGGGCGAAGTATTTACCGCCAAACTGCGCGCCGAGGCCGAGGTTCTGTGCTTCCTGGAGCAGCTCCTGTTCCAGCTGAACATCGCGGAACGCCTGGCCGTGTTCGTTGCCTTCCGTTGGCAGCGCGTCGTAGTAGCGCGTGGAAGCCAGCTTCACGGTTTTCAGCGTGGCTTCCGCCGAGGTTCCGCCGATAACAAAGGCAATGTGGTACGGCGGGCAGGCTGCCGTCCCCAGGGTACGCATCTTCTCAACCAGGTAATTTTTCAGCTTCGCCGGGGTGATCAGCGCTTTGGTTTCCTGGTAGAGATAGGTTTTGTTGGCAGAGCCGCCGCCTTTCGCCATGCACAGGAATTTGTATTCATCGCCGTCCACGCTGTAGAGATCGATCTGCGCGGGCAGGTTGGTACCGGTATTCACCTCTTTATACATATCCAGCGCCGCATTCTGGGAGTAGCGCAGGTTGTCTTCAATGTAGGTGTTATACACGCCCTGGCTCAGGGCCGCTTCGTCACCGCCGCCGGTCCAGACGCGCTGGCCTTTTTTACCCATGATGATCGCGGTGCCGGTATCCTGGCAGGTCGGCAGCACGCCTTTGGCCGCGATTTCGGAGTTGCGCAGGAACTGCAGGGCAACGTACTTATCGTTCTGGCTGGCTTCCGGGTCGTTGAGGATGGCGGCAACCTGCTGCTGGTGGGAAGGACGCAGCATAAATGCGGCGTCGTGGAAGGCCTGCTGCGCCAGCAGGGTCAGCGCTTCCGGCTCCACTTTCAGGATTTCCTGGCCTTCGAACT
This sequence comes from Enterobacter sp. BNK-22, assembly GCF_048684805.1. Taxonomy (NCBI): domain Bacteria; kingdom Pseudomonadati; phylum Pseudomonadota; class Gammaproteobacteria; order Enterobacterales; family Enterobacteriaceae; genus Enterobacter; species Enterobacter sp. BNK-22. The sequence goes on from NZ_JBLQTT010000001.1 coordinate 574,221, forward strand.
CGGCAACGGAGACGTGCTCTTTGGTCAGCAGGTAGTATTCGGTGTCGTCATGCGAAAGAGGGAAGGGGTTCTGGTAGATAAACGGTTTGTTTGACATAGCTTGCTCCACAAAAATAAAACCGCCGGAGGAAGGCCCCGGCGGTCAGAAATCAGAACATCATGGACATCCACGGATAGCCAATCAGCAGCAGGGCCGCCAGGAAGATGGCACCGAAGATGGTGCCGAGGCGCCAGTAGTCTTTGGTTGGCAGGTAGCCGCTACCGTAGTAGATCGGGCTTGGGCCAGTACCGTACGGGGTGATGATCCCCATCACGCCCAGCGAGGTCACCATCAGCAGAACGAACACTTCCATATTCATGCCCGGAATGGTGGAGGCGATGGTCAGCATCGCTGGCAGCAGCGCCGTGGTGTGCGCGGTGGTGCTGGCAAACAGGTAGTGCAGCAGGTAGAACGCCAGCAGCAGGACGATGGTCGCCACGCCCGGAGAGATACCGCTCATTAACAGACCACCTTCTTTACCCAGCCAGCTGATGAAGCCGGTAGAGGAGAGGCCGTCCGCCAGCGCAACCAGGGTGGCGAACCAGACGAAGGTGTTCCACGCCGCTTTGTTACCGGTGATATCGTTCCACTCCAGCACGCCGGTCCACAGCATCAGGCCGACGATAAGCAGGGCAGCCATAGCGGGTTCAATCCACGCGGCGGCGAAGATCCACATCAGCAGCGCACAGCACACGAACACCAGCAGCAGAATTTCATTGCGGGACAGTTTGCCCAGTTTTTCCAGCTCACGGGTCGCCCACAGCGGCACTTCGTTGTTCACCTTCACTTCTGGCGGGTAGAACCAGTAGGCCAGCAGCGGCATGGCCAGAATCAGCAGGATACCCAGCGGCAGGAAGGCGAGGAACCAGGTGCCCCAGGAGATATCGATCCCAACCGTACTTTTCACCAGCGCCAGCGCCAGCAGGTTCGGCGCGAGGGCGGAGAGGAACATTGAACTGGTGATACAGGCCGCGGTGATCGCCACCCACATCAGGTACGAACCAATTTTACGCGCGCTTGGGTCGTTCGGTTTAGAACCGTACAGCGGCGGCAGGTTAGCGATAATCGGGTAGATGGTCCCGCCGCTGCGCGCGGTGTTGGACGGGGTGAACGGTGCCAGCAGCAGGTCAGCAAACGTAATCGCGTAACCGAGCGTCAGGCTGCGACGGCCGAGGTATTTCACCAGAATCAGCGCCAGACGGCGGCCGAAGCGGGTTTTGTCATAGCCTGCGGCGAACATGAAGGCACCGAAAATCAGCCAGACGGTCGAGTTACCAAACCCGCTCACCGCCCACTTAAAGGAGGCGCCTGCCAGCTTGAATTTCGGATCAGCCAGCTGTTCAGGACTGAACAGCACCCACTGGCTGCACAGGGCAATGGCGACCACGCCGGTCAGACCGATCACCGCACCCGGCAGCGGTTCGAAGATCAAACCGACGATCACGCCAACGAAGATAGCGAAATAGTGCCATGCGTAAGGAGGCAGACCTTCCGGTACCGGAACAAACAGCAGCAGTACGGCGACGATGACGGGCAGTGCCATCATCAGCAGACGTTTTGCGTTTCCATTTGATGCCTGGTTCGCCACAGGGGGCGTTACAGCAGTTTTTGTATTCATAGTTTCACGTCTTAAGTTGTCAAAGATTCGGTCGTACTGAAAAAACAAAATCACTTTCTTAAGTTTCTTTGCTTTTTTTAGTTATTAAAGGTGCGGTTTTGTATTTTCAGTAATAGCAATTTAACGCTTTTATGGTGGCGCTAAATTAAAAAATGATGATGTTTTTATATTGCGCTTTTGGATGCCATAACTATTGATCGCGATCAAAAAAACAGAATTGCAGCGTTATTTTTATGCTTTTATTAATAACCACTCAGGCGTATGTGGGTATTACCTTTTTTATTGGTTTGTTTTATCATTTTCGTAACATCTATTTTTTCTTTGTTCTATATCTTGTTGTTTTTAATGGTTTTGCATGTGTGATGGAAATTGGTTTAACCAATTTTTATTTAACGAATTTTAAATTATTGTGAATGACTGAATTACATTCGCTAACACCAATGTGTTATTTGTGTTATTGCAGGGATTAAATAGTTTTTTAACTAACGTAATAACTTTAGAAACTAAAAAAATCATTATATTAATATCATGACATCGGCAAATAACGACGAACTAAAAACTAATCCGATAACGAATTCTTAATTTTTTAAAAGTTTGGAGTTTCTAATATGAGCACTAACGAACGTATTCTTAGCCCCTTCACATTACCGAATGGCACTGAACTGAAAAACCGTTTGTTAATGGCCCCTATGACCACCTGCACCGGCTATTACGACGGCACCGTTACCAGTGAACTGGTGGAGTACTATCGTGCCCGTTCCGGCAGTATCGGCACCATCATTGTGGAGTGCTGCTTCGTCGACGATCTCGGTCTGGCTTTCCCGGGCGCAATCGGGATTGATAATGATGAGAAAATTGCCGGGCTGGCGAAAATCGCGGAGGCGATCAAATCCAAAGGCTCTAAGGCTCTGCTGCAGATCTACCATGGCGGCCGCATGGTTGACCCGAAACTGATCGGTGGCCGTACGCCGGTTGGCCCAAGCGCCGTTGCCGCGCCGCGTGAGGGCGCAGCAACGCCAGTGGCACTGACTGGCGAAGAAGTCGAAGGCATGATCGGCAAGTTTGGTGAAGCGGTGCGCCGCGCCATCCAGGCCGGCTTCGACGGCGTGGAAATCCACGGGGCAAACACCTATCTGATTCAGCAATTCTATTCGCCAAACTCTAACCAGCGTGACGACGAGTGGGGCGGCAGCCGCGATAATCGCGCGAAGTTCCCGCTGGCGGTTCTGGATATCACCCACAAAATGGTGCGCCAGTACGCGGACGACGCCTTTATTATTGGCTACCGCTTCTCCCCCGAAGAGCTGGAAGTGCCGGGCATCCGCTTTGAAGACACCATGTACCTGCTGGAAAAACTGGCGGCGCGCGGCGTGGATTACCTGCACTTTTCCGTCGGCGCGACCCTGCGTCCTTCCATTGTCGACACCCAGGACCCAACGCCGCTTATCGAAAAATACTGCGCGATGCGTTCTGAAACGCTGGCGCAGGTTCCGGTCATGGGCGTGGGTGGCGTGGTGAATGCCGCCGATGCCAATGAAGCGCTGGAACACGGTTACGACCTGATTGCCGTTGGCCGTGCCACCATTGCCTATCCGGACTGGACCGACCGCATCGCGGCCGGGGAAACGCTGGAGCTGTTTATGGACAGCACCCAGCGCGAGGCGCTGAACATTCCTGAACCGCTGTGGCGCTTCTCGCTGGTGGAAGCGATGATCCGCGACATGAGCATGGGCGAATCAAAATTCAAACCGGGCATGTTCACCGAGAAAGTGCAGGACGACGCGAACGAGCTGGTGATTAACGTCAGCCTGGAGACTGACCGCATTGCGGATATCGAGCTTGCGTCTGGCCCAAGCGAAGACGTTGAGTTCGTCACCAGCTTTGAAGAGATCCGCACCCGCATTCTGGATGCCAATACCCCGCACGTGGATGCCATCACCGGCGCAACCAGCCAGAGTGAAGCGGTGAAGAAAGCGGTCTCTAAAGCGATGCTGAAATCCAGCAAAGCGCGGGCAGCGGAAGAGGGCGTTGACCCGAACGAAACCCGCAGCGTGGACGTGGTGGTTGTCGGCAGCGGCGGCGCCGGTCTGGCGGCGGCGATTCAGGCTCACGACGAAGGCGCGAGCGTGCTGATTGTTGAGAAAATGCCAACCATCGGCGGGAATACCATTAAAGCCTCTGCCGGGATGAACGCCGCTGAAACCCGCTTCCAGCGCGTGAAGGGCATTCAGGACAGCAAAGAGCTGTTCTACCAGGAAAGCCTGAAAGGTGGCGGCAACAAGAACAACCCTGAACTGCTGCGCCGCTTCGTCGAGAACGCGCCGCAGGCAATTGAGTGGCTGGCAACCCGCGGCATCATGCTGAACGACATCACCACCACTGGCGGGATGAGCATCGACCGTACTCACCGTCCAAAAGACGGTTCTGCGGTGGGCGGTTACCTGATTAGCGGCCTGGTGCGTAACGTCAACAAACGCAATATCGAGGTGATGCTGGATACTTCCGTCAGCGACATCCTCTTCGAAAACGGTGAAGTCACCGGCGTGCGCCTGACCACCGAAGAGAATGAAACCATCACCGTGGCAGCGAAAAGCGTGATTGTGGCAACGGGCGGCTTCAGCGCTAACAGCCAGATGGTCGTGAAATACCGTCCGGATCTGGAAGGTTTCGTCACCACCAACCATAAAGGGGCGACCGGTGGCGGTATCGCGCTGCTGGAGCGCATCGGGGCTGGCACTGTCGATATGGGCGAGATTCAAATTCACCCGACCGTAGAGCAGAAAACCTCGTACCTGATTTCCGAATCCATCCGCGGGGGCGGGGCGATTCTGGTCAATCAGAAAGGGGAACGCTTCTACAACGAAATGTCGACCCGCGATAAAGTCTCGGCGTCAATCATCGCCCTGCCGGAGAAATACGCTTACATCGTCTTTGACGAGCATGTACGCGCCAAAAACAAAGCCGCGGATGAGTACATTGCCAAAGGCTTCGTGACCAGCGCCAGCTCGCCGAAAGCCCTGGCGGAAGCGCTCGGCATGGATTACCACGCTTTCCTGGCGACCCTGGAACGTTACAACGGTTTCGTTGAAAAACAGCATGATGACGACTTTGGTCGTACCACCGCGCTGCGTGCGCCCATCAATGAAGGGCCATTCTACGCCATTCAGATTGCGCCGGGCGTGCACCACACCATGGGCGGCGTGACCATCAACACCGAAACCTGCGTGCTGGATAGCAACCACAACGTGCTGCCAGGCGCGTTTGCAGCCGGTGAAGTGGTCGGCGGGATCCACGGTGCTAACCGTATCGGCGGTAACGCGGTGGCAGATATCATTATTTTTGGTACCCTTGCAGGACATCAGGCGGCTCTGCGTTCGAAAAAGAGGTGAGGCTCCTGCTTCCCAGGCCGGATACGCGCAGCGATATCCGGCATTTTCCCCGGCGGCGCGGTGCCAGCCGGGGCTACAGCTGAGGACTCCTGCCATGCCTGATAGCCATCGCGTTTACAGTTACTCCGCCGTCCTGATGGGGTCACCCATCCTCCTGAAGCTCTTCTCCCATGACGAAGCCCTCGCGTCCCGCGTGTTTCGCCTGATCAAACAGTATGAAGACCTGCTCACCGTCAACCGCGCGCACTCGCAGGTGATGGACATCAACCATGCGGCCGGCCAGCATCCGGTCACCGTCAGTCGGCCAGTGTTTGATCTGATCCGCTGTGCAAAAGCGGCAAGCCTCCTCAAGGACAGCGCCTTTAATCTGGCAATCGGTCCGCTGGTGAAGCGCTGGAAGATTGGTTTTCAGGGGGACAGCGTTCCGCCTGCCGATGAAATCACGTCGCTGTTGGCAATTACCCGCCCAGAGGATGTTCTCCTTGATGAGGCCAGCAGCAGCGTGTTTCTGACCCGGGCGGGGATGGAGATCGATCTGGGGGCGATTGCCAAAGGCTATATCGCCGACAGGGTGCGGGATTACCTGCGTAAAGAGGGCGCTGAGCTGGGGCTGATTAACCTTGGCGGAAACATTCAGACCTTAGGCTCCCCGGAAGGGGGCTGGAGCGTTGGGCTGAAAAAACCGTTCGCCGGGGATGCGCTGATCGGCACGATGGTCGTCGAGAACCTCTCCGTCGTGACGTCGGGAACGTACGAGCGCTACTTTGAGCACAACGGCAAACGCTATCACCACATTCTCGATCCGCGCACCGGGTATCCGCTGGACAACGAACTGGACAGCGTGACCATCATTTCAAAAGATTCCATCGATGGCGATATCTGGACCACGCTGATGTACGGCATGGGCGTGGAGAAGGGCTGCGCCGCGCTGCGTGCGCGTCCAGACATAGAAGCGATCTTTGTGACCAAAACAAAAGAAGTGGTGTTCTCTTCAGCACACCACTTCCGCTTTACCCTGCTGGACGATACCTACCGCGTTACTGACAGTATTGCTTGAGCAGGCCCGTCTGCTCCGGCTGGAGACGGTAGCGATACACCGGACGCCCGGTGGCGCCGTAGTGAATGCTGGTGAACAGAATATTGATTTGCGCCAGCCAGATCAGATATTTGCGGCAGGACACGCGGGAAATATTGACCGCGTTTGCCAGGTCATCGGTAGAAAACTCTGTCTCCGGGTGTGCGTCAATCCACTGGCAAATCGTGCGCAGCGTTTGCGGCGTTAACCCTTTCGGCAGCTTTTTGCTGTCTGCCAGTTCCGGTGCCCCGCCGTGGATCAGACGGTCGACGTCCGCCTGCTCGTAATACTGATGCGACCCCATCAGGCTGTGCTTTGCCTTCCAGCCGTTCAACGCCTCTTCAAAGCGCGGGAACTGGAACGGCTTAATCAGATAATCCACCACGCCATAATGGATGGAGGTCTGGATCGTGGCGGCGTCGGCGGCCGAGGTGATCATGATCACATCGATTTGGCGGCCGGATGCGCGAATGACGGGCAGCAGATCCAGCCCGTTATCCTGCTGCATATAGACATCCAGCAGCACCAGATCGACAGGATGGCTGGGGTCATTAATGATGGCCTCGGCCTGGTTTAGCGTGGAGGCGACGCCACAGCAGGTAAAGCCTTCAACACGGTTGACGTACAGACGGTTGAGGTCGGCCACCATGGCGTCATCATCGACAATTAACACATTTATCACGCGATATTCCTCTCGCTATCCCAGGGGATGTGAACAAAAAATTGGGTAAATACGCCGGGCTCAGACTCGACGGTGATATCGCCGCCAAGGTTCTGAATCTGCTGGCGAGCAAGGAACAGCCCAACGCCGCGGTTGTCGCCTTTTGTTGAGAAGCCCTTTGTAAAAATAGACTCCAGCTGAGTGGGATCAATGCCGGGGCCATCGTCGCTGACTTCACAGCTGAGCCAGCCATTTTGATAATGCAGCAGCAGGCCAATCTCACCTTCCTGCTGTCCTTCCATCGCGTCGAGCGCGTTTTCAATGAGGTTGCCCAGCGCGGTGATCAGCACCGCGACCTGCTCTTCACTTGCGGTATCCGGTATCTGGCTTTCATCCGCCAGCGTCAGGGTGACGCCCGCTTCTTTCGCCCGGTTGATTTTACCCAGCAGGAACCCGGCTACCACCGGGGATTTTACCTTGCTCTGTATCGTACCGATATCCGTCTGGTAATGATGTGCCGTCTGCAGGATGTACTCTTCCAGCTTGTCGTAGCGCTTCATGTGCAGCAGGCCCAGGATCACATGCAGTTTATTCATAAACTCGTGTGTATGGGCGCGCAGGGCATCGACGTAATTCACCATGCCATCAATACGCTGCATCAGCTGGCTGATTTCCGTTTTATCACGGAAGGTGGTGATGGCGCCGATCACCCGATCCTGACTTTTCACCGGGACCATGTTGCACAGCAATAGCCGACCGTTGCAGCTGATCTCCTGATCCTGGCGCGCGACGCCCGTCTTCGAGACGTCACGCAGGCTGGCCAGCAGGGGGGCGCTGGTGTTTTCGGTCTGCTTGCCGGACGGGAGAAGCAATATTTCTCTGGCGGTCTGATTGATCATCGTCACGCGCCCGTGAATATCAACGGCCAGCACCCCCTCACGAAGCGACTGCAGCATCGCCTGGCGTTGTTCGAACAGGGCGGAAATTTCGTAGGGTTCGAGTCCGAACAGGATGCGTTTCAGGACCCGCACCAGACCCCAAATCGCCATCGAACTCATAAAAATGCTGAACAAAATGGTCCAGACGGCGTTTAGCCGCCCGCGGGTAATCTGCTCTTCCACCTTATTCAGGGAGATACCGACCACTACCACGCCAATCTGCTCGTGCTGGCCGTCGTAGACGGGGGTAAATACGCGCAGCGCTTCGGCGAGCGCGCCCCGGTTAACCGATACGTTCTCTTTGCCTTCCAGCGCGGGCGTTAAATCGTCGCCGATAAAATGCAGCCCCAGCAGCGCCTCATTCGGGTGAGAATAGCGGATCCCGCGCATATCGGTGACCACGGTGAACAGCAGATCGTTTCGTTTCGTCACCGCCTGGGCGATGGGCTGAATAATATTCTCCTGCGGCGCCTGCATCAGGCCGCGCTGTATCTCGGGGCTGTCGGCGAGGGTGCGGGCAATGCCGAGCGCGGTGTCTTTGACATCATCGCGTGTGGCGCGGGTGATTTGCACCGAATAGAGCGCAAAGACCACCAGCAGCACTGAACCGATAATCGCGCATACCATCAGCGTGACCAGCGTATTGAGTTTCATGGGGCGCTTGCGCGTCGGAAGGAAAGGCTGCAAATCGCTCATCAATACTCCGCGATGATTAAGTAAGGGGGTAATTATCGCCGATGACGCGCTTTTCTTAAAGCCATGTAAAGGCGTGGATTTGGTCCTCTTTTCGTGACCCTCCTCGCAGGTCATCTATATAAAACACTTTATAGTGTGTGGGTACTCATAATAAGGAGGCTGTTTATGAGCATTCTGCTTACCGGTTCGGTCAAGGAAAGACGGCACGCCAGCACGATGAATATCGATCGATTGTCCACGCTGGACATGCTGAAAGTCATTCACCAGGATGATGCACTCATTTCTGCTGCACTCACCCCTTGTTTACCTGTAATTGCCCGAGCGGTGGATAACGCTGCCGCGATCCTCAATCATGGTGGCCGTCTGGTGATTGTCGGGGCGGGACCGTCTGGTCGGGTCGCGCAACAGGTTGCCGATGACTATGCGCCGGGCAAAACCCCCGTGGTGGCCGTCACGGCAGAAGAGGGGGAAGGGAGCTACGAGCGCGGCGTTGCCGATCTGCAGGCCATTAAGTTTGGTGAACACGATATGATGCTGGCCGTGACCGTCAGCGGAAAAACACCGTGGGTGTGGGGGGCAATGCGCCATGCATGGTCGCTGGGGGCGCCGGTCGCCGTCATTACCGGTGATGCGCAAAGTGAAGCCGCGCAGCTGGCGAGTATGGTTATTGCTCCCGAACTGGGTGCCGATGTGGTGGCCGGCTATCTCAACACCAAAGCGGGGATTGCGCAGAAAATGATCCTCTCGATGATCGCTACCGGGCTGGCCGTTCGAACCGGACGCGTTTACAGCAACCTGCGGGTGGATCTCGAGGCAAGCAGTACCAAATGGGCCGAACGCCAAATCGCCATTGTGATGGAAGCAGGGGGATGCTCCCGGGCGGAGGCAAAAGCCGCGCTGGAGAGCTGTAACCATCACTGTAAAACGGCGGTATTGATGGTGCTGACAGGGCTGGATGCGTGGAAAGCCCATGAACTGCTGGCGCAGAATAACGGGTTCATCCGCGTGGCGCTGCAGGAAGCGCCATAACACAGACCGCGAAGAAATAAAAAAGGCCGCAGATGCGGCCTTTGGTATTTTTAAAGATTAGAACTGGTAGGTCATGCCGACGCCAACGATGTCGTCGGTGGAAATACCGTTGGCTTCGTAGAAGCTTTCATCGTTATCCAGCATGTTGATTTTGTAGTCAACATAGGTGGAGAAGTTCTTGTTGAAGCTGTAGGTCATATCCAGGTCAATGTAGTTAACCAGGTCCATATCTCCATGCTGACCCTGAGGGTTGCTGGCGTTGCCTGGATAGGTCATGTCCTTGCCCTTAGAGTAAACCCATGCCAGGGATGGACGCAGGCCGAAGTCGAACTGGTACTGTGCTACCGCTTCGAAGTTCTGAGTCTGATCCGCGATACCATAATCACCATATGGCGTCATGTTGCGGGTTTCAGCGTACATCATTGCCAGATAGACGTTGTTGGCGTCGTATTTCGCGCCAAGGGTCCACGCTTCAGCTGTTTTACCGCTCGCATAACGCGCGCTGTATTTGCCTGCCGCTTCCTGTTCATTAGTACGATCAGAAGAAGAGTACGCCGCACCCAGGCTCAGGCCTGAGAGATCGCCAGAGAAGTCATAGGAGGTAGACATACCGAAGCCGTCGCCGTTCTGGAAGCGTACGTCTTTATGACCGTTTTTCGTGCCTTCCTGGTCTTCTTGAGCATACTGATATTCATTCGCACCCTGATACTGCAGCGCGAAATTCAGACCTTCAACCAGACCGAAGAAATCGCTATTACGGTAGGTTGCCAGACCGTTGGCACGGCCATTCATAAAGTTATCGGTCCAGGTGTAAGAATCACCGCCAAATACCGGCAGCATATCGGTCCAGGCTTCAACGTCGTACACGACGCCGTAATTACGGCCATAATCAAATGAACCGTATTCGCCATATTTCAGGCCAGCGTAGGCCAGACGGTTAAAGGATTTGTCACCCGCGCCTTCGGTATCGTTAGCGAACGTTTTATATTCCCACTGACCGTAACCCACCAGATCGCGAGTAATCTGGGTTTCGCCTTTGAAACCAACCTGTACATAGGTTTCATCGCCATCATCACCAGGGTTGTCAGAGAAGGTATGACGCGCGTCAACCTTACCGTACAGGTCAACTTTGTTGCCATTTTTGTTATACATTTCAGCCGCATTCGCTGCGCCTGCCATTAATAACGCGGGTACCAGAAATGCCAGAACTTTTCTTTTCATTATATATTCCCTTTAAAGATAATTTATATGAATATATGTAATCACCCTCCGTAATTACAGGCTCGATACTATTCTATGGCTTGTGATTTAGTTTCAAAAATAAATGTAATTAAATTCGATGAAATATTTCAAATTATTTCTATTAATCTCTTTATTTTTCTTGTGAATTATTGGGGTGGATTTATAAGGAGTAATTATTATTAAATATTTCGCAGCGCTATTTTTAAATTCATTTAATTTGGCTATGTTATAATTCACCTTCTTTTAAACAACAGGACATGATGATGGAACTGGCCCGGTGGCAGCATGGCTTTGAGCGCTGGCTCAAGGAAAATCACCAGAACGACGATACTGCACATGATATTTCGCATTTTCGTCGGGTGTGGATGACGGCGCAAAAAATCATGGTTCACCACACGGCCGAGCCGCGGGTGATTCTGACCGCCTGCTATTTTCACGATATTGTCAGCCTGCCGAAGAACCATCCTGAACGCAGCCAGTCGTCACGGCTCGCTGCTCGCAAGACGAGCGAGATACTGCGCCGCGACTTCCCGGACTTTCCGCCCGAGCATATTGCCGCCGTCGCGCACGCGATTGAGGCGCATAGCTTCAGCGCCGGCATTGCGCCGCAAAGTATAGAAGCCAAAATTGTGCAGGACGCTGACCGGCTGGAAGCGTTAGGCGCTATCGGCCTGGCGCGCGTTTTTGCCGTCTCGGGCGCACTGGGCGTGCCGCTATTTGACGCGGACGATCCCTTTGCCGATGCGCGTCCCCTCGACGACCGCGCGTTTGCCCTCGACCATTTTCAGACCAAGCTGCTGCGTTTGCCTGATACAATGCAAACGGACATGGGCCGCGAACTGGCACGTCACAATGCCGATTTCCTGATCCAGTTTATGGCGAAACTCAGCGCCGAATTACACGGCGACTGCCTCGGGCTGGATAGCCAGGTGCTGAGCCGCTTCCGTCGCAGTTTGCGCAACTGAACTGTGGTAATCTGTTCCCAGTCTTTACTCTCCGGTTAAAAGAATGCAGGAAAATCGATCAGTGACAGAGCCCGCGCCCGCGCAGGGTGAGAAATCAACGGCAACGGTGCAGGCCTTACTGCGCCAGCTGTTGGATATCTATGATGCTAAAACGCTGGCCAGCCTGCTGGTGGCGCACGGCGAGAGCCACTGGAGCCCGGCGATCCTTAAACGTCTGCTGACCAGCGAGCGAGCAGGGCGTCGCCTGAGTGAAGGCGAGTTTCGTTATCTGCAAAATCTGCTTCCGCGTCCTTCTGCCGCGCACCCGAACTATGCCTTCCGGTTTATCGATCTGTTTGCCGGTATCGGCGGCATTCGTCACGGTTTTGAAGCCATCGGTGGACAGTGCGTGTTTACCAGCGAGTGGAACAAGCACGCCGTGCGTACCTACAAGGCAAACTGGTACTGCGATCCGCACGAGCATCATTTCAACGCGGATATCCGCGATGTGACCCTGAGCCATAAAAGCGGCGTGAGCGATGAACAGGCCGCCGAGCACATTCGTCAGACGATCCCGGCGCATGACGTGCTGCTGGCAGGCTTCCCGTGTCAGCCTTTCTCGCTGGCCGGCGTCTCCAAAAAGAATGCCCTTGGACGCGCCCACGGTTTTGCCTGCGATACGCAGGGAACGTTGTTTTTTGACGTGGCGCGTATTATTGACGCCCGTCGTCCGGCCATTTTCGTACTGGAAAACGTCAAAAACTTAAAAAGCCACGACGGCGGGAAAACCTTCCGCATTATCATGCAAACGCTGGATGAGCTGGGTTATGACGTGGCCGATTCAGAGGACATGGGCGCGGACGATCCTAAAATTATTGATGGGAAACATTTCCTGCCCCAGCATCGCGAACGTATCGTGCTGGTGGGCTTCCGCCGCGATCTCAATCTGAAAGGCGATTTTACTCTGCGGGATATTCCTTCTCTGTATCCCGAGCGCCGCCCCACCGTGGCCGATCTGCTGGAACCCGTCGTCGACGCGAAATTTATCCTGACCCCTGTGCTGTGGAAATACCTCTACCGCTATGCCAAGAAGCACCAGGCGAAAGGCAACGGCTTCGGCTTTGGGATGGTCAACCCGAACGATCCGCACAGCGTCACCCGCACGCTGTCTGCTCGCTACTATAAAGACGGCGCGGAAATCCTGATCGACAGAGGCTGGGACAAGGCGCTGGGTGAAAAAGATTTCGACGATCCGCACAACCAGCGCCATCGCCCACGGCGCTTAACGCCGCGCGAATGCGCCCGGCTGATGGGCTTTGAGACGCCGCAGGGTTATCGCTTCCGCATTCCTGTGTCGGATACCCAGGCGTACCGTCAGTTTGGTAACTCGGTGGTGGTTCCCGCGTTCGCGGCTGTCGCAAAGCTGCTGGCCTCGCGCATCCGACAGGCGGTGGCACTTCGTCAGGGTGAGGCCGTCAATGACGGATGTTCACGATAAGGCGACGCGCAGTAAAAACATGCGTGCCATCGGCACGCGTGACACCGCCATTGAAAAGCGCCTGGCCGCGCTGCTGACGCAGGCGGGGTTTGACTTCCGCGTGCAGGATCCCACCCTGGCGGGACGCCCGGATTTCGTCATCGACGCCTGGCAGTGCATCATCTTTACCCATGGCTGTTTCTGGCACCATCACGACTGCTACCTCTTCAAAGTCCCGGCGACGCGCACCGATTTCTGGCTGGATAAGATTGGTAAGAACGTCGAGCGCGACAGGCGGGATCTGGCCACGCTGATGGCGCAGGGCTGGCGGGTGCTGATCGTCTGGGAGTGTGCGCTGAGAGGCAGATTAAAGCTGAACGATGCCGATCTGAGCGAACGGCTGGAAGAGTGGATCTGCGGCGGCGGCCAGACCGCGCAGATCGACACGCAGGGCATTCACCTGCTTACGGTTTCTCCACCTCGCAAGGCGTGACCACCGGTTTTGCCGGCAGCAGATATTTGCCCAGCGTGACCAGCACGACGGCAAACACGATGATCCCAAGAGCAATCCATTCCACAGGTGAGAGCGTTTCTCCCCCCAGTCCCGTTCCGAGCAGCACGGCCACGACCGGGTTGACGTAGGCGTAGCTGGTGGCGACAGCCGGAGAGACATTGCGGATCAGGAACATATAGGCGTTAATGGCGATGATAGAGCCAAACAGCGCCAGGTAGCCAACCGCCAGAAAGCCCGACAGCGGCGGCAGGGTCGTCAGCGTTTCTCCCGTCAGCGCGGAAGCCAGCAGCAGGACAATCCCCGCGGCAAGCATCTCAATCGCACCGGCCATCATGCCGGTCGGCAGTTCGATACGCGACCCGTAGACGGAACCCAACGCCCAGCTCATCGAGCCAATCAGGATAATCACCGCGCCCCACGGATTCCCGCTCAGGTTGCCGCCGCTGTTGAGCAGAACAATGCCGGCCAGGCCAATCCCAATCCCCAGCCATTCCAGCTTGCGGGTGCGGATGCCGAAAAGGCGGCTAAAGCAGAGGGTAAACAGCGGTACGGTGGCAACGACCACGGCGGCGATCCCGGACGGGACGTTCTGGTGCTCGGCAATCGTCACAAACCCGTTACCCACCGCCAGCAGCAGCAGGCCGATCAGGGCGGCATTCAGCATCGGGCGTAGCGGGGGAAGCTTATGCCCGCGCAGGAGCAGGAAGGCCAGCAGCAGGATGCCCGCCGAGAGGAAGCGAATGCCCGCCATCATCAGCGGCGGCCAGCTCTCCACGCCGATGCGAATGACAAAGTAGGTTGACCCCCAGATGATGTACAGCGAAAAGAGTGCCCCGATGAGCGGTAGCAATTGCCGGAAACGCATAATCCCTCACGACGAAATAAAAAGTTCGCTGATAGTAAACGCGAAAACTATCTCGCTGGCGAGCCCTTTAATTGTGTGGCAGATGTGAATTTTTTGTTGACGTAAGGTGCCTGTTTCCGGGTTGGCGCTTTTGCTCCATACTATTCACTTAATTACCAAAAAATGAAGGATTAAGATTTTGGCAGGAAGTAGCTTATTAACATTGCTGGATGATATTGCCACCTTACTGGACGACATTTCAGTGATGGGGAAACTGGCGGCGAAGAAAACCGCAGGCGTGCTGGGCGATGATTTATCGCTTAACGCCCAGCAGGTGAGTGGGGTGAGGGCAAACCGTGAACTGCCGGTGGTGTGGGGCGTGGCGAAAGGCTCCTTCCTGAACAAGGTGATTCTGGTGCCGCTGGCGCTGCTGATCAGCGCGTTTATTCCCTGGGCCATCACGCCGTTACTGATGATTGGCGGGGCATTTCTCTGCTTCGAGGGCGTGGAGAAGGTGCTGCACTCCTTTAGCGCGCGCAAGCAGAGCGATACGCCGGAGGTGCGCCAGCAGCGTCTTGAAGCGCTGGCCGCGCAGGATCCGAAAACCTTCGAGCGCGATAAGGTCAAAGGTGCTATTCGGACCGACTTTATCCTGTCTGCGGAAATCGTCGCGATTACGCTGGGCATTGTCTCTGACGCGCCGCTCCTGAATCAGGTCCTGATCCTCTCCGGCATCGCGATTCTGGTCACCGTGGGCGTGTATGGTCTGGTGGGGCTGATCGTCAAGCTGGACGATATTGGCTACTGGCTGGAGGAAAAATCGAGCGCGGTAGCAAGAGGCATCGGCAAAAGCCTGCTGGTGCTGGCCCCGTGGCTGATGAAGAGTTTGTCGGTGGTGGGCACGCTGGCGATGTTCCTCGTGGGCGGCGGAATTGTGGTTCACGGCATTGCGCCGCTGCACCATGCCATCGAACATTTCTCCTCCACGCAGGGGGCCGTTATCGCGGCGATTCTGCCTACGCTGCTGAATCTTGTGCTGGGCTTTATCATTGGCGCTATCGTCGTCGCGGCGGTGAAGCTGGTTGAGAAAATTCGCGGCACGTCGCACTAATTGTTACCCGCGGCAGGATGCAAAAAGACCATTCCTCGTCTAAATTGAAACAGTTTCACCCTGATACAGGAGGCAGGTATGGTCTTTTTGGTCAGTGATGAAGTTAAGCCTAAGAAGGGCGGCCCACGTATGATCGTCACCGGGTATTCCAGCGGAATGGTGGAATGTCGGTGGCACGATGGCTATAGCATCAAGCGGGAAGCATTCCGTGAAGATGAGCTTCAGCCGGGTGACGGGCAGCACCAGCGGGACAAGGCTTAATCACATAACGCCCGGCTTTGCCGGGCGTTTTTATCTCAGGTTTCGGGTAAAGAGCAGTAATCAGGGAGTGTGTGTGCAGCGCGATACCTTTGTTGTAAGACAAACTTTTTTGCAATGGCTGCATAAGCGTAGCAATCCGGGGCGGATTGTTAATCTCTGTTTTCTGATCGTTCTGGTGTTTTCCACGCTCCTGACCTGGCGTGAGGTGGTGGTGCTGGAAGAGGCGTACATCTCCAGCCAGCGCAACCATCTGGATACGGTGGCCAGTTCGCTGGACAGGCAGTTACAGAACAGCGTCGACAGGATGCTGTTGTTCCGCCAGGGCATGCATGATGCAATCGAGACGCCGCTGGCCTTTGATGTCTTACAGGATGCGGTGTCACGCTTTAATACCGTCCGCATGCTCCCCACCTGGCAGCTTGCCGTTGATAAAAAGCGCACGCTTCCCCTTAACGGGGTCTCGGATGCATTCGTGGATAAAACCACCCTTCTGAACCGGGACGCTGAGCGCATCAGTCATGAAATTTCTGCCGCACTCGAAGTGGGGTATCTGCTCAGGCTGGCGTCATCAAGAGCACAAACAGAAGCGCGTGTGATCTACGTCTCTCGCGCCGGTTTTTTCCTTTCCACGGATACGCCGGATCGGGCGGGCGATATTACCGCCCGCTATTATCATCTGGTCACGCAGTCCTGGTTTACCCAGCAGTCAGAACGTAACAATCGCGCGCGCGCCGTACGCTGGTTTATCTCTACCCCTTCATCCTGGACCGAGGATGAACGAACGATCACCGCCAGCGTCCCCATCTATTTCGATCACTACTGGTACGGCGTCGTGGCGATGGACTTTACCTTAGACACGATGCAGCGTCTGCTGTCCGACGCGACGGAAGACCGGACGGAAGGGGAGTATCAGCTGTACGATACGCGGCTCAATATGATTGCCACCTCTGCCCACGCGGGAACCCTGGTTAACCATTTTGACGAACGCGAAACGGCGCAGATTGCCCAGGCGATTGAGCATGATACCGGCGGCGGGATCCGCCTCGGGAGCCGATTTATCACCTGGGAGCGGCTCGATCACTTCGATGGCGTCGTCCTGCGGATCCACACCCTGCATGAAGGGGTGCAGGATGATTTCGGCAGTATCAGTATCGTGCTGGCGCTGCTGTGGGCACTCTTTACCGCCATGCTGTTGATCTCGTGGCTGGTGATCCGTCGGATGGTGAGTAACATGTATACGCTTCAGCACTCCCTCCAGTGGCAGGCCTGGCACGATCCGCTGACCCGATTGAATAATCGCGGCGCGCTGTTCGACCGCGCCAAATTGCTGGCGGAAACCTGCCGCCAGCAGGCGCTGCCGTTCTCGGTGATTCAGATCGATCTCGACCATTTTAAAAGCATTAACGACCGTTTCGGCCATCAGGCCGGTGATAAGGTGCTTTCCCATACGGCAGGCGTGATTGCCAGCGCGTTACGCAAGAATGATGTGGCCGGGCGCGTCGGCGGAGAAGAGTTTTGTGTAGTCCTTCCCGGCATTGGTCTGGAGGAGGCGAGAGGCGTCGCTGACCGCATTCGTTGCCGAATCACCAGTAAGGAGATCCTGGTGAAGAAGAGCACCACCCTGCGCATCAGCGCGTCGCTGGGCGTCAGCAGCGCGGATGAAACGGGCAACTACGATTTTGAACAGCTGCAGTCCGTGGCGGACGTCAGACTCTATCAGGCTAAGCAGAGCGGGCGTAACCGGGTCGTGTGGCGGGATCAGGACAGGAAGTGATCCAGCCCCTCCTGCCAGCCTGACGGGCCGGTCTGTTGGGTGTGATAGACCCGCTCGGGGTTATCGTCCCGTAGCGTGATGCCCTGGCGGTTAATCCCCTTGATGACCACCGCGAAGTCCATGCTGTCGAGCAGCGGCGCATCGTTAGGGCCATCGCCGAGCCCCAGCGTGGTGGGCTCGATCTCGTCCTGCTCGCGATACTGTTCAATCAGCCAGCTAACCGCCACGTCTTTACCGCAGCGGGCGTCGAGAATATGCCAGAAGCGCGCCCCCTGCACACACTTGAGGCCGATGTGCGCCAGCTGCTCTTCAAACTGGACCAATTTCTCGTCGGTATCGCGCCAGATGAGCGTGACGGAGGCTTCATGCTTGCGGGCAAGCGTCGAACGGTAGCGCGTCAGTCCGGTCCACTCGCTGATAATGTACTCATCCACATCGTCAAAGGTGGTGAATTTAAAGCCCGTCTGCAGACGAATCTGCTCGATTCGCGGGCGAATATCCCGGTGCGTCATCCCCCGGATCTGACGCTGGACCTTGTCCCAGCGCACGTCAGGCTGAATGACCGCGCCGTTCTCGGCAATAAACGGCAGGCCTTCCAGCCCCAGATCCTGCTGAATATCCAGCATCTCTGCCGCGGTTTTGCTGCTGCAGAGAATAATCGGAATCTGGTTATCCTGTAGCCTGTCCAGCCAGGGCATTGCGGGGTGCCAGTCGTAGGTATGAATATCCAGCAACGCGCCATCCAGGTCAGAAAAAATCAGCAAGGTATCCCGCAGTGAAGGCATAGTGACTCCCGATGACGGTTGCGTTTCCCTCTAAGAAAATTCCTAAAAAATAACCGAATTGTTAACAGATGAAATGGGAACAATCCCTGGCAAACCCGCATTCAGAGTAAGTTATTGCTCATAACGAAAAGCATTATGTTAAAAATATTATATTCATCATAAGAATATATGCTTGTCAGACAAATTCGTTGGGGATAGTGTGGCTTGTACATCAGATTTCCTGGTGTAACGAATTTTCAAGTGCTTCTTGCATAAGCAAGTTTTGATCCCGGTCATCCCCATGACCGGGATTTTTTTCGCCCTAACGATTGGCTTCTGACACGCTAAAGTCGTGAATATCGAGCTCGAAGGCCTCCGCCAGCTCACGATAGGTGTGATAATCCCTTCCGTTAACAATGACGCGGTCCGAATTGTCGTCCGTCCTGCGGACTTCTGACTCGCTAATCTCATTGATGGCGGCCAGCAGGGCATCGACATCCACCTCGACTTCGCGCTTGATGGTGTCGCTGTACTCTTTATCGGTCTTCATTGCGGGGTTCCTCATTCAGCCGGGTCCATCGCTAAGTATAGACTGTAGATAAAAACGCCATTCACACCGGGCGGCGATGTGCGATTTTGCGTTTTGTTCTACACTGGCTCAAAACCAGAGGAGGAATGTATGAAGGTCAACGATCGGGTAACCGTTAAAACGGACGGTGGGCCGCGCCGCCCGGGTGTGGTGCTGGCAATTGAAGAGTTTAGCGAAGGGACAATGTACCTGGTATCACTGGAAGACTACCCGCTCGGCATTTGGTTTTTTAACGAACTGGGGCATCCGGACGGTATTTTTGTTGAGAAAGCAGACTAACACGGCGTCGGGTAGCACATCGCGTGCCCGACACCCTCTGCAGAAGCAAAAATCTCTGGCCAGGCCAGAGATCAAAGGTAGGGTGCACAGGGTCTTAAGCGACTAACGCATGTTGACGAAAATCCCGTTCGTCACATTATCGGTCAGGCGTACCACGTGGTAGATCACTTGCTTATTATGCGTTTTAATTTTCCGTTTAATATTTCCTTTGTGTGATGAAACGGTTTTCGCTTTAATATTCATCTGGTCGGAGATCTGAATAGTTCCTTGTCCCGCCATCCACATTCGCAGCATACTTGATTCAGTCCTGCTTAATGATAGGGTGGGTAAGTTAACCGCTCCTACATTTTTAACTTCTTTATTCAAATAATCACCCAAAATGTCATCCAGCGACTCGGGTTTAATCGATTTAGAACTGATCAATAAATTTTTACGGACCAACAAATACTCATCGAAATGGATATTCGCGATCGCCATAAAAACAATAAACAGGGTTTTTGGATGCTGATTAATGATTTGCTTAATGTGCTGACTGTTGGCTGGATCGTGAATGAAACAGTCCTCATTAATAAACACCACGCCTGGTTTTAGTTCGTCACAAGCGGCTGCGAGTTCGTCAACGGTGTGTGCATCGTTGATGTCTCTCTTTCTTACCCCTCTGCTTGCCAGGTACCCGGTTAACCCTAGCCGGGTGTAGCTGCATAAATCCATAATGATCGTTGACATGGCATACCCTCACTCAATGCGTAACGATAATTCACCATCTGCCTGAGAGCTCAAAACAGCCATACGGGATGGAAAAAAATAATAAACCTGTGAGCATGACAAAGACTTTCAGGCGGACTCACTATCCCGTAAAGTTACGTATAATTTGCCAGGAATCTTCTTAAAGTAAAGTAAATATTAAGTATTGTGAGGTGGTTAGAAACAATTAAACCGCGTCAGATATATCCTGGAAGATGTTTTTCGCGTTTTATTTTAGGAATATCCTCAGAAAGACAGTAGCAACAGTGAGGTCTATTATTTACGAGGCAGTTCGCTGACAATATCCGCTAACAGGTTGAATATCTCGCCGAATAAATGTTCACAGAAGGGAGCGATAAGTGGCATCAGTAATGACATTAATAAAATTCCGACCGTCAGCGTCAACGGAAAACCAATGACAAACACCGAAAGCTGCGGCGCCATTCGGTTCAGTAAACCTAATGCCAGGTTGACGGTCAGCAGCAGGGTGATGATCGGCAGCGCCAGCATCAGCCCGTTCAGGAAGATCAGCCCCGCGGCGCGGGTGAGCGCCAGGAAAGCGTTGCTGTTTACTGGGTTTTCGCCAATCGGCAGCGTATGGAACGTGTCCACCAGCATGGAGATAAGCCACAGATGGCCGTTGAACGACAGGAACAGCAGCATGGCGAGCAGATCGATAATGCGCGCCAGCACGGGCATGTTGAGATGACTGCCGGGATCGACAAACGTGGCAAACGATAACCCCATCTGCAGGCCAATCAGTTCCCCCGCGGTACGCACGGCGGCAAAAGCGAGCTGCATGGTAAAGCCGACGGCAACGCCAATCATCACCTGCTGCAGGGCGACCCACACCGCATTTGCCGAGAAGATCGGAATATTCACGGGAGGGAGAGACGGTGCGACGATAATGGAGATGATAATCCCCAGCCCCACTTTGACACGCTTGGGTATCGATTTCTCGCTGAGAATGGGGGCGGTGGAGATCAGCGCCATGATGCGCAGCATCGGCCAGAAGTAGACGCCGAGCCACTGAACCCACTGGTCGCTGGTGAAGTGCAGCATCGTCAGGTCAGCCGATGATGTACGGCAGATTGGTAAACAGGTTGCGCATATAGTCCAGCAGCAGGTTCAGCATCCACGGTCCGGCCACGATAATCGCCACGAACACGGCGATGATTTTCGGGATGAACGACAGCGTCATTTCGTTAATCTGCGTGGCGGCCTGCAGAATACTGATAATCAGACCGGTAACCAGCGCGACAAGCAGCAGCGGAGCGGCAACGGCAATCGCGATTTTCATCGCCTCCGTGCCCATCATCATGACCGATTCGGGTGTCATTGCCGTTCCTTAACTGTAGAAACTCTGCGCCAGCGAGCTGACCAAAAGCTGCCAGCCGTCGACCAGCACAAAGAGCATGATCTTAAAGGGCAGGGCGATGGTCGCGGGCGGCACCATCATCATCCCGAGCGCCATCAGGACGCTGGCGATCACCAGGTCGATAATCAGGAACGGGATAAAGATGGTAAAGCCGATCTGGAACGCGGTTTTCAGCTCGCTGGTCACATAGGCGGGCAGCAGAATACGCATGGGTACCGCTTCTGGTCCTTGCAGCTCGCCGGTGTTGGACAGGCGGGCAAAGAGGGCCAAATCCGCTTCGCGCGTCTGGCGCAGCATAAATTCCCGCAGCGGCTGCGCGCCTTTATCCAGCGCTTCCTGCATGGAGATTTTATCTTCGCTGAACGGCTGATAGGCGTCGGTGTAAATCTTATCGATCACCGGCGACATAATGAAAAAGGTCAAAAACAGCGCCAGTCCGAGCAGAACCTGGTTTGGCGGAGCGGAAGGGGTGCCGAGCGCGTTTCGCAGCAGACCAAAAACGATGATGATGCGGGTGAAGCTGGTCATCATCAGCAGGATAGCCGGAATAAACGTCAGCGAGGTGATGAACACCAGCGTCTGCACCGGAAGCGACCAGCTTTGGCCGCCGCCTGCGAGAGGGGTTGACACCAGACCGGGCAGTTGCGCATAGACCGCGGGAGCAAACAGGCCAACGCCCGCAAGCGTCAGGGATAACAAACGGCGCATCAGGATCTCCCGGAACGCTTAAGCAAACTCTTCATCACGGACTGGAAATCCGCAGGGGCCTCTGCACGCTCGTCCACCACAGCAGGGGCGGGCGGCAGCTTATGTAATACGCTGATGTTTGACGCCGTGACGCCCAGAACCAGACGCGCATCGTCCACCTCGACGATGACCACGCGTTCACGTGGTCCCAGGGTGGTGCTGGCGCTGACCTTCAGCCCGCGGGCGCCGGCGGTTTTCCCCGCCAGGCCAAAGCGCTTCGCCAGCCAGGCGGCGATAAGAATAAAGGCAATAATACCGAACAACGCCCCGCTCACCTGGAGCAGAGGTGAGCCGGGAACGGCAGAAGGTTGCGATAGTGTTGCCTGGGTTTTCATGCTTAACGGCTCAGACGACGCATACGTTCAGACGGGGTAATGATGTCGGTGATACGTACGCCGTATTTATCGGCTACCACCACCACTTCACCCTGAGCAATCAGATAGCCGTTGATCAGAATATCCAGCGGCTCGCCGGCCAGGCCGTCAAGGGCCACCACGGAACCCTGCGTCAGGCGCAGCAGCTCTTTAATGGTCATACGGGTGCGTCCCAGTTCAACGGTCAGCTTAACCGGGATATCCATAATCAGGTCGATGTCCTGCAGCGTGCCGCTGACATCACCGCCGCCTAGCTGCTGGAATACGGCATCCGCTGCGCTTTTGGCCGGGGTCGCTTTTTGCTCGTTTAACGCGTCAGCCCACAGATCGTCCAGTGCTCCGCTGTTTTCATCGGACGGATTGTTCATGTCACTCATTTGGGCTGTTCCTCATTCAGCGAATTCAAAATCGGGTTGATCAAGTGCTCAACGCGTAACGCATACTGACCGTTAATCGTGCCGTACTGGCTTGTCAGCACGGGGACACCATCCACATGGGCAATAATGCGGTCGGGTTTTTCTATCGGCAAAACATCACCGGGTTGTAATTTCAGGATCTGAGATAACCGCAGCGGGATATCGGCGAAGCTCGCCACCAGCTCAAGCTGCGAATGCTGGACCTGGCGGACCAGGTTTTCACGCCAGTTCTGGTCTTCGTTGCGGGAGTTCTCCAGCGGCGGGTTAACCAGCAGCTCGCGCAGCGGTTCGATCATGCTGAACGGCAGGCAGATGTTGAACTCGCCGGTCAGGTTACCGATCTCCACGTGGAACGGGGTGTTAACGACGATATCGTTCGGGGAGGTGGTGATATTGGTAAATTTCACCTGCATCTCAGAACGGACGTACTCCACTTCCAGAGGGTTAATCGCTTTCCACGCGTCGCTGTAAGACTCCAGCGCCAGCTTCAGCATGCGGTTAATGACGCGCTGTTCGGTGTGGGTGAATTCTCGACCTTCTACTTTGGTCGGGAAACGCCCGTCGCCGCCGAACAGGTTATCCACCGCAATGAACACCAGGCTTGGGGAAAACACCACCAGACCGGTGCCGCGCAGCGGCTTCAGATGAATCAGGTTAAGGTTGGTTGGCACCGGCAGGTTGCGGGCAAACTCATGATACGGCTGAATGCGGATCGCACCGACCGTGATATCCGGGCTACGACGCAGCAGGTTAAACAGCCCCATACGGAACTGACGTGCAAAACGTTCGTTAATGATCTCCAGCGCCTGCAGACGTTCACGTACCACGCGACGCTGGGTATTCGGGTCATAGGGACGAATATCGCTATCGCCGCCGATACCCGGTTGCGGATCATCACTTTTATCGCTGTCGCCGTTGAGCAGCGCATCGATTTCTGCCTGAGAAAGAATACTGTCGCCCATGTCGTTACCGCAGAATGAAGGCTGTATACAGAACGTCAGTGACTTCCTGCTTAGGTTGGCCGTTTACCAGCGGGGTCGCCAGCGTTTGTTTAATGGCGTCGACCAGCTTTTGCTTACCCACATCGGTGGCCAGCGCCGAAGCGTCCTGACGAGAGAACAGCAGCAGAAGGCGGCTACGCACCTCCGGAAGATAATCATTCAGACGCGCGCGCGTGGCTTCATCCTTCAGGCGCAGCGTAATACCGACGTACAGCACACGATCCGCGTCACCGAGATTCACGGTGAAGGTGTCCAGAGGGAAAAATACCGGCGCCGGTGGCGGTGCAGGTTCGGCTTTGGCCGCAGCGGTCGAAGGTTCCTGCTGCATACGCCAGTAACTATAGCCCGCGGTAGCGCAGGCGGCGAGCGTGATCAACACCAGCAGCGGGATCCAGATGGAACGCTTACTTTTTTTGGTGATAGCGGAGTCAGTCATCTGATACGAGCTTCCTGTTTCGGTACAGCTTAATAAGGTGATTATCCCGTGTCCTGCTGTCGTCAAAGCGTGGAAAAGACGGGGATAATCACGCTACCTCTGGCGTTTAGGCGAAGATGTCTACGGCACTGTTACCGCGCGCGGCGGATTGCAGGGCGGCAGGAACGGGCAGTAGTTCATCGCTCTCTTCATTAAAACCGCCGGTGTTGCCGGAACGCGAAGCCTGGTGCTGCTGCTGGGATGAGGACTGCTGCTGCCCGGCAAAGCTCTCGCTGCTGACGCTGCTCTGCGCAAGCTGAATGCCGTTTTCTGCCAGCGAGGTTCGCAGTACCGGCAGCGCGGCTTCCAGCGCCGCGCGGACATGGCTGTGCGCAGAGACCATCTGCAACTGCGCCTGGTTATCATCCAGCTTAAGCGAAATTTGCACCTGACCCAGATCTTCCGGGTGCAGACGCAGCTCGGCCGTCTGCTGGCCCTGTTTGGTGAACAGGGTGATGTGCTGGCTCAGGGACTGCTGCCATTCATGCGTGCCCAGAGGCTGGCTTAATACCGGCGCGGGAGCAACGGTGGCGGCCGTCTGACTGGTTGCATGGCTGGACATAATCGGTGCCAGGGTAGCCGTCGGCGATGATGAGGAGGAGGCGCTGGCGAGCTCCTGCTTCTCTGCGGTTGCGGCCACGACCGGCGTGGCCGGCGCGTTGCTCGACAGGGCCGGGTCGCTGTTTTTCGCCTGGCTCTGATAAGGCGCAGCACTCTGCGCTTTATCATGGCTTCCCGGAAGCGCGTTCAGGGACGGTTGGCCCGCGCCGTTTTGCGCAAGCGCTGCTGTACTCAGCGGTGCGGTGGCGGAAACGCCGTCACTGCCAGCTACGCGAGAGGCGGTAGTTTGCTGGTGCGGCAGCATCGCCATCAGGGCGCTCAATCCGGCCAGCTCCTCTTCGCTCAGCTCGCTTTTACCGTCATCTTTGCTGTTCGCGGCATTGATCGTCTTCAGTGCGTCACCTTTAGACAGCGGCACCAGTCCGGAAACCAGCGTATCAAGCGAGGTGACGGGCGCCGTTTCATCGCCATTCAGCGCGGTTTGGCGCGAGAGCAGGTCGGCAATTTTGGCCTGCAGGGTGGTATCCCCTTTGGCGTCCTGAGCAACGTGGGACAGCTTGCTGCCGGCGGCTTTCAGGTCAGCCAGGGTCAGTGGCGCATCTTTGCCCTTGCCCGTCGCGTCCGACAGGGCGCCCGCGAGCAGCGCGAGAAAGTCCTGTGCACCGTCGGTGCCTTTCCCCGTCTGCGTACCGCCTGACAGGTCGCTGTCGCTCATCAGCAGTTGTTGCAGTGTGATCATTCCGGTTTCCTCATTGATGCGCGCTGGGCAAACTCATCCATTTTTTTCTGATCCAGACGGTTTTCCGCCAGGGTCGTTGCCGCAATCTGTCGGTCCTGTAAGGTCTGCCAGGCCTGCAGTCGCTGCTTCTTCTCGCGCCAGAAATTCAGCGCGGTATCGACTTTCTGGGTCCACTGGTGAAGCTGCTGGCGATGCTGATCTATCGCCTTCTCCAGCGTCTGGATAAACTGCTGATAGTTAATCCAGCGCTGGCTTCCAATGCCCTGTGTCATATCGGTATTGAGGTTGGTGCGATATTCATGCTGATAGTCGATTAACATCTTCAACTGTTCTTCAGCCTGCTGGCACCCGCGTCGCATTGCGCCAAGCTGCAATGCGGCATCATCAACTTCTTTTTCAGCCAGATCTTTCAGCGTTGATAACGCGCTGTTTTGCGCCATGACCTTCGCCCTCCACCTGTGTTACACCTGCGGGAAAATCAGCTCCAGTGCCTGAATTGAATCTTCCCAGTTGGCACGTTCAAAAATGCCTTGTTGTAAAAATGCCTCCAGCTGCGGCCACAGGGTAATCGCTTTGTCGAGCATCGGGTCGCTGCCTTTGGCATACGCCCCCACGCTGACCAGATCGCGGTTGCGCTGGAAGCTGGAGAGGAGTTGTTTAAAGTTACGCACGCGGGCGTAGTGCTTCTCGGTTATCAGCGCCGTCATTGCGCGGCTGATAGAGGCTTCAATATCAATTGCCGGATAGTGTCCGGCTTCGGCAAGACGACGCGACAGCACAATATGGCCGTCAAGGATCGCGCGCGCGGAGTCGGCAATCGGATCCTGCTGGTCATCGCCTTCGGTCAGCACCGTATAGAACGCGGTGATGGAGCCGCCGCCGCTGATGCCGTTCCCCGCACGTTCCACCAGAGCAGGGAGTTTGGCGAAGACCGAAGGCGGGTAGCCTTTGGTCGCCGGTGGCTCACCAATAGCCAGCGCGATTTCACGCTGCGCCATCGCGTAGCGGGTCAGCGAATCCATGATCAGCAGCACGTGCTTGCCACGGTCACGAAAATCTTCGGCGATGCGGGTGGCATACGCTGCCCCCTGCATACGCAGTAACGGCGACACGTCCGCCGGTGCGGCAATGACCACCGAGCGGGCACGGCCTTCCGCACCCAGAATGTTTTCAATGAAATCTTTAACTTCGCGACCACGTTCGCCGATCAGGCCCACAACGATAACGTCCGCCTGGGTATAGCGCGCCATCATGCCGAGCAGAACGGATTTACCTACGCCTGACCCGGCGAACAGGCCCATACGTTGTCCGCGTCCCACGGTCAGCAGGGCGTTAATTGGGCGTACGCCGGTATCGAGCACATGCTCGATAGGGGTTCGCTGCAGGGGGTTAAACGGCTGGGTGATTAATGCGCCGGTTTCAGTGGTGTCCGGCGAGGGCAGCCCGTCGAGCGGCTTCCCGCTGCCGTCCAGCACGCGCCCCAGCAGGGCAGGACCAAGCGGCAGCTGTTTCCCACTTTGCAGCCCATCGCCAGACGTGTTTTTGGCATACACGCGCGCGCCGGGCAGAATGCCTTCCACCTCTTCAAGCGGCATCAGGAACAGGCGCTGGCCGTTGAACCCGACCACTTCGCTTTCCACTTCACGCGTTTCCAGACCGTCCTGACGCTCGATCACGCAGGTCGCGCCCAGCGGCAGCTGCAGACCGGTGGCCTCCAGTACCAGACCGGTGGCACGCGTCAGTCGCCCATAACGACGAACAGAGGGCAGTTGCGCCATCTTCGTCTCAAAATTGTCGAGCGTGGTGAGCCAGCGGGTGAGGCGTGCGGTCATCAGACGACTCCCGGTGCCGCCAGGCGGCACAGTTCCTGCCAGCGGGTGGCGACGCTGGCATCCAGATCGCCTTCATCGGCTGAGACTTTGCAGCCGCCGTGATGTAACGACGGATCGCCGCGCAGACGCCAGCCGTGCAGGTTTAGCGTCGCGCCCAGGCTCTCTTCCACGCGCTGCAGGTCGTCCGGATGGACGCGCAGCTGCGGCTTACCGCTGAACAGCGGCTCCTGCTGCAGCAGGCCCTGAATTTGTTTGATCAGCGCCGTGTTATCCACGACGGGCGTCTGGCCGATCACCTGACGCGCGGCTTCCAGCGCCATCTGCATCAGTCGCGAGGCAATCACGCTGTCCAGCGCGTCCAGCGTGTGCTGAAACTCGCTGACCAGCTGCTGCATGCGGGCATGGATCGGCGCCTGCTGCTGGCGCGCCTGATCGATACCGTGCTCTAACCCTTTTGACAGGCCTTCCTGATACCCCAGCTCGTGGCCTTTCTGCCGGCCTTCGTTCAGACCGGCATTGTAGCCCTGCTCGTGCGCCTGCATTTGCAGCTGAGCCAGCATCTGTGCTTGCTGCTCTTCTTCGCTTAGCTCAGGCTGTTCGACGTCCGGGTCAAGCTCCTCGGTCGGGATCACGGCTGGCGTGAACTCGGAGAGGGGAGGGGCCAAATCGTCCGGCGTCCAACGCTTCCACGGCAGCTCATTAGACATAGGTGTCGTCTCCGCTGCCAATCACCATCTCGCCGGTTTCCGCCAGACGACGAACAATAAGCAGAATGGCTTTCTGTTCGTTTTCCACCTGAGACAGACGAACCGGGCCGCGGTTGGCAAGGTCGTCGCGCAGGATATCGGCCGCACGCTGAGACATGTTGCGCAGGAACTTCTCGCGCAGCGGCTGCTCGGCGCCTTTGAGGGCGATAAGCAGCGACTCGGAATCCACTTCCTGGAGCAGGCGCTGGATGCTGCGGTCGTCCACTTCGACGAGGTTTTCGAACAGGAACATCTCGTCGATGATTTTCTGTGCCAGCTCGCCGTCGAATTCGCGAACCGCCGTAATGACGGCCTCTTCCTGCTGCGTTTTCATCAGGTTGATGATTTCCGCCGCCGTTCTCACGCCGCCCATTTTGCTGCGCTTGAGGTTCTGGCCGTCGAGCAGGTTGTTCAGCACCTCGGTCAGCTCCGCCAACGCGGCTGGCTGGACGCCGCCGAAGGTGGCGATACGCAGCATCACATCGTGACGCAGGCGCTCTTCGAACAGCGCCAGAATATCGGCCGCCTGACCACGTTTGAGGTGGACAAGGATGGTGGCGATAATCTGCGGGTGCTCGTCGCGAATAAGGTCGGCGGCACTCTGCGGTTCCATAAAGTTGAGCGTTTCGATACCGCTGGCGGTATCGCGCGTTTCCAGAATATCTTCCAGCAGGCTGGCGGCACGCTCTTCGCCCAGCGCCTTGACCAGCACGGAACGCAGGTAGTCGTTGGCGTTGACGTTCAGCGCGGCAAACTGTTCGGCTTCCTGCTCAAACTCCGACAGCACTTCGGTCAGCTGTTTATTGGAGATTTGACGCACGTTGGCCATGGCCGCACTGAGAATCTGTACCTCTCGCTGGGAGAGGTGTTTAAACACCTCTGCCGCGCGATCTTCGCCAATGGTCATCAACAGGATGACGCTTTTATCGGTGCCCGTAAGCGTATTACTCATGTTCGTTACCCATCCACTGGCGGATGACCAGCGCCACGACGCGCGGATCGTTATCTGACATTTCGCGAATGCGCTGGCTCATCACCTCGGCACCCATGCGCTGGTTAGCACGGCGTTGCTGCATCTGTTCATCTTTACTGAGGCGAACTTCAACCGCTTCTTCCGTTTCCTGACGCGCATTCATCTGCTCGCGAGCCGCTTTTTCAGCTTCGGCACGGCGCTGGAGCTGTGGACGAACGCCCTTACGCCACAGCAGCCACGCAACAATCAGCACCAGCAGCCAGCGTCCTGCGGACATCAGCTGGTCGATAAACGCCTGCTGTTGCCAGAACGGCAGTTCACCGCCGGTCTCTTCAACCGAGTTGAACGGTGAGTTCACCACGTTGAGGGTATCGCCGCGCTTCTCGGAGTAACCCATCGCTTCGCGGGTCAGGTTTTCAATCTGCTTCATCTGCTCGGCGGTCAACGGCAACGGTTTGCCATCCGCCAGCGTTTTGTAGTTCACCACTACCGCAACAGAGAGACGCTGAATATCGCCCACGTTCAGTTTAGTGTGACGAATCGTTCTATCCACTTCGTAGTTCGTGGTTTCGTTACGGCTGGTGTTTCGTGGGCCGCTGTTATTCGCCGTAGAGGTGGTCTGCTGATTATTTTGCTGACCGTTCTGCTGATTGGCCGGCGGCGTAGAGATCGGCGCCGCGTTTGCCGGGGCAGGCTGGTTAGACAGCGCGCCCGGCACGCCGCCCGGGTAGGCACCGCCAACCTGCTCGCTGGAGTTGATTTGACGCGAACGCATGACCGCCTGAGCCGCATCGCCGTTCGGGCTGTACTGCTCTTCGGTTTGTTCTTTATTCGAGAAGTCGATCTGCGCTGTGACCTGCGCGTGCACGTTGCTGTTGCCCACAACCGGGCCGAGGATCGCTTCGATACGACGCTGGAGACGGCTTTCGACATCGGCGGCATATTTCAGCTGCGCGTCATTCAGATCGCGACCGGCGGTATTGGATTGCGTCAGCAGGTGACCGCTCTGGTCAACCAGCGTCACGTTACCCGGCGGCAGACCGGCCACGGCGCTGGAGACGAGATGCGTCACCGCGCTGATTTGCCCTTCGTCCAGCGCGCGGCCAGGCTCAAGGTTCACGGTCACGGAAGCCGAAGGTGATTTCTGTTCGCGGACAAATAAGGAAGGTTTAGGCATCGCCAGGTGCACGCGGGCGCTCTTCACCGGGCCTAATGTTTCAATGGTGCGGGCCAGTTCACCTTCCAGCGCACGCTGGTAGTTCACCTGCTCGCTGAACTGGCTGATACCGAATTTTTCCTGATCCAGCAGCTCAAAGCCTACCGCGCCGCCTTTCGGCAGCCCCTGCTGGGCCAGGCGCAGACGCAGTTCGTGCACCTTATCTGCCGGGACCTCCAGCGCACCGCCATTATCGGCAAAGCGATAAGGGATGTTCATCTGGGTCAGCTGGGTGACGATGGCGCCGCCATCCTGATCGGAAAGGTTACTGTAGAGCGTCCGGTAATCAGGGCTTTTCGCCCACAGGACCATCGCTACAAGGATCGCAATTGCGGCAGCGCCTGCCACGATCAACGGGATTTTAGGATTCGCGCGAAGGCGGTTCATCCACTCGAGTGATTTATTCTGCGGCGCTGTCGATGCTGTTGCACTCATTGCGCACCTCTTAAATCCTGGTGGTTTACGTTATTCGTGTAGAGAAACAAAACTGACTCCCGGGTCGGCAAACACGACAAAAGTTCCATATTGATGGCCCTGCCATTATTTGATGATTCGTGATTTTCTATGCGTCAAATAACCTGGTTTTTTCATGCTATTTACCGCCATTATCTTATTGACAAGCTGTTAGTCTTGACCGCGTAAAAAACCATCCAGGGGAGAGTCATGGCTATACAGGGCATTGAAGGGGTAATCAGTCAGTTGCAGGCAACGGCGATGACGGCCCGTAACCAGAATGTGGCAGATCAGCAGCCGAGCATCAGCTTTGCAGGGCAACTGCATGCCGCTCTTGACCGTATCAGTGATACCCAGACCGCAGCGCGCACTCAGGCTGAGAAGTTCACTCTCGGCGAGCCGGGCGTGGCGCTGAATGATGTGATGACCGATTTGCAAAAAGCCTCGGTTTCTCTGCAGATGGGGATCCAGGTGCGTAACAAGCTGGTGTCGGCCTATCAGGAAGTGATGGGGATGCAGGTCTAAGACCTGTCGATCTTCGCTGGCAGCCGCAGCGCTTTAATGCCACAATATTTTTTTCTTCGAATGCAGGAAAGATGATGAAAAAAATAGCAATTGCTGGCGCGCTGCTGGCACTGACCGGGTGCGTTCAGGTCGATAATTATAACGACGTGATCAAGCATCCTGTCCCGGCGCATCTGGCGGGATACTGGCAGTCGAAAGGGCCGCAGAGCAACATGGTCAGCCCGAATGCGATTGCCACGCTGGTGGTGACGGAAGAGGGCGATACGCTGGACTGCCGTCAGTGGCAGCGCGTGATTGCCGTGCCGGGTAAAATCATGCTGCGTTCAGACAGTTATTACAACGTGACGCGTAAGCTGGATATCTATCCGCTGGAGCGCGATGGCTCGACGCTTGAGTACGACGGGCTGGAGCTGCAGAAGGTCGATCGCCCAACGGTTGAGTGTGCCGATTACCTGAGCAAGAATCCGCTGGCGAGTAAACTACCGTAGCCGTTTTTTTGCCGGGTGGCGGCTTCACCTGACCCGGCCTACAAAAGTACCGTCCCGTAGGCCGGGTAAGCGTCAGCGCCACCCGGCATTGTTTCTACAACGCATCCTCAATCACCCACACGCTGACGCTTCCGCCTTTGCAGGTAAACGTTCCTTCGCCATCTGCCGCCGTGGTGACCGTTTCTTCGCGATTGCCGAGAAAATCACGCCACGTTTTGTTGCCGTAGTTTTCCCCCAGGCAAATTACCTTCTCGCCGTCGTCGCCGTTCGACATCACCACCACGCAGCCGGGATCGTCATCCGTACCGCTGCGGCTGAAGGCGATGCAGTTAGGATGGTCAAAAAACAGCGTCTGCACGCCGTGGGCAAAACGCTGGCGCGCGAGGATCAGCTCGTGGAGTTGCTCAATCACAGGCATGTCAATATGGTACGTCTCTCCGTCTCCTCCCGTATCGTCATAGCTGGCACCAAAGAGGTCCGGATAAAAGACGCTCGGCACGCCATTTTCCCGCAGCAGGATCAGCGCATACGCCAGCGGTTTAAACCATGCTTCGACCGGGGCTTCCAGCGCCTGCAAAGGCTGGGTGTCATGGTTCGCGACGAGGGTCACCGCATGAAACGGATCGGCTTCCACCAGCGTGCCGGTGAAGATTTGGCTCATGTCGTAATCCCGACCCTGACGTGACGCCTCGTGGAATTTCATCTGCAGGGGGGCATCAAACAGCATGGTTTTGCCTTCAACCTGGTCAATATAGGCCTGAAGCTTATCCACCTCGTGGGACCAGTATTCCGCCACGATAAACAGCGGCTGGTCGGCGACTTCCTGGACGTGCTCAATCCACTCTTTGTAGAACCAGGCGGGAATATGCTTGACGGCGTCCAGACGAAAACCGTCGCAGCCCGTCTGTTCCATGACCCAGCGGGCCCAGTATTTGATCTCCTCGGTGACGGCGTGATTGCGAAAGTCGATATTTTCGCCCATCAGATAGTCGAAGTTACCCATCTCATCATCAACCTGATCGTTCCAGCCTTCGCCGGTGTAGTCGTTGACGATTTTAAAGATGCCGTCTTCATTGGGGTTTTCAATGTGGTCGACGCCGCTGAAGCATTTGTAGTCCCAGATGAACTGGGAATATTGCCCGGCGCGGGCAGGGAAGGTATAGCGGGTCCAGGCTTCACACTCGATGACCTCATCATCGATTTGCGTGCGATCCTGCTCGTTCACGCGCTGAACGCGCACAGGCTCTTTTTCATCGGCGCCCATTTTGTGGTTGACCACCACGTCCAGCAGCACGGCAATGTCGTTGCTCTTGAGGGCGTCAATGGCCTCCAGAAGTTGCGCTTTGTCACCGTATTTGGTGGCGATACTCCCTTTCTGGTCAAACTCGCCCAGATCGAACAGGTCATAGGAGTCATAACCGACAGAATACCCGCCTGACGCGCCTTTATAGGCGGGCGGTAGCCAGATCATGTTAATGCCGATTTCGTTAAGATTGGGTGCTAACGCCGTGACCTCTCGCCACAATTCACCGCCAGCAGGGTAGTACCAGTGAAAACATTGTAACAGGGTGGGGTTTTTCATCATCCTTGCTCCAGAAGCCATTGGCAGACTTCTGGAGTATGGATGAAGAAATCATAGTTGTGTGTCGCGGGTAAAACTTTCTGGATAAAGAATATTCCCTGACAGCTTTCCATAGGTAGACGTGATGGATTGCTGTTTGCCGGTTTGATCGATCAGACTGCGCAGTTCGTCCATGCGGACTTTCAGCAGCGCCTTAAGCGCATTCTCATTTTCAAGGATCATTTCCAGCAGCGCACGCGCTTGCTCAACCTGAGCCGGAGGGCATGACATGATGGGCGTTTGAGAAATCCTTTCCACCAGTTGTACGTAATGCATTTCCTGCTCGATAAGCGCATCCCATTGACCAGAATGTGCGAGATTTAGCATAGCAATGCTCTGAGCATGTAACGCCTGCCAGTGGCTAAGCGCTGCGCTGGGATTATTCATCAAAATTATCCTGAAATAGAGGACGCATTGGGGCCGATTTGCTTCCACGCATCCGCAATGTTGTTTAATAAACCCTCGACTTCAACAATTGCGTCTACGTCATTACTGACATTCGCCAGTAACAAACGTCGAACCATATATTCGTACAAGGAGGCAAGGTTACCGGACAACTCGCTCTCAACCTCCATGTTCAGTCCTGCTTTTAAACCGTTGTCGATGATGTTGATGGCTTTCGATAACGCTTCGCCTTTCTCACGAATTTGTCCGGCTTCCATGAACAAACGCGCGCGAACAAGGGCGCTATGCGCCCCGTCGAACAACATGACAATCAGCTGGTGTGGACTGGCATTCATCACTGCACTTTCGACTCCTATCTGCTGATAGGATTGAACACCAGAGGTCTTATACATTTCCACTCCTCAATGCGACGACTATTTTTGTGAGAACTGTTGGGTCAGGTAGTTGGCTGTACTGGTCATTTTGGTGACTAATACGTCCAGGCTGGTGAACTGGGTTTTGTAACGCGCCATGGTGGCTTCAATTTGGGCATCCATGGCATCATAGCGTTCGCCCAGGGTTTTCAGCGTTTTGTTGATCCCGTCTTTCGCGTTCTGGATCACCCCGGCGCTACCGGTACTGGTGCTGAGCATGGCGGTCAGCGTGTTGTTCATCTGCGTGGCCATACCGGTTTTCTTTCCGTCACCGACAAAGTACTGCTGCACGGCGTTCGGGTTGTCGGTCAGCGCTTTTTTCAGCTTGTCGGTATCGACCTTCAGGTTACCGACGGTGCCGTCTGAGCCTTTAACCGGGTCCTGGGTAATCCCCAGTTGGGCCATGATCTGAACCGAGCCGGCCTGCACTTCGGTCAGCAGACCGCGCAGCTGAGACTGAACTCCGCGCACGTTCGCATCACCGACCAGCGCGCCGTTGCTGGTAGACTGGCTGCCGGAGCCTGCATCGACTGGCACATATTTCGTCAGGCTGTTAATGGTGGACTGCAGCGAGTTGTACGCCGTGACCCAGTCCGTAATCGCCTTCTGGTTTGCATCCGTTGCGCGCGAAACCTCAAGGGTTTCATCGGCTTTGCTTTCGGCCTTCACCGAGAAAGTCACGCCAGGCAGCGCATCGGTAATGGTATTCGACTGGCGCTCGATAGAGATATTGTTCACCACCACGATGGCGTTCTGCGCGTCGGTGTTCACCGTCAGCGCGCCCGTTTTAGTGGTTGAGTCGTAGCCAATGGCGCTTTGCAGCTTGGCGTCGCCGGTGACGCTGACGGTCATCGCACCATCGGTACCGGTGGTTTTTGATGACAGCATCAGGCGGTAATCACCGTCTTTCGCTTTAATGACGCTGGCGGTAACGTTGCCGTTCGCTTTATTAATGGCGCTCGCGATCCCGGCCAGCGACGTATCGCCATCGGCCAGCGTGACCTCTAACGGTGTCTTCGTGCCCGGCTGGGTGATGGTGATTTTACGCGTTGTACCTGTCGTATCGCCGAGCAGATCCGTGTTGTTTGCATAGGAGCCGGTAGTGAGCGCCTGTGCTTTTGCAACCTGGTTGACGTTAACCACAAAGGAACCCACGGACGCATCAGCTGTCGTCGTGGCGGTAAAGGCCGTGTTGGTGCTGCTCACGGACGTTGAGTTCCAGGTGGTGGCTTTACCCAGTGCAGCGGTGGCAGTCTGCAGCGATGTCATGGCGCTCTGCAGCTTGCCGTAAGCGCTTAACTGTGCGTTATACGTTGATTGCTGGGAAGTAATCGTCGTCAGCTTGGTTTTCTCTGCCGCTTCCAACTGATTATATAAATCCCCGAGTCCTGCAGAACCTATCCCGAGGTTACTGATAGTAGCCATGCATATTTTCCTTAAAATACGAAAGTAGTTCAGGACTCTTATCGGCCTCTTAACGTAAAAGTTTACGATGGTGAGAAAAAAATAATCCAAAGAATAGGCACGTCCTGGCGGGGTAAATGAAAGGATTGCACTTTAGGATCATTATCCGCGCATTGAAAACACGAATAAGTGTGTGCCTTTTTTGTCATCTCTTTGCGCGTTAAAAAAGCGTAAATAATAACGCGTTGACGGACCTTAATTGATTTTTTAAAAATAAATCTGTTAATAATCAGTTGGTTGTAATTTTTTCAAAATTGATTCTAAAGTCTTTTAGGGACCCGTCGATAACCTTGTTGACGGTGAGAGACGCTGTGAGTGTTAGGCACCGGACCTAAAACCCAATTTTTGAAGGAAAGAAAATTATGGCAGTTATCAATACTAACCTGTTGTCCCTGACCACTCAGAACAACCTGAACAAATCTCAGTCTTCTCTGGGCACTGCTATCGAGCGTCTGTCTTCCGGTCTGCGTATTAACAGCGCGAAAGACGATGCTGCTGGCCAGGCGATTGCAAACCGCATGACCGCTCAGATCAAAGGGATGACCCAGGCAGCACGTAACGCCAACGACGGTATCTCCATGGCGCAGACTGCTGAAGGTTCTCTGAACGAAATCAACAACAACCTGCAGCGTGTACGTGAACTGGCTGTTCAGGCAAGCAACGGCACCAACAGCGCATCTGACCTGGCTTCTCTGCAGGATGAAGTTACCGCTCGTCTGGCTGAAATCGACCGTGTTGCGGGCAAAACTGACTTCAACGGCATCAAACTGCTGGACGGCACTGCAGGTACTGCGGGCGTAGTTAAAATTCAGGTTGGCGTGAACGACGGCGACACCATCAACCTGGATCTGAGCGGCGCGAAAGCTGACTCTACTACTCTGGGCGTGAACGCAATCGACCTGAAAGCAATGACCGCTACCGACCTGAACACCATCGACAAAGCTATCGCTACCGTTGATAAAGCACGTTCTGGTCTGGGTGCTGTGCAGAACCGCTTCACTTCTGCAATCAACAACCTGAACAACACCTCTAACAACCTGTCTGCTGCTCAGTCCCGTATCCAGGACGCTGACTACGCAACTGAAGTTTCCAACATGTCTCGCGCGCAGATCCTGCAGCAGGCTGGTACTTCTGTTCTGTCTCAGGCAAACCAGGTTCCACAGACTGTTCTGTCTCTGCTGCGTTAATTTTACGCACGAAACCCCGCTTCGGCGGGGTTTTTTTATCTCTGCTATCTGAGAATCCGCCCGTGAAACAAATCAGTGTCACTCAACCAAAGCTGGTCGCAGATTTTTCATGTGTCGGTGGGGAATGCCGTGAACATTGTTGTCAGGGCTGGACCATCGCATTTGATAAATCCTCCGTTAATCGCTATCTGAACAGTAAAAATGCCGCCATTCGTCACACGGCGAAAACGGCGATAAAAGTTACCAAAAAACAGTATGGCAACTGGGGCGAAGTGATTTTCCATACGGAAAGTAAGAACTGTCCGTTTATGGATACGGAAAAACTCTGTTCTATTCACAGCGCCATGGGCGCGCAGGCCTTAAGCCCAACCTGTTCGTCGTTTCCACGGACAAACCGGGTCTATAAAAATGAAATCGAAAAATCATTGAATCTCTCGTGTCCGGAAGTCACCCGACTTCTGTTGAACGATCGGGAGTCTATGTCGATGATGGAATCGGTCATTGTCCAGCAGGACGTCAATACTGCGCCGATGATTGATTTAAAGGCAAAAGTCATCAATCTCTTCTGCCAGAATATATTCAGCGTTGAGGACGTTAGCGTTGAAGAACAGGTTTACGCCGTGGTGAAGTTCCTCATGGTGGCTGAAAAACTCGAAAACCTGGAAGAAAATATCGGCACGCTCGAAACGGTTTATTTCTCGCTGGTTAACGAACTGGTGAACGGTAAAATCAAGACGGAGTTGGGCGGATTTAATCAGAACTACAGCCTGAAGTTCGCGTTAATTTCGCTCATCCAGAGTTACTTTACGAAGAAAGCGACGGCCCGCGGTGGTGCGGTGTTAAACCACTATTTTGCCCAGCTTTATCAACAGTTCGAATCTGTCGGTGATGCCGTACCGGCAGAGAAGGTCATGGAGAACATCGAGTCCGTCTGGCGCGATGTGGCGGGCAGTTACCTGGCGACCAATGACCACTTATTTAAGAACTTTTTTAAATACAAACTCTGGGAGCAGGGCTTCCCGCAGAGCAACGGTCGCAGCATGTTGAATAATCTTTATTTAATCGTTGCGGAGTACTATTTCCTGAAAACGTTACTTGCTGGTCAGGCTATCGTGGCGGGGAAAATTGAACAAGATAATATCATTGATGTTATTTACAGCTTCCACTCCCTTAGCCAGCATAATCAGGAAGCGGGAAAGCTCTTTCATCAACATATAGATAGCGTCAAACTGGGCGACGATCTTTCATTGTTGCAACTGTTAATTTAGGCAGAAAAGTTGCCCCGGTTGAGGGCAACCTCAGAATAACCTCACTTTATCCCCCTTTTTCATCCAATTGAACGCCCTGCAGAATCGGATAATCATGCCGATAACTCAACTAACGCAGGGCTGTTTATCGTGAATTCACTCTATACCGCTGAAGGTGTAATGGATAAACACTCGCTGTGGCAGCGTTATGTCCCGCTGGTGCGTCACGAAGCATTGCGCCTCCAGGTGCGCTTGCCGGCGAGCGTGGAACTCGACGATCTGCTACAGGCGGGCGGTATCGGGTTATTGAATGCAGTTGACCGATACGACGCTCTGCAAGGAACGGCATTTACGACTTACGCAGTTCAGCGTATTCGTGGTGCGATGCTGGACGAGCTGCGCAGCCGTGACTGGGTGCCGCGCAGTGTTCGCCGCAACGCACGCGAAGTGGCGCATGCGATGGGGCAGCTGGAACAGGAACTGGGACGCAACGCAACGGAAACTGAAGTGGCGGATCGTCTTGGCATTGCTGTTGAAGAGTATCGTCAGATGTTGCTCGATACCAATAATAGCCAACTCTTCTCTTATGACGAGTGGCGAGAAGAGCATGGCGATAGCATCGAGCTGGTGACGGATGAGCACCAGCAAGAAAACCCGTTACACCATTTAATGGAAGGGAATTTACGCCAGCGCGTCATGGAAGCTATTGAAGCTCTGCCTGAACGCGAACAGCTGGTATTGACCCTTTATTACCAGGAAGAGCTTAACCTCAAAGAGATTGGCGCTGTTCTGGAGGTGGGAGAGTCGCGGGTGAGCCAGCTGCACAGCCAAGCCATTAAACGCTTACGAACCAAGCTGGGTAAGTTATAGGTGATTGATTCACCTTAAAAATGCCGCACAACGTATTGACAACCAGGAGTTATCATGACGGTGCAGCAATCTAAAAGACGGCCTTTAAGCCGCTACCTGAAAGACTTTAAACACAGCCAGACGCATTGCGCCCACTGTAACAAGTTACTCGATCGTATCACGCTGGTTCGCCGTGGCGAAATCGTCAATAAGATCGCGATTTCGCGCCTCGACACGTTGATGGACGAAGCAGCATGGCTCGAAGAGCAAAAAGAGTGGGTGGCGCTTTGCCGTTTCTGTGGCGATCTCCACTGCAAAGAGCAAAGCGACTTCTTCGACATTATCGGCTTCAAGCAATTCCTGTTTGAACAAACGGAGATGAGCCACGGCACCGTTCGCGAATATGTGGTTCGCCTGCGTCGCCTCGGACAACATCTGACCGTGAACAACATTTCCCGCGATCTGCTGAAAACCGGTTATCTGGACGAGAACCTGGAGCCGTGGCTGCCTGCGACCAGCACCAACAACTACCGAATTGCGCTGCGCAAGTATGCACAATATAAGGTACAAATGCCGGGTGCCATAAAGCAGAAAGCCCACGCCGGAACAACTTCTGATATATATTAAAAAAGAATAAGATGTAGCGCAGTCGCCTTTGACGTTGCAGGCGATTTCTCTACACTACGTAAAAATTCCACTATATCGGGGTATTTATGAAATTTGCACTTCTGGGTCGTCAGGCGCTGATGGGTGTTATGGCCGTTGCGCTGGTTGCAGGCATGAGCGTGAAAACGTTCGCCGCAGAAAACCTGCTGAATAAAGTGAAAGAGCGCGGTACGCTGCTGGTCGGGCTGGAAGGAACCTATCCTCCGTTCAGCTTCCAGGGCGATGACGGTAAGCTGACCGGTTTTGAAGTGGAGTTTGCTGAAGAGCTGGCGAAACACCTCGGCGTGAAAGCGTCCCTGAAACCGACCAAATGGGACGGTATGCTGGCGTCGCTGGATTCGAAACGTATTGATGTGGTCATCAACCAGGTCACCATTTCTGACGAGCGTAAGAAGAAGTATGACTTCTCCACCCCATATACCGTATCCGGTATTCAGGCGCTGGTGAAGAAAGGCAACGAAGGTGGGATTAAAACTGCCGCGGACCTGAAAGGGAAGAAAGTCGGTGTCGGTCTGGGAACCAACTACGAAGAGTGGCTGCGCCAGAACGTGCAGGGCGTAGATATCCGTACCTATGATGATGACCCGACGAAATACCAGGATCTGCGCGTGGGCCGTATCGACGCCATTCTGGTTGACCGCCTGGCGGCGCTGGATCTGGTGAAGAAAACCAACAACACCCTGGCGGTCGCGGGTGATGCGTTCTCTCGTCAGGAATCCGGTGTGGCTGTTCGTAAAGGTAACGAAGACCTGGTGAAAGCGATTGATGCGGCGATTGCGGATATGCAAAAAGACGGCAGCCTGAAAGCGCTTTCCGAGAAGTGGTTCGGGGCAGACGTCACGAAATAAGTTTCGGACGTAAAAAAAGGCGCTTTTAAAAGCGCCTTTTTTATTTCTTACGCGTCTGCGTGCATAATGAAAAATATCACATTTTGTCAGAGTTACCGGAGCATCCATGTCACTACAGAATTTAACGCGCTTTCCTCGCCTGGAGTTTATCGGCGCGCCGACGCCGCTGGAGTATCTGCCGCGATTTTCTGATTATTTAGGGCGCGATATTTTTATTAAGCGTGATGACGTGACGCCCATGGCGATGGGGGGCAACAAGCTGCGCAAGCTGGAGTTTCTGGCGGCGGACGCCCTGCGTGAAGGCGCGGATACGCTCATTACTGCCGGGGCCATCCAGTCCAACCACGTTCGCCAGACGGCGGCCGTAGCGGCGAAACTTGGGCTCCACTGCGTGGCGTTGCTGGAAAATCCGATTGGCACGCGGGCTGAAAACTATCTCACCAACGGTAACCGCCTGCTGCTGGATCTGTTTAACGTGCAGGTTGAGATGGTTGACGCGCTGACCGATCCGACCGCCCAGCTCGATGAGCTGGCGACGCGTCTGGAAGCGCAGGGGTTCCGCCCCTACGTTATCCCCGTCGGCGGGTCGAATGCGCTGGGCGCGCTGGGATATGTGGAAAGCGCGCTGGAGATCGCGCAGCAGTGCGAGGGCGCGGTAAGTCTCTCCTCCGTGGTGGTCGCGTCCGGCAGTGCGGGCACCCATGCCGGGCTGGCGGTGGGGCTGGAGCAACTGCTGCCGGACGTCGAACTGATTGGCGTGACGGTGTCCCGCAGCGTCGTGGATCAGAAGCCAAAAGTGGTTACGTTACAGCAGGCGGTCGCAGAGCAGCTGGAGCTGAAGGCAAAGGCCGATATTCTGCTCTGGGATGACTATTTTGCGCCGGGTTACGGCACGCCGAACGAAGAGGGAATGGAAGCGGTGAAACTGCTGGCGCGCCTCGAGGGCATACTGCTCGATCCGGTCTATACCGGCAAAGCGATGGCCGGACTGATCGACGGCATTGCGCAAAAACGCTTTAAGGATGAAGGGCCGATTTTATTTGTCCATACCGGCGGAGCGCCTGCGCTGTTTGCCTACCATCCTCATGTCTAAAAATCAGGTCGAAAAATAATAATGCAAGAAAGTATTCAACTGGTTATTGATTCTCTGCCGTATCTGCTGAAAGGTGCGGTATTTACGTTACAGCTTAGTATCGGCGGGATGTTCTTTGGGCTGGTTCTGGGATTTGTGCTGGCCTTGATGCGCATGTCGCCTATCCTGCCGGTGCGCTGGCTGGCGCGCTTTTATATCTCCGTGTTTCGCGGTACGCCGCTTATCGCCCAGCTCTTTATGATCTACTACGGCTTACCGCAGTTTGGTATCGAGCTGGATCCGATCCCGGCAGCGATGATTGGCCTGTCGCTCAATACCGCGGCGTACACCTCCGAAACCCTGCGTGCGGCCATCTCCTCCATTGACAAAGGGCAGTGGGAAGCGGCGGCCAGTATCGGGATGACGCCCTGGCAGACGCTGCGCCGCGCCATTCTGCCGCAGGCGGCGCGCGTGGCGCTTCCGCCGCTCAGCAACAGCTTTATCAGCCTGGTGAAAGATACCTCCCTGGCGGCAACGATTCAGGTTCCGGAGCTTTTCCGTCAGGCACAGCTCATCACCTCCCGTACGCTTGAGGTCTTTACCATGTATCTGGCCGCCTCGCTGATTTACTGGGTGATGGCGACAGTGCTCTCTGCTCTGCAAAACTATTTCGAAAACCAGCTTAACCGCCAGGAGCGTGATCCAAAATGAGTGCAATTGACGTCAAAAACCTGGTGAAGAAATTCCACGGTCAAACGGTGCTCCATGGGATCGATCTGGAGGTCGAGCAGGGCGAAGTGGTGGCGATTATCGGACCGAGCGGTTCGGGAAAGACGACGCTGCTGCGCAGCATTAACCTGCTTGAACAGCCGGAAGGCGGCACCATCCGGGTCGGGGAGATAACGATTGATACCGGGAAATCCATCAGTCAGCAGAAAGGGTTGATTCGCCGCCTGCGCCAGCATGTCGGCTTTGTTTTCCAGAACTTCAATCTTTTCCCACATCGTACGGTACTGGAGAACATCATTGAGGGGCCGGTTATCGTTAAAGGTGAGCCCAAAGAGGAAGCGACGGCGCGGGCTCGCGAACTGCTCGCCAAAGTTGGGCTGGCGGGAAAAGAGACCAGCTATCCGCGTCGCCTCTCTGGCGGCCAACAGCAGCGCGTGGCTATAGCGCGCGCGCTGGCGATGCGCCCGGACGTGATCCTGTTTGATGAACCGACTTCTGCGCTCGATCCGGAACTGGTGGGCGAGGTGCTGAACACCATTCGCCAGCTGGCACAGGAGAAACGTACGATGGTGATCGTGACCCATGAAATGAGCTTTGCGCGCGATGTCGCTGACAGAGCCATCTTCATGGATCAGGGGCGGATTGTGGAGCAGGGGCCAGCGAAAAGCCTGTTCGCTAACCCGCAACAGCCGCGAACCCGTCAATTCCTTGAAAAATTCCTTATGCAGTAGCATTTTTGCACGCATTTGCTCCAGAAATTTACTCTGGAGCAAATTATTCTCCCTCTGCACGAGGTCCCCTGTTTTTTTATTCTATCCGGCTCGGATAAACCTTATCGATAGTAAAGTTAATTGTGCTATTGCCGATATTTTGTGGTTAGAAAAAAGTTTTCTGTGTTAGCTTATATTCACCATAATAATGATTATCTGTTCAGAGGCTTCATTTAGTAAGTATGAAGGATTTAGACTTTTTCACCTGGCGACGGGAATGCTCCCTCCGGTTTCAGGAATTGACCTGTGCCGCCGAGGTATATCAGGAGCTGGAGCGTCAAACTCAGGCGCTGGAATTCGATTATTATGCGCTCTGTGTGCGCCATCCCGTGCCATTTACGCGCCCTAAGATCTCCCTGCATACCACTTACCCAAAACTGTGGATGGCGCAATATCAATCCGCGAACTATTTCGCGATCGATCCGGTTTTAAAACCGGAGAATTTCATTCAGGGGCATCTCCCCTGGACAGACGCATTATTCGCTGAGGCGCAGGAATTATGGCATAGCGCCCAGGACCACGGTTTACGCGCCGGAATAACGCAGTGCCTGATGCTGCCGAATCATGCGCTCGGCTTCCTGTCTGTTTCTCGTAGTCGCGTTCAGGAAGGGCCATTAGCCCATGAGGAAATAGAACTGCGGTTGCAAATGCTGGTGCAAATGGCGTTAACCTCCCTGATGCGTTTTGACCATGAGATGGTCATGCCGCCCGAAATGAAATTCAGCAAGCGCGAGCGTGAAATTCTGAAATGGACTGCGGAAGGGAAGACGTCAGCGGAAATAGCGATCATTCTCTCGATCTCAGAGAATACCGTTAACTTCCATCAGAAGAATATGCAGAAGAAATTTAACGCGCCCAATAAGACTCAGATCGCATGCTACGCGGCGGCAACCGGACTGATCTGACTCCGTAAAACGTTCTGCGTGACAGACGAGCGAACGGCTGAATGCACTGCATCCAGCCGTTTTTTGTTACTGGCGGTAGGCTTGCTTGATTTGCTTAACGGTGTTAGCAAATACCGCTGATTCAGCCTGGTCTTCCATCTCCGCGATTTGTTTTTCCATTTTAATGATCACACGGCCGGCATCAGCCTGGCCCATCGCCTGCAGCATCAGCGTCAGCAGTGCCTTCAGGCAGTTTACTTCCTGTGCCAGTTCCTGGTTATTCTCCGCAGTGGCAAATTCAGGTGTGCTCATTTATTTTCCTCATTATTAAACG
The DNA here is from genome assembly GCF_048684805.1 of Enterobacter sp. BNK-22. Classification (NCBI taxonomy): domain Bacteria; kingdom Pseudomonadati; phylum Pseudomonadota; class Gammaproteobacteria; order Enterobacterales; family Enterobacteriaceae; genus Enterobacter; species Enterobacter sp. BNK-22. The sequence goes on from NZ_JBLQTT010000001.1 coordinate 618,623, forward strand.
GCGCTAGAGCGCGACGACGAAAGTCAAGGCGGCGGAGTATACCACAAGCTAACGTAAAAAATGCAGCGGTTGTTTTTCGTACTTTTACGCGGGTGTTTAATTGCGTAAACAGATCGTACCGGTAAACTCAACCGGGTTAATGACTATTAATTGTTTAGGTCGGGTCCGCTTGCCGTTAATTATTGTTACAAAAAGTTGTTCCCTGTTTTTGTGCAGGTTAAGGCAGCACGTTTTTTTGTAACTTTTTGAATACAGATGATTAAAAAAAGCCGCAAGAGCCCTAAAAACACGGGCTCTCTTTCCACCGCCTGTACAGGCTAATTTCCAAAAACGAGAGCAAAATCGAATAGCCGGTTTTTTAACGTTTTAATCTTGTCATGAAAACCGTTAATATAAACCAAATTATCACTCAGTAGCGTTATCCCTATTCTGGAGACATTTCCTTTGATCAACGTCCTTCTTGTTGATGACCACGAACTGGTGCGCGCAGGGATACGACGCATTCTTGAAGATATTAAAGGTATTAAAGTTGCCGGTGAGGCATGCTGTGGTGAAGATGCGGTAAAATGGTGCCGTACTAACTCCGCCGATGTGGTGCTGATGGATATGAACATGCCCGGTATCGGTGGTCTTGAGGCAACACGCAAAATCGCGCGAACCTTTGTAGACACCAAAGTCATCATGCTGACCGTGCATACCGAAAATCCACTGCCCGCGAAAGTGATGCAGGCGGGGGCCGCGGGTTACCTGAGTAAAGGTGCTGCACCGCAGGAAGTCGTCAATGCTATCCGTTCCGTGTTTGCCGGACAGCGTTACATTGCGTCCGACATCGCTCAGCAGATGGCGCTGAGTCAGATCGAGCCTGAGAAAACCGAATCACCGTTTGCCAGTTTGTCCGAGCGTGAATTGCAGATTATGCTGATGATCACCAAAGGTCAGAAGGTGAATGAGATCTCGGAACAACTGAATCTCAGCCCGAAAACGGTAAACAGCTATCGTTATCGGATGTTCAGTAAACTGAACATTCATGGTGACGTCGAACTGACGCATCTGGCCATCCGACATGGTTTGTGTAATGCGGAGACGTTGTTAAGTCAGTGAGTGATGTGTTCGATTCAAAAGCATTTCTGAAAACCGTAACCAGCCAGCCTGGCGTCTATCGCATGTATGACGCTGGCGGTACGGTTATCTATGTGGGGAAGGCAAAAGATCTTAAAAAACGCCTTTCCAGCTATTTTCGCAGCAACCTGGCCTCCCGTAAGACCGAAGCGCTGGTCTCACTTATCCAGAATATTGATGTCACCGTCACGCACACGGAGACAGAAGCGCTGCTGCTTGAGCACAACTATATTAAGCTGTACCAGCCGCGCTATAACGTCCTGTTGCGCGATGATAAATCCTATCCGTTTATCTTTCTGAGCGGTGACACCCATCCGCGCCTCGCCATGCACCGTGGTGCAAAACATGCGAAGGGTGAATATTTCGGACCGTTCCCCAACGGCTATGCCGTACGTGAAACGCTGGCGCTGCTGCAAAAAATCTTCCCGATCCGCCAGTGTGAAAACAGCGTTTACCGTAACCGTTCGCGGCCGTGCCTGCAGTACCAGATTGGACGCTGCCTGGGGCCGTGCGTGGCCGGGCTGGTGAGTGAAGACGAGTATGCCCAGCAGGTGGAGTACGTGCGCCTGTTCCTGGCCGGTAAAGACGATCAGGTGTTAACGCAGCTGATCGCGCGGATGGAAAAAGCCAGCGCCGCACTCGAGTTCGAAGAGGCCGCGCGGATCCGCGATCAAATCCAGGCGGTGCGCAGAGTCACGGAGAAACAGTTTGTCTCGAATACCGGTGACGATCTCGACGTGATCGGCGTGGCCTTTGACGCCGGGATGGCCTGCGTGCATGTGCTGTTCATACGCCAGGGCAAAGTGCTCGGCAGCCGCAGCTATTTCCCGAAAGTGCCTGGCGGTACCGAACTGGGCGAAGTGGTGGAAACCTTTGTCGGCCAGTTCTATCTCCAGGGGAGCCAGATGCGAACGCTGCCTTCTGAGATCCTGCTCGATTTTAATCTTGATGATAAAACCCTGCTGGCCGATTCGCTCTCTGAACTGGCTGGGCGCCGGGTCAATGTACAAACCAAACCGCGCGGCGATCGTGCGCGCTATCTGAAGCTTGCGCGGACCAACGCGGCAACGGCGCTGAGCACGAAGCTGTCGCAGCAGTCGACGGTGCACCAGCGTTTAACGGCCCTGGCGGCGCTGCTGAAGCTTCCGGAAGTGAAACGGATGGAGTGTTTCGACATCAGCCATACGATGGGGGAACAGACGGTCGCGTCCTGCGTGGTGTTTGATGCTAACGGTCCGCTGCGCGCCGAGTATCGCCGCTATAACATCACCGGCATCACGCCGGGCGATGACTATGCGGCGATGAATCAGGTGCTGCGTCGTCGCTATGGTAAAGCCATAGAAGAGAGCAAGATCCCGGATGTGATCCTGATTGACGGCGGGAAAGGGCAGCTCGGCCAGGCGAAAGCGGTATTTGAATCGCTTGATGTCAGCTGGGATAAAAACCATCCGCTGCTGCTGGGCGTCGCAAAAGGGGCCGATCGTAAGGCCGGTCTGGAGACACTGTTCTTCGAGCCGGAAGGTGAGGGCTTCAGCCTGCCGCCGGACTCTCCGGCGCTGCACGTCATTCAGCATATTCGCGATGAATCACACGATCACGCCATCAGCGGTCACCGTAAAAAACGGGCGAAGGTGAAAAACACCAGCTCACTCGAGACGATCGAAGGGGTGGGGCCAAAACGTCGCCAGATGCTGCTGAAGTATATGGGCGGATTGCAAGGATTACTCAACGCCAGCATGGAGGAAATTGCAAAAGTGCCGGGTATTTCGCAAGGGCTGGCAGAAAAGATCTACTACTCGTTGAAACATTGAGGGCTCTGTAGCAACATAGAGCTAAATTTTACTGACAACAAATAGTTACCGTCACTATGCAATATAATATCCCTACGTTGCTCACTCTTTTTCGTGTCGTACTCATTCCGTTCTTCGTGCTGGCGTTTTACCTGCCGGTTGTCTGGGCACCCTTTGCCTGCGCATTGATCTTCCTTATCGCAGCGGTCACAGACTGGTTTGATGGCTACTTGGCGCGCCGCTGGAATCAAAGCACCCGTTTCGGTGCCTTCCTCGATCCGGTGGCGGATAAGGTGATGGTCGCGATTGCGATGGTACTGGTGGCTGAGCACTATCATACCTGGTGGGTGACGCTGCCTGCGGCAACCATGATCGGCCGTGAGATTATTATCTCCGCGCTGCGCGAGTGGATGGCGGAACTGGGGAAACGCAGCAGCGTGGCGGTCTCCTGGATTGGTAAAGTGAAAACGACGGCGCAGATGGCGGCGCTGGTCTGGATGCTCTGGCGTCCGAACGCCTGGGTTGAGTGGGCGGGGATTGGCCTCCTGTGGGTGGCGGCAGTGCTGACGTTGTGGTCAATGCTGCAATATTTGAACGCTGCGCGCGGGGATTTGCTTGATCAGTGATCGTTTCGCCGTAATTTTCAGCAAACGATCCGGGGATGCAAAAAATAACGTTGACTCATAACGTCATATCAGTAGAATGCAACGCATCGAACGGCGGCACAGTCAGCCGGACGATAATGAAATCAAGTGGTTAGACATTTACTTGATGACATGCGGGAATAGCTCAGTTGGTAGAGCACGACCTTGCCAAGGTCGGGGTCGCGAGTTCGAGTCTCGTTTCCCGCTCCAGATTAAAGACATGCGCAGTAGCGGGTGTCAGTTTGAAAAGTTTTACGGCGCGTTAGCAAAGCGGTTATGTAGCGGATTGCAAATCCGTCTAGTCCGGTTCGACTCCGGAACGCGCCTCCACTTTCTTCCCTGGCCGGATGGTGGAATCGGTAGACACAAGGGATTTAAAATCCCTCGGCGTTCGCGCTGTGTGGGTTCAAGTCCCACTCCGGCTACCATGGGAAACAAAGAATAATCAAAGCAATAAGCAGTGTCGTATAAACCACCGAAAGGTGGTTTTTTTGTGCCTTCAATTTGGGGGGATGACAGCTGCATGGCAGTGAAGGTTTAAATATTCTTTGCCCAATTATCAATGGGATTAGATGCCACGGCTGCTTCAAGCTGATTTGGAGCGAAGTGAGCGTATCTCATCGTCATCATGTCAGCGCTGTGCTCGAGAATTTACTGCAATATCAGAATGTTTCCTCCACGTATCATACAATGGCTGGCAAATGTATGTCTGAGAACATGGGTACACTCACCTTTGGCAACTCTATCTTGGCCTACGTAAGTGCTGATTTGAAAACCAATTTTCCCTGTGACGGAGATTTAGCACTTTGCTAAAAGGCCGTATGAGAAGGGGGCTCAACTTCTTTGCGCTGATTTCCATTTCACCATTCGCATTTTTATTGCCCGTTCACCCTTAAAGCTTTTGGCGCTCGGCGCTCCGTTGGGGCTAAAGTTCGTAACTTGGCTGGCGAGGCGACTGTTACTCTGCGTGTCTGTGATTGCTGTGCGCGCGTAAGCGGCAGTTGTCCTGATTGTTGGGCTGTGATGGGCGATGCAACGTATTCATAAATGTTGGCTTCTTGCCTTCTGGCGCTTTTGAAGATCAGGAGGTGTACTGATGAATACAGCTGATACGGTAGTCATACAGGTTCTGGAGGTTCGCCCATATCGTAATCTTGTAAGCAGCCCCGCTTTGAACATAAGCCGATGGATCTGGCTTTGAGTAGCGCTACTGGTTATGTCGTCAAATACATCTCAAAAAATATTGATGGTTACGCCCTAGATGGCGAGAGTGATCACGAAAGTGGACGCCAGCTGAAGGAAACCGCGAAGCACGCAACGGCTTGGGCGTCATGCTGGGGTATACGTCAATTCCAGTTTTAGAGGGCGCGCCGGTGTCAGTCTGAAGTGAACTGCGCCGCCTGAAAAATCGGGATTTAGCCGACAGGGTTAGCCCTGTTTTTGGTGAGTTGCACCGCGCGGCTCACGCGGGAGATTGGCAGGGTTACATCACCTTACAGGGCGGCCCTTTTGTTTCCCGTTCCAAGTTGGTGCTGCGCGTTTGATATCAATATAAAAACGAGCCAAGCAGTTACGGCGAGTATCAGAAAGCTATCAAGGGTCTGGTTATGCCAGCTTCCAGCATTCCGACCGTAGAAACGCGTCTCCATTCTTATCGCATTGTGAAGATGAAGCATAAATCTTCAGACCGCGCCGATCCGGGTTTTGACTTTAAGGGCGCGTCCGCGCCCTCTTGGACTCGTGTCAATAACTGTGCCGAGGTTAAAAAATATTCAAATTTAGGTGGTAACAATTTACCAATAGAAGAGCCTGAACAGTATGAAATTGGTCAAATGAACCAAGAGCAGAAAAAAAGATTTAACGAAAGCATCATAAATTACAAACCGCCACGGCAAAGGTCATATGCTGATGAGTTTGAGTCACTTGCGTATGCCATTACGACCTCAGATTGTGATGATATCGAACAGGCTAGGGTGGAAAGCTATTTGAAAGTTGCTCAGGAGTTACGGTATCAAGAAAGAGATATAACCAATGTCATCGTTCTTGCTCATGTACCAGCGGAACGTATTGTAGCACTGGATGATTTCGCTAGGTCTATAGGCATGCAACTTAACACCAGCTTGTTGCAACATCTTGCGCGTGGGAAGCATTTTCGCATAGGTGGCTATATCGTATTAGCCACTAGTAATGGAGAGATTAGACGTCGAAAAGATAATTGTATCCACCGTAAAACTGCTGATTTGTGGAAACGCATGAAACTACGGCATAATATTGATAGTGAAAAAAATAGGCATGATCCCTTTGGCTTTTATGCTGAGATGTTGAAGAAAACAGACCCGGCTTCCTAGGAGAAGTTCATTGGCATGATGATTCAGTGCTGTGGTCAACGTTTGGCGAGGGGTAAAGCAGGCAAAATGTCGTACTTTTTACTATGATTTATATTAGAATTTTTAATGAGCGTGTCGAGTGTAGTTGCTCAAGTTCATTGTTTCAAACAGGATAGGGAAATGGATAATAATACAGTAATTAAACATGTTAAGAGATCAACCAATAAAGAAGTAAAGGTTTCTTTAATTATCATGTGGCTGATGTTTTTTATAAGCTCTTGGTTATTTTTGTATAATGATATTCTTGGCGATAAGTACTCATGGCTCTTTATTTCTCCATCATATTTAGATAAAGGGAAACTTACATGGATAAATGGTTCCTGGGGAGCGGTACTGTCAATACATGGAACGATTGCCGCATTGTCAATAACTTTTATGGGGATGTTTGTGCAGCAGGTGGCAGATGCATCGAATAAAGATTTCGTTAATATAACAAGGCAGTTGGTTCTTAGGGAATATAAATTTTATCAGTTTAGTGTGGATGCTATTTGCGGATTGTTGTTTGGGATTTTCTTTATTGTTGTAGGTGGTGGCGTTATCCAATATGGTTTTTCCATGGCTTGCTCTTTATATTTTATAATGAAATATATGGAGGTATTTAAACATTTATACTTCATAACAGAAAAAAAAGAAATAATCGAAACCATCTTGCTTAGGAAAATGAAAGTCGTGAGTGAGTATGTTTATGAAATGAATAAAAAGAGCCGCGCCATCAAAGCAGAATATGATGAGTTTTTGAAACAATGCCCATCATTAACCGTAAAATATGATATGGACATAAATGGCCATACAGAAGTGAAACTTGATGATCCTTTCTTGCTTAGGGATAAAATTATTGTAGGTTTTAATGAAAAGGGGCTGCGACGGCTGCAAGCGCATATAACGAAGGAATATGATGGTGGACATGTAAGAGTATATTTATCTCCTAGTTTTTACGACTCGTCTTTTATAAAAGACGTTTACGTTTTTCATGATAAAGAATTTCTGATTGAATCATCTGATTCTCTTAGAATTTTGATTAGTAAGTGCTTTAAACATGATGATGTAAGTGAAGATTTATATTTTTACTATGAAATAGAGTCTAATATAATTCAAAGTACGTTTAGTGCATTAATAAATGATAATGGTAAACAACTAGAATTTTGTGTGGAAAATTTATATTTAATTATTAGCTCCTCTCAAGAGCTAAACATTTTTAGAAACTTAGAACGATTAATGGCTGATATGCCATCAGCAAAGAACATGCCTATAGGTATGTTATTGCATTTTTATAAAGATTTAAATTGGAAACTCCATCATGGATATCCACACTCGGCCGTGGCTGTATTTGACTCAATGCTTTCTTTGCCAAGATATATTTATGAGCCTCAAGTTTATTTTACTTACATTAGTATGTCTCATCAGTTTATTAAAGATAGGGTTAGATATTCCAGTAATGAAGAATATTTCGGAGTTTACCTTAAATCTTCTATTAAAAATCTTGTATATCGGCAATATGATGTTTTAATGTTGAATACGGATTTTCTTACGCAGGAATTAAATTTATTACGTTCTAACTCCTATGATCAGTTGGATGAACGTCAGACAATGCTTCTCGAAGTAACAAAAACAATGGTTTCGTATATAAGTATTCGAATGGAATATCTTAAATCGAAAGTTGATGATAAGCGTTTAAATGAACTCATTCATATTGAAGAAATTCAAACTCTTTCAAATTGCTTGCAAAAATGGCTTAATCCAGAGTTTCTACAGGAAGTTTACTATATACCAAAAACATATGATGTTTTGTTTTCCAGAACCTCTAGGTTCGAAAGTAATACAGATGAATTAGAATTAAAAGAAGTAGGAGAAGGGCGAGTAGTCGGTATCAATATCGGTTATCACAGGGCTGTTGCTTTGGCATTATTGTTTTTTAAAGGGATTACTTATAACAACTCCCTTAGCATTATCTACATCAACGATCTTGCTGACTTTATAAAAAATAACTATCTAACTACCTTTTTTATAGACAAAATCATAAATTTTATTAAATCTGACTCCTTTAAACAACTGATTGAGCTATTGGAGTTAAGTCAGCGACAAGATGAACTCGTTGATTTTGAAAGTCGCAAGGATAATTTACTTGCTGCTTTTGAACAACTCAAAAGTAAATCATTACAAGTGGCGTTATCTGGAGTCATAACTTCATCGTATAATCAAAAGCTTGTTCAAGATTATAATAAAGGGCTGACAAGTGATTTTTTAAAAGCATTGAAAGAACATGTTGACTTAGAGGCTATCCATAATGACAACTTTTCTTCCAATTTGGAATTTGAGTTTCAAATAGATAAAAGAGAGTTGCTGGATCCAATAAATGGGGAATACTTCTCTCAGTCCCATTCAATTTATGCTAATGAAATTATGAAGTCCATAATATTAAAATTGGTTGGTGAAATCGATTTGGACAAAGTAAACGTAATTCCTATCAATGATCCTAATGCCTTGCCAGAAGGGGTTAAGTTCGTAAGCATGAATTGTTTGGAAGATGACTTTGAGTATTCATGGAGATTTTACCGGGGTGTGAGATTTAAGAGAGATGAACGTGTTGAACCTTTTACAGATAATGGCTTTTATTACATTGATCTAAGCGGCTGCTATGAGTTTTACGGCAACATAGCTCATGTTTTGAACGTTCAGTTCGGTAAAACCACAGCTGAATTATTGAGTAAATATAATTTCGAAGTTAGCGAAAGAAATATGGAAACTAATGCTCGGATGTTTGTTTCACTCATGCTGCGCTGGGAACCTAAAGAGTCTCAAAATGTTTTCTTTATTTCTGATGGAGATTGTAGAGAATATTTGGCTAATGTTGACAAAAAATCGTAATGCATAGCTATATCTAACAATGTGTGTAAACGAAGGCATCTTATTATGTGCGTGATTTGCAATTGTGTGCACAAAAGTAGGGCGAGTATATTTAGGCGGGGCTGGAGTGAAAATGCGCGTTTACTACGAAAAAGAAAATGCAAAGCCCCACCGGGTTGAGGTGGGATTGTAGTGTGACACTTTTGTCGAAGTGTCGGCGTCAGTAGATACTGATTTTGAAGCAGCCAATCAAACGCTTGATCTTCCACTTGATTATGAGAAACACTGAATTTAGCTCTCCAAAAAAAGTGGCAGCAGAAGTGCAACCATCACCAGTGATAACCTGCGATTACCCTATAAAAGAGTCTTACTAATCATTAGATTATGAATAGTAAGGCTCTCTTATAATTTTAATTCCCTCGGCGTTCGCGCTGTGTGGGTTCAAGTCCCACTCCGGCTACCATGGGAAACAAAGAATAATCAAAGCAATAAGCAGTGTCGTGAAACCACCGAAAGGTGGTTTTTTTGTGCCTCTGGCTTAGCGCGAAGTGATCGTATCTCATCATCATCCCGATCCTGCTGTGCCCGAGAATTTGCTGCCATACCAGAATGTTAAGCCTAACTCTCTCATATCAAGCCCAGAAAGCAGGGCGATTTTCAGCTAACCTGCAACCAATCTTAAACAAACATTTCACTCGCCAGACACAGGTTGCCGCCGCTGATAAACTGGTTGGTATCCACCCTGGAGAGCGGAAGGTTATTGTCATGCAATATGAAGAACAGCAGCTTATCAACGGCCTTTTCGAGCGTCTTAAACAGGCCGGACAACAAAACAGCCAACGGGATGCAGATGCTGAGCGTCAGATCGCTGAATTCGTCAGACAGCAGCCTGCGGCCCCCTACTATATGGCGCAGTCGATTTTGATTCAGGAAGCGGCGCTGAAACGCCTGCAGGCCCGAGTTCAGGAGCTTGAAAGCGAATTAGCCGCGCAAAAAAGCAAACCCTCGACGGGCGGCAGTTTCCTCGGCGGCCTGTTTGGTGGCGGAAAAAGTAACCCGCAGCCTGACAACAGCTGGAATGCCCAGCCGCAACAGCCGCCGGCGCAGGATTACTCTCGGGCGCCAGCGCCGGCTACTCGCGGCGGTGGTTTTATGGCTGGCGCGCTCCAGACAGCCGCTGGCGTGGCCGGTGGCATCGCGCTTGCCGAGATGCTTACCAGCATGTTCCATCAGTCGCGGCCGGAAGAGATTGTGAACATCATCGAAGAACCGACAATGCCCGTCGGTGGTGAACCGTTTGTCGGTAATCAATACGGCGACGTTAATAACGTCTCTGACACCCGTTTCCTCAACCAGAACGATCCGTTCGGCAGTAATAACGACGCCTGGCAGAACGACGATGTAGATGATGACTACAGCAATGACGACGACAGTTTTATTTAACGACGTTATCGTGTCACCATCGAAATGAAGTTAACCCTGAAAGTTGGGTATCCAACTTTCAGGGTTTTGCTTTTCCGGGTCAAAAAAGCCTTCGAGGCTAAGCCTGAAGGCTCATAAATCACATTCTTTTTACTGCTTTTCTTACTAACAAACCTGTAAGAATTGCCGGAAGCAATCCAAACAAAGAGGCGATATCGACTAACGTATCCTCCAGTTCTTCTATCCCGTATGTCCCGAAATGGTCCATCACGGCATAAGCCCATTCGACAGGTATCAAAATAAAAAGCCAGCGCGTATATAAAAGAAAACTGATAAGACCGATTGCAAGGCTGAAGGTGATTTCTATAAAAGTCCTCATGTCACTGTTATTGTCCCGTAAGCTTTAAAGCTCGTGCAAGGTACCGGCATCATAGTTGTTTTCATAAGAGCTTCGTACAAGTAATCAAAGTCACTCAGATGAAGAAGAGTTATACAGCCTTCGCTTAACCCTCTTGGTCCTATCGGATGGAGGCGGAAATGGCCACGCCGGACACCTTCAACAAATACTTGATCATCTATCTGCCAGTCATCTTTGTATAAGGCAAACCATTTTGAGCGATCGGTGCCATAAATATTTTTCAGGGCAAAATCACTTAGTCCTCCGAGCCTGCCTCCGCTCTGCCGGTTCACGATGAAGTAACGTCCTGGCGGGATAGGTCCGATTTCTTGTTTGCTTGCCATAGTCGGATTGTTTCTGCCATAGAGTTGGCCTGAGAATGCCGGAAAGTTTCCTATACCCGGAACGGTAAGAATAGATGACGGTAAGCCATTCAATGCATAGCGAGCAATAATCATGCTGTAACCCGAATATTCCAGCCGTCAGTAAACTGGATATTCCCGTCGCAGTGCTTCCATGTGATTCTCTCATAACGCAGTTCTATCGCCTCAAGGTGATTGTGTTTTTCCATTGAGGGATTTTTTACGTTATGCATTACAGGCGTTATCCCTACGATTTTCACATTTTCTAAAAGCATGTTGAAATACTCAACTTCCTGCCCTGCATCGTTGATACGGTACCATTTGATTTCAGCTGACTTTAGGGTCTGGCCAGTTGCTACAGCCCGGTAAAGGTAAGGCGAGGATGAATCAAACTCTTTTTCGATTGTTAGTGGAGAGTGGACGCGGGTACCGGTTAGTTTCCCCGTATTGCCATCGGTTGGAATGTGTAAACCATGGCCAAACGATAAAACCTCAATGCTACCTTCACGGTGCTGAACATCTACAGAACCTGTAATATTCGCACCTCCGTCATCTTTGAGCCATAAATATGCGGGTATAGCCATTCTGAACGCTCCTTTTCAGTGAGTTTGACGTGATTGTCAAAGACTAATAAATCAACAAGCTCAGGCCTTCTCAAGGCATTGCGTGCTATACTTTTCGTGAATATCTCATTGTTATTTATATGAAAATATTTCTAACGGTTCCTTAGGTATCACATCACACCCCGCCCAAATACGCCTTCCTCACCTCCTGATTCCCCAGCAATTCCTCACCGCTGCCGCTCAGCCGGATCTGTCCGTTCACCATCACATACCCGCGGTCAGACAGCTTCAACGCATGGTGCGCATTCTGCTCCACCAGAAAAATGGTCATACCGCTGCGGGCCAGCTCGCGCAGCGTCTGGAAGATCTGCTTCACCACAATCGGGGCTAAGCCCAGGCTGGGCTCATCCAGCAGCAGCAGCTTTGGACGGCTCATCAGCGCCCGGGCGATCGCCAGCATCTGCTGTTCCCCGCCGGACATGGTCATCGCGCGCTGCTTGCGCCGCTCTTTAAGGCGAGGGAAAAGGTCAAACATGGTTTGCATGTCTTCAGCCGCAAACTGATTGCCGATGGGAATGGTCCCCATCAGCAGGTTCTCTTCCACGGTCATATCGGGGAAGATTCGTCGCCCCTCCGGTGCCTGCGCAATGCCGCCGGACGCAACGTAGTGGGTGGATTGATGGCTGATGTCTTCACCACAGAACAGGATTTGCCCGCTGCGGATACGGGGCTGGCCGAAGATGGACATCAGCAATGTCGATTTACCCGCGCCGTTTGCGCCAATCAGCGCCACGGTTTCCCCCTTATTCACCTCAAGAGAGACCTGCTTCAGCGCCTGAATGACGCCGTAAAACACGTCCACCTCGCGAAAAGCCAGCAGCGGTTCGCTCATAGGGACACCTCGCTCTCATCCGTACCCAGGTAGGCGGCAATCACCTTTTCATCATGCTGGATCTGCTCGGGTTTCCCCCTTGCAATCACATCGCCGTGGTCGAGCACGATAATGTCGTCCGAAATCTCCATCACCATCCCCATATCATGCTCAATCAGCAATACCGTGATGTCATGATGATCCCGCAGAAAGCGAATAATGCCGCTCAGCTTGTGCGTTTCAACCGGGTTAAGCCCGGCGGCGGGTTCATCCAGACAGATCATTTCCGGCCCGGTACACATTGCCCGCGCGATTTCCAGTCGCCGCTGCTGGCCGTATGACATCTCTCCCGCCAGGCGATTGGCGCACTCCACCAGATCCACTACTTCCAGCCAGTAGAAGGCTCTGTCCAGGGCGTCGCTTTCCGCCCGCCGGTATGCCGGCGTATTTAAGATCCCGGCGAGCAGATTACGGTTAACGCGCATATGCTGCGCGACCAGCAGGTTTTCCACGACCGACATCTCGCGAAAAAGGCGGATATTTTGAAACGTGCGCGCCAGCCCGGCACGGTTGACCAGGTGGGTTCCGCCGAACATTTTGTAGAAAAGACGCTGCCCGAACTGCGCGGGGTTAATCCAGTCGCCGGGCTGGAATTTTTGCCCGAGGACCTGAATCACGTTGGTCGTTTTATGGCGGGTATTAAACAAAATGTTGCCGCCGGAGGCTCTGTAGAACCCCGTCAGGCAGTTAAACACGGTGGTTTTTCCCGCCCCGTTGGGGCCAATCAGGGCGGTAATGGAGCCGCGCTGCACGTCCAGGTTGACGTCGTTTAGCGCCTTAATCCCGCCAAAATGCATCATCAGATGCTCAACGCGTAATATCGTTTCGTTCATGGTGCGACGCCCTTACGCACGGCAAACCCGCTGCGGTTAATGCGGATCAAACCGCGTGGACGCCAGATCATCATCACCACCATCAGCATGCCAAACAGCAGGACGCGGTACTCGGCAAAACTGCGCAGCAGCTCCGGCGTGACCGTGAGCACAAAGGCGGCCAGCACCACGCCAAGCGTAGAACCCATACCGCCCAGCACCACAATGGCGAGGATCAATGCCGATTCAAAGAAGGTAAAGGAGGTCGGATTCACGAACCCCTGATAGGTGGCGAAGAACACCCCGGCAATGCCTGCGGTGGACGCGCCCAGCGTAAAGGCGGAAAGCTTAACCAGAACATGATTCAACCCCATTGAGCGGCAGGCAATTTCGTCTTCGCGCAGGGCTTCCCACGCCCGACCAATCGGCATGCGCGTCAGGCGGTGCTTGATGTAAAGCACCAGCATCACCACCAGAAACAGCACCGCGTAGATAAAGATAAACTTCATGTTCGGGTTGTAGGTCAGGTGGAAAAACTCGTGGAAGGGCACGCCGCCTTCTTTCGCGCGTCGTCCAAATTCCAGACCGAAAAAGGTCGGGGGAGGGGCAGACACGCCGTTGGGTCCGCCGGTGAAGGTCAGCCAGTTGTTCAGTATCAGGCGAATGATCTCCCCGAATCCGAGGGTGACGATGGCCAGATAGTCACCGTGCATGCGCAGCACCGGGAAGCCGAGCAGGGCGCCTGCGGCGGCGGCCATGATTGCCGCGAGCGGCAGCATGCTCCAGAACCCTAAGCCGAGATACTGGTACCCCAGCGCCAGACCGTACGCCCCAATCGCGTAGAACGCGACATATCCCAGATCCAGCAGACCGGCCAGGCCCACGACGATGTTCAGTCCCAGGCCAAGAAGCACGTAGATCAGCCCGAGGATGGCGACGGTCAGCACATACTTGGTGGCGACAAACGGGAAGCAAACTGCAAGAGCAATCACCAGGGGAATAATCCAGCGCATGCGGCTTTTATATTCCGGGGGGCGGACATATACGCCCGCGCTGTCGGCCTCGAAGCGCGCCTGGAAGCGGGCCCCGGCAGCGGTACCTAAAAAAGCGCTCAACAGAAAACGCCCCGCCATGACGATACCGACCATCCAGGCCAGGCGCTGCCCGGCGAAGGTAAAGCTATATCCGTCCAGCACCACGCCTGCAATGGGGCCGAAGATAATCAGCGCAATCAGCCCGGAGAAAATCGCGTCCAGAATGCAGCGTTTAAGTGAAAAACCGTGTGACGTCATCATTGTCTCCCTCACACTTTGGCCACAATCGGGCGCCCGAGCAGCCCCTGAGGGCGGAAAATCAGGATCATCACCAGCAGGCCAAACGAGAAGACGTCTTTATAGTCCGAGTTCACCATGCCCGAGAACTGCGCTTCCGCCACGCCCAGGATAAGGCCACCGAGCATGGCGCCGGGGAGGGAGCCGATGCCGCCAAGTACCGCCGCCGTGAAAGCTTTAATGCCGATCACGAACCCGACGTAGAAATCAAAGGTGCCGTAGTTCATGGTGATCAGCACCCCCGCCAGGCCCGCCATCGCCGCGCCGATGACGAAGACCAGCGAAATAATCCGGTCGGTGTTAATCCCCAGAATGGAGGCCATTTTGCGATCCTGCTGCACCGCACGGCACATCCGCCCCAGCCGGGTACGGTTGATTATCCAGGTGAGCACCAGCATGCCGGCAAACGAGGCCACCAGAATAAACACTTTGGTGTAGGTTATCTGCACGAACCCTTCGCCCAGATGCAGGCGAATCACGCCGTCCAGCATGGTTGGTACCCCTTGCTGGCGCGGGCCCTGGCTCAGCTGCGCGTAGTTTTGCAGGATAAGCGATATCCCGATGGCGGAGATCAGCGGTGCCAGGCGCGTGGAGTTGCGCAGCGGCTTATAGGCGATACGCTCGATGGTCCAGCCGTACACCCCGGTGACCACAATGGTGAACACCAGCGTGCCGAGGATCAGCAGCGGGAAGGACTGCAGGCCGAAGAATGAGAGCAGCGCCAGGCCAATGGCGCAGAGATAGGCGGAAATCATATACACTTCGCCGTGGGCGAAATTAATCATGCCGATAATGCCGTACACCATGGTGTAGCCGATGGCGATCAGGCCGTAGACGGAACCCAGCGTTAAGCCATTGATTAACTGTTGCAGGAAGAATGTACTCATTTTAGCGCGCTCGTTTTATAGGCTGCGCGAGCCGCGCAGCCTGATGTTTATTACGCGCCGACGGGCGAGCCCATCGACGTTGAGCGTGACTCCGTCCCGTTACTCCACTTCCTTATATTTTCCTTTGTCGTCCCACTGGTAAACCACGTAGTCAGAGACTTTCAGATCGCCTTTGCTGTCCCAGGCTTTTTTGCCCATCACCGTGTCGACGGAATTGGCCTTCAGCCACTCGCTGGCTTTGGCAGAATCCTTGCCGCCGGTGGCCTTGAAGGCCACGGCAATCGCCTGTACCGAGGCATAGGAGTAGAGGGTGTAACCTTCCGGCTCGAATTTACCGGCGCGGAATTTCTCGATAACCGCTTTGCCGTCCGGGATCAGGCGCGGGTCTTTACCGAAGGTCATGTAAATGCCATTGGTATATTGCGGGCCACCCGCGGCGGTCACCATCTCCTCGTTGACGATGCAGTCCCCGGAGAAGAATTTTGCCTGTACGCCCTGCTCACGCATCTGGCGAACCAGCGGACCGGCTTCCGGGTGACAGCCACCGAAGAACACGACGTCCGGTTTTTGCGCACCGATCTTGGTGACCAGCGCGTTAAAGTCTTTTTCACCGCGGGATAACCCCTCGTACATCACATCCTGAACCCCGCGTTTCGCCAGCGCCGCTTTGGTGGCGTCAGCCAGACCCTGACCATAGGTGTCTTTGTCGTGAATGATCACCACGCGTTTGGCTTTCAATTTGTCGATGATGAAGTCGCTGGCAACCTGACCCTGCTGGTCGTCGCGGCCGCACATGCGGAACATATCGCTCATGCCGCGTTCGGTAATGAGCGGGTTGGTTGAACCGGGGGTAATGGCGATGATCCCCGCATCGCTATACACCTCGGAGGCGGGCATGGTGGAAGAGGAGCAGAAATGGCCGACCACGGCGTTGACTTTATCCTGGTCAACTAAACGGTTGGCAACGGCGACGGCCTGCTTCGGCTCGCAGGCGTCATCTCCCTGAACCAGTTTGATCTTCTCACCATTAATGCCGCCGGCGGCATTAATGTCTTCAGCAGCCTGCGTTGCGCCGTGCCAGTATTGATCGCCATAGGTCGCATTGGGACCCGTAAACGGCCCGGCCACGCCAATCACAATATCTGCCCGGGCGGAAAACGCCGTCACCAGACAACCGGCCAGCACAAGAGAAAGAGGAGTTCTGATAAATTTCAGCGACATTATTATGTTCCTTAGCAAAGAGGTTTTTGCACCACGGCGTAAACCCGAACGCCCGACGGCGCAGCCAATCCGAAACACGAGCAAGAACAAAATGCACTAAACGAACAAGATACAGACGGCATCCTGCATATACGGCGAGGTATCCCTGCGCAGCGTCGCGCGAAGAACATTAAGCAAAAACGTTGCCAGAATGGTTAACCCATTGACGGGCTTGTGACATGTTTGAGTATAGAGCGCCGCGTTATGCCGCCTTGCGGGAGGAGAAGAAATTACAGCGGAGATCACATATCGTTAACAATAAAGCCCATAAGTTGTGCAAAGGTCACGGTTTGCACGTTTTTGCAGCAATAAAGACCTAAACTTCAGCCCGGAGAGGCGTGAGATATGTGTTAGGATCGTTTCCTTTTTTGCAGGAGTGTCAGCGATGACTGAAGGCCCATTGAATGAAAGCGAGATGGCGTGGCTTGAAGAGACGTTAATGTCTTACGGTCATGATGACGCGTCCGTGATTGACGTGTCCGAACTGGACGGCATGCTTACCGCAGTGCTTTCCGGCCCTGTTGTCGTTGAGCCAGATGCCTGGCTGGTGGCGGTGTGGGGCGGCGAGAAATATATCCCGCGCTGGAAAAACGATCGTGAGATGAACCGTTTTATCGATCTCTGCTTTAAGCACATGAACGATATTGCCGAGCGCCTGAGCGAATACCCGGATCAGTTCGAACCGATGTTTGGCTATAACGACGTGGACGGTGAGAGTTATACCGTGGTGGAAGAGTGGTGCTACGGTTATATGCGCGGCGTGGCGCTGACGGACTGGTCAGCCTTGCCGGAAGCCCTGAAGGCCGATCTTGATACGATTGCGCTGCACGGTACAGAAGAGAACAGCGACAAGCTGGATGAACTGTCCGAAGAGGAGTATATCGCCAGCATCGAGAGCATCCAGCCTGCGGCGCTGCGCCTGTATAACTACTGGGCGAACAACCCGCAGCAGCCGGAAGCGAAGAAGCCGATTGTGAACGGCACGAAGGTCGGGCGTAACGATCCGTGTCCTTGCGGCAGCGGGAAGAAGTTTAAGAGCTGCTGTTTGCACTGATCAATTTTTTATTAACTTAGGTGGATTTGTTTCGTTCACCTCCATTCAGCAGGTAGGCCGGGTAAGCGCAGCGCCACCCGGCAAGAAAGACGGTATCAATATAAATGATGAGGTTTGTCATCAATCTCAAGGGGCTGATGACAGCCCCTTTTTTATTTAACCCACTTCCGACAGCATCCCGGCTGCAATCAACACCTGCGCCAGAATAATCACTACCCCGCAGCCAAACACAACGCACAGCAGCGGTTTTCCCCCCGCCACGCGGTAACCCTGCCGAGGATGCTGCTGGCGGCTCTTCCAGGCCAGCAGGGAGGGGAGGAGCAGAGCAAGGATCGAGAGCGCCACTCCCGCGTAGCCCAGCGCCATCACAAACCCGCGTGGATAAAACAGCGCGAACGCCAGCGGCGGCAGGAAGGTGATCGCCCCCGTCTGTAACCGTCCTGCGGCAGTATTGCGACGCTGGAACAGGTCGGCCAGATAATCAAACAGGCCAAGCGCCACGCCCAGGAACGAGGTTGCCAGCGCCAGGTCGGCAAACAGGTGTACCGCCAGCTCCACGTGCGGCGAGGTGACAACCTCACGCAGTGCCAGCAGAAAACCGTTCAGTCCAGCGTGTTGCGCCATCAACCCAATAAAGGTTGAAGAGTCGATGCTGCCCAGAGTCACCAGCTGCCAGAAAATATAGGCGATCAGCGGGATCGCGCTGCCAATCACAAAGACGCGGCGCAGCTTGCGAATATCGCCGTTCATATAGCTGACGATACTCGGCACGCTGCCGTGGAAGCCAAACGAGGTGAAAATGACCGGGATCGCGGAAAGCGCCAGTCCTTTTTCCAGCGGCAACGTCAGCAGGTTGACCTTATGCACGTGCGGCGCCAGCAGGACCAGCATGACAATCAGGAAAAGAATTTTGGCGCTGAATAGAAAACGGTTAAACAGATCGACCAGCGACGTCCCGACGCAGACCACGCCGCCGCCGATGAGCGCAAAGAAGATGGTGCCCGTCGCAGGGGTAATGTCAGAGCCAAACCAGTCGTTGACGCTGGAGGCGATCAATTCCCCGGCGCCGCTGATATAGGCGGCGGTCAGGGCGTACATCAGGAACATCATGCTAAAGCCGGTTATCCATTGGCCATAGCGTCCCAGATAGCGCGCCGCAAGCGAACCCAGACCGGTATCGGCGGGTACGTGCTGGTAAACCTCAAGCAGCAGCAGGGCGGTGTAACACATCAGCGCCCAGAGCGTTCCCAGCAGCAGCAGGGTCATGCCAAACCCCACGCCCGCGGCTGCCAGAGGCATTGCCAGCATTCCTGCGCCAATTGTCGTTCCGGCGACGATAAAAATACTTCCCAGAGTTCTGTTTTTCACGCTTTCCTCTACAACGCTTCTTAACCGCGACAAAATCTGCGGCGCAGAGTAAGGGAAAAGCCGTAACTCGTCAAATCACCGTTACAAGTGGTGTAAAAAATGGTTTACGTATTGATGACCCTCCGATCCTTTTTTGGCCTATGCCTACCTCATAAGGGCAATACTGCTGCACGACATTCCGGCGTAACGTAAACAATAAATATAAATTATCAAATAAAGTGAGGGTGTTATGGCGGGGGAGAATCCTTTTACCGCGGCATGGAGCCGGGGAGGCAACCTGTTGTGTCATGGCCACTGGATAATCAGCTGGCAGAACCAGCCCCTGAATCTTCCCGAGTCCCGTCGCGAAAAGGATATGGGCACCTGGGGGATCTATTCGGTTATTGATCCTGAAGATGAGACCTTTGCACAAGGCTTACAGGAAGATGAGTGGATTATCGAGAATGTCGACTGGTTGACGGATATGTTCTACGAGAAGGGGATTCCGCTGGAGACGTCCAGCTACCGCTATTTTTACCAGGCCGTGAATCCCCACGACTGGCGCTGCACCAGCTGTGCCGGGTGTATGTAAATTAACGCGGTACCGGAAACCGGCACCGCGCTGAAATTAATTCTGCGTATCAAGCGTGGAAAGTTCTTTATCAATAAAGTAAAGACCTTCACCGGATTTACCCACCAGCGATAATTTATCCAGCACGGATTTAAACAGCTTCTCTTCTTCATGCTGTTCGGCTACATACCACTGCAGGAAATTAAAGGTTGGATAATCCTGGCTGGTCATCGCGGCATGAACCAGTTCGTTAATTTTCTGCGTGATCAGCTGCTCGTGCTCGTAGGTGGCGCGGAACAGTTCATCGAGAGAATTATATTCAGCAAAAGGGGAAGCCACGGTTTCAATGCGCGGCAGGCTGCCGGTATCCGTCAGATAATCAAACAGACGCTGCATATGGGTCATCTCTTCCTGCGCGTGACGACGCAGAAACGCGGCCGCGCCTTCGAAACTGTGGTAGCTGCACCAGGCGCTCATCTGCTGGTAGAGCAGGGACGAAAACAGCTCAAGGTTCATTTGCGCGTTGAGCTTGTCGATCATTTCAGTTTTCAGCATGGTGACGCTCCGGGTTATTATTTCTGGTTCACAATGAGCGACACTATAATTTGTTATTTAATTATTTGCAAAACGTAAAATCTTTATTTTATTTATTAAAAATACGAATGGGAATAAAACGCATTGGCGATTTATCATTTATTAATGAGAATTGTTTTTGTTCGTAATGAAATAAACTGCCAGCACAGGCTGGCAGTCTGGATTAATACCACGGATTATTTGACTTAGGGTTAACGGCGTAACCCAGGCATTTATACTGGATAGTCACGCTCTCGTTCAGACACAACGAACCGCTAATGAGGGTGCAGGTTTTGATGGGCTGACCATAGGCCGAGGCAGTGGCATACCCCATGTTTTGACAGGCTTTTACCGCCGTGCCGTTGTTCACATACTCATCGGAATACGCATTTTGCAGCGCTGCCTGGCCGTAATCGAGGCGGACGATGCCGTTCGGCGCGTCGAGGCTGCTGACTTCAGCCTGGCGGTTAATACTGCACCCCGCGAGCAGCAGGAGTGCGCCGGCTACAATGACTCTTTTCATGGTTCGCTCTGAGTGGATGGAAATACGTTATCGTACCCGCAGATGCCCGCCGCAATGGCTGGAATAGCCGGACAATCTGCCCTCACTCTTCGCAACGGGTCAGAGGTGAACGCCATCAGGCCACTGGCTGATTAAATTGTGATGTTTGTCACAAAAGTATTGATTTTTGTGATGGTGGTCATATTATAAGCACGTTGACGATAAAGTTGTATAACAAGTTAATGGAGCATCATCGTGAAACTGCGCAAAATCCTGAAAAGTATGTGGGCCAATTACTGCCGCACCTTTAAAGACGTGCCGCCGGGCGCCATGTTCTGATAAAAAAACCTGCTTCGGCGGGTTTTTTTGTACCTGCAGGCGATGAAGGGAAGATGTCAGGGGGCGTGTTTTGGTACTATGGCGGCCTTTAAATAAGGAGAAAGCCCCCATGTCACAAAACCTGAGCGCCGATCAGGAACTGGTCTCTGACGTTGTCGCCTGCCAGCTGGTTATCAAACAAATCCTCGATGTTCTGGACGTGATTGCGCCGGTTGAAGTGCGCGAGAAGATGTCTACGCAGCTGAAAAACATCGACTTCGCCAGCCATCCTGCTGCCGCTGACCCGGTAACGCTGCGTGCGATCCAGAAAGCCATCGCGCTGATCGAGCTGCGATTCACGCCGCAGGGTGAATCTCACTAAAGCAGGGAAATGGGCGACGGCATGTGTCGCCCTTTGATGTTGTCAGAAGAACGTCTGAACCAGCAGGTAGCTCGCCGCACAGGCGCAGCTCACCCCAATCAGCCCTGGCAAAATGAAGCTGTGGTTGATGATAAATTTCCCGATGCGGGTCGTGCCTGACCGGTCAAAGCCGATGCAGGCCAAATCGCTGGGATAGGTCGGCAGGACAAAATAACCGTATGATGCCGGGAAAAAGGCGATCAGCATTTTCGGATCGATGCCCAGCATCAGCCCCATCGGCGCAACCGCCGTCAGCGCCGCCGCCTGGCTGTTCACCAGTTTTGACACCAGAAACAGAACAATGGCATACGTCCACGGGTGGCTTTTCACCACGCCCTCCAGCGCCAGCTTTAACTCGTCGAGATGCGCCTGGAAAAAGGTATCGCTCATCCACGCCACGCCAAAGACCGAGAAGATCGCGACCATACCGGCCTTGAACACCGCGCCGTTAGAAATCGCGGAGGCATTGACCTTACAGACCATCAGCATCACGGCACCCGCAATTAACATCATCATCTGAATGACAAGGTTCATCGACAGGGCCGTCATTTTGCCTTTCAGTTCAAAGGCCGGGCGCAGCTCAGGGAAGGCCCCCAGCAGAACGACCACGGCAATACCGGCAAAGAAAATCCACGTGGACCAGTAGGCCTGTTTTGGGAAACGCTGATTCATTAACGTCTCCGTTCCGCCATAGATAAATTCACGTTGTTTAGGATCGTTCAGCTTTTCCTGGAACTCTATGTCGTCCGCCAAATCTTTCCCGCGGCGTAAACTCCACAGCGCAGCAATAGCCACGCCGAAAAGTGAAGCGGGAACCGACACGGCGAGAATTTCCAGAATTCCCCACCCGTGGCCGATCCCATGCTGGGCCGCCAGGATGGACACCAGCGACACGACGGCAACGGAAACGGGGGAGGCCGTGATCGCCATCTGCGATGCCACCGATGCCACGGCCATGGGGCGCTCCGGGCGGATCCCTTTTTTCAACGCAATATCCGCAATGATGGGGAACATGGTGTAGACCACATGGCCGGTGCCGCACAGAAAGGTCAGCATCCAGGTGGTAAACGGAGCGAGCAGGGTGATGTGCTGCGGGTGTTTGCGCAGCAGGCGTTCCGCAAACTGCATCATGACGTTGAGGCCCCCCGCCGTTTGCAGGGTAGCGGCACAACCAATCACCGCGAGAATGGTCAGCATGACGTCAACCGGGGGTTTACCCGGCTGCAGACCAAAGACGAAACATAAAATAAAAAGACCAATACCGCTGATTAACCCAAGCCCCATCCCGCCGAAACGCGTACCCGTCAGCAGGCAGAGGAGAATGACAACAAACTCAATGGTGATCATGATGCTCCCTCGTCAATGATTATGTAATTAAATAAATCATCACACGTTGTGTGGTTAATCATTGGGAGCCAGATCTGATTTGTTAAATTTCAGCAAAAGCAGAAGGTTGGAGAGGGGAAGGGGACCTGCTCCCCGGGACGGAAGCAGGCCAAAAACTCAGTGATGCTGCACCGCCACAATGTCGAGCAGGTGACGGTCGGTCTGCTCAGGACATAAACCTGCCTGCTGCGCATTATGGATCTCATCCGCCAGCGTCTTCAGCAGCAGGCCATCCTGCTGCTGCTCTTTGTCCATATCGCGTAAGAATCTGAGCGTCGTAATATCCTGCTGCGCTTTGGCTTCATCAGCCAGTTTGTTGAGGGTGCTGCAGCGCTGTTCATACTCTTCAAGCGTCTTCTGAAACAGTTCTTCCAGGCAGGAATAGCTCTCGTTGATCCCATCAAGGGCTTTAACGACAGGATTTGCCCCTGAGGCCTTCAGGAAGTTAAAGACCCGCATCATATGGGTGACGTTACTTTGCGCCTGAGAGCGGAAGAAGGTGGCAGACCCCGTGAGACTGTTCTCAGCGCACCACGCACTTAAGTGCAGGTGCAGATTGGAGGCATAGAACTCAAGGTTCATCTGCGCGTTAAGTTTTTGCATCATCGTTTGGGTAGCCATACTCATATCCTTATTGACGGTGGGACGTGATGTCCGTTGCTTAACCTGAGCGTCAGGCAAATACGAAGAAAAAGAGCAGAAATACGTTTTCTGCAGTAAACGAAGTCGACCGAAATTCACTTCCTGTGTTCGATATAAATAAGCATACCCTTGTCTGTGGTCTAAGAAAACTCTTAAATAGGCTGTGTTTACCATACATTACAAACTTTAATATAGTACAGAAATACAATTAGCTCGCCATCAATTTCCCTCTCATTAATGTATTGATAATTAATGGCTTTTACCGAAGAGATATACTGTTACTCTTTTGGTGATATGAAGCCGGAATAATGCTCCGTAAAAGAATGAATTACGGATTGATTATTTCGAATATATGATGCATTAATAAAATTGCGCCAAATCAAATTCTACGAAATAAATAATGCTCCGGACGTGCTGCGTTTTTGATGAAAAACATGCTGCAGCGTTCTGACGTCTGGCGTCCTCATGCCTGTTAAAGGGCATCAGGGATATCTTAGCTAATCTTATGGATAATCCTGCTCACCCTCGTTTCATTTGTCTGACAAATCCTGCCTTTTTTATGTCATTTTTCGCTGAATTTATGTACGCAATTACTGTAATTCTGCGGTGTGATGGGGCTCTCTTATGGATGATTAATTTCCCGCTAAAACTATCACCAGCAATAACGCTTATGACGAGGTAAGCGCTAATGCCTTGTTTTAAGTCCGATTAAATAAGAAGCACGCAAATATTCCCTACAGAAAAGAAAGCTAAAGCTGGAGTTTACCATGCACAAATTTACTAAAGCGCTGGCGGCCATCGGTCTGGCTGCCGTTATGTCACAATCCGCTATTGCTGAGAATTTAAAACTCGGTTTTTTGGTAAAACAGCCTGAAGAGCCCTGGTTCCAGACTGAGTGGAAATTCGCCGATAAGGCCGGGAAAGACTTAGGTTTTGAAGTGATTAAAATCGCCGTGCCTGACGGTGAGAAAACCCTGAACGCCATCGACAGCCTGGCAGCCAGCGGCGCGAAAGGTTTTGTGATCTGCACGCCGGATCCCAAGCTGGGCTCGGCCATCGCGGCCAAGGCCCGGGGCTATGACATGAAGGTCATCGCCGTTGACGATCAGTTCGTTAACGCCAAAGGCAAGCCGATGGACAGCGTCCCGCTGGTGATGATGGCGGCGACCAAAATCGGTGAGCGTCAGGGCCAGGAACTCTATAAAGAGATGCAAAAACGCGGCTGGGATGTCAAAGAGACCGCGGTGATGGCCATTACTGCGGATGAGCTGGACACGGCACGTCGTCGTACGACCGGGTCAATGGACGCGCTGAAAGCAGCCGGCTTCCCGGAAAAACAGATCTATAAAGTCCCAACCAAATCCAACGATATCCCGGGCGCATTCGACGCCGCGAACTCCATGCTGGTGCAGCATCCAGAAGTCAAACACTGGCTGGTGGTCGGCATGAACGACAACACCGTGCTGGGCGGGGTGCGCGCGACGGAAGGTCAGGGCTTCAAAGCGCCTGACGTGATCGGGATTGGCATCAACGGCGTTGACGCCGTCAGCGAGCTGTCCAAAGCGCAGGCCACCGGCTTCTACGGCTCACTGCTGCCAAGCCCGGACGTTCACGGCTACAAATCCAGCGAGATGCTCTACAACTGGGTCACCAAAGGGGCTGAACCGCCGAAATTTACCGAAGTGACCGACGTGGTGCTGATCACCCGCGACAACTTCAAAGAGGAGCTGGCGAAAAAAGGACTGGGCGGGAAGTAATACGCGGTGATTGTGCCCCTCATCCTTCGTGAGGGGCCTGACGTACACACTACAGGAATCACGGAGACGTTATGCGACAGTCTGATCCGTATCTCTCTTTTCGCGGCATCGGGAAAACCTTCCCCGGTGTTAACGCGCTGACCGATATCAGCTTCGACTGCTATGCCGGCCAGGTTCATGCCCTGATGGGGGAAAACGGTGCGGGAAAATCGACGCTGTTGAAAATCCTCAGCGGCAACTACTCGCCCACGACCGGCACGCTGGCGATCCGCGGCGAAGAGGTCGCTTTTGCCGATACCACGGCGGCGCTCAATGCCGGGGTAGCCATTATCTATCAGGAACTGCACCTCATCCCTGAGATGACCGTGGCGGAAAACATCTATCTAGGACAGCTCCCGCATAAAGGCGGCGTGGTGAATCGTTCGCTACTTAATTATGAAGCGGGGCTGCAGCTTAAACACCTGGGTCTGGACGTCGATCCCCAGACGCCGCTGAAATATCTCTCCATCGGCCAGTGGCAGATGGTTGAAATTGCCAAGGCGCTGGCGCGTAACGCCAGAATTATTGCCTTCGATGAACCCACCAGTTCGCTCTCAAAGCGGGAAATCGAAAATCTGTTCCGCGTGATCCGCGAATTGCGTCAGGAAGGCCGGACGATTCTGTACGTTTCGCACCGCATGGAAGAAATATTTGCCCTGAGCGATGCCATCACCGTGTTTAAAGATGGACGCTATGTGCGCACCTTTACCGACATGGCGCAGGTGAACCATGACCAGCTGGTCCAGGCGATGGTCGGACGCGATCTGGGTGATATCTATCACTGGCAGCCGCGCCAGTACGGCCCGGAACGCCTGCGCCTGGATAGCGTAAAAGCGCCGGGCGTCAGAACGCCGATTTCGTTATCCGTACGCAGCGGTGAAATCGTCGGCCTGTTTGGTCTGGTGGGCGCGGGGCGTAGCGAGTTGATGAAAGGTCTGTTCGGCGGTACCCGTATTACCGATGGGCAGGTCTCCATTGACGGCGAGCGGATAGATATTCAGAAACCAGCCCACGCGATCAGGGCGGGGATGATGCTCTGTCCGGAAGACCGGAAAGCGGAGGGCATTATTCCGGTGCACTCGGTGCGCGACAACATCAATATTTCCGCCCGGCGTAAGTTTATTCGCGCCGGTTGCCTGATAAACGATAGCTGGGAGTCGAGTAACGCCGACCACCATATTCGTTCACTGAATATCAAAACGCCGGGTCCGGAACAGCTGATCATGAATCTGTCAGGCGGAAACCAGCAGAAGGCCATTCTGGGCCGCTGGCTGTCAGAGGATATGAAGGTCATCTTACTGGATGAGCCGACGCGCGGTATCGACGTGGGGGCAAAACACGAGATTTATAACGTGATCTATGAGCTGGCAAAACGCGGCGTGGCGGTGCTTTTCGCCTCCAGCGATCTGCCTGAGGTGCTGGGCGTGGCCGACCGCATTGTGGTGATGCGTGAAGGCGAAATTGCCGGCGAATTACTTCATGAACAGGCGAATGAACAACAGGCGTTGAACCTCGCCATGCCTAAAGTTAGCCAGGCCGTCGCCTGAGTAAGGAGTTAATGATGTCCTCTGTTACTACATCCGGAGTGCCGAAGTCGAAGTCGGCGTTGAGCGTTGGGCGTATCTGGGATCAGTACGGCATGCTGGTGGTCTTTGCCGCACTGTTCGTCGCCTGCGCGATCTTTGTTCCCAATTTTGCCACCTTCATTAATATGAAGGGGCTGGGTCTCGCCATCTCCATGTCCGGGATGGTGGCCTGCGGGATGCTGTTCTGCCTGGCCTCCGGCGATTTTGACCTGTCGGTGGCGTCGGTGATTGCCTGCGCAGGCGTCACGACGGCCGTGGTGATCAACATGACGGAGAGCCTGTGGATTGGCGTCCTTGCCGGTCTGTTACTCGGCGTCATCAGCGGTCTGGTGAACGGTTTTGTCATCGCGCGCCTGAAGATTAACGCCCTGATCACGACGCTTGCGACAATGCAAATTGTCCGCGGGCTGGCCTATATCATCTCCGACGGTAAAGCGGTGGGGATTGAAGACGAACGCTTCTTCACGCTGGGGTACGCCAACTGGCTGGGTCTGCCTGCGCCTATCTGGCTGACGGTGGCCTGCCTGATCCTCTTCGGCTTCCTGCTTAACCGGACCACCTTTGGCCGTAATACGCTGGCGATTGGCGGTAATGAAGAGGCCGCCCGTCTGGCCGGGGTGCCGGTGGTGCGCACCAAGATTATTATCTTTGTGCTTTCAGGACTGGTTTCTGCCGCGGCGGGGATTATTCTGGCGTCGCGTATGACCAGCGGCCAGCCAATGACCTCTATCGGTTATGAGCTGATCGTCATTTCGGCCTGCGTGCTAGGGGGCGTTTCCCTCAAGGGCGGCATCGGAAAAATCTCATATGTGGTGGCCGGTATCCTGATTTTAGGGACGGTAGAGAACGCCATGAACCTGCTGAATATTTCGCCGTTCTCGCAGTACGTGGTACGTGGTCTGATCCTGCTGGCAGCGGTGATTTTCGACCGTTACAAGCAAAAAGCGAAGCGTACCGTGTAACCGTTTTGCACCTCTTTTATTGCTCAACTTATAACCATAGTTGACCTCTTAACCGCCCCGCCAGTAAAACTGGCGGGGCGGTTGTCAAATGGCGAGCGACGTCACACTGTCTATACTTACATGGCTATGAAAGAGGTAAAGGCGTTTGCCTCTCGTCAACCGTAAGGAGGAAAAGGGTGGCTGACTTGTTAACCGCACCGCCTGTACTGCCCGGACACTATGCTTTCTTTTTTGATCTCGACGGCACGCTCGCCGGGATAAAACCGCACCCCGATCAGGTGTCTATTCCGGAGGCGGTGTTACAGGATTTGCATCAGCTCTCGCTCATGAATGAGGGAGCACTGGCATTGATATCAGGGCGCTCAATGGCCGAGCTGGATCTGCTCGCCAGTCCATACCACTTTCCGCTGGCCGGTGTACACGGAGCGGAGCGCCGCGACATCCATGATCAAACGCATATCGTTTCACTCCCCGACGCACTCACGCAAACGCTTCAGAAGCAGCTCTCTGCTGCGCTGGCAGACCTGCCTGGCACCGAGCTGGAAGCCAAAGGCATGGCCTTTGCCCTGCATTATCGCCAGGCGCCGCAGCATGAAGCTGCCGTGCTTGCGCTTGCTCAGACGGTTGCGGATGAACATCCACAGCTGGCGCTGCAGCCGGGCAAATGCGTGGTGGAGTTAAAGCCTAAGGGGATTAATAAAGGCGCAGCCATCGCCGCATTTATGGCGGAGGCACCTTTTAAGGGCCGGACGCCTGTTTTCTTTGGGGATGACCTGACCGACGAGGCCGGGTTCCGTGTGGTTAATCAGGCCGGAGGGATCGCTGTTAAGGTAGGGCCTGGTGACACTGTCGCCGAATGGCGGCTGGCGGATGTCGCCAGCGTCTGGCAGTGGGTATCTGATATCGCTAACCAGCAACAACAACAAATAGCGCAAAACAAAGGGGGAAACCATTATGGGTCGCTTAGTCGTCGTCTCTAACCGAATCGCACCGCCTGATGATAAAAAAGCCAGTGCGGGTGGTCTGGCGGTAGGGGTGTTAGGTGCCTTGAAAGCCGCTGGCGGGCTGTGGTTTGGCTGGAGCGGAGAAATCAGTGAAGAAGAGAAACCGCTCAAAAAAGTGACGCGCGGGAACATCACGTGGGCATCGTTTGCACTGAAAGAGAAAGACTACGACGAGTATTACTCGCAGTTCTCGAATGCCGTCCTGTGGCCGGCGTTTCACTATCGTCTTGACCTGGTCAAATTCCAGCGTGAATCCTTCGAAGGCTACGCGCGCGTGAATGCGCTGCTGGCGGATAAACTGCTGCCTTTAATAGAAGAAGACGATATTTTATGGATCCACGATTATCACCTGCTGCCGTTCGCCAGAGAGCTGCGAAAGAGGGGAGTGAATAACCGGATTGGCTTCTTCCTGCACATCCCGTTCCCGACGCCGGAAATTTTTACCGCGCTGCCGCCGCACGAAGAGCTGCTGGAGGCGCTGTGTGACTACGATTTGCTGGGCTTCCAGACGGAAAATGACCGACTGGCATTCCTTGACTCCGTGTCAGGGAAAGCGCGTCTGTTAACCAAAGGCGGGAAAACCCATACGGCGTGGGGGAAAACGTTCCACACCGAAGTGTATCCAATAGGGATTGAACCTGACGAAATCGCGGAGCAGGCCTCTGGCCCGCTGCCGCCAAAGCTGGCGCAGCTTAAGAATGAACTCAAGCACGTGAAAAATATCTTCTCAGTCGAGCGTCTTGATTATTCCAAAGGGCTGCCGGAGCGCTTCCTGGCATATGAAACGCTGCTGGATAAATATCCGGAGCATCACGGTAAAATCCGTTATACCCAGATTGCGCCGACGTCGCGCGGTGAGGTTCAGGCCTATCAGGACATTCGCCATCAGCTGGAGACAGAAGCAGGGCGGATTAATGGCCGCTACGGGCAGCTGGGCTGGACGCCGCTGTTTTATCTGAACCAGCACTTTGACCGTAAGATCCTGATGAAGGTCTTCCGCTACGCGGACGTCGGCCTGGTGACGCCGCTGCGCGACGGGATGAACCTGGTTGCGAAAGAATACGTGGCGGCGCAGGACCCCGCCGATCCGGGTGTGCTGGTGCTCTCCCAGTTTGCCGGGGCAGCAAATGAGCTCACGTCGGCGCTGATCGTGAACCCTTACGATCGCGATGACGTGGCTAACGCCCTGAACCGCGCGCTGACCATGCCGCTCACGGAGCGTATTTCCCGCCATGCTGAAATGATGGAGACGATCCGGAAAAACGATATTAACCACTGGCAGGCGCGTTTTATTCAGGATCTCCGCGATATCGCCCCACAAAGCCATGAAGGCGATTTACAAAAAAAGATCGCAACCTTCCCTAAACTTGCCTGATATTTCCCTGGGGGGTTAACGCCCCCCAAGCGGTACTAACAGCACATCAACCTGGCTTGACGCGACAATAGATTTCGCCGCACAGGCCGCGCGCGATAAAAAGCTGTGGTTATGATTCCCGCATATCACTAAATCAATATTCTGTTTACGACACATATCGAGAATATGGGCATTAAGTTCTCCTGTCGCAATAACGGTCTCAAAGACGGGATAATCTGCCTTTTCTACCAGCTCGCGCAGGAATTGCTGCGTTTCCTCCTGAAGTACCTCACGAATATCCTCCAGCATAGGGGCAGCCAGCTGATTATACATCTCCGGTTCGGCCGCAAGCGTGATGAGGCTGATGCGGGCATTGTGGGGTCTGGCAATGGACACCGCCCGGGCGACGAGTTGATGGCTTTCTGGGGAAACAGCAACAGAAACAAGTAGATGGGAGTAACTCATGGCGCACTCCTTGGGTGTCTGACTGACAGCGTTTGATCACCTTTACCGCGAATTTCCAGGTTCTGCAAGGGCTGATTACGACATTAGTGTGAAGCTTATCATAATTATTCATTAATTATTCTTATAAGAAGAATAACTGAAAAATGGGCCTAAATGAAAAAAATTAACAACTTAACGTAAATCACACAAATTTATGCCTTGACTATTGAATCGTTTTTACGCGTTACAAAATCATTTCGAATGATCACGGACTGAAACATCTTTTTTAGGCTCCCTGCATAACTCTATGTTTTTTCACAGTAAGAAAAATGTTTCCCGAAGGGGTGTTTGATGTAAATGTTTCCGCGCCATGCTCCCCGATGGAAAAGCACATTGCATGCCAGTTCTGATCCCCCTTCTGCATGAGTATTCGTCAATTAAGAATACAAAACAGTGCCGATTGGTCAATAAGTGAACAAATTACAAGTCATACTGATGGATTTATGGGTCATATTCACTTAAATTGTGTGACGTGGATCACATTTTTTTTAAATTTGAGGATGGCTGGATTGTATGTGTCAAAACTGACGAGTAGAGTTTGCGTCGAATTAGGAAAAATCTTAGTTATTTGTAAGAAATGATAAAACATGTAAGAGACGCATTCGCGTTTCCTCTCTTACGCGTTTCGATGAATACAAACCTAAATTCAACTATGCATTTAGCCTTTTCTTTTTTATACCGGGTGATTTCCCGGCGACATCACGGGGTGCGGTCTTTCCGCATAAAAATAATAGTTGGTTATTCGGGATGGGAACAATGCATACATCCGAGTTGCTAAAACATATCTATGACATCAATTTGTCGTATTTACTGCTCGCGCAGCGTTTGATTAGTCAGGACAAGGCGTCCGCGATGTTTCGTCTGGGTATTAACGAAGAAATGGCAACCATGCTGGGCGGCTTAACCCTCCCGCAGATGGTTAAACTGGCTGAAACGAATCAACTGGTTTGCCAGTTCCGTTTCGATGATTCACAGACAATAACGCGTCTGACGCAGGAGTCCCGTGTAGACGATCTTCAACAGATCCATACCGGTATTCTTCTTTCCACTCGCTTGCTTAACGAAATCAGCCAGCCTGATGACGTAGCCCGTAAGAAAAGGGCCTAGCAATGAGCGAGAAAAGCATTGTTCAGGAAGCGCGTGACATACAGTTAGCCATGGAGCTGATTACACTGGGTGCTCGTTTACAAATGCTGGAAAGCGAGACGCAGTTGAGCCGTGGCCGTCTGATCAAACTGTACAAAGAGTTACGTGGTAGTCCCCCGCCGAAAGGCATGCTGCCGTTTTCTACCGACTGGTTTATGACGTGGGAGCAGAATATTCATGCTTCCATGTTCTGTAATGCCTGGCAGTATCTTCTCAAAACCGGTTTGTGTAGCGGCGTTGACGCCGTGATCAAAGCCTACAAACTTTACCTTGAACAATGCCCACAGCAGGAAGAAGGCCCTCTGCTGGCGCTGACCCGCGCATGGACGCTGGTGCGTTTTGTTGAGAGCGGAATGCTTGAGCTGTCGCGCTGCAACTGCTGCAACGGCAATTTTATTACCCATGCTCATCAGCCTGCAGGCAGCTTCGCCTGTAGTTTATGTCAGCCTCCATCCCGCGCAGTAAAAAGACGTAAACTTTCCCGGGATGCTGCCGATATTATTCCACAACTGCTGGATGAACAGATCGAACAAGCTGTTTAACCCGAACGTGTGGGAAAGATTCCAGCAGCGGTAAGCGATTACCGCTGCTTTTTTTTACCCCGTAAACGGTCAACGCTGCGAGCTGGACGTCCTTGCCATAGTCACTAGCGGAAGGATGATGTCGTGCTTATCTTATTAGGTTACCTGGTAGTTCTCGGTACAGTTTTCGGCGGTTACATGATGACCGGCGGGCACCTTGGAGCACTCTATCAACCGGCTGAACTTATTATCATCGGCGGCGCAGGGGTAGGGGCTTTTATCGTTGGTAACAACGGTAAATCGATCAAGGGCACGCTGAAAGCAATTCCATTGCTGTTCCGTCGCTCGAAATACACCAAAAGCATGTATATGGATCTGCTGGCACTGCTCTATCGCCTGATGGCGAAGTCGCGTCAGCAGGGCATGTTCTCGCTCGAGCGGGATATTGAAAACCCGAAAGAGAGCGAAATTTTTGCCAGCTATCCGCGCATTCTTGCTGATGCCATGATGCTGGATTTCATCGTCGACTATCTGCGACTGATCATCAGCGGCAACATGAATACCTTCGAAATCGAAGCGCTGATGGATGAAGAAATTGAAACCCATGAAAGCGAATCTGAAGTACCGGCCAACAGCCTGGCGCTGGTCGGCGACTCGCTTCCGGCATTCGGTATCGTTGCCGCGGTCATGGGGGTGGTTCACGCGCTGGCCTCAGCAGACCGTCCGGCAGCGGAGCTCGGTGCGCTGATTGCCCATGCGATGGTGGGAACCTTCCTCGGTATTTTGCTGGCGTATGGCTTTATCTCTCCGCTGGCCAGCGTACTGCGCCAGAAGAGCGCGGAAACCACCAAAATGATGCAGTGCGTGAAGATCACGCTGCTCTCTAACCTCAACGGTTATGCGCCACCGATCGCGGTTGAGTTTGGCCGTAAAACGCTTTACTCCAGCGAGCGTCCGTCGTTTATCGAGCTTGAAGAACACGTGCGTGCGGTGAAAAACCCAAACCAACAGACGACAACTGAGGACGCATGAAAAACCAGTCCCATCCGATCGTCATCGTAAAAAAACGCAAGCACAAGGGCGGTGGGCATGGCGCGCACGGCTCGTGGAAAATCGCGTACGCCGATTTTATGACCGCAATGATGGCGTTCTTTCTGGTGATGTGGCTGATCTCCATCTCCAGCCCAAAAGAACTGATCCAGATTGCCGAGTATTTCCGCACGCCGCTGGCAACGGCGGTGGCTGGCGGACCGCGTATCTCTAACAGCGAAAGCCCGATCCCGGGCGGCGGCGATGATTACACCCAGCAGAAGGGTGAGGTGAAAAAAGAGCCGAACATCGACGAGCTGAAGAGAAAGATGGAACAGGCGCGCCTGAAGAAACTGCGTGGCGATCTCGACCAGCTGATTGAAGCGGATCCGAAGCTGCGCGCGCTGCGACCGCATCTGAAGATTGATCTGGTGCAGGAAGGGCTGCGTATCCAGATTATCGACAGCCAGAACCGCCCGATGTTTAAAACCGGGAGTGCGGAAGTTGAACCGTACATGCGCGATATTCTCCGCGCCATTGCACCGGTGCTGAACGGCATTCCTAACCGAATCAGCCTGTCAGGACACACGGACGATTTCCCGTACGCCAGTGGGGAGAAGGGATACAGCAACTGGGAACTTTCTGCCGATCGTGCCAACGCCTCGCGTCGCGAGCTGGTGGTAGGTGGGCTTGATGATGGCAAGGTACTGCGCGTAGTCGGCATGGCCGCAACCATGCGCGTTTCCGACCGCGGGCCGGATGATGCCATCAACCGTCGTATCAGTCTTTTAGTGCTGAACCAGCAGGCGGAGCAGGCCATCCTGCATGAAAACGCCGAAAGTCAGAATGAGTCACTGGACGATTTAAAACAGCCTGGGGCCGTTCCTTCGGCTGCCGTTCCAACATCGCCACCAGCCAATCCGAGGTGATAGCGTGAGCATGGATATTAGCGATTTTTACCAGACATTCTTTGATGAAGCCGACGAATTGTTGGCCGATATGGAGCAACACTTGCTCGATTTGGTGCCCGAAGCACCGGATTCCGAGCAGCTCAATGCCATCTTCCGTGCGGCGCATTCCATTAAAGGCGGAGCCGGAACGTTTGGATTTACCATCCTGCAGGAAACGACCCATTTAATGGAAAACCTGCTTGATGAAGCACGACGCGGTGAGATGCAGCTCAATACCGACATTATCAACCTGTTTTTGGAAACCAAAGATATTATGCAGGAACAGCTCGACGCCTATAAAAGTTCGGCAGAGCCTGATGCCGCCAGCTTTGAATACATCTGCAATGCGCTGCGCCAGCTCGCGCTGGAAGCAAAAGGTGAGGTTGCCGCAGCCGTGGTTCCTGCCGCAAAACTGAGCGTTGTGGACACGGTTGCCGCGCAGGCGTCTGCCCTTGCTGACGCACCGGCAGGCAAGCTGCGCGTTGTGCTGTCTCGCCTGAAAGAGAATGAAGTTAACCTGCTGGAAGAAGAGCTGGGTAACCTGGCGAAATTAAGCAACGTGGTAAAAGGCAAAGACAGCCTGGCCGCGACGCTCGATGACGGTATTGGTCAGGACGATATCGTGGCGGTGCTGTGCTTTGTGATTGAAGCTGATCAAATCGCCTTCGAAACCGAAACTGTCGCAGTTGACGCCCCTGCGGCTGCGGAAGAGGTGGCTGTTGTCGCCCAGGCCGCCGCACCGGCTGTGGCCCCTGCGGCCCCGGCGCTGAAGGCGGTGCCAAAAGAAGCTGCTGCACCGGGCCGTGGTGAAAAACCTGCCGCGCGCTCCAGCGAGTCGACCAGCATCCGTGTTGCCGTTGAGAAGGTTGACCAGCTGATTAACCTGGTGGGCGAACTGGTGATCACCCAGTCGATGCTGGCGCAACGTTCAAACGAACTCGACCCGGTCACCCACGGGGATTTGATTACCAGCATGGGCCAGCTGCAGCGTAACGCCCGCGACCTGCAGGAATCGGTCATGTCCATCCGTATGATGCCGATGGAATATGTCTTCAGCCGCTTCCCGCGTCTGGTCCGCGACCTTGCCAGCAAGCTGAACAAGCAGATTGAACTGACCCTGATGGGCAGCTCAACCGAACTGGATAAGAGCCTGATCGAGCGCATCATTGACCCGTTAACGCACCTGGTGCGTAACAGCCTCGACCACGGTATCGAACTGCCGGAAAACCGCATTGCCGCCGGGAAATCGCCGGTCGGCAACCTGATTCTCTCTGCGGAGCACCAGGGCGGGAACATTTGTATCGAAGTGACCGATGACGGCGCCGGTCTGAACCGCGAGCGCATCCTGGCAAAAGCGATTTCGCAGGGGATGGCGGTCAATGAAAACATGACCGACGAAGAAGTGGGCATGCTGATCTTCGCGCCGGGCTTCTCTACCGCAGAGCAGGTGACCGACGTCTCCGGGCGCGGCGTGGGCATGGACGTGGTGAAACGTAACATCCAGGAGATGGGCGGCCACGTTGAAATCCAGTCTAAACAGGGTTCCGGCACCACCATTCGCATCCTGCTGCCGCTGACGCTGGCGATCCTCGACGGCATGTCCGTCAAGGTGGCGGACGAAGTCTTTATCCTGCCGCTGAACGCGGTGATGGAATCCCTGCAGCCGCGTGAGGAAGATCTGCATCCGCTGGCGGGCGGCGAGCGCGTGCTCGAGGTTCGCGGTGAGTACCTGCCGCTGGTGGAACTGTGGAAAGTGTTCGAAGTGGACGGGGCGAAGACCGAGGCCACGCAGGGTATCGTGGTGATCCTGCAAAGCGCGGGCCGCCGCTATGCGCTGCTGGTCGATCAGCTGATTGGCCAGCACCAGGTGGTGGTGAAGAACCTCGAAAGCAACTACCGCAAAGTGCCGGGTATTTCTGCCGCCACCATTCTGGGTGATGGTAGCGTGGCGCTGATCGTCGACGTGTCGGCGCTTCAGGGATTAAATCGTGAACAACGTGTGGCGTACACAGCCGCCTGATTAAGTAGAAGGTAATAACATGACCGGTATGAGTAATGTAACGAAACTGGCGGGCGAGCCATCAGGACAGGAATTTCTGGTATTCACTTTAGGCGATGAAGAGTACGGCATCGATATCCTGAAAGTGCAGGAAATCCGTGGTTACGACCAGGTTACCCGCATCGCTAACACGCCTGCGTTTATTAAAGGTGTCACCAACCTGCGTGGCGTCATTGTGCCCATCGTGGACCTGCGCGTGAAGTTCAGCCAGGGCGACGTTGATTACAACGACAACACCGTAGTGATCGTCCTGAACCTGGGGCAGCGCGTGGTGGGTATCGTGGTGGATGGCGTGTCTGACGTGCTTTCCCTGACCTCTGACCAGATTCGTCCTGCGCCGGAGTTTGCGGTCACGCTGTCGACCGAATACCTGACCGGTCTGGGCGCGCTCGGCGAGCGTATGCTGATTCTGGTGAACATTGAGAAGCTGCTGAACAGCGATGAGATGGCGCTTCTGGATATCGCCGCGAGTCACGTAGCCTAAAACAAAGCCGGGTGGCGCTGACGCTTACCCGGCCTACGTGTTCGAGCCATTTGTAGGCCGGGTAAGGCGAAGCCGCCACCCGGCTTTTTTACATCCTGCTCCACCTGCTCAGCTTTCGTGGCCACCCATACGTTAATGCTCGGGGCCGTCTTCGCTGCTGGATATCGCTGCGAGTCACGTAGCCTAAAACAAAGCCGGGTGCCGCTGACGCTTACCCGGCCTACGTGTTCGAGCCATTTGTAGGCCGGGTAAGGCGAAGCCGCCACCCGGCTTTTTCATGCCATTACGCTTCCTGCTTTACCAGCTCAGCTTCAGCGTCCGCTTCCCGCGCACCTTCATTCTGCGACAGCATCGCGGTCGCAATACCATTCCCCAACACGTTAATCGCGGAACGGCCCATATCCAGGAAGTGGTCGATCCCCATCAGCAGCAAAATACCGGCGACCGGAATGTTGAAGCTTGGGATCGTCGCGGCCAGCACCACCAGCGAGGAGCGCGGTACGCCCGCAATCCCTTTTGAGGCCAGCATCAGAGTCAGCATCAGCACCGTCACTTCAGAGAAGCTCAGGTGAATGTTGTACGCCTGAGCGATAAACATTGAGGCGAAAGAGCAGTACACCATCGACCCCACCAGGTTGAAGGAGTAGCCAATCGGCAGCACGAAAGAGGCGATGTTGCGCGAGCAGCCAAAACGCTCCAGCTGCTCCAGCGTTTTAGGGTAGGCCGCTTCAGAACTGCTGGTGGTAAACGCCACCAGAACTGGATCTTTCAGCATGCTGACCAGGCGGAACACCTCTTTTTTCAGCACCATGTAACCCACGGCCAGCAGCACCATGCAGGTGAGAAGAATGGCAACATAGTAGCCGCCAATAAAGGAGGCATAGTTCAACAGAATGCCCAGACCCTGCGTGGCGATAACGGAGGAGATTGCCGCGAAAATGGCCAGCGGCGCAACGTACATCACATAACCCGTGACCTTCAGCATGATATGGGAAACCACGTCCAGCGCAGCCACCAGTGGGGCATTGAATTTCTGCCCCAGCGACGCGCCGCCAATGCCGAAGAACATGGAGAACACCACAATCTGCAGGATCTCATTGTTCGACATCGCCCCCGCGATGCTGGTTGGAATGGTGTGTGACAGGAACGCTTTCAGCGTCATGCCCCCAACGGCCAGACCGGTATCCACCGCCTCAGTCGGGACGGTCAGGTTCAGCCCGCTTCCCGGATGCTCCAGCGTGACGATAAACAGGCCGACCAGAATAGAGAGCACGGATGAGCTGATAAACCATACCATCGCTTTGCCGCCCACGCGGCCAATGGTAGAGGTTTCACCCAGCTTCATAATGCCGACGGTGAGCGTACTGAACACCAGTGGGGCAATGACCATTTTGATCAGTCGGAGGAAAATATCGGTCAGAAGGGTAATATTATCCGACCAGGCTTTGATGGCATCCGCAGATGCATATTCATGAATTGCTGCCCCTGAAAGAATACCCGCCAGCATGAATATCACGATGAAGAGTGTGAGTTTGTTTGCACTTGCCACGAAAAAAGACCCTCTATGCGCTTCAGATGTAGCCCGCGGCGATACATATAAATTTTTTATTACGACGCGGGAAATTATTCGGCACATAAATTGACGCAAAGCGTAGGGGGATACAACTCCTTTTTAAGTTTTATTAATTTTGTTGTTATTGCCATGACGATATATTGTGATCTGCATCACATTTTAATGGATATATTCTCAGAAAATAAATTAAAAAAGCGGAAAAAATGATTTTAACTGCATGTTATTTAAGGAAATAAGAAGTCAATAAGACAAAGTGCTTATGCGTTAAGGGGCAGGTGGTCGAAGCGATATCCGTAAACTAAATTCTCAATAACCCCCCTCAGAGGAACATTAAGCGGGGCTAACATCTTGAACGAAATAAATAAAATGTGGCAAGGGAACGGAGACGTCTTCTGGAGGGTGGTAAATGAAAAGAAAACTCCTTTTGATCTGCGCAGGCACCTTACTGACTGCGACAACGGTCCATCAGGCGCTGGCCGTGACCAGTAGCGGCACCATCGGCGCGACGCTGACACTCACGAACGGCTGTCTGATAAATGGATCGCCCACGCAAAACGGCATTAACTTCGGGACACTGGATTTCGGCACCCATCCCGCAACGTTTTCCACTCTGACCACCCAGCTCACCGGCGCCAGCGGCGGAAACACCTTCACCATTCAATGTACGACCGCCAGCTATACGGTGGCGATCACCGGCAACACCAACTCCACCGCTCCCGGTACCGTTGTTGGCACCCCAGGAACACCTGCCCGCTATCTGGTTAACACCGCCAACGCGGCACAGGGCGTGGCGTACAGCCTGTACAGTGATAGCGGGTTTAACAGCGTGATTGCCAATAACACCGCGTTGCCGATCGCCTCTACGGCAGGAGGGGTGGACAGTTACACCCTCTACGGACGTATTACCGGCGGCGGTAACAGCGTGACGGTCGTACCCGGAACCTACACAGACACGATTAACGTCAGCGTCACCTATTAGTCCTGCACCGCCATGAAGGCAACTCTCACAGGTCTGCGCATATGCGCAGAGGGACACGTGCAGCCTTTATTCGCGCTGATCGTCGGATTGTTGATGACGCCTGCGGCGAATGCGGTGACATCACAGTCCTTTAAAGTCAGCGCGACCATCGTCCCGGGATGTGTGGTGACCACCGGCAGCGGAGGGCTTCTCGGGACGCTGGATTTTGGCACCCACAACGGCGTCGAGAGCGCACCGGTCAGCACCAGTTTTGTGCCAAACGGGGCCTTATCTATCGCCTGCACGCCAGGCGTGGCGCTGAGCATGAGCATTAATGGAGGCCAGAATTATTCAACCGTTCGCCGCATGAAACGCTCGAACGGTGCCGACATGGTGGGATACCGGCTTTACAGCAGCAGCTCGCTGGCCGCGAACAGCGAAATTGGCGTCAACCAGGCGATACCGGTGACCTATAGCAACAGCAATAACATCGCGCTGCCGCTTTTTGGCGTGGCGCTACTGACCGGATTTAGCCCGGCAGGAACGTATTCCGATCAGCTCACCGTGACCTTGTCATGGTAATAAAGGGAGAGTGTTGATGAAGCCAGTTTTCAGACCTGTTTGTCTGGCGGGCGTGTTGGGAATGGCTGTGGCAACCGGTCAGGCGCAGGCGGCAGCCACCATTCTGCTCTGGCCGATTGACCCGTGGCTTGCGGCAGACGCCAATGCCACGGAACTGTGGATCCAGAACCAGGGAAACAGCGCCACAACGATGCAGGTGCGCATTGTGCGCTGGAAGCAGGAGGACGGACACGAGCGCTACACCGCACAGCAGGATGTGGTCGCCAGCCCGCCCATCGTCACGATTGGCACAGGCAGCAAGCAGCTTATCCGCCTTATTAAGCAGGCTCCCGTTCCCGCAGGCATTGAACAAGCCTACCGCATTATCGTGGATGAAATTCCTCAGCCTGATGCCAAAGCAGAACCCACCATCGGCCTCAAATTGCAGATGCGTTACTCCATTCCGCTGTTTGTGTATGGTCAGGGGATCCCGACCATTAAAGAGGGGGCGCATCACGCCCTGGTGGAGACCCGAAACCTGAGCTGGCGGGTGACGCGAACGGATGGGCAGCCGGCACTGGAGGTCCGGAATCGGGGGGATGTCCATGTCAGGCTGAGCCAGGTGGCGCTGGAGCAGGGAGGACAGAAACGCACGGTTGCGGAGGGATTGCTGGGTTACGTACTTCCCGGTAGCACCCGCAGCTGGCCGGTACCCGCGGGCGTTCGTCAGCCAGAGCGGATGAGCGCGCAGATTAATGCCAGGGACGCACAATGGCAGTCGACGCCCGTCAACTGAAGCCGGCGATGATGATACTGCTTTGCGTCAGTTCCGCGACCTGGGCTGAGCCCGGCGATGACAGCCTGCCGCCGCCGCCCCAGGCACAGGCGATACATGATGAAGCGGTCTTCCAGCTTGCCCTCGTGCTTAACCACTACGACACCGGTCTGGTCGTGCCCGTGACGCAGCGTAAAGGCGCTTTCTTTATCTCCAGCGCCGACCTGCTGCGCGCGGGGTTGCCACCGGAGCATGTTCCTGCCGGAGAGGTGAATCTCTCTTCGCTTTCTCAGGTGAGGGTCGAGTACGACAGCGCCGCGCAGCGCCTGCTGCTGACCGTTCCCCGCGACTGGGTCGCGTCCCGTGTGACGCCGTTCAGCGCGCAAGCGACGCAGGCCAAACCGCACTTCGGGCGCGGCGCGCTGCTCAATTACGATCTTTACACCAACCGCACGGAGCATATCGGCGGACAGGCGTCCCTCTGGCATGAGTTCCGCTACTTTAACGAGAACGGTTCGTTTTCCTCCACCGGCTATGCCCGGGAAAATTTCACCGGCAACGAGGGTCAGCAGGAGGGGTATGTCCGCTATGACACGACCCTGCTGTTCACCAATGAGGATGACGCGATGAGCTGGAACGTCGGGGACGTGATCAGCGATGCCCTGAGCTGGAGTTCCAGCGTGCGGATGGGGGGGATCAGCGTCGGGCGGGATTTCTCCCTGCGCCCTGACCTGGTGACGTGGCCGCTGCCCGAGTTCGCCGGGGAAGCGGCGGTACCCACCTCGGTCGATCTTTTTATCAACGGGTATCGCTCCGGCTCAACCCAGCTTCAGCCGGGCCCCTTCACCCTGACCAATCTGCCCTATATCAACGGCGCCG
Source organism: Enterobacter sp. BNK-22 (assembly GCF_048684805.1). Taxonomy (NCBI): domain Bacteria; kingdom Pseudomonadati; phylum Pseudomonadota; class Gammaproteobacteria; order Enterobacterales; family Enterobacteriaceae; genus Enterobacter; species Enterobacter sp. BNK-22. The sequence continues at coordinate 660,327 of NZ_JBLQTT010000001.1, forward strand.
GGGATGCGGTGCTGGTCACGACGGATGCGCTGGGGCGACAGGTCAGCACCACGCTGCCGTTTTACGTCACCAGCGACTTGCTTAAAAAAGGGCTGAGCGACGGCGCCGTGACGCTGGGCAGCCTGCGGCGTAATTACGGTATCAGGAATTTTGACTACGGCTCCGCGGCAGGCAGCGGCTCGTATCGCTACGGGGTGACGGACTGGCTGACCCTGGAAGGGCATGCGGAAGGGGCGCAGGAGCTGGCGCTGGGCGGGGCAGGGACGGTGATAAAACTCGGCCAGTTTGGCGTGGTGAATACCGCTTACTCGCAGAGCCGCATGCGCGGGGATACGGGCGGGCAAATCAACTGGGGTTACCAGTACAGCACCAGCGAGTTCAGCGTCGCCACCCAGCACACGCGCCGTGACCGCGGTTTTGGCAATCTGGCCCTTTACGACCAGCCGACGGTGTATGACGAGAACAATAAACCCATCGCCAGCTTCAGCCGCAATACGGACCAGTATTCTCTTACCTTCAATCTGGGGCAGTACGGCAACATCGGCGCGGCCTGGATCGGCGTGGAAAGTTTTGACAGTCAAAAAACCGAGCTGCTTAATCTCTCATGGAGCCGCAATTTGTGGGGCGCGAGCAGTATTTACCTCGCCGGGAGCCGGGACCAGCAGCGGGGAGACTGGACGGTCGCGCTGTCGCTGCAGGTGCCGCTGGGGGCACGCGACAGCGCCGCGTTCACCGTTGAAAACACCCCGGATGCCGGCAGTACCCAGCGCATCAACTATAACCACGCCATGCCGTCTGACGGCGGCTTTAGCTGGAACATGGCCTGGGCCAACCAGTCAAAATCCAGTGACTATCAACAGGGCACGCTGGGCTGGCGTAATAACAATATTGAACTGCAGGGCGGCGGCTACGGCGAAAGGGACATGATGACCTGGTGGGGCGAGGCGATGGGCGCGATTGTTCTGATGGACGGCGAGCTGTTTGCCGCGAATAAGATCAACGATGCGTTTGTCGTCATCAGTACCGACGGTCATCCGGACGTGCCCGTCAGCTATGAGAATCAGCCCGTCGGTAAAACGAATAACAACGGTTACCTGCTGGTCAGCGGGGTGTCGGCGTATTATCCGGCTAGCTACCGCATTGATACCCTGAACCTGCCGGCGGATACCCGTCTGAAAGAGACCGAGCGGCGGATCGCGATCCGGCGTCACAGCGGCTATCTGGTTGATTTCCCAATGGAGCAGGAGCGGGTGGCAAGCGTCATTCTGCACGATGCGCGCGGCCAGGCGCTGCCGGTGGGAAGCCAGGTCCGACGCGCTTCGCGCAGCAATGCGGTGGTGGGGTATGACGGCATCGCCTGGCTGGAGAATCTTAGCGATGTGAACCCGCTGGAGGTGATCGCGCCTGATGGAAAACGCTGCAGGGCTACCCTGACCGTGGGAGCCAACCCGGAGCACAAGCTGCAAACCTACGGTCCGCTGGTGTGCCGGGAGGCACCATGAAGCGCCTGCTGCTGTTGATACTGCTGCTGTTTTCCGGCGGCAGTTGGGCGGCGTGTACCGTCAGTACGGTCAACGCCTCGTTTGGCAGCGTCACGTCATTTGCGCTCAGCGGAACCGGGGAGGTGGAAACCACCGGCACGCTGGTGGTGGCGTGCGATGCCATACTGAATCTGTTGACCAACGACTCGGTGACGCTGACCTATACCGCGGCATCGGTCTCGGGCAGCAGTCGGGCCACCATGAAACGCACGGACAACGCGGCCATCACGGACGTGATCCCCACCCGGCTGTGCGGACTCGCGGGCTGCGCGAGCAGCAGCGAGGTACAGATAAGCAAATCGTATACCTGGAGCGGGAATACGCTACTGGGGTTGCTGGGGTCAAAGCAGTACAACATCCCGCTCTATTTCCGTACCGTCGCCGGACAGAACGTTTCTGCCGGGCCGTATCAGGTGCAGTTAACCTTCAGCGTTAACTACAGCGTCTGCTCCGTGGGCGCGCTCGGTATTTGCACAATCAATCAGACGGGCACGGCGACGACCACCATCCTCCTTAACCTGACCGTGACCAACGACTGCAGCGCCATGACCACGCCGGACGTCAACTTCAACAGCGCGCCGCTGGTGCAAAGTTTCCCTACCGTCTCGCAGGCGATTGCCGTCACCTGTACCAAAGGCAGTACGTATACCATCGGTATTAACAACGGTGCTAACGCGCTGAATAACGTGCGCCGGATGGTAAGCGGCAGTAACTACCTGAGTTATGACATCTATAAAGAAGCCACGGGTAACCGCTGGGGCGGCAGCGGCAGCGAACGCTGGACCAGCGCGACGTCGTCGCAGGTCAGTACCGACGGTCTCCTGCGTACCTACAACTACACCGCGAAAGTGCTGACCAATCAGGCCACGCCACCCGCCGGAACCTACACCGATACGTTGATTGTCGACGTGGCTTTCTAACCCCGCGCTTTTCCCTTTCGCAAATGTAAAGTTCCTGTTGGCTGTGCCGATAACACCGTTAATAAATCTATGAGAAGGTGTTGTATGTTGAACCGTATCCGCGTTGTCACAATGCTCATGATGGTGCTGGTCATTTTCGCACTTCTTCAGCTCATCTCCGGCGGGCTTTTTTTCTCGTCATTAAAACAGAACCAGGACAGCTTTGCGGCCTCAAACGATCTCCGCCTGCAGCAGAGTGAGCTCACCTCAACGTGGGATCTGATGCTGCAAACGCGTATCAACCTGAGCCGTTCGTCCGCGCGCATGATGATGGATCCCAACAATCAGCAGAGCAGCGCGAAAACCGATCTGTTGAAAAATGCCCGTGCCACCCTCGCTGACGCCGCAAAACATTACGACGCCTTCAAAAAGATTACCCCGCAGCCTGCGATGGAGCAGGTGAGCCAGAACATTGACGAAAAATACAACGCCTACCATGCCGGTCTGGCAGAGCTGATTCAGTTCCTTGAGAGCGGCAACATGGACGCCTATTTCGCGCAGCCGACGCAGGGGATGCAAAACGCCCTCGGCGCGGCACTGGGGGAGTACGCGAAGGTCAGTGGCGATCTGTATCACTCCGCGTTTGCTGAAAGCCAGAATGACTACCGCTTTGCGAAATGGCAGATGGCGGTGTTGGCGCTGGCGCTGGTCATTGTGCTGATTGCGGTCTGGTACGGCATTCGCCATATCCTGCTGAACCCTCTCGGTCGCGTCATTGCCCACATTCGTGACATTGCCGGCGGTGACCTGACCAAAACGCTGACCGTGTCCGGGCGCAATGAGATCACCGAGCTGGCAACCAGCGTTGACCATATGCAGCGTTCGCTTATCGATACCGTCGCCAACGTGCGTAGCGGCACGGATGCCATCTATACCGGCACCAGCGAAATTGCGATGGGCAATAACGACCTCTCTTCGCGCACCGAACAGCAGGCGTCCGCCCTGGAAGAGACGGCGGCCAGCATGGAGCAGCTCACCGCGACCGTGAAGCAGAACGCCGATAACGCCCGCCAGGCGTCTCAGCTGGCGGAAAGCGCCTCCGAGACGGCACAGCGTGGCGGCCGCGTGGTGGATGGTGTGGTGAAAACCATGCACGACATCGCCGAGAGCTCGAAGAAAATCGCCGACATCATCAGCGTCATCGACGGCATTGCCTTCCAGACCAACATTCTGGCGCTGAACGCCGCCGTGGAAGCGGCGCGTGCGGGCGAGCAGGGACGCGGGTTTGCCGTGGTGGCCGGGGAAGTGCGCAACCTGGCCAGCCGCAGCGCCAACGCGGCAAAAGAGATCAAGTCGCTGATTGAAGATTCCGTCTCCCGCGTGGATACCGGCTCCGTGCTGGTGGAAAGCGCCGGGGAGACCATGAATGACATCGTGAATGCTGTCACCCGCGTGACGGACATCATGGGGGAAATCGCCTCTGCGTCTGATGAGCAGAGTCGTGGTATCGACCAGGTTGCTCTGGCGGTATCGGAAATGGATCGCGTGACACAGCAAAACGCCGCGCTGGTGCAGGAGTCCGCTGCGGCGGCCGCTGCGCTGGAAGACCAGGCAAGCCGTCTGAAGATGGCTGTCTCGGCGTTTCGTCTCGCTTCACTCGCTGGAAACACGGTCACCCCGCAGGCGACGTACCGCGCGCCAGCCGCTGAACCGGCTGCAAACCGTACGCGTACCGCGACGACCGGACAAGATGAAAACTGGGAAACATTTTGACTGACAATTAAACCGCGGCTGCTTGCCGCTTGATGGGAGCGTGGATGTTAAATCGTATTCGTATCTCGACCACACTGTTTTTGATTCTGATCCTTTGCGGTGTGTTGCAGGTTGGCAGTAACGGGTTGTCTTTTTGGGCGTTTCGCGATGGCTATCAGAATTTGCAGGACGTTGAGGCGAGTAATCAGCAGCGCTCCGCACTGGCACAAACCCGTGCCGTGCTGTTGCAGGCAAGCACTGCGCTGAACAAGGCGGGAACCTTAACCGCGCTAAGTTATCCGCCGGATGACATTAAGGCGCTGATGGCCACCGCGCGCGACAGCCTGAAACAGGCTGACGCACAGTTTAAGGCCTTTACGGCACAGGCCACCGGCAGCGAGAAAGAGAAAGCGCTGAAGGCCGCCATGAAGACCCATTTTGAACAGTGGTACAGCGATCTGGACCATCAGGCGACGTGGCTTGAGAACAACCAGCTGTCGGACTTTATGACCGCGCCGGTTCAGGCCTCGCAGGCCGCGTTTGACGGCAGCTTTAACGCGTGGCAGCAGGATATTAACCAGTCTGTCCAGCGTGCCGGTGACCAGAGCCGTCAAAGCTATCACATGTCGGGCGTCATCTTTGCCGTGGTGGTGATTCTGGCAGGGTTGCTGACCGGTGCCGCGCTGCTCTGGTCGCGCAGAATGATTGTGCAGCCGTTGGCGATTATCAGCAGCCACTTCGACAGTATTGCGAAAGGCGACCTGGCGCGTCCGGTGGCGGTGTTCGGCAAGAACGAAATTTCGGCAATTTTTGCCAGCCTGAAGGCGATGCAGGGATCGCTGCGTGAAACGGTATCCGACGTGCGTCAGGGCAGTTATGCCATGCACACCGGGATCTCAGAGATTGCGGCGGGTAACAACGATCTCTCGTCCCGCACCGAGCAGCAGGCGGCCTCGCTGGCGCAGACGGCAGCCAGTATGGAGCAGCTAACCGCGACGGTAAGCCAGAACGCCGATAACGCGCGTCAGGCGTCTGACCTGTCAAAACAGGCGGCGATGACGGCGAAGAAGGGCGGCGACCAGGCGTCCCACGTCGCCAGTACCATGCAGGAGATCGCCACCAGTTCACAGAAAATTGGTGACATCATCAGCGTGATTGACGGTATCGCGTTCCAGACCAACATTCTGGCGCTGAATGCCGCTGTGGAAGCCGCGCGTGCCGGGGAGCAGGGGCGCGGGTTTGCGGTGGTGGCGGGTGAAGTGCGTAACCTGGCGAGCCGCAGCGCCAACGCGGCGAAAGAAATTAAGGTGCTGATCGAAGAGTCGGTCTCACGCGTTCAGCAGGGCTCAACGCTTGTGGATACCGCGGCGAAAACCATGCACGAAATCGTCACCTCCGTGACGCGGGTGAACGACATCATGGGCGAGATTGCCTCGGCGTCGGATGAACAGCGTCGCGGCATTGAGCAGGTTGCCCAGGCGGTGAGCCAGATGGATCAGGTGACGCAACAGAACGCCTCGTTAGTTGAGGAAGCGGCAGCGGCAACCGATCAGCTGGCCAGCCAGGCGGATCGTCTGACCGGGCTGGTCGCGGTATTTAATGTGAAAGAGCACGTTGAAGCAGTAACAGAAGTCGGGCGGTCGCAGGCCGTGCCAGTTGTATCCTGAATGTAATTAAGAAGGCGCTATGACATCACCAATGCCCCCTGGGCAAACGTCATTATTGTTGCAGATGACACAGCGCCTCGCGCTGTCCGACGCGCATTTTCGTCGGATATGTCAGTTAATCTACCAGCGTGCGGGGATCGTGCTTGCGGATCATAAGCGGGACATGGTCTACAACCGTCTGGTGCGGCGCTTGCGTACGCTGGGGCTGGATGATTTTGGCCGCTATCTGAGCATGCTCGAGGCGAACCAGAACAGCGCAGAGTGGCAGGCTTTTATTAACTCGTTAACCACCAACCTGACGGCGTTTTTCCGCGAGGCTCACCACTTCCCGGTTCTGGCCGAGCATGCGCGCCGTCGCACCGGGGAGTATCGCGTCTGGAGTGCGGCCGCCTCGACGGGTGAAGAGCCGTACTCGCTGGCGATCACCCTTGCCGATACGCTGGGGATGGCGCCCGGGCGCTGGAAGGTATACGCCAGCGATATCGATACCGAAGTGCTGGAGAAGGCGCGTAACGGCGTTTATCGCCAGGATGAACTGAAAACGCTGTCGCCGCAGCAGCTGCAGCGTTATTTCATGCGCGGGACGGGCCCGCATGAAGGCCTGGTACGCGTACGCCAGGAGCTGGCGAACTGCGTCGAATTCGCGCCCGTTAACCTGCTGGATAAGCAGTACAACGTGCCGGGGCCTTTCGACGCCATTTTTTGCCGTAACGTCATGATCTATTTTGATAAAACGACGCAACAGGACATTTTGCGTCGGTTTGTTCCGTTGCTCAAGCCTGACGGTTTACTGTTTGCCGGGCACTCGGAAAACTTCAGCAACCTCGTGCGTGAGTTTAGCCTGCGTGGGCAAACGGTATATGCGCTGAGTAAGGAAAAAGCATGAGTAAAATCAGGGTATTGTCTGTCGATGATTCAGCGCTGATGCGTCAGATCATGACTGAAATTATCAATAGCCACAGCGACATGGAGATGGTGGCAACCGCGCCTGATCCGCTGGTAGCGCGGGATTTAATTAAAAAATATAACCCCGACGTGCTAACGCTGGATGTCGAGATGCCGCGCATGGATGGCATAGATTTCCTCGAAAAATTAATGCGGCTGCGGCCCATGCCGGTGGTGATGGTCTCCTCCCTGACTGGGAAAGGATCGGAAATCACCCTGCGCGCGCTGGAGCTGGGGGCGGTGGATTTTGTCACCAAGCCGCAGCTCGGCATCCGTGAAGGGATGCTGGCGTACAGCGAGATGATCGCCGAGAAGATCCGCACCGCGTCGCGGGCGAAGCTTGCCGCCCACACGCCGATGGCCGCGCCGGCGACCCTGAAGGCCGGTCCCTTACTCAGCTCGGAAAAACTGCTGGTCATTGGGGCGTCAACCGGAGGAACAGAGGCAATTCGTCATGTACTCCAGCCATTGCCGCTCTCAAGTCCGGGTATTCTGATCACTCAGCATATGCCGCCAGGCTTTACCCGTTCGTTCGCAGAACGCCTGAACAAGCTGTGCCAGATCAGCGTGAAAGAGGCGGAAGACGGCGAGCGCGTGCTCCCGGGGCATGCCTATATCGCGCCGGGCGACAAGCATATGGAGCTGGCGCGCAGCGGCGCTAACTATCAAATCAAAATTCATGACGGACCGCCGGTCAACCGGCACCGTCCGTCGGTGGATGTGCTGTTTCATTCGGTGGCGAAACATGCGGGGCGCAACGCCGTGGGGGTGATCCTGACGGGGATGGGCAACGACGGTGCCGCCGGAATGCTTGCAATGCACCAGGCTGGCGCCTGGACGATTGCGCAGAATGAAGCAAGTTGTGTGGTGTTCGGCATGCCGCGCGAGGCCATCAATATGGGTGGCGTGAGCGAAGTGGTCGATCTTAGCCAGGTAAGCCAGCAGATGCTGGCGAAAATCAGTGCCGGACAGGCAATACGTATTTGACTCAGGAGTATTATTTTATGGCGGATAAAGAGCTTAAGTTTTTGGTTGTGGATGACTTTTCCACCATGCGTCGCATTGTGCGCAACCTGCTGAAAGAGCTGGGCTTCAACAACGTTGAAGAAGCAGAAGACGGCGTTGATGCGCTGAACAAACTGCAGGCTGGCGGGTTTGGTTTTGTGATCTCCGACTGGAACATGCCAAACATGGACGGTCTGGAACTGTTGAAAACCATTCGTGCTGATGCGGGAATGGCGTCCATGCCGGTTCTGATGGTCACGGCAGAAGCGAAGAAAGAGAACATCATTGCCGCTGCACAGGCGGGCGCAAGCGGCTATGTGGTGAAGCCATTCACCGCGGCGACCCTGGAAGAGAAGCTCGGTAAGATCTTCGAGAAACTCGGCATGTGAGGTGTTGGTTATGATGCAACCTGCTATGAAACCCGTTGAAGAACACTCGCCGAGCGACATCATCGTCCGCATCGGCAGCCTGACGCGCATGCTGCGTGACAGCCTGCGTGAGCTGGGTCTGGATCAGGCGATTGCCGAAGCGGCGGAAGCGATTCCTGATGCCCGCGATCGTCTGGACTACGTCGTGCAGATGACCGCTCAGGCCGCTGAACGTGCGCTGAACAGCGTGGAAGCGTCGCAGCCGCACCAGGATGCGATGGAAAAGGGGGCGAAAGCGCTGACCAAACGCTGGGACGAGTGGTTTGAGAACCCTATCGAGCTGGCGGATGCCCGCGAACTGGTGACCGATACCCGCCAGTTCCTGGGGGATGTGCCGGGTCACACCAGCTTCACCAATGCCCAGCTGCTGGACATCATGATGGCGCAGGATTTCCAGGACCTGACCGGTCAGGTTATCAAGCGCATGATGGATGTGATCCAGGAGATTGAGCGCCAGCTGCTGATGGTGCTGCTGGAGAACATCCCGGAACCGGCAGCCCGTCCAAAACGCGAGAACGAAAGCCTGCTCAATGGTCCACAGCTCGACGCCAGCAAGGCGGGCGTGGTGGCAAGCCAGGATCAGGTAGACGACCTGCTGGACAGCCTCGGCTTCTGATGGTCCATTCCGCCTCAGGGGATGGACATACTCTGAGGCGGTTTGCGACAAAATCACCGAAAAGAGCCCGAATAAACGGGCTTTTCCCGCCATTGGATTTCCGCTGCGCTGGCATGATACCCGTGACGTAATGGGCTGAGCGTGCACAGTGGCAGAAGAGAACGACGACAAAACGGAAGCCCCCACACCCCACCGACTAGAAAAGGCGCGTGAGGAAGGGCAAATCCCCCGATCCCGAGAATTGACCTCCCTGCTGATCCTTATCGTAGGCGTGTGCATTATCTGGTGGGGCGGGGAGTCGCTCGCCCGCAAGCTGGCGGGCATGCTGTCAACCGGCTTACGTTTTGACCACAGTATGGTCAACGATCCGAATCTGATCCTCAGCCAGATTATTCAGCTGATTAAAGGGGCCATGGTTGCGCTGCTGCCCCTGATTACCGGGGTTGTGCTGGTCGCGCTGGTCTCGCCGGTGATGCTCGGCGGTCTGGTCTTCAGCGCCAAATCGCTGCAGCCGAAATTTTCCAAACTGAACCCGCTGCCGGGCATTGCGAAAATGTTCTCTGCGCAGACCGGGGCCGAGCTGCTCAAAGCCATTCTCAAATCGGTGCTGATGGGCAGCTCCGCGGGGTTTTACCTCTGGTACCACTGGCCGGAAATGATGCGTCTCATCAGCGAATCGCCTCTCACCGCGATGAGCAATGCCCTGAATCTGGTCGGACTCTGCGCGCTGCTGGTGGTGCTCAGCATTATCCCGATGGTGGGTTTTGACGTGATCTTCCAGCTCTATACCCACTTCAAGAAACTGCGGATGTCACGTCAGGATATCCGTGACGAATATAAGCAGATGGAAGGTGACCCGCACGTGAAGGGGCGTATCCGCCAGATGCAACGTGCCGCCGCCCGTCGCCGCATGATGGACGATGTGCCCAAGGCCGACGTCATCGTCACCAACCCGACACACTACTCCGTTGCGCTGCGCTATGACGAAAACAAAATGAGCGCGCCGAAAGTGGTGGCAAAAGGGGCGGGGCTGATCGCTTTGCGTATCCGGGAAATTGGCACCGAACACCGCGTGCCGATCCTGGAAGCGCCTCCGCTGGCGCGTGCCCTGTACCGCCATGCGGATATTGGACAACAGATCCCGGGACAACTCTACGCCGCCGTGGCGGAAGTGCTGGCCTGGGTGTGGCAATTGAAGCGCTGGCGTCTGGCCGGCGGTCAACGGCCTGTGAAACCTGAGAACCTTCCGGTGCCTGCCGCGCTGGATTTTATGAACGAGAAGGACACTGATGGCTAATCTGGTGGCAATGTTGCGCCTGCCCGGCAACCTGAAATCGACCCAATGGCAGATCCTGGCCGGGCCGATTCTGATCCTGCTAATTCTGTCGATGATGGTACTGCCGCTCCCGGCGTTCATCCTCGACCTGCTTTTCACTTTCAATATCGCGCTGTCCATTATGGTGCTGCTGGTGGCGATGTTCACCCAGCGTACCCTGGAGTTCGCCGCGTTCCCGACCATCCTGCTGTTTACCACTCTCCTGCGACTGGCGCTGAACGTGGCGTCCACGCGTATCATCCTGATGGAAGGTCACACCGGGGCGGCAGCGGCAGGTAAAGTGGTGGAAGCGTTCGGCCACTTCCTGGTGGGCGGTAATTTCGCTATCGGTATCGTGGTGTTCGTCATCCTCGTGATCATCAACTTTATGGTCATCACCAAAGGTGCAGGGCGTATTGCGGAAGTGGGCGCGCGCTTTGTGCTCGACGGGATGCCCGGCAAGCAGATGGCGATCGACGCCGATCTGAACGCCGGCCTTATCGCTGAAGATGAAGCTAAAAAGCGCCGTGCGGAAGTGACGCAGGAGGCGGACTTCTACGGCTCCATGGACGGTGCGAGTAAGTTTGTCCGCGGTGACGCCATCGCGGGCATTCTGATCATGGTGATTAACGTGGTCGGCGGCCTGCTGGTGGGCGTGTTGCAGCACGGGATGGACATGGGCCACGCGGCGGAAAGCTATACGCTGCTGACCATCGGTGACGGTCTGGTCGCGCAGATCCCGGCGCTGGTGATTTCCACTGCGGCGGGTGTCATCGTGACCCGCGTGAGCACCGATCAGGACGTTGGCGAGCAGATGGTTGGCCAGCTGTTCAGTAACCCGCGCGTGATGCTGCTGGCCGCGGCGGTTCTCGGGTTGCTCGGCCTGGTGCCGGGTATGCCAAACCTCGTTTTCCTGCTGTTTACGGCGGCGCTGCTGGGTCTTGCCTGGTGGATGCGTGGCCGTGAAACCAAACCGGCAGCGGAACCTGTTCCGGTCAAAATGCCGGAGAATAACCAGGCCGTTGAAGCGACCTGGAACGACGTTCAGCTCGAAGATTCCCTGGGAATGGAAGTCGGGTATCGCCTGATCCCGATGGTCGATTTCCAGCAGGACGGCGAGCTGCTCGGCCGTATCCGCAGTATCCGTAAAAAATTCGCCCAGGACATGGGCTTCCTGCCGCCGGTGGTACACATCCGCGACAATATGGACCTGCCGCCCGCGCGCTACCGCATCCTGATGAAAGGCGTTGAAATCGGCAGCGGTGATGCCTATCCGGGCCGCTGGCTGGCGATTAACCCCGGCACCGCCGCAGGCACGCTGCCGGGCGAGCAAACTATCGACCCGGCCTTTGGTCTGGCCGCGATCTGGATTGAAAGCGCGCTGAAAGAGCAGGCGCAGATCCAGGGTTATACGGTTGTGGAAGCCAGTACCGTGGTGGCGACCCATCTTAATCACCTGATTGGGCAATTCTCGGCGGAGCTGTTTGGCCGTCAGGAAGCGCAGCAGCTGCTGGACCGCGTCACGCAGGAGATGCCGAAGCTGACGGAAGATCTGGTCCCGGGCGTGCTGACCTTAACCACGCTGCATAAGGTGCTGCAAAACCTGCTCGACGAGAAGGTGCCGATCCGCGATATGCGCACCATTCTGGAAACCCTTGCCGAGCACGCGCCGATACAAAGCGATCCGCACGAGCTGACGGCGGTGGTGCGCGTGGCGCTGGGACGGGCAATCACCCAGCAGTGGTTCCCGGGTACCGGGGAAGTGCAGGTGATCGGCCTCGATACGCCGCTTGAGCGTCTGCTGCTGCAGGCTCTCCAGGGCGGGGGCGGCCTGGAGCCGGGCCTGGCGGACCGTCTGCTGGCGCAAACCCAGGAGGCGCTGGCGCGTCAGGAGATGCTGGGGGCGCCGCCGGTGCTGCTGGTGAACCACGCGCTGCGTCCGCTGCTGTCGCGTTTCCTGCGTCGCAGCCTGAACCAGCTGGTCGTGCTGTCGAATCTGGAGCTGTCGGATAACCGTCATATCCGCATGACCGCGACGATTGGAGGAAAATAATGCGTAAGTGGCTTTGGATAGTGCTCTTCCCGCTGGCAGCGCAGGCTGCCGGGGGAGGTACCTGGCAGGCGAGCAGCATGGGGGTGACCCTCAGCAACCGCGGTGTTGCCATGTCGTCTAACCCGCTGTCGCCTTCGGAAGAGGTTTCCGGTCAGATGGGCCTTGTGGTCTGGAACTACCGGCTGATTGGCCCTACGCCTGCGGGCTTGCGGGTGCGCCTCTGCTCTCAGACGCGCTGTACCGAAATCGACGGCGAAAATGGAACAACGCAGGCGTTCAACGGCGTGCCAGCTATTGAGCCTTTGCGTTTCATCTGGGAAGTGCCGGGCGGAGGACGTTTGATCCCGGCACTGAAGGTGCAGAGCAATTCTGTCATCGTGAACTACCGCTAACACCCTGCCTTTTCACCAGCCATCAGGCAATTTTGATGGCTGGCTCTCAAAACTGACCTCGCCTTTTGATCAAAAAGAAATGCCGTTTTATAAATCAGTGACGCGCGTAACCATACTCTTTGTATTTTTGCCATTCCCCCTCTTTGCAATGGCAGAAACAGAAAGGTATCAACAAGCCGATGCAATTACTGTAGCCGTATTAAAGCTCCCGGACGAGGCTTGCTTGCAGGGAGTCTCCCAAAACTGATTAGGGTTGACGGCAATGAAAACACGTAAAATTGGACTCGCGAATTATCTTGCGTACGGATCAGGTGATTTCCTTGGGGCGGGTACCACCGCCCTGACGGCGGCCTGGCTTTTATATTTTTATACCACCTTCTGCGGGCTCACACCGATCGAAGCCACGTTCATCTTTGCCGCGGCAAGGGTGCTGGATGCCGTGGTTAGCCCGTTAATGGGCTTTTTAACCGATAACTTTGGTACGACCTGGCTCGGTAAGCGCTTTGGCCGTCGTAAGTTCTTTATCCTGCTGGGTATTCCGTGCGTGTTCAGCTACTCGCTGATGTGGGTTGGGGACATGAGCTTCTGGTATTACCTGCTGACCTATCTGGTGTTTGATATTGTCTACACCATGATTCTGGTGCCGTACGAAACGCTGGTGCCGGAAATGACTGACGACTTTAAACAGAAAACGAAGTTCTCAGGGGCGCGCATCTCTATGGCGCAGATGTCCGCCATTCTCGCCTCCTTCCTGCCGGGGATCCTGTTGACCCACTTCGGGAAAGACAACGCGGTTTCCTTCTTCTACGCAAGCCTGGTCTTCTCTGTGCTCTGCGCGCTGATGCTGACCTTCGTCTGGTGCTTCACCTGGGAGCGCCCGCGGGAAGAGTGGTCTGAAGCGGCGCTGCGTGCTGAAGAAGAGAAGAAAAAACTGACGCTGGGGCAGAGCCTCAACCGGCTGATCGTTGAGTTAAGCTCCACGTTGCGCATCAAAATTTTCCGTCAGCATCTGGGCATGTACCTTGGCGGCTATATCGCGCAGGACGTGTTTAACGCGGTATTCACCTACTACGTGGTGTTCGTGCTGATGCAGGAAGCGTCAATGGCGTCCAGTCTGCTGGGCACGATGGCTATCTTCCAGTTCATTGCGGTTATCGCCATGATCCCGCTGTGTATCCGCTTCGGGCCTGCACCGTCCTACCGCATGGTTGTGGTGCTGTTTGGCCTGGCGTCTCTCTCATACGCCGTACTCTATTACGCTGGCCTGAGCGACGTCTACGCTCTGCTGTTGTTGATCTCTGCGGTAGCAGGGCTGGGTCGTGGCGGTATCAATTACGTGCCATGGAATACCTACACCTACATTGCGGACGTGGATGAAGTGATCACCGGCCAGCGCCGCGAAGGGATTTTCGCGGGCATCATGACCCTGACCCGCAAGGCGTCGCAGGCCGGTGCGGTGATGCTGGTGGGCATCGTGATGCAGATGTCTGGCTTTGTCAGTGGTCAGAAAGTGCAGCCTGCGGAAGTGAGCCACACCATTTTGATGATCCTGAGCGTGGGCACCATCCTGGTGCTGTTCTGCGGCTTCCTTGTTTCCCTGCGCTTCAAACTCAATTTGCAAACCCACAGCACGCTGCGCGAGGAGACCGCGAAAATGCGTGAGAGTGGTCATGCGATGCCTGAGTCAGCGACGCCACACGCCCGCGCCACCGTCGAGATGCTGGCTGGCATGCCTTATGAGTCACTGTGGGGCAATAACAACATCGGTTATCTGAATCGCAATAAGCCAGCGGCACCCTCTCTCAAGGATCGCGCGGTACTGAATTCGACATACAACAGAGGTTAAGATGATGAAAGTTTGGCCTGTCAAACATAGCCCGTTATTACGTCAGCCAGAGCGCTTTATCGCCCGGGACGAGCTGAAATCGCTGATTCAAAAGGTGACGCATAATCTGGTCAATATCCGCGACAAAACGGGTGAATTTTTGCTGCGGCTGGACGACGGGCGCGTGATCGACACCAAAGGCTGGGCCGGATGGGAGTGGACGCACGGCGTCGGCCTGTATGGTATCTGGCAGTATTACTGCCAGACCGGCGACGAAGGTATGCGCGACATCATCGACAGCTGGTTTGCCGACCGTTTTGCGGAAGGCGCAACCACCAAAAACGTGAATACCATGTCGCCGTTCCTGACGCTCGCTTATCGTTACGAAGAGACCCAAAATCAGGCCTGGCTGCCGTGGCTGGAAAGCTGGGCGGAATGGGCGATGGCGGAGATGCCGCGCACTGAACACGGCGGGATGCAGCACATCACCCTGGCGGAAGAGAACCATCAGCAGATGTGGGACGACACGCTAATGATGACGGTGCTGCCGCTGGCGAAAATCGGCAAGCTGCTCAACAAACCGGAGTACGTTGAAGAGGCGGTGTATCAGTTCCTGCTGCACGTGCAGAATCTGATGGACCGGGAGACCGGGCTGTGGTTCCACGGCTGGAGCTATGACGGTAATCATAACTTTGCCCGTGCCCGCTGGGCGCGCGGCAACAGCTGGCTCACCATCGTGATCCCGGACTTCCTCGAACTGGTGGATCTGCCGGAAAACAACGCCGTGCGCCGCTACCTGGTGCAGGTATTGAACGCGCAGATTGCCGCCCTGGCGAAGTGTCAGGACGGGAGTGGTTTGTGGCACACGCTGCTTGACGATCCACATTCTTATCTTGAGGCGTCCGCCACGGCAGGGTTTGCCTACGGCATTCTGAAAGCCGTGCGCAAGCGCTATGTTGGCGCGGAGTATGCCGAAGTGGCAGAAAAAGCAATTCGCGGTATCGTCAGGAATATCTCGCCGGAAGGCGAGCTGTTGCAAACGTCGTTCGGCACGGGCATGGGGAGCGATCTTGAGTTTTATCGTCAGATCCCGCTGACCTCAATGCCGTATGGGCAGGCGATGGCGATACTGTGTCTGACGGAGTATTTGCGTAAATACTTCTGAACCTGTGGATATCCCCGGTGGCGCTGCGTTTACCGGGGCTACAAAACAAAACCCGGCTTGCGCCGGGTTTTTTGCATTACATACGTTCTACGGTTTCGATACCCAGGGTATCCAGACCCAGCTTCAGGGTCTTCGCCGTCAGCTGCGCCAGCTTCAGGCGACTGTTGCGGACCGATTCATTCTCCGCGGAGAGAATAGGGCAGTGCTCGTAGAAGCCGGAGAACAGACCCGCCAGGTCGTACAGGTAAGCACACATCACGTGCGGCGTGCCATCACGTGCGACCACGGTCAGCGTCTCTTCGAACTGCAGCAGACGTGCTGCCAGCTGTGCTTCACGATCTTCCGTGATGGTCACGGTGGCATTCGCCAGCACGCTTTCGTCGATATTGGCTTTACGGAAGACCGACAGCACGCGGGTATAGGCGTACTGCATGTATGGCGCCGTGTTGCCTTCAAACGCCAGCATGTTATCCCAGTCGAAGATATAGTCGGTGGTACGGTTTTTGGACAGGTCAGCGTATTTCACCGCACCGATACCCACAGCGTTGGCCAGTTTTTCCAGCTCGTCGGCCGGCATGTCCGGATTCTTCTCGGCCACCAGACGACGGGCGCGTTCCAGCGCTTCGTCCAGCAGGTCGGACAGCTTCACGGTCCCGCCCGCACGGGTTTTGAACGGCTTGCCGTCTTTACCCAGCATCATGCCGAACATGTGGTGTTCCAGCGGAACGCTGTCCGGCACGTAACCGGCTTTACGCACGATCGTCCACGCCTGCATCAGGTGCTGGTGCTGGCGGGAGTCGATGTAGTACAGCACGCGGTCAGCATGCAGCGTTTCGTAACGGTATTTCGCACAGGCGATGTCGGTCGTGGTGTAGAGGTAGCCGCCATCCTTTTTCTGGATGATCACGCCCATCGGTTCGCCTTCCTTGTTTTTGTACTCATCAAGGAACACAACCGTTGCGCCTTCGCTCTCAACCGCCAGGTTTTTCGCTTTCAGGTCAGCCACAATGCCGGGCAGCATTGGGTTATACAGGCTTTCACCCATCACGTCGTCACGGGTCAGGGTGACGTTCAGACGGTTATAGGTCAGCTGGTTCTGAGACATAGTGATGTCAACCAGCTTGCGCCACATCTCGAGGAAGTATTGATCGCCGCCCTGCAGTTTTACCACGTAGCTGCGCGCGCGCTCGGCAAAGGCTTCGTCTTCGTCGTAGTGTTTTTTGGCTTCGCGATAGAACCCTTCCAGGTCCGCCAGCGCCATTTCGCCCGCGTTTTCCTGCTGCTGTTTTTCCAGGTAAGCAATCAGCATCCCGAACTGGGTACCCCAGTCGCCCACGTGGTTCGCGCGGATCACCTTGTGACCGAGGAACTCGAGCGTACGCACCGCGGCATCACCGATGATGGTGGAGCGCAGGTGGCCAACGTGCATCTCTTTCGCCACGTTCGGGGCAGAGTAGTCGATCACGACGGTCTGCGCTTCCGGCTGGGAAACACCCAGACGGTCAGATTTCAGCGCCGCATCAACGTGGCTTGCCAGGAAGGCAGGCTCAAGGAAGATGTTGATAAAGCCCGGGCCGGCGATTTCGGTTTTGCTGGCAATGCCGGCGAGATCCAGATGCGTCAGTACCTGCTCAGCGAGCTGTCGCGGCGGCATGCCCAGTTTTTTAGCCACTGCCATCACGCCATTAGCCTGATAGTCGCCAAACTGTACTTTTGCTGACTGACGAACCTGCGGTTCGCAATCCGCAGGCGCGCCTGCGGCAATCAGTGCCTGACTGACTTTTTCGGAGAGAAGAGCCTGAATATTCACCTGGATACCTTACTTTTTTGATGCGGGCTCACAACAACCCGCGCCAGTTAGAGAATTTAGGGCGGGAGTATACTGCAAATGCCTTCTGCCGTCAGCATCGCGGGGCCTGAAGATTGCTCAGAATCCAGGCTAAGAAGGTATGCATAAACATGCAGTCATAAAAAGCCGGATTCTGCGGTTGGTCAAAACAGGGCAACAGAGTAAATTAGCGGCTTTGCGACACGAAAAGAGAGTGACTTATGGCGAACTGGCAATCCATTGACGAACTGCATGATATTTCCGCAGATTTACCGCGCTTCACCCAGGCGTTCACAGAACTTGCCACCCGTCTGGGTCTGGATATTGCGCCGCTTGAGGCCGATCACATCTCTTTGCGCTGCCATCAGAATGCCACCGCAGAGCGCTGGCGTCATGGGTTCGAACAGTGCGGCGAGTTACTGTCCGAGAACATCATTAACGGTCGGCCTATTTGCCTGTTCAGGCTGCGTGAGCCGGTGAACGTGGCCCACTGGCAATTCACCGTGGTTGAACTGCCGTGGCCGGGCGAGAAGCGCTATCCGCACGAAGGGTGGGAGCACATTGAAATTGTCCTGCCGGGTGAGCCGGAGACATTAAACGCGCGTGCGCTGGCCCTGTTAGCTGACGAAGGCTTAAGCCAGCCAGGGATTTTTGTGAAGACCAGTTCACCCAAAGGTGAGCGCGAGCGATTACCGAATCCGACGCTGGCCGTCACGGACGGGAAGGTGACGGTGAAGTTTCATCCCTGGACCATTGAGCAGATCGTTGCCAGTGAAGCGCAAGAGATGTGAGTTCCCGCCGGGACTGAAAGCGGACGGCATGTCATGATGGCTCGTTTGGTGGGAGTAAAGGAGGATTAAATGGCGCTGCTGGAGATTTGCTGTTACAGCGTGGAGTGCGCCGTCACCGCGCAAAAACACGGGGCTGACCGCATTGAACTGTGTGCGGCACCCAAAGAGGGCGGGCTGACGCCTTCTTACGGTGTGCTGAGGGCCGCCCGTCAGGCCGTCACCATTCCCGTTCACCCGATTATTCGTCCGCGCGGCGGTGATTTTTGTTACACGGCGGGCGAGTTCGGTGCCATGCTTGAAGACATCGCCCTCGTTCGCGACCTGGGGTTCCCGGGGCTGGTCACCGGCCTGCTGGATGAAGACGGTAATATCGACCTCCCGCGCATGCGTCAGGTCATGAGCGCCGCGAAGGGGCTGGCCGTCACGTTTCATCGCGCATTTGATATGTGTAAAGACCCGCTTCAGGCCTTTGAATCGCTTGGAGAACTTGGCGTGGCACGCGTTCTGACCTCGGGTCAACAGGCGTCCGCAGAAAAAGGAATGCAATTAATTACGGAACTAAACGCACATTCCCGCGCTCCAATAATAATGGCGGGTGCGGGAGTCCGTGCCAGCAATCTGGAACTGTTTTTAAACGCCGGGGTAAAAGAGCTGCACAGCTCGGCAGGCAAATGGATGCCGTCACCCATGCGTTATCGCAATACAGGATTGTCTATGTCGACGGATGCTGAAGCGGATGAGTATTCACGCTACGGTGTCGAGGGAGAGTCGGTTGCGGAAATGAAGTCGCTGATTGAGCGCCATCACGTGTAGCAACGTACCGATTTTTACCGCGCATCATGTCGCCCAATATGATGCTTGCTTGTACCAGGCCCCTGCAATTTCAACAGGGGCCTTTTTTTCTCCTTCATATTTCAAGCCGCAGCCGCGTTGGCCGCCTCGCTCACCCCGGTCACTTACTGATGTAAGCTCCCGGGGATTCGCTGCGTTGCCGCCTTGCTGCAACTTGAACTATTTTGGAGAAAACGTGCGACGCGTAGGCCGGGTAAGGCGCAGCCGCCACCCGGCTAACAGGTTACGGCTTCGTCGCTATCAGCACCGCACGCATCGGGGCCGGATAGCCTTCGATGGTTTTGCTGTGATCGGTTGGGTCGAGGAACTGCTCCAGCGATTCGGTGATCATCCAGTCGGTGCGGCGCTGCTCTTCGATTGAGGTCACGCTGACATCGGCAATCCGCACGTCCGCAAACCCGCATTTCTCCAGCCAGTTCTTCAGCGCCAGCGCGGAAGGGATGAAGTAAACGTTGCGCATCTGCGCGTAGCGATCGCCCGGCACCAGAACGGCATGTTCATCCCCTTCGATGACCAGCGTCTCTAGCACCAGCTCGCCGCCGCTGACCAGCTGATCTTTCAGTTGCCACAGGTGCTCCAGCGGGGAACGACGGTGGTACAGCACGCCCATGGAGAACACGGTATCAAACGCTTTCAGAGCGGGCAGTTGCTCAATACCCAGCGGCAGCAGGTGGGCGCGCTGGTCGTTACCCAGCAGCTTACGTACCGCTTCAAACTGGCACAGGAACAGCTGCATCGGGTCAATACCCACCGCCAGATGCGCACCCGCGCCAATCATGCGCCACATGTGGTAACCGCTGCCGCAGCCCACGTCCAGAATGGTGCGCCCGGTCAGGTCGGAAAGGTGGGGCAGAACGCGATCCCATTTCCAGTCTGAGCGCCATTCGGTATTGATGTTCACGCCGTACAGCGAGAACGGTCCTTTACGCCACGGCATCAGGTTGCGCATCAGCGTTTCGATGCGGTTTATCTGCCCTGGCGGAAGCGGTTCTTCACTCTCTGCGGTGACGCTGTGCAGGAGATCCAGACGATGCGGGGTCAGCTCGGGCAGAAACTCCACCGCATTCGCCCACTGCTTTAACAGGCCGTGCTGCTGATCGCGCTGCCAGGTGGCAATCTGCGCAGGCAGCGTCTCCAGCCAGTGGGAGAGGTGATTTTTGGCAATCAGCTGATAGAAGTTACTGAACTCGATCATGCCGGTTTCCCCGCTTTCAGCGCCACCAGCGAACCAAAGTTGAAGCACTGGAACCACAGTTCGCTATGCTCAAATCCGGCCTGACGCAGGCGCGCCTTGTGGGTTTCTACGGAGTCCGTCAGCATCACGTTTTCGAGCATGCTACGCTTCTGGCTGATCTCCAGCTCGCTGTAGCCGTTCGCACGCTTGAAATCGTGGTGCATATTGAACAGCAGCTCGCCAACCTCGGCATCTTCAAAACTGAATTTCTCTGAGAGCACCAGCGCGCCTCCAGGATTCAGCCCCTGATAAATTTTGTCCAGCAGCAACTGGCGGTCTTCCGGCACCAGGAACTGCAGCGTGAAATTCAGCACGACCATGGACGCGTTAGTGATCTCAATCTCGCGGATATCGCCTTCCACCACGTCCACTGGCACAGGGGCTTTGTAGGCGTCAATATGACGACGGCAGCGTTCAACCATCGCCGGGGAGTTATCGACGGCTATGATTCGGCAGCCTTCGTGGTGAACGTTACGACGAACCGACAGCGTTGCCGCGCCGAGCGAGCAGCCCAGGTCATAGACCTGCGTGCCGGGTTGAACGAAGCGCTCAGCCAGCATGCCGATCATAGAGATAATATTGGAATAACCGGGAACAGAGCGCTGGATCATATCCGGGAAGACTTCGGCTACCCGTTCATCGAAGGTCCAGTCGCCCAGGCTGGCGATAGGCGCGGAAAAAAGCGTGTCGCGATCTGACATAACGTAAAAATCCGGGAAAAATAAAGTGGCGTATTGTGCGCTAATGGAGGGAGAAAACCAACTCCCACGGCATATACCACAGGTTAGCCAGCACCATCAGCAAAAGTGAACACCAGGTCGCACTCATGCCGGAACGACGCCAGCGGATTAAGCGGTGGTGAAAACCGTAATAGTGCATCAGGCGGCCAGCGATAAGCAGCAGGCCACAGATGTGCACCATCCAGGTTTCTGCGCCATTCATCTCCATAAACAGCAGCAGGATTAAGGCCGCGGGGATGTATTCGACCGCATTGCCGTGAATGCGGATTGCGCTTTGCAGTTCGGAAAATCCGCCGTCACCGTAGGAGACGCGGTAGAGCGTTCTGAGGCGCACAACATCAAATGAAAATTTAATCAGCAGTAATGCACCTAACACCGCATACAGCGCGCTGACCATACAAACTCCCTGTTTTTGGCAGATGGCACTTCACTATGATAGGGGGTGATATCAGAAAAGAGAAGATTGTTGTGGGATGGAAGGGGCGCTGCCCACGGACGGCACCGCAGTCTGCAAGGCCTGCCACAGAGCATCGACCAGTTCGGGGGCCTGGGCAATATCCGGCGTGTGCAAAAAGAGATACGGCGTGGTGGTGTGTTCCCACGAGGCCAGTTTTTCCAGCCAGACGGCGAACAGCGCCTGGTTTTGCGGCATGTTATCGCTGCCGATAAACCTGACCATGGGGTTCTGTGCGGTCACCACGGCATGAACGGGCACTTTTGGCTTTTTACGCTGCGCCTCAATGATGGCCTCACTGTGCGGTATCGCGCTGTGCACCGGACGGCTATCGAGGATCACCCGGTTAACGGAACGCTCGAGAAGGCCGCGGTTGAGCGCTTTTTCTGCTTCTCCCTTCGCAAAGAAGTCCTGGTGTCGAACTTCCACGCCGTAGGTAAACTCCCGGGGCAGGGCGTCCAGAAACGTCCACAGTGCGGGCAGGTCGCGCGGGCCAAAGACGGCTGGAAGCTGCAGCCAGTACTGGCCAATGCGGTTTGCCAGAGGCGCCATCCGGGCAAAGAATTCGTCGGTCAACTCACCGCAGTTTCGCAGCGCGGCCTGGTGAGAAATGGTCGCCGGAAACTTGAAGCAGAAGCGGAAGTCGTCGGTCGTTTGTTCCCGCCAGCGCGCAACAATCTCGGCTTTCGGGAGCGCATAGAGGGTAGTGTTACCCTCGACGCAGTTGAAGTGTCGGGCATACTCTTCAAGGCTGGTGATGCCAAGGCGCACCCATTTCGGGTGCGACCACTGGGGTAAACCGACATACATCATAGCGCGCTGACAATCTCATCCGTGCTGCGCACGCGGCCGATGCGCGGGAAGATGTGGGTCATGCTGCCCTGGTGCTGTTCCGCGGAGGCCGCGCTGCAGGCATCTTCGGCGATCACCAGATTAAAACCGAGCTCCCACGCGTTGCGGGCAGTCGACTCCACGCCGATGTTGGTGGAAATACCGCACAGGATAATGGTGTCAATGCCGCGACGGCGGAGCTGCAGCTCAAGATCGGTGCCGTAAAATGCGCCCCACTGGCGTTTAGTGACTTCGATATCGCTGTCGCGTTTGCCAAGCGAGACCGGGTACGTCCACCAGTTTTCCGGCAGGGCTCGCGCGGGTGCCTGCGCATCAACGGGCTGTTTTAACGCTTCGGCGTAATCCGCAGACCAGCCGACGCGCACCATGACAACCGGGGCACCGCTGGCGCGGCATTTTTCCGCCAGTCGGGCGGCGCGGCTGACTACATCGTCCGCGGTATGCGGGCCACCGGCGAAAGGCAAAATGCCTTCCTGTAAATCAATGACTACAAGCGCGGTTTTTCTGGCATCAAGGGTTAACATCGTTACTCCCGTTAAATTAATCACTTCCAGACACCATACGACGTGATGGCCTGTTATTGGTCGCATAATTTTGTTAATTTTTGTGAGAATGCGCAATAAGAGTGCAGCAAACGACCGCCTGGCCGTGGTTCGCTCTTATCGTCCGGCGGAATTTCCAGTATAATAGCCGCCTTTTTTCATCCAGTTGTGACATACAGAAAGCTGCGACATAGTAGCCTGCATACCAGGCGACATTTAGCCTGCGGCTAATTAAGGGATATCTCATGCGTACAGAATATTGCGGGCAGCTGCGTCAGTCCCACGTCGGACAGCAGGTCACCCTGTGTGGTTGGGTCAATCGTCGTCGTGATCTTGGTAGCCTTATCTTTATCGATATGCGCGACCGCGAAGGTATCGTTCAGGTGTTCTTCGATCCGGATCGCGCAGATGCGTTGAAGCTGGCCTCTGAGCTGCGTAATGAGTTCTGCATTCAGGTCACCGGCACCGTACGTGCGCGTGACGAGAAAAACGTTAACGCCGACATGGCGACGGGTGCCATTGAAGTGCTGGCGTCCGATCTGACGATCATCAACCGTGCTGAAGCGCTGCCGCTGGACTCCAACCACGTCAACACCGAAGAAGCGCGTCTGAAATACCGCTACCTGGATCTGCGTCGCCCGGAAATGGCTCAGCGCCTGAAAACCCGTGCGAAAATCACCAGCCTGGTGCGTCGCTTTATGGATGACCACGGTTTCCTCGATATCGAAACCCCGATGCTGACCAAAGCCACGCCGGAAGGCGCGCGCGATTACCTGGTGCCATCCCGCGTTCATAAAGGCAAATTCTACGCGCTGCCGCAGTCTCCACAGCTGTTCAAACAGCTGCTGATGATGTCCGGATTCGATCGCTACTATCAGATCGTGAAATGCTTCCGCGACGAAGACCTGCGTGCTGACCGCCAGCCTGAATTTACCCAGATCGATGTGGAAACCTCCTTCATGACCGCCGAGCAGGTGCGTGAAGTGATGGAAGCTCTGGTGCGTAGCCTGTGGAATGACGTGAAAGGCGTTGAGCTGGGCGATTTCCCAATCATGACCTTCGCGGAAGCCGAGCGTCGCTATGGCTCTGACAAACCAGACCTGCGTAACCCAATGGAGCTGGTAGACGTAGCTGATCTGGTTAAAAACGTGGAGTTCGCGGTATTCGCGGGCCCGGCTAACGACGCCAAAGGCCGCGTAGCAGCGCTGCGTGTACCGGGCGGAGCGGCTCTGAGCCGTAAGCAGATCGACGACTACGGCAACTTCATCAAGATCTACGGCGCGAAAGGTCTGGCCTATATTAAAGTGACCGAGCGTGCGAAAGGCCTGGAAGGTATCACCAGCCCGGTCGCAAAATTCCTGAACGCGGACATCGTAGAAGCAATCCTTGAGCGCACCGGCGCGCAGGACGGCGATATGATCTTCTTCGGCGCAGACAACAAGAAAGTTGTTGCGGATGCGATGGGCGCGCTGCGTCTGAAGCTGGGTAAAGACCTGAACCTGACCGACGAGAACAAATGGGCGCCGCTGTGGGTTATCGACTTCCCGATGTTTGAAGACGACGGTGAAGGCGGCCTGACCGCAATGCACCACCCGTTCACGTCGCCAAAAGAGATGACGGCGGCAGAGCTGAAAGCGGCGCCGGAAGAGGCGGTCGCTAACGCTTATGACATGGTTATCAACGGCTACGAAGTGGGCGGCGGTTCCGTGCGTATTCACAGCGGTGAAATGCAGCAGACCGTATTCGGCATCCTGGGCATCAACGAGCAGGAACAGCGCGAGAAATTCGGCTTCCTGCTGGACGCGCTGAAATACGGTACGCCTCCGCACGCGGGTCTGGCTTTCGGTCTTGACCGTCTGACCATGCTGCTGACTGGCACCGATAACATCCGTGATGTGATCGCCTTCCCGAAAACCACTGCCGCCGCGTGTCTGATGACCGAAGCGCCAAGCTTTGCCAACCCGGCCGCACTGGCTGAGCTGGGCATTGAGGTGGTGAAGAAGGAAGAGAAAAACTGATATGACATATAAGCTCCCCGTTTCGGTCCTGGTGGTCATTTATGCAGAAGACACGAAGCGGGTGCTGATGTTGCAGCGGCGCGATGACCCTGAATTCTGGCAGTCGGTTACCGGCAGTCTGGAAGAGGGGGAAACCGCGCCGCAGGCCGCCGCGCGTGAAGTAAAGGAAGAGGTCGCCATTGACGTTGCCCGCGAGCAACTGACCCTGAAGGACTGTCAGCGCACGGTGGAGTTTGAAATTTTTAGCCATTTACGTCATCGCTACGCGCCGGGTACCGAGCGCAATACTGAATCGTGGTTCTGTCTCGCGCTCCCCCATGAACGGGAGATCGTGTTTACCGAACACCTGACCTACCGCTGGGTGAATGCGGCGGATGCCGCCGCACTGACCAAGTCGTGGAGCAACCGGCAGGCGATTGAAGAATTTGTAATTAACGCAGCCTGAAAAGGCGCGATTTTTGGAGAACTTTTTATGGCAGGTCATAGTAAGTGGGCCAACACCAAACACCGCAAAGCGGCACAGGATGCCAAGCGCGGTAAGATCTTTACCAAAATCATTCGCGAGCTGGTGACGGCAGCGCGTCTGGGTGGCGGTGACCCGGCTTCTAACCCGCGTCTGCGCGCGGCGGTGGATAAAGCCCTGTCCAACAACATGACGCGTGACACCCTGAACCGTGCTATCGCACGTGGCGTGGGCGGCGATGAAGACGCGAACATGGAAACCATCATTTATGAAGGTTACGGTCCTGGCGGTACGGCGGTGATGGTTGAGTGCCTGTCCGACAACCGTAACCGTACCGTTGCGGAAGTGCGCCACGCGTTCACCAAAACCGGTGGCAACCTTGGTACTGACGGTTCCGTTGCGTACCTGTTCAGCAAAAAAGGCGTCATCTCTTTCGAGAAAGGCGACGAAGATGCGATCATGGAAGCGGCGCTGGAAGCCGGTGCGGAAGACGTGGTGACCTTTGACGACGGTGCTATCGACGTTTACACCGCGTGGGAAGAGATGGGTGCCGTGCGCGATGCGCTGGAAGCGGCTGGCCTGAAAGCGGACAACGCTGAAGTCTCCATGATCCCGTCCACCAAAGCGGACATGGATGCGGAAACTGCACCAAAACTGCTGCGTCTGATCGACATGCTCGAAGACTGCGACGACGTTCAGGAAGTGTACCACAACGGTGAAATCTCTGATGAGGTTGCAGCGACTCTCTGATGAGAGCGTGTAGATCCGTTACAGGAGACGCGTGATGTCGATTATTCTCGGGATTGACCCAGGCTCACGCGTCACCGGGTATGGCGTTATCCGCCAGGTGGGACGCCAGTTAACCTACCTGGGCAGCGGCTGCATTCGCACCAAAGTGGACGATCTGCCGTCGCGCCTGAAGCTCATTTATGCGGGCGTGTCGGAGATCATCACCCAGTTTCAGCCGGACTATTTCGCCATCGAGCAGGTCTTTATGGCGAAAAACGCCGATTCGGCGCTAAAGCTCGGTCAGGCGCGCGGAGTGGCCATCGTGGCTGCGGTAAACCAGGATTTGCCGGTATTTGAATACGCGGCACGTCAGGTCAAGCAGACGGTGGTGGGCATCGGTAGCGCGGAGAAAAGTCAGGTGCAGCACATGGTGCGGACCCTGCTGAAACTCCCTGCAAACCCGCAGGCTGACGCCGCGGATGCGCTGGCGATTGCGATTACCCACTGTCACGTCAGCCAGAACGCGATGCAAATGAGCGAGTCGCGGCTCAATCTGGCGCGAGGCAGGTTACGATAATGACAAATCAGGCTGGATGTTTATCCAGCCTTTTTTTATTATGTCGGCAGTTAATTTCTTCCAGAACGCAGGAGCGTCACGTGATAGGCAGACTCAGAGGCATCATCATTGAAAAACAACCCCCGTTAGTGCTGCTGGAAGTGGGTGGCGTGGGCTATGAAGTCCATATGCCGATGACCTGCTTCTACGAGCTGCCGGACGCGGGCAAAGAGGCGATTGTCTTTACTCAGTTTGTGGTGCGTGAAGATGCTCAGCTGCTGTACGGCTTCAACAACAAACAGGAACGCACGCTGTTCCGCGAGCTGATTAAAACCAACGGCGTCGGGCCAAAGCTGGCGCTGGCGATCTTATCCGGCATGTCAGCGCCACAGTTTGTGAATGCCGTTGAGCGTGAAGATCCTGCAGCGCTGATTAAGCTTCCTGGCATTGGTAAGAAAACGGCAGAGCGCCTGATTGTCGAGATGAAAGACCGCTTCAAAGGCCTGCATGGCGATCTCTTCACGCCGGCGACCGATCTGGTGTTGACCTCCCCAGGCGCGCCTGCGACGGATGATGACGCCGAGCAGGAAGCGGTTGCCGCGCTGGTGGCGCTGGGCTATAAACCTCAGGAGGCCAGCCGCATGGTAAGTAAAATTGCCAAACCGGATGCCAGCAGTGAAACCCTGATTCGTGAAGCGCTGCGCGCTGCATTGTGAGGTAAAGGATGATTGAAGCAGACCGCCTGGTTTCGGCAGGCACTGTTCAGGCAGAGGATGTGGTGGATCGCGCGATTCGCCCAAAACTGCTTGATGAGTACATTGGCCAGCCGCAGGTTCGTTCCCAGATGGAGATTTTTATCCAGGCGGCAAAACTGCGCGGCGATGCGCTCGATCACCTGCTGATTTTTGGCCCTCCGGGGTTGGGCAAAACCACGCTGGCGAATATCGTCGCTAATGAAATGGGCGTTAACCTGCGCACCACCTCCGGCCCGGTGCTGGAGAAGGCGGGCGATTTGGCGGCCATGCTGACCAACCTCGAACCGCATGACGTGCTGTTTATCGATGAGATCCACCGTCTGTCACCGGTGGTGGAAGAAGTGCTCTATCCGGCGATGGAAGATTATCAGCTGGATATCATGATTGGTGAAGGTCCGGCGGCACGCTCCATCAAAATCGATCTGCCGCCGTTTACCCTGATTGGCGCAACGACGCGAGCCGGGTCGTTGACCTCTCCACTGCGCGACCGTTTCGGGATCGTGCAGCGTCTGGAGTTTTACCAGGTGGCCGACCTCCAGCACATCGTTGGCCGCAGCGCCCGCTATATGGGGCTGGAGATGAGCGAAGAAGGGGCGTTTGAAGTGGCGAAGCGTTCCCGCGGTACGCCGCGTATTGCCAACCGCCTGCTGCGCCGCGTGCGTGACTTTGCTGAGGTGAAGCACAACGGTTCGATCTCCGCTGAGATCGCCGCGCAGGCGCTGGATATGCTGAACGTCGATGCCGAAGGTTTTGACTACATGGACCGCAAGCTGCTGTTGGCGGTGCTGGACAAGTTCTTTGGTGGCCCGGTCGGGCTGGATAACCTGGCGGCGGCAATCGGGGAAGAGCGTGAAACCATTGAGGATGTGCTTGAACCGTATCTGATCCAGCAGGGTTTTCTGCAGCGCACACCGCGTGGCCGCATGGCGACGGTGCGGGCGTGGAATCATTTCGGCATTACGCCACCGGCAATGCCGTAAGCAGCGATAATTTGTAGCCCCGGTAAGCGAAGCGCCACCGGGGACATGTCTACTACTGCGCGGTCTTCTTCATCATACTGAAGATAAACAGCACCGCCGCACTCAGCACCACGGACGGCCCCGCAGGCGTGTCATAGAATGCCGAGAAGGTGAGTCCACCCGTTACCGCAATCATTCCGACAATCACGGCCACACCGGCCATTTGCTCCGGCGTACGGGCAAAACGACGCGCCGTAGCCGCAGGGATGATCAGCAGTGACGTAATAATCAGCGCGCCGACAAACTTCATCGCCACGCCTATGGTTAACGCCGTTACCAGCATCAGCAGCAGCTTAACGCGCTGCAGCTTCACGCCGTCGACAAACGCCAGGTCCGGGCTGACGGTCATGGCCAGCAGGTTACGCCACTGCCAGAGTAGAATGCCGAGCACCACCACAACGCCAATCGCGATAGCGATGAGATCGTCTGGCGTGACGGCCAGCAGGTCACCGAACAGGTATGCCATCAGATCCACGCGGATATTCGACATCAGGCTGACCACCACCAGGCCCAGCGACAGGGCACTGTGCGCCATGATGCCAAGCAGGGTATCGATGGCGAGGTGAGGGCGCTTTTCCAGCCAGACCAGACCGGCCGCCAGCAGCAGCGTAACCACAATCACCGCGTAGAACGGATTGACGTTCAGCAGCAGGCCAAAAGCCACGCCCAGCAGGGACGCGTGCGCCAGGGTATCACCGAAGTAAGACATTCTGCGCCACACCACAAACGAGCCGAGCGGGCCCGCGGCGCAGGCAAGCATAATCCCGGCCAGCCAGCCGGGCAGTAACAGTTCAATCATGAGTGTCCATTTCCCCGACGCAGAACGATTCGTCCCTGCAAATCATGGCGATGATTATGATGATGGCGATAGATGCCGAGCTGTTCAGCGCCGCGAGGGCCGAACATGGAGATAAATTCCGGGTGCATGGAGACCACTTCAGGCGTGCCGGAGCAGCAGATATGGTGGTTAAGACACAGCACTTCGTCAGTCTTTGCCATCACCAGATGCAGGTCGTGGGATACCATCAGTACCGCACAGTTCAGTTCCCGGCGCAGCTGGTCAATGAGGTCGTATAGCGCGACCTGGCCGTTGACGTCTACACCCTGCGTTGGCTCATCCAGTACCAGCAGCTGCGGGCTGCTGAGCAACGCGCGGGCAAGTAAAACGCGCTGCGTTTCTCCACCGGACAGTTTTTGCAGCGGCGCATCGACAAGATGGCCCGCCTGCACGCGCTTCAGCGCCGGGAGAATATCGGCTTTACGCGTGCCGGGGCGCAGGCGCAGGAAACGGCTCACCGTCAGCGGCAGTGTGGCGTCGAGGTGCAGTTTTTGCGGCACATAGCCGATGCGCAATTTTTCCTCGCGCGTGATCACGCCTTCATCGGGTGCGACCAGACCCAGCACCACGCGCACCAGAGTGGATTTGCCTGCGCCATTGGGGCCGAGCAGCGTCAGAATTTTGCCGGGCTTCAGATCGAGCGACACGTCAGAGAGGACGCGGCGCTGGCCGAATGAGACCGAAATATTTTCAAGGGAAACCAATGTCGTCATGTCATTTTAAGCTTGAAGAAGTCAACGAATGTTATAATATCACATTCCACGCATTCACTACGATGATTAGTCGCATTATGTTACATAAAAATACGCTTCTTTTCGCAGCATTATCCGCTGCCCTTTGGGGTACAACCGCACAAGATGTTAACGCTGCGGTTGTCGCTTCGCTTAAACCGCTCGGGTTCATTGCGTCAGCCATTGCTGACGGGGTAACAGAAACCCAGGTTCTGCTCCCGGATGGTGCATCGGAACATGATTATTCCCTGCGCCCTTCCGATGTAAAACGCTTACAAAACGCGGACTTAGTTGTCTGGATCGGTCCGGAAATGGAAGCGTTTATGCAGAAGTCAGCAAAACAGGTGGCGGGTGAAAAACAGGTCGCGATTGCCGACCTCCCCGGCGTGAAACCGTTACTCATGAAAGGGGCGGATGACGACGGCGACGAACATGACCATCATGCTGCCGACGGTGAAAAAGGTGATGAAGATCACCATCACGGCGAGTACAACATGCATCTTTGGTTATCCCCAGAGATAGCGCGGCTTTCAGCGGTTGCAATCCATGACAAATTAGTGGAACTTATGCCGCAAAGTCGAGCCAAACTAGACGCCAACCTGAAAGATTTTGAGGCACAATTAGCCGCAACCGATAAGCAGGTTGGTAATGAGCTCGCACCGTTGAAAGGAAAAGGGTATTTCGTTTTTCATGACGCCTACGGCTATTACGAAAAACACTACGGTTTGACCCCGCTGGGTCATTTTACCGTCAACCCTGAAATTCAACCTGGTGCGCAGCGTTTACATGAAATCAGAACACAGCTGGTTGAGCAAAAAGCGACATGCGTTTTTGCTGAGCCACAGTTCAGGCCAGCGGTCGTAGAAGCCGTGGCCAGGGGGACATCCGTGCGCATGGGGACCCTTGACCCGCTAGGAACGAATATCCAGTTGAGCAAAGCGAGCTATTCGCAGTTCCTCAGTCAACTGGCGAACCAGTATGCGAGCTGCCTGAAAGGAGATTAACGAGGAAGTGAATACGTGCAACAGATAGCCCGCTCTGTCGCCCTGGCATTTAACAATCTGCCTCGACCCCACCGCGTCATGCTGGGGTCGCTTACAGTACTCACCTTAGCGGTCGCCGTCTGGCGGCCCTATGTTTACCACCCGAGTTCTGCCCCTATCATCAAAACCATCGAGCTTGAAAAGAGCGAAATCCGTTCTTTGCTGCCTGAAGCCAGTGAGCCTATCGACCAGTCGGCTCAGGAAGATGAAGCTATTCCACAGGATGAACTGGACGATAAAACCGAGAACGAAGCGGGTATTCACGAATATGTTGTTTCTACCGGGGACACGCTGAGCAGCGTGCTGAACCAGTACGGCATCGACATGGGGAATATCAGCCAGCTGGCGGCGGCAGATAAAGATCTTCGCAACCTGAAAATTGGGCAACAGCTCTCCTGGACGCTAACGGCCGATGGCGATCTGCAGCGTCTGACCTGGGAAATGTCCCGCCGCGAAACCCGCACCTACGATCGCACGGCAACGGGCTTTAAAATGACCAGCGAAATGCAGAAGGGCGACTGGGTAAACAGCGTTCTGAAAGGCACCGTGGGGGCAAGCTTTGTTTCCAGCGCGCGTGATGCAGGCTTGACCAGCGCTGAAATCAGTTCGGTGATCAAAGCCATGCAGTGGCAGATGGATTTCCGCAAACTGAAGAAGGGCGATGAGTTCTCCGTTCTGATGTCCCGCGAAATGCTTGACGGCAAGCGCGAGCAAAGCCAGCTGCTGGGCGTGCGTCTGCGCTCCGAGGGCAAAGATTACTACGCGATCCGTGCCGAAGACGGTAAGTTCTACGACCGCAGCGGTACGGGCCTTGCAAAAGGCTTCCTGCGCTTCCCGACGGCTAAACAGTTCCGCGTCTCCTCCAACTTTAACCCGCGTCGTCTGAATCCGGTAACTGGGCGTGTCGCACCGCACCGTGGCGTTGACTTTGCCATGCCGCAGGGCACACCGGTTCTGGCGGTAGGGGATGGTGAAGTGGTGGTGGCCAAACGTAGCGGTGCAGCCGGGTATTACGTTGCGGTACGTCATGGCCGTACGTATACGACCCGCTACATGCACCTGCGTAAGCTGCTGGTTAAACCGGGCCAGAAGGTGAAACGTGGCGATCGTATTGCGATCTCCGGTAATACCGGACGCTCTACCGGCCCGCACCTGCACTATGAAGTGTGGATTAACCAACAGGCAGTGAACCCGCTGACGGCGAAACTGCCGCGCACCGAAGGCCTGACAGGTAAAGATCGTACTGATTATCTGGCGCAGGTGAAAGAGGTATTGCCGCAGCTGAGCTTAGACTAAGCCCTCTGTTTTTGTTAATAAAGCCGGCGCACACTGACGCCGGCTTTTTCTTTTGTGCGCGGACGACTGCCTCGCTACACTATCTGAATAATTTTTTGCGTCATCAGACCCTGGATCCAGCATGGAAACCCAAAAAAACAATATTGAATACATTCCTGAGTTTGAAAAATCCTTTCGTCATCCGCGTAACTGGGGCGCCTGGCTTGGCGTTTATGCCTTTGCGGGGATAGCGATGCTGCCGGCTTCCGTCCGCGATCCTGTCCTGGGTAAAATTGGCCGTCTGGCCGGGCGTTTTGGCAAGAGTGCCCGCCGTCGCGCGCAGATCAACCTCTATTACTGTTTTCCGGAAAAGAGTGATGCCGAGCGCGAGGCAATCATTGATGAGATGTATACCACCGCACCGCAGGCCATGGCGATGATGGCGGAGCTGGCGCTGAAAGGGCCGGATAAAATTGTCGATCGCGTTGACTGGAAAGGGCTGGAAATCATCGAGGAGATGCGTCGCAATGACGAGAAAGTCATTTTCCTTGTCCCACACGGCTGGGGCGTTGATATTCCGGCGATGCTGATGGCCTCTCAGGGCCAGAAGATGGCGGCAATGTTCCACAATCAGGGCAATAAGATCTTCGATTTTGTCTGGAATACGGTGCGTCGTCGTTTTGGTGGACGCCTGCATGCCCGTAACGATGGCATTAAGCCCTTCATTCAGTCGGTACGTCAGGGGTACTGGGGCTACTATCTGCCGGATCAGGACCACGGCCCAGAGCACAGCGAGTTTGTCGATTTCTTTGCGACTTATAAAGCGACGCTCCCCGCGATTGGTCGCCTGATGAAAGTGTGTCGTGCCCGGGTGATCCCGCTGTTCCCGGTCTATGACGGCAAAACGCATCGCCTGAGTATTGAGGTTCGTCCGCCGATGGACGATCTGCTCAACGCCGATGACCACACCATTGCGCGTCGGATGAACGAAGAGGTGGAGATTCTGGTGGGACCGCATGCCGAACAGTACACGTGGATTTTGAAGCTGCTTAAAACGCGCAAACCGGGCGAAACAGAGCCGTATAAACGCAAAGAGCTGTATCCAACGAAATAAAAAAAAGCCCTCTCTATCTGGAGAGGGCTTTTTAACAGAGACGTTATTACTCGACGGTCATAACGCGGGTGGTGTTGGTTGAGCCGATGGTGCTCATCACATCGCCCTGGGTCACAATGACGATATCACCAGAGACCAGATAGCCTTTGTCGCGCAGCAGGTTTACGGCATCGTGCGCGGCGGCCACGCCGTCATTGGTGCTGTCGAAGTGAACCGGCGTCACGCCGCGGTACAGCGCCGTCAGGTTCAGCGTACGTTCGTGACGGGACATGGCGAAGATCGGCAGACCCGAGCTGATACGCGAGGTCATCAGCGCGGTGCGGCCAGATTCGGTCATGGTGATGATTGCGGTAACGCCCTTCAGATGGTTTGCCGCATACATTGCTGACATCGCAATCGCTTCTTCCACGTTGTCGAACTGCACGTCCAGACGGTGTTTAGAGACGTTGATGCTTGGGATCTTTTCAGCGCCCAGGCAGACGCGCGCCATGGCGGCCACGGTTTCTGCCGGATACTGGCCCGCTGCGGTTTCTGCGGAGAGCATCACCGCATCGGTACCGTCCAGCACGGCGTTTGCCACGTCCATGACTTCTGCACGGGTTGGCATCGGGTTAGTGATCATCGATTCCATCATCTGAGTGGCGGTAATCACCGCGCGGTTCAGCTGACGTGCGCGACGAATCAGGGCTTTCTGAATACCGACCAGCTCAGGATCGCCGATTTCCACACCCAGGTCGCCGCGTGCAACCATCACCACGTCAGACGCGAGGATCACGTCGTCCATGGCATCCTGATCGCAAACGGCTTCCGCACGCTCAACTTTGGCGACGATTTTGGCATCGCAGCCTGCATCGCGTGCCAGGCGACGCGCATAGTTCAGATCTTCGCCGCAGCGCGGGAAGGAGACAGCAAGGTAATCAACGCCGATCAGCGCAGCCGTCACGATGTCCGCTTTGTCTTTATCGGTGAGCGCCTCTGCAGAGAGGCCGCCGCCCAGTTTGTTGATGCCTTTATTGTTGGAGAGCGGGCCGCCGACGGTGACTTCGGTGAACACTTTCATGCCCTGAACTTCCAGCACTTTCAGCTGTACGCGGCCATCATCAAGCAGCAGGATATCGCCAGGTACGACGTCAGCCGGGAGGCCTTTATAGTCGATACCGACTTTTTCTTTATCGCCTTCGCCTTTGCCCAGGTTGGCATCCAGCAGAAATTTGTCGCCGATATTGAGGAAAACTTTCCCCTCTTTAAAGGTGGAGACACGAATTTTTGGACCCTGCAAATCGCCGAGGATAGCAACGTGGCGGCCCAGTTTTGCTGCGATTTCACGCACTTTATCGGCACGTAATTTATGGTCTTCTGGCGTACCGTGAGAGAAGTTCATACGCACCACGTTGGCACCGGCGGCGATAATTTTTTCGAGATTATTATCGCGATCGGTGGCCGGGCCTAAGGTGGTTACGATCTTGGTTCTGCGAAGCCTTCTGGACATGTAATACTCCGTTGACTGAAACAACTTTGGTGTTGCGTGAACATTGAATCGGCCTTCATCTGCTGCAAGGCAGCGGCGAGGGGACCGAATGCCGTAAATCGTTACATCGTCATTATTCGTGACGTATTCGTTATCAACTATCAGGGAACATCGCTCTTTATAAGCAATTCTTTATCAAAACGCGATTCCTTCAGCGCTTCCTTGACCCGCTTCAAGTTATCCCGGAATTTTGCCCCCCGACGTAAGGTAAAACCGGTCGCGAGCACGTCAATCACGGTGAGCTGGGCCAGGCGGGAGACCATCGGCATATAAATGTCGGTGTCTTCCGGCACGTCGAGGGTGATCGCCAGCGTTGCCTCACGTGCCAGCGGCGTGCCTGCCGTTGTGAGGGCAATCACCATGGCATCGTTTTCACGGGCCAGCTGCGCGAGCTCAACCTGACTCTTGGTGCGGCCGGTATGCGAAATCAGTACCACGACGTCATCTTCACTGCAATTCATACAGCTCATGCGTTGCAGGACAATGTCATCGGAATAAATCACCGGGACATTAAAGCGGAAAAATTTGTTCATGGCGTCATGCGCGACGGCTGCCGACGACCCGAGCCCAAAGAACGCAATTCGCTTGGCCTGGGTGAGTAAATCCACCGCGCGATTCACGGAGCTCATGTCCAATGACTGACGGACGTGGTCGAGCGAAGCCATGGCCGACTCAAAAATTTTCGCGGTATAGGCATCAACGCTGTCGTCTTCATCCACATTACGATTAACATAAGGGGTGCCGTTAGCCAGACTTTGCGCCAGATGCAGTTTAAAATCAGGAAAGCCGCGCGTTTCCAGGCTGCGGCAAAAGCGATTGACCGTGGGTTCGCTAACACCCGCTTCCTGTGCCAGAGCGGCGATGCTTGAATGAATCGCCTGAGCGGGAGAGGCGAGAATGACCTCGGCCACTTTTCGCTCGGATTTGCTAAGGTGTTCCAGTTGAAACTGGATTTTTTCCAGCATGTTCATGTTAACAGGATGCTCATGGGTGTAAACGATTTCATAAATTGATGAAATCGTGATTCGATTTAGCCGATATTACCCTTGTGGCTTCCATTAAGGGTAACAATCGACAAGATAATGTTGTTGTTTTTTTTCATTACTTGATCGGTGTCGGGTTTTGCTATGACCCTGTTGCGCAAAGAAACGACGGTTGTTGCGTCATTAAGCCGTTGAAATCATCGGAAGGGTGAAAAATCGCGGTATCGCACGCGACGATAAGCGCTAATGGTTTCGGGAATGACGTAAAAGCAGTACAGTGCATTGTAATAAAATTACAACGATACCTGGCAGAAGTACCAGGTGATCCAACTGAGGAGAATGACATGGCGGTAACGCAAACAGCCCAGGCATGTGACCTGGTCATTTTCGGCGCGAAAGGCGATCTTGCACGCCGAAAATTGCTGCCTTCCCTGTATCAACTGGAGAAAGCGGGCCAAATTCATCCGGATACCCGTATCCTGGGTGTAGGGCGCGCCGACTGGGACAAGGACGCTTATACCAAAGTCGTCCGCGAGGCGCTCGAAACTTTCATGAAGGAAAAAATTGATGAAAGTTTGTGGGATACCCTGAGTGGACGTCTCGATTTCTGCAACCTGGACGTTAATGATGTCAGCGCGTTTACCCGCTTAGGCGCGATGCTGGATCAGAAAAACCGTGTCACGATTAACTATTTCGCCATGCCGCCAAGCACCTTCGGCGCCATCTGCAAAGGCCTGGGCGAAGCCAAACTGAACGCCAAACCGGCGCGCGTCGTGATGGAGAAGCCGCTGGGTACGTCGCTGGCAACCTCGCGTGAAATCAACGACCAGGTGGGCGAGTTCTTTGAAGAGTGCCAGGTCTACCGCATCGACCACTATCTCGGTAAAGAGACGGTACTGAACCTGCTGGCCCTGCGTTTTGCCAACTCGCTGTTTGTGAATAACTGGGACAACCGCACTATCGACCACGTGGAAATCACCGTGGCAGAAGAGGTGGGTATTGAAGGCCGCTGGGGTTACTTTGACCAGGCCGGCCAGATGCGCGACATGATCCAGAACCACCTGCTACAGATTCTGTGCATGATTGCCATGTCTCCACCGTCTGACCTGACGGCGGACAGCATCCGTGACGCAAAAGTGAAAGTGCTGAAATCGCTGCGCCGCATCGACCGCTCCAACGTGCGTGAGAAGACCGTTCGCGGCCAGTACACCGCCGGGTTTGCGCAGGGCAAAAAAGTGCCGGGCTACCTGGAAGAAGAGGGCGCGAACAAGTCCAGCAACACCGAGACGTTCGTGGCGATCCGCGTGGATATCGACGACTGGCGCTGGGCGGGTGTTCCGTTCTACCTGCGTACCGGTAAGCGTCTGCCTGCGAAATGTTCCGAAGTGGTTGTCTACTTTAAGAACCCGGAACTGAACCTGTTCAAAGAGTCCTGGCAGGAGCTGCCGCAGAACAAGCTGACCATTCGTCTGCAGCCGGACGAGGGCGTGGATATCCAGATCCTGAACAAAGTGCCGGGCCTGGATCATAAACACAACCTGCAGACCACCAAGCTGGATCTGAGCTACTCCGAAACCTTCAACCAGACGCACCTGGCCGATGCGTACGAGCGTCTGCTGCTGGAAACCATGCGCGGTATTCAGGCGTTGTTCGTGCGTCGCGATGAAGTGGAAGAGGCGTGGAAATGGGTCGACTCCATCACCGAAGCCTGGGCTGCCGATCAGGATGCGCCAAAACCGTATCAGGCGGGTACCTGGGGACCTGTTGCGTCGGTGGCGATGATCACCCGCGATGGCCGCTCCTGGAATGAGTTTGAGTAAGATAATCCGCTAGCCCGAAAGTGTTATTTTACCGGTAACATGATCTAACACAGCTCGTGGCACAATTTTCAACTTTTAAGCTCCGCGTGGATTCACCCGCGGAGCTTTTTTTATTACACTGCCGGAAGTGATTTTGCCCCTGAGCTCCGGACAGCAAGCGTTTCAGCGTTGTTAACAACTGCCAGCGACTTTGTAAACTCCCGAGCCCGGACAGATAAATGAGAGGAGCTTTTATGAATCCGACATTGTTACGCGTAACACAGCGCATTTTTGAGCGCTCGAAAGAGACCCGTTCGGCCTACCTCGCCCGGATTGAGCAGGCAAAGAGCAACACCGTCCACCGATCTCAACTGGCCTGCGGTAACCTGGCGCACGGCTTCGCCGCCTGCCAGCCTGACGATAAAGCGTCGCTGAAAAGCATGTTGCGTAACAATATCGCTATCATTACCGCCTATAACGATATGCTCTCCGCGCACCAGCCCTATGAGGTTTACCCGGATATCATCCGTAAAGCGCTGCACAGCGTGAATGCGGTCGGCCAGGTGGCGGGTGGGGTACCCGCCATGTGCGACGGCGTAACGCAGGGTCAGGACGGTATGGAGCTCTCCCTGCTGAGCCGCGAAGTGATTGCCATGTCCGCGGCGGTGGGTCTGTCACACAACATGTTTGATGGTGCGCTCTATCTCGGCGTGTGCGACAAGATTGTTCCGGGCCTGGTGATGGCCGCGCTGTCGTTTGGTCATCTGCCTGCGATCTTTGTGCCGTCAGGCCCAATGGCAAGCGGCCTGCCGAACAAAGAAAAAGTCCGTATCCGCCAGCTGTACGCGGAAGGGAAAGCAGACCGTCAGGCGCTGCTGGAGGCGGAAGCCGCGTCCTACCATGCGCCGGGCACCTGTACGTTCTACGGTACCGCGAACACGAACCAGATGGTGGTGGAGTTTATGGGGATGCAGCTTCCGGGCTCATCCTTTATCCAGCCGGACGCGCCGCTGCGCAAAGCGCTGACCGAGGCTGCGGCCCGTCAGGTCACGCGTCTGACCGGAAACGGCAACGAATGGATGCCGATGGGCAAAATGGTCGACGAAAAGGTCATCGTCAACGGGATTGTCGCGCTGCTGGCAACCGGTGGGTCAACCAACCACACCATGCACCTGGTGGCCATGGCGCGTGCTGCGGGCATTCTGATTAACTGGGATGACTTCTCCGAGATCTCATCCGTGGTGCCGTTGATGGCGCGCCTGTACCCGAATGGCCCGGCGGACATTAACCACTTCCAGGCCGCGGGCGGCGTACCGCTGCTGATGCGCGAGCTGCTGAAAGGCGGTCTGCTGCACGAAGATGTCAACACCGTGGCGGGCTTTGGCCTGCAGCGCTACACCCAGGAGCCATGGCTGAACAACGGCGAGCTGGACTGGCGTGATGGGGCGAGCGCGTCTCTTGATGCGCAGGTTATCGCCACCATCGACAAACCGTTCTCTCCTCACGGTGGCACCAAAGTGCTCAGCGGTAACCTCGGTCGCGCGGTGATGAAGACCTCTGCCGTACCGGAAGAGAACCAGATTATCGAAGCGCCGGCGGTGGTATTTGAAAGCCAGCACGACGTATTACCTGCCTTTGACGCCGGTCTGCTCGATAAAGACTGCGTGGTAGTGGTGCGTCATCAGGGGCCTAAAGCCAACGGGATGCCAGAATTACATAAACTTATGCCACCACTTGGTGTATTATTGGACCGCCGTTTCAAAATTGCACTGGTGACCGATGGACGCCTCTCAGGCGCCTCAGGTAAAGTGCCTTCAGCCATCCACGTGACGCCGGAAGCGTACGACGGTGGCCTGCTGGCGAAAGTGCGTGACGGTGACATGATCCGCGTTAACGGTCAGACGGGCGAGTTAACCCTGCTGGTGGATGATGCCGAACTGGCGGCACGTCAGCCCCATATTCCTGACCTGAGCGCGTCGCGCGTGGGAACAGGACGCGAAATGTTTGGCGCGCTGCGTGAGAAACTCTCCGGTGCTGAGCAGGGCGCAACCTGTATTACGTTTTAAGACGACTTGATTTTAACGATCTGGCGAGAGAAAACTCTGATGAAAAACTGGAAAACAAGTGCAGAAGCAATCCTGACCACGGGCCCTGTCGTGCCGGTTATCGTGGTAAACAAGCTGGAGCACGCTGTACCGATGGCGAAAGCGCTGGTTGCGGGCGGCGTTCGCGTTCTGGAAGTGACCCTGCGTACCGCCTGCGCGATGGATGCCATTCGCGCCATTGCTAAAGAAGTGCCGGACGCCATCATCGGTGCGGGTACCGTGACGAACGCAAAACAGCTGGCTGAAGTGACCGAAGCGGGCGCACAGTTTGCCATCAGCCCGGGCCTGACCGAGTCGCTGCTGAAGGCCGCGACCGAAGGCACTATTCCGCTGATCCCGGGCATCAGCACCGTCTCTGAACTGATGCTGGGCATGGACTACGGTCTGAAAGAGTTTAAATTCTTCCCGGCGGAAGCGAACGGCGGCACCAAAGCGCTGCAGGCCATTGCCGGTCCTTTCTCCCAGGTACGCTTCTGCCCGACGGGCGGTATTTCTCCTGCCAACTACCGTGACTACCTGGCGCTGAAAAGCGTGCTGTGCATCGGTGGCTCATGGCTGGTTCCGGCGGATGCGCTGGAAGCGGGCGACTGGGATCGCATCACCAAACTGGCTCGCGAAGCGGTGGAAGGCGCGAAGCAGTAAGTCATTCGTCGCATGAAAAACGGGCCTTTCGGCCCGTTTTTTTATCCCTCTACCTTAACGCTTGCTGCGGCCGCTTTCGCTCTCGCCACGGCGTCGTCAACGTTATCCCCGGTGGCTAATGCCACGCCAAGACGACGGGTACCGTCGATCTCCGGCTTACCGAACAAACGTACCTGCAACCCGGCACCCACCGCCGCGTCGACGTTATCAAACGTAACGTTCTGGCTGGTTAACTGCGGCAGGATCACCGCCGAGGCGGCCGGGCCGTACTGACGGATACCGCCGACGGGCAGGCCGAGGAAGGCACGCACGTGCAGAGCGAACTCGGAAAGATCCTGCGAAATGAGCGTGACCATGCCGGTGTCATGCGGGCGAGGGGAGACTTCGCTGAAGATCACCTCATCGCCGCAAACAAACAGCTCCACGCCGAACAGGCCATAGCCGCCCAACGCCAGGACGGTTTTACGGGCGATCGCCTGCGCACGTTCCAGCGCCAGAGCGCTCATCTGCTGCGGCTGCCAGGATTCGCGGTAATCGCCATCTTCCTGGCGGTGGCCAATCGGGTCGCAGAAATGGACGCCGTCAACGGCGCTGACGGTCAGCAGCGTGATCTCGAAATCAAACTTCACCACGCCTTCGACAATGACGCGACCGGCACCGGCGCGACCACCCTGCTGGGCGTAATCCCACGCCTTGTCCAGCGTGCTGCTGTCGCGAATGAAGCTCTGTCCTTTACCGGAGGAGCTCATCACCGGCTTAACGATGCACGGGTAACCAATCTCCTCTACGGCCTGCAGGAATGCGGCCTTATCGCCAGCAAAACGATAGCTCGAGGTGGGCACTTCCAGCTCTTCCGCCGCCAGGCGACGAATGCCCTCGCGGTTCATGGTCAGCTTTGCGGCTTTCGCGCAGGGCACCACGCGCTGGCCTTCCTGCTCAAGCGCAATCAGCGTATCGGTGGCGATGGCTTCAATTTCCGGTACAACGAAATCGGGTTTCTCGCGCGTAATCAGCTCGCGAAGGGCATCGCCATCCAGCATGTTAATCACATAAGAACGATGGGCGACGTGCATGGCGGGCGCATCGGCGTAACGATCTACGGCAATGACTTCCACGCCTAAACGCTGGCACTCAATGGCGACCTCTTTTCCCAGCTCGCCCGATCCCAACAGCATCACTCGCGTCGCCGCAGGTCGCAGCGCGGTTCCTAAACGAATCATAACAATCCCCCTGAAAAAGTTGCGGGCAGTATAAACGAAAACGTTTGCGTCTGTCTTGTGCACCGCAAAGCGCGGGAGGAAGAAATTTGCGCTTCTTTAGCCCGGCCAGACATTTCCTGACGCCTGCTCGCTTACGCTGTGGAACATATTCACCGTTAAGTGAGGGAAACCATGTCTGGCTGGCTAAATCAATTGCAATCACTGTTAGGGCAGAAAACATCGTCTTCCGGCGAGCGGGACCTCAGTAAACTGCTGGTACCCGGGGCGCTCGGCGGCTTGGCTGGCCTGCTGGTCGCGAATAAATCCTCGCGCAAGCTGCTGGCAAAGTACGGGACAGGCGCGCTGCTGGCCGGTGGGGGCGCGATTGCGGGCACCGTCCTGTGGAATAAATACAAGGACAGGGTCCGAACCGCGCACAGCGACGAACCGCATTATGGCGAGCATACCTCGCCGCTGGATCTGCGTACTGAACGGTTGATCCTGGCGCTGGTTTTTGCCGCGAAAAGTGACGGGCATATTGACGATAAGGAACGACTGGCGATCGAACAGCAGTTGCGTGAAGCTGGCGTTGAAGAGAAGGGCAGAGCGCTGGTGGCGCAGGCCATTGAACAGCCTCTGGAGCCGCAGCGTCTTGCGCAAAGCGTGAAAAATGAGGAAGAGGCGCTTGAACTCTATTTCCTCAGCTGTGCCGCCATCGATATCGATCACTTTATGGAACGCAGCTACCTGAATGCGCTTGGAGACGCGCTGAAGATCCCCCAGGACGTGCGTGAGGGCATTGAGCGGGATATCCGGGAACAAAAACAGGCGTTACAGGGATAGTGCTCGCCGTTGCGATCCGGTTTCGCTTGCATCATGCGTGGGTTTTGCCAACCTTATAGGGTGTAAAACTAAAAAGAATGATGACATGCCACCGAAAGCCCGACGTATACCTTATGCGATCACCACGCATGGCGATACGCGTATAGACAACTATTACTGGCTACGGGACGATTCGCGCTCCCGGCCAGAGGTGCTCGACTACCTGCACGAGGAAAATGACTACGGCCGCAAGGTCATGTCCAGCCAGCAGACGCTTCAGGACCAGCTGCTGAATGAGATGGTGCAGCGCATTCCTCAGCGCGATATCTCGGCGCCCTGGACCAAAAACGGCTATCGCTACCGCCAT
Organism: Enterobacter sp. BNK-22; assembly: GCF_048684805.1. NCBI lineage: Bacteria > Pseudomonadati > Pseudomonadota > Gammaproteobacteria > Enterobacterales > Enterobacteriaceae > Enterobacter > Enterobacter sp. BNK-22. The sequence goes on from NZ_JBLQTT010000001.1 coordinate 703,209, forward strand.
ATTTACGAGCCCGGCAACGAGTATCCCATCTACCAGCGTCAGTCGGTGCTGAGCGCCGAATGGGATGCGTGGGATATTCTGCTGGATGCCAACCAGCGCGCCGCCCACAGCGAGTTTTATACTCTGGGCGGCATGTCCATTTCACCGGATAACGCGGTAATGGCGCTGGCGGAGGATTATCTCTCGCGTCGTCAGTACGGCCTGCGTTTTCGCAATCTGGACACCGGCAACTGGTATCCTGAAATGCTGGAAAACGTCTCCCCGGATTTTGTCTGGGCGAATGATTCCGAGACGGTTTACTACGTCAAAAAGCATGCCTCTACGCTGCTGCCTTATCAGGTATGGCGGCATACCGTGGGGACAGACTCTGCAGACGACGAGCTGGTCTATGAAGAGAAAGACGAAACGTTCTATGTCAGCCTGCATAAAACCTCCTCACGCCATTATGTGATTATCTTCCTGGCCAGCGCCACGACGTCGGAAGTCCTGCTGCTGGATGCCGAGCTGCCCGACGCCCAGCCGCTCTGTTTCCTGCCGCGCCGGAAGGATCATGAGTACAGCCTGGATCACTTCCAGCACAGCTTTTATCTGCGCTCGAATCGCGAGGGTAAAAACTTTGGTCTCTATAAAACCAAAGTGCGCGATGAGCGCAAGTGGGAGGTGCTTATTCCCGCGCGGGATCAGGTGATGCTGGAAGGGTTCACCCTGTTCACCGACTGGCTGGTGGTGGAGGAGCGTCAGCGCGGGCTGACCAGTATCCGGCAAATCAACCGTAAAACGCGGGAAGTGGTGGGGATCGCGTTCGACGACCCGGCCTATGTGACGTGGATTGGTTTCAACCCGGAACCTGAATCCTCGCGGCTGCGCTACGGCTACTCATCGATGACCACACCGGACACCCTGTTTGAGCTGGACATGGATACCGGGCAGCGCCAGGTGATTAAACAGACCGAGGTCAAAGGGTTTGAGTCTGAAAACTACCGCAGCGAGCACCTGTGGGTCACCGCCCGGGATGGCGTCGAGGTCCCCGTCTCGCTCGTCTATCACAAAGCCCATTTCCAGAAAGGCAAAAACCCGATCCTGGTGTACGGGTACGGCTCCTACGGCTCAAGCATGGATGCCGATTTCAGCAGCAGCCGATTAAGCCTGCTCGACCGCGGCTTTGTTTTCGCCATCGCCCATATTCGCGGCGGCGGTGAGCTGGGGCAGCACTGGTATGAGGACGGGAAATTCCTGAAAAAGAAAAACACCTTCAATGACTACCTTGACGTCTGTGATGCGCTGATTGAGCAGGGCTATGGCGATCCGCAGCTCTGCTTTGGCATGGGCGGCAGCGCGGGGGGCATGCTGATGGGGGCGGTGATCAACCAGCGCCCCGAGCGCTTTAAGGGAATTGTCGCGCAGGTGCCGTTTGTCGATGTGGTGACGACCATGCTCGATGAATCCATCCCCCTTACAACAGGGGAGTTTGAAGAGTGGGGGAATCCGCAGGATGAGATTTACTACCGCTATATGAAAACGTACAGCCCGTACGATAACGTGGAAGCGAAAGCCTATCCCCACATGCTGGTCACCACCGGTCTGCATGATTCTCAGGTGCAGTACTGGGAGCCGGCAAAATGGGTGGCGAAACTGCGGGAGCTGAAAACCGACGACAACCTGCTGCTGCTGTGTACCGATATGGACTCCGGTCACGGCGGGAAATCGGGTCGATTTAAATCTTACGAAGGGGTTGCTCTGGAATATGCCTTCCTGATTGGCCTGGCGCAGGAGACGCTGCCAGGCCGTGCGGAGCGTTAAGCTTCGCCCAGATAGTGCTTCAGCGTCAGGCGCAGTTCCGGGCTCATTTTGTCGAGGTTGTTATACAGCCAGCGCAAATAGCCCGGGTCTTTATCCGCAATATCAGACACCGCTCTGCCCCGGTATTTACCGAAGGTAAATGTGGTCAGCAGTGCGGGGCGTCCGGTAATCGTTGCCATATCGTCCGGCGTCCAGCCCGAGGTGTTCATAATATCGATGAGTATCGCGGCGGTGATAAAGCAGTCATACAGGGCCCGGTGATGGTGAAGTCCCTCAGGCGTGCGGACGCTGAGCTTGCGGGACTTGTACAGCGCCATATTGCTGTATTTAATGCCCGGCCAGAGGCGACGCGCCAGCTTCATGGTACAAATCCATTCCCCCGGCATCTCAGGTAGCACCCGGCGGTCAAAACTGGCGTTATGCGCGACGTACCAGGGGCTACCGTAATAGTGGGGAATGATCTCTTCGATCCACGGCTTGTCCGCCACCATCGATTCGGTAATGCGATGGATAGCCATCGCCTGAGGGCTGATGGGGCGGTCGGGACGCACCAGATGGCTCATTGGGTTGACGATTTTACCATCAACCACGTCGACAGAGGCCACTTCCACAATTCCGCCCTGAAGATCGCAAGTTTCGGTATCGATGACGCGCAGCATTGAACACTCCTGAGCTTAAAACGCCTAGCCTAAAGGAATGATATCGCCTTGCCAACCCTCTCCGCCGAGCGTGCCGGTCAACAGCAGCTCGCCCCGATCGGCGCGGACGATCAGCTGGCCTTTTTCATCCCACAGCGCGCTACCGCCGCAGGCGTTCGCCATCAGCACCGCAATGGCATATTTATGCGCGAAGCGCTGCAGGGTACTGATGGATTGCCGCCAGCGGTGATCCTCCACGGACTGGCTGCTGGTAAACAGCGACGCTCTGGGATCGAGATTGGGGGAATCGGCATGCGCATCAATAATGCTAAGTTGTTTTTCCCCCGGCACCAGGCTGGCACCGCTACCTTGCGGGTAGCGCAGGATGCGGTGACGGGCGGGCGTGAAGAGCGCGAGGCCTTTCTGGCGCTGACCGTTCCGTTCCAGGGGGAGCCCGGCAATCACGGTAATCCGGTAAAAATGCGCCGCGTCCAGCAGCGGTTCCAGCTGCGCGTCATCGGGTGGGGGAGGTAGCGTCGTGGTACCCGAGCCTGTTAATGAGAGTTCAGGGAACACCAGCAGATCGCACCGCTGCCGTGCTGCTTCGGCGATGAAGCGCAGGTGGTGCGTGATATGGTCATCGACACTCTGATGCTGCCCACCATACTGGGCTGCCGCTATATTCCAATGTGACATCGTGACTTCCTTATACACTGAGTCGCAGAGATTTAAGAATACACCTAAATTTATCAGGGTTTTCTTATCCTGCCAGATTCAGCGTAAGGAAGTGTAACGGCTCGTTAAGCTTATTTAACTTTAGGTTCGTACGGTAAACGGGAGAGGTTAACCGAGGCGAGACGGTGGGCGATGAGTCTTTCGCGAAACCAGTCGCGCAGATGGGCGGGCTGTTCCCGTTCAACGACTTCAGCCACGACAGGCATGTTGTAACGCTCTTTGAACGCGACGCCAGCGGCAGCGAGATCGACATTCACTTTATCCATCTCGTCCTGTGGAAGGGCGGCCAGATTGATCTTCATTACCTTCTCCTTTTTCTGCGGCGGCAACGTTACCGCGATTGCACGACGATGACAAGCGGAGGCAGGATGTTCCTCGACTCGTTTATTATACAGCGTTATTCTTTAGCATACAGACATAACAAAAAGGAATGATTGCGATGGGTTTCTCCGCTTCCCGCGCGGTATGCGCACTGGTTTTTCTGACCTCTACAATGATGACCTCCTCCGCGCTGGCGCATGCGCACCTTAAGCAGCCGATCCCGGCAGCGGACAGTGTGGTGAGCGCTCCGCAGGCACTTACACTGCATTTTTCAGAAGGCATCGAACCGGGATTTAGCGGTGTGGTGGTGACGGACGCACAAAAGCAGGTCATCAAAACGGGTACCGCTACGCGAGACGAAAAGAACAAGGCGCAACTCACCGTTCCGCTGGAACAAACGCTGACGTCAGGGACGTACCAGGTGGACTGGCATGTCGTCTCTGTAGACGGTCATAAAACCAAAGGCAGCTATCACTTTAGCGTGAAATAGCATGCTGGCGCTGTGTTATATCGGGTTGCGCTTTGTCCATTTCGGGGCGCTGATGCTGGTTTTTGGCAACGCGCTTTACAGCGTCTGGTTTGCGCCTTCCTCCCTCCAGCGGCTGATGTCCCGGCGTTTCCAGCTGCAGCAGAAAGTGGCGGCCTTAGTGAGCCTGGCGGCTGCACTCCTGATGTTTATGCTTCAGGGCGGACTGATGGGTAACGGCTGGGGAGATGTGTTTGCCCCGCAGGTCTGGTACGGCGTGATGAGGACACAGTTTGGCGGCGTCTGGCTGTGGCAAATAATTCTTGCTGTGATGACGGTCGCTGCAGCATGGCTCGCGCCGCTGAAAGGTTCGCGGCTGCTGCTGCTCGCCATGGGCCAGCTTATCCTGCTGGCGGGAGTAGGGCACGCGGCGATGAACGACGGTCCGATGGGAGCGTTGCAGCGCCTTAATCACGCGTTTCACCTGATCTGTGCTGCTACCTGGCTTGGCGGATTACTGCCCCTGCTGTTCTGTATGCGTCTGGCGAAAGGGCGCTGGCAGAATGCCGCCATCTATACCATGATGCGCTTCTCGCGCGTGGGCCATTATGCGGTCGCGGGCGTGCTGCTCAGCGGAGCGATCAATGTGCTCATGATACTGGGCGTCCATATTCCCTGGCAGGCTGACTACGTGCAGTTTTTGTTGTTCAAATGTGCGCTGGTGGCGTTGATGGTGGTAATTGCGCTGGCAAATCGGTATTTTCTGGTGCCACGGTTTCGTCCGGAGACCGGGCGAGCACAACAGATTTTTATCAGGATGACACAGGCAGAAGTGGTGCTGGGGGCGCTGGTACTGGCAACGGTCAGTCTGTTCGCCACCTGGGAACCCTTCTGACAAGGTTAAATATCATATGAAAAAGACAGTACTTTCTCTCATATTGCTGGCCTGCACGGGGAGCGCGTTAGCCGCACCGCAGGTTATCACCGTCAGCCGTTTTGAAGTGGGTAAGGATAAATGGGCGTTCAACCGCGAAGAGGTGATGCTGACCTGCCGTCCGGGCCATGCGCTGTATGCCATCAACCCGAGCACGCTGGTGCAATACCCGTTAAATGAAACCGCCGAGCAGCAGGTGGCCAGCGGAAAGAGCAGCGGCCAGCCGATTAGCATTATTCAGATCGATGACCCGGCGAATCCGGGCCAGAAAATGAGTCTGGCCCCGTTTATCGAGCGCGCCGACAAGCTCTGCTAACGTTCAGGTTTCCAATAAAAAACCGCAGATGCTTGCGAAAGCACTGCGGTTTTTCACATTTTATGATGCTCTGGCGCTTTTTTTCCGACCGCTTTAGCTGTGGACTGGAAAACCTGGCGTCGTCATCTATTCTTAAAAGGCAAGGCGACTTAGCCTGCATTAATGCCAACTTTTAGCGCACGGCTCTCTCCCAAGAGCCATTTCCCTGGACCGAATACAGGAATCGTATTCGGTCTCTTTTTATCTATTTGTTTCTCAAGCGTTTTTCGGTCTTTACCCGAAATGCCCAGAAAATTACTCGAATACTCCATATCCTGTCTAAACCATAACATAATCTGCACCGCGTACGTCCAGGTATTTTTTGGTCATTGTTAAATTTTTGTGGCCGAGCAAGCATTGAGCAAACTCCTCTCCGCGCTCCTTTTCATAGGGTCTGTTCGCGAGGCTTCTGCTCTCATGTAAAGGTGGCGAGTTAGGTCAGAATTTCAACCCGGGTGAATCCCTTATCTCTCGAACGCCCGGGGAAGACAGTCAGGAGTTAGCGGTCCAGGTTTTCTTTCTCCGCAGAGCGGGGTTCGAACATATGGATAAAATAAGTTGGGTAAATCCAAAATCTGCCGATATGTTAAGAGATATTTTTAGGGAATGGCGTCCATGAAAACACAGAATTTACTCCTGTTTATACTCTTAACCGTGGCCCAAGGCAGTCATGCTCAAGAACAATACAATTTTGAAGCTGTAAAACCTGCAGTGATTGAATTCTTTAAGCGCGGGGCAGGAAATCCTGATAGTTGCAATGTGTTCAAAGAGCAGCTAGCAAGAAATTTTGAAGATAAGCAAACAAGGAAAATGATGATTGGTCTCTGTGACAGCGACTTAGATACAACCAAGCCAGTTTCTTTTACAGAAATGTCATTACATCATTCTGAAGGGCATCCCTATGTTTGCGGCATTCTCTCTGGTGAGACTCAACTAGGCCGAAAAATAGGTGCTCGTTTTATTGCTGCCGAACCATATCATTTGGTTCTAGGCTTCAAGTATTCACGACGACCGATAGCTTACGCAACTGATGATAAATTTCTGGTCGATGAAGTTCGATCTCAGATCAAAGCATTTAATGAACTTTATGCAAAAGCATGTAACTGAATTAAAGCTCTCTGCTTGTTCTTCAGTTCGATAATATTTTGGAACTCAGCGTACACCGACATTCAGACCGAATGGATGTATTGGTAAGCATTAAAACCCGTATTTGACGGGTTTTTAATGCTTAACTCTTTGAATGGTAGAAGGTTAATTGTGGCGTAAAAGAAATCGTTTCGAACACTACCTTTACGATACAGAGCATCCCTTAAGAACTTTTTTGTAATTCACAACACGACATAGCTAAATTCAGCCCGTTTGCCTGCCTTGTTAATTTTTCTATAGCAATTCAACAAAGTGGGTGCGGGGTCTAAAAGTGCGACTTAACCGACGCCTCGATTTCATCAAGCAGCTCAAAGCGACGGCGGTATTCAGCGCGTTTTTTACTGGCGATCTCTTCAAGGGATTTGCGTGCCATTTGCAGCGGCAGCTGCCAGCAGAAAGCGGAGAGTTTTTTACCGTCCAGAGATGCCCAGAATTCATCATAGCTGGCGTGGAAATGGCGGCCTTTGCTGAGGCGATAGCGCAACGCGCGGAATACGTGGCCCTCATCGCTGACGGCAAAAATCGCCCGGACAGAGGACTGTGCAGCCAGCTGGAAAAGCACTTCCATCAACACGCGCTTTGGGAACAAGCCGTGGCAGGCGCGGGTGGCCTGTTTAATCACGTCACGCGTTACGCTGCGACGGGGACCCTGAAGCCCGCCAATGACCATGACTTGCTGACCATTGCTGCGTGCGACGCTAAAGGTCAGGCTGGCCAGCAGCGTATCCTCGTTGTCGCGAAGCCACAGCGTGCTTTCACCTTCACGCTCGGCTTTTCCCGCAGAGGACGCATTGACCGTATAGATAACACCGTCTTTTGCATGGAACTGCGCAACGGGTTGCTCCTGCGGGCTGGTCAGGGCCTGGGCGAGGCAGCTCTCTTTCAGGCTATCAATCCAGTAATAATGGCTAACGATCGCGTCGGCGCGATCGTTAGCCGTCAAACCGCGCATCAGGTACTGCCGGTGGGTTTTGCTTGGCAATGTAATTTGAGAGGCCAGCAGTTTGTCGAAATCGTCGCGACCAGAAAGCGCCTCCAGCATTCGATGGGTAGAAGACCAGAACACCAGCGAACGTAACAGGAACTTCAGGCGATATTCGCGTTTGCGCCAGATCGGTCCCGGGACGCGTTTGCCGTTCACCAGCTCGGAAATAATATTTGTGCGATGCGGATAGAAAACATCGTTATGCAGGTGCGTATTAGACACGTGAAGACCCCTCTTTTTTTCTCCCTTTATTCTAAAGAGCCAGGAAAAAGGGATTAATAGCGCGAGGATCTTTATTTCTGTTTGGTTTACCGTTTGTTTCACTTCGTGAGGACCACGCCCGTCTGTTGCATTTTCTGCGGCGGCTATACTGTTAACAGGAGGGGCTATGTATCAGCGAATTGAAGGTGGGATGTGGCGTCATGTCTGGGTTGTCAGCGATATACATGGCTGTTATCAGTGGCTTATGGAGGAGCTTAAACGCCGTCATTTTAACCCGTATGAGGATTTGCTTATTTCCGTTGGGGATATGATCGATCGTGGGCCTGATAGCGTGAAATGCCTGCAGCTAATTCATGAAAAATGGTTTCGTGCCGTCCGGGGCAACCATGAGCAAATGGCGCTCGACGGTCTGGATAATAACGATTTTTCTCTCTGGATGATGAATGGCGGAATGTGGTTTGCGCAACTTGAACGCGACCAGCAACAGCTTGCGCTGTCGTTGCTCGAGGCCTGTCGCGATTTACCGCATATCATTGAGATAACCTGTGCGAACGGTCTGAACGTGATTGCCCATGCGGATTATCCGGCAGCGGAATACTGCTGGCAAAAACCGGTCAGTGCCCATCGCGTTTTATGGGACCGCGATCGGTTGATGGGGTTTATGGTGGGCAAAGGGCAGGGCATCAGCGGTGCGGATCATTTCTGGTTCGGACATACGCCCGTCGACAGAAGGTATGATTTTGACAATCTTCACTACATTGATACGGGCGCCGTATTTGACGGTTACTTTACGCTGGCACAGCTGCAGTAATAAATAACCCGCCTTCGGGCGGGTTCTCTTTAGGTCAGGCAAGACGCATGACCCAGGCATCGGTTTTACTATCGTAATGCTCACGGTAAAGGACAGAGTGTTCACCATCAAGTATTGCCGGGACGCTGGTGTCTGCATCCCATGCATCAAGCTGCATGCACAAATCCGGGTCGGATTTGCAGGGAATACTTAACGTTCGATCGCCTTGTGCTTCGCCGCGCAGCTCTGCGTCGTCGATCTCAAAAGCGCCAATACGCACGCTGGTTTTCGTCATAGTGCTCTCCGGGTCGGTTGTCAAAATCTGGTATGACCAGTGCGGTCATCCATTTTTGATCGTAGACAAGGAGAGCAAAATCGCCAGTAAAAAAATGCGCTTTTTTTCAGGCCGTGCGATCGTTACCGGTAAACAGCCGTCCATCGCGAACCAGCTCGCGCGGATAGCTGTTTTTCAGTCGTGAACCGACTTTTTTTGCCAGCCCGAGCGGGTATCCCTGATACGTCACGATCACTTCATCGCCTGATGGCGTGCTGTCAGGATAGACATCGCGACCACGATACCACTCTTCGGCTTCCTGATGCGTCAGGGCAAAGGCATTTTCGTGCCCGGCAAGGGCGATGACGGCCTCATGCTGCCAGCGATAGCCTTTATTATGCACTTCCGCCAGGCGGAGCCCGATTCGGGAAAAACGGACCTTTCCGATGAGCGGTTCGATCTCAGCCGGGAACAGCCATACCTCTTTATCACGGATCCAGAGGCGCAGGCTCTCATCCCAGACCAGGCCAATTTTTTCGGCGGCGGCGACAAGCTGTGCTGCATCGCGACCTTTGAGGGGGGCAAACGGGAAGTTGCCGACCTTGAATTTAGGTGCGGGCAGGGGAGCAACTGCCTGTGTTTTACGCAGACGCGCCACAAAGAAGCCTTCGCAGTCGTAAATCTGTGGGAACACATGAAGGAAACCCTCAGGGGTGACCGCCTCCTGTGCTGAGGCAAACAGCTCGTCGAGCGGCAGGAACTCGACCGCATCCGGGTAATGCGCTTTCAGCCACAGGCAGACGTCTTCGTTTTCATCGCGGTTTAAGGTGCACGTTGAATAGACCAGCGTGCCGCCAGGGCGCAGGGCATGGAATGCGCTCTCGATCAGCTCCCGCTGCGTGGCGGCGATCTCAAGGTTGCTTTCCACGGACCAGTTCTTTAACGCATCGGGATCTTTACGCACCACCCCTTCGCCGGAGCAGGGGGCGTCCAGCAGGATGGCGTCGAAGGCTTCCGGCAAGGCGGCGCCAAACACGCGCCCGTCGAAGTGCGTCAGGGCAACATTATGAATACCGCAGCGGCTGATGTTGGCATGCAACACCTTCACGCGGCTGGCGGAAAACTCGTTGGCGAGGATCGCACCGCGGTTACCCATGCGGGCGGCAATTTGCGTGGTTTTTGAGCCAGGCGCCGCGGCCACATCCATCACGCGATCGGGCGCGTTGCCCTCTGCGAACAGGGCAGCCACCGGCAGCATTGAGCTGGCTTCCTGGATATAGAACAGACCGCTCAGATGTTCCGCGGTGCTTCCCAGCGGCACGGCGTCTTCGTCATCGCGCTCGATCCAGAACCCCTCTGCGCACCACGGTACCGGCGTAAGCTGCCAGCGGTACGGCGAGACCAGTGCCAGAAAATCTTCGACGCTGATTTTCAGCGTATTGACGCGAATACTCCGGCGTAACGGACGCTGGCAGGCGGCGATAAAATCGTCTAACGACAGGTGAGAAGGAAGCGCCTCGCGCATCTGCGCCAGGAATTGTTCAGGAAGAAATACGGAGTTTTGAGCCACGGGCACACCACAGGGAAAAGTTCAGGTGCGCAGTGTAACATAAAGGCTCCGGTGCGTTGACACCGGAGCCTTGCAGATTAACGCGGCAGGGCGGTTCCCCATTCGCGCCACTCTTTCGGTTCGCTTTCGAGCAGCAGGAATTGTTTACCCGGCTGCGCTTTCGGCGCCAGCGGCGTCCCCGGCGGAGTGGCAAAGGCAATGCCACCGCGAATGAACTGGTTGAAGGTGCCGGTTTTCACCACGCCTCCCGTCAGGCCAAAGTCCAGCGAATAGCCGGATGCCAGCCAGAATACCGAGTTATTACGTACCAGGTGCTGGTAGCGTTCACTGATGCGCAACGCCACCATTACGCGGTCGGAGAGCGTACCGAGCGTCAGGCCCGTGACCGTACCTACTTCAATACCGCGGAACAGTACAGGCGTGCCGATGCTCAGCGAGCCCGCTTCCGGCACTTCCACCACGATGCTCAGGCCGCCAAGGTAGCGCGAGTCGGTGATCGTGGCTTCCTGCAGCTCGAAATCACGACGGGCATTGCCCTGGCCTGGCTCCACGTTGATGTACGGCTGCAAAATGGTGTCGAGATGCTCAACGCCCGCGGCCGAGATCTGCGGCGTGACCACCGAGAAGCGCGTACCCGTCCGGGCAAAGGTCTGCACATATTCCGGGTAAAGTACGGCGGTGGCCTGCACCTCGTTACGCGAGGTGATCAGCGTCAGCTTCTGGATCTGCCCGATATCAATACCCAGATAGCGGATGGGCATGCCTTCCGCCAGCTTACCGGCGTCAAATGCGTGGAGGGTAATCTGCCCCCCCACGGCGCGGGCGGCGGTCTCGGACGGGAAGAGAATACGTTTATCGCCCTTGCGCAGATTCGCGCCCGCACCGCTGAGGTTATCAAAGCTAATCGCCCCCCGCAGCGCGCGTGACAGCGGAGAGGCCTGCACGGTCAGTCCGTTGCCGTTAAGCTGAACTTTCGCGCCGCCTTCGGCCCAGAAGACGCTGTTTGGCGTCAGCAGCTTGCGGTACTCCGGCTTGATGTGCAGTTCGATATCAAAGGCGTCGGCACGCGGGCGTACGGTAATCACTTCCCCGACTTCAAACTTGCGATACAGCACCACGGAGCCCGCCTGAACGTCCGGCAGGGTCTCGGCGCTTAACGTCAGCGTGGTGGTAGGAAGATCGCTCAGGCTGTTTTCAATCGCTTTCTCCAGGTTGGCATACAGCGGGTAGCTGTCGCGCACGGGGCCTTTATCCCCCGGTAAAATGCGGATACCGCCGTTGACCCATTCGCTGGCGCTGGCACCGAGAAACTCCACGCCGTCCAGACCCACTTTCACGTCGACGCGACTGTTCACCACGAATTTACTGTCACCGTGCACCAGGTCTCTGTATTGCGGGTCGATGGCGACGGAGAATTGCACCCCCTCCGCGGAGAGCTTGCGCTCCAGCACCTGTCCCACCTGCACGCCGTGTAAAATCAACGGCTGACCGGCTTCAATCCCATAGCTTTCAGGCGCATTCAGGGTAACCGTCACCACGCCCGGTTTTTGCAACAGAGCTTTATCCGCCGGAGCAATCACGAAGCTGTTGCTGGGCTGTCCTTCACCCGGGATCAGCTCAAAGGTATTGCCGGTCAACAACGTGCTGAGGCTGGTATCGTTCAGCGAGATCTTTGGACTGCGCATTTCGATGCGCGTTTTCTCGCGCAGGAGATCGACCACGCTCGGATCGACCGTCATTTCGCCGGTGACCGACCCGCCCGGGTTGAGCGTCATTTTGGTGAGCTGGCCGACCTGCAGACCCTGATACATCAGCGGCGTTGAACCCGCTTTTAGCCCCTTAGCATCGGGCAGGGCAAGTTTGACGATCACGCCGCGCTGGCTGTGCGCCAGGTCGGCGTACAATCCGAACGTGTCATCAGCGGTGGCAGGGCTCGAGTTTTCCGGGGAGTCAAAGGCAATGGCGCCGTTCACCAGGGCGGCCAGACTTTCCAGCTTCACTTTGGCGCCGCTCAGGCTGAGGTCGGCATCCACGCCGGACACGTTCCAGAAGCGGCTGCCCTTTTTCACCAGATTGGTGAAGCGACGCTCGATCAGCACATCAATGGTGACGCCCTGTTTGTTCGGGTTAATCGAGTAATCGTACACGCGGCCAACCGGGATCTTACGGAAATAGACCAGGGAGCCACTGTTCAGGGAACCGAGGTCCGGCGCCTGGAGATGAATCATCAAATCGCCGTTATTAAGACGGTATTTGGGCTGCGTATCCAGCGCAACAAAGTGATCCTGCGGCTCGCCTTTGCCCGGCATCATGCCAATATAGTTCCCGCCCACGAGCGCATCCAGCCCGGAGACACCGGCCAGAGAGGCTTTTGGCGTCACCAGCCAGAACTGTGTTTCGCTGCGCAGGGCATCCTGCATGTCAGATTTGATACTGACCCGCACCTGAATCTTATTCAGCCCTTTTCCAAGGGAGATATCCTGAACCGTACCGACCTCAACCCCCTGGAAGCGAACGGGCGTTCGTCCGGCGACGATGCCGTCGGCGGTCTGGAAATCAATGGTGACTGTACTCCCGCGATCTTCATAGCTTGTCCAGATAAGCCAGCCTGCAATCATCAGGGCGATGACGGGCAGCAACCAGAATGGCGAAATGCGGCGTTTTGTTTTAATTCTCGCTTCAGTCGGCGAAGCGGGGGTTTCCTGACTCATGTGCATCCCAAAGTAAGCGGCTATCCAGCCATTCCACAGCAAGAATAGTCAATATCACCGCAGAGCCGAAATAAAAAGCCGCGGGTCCCATTGTAAAAGCAAGTAACTGATCGCGATTGATGAGCGACATCATCAGCGAAATCACGAACAAATCTAACATTGACCAGCGGCCAATCCAGGTGACGAATCGCAGAAGCAGAATGCGTGTCCGTAAACCTTGTTCACACTTTAAGTGAATGCTGATGAGCAGGGTAATCATCACCACCACTTTGGTAAAGGGAACCAGGATACTGGCAATAAAGACGATCGCCGCCACTCCGACATTGCTGTGCGCAAGGGAGATAATCCCGGAGAGGATAGTATCCTCCTGACGTCCGCCATTCACGTAAATGATGGAAATCGGCAGCATATTGGCGGGGATCAGGAACACCAGGGAGGCGATCAGCGCGGCCCAGCATTTTTGCAGGCTGTTGTTGCGCCGCAGCCGTAATGGAATGTGGCACCGCGGGCAGCGTCCGCGCGGGTCGGGCAACCCGGTATAGTGGCATCCCAGACAGACGCGCAGATTTTCATCGGGGCGCGTGGCGGGGCGCTGAGGGTAAAAACGCTCCCAGAGCTGCTCAACGTTCAGGTGGATCAGCGTCAGGATGCTCAGCAACACCAGACAGATGAAAGCAAAGAGTCCGATGCCGGGCTGCAAAAAGGCGTAGTCCTGGACTTTTATGGACGCAACGCCCACGCCGACCAGATAGATATCCAGCATGACCCACTCTTTGAGCTTATCCAGCATCAGCAGTACCGGGCGAAGGTTCATGCCAAGAATATTGCCAAACCAGAGATAGGCAATGGCGGCAACCAGCACCAGCGGTGCGCCCACGGTGCAGAACAGCACCATCGCGGCGGTGATGGGATCGCCCTGACGGGTCATCTGCCAGATACCCTGCAGCACGTTAGCATCAATGCGCACGCCAAGCAGATAGAGCTTCAGCAGCGGTTCGCTCCAGGCGAAGGGCATCAGCAGCAGCATGGTGACGGCCATGGCGGCGAGGCGGGTCAACGACCAGTCGCGGCCATCGCGAATTTTGGCGTCGCAGCGGGGACAGAAGGCACTTTGGTGCGATTTCATCTTCGGCAACATAAAAAGCGTATCGCACTGGGGGCAACGCTGATAATGTGCACGAGGCAAAGCTTCGCTTACCGTATGGACAGTTATCTTTCTCGTCGGCGTAATTTTGGTTGTTTTTAAGGCCATCAGCTGCGCACAAATAAGTATTGTTGAAAGTTATAATAACTCATGAACGGATTCATCTTGAGCATGAGCGCATTTAATGCTTATTTTAATAGGCTATGCGGTAATTTTGTAAGACAACTAAGTGATTGAATAATGAACAAAACAGAATTCTACGCGGATCTGAACCGCGATTTTAAGGCATTGATGGCGGGTGAGACCAGCTTCTTAGCCACTCTGGCAAATACTAGCGCATTGCTGTTTGAACGTCTCTCTGACGTAAACTGGGCGGGCTTTTACCTTCTGGAAGGTGAAACGCTGGTGCTCGGTCCGTTCCAGGGAAAGCTGGCGTGCGTGCGTATCCCGGTTGGGCGTGGCGTATGCGGCACGGCGGTGGCCGAGAATCAGGTCCAGCGTGTGGAAGACGTTCATGCGTTTGACGGACACATTGCCTGTGATGCTGCCAGTAATTCTGAAATCGTTCTGCCGCTGGTGGTCAAAAATCAGATTATTGGCGTTCTGGACATCGACAGTACGGTCTTCAGTCGCTTTACAACCGAGGACGAACAGGGGCTGCGCGAGTTGGTGGCGAATCTGGAAAACGTACTCGCAGCAACCGATTATCAAAAATTCTTTGCGAGCGTCGCAGGATAATCAACGGATAACGTAGCATTTACTGATAGCGTCATTATAATGACGCCTGTTCATGCCTGCGCTTGTTGGCAACGTCCGTTGTAATCAGGAAATTTCATGGAAAATCAACCTAAGTTGAATAGCAGTAAAGAAGTTATCGCATTTCTGGCCGAGCGTTTCCCGCAGTGCTTCAGCGCGGAAGGCGAAGCTCGTCCCCTGAAAGTCGGTATTTTTCAGGATCTGGTGGCGCGTGTTGAAGGGGAAATGAACCTCAGCAAAACTCAGCTGCGTTCCGCCTTACGTCTTTATACTTCGAGCTGGCGTTACCTGTACGGTATCAAACCTGGCGCGACTCGCGTGGATCTCGACGGCAACCCTTGCGGTGAGCTTGACGAGCAGCACGTTGAGCATGCGCGCAAGCAGCTGGAAGAAGCCAAAGCACGCGTTCAGGCACAACGTGCGGAACAGCAAGCGAAAAAACGCGAAGCCGCCGCGGCAAACGGCCAGGAAGAAGCGCCTCGTCGTGAGCGTAAACCACGCCCTGCGCCGCGTCGTCACGATAATAACGATCGCAAACCGCGTGCAGACAAACCAGCAGCAAAAGCCCCACGTGCGCCTCGTGAAGAGCCGCGCCATACGCCGGTTTCTGACATTAACGCCCTGAGCGTGGGTCAGGCACTGAAGGTAAAAGCGGGTAACAATGCTATGGACGCCACCGTACTGGAAATCACCAAAGATGGCGTTCGTGTACAGCTGACTTCTGGTATGTCAATGATTGTACGCGCAGAACACTTGTTGTTCTGAAACGGAGGCCAAGCCTGGCATGAACACTTTTTTTAAGCTCACCGCGCTGGCGGGTCTGTTTGCTATAACAGGTCACGCTTTTGCAGTGGACGATATCACGCGTGTTGATCAAATTCCGGTACTCAAGGAAGAGACGCAGCACGCGACGGTGAGCGAGCGCGTGACCTCACGTTTCACCCGTTCGCACTATCGTCAGTTCGATCTCGATCAGGCCTTTTCGGCCAAAATCTTTGACCGCTATCTGAACTTGCTGGATTACAGCCATAACGTTTTGCTCGCCAGCGATGTCGAGCAGTTCGCTAAGCGAAAATCCGAGGTGGGTGACGAGTTGCGTTCAGGCAAGCTGGATCTGTTCTACGATCTCTACAACCTGTCGCAAAAGCGCCGCTTCGAACGCTATCAGTACGCGCTGAAAGTGCTGGAACGTCCAATGGACTTCACCGGCAACGACACCTTCAATCTGGACCGCAGCAAAGCGCCCTGGCCAAAAGATGAAGCCGAGCTGAATGCGCTGTGGGACGGCAAAGTTAAATACGACGAACTGAGCCTTAAGCTCACCGGCAAAGACGAAAAAGAGATCCGTGACACGCTGACGCGTCGTTACAAATTTGCCATTCGTCGCCTGGCCCAGACCAACAGTGAGGATGTCTTCTCGCTGGCCATGACGGCCTTTGCGCACGAAATCGATCCGCACACCAACTATCTCTCACCACGCAACACCGAACAGTTCAATACCGAAATGAGCCTGTCTCTGGAAGGTATCGGCGCGGTGCTGCAGATGGACGATGATTACACGGTGATCAATTCGATGGTCGCGGGTGGCCCGGCATCTAAAAGCAAAGCGATTAGCGTAGGCGATCGTATTGTGGGTGTGGGACAAACCGGCCAGAACATGGTCGACGTGATCGGCTGGCGTCTTGATGACGTGGTTGCGCTGATCAAAGGTCCGAAAGGCAGCAAGGTTCGTCTGGAAATTCTGCCAGCCGGAAAAGGCAC
Organism: Enterobacter sp. BNK-22; assembly: GCF_048684805.1. Taxonomy (NCBI): domain Bacteria; kingdom Pseudomonadati; phylum Pseudomonadota; class Gammaproteobacteria; order Enterobacterales; family Enterobacteriaceae; genus Enterobacter; species Enterobacter sp. BNK-22. The sequence goes on from NZ_JBLQTT010000001.1 coordinate 719,817, forward strand.
CAAAACCCGTATCGTTACCCTGACCCGTGAGCGTATCCGTCTGGAAGACCGCGCGGTGAAAATGTCGGTGAAAACCGTGGGTAAAGAGAAGGTGGGCGTCCTGGATATTCCTGGCTTCTACGTCGGGCTGACTGACGATGTGAAAGTTCAGCTGCAGAAGCTTGAAAAGCAGAACGTCAGCAGCATCATCATCGACCTGCGCAGTAACGGCGGCGGGGCGCTGACGGAAGCGGTTTCTCTCTCTGGCCTGTTCATCCCATCTGGCCCGGTGGTTCAGGTGCGCGATAACAACGGTAAAGTGCGCGAAGATGCGGACAATGACGGTGTGGTCTACTACAAAGGCCCGCTGGTTGTTCTCGTTGACCGCTTCAGCGCTTCCGCGTCTGAGATCTTTGCCGCAGCCATGCAGGACTACGGCCGCGCGCTGATCGTCGGTGAGCCAACCTTCGGGAAAGGCACTGTTCAGCAGTACCGCTCTCTGAATCGTATTTACGATCAGATGCTGCGTCCGGAATGGCCTGCGCTGGGCTCGGTTCAGTACACCATTCAGAAATTCTACCGCGTAAATGGCGGCAGTACGCAGCGTAAGGGCGTCACGCCGGACATCATCATGCCGACTGGCACTCAGGAGACGGAAACCGGCGAGAAGTTTGAAGATAACGCGTTGCCGTGGGACAGCATCAATGCCGCGACCTACGTGAAAGCGGGTGATATGACGCAGTTTGGCCCTGAGTTGCTGAAGGCGCATAACGACCGCATCGCGAAAGATCCGGAGTTCCAGTACATCATGAAGGACATTGCGCGATTCAATGCTCTGAAGGATAAGCGGAATATTGTTTCTCTGAACTACGCTCAGCGTGAAAAAGAGAACAACGAAGACGATGCAACCCGCCTGGCGCGTATCAACGATCGCTTCAAGCGTGAAGGCAAGCCTCTGCTCAAGAAACTGGACGATCTGCCAAAAGATTACCAGGAGCCGGATCCGTATCTCGACGAGACGGTGCATATCGCTCTCGACCTGGCGAATCAGGAAAAAGAGAAACCTGCCGTACAGCCCGCTCCGGCAAAATAACCTCCCAACAGGCACAAGACATTGTGCCTGTTTCTTTTTGTACTTTATCCTTCCGTCAGTCAGATTTTCAATTGTGTAAAGTTGTGTCTTTCTGGTGACTTACGCCCGCCGGATGCTTGAAAATAGCCGCAATACCCATACGATGTGGGTAATCGCATAGTGCGTTTTGTTAAACTGAGGTAAAAAGAAAATTATGATGCGAATCGCGCTCTTCCTGCTCACCAACCTGGCGGTGATGGTGGTTTTCGGGCTCGTGCTAAGCCTGACAGGAATTCAGTCGAGCAGCGTTCAGGGTCTGTTGATTATGGCGCTGCTGTTTGGTTTTGGTGGCTCGTTCATCTCCCTGCTGATGTCGAAGTGGATGGCACTGAAATCGGTAGGGGGTGAGGTCATTGAGCAACCCCGTAACGATATGGAACAGTGGCTGATGAATACGGTGGCTCAGCAGTCCCGTCAGGCCGGGATCGCCATGCCGCAGGTGGCCATTTACCATGCTCCGGATATCAACGCGTTCGCCACGGGTGCCCGTCGCGATGCGTCACTGGTTGCTGTCAGCACCGGACTGCTGCAGAACATGAGCCGTGACGAAGCCGAAGCGGTTATCGCCCACGAAATTAGCCATATCGCTAACGGTGACATGGTGACCATGACCCTGATTCAGGGCGTGGTAAACACCTTCGTGATCTTTATCTCCCGTATTCTGGCGCAGATTGCCGCGGGCTTCATGGGCGGCAACCGCGACGAAGGTGAAGAGAGCAACGGCAACCCGCTGATCTATTTTGCCGTGTCGATGGTTCTGGAACTGGTATTCGGTATTCTGGCCAGCATCATCACCATGTGGTTCTCCCGTCACCGTGAATTCCACGCGGATGCCGGCTCTGCGAAGCTGGTTGGTCGTGAGAAGATGATTGCCGCGCTGCAGCGTCTGAAAACCTCCTACGAGCCGCAGGAAGCGAACAGCATGATGGCCTTCTGCATTAACGGTAAATCTAAATCGCTGAGCGAGCTGTTTATGTCTCACCCGCCGTTGGATAAGCGTATTGAAGCGCTGCGCAGTGGGGAATACCTGAAGTAACGCAACAAAATACAAAAAGCCGGGCGGGAGAACACTCCGCCCGGCTTTTTTTATGCCTGAACCCTGGGCTGGGTCACCCGCAGGCCACTGACGACCGCCGCGAGGGTGGCAAGGGCGCCTGCGGTGAGGAGCGCAAGGTGGTTACCGTTTTGTCCGGCAAGGTTAAACATCAGGGCGACCAGTGCCGCACCGCTGCTTTGGCCCAGCAGACGCGCGGTTCCCAGCATACCGCTTGCCCCACCGCTGCGATGCCGCGGCGCTGAGGTGATAATGGTGTGATTATTGGGGGACTGGAACAGGCCAAACCCTGCACCGCAGAGGATCATGCGCCAGATGATGTCCAGATCCGAAGGCGACGAGGGCAACAATGCTAACGCGAAAAGGCCTGTCGCCATCACCGTCAGCCCCAAAGCGCCCAATAAACCGGCATGAACGCGTTCAATTAAATAACCTGCCAGCGGTGCCATCACCATCGTCGCCAGCGGCCAGGGGGTGAGCAGCAGCCCGGTTTCCACTTCTGAACGGCCAACTACGCTCTGCAGAAAGAAGGGCAGGGAGACCAGAGCCAGCATCTGGGCGCAGAACGAGCAGACAGACGTGCAGATGGAGAGCGAAAAGAGGGGAATACGCAGCAGGTCAACGGGCAGCAAAGGAACTGGCAGGGTGAGCTGGCGGCGTACAAAGAAGAAGCCGATCGCCAGCAGGGCGATGAGCTCCGCGGCGGTAAGCACCAGAGATTGTCCCTGGGCAAAGCCGCTCAGCGCCGTAATCAGCAGGCCGAAGGTCAGAGCATTCATCACCGCACTTGCCACGTCGAAGCGCGGCATGCTGCTTTTGGAGCCGTTAGCGGGAAGAAAGCGCAGAGCAAAAAAGATGGCGACGATACCCAGCGGCACGTTAATGGCGAACAGCCATTGCCATGACGCAACGGAGAGGATCGCCGCCGCAATGGTTGGCCCGGCGGCAGAAGAGACGGCGACAATAAACGAGTTTATCCCCATTCCGCGCCCCAGATGACGCTGCGGATAAATTAAGCGGATCAGCGCCGTGTTTACGCTCATGAGCGCCGCGCCGCCAAAACCCTGCGCAATACGCGCAAGCGTCAGGGTATGCAGTGAATCTGAAAGGGCACAGAGCAGGGAGGTAAAAGTGAAAACCACCAGGCCGCACTGATATACCCGGCGGTAGCCGAACATATCGCCGAGGAAAGAGAACGAGAGCAGTGACACCACAATCGCAATCTGGTAGGCGTTAACAATCCAAATCGAACTGGCGGGTGAGGCATGCAGGTCGCTGGCGATGGTTGGCAGGGCAACGTTTGCAATCGCGCCGTCAAGGACGGCCATTGAGATACCGATAATGATGGTCGCTATTGCGCCATACCGTTGGGGTAATGGCAGGCCATCAGAAAGATTTTTTTCCATCAGGAGTAAAAAGCTCAGCGTGAAATTATTCTCAGGGTAACTATTTTAGCATTGTTACAGCCGCGATATGTCGCAGATTTGTAACGAAGTAAACGCGGATTGATTGCAGGTGACATGACGGGAACTTATAATAAAAACCGGTTCTGATTTTTATAAAACACTCGCTATGAGGTGGTAAATGGCTATTGCGGATTTGGATAAACAGCCAGATTCTGTTTCTTCCGTGCTGAAGGTGTTTGGCATCTTACAGGCGCTTGGAGAAGAGCGTGAAATAGGTATTACAGAGCTGTCGCAGCGCGTGATGATGTCAAAAAGCACCGTTTATCGCTTTTTGCAAACCATGAAGTCCCTGGGATACGTTGCGCAGGAAGGCGAATCTGAAAAGTATTCTCTGACGCTTAAGCTGTTTGAATTGGGTGCGCGTGCGCTACAAAATGTTGACCTGATCCGCAGCGCTGACATTCAGATGCGTGAAATCTCTCGCCTGACCAAAGAGACCATTCATCTCGGTGCGCTGGATGAAGACAGCATCGTTTACATCCATAAAATCGACTCCATGTACAATCTGCGCATGTATTCGCGCATTGGTCGACGCAACCCGCTCTACAGTACCGCCATTGGTAAAGTTCTGCTGGCGTGGCGCGATCGCGAGGAAGTGAAGCAGATCCTTGAAGGCGTGGAATACAAGCAAAGTACCTCACGAACCATTACCAGCACGGATGCGCTGCTGACGGTGCTTGACCGCGTGCGCGAGCAGGGATATGGCGAAGATAACGAAGAGCAGGAAGAGGGGCTGCGCTGCATCGGCGTTCCGGTATTTGACCGCTTTGGCGTGGTGATCGCGGGCTTGAGTATCTCCTTCCCAACCTTACGCTTCTCCGAAGAGCGTCTGCATGAGTATGTGGCTATTCTGCACACTGCGGCACGGAAAATTTCTGAACAGATGGGATATCACGACTACCCGTTTTAATCCCTACTGGTAGAAAAAAACGCCGCATCTGATGCGGCGTTTTTTGTATGTCATTCACCTGGCTGATTAGCCATTATCAATCACGACGGATGTTTTACGCAGTACAGGGCAGTGGGTTAAGCCAACGATCCCGCTGTCAGTATGCAGATACTGGGCAGTGCTCATTCCCTGTGCTGTGAGGTATTTACACTGAATGCCTAGCCCGGCTGCGTTTTCGGTGCTCCCCACGAGCACGCCATAGCCCGTTAACAGAAGGCCAATCCAGACAAGGGCCAGTGCAATAATTGTTCGAATGATGAATCGCATCATTACCTCTTTTATCGTTGTTATCGTAATGCTAGCGTAAAGCGTTTACGTGATGAAACAAGTGCAGGATTCTGAAAAAAGCGCGATGGAGGCACAGTTAGTCCTTGTTTAAGATAAGCGTGATAATCTCGTTACATCAGGTCCTTAGACGGAGTGTGGAGTGAAAAAAATACGCTGGGTAATTCTGATTATCGTGCTGATTGCGTGCGTGGTGTTATGGACGCAGACGATCAATGTGATGTGCGATCAGGATGTACAGTTTTTTAGCGGCGTTTGCGCAATAAATAAGTTTATTCCGTGGTAATAGACATTTTTTCTCAACGTGATTTCCTTCCTTCGCGCCAGTGGTAAAATAGACGTTTTTATTGAGGTGGTGAAATGGGTGAGTTACTGAATTCAGGGCTGCTGAATATAGCATCCCTGATGATTTCTTTGGTGGTTCTGCTTGTGGGGCTGGTCATCTGGTTTTTCGTGAACCGCGCCAGTTCCCGTACTAACGAGCAGATCGAACTGCTGGAAGCGCTGCTCGATCAGCAAAAACGTCAGAATGCGCTGCTACGCCGTCTGTGTGAGGCTAACGAACCGGAAGAGAAAGACGCGCCGAAAGACGCGGTCGCTGAAGATAACAAAGACGAAGACGACTTTATCCGCCTGGTGGCTGAGCGTTAATCTTTTTGTCCTGGGAGGTGGCTGTGGTCTGGAAAAATCCCTGGTATGACCCCTCCCTGAAACATCACACCCCAAACGGTTTTTGTAATACCGATCCTGTCGGACATCAACCCGGCGACCTTGACCGTTGGCGTAAAGCGCGTAAAGAGGCCGGATTACCGAAGCCGCCCGCGCTGGGTTATGAAGACTTTATCCGCCAGTGGTGGCAACCGGTTGAGCTTACGCAACCTCAGGAAGATGGGGTATGGTGGCTCGGACACGCGAGCGTGTTGCTGCAGCTGGACGGCAATATCATCCTTACCGATCCGGTGTTTTCTCGACGCGCTTCTCCGCTTCCTTTCCTGGGACCCCAGCGTAAGACACCCCCCGTACTGTCTGTCGAGCAACTTCATCAGCTGGATGCGGTCGTCATTTCCCATAATCATTACGATCATCTTGATGACGCAACCCTTCGCCGAATCCTCAAACGCTTTCCCGACGTCAGTATTTTTGTTCCGTTGGGCCTCGCCGACTGGTTTCGTCGCCGGGGAGCAAAACGCGTGGTCGAACTCGACTGGTGGCAGAGTTTCACCTGGCAGGGGATGACGCTGACCGCCGTACCGGCACAGCACTGGAGCATGCGCACGCCATGGAACCGCAATCGTTCCTTATGGTGCGGCTGGGTGATGGAAGGACGGCATCACCGCTTCTGGTTCAGCGGTGATACCGGTTATTCACCTGAGCTGCTGTTGATTCCTGAACGCCTGGGCCAGATAGATGCCGCCGCGTTACCGATTGGTGCCTATGCCCCACGATGGTTCATGGCTGTCCATCATATGGATCCGCAATCTGCGGTGGCATTGTGGCAGCAACTGGGCTCACCTCTGGCGTTCCCTATTCACTGGGGCGTGTTTGAACTGGCAGATGAATCCTTAGATGAACCTGTGCAGGAGTTAACTCACGCACTCGATAATTTAGCACCAGTTAACCATTCTTTCAGGATACTGAAAATTGGTGAATATTTATCCTTATAAACGAAGCGATAAATTGTTGCATATATTGTTGATGTAAACGCGCGCAGGAATGTTTTATTTTTATCGAAACGTTTTGCTTGCCTTCTTTTGATGCAGAGTCATAAAAATTTCATTATTTTGGTGCATAACGCTGTTTATTCGCTGGTGCATTTTAATACAGCTGGGCGCGGGTTATTAACACTGTTTTTTCTCTGAAACAATTTGGTCGCGTTACAATGATTTAAGCATAAGTTTTCACAAATTGTTCTAACTCAATCAAGACGTAAGATTTCTTTTCCTGTTTGCTGGACGGTTCGTAATGATTGAGCTATGTTAAAAAAGTCTTAGATTACAGCGGTTGTGAAAGCAACGCTGGGTCTTTGTTACGCAGCAGGGCTGTCTGTACGTGATGCGCATAATTGTGCAAAACCTGACAGGCACTGTTCGAATTTGTGCGGCGGATCGAGACATGTTTAAAAATGGCTTGCCATATTAAACATAGTGTGTGATAACACGTTTTGGGTCAAACGAGGTACAGTTCTGTTTATGTGTGGCATTTTCAGTAAAGAAGTCCTGAGTAAACACGTTGTCGTTGAATACCGCTTCTCTGCCGAACCTTATATTAGTGCCTCATGCAGTAATGTCTCAGTTTTATCTCAGTTAATGCCTGCGGGCTAAGAAAACACTCTAAGGAATTTTGCAAAATGGCAAAGATTAAAGGTCAAGTTAAGTGGTTCAACGAGTCTAAAGGTTTTGGTTTCATTACTCCTGCTGACGGCAGCAAAGACGTGTTCGTACACTTCTCTGCAATCCAGGGTAACGGCTTCAAAACTCTGGCTGAAGGCCAGAACGTTGAGTTCGAAATTCAGGACGGCCAGAAAGGCCCAGCTGCAGTTAACGTAACTGCTATCTGATCGAACCGCTGCTGACTGAAGTGCCTGGCACTTCACTCTCAGACATAAAGCCTCGCCTGTCGCGGGGCTTTTTTATGTCCCTTATCTTTCAAAATATTACCATCCGCGGTCTTGTTAGTAACTTGTTGCAAAGCTGCGAGGTTAGTAGCACTGTTTCGCCACCTTCTCGCCGTCTTTTCCCGTTAAATCAGGGCGTTGTTTTACAGCCCTGGGGTTCAGGTGAAGAAGACATTGATAACAGCAACTGGAAATTTCACGCCGGCGCGTTTTGCTCTGCTCTGTTTAGCTATTTTTTGTAGTCTGGCTTTTCTGCTGGGGCGCGTTGCCTGGCTGCAAATCATCAAGCCTGACAATCTGGTGAAGCAGGAGGATATGCGATCCCTCCGTCAGCTGGCGATTGATGCGCCGCGCGGTATGATAATGGATCGTGAGGGTCGCCCCCTGGCGGTGAGCGTGCCTGTCCAGGCCGTCTGGGCCGATCCTAAAACGGTGCTGGCAAAAGGGGGCGTCGGCCTTGATGAGCGCTGGCAGGCGCTGGCCAGCGCGCTGCATCTCTCCCTCGGCACACTCTCGGCACGCATCAACGCCAACCCACAGGGCCGTTTTATTTACCTTGCCCGTCAGGTCGATCCTGCGCAGGCAAAGTGGATCGACAAACTGAATCTGCCCGGCATCAATTTGCGCGATGAGTCCCGCCGTTTTTATCCTGCTGGCCATGTGGCAGCGAACCTGATTGGCTTCACCAATATTGACGGGCAGGGCATCGAAGGTGTGGAAAAGAGCTTCAACGCGCAACTCACCGGCAAGCCGGGTGTGCGTCAGGTAAGGGAAGATCGCTATGGACGTGTGGTTGAAAACCTGACCGAAATTGCGCCCGCACCGGCGCATAACATCCAGTTAAGTATTGACGAGCGGCTACAAACCATCACCGAAGATGCGCTCGACAATGCCGTGGCCTGGAACAAGGCCGAGTCGGGGGCGTCGGTGCTCATTAATATCCCAACCGGGGAAATCCTCGCCATGGCGAGCTACCCGGATTTTAACCCCAATAATCGTGAAGGGGCGACGATAAACGATTTTCGCAACCGCGCAATCAGCGATACGTTCGAACCTGGTTCGACCGTCAAGCCGCTGGTGCTGATGACGGCCCTGCAGCAGGGGCTGGTCCAGCCGGACAGCGTGATTGACACCCACCCGTATACCCTTGACGGGCATCGCATTCGCGACGTGGGCTTTTACCCTGAGCTGACGATGACCGGGATCCTGCAAAAATCGAGCGACACCGGCGTTTCCCGACTTTCGCTGGCGATGCCTGTCCAGCATCTCATCGATACCTATCGAAACTTTGGTTTTGGCACCAATACGGGGCTTGGCTTAACGGGGGAAAGCTCGGGGCTGTTGCCACAGCGTAAATACTGGAGCCAGCTCGATCGCGCGACTTTTGCCTTCGGCTACGGGCTGATGGTTACGCCGCTCCAGCTGGCCCACGTCTACGCCACGATTGGTGGGTACGGGCTTGAGCGTCCGCTCTCGATCACCCGCATCGATCCCCCCGTTATCGGGCATCGCGTCATGCCGGAAGAGATTGCCCATGAAGTGGAGCACATGATGGAGAGCGTTGCGCTGCCGGGTGGCGGAGGCGTTAAGGCTGCCGTGCGTGATTACCGGGTGGCGGTGAAAACCGGTACGGCGAAGAAAATTGATGATAGCGGGAAGTATGTCGATAAATACGTCGCCTACACGGCGGGGGTTGCCCCTGCCAGCAATCCGCGTTTTGCCCTGGTGGTGGTGATTAACGATCCGCAAAACGGAGCTTACTACGGCGGGGCCGTCTCTGCCCCTGTCTTCAGTGAGATTATGGGTAACGTGCTGCGTCTGGAGAATATCAAACCTGACGGATTACCGGCGGGATCCGATCACCTTATCGTCATGCGCTAACCGGGCGTTTATAACAGGGGCGAATAGCGGTACACTTCGCCCTTTGATTATGCTCCGGAGTTGCCATGTCCTTCAGCTGTCCCCTTTGCCACGCCCCCCTGACGCACTCAGACAAACGGTATACCTGCCCGCAGGGGCATCAGTTTGACCGGGCAAAAGAAGGCTACGTGAATCTTCTGCCGGTACAGCATAAGCGTTCCCGCGATCCTGGCGACAGTGCTGAGATGATGCGGGCGCGCCGCGCGTTTCTCGATGCCGGACACTATCTGCCGCTGCGGGAGGCCGTCACGCAGATGCTCAATGATATTCTGCCTGCTTCAGCCACCGCCATGCTCGATATCGGCTGTGGGGAAGGATACTACACCGCACGGTTTGCGGAGGTTGCTCGTGAGAAGGGCGCGCAGACATTCGGTCTGGACGTGTCGAAAGTGGCCATACGCGCGGCGGCAAAGCGTTATACCGGCGTGACGTTCTGCGTGGCGTCCAGCCACCGGCTGCCGTTTGACGATGCCAGCATGGACGCGGTTATCCGTATCTACGCGCCGTGTAAGGCAGAGGAGCTGGCGCGCGTGGTGAAGCCGGGCGGATGGGTGGTCACCGTGACCCCAGGCCCGCGTCATCTGATGGAGCTGAAAGGGCTGATCTACGACGAAGTGCGTCTGCATGCCCCGCATTCAGAACAGCTGGGCGGTTTTACCCTGAAGCAGGCGGAATCAGTGGCGTACGAAATGACGCTGAAAGGGGAAGAGGCCGTCGCGTTATTGCAGATGACGCCGTTCGCGTGGCGGGCAAAACCGGAGGTGTGGGAAACGCTGGCGGCACATTCAACATTTCGCTGCCAGACGGACTTCAGCATCCACATCTGGCAGCGCGAAGATTAACCGGCGAAGTGTGCCCAGAGGATCTGGGCGCCAATGCCAATCAGCACAATCCCCCCGAGGATCTCGGCGCGTTTACCCAGCAGCGGGCCGATAAACCGTCCGACCATCATGCCCAGTGTGGACATAATCAGGGTTGCACAGCCAATAGCCAGCGCGGTGGCGATAATATTGACCTGCAGAAATGCCAGACCCACACCAACGGCCATCGCATCAAGGCTGGTGGCAATGGCCGTGGTGACCAGCAGCCAGAAGCCGTGGCGATGCTGCGGCTCCTCGTGTTCATCATCACCGCCGCGAAAACCTTCAATGACCATTCGGCCTCCGAGGAACACCAGCAGGACGAAGGCAATCCAGTGGTTCCACTCCAGCACGAACTGGCTGGCGAGCATGCCAAGTCCCCAGCCGATAAGCGGGGTCAGTGTTTCGATAGCGCCAAAAATCAGGCCGGTACGCAGGGCTTCTGAGAATTTAGGTTTGTGTAGCGTGGCGCCTTTTCCGATGGAAGCAGCGAAGGCGTCCATGGACATGCCAAAAGCGAGAAGGATCGTAGCGGAGATATTCATAACAGCGTCCAGACCGGGGATATCCATATGACACATCACTGCCCCCAGTAAACAGCAGTTGATGTATCTATGGTCTCGCCTGATCGCAATGCACATAAGATGTGCGGTAAGCGATCCGTACGTGCCACGTTTTTCAACGAGTATGTTGACACGTACATTTCCTGCGAACAGGAAATCGGCTACTCCCCAACGACGGGCGCAACCTTAACATATTTTGAGAATATAAAACAACAATGAAAAGGCATTATTTAAAACGTTTGTTGATAACGATTTTCATTTGTCTTTAATCGTGAAAATATCGTTAACAAATAGCGTTCAAATTAGCGGTGGGGATATAGCTTCGGCTATATTTCTTGCGCAAAATAAACACAGGATATAGCCGTTGCTATATATCTAACTCATTGAGTTTTAACGAGTAACTTGTATATCTTTTCCAAGTCATCAATATTCTTCACCCGAATAAGCAGGCGACGTTGTTCTAATTGCATCACCAGCACGCCGTCTTCGGATAAATTCATCTCTTTAATACGGTTATATTCTATCCATACATTGGCGAAGAAGAATCCGTGGGATTTAAAAATGATTTTTGGCGTGCGGATCCAGAACAGATAAATCGCCATTAATGCCAGCGCACATAATAACCATGTGGTTAATAATGCACCATGGCTGGTGACGTTATTGTAAATAAGAATGGCGATGAGACCCACGAAGATAAAGGCATCCACGCGGCCGCGTCGTAGCAGGGGAAGGGAGAGCAGCGTCTCGCCGTGACGGCCGGGCATAATGAACTCGTCATAGATCGCGTAAGCCAGAAGGGCAACAACAAATAAAACCAGTACGATGTCCGTGACAGTCATTCATCCTCCAGATAAAAAAAACCGGGGGCAAGCCCCCGGCCTATAGCATTGATACTTACAGACCCAGCAGGCCGACGGCGTAGCCCGCAATACCGATGACGAAGAAGCCAACGATGATCCACAGCGGGTTCACTTTCTTACGCAGCAGCCACATACAGGCGAAGGTCAACAGCAGCGGGACCAGGCCCGGCATCAGCTGATCCAGAATCGTCTGCACGGTGGTGACGCGGGTCTGACCATCCTGTCCGGTGATGGTCGATACCACCAGCGGGATATTCACGTGCGTCCATTTGTTTACCAGCGCGCCCATGACAAACAGGCCGAGGATTGACGCCCCCTCAGTCAGTTTCTGCAGGAAGCCGCCGCCCATGTCCTTAACGATGTCCACCCCTTTACGGTAGCCGTAGGCCACGCCGTAGTAACGGGTCAGCAGACGCACGGCGTTGAACAGGATGAAGAACAGCAACGGGCCAAGCAGGCTGCCGCTCATCGCGATACCGGCACCCAGTGCCGCGAAGACCGGACGCACGGTACCCCAGAAGATAGGGTCACCGACACCGGCCAGCGGACCCATCAGACCGACTTTGATACCGTTGATGGCACCATCGTCAATCTCTGCGCCGTTTGCACGCTGCTCTTCCATCGCCAGCGTTACGCCCAGTACCGGGGCCGCAACGTAAGGATGGGTGTTAAAGAATTCCAGGTGACGCTTGATGGCCTGACGGCGTGCTTCGTTGTTTTCCGGGTACAGGCGTTTGAGCGCCGGTACCATGGAGAAGCAGAAACCCAGCGCCTGCATACGTTCGAAGTTCCATGAACCCTGAAACAGGTTAGAACGGATGAACACGCCACGAATATCACCCGGAGTGAGTTTTTTCTCGGTGGTAGTTTTTGTCATATCAACCATTTCGCTCACCTGTTAGTCCAGTTCGTTATCGAGATCGTTGTTACCAGCAGCCTGCGCTGGGGCACCCGCGACGCGGTTATATTTCGGGCTGAGCTGGATGTAGAGAATCGCCATCACCGCACCGATCACACCCAGTGCAACCAGGTTGAAGTTGGTGAAGGCCGCGGTCACGAAGCCGAGGTAGAAGAACGGCATCAGGTAGCCTGCGCGCATCATGTTGATGACCATCGCATAACCAACGACCACGATCATACCGCCCGCGATGTTCAGGCCGCCGGTGACCACTTCAGGAATGGCGTTCAGCATGCTCTGGACTTCACTGGTACCCACAGAGATCGCGACGATAACCGCCGGGATTGCGATACGCATCGCCTGCAGGAACAGGGATGAAACGTGGATCCATGACAGGGCCGTGAGGTTGCCGTTGTCGGCCGCCTTATCCGCCGCGTGCTGGAAGGCAACGGTGATCGTACGAACGATGATGGTCAGAACCTGGCCTGCGGCTGCCAGCGGGATTGCCAGGGCGATACCTGCACCAATACTCTGGTGACCGGCAATAACCAGAACGGTAGAAATGATAGAGGCCAGAGCGGCATCGGGCGCAACCGCCGCACCGATGTTCATCCAGCCCAGGGCGATCATTTCCAGGGTACCACCGATGATGATACCGGTTTTCATGTCACCCAGAACGGCCCCAATCAGCGTACAGGCCACCAGAGGACGGTGGAACTGAAATTCATCAAGTACGGATTCCATACCCGCAATACATGCGACCACGAACACCAGCACAATCTGAAGAGTGGTAATCTCCATTGTACTTCTCCTATTACATAAGCATTATGTGAAAAACCGGCGCGGGCTTATTTCCCAACTTTGCCGATCAAATCCATCATTTTCAGTTTCTGGTCCGTGGAAACCTTACGGGCTTCCAGCTCAATACCGCGTGCATTCAGCTTGTTGAATGCTTCGATATCTTTCGCATCGACTGAAATGGCGTTGTTGACCTGCGTTTTGCCCTGACGGAATGCCATACCACCAATGTTAACGGAGGTGATTTTCACGCCGCCTTCAACAATGCGCTCAACGTCTGTCGGGTTAGTGAACAGGAGCATCACGCGTTCGCCCGCATATTTCGGGTTGTTGTATACGCGAATCATCTTGGCGACATCCACAACGTGCGCGGTAACGCCAGGAGGAGCAACCTGAGTCAGAAGGGTTTTACGTACGGTATCAGCGGCCACTTCGTCGCTGACCACGATAATGCGTCGAACGTTGGTCTCTTTGGTCCAGCGCGTGGCTACCTGACCGTGGATTAAGCGGTCATCAATACGCGCAAGGCCGATCACCATGTAATCATTCGGGCCCATCGGTTTTGCCGGTGCCGCCGCTTTCGGTGCCGCTGCAGGCGCAGGGGCAGGTTTTTCAACCGGCTGTGCCTTCAGGGCCTTAACCCCTTCGCGGCCGGTTTCAACAGCCAGTGCAACCAGCTCATCGAAGGACGGATTGTCGTCGCGTGCCATAAGGGTTTCCACCAGCATGGGAATATTGACCCCGGCGACAACTTCATAGTGCTCTTTATCGACGACAATGCGGCTGGCAGCATTGAACGGGCTGCCGCCCCATGTATCAACGAGAAACAGCACGCCTTTGCTGGTATCCAGCTTCTCGAGCTGAGCGTTGTACTTCTCTATCAGCGTCTCGGCGTTTTCACCGGGAACGAAATCGATCCAGCCGACGTTTTCCTGCTCGCCCAACAGCATCTCTGCCGTTTTGAGTAGCTGCTCAGCAGCCCAACCATGTGTGCCTATGACAATAGCAATGGTCACTTGCTACCTCCTTTTATTATCATTAATACGCCTGCCAGGCAGTCGTACTGAGAATCGTATTGGCGAACCGAATCGATTCAGATAAGGGTTAGAGTTCAAAAAACTAAGACTTCCGCGAATTATTTTAGATAGTGAAAAAATAATTTATGTGATGAAGATCCGTAATTTAGCCACGCGTTACAGAATTATCTGTAGCGTAAAGCCGCTGTGTAACAGAACTTTGCAAAGGAACGTAAATCTTTGCTAAAAACACAGTCTCTCTGATATGTTTAGCCTCCGTTTAATTGTTCAGGAGTATAGGGCTCCAGCCCACTATATGGACCGTCACCGACGTCAGTCATCTTCCAGGCCATTTCGCGCCTTTTTCACCGGCGATCCTCGCCACGTATCGACTCTGTCTGCCTCTGTTTTGCCCACATTGAGTGGGGCACCGTTTCGTCATTCCTTTAGCAGGAGCTTGTCATGGAATTCTTAATGGACCCGTCAATCTGGGTGGGATTGCTCACGCTGGTCGTGCTGGAGATCGTTCTCGGCATTGATAACCTGGTGTTTATCGCCATCCTTGCGGATAAGTTGCCGCCAAAACAGCGTGATAAAGCGCGTCTGATTGGACTCTCGCTGGCGCTGGTCATGCGACTGGGGCTGCTCTCCGTCATCTCGTGGATGGTCACGCTGACCAAACCGCTGTTCTCCGTCATGGATTACACCTTCTCCGGCCGTGATTTAATCATGCTGATCGGGGGGATATTCCTGCTCTTCAAAGCGACGACAGAACTTCACGAGCGGCTGGAAAACCGTCAGCACGATGATGGGCACGGTAAAGGCTATGCCAGTTTCTGGGTGGTGGTGCTGCAGATCGTGGTGCTGGATGCGGTCTTCTCGCTGGATGCGGTGATCACGGCGGTCGGCATGGTGAACCATCTGCCGGTCATGATGGCAGCGGTGGTTATTGCGATGGCGGTCATGCTGCTGGCGTCGAAACCGCTGACGCGTTTCGTGAACCAGCATCCAACGGTGGTGGTACTGTGTCTGAGCTTCCTGCTGATGATTGGTCTGAGCCTGGTGGCGGAAGGCTTTGGCTTCCATATTCCGAAAGGCTATCTGTACGCCGCGATTGGCTTCTCGATCCTGATCGAACTGTTCAACCAGATTGCGCGCCGTAACTTTATCAAACAGCAGTCAAATCAGCCGCTGCGCGCCCGTACCGCAGATGCCATTCTACGCCTGATGGGCGGTCGTCGTCAGGTGAACGTGCAGTCTGATTCCGAAAACCACAACCCGGTTCCGGTCCCGGAAGGGGCGTTTGTGGAACAGGAACGCTACATGATTAACGGCGTGCTCTCTCTGGCCTCCCGTTCGCTGCGCGGCATCATGACGCCGCGCGGGGAGATCAGCTGGGTCGATGCTAACCTGAGCGTTGATGAAATTCGCCAGCAGCTGCTCTCTTCACCGCACAGCCTGTTCCCGGTATGTCGTGGTGAACTGGATGAGATCATCGGCGTGGTGCGGGCGAAAGAGATGCTGGTCGCCCTGGAAGAGGGTGTTAACGTCGAAGCCGTTGCTGCTGCATCGCCTGCGATTGTGGTGCCGGAAACGCTGGATCCGATCAACCTGCTCGGGGTGCTGCGCCGCGCTCGCGGTAGCTTTGTTATTGTCACCAACGAGTTTGGCGTGGTGCAGGGGCTGGTGACACCGCTGGACGTGCTGGAAGCGATCGCCGGTGAATTCCCGGATGAAGACGAAACGCCGGAAATTGTTGCCGATGGCGAAGGCTGGCTGGTTAAAGGTACCACCGACCTGCACGCGCTCTCGCACACGCTGGGGCTGGAAAACGTGGTCAACGATGAAGAAGACATCGCGACCGTTGCCGGTCTGGTTATCGCCGTAAACGGCCAGATCCCGCGTGTTGGCGATGTGATCGAGCTGCCGCCGCTGCACATTACCATTGTCGAAGCCAACGACTATCGCGTTGATATGGTCCGTATTGTTAAAGAACAATCTGCCCACGACGAAGATGAGTAAGTCTGCTTAACGCAGCGGCATTAAGGGTACGATGTGCCCGTTATGACGCGCTGGCGGGGGAGCACTTCCCGCCAGCCAGTCTGGAAAGTCCCGTAGCGGCATCGGCCGCGCATAGAAAAAGCCCTGCAGGACTGGAACGCCGTGACGGCGTAAATAGCGCGCCTGCTCTTCCGTTTCGACCCCTTCCGCAACCAGCTCGATATTCAGCCGCTGGCCCAGCGCAATGATCATGTCCGTCACCGTTGAATTCACGGCATCCGTACCAATGGCGGTGGTAAAGGACTGGTCAATTTTCAGGACGTCCGGATGCAGCTTTTCAAGCCAGGAGAGGGAGCTGTTCCCGGTGCCAAAATCGTCGATAGCGAGCTTCACCCCTTTGCGATGCAGTTCGCGCACGATGCGATAATCCGCGTCCAGCAGCGCATCCCGTTCCGTGAGTTCAATCACCAGCTGCTGTCGCGGATTGGCGCTGAACCAGAGACGGTTCAGGTCCTGTACCAGTACAGCGTGACGGAAATGGCTGGCGGCAACGTTAATGCCGATGTGGAAACCGGCGCTGGACGGGAAGTAGCCTATCTGGCGCACCGTTTCGGCGATGACATAGCGGGTCAGGGGGACAATCTGGTTATGTTCTTCTGCCAGAGGGATAAACACCTCCGGGGTGATCCAACCCTGACGGGGATTATTCCAGCGCAGCAGGATTTCAACGCCCGTGCACGCCTGGGTGCGGGCATTCACCAGCGGCTGGCAGAAAAGCTCAAATTCCCGCGCCGCAATGCCCATATCGATCTCCCACGTAAAGCTCATCCGGTTTGCCGTCGCCAGCCAGGCGAGGTAGCCCAGCAGCAGGCTGAGCATCAGCCCCAGCGGCAGCTGGGCGGGCAGGCTTTTTAAAGCTAACTCACCGGGGCCAGGTCCGCTGACCGTAATGGTGAAAGGATTTCGGGTTGATGATTGCTGGAAAAGGGCGCTCTCCTCATCAAACGTCAGGCTGTCGGTGACGCGCTGACCGTAGCGTAAAAAACGATCGCCGACTGTCAGCACCACGTCATTGATGAGCGGACGCTGGGGCTCGAGGATCATTCTGGCGATCAGGTCGATATTAATAATCTCGACGACGCCTTCTTCACCGTCCTGGGAGACAGGATACCACTGGATCAAAATAGGGCTGCCCTTAAGCAGCCACTGGTCGGTCGATAAAATCAGCTTCGCCGTGCTGGCGGGGAGTTCCTGAAGGAAGTCACGGACAGGCTCGCTGCGGCTGCCGAAAATACTCGAACAATACAGGATACCGTCTTTAATCAGGGCGATAGAACGTACCGTCTGCAAAATGGCTGCCTGCTGTCGCAGCGCCAGCTGCACCTGCGGGCAGGGCTGTCCCACCAGCGGCTGCAGCACGTTGCGGTGGTTTTCCAGCGAAAGCAGAACGTTATCAAGGGCGCGAACGGTATGGCTGGTAAAATCGAGGATCCGCTGTTGGTTAACGTTGCGCTGGGAAATAAAGCGAATGCCCAGCGTCAGGATGAGCGTGAGGAGCGCAACCGTCACACAGACGATAACGCGTTTTCGGCGATAGTTTTTAATGATCGTTTGTGCAGTTTGCATGAACGGTCGCCTGATAAGCCACCAGCCACAAAAGCCGGACGCAACAGTGAAAGTGTAGTGGGGAAAGCAGAAGGAGACGAGGAAGAAGAGGGAAATTCGCCCATCCGTTGCAGATGGGCGAAAGGCAGTATTAGTCGCACTGCACCTTAATGGCCAGGCCACCACGGGACGTCTCGCGGTATTTCGCGTTCATGTCTTTGCCCGTTTCGTACATGGTTTCAATCACCTTATCCAGCGATACGCGAGGTTCGCTGGTACGGCGCATCGCCATACGTGAGGCGTTGATGGCTTTCACCGAGGCAATCGCGTTACGCTCAATGCACGGCACCTGCACCTGGCCCGCGACCGGATCGCAGGTCAGACCAAGGTTATGTTCCATACCGATTTCAGCCGCCACGCAGACCTGCTCAGGGCTTGCACCCAACAGCTCTGCCAGACCTGCCGCCGCCATGGAGCAGGCCACGCCGACTTCACCCTGACAGCCCACTTCCGCACCGGAGATGGAGGCATTCATCTTGTACAGCGCGCCGATGGCACCTGCTGCCAGGAAATAACGGATGTAGATGTCCGGCGTCACGGGCTCAATAAAGTGGTCGTAATACGCCAGCACCGCAGGAACAATGCCGCACGCGCCGTTGGTTGGCGCCGTCACGACGCGGCCACCGGCGGCGTTCTCTTCGTTAACCGCAAGTGCAAACATATTCACCCAGTCGACCACGTTCATCGGGTCGTTGGAGAATTTGTCCGTGGTCACCAGCATACGGCGCAGAGCAGAGGCACGACGCGGCACGCGCAGCGGACCCGGCAGAACCCCTTCGGTGTTCATCCCGCGATCGATACAGGCGCGCATGGTTTGCCAGACGTTGGCAAAATAGTCTTCAATCTCTTGTTTACTGTGCAGGGCCAGTTCGTTCTGCATCACCATGCCGGACAGGGAAAGACCGGTCTGTTTGCAGTAACCCAGCATCTCGGTCGCCGATTTGAACGGATACGGTACGCTGACGTCGCCGACGCTGTCTTTGCCAAAATGCTCTTCATCCACGATGAAACCACCGCCGATGGAGTAGTACGTTTTGCTGTAAATCTCTTTTTCACCGCTATAAGCGTGAATGGTCATGCCGTTTTCATGCAGCGGCAGGTTGTCGCTACGGAAACGCATGCCGTCATCCTGCGGAAAATCGACTTCCTGCTGGCCGTTTGCCAGGAGCAGGCGGCCGCGTGTTTCCACGTCGCGGATGAATGCCGGGATGGCATCAATATCAACGGTATCCGGCATGTTGCCTGCCAGACCCATAATAATGGCGATATCGGTGTGGTGGCCTTTACCCGTTAATGACAGCGAGCCGTAAACATCCACGGCGACACGGGTAACGCTTTCCAGTAATCCTTTTTCGACCAGATCATCGACGAACTGTTTACCGGCCTTCATCGGGCCAACAGTATGGGAAGACGAAGGGCCAATTCCCACTTTGAACATGTCGAATATACTAATCACTTTCACACTCCTGACAGGGTTACCGGGGTTCCAGTAACGATGTTATAACTGCGCATAGTGTAAGAGGGAACACCGACCTCGGCTTAACTATTCACATGAATTAAACTAATGGTTAACGATGGGTTTTGCTAATAGCGCGACGCAGATCGCAAACCTGGCAGAAGAGGGCGGAATGTAAAGTATAGTCAAGGCTTCAGGCCGATTTGCAACGCCAGCTCACGAATAATGCCCGCCGTCATGCCCCAGACAAAATAATGCTGATACCAGGACAACCAGACCCGATGGTCATGCCCACGACGCTGAATATCCAGCGGGTGATAACGACTCAGTCGGAGGGCTTCATCCAGCGGCATTTCAAACACCGCGGAGACTTCATCGACGCTGGCGTGATACTGCAGGCCCGGCGGGATAATGCCGACCACCGGCGTGACCTGAAAACCGGTGACGCTGTCGACGGGTGGCAGCACGCCGATGACCTCAACGGCCTCTGGCGGAATGGCAACCTCTTCCTGCGCTTCGCGCAGCGCGGCGGCAATCAGCGAGGCGTCGGAGCTGTCTACCGCGCCCCCCGGAAAAGCGACCTGACCCGCGTGCTTGCGTAAATGGGCGGAACGCTGGGTGAGCAGCAGGCCCGGCTGCGCGCGACGCACGACCGGGATCAACACGGCCGCCTGACGTTGATTCAGCGCTTCGCGGTTGACCTGCGGTCTTAGTAGCTGAAAGCGAGATAAAAAGTCATCCAGCGTCAGATTCTCTTTTTCCACCCGTGTTTACTCCAGTTGTTTCAGGATACGGTTAACTTTATCAAAGGTTTCCTGATATTCCGCATCGACCTGGCTGTCGGCAACAATGCCGCCCCCGGCCGAACAGTAAAGGTTTCCGTTGCAGGCGGTCAGCGTACGAATGGTAATGCTGGTATCCAGCGTGCCGCACAGGCTGATATAGCCGATGCTACCGCACCAGGCATTGCGGCGGTGGGGCTCCAGCTCATCAATGATCTCCATTGCCCGCACCTTCGGCGCGCCGGTGATGGAGCCGCCCGGGAACGCGGCGCGCAGAAGATCGCAGGCCGTGCGCGAGTCAGGCAGCCGCGCGGTAATGGTGCTGACCAGATGATGCACCGCCGGGAAATGCTCAACGACAAACAGTTCCGGCACGCGGACGCTGCCCGGCACGGCCACCCGGCCAATGTCGTTACGCATCAGATCGACAATCATCAGGTTTTCGGCGCGGTCTTTTGGCGAGGCGGCCAGTTTTTCCGCCTGCTGACGGTCGGCGTCGGGATCGGCAAGGCGTGGAAGCGTGCCCTTAATCGGGCGGGTTTGAATCGTGCCCTCGGCCAGATGAATAAAACGCTCGGGCGACAGGCTGAGGATCGCCCCCTGTTCCAGACGCACAAAGGCGCTGAACGGCGCCTTATTGCTGGCATTAAGACGGGTAAACGCCTGCCACTCATCTCCCCGATAGGTCGCCTCGAAGCGCTGGGCGAGGTTAACCTGATAGCAGTCGCCGCTTTGCAGATACGCCTGAACGCGCGCGAATTTTTCGCCATACTCCGCGGCGCTCATGTTGGAGCGCCAGCCGGAGGTCAGCGTGAACGTCTCTGCGGGTGCAGCCTGTTGCGCCTCAAGCCAGGCCAGACGCGCCTGCACGTCACGATGGCTCAGCAGGGAAACCGTTTTTTTCTGGTGATCGACAATTAACGCCCAGTCATACAGCCCCACGGCCATGTCGGGCAGGGGGATATCAGCCTGCGCATGCTCGGGCAGCGTTTCGAAACGGCGACCCAAATCGTAGCCAAACAGGCCCAGCGCGCCCCCCTGAAAAGGAAGATCCGGGTTGGGTGTGGCAGATAAGCCCAGCGCGTTAATGTCGTGCTGAAGCTGCACCAGCGGATCGTCCGTCAGCGACAGGTCATCGGTTGTCAGCGTCTTCAGCGGATCGGCGACCAGAATATCAAAGCGGCTATAGGGATGGTCCGCATGGCCGGAGTGCAGCAGCATCGCAAACGGAAGATGGCTCAGGCGGGCAAACCAGTATTCAGCGGCGTCTGTCCGCCAGGGCAGGGTAATAACAGTGGGGAAGCGCATGTTCATGTGTGGCATACTACCGGGCAGCGTGAAATAATTAGCGCGAATAATTTAGCAGGAGTTGACGATGTTTGCAGGTTTACCTTCTCTGAGCCATGAACAGCAGCAGAAAGCGGTTGAGCGAATTCAGGAACTGATGTCCCAGGGGATGAGCAGCGGACAGGCGATTTCCCAAGTGGCGGAAGAACTGCGCGCCACGCATACCGGCGAGCGGATCGTGGCGCGTTTCGAGGATGAAGATGAAGAGTGATCGGGCTTAAACCGCCGCGATAATCTTAATCTCTACCTTGTATTCCGGCTTCATCAGCGTGGCCTGTACGGTGCAACGTACAGGCGCGTGACCCGCCACCACCCACGCATCCCAGGCTTTGTTCATTGCCGCGAAGTCATCTTTGTTTGCCAGGAAAATCGTCGCATCCAGAATGCGTGATTTGTCGCTGCCCTGTTTTTCCAGCACCGCGTCAATCTGCGCCAGGGTATTGGCTGTCTGCTCGAACGCATCCGCGTCCAGGTTAGCCGGGACGCCGGTGTAGTAGAGCGTCTGGTTATGGATCACCACATCAGACCAGCGGGCTTCGGCATCAATGCGCACAATTGTCATAAACGTTTCCTCGTTATTTTTCGTCGTCAGGCGGCAAGACTGCCATATTGTTCATCCGTCGTCACTATTTGGGGTGGCACATGAGTGGATGGGCTGACATAATCCCTGTGCAAAAATACAGTGAGAGAGCACCGTGGCAGACGATTTTTCCCCTGAAGGTCAATTAGCGCAGGCTATCCCCGGCTTCAAACCCCGAGAGCCTCAGCGACAGATGGCGCACGCCGTTGCACGCGCCATCGATAAGGCTCAGCCGCTGGTGGTCGAAGCCGGTACCGGCACGGGTAAAACCTATGCTTACCTTGCGCCGGCGCTGCGGGCGAAAAAGAAGGTGATTATTTCCACCGGTTCGAAGGCGCTGCAGGATCAGCTCTACAGCCGTGATTTGCCCACCGTGGCAAAAGCGCTGAAATATAAAGGCCGTCTGGCCCTGCTGAAGGGGCGCTCCAACTATCTCTGTCTGGAACGCCTTGAGCAGCAGGCGCTGGCGGGCGGCGACCTGCCGGTGCAAACCCTGAGCGACGTCATTATCCTTCGCGCCTGGGCGAACCAGACCGAAGAGGGCGATATCAGCACCTGCGCGAGCGTGCCGGAAGACTCTCCTGCCTGGCCGCTGGTGACCAGCACCAACGACAACTGCCTCGGTAGCGACTGCCCGCTGTATAAAGACTGCTTCGTGGTGAAAGCGCGCAAAACGGCGATGGATGCGGATGTGGTGGTGGTGAACCACCATCTGTTCCTTGCGGATATGGTGGTTAAGGACAGCGGCTTTGGTGAGCTGATCCCGGAAGCGGACGTGATGATCTTCGACGAAGCCCACCAGTTGCCGGACATCGCCAGCCAGTACTTTGGTCAGTCGCTCTCCAGCCGTCAGCTGCAGGATCTGGCGAAAGATTTCACCATTGCTTACCGGACCGAACTCAAAGATACCCAGCAGCTGCAGAAGTGCGCCGACCGTCTGGCGCAGAGCGCGCAGGATTTCCGTTTACAGCTCGGCGAGCCGGGCTATCGTGGTAACCTGCGCGAGCTGCTGGCGGACAAAAACATCCAGCGCGCGCTGCTGCTGCTCGATGATGCGCTTGAGCTCTGCTACGACGTGGCAAAACTGTCACTCGGCCGCTCCGCGCTGCTGGATGCGGCCTTCGAGCGCGCCACGCTTTATCGCGGGCGGCTCAAACGGCTGAAAGAGATTAATCAGCCGGGTTACAGCTACTGGTACGAGTGCACTTCGCGCCACTTTACCCTGGCGCTGACGCCGCTGACGGTGGCGGATAAATTTAAAGAGGTGATGGCGCAGAAGCCGGGCAGCTGGATCTTTACGTCGGCAACCCTGTCGGTGAATGACGATCTGCACCACTTCACCGAGCGCCTCGGCATTGAGCAGGCGGAATCGCTGCTTCTGCCCAGCCCGTTCGATTACGAAAAGCAGGCGCTGCTCTGCGTGCCGCGAAATCTGCCGCTTCCCAACCAGCCGGGTGCGGCCCGGCTGCTGGCGGCGATGCTGAAGCCAATGATCGAGGCCAATAACGGCCGCTGCTTTATGCTCTGCACCTCCCACGCCATGATGCGCGACCTCGCTGAGCAGTTCCGCGCTACGATGACGCTACCGGTGCTGCTGCAGGGCGAAACCAGCAAAGGCCAGCTGCTGCAGCAGTTCGTGAGTGCCGGTAATGCCCTGCTGGTCGCAACCAGCAGCTTCTGGGAAGGGGTGGACGTGCGCGGCGACACGCTTTCGCTGGTGATCATTGATAAGCTGCCGTTTACCTCCCCGGACGATCCGCTGCTGAAAGCGCGGATGGAAGACTGTCGCCTGCGCGGTGGCGATCCGTTTGACGAGGTTCAGCTGCCGGATGCGGTCATTACGCTTAAGCAAGGGGTAGGGCGCTTAATCCGTGACGTCACCGACCGCGGCGTGCTGGTCATCTGCGATAACCGGCTGGTGATGCGTCCTTACGGGGCAACCTTCCTTGCAAGCCTGCCGCCCGCGCCGCGGACACGGGACATAAAACGCGCGGTGCGTTTCCTGGCAAACCCAACGGCGGAGTAATTTACCCCGGAGTGTGCTAAGATGCGCGCCATTTTGTGACTGACCCTTGCGAGAGCGCGACGACCGATGCGAATTCTGGCTATTGATACCGCGACAGAGGCTTGCTCTGTTG
Organism: Enterobacter sp. BNK-22; assembly: GCF_048684805.1. NCBI lineage: Bacteria > Pseudomonadati > Pseudomonadota > Gammaproteobacteria > Enterobacterales > Enterobacteriaceae > Enterobacter > Enterobacter sp. BNK-22. The sequence goes on from NZ_JBLQTT010000001.1 coordinate 744,180, forward strand.
CCCTGTTGAACGACGGTGCTGTTTCTGCCCATTTCGAAGAGTGCCCCCGGGAACACACCCAACGCATTCTGCCCCTGGTAAAAGCCATTTTAACCCAGGGAAACACCTCCTTAACCGACCTCGACGCGCTGGCCTTTGGCCGCGGCCCCGGCAGCTTTACGGGCGTACGTATCGGGATTGGCATTGCGCAGGGGCTGGCGCTGGGCGCCGAACTGCCGATGATCGGCGTCTCTACCCTCGCCACCATGGCGCAGGGCGCATGGCGCACGACCGGGGCAACGCGCGTCCTGGCAGCGATTGATGCCCGCATGGGCGAAGTCTACTGGGCCGAATACACCCGTGACGAGCAGGGCGTGTGGCACGGTGAAGAGACGGAGGCCGTGCTTAAGCCAGAAGCGGTGACAGAACGACTGAAGCAGCTGTCCGGCGAGTGGGCGACCGTCGGCACGGGCTGGCCAGCGTGGCCTGAGATGGCGAACGACACCGGGTTGACGCTGGTGGACGGCAACATGCTTTTGCCGGCTGCGGAAGATATGCTTCCGATTGCCAGCCAGTTGCTCGCAGCAGGCAAAACCGTGGCTGTTGAACAGGCGGAACCGGTTTATTTGCGAAACACCGTCGCGTGGAAGAAACTTCCGGGCCGCGAGTGAATCTCAGTAACAGGAACTGAGAAAAAGGAGTCGCATCATGGCGGTTCAGACTAAAGTAGTACGCCTTATTATGGCAGGCGCGGTTGCCATAGCACTGAGCGGATGCGTTTCCGTTCCTGATGCGATTAAGGGCAGCAGCCCGACGCCACAGCAGGATCTGGTTCGGGTGATGAATGCGCCTGAGCTGTACGTGGGCCAGGAAGCGCGCTTTGGCGGTAAGGTGATTGACGTACAAAACCAGCAGGGCAAAACCCGCCTGGAGATCGCCACCGTTCCGCTGGACAGCGGCGCGCGGCCTGTACTGGGCGAGGCCTCCCGGGGACGTATCTATGCGGACGTCAGCGGGTTCCTCGATCCGGTCGATTTTCGCGGACAGCTGGTAACCGTCGTCGGGCCGATTACCGGCGCCGTGCAGGGCAAAATCGGCAACACGCCGTATAAATTTATGACCATGCAGGTCAACGGATACAAGCGCTGGCGGCTGGCCCAGCAGGTGATTATGCCGCCGCAGCCGATCGATCCGTGGATGTGGGGTCCGCATCCTTATCGCTACGGCTACCCGGGCTGGGGTTGGTATAACCCGGGACCTGCACAGGTACAGACGATCGTTACTGAGTAACTTACTGTTATTGTTAGAAAAGAGACAGCGGCTCAGCCGCTGTCTCTGTTTTTTTACGGATAAAACGAAAAAAAAGAGTGACGCGCTTCGCAACCTTAAATCTGAACAATTAATAAACTGGTACGCTGAGTTAATATAATGTTAACAAACTGTTTATTATCGGGGTTGTGATGACGACGAACACTCATTTCAGAGGTGATGCATTGAAGAAGGTTTGGCTTAACCGTTATCCCGCAGATGTTCCTGCTGAGATCAATCCTGACCGTTATCAATCCCTGGTGGAATTATTTGAACACTCGGTAAGGCGCTACGCGGATCAGCCCGCATTTGTGAATATGGGCGAGGTGATGACGTTCCGTAAGCTGGAGGAGCGCAGCCGGGCGTTTGCGGCGTATCTGCAGGAAGGGCTGGGGCTGCAAAAAGGGGATCGCGTCGCGCTGATGATGCCGAACCTGCTGCAATACCCGGTGGCGCTGTTCGGTATCCTGCGTGCCGGGATGATCGTCGTCAACGTCAACCCGCTGTATACCCCGCGCGAGCTCGAGCATCAGCTGAACGACAGCGGCGCGGTTGCGATTGTCATTGTGTCCAACTTTGCCCATACGCTGGAAAAAGTGGTCGACAAAACCCAGGTGAAACACGTCATCCTGACGCGCATGGGGGACCAGCTCTCTACCGCCAAAGGCACGCTGGTTAACTTTGTCGTCAAATACGTCAAACGTCTGGTGCCAAAATACCATCTGCCGGACGCTATCTCCTTCCGCCGCGCGCTGCATGCGGGCTATCGGATGCAGTACGTCAAGCCGGAAGTGGTCTCAGAAGATCTCGCCTTCCTGCAGTATACCGGTGGTACCACCGGCGTGGCGAAAGGCGCAATGCTGACCCACCGCAACATGCTGGCGAACCTTGAGCAGGTCAACGCAACCTACGGGCCGCTGCTGCATCCCGGCAAAGAGCTGGTCATCACGGCGCTGCCGCTGTACCACATTTTCGCACTGACCATGAACTGTCTGCTGTTTATTGAGCTGGGCGGTCAAAACGTGCTAATTACCAACCCGCGTGATATCCCGGGGCTGGTGAAAGAGCTGGCAAAATACCCGTTCACCGCCATGACCGGGGTAAATACCTTGTTTAACGCGCTGCTTAATAACAAAGAGTTCCAGCAACTGGACTTCTCCACGCTGCACCTCTCTGCGGGCGGCGGTATGCCGGTTCAGCAGGCGGTGGCCGAGCGCTGGGTGAAGCTCACCGGTCAGTATCTGCTGGAGGGCTATGGCCTGACGGAATGCGCGCCGCTGGTCAGCGTTAACCCGCATGACATCGACTACCACAGCGGAAGCATTGGTCTGCCCGTTCCTTCCACTGAAGCGAAACTGGTCGATGATAACGATAATGAAGTTGCGCCGGGTGAGCCGGGCGAGCTGTGCGTCAAAGGTCCACAGGTGATGCTGGGCTACTGGCAGCGTCCCGACGCGACTGACGAAATCATCAAAGATGGCTGGCTGCATACCGGTGACATCGCGGTGATGGATGACGAGGGCTTCCTGCGCATTGTCGATCGCAAGAAAGATATGATCCTGGTCTCCGGCTTCAACGTCTATCCGAATGAGATCGAAGACGTAGTCATGCAGCACAGCGGTGTACTCGAAGTGGCAGCGGTCGGCGTGCCTTCCGGCAGCAGCGGTGAAGCGGTGAAGATATTTGTGGTCAAGAAAGATCCTTCTCTCACCGAGGAAGCGCTGGTAACGTTTTGTCGTCGTCAGCTGACGGGCTATAAAGTGCCGAAGCTGGTGGAATTCCGCGATGAGCTGCCGAAATCCAACGTCGGGAAGATATTACGACGAGAATTACGTGACGAAGCCCGTGCCAAAGTAGACAATAAGGCCTGAGCTACACGTTAATCGCCCAGACGCCGGTTAAGCCGGCGTTTTTTATGGGCGCAAACAAAAGAGAATCCGATTTGAATTACCAGATGATCACGACCAACGACGAGCTGGCTTCGCTGTGCGAAGTGACGCGCGACTTTCCTGCCATTGCCCTGGATACCGAGTTTGTCCGTACCCGGACGTACTATCCGCAGCTGGGGTTGATTCAGATGTACGACGGTAAAAACGTGTCGCTGATCGACCCTCTCGGCATTACCGACTGGACGCCGATGCGCGACCTGCTGCTCGATACCGCCGTCACGAAATACCTGCATGCAGGCAGTGAAGATCTGGAAGTCTTTCTGAATACCTTTGGCATCATGCCTCAGCCGCTGATTGATACGCAGATCCTCGCGGCGTTCAGCGGTCGCCCGCTCTCATGGGGCTTTGCCGCCATGGTGGAGGAGTATACGGGCCTGACCCTGGATAAAAGCGAATCCCGTACCGACTGGCTGGCGCGTCCGCTTACCGCCCGCCAGCTGGAGTATGCGGCGGCTGACGTGTTTTACCTGCTGCCGATCGCCGGACAGCTGATGAAAGAGGCGGAAGCCTCCGGATGGCTCCCGGCAGCGCTGGATGAGTGCCGTATGACCCAGCAGCGTCGTCAGGAAGTGGTGGATCCGAAAGAGGCCTGGCGCGACATCAGCAACGCCTGGCAGCTGCGCACGCGTCAGCTGGCATGCCTGCAGCTGCTGGCAGACTGGCGCTTGCGTAAAGCGCGCGAGCGCGATCTGGCCGTTAACTTTGTCGTCCGCGAAGAGCATCTCTGGGCGGTGGCGCGCTATATGCCGGGCAGCCTCGGCGAGCTGGACAGCATTGGGCTTTCGGGCAGTGAGATCCGTTTCCACGGTAAAACCCTGCTGGCGCTGGTCGCAAAAGCGCAAGAATTACCCGACGACGCGCTGCCGGAACCGCTGCTGAACCTGATGGACATGCCGGGCTATCGCAAAGCGTTTAAAGATATCAAAGCGCTGGTGCAGACGGTGGCAACGGAAAGCAAGCTGAGCGCGGAACTGCTTGCCTCACGCCGTCAGATTAACCAGCTGCTGAACTGGCACTGGAAGCTGAAGCCGCAGAATGGCGTACCGGAAATGATGGCGGGATGGCGCGGGGAATTGATGGCCGATCGCCTGAATACGCTGCTGGAAGGTTATCCGCGATAAAAATATGCCGGGGGTTAACCCGGCATATTCCCCGGTGGCGCTGCGCTTACCGGGGCTACGAAATCATAAATCTACGGACGCGACTCTTCCGCTTCCGGGAGCGTCACGTTCAGCTCCAGAATCGAAATATCCCCGTCTTTTTGTTCCAGCTGCACCGTCACCATCTCCGGGTCAATCTGCACGTACTTACAGATCACTTCCAGGATGTCCTTACGCAGCTGCGGCAGGTAGTGAGGCTCGGCGTCGCTACGACGACGCTCCGCAACGATAATTTGCAGACGTTCTTTTGCGATGTTGGCGGTGTTCTTTTTCCGCGAGAGAAAAAAGTCCAGTAATGCCATAACTTATCCTCCGAACAGGCGTTTGAGGAAACCTTTCTTCTCTTCTTCAATGAAGCGGAAAGGACGTTCTTCTCCCAGCAGACGGTCAACGGTATCGGCGTAAGCTTTACCTGCATCTGCCATTGTATCCAGGATCACTGGCTCGCCCTGGTTAGAGGCGCGTAACACGGACTGATCTTCCGGGATAACGCCCACCAGCTTAATGCGCAGGATCTCCAGCACGTCTTCCATGCTCAGCATGTCACCTTTATTCACGCGGCCCGGGTTGTAGCGGGTGAGCAGCAGGTGTTCTTTAATCGGGTCTTCGCCATTTTCCGCACGACGGGATTTAGAGGCGAGGATCCCGAGAATACGGTCTGAGTCACGCACGGATGAAACTTCAGGGTTGGTGGTGATGATCGCTTCATCAGCGAAGTAGAGCGCCATCAGAGCACCGGTTTCGATGCCGGCAGGGGAGTCACAGACGATGAAGTCGAACTCCATTTTTTTCAGCTCGTCGAGCACCTTTTCTACCCCTTCACGGGTCAGGGCGTCTTTGTCACGCGTCTGAGAGGCCGGGAGAATGTAGAGGTTCTCGGTGCGCTTGTCTTTAATCAGCGCCTGGTTCAGCGTGGCATCGCCCTGAATGACGTTCACGAAGTCATACACGACGCGACGCTCACATCCCATGATGAGGTCGAGGTTACGCAGGCCGATATCGAAGTCGATAACGACGGTTTTCTTTCCCTTCTGGGCCAAACCAGTAGCGATGGCCGCGCTGGAGGTGGTCTTGCCAACGCCTCCTTTACCCGAAGTAACAACAATAATGCGTGCCATAGAAATTCCTTGTTAAAAAGGGATCAATTCAACGGTTGAACGGTCAACGCGTCGTCTGCCAGAAGCAGGCGAGCCGCTTTGCCATAAAATTCGGCTGGGATCTTGTCGCTCAGCCAATATTCACCTGCGATGGACACCAGTTCCGCCGTCAGGTGAGTACAAAATATTTGCGCGTCCCGATCGCCACTTGCACCCGCGAGCGCACGTCCACGCATCATACCGTATACGTGAATATTGCCATCTGCAATCAGCTCAGCGCCAGCGCTGACGTGGCTTGTAACAATCAGATCACAGTTTGGTGCATAAATGCGCTGACCGGAACGAACCGGCACATCAATCATTCGCGTTTTTGTGATGGTTGTAACGTTTTGCGCCGCAGGAGGGGGCGTTTCGACGGCAACGGGGGCCGCACGGGGGGCTTTTTCTTTGCCTTCATTCAGAAGCGGCAGCCCCGCACGGTCGATTTCCGCTTTCAGTTCAGTATCTTTGCAGCCGCTGATGCCGACAATACGCAGTCCGGTGGAGGAGACGGCCTGCTGGAGAAGTTTCCAGTTAACCGGCGCCTCAAGACCGCTGACGTTGATCACAACAGGGGCGTGCTTCAGAAAGGCGGGAGCCTGGGCGATTTTGTCTTCTAACGCCTGACGAATAACCTCGGGTTTTGCATCATGCAAATGTACCACTGATAAGGTGAAGCTACTGCCTTTAAGCTCGATGGGCGTGTTTGACATCCTGGCCTTACTCAATTTGCTATTAACCGCAACCACTCGCTGCGATATTCCGAAGAGTATCAGGCATGTTATAGTCAGGAGTATATTGAGGCAAGCAACCACCCATTAATTCAGAGTAAAAACATGTTTTGTGTGATCTACAGAAGTACAACCCGTGACCAGACCTATCTTTATGTCGAAAAGAAAGACGATTTTTCACGCGTGCCTGAAGAATTAATGAAGAGCTTTGGCCGACCGCAGATGGCGATGCTGCTGCCGCTTGATGGTCGCAAGAAACTGGTGAATGCCGATCTGGAGAAAGTGAAAACGGCATTAGCCGAGCAGGGCTATTATTTACAGCTTCCGCCGCCACCGGAGAATTTATTAAAACAGCATCTTGAGGCGAACGGAAAAAAATAGTCTCAACTGTTTTTGAGCACAACACATCAACCGTTTAGGGGTCGACCATGTATCAACATCATAACTGGCAAGGTGCATTACTGGATTATCCCGTCAGCAAAGTGGTTTGCGTAGGCAGCAACTATGCAAAACATATTCAGGAGATGGGCAGTGCGACGCCAGAAGAGCCGGTTCTGTTTATTAAGCCTGAAACGGCGCTTTGCGATATCCGCCAGCCGCTGGCCCTGCCGCAGGGGCTCGGCTCGGTGCATCACGAGGTTGAGCTCGCCGTACTGATTGGCGCGACGCTGCGTCAGGCTTCCGAAGAGCATGTTCAGAAAGCGATTGCCGGATACGGCGTGGCGCTGGATCTGACGCTACGCGACGTGCAGGGCAAAATGAAGAAAGCCGGACAGCCGTGGGAAAAAGCCAAAGGGTTTGATAATTCCTGCCCGATTTCGGCGTTTGTGCCGGTGAGCGAATTTACCGGCGATCCGCAGGATACCCCGCTCAGCCTGAAGGTTAACGGTGAAATCCGCCAGCAGGGCACCACGGCAGACATGATCCATAAGATTGTGCCGCTGATCGCCTACATGAGCCGCTTCTTTACCCTGAAACCGGGTGATGTGATCCTGACCGGCACGCCGGAAGGCGTTGGTCCGCTCGTGAGCGGTGATGAACTGGAGGTCGGTTTTAACGGCCTGTCGCTGAAAACCCGCGTGCTGTAACATCCTCTTGCCGCCTGAAAAGGGCGGCAAAACTTGCAACGACGTGCCAGACTCGTTATAAGGTGCGCTTTCTTTTGACGTGTGGACATCCTGATGAACGACATCCCTTTCTGGCAAAGCAAAACTCTCGACGACATGACTGATGCGGAATGGGAATCCTTATGCGACGGCTGCGGTCAGTGCTGCCTGCACAAGCTGATGGATGAAGACACGGATGAAATCTACTTCACCAACGTGGCCTGTAAGCAGCTCAACATTAAGACCTGCCAGTGCCGCAACTATGAGCGCCGCTTTGAGTTTGAGCCGGACTGCATCAAGTTAACCCGGGATAATCTGCCCACCTTCGAATGGCTGCCGCATACCTGCGCGTATCGCCTGCTGGCGGAAGGGAAAGATCTGCCGGCCTGGCATCCGCTGCTGACCGGTTCAAAAGCGGCGATGCACGGCGAGCGTATCTCCGTGCGTCACATTGCGGTGAAAGAGTCCGAGGTGCGTGACTGGGAAGACCACATCATGAACCACCCGACCCGCTGAGATTAAAAAACCCGCCGAGGCGGGTTTTTTATTATATCGGGTGGCGCTGTGCTTACCCGACCTACAAAACCGTAGGCCCGCGCAAGCGAAGCGCCGCCGGGCGAATTAGCGCCCAAATAGATCGCGTTTCTTCGGTTTGAAAGGCTGAGCGATCAGCACCAGCAGCGCCACGACGAAGTAGGCGGCAAAAATGCCCACCAGCCACTGCGGCATCTCGAGGGTCAGGAATTCCCACTGGCGAACTGAGCAGTCACCGGATGCAACAAACACCTGCGGCAGCCATTTGTCCAGCGGCAGCCAGCTCGGGAAGCGGGCGGCGAAATCACAGGTCATAAACGGTGACGGATGCAGCTGCATCATGGTGTGCTGCCAGGAGAGTTCAATGCCTTTCCAGGCGCTGTACAGCCAGATCGCGATAGCGGCGTAGCGAAGCGGCGATTTCGGCGCAATTGCGCCCACCAGGCCCGCACCCATAATGCCGAACAGGGCGCAGCGTTCGTAAATACAGAGTACGCAAGGTTTCAGTCCCATCACGTGCTGGAACCATAGCGCCACCATTTCCAGCGCAAAGGCGGTCAGGGCCATTAACAACCACGCTCCGCGACCGCGGGAGCACTGGTTTAAAAATCTCAACATAATCATTTCCCTGGAACATGCTTAGAAATCGCAGTGTAAACGAATTCGTTTTTCGCGCCACCTGTACCTGGCGAAATAAAACGTAATTGGATGTTTATCGTGCGAAAAGGCAAACGGGCAGCGAACTGCCCGAGTTGCAGTATTTACTGCGCCGCAAGTATACCCGCTTGTATCAACCATTGCGTACAGGGAATGAGGGTAATTTTGACGCAAAGCAATCCCACGATCGTGAGCACCAGCGTGTAGGGCAGCGCCATCCACACCATCCGGCCATAAGAAAGACGTATGAGGGGGGCGAGGGCGGAGGTCAGCAGGAACAGGAAGGCGGCCTGTCCGTTTGGCGTCGCCACCGACGGCAGGTTGGTACCGGTGTTGATCGCCACGGCCAGCAGCTCAAACTGTCCGGCGCTAATCACGCCTTGCTCCATGGCCGCTTTGGCCTCGTTGATGTAGACCGTCCCGACAAAGACGTTATCTGAGATCGATGAGAGCAGGCCATTAAACAGGTAAAACAGCGACAGTTGAGCATCCGGCGACGCCTTTAAGACAAAGGCAATAATCGGCGCGAACAGATGCTGGTCGATAATCACCGCCACGACCGCAAAGAAGACCGCCAGCAGGGCGGTAAACGGCAGGGCTTCGGTAAAGGCTTTGCCGATGGCATGCTCATCCGTTACGCCGGTAAAGGTGGTGGCGAGAATAATGACCGACAGGCCAATCAGCCCCACTTCAGCCAGATGGAACGCCAGCGCGGCGATCAGCCAGACGCCGATGATCCCCTGAGCAATCAGGCGCAGCGTCTCCTGGCGCGTCCGCTGGCGTCGACTCTGCAGATCAAATTTATGCAGCTCCTGGCGCACCGGCTCCGGAAGTTGTGCTCCGTACCCAAAGAGGCGAAACTTCTCCACCAGCAGACAGGTCGCCAGACCGCAGATCAGCACCGGCACGCTCACCGGCGCCATTCTCAGGAAGAAATCACCGAAGTGCCAGCCCGCCGCTTTGGCAATGATCAGGTTTTGCGGCTCGCCCACCATCGTCATCACGCCCCCCAGAGCGGTACCGACGCCGGCATGCATCATCAGGCTGCGCAGGAAGGCGCGAAACTGCTCCAGTACCTCACGGTTATGCGCATCGACGTGGCTGTCATCCTGCAAATCCTCGCCCGGACGAGAGGAGGCCACGCGGTGATAAATACCGTAAAACCCCACCGCTACGCTTATCACTACCGCGACCACCGTCAGCGCGTCCAGGAAGGCCGACAGGAAGGCAGCCGCAAGGCAAAATGCCAGCGAGAGGAACATTTTCGACGGAATGCTGAGCAGCAGGCGCGTGAAGATAAACAGCAGCAGCTGTTTCATAAAGTAGATGCCCGCCACCATAAACATCAGCAGCAGAAGCACTTCAAGATTGGATGCCAGCTCGGCCTTGACGTGCTCAGCGCGGGTCATGCCGATGACGACGGCCTCAAACGCCAGCAGTCCGCCCGGCAGAAGGGGATAACATTTCAGCGCCATCGCCAGGGTGAAGATAAATTCCGCCACCAACAGCCACCCGGCCATAAACGGGTTCACGCTAAAGAGGAGGGGGTTTACGACCAGGAACACCAGAAGTATAAGTTTGTACCAGTCAGGAGACTGGCCTAAAAAATTGCGCCACAGCGCGCGCCCAAATGAAATTTCCACGACAGACGTCCTTCCCCGTCAAGTAAGACAAAACATCAGTATACGCAAAAATCGCGGGCCGGAGGCGGATAACGCTGCAGTGTAAATTTCACAAAAATGAAACGGCGATCCCTCTTTTCTCTCTTTGCCGCGCTACCTGCCACTGCGTGCCTCTGGTATGATGAGTCCAATTTGCTAAAGCTGTGTAATGGAAATCTCACTATGGTCATTAAGGCGCAGAGCCCGGCGGGTTTCGCGGAAGAGTACATCATTGAAAGCATCTGGAATAATCGTTTCCCTGCGGGGTCCATTCTTCCGGCTGAACGCGAACTCTCTGAACTGATTGGCGTCACTCGCACCACGCTGCGTGAAGTGCTTCAGCGACTGGCGCGCGATGGCTGGTTGACGATCCAGCACGGCAAGCCAACAAAAGTGAACAACTTCTGGGAAACCTCCGGGCTGAACATTCTTGAAACGCTGGCGCGTCTCGATCATGAAAGCGTGCCGCAACTCATTGATAATCTGCTCTCCGTTCGCACCAACATCGCGACGATCTTCATTCGTACGGCTTTCCGTCAGCATCCGGAAGATGCGCTTGCGGTACTGGCCAGTGCCAACGAAGTGGAAGATCATGCCGACGCGTTTGCCACCCTCGATTACAACGTCTTCCGTGGGCTGGCGTTTGCCTCCGGCAATCCGGTGTACGGTCTGATCCTCAACGGCATGAAAGGGCTCTACACCCGCATTGGTCGCCACTACTTTGCCAATCCAGAAGCCCGCAGCCTGGCGCTGGGCTTCTACCATAAGCTGAGCAAGCTGTGCTCTGAAGGCCTGCACGATCAGGTTTATGAGACGGTGCGCCGCTACGGTCACGATTCCGGTGAAATCTGGCACCGTATGCAGAAAACGCTGCCGGGCGATTTGGCGATTCAGAGCCGCTGAAATAAAAAACCTCTCGTATGAGAGGTTTTTTTTCGTCGGGTGGCGGCTACGCCTTACCCGACCTACGGGTCTTGTAGGCCCGGTAAGCGTAGCGCCACCGGGCAAAAAAGGCTGCACTACAGCGTATTCAACCGCGCCGGGCAGCGTTCCAGCAGCTCAACGCTCCCGTCTTCATTCTGCTGCTCCAGCTGCACATCAAAGCCCCACAGGCGATGCACATGCTTCAGCACCTCTTTACGCCCTTTATCCAGCGGCGCGCGATTGTGCGGGATATAGCGCAGCGTCAGGGAGCGGTCACCGCGTAAATCCACGTTCCAGACCTGGATATTCGGTTCAAGGTTGCTCAGGTTGTACTGGGAAGAGAGGCGAGAGCGGATCTCACGGTATCCCTCCTCGTTGTGGATTGCGGAGATCTCCAGATAGTTGTTGCGGTCATCGTCCAGCACGGTGAAGAAGCGGAAGTCACGCATGATCTTCGGCGACATAAACTGGCTGATGAAGCTCTCATCCTTAAAGTCGCGCATCGCAAAGTGCAGCGTTTCCAGCCAGTCAGATCCGGCGATATCCGGGAACCAGTACTTGTCTTCTTCCGTCGGCGACTGGCAGATACGCTTGATGTCCTGGAACATGGCAAAGCCAAGCGCATACGGGTTAATGCCGCTGTACCACGGGCTGTTGTAGGGCGGCTGGAACACCACGTTGGTATGGCTGTGGAGAAACTCCATCATGAACCGCTCGGTAACTTTCCCCTCGTCATACAGGTGGTTGAGGATGGTGTAGTGCCAGAATGTCGCCCAGCCTTCGTTCATCACCTGCGTCTGCTTTTGCGGATAGAAATACTGGCTCACCTTGCGCACGATACGCAGGATCTCACGCTGCCACGGCTCCAGCAGCGGGGCGTTCTTCTCCATAAAATAGAGCAGGTTTTCCTGGGGCTCGGACGGATAGCGACGCGCTTCGGCGATCGTTTTTTCCTCCTCACGCTTCGGCAGGGTACGCCACAGCATGTTCACCTGGCTCTGGAGATACTCTTCGCGGCTTTTCTGCCGCGCTTTCTCCTCCTGGAGGGAGATTTTCTGCGGACGTTTGTAGCGATCAACGCCGTAGTTCATCAGCGCGTGGCAGGAGTCGAGCAGTTTTTCCACTTCGTCCACGCCGTAGCGCTCTTCGCAGTCGGTAATGTATTTACGGGCGAAGATCAGGTAATCGACGATGGAGCTGGCATCCGTCCAGCTGCGGAACAGATAGTTATTCTTGAAAAAAGAGTTATGCCCGTAGCAGGCGTGCGCCATCACCAGCGCCTGCATGGTAATGGTGTTCTCTTCCATTAAATAGGCGATACACGGATTGGAGTTGATGACGATTTCATACGCCAGACCCTGCTGGCCGTGCTTATACAGCCGCTCCGTTTCAATAAATTTCTTACCAAACGACCAGTGCGGATAGTTGATCGGCATCCCGACGCTGGAGTAGGCGTCCATCATCTGTTCGGACGTAATGACTTCAATCTGATGGGGGTAGGTATCCAGGCGATACAGTTTTGCGACCCGGTCGATCTCGGCGAGGTAAACATCCAGCAGCTCGAAGGTCCAGTCGGGTCCATCGCTCAGACGTGTGTTGTCCTTGTTCAGGGAATCAATAGTAGCCATTAGCGCGCCCTCGTTGTGGGTGCTCTCTCTGTCTGGAGAGCCTCCTTTCAAGCATAGATCAACGTGTTAAAAAGCGTGCTGAGGCAGAAATTTTTTCTTTGCGATTTCGCGTTTTTGATACGGCAAAAAAAGGGCGTCCCTCAGCATATTATGCTGGTTAAAAATAACGCGCAGCAGGAGATCCCAAATTAGCACTATCCCCTGATGCTGGGGGATGTGTGAGGTAAGTCACCATAAAAAAGTCGTATGTTGAATAATATTTTCAACTAGGTTATCAATCTGTAATTAGAAGATTGTTCTTTTGCACATAATGGAGTGGCTATGCGTGTTGTCATACTGGGAAGTGGTGTCGTTGGGGTAACCAGCGCCTGGTATTTAAGTCAGGCGGGACATGACGTCACCGTTATCGATCGTGAGTCAGGCCCTGCGCTGGAAACCAGCGCGGCGAACGCCGGGCAAATCTCTCCCGGCTATGCGGCACCGTGGGCAGCGCCGGGCGTTCCGCTGAAGGCGATTAAATGGATGTTCCAGCGCCACGCGCCGCTGGCCATCAGCCTTGACGGCACGCAGTTCCAGCTGAAGTGGATGTGGCAGATGCTGCGCAACTGCGACACCCGCCACTACATGGAGAATAAAGGGCGCATGGTGCGCCTGGCGGAATACAGCCGCGACTGCCTGAAAGCGCTGCGCGCGTCGACGGGGATTGAGTATGAAGGCCGTCAGGGCGGAACGCTGCAGCTGTTCCGCACGGCGCAGCAGTACGAAAATGCCACCCGCGATATCGCCGTGCTGGAAGATGCCGGCGTACCGTACCAGCTGCTGGAAGCCAGCCAGCTTGGTCAGGTTGAACCGGCGCTGGCGGAAGTGGCGCATAAGCTGACGGGCGGCCTGCGCCTGCCGAACGACGAAACCGGCGACTGCCAGCTCTTTACGCAGCGTCTGGCGCAGATGTGCGAGCAGGCGGGGGTGAAGTTCCGCTTTAACACCGCTGTCGACAAGCTGCTGTCGGAAGGGGAAAAAATTTACGGCGTGAAGTGTGGCGAAGAGGTGATCAAAGCGGATGCTTACGTCATGGCGTTTGGCTCGTACTCCACCGCCATGCTGAAGGGCATTCTCGATATTCCGGTCTACCCGCTAAAAGGCTACTCGCTGACCATTCCGGTAAAAGAGGAGAGCGGCGCACCGGTTTCTACCATTCTGGATGAAACCTACAAAATCGCCATTACCCGCTTCGATAACCGCATCCGCGTAGGCGGCATGGCGGAGATCGTTGGCTTCAATACCGAGCTGCTGAAACCGCGTCGTGAAACGCTGGAGATGGTGGTTGGGGATCTCTTCCCGCGCGGTGGCTTTGTCGAGCAGGCGACGTTCTGGACCGGCCTGCGTCCGATGACGCCGGACGGTACGCCGATTGTGGGGCGCACGCCGTTCAAAAACCTGTGGACCAATACCGGACACGGCACCCTTGGCTGGACGATGGCCTGTGGCTCCGGCCAGCTGCTGAGCGACCTGATTTCCGGACGCACGCCAGCCATTCCGTTTGACGATTTAAGCGCCGCGCGCTATCAATCGGGGTTTACGCCGTCGCGTCCACAGCACCTGCACGGCGCGCATAACTAAGGAGTTGTCATGTCCCGTCCTGTTCTGGCTCAGCTGAACCTGCAGGCCCTGAAGGATAACCTGCAGATTGTTCGCCGGGCGGCACCTGGCGCACGCGTGTGGTCGGTCGTGAAAGCGAATGCCTACGGCCACGGCATTGACCGTATCTGGAGCGCGCTGAGCGCCACCGATGGCTTTGCGTTACTTAATCTGGAAGAGGCTATTCTGCTGCGCGAGCGCGGCTGGAAAGGGCCCATACTGCTGCTCGAGGGCTTCTTCCACGCCGACGATCTGCCGCTGCTGGATAAGTACCGGCTGACCACCAGCGTTCACAGCAACTGGCAGATCAAAGCGATTCAGGATGCGAAGCTCCATGCTCCGCTGGATATCTATCTCAAGGTGAACAGCGGCATGAACCGCCTGGGCTTCCAGCCTGAGCGGGTGCATACGGTCTGGCAGCAGCTGCGCGCGCTGAAGAACGTAGGTGAAATGACGCTGATGGCGCATTTTGCCGACGCGGAAAAACCGGAGGGCATTGCCGATGCCATGGTCCGCATTGAGCAGGCGGCAGAAGGGCTGGACTGTCCGCGCTCGCTGTCCAACTCGGCGGCCACGCTCTGGCATCCCGAGGCGCATTACAACTGGGTGCGTCCGGGGATCGTTCTGTACGGCGCGTCCCCCTCGGGCCAGTGGCAGGATATCGCCAACAGCGGCCTGAAGCCGGTAATGACCCTGCGCAGCGAAATCATTGGTGTGCAAACCCTGAAGGCTGGCGACACGGTGGGCTACGGCAGCCGCTATCGAGCACAGGGCGAGCAGCGGATTGGTATCGTGGCGGGCGGCTATGCCGATGGCTACCCGCGCATTGCGCCGACCGGCACGCCTGTGTGGGTCGATGGGGTCCGCACGGGAACGGTAGGCACCGTATCAATGGATATGCTGGCCGTTGACCTGACGCCCTGCCCGCAGGCGGGCATCGGTTCCCCGGTTGAGCTGTGGGGTAACGAAATCAAAATTGATGACGTTGCCGCAGCAGCAGGGACGGTAGGGTATGAACTGATGTGCGCGCTGGCACCAAGGGTGCCGGTTGTGACGGTGTAACAAATGTTTGTGTCGGGTGGCGGCTTCGCCTTACCCGACCTACAAAACCCTCGAGTGTAGGCCGGGTAAGCGTTAGCGCCACCCGGCAAAAAAACCGCTACTCCGCTTCCTCTTCCATCGGCCTCAAACCGACTTTCCTCACAGCGTTATCTTCTTTCTCTGCTACCGTCCAGATCATCCCGGCAAACTCGACCTGATCGCCCACGACCGGGGCAGCGCCAAGCCGCTGCTGGATGATTTCGCCCAGCGTTTGCTGGCTATCTCCGTCTTCAGCACCTTCATCCAGGCCGTAAATCAGCGCCACATCGGCAAACCTGGCGCTGGCTTCCAGAATGAAATCGCCGAAGAAACGCTGGTCCAGCGCCACCGGAGGCGACTGGCTGAACAGCTTGCCCAGTGCGGGCAGGTCGCGCTCGCGGCCAATCACGCACAGAATATCCCCTTCGCGCAGGCGGGTGCTGCCGGTAGGGTGCAGCAGAACATTGTCGCGGAACAGGGCGGCAATGCGCGTTTCGGCCGGCATGTGCAAATCGCGCAGCGAAGCCCCCACGCACCATTTGTCGGCGCTCAGCTGATAGACGAACTGTTCCCATGGGTTTTCCGGATGAATGTCGAGCCCCACGCGGGAAACCGGCCAGCCCACGGGAGGCACCACCACTTTGGCTTTTTTCGCCGCCCACCCGAGGGATGTTCCCTGGAACAGCAGCGAAATCAGCACCACGAAGAACGCCACGTTAAAGAACAGCCGGGCGTTATCCAGACCCGCCATCATCGGGAAGACGGCAAGGATAATCGGCACCGCGCCGCGCAGGCCCACCCAACTGATGAATATCCGCTCGCGCAGGTTGAAGCCGCGAAACGGCAGCAAACCTGCAAATACCGACAGCGGACGGGCGAAAAAGATCATCCACGCGGACAGCAGCAGCGCCGGAACCGCGATGGGCAGCAGGTCTGAAGGGGTGACCAGAAGCCCAAGCACCAGGAACATGCCGATCTGCGCCAGCCAGGCCAGACCGTCGAAGTTCTGCAAAATGGCATGGCGGTTGCGAATAGGGCGGTTGCCCATCAGGAACCCGCAGAGGTAGACGGCGAGAATGCCGCTGCCGTCCAGCGCCGTGGTAACGGCAAAAATGAGGATGCCGCCGCTCAGCGCCAGCAACGGGTAAAGCCCCAACGGCAGCGATATGCGGTTGATTGTCTGCTGAAGCAGATAGCCGCCCGCCAGGCCGATGACAATCCCAAGGCCAAACTGCTGCAGGATATGCCACGCAAACGTCCAGCTCAGCCCGCTTTCGTGCTGCTGAATCATCTCGATAAGCGTAATGGTGAGAAACACCGCCATCGGGTCGTTACTGCCGGATTCAATCTCAAGCGTGGAGCCAACACGTTCGTTGAGCCCTTTTCCACCAAGCAGAGAAAACACCGCTGCCGCATCGGTTGAGCCGACAATCGCGCCAATCAGCAAACCTTCCATGATATTGAGATGGAAAAGCCACGCGGCCATCATTCCGGTGAGGCCGGAGGTTATCAACACGCCAACCGTCGCGAGCGACAGCGCGGGCCCTAAGGCCACGCGGAAGGAGCTCGCCTGGGTGCGCATGCCGCCGTCCAGCAGGATCACCGCCAGCGCCAGGTTACTCACCATGTAGGCGAAAGGATAGTTATCGAATGGGATACCGCCAATGCCATCAATGCCGGCCAGCATGCCGATGGCGAGGAAAATAACAAGAATAGGTATGCCGAGACGCGATGAAAATGAACTTAATAAAATACTGCTGGTTACAAGGACCGAACCCAGAATGAAAAGGCTGATTATCGCTGCGGCATCCAATGTTCTCTTACTCCCACCTCAATGTTAACGCTGTTACTAAAACCCTAACATATTAACGACGGCAACAGCGTTTTATTAAGGGGGTATAACGGCTTTTTTATGCCTTTATGACAGGATGGCCGCTGATGGTCAGCCGGGAGCCGGAATCATTATGGATCAGGGAGGCGTGCGCCCCCAGCGCCAGGGTCACGGTGCGCTGCTCATGGCCAAAATCCAGACCGGCGATCACCGGAACATCCAGCCGCGAGCGAATGAACTCAATCATGGTTTCCAGGGAGTAACCCGCGTCATAGTCATTCGGGGCAGAGCCGCTGAAGCTGCCCAGCACGATCGCGGACTGGCGCTCAAGAATACCGGCATGATAGAGCTGCAAGAGCATGCGCTCGACGCGGAACGGATGTTCGTTGATATCTTCCAGCACCAGAATGCCGTCCTCGATGTGCGGCATCCACGGCGTGCCGATAAGCGAAACCAGCATCGCCAGGTTGCCGCCCCAGAGCTGGCCTTCACATTCCCAGTGCGGTCCATTCCCCTGCCACTCCACGCTGTAGGTGGGATTGCGCAGCGCGCGCCAGAAGTGTTCCACGGTGAACGCATTCAGCTCCGGGGCGCCGAAATTACCGGCCAGCATCGGGCCGCTGAAGGTGATAACGTTATGCAGCGCCAGCAGCCCAAGCTGGATGACGCTGAAATCGCTGTGGCCGCATATCAGCAGCGGATCCTGCTGCTGGCGCTGCGCCAGGCCCTGCCAGTCAATGCTTTCCAGCAGCCTGCTCGCGCCATATCCGCCGCGCACCGCCAGCACTATGCTATTTTCACCCTTCAGGCTGACCAGGCTGTTGATATCATTCAGCCGCTGCGCTTCGGTACCGGCAAAACGCTGCTGGCGGCGGGGGATAATCGTCTGATTTTCTACCCGGTGGCCCGACTCCAGCAAACGCTGAACGCCCCGCTGCGCCGCGTCCTGGTTAATGCAGTAGCCCGACGGCGCGATGAGATGAAACTGAGACATGGCAATTCCTTGCTGAATGAGAAACTAATTGTCTATATCATGCCGCTTATACGCCGCCTGCTTCAAGAGCGGCGCACCGCGATGACCGGCTATAAGGATAGATGACGTGAAATTGAGATGGTTTGCTTTTTTGATTGTGTTGCTCGCTGGCTGTAGTTCAAAACATGATTATCAAAACCCGCCCTGGAACCCGGAAGTGCCGGTGAAGCGCGCGATGCAGTGGATGCCGATCAGTGAACAAGCCGGGAAAGCCTGGGGCGTCAGTCCGCGTCTCATCACGGCGATCATTGCGGTGGAGTCCGGCGGTAATCCCACGCTTGTCAGCAAATCCAACGCGGTGGGGCTGATGCAGCTTAAAGCGTCAACGGCGGGGAAAGAAGTTTACCGCTATATGGGCTGGAGCGGTCAGCCGTCGACCAGCGAGCTGAAGAATCCGGAACGCAACATTTCAATGGGCACGGCCTATCTGAGCATCATGGAGCACGGCGTGCTGAAGGGCATTAAGGATCCGGAGGTGATGCAGTACGCGCTGGTGGTCTCTTACGTTAACGGTGCCGGCGCGTTGCTGAGAACGTTCTCCTCTGACCGCAAAGAGGCGATAGAAGAGATTAACGGCATGGACAAAGACGAATTCTTTGAGCATGTGGCGAAAAATCACCCGGCACCACAGGCGCCTCGTTATATCTGGAAAGTACAGAAAGCGATGGATGCCATGTAATGCCGCAGACGGGCGGCGGTCACGCTGCCCGATGTTCCTTACAGAACTTTATTTGCGCGTTCCCGCGCCTCGCGCTCCAGGGAGTAGATAATGCGCTGCAGCTCGCGCTCTGCGCCGGGCCCGACATTCAGGAAACGGAAGCTCAGACGCGGCGTCGTGATGGTTTCATTTTTGCTGTCCACGACGGTGCGGTCACTGATGGCAATCAGCTGTGCATCGAAATAAAAGCGCCCCCAGCCCCCCATATCCAGTTCAATTTGCGTAAACCGCATGCCTTCTACCAGTCCGTCGGGTTTCGGCGTATCCATCAGCGCGCCCATACCGCCCAGCGACAGATCGAAGAGACGGAAGCGAATCTCTTTTTTATCCGGCATTTTGGCCTTGCAGAAGTAGGCTGGGTGAAGCGGGGCGTTGATGCGGAAATATTCGCGACGCTGGACAAACCAGAGATTGCCAGGAAGGGGGGTCACAAAGGCCGGAAGCCCCTGATATTCGCTCAGTTCCAGTCGCGACAGGACAAACTCCACTTTGGCGCCCTGCGTTTCGGCCATCACGGCGATATTCTCCGCCTTCAGCGCCGCGCGGTTTTCATACTCCTGGCTGCCTAAATCAATCACCAGCCGCTCCTGCGAGGCGTCAAGGATCTTGCTGATGAACTGATTATTCGACCAGCTGATGCGCAGCGGCACTTCACCTTTTTGCAGGTCGCGTAATACCCCTAATACAGCCAGCGGATTTTGCTTGAGGAACTGCTCACTGTAATGACTCACGCCGGATGGCTCCTTGATAGATGACAGACTGTCTTAGCGTTATCGGCAATCTGCGATGAAACTTAATACAAACCGGTGAGTTTTTTTTGCCTGTTTAGACAAAGATAAGTCGGTGAGAAGAAAATGATTTTCCGGCGATGACCTATACTTATGTTAGCTGTGCAGAAGGTTTTCTGCGCATGCGTTAAACCTGCAAGAGGGCATCGCTATGGGTATCATCGCCTGGATTATCTTTGGTCTTATTGCTGGCGCTATCGCGAAATTGATCATGCCGGGAAACGATGGCGGCGGCTTTATTTTGACCTGTGTACTCGGGGTCGTTGGTGCGGTTGTGGGCGGCTGGCTGGCGACGATGTTTGGCTTAGGAGGCAACATAAGTGGTTTTGACCTGCACAGTTTTCTGGTCGCTGTCGTGGGCGCCATTGTGGTGCTGGGCATATTCAGGTTACTGCGACGAGCATAACATGACGTAAACGGCTCTCTGCGGAGGGCCGTTTTTTTGGCTGCGTATTGATTTGTTAATCTAAATGATAATAATTGTCGTTCCGTATCGCATCTAACAACAAGACGACATTATGACTCCTTCACGTTTTACGCTATGCGCCCTGGCAGGCGCCGTCTCGCTCGCACTGCACGTTCCGGCATTCGCCGAAGAATCCACTATCGTCGTCACCGGCGCAGAGCAGGGCAGCGCGCTGCCGGCCTGGACGAACAGCGCCACGAAATCGGCCGTTGCTGAAAGTAAAACGCCGCAGGTCATCACGACCCTCTCTGCGCCGGAAATTGATAAGCGCCATGCGAATTCCGTGAATGAAATCCTGCGCTATGCGCCAGGGGTCTCAACCGAGGTGCGGGGAAATACCTCCTACATGAGCGAATATAAAATTCGTGGCTTTACCGTCGACCAGGAGTTCTACAACGGGCTGCAGCTGCCCTATAACGTCACCGGCAATACCAAAGCCCGCATCGATCCGCTGTTAATTGACAGCGTTGATATCCTGAAAGGCCCCTCATCGGTTCTCTACGGCGGCGGCTCGCCGGGCGGGCTGGTGAATATCCAGAGTAAAAAGCCACAGCGAGAAGCGCGAACCGAATTCGGATTTAACACCGGCAACCGCAACCTGAAAGAGGGCTATCTCGACTCAACCGGTCAGATCGCCGACAGCGACTGGAACTACCGTCTGCTGGGGAAAGCGACGGAAAATGACGATCAGCCGCACACCACCCGGTATGAAAACTACCTGGTTGCCCCGTCCGTCACCTGGCAACCCGACAGCAAAACCCGCCTGACTCTGGATGCGCTGGCGCAGAACTCCCCGAGCCTGACGCCGTCGAACCCGCTGCCGCTCGCCTACCTGCGCTCGAAATACGCGGGCAAGCGCGACTACGCCGGTGATGAGTGGAACGGATTTAAGCAGCGCCAGTGGATGCTGGGCTACAGCTTTGAACATGCGTTCGACAGCGGCTGGGGCTTTAACCAGAAGGCGCGCTATTTCGACGTCGATACGCATCAGCGCAGCGTCTATGCGACGGGCACGGGAAGCGAGGTCTATCAGCTCAACCGCTTTGCCTACACCACCGATGAAGATCTGCAGAGCTTCAACATCGATAACCAGGTGACTAAAACCGTGGCGCTGGGTGACTGGCAACACCATCTGCTGGCCGGGTTTGACTATCAGAAGCTGAATTCCCATTTCCACTACCGTTACGCGTCGGCCACGCCGGGCATGGATATGCGCAACCCTGACTATTCGCAGATCGGCGAAAGCGCGCTGGGCCTGTATACCGCCCAGAAAAACCGTCTGAGCTATCAGCAGAACGGCTACTACCTGCAGGATCAGGTGGAGTGGGGGGGCTTAAATCTGCTGGGCAGCCTGCGCTACGACGATTATCGCTCCGTGACCACCAATTATCTGCAAAACGGTGATAAGGACTGGGTCTCTCAGGATCGCGTCACCAAACGCCTGGGCGCGCTTTACGCTTTTGATAATGGTCTGTCACCGTTTATCAGCTATTCCGAAGGCTTTGCACCAGTGTCGCCGAAGGGAACGCTCGCGGCGAAAGACGTCAAACCGACCACCAGCAAGCAGGTGGAGGGCGGCGTGAAATATCTGCTGGCCGACTACGCCACCACCTTTACCGCCTCGGTGTTCAACATCCGTCAGAAAAATGTCGTCACCTCCGATCCGGGCTTCCTGAACTATCGTCAGACCGGGGAGGTGGAATCCAAAGGGGCTGAGCTGTCTGCCATCAGCCGCCCGACGGACAACCTGACGCTGATTGCGAACTATGCCTACACCCACGCGATCAATACGGAAGATGATAAGTACAAAGGGAAACGTCCAACGCAGGTGCCGGAGAATGCCTTCAATCTCTGGGGGGATTACACCTTTGAGAACACGCCGCTGAAAGGGCTGATGCTGGGGGCGGGGGCGCGCTATACCGGCCCGATGGAAATCTCACCCGCTAACGATGCGGGTAAGCTGGGCGGTACCACCCAGTACGATCTGTCGGCATCCTACCGGATGGGCGAAATCCTGCCTTCGCTGGCAGGGCTGACGCTTAAGGCCAGTGCGCAGAACATCACCAACAAAGAGACGCTGACCTGCTACGATGCGACCAACTGCTGGATTGGGCGCGACAGAACGTATCAGTTAGGGGCGAGTTACAGTTTCTAAGCAAAGCCCTGTGAGTTTAAAAAGTAGGCCGGGTAAGGCGTAGCCGCCACCCGGCAATACTCACTTACTGCGCCGTCGCCTTCACCGGCGCCCCCTCATCATTCGCGGCAGGCCGATTCTCCGGCACGCTGTCGCACGGTTTCTCTTTCGGGCAGACCCGATCCAGCATCTTCAGCGTCACCCCGTTGCTCCAGCCGAAGCCGTCCTGCAGCGGATACTCGCCGCCGCCGCCGCCCGTACCGGTTGTCGACACGTCGTATTTCTCGACCAGTTTCTTTTCCCGGTCATAAGTATGCTGAACGTTTTTCAGGAAGCGCCAGGTCACATCCATTGAGACCTTTTCTTGCCCGTAATTCTGCAACCCTTCCGCCGCCACCCATTGCAGCGGGGCCCAGCCGTTTGGCGCATCCCACTGTTGACCGCTGTTGACGGTGGTGGTCGCTATTCCGCCCGGCTGCAGCAGACGTGAGGAGGTTGCCGCAGCGACTTTATCGGCACGATCCTGCGCCGCCGCCTTCACGTAAAGCGGGAACAGGGTCGCAGCCGTGAGCTGATTGCGTACCT
Source organism: Enterobacter sp. BNK-22 (assembly GCF_048684805.1). NCBI lineage: Bacteria > Pseudomonadati > Pseudomonadota > Gammaproteobacteria > Enterobacterales > Enterobacteriaceae > Enterobacter > Enterobacter sp. BNK-22. Next base: position 767,226 of record NZ_JBLQTT010000001.1, read on the forward strand.
TCTTACTCTTCAGATCGTAATCGGCGTACCAGCCCTCTTTATCATTCCACAGGTGGCTCTCGATGGCTTTCTGGCGCGCGGTGGCCAGCGCCTCATACTTGTTTGCGCTGGCGGCATCGCCGCTTTCCTGGCTTGCCCGGGCCAGCAGTTTTTCCATCTTGAACATCAGGGCATTCAGGTCCACGGGCACAATGCTGGTGGTCCGGATGGTGCCGAGTTTTTGCGGATCGTCCATCCAGCGGGAACTAAAGTCCCATCCCGAGGCCGCGGCGGAACGCAAATCACGGTAGATCTCGGTTGCCGGTCGGTTAGGGTTACTTTTCGCGGTATTCACATCGTCAAGCCAGGACTCCGGGCGCGGGGTGTCGCGATCGTCCCAGTAGCGGTTGAGGATCGCGCCGTCATCCAGTTTCACCACGCGTTTGCTTGCCTGGCCCGGCTGCAGGGCATCGACGCCGTCCATCCAGTAGGCATACTCTTTCTCCATCTGCGGACGATATTTTTTCAGCGCATCGCTGTCATGGGTCGCCAGCAGTTCAACCATCAGTGAGAAAAACGGCGGCTGGGAGCGGCTCAGGTAATAGCTGCGGTTGCCGTTGGGAATGTGGCCGAAGGTGTCGATCTCATACGCAAAGTTATCCACCATGTCGCTGATTTTGTCCCAATGATCGCTCTCAGCCAGGCCCAGCATGGTGAAGTAGCTGTCCCAGTAGTAGACCTCGCGGAAACGACCGCCGGGCACAACGTAAGGCTTCGGTAACGGCAGAAGGGAATCCCATTTGTTGCTGGCTTTATCGGTGGTGCGCGTCAGTACGGGCCAAAGATCGTCAATGTGCTCACGTAACGATTGCCCCGCCGGTGGAACATACTTTTCTCCCTCTTCTGGGAGGGTGAAATTCATCTCGACAAAATGGCGCAGGTCAAAGCTGGACTGCGCGTGCTGCATCCTGTAATCCGCCAGAATCATCAGCGGGTCACTTTTGGGGACTGCATCCGCAAAGGTTTTTTGATCGGGAAACAGTTTAGCGCTTTGCACATCACTGAAGAGGGGCCCCAGTAAAATATCGGGCGGGGTTGTCTGAGTCGCAGGCTGTTCGTTGGCATAGCCAAACGTTGCGACACCGAGCAGCGCGCCTCCCAGCGCGAGATGTAAACAAGCGGGGCGCAATGTACGAGGTTTTATCATCTTTTCGTCTCCTGTCTTTACCGGGCAGCGTGACCGCTGTTGTCAATCACCTGAAAACCTTAGACGAATATTGCCCGCTTCGCGTGTTGAATATCCCATTTTGCGCAGAACCAGACAAATTACCGCGTTCTCAGGCAGGCTGCAGGACGTTTGATAATTTGTTGTGGGAATGAAACCGGTCTAATTATTATCTTAAATAATTATATTTGTATTTTATATAATTAACGTCGGGTAAGTTGATGAAATAATAATGTGAGGCGAGTTGTGTTTCTCTCGTTAATAATAAAGGAATTATTCTGCCCGGTTCACACAAGTTAAAATTCGTAATTCAGTTATCAAAAAACATAATAGCGTTCCTGACTGTATTTGTACGAAATGGCGAAACTCAATCATTGGGTATTTCCTTTTTAATCAGGACGGAATCTATGAAATTAAAGAAAATGGTCATATTGACAGGTGCGCTCTATTCCGGGGCGCTTTTAGCCGCCCAGTCCTCAGCAAGCGTGGAGGAAAAGCTGGCGCAGCTGGAAGCGCAAATCGAAGTGCTTAAGCAGCAACAGGCGACGGTACAGCAGGCAGCGACGGTCACCGTGCAGTCAGAGGAGCCGGTCAACAACGAGGCGCCGCCGAAACTGACGCTGTCAGGTTTTGGCGATATTAAATTTTATGGTGACGTTGAGCTTAATATGGATGCTGCCAGTAAAACGGGTAGCCTGACGTCTGTTAAGCAAAGCGCTAATAACGACTGGGCACCCGGGGATAAAGAACGCTGGGATATTAATGGCCGTATTCTGCTGGGTTTTGATGGTTATCGTAAAATGAATAACGGAAATTATGCCGGATTCTCCGTTCAGCCGCTCGGCGATCTTGCTGGGCAAATGTATCTGGATGACGCCGTATTTTTCTTCGGTTCTGAAAAAGACTGGGAAATTAAGGTTGGTCGCTTCGAAGCGTATGATATGTTTCCGCTCAATCAGGATACCTTTGTGGAATACTCGGGCAATACGGCAGACGACCTTTACAGCGATGGCTACGGCTATATCTATATGCTGAAAGAGGGGCGTGGCCGAACCGACAGCGGCGGTAACTTCCTGGTGAGCAAGACGCTGGACAACTGGTATTTCGAACTGAATACCCTGTTTAAGGACGGCAGCGATCTGTACGTCGACCAGCGTTATCACGGCGCGGAGCTTGAGAACGATAAAAACGTCGCCTACGTGCGCCCGGTTGTCTCATGGCAGAGCGGACCGTTTTCAACCGCGTTCGCTATGGAGACCAACCTGGTAAACAACGCTTACGGCTATCGTGACGATGCCGGGCGCTGGGTCGATCAGTCAGACCGGACCGGCTACGGGTTTACTATGACCTGGGACGGACTTAAAACCGATCCGGAGAACGGGGTGGTCATGAACTTCAACACGGCTTACCTGGACGCCACGGGCGAAACCGACTTTACCTCAGGCATCAATGCCCTTTGGCGTAATTTTGAGCTGGGCTATATCTATGCTCATAACGAAATCGACGAGTTTAATACCTCAACCTTTGACGCCGAGTGTGAAAACGACTGCTGGATCAGCGACCCGGGCGAGTACGACATTCATACCATCCATACGTCGTACCTCATTCCGAACGTCATGAAGATGAAAAACTTCAACATCTATCTGGGCGCGTATGCGTCCTGGGTCAACGCCTCTCCAAAAGAGGGTGACAATAAAAACGACGATCGCTACGGCGGACGCGTACGCTTTAAATACTATTTCTGATGCCGTACGCCAGTCAGGCTTCTTCCGGAGTCTGGCTGGCTTCCCGCAGCGTGCCCGGCGCATGGCCAATGATGCGCTTAAATGCCCGGCTAAAAGCCGCCAGCGATCCGTAACCCAGCCGCAGCGCGACGGTTTCGATCGGCTGGTTTTCATGACGAATATACTGAATGGCCAGCCGCATTCTCAGCTCGCTGAGATATTTTGCCGGTGTCGTTCCCGTCGCCGCGAGAAACCGTTCCGCGAAAACGGATCGGGAAGTCCCGGCTTCTTTTGCCAGATCGGCGACGCTCCAGTTCAGGCCAGGCTGTTGGTGCATAGCGTAAATGGCCCGGCTCAGGCGCGGGTCGCGCAGCACCTGCACCCAGCCGGTGGCTTTGCCACAGCCGCCTTCAACCCAGCCCCGCACAATTAACGCCGCCACCACATCGGCCAGCCGCGCAAGGATCCCGGCATACCCGGCCTGACGCGCCGCGGATTCCCGCTCCATTGCCGCCAGCAGCGGATGAATTTCCGGCCAGGTGGACATCAGCCGACTAACCATCATCACTTCCGGCATCGCCTTGATCAGCGGCTGCATGCCGCCCAGCTCAAAATCCATGCATCCGCTAAAGATAAGGGTGTTCTCGCTCTCCGGGCAGGGCTCGCAGGTGATAGCACAGACCGAGCTGCAGATAGGCTCGCTCGGAAAGGCGTTGACAGGGGTAAGGGTGGCCTGTTCGTCAGAGAGCAGGGCATGAGAATTTCCGCCGGGAATAAAGAGGGCGTCGCCACCGCTCAGTTCGAACGTTGCACCGCTCTCCATGCGCAACAGGGCGCTACCGTGGCTCACAAAATGAAACTGCGCCCTGCCGGGAGCCTGATGAAACGCGACGCCAAATGGCGCACTGGCTTCAATCCGCCGGTATTTCACGCCTGACAGGCGCATGCCGCGTAAAAGTTCGCTGATCAAATCGGGTGACTGTACGGTCATGGCGCAACTCCGGACGAATAATCAATAAGTGGAGATTATATGTCATAGATCGTCCTGGGTGAACCTTCTATTCTTTTGCGACACTAGTCACATTTTTATAACGGGAGATCAACAGATGAGTTCATGTGTCGCGGCGAGCGAGGCGGTAGCGCCTGCAAAACCCGCCTGGCGGGCCGTCTATTCACTGGGGTTGGGGGTATTTGGTTTGATTACGGCCGAATTTCTGCCCGCCAGCTTGTTAACCCCCATGGCCGCGAGCCTGGGCGTTACCGAGGGGATGGCCGGACAAGCTGTCACCGCCACCGCGCTGGTGGCGCTGGTCACCGGATTGCTGATCACCCCGGCAACCAAGAGTATCGACCGCCGCTGGGTTCTGATGTTTTTCTCGGTGCTGCAAATTATCTCCAGCCTGCTGGTGGCCTTTGCGCCTAACCTGCACGTCCTGCTAATGGGGCGCCTGCTTCTGGGGATAGCGATCGGGGGATTCTGGGCGATGTCGACGGCCACGACGATGCGCCTGGTTCCGGCAGATAAAGTGCCGAAAGCGCTGGCGGTGATCTTCTCCAGCGTATCGATTGCCACGGTAGTCGCGGCGCCGCTGGGCAGCTATCTGGGCAGCCTGATCGGCTGGCGCAACGTTTTTGTACTCTGCATTCTGCCGAGCATGCTGGCGCTGCTGTGGCAGCTCTGGGTGCTGCCGTCCATGAAGCCGGAGAGCAGCGGTAGCCTGAGTACGCTGTTCCGCGTGCTGCGCCGTCCGGGGATGATCGGCGGCATGCTGGCAACCATCCTGATCTTCAGCGGCCATTTCGCTTTCTTTACCTACCTGCGTCCGTTCCTGGAGACGGTGGGCCAGGCGAGCGTGGAGACCATTTCACTGATCCTGCTGGGCTTTGGTATCGCCAACTTTGTGGGCACCTCCGTGGCCGGGCATCTGCTGGCACGTAATCTGCGCCTGACGCTGGCGCTGGTGCCGTTTGCGATGGGCGTTCTCGCGCTCATGATGGTCGCCTTTGGTCATCTGGCCATGCTGGACGGGCTGCTGGTCGCACTGTGGGGCTTTGCATTTGGCCTGGTTCCGGTGGGCTGGTCCACCTGGCTTGCGACCACCGTTCCGGATGAAGCCGAAAGTGCAGGGGGGCTGCTGGTGGCCTCAATCCAGCTGGCGATAAGCGCCGGTGCGGCCGGAGGTGGGGCAGTGTTTGATCTTAACGGCGCCAGCGGCGTGTTCGCGGGCAGCGGCTTCCTGCTGGTGACGGCGATGGTGATTGTGTTTATGGGTGTGAAAGTGAAAGCGGAGTGATTTTTTAGCCGGGTGAGCGTTCGTGCCACCCGGCCTCAGGTTTACAGCCCTTTCTTATCCATCAGCACCGCCAGATCCACCAGGCGGTTAGAGAAGCCCCACTCGTTGTCATACCACGCCAGGATCTTCACCATGTTCCCGCCAATGACCAGCGTGGAAAGCCCGTCGATAATCGAGGAGCGCGGGTCACCCTGGTAATCGCTGGACACCAGCGGTTCATCGCTATAACCCAGGATATCTTTCAGGGGGCCGCTGGCGGCCGCGTTGCGGAACGCGTCATTCACCTCTTCGGCGGTCACGTTGCGGCTCAGCGTCACGGTTAAATCGACAATCGATACCACCGGCACCGGCACGCGCAGGGAGTACCCGGTCAGCTTGCCGTCCAGGGAGGGAATTACTTTCCCCAGCGCTTTCGCCGCGCCGCTGGAGTAGGGCACAATCGACAGCGCCGCCGCGCGTGCACCGCGCAGATCTTTTTCCGGCTGATCGTGCAGCGCCTGGCTATTGGTGTAGGCGTGCGTCGTGTTCATCAGGCCATGCTCAATCCCGAACTGCTGGTGCAGCACCTGCGCGGCTGGTGCCAGACCGTTCGTGGTGCAACTCCCGTTGCTTACCACCGTGTGCCGGTCGGGATCGTACTGATCATGGTTGACGCCCATCACAATCGTCAGGTCGTCGTTTTTCGCGGGAGCGGAAATGATGACGCGCTTAGCGCCGCCGTGGGTGATATGCACCGCCGCTTTCTCCCGTTCAGTGAAGAAGCCGGTAGCTTCAATCACCACGTCTACCCCGGCATCACGCCACGGGATATTCGCCGGGTCGCGTTCGCTAAATACGGCGATCCGCTGGCCGTCTACCTGCAGCGCGCCGTCAGCCGCTTCAACGGGCGCGGGCAGCTTGCCCAGAAGGGAATCATGTTTCAGCAGATGGGCGAGGGTTTTACTGTCTGTCAGATCGTTGATGGCCACAATCTGAAGCGCCGGGTTGCCCAGCGCCGCGCGCAGGACATTACGCCCGATACGGCCGAAACCGTTAATACCGACCTTAACCATGGTGCACTCCTTATCTCTGTTGTCTGGAGTCACTGTAGGCGTCGGGCCGGTTGGCGTAAACGACAAAAAAGGATCAGATTACGCCATCTTGCGGCAATGAAAGCGCTGGCGGTATTCTCCGGGCGTGAGGTGAAGCTGTTTCTCAAAGATGCGGCGCAAGTTAATGCTGGTGCCAAAGCCGCTTTGCTCAGCAACGCGTTCAAGGGGATCGCGGGTCTGTTCAAGCAGCTGGCGGGCGGCGGCCAGACGCGCTTCGGTCACGTAGCGGGCAGGCGAGACCCCGGCCTCGCGGGTAAACACGCGGGTGAAGTTACGCGGGCTCATCGCCGCTTTCTCGGCCAGGTTCTCCACGCACAGATCGGCGGTGAGGTTCTGCAGGATCCAGCTTTGCACCTCGCCTATCGGCCCTGCTGTGCCGGGCTGCTGCAGGCTGTAGCGGCTGAACTGCAGCTGTCCGCCGGGACGTCGCAGATACATCACCATATCCTGCGCCACGTCGCGGGCGAGGGTAAATCCGTAGTCGTCCTCCACCAGCGCCAGGGTCAGGTCGAACCCGGAACTCACGCCGCCGGAGGTCCAGATGGGGCCGTCCTGAATGTAGAGTGGGCCGCCTTCAACCTGGATTGACGGGTACTGGGCTTGCATGGTTTCCAGCAGCCGCCAGTGGGTGGTGGCGCGACGACCGTCCAGCAAGCCGGTCTGGGCCAGCAGCATCGCGCCGCCGCAGATAGAGGCGATCCGCCGGGCGTGCGGCGCAGCGAGGTGCAGCCAGTCGACTACGGCTATGCTCTCCTGCTCGTTCATACCGCGTCCGGTGATGATAATGGTATCCAGCGGTTCACGCGGATCCAGCTCCGGCAGACGATAGTCCGCCAGCAGGTTCAGGCCGGACTGGCCGTGGATCACCTGGTGAGGCTGCGTGGTGGCGATGATAATCCGGTAGCGGGGCTGCGCAAGCCCTTCCGGATGCAGCCGGTTGGCCTGCATCAGAATGTCGGCGATACCGGCGGCTTCAAACAGCATGCCGCCGTCGGGAACGATAATCAGGATCTTCTTCATGTCCTGAAAAGTACCTTTAATACAGAATAAGTCAAGCGACGAGTGCGCTCTGTGTTTCTGGCAAAGCAAAGCGATTTAAGTTCTTTGTTATTTCAGGCGTTATCCCCGATCTTCAGGGCTCTGTCTCTGGCGAAACGGCGTCTGAAGGAATGGGTAAACGAAGCTCCCTCTATTTACATCCACAACAACGCAATCAAATCCACCGCCTCGCGTCGGGTTTCTTGTGGCGAAGCGAACTGCCCACCTGGCTGTTAATGTTCACGATTTATGCGGGCTGGTTTGCCACGCTGGCGTTCTGGCAAACGCTCGGCCTGCTGCCCGCCACGCTGCTGCTCATCGGGTTTACCGCCTGGTATATGTCGTTGCAGCATGAGCTGATCCACGGGCATCCCACCCGTTTTGCCTGGCTTAACCAGCTGTTCGGCACGCTCCCGCTGGCGGTCTGGTACCCGTACGGCCTGTACCGGGATTCCCATCTGGCCCACCATCGGTACGATAGCCTGACCCATCCGGTGGATGACCCGGAGTCGTACTATTTTACCGAGGCAAGCTGGGCGCGCTTCCCCCCTGGCAGAAGCGCCTGATTCGGGCCCGTAATACCTTTGCCGGGCGGCTTCTGCTGGCGCCGCTGCTGGATATCGTCCAGACGCTGGGCAGCGCCGTGGCGGCGTTTCGTCATCTTCACCTGCGGGCGATGACGATGTGGCTGGTTCACATCACGCTGCTGGCGGCACTCTTCGCCTGGATGACGCACGTCGGTTTTTCACCCGTCTGGTTTGTGCTGGCGGTCAGTTATCCGGCGCTGGCGCTGACCAAGGTACGATCGTTTTTCGAACATCGTGCGGCGGACGATCCGCTGGCGCGCTCCGTCATTAACGAGGCCGGGCTGTTCTGGCGGATCTTGTTTTTAAATCTCAACTATCATTCAGTACATCATGATCTACCGGGCGTGCCGTGGTACGGACTGAAGGCGATCTACCAGCAAAACCGGGAGGCGTACCGGGAGCGAAACCGCGGTTTTCTGGTCAGGGGCTACGGTGAATGGCTGCGCCGGTTCTGGAGCAGTCCCGTCGACGTCACCGTTCACCCCGGAAAGCAACAGGGGGAAGGGTATGAGTAACCTGCTGGCGTTTCCCATGTATGCGGTGGATCGCGCCGACACGCGCGCGCTCTGGCTGGCGGTAAAGGGGCTGCTGGCCGCACGCGGTGTGCCCGTCGATGATGTCCCCGACGGGCCGGAGTCCGATCTGCTCACGCACTGGCAACAGCCCGGGCTTATCCTCAGCCAGACCTGCGGTTACCCGCTGGTCACGCAGCTTCCGGACGTGCAGGTTGTCGGCTGTTTTCACTACGCGGCCCCGGGCTGCGAAGGGATCCAGTACCGCAGCTTTCTGGTGGTGCGCGAGGCGGATCGGCATCTCACGCTGGCGGATTTTCGCGGCCGACGGGCGGTCTGTAACTCTGCGGACTCGCAGTCCGGCTACAATGCGCTGCGAAAAAAAATAGCGGCTCTGGCGGCGGACGGTCCGTTTTTCGCGCAAACGTCCTTTAGCGGCAGCCATCGCCAGTCGCTGAAGGATGTCAAACGCGGAGCAGGGGATATCGCGGCCATCGACTGTGTCACCTGGGCACTGCTGCAGCGTCACGAACCGGAAGGTCTGACGGGGCTGGCTGTCATTGACCGTACCCCGCTGACGCCAGGGCTGCCGCTCATTACCTCGCCCCACACTTCGCCTGACACCCTGAACGCCCTTCGCGATGCGCTCCACGCGCTGGTGAGTTTGCCGGAACACCGGGCCGTTTGCGACGCGGTACTGATTGAGGGGTTTAGCGTCGTGACGCGTCAGGCCTACGCCTCATTGCTGGCGTGATAAATCTCCTGCGCGTCGGTAAAGCAGCGCAGCGCCAGCGAGGAGACCGGTTTTTGCCTGCGCATAATCAGGCCGACAGGGGCCTCAATGTTCGCATCGGCGATGGGGACAATCCTGAAATGGCTGTTCAGATCTTCCAGTCCGTTGTTCAGCGGCATCACGGCGCAGCATACGCCGCTTTGCACCGCCTGAATGATCTGGAACGTGGAGTCGCTCTCGAAAACGGACCTCGGTTCAATGCCAGCAGACTTAAAGCTGGCCTCCATATGCGCCCGGTAATGCATCCCTTTGGTCAGGAACCCCAGCGGAAAATCCGTCAGGTCGCGCCAGGTCAATCTCTCCTGGCCGAACTGGAAATGGCGGACGTCGTGCAGCAGGCCCATCTTCGTTTTAGGAAGCTGGATAATATCGAACTGGCTGGTGTCGATGCTGTTGAGATAGCAAATCCCCAGTTCAAGCTGATTGCGGCTGACGCCGTCGGCAATCTGCGCGGAGGACATGGAATAGAGGCTATAGGTCAGCTCCGGGTATTTTTGCGTCAGCAGGCGAATAAAGATCATCGGATCCACACTCGCCAGCGGCACCATCCCCAGACGGAGTTCTCCCACCACCTGGCCTTTGCACAGCGCGGCTTCCGCCTGTAGCCCGTCATGCGCGGCCAGCAGCGCGCGGGCCCATGCGAGGATGCGTTCACCCTCCGGCGTAAACCCTTCAAAGCGCTGCCCGCGCACAATCAGCACCAGCCCCAGCTCCTCTTCCAGGCTGCGGATGCGCATGGAGAGGGTCGGCTGGGTGATGTTGCACTGCGAGGCCGCCTTGCCAAAATGGCGGGTCTCGTCGAGCGCGATTAAATATTTTAACTGTTTAATATCCATCTTTTTCTCTGCGCGAACAGCCTTACAGCATGCGGATCTCTTTTGAGCGCAGGGTGATGCGAACCGGAACGGATTTATACGACGGCGTACCGCTGTCCTTATCCAGATAATCAAGCGGTACCAGCACGTTGGCTTCCGGATAATAGGCCCCGACGGTCCCCGGCGCGATGTTGTACGCCACCACGGTAATGTCTTCCAGACGCTGTCCGTTGCCGGGCAGGGCGGTTTCGATATCCACGCGGTCGCCGTGTTCCAGCCCTGACTGCGCCATATCGTCTTCGTTCATAAACAGCACGTCGCGACGGCCAAACACGCCACGGTAGCGGTCATCCAGGGCGTAAATGGTGGTGTTGTACTGGTCGTGGCTGCGCAGCGTGATCAGGCGCAGAACGTGCTCACCTTCACCGCTGACGTTCTCGTGTACGCCGTCGAAGACCGAGAACATCGCTTTTCCCGTCGCCGTTGGCCAGAGACGTTGCGTTGGCGGCAGCGGCATACGGAAGCCGCCGGGAACGCGGATCCGCGCGTTGTAGTTCTCAAAGCCCGGAATGGTCTGCTCGATCAGATCGCGGATGCGGTCGTAATCCTCAACCAGCGTCAGCCAGTCCACGCGGGTGTCCGGCAGGGTGGCTTTCGCCATGCCCGCGACGATAGCGGGTTCTGACCGAAGCAACGGCGAGGCGGGTTTTAGCTTGCCGGATGAGGCGTGCACCATCGACATCGAGTCTTCGACGGTAATGGACTGGCGGCCGGTGGCCTGAACATCCAGCTCGGTACGGCCAAGACACGGGAAAATAAAGGTCTCTTTGCCCACCAGCAAATGGGTACGGTTCAGCTTGGTCCCGACGTGAACGCTCAAATCGAGGGAGCCCATGGCCGGAAAGCCGCGTTCATGATCGGGCATCGCTACCGCAAAATTACCGCCGAGGCAAATGAGCGCTTTTGCGCGGCCGTCGATCATCGCCTGCGTGGCCTGCACCGCGTCATGGCCGTGGTGAGACGGTGGCTCAAAGCCGAATACATCCTTCAGACTGTTCAGGAAGGCTGGCGTGGGTTTCTCGCTAATCCCGACGGTACGGTTCCCCTGCACGTTTGAGTGACCGCGCAGCGGGCATATTCCCGCGCCGGGCTTACCGATATTCCCGCGCATCAGCAGCACGTCAGCGATCAGGCGGACGTTGGCCGTCCCTTTATTGTGCTGGGTAATGCCCATCCCGTAGGTAATAATGGTGGCATTCGATTTCGCATAGGCCTCAGCCACCTGTTTGAGTGCCCCCTGGCTCAGACCCGACTCGCGCTCAATGTCGTCCCAGCGGGTTTGTGCGATATCGTCGGCAAAGTCCTCAAAGCCCTGGGTGTGTTCGGCAATAAACGCGCGATCGAGCACGTCCCCGCGTTCGGCCTCCATTTCCAGCAGGTGTTTGGCAATCCCTTTCAGCGCGGCGGCATCGCCTCCGGCCTTCACCTGGAAATAGGTCGAGGCGATATCCGTGGAGCTGTAGGTCGCCATTTCAATCACGCTCTGCGGATCCGCAAAACGTTCCAGGGCGCGCTCGCGCAGCGGGTTAAAGACGATAATCGGCACGTTGCGGCGGGCCAGCTCGTGGAGGGTCCCCATCATGCGCGGATGGTTAGTGCCGGGGTTATGGCCGATGGAGATCACCAGTTCAGTCTTATCAAAGTCATCCAGCGAGACGGTCCCTTTCCCAATCCCGATCGAACGGGGCAAACCGACGCTGGTGGCCTCGTGACACATATTCGAGCAATCGGGGAAGTTGTTGGTGCCGTATTCGCGAGCAAACAGCTGGAACAGATAAGCCGCTTCGTTAGAGGCGCGTCCGGAGGTATAGAACTCGACCTGGTCCGGCTCGAGCCCGCGCAATACTTCGCCGATGCGTTGAAACGCCGCGTCCCAGTCGACGGGGCGGAAGGTGTCACTCGCCCGATCATAGCGCAGGGGGTGCGTGAGTCGACCGTAGCCTTCCAGCTCAAAGTCCGATTTTGCCAGCAGCGAGGAGACGCTGTTTTCGGCCAGAAACGCGGGGGTGACGCGTTTGCTGGTCGCTTCCCAGGTCACCGCTTTGGCGCCGTTCTCGCAGAACTGGAACGTCGATTTGTGTTCTTTATCAGGCCACGCGCAGCCCGGGCAGTCGAAGCCGTCAGGTTGGTTGGTGCGCAGCAGCGTCGCGGGGGCGTCAAGGGTATCCATTTGGGTGCGTACCGCAATGGCCGTTGCTTTCAATGCGCCCCAGCCGCCAGCAGGGCCGTCATAGTGTCTGATGCCTGGCACCGAGCGTCTTTTCTTGTTCATACCCACTCCTGATTTGTTCGATCACACAACGCCTGAGCTCAAAAAATCACTGACGAGAGCAATAGGTGAAAGCAATGACGACCGAATGGCAACGCACATACGGAACGGAAAAGTGCCTTAACGCAAACTCTTTTTATTACAGCAATTTATCTGGTCTGGTGTTTAAATATTTAAAGAAATTATAACGAATTTTTATCATTTTAATAATAAATCTTATCTATCGTCCGGTAGGCGAGATAGATGGCGGTGAGCAGGAAAGTATGTAGCGCCAGTAAAACTTCGAATGAAGCTGATGCGCTGGAGATATCGCCGCGATTCGCGGCTGGTGGGCTGCTAGAGGCATTTTTCAATTGAGAGAATGGCAGGAAGGTTTACTCACGCTTAATGAATAATAGATATAAGGTATACCTGACAGTGGAATTATTACGGCCGAAAATATACGCTTTTTTTGCGGCATGAAATTAACATCTTGCTGCATAAGTGAAATATTCTCACCCAGACGATGAAGCGTCTTCAATATTAAAGATACCCTGTTAGTGCAACAAATAATTCATCAGAGATATATTCCTTTGACATCAAAAAAACGCGAATTCTACTAATTATGGTAGTGGCGATAATAGCGTGATTGCGTTAATGAAAGTGGTTCTCCTTTATGTTTTTTAATTTATAAAACATAAAGTTATGTCGTTTTGTGGTGAAGAAATAAGAAAGGGTGGGCCATAACGTTTTTTATCATAGGATTAATCCTATAATTTTCCGACTGCTTCATTTACCAACAGTTACGCGGCGGTAAATATTGAATTGATACGAAGCTCATGTAAACTTGTTTACCGTTTGTCAAAATATGTCAGGAAGACACTGGGCCTTATTCTGAAAGGCTCGTGCGGTAGCTATGCCCTTAAAGTAGTAACGCCCCGAAAATATCCTGGCTATTTTAACAATAGCACTTAAGTCAAACTTCATCCCTTTATCTCCATCATCGAAATATCGCTACGGAAAAGCATATGAAAATGCGCGTACTGTTTTCACTTCTGTTTGTAATGGCGGTGGCGGGCTGTAAAGCACCGCAGAAACCTGTGATCAACGACGATACGATCGAGACCAGCCAGGTCAACGGCGTCACCTTAACCCACCGTCACGCCGTGACGGCGCCGACGGAGTTCAACCCGGTTAACGAGCCGTATCGTGCCATGTATCCGGCCTCCCTGATGAGCCGTCCTGACTTTGGCGGTAAAGTTATCCGCACTCTCGAGACCGGAAAAACGTACGTGGTGCTGGGGCAGGTTGAACACTACTGGATGGCGCTTGCCGATGAAGGTAACGAACAGCTGATTGGTTACGTTCCGATGCGCGCTGTTATCAAGGCCGACCAGTACGAAGCCACCGTGCGTAAACAGGCTATTCGTCCAAAGGTGCGTAAAAAAGCGACCTGTGTTGATGTCGACGGTAACAGCAAAGCCTGCAAAGACAGCGCTAACGGTACCTGGATCCTGAACTAAACGGCTTTCATGAGCGCATTTTTATGAATAATAAAAATTTTCATAAGCTGTGGTTACCCTTTTACGCGATGATTTTCGCGCTGGTCAGTGGTTGTACGTCGTCTTCACACAGCGACCCCTCCCGCTACAATCTGCAGTTTCAGGCTCATCCACAAATCAATGAATCTGCGCCGCTTAAGGTCCGGGTACTGTTGCTGAAATCCGATGCGGATTTCATGTCCAGCGACTTCTACTCCCTGCAGAACAACGCGTCAGCTACGCTTGGCGCGAATCTGCTGAACAGCGATGTGTTCTTCCTGATGCCGGGACAGCTGTCAAAAACCCTCAGCGGGCAAAGCTCGCCGGAGGCTCGCTATATCGGCGTGATGGCGGAGTATCAGGTGCTGGATGGCAAAAAATGGCGCGTTTCACTCCCTCTGCCCGTGCCTGGCGAAAATCATATCTACCAGTTCTGGAAATGGTCCGCAGATGAACTTCAGGCCAACGTTTTTCTCGACGTGAACGGCATTCGGGTCATCAGCCAGTAACGCGCTTCAAAACAGGAAACACATCATCATGACGAAAGCAGAAAAGGTCGTCTGGACCGAAGGCATGTTCCTGCGTCCACACCATTTTCAGCGGACTGAAAGCTATCTGCTCAACCATGTTCGTGAATGGGGCGCGCTGCAGCGATCGTATCTCTGGGGCTTTCTCGACGTTGAACTGGATGAAGCGATGCTTCGTCAGGGATGCATAGCTCTGAGCTACTGCAGTGGGCTGCTGCCGGACGGCACCTTTTTCCAGGTCCGTAATGGGCGCAACGGTCCTGTACCGTTGAAAATTCCTGACAATCTCACCAACGAAAAAGTGGTGCTCGCACTGCCGGTTCGTCGTGGTGAGAGAGAAGAGGTGATTTTCAGCGAAGAGCCAGCCTCGCTGGCGCGCTTTATTGCGTTTGAGCAAGAGGTGGAAGACGATAACGCCATGTCGGTGGGGGATGCCACCGTTCAGTTTGGCCGCCTGCGTCTGACCCTGATGCTCGAAAAAGACCTCACGGCAGAGTGGACCGCCATCGGCGTGGCGTTTGTGACCGAGAAGCGTAACGACAACCACGTGCGGCTCGACAACAGCTACATCCCGCCGATGCTGAATGCCAATAACAGCCCGCAGATCTACAGCATGATCAACGATCTGCACGGCTTGCTGGTGCAGCGCAGCCAGCAAATTGGCGGCCGTTTGCGCCAGCCCGGCCGCTTTAACACCTCCGAACTGATCGAGTTCACGCTGCTGTCGCTGGTTAACCGTCACCTTGGCGAGGTGTCTCATTTAAAAACCCTTCCGCTGCTGCACCCGGAAACGCTCTGGCGCAGCTGGTTGCCGTTCGCGACCGAACTTGCCACCTGGACATCGCAGCGAACCGCTGAAAGCGTGCTGCCGATTTACGATCATGACGATCTGGCAAACTGCTTCAGCAAGCTGATGCTGATGCTGCGTCAGGGGCTGTCGCTGGTGATGGAAGACCACGCGATCCAGCTGCCGCTTAACGAACGCTCTCACGGCCTCAACATCGCCACGGTGCCTGAAACCAGCATGGTGCGTGAGTTCGGCTTCGTGCTGGCGGTCAAAGCCAATGTGCCGGGCGAACACCTGCAAACCCATTTCCCGGCGCAGATGAAGGTCGCACCGGTGTCGAAAATCCGCGATCTGGTTCAGCTTCAGTTGCCGGGCATTATGCTGCGCGCCATGCCGGTCGCACCGCCGCAGATCCCGTGGCATGCCGGCTACAGCTACTTCGAGCTCGAGAAGGGCAGCGAGCTGTGGCACGAGATGGATAAGTCCGGCGCATTCGCCCTGCACCTTGCAGGGGAGTTCCCGGGGCTGGATATGGAGTTTTGGGCCATCCGTAGCCCGACAGAATAATAAAGCGAGCGCTTAATATGCAGGAACGACAGGATACCGGCAGCGATGCCGCGTTCACCGGGGCCAGTAGCAACAATCAGCTGGTGGCGGCCGCCAATCCGCTGCTCAATGCGATTCCGCAGATCCGTCATTCGGTATCGCATGACGATCAGGTGGCGCTACGCCAGCGCCTGATCGATGAAATTCGCCGTTTTGAAGTCCGTTGCCAGCAGGCGGGGCTGCCCTACGAAGTGATCGTCGGGGCACGCTACTGCCTGTGTACGGCGCTCGATGAGGCTGCCGCGCTCACCCCCTGGGGCAGCAGCGGGGTCTGGTCAAGCAATGGCCTGCTGGTGACGTTCCATAACGAAACCTGGGGCGGCGAGAAGTTCTTTCAGCTGCTGGCGCGCCTGTCGCAAAACCCGCGCGAGCACATTCTGCTGCTGGAGATGATCAACTACTGTCTGCTGCTCGGTTTCGAAGGGCGCTATCGGGTGCTGGACAATGGCCGCACCCAGCTTGAGACCATCAAGCAGCGGCTGTGGCAGATGATCCGCGGCGTGCGCGGCAGCTATCCGCCGCCGCTTTCTCCTCATCCGGAAGATCGTCCGGTGCTGCGCAAGCTCTGGCGGCCCATGGTCCCCCTGTGGGCCTGTGTGGCGCTGGCCGGGTTTATCGCCTGCCTGTTTTATATCGTGCTTAACTGGCGTCTTGGCGACAGCACCAACCCGGTGCTGGCGAAGATTTACCAGTCCCAGCTGCCGGAAACCACTATTCAGCAGCCGGCGCGTCAGCTTCCGGCGGTGCTGAACCTGCGCGGCTTCCTGAAACCGGAGATCGAGGCTGGCCTCGTCGCGGTGAAAGATGAAGCGGATCGCAGCGTGGTTATCCTGAAAGGCGACGGGCTGTTTGCCTCTGCCTCGACCGTCGTGCGTGACCGCTATGAACCGGTCATCCACCGCATCGCGCAGGCGATGAATAACGTGAGCGGCAAAATTCTGGTGGTGGGCTACAGCGACAACGTGCCGATCCGCAGCGCGCGCTTTGCCTCTAACTATGAACTCTCCCTGGAACGCGCCCGCTCGGTACAGAAAATGCTGCAGGGAAGCCTCTCTCAGCCTGGCCGCGTGAAAGCGGAAGGGCGGGGCGAGATTAACCCGGTGGCGCCGAACACGACGCCTGAAAACCGCGCCCGTAACCGCCGTGTGGAAATTACTCTGCTGGTGTCGCCTGAAAATACCCAGGCCGAGCTGAACGGATTGCCGCAAGGAAACTAAGGAATGCTGACGACTCTTCTTTCCATACTGACTAACCGCATTCTGTGGAGCTTCCTCGGCGTCACGGCGCTGGCGGCGGTGATCTGGATGATTGGACCGCTGCTGTCCATCGTGGACACCCGACCGCTTGAATCGGAACAGAACCGCATCATCAGTATCGCCGTGGTCTATCTGCTCTGGGCGCAGGGCCATATTCTGCCGCGCCTGTACAACGCCTGGCTGAACCGCAAGCTGATGGATAAGCTCAAAGAGAATACCGCCAGCCCGGAAGCGGCGGATCCGCAGAAGCGACTGAACAGTGAGGAGCAGATCCTCGCCAGCCGTTTTGATGAAGCCGCGCAGATGCTGAAAAAAGCGCACTTCAGCAAGGCGGGACAGGGCGCCCAGTGGACGCAGCGCTTCAGCACGCAGTACCTCTATCAGCTGCCGTGGTACGTCATTATCGGCGCGCCGGGATCCGGTAAAACCACGGCGCTGGTCAACTCCGGGCTGCAGTTCCCGCTGGCCGACCGTTTCGGTAAGACCGCCCTGCGGGGTATTGGCGGCACGCGTAACTGCGACTGGTGGTTCACCAACGAGGCCGTGCTGCTGGACACCGCGGGTCGCTATACCACCCAGGAGAGCGAGCAGGTGCAGGATGCCGGGGAATGGCTGCAGTTTATGGGGTTACTGCGTAAGTATCGCCGCCGCCAGCCGATCAACGGCGTGATCGTTACCATCAGCATTTCTGACCTGCTCACCCAGTCAGCCGAGGCGTCCCGCCAGCAGGCGGTAAACCTGCGTCAGCGTCTGTCCGAGCTGCATGAACAGCTGGGTATCCGCTTCCCGGTCTACGTGATGGTGACCAAGGCCGACCTGCTTAAAGGCTTCCGCGCCTGGTTTGCCGACTACGATAAAGCGCAGCGCGATCAGATCTGGGGCTTTACGCTGCCGTGGGAACAAACCAAACACGCCGATTATGACCTGATGGGCAACTTCCAGCAGGAGTTTTCGCTGCTGCAGCAGCGCCTCGACGCCGGGCTGCCGGAAACCATGCTCAAAGAGCATGACGCGAAAACCCGCGCCGAAGCGTATCTCTTCCCGCAGGAGTTCGCCGCGCTGCGTCCGCTGCTGGCGGATTACCTGAGCACCGTTTTCGCCCGCTCCAACTTCGAAACCGAATTCTCCCCGCGCGGGATCTACTTCGCCAGCGGGACGCAGGAAGGCATGCCGTTCGACCGCGTGATGGGCGAACTGAACCGCGCCCTGTCGCTGCCGGAAGGGGCAGAGAGCGATAACTGGGATTCGGTCAGCAAAGAAGCGCCAATCCCGGGTGCAAAAGGCCAGAGTTTCTTCATCAAGAACCTGCTGCAAAACGTCATCTTCCAGGAAGCTGGGATCGCCGGGGAAAACCGCTGGTGGGAGCTGCGCAACCGGGCGGTGATCTGGTCAGGCTATGCGGCGCTGCTGGCTCTGCTCGCGATCCTGGGCGGGCTGTGGCTCACCAGCTATGCCAAAAACAAGGCCTACCTGGAAGAGGTGGATGCGAAGGTGCCCCTACTTGACCAGCAGAGCAAAGCCTTACAGAACCAGACTCAGCGTGACCTGTTCGAACTGCTGCCGCTGCTGAATAGCCTGGTGGATCTGCCGAAAAGCGACGCCTTTGATGTCAACGATCCGCCGATCTCCCGCCGCATGGGGCTTTATCGCGGGGATGACGTTAGCGACGCCTCCCAGTCCCTGTACCAGAAAGCGCTGGATCAGATGCTGCTGCCTGCCGTCGCCATGCACATCACCACCTGGCTGCGCAACGACAACGGCAGCGATGTGGAATACAGCTATGAAGCGCTGAAAGCCTATCAGATGCTGTATCAGCCGAAACACTATGACGGCAAATTCCTGCATTCATGGGTGATGCTCAACCTGCAGCGTAACCTGCCGCAGAACGTCACGAAGGCGCAGCTGCAGCAGCTTGAATGGCATCTGACGCAGCTGCTGGAGCCGAAGATTCAGGCCTCGCCGTACGCGCAGGACGAATCCCTGGTCGCACGCGAAAGAGCGATGATCAACCAGCAGCCGCTTTCCACGCGCGTCTATGGCCGCCTCAAGCGCCTGCTGGAACATGATGACAACCTGAAGCCGGTCTCCCTTTCCGACCTCGGCGGACCGCAGAGCGAGCTGGTGTTTTCGCGCAAAAGCGGCAAGCCGGTGAGCGAGGGCGTACCGGGTCTCTATACGCCGGACGGCTACTGGAAAAGCTTTAACGGCCAGATTGACAGCGTCACTACGGCGCTGCACGAGGACGACGCCTGGGTGCTGGGGGCCGCCACCGCGCAGGAAGATAAGCAGCAGATCGATAACGCCGTGCGCCAGCTCTATATGCGCGACTTTATCGCCAACTGGGATCGCTTCCTCGCCGACATCCAGCTCAATAACAGCGCCGACCTTTCCCAGCGCATCAACACCGCGCGCCTGCTCTCCGGCGCCAACTCGCCGCTGCGCCGTCTGGTGCAGAACCTGAGCCAGGTCCTGACGCTGTCACGCAATGCGCCAGCGCCGGAAGATGCGGGTAAAGCGCAGGATCAAAGCAACCGCGCCACCCGTACGCTGGAAGCCCTGTTCAGCAACAACGACGCTGCACCGACGCAGGCCGCGGTGGTTACGCAGGCACCGGAACAGCTGGTGACCGACCACTATGCGCCGATGATTGAGCTGGCGCAGCCGCTGGAGAAGGGCGGAAAGACCATCGTGTTTGATGATTTTCTCAAGCAGGTGGATGAACTCTATCGCTACCTGACCGCCGTTCAGGATGCGGCCAACAGCGGCATGCCTGCGCCGGGCGGGGAGGCGATCAGCCGTCTGCAGGCCAGCGCCGGTCGTCTGCCAGGCGGGCTGCAAACCATGTTCAGCAACATGGCGGTAGGCGCCAGCAGCGACACCCAGCGCCGTGACCTGGAAAACGTACGTAAGCGCATTAACGTTGAAGTGGGCGGATTTTGCCGCCAGGCAATTGCCGGTCGCTACCCGCTGGTGCGCAGCGCCAGCACCGAGGTGACGCCGGACGATCTCGCGCGCATGTTTGCGCCGGGAACCGGGCTGATGGATACCTTCTTTCGCGATAACCTGACCAACAAGGTGGATACCACGCAGGCCAACTGGCGCTTTATGCCGGGCATTGACGGGAAAACGCTGCCGGGAAGTGAAGGGCTGCTGAGGCCGTTCCAGCAGGCCCAGTCGATTCGCGACGCCTTCTTTGCTAACGGCGCAACCACGCCGTCTTTCAAGGTGACGGTTCGCACCGTGCGAATGGATAACACCATTCTGAACCTGACCCTGGACGTTGACGGTCAGCTGCTGCGCTACAGCCACGGCCCGCAGGCCGTACAGATCATGAACTGGCCGGGGCCGGGCGGCACCAACCAGGTCCGTATGCAGCTGGGGCTGGCGAACGGCAGTACGGCGACGCTGGTCACCAACGGCGCCTGGGCGCTGAACCGCTTTTTCGATAAAGCGAGCACCAGCCCCGGCACGGGTAGCCTGAGCCGTCAGGCCACCTTCAACGTCGACGGACATCAGGTCACGCTGGAATTTGCGCCGAACAGCATTCGTAACCCGTTCCAGCTTCCCCGTTTCTCATGCCCATAACCGCAAGGACAGCCGTATGACGAATACCCCTGCGATGAACCGCTACAGCTGGTATGGCAAGTTACCCAGCGCCGGAGATTTTTTGCAGCGTCGCTTTCCTGACACCTTACAGCGCCAGTGGTCGCACTGGTTCCAGGTCGGTCTGCTGGCCTGGCAGCAGGAAGAGCAGCGCAGCGGCGAGCGCCCGTTTCAGAAAGCGCCAGTCTGGAATTTTGTGGTACCGCCCATGCTGGGCAGCCAGATGATCCAGATGGGCTGTCTGCTGCCCGGCCGCGACAGCGTTGGCCGACAATACCCGGTTTGCCTTCAGCTAAGCTTCGCGCCGTCAGAATGGTCGACCAGACTGCTCAGCCAGGCCGAAAGCTGGTATCAGCAGATTGGGCGCCTGGGGCTGCACGCGGTGCGCAACAGTTTTTCCGCCTCGCAGCTGGATGAGATGCTGATGACCATTCCGGCGCCGCAGCCGGTCGAGCCGCAAAAGCGCTCCGACATCCTGGATGTGATTGGCTATGACGAGGACGGTCAGAGCACGCTGGGCTGGCCGCAGGCGGCAGAGTGTTTTGATCCGCTGCGTCAGACCAGCTACTGGTGGACCAACCGCTGCGACGGTTACCCGCTGTACACCCACGTGCACAGCGGTAACTTCACCGGGCAGCTTTTCACCCTGCTGTTCGATCCGGCAGGGGGCGCCCGTCCGGGCCGTCACGGTCTCTATCCGCCTATGTTTGAATAAGCAGGGATCTCATGAATATCGAAGAATTTCTCGCGCCGATAAGCGCCGACAAGCCCTGCGGCGAAAACCTGGAGTACGACGCTGACTTCCAGGCGATGAACCAGGCAAGCCTTGGGAAAGCGGAACAGCAGTTTGGCGACACCATTATCCCGGCGGAGCCTGCTGACTGGAACACGGTCGAAAAATACGCCACCAGCTTGCTGACCCGCACCAAAGATCTTCGCGTCCTGCTGGCGTTAACCCATGCCTGGACCCGCCGTCGCGGCCTGGCGGGCTACGCGGACGGATTACTGCTGGTGCAGGAGGCGATCGCCCGTTACTGGGAGCCGCTCTATCCGCTGCTGGAAGAGTATGGCGAAACCGATCCGTTCTACCGCATTAACGCCCTGGCAGGACTGAGCGATAAATCTGACCTCACCGTCGCCGTGCGTAACGCCTCGCTGCTGCGTTCAAACGGCGATGAAATTTCGCTTAGGGATGCTCAGGCCCTGCTGGACGGCAGTAAGACGGAGTGTCCCGACTATCCAGGCGGCCGTCCACGGCTGATTGACGAGCTGGCCCGCGGCGACCAGCCGGGAACCGCAGCGGTTATCGTCATCAACGAACGTCTGCTGGCGATTCGCGAGCTGCTCACCGGGCATCTCGGTGAAAGCGGCGTGCCCGAGATGGAGCAGCTGCTGAAAACCGTGGGGCTGGTGGCCAGCGCCTGTCAGGTGACCGACATCAGCAAGCTGCTGCCGAACCGTGAGGCGCAGGGGGACCCACAGGCGGAGCCGCCATCAGCGGCAACGCAGCCCGTTCAGCCGGTCACCGACTGGCGCAGCGTGCAGGTCACCAGCCGCGCCGACGCCCAGCTGATGCTGGAAAAAGCGAAGCAGTATTTTGCACAGTACGAACCGAGCCACCCCGCGCCGCTGATGATTGAACGGGTACAGCGGCTGTCAGAACTTAACTTTATGGACATTATTCGCGACCTGGCGCCAGACGGCGTTAACCAACTGGAAAACATCTTTGGGCGCCGCGAATAGCGCGTCCAGGCATTATGACGTCAGGCATGGAGCCTGTCGTTTCACCTTCACCGCGCATCTTTGATGGAGAACATCATGGCAATGAGTAACAGTGGGCAGAAATTCATCGCACGTAACCGTGCCCCCCGCGTGCAGATCGAGTACGACGTAGAGATCTACGGTGCAGAACGTAAGATTCAGCTGCCGTTTGTGATGGGCGTCATGGCCGATCTGGTCGGCAAACCGGTGGAAAACCTGCCGGCCGTCGACGAGCGTAAATTCCTCGAAATTGACATCGACAACTTTGACGAACGCATGAAGGCGCTGAAGCCGCGTGTGGCGTTCCAGGTGGATAACACCCTGACGGGCGAAGGTAAGCTCAACGTGGATCTGACCTTCGACAGCATGGACGACTTCCTGCCGGACGCGGTGGCCCGCAAGGTTGAGCCGCTGAACAAGCTGCTGGAAGCGCGCACCCAGCTCTCCAACCTGCTGACCTATATGGACGGTAAAAACGGTGCGGAAGAGCTGATCGCAAAAATTCTGCAGGATCCGACGCTGCTCAAATCCCTGAGCCAGTTGCCGAAAAATGACGAAAGTGCGAAAGGTAGCGAGGAATAATCGATGAGCAACCAGACTCAACAACACGAGCAGCAGGCGGGTCAGGCGTTCAGCCAGGATGAATTCAGCGCGCTGCTGAACAAAGAGTTCCGCCCGAAAACCGACCAGGCGCGCTCCGCCGTCGAAAGCGCGGTCAAAACCCTGGCGCAGCAGGCGCTGGAAAATACCGTCACCTTCTCGAACGATACCTACCGCACTATTCAGAACCTGATTGCCGGTATCGATGAGCAGCTGTCGCAGCAGGTGAACCAGATCATTCACCACGAAGAATTTCAGAAGCTGGAGAGCGCCTGGCGCGGTCTGAGCTACCTGGTGAACAACACTGAAACCGACGAGATGCTGAAGATCCGCTTTATGAGCATCTCCAAGCAGGAGCTTGGCCGCACCCTGAAACGCTACAAGGGCGTGGGCTGGGACCAGAGCCCAATCTTCAAGAAGATCTACGAGCAGGAGTACGGTCAGTTCGGCGGCGAGCCGTTTGGCTGCATCGTCGGCGACTACTACTTTGACCACAGCCCGCAGGACGTTGAGCTGCTGGGCGAAATGGCGCGCATCGGTTCTGCGGCGCACTGTCCGTTCATTACCGGTACCGCACCGGGCGTGATGCAGATGGAATCCTGGCAGGAGCTTGCTAACCCGCGCGACCTGACCAAGATCTTCCAGAATACCGAATACGCCGCCTGGCGTTCGCTGCGTGAATCGGAAGATGCCCGCTATCTGGGCCTGGTGATGCCGCGCTTCCTGTCGCGCCTGCCGTACGGTATTCGCACCAACCCGGTGGACAGCTTTGACTTTGAAGAGCAGACCGACGGCGCGAACCACAACAGCTACTCCTGGGCGAACGCGGCCTATGCGATGGCCGCCAACATCAACCGCTCCTTCAAAGAGTACGGCTGGTGCACCTCGATTCGCGGCGTGGAGTCCGGCGGGGCGGTGGAAAACCTGCCGTGCCACACCTTCCCGAGCGATGACGGCGGCGTGGATATGAAATGCCCGACCGAGATCGCCATCAGCGATCGTCGTGAAGCCGAGCTGGCGAAAAACGGCTTTATGCCGCTGGTTCACCGCAAAAACTCCGACTTTGCCGCCTTCATCGGCGCGCAGTCTCTGCAAAAACCGGCGGAGTACCACGATCCGGATGCGACCGCTAACGCGCGCCTGGCATCACGCCTGCCGTACCTGTTCGCCTGCTGCCGTTTTGCTCACTACCTGAAGTGCATTGTGCGCGACAAAATCGGCTCCTTCCGCGAGCGCGAAGAGATGGAACGCTGGCTGAACGACTGGGTCATGAACTACGTCGACGGTGACCCGGCGAACTCCTCTCAGGAGACCAAGTCCCGTAAACCGCTGGCAGCTGCGGAAGTGCAGGTGCAGGAGATTGAGGACAACCCAGGCTACTATGCCGCGAGTTCTTCCTGCGTCCTCACTACCAGCTGGAAGGTCTGACCGTTTCCCTGCGTCTGGTTTCTAAGCTGCCGTCGCTGAAGACGAAAGACGCGTGATGATGAGTGCCGGCCTTGGAGGGCCGGCAAAGTAAACTACATTGGCAAAATTCATCTAGAAAGCCATCGACATTCATGAACCTCAGGAGGAATCAACTTTGGGAACGAGTTCACCAAAAGAAATTGCAGATGGCATGCTGAAAATTTTTGATACGCGTAAACAAAGTGGCCCAGAAATTTTCGCTCGCAGCGCGGTCGATGGTTTTATGTCAATTCCAGAAGACTTATGGATGTTAACAAAAGATTTTCTGGATACAGACCATCGGTGGCGAAATGAAACAGATAAAATTAGATTGTTAACTTTAATAAAAAAAGGGCTTACATCAGAAGATGTGCGTCGGTTAATCAATACAGTGGTCAAACGATATCTGTCTGGTTTATCTGAAGAACAATCTAAGGAACTCCTCCTAAAAGTCGGTGGGTCGCAAGTAGGTGGTATAGCCTTTAAAATGGTTTTCGTA
Source organism: Enterobacter sp. BNK-22 (assembly GCF_048684805.1). Taxonomy (NCBI): domain Bacteria; kingdom Pseudomonadati; phylum Pseudomonadota; class Gammaproteobacteria; order Enterobacterales; family Enterobacteriaceae; genus Enterobacter; species Enterobacter sp. BNK-22. The sequence continues at coordinate 792,218 of NZ_JBLQTT010000001.1, forward strand.
AATGAATTAATTACGCTATTCGTTTCAAAAATTGTGCCGCGATTTCTTGTTTCTGCAGGGCTTACTGGTGTATTAAGTGTGGGGGCTTCAATTTCTCGCTCAGTTTATGCTTCATACGATCTATTAAAATTAAACAAAAATGTTTACTATGAGTTGCGTGGTGCGGGCGATTTAGATTTGTTATATTTTCTCGTTGAAGATAATGTTAAGCCATTTATTGAAGCTATAAATTTCCAACAGAGTCATGGTGCCATAGATAAAGAGATTTTTAGTCAGTTTTTAGCAGGAGCTACTCGTGTTTGAAAGAGCATCAAAGTACGTTATAGTCTATCTCATGCTTATTGTTTCATTTATGCTTTTTTTCTCAACTCTTGGCTATTATATTTTTGTTTTTGATTGGTCGGTAACCATCTTGGAAATAACGATAAATGCCGCTCTATTAATCATTCTCTTAGTTGCATCTATCGCTATTTACTATTTTGCGGAAAAATTAAAATCAAGGCTTTGATTTGCGCAAAAATCTTAGCGAGAAGTAAAATGCTAAAAGTATGACCAGCAGGAAAAGTAATTTTCCAAAAAGTAAACCTGCAGAAGTTGTAGTGACTTTTTCTAATGAAAATACATACCAGGCGGACTGAAAAAGATCTACAGTTGTGAAAATTGCGATAATTAAAAATACAATGGTAAGTATTAATAACAATATTTTCTTCATGTTATGTTGCCTTTGATGAATGATAGACGATTGAAAATATTCTAGATGATACAGTGAATGATTGTCTAGCGCTTAGTTACCATGAAGTGTAACTAACAAAATTTAGGGTGGTTGCAATTGCAGGCACTCTGAAGAGTCTGTACGAAGTACGAATTCGTCAGGCTAGAGGCAGAGGTAAAATATGGACGGTTTTATTCAGCCCCATGCTTTCCTGTTTGCCATATAAGTGCTTTTTCGAAAGCAATAATTTTCATCCACGAAGAGTAGATATTATGGCTATTGATATGTTTCTGAAGGTCGAGGGTGTTACGGGCGAATCTAAAGATTCTAACCACACCGGCTGGACTGATATTACCTCCTTCTCCTGGGGCGCTTCCCAGCCAGGTAATATGAGCGTTGGCGGTGGCGGCGGTGCCGGTAAAGTTAACTTTAACGACCTGCACGTTAACGCGCTGATCGACAAATCCACCACCGCTATCCTGAAACACTGCGCAAGCGGTAAACACCTGACTAAAGTTGAACTGTCCGTTTGTAAAGCGGGCGGCCAGCAGGTGGAATACTCCCGCATCACGCTGGAAGATGTGCTGGTGACCTCTGTTCAGTACACCGGTGCAGACAACGGCGATACCGTTGGTGTGACCTACGCATTCCAGGCTGCGAAAGTGAAACAGCAGTACTGGGAGCAGACCACGTCGGGTGGTAAAGGTGCTGAAAGCAGCGCTGGCTGGAACATCAAAGAGAACAAAGAAGCGTAATAATAGTGGGCCCGAAAGGGCTCACTTTATCCGGAGCTTCTTATCAAGGAGAAACAAGATGTCTCAAATGCGTCCTGCTTTTGGTGCCGCCTGGAACAGATTCAGAGAAGTGAACGTAAGCGTAGAACAGGTTGGCAAATTGTTGGGTGGAAAAGTTCAGCATAATATCGACGCCGGTATTTTTAAAAATGCCTGCCCAATTCGTATGAGCTACGTTTTAAATTACTGTGGCATTCCGATTCCTTCTAACAGTAAATATGCGACAGTGACCGGAAACGACAAAAAGCGCTATATGTTCCGCGTTAAAGATATGATTGCATTTCTACCCACGGTACTGGGCAATGCCGATATGTCTGTCTCTTCTCCCACTCCTGCGCAATTTGCAGGCAAACAGGGCATTATCATCTTCACCGGGCACGGCTGGAGCGACGCTACCGGGCATGTCACACTCTGGAATGGAAATATTTGCTCTGATGATTGCCATTTTCTGGGCTCACCGGGTAATGGTTCATTTATTCCGACCAACGCAACATTCTGGAGCCTGAAATGAAACGTTTGTTACTGCTGATCCTGGCTATTAATGCCCCTGCTGTTTATGCCCAAACCCTGCCTGATGTTAGCGCTTTTTCTCAGCAACAAATCTTTGAAAACTGGGTGCAAAATCGATGCATCAGTAAGATTGCGGACAGTAAAAGTCTTAAAGATGATGCTGAGGCCAGTGCGGCCGCATGGCTGGAAGCAAGCAATCTCCCTGCTGAGAATTTTGAAAAAGCTGACAAGGTGATTGTATCTCTACTGAAAGAGAAAGTAGGCGGAACCGAACCGGGTCAATATCAGGTTTTAAAGTGCAGCTTAATCGCCAACAGCGACGCGATTCGTCCGCTCAAAACCGCAAAATAGAACCAATGGAATCGCCCCCAAACGCCGCCGTTCTCGCTCCGAGAGCGGCAGCGTTTGAGCGCTAATCATACCAGCAGGAATACGCCATGCGATTCACGATTATTTCTACGAAACCCGGTCATCAGCCGCCGCAAAGCAGCTGTGATTTTTACGCCCCGGGCGGCACCATTGGGCGCGGTACGGATAACAATCTGGTGTTGCCGGACAATGACCGCACCATCTCTCGTCTGCAGGCCATTGTTCACGTTGACGCTCAGGGCGAATGCCGCGTCACTAACCGTGGCAGCGTCACCCGCGTGGTATTAAATGACATTCCGCTGGAGCGGGGACGTCAGGTTGAGCTGCAGGATGGCGATATTCTCGGTATTGATGACTACCGTATCGAAGTGACCGAACTGATCCACGATACGCAGCCCGTAAGCCGCATGGCGGCCAGCCTGCACCAGCAGGCGCGTCCGACGGTCGCCCCTGCGCCTGCGCAGCAGCCGAAACCGGCGAGCGCCACACCGCGTGGGAAAGCCGAACCGACCGCCGTGCCAACGGAGATCTGGGATAGCCTGATGCAGGAGTTCTCCATCTCCGACAGCATCTCCAGTAACCGCACAAAGCCGCAGTCTGCTGCATCGCACGATCCGTTCTCCCAGCCTGCGGCTCCGGAGCGGAACGCCGAAGATCCGCTGGCGATGTTTAACGACAGCGATCCGACGCTCGAGCGTAAGCATGTTGATCCGGATACGCTGTTCAGCGATGAAGCGTTGTTCAAAAAAGAGAGTATTTTTGACGACGTCACCCCGTCAACCCTGGTGCCGCCGGGCGAGACGAGCCCCGTTAAGCCAGAAGAAGAGGCAACGGATGAGCTCGATCCGCTGGCCCTGTTTGGCGGTAAAGCCAGCGCTCCAGCCGCGCGCAATGACGACCCGCTCGGGCTGATGGGCGGCGCGCCGTTAACCCATCCGGATGACATTATCAACGAGAAGCCTGCTCCCGTGCCGGAACCTGAGCAGGAAGAGGACGTGCTGGCCGATTCCCCGCTGTTCGCCCCTGAGCCGCAGGAAGAACCGCGTGCTGAAGAAGAACCCGCGCGACCGGATTACGCAGGCTTCACCATGCCAACGCCACAGGCCGTTGCGCGCAGCAGCGCGCAGGCCCCGAAGGGCCGCCTGCGCATCGACCCGGTCAATAACGCCGCCTCGCCAGCCGCCACGGCAAACAGCGGTGAGAAGGGCGAAGTGCTGCAGGGCGAGCTGCTGGAAGCGCTGCTGGAGGGGATGGGGCTCAGTGAAATGCAGCCCGTTCCGCAGTTTGACCGTGAAAATATGCGTCAGCTGGGGCAGATCCTCGGTATGTTCTCTCAGGGGACAGTGGCGCTGCTCTCCTCGCGCTCTATCCTCAAGCGCGGCGTAAAAGCCGACATGACCATGGTGCTCGACGATGCCAACAACCCGTTCAAGCTGTTGCCGACCGGCAAAACCGTATTAATCCAAATGTTCGGCACCCCGATGCCGGGCTTTATGCCACCAACCAAATCCGTGCGCGATGCGCTGATCGATCTGCAGGCGCACCAGCTGGGTATGATCTCCGGCATCCGCGCCATCATTGCCGCGATGCTGCAGTCCTTTAACCCGGAGCAGCTGGAAGAGCAGGCGAAGCAGAACGGCATGACCTCGCGTCTGGCGCTGCCGGGCAGCCGCAAAGCCGCCCTGTGGGACTACTTTGTTCGCAGCTATGGCGAGACGGCGGGCGAGATTGAGGACGACTTCCACACCCTGTTCGGCGAAGCCTTCCTTCATGCGTATGACATGGAGGTCAATCAGTACAAAGACTCACAGAGCGGATCGGAAGACAAATGAATATCGCAACGGCTTCTCTCTCCCGCCAGGGGACGCGCGCCAGCAACCAGGATCAGACGGGAGAAACCATAGGGGAACGTTCAGCCTGCTTTGTCGTCTGCGACGGCATCGCGGGGCTGCCGGGCGGCGAGGTGGCCGCAGCGCTGGCCCGCAATAGCATTATCTCCCGCTTCGATGGCGACAAACATCTTAATGCGCAGCACATCCGCGACTACGTTCAGACGGCGAATCGCACCATTCTCAGCGAACAGCAGGCCGTTCAGGACTATCGCCGGATGGGCACGACGCTGGTCAGCCTGTTCATTGACCGTGATTACGGGCTAGCTTACTGGGCGCATGCCGGAGACAGCCGCCTGTACCTGTTCCGCCGCGGATGGCTGTGGCATGTGACCACTGACCACAGCCTGGTGCAGCAGATGAAAGATGCCGGACACCAGACCGACAACCTGAACAGCAATCTGCTCTATCTGGCGCTCGGGATTGAAAACGGCGGGCCGGAAGCGAGCTACAGCGACGTGGTGCAGGTTGAAGACGGTGATGCATTCTTACTCTGCACCGACGGATTCTGGCACGGCGTCAGCGAAGAGCAAATGAAGCAGTCGCTGCACATGGTGAATACGCCGCAGGAGTGGCTGACCTTAATGAACCAAATCATTCAAAAGAATGGCGAGCAGGAGGGGAATGCTCAGGATAACTATACTGCCCTGGCGGTATGGATGGGCAACCCTCAGGACACCACTTTGCTGCACACCCTCTCTGACGCAGCACAATTTCTTCCCTGCGGAACTGATTAGACACACAAGGAACGATATGAAACTTTGGCTATCGGGTTTGGCACTTCTGGCGGCGACCTCTACCGCGCAGGCTGAAAATTTCCGCATCGTGCAGTCTCCTGCGCAGAAGCTGGATATCTGGATCGACAACATCAAAGACAACACGCCGCAGAGCTGGTGTAAGCCTGAGGTGGCGCTGCGTATTGTGGCGAACGGCAAGAAAGACGTCTCCGTGCTGGAGAACTTTGTGCCGCGTCTTGGCTCACTGCTGGAACACCAGTGCAGCAAAGTGAATAAACTCAGCTGGACGCTCAACGATCCGGCGGGTACCACGCTGGCGCAGGGCACGGCTGGCAAAGCACAGGACTGGGCGCTGGTGGTGAAACAGGAGCAGGCCGCGTCTGCCGCGACCGTCACCGCCACCCCAGCCAGCGGCGCGTTACTGCCGCCCGATCAGAACGTGGCTTCCCGCACCGTTGCCGCCGATCGTACGCCGTGGCAGGAGTTTACGCTTCAGGACGGCTGCCACCTGCGCACCTTCTGGGAAGGGGGCGCTTCTGCACCGGCGCTCTTTATTCCCGATTCTGACACCACCCGCTGCGGGAACGGCAGCTGGCTGAGCGGACACACCGTTGTGTCGCAGTCCCGCAACGGCGGGCAGAAAGAGATGGCGGTAACATACATTCATGGCTTCCCGGTCACCGGGCTGAATCAAAGCGCCGACCCGGAAAACGCTCTGATCACCTCCGTCAACAAAGAGCGCATGGTATTCAGCACTCCAAACAGCGACCAGAGCTGGATGATCCTGCCTTACGACAACGCCCTGAACAGCTGGAAGAGCAACGGCACGGTCGCGGTGGAGATTTCCCGTGAAACCGCCAGCGATGATGCAAAACTGCAGGCGCGTATCGCGGCGGTGAAAAAAACCTGGAGCGCCTGGGTGGCACCCGGCACTCCGCTGAATATCGTTCTGATTGACACCCTGCGTCCTCAGCTGCGCGATCCAGCCGTCGGCGCATGGCGCGCGGCAAATTAAGGAATGGCAATGAAAACGCTCTATCAACACCTGGCGGGTGAGTCGCTTAACGATGCGCTCGCGCGTCTGGAAGTAGAAATCAAAGCCCGTCCGGCGGATGCCGACCTCCGCGCCGCGTTCGTGCAGTTTTTAACCCTGAGCGGCAACTGGACACGTGCCCTGACCCAGCTAAAAAGCTGGCTGGCGCTGAAGCCGCAGGCGAAGCCCACCGTCACGCTGCTGGAGCAGTCCATTCAGGGCGAGCTGCAGCGCGCGCAGGTGATGGCGGGACAGGCGCGTCCGGCGATGCCTGAAACCCAGTGGCCGTGGCTGACCACCCTTGCCGCGGCGCTGAGCGAGGAGCGCGAGCGCGCGCAGGCGCTGCGTCTGGAAGCCCTTGAACAGGCGCAGGCAAACCCTGGTAGTGTCACCCTTGAAAACGAGGAGACGCAGGCCTTTGAGTGGCTGATGGACGGCGATGCCCGTCTCGGCCCGGTATGCGAAACCATCGTCAACGGCCGCTATTTCTGGCTGCCGTTTAACGCCATCGCGGAGATCCGTTTCCAGGCGCCTGCCAGCGTCACCGATCTGGTCTGGCGTCACGCGCTGGTGCGCCTGACCGACGGAACGGAACAGGTGTGTCAGATCCCGGCGCGTTACCCGTTTGCAGCCGATGCCTCTGATGCGGTCAAACTGGGCCGCACCACCGACTGGCACCCGCTCGATACTGACGGCACGCTGTATGAAGGCCAGGGCCAGAAGGCCTGGCTGAGCGAGCAAAGCGAAAGCCCGCTGCTGTCCTTGAACCTCGTGACGTTCGCGACGGATGGAGCCGATGAGTAATCCCGCTGGCGAAGGCGATCTGCTGCGCAGCGGCTGGCAAGCCCGCAGCAAGCAGGAGAAGGTGGGGGCGCGCGACAAAATGCAGCCTTCGCTGCTCGATCGCCTCACCGATAACGATCCGGAAAAAAAGCGCGAGTCGGCCAACAGCAATCTGATCACCCACGCCGCCCTGCGTCGCAATGTGCTGCGGGATCTGCAGTGGCTGTTTAATACCATCAACCACGATGCCTCCGGTGATTTGAGCGCGTTACCGCACGTGAGCCGCTCGGTGGTTAACTTCGGCGTCGCGCCGCTGGCCGGGAAAAGAATGTCGGACATCGAATGGCACGACATTCAGCGCAAGCTCACCGAGGCCATCATCAATTTTGAACCGCGCATTTTGCCGCAGGGGCTGCAGGTCCGCTGCGTGTCGGATACCTCCTCGCTGGATCTGCACAACGTGCTCTCCATCGAGATAAAAGGGCGTTTATGGTGTGTGCCGTACCCGCTGGAGTTTCTGTTTCGTACCGATGTCGATCTGGAAAACGGCCATTTTGAACTGAAAGATGCGGGGTAATCATGGAAAGTAAACTGCTCGAATACTACAACCGTGAGCTGGCCTACCTGCGCGAAATGGGGGCCGAGTTTGCCGAACGCTACCCTAAAGTCGCCGGACGGCTGGGCATGCGCGGCATCGACGTGGCGGACCCGTATACCGAACGCCTGATGGAAGGGTTCGCCTTCCTGACCTCCCGCGTGCAGATGAAAATGGACGCGGAGTTTCCGCGCTTCTCCCAGCGTCTGCTGGAGATGATTGCGCCGAACTATCTTGCGCCCACGCCGTCAATGGCGATTGCGGAGATTCAGCCCGACAGCAGCCGGGGAGACCTGAGCAAGGGCTTCATCGTGCCGCGCGGTACCATGATGGACAGCCTGGCGCTGAAAAAAACCGGCGTGACCTGCAGCTATATCACGGCGCACGAGGTCAACCTGCTGCCGCTGAAAATCGACAAGGTCGAGCTGGGCGGTGTCCCCGCCGATTTGCCGCTCGCACAGCTGGGTCTGAGCCAGCAGGGGATCGGCAGCGCCCTGCGGATCCGCATCGCCTGCGACGGCCCGCAAAATCTCGGGCACCTGGATTTCGACCGTCTGGAATTTTTCCTCGCCGGTCCGGATATCGAGGCGCTGAAGCTGCTGGAGCTGGTGATGGAGCACCACGCCGGGATCGTCTGTCAGACGGTCAGCCCGCAGCCGCAGCGACAGCTGCTGGCGTCGGACGCGCTGCATCAGGAGGGCTTTGAGCCTGACCAGGCGCTGCTTCCGGACGATCTGCGCAACTTTGACGGCTATCGTCTGCTGCAGGAGTATTTCGCCTTTCCGGCCCGATTCCGGTTCATTAGCCTCAGCGGCCTGAGCACGCTGATCCAGCGCTGTGAAGGTGAGAAAGCCTTCGACCTCTTCATCCTGCTGGATAAGTCGGATGAACAGCTGGAGCGCGTGGTCGATGCCAGCCACCTGGCGCTGCACTGCACCCCGGTCATCAACCTGTTCCCAAAGGTCGCGGCGCGTCAGAAGCTGAATGAAGGCCAGCATGAATACCATCTGGTGGTCGATAACATCCGTCCGCTGGATTATGAGATTTACGCGGTCAAAAAAATCTATGGCAGCGCGGATGGTCAGCGCGATGACCAGACGTTTCGCCCGTTCTGGAGTACCTGGAGCGGTGATGCGGGCAACTACGGAGCCTATTTTTCCCTGCGCCGTGAACAGCGCGTGCTGTCCGAGCATGCCCTGCGCTACGGCACCCGTACCGGCTATATCGGCTCGGAGGTCTTTGTCTCGCTGGTGGATGAACAGCACGCCCCCTGGCAGGAAAACCTGCGCTATATCTCTGCCGAGGTGCTCTGCACCAGCCGCGACCTGCCGCTGATGCTGCAGCAGGAGCTCGGGCAGTTCATTATGGCGGACTCCATGCCGGTGAAATCCCTCACGCTGCGTAAAGGGCCGACGCCCCCGCGTCCGGCGCTGGCGGAAGGGTTCAGCACCTGGCGGCTTATCAGCCAGCTGCAGATGAACTACCTCAGCCTGATGGACAGTGACAATGAGGAGGGGGCTGCCGCGCTGCGCCAGCTGTTAGGACTGTACGCTAACCTGGCCGAAACGCCCGTTGCGCGTCAGGTGGAAGGCGTTCGTCACTGCGTGCTGGAGCCGGTTCACCGCCGCGTGCCTGAACCCGGCCCGGTGGTGTTCGCACGCGGGATCGGCATTACCCTGACGGTGGATGAGCGAGCCTTTTCGGGGGCCAGTCCGTGGCTCTTCGGCAGCGTGATGGAGCGTCTTTTTGCCCGCCTGGTCTCCATCAACAGCTTTACGGAGTTCTCCCTGAAGAGTCAGCAGCGCGGCGAGATTGGCTACTGGGCGCCGCGCATGGGTAAAAGGGCGCTGATATGAGTGACGCCGCCACTGTACCGCTGCGCGTGCATCGCCTGACGAAGCTGCCGGACGCGTTCTGGCACGGCGTCCGTGAGACGCCCTGGCGCTACGATCTGTTTCAGCTGTTAAGGCGCATTGATGCCCAGGGCGGCGAGCGCTACCCGCTGGGCCGCGCGCCGCTGCCAAAATTTGAACCGCTGCGCATCGGCCAGCAGCCGTCGATGAGTTTTGCCCCGTCGACGCTGGCCAGGGTGCGTCAGCGGGAAGAGAGCGGGCTGCATGAGGTGTCTATCCTCAGCTTCGGCCTGTTTGGCCCGAACGGCCCGCTGCCGGTCCACATGACCGAGTACGCCCGCGAGCGTATTTATCATCATCAGGACACCAGCCTGAGCGCGTTTGCCGATCTGTTCCACCATCGTCTGGCGCTGCTGTTTTACCGCGCCTGGGCGGATGCGCAGCCCACCGTCTCGCTGGACCGCGCCGATAACAAGCGCTTTGAGGGCTATCTGGCGTCGCTGATTGGTATGGGCCAGCCGGGTCAGATGGACAACGGCAGCCTGAGCTCACACGCGCGCTTTACCCACGCCGGGCACCTGACCCGTCACGGGCGGGATCCGGAGGGGCTGGAGAAGATCCTGCGCAGCTATTTTAAGGCGCCGGTCAAACTGGTCAGCAACGTGCCGCAGTGGATGCCGCTCTCCACGCGCGAGCAGGCGCAGCTGGGAGCAGGACGCCGCATGCCGCGCATGGGTGAGTCCGCCTTTCTCGGCGTCGCCGTCCGCGACGTGCAGCATAAGTTTCGCATCGAGATTGGCCCGCTGAGCGCGGAGGAGTACAACCGCTTTCTGCCGGGTGAAGCGTGGGTCACCGAACTGCGCGACTGGGTGCGTCAGTACGCCGGAGTGGAGTTTGAATGGGAAACGCGGGTGATCCTGCACGCAGACGCGGTGCTGGGCGCCACGCTCGGCGGTCATGCGCGATTAGGCTATAACACCTGGCTGGGCCTTCAGCCGCAGCCTGTCCCGCGCGGCGATCTGGTGTATCGCGCAGAGCGGTAATCCTTCCGTATACCGAATCATTGTTAATGGAAACTAACATGTCAGAAATTAGCCGTGCCGTGCTTTTCGGCAAACTGGATACGCTGTTATTTACCTCTCTGGAAAGCGCCACTGCGTTCTGCAAGCTGCGCGGCAACCCCTATGTTGAGCTGGTGCACTGGCTGCATCAGCTGATGCAGCAGCAGGATGGCGATCTGCAGCAGGTCATCCGCCACTTTGCCCTTGATGAACAGCAGCTGACGCGCGATATCGTTGCCGCGCTGGATGTGCTCCCGCGCGGGGCGAGTTCCGTTTCCGATCTCTCCGAGCATATCGACAGCGCCGTGGAGCGCGCCTGGGTCTTCGGCTCGCTGAAGTTTGGCGTCAGCCGCATTCGCGGCGGCCATTTGCTGATCGGCATGCTGAAAACCTGGAATTTGGCCAACGTGCTGAAAAGCATCTCGTCGCAATTCACCCGCCTTAACGTCGAGGTGCTGATTGAGCAGTTCGACGCTATTTGCGCCAACAGCAAAGAGACGCAGCAGGCTGCTGCTGCCGTCGATGCACCGGCGGGTGCGGTACCGGCTGCGCAGGGGACGCTGGCCCAGTACGGTCAGGACCTGACCGCCCGCGCCCGCGACGGGAAGATTGACCCGGTTGTCGGGCGCGACGAGGAGATCCGCCAGATGGTCGATATCCTGATGCGCCGTCGTCAGAACAACCCGCTGCTGACCGGGGAAGCCGGGGTCGGCAAAACGGCGGTGGTGGAAGGTCTGGCGCTGCGTATCGCCGACGGCGACGTGCCGGAGCCGCTGCAGAACATTCAGCTGTGGCTGCTGGATATCGGCATGCTGCAGGCCGGTGCTGGCATGAAAGGCGAGTTTGAAGCCCGTCTGCAGGCGCTCATTAACGAAGTCCAGTCCAGCGCCACGCCGATCATTCTGTTTATCGATGAGATCCACACCCTGATTGGCGCAGGCGGCCAGCAGGGGACCGGCGATGCGGCGAACCTGCTGAAGCCAGCTCTGGCGCGCGGCCAGCTGCGCACCATCGGGGCCACCACCTGGGCGGAATACAAAAAGTACATTGAGAAAGATCCGGCGCTGACCCGTCGTTTCCAGACGGTGCAGGTGCACGAGCCGGACGAAGCGAAAGCCATTCTGATGCTGCGCAGCACCGTGTCGCCGCTGGAGACGCATCACCAGGTGTTGCTGCTCGACGAAGCGGTCAGCGCGGCGGTGAAGCTGTCTCATCGCTACATTCCGGCGCGTCAGCTGCCGGACAAAGCCGTGGCCCTGCTCGACACAGCCTGCGCCCGCGTCGCGGTCAGCCAGAGCGCACCGCCTGCGCAGCTGGAAGACTGCTTGCGCCATCTTGCCGCGCTGGACGTGGAAATTGAGATTGCCGAACGCGAAGCGCGCGTGGGGGCCGGTGATCCCGATCGCGTCACGGTATTACGCGCCGAACGCGACGCGTATGAGACAAAACGCGAAGCCCTGTCCCGGCGCTGGGAAGAAGAACGCAGCCTGGTGCAGGAGATTATCCGCCTGCGCGCCGCGCTGTTCGCGGCGGGCGAGGAAGATACCGCTGAGCTGCGCGGCAAGCTGGCGGAACAGCAGCTGGCGCTGAACGCCTTACAGGGTGACGAGCCGCTGCTGTTTGCCGCGGTGGATGAAAACGTGGTTGCTGCGGTGGTCTCTGACTGGACCGGGATCCCGCTGGGCCGGATGGTGAAAAACGAGATCGACGCGGTACTCAACCTTGCCGACACGCTGAACCAGCGTGTTATCGGCCAGCGTCACGGTCTGGATCTGATTGCCCGCCGCGTGAAAACCTCGCGGGCGAAGCTGGACGACCCGAACAAGCCGGTGGGCGTCTTTATGCTGTGCGGCCCGTCCGGCGTTGGTAAAACCGAAACCGCGCTGGCGCTCGCCGAATCTCTGTACGGCGGCGAGCAGAACGTCATCACCATCAACATGAGCGAGTTCCAGGAAGCGCACACCGTCTCCACCTTAAAAGGTGCGCCTCCAGGGTACGTAGGGTATGGTGAAGGCGGGGTATTAACCGAGGCCGTCCGCCGCCGTCCATACAGCGTGGTGCTGCTGGACGAAATTGAGAAAGCGCACCCGGACGTCCACGAGATCTTCTTCCAGGTCTTTGATAAAGGCTGGATGGAGGACGGCGAGGGGCGCCACATTGATTTTCGCAACACCATTATTATTCTGACCTCCAACGTCGGTACCGAGCTGATTAGCGCCATGTGCGCCGATCCGGACCTCATGCCGGAGCCTGAGGCCTTAAGCGGCGCGTTGCGCCAGCCGCTGCTGGAGGTCTTCCCGCCCGCGCTGCTGGGCCGTCTGCTGGTGGTGCCGTATTACCCGCTCAGCGACGAGATGCTGGGGCAGATTGTTCGCCTGCAGCTCAGGCGCATTCAGCGTCGTCTGGAAGAGAATCACAGCATCATTTCTGAGTTTGACGACAGCGTGGTGGAACAGATTGTTCAGCGCTGTACCGAGGTGGAGTCGGGGGGACGCATGGTGGATGCTATTCTGACCAACACCCTGTTGCCCCAGATGAGCCAGATCTTACTTACCGCCAGCCGCAGCGACGAGCAGTACCGACGTCTGCATGTCACCTGCGAGCAGGGCGAGTTTCACTGTCAGTTTGCCGCGTAATAATCATCAAGAGAACTGTAAAAGATGACGGATAATGATAACAATCGGACTGTCCCAAACGCGCTCCCGGTCGGGTACCGCTTCAACGAGTTTGAAATCAAAGAGGTGATCGGCGGCGGCGGTTTTGGCATTGTCTATCGCGCGTGGGATCACCAGCTCGAACGCACTATCGCTATCAAAGAATTTATGCCTTCCTCGCTCGCCGTACGCGGCGACGACATGACCCTGGTGCTCCGCAGCGAGCGCTTTGGCAAAGCGTTCTCCGCGGGCCTGAACAGCTTCATTCAGGAAGCGCGTCTGCTGGCGCGCTTTAACCACCCGAACCTGCTGCACGTCCTGCGCTTCTGGGTGCAAAACGACACGGCCTACATGGGGACGCTGTTTTACAGCGGCACCACGCTGTCACGCCTGCGTGAAGAAAAGCCGGAGCTGATCAACGAAGCCTGGATCCGCCGCACGCTGCCGATGCTTTTTGGCGCGATCAAGACCATCCACGATGAAGGCTACCTGCACCGCGACATCTCTCTGGATAACATCCAGATCCAGGATAACGGCCTGCCGGTGCTGCTCGATTTCGGCTCCGCGCGCCGCACGATTGGTAACCTTTCCGACGAAACGGAAACCATGCTGCGTCCGGGCTTTGCGCCGATTGAGCAGTACACCGACGACAACGAAAGCGAGCAGGGCCCGTGGACGGATATTTACGCCCTCGGCGCCGTGCTGCGTACCCTGATTGTGGGTTCTCCGCCGCCGGTCAGCGTGGTGCGCTCTATTCAGGATACCTGCAAACCGCTGGTGGAAATCATGCCGCAGGGCTATTCCATCCCGCTACTCCAGGCCATTGACCGCGCGCTGGCGCTGCACATGGAGGATCGTCCGCAGTCCATCGACGAGTTCGCCGCGCTGATTGAGATGCCGGTCGCGGGTATCAACGACGTGCTGACGGCGAAAAAGCCCGGCACGATGCTGGTACCGGTGGAGGAGGAACAACCTGCTTCGCTGCTCGACTGGCGTCGCTACAGGATCCCGGGCATGGTTGCCGCAGGCGTGCTGGTCGGCGTTGTCGCTGGCGCGATGCTGTTCAGCGGAGGTAACGATGCGCCTGAGCAGGCTGCGCAGGCACCGGCAGAGACGCGTCCAACCGAAACCGCCGCGAACACGCCAGACGTGAAGCCAGAAACGGCGAAGGTAAGCGAACCGGCGACGGCACAGCAGACGCCACCGCCTGTCGCGAGCCCTGTTGCGTTGGTCTATATCCGCATCCTCGACGGCGAAACGCTGAAAGTAAACGGCGAGCCAAAAGCGCTGCGCCCGGGAACCAACGGCTATGCATCGCTCAAGCTGCCAGCCGGTGAGGCGAAGATTGAACTGCAGGGCAACGGAAGAACGCGTGGCCAGACGCTGGATATTGCCAAGCCGGGCACCTGGCTGGTGAATCCGTAGAATGACGCTCAGTTACTGATGCGAACCTCTTTTCTGAATCGCATAAGCTAGATGGAATAAAGATTATGCTCAACCGAATTACCGTTCAGCTCCCGGTGGAGGGGCTTCTGTTCTGGAAACTGACGGGCCGCGAGGCGATGTCCGAGTCGTTCGCGCTGACGCTGACCGTGCTCGGCACGGACGCGCGCATTGACCGCAGTAAGCTGCTGGGCCAGCCGGTCACGGTGACCATCCCGACGCAGAATCTGCTGACGTCCCGCTATATTAACGGCAAGATTACCCGCGTGGCGGTCAGCGCCGTTGAGCTGACGGGCACCCGTTATGCGGTGTACCAGCTGACGGTGGAGCCGGACCTGTGGCCGATGAAGCGCGACCGTAACCTGCGTATCTTCCAGGGCCAGACGGTGCCGCAGATTGTGAAAACGCTGCTGGGTGAGCATCAGGTCAACGTTGAGGACAAACTCACCGGCAGCTACCGGGTGTGGGACTACTGCGTGCAGTATCAGGAGTCGAGCCTGGACTTCATCAGCCGCCTGATGGAGCTGGAGGGGATTGCGTATCACTTCCGCCATGAGGCGGACAAGCACACCCTGGTGCTCACCGACGCCGCCACGCAGCATCAGCCGTTCAGCGGCTATGAGGTCATTCCTTACCACCAGACGCCGTCAGGCGGCAGTACGGATGAAGAGGGCATCAGCCAGTGGGCGCTTGAGGACAGCGTGACGCCGGGGATTTACAGCCTCGACGACTATGACTTCCGCAAGCCGAACGCGTGGCTGTTTCAGGCCCAGCAGAACCCGGCGTCGCCGAAGCCGGGCAGCATCGACGTGTACGACTGGCCGGGTCGCTTTGTGGACAAGGGGCACGGGGAGTTTTATGCCCGCATCCGTCAGGAGCGCTGGCAGGTGGAGCATCAGCAGATTCAGGCCACCGCGACGGCGGCGGGGATTGCGCCCGGTCACACCTTCACCTTAACCAACGCGCCGTTCTTCAGCGACAACGGGGAGTATCTGGTGACGGCGGCGGGTTACCACCTCGAAGAGAACCGCTATGCCAGCGGCGAGGGGGAGACCATTCACCGGACCGACTTCACGGTCATTCCTGCGTCAGTGGCCTACCGTCCGGCGCAGAGCACGGCGTGGCCGCGCACCTACGGCCCGCAGACGGCGAAAGTGGTGGGGCCGAAGGGCGAGAGTATCTGGACGGACAAATACGGCCGGGTGAAGGTGAAGTTCCACTGGGACCGTCTGGCGAAGGGCGATGACACCAGCTCCTGCTGGGTGCGCGTGTCGAGCGCGTGGGCGGGCCAGGGCTACGGCGGGGTGCAAATCCCGCGCGTGGGCGATGAGGTGGTGGTGGACTTTATCAACGGCGATCCAGACCGTCCGATCATTACCGGTCGCGTGTACAACGACGCGAGCATGCCGCCGTGGGCGCTGCCGGCTGCGGCGACGCAGATGGGCTTTATGAGCCGCACGAAAGACGGTTCCGTGGACAACGCCAACGCCCTGCGGTTTGAGGATAAAGCGGGTGCAGAGCAGGTGTGGATCCAGGCCGAGCGCAATCTGGATATTAACGTCAAAAACGACGAAACACATTCTACTGAAAAAAATCGAACCCAGTTCGTTGGCGAAGATGAAACCTTACGGGTAGCGAAAAATCAGAAATCAGGGATTAAAGGCGATGTGGTATGCCTGACGGGGAACAGTCGAAACGATAAAGTCGTTAATAATTTTATACTTTCCGCAGGAAATACGCTGAGACTGGAATGTGGTGAAAGCGCCATCGAGCTATCAAAAGACGGCAGCGTCCATATCATTGGTAATAATTTTAACTTTACTGCGAAACAGAATGCGCAAATTAATACGCTTTCCGGCGAATTACACTTGAACCCTGATGATGGACAAAATGTCATCGATCCGCCTGGCGCATCCCTTCAGGGTGAAATCCAGCAGGAAGTGGATAGTTTTTTTGTTATTAATGGCAATAAGTAAGAGTAACCCGAATGGCTGAATATATTCTTCAGGAAGCATCCCTTGCCTTACCCGATGTATTTAAAGACAGAACCATGAATTTATTTACCCTGAGTGATAACGGAGCCAGCGAGTTTACTTTTGTTGTTTCTCGTGCGAGTGCTAAAAACGAAGATAAAGTCCATGATGCGGCAACCCGTTTGGTACGTGAACTGGAAATTACGGTGCCCGACTTTCGTCTCGAATCCTCGCAGATGACCTCTGTTGATGGTCTCCCGGCGGTTGAGCTTTTTTATCAATTCAAAAATGATAATGCGATCATTTTCCAGAGGCAGACCGTTATTTTGCTCGGTGACCATCCTGGCGGCCAAAAGATGGTGTGTTATATCGGTACTTGCCCGGGCGAGTTTAGCGATTATTATCATAATCAATATCAGGAAATTATCCGCAGTATTAAGTTCCACAAACCGGCTCAGACTGAAACTAGAGAAATGCTCGCTGCCGACAGCCAGGGGCCATTTTTTGCGCTTGATAGTGAGAGTAAGGAATTGAGTGTCTTTGAAAACATTCAGGAACTGTATGGACATCTTTCGCTTCAGCGGGCGAAAGAGGGGCAATATTTGCTTTTTGAAAAACAGGGTAAACCACTCAGTATTGCACCCGTTCCGGGGAGCCAACCCCTTCGTTACGCGCTGTGGACGACTTTCGCAGACAAATCACATCACCTACTTTCACAGCTTTCCGTATGCCGCCAGGTGTCTGGTTCTGACCCGCTTGATACAGCCGACCGGATCCGTAAGTATCTGATGGCACAGCGAGCCGAATAGCCATGTCCGAATGTCAGGCTGCTCGCGTAGATGATGAGATTGCACATACAGCCTCAAAAGGCTGGATGATTGCAGGATTGGTGGGCGGGGCCATTCTGGGCGCAGCTGCCGTTGTCGTCACCGGAGGGACCGCGCTGGTTGCTGTTTCTGCCGTTGCGGCTGGGGCATGCGCTGCGGGTGGGTTGGGTGAGCTCCTCGGCAGTATGTCATGGGCTCCACGCCATACTACCGGTACTCTAAAAGAAGGTTCACCCAATGTCTTTATCAACAGCCGAAAGGCTATCCGCGCTCATCTGTCAGCCGGAGAGTGTGACGAACACAGCGGTAGTCTGCAACGGGTTGCCGAAGGTTCGATAAAGGTTTACATCAACAACTTTCCCGCCTCTCGCACTGGCGATAAGCTGACATGCAGCGCTGAGATTAGCCAGGGATCGCGAAATGTTATTATCGGTGGAAGCAAGGTTCAGACCGATGAAATAAGTCCTGAAATACCGGAATGGGTGAACTGGACGATGCTCGCCGTTGGTGCCGGAGCCATGGCGGTGCTGGCCAGTCCGGCAATCGCACTTCTGAGTACCCTCGGTGCGATGGGCGGTGGGACAGTCGGTAGTTATGCGGGGGGAATGCTGTTTGGCGAAGGTAGCGACGGTCAGAAATGGGGGATGCTGATCGGCTCGGTTATTGGCGGCGGGGCTGGCATGAAAGGCGGGGCAAGGTTTGATGCGTGGCGGGCTGGTAAGCCTGTTTTCGAACCGGTTAAGCCAAATATTTCGGCCCGAAGAGCTGAACTTAATGAAAAATTTGGACGCACGGGCGATCTTAATAGAGATATTAATATCCGTGCAAATCAAAAAATTGTTGATGATTTTATGCGTTCTCAGGGTGTTGAAGAAAGTAAAATACCAGCTTATCGCAGCGGTATAGATCTTGAACAGAGAGTGACAATTGAAACAATCAATAAAGGCAAAATAGCTTATCAGAATCAATCCCCAGGGAATTGGCAAGGAAACTGGTATTCTCTTGACGAATCGACCCCTGCCACAAAACTAGGCATTAACCCAGAGGGACAGGTCAGGGATACGGGGTTAATTGTTCCTAAAGAAGTTAAAGCTTATCAAGCGCAACAAAAAGTTGAGATGCTTCGAAGTAGTGCCACACCAGCCTTGGACACCTGGTCTGTACCAGACAAACCTTTCCAGACAGAAGGCGGTGGGATACAATGGTTTACCACTAAGCGTGATATTTGGACTCCATATAATGAATAACATGACAGCTCTAAATTATGTTGAAAAAGCATTAACTTTAGCAGAAAAGAGATATGCTGAGGTAAAACATCTCAACCCCCACTCCCCACTTTTACAAATGTACGATTCTATTGTACAACAATTAATATTTCTACGGGATTTAATCGAAGGCAAGGAAAAGGATAAAGCAAAATTATGGAAAATGACTTTCGGTATGTATGCAGCAAAGGAGTTTGATAATTCTGATGAGTTGTTTTTTGAAAGGTTGTCGGATGCCTGGTTTATTGTGGATCAAATCCGCCGAGGGTTAAAGGTTAGACTGCCGCATGAGGTTGATGCCAATTACAAAATGAAACAACATAATCTTAAAATGAAATATCCTGGTGAATTTTAGGGTTTGATATTAAAAATATTTTATTATGGGTGAATGGTGATAGACTTACATGCTAATTTGAATGTATTGTTAAAATATGTAGATATATATCGTAAGTACTTACCTGTTAGCAGTCTTTCAGTCCAGCAGAAGATGCAGTATAAATATAATGATAAACTATTAGAATCATCTTTTGATTGCGATGCACAAAAACAATGGGACTTAACACCACAATGTAACATCTCACTCGCGGAATCACGGGATCGTGCTGTCGGTGCGCTTATAGGTCTTGCTGTTGGAGATGCTGTAGGTACGACGCTCGAATTTTTACCTCGTGACAAAGCACATGTCAAAGATATGATAGGTGGTGGGCCATTTCGACTTCGCGCCGGCGAATGGACGGATGATACATCCATGGCATTATGTCTTGCGGAAACGCTTCTTGAGAAAGGTGATGCTGATACTACCTGCTTCAGGAATAAGCTTTTGGCATGGTATCAGCATGGTTATAACAGTTCTAATGGCGTCTGTTTTGATATAGGTAATACAACGCGATTTTCTTTAGAGCAATATTTAACAATTGGCCCAGGATGGAGCGGCAATACTGCCGCAGAAACTGCAGGTAATGCTTCCATTATCAGACAAGCCCCTGTCTCTATTTTTTTTAGAAAGTCATTAAGCAAAGCGTTTTATGAAGCTAAAAAACAGAGTATCGCAACACACGGTGCCGCGGAAGCAATAAATAGCACACAGTATTTAAGTTATTTGCTTGTGCATATGATTAACGGTAGCAATAAAGATTTTGTTTTTTCTCCGCACGTTATGCCGCTTCAGCCACGCGTAATGATTATCAACGCGGGTGAATATAAGCAAAAAACTCGCAATCAGATTCGTTCAAGTGGTTATGTTATAGACACGCTTGAGGCCGCGATGTGGTCGGTATGGAATACGGATAATTTCCGCGATGCAATTCTACTGGCCGCCAATCTTGCCGATGACGCTGACAGCGTTGCGGCGACGGCGGGACAAATAGCTGGAGCATTATATGGTTATTCCGGTATTCCGCAGGAGTGGAAAAACAAACTCGTACAGCACGAACGTATCGCCAAAATGGCAGGTGAACTGTTCGATAGAGCTCCAGAGGATAATTTCTTATAATTATATTAGTCATATGGCACGGGTATTGTACCGTGCCTCTTTCTTTGTCTGTCCCTAATGGTTTGTTAGTTAAAAGCGTCCCGGCGTGTCAAAAATTGGACAATACAGATTGTTCGAGAAGAGAACATGTGGTGACCATGGTTTGTGGATAAATAAAATTATATTGAGTTGGGTTGAATTAATGGCATCACTGATATAGTCAATCAGCGGTTTGGGCCAATATTACGCCTGATACCAAAATCTCTCGCCGCGTTAAGCTGTATCTTGTTGTTTTATGGTATTTAGTTTGGAAAAGGAGTGTGATGCGAAGTGAGATGACGACACGACAATGCCTGGAGAACAACATGTATAAATGTGGTACGTTATGATTCAATGGCTTTTCTTTATTCTCTTTATGATTTGGACACTAGCGCTTATCTGGAATGGAAAAGACTTATTCAGTAAAAAACAATGGTTCCTTGCTGGGTTGATGTTCGTTCTGGTGCTAGTGGTTACGGTTGTTATTGGTTTTACGTTGAAATGGCTCGCTCAGTCAATGTCATTATTCTCCGTCGCAACGGCGAAACACTATTCGATTATCTTTTCCATGTCTTTCCTGTGCGTATGGGGACTAAAAGTTACCGTTGTGCTGCTCTGCACGATATTTTCCGGGATTACAGGAGGGCACAAAAAATACAATGCTGAAAATTATGAAGCAATATCGTCTATAACACGCGTCGTTGCGCCTGGCTTACTTATCGTTGCTAAAAGCGTAGTTTCCCTGGGGAGCGTCCTTATGTTTTCAGGTTTATGGCTTAAATAAGCACGATTTAAAAAATATCTCAATGAACACCGAGATTAGTCCATAGTGGAATAAAGATTATGCTCAACCGAATTACCGTTCAGCTCCCGGTGGAGGGGCTTCTGTTCTGGAAACTGACGGGCCGCGAGGCGATGTCCGAGTCGTTCGCGCTGACGCTGACCGTGCTCGGCACGGACGCGCGCATTGACCGCAGTAAGCTGCTGGGCCAGCCGGTCACGGTGACCATCCCGACGCAGAATCTGCTGACGTCCCGCTATATTAACGGCAAGATTACCCGCGTGGCGGTCAGCGCCGTTGAGCTGACGGGCACCCGCTATGCGGTCTACCAGCTGACGGTGGAGCCGGACCTGTGGCCGATGAAGCGCGACCGTAACCTGCGTATCTTCCAGGGCCAGACGGTGCCGCAGATTGTGAAAACCCTGCTCGGTGAGCATCAGGTCAACGTTGAGGACAAACTCACCGGCAGCTACCGGGTGTGGGACTACTGCGTGCAGTATCAGGAGTCGAGCCTGGACTTCATCAGCCGCCTGATGGAGCTGGAGGGGATTGCGTATCACTTTCGCCATGAGGCGGACAAGCACACCCTGGTGCTCACCGACGCCGCCACGCAGTACCAGCCGTTCAGCGGCTATGAGGTCATTCCGTACCACCAGACGCCGTCGGGCGGCAGTACGGACGAAGAGGGCATCAGCCAGTGGGCGCTGGAGGACAGCGTGACGCCGGGGATTTACAGCCTCGACGACTATGACTTCCGCAAGCCGAACGCGTGGCTGTTCCAGGCCCAGCAGAACCCGGCGTCGCCGAAGCCGGGCAGCATCGACGTGTACGACTGGCCGGGTCGCTTTGTGGACAAGGGGCACGGGGAGTTTTATGCCCGCATCCGTCAGGAGCGCTGGCAGGTGGAGCATCAGCAGATTCAGGCCACCGCGACGGCGGCGGGGATTGCGCCCGGTCACACCTTCACCTTAACCAACGCGCCGTTCTTCAGCGACAACGGGGAGTATCTGGTGACGGCGGCGGGTTACCACCTCGAAGAGAACCGCTATGCCAGCGGCGAGGGGGAGACCATTCACCGGACCGACTTCACGGTCATTCCTGCGTCAGTGGCCTACCGTCCGGCGCAGAGCACGGCGTGGCCGCGCACCTACGGCCCGCAGACGGCGAAAGTGGTGGGGCCGAAGGGCGAGAGTATCTGGACGGACAAATACGGCCGGGTGAAGGTGAAGTTCCACTGGGACCGTCTGGCGAAGGGCGATGACACCAGCTCCTGCTGGGTGCGCGTGTCGAGCGCGTGGGCGGGCCAGGGCTACGGCGGGGTGCAAATCCCGCGCGTGGGCGATGAGGTGGTGGTGGACTTTATCAACGGCGATCCAGACCGTCCGATCATTACCGGTCGCGTGTACAACGACGCGAGCATGCCGCCGTGGGCGCTGCCGGCTGCGGCGACGCAGATGGGCTTTATGAGCCGCACGAAAGACGGTTCCGTGGACAACGCCAACGCCCTGCGGTTTGAGGATAAAGCGGGCGCAGAGCAGGTATGGATCCAGGCCGAGCGTAACATGGACACCAGCGTTAAAAATGATGAAACGCACAGCGTCGGCGGCGAGCGCAGCCATTACGTGAA
Organism: Enterobacter sp. BNK-22; assembly: GCF_048684805.1. Classification (NCBI taxonomy): domain Bacteria; kingdom Pseudomonadati; phylum Pseudomonadota; class Gammaproteobacteria; order Enterobacterales; family Enterobacteriaceae; genus Enterobacter; species Enterobacter sp. BNK-22. The sequence goes on from NZ_JBLQTT010000001.1 coordinate 814,634, forward strand.
GAAAAATGAACTGCATCGCGTGGAAGCGAATCAGACTCAGGCCGTGAAAGGTGGCACCGAGATCCTGACGGGGAAAGGCAAGCTGGATGCGGCGGTAGAGCAGTATGTTATCGCTTCCGGGACGAAGCTGCGGCTGGTCTCAGGGGAAAGCGCCATTGAGCTGAATGCTAACGGCAAGATTAACCTCATCGGCAAAGAGTTTAACTTCTTCGTGGAAGGGGATGGGTATATCACCACGGGCGGTAAGCTGCATCTGAATACCTCTGGTACAAAACCGGGCACCACGGCGCCGGGTTCCGGACATAAAGGGGATATTGATGCGGCGGTGCAGGCGAAATTTACGACCAAAGATGAGTAAAGCAGGTGCGGTACTTATCGCGTTACTAACGACGGGAATGGCTGGAGGAGACACGCAGAAAAAGGATCTCTGGATGTTTATTTCCGGGATGAGTGCATCGCTTAAGACGTTATCCGTTACAACCCTTAGTAACGCGCCGTTACCGTTTAAGATGACCAGGCAAAATGAATATATCAATTTCTACAATGCCGACGATATCAAACTCGCTGATGGAACGAACATAACCGCAATTGAGTTACGTTTAAGCAAAGATAACGACGGCATGGCGCCTTTACTGAATTTTTCACCCTCCTCAGGTCAATGCATAACGCTGGATACCGTTAAAAAGCATTATCCGCAGCTGACGTTAACTGATTATCCACGAGGCCGCTCGGAGAACGAAGTGACCAGCCATACAGCCCGAAAAGATATGAATGGACAAAAAGTGAGCTTCAGTTTCACCGTGAAAAATCCTCACTGTCTGGGTTCAGTCGTCATTAGCGCAGACTAAGAAATACTGCACTCATGTCCTGGCGGTTTCTTCAGGGTGATAACTGCAATACACATTCAATAAATGACGATTAACGTGAAAAAACACACGCCGATATTTCTTTGTTCCATCCTGATGTTTACCTGTCTCGGCAGCAATGTGGTTTTGGCTCAGGTAATGCCTCCCGTTCTGACAAAACGGGACTTTTCTGTGCAGATCAAAGACCAGCCTGTCGCATTGGGCGACCGATGGTCTCCTGATAGTGCCGGTAAAATTGATGTGCCGTTGGAAGGCAACTTTGTCGGTGAGGTTCCTTTTGACGGAACGAACTATAAATTCTACCAGCATCAAAGGGCTGGGTTAGAAATATTCAGTTCCAATCTCTGGTGGGATAAAGCTGAACGAAGCGTTGATGATTATATCGTGTCGCAGATTACGCTGACTGCCGAAGACTTCGCAACGCCGCGTGGTGTCCATGTGGGTTCAACGAGAAAGGAACTGAACAGCGCATACGGTACCGGTCAGGTCGACAATGATGCGGGGGAGCAGTGGATTACCTACGAATTGGATAAAAAAGTGCTTTCTTTTGAGATAAAAGGCGGGAACGTTATAAAAATAACAATGAATTACAACAATAATTCTCAAGAATAATTTATGACCAAAAAATATGTTGCAGTCGTATTGTTCACGGCTTTATTGACAGGCGTCGTTGAAACGTCATCGGCACTTGAATTATCGCAATACAATAAGCTCGATACGGTAAGTCGCATCCTTAACGACAGTGAAGTGACAGACAATCTCAGGACGCTGTTGGGAAATCATTACCAAAACTTTATTGATAACTTTGACGTCTTTGGCGAACCGCACACCACCGCAGGTGGCGGATTGTTTGTTGAAGGCTGGCTAAAAGATCTTTATCTGGAGAACGCGTCAGCGCTGGTCATCAATCCTGATGGCAAAATCTTTGCGGCCTGGGTGGTTCCGGAGTCGGACGTAATCCATTACCAATCCTCTGATAATAGCCCGGGTATTAATGCTGATATACAGCAATGGGCCGCCAGGTTCAATACGATGCAGTTTGCAACGAACAGCCAATCGAGACCTGCGTTTGACGGGGTTTGGACAGGCGGGGTTGGCAATGACTCGACGTTAACCCTGCAGTTAGCTGAATCAGGCAACCGTATCACCGGGTCTTATTGCTATATCTCCCAGAGAGGGAATCGCATCGACTGCCCGGAAGAAGATGAGCGAAATCTTAGCGGTACGATCGCTGGAAACCGTGCGGACGTAGAGTTCAACTCATCGTTTGGCGGCGCAGGCGGAAGGGCTGTTCTGGAAATAAAGGGGAGTGAAATGGAATGGCGTCTGGTAACGCCTCCACAAAAAGGAAATGATTATACTCCGCTGCGTTATACGTTACATAAAGCCGCTTCGGTTCATCACGCTGAAACCAGAAAACTGGACACCGACAAGTTCACTATCTCTCTGATAAACAAGTGCGGGCGTTTCGAGGGTGAATGTGACCAGATGGTTTATCTCGGTGTGCGCAAAAGCGATAACAGTACGATCTCCTTAAAGGGAAAAACGTTACACGACCCCGCAGGTAAAATAATCGGCTCAACGTACAAGAATGGCGAGATCGCTTATACCGTGACGTATGCACCTGTGAAATTGCTTGTCAGCAAAGGCAGCCATGTTTTAGTCGAACAGTCAGGTCAATGGCGTAAATAATAAAACAGTCAGCCAAAGGGCCAACATGGATTGGCCTTCATGTTTCTCTCAATATTAATCATCCCGAGTTCACTTATGAAATACACCCTCCAGGAAGGTTCATTTTCCCTTTTTCCTGCTGCCTGGCAGGATAACAGCATGAACATCATTCGCGATGACGAAAGCGGGTTGTCCGTGGTGGTCAGCCGCGGCGTGATTCCCGATGGCAGCGACTACGAACAAGAGTTTCACCGCCAGTGGGATGTGTTGCGTCCTCAGATGGGTGAGATCGCCCAGAGCGAATTCCGGAACGTAAACGCCGGGCCTGACGGAAAAATTAACGGGCTGGAAGTTGAGACCACGTTTGACCGTAACGGGCAGCGCCTGTGGCAAAAACAGCTGGCCGTGCAGACGCCGGGCAAACCGGTATTGATGATTTTTACCCTCTCGGCATTAAGAGCCTTTACCGAAGAGGACGAGGTGCGCTGGAGCGCGCTTAAGCAGAGTCTGACGCTAAACGACAACCGGAATGTGTAAGGCATGAGCGATAACAACGCGGCCCGTAAGGGCGACGAGATTATTCACTCCAGCATTTTTGCTGACATCACCAGCATCGTGGCGGAAGGTGCCGCCTATGCGGTGATCGGCGCGGCGGTGGGGCTGGCGGCTACGGCCGCCGCGCCACTCCTCGGTGCCGGAGCCGCCGCAGCAGGCGTGGCGGCGATTGGGTCCAGCTGTCTGTTAAGCGGGATTATCGGTGGCGTGCTGGCGAACGTGGCGGGGATCACCGACGACATCAGCAACGCCGCGGAAGGGTTAGGCAATGCGCTTTTCCCGCCGTCGCCTGCGGGTAAAATTACCACCGGTTCGAACAACGTGCTGACCAACGCAATCCCTGCCGCCCGCGCGGCAGGCACGCTGACGCCCGCCGATACACCGTCCCCTGAGCCGCAGTCACCGGGCAGCTTTGCCGATTACGCGGGCATGCTGCTTTCCGCTGCCGGACAGTTTGGCAGCGAAATGTGGCAGCCGAGTGTCGCCTCTGCCGCCGCGGGGACCTCGCCGCTGGAAGAGGACAAGGTGGCGTGTGAAAAGCACTCCGGGCCGCAGTATCTGGCGGAAGGCTCTAAAAGCGTCTTTATCAACGGGCAGCCCGCGGTGCGTGCGAAAGATCGCACCACCTGCGAAGGCACCGTTTCCGACGACGTCTCCCCGAACGTGATCATCGGCGGGGACACGCTCACGGTCCGCGATATCAAAAGCGGTAAAACGCCGGGTCTGGCGCTGGGGATGATTGCGCTCTCCCTGCTGCGCGGGCGTCCGGGCAAGATCCTGAAAAACATGCCCTGCGCGCTGGCCGCAGCCGGCGGCGGGATGCTGGCGGATATGGCGGTCAACGCCGTGTTTGGATCCTCGCACCCTGTCCACGCCGCCACTGGCGTGAAGGTGCTGAACGACGACGATGAGCTCGACTTCTCGCTGCCGGGGCGCTTCCCGCTTCGCTGGCAGCGCAGCTACAACAGCCTGACTACCCGCGAAGGGCTGTTCGGCCTGGGCTGGGCAACGACTTTTGACAGCTATCTGACCCTGGAAGATAACAATGCGACCTGGTTCGATGAAACCGGGCGCGAGCTGAGCTTTGAACTGCCGCCTGTCGACCGCGCGTTTTACAGCATCAGCGAAGGCATCATTATCCGCCGCAATGAGAGCGGCGACGTGGCGATTGCCGACGATGACGGCGCGGTGTGGCGTCTGTACAAACCGACCCGCATGAATCCTTCTATCCTGCGTCTGGCCTCCCTTAGCGATGAATACGGCAACGCGCTGCTGACGGCGTGGGACGAGCACGGCAGGCTGATTGGTATCCATGATGAGCCGCGGGCCATCGACGTCACCCTGCGCTATGAAGATGAGCGCTTCCCGCTGCGCGTGACCGCAGCCAGCCATTTCGACGGCAACCAAACCTGGCCGCTGATGCAGTGGTGCTACGATGCGCGCGGCCAGTTGGCGAGCGCGACGGACGCCTCCGGCGTGGTGACGCGTGAATACCGTTACAACGACCACGGCCTGATGGTCTGGCACCGGATGCCGGGCGGGCTGGAGAGCGAATACCGCTGGCAAAAATTCGACCACTGGCGCGTGGTGGAAAACCGCACCAGCACCGGCGACGGCTGCCGCTTTAGCTACGATTTGGCCGCCGGGCTGACGACCGTCGAGCACTACGATGGTCAGACGCGCCGCCACTACTGGAACGCGCAGAATCTGATTGTCCGCTACGTTGACGAGCGCGGTGAAAACTGGCGCTACGAGTGGGATGATAACGAGCTTCTGACGCGTCGCATCGATCCGCTCGGCAACGCCGTCACCTTCGTCTACGACGAGATGGGCAACCGGGTGCAGGAGACCGATGCCGACGGCAATACCCGCACCACCACCTGGCTGGAGCACCGCGCGCTTCCCGCGGCCATTATCGAAGCCGACGGCAGCGCCACCCGGTTCTGGTACGACGAACACCACGGGCTGAAGCGCGTGGTGGACCCGATGGGGCAGACGACGCAGCTGCGCCGGGACGAGTTTGGCCAGGTCGTTGAAGAGGTCGATGCCGCTGGCAACAGCCGCTACCAGGAGTACAACGAGGCCGGGCAGATTGTCCGTTCGACGGACTGTTCCGGGCGTATTACCCGCTATCGCTATCATCCGCTGGGCTGGCTGGTGGCTGAGACTGGCGCCGACGGTGAAGAGACGCGCTACCGCTACGACGCCGCAGGGCGTCCGGTGCAGTTCGATCGCCCGGAAGGCTGGACGGAATCGCTCAAATGGAACGAACGTGGCCTGCCGGTGAAGCATGCGGGCGCTGACGGGAAAGAAAGTGAGTTCAGATACGACGAGGCGGGGCGCTTAATCGCCACCCGTAATACGCAGGGTGAAGAAGTGCGCCGCCGCTGGGACAGCCGCGGGCGTCTGATTGCCCTGGAAAACGAGAACGGCGAAGCGTATCAGTTCCGCTGGGGGCCAGACTCGCTGCTGCTGGAAGAGGTGGGGCTCGATGGCGTAGCCTCGCACTATCGCTATGATGCCTGCGGGCGCACGATTGCGCGCACCTTTGCCGCCGGTCATCCGGAGGCTATCACCCACGCCTTCGCCTGGAGCGCGAGCGGCCAGCTGGTCGCCCGCACCACACCGGAAGGGCAGACCCGCTACCATTACACGCCGTCCGGGCTATTAAGCCGGATTGGTCTGCATCCTGCGCTTTCACCCGACGCGTGGACCACCGAGGCAGAGCAGGAGCTTGCCTTTGAGTATGACGCGCTCGGTCGCGTGACGCGCGAAGCGGGCGAGCACGGTGAGCTGGCGTGGGAGTATGACGCGCTGGGCAACCGCACCTCCGTCACGCTGCCCGATGGTCGCGAGCTGAAGCAGTTCTACTACGGCAGCGGGCATTTGCTCAGCATTGCTCTCGATAAGCTGTCGGTCTCCGATTTTACTCGCGACGAACTCCACCGTGAGACCAGCCGCACCCAGGGGCTGTTGACCACCCGCAGCGAGTACGACCGCCTCGGCCGACTGCACCGCCGGGACGTCTTTACCGGCAATGCGCAACGCCCGTCGCCGCGCCGCTGGTCCCGCCGCTGGGATTACGACTACCGCAATAATCTGGTGCGCGAAGAGCGGGACGATAACCCGTTCAGCTGGTACCGCTGGCAGTACGACAGCGCCGGGCGCCTGCTCGTTCAGGACGGCACGCTGCCGGGTCAGGAGCAGTGGCGCTGGGATGCAGCCGGTAACCCGCTCAACGGATCTGCTGAGAAGGTTACACACAACCGCCTGACGCAGCTGAACGGCATTCGCTGGCGTTATGACATCCACGGCCGCACCGTTGAAAAGGATAACGGCCAGACCCGCTGGCACTACCGCTACGACGGCGAACATCGCCTGACGGAAGTCATCAGCCAGCCGCGGGATCGCAACAAACCGCAGACGCAGGTCAGCTTCCGCTACGATCCGCTCGGTCGCCGCATCAGCAAAACGCGCCGCCAGATGCTGGGCGGACAGCCAACCGGTAAGCCGGTCACCACCCGGTTTGTCTGGGAAGGGTTCCGGTTGCTGCAGGAAGTGCACGGGGATGTGCCGCTGACCTACGTTTACAGCGATCAGAACAGTTACGACCCGCTGGCGCGTATTGACGGCGTTGATGCTCCGGAGATTTTCTGGTTCCACTGCCAGCCCAACGGCACGCCGGAGCGGATGACGGATATCGAAGGGCAGGTGCGCTGGGAAGGGGTAAACAGCGCCTGGGGCAAGCTGCTGCGGGAAAGCGAGACGCAGGTATCAGGATATTCTCAGAACCTGCGCATGCAGGGGCAATACCTGGACCGTGAGACAGGGCTGCACTACAATCTGTTCCGGTATTACGACCCGGACTGCGGAAGGTTTACACAGCAGGACCCGATAGGGCTGGCGGGGGGAATAAACCTTTACCAGTATGCGCCGAATGCGCTGGGGTGGATCGATCCGTGGGGGTTGAGTTGCCGTAAAAAATTTATGGGAAGGACCCCGGGAAAAAATAGTAAGACTGGACGTGAAGTAATCGCACGAATGCGAGGAGAAGGACGTATTCGTGGTACGGGCGATAGGATGCAATTTAAAAGCTCAACTGATGGTAAATGGTACCGTATTCAGGATGCGGACATGGCTCATTTAACGGATGCAGTTAAATACTGGAATCAGAAGGGTGGCTACTATGGGCCTAAATCTCGTGAGGTCAGAGCCTTTATGAGAGATTCCAGAAATTATGAGCTTGAATATTATGGCCACAACCGGTCTCAGGGAGCTCTGCTACCTGATAGATATAAAGATTCCGCCGATTTTATTGGCCCACAGGAAAAATCCCAATATTTCCAATGAAGGAGCATTGTTCCATGAAAGACCTTGAAGACCCAAAAATTGAATCCGAAATTAACTCCTTTGTTGAAAAAGGAAACGAGTTTCACGATGAAAAAAAATACGCCGAGGCTTTAGAGCAATACCAAAAAGCTTGGAAAGCTCTCCCTGAGCCAAAGCTTGAATGGGAGCTCGCTAACTGGATCTCTGCATGCATGTACAGCGCATATTTTGATCTCGCGGATTACGTTGAGGCAAAGAAATGGGGAGAGACGACATTACGGACATGTGGATCGGATATAGACACTGCACCATTAATCGACCTGGGTATGGTCTGTTATGAGCTGAATCAATTCGATGAAGCGTATAAATATTTTAACGATGCTTATAATTACGGCAAAGAACGAGCATTTCAGGATAGACCTAAAAAATACCTTGAGTTCTATCTGCGCAAGAGGGCTTAAGTTCGTTAACTTAAAAAATCCACGCCAAAGCGTGGATTTTTTATTGAAAACAAATCAAACGTTAAACAGGAAGTTCATCACATCGCCATCTTTAACGATGTAATCTTTCCCTTCCGCACGCATCTTGCCTGCTTCTTTCGCGCCTTGCTCACCCTTGTAGGTGATGAAGTCTTCAAATGCGATAGTCTGCGCACGAATAAAGCCTTTCTCGAAGTCGGTGTGGATCTTACCGGCCGCCTGAGGCGCAGTCGCACCCACTGGGATGGTCCACGCACGCACTTCCTTCACGCCAGCGGTGAAGTAGGTCTGCAGGTTCAGCAGCTCATAGCCTGCGCGGATCACACGGTTCAGGCCCGGCTCTTCCAGACCCAGCTCGGCCATGAACTCTTCACGGTCGGCGTCGTCCAGCTCGGCGATGTCGGATTCAACGGCCGCGCAAACCGCCACAACCACAGAACCTTCCGCCGCGGCGATTTCACGCACTTTGTCCAGGTACGGGTTGTTCTCGAAACCGTCTTCGTTAACGTTGGCGATGTACATGGTTGGCTTCAGGGTCAGGAAGCTCAGGTATTTGATCGCCGCTTTGTCTTCGTCAGTCAGGTTTTTCAGCGCGCGCAGCATGCCGGCGTTTTCCAGCTGTGGCAGGCATTTTTCCAGCGCAGCCAGTTCCGCTTTCGCATCCTTGTCGCCGCCTTTGGCTTTCTTCTGCACGCGGTGAATCGCGCGTTCGCAGGTGTCGAGGTCAGAGAGCGCCAGCTCGGTGTTGATGACGTCGATGTCGTCAGCCGGATCCACTTTGTTGTTAACGTGGATGATGTTGTCGTTCTCGAAGCAGCGCACAACGTGGCCGATCGCTTCGGTTTCACGAATGTTGGTCAGGAACTGGTTACCCAGACCTTCGCCTTTGGATGCGCCTTTTACCAGGCCCGCGATGTCCACGAATTCCATGGTGGTTGGCAGAATGCGCTGCGGCTTCACGATTTCCGCGAGCTGGTCCAGACGCGGATCAGGCATTGGCACAACGCCAGTGTTAGGTTCGATGGTACAGAACGGGAAGTTCGCCGCTTCGATACCCGCTTTGGTAAGCGCGTTAAACAGGGTGGATTTGCCCACGTTTGGCAGACCGACGATACCGCATTTGAATCCCATTTCTAAATCACCTTAATATCTTGATAATCAATCCGTTAACGATAACCGATTGATGAAAAGTAAATAACTACGCCTATTATACACGTAACCCGCATGACGCGCGGTAAAAAAGCCGTATCGGGCGGATTATTGCGCTTTGAAAGCGTGTAAGCGGTTTGTCGCTTTGGTTAAGCCGTCTTTCAGCCAGATTTCCGTGCAGCGTGCCGCTTCGTCTACCGCCTCGTCAATCAGTTTCTGCTCAGAAACCGGTGGCTTACCGAGTACGAAACCGACAACTTTGTTTTTATCGCCCGGATGGCCGATTCCGACGCGCAAACGGTGGAAATTCGGGTTATTGCCCAGCTTGCTGATGATGTCTTTAAGACCGTTGTGGCCGCCGTGTCCGCCGCCCAGTTTGAATTTTGCTACGCCAGGGGGAAGATCCAGCTCATCGTGGGCGACCAGAATTTCATCCGGATTGATGCGATAAAACGTTGCCATCGCCGCCACGGCTTTACCGCTCAGGTTCATAAAGGTGGTTGGCACCAGTAAACGAACATCCGCGCCTGCAAGGTTGATACGTGAGGTATACCCGAAGAATTTAGGTTCTTCACGCAGGGGAGCACGTAACCGCTCGGCCAGCAGATCGACGTACCATGCCCCGGCATTGTGGCGGGTAGCCGCATATTCTGCGCCCGGGTTGGCGAGGCCGACAATCAGTTTAATCGTCACGATTCAATTCCTAATGGGTTCCAGATCTGGCGCGTAGTTTACTGTCTGGCGCGCCGCTTGACAAAATTCTGCGATCGTCGCAGCGAAATACGAATAATTACTTCTCTGAACAATTAGAATTTCAAGCTGTTCAACGTGTTATTTGTAAATTTTTGTTTGGGAGTTATCTGTAATTGTGATCATTCACGCAACTCATAAAAGGGGCGTTGTCTATACTTTACACACAAGGATTAGGGGCTTTTCCCCTGACAACCCAAAGTTCCGGAGGTGACACATGAAACGCAAAAACGCTTCGTTACTCGGTAACGTGCTGATGGGGTTGGGGCTGTTCGTGATGGTTGCCGGCGTGGGTTATTCAATTTTAAACCAGCTGCCGCAGCTTGATCTCCCGCAATACTTTGCGCATGGCGCGATATTGAGCATCTTCATTGGTGCAGTGTTGTGGCTGGCGGGAGCTCGCGTGAGCGGCCATGAGGAAGTGTGTGACAAATACTGGTGGGTGCGCCACTACGACAAACGCTGTCGTCGCGATCAGCATAAGCACAGCTGACGCTACGTTAAAGAATACCGAAACGGCTCCTCAGGGAGTCGTTTTTTTTGCATCAAGGGTTGACCCTCACGTAACGTAAGGCTCCAGAGTAGCGGCACTGGCAAAGTAAAAGGAGCAGTTATGTTGATTCAGGTGGGTGAGCTGGCAAAACGGGCCGGGATCACCGTACGCACATTGCATCACTATGAGCAAACAGGGTTGTTGCTGCCTTCTGCCAGAAGCGCGGCAGGTTACCGGCTCTACAACCTGGCGGATGTTCAGCGTCTGCATATGATCCAGGCGCTGGCAAAGGCGGGGCTGGAACTTGCTGAAATCAGGGATTTCCTGGAACAGGAGTCGCTGTCGTTAACCGAGTTACTTGATGCGCAAATCACGCTGCTGGATAAACAGCTGCGCAGCATACATACGCTGCGCGACCGGCTGGTCGAACTGCGCACCGGGCTGCTCAACGATGCGACGCCGGATCTGGAATCCTGGCTACAGACTCTGGAGTTAATGAATATGTATGATCGCTGGTTTAGCAAAGAAGAGTTACAGCAGCTGCCGTTTGCGGTGCAGAAGGATGCGCTGACAGCCATCTGGTCAGGGCTGGTTGCGGAAGCAAACACGCTGTTGAAACAGCACATACCCGTCTCGGACCCGCGGGCGATGGACCTGGCGACGCGCTGGATGGAACGCCTGGAGCAGGACACGGCGGGCAAGCCGGAGTTTCTCACCCGGCTGAACGAGATGCACAGCGTGGAGCCACAGATGCAGGTGCAGACCGGCATCACGCCGGAAATGACTGATTACATTACGCGAGCGTTCGCCGAGTCGAAGCTGATTATCTGGGAAAAATATCTTTCCGCCGAGGAGATGGCCTTTACCCGGAAGCACTACTTTGACCGCATGATGGAGTGGCCACCGCTGGTGGCAAAACTGCATCAGGCGCAGCGGGAAAATCGCGATCCCACCTCGGAGGAGGCGCAAAAGCTGGCTGAAAACTGGCTGGCGTTATTCCAGTCGTACGCGGGCACCCGTCCGGAGACCCAGCAAAAGTTTCGCACGGCCATGCAGCAGGAGCCGCATCTGATGAAGGGAACATGGATGACGCCTGCCGTGCTTGGGTGGCTTCAGCAGGCGATTGGGGTAATGATGCAGAGACGTTCCTCTGCATCAGGCGGCTCACAGATCCGCTAACGCGGCTTCACGGTTAGGATAAAAGGCAAGGCGGCCAGGGATCGGCTGCACGCCCGCGCGCGCCATGGTGCGCAGGGGCTGAAACTCCAGGTTACTCACCCGCAGCTCGCAGCCTTCCGGCAGACGCGCAACAAAGCGCTGGAAGGCATCCAGGCCGCCAGCGTCCAGCACCGGCACGGCATCCCATTTCAGCACCACAATCCGCTTGCCCGCGATGCGGGATTCCAGATCGCTGAACAAACCTTCCGCCGCGGCGAAGAACAGCGGGCCAATCACGCGCAGAACCAGCACATCGTCAGGCACCTCTACGTTGACCGGGGAGAGGCGCGTCATCTGCGCGATACGGCGCATAAACAGCAGGGACGCCAGCACGATCCCGACGCTGATAGCGATGACCATATCGAACAGCACGGTCAGCGACATACAGATCAGCATCACAATCATGTCGTCTTTCGGCGCACGACGCAGCAGGTTTACCACCTTGTGCGCCTCACTCATGTTCCAGGCCACCATCAGCAGCAGGGCGGCCATGGCGGAAAGCGGTAGCCAGGAGAGCAGCGGGGCGAGGATCAGCAGGGCGAGGATCACCAGTACGGAATGGATAACTGCCGAAACGGGTGACGTTGCCCCCGCCCGCACGTTGGCCGCGGAACGGGCGATGGCTGCCGTTGCGGTAATACCGCCAAAGAACGGCGCGACGAGGTTCCCCAATCCCTGACCGACCAGTTCGCTGTTAGCTTTGTGCTTGGTGCCGGTCATCCCATCCAGGACGACGGCGCAGAGCAGGGATTCAATCGCCCCCAGCATCGCCATCGAGAACGCGGCGGGAAGCAGGGCGCGCAGGGAGTCCCAGCTTAAGGTAAAGCTGGATCCGGGCATATCCCACGGTAGCACCAGCTGCGGCAACAGTTGCGGAATGCCGCTGCCCTGTGACCCGTCCGCCAGAACATAGTGGAACTGTGAGCCGATAGTCGCGACATGACCACCGAACATATTGACGATAGCCATCACCGCGCAGCCCAGCAGCAGCGCGGGCAGATGGCCCGGCAGTCGAATGCCCAGACGAGGCCAGACGATCAGCGTGCCCAGCGTCACTATCCCGATGGCGGCGTCGCCGAGGTTCGCAGTCGGCAGCGCCATAAACAGCGCGCCCACTTTTTGCAGATAGTGTTCAGGGACGTGAGCCATTTGCAGGCCGAGGAAATCCTTGATCTGCATGGTTCCGATGGTGATTCCAATCCCCGAGGTGAACCCCAGCGTCACGGAAAGGGGGATGTACTCAATCAGCCGCCCAAAACGAGCCAGGCCAAACAGAATTAAAAAGACCCCGGACATCAGGGTGGCGACCAGCAGGCCTGCCAGACCAAACTGCTGTGAAACGGGGTAGAGGATCACCACAAAGGCGGCAGTCGGGCCGGAGACGCTGAAGCGCGAGCCACCGGTCAGAGCGATGACGATCCCGGCCACGGCTGAGGTGTACAGGCCGTACTGCGGCGCAACGCCGCTGCCAATCGCCAGCGCCATCGCCAGCGGGATGGCAATAATGCCGACGGTGATCCCGGCAATCAGGTCACGCACAAAGCGTGAGGAGGTGTACTTCTCTTTCCAGCAGGCGTCGATGAGGGCGCGAAAGGGCAGAACATGTGAGGAGGCTACGTTTTTCACAATTATCTATCATCCGTATGCGCATCATCTGTCATATGAATGGCAGGTGAAGGAGGCATTAATCATACAAATAAAACCCAGAGACAAAAAAACCCGCCGCAGCGGGTTTTTTGGCCGTGCTCGATCAGTGTTCGAACATTGCAGAGATGGATTCTTCGTTGCTGATACGACGAATCGCTTCGGCCAGCATCCCGGACAGGGTCAGGGTACGCACGTTTGGCAGTGCCTTGATCTCGTCGCTCAGTGGGATGGTATCGCATACCACAACTTCGTCAATCACGGAGTTGCGCAGGTTGTTTACGGCATTGCCGGAGAAGATCGGGTGGGTCGCGTAAGCGAATACGCGCTTGGCACCACGCTCTTTCAGCGCTTCAGCCGCTTTACACAGCGTACCGCCGGTATCGATCATGTCGTCAACCAGCACGCAGTCGCGGCCAGCCACGTCACCGATGATGTGCATCACCTGAGAAACGTTAGCGCGCGGACGACGTTTGTCGATGATCGCCATGTCGGTATCGTTCAGCAGCTTAGCGATAGCACGGGCACGTACCACGCCGCCGATGTCCGGAGAAACCACGATTGGGTTATCCAGGTTCAGCTGCAGCATGTCTTCCAGCAGGATTGGGCTGCCGAATACGTTATCAACCGGGACGTCGAAGAAGCCCTGGATCTGCTCTGCGTGCAGGTCAACGGTCAGTACGCGGTCAACGCCAACGCTGGACAGGAAGTCAGCGACAACTTTCGCGGTAATTGGCACACGCGCGGAACGGACGCGACGGTCCTGGCGGGCATAGCCGAAGTAAGGGATTACAGCAGTGATACGGCCTGCGGAAGCGCGACGCAGGGCGTCGACCATAACAACCAGTTCCATCAGGTTGTCGTTCGTTGGAGCACAGGTGGACTGGATGATGAAAATATCACCACCGCGTACATTTTCGTTGATTTGTACGCTGACTTCGCCGTCGCTAAAGCGACCTACGGCGGCGTCGCCGAGGGAAGTGTACAGGCGGTTGGCAATACGTTGTGCTAGTTCCGGGGTGGCGTTACCAGCAAAAAGCTTCATATCAGGCACGAGAAGAACCTCAGGCATGCGTCCAGTGGTGGATAGCGTTCGCCGTAAACTGTGCGGGCCAGGCAAAGGCTATCCAGGCGGTGTATTAAAGAGCGCGATGCAACGTCTGGAACAGGGTGACGTTGTCACCGAAACTCAGTCTGCGCCAGAATGGCCTGCTGTAGGGGGGAAATGTTCATCCCACGCGCTACAAAACCATGCAGCCAAACCGGCGCTTGCTCAAGCACCTGACGAGCGGCGGATTCGGTGTCAAATTCAGCAAAGACACTGGCCCCTGTACCAGTCAGGCGCGACGGCGCGTATTCTAACAGCCAGGAAAGCACCGCATCAACCTCGCGAAAACGTTTTCTTGCGATATCCTCGCAATCGTTGCTGAATTCACAATTTAATAACGTTTCTATTGACCGAATCGGGGTATTTCTTTTCAGGTCAGGATCTTTGAAGATGACCGGGGTCGGAATGCTCACGCCGGGGTGAGCAACCAGATACCATTTTTCCGGCGGGTTGACCGGGGAGAGGATTTCCCCCACGCCCTCGGCAAAGGCCGCATGACCGCGAACAAACACCGGAACATCCGCGCCTAGCGTCAAGCCCAGGCCTGCCAGTTCGTCCTGCGACAGCCCGCAGCTCCAGAGGTGGTTCAGGGCAACCAGCACCGTGGCGGCGTTAGATGAGCCGCCGCCCAGACCGCCGCCCATCGGCAGACGTTTCTCGATACGAATATCCGCACCGCTTCCCGCAGGCAGGCGACCCGATTCCGCTGCGGCGTTCATCAGCAGACGCGCGGCGCGCACAATCAGGTTGTCCTCATGCGCCACGCCGTCGACCGGCGTCAGGAGGCAAATCTGACCGTCCTGGCGCAGTTCAATGGAGATCGTGTCGCCATAGTCAATAAACTGAAACAGCGTCTGCAGGGTGTGATAGCCGTCAGCGCGCTGGCCGGTAATGTATAAAAACAGATTCAGTTTTGCCGGAGAGGGCCAGTGGGTCATCATTTAACGATCCAGTTGTCCATTTTCAGCTTGATGCGCTGGCTGCCCTGGGTGAGTTCCATATTCGATGGCAGCGACGGTTTACTCTTGCTGTCATAGTCGCTGTACACCACTTTCCAGGTTTTGCCGTTCTGGGTGTAGTTCACCTGGCTCAGACGATATTGATCGTCAAGCGTGTAGTCGGTGGCGTCACCCGGCAGGCCGAGGATCCACTGGCGCAGGCTGTTGAGCGGGATAGGCATTCCGGTCAGCTTGCCAATCATCTCTTCGGCATCGGTTGCGGTGTAGTGCTGGCCTTTGTTATCGGTGATCTGCGCTTCGCCCGGTTTCGCGATAAGCTCCAGCTCGGTGCTGCCCAGCGGGTTCAGCAGCAGCAGGCGATAGTTGTCCTGACCCGTTTGTTGCCAGAAGAAGCGTGCATACACTTTTTGCTCATCCGAGAGATAAGCAAACGCGCCGCGGGTCTGGTACTGGTTCAAATTACGGACGTCCTGCTGGTGCTGACGCCACTGTGGCGAGTCAGGGCTTTTGCCCGGGCCTTTTGGTTGAGTGACGGTACACGCGGTCAGAACCAGTGCCGCCAGGGGCAGCAGGCGAATCAGTCGGGTCATAATGAGGACAAATCCTTGAGATACGTTGCAGTTATAACTGTTAATGCTAGCGTCGAAGGGGGCTACCGTCTACGTTCAAATTATCTCAAAGCGTTGTGTAACCTATTACTCCGAAAGGGGGCTGTCTCTTTTATTGATCTCGCGCATCCTGTATGATGCGTTCTGCTAACCTTATTAACGCTGGTACTACTCCCGCTCAACATGACCCTATTAGCACTCGGCATCAACCACAAAACAGCCCCGGTTTCGCTGCGAGAACGCGTAACGTTTTCGCCAGATACGCTCGACCTGGCGCTGGACAGCCTGCTTGCACAGCCGATGGTGCAGGGTGGCGTGGTGCTCTCGACGTGCAACCGTACCGAGCTCTATTTAAGCGTGGAAGAGCAGGATAACCTGCACGAAGCGCTGATCCGCTGGTTATGCGACTACCACAATCTCAATGAAGACGAGCTGCGCAACAGCCTGTACTGGCATCAGGACAACGATGCCGTCAGCCATCTGATGCGCGTGGCCAGCGGGCTGGATTCGCTGGTGCTCGGCGAACCGCAAATTCTGGGTCAGGTGAAAAAAGCCTTTGCGGATTCGCAAAAAGGGCATCTGAAGGCCAGCGAGCTGGAGCGCATGTTCCAGAAGTCATTCTCCGTGGCGAAGCGTGTGCGAACCGAAACCGACATTGGTGCCAGTGCGGTTTCCGTTGCTTTCGCGGCCTGTACCCTTGCGCGCCAAATCTTTGAATCCCTCTCCACCGTCACCGTGATGCTGGTGGGCGCGGGCGAAACCATCGAACTTGTGGCGCGCCATCTGCGCGAGCATAAAGTGAAAAAGATGATTATCGCTAACCGCACCCGCGAACGCGCGCAGGTGCTGGCGGATGAAGTGGGCGCAGAGGTGGTTGCCCTGAGCGACATCGATGAACGTCTGAAAGAGGCGGACATTATTATCAGCTCGACTGCCAGTCCGCTGCCAATTATCGGCAAAGGGATGGTGGAGCGTGCGCTGAAGTCCCGTCGTAATCAGCCGATGCTGCTGGTGGATATCGCCGTCCCTCGCGATGTTGAGCCGGAAGTGGGCAAACTGCCTAACGCCTACCTCTACAGCGTGGATGACCTGCAAAGCATCATTTCGCACAACCTCGCCCAGCGTAAAGCGGCGGCGGTGCAGGCGGAAACCATTGTTGAGCAGGAAACCAGTGAGTTTATGGCCTGGCTGCGCGCGCAAAGCGTCAGCGAGACTATCCGCGAGTATCGCGGACAGGCGGAGCAGGTGCGTGACGACCTGACAGCCAAAGCGTTAGCGGCCCTGGAGCAGGGCGGCGACGCACATGCAATTATGCAGGATCTGGCGTGGAAACTGACCAACCGCCTGATCCATGCGCCAACCAAATCTCTTCAGCAGGCTGCCCGTGACGGGGATGATGAACGCCTGACTATTCTGCGCAACAGCCTCGGGCTGGAATAGCGCCCTATACCCATTTTCTAAGACAAGGTGCACTTACGCCTATGAAGCCTTCTATCGTCGCTAAACTGGAAGCTCTGCACGAGCGCCATGAAGAAGTCCAGGCGCTGCTCGGCGATGCCGGGACCATTGCGGACCAGGAGCGTTTTCGCGCGCTCTCACGTGAATACGCGCAGTTAAGTGATGTTTCTAAATGCTTTACCGACTGGCGACAGGTTCAGGAAGATATCGAAACCGCGCAGATGATGCTCGACGATCCTGAAATGCGCGAGATGGCGCAGGAAGAGTTGCAGGATGCGAAAGCGCGTTCTGAGGAGATGGAGCAGCAGCTTCAGGTGCTTCTGCTGCCAAAAGATCCGGACGACGAGCGTAACGCGTTTGTGGAAGTCCGCGCCGGGACCGGCGGTGACGAAGCGGCACTGTTTGCCGGGGATCTGTTCCGCATGTACAGCCGCTACGCCGAGTCGCGTCGCTGGCGCGTGGAGATCATGAGCGCCAACGAAGGCGAACACGGTGGCTACAAAGAGGTTATCGCCAAGATTAGCGGCGACGGCGTATATGGTCGTCTCAAATTTGAATCCGGCGGTCACCGCGTACAGCGCGTTCCGGCCACCGAATCTCAGGGCCGTATCCACACCTCCGCCTGTACGGTGGCGGTGATGCCGGAGCTGCCGGAAGCGGAGCTGCCGGACATCAACCCGGCGGACCTGCGTATTGATACCTTCCGCTCCTCCGGGGCGGGTGGTCAGCACGTTAACACCACCGACTCCGCCATCCGTATTACCCACCTGCCAACCGGTATCGTGGTGGAGTGTCAGGACGAACGTTCCCAGCATAAAAACAAAGCCAAAGCGCTGTCCGTGCTGGGTGCGCGTATCCACGCGGCCGAAATGGCGAAACGCCAGCAGGCGGAAGCGTCTACGCGTCGTAACCTGCTGGGGAGCGGCGATCGCAGCGACCGTAACCGCACCTATAACTTCCCGCAGGGCCGTGTAACCGACCACCGCATCAACCTGACGCTGTATCGTCTGGATGAAGTGATGGAAGGCAAGCTGGATATGCTGATTGAGCCTATCGTGCAGGAATACCAGGCCGACCAGCTGGCGGCACTGTCCGAGCAGGAATAATGGATTTTCAGCGCTGGTTACGTGAGGCTGCCGCTGAGCTTTCCGAAAGCGAAAGCCCGAAACGCGATGCCGAAATTTTACTTGAGCATGTGACGGGCAAAGCCCGCACGTACCTGCTGGCCTTCGGTGAAACCGAACTGACCGCTGAGCAGGAAGCACGGCTCGCCACGCTGCTTGCCCGCCGTAAGCACGGCGAGCCGGTGGCGCACCTTGTCGGTGAGCGTGAGTTCTGGTCGTTACCGCTTTACGTCTCGGCGGCGACGCTGATCCCGCGTCCCGATACCGAGTGTCTGGTCGAACAGGCGCTGGCGCGTTTACCGACGGCGGCCTGCCGCATTCTCGATCTCGGCACAGGCACCGGGGCCATCGCGCTGGCGCTCGCCAGTGAAAGACCCGACTGCGCGGTGACGGCAGTGGATGTGATGCCCGACGCGGTGGCGCTGGCGCAGCGCAACGTGGAACGTCTTGGCCTGACCAACGTAACGGTGCGGCAAAGCAGCTGGTTTAGCGCGCTGGAGAACCAGACGTTCGGCATCATTGTCAGTAACCCACCCTATATTGACGAGCATGATCCGCACCTTGCGCAGGGTGATGTGCGCTTCGAACCCCTGACGGCGCTGGTCGCTGCCAGGGAAGGTTTAGCCGACCTTGATCACATTGTGACAACGTCACGACAACATTTACTTTCCGGCGGCTGGCTTCTCGTGGAGCATGGCTGGACGCAGGGAGAAAGCGTGCGGGCATTGTTTACCCAGGCGGGCTACGCCGACGTCAAAACCTGCCGGGACTATGGCGGCAACGAACGCCTGACGCTGGGGCAGTGGCTATGAGTGCAGGCTATCTGCCATTTACTGATAAAGGCGTAAGGCTGACTGAAAGGCGGTTTGGCGTTATCATCTACATCGTTTTGAGTTTTATCTCGTCCGGGCGTCGTTGTGCGCTCGGTCGTTACTGGGGTAAGTCATGAGGTCCTTAGCCGATTTCGAATTTAATAAAGTGCCGCTTTGCGATGGCATGATCCTGATTTCTGAGATGATTCGCGACGATTTTACGTCGCAGTTTGTCTACGATGAGCTGGAGAATCTGGTCAGCCTGGCGCGTGAAGAGATTAATCAGGCGCGACCGCAAGACTGGCAATTAGAGAAGCTGCTTGAGCTTTTCTACGGCGAATGGGGTTTCTGCGACACGCGGGGCGTGTATCGCCTGTCTGACGCATTATGGCTGGACCAGGTCTTAAAAAATCGTCAGGGCAGCGCCGTTGCGCTGGGCTCTATTTTACTGTGGGTCGCGCATCGCCTGGATATTCCGCTGGTGCCGGTTATTTTCCCGACGCAGATGATCCTGCGTGCGGAGTGGCTGGACGGCGAGATGTGGCTCATTAATCCCTTCAACGGCGACACGCTGGATGAACATACGCTGGACGTGTGGCTGAAAGGCAACATCAGCCCGGTGGCTGAGCTCTTCAACGAAGATCTCGACGAGGCGGATAACGCAGAAGTGATCCGCAAGCTGCTCGATACGCTGAAGTCAGCGTTAATGGAAGAGCGTCAGATGGAGCTGGCCCTGCGCGCCAGCGAAGTGCTGCTGCAGTTTAATCCGGAAGACCCGTACGAAATTCGCGACCGCGGGCTGATCTATGCCCAGCTCGACTGCGAGCACGTGGCGCTAAACGATCTGAGCTATTTCGTTGAGCAGTGTCCGGAAGACCCCATTAGCGAAATGATTCGTGCACAGATCAACGCGATCTCGCACAAGCAAATTACACTGCATTAATCTTAATTCCGATTCACACCTGAATAAGGCGATCCTATGAAACAAAAAGTGGTTAGCATTGGTGATATCAAGGTAGCAAACGACCTGCCTTTCGTGCTGTTTGGCGGCATGAACGTGCTGGAATCCCGCGACCTCGCCATGCGTATCTGCGAGCACTACGTGACCGTGACCCAGAAGCTGGGCATCCCGTACGTGTTTAAAGCCTCTTTTGACAAAGCCAACCGCTCCTCCATCAACTCTTACCGTGGCCCGGGCCTGGAAGAGGGGATGAAGATTTTCCAGGAGCTGAAGCAGACCTTTGGCGTGAAAGTGATCACCGACGTGCATGAAGCCTCTCAGGCGCAGCCGGTGGCAGACGTGGTAGACGTGATTCAGCTCCCGGCATTCCTGGCTCGCCAGACCGACCTGGTTGCCGCGATGGCGAAAACCGGTGCCGTGATCAACGTGAAAAAACCACAGTTCGTGAGCCCGGGTCAGATGGGCAACATCGTCGATAAGTTTATCGAAGGTGGTAACGATCAGGTGATCCTGTGCGACCGTGGCGCTAACTTCGGTTACGACAACCTGGTGGTGGACATGCTGGGCTTCAGCGTGATGAAAAATGTCTCCGGCCAGTCTCCGGTGATTTTCGACGTGACCCACGCGCTGCAGTGCCGCGACCCGTTTGGCGCCGCGTCCGGTGGCCGTCGTGCTCAGGTGACCGAACTGGCGCGTGCCGGTATGGCAACCGGTCTGGCGGGTCTGTTCATTGAAGCGCACCCGGATCCGGATAACGCAAAATGCGACGGCCCATCCGCACTGCCGCTGGATAAGCTGGAGCCGTTCCTGAAACAGATTAAAGCGATTGACGATCTGGTGAAGAGCTTCGACGAGCTGGATACCAGCAAATAATAAAAAAACCCGCTTCGGCGGGTTTTTTTATGTTGTCTCCCTCTCCCTGGGGGAGAGGGTTGGGGTGAGGGGATCAGGCCGCACCGGATCACTCTCAGGCAAAAATCGTCATCAAATAGGCCGCAAACAGCGCCATATGCGCTGCCCCGTTAAGCACGTTGGTGCGCCCGGTTGAGAACGAAATCTGGCACAGCAGCAACGAGGCTACCATCACAATCATCTCCGGCGCGCCCAGCGCAAACTGCAACTCGTTACCGGTCATAAAGGCAATCAGCGTCACCACAGGCACGGTGAGTGAAATAGTCGCCAGCACGGAGCCGAAGAACAGGTTCATTGCGCGCTGTACCTGATTGTTTAAGACGGCTTTCAGCGCGCCCAGCCCTTCAGGAGACAGGATCAGCAGCGCCACCAGGAAGCCGGTAAAGGCTACCGGCGCGTTCAGCTCGGTTAACAGCGTTTCCAGCGGGTTGGCGTTCATCTTGGTGACGGCAATCACCGCAATCAGATGCACGATCAGCCAAACCGTATGCCACGCACTGCTGTGGGCCGACGGCTTACCGTGGTGCGGGTCATCATCGTCGCTGTCGTCTTCATGCTCATACACAAACAGGCTCTGGTGCGTTTTGGTCTGAATCAACAGGAACACGCCGTACATGGCTGCGGAAATCAGCGCGACCAGCAGCGCCTGACCGGTGGAGAAGTTTGCACCCGGCAGCGCCATCGGGAAGACGAGCACGATAATCGCCAGCGGGAAGAGGGCAATTAGATACTGTTTAATGCCGAACAAGTTCATATACTGGGTCGCGAATTTACGCCCGCCCAGCAGCAGAGAGAAGCCCACCAGGCCGCCCGTCACAATCATAATGATCGAGTAAAGGGTGTCGCGCATCAGCGTCGGCGCGGCATCGCCGGTCGCCATGAGCGCGGAAATCAGGCTGACTTCGAGAATAACGACGGAAAGGCTGAGAATTAACGATCCGTAGGGCTCGCCCAGACGGTGGGCCAGTACGTCCGCATGGCGAACGACGCTAAAGGCGCTGGTTAAAATACCGACCAGGGCAAGAATATTGATACCAACCACCACTGGCAGTGACTGACTGCTTCCCCAGAAGAGCAGCACAGCCAGTGCCAGAACCGGGAAAATGAGAGACGTCTCCTTGTGGCGGGTCTTTACCGCCTCGTGTGTTGCTGTCATGTGCTTCTCCATCAATGCAGGTGCTTGTAATTATAGATAGATTTTTGAGGGCATTAAATTAACAGATCTCTGTTAAATACCCTTAATTTTTTACTTAATTTTACCCTTTGTCATAAATTTAATATCTGACGCCTGTAATTGACGGTTTTTACATAATATTTATTAAATAACAATTAATTAGGTATAATGTTAATCCATAAATTAAGACCAGGTGGCACGCTGGCATATCGTCGTCCACACTTATCTCTTTAAGCAAAAGAGAGGTGAGTGATGCCATATAAAACGAAACGCGAATTACCCGATAACGTGCAAAATGTGCTGCCCGCTCACGCGCAGGATATCTACAAAGAGGCGTTTAACAGTGCATGGGATCAGTACAAAGATAAGGAGGATCGCCGGGATGATGCCAGCCGTGAAGAGACGGCACACAAAGTCGCCTGGGCCGCCGTAAAACATGAATATGAAAAAGGAGACGACGATAAATGGCACAAAAAGAAATAGCCGTGAAATAATTCGCTGCCTTCATTTTGACTTTTCAGGCGGTTGAACTGCCGTTGTATTGCAACTGGTCCGCTAATTGCTTATCGTTATTTAACTGCTGGCAAAATGACCAGCACATAATGCCGGGAAGGCGAATTACAGATGTCGCAAGGAAGCATGCAGTGGCGGAGGTGGAAAGTGTTAACGCGTGATTTCTTAATGAAGGCAGATTGTAAGACGGCATTTGGTGCTATTGAGGAATCGCTTCTCTGGTCAGCTGAACAACGTGCGGCGTCACTTGCTGCTACGCTTGCCTGCCGCCCGGATGATGGCCCGGTATGGATTTTTGGCTACGGCTCCCTGATGTGGAACCCGGCGCTGGAATTTGTCGAATCGGCAACGGGAACGCTGCCTGGCTGGCACCGCGCATTTTGCCTGCGTCTGACGGCCGGACGCGGCAGCGCGTGCCAGCCCGGACGTATGCTTGCACTGAAAGAGGGCGGGCGCACCACGGGCGTGGCGTATCGCCTCCCGGATGCAACGCTGGAAGAGGAGCTTACGCTGCTCTGGAAGCGTGAGATGATCACCGGCTGCTATATGCCGAGCTGGTGTAAGCTGGAGCTGGACGACGGACGCACCGTCAATGCGCTGGTGTTTATCATGGACCCGCGCCATCCGCTGTATGAAGCGGACACCCGCACGCAGGTCATCGCCCCGTTGATTGCTGCCGCCAGCGGACCGCTGGGTACCAACGCGCAGTATCTCTTCTCCCTCGATCAGGAGTTGACCCGCCTCGGCATGCAGGACGATTGTCTGAATGAGCTGGTGGCGAAGGTGAAGGCGCAGCTGGAAGGAAACCCGCTCAACGGCACGCTGCGACCGGGTTTTGCCTGAAAATACGCCCGGCTTGCCGGGCGTTTGACGTTATGCTGCTACGTAACTGACAGAATGCTCCAGCGACTGGCTGTGGCTGTCGATCAGCACATCCCACGTGCCGGTATATGGCACGGTAAGCCAGGCCTTATCGTCCTGCACGGTCAGAATATCCGCCTGGGATTGTTTTTGTGCTTTCGCACTCATGAGATGAATACGACAGCGCTCTGAGCAACGCACCACAACCGTATCCCCGCCAAACAGCTTCAAACTTGTTTTTACCAGTGCCATTTTTTACCCCGTAGTCTTAAACAACGCTCTCCCTGCTGCCATATCCGAGCGTGATGTTGTTCACAATTCACTCATGGCATAACACCAAAGGGGAGGGGGTGGGATGCTGATTTTGATCAAAAAATGGCATAACGATTAAACAAAAATGACAAAATTCCTCAAAATTTCCGCTGGCGCGCGTTTTACCCGCTAAACGCGCGCCGCGAGAAAATTAAATGCGGAAATGGCCGGCGGTTTCAGCAAGGTCGCCCGCCTGGCTCTGCAGGGCACCCGCAGCGGCGGCGGATTGCACCACCAGTTCGGCGTTCTGCTGGACCATGCGGTCGAGATGGGTCACCGCGTGGTTGATCTCGTGAATGCCTTTCATCTGCTCGCTGGTGGCGATGGAGATTTCGCGCATGATGCCGGAGACGCTGCCGATGCTGGAGCGGATCTCGTCCATGCTTTCCCCGGCCAGATGCACGTAGCGGGAGCCGGTGGCCACGCTGTCGGTGGTGGAATCGATCAGCGATTTGATCTCTTTCGCCGCCTGGGCGCTACGGCTCGCCAGGTTACGCACTTCGCCTGCCACCACGGCAAACCCACGCCCCTGCTCCCCGGCACGGGCCGCCTCGACGGAGGCATTCAGCGCCAGAATGTTGGTCTGGAACGCGATACCGTCAATCACGCTGGTGATGTCGCCAATTTTAGCCGACGCGACTTCGATGGACTGCATGGTGCTGATCGCCTGGGATACCACTTCGCCGCCGCGCGCAGCGGCCGCAGAGGCCTTACTCGCCTGGTCATTCGCTTCTGCCGCTGACTCGTTCGACTGGGTCACGGAGGCGGTGATCTGCTCCACGGCGCTGGCCGTCTCGCGCAGGCTGGATGCCGCCTGCTCGGTACGTCCGGAGAGATCCTGGTTACCCGCCGCAATCTCCTGGGCGGCGTTTTTCACCGACTCACTGGCATCACGGAGCTGCACCATCACCACCGACAGCTTATCGCTGAAGGCGTTAAAGGCCTGGGCAATCTGCGCCACCTCGTCTTCGCCGCTGTCCGGCAGACGTTGCGACAGATCGTTAGTCCCGTTGGCAATGTTGTGCATCGCGTCGCGAATGTCAGACAGGCGCTTCAGCAGACGGGCGATCAGGAGGTGAACAATGGCCGCGCTCAGCAGCGCCAGGATCACCAGCGAAATCGCCGATGCCTTAAGCAGGGAACGCATGCCGGAGGTGGCGTCACCGTTGTCGAGGGCGACGACCAGCAGCCAGTTTGTGCCCGGCACGGCTGTCGCCACGAAGGTTTTTTCGACGTCGTTAAGCGTACCGTCGACAAGGTTACCGCTTTTCAGCGCAGCAAAATCGATGCCTTTGATGGTCTCAGCAAACGGTTTAAGCGTCAGCGCCGGATCGTTAGCCGCTATCACGCTGCCGTCACTGTTCAGAAGCAAGCCGCTGCTGGACGGAGTTGGATGGATCCCGCGCACGTTCGCCACCACGCTGTCCATGGCCACATCGCCCGCCACCACCGCTTTCAGGGCGCCATTCTCTTTCACCGGCACGGCGAAGGTCACCACCAGTTTACCGGTACCTGCATCAACGTAGGGCGCGGTGACGACCGGGCCGTCCGTGCTGACCACCTGCTGATACCACGGGCGAATGGTCGGGTCATAATCCGCCGGGACACCCGCGGGCTCAGAGAATTTCGCCGTTTTGCTGGCGTAGCCGACATAAACGTTGGTGAATCCACCCGCCTGCGCAAGCTGTTTAAACACCGGAACCGGATCGTCACTCAGCGCTACGGTCTGGGCAGAGGCAATCACCGTCATCTTGCTTTTGACCCAGTCGGCAATCGCCATGTTATGGCTGGCGCTGGTGCTGGTCAGGATATCGCGCTGTGACTGCTGGTTATCCTGGCGTGTGACCTGGAAGTTAATAACGGTATTGAGGAGAAGGGCGACGACCAGACAGCCTGCTGTCGCCGCGATGATGCGTGCACGAATCGATCTGAACATAAGTGAAATACCTGCTGTGTTGTTTCCATGCCTATCGGCAACCCCGCAGGTAAACTTGATGCTGAAACCGCGTCCATAAGAAAATAATATTTTTACGGGTTTATTATTAAAAAGTTAATACTTTATCAGCGGACAACGTCCACTCGGCCAGCTCAACCAGCGTACCAATTTCTACGCCATCAATCAGCGGCAGCCCGGTGATACCGCGCCCGTCGGTGCAGGTTTTGCACAGCTTCACCGGCACGTTTTGCGCGGTCAGGATCTCCAGCATCTGCTGAATGTTATAGCCCTCGGCCGGTTTTTGTCCCTTGAGCCCGGCGGTGACCGCGTCCGACATTAAAAAGAGGCGTAACGCGAGGTCACTCTCTTTTTCGCGCAGCGCAATGGCCAGGCGCAGGCTGTTAAAAAGCGATTCACTCCCGTAGGCCGCACCGTTGGCGACGATCACAATCTTCTGCATGTTGACTCCTGTTCTTATAAAGGCACGAATATTGCTTAATTTCCCGGAGTTTCGCTGTCCGGGAGAGTAAGCATGATATTAATGGCAGGCATTTCGCCAGGCGCTGCCGAATGGCTCACGCGCGCAAAGATGATGCGCCAGGAGCAGTTCAGCAAGCTGGCACAGCTGGGTGTGCTTGTGCACGGCATTAGCCAACTGGTGCACATGTTACAGTGCGAGCGCGGGGCGTCCAACGTCTGGCTCTGCTCACAGGGCAAGCTCTACGCCCCCGAATGCAAAGCCAGCCGGGCGCTGGTGGATGAAAACCTCGCTGCCCTTTACGGCATTCTTGAAACACAGTCGCCGATCCCAGGAAGTGCCGTCTGTGAACGCATCGGCGGCGCGCTCCTGAGCCTGGATACACTTCCCGCGCTGCGTGACGGTGTGATTCAGCAGACTGTAACGGCACCCCAGGCGATGGAACACTACTCCCGCATGCTTCGCCATCTGCTCAGTATCGTGCCGCAGCTTAATGACAGCATTGACGATCCGCAAATCGCAGGACGTTTTGTCGCGCTTTATAGCCTGATGCAGGGAAAAGAGCTGGCAGGACAGGAGCGGGCGCTGGGGGCGATTGGCTTCACGCAGGGTTTTTTCGATGATGTGACTCGTCAGAGGCTGGTTGACCGCATTGACGGGCAGCAGGCCTGCTTTGAGATCTTTCTCTCACACAGCTCCACTGACGTTCAGACCACCTTTTCAATGCACTGTCAGCCCGATCGTGAAACGGAGCAACTCCGGCGCGTGGCCTGTACCCGCCAGCCTGCCGCCGATAACGGCCTTACCGCACTGGCCTGGTTTGCTCTGCAAACCGCGCGCCTTGAGCATCTGCGCACGCTGGAGGAGACGATCATCGCCGATCTGATGGTCGCGGTGGACGAATGCATTCACCGTGACGATGAGTACGCGCTCCCCGGCGATGAACAGGATGATCCGCCGATCCGCTATCCGGAAAAACCGTTGCTTACCCTGGTTCGCCAGCAGGCGCGCGAGATAGAGCAGCTCTCACGTCAGCTTGCGTCGCTGCGCGATACGCTTGAAGAGCGCAAAATCATTGATAAAGCGAAGAGCGTGCTGATGACCCACCAGAATATGAGTGAGGAACAGGCCTGGACGGCGCTGCGCAAAATGGCGATGGACAAGAACCAAAGGATGGTGGATATCGCCCGCGCGCTGCTCATGGTGAAGAATGTATGGCAGGTAACACCAAAGGAGTAGCTGCACGGTCAGTGGGCATTTTATGCCTGTTTGCGGTGCGTAAAGGCGAGGGAAGAACGGTAAGCACCGCAAGAAACAGTGTGTTAAAACCTGGCATTCACTTTGCATTATCAGATTAACCATTTTTGACGATGCGCCAACGGCGGTGCATCCGTCTTCGGGATAAAGGCGTCCACTGGTGCTTCGGCACCGTGGGCGCTTTTTTTTGGTTTTTTTTCAGGAGTGGTCATGGCGGATTTGTCGAGACGGCGTTTTTTGCAGGCCAGCATGCTGGCGAGTGGTGCAATTCTGTTGCCGGGTGTCATGCAGGCCGCATGGGCGGCAGGCTCGGATAAACCGGAGCAGGAAACAGTGCGCATCGGGTTTATCCCGCTGACCGACTGTGCCCCGGTGGTTATCGCTGCGCTGAAAGGGTTTGATAAAAAATACGGTATTACCATCCTGCCCACCAAAGAGGCGAGTTGGGCGGCGGTGCGCGACAAGCTGGTGGCGGGCGAACTCGATGCCGCGCACATTCTTTACGGCCTGCTGTACGGACTGGAGCTAGGCATCGCTGGCAAGCCACAGCAGATGGCTAACCTGATGATCCTCAACCAGAACGGCCAGGCGATTACGCTCTCCAGCGATTTGGCAGAGAAGGGCGTTCGTGACCTTGACGGGCTGAAAAAGCTGATTGGGCAGCAGGCGCCTGGCACCTATACCTTCGCGCACACCTTCCCGACCGGGACGCACGCCATGTGGCTCTACTACTGGCTGGCCAGCGCGGGCATTCACCCCTTTGACGACGTGCGTACGGTGGTGGTGCCGCCGCCGCAGATGGTGATGAACATGCGCATTGGCAACATGGTCGGCTTTTGCGTCGGCGAGCCGTGGAACGCGCGTGCCATCAACGACCGCATCGGTTTTACCGCCGCCACGTCGCAGTCTATCTGGGCCGACCATCCGGAAAAAATCCTCGGTACGCGTCGCGACTGGGTGGAGAAAAATCCGCACACCGCCCGGGCGCTGGTGAGCGCAGTGCTGGAGGCGGCGCGCTGGATTGAGGCCTCCCCGGAAAACAAACGCGAAACCGCGCAGATCCTCTCCCGCCGGGCGTGGCTCAACTGCAAAGAGCAGTATCTCACCGGACGCATGCTCGGCGAGTACGACAACGGCCTGGGCCAGCGCTGGCAGGACGCGCACCCGATCCGCTTCTTCAACGAGGGGGCCGTCAGCTACCCGTATCACTCCGACGGCATGTGGTTCTTAACCCAGTTCCGCCGCTGGGGCTTGCTCAAAGCCGCCCCGGACTATACGGGCATCGCACAGCGCATTAACCAGACGGCGGTCTGGCAGGATGCAGCCACGGCGGTGGGGGGCATTACCACACCGACTTCACCACTACGCAGCAGCACATTGATGGACGGCACCGTCTGGAACGGTACCGACCCGGAAGGATACGCCAGCCGTTTCGCCATTCACCGTAAAGGGGCCTGATTATGCAGCATCTGCAAAAGACAAAATCACACGAGACGCCGGAGAGTGGAGAGGTGATTCTCCTGCCTCCGGTGCAGGTTCGCCGCCGTACGCCGACGTTTGTGCGTCGTATTAACGCGATCCTTCAGCGCATCATTCCGGCTTTTCTGGGGCTGGGACTGCTGGTGGTGCTCTGGCAGCTGGCGGCGATTAACAGCAAAGGTTTCCCGACGCCGCTCAGCACGCTCGATTCCGCTATTACCCTGTTTGCCGATCCGTTTTATCGCGACGGGCCAAACGACATGGGCATCGGCTGGAACGTGCTCGCCTCATTACAGCGCGTGGCGGTGGGGTTTGGCCTAGCCGCGTTCGCCGGGATCCCGCTTGGTTTCCTGATTGGCCGCTTCACCTTTTTTTCGCGCATGTTCGGCCCGCTGATCGCGCTGTTACGCCCGGTTAGCCCGCTGGCCTGGCTGCCCATCGGCCTGCTGCTGTTCCAGAAAGCGGAGCCCGCGTCGAGCTGGACCATTTTTATCTGCTCCATCTGGCCGATGGTGATCAACACCGCCGAAGGCGTGCGGTGTATTCCGCAGGACTACCTTAACGTCGCCCGGGTGCTGCAGCTTTCAGAGTGGACCATCATGCGCCGCATTCTCTTCCCGGCGGTGCTGCCCGCGGTGCTGACCGGGGTGCGCCTCTCTATTGGCATCGCCTGGCTGGTGATTGTCGCCGCCGAGATGCTGACCGGCGGTTTAGGGATCGGTTTCTGGATCTGGAACGAGTGGAACAATCTCAACGTCGAAAACATTCTCATCGCCATCGTCATCATTGGCGTGGTCGGGCTGCTGCTCGAGCAGGGGCTGATGCTGATCGCCCGTCGCTTTAGCTGGCAGGAAAAATAAGGAGCGAACATGAAACCATTAATCCAGGTCCAGGCCGTGAGCCAGCGTTTTTCCACCGCCAGCGGCGAATTTCTGGCGCTGCAGAACGTCTCCTTTGATATCCATGAGGGCGAAACCGTCAGCCTGATTGGGCACTCCGGCTGCGGTAAATCGACGCTGCTTAACCTTATCGCTGGGATCACGCTGCCGACGGAAGGCGGGCTGATTTGCGACAACCGCGAAATTGCCGGGCCGGGTCCGGAGCGCGCGGTGGTATTCCAGAACCATTCGCTGCTACCGTGGCTCACCTGCTTCGACAACGTGGCCCTGGCGGTAGATCACGTGTTTCGCCACAGCATGAGCAAGGCGGAGCGCCGGGAGTGGATTGAGCACAACCTCGACCGCGTACAGATGGGGCACGCCCTGCACAAGCGCCCGGGGGAGATCTCCGGCGGCATGAAGCAGCGCGTCGGGATTGCCCGCGCGCTGGCGATGAAGCCGAAAGTCCTGCTGATGGATGAACCCTTCGGCGCGCTGGATGCGCTGACGCGCGCCCATCTGCAGGACTCGGTGATGCAGATCCAGCAGGCGCTGAACACCACAATCGTGCTGATTACCCACGACGTGGACGAGGCGGTGCTGCTCTCCGATCGCGTGCTGATGATGACCAACGGCCCGGCGGCGACCGTCGGGGAGATCCTGCACGTTGACCTGCCGCGCCCGCGTAACCGGGTGCAGCTGGCTGACGACAGCCGCTATCACCACATGCGCCAGCAGATCCTGCATTTCCTCTATGAAAAGCAGCCGAAAGCGGCGTAGCGAGGGGGCTTTGATGCGACTGGTCATTATCGGAAATGGCATGGCGGCCACGCGGCTGATTGCCTCGCTCACCGGGCGTGCTGCCGATCGTTTCGCAATTACCGTCATCGGTGACGAGCCGGAGCATGCCTATAACCGCATCCAGCTTTCGCCGGTGCTGGGCGGTGAAAAAACGGCGGCGGGCATCAGTCTTCAGAATGACGACTGGTACCAGGAACGGGGCGTGACGGTGCTGCGGGGCGAAAAGGCGCTCGCCGTGAATGTGGACACGCGGGAAGTGCAAACCACCGTCCGCACGCTGGGCTGGGATGCGCTGGTGTTTGCCACCGGATCAACGCCCTTTGTTCCGCCAATTCCCGGCTGCGATGCGCCGCATGTCTTCACGTTCCGTACCCTTGAGGATATCCGGGCCATAGGGGCGATCGCCGGTCCGGTGGTAGTGCTGGGCGGCGGCGTGCTCGGGGTTGAGACGGCGGCAGCGCTGGCGCGCTCAGGGGACAACGTCATCCTTGTTCATCGCGGTCTGTGGCTGATGGAGCAGCAACTGGATGAGCAGGCGGGCGTGCTGCTGGAAGAGGCGCTGGCGGCGCGGGGCGTGCGCTGTGAGCTCGCCTCTGGCATCGCGGCGATTGACGGGAATAGCGTGACGCTGCTGAACGGACGCAGCGTCACCGCCGCGCGCGTGGTGCTGGCGACGGGCGTGCAGCCTAACGTCGTACTGGCGCAGGCCAGCGGCATTCGCTGCGCGCGCGGCATCGTGGTGGATCACCAAATGCAAACCTCCGTGCCGGACGTCTACGCCATTGGCGAATGCTGTGAAATTGACGACCAGACGTTTGGCCTGGTCGCCCCCTGTCTGGCGCAGGCGGATATCCTCGCCGCACGGCTGGCCGGAGACGTCACCGCGCCATTTGCCCTGACCGACAACGGCATGCACCTCAAGGTGACCGGCGTGGAGTTGTTCAGCCTTGGTCGCGCGGCAGAGCAGAAGGGCGATGTGGTCTGGAGCGCATGGGATCCGCTGACCCGTCACTATCGTCGTTTACTGATCCATCAGGGGGCGCTGGCTGGCGTGCTGCTGATGGGGGACTGCCGCAGCGCGGCGACATTTACCGAATTACTGGCAACGGCTGCGCCCGCGCACGCGGACTGGCTGTTCGATCGTTTCACTACGCAACCGCAGGTTGCAGGACAGCACGCTATGACAAAACCTACTCTGGTGGTGGTTGGGCACGGTATGGTCGGCCATCATTTCCTCGAAGATTGCGTGAACCGCAATCTGCATCAGCAGTATCAGATAGTTGTCTTTGGCGAGGAGCGCTATGCCGCCTACGACCGCGTGCATCTGTCGGAATATTTTGGCGGCCGTAGCGCGGCGTCGCTTTCGCTGGTGGAAGGGGATTTCTTTGCCGACAACGGCATTGAGCTGCGCCTGTCGCAGCAGATTGTCGCTATCGATCGTGACGCGCGCGTGGTGCGTACCGCCAGCGGGCATGAGATCCACTGGGATAAACTGGTGCTGGCG
Source organism: Enterobacter sp. BNK-22 (assembly GCF_048684805.1). Lineage (NCBI taxonomy): Bacteria > Pseudomonadati > Pseudomonadota > Gammaproteobacteria > Enterobacterales > Enterobacteriaceae > Enterobacter > Enterobacter sp. BNK-22. The sequence goes on from NZ_JBLQTT010000001.1 coordinate 846,923, forward strand.
ACCGGGTCCTATCCGTTTGTCCCACCGGTGTCGGGCCACGATCTACCGGGCTGTTTTGTTTATCGCACGCTTGACGATCTGGACAAGATTGCGGCGCATGCGGCGGGCTCACGCCGGGGTGTAGTGATTGGCGGCGGGCTGCTGGGGCTGGAGGCGGCGAATGCCCTGAAGCAGCTCGGGCTGGAAACTCACGTGGTGGAGTTTGCGCCCAATCTGATGGCGGTCCAGCTCGACAACGACGGCGCGGCGATGCTGCGCAAGAAAATTGAGGCGCTGGGCGTCGGCGTTCACACCAGTAAAGCGACAACGGAGATCGCCACGGCGGACGGCGGGCTGGTGTTGCGCTTTGCCGATGGCGAACAGCTTGAAACAGACATGGTGGTCTTTTCGGCAGGCATTCGTCCGCAGGACGCGCTGGCGCGCAGCAGCGGGCTGGCTATCGGCGAGCGCGGCGGGATCGGCATTGACGACCGCTGTCAGACCTCCGATCCGGACGTGCTGGCCATTGGTGAATGCGCCCTGTGGGAAGGGAAAATCTTCGGGCTGGTTGCGCCCGGCTACCAGATGGCGCGGGTGGCCGCCGCCGCGCTGGCGGGAGAGGAGAACATCTTCGCCGGCGCGGATATGAGCACCAAACTCAAGCTGCTGGGCGTGGACGTGGCCTCTTTCGGCGATGCTCACGGGCGCACGCCGGGGGCGCTGAGTTACCAGTGGACGCACGGCCCGCAGCAAATCTACAAGAAAATCGTGGTCAGCCACGACGGCAAAACGCTGCTCGGCGGTGTGCTGGTGGGTGATGCCAGTGAATACGCCACGCTGGTACAGATGATGCTCAACGGGATAGCCCTGCCAAAAGAGCCGGAAACGCTGATATTACCCGCGTCTTCAGGCAGTGCGCCAAAAGCGCTCGGCGTGGCAGCGCTGCCGGAAAGCGCACAAATCTGTTCGTGTCATAACGTCAGCAAAGGCGATATCTGTCAGGCGGTAAGTGCGGGCGCAACGGATATCGGCGCGATTAAGCAGTGCACCAAAGCGGCGACCGGCTGCGGAGGATGTAGCGCACTGGTGAAGCAGGTGATGGAGTTCCAGCTGGCGGCGCAGGGCGTGGAGGTGAAAAAGGACATCTGCGAACACTTCCCGTACTCGCGTCAGGAGATTTACCACCTCGTGCGCGTCAACCATATCCGCACCTTTGACCAGCTCATTAGCCGCTACGGTCAGGGACACGGGTGCGAAATTTGTAAGCCACTGGTGGGGTCAGTGCTCGCCTCCTGCTGGAACGAGTATCTGCTGAAACCGGCACACCTGCCGCTGCAGGACACCAACGACCGCTACTTCGCCAATATCCAGAAGGACGGTACTTACTCCATCGTACCGCGCATGCCTGCGGGAGAAGTGACCGCCGACGGGCTGATCGCCATCGGCCAGATTGCGAAACGCTACAGACTGTACAGCAAAATCACCGGCGGCCAGCGTATCGACCTGTTTGGCGCCACGCTCGAACAGCTGCCGGAGATCTGGCAGGCGCTGGTGGAAGCCGGATTTGAAACCGGGCACGCCTACGGTAAATCCCTGCGCACGGTGAAATCCTGCGTCGGGTCGACCTGGTGTCGCTACGGCGTGCAGGACTCCACCGGCCTCGCAGTCAGGCTCGAGCACCGTTACAAAGGCCTGCGCGCACCGCACAAAATCAAAATGGCGGTCTCAGGGTGTACCCGCGAATGCGCCGAGGCGCAGAGTAAAGACGTGGGGGTGATTGCCACCGATAAGGGGTGGAACCTCTACCTGTGCGGCAACGGCGGCATGAAGCCTCGCCATGCGGATCTCTTCGCCAGCGATCTCGATGATGACACGCTGATCCGCACCGTCGATCGATTCCTGATGTTCTACATCCGCACGGCGGATCGCCTGCAGCGCACCAGCACCTGGATGGACAACCTGGAAGGCGGTCTCGACTACCTTCGGGAGGTGATCCTCAACGATAGCCTGGGCATCGCCCACGAGCTGGAGCAGGAGATGGCCCGGGTGGTGGAGACCTACCAGTGCGAATGGCAAACCACGCTTAACGATCCGAACCGTCTGGCGCTGTTCCGCACGACGGTGAACGACATCACAGCGGATCAAGGTAAACGCTGGCAGGAAATCTGTGGCATCGACGATATCCCCGAGCAGGCGGGCATTGGCGCGCGGCTTGGGCGTAAGCCGATTGCGTTGTTCCGATTTGGCAAAACCGTCTATGCCCTTGACGACCGGGAGCCTGGCAGCAGCGCGAACGTGCTTTCCCGAGGCATTCTTGGCGATGCGGCGGGGGAGCCGGTGGTGATCTCTCCGCTCTACAAGCAGCGTATTCGCCTGCGCGACGGCTGTCAGGTGGAGAACGGCGAACCCGCGGTGCGCGCCTGGCCGGTCAAAATTGAGAACGGCAAGGTGTGGGTCGGTAATGATGCCCTGGTAATGCGTGCGGAGGCCTCATGACGGAAACCCGGACAACGTGTCCCTACTGCGGGGTCGGCTGCGGCGTGGTCGCCCGCGTGGACGGTGAAACGGTCAGCGTTCGGGGGGATGAAACCCATCCTGCGAACTTTGGCCGCTTGTGCGTGAAAGGATCGGCCCTGGGGGAAACAATGGGGTTACAGGGGCGATTGCTGCGCCCCGTTGTTGACGGTGCTGAGGTGGCCTGGGCGCAGGCGCTGGGAGCGGCAGGCGAGCGCCTCCAGGACATTATCGACAAATGGGGGCCGCAGGCGGTGGCGTTTTACGCGTCCGGGCAATTGCTTACCGAGGATTATTACGCCGCCAATAAGCTGATGAAAGGGTTTATCGGCGCGGCGAACATTGATACCAACTCCCGGCTCTGCATGTCATCGGCGGTCGTGGGCTACAAGCGCGCCTTTGGTGAAGATGTCGTGCCGTGCAGCTACGAGGATGTGGAAAACAGCGATCTGGTGGTGCTGGTGGGCTCAAACGCGGCCTGGACGCATCCGGTGCTGTATCAGCGCCTGGTACAGGCAAAGCACAACAATCCGGAGATGAAAGCGGTGGTCATCGATCCGCGCAGAACCGCCTCCTGTGATATTGCTGACCTGCATCTGGCGCTCACTCCCGGCAGCGACGCCGGGCTGTTCGTCGGTCTGCTCAATGTGATTCAGGGAACGGACGCGTGGCCGATATCCCGCGTGGCGGCGTTTTGCGGCCTCTCGCCGCAGGATATTGGTACGTTTTACGACTGGTTTATGACGGCGCCCAGGGCCATCACGCTCTACACCATGGGAATCAACCAGTCCTCCAGCGGCAGCGACAAATGCAGCGCCATCATTAACGTGCACCTTGCCAGCGGGAAATTTAACCGTCCGGGCTGCGGCCCGTTTTCGCTGACCGGACAGCCAAACGCGATGGGCGGAAGAGAGGTGGGCGGGCTGGCAAATCAGCTGGCGGCGCACATGAACTTTGAGCCGGACGATCTCTCGCGGGTGGCGCGTTTCTGGGGAACGGAACGGCTTGCGCAGACGCCGGGCTTGATGGCGGTGGAGCTGTTTGACGCCATTGCCCGCGGCGAGGTGAAGGCGGTGTGGATCATGGGCACCAATCCTGCCGTCTCGCTGCCGGACAGCCACGCGGTGTGTCAGGCGCTGGGGCGCTGCCCGCTGGTCATTGTCTCTGAGGTGATGAACGATACCGACACCAGCCGGTTTGCCCATATTCGCTTTCCGGCGCTGGCCTGGGGAGAGAAGGACGGTACGGTAACCAATTCCGAGCGACGCATTTCGCGCCAGCGCGCGTTTCTGCCCGCGCCCGGTGAGGCAAAGCCGGACTGGTGGATCGTCGCGCAGGTGGCGAAACGGCTGGGGCACGGCGACGCCTTTGCCTGGCAGCATCCCCACGAGATTTTTTGCGAGCATGCGGCGCTGACGGCCTTTGAAAATGACGGCGCGCGGGCCTTAAACCTTCACGACCTGGCTACGTTAACCCGTGAGGAGTGGGAGCGGCTTGAGCCCTGGCAGTGGCCTGGGGGGGATTTTCCGTGCCGAAACATTGTTCCCGTTGACCCACAGTCGCACGGTGCGACGGTCAGCGCGTTGTACCCGCTGATTCTCAACTCCGGGCGCATCCGCGATCAGTGGCATACCATGACGCGAACAGGATATGTGGCCAGACTCATGCAGCATATCGCCGAACCCTTTGTTGAGGTTTGCCCCACAGACGCCGTTCGGTTTTCCCTGTGCGGCGGCCAGCTGGCGCGCATCAGCTCGCCGCGCGGCGTCATGGTAGCAAGAGTGCGCATCAGCGACGCTCAGCGTGAAGGGAACGCTTTTGCCCCGATGCACTGGAACGCTGAGTTTGCCCGCCAGGGAAAGGTGAATGCACTGGTGGAAGGGCGCTGCGATCCGGTTTCGGGGCAGCCGGAGAGTAAACAAACCGCCGTCAGAATCCAGCCCTGGCAGCCCGCCTGGCAGGGAGAACTCTATGCCCGCGAAGGACTGGAAATGCCCTCTCCGGTTTACTGGTGGCGTAAAGCTTCGCGCCTGACGGTGGCGTGCGATAAACCGCTGCTGTCGTGGGTAATGGAATACGCCAGCGGCCGGGGCTGGCAACTGCAGGTTGCTCAGGCCGGTGAACGCAGCAGCGTGCTGGCCTGGTATGAAGGCCAGCTTATGCTGGGTTTCTGGGAAGGTACCGCGTTACCGGCGCTGGCGCATACGGTGATTGAAGCCGCTTTTCATTCACCACCCGTGCTGCCCGCAGAACGCCACGCCCTGTTGAACGGGCAGAGCGTCGGGAGGGCGACGGATCCGGGACGCATTATCTGTAGCTGTTTCAGCGTCGGGGAAGAGGCGATACGGGAGGCGATTGCCGGAGGGTGTGATTCCGTCACCGCGCTGGGGGCTAAGCTGCGCTGTGGTACGAACTGTGGTTCCTGCGTGCCGGAGCTGAAAGGGCTGTTTCAGGATAATCCTGAAATGTCCGCCAGGACTGCATTTCAGGGCTTATCGCGTTAACATAATAAGAGTTTATTCATAAACACAGGTTCTTATTGACGACGTTGATGGCTGTATCGTCCCGCATTCGTTTGCTGTTTTTACTCCCCCTTCTTACGGCCGGAGCCGTTAACGGTGCGCCGAATTCCTTTATGCATCAGGCGCAGCACCCCTTTGATAATAACGGGGACAGTCTGCCCGATCTCGGCATGGCGGCGCCCACCGGCGAAGGGGAAAAACATCTGGCCGAAATGGCGAAAGCCTTTGGTGAAGCCAGCATGACCGACAACGGGCTGACGACCGGCGAGCAGGCGCGTCAGTTTGCCTTTGGTCAGGTGCGCGACGCGGTAAGCGGGGAAGTGAACCAGCAGATTGAGTCCTGGCTGTCGCCTTGGGGAAACGCCAGCGTGAACCTGCTGGTGGATAACGACGGCAAATTTAACGGCAGCAGCGGGAGCTGGTTTATCCCGTGGAATGATACTAACCGCTACCTGAGCTGGAGTCAGCTTGGCCTGACGCAGCAGACGGATGGCCTGGTCAGCAATGCCGGAATCGGTCAGCGCTGGGTCGCCGGGAAGTGGCTGCTGGGCTACAACACCTTTTACGATAATCTTCTGGATGAAAACCTGCAGCGTGCCGGGCTGGGGGCGGAAGCGTGGGGGGAAAATCTGCGCCTGTCAGCGAACTATTATCAGCCCTTTGCCGGATGGCGTGCGCGATCTGACGTTCAGGAGCAGCGCATGGCGCGGGGATATGACGTGACCGCTAAAGCCTGGCTGCCGTGGTTTCATCATCTGAATACCAGCGTCAGCTTTGAGCAATATTTTGGCGATAACGTCGACCTGTTCAACAGCGGCACCGGCTACCACAACCCGGTTGCGGTCAATCTGGGGCTTAACTATACCCCCGTTCCGCTGGTGACGTTGACCGCCGGGCACAAGCAGGGCGAAAGCGGTGAGAGCCAGAATAACCTCGGACTGAAGCTCAACTATCGCTTTGGCGTGCCGCTGGCAAAGCAGCTATCCGCCGATGAGGTCGCCGCCACGCGATCCCTGCGCGGCAGCCGCTACGATTCACCGGAGCGCACCAGCCTGCCGGTGATGGAGTTCCGCCAGCGTAAAACGCTGTCCGTCTGGCTGGCCACGCCGCCGTGGGATCTGAAAGGGGGTGAGACCGTGATGCTGAAGCTGCAGGTTCGCAGCACGTACGGTATCCGTCAGATCCACTGGCAGGGGGATACGCAGGCACTGAGCCTGACGTCGCCGGCGAAAAGCAACAGCAGTGACGGCTGGAGCGTGATTATCCCTGCCTGGGATGATCGGGAAGGGGCGACAAACCGCTGGCACCTGTTGGCGGTGGTGGAAGATGAGAAAGGCCAGCGCGTCTCGTCCAATGAGATCACGCTGGCCGTGGTGCAGCCGCTGGTCGCACTGCCTGACGACGATCCGCGCTGGAAGCTGCTGCCGGAGGAGTAGTCCTTAGAAAATGCGTTCCTGATGCACCCACACGGCGGCTTCAACGCGGGATTTTAACTTCATTTTCTTCAGCATATGCTTCACGTGCACTTTGACCGTGCTTTCGGTGATATCCAGACGGCGGGCGATCATTTTGTTCGGCAGCCCCTGGGCAATCAATTTGAGAATGTCGCGCTCGCGCGGCGTGAGCTGGCTGACGTCACGGTCAGAGGTGGCGCGGTTGGCACGCAGGCTGGCGGCCAGGACCGGCGTTAAGGCTTCGCTGAGCACCATCTCGCCCGCCGCCGCCTGCTGCAGCGCCTTAAGCAGATCTTCCGGCTCCATGTCTTTCAGCAGATAGCCATCCGCACCGCGCTTCAGCGCCGTGACTACGTCCTCCTCATGGTTCGACACGCTAAAGACGACGATGCGTCCGGAAAGCGATTTTTCCCGCAGCTTGTCGAGAGTTTCCAGACCGTTCATGCCGGGCATATTCAGATCGAGCAGGATCAGATCGGGATCGAGGGATTCGGCAAGCTCAATGCCCTGTTCACCGTTACTGGCTTCTCCCACCACGGTGATATCGGGTGCCATGCTGACCAGCTGTTTCACGCCAGTACGCAGCATCGGATGGTCGTCGATCAACAGGATGGATGCCGGTTCCTGATTAGTCATGGGTTTCTCCTTGAGCAGTTGTGAGCGGTTTCTCGGGAATAAAGGTGACGACAACTTCCGTGCCGCCCGTTTCTCTCCGGCGAACCTGGCAATCACCGCGCAGGCTTTGAGCGCGGTCTCGCATAATGATTAAACCATAGTGGTTAGTGCGTTCGGCATTTTCCGGCACGCCGCGGCCGTTATCGTGAACCGTCAGTTTCACCTGATTATCGTGCTGGCTGACGGTGACCGTGACCGCCGTTGCTTCAGCGTGTTTAAGCACGTTGCTCAGCGCTTCGCGGGCGATCTGCAGTAGATGGATGGCCTGATGGGAGGGGACAAACCGCGGCGGCAGCTGATAATCCAGCTTCACCGGGAACCCCAGCCGGGCGCTAAATTCGTGACAGCTTGATTCCAGCGCCGGGCGCAGGCCCGGCTCGGTCAGCTGCAGGCGGAAGGTGGTCAGCAGCTCGCGCAGCTGCACCCAGGAGGTGTTCAGCTCGTTGCGGATCTGGCTGAGCAGCTGCTTGTTGCTTTCGGGCATCTCCGCATCCTGCATCTGCAGGCAGCTCACCTGCATTTTCATACAGGAGAGCGACTGGGCGATGGAGTCGTGCAGCTCGCGGGCGATGGTCGCGCGCTCTTCCATGACGATAAGCTGCTGCTGTTTTTCCTGATGCCTGTCGAGCGCCAGCGTGGCCGTCAGCTGTTCAACCAGCGTATCCACCAGTTGCTGCTGGTCGTGGCTCAGGTGGCGTCCGGTTGGCAGGGTGGCCAGCAGAATGCCGTACTGGGTGTGGCTGTCCGTCAGGCGCCACTTCAGGGTCGTGCCGCCGGAGGTCAGCGGCGGCAGGCCGCGAGGGCAAAGATGGCAGCCTTTGTCATCGCAGGACATATCGGACTGACAGGTAAATTCCTGGTGGTTCTCTTCGTCTTCCACATCGTAGACCCGTAGCTCCAGGTCACGCAGCAGGGTCAGATTTTGCAGGCCGTTTAGCACCGGCGAAAGGCGCTCACACAGCGGCACCTGCATGTGCAGCCGACGGTTGGCCTGCCAGAGGAAGGAGAGGATCTCGTTTTTCTGCTCCAGCCCGGCCGTTTTTTCCTGAACGCGCTGTTCCAGCACCGCGTAGCTCTCGGAGAGCTCTGCCGACATGGTATTGAGTGCCTGGCCGAGCATGGCCATCTCGTTGCGCCCGCTGATGTGCGTGCGCTGGGTAAAATCGCGTGCGGTCACCGCGCGGGCCATTGCCAGCAGCTGTTTCCAGGGATTTAACAGCCGCGCGCGGAGCCACACGATGGTGAAGATCAGCAGCAGGCCCATAAACAACGCCATGGCCCGGTGTACTATCACCACCCGGTCAATGCGTAATTCGGTCGTCTGGTCAAAAGCGGAGACCAGCGCATCAATGCGGGAGACAAACCCCGCCACGTCCTGGGCAACGGCTTCTGTACTGCGCGCCTGTTTCAGGCCGGGCTGCAGCTGGGTGTGCCAGTACCCCTGAAGGGCCTTAAGCTGGGACTGCTGGCCAGCGCGGATGGCGGCGTTTTCCAGCTCGGGGCTGAACGCCGTGCGCTCCATTTCATCGATTAAAGGCCGATCGTCCTGCGTCAGGGGAACCGCCGCCAGCAGGCGATAACTCTGCATGCGTAGTGAGCCTGCCTCGTTGATGGCATGCGCATTACCCTGTACCCCTTGTACCAGCCAGCCGGAGATCGCCATGCCGGTCACGCCGATGGCGGTGGACAGCAAAACAATCAGGGCGAGCTGATTCACGAGCGTTAGCGGAGATAAGCATCTTTTTAACATTGAGTGGGCGTGCTCCTGACGTGGCCTGCTTGCAGGAATGGCGCTATTCTGGTGCATACCCTGGAGTATACCCATACCAATAAAGGATTACCCCTAAATTGCCAACGGAGTAGGGGGCAAGAGGTGGGCGTTGCAGGGAATCGTCAGTGCCGTGAAAAACCACGTCTTTTTTACCGAATTAGCCTACTCACTAAGGATAACACCTTTTTTTGTGCCGCAAATCCTCCCACTTTTCCTTTGATTTATATCAACTTACCGCCGCCCTAAAACCCTAATGTTTGCAGCATCGTTCGAGAATCAGAGGTGTCTATGAGTCACTCATCCGCTCCCGAAAGGGAAAATGGTGCCGTTATTACTGACTGGCGTCCAGAGGATCCGGCGTTCTGGCAACAGCGCGGCCATCGTGTAGCAAGCCGAAATCTGTGGATTTCCGTGCCGTGTTTGTTATTAGCGTTTTGCGTATGGATGTTGTTTAGCGCGGTGGCGGTAAACCTGCCCAAAGTCGGCTTTACGTTCACGACCGATCAGCTGTTTATGCTGACCGCGCTGCCGTCGCTGTCAGGCGCGCTGCTGCGCGTCCCTTACGCGTTTATGGTGCCGGTCTTTGGCGGCCGTCGCTGGACGGCATTCAGTACGGGCATCATGATTATCCCCTGCGTGTGGCTGGGCTTCGCGGTGCAGGATACCTCCACGCCGTTCAGCGTGTTCGTGATTATCTCCCTGCTGTGCGGCTTTGCCGGGGCGAACTTCGCCTCCAGCATGGCCAACATCAGCTTCTTCTTCCCGAAAGCGAAGCAGGGCGGCGCGCTGGGGATTAACGGCGGTCTGGGCAATATGGGCGTGAGCGTGATGCAGCTGATCGCTCCCCTGGCGATCTCGGTCTCCATTTTTGCAGCCTTTGGCGGCGGTGGCGTTGAGCAGGCGGACGGTTCTTCCCTCTATCTGCAAAACGCAGCCTGGATCTGGGTGCCGTTCCTCGTGGTCTTCACCCTCGCAGCCTGGTTCTTTATGAATGACCTGTCCGCGTCGAAGGCGTCGCTGAGCGAACAGCTGCCGGTGCTGAAGCGTGGACACCTCTGGGTGATGGCGCTGCTGTATCTGGCGACCTTCGGTTCGTTTATCGGCTTCTCGGCGGGCTTCGCGATGCTGTCGAAAACGCAGTTCCCGGACGTGCAGATCCTGCAATTCGCCTTCTTCGGCCCATTTATTGGCGCCCTTGCTCGCTCGCTGGGTGGCATGGTGTCTGACCGTCTGGGCGGTACCCGCGTGACGCTGGTTAACTTCGTCGTGATGGCGGTCTTCTGTGCGTTGCTGTTCCTCACGCTGCCGGCCGACGGACAGGGCGGTAACTTCATCGCCTTCTTCGGCGTGTTTATGGTGCTGTTCCTGACGGCCGGGCTGGGGAGCGCGTCCACCTTCCAGATGATCTCCGTGATCTTCCGTAAGCTGACCATGGACCGCGTAAAAGCGCAGGGCGGAAGCGAAGAACAGGCCATGCGCGAAGCGGCAACGGATACGGCTGCGGCGCTGGGCTTTATCTCCGCCATCGGCGCGATTGGCGGCTTCTTTATCCCGAAAGCGTTCGGTATCTCTCTGGACCTGACCGGCTCTCCGGCCGGTGCCATGAAAGTCTTCCTCGTCTTCTATATCGCCTGCGTCGTGATTACGTGGCTGGTATATGGCCGTAATACCAAGAAAAATAAGTAAGTATGATTATCCGTTTACGCGGCCTTCGGGCCGCGTTTTTTTGGCGTCAAAATAGTTACAACATACTGGTTGGCATGCAGAGGAAATCCGCAGGCAGCATTGTGATCGCCATCGCTTTACAGGGCGCTCTACCCCTTAATACCTGTGAGGTTAAATTTTGCCTGGCGGTTTGTACGATAAATTAAAAATAACGATATATTTCATATGGATATGAAATTTTAAATGATACCGCTTTGGTGGTATTCGGTGTAACCCCTCGCCTGAAAGTCCCTCGTCGTCTTGATCGTTATCAATTCTCCCCCTCTTTCAGGGCGTTACCTTCGCTGCAAATCAGCAATGTCGATTTAGAGAGCCACAGGCTCCACACAGGAGATACCCGATGAGCAAATTTTTGGACCGGTTTCGCTACTTCAAGCAGAAGGGCGAAACGTATGCCGATGGGCACGGCCAGGTTCTGGATACCAACCGGGACTGGGAAGACGGTTACCGCCAGCGCTGGCAGCATGACAAAGTCGTCCGTTCGACCCACGGCGTGAACTGCACCGGCTCATGTAGCTGGAAGATTTTCGTTAAGAACGGTCTGGTGACCTGGGAAATGCAGCAGACCGACTACCCGCGCACCCGCCCGGATATGCCGAACCACGAACCGCGCGGCTGCCCGCGTGGCGCCAGCTACTCCTGGTATCTCTACAGCGCGAACCGTCTGAAATACCCCCTGATGCGCAAGCGCCTGATGAAAATGTGGCGTGAAGCGAAAGTGCAACACAGCGATCCAGTGGATGCCTGGGCCTCTATCATTGAAGACGCGGATAAAGCGAAAAGCTTCAAGCAGGCTCGCGGCCGCGGCGGCTTTGTGCGTTCCTCCTGGAAAGAGGTGAACGAGCTGATTGCCGCCTCCAACGTCTACACCGTGAAAACCTACGGTCCTGACCGCGTGGCGGGCTTCTCGCCGATCCCGGCGATGTCGATGGTCTCTTACGCTTCCGGCGCGCGCTATCTCTCCTTAATCGGCGGTACCTGCCTGAGCTTCTACGACTGGTACTGCGACCTGCCGCCGGCGTCTCCGCAGACCTGGGGCGAGCAGACCGACGTGCCGGAATCTGCGGACTGGTACAACTCCAGCTACATCATCGCCTGGGGCTCTAACGTGCCGCAGACGCGTACGCCGGACGCGCACTTCTTTACCGAAGTCCGTTACAAAGGCACCAAAACCGTGGCGGTCACCCCGGACTACGCCGAAATCGCTAAGCTTTGCGATCTGTGGCTGGCACCGAAGCAGGGTACCGATGCGGCGATGGCGATGGCGATGGGCCACGTCATGCTGCGCGAGTTCCACCTGGATAAACCAAGCCAGTACTTCACCGACTACGTCCGTCGCTACACCGACATGCCGATGCTGGTGATGCTCGAAGAGCGTGACGGGTACTACGCAGCAGGCCGTACGCTGCGCGCCGCCGATCTGGTGGACGCGCTGGGCCAGGAAAATAACCCAGAGTGGAAAACCGTTGCCTATAACAGCAACGGCGAGCTGGTGGTGCCAAACGGCTCTATCGGCTTCCGCTGGGGCGAGAAGGGCAAGTGGAACCTTGAGCAGCGTAACGGCACGACCGGTGAAGAGACGGAACTGCGCCTGAGCATGCTTGGTAGCCAGGACGAGATCGCTGAGGTGGGCTTCCCGTACTTTGGCGGCGAAGGTTCCGAGCACTTCAACAAGGTTGAGCTGAAAAACGTTCTGATGCACAAGCTGCCGGTGAAACGCCTGCAGCTGGCCGACGGGACTACCGCGCTGGTCACCACCGTTTATGACCTGACTATGGCGAACTACGGCCTGGAACGCGGCCTGGGTGATGAAAACTGCGCCACCGGTTATGACGACGTGAAAGCCTACACCCCGGCATGGGCAGAGCAGATCACCGGCGTTCCACGCGCGCAGATCGTGCGTATCGCCCGCGAGTTCGCGGAAAATGCCGACAAAACCCATGGTCGTTCAATGATCATCGTCGGTGCGGGTCTGAACCACTGGTATCACCTCGATATGAACTACCGTGGCCTGATCAACATGCTGATCTTCTGTGGCTGCGTTGGACAGAGCGGCGGCGGCTGGGCGCACTATGTGGGCCAGGAAAAACTGCGTCCGCAGACCGGCTGGCAGCCGCTGGCGTTTGCCCTCGACTGGCAGCGTCCGGCACGCCACATGAACAGCACCTCCTACTTCTATAACCACTCCAGCCAGTGGCGCTACGAGACGGTCACCGCGCAGGAGCTGCTGTCGCCGATGGCGGATAAATCCCGCTACAGCGGCCATCTGATTGACTTCAACGTGCGCGCCGAGCGCATGGGCTGGCTGCCGTCTGCGCCGCAGCTGGGCACTAACCCGCTGCGCATCGCGGAAGCGGCGAAGAAAGCGGGCATGTCACCGGTGGATTACACCGTGAAATCGCTGAAGGATGGCTCAATCCGCTTCGCGGCGGAACAGCCGGAGAACGGTAAAAACCACCCGCGTAATCTGTTTATCTGGCGCTCCAACCTGCTGGGCTCGTCCGGTAAAGGCCACGAGTACATGCTGAAATACCTGCTTGGTACCGAAAACGGTATCCAGGGGAAAGATCTTGGCAAGCAGGGCGGCGTGAAGCCGGAAGAGGTGGAGTGGAAAGACAACGGTCTCGACGGCAAGCTGGATCTGGTGGTCACCCTCGACTTCCGCCTGTCCAGCACCTGCCTGTACTCCGACATCGTGCTGCCAACCGCCACCTGGTACGAAAAAGACGATATGAATACCTCGGATATGCATCCGTTTATTCATCCGCTGTCTGCGGCCGTTGACCCGGCGTGGGAATCGAAAAGCGACTGGGAGATCTACAAAGACATCGCGAAGACATTCTCCGAAGTCTGCGTGGGGCACCTCGGCAAAGAGACCGACGTGGTGACGCTGCCCATCCAGCACGACTCCGCCGCCGAACTGGCGCAGCCGCTGGACGTGAAGGACTGGAAAAAAGGCGAATGCGACCTGATCCCGGGCGTGACCGCACCGCACATCATTCCGGTTGAGCGTGACTACCCGGCAACGTACGAGCGCTTTACCTCTATCGGCCCGCTGATGGAGAAAATCGGGAATGGCGGCAAAGGGATCGCCTGGAACACCCAGAGCGAAATGGACCTGCTGCGCAAGCTCAACTACACCAAAGCGGACGGTCCGGCGAAAGGCCAGCCAATGCTGAACACGGCAATTGATGCGGCAGAGATGATCCTGACCCTGGCACCGGAAACCAACGGCCACGTGGCGGTGAAGGCTTGGGCGGCGCTGAGCGAGTTCACCGGTCGTGACCATACGCACCTGGCGACGAATAAAGAGGAAGAGAAAATCCGCTTCCGCGATATTCAGGCCCAGCCGCGCAAGATTATCTCCAGCCCGACCTGGTCAGGTCTGGAAGACGAGCATGTCTCCTATAACGCCGGCTACACCAACGTTCACGAGCTGATCCCATGGCGCACCCTGTCCGGCCGCCAGTCGTTGTATCAGGATCACCAGTGGATGCGCGACTTCGGTGAAAGCCTGCTGGTGTACCGTCCGCCAATCGACACCCGCTCCGTGAAAGCGGTGATGGGCGCGAAATCGAACGGTAACCCGGAGAAGGCGCTGAACTTCCTGACGCCGCACCAGAAGTGGGGGATCCACTCCACCTACAGCGACAACCTGCTGATGCTGACCCTGTCGCGCGGCGGTCCGATTGTCTGGATGAGCGAAACGGATGCCAAAGATCTGGGTATTGAAGATAACGACTGGATCGAAGTGTTCAACAGCAACGGTGCCCTGACGGCGCGTGCGGTGGTGAGCCAGCGCGTACCGGCCGGGATGACCATGATGTACCACGCGCAGGAACGTATCGTTAACCTGCCGGGGTCAGAGATCACCGAGCAGCGCGGCGGGATCCACAACTCCGTGACCCGCATTACGCCGAAGCCGACCCACATGATCGGTGGCTATGCGCAGCTGGCCTACGGCTTTAACTACTACGGCACCGTAGGATCGAACCGCGATGAGTTCGTGGTGGTACGTAAGATGAAGAATATTAACTGGTTAGACGGCGAAGGTAATGACCAGGTACAGGAGAGCGTAAAATGAAAATTCGTTCACAAGTCGGCATGGTGCTGAATCTGGATAAATGCATCGGCTGCCATACCTGCTCGGTCACCTGTAAAAACGTCTGGACCAGCCGTGAAGGTATGGAATACGCCTGGTTCAACAACGTGGAAAGCAAGCCGGGCACCGGCTTCCCGACCGACTGGGAAAACCAGGAGAAGTGGAAGGGCGGCTGGATCCGCAAAATCAACGGCAAACTGCAGCCGCGCATGGGTAACCGTGCGATGTTGCTGGGAAAAATCTTCGCTAACCCGCATCTGCCGGGCATCGATGATTACTACGAGCCGTTTGATTACGACTACCAGAATCTGCACAACGCGCCGGAAGGCAAACACCAGCCGATCGCCCGTCCTCGCTCGCTGATCACCGGTCAGCGCATGGACAAAATTACCAGCGGTCCAAACTGGGAAGAGATTCTGGGCGGCGAGTTTGAGAAACGCGCCAAAGACCAGAACTTCGAGAACATGCAAAAGGCGATGTACGGCCAGTTCGAAAACACCTTCATGATGTATCTGCCGCGCCTGTGCGAGCACTGCCTTAACCCGGCGTGCGTGGCGACCTGCCCGAGCGGCGCCATCTACAAGCGTGAAGAAGATGGCATCGTGCTGATCGATCAGGACAAGTGCCGCGGCTGGCGTATGTGCATCACCGGCTGCCCGTACAAAAAGATCTACTTCAACTGGAAGAGCGGTAAGTCTGAGAAGTGCATCTTCTGCTACCCGCGTATCGAAGCCGGTATGCCGACCGTCTGTTCCGAAAGCTGCGTAGGCCGTATTCGCTACCTGGGCGTGCTGCTGTACGACGCGGACGCGATTGAAAACGCAGCGAGCACCGAAAACGAGAAAGATCTGTATCAGCGTCAGCTGGACGTGTTCCTCGATCCGAACGATCCGAAGATCATTGAGCAGGCGCTGAAGGACGGCATTCCGCAGAGCGTGATTGACGCCGCGCAGCAGTCTCCGGTGTACAAGATGGCGATGGACTGGAAGCTGGCCCTGCCGCTGCATCCGGAATACCGCACGCTGCCGATGGTCTGGTACGTGCCGCCGCTGTCGCCGATTCAGTCTGCCGCTGACGCGGGCGAGCTGGGCAGCAACGGCATTCTGCCGGATGTGGAGAGCCTGCGCATTCCGGTGCAGTACCTGGCAAACCTGCTGACCGCAGGGGATACCCAGCCGGTCCTGCTGGCGCTGAAACGAATGCTGGCGATGCGCCACTTCAAGCGTGCCGAAACCGTGGACGGCGTATCCGATACCCGCGCGCTGGAAGAGGTTGGTCTGACTGAAGCGCAGGCGCAGGAGATGTACCGCTATCTGGCGATTGCCAACTACGAAGACCGTTTCGTGGTGCCGAGCAGCCACCGTGAGCTGGCCCGCGAAGCCTTCCCGGAGAAAAACGGCTGTGGCTTTAGCTTCGGCGACGGTTGCCACGGGTCAGACAGCAAATTCAACCTGTTCAACAGCCGCCGCATCGACGCCATGGATGTGACCAGTAAAACGGAGCCGCACTCATGATTGAACTTGTCATTGTTTCTCGACTGCTTGAGTACCCGGATGCGGCGCTTGCGCAGCATCAGCAGGAACTCTTTGATGCACTCGCGTCTTCAGAAAACCTGGATAAAGAGGATGCCCAGAAGCTTGGCGTTTTCCTCCGCGACCTGTTAGCGCGCGACCTTCTGGACGCGCAGGCGGACTACAGCCAGCTGTTTGACCGTGGACGTGCAACGTCCCTGCTGTTGTTTGAACACGTTCACGGTGAATCCCGCGACCGCGGTCAGGCGATGGTGGATCTGATGGCCCAGTACGAACGGCACGGCCTGCAGCTCGACAGCCGCGAGCTGCCGGACCATCTGCCGCTCTATCTGGAGTATCTGGCGCAGTTGCCGAAAGAGGAGGCGCTGGGTGGTCTGCAGGACATCGCGCCGATCCTGGCGCTGCTCGGCGCGCGTCTTCAGCAGCGTGAGAGCCGCTATGCGGTGC
Organism: Enterobacter sp. BNK-22; assembly: GCF_048684805.1. Taxonomy (NCBI): domain Bacteria; kingdom Pseudomonadati; phylum Pseudomonadota; class Gammaproteobacteria; order Enterobacterales; family Enterobacteriaceae; genus Enterobacter; species Enterobacter sp. BNK-22. Next base: position 863,644 of record NZ_JBLQTT010000001.1, read on the forward strand.
TGTTCGATCTTCTGGTGAAGCTGGCCAACGCCGCGGTCGACAGTGAAAAAGTGGCGGAGAAAATCGCCGATGAAGCCCGTGACGATACGCCACAGGCACTGGATGCGGTATGGGAAGAAGAGCAGGTGAAATTCTTTGCTGACCAGAACTGCGGGGAATCCGAAATCTCAGCGCATCAGCGTCGTTTTGCCGGTGCCGTGGCCCCGCAATATTTGAATATCTCTAACGGAGGACGGCACTAATGCACTTCCTGAATATGTTCTTCTTTGACATTTACCCGTATATCGCGGGCACCGTGTTCCTGGTGGGAAGCTGGCTGCGTTATGACTACGGCCAGTATACCTGGCGTGCCGCCTCCAGCCAGATGCTGGATCGCAAAGGGATGCATGTGGGCTCTAACCTGTTCCACATCGGTATTCTCGGCATTTTTGCCGGTCACTTCCTCGGGATGCTGACGCCGCACTGGATGTATGAAGCGTGGCTACCGATTGAGGTGAAGCAGAAGATGGCGATGATCGCCGGCGGTGCCTGCGGGGTGATGACCTTAGTCGGTGGCCTGCTGCTGCTGAAACGTCGTCTGTTCAGCCCACGCGTGCGTGCTACCACGACCGCTGCGGACATCCTGATCCTCTCCCTGCTGATGGTGCAGTGCGCGCTGGGCCTGTTGACCATTCCGTTCTCGGCGCAGCATATGGACGGCAGTGAAATGATGAAGCTGGTGGGCTGGGCGCAGTCCGTGGTGACCTTCCACGGCGGAGCGTCTGCGCACCTGGACGGCGTAGCGTTTATCTTCCGTGTTCACCTGGTGCTGGGGATGACGCTGTTTGTGCTGTTCCCGTTCTCCCGCCTGGTGCATATCTGGAGCGCGCCGGTGGAGTACCTGACGCGCAAATACCAGATAGTTCGCGCCCGTCGCTAATTTGCCGTTTTGATACCAACCCCGCACTCGCGGGGTTTTTTTTCGCCCCAGCCCAGGTTGTTACCCGCGGCAGCAAACAGGATAAGCGCGCCACCCGCCAGCTGCGTCAGGCTCAGCGCATGTCCGAACAGCAGATTATCAACCACAATTGCTACCACCGGATAGATAAACGACAGGGAGCCGGTAATGGGCGTCGGCAGCTTCTGAATCGCGCTGTAGAGCAGCTGGTACATAATGCCGGTATGGACAATGCCCAGCGTGAGCAGGATCGGCCAGGGGAAATCACCGGAAAATGACGGCAGGCTGGCAAACGGCAAAAGCATCACGACGCCCGTCAGTACCTGGATAAAGGCGATATGCTGCGGTGCGATGGATTTCAGCTTGCGGGCAATAATGGCCGTTAGCGCGTAGAAGAAGGCCGCGGCCATGGCCAGACCGATTCCGGCGAGCCATTCACCGCCATGCGCGCCGGTCAGCTCGCTGGAGAGCAGTATCACCACGCCGCCAAAGGCGAGAAACAGCCAGCCCCATTTCACCAGGCTGACGCGTTCCCCTAAAAACATCCCCATCAAGACCAGCATAAACGGCTGGGTGTTATAGACCACGGTCGAAAGGCCAATCGAGATCCGCTCATAGGCTGCGAAGAGCAGCAGCCAGTTCACCACGAGCGCCACGCCGCCGAGAATAGCCAGCAGCAGCGTGGTGCGGGTGAGGGGACTAAAGGGCTTTTGACTGACCCGGATAAAAATAAAAAGCGCCATAGCCCCGATAAGACAGCGCCAGAACACCACTTCCGTCACCGGCAGACCGGAGAGCAAAACAAACGCGCCGATAGAGCCGGAAATTAACATCGCCAGGCTCATTTGCCAGAAGCCTTTATGTAAATCACGCATCATCCACCTCCTGATTAATGACGCTATTGTCGAAAATCGCTGTCGGGTTTTACAGGGGTGATATAAGGTTGAAAAGGTAAATGACTTTTTAAAATTAGGTGAAAAGAATGGAATGCCTTATCGATGATATCGACCGACAAATTTTAGCCTGTCTGGTTGAGGATGCGCGCATGTCGTTGAAGGTGCTCAGCGGACGCATCGGTCTGACGTCCCCCAGCACGGCAGAACGCCTGAAGAGGCTGGAAGAGCGCGGTGTGATCCAGGGTTATGGTGCGCGGGTGAATCTGGCGGCGCTGGGGTATACGCTGCAGGCGCTGGTAAGGGTTCGCCCCTTACCGGGTCTGTTGCATAAGGTGGATAAGTACATTCAGGCGATGCCGGAGTGTATTGAGAGCGACAAAGTGACCGGGGAAGATTGCTTTGTGATTAGGCTGGTGGTGCGATCGATAGAGCAACTGGATGCGCTGCTGGACGGTCTGGCAGAGCATGCTCAGTGTAATACGTCGATTGTGAAGAGTTCGCCGGTCAGGCGTCGTTTGCCGCCGATGTAGCCATTTTTCGCCGGGTGGCGGCTGCGCCTTACCCGGCCTACAAAGGCGGACTTGGTTTTTTTACGTTGGGGAAGGATGGTGGTGGGGGAAGGATTCGAACCTTCGAAGTCGATGACGGCAGATTTACAGTCTGCTCCCTTTGGCCGCTCGGGAACCCCACCAGGGGTAATTCAAATTTTGAGGTCGTGCTGAGAGATGGTGGTGGGGGAAGGATTCGAACCTTCGAAGTCGATGACGGCAGATTTACAGTCTGCTCCCTTTGGCCGCTCGGGAACCCCACCACGGGGTAATGCTTTTTACTGGCCTGCTTCCTGCTGGAAGCGGGGCGCATCATATCAAATGAGACGCCCCTGTAAAGCATTCCTTTAGGGAAACGAAGTTGTTTGCCTGCTTTTTATCCGTAAAGGCGCAAAGCTAATCAATTCATTTTCCGAAAGATTAAAGAATGATGGTTCTGTTACCGTAAACGAAGACTCGCTGAGCCAGCACCTGATACAGCGCGCGGCTTAACACATTCTTCTCAACGTCACGACCTGCGCGCATCATGTCCTCAGCGGTGTAGGTGTGATCCACATGAATCACGTCCTGCATGATGATGGGACCTTCGTCCAGGTTGTCATTCACGTAATGGGCTGTCGCGCCGATGATCTTCACGCCGCGCTCGTAGGCCTGGTGGTATGGACGCGCGCCAATAAAGGCCGGCAGGAACGAGTGGTGGATGTTGATGATCTTGTTCGGGAAACGCGCCACGAAAGATGGCGTTAACACGCGCATGTATTTCGCCAGCACCACGTAGTCCGGGTTATGCGCTTCAATGGCCTGCGCCATCAGATCGTCGTGCTCTTCGCGGGTATGGCCTTCATGGCTGACCAGCTCGAACGGAATATCAAAGCGCTCGACCAGCGTACGCAGCGTCTCGTGGTTGCCAATCACGGCAGCAATTTCAACGTCCAGACCGCCGTAGTTGGCCTTCATCAGCAGGTCACCCAGGCAATGTGCTTCTTTGGTCACCAGGATCACGATGCGGCGTCGGCCCGCAGGGGTCAATTCGCGCACGGAGCCTTCCGGAAGCGCGCTGTCCAGATCGGCCAGGAGCGTGGTGTCGTTGAAAATACCTTCCAGTTCGGTACGCATGAAGAAGCGGCCGGTACGGTGGTCAACGAACTCGTTGTTCTGCACGATATTCAGTTCATGTTTGTAGCAAATGTTGGTAATTCGTGCGATCAGCCCTTTTTGATCGGGACAGATGGTGCGCAGAACTTTACGTTGTAATGATTGCATCGCCGGGAAATCCTGTTTGTATTTGCGAAGTCTGGGTTGTCAGGCATTACTGCCCGCAACACTTTTTAAATTTTTTACCTGAACCACACGGGCAGGGATCGTTACGACCAAACTGTGGGCGCGTTCCGTCAATATAATACCATTGCCCGCTTTCCTTTAAGAACCGGGAACGCTCGATAATGGCACCCGGTTTATTATTCTCGGTAAAACGGGCAACAAAGCTGACGTAACCTTCATCCACATGACTGCCTGGAGAGGATTCATAGACGGTGAGGCCGAGCCACTGCGTGTTCGCAAACCCGGCTTCGATGTCCTGTTTGAAATCGGCTGCGCGGCAGGATGGATGCCAGGTTTTAATCAGATAGTCTGCGTCTTTGATCACAAAAGCAGTGTACCGTGAACGCATAAGGTGTGACGGGTCTGGTGCAACCTGATCGCCAGAAAGATATCGCTGGCAACATAGGCTATACTCCAGAGCGCTACCACAAGGGCAGAGTTGAGACACGATTCTCTTCCTGGAACAAAATATAAAGGCGTTAAACGCTTCGGGTAGCACTATGTTAACTGAGGCGTTGCGTTGACGCTATGTCAGGAATCCAGGGGAAGTAAAACAGGACTAATGAGAAAGGTTAAAATTGGGCTGGCGCTGGGTTCAGGTGCCGCCCGGGGATGGTCGCACATCGGCGTGATTAATGCCTTAAATCAGATGGGCATTACCGTCGATATTGTTGCAGGGTGTTCAATCGGATCGCTTGTCGGCTCCGCTTACGCGTGCGGGAAGCTTCCGGAGCTCGAGACATGGGTGCGCTCCTTCAGCTACTGGGACGTGCTGCGTCTGATGGACCTCTCCTGGCAGCGTGGTGGACTGCTGCGCGGCGAACGCGTCTTTAACCAGTTCCGCCAGGTTATGCCTCTCGAAGACTTCACTGATTGTCAGATGCCTTTCGGCGCCGTCGCGACAAACCTCAGCACAGGACGCGAGCTCTGGCTCACCGAAGGCGATATCCATCTTGCCGTCCGTGCCTCCTGCAGTATGCCGGGACTCATGGCGCCTGTCCCACACAACGGTTACTGGCTTGTCGATGGTGGCGTCGTTAACCCGGTTCCCATCTCTCTGACGCGTGCTATGGGTGCGGACATTGTGATTGCCGTCGACTTGCAGCACGATGCCCACCTGATGCAACAGGATCTCATGCCGGTCAATCTCCAGAGCGAAGATGCTGAGGGCGAGAAACTGGCCTGGCATGAACGCCTGCGCGGAAGAATCGGGCGTCTGGCCGCGCGTCGTTCGGTTGCCGCGCCGACGGCGATAGAAATCATGACCACGTCAATTCAGGTTCTCGAGAATCGCCTTAAACGTAACCGTATGGCAGGCGATCCTCCGGATATTCTTATTCAGCCGTACTGTCCGCAAATCTCTACCCTTGATTTCCATCGGGCTGAGGCCGCCATCGCAGCGGGCTCGTTAGCCGTCGAAAAGAAAATGGACGAATTGTTGCCTTTTGTGCAGACCGCACGTTAAGGACCTTTTTTTGACTACTTCAGCAAAATCTGACAGGCGATAGTGCCGATCGCATGCCACTATTTAGTTACTGTCAGCCAGGGGAGGAACCATGACGCAGCCATTGGCCGGAAAACACATTTTGATTGTTGAAGACGAGCCCGTTTTCCGATCGCTACTGGATTCGTGGTTATCCTCGCTGGGCGCAATGACGTCACTGGCTGAAGATGGCATCGACGCCCTGGAAAAAATGATCAGCATTACGCCCGATTTGATGATTTGCGACATTGCGATGCCGCGCATGAATGGACTGAAGCTGGTTGAACATCTGCGTAACGAAGGCAATCAGACGCCGATACTGGTGATCTCTGCCACCGAGAACATGGCGGACATCGCAAAAGCATTACGTCTTGGGGTACAGGATATTCTGCTTAAGCCGGTCAAAGATTTGCACCGGCTGCGAGAAACGGTCCTGGCGTGCCTTTATCCGAATATGTTTAATTCCCGGGTAGAGGAAGAGGAGCGTCTTTTCCAGGATTGGGACGCTCTGGTGAGTAATCCGCCTGCCGCGGCGAAACTGTTGCAAGAACTCCAGCCGCCCGTTCAGCAAAATATTTCACACTGTCGCGTAAATTATCGGCAGCTGGTGGCCGCTGACCAGCCAGGACTGGTGCTGGATATTGCGCCACTGTCAGATTCCGATCTTGCGTTTTATTCTCTGGATGTCACCCGGGCCGGGGATAACGGTGTATTAGCGGCGTTACTTCTTCGTGCGCTATTTAATGGTTTGTTGCAGGAACAGTTATCCCATCAGGGACAACGGTTGCCTGAGTTAGGCAGTTTACTCAAACAGGTAAACCAGCTTTTTCGTCAGGCCAATCTGCCTGGACAGTTCCCGCTATTGGTTGGCTATTACCATAGCGGTTTAAAAAATCTGATCCTCGTTTCAGCCGGACTCAATGCATCACTGAATACCGGTGAACACCATATTCAGGTGAGTAACGGTGTACCGCTTGGGACGTTGGGAACGGCGTATCTTAATCAAATTAGCCACCGCTGTTCCTCGTGGCAGTGCCAAATTTGGGGTGCCGGGGGACGGTTACGCTTAATGTTGTCCACGGAATAAGCAATTGGATCGTCATTTTAAGATTGCTTTACCTGTGTTTTACGGGGAGTGCTACTATCGCTGCCCGGTTTCATGCGTATTTATCCTAATTGATCGGCAACGCGTTCTTTTCAGACCCGGACTGCGGGGCGAGACTGATATACTCAACGCGTTATTTATTGCATAAAAGTTCAAAACTTGAACAGCTCAGGAGAATTTGAATGGCTGCCCTAAATTCGAAAGTCAGAAAGGCCGTTATCCCGGTAGCGGGATTGGGGACCAGGATGTTACCAGCAACTAAGGCGATTCCTAAAGAGATGCTGCCTCTGGTTGATAAGCCATTAATCCAGTATGTCGTGAATGAATGTATCGCAGCCGGCATCACTGAAATTGTGCTGGTTACGCATTCATCTAAAAACTCTATCGAAAACCATTTCGATACAAGCTTTGAACTTGAAGCCATGCTGGAAAAACGTGTTAAGCGTCAGCTGTTAGAAGAAGTTCAGTCTATTTGCCCTCCACACGTCACCATTATGCAGGTTCGTCAGGGGCTGGCTAAAGGTCTGGGCCACGCTGTTATGTGCGCGCACCCTGTCGTGGGGGATGAGCCTGTAGCGGTAATTCTGCCTGACGTTATTCTGGATGAATACGAATCCGATCTTTCTCAGGATAACCTGGCTGAAATGATCAAACGTTTCGACGAAACCGGCAGCAGCCAGATTATGGTTGAGCCTGTTGAAGACGTAACGGCATACGGTGTGGTTGACTGCAAAGGCGTTAACCTGGAGCCGGGTGAGAGTGTGCCAATGGTGGGCGTCGTAGAGAAGCCTAAAGCCGATGTCGCGCCTTCAAACCTTGCTGTTGTAGGTCGCTATGTCCTGAGTGCTGAAATCTGGCCTCTGCTGGCTAAAACGCCTCCAGGAGCGGGTGATGAGATCCAGCTGACAGATGCCATCGATATGCTGATCGAGAAAGAGACCGTTGAGGCCTACCATATGAAAGGTAAGAGCCATGACTGCGGTAATAAGCTCGGTTATATGCAGGCGTTTGTTGAATATGGTATCCGCCACAATACCCTTGGCGAAGAATTTAAAACCTGGCTCAAAGAGAGCGTAGGTATTAAGAAATAAGCCACGGTTGTAAATGTTCGAAACCGGTGAGGCGTTGCCCACCGGTTTTTTTATGCCCATAACACTCCCGAAAACCTGTCTGAAAGTACAGTCGATGAAATTGCTAAATAATGCTTTATGACAGAGTGTAAGAGGATGTTTGTGACAAATTTAGGTTAAAAAAAATCCCGCAATATGCGGGATTTTTCTGAATGAGGCTCGATTAATCCTTGATCAGGAAGTCGTCCAGCTGTTTACCCTGCTCATCCATCGCTTTCTTGATAACAGCAGGAGTACGACCCTGGCCAGTCCAGGTTTTAGTTTCGCCGTTCTCATCAACGTAGCTATATTTAGCAGGACGGGCAGCACGCTTAGCTTTAGTACCGGTTTTAGCGGCAGCCATGCTGTTCAGCAATTCATTTGGATCGATACCATCAGCAATCAGCATTTCACGATATTGCTGCAGTTTACGAGTACGTTCTTCGATTTCAGCCGCAGCAGCGCTTTCTTCTTCGCGACGTTCATTAACTACAACTTCTAATTTTTCCAGCATTTCTTCAAGCGTTTCGAGGGTGCATTCTCTTGCCTGCGCACGAAGAGTACGGATGTTGTTCAGAATTTTAAGTGCTTCGCTCATTGTAGTAATCTCAAACTTATAATGGGGGGGGGTTTGTTGACCTAATAATAGAGCCATAAATTCAGATGTGCAATAGCCAGGAATGTAAGGAATTCAAAAAATACTAAATAATGCCGCTATTATTAATTACGCTAACTTAAATTCCACCACCCAGCTGTCTCGGTTGTTATCACCGAAACCTGCTTAACCCGGTCGATTGCGTCTTTTTTTTGTGACATTTCCCGCAGGAATTATAGTTGCGGCGGAGAAATATCAGCCTTTTGTATTAGTTCTCACCCCTGGTGTTAAGCCTGAAATAGTTAATAAATAGTGAATTTTAAAGGGCCGGGATTCCACTATAAAAAGAAGTGTTATGTTTGGCTTAACTTATAACATATTGGCGTGGCTGAATGGGTTTACTTCATGTTTTAACGGGTTATTTTCATAAACAGAAGGTGCTGAACGCGGCACTGAACCGCATCCTCTGTGCGCTGCATCGCTGATGACCGGACAAAATATGGTACAATGACTCATCGGGAATATTACACATTGATTAGGGTTTTACGGCCAATGGCACAACTTTATTTCTACTATTCGGCAATGAATGCCGGGAAATCCACCGCGCTGCTGCAATCCTCGTACAATTACCAGGAACGCGGGATGCGTACCGTTGTTTATACGGCTGAAATTGACGATCGCTTTGGCGCAGGGAAGGTGAGCTCCAGAATAGGGCTCTCGTCGCCTGCCAGGCTGTTTAACCCGAAAACCGATCTGTTTGAAGACATTCGTGCAGAACATGCGGCACAGCCCATTCACTGCGTACTGGTCGATGAGAGCCAGTTTCTGACGCGTGAACAGGTCCATGCCCTGTCAGAGGTGGTCGATGAGCTTGATATCCCCGTGCTCTGTTACGGCCTGCGTACGGATTTCCGCGGGGAGCTTTTTGAAGGGAGCCAGTATTTGCTCGCCTGGTCGGATAAACTTGTCGAACTGAAAACGATCTGCTTCTGCGGTCGTAAAGCGAGTATGGTGCTTCGTCTCGACCAGTCCGGGAAACCTTATGCAGATGGCGAGCAGGTGGTGATAGGCGGCAATGAACGCTATGTTTCGGTCTGCCGTAAGCATTATAAAGAAGCGTTGTCTGTAGGCTCGCTGACGGCGATTCAGCACGACAACAGAGTATAACGTCAGTCTTATTATTCAGACATAAAAAAAACCCGCCATTAAGGCGGGTTTTTCATCTGCTGCTGTCAATTAAGCGCTTTTCTTCGCTTTCTTGTCAGCTTTGATGACTGGGGCTTCTGTTTTCACAGCGGCAACGTCACCTTCTTTGAACTCACGACCGTAGTAGGTATCCAGCAGAATCTGTTTCAGCTCGGAGATCAGTGGGTAGCGCGGGTTAGCACCAGTACACTGGTCATCGAATGCATCTTCCGACAGCTTGTCTACGTGAGCGAGGAAGTCAGCTTCCTGTACGCCCGCTTCACGGATTGATTTAGGAATACCCAGTTCAGCCTTCAGGCTTTCCAGCCATGCCAGCAGTTTCTCAATCTTCGCAGCAGTGCGGTCGCCCGGTGCGCTCAGACCAAGGTGGTCAGCGATTTCAGCATAGCGACGACGGGCTTGTGGACGGTCGTACTGGCTGAAAGCCGTCTGCTTGGTTGGGTTGTCGTTAGCGTTATAACGGATAACGTTGCTGATCAACAGGGCGTTCGCCAGACCGTGAGGAATGTGGAACTGTGAGCCCAGTTTGTGCGCCATTGAGTGGCAAACACCCAGGAAGGCGTTGGCAAACGCGATACCGGCGATGGTTGCTGCACTGTGGACACGTTCACGTGCTACAGGGTTTTTAGAGCCTTCGTTGTAAGACGCTGGCAGGTTTTCCTTCAGCAGTTTCAGAGCCTGCAGGGCCTGACCGTCTGAGAACTCAGACGCCAGCACAGAAACGTAAGCTTCCAGGGCGTGAGTCACCGCATCCAGACCACCAAACGCACAAAGTGACTTCGGCATCTCCATGACCAGGTTCGCATCAACGATAGCCATGTCTGGCGTCAGCGCATAGTCAGCCAGTGGGTATTTCTGACCTGTTGCATCGTCGGTTACTACCGCGAATGGCGTAACTTCTGAACCGGTACCGGAAGTGGTGGTGACCGCGATCATTTTCGCTTTTACGCCCATTTTCGGGAACTTGTAGATACGTTTACGGATGTCCATAAAGCGCAGTGCCAGTTCTTCGAAGTGCGTTTCTGGATGCTCGTACATAACCCACATGATTTTCGCGGCGTCCATTGGAGAACCACCACCCAGTGCGATAATCACATCTGGTTTGAAAGAGTTAGCCAGTTCAGCACCTTTACGTACAACGCTCAGGGTTGGGTCAGCTTCAACTTCGAAGAAGACTTCAGTTTCGACGCCAGCCGCTTTCAGCACGGAGGTGATCTGGTCAGCGTAGCCGTTGTTAAACAGGAAACGGTCAGTCACGATGAGCGCACGTTTGTGGCCATCAGTAATCACTTCATCCAGCGCGATTGGCAGAGAACCACGGCGGAAGTAGATAGATTTCGGAAGTTTGTGCCACAACATGTTTTCAGCTCGCTTAGCAACGGTTTTCTTGTTGATCAGGTGTTTTGGACCAACGTTTTCAGAGATGGAGTTACCACCCCAGGAACCACAACCCAGAGTCAGGGAAGGTGCGAGTTTAAAGTTGTACAGGTCACCGATACCACCCTGAGAAGCAGGGGTGTTGATCAGGATACGTGCAGTTTTCATCATCTGACCGAAGTGAGCAACACGCTCTGGCTGGTTGTCCTGGTCAGTGTACAGACAAGAGGTGTGACCGATACCGCCCATGGCAACCAGTTTCTCTGCTTTCTCAACCGCGTCTTCGAAATCTTTCGCACGGTACATGGCAAGCGTAGGAGACAGTTTTTCGTGAGCAAACGGCTCGCTTTCGTCAACGACTTTTACTTCACCGATCAGGATTTTGGTTGTTGCCGGAACGGTAAAGCCTGCGAGTTCAGCAATTTTGTAGGCTGGCTGACCCACGATAGCGGCGTTCAACGCGCCATTTTTCAGGATGATGTCCTGAACTGCTTTCAGCTCTTTGCCCTGCAGCAGGTAGCCGCCGTGGCTGGCGAAACGTTCGCGAACCGCGTCATATACGGAATCCACGACCACAACAGACTGTTCAGATGCACAGATCACGCCGTTATCGAAGGTTTTAGACATCAGTACAGACGCGACAGCACGTTTGATATCAGCGGTTTCATCGATAACAACAGGGGTGTTACCCGCGCCCACGCCGATAGCAGGTTTACCGGAGCTGTATGCGGCTTTAACCATGCCTGGACCACCGGTCGCCAGAATCAGGTTAATGTCCGGGTGATGCATCAGCGCGTTGGAGAGCTCAACAGAAGGTTGGTCGATCCAGCCGATCAGGTCTTTTGGTGCACCCGCAGCGATAGCCGCTTGCAGGACGATATCTGCAGCTTTGTTAGTCGCGTCTTTCGCACGTGGGTGTGGAGAGAAGATGATTGCGTTACGAGTCTTCAGGCTAATCAGTGATTTGAAGATTGCAGTAGACGTTGGGTTAGTGGTCGGAACAATACCGCAGATGATGCCGATAGGTTCAGCGATGGTGATGGTACCGAAGGTGTCGTCTTCGGACAGCACGCCACAGGTTTTCTCATCTTTATAGGCGTTGTAGATATACTCGGAAGCGAAGTGGTTTTTAATCACTTTATCTTCCACGATACCCATACCGGATTCGGCAACGGCCATTTTAGCGAGAGGGATTCGAGCATCTGCAGCAGCCAGTGCGGCCGCGCGGAAGATTTTATCAACCTGTTCTTGGGTGAAATTGGCATATTCACGCTGGGCTTTTTTAACGCGCTCGACGAGGGCGTTCAGTTCAGCGATATTAGTAACAGCCATAATGCTCTCCTGATAATGTTTAAACTCTTTTAGTAAACCAGCGCTCGATACGTCACACAGTATAGACAGAGCCGATACGACTTGCGTAACACAAAGTAAAACAAAGTAAAACAAAGAGTTACTTTCTGCGTCAGCACACTAATTTACTAAAAGAGCCTTACCTTAGCATCATCCCTTTTTGTCAGGTGACCTCCCTGGGGGTGTAACCAAGATTACTCACTTCTGAGTACGAAAATCATGATCTGTGTCAATTTTCCCCCAAGCTGATACCTTTCAGCAGGGTTATTTCGTGCTGATTTTTCCAGTGTTAAATAATTACATAAGTATTGGAAGCGGCGCTATCATTGATTAAACATATGTTTAACATCCTGAAATGATAACGTTTTGGTACAGATTTCAAGTGAAGTATGCTGATAAAAAGGGTATCTTCAGCGCGATTTCTCACGACAAATTGTCAGTCCAGGGCATGTGTATAAGCGGAGCAAAACGTGATCCAAACGCTCTTTGATTTTCCAACGTATTTTAAATTTTTTATTGGTCTGTTTGCCCTGGTCAACCCGGTGGGGATCATTCCTGTCTTCATTAGTATGACGAGTTACCAGACAGCGGCGGCCAGGAACAAAACCAACCTCACCGCTAACCTGTCGGTAGCGATCATATTGTTGACCTCTCTTTTTCTCGGCGACACGATTCTTCAGCTGTTCGGGATTTCCATTGATTCTTTCCGTATTGCCGGCGGGATCCTGGTGGTGACCATCGCCATGTCCATGATCAGCGGTAAGCTGGGCGAGGATAAGCAGAATAAACAAGAGAAGTCAGAAACCGCTATTCGCGAAAGCATTGGCGTAGTGCCGCTGGCCTTACCGCTGATGGCCGGTCCGGGTGCCATCAGTTCAACCATCGTCTGGGGGACGCGTTACCATAGCCTGATGCACCTGATTGGCTTTTCAGTGGCTATTGCCATTTTTGCGCTCTGCTGTTGGGGGGTGTTCCGCATGGCACCCTGGCTGGTGCGCTTGCTGGGTCAAACGGGCATCAACGTCATTACGCGTATCATGGGCCTGTTGCTGATGGCATTAGGGATCGAATTCATCGTCACGGGTATTAAAAGCATTTTCCCCGGTTTATTGCATTAATACTTCATATGAAAGGACGGAGCGACGGCTCCGTTTTTTTACGTGATTATCAGCAAATCATATAACTAAAGTTGAAATGCTCACATATCATAATAAATTCTACTAATAATGTTCATTGCTTGTATTTCAATAGGTTATTAATTCCGCCTCAACCCGCCTGCACAGAAAATCTTCGATCGCTCTGTTATTTTACTCACATGATACTCTTGGGCTTGCTGAGAGATAACCGAAATGATATTAGTAATTTCAACATTCCCCTAGACGAATGTGCTAAATAATAACCAGTTGTTAAATTTTTGTACAAAGTCACTCGATGATAGCGCAGCGACGCGCTTGTAGAGAAAATTTTCTCTATCCTGTTGAATGTCATGTTGTTTTACTGATATTCGATGTCTGGCAGGGCTGCCCTCAACGATACGGTACTCACCGTAAAAGAGAATTGCTTAACAAATTTGCAAAATGTATTGGCGCACGTTTACGCCATTTGATACTTTCCGGCCTAATATTTTGCAGCATAAAACAATCAGATGAGAATTATTTTCATATAGTTCTCTTCTCAGATATCCAGCGCAGGCCTCAAACAGGGGAGGCCTGTAAAGAATCGACGCAAGACGGCCATACGAGCGGTCAGTAATAAAAAAGTCGGTGATAGCAAGCAGTAAAAGAAGAACCTGACAGCAGCAAAAAAAACTCCTGCGCTGTACAGGCCCCAACAGGGGATTACACAGCTGGCGAAGGCCAGTCATTATAATGAGTGGAGTACCAACACAATGTCCATCATCACAAAAAAAAATCTGGTAGCGGCGGGGATTTTAACTGCGCTAATCGCGGGAAACGCTGCAATGGCTGCGGACGTTCCTGCAGGTGTTCAGCTGGCGGAGAAGCAGACGCTGGTGCGTAACAACGGTGCGGAAGTTCAGTCTCTCGACCCGCACAAAATTGAAGGTGTTCCTGAGTCTAACGTCAACCGCGACCTGTTCGAAGGTCTGCTGGTAACTGACGTAGACGGCCACCCGGCACCGGGCGTGGCAGAAAAATGGGAAAACAAAGATTTCAAAGTCTGGACCTTCCATCTGCGTAAAGATGCGAAATGGTCCGACGGTACGCCGGTGACGGCTGAAGATTTCGTTTATAGCTGGCAGCGTCTGGCGAATCCAACGACCGCCTCTCCGTATGCGAGCTACCTGCAATATGGCCATATTGCCAATATTGATGACATCATCGCGGGCAAAAAACCGATCACCGATCTGGGCGTTAAGGCGATCGATGCCAATACCTTCGAAGTCACGTTGAGCGAACCTGTTCCGTACTTCTATAAGCTGCTGGTTCACCCGTCCGTCTCCCCGGTACCAAAATCCGCCGTGGAAAAATTTGGTGAAAAATGGACCCAGCCTGCCAATATCGTGACCAACGGTGCCTACAAGCTGAAAGACTGGGTGGTCAACGAGCGTATGGTACTAGAGCGTAACCCGCAATACTGGGACAACGCGAAAACCGTGATTAATCAGGTTACCTACCTGCCAATTTCGTCCGAAGTGACTGACGTTAACCGCTACCGCAGCGGCGAAATCGACATGACCTATAACAACATGCCGATTGAACTGTTCCAGAAACTGAAGAAAGAGATCCCTAAAGAAGTTCACGTCGACCCGTACCTGTGCACCTACTACTATGAAATTAACAACCAGAAAGCACCGTTCACCGACGTACGCGTTCGTACTGCGCTGAAGCTGGCACTGGATCGCGATATCATCGTGAACAAAGTGAAAAACCAGGGCGATCTGCCGGCATACAGCTATACCCCTCCATACACCGATGGCGCAAAACTGACCGAGCCAGACTGGTTCAAACAGACGCAGGAACAGCGTAACGCAGAAGCGAAGAAACTGCTGGCCGAAGCGGGCTATACCGCGGATAAGCCGCTGACCTTCAGCCTGCTGTACAACACCTCCGATCTGCACAAAAAACTGGCTATCGCCGTTGCCTCGATCTGGAAAAAGAACCTGGGCGCGAACGTGAAGCTGGAGAATCAGGAGTGGAAGACCTTCCTCGACAGCCGTCATCAGGGCACCTTTGACGTGGCGCGTGCTGGCTGGTGTGCGGACTATAACGAACCGACCTCCTTCCTGAACACCATGCTGAGTGACAGCTCAAACAACACCGCGCACTATAAGAGCCCGGCGTTTGACAAGCTGATCGCCGACACGCTGAAAACCACTGACGAAGCACAGCGTACTGAACTGTACTCTAAAGCTGAGCAGCAGCTGGATAAAGATTCCGCGATCGTTCCGGTTTACTACTACGTTAACGCCCGTCTGGTGAAACCGTGGGTAGGTGGATATACCGGTAAAGACCCGATGGATAATATCTACGTTAAAAACTTGTATATTATCAAGCATTAATGGCAATGAGTGGGGCGGGCATGCTCGCCCCACGGTGTCTAACCAACGTCACATTATATAGGCACACGCCAGAAGGTACGGGCAATGTTGAAATTTATCCTACGTCGCTGTCTTGAAGCGATCCCAACGCTATTTATTCTCATCACGATTTCCTTCTTCATGATGCGCCTTGCGCCGGGAAGTCCATTTACCGGTGAGCGTACGCTGCCGCCAGAAGTCATGGCGAATATCGAAGCGAAATACCACTTAAACGATCCTATCTCTACCCAGTACTTCAACTACCTGAAGCAGCTGGCGCACGGTGATTTTGGACCGTCATTTAAATATAAAGACTATTCCGTTAACGACCTGGTGGCGTCCAGCTTCCCGGTGTCGGCGAAATTGGGTGCTGCGGCATTCATTCTGGCGATCGTTTTCGGGGTCACCGCTGGCGTCATCGCCGCGCTCAGACAAAATACCAAATGGGATTATGCCGTAATGGGGGTGGCGATGACCGGGGTAGTCATACCCAGCTTCGTTGTCGCGCCATTACTGGTGATGATATTTGCCATTACGCTGAAGTGGCTGCCTGGCGGCGGCTGGAACGGCGGGGCACTCAAGTTCATGATTTTGCCGATGGTGGCATTATCTCTGGCGTACATCGCCAGTATCGCGCGTATCACCCGTGGTTCAATGATCGAAGTGCTGCACTCGAACTTCATTCGTACCGCGCGCGCGAAAGGGCTGCCGATGCGTCGGATTATCTTCCGCCACGCGCTTAAACCGGCGCTGTTGCCCGTGCTCTCCTACATGGGACCGGCATTCGTCGGGATCATCACTGGCTCGATGGTTATCGAAACAATCTACGGCCTGCCAGGCATTGGTCAGCTGTTTGTTAACGGCGCGCTCAACCGCGACTATTCGCTGGTACTGAGCCTGACCATTCTCGTCGGTGCGCTGACCATTCTCTTTAACGCAATCGTCGATGTTCTGTACGCCGTCATCGACCCGAAAATCCGTTACTAACTGGAGCACGCCATGATGTTGAGTAAGAAAAACAGCGAGGCGCTGGAAAACTTCAGTGAAAAACTGGAAGTAGAAGGTCGTAGCCTCTGGCAGGACGCGCGCCGTCGCTTTATGCACAACCGCGCGGCGGTGGCGAGTCTGGTGGTTCTGGTGATCATCGCGCTGTTTGTGACCCTTGCCCCGATGCTGTCGCAATTTACCTATTTCGACACCGACTGGGGCATGATGTCCAGCGCGCCGGATATGGAGTCTGGCCACTATTTTGGCACGGACTCTTCCGGACGCGATCTGCTGGTGCGTGTCGCTATCGGGGGGCGTATCTCGCTGATGGTCGGGATTGCTGCCGCGCTGGTGGCGGTGATCGTCGGGACGCTCTATGGCTCACTGTCCGGCTACCTTGGCGGTAAAGTGGACTCGGTGATGATGCGTCTGCTGGAAATCCTGAACTCCTTCCCGTTTATGTTCTTTGTCATCCTGCTGGTGACCTTCTTTGGTCAGAATATCCTGTTGATCTTCGTGGCCATCGGGATGGTTTCCTGGCTGGATATGGCGCGTATTGTTCGCGGCCAGACGCTGAGCCTCAAACGCAAAGAGTTTATCGAAGCCGCGCAGGTCGGCGGTGTCTCTACCGGGAATATCGTGGTTCGCCATATCGTTCCTAACGTGCTGGGCGTGGTGGTGGTCTATGCCTCACTGCTGGTGCCAAGCATGATCCTGTTTGAATCCTTCCTGAGCTTCCTCGGTCTGGGTACGCAAGAGCCGCTGAGCAGCTGGGGCGCGCTGCTGAGTGACGGTGCAAACTCAATGGAAGTGTCACCGTGGCTGCTGTTATACCCGGCGGGTTTCCTGGTCGTTACCCTGTTTTGTTTTAACTTTATTGGCGATGGCCTGCGTGATGCCCTCGACCCGAAAGACCGTTAAGGAGCGCCGTCATGACAATGATTGAAACGGCAACCGCGCCACAGGCGCAGCAGCGGAGCGACCTTCTGCTGGACGTAAAAGATCTTCGCGTCACCTTTAAGACCCCGGACGGGGATGTGACCGCCGTGAACGATCTCAACTTCAACCTGCGCGCGGGCGAAACGCTCGGCATCGTGGGTGAATCCGGATCCGGGAAATCCCAAACCGCCTTTGCGCTAATGGGCCTGCTGGCCGCTAACGGTGTGATTGGCGGTTCCGCAAAATTCAACGGTCGTGAAATCCTCAACCTGCCGGAGCACGAGCTGAACAAGCTGCGCGCCGAGCAGATCTCGATGATTTTCCAGGATCCGATGACCTCGCTGAACCCGTACATGCGCGTCGGTGAGCAGCTGATGGAAGTCCTGATGCTGCACAAAGGTCTGGGCAAAGCCGAAGCCTTTGAAGAGTCGGTCAAAATGCTCGATGCGGTGAAAATGCCGGAAGCGCGCAAGCGCATGCGAATGTTCCCGCACGAGTTCTCTGGCGGTATGCGTCAGCGCGTGATGATTGCGATGGCGCTGCTATGCCGGCCAAAATTGCTGATTGCCGACGAACCGACCACCGCGCTGGACGTTACCGTTCAGGCACAAATCATGACCCTGCTGAACGAGCTGAAGCGTGAGTTCAACACGGCGATTATCATGATCACCCACGACCTGGGCGTGGTGGCGGGCATCTGTGACAAAGTGCTCGTGATGTATGCCGGCCGTACCATGGAATACGGCAAAGCGCGTGACGTGTTCTATCAGCCAGCGCATCCTTACTCGATTGGCCTGCTGAACGCGGTACCGCGTCTCGATGCGGAAGGGGAATCCTTGCTCACCATTCCGGGCAACCCGCCAAACCTGCTGCGCCTGCCGAAAGGCTGTCCGTTCCAGCCGCGCTGCCCGCACGCGATGGAAATCTGCAACAGCGCACCGCCGCTGGAAGAGTTTGCACCAGGCCGCCTGCGCGCCTGCTTTAAGCCGCAGGAGGAACTGGTATGAACGCATTAGATGAAAAACGCAATGTGCTGCTCGAGATTGCTGACCTTAAGGTGCATTTCGACATCAAAGACGGCAAACAGTGGTTCTGGCAGCCGTCGAAGACCCTGAAAGCGGTGGACGGCGTCACGCTGCGCCTGTATGAAGGGGAAACCCTGGGCGTGGTGGGCGAGTCCGGCTGCGGTAAATCGACCTTTGCGCGCGCCATTATCGGTCTGGTGAAAGCCACCGACGGCAAAGTGGCCTGGCTGGGTAAAGATCTGCTGGGCATGAAACCCGACGAGTGGCGCGACGTGCGCAGCGATATCCAGATGATTTTCCAGGATCCGCTGGCGTCGTTAAACCCGCGTATGACCATCGGTGAGATTATTGCCGAGCCGCTGCGTACCTATCATCCGAAGATGTCCCGTCAGGAAGTGCGCGATCGCGTTAAGGCGATGATGCTGAAAGTCGGGCTGTTGCCTAACCTCATCAACCGCTATCCGCACGAGTTCTCCGGCGGTCAGTGTCAGCGTATTGGTATTGCGCGCGCCCTGATCCTCGAACCGAAGCTGATTATCTGTGATGAGCCGGTCTCCGCGCTCGACGTCTCCATTCAGGCGCAGGTGGTTAACCTGCTGCAGAAGCTGCAGCGCGAAATGGGGCTGTCGCTGATCTTCATCGCGCATGACCTTGCCGTGGTGAAACACATCTCTGACCGCGTGCTGGTGATGTATCTGGGGCACGCCGTGGAGCTGGGCACCTATGACGAGGTGTACCACAATCCGCTGCACCCTTACACCAAAGCGCTGATGTCGGCAGTGCCGATCCCCGATCCCGATCTGGAAAAGAATAAGACCATCCAGCTTCTGGAAGGGGAATTGCCTTCACCGATTAACCCGCCGTCGGGCTGCGTCTTCCGCACGCGCTGCCCAATGGCCGGGCCGGAATGTGCGAAAACGCGACCGGTTCTGGAAGGCAGTTTCCGACATGCGGTTTCCTGCCTGAAAGTAGACCCGTTATAATCGCAAGGGCTGACATGATGTCAGCCCTTATATTTTGCGAGGTTACTGTGTCGCGTTTATTCACGTCAGCCCGTCGGCGGCTTTATCATGTTTTATTCGATCCTGAAACGGTATCCGGGCGACGCTTCGAAGGTCTTTGTGGTTTATTTGCGCTCCTCAGCGTGGTGGTCATCTTTATTGAGTCAGGCGCCGGGACGCAATACCACCTGACGTTTGACGAATGGCATGTCTTTGTCTGGCTTGAGCTGGCGATTACCCTGGTGTTTACCGCTGAATATCTGCTCAGAGTAATGGCCTGGCCCAACCCGGCCCGATATGTTTTCAGCTTCTGGGGCTTTATTGATTTAGCCACCATTCTGCCGCTCTACGTCATGTGGCTGTGGCCGGAAATCAGCCTGAGTTATGTCTTTGCCTGGCGGGCGATGCGCGTTATTCGCGTATTACGTATTCTGAAATTACTGCGCTTTATGCCCTCACTGCGCGTGTTCTGGAGCGCAATCGTCAGCGCCCGTCATCAGCTTATTCTCTTCTACTCGTTTATTGCCATCGTCATGATCGTTTTTGGCGCGCTGATGTATCTGATAGAGGGGCCGAAATATGGTTTCACGACGCTCAATGCGTCCGTTTATTGGGCGATAGTGACCGTGACAACCGTGGGGTACGGTGATATCACGCCCCATACGCCGCTGGGCCGCATTGTGGCCTCAGTGCTGATTTTGATTGGCTATTCGGTCATTGCCATTCCGACCGGGCTTATTACCACGCACATGAGCAGCGCATTTCAGAGCCGCAAGCAGCAGCGCAAATGTCCGGCATGTCACCAGGGTGAACATGACCTTAACGCGCGGTTTTGTAACCGCTGCGGAAGTGCGTTGCCGGAGTAAATAAAAAAGGCTGCAATCGCAGCCTTTTTTATTATTCGCGCCAGAGAATATGGCACAGCTTGTGGTCTTTCTCTCGACAGAGCAGGACGCGGGCGAAAATATCGTTAATCTCGCCACCGTCTTCATCGGCCAGTCCGATGACCACTTCGGCAAAGAAGTCAGGATTCAGATCGAAATCCACATGCTCAGCCCAGTCTTCTGAAGGGTCGAACAGTTCGGCACCGCCGCGCTCTTCGAACTGCAGATTAAAGAGGATCACGTCTGCGGGATCGAGGTTATCAACCGCCAGTTCGAGAAAAATGTCATAGGCCTGCTCGAGCGTTTCGTCTTCGGTCAGGCGATTGTTCAGATCCATTTCCATGATGACTACCTGTTTAACATCGTTGGGCACGTTTTACAGCAACGGACTAAAGAAGTAAAACAGTCGTTCGGCAATTCTCTGCCACAGCGGACGTTTTACCCACAGTCTGGCATCCAGCAGTCGCGAGCGGGAGATATAATCATCCTGCACCGCCGCGAGATCGCCACCAAAGCCGGCATCATCAATAACCAGCGTGATTTCAAAGTTGAGCCACAGGCTGCGCATATCTAGGTTCACTGTCCCCACCAGGCTTAACTCGCCGTCGACAAGCACGCTTTTGGTGTGGAGTAATCCGCCTTCGAACTGGTAGATCTTCACCCCTGCGGCCAGCAGTTCGCTAAAGAATGCCCGGCTGGCCCAGCCCACCAGAAGGGAGTCATTTTTGCGCGGCAAAATAATGCTCACATCGACGCCGCGCTGCGCCGCGGTACAGATCGCGTGCAGGAGATCATCGCTGGGAACAAAGTAGGGCGTCGTCATGATCAGGTATTCACGCGCCGAGTACGTCGCCGTCAGCAGCGCCTGATGGATCAAATCCTCCGGGAAGCCCGGCCCGGAAGCAATGGTATGAATGGTGTGACCGCTGGCCTCTTCAAACGGCATAATATTGCCGTCCGGCGGGGGCGGCAGAATGCGTTTGCCGGTTTCTATCTCCCAGTCGCAGGAGTAAACGATGCCCATCGAGGTGGCAATCGGCCCCTCCATTCGCGCCATCAAATCCACCCACTGGCCCACGCCCGAGTCCTGCTTGAAGAAGCGCGGATCAACCATGTTCATGCTGCCGGTGTAGGCAATATAGTTATCGATCATGATCATTTTGCGATGCTGACGGAGATCCATCCGGCGCAGAAACACGCGCAGGAGATTGACCTTCAGCGCCTCAACCACCTCGATACCGGCATTGCGCATCATGCCCGCCCAGGGACTGCGGAAAAATGCCACGCTGCCTGCGGAGTCAAGCATCAGACGGCAGTGAATGCCGCGTCGCGCCGCGGCCATCAGCGATTCAGCGACCTGGTCAGCCATCCCGCCGGGCTGCCAAATATAAAAAACCATCTCGATGTTATGACGTGCCAGCTGGATATCGCGGATTAATGCCTGCATGACGTCGTCGGACGAGGTCAGCAGCTGCAGTTGATTGCCTTTAACACCACCAATCCCCTGACGGCGCTCGCACAGCTTAAACAGTGACGAGGCGACGCTGCTGTTCTCCTCGGCAAAGATATGCTTGCAGGCCTTAAGATCGTTCAGCCACTTTGCGGTTGAGGGCCACATGGCGCGGGCACGCTCGGCGCGGCGTTTGCCGAGATGAAGTTCACCGAAAGAGAGATAGGCAATAATTCCCACCAGCGGCAGGATGTAGATGATCAGAAGCCAGGCCATGGCAGAGGGTACGGCTCTGCGCTTCATCAGGATGCGTAACGTCACACCCGCGATTAACAGCCAGTATCCTAAAATGACCAGCCAACTCACCACGGTGTAGAAGGTTGTCATAGGTAAAAAAATCCTTTTGAAAGCGTATTGTTATGAGTGTACGCATCAGGATTCATCTGGCAAATAAAAACGCCAGGTAAAAGCGCTGGTTTGCTGCCAGCATGGGTTTATAATGTCGTCTCTGTTAGAGAAAGAGTTGTAGACATGAAGCGCAGTAGAACAGAAGTAGGGCGCTGGCGCATGTTGCGACAGGTGAGTCGTCGCAAGGCTCGTTGGCTGGAAGCACAATCCCGCCGCAATATGCGTATTCACGCCATCAGAAAATGTGGAATGACCCGGCATCGCAACGCTTTGCTGTTCGCAGTCCAGGATATCTGAGTACCATGAGGGCACCGTAATGGTGCCCGCTGATTTTATAGGATCTGATTTTTAGGAGTAGCGTATTTGCAGCGCTATTCCTGCTGTGTTGAGCAAAAGGAGGGAGAAGAAGTGTTTGCGGAGTTTGGCGTACTGAATTTCTGGACGTATGTTGTTGGCGCGTTTTTTATCGTGCTGGTACCGGGGCCGAATACCCTGTTTGTGCTTAAAACCGGAATTGGACACGGCGTTAAAAAAGGGTACCTTGCCGCGTCGGGCGTATTTATCGGCGATGCGGTACTGATGTTTCTGGCCTGGGCGGGCGTCGCGGCATTAATTCAGACCACGCCGGTACTGTTTAATATCGTGCGCTATCTCGGCGCCTTCTATCTGCTGTGGCTGGGCGGCAAAATGCTCTGGTCGGTCATTACCCGGCAGAATCACGCACAAGAGAGCGGTACCGAGCCTGCCAGCACGATCATGAAACGTTCGCTGGTATTGAGCCTGACGAATCCAAAAGCGATTCTGTTCTACGTATCGTTCTTCGTTCAGTTCATTGACGTGAACGCACAGAGCACCGGCACCTCTTTCCTTATCCTCGCGACGACGCTTGAGTTAATCAGCTTCATGTACATGAGCTTCCTGATCTTCTCCGGTGCGTTTGTCACGCGTTATCTCAAAACGAAAAAGAAACTGGCAAAGCTGGGGAACGGGCTGATAGGGCTGCTGTTTGTCGGGTTTGCGGCGAGGTTGGCGTCGTTGCATTGATTGATGAAAGGCTCCTGCGGGAGCCTTTTTAATGTCTGGCGTAACTGGAAAGCCGTGCCAGACAAGGCTTCACGTTTTACTACTAGCAGTCAAAAGCCATAAAAAGCGGCTAGGGTGTGGACATATTGTGGACACTCTGACCACCATTAGCACCCTTCAGCGGGTTAAGCGAAATCGCGTCCTGCAGGTACTGAGGAGCGAAGTGCGCATAGACCATTGTCTGCGCAATTTTCGTATGACCTAAGATCCTCTGCAGTGTGATGATATTGCCCCCGTTAATCATAAAGTGCGTGGCGAAAGAGTGTCGTAGCGCATGTGTCGCTTGCCCGGCCGGTAAATCGGGCTTAACCTCTTTGAGGGTTTGCCTGAAGTCAGCATAACTGGCCTCAGGAAACAGAAAGCCTCGTGCTTTGCCGACTACGTAAGCCGCAACGTCATCAGAGATCGGGACCGTGCGCGGTGTGTTGATTTCGTCTTAACGAAAGACACCCGGTTATGAATCACGTTCTCCGCTTTCAGCCTTGCAGCCTCACCCCATCTTGCCCCGGTACTCAGACACAAGACGGCAGTTTTACGATTATCTCCTGATAGCGCTGCCAGTAGGGCGTCAATTTCCGCAATAGTGAGATAGCCCGTTTCGGCTGCCCGAAGATGAGCTTTTGCCCGATGCCGGGAAGCGACCTGGCCACTAATGGCGATCTGAGCGCCGATATTCGCAGGCTTGAGCACGCGCTCGCCGCCTGCGCGCTGCAGGTTGAAACCGTCAAAAACTGTCAGGATAAACTCGATGAAGAAAGCGCGCAGCCTGCGCGAAGCGCTGATTAAAGCCGTTCCGCAGCTTGAAACAAACCCCGAAATGATGCGCATCTTTGCCGATGAGGGGAATATTGATGCGCGTCTCGCGGCCTCACTGTCGCACGAGAAAATTTACACGCTGAATGTAATCGTGTGTGACTTTGTGGGCGACCCTGACCTGATTTTCGTGCCGGTGGCCGCATGGCTCAGGTAAAACCAGCCGGATATCTGCACGCTCGATGACGGGCGCAAAAAGGGCCACAGTTTCCAGATGGATATGAACGACGGGGACAGTGTCGATATCAGCATCAACCTGCAGCTCACCGAGCGAACCCTCATCAAAGAGGAAAACGGCGCTCTGCATGTGAGCTATGCCCCCGAGCCGCCGCTGCCGGAGCCCGTTACTCGGCCAAAAAGAGCTCTATATCAACGGCGAACTGGTGAGCAAATGGGATGAGTGAATTTAAGCCCTTTGACGACCGGCTCAAGGGTTTGATTGCAGCCCTGTCACCGGCAGAGCGCCGGAAGCTGGCCGGAGAGATAACAAAGGAGCTGCGCAAGTCGCAACAGCAACGTATCAAGCTGCAGAAAGCACCGGACGGCTCACCGTATCAGGCGCGAAAGCGTCAGCCGCTCAGGGCAAAAAACGGGTGGATTAAACGGGCGATGTTCCAGAAACTCCGCACAAGCCGGTACATGAAAGCCACTGGCAGTGAAAGCAGTGCAGTGGTGGAATTCACCGGCAAAGTGCAGCGTATCGCGCGAGTCCATCAGTACGGCTTAAAAGATCGGCCAAGTCCGCGAAGCCGTGAGGTGCAGTACCTAGAGCGTAAGTTGTTCGGAGCTGATTCAAAAAGTAAGTTGTTGAATGAAAAACTAGTTATTAAACATCTACATTGACTATCAAAGTTGTTAGCCTCCAGGGCTATTTCATGTTTGGCAACCTTTTGACCTTAGTCATAAAAAGTGGTAAATGTTATTGGTGTTATCTACCTTCACGATTGATGTTTTAACTTTTACTTACAAGGATTGAGTTATGTCTAATGATGATAAAACATTAAATTTATTTCCTATAGATTATCCTTTTGAGACTCTCTGTACCAGAATGAAGTCCAATCCCATTAAATTAAAACTTAATCCTGACTTTCAAAGGAAATATAAATGGGATCAGGATGGATGGCAGAGATCTTCGAAATTCATTGAATCTTGTTTAATGCGTATCCCTCTTCCATCTTGTTATTTTGCTGAAGACGATAGCGGCAATCATATTGTGATTGATGGTGTTCAGAGATTGACCACTATACAGAAGTTTTTTGATGATGAGTTCGCTTTGGAGGGAATGACTACATTTAAAGAACTTGAAGGGAAGAAATTTTCTGAGCTTGGAGCTTTATGTTCAGAATTAGAGTCAACAACCATAAGGTGTATAGTTCTAAGGAAAGAAAATCCTAAGAAGTTAATTAGGGAGATATTTTCAAGGCTCAATCAAGGTGCAGTGAAGCTTTCTGATCAGGAAATAAGGCATGCATTATATCCTGGAGGATTTGATGATTTATTGGAAGAGTTGGGTAATATTGATGCTATTAAAAACTTTGGGCTGGCGGAAACATCAGATGTAAAAAGAGATAGTCGCGAGCCAGACGAACAGGTCTTGCGTTTCTTTGCCTTCTATGAAGATAATTTCTTTGAACATTTTGATAGCAGTTTGAAAGAATTCCTAGATGATCAGATGGAGAAATTTTCAAACTTACAAGATGATGAACTGAATGTTATGAGGGAAAGATTCAAAGCTTCATTATCCAAGTGTGAAAAAATATTTGGTGAAGATGTATTTACAAACCCTACAGTCAGAAGAAAACGTAAAGGATTAGTTCATTATGACATTTTAATGCCTACAATTGGCAAGTTAAGCGATGATGTTGTAAATGAAAAATCTGAACAAATACGGAAAGCTTGGTTTACTCTTTGTTCAAGTGCCGAGTTCAAAAAAACTTTATCAGGAGGTCTACAGAATAAGAGTTCCGTGATGAAACGTAGAGCCGGTTGGGTAGCACTTCTTAAGGAAGTTACTGATGGAAAATACTGAATATTATATTGGGTATCGTTCATTGTTTCTTTCCTTAAAGGGAATTATTAAAGAGACGGAAGAGCAGGCAATTCTTGAAAAAAATGATTTCTTCAATAAGAATATTAATTTCTTTGTCAAGTCATATCTCATTACTCTCTGTACTTATTTGGAATCGTATTTGACCGAGGTCGCCACATGGCATTGTGATTCAATTAATAACAGGCTTAGAGCAGCCTGTTTACCTCACAATTTCTTACTGTGGCGAGTCAAGAAGGAATTTAAGGATAAAGAGTTAAAGTATGTCGATGCGGATTTCAAAGTCGATAAGAATGATATTTCCGACAGCTTATCTGGAAATCCTTACAAAACGATTAAGGCATTTTCTTACTTGGGTGTTAATCTTTTAGGTTCGGCAGGATTTATTGCTAATAAGGATGTTGTGAATACAGTGGTTGTGAAAAGAAACAATATTATTCATCATAACGATAATGCTAATGATATTAGTCTTTCAGACTTGTGTGGATATGTTGATCTTTTTGTATCTTATATGGGGGCCATAGATGATGTGATTTGTGGTAAGTAATAATTGGATGTGGGGCTTTTGCTTTTTTTTAGCCCCATAACCTGGCTTCTGAGTTTTTGGGAATTGTTTGTGTTTTATAGTTTTCTTTTTTTATTAAATGCATTTCAAGTCTAATTTTTTATTATCTTACAAATTTTCTAAGTGTATATCACTAGACTGAAAAAGTGAGAATTTTGATATTTCAAGTCTGATAATTGTAGTTTCATGTCCCACAAAACCTCGCTAGATTGCCGCTGGCTTCCCCCGGCGGCATCCTTTCCCCATTAATAATCTAAATTCTCTGCAGGAAAGCGCACGCGCGATCCGCAACCTTATCCGCACCGGCATCGTGACCGACGTCGACCACGACGAGGGGCTTTGTCGTGTCCAGACCGGCGGCATGCAAACCACCTGGCTGAACTGGCTAACCTGCCGCGCCGGTCGCTCGCGCGTATGGTGGGCTCCGTCCGTTGGCGAGCAGGTGCTTTTACTGGCGATCGGCGGCGAGCTCGATACGGCATTTGTGCTGCCCGGCATTTTCTCGGATGACTATCCCGCGCCGTCTGCCTCCCCTGATGCGCTTCATGTTTCCTTTCCTGACGGGGCGGTTATCACCCAGGATTTTAGTGACCGCCTTATCAGCCTGACCATGACCGATAATCGCGGATTCGAGGCCGACCAGCTCGATATCGAGCTCGATGACACTGACGGCCAGATAGCTTTGCCACCGCGCGGCGCAACGTTGACGCTGTGGTTAGGCTGGCAGGATTCCGCGCTGATAAAAAAAGGGACGTTCACGGTCGACGAAATCGAGCACAGGGGCCCGCCTGATACGCTGACCATCCGGGGGCGCAGCGCCGATTTTCGCGGGTCGCTGAACTCTCGCCGGGAACAGTCATGGCATGACACCACGCTCGGGAAAATTGTTGAAACGATTGCGGCACGCAATAAGCTGGCCGCCAGCGTGGCCGACACGCTGAAAGCCGTCACAGTGCCTCACATTGACCAGTCGCAGGAATCCGACGCGGTGTTTCTGTCCCGCCTGGCTGACCGGAACGGGGCGTCGGTTTCGGTAAAAGCGGGAAAACTGTTATTCCTGAAAGCGGGGAGCGGTAAGACGGCCAGCGGAAAGCCCATTCCGCAGATGACGCTTGAGCGCGGGGATGGCGATCGTCATCAGTTTGCCATTGCTGACCGGGAAGCCTACACCGGCGTGTCGGCAAAATGGCTGCACACCAAAGACCCGAAGCCGCAAAAGCAAAAGGTGAAGCTCAAGCGTAAGCCCAAAGAGCAACACCTCCGCGCGCTGCAGCACCCGAAAGCGACCAAAGCCCCGGCGAAGGCCAAAGCCAAAAAAGAGCAGGAAGCGCGCGAGAGTGAATACATGGCCGGTGAGGCTGACAACGTGCTGGAGCTGACGACCATCTACGCGACTTAGGCGCAGGCCATGCGCGCCGCTCACGTCCGCACAAGTCGCTATTTTACTGACACGACCAAAGAGCGGTATCACCAGTGCACAAACATCAACTGCAGCGCGACGTTTGTGACCACCGAAACGGTCGAGCGCTTTATTGTATCGCCGGGCGTTGTAGTACCAGCGGCACCTCACCCGACATCATCCGGGCAGCAGCAAATCCACTGGTAGTGACCAAAAGAAAGCCCCTAAATGCGGGGCTTTTGAAGGTGTAAAGTATGAACTCTGTAGTTAACTTCCACTAAATACAATCCTGTTTTTATTTGCATCGGTACAAGCAATTTGCGGAATTCTATCGGGGGTTTTCTGTTTTTGTTTTTCTGATACCAATTTTTCAAGTTGTGAAATACTCATGCCGGGAACAAGAACTTGTTCTAATGCCCAAGTAAAAACACTTCTGTTAAGTCCGTCTATATTTAAAATCGCTGCTTTGGCATCGGATTGAACAGCTCCAAAATGGAATGAATTTTGAATCATATCATCAAGGATTAAGTTCTTAAGACCTACTACTGGTTGATTAGTTGAATATAATCGTGATGGTGATGAGTCAAATATTATATCTTTTGTTTTCAGTTCTTTTTCCAAGGAATTTTCAGTGATGATATCTTTGTCAATAATTAAATCTTTATACATGTCACCTGAAAAACAAGCGTCATATATGCCCCAAAAACTAACCGTTTTGGGGAGTTGGGTTTTAAGATATTGAGAAATCCAAGTATCTAAAATCAAACTTGATGAAGTACCTTCATATGGAACTAAAGCTTCATCTCGATCAGTATTGCTCATTTCTGGCGGTAGTAGGTAGCCATGTGATGATTGATAAAATATTCTCACATCACCATCTCTGGTATCGGAAACAAGATTGTACAGTCCTTTTCTGATGTTATCCGATGTGGCATTGCTGTCACGTAATATTTCGATATCAGTAATATTAAATTTATTCAATATCCGCAAGAAAGCTGCGACATCATTCTCAACACCATTTAAATTATGAGCCGGATTTGCATACTTCGCGATACCAACCAACAATGCTTTTGTTCCCATACCCCCTCCTGTGAACATCCAAGTGATAGTGCGGTTAGAACGTACCGGTCAGAACTATCGTTATGCCTTTCTCCTCTAAACTGGGGCCGATGTGAATGTCTTTATCCTGATATATTTTTTCTCTTACTTTTTGAATTTGATTTTTAAAGTCATCAATTGTTTGTTCGAGAAGGACTTTAAATTCATCATCGCTGACATTTAAACTGATATCTTTAAAGGTTATTCCAATTGAGATTTCTTTTTCCTGTGCCATTTTTGAGTCCTCACTTTTAATGTTAATCGTTTAATTCAATGAATTACTATGGTTAATTGAATGTTTTGTAGAGGTTTCAATACTTTTTGTTTAACAGATGCTAATCAAGCTCTGTATATCAAATATTGATTTTATGTGAATGTTTTGTATCATCGTAAAGTATGAATTTACTCACGTGTATAATTATAAAGGATGAATTTCACTTTGTTAGTTGAGAGGGGGGAGGACATAGTTGATATGTTTTTTGTTTATAACAAACTGATATTATTGAATATTTTTAACGTAATAGTAAAGAGGCAATCCATTGACAAATAAGTTTATAAATAATGCAGTATACTTTTTCATGGATAAATAAACCAGAATCAGTACGAAACCACTCAGGTAGTTGTTGTAACTGTTATTATTAGCAATGCTCAAGTGTCGAGTGTCTGCTTTTCATACTTAGCGCCGAATTTATATTAGTTGAACTTTGTGGCTACAAAAAAACCCGCAATTACGGGGTTTAAAGTATCGATGTGGTCAATATGTCGACTTTGTCTGAAGTAAATCCATATATTTCAAAGTCTTGAGTGATCTTTAAAAGTTCCTGCGGGAGCCTTTTTAATTCTGTTTGACAATCCCTCACCATTTAGTTGTATAGTACAACTAAATGGTGAGGACATAACATGCACAGCGAAACCCCGGTAGTCAGTGTTATTCGACGTTCCTCGCGCCTGATGGTGCGAGAGTTAGGTTTTATGGGGTCTACCCTGGCCTCAACGAATTACTCGCCTTCGGCCGTCCATACTCTGGTCGAAATTGCTCTACGCAAAGAGATGACGGCGAGCCAGCTGGTGCAACTGCTGGGCCTGGAAAAGTCCAGCGTCAGCCGGATGCTGGCTCGCCTGATTGCCGCAGGCGAACTCGAGGAAGTCATTTCTGTTGAGGATGCGAGAGCAAAGAGCCTCAGGCTGACCGCGAAAGGTCACGAGACGGTCAGCAAAATTAATGCCTTCAGCAATGAGCGGGTGGTCACAGCAATAAAGCGTCTTGCTCCTGCCCAGCAGCAGACCATCTCTGAGGGGCTTTCCCTTTATGCCAACGCGCTGCTTGTATGCCGCGAGGCGGGCAACGATATGCAGTCCGACGAGCTGAGGATAGTGCAGGGGTACATCCCCGGCATGATTGGCCGTATCGCGGAAATGCATGGCAGCTATTATTCGCGGGAGCATAACTTTGGTCGCTTCTTCGAGGCTAAAGTGGCTTCAGGGCTGGCCGAGTTCAGTGAAAGACTGGAGAAGCCCTGTAACCAGATTTGGCTGGCAGTGCTCAACGATAAAATTGTCGGCTCGGTGGCAATCGATGGCGAGGATCTGGCGCCGGGTGAAGCCCATCTTCGCTGGTTTATTCTTGATGATGGCTGCCGGGGACACGGCGTGGGGAAAAAACTGCTGAATGAAGCGATGCGGTTCTGCGACAGTGGCGGTTTTTCTGCCGTGCACCTCTGGACATTCAATAAGCTGACCGCCGCCCGGCGTCTGTACGAGTCGTTTGGGTTTACGCTGGTAAAAGAGTGGGAAGGCGACCAGTGGGGGAGCCTGATTACAGAGCAGCAGTTTACCCGGTACAGAGGCGCGTAATCGCCGCCATAAAAAAGGCTCCTTTCGGAGCCGCTTTGGTATCAGAACACTTTCTTGTACGGTCTGACCGTCACTTTTGCATACACACCCGCTGCAACGTACGGGTCTGCGTCAGCCCAGGCCTGAGCAGCTTCCTGGGATTCAAATTCAGCAATAACCGTGGAGCCTGCAAAACCGGCAGCACCCGGATCGTTGCTGTCTACTGCGGGCATGGGGCCAGCGGTCAGTAATCGGCCTTCATCCTGAAGCAACTGCAAACGTGCCAGATGCGCAGGGCGCACAGACTGGCGTTTTTCGAGCGAATCAGCAACATCTTCTGAGTAAATCACGTAAAACACGGCGAAGCTCCTTAACCGGTAAAAGTGTCAGTTACGTTATGTGAAAGGGCAATCGACTGCAATGTAAAATAAAAACAATGTTAATACCCTGATCTGAATGCGCCTTTTTTGGCCTCTCAGGCGCTAAAGTTGCGCCAGAGCAAAGTGTCTTATTGAATATGATTGCTATTTGCATTTAAAATCAGGGTTCGGTTTTTTTAACGTTGATGAATATGACTTCGATGACCCTTGATTTACCTCGCCGCTTTCCCTGGCCGACGCTGCTTTCTGTCGTGATTCACGGTGCCGTTGTGGCGGGTCTGCTGTATACCTCGGTTCATCAGGTTATTGAAACGCCCGCGCCCGCGCAGCCGATTTCCGTGACGATGGTATCGCCAGCGGATCTTGAACCGCCGCAGGTTGCCCCTCCGCCGCCACAGCCGGTGGCTGAACCGGAGCCAGAACCCGAACCCGTTCCGGAGCCACCGAAGGAAGCCCCGGTGGTGATCCACAAACCTGAACCGAAGCCAAAACCTAAGCCGAAGCCAAAGCCGGTGAAGAAGGTTGAGGAGCGTCCGAAACGCGAGGAACGTCCGGTTGAACCGCGCGCGACCCAGCCGGTAGAAAATTCAGCGCCTTCACGTCCGGTGATGAACAATACGGCAACGACGTCAAAGCCAACGGTTACCGCGCCAGCGGGCCCGCGAGCCGTAAGCCGCAATCAGCCTCAGTATCCGGCGCGAGCTCAGGCCTTGCGTATTGAAGGCCGCGTACGGGTGAAGTTTGATGTCACTGCGGATGGCCGCGTGGATAACGTGGAAATCTTATCTGCGCAACCTTCTAATATGTTTGAGCGCGAAGTGAAATCTGCCATGCGCAGATGGCGCTATGAGCCAGGCAAGCCGGGTAGCGGATTGATCGTCAATATTGTTTTCCGCCTGAACGGCGGGGCGCAGATGGAATAAAAAAAGCCTCCGAAAGGAGGCTTTTTTTTTGCCTGTCGATCAGGCCTGTGGAATTTGACGAGGTTTACCCTCGCTGTCCACGGCGACATAAATAAACAGCGCTTCAGTGGCCTTATAACGTTGCCCAATCGGCTCAGAAGAGACTTTCTTCACCCAGACTTCGATGTTGATGGAAATGGAGGTATTACCGCGTTTCACGCAGCGCGCGTAGCAGCAAACCACATCACCTACCGCAACCGGGCGCAGGAAGGTCATGCCGTCCACTCTCACGGTGACCACGCGCCCGTGGGCAATCTCTTTTGCCAGAATTGCGCCGCCCATATCCATCTGCGACATCAGCCAGCCGCCAAAAATATCGCCATTGGCATTGGTGTCAGCGGGCATTGCCAGTGTGCGTAAAACCAGTTCACCCTGAGGGGCGTTAGTTGTTGTCATTGTTTTAACTCGTAACGGAAGACTTCAGGCGGGATGCTACTATGATTCGCGTGCGGAGAGAATAGACCAGAACGCCCGTCGTTGACGTTCTGGTCAGTCAGTAATCAGTGGTTGTCGTCCTGCGGCATATGACGATAGATGTAAACACCGCTTAACAGCGTGAAGATAAGCGTCAGCGCAGTCAGGCCAAAGACCTTAAAGTTGACCCAGATATCCTGCGGCAGCCAGAAGGCGATATAGATATTAGCGAGACCGCAGAGAATAAAGAAGATTGCCCAGGCAGTATTCAGACGCGACCAGACTGCCTGCGGCAGCGTGAGTTCTTTACCTAACATGCTCTGGATAAGGGGCTTTTTCATGAACCATTGGCTGAACAGTAATGCTGCTGCAAACAATGCATAAATAACCGTCACCTTCCACTTAATAAATTCAACATCATGCAAGGCAATGGTCAATCCACCGAACACCGCCACTAGGATGAACGTAATAAGCGCCATTTTTTCGACTTTGCGATAGCGAATCCAGCTATAGATCAGCACAACGGCGGTCACAACGATTAATGCTTTTGTTGCAGCAAAAATGTCGTACAACTTATAGACAGCGAAAAACACCGCGAGCGGTAAAAAATCAAGAAACTGCTTCATTCTGTGATTCCATCTTCTAGGCGGGGCGGGAGACACCGATGCCCCCCGCCTCGGGATTACTGACGAATTAACATATACAGGCGGAACAGATAGACGAGCAGTACCGCTGAAATGAGATTGCTCAGCGTATTCGCCACCACGGCGCCAACATTAGGCGTTAAAACCGCAAAATTCGGCGCAAACAATAACAGCAGCGTTTTGGCCAGCAGCCAGCCGATCACGGCGGGCGCCACCAGACGCATATTAGTCCATGCCAGTCTGATGCTGCTGCGCATCGCGGTAAAAATACCCATCTTATCCTGCACGACCATCACCGGGGCAAATGAGAGCACGATAGCCAGTAATACCCCCGGCACCACGACCAGCATAATCCCCATCTGCACCAGCAGGGTGGTCAAAAAGATCAGGATAAACAGCTTAGGTAAAACCGGCGCGCTGGCACCAATCGCCCGTAAGGCGCTGACCCGGTGACCCGCCGATACCAGCTGAATCATCAGCAAAACGCCGCCCGCCAGAACCGCATTACCAATCAGGCCTGAGAACGTGGACGCGGCAGAAGCGCGCAGCAGAATTTGCTGCTGCTCCGGCGTCATGTTTTGCACCAGTTCAAACAACCCCACGCTACCCGCAAGATGGTCGCCCTGGCTCAGGCTGGCAATCTGTTCTTCACTCGGTGAGAACGCATGACCCAGCACCACCGTGATAAAGGCGCAAAGCAACGCGATCAGTAAAAAGGTAATGAACTGATTGCGGAAAAAGTTTCCCGTGTCACGGTAGACAGACTTCGCCGTGATAGACATGCACTCTCCTTGAGTATTGCAGGTGTTAATTAGCCGGCAATTGTACACCGGATGCACCTGCTGTGGCAGCATCAAGGCTTGTATGGAAAAGCATATCTTTGTAAAGCGGCGGTAATCCAACGCGGGCGCGGGCGCGGTTACAGGCTTCGTTGACCTGCCCATCTTCCCCCGACATGGCAAATTCCCGGCACGGGCTGGGGCGATCCTCATAGATGGAACAGCGGGTCGCGACCCCAGGCTCACCCTGTAGCGCCACACAGCGGGCCTGCTTTTGGTTAGTGCCGCTCATGCAGCGCAGAAAGGGGGTTAACGGCTCGGTAAGATGAACCGGAACGGTACCGCCGCCATCGCTGGCTTCGGCCCAGTAGAAAGAGACTCGAAAATACGCACAACAGGCTCCGCACGTCATGCACGGGTTAATATCACTCATGGCACACCTGCAAAAGAAGAACGCATCAAATCAACTTGTGAGAGCGATAAATTATCCAGCCGCCAGAGGAAGAGCAAGAGGGGGAAAAGGGAAAATTTTGTAACCGTGAAATGCCAAAAATTGACATGGAAACAACTTATTGGTTTTGGATGCGTAACAAAAAATTAATCCAGATCAATGAATGTTAAGTTACTGGTTTTAATGTGATCTGTGGCAGATCACTTATTACCCTTTTGTGAGTATATTCTCATCCGCGATTAAAACCACAACGATGGAGCGGATATGAAAAAATTAGCGGTGGCAGCCCTTGTATTAAGCAGTCTCTCTGGCGGCGCGTATGCGCATGAAGCAGGCGAATTCTTTATTCGTGCCGGTTCGGCAACGGTTCGCCCAACTGAAGGATCGGATAACGTGCTGGGAATGGGCGGTTTTAACGTCAGTAATAACACCCAGTTAGGTTTAACCTTTACCTGGATGGCGACGGATAACGTGGGCGTTGAGCTTCTGGCCGCAACGCCGTTCCGTCATCGCGTCGGTTTAGGACCAACCGGTGATATCGCCACGGTCCACCATTTACCGCCAACGCTGATGGCGCAATGGTACTTTGGCGACTCAAGCAGCAAGGTGCGTCCTTATATTGGCGCCGGTGTAAACTACACCACCTTCTTTGATGAGAAATTCAACGATACCGGTAAAGAGGCGGGTCTGACGGACCTCAGCCTGAAAGATTCGTGGGGCATGGCGGGACAGGTCGGTCTGGATTACCTGATTAACCGCGACTGGCTGATCAACGCCTCGGTCTGGTATATGGATATTGATACGGACGTACGCTTCAAGGCGGGCGGTCAGCAGCAAAGTATCAATACTCGCCTGGATCCGTGGGTGTTTATGTTCTCTGCGGGTTATCGTTTCTGATCCCTCGTCAAACTGGCCACAGGGTGGCCAGTTTGCTTTGCTCACTTCAAAACGACGGATAAACCGGCCGCTCATCAAGCTTTACGCAGTGCCTCAGGATCGTTTCCCCATCATATAAATAGCTGAAAGCGTCGCTGGACAGGGAATGGAAGAGAATATCGCCGTTGGCAAACGGGATAATTTCGGTATCACCCGCACGTTTATGTCCCGCGCCGGTTTCAAAATGACCGTGCCACCGTTCCTGGGTATGGTCATAAACGTGAAGAATAACCTCGACAAGTCCTCGTTGCGGACAATTCAGGCGCAGGAAGGTAGAAGAGAAATTCAGGGACAGCGCATGGAAGGGAATCAATAAGGCGAAAACCAGTAAAGCTCGTAAATACATCAAACCGCGAAAACCTCCTTCAAAAGGGAAATGAGATTTTACTTAAGTCAAAAATCACGTTTTTGCCGTGGATCAAGATGTCTTATAATTCAATACGATAAAGGCCCCTGACGGGGCCCTTAACGATCATTTTTGAATCAGATAGCGAATGGTTGGGCCATCCTGCTGGATATCCAGCACCGTATAACCGTGGTTTTTCGCATCCAGCGGTATGTTGTTGATGGACTGCGGGCAGTCGCTGACTACCTCCAGAATTTCACCTTTCTTAAGCTGCGGCAGCGCTTCAAGCGTAGCCACCGCCGGATATGGACAGGGCTCGCCAACCATATCCAGACGATAATCAGGCACAATCTCTTTCATGCTGCATTCTCCTGCGTTTCTGTTTTAACGCTCGCACGGCGGAAGAAACGTCTCTCCTGTGCGACGACCAGTAAAAAAGCGACCAACAGCAGAGCGTAGGTGACGAGCAGGCCGCCGAGAGGCCCGAAGGTATTCAGCAGGTTGACCTTGTCCCAGTTGGTGGCCAGGACGGGAGACACGTCATCCCAGTAGTACGCCAGGATCGTCGAGCCAATCACATTTCCCAGACCCACCCACCAGTAGTGCACCTGGCCTTCGACGGCGCGATACATCCAGCCGGTTTCACACCCGCCAGCCAGCACGATCCCGAAGCCGAACAGCAGGCCGCCAATGACCGCGTTAGGACCGGCCCACATGATTTTTGGTTCGACGCCCAGTTGAACATAGCTGAAGATGCCGATGGCGCTGACCGCCATCCCGGCGATAATCGCCTTCGCCATCATCGTGCGCCCGGTGATCCACATATCGCGAAACGCGGAGGTAAAGCAGATCTGCGCGCGTTCAATGAGCAGACCAAAACCCACACCGAACAGCATCGCCAGACCGAGCTTAGGCTGGTTCAGGGCGGTGCAGAGCGCCCATGCCACCATGGCGAAAAAGACCAGCATTCCGAGGCGGAAACGGCGGCGGGCCTGAGAGGGCTTCTGGGTTAACGGAGATGCTGCGCTGACCTTTGTCATTTTCACTGGAATACGAAACAGCGGCAGCAGGGTGAATTTTGCGCCAAAGTAAGAGCCGATGGCCGTGGCGACGGCAAAGAACCAGGCGTGAAGCGAAAACTGCGGGATCCCGGTAAAGAAGGCGGCAAGGTTACACCCCATCGCCAGACGCGCGCCGAATCCGGCAATCATGCCGCCGACAACCGCCTGCACAATGCGGATCCGGCTTTTGGGCATACGCAACTTAACGTTGTTTGCCCACAGCGCGGCAGCGAAGCAGCCGCCGAACATGCCAATGATCATCATTCCGTCAATACGGGTGAGCGGCGTACCGTCGAGGTGGATGAGCTTAAAGTATCCCCACTCTTCGGCGTGCACGCCTGCGAGCTGCAGCAGCTGTCCACCCCAGCGGGTAAACTCGCCGGTCACGGCCCAGAAGGTACCGGTAATGCCAAAATAATAAGTAGAGAGAATGCCTGCCGCGATAACGGCCGGAACGGGTGACCAGAACTTAACCAGGTAAGCCTGTTTGAAGGATTGCCATGACATGAATAAGCCTCTGAACTCAGAAGGATTAAAGATAAAAAAGAGTCCAGATCATACGCTTACATGACGGTTTGAAAAGCCATTCACACCGAAAATATCGAAAGGATCAATTTTAACGTCATCCTTTGTTGATGGCGGGGAATAAAGGGTAACCGTCTGGCAGGGATGCCAGACGGTGGAGGGGTCAGGCTTTACGCGTCGCCGCCTTCATGGCGGTTACAAACGCCTTCAGCTCGGTCAGCATCTGCTCGGGCTTGTCCACGTTCTTCTCGATGATCTTCACAATCGCAGAGCCGGAAATGGCACCCGCAGCCTTCGCGTCAATCGCCGCGGTGACTTGATCCGGAGAGGAGATCCCGAAGCCCTGCAGCGGCGGTGCGGCATGGTACTCGGCCAGCTTTTCCACCAGATGATGCAGCGGCAATGCGGCTTTATTCTCGGCACCGGTCACGCCTGCGCGGGAGAGCAGGTAGGTGTAACCGCGCCCGTAAGAGGCAATCTGGCGCAGCAGCTCATCGTCCGCGTTTGGCGGGCAGATGAAAATCGGGGCGACATTGTGACGCATCGCAGCCTGGCGGAACGGCGCGGACTCTTCAACCGGCACGTCGGCGACCAGAACGGAGTCGACGCCCACGCGTGCGCACTCGGCGTAAAACTCATCGATACCGCGGTTGAACACCAGATTGGCGTACATCAGCAGGCCAATCGGGATGGTGGGGTGCTTCTGACGGATCGCCGCCAGCATCTCGAAGCACTGGGTCGGCGTGACGCCCGAGGCAAATGCGCGCAGCGTCGCATTCTGGATGGTCGGGCCATCCGCCAGCGGGTCAGAGAACGGGATCCCCAGCTCCAGCGCATCGGCACCGGCTTCAATCAGGGTGTCGATGATCTTCAGCGACTGTTCAGGGCCCGGATCGCCCAGGGTGACGAAGGGAACGAACGCGCCTTCCTGGCGGGATTTCAGTTCAGCAAATACGTTATCGTAGCGTTCCATCAGATTTCCCCTCGTGCTTTCAGAATATCGTGAACGGTGAAGATATCTTTGTCACCGCGTCCGGAAAGGTTGACCACCAGCAGCTGCTCTTTTTCCGGATTGTCTTTCATCATTTTCAGCGCATGGGCCAGAGCGTGTGAAGACTCCAGCGCCGGGATGATCCCTTCGCTGCGGCACAGCGTTTTGAACGCTTCCAGCGCTTCGTCATCGGTAATGGAGACATAGTCCGCGCGACCGGTGCTGTTCAGATAGGCGTGCTGCGGCCCGACGGACGGGAAGTCGAGGCCGGCAGAGATAGAGTAAGACTCTTCAATCTGGCCTTCATCGGTCTGCATCATCGGGGATTTCATGCCGAAGTAGATCCCCACGCGGCCATGCTTCAGCGGCGCGCCGTGTTCACCCGATTCAATGCCGTGACCCGCAGGCTCGACGCCAATCAGACCCACGCTGGTGTCGTCGATAAAGTCTGCGAACATACCGATGGCGTTAGATCCGCCGCCGACGCAGGCGATGACCGCATCCGGGAGACGACCCTCTTTTTCGAGGATCTGCGCTTTGGTCTCTTCCCCGATCATGCGCTGGAATTCACGCACGATGGTCGGGAACGGGTGCGGGCCCGCTGCGGTACCGAGCATATAGTGCGCGGTTTCGTAGCTGCCAGACCAGTCGCGCAGCGCTTCGTTACAGGCATCCTTCAGCGTCGCGGAGCCGCTGTGCACCGGGATCACTTCTGCACCCATCAGACGCATACGGAAAACGTTTGGAGACTGACGCTCAACGTCTTTCGCCCCCATATAGATGCGGCATTTCAGACCGAGCAGGGCGCTGGCGAGCGCCGAGGCCACGCCGTGCTGGCCTGCACCGGTTTCGGCGATGATTTCAGTTTTGCCCATACGCTTCGCAAGCAGCGCCTGTCCCAGCACCTGGTTAGTCTTGTGTGCGCCGCCGTGCAGCAGGTCTTCACGCTTAAGATACAGCGTGGTTTTCGTGCCTTCCGTCAGATTGCGGCATTTGGTCAGGGCCGTTGGGCGGCCTGCATAGTTTTTCAGCAGGTCGGTAAATTCGGCCTGAAACGCCGGATCCTTCTGCGCGCTGACAAACGCTTCTTCCAGCTGGCGCAGCGCGGGCATCAGGATTTGCGGGACGTACATCCCGCCGAACTCACCAAAATACGGGTTAAGTAATGTCGTCATCTTCTCTTCCTTAATATGCACGCAGAGTTTTAAAAACCGAGGCCAGTTTGCTGGCATCTTTAATACCCGGCTGGGACTCTACGCCTGAATTGAAATCGAGGCCTGCGCAGCCGGTTTTCGCGGCTTCTACACAATTGTCCGGGCTTAAACCGCCCGCCAGCAGGACGTTGTCCAGCTTTTCGCCGTTCAGCAGAGACCAGTCAAAACGCTGGCCGGTTCCGCCCTGGCCGTTATCGAGGACGTATTTATCCACGTGGTTCAGGTTACGCGGGGGCAATGTATCGTCAACGCGTTGCGCTTTCCAGATCTGTACCTGCGGTGCCAGCGTGGCGCGCAGGGCATCGATGTAGGCCTGATCTTCATTGCCGTGAAGCTGCACCGCGCTCAGGGATAACGCGTCGGCTTTTTCAACCACTTCTGCGATATCTGCATTGCGGAACACGCCAACATAGCTGAGTGGTGCCGCGGCGATGACCTTACGCGCCTGCTCTTCGCTGACCGCGCGAGGGGAGGAATCCACAAAAATCAGCCCGCCATAAATCGCTCCGGCTTCATACGCGGCCTGGGCGTCCTGTTCGCGGGTTAAGCCGCAGACTTTGTTTTCACCCAGCAGCACGCGACGTACTGCCGCATTGAGATCGTCATGTTCCATCATGGCGGAGCCAATCAGGAAACCGTTGGCGAAGTGGCTCAGCTCGCGCACCTGGGCGTAGCTGTTAATGCCGGATTCACTGATCACCGTGACGCCAGAGCCCAGCCGCGGCGCCAGCTGGCGCGTGCGGTTCAGGTCAATGGACAGGTCACGCAGATCGCGGTTATTAATGCCGACCACTTTGGCTTCCAGCGCAATCGCGCGCTCCAGCTCCTCTTCATTACTCACTTCGGTCAGCACGCCCATTTTCAGGCTGTGCGCGACGGCAGAGAGCTGGCGATACTGCTCGTCGTCAAGCACCGAGAGCATCAGCAGGCAGGCGTCAGCCTGGTAAAAGCGCGCCAGCCAGATCTGATACGGGTCAATGATAAAGTCTTTGCACAGGATCGGCTGCGGCGCGATGCCGCTGACGATCGGCAGAAAATCGAAGCTGCCCTGAAAATATTTCTCATCCGTCAGCACGGAGATGGCGGACGCATGATGCTTATAAATGCCGGCAATACGTGCCGGGTCGAAATCGTCACGAATAACGCCTTTAGACGGAGACGCTTTTTTGCACTCAAGAATAAACGCGGTGCGCGCACCCTGCAGGGCGTCATAGAAACGCCGGCTGCTCGGGACGACGTCATTCTGAAAACTGGCAAGCGGCTGCTGTTGCTTGCGGGCTTCCACCCAGATGGCCTTATCGGCAACGATTTTCGCTAAAACGGTCTGCATTCTTTACCCTCTTGCCGCAAGTGCGGTAACGCGATCGTAAGCTGCACCGGAGCGCAGTACATCCAGAACTTTTTGAACGTTGGCCTTAAGGTCTTCCTCGCCGTGCAAACGCATCAGCATGGCGACGTTGGCAGCAACGGCGGCCTCATGGGCAACCTCTCCCTTACCTTGTAATAAGCGCGTCAGAATGTCACGGTTTTCTTCCGGGGTACCGCCAGCCAGCGCTTCCTGGTGATACGGGGTTAAACCAAAGTCAGCGGCTTCCAGCTGGTAGCTCAGGATTTCACCGTCGCGCAGTTCGGCTACCAGCGTCGGCGCGTGCAGTGACACTTCATCCATTCCGCCGCTGTGCACCACGGCGGCACGCTGGTAACCCAGCACGCGCAGCGTCTCAGCAATCGGCAGGACCAGCTCCGGACTGTAAACACCGATCAGCGCCAGCGGCGGGTGCGCCGGGTTGATCAGGGGGCCGAGCACGTTAAACAGCGTGCGGGTTTTAAGCTGCTGACGAACCGGCATTGCGTGGCGGAAACCGGTGTGATACTTCGGCGCAAACAGGAAGCAGACGCCCAGGTCATCCAGCGCTTCACGGGAACGTTCGGCGTTCATATCGAGATTAATGCCGAATGCCGCGAGTAAATCAGACGAGCCTGACCGGCTGGACACGCTGCGGTTACCGTGCTTCGCCACTTTCAGGCCACACGCTGCGGCCACAAAGGCGCTGGCGGTTGAAATATTGATACTGTTGCTGCCGTCACCGCCGGTGCCGACGATATCGGCAAACGGATAGTCCGGACGCGGGAACGGGGCGGCATTTTCCAGCAGGGCCGTGGCGGCACCGGCGATCTCCTGCGGGCTTTCACCGCGGACCTTCATGCTCACCAGTGCGGCCGCCAGCTGTTCCGGCTTCAGCTCACCGCGAACCACGGCGGAGAAGAGCTGGTGGCTCTCCTGCTGGCTCAGGGTTTGCGCCTGATACAGTTTTTCCAGAATCGGCTGCAGGGTGTTGGTCTGCTCCAGCTTCTGTAACGCCCAGTCGAGTGTCTGCTCCAGCAGGCGGGCACCGTGGGAGGTCAGGATGGATTCCGGATGGAACTGCATCCCGCAGACGCGATCCGCGTCGTGACGTACCGCCATCACCATCCCTTCAAACGAGGCGTTGATCGTCAGCCCGGCGGGAATGTTGCTGCCGACCAGCGAGTGGTAGCGCGCGACCGGGAGCGGATTCGGCAGCCCGGCAAACATCGCCTGGCCGTCATGTTCGATGCTGGACGCTTTACCGTGGAGGATTTCACCCGCCTGGCCAACGTAGCCGCCATAGGCTTCAACAATCGCCTGATGACCGAGGCAGATGCCGATAATCGGCAGCTTGCCGCGCATACGGGTCAGCAGCTCCGGCATACAGCCTGCTTCGCTCGGTGCGCCTGGCCCCGGAGAGAGCATCAGCACCGGGTTTTGCATGGTGGCCAGACGGTCAATCAGGGTCTGCGCCGGTACGTGGTTGCGATAGATAACGACGTTATGGCCATTCGCACGCAGCTGATCTGCCAGGTTGTAGGTAAAGGAGTCGATATTATCGAGCAGCAGAATGTCAGCCATCAGAAAATCTCCTGTGCGTGGTGTGCGGTAGCAATGGCGCGAAGGACCGCACGGGCTTTACTGCGCGTTTCGTCAGCTTCAGACTGCGGAACAGAATCAAGAACAATCCCGGCACCCGCCTGGACGGTGGCAATACCGTCTTCAACATAGGCGGAGCGGATCACGATGCAGGTATCGAGGTCACCATGGGCGGTGAAGTAACCCACCGCGCCGCCGTAGCTGCCGCGACGACGCCCTTCGGCGGCGGCAATCAGCTGCATAGCGCGCACTTTCGGCGCACCGCTCAGGGTGCCCATGTTCATGCAGGCGCGGTAGGCGTGCAGCACGTCGAGGTCCTGGCGCAGCTCACCGACCACGCGGGAGACCAGGTGCATCACGAACGAATAGCGGTCGACTTTAGTCAGGTCCGCCACGTAGCGGCTGCCTGGGGTGCAAATACGAGCCAGATCGTTACGCGCCAGGTCAACCAGCATCAGGTGCTCGGAGAGCTCTTTATGGTCGGTGCGCATTTCCAGCTCGATGCGGCTGTCGAGATCGCGATCCAGCGAGCCATCGGCGCGACGTCCGCGTGGACGGGTTCCGGCGATCGGGTAGATCTCAATCTGACGGCTGGTTGCGTCATATTTCAGCGAGCTTTCCGGCGAGGCGCCGAACAGCGTGAAGTCGTTGTCCTGCATAAAGAACATGTACGGGCTTGGGTTGCTCTTTTTCAGCACGTCGTAAGCAGCCAGCGGAGACGGGCAGGGCAGAGAGAAGCGACGGGACGGTACAACCTGGAAAATTTCCCCGGCGCGAATCGCTTTTTGCATCTGGCGAACCACGGCACCGTACTGATCGTCGGTCTGGTTCACATCGCAGGTCATTTTTTCCACGCGCTGTACCGGCAGTGCAGGTGGCGCTTCCGTCATCTGCTGCTGAAGCTGCGCGATACGGTGCTCAAGACGGTTTTTCTCAGCGGTCGAAGGCGTGAACAGGCTGGCCTGGATACGGGTGTACTGTTTCTGATGGTCGATCACCAGCAGGGTTTCGGCCAGATAGAAGCAATAGTCCGGGCAGCGATTGCCCTGCTCGGTTTCCGGTAAATCTTCAAATCCGGCGACCAGGTCGTAGGCAAACAGCCCGCCAAAGAACATCGCTTCACGCTCATCGTGCGGAACGGTGACCAGGTTCTGCAGCAGGCGGAAGGCATCAAAGACGGAAAGGGAGCACAGGCGCGCGTCTTCATCCAGCAACTGGCTAACCGGCGGGAAATGCAGAATACGTATTTCTGGATGACGTTCGTTTTCGATGCCTGAAGGCAGGGCGGCATCCAGCAGCGGCAGCAGCGATGCGCCGTTGTCTGATAAGGCTTTGATTGTGACAGTGTCACCTAGAGCGGTAATGCGCAACGCGCTGTCGACCAGCAGCAGGCTTTTGAGATCGTCCTTGCTGTCAATGTCCGCAGATTCCAGCAGCAGCGTTGCCGGGCGTGCCCCGCACACCTGATGAAACAGCGCGGTCGGGTTGTGGCGATAGGCCGCCTCGCAGGTCAGCAATTCGAGATGGGGTTTGGCTGTTTGCATGTTGGTGTTCTCATTTATTCTGTTCAAAAAAAAGCCCGCTGGGTAGCGGGCGGGTATCTGTTTGCATTTCGCAGACGCGTGACACTGCCCGATGA
This sequence comes from Enterobacter sp. BNK-22, assembly GCF_048684805.1. Taxonomy (NCBI): domain Bacteria; kingdom Pseudomonadati; phylum Pseudomonadota; class Gammaproteobacteria; order Enterobacterales; family Enterobacteriaceae; genus Enterobacter; species Enterobacter sp. BNK-22. Next base: position 907,929 of record NZ_JBLQTT010000001.1, read on the forward strand.
TCAGGAAGTACGCCACCAACCGTGCAGAGTGAAATGTGCTGTCATTTTCAGATACCTTTCTCGTGTGAACTTGCGTACTAGTTAACTAGTTCGATGGCGTGTTGTCAACCCTTGATTTCAGAATTTCGATATAAGTCGGTATCATGATGGTTTCGGATGTCTCCAACCTGTTATGGGAAGTGCTTTGAGCGATACCACCTACGCTATTATTTATGATTTACACAGCCATACTCAGGCCTCTGATGGCCTGCTGACACCCGAAGCCCTGGTTCATCGTGCCGTTGAAATGCGCGTCGGTACGCTGGCGATAACCGATCACGATACGACGGATGCCATTCCGGCGGCGCGCGCCGAGATCGCCCGCAGCGGGCTGGCGCTTAATCTGGTCTCCGGTGTCGAAATTTCGACCGTCTGGGAAAACCATGAGATTCATATCGTTGGCCTGAACATCGATATAGACCATCCGGCACTGACTGCTTTTTTGCAAGAACAAAAAACGCGCCGCAACCAGCGCGCGGAGATGATCGGCGAACGTCTGGAAAAGGCTCATATTCCGGGCGCACTGGAAGGTGCCCAAAAGCTGGCGAACGGCGGGGCGGTCACGCGCGGTCATTTCGCCCGTTTTCTGGTAGAGGCGGGTAAGGCCACGACGATGGCGGATGTCTTTAAAAAGTATCTGGCGCGCGGGAAAACCGGATACGTTCCGCCACAGTGGTGTACAATAAAACAAGCTATTGATGTGATTCATCATTCTGGCGGTAAGGCCGTGCTGGCCCATCCGGGGCGGTATAATCTTTCTGCTAAATGGCTGAAAAGGCTGCTGGCGCACTTTGCCGAAAATGGTGGTGAGGCGATGGAAGTCGCCCAGTGTCAGCAGGCGCCCAATGAGCGCGCGCAGCTCGCGACCTATGCCCGACAGTACGGTCTGCTTGGCTCACAGGGTTCTGATTTCCATCAGCCCTGCGCCTGGATCGAACTGGGGCGCAAGCTCTGGCTGCCCGCTGGCGTTGAGCCGGTCTGGCAGCTCTGGGAACAGCCGCAGCAAATTGAAGAGAGGGAAGTATGAGTCAGTTTTTCTATATCCATCCGGACAACCCGCAGCCACGTCTGATTAACCAGGCCGTGGAGATCGTCCGCAAAGGCGGCGTGATTGTTTACCCGACCGATTCCGGCTACGCGCTGGGCTGCAAAATTGAAGATAAAGGGGCGATGGAACGCATTTGCCGTATTCGCCAGCTGCCGGACGGCCATAACTTTACCCTGATGTGCCGCGATCTCTCTGAGCTGTCCACCTATGCTTATGTGGATAACGTGGCGTTTCGCCTGATCAAGAACAACACGCCGGGCAACTACACCTTCATCCTGAAAGGGACGAAAGAGGTGCCGCGTCGCCTGCTGCAGGAAAAGCGTAAGACGATCGGCATGCGCGTGCCGTCGAACCCGATTGCGCAGGCGCTGCTGGAAACCCTCGGCGAGCCGATGCTCTCTACCTCGCTGATGCTGCCGGGCAGCGAGTTTACCGAGTCCGATCCGGAAGAGATCAAAGATCGTCTGGAGAAGGTGGTCGAGCTGATTATTCACGGCGGTTATCTCGGCCAGCAGCCGACCACCGTGGTCGACTTAACCGAAGATGCACCGGAAGTGATTCGAGAAGGCGTGGGTGACGTAAAGCCTTTCTTGTAATGGTATAAGCAGATATACTACGCGGCCATCAAAGCAGGGCTCAGCCCTCTTTTGACCTGATTCGACGCCTGTGAAGGCGACACCTGAGGAAGCTCAATGAGCGAGAAGTTACAGAAAGTGCTGGCGCGTGCCGGCCACGGTTCACGCCGTGAAATCGAAGCCATTATTGAAGCGGGCCGCGTGAGTGTGGACGGTAAAATCGCCACGCTGGGTGACCGCGTAGAAATCGTACCGGGGCTGAAGATCCGTATCGACGGTCATCTTATCTCCGTGAAAGAGTCTGCTGAACAAATCTGCCGCGTGCTGGCTTACTACAAGCCGGAAGGCGAGCTGTGTACCCGCAATGACCCGGAAGGTCGCCCGACGGTGTTTGACCGTCTGCCTAAACTGCGTGGCGCTCGCTGGATTGCCGTTGGTCGTCTGGACGTGAATACCTGCGGTCTGCTGCTGTTTACCACCGATGGTGAACTGGCAAACCGTCTGATGCACCCAAGCCGTGAAGTGGAACGTGAATACGCCGTGCGTGTGTTCGGCCAGGTTGACGAGAATAAGCTGCGCGACCTGTCGCGTGGCGTTCAGCTGGAAGACGGTCCTGCGGCGTTCAAAACCATCAAATTTACCGGTGGGGAAGGCATCAACCAGTGGTACAACGTGACCCTGACCGAAGGCCGCAACCGCGAGGTGCGTCGTCTCTGGGAAGCGGTAGGCGTGCAGGTTAGCCGCCTGATTCGTGTCCGTTACGGCGACATCCTGCTGCCAAAAGGCCTGCCGCGTGGGGGATATACCGAACTGGATCTGACCCAGACCAACTATCTGCGCGAGCTGGTCGGCCTGACGCCGGAAACCACCTCTAAAGTGGCGGTGGAAAAAGATCGTCGCCGCATGAAGGCGAACCAGATTCGCCGTGCGGTGAAGCGTCACAGCCAGGTGAGCAGCAACCGCCGCTCTGGCAGCCGTAATAACAACGGTTAATGTAAAAGCCCGGTGAAGACACCGGGCTTTTTTCTTTAGTAATCAATCCCCATTTGCGCTTTGATGCCCGCATCAAACGCATGTTTAACCGGACGCAGCTCGCTGACGGTATCTGCCAGTTCCAGAATATCCCGATGACACCCGCGGCCCGTGATGATAACCGTCTGATGGGCGGGACGGTCTTTCAGTGCATTAAGCACGGCGTCCAGCGGCAAATAGTCGTAGGCGACCATATACGTGATCTCATCCAGCAGAACCATATTGAGTGAAGGATCGGCCAGCATTCTTTTAGCGTGCTCCCAGACGGCCAGACAGGCTGCGGTATCGGTTTCGCGGTTCTGGGTGTCCCACGTAAATCCGGTCGCCATCACCTGGAACTCAACGCCGTGGGGCTCAAGCAGATTACGCTCGCCGTTAGGCCACTCACCTTTAATAAACTGGATAACGCCGACCTTCTGCCCGTGGCCGACGGCGCGTGTCGCCGTGCCGAATGCAGCCGTGGTTTTCCCTTTGCCGTTGCCGGTAAAGACGATGACGATCCCGCGCTCATCCTGAGCGGCCGCGACGCGCGCATCAACCTGTTCCTTCAGACGCTGCTGGCGCTGCTGGTGACGTTCTTCACTCATTGCGATATTCCTGGTTTACGGCCTGGCTGGGCGTCAAAGGTCATCCCGGTTTTGCGGCGGCTGTCGTCGCCCATTAGCCAGAGATAGAGCGGCATAATGTCTGCCGGCGTTTTCAGCTTCTGCGGATCTTCCGTTGGGAAGGCGCTGGCGCGCATTTTGGTGCGCGTACCGCCCGGGTTAATGCAGTTTACGCGCAGATGGCGGCTTTGGTACTCCTCTGCCAGCACCTGCATCATGCCTTCGGTCGCGAATTTTGAAACGGCATAGGCTCCCCAGTTTGCACGCCCCTCACGGCCTACGCTGGAGGAGGTGAACACCAGTGAACCCGAATCCGATTTGAGTAATAAAGGAAGCAGTGCCTGGGTCAGGAAAAAAGTCCCGTTGACGTTGACCTGCATGACCTTCTGCCAGATCTCGGGATCCTGTTCATCCATCGGGCGAACTTCGCCAAGCAAGCCGGCATTGTGCAGCACGCCGTCCAGGCGCGGATAATGGGTGCTGATGCGGTGAGCAAGCTCCTGACATGACGTGGGCGTGCAGGTGAGCAGATCGAGCGTGTACCAGCGAGCAGGAATCCCACTTGCGGCTTCAATCTCCTGCGCCACCCCTTTAAGTTTTTCTTCGTTGCGGCCGGTCAGGATGACGCTCGCGCCATACTCAGCGTAGGTCAGCGCCGCTTCACGGCCAATCCCGTCGCTGGCCCCAGTGACAAGAATGATGCGGTTCTGCAGCAGATTTTTTTGCGGTTGATAATGCAAGGTGACTCCTCGGCGCACGGTGACTCAAAGACGCCTTCTTTTGTGACTTTTCGGCTTTATGCCCGAATTCGCCTGATAATTCAATCAGTCTACAGGACGCATTGCTGTAAAATTAACAATTTGCAAATATTTAAACGCCAGACCGGGGATTCCTGAAGGCGCCTCGCAGAGGTAATGTCACGAGCGAGACGCATGGGCAGGGCTGTTGTACACTGCCGTGAAAGATTCGTGGTTAAATCAAGGTGGAACGCGTGGAATTACTTTCTCAATATGGGTTGTTTTTGGCGAAAATCGCGACGGTGGTGATTGCCATTGCGGTGGTTGCCGTTCTGATTGTCAACCTGACGCAGCGCAAGCGTCAGCGTGGGGAGTTACGCATCACCCGCCTGAGCGAGCAGTATAAAGAGATGCAGGAAGAGATGTCTCTGGCGCTGCTTGACAGTCATCAACAGAAACTGTGGCTCAAAGCGCAGAAGAAAAAGCATAAACAGGAAGCCAAAGCGGCAAAAGCAAAGGCGAAGCTCAATACGCCGCAGGATAAGGTCGCGCCCCGCGTCTACGTGCTCGATTTTAAGGGCAGCATGGATGCGCATGAAGTGTCCTCTTTGCGGGAGGAAGTGACGGCCGTTCTGGCCGTGGCGACGCCGCAGGATCAGGTCGTTGTTCGTCTTGAAAGCCCGGGAGGTGTCGTGCATGGCTACGGCCTGGCCGCGTCTCAGCTACAGCGCCTGCGTGAAAAACAGATCCCGCTGACCGTAGCCGTAGATAAAGTGGCGGCGAGCGGTGGCTACATGATGGCCTGCGTGGCGGACAAAATTGTGGCCGCACCGTTTTCTATTATTGGCTCGATCGGCGTGGTCGCGCAGATCCCGAACTTTAACCGCTTCCTGAAAAATAAAGAGATTGATATCGAACTTCACACGGCGGGTCAGTACAAACGCACCCTGACGCTGCTGGGGGAAAACACGGAAGAAGGGCGCCAAAAATTCCGTGAGGATCTTAACGAAACGCATCATCTCTTTAAAGACTTTGTGCACCGTATGCGCCCGACGCTGGACATTGAGCAGGTCGCGACGGGTGAGCACTGGTACGGCGTTCAGGCGCAGGAGAAAGGGCTGGTGGATGAAGTTGGAACCAGTGACGATCTGCTGCTCAACCTGATGGAAGGCCGGGAACTGGTAGGCGTCCGCTTTGCCCAGCGCAAGCGACTGCTTGACCGCTTTACCAACAGTGCCGCAGAAAGCGCGGACCGCCTGCTGCTCCGCTGGCTACAGCGCGGACAAAAACCGCTGTTGTAAACAAAAACGCGAGGCTTATGCCTCGCGTTTTGCGTTAATCGACCAGGTGATATTTCTCGGAAAGCGTGTGCGCCAGGTATTTAAACATGTTAAACACGGCGGTGCTTTTCGGGGTCGGCAAGCCCTGTTCATCAAGGAAGTATTCGCCGCTGAAAACCAGCACGCCATTTCGCTGCTCTACGCCGGTGGCTTCAATGCCTGCCAGCGTATCTTCATGGTCACGAATAAGCTTGTTTGCTTCGATAAGCAGAGAGGCTCGGTCAATAGGTTGGGTCGTATTCTGCATAATCCACTCCTTAAACAGTGACAATAGTCTACGCCGAGGGCGCTTTGGGGGCAAATTTTCCCTGTAATGTGAGGGGATAAGCTGCAGGGGCCTGGCTGGCAGGATTTGCTTTTGCATGCTAATAAAGTTGCGTAACGAATTTTATCAGGTAGAGTGTGCGCTTTCGTCATTCTGGCAACAGAATTGCTTGACATTCAACCGGGAATTCGTCACGAATTACACGAGATGTGAGAAAAATACCCGAGAACTCAATCACCTGGGCGGCTTTTCTTTAACGCCCGGTAAGACAAAGGGGTTGATATCTCCTGACGCAGTCGCAATATCATTGGCTCGTCGTCAGCGGAAGGGAAATCAACGTGCGGCGTATTCCTGGAAGAATTAAATTAGGTAAAGGTGAATATGGGTAAAGCTCTCGTCATCGTTGAGTCCCCGGCAAAAGCCAAAACGATCAATAAGTATCTGGGTAATGACTACGTGGTTAAGTCCAGCGTTGGTCATATCCGCGATTTGCCGACCAGTGGCTCAGCCAGCAAAAAGAGCGCAGACTCTACCTCCACCAAAGGGGCTAAAAAGCCTAAAAAGGATGAACGTAGCGCGCTTGTCAACCGCATGGGTGTTAACCCATGGCATAACTGGGATGCACAATATGAAGTGCTTCCAGGGAAAGAAAAAGTCGTTAACGAGCTGAAGCAGCTGGCTGAAAAAGCAGACCACATCTATCTCGCAACCGACCTTGACCGCGAAGGGGAAGCCATTGCGTGGCACCTGCGGGAAGTGATCGGGGGTGATGACAAACGCTACAGCCGCGTAGTGTTTAACGAAATTACGAAGAATGCGATTCGTCAGGCGTTTGAGAAGCCGGGCGAGCTGAATATCGACCGCGTCAACGCCCAGCAGGCGCGTCGCTTTATGGACCGCGTCGTGGGTTACATGGTTTCTCCACTGCTGTGGAAGAAGATTGCCCGTGGCCTGTCCGCAGGTCGCGTGCAATCCGTCGCCGTGCGTCTGGTCGTTGAGCGTGAGCGCGAAATTAAAGCCTTCGTGCCGGAAGAGTTCTGGGAAGTCGATGCCAATGTGACCACGCCGGGCGGTGACGCTCTGCCGCTGCAGGTAAGCCATCAGAACGATAAGCCTTTCCGTCCGGAAAACCGCGACCAGACCATGGCCGCCGTGGCGCTGCTGGAAAAGGCACGCTATCAGGTACTGGAACGTGAAGACAAACCGACCAGCAGCAAGCCTGGTGCGCCGTTTATCACCTCCACCCTGCAACAGGCGGCAAGCACCCGTCTGGGTTACGGCGTGAAGAAAACCATGATGATGGCCCAGCGCTTGTATGAAGCGGGTTACATCACCTACATGCGTACCGACTCAACTAACCTGAGTCAGGACGCGGTCAACATGGTGCGTGGCTACATCAGCGACAACTTCGGTAAGAAATACCTGCCGGAAAGCGCTAACCAGTTTGCCAGCAAAGAGAATTCTCAGGAAGCGCACGAAGCGATTCGTCCTTCTGATGTCTCTGTGCTCGCTGAATCGCTGAAAGATATGGAAGCCGACGCGCAGAAGCTGTATCAGCTGATCTGGCGTCAGTTTGTGGCGTGCCAGATGACCCCGGCCCAGTACGACTCCACCACGCTGACCGTCGGGGCGGGTGATTTCCGTCTCAAGGCGCGCGGTCGTATTCTGCGTTTCGACGGCTGGACGAAAGTGATGCCTGCGCTGCGTAAAGGTGATGAAGATCGAACGCTGCCTGCGGTGAACAAAGGTGATGAACTGTCTCTGGTTGAGCTGACCCCGGCTCAGCACTTCACCAAGCCACCTGCACGCTTCAGTGAAGCATCTCTGGTAAAAGAGCTGGAAAAACGCGGTATTGGCCGTCCGTCGACCTACGCGTCAATTATCTCGACGATTCAGGATCGCGGTTACGTCCGTGTTGAAAACCGTCGTTTCTATGCGGAAAAAATGGGTGAGATCGTCACCGATCGTCTGGAAGCTAACTTCCGCGAGCTGATGAACTACGATTTCACCGCGCAAATGGAAGACAGTCTCGACCAGGTTGCCAGCCACCAGGCGGAATGGAAAAAGGTCCTCGACAGCTTCTTCAGCGATTTCACCGACCAGCTTGAAAAAGCGGAGAAAGACCCTGAAGAGGGCGGCATGCTGCCTAACCAGATGGTTCTGACCAGCATCGACTGCCCAACCTGTGGCCGCAAGATGGGGATCCGTACTGCCACCACGGGCGTGTTCCTCGGCTGCTCCGGCTATGCGCTGTCGCCAAAAGAGCGCTGCAAAACCACCATCAACCTGGTGCCAGAGAACGAAATTCTCAACGTGCTGGAAGGTGACGATGCGGAAACTAACGCTCTGCGTGCCAAGCGCCGCTGCAAAAAATGCGGCACGGCAATGGACAGCTACCTGATCGATCCAAAACGCAAGCTGCACGTGTGTGGTAATAACCCAACGTGTGACGGGTATGAGATCGAAGAGGGCGAGTTCCGCATTAAAGGCTATGACGGCCCGATTGTGGAGTGCGAGAAGTGTGGTTCTGAAATGCACCTGAAAATGGGGCGTTTCGGTAAGTACATGGCCTGCACCAACGACGAATGTAAAAACACGCGCAAAATTCTGCGTAACGGTGAAGTGGCTCCGCCGAAGGAAGATCCGGTTCCGCTGCCAGAGCTGCCATGTGAGAAATCTGACGCGTACTTCGTGCTGCGTGACGGCGCGGCAGGTGTCTTTCTGGCCGCCAACACCTTCCCGAAATCGCGTGAAACCCGCGCGCCGCTGGTGGAAGAGCTGCATCGCTTCCGCGATCGTCTGCCGGAGAAACTGCGTTATCTGGCCGATGCGCCACAGCAGGATCCGGAAGGCAACAAAACAGTGGTGCGGTTTAGCCGTAAAACTAAGCAGCAGTACGTTGCGGCAGAGAAAGAGGGTAAAGCGACCGGATGGTCAGCCTTCTTTGTCGATGGCAAATGGGTTGAAGGCAAGAAATAATCTTCCCTAACCGTAACTTACCTGTGAAAGGGCCGGATTTCCGGCCCTTTTTTATTACCTTGTTATTATTTTTTGTTCCGTACTATACAGTCAGGCTATAAATGATATAGTGGTTATAGTTAACCTGTTTCTTATTATTAAATCGTCTTAAGCGATTGACCGCATGCGCTAAATCGGATGGTCTGGCATGAAATTACAGCAGCTTCGTTATATCGTTGAGGTGGTGAATCATAACCTTAACGTCTCTTCTACCGCCGAGGGGTTGTATACCTCGCAACCGGGCATCAGCAAACAAGTTCGTATGCTGGAGGATGAGTTAGGCATTCAGATCTTCGCCCGCAGCGGTAAGCATCTTACCCAGGTGACGCCGGCGGGGCAGGAAATCATCCGCATTGCGCGGGAAGTCCTCTCCAAAGTCGATGCGATTAAGTCTGTGGCAGGGGAGCATACATGGCCGGATAAAGGCTCGCTGTATATTGCCACCACGCATACGCAGGCGCGCTATGCGCTGCCCGGCGTGATCAAAGGCTTTATCGAGCGTTATCCTCGCGTCTCGTTGCATATGCATCAGGGCTCGCCAACGCAAATCGCTGAAGCCGTCTCCAAGGGGAATGCAGACTTTGCCATCGCCACCGAAGCGCTTCACCTCTATGACGATCTGGTCATGCTCCCGTGCTACCACTGGAACCGTTCTATTGTGGTGACCCCCGATCACCCCCTGGCGGGTAAAGGGTCGGTCACTATCGAAGAGCTGGCCCAGTATCCTCTGGTGACGTATACCTTTGGCTTTACCGGGCGTTCTGAGCTTGATACGGCCTTTAACCGGGCAGGATTAACGCCGCGCATTGTCTTTACCGCGACGGACGCCGACGTGATTAAGACCTATGTCCGGCTTGGATTGGGGGTGGGCGTCATTGCCAGCATGGCGGTGGATCCGGTGTCAGACCCTGACCTGGTGCGTCTTGATGCGCACGACGTTTTCAGCCATAGCACCACAAAAATTGGTTTCCGCCGCAGCACCTTCCTGCGCAGCTATATGTATGATTTTATTCAGCGCTTTGCCCCTCATTTAACGCGTGATGTGGTTGATACCGCCGTGGCATTACGCTCAAATGAAGATATTGAAGAGATGTTTAAAGACATCAAACTTCCCGAAAAATAATCACACCCGGTATCTTTCCCCCAGGGAAAGATACCGAAATAACCTCTCAAAGCTAAATTAGAATTATCATCATCTGCGATTCCCCTGCCATATAATGTCATTATCCATTTAATACGTAAGGTTATAATGTCGTGAATTGGCGACAAAAGTAGAAACTAATTTACGCCTTCGCAAATTTTTCTTTTCAATTATTTATTTCTGGTCAAAAGATTGAATATTTCATACCTCCCGGTGCGTAAATTCACTGGCTTTTCGGCTAAAGTTTCTTTAGGATTTATCTCAACAGATGATTAATTGTACCAATTGTTTGGTCCTAAATGATAAGCGATGTCGATTGTATGAGGTTAGCAATGCCTTCAGGAAGTGAAGAACCGCAAAGGGATCCTGCGCTCAAGCGTAAAGCCTGGCTGGCGGTCTTTCTCGTCTCTACCCTGTTTTGGGTGGTGGTTGCTCTCCTGGCCTGGAAATATTGGGGTTAAATATGTCAGTGACGGTACGTACAGCTTCGGTAAAACAGATGTGTCAGCATCGTGACAGCGGCCACAGAGGGCGTAAAGCACCTGCGACTGTTGTACCCGCGTCCTGGAAACTGACGCCGCAGCAGCAGGCTTTTATTGATGTGTTCGCAGAAGACGAACCCAAAAAACAATAATTTAGTTTATTGCGTAATGATGCAAATAGTCTGAATATCGACTCTGCGCTTTTGTACTCTTTAATAAATACACATCAGCAATATAGCACTGAGGAACGACCTCGGAATTTTTATAAATAATGCCTGGTGTCCCTATGATGAATAACATGACGTCTCACAAATACTGGTCGTGGATCGGCGTTTTTACCGTGTCGATTCTGTTCTGGAGTCAGCTCATCTGGCTGGCGCTCCACTAAATTGTAAAACCTCGCTACGGCGGGGTTTTTTGTTTCCCCGCGCTGGACCAATCCTAAATTTATCAATTTGGGTTGTTATCAAAACGTTACGACATCTTTGTGTTATCTTTAATTACGGCCCTGATGATTGTCAGGGCATCTCTGTGATTAAGGAGGAGCTTATGTCGTTAACCCTACGCGAAGCCAGTAAGGACACATTACAGGCAGAAAATAAAACCTGGCACTACTACAGCCTGCCGCTGGCTGCCAGAACGCTTGGGGACATTTCGCGGTTACCCAAGTCATTGAAAGTTTTACTGGAAAACCTCTTGCGCTGGCAGGACGGTGACTCTGTCACACTCGATGATATCCAGGCGCTGGCAGGGTGGCTTGAGAAGGCCCATGCCGACAGAGAAATCGCCTACCGCCCGGCAAGGGTGCTGATGCAGGACTTTACCGGTGTTCCGGCCGTGGTTGATTTGGCCGCGATGCGTGAAGCCGTTAAGCGTCTCGGCGGGGATACGGCAAAAGTTAACCCGCTTTCCCCGGTTGACCTCGTCATTGACCACTCTGTCACCGTTGACCACTTCGGTGATGATGACGCCTTTGGCGAAAACGTGCGTCTGGAGATGGAGCGTAACCACGAGCGCTATGTATTTCTGAAGTGGGGACAGCAGGCGTTCAGTCGGTTTAGCGTGGTCCCGCCAGGCACCGGCATTTGCCACCAGGTGAACCTTGAATATCTGGGTAAAGCCGTCTGGAGCGAATTGCAGGATAAAGAGTGGGTCGCTTATCCGGACACCCTGGTGGGCACGGATTCGCATACCACCATGATCAACGGTCTGGGCGTGCTGGGCTGGGGCGTCGGCGGTATTGAAGCGGAAGCCGCCATGCTCGGCCAGCCGGTATCCATGCTTATCCCGGATGTGGTGGGCTTCAAGCTGACCGGAAAGCTTTCTGAAGGCATTACCGCCACCGATCTGGTGCTGACCGTCACCCAGATGCTGCGTAAGCATGGCGTAGTGGGCAAGTTTGTTGAATTCTACGGTGACGGTCTGGATTCGCTCCCGCTGGCCGACCGCGCCACCATTGCCAATATGGCGCCGGAATACGGTGCAACCTGCGGCTTTTTCCCCATTGACGACGTCACGCTGGAGTACATGCGCCTTAGCGGCCGCAGCGAAGAGCAGGTCGCGCTGGTGGAAGCGTACACCAAAGCGCAGGGCATGTGGCGCAATCCGGGCGATGAGCCTGTTTTCACCAGCACGCTTGAACTCGATATGGGAAGCGTCGAAGCGAGCCTCGCGGGGCCGAAACGTCCGCAGGATCGGGTTGCGTTGTCTGACGTGCCGAAAGCGTTTGCCGCCAGCAATGCCCTGGAAGTGAACGTGGCGCAGAAAGACCATCGTCCCGTCGACTATGTTCTGAACGGGCATCAGTATCAGCTTCCTGATGGCGCGGTTGTTATTGCCGCCATTACCTCCTGCACCAACACGTCCAACCCCAGCGTATTGATGGCAGCCGGTCTGCTGGCTAAAAAGGCGGTCGAACTTGGGTTAAAACCTCAGCCGTGGGTTAAGGCCTCGCTGGCGCCGGGATCTAAAGTGGTGTCGGACTACCTGGCTCAGGCCAAACTGACGCCGTACCTGGACGAGCTAGGCTTTAACCTCGTGGGCTACGGCTGTACGACCTGTATTGGTAACTCCGGGCCACTGCCTGAACCCATCGAAACGGCGATCAAGCAGGGTGACCTGACGGTCGGTGCCGTTCTTTCCGGTAACCGAAACTTCGAAGGGCGCATTCACCCGCTGGTAAAAACCAACTGGCTTGCTTCGCCGCCGCTGGTGGTGGCATACGCTCTCGCAGGGAACATGAATATCAACCTGGTGACCGATCCGATTGGTCACGATCGCAAGAATGACCCTGTCTATCTGAAAGATATCTGGCCATCCTCGCGAGAAATCGCGCTGGCCGTTGAGAAGGTCTCTACCGAGATGTTCCGCAAAGAGTACGCGGAAGTCTTTGAAGGCACGCCGGAATGGAAAGCCATCAATGTTGCAGGTTCGGATACCTATGGCTGGCGGGATGACTCGACCTATATTCGTCTGTCGCCGTTCTTTGATGAGATGCAGGCCGAGCCCGCGCCGCTTAAGGATATCCATGGCGCGCGTATCCTGGCTATGCTGGGGGATTCCGTCACGACGGATCATATCTCTCCGGCGGGGAGCATCAAAGCCGATAGCCCGGCAGGCCGTTACCTGCAAAGCCGGGGTGTCGAACGCCGCGATTTTAACTCTTACGGCTCGCGCCGCGGTAACCATGAAGTCATGATGCGCGGGACCTTTGCCAACATCCGCATTCGTAACGAAATGGTGCCGGGTGTGGAAGGGGGCATGACGCGTCATCTGCCTGGAACGGAAGTTGTTTCGATCTATGATGCGGCCGTTAAATACCAACAGGAAGGGACGCCGCTGGCGGTGATTGCCGGGAAAGAGTACGGTTCCGGCTCCAGCCGCGACTGGGCGGCGAAAGGTCCGCGCCTGCTTGGCGTTCGGGTGGTCATCGCCGAATCGTTCGAACGTATTCACCGTTCGAATCTGATTGGCATGGGGATCCTGCCGCTGGAGTTCCCGCAGGGCGTGACGCGTAAAACGCTGGGCCTGACCGGGGAAGAGCAGATTGACATTAGCGGCCTGCAAAACCTGCAGCCGGGTAAAACGGTGCCGGTAACGTTAACGCGGGCAGACGGGAAAACCGAGGTGCTGGATTGCCGGTGCCGTATTGATACGGCAACCGAGCTGACCTACTACCAGAACGACGGCATTTTACATTACGTGATTCGTAAGATGCTGGATTGATGAAACGAGCCCGGCACGCGTGCCGGGCTCAGACTGCTGACAAAGTGCTTGATGTACGTTTAGCCCGGCGGCGCTACGCTTGCACGGGCCTACAAATTACAGTAGGCCGGGTAAGCGCAGCGTCACCCGGCAAAAAACGGCTAAGCTGTTGATAACAGGGCTTGTCATCAATTTCAGTTAGCATCACTCTTTCAGCAGATGGCCCATTTTGGCGGCTTTGGTATCAAGGTAGTGGGCATTTTTCGGGTTACGGCCGACAATCAGCGGTACGCGTTCAACGATGTTGATCCCGGCTTCGGTCAGGATCTCCACTTTTTTCGGGTTATTGGTCAACAGACGTACTTCGTCCACGCCCAGCAGCTTGAACATATCGGCGCACAGGGTGAAATCACGTTCGTCAGCGGCAAAACCGAGCTGATGGTTCGCTTCAACCGTATCGTAGCCCTGGTCCTGAAGCGCGTAGGCGCGAATTTTATTCAGCAAACCAATATTACGCCCTTCCTGACGGTGATAAAGCAGCACGCCGCGGCCTTCTTCAGCAATATGAGAAAGGGCTGCTTCCAGTTGGAAACCGCAATCACAGCGCAGGCTGAACAACGCATCGCCGGTGAGACACTCTGAATGGACGCGGGACAGCACCGGTGTCTGCCCTGAAATGTCGCCATACACCAGTGCGACATGATCCTGTCCGGTTGCCAGTTCTTCAAAACCCACCATCAGGAAATCGCCCCATGGGGTTGGCAGTTTGGCTTCTGCCACACGTTTAAGCTGCATGTGATTCTCCAGAGTAGGCTGACACGTTTCGTGCCTGTGCCCTGTTTTGCTTTCTGTATCAGCTTATTTTGCCACAAGCTCAGCATGTTCGCCTAATGGGCACCATGCTATATGAACGTTAAACGCACGATCCGACATCTCCACCAGGTGAATAAATTTCAGTTATGATTGTGACGCTTAGCGAAAAAGGAGAAGACATGCATTCAATCGCCAGACGTACGGCAGCAGGTGCGGCCATTTTACTGATTATGCCTTTGGCCGTATGGCTTTCCGGGTGGATGTGGCAGCCCGGGCAGAACGCCACGTGGTTGAAAACGTTATACTGGATTACGGAAACGGTCACCCAGCCCTGGGGAATTATTACCCACGTTCTCCTGTGCGCCTGGTTTCTGTGGTGCCTGCGCTTTCGTCTGCGCGCGGCGCTGATGCTCTTTGCTATCCTCGGTGGGGCTATCCTTATCGGTCAGGGCGTAAAATCCTGGGTGAAAGATCGCGTTCAGGAGCCGCGTCCTTTTGTCGTCTGGCTGGAAAAAACGCACCATGTTCCGGTGGATGAGTTCTACACTTTAAAGCGTAAAGATCGCGGCGCGCTGGTCAAAGAACAGCTTGCGGAACAGCAGGATATCCCGAAATTCTTGCGAAAACACTGGCAGAAAGAGACCGGGTTCGCGTTTCCTTCTGGCCATACCATGTTTGCCGCCAGCTGGGCGCTGCTGGGGGTTGGGCTGCTTTGGCCAAGACGGCGTACGGTCACTATCGTGATTCTACTGGTCTGGGCGACGGCGGTCATGGGCAGCCGCTTACTGCTGGGGATGCACTGGCCACGGGATCTGGTCGTTGCCACGCTCATCTCGTGGCTGCTGGTGATGCTGGCGACCTGGCTGGCTGAACGATTCTGCGGCCCGCTAACGCCACCGCCGGAAGAGAAAGAAGAAATAGCCGAAAGGGACCAAACGGACGCCTGACGGTTGATATTCCGCATTTGGCCCATAGATCCATGACGTGCGCGTCACTTTTTCCGTTTCGCGCCCGTCACTAAAATGGTAGTTTATAAGGCTGATTGCGTTAAGTTGAACACACTTTATTCGCTTGAACCACATAACGGGAAGTAATGTGAAATATTTACTCATTTTCTTACTGGTATTGGCGATTTTTGTCATTTCAGTCACATTGGGTGCACAAAACGATCAGCAGGTGACGTTTAACTATCTGCTGGCTCAGGGTGAATACCGTGTGTCGAGCCTGCTCGCTGTCTTATTTGCTGCAGGCTTTGCCATTGGCTGGCTGGTTTGCGGTTTGTTCTGGTTAAAAGTCCGTGTTTCGCTTGCGCGCGCAGAACGTAAAATCAAACGACTCGAACATCACATTGCGCCTGCGTCCGACATGCCGGAAAGCTCTGGCGTGCCGGTCGTGAAGGAATAATCGACGATGCTGGAGTTGTTGTTTCTGCTTTTGCCTGTCGCCGCAGCCTATGGCTGGTATATGGGCCGCAGAAGTGCGCAACAAACAAAACAGGATGAGGCCAACCGACTCTCCCGCGACTACGTTGCGGGGGTAAACTTCCTCCTGAGCAATCAGCAGGACAAAGCGGTGGACCTGTTCCTCGACATGCTGAAAGAGGATACGGGGACCGTTGAAGCGCATCTTACCCTGGGTAACCTGTTCCGCTCGCGCGGCGAGGTTGACCGCGCCATTCGTATTCACCAGACCCTGATGGAAAGCGCCTCGCTGACCTACGATCAACGACTCCTGGCCGTACAACAGCTGGGACGAGATTACATGGCCGCGGGGTTGTACGATCGCGCTGAAGATATGTTCGCTCAGCTGGTGGATGAAACAGATTTCCGCATCGGCGCGTTGCAGCAGCTCCTGCAGATTTATCAGGCCACCAGCGACTGGCAAAAAGCCATTGATACGGCCGAACGTCTGGTGAAGCTGGGTAAAGATAAGCAGCGCGTTGAGATAGCCCATTTCTACTGTGAACTTGCCCTTCAGCAGATGGGCAACGACGACATGGATAAAGCCATGACGTTGCTGAAGAAAGGTGCCGCCGCGGACCGCAACAGCGCCCGTATCTCTATCATGATGGGGCGCGTCTTTATGGCGAATGGCGACTACGCCAAAGCCGTTGAAAGCCTGCTGCGGGTTATCGATCAGGACAAAGAGCTGGTCAGTGAAACGCTGGAGATGCTGCAAACCTGCTATCAACAGCTGGACAAGCAGGAAGAATGGGTGGCGTTCCTGCGTCGCTGCGTGGAAGAGAATACCGGCGCAACCGCGGAACTGATGCTCGCTGACGTTGTTGAGCAGTATGAGGGTGGCGACACCGCGCAGGTCTATATCACCCGACAGCTTCAGCGTCATCCGACGATGCGGGTCTTCCATAAGCTGATGGATTACCACCTGAACGACGCGGAAGAAGGGCGCGCCAAAGAGAGCCTGATGGTGCTGCGCGACATGGTTGGCGAACAGGTGCGCAGCAAGCCGCGCTACCGTTGCCAGAAGTGTGGTTTTACCGCCTATACCCTCTATTGGCATTGTCCTTCATGCCGGGCCTGGTCAACCATCAAGCCAATCCGCGGCCTTGACGGGCAGTGATTTTTTAAAAGCCTTCATTTTAGTTACAACATACTGATAGCTTTTAGCACTTACTCAACACCGTGCGGTTTGCCAGCCTGGCAGGGACATAAATGGCTTCTGTCAATTTGCGGCGGCGGCAGGTAGAATGCTGGCCGTTTATCTGTTCCGCGCCGCTGCGCGCCCATAGACGAAAAGGGCTGGTCATGACGTCTGTTACATCCTCCACTTCCCGCGTAATTACGGATTCTCCTGTTGTTGTTGCGCTTGATTACAATAAGCGTGACGCTGCACTGGCGTTTGTCGACGGTATCGACCCTCGCGACTGCCGTCTGAAAGTTGGCAAAGAGATGTTCACGCTGTTTGGACCGCAAATCGTTCGCGATCTGCAACAGCGCGGCTTTGACGTTTTCCTCGACCTCAAATTCCATGATATTCCGAATACCACGGCCCACGCCGTTGCTGCAGCCGCAGAGTTGGGCGTATGGATGGTCAACGTCCATGCGTCGGGTGGGGCAAGAATGATGACCGCCGCCCGTGAGGCGCTCCTGCCGTTCGGTAAGGACGCGCCGTTGCTGATCGCCGTCACCGTGCTGACCAGTATGGACGAAAGTGATTTACGCGACCTTGGCGTGACGTTGTCACCTGCGGAGCATGCTGAACGTCTCGCCCGTTTGACGCAGCAGTGCGGCCTGGATGGTGTTGTCTGCTCCGCGCAGGAAGCGGTACGTTTCAAATCAGCACTGGGCCAGGATTTTAAACTCGTCACGCCAGGGATTCGCCCTGAGGGCAGCGACGTGGGCGATCAGCGCCGCATTATGACGCCTGAGCAGGCGCTGGCGGCAGGCGTTGACTATATGGTTATCGGGCGTCCGGTGACGCAGTCTGTAAACCCGGCTAAGACGCTTAAGGCTATCAATGCATCGCTGAACAAGGGGGCGTAATGACCGATTCCAACAGCCGCCTGGTCTACTCAACCGATTCCGGGCGGATAGACGAACCGAAAGCTAAAGTGGAGCGTCCAAAGGGAGATGGTATCGTTCGGATTCAGCGTCAAACCAGCGGACGTAAGGGGAAAGGGGTCTGCCTTATCTCCGGCATTGATCTGGATGATGCAGAACTGACTAAGCTGGCTGCCGAGCTGAAAAAGAAATGTGGCTGCGGCGGTGCCGTAAAGGACGGGGTTATTGAAATCCAGGGTGATAAACGTGATTTAATAAAATCACTGCTGGAAGCCAAAGGCATGAAAGTTAAACTGGCAGGCGGCTAAAATAAATGAGCCACGGCAAATGCCGTGGCTCGTGTTATATACGTGCGTATGTTAGACCAGAAATGCGTTTAAATATCGCAATATCGAGGAAGGCTTAGATAATAATTATTTGCCAACCTGGTGACCGATAATACCACCGACAGCAGCGCCACCTAATGTACCCAGCGTACTACCATCCGTTAATACTGCACCACCGAGAGCACCGGCACCGGCACCAATCGCGGTGTTACGGTCACGTTTAGACCAGTTAGAGCATGCGCTCAGGGACATTGCTACAGTGATTGCCAGAACAGCGGCGGCTAATTTTTTGCTGGTTAAGGTCATAATACTTTCTCCTGAATTATCGATTCACGGAAAGATGTACACGTTAAGTATAGACGAATCGAATACTTAATTCTTTTCCCCGTGAAAGCTGGTCGCGCAGGCGTTACTTCATCACGCAGGTGATAGTCACTTCCTGTTATATCGCTAACAGTAATTTTACGACTTTAGGGCAGGTTATACAGGTAAAAACTCTTAAAGCAGGGTTAAGAATCATCTCAGAGAAAGAACATGCGCGCCCGAAATTCGGGCGCGGAGGGAAATCAGGCGCTGGTTTCAATAATATTGACGATCAGACCGCTCTCTTCGAGTTTATTGCGATGCGCTTCGCTCAAACGGTCATCGGTAATCACGCGGCTAAAGCGTGAAGCGGGACCCATTGTGTAAGGATGAACGGCACCAAATTTAGAGCTGTCGGTGAGCACAATGGCTTCGCACTCTTTTTCCAGTACGGCATTGACCACGTCAGAGCGCATCATATCCCGGCCGGTAAAACCTGTCTCCGGCTGCCAGCCGTCAATCCCGATAAAGGCCTTACTGAAATGAACCTGCTGGACGTACTGACGGGTCAGCGGGCCAACCATGCTTTCGCTTTTTTTCTGATAAATACCGCCCAGCAGAATCACCTCGCAGCGCGTCTCTTTAAGCAGATGCGCGATATAGCTACTGACGGTGATGATGGTAACGTCTTTTTGATCGGCAAGTGTTCGCGCCAGAAGGGCATTACTGCTGCCGTTTTCAATAAAGACGGTCTCACCGTTGTTCACCAGGGAGGCAGCAAATTCCGCCAGTTCACGTTTGAGCGCGTAGTTGTTCATCATGCGCGTCTCAACGTCATCACTGTCCAGCGGGACCGCATAGCCGTGCGCGCGACGCAGGTAGCTCTGTTTTTCCAGCAGATTAAGATCCTGACGGATGGTGACTTCAGAAACGCCAGTGGTTTTCGCGAGATCGACTACGCTTACGCGTCCCTGATCGATGACCATCTGCAAAATGAGTTGTTGTCGGGAATTCATAGCATCCATTTAATAAAGCGAAACGAGGTCGGAAACGGTGGGCGTTAAACTTCCCACGGCGCTTTTGGCTGTCTGTTTTCGGGCGCAGCGTCAGCACCATGCTGAGCAAGAAGTTCAGACTTCAGGATCTCAAGATTACGGATAGCAGAGTGATAATCGCCCGCCACCAGGATATCCAGCACGGTATCAATTCGTTGTGCTACAGCTTGTGCGTCAATCGTAGACATAATCTCACCCCAGGCGCGAAAAGTTAATATTTTCAATGATGCAGAAATTGGGTTCAAAAGAGAAGGGAAAAAATGCAATAACTAAATTACATAAACGGAAGTGATAAAATTATTCCCCCTCATACAGCGGGCTTATTGAGTGCATTAGTCTAAAACTGCGCGCAACGCGCTTTTTTATAGGAGGAAGTAGACTATGACAGTTATCAATCAGCCTACCTGTACACTGTTTACCGATACTGAACGGTTCACCCAGCTGTCAGGGTATTACGAGGCGGAGCGACATACCGTCTGGATGATGTTACGGGCTCAGCCACGGCCTTGCTTCAACCATGCGTTGATAGAGGAGATCATGAATTTTTCATGGCTCGTCCGCCAGTCTGGTTTTGCGGTTGATTTTTGGGTGACCGGATCGCTGGTTCCCGAAATGTATAACGCGGGAGGTGACCTGCAGTTCTTCGTTGAGTGCATTCAACACGGTCGACGTGAAGCATTACGGGCCTATGCGCGCGCCTGCGTTGATTGCGTGCATGCGGCCTCACGGGGATTTGATACGGGGGCCATCTCACTGGCCATGGTCGAAGGCAGCGCGTTAGGAGGTGGGTTTGAGGCCGCTCTTGCGCACCATTTCGTTCTGGCTCAGCGCGATGCCCGTTTAGGTTTCCCCGAAATTGCCTTTAACCTGTTTCCGGGCATGGGGGGATATTCCCTGGTTGCACGCCGTTCAGGCATGAAGCTGGCAGAGGAGCTCATCTACAAAGGGGAATCCCATACGGCGGAATGGTACGAACAGCACGGCCTGGTGGATCTCCTGTTTGAACCCGGACAAAGCTATGTCTCCACCCGAACCTTCATCGACACGCTACGGCCAAAACTGAATGGCGTGAGGGCGATGCTGCGCGCCCGGACGCGCGTTCTGCAATTGCCGCGCAGTGAACTGATGGACATCACGGAGGACTGGGTAGACGCGGCTTTCTGCCTTGAACCGAAAGATATCGCCTATATGGAGCGTCTGGTGATGCTGCAAAACCGCCATCACGCGGCGGGCTTGCGTAAAGCCAGTTAATGCTGCTTTCGCGCCTGATATCGTTTTAGCCATCGCTCGAATGCGGCAGCGGGCATCGGCTTAGCAAACAGAAAACCCTGCCGTTCGTTGACGCCGTTCTTGGTCAGAAAGGCGTCTTCTTTTGCATTTTCGACCCCTTCGGCAATCACCTGCAGGTTTAACGCCTGCGCCACCGCGACGATGGCGCGCACCAGTGACTGGGAGATGGACTGCTTATGAATATCCCTGACAAACGATTGATCGAGTTTTATGGCGTCAATAGGGAAGCGGGCCAGCTGCGAAAGGGAGGAGTAGCCGGTACCAAAATCGTCGAGATGAATTTGCGCCCCCAGCCTGCTGAACTGCTGGATCACGGAGAGCGCCAGCTCTTCGTTCTCGATAAGACAGCTTTCGGTTAATTCGACGTCCACCGGGCAGTATTCAAAGTTAAGATCCTTCAGCGCCTGCTTTAAGTCACTAAAGATAGTCTGGTCGGCCAGCTGACGCGCAGAGACGTTCACGGCCACGCGCAGGTTTATTCCCTTATCGCGCCATTTTGCCACCTGGCGAACCACATCGAGCATCACCCAGCGGCCCAGCGGCACGATCAACCCCGACTCCTCGGCATAAGAGATAAACTCCAGCGGTGGGATCAAACCGCGTTCGGGTGATTGCCAGCGGACCAGCGCTTCCAGGCTTCTGACCTCGCCGCGCCAGGTGATTTTTGGCTGGTAGTGGATCAGGAGCTGATCGTTATCCAGCGCTTTACGCAGGTTGGTATCCAGCCAGAGATACTCAAACACGCGTTGGTTCATCTCGGGCGAGAAGACGCAGAACTTGCCCCGGCCGTTCTCTTTGGCGGTGTACATGGCGGTATCGGCGTTACGAATGACGCTTTCCCGGTCGTTGCCATGCTGAGGGGCGAGGGCGATGCCCAGGGAACAGCCGGTGTAAATTTCAATCAGACCGATTCGGAACGGCTGGCGCAGGCGGGTTAAAATGCGCGACGCCATCGCTTCCAGAGAGCCCTGAGAGGTATTGGTGGCCATGACGATAAACTCATCACCGCCAAGTCGTGCCAGCACTTGTTCCTCATCCAGACAGCTCAAAATGGCGAGCGCGACAGCCTGTAACAGCTGATCGCCAAACATATGCCCGTAAGCGTCGTTGACCTTTTTAAAGTTGTCCAGATCGAGATACACCACGCCAACCTGCGTGTCGCCGCGGTGAGTGATGGCGTCAGAAATCAGGTCATGGATTGCATTGCGGTTTGGCAAGCCAGTGATGGTATCGGTATTGGCCAGCACGCGCAGCCGTTCCTGAGCGCGGCGTTCCTCGGTAATATCGGTACCGGAACAGATAAGGAAAATTTCATTTTTACCGCTGCCGCTGTGAACGAATTTGTTTCTGAACAGAAACAGTCGTTGCCCTTTACGCGTTTTGATCCAGCGCTCGACTTCATAGGAACTGCCGTTGCGGAAGAAACCGGAAATATTGCGCTTTGAGGCTGCCGCTTCGCTGCGGCTCATAAACAGCTTAAACACGTTCTGGCCAATCACTTCCTGCTCTTTCAGGCCGGTATACTCTTCGCTCAGTCGGTTAAAGCGCTGAATATTGCCGTTCTGATCGAGGATAACAATCACGGAGTTAGCCTCTGAAACGACCTGTTCCGCGAAAGAGAGCCCCTGAGCCAGGTCGCGCGCCACGGAGGGGGTATCATGCCAGGCGGAAGCGGTACCGGCCCACTCGTTACGGGTAATTTTCCGCCCAACAAGGTGAACCGGGAGGTCTTCCCCGAATAACGAGAGCGTCATGGAAATGCTGGAGGTAATCACGGTTAAGTGACGGATAAGATCGGCCTGATCGTCGTCCAGCGCAATCACCTGAGTGACATCGGCATTTTCACTGGCGGCAAGGTGCAGAGCATTGCTGTCAGCTGACAAACGCCACCATGGGCTGTGAGTCCCCATGTAGCGAAACAGCAAATTCTGCTCCAGATCGTCCATCATGTTTTCTCCCGCAGCTGTTCATTAGCGCACAAATTATTCATTTGCAGTCGACTTTTCCGTTGAGAAACAGCGGTAAAACCGAAGTGAACTTATTGTTTTTCCCTGATTTCTGATAATAAAACGAGTCAGGTTAAAAAGGATACTGAACGTATAAAAATTCACGTAACCGAATATAACAACACTCTTTTACTGTAGATAATTATGGCGAATTTGGGCGAAGGGAGACTGAAAATAGTAAGAAAAAATAATGCTTTTGTGGCGGGGGTAAAAAGAAAAATTGTCGGCCCTTCCGGAAAGGAAATGACCGACAATTGAACAGGTTATCAGGCGACAGGACGCGCGATAATACTGCGGGTTTCCATACGGACTTCAGCAATGGTGACGTCAATCACGTCGGTGACTTTGTAAACTGTTTCACCTTTAATTTGCACCGTACCGTTTTCCTGACTACAGACCATTTCATCGCGCACAGCATGCAGGAATGGCGCAGGAATAAATGCGACAGCACCGTTATCGACCAGACGGACGCGCATCCCTCCGCGGCTGATATCGATGATTTCTGCGGCGAAACGGGTATCCGTACCGGCTTTATCCTGCAGGAAGCGTGCGTACAGCCAGTCGCCAACGTCACGTTCCGCCATGCGGTTCAGACGACGGCGATCGGCCATCTGCAGCGTGGTGTCCTCCTGAGGACGGGCAACGGTTTCGCCTTTGATAATCGCTTTCAGCAAACGGTGGTTAACCATATCGCCATACTTACGGATCGGTGATGTCCAGGTCGCGTAGGCTTCGAGGCCGAGACCAAAGTGCGGGCCAGGCTCGGTGCTGATTTCTGCGAAGGACTGGAAGCGACGAATGCGGCTGTCCAGGAAGCCAGATGGCTGCGCGTCCAGTTCGCGGCGAAGCTTGCAGAAGCCCGGCAGCGTGAGCACTTCTTCCGGATCGACGTGCACGTCGTGATTCTTCAGCAGGGCTGCCAGCGCTTCGGTATTCGCTGGATCAAAGCCGGTATGGACGTTGTAAATACCAAAGCCCAGCTTGTCGCGCAGCACGCGTGCGGCACAGATGTTGGCGGAGATCATCGCCTCTTCAACGATGCGGTTCGCAATGCGTCGCGGTTCGGCCACGATATCCAGCACTTCGCCTTTCTCACCCAGAACAAAGCGATAATCCGGGCGATCTTTGAACACCAGCGCATGGGTTTGACGCCACTCGCCGCGGTTCAGACAGATGCGATGCAGCAGACGGATCTGCGCGGCAATGGCGTCTGATTCAGGTTTCCAGCTACCGGTATTTTCCAGCCAGTCGGAGACGTTATCGTAGGCCAGCTTGGCTTTCGACTCGATGGTGGCGGCAAAGAACTCGATATCGTCTTCAATCGCGCCATCCGCAGCAATGGTCATGCGGCAGGCAAGGACCGGACGCACTTCATTCGGACGCAGCGAGCAGAGATCGTCTGACAGTTCACGCGGCAGCATTGGGATGTTGAAGCCCGGCAGGTAGTTCGTGAACGCACGGATTTTCGCCGTTTCGTCAAGCTTGCTGCCTTCAACAATCCAGGCGGTGGGATCGGCAATGGCAACGGTCAGGTGCAGTTTACCGTCGGCACTCTCTTCAGCGTACAGCGCATCGTCCATATCTTCGGTGCTGGCGCTGTCGATGGTGACAAACTCCAGCGCGGTAAGATCGCGACGCGTCAGACCTTCGTCCTGCATCTCGGTTGCCACGCCGTTCGGCGCTTCTTTTTCAAGATTGTGGCGTGCCAGCGTGACCCACCATGGCACGAAATGATCGGCGCCAAAGGTAATGAACTGGGTCAGTTCCGCATAAAAACCGCGATCGCCTTTCAGAGGATGACGGCGCATTTCTGCTACGGCCCAGTCACCTTCTTTAAAATCATGCTCAACACCACGGGCGGCGCGGCAGGGAATGGCATCTTTCAGCAGAGGATGATCCGGCACGATAGAAAGGCGATCGTCTTTTCGCTGCACCTTACCCACAAAACGGGTCAGGAACGGTTCGATCAGTTCTTCCGGTTCGGCGGACTCGCGATCCTTCTCGGTATGAATGACGGCCATGACGCGATCGCCATGCATCACTTTCTTCATCTGCGGTGGCGGAATGAAGTAGCTTTTCTGCGCGTCAACTTCAAGGAAGCCAAAGCCCTTTTCCGTGGCTTTTACGACCCCTTCTGCACGCGGCGTCTGGGAATGCAGTTGCTGTTTAAGCTGCGCTAGCAGCGGGTTGTCCTGAAACATAATGTTCTATTTTCGTAGCCATTGAGCGGCTGACAGTTTTACGCGATTCTCACTGTCTCAGCAAGCGGTCTTTGGGTAATGAGTGTGGTTATTCCTCTTTACCAAACGCCACTTTCAGACGATTGAGCCAGCCATCAAACGCACTTTGGGTAAGCAGCGTGATGGCATATTCGCCCTGGAGTCCTTGATCCGTGAGCGGGGTAAACTGCGCGGCGCTGAAGCGGTCCGGAGAGCGGGTCAGCAGTTCGACCGCTGCCGAAAGTGCGGGGGAGGTCTGCGGGATCTCCGCGCGGCTGTTTAACAGGATTTCTCCGGTCAGGTCGAGCAGCGTCGGCTCATGACAAAGCACCGGCGTCAACGCCTCGAGCGCGGGTTCTGCCTGCCAGCGGGACAGGGACTCCAGCTGATGCGCATTCGCGTAGCGCAGCTCGACGACGGGTAAAAGCGGCATCCACGCATCGTGGCTCGCGGGAAGCGTGTGCGGCTGAATATGGTGCCCCGGCAACCAGCGAACAGGATGTCCCAACAGGGCCTGAAAAATCGCGACCACGCGCGCCTGAAAACCGATAAAGCCGATAATCTGGTTAATCACCACGATGTCGTACGTGGACAGGCCCACCTCATCAAGCTGGTTCCGGGCTTTATCATCAATGACATCAGGTGAGCTGGCGAGCTGGCGGGCATACTGGGTGATTTGCGCCAGGCGGCGGTTGCTTTCGCGCGAGGAGTCCGGGCCGGGAAGCGGGGCGAGGAGGGCGGCGTAGTGGTTACAGAGCCGCTGAACGCCGCAGGCCTGTGCGACCGTTAACGCGGTACTGAGCCGATCGTAAGCGCTGAGCGTATGCAGTCGGTTCACGGGAATTGAGAGTGGAAACAGCTTGTGGCATAAGGCTCTGGCAGGAGTAAGCCAGCCAGAACAGGCGGCGACAATCTCATCAGGCAGGGCTAAATCGAGCAAAAAACGATCGTCGACGTTAGCGGCTTCGGGCACCAGGGGCAGAACATCCGTCTGCGCGTGGTTTGACTGGGTTTCATGATACCAGTGGCCTTTGCCGGAAAAACGGCGTTGTTCCATGTGCGTTCCTTGATCTCAAAATGGCGATCAATATCCTGGCGTAAGGCAGATAAAGGGAAAAATATTGTTAGGTGATAACAAATAGCAGAACGGAATAACGAAGGGGTGACGCGGGGGAAAATACTCTCTTCCCGGGCGGGAAGAGAGTCACAGCTTATTTAATTTCCAGCTCGTTCATTGCAGCGATGTTGAAGCCGCCGTCAACGTGAACCACTTCGCCGGAGATACCTGCGGAAAGGTCAGAGCACAGGAATGCTGCAGAGTTACCCACATCTTCAATGGTAACAGTACGACGAATCGGGGTAACCGCTTCGCAGTGTGCCAGCATTTTACGGAAATCTTTAATACCGGAAGCGGCCAGGGTGCGGATAGGACCCGCAGAGATGGCGTTAACACGCACGCCTTCAGGACCCATTGCGTTCGCCATGTAGCGTACGTTGGCTTCCAGAGACGCTTTAGCCAGACCCATAACGTTGTAGTTAGGGATAGCACGTTCAGCGCCCAGGTAGGACAGGGTCAGCAGGGCTGCGCCCGGGTTCAGCATCGCGCGGCAGGATTTCGCCATCGCAACGAAGCTGTAGGAGCTGATGTCGTGCGCGATTTTGAAGCCATCACGGGTTACCGCGTTCACGTAGTCGCCGTCCAGCTGGTCGCCAGGAGCGAAGCCGATGGAGTGAACGAAACCGTCGAATTTCGGCCATGCTTTTGCCAGTTCAGCAAACATGCCGTCGATGCTTTCGTCTTGTGCAACGTCACATTCCAGAACAATGCTGGAACCCAGCTGCGCGGCAAACTCTTCAACACGGCCTTTCAGCTTGTCGTTCTGGTAGGTGAACGCCAGCTCAGCGCCTTCGCGATGCATTGCCTGTGCGATGCCGTATGCGATGGACAGTTTGCTGGCAACGCCAGTCACCAGAATGCGCTTACCGGAAAGAAAACCCATAGCTTTAATCCTTATATTCATTGCTTATTTTGCCTTGTAATTCATAGCGTTACAGGCAGTATTTCAAAATCATTCGAAATTAGCTCGAAATTATAGCCCACTCACAGCCCCTTGTGTCACGATATTTCTCGCACTTCTCCGAAGTCGCATGTCCCGAAGAATGCGTCGCTGACACGCGGGGGCGCGAAATTTCAGCATTCGTCCAGTATATCACCCGGCAACAGCTTCGCCTCATCCAACCAGCGAGGAGGCGCGATCCCGCAAGGGCGTTCACGCTTTCCTGATGTTGCCGATGAAGCGCGCAATAACGATAAAGAAAACCGGTACGAAGAAGATCGCGAGAAGCGTACCGCTAATCATGCCGCCAAACACGCCGGTACCGATGGCATGCTGCGTACTGTCGCTTGCACCACTGGCCAGCATCAGAGGAACAACCCCTAAGGTAAAGGCTAACGATGTCATCAGAATGGGGCGCAGGCGCTGACTGGCGGCATGAATGGTCGCCGCCAGCAGGGGTTGCCCTTCGCGATGCAGCTGCCTGGCAAACTCCACAATCAGAATGGCGTTCTTGGCCGACAGGCCGATAAGCGTAATCAGACCGACCTTAAAGAACACGTCATTGGTCATGCCGGCAACAAACACCGCTATCACCGCCCCGATAAGGCCCAGTGGAACAACCAGCATGACCGCAAAAGGAATAGACCAGCTCTCATACAGGGCGGCGAGCACCATAAACACGACCAGTATCGACAGGGCGATCAGGCCCGGAAGCTGCGATTCCGATTTTTTCTCCTGCAACGAACTCCCGGCCCATTCACCCGCCATGCCCTGAGGCAGGCTCCTGGACAAACCCTCCATGATCTTCATTGCGGTGCCGCTGGATACGCCTGACGCCGCACTTCCGGTAATCCGTATAGCAGAATAACCCTGGTAGCGCGTCAACTGCTGCGGCGCAACGTTCCAGGAGATCGTCGCAAACGTTGATACCGGCACCATCTCACCCATCCGGTTTTTCACTGATAGTTTCAGTATCTGTTCAGGCTGCATTCGGTAGGGGGCATCGGCCTGCATAATCACCTGTTGAACGCGGCCGTTATTCGTATAGTCGTTGACGTAATTTGAGCCCAGGGTGACGGAAAGCGTCTGGTTGATTTCATCGAATGAGACGCCCATCGCTTCCGCCTTTTCCCGGTCAACCAGGAGCGCAAGGCTGGTTCCTTCTGGCAGACCGTCTATATAGACATCACTGAGTTCAGGGCGTTGATTAGCCTGCAGAACCAGCGCGTCGGCGGCCCTCTTCAGAGCCTCATAGCCCGCTCCCGCTCTGTCCTGAACGTACCAGGTGAAGCCCGAGGAGGTGCCCATATCCGAAATGGCCGGCGGGAGCAGGCTCATTGTGACGGCATCAGTGACGTTCGTCATGCTGGCCTGTATGTGGTCGGCTTCATCCTGAGCCGTCGAGCCCTGCCGATTTTTCCAGTCCTTCAGCGTGGTGAAGGCCATGGCCGAATTCGGTCCTGAACCTGAAAAGCCAAACCCCAGGATCATAATGTTGCTTTCTATGTCCGGCCGGGCCGCAATTTCCGCTTCAAATTTTTTAACCACGTTGAGGGTGCGCTGCATCGTGGCGTCAGAAGGCAGCTGGATAGAGGACATAAAATAGCCCTGATCTTCGTCCGGCAGAAAAGACGACGGTAACGAAGACAATCCAACAAATAGCGCCGTACAAAGCGCAACGTACAGGAGCAGCATACGCCCGGTTCGCTTCAGAACGGCACCCAGCCCGGCTTCGTAACAGACGGTGAGCAAACGGAAGCGCGCGTTAAACCTGGCCGCGAACCTTCCACTTCCGCTCTTTCCTGCCTTGTGCGGCTTGAGTAACGTTGCGCACAGGGCAGGCGTCAGTGTCAGGGCTAGAAACGCGGACAGCAGTATGGAGACCGCCATAGAAATACAAAATTGTCGATAGATAATCCCGACCGAACCCTCAGCAAACCCCATGGGGATAAAGACGGCAGTGAGCACCAGCGTGATCCCGATAATCGCCGGGGTGATCTCCTGCATGGCCTGCCGGGTAGCGTCCCGTGGCGAGAGGCTTTTTTCCGCCATCAGTCGTTCGACGTTCTCCACAACCACAATGGCATCATCAACGATAATCCCTATCGCCAGCACCATGCCGAACATCGTCAGAATATTGATGGAGTATCCGCTCAATAACATCACCGTGAAGGTGCCAAGAAGTGCGACGGGAGCAACAATCGCCGGGATAAGCGTACAGCGTATCTTATGCAGAAACAGAAGCATCACCAGGAAGACCAGGACCATCGCTTCTACAAAGGTCTGAACCACCTTCATGATAGACAGTTTCACAAACGGCGCGGTATCGAAGGGAACCGTAAACGTCATTCCTTCCGGTAATACCTGGGAAAGCTCGTCGATGCGCGCGCGTACGCCTGAAGCCGTACTCATTGCGTTGGCACCCGGCGAGAGCTGGATTGCCGCAGCCGTTGCGGGCACGCCATTTTCGCGGATACCGAAAGCGTAACTTTGCAGGCCGGACTCAACGCGCGCGACGTCGGACAGTTTCAGCCTCGCGCCCGATGCATCTGATTTCAGGGTAATGTTTCTGAACGCCTCTACCGAAGTGAGTTGCCCCTTCACGGTGATGGGATATGTTACGCCTTGTCCCGCAGATGCTGGCTCATCTCCCGTTTTGCCGGGTGAAACCAGGGCATTTTGCTGGCCAACAGCAGTAAGCACATCGCTCACCGAAAGGCCGTAGCTGTGGAGCTTCATCGGATCCAGCCAGATACGCAGCGCTTTTTCGCCGCCAAACAGCTGAACTTTCCCTACGCCGGGCACGCGACGAAGCTCGTCACTGACGTTTCGGGCAAAATAGTCGCTTAAGTCGGCTTCCTCGAATTGACCGCTGGTGGACTTCAGCCCCACCATCATTAAAAATCCAGAATTAGCGGCCTCGACGTTAATGCCGTTTTGTCTTACCGCCTGAGGAAGACGAGGCTCGACGATCTTAATCTGATTCTGCAGATCCATCTGTGCAAGCTTGATGTCCGTGCCGGGTTTAAACGTGACGGTAATCGATGCCGAACCGGTTGTGTCGCTGGATGATTCGAAGTAGAGCAAATTATCTACGCCAGAGATTTCGCGTTCGATTAACGATATCACCGACGTATTCATGATATCGGGGCTGGCCCCCGGGTAACTGACGGAAATAATGATGCCTGGCGGAGCCACCGCCGGATACTGCGCAACTGGCAAACGAGGAATAGACAGGAGACCCGTCAGGACGATAAACAGCGCCACAACCCAGGCGAAAATGGGACGTTCGATAAAAAAATGAGGCATTGGGTTATTTTTGTGCAAAAGAGTGAGGCAGAGACTCTACCGCGCACCTGTTTAGCGGAAGTGGGCGGTTTATGGAGGCCGTGTGGAGCAAGGGCTCAGATCATTCTCATAATGAGGTACAGCGGTGCTCCACCAAAAAAAATGATCAAATAACATTCATAGTAAAAGATCAGATCCTCAATATCGGGCATCGCGTTTAACAGCACGGTGAACGTAATAATGAGATAAACAAAAATCACCATCAGCCAGAAGGCGATGATAAGTAGCTCAATGAACGCGCCGGCTTTATTTTGTATGACCAGAAAAACCACTGACAATGCGATGCAGCCATAGATAAGGGGTGAAGAGAGCAGCGTCGAGGCGACTTTCTCATCCATTCTGTGTACCAGCACCAGCCAGGTATAAAGTAATCCCCACGACAGCAGCAGAAACAGGGAATATATACCCAGTTTTTTAGGAGAAAAATATTTGGAAAATTCCATGTTCATTATTTCAGCCAACTTCATAAAATCTTTAAGAAACAGTGGTAATTTGCAGCGCGCAATGCACAACGCGTTATGCCTCATTAGCGATTTTGAACGGACATTGTCGAGTCTTTATTGACTGAATGTGTAGGCTGTGTGGAGAAATAACCGGGCATTTAAACCACCCGGGAAATTTTCGTGACTACGGCACTTTTTCCCGGAGGCTGTGTCTTATTGTGCTCAAGATATCTGATAGCGTGCTTAAAGGGATTTCACCCGCGGAGATAATATGAACAAAAATACGCTGATCCTTGTTGTTGAAGATGAAGACGAAATCGCCGATATACTGATGAGCTACTTAGAGCGTTCGGGAATGAAAACGCTCAGGGCCAGGCAGGGCGAGCAGGCGATAACGCTCAATCGCCTCCATAAACCGGATCTCATCTTGCTGGATATTCACCTGCCCGTGTGTGACGGCTGGAGCGTGCTTACCACGCTCCGCCATGAAAGTACTGTCCCCGTCATTATGGTTTCCGCTCTCGATCAGGACGTCGATAAACTTATGGGTCTGAGGCTCGGCGCGGATGATTACGTCATCAAACCCTTCAACCCTTCGGAAGTTGTCGCACGGGTTGAGGCGGTGCTGCGTAGAACAAAGCCTGCGCTTCAGCAGGCGGGGGCCATGCCGCTCAGAACGCCATTCATTACGGTCTATCCGGATGATTTCTACGTGGAGGTTACTGCGGGGCCCGAGGTTATCTCCCCGGTCTTAACGACGACCGAATTTAAATTGCTTTCTTACCTGGTGCGGTATCCGCGCAAGGTCTGTTCCCGTGAAGAGTTGCTCAACGCGTGTTTGCCGGAAGGCGATACGCTCGACAGAACCGTCGACAGCCATATGAGCAAGCTGCGAAAAAAACTGGAGCTGGCCGGTCTTTATGGCGTTCCCGAGAGCATCAGGGGCATGGGTTACCGGCTTGGGGAAAAAAAATGAATAAAGAGTCTGTCCTGAGTCGTCAGATCTTAACGTATATGCTGTTGCTGACGTTTACGATAATTGCCATCGCTATACTGGGCTCCTGGTTTTTCTACTCCTTTATTCTGGATCATCTTCCCGGCGGCCCTGCTGCGGGCGATGACGAGCAGATGACGATGTGGGACTGGGTATGGATTGGGACCGCGACAACGATCAGCCTGATCATTGCCGTATTCTTTACGGTCAAACTTTCATCGCGAATACTCACCCCGCTAAACGCGGTCGCGTCCAGCCTGAAAAAAATTTCTCAGGGCGATCTGGACGCCAGGGCATTCTGTGCCAGTTCCCGGCTGGGAGAGATCAATCACCTGGTTACGGATTTCAATGAAATGGCAGAAAAGCTGCAAACGCTGGATATCCAGCGGAAATCCTGGAATGCTGCGATTGCGCATGAACTCAGAACCCCGGTCACCATTTTACGCGGAAGGCTTCAGGGGCTGGTTGACGGGGTGTTTACCCCGGACCCGGTGCTGTTTAGTAACCTCCTCAAACAGACGGAAGGATTAACCCGTCTGATTGAAGATCTCCGGGTTATCAGTTCGGATGGCGGGGCAGGATACACGTTATACCAGGCCAGAACGGATCTGAAAGGGACAATACAGGACGCGCTCGATACCTTCATGCCCGAGTTCAACCGTAAGGCATTTACCGTCCATACTGAACTGAGGGAGCAGCAGTGCGTATGCGATCCCTTACGCATCAATCAGTGTCTGACCGTTTTATTTGACAATGCCTTACACTATTCCACTTCGCGCAAGCTCACGGTAAAAAATGGTGTTTCGGATAAAGGCAATTTTATCCTGATTCAGGATGGGGGACCGGGTATTCCCAGGGAGTTTCATGACTTCCTGTTTCAGCCCTTTCAGCGCGATAACGGCGCCAGACAGTTGAACCCGGAAGGCTGTGGTTTGGGTTTGTCGGTGGTAAAAGCCATCATGCTGGCGCATGGTGGCGATGTTACCTATACCTTATCAACGCAAAACCACTCAATATTTAAACTCACCTGGCCCGACTCGTGAGCGTCAGCGGCAGGTCAAATGTGCCTGCCGGCGGTAAATGCCATATTTTTCCTAGCTTAGCATCCCATTCCTGCGGGGTAATCGACAGTTTACCGCGTCTCGGGCTTAAGGTTATTTCACTGAAATAGATTTCATCATTTTTTAGCATGAGGTCAACGCGGCAGTAGTCAATGCCATCCGCCAGCTCCTGGGATGCCAGCAACGCTTGTCGGAACAAGGCCGGTTCGCCTGGCGCCAACGGTGTATTCGGATATTCCATCTGAAAGGGTTGTAAGTTCCAGTACCTGTCGTAAACGTTGATGAAACCTTTTCCGCTGTCATCCGTAAAATCCGCTTCAACATAGTGGGCAACGCCATGAAAGCAATGGATCCTCAGCATTTCGGGGGCTGTGTTCCTGTCTGCATCATCAAAGAGATCGACAAACGGTTCGCAAAGTATTTTTGGCGTAATGTTTTTGTACTGCCATTCGCGCGTGGTGTAGTACATATTTTTCTTTAACGCGAGACTGAGTTTTTTACACGCTTCCCTGACGTTAAATTGCGCTTTGTTCGTACATATTATTGTGCTGCCACTGTCATGGTTGCACTTAAGGACGAATTTTTCAGGGAGCGTCGAAAAATCAATCTGGGACACCTTACTGTAGACGCCGAGTAATGGCACCGTTTTGACTCGCGTTGTTCTGGAGATTACGTATTCCCGAACGGCGAGTTTATCGGCAAGCAGGGTATAGACGTTATTGTGGTCATAAACCAGACGATGACATATTTTTTCACTCAACGTCGTGGGGGATTTAATGTCAGGATGCTTCCCCGATTTTTTCTTGAGCCTCACAGTATGAAAGTACAGGTCTGTCATTAAAAATGAACGACATTTTCTGATGAGGTACTCGGTATATTTGAGAACGTAAGTGGCGTTGTTCATTTCTTCTCCTCCGTAATGTCCGGATATTCTGGAGAAGAACTGTTGATGTATTTTGCTGAGAATATGGAGCAGCTGTGGAGATGAAAAAGTTAAGGATTAAACAGCGTGTTAAGGCTATTTAATCCTTATTAAGCGTTGCAACGTTTGTTTACCGGTCTTTGCGCCACGCATCGGCTGTCAGTGCTTCACCGAAATGACCGGCAATCAGCCGTTTTGTCAGCTCGTGAAGCGGGGAGGCCATCACATCCGCCGTGCTGCCGCGCTCGACCACTTCACCCTGGTGCATAACCATCACCTGATCGCTGATGTGTTTCATCATCCCCAGATGCTGAGTGACGTAGATATACGAGATGCCCTGTTTTTCCTGCAGCTCCAGCATCAGGTTAATCAGCTGCGAACGCATCGACATATCCAGCGAGGCAAGCGCTTCGTCAGCAATGATCACTTTCGGGCGCAAAATCAACGCACGCGCCAGACCCAGGCGCTGTTTCTGGCCGGGGGCCAGCATGTGCGGGTAGTAGCTTTCGTGGTCCGGTAACAGCCCAACCATGCGCAGGGTTTCGAAGATACGCTTGCGGCGCGCCTCGGGCTCCAGGTCGGTGTTCAGACGCAGCGGAAAATCGAGGATCTGCGAAATGCGCTGGCGTGGGTTGAGCGAGGTCGACGGATCCTGGAAGATCATGCGGATGCGCTGGCTGCGGAAAGAGTAATCCCCGAACGCCAGAGGGTGATCGTCAATCAATACTTCGCCAGCCGTGGGTTCAACCATGCCAGCAAGCATTTTCGCCAGGGTTGATTTCCCGGAACCGTTCTCGCCGATGATCGCCAGGGTCTGTTTTTCACGCAGGGTAAAGCTGAGCGGTTTTACCGCGTCGACAGTTTGACGATGAAACAGCCCTGTGCGGTAGCGAAAGGTCTTACTCAGGTTGCGGACTTCAAGCAAGGTTTCGACCATTTCACTCTCTCTCCATGTTCAGCGGGAAATGACAGGCGTAAAGATGATTTTTGGCCCCGGTCAGGCGTGGCGTCTCGATACATTTACGCTGAGCATACGGACAACGCGGCCCCAGACGACAGCCTATCGGCAACGATTCCAGCAGCGGAATCGCCCCGGGCAGGGTATTCAGGCGGCTCTTATGCGGCATGGCGCTGCCAAAATCGGGAATAGCGCGGATTAGCGCCTGCGTATACGGGTGGTGCGGTGCGGTGATCAGGTCTTCACTCGGCGCGGTTTCGACCGTTTGTCCGCAGTACATCACGTCAATTTTATCCGCCCATTTGCTGAGCATTTGCAGGTCATGGCTGATCAGCAAAATGGTGGTGTTGTTGTTCTGGTTGAGACGCGACAGCAGGCGGAAGATTTGCGCCTGCGTGGTGGGTTCCATCGCGTTCGTCGGTTCATCAGCAATCAGCAAACGCGGCTGATTAGCCAGCGCGATGGCAATCATCACTTTCTGACATTCACCGTCGGTCAACTCGTACGGGAAGCTGCGCATCGCATCTTTGTGATCTTTGATCCCGACGCGGTGTAAAAGCTCAATGGCACGACGCTTGCGCCAGCCAATGCGCTGCCACCAGCGGCCTTTATAGGTCCAGCCGGGGATGTTCTGCATCAACTGTTTGCCCACGCGTTCGGACGGGTCGAGACAGGACTGCGGCTCCTGGAAAATCATCGAGACGTTATGCCCGACCAGCTTACGCCGCTCGCGGGGAGAGAGGCGCAGCAGGTCGATGTCATCAAACCGCATACGGTCGGCGGTCACGCGCCAGTTATCTTTCGCCACGCCGCAGATGGCTTTGGCGATCAGGCTTTTGCCTGAGCCGGATTCCCCCACCAGCCCGCGGATTTCACCTTCCGCGAGGGTGATACTGATGCGATCGACGGCTTTAACCCAGCCTTCACCGGTTTTGAATTCAATGGTGAGGTTGCGAATATCAAGAAGCGGCATTATTGCACCCCCGCGTTAATTGCACGGCGAATACCGTCGCCCAGCAGGTTGATCAGCAGCACGCTCACCATAATGGCCGCACCCGGCAGCATAACCGTCCACGGCGCCACGTAAATTAACTCCAGCGCGTCACCGAGCATCGCACCCCATTCAGGCGACGGCAGCTGCGCGCCGAGGTCGAGGAAGCCGAGCGCCGCAATGTCCAGAATCGCCATCGACAGGGCGCGGGTGATCTCGGTGACCAGCCCGGACGCGATGTTAGGCAGTACGGCAAACCACAGGATGTTGAAGGTGGTCGCGCCGTCCAGACGCGCAGCGACGACATACTCTTTTTCCAGCTCGTCATGCACCATGCTGTAAACCGAGCGCACGATGCGGGGCAGGATAGCCAGCCAGACGGCGAACATGGCATGCGACAGGTGCGGACCGGCAAAGGCAACCACAATGATCGCCAGCAGCAGAGACGGAATCGACAACAACGTATCCAGAATGTGGTTAAGCACCGCCGAACGCAGGCCATGCGTGGATCCCGCAAAAATACCCAGCGCCAGCCCGCAGATCGTGGCCGCGAGCGTCACCACAAACGCGCCGCCAACCGTCGGGGCCGCACCGCTCAGCAGGCGGCTCAACACGTCACGTCCAAGGTCGTCCGTTCCCAGGAAGAAGGAGACTTCCCCGTAGCGGGACCAGGACGGCGGCAGCAGCTGATAGCCAAGGAACTGCTGGTCAATGCCGTACGGCGCAAACCAGGAGCCAAAGACGCACAGCAACACCAGACCGGCACAGCCATAAAGGCCGATCATTGCCGTGGTATCGCCATAGAATTTACGCCACACGGTACGCAGCACACCGGGTGTGCGCTTTTCACTGTATACGCTATCGTAAGGCATACCATTCCTTATGCTTCAATGGGTTGGCCATGGCACCCAGAATATCGGACAACACGTTGACAATAATCACCAGCGAACCAATCACCATCACGCCTGCGGAAATCGCGGCGTAGTCCTGCTGGCGGATAGCGTTAATCAGCCACCGTCCCAGGCCAGGCCAGCTAAAGACCATCTCGGTGATCATGGCCAGCGTGAGCATGGTGGAAAACTGTAATCCCAGACGCGGAATAACCGGCGGCAGCGCGTTGTGCAGGACGTTGCGGCGCAGGATGGTCAGGCGCGACAGTCCGCGCGTGGCGGCGGCTTTGACATAGTTCTGGTCAAACACCTCGATGGTGCTCAGGCGCATCAGGCGGATCACTTCGGTTGTTGGCGCAACCGCCAGCGTCAGCACCGGCAATACCATATGGCGCAGGGCGCTGACGATCATCTCGTGACGCCACACCGAATCAGACAGCCACGCATCGATGATGGCAAAGCCCGTCACCGATTTAACCGTGTAGAGCAGGTCAAAACGGCCAGAAACCGGTAGCCAGCCCATTGTCAGCGAGAAGAAAAGCGTCAGCAACAGCGCCAGCCAAAAGACCGGGATGGAGAAGCCGAGCAGGGCGAGGGCGCTGATAAACTTATCCTGCCATTTGTTGCGATATATCCCGGCCAGCATGCCCACGGGGATCCCGACCATCAGGGCAAAACCGAAGGCCAGAATGCACAGTTCCATCGTGGCCGGGAAAACCTCTTTCAACTGATCGGAAATAAGCTGCCCGTTAATGCTGGATACGCCGAAATCCCAGTGCAGCAGTCCGTTAAACCAGAAGAGCCAGGCATCCCACAGCGACGATCCCTGGAGCGGAGCGTGGGGCGTGAAATAGCTCAGACTAAAGCCGACAAAGTTCAGGAAAAAGAGCGTCACCAGCAGCAAAAGGAGCCGACGCAAGGTAAAAATAATCATGGTTTTTTCACCTCTTGTTCTTTTTCACGCGACACGCCGGCGAACGAGGCGTTGCCAAACGGGCTCAGCACCAGGCCTTTAATATCATAGCGATACGCCTGAAGGCGCAGGGAAGAGGCCAGCGGCAGCACCGGCAGTTCCTGAGCAAGGATCTTCTGCGCTTCATCATAGGCGTCGATGCGCGAGGCCAGTTGTTGGGAAGCCAGCGCTTTTTGCAGCACGACGTCAAACTCCCGGTTACACCAGTGCGCATAGTTGGTCTGCGAGTTTATCGCCGCACAGCTCAGCAGCGGCCGGAAGAAGCTGTCCGGGTCGTTGCTGTCGGTGGCCCAGCCGGTGAGGGTTAAATCATGATTCATATCCATCAGGCGCGCCTCCTGGAAACGGCCCTCTACCGGTACGATGATCACTTTAACGC
Organism: Enterobacter sp. BNK-22; assembly: GCF_048684805.1. Classification (NCBI taxonomy): domain Bacteria; kingdom Pseudomonadati; phylum Pseudomonadota; class Gammaproteobacteria; order Enterobacterales; family Enterobacteriaceae; genus Enterobacter; species Enterobacter sp. BNK-22. The sequence continues at coordinate 945,964 of NZ_JBLQTT010000001.1, forward strand.
CTACCTGCGCCATATCCGCCTGCAGCAGTTCGGCGGTCTTGAGCGGGCTGGGGTTCCACGCCTGGGAGCTGGTGGGCACCCAAAGCTGCAGCGTGAGGTTTTCTGCCCCCAGCGCTTTCAGCTGTTCACGCGCTTTTGCCGGATTGTATTCCGTAATTTTAGCCTCACCGTCGTAGGCCCACGAGGCGCGCGGTAAAATTGAGGCGGCGGTTTCCGCCGTGCCGTAATAGATCGACTGCATCAGGCGCTGGTTGTTAATGGCCAGCGCCAGAGCGTGCCGAACGGCAGGGTTATTCAACGGCGGCTTATCCGTGTTAAAGGCCAGATACGCGATATTCATACCGGGGCGTAACGTCAGGCGCAGGCGCGGATCGTCGCGCAAAATGGTGAGCTGGCTGGCCGCGGGCCAGGCGAGCACGTCACATTCCCCGGTAAGCAGTTTCGAGAGCCGCCCCGTTCCGCCAGAGCCGAGATCCACCACCACCTGCGGCATCAGCGGCGTGCCGCGCCAGAAGTGTTCGTGGCGCTGCAGACGAATATATTGACCAGCGCGGTATTCGGCCAACTGGAACGGACCGGTGCCAACCGGCTGGCGATCGAGCAGTTCCTGACGATCTTTTTTCGTCAGCTGAGCCGCGTATTCGGCTGACATAACGGATGCATAGTGGGTTGCCAGGTGCCAGAGGAAGGAGGCATCCGGGCGCGTCAGCGTGAATTCAACCGTGCGGTTGTCCAGTTTGCGCACGCTTTTCACGGTGTCGGCAAACTGCAGGCTGTCGAAATAGGGGAAATTGCTGCCGTTAACGTTATGCCACGGATGGTTGCGGTTGAAGATACGCTGAAAGGTGAAGACCACGTCATCCGCATTCAGCTTGCGCGAGGGGGTAAACCACGGCGTACGCTGAAACGCGACATCATCGCGCAGGTGAAAACGGTAGGTTGCGCCGTTATCCAGCACTTCCCAGCTTTCCGCAAGCTCGGGCACGAGACGGTAGGTGTACGGGTCAACATCAAGCAGACGATCGTAAAGCTGCGCGGCAAGGGTATCCACGATCAGGCCGCTGCCCGCTTTTTGCGGGTTGAAGGTATCCACCTGGCCGCTTACGCAATAGACGAAGCCGCTGTCACGAATGTCAGGCTGCGGCGTTTGCCCGGGCGCGGCAAAGGCCTGGCTGCTAAACAGACCAAGTGCAAAAAAGGACGATAAAACCAGACGCATAATTTTTAAGGTATTAAATATGAAGTGGCTATCCTACTAATTTTAAACGACATTATCCAGTATCGTTTAAGCCTGAGGGCATAATGGGGGCAGTAACGTTTGCAGTCGGTCACTCAGCGTCACAACCCGATGCACGTTCATACCTGCAATCCACTTTGAATATACCTCATGGACTATCTTAGCATTTTCGTGGCGTATCTGACTCGCTATAAACGAAGGATTTAACCCGGCAGACAGGGTTTCGCAAAGTCGGTCGGTATAGTTACGTCTTCGCTGGGTAAAATGACAGGAATGCAGAGTACATTCCAGGTGCGATATCATTTTAATTGTAATATGTGTCTGATATATTATGATTTTTTACTAAAGTAAAACAAGTTATGGCATTCAGACTACCCGCCAAACGCGAAGTGTTTGCATACTTTTGCCTGGGATTATGGTTTTACGGGATGTGTCGGCTTGACATCTATACAAGCGATGCGTACTTGATAGAACCAGGTTCTGTTTATTGGCCAATTATCTTGATTTCAGTCGCTATAGGTGCCTTTGCATCATGGCGCGTTTCGTCACGCGTCAAAAGCAAAGAGGGTAAACTGGAGCGCGTTAAGTTTTTCCTGGCTTGTTTTGTGTTTGTAGTGGGTGTCGTATCTTTCACACTCTGGGTAAGCACTGAAGCAATCATCGTTTCAAGTGCAACGCAAACAGTTAGCGGAACTTACCCTTTCAGGATGAACTACCCAGGACCTTCATGCGGAAAACATTGCCGTTGCAAGGCTGGGGTTGTCTATTATGACGAATTCTTAAAGCGTGAAATTGAATTCTGCCAGTGGGATGACGCTTCGTCTTTTTTCTACACAGACTCTATTCGTGTGGTCAAAAAAGTCAATGCTCACGGCGGTAAAATAATAAGCCATGAGGCAATTCACTAATTCAAAAGAGTGTCCTGAGATAGCTACATAATGAATAATAAGAGTGCCCAGAAGCAAGCGCATCACTGGAATAGTGAGCTTAGTGTCTTGAAAATAAAGTTTTTTTGATCAAGTGAAATGATGCCGACAGCTAAAAGTAACGAACCACCGCTCGCCATGGTTAAAAGGTTCAAATAGAATTTCCAGGGGTGTTTAGAGCAATAAACATAATACTTCTCATAGGTTCCGTTGAGCCAGCCAATAAAAACTCCTGTCCTCAGAGCTTTACTTGTATGCCAGATGTAGAAAATACCGCCTAAGCAGAATGCGAGAGAAATCAAAAAATCTAAAATAGCCATCTTAATAATATCCTTATTCTTCTTGATTCATCTATTGTTTTTTTTTCATAAAATAAGTGAATTTTAAAGTGATAGACACTGTCATCGCATTTGATGCTTTTTGAGCAATGCCCTTAACTGATGGTAGGTCAAATCCAGCAGTTCAGCCGCCCGTTTCTGGTTGTATTTCGCCATCTTCAGGCTTTGCTCCAGCAGCTGTTTCTCCTGGTCGTGCTGGAACTGGCGCAGATCAAGGGGAAGAGCAGGGGCGTCGCCTGGAGATGCTGGTGCGGGCAAGGTCGGGGCGCTGCGCTGAAAAGGATCGATAATGATGTTGTCCAGCTCCGTCTCGCTGCTGCCGTGGCGATAGACGGAACGCTCCACGACGTTTTTCAGCTCGCGGATATTGCCCGGCCAGTGGTACGAGAGCAGCGTCTCCCGTGCATAATCGCTGAAGCCGGGGAACAGCGGCAGTCCGAGCTCGCGGCACATCTGAATCGCAAACTGGTCTGCCAGCAGCATAATGTCGCTTCTTCGCTCGCGCAGCGGAGGAAGCTGCACGACGTCAAAGGCCAGGCGGTCGAGCAGGTCGGCACGGAATTTCTCCTGTGCCACCCTCTCCGGCAGGTTGGCGTTAGTGGCACACACCAGGCGCACGTTCACCTGCAGCGGCTGGCTACCGCCGACGCGCTCCAGTTCGCCGTATTCAATCACGCGTAGCAGTTTCTCCTGCACCAGCATGGGCGCGGTGGCCAGCTCATCAAGAAACAGCGTACCGCCGTCGGCGCGCTCAAAGCGTCCGGGATGGCGTCTCTGGGCGCCGGTAAACGCGCCCGCTTCATGGCCGAAGAGCTCGGTATCAAGCAGGTTTTCATTCAGCGCCGCGCAGTTAAGGGAAATGAAGGGGCCGTCCCAGCGCCCGGATAAGTAGTGCAGACGGTTGGCGATGAGTTCCTTACCCGTACCGCGCTCGCCGATAATCAGCACCGGTTTATTGAGCGGCGCCAGGCGAGAAACCTGTTCCAGCACTTCCAGAAAACTGTTTGCTTCGCCGAGTAAATTGTCTTTGTATCCAGCCATGATGAAATTAACCACTCCTTAGCGATATTCACCAGGCAAGAATAGTTCTTCACTGCATGAAAATCAACCATGACCTGTTAAATCAATAAGATAAAAAGTTGGCATGAGATTTGTATTATCTGTGCAGCAGGGCATCGCCCGATAACAGAACTATGAGGAGTCAATTATGGGTATTTTTTCTCGTTTTGCCGACATCGTGAACGCCAACATCAACTCACTGCTGGAGAAAGCGGAAGATCCGCAGAAGCTGGTGCGTCTGATGATTCAGGAAATGGAAGACACGCTGGTTGAAGTGCGCTCTACCTCCGCCCGCGCGCTGGCGGAGAAAAAACAGCTTACGCGTCGTATTGAACAGGCCACCGCTCAGTTGAACGAATGGCAGGAAAAAGCAGAACTCGCGCTGCGCAAAGACAAAGAGGATCTGGCCCGTGCGGCGCTGATCGAAAAACAGAAGCTGGCAGACATGGTCGCGACGCTCGAGCATGAAGTGACGCTGGTGGATGACACGCTCACCCGCATGAAGAAAGAGATTGGCGAGCTGGAAAACAAGCTGAGCGAAACCCGCGCGCGTCAGCAGGCGCTGACCCTGCGTCATCAGGCGGCAAGCTCTTCCCGTGACGTGCGTCGCCAGCTCGACAGCGGTAAGCTTGATGAAGCGATGGCCCGTTTTGAGTCGTTTGAGCGTCGTATCGACCAGATGGAAGCGGAAGCCGAAAGTCACGGTATCGGTAAGCAGAAGTCGCTGGATCAGCAGTTTGCTGACCTCAAGGCCGATGATGAAATCAGCGAGCAACTGGCGGCACTGAAAGCCAAAATGAAGCAAGATAACCAATAATAATTCGTGCGGCACCTGAACGTGCCGCATCGTAAGACAAGGAGTACACATGAGCGCGCTTTTTCTGGCTATTCCCCTGACTATTTTCGTGCTGTTCGTTTTGCCGATTTGGCTATGGCTGCACTACAGCAACCGTTCCTCACGGGGCGAACTCTCCCAGAGTGAACAACAGCGTCTGGTACAGCTCTCCGACGAGGCGAACAAAATGCGCGAACGCATTCAGGCGCTGGAAGCCATCCTGGATGCTGAACATCCAAACTGGAGGGACCGTTAATGTCTGGACTGAATCTGAACAAAAAACTGTGGCGAATTCCACAGCAGGGCATGGTACGCGGCGTCTGTGCCGGGCTGGCTCATTATCTTGACGTCCCGGTTAAGCTGGTACGCGTGGTGACGGTGCTGTCGATCTTCTTTGGTCTGGCATTTATTACCCTGGTCGCGTACATCGTGCTGTCGTTTGTTCTTGACCCGATGCCGGAAGGAGAACTGGCGGCGGAAGGCGCCCCCACCAGCAGCGATCTCCTTAATGCTGTTGATGAACAACTCGCTGCCGGGGAGAAGCGGTTACGGGAAATGGAACGCTATGTCACGTCGGATACTTTTACGCTGAGAAGTCGTTTTCGTCAGCTTTAAGAGAGAGAAGAGATGAAACAACACTGGCAACAGGCCGGTCAGAAGGTTAAACCCGCCCTCAAAATCGCAGGTAAACTGGTCCTGCTGACCGCGTTACGTTTCGGCCCGGCAGGCGTGGCGGGGTGGGCGATAAAATCCGTTGCCCGCAAGCCGGTCAGAATGGTTCTGGCCGTGGCGCTCGAACCGCTGTTGCAAAAAGTGGCAAAACGGCTGTCGCGCCGCTACTTGTCCCAGTAATTCCCTCACGCGTTAGCCCTTACTCTTCCAGGAGAGGGGCTGGCGATGATTAACCGCACTTCCTCGTTAACCCTGCTTTCTTTGCGGCAGCTCACAATATTGTGCTGAGCTGCTTTGCAATCGTGTTTTTCTCCTGCCCGGTCCGTTGACAGATATTTTTCATGGGAGTAGATTGCCACTCCGTGGGACCGCTACCATGGAAAATCAAGTGAACGGAAAAATTAAAGCACTCATTAATCTTGTTTATGGAAAAACGTTTTCTGAAGCACATCTTCATGTGTTGCTGGAAAATATTGAAAAGGCCGCCTCTGTTATTACAGAAAAGCGTAAAATGGGCTGGGATGAAAAAGATGTCGTTCTGATAACCTATGCCGATCAGTTTTCAGCGAAAGGGGAGAAAGCACTCCCTGTTTTTACACGTTTTTATAACAAATGGCTTTCGCGTTCTTTTTCTCATGTCCATCTTTTGCCTTTTTATCCATGGTCCTCGGACGACGGCTTTTCTGTCATTGATTATCATGAAGTTGCGCCTGAAACCGGAACATGGCGAGATGTTGCTGAATTAAAACAGTCAGCCAGCCTGATGTTTGATTTCGTCTGCAATCATATGTCGGCCAAAAGTGCCTGGTTTGCTAATTATCTGAAGCAAATGCCAGGGTATGATGATTTCTTTATTTCTGTCGATCCTGAAACAGATTTATCCGCGGTGACGCGTCCGCGTGCCTTACCGCTTCTTACCCCTTTCACGCTGCATGATGGCAGCGTACGACACCTGTGGACCACCTTCAGTGAGGACCAGGTTGATCTCAACTTCGCCTCTCCGCAGGTGCTGATTGCGATGGTCGACGTGCTGCTGCATTACCTTATTGAAGGGGCGCGATATATTCGACTGGATGCCGTTGGGTTCATGTGGAAAATACCGGGAACGAGCTGCATTCACCTTGAGCAAACCCACCAGCTCATCCAGCTTTTCCGCGCCATTACCGAGGCGGTTGCCCCCGGCACGGTGATAATCACCGAGACGAACGTTCCGCATAAAGATAACGTCTCTTACTTCGGTGACGGCGAAAATGAAGCGCAGATGGTTTATCAGTTCTCGTTGCCCCCGCTGGTGCTGCATGCGGTGCATTGTCAGGATGTGCGCACGCTGAGTCAGTGGGCGGCATCGCTGGCGTTGCCTTCTACCAAAACCACCTGGTTCAACTTCCTGGCCTCGCATGATGGCATTGGTCTTAACCCATTACGCGGAATATTACCTGAGTCGGAGATCCTCTCGCTTGTAGAGAAGCTTCAGTCTGAAGGCGCGTTGGTTAACTGGAAAAATAACCCGGATGGCACACGAAGCCCTTATGAAATTAATGTGACCTATCTGGATGCATTAAGTACGCGAGAAAGTCATGATAGCGATCGCATAGCCCGGTTTATTCTGGCTCATGCCGTCCTTTTAAGCTTCCCCGGTGTGCCTGCGATTTATATCCAGAGTATTCTCGGCTCCCGTAATGATTATGACGGCGTAGAGCGTCTGGGATATAACCGTGCGATAAATCGCGAAAAATATACCGCAGGACAAATTGATAGCGCGCTTGAAGATAAAAGCAGTCTGCGTTATCAGGTCTATTGTGCGTTAAGCCAGTTAATCATACTGCGTCGTGCGGAAAAAGCATTCCACCCTGACAGTCAGGCTTATTTTAGCACGTCAGGTGAGCATGTTTTAAAAATTGTTCGCGTGGCGGATTGTGGTGAAAAAATAATAGCGCTATTTAATTTCAGTGATGCTCCTCAAACGGTTGAATCTGACATTCACGCCGGAAGGGAATTGATTAGCGGAGAAGATATTACCGACACGACTCTGACCCTAAATCCATGGCAGGTTTTGTGGATTAAAGAAAACTAAAAAGGACCTTAAACATGAAAACACCCAGAATTGTGCTGATATCAGCACTGGTTTCGTGCGCCCTGTTATCAGGCTGTAAGGATGACAAAGCGTCCTCTGTCACCATTGAGTTTATGCACTCGTCGGTAGAGCAGGAGCGTCAGGCCGTTATTACGAAACTGATCGAAAAATTCGAGAAAGAGAACCCTGACATCACGGTAAAACAGGTGCCGGTGGAAGAGGATGCCTACAACACCAAGGTGATTACGCTGGCAAGAACCGGCGCGCTGCCTGAAGTGATTGAGGTCAGCCATGACTACGCAAAAGTGATGGATAAAGAACAGCTTCTGGATCGTGACGCTATCGCTGAAGCCGTTAAGGCGGTGGGGGAAAACACCTTCTATGACGGAATCTTACGCGTAGTCCGTACGGAAGATGGCGCAGCCTGGACGGGTGTGCCGGTCAGCGCCTGGCTTTCCGGCGTCTGGTATCACAAAGATGTGCTGGCCGCGGCGGGCATTGAGGAGCCGCATAACTGGGAACAGCTTCTGCAAGCCAGCCAGCGTCTGAACGACCCGGCTAAAAAGCATTACGGCATCGCGCTGCCGACGGCGGAAAGCGTGATGACCGAGCAGTCATTCTCTCAGTTTGCCCTTTCCGGTGGCGCGAACGTGTTTGATGCAAAAGGCAATGTCGATATCGATACCCCGGAAATGGCAAAAGCGCTGGCGTTTTATAAAGCGCTGGCTGCGACCACCATGCCGGGTTCGAACGATGTCATGGAGATCAAAGACGCCTTCATGAACGGTTCTGCGCCGATGGCGGTTTATTCCACCTACATCCTGCCTGCCGTCTACAAGGACGGAAACCCTTCTAATCTGGGCTTCGTTGTCCCGACTGAAACGTCATCGGCGGTGTACGGCATGATCACCTCGCTCACGATCACCACCGGACAAACCGAAGCGGAGACCAAAGCGGCCGAGAAGTTTGTTACCTGGATGGAACAGGCTCAAAACGCGACGGACTGGGTCATGATGTCGCCGGGCGCGGCGCTGCCGGTAAACAAACTGGTGGTGGGCACGGAGACCTGGAAAAACAACGACGTGATTAAAGCGTTTGGGCAGTTGCCTTATGAGCTGATTGCGCAGTTCCCGAACGTGCAGGTGTTTGGCGCCGTGGGGGATAAAAACTTCACCCGCATGGGCGACGTGACGGGCTCCGGCATTATCAGTTCCATGGTGCATAACGTCACGGTGGGGCAGAAGGACCTTAACACAACGTTAAGCAGCAGCCAGAAGCGACTGACTGATCTCATTACACAACGATAGGAGCGCTCTGCGGAAGGAAATTATGAAGACGTTGTTTTCTGGTCGTTCAGATATGCCTTTCGCCATGCTGCTGTTGGCCCCCAGCCTGATTCTGCTGGGGGGCCTGGTGGCCTGGCCAATGATTTCCAATATTGAAATCAGTTTTTTACGCTTGCCGCTCAATCCGCGCATTAGCGCCGTGTTTGTCGGACTGGACAATTACATTCGCATTCTCAGCGATGCCGCTTTCTGGCACTCGCTGTGGATGACCTTCTGGTACACGGCGCTGGTAGTGATTGGCAGCACGGTGCTGGGGCTTGCCGTCGCCATCTTTTTCAATCGCGAGTTTCGCCTGCGCAAGACGGCACGTTCACTGGTGATTTTATCCTACGTCACGCCGTCTATTTCGCTGGTGTTTGCCTGGAAATACATGTTCAACAACGGCTACGGCATCGTGAACTATCTGGGTGTAGACCTGTTGCACCTGTATGACCAGGCGCCGCTGTGGTTTGACAACCCGAACAGCAGCTTCGTACTGGTGGTGCTGTTCGCGATCTGGCGTTACTTCCCGTACGCGTTTATCTCATTCCTGGCGATTTTACAGACCATTGATAAATCCCTGTATGAAGCGGCGGAAATGGACGGTGCAAATGCCTGGCAGCGTTTTCGTATCGTCACGCTGCCCGCGATTATGCCGGTGCTGGCCACGGTGGTCACGCTTCGCACCATCTGGATGTTCTACATGTTTGCTGACGTCTACCTGCTGACCACGAAGGTCGATATTTTGGGCGTCTATCTCTACAAAACCGCATTCGCTTTCAACGATTTGGGCAAAGCAGCGGCGATCTCTGTGGTGCTGTTCGTGATTATCTTCGCTGTGATTCTGCTGACCAGAAAAAGGGTGAACCTCAATGGCAACAAATAAACGCGTACTGAGCCGTATTGGTTTTTATCTGGGGCTGGCGGTATTTCTGATCATCACGCTTTTCCCGTTCTTCGTGATGCTGATGACGTCATTCAAGAGCGCCAAAGAGGCGATTTCGCTCCATCCGACCATTCTGCCGCAGGCGTGGACGCTGCAGCATTACATCGACATCTTTAACCCGCTGATCTTCCCGTTTGTGGATTACTTCAGAAACAGCATGGTGGTGTCGCTGACCTCATCGGTGATTGCCGTGTTTCTCGGTACGCTGGGCGCTTACGCCTTGTCCAAGCTGCGTTTTAAGGGCCGTACGACGATCAATGCGAGTTTTTACACCGTCTACATGTTCTCCGGCATCTTGCTGGTGGTGCCGTTGTTCAAAATCATCACCGCGCTGGGGATCTACGACACCGAGCTGGCGCTGATTATCACCATGGTGACGCAGACGTTACCGACGGCGGTGTTCATGCTGCGCAGCTACTTCGACACCATTCCGGACGAAATAGAAGAAGCCGCAATGATGGACGGCCTTAACCGCCTGCAAATCATCTTCCGTATTACCGTGCCGCTGGCGATATCCGGGCTCGTATCGGTGTTTGTCTACTGCTTCATGGTGGCGTGGAACGACTATCTGTTTGCGTCCATTTTCCTGTCCAGCGCCAGCAACTTCACCTTGCCGGTCGGGCTGAACACGCTCTTTAGCACACCTGATTATATCTGGGGTCGCATGATGGCGGCATCGCTGGTGACGGCACTTCCGGTGGTCATCATGTACGCCCTGTCTGAACGTTTTATTAAAAGTGGTTTGACCGCCGGTGGCGTGAAGGGCTGAGGCGGCCAATTTTAACAAGGAGTCAATCATGAAAAAATTAGTTGCGACAGCGCCACGCGTGGCGGCGCTCGTAGAGTATGAAGATCGCCCGGTTGCGGGACATGAAGTGAAAATTCGTGCCTGCTTTGGCGCACCGAAACACGGTACCGAAGTGGTGGATTTCCGCGCGGCAAGTCCGTTTATCGATGAAGAGTTCAATGCGGAGTGGCAGATGTTTACCCCGCGCGAAGAGGGGGCGGCCCGCGGGATAGAATTCGGTAAGTTCCAGCTGGGCAATATGATTGTCGGCGACATTATCGAATGCGGTGCTGACGTCACGGAATACCAGACGGGCGATCGCGTCTGCTGTTACGGGCCGCTTCAGGAGACGGTCATTGTGAATGCCGTCAACAACTACAAGCTGCGCAAAATGCCGCAGGGTGCCTCCTGGAAGAACGCCGTCTGCTACGATCCGGCACAGTTTGCCATGAGCGGCGTGCGTGATGCCAACGTGCGGGTCGGGGATTTTGTCGTGGTGGTAGGCCTCGGCGCGATTGGACAGATTGCGATCCAACTGGCGAAAAACGCCGGCGCGTCAGTCGTCATCGGCGTGGATCCTATCGAACACCGTTGCGACATTGCCCGCCGTCATGGCGCGGACCATTGCCTGAACCCAATCGGCACAGATGTCGGTCTGGAAATTAAAAAGCTGACCGGAAAGCAGGGCGCAGATGTGATCATCGAGACCAGCGGCTTTGCCGATGCGCTGCAGTCCGCACTGCGCGGCCTCGCCTACGGCGGCACCATTTCCTACGTTGCGTTCGCTAAACCGTTCGCTGCAGGCTTCAATCTGGGGCGTGAAGCGCACTTCAACAACGCGAAGATTGTCTTCTCCCGCGCCTGCAGTGAGCCAAACCCGGACTACCCGCGCTGGAGCCGCAAGCGTATTGAAGAGACCTGCTGGGAACTGCTGATGAACGGTTATCTGAATTGTGAAGATCTGATCGACCCGGTCGTGACCTTCACCAGCAGCGCTGAAAGCTACATGAAATATGTGGATCAGCATCCGGAACTGAGCATCAAAATGGGCGTCACTTTTTAAGCTAAGGAAAGCAACTCATGAAAATCGCAACACAAAATCAGGCCTTTTTCCCGGGCAATATCCTGGAGAAATTCGAGTACATCAAAGCGATGGGTTTTGATGGCTATGAAATTGACGGCAAGCTGCTGGTGGAAAACCTCGCCGAGGTGAAAGCGGCGATTAAGGCCACCGGCCTGCCGGTCACGACCGCCTGCGGCGGATACGATGGCTGGATTGGTGACTTTATCGAAGAGCGTCGTCTGAACGGCTTAGCGCAGATTGAATGCATTCTGGAAGCGCTGGCCGAAGTGGGCGGCAAAGGCATTATCGTGCCTGCAGCCTGGGGCATGTTCACCTTCCGTTTACCGCCAATGACTTCACCACGCAGCCTCGAAGGCGACCGCAAAGCGGTAAGTGCTTCGCTGCGCTGGCTGGATGAGGTAGCAGCGCGCACCGGAACCACCGTCTATCTGGAGCCGCTGAACCGCTATCAGGATCACATGATCAACACCCTGGCTGACGCACGACGCTATATCGAAGAGAACGCCCTCAAGCACGTGCAGATCATCGGTGATTTCTATCATATGAACATTGAAGAAGATTCGCTGACGGAGGCGCTGCATCAGCATCGCGATCTGCTGGGCCACGTGCACATCGCTGATAACCACCGTTACCAGCCGGGAAGCGGTAGCCTCGATTTTGTCAGCCTGTTCGATCAGCTGCGTGCGGATAATTACCAGGGCTATGTGGTTTACGAGTGCCGCGTACGTGCTGAAGATCCCGCTCAGGCTTATCGGGATTCCCTCACTTATTTACGTGAATGCTAAGGATGACGAGCGTGATGAGTGCTTCAACAACGTCGCCACTGCGCGTCGCCATCATTGGCGCCGGGCAGGTTGCGGACAAAGTGCATGCCTCGTATTACGCCACGCGCAGTGATGTTCAAATGGTGGCTGTCATGGACAGCCGCCTCGAACAGGCACAGGCTTTTGCGGAGCGTCATGCCATACCGTCGGCGTGGCAGGACGCGTGCGCCATGCTGGAGGCGGTTAAGCCGGACGTGGTGAGCGTTTGTTCGCCAAACCGATTTCATTTTGAGCATGTGATGGCGGCGCTGGAGGCTGGCTGTCATGTGATGTGCGAAAAACCGCCCGCCATGACGCCGCAAGAGGCCGATGAGATGCGGATGGCTGCACGCAAGGCGGGGAAGGTGCTGGCATATGATTTTCATCACCGCTTCGCGCTCGACACGCAGCTGCTGCGCGAGGCCGTGATGAACGGAACGCTGGGCGAAATCTACTTCACCTCGGCGCAGGCGCTGCGGCGCTGTGGCGTGCCGGGCTGGGGCGTCTTCACTAACAAAGCGCTGCAGGGCGGTGGGCCGCTGATTGACATTGGCATTCACATGCTGGATGCCGCGATGTACGTACTGGGTTTCCCGGCGGTCAAAAGGGTCACGTCGCACGGCTTCCAGAGGCTGGGAACCCAAAAAAGCAGCGGCCAGTTCGGCGCGTGGGATCCCGCACAGTTTACGGTGGAAGATGCCCTGTTTGGCACTATCGAATTCTGCAACGGCGGCATTTTGCGTCTGGACACCTCGTTCGCGCTGAATATCCGCGAGCAGTCGATCATGAATGTCGCCTTTTGCGGTGAAAAGGCGGGGGCGACGCTTTTCCCGGCCCACGTTTATCAGGACGACGCCGGGACGTTACAAACCCTGGTTCAGCGTGAAGAGGCTGACGACCAGCGCCATTTACGCAGCATGGAGGCCTTTGTTCGTCACGTTCAGGGAGAGCCCGTAATGATTGCAGATGCTGAACAGGGGCTGGTGATTCAGCAGCTTGTCGCGGCGCTTTATCAATCGGCAGAAACAGGGGAAAGCGTAACATTATGCTGAGCGTGTCTGTATTAACCGATCCGGGCTTTTGTCCGCACAGTCTGAATAAGTACGCATCCATTATGGCATGCGGTAACGGCTACATGGGCATTCGCGCTGCGCATGAAGAAGATTACACCCAGCAAACCCGAGGAATGTATCTTGCGGGTCTCTATCATCAGGCGGGACGTAACGAGACCACTGAGCTGATCAATTTGCCCGATATCACCGGTATCGAGGTTGAGCTGGACGGGGTGAATTACACCCTTCTGGCCGGGGACATTCTTGAGTGGCAGCGCGAGCTTGCGTTTGCCAACGGCGAACTGCATCGCCGCGTCGTCTGGCGTTCGCCCAACGGAAAGCGCTATCGCCTGGAGAGTCGTCGTTTTGTCTCTCTGGATCAGCTGCCGCTTGTGGCCATGCAGTTTGCGATCACCCCGCTGGATGATGCCTCGCAGGTGGTGATGAAAACCGGCATTGATGCGACACAAACCAATACGGGCCGGCAACATCTGGATGAAATTTCCGTCAGGGTGTTCGACCAGCACTATATGCAGGGTGTGTATGAAACGCAGGACCGGGCCGCTGATGTTGTCATCTCAGCCTTTTGTCAGCTATCAGCCGACAGCGAAAGCTGCTTTACCGCTAAAAATCGTCGGCTCTCTGCCCACTATTCCCTGACGATACCGCAGGGTGACACTGTCACGCTGGATAAGTTTGTCTGGGTGGTCCATCGCAGCGATAAAGCCCTGTCACAGGAATCTTTCGCGCGCGGCGCGCTGGCGGATCTCAAGGTTTGTGCAGCAAGGGGTTATGCCTCGCTGCTGGAAAGTTCAGCCTGCGCATGGGAAGACGTATGGCGTGACGCCCGGGTGGAGGTGGCTTCTGCATCTCCTGACGATCAGATGGCGCTGGACTATGCCGTCTGGCATCTGACCACCATGACGCCAGCCCATGATGAGCGGAGCAGCATTGCCGCTAAGGGATTGACCGGCGAGGGGTATAAAGGTCATGTCTTCTGGGACACCGAAATATTCCTGCTGCCTTTCCATCTTTTCACTCGTCCGCAAGTGGCCCGCAGTCTGCTGCGCTATCGCTGGCTGAACCTGGCCGGGGCCCGGGAAAAAGCCCGCCGCAACGGCTGGCCAGGCGCGCTGTTCCCGTGGGAGAGTGCCGCGAGCGGCAAAGAGGAGACGCCGGAGTTTGCGGCTATCAACATCCGTACGGGCATGCGGCAGAAAGTGGCCTCCGCCCTGGCCGAACACCACATCGTGGCGGACATTGCCTGGGCCGTTGTGGCCTACTGGCAGGCCACGCGCGATGACGCGTTTATGCGTAATGAAGGGCTGACCCTGCTGGTGGAGACGGCAACGTTCTGGATGGGCCGCGCCACGGAGGTCAACGGGCGCCTGGAAATTCATGATGTGATTGGGCCGGACGAATACACCGAGCATGTGAATAACAACGCCTACACCAACTATCTGGCCTGGCACAACGTGGCCAGCGCATGCCGGTTTATGTCGATGTTTGAGCGTGAAGAGGCCTGCTTCATGGAGAAGGCGACCACCTTCCTGGCCCGCTTGTGGCTGCCGGAAGCCGACGCCGGGGGAGTGATCCCGCAGGACGATTCGTTCATGGCGAAACCCGCCATCGATTTAAGCCGCTATAAAGCCAAAGCGGGTAAGCAGACCATCCTGCTGGATTACTCTCGCGCGGAAGTTAACGAGATGCAAATCCTCAAGCAGGCTGACGTGGTGATGCTTAACTACCTGTTGCCGGAGAAATTTACCCCAGCCCAGTGCGCGGCCAACCTGGCGTTTTACGAGCCGCGGACGATCCATGACTCTTCGTTGAGCAAGGCTATTCACGGCATTGTGGCCGCCCGCTGTGGCAATACGGAAGGGGCTTACGCCTTCTGGCGCGCTGGCGTGGCTATCGATCTGGGCGACGATCCGCACAGCAGCGATGACGGCATTCATGCCGCGGCCACGGGGGCCATCTGGTCCGGCGTCATTCAGGGGTTTGCCGGCATGCAGATTGTTGAGGGCGAGCTACACCTTGCGCCGAAGCTACCCGCTCACTGGCGAAAACTTGCCTTCCCGCTGCGCTGGCAGAACTCACGCCTGCGCTTCACGTTTGAAAATGACGTTTTAACCCTCGATACCTCCGCGCCCGTCACGTTAACGCTGTGGGGAAAAAAGGTTTGCGTATCGGAGCGGCAGGCATTCTCTCGTAGGGAATTTCTTACATCTTTTAATGGGACCGCTACCACGGAGGCCAGCGATGAAGCCTGAAGCGGTTGTATTCGATCTTGATGGGGTTATCACCGATACCGCACATCTGCACTTTCTCGCCTGGCGTTCGGTCGCGCAGGAGATCGGCATCACTATCGATGAGGTGTTTAACGAGGAGCTGAAGGGAATTAGCCGCATGGAATCCCTGCAGCGGATCCTGCGACACGGTGGGAAAGAGGGGGCGTTTGACGATAAACAGTGCCTGGCGCTGGCGGGGAAGAAAAATGCGCTCTACGTCGCATCGCTGTCGTCATTGACCGAGGCGTCGCTGCTGCCGGGTATCCGGGAGGTGCTGGCGGACATTCGGGCGGCAGAGGTGAAAATTGGGCTCGCCTCCGTTTCCCTCAATGCACCTGGAATACTGCATGCCCTGGGTATTCATGACGCCTTTGATTTTTGCGCTGATGCCTCCCGCATTGTCTGTTCAAAACCGGATCCGGAGATCTTCCTCGCCGCCTGTGCTGGCCTGAACGTCCGCCCTGGTGCGGCCATCGGGGTCGAAGATGCGCCAGCAGGCGTGGCGGCGATCAACGCGGCGGGCATGCTGTCGGTCGGGATTGGCTCAGGCCTGACCCATGCGGGATTACAGCTCCATTCAACGCAGGAACTGACCTGGAAATGCCTGACCGATTTCTGGGCCTCCCGAGCGTATTGATAAGGAATTAAAAATGGCACAACTGTCACTGAAACATATTCAGAAAATTTACGATAACCAGGTCCACGTGGTGAAGGATTTTAATCTCGAAATCGAGGACAAGGAGTTTATCGTTTTTGTCGGTCCGTCTGGCTGCGGTAAATCGACAACGCTGCGCATGATTGCCGGGCTGGAGGAGATCTCCGCTGGCGAACTGGTCATCGACGGCGTTTGCATGAACGACGTGCCCGCCAAATCACGCGACATCGCCATGGTGTTCCAGAACTATGCGCTTTACCCGCATATGACGGTCTACGACAACATGGCGTTTGGCCTGAAGATGCAGAAAATCGCCCCGGCGGTTATCGAAGAGCGCGTTAACTGGGCGGCACAGATCCTCGGCTTACGGGAGTACCTCAAGCGTAAACCCGGCGCGCTGTCCGGTGGCCAGCGTCAGCGCGTGGCGTTGGGCAGGGCGATAGTTCGGGAAGCGGGCGTCTTCCTGATGGATGAACCGCTCTCCAACCTCGATGCCAAGCTTCGCGTGCAGATGCGGGCTGAAATCAGCAAGCTCCATCAGAAGCTCAATACCACGATGATTTACGTGACCCACGATCAGACGGAAGCCATGACGATGGCGACCCGGATTGTGATCTTAAAAGACGGCATTATTCAGCAGGTTGGTGCACCGAAGCAGGTATACAACGAGCCGGCAAACATGTTTGTTGCGGGGTTCATTGGCTCGCCAGCCATGAACTTTGTTCGTGGCGCCATCGACGACCGCTATTTCGTCACGGAAACGCTGCGCCTGGAGATCCCCGAAGACAAGCTCGCGTCACTGCGTGCCGCAGGGTATCAGCGTAAAGCCGTGGTCTTTGGGATCCGCCCGGAAGATATTCTCACCCAGCAGAGTAGCGGTGAAAACATCGCGGCAAAAGTCAGCGTGGCCGAACTGACCGGTGCAGAGTTCATGCTCTACGCCACCGTTGGCGGCCATGAACTGGTTGTTCGCGCGGGAGCCGCGAATGATTATGCCGCTGGGGATAATATCGGCATCCAGTTCGACATGAATAAGTGCCATTTCTTCGACGCTGAAACCGAAGCGGCTATTAGATAAGAAAGGTGTTCGCCGGAAATATCCATTTCCGGTTTTTTTGTTTGTTACTTATAAAGGGAATATTTGATGAGTACTCTACTAAAAAGTGCTGCGCTCGTGCTGTGCGCAGGGGTTAGCTGTGCACATGCAACAGAAACGGCTAAACAGTGGGAATTTAATATTGGCGCGATGTATGAAATAGAAAACGTCGAAGGCCAGGGGGAGGATAAAGACGGGTTATATGAACCTTCCGTGTGGTTTAATTCAACCTGGGATGCCTGGACTATTTCGCTGGCAATGTATCAGGAAGGGCCGGTTGATTATAGCAGCATGACCCGCGGCACCTATTTTGATCGCCCGGAATTTGAATTACGCTATCGCTTTATCGGAACCGATGATTTTACGTTCGGTCTGACCGGCGGCTTCCGTAATTATGGTTATCACTTTAAGGATAAACACGGCGCCAGAGACGGCAGCGCAAATATGCAGCGCTACAAAATTCAGCCTGACTGGGATATAAAATTAACCGACGACTGGCGTTTTGGCGGCTGGTTTGCCATGTATCAATTTGCCAACGATCTGGAAAAAACCGGCTATTCAGACAGCCGTGTCGAAACCGAAACGGGCTTTACCTGGACCATTAACGAAACCTTTGCCGCTAAAGTAAATTACTATTTAGAGCGCGGTTTCAATATGGACGGTTCACGTAATAACGGCGAGTTCTCCACCCAGGAAATTCGCGCCTATCTCCCTATTTCGTTGGGCCAGACGACCTTAACGCCTTACACTCGACTGGGGCTCGATCGCTGGTCGAACTGGGACTGGCAGGACGATCCTGAGCGTGAAGGGCATAATTTCAACCGCCTGGGTATGCAGTACGCCTATGACTTCAACAACGGTTTATCCATGACGCTTGAATACGCCTATGAATGGGAAAACCATGACGAAGGTGACAACGACCGCTTCCACTATGCGGGCGTTGGGGTAAATTACGCGTTCTGACCGAGGGGCTTCCAGGGGCTACAAGCCCCTGGTTTTAGCGCAGCGAGGCCGCCAGTAAAAAATGCGTATCGACAAGCACTTTTTGCGGGGCGGGATGGCCCGCGATACGCCTGAAGAGAAGATCGCAGCTCTCTTCCCCCAGTTTTCGGGTCGGGATATCAAAGCCGCCAGGTGCGGGCGTTAAAATGAGAGACAGCATCGGGTCGCTGTATCCGGCTATCACCACCTGTTCCGGAATCATCAGATTCAACTCATCCGCCGCGCGATATAGACCGAGTAATTTCATGCTGTCGGTAGCAAATACGGCATCAGGTGGCGTGGGTGATGAGAGCAATTCCAGCGCCGCTTTAAGCGCACTCTCATGGGTATAACCGCCGTCCATGATCCAGTCCGGGTTCATCGCAATATGGTGCTTTTCCAGACTGGCTTTATAACCCGCCAGGCGATCGATCGAAACATGATAATCAAGCGGCGCATGCAGACAGGCAATTTTCTTGCGGTCGTTTTTAATAAAGGTTTCCGTCAGCGTGGCGCTGTCATGAAAATTATCCGTGTCGACGGAGTAAATATTCTGATACTCACCTTCCACTTTACCGATAACCACTACTGGTACGCCATACGCATCCAGCGTGGTGAAAAAGGATTCATTTGCGGGCGAACTCAGCATGATGATCCCTTTGATCATCTTCTGTTTTATTTTACTCACGCATTTCAGCAGATCGTCTTCACTGCTTTTTGAGGTTTGTAAAATAACATCGAATCCTTCTTCTTCCGCTTTTGCCGTAATGGCATGAAGGACATCGGAGAAAAAAGGGTTGCCGGCAGTGGTTTTGGTTGAACGGGTCGAAATAACCATAATGGCATCGAATCCTGAAGAGGTCAGGGCGCGAGCCAGTTTGTTGGGCTGATAATTTAATTCATCAATCGCCTTCAGCACTTTGTCACGTGCTTCGGGAGAAATATTCGTTTGTTTATTCAGAACGCGGGAAACGGTTGATTTCGATACGCCCGCAACCCGTGCGATATCATAAATGGTGGGTGACATACACCTTACTCACTCAGAACTGACAGCAATGTCGTTCATCTTACTGGAGAAAAAACGGCAATAGCAATAAATAAGAATTGATAATCAACGATCTGCCCCCATTTATTGTATTCTGAAGCCATGCATTCAAGGCTTCCAGGCAACGAAGGACGGCGATGAAGCGACTTAAAAACGAAATCAATTCACTGGTAAACCGCGGCGTTGACCGTCATCTGCGACTGGCGGTGACAGGATTGAGCCGCAGCGGTAAGACGGCGTTTATCACCGCGATGGTGAACCAGCTCCTGAACCTGCACGCAGGGGCGCGTCTGCCGTTGCTTGGCGCGGTGCGGGAAGAGCGTTTGCTGGGCGTTAAGCGCGTCCCTCAGCGCGATTTTGGTATTCCCCGTTTTACCTATGATGAAGGGCTGGCGCAGCTGTATGGCGATCCGCCCGCGTGGCCGACGCCGACGCGAGGGGTCAGTGAAATTCGTCTTGCGTTGCGTTTCCGCTCGAATGAATCCCTGATGCGCCATTTCAAGGATACCTCCACGCTATACCTTGAAATCGTCGATTACCCCGGCGAATGGCTGCTCGACCTGCCGATGCTGGCGCAGGATTACCTCAGCTGGTCACGCCAGATGACGGGATTGCTGCAGGGGCAGCGCGCCGGGTGGTCAGCCAAATGGCGGCAGCTGTGCGAAGGACTGGACCCGCTTGCCCCAGCAGATGAAAACCGTCTGGCGGCCATTGCCGACGCCTGGACGGCGTATTTACACCAGTGTAAACAGGAAGGGTTACACTTCATTCAGCCGGGGCGCTTTGTTCTGCCGGGTGATTTAGCAGGCGCGCCTGCGCTTCAGTTTTTCCCCTGGCCGGATGTGGACGGGGTTGGCGAGTCGACGCTGGCGCAGGCTGACAAGCACACTAACGCCGGGATGCTGCGCGAGCGTTACCATTACTACTGTGAAAAAGTGGTTAAGGGATTTTATAAGAACCACTTTTTACGATTTGACCGTCAGATTGTGCTGGTGGATTGTCTGCAACCGCTCAACAGCGGGCCACAGGCATTCAACGATATGCGCCTTGCCCTGACGCAGCTGATGCAAAGTTTTCACTACGGGCAGCGGACGCTGTTCCGCCGTCTTTTCTCACCGGTGATCGACAAACTGCTCTTTGCGGCCACAAAAGCCGATCACGTCACGGTCGACCAGCATGCCAATATGGTGTCGCTGCTGCAGCAGCTGGTGCAAGACGCCTGGCAAAACGCCGCCTTCGAAGGGATCAGCATGGATTGCCTTGGGCTGGCGTCGGTGCAGGCAACGCAAAGCGGGCTGATTGACCTTAACGGCGAGAAAATACCGGCATTACGCGGGAACCGACTCAGCGACGGTGAACCGCTTACCGTGTATCCGGGCGAAGTGCCTGCGCGGCTGCCGGGTCAGGCCTTCTGGCAGAATCAGGGCTTCCAGTTTGAAGCCTTCCGCCCGCAGGCAATGAGCGTCGACAGGCCATTACCGCACATCCGTCTGGATGCGGCGCTGGAGTTTTTGATTGGAGATAAATTGCGATGACGGAACCGTTAAAACCGCGCATTGACTTTACCGGAACGCTTGAGCAGGACGCTCAGGAGGCGTTCAAAACGGCGCAGACGTTCAGCGGAACCCAGGCCGATAACTTTGCCCCGGCGCTGCAGGACGAGCCCGCTGTTGAGGACGGTCCGGCGGAGGCGGTCGTGGACGCCGCGCTGCGTCCAAAACGCAGCCTGTGGCGCAGGATGGTTACCGCCGGTCTGGCGCTGTTTGGCGTAAGCGTGGTGGCTCAGGGCGTGCAGTGGACGATGAATGCCTGGCAAACTCAGGACTGGGTCGCGCTGGGCGGATGCGCCGCGGGCGCGCTGATTGTGGGGGCGGGCGTCGGGTCGGTTGCCACCGAGTGGCGTCGGCTCTGGCGTTTGCGCCAGCGCGCGCATGAGCGTGATGAAGCGCGGGATCTGCTCCACAGCCACGGCACCGGGAAAGGTCGCGCGTTCTGTGAAAAGCTGGCGAGTCAGGCCGGAATCGATCAGTCGCACCCGGCGCTTCAGCGCTGGTACGCCGCCATCCATGAGACCCAGAATGACCGGGAAGTAGTGACGCTCTATTCCCACATGGTTCAGCCGGTGCTGGATGCTCAGGCGCGGCGCGAAATCAGCCGGTCTGCGGCGGAATCCACCCTGATGATTGCCGTCAGCCCGCTGGCGCTGGTCGATATGGCCTTTATCGCCTGGCGTAACCTGCGCCTGATCAACCGTATCGCGAACCTTTACGGTATAGAGCTGGGTTACTACAGTCGGCTCAGACTGTTTAAGCTGGTCCTGCTCAATATCGCGTTTGCCGGGGCGAGTGAGCTGGTGCGCGAAGTGGGAATGGACTGGATGTCGCAGGATCTGGCGGCGCGTCTCTCTGCCCGTGCGGCTCAGGGCATCGGTGCGGGGTTATTAACCGCGCGTTTGGGGATTAAAGCGATGGAAGTCTGCCGTCCGCTGCCGTGGATCGATGGCGATAAGCCCCGTCTGGGGGATTTCAGGCGTGAACTGATCGGCCAGCTCAAAGAGACGCTCAATAAAAAACCTGCGCCGTGAGGTTTTGTTCACTAATCGTGCTGGCTGTCAATATTTGTTGACAGCCATCTTCCGGATCACCGTGTTCTGACATATCATTTTACTGTTATTGGCTTAAAACGGTGAATTTCCCATGCGTCTTGAAGTCTTCTGTGAAGACCGTCTCGGTCTGACCCGCGAATTACTCGATCTTCTTGTTTTACGTAGCATTGATTTACGTGGCATTGAGATCGATCCTGTCGGGCGAATTTACCTCAATTTTGCCGAAATTGAATTTAATACCTTTAGCAGCCTGATGGCGGAAATCCGCCGTATCGCTGGCGTTACGGATGTGCGCACCATTCCCTGGATGCCGTCCGAGCGTGAGCACCTGGCGCTGAGCGCGCTGCTGGAAGCCATGCCTGAGCCGTTCCTCTCCCTGGATTTGAAAAGCAAAGTTGAGCGCGTTAACCACGCGAGCTGCCAGCTTTTCGCACAGAGTCAGGAGAAGCTGAGCAATCATCACGCCGCGCAGCTGATCCCCGGTTTTAACTTCCAGCGCTGGCTGGACAGCAATCCGCAGAACACGCACAGCGAGCATGTGGTGATTAACGGGCAGAATTTCCTGATGGAGATCACGCCGGTCTATCTGAAAGGGGAAGGGAATACCCGCGTGTTGACCGGGGCGGTGATCATGCTGCGCTCGACGCTGCGCATGGGTCGTCAGCTGCAAAACCTCTCCAGTCAGGACGTTGGCGCATTCAGCCAGATTATTGCCGTCAGCCCTAAAATGCGTCATGTGGTTGATCAGGCGCGTAAGCTCGCAAGCCTGACCGCGCCGCTGTTGATTACCGGGGATACCGGCACCGGGAAAGACCTGCTGGCTCACGCCGTGCATCTGGCGAGCCCACGTGCGGCCAAGCCTTACCTGGCACTCAACTGCGCCTCGATACCGGAAGATGCCGTCGAAAGCGAGCTGTTTGGTCACGCGCCGGAGGGCAAGAAAGGGTTCTTCGAGCAGGCTAACGGTGGCTCGGTGCTGCTGGACGAGATCGGCGAAATGTCGCCGCGTATGCAGGCTAAGCTGCTGCGTTTCCTGAATGACGGCACGTTCCGCCGCGTCGGTGAGGATCACGAAGTGCATGTGGACGTGCGCGTCATTTGCGCCACCCAGAAGAATCTGGTTGAACTGGTGCAAAAGGGGATCTTCCGCGAGGATCTCTATTACCGCCTTAACGTCCTGACGCTGAACATTCCGCCGCTGCGCGATTGCCCGCAGGACATCATGCCGCTTACGGAGCTGTTCGTCGCCCGCTTTGCCGACGAGCAGGGTGTGCCGCGTCCGAAGCTGTCTGCCGATCTGGGCACGGTGCTCATGCGCTACGGCTGGCCGGGCAACATTCGTCAGCTTAAAAACGCCGTTTATCGCGCGCTGACCCAGCTTGAAGGGTATGAGCTGCGTCCGCAGGATATCCTGTTGCCGGATTACGACGCCGGGACGGTATCCGTAGGCGAAGAAGCGATGGAAGGGTCGCTGGACGATATCACCAGCCGTTTCGAGCGCTCTGTGCTGACGCAGCTGTACCGTAGCTATCCCAGCACCCGCAAGCTGGCAAAACGCCTTGGCGTATCGCACACCGCGATCGCAAATAAGCTACGTGAATATGGTTTGAATCATAAGAAAGGTGACGAATAACAAAAAAGCCTCTGCAAGAGGCTTTTTACTTTTCACTTTAGATTTATTCCTTCGCCAGCGGCGTGTTAACGATGTCTGTTTTTGTCTCGCCCTGAATCGACGCAATCCTGCTTTCAACCTCTTTTACCTGCTGCGGGCTGTGGAGCAGGGTATAGGTCAGATCAAACTGCGCGCTGGCGCCAGGCTGCAGCTGCTTAACCCGCTTCTGTTCGCGTTCAATCGTGACGGGGTAGGCGTAGCTGGTGCCCGGTTCAATGCCCGTGACATAACCCTGCTTCAGCGTGTCAGTGTTTTTCCATAAGGTCAGCACGGGCAGCTGGCGCGTATCAAACTGGATGGATGCGCCTTTATCGCCGGCTTTATTGACCACTGCTGCGAGCGTTTCATGGTTGTTGTCGGCGAGCGGCTGAATATTAAAGACCATCTCATCAAAGCCTTTTGTCGGCCCGGCGTAGGTTTGCCAGTCGTTAACGCCCGCTTTGGCGTAGTCATTGAATGGGCTCACGCTCGCCGCTGGCGCAAGGAAACGTGCGCCTTCTTCGAGGATCGGCGTCCCGAAGTTGCTGTGATAGATGATTTGGTAATCATGAGGGTAATCGGCATGGTTGGTCAGAACATCATGCAGACTGAACTGGTTAGTTCCGGGAACGTAGCGCAGTTCGGTCATGGTTTGCAGATCCGCTTTTTTGAACGTGCTCTCTTTGATTAAACCCCGAACGCGGATCTCATGCGGGGCGGTATCCGCCACCTCAACTTCCACCTGCGATACCGGTGTATTTCCGGCCCTGCCGTGAAGGGTGTAAATTTGCCCATCTGCGGTGACCGGATGACCTGTCCACTCGTAGCCACAGCGCACCATCATCTCGTTGAAACCATCCAGCCAGCCGAGACCGTTTCGGCTTTCAAGATTGATATAGGCAGGATTGACGACCTCTTTGACGGGTGAATTCCATCCCAGTCGGGTGCCAAACCCTTCAACGTGCAGAAGGTTCATGCCGCGTGTCGGGCTCAGGGTAATCGTCAGGCCATCTTTACTGCTAATAATGATGACTTTACTGCCTTCCTGCTTGCCGCCGTGTAAGATTTTTTGCTCAATGCTGAACGTCTGATCTTTAACTTTCAGCTCATCACTGGAAATCTTCCAGTTTCCTTTCTCTACGCTGCTTTCAGCACTTGTCAGCACCCAGGTTTTAGCCGCGGCATGGCCAGAAACCAGGACCGCCAGAAGCGTAAAAGCGAATTTGATCTTCATATTTTATCCTTTTTGCTGAAACGATTATTTTCTTTCGTAAGCAAATCTAATGTTTAGACAAAAAGGGAAATGTGATGGGCTTCACTCGGGATGAAAATGGGGGATTTTTACGATTATTATGCGTTGTTGATCACGATCATGTTACATATTGTTCTGATTATTGCAGGATTAATGTGACATTCGAGCATTTAAGCTTTAACGATTCAGCTTTGAAATAATAAAAAACCCCGCCGAGGCGAGGTTGAGAATAAGTTGTATAGAATGCTAAGGACTTATTATGCTTTCAGCACGTCCAGCGCGGCAGTGTAGTCCGGCTCGGTGGTGATTTCGTTAACCAGTTCGCTGAAGACGACAGTGTCGTTTTCGTCCAGAACCAGTACAGCACGTGCTGCCAGACCTTTCAGTGGGCCTTCCGCAATGCTGACGCCGTATTTCTCGAGGAAATCTGCGCTGCGCAGGGTGGAGAGGGTGATAACGTTGCTCAGGCCTTCGGCACCGCAGAAACGGGACTGGGCAAACGGCAGGTCAGCGGAAATGCACAGCACAACGGTGTTGTCCATTTCAGTCGCCAGCTGGTTGAATTTACGCACGGATGCGGCACAAACACCGGTATCAATGCTTGGGAAAATGTTCAGTACTTTGCGTTTGCCCGCAAACTGAGCCAGTGTGACGTCAGACAGATCTTTAGCCACCAGAGTAAATGCCTGCGCTTTGCTGCCAGCCTGCGGAATGGAACCTGCTACAGCAACCGGGTTGCCCTGGAAATGAACGAGTTGTGACATAGATATCTTCCTGTTTACATATAGTTAACGTCGTGGCTAGTGTATGCCATCAGCGGATAACACGGCAAACCAAATTTTTCGCCTTACCGGGCCGCAAGGAGTCAGTGATGAGAAGCGTTAAGGTCTATGAAGAAGCCTGGCCATTGCATACCCCGTTTGTGATCTCCCGCGGCAGCCGAAGTGAAGCCAGCGTGGTCGTGGTTGAAATTGAAGAAGAGGGTGTGAAAGGCGTCGGAGAATGTACGCCTTATCCGCGCTATGGGGAAAGCCTTGCGTCCGTGATGGCGCAGATCATGACCCTGGTGCCTGACCTGCAAAAAGGGCTCACGCGCGAGGCATTACAGCAGCGTTTACCCGCCGGGGCGGCGCGCAACGCCATCGACTGTGCGCTCTGGAGCCTTGAAGCCGCTCAGCAGCAAAAATCGCTGACGTCATTGCTGGGCGTGGTCGTGCCCGAATCGATCGTGACCGCGCAAACGGTCGTGATTGGTGAGCCGGAGCAGATGGCCGCCAGTGCGAAAGCGCTCTATGACGCCGGAGCCACGCTGTTAAAAGTGAAGCTAGACGATCGTCTGATCAGCGAGCGGATGGTCGCCATTCGCTCGGCGGTCCCCTCAGCCACGCTGATTGTGGACGCCAACGAGTCGTGGCATCCCGAAGGGCTCGCCGCGCGATGCCAGCTGCTGGCCGATCTGGGCGTGGCGATGCTGGAGCAGCCTCTGCCGGTAAAAGAGGATGCGGCGCTGAAGAATTTTATCCATCCGTTGCCCGTGTGCGCGGATGAAAGCTGCCACACACGCGAGAATTTGAGCGAGCTTAAGGGCCGCTATGACATGGTCAATATCAAGCTCGACAAGGCAGGCGGACTGACTGAAGCCCTGGCTCTGGCGGCGGACGCCAGGGCGCAGGGGTTCGACCTGATGTTGGGATGCATGCTTTGCACTTCCCGGGCGATCGGCGCGGCGCTGCCGCTGGTCAATCAGGTTCGTTTCGCCGATCTGGATGGCCCGACGTGGCTGGCGGTTGACGTTTCACCGGCCCTGAAATTTACCAGCGGCGTGCTTCATCTCTGAGGCTGCCAGCGCAGAAGCTCCATCATGGCTTTTAAGTATTTTTCGCTGGCTTCGTCGGAGGAGATCGCCGGGAACTCAGCGGTGATGCAGGGCAAGCTTAAGTCGGCGCACCAGCTCCCGAATGATCCGGGTGTTTCATAACCCACGCTGGTGACGAGCGGCAGGTCGAACGCCCGTGCCAGCCACGCGCCCAGGTCAGAGTGGCGCGGATCTTCAATGCAGGCCAGCGGATCGTGGAAGGAGACAACCCAGGTGGGGTGGATCTTATGGATAAGCTGGCACAGCGCCTGCGTTTCCGGCTCTGAGCCAGGGTTGTCTCCCGTCAGCAACACCACGTCTCGCTCCTCGGCGGAGCTGTTCCAGCGATAAACCGTTTCGCCAGCGCGCCAGTTTGCTGCCGGGAAATTACGGTTCAGGTCGACGCCCCGCGCATTCGCCCGCAATCCCAGCTGACAGCCATCCGGATTGACGGCAAGAATCACGTGATGACGTCGTAATGAAGGGGTCAATGTCCGCAGCGCGCACGAGAGCGTGACGACAGACGAGTTTTCATCACCGTGCGTGCCGGCAATAATCAAACCGCTTTCGCGATCGGCATCGGGTGCCGGGAACCAGATCAGCGATGCGCCTAAAAATGAGCGGCCATATTGTTCAGCGCCCGGAGGGAAGGCGCCGCGTTCCGCGCGGGGTCGGGTAGTTGCCATACGAAATCCTGATAAAGAAGTCTCTACTGGCAGTGTTGTGCAAAAGCCGCTGTTAATCAAATAGTTTCCGTAGCGGCTGAGAATTGCCTTAAATCACTATTCAGGCGTAAGTTATTTGCATTTCTTATTGTCGAAACAAATAATTACGCATCTGCTTGTTACCTGAATTTTTTAAAGGGGATCTTATGAAGCATCCTGTTTCGCGTCTTTTCACCGCACTGTGCCTGTGCGGGCTCTCTACACTCTCATACGCTGCTGATGTCCCACAGGGCACGGTGCTGGCGCAAAAACAGGAGCTGGTCAGACATATTAAAGATGAACCGGCTTCGCTCGATCCGGCAAAAGCGGTGGGGTTGCCAGAGATTCAGGTGATTCGCGATCTTTTCGAAGGGCTGGTGAATCAGAATGAGAAAGGGGAACTGACCCCGGGCGTGGCGACGCGCTGGCAGAGTAACGATAACCGTACCTGGACGTTCACCCTGCGTGATAACGCAAAATGGTCTGACGGTACGCCGGTCACCGCGCAGGATTTTGTCTACAGCTGGCAGCGTCTGGTTGACCCAAAAACGACCTCTCCGTTTGCCTGGTTTGCAGCGCTGGCAGGTATCAACAATGCGCAGGCTATCATCGACGGTAAGGCAGCGCCTGATACCCTGGGCGTGACGGCGGTGGATGCCAGGACGTTGCGCGTCCAGCTGGATAAGCCGCTACCGTGGTTTAGCAACCTGACGGCAAACTTCGCCTTCTATCCGGTGCAAAAAGCGAACGTTGAAAGCGGAAAAGAGTGGACGCGTCCGGGAGCGCTGGTCGGTAATGGCGCCTACGTCCTGAACGACCGCGTGGTGAATGAAAAACTGGTTGTCGTGCCGAACACCCACTATTGGGACAATGCGAAAACTGTCCTGCAAAAAGTGACCTTTATTCCGATTAACCAGGAATCGTCCGCCACGAAACGCTATCTGGCAGGGGATATCGATATTACCGAATCGTTCCCGAAAAACATGTATCAGAAGCTCCTGAAGGACATTCCGGGACAGGTGTATACGCCGCCTCAGCTCGGGACCTACTACTACGCGTTTAATACGCAAAAGGGGCCGACGGCCGATGCCCGGGTTCGTCTTGCCCTGAGTATGACTATCGATCGCCGCATTATGGTGGAAAAAGTACTGGGTACCGGCGAAAAACCGGCCTGGCATTTTACCCCTGACGTGACGGCGGGCTTCACGCCTGAACCTTCGCCGTTCGAGCAGATGTCCCAGCAGGAGCTGAACGCTCAGGCCAAAACCTTGCTCCAGGCCGCAGGCTACGGCCCTCAGCGTCCGCTGAAGCTGAACCTGCTGTACAACACGTCGGAAAACCACCAGAAAATCGCCATTGCGGTGGCGTCCATGTGGAAGAAAAATCTCGGTGTGGATGTCAAGCTGCAAAACCAGGAGTGGAAAACCTACATTGACAGCCGCAATACCGGCAATTTTGATGTGATCCGCGCGTCATGGGTGGGGGATTACAACGAGCCCTCGACCTTCCTGTCCCTGCTGACCTCAACCCACAGCGGCAATATCTCGCGTTTCAATGACCCGGCTTACGATAAAATAATCCACCAGGCGACGCTTGAAACCACGGCGAAAGCGCGTAACACGGATTACAACATGGCGGAGAAAATCCTTATGGAGAAAGCACCTATCGCGCCTATTTACCAGTACACCAACGGTCGACTGATTAAGCCGTGGGTGAAAGGGTACCCGATTAATAACCCGGAAGACGTGGCGTATAGCCGGACGATGTATATTGAGAAGCACTGACGAGTAGGGGTTCGCTGCTACCAAATCCAGAACTGGCGCGGAGCTTAGCGCCAGTTGCTCCTTCTGATTCTCTCCCGCCACAGCAGAACGTCGCACTTTCCTGACGATACTTACTGCTGATATTTCTCAGGCGATGCAAAAACAACACCATACGCAATGGTGGGTAAAAATTGCATGAGTTGAATATCGCCGTCTACACTTGAACAAAATAATATCTTGTGTTCTGCATATTAAAAACATGCAGTAACTCCAGTGAGGTCAACATGTCTTTCACTAACAGAGAGTTGCGTGAACTTGTCGAAACACAATTAAAATATACGTTATGCGTTAGCATAGACAAGGCTACCAACGGCGATATATTCAATGCTGTGGCGCTGGCAGTGCGGTATTTTCAGCAAGATCGCTTTCTCGATAGTCAGGCCCGGCAACGCGTGGAAAAGAAAAAACGCGTTTATTATCTCTCGATGGAATTTTTGCTTGGGCAGTCATTACGCAATAACCTGATGAACCTGAATTTGCTTGATGATATGCGTAAGGTTGTCACTGACCTGGGGTTTGATTTCGATGGTATTCTTGACGAAGAGCCCGATGCCGCGCTTGGAAATGGTGGCCTTGGGCGGTTAGCTGCCTGCTTTATTGACTCAATGGCAACGTTAGACATTGCTGCCTCAGGTCATGGCATTAAATACGAATATGGTTTATTCAGGCAGTCTTTTCAGAATGGTCAGCAAATCGAACATCCGGACGACTGGCATTCCATGCATTCCCCCTGGCTGGTTGAACACCATAGCCAGGCAATGCTGATCCCAATTGGTGGATATATCGAGCATGCAGATGATGCTGGCGGGAATTATAATCCAATGTGGTTGGGGTGGAATACTATCGTTGGTATCCCAAATGACTATTTCGTTTCTGGCTACAGAGGTAGCACCACGAATAAGCTTCGTTTATACAGTGCCGTAGCCTCTAACTCTTTTGATATTCATATTTTCAACCATGGCGATTACATCAAAGCGGTCAGTGAAAAAATCGCCTCCGAGAATATTTCAAAAATACTCTATCCTTCTGATGAGATCCTCTCGGGCAAGGAGCTGCGACTGACTCAGGAGTATTTTCTTGTCGCATGTACCTTGCGAGATATTTTTCGCGAATACGCTGAGATTGAAACTGACATTTCGTTACTGCCGCGGCATGTCGCCATCCAGCTAAATGATACGCATCCCGCGCTGGCTGTTGTCGAGTTGATGCGAATACTTGTCGACGAATACAGCCTTCCCTGGCACCAGGCCTGGGATATCACCCAAAGAACCTGTGCTTACACCAACCATACGTTGATGCCCGAGGCTCTGGAGACCTGGCCAGTGGCCTTGTTTGAAAAACTGTTGCCGCGACACTTGCAGATTATTTTTGAGATTAACCACCGTTTTCTTGCGGATGTCGCCTCCCGATGGCCAGACAAACCGCATTTGTTGGCCTCCTTGTCTCTGTTTGCGGGGGATAACGAGAAAAGTATCAGAATGGCAAATTTAGCCATCGTCGGGAGTCATTGTGTAAATGGGGTGGCGATGCTCCATTCCGAGCTTATCAAAACGCACCTGGTTCCCGATTTTTATTTTATTACGCCAGATAAATTCATTAATCAGACCAACGGCATTACGCCGCGCAGATGGTTGCAGCAGGCTAACCCAAATCTTGCCGCGTTTCTGAATCAGCAATTGGGTAACCGATGGCCGACGGATTTACATATGCTTCGACAGCTGGAGAAGCATGCGGATGATACGGGGGTGATTGATCATATCCGCGGCATTAAATTCAAAAATAAATCCGCGTTGAGCCAGATTGTTTCACAACGTTATGGGATTATGTTGGACCCGATGGCAATGTTTGATTGCCAGGTAAAACGCATTCACGAATACAAGCGCCAGCTTCTGAATATTCTGCACGTCATTTCTCTCTATATTGATATTAAAGAGAATGGGAGAACCATAGCGCCTAAGGTGCATCTTTTTGCAGGTAAAGCGGCACCCGGTTATCGAATGGCAAAGCTTATTATTCAGTTAATTAATGCTGTAGCGAATAAAATCAACAGTGATGCGCGTATTGCCGGGCAGCTGAAAGTCATTTTTCTTGAGGATTACAAAGTCTCCTTAGCCGAAAGCATAATACCGGCAACAGACCTGTCTGAACAAATATCCACAGCAGGCACGGAGGCATCTGGAACCAGTAATATGAAGTTCGCGCTCAACGGTGCGTTAACAATGGGTACGTATGATGGTGCCAACATTGAAATTCTTAATGCTGTTGGGGCAGAAAACTTCTATCTTTTCGGCGCGACGGCTGAAGAAGTCAATGAAATGCGTTCAAATGGCGATAATAATCGTTTCTATCGTCAGAGCGATCCTCGAATGATGCGTATAGTGAATACGCTTATTTCTGGTGAATTTAGCGCCGATCGCGAAATTTTTGCACCGCTACACCATATGTTGACAACAGCCGATCATTATTGTCATCTGCTGGATTTTGACAGCTACAGCCAAACCCAACGTCAGGCAATGGCTGATTTTGAACATCCCCGCCAGTGGCATCGAAAAGCGTTGCTAAATATTAGCCGAATGGGAGAGTTTTCGAGTGACAGAACCATTCAGGGCTATGCAAGGGATATTTGGGGAATAAATTGCTGATGGTCATGCTTCCGGTTGCCTTCCGGGAGCGATATCGGTGCACTATGATCATCATTCGGGAACACGTTACGCCCCTGATGCGAGGCTGATTATGAACTTTGAAATACAGAGTGAAAATGACGTACAGATTGTCGTTCCGCTGGTTCGCAGGCTGGATGCTTCTGTCGAGCAGACCTTTAAGCAGCAGGTGCTGGAGGTGATTGAAAAAAGTAATAAAAAGATATTGCTGGATTTCAGCCACGTAGATTTTATTGACAGCAGCTGTCTCGGCGCGCTGGTATCCATACTCAAGAGTTTAAACGGCAAGGGTGAGCTGGTGCTGTGTTCGCTTAACAGCAATACACACGCTCTCTTTAAGCTGACCAGGATGGATCGTATTTTTTCTATCAGGGCCAATCGGCAGGATGCCCTGCAGGTGTTGATGGGCTAATATCACAGCGCTCTTCGGGGAGAAAGCGGGATGTGCCAACGGTTAAAACGAGAACTGACGCATTCTCGCGCCAGTCCTGAAAACATGGCTCCGCTCCACCCGCACGGTATTCACCCGGGCTGATACCGGCGCGCTATTGTGCTAATAACGCACTAAACTTCGCCAGCCACTGCGGATGGGCGGGCCAGGCGGGAGCCGTCACCAGGTTGCCGTCGACATGGGCCTGATCGATGCCGATCGTGGCGTAGTGTCCACCTGCGAGGCGTACCTCAGGTGCACAGGCCGGGTAGGCGCTACAGGTACGGCCTTTCAGGATGCCCGCGGCAGCGAGCAGTTGCGGGCCATGGCACACTGCAGCAATCGGTTTGCGCGCAGCGTCAAATGCCTGTACCAGCTTTAACACATCCTCATTTAGCCGCAGATACTCGGGCGCTCTCCCGCCGGGGATGAGCAGCGCGTCGTAGTCCTGCTCCTTCACGGCGGAAAAGTCGGCGTTGAGGGTAAAGCGGTGACCGGGTTTTTCGCTATAGGTCTGGGCGCCGTCGAAATCATGGATTGCCGTCATGATGTAGTCGCCTTTTGGTTTGTCGGGGCAGACTGCATCCACCTGATGGCCAATCATCTGCAAAGCCTGAAAAGGCACCATGGTTTCGTAATCTTCGGCATAATCGCCCACCAGCATCAGGATCTTCTTGCTCATCATTCCTCTCCCTTGTCATTAAAGATGATTAAGATATAGCCTGGCGTGGCTGAAATGCCGGAAATAAAAAAGCCCGTCAGAGCACGGGCAACATAAGCAAATGAATAAGTGATTCGTTATCAACGTAGTTGGAGGATAACGGCGCGTATCTTACGCGGCTGTCAGGCTTGCAGATACCTGACAAATTCAGTAGGTGAAACAAGATATTAAACGTGCGTTATGGTGCATCGAAGGTCGGGTAAAGACTATTTTCGAGAAATTCGACGAGATACCAGATCTCACCGCTAAAAATAAACCATAAGCCAAATATAATAAGGAGCAAAATAATTAAGGTGAGTATTATTTCTGTTTTTCCCATTGCAGATTTTACCCACCTGAAGTTAATTGAGTCGAGGCAGGCATTGTAGCGGGGCTTTCCCGTATACTCCAGTTTCATGCTGCAAGGACTTTATTGCGTCCGTCATTTTTAGCGCGATACAGCGCGTCGTCTACCCGCTTAAACAGCTCATCAATCGTCTCACCCTGGTTATGTCGCGCCACGCCAATGCTAACGGTAAACCGCGGTAAGCCCGGAATCGTAATGCGGGCAACGGCTGCACGGATCGACTCGGCAATCTGCAACGCGATGTCGAGAGCGGTATGCGGCAGCAGGATAACGAACTCTTCGCCTCCCCAGCGGAACACCAGGTCATTCTCCCGGCTACAGGCTTCCAGCGTTCGGGAGAGGGCGATAAGCACCTCATCGCCCTTCAAATGACCAAACAGGTCGTTGATGTTTTTGAAGCGATCGGTATCCACCAGCAGCAGGCTAAACTGCTGTTGGGCAGGAAGATGATTCAGGTTGTTGGGATCGGTAATCGCGTAGAACTGGCGACGGTTGAGTAACCCGGTCATGGAGTCACGTAGCGCGGCATGTTCCAGCTCTTGCTCCAGTCTTTTTTGCTCGGTGATATCGTGGATGATGCACAGCATCAGCTTGTCACCGTAGATCTCAATGGGGCCGGCATACGTCTGAACGTGGCGGGTAGAGCCGTCGGCAAGGCGGTGAACAAAGTTGAGCGGCTTATGGCCGCCGGGCAGCGCGGCAATCGCGGTCATAATGGGCAAGACGTCTCGCCCCAGGGTATTGATTTCCCAGGTATGTTTACTGCACATGTCATCATGTGAGTAACCGTAAAAATTGAGCGCGGCCAGGTTAGCATCAACGATCTGGCCATCGCGGGCCGGATCGATTAACAGCATCGGCGCGCTGTTGGTCTGAAAAAAACGGGCGTAAAACCCCTGTTTTTTCCGCCGGTAGGTTGCGGAGCGGCTGGCCTTTAGCCCAGAGAGAATGTGCTGGGCGATCCCCTCGAAAACAATTACATCCCCCCAAGGGGCATAATGGGCAAGCGAGAGACGACAGCTTAGCGGCGTATCCTGTCCATCCCGGCTTATTGTCCAGATTTCGACGATCTCCTGCCCGGTTTTCAGTTCAGGTACATACATCGACAGGAGGTGCTGTGCATTCGCGGAATAGAGGCCTTTACGCAGTTGGTCCAGCGTCTTCTCTCCCATGAGCTGCGTTGCGGTCACATTCGCAAAAACGATCGTTTCCGAAGCGGGGGAAATCAGCCACACGGGTGTTTTAATGACGTTCAGCGCTTCAAAACCGTTTTGCGACATAGGCATTTCCTGTTCATCGGCTCAATGCGCCTGACAATCATGACAGACGTGACGAGTGTCTACTGCTTTGAAACATACTCTACTCAACCCCGTCAGGCATGGTTTTTTTGCGAAATAAATGCGGGGTCCGTTTGAATTTTATTAATGGGTATAATTTGCCTGTCGGAGTTTATCTGCAGAAGCAGCCACGGCACCTGTTCGGCAGGTAAGGGACGGGAGAAAAGATAACCCTGCAGGTAGTCACAGCCGAGACGGGTGAGAACCTCCTGCTGCTCTTGCGTTTCAATCCCTTCAGCCACCACGTTCATCTCCATGGTTCGGGCGATACTCATGATGGTTTCAACCAGCTTGTAGCTTTTTTCATTTTCCAGCATCGACGTCACAAAGCTTTTGTCGATCTTGAGCTCTTTTGCCGGCAGCACGCTCAGCATCAGCAGGTTCGAGTAGCCCGTACCGAAATCATCAATCGAGACGGTGATCCCCGCATGATTAAACGCGTTGAGTAACTCAATGCTGCGGTCGAGATTTTTCAGCGCGGTGCTTTCCGTAACCTCAAGGATCAGCCTGGACGGGGACAAGCTATATTTTTCCAGCATCGACGATACGATATGGAAAATGTCCGGCTGTTCGAACTGGACGGGGGATAAGTTGAGCGACAGCGTCCACTGGCTAAACCCTTGTTCAGTCCAGAAATGCAGCTGTCGACATGCCGCTTCAATGGCCCAGTTGCCCACCGGAATAATTAAGCCGGTTTGTTCCAGCGAGGGGATAAACAGGCCCGGCAGAACAACGCCTTGCTCAGGGTGCCGCCAGCGCAGCAGGGCTTCAAAACCATGGATAGTCTTCTCTTGCGCATACCAGGTTGGCTGGTACCAGAGTTCAAACTGATCGCGCTCAAGCGCCTGAGAGAGTTCCTGCAGAAAACCGGGTTTTGCCGGGATTGCTGTCGACATCTCGGATCGGTAGTGCGCCCAGCCGTTCCGGCCGTCGTCTTTGACGTGATGCAGGGCTGCATCCGCCTTGAGCTTTAGCTCATGCTGCGTTTCGCCATCCTGAGGATAGAGGCTGACGCCCGCACTGATTGTCGTGCTTAGCGTATGACCACAGATCGAAAGAGGACGTCGCACATCCTCGAGCAACGACGCGAGCAGGGCGTTGAGTTTGTCGTCGTCACATTCCGGTACCAGCAGGATAAAGGCGTCACCTCCCAGCCTTGCCAGGGTCATCTCACGCGTGAGACGGGAAGTGATGCGCTGTGCAACGGTGATCAATAACTCATCGCCGACGCTGTGACCCCAGGTATCGTTGACGCGTTTGAAATGATCGACGTTCAGGAAAATGACGGCAAATTGCCTGTTACTCAGCAACGCGCTACGCAGGCAGTCCTGCATGC
Source organism: Enterobacter sp. BNK-22 (assembly GCF_048684805.1). Taxonomy (NCBI): domain Bacteria; kingdom Pseudomonadati; phylum Pseudomonadota; class Gammaproteobacteria; order Enterobacterales; family Enterobacteriaceae; genus Enterobacter; species Enterobacter sp. BNK-22. Next base: position 981,890 of record NZ_JBLQTT010000001.1, read on the forward strand.
GGATGTCCATCTGATGGCGATTCGCGAGTCCGGTGAGCGCATCAAAGCGCGCCTGCAGCTCAAGCTGCCGATTGAGCTGCCGCAGATTGTCCGTCAGCCGGCCGGTACGCCGGTGAGAGTCGACAAGGGAAATAATTAACATCACGCCAAGCAGGCAGAGCGTGGTGACAGAAACCCAGATGGATAACCCGAGCTCGCCGATCCCACCGGGAAGGGTATGCGACATTTCCGGGTAATGCGCGGCACTCATGCCGGTATAGTGCATCGCACAAATGGCGGCGGCCATGACCAGGGCCGCGAGAAGGCGCTCGATAAAAACCCCTTTGTCTCGCAGGCGGAAAGCCAGCCACAGCGCAGTGCCGGAAGCCACCACGGCAATGACCACGGACAACCCCACAATACGGCGATCCCAGATGATGCTGCCATCCAGCATCAGGGCCGCCATACCGATATAGTGCATGGATACCACGCCTGCGCTCAGGATTGCGGTGGCAACGATGGGGCGAAAGAGAGACCGTTTTTTTCCCGCGACGGCAATATCAAGGGCCGTGGTCGACGCAATAACCGCGACGCCCAGCGATGCAAGGGTTAACCAGAGGTCATAGCGCATCATCATGGGCATTTGCATCGATAGCATGCCGATAAAGTGCATCGACCAAATGCCGATGCCGAGCGAGATGCCGCCGGCCATACGCCAGAACAGGGCAGCCTTTCGGCTGGAAAGGGGGATCTTTCCGGCACTGTCCAGCGCCACAAAGGAGGCGATAAACGCCACCAGATAAGAGACAGCGATTAACACAGGGTCCCACGATATATTGAGCATTATGCAATCCCACGCCTGAGAGGGTTACCGATTTCGCCTGCCGGGCACATCTTTATCTGGCAACGAACATGCGCATTCAAACAATATTAGTTTTTTATCGTGTAAAATGACCAGTCATATTAATACTCTAAAACGTATTAAGAATATAAAATATATTCTCATTGTTAACGTATTAAGCATTGCTAAACAAGAGCGAATAAAAGTAGCAAAGCTCCTTAAATATAACGGCGATTGTATCAGTGCGCCGCAGCGGATGGTATCGCTTAACGTGGCGGCAGACCAGTATCACAGCACGCTGCGAAGAACATTTTCACTAATACGCTCTTTTTATCTGACTTAAGCTAAATCCCAGGTTGCTAACGGCGAAAAAACAATCCCGTGAAGTTTGCGAGGAAAAACGTCTGAGCCAATGCTATAAGTCTAGATGCCGACCAAAATATAAAACGTGGGTATCATCATGCTAAGAAATATTAGTGTCAGGACCTTTATTATCGGGTTCCTTTTATCGCTATTTTTGGTAAACGCAGGTGTCGTTGTTCTAATTTCCAGCAAGTCCTCTCTCTTTATTTCCCTTAACGTTATCAATTTCGTTGCGCTATTTTTGCTTTGGGTCTACATGACCCGCTATCTTGTGACGCCGATCAATACGGTAAAGAGAAGTATTGAAGAGGTGACAGCAGGCAACCTTGGGGTTTCTATCCCGGAGTTTGGCAATAACTGCGCGGGTCGACTTATTCCCGGGATCAATAGCCTTTCCGGCAACATTGCGACGCTGGTGCGCGAGATCAGGGCGTCGTCGCAAACCGCCATGACCTTATCGGATCAGCTCTCGGCCCGTAGCGCTCAACTCTCGGTGAAAACCGAACAGCAGTCTGCGTCTTTAGTGCAAACTGCAGCCAGCATGGAGCAAATGGCGGCTAGCACCAAAAACAATGCTGATAACACCCGCCTGGCGAGCGAACAGGCGAATGTGGCGACGCTGCAGGCGCGCAAGGGCGGGGAGCTTATGGGGCAGGTCGCCAACAATATGCAGTCCATTACCGAATGCGCCCAGCAGATGACGGAGATTATTTCATTGATTGACGGCATTGCGTTCCAGACCAATATTCTGGCGCTCAACGCGGCCGTTGAGGCGGCAAGGGCAGGCGACCACGGAAAAGGCTTTTCTGTCGTTGCGGAAGAGGTCAGAAACCTGGCACACCGCAGCGCAGAGGCCGCGAAGAATATCAAAGCGCTGATTGAAGTCACTAGCAGTAACGTCACACAGGGTGCGACCGTGGTGTCACAGGCAGAGAAGAATATGCATGAAATCGTGACGGGGTCGGGGAACGTCAGCCGCTTGATGGATGAAATTTCCGCGTCGACCTCTGAGCAGGAGAAAGGCATTTCCCAGATCACGCTGGCGCTTTCGGAGCTGGAGAGGGTCACGCAAAGCAACGTGGCGATGGCGGAGGAACTCAACGGCTCCTCTGATGTCCTGCGCAATCAGGTGATTGAGCTGCAGGCTCGCACGCGTAATTTCAGACTTGATCAGGGATCGTTGTCCTCATTACCTGGCGGCTCGCCATCCTTCCTCCCGCGGCCAGAGCACTCTCTCTGACAAAACCGCAACTCTCTCGCCGTATTTCTTGCCGGGTGGCGCTGCGCTTACCCGGCCTACACTCTGCCACAATATCAATACATTACAGCCTTCACTGTAGGCCCGTGCAAGCGTAGCGCCGCCGGGTGAAACGCATGGCATGTACATTTCATGAACGATTTCAGCGCGATGGGATACATAGTTGTTGCTTAACCCCTGATGAAAGCTAGACTGACACCGAAAGAGCTAAAAGGCGGAGGAGCTGTGGAAAGCATTAAAGGATCTGAACTAAACGTTCCAGACGCAGTTTTTGCGTGGGTGCTGGACGGTCGCGGCGGTGCCCGGCCGCTGGAAGACAATGATGTGATCGACAGTGCGCATCCCTGCTGGCTGCATCTGAACTACACCCACCCGGACAGCGCTGACTGGCTGGCGTCGACCCCGCTCTTGCCTAACAACGTGCGCGATGCGCTGGCCGGTGAAAGCCTGCGCCCCCGCGTGAGCCGAATGGGGGACGGGACGCTGATCACCTTGCGCTGTATTAACGGCAGCACGGATGAACGTCCGGATCAGCTGGTTGCGATGCGGGTCTATATGGACGATGGGCTGATTGTCTCCACCCGACAGCGTAAGGTTCTGGCGCTGGATGACATCGTCAACGATCTGAAAGAGGGCACCGGGCCGATCGACTGCGGCAGTTGGCTGGTGGACGTCTGTGACGCGCTTACCGATCACGCCAGTGAGTTTATTGAAGAACTGCACGACAAAATCATCGACCTGGAAGATAACCTGCTCGATCAGCAGATCCCGCCGCGCGGTTTTCTGGCCTTATTGCGCAAGCAGCTGATTGTTATGCGCCGCTACATGACGCCGCAGCGCGACGTATATGCGCGGCTGGCCAGCGAAAGGCTCGCCTGGATGAACGACGACCATCGGCGCAGAATGCAGGATATTGCCGACAGGCTGGGCCGCGGGCTGGATGAAATTGATTCCTGTATTGCCAGAACGGCGGTGATGGCGGACGAAATCGCGCAGGTGATGCAGGAGTCGCTGGCGCGAAGAACCTATACGATGTCCCTGATGGCGATGGTGTTTTTACCCAGCACGTTTCTGACCGGGCTGTTTGGCGTCAATCTGGGGGGAATTCCCGGGGGCGCTTATCGCTACGGCTTTACGGCCTTTTGCGTGATGTTAGTTGTTTTGATTGGGGGTGTTGCATGGTGGTTGCATCGTAGTAAATGGCTGTAAATTTACGCTTTTTTCGTCTTTTTCCGGGATTAAAACGCTCTTTTAATTGAGCGAAGTCAATAAACATCTACCCCGTAAGGTGCAATATTACTCCCGCAGGTGAATGCAACGTCAAGCGATGGGCGTTGCGCTCCATATTGTCTTACTTCCTTTTTTGAATTACTGCATAGCACAATTGATTCGTACGACGCCGACTTCATAGTCGGCTTTTTTTTGCCTCCTGATTCTCAGCGTCTACCCTAAAAGGGACGACAGCAAATTCTGGAGGGAATGATGAGCATCCTTAACGCTCTGCTACTGCCACAATCGCGTCAGTCCGATCCTATCCCCAGCGATCCGGTACCCATGCCCGATCCCATCCCGCGTCCGCAGCCGATGCCGGACCCGCCGCCCGATGAAGAACCGATTAAATTGTCGCATCGAACCGCGAGATCTGCGAGGATACGCGCCATCTGACTGCAAAGATCACCACGAGAGACTACAGTGACCGCTTTTTCTACCCTGAATGTTCTGCCCGCCGCCCAACTCGATAATCTCAACGAGTTGGGATACCTCACGATGACGCCTGTTCAGGCGGCCGCCTTACCTGCCATTCTCGAGGGCCGTGACGTGCGCGTGCAGGCGAAAACGGGCAGTGGAAAAACGGCGGCATTTGGCCTTGGCCTGTTGCAGCATATCGATGCGGCGCTTTTTCAGACCCAGTCTCTGGTGCTGTGTCCGACCCGCGAACTGGCAGACCAGGTCGCGGGTGAACTGCGTCGCCTGGCGCGTTTCCTGCCCAATACCAAGATCTTAACCCTCTGCGGCGGGCAGCCGTTCGGCGCCCAGCGTGATTCACTCCAGCATGCCCCGCACATTATCGTCGCGACGCCTGGCCGTCTTCTCGATCATCTGCAGAAGGGCACCGTCTCGCTGGATGCGCTACAAACGCTGGTCATGGATGAGGCCGATCGCATGCTGGACATGGGTTTCAGCGATGCCATTGACGAGGTGATCCGTTTTGCACCGGCCGATCGCCAGACGCTGCTGTTCTCCGCAACCTGGCCTGAAGCCATTGCCGCCATCAGCGGCCGCGTGCAGAAAAATCCCCTTACCATTGAAATTGACAGCGTAGATGCGCTGCCCGCGATCGAACAGCAGTTCTTTGAAACCTCGCAGCAGGGGAAGATACCGCTCCTGCAGAAATTGCTGAGCCAGCATCAGCCTGCCTCCTGCGTGGTGTTCTGTAATACCAGAAAAGACTGTCAGTCTGTTTGTGATGCCCTGAATGCCGCCGGGCAGAGCGCGCTGTCGCTGCATGGCGATCTGGAACAGCGCGATCGCGATCAGACGCTGGTCCGTTTCGCGAATGGCAGCGCCCGCGTGCTGGTTGCGACCGACGTTGCTGCGCGCGGTCTGGATATTAAATCGCTTGAGCTGGTGGTGAACTTTGAGCTGGCGTGGGATCCGGAAGTACACGTGCACCGTATTGGCCGTACCGCGCGCGCAGGAAACAGCGGTCTGGCGATCAGCTTCTGCGCACCTGAAGAGGCGCAGCGCGCCAATATTCTCTCTGAAATGCTGCAGATTAAGCTGAACTGGATGAATCCCCCAGCCGGCGTCAGCCTTGTGCCGCTGGAGGCCGAAATGGCGACCCTGTGCATTGATGGCGGTAAAAAAGCCAAGATGCGTCCTGGTGATGTACTCGGTGCACTGACCGGGGATGTGGGGCTGGACGGGGCGGATATCGGTAAGATTGCTGTCCATCCGGCGCATGTCTATGTGGCGGTTCGCCAGGCGGTTGCCCATAAGGCATGGAAGCAGCTGCAAAACGGGAAAATTAAGGGTAAAACCTGCCGCGTACGCCTGCTGAAATAAAGCATGAAGCGTCTCAGAAGGTGTTTCTGAGACGCTAACCGCTTACTTCACTTCAAGCACGTTCAGACGCAACTCTTCAAACTGATTGTCATCGTCTTCCGGCTGCCAGCCTGCTGGCTGCATCGGGATCTCTTCCCGGTCAAACGCCAGATCGCCGCCATTCACCACGTCTGAGTCATGGTTGATGCCTTTAAAGTCGAACAGTTCCACATCCGCGAGATGGGAAGGGACGACGTTCTGCATGGCGCTGAACATGGTTTCGATACGACCCGGATAGCGCTTATCCCAGTCGCGCAGCATGTCGCCAATCACCTGACGCTGCAGGTTCGGCTGAGAGCCGCAGAGGTTACATGGAATGATCGGGAACCCTTTCGCCTGAGAGAAACGCTCAATGTCTTTTTCACGGCAGTAGGCAAGCGGGCGGATCACAATATGTTTACCGTCATCACTCATCAGCTTAGGTGGCATACCTTTCATCTTGCCGCCGTAGAACATATTGAGGAACAGCGTTTGCAGGATATCGTCGCGGTGATGGCCCAGGGCAATTTTGGTCGCGCCCAGCTCCGTCGCGGTACGATAAAGAATGCCGCGGCGCAGACGAGAGCACAGAGAGCAGGTGGTTTTCCCTTCCGGGATCTTCTCTTTCACAATACCGTAGGTATTTTCTTCGACGATTTTGTACTCAACGCCCAGCTTCTCGAGGTATTCCGGCAGAATGTGTTCCGGGAAACCCGGCTGTTTCTGGTCAAGGTTGACCGCCACCAGGGAAAATTTCACCGGCGCACTTTGCTGAAGATTACGCAGGATCTCCAGCATGGTGTAGCTGTCTTTACCCCCTGACAGGCAAACCATAATGCGGTCGCCTTCTTCAATCATGTTGAAGTCTGCAATGGCTTCGCCCACGTTACGGCGCAGTCGCTTTTGCAGTTTGTTCAGGTTGTATTGCTCTTTTTTGTTAATCTCTTGATTCTCTTGCATTGAGTACTACCTTCGGAGCCAGCAGGGGCAAAAATTGTATGCCGCGTATGGTACGGATTCCGGCGGCGAATGCCAGCACGTTTTACTGCTGCGTGAAATCTGGCGCCGATACGTGATAAAGGGTAGCTAAGTAACAGATACACCTCTGCCACTTTATCTCCGCTTACAGCACCTCAACCAATTCAAATTCTTCTGCGACCAGTTCCATATCTTCAGAAAAATGGCCTTCGCGGAAGAAAAATCGCTGATGCTCTGTCTGCCAGTATTCAAGGCTTAAATCACCTTCACCCTCTTTACGAGCGAATTCCTCATTAACATCGCAAAAACGCACCAGTCGCATGGAAACCAGCCGGATCACACAGACCGGGACATTCTGACCATCAAGGATTATGTTGTAGCTTCCTATCCGTGGAGCAGACACATCCTGCGAGTACGAGGCAAAAGATCCGCAGGTGGCCGTTTTGAGCCCTTTTTTAATCAGGTCCGCTAGTTCGTTCGCCAGTGCCGGGCTGTCACCCATTTGCCAGGCCTGTGCGCCCGGGTATTTCATTTTTAATTCCTCAACCGTCACCATTCAACTTCCCTCATAGCTTTTATCAAAAGAAACATACCAGCGGTTTTAGCATAAACATCGTCGATACCAGAAGCGTACTCTGCTTTCCTGACACCTTTTTTCACTGGTGGTGTGCATGAAAACACGGCGTTGCGCTTATTGCCCGAGTAAATATATCCTTGTGGGGTTATCTGTGTGGTGAATCTATGGCCGGTAGCCAGCCGAGTGATGTTGTATAACAAAGAAAAGTCACCGGGATAGAACCGACACCACGCTTTTTCTGTAACTTTTATCCCATTGGAAGGGGTTAACGTGTTCAAGCTTAATTCATCGCTACTGGTGGCGTTGCTACTGTCAGGCTGTAGCTCCGATCTGGTTCTCAGCCCACCTCAGCAACCTGAATACAAGTCGATGCCTGATATAACGCAGTCTGTGACGCCATCACAACAACGTGCAATCATGGCAGGCGAGCGGCCTGACTGGTCAGAAAGAACGCCGGTCAAGACAATAAAGCAGTACTAATAAGCACGTATCAACCAGGGCTGCCGTTCGGCGGCCTTTTTATTTCCCCATTTTAGAAGGTGCAAAGATGGAGGCTGGTTTGCGGGAAAATTTCTGACGCATGACATGGTATTTCTTTCTTTATCAACCATGCTTAAGACGAAGACAATTCAATCACTTCAGCATCACCGAAGCGGCAACGTCACTCGAGTCGAGAATCCTGAATGCGCCATGCACCTATCTCCTTAGCTGCAGCCACGGCAATTTTTATGCTGGGCGTTTTTATCATCAATTTACAGGTTTGGTATTCTGCACGGGCTGACAGCCTTGCAGGAGCGCACTATGTCGTGCGAAACATGAACGTCATTCTTAAAGAAGCTCGTCATGCGACCCTGATAGCAATGCAGCTTGCTGAGAATGAGTGTGATGCTGAAGGGCAGTATCGGCTCGGTACTGAAGCGGCATTACAACCCCATCTGAGAACGATCGTTATTCTGAAACAAGATGCGGTCTGGTGCTCCTCTTTACCGGGAAATCGCGTGTTGCTGGTTAACGGCTCAGCGCTGCCTCAGGCATCATTGCTACTTGTTCCATCGAAAAGTACGGTCAACGGCCTGCCGGTTCTCTTATACCAGACAAACCATGCCGGAAGCCGAATCATGGTGAGCATCAGCGACAGCCATATCCGGGATGCGCTGAATATGCCATTACGTGGCGTGGCGTATTCACTGCAAGTCGGCAATCGTCGTTTAGGCCAATCCGGCGATGTGTTGACGGCACCCCATGCAAACAAAGATGTACTGACGGTAAAAGACGCTGATTATCCCTTCGCGATTCAATTTAACGCTCCGCCTCTTTTTAGCCTGACGAGATTATTCGACCAGGCCGGTGGGGTGCTGTTATTTCTGCTGCTCATTTCCTCTCTTCCTGCTTATCTTCTGCAACGCTATCTCTCTAAGGATATATCGCCTGAAGATTCACTGCGCACTGCCATCTACAGAAATGAAATTATTCCCTATTACCAACCCGTCGTGAGCGGAAAAGAGGGCACCTTGCGCGGTGTCGAGGTGCTGGCCAGATGGAAGCATCCGCAATCCGGGTTTATTTCTCCCGCGTCGTTTATTCCGCTTGCTGAAAAATCAGGGTTAATTATTCCATTAACCCAAAGCTTAATGCGTCAGGTTGCAATGCAGATGAATTCAATTTCTTCGCTGCTGCCGGAAGGATTCCATGTAGGAATTAACTTCAGTGCGTCTCATATCGTGGCCTCTACCTTTTTTGAAGAGTGCCTGAATTACAAGCGCAGCTTTGTGCAACAGGATCTTAACCTTGTCGTTGAGGTGACCGAGCGCGAGCCCCTCCACGTAGATGAACATCTCGTTAAGACCCTGAATGAGCTGCATAACAATGGATTTGCAATCGCGCTGGATGATTTTGGAACGGGCTATTCTGGCCTGTCCTACCTGCAGGACCTGCACATTGATTACATCAAAATCGACCAAAGCTTTGTTGCCAGAGTGAATGCCAATGAGGATTCCACCCTGATCCTGGATTCGGTACTGGAACTGGCAAAAAAACTGTCAATCCGTATTGTGGCGGAAGGGGTTGAAACCCAGCAACAGCTTGATTATCTCATCCGCAATAACATCACGTTTTTACAGGGCTACTTCTTCTACAAACCTGTTCCTTTTAAGGAGTTGATAAAAATCCTTTTGTCGAAGCCAAAGGTTAAAGTGAGGGTGGGGTGACGTTTTCCCCGGAATTGCGATAAAGAAAAAAAGGGGGGCATCATCCCCCAAATAAAATGCAGACCGTTATTGTTTTAACTACGGTGCTATTTTGTTATCTGAGTGCTTTGTGGTCAATTTAATTGTTTTCAACCTTTGCTGTAGAGATTACATACTAAAAAAAAGAATGAAGAGTCTAAGGTAAAATTTTAAAGTTGATCCTGGTCAATATTACCGCCTTCACGGCTGAATAATAGATGCAATCATGTTTAACTTGTTAAGCAACTGCTCTGGCGGTGGGTTTTGGACGTTAGGCGTTTCCGTATAATTTTTTAAGAAAAAAATGCTGACTGCGAAATGACGATGCAGTCATGCTTACATATTAACCTGGCTTGAAGATGCGTCAGCAAGATAGGGTATAATGCGGCTTCGTAATTGCTAAACAACCCGGTGGTTGGTGCTATGACCCTCAATCGCTTTTTTTATTTACTCCTGATCTTTGCTGCAATCGGCAGCCTTTTTGCCTCTAACCCTTTGGCTATGTGGTTTCTGCTGATCAATGTGCTGACGATGGCTATGTATGGCGCCGATAAACGGGCAGCGCGTAAGGGTATGCGCAGGGTACCGGAAGCCACGCTGCTGGTATTTGGCGTAACCGGCGGCTGGCCTGGCGCGATTGTGGGCCAGCAGCTCTTTCGCCATAAAACACAAAAGCAGCCCTTTAAAACCTACTTTTTCTTAAGCATTGTCGTTAGCATTGCCGTGATGGCGGCGGTTTACCATTTCTCGCCTGTTTCTTCTTTATGAGCGTATTGACATCAAGTTAACTTGAGCTTTTAAGATGTCAGCACCACGTTGATAAAGGAGTAACATCTTAAAATGAAAGACATTGATGTAGGTTTCACTCATGTCGCGTTTATGGTCAGGGACCTGGAAAAGAGTATTGCCTTTTATCGTCGCTATGCCGGTATGGAGGTCATTCATTTACGTGAACCCGACATGCCTGATGCAAGAAAAGTCGCATGGCTTAGCGACCATACCCGTCCTTTTGCACTGGTTCTGGTACAGGCCGATACCGTGACCGATACGCCGCTGGGCAGTTTCGGGCATCTGGGAATTGCCTGTGCGACCCGCGAAGAAATTGACAGAAAAACCGCGATGGCCACCGCTGAAGGTGTGCTAAGGAAAGCGCCTGAGAATGTAGGCGATCCCGTCGGATACTATGTCTTTTTTGCCGATCCCGATGGAAATACGTTAGAGCTGTCATTCGGACAGCGCGTCGGTCTGGAAGCGATCCGAACGGCCAGTCGGAATAAATAAAGCGAAGATACGTTAGCAACAGGAAACAGACCGCGTCGCGCGTCGTTAATTGATCCTCCATCACTGCCAATAGTAGTAGGACTATTCTTAAGTTGTTGCTGTTTTTTGCACAATCTGAATAATACGTGCAACACCACGGACGATAACATCCCATGAAAATAGTCTCTATTACGCTGGCAGTGCTGGCGCTTTTTTCTGCGCCTGCCTGGTCCGCTTTTCAGGAGCGGGAATATAATACCTGGTATATGAAAAATGCGGTGCTTTATGATATGACGCAGACCTCGGAAGGTTATCCCGTCATGGTGAGCGTATCCCAGCCTGGGAGGAAATCCGCTAATTTGCTGGTGTCATATATTACGGAAGGGCGCTGTGGTGAGAATAAGCTGCCACTCAATGTGAATGGTAAAGTGCTTCCCTCCAAATATCATTGTGTTCAGATAGGGAAAAACAGAATTGAACATTTTTCAGTTGTGGATGCGGACAGCGTCAATGGCATTGTGACGCATTTAAAATCTGATTTCACTATTCTCCTGCAAAACGATATCAAAATTTGGGCGGCAAATATCAAAACGCCAAAATACGGGCTGGCACCGAGATTCTAACGATGAAATGTCTGTCTCACGACAGGTATTATTTCTATCATGGTAATCATTTATGAAAGAATAGTGTCATGGTGTTATTAATCAAAATATGGAGTAAGTGGCCCTGTTTTTTTACGTATTGAAATGGACTGTATGCTAAACGGTACGAAACCGCACAAATAATCCTTACTGACATTATGGATAAAGCTCGCTACCAGACTTACGCTTGCTAACGGCGTTTTAGTTGTTCAGCACATCTTTATTGGTAAGGAGCAGAAAATGTCACATCCTAATAGTCTGGATTTGCTAAGCCGTAAAGAAGGAATGTGTTTGTTAGAGCAAAGCATGGGTTTTGTCTGGCAGGCAGCACTTCGGGCTGTCGCAGTATTAGGCGTTGCAGATCGTCTGGTTGAAGGAAAAAAATCCGTTACGCAACTGGCGGAGGAGCTGAATGTCGATGGCGACTATCTTCATCGGATCATGCGCGTATTATCCTCTCGTGGAGTGTTCAACGAACTGTCCGAAGCTGAATACAGCCTTAGCCATTCAGCACAGTTCCTGTGTTCTGAGCATGAATTTTCATTGCGTGCGGCGGTGCTCATGCTGACAGACCCAACATTCTGGCAGCCAGCGGCTAAAATGGATGAGATATTGCAAGGCAAACCTGTTTTTAATGATTTGTTTGGCAAGCCTTTTTACGACTACTGGCAGCATGATGACACGATGACTGACAGCAACATTTTTCATGCGGGTATGGCCTCTATGTCATCCGTAGAGAATGAAGTCATCGCCGATAGCTATTCGTTTCCTCAAAATGCTATCGTTGCCGATATTGCCGGTGGGCTGGGTAATTTATTGCTGGCTGTTTTACGCCGAAATCCGACCTTAACAGGGATCCTGTTCGATCAAAAAGACGTGCTTGAGCGGAATCGACTGTACCTGTTAAATGACAATCGTCGATGGAAGGCAGTTGAGGGTGACTTTTTTGAAGCCTGTCCTGTAGCGGATATTTACCTGCTTAAATATATTTTGATGGACTGGCCTGATGAGAAAGCGGTTCAGATACTTCAATCGTGTAGAAATGCAATGAAAGAAAATTCCCGATTATTAATTTTTGAACCACTTATAAAAAAAGAAAATAATGAGCAGGGACGATTTGAAATTGACCTTCTTCTTTTAACAAGCTTTGATGGAGGGCGGGCAAGAACGGAGTCTGAGTATCAGACCTTGTTTGAAAAGACCAGTCTGAAGCTAAACAGTATAATAGACACTCGTTCGTATCTGTCGATTTTAGAAGTCGTACCTGTCTGAACTACGTAAATTATATTCACAAAGCGAGTGTCCTCATTCCGTTTTACCGGATTCCTGCTACGCTTGTCTGTTGTATCAGGAGCATGAGCATGATGAACAAAGACGAACAAACAGGTTTAGTGGGGCTGGCGATTGGGGCCGCCGTCATTGGGCTGGTTTCAGCGCAGAAACCGATCCATCGCAACAGTATTGTCGATGAACTGGTCAGGCTCGGCAGGCAAAAAGGCGATGGTGTAGAAGACGAGGTTTTCGTCAAGGCCGCCGAGCTGGTGAGAAAAGGGGTATAGCCTATGGCTGAATGTCGTAATGCGCAGTGCCATTGCGGTGCGGTGGCCTTTACCGTTGCGCTCACAGATGGCCTGAATACCGCGCGGCGCTGCAGCTGTTCCTTTTGTCGCATGCGGGGCGCGGTCGTCGTCTCTGCGCCGCTGTCAGGGATTACCGTGACCAAAGGTGAGGATAAGCTCACGGAGTACCGCTTTAACACGGGGACGGCACGGCACTTCTTCTGCTCGGTGTGCGGGATCTACACGTTCCATCAGCGGCGTTCCAATCCAAACGAATACGGCGTGAACGTTGCCTGCTTTGAAAACGTCTCACCGTTCGATTTCCCTGAAGTGACGGTGATGGATGGGGTTAACCATCCCGCGGATGGAGACAGCGGGGTGTTTGGCTACCTCTCTTTTCGCAAGAAAGGGACAGTTGAGGCGTAATTGCCGCCTGGCCACTCTGTAATCAGCCTGGTTATAGTGGAGGGTGGTTATCTGAAACAGGAGAAACTATGCTCTGTGTTGAAAAAGACGATCCGCGTGAGGCCCCTGAATCAGGCGATAAAAAGCCTCAACCCGTGAAAAAATAACGCGAACTGCGCGTTTACCCGCCACCGGCACTGCTGGTGGCTTTTTATTTCCGCGGGAGCAATATTAACCACCATCGAGGTGGTTCAACACCGCGCCAAGATGTCCGACAATATCAGCAAAATCAAAAATTAATGCCATCCAGATAAGCGCTAAAAGAGTAAGTACGGCAACGGATACACGACCAAACAACGCTGTTATCCCTGGTGATGAAAAGGTTATCGTCTGAGTTTAACCAGCTTTCCCTCAACTTCCCCTCAACCACACGATTCCAGAACCTGTTTTTTGTGACGAGCTTCAAAAAAGGGGGTGAGCCCGCATCATCATGCGGGCTCTGGCAATCAGAACTGGTAAACCAGGCCCAGTGCCACGACATCATCCGTGCCGATGCCGTTGTTTTTGTAGAAGCTGTCATCTTCATCCAGCAGGTTGATTTTGTAATCAACGTAGGTGGACATGTTTTTGTTGAAGTAGTAGGTCGCGCCGATGTCAGCGTATTTAACCAGATCCTGGTCGCCCTGGCCGTTGCCGAGGTCCTTACCTTTAGACTGCAGGTAGGAAAGAGACGGACGCAGGCCGAAGTCGAACTGGTACTGTGCGGTCACTTCGAAGTTCTGGGTTTTGTTGGCCACGGCGTCGGTATTATCACCGTAAGGCGTCATATTGCGGGTTTCAGAGTACATGGCTGCCAGATAGATGTTATTGGCGTCATATTTCAGGCCCGCAGTCCATGCATCCGCTTTATCGCCGCCCGCAGTGGTATTCATCACCTGCTCGTTGGTACGGTCAGAAGAGGTATAGGCTACACCTGCGGTAATCCCCATGCCGAAGTCATAGGTGGTAGAGATACCGAAGCCGTCACCGTTCTCGTGACGCGTGTCGCGACCGTTGTTGGTGCCTTCCTGATTGTTGCTGGCATCTTCATTCTTGCCCTGATACTGCAGCGCAAAGTTCAGACCCTGCACCAAACCATAGAAGTCGGTGTTACGGTAGGTGGCCACGCCGTTGGCACGGCCGGTCATGAAGTTGTCGGCTTTGGTGTAGGAGTCCCCGCCGAACTCAGGCAGCATATCGGTCCAGCCTTCCACGTCGTACAGAACACCGTAGTTACGACCGTAATCGAAGGAGCCATAATCACCCACTTTGATACCGGCGAAGGCCAGACGTGTCCAGGACTGGTTATCAGACCCTTCGGTGTTATTAGCCTGAATGTTGTATTCCCACTGCGCGTAGCCGGTCATCATGTCGTTGATCTGGGTTTCGCCTTTGAAGCCCAGACGCATGTAGGTTTGATCCCCGTCAGCGCCTTTATCGTCGGAGAAATAGTGCAGACCATCTACTTTTCCGTACAGATCTAATTTGTTGCCGTCTTTATTATAAATCTCTGCTGCATGAGTTGCGCCAGCCATTAACAGAGCCGGAATCATCAGGGCCAGTACTTTTCTTTGCATTATGATATTCCTTTGCGGTTGTTTTTATTTAATTACCTGTTGAACTTCCTGAATGAGAAAGTTGTCTCATGCTAAATCACTCCTGAGTAAGAGTAATAAATTATAATTGTTACGAACTAAGTAAAATCTAAACCGAATAAATCAACGGTAATAGTCATTGGTTTGATGAATGTCTTAATGCAAAGTATATAAAATTAAAATTATTAATCAGGCGTTAAGTAAGCTATTCTTGGCGGTGTTATATGCCTTTAAGATTATTTATCCATAATTCGCGTGAATATTATTTAGGAAACTAAATAGATATTTAATGATTATCTGGATTCGCCCGGTGTGAATACACCGGGTTTTTTTATGGCAAAAAAAAGCCCGGACACGCCGGGCTGAGAAACTAGTCGCTGGTCGATTTTTCGGCTTTACCCGCCAGCTGCGCCAGGAAGTCATACCGTTTTTGCAGATCGGCCGCGGCGTCTTTCCATAGCTGTTCGGCCACTTCCGGTTGCTGCGCGTTAAGGCGACGGAAGCGCTGTTCCTGCATTAACGTCTCGGCCAGGGCATCTGACGGTGGACGAGAGTCCAGCGCCAGCGGTAACTTACCTTCGTCCGCACGGCGCGGGTCGAACCGGTACAGCGGCCAGAAGCCAGTCGCGGTCAGCTGTCGCATTTGATCGTGGCTGAGTGCCAGGTCGTAGCCATGCTCTTCACACGGGCTGTAGGCAATGATCAGCGACGGGCCTGGATACGCTTCCGCTTCCTGAATAGCCTTCACCGTCTGGTTAAGCTGTGCACCGAGCGAGATTTGTGCGACGTAAACGTGACCGTACATCATCATGCTCACGCCGAGATCTTTACGTGCCTTGCGTTTGCCGTGTTCACCGAATTTCGTGACTGCGCCAAGCGGCGTCGCTTTCGACGCCTGGCCACCGGTATTGGAATAACACTGCGTATCCAGAACCAGGATATTGACGTTTTCGGTCAGACTCAACACGTGATCCAGTCCACCGAAGCCGATATCGTAAGCCCAGCCGTCACCGCCAATCAGCCAGATTGATTTTTCAACCAGCGCGTCCGCGTCGGTCAGCAGCTGTTCAGCGCCCGCCACGCCCTGAAGCGCCTGACGTAGCTCAGCAACCTGCTCACGACGTACCTCTGGCGTCGCGTCCGCGTGAAGCGCGTCATTGAGCCCGACGGGGATATGCCCGGCAAACTGTTCCAGCAGGCGCATCACGCGTGCGCGGTGCTGGTCAACGGTCAGGCGGAAGCCCAGGCCAAATTCGGCGTTGTCCTCGAACAGCGAGTTTGCCCACGCGGGACCGCGACCGTTGGCGTCAGTGGTGTACGGCGTGGAGGGCAGGTTACCGCCATAAATAGACGAACAGCCGGTAGCGTTGGCAATCAGCATCCTGTCGCCGTACAGCTGGGTAAGCAGCTTGATATACGGCGTTTCACCGCAGCCTGAGCAGGCGCCGGAGTATTCAAACAGCGGCGTGATCAGCTGTGAAGTGCGAATATCAATGCGTTCCAGTTTGCTGCGATCGATTTCCGGCAGATTCAGGAAGAAGTCATAATTAACCTTCTCCTCTTCAACATGCTCCAGACGCGACATCATATTGATGGCTTTGATCTCCGGGTTCTGCCTGTCTTTCGCCGGACAGACCTCGACGCACAGATTACAGCCGGTGCAATCTTCCGGTGCGACCTGCAGAACGTATTTCTGTCCGCGCATATCGCGTGATTTCACATCCAGCGAATGCAGGCTGGCCGGCGCGGCCTCCATCTCTTCCGGTGACACCACTTTGGCGCGAATGGCAGAGTGCGGGCAGGCCGCCACGCAGTGGTTGCACTGGGTACACAGCTCTTCCTTCCAGATGGGGATCGCTTCGGCGATGTTTCGTTTTTCCCAGCGGGTGGTGCCCATCGGCCAGGTGCCATCTGGCGGCAACGCAGAGACGGGCAGGGCATCACCCAGCCCGGCCAGCATCGCCGCCGTCACGGTCTTCACGAACTCAGGCGCCGCATCGGACACGACCGGAGGGCGGTTCGGGCTTGCGGCATTGACCGGCTGCAGCGGGACTTCAAACAGCGACTCGCGCGCCAGCGCCAGCGCCTGCCAGTTACGTTCGACCAGCTCCTGGCCCTTGCTGCTATAACTTTTGGCAATCGCGCCCTGCAGTTCCGCCAGCGCGCTGTCGCCCGGCAGGATATTTGTCAGATGGAAGAAGGCCATCTGCATAACGGTATTGATACGCGCGGCAAGGCCACATTCGCGGGCAATTTTCGCCGCGTTCACTACAAAGAAACGGGCTTTTTTCTGGTTTAGCACCGCCTGCACTTCCTGCGGCAGGCGCGACCAGACCTCATCTGCGCTGTATGGCGTATTCAGGAGGAAAATACCGCCAGGCTTCAGGCGCTCGGCCATCTGGTATTTATCGATAAACTGCAGCTGGTGACAGCCAACAAAATCAGCCTGAGAAATAAGATACGCAGAGCGGATGGGCTGTTCGCTCACCCGCAGATGGGAAACAGTCAGACCGCCGGCTTTCTTGGAGTCATAGACGAAGTACCCCTGGGCGTACCACGGCGTGGAGTTCCCGATGATTTTGATGTTGTTTTTGGTCGCAGAGACGCTGCCGTCACTGCCCAGACCATAGAACAGCGCCTCGAGTTTGGCGGTTGAAGGCAGGGTGTTTTCCGGCAACGACAGGGACAGATTGGTCACATCATCATAAATGCCGACGGTAAAGCGCGGCTTGGGCTTCGCTTCGCTGAGCTCGTTGAATACCGCCAGCACGCAGTCCGGTCCGAACTCTTTGGAGGACAAACCATACCGCCCGCCGATAACGCGCGGCAGCGTTTCACGTTCGCCATGATTAAAGGCTTCGGCCAGGGCCGTCATCACATCCAGATACAGTGGTTCCGCCTGCGCCCCCGGCTCTTTGGTGCGATCGAGTACCGCAACGGTACGCGCGCTCTCCGGCAGAGCAGAGAGGAGATGTTTCGCCGAGAACGGCCGATAGAGACGCACTTTAAGCACGCCAACCTTTTCGCCACGCGTCAGCAGCTCGTCAACAACTTCCTCGCAGGTGCCAATGGCAGAGCCCATCAACACAATGACCCGTTCCGCCTGCGGATGGCCGTAATACTCAAAGGGTTTGTATTCCCGACCGGTCGCGGCGGCAAAGTCATTCATCGCCTGTTCAACATGGTCGTAAACCGCGTTGTACCACGGGTTCGTGGCCTCACGGGACTGGAAATAGGTATCCGGGTTCGCCGACGTGCCGCGAATCACCGGGTGTTCCGGATTCAGGGCGCGGGCGCGATGCGCGTCGATATCCGCCTGCGGGAGGAGATTCAGGATTGTCTCGTCAGCCAGCGGGACGATTTTGTTAATTTCGTGAGAGGTGCGGAAACCATCAAAGAAATGAATAAACGGCACCCGGCTTTTGAGCGTGGCGATATGCGAGATTAAAGCAAAGTCCTGGGCTTCCTGAACGCTGCTGGCGCACAGCATCGCGCAGCCGGTCTGGCGTACGGCCATCACGTCTGAGTGATCGCCAAAGATAGAGAGCGCGTGGGTGGCAACGGTCCGCGCAGCAACGTGCAGAACGAAGGGGGTCAGTTGCCCGGCGAGTTTGTACAGCGTCGGGATCATTAACAACAATCCCTGAGAAGAGGTGAACGACGTGGAAAGCGCGCCGGTCTGAAGCGCGCCGTGCACCGTGGCAATCGCACCGGCTTCAGACTGCATTTCAACTACTCTCGGGACATCGCCCCAGACGTTTTTTAACCCGTTACCCGCCCAGGCGTCTGCCTGCTCAGCCATGGTAGAACTTGGCGTAATCGGGTAGATGGCGATAACTTCACTGGTGCGAAACGCGACTGAGGCAACTGCACCATTACCGTCAATAGTTTGCATAGGACAACACCCTTACATTGCGCAAAAAATAGGGGTCTGTATTACGACGACAAACCCTGAATATTATCTGTGTATTCTAGCAAAAGGGGGATTTTACGATTTTCGCTTTTGTGTCCTCGGTATTCTCGCCATCAATGAGTAGATCAAACTTTTGGCGAAAAAATTGCGAGAAATTGTTTCTGGAGCGCATAAATACGCACTTCCGCTCTCGACGACACGGGATGGGATGCCTATTATGCATAGGTTTCGCATTATTCATGGGGGAGAGAGCATGCGCTCAGCATTTTGGGTAGGGTGTGCCGCATTATTGTTGTCGGCATGTAGCAGTGAACCCGTTCAGCAGGCAACGGCAGCCCACGTGGCGCCGGGAATGAAGGCGGCGATGTCCAGCTCGGGTCAGGCTAACTGCGCGATGATTGGCGGCTCGCTGTCGGTTGCCCGCCAGCTTGATGGTTCTGCGATTGGGATGTGCGCCTTGCCAAACGGCAAACGCTGTAGTGAACAGTCGCTTGCCGTTGGAAGCTGCGGTAACTACTGATTATTCTACACGCTTAAACATCAGCGTTTTATCGGCTGTCGCCAGCGTTAACTGGTCTTCCGTCAGGTCGACCTGCGCCCCTTTGCGCAGCATGTCGCCGATGGCCTGATCCAGCTCATTCAGCTGCGGTTCAGTACAGAGCTTGCGCGTCATGGCCAGCGTTTTCACTTTAAGCTCGCCTTCGGACAATTTCCCCTGTCCGTTGAAGCGGTTACACATCTGGCCAGAAACGCTGATGTTATTCACCAGGCTGATATCAGGCAGGGCACTAAAACTGATCTCAGGTTGCGTTGTCGCGGTCTTAACCGCCTTACCGTTCACGTTTTCCAGCACAAAGCGGTGGTTCTGAAGTTGCTCCGGCTGAACGGAGGCTTTACCCGGATTAACGCACCCGGTAAGGACAAGACTGATAACACTTAACGCAATGAGCTTTTTCATTTTTCTTCTCAAACTATAAATACTGTGAATCTTTTTCCAGTGTAACGATACTCTGCCGTGCGTTAATGGGGTTTATCTGAAAGTGCGGGGGAAGGAGACGGGCAACGCTGCGGTTGCCCGGGATGAAGTTAATGCGATTTAAACCCTGCTGCCGTCATCAGCATACGGAAGAGCATACTGACCGCAGCCAGCGCCAGTACGCTGCCGCCCCAGATAATGGCCAGCCACAGCAATCTTTTCCAGACCGGTTGTTGCATCAGTGATAACCCTCCCCATGCTGAACTTTGCCGCGGAAAACGTAGTAACTCCAGAAGGTGTAGACCAGAATTACGGGAATGATCAACAGCGCGCCGACCAGCATAAAGCCCTGGCTTTGCGTCGGTGCGGCGGCCTGCCACAGGGTGATCGACGGTGGAATAATATGCGGCCAGATGCTGATCCCCAGCCCGCTAAAGCCGAGGAATATCAGCCCCAGCGTCAGGATAAACGGACGGCTATGGCTGGCTGGATTATTCAGGCAGCGCCACTGGTACAGGCTAAAAATCACCACCAGAGCAGGGACGGGCAGCAGATAAAACAGGTTCGGCAGCGTAAACCAGCGCGCGGCGATGGCCGGTTGCGCCAGCGGCGTCCAGAGGCTAATGGCGGCAATAAACGCCAGCAGCACGATTAACAGTGTTTTCGATACTTCACGCATCCGCTGTTGCAACGCGTTTTCGCTTTTCATCACCAGCCAGGTCGAGCCTAACAGCGCGTAGGCTACCACCAGGCCCGCGCCGCAAAACAGGTTAAACGCGGTAAACCAGTCAAAGGGGCCGCCGGTATAGGCCCGGCCGGTGACGGTAAAGCCGTTAATGACGGCGCCCACCGTCACGCCCTGGGTAAACGTCGCCAGAATGGAACCACCTATAAACGCCTTATCCCAGAACGGACGGTGCGCCGGCGTGGCTTTAAAGCGAAACTCAAATGCCACCCCGCGGAAAATAAGTCCGATCAGCATTAATGTCAGCGGAATGGTCAGGGCATCAACGATGACCGCATAGGCCAGCGGGAATGCGCCGAACAGGGCGGCACCGCCCAGCACCAGCCAGGTTTCATTCCCGTCCCAGACCGGCGCGACGCTGTTGACCATCACGTCGCGATCGTCGGCGTTTTGCGTGGCCGGGAACAGAATGCCGATCCCCAGATCAAAACCGTCCATCACGATATACATCAGCGTGGCAAAGACGATGATCACAAACCAGATAATGGAAAGATCGATACCCATTATGGCTGCTCCTTATGTTCAGTTGTGACGGCAGAAAGCGGG
Source organism: Enterobacter sp. BNK-22 (assembly GCF_048684805.1). Taxonomy (NCBI): domain Bacteria; kingdom Pseudomonadati; phylum Pseudomonadota; class Gammaproteobacteria; order Enterobacterales; family Enterobacteriaceae; genus Enterobacter; species Enterobacter sp. BNK-22. The sequence continues at coordinate 1,002,874 of NZ_JBLQTT010000001.1, forward strand.
CGCGCCGGACGTCCATCGGACTCGGTGGCGAAAGACTCATGCGGCTGCGGGCCTTTTCGGATGAGGCGCACCATATAGCTGTAACCCACGCCGAATACCGAGGTGTAAACGATGAAGAAGGCCAGCAGGCTCACGCTCATATGCAAATCACCATGGGCAGAAACCGCATCCTTCGTTCGCTGAAGCCCATAGACCACCCACGGCTGGCGGCCCACTTCAGTGGTGATCCACCCGGCCAGAATGGCAATCAGCCCGGATGGCCCCATCAGCAGCGCAAACCACAGGAAAGGGCGCGATGAATAAACGCGCTTTTTATAGCGTAGCCAGAGTGCCGTTACCCCAAGCAGCAGCATCAGCATGCCCAGGCCCGCCATAATGCGGAACGACCAGAAGACGATGGTGGAATTCGGGCGGTCTTCCTTTGGAAACTCTTTCAGCGCCGGAACCTGTTTATCCAGACTGTGCGTCAGAATAAGGCTGCCGAGCGCGGGGATCTCCAGTCCAAAGCGGGTGCGCTCCTGCTCCATATCCGGCCAGCCAAACAGCAGCAGCGGGGTCGGCTCACCCGGCGGGTTTTCCCAATGGCCCTCAATGGCGGCGATCTTGGCGGGTTGGTGCTTTAAGGTGTTCAACCCGTGCATATCGCCAACCAGGGCCTGGATGGGGGCGACAATCAGCGTCATCCACAGTGCCATCGAAAACATTGCCCGGATGGCGGGGGTATTATTCCCGCGCAGCAGATGCCATGCCGCGGATGCGCCAACAAACAGGGCGCTGCTCAGGAACGCGGCTATCGACATGTGCAGCAGGCGGTAAGGGAAGGAGGGGTTAAACACCACCGCGAACCAGTCCACCGGCACCACCTGACCGTTGACGATCTCATAGCCCTGCGGGGTCTGCATCCAGCTGTTTGAAGAGAGGATCCAGAAGGTAGAGATGATGGTCCCCAGCGCGACCATGCAGGTAGCGAAGAAGTGTAGCCCAGGCCCCACTTTGTTCCAGCCGAACAGCATTACGCCGAGGAATCCGGCTTCGAGGAAGAAGGCGGTAAGCACTTCGTAGGTCAGAAGCGGGCCGGTAATACTGCCCGCAAACTGTGAAAAGCCGCTCCAGTTGGTGCCAAACTGGTAGGCCATCACCAGCCCGGAGACCACGCCCATGCCAAAGTTGACGGCAAAAATCTTCGACCAGAAATGGTACAGCGAGCGCCAGACCGGATTTTTTGTTTTCAGCCACAGGCCTTCGAGTACGGCAAGGTAGCTTGCGAGACCAATGGTGATGGCCGGGAAAATAATGTGAAAGGATACGGTAAAGGCAAACTGTATCCGCGCAAGGTGAAAAGCATCTAAACCAAACATGCAAAACTCCGCGATGTAATTATGTCGATGCCATTCTAAGCCGCGCCAGCTCTGGGTTGCAGAAACAGACCCGGCATATTTACCTATAACAGTTTGCCAGTGTATTGTTTATATATGTGCTTAAAGTCCGCTTTCCGCTAATGACTTTGCTCGAGTAATTGCTCCAGCATTAAATATGGGGTGCTCGTAGCGATCGGTTACGTCACTCACTCGGTAAATTTTCCACTTTCCGTCTTCACGACGCATATAGACTTTAAGATTAAGAAACCCGCCGTTCTCAATACCAATCCTGACAGGAAGAACTTCGCCATTGATGAACTGATGCGCCACACCAACCTCAAGCTCCTTCACCCAGGAGGGATCATAATCCTGAATATAAGCGAAATAATCTGACCCCAGGATTTCCTGTTCAGGAATCGACTCTATCTCGTTAAGTCGGGATAGTGTATCTGCCGCAACGTACTCTCTAAGCTGAGGGTATTCACCATCACTTTCCGCAAAAAACGTCAGATATGTGGAATAAAATTCTTCCGCCCGTTCGGCAGCATTCTGCTGAGGTACGCACGTACAAGCTGATAATAATAACGGCAAAGTAATTATAATCCCCCTCATCATCGACTCATCCTGTAAATCTTATAGGTTGGTTGTGCGCGGCGGTAACCCGGCCCGGGGTACATACTGAGCTGGTTAAAATCTGAGATCCACCGGGTGCCGTCGAACATTGTCATATGGCCGCTTGAATTTCCCCCTGGATAGGGCTGAATTACAGCGACATCTCCGCTAAGCAACGTCGAACCGGGAGGAACCTCCCTAAAACCTGCACGCAAAAGTTTTGGTCCATAATCCTTCGCATCATGTGTGCGTTCAAGCGTAATGCCGCCAGCGATTATGGCACTACGTGTAAACTTCGCGCATTCGTTATGAGAGTGTCCAAGCGCATGCGAGCGGAGGTAAGAAACAGCCGCGTCTTTATTCCAACTCATTGATAATTCCTTTCTGTAAGGCAAGGGCGCAATTCCTGCTTGAGCAAGACAAGTAGCAGAGTGTTCATTAGCCTGTTGTTAATACTCTGTGGTTGGTGAGATGAGTAGGCAAAAAATGTTATATATTATATTTATATTTCATGGGGTTATGTATTTATGGTCAAGAGTTGTAAACATCAATTTTTAAAAAACTGGACGAGCATGAGGGAATAAAAACATTCTTTTTATGAATTTTCCGCATTAAACCGCTTGCTTTGTCGTCAGCGCCGTGCGTTAATGGTCTTCTGGTTTTGAGTCCAAATAAATATCTGACGTAGTTTTTAAAGCAGTTCTCATCACGTTGTGCCTCTCCGCAGCCTCTCTTGGGTCTTTATCTACATTCCGATTCGTTTTGTTTAAAACCATTATGCCCAATCGGCCCATTAGTAATTTACGTTTTAACGTTTCAGGAGAATCCTATGACTTCTTATATCCATTTTCGCTGCCCATGCTGCCATGGTTCCCAGTACCGTACCTCAGCCTTTGATGTATCTGAGAAAAACCCGTTTGGCGCGAAATGCATTTTTTGCAAATCGCCGATGATCACGCTCGACCACCTGGCCGCCGCGCATTCCGCTCAGAGCGATGTGACCGAATACCGTAAGTAACTCATCTTCCAGACTATAACAGTTAGCTAAATCTTCTCTTTTTCTCCTGCTGATATACACTATCGGGCGTAAGGAGAATCTGATGAAAAAATACCAGCGTCTGGCGCAACAAATTATCTCGCAGATTGAGCTTGGCGTATGGCTGCCGGGCGATAAGCTGCCTTCCCTGCGAGAGCAGGTGGCAAGCAGCGGCATGAGTTTTATGACCGTTGGCCACGCGTATCAGATGCTGGAAAGCCAGGGGCGCATCGTCGCCAGACCGCAGTCGGGCTATTACGTTGCCTCGCGCCCGACCGCACAACAGCCTGCGCCACCCGCTCAGGTGATGCGTGACGAAGCGGTGGATATCAATACCTATATCTTCGATGTCTTACAGGCCAGCCGCGACCCCTCCGTAGTTCCCTTTGCTTCCGCGTTTCCCGATCCCCGGCTTTTCCCGCTGCAGCAGCTCAACCGCTCGCTGGCTAACGTCAGTAAAACCGCGACGGCGATGAGCGTGATTGAGAACCTGCCGCCGGGTAACGTCGATCTTCGCCACGCCATTGCCCGTCGTTACGCGCAGCAGGGGATGAACATCTCCCCGGAAGAGATCGTGATCACCGCAGGCGCGCTCGAGGCGCTGAATCTTAGCCTGCAGGCGGTGACCGAGCCGGGTGACTGGGTGATTGTCGAAAACCCCTGTTTCTACGGCGCGCTGCAGGCGCTGGAACGCCTGAAGCTTAAAGCGTTGTCGATTGCGACAGACGTCCGCGAGGGGATCGATCTCAACGCCCTTGAACAGGCGCTGAATGAGTACCCGGTTAAAGCCTGCTGGATCATGACCAACAGCCAAAACCCGCTCGGCTTCACGCTGAGCGCGGAGAAAAAAGCGCAGCTTGTCGCGCTGTTAACGCAGCACAACGTCCCGCTGATTGAAGATGACGTCTACAGCGAGCTATATTTTGGCCGCGAAAAGCCGCTCCCGGCGAAAGCGTGGGATCGTCAGGACATGACGCTTCACTGCTCGTCCTTTTCAAAATGTCTGGTGGCCGGTTTTCGCATCGGCTGGGTGGCGGCAGGAAAACACGCGCGTCGCATTCAGCAGCTGCAGCTGATGAGCACGCTCTCAACCAGTTCTCCCATGCAGCTGGCGCTGGTGGATTACCTGGCGACCAAACGCTATGACGCCCACCTGCGCCGCCTGCGGCGTACGCTGGCCGAGCGGAAGCAGCAGGCCTGGCAGTCTCTTCTGCGCCATATGCCTGCCGGTGTCAAAATTCACCATAACGACAGCGGCTACTTTCTATGGCTGGAACTGCCGGCACCGCTGGATGCGGGGCTGCTGAGCGAAAAGGCCTTAACGCACCACATCAGCATTGCCCCGGGAAAGATGTTTTCCACCTCTGACGCGTGGACGCCGTTCTTTCGTTTTAATACTTCCTGGGCCTGGGGAGAGCGGGAAGAGCAGGCGGTCATTCAGTTAGGAAAATTAATTAGCACGATGCTGGAATAATCCTTTCTCCGTTATTTAAATAATCAATTCTTATCCTGATGACGGCACTGCGAATATTTCGTGGTGACCTGTCATAGGAAATCTGCATACCGTCTCTCGCGCCTAACTCCTTGTCTATAATCCAGTTAACGGGGAATGCGCCCTCGGTCACACCTTGATGAAATTTCCTGAAGCCGTACGGTGCGGCGCATTTGCGCGGTCTACGTTTAATAAGGGAGATATTTTTACGGCACGGCTGCCGCTAAATTTCATTGCGACAGGAGTAACTCTTATGAGCAAAAATTTTGCCCGCAGCAGCCTGTGTGCGCTCGGCATGACTATCATGACAGCGCAAGCCGCAGAACCCCCCAAGGCCATTGGCGACGGGGAAGGTCGACTGGATATTATCGCCTGGCCGGGATACATCGAGCGGGGACAGACGGATAAAAACTACGACTGGGTCACCCAGTTTGAAAAAGAGACCGGGTGTGCGGTCAACGTCAAAACGGCAGCCACGTCGGATGAAATGGTCAGCCTGATGGCGAAAGGGGGATACGATCTGGTGACCGCCTCAGGTGATGCCTCACTGCGGCTGATCATGGGCAAACGCGTCCAGCCGATTAACCCCGATCTTATCCCCAAATGGAAAACCCTCGACGAACGGATTGTGAAAGGGGAATGGTTTAACGTCGGGGGCAAGGTCTACGGCACACCATACCAGTGGGGGCCAAACCTGCTGATGTACAACACCAAAACCTTCCCGACGCCGCCGGACAGCTGGAGCGTGGTCTTTACTAAACAGGATCTGCCGGACGGTAAAACCAATCAGGGACGCGTGCAGGCGTATGACGGCCCGATTTACATCGCCGATGCCGCGCTGTTCGTTAAAGCCACGCAGCCGCAGCTGGGTATTAAAGACCCGTACCAGCTCACCGAAGCACAGTATGCCGCCGTGCTTAAGGTGCTTCGCGACCAGCATGCCCTGATCCACCGCTACTGGCACGACACCACCGTCCAGATGAGCGACTTCAAAAACGAAGGCGTCGTGGCCTCCAGCGCCTGGCCGTATCAGGCGAATGCGCTGAAGGCCGAGAACCAGCCCATTGCCACCGTCTTCCCGAAAGAGGGGGTGACAGGCTGGGCGGACACCACCATGCTCCACGCGCAGGCTAAACACCCGATGTGCGCCTACAAATGGATGAACTGGTCGCTGACGCCGAAAGTGCAGGGCGATCTGGCAGCATGGTTTGGTTCCCTGCCTGTGGTTCCGGAAGGGTGTAAAGCCAGCACGCTGCTGGGCGATAAAGGCTGCGAAACAAACGGTTATAACGAGTTCGACAAAATCATGTTCTGGAAAACCCCCATCGCAGAAGGCGGCAAATTTGTCCCTTACAGCCGCTGGACGCAGGATTACATTGCCATCATGGGCGGTCGTTAATTGCCCGGGAGCAGAACATGACGTACGCAGTCGAGTTTAACAATGTTTCCCGCCTGTACGGCGACGTCCGGGCGGTGGATGGGGTCACCATTGCGATTCGTGACGGAGAGTTTTTCTCCATGCTGGGGCCTTCGGGCTCCGGCAAAACCACCTGCCTGCGTCTGATCGCCGGTTTTGAGCAGCTGTCAGGCGGGACGATTTCTATTTTCGGTAAAGAAGCGAGCGAACTGCCCCCCTGGGAGCGGGATGTGAACACCGTGTTTCAGGACTACGCGCTGTTCCCGCATATGTCGATCCTCGACAATGTTGCCTACGGGCTGATGGTCAAAGGCGTCGACAAGAAAAAACGCCATGCCCAGGCCCGTGATGCCCTGGAAAAAGTGGGCCTGAGCTTTGCCATCGCCCGCAAACCTTCGCAACTTTCCGGCGGCCAGCGTCAGCGTGTCGCTATCGCCCGCGCGCTGGTAAATGAACCGCGCGTCCTGCTGCTGGACGAGCCTTTAGGGGCGCTCGATCTCAAGCTGCGGGAACAGATGCAGTTCGAGCTGAAGAAGCTTCAACAAGAACTTGGCATCACCTTTATTTTTGTCACCCACGATCAGGGCGAGGCCCTTTCCATGTCGGACCGGGTGGCGGTGTTCAATAACGGGCGCATCGAGCAGGTGGATACCCCGCGCGATCTTTACATGCGTCCGCGCACACCGTTTGTCGCCAGCTTTGTTGGCACCTCTAACGTTTTTGATGCGGGCCTTGCGCAGACACTTTGCGGGATGGAGGGCACCTTTTCCCTGCGCCCGGAACATATTTGCCTCAATGAACAGGGTGACGTTCAGGTTCAGGGCGTCGTGCAGGCCGTTCAGTATCAGGGGGCTGCCACGCGTCTGGAGCTGAAGCTCGCCAATGGCGCCAAACTGCTGGTGAGTCAGGCTAACTTCAGTGACGTCTCGCCGCTGAGCGGCATTGCGCCAGGGCAGGCGGTCATGGCGTCATGGTCACGCGACGCGATGATCCGCCTTCACGAGGAGAGGTGAAATGGATATGAGTGTCGCGCATCCTCCCGCCCCGCGCGGCCGCTTAAGCCGCATGACCGCACTGTTCTGGCGTAAACCGTCGCTCGGCCTGTTCCTGCTTCTGCTTGCGCCGCTGATGTGGTTTGGCATCGTCTATTTAGGATCGCTGCTGACGCTGCTGTGGCAGGGGTTTTACACCTTTGACGATTTCACCATGGCGGTCACGCCGGATCTGACGCTGGCGAATATTCAGGCGCTCTTCAACCCGGCAAACTACGACATCATCCTGCGCACGTTAACGATGGCGATTGCGGTGACCATTGCCAGCGCCATCCTCGCATTCCCGATGGCCTGGTACATGGCGCGATACACCAGCGGCAAGTGGAAGGCTTTCTTCTATATCGCCGTGATGCTGCCGATGTGGGCGAGCTATATCGTCAAAGCCTATGCCTGGACGCTGCTGCTGGCGAAGGACGGTGTGGCGCAGTGGTTTCTCAGCCATCTCGGACTGGAGTCGATTCTGACCTCGATCCTGACGCTCCCGGCAGTGGGCGGTAACACCTTGTCCACCTCCGGGCTGGGACGGTTTCTGGTCTTCGTCTACATCTGGCTGCCGTTTATGATCCTGCCCGTCCAGGCGGCGCTGGAGCGCCTGCCGGCCTCGCTGCTGCAGGCCTCAGCCGACCTCGGCGCGCGTCCCCGTCAGACGTTCCGCTATGTCGTTCTGCCGCTGGCCATTCCGGGCATTGCGGCGGGGTCCATTTTCACGTTTTCCCTGACGCTGGGGGACTTCATCGTTCCTCAGCTGGTCGGCCCGCCGGGCTATTTCATCGGTAACATGGTCTACTCCCAGCAGGGCGCTATCGGCAATATGCCAATGGCCGCCGCGTTCACGCTGGTACCTATTGTACTGATTTCTCTTTATCTGGCGTTCGTGAAACGTCTGGGAGCATTCGATGCACTCTGAACGCGCACCGCTGTTCCTGAAAGTGGCAGCGTGGGGAGGCGTCATCTTCCTGCACTTCCCGCTGCTGATTATCGCGACCTATGCCTTCAACACCGAAGACGCCGCCTTCAGCTTTCCGCCACAGGGGCTGACGCTGAAGTGGTTTAGCGTGGCGGCGGGGCGCGGCGACATTATCGAATCCGTGACGTTGTCACTTCAAATTGCCGCGCTTTCCACCGCCATTGCCCTTGTGCTTGGCACGCTTGCTGCAGCAGCGCTGTGGCGAAGCGCGTTTTTTGGCAAGAATGCGATCTCTCTGCTGCTGCTGTTACCGATTGCGTTACCGGGGATCATCACCGGCCTGGCGCTGCTGACGGCTTTCAAAACGATCAATCTTGAGCCGGGGTTTTTCACCATCGTCGTCGGACACGCCACCTTCTGCGTGGTGGTGGTGTTTAACAACGTGATTGCCCGGTTCAGACGCACCTCCTGGAGCCTGGTGGAAGCGTCGATGGATCTCGGGGCTGACGGGTGGCAAACCTTTCGCTACGTGGTGCTGCCCAATCTGGGTTCCGCGCTGCTGGCCGGGGGAATGCTGGCGTTTGCCCTGTCGTTTGACGAGATAATCGTCACAACATTTACGGCGGGACACGAGCGCACGTTACCGCTGTGGTTGCTCAACCAGCTCGGGCGTCCGCGCGACGTGCCCGTCACCAACGTCGTTGCTTTGCTGGTGATGCTGGTGACAACTATCCCCATTCTGGGAGCCTGGTGGCTAACCCGCGACGGCGAAAACATTGCCGGCAGCGGGAAATAACAGTGAATTCAACAGGAAAATGCTATGCAAAAACATCTGCTGATAAACGGTGAGCTGGTTGCCGGAGAAGGTGAAAAACAGCCGGTTTATAACCCGGCCACCGGAGAGGTACTGCTGGAGATTGCTGAGGCGTCAGCGGCCCAGGTCGACGCGGCGGTGCTGGCTGCTGATCGTGCTTTTGCGGCGTGGGGACAAACGACGCCGAAAACCCGCGCCGAGTGCCTGCTGAAGCTGGCGGATGCGATTGAAGCGCACGGTGAGGCGTTTGCCCGGCTCGAGTCCCTCAACTGCGGCAAGCCGCTGCACTGCGCGTTGGGGGATGAAATCCCGGCGGTGGTCGACGTTTTCCGTTTCTTTGCCGGGGCCGCCCGCTGCCTGAACGGCCTCGCCGCTGGCGAGTACCTTGACGGTCACACGTCAATGATTCGCCGTGACCCGGTGGGCGTGGTGGCCTCTATCGCGCCGTGGAACTACCCGCTGATGATGGCAGCCTGGAAGCTGGCCCCCGCGCTGGCAGCAGGGAACTGCGTGGTGATTAAGCCCTCTGAGATCACGCCCCTGACCGCGCTTAAGCTGGCAGAGCTGGCAAAAGATATCTTCCCGGCGGGCGTTCTTAACGTGCTGTTTGGTCGGGGCAAAACGGTCGGCGACCCGCTCACCGCACACGAGAAGGTCCGCATGGTCTCGCTGACCGGTTCGATTGCGACCGGGGAACATATCATCGGCCATACGGCGTCCTCGATTAAACGCACCCATATGGAGCTGGGTGGCAAAGCGCCGGTGATCGTGTTTGATGATGCCGACCTCGATGCGGTGGTCGAAGGCGTGCGAACGTTTGGTTTCTACAATGCCGGACAGGACTGTACGGCGGCCTGCCGCATTTATGCCCAGAAGGGAATTTATGCCCAACTGGTGGAAAAGCTGGGTGCCGCGGTTGCCAGTCTTAAAATGGGTGCCCCGGAGGACGAGGCTACCGAACTCGGTCCGCTCAGCTCGGCCGCCCATCTTTCACGCGTCTGCCAGGCCGTCGATGAGGCGAAAGCGCTCGGTCATATCCGGGTTGTCACCGGCGGGAGCAAAAAAGAGGGGACGGGCTACTTCTTCCAGCCAACCCTGCTGGCGGGGGCAAAACAGGACGATGCCATCGTTCAGCGCGAGGTGTTTGGCCCGGTGGTAAGCGTCACTGAGTTTGATGACGAGGCGCAGGTGCTGGCCTGGGCAAACGACTCGCAATACGGCCTGGCGTCATCGGTCTGGACCAAAGACGTGGGGCGCGCCCATCGCCTGAGCGCGCGCCTGCAGTACGGCTGCACTTGGGTGAATACCCATTTTATGCTGGTGAGCGAAATGCCACACGGCGGCATGAAATTATCGGGCTACGGGAAAGATATGTCGGTCTACGGGCTTGAGGATTATACGGTTGTCAGGCATGTGATGATCAAACATTAATATGCGATTAAGTGGCTGTAATAAATAAATTTTATCACGGCCATTTTTTTGAGAATATTGAATTTAAAATTCGAGTTCAACTGGGGCTCTTGGCGTGTCTGCGAAAAACTGCTGTTGGTAAGTCAGGCGGTTAACACAAGAAAGCTGATATTTATCAATGACAATCCGAACAGTTATCAGAAACATGCCGCTGATACACAAGCTATTGATGAAAAAACATGATGGTTAAATGAAGATATTAATGTTCAGGTCTACACACTCGGATATCTGCCATCGTTATAGAGTTTCGGGGATAGTGAGGATGTAAAAAGACCATACCTATGATGGGTAAATACTATTTTAAGTGCTTTGAATTCGGTTACCTTGCTCCTGGGAGCATCCAGCCATGACAAACAGGCCACAAATCTGGGCCTGTTTTCAGCTGCTGATTTTTTGAGCATATTCCCTGCCAATTTTTCTTAGTGGTTTCTCTATGATTTGGTAATTTATTTCAGTCAGAATTATTGTTGTTGTAATCGCGAGCAGTGTCATTACTGCGCATAGTAGAACGGTCTTCGACGGTCCTTGCCCAATTGATATGTAATAGCGAATAGTGGACTCCTGAATAAAATAAATTACGGGCATGTGAATAACATAAATGCCATATGATCTTGACCCTATCCACAACATTGTTTTTCGAATGAATGTTGGGCAAAATATATATTGCTTGTTGAATGAGGCTACGAATACCAATGCTGCACTAGCCACTCCCAGCAACCCCACTAAAAATCTGCTATCGTGTAAAGCAGGAATACTAACCATCAGATAGAGTATCGGTGTTATTGTTGCTACCAATGAACACCCCTTCCCAGCTAATTTGACAGGATCGAATTTTCTAAGATTACCATCCATATATAATATGGACAAAACAACACCCCATGAAATAGCATCTAGTCTAAAATTCAGAAGTACACTTTCCTGTCGGTTAATAAAAAACTGAAAAGCAATGCCAATTAGTAGTAATTTAATTCTATTGTTTTTATTAGTAAGAAGAAGGAAAAATGGGAATATAAAGTAGAACTGTTCTTCAAGGTTAAGTGACCAAAATGGACCAAAAGTAGTCGGCAGTGCTCTTACCATCATATAATTGCTTAAATAGTTGTAGTTATATGTGAGCACACTTAGCGCTTGGTATATATTCCACTTAGGTGTCCCAAATGCACCTGATATATTATATGTAAATGTCAGGGTAAGCATAGTGGCTATCCAGAAAAAGGATGTGGGGAAAAGCCTGTACGCTCGTTTAACAAAAAATGATTTTATTACTGCTTTCTGCTCGGTTCGATTGTTTCTAGCTTTATCTAAAACTGGTATAAGACTGCATCCAACAACAAAACCAGATATACAAAGAAACAGGTCAACACCTGACCAGAAATTAATATATTTATTCACGCTAGTGAAAAATGAATGATCACTCCAGAAATAAAGAGACGGGTAGTGCTGTACCAAAACCATGATGATAGCAAAGGCACGCAGTATCTCAATATCGCTGTTTGGTCTTAGCTTTTCCATTTTCTATCCATTTCAAATTTTAGCAGGAAGATAATATCACCTTAACCATTGAGTTAAAAATTTTTTGCTGAAAATCGCAAATCCACCTAATCAAGCAATTTGAGAAGGCAGCTTCGCTTTGCCCAGATGAACATTCGTAAAGATAATACTGTATGAATATACAGTATTATCTTTAGTGCATTGGGTAGCTACATGCCCAGTCAAAACCCACGTTCGTAGTTTTTGATATCACTTTATGTTTAAAAACTTTCTTGTTGCCTTTATAATTGGAACCTCAATGGATTTGTGTAGAATATAAGCAAAAAGTATTGCCACTATTGTGGGGATAACAAGTTTGATAATATTCCAGGAAGAAATTAAGAAATCAGGGAAATTCTCTAAGAAAAGATACATTATAAAAAAATGACTAATATATATTGAAAATGATATATCACCGAGTAATGACAGTGTTTTTGATTTGGGTATGTTAAAATTAGCTTCGCATAAAATCATTGCGATAAATAAGGGAAGTGCAATAACATAGAAACTAGTAAATCCAGTTCCTGAAACAACTTTAGAAAAATACAATGCTACTGACGAGATCGCTAGTACCAATGAAAATGGGATTGTCAATGTACCAGGAAAATTCAACGCACCTCTATTAAAAAGTTTGAACATCCACATGCCAGCAATAAACTCCAAGTGTAAAGAGGTACTAAAAAACTTTATTGCATGGTCTAAATAAGACGAGTCACCAAGTGAACCCACATAAGATGAGTTTAAAGAAATCGACCCTGAAAAAACAAACTGTAAACTGAAAACTTGCACCAGCAGTAATGCTGTTGTTACTTCAATTCGCTTCTTATGGCTTATAAACATAGAAATGCCAAAGATAAGATAAAACCAGGCTTCATACGAAAGTGTCCAGGCTGGGCCAATCAGGTTGAAGTCAAATTCTGGTGCAGGTTTATTATAATCCTGCAAAATGAGAAGCCCTGACTTGATAATGCTCCACAATGGATGAACGTTATATCTAATGAGGAAAATTGATGAGATAATAAGAATGAATAAAAATAATGGATATATCCTGAAAAATCTCTTTAATAAGAATGTTGACAGTTTTATTTTTTCCTGTGTTACAAATGAAATAATAAACCCGCTAATAAGGAAGAAAAAATCAACTCCAAAGCCACCATTGAGAAAAATGGTGTTGTAAGGTTCCATCTTTCCAATGAACATGAATGAAAAGTGAAAAAGTACAACCAGTAATGCAGCCATCCCGCGTGCATAGTGAATGCTTTTTAACATCAATCCTAACCCTTATTATTACTTATAGTCCAATTCTTTTACGTCGCTTCCACTCTAAAAACATTCCAATGGTTCCGTTCAGGTTTCATCATGGTTGCACAGTATGTAAACAGTCTTCTTAGCATGAACGTTAAGGAATGTTCTTCGCCAGCGGGTACGCACTTCATGCCAGCCAGAGCTACCCACTATCGAACAGATATTATGAATGGTGCATTGCTGGTTGTCGATGTATCGCTGACGCCTGTAACGATTCATCGCAGCTTTGTTCAGATAAGGAGAGTTCAGATTTAGCGATGCAAGACATATCGGCAACCGCATCTGGAATATCTCCAAAGCAAAAGAAGAGAGTGTCTGATGGACAAGAACAAAGCATCTGATAAATGACGGTCTATATTCGAAGTGATCGCCTGCAACATAGAGTCGCATGTGGGCGAGTTTGATGACTGCCCAGTGATGTGATGGAAGTGGCTGGGAGCTTAAAATTAATACAAAACAACCAATAAGCTTACAAAGTATTGATTCGTCCAGTGCTAGTGTTTCGGTTTTAGCTAGCTTCTGATTTACCAAACGCAGTTTGCTAAAGAAAATTCATACCATGATAAAATACTAAGTCAACAGACATGCCACACGTGTTACGCAAGATACTCAATTGTTATTAGCCGTAATTTTTAAGTGGTTATTCTGTAACGAAAAAACTTGATCTGTGTCAACATATGACGCATATTGCGTGCGGTTATTTTTTCGGCTCTGGTATACAGAATGACGTTGTATCAAAAGATGTTGGTTTTTTACGCAATCATGGCTTCCATCTGCGCATTAATCACCTGGTTCCTCTCTAAAGACCGCAAACGTATCCGCCTGCTCAGCGCTTTCCTGGTGGGGTCAACCTGGCCAATGAGCTTTCCCGTTGCGCTGCTGGTCTCGCTTTTCTGAAGCACGCTTCCAATTTTAAAAGATGAACATAGCATTCCTGATGTGATAACTGTATAAATACACAGTGCATCATAAAAGGAGTGCTTATGAACAGTTTTTACTCGCAGCAGGCCGGTTGCACCGTGCGCTGGCACGACTTGCCCGGTTCCGGCGATCCCGTGGTGTTCATTCACGGGCTGGGCTGCGCCTCTTCCTATGAATATCCCCGCGTCGTTCGTGACCCGCTGTTTGGCGCGCGCAGAGCGATTCTCATCGACTTGCCCGGCAGCGGCTACAGCGATAAGCCTGAGCACTACAGCTATAAAACCACTGACCAGGCGCACGTTGTCGCGGAACTGATTGACCATCTTGAGCTGGATTCCTTCTGGTTATATGGCCACAGCATGGGCGGCAGTATTGCTATCGAAACGGCGGGGCTGCTGGCAACGCGCGTGAAGGGACTGATGGTGTCAGAGCCCAATTTTCATGCGGGTGGGGGCATGTTCAGCCGGTCTATAGCGGCGCAATCCGAGCAACAGTTTCTGGAGCACGGATATGACGCCATGCTCAGCGCAGAAAAAACAGCGTGGGCGGGATGCCTGCAGAGCAATGCCGCTTATGCCGTCTGGCGCGGTGCATCTGGCCTGGTGGCGGGTGTTGAACCGGAATGGGAAGCGCAGTTCCTGTCACTCCCTTGCCCGGTAACGTTGATTTTTGGCGAGCTCTCTCTGCCGGATGACGATGTGGAAAATCTCCAGCAGAAGGGCGTTGAGGTGAAAATTATTCCTGCGGCGGGGCACTCAATGTCCTGGGAAAACCCCTCTGCGCTGGCGCGGGCCTTAGCCGAATGTATGACGGAGTGATTATTGTGCAATGTATCATCGTTGCGAAATGTAGGCCGGGTAAGCGCAGCGCCACCCGGCAAGAAGGGCGGCTACTTTATTAAAGCCCGTAGTGCCTGACGTGCGTCAGGCTGAACATCATGCGGGTGCTGGTAATCAATGTTCTCTATCGCGCGGCTATAGAGTGCGACCAGCCAGTCGTAAACGTACGCGGTAGCCGCATGGACCGGCTGTTCTCCCAGGCGCGTCAGGCGAGGTTCGGCGCTGCTGACCACCGGCGTGACGAAGATGGCCTGGCCCTTGCGGATGCGGCTTGCCGGACGCGTCGCCACGGGCGTCTGGTCGTAACCCAGCCAGCCAACGAAATTGCCCATCACGGCATGCAGTTGCGCAGCGCTACTTTTATCTGCTTCGACAATTCGCTGCAGCTGTTGAGGCAGATTCAGCCGGTAGCTAGTGACGACCAGCACATCCGCGATTTGCTGTAACACCTCAGGATCCAGCCCAAGACGGGCGGCGGTCGCCTCGTTGCGGCTCCACTGGCGCAGATGATTTATCCATACTCTGTGCGCCAGACGCGCTTTGTCTTTGGTCTGGAACAGGCCTGCGCTTTCCTGGGCATTATCAGCAAACAGGTCAATGGTATCCGTAAACAGCCCGTTAACCTGCTCCTCGCGCGGCTGCTGAACGGCCAGCAGCGTTTCAAAGGCCTTCAGCGGGGGCAGCAGGCCTTCAAGCAGCTCGCCGTGGCGGGCGGCACTGCTTTGCAGCATGCGCACCATGTTTTCTGCCTGAGCGCGTCGGGTACCCGGTTCCTCAATCAGCGGTGCCAGGTAGCTTTGCATCAGCGCCGAGAGCTCCTGATGCAGCGCATTTTTCAGCGTGCCGAGACGTTTCTGTCGCTGCGCGGGCAACGTGGCCTGAGACAGCCACTCAATGACGCGCTGCATGCTGTGGCTGTCCAGGGCCTGGAGGGTGCCCCAGCGCAAGCCCGGCTTTCCGAGCAGATGCTGTACGGCTTCGTCGAGGTTCTGCCGGGTGGTAAAGCGGGCGTCATGCGGGGTGATCGCCCACACCAGCCCCGGCAGGGCTGATTCTTCGGCAGGCTGCGTCTCCCTGACCCAGTTCATTAACACTTTTGCTTTTTTGGCCGTCTGTTCGTGCTGCGCCGTCGCGTTACAAATCACCAGCACATCAGGTTGAAGCTGTTGGCGATAGTGCTCAAGCAGCCACTGGGATTTCGCCTGGCGTAGCGGATCGGCATGGTGCTCTTCAAACACCGGGATATCAATGATATCAACATTATCCAGCGCGCCGCTCTCAACGGGCAGCACCACTTCGCGGGTCAGGAAGGCCAGCACATCGACCGGGAGGCTGATGGCGTTAAGCATTTCACCGTTGTTCAGCGGATGGAGAAGCGTCTCCTGTGCATGCTGAAGCGCTATCGAGCCGTCGTGCGTCAGGAACCCTTCACCCGGCAGCCCAAAGCTGTCCACCAGCAGGCTAAGGGGGGCCGCAAGCTCGCTGGCATGGCTGGTCTGGTGCAGCACATGGGCCAGGTTTAACCACTGCTGGGTCAGTTCCTGCTGTTCGCCCCAGAGCAGCGACCAGACGCTGGCTCGCGTGCTGAGATCGAGTGAAGGCACCAGTTGGGCAAACTCATGCCACAGGGCATCATCAATTTGCTGTTTCGCTGCGGGTACCGTGCTCTGCCAGAAGCGGGCAATTGCCCCCACTTCCTGAGCGGTGATGCCGGGCACGCTCTGCGGCTGGCGCAGGCCGCGCCATTTTTCCAGACGTGTCTCGATGACCGCCTTATCCACCGCGCGCATCTGCGGGTGCTGCGTCGTGCGGGCAATAAACAGCTGTACCAGCTCGGCCTCGGTGACCAGGCTCAGGCGCAGCGGAAACGCCTCGTCAAGCGCTTCCGGGATTTCCCGGGTGAAGCGGACGGCCATATTGGTCAGGGCATGTCCTGGATTGATATGCGAAAAATAGTCAAAAGTGCGCTGGCCTGGCGTCACGTTCAGGCGACCATTGCCGCTGCCGCACAGCGATAAGAGCAGGTGCGCTTTCGCGCTCTGCGAATGGCCGTAAAGCCCAATGTTGCTCTGGCGGGTCATGGCGCGTTCAATGGCCTGCTCCCGCGCCTGCACCGCGTTGATGCGAGCAAGCAGGGCGTCGGCATCGTTATCCAGCACAGGGGCGGTCAGGCGCGTCTCGTTAATCCACCCGATTAAGGCCTGAGTGGTGTTCGTGGTCGCTGTCATTTCAGGTATACGCTCCCGCTGTCGATCCAGTAGTGGCTACCGCTGTGTCGGCGATCGGCCAGGGTATTCAGTTTGAAAGTTAATGCGTCAGGCGCCACCGGCGTGCCGTCCTGCAGCCAGGCATCGCTCAGCTCAAAGGCCTCCGGACCTTCCTGCTTGCTGCCGCCGCAGAGCTTGAGCCGCACATTCAGCACGCCGTCGCCGGCAATCGCTTTTGCCAGTTCGGCCGAGTTAATGCTGAGCGTGTAGAGCGGCGTGGCCGGCCAGCGCGCGTTTGCCAGCTGGCGGAAGCCGAGAGTCACGTTACCGCGCAGCGGGAAGTGCAGACGCGCATCAAGCTTCGCGCCGGGTTTATCAAGATCGATATCCTGATACCAGACGTTTTCCTCGCGCAGGGTATTGACGGTGTTATCCAGCACGCCCAGATAGCGCACGGTGGAATACGCGCCAATGTCCGCGGCTTTAAAGTTGAAGCGCGGCAGACGCAAGTCAAGCGCCAGGCTGCAGAGCATGGCCCCCACGGCAGCGGTCGATTTCGGGTTGCCAATGCGCCCCTGCTGGCTGAACGGATACCACTCATGTACCTGGTATTTATCCAGCCAGACGATGCGGTTGACCGGCACCGGCTGCAGGTGACGAATGAGCGCCTGAACCCCAGGCAGGCAGCCCGGGCGTCCGGTGATCAGCAGAATGTCGCAGCTGTAATGGGAGATCGCCTCACATACCGCGTGGAGCGGGGAGGCCAGCGTAAACTGCCCGGCCAGCATCGCATCCTGCATTTCGCGGAAGTTCACATGCAGCGGCACGGCGAAAAGATCGAAAGCGTCTGAACCCGCAGGCAGGGCATGATCGATCGCCTGCTGCAGATAGTTCATCACGTTGCGGGTCGGCTTCTGCGGCAGCAGATCGCCAAAGGTGGCATGCAGACCGGCCAGTGGATCGTCAACGTCGCTGGATTCCCATCCGGCAAGAATGGCATGGCCAATCGGCATAAAGAGCTGCAGCGCCGTTTGCTGGCGCAGTACGGCCTGGGTATCAATGCGCCCGGAGTCACCGAACAGCGAGGCCATCAGCAGCGAGGCATCCGCGATACCGGATTTCTGCAGCTGCGTTTGCAGAGCGGGTAACACGTAGCGCTGAATCACGTCCAGAAGCGTATCGTCGCCCGCGACCTTAAACCCTTCGCGGAACAGCAGCTGCGGGGTGATTTTGACGTTATTGCCGGAACCGTCATCCAGCTGATAATGGGTGATCGCCATATCCGTTGTGCCGCCGCCGATGTCGATGGACGCGACGCGCAGCGCGCGCCCCGGCTGGCTGCCCGGCTCAGGTTCACGGTCCGGACGGGCAAGGGAGGCGAAGAAGGCTTCGGTCTGGCCGCCAAAGCGGGAGATGGCTTCGTTATACAGCCAGACCAGCTGACCGCAGCTGGCTTCATCCCACTCCATCTGGATTTCAGGTACCGGCACCACGCTTTTTTCCTGCTGTTTGCGGGTGACAAAATCCTCATCCTGCGGGTGCCATCCCATCGCTTTCCAGACAATCGCGATGGCTTCAAACATGCGGCGACGGAAGATCTCGCGCTCCTGCTTTGGCATGGCGGAGGGCAGCGTCAGGATCAGCGTGCGCAGCTGGCGCGGCGAGGCAGGGAAGCCCAGACGCAGGCGCGTGGCGACGCTGTTGATCTGCCCCAGCGCCTGTGCCAGCAGCTCGCACAGCATATGGGTCATCAGGGTGCTGCGGCTATATTGCGGCGAGAAGACCGGCAGGCGCTCGTCCTGCGGCAGCGTGAAGAGCGGCTCGCCGTCATCGTTCATCAGGTTCATCAGCGGGAACGCGGTGGCAAGCGGTTCACGCTGGGTCTTGCTGTTCATCTGGCTAAAGCGCCAGTCCTGCACGACCGGGGTTTCATCCCACAGGTAGCGACGCGGGCTGGAAATACCGCTGTTGCCTTCGGTTCCCAGACGCTGCATCGCCAGCTTGCGGGCCTCATCGCCGACGCGGACAATCGACGGCCAGACAAAGGCGTCTTCGCGACCGCTTTCCACCGAGAAGTGCTGCTTGCCAAAACGCGCTTCCGAAAACTCGAGACGGCTGGTGAACAGCGGCTCGTTCAGGAACTGCGGCTCGCTGAGCGAGCGAACCTGCAGCTCGGCGGTCTGACGCAGCCCATCGTTCGCATCGCCGTGGTCTTCAATAATGACGCCACAGGTGTGGGTGTTACCCACGTCAAGGATCAGGTCGACCGGAATGGCTGGCGTGCTGAGCGTATGGGTGACAAATTTCACTTCCGGTACGGTGAGCTGTTCACCGAGCATGGTCAGCAGGTTAAGCCAGTGGGCCTGATATTCAAAACTGCGCATCGCCTGCTGCAGGTCGCGTTCAGAGCGGTTCTCAACGCCGTCGGCATACTGGGTAAACGCCTCGCGCAGCCAGCCGTCAATCCAGGTCTGATCGAGGAAACTGTCTACCTCGTTATCGCGCCACGCCAGCGCGAAGCGGGTCCCGTTCAGAATATCGTTTTCCACCGGAGAGAGCGCGGACGTGGCATGATCGGCAATCTGGCTGTCAAGCGCGAGGGTGACGCGGTGTGTATTGCCTGCCGTGTCCGGGGTGTCAAGCTTGCGCACCTGAACGCGCGCCCAGTTATCCGGCCCTTCAACAAAGGTCCGCGGCGGGTTGAAGCGCAGGAACGGAACCGGAAGCCAGACGCCATCCAGTACCGCCAGCGACTGATGCAGAGGGATAGTGGTTTCCGGTTTGACCACTTCAGGCTGCCCGCCGTTCATGCCGGGCAGGGTATAGCGACCGTTGACCAGGTCGAAATCGAGGCGCAATAGCGGGCCGTTCGCGGTTTTACGTACGAAGCGCCCGTTGCTGGCGGAGTCCTGCGGCGTCAGACCGAAATCGAGGAACTGCACGCCGCTGTTGGCAATAAGCGTGACGCTTTGTTTATAGTCGCAAAGATTTACCAGCATAGGATCAGGCACCTGCTTTCTTGAACGTCAGTGGGACGACGGTGTTGGCATCATAACGGGCGCGACATTCTGCGATATCGCTGGTGCCTGCTTTACAGGCAATTTCCGGCATCGGGTAGCGGGAACCGTCGGTGCAGCGGGCAGTGCCGCGACTCTTAATCATCAGCTCGCCATTGCTGTGCAGCCCGGAGAAGACCTCCGCGCGGCAGACAATGTTGTCGCCATGGACAACGCGGGCGAAACCTTTATTGTTCTGGATCTGATAGCGCAGCGACGGCGGCTTGCCGGTAACCGGATCTTTCACATCGAGGATGGCGCGCCAGGTGCCGTTCAGGAAGCGCGTCGATCCCGCTTTTACCTGATTCGCTTCCATCACCATGGCGTCTTTCGGGATGGCGACAATCACCACCGGAGCGGGCTGTGGTGCAGGAGCGGCCGGAGCGGCTTCTTTTTCTTTGCTGGCCACGACCTCCGCCTGATGCAGCGGTAGCTTCATCGCCAGCGGCTCAACCGCTTTGATCGGTTTTGGCGCAATCTCCACAGGTTCAGGTGTGGGAGCCGGGGCGGGCTCAGCGGAAGGTGCCTGTTTTGGCCACAGCAGCGGGGCGGCAATGGCAGCGACGATCACGGCGGCAACCGGCAGGGTCCACAGGGGAACGCGGCGCTTTTTCACGACGTTCGCTGGAGCAGGCGCTTGAACAGGTTGTGCAACGGCGGCGGCCGGTTCGGGCTCATACAGCTCCTCCGGCGTAATACGCACCACCGTGGATGGGGCGATCAGCGGCTCGTCAGCGTGCTCAAAGGTCATCACCGGCTCTGGCTCAGGCTCGGGTTCAGGATCGTCAATCACAACGGGGGCTGGCTCAGGGATCAGCGATTCACGCAGGCAGTCGAGGACATCGTCGCGCGCGTTCTCGTTCAGGTTTACAAACCCCCAGAAGCTGATGACCGGCTTTCCGTCCACCAGGAAGAGGAAGTTTTCGCCCGGAAACTGAAACGCCTTTGACAGCAGAGAGCCAAAAAGCTGTTGCGCGGTTTTAGGCGACTGCAGGCATTTCTTGCTTAATGACTCGACGCTGGCGAGCGTGTTTTCCAGATAGCGCAGGGCGCGATAGCGATCATCTTCATCGGCCGCTTTCCAGCTGATTACGCTCCCTTCAATCGGGGAATACCAGTCCACGCGGTCGCCACTGTCGTTGACCTGAGGAATCGCCAGACAGTCGACGATGGCCTGTTGTTTGCGCAAACGGAGCGCTTCACGGATTTGCAACGCTGATTCGAAAACGGCTTGTCCGCCGCCGCCAACGGCCTGAAAATCATCCAGATTACCGCTGCGTAAAAGAGTTTTTGCCACGATTTGATCCCATATACTTCTTCACACCATTACTTTAACGAAACGAGGATGCAAACAAACGGAGGAAGAGACGCTAAAAGCGCCGATTTCTTGCGGCATAGAAAGTGACGGTTGTGCTTGACGAATAATGGCACTTAAGGCAAATCATCTTTTTGAGCGCTGGCGGTTAAAACAGCAAAAAACGCGGCTTTAGAATAACCTGATAGTGTTTCGTTATTTGCCAGGTCAAAACGCCTGTGCTGTTATTACTGTCCTATATAATAAAACTGTCAGGGTTATAACCATGTCTACAGGGAAAACACTGCTCGCCCTTGCGCTGAGCGCGCTGTTACCAGCCGGTGCCGCATGGGCGGCAAATAACGACACCCTTATTTACTGTTCAGAAGCCTCCCCCGAGTCCTTCAACCCGCAAATCGCCAGCTCTGGCCCGTCTTTTGTGGCCAGCTCTCAGGTGTTGTATAACCGTCTGATCAATTTCGACCCGGTGAAAAACACCCCGGTGCCGTCGCTGGCGGAGTCCTGGACGATTTCGCCGGACGGCAAGACCTATACCTTTGCCCTGCGTAAAGGGGTGAAGTTCAACAGCAACAAATACTTCAAACCGACGCGCGATTTTAATGCCGATGACGTTATTTTCTCGGTCATGCGTCAGAAAGACCCTAAACACCCGTACCACAACGTGTCGCAGGGCAACTACGAGTACTTTAATGATGTCGGTCTCGATAAGCTGATCCAGGACGTTAAAAAGGTCGATGATTACCATGTCCAGTTCACCCTCAGCGAACCCAACGCCGCGTTTCTGGCCGACTGGGGGATGGATTTCGCCTCGATTCTCTCCGCTGAATACGCCGACGCAATGCTGAAAAAAGGCACGCCTGAGAACGTGGACACCTGGCCGATTGGCACCGGGCCTTACGTGCTGCAGCAGTACAAAGTGGATTCGCTGATCCGCTACGTCGCGAACCCGAACTACTGGGAGGGCGAGGTGCCGACGAAGCATCTCATTTTCTCCATTACGCCAAACGTGGAAACTCGCCTGGCGAAGCTGCAGACCAACGAGTGCCAGATCATTCCTGCGCCATCCCCGGTTCAGTTTGACGCCATCAAAAACAACAAAGACCTGACGCTGCACTCGGTCGATGCGCTGAACGTCGGTTATCTGGCGTTTAACACCGAGAAAAAACCGTTTGATAACGTGCTGGTGCGTCAGGCGCTCAACTACGCGACCGACAAGAAGGCCATCGTTAATGCGGTGTTTATGGGATCGGGCACGGTGGCAAAATCGCCGATCCCGCCAAATATGC
Source organism: Enterobacter sp. BNK-22 (assembly GCF_048684805.1). Lineage (NCBI taxonomy): Bacteria > Pseudomonadati > Pseudomonadota > Gammaproteobacteria > Enterobacterales > Enterobacteriaceae > Enterobacter > Enterobacter sp. BNK-22. The sequence goes on from NZ_JBLQTT010000001.1 coordinate 1,025,491, forward strand.
TGGGCTTCAATAAAGACCTGAAGGACTACAGCTACGATCCTGAAAAGGCGAAAGCCCTGCTGAAGCAGGCGGGTCTGGAGAAGGGCGCGGAAGTCACGCTGTGGTCAATGCCGGTTCAGCGTCCGTATAACCCGAACTCGCGTCGTATCGCGGAGATGATCCAGAGCGACTGGGCAAAAGTCGGCGTGAAGGCCAAAATTGTCTCCTACGAGTGGGGCGAATATCTCTCCGGAATGCGTAAAGGCGAGCATGATTCCGCGCTGTTTGGCTGGATGTCCGACAACGGCGACCCGGACAACTTTGCCGATGTGCTGCTCGGCTGCAACAGCATTAAAACCGGCTCAAACGCCGCGCGCTGGTGCGATAAGGGGTATGATGCCCTGGTACAAAAAGCGAAGCTGACCAGCAGCCCGGCTGAGCGCGCCAAGCTCTATGGCCAGGCGCAGGAGATTTTCTACCAGCAGGCGCCGTGGATCGCGCTGGCCAACGGGAAAACGTTCTACGCGACCCGCAGCAATGTGACCGGGTACAGCGTAAGCCTGATGGGCAGCGATTTCTCGAAAGCGAAGCTGAACTAAGCCTTTTTAGCCGGGTGGCGGCTACGCCTTACCCGGCCTACATTTGGCACCCGTAGGCCCGGTAAGCGTAGCGCCACCGGGCACATAACAAGGAGTGACAATGTCACATTTAAACGAAGTTATCGCCCGCGTCGATGCCGCCATCGAAGAGAGCGTCATTACCCACATGAACGAGCTGCTGATTGAATTAAGCGATGATGCAGAGCTCAGCCGTGAAGATCGCTACACCCAGCAGCAGCGTCTGCGCACCGCGATTTCGCACCACGGTAAGCAGCATAAAGAGGAGATGGACGCGCGTGAGGAACAGCTGACGAAAGGCGGCACCATACTGTAACGATCAAAACTGGCGTCGCGCCACCAGCCAGGCCCCGACCACCAGCATCACCGCGCCGCACACCGGGCCGATCAGGGCGCGCAGCGGGATGCCATGGCTCCTCAGCACGTCCAGCACCAGCCCGCCAATCAGCTGGCTTGCGACCAGCACGGCGATGGTCGTCGCCGCGCCAACACTCTGATAGCCGCTGATGCTGGCAAACACGAAAAACGACCCCAGCAGCCCCGGGATAAGCGTCCACCAGCGCACCGTCGCGGCCAGCTCGCTGAACCCGGCCACGCCCTGTTTCAGCAGAAGAATACCGACAAATAGCACGATGCCGACCAGCGAATTCAGCAGCATCGCGATGAGAATGGTGGAGGAGGACTGGGTGATACGCACCATCAAAGTGTTTTGCACCACCAGACCGATGCCCGCCGCGACCAGAAACGCCAGCGTCAGTGACTGATTCATGGGATCGCGTCCGGATCGCTGCGCTCGTCCAGCTGCAGCTGCATAAAGGTTAAGTCCAGCCAGCGGCCAAACTTGGTTCCCACCTGCGGCATTTGTCCCGTCGTCACAAAGCCGAGCGTTTCATGGAGATGAATCGAGGCATGGTTTTGCGCTTCAATGCCGGCCACCATCACGTGTTTCCCAATGGCGCGGGCCTCGTTAATCAGCGCCTTCATCAGCGTGCGGCCAATCCCTTTGCCCTGATGGGCCGGGTGGACATAGACCGAGTGCTCAACCGTATGACGGAAGCCGTCAAAGGCGCGCCAGTCGCCGAAAGAGGCGTAGCCGGTGATTACGCCGTCCTCTTCACTTACCAGAACCGGGTAGCCCGCAAGCGAGCGCGCCTCAAACCAGGCGATTCGGTTATCGGTATCGACGGTTTTATCGTTCCAGATCGCGGCTGTGTGCAGCACCGCGTGGTTGTAAATCTCGCCTATCGCAGCGCAGTCTTCTTTGCAGGCATGACGAACGATCATGATGAAGCCTCTATGTGTTGTTCACTATAGTATTACGTTATCGCTACGATATTACACAACTGTATCGCCCGATCGCTACGGCATAAGCCATATTTTTTTGTTATCAAAAGCCCATTGAATTGCCGTTCATACACTATAGTATGACGTCATGAACACCATAACAGACACAATGAATCAACGGATTAGCGCAAGAATTCGCCTTGAACGCGAGTCTCGCGGATGGTCCCTCAGCGAGCTGGCGGACCGGGCAGGGGTCTCCCGCGCCATGATCCATAAGATAGAGCGCGGGGACAGTAGCCCGACAGCCACCTTGCTTGCCCGCCTGTCGGGCGCGTTTGGCATCAGCATGTCAACGCTGATTGCCCGGGCCGAAATGCAGGAGGGCAAGCTGCTGCGCCTGGCAAACCAGCCCGTCTGGCGCGATCCGCAGACGCACTACCTCCGCCGCCATGTTTCTCCCCGTACCGATCTGCCCATCGACCTTGTTCAGGTGGAACTGCCTGCGGGAAGCGACGTTCCGATGCCGGCTTCTTCTTACGCGCTGGCGCGTCAGCTTATCTGGCTGCAGTCCGGCGAGCTGGTGTTTCAGGAGGGCGACACCCGCCACGAGATGCACGCCGGAGACTGTCTTGAGCTGGGGCCGCCTAATGACTGCCGGTTCATCAACGAGACGAATGAAACCTGCATCTATCTGGTTGTACGCCTCAATCAGTCTGGCTCGTAATGCTAATGCGATAACGCTGAACGTGAGCCAGGCTGTAATGACATTTGTCCCAGAAGGAGATCCTGATGAATCACTCTGTTTCGCATAACCGCCGCTGGGTGCTGGCCTCTCGTCCACAGGGCGCACCGGTCGCGGAAAATTTTCGTCTGGAAACGCAGCCTGTCCCGGAACCGGGTGCGGGGCAGCTTTTGCTTCGTACCGTCTGGCTGTCGCTGGATCCTTATATGCGGGGTCGCATGAGCGACGCGCCATCCTATTCACCGCCGGTTGAGATCGGTGCGGTGATGGTGGGGGGAACGGTCAGCCGCGTTGAGCAGTCAAACCATCCCGACTTCAAAGCCGGTGAATGGGTGCTGGGCTACAGCGGCTGGCAGGAGTATGAACTTTCGGACGGCAGCGGCCTGGTGAAGCTGGGCGAAAATCCGTCTCATCCTTCCTGGTCGCTGGGCGTACTGGGCATGCCGGGCTTTACCGCCTATATGGGGCTGCTGGATATCGGGCAACCGAAAGCGGGTGAAACGCTGGTGGTGGCTGCGGCGACCGGCCCGGTTGGCGCGACAGTAGGGCAGATCGGCAAAATCAAAGGTTGCCGGGTGGTCGGCGTAGCTGGTGGCCCAGAGAAATGCCGCCATGCCGTTGAGGTTCTCGGCTTTGACCTGTGTCTGGATCACCATGCGGCGGATTTTGCCGACCAGCTGAAACACGCCTGTCCGAACGGTATTGATGTCTATTATGAAAACGTCGGCGGGAAAGTGTTTGATGCCGTGCTGCCCCTGCTGAACACCTCCGCGCGCGTGCCGGTGTGTGGCCTGGTGAGCGGCTATAACGCGACGGGCCTGCCTGACGGGCCGGACCGCCTGCCGCTCCTGATGGCGACCCTTCTCAAGAAACGCATTCGTATGCAGGGCTTTATTATCGGCCAGGATTATGGACACCGCATTCATGAGTTCCAGGAAGAGATGGGGCTCTGGGTGCAGGAGGGGAAAATCCACTATCGCGAACAGGTGACGGACGGGCTGGAAAATGCTCCCGAGGCGCTGATTGGCCTGCTGGAAGGACGAAACTTCGGCAAAGTCGTGATTCGCGTCGCGAGTGACAATAAATAAAGCGCACAATGGCGGGGTTTCCCGCCATATTTATTTGTGAAGATACGATATATTGTCTTTAATTACTGGACACGGTTTTTCGCGCCATCATCCCGGATGAGCCCGAAAACGATAAAAAAAATGATGTTTGCTTTTTTTTGCTGTTTTACGTACTTCCCACCACCAGGCATGACGATACAGGATATATCGTACCGGCGCCGTTTTATTAAAACTGGCGTTTAAAAATAGCATTAAGTTTTAGCTACAGGAATTCCACATGCTTGATTTGGATCACTTAGAAAAAGCCCAAAGGGTTAGCCTTACTATGCAGGTTGAACACAGTTTGAAAGGGGCGTTAATTACAGGCTCCCTCAAACCAGGAGCACGACTGATTACGAAAGAGATTGCTGATAAATTAGGCACCAGTATTACGCCGGTCCGCGAAGCGCTGCTGCGTCTGGTCTCCTCAGGCGCACTTCACGCCACGCCAGCGCAGGCTTTTCTGGTCCCTGAGGTAACGCTGGAGCGTTATAACGAGATTAACGCCATCCGAAAACAGCTTGAGCCAATGGCGGTTGCCGCAGCATGCCAGAATATGTCAGACGGCAAGCTGGAGGCGTTGCGCAAAATGTCAGAGGCCTTCCATGAGGCTATGCGCAATGGAAACGTTCAGCAGGCCTTGCATGCGAATCGTGTCTTCAGGTTTACGCTTTATCAGTATGCGGAAATGCCGACGCTTAATGCCTTAATTGAACAGCTATGGGTCCGCATCGGCCCCTGTATGAACTATCTGCACCAGGAGCTTAGCGACATCAAAACGGCAACATATCACTATGACGAGCTTCTTTCAGCCCTTGAGCGGAGAGATGTGGAGGCCAGCCAAAAGGCGATTGATAAGTTGATTGATGAAGCGGATTCTCTTTTACAGCGACAATATTTTAACTGAGAGATTATTTATCAGAGCGACTATATACCGCCGCTAATTATTTATCTGGTGAATAACTCCTGATGGCTTATTGCCATCAGGAGGGTTATTTCATTTATAAAATAAACTTTTCTTTTTTCTTACTCGAAGCGATAAGAGACCGACAGCCCGACGCCATAGTTACGGCCTGGTGCAGGCTCGTAATAACGACCGTTGGACTCGTTGACAATAACCGATCCCGCGTACTCTTTATCGAACAGGTTATCGACGCGGCCAAAGACGTCCATTCCCCAGTTGCCGTAGTTAAACTTATACCCGGTATTCAGCCCAACTACCGTATAAGACGGCGCTTTCGCGGTGTTTTCGTCGTCGGCCATGATATCGCTCATGTAACGCACGTCCGTGCCCGCGTACCAGCCTTCCTCCGGCTGCCAGCCAAACGAAGCGAAGCCCATGTTGCGCGCAATCCCCGGCATACGGTTACCGTTACAGTCTGCGTCGCTGCAGACGTTAGTCCGGTAGGTGGCATCCAGATACGTCCACGCCATCTTCAGCTTCCAGTTCTCCGCGAACTGCTGATCCAGGGAAACTTCCACACCCTGACGGCGGGTTTTCCCGGCATTTTTATAGGTTGTGCGGCCGCCGGAACTGGAGTCCACCACGATCTCATCGTCCGTATCGGTGCGGAACAACGCCGCCGTCAGCAGACCGTTGCCGATTCGGGTTTTGCTGCCCACTTCATACGTGTTATTCGTGGATGGCTTCAGGCCAATATTCAGACCGCCCTGATTATCGGCACGATAGGAGAGTTCGTTGATGGTTGGCGTTTCAAACCCACGCCCTGCGGCTGCGTAGAGGTTCCACCCGTCAGTCACCGCATACTTCACGGCGCCCGCTGGGAGCCATTTGTGATAGCTCGCGTCACCGCTGTCATCGCCGTTGCCCGGCGTAACGTAATGGTCATTGGAATCAAACCAGACCGAACTGTAGCGAACACCCGCATCGACAGAGAGTTTCTGCGTCAGCTGCCAGCTGCTCTGCAGATAAGGATCGACGTTCCACATTAGGTTGCGTTCGTCGCGACGTTTATCGCCTTTGACGCCGTAGTCCGGCACCCCGTTGCTCATCACGAAGTTCTCGTAGCCGCGACGATCTTCACTCAGGTTTTCGTAGTTCAGACCGGTGGTAAAGGTCACCGGCACCAGCAGCTCGCCGCGGTGCGTCCAGCGGGTATCCACGCCCTGATAGTGGCGTTGCATATCAATCACCCCGCCGGAGTGAGTGGCTTTTAGCTGCGGCTGATACGGAATCGACTGGTACTGCGTCATTTCACGCTCGCCGGCGTACATCATCACGCTCAGGTCATCCTGGGTGCTGAGCTGGCGATCGTAGCGCAGACCGGCCTGGGTCTGCTTGATAGTCTTGCGGGTGTTGTACTGATCGCCGCGCGGCGACTGGCGCGGATTGTCCCGCCACTCCTGATAATTCAGTCCACCCGGATCGTTGGCCTTCATGTCCACGCTGTTGAAGATCAGCGTCAGCTTGCTGACGTCATCAATGCGCACGCCCAGCTTCGCGTTGGCAAGATTCTTACGCGCGCCGCTGTGGTCGCGGTAGCCTTTGGTGGTGAAACGGGTGGTGGAAACGGTGTAATCCACATCGCCCGCGTGGGTGCCATCACCCATCGCGCCGGTGGCTTTCATGCCATAGCGCCAGGTACCGTAGCTGCCGTAATAGCTGCTCGCTTCGATGGTCGGCGGCTGCTGACCGGTCTGGGTGTTGATGTTAATCACGCCGCCGGAGGCGTTACCGTACAGAGCTGAGAAGGGGCCGCGCAGCACTTCAACGCTCTGTACGCTGGAAAGATCGATGTTGGAGGTCTGGCCCTGTCCGTCCGGCATGGTGGCTGGGATACCGTCGACGTACATACGGATACCGCGCACCCCGAAGGTTGAGCGAGCGCCAAATCCGCGCATCGACAGCTGGAGATCCTGGGCGTAGTTCTGACGGTTCTGGATTTGCAGTCCCGGGACGCTGCCAAGGGATTCAGACAGGTTGATGCGGGGTGCAGCCTGGCGCATATCATCGCCATTGACGACGCTGACCGCTGCCGGGGTATCGAGTTCCGATACGGTTTGCGGCGTGGCGCTGACGATCATGGTCTGTTCCTCTGCGCTCATGGCGGTGAGCGGCGCAAAAATAACAGGAACCAGCAGCAGCGGGAGAGAAGCCTTACGGGCAGAAATGATTTTCATGAATAAAACCGGTTGTGGTATGTAAACGAACCAAATGGAACATGTCCATACATGTTAAAGGTTTTGTAAATGTTTTGAAAACTATAACCGCACATTGCGTTAATGAAAGGCGAGAGGGGAAAGAAAAACTCCACATTCATCTGATTAATGATTACTATTCTCATTATCAAAAGGCAATGCCATGACGTTGTCTGCCGGAAGTGATGTCAGCCCAAACCCCACTTTTCAGAAAAGGAATTGTTATGTCTTTACGTCATCTGTGCTCGCCGCGTCTGAGCCTGTCACTGCTGTCTGTCACTTTACTGCTTGCCGGGACGTTCCAGGTGCATGCCGCCGAAGAGGTGCTGCGTAAAGCGGTGGGCAAAGGGGCGTATGAAATGGCCGTGAGCCAGCAGGAGAATGCGCTGTGGGTGGCGACCTCGCAAAGCCGTAAAACCGACAAGGGCGGGATTGTTTACCGTCTTGATCCGGTCACGCTGGACGTGACGCAGGCGATCCATAGCGATCTCAAACCCTTTGGTGCCACCTTTGACAACGCGACCCAAACGCTGTGGTTCGGTAATACGATCAACGGCGCGGTAACCGCGATTGATGCAAAAACGGGGGACGTAAAAGGGCGACTGGTGCTGGACGGGCGTCAACGCAGCGAAACCGTCAAACCGCTGCAGCCGCGCCAACTGGTGGTGGATGACGCAAGCAACACGATTTACATCACCGGTGTCGGTAAAGAGAGCGTGATTTGGGTGGTGGATGGCGCCACGCTGAAGCTAAAAGAGACCATTGCCAATACCGGTACTTACAGCACCGGCCTGGCGCTGGATGCGCAGGCGAAACGTCTGTACACCACGAATGCGGACGGCGAGCTGTTAACCATTGATACGGCAACGAACAAAATCCTGAGCCGTAAAAAAGTGCAGGATGACGGGAAAGAGCACTTCTACCTGAACCTGAGCCTCGATACAGCCGGTCAGCGCGCGTTCCTGACCGATTCAAAACAGCCGGAAGTGCTGGTGGTGAGCCTGAAAGACGGCAGCGTGATCGAGAAAATCGCCGCGCCGGAATCCCTGGCGGTCCTGTTTAACCCGGCCCGCAATGAAGCCTACGTGACGCACCGTGAAGCCGGCAAGGTGAGCGTGATTGATGGGAAAACGTATAAGGTGACTAAAACGTTCGACACGCCGGTCTACCCGAACAGCCTGGCGCTCTCTGCGGATGGCAAAACCCTGTACGTGACGGTGAAACAAAAATCTACCCGCCAGCAGGAAGCGACCCAGCCTGACGACGTGATTCGTATCGCGCTGTAAGATGGGAATTGCCCGGTGGCGCTGCGCTTACCGGGCCTACAAAATAATGAAATGTAGGCCGGGTAAGGCGAAGCCGCCACCCGGCTTTTTTATTAACGCGAGGTTTCTTCCACCAACGGCGCGTCGTGTTTTTCATCATCAGGATGAACCGGCGCGGTGCTGTGAATTTCATGAACGCGTTTACGCACGCCGAACCAGCCCGCAATCAGCAGCACGGCCAGCAGTGGAATGGTCGCGATGGTGTAGGTGCCGTTCGGGTAGTCGAACGCCATCAGCACCAGCACGCTGAACAGGAAGAGCAGGGTGAGCCAGGACGTTACCGGCGCGCCAGGCAGCTTGAAGCTGACGTCAGCGGCTTTGCCTTCTTTAATCGCCTTGCGCAGACGCATCTGGCAGACCACGATAAAGCCCCAGGATGCGATAATCCCGAGTGCAGCCACGTTCAGAACGATTTCGAACACCTGAGATGGGACGAGGTAGTTCAGGAACACGCCGAAGACATAGACCACCAGCGTCGCCAGAATACCGGCGTACGGCACATGCTGCTTGCTCATCTTGGACATGAACTTCGGTGCAGAACCGCCCATCGACATGGAGCGCAGGATACGACCGGTCGAGTAGAGGCCGGAGTTCAGGCTTGAGAGCGCCGCCGTCAGCACCACGATGTTCATGATGCTGCCCACGTAAGGCACGCCCAGCTTAGAGAAGAAGGTCACGAACGGACTCTGGCCCGCCTGGTAGGCGTTCCACGGCAGCAGCAGCACCAGCAGCACCACGGAACCGACGTAGAAGAGACCGATACGCCAGATCACGCTGTTGATGGCTTTTGGTACCATCGTCTGCGGATCTTTACATTCACCTGCTGCGGTACCCACCAGCTCGATGGAGGCGAAGGCGAACACGACGCCCTGAACCAGAACCAGCGCAGGCAACAGACCGTGCGGGAAGAATCCGCCGTTATCGGTTATCAGGTGGAAGCCGGTGGCATTGCCATCCAGCGGCTTACCGCTGCCGAGGAAGACGGTACCCACGACCAGGAACACCACGATGGCCAGCACTTTTACCAGCGCAAACCAGAACTCCATCTCCGCGAACCACTTCACGCCGATCATGTTCATGGTGCCGACAATCGCCAGCGCGCCAAGCGCAAAGACCCACTGCGGCACATCGCCAAACGCGCCCCAGTAGTGCATATACAGCGCAACGGCGGTGATATCGACGATACCGGTCATCGCCCAGTTGACGAAGTACATCCAGCCCGCGACGTAAGCGGCTTTTTCACCGAGGAATTCACGGGCGTAAGAGACGAAGCTGCCGCTGGAAGGGCGATGCAGTACCAGTTCGCCCAGTGCACGAAGAATGAAGAAAGAGAAGATCCCGCACACCAGATAGACCAGGGCGAGAGCCGGGCCAGCCATCTGCAGGCGTGCACCAGCACCTAAAAACAGACCCGTTCCGATAGCGCCGCCGATGGCGATCATTTGAACCTGACGGTTGCCCATCGCTTTGTGGTAGCCCTCTTCGTGGGAGTTCAACCAGCGACGTTTAGCAGCATGATGATCGGCTGCGCTTTTATTGCTTGTTTTCATTGAGTTACCTGTTTGCCTGTCTGAACCATTATCGTGATAGTCCTGCCTGGCAGAGCGCAATACAAACGATTGCTTCTGCGCAAACACATGTCGCCTCCCCAGTCATTCTGCGTATGGATAAGGCGAAACATGGCGAGGCATCCTACCTGCAATTCATAAGCGACGCAAAATATAACCGTGCCGAAAGTGATGCACGTCGAAGGAAATCGTGTGGTCAGAGCAGACGGGGATCACAACACGCTGAAACGTGATGAGTTTTTAGTCAAAACAATGGCGGGGTTGATTATTTAATCATCAGATTATCTTAATTATTACCAGATGGTATAAATTTTTGCTGCTGCAGGGCATCGAGAAGTAACCTGAACGCGGTTGTGTGCTGCCGACGGCTCGGATAATAGAGGTGATATCCTTCAAACGTGGGGCACCACGATTCAAGGACCCTGACCAGCCTTCCCTGATTCAGAGCGTCCAGAACCGAGGACTCGGGCACGTAGGCTAATCCGAGACCATTCTCCGCGGCGTCGATGCGCTGCGACAGGTTATTCAGCGTAAGCTGTCCGTCAACCCGCACGCGAAGCTCGCGCCCGTCACGCTCAAATTCCCAGTCATACAATCCCCCTCGGGTGGGCAGGCGGAGATTGATACAGCGGTGTTCACCCAGTTGCTCCGGCACGAGCGGCACGCCAAAACGAGCCAGGTAATCCGGGGAGCCGACGACCGCCATGCGCATGTCCGGCGCAATCCGCACCGCAATCATGTCTTTTGCCACCTGTTCACCCAGGCGAACCCCCGCGTCGAAGCGGCCATCTACGATATCTGTCAGGCCATTGTCGATCGTCACTTCAACGTTAATGTCAGGATACTGCAGCATAAAAGGCTTCAGTACCGGCCAGAGCACGGCGTCCATCGCGTGCTCGCCGGCGACGATGCGGATAGCGCCTGCGGGTTTGTCGCGGGTGCTGCGAAGCGCCGTGAGTTCCTGTTCGATCTCCAGCAGATGCGGGCTGAGGCGCGAAAAAAGCTGCTCACCCGCAGGTGTCGGAACCACGCTGCGGGTTGTGCGGGTTAACAGACGAACGTCTAATCGCGCCTCAAGCTTGCGCATCGCATGGCTCAGTGCCGATTGCGAGACGCCCAGCTGCGCCGCTGCGCGCGTAAAGCTGCGCTCGCGGGCCACCACCATAAAGGAGAGCAGATCGTTGAAATTATCTTTTAGCATCGAGGTTCTATTTATGAGTTTCAGTCATGTGTCCTATCTGATTATGCACCCTAATGCTCCCGAGCGCTTTGCGCTACTGTTAACGCAACAGTCAACGAGGAGCAAAAGATGAAAATTATCCGCAGCGGTTCATTACCGTCAGTACGAGGACCGGAAGCCTGGTTTACCGGGGCTGTTCGGATTGACGCGCCCTTTCAGGCGACCGAACCTACCAGCGTCGGCGGGGCAACCGTAACCTTTGAGCCGGGCGCGCGCACGGCCTGGCATACGCATCCCCTGGGACAAACGCTGATTGTGACGCAGGGTCGTGGCTGGTTACAGGAGTGGGGCAAAGAGGCGGAAATCCTGAATCAGGGCGATATCGCCTGGATCCCACCCGGCGTGAAGCACTGGCACGGCGCAAGCGCGCAAACGGCGATGACGCATCTCGCCATCGCCGAAGCGGTAAATGGCAGCCCGGTAACATGGCTGGAAAAAGTGACCGACGAGCAGTACCCGAACGGCTAACCGCCAAAAACGGCAATCGCCTGCTGCAGGCGCGTCGTCCGCTGCGTCAGGTTATTCGCGGCGTGAGTGACGTTATCCACCATCCCCGTATTGCTCTGGGTCATTGTGCCGATACGGGAGAGGGAGGCGTTAATCAGCGTCAGCGCCTGAGTTTGCTCCTGCGTGGCGAGGCCAATCTCCTTAATCAAGGTGGAAACCTGCAGAACATGGTCGATCATGACCGTCAGCTGTGATTCGGTTTGTACTACCTTCTCAACGCCAGCGTTGACGCTGGCAACGTTTTTCTCGATCAGCACTTTGATCTCTTTCGCCGCCGTCGCGGAGTGCTGTGCAAGATTGCGCACCTCAGCCGCGACCACGGCAAAGCCGCGGCCGGCTTCACCGGCGCGCGCCGCTTCCACGGCGGCATTCAGCGCAAGAATATTGGTCTGGAAGGCAATACGATCGATAACGCTGATAATATCGACGATCTGGCCGTTATCCTGCGAAACGGACTGCATCATACCGATGGTCTCTTTCATCATCGCTTCGCCGCAGTGGGCGCTCTCGCGGGTGCGATCCGCCATCTGAATCGCCTCGTTCACGGTTTCGGCCGTCTGCTTCACGGCGCTGGCGATCTCTTCCACCGCAGATGCGGTTTGCTGCAAGAAATCTGCAGTTTCCTCAGAGCGCGTCTGCAGCGCCGCACCTTCTTTCGCGACCTGCTGGCTGATGGTGCCAATACCGCTGATTTGCGCCCCGACATCATCAACCAGCGAGTTCAGGTTTAAACCAGACTGATTCACCAGGCGCATCATCAGCCCGATATCATCGATCCTGTCAAAATGGTAATAGTCCGTTTTACGTCCTGAAACCACGCGCTGCATCTGTTGAACAATGGATTTTACCGGCCGGGCGATCTGCACATGAAGATAAAAGGACAGCGCAGAAAAAAGCAGCACCAGAGTGGTGGCCTGAACGAGACGATCGCGGAATAAATACATCGCCAGGCAGGAAAGTAACGCTGTCGCAGTAATACCAAGCTGAATTCGTTTTCCGGTACTGAGACATTTAAAGAGCGACAAAAAGGAAAATAAACCGCGCCGAACAAACAGTCCTTTATAAAAACGGTACTGTTTTAATTCATTATTCCGTACTTTTGCATACAGATTTTCACTGGCCGCGATCTCCTCCCGTGAGGGGATATTGCGCACCGAAATATAGCCGGTCAGGGATCCCCCCTGCCAGACCGGCGTCACGTTGGCACGCACCCAGTAGTGATCGCCATTATGACGACGATTCTTCACCAGCCCTGTCCAGGTCTCACCCTGCTGGAGGGTAAACCACATGTCGCCAAACGCTTCGGCAGGCATGTCGGGATGGCGGATGAGGTTATGCGGCTCACCCAGAAGATGCTCTTCTTTATATCCGCTGGCTTCTATAAAAGCGGAGTTGGCATAAGTTATATGACTTTTTGTATCGGTGGTGGACATTAACGTCGAACCAGCGTTAAGTAAATACTCGTTTTGTGTAACGGGGGTGTTACGCCTCATGAGTAACTCCATGATGTTGTGCAAGAATAAAAACCCGGAAAGCGCTCCGGCAAGATAAAAGTGATTATTTTAATAACGATCTGTGCATATTCTCGCTGAAATTGAGAACCTCCGAAATACCCGGTATCCATTATTTTTAATATGTTAATGTTGTCGAATGTAATAAAATTGAAAATATTTTAGTGGGTGTTATTTTGAATCGATTTAAATAAATGACATAAGCCAAACTGCAAGAGGGAGATCGCCTCCCTGGAAAAATTGTCATGCTGAAATAGCGTTTCGTTAACAGAATGAAAACGCTATGATTTGGTCTCATTTTCGTGAATACAGGGAGGCTGAGATGAAAATTAACGTCATAGGAACCAGCGGGAGTGGAAAAAGCACGCTGGCGAAGCAGATTGCGACCGAACTGGCTATTCCCTGTATCGAGATGGACAGACTCTACTGGCGCTCTGACTGGCAGGGCACGCCGGACGACGAATTTCAGGCAAAGCTGGCGCAGGCGCTACAGGCTTCGCCAGACTGGGTGCTTGACGGTAACTACAACCGCACGCGGCCTGTGAAATGGCGCGATGTCGATGTGGTGGTGTGGGTGGATTACGGGTTTACCCGCACCCTCTGGCAGGCCGTCACGCGAGCAATAAAGCGGGCCTGGCATAAGCACGAGCTCTGGCCGGGAACGGGGAATAAAGAGAGTTTCCGGCGCGCGTTCTTCAGCAGAGAATCCATTATCATCTGGACGATGAAAACCTGGCGTAATAACCGTACGCGCTATGAAGCCGATCTGCAAAACCCGCAATATAGCCATATTCGCTTCGTCCGCATTACCCGTCGGGAGCAGGTGGAATCGCTGATTGCCTCCTTAAAGTCTTATTCTTAGCAGGGTTTTTTATATCTGTTTTCCGGCAAACTAAATGTAAATTAATTGTTTCTCAGTGGTGAAATGCGCCTTTAATAATGTCGACATGTTAAGTCAAACGAGAACGCAACATGTCATGGCGAATCAGCATTCTGGATAAAAGCCCCATAGCTGAAAACGAAACGGCTGCCGATGCACTGGCGCGTACCCTGGCGCTGGCGCAGCAGGCAGAAAATCTGGGCTATCACCGCTTCTGGATTGCCGAACACCACAACACCCCACAGCTTGCCAGTCCTTCGCCGGAGCTGCTGATTGCCTGGATCCTCGGGCAAACCACGCGCATTCGCGTCGGGTCAGGCGGCGTAATGCTTCAGCACTACAGCCCCTATAAAGTCGCCGAGAACTTCAACGTGCTGGCCGCGCTGGCGCCTGGCCGCGTCGATCTCGGCGTCGGGAAAGCCCCCGGCGGATTACCGCTCTCAACCCGCGCGCTGCAGCAGGGCCTGAATCAACAGGAAAAGGGCAGCTTTGCCGAACAACTGGCCCAGCTTGACCGCTGGATCCGTCCTGAGCATCACGCTATTGAAGAGGCCGTCCGCGCCACGCCGCTGCCGCAGTTGCCTGCTGAGGGTTTCCTGCTGGGCGCGAGTACCGAAAGCGCGCTGCTCGCCGCCAGGCTCGACTGGCACTTTGTGTTTGCCGCACACCTGAACGGTGACCCGGAACTGCTGCGCGAGGTGGTATCGACCTGGCGCGAGAACAGCGCGCGTGACGTGATAGTGGCGGTGCAGGCGATTGTCGCGCCGACGCAGGCTGAGGCAGACGCGCTGGCGCAGAAGGTCGAAGTGTGGGGCGTTGAGCTGGCAAACGGGCAGCGTGTCACCGTGGCCAGCGAAGAGCAGGCCTACGCGTTTGCACGCCAGGCGGGCAGTGAGCCGGTGCGCATTGCACGTCGGGCGCAGTCGCTGCTGGCGGGCACCGCTGAGTCGGTAGTGGAACAGCTCAACGCGCTGCATCAGCAGTGGGGCATTGACGAATTTATCATCGACACGCCGGTAGCGGAGGGGGCTACGCGCGTTGCGTCGCTGCGACTGCTTGCCGGGGCGCGTCTTAACAAGGAGGTCACCGTATGAGTTTTGGCGAACAACTGATTGCCTGGCGCCGCGAACTGCACCAGAACCCGGAGCTGTCCGGCCAGGAGGTCGAAACCACCGCGCGCCTGCGCCAGTGGCTGACCAACGCCGGGATCACCCCACAGCCTTACGACCTGTCGACCGGGCTGGTGGCGGAAATCGGAACGGGCAGCAGGCTGGTTGCGCTGCGTGCCGACATTGACGCGCTGCCGATCGAGGAGCGCAGCGGTGTGCCGTTTAGCTCACAGCATGCAGGGGTGATGCACGCCTGCGGACACGATATTCACACCAGCGTCATCCTCGGCGCCGCGTTAAAGCTGAAAGAGCGGGAGGCCTCGCTTAACGGCCGGGTGCGTATCCTGTTTCAGCCTGCTGAAGAGAACTTTGGCGGTGCGAAGAGCATGGTGCGCGCCGGTGCCCTGCGCGATGTCAGCGCGATTTTCGGTATGCACAACGAGCCCGGCCTGCCGGTCGGTGAGTTCGCCACCCGCGGCGGGCCGTTCTACGCCAACGTCGACCGCTTTGTGATCCGCATTACCGGCAAAGGCGCGCACGCCGCACGTCCTCATGAAGGCAACGACGCGATTGTGCTGGCGAGCCAGCTGGTAACGGCGCTGCAAAGCGTCGCCAGCCGCAACGTCAACACGCTGGATTCGGTGGTGCTGAGCGTGACCCGCATTGCGGGCGGCAACACCTGGAACGTGCTGCCGGAAAGCGTCGAGCTGGAAGGCACGTTGCGAACCCATCGCACGGAAGTGCAGCAGAATGTGAAAGCCCGCGTGGGCGAAATCGCCGCCGGTTTTGCCAGCGCCTTCAGCGCGCAGATTGATATCACCTGGTATGCCGGGCCTACCGCACTGGTCAATGACGAGCGCTGGGCTGATTTTGCCACCTCGGTCGCGCGTGAGGCCGGATATGAAACCCGGCACGCGGAACTGCATATGGGCGGGGAGGATTTTGCGGTCTATTTGCAGTCTGTTCCTGGCGCGTTTGTCAGCATTGGCAGCAACAGTCCGTTTGGTTTACATCACCCGGCCTTTAACCCGGATGAAGCACTGATTGAGCCCGCCGCCCGCTATTTTGCACAGCTTGCGGAAAAAGCCCTGCAACACGTTTAATTCAGGAGAGGTAAATATGTCTGCAACACGACAATTGCGGCTGGGCACCATTCTGCATGGTGCATCCGGGAATATGTCCGCCTGGCGCCATCCTGCAGCGATCGCCGACGCCAGTATTAATTTCGACTTTGTGAAAGCGACGGCGTTAAAGGCCGAGGAAGGGAAGCTCGATTTTCTCTTCGTGGCCGATGGCCTCTATATTAACGAGAAATCGATCCCCCATTTTCTGAATCGTTTTGAACCGTTAACCGTGCTTTCCGCACTGGCCAGCATCACCTCGCGCCTGGGGCTGGTGGGAACCTTATCCACCTCCTACAGCGAGCCCTTCACCACGGCGCGCCAGTTCGCGAGCCTCGATCACCTGAGCAACGGCCGCGCGGGCTGGAACGTGGTGACCTCGCCGCTGGAAGGGTCGGCCAAGAACTTTTCCCGCGAAAAACACCCCGAGCATGCGCTGCGCTACCGGATTGCGGATGAGTATCTCGACGTGGTGAAAGGGCTGTGGGATTCCTGGGAAGGGGACGCGTTTATTCGTAACAAAGAGAGCGGCCAGTTTTTTGACCCGGCGAAACTGCATACGCTCGATCACCACGGTGACTTCTTCCAGGTCGCCGGTCCGCTGAATATTGGCCGCACGCCGCAAGGTCGCCCGATTGTCTTTCAGGCCGGGGCGTCGGACGACGGGAAAAAGCTGGCGGCGAAACATGCCGACGCCATTTTCACCCACCACGAGACGCTCGATGAGGCAAAAGCCTTTTACCGCGACGTAAAACAGCAGCTGGAAACAAACGGCCGCCGCGCGTCGGATCTCCATATTTTCCAGGGCGTCAGCGTGATTGTGGGGAAAGATGCCGATGATGTGGAAAACCAGTACCAGACCACGGCGGCGCTGGTGTCGATTAATGACGCCCTCAATTACCTCGGGCGTTATTTTGAACATCACGACTTCAGCCAGTATCCGCTCGACGAGCCGTTCCCGGATATCGGCGACTTAGGCAAAAATAGCTTCCGCAGCACCACCGATGAAATCAAGCGTAACGCCCGCGAACGCAACTTAACCCTGCGTCAGGTGGCGCTGGAGGCCGCTTCGCCGCGCCCGCGCTTTTCCGGCACGCCGGAGGAGGTAGCAGACGGTCTTCAGGCCTGGTTTGAAGGCTATGCCGCAGACGGCTTCATTATTCAGGGCGGCACGCCGGACACCTTCCCGCGCTTTGTTGACCAGGTGGTGCCCATTCTTCAGGCCCGCGGCCTGTTCCGTACCGACTACCCGGGCACCACGCTGCGTGAAAGCCTTGGCTTAGACCAACCGAAAAACCAGTACACACAACAATAAAAGAGAACCCCGCTATGCAGAAATCATCGCTTATTCTGGCGCTCGCGCTGGCCTTTACCCCTGCCGTCTGGGCAGAGAACGTCAATATTAACGGCACCGGTGTGAGCATCGAGGCCAATAAAACCCCGATTAACACCGCGAAAAATAGCGAGGCGGTAGCCCAACTGCCGAAAGACTATCGCTTTGCCGTGCCGGGGAAATTTACCGTTGCGGTGGCGGGACTCAATCAGCCGCCGCTGACGGTCTTCTCCGACGACAACAAAACGCTGCTGGGAAGCGAAGTTGACGTCGCGCGTCTGGTCGCCGACAGCCTCGGGCTGGAGCTCAATGTGGTGCCCACCTCCTGGGAGGACTGGCCGCTGGGCGTGGCGTCCGGGAAATACGATGCCGCCATCAGCAACATCACCGTCACTAAAGAGCGCAAACAGAAGTTTGATTTTGCTACCTATCGTAAGGATTCCCTCGGCTTTTACGTGAAATCCACCAGCCCGATTACGTCGCTGCAGAAGGCGGAAGACATCGCCGGGCTGAAGATTATCGTCGGCTCCGGCACCAACCAGGAGGCCATCCTGCTGGCATGGAATGCCGAAAACCTGAAGAAGGGGCTGAAGCCCTTTACCCCGATCTACACCAAAGACGATGCGGCCCAAACCCTGGCGCTGCAGTCCGGACGCGCGGATGCCTACTTTGGCCCGAACGTGATTGGCGCATGGAAAGCGGCGCTGAACGGGAAAACCAAACTGGTGGGCAGCGTCGACGGCGGCTGGCCGAAGGCGGCACACATCGCGGTGACGCTGAAAAAAGGCAGCGGACTGGTTGAGCCGGTGCAAACCGCGCTGAACGGCGTCATCAAAAACGGCGATTACGACAAAGTGCTGAACCGCTGGGGGGAAGGGGTTGAGCGCATTCCTCAGTCCGAAGTGAACCCGGCTGGCCTGGGCGATTAAGGAGGCGTAATGAGCGAACGATTTCGTGATGTATCACCGGAAGATGCCGAACTTCAGCCCATTATCGAGGGGCTGTTCGGGGAATATGCGGCCCGCTACGGGGACTACTTCTCTAAAGACGCGGAAGTGGAGCTCACCGAGTGGTATCTGGCGCCGCAGGGGCTGTTTATCGTCCTGGAGCGCGACGGGAAGATTATCGCCACCGGCGCGTACAAACCGTTCGACGAACGCACCGCGGAAATCAAACGTATCTGGACGGACAAAACCCTGCGTCAGCAGGGGCTTGCCGGGCGCGTGGTGCAGGAGCTGGAGCGCAGGGCGGTGCTGGCAGGCTATAGCCAAATCTACCTGACAACCGGCTTTCGTCAGCCGGAAGCGGTCAGGCTCTATCTTAGCCAGGGCTATCAGCCGCAGTTCGATCTGAACCGCGATCCGGAAGAGTATAGCCAGCCGCCGTTTGACGGTCGGCTGCGTTTCACCAAAACGCTGGTACGTGAAGCGTTCAGTAAAACCGCATGAGGAACGACGATGAGCAACGTTGAAACCATTAAGGTGGTCCCGGCGCGTTATCCGCTGCGGGCCGTCGGCGCCGCGGTGGCGCTGTTTGTCCTGGCGGTCGTGATTCAGTCCGTAGCCTTTAACCCGCGCTGGGAGTGGACGGTGTTCGCCCGCTGGTTCTTCGACCCGGTGATCCTCGAAGGTGTCGGGCAGACCCTGCTGCTGACGCTGATCGGTACCGCGCTGAGCGTGGTGTTTGGCGGCATGCTGGCGCTGGCGAGACTCTCGTCATCCTGGCTGCTGAGCAGCCTGGCGTGGGCGTACATCTGGCTGTTTCGGTCGCTGCCGCTGATCGTCGTGCTGATTATCCTGTACAACTTTTCCTATCTCTACGACACGCTCTCGCTCGGCGTGCCGTTTACCAGCATCACCTGGGGCAGTTTTGAAACCATCAACGTGCTGGGGCAGTTCTCTACCGCCGTGGTGGGGCTAACGCTGGTGCAGAGCGCCTATACCGCCGAGATCATTCGCGGTGGTTTCCTCGGGGTCGATCACGGGCAGTATGAGGCCGCCGCCGCGCTCGGTCTGCCGGCCTGGCGCCGCACGGTGCGCATCATTTTGCCTCAGGCGCTGCGTACCATTCTGCCGTCGGGGTTCAATGAAATCATCAGCCTCGCCAAGGGCACAGCGATGGTGTACGTCCTGGCAATGCCGGAGCTGTTCTATACCATCCAGATGATCTACAACCGCACGCAGGAGGTGATCCCGCTGCTGATGGTTGGTGCCGCCTGGTACCTGGCGATCACCACCGTCCTGTCCGCTATCCAGTACGGTGTTGAACGCGCACTTGCCCGCAGCGAACGCCGCTCTGCGGTTAATCAGAACCGTGCCGCCCGTCGTACCCGTTCTGTCACCACCACGCCAGCACAGGAGCCTATCCATGCAAGCCTCTCCTGAAGGACATATCTCGATTACCGGCGTCAGCAAATATTTTGGACGCCATAAGGCGCTCGACAACGTGTCGCTTGAGATCCCGCCGGGATCCGTGACGGTCATCCTCGGGCCGTCCGGGTCGGGAAAATCGACGCTGCTGCGTACCATTAACCACCTGGAGCGCGTCGACGAAGGCTTTATTCAGATCGACGGGGACTACATTGGCTACCGTCGTCAGGGCGACAAGCTCTACGAGCTGAAGGAGAAAGAGATCCTCAAACAGCGCGTCAACGTGGGCTATGTGTTTCAGAACTTCAATCTCTTTCCCCATCTCACGGTGCTGGAAAACCTGATTGAAGCGCCCATCGCGCATAAAAAGCTCAGCAAAAGAGAGGCGGTGGAAAGAGCGTACAGCCTGCTGGACGTGGTCGGGCTGCGGGACAAAGCCGATGCCTGGTCCCGCCATCTCTCCGGCGGCCAGCAGCAACGCATTGCGATTGCCCGCGCGCTGGCGTTACGTCCCCGCGTGATGCTATTTGATGAACCCACCTCGGCGCTGGATCCGGAGCTGGTAGGGGAAGTGCTGGACGTAATCAAAAAACTGGCCCGGTCCGGCACTACGCTGGTGGTGGTCACTCACGAGATCGGCTTTGCCCGCGAGGTGGCGGATCAGGTGGTGTTTATGGTCGACGGAAAAATCGTGGAACAGGGCAGCAGCGACGCGGTGTTGAACCGCCCGTCGCACGCGCGAACGCGCCAGT
Organism: Enterobacter sp. BNK-22; assembly: GCF_048684805.1. Lineage (NCBI taxonomy): Bacteria > Pseudomonadati > Pseudomonadota > Gammaproteobacteria > Enterobacterales > Enterobacteriaceae > Enterobacter > Enterobacter sp. BNK-22. The sequence goes on from NZ_JBLQTT010000001.1 coordinate 1,046,093, forward strand.
TCCTGTCAAAAGTGCTGTAAGGAGCGCAGATGAAATATGGACTTCTGGCAGGACTGCTTTTTACGACGGCGAGCCACGCCAGCATCGATCTGAAAGCCAACGAGCAGCCGCTGCCGGTGACGGTGGATCGGCAGGCCGTGGCGAAAATCCCCGCCGGTTATAAATTCGTTGAGCCAGGTACGCTGACGGTCGCCGTCTCGATGCTGAACTCCCCGCCGCTGGCGCTGCTGGCCAGCGATAACCGCACGCGGATCGGCAGCGACCCGGATATTGCCCGCCTGCTGGCGGGCAGCCTGGGGCTGAAGCTAAAGCTGGTGCCGACGGCGTGGGAAGACTGGCCGCTGGGAATCGCTTCCGGGCGCTACGACGTGGCGCTGGTGAACATTGCGGTGACCGAACAGCGTAAAGAGAAGTTTGATTTTGCGACCTACCGCGTCGATTCGCTGGCATTTTCGGTGAAATCCACCAACGAGATTCAGTCAATCAAAAGCGCGGAAGATCTGGCCGGGAAAAGGGTGATTGTCGGCTCGGGTACCAATCAGGAGCGCATCCTGCTGGGCTGGAACGAAGAAAATAAAAAGGCGGGGCGGGCGCCTGCGCTGCCGGTCTATCTTCACGACGATGCCTCAGGCAATCTCTATATCCAGTCCGGCAGGGCGGATGTGTTCTTTGGCCCCCAGTCGGTTTCAGCTTACAAAGCGGCGCTCACCGGCAAAACCCGCGTGGTCGGTTTAGGGCCGAAGAAAGCTTATGTCGCCACCACGACCAAAAAAGGCAATCAACTGGTTTATGCCCTGCAGGCCGCGCTGAACGGTGCGATTGAGCGCGGAGAGTACCAGAAGGTGCTGGCGCGCTGGGGCGAGCAGGGCGAAGCGGTGGCGCAATCGGAGGTCAACCCGCCTGGGATAACATACTAATGGTGCTCTACACTTAGGATTTTCACTCCTGAGAGGGCAACATGATTAAACTTTATGGCGTACCCGGCTGGGGCTCGGCAATCAGTGAGGTGATGCTGACCCTGGCTGATATCCCTTATCAATTTATCAACGTGGATGGGTTTGACCAGCCCGGTCCGCAGCGTGAATTGCTGCACAAGCTCAATCCGCTGTGCCAGGTGCCGACGCTGGAGCTGGAAAATGGCGCCATCATGACCGAAACAGCGGCGATTGCCCTGATGGTGCTCGACCGGTGTCCCGATCTTGCTCCACCCGTGGGGCAGGCAGAGCGTCAGCAGTTTCAGCGTTTGCTCATCTGGTTTGTGGCCAACGTCTATCCCACGTTTACCTATGCAGACTATCCCGAACGCTGGGTGCCGGATGCGCCGGAACAGCTGCAGAAAAACTGCATCGAATACCGGAAATCTCTTTATTTGTGGTTCGAAAGCCAGCTTAAGGCTGCCCCGTTTGCGCTGGGGGAACGGCTGACGCTGCTGGATGTGTATATTGCGGTAGCGCGCACCTGGGGGCCCCGTCACGCCTGGTTTGCCGAAAATACCCCTAAATTCACGGCGATTGCGGACGCCGTATGTCAGCGACCGGAACTGCACAAGGTGTTAAAGGCAAACAATATTATCTGATAACGTGGAACCCTCATTCACAACCGGAAGCCTGTACATGCCACACGTAGATATCAAATGTTTTCCCCGTGATTTGAACGACGAACAAAAAGCTGCCCTGGCGGCAGATATTGCCGACGTGATTATTCGCCATTTCAACAGCAAAGACAGTTCCGTGTCGGTGGCGTTGAAGCAGATCGCGCCTGAAGACTGGAAGGCGCAGGTCTGGGATACCGAAATTGGACCGAAGCTGGAGGAGCTTATTAAGAAGCCCGGGTATTCGATGTAAGATCTTCTGCCGGGGAGCGAATAAATCCTCCCCGGCTTGTTTTCCCGTTTTCGCAAAAATCGATAAAAATGCGTTTTGTCTTATCCGCTACACTTAACGTTTCTGACTGGCATATTATTCATCCTTAGGAAAGATCTTCAACAGAATCAATTAAGGACAGACACGTTAAAGGATAATTTTCTGATGACAAAATTACCCCGTTTTTCATTCGCCTTTCTTCATCCCCGTTACTGGCTAAGCTGGGCCGGCATTGCGGCTCTGTGGCTCATCATGCTGCTCCCTTATCCGCTTCTGTTCAGAATCGGTCATGGCCTGGGGCGACTGGCGATGCGCTTACTTCCTCGCCGCGTCGAGATTGCCCGCCGCAACCTGGAACTTTGTTTCCCGGAGATGAAAAAGGATGAACGCGAGTCATTGCTGCAGCGTAATTTTGAATCGGTAGGAATGGGGGTGATTGAAACCGGGATGGCATGGTTCTGGCCTGCGTGGCGGGTGAAGAAATGCTTTACCGTGCAGGGGTATGAGCACATGGAAAAGGCGAGGGCGCAGGGAAAAGGCGTGGTGCTGGTGGGGATGCATTTTCTGACGCTTGAGCTGGGCGCGCGGATATTTGGCATGCTCAACCCCGGTATCGGGGTGTATCGCCCTAATAACAATGCTCTGCTGGACTGGCTTCAAACGCGCGGACGTCTGCGTTCCAACAAAACCATGCTCGATCGCCATGATTTAAAGGGCATGATCCGCTCGCTGAAGCAGAATGAAATTTTGTGGTACGCCCCGGACCACGACTATGGCAAAACCAACAGCGTGTTTGTGCCGTTCTTTGCGGTGCCGGATGCCGCAACGACGGCGGGCAGCTATATGCTGGTCAAAAGCGCTAAGCCTGCCGTCATCCCCTTTGTGCCGCGTCGCAGGGCGGATGGCACCGGTTACGAGCTGATTATTTTGGAGGATATCAGTGAGGCGTTGCAGGGCGGCGATAAAGAAGCCGTGGCGACGCAGATGAACAGGGCAATTGAGCAGGCCGTACGCATGGCCCCAGAGCAGTATATGTGGCTGCACCGTCGCTTCAAAACCCGTCCTGAAGGGGTACCTGATCGGTATGCCCGTCTGAAACAGGCGGCAACTCGGGGTGATAGTCTCTCCGCCAGCGATTTTTCTGACCGCTCAGGCATACAGCACTAACACCACAGCGATGCCCTCACCCTGCGGTGAGGGCATGACCGGCGCTACAGTGCAGACCGGCGGTACGGCGCATAGTCCGCCTGCCACCAGGTTTTCTCGATACGCGCCATCAGGGTTTCATCATCTAACGATGGCGCTATGCCTTGTTCAATGGCTGCCCGGGCGACGGCAACGGCAATCTGGCGCGAGACCGTTTCAATCTGATCTACCGGCGGCAGTAATCCTCCTCTTTCTGTGGTCACGAGCGGAGACTGGGCGGCCAGGCTGCGGCTTGCTGCCATCAGCATCTCTTCCGTCACCCGGCGCGCGTTACAGGCCAGAACGCCAAGCCCCAGGCCCGGGAAGATATAGGCGTTGTTACACTGGGCAATCTCGTAGTGCGCATTCTCCCAGAATACCGGCGCGAACGGGCTGCCGGTGGCCACCAGCGCGGCCCCCTGGGTCCAGGCGATGAGATCCTGCGGCTGGGCCTCCGCCCGCGACGTTGGGTTCGAGAGCGGCATGATAATCGGGCGCGGGCAGTGGCGATGCATCTCTTTGACGATCTCTTCGCTGAACAGCCCCGGCTGACCTGAAACGCCGATCATCACCGTTGGATGTGCGTTCTTCACCACGTCCAGCAGGGAAATATTCTTCGCGTCTACCTGCCAGCGGCTTACGGCGTCGCGCGCGGTAAGCAGGTTTTTCTGGAAATCGAGCAGGTTGGTCATGTCGTCGGTCAGCAGGCCGAAGCGATCGACCATGAAGATCCTGCTGCGGGCTTCCGACTCGCTCAGGCCGTCATCGACCATCAGCGCCACAATTTTTTCAGCGATCCCGCATCCCGCAGAGCCGCTGCCGAGGAAGACCACGCGCTGATCGCGAATGCGTGTGCCCGCCGCGTGGGCCGCTGCGATCAGCGTCCCCGCGGTGACGGCTGCCGTGCCCTGGATATCATCATTGAAGCAGCACAGCTGATCGCGGTAGCGCTGGAGTAGTCGGGTGGCGTTTTTCTGTGCAAAGTCTTCAAATTGCAGGAGAACGTTGGGCCAGCGCGTCTTAACCGTGCTGATAAACATATCCATAAACTCAGCATACTGGTCGTCGCTGATGCGCGGATGACGCCAGCCCATGTACATCGGGTCGTCGAGGTGTTGCTGATTATTGGTGCCGACATCCAGCATAATCGGAAGGGTGGAGGCCGGATGGATCCCTCCGCAGGCGGTATACAGCGACAGCTTGCCAATTGGAATGCCCATACCGCCGATACCCTGGTCGCCGAGCCCTAAAATGCGCTCTCCGTCCGTTACCACAATCACCCGAACGTCGTTGCGCGAGAAACTTTGCAGCATCTCATCAATACGATGGCGGTTAGGCCATGAAATAAACAAGCCGCGCGCGCGGCGATAAATCGTGGAGAAATGCTCGCAGGCTTCACCCACCGTCGGGGTATAGATAATCGGTAACGTCTCTTTCAGATGCGAACGCAAGAGGTTGTAAAAGAGAGTTTCATTGGTGTCCTGAATATTGCGCAAATAAACATGACGGGAAATATCGCTTTTAAAATGGCAGAACTGCACCCAGGCGCGCTCGGTTTGCTCTTCAATGGTTTCAACGTTATGCGGCAATAATCCATGCAGATTAAAATTATCCCGTTCTTCTTTAATAAAGGCGAGGCCTTTATTTAATAACGGATTTTCCAGCAGTACGGCGCCATTATAGGGCGTGTACAGAACGTCTTTACGAGACATGGTCAACTCCTGAATATTTAAACGAAACAGAAATAAGACGAGTAGAAACAGTGACTTTAAGGATGATAAAGGCACGGAGTTTTCTGTGTTTTGTTGGGGAGCTAATTTAGCGCTTAGCTAACGGATCAGGAGTGACAAGGTTCACATTCTTTCTGGTTTTATTAATTTCAAAAGAATTGCATTGAATGTCATGAATAACTTTAGTTACATAATAATGAATTAAATTATTTAAAAGGAAAGGGCTATTGTGTTCACATTTCTCTTTGGGGGGGTATGTTAATTTCACGCTGAGCCTGTTTTTAGAAAAGGCCACCAAAGTTTTTATTTTCTATTTAAGAACATTTATTTGAATCAGGAATAGTTTTTCGTTTATTCCGTTCTCTGCATATCCGAACACAAATTTCAGGTGATTATATGAAAGATAATCCTGTACCGACTTCTGAGCTGTCGACCTCGCGTTTCGCCTTTGGGCTCAACAATACCGAGGTTGGCGCAGTCCCGTTGATGCTGTTCGTGGGGATTGCCGCGATTGTGGCGACGTCCGCCTGGGCAGGGCTGCTGCCGAAAAATATGATAGGCGGACTGGCGGTCATCATGACCCTTGGCTTTGCGTTTGCCAAAGTGGGGCGTCAAATCCCCGTGCTGAAGGACATCGGCGGCCCGGCGATCCTGTGTCTGATGGTGCCTTCCGTGCTGGTCTATTTTGGCGCATTCGGGAAACAAACCCTTGATACGGTGCATCTGCTGATGAAGGAGGCGAATCTGCTCTATTTCGTCATCGCCTGCCTGGTGGTCGGCAGTATTCTGGGGATGAACCGGGTGCTGCTGATCCAGGGCATGATGCGCATGTTTGTTCCGCTGGTGGCGGGGACACTGATGGCCGTGCTGAGCGGGCTTATTGTGGGAACGCTGTTTGGGTATACGCCTTACCACACCTTCTTCTTTATCATTGTCCCTATCATTGGCGGCGGAATTGGCGAGGGGATTTTGCCCCTGTCTCTGGCCTATTCGGCAATCCTGGGGCAGACGCCGGACGTCTACGTGGCGCAGCTGGCTCCCGCTGCGGTCGTCGGAAATATCTTCGCCATTATTTGTGCGGGCTCGCTGGCGCGTCTCGGGACGAAACGTCCTGCGCTTTCGGGAAATGGCATGCTCACGCGGAGTAAAGACGACGCCAGCCTGTTTGCCGGGGCGCAAAGCGCACAGCAGACGGATTTTCATCTGATGGGCGGCGGATTGCTGATGGTGTGCGCGTTTTTCATCGTCGGAGGCTTGTTTGAAAAACTGGTCCACATTCCCGGCCCGGTGCTGATGATCCTGATTGCCGTCCTGTGTAAATACTTCAGGGTGATCCCGGCCTCAATGGAGCAGGGTGCGCACAGCTGCTATAAATTCGTTTCGGCTGCGCTGGTCTGGCCGCTGATGATCGGCCTCGGGATGCTATACGTGCCGCTTGAAAGCGTGGTGTCGGTCTTCTCGGTGGGCTATGTAGTGGTATGCGGATCGGTGGTGATTGCGATGGCGCTGAGCGGCTACGTGATTGCGTCGCGTCTGAATATGTATCCGGTGGAAGCGGCGATTGTAACCTGCTGCCACAGTGGGCTGGGCGGTACGGGAGATGTGGCCATTCTGTCCGCCTCCAACCGCATGTCGCTCATGCCGTTCGCGCAGATTGCGACGCGTATCGGCGGTGCCTCGACGGTCATTTTCGCCACGCTGCTGATGGGCTGGGTTATGGCGCACTGATTCGAAACCTCAGGATACTGAATCGCAACGACATTTACAGCGTGTCGCTGCGGTTCAGTCCTTTATAAAACTCACCGCGCTGTATAGAATTACCGCAGCCACAGCGACGGGATACCACACGATGACCGGAAGAGTTGATTATCAGATTGAAAAATATCTCCTGACCGAAGCCGCCGAACCAGAGCGCCTGACGCGCCAGTGGGCGGAGGTGCTGGAGGAGTGTCGTGAGCAAAAGGCCGGTGCGGAGGATCGTCTGCGTCTCGCGTTGCTTAATGTGGACTACGTCACCAGCTTCGAGCTGCCCTTCAGGCTGCTTCTCACCCGCGCGCCCCAGTTGATTGACGCTGTCAGAAAAGAGCTTCAGCTCAGTCAGAAAAATGTTCTGTTTAACGGCAAGCGCTTTGGCTGCGTCTACAGCCTTAAACGGGATCTGGACGGCATACCTGACGAGTTTACCTATCACCTGAAGACGCGTATCCAGCGCAGTGACGCCACGGGTGCGACGGAAGCGTCTTACCGGCAAATTGCCCAGCAGGTGAAAGCGCCAAAGGAGCGCCTCAAACTGGCGCTGGAAAACGGACTGTCTGTGACTGCGCTCGACGGGCTTTTCTGGTTTGGCATTCAGCGCATCGCGGCTGATGTTCAACGGCTACGCAAAACAGGGATGCGGATCGTGACGTCCAACGCCGAGGTGTTCGATACGCTCACCAAAACAACCCGGCAGATCCCGGTCTATCGCCTGGAAGGGACAGAAGTTACTTAACCTGCAGCAGGATCGCCATCAGCCCTGGAAAGCGGGTATCCAGATCGTCTCGTCGCAATGAAATCATGTTTTCGCGTCCCTGCGGACGCTGCCAGATGACCCCGCTGTCGCGCAATACGCGCCAGTGATGGGTCATCGTGGACTTCACCACATCTTCCGGGCGCAGCGCGTTGCAGCTCAGTTCGCTGCCATCGGCGAGCCGGCGAATAATCGATAGCCGGAGCGGGTTGCCGAGGGCAAAGAGCACATTTTCCAGGAGTATTTGTTCAGTTTCAGGGTGGTTAGGGATCATCGTTTTCCTGCGTATGGCGTCAGATTGAGCTATATCAACAATAGGTCAACCCTTAAAAAATAGTTCGATAATACTCGTACAATAGGACTATTATAGCAAACGAACGAATGCACGACCATCCTGGTCGTCACAAACATGTCATAGTGACTAAGGAAATATCATGCCCCGACCCATCCCTCTCGAACGTTATCGCAACATCGGTATCTCCGCGCATATCGATGCCGGTAAAACCACCACCACTGAGCGCATCCTGTTTTATACCGGGATGAGCCACAAGCTGGGTGAAGTACACGATGGCGCGGCAACCACTGACTGGATGGCGCAGGAGCAAGAGCGCGGGATCACCATTACGTCCGCGGCGGTTAGCTGCTTCTGGCCAGGCATGGACAGAGGCTATGAACCGCACCGGATCAACATCATCGACACCCCGGGGCACGTGGACTTCACCATTGAGGTGGAGCGTTCCATGCGCGTACTCGACGGTGCCGTGATGGTGTATGACTCCGTGGGCGGCGTGCAGCCGCAGTCGGAAACCGTCTGGCGTCAGGCCAATAAATATCACGTTCCGCGTCTGGCCTTCGTCAACAAAATGGACCGTCCGGGCGCCGATTTCTTCCGCGTCGTGCGGATGATGCAGGAACGCCTGAAGGCTAATCCGGTGCCGATTGTCATTCCGGTGGGGGCCGAAGATCACTTCACCGGCGTGGTGGATTTGATCAAGATGCGCACCATTCTGTGGGACGACGCGACGCAGGGCATGGTGTTTACCTATGCGCCCGTGCCGGACGATTTGGTCAGTACCGCTCAGGAATGGCGGGAAAAAATGGTCTCTGCGGCGGCGGAAGCCAGCGATGAACTGATGGACAAATACCTGGAAACCGGCGACCTGACGGAAGCGGAAATTATCAAAGGGCTACGTATTCGCACCATTTCGGGCGAAATCCAGCCGATGCTGTGCGGCAGCGCGTTCAAAAACAAGGGTGTACAGCGCATGCTCGATGCGGTGATTGAGCTTATGCCGTCGCCGCTGGACGTGCCGGCCATTGATGGCGTGGATGAAAAAGGGCAGCACGCGGAGCGTCACCCGAGTGATGATGAGCCGTTCTCGGCTCTGGCGTTCAAGTTGATGAGCGACCCGTACGTCGGACAACTGACCTTTATCCGCGTGTACTCTGGCGTGCTGCGCAAAGGCGACGCGGTGTATAACCCGGTGAAAGGGAAGAAAGAGCGCATCGGGCGTATCGTGCTGATGCATGCCAACGATCGCCACGAGGTGGACGAACTGCGCGCCGGGGATATCGCGGCCTGCGTCGGGCTGAAAGACGTAACCACCGGTGACACGCTCACCGATCCGAACGCCGTCATTACGCTTGAGCGCATGGAGTTCCCGGATCCGGTGATTTCGCTGGCGATTGAGCCGAAAACCAAAGGCGATCAGGAGAAAATGGGCATTGCCCTGCAGCGCCTGGCGGCCGAAGACCCGTCTTTCCGCCTGCACACTGACGAGGAGTCCGGTCAGACCATTATCTCCGGGATGGGTGAGTTACACCTCGAGATTATCGTCGACCGCATGAAGCGTGAGTTTGGCGTCGAAGCAAATATCGGTCGTCCGCAGGTGACCTACCGTGAAACCCTGCGTAAAACGGTGAAGGATATCGAAGGCAAATTTGTCCGACAGTCCGGCGGTAAAGGCCAGTACGGTCATGTGGTGCTGAGCCTGGAGCCGCTGGAGCCTGGAAGTGGCTTTAAATTTGAAGATGCCACTAAGGGCGGCGTGGTGCCGCGTGAGTATATTCCGTCCGTTGAGAAAGGACTGCGTGAAGCGATGAACAGCGGCGTGCTGGCGGGCTATCCGGTCGTCGATGTTAAAGCGACGCTGACGTTTGGCTCGTATCACGACGTCGACTCCTCGGAGATGGCGTTCCGCATGGCGGCGATCCTCGGCTTTAAAGAGGGGGCCCGCAGGGCGGATCCGGTGATTCTTGAGCCGATCATGCATGTGGAGGTGGAAACACCGGAAGAGTACGCCGGTAACATCATGGGCGATCTCTCATCCCGACGCGGCATGGTGCAGGGGATGGCAGAGCAGTACGGCAGCCAGATTATCCGCGCCGACGTACCGCTGGCAGAAATGTTTGGTTATGCCACGACATTGCGTTCGATGTCCCAGGGACGCGCGACGTACACGATGGAGTTCCACCATTTTGCGGAAGCCCCGCGGAATGTTGCGGATGAGATTATTTCACGGCGTGCGAAGTAGTACGTTCACCCTCTCCCTTGAGGGTGTACAGTCCGGGGACATAGTGAACACTTGTTCGGGGACATGGTAGACACTTACAACTAAGGCATAAGAACCCGTTTATGGAGTCGCTTATGCCCTGGGATGCGAGAGATACCATGTCATTACGTACCGAGTTTGTTTTGTTCGCCTCGCAGGACGGGGCGAACATCCGTTCCCTCTGCCGTCACTACGGCATTTCCCCTGCCACCGGCTACAAGTGGCTTCAGCGCTGGGCTGTGGAAGGCGCCTCCGGACTTCAGGACCGCCCCCGCACTCCCCGTCATTCCCCGAACCGCTCATCTGACGACATCACTGTCCTGCTGCGCATGGCACATGAACGCCTTGCACGCTGGGGAGCCCGCAAGATTAAACGCTGGCTAGAAGACCGGGGACACCGTATGCCCGCCTTCAGCACCGTCCATAATCTGATGGCCCGTCACGGTCTGCTGCCGGGCGCATCACCGGGCATCCCGGCCATGGGGCGCTTCGAACATGATGCCCCGAACCGGCTCTGGCAGATGGATTTCAAGGGCCACTTTCCCTTCGGTGGCGGCCGCTGCCATCCGCTCACCCTGCTGGATGACCACTCCCGTTTTTCCCTGTGCCTGGCGCACTGTAACGATGAACGACGTGAGACCGTGCAACAGCAGCTGGTCAGCGTGTTTGAACGCTACGGCCTGCCGGACAGGATGACCATGGACAACGGCTCACCGTGGGGCGACACCACCGGCACCTGGACGGCACTGGAGCTGTGGCTGATGCGCCAGGGTATCCGGGTGGGGCACTCCCGGCCGTATCATCCGCAGACGCAGGGTAAGCTGGAGCGTTTTCACCGCAGCCTGAAGGCGGAAGTGCTGCAGGGGAAGTGGTTCGCGGACAGGGATGAACTGCAGCGCGCCTTTGACCACTGGCGGACGGTCTATAACCTTGAACGCCCGCACGAGGCGCTGGATATGGCGGTACCGGCCTCGCGGTATCAGCCGTCTGCACGCCAGTACAGCAGCAACACAGCGCCACCGGAATATGACGAAGGGGTGATGGTCAGGAAAGTGGATATCAGCGGTAAGCTGAGTGTCAGAGGTAACAGTCTGAGCGCGGGTAAGGCGTTCAGGGGAGAGCGGGTCGGTCTGAAGGAGACGCAGGAGGATGGCTGTTACGAAGTGTGGTGGTACAGCACGAAAGTGGGGGTGATCGACCTGAAGAAACAGTCGATCACCATGGGTAAAGGATGTTAAAAAGTGTTCACCATGTCCCCGAACACCTGTCTACCATGTCCCCGGACCGTACAGAGGGAGAGGGCTGGGTGAGGGGGAACATACGGCTGTGGAGGTTATTCCGTTCACTTTATGTTCCTTGCTATTCTGTAACGACAATTCCTGTGAACGTGCCAGGGCGGCTCAATCGCCGCCGCCCTGGCAACCCAGGCTCCCGGCGGTAAATCGCCGCTTCGCGGTGCCCTCAGCTTATTCCTTCAGGCTATCGGGTCGGGCATGAGCCTGCATCCCTGCAGGCCACACCCTCTCGGCGCATCCCTGCGCCTCGCCCCGGCCTTACGGAAACGCTTCGGCGATTTACAGCCGGACCAGGGCGTCGCTGAAAGCCTACAGCCATCATGAAAGCAACTTATTGCTTCTGCTTAAAAATTACCGGGCATGCCTCAGCCCATAGGGGACGGGTTTTCTCAATCCAGCGCCTTCACCATCTTCCCGCTCGCCACAAACGTCCCGGCCCCAAGATGATGCAGGGTATTGAGCTTATCCCCGTCAAACTGCCAGCGTCCGGTGATAAACGCCCGTTCATCCGCTGCCGCTGAAACCACTTCACCAAACAGGGTGTCGTATTTCTCTGCCGCGGAGGTCACGGGTAATAACCGGCATTCCATCCACGCCAGGCATTTCTCTTCAATGACCGGCAGGCCGAGCTCCGGGCCATTCACCACCGGGATCCCATAGCAGTTGAATTTGTCCTCATCGCGCCCGCTGACGCTGCCGACCGCGTAAGTCCAGTTGGTTGCCGCCACGCCGGGGATAACGATGCCAAATTTCCCGCTGCGTTCGATCAGCTCGCGTGACCAGGTACTTTTATCCACGACTATCGCGATGCGTGGCGGTTCAAACTCAACGGGCATTGACCATGCGGCAGCCATAACGTTACGTCTGTCCAGGCTTTCATCGCGGCTGGTGATCAGCACGGTAGGGCCGTGGTTCAGCAGACGGCTGGCATGACGTAATTCAACAGGGCGAAAGTGGCTCATAGGATCTCCTCATCTGTAACGATGAGTATGACGAAAAAGCACGTAAATCAAAGTGAGTGCGTAAAATTAGTTTATAAACAGAACATCACAATCAAAGGAAACTGATGTATGCCCCCATTCCTGACCACCTATTTCGCCCGCATCGGCTGGACGCAACCGACACGGGTGGATATCGATACCCTGCGCGCGCTGCATTTACACCATAACTGTGCGATCCCTTTTGAGAATATTGACGTCGTGCTGCCGCGAGAAATCCAGCTTGACGATCGGTGTCTGGTCGACAAGCTGGTCACCGCCCGTCGCGGAGGATATTGCTTTGAGCAAAACGGCCTGTTTGAGCGGGTATTGCGTGAAGTCGGCTTCACGGTACGCAGCGTGCTGGGACGCGTGGTATTAGCGAGCCCGCCGCAAATGCCGCCGCGCACGCACCGCCTGCTGCTGGTTGAGCTTAACGGCGAGCGCTGGATTGCGGACGTGGGGTTTGGCGGCCAGACGCTGACGGCGCCAATTCGTCTGCTCGCAGGTGAGGAACAGGAAACGCCGCACGGCCTGTATCGTCTGCTGAGCGAGGGTAACGACTGGGTGCTGCAGTTCCGTCACCACGAGCACTGGCAGTCGATGTACCATTTCGACCTGACGACACAGTATTTCAGTGATTACGTGATGGGGAATTTCTGGTCGGCGCACTGGCCGCAGTCGCACTTCCGCCATCATCTGCTGATGTGCCGCCATCTGCCGGACGGCGGCAAGCTGACGCTGACCAACTTCAACTTTACCCACTGGCAGAACGGTCATGTGGAGGAGCAGATCCACTTGCCGGATGCTGAGGCGCTTTACCAGTTGATGCAGAAACGCTTTGGGCTGGGCGTTGACGATCCTAAGCACGGTTTTTCACTCGCAGAATTGACGGCGGTGATGGCGGGCTTTGATACGCACCCTCAGGCCGGGAAATAATGCGCAAAGAGGTGGGCTGTAGGCCGGGTAAGGCGTAGCCGCCACCCGGCAACATCACGGCTGAGACGGGGTAGTAAACAACTCGAGCGTGATTAACTTATCCAGATGGTTGTTAAACGCGGCCTCATCCATTTCGGGCATGTTTAAGATATACATCCCGTCAAGACCACACACCAACCCAATCAAGCGCCAGGCGATATTTTCCGCCCGATCGCCGGGACGAAATACCCCGGCCTCCGTTCCCGCGTTAATCAGCGCCACCGTTTCCTGATGCCACATCTCCATGGTCATCACATAGGCGCCCTTAATGTCGGCATCGCGGCTGGCCAGGATCTGCGCTTCACGCCAGAGACGAATATAAGGCTCGAACCTGCCGTCATCGCTGCCGAGCATGGCATGAAGCTGTTCCCGCCATCCGGCCTGTTCACCCGCAACATCCGCATCCAGCAGTTCGCGGATTAACCGTACAAAGGCCAGCGATTTTAACTCCCCGCCGGAGGTAAAATGATGGTGAACCTGTCCGGTCGCGACGCCGGCTTCAGCCGCAACGCGGCGTACCGTCATTGCCGCCAGTCCTTCGGCCAGCGCCACGCGCATGGCGGCCTGTAAGATGGCTTCGCGCCGTTCATCCTTGCTCAGATATCGCATCGTTACTCACTCTCAATGGGAACGAAACGAGTGTAACAAAAAGCTGGACACGCGTTCAACTTTACGTAGGATCGCAATCTGGACATGTGTCCAGGTTTAAAATGAAAAGGAAATTTATGTTTCGTCAGTGGTTAGCGTTAGTGATTATCGTGCTGGTGTATATCCCGGTCGCGATTGACGCGACGGTGCTGCACGTGGCGGCGCCAACATTGAGCATGACGCTGGGCGCCAGCGGTAACGAATTATTGTGGATCATCGATATCTACTCGCTGGTGATGGCGGGTATGGTGCTGCCGATGGGCGCCCTGGGTGACCGCATCGGTTTTAAACGGCTGTTGATGATCGGCAGTACGCTGTTTGGTCTGTCATCGCTGGCGGCTGCGTTTGCCCCCTCAGCAGGATGGCTGATCGCGGCGCGCGCCTCGCTGGCGATCGGTGCGGCGATGATTATTCCGGCCACCCTGGCAGGGATCCGCACGCTTTTTACCGACGCGAAAGATCGCAACATCGCGCTCGGCGTCTGGGCGGCGGTCGGTTCCGGCGGGGCGGCGTTTGGCCCGCTGATTGGCGGTATGCTGCTGGAGCATTTTTACTGGGGATCGGTGTTTTTAATCAACGTGCCGATCGTGCTGGTGGTCGTGTCCCTGGCCGCGCATTTTGTGCCCCGTCAGCAGGGCCGCCCGGAGCAGCCGCTGAATATCAGCCATGCCATCATGCTGATTGTGGCGATTTTGCTGCTGGTCTACAGCGCCAAAACCGCGCTTAAGGGCGTACTGTCGCCGTGGCTGGTGGCCGCCGCGCTGGTTACCGGCTCGGTGCTGTTGTTTATCTTTGTGCGTTTTCAGCTTCGTGCCCGCGTACCGATGATCGATATGCGTCTCTTCTGCCATCGCATTATTCTGAGCGGCGTGGTGATGGCGATGACCGCCATGATTGCCCTGGTCGGGTTTGAGCTGCTGATGGCGCAGGAGCTGCAGTTTGTCCATGGTTTTACGCCGTTCGAGGCGGGCATGTTTATGCTCCCGGTAATGGTGGCTAGCGGGTTCAGCGGACCGATTGCCGGTGTGCTGGTGGGCCGTCTGGGGCTACGCATTGTCGCTGCGGGGGGCATGGGGCTCAGCGCCGTCAGCTTTATCGGCCTGTCGACGCTCGACTTCAGCACGCAGCAGTGGCAGGCGTGGGGGCTGATGGTGCTGCTCGGCTTCAGTGCCGCCAGCGCGCTGCTGGCCTCGACTTCCGCCATTATGGCTGCTGCGCCGAAGGAGAAAGCCGCCGCCGCAGGGGCGATTGAAACCATGTCCTATGAGCTGGGGGCTGGGCTGGGGATCGCCATTTTTGGTCTGCTGTTGACCCGCAGCTTCTCGGCGTCGATTGACCTGCCGCAGGGGCTGAATGCCTCGCTCATCGATAAAGCCTCGTCATCGATTGGGGAAGCGATGAAGGTGGCGCAGGATCTGACGCCGTCCCTGGCGGAGCCGGTGATTGAGGCGGCGAAAAGTGCGTTTATTACCTCCCACAGCGTGGCGCTGGGCAGTGCGGGCGGCATGCTGCTGTTGCTGGCAGTGGGGATCTGGTTCAGCCTGGCGAAGGTCAATCCGCAGTAAACCGCGTGGTAAAACAGGGGCAGCGGTTGGCGCGGGCGGGGCAGATGAGCTATGTTTTTTAAAGGATTATCTGACTCTTGCTGGAAAATATGAGCCCGCGCCACAGCAGTGAACCGTCCCAACCTCTCTCCCGGTTAACCCTGCTTGCAGGGGGCGCGCTGGGTGTTGTTTTTGGTGATATCGGCACCAGCCCGCTTTATACCTTCCGGACTGTGCTTTCGCTCTCTGAGCATGACCCGACGCCCGACGTCATCCTGGGCCTGCTCTCCCTGATTACCTGGACGCTCATCCTGGTGACCTCCATCAAGTATGCCGCCTTCGCCATGCGAATTGATAATCATGGCGAGGGGGGCATTATGGCCCTGATGTCGCTTCTGGTGGAAAAAGGCAAAGGCGGTCGCTGGGTCATTTTTGCCGCCCTAATTGGCGCCGCGTTGATATACGGTGACGGCGCGATAACCCCGGCCATCTCCGTGCTTTCCGCCCTGGAAGGGCTGGAGATGGTCATTCCGGAGTCCCAGCCGTACATCTTACCCCTCACGGTTGCGGTGTTGCTGGCGCTGTTCCTGATCCAGCCTTTTGGTACCGCCCGCATAGGGAAGATATTTGGCCCGGTGATGGCGCTGTGGTTCCTGGCGATTGCGGCCCTGGGCGTGCGGGGGATCGTTCAGTACCCCTCGGTATTGTTGGCCCTTAATCCTGCTTACGGCATCGCGTTTTTGTTTTCGAACGGGTACACCAGTTTCCTGGTCCTGGGGGGCGTATTTCTCTGCGTGACGGGGGCCGAGGCGCTGTACGCCGACATGGGGCATTTCGGTAAAAAGCCCATCTGGTTTGCCTGGTACGGCGTCGTCTTTCCTTCGCTGCTGCTCAACTATGCTGGTCAGTCAGCGTTGATTCTGGCCGGTGCCGACAGCAAACAAAATCTATTCTATACGCTCTGTCCGCCAGCCCTGCAGGTGCCGCTCATCATTCTTGCCGCGCTGGCGACGATCATTGCCAGTCAGGCGATTATTACCGGCGCTTTTTCCATGACGCGTCAGGCGATTCAGCTCGGCTGGTTACCCCGGCTACGCATCAAACAGACGGCGGCAGAAAGCTACGGTCAGATCTATATCGGGATAATAAACTGGCTGCTGATGGTGGTGACGATAGGGCTGGTGGTGTTCTTTAAATCCTCCGACAAGCTTGCCGCGGCGTACGGCATTGCCGTGTCGTTAACCATGCTGATGACGACAGGACTGCTGTTTGTCGCTATGCGGGAAGTATGGCGCTGGAGCCTGTTCAGCAGCGGGGTTATCGCCCTCTGTTTCCTGACGATCGATGCCACCTTCTTATTTGCCAATCTGATTAAGGTCCTTGAGGGCGGCTACATCCCGCTGCTGATGGCCGCCGCCATTTGTACGGTGATGCTGATCTGGCATCGCGGCGTGCAGGCGGTATCCGCGTCGGTGGGCGAGAAGGGCGTCAGCGTGGATGCGTTCTTTGCCCAGCTTCAGCAAAAGACGGTGCCCAGAGTGACGGGCTCTGCCGTCTTTTTGACCCGCACGCAGAACAATATCCCACCGGTAATGCGCTGGCATGTCGCGCGAAACCGGGCGCTACAGCAGGACGTGTTGTCGCTGACCATTGATATTCTCAACGTGCCCTACGTCGGAGAAGAGCAGCGTATCAGGGTGGAGCAGCGCGCGCCGGGCTACTGGCACGGCGTGGCGCAATATGGTTTTATGGAACACCCGGACATCCCGCGTTTGTTGCAGGGCGTCAGCGAGATTAACGCAATTTTTGCCACGGACGACGCCACCTGGTATGTCGGGCATGAAACCATTGTGGCAGGCGAAGGCGGGGCCGGTATGGCGGCCTGGCAACGACACATTTTTGCCTTCATGAAGCGCAACTGCACGCACGTCATCAACCACTACCACCTTCCCAGCGATCGGGTGGTTGAAATCAGCCGCCGCGTTGCCGTCTAGCGTCGCGCGAAAGCAGGGCTGCTTTCGCGCCGTTCTAGCTCTCCTGAGCCGCGGACAGGACGCTGTGCAACAGCACGTTCGCCCCTTTCTCGGACCACTCAGGGAGGATCCTTTCCGCTTCGTTATGGCTGATGCCTTTCACGCAGGGGATAAAGATCATGCTGGCAGGGGCAATGTTGCTGACATAGCAGGTGTCATGTCCCGCACCCGAGACCATCGGTTTCGACGAATAGCCCAGTTTTGCCACCGCCTTCTCCGTTCGAGCCAGACATTTGGCATCAAACGCGATGGGCGCGTAGTCAAAAATGCGCTCAACGAGAGCCGACACGCCGCGCAGGCTCAGGCTTTCAGCCACCTTATGCAGCGCTGCCTCCATGGCTTCCAGAGCCTGCTGCGCCGGATGGCGAAACTCCACGCTGCATACCACGCGAGACGGCACGACGTTGCGCGAGTTTGGCGTAACCTGCGCCATACCGATCGTCGCACGCCCGTCCGGTGCATACCGATAGCCAATCTCTTCCACCTTCAGCGCCAGCTCCGCGAAGGCGGTAAGCGCGTCGCGGCGGCTGTGCATTGGCGTGGTGCCCGCGTGGGCGGCAAATCCGTCCAGCGTCAGGGTAAACCAGCGCTGGCCCATTGCCGCGCGGACGAGCCCGATATCCAGGGCTTCGTCTTCCAGAATCGGTCCCTGTTCGATGTGCAGCTCGTAGCAGGCGTGAACCGGAAACGCGCGGGCAGGGGCTTCACCCCGGTAGCCAATGTTATCCAGCGCTTCACCCACAGTGATGCCATCGTGATCGGCGCGGGCATGAGCGTACGCTTCGCTAAACTGCCCCGTCCAGACCCCTGAAGCGAGCATGGCTGGCGCGAAGCGCGCGCCTTCTTCGTTGGTCCAGTTAACCAGCACGATGTCACGCTCCGTCTCAACGTGATGGTCATTGAGGGTACGCAGCAGCTCCAGCCCGGCCAGCACGCCGTAAACCCCGTCGTAGTTCCCCCCCAGCGGCTGGGTATCCACGTGTGAACCGGTCATGACCGGGGCAAGCTGCGGTTTTTTTCCCGCGCGGCGGATAAACATATTGCCCATGCTGTCGACGTCACAGGTAAAACCGGCGTCCAGCGCCCAGTCGCGCAGCAGGTTACGCGCAACACGATCTTCCTCGCTTAATGCCAGACGGGTGACGCCACCGGCAGGCGTGCCGCCGATCTGCGCCATCATCTCAAGCGTTGACCACAACCGTTCGGCGTTGACGCGGATCATGGCTTGTCCTTGCTGCTGCGGTAGCGGAAATCACAGCACGCACCGCCCTGCATAATGGTAGTGGTGCGGGTTAGCTCAACGTCCGGCGCATAGCCAACGATGAATTTTTCATCGCGCGCGCAGGAGAGCAGGTGGCCAATCTCGCCCAGCCCCATCTCGTGGTACATCTCCGCGTAGCGACAGCGGGTCACGTTGTAGTTGTACTGCTGGTCGTCGGCGTCGATCACCTTCACGTCAAGGGCGTTATCTTTCTCCCACAGATACTGCAGGGCGATAAAGCTCTTGATGTTCGCGCCGTTGGGTTCTTTGCTGGCAAACGCTTTGCCAGCGTCAATCGCGGCCTGCTCAATGGCCTCGCCAATCACCGCCTGGGCGCGGGCTTTCCCTATCTCGCGCACCAGGATTTCATAAATTGGCTTAATAATTTCGGCTTCAATTTTGCGGCGGGCGAGAATGCCCAGCTCGTTATTATCACTCATCACATTGCCTCGCTGCGTTACTTCGCTTTTGCGCCGCCCAGCACGGTCTGCGGCTGCCATTTGCCGTCGACAACCTTGTAGACCGTGAACGACGGCGATTTCAGGTTGCCCTCTTTATCAAACGCGATCTGCCCGGTGACGCCGGAATAGCTGATGGCGCGCAGAGCAGGCAGATACGCGGAAGGCTCAACGGAGTCTGCTTTTTCCATTGCCGCAACCAGCACGCGGGTGGCGTCATAGGCGAACGGGGCGTGCAGTTCGATATGGGTGTGGTAGCGGGACTGATAGGCCTGTTCGAATGCCTTTCCACCCGGCATCTGGTCAACGGGCAGACCCGGCTCCAGCGCCACAACGCCTTCGCCTTCTTTCTGCGCCAGCTTCAGGAACGTCTGGCTGACGAATCCGCCTGCGCCCATCAGCGTGGCATTCATGCTCAGCTGTTTGATGCGACGGGCCAGCGGTGCGGCCTGGCTGTCGACGCCGCCGAAGAAGATCAGATCGGCGTTTTTACTGCGGATGGCAGTCAGTACGGCGCTGAAATCGACCGTTTTGTCATCCACGTACTGACGATCGACAATTTTCACGCCCTGGGCTTCAAGCGATTTAATAAACTGGTCTGCAAGCCCCTGACCAAATGCGGTGCGGTCGTCGATCACCGCAATGCGTTTGGCTTTCAGGGTATTGACCGCATACTGACCGGCGAGCTGGCCGCCGTCATCGTCGTGTCCCATCACGCGGAAGCTGGTATCAAAACCTTGTTGCGTATAGGCGTGACCGGTCGCGACTGGTGCCACCTGGGCGATGCCTGCATCGTGATAAATGCGGGCCGCAGGAATGCTGGTGCCGGTGTTCCAGTGGCCGACCACGCCCGCCACATCGCTGTCCACCAGACGCTGCGCGACGGCCACGGCGGTACGCGGGTCGGACTGATCGTCTTCGGACTGCAGTTTGAAGGTGACCGCTTTGCCGCCGATAGTCGGGTGCTGCTTATTAATGTCGTCAATGGCCAGCTGCGCGCCGTTCTCCAGATCTTTCCCGATACGGGCTGATGGGCCGGTCAGCGGCCCCGCCAGACCGATGACCACGGTTTCGCTGTCAGCGGCCCATGTGGCCGTCGAGGCAAAGCTGCCGAGGAGAATAGCGGCGCTGAGCGCACTGATTTTTACTGTTTTCATTGTATTTCCCTGATGTTGGCTGGTGTGGTTAAACGGGCATTTCGCCCAAATAAATCTGTGCAATCTGGTCGTCGTTAAGCAGCGCAGTCGATTCGCCATGATGAACAATGCTGCCGCTGTCCATCACCCACGCGCTGTCGGTCACTTCCAGCGCGAGCCGGGCGTTTTGTTCAATAAGCAGCAGGGCGACACCGCGCTTACGCAGCCCGGCGATCACGGCAAAAATGTTCTCGACCATTTTCGGGGCAAGGCCCATCGAGGGCTCGTCGAGGATCAGCAGACGTGGGCGGCTGAGCAGGGCGCGGTTAAGGGCCAGCAGCTGTTGCTCACCGCCGGACAACAGCCCGGCAAGCTGATGCTGGCGTTCGCCCAGACGCGGGAAGCGCTCGAATATCTCGTTCATTTCGCGTTTGACGGTGACAGTGTCACGCCTTAGCCAGGCGCCCATCTGCAGGTTTTCCAGTACCGTCATGCGGGAGAAGATCCCGCGCCCCTCCGGAACCATCACCAGTCCGTCGCGAAGCAGGGTCTCCGGGCTCTGTTTACGCACCGCTTTACCGCTGAATTCAATACTGCCGCTAAAACTTTCCAGCCCGGAAATGGCGCGTACGGTGGAGCTTTTCCCCGCGCCGTTCGCGCCGATCAGCGTAGCCTGTTCGCCCTCGCGCAGGGTAAAGGAGACATCGCGTACGGCCTGAATGCCGCCGTAATGCACGTCCAGACGTTCTACCTTCAGTAATTCAGACATGGGCGTTGCCTCCAAGCCAGGCGGCGATCACTGCCGGGTCGCGCCGCACGTTTTCCGGCGTGCCGCTGGCAAGCGTTTTGCCGTAATCAAGGACCGTCAGACGGTCGCAGATGCCCATCACCAGCTTGACGTCATGTTCAATCATCAGCAGGGTTTTGCCGTCATCACGGATGCGGATGAGCAGCTCGCCGAGCGCCACTTTTTCCGCCGCGTTCATCCCGGCTGCGGGTTCGTCCAGCGCCAGCAGCAGCGGATCTGTTGCCAGCGCGCGGGCGATTTCAAGGCGACGCTGATGGCCATAGGCCAGATCGCAGGCGCGATAGTGGGCGAACTGCGTAATGCCGGTATAGTCCAGCCAGTGCCAGGCCAGTTCGCGGGTCTGTTTCTCTTCCTCACGGGCGCGTTTGTGGCGGCTCAGCGCGGCCCACAGGCCGTTACGGGTGCGCACGTGGCGGCCCACCATCACGTTTTCCAGTACCGACATGTCGTTGAAGAGGCGCACGTTCTGGAAGGTGCGCGCAATCCCGGCGGCGGTCACTTTCTCTATGTGTTTTGGGAAATAGGGCTTATCCGCTATCGAAAACTCGCCGCTGTCCGCCGGATAAAGGCCGGTGATGAGGTTAAAGCAGGTGGTTTTTCCCGCGCCGTTGGGACCGATCAGCCCGTAGATCTCGCCTCTGTTCACGGTTATCGAAACGTCATCTACAGCAGTCAGCCCGCCGAAGCGTTTTGTCATGTTGCGTACGGTTAACAGGCTCATGCCTTCGCCTCCTTGTGGCGTACCGGCCAGATCCCGGACGGGCGCACCAGCATGACCAGCACCAGTGCCAGACCGTAAAACAGCTGGCGCAGCACTTCCGGGTCAATCAGCACCGTACCGAACAGCGCCTGCTGAACCGGCGCTGCCTGGCTGCGAAGCAGTTCCGGCAGGGCGGTAAGCAGTACCGCGCCCAGGATCACGCCCGGAATGTGCCCCATGCCGCCCAGCACCACCATCGCCAGTACGGCAATCGATTCCTGTAACGTGAAGGATTCCGGGGAGACAAAGCCCTGAAACGCGCCGAAAAGCGCACCCGCCACGCCGCCAAAGGAGGCGCCCATCGCAAAGGCGAGCAATTTATAGTTACGCACGTTGATGCCCATCGCGCGCGCCACATCTTCATCCTCGCGGATGGCGTGCCAGGCGCGACCAATTCGGGAATGCTGCAGGCGCAGGCAGACAAAAATAATCGCCACAATGACCAGCATCAGCAGGTAGTACCACAGCCACAGGGCAGGCACTTTGAAACCAAACCAGTGGTATACGCCGCTGAACTTCAGGCCGAACAGGTTCAGCGTATCCACCCCGGTAATGCCCTTAGCTCCATTGGTAATGTTTACCGGACGGTCGAGGTTACGCATCAGGATGCGGATAATTTCGCCAAAGCCGAGGGTCACTATCGCCAGGTAGTCCCCGCGCAGCTTGAGCGTAGGAGCACCGAGTAAAATCCCGCAGACTGCCGCGACGAGGGCGGCCAGCGGAATAATGAGCAAATACGAGGTGTGCAGCCCGCCCGGGAACCAGACGCCGAGGATCGGAAACACCTCCAGCAGGTGTGGGGAGGCCATCAGTGCCGCGAGGTAGGCGCCGACCGCGTAAAAGGCGATAAAGCCCATGTCCAGCAGGCCGGTATAGCCGACCACAATATTAAGCCCGAGCGCCAGCATGATGTAGAGCAGGGCGAAGTCGATGACGCGCACCCAGTAGTTGCCGCCAAGCTGCGTGGCCACCACGGGAGCAATCAGCAGCGCAAGGCAGAACAGGCTCATGCCTGACCAGAATTTGCGTGTCGTCGCCGGGGTCTGGAGTTGAAGTGTTGTCATGGTATTCCTTACGCCCTGTGCGCCACGCGCTCGCCCAGCAGGCCAGCCGGGCGGAAGACCAGCACCAGGATCAGCACCATAAAGGCAAAGACATCCTGATAGTTGCTGCCAAATACGCCATGGGTCAGTTCACCGAGGTAACCTGCGCCCAGCGCTTCGATAATGCCGAGCAGGATGCCGCCAATCATGGCGCCACGAATGTTACCAATGCCCCCCAGCACGGCGGCGGTAAAGGCCTTGATCCCGGGCAAAAAGCCCATCGAGAAGCTGGCGTTACCGTAATTGCTGGCCATCATCACGCCTGCCAGCGCGGCAAAGGCCCCGCCAATCGCAAACGTCAGGGTGATGATGGCGTTTGGGTTAACCCCCATCAGCGTGGCCACGCGTGGGTTTTCCGCCACGGCGCGCATGCCGCGCCCCAGACGGGTGTATTCCACCAGCAGCCAGAGCCCGGTCATCACAGCCAGCGCCAGCGCCACGGTGACAATGCCGGTAACGGTCACGATGGCGGGCGGGTGCGTTTCACTTCCAGACGTCACGGCAATCGGATCCATAGGCAGGATCTGCGGGAACATCAGCGGGTTGCGCGTCCAGAGAATCATCGCCACGGTTTGCAGCAGGACGGAGACGCCGATACCCGAGATCAGCGGTGCGAGCCGCGGGGCGTTGCGCAGTCGACGGTAGGCAAAGCGTTCCACGGCCATCGCCAGCACGGCGCAAACGGCCATGGCAATCATCAGGGCAATGCCAAGCTGCAACAGCAGCGGCATATGAGGGAAGGTGGTGTTCAGGGCGTTCATGGCGGAGAGCGTGGTGAGCGCGCCGACCATCAGAATATCGCCGTGGGCAAAGTTAATAATGCGCAAAATGCCATACACCATGGTATAGCCCAGCGCGATCAGCGCGTAGATGCTTCCCAGCATCACACCGTTGATCAGTTGTTGTATGAGTGTATCCAACGTCTGTACCCGCAAAGTGCTCGTTCTGCGGCTACCATCCAATAAATGAATTAAATTGTAAAATACGCATCTATTATTTCTTATGATAAATAAATATTGTTTTATCTTAATGATTTATATGAAAATAGTTTATGCCTGCTTTTGGGTGAAAAGCCTAAAGAAATCAACATATGAATAAAACAGAACAATTGGCGAATCTGGCGGCGTATGCAGAAAGCCGCCTGGCAAACGATCCGCCGCTTCGGGCCGTACGTGCCTTTGAGGCCATCGCCCGGCTGGGCAGCGTCACGCTGGCCGCACAGGAGCTGGATATCTCTCCATCGGCCGTCAGCCATCAGCTCAAGGTGCTCGAAGGATACCTGCAAATGCCGCTCACGGAACGTCAGGGGCGCAGGCTGGTGCTGAGCCAGCACGGGCGGGAATATTACCGCTCGATCCGTGCGGCGTTTAACGTGCTGCGCCAGGCGACGGAGCATCTGGCGGAGCAGGCGCAAACGCGTCAGGTCACCATCAGCCTGATCCCGCTTTTTGGTATGGGGTGGTTTATCCCACGTTTGCCTGCGTTTATGCGCGCCAATCCCCAAACCGAGATCAACGTGGTGTATGCCAACCACCGTAACTATCTGAGCGACGCGTCGGATATGTCGATTCGTTTTGGTAACGGGCAGTGGGCGGGCTATCAGAGTGAAAAGCTGATTTCCGGTCAGATGGTGCCGGTGTGCAGCCGCGCGTTTTTACGCATTCATGGCCATATCGATACGCCTGAGCAGTTGCTGCAAATGCCGCTCCTGCACGATGAAGAGCGTACGAGCTGGACGCAGTGGTTTTTGTTGCAGGGGGTAAAACGTCCTCTCCGGCGAAGCGGCCCGCTGTTTGAAGACGGACTGTTGACGCTGGCGGGCGTACAGGCTGGTCTGGGCTGTGCACTAATGCGTGAGCCGCTGATTGCGCCGTATCTAGAGAGCGGTGAGCTGGTGAAGATCTTTGACTTACCGATTGATGACGGGCGCGATTACTACCTCTGCGTGCGTTCAGATTCAGAGATGACCGAGGATGGCAAGCTGCTGCAAACCTGGCTGCGTCGGGCGGCGGGCGGGGAGTCGTCCGTCGGGTAAAGGACGGCGAAAAAAAAGCCAGCTTGTTCAGCTGGCTTTTGGACAGACAAAGTTTAGAACTGGTAGGTCAGACCCAGCGCCACGATGTTGTCGGTACCGATGCCTGCCTGGCGAGTGAACTTGTTGTCGTCGAGCAGGTTGATTTTGTAATCCACGTAGGTGGACATGTTTTTGTTAAAATAATAGGTCGTGCCAACATCGATGTATTTAACCAGATCCTGGTCGCCGAAGTTTTCGATGTCTTTGCCTTTAGACTGCAGGTAAGCGATGGATGGACGCAGGCCAAAGTCGAACTGATACTGAGCCACAACTTCGAAGTTTTGCGCCTTGTTTGCAAAGCCGTAGATGTCGGTACGCTTGTTGTTAGAGGTACCGAAGCGGGTTGCGTTATAGGTCTGAGAGTACTGCGCCGCGAGGTAAACGTTGTTCGCGTCATATTTCACACCACCGCTGTACACTTCTGCGCGGTCGCCTTCACCGTATACGCCAGCCGCATTCTGGTCAGCGGTACGACGGGAAGAAGACATTGCACCACCTACGCTGAAGCCTTCGCCCAGATCGTAAGTCAGGGATGCGCCATAGCCGTCACCGTTCTGGTTCAGCAGGCTGCGGCCGCTGGTGTTTTCACCGCTTACGCTGCCGTTTTTACCCTGATACTGCAGAGCAAAGTTCAGGCCGTCAACCAGACCGAAGAAGTCCTGGTTACGGTAGGTTGCCACGCCGTTAGCACGAGACTGCAGGAAGTTGTCGGCACCGTAGGTGTCACCGCCGAATTCTGGCAGCACGTCGGTCCAGGAGGTCACGTCGTAAATCACGCCGTAGTTACGACCGTAATCGAATGAACCTGCTTCCGCGAATTTCAGACCTGCAAACGCCACACGCGTCCAGGACTGGTTGTCGCCTTCGTCTTTGTTGCCCTGAATCTGGTATTCCCACTGGCCGTAACCGGACAGCTGATCGTTAACCTGGGTTTCACCCTTGAA
Organism: Enterobacter sp. BNK-22; assembly: GCF_048684805.1. NCBI lineage: Bacteria > Pseudomonadati > Pseudomonadota > Gammaproteobacteria > Enterobacterales > Enterobacteriaceae > Enterobacter > Enterobacter sp. BNK-22. The sequence goes on from NZ_JBLQTT010000001.1 coordinate 1,071,950, forward strand.
GCCGATACGCATGTAGGTTTTATCGCCATCTGCGCCAGCGTCATCAGAGAAATAGTGCAGACCTGTCACTTTACCGTACAGATCCAGCTTGTTACCGTCTTTGTTGTAAATTTCGGCAGCGTTAACAACGCCTGCTGCCAGCATGGAAGTGACTGCCACTGCAACTAATTTAAGTTTCATCTTAAATGTTCCTTATAATTTTTTTGGGTATTTCCTGAACCACTTTGAACGATTTCTAAACGAGGCTGTTCGTCAATGGCATGCTATTCTTAAAAATCTCGTAGTCTTATTTCAATAATAAGTTTCAAAATATTAGAGATAATTTCAATTAGTGTGATCTCGATCGTGTAGGAAGGGTGTTATTTAAACAATGTGACCGGAATTTATACGATTAATATGTATTTAATGCGTGGGATTATTGCTGTCGCTATAATTTCTGAAGGTTTTAGTATCGTGCGTTAGATTTCGGTATATTCGAGGGTTGGAGGCATGTTCTGTTGCTATTTTTCTTTAAAAGCAGTGGGTTGGTCTCAATATTTGACGGCTATTCCGCATATTTCCACAAATGTGTCAGATCTGAATTATTGCAGTCATGGCTATCCATCGCGTTAATATTGATGGTTAACTAATTTCATGCCGTTGTCAGTTTATGTCAATTCCTTTCAGGGTGCTTTACAGATAACAGCAAATATAAACCGAATTTAAACAGACTGTCTGTTATCAGGATAAATATTCTGAAGTGCGATCACATTTTAAATTTATGTTAATTATGTTGCCGGGTTGAAATTCCCCCGGCCACAGGAGAAAACCTTATTTTCGCGTTGCGTACCAGCAGAGCAACGACCCGGCGCAGACCATCAGCGCGCCTTGCCAGAACGAGAATGAAAGGGGGGAACTTAACACTGCGGCAGCAAGCGCAGCAGAGAGGACGGGGGTAAAATAGGACACGGCAGCCAGCACCGTGACGTTACCGTGCAGGATACCAATATTCCATGCGGCGTAACCAAACCCAAGCGCAATGCCGCACATAACGAGCTTCACCACCACCGGGAGGGTAAACACCATGTCGGGCTGATCGCTCAGGGCATATTTCACCCACAGACTTAGCGCGGTCAGCAAGACAAACAGGGTGATGCCGTTTTGTCCTTTCGCAAATTTGCTGGTGACCGTGCAGTAGGCGGCCCAGATAAAGGCCCCGGCAAACGCCAGCGCATAGCTGAGAGGGCTGGAAACGACATTGCGGGTTATTTCTTCAAGGTGTAATCCCTCTTCGCCACCCAATACCCAGCAGACGCCCAGCAGCGAAATGACCAGGCCTGGGATCACCCACAGGGTCGATTTTTGCCCGTTGAACAAAATCGCAAATACGATCGTCAGGCTCGGCCAGAGGTAATTCACCATACCGACTTCAATCGCCTGCGCGCGCGTGGCGGCATAGCCCAGCGACAGCGCCAGGCATATTTCGTAGCTGACAAATAAAACGCTGCCCGCAATAAGATACCGCGGCGAGAACCGTCTGATATCAGGAAATCCTACCGTCACCAGGCACAGCAATCCGCTGAGGGTGTAGATCATTGCTGCACCGCCTACCGGGCCCAGTCCCTCACTCACGCTGCGAATAAGGCCGACCATGGTGCTCCATAACAATATCGCCGCCAGCCCAATAAGCGTTGCTCTCTTTCTGTCCATTACTTCGCCATCGCAATAAAAATCAAAGGAAAAATGTATCGCATTACGACTGTCGCTGTCGTGAATTATTCTCTTAAGCCGTTAATCAAAAAGGGGTAATGAAATATTGCGGGGGTGACTATTAAGGGGGGGAAGACAGATGACCTTGATTTGACGCAAAAAAATCAGGGGCTTTGCTGTTAGTTTGCGGCGCGAAGTCTTTTCAGATAACGAGGACAACAATGGACGTCAGCCGCAGACAATTTTTTAAAATCTGCGCGGGCGGTATGGCCGGAACAACAGCCGCAATGCTGGGATTTGCTCCCAAAATGGCGCTGGCTCAGGCACGCAACTATAAGCTGCTGCGCGCGAAAGAGATCCGTAACACCTGCACATACTGCTCCGTGGGTTGTGGGCTTTTAATGTATAGCCTGGGCGATGGCGCGAAGAACGCCAGAGAAGCGATTTACCACATTGAAGGGGATCCGGATCATCCGGTGAGCCGCGGGGCGCTTTGCCCGAAAGGGGCGGGGCTGCTGGACTACGTTCACAGCGAAAACCGCCTGCGCTACCCGGAATATCGCGCGCCGGGTTCTGATAAATGGCAGCGTATCTCCTGGGATGAGGCCTTCTCCCGTATTGCAAAATTAATGAAAGCCGACCGCGACGCCAACTTTATTGAAAAGAACGCGCAGGGCGTGACGGTCAACCGCTGGCTGACCACCGGCATGTTATGTGCCTCTGCGGCCAGTAATGAAACCGGTATGCTGACGCAAAAATTTGTGCGCTCTCTCGGCATGCTGGCGGTAGACAACCAGGCGCGCGTCTGACACGGACCAACGGTAGCAAGTCTTGCTCCAACATTTGGTCGCGGTGCGATGACCAACCACTGGGTTGATATCAAAAACGCGAACGTCGTGGTGGTGATGGGTGGTAACGCCGCTGAAGCCCATCCGGTGGGGTTCCGCTGGGCGATGGAAGCGAAAAACAACAATGATGCGACGCTTATCGTCGTCGATCCGCGCTTTACGCGTACGGCATCGGTGGCCGATATCTATGCGCCAATCCGCTCCGGTACGGACATCACGTTCCTGTCCGGTGTGCTGCTGTACCTGATCGAAAACAACAAAATTAACGCGGAATACGTTAAGCACTACACCAACGCCAACCTGCTGGTGCGGGAAGATTTTGCCTTCGATGACGGACTGTTTAGCGGCTATGACGCCGAAAAACGGCAGTACGATAAAACATCCTGGAACTATCAGTTCGATGAAAACGGCTATGCGATGCGGGATGAAACCCTGACGCATCCGCGCTGCGTGTGGAACCTGCTGAAACAGCATGTTTCCCGCTATACGCCGGACGTCGTGGAAAACGTCTGCGGCACGCCGAAAGCGGACTTCCTGAAGGTGTGTGAGGTGCTGGCCTCCACCAGCGCTGCCGACAGAACCACCACGTTCCTGTACGCGCTGGGCTGGACGCAGCACACCGTCGGCGCGCAGAACATCCGCACCATGGCGATGATCCAGCTGCTGCTCGGCAACATGGGCATGGCCGGGGGCGGCGTGAACGCGCTGCGGGGTCACTCCAACATTCAGGGGCTGACCGACCTCGGACTGCTCTCGACCAGCCTGCCGGGCTACCTGACGCTGCCATCTGAAAAGCAGACGGATCTGCAAAGCTATCTGGCGGAGAACACGCCAAAAGCAACGCTGCCGGACCAGGTGAACTACTGGAGTAACTATCCGAAGTTCTACGTCAGCCTGATGAAATCCTTCTACGGCGATGCGGCGCAGAAAGAGAACGACTGGGGCTTTGAGTGGCTGCCGAAGTGGGATCAGGCTTATGACGTCATCAAGTATTTCAACATGATGGATAAGGGCAACGTCACGGGGTATATCTGCCAGGGCTTCAACCCGGTGGCCTCCTTCCCGGACAAGAACAAAGTCGTTCGCAGCCTGAGCAAGCTGAAGTACATGGTCGTTATCGATCCGCTGGTGACCGAGACCTCCACCTTCTGGCAGAACCACGGGGAATCAAACGATGTCGATCCGGCCTCGATTCAGACCGAAGTGTTCCGCCTGCCGTCCACCTGTTTTGCGGAAGAGGATGGCTCCATTGCCAACTCCGGCCGCTGGCTGCAGTGGCACTGGAAAGGTCAGGATGCACCGGGTGAAGCGCGCAACGACGGCGAGATCCTGGCCGGGATTTATCACCGCCTGCGCGAAATGTACCGCACCGAAGGCGGCAAAGGCGCGGAGCCGCTGCTGAAGATGAGCTGGCGCTACAAGCAGCCGGATCGTCCTGAATCCGAAGAGGTCGCGAAAGAGAACAACGGCGTAGCGCTGGCGGATCTGTATGACGCGAGCGGCAATCTGGTGGCGAAGAAAGGTCAGCTGCTGAACAGCTTCGCGCAGCTGCGCGACGACGGCACCACGGCCTCGTCCTGCTGGATCTACACCGGCAGCTGGACTGAGCAGGGTAACCAGATGGCCAACCGCGATAACGCCGATCCGTCAGGTCTGGGCAATACCCTGGGCTGGGCATGGGCGTGGCCGCTGAACCGTCGCGTGCTGTACAACCGCGCGTCGGCGGACATCAACGGCAAGCCGTGGGATCCGAAGCGCATGCTGATCCAGTGGAACGGGGCGAAATGGACGGGGAACGATATCCCGGACTACAGCACCGCCGCACCGGGCAGCAACACCGGGCCGTTTATCATGCAGCCGGAAGGGCTGGGACGCCTGTTTGCACTCAACAAGCTGGCGGAAGGGCCGTTCCCGGAGCACTACGAGCCGATGGAAACGCCGCTGGGGACAAACCCGCTGCACCCGAACGTGGTCTCCAGCCCAGTGGTGCGTATCTACGAAGACGACGCGCTGCGTCTGGGCAAAAAGGACAAATTCCCGTACGTGGGGACAACCTACCGCCTGACCGAACATTTCCATACCTGGACCAAGCACGCGCGGCTTAACGCCATCGCGCAGCCGGAACAGTTTGTGGAGATAAGCGAAACGCTGGCGAAGGCGAAAGGCATTGCCAACGGCGATCGCGTGAAGGTGAGCAGCAAGCGCGGCTTTATCCGCGCGGTGGCGGTGGTCACCCGCCGCCTGCAGTCGCTGAACGTGCACGGCCAGCAGGTGGAAACCGTCGGCATCCCGCTGCACTGGGGCTTTGAAGGGGTGGCGCAGAAAGGCTACATCGCTAATACCCTGACGCCGAACGTTGGCGATTCCAACTCGCAAACGCCGGAGTACAAAGCGTTTCTGGTCAACATCGAGAAAGCGTAAGGAGCGATTAAATGGCGATGGAAACACAAGACATTATTAAACGCTCCGCGACGAACCCGATTACCCCCGCGCCTCGCGCGCGGGACTACAAGGCAGAAGTCGCCAAGCTTATCGACGTCTCCTCCTGCGTGGGCTGTAAGGCCTGCCAGGTGGCCTGCTCGGAGTGGAACGACATCCGCGACGAGGTGGGGCACTGCGTAGGGGTTTACGATAATCCGGCGGATCTGAGCGCCAAATCCTGGACGGTGATGCGTTTTAGCGAAACCGACCAGAACGGCAAGCTGGAGTGGCTGATCCGCAAAGACGGCTGCATGCACTGTGAAGATCCGGGCTGTCTGAAGGCGTGCCCGTCTGCCGGGGCAATTATCCAGTATGCCAACGGGATCGTTGATTTCCAGCAGGACAACTGCATCGGCTGCGGCTACTGCATCGCGGGCTGTCCGTTTAATATTCCGCGCCTCAATAAAGAGGATAACCGGGTATACAAATGTACCCTGTGCGTGGACCGCGTCAGCGTCGGTCAGGAACCAGCCTGCGTGAAGACATGTCCCACCGGGGCGATCCACTTCGGCACCAAAAAAGAGATGCTGGAGGTGGCGCAGCAGCGCGTCGATAAGCTCAAAGCGCGGGGCTACAACAAAGCGGGCATTTACAACCCGCAGGGCGTGGGCGGTACGCACGTGATGTATGTGCTGCACCATAGCGACCAGCCGGAGCTGTACCACAACCTGCCGAAGGATCCGGCGATCGATACCTCCATCAACCTGTGGAAAGGGGCGCTTAAACCGCTCTCAGCGGCCGGCTTTATCGCCACCTTTGCCGGGCTGATCTATCACTACATTGGTATCGGGCCAAACAAAGAGGTGGATGACGACGAGGAGGAGCATCATGAGTAAGTCGAAAATGATAGTGCGCACCAAATTTGTCGATCGCGCCTGTCACTGGACGGTGGTGATCTGCTTCTTCCTGGTGGCGGTATCGGGAATTTCGTTCTTCTTCCCGACGCTGCAGTGGCTGACCGAAACCTTCGGTACGCCGCAGATGGGGCGCATTCTGCACCCGTTCTTCGGCGTGCTGATTTTCGTGGTGCTGATGTTTATGTTCGTGCGCTTCGTCCATCACAATATTCCTGACAAGCAGGATATACCGTGGGTGAAAGGGATTGTCGAAGTCCTGAAGGGTAACGAGCACAAAGTCGCGAAGGTCGGGAAATACAACGCCGGGCAGAAGATGATGTTCTGGACCATCATGAGCATGATTTTTGTGCTGCTGGTGACCGGCGTGATGATCTGGCGTCCGTATTTTGCGCATTATTTCCCGATTCAGGTGGTGCGTTACGCGCTGCTTATCCACGCGACGTCGGCCATCATCCTGATTCATGCCATCCTGATCCATATGTATATGGCGTTCTGGGTGAAAGGGTCAATCAAAGGGATGATTGAAGGGAAGGTGAGCCGCCGCTGGGCGCAGAAACACCATCCGCGCTGGTACCGTGATGTGGAGCGACTGGAAGCAAAACAGGAAAGTACGGAAGGGATTAAGTAAGACCTGCGCCGTCGGCTTTGCCCGGCGGCGCTGCGCTTGCGCGGGCCTACTCTTCAAATCAGAACCGCTCCTCCACATACCGGAACGGATATTTTGTGGGTTTGATTTTACCGATTTTGCGTTTCGGTAAATCCACTTTCTCAACGTGTATTTCTTTATACGGGATCTGCGAAAGCAAATGCGAAATAATGTTCAATCGCACGCGTTTTTTATCCTCTGAACGCGCCACAAACCACGGTGCCCAGGCGGTGTCGGTGGCTTCAAACATGGCGTCGCGGGCGCGGGTGTACTCGTCCCACAGGTTAAAGGATTTAATATCCATCGGCGACAGCTTCCAGATCTTACGCCCATCGTTAATACGGTCGCGCAGGCGTCGCTCCTGCTCTTTCGGCGTCACCTCCAGCCAGTACTTCAGCAGGATAATCCCGGCATCGACCATCGCTTTTTCCATAACCGGCGCGCCGTCTAAAAATTTCTCCGCCTGTTCCTCCGTGCAGAACCCCATCACCCGCTCAACGCCCGCGCGGTTATACCAGCTGCGATCGAAGATCACGATTTCACCCGCCGAAGGCAGGTGGGGCACATAGCGCTGGAAGTAAAGCTGGCTTTTTTCCTTTTCAGTCGGAGCAGGGAGCGCAACAACGCGAAACACGCGCGGGCTGACGCGCTCGGTGATCGCTTTAATGGTGCCGCCTTTGCCGGCACCGTCGCGTCCTTCAAAAACAATACACACTTTTAACCCTTTGGCGACGACCCATTGCTGGAGCTTAACCAGTTCGACGTGCAGGCGGCGGAGCTCTTTCTCATACTCTTTGGTCTTAAGCGGTGCATTCGTTACGACATCAACAGCGACAGGGGTTTTCTTTTTGCTTCCCATGATTGTCATCCTCAGGTTGTCCGGTGCGGAAAAAGCGAGGCCGCACTATGAAGTGTAATCCACCTGATATTATGCGTATTGTTTTTAGGTAATTAATGTCACGACACTTTTTTAAGCAGATACAGAGGTATTAACGAAGGTGCTTAGCACCTGTTTCCCTATGCAGATGCAATAAAATCAGCACATTTAATCCCATGCTCTATATGTGGTTAATGTGATAATTTCATTCTTATTTACTTAAAGGAACTAAGAATGAGTTGGAATAAAGACGCTGCGGTTTCTTATCTCCTTCACACGCTCTGGGGTGCTCTCATAGTGAATGTGCTGAGGATGCACTGATGAAAAGAATATTTTTATCATTCGTTTTGTTGCTGGTGGGATGCAGTTCGGCTACCAATCAACATCATAGCGCGCAAGACGCTACCGAATCATTTTATAAATCCTATCTTTCCGTATTCGGCAGCGATGAAACCAGGCCTTATCCTGCCGACGAACTACGTAAATATGTTTCTGCTGATACGATTGCTCGCATTAATACCATTCAGGAAATTTCTGAACAAGAGTTAATTGAGTCTGACTATTTTACGTATACCCAAGATTATTCTCGTGAATGGATACCTGCGTTACGAGTGGGAAACGCCAGGTCATTTTTAAACGGTGAAGTAGTCCAGGTCATTGAAGGGGCGGGTAACGGGAGAAGCATCCATCTTGAGGTATTTCTTCGTCGTGAAGATGATGCATGGAAAATCTACCGCGTTCGTGACATAACGAACAATCATGAGCATCCTATTTTCAATGCTGGTGCTATTACACGCGCTAAAGCAGCGTCAGATAGCGCACTGTAAAACTAGACCTTGAACCCTTTCCAGCCCTGACTCCTGCCGGGGCTTTTTGTTTGCCACTCCCACCGCGTAGCAGTTGGAGAAAACTCCTGAATTAATGGATTAACCTGTCAGCCAGCTGATTTGAACTGGCTCACCATACAAGATTATTCAATAATGCCCATTGCGAGTGATTAACCCGTGGTTGAGGTATGAAAAAGACAATATTTTCGTTGGCGCTTGGCACATTTGGCCTGGGCATGGCTGAATTTGGCATTATGGGCGTGTTAACCGAGCTGGCGCGTGACACCGGTATTTCGATTCCCTCCGCCGGGAATATGATCTCGTTTTATGCCTTCGGCGTGGTGATTGGCGCCCTGATTGTGGCGCTGTTCTCAGGCAAGTTCTCGTTAAAAACCACGCTGCTGTTTCTGGTTGCCCTGTGCGCGGTCGGGAACGCTCTGTTTACGTTTTCTACGTCATATTTCTGGCTGGCGGCCGGGCGCCTGATTTCAGGTTTTCCGCACGGCGCGATTTTCGGCGTCGGGGCGATTATTCTGTCTAAAATTGCGCCGCCGGGGAAGGTGACGGTCGCGGTGGCCGGGATGATCGCCGGGATGACCGTGGCTAACCTGGTGGGCGTCCCGCTCGGCACCTGGCTGGGACACCAGTTCAGCTGGCGTTATACCTTTTTCCTGATTGCCTTGTTCGATGCGCTGGTGATCCTTTCGGTGCTGATCTGGGTGCCGGACATTCATGACAAATCAGAAATTAAACTGACCGAGCAGTTCCAGTTCCTGAAGAAACCGGAGCCCTGGCTGATTTTTGCCGCCACGATGTTTGGTAATGCTGGCGTGTTCGCGTGGTTCAGCTTCGTTAAACCGTTTATGGTCAACGTTTCTGGCTTTTCCGAAGGCATGATGACCATCATCATGATGCTGATGGGCCTTGGCATGGTGTTGGGCAATCTGTTGAGCGGCAAACTCTCGGGACGCTTTAGCCCGCTGCGCATTGCGGCAACCACCGACATGGTCATTGTCGCCTCGCTGCTGCTGCTTTTCGCCTGCGGTGAACTGAAAACGGCTTCGCTAATCACGGGCTTTATCTGCTGTGCCGGGCTGTTCGCGCTCTCTGCGCCGCTGCAGATCCTGCTTCTGCAAAATGCGAAGGGCGGCGAGATGCTGGGGGCGGCCGGAGGGCAGATGGCGTTTAATCTCGGCAGTGCTATCGGGGCGTACTTTGGCGGGATGATGATTACCCTCGGCTTTAGCTGGCGCTACGTCACGCTGCCTGCGGCGATACTCTCGTTCTCGGCCATGAGCGCGCTGTTGGTATACGGTTACCTGAGGGCCAGACAGGCTCAGGCTAACGCTCGCGCGCTAGCCTGATTGAAGTCAGGCAAGCCAGGGCTCGCCCAGGGTCAGCATCAGGCGGTTGGCCCAGGCGAAGAACGCGGCGGACTGCACCAGGTCAAGCTGGGCTAAGGTGTCCAGCCCCTCTTTTTCCAGCGCGGCAAGGTTCAGCGGCGTGGCGGCAGGCGGGGTAACCGACAGCGCTGCCGCAAAATTAATCTCCGCCTGCCAGCGCGCAGATTGCCCCTCGCTCAGGGATTGTCCCGGACGCACGGCCAGCAGGGCCTCTACCGCCGCGTCATCCTTTGACAGCTGGCTGGCTTTCCGCGCATGGACAGATGCGCAGTAGATGCAGCCGTTAATTTTACTGGCGACCGTTGCGGCCAGCTCGCGCTCGGCGCGCGGCAATCCCCCCGGCGTATAAAAAATCCCTTTATCCGTTAGCGTGCGCTGTTCAAGCACCGGCAGGTTGCGCCCCAGCAGGCGGAAATAGTCGGAATCGGTGTGGCCAAACTTCGCCAGTATAGCAACCTCGTCATCACGAAAATCCGCCAGCGGTTTGGCGGCGATCCACGGCTCCCAGCCCAGTTCCTGCTGGGTGAAGGCGACGGGAGCCGCCTTTCCGGTGGCCGTGGTGGCGGTCGTGTGCCAGACGCCTGCCGCCACCGGCGCATCGCTTGTGGCGACAGGCCTGTCGTTCAGCAGCCGCAGTCCGGCAATCAGTCGGCTCTGGAAGCTGACAAAGGCGATAAGCTGCGCTAGGGTCACGATGCCTTCCTTGCTCCATCCCGCCTGGGTCAGCGCCCTTAACGATGTCGGCGTGGCTTCGACGGGGGAGAAGGTCAGCAGGCGCGCGAAATTGAGCGCCGGGGTCAGACGGTCTGAGGTCGGGTCTGCCAGGCCAAACCCCGCATAGTGCGCGGCCAGCGCCTCCGCGTTGTGCCATCTCGCGACTTTTGCCGCGACGGCGAAGCGTTCGTCCAGCGCAAAATCGCTATCCTGCTGAGTGAATAAGATTTCGTAGCTGCCCTGTGCGTGGCGCGTGGCGGCGTCCCGCGTGGCGCGCGCCTCTGCCAGAGGGGAACCGGGTTTAATTTCCGCCAGCTCGGCGAGAATGTCGTGACTTAATGACATAGGTATCTCCTCAATGGATATGGGGGGCAATATGTTCGGCGATCAGTTCGATGGAGCGCAGCGTGTCTCGATGAGTGGGCTCGACCGAATGGACCTGGAATGAGATGTCCGTGGCGCGCCGGAGAACGGAATCGGCCTGCAGCGAACGCAGCACCGTCTCAGGCGAACCAATATGGGCGTCGAACTGGCGACGAAAATCTGTGACAGTGTCACCTTTAACCACGTGTCCGGCAGCGCGATGCTGCTGGGCCTGTTTCTTGAGACCCGGCGTTGCAACCTTCAGCGCATAGTCATCGCTGTCGGCGACGAATGCCGTACGAGAAGCCAGAATGCGCGGTGCGGTACCGGCGGGCAGCGCCTCAAGGTAGGCATCCACAATTGGGTTCTGGATCGCGTCGAGCGTGAGATCCAACTGGTCTGCCGGGCGCGGCTGCGTGCGGGAGAGCATTAAACCGTGTCCGGCCCGCGCGGCGCGAACGGCACCGTCGACGGAAAAGGTGGCAATCCAGATCCGGTCAGCCAGTTGTGGCGCTGGCGGGTAAAGGTGGTTATCCGGATGGGTGAGCGAATCCCCGCGCCAGGCGCTCTGGATCACATGTAGATGGTCGGCAAAGGCCGCGCCGCGCTGTTCAAACGTCAGTCCGAACGGCAGGAAAGAGGTCGGTGTGCCGCCCGAACCAAAACCGACTTCGAGACGTCCATCAGCGAGTAAATCCAGCACGGCGGCATCTTCCGCCACACGCAGCGGGTTTTCCATCGGCAGGGTAATGATGGCCGTACCCAGCCGAATGGTTTCGGTATGCGCCGCAACGTGGGCCAGAAACAGCAGCGGCGACGGCAGGCCGCCTTCATTCTCATGGAAGTGGTGCTGCGCAATCCAGGCGCTGTCAAAACCGTGGCGTTCAGCGTGGCGGATCTGTTCTGTAGCAAGACGATAGCGCTCTTTTGGCGTGGCATCGTCAAGCAGGCGGGTGAAAAATCCCAGGCGTTTTCGCGTCATGCGAACTCCTCCGTAGCGGGTGAAAAATGGGGAATGGCGGCAATCAGTTCGCGGGTATAGTCGTTCTGTGGCGACGTGAATAAGGTTTCGACGTCACCGTGTTCGACCACCTGACCGCTGCGCAGCACCGTGACGCTGTGGGCGATCCGGCGAACGGTGGAGAGATCGTGCGTGATGAACAGATAGGTTAATCCCAGCTGTTGCTGCAGCTGCTGAAGCAGAGCCAGAATCTGCGCCTGTACGGTCACGTCCAGCGCGGAGGTGGCTTCGTCCAGCACCAGAATAGTCGGCTCCAGGATCAGCGCCCGGGCGATGGCCACGCGCTGGCGCTGCCCGCCTGAAAGCTCTCTGGCCGTACGGGTCAGGAGTTCGGCGGGCAGGGCAACCCGCTGCGCCACGGTCTCCACCCGGGCCTTTCGCTCCGCCTTAGCGAGGCGAGAAAAGTTCTTCAGGGGCTCTTCGATGATGTCAAACAGCGTCTGACGCGGATCGAGAGAGGCGAACGGGTTCTGGTAGACAAACTGGATCTTCTGGCGCAGCTGACGGCGGGCCTCGCGGCTGAGCGCGGTGGCATCAATGTCATCAATAATGACCTGTCCGTTATCCGCCTGTTCAAAACCCAGCAAAATACGGGCGAGGGTGGTCTTCCCGGAGCCGGATTCACCGACCAGCGCATGGGTGCTGCCGCGTCTGACGTCAAACGTCACCCGATCCAGCGCCTGAAGCTGATGACCTTTACCCAGCGAGAACCGTTTGCTGATGGCGCGGGCGCGAATGGCCGGTGACGAGAGCGGAAGACCTGATACCGGGGCGATAGTCAGGCGCTGGCCCTGGAGATCGCTCAGTAGTTGACGGGTGTAGGCGTGCTGCGGCGTGCGGACAATGTCGGCGGTGTCGCCGTGCTCCTGAACCTCACCGTTGCGAAACACCAGCAGCCTGTCCGCGCGCTGGGCAGCCAGGGCCAGATCGTGGGTGACAAACAGAACCGCAGTACCCGATTCCCGGCGCAGGATATCCAGCAGATCGAGAATGCGTTTTTGCACCGTCACGTCCAGCGCGCTGGTGGGCTCATCGGCAATGATGACGTCCGGGCTCAGGGCAATGGCGATGGCAATCAGCACGCGCTGTTTCATCCCGCCAGAGAGCTGATGCGGATACTGCGTCATGCGCTGTTCGGGGTGGCTCAGGCCGACCTTTCTCAGCAGGGCGAGCACCTGCTCGTCACGCTGGAGAGCCGTTACCTTTTGGTGCAGCTGAATAATTTCCCCGACCTGCACGCCGATCGTCTTCACCGGGTTGAGTGAATTACCCGGATCCTGCGGAACCAGGCTGATTCGCGCCCCGCGAAGGGTATCGAGACGCTTCGCTGACCACCGGCTAATCTCCTCGCCGTTGAGCACGATTTTTCCCGCATCGCGCCGGGCGTTATCCGCCAGCAGACCGATGATTGCCTGTGCCGTGGTCGTTTTGCCGGATCCGGATTCGCCGACAAAGGCCAGCATTTCCCCTCGCCTGAGGGTAAAGCTGACGTTATGTACCACCTCGCGCCACTGGCGCGCGGTACGGTAGCTGATGGTCAGGTTTTCTACCGAGAGTACGGTCATTTCAGGCCTCCGCTGAACTGCTGGCTGATACGGTTGGTGGCAAGCACCACGGCGATGACGACCACGCCGGGGAAGGTGGTTAGCCACCATGCGGTAGAGAGATAGTTACGGCCTTCGGCGATCAATAAACCCCATTCTGGTACGGGCGGCGGGGTACCGTAGCCGAGAAAGCTCAGCGTGGAGAGGGCCAGGATAGCCTGACCAAACTGCAGCGTGGCAAAGGCGAGGACGGCGGTTAAGGCATTGGGCAGGATGTGTCGCCACAGCACCGCCAGTAACGTCCCGCCGCTGCCGAACGCTGCCTCGACATAATCCGTATGGCGGATGCGCACCACTTCACCGCGCGCGAGGCGGGCGAAGCTGGCAATGGAGGCCACGCCGACGGCAATCGCGGCATTAACGGTGCCAAATCCGAGCAGAATAATGACCGTCAGCGAGAGCAGCAGAGACGGAATGGACAACAGCACGTCGACAAAACGCATCAGGAAAGACTCGACGCGTCCGGCGAACGCCCCGGCAATGACCCCCAGGCCGGTGCCTGCCACCAGCCCCATCGTGACGGCAGCGAGCGCCGCGCTCAGGGAGTGGGACGCACCATACACAATACGGGTATAAACATCGCGGCCAAGCTGATCGGTGCCGAGCCAGTGGCCCGCCTGCGGCGCCAGACGTTGCGCTCCGGCGATGCCCTCAATCGGGCTGTAGTGGGTTAACAGGCCGGGCGCCACGGCGGCAAAAAGCGCAATAATAATGACCGCCCATGCCAGCCACAGTCCCGGCTGCCACGCGACGCCCTGCCAGCCGGGAACGCGTTTTCGCGCGGCGGCAGCGTAATCGACCAGGCTCATGATGCACCTCCGGTAACGGTTTGCAGACGGGGATCCAGCAGCGGCATCAGCAGATCCACCAGCAGATTGATCAGGACAAAACCGAGAGCGGAAATCATGACCACCGCCTGAAGCACGGCGATGTCCTGGTTATTCACCGCCTGCTGGGTCAGCTGCCCGAGCCCGCTGCGGCCAAAAACGGTTTCGGTGATCAGCGCCCCGGCAATCAGCTCGCCCAGCAGCAGCCCGGCAATGTTCAGGACCGGCAGCAGGGCGTTGCCGGTGACGTGACGCCACAGCACGGCGGTTTCACTCAGCCCTTTAGCCCTGGCCACGGCGACAAACGGCTGCGTCGCCACCTGGTCGAGGCTGCGCATCAGGATTTGTGCCAGCGGGGCGGAGATCGGGATCGCGACGGTCACGATCGGCAGGATCAGCCCCTGCAGCGGCGTCGGGTTAATCACCGGGATCAGCCGCAGCTGGAAAGAAAAGAGCTGGATGAGGGCAATCCCCAGCCAGAACGTCGGTAAGGAGATAAACAGGACCGGCAGAGACTGGAGGGTATTACTTAGCCAGCGCAGACCCGGCAGGCGCGACGCAAAGGCCAGCGCAAACGCCAGCAGGACCGCGAGTAAAAAGGCGGGCAGGGCGAGGCTCAGGGTATCCGGCAGATTGCTGGCAATCAGCTCGCTGACCGGCACCCCGGCCTGTAACGAGTAGCCGAAATCCCCGCGCAGCATCGCCAGCAGCGTGTGGCCGTATTGCTGCCACAGCGGGCTGTCCGCGCCATAGGCCACGCGCATCTCCTCGATTTGCGCCGGGCTTAAGCCCAGGTCCGGGTTCTGAAATTTAATCAGCACCGCGTCGCCCGGCAGCACCTGGAGCAACACGAACGAGAGGGTAAAGGCGGCCCACAAGACCAGTAGCCCGTGCCCAAAACGTTGAAGAAGTGCGTGGCGCATCGTCAGCTCCTCAGTGTTTCTCTATCCACGCGCCGTAGAACGACGGGCGGCCGACCGCTTCAAAATTGACGCCTTTCAGCCACGGCGCACCGGCAAAGACCTGCGGCTCTTCGAAAATCGGAATGACGTAGGCGTTATCCAGCAGGTAACGCTGGGCATCGCCGGTCAGCTGCAGGCGTTTTTGCGGATCAACCTCTGAGGAGATATTCACCAGCAGCGCATTCAGCTTGTCGTCACGGAAGCTTTTGACCTTGTCGCTGGAGCCGCCTTTTTGCAGCAGGGCGTCGCGGTTAGCGGGGTAGAACATGCTCTTCACCACGTCCGGATCGGCGCGGCCCACTTCGGAGACGGTTAACGGGGTTTTCAGCGGATCAAGGTTATCCAGCGTGCGGCTGCCTGCGTCGCCGGCTTTCACGTTCAGCGCCACGCCCACCTGTCGCCACTGCTGGGCAACCAGCTGCAGCACCTCTTTATTTTGTGGCTGCGGCAGGGATTCATACACCGTCAGCGCCAGCCGCTGTCCATCTTTGGCGCGGATCCCGTCGCTGCCTGCTTTCCAGCCTGCCTCGTCCAGCAGCTGGTTGGCTTTTGCCGGGTCGAAGGACAATTTGTCGCTGAGATCGACAAAGCCAGCGGCGGAATCGGCAATCACCGACTTCGCCTGCGGATAGTTAGCCGAGAAGAGGGTTTCAACCACCTGTTTTGCATTGGTGGCATGCAGCAGCGCCTGGCGCACGCGAATATCGGAGACCAGCGGGTTATCCGGACGGAAGCTAATGCTGTCGTTCACCCCGCGCGTCGGGGCGGCGTAGATTTTATAGCCCTGATCGGTCGCCTGCTTTTCGTCATACGCCTGCACCTGGCGAATAAAGTCGGCCTGACCGGCCAGCAGGGCGCCGACGCGTACGCTGTCTTCCTGAGTCACGATAAACTTGATGCCATCAAGATTGGCTGGCCCCTGTTGCGCCAGATTTTTTGGTCCCCACTGGTAGTCCTTACGCGCTTCCAGCGTCACTTCGCGACCCAGCTTCTCGTCCTTCACCACAAACGGGCCAGAGCCAATGATATGCCGGGCGTCACCCAGCTCTTCAAAATTGCGCTTGAGCGTGCTGAGCGAGACCAGTCCCGACCCGATGGTGGCGGTGCCCTGCAGGAATCCCGGTGACGGTTTTTTGAAGTAGAACTTCACGGTCAGCGGGTCGACCACTTCGCTGCGATCGTAGTTATTGATTACTTCTGACACCGGCAGGCGCTGCGCCTTGTTACCTAAGCCGTAGGTATCAAAGTTTTTCGCCACGGCGTTAGCATCCAGTGGCGTGCCGTCGGAGAAGGTAATACCGGGACGCAGTTTAAAGGTGTATTCGGTTTTATCGGCGTTGGTGGTCCAGCTTTCGGCCACCCACGGTTCGACCTGCAGCGTCTTTGGGTTCTGCCACGTCAGTTTGTCGGTAATCTGGTTCAGAATGCCGCCGTTCGGGTAGAAGCCGCCGGCAGGCGGATAGAGGTTGGTGTGCGCCTGTTGCTCCAGATAAATCAGCGTGCCGCCTTTAACAGGCGCATCCGCGGACCAGGCGGCGGTGGTCGTCAGAATCAGCGCCGTCAGCAGCGGCAGACGAAATGGGGTTTGCATGGTGAATTCCTTTGTTATCTTCTTGTTAGCGTCGGATTCATCATCGGGCGCAGGGGAAAACAAGGGAACAAAGGAATTAAGATAAGGATTGCCGGAAAATGGCTATAAAAAAACCGCCCCTCTCAGAAGCGGTAATTGAACGGTAGGTGATTATGAACGCAGGTCAATCACCATACGGCCACGGATCTGGCCCTGTTCCATCTCTTTGAAGATGGCGTTGATGTCCTCGATCGGGCGCATCGTGACTTTCGGCACGACTTTACCTTCAGCGGCGAACTGGAACGCTTCCTGCAGATCCTGACGGGTACCGACCAGCGAACCCACCACCTGAATGCCGTCCAGCACCAGGCGAGGAATGTCGAGGCTCATCGCTTCCGGCGGCAGACCAACGGCGACCACGCGGCCACCGGCACGCACGGCATCCACCGCCGAGTTGAAGGCGGCTTTTGCGACGGCAGTGACGACGGCGGCATGCGCGCCGCCGGTTTTTTCCTGCACAATTTTAGCGGCATCTTCGCTGCGGGAGTTGATGGTGAGATCCGCACCCATGCTGGCCGCCAGCTTCAGCTGTTCGTCGTTGACGTCAAGGGCGATGACTTTAGCGTTAAAGACGTTTTTGGCGTACTGCAGCGCGAGGTTACCCAACCCGCCGAGACCGTAAATCGCAATCCACTGGCCCGGTTTAATACCCGATACCTTCACTGCTTTGTAGGTGGTGACACCCGCGCAGGTAATGCTGCTGGCCGCCGCCGAATCCAGACCGTCCGGCACTTTTACCGCGTAATCCGCGGTGACGATGCACTCTTCCGCCATGCCGCCGTCAACGGAGTAACCGGCGTTTTTCACGTCACGGCACAGGGTTTCGTTGCCGGAATTACAGTATTCGCAGTGCCCGCAGCCTTCAAAGAACCAGGCCACGCTTGCGCGGTCGCCGACTTTCAGCGACTTCACGCCAGGGCCGACTTCTTTCACAATACCAATCCCTTCATGGCCCAGGATGACCCCGGTTTTATCGCCGAAATCACCGTTCTTCACGTGGAGGTCGGTATGGCATACGCCACAGCACTCCATCTTCAGCAGGGCTTCCCCATGCTTTAGCGGGCGTAAGGTTTTTTCGGTAACGTTGACCTGGTGATCCTGAGTGACAACAGCAGCCTTCATGTGTATCTCCTTGTTCATGATAAGAATCTGCATAGCAGGTGTAGTACCTCTTAAGGATTAATACATTAGCCTGGGGTAATGCAAGGCTGCAGCAACATAATGTCATCATTTGATTCGATTTCAGATTAAGAATACGCCGTTCCTCTAATAATTAAGGGGGAAAATTCTGGCCCGGCGAGGCGCTCGCCGGGCGCAGACTTACAGTTGGGCTTCTATCTCCTCTATCTCTTTACGCCATTGCGCCTGCAGCTGCGGCTTTTGATGCTTCGGCTTACGCGCCAGATCGTTTTCCAGCAGCGTTTCCAGCGCGACCAGGCGTTCAAGCAGATCGTCATAAGGCGAGGGGCGATCCGTCGGCGCCGCGATGTCAGGCGCAGTGGATGTGACCAGCCCCGCGCGTTCACGCAGCCGCTCAAACACCGCTTCTGCATCGTGCCACTCGCTCAGTTTTCCCTCTTCAATCAGCCAGAAACGGTTGCAGCTTTGGCTAATTAACTGACGGTCATGGCTGACCAGCAGGACGCCGCCTTCGAACTGCTGAAGGGTGTGCGCCAGCGCCTCTTTGCCTTCCATGTCCAGGTGGTTGGTAGGCTCATCCAGCATCAGCAGGCTATAGCGGGCAAGCGTCAGGCCAACGAACAGCAGGTGCGAACGTTCGCCTCCGCTGAGCGTGCTGACCGTTTGTCCGTGACGCGCCCACGGGAAACCGGCGCTTATCAGGGCCATTTTGCGGTTCTGCGGATCCGGAGCGAAAGGCTCCAGCGCGTCGAGCAGCGTGGCGTTGTCCGGCAGCTGGTTCAGCGTCTGGTCGTAATAGCCCGGCGACACGCGCGGGTGTAGCTTCAACCCGTCATGGGTCAGTTCATCCGTAAACTGTCGCCAGATAAGCTTCATCAGCGACGATTTACCGCAGCCGTTACGACCGACAATCGCCACGCGATCGCCGCTTTTTAACCGCGCAACGTCGACGCTAAACAACGCAGGCAGGCCCGGAGCAGGGGGCACGTCAAGGTTTTCCATCTCCAGTAAACGGTCGGCCCGCAGCGCGTCGCCGCGAAGGGTTAGCGTCCACGGGCTACCTGCCGTGAGTTCCGTCTGGCTCTCCCTGAGCCGTTCGACCTGCTTTTCCATCTGTTTGGCTTTTCGGGCCAGGTCTTCGTTGTCGTAAACCTTGCCCCAGGTCGCCAGCCGCTTCGCGCTGGCGGTCACGCGGTCGATCTCCTTTTGCTCCGCCTTGTGGCGCTGCGCATCGCTCTCATCTTTTGCTTCAAGCGCCTTGCGTGCTGCCGTACAGGGAAGGGCAAAGTAGTGCAGCGTTTTATCGCGCAGGATCCAGCTGCCGTTGGTGACGGCATCCAGCAGCTGTCTGTCATGCGAGACCAGCACAAAGCTGCCCGACCAGTTCTGTAGGAAGTGTTCCAGCCAGAGCATGGTCGGAAGGTCCAGGTGGTTGCTGGGTTCATCCAGCAGGAGCAGGTCCGGCTCGTGAATCAGCGCCCTCGCCAGCAGCAGGCGGGTGTGCTGTCCGCCGCTCAGCGTGGCGGATTGCAGCATCGTATCCTGCGGCGTGAAGCCCATGCTTGCCAGCAGCGTTTCGGCTTTCCAGCGCAGGCTATCGCGCTCAGCAAAAGGCAGCTGTGCGAGTACGGCATCCAGCATGGTCAGCGGAAAAATAGCGTCCGGGAGATGTTGCTCCACGCGCGCCATCAGGCAGTGCCCGGCCAGCGAGACCGTTCCGGCGGCGGGGGAATCCGTGCCGTCCAGCACCTTCAGCAGTGTACTTTTACCGCAGCCGTTGTCGCCCAGCAGGCCAATGCGGTCGCCTTTTTTCAGCGTAAAGGAGAGTGAGTCGAAGAGCGTGCCAAACGCCGTATCAACGCGTAAAGATTGTGCAGTGAGTAAAGTGCTCATTGTTGCTTACCCAAGAGTTACAGGCATGTTTATGCCTCGTCAAACATCGCTGACGATAACTCAGTAAGCCCGAGAGAAGGGATTTCAGGGGTTGGTGTCTTCGCTCAAGCAGAAGTTATCGCAGCACGATACCGATAACGCTTGAGCTGGTGCGATCACCAAATGTATGTGAAACATTGAAAATTTCACGATACAGCATAATTGGCCTCCTTATATGTTATGAGTTTGTAGGTGACTATCACTATACAACGTTTCTTTGCATATACCAAACAGAGGGGCAGCATTGCAGCCAGTGCAATTGCCGCCTTCGTCATCATGCACAACAACGATCGTTCCATGAATCACGATAGATAATATTACCCTCCGTATACTTCCAGGTAATCGCTTCATAACGTAATTCGAGCGTTTCAAGATGTGTGCTGCTTATACCGTTAGGAGACAGGTAGGGTGCAACCGTTGTAAACTTGACGTTTTCCAGAATGATATTGAAATACTCGGCCTCAATACCTGATTCCAGAATACGGTACATTTTAATTGTGGCTTTCTTCATGGTTCGGCCTTCACAGACAGCTCGGTACAAAAGTGGTGTTGTTTGGTCAAACTCCTTTACTATCGTGATAGGGCGATGGACTCGCGTTCCTGTTAGTTTTCCCCAGCTTGGATCTACCGGGATAGTGACACCGTGAGAAAAGGATTTTAACTCGATAGACCCCAGGCGAAGTGGCATCATGCAGCTACCGATTACCGGAGAACCGTTCTCATCTTCAAGCCATAAGTGTGCGGGTGTAGACATACTATTTCCTTATAGATAAATTACGATAAAGCTAACGTTTGAGATTTACAATTTCATATAGCGATAAAATAACCATCACAAAAATAAAGAATATAGGAACAGGCCATATTGGCCCGTCAGGGCAAAGTTGGAAAAAGACAACTGCAAATAACAGTGTCAATAGCGAAGGGCCGTACATCGATATCAATGAAAAGAATATCCGCCTGAAAAATCTTTTAATAAGATGCATCATGATTACTGAACCATCCTTGTTATGATATCTGCAATCTCACTATCCGATACCCATTGTGCTTTAAAAGCTTCAGCCCGTTTAAACAATGGCTCTATCAAGAAGTACAACATTTCCAGCTCTTTAGCGTATAGCGCTGAGTAGTACGCTGGATAAGTAATATGAAGGCGATGCGAACTATCTGCTGCTTTCTGAACAATACCGTACAGGCCAATACCTCCAACAACCTGTCCCGCTCTTCGCCCAGCCAGTGCACTAAGTTCAAGGCTTAGATTCATACCTGCAGCAACATATGATGCTGCTGCTAAAGCAAATCCGGCGTTTGTAAGTGAACTTGCGGCGATATGAATATTTACTGCCATTAGCAATTGTTTGATGTGCTCTAGCTGATCGGAGGTTTTGTGTCGGAATACTTCTTCAAAGTAGATATTGAGCATTTCATACACAACATCTCTATGCCATATAATATGATAAACACCTTTAGCAAATCGGATGTCTTCGGACTTTTGTTTCTGACATACGTCTTGATATTCATCAGTAAAGCAGGAGGTATAATACAGCGCGCGCGTTGCACCTGCGCCGATCGTTTCAATCTGATTTGATACGGCTTTTCCTACACCCGTTAATGCATGCTCGAGTTTTAACGCAAGGATGTTATTCGCCTGCAAATAACTTATCACTTCATTTTTATAGTACATTACCGCTCCTTACTTTCCTCGCAATTTTGCACGTCAATAGTACTCTTGATGTCTGAGTTTCCATCACCTTTCAGCCAATAATATCCAAGGGTTGTCATTTCAAAACGCCTATTTTTAGTAATGCAAAACGTTACTAAACTCTTAAAAAAATACGTTTGTTAGACAAAAAGTGTTATGCGAAATTTTTATATTTCAATGGGGTATGAATAGTTGTTGAAACATTTATTTTTTTAATAAGGGGAAGAGGAATGACGTAGAAGCGGCAAAGAAAATAAAGGGAGGAGGGTGATGACATTCCCTCTCCCTTTTGAGGAGAGGGAACGGTCAAAGCGGATTAAATCGACGTACGGCGATAGCTGCGGTATTCAGGCTTCCAGAAGTTGTCGTCGATGGCCTGCTGCAGCGCGTCGGCAGAGGTTTTCACCGCCACGCCCTGCTGCTGCGCCATTTTACCCACCGCAAACGCGATAGCGCGCGACACCTTATGAATGTCCTTCAGCTCAGGCAGAACCAGACCTTCGCCGTCGTTGACCAGCGGCGAGTGGCCCGCCAGGGTTTCGCTCGCCGACATCAGCATTTCGTCGGTGATGCGGGACGCGCCGGAGGCAATCACCCCCAGACCAATGCCCGGGAAGATGTAAGAGTTGTTGCACTGGGCAATCGGATAGGTTTTATCCTTCCACACCACCGGATCGAACGGGCTGCCGGTCGCAACCAGCGCGTTACCTTCGGTCCAGGCGATGATGTCCTGCGGCGTCGCCTCCACGCGGGACGTCGGGTTAGACAGCGGCATCACGATAGGGCGCTCGCAGTGCTTGTGCATCTCGCGAATAATCTCTTCGGTGAAGAGACCGGTTTGCCCGGAAACGCCGATCAGAATATCCGGCTTCACGTTGCGCACCACGTCCAGCAGGGAAAGGACTTCGTTGTCGGTATCCCAGTTTTTCAGGTTGTCGCGTTTCTGCACCAGCTTCGTCTGGAACGGCAGCAGGTTTGGCATGCCGTCGGTCAGCAGGCCGAAACGGTCCACCATAAAGACGCGGGAGCGGGCCAGCTCTTCGCTTAAGCCTTCGCGCTGCGTCTGGGCGATAATCTGCTCGGCAATACCGCAGCCCGCGGAGCCTGCGCCAAGGAAGACGATTTTCTGGTAGCTCAGCTGGCTTCCCGCTGCACGGCTGGCGGCGATGAGCGTACCCACTGTGACGGCAGCGGTGCCCTGGATATCGTCGTTAAAGGAGCAGATCTCATCGCGATAGCGGTTCAGCAGCGGCATCGCGTTTTTCTGCGCAAAGTCTTCAAACTGCAGCAGCACGTCCGGCCAGCGGTGCTTCACGGCCTGGATGAAGTCGTCGACAAACTGATAGTACTCGTCGTCGGTAATACGCGGATGACGCCAGCCCATATAGAGCGGGTCGTTGAGCAGCTGCTGGTTGTTGGTGCCGACGTCCAGCACCACCGGCAGGGTATACGCCGGGCTGATGCCGCCGCAGGCGGTGTAGAGTGAGAGCTTACCGATAGGGATCCCCATCCCGCCAATGCCCTGGTCGCCGAGGCCGAGAATACGTTCGCCGTCGGTCACCACAATCACTTTGATATTGTGGTTAGGCACGTTCTGCAGAATATCGTCCATGTTGTGACGGTTCTGATAAGAGATGAATACCCCGCGGGAGCGACGGTAGATCTCGGAGAAACGCTCGCAGGCGGCACCCACCGTCGGGGTGTAGATCACCGGCATCATCTCTTCAAGATGGTTTTGTACCAGGCGATAGAAGAGGGTTTCGTTGGTGTCCTGAATGTTGCGCAGGTAGATGTGTTTGTCGATTTCAGTTTTGAAACCCTGGTACTGGATCCACGCGCGCTCTGCCTGTTCTTCAATGGTTTCAACCACTTCGGGCAGTAAACCCAGCAGGTTAAAGCTGCTGCGCTCTTCCATGCTGAAGGCGCTGCCTTTGTTGAGCAGGGGGAATTCGAGTAAAACCGGTCCGGCGTATGGGATGTATAAGGAACGATGTTTTTTCAGTTTGTTGTCCATGTCACTCACTCTTTTTATGAAGATCCGTCCCTGACACTGCTGTTTGTCATCTTTCTGGCCTGTGCGATGGGGTGCGGTCCGGCGGTATTATAAAGGAGCTAAATATTAATTACCGCAACACATAAACAAAAACACCATCGGGATTACCGATGGTGTTCTGGATCTCAGTCTGGAACTTACTTGCCGGCGTGGCGTTTTCTGCCGGTGGCGTGAGTGACTTGCGTTTCATGGTCGCCTTCAATCACCACTTTGCGCTGATTAGAAAGCTTGTAATTCAGTCCCAGAATATGGCGTGCCTGACGGTTCGATTTCATATTAACTCCTCAATCCTGTTGATAGTTTTAAGGACCAGTTTGCTTACGCAAACGAAATGTAACCCCTTAGGTTGCAGATCCAGCTTAGCAGGTTTTTACAAGGGTGCGTTTTGCCCGCTGACGACGTAGTTAATGGTCTGCTGGTAGATGTCACTGAGGATGTCATTATCTGTGGATTCCACCCACTTGGTCAGTTCCATCAAAATGTCATCTTCAGTCACAGCACCGTGCTCGGCGTGAAGACCCTGTGCAATCGCGTTAACGAGTTCAGGTTGTGCTGCTGCGGTATTTGCCGGGTAATAAGTAAACATGCTGCCTCCGTGTCGTTGTCTGTTTAATGGTACGGCTCGCAAAAAAATTAATTCATAAACAGAATGGCAAATATTTTCCCGGTTGTGGCTCAGATTCATCTTAGAAATAAAAATGACATAAGTGTATGCTTTTGTGTGCTTTTGAAATGTGGGGGTAAATTAAAGTGGCGTTGAGGGGATATTATGACGGTGCTCCTGCTATCACGAAAATATAGCAGGAGCAGAGTTTACATTACCACTTCATTTCGCCGGTATTCACCTTAGCGCTTAATTCCAGCGAGCTCTCTTCAGCCAGGTTCGGATACTGTTTTTTCAGGGTGCTGATGACGCCTGCAGAATCTTTATGAACGGATAAGGCCTTTTCGAAGCGCTGGAGATAGTCACGGGTAAAATCAATCGCCCCCGTCCCGGCTGGTGGGGTGCCCAGATAGTGACCCGGGATCACGCGCTCGGGTTTGTGCGCTGCCATGTTCACCAGCGTTTCCTGCCACTGCTTACGGCTTTCCGCTGTCTGGGTGTCAGCTGTCCAGACGTGAATTCCCCAGGCTACCCCGGTGCCGCCGAGGATGGTCTTCGCTGACGGGATCCACACATAGGCCGCGTAGCTGTCAGGCTGTTCGATATCGATCTTTTCTCCGTCCACCATAAACGTGGTGGAGGCGAGCACCTGCGGGACGACCAGCTCGGTTGGCGCGCCGTCTTTCATCTGCGGACCCCAGAAGGCGAGCTTGGCGTCTTTGGTAGCCTTGATGTGGTCAACCACATGCTGCGTGGCCACCACTTTGGCGTTCGGGAAGGCTTTGACCAGCGGCTGCAGGCCAAAATAGAAATCCGGATCGCCGGAGGTGATCACAATCTTGTTCAGGGTTTTACCGCTTTGACGAATTTTCTCTACCAGCGCTTCGCCATCCTTCACGCTGAACTGCGCGTCAAACAGCACCGCTTCTTTCGGGCCGGAAACCAGCGTGGAGGAGACCGCGAAAATGCCTTTCTCCTGAGGGTTATAGGTATCAATGCTCAACGGTGCGGCAAAAACAGCCGGAGTGAAAAGCGTGGAAAGCAGGGCAAGGTGAGTGAATTTCATACTGTTGTCTCTGTTGTTCAGGAATGTCTCTATTGTACGGATAATCGCATTTGCCAGAATTCCTGAAACAGGACATGCTTAGTTTCATAAATCGAGCAAATGGAGCTTATATGGATCGCGTTATTGCCGCCCAGGTTTACAACCGGATATGCGAGCTGGGAAGTTTGAGCGCGGCGGCCCGCGCGCTGGGTATTTCCCGACCAATGGTGAGCCGCTACCTTGAACAGATGGAAAAGTGGGCGGGGACGCGTCTGGTAAACCGCTCCACGCGCAAGCTGACGCTGACTGCGGCAGGGGAAAAGGTGCTGCAAAAAACGCGGACGCTCTCGCAGATCTCGCAGGAAATTGAAGGCCAGTCAGAGAAAGATCTCCCGTCAGGTACCCTGCGGGTGGCCTGCGCGCACTTTACCGCGATGCACCTGATTGCGCCGGTGCTGCCCGGTCTGCTCTCGCGCTACCCGCAGCTGCGCATCGAACTGGATGTGAACAACCATCCGGTCAGCCTGGTGGGAGAACGCATTGATGTCGCCGTGCGCATTACCGACAATCCCGAACCCGGCATGATTGCCCGCAGGCTGGGGGAGTGTCGCTCGGTGCTCTGCGCCTCGCCGGAGTATCTGGCGCAGCACGGCACGCCCGTCAGCCCCGAAGAATTAGCCCGGCATAACTGCCTGCACTACAGCTTTTTTGCCGGGCAGTCCTGGCACTTCCTGACGCCGGAAGGCGAAAGCCTGAGCGTGGCCGTCAGCGGCAACCTGAGCGCCAGCATCTCTTCGCTGCTGATGGACGCGGCGGTTAAGCACTGCGGTATCGCCATGCTGCCGGAGCGTGAGGCGCGAACCGCGCTGGCGCAGGGAATACTGGTGCCGGTACTGGAGACGCTGGAGCCGAAACCGCTGGCCATCCATGGCATTTATCAGTCCCGGGAATACCAGCCTGCCGCGCTGCGGGTGTTCCTCGACGCACTGGCGCACCATTTACTCAGTGACTAAGACTCGTCTGTCTTGCCCGCAGAATCCGGACAGCCTTCTATACTTAACCCTTTGTAAGCCAAAAGGAGAGCAAGAATGACTATTCATAAGCACGGTTCGGCACACTGGTCTGGCGACATTAAGCGCGGTAAAGGGACGGTTTCCACCGAGAGCGGCGTTCTCAATCAGCAGCCTTATGGTTTCAATACCCGCTTTGAGGGTGAAAAGGGGACCAACCCGGAAGAGCTGATCGGCGCGGCACATGCGGCCTGTTTTTCGATGGCGCTGTCGCTGATGCTCGGAGAAGCGGGCTATACCGCTGACGTTATTGATACCACCGCAGACGTCTCTCTGGATAAAACCGACGGCGGCTTTGCGATTACGAAGGTTGCCCTGAAAAGCAAGGTGACTGTTCCCGGCATCGCTCCTCAGCAGTTTGACGGTATTATTCAGAAAGCGAAAGCGGGCTGCCCGGTTTCGCAGCTACTGAAAGCCGAGATTACCCTGGACTACACGCTAAATTAACTCCCTGCCGGGTTTGCGCCCGGCTATCCCTTCAGTGCGGCGGGAAACACCTCCGCCAGCCACGCAATAAACACCTTAAGACGGTGCGTCAGATGCCGGTTCTGAGGGTAAACCACATGAAACGGATAGGCGGCAGGGCGCCAGTCGCTCAGGATCGCCGTCAGCGTACCCGCCTGTAAATACGCATTTGCCGAATACTCAAACGTCTGAACGATCCCCAATCCCGCTGCGGCAGCCGCCAGATGGGCATTACTTTCGTTTACGCCGAGAAAATGCGGAATATTGATTTCCAGCGTCTCGCCGTTCTCTCTGAAGCGAAACGGAAATGCCCGCCCGGTGACGGGCGAGAGGTAGCTAATGAGCTTGTGGCCGTTGCACAGCTCCTGCGGATAGGCCGGAACGCCATGGTTTTTCAGGTAACCCGGCGTCGCGCAGGTAATCATTTCGGCGTTGCCAATATGGCGGGCGATGAGGGTCGAGTCGTTCAGCGGGCCGCCGCGGATGACGCAGTCTACGTTACCGCTGATAAGATCAACCGGACGATCGGCTACCCCAAGATCGATGCGGATTTCCGGATAACGCTGCATAAAATCCGGCAGCAGGGGAATAAGCACGTCCCGAGCGGTGGAGCCGCCCACGTCAACCCGCAAATGCCCTTTGGGCGTCGCACGGGAAACGCGAAACGCGGTGTCGATATCTTCGATATCTATCAAGACCCTGAGCGCTTTTTCATAGTAATCCGCCCCTTCCGGCGTCGCGACCACCCGGCGAGTCGTCCGGTGCAGGAGACGTATTTCAAGATGCGCCTCAAGCGATTTCACCAGCTTGCTCAGGGTGGCGATGGGCATGTTCAGCGAGTCCGCCGCGCGGGTAAAGCTGCCGGTTTCCACCACCCGGGTAAACGCGCGCATCGCCATTAGCTGGTCCATTCGGCTCCCCTGATTATTTCTGTGTGTGAATAGTCATTTTCATTTTTGCCAGTTTTTCACTAATCCAGCAAGGGCTAAAGTTTGTCCAACGCAAACCCAACAAAAGGTAAATGACATGAACACGACTCTCTCAGGAAAAATCGCACTGGTCACCGGCGGCAGCACCGGCATCGGTCTTGCCACGGCGCAGGAGCTTGCTGCACAGGGCGCGAAGGTGTACATCACCGGACGACGTCAGGCCGAGCTGGACGCGGCGGTGGCTGAAATCGCTTCAACGGCAGTGGGCATTCGCGCTGACGTGTCAAAACTGGCGGACCTGGACGAGGTCTATGCCCGGATAGCCAAAGAAGAAGGCCGCCTCGATATTCTGTTCGCCAATGCGGGTGGCGGCGATATGCTGCCGCTGGGCGCGATAACCGAAGAGCAGTTTGACCGGATTTTCGGCACCAACGTCCGCGGGGTGCTGTTTACGGTACAGAAGGCGCTGCCGCTGCTGTCTGCCGGATCCTCGATTATTCTGACCGGCTCGACGGTGTCCATTAAGGGGACGGCAAACTTTAGCGTCTACAGCGCCAGCAAAGCCGCCGTGCGCAACTTTGCCCGCTCCTGGGCGCTGGATTTGCAGGGCCGTGGGATCCGCGTCAACGTGGTAAGCCCGGGCCCGATCAAAACCCCTGGCCTCGGCGATCTGGTGCCGGAAGAACATCGTCAGGGGCTGTACGACGCGCTGGCCGCACAGGTGCCGCTCGGCCGTTTAGGCGCGCCGGGTGAGGTGGGTAAAGTGGTGGCGTTTCTGGCCTCCGACGCGGCCAGCTTTATTAACGCCACCGAGTTGTTCGTGGACGGTGGGATGGCGCAAATTTAACCCAGACTGCGCCAGCAGCGGACATCACGGCCCTCGCGAGAGGGCTGTAACGGCTGAGGACGTTCGCACCCCTGCGCGGCCATCGGGCATCGGTCACGGAAAAAACAGCCTTCGGGCAGATGACGGTTGCCGGGAAGCTCCGTTTTGCGTAAGGCCAGCGTCTCATCCAGCGGTTCACCGGTGCGGGGAACCGAATCGAGCAGCAGACGGGTGTAAGGATGACGCGGCTCCCCAAGCACCTGAGCGGCGCTGCCCAGCTCCACAATCTGCCCAAGGTACATCACCGCCACGCGGTCGCTCATGTGCCTGACCACCGAGACGTTATGTGAGATCAACACGTAGGTCAGATTACGCTGCTGTTGCAGGGTCACCAGCAGGTTGAGGATCTGCGCCTGCACGGAGATATCCAGCGCGCTGGTGGGTTCATCGAGCACGATGATATCTGGATCGGACGAGAGCGCCCGGGCGATGGCAATGCGCTGGCGCTGCCCGCCGGAGAAGGCGTGCGGAAGCCGGTCGAGATACTCCGGGCGAATGCCCACCTGTAGCGCCAGGTTTTCAGCCAGTTGACGGCGTTCGCGCTCGCTGCTGCGCTTTTGTACCCACACCGGCTCGGTGATAATGCGCCAGACCGGCAGGCGCGGGTCGAGCGAAGAGAGCGGATCCTGAAACACCATCTGCATGCCGCCCGCATGGTGCGCCCGCTGGCAGGCGCCGGTGCTGGGCTTAAGCATGCCCATCAGCAGCTGGGCCAGCGTGCTTTTCCCGCAGCCGGACTCCCCGACAATGCCAAGCGTTTCTCCCCGACGGATCTCAAGGTCGAGCCCGTTGAGGGCATGCACCTGTTCCGTCACGCGGCCCAGCCAGTTTTTACGTGCCGCAAAATTCACGTGCACGCTATCCAGTTCCAGCAGTACATCAGACATGGGCTTTCTCCCGTTGTGGATACCAGCAGGCAGCCTGTTGGCCCTCTGCGCCATGGGGCTGTAAGCGCGGTGTTTCGCTGCATTTCGTCCCGGCGGCAAAGCAGCGCTCGCGGAACGCACATCCCTGCGGAAGCTGGCTGAGGTTGGGGACCGTGCCGGGGATGGCGGGAAGCGGGGCGCGCGGCTGGCCGTTTTCCGGCGCGCACTGCAGCAGGCCAATGGAATAGGGATGCACAGGCTGGTGGATCAGCGTTTGCGTGGCACCGCTCTCGATCACGCTGCCCGCATACATCACGTACATTCTGTCGCAGAGCTGGGACACCACGGCCATATCGTGGCTGATAAACAGCACCGAGGTGCCGCTGGCCCGTGCCTTGTGCTTCAGCAGGCGCAGCACCTGCAGCTGGACGGTGACGTCCAGCGCGGTGGTCGGTTCGTCGGCGATAATCAGCTCCGGCTCGCAGGAGAAGGCAAGGGCGATCATCACCCGCTGGCGCATCCCGCCGGACAGCTCAAACGGATAGCGCGCCATGACCGCTTTCGCATCCGGGATTTGCATCTCTTCCAGCAGGGTAATCGCCTTCTGCTGCGCCTCATGCCGGGAAAGCGGCTGATGCTGGCGGATCACCTCGACCATCTGTTTGCCAATCCGCCGCGTCGGGTTGAGGGCGGTCATGGGCTCCTGAAAAATCATCGCGACCTTTGCGCCGCGCCACTGGCGAAGCTGTTTCTCGGACGCCGTCAGGACGTTTTCGCCGAGTAATTTCACCTGGCCATGATGAATACGGTAGCTGCCTTCCGGCAGCAGCCGCATGGCGAGCATGGCGGTCACCGATTTACCTGAACCGGATTCGCCCACCACGCCGACAATTTCACCCCTGCCGATCTCCAGCGAGACGTGGTTCAGCGCGTGGACCTCGCCGCGGAAAATCGGGAAGCTCAGATGCAGGTCTTCAATCTTGAGTACCGGATCGGTCATCACTGTTTACCTCCCGATTTCGGGTCCAGCAGATCGCGGATACCGTCGCCAAACAGGTTAAAGCCCACGGCGGTTATCAAAATCGCCGCACCGGGAAACGCGCAGTACCACCACTGGTCCAGAACGTAGTTACGGCCGACGGCCACCATCGCGCCCCATTCGGCGGTCGGCTGCTGCGCCCCCAGGCCAATAAACCCCAGCGTGGCGGCCATCAGGATGGCGCTGCCGATGTCCAGCGACGCCTGCACAATCAGCGGCGGCAGGGCGTTGCGCAGGATGTGCCAGCGGATCAAATGCCAGCGGGAGGCGCCAAAGGTGCGGGCGGCCTGCACGTAGGTAAACTGGCGCACCACCAGGGTTTGGCCGCGTGCCAGGCGGACGTAAAACGGAATGCGGACAATCGCAATCGCCAGCATGGCGTTAAACAGGCTCGGCCCGAGCGCGGCGGCCAGCGCCATGGTCAGCACCAGGGAAGGTATCGAGAGCATAATGTCCATCACTCGCATGATGACGGCGTCGCCGCGCCCGCCCAGCACGCCGGACAGACAGCCCAGCAGCGAACCGATGCCGCCCGCAATCACCACCACCGCCAGTCCGGCGGTAATGGACTGCTGGCTGCCCGCCAGCACGCGGCTGAACAGATCGCGGCCCACCTCGTCGGTACCAAACCAGTGCTGCGCAGACGGCGCCTGCAGGCGCGCGGTCAGATCCAGCGCGTTTGGGTCATGCGGCACGATCCACGGTGCGGCCACCATAATGAAAAGCATCACAAGCATAATGACGCCGCCAACGATCGTGAGCGGGCTTTGACGCAGCATCCAGAACAGCTTTGCCCAGTTGATACGTTGTCTGACGGGTTTAACCGGGACGGGCGTTTCCTGCGTTAACATCATTCGGCACCTCCGCGCCCAATTCGCGGGTCAATCCACAGGTAAAGCAGATCGACCACCAGATTAACCAGCACGTAGGCCAGCGAAACAACGACGGCAAAGCCCATCACGGCAGGGAAATCGAGCGCCTGAATGGATGTCACCACCCAGGCTCCCATGCCCGGCCAGGCAAAGACGGTTTCAGTCAGCACGGCACCGTACAGCAGGTCGCCCAGCGCCAGCCCGAGCACGGTAATCGACGGGATCATCGCATTCGGCAGGGCGTAGCGCAGGACGATATACCAGCCGGGCAGGCCGCTGGCGCGGGCCGTGCGAATGTAGTCTTCGCTAAGCTGCTCCAGCATCGCGGAACGAACCTGACGCGCCACGATGCCCAGATGCACAAACGCCAGCGTCAACGAGGGCAAAATCAGGTGCTGCAGCGCATTGAAAAAGACCTCTCCGTTACCTTCCAGCAGGGCATCCAGCAGATAAAAGCCGGTGACGTGGGCAGGCGGGTCGAGCCAGTCGTCCAGCCTGCCGCCGCCCGGCAGGATCTGCAGGTGCCCGTAGAACAGGACAATGACGCCCAGCCCAAGCCAGAAGGCCGGGGTGGAGATCCCTGTCATCGCCATTAAACGTACCAGGTGATCCAGCCAGCGGTTGCGGTATACCGCCGACAAAATCCCCAGCGGCACGCCGATGACCAGCGCCAGCAGCAAGGAACAAAAGGCCAGTTCCAGCGTGGCGGGGAAAAAAGCCTTCAGGTCTTCCGCAACCGGACGGCCGGTCCGGATGGAGGTGCCTAAATCACCGTGGGCCAGGGCGTCCACGTAACGGCCAAACTGAACGTACAGTGGCTGATCCAGCCCCAGCTGCTGGCGAATGTTCTGCACGATATCGTCGCTGGCGCGGTCGCCGGCCAGCAGACGGGCCGGATCGCCGGGGATCAGGTGCGAAATAATAAAAGTGATAATACAGACACCGGCCACCACCAGGAGTAACCCCCAGCAGCGCTGGCGCACGATGCTCCAGAACGTCATACACTTTCCCCCGGCGAAACGGTTACTTGCTCATGGTGGCGATGTTAAACACCTGCTCGAGCATCGGATTAAAGGTGAAGCCTTTGACCTCTTTGTTCATCGCCAGTTGGTAGTTCTTCTGGAACAGATAAACGTAGGCCGCCTCGTCGATAACCACTTTCTGCGCCTGCTGGTAATCTTTGGTGCGTTCCGCCTGGTCCGTGGTTTTCAGCGCGGCCTGCAGCAGGGAATCGACCTCTTTGTTCTCATAGAACGAGCGGTTGCCCGGCAGCCCTTTCTTGTCCGATTCGAACCAGTAGTTCATGAACATGTACGGGTCGGCAAAGTCCGGGCTCCAGTTGCCGATGGCGATGTCGTAATCGCCTTTGCCGACGCGGTCACGCATGGTGGCGTTGGCCAGTTTTTCCAGCTTGACGTTAATGCCGATCTTGCCAAGGCTGGCCTGCGTTGAGAGCGCGATAGGCTCCCAGTTCGGATCGTTGTCAGAGTAGAGGAAGGTCAGGCTGGCGGGCTTGTCTTTAACCTTCTCCAGGGCCGCTTTGGCTTTGGCCTCGTCGAGGCTGTACTGCATGGCCGTGGCGTCAAATCCCCACATGCCTTCCGGGATTGGGCCGCGCATCTGCTTGCCGTTGCCGCTCAGAATGCCTTTCACCATCCCCTGATAGTCCGTCGCCCAGGAGACCGCGCGGCGTAAATCGACCTGATTGAGCGGCGCTTTGCTGTTGTTGAGGTAGAGATAGGTCACGCGCAGGGACGGGTATTCGGCGACGGCGACTTTCCCTTCCTGCTTCAGGGCCGCCAGCTGATCGACCGGCAGGGAGTCGGCAATGTCCAGGTCACCGCGGGAAAGCTGCAGACGACGCGACGCGCTCTCACCGATAATTTTCACCGAGACGCGCTTGAAGTGCGGCTTGTCGCCCGACCAGTGCGGGTTTGGCACCAGCACCAGCTGCTGGCCTTTCTGCCAGCTCTTCAGCATAAACGGCCCGGAGCCAGCGGTGTTTTGCGCCAGATAGCCGCGCGCGTCGTCCGCAGCATTGGCCTTCAGCACCGTCGGGTTAATGATGGAGGCGCCGTCGTTCGCCAGGGTGTAGAGGAAAGGCGCGAACGGCTGGCTGAGGGTGAATTTCACCGTATGGTCATCAACGGCATCAATTTTCAGATCTTTTGGGAAGGCTTCAGACGGCCCCTGGCTGAGCTTCAGCAGGCGTTCGAAGGAGAGTTTGACCGCCTCGGCGGTGACCGGCGTGCCGTCGGAGAATTTGGCGTTATCCGCCAGGGTGAAGGTCCACTCTTTCTGGTCGTCGGAGGCTTTCCAGCCCGTCGACAGATCGCCTTCCACCTCGGTAGAGCCTGGCTTGTACTTGACCAGACGCTGGTAGGATGGATAGGTGACGGTCCAGTCGTTGTTATCAATAGTGATGGCCGGATCGAGCGTTTGCGGGTCGGCGGCTTTCCCGATGACCAGCATGTCTTTCGGGACGGCAGCCAGCGCCAGCGGTGCACTCAGGGCCAGCGTGGCGGCAATGACGGTCGAGAGAAGCGATGTTTTCATGGCAGTGCTCCAGGTTTAAAGAGGGGTGTGCGTCAGGGGAAAACAGGCAAAACGGTCATCAAGCAGCGGGTAGCTGGCGGCGTTCGGCAGTTCGAAGTGCCACCATTCGCTGCCGATCCCGACAAAACCGCCGCCGAACATGATGGCGTTCAACAGCAGACGGTTGCGCTGGGCGTGGGGCGGCACGGAAGGGTGATACGGATGCGAGCGGTCATGCATTTCGTCAAAACCGGCGCCCATATCCAGCACGGCGTTATGCTCGTCCATCAGGGTGACGTCGATGGCCGTGCCGCGACTGTGGTTGGAGCCAATCGCCACGTCGACAACATATTCCGGGTTCGGGCAGGCCTCCCACAACTGGGCCTGCGCCTGCTGCGGCCGATAGGCGTCGTAGACCACCAGCTTCAGTCCGGCCAGCGTGGCAATGCTGATGGCTTTTGCCAGCGCGGTGGCCGCGTCGGTATGCAGCAGGCACAGCGCCTCCTGGTAAATCGGGCGGCCGGTAATATTGTCGGCGGTGGCGTACTTCAGATCGATATGCAGCGTGGGGAACGTCTTCGCCACATCAATCAGTTCACTCTCTACGGGCATAGCTCCGCTCCTTTAGCGTTCGAATTGACCAAACTCTTGTTGTAATTGTCGGTTTACTGCCAGGCGCGCCGGAAGCGCATCACCCAGCGCTTCCACCACGCCCGACAGCAGCAGGTTGAACAAACAGCTCACAGGGGCAAGTGAATCCCAGAAATGACCGGTATCGGTTTTCACCTGCAGTAAATCAATCGGATAATCCCGCGCCCACGGGCACCAGATATCGGTGATTAAGGCCAGCGGAATGCCTTTCTCGCTCGCGACGCGGCAGTACTGTCGGGCCATCGTGGAGTAGGTACGCGTATCGGTCAGCACGACATAAGGGTGCGCAAACCCGGAGTTCAGGGATTCCACCCAGCTGCCGGATGCCCCTTCGGAGTAGCTCACCCGCGGGCGGAGGTATTCAAGGTGGCTGAAGAAGGCGTTGGCGATCCCGCGCGTGGACTGGATCCCCAGCACAAAAACCGCGTCCGCGTGGGCCAGATGGCGCACCACCTGACGAAAAGCGTCCGTTTGCGCCAGCTGATACACCTGCGTAATGGCGTCCACTTCCAGCGACAGGGCGTGCTGAAGGCGGTTGGGCAGGGGGCGCTGCTGCTGCCAGGAGTCGAGGCGCTCGTTCATGCCCCAGGGCTGGTAAGGATCGCGCAGGCTCTTTTTGGCATCCTCCAGGTTGCGATACCCCAGCTTGCGCAGAAAGCGTCCGACGGTAATCCCGCTGGTCCCGCTCGCCAGCCCGACGCTCTCCGCCGTTTCAAACGGGATTTGCGCGGCGTGCGCCAGCAGCCAGCTCCCGACCCGCTTCTCGCTGGGGGTCAGCTGGCTGAAAGTCGCTTCGATACGGCTCAACATCTCAGGTTTCGTCGTCATACCGCCTCGCTGTTAACAGGCTGTCAATGGCCGAAATTGTGTTACCTGATTAACAATGCATGACGCGTGCCATGTTCACAGGCGGGCGAAAACCCGCTGCGCAGTAAACTTCATGCAATATTTGGTTAACCAATGATCAACATTTGTGCAGCGTAGTTCACTTTTGGTGCACTGGCTGACCTGACAGGTATGAATTTGGTGAATACGTCAGCCTGTTCACATTTTTGATAAGATAGAAGCACTGAGAACATAAAAGGGATCCCTCATGGCGAATTTGCCCTGGCGAGTCAGCGTGCGCCTGATCGCGCTTGCAAAGAAAACAGGAATGGTCGTGGGGATCGTCCTGGTCGTCCTGCTGGCGGTGCGGGTGTATCTCTCGCAGCAGGGGCCGGAACTGCACCTGTGGCACACCTGGCGGGCAGATGAGATGTCCGTTCGCGAGCTGGATAACGCTGATTTCGCCGGATACCTCGCCCGGGAAAAGGCGATTTTCACCGATCTGGATAACGCGGTGACGGCGAAAACAGCGGGCGAGGAACAAACCCCGTTAAACCGCTATTACCGCCAGAGCATGGTGTGGCCCGGTCAGTTTGCCCCCGATGCCAACCGCTCCTTTGTGCTGATGCCAGCCGGAAAGCCCCGCGGCGCGGTGGTGCTGCTGCACGGGCTGACGGATTCGCCATACAGCGTCAGGCGCCTTGCCGTGAACTATCAGCAGCACGGCTTTGTGGCCGTGGTCCCGCGTCTTCCCGGCCATGGCACCGCGCCCGGCGCGCTGACGGATGTTGATTGGGAAATGTGGCTGGCGGCCACGCGCCTTGCCGTACGGGAAGCTACGCGCCTGGCGGGTGAGGCTGTGCCTCTGCATCTGGTGGGCTACTCCAACGGCGGGGCGCTGGCGATGAAATATGCCCTCGATGCGCTGGACGCGCCAGCGCTGCGTAAACCACAGCAGGTGATCCTGCTCTCACCGATGATTGGCGTGACGGCCTTTGCGCGGTTCGCCGGTTTCGCCGGGCTACCGGCGCTGCTGCCGCCGTTTGCCAAAGCGGCCTGGCTGAATATCTCCCCGGAATATAATCCGTATAAATACAATTCGTTCCCGGTGAACGCCGCCCGCCAGTCGTGGCTGCTGACGAAGGCCCTGCAGGAGCAGATTGGCCGCGCGGCGCGGGAAAACAGGCTGGCGAATTTGCCGCCGGTGCTGGCGTTCCAGTCGGTGATGGACTCCACGGTCAGTACCCGCGCGGTGGTCAGCGGCCTGTTTGACCAGCTTCCGGCAAACGGCAGCGAGCTGGTGATGTTCGATATCAACCAGGCGGCGAGCTTCCGTCCGCTCTTCAAACCGTCGTCCTGGACGGCCACCACGGCGCTGCTGCCGGTCGCACAGAGACGTTACGGTGTCACGATTATCACCAATGCCAGCGAGCACAGTTTCTCGACTGTGGCGAAAATAACCCCGGCAGGCAGAACGCAGGAGACGGTGGTGCCGCTTGCCCAGTCCTGGCCGCAGGATGTCTATTCCCTGTCGCACGTTGCGGTGCCGTTCCCGCCGGATGACGATCTCTATGGTCGCGAACCTGGGGTGAAAAACCGCTACGGTATCAGCCTGGGGACGATTGCGCTCTGGGGAGAAACGTCCGTATTAAGCGTCGGAAAAGAGGCGCTGATGCGGGTCACCTCGAACCCGTTTTACGACTTTATGCAGGAGAGGATTAACAGCCGGATCGGGGACGAGAAAAAGTAACGTTCCCCTGTAGCGTGAATATGTTAGGTCGCATTGATTAAGTATGTTACATAGTAGCTTCAAGGCACCTCTCTTTCTCATTGGAACCCCTTTTTGTGCTGACGACTCTGATCTACCGAAGCCAGTTGAATTTATCCCGCCCGTCCACTGAACTGCGGGAGCTGGTGGAGCGCGCCAGGGGCCGCAACACAAAACTGGCTATTACCGGCGTCCTCCTGGCTAATGGGAATGAGGTTCTGCAGATCCTCGAAGGGTCGGAAGAGAGTGTGGTCAAACTTTTCCATACCATCCGTGAGGACAAGCGGCACAGCGGGGTGGTAGAACTGCTGCGGGACTATGGTCCGCGCAGACGCTTCGAAAACGTCGGCATGCTGCTGTTCGATCTGCAAACGCAGTCGCCGAAAGAGGTGCTGCAGTCGGTGCTGCGCTACAGCAAGCTGGACAGCTATCTGACCTCCGACGATCGGGTGTTCAAATTTATTCAGACCTTCATAACCGGTAAACGTCCGGTCCCGTCGGGGGCACGCTACACCGCGGACAAATGGACGCTCTCGACCGAAACGCTACCCTTTGGCGAACACCTGGGCCTGATTGCCGGGCAAACCTGCCAGTTTGCGCTGCAGCCTATTGTCGAGCCCTCGGAAGGGAAGATCAGCTCCCTTGAGGCGCTTATCCGCGGCAACGACGGCGGCAGCCCGGAGCATTTCTTCAGCACCGTCGACCCGGACAACATCTACGAAGTCGATCTCCAGACAAAAGCCTATGCCTTTGCGCTGGCGGAAAAGCTGGGCATTGGCAGCCATAAAATCGCGGTAAACCTGCTGCCCATGTCGCTGGTGAATGTCCCTGGCGCAGTGGAATTTCTGGTCGCTCAGATTAAAAAACATGGCCTTCAGCCGGAGCAGGTGGTCATTGAAGTCACTGAAAACGAGATGATCTCCGGGTTCAACCAGTTTAACAGTGCCATCAAGCAGCTTCGCGGTGAGGGGATTGGCCTGGCGATCGATGATTTTGGCTCGGGCTATGCCGGACTTTCGCTGCTGACCCGGTTCCAGCCGGATAAAATTAAAATCGACCGGGAAATTGTCAGCAATATTCACCTGAGCGGCCCGAAACAGGCAATTGTGCGCTCCATCATCAGCTGCTGCTCCGATCTTGAAATCACCCTGGTGGCGGAAGGTATCGAGAAAATTGAGGAGTGGTGCTGGCTCGAATCTGCCGGGATCCGACGCTTTCAGGGATTTCTGTTTGCCCGGCCGCAGCTGAATGGCGTCGGCGATATCCACTGGCCGCATCTGGTGCGTTAAGTCAAATTTCCCTCCCGTTATTTCCCCTTTGCCCGGCCTGTGCTTAAATAGCTAAATCGGTTTAACATAGTTTAGCTACGAGGATCACATGAAGAAAATCTGGGTACTTGGCGATGCGGTAGTGGATTTGCTGCCAGATGGAGAAGGTCGATTACTGCAGTGCCCTGGCGGCGCGCCAGCGAACGTCGCGGTCGGTATTGCCCGGCTTGGCGGCCAGAGCGCCTTTATTGGCAGGGTTGGCGACGATCCTTTCGGGCGGTTTATGGCGAAAACGCTCGCTGACGAGCGGGTTGACGTGACGTGGATGCGCCTTGACCCGGCGCACCGCACCTCAACGGTGGTGGTTGATTTGGACGACCACGGCGAGCGATCGTTTACCTTCATGGTGCGCCCAAGCGCCGATCTGTTTCTCGACCCCGACGACCTGCCGACGTTCAGCGCCGGGGAGTGGCTGCACGTCTGCTCCATCGCCTTAAGCGCCGAGCCGAGCCGTGCCACGACCTTTCAGGCGATGGCCGCCATCCGGGAGGCGGGCGGTTACGTCAGTTTCGACCCCAATATTCGCCCGGATCTCTGGCCGGATGAGAACGCACTTCACCGCTGTCTTGAACAGGCGCTGCAAAGCGCTGACGTGGTGAAACTTTCGGTAGAAGAACTGGCCTTTTTCACCGGTAGCGCGGCGGTAAACGTTGGTCTGGAGGTGCTGATGCAGCGCTGCCCGGCGCGTCTGGTGCTGGTTACCCAGGGAAAAGCGGGCGTAACCGCGTGGCATGAAGGTACCGTAAAACACTACCCGGCAACGCCTGTGCAGTGCGTCGATACGACCGGTGCGGGCGATGCCTTTGTGGCGGGGCTGCTCTACGGGCTGGCCGCCGGACAGGACCTGACGCCGGTTATCGCGCTCGCCCAGCGCTGCGGCGCGCTGGCCACCACGGCCAAAGGGGCGATGACCGCGTTGCCCTGGCAGCACGACCTGTAATTTCTCCTCTCCTGGCCGCCATCCTGCGGCCTGAATTGTCGCCTCGATCACACTTACTAAATCGGTTTAGCAAAAAAGATTGCCGATCCAAAATTCACAGGTTTAGTATCAGCAACCTAAACCGGTTTAGCAATTTAGCACGTTTAATGACTTCTTTTAGGGATGCGACAAAATGTATAAAAAACGCAGACTTGCCGTGATGATAGGCATGCTGGCCGGAAGTACCTCTGTTTTTGCCCAGACCGATATGTCCAGTATTGAAGCGCGCCTTGCCGCGATGGAGCAGCGCCTTCAGGACGCAGAGACGCGCGCGCAGGTGGCTGAGAAACGCGCCGCGGCAGCAGAACAAAAAACGCAGCAGCTGGTTGCCGCTCAGCAGCAGGCGCAAACGACGACCCAGGAGGTGGCGCAGCGCACCACCGCGCTGGAGAAGAAGGCGGATCAGACCGGCGGGTTTGAGTTCCACGGCTATGCCCGCTCTGGCCTGCTGATGAACGATGCGGCCTCCAGCAGCAAAAGTGGCCCTTACCTGACGCCAGCCGGTGAAACCGGTGGTGCGGTGGGGCGTCTGGGTAACGAAGCCGACACCTACGTCGAGCTGAACCTGGAGCACAAGCAAACCCTGGATAACGGGGCGACCACGCGCTTTAAAGCGATGCTGGCCGACGGTCAGAGAACCTATAACGACTGGTCAGCCGATACCAGCGACCTCAATATTCGCCAGGCCTTCGCAGAGCTGGGCAACCTGCCTGATTTTACCGGCGCGCTGAAGGGCAGTACCTTCTGGGCGGGTAAACGCTTCGACCGCGACAACTTTGACATCCACTGGCTGGATTCCGACGTGGTGTTCCTGGCCGGTACCGGCGGCGGCGTTTATGACGTGAAATGGAACGATTCGCTGCGCAGCAACTTCTCCATTTATGGCCGCAACTTCGGCAGCGTGGAGCAGACCGACAACAACGTTCAGAACTATATCCTCAGCATGAACCACTTCGCCGGCCCGTTCCAGCTGATGGTGAGCGGCCTGCGGGCGAAGGATAACGACGACCGTAAAGACACTAACGGCGATCTCATCAAAACGGATGCCGCCAATCACGGCGTTCATGCCCTGGTGGGCTTGCATAATGACAGCTTCTACGGCCTGCGCGAAGGGACCGCCAAAACGGCGCTGCTGTATGGTCACGGGCTGGGTGCGGAGGTGAAAAGCATCGGCTCCGATGGCGCCTTGCTGTCTGAGGCGGACACCTGGCGCTTCGCAAGTTACGGTGTCACGCCAATCGGCGGTGGCTGGAGCGTTGCGCCCGCCGTTCTGGCACAGAGCAGTAAAGATCGCTACGTCAAGGGCGATAGCTATGAGTGGGTAACGCTCAACACCCGCCTGATCAAAGAGGTCACCCAGAATTTCGCGCTGGCGTTTGAGGGCAGCTATCAGTACATGGATTTAAACCCGGAAGGCTATAAGGATCGCAACGCCGTGAACGGCAGTTTCTACAAGCTGACCTTTGCGCCAACCTTAAAAGCGAGCAAAATCGGCGATTTCTTCAGCCGTCCCGAACTGCGCCTGTTTGCCACCTGGATGGACTGGAGCAGCAAACTGGATCATTACGCCAGCGATGATGCCTTTGGCAGCAGCGGCTTCAACGCCGGCGGGGAATGGAACTTTGGGGTCCAGATGGAAACCTGGTTTTAACCCATCACGCTCCCGCCTGGCGGGAGCGTTTCGCACATCATAAAAAGAAGTCAGGCAGAGGTATCTATGGATTTTAATCAAATCGCCCGCGAGCTTATTCCGCTGCTCGGTGGCAAGGAAAATATCGCCAGCGCGGCGCACTGCGCAACGCGTCTTCGTCTGGTGCTGGTCGATGACGCGCTGGCGGATCAGCAGGCTATCGGCAAGGTCGACGGTGTGAAAGGCTGCTTCCGTAACGCCGGGCAGATGCAGGTGATTTTTGGCACGGGCGTGGTCAACAAGGTGTACGCCGCCTTTATTCAGGCGGCGGGTATTAGCGAATCCAGTAAATCTGAGGCTGCGGATCTGGCGGCGCGCAAGCTGAACCCGTTCCAGCGCATTGCCCGTCTGCTCTCCAACATCTTTGTGCCGATCATCCCCGCGATTGTGGCGTCCGGTCTGCTGATGGGCCTGCTCGGCATGGTGAAAACCTACGGCTGGGTCAATGCGGATAACGCTATCTACATCATGCTGGACATGTGCAGCTCGGCGGCGTTTATCATTCTGCCTATTCTGATTGGCTTTACCGCCGCGCGCGAATTTGGCGGTAACCCGTACCTCGGCGCGACGCTGGGCGGCATTCTGACCCACCCGGCGCTGACCAACGCCTGGGGCGTGGCGTCGGGCTTCCACACCATGAACTTCTTCGGCCTTGAGATCGCGATGATTGGCTATCAGGGCACGGTATTCCCGGTGCTGCTGGCCGTCTGGTTTATGAGCATCGTGGAGAAAAACCTGCGCCGCGCGATCCCGGATGCGTTAGACCTGATCCTGACGCCGTTCCTCACCGTCGTCATCTCCGGCTTTATCGCCTTGCTGATTATTGGCCCGGCGGGGCGCGCTCTGGGCGACGGTATCTCCTTTATTCTGAGCACGCTGATCGCCCACGCGGGCTGGCTCGCCGGGCTGCTGTTCGGCGGACTGTATTCGGTGATTGTGATCACCGGTATTCATCACAGCTTCCACGCGATTGAAGCCGGGCTGCTGGGCAACCCGTCGATTGGCGTTAACTTCCTGCTGCCGATCTGGGCCATGGCGAACGTGGCGCAGGGCGGTGCCTGCCTGGCGGTGTGGTTCAAAACCAAAGATGCCAAAATCAAAGCCATTACTCTGCCGTCGGCGTTCTCTGCAATGCTGGGCATCACCGAAGCGGCCATTTTTGGTATCAACCTGCGCTTCGTTAAGCCGTTTATCGCTGCGCTGATTGGCGGCGCGGTGGGCGGGGCATGGGTGGTCTCCGTGCATGTGTACATGACCGCTGTCGGGCTGACCGCGATTCCGGGGATGGCCATCGTGCAGGCCAGCTCGCTGCTGAACTATATTATCGGCATGGTGATTGCCTTCGGCGTGGCGTTCACCGTCTCACTGCTGCTGAAATATAAAACGGATTCTGAATAATGACGTTACCTTCCCGCTGGCCTGCGATCCTGCAGGCCGTTATGACAGGTCAGCCGCGGGCGCTGGCGGACAGCCATTATCCGCAATGGCACGCCGCGCCGGTGACGGGGCTGATGAACGACCCGAACGGGTTTATCTGGTTCGCTGGCCGCTATCACCTGTTCTATCAGTGGAACCCGCTGGACTGCGAGCATCGCTTTAAGTGCTGGGGGCACTGGAGCTCTGCGGACCTGGTGCACTGGCGGCATGAGCCCCTGGCGCTGATGCCCGATGAAGACTATGACCGCAACGGCTGCTACTCCGGTAGCGCCGTCGATAACGAGGGCGTTTTGACCCTGTGCTACACCGGCAACGTCAAGTTCGATGACGGCAGCCGCACCGCCTGGCAGTGCCTGGCCGTGGAGCAGCCGGACGGGACCTTCAGGAAGCTGGGGCCGGTGCTGGCGCTGCCGGAAGGCTACACCGGCCACGTGCGCGACCCGAAGGTGTGGCAGCACGAGGGGATGTGGTACATGGTGCTCGGCGCGCAGGATGTGCAGAAGCGCGGCAAGGTGCTGCTGTTTAAATCAGCCGATTTGCACGCCTGGACATCCTGCGGGGAGATCGCCGGTCACGGGGTTAACGGCCTGACGGACGCGGGTTATATGTGGGAGTGTCCGGACCTGTTTGCCCTCGACGGGACACATGTCCTGATCTGCTGCCCGCAGGGGCTGGCGCGCCAGCCGCATCGCTACCTCAATACCTATCCGGCTACCTGGATGAGCGGGGCGTTTGACTATGCCAGCGCCGCATTCGATAACGGCGATCTGCACGAGCTGGACGCGGGGTTTGAGTTTTACGCCCCGCAAACCACGCTGGCGGAAGATGGACGCCGCATCCTGATTGGCTGGATGGGCGTACCGGACGGGGAAGAGATGCTTCAGCCCACCCGGGCGCACGGCTGGATGCACCAGATGACCTGCCCGCGCGAACTACGCTATCGCGACGGCAGGCTCTGGCAGACCCCGGCGCGCGAACTGGCGGCGCTGCGTGAAGATGAGCAGCACTGGCAGGGGCGCGCCAGCGACGCGCCCGAACTGGACGCGACGCGTCTGGAGTTTGAGCTGGGCGCCGCGCAGGTGAACGTCGATTTTGCCGGCGCGCTGCGCCTCACGCTCGATGAGCAGGGTATACGTCTGGAGCGCGCGAGCCTGAAAACCGGTGAAACCCTGACCCGCTACTGGCAGGGGGACGTCCGTCATTTGCGCGTCCTGTGCGACCGCTCCAGCGTCGAAATCTTCATTAACCAGGGCGAAGGGGTGATGAGCAGCCGCTATTTTCCTGACTATCCGGCCCGGGTGCGATTCGAAGGTGCGTCCGATATCACATTACGCTACTGGTCGCTGCGCGCCTGCATGATAGAATGAGGGTTTTGGCAGCCGGATCTAAGTCGTTGTGAGAAAAACAAAACGCGTCACCATTAAAGACATCGCGGAGCTGGCGGGTGTGTCAAAAGCCACCGCCAGCCTGGTCCTGAACGGTCGCAGCAAAGAGCTTCGCGTGGCGGAAGAGACGCGCGAGCGCGTGCTGGCAATTGCAAAAGAGCACCACTATCAGCCCAGCATTCATGCCCGGTCGCTGCGCGATAACCGCAGCCACACCATTGGTCTGGTGGTCCCGGAGATCACCAACTACGGTTTTGCCGTCTTTTCTCACGAGCTGGAAACGCTGTGCCGCGAGGCGGGCGTTCAGCTGCTGATCTCCTGCAGCGATGAAAACCCGGGGCAGGAGACGGTGGTGGTGAACAACATGGTGGCGCGTCAGGTGGACGGGCTGATTGTGGCCTCCAGCATGCTCAACGATGCGGACTACCATAAGCTGAGCGAGCAGCTGCCGGTGGTTCTGTTTGACCGCCACATCAACGACAGCGCGCTGCCGCTGGTGATCACCGATTCCATTACCCCGACGACCGAACTGGTGGCCGACATTGCGCGCCAGCATCCTGATGAGTTCTACTTTCTCGGCGGCCAGCCCCGGCTGTCGCCCACGCGCGACCGCCTGGAAGGCTTTAAGCAAGGGCTGCGTGAGGCCGGTGTGGCGCTGCGCCCCGAGTGGATCATTCACGGCAACTATCATCCGAGCTCCGGATACGAGATGTTTGCTGAACTTTGCGCCCGCCTGGGGCGTCCGCCGAAAGCGCTTTTCGCCGCCGCCTGCGGGCTGCTGGAAGGGGTGCTGCGCTATATGGGCCAACA
Organism: Enterobacter sp. BNK-22; assembly: GCF_048684805.1. Taxonomy (NCBI): domain Bacteria; kingdom Pseudomonadati; phylum Pseudomonadota; class Gammaproteobacteria; order Enterobacterales; family Enterobacteriaceae; genus Enterobacter; species Enterobacter sp. BNK-22. The sequence continues at coordinate 1,116,707 of NZ_JBLQTT010000001.1, forward strand.
TAACCTGTTGCAAAGTGATATCAGGTTAGCCAGTTTTGACGATCACTATCTCTACGATTCGCTGACGATCCCGGTGGATACCATTCGCCAGGATAACCGCCAGCTGGCGTGGCACTGCTTTGATTTGATTAGCAAATTGATTGAGGGCGAGACCCCGGAACCGCTGCAGCGGAAACTGGATGCTACCCTGCAGCGACGCTATAAGTCAGCGAAATAGCCCGGTTCGATACTTCAATAACTTTAATTAATTTAAGTTTTGGACGCGCCGATAACCATAAGGAATAATTCTCCTTGAGGTATTGGTTTATGTCGTTGAAAAAGTCATCCCTGATTGTCCTGTTCTCGCTGCTTTTCTTCTTTGTTGTCAGCACCGTCACCAGCGTTGGCCTCATCATTAAAAGTAATAATTCGCTGGATAACGTCAACAAAGAGATCCAGGTTGTGCTGTCCATTATTGACCCTATTAACCACAGCCGTACGCTGCGCGTGCGGGTGATGGAGTATGTGAAGATGGTGGAAGCGGGCAACGCGGCGGACGGTGCTGCAAAGCTTACCGCCGTGAAAGAGGCGCTGACCAAAGCGGACCACGCCTTTGCGGCCTTTATGGCGTCGCCGCGCCTGAGCGATGAAGCGCCGCTGGTCACTGCCTATCAGGACGCCTGGCAAAACTACCGCAACCAGGGGCTGGCGCCGCTGATCGACGCCGCCGAGGCGCACGATGTTGCCAAATTCAACGCGCTGATCCCGGAAGTCTCCCGCCTCGACCGCCAGTACGAGATCGTTCTCGACCAGGTGCTTTCCGTCCACCAGAAATACGCCAAAAGCCTGAACGAGAATGCGAGCAGTAACTTCGTCTCTGGCCTGGCGATCATTGCCGCTATCGCCAGCCTGTTTGTGGTGGTGATTGTCGCCGTCAGCCTGCTGATGAAGCGCTTTGTCTTTGCGCCGGTTAACCTGGCACGCGAGCACTGCAGCCAGATTGCGGCAGGCAAGCTGGACATTCCAGTGCCGGTGAAGGGGAGTACAGGCAACGAAATCGACCATCTGATGGGCTCGATGGAGCAGATGCGTCAGGCGCTGCTGGCAACTATCGCCCAGGTGCGCGATGCGAGCCATACCGTAACGCACGCAGCCCAGGAGATTGCCTCCGGGAATATCGACCTGGCGTCACGCACCGAGCAGCAGGCTTCGGCGTTAACCCAGACGGCGGCCAGCATGGAAGAGCTGAGCGCGACGGTGGCGAACAATACCGATAATGTGTATCAGGCCGGGAAACTGGTGCAGGACGCGGTGAAAAATGCCCATACCGGTGAAGCGGTAACCCGTGAAGTCATCGACACGATGAATACCATCGCGGCGAACTCTAAGCGCATTGAAGACATCACCAGCGTGATTAACAGCATCGCCTTCCAGACCAACATCCTGGCGCTGAACGCGGCGGTTGAAGCGGCGCGCGCCGGTACGCAGGGACGCGGTTTTGCGGTCGTGGCCAGCGAAGTGCGCACCCTGGCGCAGAAAAGCGCGGTGGCGGCGAAAGACATCGAAAGCCTGATCGCGCAGTCGGTCTCGAGCGTGAAAAACGGTGCGGAGTTGGTGAGCCGCTCGGGCGAGGTGATTGACTCGATCATTTCGTCGGTGAATAAAGTGAATACGCTGATGGAGCAGATCTCCGTCGCCTCTGAAGAGCAGAGCCGCGGGATCAGTCAGGTCGGGCAGGCGGTGACCGAGATGGACGGCGTGACCCAGCAGAACGCCGCGCTGGTGCAGCAGTCCGCTGCGGCAGCGGCCTCGCTGGAAGAGCAGGCGCAGCAGCTTTCACGGAGTATTTCGAGTTTTAGGTTGCCGGTGCAGGCTTGATGGTATTAAGGAGGCTCCGCAAGGAGCCTTTTATATTACTGTCATACATAAAGTCTTGCCTGCTTACTCTTTGAGTTTGTTTCAGTACCACTTATTGTATTTCACATATATAACAGAAATAACAATCACCCAAACGACGCTGAGTAAAGCAGCATGCCCCGGTATAAACCGTACAAATAGATATATTCCAATTACGATAAGCAACGCAGGAATCAGGTAAAAAAACGACTTCAAAAGCCATAAAATTGCTTGCTTCATTTCCGCAGTATCTCGTACAAGGCGTCGCCTATCACTTGCTCATTATTATCCCCAGAGTTTACCTGATAAATGATTTCAGACATTTGCGGTTCGATTAAGAAGTATAACATCTCGATATTTTCTTTATACAGTGCCTGGTAGTACTGAGGATCCTGAAATTTGAGTCGATTAGCCGCAGATGCTGCTACCTGAGCCTTTGAGTAAAGCGTTGCACCATTAACAAACTCATCTTCCTGACATTGTTATCAATCATACTGGCCGTCATTGCTATCGCATTGGTTAAGCGATTTCTTCGTACGCGATGATTTGCCTGCAAGCGACTCATAGCATCCGCCAGCCGTTACCGCTATGAGTCCAAATTCGGCAGCACAAAAAAATTATATTCACCCCGGCAATATTTCCCTTCCTCATCCGTCTACCTCATCACACGCCATAATCAGTTACGGTAAACGAGGTAAACACCATGAGAGATTTTGAAATGCACGGCAGAGGTCACGGGCGCGGATTTGGTCGCCACCGTATGGGCAAGGGCTTAGTCATCGGCGCGGTGATTTTCATCGTGCTCGGCCTGCTGGTGATGTCCCTGTGGAACGCCTTGCTTCCGGCGATCCTGGGCGTTAAGGCCATCGGATTCTGGCAGGCGCTGGGCATTCTGGTGCTGAGTCGCATTCTGTTTGGCGGCTTAGGTTTCCGCCCCGGAATGTTTGGCGCGCACCGCCGCATGCACGAGCGCTGGATGAATATGACGCCCGAACAGCGCGAAGCGTTTATTCAGCAGCGCCGTGAAGGCTTCGGTCGCCACGGTCGCGGCCACTGCGGCTGGCATGGCCATCGTGACGATAAGCGCGATGAAGCCACGCCAAAAGCGCCGGACGCGGAGTGAGCGAGATGAAAGCCGGGGAGACGGGCGGATCCATGCTGATGTCGGCGCTCAATGCCTGCCGCGCCCGGCTGAAAGCCTTCATTCGCGGACGGACGTCCGTGCGTGATGATGCCGACGACATTTTGCAGGAAGTGACGTATCAGCTGATGAAAGTGGAGCAGCCGGTCGAAAACGTCGCCGCCTGGCTGTTCCGCGCGGCGCGTAACGAAATGACCGACCGGGCGCGTAAAAAGCGCGAGGTGTCGCTCTCCGGCTATTTTACGGGCGAAGATGACGACGGTTATCCGGAAGACGAGCTGGCCGAAACCCTGTTCGGCGTACCGCACACGCCGGAGGAGGAGTACCTCAAAACGCTGCTGTGGGAAGAGCTGGGCCAGGCGCTGTCTGAACTTCCGCCGCCGCAGCGGGAGGTATTTGAAAAGACCGAGCTCCACGGCTACAGCATTAAAATGCTGGCAGAGGAGACCGGCGCCAGCGAACAGGCGCTGTTATCCCGCAAGCACAAGGCGGTGCTGTTTCTGCGCACGCGGCTGCGGGACGTCTATGACGCGCTGACGGGCGAATAGCGGCGGCAGACAAAACCTTACACTTCCGGCACTTGTAGATTCATCACTATCGTTTATGATCGGGGCGTCTTGTCACTCTGGAATGTTATGCGCAACCGTCAGCTCCTCGGAAAATGGCTTTTGATTATCACCTGTCTCGCGATGGCGCTTTGCCTCGTGCAGCGTGCGGTGATGCTCAACCATTTTTTACAGGGACTGGATTCGCAGATTTCGCTGAGTGCAGATGCCCCGACTCAAACCAGCAACACTGAACAACCCGGCCCGTCGCCGTGTCAGCTCGGCGCGCACTCGCTGCTTTGCGCGCAGCCGCTGTTCTTCGACGGTGCGTTACCGGCCATTATTATCTTCTTCGCGCTGCTGCAGCTGTTGACGCAAGGGCGGGCAATGGCTCCGGCGGAACAGCCCGTTCAGGCACCACCTCCCCGAATACACCTTAAAAACTGCGTTTTCCGTGAATGAAAAACATCGTCCTCACACGATAATTTTTCACTGTTCACGGAGTACAACATGGTTAACCTCTTCAGGGGATTCGTCTTCCTGTGGCTGTCCTGCATCGGCATTGTCCATGCGGCAGACACCGGCTGGCTGGTCTCCCCACAAAACGATCACGCCCGCATCCGCTTTCAGGCGGAGAGGGAACAAACGCATGTTAAAGGCCTGCTCACCGTTGAGCTAAAGCCCGGCTGGAAAACCTACTGGCGATCGCCGGGCGAGGGCGGCGTGGCGCCGAAAATCAGCTGGCCGGAAGGCGTAACGGACAGCTGGTCCTGGCCGGTGCCGTCGCGCTTTGATATCTCCGGCATGACCACGCAGGGCTATCACGATAAGGTGACGATCCCGATTACGCTCGACGGAGCGAAGGGCGACACGCTCGACGGGACGCTGACGCTCTCTACGTGCAGCAACGTCTGCCTGCTGACGGACTACCCGCTGCACCTCGATTTTACCCAGCCGGTGGATGAGGGCTTCCGCAGCGCCTTCGGGCAAGCGATGCGCGCCGTGCCGGGTTCATCAGGCGTGTCGTCTGATCTTTCCGCCTGGCTCTCTGGCGACAAGCTGGTGATTACCGGCACGATGGACGGGAAGTGGGACAATCCGGGGATCTACTTTGACCCGCTGGAGGGTGACATTCTGCCCGGCGAGCCGGTCATTAAACATGACGGCACTACGCTTCGGGTGACGGTACCCGTGACCGACGAATGGGGTGATAAACCCGCTTCGTTGGCAGGCAAAAGGCTGTCGTTTGTGCTGACCAACGGCGATCGGGCGCAGCAAACCACCATGACCGTTGGGGCAACGCCCGAAGAGACCTCCGTGCCGGACGGGACGGGAAAAATGGTGCTCTTTGCGCTGCTGGGCGGGCTGATCCTGAACCTGATGCCCTGCGTGCTGCCGGTGATAGGCATGAAGCTTAACAGCATCTTGCTGGCGGGATCGAACAGCCGCGCCATCAGGCTGCGCTTTCTGGCCACCAGCGCCGGGATCCTCACCTCCTTTATGCTGCTGGCCGGGATGGTCACCGCGCTGAAGCTGGCCGGAGCGTCGCTGGGGTGGGGCATTCAGTTCCAGAACCCGTGGTTTATCGGCCTGATGGTCGCCGTGACCTTCATGTTTGCGCTGAACCTGTTTGGAACGTTTGAGATGCTGCTGCCTTCTTCTGCCGCAGGACGGCTGGCGACGGCAGGGGGATCGGGGATCTGCGGCAGCTTCTGCGAAGGAATGTTCGCCACGCTGCTGGCGACGCCGTGCTCCGCACCGTTCCTCGGTACCGCGGTCGCCTTTGCCCTTGGCGCGCCGCTGCACGCCCTGTGGCTGATCTTCCTGATGCTCGGCGTGGGCATGAGTCTGCCGTGGCTGTTCGTTGCCCTGGTACCGAAAACGGCGATGCTGCTGCCGAAACCCGGCCGCTGGATGAACACGCTCAAGGTCATCCTCGGCATGATGATGCTGGCCTCCAGCCTCTGGCTGGCAACGCTGTTGAGCGTGCATCTGGGCGAGGCGGTCAGCCAGATCGTGATGCTGGCGCTGACTGCCGCTGCGCTGGTGCTGTTCGCGCTGAAGGGGCAAAAATCTTCGCCGCTGTTCTGGCTGGTGGTCATCGCGCTGTCGGCGTTCGGCGGGTATCAAGTGCGCGGTCTGCTTAACGCGCCGTCTGATGCTCCGGCACAAAGCGTTGCGCAAACCGTCCCGTGGCAGCCGCTCAGTGAAGAGGCCATTGAGCAGGCCCTGGCGCAGGGGAAGCGAGTGTTTGTGGATATCTCGGCGGACTGGTGCGTGACCTGCAAAGTTAACGAGCATCGCGTACTCAGTCAGCCGGACGTGATTGCCGCGCTGCGCCAGCCGGACGTGGTGGCCCTGCGCGGAGACTGGAGCCAGCCGTCCGCGTTTATCGCGGATTTTCTGGCGAAGCGAAACCGCTACGCCATTCCGTTTAACGCGGTGTATGGCCCCGGTCTGCCTGAAGGGGAAATTCTCTCGCCGCTGCTGGACAAACGCACCCTGGTTACCACCCTGAACAATGCAAAAGGCTAACTGTGTCATGAAAAAATTCCTTATTACGCTGCTGCTCCTGCTGGCCCCGCTTCAGGTATTTGCTGCCCAGCCGCTGGCGCCTGACCAGGAGCAGCGCGCGCAGAAGATGATCGCTGATTTCCTGTTTAACGATCCAAACTCCCCGCGCATCGGCGCGAAAAACCCAAAGCTCACCCTGGTGGTGTTTACCGACTACAACTGCCCGTACTGTAAAAAATTCGATCCGTACCTGGAGAAGATTGTCGAAAAACACCCGGACGTGGCGGTGGTCTTTAAGTTTTTACCTTTCCGCTCGGAAAGTTCGCTGACCGCCGCACGAGACGCGTTAACCCTCTGGCGTGCGCATCCTGAGCAGTTTATGAAGCTGAACCACACCCTGATGGCGAAAAAGGGGTACCACGATGACGCCAGCATTCAGGAGGCGCAAAAGCGGGCGGGCGTGAGCGTGACGACGCCGGACGAGGAGAGTTTTCTGACGATCAGGCGCAGCCTCATTGTGGCGGAAAAAATGGGGATCCAGGGCACGCCCGCTACGCTTATCGGCGAGGGGCTGCTTCCCGGCTGGGTGCCGTTCGAACAATTCGACGAAATGGTCAGTGACGCACTGAAAAGCCGCTAACCTGAAGGGAGCGAAATGCCCCCGACAAACCGGAGAGGGAAATGAAAAAATTACTGTTACTTTCGGCGCTGGCGACGTCAGGGCTGGCACAGGCGGCTGAAGCCATACCGGATGTGGTGAAGCACTTCAGCGAGCAGCAGAACATCAAAATCATCAAGAAGCTGGATGCGCCGGGCGGCGCGCCAGCCTGGCTGGGGCAGTATCAGGATATGGGCGTGACGCTCTTTCTTACGCCGGACGGCAAGCACGTGATCTCAGGTTATCTTTATGATGACAAAGGGAAGAACCTCAGCGAGGGCTATTTCCAGAAAGAGATCTACGCCCCAATGGGACGCGAGATGTGGAAAAACCTCAACGCGGCGCATCCCCTGAAGGAAGGGGCGGATAGCGCCCCGCGTAAGGTCTTTGTCTTTGCCGATCCGTTCTGTCCGTACTGCAAGCAGTTCTGGTCCGAGGCGCAGCCGTGGGTGAAGGCCGGTAAGGTGCAGCTCAATACGCTGCTGGTGGCGTTCCTCAACCCCAACAGCGGACGCAACGCCGCCGCCATTCTGAATGCGAAAGATCCGGTTGCGGCCTGGCGCGAATACGAGCTCTCCGGCGGCAAAAAACTGCCCAAGCCTGAAGGCGAGGCTTCCCGCGAAACGGTTGAGATCCTACAGAAACATCAGGCGCTGATGGACAGCCTGGGCGCTAACGCCACGCCGGCTATTTATTATCTGAATGCGGAAAACGAGCTGCAGCAGGTGGTGGGGATGCCGAATGCGCAGCAGCTCGAGGCGATGTTCGGGCCGAAGCCGTAAAAACAGGCAGAAACGGGCGTTTCTGCCTGATCGTTACTTAGCTACCCCAGCGTCCACGGAGGTAGTTTACCGCCTGCTGGGTCTGCGGCTGGTTCAGGTAATCTTCCCGGAACAGGATGGTGCCGTTGACGTTGGGCAGCGAATCGTTGAGATCGAGCTGCTTTTTCAGCTCCGGCACGCCGCCCTGAACCGTCCAGTCCGGCTCGTTTCTCGACGGTTCGCCCACCTTGTAGAACGCAATGCCGATATAGAGGCGCGTGTGGGTCGGCTTCACGACGTCGGCCCACCATCTGGTCAGCACGTCGTAGCGCGCGGCATCACGCGCGAAGGGCCAGTAAATCTGCGGCGCGATGTAGTCCAGCAGGCCCTGCTGCACCCACTGACGCGTATCGGCGAAGGATTCATCATAGGCCGCGGCGCCCCGTGTGTCGGAGCCTGCCGGGTCAAAGGAGCGGTTACGCCATACCCCCGCCGGGCTGACGCCAAACTCAACGTCGGGCTTTGTCTGCTTGATCGCGCGGGAGACCTGGACGATCAGCTGCTGCGTGTTGTGCCTTCGCCAGTCGGCTTTTGAGGCAAATCCCTGGCCGTACTGCCGCCAGGTCTGCGAATCATTCAGCGCGGAGCCCGGCGATTCGGCATAGAAGTAATCATCAAACTGCACACCGTCTACCGGGTAGTTCGCCACCACTTCGGTCACCACTTTGGTTATCCAGTCCCGCACCTCGGGAATGCCCGGGTCGAGCACAAAGCGGTCGCCTGAGATGCGGACCCATTCCGGGTGCTGGACATAAACGCTGGACGGCGTCTGGTATGACGTCCGGTTCAGGGCGGCGATGGTGGACGGTTTGGTGTTGGTCGACACGCGATAGGGGTTAAACCAGGCATGGACCTTCATGCCGCGCTTGTGCGCTTCATCGAGCATAAACTGCAGCGGGTCGTATCCCGGATATTCCCCGATGTTGCCGGTCAGCATATCCGACCAAGGGAGAATCTTTGATGACCAGAGCGCCGTGCTGTCCGGCTTCACCTGGAAAAAGACCGTGTTGATGCCGAGTTGCTTAAGGTTGTCGAGCTTTGCGATCAGCGCCTGCTTTTGCATCGCGATGCGCTGGTCCTCGCTGCGGCCATTCACCGAGGCCACCGGGGGCCAGTCGAGACGCGAGACGGTCGCCAGCCAGATGCCGCGCATCGGCTGGTTTGCCTGCGGCGTCGGTTTGCTGACGGTGGGGAGAGGGGTAACCAGCGATTTCGGTGGTTTTGAGGAGCAACTCACAAGTAAAAGCGCGCAGGCAGCCAGCGCACCGATCCGTTTTACGTGTCGCGTCATTTGCGTATTAGCTCTTGATAATCCGACTGTTGGCCCAGGGATTAAAGGCGGGCGCCGCCTGCTCTGTATTTCCCTCATCGTTGAGAGAGTCCAGATACAGGGCTTCCACTTCCGCGCGCGCCCATGGGGTGCGGCGCAGAAATTTCAGGCTCGATTTAACGCTGGGGTCTTTTCTGAAACAGTTAATTTTGATGCGGTCGCCCAACTCGCTCCAGCCATATTTCGCCACCAGGGCGTTGACCATCATCTCCAGCGTTACGCCATGCAAAGGATCTTTGGAAATATGTGCAGTCATAGGCGTCCGGATGTCTCGATTTTTAGGGGATTGGGGTAAACGCTGAAAGGGTACAAGAAAGCAGGGGAAGCGGCAATTTTCCTTTTCCCCTCGCTCACTTTATGACGGACTCCGTGCGCTGATTTTCGCCGACAATTTTTCCCGCACTGTTTTTTATCGTAAACCGAATCGACACGTCATCCTGGCCCGTGGGCGTGGCCGTCAGCGTTTTAATCATCGTTCCCGAGTCTGCTGCGATCGTCATCGACGTCGTGCCTTTTGCCAGCACCTTATCGCGCTGGGTGATGCGCCAGGTCAGACGGCATTCGCGGCACGGTTTCCAGGTGTCGTTGATGGCCCACAGACGCACGGTCGCCGCCGCCCCGGATTGCCACTGCGCGGTGACCGGTTCAATGGACGGTAAAACAGGCTGGTACGCACGTTGTAACGCGTAAAACCCGGCTTTAGGCTTACGCAGGTAGTCCACCACGCCCCAGTTGATGGAGGGCCAGGTTTCTACAAACATGAAGTGGAACAGGGCCGTCACCGGCTGGTAGCGCTGTCGGCGATAGCTTTCTGCCGCCGTGGCCACCAGCTGAGACTGGTACGCCTGAGTATTGCTAATCATCGCCTGAATGTTCTTCCCGCGCGGAATACCGGCAAACTTAAAGGTCTGGAAGGGCTGAAAATTATGGTATTTCCAGACGGTCCAGCCGGGATCGTCAGCGGCGGTCGTTTTTGGCCAGAGCGACGCCGCCGGGATGATGGTTTTTAGCGTCGATAAGCGGGGAAGCGCCTGCGCGCCGAACTCGGTAATGATCCCCGTTTTAGCCGGTGCAAGCAGGTCGCGCACGGTACCGAAGTACCAGCCCGCCCAGTAATGCTCCTCGACGGCGGAAAAGCGATGCACGATGCGAGAGGTATCTTCGGCAAGCGTATCCGCTACCTGCTGCGTGAGCGCGCGATTCAGATCCTTATTCCAGTCCGGGAAGCGTTTTTCCATCCACGGCGAATTCCACGGCGGTTCGTTATGCCCGCCCCAGACGATGATGGCGGGCGAATTGCCAAACTGTTCGACCATCTCCCGCGTCTGGCGAACCGCGTTTTTCGTAAAGGCGTCTCGGCTGTCGTAGCCCCACTGCAGCGGAACGTCCTGCCAGATCATCATCCCCATCTCATCGGCCACGTCATACAATGCACGTCCGGCAACGTGTCCGTGCACGCGTATGGCGTTGGCGTTCATGGTTTCCACCAGACGAAGATCGCGACGGTATTTTTCTCGCGTCATGGTGCTGAGCCAGGGGGAACCGATGTAATTACTGCCCTTAATGAAAAGGCGTTTGTCGTTAATGAGCCAGCCCTTATTGTCGGGCTGTTCGACGATCTTACGCAGCCCGGTACGGGTGACCGCCGTATCCATCAGGCCGTTTTCATCCCGCAATGCCACGCGAATGGTATACAGGTGCGGTTTCCCCGTGCCGACGGGCCACCACAGTTTTGCCTTCGGCATGGGCAGCGTCACCTGCACGGAATGGGCGCCGCTTTCGAGGGTAACCGGAAAATCAGCCTGATAGCGCTTGCCGCTGAAATTGGCGGGCGTGGCGGTGAGCCGCAGGGTCGCCGGGCCCGGATCGAGTGCGCGATAGCGAATCTCCGCCTTTAACGCCGGGCGAGTCAGTCCCTGCGTCCAGTCGGGCCGCAGGATGGTCTCATCAAGGGTAGCGCCCCGGCTAAGATGCAGCCTGACCGGTGCCCAGATGCCGCCTGAGTTAGCGTCCTGTCCTTGCGGCGACCAGGCCCCACCGGGACGCGTGTCATGCTGGTTAAGGATCCCCTTCATGAGCGTTTTATGCAGCGGCCAGACTTTAGTGGGATCTTCGTAAGGGCTGTCGACCCTGACCACGAGCTGGTTGTGACGTTGTAACGCTGAACGGGCATCCAGCGAAAAGCGCTGAAAATAGCCCTCATGCTTGCCCAGCGGCTGGCCGTTCAGCGTCACCTCTGCAAGATAATCGACGCCATCAAACACCAGAGTACTCATTACGTCGGGGGGCTGCACGGGGAGGGAAAACGCGTGCTTATACCACAGCGCGCCCTGGTGATCGTACCCGGCGCTGTACCAGTTGGCAGGAACCTGAAGCGGGCGCCAGCGAGATGCGGCAGGATGTGCGCTGTCATTGGCATCCTGAACCTGCCATTCTCCTGCCAGAGACCAGCTGACCGGCACGGAGTTCGCCACCGTGTGGGTGATCAACAGGGCAAAGAGCAGCGCGCAGTTGCGAGTCATCATGCGTTTACCCCGCGTGCGGTGAGCCACGCCATCAGGCGCAGCGATTCCTGGCGAAGGTTGTCATTCAGGGCCGCAAGCTGTTGCCCATCCAGCGCATGCGCGTCGCTTTCCAGCACCTGCAGCTGCTGTGCGAGCGTGCTGAAGTCCAGGGTGACGGCCTCTCCGCGCAGCTTGTGGGCCGCGCGGCGCAGCGCCTCGCGATCGTTGCTGTCGATCGCCTGGGTAATGGTTTTGATTGCTTCATTTAGCCCTTCGCCAAACAGGGCCAGCAGCTCTTGCACCAGGGCGGGATCGTCAGCGCACTGCTTCAGCAGGCGTGCTTCATCCGGAAAAGCGGAGGTGTCTTCGTGGTGCTGGAGTACGCGAGCAATCTCTTCAGCGAGACGCTCCTGGCTGATGGGTTTGGCAATGTAGCCGTCGAAACCCATGTTAAGACAGCGCTCTTTGTCCCCCTGCATGGCGTGTGCGGTCATGGCGACGGTGGGCTGAGCCGGGCCGGGGCGGGACCGTTCTTCTTCACGCAGCAGGCGAATGGCGGTTTCACCGTCCATCTCTGGCATCTGAAGGTCGATCAGCAAAACGTCCCACGTATCCTCGCGCCAGCGTTCCAGCAGCGCGACGCCATTATCGACGATCTGACAGGTGTGGCCGAGCCGCTCGAGCAGGCGCGCGGCGACCTTCTGGTTGACCAGATTATCTTCGGCCAGCAGGATCCGCAGTCCCGTGGCTGCAGGCGAGGCGACAGGCGCGGGGGTGCTTTCACCCACGGGCACCGGCGAACGTTCAAACGCGGCGGCAATCGCCTGATGTAATTCATCCTGGGCGATAGGCTTATGCAGATAGGTCTTGATCCCGATCCGCTTCAGCATATTGATATCAAAATGTCGGCTCATGGAGCTCAGCATAATGATATGGCTCTCAGCAACCTGCGGCAGAACTGAAAGCTCAAGGGCCAGCGACACGCCGTCCATATCCGGCATCTGCGCATCCAGCAGGATCAGCGGCCAAGCCGTTCCCGTTTTAACCCGGTTGATGGCCTCGCTGGCGTTGTTAACGCAGGTGGGTTTCAGCCCCATCTGGCTGAGCATCGCTGCCAGCAGCCGTAGGTTGGTCGCGTTATCATCAACCACCAGCACGGGTTCCCCGTTAAAGCGCTGGCTATGTGGGCGCTCTCCGGGCGCAAGGGTCTGCGCCGCCAGCGGCAGCGAGAACGAAAATTCGCTGCCTTTTCCCGGCTCGCTGGAGACCGTTAATTCGCCCCCCATCGCCGCAACCAGTCTTGCCGAGATGGTTAGCCCGAGCCCCGTACCGCCGTAGCGGCGGGTGGTTGAGTTGTCCGCCTGGCTGAAGGCTTCAAAAATAGCCTTCTGCTTATCTGCCGGTATGCCAATGCCGCTATCGCGCACGCGAAAACGCCATCTGTCCGCGCTATCGTCGGGCTCAACAACCAGGATCACTTCTCCCTGATGGGTAAACTTCAGCGCGTTACCCAGCAGATTGGTCAGGATCTGGCGCAGACGCGCGCCGTCGACCAGCAGCACGTCGGGGACGTCGGGCGCAATATCAACCAGCAGCTCGATGCCTTTTTCGCTCGCCCCCGGCATGTGCGGGCGAATAAGCGACTGAATAAAGGGGCGGACAGGCACGGGGTCCGCCTCCAGCTCCACTTTGCCGGCTTCAATTCGGGAAAAATCGAGAATGTCGTTGATGATATGCAGCAGAGACTGGGCAGAGCTCATCACCAGGGTCAGATAATCGCGCTGATCGGCACTGAGAGACGTATCCAGGCACAGCTGGGTCATGCCAATAATGCCGTTCATCGGGGTGCGAATTTCATGGCTCATATTCGCCAGGAACGCGCTTTTTGCCTCATTGGCTTTTTGTGCCTCAATGGCCGAGGCGAACGCCTGAATTTCAGCCTCTTTGCGCCGCGTAATATCCTGCAGCGTGCCAATCACGCGCTCGGCGTTTCCCTCAATGGAGAGGGTGACCACCTGGCCGGAGAGCAGCATCCAGCGCAGTCCTTCGGTAGGGTGATGCACGCGAATTTCACATTCAAAGACCGGACGGTGATCCTGCTTCGAAGCGTGCAGCGCCTTGCGTAGCGCTGCGCGATCGTCCTCGTGGACCTGATTGAGGAGAAAACGTACCGGATATCGCCACTGTGTGCGCGACTGGCCCAGCATGGCAAGCAGGGTGTCATTCACCTGGAGCGTGTCGCCAGAAACCTGCCAGTCCCAGATCCCGATATGGATGGATTCCGCCGTCAGCAGAAAGTCGTCATGCAGCTGGTGGCGCGCCCGCTGCGCTTCATCCAGCTCCGTGATATCGCTGTGCAGGCTGACAATGCCGCCGTCCGCAAGACGCTGGTGCTGGACGAAGATCCGCCGCTGGCCCGCCTGCCGCACTTCGCAGTGTTTATCCTGCCGACAGTTGCGCACGATCGACTCGCGCAGCGTCTGGCGCAGGCCGGGGTCGACGTTGTAAACGGCATCGATAAAGCGTTCCGCCAGCGCCTCAAGTGTCGTCCCCACCTTCAGCCACGGGGTTATGACCGGATAAAACAGGGCCACGTTGTGATTCCAGGCCTGAAGGCGTTCCTCGCGGTCATAAATCATGACGGCGGCCGGCAGTGCGTTAAGATCGTACGTGAACGAACTCATCGTGATCCTCCCTACGCGCGGTAGTGCAGTTCTGCCTGTCGGCGCAGATATTCCAGCCCGGGCGCGATCGCCATGGCCCAGGCCGTCAGGATCTCATCGTCGCACTGCGGATCGCGCTCGCTCACCGCGTTCAACATCGCTTCGCGCCACAGGGCAAAAAATCGCGGGGGGAGGTGGAGACCGTCGTCGCTTTGCTCCCGTGCCAGGCGCTCGAGGAAATCAGGGACAATCAGGGCGCCGTCTACCGCAAGCATGGCGAAGAAACTTTTAAACAGGGTCTGCTGACCCTCCCGATCCGGCAGACGAGAAAAATGCGCTTCCGTTTCGGGTGACATGTGGACGAAGGCGTCATAGAACGTCTGAAAAAACGCGGTTTTTTCATTATTCGGAAAGACGCGGTTCAGGCTGGATTCAAACAGATCGCGATAAAACTTCACGGCGTCCTCCTTATGGTGCTTTCGCCCGGCAGACAGTGGCCGACAGGCGTGTATTCCTCTGCCAGACGGCGTGAAAAATAGCTCTCTTTCTTCGACCGACGAACGTCAAACAGCGGCCCGGCGTTGTGTTTAAAGAAAAGGGCTTCCAGAACCGTGGCATTGGTTGAGAGGGTTAAGGCAGCGTTGGTATCGCCTGTGGCTTCCTGACGGCCTTCGTACCAGCCTTTCTGCGGATCGTTAAGGTGTTTTGTGACCGTCATCAGCACGTCGGTGTACGGAGTGTCCCAAAGAGCCCACAGGGCAAAAACCGCCTTGGTCGATACCTGCGCGAAACGGGTGTAGTCCCGGCCATCGTCGCCGACAGAGTTCCAGGCATAGCCATTTCCCCAGACCGTATCCTGGATATGCCAGGGCGCCTGAGAGAGCGAGAAATCTGCTCTGGCCGTCAGGATCTTATCGGTCTCCCAGCGGCTCTTCTGGCTCAGCCAGACGTTTTCGGCCTGCTTGCGCAGGTGCTTTTGCCGATCGGCCGCAACGCCTTCGGGCTCCCAGCCAAACTCCAGACCCGGCAGCATATAGGGAAGGGTGGTAATCAGGGAGGGCTGCCACGTGGTGCGCGGATCCCGGGCATCAACGGCCAGACGCCGCTGGGCGATGATGACGTGGTGCGCCGGGGGCGTAAACGCTTTCTCCGGGGAAAACCCCCACAGTTGAAACGCCGTTGCGGCATATTCGCTCTCGCCCAGGCGCAGCTCCTCGCGCACCACCGGCTGGCCGTTTTGCAGGGAAGATGACCACAGTTCACCTTCGTCGTCGATGACCGGACAGAAATTCCAGCGCAGGATGATTTTATCGAGGTATTCGCTGTACTGCGGTTCCCGCTCTGCGGTAAGGCGCAGGGCGAGCATCAGACGCGCCATATCGCGCGCGGACCAGCCGTTTTTGCTGGGCTTGCCGCTAAAGTCGACGGGCGTCGCCGTCTGGCTGGAATAGAGTCGGCCCGGCGTCCGGGCATCGGTCAGCATCAGGCGGTTAAGGGTGCCCATGATACGGGTTAAGCGAGCGTCATACTCGGCATCATCAATTAGCCCCAGCTCTTTTGCCGCCAGCAGGGCGATAAGCGTATCGCCCATTTGCCAGAGCGTGACGCGAGGCTGTTTGTCGCTCCCGTTGACCAGGCCCGTTTGCGGCTGGGTATTATTGACGAAATAGCGCCAGGCGATCGCCGCCCACGTCTGCTCCTCCGGCGTCAGGGCGGCAATACGCGCACTGGAGTGCCAGCCGCCGTGGATGAGCCAGCGCCAGCCTGCGCCCTGATGGCCAAACAGGGCAAAGACGATCGCGCCTGCGAGGAGTAATCCCGCGAGCCCTCTGGCTAAGGTTTTAAGCATTGCGCAGTCACCGGAGGCAGTTTAACGGGCTCGTCCGCGCTGCATGACGCGCACTGACAGGCCTGACAGGCGGGTTTGGTACGCTGCGTGACGCCGGTCCGGTCGCACCAGCTTTTTACGGCCGGTGTACTGGTCAGGAACGGGCGACTGCGCAGCGCGTTGTTCTCTTCAAACTGATCGAGCAGCTTTTGATCCCACAGCGACGGCGCAAAATCCTTGCTCTTCGGGTTGTCGGTGTTGAAGGCCAGCAGTTTTCCCTCTTTTTTGAACAACAGGGCCTCCAGCATGATGCCGTTATTGTTCGCGGTGAACTCTTTGATCGGGCCGTCACCGTTTTCATACAGCCCTTCGTAGTAGCCTTTTCCCTCTTCGTTGGCATTCTCAATGGTATTCAGCAGGCGGTCGGTATAAGGGGAGTTCCACAGCACCCACATGCCCAGCGCCGCCTTCAGCGAAATCGCGGCAGCGTTAGGGACGAACTGGCCCTTATCGGTAATGGTGTTCCAGTTGTATCCGTCGCTGAAGACGGTGTCATAGACGAAGTAAGGCGCCTTATCGAGCTGGTGCTCGGAGCGCGCGGTCAGAACGCCGGTAATGGTATAGCGGTTCTCCTGAGCCTGATAAACGCGGTCAGCAAAGTTTTTCATCCACGTCAGGGAGTAGTCGCGCGGGGCGTTATCCCGGTCGGTCGGTTTATCAAAGCCGAACTCCAGCCCGTAGAGCAGGTAGGATTCCGTCACCACGTAGTTATGCTGCGACGTGTTGCGCGGATCGCGCGTATCGTACGGGACCAGCACGCAGTAGATTTCGGCCAGCTCGTAAGGCTGCGGACGGCTGGCTTTACAGGTATTAAACCCCCACAGCTGGAACCCGGCCGCGCCGTACTCTTCATAGCCCAGCCGACCTTCCTGAACATATTTCGGCTGGCCGTTCTCCAGATAGGCCCCGTACAGCGTGCCGCAGGGGTCGATTGCGTGGCTGAAATCCCAACCGAGCACCACGTTATCAATGCTGTTGCCGTATTCCGGGTAACGCTCTTTGATGATTTTCAGCCAGACCAGCATTCGCCCGATATCCAGCGCCGAGAATCCGATTTCGCCGGGCTTGTTGGTGTAGTCCACTTTCTGGCCGCTGATGGTGTTATAGGCTTTGTTGGGCAGCTCGTTGCGGAACAGTACCAGGGTGTTTAACGTGGCGAGGAATTTCAGCATCCGGCGGTCAAATTCCGCTTTATCAATGATCCCCAGCTCGCGTGCCGCCGTCAGGGCGGCCAGATAGGAGGCGCTGTCCCACATGGTGGTGGAGGGATATTTGTTGACCGCATTCACCAGGCCCGTCGTGGGCTGATAGTTGGAGACGAAATACTGCCAGGCGTTTTTCGCGATTGTCATCTCCCGGGCGGTCAGCTCGCCGCTGCGCGGGGAGTAACCTGATGCAGGGAGCTCGGTATCCGCACGCACGGTCGATAAGGCCAGCCAGCAGATCGTTATTCCCGTGAGCAGGTGGAAAAGGATCGGGGATCGTGGCTTCATGGCGTTGCTCCTGCTGAGGGGGAAGTGTAGAGGCAGGCCAGACAGAGCATCTGACCATGCGCGATGTAAGACAGACTTTCCAGCACAATGGCATTGGTATCGGCGTCCACGACGGCATTGACGCTGTTGTTGAGATTTAACCCGCGCTGCCAGCCTTTACCCGGCACCTGAAGGGCCAGAACCTGCTGGCGCAGCGCTTCGCTCCAGCTGTTGCGGAACAGGGCATACCAGGCAAACGCGGTGCGGGTGGAGGTAATCGCCACTTTCTCCGGCACCTCGTCGCGCAGGTTGCGCGCCTGAACCGGCTGCCTGTCCGGCAGATCGTTGACGTAATCCGGCGCCGGTTCGGCATAATCCGTGCTGACCGGCGGTTTTGGGCTGCGCAGGCTATGGCGCCGCTGCTGGATCTGCATAATCCGCCACGCGATTTCAGCGCTCTGCGCATCAAAGCCCAGCTCAAGACCGGTTAACAGATAGGGGAGACTGATCAGGGAGGTTTGCTTGCCCCATGGCGTGCGTAGCCCTTCATCCGGCACCATCACGCCATCCAGATCGATCATCTTTTGCCCTTCAGGCGGGTTGGTCACCGCGAGGCCTGCCGCGCTGTCAATCAGGCGCAGCGTATGGCTGGCATAGAGACGGTAGCCAAAGCTGTCCCGCTGTTCGTCATCAGTCAGCGTCCAGTGATGGAGCGGAACGGCCGCCTGACTTTGAACGTTATTTTCAATCAGTGCGCCGGTGTTCCAGAGGCTAAACAGATCGTGGATAGCCGCCGCGTGCTGAGGATAGCGCCACAGGAGGGTCTGAAGCGCCGTCAGCAGGCGGCTCAGCCCAATTGCCGAGGCGTCGGGTTTGCCGAGGATCTTCAGGGTGTCCGCATGGTAATACGCGGCAGGGAGGCCTTGCTTGTTGAGCGGTAACTGCCCCAGCGTGAACAGGGCCGTGCCGACCCTCTCGTCGAATTCATCGGCGGAAATAATGTTGAGCTGTTCTGCGGCAGCGGTCGCAAACAGGTAGCTCCCTACGCTCCAGAGACTCAGCCACGGTTCGCCGTCGCTGGCGTTCGCCAGACCGTTTGGCTGGGTATTATTCACGTAGTATTGCCAGGCGACCCGCGCCCAGATGGCTTCGTCATAGGTCAGCGCGCGTTTCGCAGGCAGCGGCGGGAAGTCTTTACTGAGCGCGATGCCGCCGCTGCTTTCCACGCGCGTGGGCATCTGTTTCTCCACCCAGACCACAATGGCAAAGCCGAGCAGGAAGCCGAGCAAAATGGTGAGGTAGCTGCGCGCGGGCAGCAGGGCATCACGTATCCTCATTGGGTGACCTCGTCCTCTTCAGCGGGCGTCCACATGGCCGCGAAAATCAGCGGCAGCATGGCGGCGATGTTCACCCCTCCCCAGAAAATATTGATGACGTAGCCGGAGGGGTCGTCCACCTGTCCACGCGCCACCTGGATACCGCCCCAGATAAGCCCTGCGAGGGTCAGTACCACGATGGCAATCTGCGGCTTCACCAGGTAGAGAAAACGGCCCGTCTGCCGCTCTTTTGGCGTGACGTGAAATTTGATCTGCTCGCCGCGCAGCACCGTATTGAGCGCGCGCAGGTTCATGGAAAAGAAGGAGAGGTAAGAGGCCCTGCCGTCCCAGGCCGAGATCCCCCACGTACCGAACATAAAGGCCAGTTCGGAGAAAATAAAAAACGGAAGAAAATGCAGATAGAACGGCGTCGACCAGGCGGACACCGGCGGAATGCCGGTAAACAGATAGATAATGGGCGAAATCAAAAAAACCGTGTTCCACACGCAGGCCATGTACGACCAGAAGGTGGTGGCATACATCAGCGTCTGGGGGAGGGAAAGCCTGAAGCGGCGACGGCTGAAGATGTTGTCATGAAACAAAATATCCAGCGAACCGGCGGCGTACTTAAAGCGCTGGATCATCCAGGTGAGCATATCCTGCGGAGAGAGCATCTTCGACTCCACCCGCGGATGCATAACCGAGCGCCAGCGTCGTGCGGCGTCACCGTGCAGCAGCACCGAGGTGTAAATATCTTCCGAGACGTGGAATTTGTAGGGGGTAAGCTCGGTGTCAAACGCCACGTGCGGACGCATTGCATTCTGCAGCGCGTCCCGCGTTTCGTCATCGCGGATGTCGCGGGTATGTCGATGGATCTCCTCTTCGACGGACCAGACATAGCTTCTCAGCGCGGCCTGCATGACCGCCTCGCGACGGTGAATGGACGCCGCGCCGCAGCAGAAAGCCGCGTTCGCCCAGTTGCGCCGCCGCAGTATCACGTCATAGAACATGCGCGGATCGTTAAAAAACGGGTCGCGGCCTATCGTGACCGGGCCAACACACTTTTGAATCAGCCAGCCCAGACCGTAGCCCACTTTTCCGGCTTTTCGCTGGCCCCAGCGCGAAAGGTTTTCTCCTTCCGGAAGATCAAAGAACCACTGCGGCGTCTGCACCCAGGCCACGTCAGGATCGCGAAAATAACCCAGCGTATGGCTGAGCAGGGTGGGAAATACGCGGGTATCGGCGTCGCAGATAACAATAAAATCGCCGTCGGTTTGCTCAAGGCCGTTGCGCAGGTTGCCGGCCTTAAAGCCGATGTTGGTCTGGCGAGTAATATAGTTAACGCCTTCCTCTTCACAGACGGCTTTCATCTCCGGGCGGCGGCCGTCATCAAGCACGTGGATGCGGTAGTCAATCGGGAACGGGTACGCCATCTTCAGGGCATCGCGAATGGATAGCCTGACCAGCTCGGTGTCTTCCGAGTAGGTGGCAATGAACAAATCCACTTTTACAGGACGAGGTTCTACGGCCTCCTCAGGCGACAGACATTCGTTAATTTCGCCGGGCGGCGGACTCTGAGGAGGATCCTGTTCTTTCCACAAATTGATGGTAAACAGCACGGTGCCAATCCACGCCAGGGTTTCGGCGAGGACCAGCGGAATGGCATACCATAGTGCGTCAGTATTCAGGGAGGCGGTCCAGCGCCAGTAAATATAATTGGCACCCAGAATAAGCGCCGCGACCGCTAACACCTGCCAGGTCATCATTACCCAACGCGGTGTTGTTAACGGCTCCGGAGGACGACGATGTTCAAAACGGGAAAAATAAAAATCCATAGTTCCGGCGTTCCTGATTCCGTGAAAATGCAGACCCATTCTGCTGCGCAGACAGTTGCCCAAAAGCGAAAGAAAATAGCGATTAAACAAGATTTAAGATAAGTGTAGAACGCCGAATAAAAGTGTCCAGCCACGTTTTTATTAATATTTAGCGGTGGTTAATTCAGCTTAAATTCTGCTTAATGATGTTTCATCGGCCGTCGATTAATTGCGGTTACTATTCCTTTAGGCTATCTACTTTATTTAGACCTTAATTTTCGTTTTCAGGCAAAGGACACCCTATGAGCCATGTTGCGCCGTCGGTAGCGCAAGAAGATGATGCTAAATCAACAGCATGGCGTTATGCCGTAGCAGGTGCACGGGACCTGAGAATTGACTTTATGCGCGGCATAGCCCTCGTCATGATGGTCGTGGCGCATACGGAGGTCATGTCGGTATTTAATATATTCTCCTGGGAACGTTTTGGGCTAACAACCGGTGCAGAAGGCTTTGTCATTCTCTCGGGGTTTATGCTGGGAATGCTGAATCGCGCGCGTCTGCAAAAAGTGGTTTTACTCACGGTTTCCTGGGGGCTTTATCTCAGGGCGTGGAAAATATATCGCGTAAATATCATTATCATAGTGTCATTTATTCTCCTGGCCTATATCCCACATATTAATGTTTTCGAGGTCACCCATTTTACCGACCGTTTTTCGGGCCAAAGCTGGTCGCTTTATCCTGTTACGCCGCAAATTAAAGAGACCTGGTTCAACATTATTCTCTATTTGCAGATCGGCCCCCATCAGACGCAGATTCTGGGGCTGTATATCTTCTTGCTGCTACTCAGCCCGCTATTTTTGGGAATGCTGCAGAAAGGGAAAGTCTGGTGGCTGCTGGGGCTGTCGCTGCTGGTGTACGGCCTGTGGCAGCGGTGGCCGCTTCGGCTGACGCCGTCGGAGTTCGAATTTGCCTTCCCACTGCTCGCCTGGCAGTTCATCTTTGTGCTGGGCATGGCCAGCGGCTGGTATAAAGCCGAACTGCTCTCTTTCGCCCGTACGCCGCCGGGAAAAGGGGTCGCGATCGCGCTGGTGCTGGTGGCGCTCATTCTGGGGTTTGTTGCCCAGAACCATACCAACCCGTTTATGCCGCCCAAGCTGCTGATGCACGTCATCCCGCCTGACAGCTTCAATACGTTTTATCACACCTGGGCGGCGAAGAACGGGCTGGGCCCGGTGAGGGTGCTAAACGATATCGCCCTGATGGTTACCGTCTACCTGGTGCTGACGTATTGCTGGACGCCGCTCAACCGCCTGCTGGGATGGTTCCTGATCCCGCTAGGCCAGCACTCGCTCTATACCTTTATTTTGCATGTGTACGTGGTGCTGCTGGTGAGCCAGTTCATCACCTTCGACTTATGGCGTCACGCCTGGATAGAGAACACGTTAGTACATGCGGCGGCACTGGGTATTTTGTGGCTGATGGCAAAATACGACGTCGGCGCACGCTGGATACCTAACTAAGGATGGCGGTTATGCGCGAAAAATGGCTTCTGGCGGGCGTGCTGCTCGCCGCGATCCCCGCCGCAGAGGCGGCACAAAGTAGTGATAAAGAAACCCTGCGCGATAAGAACGGTGAACCCGTTCAGGCAGGCGTTTTTACCAGCCGGTGGGGGCGTTTGTTCTCGGGAAATGACAAGAAGTTTTCTGGGGCTCTGAGCTTCAGTTCGGGGCTGAAAGAGCAGCTGGTGAGCGTGCCTAATAGCTCTGACAGCGCCGCGCAGGAGAAAAAAATTAACCAGACGCTCAACCTTAGTCTGCAGTATTCCCCGTACAGCTTCTGGTTTGCCAACATTACCTCCCGGTTGCCGGTCAGAGATACCACCCGCTATACCGCCGATTTTCGCTACAGCTTCGGCTATGACGACTGGCATGCCAATACGTTCAGCCTGGTATACGGCAACTACGGCGATAACCACTTCTGGACGTCTGGCAGCCGGAGACATACCTATTTCGAACAGGGCGCCTTTACGCTTGCCTATAAGTTTTCACTACCGAAACCGGTTGAAAACACGCTCCTGATTAATAAAGGGGATTCCATCATTTGCCAGGTCGGGTACAGCTGGGTGCCGCGCTACTACGACCTCAGCAGCGATGACATCCGCAAAAATAAAAACGTCATGCTCGGCGGCTGCGGCTACACCTTTAAACAACATTTCTTCGTTCGTGCGACGGCGTTCTGGTTCCCGGACAGCAGCCAGCAGCAACCCTGGAACGGCGATTACAGCTACAGCTTCGGCTACGCGGGCTATACGCCGGGATCGTTCTCTGTCCAGTACGCAAACTATGCGGGGACGCGCTATCCGGGGCACGGCAACGGTAACGCAAAATTCAGGGAAGGGACCGTGAGCCTCATCTGGTTCTTACCGCTATAGGAGGGATACATGTCGGCGCTGCACGTGTTAATCGTTGAAGATTCGCTGATTTATCGTCGGTTACTCTCCCGGATGCTCACCCAGTGGGGGTATGTCGTGAGCGAGGCGGAAAATGGTGTTGCTGCGCTGGAAATCTTGTCCAGCCAGCCGGTCAGCATGGTGATAAGCGACTGGGAAATGCCGGAAATGGACGGGCTGACGCTGTGTCAGACCATCCGAAACCGTCAGTTTGGCCGCTATGTGTATATCATCCTGTTGACGGCCCGTGAGAATGCCGGGGACGTGACGCAGGGGTTTGATGCCGGGGCGGATGATTTTTTGAGTAAGCCCGTTGAACAGGCTGAACTACGGGCGCGGCTTCACGCCGGGGTTCGTATTTTGACGCTGGAGGCGACCCTCGCGGCGCACAACAAGCGCCTGAGTGAAGCCTTGCATCAGATTGAAAAAGATCTTGAACTGGCGGCACGCGTTCAGCACTCGGTGCTGCCTTCACACCGCTTACGCTACGGCGACTACTTCTCCGACTGGCTTTTCTTACCGTCAGCCTGGGTCTCGGGCGATGTGTTCAATATCTTTCCGCTGGATTCCCATCTGGGATTCTATTGCGTTGATGTCTCGGGTCACGGCGTGGGGGCCGCGATGATGTCCCTCGCGGTGGCTCGCCAGTTTTTACATGGCCGGGTGGTGGACCGCTTCCTGTTTACCGATGAGGGCGGCATTCAGTCACCCGCGGAGGTCGTCAGGATGTTGAACAGCCGCTTTTGCAGTGAAGAGAGCGACATTACCAGTTATTTCACGCTCATTTACGGCGTGATCGATCCAGAAAACGGGCAGGGATTGTTGTGCCAGGCAGGGCATCCTACTCCCGTCATTGTGAACGCAGACAGCGCCGTCACGTCCGTGGGCGATGGTGGCCCGCCGGTCGGCCTGATCCCAGACCTGAGCTGGGAGGATGTCGCGTTTACCCTCAATCCGGGGGATCGCTTATGCTTATTCAGTGACGGTATTACGGAGTGCGAGAACGTCAGCGGCGAGCAGTTTGGCCCGCAGCGTCTCGAACGCTGGCTTCATGAGCATGCCCGGCTCCCGGTTGACCAGCTCCTGCCGCGGTTTGGTGACCACCTGACTGGCTGGCGCAATGCAAATCGTGATGAACCGATCGCCTTAACCGACGACGTGTCACTGCTCGTGATTGAACGTCAGGGAGAACAGAATGATTATTAACACCGAGCGACTACCGCATGCCAACATTCTCACGCCTGCGGTCCGGCGGCTGGATGCCTCCGTTGCCGCGACGTTTAAAGCGTCCGTGACGGAGGAAATTGGCAGCGATCGTAAAGCCTTAATCGTCGACTTTAGCAAAGTGGATTTTATCGACAGCAGCGGGCTGGGGATGCTGGTGTCGTTGTTCAAGCTGATGAACGGAAAAGGCGAAATGGCGCTGTGCTCCCTGAACCCCGGGATCATGAACATGTTCACCCTGACCCGAATGGATCGCATCTTCCGCATCTATCCGGATAAACATAGCGCGCTTGCGCAACTGGGGCAGTAGATGCAGAGGCCGGAACAGGCTGAATTTCCGGCGGCGATCGCGTCCCTGACGCCGCTGTCCGGCTGGCTTGGCGACAGGTTGAGCGCGCTTCCCGTCGATGATGAGTGGCGTTTCGCCTTCGATCTCGCCGCCTGTGAAGTGGCGACGAACATCATCCGCTACGCGCTTCACGAGGATAACTCGCGCGTCTTTCGCGTCCAGTTCGATGTCCGCGGCAATGACGTCTGCGTTGTTTTTAGCGACGCGGGTGACGCGTTCCCGCAGGAGCGGCTTGAGGCCGCCAGGCGAGACCGCTTCTGCGAAATGTCGCCGCTGCTGGAGAGCGGTAGGGGGCTGATGCTCATTTTGCTGAGCGTCGATCGCTTCACTGTGGAACGCGTGGCGGGTGAAAATATTGCCACGCTTGAGAAGAAAATCAGCGTATGACCCGCAGGTCATACGCGCGTGATTTTATTTCGTGTTGTCAGCAAACAGTGTCGGCGCCCATGGACGTGGATCCACCTCCATAAACGGCGCGCGCTCGAAGCGGTCCTTCAGCGCCCACGGCACCGTGCAGTCGAAGATCGTCTTGCAGGAAATGCCGTTGCCGCGAATCGAGGTGCTGTAATCCGGCGACTGGGACGGATCGAGCTGGTGGCCGCGGATCCCCGGAATATTGGTGATGCTGACATCGCCCTGCATGCGCGTCGTCATCGCCCACAGGATGTCGTCGCTGTCGAAAATATCCACGTCTTCGTCGACAAGAATAATGTTTTTCAGCTCCGAGTAGGTGGCCAGGGCGATAAGCGCCGCCTGGCCCTGGCGTCCTTCGTCTGACGGCTGGCGTTTTTTCACCTGCAGTATCCCGAGGAACTTACCGCCGCCCGCGGTATGGGCATAGACGTTTTGCAGGAAGCCCGGAATAGCCTCTTCAACCGCATTACGGATGCTGGCCTCGGTCGGCAATCCGGCCAGCGTGGTATGTTCTTCCCCCGGTCCCACCAGCGTCTGCAGGATGGCGTGGTTTCGCATGGTCACGGCTTTCACTTTGATCACCGGCAGGGAGGGATTCGCCTCGCCGCAGTAGCCCGGGAACTCCGGCATCGCGTGGCCGGTGTTGGTGTGCTGATCCTCTCTCACGCGCACGCCCGGAAGCAGTTCACCTTCGATGATGATCTCCGCCCGCGCGATAGCTTTCTCTTTGATCGCCACGCCCTGCACCAGCTCAACCGGCTGCTGGCGCAGCGCCCCGGCGACGCCCAGCTCGTTATAGCCAAACGGCGTGGTCGGGGCCTCAAAGCACGCGCCGATATAGATGGCGGGATCGAGCCCCATGTTGATCGTCACCGGCAGCGGCTTTCCGGCATCTTCCGCCTTTTTGCGGAACACTTCGATGTGGCGCCCGGCGGCAAGGAACATGGAAAGCTCGTCGCGCTCCTGAACGCAGAGGCGGTGGATGGTGACATCCGTCAGCGAGCTGTCTTCCGGATCGCTTGCCAGCACCAGCCCCAGACAGAAGAACGGACCCGCATCAATCGGCGTGTTGGTTGGGGCCGGAAGCAGCTTGCGAAGGTCGAAGTCAGGATCGTCAGCGTAGAAGACCTGCTCCTGACAGGGAGCCTGCGAGGCCGGGACGACAACCGGCGCAACCGGCTTTTTGACTCCCTGGCCGACGTGTTTTGCCAGTTCAGAGGGCTCGCAGCCCAGAAGGAGCGCCGCGCGCTCGCGGCTGGCGTGCATGCCCACCAGGATGCGGGAGTGCGGATAGCCCTTAATGCTGTTGAACATCATGGCCGGGCCCGTACGGGTTGGACGTTTGACCGTGCCACCCGCGCCGATATGGCGATAGACGCCCGCCAGCTCCGCATTGGGATCGACCGGATGATCGGTTTCAATGTATTGCCCTTCGTGGCGCTGCAGTAAGGCGATGGCGCTGCGGAGATCGTTAATCTTGTGTTCCATATTTTCCTCCCTCGGTTGAATACCTCCATTTTTATGGCAATGACCAATAGCATCAATTGCATCATTACTGTTAAATTGATAAGTAAATTAATATCAATATAAGGAGGCGTCTCGTGCAGTTTCGTCAGATGCGCCACTTCATCGTCGTGGCCGAAGAGCTCCATATGCACCGGGCCGCCGAGCGTCTGAACATGGCGCAACCGGCGCTGAGCCAGCAGATAAAGGCGCTGGAAGAACGTTTAGGCGTCACGCTTTTCAGCCGGGCGAACCGCCGCTTAACCCTGACGCCCGCGGGCGAAGCGTTCCTGGTAAAAGCCAGGCTTGCCATCTCGTTAACCGAGCAGGCGGTGCTGGACGCCAGACAGACGGCAAGGGGCGAGCAGGGCGTGTTAAACCTCGGGTGCGTGTCGAGCGCGATGTTCGACGGCAGGCTGCCCGCCGCGCTGCGCCAGATGCATAGCCGCTGGCCGGCCATTACCATGTCGCTGATGACGGGAAACGTGCAGACGCTCTACGCCGCCGTGCAGAGCAACCAGCTGGATGTGGCCATCATCCGCGCGCCGCTGCCGTCGCTGCCGGACGATCTGCAAAGCCGGCCGTTCGCCTCGGAGAAAACGGTGCTGGCGCTATATCGTCAGCATCCGCTGGCCGGGTCCGCCGCACTGACGCTCTCGTCGGTGAAAGACGAAAAATGGATCTCCCTGCGCGACCCGGAGGGAATGGGGCTGGAACAGTACTTCTATGACGCCTGCAGCGGGGCGGGCTTTCAGCCGGACGTGGTGCAAAACGCGACTGACGTGCCCACGGTGATAAGCCTGGTTTCGGCAGGGTTTGGTCTGGCGCTGCTGCCCGCGTCGGCAAAGGCGGTGAGCGTCGAGAACGTCATCTACGTGGACATCCTCGACCGGCTGCGGGAGAGCGAACTCACCCTGGTTTGCCACCGGATTATACGCTCAGAAGTGCTTAAAAAGTTTCTGGTTACCCTCGCTCAAACCTGACGTCCGGCGGCCCGCAGCAGCTGCTCGCGTAGCCAGGCATTCGCCGGATCCTGGCTGTTTTTCGGGTGCCAGTACATGTTGATGATAATCGGCTGGAGCGGCAGCGGCGGTGGAAAAATATCCAGCGTGCTGGCGAACCGTCGCAGCATCCGTTCCGGCAGGGTACAGACCAGGTCGGTACCGGCAACCAGCGGCGGCGCCATGGCGTAGCTCTGGGTGGACATGGTGACGTGTCGCTGATAGCCCAGCCCGGCGAGGGTTTGGTCGACAAAGCCGGTAAACGGATCTCCCGCCGACGACACCACCAGATGGGAAAGCGCGCAGTAGCTTTCCAGATCTAACGGACCTGTTCCGCGCGGATGGCCTTTACGCTGGGCGGTGGCAAACGCGTCGTCGAGGAGTTTGCGCCTCACCCAGCCGTCATGAGCGCCCGCGCTCACGCCGATGTAGATGTCCACATCCCCGTTTTCCAGCTGCTGCGGCAGGTCAGCCATCTCCGGCAGGGCGAAGCGCAGGCGGATGCCGGGGGCGTCGGTTCCCACCTGGTTAAGCAGCCCGGTGCCGAGCATCAGCGCCGGGTTCTCATGCAGCGCGATAACAAAGGTCCGGCTGCTGGTTTGCGCATCAAATGCCGTGGGGGCAAACATCGCGCTGATGCCGCGCAGTACGTTCGCCACCTGCGGCCTGAGCGCTTCCGCTCGCGGCGTGGGTAATACCCCGCGTCCATGCGGGGAGGGAATGAACAGCGGTTCGCCAAACAGTGTGCGCAGACGTGCGAGACGGGCAGACAGCGCGGGCTGGCTGATGCCCAGCCGAGCGGCCGCATGGGTGATGTTCCTGTCCTGAAGCAGGGCGTCCAGCGTCAGGAGCAGGGCTATGTCCATGTCAGATATCCGCGTCATCGCTCTATTTCGCGCCGCTGGCGTCCCGGTTGGTATAGGTGACAGGGACCCAGGCATAACCGCTTTTCTCGCCTTTCGTCACATAGCCGATGCCCGGGAAAGGCAGATGCGGGGCGGCAACCAGGTCCTTGTTTTTCACAAAGTCAGCGAACGCATGCTCGCGTACGCTTGCCGCTTTGTTCTGATCTTCATCATAGGTGATGGTCACCGCAGGCTGCGGGAACTGAACCGCCGCGGCATGAATGATGTCGCCGACAAAGGTGATCTTCTCGCCTTTACTCGTTAGCGTGTAGAAGGCTGAACCCGGCGTATGGCCGGGATGAACCGTGCCGGTCAGACCCGGAAGAATCTCCGATGTGCCGCTAAACGGCACCACTTTCCCCGCATCAAGATAGGGCTTTAAGGTCTTCTGCGCGACGTCAAAGTAGTTCTTGCCGTAGCCGGTTTTCTTCTGATTGTCGTCGTTAAAGAAAAAGTCGATATCCGGTTTGCCAACGAAAACGCGCGCGTTGCTGAACACCACTTTTCCATCCTTCACCAGACCACCGGCGTGATCGGAGTGAGCGTGAGTCAACAGGACTTCAGTGATGTCCTCGGGTTTTATCCCCTGCGTGGCGAGGCTTTCAACCAGACGTCCGCCGGTATCAGGACCAAAGAGCTGGCCAGAGCCGGTATCCACCAGGATTTTATGTCCGGGTATCGCAATCAGGAACGCGTTGATGGAGACCTCAGCCGGGTTGGTCTGGGCGTTTTTCGCGAGCAGCGCATCAATGTTTTGCGGCGTTGTCCGGCGCAGCAGCTTGTGCAGATCCTGCGCGACGGTCCCGTCGGTAAACGAGGTGACCAGAACGTCCCCAACCTGAACGCTGTATCCGCCCGCCGGTTGTTTAACGACGTGCTGGGGCGTCTCTGCCGAGGCCTGGAGCGCAGGGTAGAAAAGCAGTGAACTGGAAATCAGCGTGGAAAGAGCAAGTTTTTTCACGGTAAGCATACGAGTCTCCTTTGAAAGTGCTCATCTTACTGCTCCGTAAAATTATAAGAACCTGCCCAGAAATGATAGGACCTATAAACGGGATGGATAGTCAACCGAAGGGCCGGGAAGGCGTGCAATGCTTTTCCGGCCCGTAAGACCTTATTTTTTCAGCGGTGCGTTCCAGCTATCGAGCGTGGCTTTGGACCAGGCGCCATAAGCGGCATTAGGCAGCACAATCCAGTCGTTGCCGAAGTGTTCGGCGCTGGCTTCAACCAGCTCACGCTGCTGCTCGCTCGGCTTTTTGTTTTTAAACTGCACGGCGAAGTCCGGCAGGCTGTCGCCGAACAGCATCACGATCTGCTGCTTTTTGAGGATGTTCTGGCGGCGCTCTTCCTTGCTGACCGTATCCAGCAGCACGCTTTCGTCAGACACCTGCGGCAGGCCAAGAGCGTTTAACGTCTTCAGCGTGTCGGCTTTATTTTCCTGCATACGATCCGAGACATAGTAGATCCGGACCTTGCTCTGATTCACATGGTCAAGAAACGCTTTTGCTCCCGGGATTAAGCCGGGTTTTCCCTGCTTCTCCCAGTCGCTCCAGGTGTCCCATTGTGTATAGTCGTGACACTGCTCCGCGTCGCGCACCAGCAGAGGGGTGTTATCCAGCACCGTTTCGTCGAGGTCCATCACCACGGCGTAGTTTTCGGGCGTTTTCAGATCTTTTAACTTCTCGTTGAAACGCTCGGTGGCAAACCGATAGGTTTGCAGCTGAAGGGCCATAATCTCTGCCGATTTCTGCTGATAGCGCAGCGCCATTTCGTACGCTTTCGGTTCACACAGGTCGCGCCCGGCAGCCGTCGCGGTTGCCGCTGCACTCATAACAGGTAATGCCAGCAGTAATGCCTTAGCCATTGAATTCACGCTTTTTTCCTCAACACCCTGGTTAAAATCCCGAAAGCGTAATGAAATTCAGTGACAGAAATATGACCGCGATGTGGCAATGTGTTTCCGCTAGACCAGCATGTAATACCAGAACAGGGCGACCTCGTCTTTTTCCGGCAAGGCGTTGTAGAGATAACGGTCGTACCCTCCCAGAGTAAATCCGTAGTGACGGTAAAACAGGCAGGCGGAGACGTTCACATTTTGTGTTTCAAGCCGTAATCCGGGCGCATTTACGCTACGGGCCCAGACGTGGGCGGCGGCCATTAATTTTTGCGCGGCGCCGGTTCTGCGTCTGGTGCGATCAACGGCAATATAATCCACTGAAATAAACTTATTCCAGCCGATTGACACGGTAATAAATCCGGCTAATTCACCGTCATCCGTTTCCGCCACAAGAAATATGGCGTCCGGATTAACGCAATGGTTTTCAAGCGTTTGAATGTCAAGTTCGTAGGTTTTTATCCACGGCTCGGCGACGGCTTCAATATGCAAATCACAATGGATAAAGGGCTCTCGCGCAATGTGGCTAATGGTGAAAGAAAAGTCACAACATTCAAGACGGACGAGGTCCGTATTTAATCCTTTTCGAATCTGCATAGTATTCCCGATAGTGAGTTATTTCATAAAGAATAGACGAAGCGGTTAAATCCGCTGAGCTCACGCACTTTTAATCCTGAACTAAGCTTGTACTTCGTTCCGCGTAAAATGTGGGTCATTCGAGGACAATGAATGGAATTCAGGACATTTCAAAAGCAGTGGGGTGCTGAGTTTATTTCCGATGACGTTGTACGTTTTCGCGTCTGGGCAGAAGGACAGAAAGAACTTACGCTACGTCTTGCCGCCACCGATGTGCCGATGACGGCAACAGGCGGCGGCTGGTTCCAGGCAGACGTCCCTGGCGTTACGCACGGCGCAGAATATCAGTTTGTTCTTCAGGACGGTATGGCGGTGCCCGATCCCGCCTCGCGGGCGCAAAAGGGCGACGTTAATGGACCCTCGGTGGTGATCGATCCCCGACGTTACCAGCCGGTCAACCGCGACTGGGCAGGGCGTCCGTGGGAAGAGACGGTAATTTATGAACTGCACATCGGCACCTTTACCCCGGAGGGCACCTTCCGGGCGGCCATCGACAAGCTGCCGTATCTGGCAGAACTCGGGATTACTCAGCTTGAAGTGATGCCCGTCTCTCAGTTTGGCGGTTCTCGCGGCTGGGGGTACGACGGCGTGCTGCTGTATGCCCCTCACTCTGCTTACGGTACGCCGGAGGATTTCCACGCGTTTATCGACGCCGCGCACGGGCTGGGGCTTTCCGTGGTACTGGATATCGTGCTCAACCACTTCGGCCCGGAGGGGAACTATCTGCCTTTGCTGTCGCCCGCGTTTTTCGATGCTCAGCGGATGACGCCGTGGGGCAACGGCATCGCCTACGATCGCGAGCCGGTGAGACAGTACATGACCGACGCGCCGCTCTTCTGGCTGACGGAATACCGGCTGGACGGTCTGCGGTTTGATGCCATCGACCAGATTAAAGACGGCTCGGACACGCATATTCTCGAGGAGATTGCCGCAAAAATTCGCGAGGCCATTCCGCACCGTCACGTTCACCTGACCACGGAAGACAGCCGCAACGTGATTTTCCTGCATCCGCGCGATGAACAGGGCAACGCGCCGTTGTTTACCGGCGAGTGGAACGATGACTTCCACAACGCCGCCCACGTGTTTGCCACCGGTGAGACGCACGCCTACTACCAGGATTTTGCCTTTGAGCCGGAGAAAAAGTTCGCCCGGGCGCTGGCGGAAGGGTTTGTCTACCAGGGCGAGGTGTCTCTGCAAACCGGAGAATCCCGCGGGGTGGAGTGCCGCACGCAGCCGCCGCAGTTCTTCGTCGATTTTATTCAAAACCACGATCAGACCGGCAATCGCGCCCAGGGCGAGCGTCTTATCTCCCTCGCGGGTGCCGACAAGACGCGGGTGCTGCTTGCCGCGCTGCTGCTCTCCCCGCATATCCCGCTGCTGTTTATGGGCGAGGAGTATGGTGAAACCCACCCGTTCCTGTTCTTCACCGACTTTCACGGCGAACTGGCAAAGGCGGTGCGGGAAGGGCGCGCGAAAGAGTTTACTGGCCATGCCGGGCACGATGAAACCGTCCCGGACCCGAACGACGTGAACACGTTTATCCGCTCAAAGCTCGACTGGCATAAAGTCGCCACCGACGAGGGCAAGACGTGGCTGCGCTATACGCGCCATCTGCTGACGCTGCGCCATCACTATATCGTTCCGCTTCTGCATCCGGGCGGCGCCGTTGAGGGCCATGTGCTCAAGACCGCGCCCGGCATGGTGGCGGTATGCTGGCGCTTTCCGTCGGGGACGCTCTCACTGGCGCTTAATATCGGCATTAAGCCCGTCGCGCTGCCCGCTATGGCGGGGGAGACGCGTTTTGCCTCGCCAGACGTTACCGACGTTTTACCCCCGAACGGTATTGTCGTTCGCTTTGCTGATGGAGAAGCATCGTTATGATCCCTTCCGCCACGTACCGAATTCAATTCCGTAACGGCATGACCTTCGATCGCGTTGTGGCGCTGGTGCCGTATATGAAGGACCTCGGCATCAGCCACCTTTACGCATCGCCCGTGTTCACTGCCACGACGGGGTCTACCCACGGCTATGACGTGACCAACCCGAATGAAATCGACCCCGCCATCGGCGGGCGAGACGGGTTTGACCGTATGGCCGCCGCGCTCAAACAGGCCGGCATGGGATTGATTCTGGATATTGTCCCGAACCATATGTCCACCTCGCTGGAAAACCTCTGGTGGCGGGATGTGATTGAATATGGCCAGCAGAGCCGCTATTTCCGCTACTTCGATATCGACGGGTCGCGACCGCTAACGCTGCCGTTTCTTGGCGACACCTTTGAGGCGGAGCTGGAGAAGGGAGCTATCACGCTAAAACGTGACTCTGTCACGAAAAAGGCCGCGCTGGTCTACTACGACGCGGAGTATCCGCTCAACCCCGGCACGTACAGCGAGGAGAAGAGCATTGCAGAACTGCACAACGCGCAAAGCTGGCGGCTGATGTCCTGGCGGGAGGCGCCAAAGCAGCTCTCGTGGCGGCGCTTCTTTGAGATCACCGGGCTGGTCGGCGTCCGGGTTGAAGATGATGCAGTCTTCGACGACACGCACCGGCTGATCCTTGAGCTGGTCCACGCGGGCGTGGTGGATGGTCTGCGCATTGACCATGTCGACGGCCTGGCGGATCCGCTGGGCTATCTGCAGCGCCTGCGGCAGGCCACCGGGCCCGACTGCTACATTACGGTCGAAAAGATTCTCGCCAAAGGGGAACAGCTCCCCACTGACTGGCCGGTATCCGGTACCACCGGCTACGAGTTTATCGCCTCGCTGGCGGAAGTGCTGGTCGACGACAGTAGCCTGGGGCGTCTGGAGAAAATCCACGACGAGACGCTGGGCATCACGGTCGATCGCCACGCGGAACTGCGCGATGCCAAAGGCCTGATGGCCGATCGTAATTTTGAGGGCGAATTCACCACGCTGCTAAACCTTGCAGAGGATCTGGCACGCCGCAATGAGGTTGCGCTGCCGCGCGAGGAAATCCGCCACGCGCTGCGCGAACTGCTTATTGCGTTTCCGGTCTACCGTACCTATGGCACTCGCGAGGGGTTAACCCCGCCGGACGTGGCGCTGCTCAACCGCGTGGTTGCCAGCGTGGAGACGTCGGAAGCCGCGCTCAGCCTGATCGTGCGCATTCTTACCGGCGACCTGCCGGAAGATTGCCGCGAGAGCGCCGCGCTGTTCAGGACCCGCTTCCAGCAGCTCACAGGGCCGCTGATGGCGAAGTCCGTTGAAGACACGCTTTTCTTTCGCCACAACCTCGAGCTTGCGCTCAATGAAGTCGGTGCCGACCCGACCCCGCGCGCGTTTTCCTTATCCCGCTTCCACCAGGAGATGCGCATTCGTCTGGCCCGTCAGCCCGACGCGCTGCTGGGCACCTCTACGCACGATACCAAGCGCGGGGAAGATGCCCGGGCGCGCCTTTACACCCTGACGGAAGCCCCGGAACGCTGGGGGGAAAATCTGGCCCGCTGGCGGCAGATGAACCAGACCCAGGTGCGTTTTCTCAATGACGGTACCGCGCCAAACGCCGCCGATACGTGGATGATCTACCAGGCGCTGGCGGGCGTCTGGCCCGCCATGCTGTCACCGGACGACGCTGACGGGCTGGCATCACTGGAAGAACGTTTTCTCGGCTTCCTCGAAAAAGCGCTGCGCGAGGCGAAACAGCGCACCGACTGGATTGACAGCAACGAGAGCTATGAGAGCGTGGTGTTGAGCTACGCGCGGCACCTGCTTTCGCCGGACAACAGCCCGTTCCTGCATGATTTCAGCGAGGCGATGCAGCCCTTTATCCGCGCCGGGCTGATGAACAGCCTCAGCCAGACGGTGATCAAGCTGACGGCACCCGGCGTGCCGGATATCTATCAGGGCAGCGAGGCGCTTAACTTCAGCCTTGTCGACCCGGATAACCGACGCGAGCCGGACTTTCCGGCCCTGGTGCAGAGCCTCAGCGCGGCGGATGCCGGGGTGTTTGACAACCCGGCATGCTGGCTGGACGGCAGGGTAAAACAGTTCGTTACCGCCACGCTGCTGCGGCTTCGACCGCACTACGACGCGCTTTTCCGCTACGGCGACTGGCTACCGCTTAAGGTCAGCGGCGAGCGCGAGGAGAACCTGATTGTCTATGCGCGCGTTAAGGACGACGAGGCGCTGATTGTCGCCGTACCGCGTCTGGTTTTTGACGTCACCGATAATCATCAGCTGTGGGTCAATACCACGGTCGCGTTACCCGACGAACTGGCCGGGAAGCGCTATCGGGATCTGTTCAGCGGCGAAAGCCGCATGCTGCAAGAAACGCTGGCGTTAACGTCAGAAAAGGGATGTGTACTGGTTCTGCTTACCTGCGAATAATCGTGGAGAACGAAAATGGCAAAGGATACAACGTTTGAAATTCGGGCCGGTCATGGCCAGCAGTTGGGGGCGAATTATGACGGGAAGGGCGTTAACTTCGCGCTGTTCTCCGCTCACGCTGAACGGGTGGAGCTCTGTCTGTTTGACTCGTCCGGGAAAACGGAAATCGGCCGGCTGGAGATGCCGGAGTATACCCATGAGGTCTGGCACGGCTATGTGCCTGACCTGAAGCCGGGGGCACTGTATGGCTATCGCGTCTACGGCCCCTACGACCCGGAAAACGGTCATCGCTTTAACCCGCATAAGCTGCTTATCGACCCCTACGCCCGCGAACTGGTGGGTGACATCGACTGGAACGATGCCCATTTCGGCTATGAGCTGGGGCATGACGAGCTGGATTTGAGCTTTGACACGCGGGACAGCGCGCCGTTTACGCCGAAAGGCAGGGTCATCGACCCGAACGCCTTTGACTGGCAGGACAACAGCCGGCCGAACGTGCCCTGGCCGCATACCGTTGTCTATGAGAGCCACGTGAAAGGCTTTACCCAGATGAACCCGGCCATACCGCCCGAGCTGCGCGGCACGTTTGAAGGCATGGGGCATAAAGCCTCGGTCGATTATATCAAAAGCCTGGGTATTACCTCGGTGGAACTGCTGCCGGTTCACTGGTTCCCGGATGACCAGCATCTGCTCGACCGCGGTCTGAAGAACTTCTGGGGCTATAACACGCTGGGCTTTTTTGCTCCGGCGTCGCGCTACTACGGCCCGGCAGGGATTCAGGGCTTTCGCGATATGGTGCGCGCCTATCATGACGCGGGCATCGAGGTCATTCTTGACGTGGTGTACAACCACACGGCGGAAGGGAACGAGCTTGGCCCGACGCTCTCGTTTAAGGGGATTGATAACTACAGCTATTACCGCACGCTCCCGGACCAGCACCGGTACTACATCAACGACACCGGGACGGGAAACACGGTCAACACCTCGCATCCGCGCGTGTTGCAGATGGTGATGGATTCCCTGCGCTACTGGGCGGAATCGATGCACATTGACGGTTTTCGTTTCGACCTCGGGACGATCCTGGGCCGCGAGCCCGAAGGGTTTGACCCGCGCGGCGGTTTTTTTGACGCCATGACTCAGGATCCGGTCTTATCCCGACTGAAGCTGATTGGTGAACCCTGGGATATCGGTCCCGGCGGCTATCAGGTGGGTGGATTCCCGCCAGGCTGGGGGGAGTGGAACGACAAATACCGCGACACCGTTCGCGAGTACTGGAAGGGGGACAACGTCTCCACGGACTTTGCCGCGCGGCTTCTCGGTTCCGGCGATCTGTACGATCTGCGCGGACGCCGTCCGTGGGCCAGCGTCAATTTCATCACCGCCCATGACGGCTTTACGCTGAATGACCTGGTGTCGTACAACGAAAAGCACAACGCCGACAACGGTGAGGACAATAACGACGGGCATAACGATAACCGCTCGTACAACTACGGCGAGGAAGGGCCAACCGAGAACCCGGATATTATTGCTACCCGCGAACGGCAGAAACGTAATTTCCTGACCACGCTGCTGTTCTCCCACGGCACGCCGATGCTGCTGGCGGGGGACGAGTTTGGCCGTACGCAGAAGGGGAACAACAACGGGTACTGCCAGGACAGTGAGATCTCGTGGATCGACTGGAAGGGGCTGTCAGAAAATGACGCCGCGTTGCGCGAGTTTACCCGGCGGTTGATTGCCCTTCGCGCGCAGCAACCGCTACTGCGCCGTGAAAGCTGGCGCGACGGGCTGGAGATCCGCTGGTTCAATGCCGGAGGCGGTCCACAGCAGGCCGAGCAGTGGGATGAAGGCTCGACGCTTGGGGTCTCCATCAGCAGGCCGGATCTGCGGCAGGAGGACGGTATCTGGCACGACGTGCTGATGCTGTTCAACCCGTTTGAAGGCACCGTGCCGTTCCAGATCCCGCAATTTGGCGAAGGGGGATGGGTGCTGGAGCTGTCTACGGCGGATGACGCTGCCACCGGGACAGCGATCACCGAAACCGTTGAGTACGAACTGGCCGGGCGCAGCATTACGCTGTTCCGCCGTCCTTAGTTACAGTGACGCCGCCGCCCGGGCGGCGGTGTCATACAGGGAGGAGATCGTGCGTAACAGCTGCGCGGTCTCGCCAATCGACTTCCCGGCAATGCCGCTCTCCGCGTGGATCGCAATCAGACACGCTTCCCGCACGTCCCGGTATTTCATGCACAGCGCTTTCCCTTCCTCCGTGGTGGAGAAAAAAAGCTCTTTACCCGCTTTCTCGCTCGTCACGTAGCCTGCTTTGACCAGCTTTTTCAGGGCATAGGTCACCACGTGGGTATCTTCCACATTGAGGACGAAGCAGATATCGGCCAGCTTTTTCTTGCGGTCGCGGTGGTTCACGTGATGCAGCAGTGAAACGTCAAAGGCGCCCATATCGGGCTCGCCGGCAGCCGTCATGCAGCGCACCATCCATTTGTTGAACGCGTTGCTGGTCATGATCAGCGCATATTCCAGCTCTGATAACTCCGCGCAGCGCTCGGATACCAGGTGGCGGGAAGAGACGATCCGGCCATCGTTGATATCGTCGCGATCGGGTGAAGCACTCTTTTCTGAGGTCATAACGTTCCTTAGCCAGAAATGTAAACTCATCGATAAAATAAGAACATTTTATTGATAATTTGTTTACATGTTTTTGAGGTTCAGATATAGCTTTTTAGCGCAGGTTTTGCGAAGCCTGCCAACAAAACACAACATCGCTCGCCGCAAATTAAAAAAATAGCCGTCGGCGCGCAACGCTCACTTTCGATAGGGTAAACGTTATGGACGGTACTACGCTGTTGCCGCTGATCGGGATACCGATCGTGGTTATTGGTTTTGCACTGCGCTTCAACCCGCTGCTGGTGGTCGTGGTGGCGGGGCTGGCGACGGGTCTGCTGGTCGGGATGGATTTCGGCATGCTGCTGGAGACCTTTGGCGAGAAGTTCGTCAATAGCCGATCGCTGGCCACTTTCATCCTGATCCTGCCGGTGATTGGTCTGCTGGAATATTACGGGCTAAAAGAGCGCGCCCAGGCCTGGGTGGCGAAGATCGCCAGCGCCACCTCAGCGCGTATTCTGATGCTCTATTTTGTCGCCCGTGAAGGTACCGCCGCGCTGGGCCTGATGTCGCTGGGCGGTCACGCGCAGACGGTGCGCCCGCTGCTGGCGCCGATGGCCGAAGGGGCGGCGCTGAACGAATATGGCGAGCTGCCGCAGCACATTCGCGACAAAATCAAAGCCCATGCCGCCGCGTGCGACAACATCGCGGTTTTCTTTGGGGAAGATATCTTTATTGCCTTTGGGGCGGTGCTGCTGATCGACGCGTTCCTGAAAGAGAATGGTATTCAGGGCATTGAACCGCTGCATATCGGCCTGTGGGCCATTCCCACCGCGATTGCGGCATTGATTATTCATATGACGCGCCTGCTGCGCCTCGATGCAAGTATCCGTCGCGACGTGATGGCCTGGCGTGCAGAGCAGGGTACGCAGGAGGCCACGCAATGATGACGCTTATCACCATTAACCGCGTGTACTACCTGATTGGCTTTGTCGTGATGCTGCTGGTTGTGATGACCCTGCGCGATCGCGCCAATCCGAAGCGCTTTACCACCGCGCTGTTCTGGTTCTTGTTTGGCGGGATCTTCCTGTTTGGCGATCTGATGGTTCAGGAACTCGGCAAATCGCTGGCGTACCGGATTATCGGCGGCGGCGTTATCGTTATCGCGCTGCTGGCGGGGTTTGGCCTCGTCGGGAAAGGGCACTATAAAATGTCCACCGAGGAGGAGCGCGTCACGTCGTCAAACCGGCTTAAAAACTGGCTGTTCCTGCCCGCGCTGATGATCCCAGTGGTGACGGTGCTGGGCACGTTATTCCTGAAGGGCGTTTCGATCGGCGACGTGTTTCTGCTCGATCAGAAGCAGCTCACCCTGGCAGCGCTGTGCGTGGCCTGCGTCGCGGCGATCCTCACCGGCTGGTGGCTGACCAAAGGCACACCGCTGCATGCCGTTCGTCAGTCCCGTCGTCTTGTCGATACCATCGGCTGGGCGGTGATCCTGCCGCAGATGCTGGCCATGCTCGGCGGCGTGTTCGTGGTGGCCAACACGGGCGACTCGGTACAGAAGGTGGTGAGCCTGTTTGTGAACCCGGATAGCCGCTTTATGCTGGTGGTGATTTACTGCGTGGGTATGGCGCTGTTTACCATGATTATGGGTAATGCCTTTGCGGCCTTCCCGGTGTTAAGTGCCGGTATCGCCTTGCCGTTTCTGATCAACGTGCATCACGGCAATCCTGCGCCGCTGCTGGCGATTGGCATGTATGCAGGCTACTGCGGCACTCTGATGACGCCGATGGCCGCGAACTTCAATATCGTTCCCGCCGCGCTGCTGGAGCTGAAAGACAAATATCAGGTGATCAAGATCCAGATCCCGACCGCGTTAACCCTGCTGGTGGTGAACGTGTTCTTAATGTATTTCCTCGTGTTTCGCTAAGGAGCTGTCATGGAATTAACGCAACATCAGGCCGACGCGTTTGCCCGCATGCCTTTGACCTATTTGCGCCAGGAATACCCGAACCACATCATGCACCTGCTTAATGATGATGGTGACGTTCTGCCGCCGCGTGAACTGCACCCGATTTTCTACGGCTGTTTTGACTGGCACTCGGCGGTGCACGGTTACTGGCTGCTGCTGCGCTGCGTGCGCCTCTATCCAGAATTACCGTCTCGGGACGCGATCGTCGCGCTTTTTGACGAGCACATGACCGAAGAGAACGTGGCGAAGGAGTTGGCCTATTTTACCGCGCCGTTCCGCGCCTCGTTTGAGCGACCGTATGGCTACGGCTGGCTGCTGGCGCTGGCCCAGGAGCTGAAACAGTCGTCGCTGCCGCAGGCCGCAGGCTGGTACCAGACGCTGGCGCCGCTCACCCAGGATATTCGCAACCGGCTGGTGGATTACCTCGGTAAGCTCACCTATCCGATCCGCGTCGGGACGCACTACAACACCGCGTTTGCCCTCGCGCTGGCGCTCGATTACGGTCGCGCAGTCGGAGACAAGGCGCTTGAACAGGCGATTGTGGCAGCGGCGGAGCGGTTTTATCTCGCCGACACGCGCTATCCGGCTCATTATGAGCCCGGCGGAGACGAGTATATTTCCGGCGCGCTGACGGAGGCGCTGCTGATGAGCAAGGTGGCTGAAGACTTCCCGGCCTGGTTTGACGCGTTTCTGCCGGAGGTGGGCGCCGTTACGGCACTGATGAACCCGGCGGAAGTGAGCGATCGTACCGACCCGAAAATTGCCCATCTGGACGGGTTAAACCTCAGCCGTGCGTGGTGTATGAAGCACATTGCGAAAGTGCTTCCTGCCAGCCACCCGGCGCAACCGGCATTGCGCGAGGCGGTGACGAAACATCTTGCCGCAAGTGTCGGGCATGTGGTCGGCAGCCACTATAGCGGCGGGCACTGGCTGGCGAGCTTTGCGCTGCTGGCGCTGGAGTAAACAAACGCGCCGTCTTTCTTGCCGGGTGGCGCTGCGCTTACCCGGCCTACATTGTGCAACGCTTGCCTGTAGGCCTTGCCGGGCGCAGCCTACATTTCTTTGATTTTTAATGCGATTAATACCTTAGTCGGATATTTTTCCGTCATTTCTCTGGAAACAGATATCTTTTTTACCATCGCAAAAGTGTACGATACGCGGCCACATACCCAATACCCACAGTGGATTGATGGTTAATATGGCTGTTATACCTTTGTTGCCTAAAGAAGGAATCGCACTTGTGTTGGCAAACATGAGGATTGCAAGAGCGCATGGTATGAGTAGAAACATGGCTATCCCTACGACCTATCTTTGGTTTTATCAAAAAGTAAGAAATAAGGGGCCGTGGGATTACAAGCAAGGACACCCGGAGTTAGCAAATTTTGGGAACTTCAATTATGGTTCGGCTGGCTATGCTGCCGGGATACCATCAGAAACGCTATTGATGGGTGCTGGATGGGCGCAGGAAAGAGCTAAAACCTCCAAAAAGAAATGGGGGCACTGGTATCAAAAACCGCCTTATGGGGATGATCCTCACGATCAGTTTTGGATAAGGCAAGGTATAGAATATGCAAAGAAATACGGTTATTAAACGGCTTCAATGCTTACTCACAACGATTCTATTGCTCGTTGTTTGTGGGTTTCTGACATATCAATACTATTTTAACGCACCTTCTCACGATAGTTTTGTCAGCAAACAGAAACTCTCTGATTCCGTCACATTGTACATAACTAAGTATGATGATGGAGGCGCTACGGTGTCGGATGTTTACCGCTTCTATTTAGATAAAGACAACAGCGGGAACATTATGAAAGCCCTTGAAGATCGATCACCATTCCTTGAAGCCAATACAAGCAATGTTACTGCTTCAGCTTATGGGAACACGGTAAATGTAAAAATCACCGGCAAGGTTTATTCATTCACTAATTCTGATCTGTTCTATGCAGATGGTGTAGCGATCATGCCTGTAATTAACCTCATAGCCAATGGAATAAGAGATTAAGTAACATAAGGAGTTATAGAAA
Source organism: Enterobacter sp. BNK-22 (assembly GCF_048684805.1). NCBI lineage: Bacteria > Pseudomonadati > Pseudomonadota > Gammaproteobacteria > Enterobacterales > Enterobacteriaceae > Enterobacter > Enterobacter sp. BNK-22. Next base: position 1,158,576 of record NZ_JBLQTT010000001.1, read on the forward strand.
TGGCTGTACCAGTACACCTCTTTTTGAAAGATGATGGCGGAGCAATGATCCGTGGCGGTTCTGATGTTGCAGACCGTGAAGGAAGTATAGAGCTCAGAGATCTGATTCATAACCTGAGCATTCCAACAGATGATGCAACGGGTAAACTCACAGGTACAAGGCAACACTCTGCTTTCAGTCTAACAAAAGCAATTGATTCATCTTCACCCTATCTATACAAAGCTGTGGCTACAGGTCAAACGCTTCATAGTGCTGAATTAAAGTTCTACCACATCAATGATGCTGGTCAGGAAGTGGAATACTTCAATATCCTTATGGAAGGGGTGAAGGTCATTTCAATAACTCCAATAATGCATGATACAAGAGATTGTCCCGGTACTGGTCACATGGAAAATGTATCTTTGCGATATGCAAAAATCACATGGAAAATTCTGGACGGAAATATTCAGTTCACTGATGCGTGGAACGAACGCCCTGCAGCGTAGGCGTAAAAACGAGCAGCGCCGAGAGGCGCTGCAACAATTTACGCGGATGCCCGAACCGCAGGGCGCAGCCTGCTCAGGCTAAATACCACCGAACCCGTCGAGGCGATAACGGCTAGCCACAGTGCAACCTGAATAGCATGTTGATGGTCCCATCCTGCCGCTGCTCCCAGCAGAACCCCCACCACGGCGGCGCCGAGACACTGGCCGAATGTCCTCACAATCGACAACACGCCGGAAGCATAGCTGGCATATTCCCGCGCGACGTTAGCGAGCATTTCCCGGTTATTGGGGCTCTGGAAGCAGCCAAATCCAATACCGCATACCAGGCTGCGCAGGCAGATATTCCACACGGAAGGATTCTCCGGCAACGTGGCCAGCAGGACCAACCCACCGACAAAGACGATCAGCCCGAGGGTCGAGATCAGCGGCGCGGAGATCGTATCCGCCCAGCGACCCGCGTGCGGCGCGATCAGCACGATGCCAATCGGCCACGGGGTAAACAGCAGCGCCGACACCACCGGGCTGTAGCCATACACGCTCTGAAACAGGAACGGCAGCGCGACAAACGTGATCCCCTGGCTCACAAACGAGGCCAGCGAGGTCAGCGCGGCGAGGGTGAAACGCCCGTTTTTGAACATCACCGGCGGCAGTAAAGGATGTTGCGCGCGCCGGATACGCCAGGTAAAGGCGAAGGCGCTGACCAGCGCGAGAACGCCCCAGAAGACGGCCTGCCGGTTAATGTGTTGCGTCACGTGCTGAAGGCTGTCGGCCATCATGATCGCCGAACCTAACAGGACGGCGGAGAGCACGGCGCCCGGCGCGTCAAAGGGAGTGCGGTCAACGGCCGATTCCCGCGGCAAGGCCCGCCATGCCAGCAGCAGGGCGATGCTGCCCGGAATAAGGTTAATGGTGAACAGCCATTGCCAGCTCAGGGCGTCCAGTATTGTTCCGCCGAGTACCGGGGCTATCGCCGTGCTGGAGGCGATAAGCAGGGCGTGCAGTCCCAGGATACGGCCCAGCAGTCGCCCCGGAAAAACGGACCGCAGGATCGCCGGGGCAATGCTCAGGGTCGCCGCGCCGCCGATGCCCTGCAGAATTCGCATCCCGGTTAACATTTCCGGCGTTGTTGCCAGCGCGCAGCCCAGCGAGGTGAGCGTAAAGGTGGCAAGCCCGGCCAGAAAGATTGGGCGATAGCCCACGCGGGCCGCCAGCGCCGCGAAGATGGCCAACGTCATCGCCGCTGACAGCAGATAACCGTTGGCGAACCAGACCGCAACGTTCGCGGGGACCTGCATCGCGCTTGCCATGGAGGGGAGCGCGATGTTGATCATGGTACCGTCAAAAACGCCCATCAGCGTGGTGGTCATAACGGCGGCCATCACCCTGGCACGTTCATGTCCGGGTAAACCTTCATCGCCGGGCTGGTTTGAAAAGAGCGTCATCGTCGTTACTCCGAATAAGAATCGTGATGACGAAACTATAATCATGCGGTATACAGGGCGGAAGACGCAGCATTTGCACTTAATCATTGCACGTAACGCCATATCTGAGGAGCCATCGTGTCCGATCCTGATTTTAACCTTCTGGTTGCGCTCGACGTTTTGCTGGCAGAAGCCAGCGTGGCGGGCGCGGCGCGACGTTTGAACCTGAGCACCTCCGCCATGAGCCGCACCCTGAGCCGGCTGCGGGAGGTGACCGGCGATCCGATCCTGGTACGGGCCGGTCGTCACATGGTGCTGACGCCCTGGGCCGAAGCCACCCGGGACCGCGCCAGAAGCGCCGTGCACGAGGCGAGGGCGGTGCTGCAGCCCTCCACCGACGCGCTGAAGGTGGAAAACCTCGAACGGCTGTTCACCATCCGGGCCAATGACGGTTTTGTGGTGGCGTTTGGGCCTCTGCTTATTGCTGCGGTGGCGAGCGTTGCGCCCGGGGTGTGCATCCGCTTCTCACCGAAACCGGAAAAAACGTCGCGCTACTTGCGTGAAGGACTTGTCGATCTGGAGATCGGCGTGCAGGGCAACATGGGGCCTGAAATACGGCTGCAAAGGCTTTTCCAGGATCGGTTTGTTGGCACGGTGCGCAAGGGGCATCCGCTGTCAGAGCAGCCGGAGGTCAGCCTGAGTGACTATGTCGCCTGGGGGCATGTGGTGGCCTCGCCGGACGGATCGCTGCACGGGTTTGTTGATGAGGCGCTGGCGGAGCGCGGGATGAAGCGCAAGGTCGCCAGCGTGGTGCCCGGTTTTCCGACGGCGTTATCCGTGGCGCTGGCCTCCGATCTGATTGCCATGGTGCCGGCGTTATACCTGCTCAATCAGGCGATGACCGAGCGCGTGCACGTTTTTGAACTGCCCTTTAAGACCCGCACTATTACGGTATCCCAGATGTGGCATCCGCGCATGGAACGGGACCCGGCGCATCGCTGGCTCAGGGAAAAGGTCCTTGAAGTGTGCCGCGCGGTTTGCTGACGCTCAGAGCACTTTCCCCGGCACGGTGAGGATGAAGCGCGTCGACACCGCATCCGATTCCACGCGGACTTTTCCGTGGTGTGCCGTGACGATGGACTTCACGATGGCAAGCCCAATGCCGCTGCCTTCGCCTTTACGCTGCCTGGACGGATCGACGCGATAAAAACGGTCAAACAGCTTCGGCAAATGCGCCGGCGGGATCGGCGTACCGGGGTTTTCTGTCACCAGCTCAACGTCATTATCCTGTTTTCGCAGTGAGACCGTCACCGTTTTGCCCGCTGGCGTATAGCGCAGGGCGTTAGATAACAGATTATTGATTGCCCTTCTGAACATCTGCGGATCGCCTTCTATCAGGCAGGGCATCCCATTGAATGTCAGCGCGATGTGGCGTTCTTCCGCCCAGGCTTCGAAGAAATCAAACACCTTCATGACCTCGGCGCTTAAATCAAACATCACCCGATCCGGGATGAGCTGATTATTATCGGCCTGTGCAAGGAACAGCATGTCGCTGACCATGCGGGTCATCCGGTTGTACTCTTCAAGGCTGGAGTACAACACATCCTCCAGCTCCTTCGGAGAACGGTTCTGACTCAGCGCGATTTCGGTTTGCGTCACCAGGTTGGTGATAGGGGTTCTGATTTCGTGCGCGATATCGGCGGAAAAGTTAGCCTGACGGGTAAAGACATCTTCTATCTTCTCGATCATCTGGTTAAAGGAGATGACCAGCTGTTCCAGCTCAACGGGGACGCGGGACGGCTCCAGTCGTGCATCCAGGTTTTCGGAGGTGATGTTTTTAATGGCGTTGCTGACGTTACGCAGGGGCAAATGTCCCTGACGCACTGCGATGCGGATGACAAGAATAATCAGCAGGCTGATAACCGCGGCAATCGCCAGAAGGTTTTTTTTCAGCGCCTCAAGATAGTGGAGATGAAAATTAATGGAGAGCCCGATCAGCATGACGTAGTCCTGGGTTTTGCCCTGCAGCGTCGCCGTGCCTGAGGAGGCGATAATCCGGTACGTTTCCATTTTCATGTCGGACCCGGCATACATCGGGTTGGCCGGGTCTTCTACCGTCCAGAGAAACACATCCTGTGCACGACGGTGTTCGCTAAAGTCCGCTGTCTTCATTGCCGGGCGCAATGCCGCCCCTTGCGTCGAGCTGAACAGGGTATTGCCCTGCGGATCCAGAAGCAGGACGGCCACGTTGCGGTAACTGGCGATCGACTCTTTGATCTTACTGATTTTCTTTTGGTCGGGATCTGCCGGTGAGTGCAGAATGCGGTGCATCGCGGTGCTGATCTGCTGAAGGTCGCTGATATCCTGCTCGGCAAAGTGCTTCTCAACGGAGTGCAGCATGAACCAGGTAAAGGCGAAGAAGGCCAGTATGGTGGAGAGGCTGATAAAAAAGGTCAGTCGCAGCGCAAGAGAGAACGGGCGTCGGAGGGGCTTAACGCGCATCCGGCACCTCCAGCATATAGCCCACGCCGCGCACCGTCTGGATCAGCTTCGGTTCAAAGTCATTATCGATCTTTGCGCGCAGCCGCTTTACCGCCACATCAATCGCGTTCGTGTCGCTGTCAAAGTTCATGTCCCATACCTGGGAGGCAATCAGGGAGCGGGGCAGCACTTCCCCCTGATGGCGCATGAAAAACTCCAGCAGGCTGAACTCCTTGCTGGTGAGCACAATCCGACTTCCTGTCCGGCTGACTTTTCTCGACACGAGGTCAACCGTCAGGTCTGCTGCCTGAAGCTGGCTTTCTGCGATCACCGTATTTCCGCGTCTTAACAGCGTCCTTACCCGGGCGAGCAGCTCGGCAAAGGCGAACGGCTTGATCAGATAATCATCTGCGCCCAGCTCAAGCCCTTTAACACGATGTTCAATCGTACCGAGAGCCGTCAGAAGCAGTATGGGCATCCCTTTTCCGGCAGAGCGGAGCATGCGGACAATATCCCAGCCGTTCACATCGGGCAGCATGATGTCGAGAATCAGCAGATCGTATTCAGCGGTCATGGCGAGATGGTAACCGTTCAGGCCATTATCAGCGTGGTCCACGACAAACCCTGCTTCAGTGAGTCCCTTGCTGAGGTACTCACCGGTTTTCATTTCGTCTTCAACGATCAGTATTTTCATCTTGCTCCCCTGACTGGCTGCTGATGACATTCTATGGCGCCCGCCACCGTTCACAATGACTTACGTTAAAAATGACAACATTGTCATTATCCCGTCACCCGTCAAACAGGAAGCGTTCAGTAGAGTAGCCCTAAAAATACTCTGGACTTCATTTGAACCGTTATGTTCCTGATAAAACGACTTAGCATCAGTACGGTATTTATCCTGGCAGGCTGCGTCTCGCTGGCCCCCGACTATCAGCGCCCGGCGTCACCGGTCCCCCAGCAGTTTTCGCTTTCGCGTAACGGCCTGACGCCCGCGGTGGCGGGGTATCAGGACACCGGCTGGCGCACCTTTTTTGTCGATCCGCAGGTAGCCGGGTTGATTACGGAAGCCCTGAACAATAATCGCGATATAAAAATGGCCGTACTGAAGGTTGAAGAGGCGCGGGCGCAGTTCAACGTGACGGAGGCGGACCGTTATCCACAGCTGAATGGATCCGCGGGTATCACGTACAGCGGGGGACTGAAAAGTGACAAACCGACTTCGCAGCAGTACGACGCGGGTCTTGCGCTCAGTTACGAACTCGACTTTTTCGGCAAGCTGAAGAACATGAGTGAGGCTGATCGACAAAACTATTATGCCCAGGAAGAGGCCCGTCGCGCGGTACATATCCTGCTCGTCTCTAACGTGTCGCAGAGCTATTTCAACCAGCAGCTTGCGTATAAACAGCTGCGTATCGCGCGGGAAACGCTGGAAAATTACCGGCAGTCTTATGCGTTCGTTGAGCAACAGCTGGTGACGGGCAGCACTAACGTACTCGCGCTGGAGCAGGCCCGGGGACAGATCGAAAGCACGCAGGCAGAGATTGCCAAACGTGAGGGGGAGCTGGCGCAGGCCAATCATGCCCTGCAGTTGCTTCTCGGCACGTACCATGCGCTGCCGGGCGACAGTGGAATGAACGCCAGCGATATTGCGCCGGTAAAACTCCCGCCTCATCTTTCCTCAGAGATACTGCTGCAGCGCCCGGATATTATGGAGGCGGAGTATCAGCTTAACGCGGCCGATGCGAATATCGGCGCCGCGCGTGCCGCTTTTTTCCCGTCGATTTCCCTGACCAGCGGGCTTTCCACAGGCAGCACGGAATTATCCAGCCTGTTCACCGCGGGCAGTGGGATGTGGAATTTTATCCCTAAAATCGATATTCCCATTTTTAATGCGGGCAGGAATAAGGCCAACCTGAAACTGGCTGAAATTCGTCAGCAGCAGTCGGTTGTGAATTACGAACAAAAAATACAGGCCGCCTTCAAACAGGTCGCCGATGCGCTCGCGCTGCGGGACAGTATTAACCAGCAAATTGACGCTCAGCGTCGTTATCTTGATTCGCTCCAGATCACACTCCAGCGTGCCAGAGGATTATATGCCAGTGGTGCGGTCAGTTATATCAACGTGCTGGACGCGGAACGTTCTCTTTTCTCCACCCGCCAGACCCTTCTCGACCTTATTTATGCCCGACAGGTTAATGAAATAACGCTCTTCACCGCCCTGGGCGGCGGTTGGGTCGAATAACTGTACTTAAAGAGGAAACTAAAAATGCGTAATTCACTTAAAGCCGTGGTATTCGGTGCGATCGTTGTGACGTTTTCTGCCGGCCTTCAGGCTGAGGTTCATCAGCACGAGGCGATGAGCGCCGCCCGTGAAGGGGCCGCAGAGCAGGTTATTACCGGGACCGGTATCGTGAAAGACATTGATCTCACGAATAAAAAAGTCACGATTTCTCATGAGGCCATCCCGGCGATTGGCTGGCCCTCGATGACCATGCGTTTCACCTTTATTGAGGCCGATGAGAGCATCAACGCCTTAAAGGTCGGCAGTCACGTTGATTTTTCATTTGTTCAGCAGGGCAATATCTCTTTACTAAAGAGCATTAAATAGCGAGAAACGGCATGGCCTCATTAAAAATAAAATACGCTGCCATGATAGTCAGCAGCCTTATTGCCGGAGGGCTGATATCCGTGACGGCATGGCAGACACTCTATTCATCTGAAAAAACAGCAAATAGCGTTGCGGAAAGAAAGGTCCTTTTCTGGTATGACCCGATGAAGCCTGACGTGAAATTCGACAAGCCCGGTAAATCACCGTTTATGGATATGGATCTGGTCCCGAAATATGCGGACGAAAATGACGATAAAAGCGGTGGCGGTATCCGTATCGATCCGACGCAGGTCCAGAATTTAGGATTAAAAACGCAAAAAGTGACGCGCGGAACGCTGAATTATGCCCAGACGATCCCGGCCAACGTCAGCTATAACGACTATCAGTTTGTCATTGTGCAGGCGCGCGCGGAAGGGTTCGTTGAGAAAGTCTACCCGCTGACGATCGGCGATAAGGTGAAGAAAGGCACGCCGCTGATTGATATTACCATTCCTGACTGGGTCGAAGCGCAGAGCGAGTTCCTGCTGCTCTCCGGCACCGGTGGAACGCCCACGCAGATTAAAGGGGTTCTGGAACGGCTTAGGCTGGCGGGTATGCCGGATGAGGATATTCAGCGGCTGCGTGCGACCCGCACTATCCAGACCCGGTTTACCATCAGGGCGCCCATCGACGGGGTGATCACGGCATTTGACCTGCGCACCGGGATGAATATTTCGAAAGATAAGGTCGTGGCGCAAATTCAGGGAATGGATCCGGTCTGGATCGGCGCGGCGGTCCCAGAATCGATTGCGTATCTGCTGAAAGATACCTCGCAGTTTGCTGTTTCGGTACCGGCCTGGCCGGATAAATCCTTCCCGGTTGAAAAGTGGAGTCTTCTGCCAAGCGTGGATCAAACCACCCGTACGCTGCAGGTGCGCCTGCAGGTCTCCAACAAGGATGAGCTGCTGAAACCGGGCATGAATGCCTACCTGAAGCTGAATACCCAAAGTCAGGAAATGCTGCTGATTCCGTCTCAGGCCGTTATCGATACCGGCAAAGAGCAGCGCGTTATTACCGTTGACGCTAACGGGAATTTTGTACCGAAAAGGATCCACGTTCTGCATGAATCTCAGCAGCAGTCCAGCATTGGTAGCGGGCTGGAAGAGGGGGAGTCAGTCGTCGTCAGCGGTCTGTTCCTGATTGACTCGGAGGCCAATATTACCGGTGCGCTGGAGCGCATGCGCCACGCTGAAACCCCTGACGACGCCCATTCTGGCCATTAAGGAGACGATGATGATTGAATGGATTATCCGGCGGTCAGTGGCTAATCGTTTCCTGGTTATGATGGGGGCGCTGTTTCTCAGCGTCTGGGGAACATGGACCATCATCAACGCCCCGGTTGATGCCTTGCCCGATCTGTCTGACGTTCAGGTGATTATCAAAACCAGCTATCCCGGCCAGGCCCCGCAGATTGTTGAAAACCAGGTGACCTATCCACTCACCACCACCATGCTGTCGGTTCCCGGCGCGAAGACCGTGCGCGGCTTTTCGCAGTTTGGTGATTCGTATGTCTATGTCATTTTTGAAGATGGCACTGATTTGTACTGGGCCCGTTCGCGCGTGCTGGAGTACCTGAACCAGGTTCAGGGCAAACTCCCTGCTGGCGTGAGTTCCGAGATCGGCCCGGATGCCACCGGCGTGGGCTGGATATTTGAATATGCGCTGGTGGATCGCAGCGGAAAACACGATCTCGCCGAACTGCGCTCATTGCAGGACTGGTTCCTGAAGTTTGAGCTGAAAACGATCCCGAACGTGGCCGAAGTGGCCTCCGTCGGCGGCGTGGTGAAGCAGTATCAGATTCAGGTTGACCCGTTAAAGCTGGCACAGTATGGCGTCAGCCTGCCGGAGGTTAAGCAGGCCCTTGAGTCGTCTAACCAGGAAGCAGGGGGATCGTCCGTAGAAATCGCGGAAGCGGAATATATGGTTCGGGCCAGCGGCTATCTGCAGACCATCGATGATTTCAATCACATTGTCCTGAAAACCGGCGAGAACGGCGTACCGATCTCTCTGCGTGACGTTGCCCGCGTACAAACAGGGCCGGAAATGCGCCGCGGTATTGCCGAGCTGAACGGGCAGGGTGAAGTGGCGGGCGGCGTGGTGATCCTGCGTTCGGGTAAAAATGCGCGCGAGGTCATCACGGCGGTGAAAGATAAGCTGGAGACGCTGAAGGCCAGCCTGCCGGAAGGCGTTGAGATTGTGACCACCTACGATCGCAGCCAGCTCATCGACCGGGCCATTGATAACCTGAGCGGCAAGCTTCTCGAAGAGTTTATCGTGGTGGCCATCGTCTGTGCACTGTTCCTCTGGCACATTCGCTCAGCGCTGGTGGCGATTATCTCTCTGCCGCTTGGCCTGTGTATTGCCTTCATCGTCATGCATTTCCAGGGGCTGAACGCCAATATTATGTCGCTCGGAGGTATTGCCATTGCCGTCGGTGCAATGGTGGATGCCGCCATCGTGATGATTGAAAATGCGCATAAACGGCTGGAAGAGTGGGATCACCAGCATCCGGGGGAACAGATTGACAACGCCACCCGGTGGCAGGTGATCACCAGTGCCTCTGTTGAAGTGGGGCCAGCCCTGTTTATCAGCCTGCTGATCATCACCTTGTCGTTCATTCCCATCTTTACCCTCGAGGGTCAGGAAGGGCGGCTGTTTGGTCCACTGGCCTTCACGAAAACGTACGCCATGGCGGGCGCGGCCGCGCTGGCCATCATCGTGATACCCATTCTGATGGGATTCTGGATCCGGGGTAAAATTCCCGCCGAGACCCGTAACCCGCTGAACAGACTGTTGATTAACGCCTATCATCCGCTTCTGATTCGGGTGCTCCACTGGCCTAAAACAACCCTGCTGGTTGCGGCATTATCCATCTTCACGGTGATCTGGCCCCTGAGTCAGGTGGGTGGCGAGTTTTTACCGAAGATCAACGAAGGCGATCTGCTGTATATGCCCTCGACATTGCCAGGCGTGTCTCCGGCAGAAGCGGCGGCGCTCCTGCAGACTACGGACAAACTCATCAAAACCGTGCCTGAGGTAGCGTCGGTGTTCGGTAAAACCGGTAAAGCCGAAACGGCCACGGATTCCGCGCCGCTCGAAATGGTCGAAACCACCATTCAGCTTAAGCCTGAGGATCAGTGGCGACCCGGCATGACGATTGACAAGATCGTTGACGAGCTCGATAAGACCGTTCGTTTGCCTGGCCTGGCGAATCTCTGGGTTCCGCCCATCCGCAACCGCATCGATATGCTTTCAACCGGGATTAAAAGCCCCATTGGTATCAAGGTTTCAGGTACCGTTCTGGCTGATATCGACGCCACGGCGCAGCGCATAGAGGCCGTCGCCAAAACGGTGCCAGGCGTGGTGTCTGCCCTCGCTGAACGTCTGGAAGGCGGGCGCTACATCGATGTTGATATCAACCGGGAGAAAGCCTCCCGCTATGGAATGACGGTGGGCGACGTGCAGCTGTTCGTCTCCTCGGCCATCGGCGGCGCGACGGTGGGGGAAACGGTGGAAGGCGTGGCCCGCTACCCGATTAATATTCGTTATCCTCAGGACTACCGGAACAGCCCGAACGCGTTGAGGCAGATGCCGATCCTGACGCCGATGAAACAGCAGATCACGCTGGGTGATGTGGCGGATATCAACGTGGTTTCCGGCCCCACGATGCTAAAAACGGAGAATGCCCGACCTGCAAGCTGGATTTATATCGATGCCCGCGGCAGGGATATGGTGTCCGTAGTGAACGACATTAAAACGGCCATCAGCCAGAACGTGAAGCTGAGGCCGGGTACCAGCGTGTCATTCTCCGGACAGTTTGAACTGCTTGAACACGCCAACAAGAAACTGAAGCTGATGGTGCCGATGACGGTGATGATCATTTTCATTCTGCTCTATCTGGCGTTCCGTCGCGTGGATGAAGCGTTGCTGATCCTGATGAGCCTGCCGTTCGCGCTGGTCGGCGGGATATGGTTCCTCTACTGGCAGGGTTTTCATATGTCAGTTGCAACCGGCACCGGGTTTATCGCCCTGGCCGGGGTGGCGGCAGAATTTGGGGTGGTCATGCTGATGTATTTGCGTCATGCCGTTGAAGAACATCCGGCGTTGTCCCGCCAGGAAACGTTCACTGAACGAGGGCTTGATGAGGCGCTTTATCATGGTGCCGTGTTGCGCGTGCGGCCAAAGGCAATGACCGTCGCGGTGATCATCGCGGGTCTGCTGCCCATTCTCTGGGGGACCGGCGCAGGGTCAGAAGTTATGAGCCGGATAGCGGCCCCCATGATCGGCGGGATGATTACAGCACCGCTGCTATCGCTGTTTATTATTCCTGCGGCGTATAAGTTAATTTGGTTGCGCAGACATAAAAAGCCATAAAAAAACCCGCCGGTAGCGGCGGATTTTTACGTGATGAATGCTTAGCGCGCCTTGCTGATCAGTTTGCGCCAGGCTCTGTTATGCAGAGTAAATAGCAGCATCTTATAGAAAGCGGTAGAGAGGATACAGCTGCCGCTAAGCCCCAGCATGACAGTACTCACCATCGCAGCGGTCAGACTGACGCCCGGAGCAGCGCTACCGCTCAGCGCGGCCAGCAGATAGGCTGCCGTTAATACCAGACTCATCACCGCCAGCGTAAGATGTAACCGCACGGCGCGCATGCTGCCTTTGCCAATCATAAACATCGTCACGCCGTTGATGCCAGCGAACAGTAGGGCGATCAGCACAATCCACACGAATACGCGTTCGGCTGGCTGGCCGAGTGCGGCGAGTACGCCATAGCCCAACCACAGCTGAGGAATCGCGAAGCTGACAATTACCCCGAGAGTACTGATTGCCGCCGGAATACCCATGGTGTGTAGACCAACAGGTTTGCCCATTTCTTCAGCCAACTGAGTCTTTAGCTGTTGCAGCTGTGTCGGGCAGGTATTGCTTATGCTGGTAGCCACCTCGTTACAGTGTTGCAGGCGACGGGATGCTCTTCTAATTATTTGAATAATCAAAGTTTTTCCTCTCTCACTCCTTGAGTCCCGGAACAGGGTAGGGATTAAGCCCCTGGAGTGACAGAAATGTCACTCGCCAGTCATGCGATAAACAGCGGCCGGTTTTTATAATTCATTATAAAGAAGGCCACCAACTGTTGAGCACTTTAACTTCGGAGATACAACCATGAAAAAGTTCCTTTTATCTGTTATTGCCATCCTGGCGGTTTCTGCATCCAGCTGGGCTGCAGAGACAAACAACAACGAACAGGCAGCAATGTCTTATGACATGATGCAAAACAACACAGAAGCTGCACACCAGAGCATGGCTGACATGCATAAGGAGATGATCAAAAACGGTCCATGCAGTACTAACGAAACAGCAACGTCGTTTTCTGCGATGAAATGAACACGAGAAAGCGGCGATTGCACACGAAACGGCGAATAACGGCCAGTCTTCGGCTAGCCATCAGCAGCAGGCTGAACAGCATCGTCGCCAGATGAACGGGAGTTAATCTACAGCAAGTCTGTCATTGATTATTGATGTTACTGATACTCTCCTTAAAAGAGGGGCGTTTTTTATGGGAAAGGCCGGGATGGCGCTGAAGGTGTTGAGATTGGGGTTACTGCAATATCTCATTTAACTTATGTTGAGTGCAAACTTGGTTAATGAATAAGATGTATTTATTGTGTTGTTTTTTAAGTGTATTTTATTACTCGCCAATAATTTACTTCCTAAACTAACGCAATGTAGCTAGCTTTAGCTGACAGGTAGTTCCAGTTTATTAGCCATCTCATATCACATTTTCAAAAAGAACATCTCATGGTACTGAAGGGTTATCGGGTTGATCTATTGAATAAAATGCAGGTTGCTATAGCATAGACTTGACCCGCCGCCTATTGAGTAGTACACCGTGATGTTAGTAATTGATATTTTTCGCCACGTCCGCCATCGGTGCCTCTGCCAGCTATCGTGCAGGCTTCTTGGTAAAGGTAACCCATTGTTTCGATCGCACACATTAGCTTTATCAGTATCCCTTTTAACCAGGTTCAGAGAAATCTCTTTTTCTTGTTTACATCGGTGGACATTGTTTAGGGCAGGAAGCCTGGCATCACTCCGGCAAGTTGTCCCTACATTTCGCGGAAGCATGTGGCTATGAAGTTAATAAGTTTTTTTTATGGAGGATAACGGTGTTATGACGGTTTCTGTAATTCCGCAGTACAAACCATTAATCGCAGAATTTAAAGACATCGATAAACTTTCGGCTTCGGACTTTGAAATTTTCGTTCGCGATTTGTTTGTCGCATCGGGATGGACCGATGCCGAAATTACCCAAACAGGCAAAGAATTCAAACACGGAGATGGTGGAGTCGATATTTTCGCCTGGAAAGGGAAACGAAAATTTGCTATTGAGGTGAAACAGCGCCAACTGGGTACGACAGTAGATGTGAAGGCTCTTAATCAACTAGTTACCGGCGCCACACTGGCTAATGTTACATACAAAATTTTAGTTACCAACTCCTGGTTTACCTCTGAAGTGAAGGCGCGAGCATTACGACTCGGAGTTGAGTTGATAGACCGGGATGAGTTGCAAAATCTTTGGGTCATTAAGCATTCCGAGATTGGTCGTGACATTAAGCCGCGAACTTATCAGCAGGATGTGATTAACGAGGCCCTTGAACTTCATGCGGCAGGAAAGTCAAAACTGCTGATTGAAATGGCGACGGGATTAGGCAAAACCTATACCGTTGCCCACTTAATTAAGCGCTTATTCCAACAAAATAGTCGCAGATCAAGAGTGCTATTTCTGGCACATCAGGTTGAGATTTTATTGCAATCTGTTACCGCATTTAAAAACGTTTTGGGTATTGGTAACTACAGTTTTTCTGCCTGTTTCGGTGGCGCACATCCCGAAGAGACTGATTTCGTCTTTGCGTCGTTTGATACTATCTATAGCAAACTCGATGCGTTATCTGCAGGAGTATTTGATTACGTCATTGTCGATGAAGCCCATCATACACTGGCAAAAACCTATTCTGCGGTGGTGTCCCTTTTCGAACCGCAACTTCTGATTGGCCTAACCGCGACCCCGTACCGGACGGATAATCGCGATGTAGTGAGTTTCTTTGGTGGTGCCGATGGGCATATCGGTAAGTTTGATCTGGTTTGGGCACTAAAAAATAAAAAATTGGCATTCCCCAAATATCTTGTTCTGCTTGACGATCTGGATCAGGATAAGATCGATCAGCTCGAGAGTGGTCTTTCTCTATCCGATATCGATAAACTACTTTTTTTGCATAAAAAAGATCATGAGATTGTTCGCCTCATTGACAAAACTGTGACCGAGCAGGGGATAGAGAACGTAAAAGGGATTATCTTTTGCCGTAACATCCAGCATATGAATCATCTTATTGCATTCTTTGAGCCCGGCACAGCCACCCTTGTGCACTCAAAAATGTATGCCCAGGAACGACGAGAAAATATTCGAATGTTCAGGGAAGGGAATTATAAATACATTTTGGTGTGCGACCTGTTCAATGAAGGTATTGATATTCCAGAAACCAACCTATTGATTTTTATGCGTTATACCGGGTCACGTACAATCTGGTTGCAACAGTTAGGACGTGGGTTGCGCAAAACGCCAAATAAAGAGTTTGTTCATGTTTTAGATTTTGTTGGATCCCTTGAGCGATTGAATGAGATTAAGGGCCTTGCAAAAGAGATTGAACAGCAGCCAAGGTATCCCGATAGCTCTATTGATGATCCGGAGGAAATGGGCGCGTCCGGGGTTTATCATGACACTTCGCTGGATGTGCAATTCAGTGCAGAGGCTGCGAAAGTATTGGCTCTGCTGGAAGAGATGAAAATGCAGCTTAATAGCCGAGATGTACTGCTAGATAAGTTGCGCCGATATCGAGAAGAAAATGCCGAGTTACCCTCCATTGCGCAACTGGAACAAGAGTTAGATGACGTCAGCCTTGATCAAATTGCCACCCATTTCGGCTCTTATTTTAGCTACCAGACAATCGCATTCAATGAAGACGTGGATACTCCTTCCATGCGCACGAGACTGATAGAGTTTCTCGATACCTTTATCGAGGAGAACAATATGGCACCAAGTTTTTACACTATTTCACTGAATTTCGGCGTGAACCCGTTGTACGAATTTAGCGAAAAAGAGATTCAACAGCTTCTCCCAGATTACGACAACCTTGTCAGTGCACGAATTAAAGTGACAGCCCCTAAGGTCGTGAGTTATATGCCGGTGAAGGAAGCGGAAGTTTGCCCGTGGATCGAAACGTACCGGGGACAGTCTATGAACCTTGTCAGCTTTAAGCAATTACCGTCGGATGTGCAGGAACAGATTAAGAATAAATATCAATCGGCATTTGTATTTCTCAAAAAGTTAAAAGACGCGCTTTAATATGGAAAAAATTGACATCGTTGTAGATCAACTTCAGCTCGACCGAGCTATCAATAAACTCTTCCATAACCTGGTCGAAGAAAGTCGACTCACGCTCGGAGAAATGTGTAGTGCCTGGGAGCTCTGTGAAAAACTCAGCATGCAGCAATTCATGGCATTGAAGAAAAATGTCTATTTCGCAGATTTTCTGCGAGCAGTAGAGATTTATCCCCCTCAAGGACAGAAGCTTGCAGTAGATGATGAGGATATGAGGAAAATTGAAACTGATGTTGAGGAAAAGCCGCAGATGACGAGTGATGAGCTGGGGATGGAATGTCTACAGATCCCTGCCTCCTATACTTTACTGGACACGATTGAGTTACCTGATAGGTTTATGAAATTAATCAGGAGGCTGAAAAACGTACACTTGCTAAACCCCGATTTTGGACTCGGAGATACCTTCGGCGAACTCGTTGCACTAACAGATCATGAGCTGGCCGCACAGCCTGGAATAGGGGCTCTATATATTGAGACTTTTAAAGAATTGCAACAGTGGGCTAAGTCTGCACCTTCCTTTGAGGCTAACGATACTATTAATATGGTCATTGATTTCGCAAAGATGGATATCAGCCAGATGCGGTTGAGCCTTGCTGGCGTGGAAGCCAAATATACGAAAGTACTGGAAAAATTTGGTCGCTATCTTAAAAAGGAAGATATGGGCGATATATTGCAGGCTATTCTGAATGCTGAACATGAGCAATTAGTAGCCATTCCTGCTTGGGGAAAGGGTAGTACCACACAGCTATTGGCATTTAGAGACAGATTACGGGAAGAGATCATCGCTATCCAGAATGGTGACATTGACTACCTGGCGCTCGAATCCGTATTGATCGTTCCAAAACGACTTATTAACTGCCCATTGAATAAACTTGAAGCTGTTATACTGGAAGATATCGAATCTTACTTCGATAAAAGTAGTGAAATGAAGGTCGACATTGCCCAACGCCGCTGGGGGTTCGTCGAAGAAAAAAAGACTCTCGAAGAGATCGGGGCCGATTACGACGTATCAAGAGAGCGCATTCGCCAAATTCAGGCCGATATCAAACAAGAATTCCTTGGACATATGCGTGTCAGTCAACCATCAGTTTGGGAGGCATTGAAGCCTGAGATATCGCCGGACCTTTGTTTGAAAATGCAGTCACTTTTTTCCTGTTTCCACTCTGAACGTGACTTCTTTGAATTTCTGGATATGGTTTCAGGTCAGACAGAGCTTATCGCTCATGTTTATCCCGAGATTGACAAGGCGATCCTGAATACCTACTTTGCCGAGAATGGCGCACCAATCCACCTTGACGACATCCGGGAGTTTATCCCCTCCGTCTGCAGCATAGAAATACCCTACGTTGACAATGCAATTCGTCATCTAGCGCAACAAGGCGCCATCCAGCTTAAAGGTGAGAATGTCTACCCCCTGCAACTAAAGAAAGCTGAGGCCAGCGCCTGCGTACTGATTAAACACCCAAAGGGTCTGCCTTGGCTGGATATTGCAAAATTAATCAATGGGAATAATTATTCGCGCAGTCCTGTTTACGAGGACCGTCAGGATCAAGAAGCGTTAAACCAGCCTGAATATATCTACCTTTCCGGCAAGGGTACCTACAAGCACACCTGTTTTATCGATATCGATGCGGCGCAGATAGA
This sequence comes from Enterobacter sp. BNK-22, assembly GCF_048684805.1. Classification (NCBI taxonomy): domain Bacteria; kingdom Pseudomonadati; phylum Pseudomonadota; class Gammaproteobacteria; order Enterobacterales; family Enterobacteriaceae; genus Enterobacter; species Enterobacter sp. BNK-22. The sequence goes on from NZ_JBLQTT010000001.1 coordinate 1,175,691, forward strand.
CGACATTTTTCTGGAAATGATGGAATACGCCGAGAAATATTCCCGCTCGGTTTTCCACCTGAATGAGTTTTACCAAGCCTCGCGTAATATGAAAAAGCATGATTACTATATCATTCGCCATTTTGTGAAACATTTCGGCGAGGATTACGGTTTTTATTTCGACGGAAAATCTCAGGCAGATTCAATAGGGATGGAGAAAGGTTTTAAGAACATCACGCAAAAGGACGTCATCATCGAAGCGATGAACAACAGCGATAAACCGCTAACGAAACCTGAAATTGCCAATTTGCTGAAAAGTAAAAGTCTAGCACATGCGTCGTTTTATCTGGATGAAATGATTGAGCGGGGGAGTGTTGTTCAGGTGGATCGCATGCTCTATACCACACCAGCCTGCGCCTATAAAAATATCGTCATCGACGACTATGTCGCGGCCCTTCATGCATTGCTCCTGCATTTTGGTAAGCCAGTAGAACCCTCCATTTTTAAAGCACAACTGAATATACAATTTGAGCGAAGCTACTCGAAGTATTTCTATGCTTCTCTTGCCCGGTTAAATGCCAAAGAAAAGGGCTGGCACCGTAAACATAGCCTTTATTCGGCCACAGAGATCCCTTTTAGCAATATATCATCGGCGATGGATACACACTGCGATTATGGGGCTTCATTGCAGCAGAACATTGATGCTCTGCAGGAAAATATCGCCATTACACGTGAAACGGCTGCCATTGCTATTCAAAACTGGCGCACTGCACGATTTATGGTCAACTGAGAACATCAGAGGACTTTACGAGAGGGCCTAAGTTATCCATCAGTCCGACTGGCATGGAAGGATCGTTCTTTTATTGCCAGCAATTCTGTATGCGACAGGTTATTGCACTGGCATGAAGGGTACCAGCATGTGCTATCGAATGGTGCTGTGAGTTTTTCTCACAAAAGGTTTGTAATCGATGGTGGATTTTATAGAAAAGGGAGGACACCAACGTACTGGTTTCTGTAGCTGCATGAGAGCACCATGGATAATAGAATTATGAATTCAATTTAACTATTCTGGGTTTGAGGAATATACATAATTTACGACAGCACCAGAAACAGTATAACAAACTGTTTTAAATGGATATTAATCAAATGGCGATTCAAACTCACAGTTATGAACTCAGTTTTGGTTCATAACTGTGTTAAACGCTGTCCATAAATCACTCGATGTCACGTCTGTTGGTTCATGAACTGATCGTTCTAATTTTGTGATGTGCGTCAGGTTTTAGTGTTCAGTAATGTTACCTTTTACTCGATGATCGATTGTTTAGCACCTCTCCCACAACCGGAGCAGCGGTAAATGCGTTTGGCCAGCCAGCATAGAAGGCGGCCTGGGTAACGATCTCACCAGCTTCCTCAACAGAAAGTCCATTATCCATTGCTCTATTGAGGTGATAGCCAATCTGCGCGCTCTGTCCGGATGCGATTAAGGCGCTGACCGTAATCAGGCTTCTGTCGCGGGGTTTCAGAGCGGGTCTTTGCCAGAGATCCAGGAAGAGTGGATCAGCAGTGAATTTAACCAGGCCTGGAGATATTGGGCCAACATTTTTTTCCACTGTCTCTGAACGCTGCTTTTCTGCTTCCTGATTGAGAGGAAGCAGGTCCGGAGAAGCTTCAGGAAGTGCATCTGCCGTAACGCCACGAGTTTCAAATACTGCTTTGGTCACGCTGACGGCTGACATTGCATTTGGCCAACCTGAGTAGAACGCCAGATGGGTAATGATTTCTGACAATTCCGCTGGTGTAACGCCATTATCAAGGGCAATGTCTATATAGTGCTTAAGGTCGCCAGGCTGGTTTCTGGCAATTAGCATGGCGACGGTCACCATACTACGATCCCTGGGCGAGAGGGCATCGCGTGTCCACAGATCTTCAGTAATCGCTTCTCGACCAAAGCGCGCAAGAGCCGGTGAGACAGAACGAATATCAGCTTCAGAAATCGCTGAAGGTTCAATTTTCATCATAGTTTTACCTCTTGTTTCCTCAGCATTAGCAAAATCAGAAATAACAAGCGACATGGCCGCTGCTGCAATTACGCTTTTCATGTCAATCCTCACTGGTCAACGGTGCGGATCCTGTTTGATTCCGCCTTTGTTACGAAGAAATACCGGTTTTACCGGGATAGCGTCCTTACAGGTGCTCATATGCGCCGTTTGCCTGAGATAGTCACGGAAGTGTGGCGTTTGTCGGTGCAGTTGATACGCTTCCTCACTGGCGTAAATCTCATAGAAATACCAGCGGTTCGGAGTCTGTGAGTCTGTAGCGGAATACATGGCTAACACGCCTTTCTCTACTTTGAGTGACTCAGCCATTTCAGGCATGACGATGTTTTTAAATTCGGTCTGAAATTCAGGCTTTACCTCGACGATCACCAGATTATTAATGGTTCGCTCATTCGGTATGATGTGTTTGTCCCCCAGAAATTGGGGCTCCAGAGTGATTTTATTTTTCCAATCGATAATGTCAGGTGCCCGGGCAGCGAATGCCTTGTATGGTTCAGCATTTAGATGTTTGCGGTAAGCACTCTCGTTTTCATAGAGTTCGACCATGAATGCCTTATGTGGATTGTCGCTGCGGTGCAGGGCGTACATCGCCAGCGTACCTACTTCATGATCAACCGAAGCGGAAATCGTCTGTCTGGCTACGTCTGCAAAATCTTTGTCCCGATCGGGCCTGACGCCGAGCTCAAAGATATTCATCACTCGCTTATCCGGCGCGTCCAGTTTTGTTGCAAAGACAGGGCTGCTTATGAGCATACAAATTAAAAGCATAAGGGGCTTTTTCACGATGATCCTTTTACTGAAATTACTGTTTGCTACCGCGTCCAGACCTGATTAACGTCTTTCGTTTGCGGCGTGTTTTGCGCCATGATCCCCGTCAGAACGTGCGGCTGGTAGGTTTCTTCCAGAAACCGGATTTCCTCCGGGCTTAGTTGAAGATTTACGGCGTTTACCGCGCCATCGACGTGATCTTTTTTTGTGGCCCCTACGACAGGTGACGTGACTTTTGTCAGCAGCCAGGCGAGTGAGATTTCCGTCATGGACACCTGATGTCGTTCAGCAAGCTCGGCGACGCGCTCGATAATGCTCCGATCCTGTTCAGCCGTGCTGTCATATTTTCCGCGGGCATAGGCATCCTCGGAGGCTCGCCGCGTGTGGCCTTCTTTCCGGGAGAGACGACCGCTGGCCAGCGCGCTATAGGGGGTCATGGCGATATCATCTTCAGCGCACAGACCGAAGAGCTCTCGTTCATCTTCACGCATAATCAGGTTGTAGTGGCTTTGCATGGAAACAAAGCCCGTCAGCCCTTCGCGTTCGGCAAGGGCGTTCGCTTTCGCAAGCTGCCAGGCATAGCAATTGGATATACCAATAGCGCGCACTTTGCCCTCAGTAACGGCGGCATGAAGCGCTTCAAGCACCTCAATAACTGGCGTGTTGTAATCCCAGATGTGGTAAATGTAGAGGTCGATGTAGTCCATCCCCAGATTCTGCAGGCTCTGGTCGAGTGATCGGGCTATTGCCTCTTTTCCGCCGATCCCCGCGGCAATTTGCGCGGCGGTTCGTGGCAGAAACTTGGTGGCCAGCACCACGTCCTCGCGTTTTGCCATCTCCCGCAGCGCCCGGCCAACGTATCGCTCGCTGGAGCCGTTCTGATAGGCGAGGGCGGTATCGTAAAAATTGATACCCTTTTCGAGACCGTAGCGGATGATGTCCCGGCTTGCTGTTTCGTCCAGCGTCCAGCGATGCTGGCCCGTTAACGGGTCGCCAAACCCCATACATCCCATACAGATGCGGGAGACCAGTAAGTCACTTTTACCGAGCCGGGTATACTGCATCGTTATTCTCCCTCTGGATTATTCACGACGGAATTGAGCAGATCGACAAGCCTTGAAGCGTGTTCCCGGGCAAGCGTTTTTTGCTGCGCGATTTTGTCGGCATCCCGGTCGGCATAGCTGATACCGCAGGTATAAACCGGCGCCAGCAGCTCAAGATTGCACAGTTTTGCCGTGGTCTCGAACGGAATAAGATACTCTTCAATGGCATGGCCAAAGAAACCTTCAGCGGTATAGAGCGCCTGTGGCGCCCCTGTAGTGAAGGAGAGGAGCAGCTTTTTACCGCCCAGTTTCGCCGTTGAGCCATGCGCGAAGCCGTGGACAAAGACCTCGTCCAGCCATTGTTTCATTAACCCGGGCAGCCCATACCAGGAAAAAGGAAACTGCCAGACAATCACATCGGCCCTGAGCAGGCTTTCCTGCTCCGCAGCGATATTGAATTTGCCGTCCGGATAGAGCCAGTCCAGACGACGAATTTCAGCATCGGGAAGGGCGGTCGCCACTTCATCAAGGATCGTGGCATTAGCGACGGAATGGGTAAGCTCAGGATGGCCTGAAACAATAAGGATATTTTTCATTTCAATGAGTTAAATATATTTGATGAATGTTTAACCCAGTATAGAGTGACACCATTATTTTTTTTAGAGCAGTAAAGACTCATTCACTTTTAGACAAAAACTAATAATGGTCGACTGTTCTCATTGTACCGGTCATCACGAACCCGTGAACTACGCCGTGATGCCCAGTAAACGTTCTGCATTGCGAAATGCGATGGCCTCTTTTTCAGCCTTGTGGACGGGCAGACTGTCGATAAAGGTTTTTACACCGTCCAGGGTCTGATAGGGATAATCTACGGAGAACAGGATCCTTTCTGCCCCCATTAACGCGTAGATAAACTGGAAGTGCGGCAGCGACAGCATACCTGACGGGGTAACGTAAACGTGCTCCTGGAAGGTTCTCGTTAGCGTGCGTGACAGACCCGTTGCAGCCAGTGGAAGGCTGTCATCAAGACGCTGCAGCCAGAAGGGCAGCATCTCCCCCCAGTGGCCACTGATTACCTGCAAGTGGGGATATTTATCAAATACGCCCGATAACATCAGCCGTAACAAATGGATCCCGGCTTCGTGATGCCAGCCCCAGCCAAACATAGAGAGCCGGGCGTTGACCTCTGCGCTGAAGCCCGTGAAGTAGGCCTGTTGCACGCTTTTAAACGGTAATCCGGGATGAAGATAGAGTGGCACATTCAGTTTATTAAAGCGGGAAAGCAGGGAGTCATAGTCAGGATTATCGAGAAAGCATGAAGAGGGTCGGCCATTCAGAAGTGCCCCCTTAAACCCCAGTTCTTCAACTGCGCGGACAAGCTCTTTTTCAGCCTCTTCCGGCTGTGCCCAGGGAAGAGTGGCAAATGCCGCGAAGCGATCCGGATGATTTCTTACCGCCCCGGCAAGGCGGTCGTTTGCCGCCGTATTTAATGTTACCGCTTCATCCTTAGGTGCCAGCTGGGGGAATCCGCCCACAGAAAGGATCTGAAGGGTAATTCCAGCCTCATCCATATCCCTGAGGCGGCGGCTTCCCAAATCAGCGCCTTTCGCATTTATCAGCGCATTCTTTTCTATCTGCGGCCGGCTTCGGTCAGGATTATGACCATCAGCGACGGTTTTCCCCCAGTCGCCAAGGAAAGGCGCCTGCTCAAGCGCAACAGGCATACACGCTCGGCCTAACTCGCTGTCGAGATAATGTTCTTCAAGGCAAATGATTTTCATATTCTCACCCTTCATACAAAGCAGTAAAAGTGATACAGATTAGGATCGCCCGGAACTGTCCATACGTGAATGTGATTCATGACAGTCTGTCTCGGATGGGGTTTACACCATCGGTTTTTCCCAGGCGCCTCGTGTATCCACTCTGGTCTCTGCGGCGAGTTGTTCCAGCATGATGATTTCCTCATCGCGTAACTGGATGTCTGAAGCGCAGGCGGCGTCCAGAACGTGATGGATTTTAGTCGCACCAACGAGGGGAAGGGTACCTTTTGCAATAGCCCATGCGATGGCTATCTGTGCAACGCTGGCATTCCTTTCGGCTCCCATTTTTTTCATGGCGGCGGTCAATCTTTCTATCTGCGGCAGTACCGCGTTATAACTTTCGGCCCGGCCACTCCCGGCAGGCATGGGATGATTTGAATCATAACGACCACTGAGCGCGCCTTGCTCCAGGACCATGTAAGCAAAGAACGTGATGATATTTTGTCGGCAATAATCAAGGATTCCGGCCTCTTCAGAAGCGCGATAGAGCAGGCTGTAGTGATTTTGTACTGCACTGAGGGAATAACCGGAAGCGTTAAGGATTTCGTTGGCGCGTCTGATTTGTGCCAGATTATGGTTGGAAACTCCTACGCGTTTTACCTTACCGCTTTGTAAAAGTGGGATTAGTCCTGGCGTCCATTTCTCAACGTCGAGGGGATTATGGATCCAGTAGATATCAATCGCGTCCACGCCCAGGCGTCCGAGGCTGGCCTCAAGCATATCGCTGACAGGCTGCGCTGACTGTTCGTTCGCAATCTGCGGCGTGAATTTGGTGGATAAAGTCATATCCTCGCGGGGGAACTGACGGACTAATGCTCCCAGCGCTGCCTCGGAACTCCCCATGCCATATACTGCTGCGGTATCCCAGAGATTGAGGCCCTTACTCATGGCCGTGGTGAACACGTCTGCCATCTGAGTATCAGAAAGATGATTGCCGAAGACGGAGTCGCCACCGGCGAAACCTGTGCCTCAGGACCATGTGCCCAGCGCGACGGGAGGTAGTGTTTTCATATTCAGCTCCTGTAAAAAGGCCGGAACGTTGCTGACGGAAACCGGCCAAAGAGGGTGAGTAACGGTGAAAAAGAGATGAATGGATTAAGCTGACTGACGGAGGGCATTTAACAGCGCCACACCGACACCGTGCGCTGAAGCGGGATTCTGCCCCGTGATAAGGCGACCGTCGGTAACCACGTTTTCAGACCAGTTCGGGGCTTCATGATGAAGCGCGCCATGCTCGCGAAGTGCAGTCTCAAGCAGGAAGGGAACCACATCTGTAGTGTGAACTTCTTCCTCTTCCTTGTTGGTAAAGGCCGCCACGTTTTTGCCATTCACCAGGTATTCGCCGCTACTGAGCTTTGCGTCAACCAGTGCCGCAGGTCCGTGGCAGACGGCTGAGACAATGCCATCACTTTCATATACTTCGCGGATAATACGCTGGGCATCCTGGCTGTCGCGGAAATCCCACATGGTTCCATGGCCGCCTGCAAAGAAAACGGCGCTGTAATCGGTACCGTTTAGCTCGGATAACGCTGGTGTTGTTGCCAGGCGCTGCTGAAAATCGGTTTCGTTCCAGTACCAGGCGTTGACAGGATCACTGAGGTCAAATCCATCCACCGGCGGCTGTCCCCCGCGAATGCTGGCGATCATCGTTTTTAGTCCGGCATCTTCCAGTACTTTCAGCGGATGGGTCAGCTCGGCCAGGAAAAAACCGGTTGGTACACCGGATGCGCCTTTAATCGGATGGCTGGAAACGACACACAGCACGGGTTTATCTGCAGGTTTCATATCGGGCCTCACTATTTATTTTTAAATTCAGCGGCAAAGAGATTTTCCCAGTTAATAAAGGAGCCAAGCGGAATGCACTCAAAGCTTAATAAGCCAGCTTTTGCCAGCGGGAATTCGGCCATTACGTTCATCGCTTCATCGACAGAGTCACATTCAAGAAAAATAGCGACGCCAGGTCTGTCCTGACGGAAGTAGATGTCGCGGATGAAGCCGGATTTATACAATCCCCAGGCGTGCAGCGCTTCAGCGTTAAGGTGTGGAGCATATTTTTCCAGCGATGCTCCAGGTGCGGGGATATCCAGACATAAAATTCGCATCATAGTCTCCTGAACTCAGGTCGTTGTAGAAAGAGATAAAAGTATAAGAGGCGAATTTCACGAAGATTAGAGGAGCATTGACTTAAGCATCTTTAGACTGTACTTAATAATCAGGCGGAGATTGCTTTAGGAAAACATTATGAATAACGCCCTGTATAACCAGATACGGATCTTTCAGAGCATTGCACGTGAGGGCAATATTTCGGCAGCCGCAAGAAAACTGGAAATTACGCCTCCCTCCGTCAGCAATGCGCTTAAGCTGCTGGAAGATCATATTGGCCATCCGCTTTTTGTGCGTACGACCCGCCGTATTGAGCTGACGGAAACGGGGCAGCTGTTGCTGGAACAGACCGCTGCGGCGGTGGAGTCGCTGGAACATTCGCTTGAAAGCATTCGCGACCAGAATCAGGAGCCCTCTGGTATCGTGCGAATCACGCTCTCGCGTTTTGCCTATCTGTTAATTCTTAAGCCTGCAATAGCGAAATTCTGTCAGCAATATCCGGGTATACAGCTTGAAATTTCGGTTTACGACGGTACCGTGAATGTTATCGAAGAGCGTTTTGATCTTGGGATCCGTTTTGGCGATATCCTCGAAGGTGGGGTGGTGGCGCGGCCGTTAATGAAACCCTTTCGTGAAGGGTTATATGCATCCTCAGCTTATATCAGCGAGCATGGAATGCCCGAGGTGCCGGCTGACCTCAGTCAACACAAGCTAATTGGCTACCGTTTTATTACTAACAACCGCATCCTTCCGTTGATTCTGAACGATCGCGGAGAGCAGTTGACGGTTGAGATGCCCGGGCAGTTAATCAGCAACGATATTGACGTTATGGCAGACGGGATCCGTAACGGCCTGGGAATCGGACGTTTGTTTGAACCCATCTTGCAGTTACAGCCGGACAGGGAGCGCTTTATACCCGTGATGGAGAGCTACTGGAAAACCTACCCGCCAGTGTATCTCTATTACCCCAAAAACGCGGGTAAAACGAAAAGAGTGAAGGCCCTAATTGATTTTCTGATATCCGCTACGGGACGATAACGCCTCGTTCAGTATGGAGGCGCTATTTCACAACCCTAGCGGTCGGGCCTCCTGTATGAACTCAATCAGAAGGCGAAGCCCGGTCGGTAGTTGCCGGCGGCTTGAATAATAGATATGAAAACCTTCCTCCAGCGGGGACCACTCCGTAAGCACCAGGCGGAGCCGTCCATCCTTCACATAGGATGCAACAAGAGGCTCCGGAAAATACATCATGCCGGCTCCGCCTAATACGGCCACAAGGCCCGTTTCAGCCTGATTGACCGTCACAGAGCCAGGCACACTGATTTGGTACGTTTCGCCGTCTCGCTCAAGTTCCCAGCGATAAATCCGATCGTCGCCGAGACGATTGCTTATACAGCGATGGTGTAATAAATCATCCGGATGTTCAGGCGTTCCGTAGCGTTCAAGGTAGTCGGGGGATGCTGCGATAACCCAGCGAATATCGGCAGATAAACGCCGGGCAACCATGTCTTCCGGGACGGTGCCACCATAGCGGATACCGGCATCGAAGCCCGCATCAGTGACGTCAACCATACGGTTGCTGGCCACAATATCGATTTCAATATCGGGATAGCGATCCATAAACGCGGGCATAACTGGCGCAAGCAAAAGATTGGCCGCTTCAACGGCAGCATTGATGCGGATACGTCCGGTAGGGGTATTACGATACCGGTTAAGCGATTCAAGCGCGCCTTCTATCTTGTCGAAAGGCTGAAGGACAGACTGAACCAGTTCTTCACCTGCAGCCGTAGGTGTAACGCTCTTCGTCGTGCGATTAAGGAGGCGAACACCGAGCCGGGTTTCCAGCCCCTTCAGGGCATGACTAAGCGCTGATGCACTCACACCTAATTCAATCGCCGCACGGCTGAAACTGCGATGACGTGCAATAGCCATGAAATAAATGAGATCGGCGACATCCGCTCTGCTTATTTGCATACAGAATCGTTTTCCTTGTGCGTTAAGGCCCGAATGTATTGATACGGAAATGATATACACCATAGACCGATTAGCGCTAATCCGTTGCTGAATTTATTTCACAAGTCCATCCACTCATCGCCTCTCACTGAACACGTTGTGCTTCGTTATTCTTGAAAATTATGCGCTCTGGCCGTCGGTCAGGGCGGAATATTCACCTAACGGAGCCGTGTATGAACTATACGCATCTTGGCCGCACCGGCCTGAAAGTCAGCCGCCTTTGTCTCGGAACCATGAATTTTGGTGACGTCACCGACGAGAAAACCAGCGCCCGCATTCTGGATGAAGCGCTTGAGGCAGGTATAAATTTCATTGATACAGCAGACGTGTATGGCACCGAACAATCACCCGATATCCAGCAAGGATCGGGGCTGTCCGAAGATATTATTGGTCGCTGGATCCAGCAGGGTGGACGCCGTGACCGTATCGTTCTGGCGACGAAAGTCTATCAGCCAATGGGGCCAGGTCCGAATGATCGCCGTCTTTCTGCTTACCATATTCGCAAGGCCTGCGAGGACAGTTTGCGACGGCTTAAGACCGACCATATTGACGTCTATCAGATGCATCACATCGATCGCTATACGCCATGGGAAGAGATCTGGCAGGCCATGGAACTCCTTGTTCAGCAGGGAAAAGTGCTTTATATCGGTAGCAGCAATTTCGCGGGCTGGGACATTGCGACTGCGCAGTCAGTTGCTACGGCCCGTCATTCCCTTGGCCTGGTTGCTGAGCAAAGTCTCTACAATCTAACTGCCCGAACTGTTGAGCTGGAGGTCATTCCCGCATGCCGCCATTTTGGCATGGGATTGATCCCCTGGAGCCCACTTGCCGGAGGGTTGCTTGGCGGCGCATTGAAAAAGATGGCAAGCGGGCGCCGTGCAAGGCCCGCGTTTGCCCGTCTAATTGAACAACACCGTCCTCAGTTGGAAGCCTACGAAGGATTATGTGAGGACCTCGGCGAAACCCCTTCCGATGTGGCGCTTGCGTGGCTCCTGCAGAATCCTGTCGTTACTGCTCCACTTATCGGGCCTCGTACGGTCGAACAACTCCATCAGGCGCTTCACGCAACGACAATCACGCTATCAGACGACACCATGAGCTGTCTCGACGAAATCTGGCCCGGACCCGGGGGAGAAGCGCCCCAGGCTTATGCCTGGTAATTACCGTATGTAGGGTGGTCGCGCAGATCCGTTAACCGAAAGTCAGTATGATAAAAGTTAAACCTTTACTGGGGGACCCGGCAACGCCGGGCCAGGGTAGGGCATTAACAGTCCTGTATTGCTGAAGGCGGCGTGAGTGAAGGTGGCGTATCCGGAAGTGGGGGAATGATCCCGTCGACGGGGTGCGGCAGATAGTGTGCCTCGAGTTCCGTGATTTCTGCATCGCTAAGTGAAAAGTCCAGCGCGCTGATAGCCGTGGAAAGATGTTCTGGTTTCGTCGCGCCGATGATCGGTGCTGTGATGACCGTTTTTGATAGCAACCAGGCAATTGCGACATGAGCTCTTGGCACATCGTGCTTTTTGGCAATTCTGGCAACAACATCAACAACGGGCTTATCCAGCAGGGCTGCGTTCTCATACATTTTTAACGCAAAGGCATCGTTTTGCGTTCGTCGGGACGTGACACTCCAGTCGCGCGTGAGCCTGCCGCGTGCCATCGGACTCCAGGGGATCACACCAACGCCCTGGTCTTCACACAGGGGCAGCATCTCGCGCTCTTCTTCCCGGTAAAGCAGGTTGTATTGCGGTTGCATCGTAATAAATCGGGACCAGCCGTTACGCTCTGCAGTATGCTGCATTTTTGCAAAGCGCCAGGCTTCCATAGATGATGCGCCGATGTAACGTACTTTTCCTGATTTAACGAGGTCATGCAGAGCCTCCATGGTCTCTTCAACAGGCGTGGAGTGGTCAAAGCGGTGAATCTGAAAGAGATCCACATAATCCATACCTAAGCGCATCAGGCTATCGTCAATAGACTGAAAAATGGCCTTGCGGGAAAGAAACCCGGTATTGGGTGAGTTGCGCCACGGAAAGAAGGTCTTTGTCGCCACAACGATCTCGTCGCGTCTGGCCATTTCTCTCAGCGCTTTTCCTGTGATCTCTTCAGAACTTCCGCCAGAGTAGATATTTGCGGTATCAAAAAAATTAATGCCAGCTTCAAGCGCCTGACGAATGAGCGGACGTGACGCTTTTTCATCCAGGGACCAGGGTTGAGGCAAACGTTCGGGGTCACCATAGCTCATACAACCGAGACAAAGACGGGAGACTTTCAAACCGCTACGACCCAGATTCACATACTTCATTCGGTGTTCCTTCTTTTATTACCAGCAATTCTGTATGCGACAGGTTATTGCACTGGTATGAAGGGGACCAGCATGTGCTATCGAATGGTGCTGTGAGTTTTTCTCACAAATGGTTTGTTATCGACGGTGGATTTTATCGAGAAGGGAGGACACCAACGTACTAATTTCTGGAGCTGCATGAGAGCACCATGGAGAATAGACCTATAAATGCAATTTAACATAATATACATTATGCGCACCAATGTATGATTCCTCAAAATCTGGATGTATTCGGTCGTAATTGTCCTGGACCATTCAGAGCTCGTGCAGTCGCCTTTTCACGCGTTCATGCTGTCATGATACCCACACAACCCAACCTCTACGTTTACACATGGTTGAAAGACGTTTGATATACTTCAGCCTTTGACCACTGCTGCCGTAAACTTATGGAAATTGAATTAGATAAAAGTGTCAAAGAAAGGATTTTCCACGCGGTCATTTTTGAAGTGACGGCCAACGTTATTATCGCGCTGTCGCTTGCCTGGCTGATGAACGTGTCGGTACTCCAGTCAGGCTCGCTGTCCGTGATATCCGCGCTAACCGCCACGGCCTGGAATTTTGTGTTTAACAAACTCTTTGACTCTCTGCAGAAAAAATACCGATTTGAAAGAACATTTCTGGTCCGCGCGCTCCATGCGGCCTTTTTTGAAGTTGGCCTTATCATCACATTAATTCCTGTGGCAATGGTGATGCTGAATTTAACGGTGACGGAGGCTTTTTTTGTTGAGATCGGTCTTGTACTGTTTTTCCTGCCGTACACGATGCTGTTTAACTGGCTCTACGACTACCTGCGCTGGACATTTGTTGGACGGAAACGGTCAGCTCTGTAGCGAGACATCTGTCACATAGGCACGCCCTTGATCATATTCGACTCCTCTCACCTTCTATACTCTTCATTTCTCTATCTCTTTTGAGGAGTCGATAATGTTTGACCATGTTAAATTCGGCGTCAGCGATTATGAAAAAAGTAAAACCTTCTTCCTTGAGGCGCTTCGCCCGCTTGGTGTGGAACTCATTGATGAAGGCGCGCCAGATTACGGTGTTGAAATGAGCGCTGGCGACGTTTCACTTTGCCTTTTCCAGACAAATGATAAACCTGCGCCTCTGCATCTGGCGTTTGTGGCTACTACACGCCAGCAGGTTGATGATTTTTACCACGCCGCGCTGCGTGTTGGCGGACGTGATAACGGCGGGCCGGGATTACGTCCGTACGGTGAAAATTATTATGCTGCTTTTGTCATCTCACCTGATGGTCATAACATCGAGGCCGTGTGCCATGCACCGGAGAGCCAGTAGCACAACGCCTTTGTCAAAATGCTCATGCGACTTTGTGCACGATATTGCACGAAGAGTTGTATTTCAGGCCGGTAATGGCGTAAGGTATCCTCTGTAAATGTGCATTTTCATGCAATAACGCTGACAGAGGTATTAATGACACAACAGTTGATTTTAATTGCCGGTCCCTATCGCAGCGGAACCGATGGTGTTCAGGCGCGAATTGATGAGAATCTGGCGCGTCTCGAAAACGCAGCATTAGCCGTTTACCAGCGTGGCCACATCCCGGTCATTGGTGAATGGCTTGCTTTGCCGCTGGCAAAAGCCGCAGGCTCAAAAACGGTGGGTGATGAAATCAGCGAAGCGATGCTGTACCCCATTGCTCACCGGCTCATCGCAAAATGCGATGCGATTTATCGTATTGCCGGTGCGTCTAAAGGTGCCGATATGGACATTGAGGTAGCCAGAAAATATGGTCTCAGCGTGTATACCGCGCTTGAGAACATTCCAGAAGCGTAAGCCATGACGCCAGCCAGCCTAACGTTAAAGGCTGGCTGTCAGAGGCGGTCACGATCTGAGGTCAGCACGACGGATACCCCCTTTTCTGATACCGCGCGGATCCACTCCTTATCCGTACCGTCTTCAACAACGATGGTATTCACTGAAGATACATCGCCAATCACAAACGACGACGCGGTGTTGATCTTTTCCGGAGACGCCAGAACGACCGTTTCCGCGGCTCTGCCGGAAAATGCACGTTTGATGCATGCCTCTTCGAAATCACCGGTTGTCAGCCCCGCATCGGGATGAATACCGGTCACCCCCATAAAGAACAGGTCTGCATGTATATTCTCTATGCCTTCGATGGCCGCAGCACCGACCGCAACAATCGAGTGTTTATACAAGCGTCCGCCGATTAAAATCACCTCAATGGAAGGATGATCAACGAGCCCCAGAGCAATACTTGGGCTGTGCGTCACCACGGTGATGCGTAAGTCAGGAGGGAAAAATGTAATCAGCTCCGAGGTAGTCGTGCCACCGTCGACAATCACCACCTGGCCTGATGAAATCAGCTGTGCTCCTTTCCGGGCCACCCTTTTTTTCGCATCCATCTTCACGGATTGCCGTTCTGCAAACGGAGCTATAGCGGAAGATGACGGCAGCGCGCCGCCATGAACACGCTGCAAACGCCCTTCTGCCGCCAGCTCACGCAGATCGCGCCGGATGGTATCTTCAGAGACGTCAAAGAGAATGCTGAGCGCTTTTGACTGGACCTGGCCTTCGGCATCCAGCTTTTCAAGGATCAATTGTTTTCGCTGACTGGTGAGCATCATGAATTCCTGATGTTGCATGTTTTATCTTGAACATGCATGATATTGCTGTTTATGATCATTACTCTACGTAAGGAGGAACAATCGTGCAATCAAAACGTGCAGATGTGCGCATCATCGACAGTGAAACCCTTTCTGACAACTGGTACATCCTTAAAAAATATACATTTGACCTCCAGCGACGTGATGGTGAATGGCAACGGCAGCATCGGGAAGTCTATGACCGTGGCAACGGCGCGACGATTCTTCTCTATAACCGTGAGAAAAAGACGGTGATCCTGACGCGTCAGTTCCGCTTCCCTGTCTTTATCAACGGCCACCAGGACGATTTAATTGAAGCTGCCGCGGGATTGCTGGACAACATGGATCCCGAAAGCCGCATAAAAGCAGAAGCAGAAGAAGAGACCGGCTTTCACGTTTCGCGCGTGCAGAAAATCTTTGAAGCCTACATGAGCCCAGGCTCCGTCACGGAAAAACTCTATTTTTATCTTGCAGAGTACCAGCCAGATGACAGAACCGGCGCAGGCGGTGGGATCAAGGCCGAGGGGGAAGATATCGATGTGCTGGAAATGACGCTTGAAGAGGCTTTACGCAGCATTGAAACGGGCAAGATTGTCGACGGTAAGACCATCATGCTGCTTTATCATGTTGCCCTGAAAGGTATTCTGTAACCTACTGGTTTACATCCTGATTTGAAGGCACATGAAATCGGTACGCTTGTGCGCTACCCGGATGAAAAGCGGAAAACCTCCTAAATTTTGCAGCCTACTATATTTAGTGAACGATTTCGAAATTCGATAAAATCATCAACTATTCCCTCAGTCACCTGCATTTATCATTCAAAAATGCCAAACGTTCACGAGGCTGCCTGCTGAGGTAGCCTGTCTTATCGGTTGTCTGGATTAAAATGCGACTCGCTACAGATAACGAAGCATATTATACTTGGTCCTCCACTCGAACAGGAGGCAGCAACTCACGTGAAGGATACATATTACAACGACATAACGATCAACACGCAAATTCAGAGTGAGCTGGACGCGTTTTTTGAGGATTTCAAAGGGATCGTCTTCGCCTACGCTATTATGAACAAGAAAGATCCTTCACAGATGAGGATACTCAATAATAGCCCCGAGTGGTTTAATATCTACCTTGAAAGAAAATATCAGTTCATTGACCCTGTCATTATTCGGGCTTTGCGCTGTGTTGACGATTTTTTCTGGGAAAGTGACGTCGTCCTGTCGGATGGTTACAACCTGACACGCATTTTCGACGAAAGTGTCCAGTATGATATTTACCAGGGACAGACCTTTCCTCTGCATGACTATCTGAATAATCTTGTGGTCTTATCCGTCATCAGTCCTAAGCATTCTGGCATTGACATAGAGAAATATCGACCGCAATTTCTACGCTTCCTTGTTCAGTTACATCAGAAGACACTCAATCTTTATAGTCAGCATCAGCAGAAAAAGAATGTTTTCTTATCACCACGCGAGCGCCAAATCCTTAAATGGGTCAGCGCCGGGAAAACGTACGCAGAAATTGCGGTTATTTTGTCTATTGCCGAGCGCACCGTTAAATTTCACATGGGCAATATAATGAAAAAACTCGGTGTAAATAATGCCAGACACGCAATAAAACTTGGGACGGAACTCCGGTTACTGGAGGACTGAGCCTCAGCCACTGGTTATAAATGGCGTAAATGCTCGAGCATTTCGCGAAGCCAGTGACTGGATTTATCTTTGCTAATAATGTCTTCAATAATGCTGGGGCTGGCAGGCATATAAATATAATAAATAACCTCCCCTTTTTCAGAGACACCGCGCTGAATTACTTCAACTTTCCAGTTTGCATGGCGAAATATGGCATACATACCACGACTGGCTACTGCGTACATCCCGTGATATTTTTTCTTTAGGCAATAAATATTCATTGCAAGAAACAATGCTTTACTGGCGGGCACGCCCTGCAGACTTGCAGAGTCTCGTGTTTCTTTATCTAAAAATAAGCGACTCACTTCACAACAGGGAACATCTGCTGGAAAAACAATGGGATTATCGAAATAGTTGTGAAAGATCTCGCTTATCATTGTCGGCTGCGTTGCGTTAATAAATCGCGCGCCGCATAACAGCTGTCCATCATACATCCCCAGCAAGTATGTCGTGTTATGGGAATCAAACTGATCCTTTTCCATACCTTCGATGCATTCCACTTTCCAGTCGAGTCGGTCCCGAAAAGTTTTTCTTCTGAGTCGGTAGAGTTCGTGTGCTAATGCTGGTGGTAAATCATCGTAGTCGTGTAAAAAAAATTCAATGACAGAATTCATGCTCTTGTTCCTGATAATAACACCTGAAACTATTATCACCTGTCTTTAAGGACAGCTTTCATTGTGCCGCATATTCCCTATACTTAAAAAGTACCTGACCACGAAGTTCTCGCAAAACTAAGCGGTCAGGAGGTCAAAGACCTACGAAACACCAGGGATATACCCATCGATGATTATCTAATATTTAAAGTTTCGGGTACAGAGCATAAGAAGCACTTTGCCGATAAAATATTAAAAAACAATAATCACAAAATAATTACAATAAAAACATTGCCCCTTAATCTTTTAAGGGGTAATATTTCCGTTTTGATTATTTTTTCTACCTTCCCTTCGTTTTACTGACTCTGCTGATTTCATCTGCCCAAAACCCTCGTCGGTACCGCTTTACAGACATCTGCCTGTGCTATTCTTGCTGAATCATGTAAGACGGAGAATTGATGATGGCCGACTGGAACCCTTCTCTTTACCTGCAATTTGGCGCAGAAAGAACGCGTCCAGCCGCCGAATTGCTCGCCAGAATTCCTCTGGATGAGGCTGCGACTATCGCCGATCTGGGCTGCGGTCCAGGCAACAGCACGGCGCTGTTGAAGCATCGCTGGCCTTCTGCGCACATCACCGGGGTTGATAACTCCCCTGCTATGCTCGAGGAAGCACGCGCCGCCTTACCTGACTGCCACTTTGTTGAGGCCGATATCCGGCAGTACAAGCCTGGTCAGCCGCTGAGCCTGATTTATGCCAACGCGTCACTGCAATGGGTTCCGGACCATTACGATCTCCTGCCGCATCTTGTCTCCCTGCTTAAGTTAAATGGCGTGCTGGCGATCCAGATGCCCGACAACTGGCTGGAACCTACTCATGTGGCGATGCGTGAAGTGGCGCTGGAGCAAGAGTACCCAGACCGGGGCCGCGAACCTCTGCCGGGCGTACATGCTTATTACGATATTCTGTCGGAGGCTGGCTGTGAGGTGGATATCTGGCGGACAACCTATTATCACAAAATGAGCTCTCATCAGGCCATTATTGACTGGGTAAGCGCCACCGGCCTGCGGCCCTGGCTCCAGGAACTGAATGAGAGCGAACAGAAACGTTTCCTGAAACGCTACCATGAACTGCTGGAAGAGCAGTATCCGCTTCAGGAAAACGGGCAGATACTGCTGGCTTTTCCTCGGTTGTTTATCGTGGCTCAGCGCCAGCCCTGATCCGATTACAGGCGGGCTTCTTTGAGCAACTGCTGGATAACCTTTTCCTGCTGCGCATAATCCCCCTCGCCAAAGGCGGTATAGCGCAGCTGCCCTTTGGCATCAAAGTAGTAATGCGCTGGCCAGTACTGGTTGCCGAACGCATTCCAGATTTGATAGTTGTTATCCGTCACGACCCGATACGGCAGTTGCCACTTTTTCACCGCATTTTTAACCGACGAAAGCGGTTTTTCCCAGGGGTATTCCGGGGTGTGAACCCCAATCACCACCAGACCCTGCGATTGATACTTTGTAGCCCACTCCCGCACATGTGGGAGCGTATGCTGGCAATTAATGCAGTCCCAGGTCCAGAAATCAATCAGAACAACCTTCCCTCGCAAGGATTCAGACGTGACAGTGTCACCGTTAATCCATCCTGTTCCACCACTTAGCGAAGGCAGCTGGGTGCTGGGCTCAGCGATTGCCACCGGCTGGAGCTTCACCGTCGCGGTTGTGGGTTTTGCCACGTTTAAGAGCGCGGTCTCAAGATGGTCTGCGACGCCGTTAGCGCCTTTCAGCAACGAGGTCATCCCCGTCGCATTCAGGACGACTGCCGCTAACATCGCCACCCCCGCCCCCTGACGCAGCTTCGCCATGAGTGCCGATTTTGCTCTCAGCGGGGTCATTAGCGTGCGGCCTCCAGTGACGAGTAATCCCAGCATCAGCGCGCATCCGCTGCCATAGGCAGCCAGCAGTGCGCCGGTAGTAATGGCGGAATGCCCCGCAATGTTAATGCTGAAGATCGCTCCCAGGATGGGGCCCGCGCAGGGAGACCAGAGCAGTCCTACCGCAAGCCCGGCCAAAAAAGCCGATGCCATTCCGCGCGTTTGCCCGCTTCGGGTGTTGAGGACATTTCCCGCGCTGACGGCCGGACCGGCAATACGCTGGGCGAAAGACGGGAAAATTAAGGCCAGCGCGGCGGTGGCCAGAATGACGAGCGCGATCCAGCGCCCGACAATGGTCGTCTCTGTTATCCACTCGCTGGCGACGGTGACGACCATCGCCACCAGGGTGAACATCACGACCATCCCTGCGAGCAGGGCCAAAATATGTCGTCGTTGTCCTTGAAAACCGGCAAACAGGAGTGGAATAACCGGGAGCGTACATGGGCTGAGCAGGCTTATCATCCCGCCCAGAAAAGCGATTAACAGAAACATCATGACCTCACATTACACGTCCTGCGACACTGCAGTGAGGCTATTTCATCGTCCTGATGTGTTCAGGATATGTGTAAACGCGCGGTTTTTGTCTGGCTCTGTATCACCCAGGCCAGGAGATACAAAGCCGTACAATTTTACGAACGACGCGGTAGCGTAATGGCGATATCCAGTCCGCCTCCGGCGCGGTTCGCCAGCCTGAGTTTGCCGTCCAGCTGTGCGGTCAGCTGCGCGGCAATCGCCAGGCCGAGACCTGTCCCGCCGGTATCGCGATTACGCGAGGTTTCAACCCGATAAAACGGCTGCAGAACCGCCTCCAGTTCGGCTTCGGGTATTCCCGGCCCGTCGTCCACAATGTGAATCACCACCTCTTCGGCAGACGAAATATCAATGGCAATAACGGCACCGCCGCCGAATTTCAGCGCATTATCCAGCAGGTTAGTCATCACTCTACGAAGCGCCTGTGGACGCGTAATGATGGGCAGGCGGGTTTCGCTTGCCTGAAACTGCACGTTTTTACCAATGTCCTGATAATCGCTGGCGATGCTGTTGACCCAGGCGTTCAGCTCCAGCTTAAGCGACGTTTCTTCCAGTGATTCTGATGACCGGGCATATGCGATACCCTCCCGCACCAGACGAGACATACTATCAAGATCATTGAGGAGCTTGTCGCGTAGTTCCGGCTCCCCGGCCATTTCGACACGCAGCTTCATGCGAGTAATGGGCGTCTGGAGATCGTGGGAAATCGAGGCCAGGATCTGCGCGCGTTCCCGGAGATAAGACTGAATGCGCGCCTGCATGGCGTTGAAGGCATGCGCTGCCCGCTGCACCTCAAGCGGCCCTTTTTCCGTCATTGGCGTACTGGCCGCCGGATCCAGCGCATCCACCGCGCGGGTAAAATGTGAAAAAGGCCGTACCACCTGCCGCACGGCGACCCAGGCGCAGACGGCCAGAACCAGCAACTGCAGGACGAGAACGATCGGGAGCCAGCTGGCGACGGGCGGCATGCGCGGGATCAGGTCAATGGTCAGCGGCGCGCCATCGCGTAATGTAAGATGGGCCTGAATATGCGAAATGGCGCCGGGAACCGCGGTAAAGCTAAGCGGGTAATGCGCGGCAAGCGTCGCTTTTAAGGTTCGGATGGCATCTTGCGAACGCTTATCCGTCGGCGCTGCGCCGGGTTCTCCTGTGCCCAGAATATAACGATAGTTACCTCGTTCAAGCCGAGGCAGCCAGGCGGCGCGTTCGCTGGCCGGTAAGCGGTCTAAAATGGCGACGCTGGTTGCGACATCGTTTTCCAGATTACCGAGCATCACCGTGCGCGCGCTGTGCATGCGTTCAGTCATGACCAGCGTCAGGCTCAGGGCGTTAGCCAGCAGCAAACCGGACAGTACGACGATCAGCAAACGGGCCAGCAGAGAGCGTGGCCAGAGCGTCATTCGTTAACCTCTTTGATGGTCACCGGCATCGTAAAGACGTAACCTTCGCTGCGCACGGTTTTGATATAGGCGGGCGTGCGGGCATCTTCATTGAGACGCTGGCGAACCCGGCTTACCAGCAGATCGACAGAACGTTCAAACAGTTCGGCGTCACGACCCTGCGTCAGATTGAGCAATTGGTCACGGGTCAGCACGCGTTGCGGATGGTCCAGGAAAACGCGCAGCAGACGATACTCCGCCCCACTGAGTGCCACAATCACCCCTTCCGGGTCGATTAAGTGGCGAGCAACGGTATCGAGCTGCCATTCACCGAACATCACCAGCCGCCCTGCTTCTGTCACCTGTAAATTGGGCGGCATCGTGCGAAAACGCCGTAAAATCGCTTTGATGCGTGCCAGAAGCTCACGGGCGACAAACGGCTTCACCACGTAGTCATCCGCCCCCATCTCCAGACCCAGGATCCTGTCCGTCTCCTCATTGCGCGCCGTCAGCATCAGGATGGGCAGATCTTTATGTTTGCCGCTGCGTAGCTGCCGGCATAGCGTGAGACCGTCATCGCCAGGCATCATGACGTCCAGCACCACCAGGTCGATATGCTGTTTATCCAGTACGCTACGCATCTCTTTGCCGTTGGCCGCGCCCGTCGCGCGATAGCCAGACTTACCGAGATAATCGACAATCAGTTCACGAATATCCTTGTCGTCATCGACGACAAGGATGTGGTCAATATGTTCCACCGAACTCTCCAGACCGAAGGGTAACGTACTGAAAATAGCACATTTCACAGCTTATCCGCGTCGATAACTGCCTTGACGAAATCCTGTGGATCTTCCTGAGGCGGGTTATGCCCCACGGTTGCGCCGAAGGTGCGGTGCTCATATTTGCCGGTAAATTTAGCTGCATAGGCCTGCGGTGCCGGATGCGGCGCGCCGTTGTTGCCGCCTTCGATGGTGATCGTTGGGACGGTGATATTTGGCAGCGTGGCCAGTTTTTGCTCGTAGCGGTCGTATTTACGCTCGCCTTTTTCCAGCCCTAAACGCCAGCGATAATTACTGAGCGTCACCGCGACGTGGTCCGGATTATCGAGGGATTTGGCGCTGGCGTTAAAGACCGCATCGCTAAATTTCCAGTCAGGCGAGGCCTGCGACCAGATTAAGCGCGCAAAGTCATGCGTGTTTTTGGCATAGCCTTCAGCACCGCGCGCGGTGGCGAAATAGAACTGATACCACCACTGCTGCTCTGCTTTTGGCGGCAGCGGCTGTTTGCCAATCTGCTGGCTGCTGATGAGATACCCGCTCACCGACACCAGTGATTTTACGCGCTCAGGCCACAGCGCCGCGACGATATCCGCCGTCCGGGCGCCCCAGTCATATCCTGCAAATACCGCCTGCCTGATATTCAGGGCATCCATCAGATTAACGATATCTTTCGCCATCGCCGAGGGCTGGCCATTGCGCGGTGTGTTTGCTGACAGGAAGCGCGTGGTACCGTAGCCGCGCAGAGACGGCACAATGACCCGGTACCCTTTTGCCGCCAGTGCGGGTGCAACCTCGGCATAGCTGTGAATATCGTAGGGCCAGCCATGCAGTAAAATAACCGGCTGACCGTCTTTCGGGCCAATGTCGACATAACCGACATTCAGATCGCCGGCGTTAATTTGCTGAGGATGATCAAAGGCTGCGGCGACGTTTGTGCCGGTGACTTCGGCCTGACAGGACATCACGGTGCCAAGCGAAACGGTCAGTGCGAGGGTTGAGTAAGCAAGTTTGCTGAACATGTTGGTATCTCCGGTTGAGTACAATTCACGGGGATATCACAACACCTCAATGTATAGCGGATATGTGCGAAAGCGGGTTTATTGCAAGCCTGTGTATGTATCCGGGACGCTGATACAGTGTGATACAAACACAGGCGCTGAAGTTTTAGAGGGAGAGACGATAGCGGACGTAATCGTCAGCTTCACCATATTTGTCATAGAGTTTACGCGCCGGGTTGTTTTCCCGGGTGACCCAGTACAGTTTCGACCACCCTTCGCGCTTGCCTTCGTCAATCAGCGCGTCAATGAGCGCCTTACCGGCTCCCGCCCCGCGTTCGGCAGCATCAACAAACAGATCTTCTAGGTAGCAGATGGGCGCGGTTGACCAGGTGCCTTCATGCAGAACACACATTGCGAAACCGATGACCTTTTTGTCCTTCTCCACGACCCGGCAGAACATCGATGAATGCGCTGAGAGCGCCCTTTCCCACGTCGCTGCGGTGACGGATTCCTCGAGGAAGCAATCATAAAAATGGGTGTAACCCTCCCACAACGGTCGCCATTGGGAATAATCCTCTGCGCGTAAAGGTCTTACCGTAACTGCCATGTTTTCCTCACATTACAGGTCAATTGCCATTTCAAAACAGCGTAAATCAGCCCCCGCCATACGCGAATGATGATTATGTTCTCTCAGCGTAACAAACCCAAGCTTATGATAAAACGACTGGGCGTTAGGCGTCGCATCGAGCGTCAGGCGGGTTATCCCCCGGCTGCGGGCCTCGTGTTTGAGTGCCTCAATAATCCGGGTCGCCATGCCTTTACCGAAGGCTGCGGGCAAGGTGAAAATCGCCTCCAGGCAATGGGTATCCAGATCGAGATAGCCGCTTGCCGCAACATCGCCCTTTTCATCTTCAATCACGTAAAAAGGGTATTCAATGACCATCTGCCGATAGCGTTCGGGCATCAGATCAGGCGTCCAACGCGCAATGACCTCTGCGTCGTAACTGGTTTTACAGCCGTGACGAATCGCCTGGTTGCGAATGTCCCAGAGTACTTCGGCTTCCTGCGGATGGGCTCGTCTCAATGCCATAGTGACCTCTGCAAATGATAGTAGGATGGAAAAGTGAGCTTGCTGAGATAGAGTGCTATTGAGATGAAAATACCAGAACGCAAACAAAAGCATAACGCCTAAATAGGGAGATCCGCGCATGACGATACCGACGATCACGACAGAACGTTTACTGCTGAAACCGCTGGTTGCGGAAGATGCCGTCCAGATACAAACGCTGTATCCACGCTGGGAGATCGTCCGCTATATGGTCTCTTCCGTGCCCTGGCCCTATCCGGATAACGGCGCGGAAAACTATGTCAACAACGTGGCGCTGCCGGATATGGCGAAAGGGATTGCCTGGTTCTGGAGCATCCGGCGACGTGAGGTGCCGGATGAATTGATGGGCATTATTTGCCTGTACGACGTCGAGGATAACAACCGCGGGTTCTGGCTCGCGCCGGAGTTCCAGGGTCAGGGATTTATGCGCGAAGCCAGCATTGCCGCGACGGATTACTGGTTCAACACGCTAAACAAATCCGTTTTGCGGGCACCGAAGGCCGCTGCTAACAGCCGCTCCCGTCGTATTTCAGACAGTAGCGGCATGCGGCTTATCAGGACGGAGAAGAAAGCCTACGTCAGCGGGATGCTGGACTCCGAGCTGTGGGAGATCACCCGCGACGAGTGGAACGCCCGTCAGGTCAGCTGATAGTGCTTATCCGGCACCAGCCTTTCCGGAATATTCTCTTCGTCGTTCATCTGCAGCAGATCGCGTTCCATCATGTTGCAGATGGCGTCCAGCGGCAGGTCGTTATCTTCGGTGCCAAACGGGTCTTCCAGCTCTTCCGCCAGGGTGTCCAGCGAGATAAAGGTGTATGAAATCAGCGCCGAGACAAAGGGCGTCATGTAGTGCAGATCCACAACCAGCGCAAACGGCAGCATAATGCAGAACAGATAGACCGTACGGTGCAAAATCAGCGTGTAGGCAAACGGTACCGGCGTGGTCGCAATGCGCTCGCAGCCGGACAGGACGATGGACATATCGTTCAGACGGTTATTCAGACTGTGAAACAGGATGTCTGAGAGTTGCCCGTTACGTCGCCGCACGGCCAGCCACTCCCCCATGATCAGTAAAATACGGTTCGCGGGCGCACTGGCCTTCATCACCTGACGTAAATCATCCGGAGAAAGATAGCGAGAGAGTTGATCTGCGTTCAGCTCCCGGCGCAGGGTCATCCGCAGGCAGTTGGCAAAAGCAATCTGCAGTCGCACGAATTCGCCGAGGTGTTTATCGTCAGGCAGGGTGTTTTTTACCTCGCGAAACAGCGAGCGTGCCGCTATCATCAACTGCCCCCAGAGCAGGCGAGCCTCAACGTAGCGTGAATAACAGGCGTTGTTTCGAAAACCCAAAAAGATAGCGATCGCCACGCCGAGAATGCTGAATGGCGCCACGGTAAATTTGATGCCCAGCGAGGTATACCACGGCAACATCAGGATAACGGCAATAGAAAGCAGGAAATTGAGCAGCAATCGGGTATAGATCTTAGGCAGTACCGAACCGTGCCAGACAAAAATCAGTTGTAGCCAGTGCTGTTTAGGACGAACGATCATAGTGAGTTTCAGGAAAGAAAAGAGCGAGGCTATTAAACGAGATCCCCGTCACCGTTGCAAGCTTGTTAACGGGACATTGCATTTTCTCCCCTGATTAGCGAAATCCGCACAGTGCTGCATGTGCTTTTTAAAAACAAAGCCAATAGTATGTTGTAACTAAACAGATCGTATTCAAACCCGGCCGAAGCCGGGTGAACGCATTAGCAAAGCGGTTTAACCGCAGCGCGCATGCCCTTCAGCAGAATGGCATCCAGGTCCAGCGTGACCTGGTCGACAAGCCCACTCACCTGCGTCAAGTCCTGCTCCCAGTGTTCGCGTGCGCTGAGCACGGACTGTACCAGCTCACGGGTGCTCAACTGCCGATCGCGGTGCTGCGCCCAGAGCTGCTGATAGCTTTCCAGCCAGCACGCATCATCCTGCACCGGATAGCTCTCCCCGTCACGCTCCGCGCGGTAGAACGCGATCAACGCGGCTAAGGCAAACGTCAGACGTGCCGGTAATTGCCCCGTTGCCTTCTGCCCTGCCAGCAGCTGCGGCAGGATGCGGGTACGGTATTTGGTCATACCGTTAAGCGCAATGGAAAGCAGCTGGTGTCTGATGTAAGGGTTACGAAAACGCCCAGTCACCGCACTGGCGAAAGATTCCAGCTCGTTACGCGGCAAATCGAGGACCGGAATGATCTCCTGATAAATTGCTTTTTCGACGAACGCGCAGATCTCCGCATCATTCATCGCCTCGCCTACCGTATCCAGCCCGGCCTGGAAGGCGACCGGCACCAGCGCCGTATGCGCCCCGTTCAGAATGGCAACCTTGCGTTCTTTGTAGGGCCTGATGTCGTCGACAATCCGTACATTTAGCGGGTACTTATCCAGACGAAGTTCGCGGGCAAGGGATGCAGGTCCCTGAATAACAAACAGATAGAAGTGTTCGGCCGTGTCCAGGAACCCATCGTGATAACCCAGCTCAGCTTCAAGCGCAGCCGCTTCGTCACGTGGATACCCCGTCACGATACGGTCAACCAGCGTCGAGCAGAAGCTGTTGGCGTCATTGAGCCACTGAATAAAGGCGGCGGGCAGCGCCCACTCCTGCGCATAGCGCAAGACGAGTTCACGCAGTGCGTCACCGTTGTAGTCAATCAACTCGCAGGGAATGATGATCCAGCCCTTGTCAGCCGCACCGTTGAAGTGGCTAAAGCGCTCAAACAGCAGACGCGTCAGCTTCGCCGGGTAGCTCACCGCTGGGGCATCGTCGAACCGGTCACCCTCGTGGTAGCTGATACCCGCTTCGGTGGTATTCGAGAAAACAAAGCGCATATCCGGATTGTGTGCCAGCTTCAGGAACGCATCATACTGGCCGTAGACGTCGATTTCCCGGTTAACGGAGCGGATAAGCCGGCTCGCGCTCACCGCCTCTCCCTTCTCATTCAGACCGCGAATGAGCGTGGTATAGAGACCGTCCTGTGTATTCAGTGACGGCGGGAAGTCGCTCTGAATCGGACGGACGATAACCACGCCGGCGTTAAGATCGGTATGTTCGTTTAACAGGTCAATTTGCCAGTCGACAAACGCGCGCAGGAAGTTGCCTTCACCAAACTGAATGATGCGTTCGGGATACAGAGCACCGGGAAAATCGCGACGGTTGAGCGTGTTCACAAGAGGTTCCTTTTATGATTAGTCATACAGCCTGATAAGATTGGTACGATAACTTATCAAAACTTAACGACCAGAAACCCTGTTTTGATCAATACGTCGCGTAGTTGTGCAGAAAAATTATAAGAACTTATAAAACACGGACGTGGATGTCATGGCACCGTCCGGCATCAGGGCATAGCGCGGGATCTCACCAACCTTTTGCCAGCCGGCACGCTGGTAGAAAGTCTCGGCCCCGCTGCCGGTGGAGGTATCGAGCACCAGCACCGAAATCTCTCTGGCTCTGGCCTCAGCTTCCAGCGCTTCCATCAATGCCATCGCGGCCCCTTTCCGGCGCGCTTTCTCGTGGACCAGCAGCTTCGCCACATCGGCGCGATGCGGCTGGTTTTCCGGCTGATCTGTGATCAGCTGCACCGTTCCGATGATTCCGTCCTGCGCATCGACGCAGGCAAGCACCAGTCGCTCGCCACGCGCGACGCTTTCGGCAATACCGCGCCAGAAAATACGGGCCTTATCCAGGCCATAAGGAAGCATAAAGCTGACGGATGCCCCGCCGTTTACGCAGTTTTCGAGGATCCCGGCCAGCGCATCAAGATGGGTGAGGATCTCTTCCCGGGTGAGATTTTTGATTTGCAGTGAGGTATTCATTGTTTTTCCTTACGTTGAATACACTCACTTTGTATTTAACAACTTATTAACGCAAGCGGATCGGACATAGGCTTTTGTTATGTCACCGGGCGCGCTGGCGCTGCTGTTTCATGGCGTACATCTTTTCATCGGCATCTTTTAACCACTGCTGCAGGTCGTTGCCGTTATGATCGAATTCGCTAAGCCCCCATGAGAACTGAAGCGACCAGGGATGCAGCTTGCGGGCGTTATAGTGTTCCACCTGCTCAGCGAGATACTGCATGGCTATCCAGGCGCCCTGCTCGTCGGTATCCGCAAACAGCACGGCGAACTCGTCCCCGCCAAAACGCACCAGCAGATCCGCTTCACGGAAAGAAGCACGCATCAGTTGCGCCATGACTTTCAGCGCCTTATCACCCTCTTCATGCCCGTAGCGATCGTTAATCTCCTTAAAGCGATCCAAATCCAGCCAGCCGAGCGTGAGCGGCTCAGCCCGGCGCCGGGCAACAGAAAGCGTGAACCGCACCAGCTGATTAAAGCCCCGACGGTTGAATAAACCCGTTAATTCATCCGTTGTCGCCGCGCTGATAGCGGCAAACTCATCTTCAGCCAGCGCGCCAAGATCCCCCAGCACCGCGAGATCGGCCGCTGAAAACTCCCTGGGCGCGTAGTCAATCAGGCAGAGCGAGCCCACGCTCGCGCCGTCACGCAGGCGCAGCGGGAAGCCCGCGTAAAAACGCACGCGAGGTTCACCGGCCACCAGCGGATTATCCGCAAAACGATCGTCCTGCAGCATATCCCCCACCACCAGCGGTGCTTCGGTGAGGATCGTATGGCCACAAAACGAAATGTTACGCGGTACGGAATTGGGTGCCTGCCCGTCGGCCGACTTCACAATAAGTGAATGCTCATCAATCAGATTGACCATCGCCAGCGGCACCTGGAAGAAGCGCTTTGCAAGACGTGTTAACCGGTCAAACGCCGGGGAGCTGTCTATCTCAAGCAAACCGGATTCGCGCAGCGAGTTCAGTCTGTCTGTTTCATTTTCAGGGGTTGCAGGTGCTTTCATAATGTCTCCTGACGTAAAGCGTTACTAAAAGCGTAGCTTAAACAGAGACATTGTCAGTGTTCGAACATCCTGTTAAGCCGCTTGCTATTCACGTCAATGCCTTATGACGATTAACGCAGCTATATTTCACTCCCGGAGGTCGCGGCAACTTGCTCGTCCGACATCCGGGCACTGGTACGATTTCGACCCGCTTTTTTTGAACGATAAAGATGATCGTCCGCTTCGGCCATCAACGTGTTGAAGACCTCGGTCAACTGCCATGACTCAGACTTTCCGCTTCCGAGGCCAATACTGACCGTCAGATAGAGCGTCTGGTGGCGCCACGTAAAAGGATGGCTGGCGACGGTGGTTCTGATACGTTCCGCCAGTTCATAACCGTTTTGCGAATTACCAGAGTTTACCACCACCGCGAACTCTTCCCCGCCCATTCGCGCAACCATGCCGTCTTCGCCGACAACCTGTTGAACCTGTCTGGCAAATGACGCCAGCACGCGGTCACCACACTCGTGGCCATAGTTATCATTAATGCTTTTAAAGTAATCGATATCCAGCAGCATGACGGTCAGAAAACGCGAGTGCCGGTGCGTCTCTTCGTGTTTTAACGCCTCATAAAGCCCGGAACGCGAGTAAACATGCGTTAAGAAGTCATAATCCGCCCGCAGGGAAACCTGACGGATCAGGGAATTAATGGCAGCCATGCTGACGGAGACCATCACCGGACAGATCGCCATCGTGGCAATACCCAGCCGGGCAGAAAACATCATTGGGGTGGTAAACGGCGTCGCCACGGCAATATTAATCACCGAGTTGGCAACCAGAATAATTTCAATGGCACCCGTCACAAACGTCAGCAAGCAGGTCACAGGCAATGGGTAGCGTACCGCACACCAGATAAGCGCAGGCAGAGGAAAAGAGAGGCTCCCCGCTCCGCCGATCACCACCGACGCGACCACCGAGACAATTAGCGCAATAACCGGTAACAGTTGCTCCAGACGCAACCTGAATTCGCGCACGGGCATGCCCAGCGTGAGCATACACGGCACAACAAGCACCCCGGTTGAGAACTGCTCGCTAAACCAGTCGGCGAACAACGGCCAGAACGTATGACTGTCAATCCCGACCGAACCTACCGCGCCGAGCAACGCGCACAGCAGCGCGGCAATCAGACAGTAGTTGAACAGGCGTAATGCGTTAAGCGGATCGGGGGTTTTCTTCATCAGCCGCTTGTCACGCTGAACCAGCACGGCCACAACGACGATAAAGACCATGTTAGACAGGTTGATCACCACGGAGGCCATCCCCCAGCTGGTCGTGACCGCGTCGTACATCAGCATCGCGACATAGGATACCGCATAGTAATGCAGGCGATTCAGGAAAACATATCGGGCAAAGATCCCTGCCATCACGCCATTGAGTGGCCAGAACAGCGACAAGGCCTCCACGAGACGTAATTCCGCGCCCACAAAATAGAACAAGGTGGTGAGGATAAAGATCGTCGATGCATTTCGCAGCGGCGTGTCAGGCTGGAACGGTCTGAAAGCGGTAAGAGCAGAACGCATTAAATATCATTCCATATGAAAGCTTATGGCAATTATTGCGGTCGTCAGCACGATCGGAGCTCACTTAAGATGCATCTATAACACAAATACAGCGGGATCATAACTCGTCAAATTTAGGCGTTCATCTGCAGTACCAACCAGTGGTGAATAACGCTGACGATATACTGCTGCTGCTGTGCGGTGAGCTGAACACCGTGTGGAATATTATGCCATTTTGCCAGGCAGCCCCGACAACAGGTGGCGGTAGCATGCTGGGCGATAAACACCGGGTGACCGCGCATGGGCGTCTGTTTCCCGTCGTTTGCAGGTTGTGCAGGGGCAAGACGCTTTTCGACAAAATCCGCGGCATGCCGGTCAATGGTATCCGGGCCTTTGTCCCAGCAGTACTGCCGTTCCTTATCGCCTAAGCGAAAGCGCGAGCGAAACGTCGATCGCGCCAGACGGGAAAAAAGAGGATCCAGGTCAGACATCAGTAGACTGAACGTCCCATACGCTGGGTCAGTTTCTCCAGAACCGCCACACCGGCAAGCGAATTTCCGGTTTCATCCAGCTCCGGGCTCCAGACCGCAATCGCCATTTCATGCGGCACAATAGCCACGACTCCGCCACCGACGCCCGATTTAGCCGGGAGACCAACGCGCCAGGCAAACTCGCCGGCGTTTTGATACATCCCGCTGGTCGCCATCAGCGCGTTAACCTGGCGTGCCTGCAGAGGTGAAACCACCTCCTGATCGAGATGCGGCGCGTGCCCCTGATGCGCCAGGAACAGGAACGTCTGAGCCAGCTCAACGCAGCTCATCTTCAGGGCGCAGTAATGGAAGTAGTTTTGCAGGACGGTCGCCACGTCGTTATGGAAATTGCCGAAGGATTTCATCAGCCACGCGATGGCCGCGTTACGGGCGGAATGTTCGAATTCCGAGCGGGCCACCACTGGATCGTAGGCAATGTCGTCGACGCCCGAAAGCTGCCGCACGATCTCCAGCATACGCTGACGCGGCGCGCTGAGGCGGCTTTGCAGCATATCGCAGACCACCAGCGCCCCGGCGTTGATAAAGGGATTTCGCGGTTTACCCTGTTCTATCTCGAGCTGAAGCAGCGAGTTAAAAGGCTGGCCGGACGGATCTTTGCCCACCCGCTGCCAGATCTCGTCTTCTTCATACTGGCGCATCGCCGCAACCAGACTGAGCACTTTCGAAATGGACTGAATGGAAAAACGTTCTGTTGCATCCCCTGCCTGGTATCGCTGTCCGTCGATGGTACAGATAGCAATGCCCAGCTTATTCCCGCTGACCGAGGCAAGGGCCGGAATATAGTCGGCAACCTTCCCCTTTCCAATTAACGGACGAACCTGCGCCAGAATCTCGTCCAACATCTCATTATGGATGACCGCAGCCACACTTTGCTCCTTGCCCTCAGGCTAAAACGGGCTGCGAGTATAACAGAGGCTTATGTATTGCGTCAGGCGCTAAGACGAAAACGCGAAACGGCCTGCAATAAAAGATCGGATTGCTTTTGCAGACGTTCAGAAGCATCCGAGGCGTCAGAGACCAGCAAATCCGTCTGACGGGAGACCTGGTTCAGCGCCTGAAGCTGACGCGTCATCTGGTGAATACTGTCTCCCTGACTGAGCGTGGCGGTGGAGATCTCATTAAGCAAACTGCTTAAATTGCCCACCAGACCGGTGACCTGCTGCAGATTCTCTTCCATCAGGGTGACGGCACGAGAACCGTCTTCAATCCCCTGCACCGAGCGGTTGATCAGCTCCTGAATGGTCTGCGTCGAGTGGCTGCTCTTTCTGGCCAGCAGCCCAACCTCCCGGGCAACGACGGCAAACCCTCGCCCCTGATTTCCGGCATGGGCCGCCTCAATAGCGGCATTCAGCGCCAGGATGTTCGTCTGAAACGCCACGCTGTCGATCATCGCCACGATCCCGCGCATCTCTGACGATCGCTCGACGATCGCCTGCATCGACGCGTTTACGGTCGACATCATCTGGTCTCCCCCCACGGCTGCCTGGCGCGCTTCATCGGCCCGGGCGCTGGCGAGTCTGGCATACCCGGTATTGCCTTCAACGTGGCTTTCCAGCGCCGCGATATGCGCCGTCACATCCTCAAGCTCTTTCGCCTGACGTGCCGACTGCTGATACAGCTTCTGGTTACCCTGTGCCAGGGCATCAATGTTCTCCACCATGGTCGCCGTGGCATGGCTGACCTGCGTCACCAGCTGCTGCAGGCCAAGCTGCATCGTGGCAATACTGTCGCTAAGCTGCCCAATCTCGCGATTGAAGCGCATAACGTTCGGCGGCGTGCCGGAGAGATCCCCTGCTGCCAGCCGGTTGATATGCGCGATGAGCCGACGCAGCGGTGTAATCACCCATCGGGACATACCGAACCAGACGACAGCGGCGATGGCGACTAACAGCACCGGCGCAAACAGGAATAACGTTTGCAGGTCGGAGAGTTGCGCCATGAGGCTCTGACGCCCCTGTATCGCCTGCTTCTCGCTTGCCTGCTGATAGCGCGCATAGTTGTCGTTAAAATCCGTCTGAAACGCCTGCGCCGGAACGGCAAAAAAAGCGTCGATGGTGTTGGTTTTGACCAGACCTTCCGCCTGCTCTTTGATCGCACCGTAGAAAAGTTGATAGCTATTCACCAGCGCGTCGTCTTTCGGTGGATTCAGCGCCAGCCAGGCCTTCCATGCCTGCTGCGAAACCGTCAGCGCCTTTTGCGCGTCATCCATCAGGCTATGCCAGCTTCCGTCGGAGCCGGTCTCTTTATCCTGCATAAACCAGACACCGGAGCGGTTAAGGAGATCGCTTGCGGCCAGCAGAGAGACGCGAGCCAAATCCAGCTTGCTCTGCTGCTGCCAGGCCAACAGGTTGTGCTGCTCGTTGCGCTGGGCTTCGTTCAGGGAGGCATTAAGCAGGAGTGACGAGGAGAGCTGCAGCGCGGAGAAAAGGCCAATGATGCAAAAGATGCCCGTCAGCAGGCCAAAGTGACGGGGGGTGAGACGCTGCGCAATACGGCGGAAAATTTGCGTTAGGTTCATAATTAGCTTCATTTACAAGGCGTTAGACGCGAGCGAGTCTACGAAATGAAAATGACAGAACCATTGCAGAATAGTGACAACGGCCCTCGTGATGAGGGCCGAAATTAAGGATTACACGCGATCCTTCCACACCGTCTGCGCATTACAGAACTCGTGCAAGCCAAAGTGGGAAAGCTCGCGGCCAAAGCCGCTTTTCTTCACGCCGCCAAAGGCTACGCGCGCATCGCTGGCGCTAAAGCCGTTGATAAACACCCCACCGCACTCCAGCTCGCGGGAGAAGGTCTCTGCCAGCGCATCACTGGCGGTAAAGACCGTGGCTGACAGACCAAAATCGCTGTCGTTGGCCAGCATCAGGGCGTGC
The DNA here is from genome assembly GCF_048684805.1 of Enterobacter sp. BNK-22. Classification (NCBI taxonomy): domain Bacteria; kingdom Pseudomonadati; phylum Pseudomonadota; class Gammaproteobacteria; order Enterobacterales; family Enterobacteriaceae; genus Enterobacter; species Enterobacter sp. BNK-22. The sequence continues at coordinate 1,209,306 of NZ_JBLQTT010000001.1, forward strand.
TCCGCGTCTTTCGCGACCGTAATGGCCGCGACCGGCCCAAACAGCTCCTGACGGAACGCCGTCATCGACGGGGTGACATTCGCCAGCACGGTTGGCGCATAATAATTTCCCTCGCCGCTGATTTTCTCACCGCCCAGCAGCAGCGTTGCCCCTTCTGCCAGCGTCGCCTGCACCTGCTGATGCAGTTCATCGCGCAGATCAAAACGCGCCATCGGGCCCAGGTAGTTTTCTTCCTGGTCCGGGGCACCCAGCTTCAGGGCCGCAACCGCATCGACAAAGCGTTGGGTAAAGGAGTCCGCAATACCTTCTTCCACAATGAAGCGTTTGGCCGCCGCGCACACCTGTCCGGTATTCTGGTAGCGGCCTGCTACCGCCGCCTTCACGGCAAGATCCAGGTCGGCATCGTTGAGAACGATGAACGGGTCTGAGCCGCCCAGTTCAAGAACGCATTTCTTTAGCGCAGCCCCCGCCTGAGCACCAATGGCTGCCCCGGCACGCACGCTGCCGGTGACGGTCACCGCCGCAATACGACGATCGTTAATCGTCTGGCTGACGCCGTCGTTGGTGGCATTCACCCAGCCGAACACGCCTTCAGGAAAACCCGCATCCGCAAAAATCTGCGCGATAAGATCCGCCGAGCCGAGCACGTTGGGCGCGTGTTTGAGCAGATAGCTGTTCCCTGCCAGCAGAATCGGTACCGCGCCGCGCAGCACCTGCCAGAGCGGGAAGTTCCACGGCATTACCGCGAGGATCGGCCCCAGCGGACGGTATTCAATAACCGCGTTCTGGTTTTCCACCTGCGTGGGTTCCGCACGCAGCATCGCCGGGCCGTGCTCGGCGTACCAGTCGCACAGGCCAGCGGATTTCGCCACTTCGGCCCGCGCCTGCTGAATGGGTTTGCCCATTTCACGGGAGATCGTCTGCGCCATCTCTTCAGCGCGAAGACGCAGCGCGGCACCAAGATCGCGCAGCTTTTGCGCCCGGTGGGAGACGCTTTCGCGACGCCACTGGCGATAGCCCGCGTCGGACTGAGAAATCGCGCGTTCAACCTGTTCCGGCGTCGCCCACGGATACGCGGCGAGGGTTTCACCCGTGGCCGGGTTGACAGAGAAGGCATGTGTTGCAGAGGAATAAGTCATGGTGTTCTCCACGTTTTTCGGTTGATTAATTGTGGCCCACTCTGCTATTTCTTAAAAATGAATAATACTAACCACCTTATTCACGAAACGAGAACATTATGGATTTAACCCAGCTTGAGATGTTTAACGCCGTCGCGCTGACGGGCAGTATCACCCAGGCGGCGCAAAAGGTGCATCGCGTGCCGTCTAACCTGACGACCCGCATCCGCCAGCTGGAAGCCGATCTGGGCGTTGAGCTGTTTATTCGTGAGAACCAGCGTTTGCGTTTATCCCCGGCCGGGCATAACTTCCTGCGCTACAGCAAGCAGATCCTCGCGCTGGTGGATGAAGCGCGCATGGTTGTCGCGGGGGATGAGCCGCAGGGGTTATTTGCCCTCGGCGCGCTGGAAAGTACCGCCGCCGTGCGCATTCCGGAAACGCTGGCACAGTTTAACCAGCGCTATCCGCGCATTCAGTTTGCCCTTTCGACCGGGCCATCCGGGACGATGATTGATGGCGTACTGGAGGGAACCCTGAGCGCCGCCTTCGTCGACGGGCCGCTGTCGCACCCGGAGCTGGAAGGAATGCCGGTCTACCGGGAAGAGATGATGCTGGTCACGCCTGCCGGGCAGACGGAAATCTCGCGCGCCGCGCAGGTCAGCGGCAGCGACGTGTATGCCTTTCGCGCCAACTGCTCGTATCGCCGACACCTGGAGAGCTGGTTTCACGCTGACCGCGCCGCGCCCGGCCGCATTCATGAGATGGAGTCCTATCACGGCATGCTCGCCTGCGTGATTGCGGGCGCGGGCATCGCGCTGATGCCGCGCTCGATGCTGGAAAGTATGCCTGGGCATCATCAGGTGGAAGCCTGGCCACTGGCAGAAAACTGGCGCTGGCTCACCACCTGGCTGGTGTGGCGACGCGGGGCAATGACCCGCCAGCTGGAGGCCTTTATAGCGCTGCTAAACGAACGTCTTCAACCAGCGCCTTCTCCATAAACAGGCTGAGCGGATCGTCAACGTACGGGGCAAACGCCGGACGCAAATCGTATCCGCACTGTTCATAAAGACGCACCGCGGCATGTTGCTTGATGCCCGTCTCCAGCCGTACCGTATGGCAATGACGGCTCAGAGCCTCATCTTCCAGGGCGGCCAGCAGCGTCTCCCCCAGATGCTGACCACGATGGGCCGGGTCAATATAGACCCGCTTCATCTCGCCCGTACCGTCGCCGTTGAGCACGATGGCGCCACAGCCAACGGCCTGAAGCTGCTGGTCGCGAATGATCATCAGGATCAGCGAGGCTTCCGGCAGCGCAGCCAGATCGAGCAGATGATTACTTTCAGCGGGATAGAGTTCGCTCTGATAGCGGTCAAGCGCCGCGATCAGGCTAAGAATGTCCGGGTGACGTGCAGATTCAGAGGTAATGGAATACATGGCAGGCTCCTTGCTTTTTTATGAGGCTAAATTTCAACATAGCGCAGGCCTGCCAGGGTGCTTCATAGTATTAACTTATCGCTCCGCCCTGTTAGCGCAAAAAGACACGCCCTTTCAGATACAGGGTGGCCTGACCGCCGATCAGTACGCGGTCGCCCTTCAATTCGCAGCGCAGATCCCCGCCACGGTGCGCCCCCTGGTGGGCATAAAGTGACGTCTTACCCAGCTTTTCGCTCCAGTAAGGGATCAGCATGCTGTGGGCAGATCCGGTGACCGGATCTTCGGGCACCCCTTCGCCCGGGCAGAAAAAGCGGCTGACGAAGTCATATTTATCGCCCGGCGCCGTCACGCAGACCATTTTATCCAGCGGAAGCATCGCCCCAATATCCGGCGTTAACGCTTCTACCTGCTGCTGGCTCTCCAGCACCACCAGGTAATCACGTCCAACGCGCACCTCTTTTGCCTCTGTGATGCCCAGGCCGCTAAACAACAGCGCAGGTGGGTTCTCGACCACCTCTGTTGACCACGCGGGGAAGTTCAGCGTCAGCCAGTCGCCGCTGCGTTTAACCGTCAGCTCGCCCACGAAGCGCGTGGTGAAGGTGATTTCAGTGTGCGGATAGTCAAGGTATTCGAAAATAACGTGCGATGCGGCAAGCGTGGCATGGCCGCACAGGTTAATTTCATCCAGCGTGGTAAACCAGCGCAGCTCAAACCCACCGTCGGTACGGACGAAAAAGGCGGTCTCAGACTGGTTATGCTGCTGCGCCATTTTGAGCAGCGTCTCGTCCGGCAGCCACTCTTCCAGAGGACAGACCGCTGCCGCGTTGCCGCCAAAGGTTTTGTCGCTGAAGGCATCCACCAGATAAAAATCAATTTCCTGCATTGTCTCTTCCTCTCTTGTTATGGGTATTTAGCGCAGAAAAACTGTGCCTTTCAGATAAAGTGTGGCCTGCCCGCTCATCAGCACCCGCGAGCCTTTCAGCTCACAGCGCACGTCGCCGCCGCGCGCGGAAACCTGACGGGCAAGCATGGCTGTTTTCCCCAATTTTTCGCTCCACCAGGGAATTAGCATGGTGTGCGCGGAGCCGGTGACCGGATCTTCCGGTACGGAAACGCCGGGGGAGAAAAAGCGGCTGACAAAATCGTATTCCCCCTCACCGCGCGCCGTCACGCTCACCTTATGCTCGCCTGGCGTCATCGCCGAAAAGTGTGGCGCGAGGGCCTCGACCTGCTGGCGATTTTCCAGCACGATCAGCCAGGCGCGCCCTTTACGGGCTTCAACGTAGCGGCTGATACCCAGCGCCGAAAGCATTTCCGGCGGGGGCGTCTCTTCATGGGTTGGACATGCCGGGAAGTCCAGCGTCATCCAGTCCCCCTCCCGGGTGACCGTCAGGCGGCCAGAGGCGGTATCAAAGTGGATCCGCGCGTCCGGGTAATCCAGCTCGGTAAACAGTACGTGCGCCGCCGCCAGCGTAGCGTGACCGCAGAGATTGACTTCGCTAAGCGTGGTAAACCAGCGTAGCTCAATGCCCCCTTTGCTGCAGACGAAAAACGCCGTTTCCGACTGATTATGCTGCTGCGCCATCTTCAGCAAGATCTCATCGGGTAACCATGCTTTCAGCGGGCACACGGCGGCCGGATTACCGCCAAACGTGGTATCGCTGAACGCATCGATCAGATAAAAATCAATCTCCTGCATTGTCTTACCGCCTGTTTTTATTGTGTTGTTCTTTTATATTCAATGAAAACAGCGTCCCCGGCTACCGCTTTCATAAGGTAAATATTGAGATCTGCGTCACATAATGGTTGAGTTTTCGCCGTTCGACGTTTTAAGATCGTCTCCTCTTCTTTTCAGCAACGAATCTCAGACATCCCTATGACAACGAACACAGTTTCCCGCAGGGTCGCGTGGCTACGCGTGGTCACGCTGGCAGTTGCCGCGTTTATTTTTAATACCACAGAATTTGTGCCGGTTGGGCTGTTGTCGGACATCGCTGACAGTTTCCAGATGGAAACAGCGCAGGTGGGCATTATGTTGACCATCTACGCCTGGGTGGTGGCACTGATGTCTTTGCCGTTTATGCTGCTGACCAGCCAGATGGAGCGGCGCAGGCTGCTGATCGGTCTGTTTGTCTTGTTCATTGCGAGCCATGTGCTGTCGTTTATGGCGTGGAATTTTACGGTGCTGGTCATGAGCCGAATCGGCATCGCCTTTGCCCATGCGGTGTTCTGGTCGATTACCGCGTCGCTGGCGATTCGCCTGGCGCCGGCAGGTAAACGCGCCCAGGCGCTGAGCCTGATTGCTACCGGTACCGCACTGGCGATGGTGCTGGGGCTGCCGATTGGCCGCATCGTGGGGCAATACTTCGGCTGGCGCACGACCTTCTTCGCCATCGGTATGGGTGCGCTGGCGACGCTGGTATGCCTGATTAAACTGCTGCCCGCGCTGCCGAGCGAACATTCCGGCTCACTGAAAAGCTTGCCGCTGCTGATGCGTCGCCCTGCGCTGCTGAGCATCTACCTGCTGACTGTAATCGTCGTGACGGCCCACTACACGGCGTACAGCTATATTGAACCGTTTGTGCAGGTGGTGGCGGGCTTTAGCGCCAACTTTGCCACCGTCTTACTGCTGATCCTCGGCGGCGCGGGCATTATCGGCAGCGTGCTGTTTGGCAAGCTGGGTAACCGGCACGCCTCCTTGCTGGTGAGCAGCGCCATCGGCCTGCTGCTGGGCTGTCTGCTGTTGCTGATGCCCGCCGCGGGCAGTGAAAGCCATCTGGCGATCCTCAGCCTGTTCTGGGGCGTGGCGATCATGATTATTGGCCTGGGTATGCAGGTGAAGGTGCTAGCCCTGGCGCCGGATGCGACGGACGTCGCCATGTCGCTGTTCTCGGGGATTTTCAATCTGGGCATTGGCGCGGGGGCGCTGGTGGGAAATCAGGTCATCCTGCACGTGTCGATGTCGGCGATTGGCTATCTGGGGGCTATTCCGGCCCTGGTGGCGCTGATCTGGTCGGTACTCATCTTCCGTAAGTGGCCGGTGGCGCTGGAGGAACAGGGGCAGCACGGGTGAGGGTTGTTGGTGCCGGGTGGCGGCTTCGCCTTACCCGGCCTACGTTATTACGATTTGTAGGCCGGGTAAGCGCAGCGCCACCCGGCAATGAACTTAATGATAGGTCTTAATAATCTCCAGCACGCCGTTAATAATAAACTGCACGCCCATACAGACCAGTAAGAAGCCCATCAGACGGGAAATTGCCTCGATACCGCCCTTACCTACCCAGCGCATAATGGCGCCGGAACTGCGCAGCGACACCCACACGATAAGACCGATAATCGCAAAAATCAGCGGTGGCGCAACCGTCAGTACCCAGTCCGGGAAAGTTGCGCTGTCACGCACCGTTGACGCGGAGCTGATGATCATCGCGATGGTCCCCGGCCCCGCCGTGCTCGGCATGGCAATCGGCACAAAGGCGATATTCGCACTCGGTTCGGTTTCCAGCTCTTCCGATTTGCTGGTCGCTTCCGGCGACTCATGCGCTTTTTGCGCCGGGAACAACATGCGGAAACCAATAAAGGCCACAATCAGCCCCCCGGCGATACGCAGACCAGGGATGGAAATCCCGAAGGTATTCATCACCACCTGTCCGGCGTAATAAGCCACCATCATGATGGCAAACACATACACCGAGGCCATCATCGACTGATGGTTGCGCTCGGCGCTGTTCATGTTCCCTGCCAGCCCGAGGAAAAGCGCCACCGTCGTTAACGGGTTAGCCAACGGCAGCAAGACCACCAGCCCGAGGCTGACTGCTTTAATTAAATCCAACATAGTGCGTTGTCGTCCTTATCCATATTTAACACAGCAATTATAGGGGGAAAGTGTGGCATTCAGCCATGGGGGCAACGTAACGATTATTTTCCTTCAGAAAAGATAACTGTCAGTTATCTCTATGATTTGAAAGACCTCAAAAAAAGTTCATGAAACGTTTTAGCAATTCGTGGCATCGGCTGATTCATTCAGTTGACTTATACTTGCCTGAGCAATAATATCTGCCGTGACTAACTACTTGCCAGGGCAACCATTGTGAAAAGCACCAGTGATATCTTTAACGACGTTGTTCCGCTGGGTCGTCTTATTCATATGGTCAATCAGAAAAAAGATCGCCTGCTCAATGACTACCTGTCACCGCTGGATATCACCGCAACACAGTTCAAAGTGCTGTGTTCCATTCGCTGCGAAGTGTGTATCACGCCGGTTGAGCTGAAAAAGGTGCTCTCTGTCGATCTGGGTGCGTTAACCCGCATGCTCGATCGTCTCGTCTGCAAAGGATGGATAGAACGAAGCCCTAACCCGAATGACAAACGCGGCGTACTGGTGAAGCTAACCAGCGATGGCGCGGCCATGTGCGAGCAATGTCATCAATTAGTAGGACAAACACTGCATCAGGAACTAACAAAAAACTTAACGGCAGATGAAGTGGCAACCCTTGAGCTTCTGCTGAAGAAAATCCTGCCGTAAACAGAAAAAAAGAGGTATGACGATGTCCAGACGCAATACTGACGCTATCACCATTCATAGCATTTTGGACTGGATCGAGGATAACCTGGAATCGCCGCTCTCCCTTGAAAAAGTGTCAGAGCGTTCGGGTTACTCCAAATGGCACCTGCAACGGATGTTCAAAAAAGAGACCGGTCATTCATTAGGTCAATATATTCGCAGCCGCAAGCTGACGGAAATTGCCCAGAAACTGAAAGAAAGCAATGAGCCGATCCTTTATCTGGCGGAGCGTTACGGATTTGAATCGCAGCAAACCCTGACGCGTACGTTCAAGAACTATTTTGACGTGCCGCCTCATAAGTACCGAATCACCAGCGTGCCGGGCGAATCCCGATACCTGTATCCGTTAAAACACTGTAGTTAATCATCGCCTGTAACAGACGTAACCGAGGAAATCATGAAAGTTATCGCCTCCGCCGCCCTCGCCTTGCTGGTGCTGTTCTCCAGCCAGACCTTCGCGGAGCAAACCCCTCGTGCAACGCAGCAAAATAATCCTGATACGATGATTTTGCCGTCAGCACATGACCAGTCGCCTTATGATTTCAACCACATGGGTGCTGGTAGCGACAAATCCGACGAATTAGGCGTGCCTTATTATAATCAGCACGGCTTCTGATTCGTTTTTGCCCCGCAGATGCGGGGCTTTTTTTATGCCTTTTCGCTTACCCGCGTCGTCCGACGAACCCGCAGACCAAACACATTAATGTACAGCCCGGCCATGATCAGCACGGCGCCCAACAGCTGCAGCGCGCTTAGCGTTTCATCCAGCAATATCGCCGCACTGGCAAGCCCTACCACCGGCACCAGCAGAGATAACGGCGCGACGCGCCAGGTCTCATACCGCCCCAGCAGCGATCCCCAGATCCCGTAGCCCACAATGGTGGCGACAAAGGCCAGATAGACGAGAGACAGGATCGTGGTCATATCGATGTCGACCAGGCTGTTCAGCATCACCGCCGGACCGTCCAGAATACTCGACGCCAGCAGAAACGGAATAACCGGGATCAGTGCGCTCCACACCACCAGCGACATCACCGCCGGGCGCGCCTCGTGCTGCATAATCAGCTTGTTGAAGATATTCCCACAGGCCCAGCTCAGCCCTGCCGCCAGCGTCAACATAAACCCGAGCAGCGCCACATGCTGACCATTCAGGCTGGCCTCGATCAGCACCAGCACGCCGAACACCGCCAGGGTGATCCCCGCCAGCTGTTTACCCTGCAGGCGCTCGCCAAACACAAACGCGCCGAGAATAATGGTAAAGAACGCCTGCGCCTGTAACACCAGCGAGGCAAGACCCGCCGGCATACCGAACTTGATGGCGCAAAAGAGAAACGCGAACTGGCCAAAGCTAATGGTCAGACCGTAACCCAGCAGCAGTTTAAAGGGGATCTTTGGACGCGCCACAAAAAAGATGGCCGGGAAAGCGACCAGCAAAAAGCGTAAACCGGCCAGCATCAGCGGCGGCATGTTGTGCAGCCCCAGCTTAATGACCACAAAATTGAGCCCCCATACTACGACCACCAGCAATGCCAGCAGCCCGTCTTTCCGCGTCATATCCCGCCCCTGAATTATTAATAATTTGTTAACACTTCAAGGTAACAGAAAAAAGTACGTCACGAGAAGATCATTATTTCTGGCAGGCAGCTGAAGCACTTAGGGATAAATCAGGTGCTATACAAGCCCCTTATGTCATGGTAATCCTGTTAACACACATCTAATAAAAGCATAAGCAACTGTCGGGCAGGAATATGAAACCATCTCTCAGGCGCTCAACCGCAGCGCTGCTGGCATCGTCATTGTTGTTAACCATCGGTAGAGGGGCAACGCTGCCGTTCATGACCATCTATCTCACGCGCGTCTATAGCATGAGCGTCGAGAATATTGGTTATGCCCTGACCGTGGCGCTGACCATTGGCGTGGTATTCAGTCTGGGATTTGGCATTCTGGCCGATAAGTTTGATAAAAAACGCTACATGCTGATCGCGATTGTGGCGTTTATCGCCGGATTTGTGGCGATCCCGCTGGTCAATAACGTTACGCTGGTGGTGCTGTTCTTTGCGCTGATTAACTGCGCCTACTCCGTCTTTTCGACGGTGCTGAAAGCCTGGTTCTCCGACGTACTGACGTCCAGCCAGAAGGCGCGGGTCTTCTCGCTGAACTACAGCTTCCTGAACATGGGCTGGACGGTCGGCCCGCCGATTGGCACCCTGCTGGTGATGTACAGCCTGCAGCTGCCGTTCTGGCTGGCAGCCTTCTGTGCCGCCCTGCCGCTGGGCTTTATCCATTTCTTTGTGCAAAAAAGCGTGGCGTTAGATACCGCAGAGGAGAAGACGCCCTGGCAGCCGTCGGTCTTGCTGAAAGACCGCGCGCTGTTCTGGTACACGCTCTCTGGCCTGCTGGCGTCCTACGTGGGCGGGTCGTTCGCGAGCTGTATTTCGCAATACGTTCTGGCCGCGCATGCGGACAGTGATTTCGCCGAAAAGGTGGTCGCCGTGGTGCTCCCGGTCAACGCTGCCGTGGTGGTGACGCTGCAATATGCGCTGGGCCGCAAAATCTCAGCCAGCAATATCCGCCCGCTGATGACCCTTGCCACCCTGTTTTTTATCGTGGGACTGGGCGGCTTTATGCTCTCCGGGGAAAACCTGGTTTACTGGGGCATCGCTGCCGCCATTTTCACGCTGGGCGAGATTATCTATGCGCCGGGTGAATACATGCTGATCGACAACATTGCGCCACCGGGAATGAAGGCGAGCTATTTCTCCGCGCAGGCGCTGGGCTGGCTCGGCGCGGCGGCAAACCCGATGATCACCGGTATCATCCTGACCAACCTGCCGCACTGGTCCTTGTTTGTGATCATGATGGTCGCCATCGCCATGGCCTGGCTGATGATTTTGCGCGGGATGAGCGTGAAAAGTGAAGATAGCGTGTCGGGTGGCGCTGCGCTTACCCGACCTACAAAACCCTAATCGTAGGCCGGGTAAGGCGAAGCCGCCCCCCGGCAAAAGCAAAAACCTAGTGGTGCAACATCTCCTCCACCACCTGCTCTTTATACATCTCGTTCGGGTAATAGGTCGGCCAGTTGTCCATCTCTTTCAGCAGCGCCTCCTGAGAGGTGTTGCCCATGAAGATATGGAAGTGAGACGAGGCCTTCGGTCCGATGGTATGGTCGCTGAACTGCACGAACTTCGGCGCCTTGCTAGCGACGTCCTTACACTCAAACAGATAGCGAACGCCTTTCTTACCTGACGCGTAGGTCAGAATTTTGTAGCCGCTGTAATCATACTGACACCGGCTGACCGCTTTGCCCTGATGGAATTCCATCACGTTATTTTCGATGCCGATGGTATTCACGTCCGTCGCATATCCCGTGCGGTAGTAGGCTTTCACCTCATCAAAGGATTTGCTTTTGTCTTTCTGGGCTTTCTGTTTAAAGACCGGATCCAGCGAACCATCGAGCAGGAACGGATAGACCGACTGCCAGGTCCCGTCCCAGTCAGACAGCGTTCTGTCCTTCACGTCTTTATCCTCAAACACGCCGTTCGCCGCTTTCTGTTCCGCTTCGGTCATCTGATGGCCGTGCGAGTGAGCAAACAGCTGGCCGCTGACCAGCAGCGCCCCCAGAGTCATGGCAAATTTTCCAATATGTGCAGCCAAAGTAACGCCCTCATTCCGTTTTATAAGAATGAGGATGTTATATTATAACATTTCAAATCGCAACCAGGCCGCGCACGCCCTCCTGCTCCATGTTTTCGCCCCGCCCGCGCTGAATAATGGTGCCGCGGGACATCAGCAGATAGCTGTCGGCCAGCTCGGCGGCAAAGTCGTAAAACTGCTCCACCAGCAGGATCGCCATGTCACCTCTGTTTGCCAGGGTGCGGATCACATGGCCGATCTCTTTAATAACGGAAGGCTGTATGCCTTCGGTCGGTTCATCCAGGATCAGCAACTGCGGACGGCTCGCCAGCGCGCGCCCAATCGCCAGCTGCTGCTGTTGCCCGCCGGAGAGATCGCCCCCGCGACGATGCTTCATCTCTTTGAGCACCGGGAACAGCTGCCAGATCTCCTCCGGCACCTGCTTCGCCTCGCGGGCAGAAAATCGCGACAGCCCCAGCTGGAGGTTCTCCTCCACGGTCAGGCGCGGGAAAATCTCCCGTCCCTGCGGGACATACGCCACACCAGACTGTACCCGCTGGTGCGGTTTACTGTGGGTGATCGTTTTTCCCTGCCAGATGACCTCCCCGGTTTTCGCCGGGATCAGCCCCATCAGACACTTCAGCAGTGTGGTTTTCCCCACGCCGTTGCGACCCAGCAGACAGGTGACTTCGCCGGTGACGGCCTCAAAGCTCACCCCACGCAGGATATGGCTGCCCCCGTAATACTGATTCAGTTCGTTGACCTGTAACATTCCCTCTCCTTAACGTCCCAGATAGACCTCAATCACCTGCTCGTTGGCCTGAACTTCGCGAAGCGACCCTTCCGCCAGCACCCGCCCCTGATGCAGCACGGTCACATGATCGGCGATGGTTTCAACAAAGCCCATATCGTGCTCCACCACCATCAGGGAGTGTTTGCCCGCCAGCGTTTTGAACAACTCTGCGGTGTATTCCGTTTCCGCATCGGTCATCCCGGCGGCGGGTTCATCCAGCAGCAGCAGATGCGGGTCCTGCACCAGCAGCATGCCGATCTCCAGAAACTGTTTTTGTCCGTGGGAAAGCAGCCCGGCGCGGCGGTCGCGCTCGCCGGTCAGCCGGAGTAAAACCAGCATCTCGTCAATGCGGTCGCGCTGCTCGCCGTTGAGTTTTGCCCGCAGGCTCGCCCAGACGGACTTATCGGTTTTCATCGCGATCTCCAGGTTTTCCCACACCGTCAGCGCCTCAAAGACCGTGGGTTTCTGGAATTTACGCCCGATGCCCTGGCGCGCAATGGCCGCTGGCTCCAGCGCGGTCAGGTCGATGGACTGGTCGTAAATCGCCCTGCCGCTCTTTGGCCGCGTTTTGCCGGTGATGACGTCCATCAGCGTGGTTTTACCGGCCCCGTTGGGACCGATCACGCAGCGCAGCTCGCCCACGCCGATATTCAGCGAGAGATCGGTCAGGGCCTGAAAGCCATCAAAATTGACGTTAATCGCCTCAAGTTGCAGGACCGGGTCGGTCTGCTCGCGGTAACGATCGCCGGGTAGCTGGCGGGTGAATAACCCTTCGGCTGGCTGCATTATTTTTCTCCCTTACGAAACAGTCCGTAGACGCCGCGCGGTAAAAACAGCGTAACGGCGATAAAAATCAGCCCCAGAAACAGCTGCCAGTATTCCGGCATCGCGACGGTGAAGAAACTTTTCGCCCCGTTCACCAGCGCCGCGCCAATCACCGGCCCCACCAGCGTGCCGCGCCCACCCAGCGCCACCCAGATGGCGGCCTCTATCGAGTTTGTCGGCGACATTTCGCCCGGGTTGATAATGCCCACCTGCGGCACATAGAGCGCCCCCGCCAGACCGCACAGTACGGCAGAGAGCGTCCACACCAGCAGCTTGAACCCGCGCGGATCGTAGCCGCAAAACGTCAGCCGGTTTTCGGCGTCGCGAACGGCGGTCAGAATGCGGCCAAACTTGCTCTTCGCCAGCGCAAACCCTGTGCCCAGGGCCAGGAGCAGCAACAGCACGGTGGCCAGAAACAGCGCGATACGGGTCGTCGTTTCCGTTACTGAAAACCCGAGCAGCGTGGTGAAGCCGGTAAAGCCGTTATTGCCGCCAAAGCCGGTTTCGTTGCGAAAGAACAGCAGCATCCCGGCATAGGTCAGCGCCTGGGTCATAATCGAGAAATAGACCCCTTTGATCTTCGAGCGGAAGGCAAACCAGCCAAATACCAGCGCCAGCAGCCCCGGCACCAGCACAATCAGCACCAGCGCCCAGGCAAAATGCTGGGTGCCCCACCAGAACCAAGGCAGCTCGCTCCAGGAGAGAAACGACATAAACGCAGGCAGACCGTCACCTGCAGCCTGGCGCATCAGGTACATGCCCATCGCGTAGCCGCCCAGCGCGAAGAAGATCCCGTGCCCAAGCGACAGCATACCGGCATAGCCCCACACCAGATCCAGCGCCACCGCAACGATGGCATAGCAGAGGATCTTGCCAATCAGCGTCAGCATCCAGGTCGACAGCGCCAGCGGATGCGTCGCAGGCAGTAAGGCGAAAAACGGTAATATCAGCAAACACACCACCAGCAGGCTGCCTGCTATCTGCGTGGTGCGTGGCGCTTTGCGCGCCAGTGTTAAGGTCAGCGGCTGGCTCATCAGTCAATCACCCTCCCTTTCAGCGCAAACAGTCCCTGGGGGCGTTTCTGAATAAACAGCACGATCGCCACCAGAATCACGATTTTGCCCAGCACAGCCCCCATCTGCGGTTCAAGGATTTTATTAAAGATCCCCAGACCAAATGCCGCGGCCACGCTGCCTGCCAGCTGGCCTACGCCTCCAAGCACCACCACAAGGAAGGAGTCGATGATATAGCCCTGTCCCAGCTCCGGCCCGACGTTACCGAGCTGCGATAACGCCACGCCGCCTAACCCCGCAATCCCGGAGCCAAGCCCGAACGCCAGCATATCGACGCGCCCTGTCGGTACCCCGCAGCAGGCGGCCATGCTGCGGTTTTGCGTCACCGCCCGCACGTTGAGCCCCAGACGGGTTTTATTCAGAATGAGCCAGGTGAAGAACAGCACCAGCAGCACGAAGCCCAGCACCACAATGCGGTTCCACGGCAGCGTCAGGTTGGCAAAAACCTGCACCCCGCCGGAGAGCCATGCCGGGTTCGCCACCTCGAGATTCTGGGCGCCAAAGGTCATGCGCACCAGCTGGATAAGCATCAGGCTGATGCCCCACGTCGCCAGCAGCGTTTCCAGCGGACGACCGTACAGATGACGGATCACCGTGCGCTCCAGCACCATTCCAATGCCCGCCGTCAGGCAGAACGCGACCGGCAAGGCGATAACGGGATAGAGCGCCAGCCACTGGGGCGCAAGCCCGGCCATCGCCTGCTGTACCATCCAGGTGGCATATGCCCCCAGCATCAGCATCTCGCCGTGGGCCATGTTAATCACGCCCAGCAGGCCGTAGGTGATAGCCAGCCCCAGCGCGGCCAGCAGCAGTACCGATCCGAGGGACAGCCCCATAAACGCCTGGCCCAGTAGATCGCCCCACATCAGTCGGTGCTGGATCTGGCTAAGACTCTCTTCTGCGGCCGCGCGAACGCCGCTATCCGGCTCCGTCTGTGGCTGGGTAAACGGGGTGAGTCTGGACTGTACGTCCGGATCGTCGGACTGGCCTAACAACGCCACGGCCTTGCGGCGCACCTCGGCCTGTGGGCTTGCCAGCTGGAGATTCGCGACCGCCAGCAGCAGTGCCTGACGCGCCACGGCATCCGTTTCATCGCTCACTCGCTTTTCCAGAAAAGTGAGCATGTCGGGCCGGGCATCGCGCTGCAGCTGACGCGCCGCCGCTCGCCTTTCGGTGACACTGTCACTCACCAGCTGATGCGTGGCGATGGCGGTCGCGGCCAGCACACGCAGCCGGTTCGTCAGACGAACGGCTTTGGTTGGGCCCTCTGCCGTCTGACTTTCCCCCAGCGGGATGACGTTACCATTGCGTTGTGCAAAGGCGTGCTTTTGCGTATCGACGTAGAGATTTTCTTTCTGCAGCGCCTCAAGGAGCGGCAGTCTTGACGCATCCGGCGCGGCGGCCCACTGGGTCAACAAATCCGCCTGCTGGCTGCGGCTGGCGGCAACAAAACGATCGGCATCCGATGCCTGCACCATCCCTGGCAGCAGTCCGGAAAGCCATACAAGAGCGATGAACAGGCGCATGGCGTTCATGACGTTTCTCCCTGCGGTGATGGCTTAGTTGCTAGCGGTTTTCATCGGCTGGTCGGGCTTTTTGTCATTCCCGGCGATGAACGGACTCCACGGCTGGGCGCGTACCGGCTGTTCGGTCTGCCACACCACGTTAAACTGACCGTTGCCTTCGATTTCACCGATCATGACCGGCTTATGCAGATGATGGTTGGTGGCATCCATGGTGAGCGTAAAGCCTGACGGCGCCTTAAAGGACTGACCGGCCATCGCCGAACGCACTTTGTCCACATCGGTAGTGCCTGCTTTTTCCACCGCCTGCGCCCACATATGAATCCCCACGTAAGTCGCTTCCATCGGGTCGTTGGTCACCACAGTGTCGGCGTTCGGCAGCTTGTGCGCCTTCGCATAGGCTTTGTAATCCGCCACGAACGCCTGGTTAGTCGGATTATCGACGGACTCAAAGTAGTTCCACGCCGCCAGGTTACCCACCAGCGGTTTGGTGTCGATCCCGCGTAGTTCTTCTTCACCGACAGAGAAGGCCACCACAGGCACGTCGGTCGCTTTCAGCCCCTGGTTAGCCAGCTCTTTGTAGAACGGTACGTTGGAGTCGCCATTGATGGTCGACACCACGGCGGTTTTGCCGCCCGCAGAGAATTTTTTGATGTTGGCGACGATGGTCTGGTAGTCGCTATGACCAAACGGGGTATACACCTCTTCAATATCCTTATCCTCCACCCCTTTCGAATGCAGGAACGCGCGCAGGATCTTGTTGGTGGTGCGCGGATAGACGTAATCGGTTCCCAGCAGGAAGAAGCGTTTCGCCGCGCCGCCGTCTTCGCTCATCAGGTATTCCACCGCCGGGATCGCCTGCTGGTTCGGCGCCGCGCCGGTATAGAAGACGTTTGGCGACATTTCCTCGCCCTCATACTGCACCGGATAGAACAGCAGGCCGTTCAGCTCCTCGAAAACCGGCAGTACGGATTTGCGCGAAACCGAGGTCCAGCAGCCGAATACCACTGCCACTTTATCCTGGCTCAGCAGCTGACGGGCCTTCTCGGCAAACAGCGGCCAGTTTGAGGCCGGGTCCACCACCACCGGCTCCAGTTTCTTGCCCAGCACGCCGCCTTTGGCGTTGATCTCGTCGATGGTCATCAGGGCGACATCTTTCAGCGGGGTCTCGGAGATAGCCATCGTGCCGGAAAGAGAATGCATGATCCCCACTTTGATGGTATCGGCCGCCTGCGCGCCAAAACTCATCCCCATCGCCACGACGGACGCTGACAACGCGAAGGCTTTTAATAAAGTACGACGGTGCATATTTTCACTCCTGAAAAAGAACGCTGTGCGAAAACGTCCGTTACGGCGTGGACGCGGAAATAAATGTGTCAGCGAAGCAGGAGCAAAAAGAATGCCAGAATGGAGATAGCGCTATTTCTGGGAGGGGAACGCCGGATGTAAAGAGAACGTCTCACAATGGCACAGCGCTGCACTTTTATAATGCAGCGCTGAGGAGGAAGGTTTTACCAGACTTCGCTGGCGATCTGCGTGACCAGACGGACTTTGTCCCACTGCTGGGATTCGCTCAGGCTGTTGCCCTCTTCGGTAGAGGCAAAGCCGCACTGCGGGCTAAGGCAAATTTGCTCTTTCGCCACGTATTTCGCCGCCTCTTCCAGACGGGCTTTAATCCCCTCCGGGTTCTCCAGCTCGCCGTTTTTCGTGGTAATAAGACCCAGCACCACCTGCTGCTTGCCCGGGCGAACAAAGCGCAATGGTGCGAAATCCCCGCTGCGGTCGTTATCATATTCGAGGAAGAAGGCGTCAACGTTGACGGTTCCGAACAGCACTTCCGCTACCGGCTCGTAGCCACCTTCGGAAATCCAGGTGGATCGGAAATTGCCGCGACAGACGTGCAGCCCGATGGTCAGATCGTCCGGCTTGCCCTCCAGCGCCTTGTTCAGCACGCGGGCATAGATGCGCGCCAGCTCATCGGCGTCATCGCCTCGCTCGCGGATCTGACGGCGTTGATCGTCCGAGCAGAGATAGGCCCAGACGGTGTCATCCAGCTGCAGATAACGGCAGCCCGCATCGTAGAAGGCCCGAATGGCGTCGCGCCAGGTGGTCGCCAGGTCATCAAAATAGACGTTCAGGTCCGGGTAGACGGTCGCGTCAATGTCTTTGCGACCGCCGCGGAAATGGAGCACGCTCGGGCTGGGAATGGTCATTTTCGGCTGGGCGTTCCCGCTGATGCTTTTCAGATAGCGAAAGTCTTCCAGCATCGGATGCTCGCCAAAGCCCAGCTTGCCGGTGACGCGCACGCCGTGGGCTTTGGTTTGCACGCCGTTAAACTGGATGCCCTGCTGCGAATCGTAACGCTCAACGCCCTGCAGTCCGTCGAAGAAGTCGAAGTGCCACCAGGCACGACGAAACTCACCGTCGGTCACCACATGCAGGCCGCACGCACACTGCTGCTCGACGACGTGGCGAATGGCCTCGTCCTCCACCGCGCGAAGCTGCCCGGCATCAATCTCACCGCTGGCAAATTTCAGGCGAGCCTGCTTGATGGCATCCGGGCGTAAAAAACTGCCGACTACATCGGCGCGGAACGGGGCGTGGTGTCGTTGCATGGAAATCTCCTCAGTCTGCCGGCAATAATTGCCCGCAGTGATAATTCATCATTTGAAGCTTTAGACTTCTGGATGTCTAAATGTCCAAAAACAATGTCATACCTCACCGGTGCCGGCAAACGAGAAAATTTCACGGGTGTTGAAAAAAATTCATCTTCACAGCGCGGCGACGGACGCCTCGCTGGCAAACGCGTAGCGTTCATCTTCCCAGCCGGTGATCCCACCGAGCATGATTTTGACCGGCAGCCCGAGACGCGCCAGCTTCAGCGCGGCTCTGTCCGCGCCGTTACAGTGCGGCCCTGCGCAGTAGACGACGAACAGCGTTCCTTCAGGCCATTGGGCCATGAGCTCAGCGGTCATCTGGCTCCATGGCATATGCAGAGCGCCCGGCACATGGCGACGCGCAAACTGCTCCGGGCTTCCCACAACGTGCAGTAAAACAAAGTCCTGCTCATTATGCGTGATGGCATGATGCACATCGGCGCAGTCGGTTTCGACGCTCAGGCGGCGCAGGAAATGGGTAACGGCTTCCTGCGGCTCGGCAGCCGGAAATTCAGTAACATAGCTCATGATCCTTCCTCATCTTTGGCGTTTGTGTTAACACTACTCTATCCACAAATTCAGCCCGTGAATGCGCTCGCTTATGCCAGAAAACAGCAAAAAGATGACAACGTTAAGACAGATTGCCCGCCCGAAGGTGGTGGTGCTGGCGTATGACGGTCTGTGTACCTTTGAGTTTGGGGTGGCGGTGGAAATCTTCGGCCTGCCGCGCCCCGAGTTGGGTGACGACTGGTATCGTTTTGCCGTGGCAAGCGTTGACAGCGGTGAGCTTCGGGCGACAGGCGGGATCCGTATCATTACCGATGGCGATCTCTCCCTGCTTGAGTCTGCCGATCTGATCGTGGTGCCGGGCTGGCGTGGGCTGGATTCGCCGGTGCCGGACGCGCTCTGCAACGCATTACGTCAGGCCAGCGCGCGAGGCTGTCAGTTGCTCTCCATCTGCTCGGGCGTATTTGTGCTGGCCGCCTCGGGGCTGCTGAAAGGACGTAAAGCCACGACGCACTGGCGCTACATTGAGACGCTAAAAACCCGCTTCCCTGACATCGACGTGGTCGAGGATGTGCTCTACCAGGACGAAGGCGATATACTGACTTCCGCAGGCAGCGCGGCGGGGATCGATCTCTGCCTTCACGTTGTACGAAGAGATTATGGGATGGAAACCGCAAACAGCGTGGCGCGTCGGCTGGTCATTCCCCCTCATCGGGATGGCTCTCAGCCGCAACAGCTGAGTCGCCCGGTGGCGCAGCTGCGCGAAAGCCAGCGCCTTGGTCAGCTGTTTGATTTTCTGCACACGCATCTTACCGAGCCGCACAGCGTCGACTCGCTGGCGCGCCGCGTCGGTATGAGTCAGCGCACGTTTCTTCGTCGCTTCGAAGCGGCAACGGGAACGACGCCTGCCCGCTGGCTACTCAATGAACGCCTGCTGCGGGCGAAAGATTATCTTGAAAGCAGCCGTTTAAGCATCGACAGCATCGCGGAACAGACCGGGTTTGGTCAGGCATCGACGCTGCGTCATCATTTCCGCCAGCAGTTCGCGATTTCCCCGGCCCAGTACCGTAAACAATTTTCTCATTCCGGTACTGCGCGCTGAGGCGTTAGTTTTATGGTTAATACGGAGCACCTGATGGTCACCACACACGTTTTTATCGCAACCAGTCTTGATGGCTACATCGCCAGACACAATGACGATATCGAGTGGCTGCTGCAGCGCGATGACCCGACTGAGGATCATGGCTATGCGGCGTTCATCGCGGACAAAGAGTGGATCGTGATGGGCCGGGGGAGCTATGAGAAGGTGCTGACTTTTGACACCTGGCCGTATGATCGGCCCGTGCTGGTCCTCTCCCGACGGCTGGCCGACACGCCGGTGCCCGACGCATTGAGGGGCAAAGTACAGTTTTCAGGCCGCACGCCAAAGGAGGTGCTCGACGATCTGACGATGAATAACGTCCATCGCGTCTATCTTGATGGTGGGCAGGTTATACAGTCGTTTCTGCGGGAAGGACTGGTCGCCGATATGGTGATCACGACCGTTCCTGTCCTGCTCGGCTCGGGTAAATCACTGTTTGGCGCCCTGCCCGGGGATATCGACTTGACACTGGTCTCCAGCCGCAGCTTCCCTTCGGGTCTGGTGCAGTCGCACTACCGACTGATGCCGTAAAACCACGGTAAACACTGCGCAAAAAAAAACCGCCAAAAATGGCGGTAAATGCTTGCATGGATAGATTTGTATTTTGGTCTCTACGTCCCGACACGACATGGCCGGGCTGCGGATCCCATACAACCTAACACCCGTTGTCTTAACGAAGGTTAAACAGCCTTTTTTAACCCGCATGGGTAAAGCTCTCTCATGACATGCAACGCGCCCGAAATCATACTCTTTGACATTTCCTTTGCGCTAATTTGAAGTTTTGAATAATAACCATAATAAATAATCGGCATGATCAAGCCGCAATGTTATTCGGCGGTGACTTCATGGTTAAAAAAGGTTTATCTCTCGTGATGCTGATCTGTGCCCTCTTTTCAGGCCAGCTTATGGCCGGGCACAAAGGACATGAATATCTGTGGGTAAAGAATGTGGAGCATCAGCTGCGTCATGAAGCCGACAGCGATGAATTGCGAAGTGCGGCGGAGGAGTCGGCGGAAGGTTTGCGCGAACACCACCTGTGGCAGAAATCGCGCAAACCGGACACGCACGTTCGGTAATTAGCTGCCCTTGCGTTTTGGCAGCGTTTTCATCAGATCGTCCGGACTGACGGACGCTACAATACTGCCGGGCTGCGGCATTTTGAAGATGTGGTTTTTCATCTTGCCAATCACATGCATTTCGCACGGACGGCAGTCAAATTTAAGGGTCAGCACTTCGTCACCGTTTACGAGCTGCATAGGGGTAGCCTTCCAGCTCTTGATGTTGCCTTTCGCCTGCTTAGGACACAGGTTAAACGCGAAACGGAGGCAGTGCTTGGTGATCATCACCGGCACATCGCCCTTCTCCTCATGCGCTTCATAGGCCGCGTCGATCAGCTGCACGCCGTGGCGATGATAAAATTCACGTGCTTTATGGTTATAGACGTTGGCCAGGAAGGATAAATGCGTATCCGGGTAGACGGGCGCAGGAACGGCTTCCGCTTTACGGCTAGCGCGTGGGTAGTTCGCCAGGCGCGCGTCATCCAGCATCTCGGCGGTTTCACGGCGGAACTGGTTGAGCAAACTGTTCGGTACAAACAGGGCATCCGGCAGGTTGACCTCAACGTTGCGGGCGTAGTAAATCGTCTGACCCAGCTTCGCAACACCATCCTTCAGGCTGTTGAGCGCTTTCTCCGCGTTGTTTGCCACCTCGAACAGGCCATCAAGCGTATGCGTTACGCTGATGCCGTCTTCACAGGTCATGGTCAGAATCAACTGCTCTTCCCAGCCGCCCAGTTCAATATCCACCGCAATACGACGTTCGCTGGAGGTTTTCAGCAGCGCTTGCTGCCAGTTATGATCGAGGTTACGGTTAAGCGCCGCGTTCGGTCGCGCCTTGTAGAGATCGGCCGGCATTTCATTCGGCCACACGCGGTAGCGGTTCTCGCCGGTTTTTTCGACCGTGTTGGCGCGGAAGCCCACCACTTCACGCTTAATCATCACGTTAAGGCCATCGCCGTTCGCCAGCGGCTCCGTCACCGCAACATCAAGGTGATCTTTCGCCACTTTCAGCACTTCGCCAACCGGTAAGCCGATAAACTTCGGTGAGTCAAACGCGCCGATATCCCCTTTACGGGCATTCACAAAATAGTCCGTGCTGCCGCGGTGGAACGTTTTGTCCGTCGACGGAATAAAGAAATGCTCGGTACGACCGGCCGACGCGCGCGCCAGGTCACCGCGATCCTCAATAATGGCATCCAGCATCTGGCGATAGTGCGCGGTGATGTTCTTCACGTAGCTCATATCTTTATAGCGCCCTTCAATCTTGAAGGAACGTACGCCCGCGTCGATCAGCGCGCCCAGGTTGGCGGTCTGATCGTTATCCTTCATCGAGAGCAGGTGTTTTTCAAATGCCACGACGCGGCCCTGATCGTCTTTCAGGGTATACGGCAGACGGCAGGCCTGTGAACAGTCGCCGCGGTTGGCGCTGCGCCCCGTTTGCGCGTGGGAAATGTTGCACTGACCGGAATAGGCGACGCACAGCGCGCCGTGGATAAAGAATTCAATCGTCGCGTCTGTCGCCTGGTGAATATCGCGGATTTGATTCAGGTTCAGCTCGCGGGCCAGGACGATCTGCGAAAAGCCGACGTCAGAGAGAAACTTCGCCTTCTCTACCGTGCGAATATCACACTGGGTACTGGCGTGCAGTTCAATGGGCGGAATATCCAGCTCCAGCACGCCCATATCCTGAACAATCAGGGCATCCACCCCGGCCTGATAGAGATCGGTAATCAGACGTTGCGCAGGCTCCAGCTCATCATCATGAAGAATGGTGTTCAGGGTCACGAACACTTTCGCCCCGAAACGGTGGGCGAACGGCACCAGTTCAGCAATATCGCTCAGGCTGTTGCTGGCGTTATGGCGGGCACCGAAGCCAGGACCACCAATGTAGACGGCATCTGCGCCATGAAGGATCGCTTCACGGGCAATGGCGGCGTCACGGGCCGGGCTTAAAAGTTCAAGATGATGGGATTGCAGGCGCATACTTCGTCGTTATCCGTTATGGTCAAAATGGCGGCTATTGTAGTCAGAAGTCTGCGTCAGCGAAACAGTTTTGCGTAGCCTCAGCGGGGATAATGAATCAGGGAGTGAAAATGCACCGTCCGGTCGCTGCTGTTGCGGTAGGCATGCGGTTTATCGCCGGCGAAGCGGACGCCCGAATCGGCAGAAATCGTCTGCCACTTGCCCTCGAGCTTCATCTCCAGCTCGCCGCTGATCACCACCACATGTTCAATCACCCCTGCCTCATGCGGCGTGGATTCACTCAGGGCGCCGGGGGCCAGGGTAATGGAGAAATAATCAAACCGGAGCGCCTCGTCCCACGGAAAGAGCGGCTTGACGACCATCGCCTGCTGCTGCGGGTCAAACACCGCCTGTCGGTCCGCCTCAGGCGTGATGAAGGCGGAAAACGGCACGTTCAGTCCTGTGGCAATTTTCCACAGCGTCGACACCGTGGGGCTGGATTCATTTCGCTCGATTTGCCCGAGCATGGCCTTTGACACGCCGGTCTCGTCCGCGAGCTTCGACAAACTCCAGCCGCGTGCCTGGCGCAGCGTTTTCAATGTGGTTGCAAGATGTCGTGTGATGTCCATGTTCCCTCCTGGTGACATTCAGCATACCACTTGTACGCTATAGCGCACAGTGCTACCTTATTTCGGACGTTATAACGCACAACGGAGTTTTCATGCGCCCTTCCTCTCATCTTATTCCAGTTGCACTGGCTGGATTTGTCGCCGTACTGGTCGGTTACGCCAGCTCGGCAGCCATCATCTGGCAGGCCGCCGCCGCGGCAGGCGCCAGCGCGCAGCAGATTGCGGGCTGGATGACCGCGCTGGGGATTGGGATGGGCATCAGCACGCTGGCGCTCTCCTGGTGGTACAAAGCGCCCGTACTTACCGCCTGGTCGACGCCCGGCGCGGCGCTGCTCGCCACCAGCCTGCACGGCGTCACGCTGGCGGAAACCATTGGCGTGTTCATCTTTGCGAACGCGCTTATTTTGCTCTGCGGCGTTACCGGGCTTTTCGCCCGACTGATGAAGCTGATCCCCCATTCGCTTGCTGCCGCCATGCTGGCCGGGGTATTGCTGCAGTTTGGCCTCCACGCGTTTGCGCATCTTGAGGGGCACTTTCTGCTGTGCGGCAGCATGATTGCGGCGTGGCTGATCGCCAAAGCGCTGTCGCCGCGCTATGCCATCGTGGTCACGCTCCTGGTGGGCGGTATGGTGGCATGGTTCGGTGGTGACGTTGTCACGGATAAGCTCACGCTTTCACTGGTGATGCCCGAATTTATTGCGCCCGCCTTCACCTTCACCAGCCTGGTGAGTATTGGCTTACCCTTCTTCCTGGTCACCATGGCCTCACAAAACGCGCCGGGGTTCGCCACGATGAAAGCCTCCGGTTACCCGCTGGCGGTCTCACCGCTCATTATCGTTACGGGGGGAATGGCGCTGCTGTTTTCTCCGTTTGGCGTCTTTTCAATCTGCATTGCGGCCATTACCGCCGCCATTTGCCAAAGCCCGGATGCACACCCGGATGCGGGTAAACGCTGGCTGGCGGCCATCGCTGCGGGAGGGTTTTATCTGCTGGCGGGAATTTTCGGTGGATCCATTACCGGGCTGATGGCCGCGCTGCCGCTCAGCTGGATCCAGACGCTGGCCGGTCTGGCACTGCTGGGCACCATCAGCGGGAGTTTATATCAGGCGCTGAGTCACGAAGCGGAGCGCGACGCGGCTATCGTCACATTTCTGATGACCGCAAGCGGCGTGACAATCCTGGGCATCGGTTCGGCATTCTGGGGGCTGGTGCTGGGCGGAGTATGCTACGCCCTGTTTTCACGCGCTCGCCGCGCGTAGTTGCGAAGGCGTCATGCCCGTCGCGCTGCGAAAGCGGTTGCTGAAGTGGCTGGCGGAGTTAAACCCGCAGGCAAGCGCGATCTCCGTCAGCGGCGTCGTCGTATGCTGGACAAGGGCTTTCGCTTTATCCATTCGCCTCTGCATCACATACTGATGCGGCGCCAGCCCCGTCGACTGGCGGAACATGCGGGCAAAATGGTATTCGCTGAGGGCAGCCTGCGCCGCCAGTTCGGCCAGCGTCAGGGGCTGCCCGAGATTCTCTTCGATAAAGGCGAGGACGTTGCGCAGCACAAACGGCGACAACCCTCCCGTGACAACCGGCAGCTTCCACTGCACGTTTGAGTAGTTTTGCAGCAGATGGGTCAGCAGCAGCGTGGAGGCCGTGCTCAGGGTCAGCTGGTTGGCGTGCTGCTGCCAGTCACAGCCCAGTAAAAACTGGCGATACAGCGTGGTGATCTTCGGATCGCTGCCAAAAATGCGCTCGTCCAGGGTCAGCGAAAGCGGTCGCTTGTCCCAGATTTTCTCCCCCACGTCGCGCAGGTGTTCATCGGTGCAGTAGAGATGCACAAACGACAGGTCATCACGGATGTCCCACGTCGATTCGCTCTCTTTGGGCATCAGGCAAAAACGGTCCGGCCCCCCACCGTTCTTCCAGCCGCCCGGCGTTTTTTGATAGCTTTCGTAGCCGTCCGCCACGTACAGGCTGAGGGTATGATGGTTGCTTTTAACGGTTATCGTGTCGTGCTTGTTGTACCACGCTGCCAGCTGAATACCCGAATTCAGCGAGACGGTTTCCCGCAGGACTGCATTCTGTTGGCAAAGCGTTTCAAAGGTATCGTAAGCGTGAGACATAACCGTTAGCGCATGAATGATCGGAATATCAGTCTAAAAAGAGTTGTCCCCCGTTGCCAGACCCCAGGGAAGAAAAAAGCGCAAGATTTTGCAAGTCACCCGCAAGCAGGTGAAAGCCCGTTACGCAGCTCAGCGCCATACTGGGGGCTTCCGCGGTTTGAGAAGAGACAACTATGAACGCATTATTATATGGACTCGTGGTCATTATCTGGGGAACCACCTGGATTGCGATTTTCCTGCAGCAGGGCCCCGTCGCGGCGCCGGTGTCGATTTTCTGGCGCTTCGCCGTCGCCAGCTTAACGATGATGGTGGTGTTACTCGCCCTGCGTCGCCTGCGCACGCTGGCGCTACGGGATCATCTTTTTTGCCTGCTTCAGGGATGCTGTGTTTTCTGCTTTAACTTCTGGTGTTTTTACACGGCAGCGGCACATATCAATACCGGACTGGAGTCGGTGATCTTCTCCATGGCGGTGCTCTATAACGCCATTAACAGCTTTATTTTCTTCGGACAGCGCCCGCCCGCGCGTTTCTGGACGGCGGCGGCACTGGGGCTGGTTGGGATTGTCACCCTCTTCTGGGACGATTTGCTGGCCAGCGGCTGGAGCGCGTCACTCCTGACCGGTATTGGGCTTTCCGCGCTCGGAACCTACGGCTTCTCGCTGGGCAATATGATCAGCATGCGCCATCAGCGCAGAGGCCTGGAAACCATGACCACCAACGCCTGGGCGATGCTCTATGGCACGCTGGTGATGGGCTGCATTGCGCTGTTCAGAGGCGATAGCTTTGTGCCGGAATGGACGGTGAGCTATCTCGGCGCGCTGGTGTATCTGGCACTGTTTGGCTCGGTGATTGCTTTTGGCGCCTACTTCACGCTGGTTGGACGTATTGGCCCAGGCAAAGCGGCCTACAGCACGCTGCTCTTTCCGCTGGTGGCGCTCTCCATCTCCACGGTCTATGAAGGCTACGTCTGGCATGTCAACGGTATCGTGGGATTAGTGCTGATCCTGGGAGGAAATATGGTGATGTTTACCAAACCGGAAACCTGGTTCAGACGCTTACGGATGGCGTAAATAAAAAGGCCTGCATTACGCAGGCCGTTTTATTTTATTTTGCGGTCTTTTTCACATCAAACATGGTGGCATCCGTCGCCATATCATCAACAACCTGCTTCAGCGTCGCAAAGGTCATTGGCGTGCTTTCGTTATTCAGCTCTTTACCTTCGCCTTTACGTACCACCTTCATGACCGGTTTGTTGGTGGCCGCATCGATCAGCTCGCCTTCAAAGAAGAGATGCGTATCCATGGTGCGGTGTCCGGTCGCCATCTGCGTACCGGCAACCACCAGCGCAACAGGCACCACTTCATAGAACTGCAGCCCC
The DNA here is from genome assembly GCF_048684805.1 of Enterobacter sp. BNK-22. Classification (NCBI taxonomy): domain Bacteria; kingdom Pseudomonadati; phylum Pseudomonadota; class Gammaproteobacteria; order Enterobacterales; family Enterobacteriaceae; genus Enterobacter; species Enterobacter sp. BNK-22. The sequence goes on from NZ_JBLQTT010000001.1 coordinate 1,235,709, forward strand.
TCTTTCTGCGAACTCACCCCGGTAATCGCGCCGCGGAAAATCAGGCTATGTTTACCCGGCGTGGTCACAACCGGCTTACGCGTACCAATCGCCGTTTTCATTTTGTTATTGGTGTAATTCAACAACTCATCAAGCGTTTTTTGACCAATTTGCGTGGTCGGTTTTGGCGTTGGGTAATAGGTAATCGGTGTCCAGAGAATACTGTCGTAGTTAGCCTCATTATAAGAAGGATCAACCCAACGCAGCGTTGGTTTACCCGTCGCAGACGTTGTCTGCTGCAAGCCTGAGTAGTCTTTTAAAAAGCCGGAGTATTGTTCTGGAGCGGCGACTTTTGAAGAACAGCCCGCCAACGCCAACAGACCAGTAAGCACTGCAACTTTAAAAAAAGTTTGAGTACGCATGATAGTTTTCCATGTTATCTGCAAGTATGCATTTGAAGTTATAGCAAAAGACGGGCGGGTTTGTTGTGACAAAAAATGATGCGGTGAGCACAAATTGCAAAAAGATTGCCCGGACGCAAGCCGGGCAGTGAAAAATTACTGATTTATATCCACTTGCCAGAACAGATGTTTGCCAAACGGGTCGATTTCATAGCCCTTCACCTCCTTGCGTACCGGTTCGAAAATCGTTGAATGCGCAATCATCACCGCAGGCATCTGGTCATGCATCATCTGCTGCGCCTCTTTATACAACGCCACGCGCTTATCATGATCGGTTATCGATTTCGCCTCGGCAATGAGGCTATCGAAGGGCTTGTAGCACCATTTCGCCGAGTTTGATCCGCCGTTCGCCGAGGTGCAGGTAAAGAGCGGGCCGAAGAAGTTATCCGGATCGCCGGTGGCCGTCGTCCAGCCCATCAGCGCGGCCTGATGCTCTCCGCCCTTCACGCGTTTCAGATACTCGCCCCATTCGTAGGTAACGATTTTGGTCTGTACGCCAATTTTCGCCCAGTCCGCCTGAATCATCTCCGCCATGCGTTTCGCATTCGGGTTATAGGGACGCTGAACCGGCATCGCCCATAAATCGATGCTGACGCCGCTGGCAAAACCGGCTTCTTTCAGCAGCGCTTTGGCTTTTTCAGGATCGTAGTCGTAATCCTTAAGCTCGCTGTCGGCACTCCAGACGCCCGGCGGCAGCAGATTCTTCGCCACAGTGCCGGTACCGTGGAACACCGCATCAATAATGGCCGGTTTGTTGATGGCCATCGCCAGCGCCTGACGGACCTTCACGTTATCCAGCGGCGGCTTCTGCGTATTGAACGCCAGGAAGCCGGTATTCAGTCCGGCCTTGCTCATCAGGTTGATATCTTTGTTGGCCTTCATGCGCGGCAGATCGGCCGGGTTCGGGAACGGCATCACCTGACATTCGTTCTTCTCAATTTTGGCAAAACGCACGGAGGCATCCGGGGTGATGCTGAACACCAGCCTGTCCAGCTTCGATTTCCCCTGCCAGTAGTCGGCAAACGCCGTGAACAGGATCCGGGAATCCTTCTGATACTGCGCCAGCTTAAACGGCCCGGTGCCGATGGGCTCCATATCCACCTTCTCCGGCGTGCCCGCTTTCAGCATCGCGTCGGCATACTCCGCTGATAGGATCGAGGCAAAATACCAGGCCAGATCGGCGACAAACGGCGCTTCCGGGTGCGCCAGGGTAAAGCGCACGGTGTGGTCATCGACTTTATCAATGGCGGTAATCAGGCTGCCGAACTCCAGGCTTTCGAAGTTCGAGTAGCTGCCGTTAGAGACGTTGTGGTAGGGATGATTCACGTCTTTTTGCCGCATAAACGAGAAGATCACGTCATCGGCGTTAAAGTCACGGGTCGGCGTAAAGGATTTATTGCTCTGGAACTTCACGCCCTTGCGCAGATGGAAGGTGTAAACCTTGCCGTCGTCGCTCACCTCCCAGCGTTCCGCCAGGCTCGGCACCAGCTCCGTGGTGCCGGGTTTGAAATCGACCAGACGGTTATAGACCGGCACGGCGCTGGCGTCGACGCTGGTTCCCGAAGTGTAAAGCTGAGGGTTAAAGTTTTCCGGCGATCCTTCGGAGCAATACACCAGCGTTTTCGCAGCGACAGCGGAACTGACCGTGAGTGCCGCGAGCGCCAATGTGAAAGTTGTGAGTTTGCTTGTCATCATTTATTCCTGTCTTTTTAATTCGACGGCTAATTAATTCTTTTGCCATTTCATAAATAACATTAAAGTGATGTGGCAAACACCTGAAAAATAAATAAGGAATAAATCACTATGGGCTCGCCGCTTTCCAGACAATTAACGCACCGTTTTTTCCGCTATCTCGCGATCACCAGCCAGAGCGATCCCAGAGTCAAAACCCTGCCTTCAACGCCGGGCCAGCATGACATGGCGCGCGAGCTGGCGCAGGAGCTGGCACTGCTGGGGTTAGACGACATTGTGATAGATGAATTCGCCACGGTGACGGCGGTTAAAAAAGGCAACGTGCCCGGTGCGCCGCGCATCGGCTTTATTACCCATATTGATACCGTCGACGTGGGACTTTCACCGGATATTCATCCACAAATATTAACGTTTACCGGTGAAGATCTCTGTCTGAATAAAGAGAAAGACATCTGGCTACGGGTAAACGAGCATCCCGAAATTCTGGCTTATCCGAACGAGGAGATTATTTTCAGCGACGGAACCAGCGTATTGGGCGCCGATAATAAATCGGCGGTCACGGTGGTCATGACGGTGCTGGAAAACCTGACGGCGGAGCACCGGCATGGCGATATCGTCGTGGCGTTTGTGCCTGACGAAGAGATCGGCCTGAACGGTGCCAAGGCGCTGGATCTTAAGCGCTTCGACGTCGACTTTGCCTGGACCATTGACTGCTGCGAGCTGGGTGAGATTGTTTACGAGAACTTTAATGCGGCAGCCGCGGAAATCCGTTTTACCGGCGTGACGGCGCACCCGATGTCCGCCAAAGGCGTGCTGGTGAATCCCCTGCTGATGGCGACTGATTACATTAGCCATTTTGACCGCCAGCAAACGCCCGAGTGCACCGAGGGGCGTGAAGGCTATATCTGGTTTAACGGCATTCAGGCCGGACAGAACGAGGCCGTTCTTAAGGCCAATATCCGCGACTTTGATAAGGAGAGCTTTGCCGCGCGCAAGCAGCAGATTGCCGACGTAGCCGCACTGATTGCCGCCCAATATCCGACGGCCAGCGTGGACTATCGCATTGAAGATACCTACAGCAATATCAGCAATGCGATTGGCGAAGACCGGCGCGCCATCGATCTGATGTTCGAGGCGATGGAATCGCTCGGCATCACGCCGAAACCGACGCCAATGCGCGGCGGCACCGACGGCGCGGCGCTCTCGGCAAAAGGCCTACTCACCCCGAACTTCTTCACCGGGGCGCATAACTTCCACTCGAAGTTTGAATTCCTGCCGCTGTCGTCGTTTGAGGCGTCTTATAAGACTGCCCTGCAGATCTGCCTGCTGGCCGCCCGTTAAGCGGGCTTTCGTGCCAGCATCGTGGCAAAGCGCAGCTTGATGCGGTTGCCGTTTTCATCAGTGCGGTGCAGTTCGCCAACGTCTTCGTTGTATTTGAGCAACTCCCAGCCTTCGTAGTAGTTGCTCAGCTCACCGCTCCTGAAGGCAAACGGGAAGCCGACCGTGCAGGGGTAATCTGCCGTATCCATGGCGGCAACGATCAGATTGTAACCGCCCGGCGTCGTGCAGCGCTGCATATTGGCGATAAGGCCCGGGATGGTTTTTGCCTCCAGGAACATCATCACCACGGTAGAGAGAATAAAATCGTACTGGCCGTCAAAGCTCAGGTTGTTCAGATCCTTAATCGCGGTATGCAGATTAGCGATCCCTTCTTCCGCCTTGATGCGCTCGATATTGTCGATGCTCATCGGGTTCTGTCCCATGCGGTCACATCGTACCCGTTGGCCGCAAGGTACAGGCTGTTACGGCCGTTGCCGCAGCCCAGATCCAGCGTTTTACCGGGCTTCACAATCTCCGCGCTGTACAGCACCTCTGAATGGGTACGGGTTAAGCCATATTTCTCTGTGAAGTAATTCTCATCGACGGTCATTGTTTTTCCTGCGTTCGCATAAAGTGAAAGTGCATTTTACATGCCATTTTAAGGCGTTTACCGTCTGGTTGCCAAGCCGCTCGAAATGCGAAAACTTTGCTACGTTTAGTGAAGACGCTTATCAGAGACATGAAGATGAACAAATATCGCCTTAGCGACGAGACCCGCCTCTGGCAATGGAAAAACGGCGAAACCACCCACGCCACCACGCTGCGGCAGATTATCGCCACGGCGGACTTTAACGACGTAACGGTCGGCACGCGAGGCGGCTGGATTGACGATGAGCGCGCCCTCGCGCAGGACGGCGACTGCTGGATCTACGATGAAAACAGCGTGGTGTTTGCGGGGGCAGTCGTCTCCGGCAACGCGCGTCTTACCCTTCCATGTATCATTAGCCATGACGCGCATATCGGCGACAGCTGCTGGCTGGACGGCGCAGAGGTCAGCCACGGGGCGCGAATAAGTGACAACGTCACCATTCAGCAATCCTGCGTACGGGGCGAGTGTCATATCTACGGCGACGCGCGCGTGCTGCATCAGAGCGTGGTCATTGCCGCCAAAGGGCTGACGCCGGACCATGAACAGATCCTGCAAATTTACGACAAGGCTACGGTGAGCCAGTCGCGGATTGTGCACCAGGCGCAAATCTACGGCGAGGCGATGGTTAATTTTGCCTTTGTTGAACACCGGGCCGAAATTTTCGATAGCGCGATCCTCGAGGGTAACGAACTCAACAACGTCTGGGTGTGCGACTGCGCTAAAGTCTATGGTAACGCCCGGGTGATAGCCGGGTTTGACGACGATGCCATCCCGACGGTGCGCTACAGCTCGCAGATTGCGGAGAATGCCGTGGTCGAAGGCAACTGCGTCATCAAGCATCACGTCCTGATTGGCGGGCAGGCCTGGCTGCGCGGCGGGCCGATCATGCTGGATGATAAAGTGGTGATCCAGGGGCGCGCGCGCATCAGCGGAGATGTGCTTATCGAACACCGGGTTGAAATCACCGACGATGCGGTCATTGAAGCGTTTGCCGGCGAGAGCATTCACCTGCGCGGCGAAAAAGTGATTAACGGCGACCAGCGCATCACCCGCACGCCGCTGCTGGGCGCGTTATAGGGTATAGATCCGGCCGTAGATATTGACATCGTCAAAGCGGCCATTCAGGTATTCCGCTTCCCGCAGGCACCCTTCCAGCGTAAAACCGTTGCGCACGGCAACGCTGTTGCTGTGCTGATTCGCCACCCGACACTTGATCACAAAACGACGGATCTCACCGCGTTCAGCGTAGTAGCGCATAAACGCCTGCAGTGACTGAGAGAGAATGCCCTGACCCTGGTGGGCTTCATCCAGCCAGTAGCCGATGTAGCCGGCTTTGTTGGTCGGTTCAATGGTATTGAACGACAGGACGCCAACCAGCGCATCATCCTTGAAGATCAGAAACATTTTGGCGTAGCCGCGCTGGTGCAGCATCTGGTTACTCTGCACGTTACGGCGGGTATCCTCTTCGCTGCCCACGTGCTGTGCCCAGTCAAAGGCGGTTTGCAGAAAGGCTCTGTTTTTGACGACGAGATTGTGCAGGTCGGCGGTGTAGCGCTCTTCGACGGAACGTAGTTCGATGTGTTGTGAAACGGGGATGATTTCAGATGTCATGGTGCCTCGTCATCGCCCGGTGGCGCTGCGCTTACCGGGCCTACAGAACTGAAACGTAGGCCGGGTAAGGCGAAGCCGCCACCCGGCACAATCCCACAAAAGTTAACGCATTACCCGGTCGTCAACATACTGACGTTTATCCGGCGCCGGTGGGAAATACTGGTACAGCCAGGTTTCACTGATGGCGTCGCCCTGGCAGCGCAGGAACAGGCGCATATCCACCGGTTCCGTCGAATCCGACGTTGGGTACCAGTCAAACAGAATGCGATATCCGTCAAACGGCTCAACGTAGAGGATCTCTACCTGCTTCGCTTCACCGCTGGAGAGCGTAATCACCGGCTCGATGCCTTTTGGCGCAGCAGCCTTCAGGTCGCCGCCGACGAAGTCGATGGCAAAGCGACGGGCCCACACTTTCGGGTAGTTTTCGCCCGGTGCCCAGCCTTCCGGGAAGCCGCCCATGCCGGTGCGGGTGGCGTAGACGTTGGCCAGCGGGGAGCGCACCGGCGGCATCGCGCTCCAGTAGAGGCGATATTTGAAGTCCAGCTCGTCGCCCGCTTTGACGGCTTTTTCCGGCTGCCAGAAGCAGACCACGTTATCCAGCGTTTCACCGGTGGTCGGGATCTCCATCAGGCCAACCGCGCCTTTACCCCAGTCGTTACGCGGTTCCACCCACAGGCTTGGACGCTTGTTGTACCACCCCATCACGTCCTGATAGTGCGAGAAATCGCGATCGAGCTGCAGCAGACCGAACCCTTTCGGGTTTTTGTCCATATAGGCATTGAACTGCAGCTTCTGCGGGTTGTTCAGCGGACGACAGATCCACTCCCCGTTGCCGCGCCACATCGCCAGGCGGTCGGAGTCATGGATTTGAGGGTGAATAGTGTCACACATGCGGCGTTCGTTATTGCCGCAGCTGAACATGCTGGTCATCGGCGCGATGCCGAGCTGCTTGATGTCCTTACGCGCGTAGAGGTGGTTTTCCACCTCCATGATCACCTGACTCTTCTCGCAGTGGATCACGAATTTATAGGCACCCGTGATGCTCGGGCTGTCGAGCAGCGTATAGACGGTAAAGGTCGTGTCGCCGGGCTTGACGGTCTCAAACCAGAAGGAGGTAAAGTCCGGGAACTCTTCCGGCGTGTCGGTAAAGGTATCTACCGCCAGGCCGCGGGCGGAAAGGCCGTACTGGTAAGTGTCATCCACTGCGCGGAAATAGCTCGCGCCCAGGAAAGAGACGATATCGCGACGCGCCAGCTCCGGCGCCTTAAACGCGCGGAAGCCCGCAAAGCCGAGATCGCTTTGCCCTTCCAGCTGTTTGGTATCCACCCCCGTTTCACCGTAGCTGAACAGCTCCGGACGGAAGTGGATCTCGCGCGCCATAGAGGTGGACTGGTCCAGCGAGAACATCCGCACGCGACGGCGGAACCCCATTCCCATATGGAAGAACTGCACGTCCAGCTGACGCCCTTCAATGTTGTTCCACAGTGACTGTTTTTCATCGTAGCGGATGGCGTTGTACGCCTGCGGCGTCATCGTGGCCAGCGTCTCCGGCAGCGGGCGCGGCGCACCACCCCACGGGGTTTTCGCCAGGTCATGCGCCATGGATTGCAGGACGGAGAAGTCAAAACGACGGCTCTGGCCGTCAGCAATGTCAGAGTCAGCAGCGTATGCCGCTTTGGAAAACAGGGAAGCAAGGCCGGATGTGCCGCTCAGGGCTGCCACTGCCAGCGAGCCTTTTAGAAAACGTCTGCGATTCATGCCTGGAAAAACGTCCTTATGGTCGTGTGAATGTGTTTCGCGCTCGGCGAAATGACGGCAAGAAAGAACGCACAGCCTAAACAAAAATGGTTAAGAATCCAATTGTTGGCCGGTGATTATCTGAACAAAGTGAGAAATATTTTCTGTCGACCAGAACGGCCCGAAAGTGGTGTAAAGAAAGCCTGGAAAATGTGTATAAAAATGCCCCGTCAGGACATCAGCTGACGGGGCGAATGAGGCGGTTATTTTACGCTGACATCGATACCCGGGAAGTACTTATCAGCGAGTTTGGCGATCGTGCCGTCGGCACGTACTTTATCAATTGCGGCATCAAGCTGCTTTTTGGTGGCCTCGTCACCTTTACGCAAACCAAAGCCGATCCCACTGCCGAGGATAGTGTCGTCAGACACCGGCTTGCCGATGAAGCCAAACCCTTTCCCCTGCGGCTTGCTGAGGAAACCTGCCTGCCCGGCCGCGGACATGACCAGCGAGGCGTCGATACGGCCATTCAGCAGATCGCCCCAGGCCATATTCTGATCTTTATACGACACCACGGTGACACCCTGCTTTTCCCAGTGCTCTTTGGCATAGGTTTCCTGAATGGAGCCCTGCAGCACGCCAATGGTTTTCCCCTTCAGCCCTTCTGGGGTTGCCTCAACCGCCGTGCCGGCCTTGCCGACCAGCTGCGACGGAATACGGTAAATCGGCTGGGTAAAATCAATGCTCTTGCGGCGCTGCTCGGTGATATTCATCGCCGAGTTGATGGCGTCGAATTTCTTCGCCACCAGGCCCGGGATCAGCGCATCAAACGAGGTTTCCACCCAGCTGCACTTCAGCGCTGCCGCTTTGCAGATGGCATTCCCCAGCTCAACGTCAAACCCTTCCAGTTCACCTGCCGCATTGCGGCTTTCAAACGGCGGATACTCGGCTTCCAGACCGTAACGCAGCTCGGACGCCGCGAAGGAGGAAAAGGTACACAGCAATCCCATGCCGACAACTAGCGCGCGTAATTTCATCTCAAACTCCTCAGAGCCTATCTCAGCGTGGTTTAACCCGACACAGGGCTTGGGCGCCTGCCCGTAACGTCGCCTCATCTTTCGCAAAAGAGAGACGAATCAATTTATTATCCGTACCGTCCGCATAAAACGCCGACAGCGGAATGGTAGCTACACCGTACTCAACGATCAGCCGTTTCACCAGCTCGCTGTCGCGCTCGTTGCTGAATTGGCTGTAGTCCGCCAGCATGAAGAACGATCCGGCGCTGGGCAGCAGCGTGAACGGCGAATCGGCCAGCAGACTCTGCAGCAGATCGCGCTTGCGCTGGTAAAACGCCGACAGCGACAGCCAGGTTTGCGGGTCGACCATATGTTCAGCAAACGCGTGCTGCATTGGCGTATCGGCAGAAAACATTAAAAATTGATGGACTTTACAAATCTCGTCCATCAGCACCGCCGGTGCAACACAGTAACCCACGCGCCAGCCGGTGACGTGATAGGTTTTTCCGAAAGAAGAAATAATCACGCTACGCTCCGCCAGCTGCGGGTGCGTGGCCATCCCGTGGTGCGGCTCACCGTCAAACACCACGTGTTCATACACTTCGTCAGACAAAATAATGATGTCGGTATTGCGCGTCAGCGCCGCCAGTTGCTGCAGGTCGTTGGCTGAAAAAACCTGGCCGCTCGGGTTGTGCGGCGTATTGATGATGATCATGCGCGTGCGCGGGGTGATGGCAGCCCGGACTTCGTCCCAGTTGACGGCAAAATCCGGCACGGTGAGCTTGATGGCAATCGGCGTTGCCCCCTGCAGACGGACAATCGGCGCGTAGCTGTCAAATGACGGCTCAAAGTAGATCACCTCATCACCCGGGTGCACCAGCCCGCTGATTGCCGAATAGAGCCCTTCGCTGGCGCTGGCGGTCACCAGCACCTCGCTGGCCGGGTCATACCGCGTGCCGTATAGGGTGGCAATTTTATCAGCAATGCGCTCTTTGAGCGGCTGCAGACCGGTCATCGACGCATACTGGTTATGCCCCGCCTCCATTGCGCGGGTAACGCCCGCAACAAGCTTTGGGTCGCAGGAAAAATTCGGTGCGCCCTGAGAAAGGTTAATCGCGTTATGCTGCGCCGAGAGCTGGCCGATAACGGTAAAAATGGTGGTGCCCACATCGGGCAGTTTAGAGCGCGTTTGAACTGGCGTTCGTAAAGTCATCCTCTTTCCCTTCTCATGGACATTGCATAACTATTCAAACAACATCTCTGTTGTCGGGACAATCGAATTGTTGTCATAATAGCCATGAGAAAAATGCATAGCTGAGGTGTTTCCATGTCGCGCCGTTCGCTCCCGCTTAATGCCATCGACGCATTTTTAGTCACCGCGCGTCACATGAATCTGACCCATGCTGCCGCAGAACTTTGCCTGACGCAGGGGGCCGTGAGCCGCAAGATAGCCTCCCTCGAAGCGTGGTTTGGCTTTCCGCTTTTTGAACGCCACGCACGCGGCCTGCGTCTCTCCTCGCAGGGCAGCGCCCTGCTCCCGGAACTGCAGTCTGCTTTCGAACACTTGCTGACCGTGGCCGACCAGGCCCGCAGCCAGCAGACCGTGATCCGGCTCAAGGCGCCCACCTGTGCCATGCGCTGGCTGGTGCCGCGCCTGCTGGAGGTGGAGCGTGAGCAGCCGGATCTGCAGATCGCCCTGACCACCACCACCGATCACAACGTCAACTTCAAAACCGAATCTTACGACGCGGCCATCGTGTTCGGTACGCACATGAGCGCAGGCGACCTGCTGTTCGAAGAGGCGCTCACCCCGGTGATAAGCCCGGTACGGGCGGGTGCAGCGCTGGGATCGCTGACGTTCCTGCACCCAACAAGGGATAAGACAGACTGGTCGCTGTGGCTGACGAAACAGGAAGGTCCGGGCTTTGCCATGCACAAAAATCAACACTTCGACACGATGGATCTCGCCATCACGGCCGCCATTCAGGGGCTGGGCGTGGCCATTGCCGACGAAACGCTGGTGGCCGAAGATGTCCGCGCGGGAAGACTGATGCGGCCTTATGAAACCAGCATAAAAACCGGCGCGAGCTACCGGCTGGTACTGCGCGAAACGCCAGGGGAGGAAAATGGACTGGCGGCGTTTCGCGCCTGTTTGCTTAATCGAGGCTGACGTGGTGCTTCATCACCCGCTTGAAGAGGCTCATGCGGGCGCGCATAAAGCGGTTTTCAAGCCGGAAACCTGCATGTTTATTCACGCCAATGCGTAACAAAACGTCCCGCCCTTTTCGGCATGCGGGCCAGTGCGTCGGCCCTGGCAGGATCTCACGAGGCCCTGCATCTCGCGCAAAGCTCACCCAGTAATCGGCCACGTGGGCAGCAAACTGTAAATCCCGTTCGTTGACATACTGGCGTGAAGGCTCCACCTGGCCGAGGGTATCGAAGACGTAGGGCACCTCATTGCCGTGCCAGGCGCCGTTGATATAGGTGGCATGTTCCGCTTCCGCGACATAGTCAAACCAGTAACGCCAGCACAGTCCGCCGACGCGCTGCTGCGCCTGCATCACGACGTAGCCCATCGTGGTGAACGCCATGTCGCGGCACACTTGCCTGCCCAACTCCTCATCGCCTTTGACGCCCGGATAGAGCAGCTTAATCAGCCCCAGCCCGAAGCGTCGCTCCCGGCGGAGCTTCTGAATTTGCCCGGCGAGATCGATGCCAAACACCGCCATCACGCTGGCCTCATCGCTGTTCGACCCAATCATCACCGGTACGGGATGCTGGCGGGCAGCGAAAAAGACGTCCAGCATCGCTTCGGGCAGAACGCAGTCCCCGACGATGGGCGCCGGGGCGACGTTCAGCGGCGCGGTTAACGGCCAGAACGCGTCCGGCGGAATGGCGCGCAGCTGCTCAGCAGTCGCCTTCTCCAGGCCAAAATGGGCGGCCAGCGCCTCCCCTTTTTGCAGCGCCTGTTCACGCGGCGTGTCCGGCAAGGTATACCCGCTTTGCACAATCGCCTTGTGGAACAAGTCAGCCGCCAGGGGCGATGCCAGCAGAGAGAGCACGCTGCGCGCACCGGCGGATTCGCCAAACAGGGTCACGTTAGCGGGGTCGCCACCAAATGCGGTGATATTGTCCCTAACCCATTCGAGGGCCGCGATCTGATCCAGCAGGGCAAAATTATGCACCACGCGATCTTCCTCGCCTTCCAGCGCGGGATGGGCGAAAAAGCCGAGATGGCCGAGACGATAGTTAATCGTGACCACAACCACCCCGCGTGTGGCCAGCGATTTGCCGTTATAAGGCGGCAGGCCGCCTGCGCCAATCGTAAACCCGCCCCCGTGCAGCCAGACCATAACCGGAAGCGTCCCGGCGCGCTCTTTGGGGGACCAGACGTTCAGATAAAGACAGTCTTCCGAGAACTGACCGGGATCGCCCCCGCCCAGCTCCTGACAATATTCGCTGCTTTGCCAGCTTGAGGCCGAAAAGGTAGTAGCCTGGCGAACGCCATCCAACGGCTCAGGGGGCCGCGGAGAGCGCCAGCGCCACTCGCCCACGGGCGGTGCGGCGTAGGGAATGCCGCACCAGACGTGGACATTTTCATCGGTTAAACCAGACAGTGCGCCCTGGCGCGTTTCAACCACAGGGGCGGAAGGATTTTGCATAACGACCTTATTTTTTCCATCACACCCCAGCAGAGTAACGATTTCAGAGCAAACCGCAACGCTGTTTGCTGCGGGTTTCAGCCTCCTGGTAGAGCGTGAACTCGTCATACACCGGGCAGCCCAGAGCGTCTTCAAACGCATCGCGGCTGGCGTTGCCGTGGCTACGGGCCTGGGTTTCATTCCCGAGATTGGACTGGAATATCCCGGCGGCGCTAACCGGGAGGAAATCTTCGTAGGTGATCGGCTGAGCGACCACCCATCCGCGCTCTATTAGCGGCTGCGGATCATCGCCCGGCCGGAACGCATGGCGATGCGCTTCACCCGCAGGCGTCAGACGGTAGCGGAAATACGCCAGATCCTGACGGCGCATTAGCAGTTCACTGTCCGGGAAGGCGCTAAAGATCTCCCGCAGATGCAGCTGATGCGTCAGGTTATCTTTGCCGGTACCGGCCTGGGAAAGCAGGCTATCGTACAGTTCACGCCCTTTCGGGGTCAGCGCCACGCCGCGCTGCTCAATCTCACCGAAGCGCGCAGTGTGGGTGCCCTTATGTTCCCCGGCAAACAGCACCGGCTCTTCCAGGGCTTTAAAGCTGGTTTGACGCAGCAGGACGGGCACCTCGCGACGCGGCGGCCCTTCAATCAAAATTTTCGGCTCGATACCGTACTTCGGCATCAGCTCCTGCACCCGGTCAATATCCAGCGTGCGCGGCGTGAGGTGGTTAATATGGCAGCCCGGGAAGCAGACCACATCGGCAATCAGGCGATGCTCGTTATGCAGCGCCTGATAGGTTTCCTGATCGACCGTCGCATGACGGTGCCAGCGGAAGGTTTCCAGCGCTTCCTGCACAAATTCGTGCGCCTGCTCGTCAGTAAACTGCCCCTCAGATTCATACAGATCGAGCAGCGCCAGACAGCGCGGGGTAAAGATGTTCCGGTGAGAGAGGATTTCCGCCGCCCGTTCGCGCAGCGCAACGTTGTCAATCAGCTCAAGGCGTAGCAGCGACGTAAAGATACGGAACGGATTACGGCACAGCGCCGCATCATCGATCGGGCGAAACGCCGTTGAGTGGACCGGCACCCCCGCCTGGGAGAGATCATAATAGCTGACCGGGTACATCCCCATAATGGCAAACATACGACGCAGGGTTGAAAGTTCATGTGCTGTGCCAACGCGGATCGCCCCGTGACGCTCCACGTTCAGGCGCGCAAGCTCATCGGCGTTTGCCAGTTGTTCATGTAATAGTGGGTTATTTTCCAGCACCGCCAGGTTTACGTCCGCAACCAGTTCGAGCAAGGTGCCATACTGCGGAACTTCCTGCTGGTACATCGCCGACATAGCCTGCGAAAAGTGTTCCCGAATGTCATCAGCCGTGATGGTGTTCGCCATGATGTCATGCCTCCAGTGAATATTACCTGGAGTGTAGAGAAACCCGTTCCTTCCGGGGGGAAGAATTTCTGATTTGTGATCTTAAGACGACAGTGGTCAAACCGTGTGCTACTGGTCCCTGAACAGGTCCGAACGAAACCGCCCTTTCGACCTGAACGCTTTTATCCAGGATTTTCCTTATAATTATTTAGGGTTCCGCTTGCTAGCTATAAAGGAGTATTTTTTGCTTTTTTCCTGACTGCAAATTAACCAATTTGCGTGCGCCATTATTTTTTCCTCACCTTTCAAATTTTTAGTTCGAAGTTAGGATTAATCCGAATGGTTGTTTACAAGTCCCTCCTGCCTATCCATATTTCCATTTTAAGCGAAGCGTAAATTTACAAATATTTAAAAATAACGCAGCCGCAAATAGCAAAACGCATTTGACGGATGACGCACAGCGACTAGAGTTATTACTCGAACGACGAGTGATACGGAATATTTTCGTATCGTACTGACATAACCAATATATGACTATGAGGTTTAATATGGCAGAGCATCGTGGTGGTTCCGGTAATTTCGCAGAAGACCGTGAAAAAGCATCAGAAGCTGGACGTAAAGGTGGCCAGCACAGCGGTGGTAATTTTAAAAACGATCCGCAACGCGCATCTGAAGCGGGTAAGAAAGGGGGACAGAACAGTCACGGCGGAGGCCGTAAGTCTGATAACTCCTGATCTTATTTAGTACTCTTTTAATAAAACCAGAGAGCATGCTGCGGGCTGAAAAGCTCGCAGTACCCTTTCATTATTTTACCGGAGCGTAATTATTATGAATATGAAAAGTGTTGAGGATGTATTTATTCATCTTCTGTCGGATACCTATAGCGCAGAGAAGCAGCTTACCCGTGCGCTGAGCAAGCTCGCCCGCGCCGCGTCCAGCGAGAAGCTGAGTGCCGCCTTTACCGCACACCTTGAAGAAACGCAGGGTCAGATTGAGCGTATCGACCAGATCGTCGAGCAGGAAGACGGTATTAAGATCAAACGCATGAAATGCGTGGCGATGGAAGGCTTAATTGAAGAAGCCAACGAAGTCATCGAAAGCACGGAAAAAAATGAAGTGCGTGATGCCGCGTTAATTGCTGCTGCACAAAAAGTTGAGCATTACGAAATAGCCAGCTACGGTACCCTTGCCACATTAGCAGAACAACTGGGCTATAAAAAAGCCGTTAAACTTCTTGCCGAAACGCTGGAAGAAGAAAAAGAGACCGACCTTAAACTCACCGACCTGGCCGTTGGAAATATTAACCAAAAAGCGCAGAAATGACGCAATAACACAGGTTAAATAAAATGAGCATCAGTCCCAGGACAATTAAACGGTGCCATTTAACGGCAGCTATAATATGGTTCATACTCGCTATCCCTTCCGTAATATGGTGGAAGAACAGCGTGCTATGGGTCATTATCATCAGTATCTATGCCAATATTGTCGGCCATTTATCTGGCTACAGTGCTGCACGTGCCGATCAGGCTGCTGAAAGTGAGACCAAATAAGCGAACCCCTAATGAGGATACAATGATGAATCACGTAGAACACTACCATGACTGGCTACGCGATGCCCATGCGATGGAAAAGCAAGCCGAATCTATGCTGGAATCCATGGCCAGCCGTATCGATAATTATCCTGATGTTCGCGCCAGAATTGAACAGCATATTAATGAGACAAAACGGCAAATCACATTGCTGGAGGAAATCCTCGACCGTAATGATATTTCTCGTTCGGTCTTAAAAGACTCGATGAGCAAAATGGCGGCGCTGGGGCAATCCATCGGCGGCATGTTCCCTTCAGACGAAATCGTGAAGGGCTCGATCAGCGGCTATGTTTTCGAACAGTTTGAAATTGCCTGCTATACCTCCCTGCTGGCAGCGGCCAAAAAAGCCGGGGACACCGCTTCGGTACCCGCTATTGAGACGATCCTCGCAGAAGAGCGCGAAATGGCCGACTGGCTGATTCGCCATATCCCGCAAACGACGGAACAGTTCCTGCTGCGCTCAGACGCATCGGGTGTCGAAGCGAAAAAATAATCCACAGGAGAGTGCCTATGTTTCGACACGTCAAACAGCTGCAATACACGGTTCGCGTCGCCGAACCGAATCCCGGCCTGGCCAACCTTTTACTGGAACAATTTGGCGGACCGCAGGGTGAACTGGCCGCCGCCTGCCGCTACTTTACGCAAGGGTTGAGCGATGACGATCCGGGCCGCAAGGATATGCTGATGGATATCGCGACCGAGGAGTTAAGCCACCTCGAAATCATCGGTACCCTGGTCGGTATGCTGAATAAAGGTGCCAAGGGCGCGCTGGCGGAAGGGGTGGAAAATGAGGCCGAGCTGTATCGCTCCATGACCGAAAACGGCAATGACAGCCACATCACCTCCCTGCTCTACGGCGGCGGTACCCCGCTCACCAACTCGGCGGGCGTGCCGTGGACGGCGGCCTACGTCGACACCATTGGCGAGCCGACGGCGGACCTGCGCTCAAACGTGGCGGCCGAGGCCAGAGCCAAAATCATCTATGAACGGCTGATCAACGTGACTGACGATCCCGGCGTTAAAGATGCCCTGGCGTTTCTGATGACGCGTGAGGCGGCGCATCAGCTCTCCTTTGAGAAGGCGCTGCAGTCCATCCGTAATAATTTCCCGCCGGGAAAACTGCCGCCAATCGAGGAATTCACCAACAAGTACTACAATATGTCTGAAGGTGGAGAGGTTCGCGGAAGCTGGAACAGCGATAAACACTTCGATTACGTTGAGTCCCCCCAGCCTGCGGTGGATGGCGGCGATGGCAGTGCCAGCGTCACGCTCACAACCGAGCAGGCAACCCTGGTCAAGGCGATGTCTGCCCGCACGAAATCCGATCCACATTCCGACCCGCTGACCGGTGCCGAGCTGGGTGCCGGAAAGACTAAACCGTAATCGGTTTGCCGGGCAGGCCTGAACTGCCCGGCAATTCGCGTGCCCCATCGTCTCAGAGGTACGGACCATGTTCGAACTCGATGCGTTTCATCTGGCCAGAATTCAGTTCGCTTTTACCGTCTCGTTCCACATCCTGTTTCCCGCGATCACCATCGGTCTCGCCAGCTACCTGGTGGTGCTGGAGGGCATGTGGCTGCGCACCAAAAACGACGTCTGGCGATCGTTGTACCACTTCTGGCTCAAGATATTTGCCGTTAACTTCGGCATGGGCGTCGTTTCCGGGCTGGTGATGGCGTATCAGTTCGGCACCAACTGGAGCGGGTTCTCCCAGTTCGCGGGCAGCATTACCGGCCCGCTTCTGACCTATGAGGTGTTAACCGCCTTCTTCCTGGAGGCCGGATTCCTTGGCGTCATGATGTTCGGCTGGAACAAAGTCGGCCCGGGGCTGCACTTCTTTTCGACCTGCATGGTGGCGCTCGGCACGCTGATGTCGACCTTCTGGATACTCGCCTCTAACAGCTGGATGCACACGCCACAGGGTTTTACTATCGAGAACGGCCAGGTGATCCCGCAGGACTGGCTGGCCATCGTCTTTAACCCCTCCTTCCCTTACCGTCTTATTCATATGGCTATCGCCGCGTTTCTGAGCAGCGCGCTGTTTGTCGGGGCATCGGGGGCATGGCATCTGCTGCGCGGTAACGATACGCCCGCCGTTCGCACCATGTTTTCGATGGCGATGTGGATGGCGCTGCTGGTCGCGCCCATTCAGGCGGTAGTGGGCGATATGCACGGCCTTAACACGCTTGAACATCAGCCGGCAAAAATTGCCGCGATTGAGGGTCACTGGGAAAATCCCCCCGGTGAAGCCACCCCGCTGCTGCTGTTTGGTCTGCCGGATATGGAGGAAGAGCGCACCAAATACGGCCTGGAAATCCCCGCGCTCGGCAGCCTGATCCTGACGCACAGTCTGGACAAGCAGGTCCCGGCGCTGAAAGACTTTCCGAAAGAGGATCGCCCAAACTCGACCATCGTTTTCTGGTCGTTCCGCGTGATGGTCGGGATGGGACTGCTGATGATTACCCTTGGTCTTGTCAGCCTCTGGCTACGCTATCGCCATCGACTTTACCAGTCGCGCCCGTTCCAGTGGTTTGCCCTCTGCATGGGGCCGGCCGGGCTGCTGGCGCTGCTCGCCGGATGGGTGACCACCGAAGTGGGACGTCAGCCGTGGGTCGTCTATGGCTACCTGCGCACCATCGACGCGGTATCGCTGCACAGCACCCTACAGATGAGCATCAGCCTGCTGGCGTTCTTCGTTGTCTACTCATCCGTGTTTGGCGTGGGCTATGTTTATCTCATCCGGCTGATTAAGAAAGGACCTCAGCCCGTCGATACGCTGACGTCAAACACCTCGGGCACGCCTGCCCGTCCGCTGTCTGCCGCTGAGTCTGTTCCGGAAGAGGAGAGAATCTGATGGGCGTCGATATCTCAGTAATTTGGTTTGCCATTATCGTGTTTGCCACGCTGATGTACATCATTATGGATGGCTTCGATCTGGGCATTGGCCTGCTGTTTAACTTTGTGGGCGATGCGAAAGAGCGTGATGTGATGGTCAACAGCGTAGCGCCCGTCTGGGACGGCAACGAGACCTGGCTGGTGCTCGGCGGTGCGGGGCTGTTCGGCGCGTTTCCGCTGGCCTACGCGGTGATTATTGATGCGCTGACGATCCCCCTCACCGCAATGCTGATCGGTCTCATTTTTCGCGGCGTCGCCTTTGAGTTCCGCTTCAAAGCCACCCCCTCACACCGCCGGTTCTGGGACTACTCCTTTGCCGGCGGCTCCCTGCTCGCCACCTTTAGCCAGGGCGTGGTGGTGGGGGCGGTGATCAACGGCTTTGACGTGGAGGGCCGACGTTTTGTCGGCTCGGCGCTGGACTGGCTCACGCCTTTCAACCTCTTCTGCGGCATCGGTCTGGTCGTCGCTTACACGCTGCTGGGCACCACCTGGCTCATTATGAAAAGCGAAGGCGCGCTGCAACAACGCATGCGCGAGCTGACCCGCCACGTGCTGCTGGCCCTGATGGTGGTTATCGCGGTAGTCAGCGTCTGGACGCCGCTCGGCTGGCAGTACGTCGCCGACCGCTGGTTTACCCTGCCCAACTTCTTCTGGTTCCTGCCGGTTCCTCTGCTGGTCGGTATCTTCAGCGTGCTGATCTGGCGCCTGACCCGCAATCCGGACAGCCACTCTCGCCCTTTCCTGCTGACGCTGGGGCTGATCTTCCTCGGGTTTAGCGGGCTAGGCATCAGCCTCTGGCCAAATATTATTCCGCCACGCATCACCCTGTGGGAGGCCGCAGCCCCGCCTGCCAGCCAGCTGTTTATGCTGGTTGGGACGTTACTGATTATTCCGGTGATCCTGGTGTACACCGCCTGGAGCTACTACGTTTTCCGGGGCAAGGTCTCGGATACTGAAGGCTATCACTGAGGAACGCTATGACGGACTGGCATACACGGGCCATTATTTACCAGATTGATACCGCACTCTTTTATGATTTGAACGGCGATGGCTGCGGAGACATCGCCGGGATAGCGGCCAAGCTGCGCTACATTCGCCGGATGGGGGCGACAGTTATCTGGATCACCCCGTTTTATCTCACCCCCTTTCTCGATGAAGGCTATGACGTCAGCGACCATCTCCAGGTGGACCCCCGCTTCGGAAAGCTGGCCGATATCATTGCCCTTATCGAACAGGCCCGCGAGCTGGGCATGCAGGTCATTATTGAGCTGCTGATCCAGCACACCTCCGACGCGCACCCCTGGTTCCAGCAGGCCCGCCGTAACCCGGCGTCACCCTACCGGGATTACTACCTCTGGTCAGACACTGACGACGACGATACGCCCCCGATGTTTCCCGGCGTGGAGGAGAGCATCTGGAGCTGGGACGACGAGGCGGGACAATACTACCGGCACATGTTCTATCGCCACGAACCGGACCTGAACCTGACCTCGCCCGCGGTGCTGAAAGAGATTGAGAACATCATCCTCTTCTGGCTCAAGCTGGGCGTATCGGGGTTCCGCCTGGATGCCGCCTCGCACCTGACCACGCAGGCGGGAAATGGCGATGAAAAAAAGGGTCTGTGGATCCTCGAGCATATGCGCCGTCTTATTGAGGAGCATAATCCGGAGGCGATCCTGTTGGGCGAAGTGGACGTCGAGGTGGAGGCCTATCAGGACTACTTTGGCAATAATGACCGCCTGAATCTGGTGCTCAATTTCTGGCTCAACAAGTATTTCTACGTCAGCCTGGCCCGAAAAAGCGCCCGCCCGCTGCGCAACGCGGTGAAGAAGATGATCGTCCCGCCCGATTCATGCTGTTTTGCCAACTGGCTGCGCAATCACGACGAGCTGGATCTGGAGGGCATCAGCCAGAAAGACAAACAGTTTGTCCTCGATACCTTCGCCCCTGACGACGAGATGAACGTCTACCAGCGCGGGATCCGCCGTCGCCTGGCCCCGATGCTCAATGGCGATCTGAAGCGGCTAGCGTTCTGCCACGCGGTACTCTTTTCCCTGCCCGGCGTTCCGGTGATGCGCTATGGCGATGAGATCGGCATGGGGGATGACCTCGATCTGGAGGAGCGCTACGCCGTCCGCACCCCCATGCAATGGGCGGGATCGCAAGGCGGCGGTTTTTCGGCAGCCGATCCGGGCAAATTTATTGCGCCGATTATCGACCACGGCCCTTATCGCTATCAGAAAATCAACGTCGCTGATTCGCTGCTCCACCGCAACTCGCTTCTGCACCGGATCATTGATATCGCCAATACCCGCTCGGAGTTCCCCGAAATCGCCGTTGCGCCCTTTCGGCTCCTCACGATCGACAGTGACGCGGTACTGGGGATCTATTACGAGACCGAAGAACGCAGCATCCTGACCTTTGTTAACTTCAGCGACCAGCCGGTACGGTTCACCGTCAAGGGGATCCGCAACGCCACCTGGACCGCCTGTCTTGCGGACAAACGCTACGATGACGCGCTGGTTTGCGGTAAAACCGTTGAGCTCAGCCTTGGCGGCTATGGCTATCGCTGGTTCTGGACGCACCGCAGCGCGCTGCGCTGATTACGGTTTCCTGCGGGTGAGCAAACGCGTTAATACAATCCCCGCCAACGCCAGCCCCCCTAACGCTACTTTGCCCGGCATACCGGAGGTGACGGACGTCGCGCGGGTTTTCGCTTCGTCAGTGAAACGACCATGGATTTTGTGCAGGTCGTTAACCGGCTGGTCGAGATAGTCCCGGCGGTCCGGCGCGTTCAGATCGTCCGTCATCTGACCTTCCCAGGCTTTCTTCACCATCAGCCGGTCCAGAAAACCCGGGAAGAGGAACTGCCCGACAATCGACTGAATGGTGCTGCTGCCTACCCACAGCTCACGCACCGGCTTTTGCGCCACCCTGAAGATGGCGCTGGCAGCAACTTCAGGCTCGAACACCGGCGGAACCGGACGCATCGCCCAGGCGAACTTGTTCCTTGCCCATTCAAACTGCGGCGTGTTAAGCCCCGGCATCTGCACCATCGAAAGCTGAACCCGGCTGTTCTCATGCATCAGCTCGGTACGTACCGCGTCGGTAAACCCGCGGATCGCCGCTTTGGCCCCGCAGTAGGCGGACTGCAGGGGAATGGAACGGTAGGCCAGCGCGGACCCTACCTGGATAATCACGCCCCTGTCGCGCGGAACCATAAGCTCGAGCGCCGCGCGGGTACCGTTCACGTAGCCGAGGTACGTCACCTCAGTCACGCGTCGAAACTCGTCCGGCGTAAGGGTGCGAAACGGCGCCAGCACAGCCCCCATGGCATTGTTAACCCAGACATCAATCGCGCCGAGGCGATACTCAATGTCGTTAGCCGCGTCCACCACCGCCTGACTGTCGGCGACGTCAGCCTGCACGGCGTGTGCATTTACGCCGAAGCGGCGCAACTCTTCCTGTGTGGAGTGCAGGCTTGCCTCATCGCGGGCGATGAGGCCGACATCGTAACCTGCTTTTGCAAAGCGCAGCGCCGTGGCTTTTCCCACGCCCGCCGTCCCACCGGTAATCACTATGACAGCCATAGAACCTCCACGCGAAATCAACCGTTATGCCCGTCCGACAATGCTGTCACCAGCTCGGCCAGCGAAAAATGCACCGCTTTTTCCACCACGTCCTGACAGTCGCCGGAGAAAAGTACGGTGCGGGTTTGCGTCTCGCCCTGGATGTTCCACGCAAAGCAGACCGTCCCCGCCGCCGTGCCATCGTCGCCCCCTTCCGGGCCAGCATAGCCGCTGATGGCGATACTGATATCCGCCTGGGCGATGTCGCGGATGCTGGCGGCCATCTCGGTCACCGTCTGCTCACTGACAGCGGTATAGCGTGCGAGCGTCTCAGGACGAACGCCGAGGATCCGCGCTTTGGCTTCGTCGCTGAATACGACCAGGCCAACATCATAAAAATCGGCCGTGTTCTCTTCGGCGCAAAGAGCTACCGAGAGCTTTCCGCCGGTACAGGATTCCGCCGTGGTTAAGCGAAGCCCGAGATCGGTTAATTTGCTCGCCAGTTTTTTCGTCAGTTCACCCACGGTATAATTGTTGTCGTGAAAAATATTGCTCATCTTTTCGCCTCTTATTTCTCAAAAGGAATGATTGAAATATGTCCATTGCGCTCAAGTATGGCATATTTAATTTGGCTTATTTCGGTAATACCATTATTTTGACGCGCTGACACCAGAATATCATCGCAAGAGACATCGACCTTTTTGAGTTTATCCGCCAGGGGTACGCCGTTTTCCACCAGAATCACAGGAGTGCCGTCCAGAATATTCTCCACCGGAGAAAAATACTTCTTCATAAGGCCAAAAATAATATCCACTACCACCAGGGTGGTAATGGTAATCATCGCACCGGTGACGGAGAAATCTTGTCCGAGAAGCGCCTGCTGAGTGGCTTCACTAATTATCAGGAGCAGTATGAGATCGAAGCTGGTCATCTGCAGCAGCGCACGCCGCCCGGCCACTTTAAATACCACCACGAGGAACAGATAAATCGCCAGCGCACGAAAGACCATATCCATATCAGCCTCCTAGGGGTAAATAAATTGCCAGAGGGTTATCTCCGGCTCGTTGTTTACACGAACGGTCGTGTTCCATTTACCGGCTCTCGAAGGCGTGGTGAAGAGTAACATCGCGAAGCGGTCTGACTTTTTCAGGTTGTTATAGACAAAATAGAGGGTCTTGCCACGGCTGAACATGCTGTCCGGCTGCGGCCAGACGCTGCCAGGCTCGTAAATATCGCTGCTCTCGCTGGCCATGCTGAGAACATACTTTCCCTCTGTTCGCACCGGGAACGCCAGCGCCATTCGCGTCTCCGTCTCCCGGCGGCCAAACCGTTCATAGCTTATGGTCAGTGATTTAGCGGAATTGGTTTTAACCGTATCGCTGACCCACCCGCTTGAAAACAGACCGGCGATAGCGGCGATGATAATAACCAGCAGAACAATAAAACCCACCTGACGAAACGCGTATTCAAACGTCAGCAAGCGATAACTCTCATCTATCCCGGGCAACTTTTCATTTTCACGCTTCATGGTCATCGTCACCGTTTCGCTTATTATCCGATAAGTTTGATTTTTCACGCGAATGTTTTTAGGACTTATCACATTTGCCACATAAAGAAATAGCAACAATACTTAATAAGTCAAGACACCCAAAATGAAGGATATCCGATGAAATTATCGCTTATTTCCGCTTTCATGATATTTCTGGTTCCGGCCGCCTTCGCAGATAATAACGGCGGGTTACAAAAAGGTGAAGCTCCGCCGCCACCCCATGCGCTGGATAGCGGATATCGCGGAACCGATGATGCGCGTATTATGACCATCGATCAGGCAAAACAACTGCACGACGGTGCGACCATTTCATTACGCGGTAATCTTATTGACGGTAGCGGCGATAAGTTTGTATTTCAGGATAAAACCGGAAAAATCGACGTTATTATTCCCCAGGCAGTCTTCGACGGCAGAACGGTAAAACCCGACCAGATGATCAGTATCAACGGTTCGCTTGATAAAAAATCATCTCCTGCCGTCGTCCGTGTTGATCGTTTGCAGAAATAATTCAGCGAAGCGTTAACGCTGCAGTTATCCATCAAATCTCACCCCTTGGCTTAAGGAGTCAGCTATGAGTGATACTAAACAACGTACGAACGCTTACCCGCAGCCCCCGTTCCCGGAACAGCCACAAACGCCACCGGGACTGGCATCCGAAATGCAACCCGTACCCGACCACGGGGAAACCAGCTATAAAGGGCATGGCCGCCTGGCGGGCAAAAAAGCGCTGATCACCGGCGGTGACTCGGGTATCGGTCGCGCTGTAGCCATCGCCTATGCCCGTGAAGGCGCGGACGTGGCCATTAACTACCTGCCTGACGAGGAAAAAGACGCCGCCGAGGTTATCGACCTGATCAAAGCCGAAGGGCGGAACGCCGTCGCGCTGCCGGGGGACGTCCGGGACGAAACCTTCTGCCAGAACCTGGTCGAAGAAGCCGTCTCGAAGCTGGGCGGGCTGGATATTCTGATTAACAACGCCGGTCGCCAGCAGTTCCGTGAATCGCTTGAAGAGCTGACCACCGAAGATTTTGACGCGACGTTTAAAACCAACGTGTACGCGCCTTTCTGGATCACGAAGGCGGCTCTGCGCCACCTGAAAGCCTCGTCCGTGATTATTAATACCTCCTCCGTCCAGGCGGTGAAGCCCAGCCCGGTGCTACTGGACTACGCCCAGACGAAAGCCTGTCTGGCGGTATTTACCAAATCCTTAGCCAAGCAGCTGGGTCCGAAAGGCATTCGCGTCAACGCGGTCGCTCCCGGTCCCTACTGGACGGTGCTGCAGTCCAGCGGCGGCCAGCCGATGGAAAAAGTGAAGGAGTTTGGCGGAGATACGCCGCTGGGACGTCCGGGTCAGCCCGTCGAGATTGCCCCGCTGTACGTCACGCTGGCCTCGGATGAATGTTCATTTACGTCCGGCCAGGTGTGGTGTTCTGACGGCGGTGACGGGGTAATCTAACCGCGTAACCCTTTCCCCTCAGCAATGAGCAATAAATGAACAAGGATGTTCGCTCATATTCCCCTGCCGAAAAACATGTTGTAACTCAAACAGATCAGATGTTAAAAATATTTTGCTATCAGGTTATCAAAATTAAACAACTTAACTTGTCACCCGCATCGCTCTGTTTTTAACATCGCCTATGGAAAAAAATGGTCTGTTCAGTCAGCGCATACGCTTGCGCCATTTGCATACATTTGTGGCCGTCGCTCAACAGGGAACGCTGGGGCGTGCGGCTGAAACTCTTAACCTGAGCCAGCCTGCGCTCTCGAAAACCCTCAACGAGTTGGAACAGCTGACCGGCGCCCGTCTTTTTGACCGCGGTCGGCTGGGCGCGCAGCTTACCATCGTGGGCGAACAGTTCCTGACGCACGCCGTTAAGGTGCTGGATGCGCTCAATACCGCAGGCCAGTCCCTGCATCGAAAAGAAGAGCACAGCAGCGAGGTCGTCCGCGTCGGGGCCCTGCCTACCGCCGCGCTCGGCATTCTTCCGCCGGTGATTGGCCAGTTCCATAAGCAGCAACGGCATACCACGATCCAGGTTGCCACCATGAATAACACCATGCTGCTCGCGGGGCTGAAATCGGGCGAGCTGGATATCGGTATCGGCCGCATGTCCGATCCTGAACTGATGGGGGGTCTCAATTACGAACTGCTGTTCCTGGAATCCCTGAAGCTGGTGGTTCGTCCCGATCACCCTCTGCTGCAGGACACGGTGACGTTAAGCCGCGTGATGGAGTGGCCGGTGGTGGTGTGTCCGAAAGGGACCGTCCCACGTCAGACCGCCGAAACCTTGCTGCAAATGCAGGGGTGTACGCTGCCCTCAGGGTGCATCGAAACGCTGTCGGCCTCGCTTTCACGCCAGCTCACCCTCGACTATGACTACGTCTGGTTCGTTCCCTCTGGCGCGGTAAAAGATGATTTGCGCCAGGGCACGCTGACCGCTCTCCCGGTAACGGCCCCCGGCGCCGGTGAACCTATTGGTATTTTGACCCGGGTAGATACTCCGCTTTCCACAGGCGCGCAGACGCTGCTGAGCGCCATCCGCAAATCAATGCCGGTTTAAAACCTTTTCGACCCTCCCCCTAACCCTCTCCCCTCAGGGGCGAGGGAGCTGTCCTGTGCGTTAATCAAATAATGCGGAATAAATCATTAACAATTGCGTAAAACAATTTAACAGTTTTATCATAGCGGCGAATTCACCAAATGGTTCGCAAATTATTTGATAGAAACGAATTCACCGGTATTAACCATCAATCCCACCGCATTTATTACCCAACTGGTACATACCCGACACGGCGGGGGATCTAAGGAGACAGAAATGGCATTTGGCAGCGCGCCGCGCGGGATACCTCGTATTCTGCAGTGGCTTCTTGCCGGACTGATGATGCTCATCGGTCTGGCCGTCGGCGGGTTGGGCTTAAAGCTCGCCACCGTAGGCGGAAGTAGTTACTTCCTGATAATGGGCGTGGTAATGGTGATTGCCGCGATCCTGATTTTCCTCAACCGCACCAGCGGGATCCTGCTTTACGGCATCGCGTTTATTGCCTCGCTGTTCTGGGCGGTAAGCGATGCAGGCTGGGATTTCTGGCCGCTCTTCTCCCGCCTGTTTACCTTTGCCGTGCTGGCGTTCCTCTGCGCCATCGTCTGGCCCTTCCTGCGCGCAGCAAACCACACTGCCCCGAACAAGGCGCCCGCCTTTGGCGTCGCGGCCCTGCTGGCGGTGGCCATGCTGGTCAGCCTGGGCTGGATGTTTAAGCCGCAAACCCTCGTGGCAGCGAACGAGCCCGTTCCGGTGAAACCCGTTGCACCCGGCGAGCAGCAAAAGAACTGGGAACACTGGGGCAACACCACCTACGGCGACCGTTTCGCCGCGCTGGACCAGATTAACAAGCAAAACGTCAGCTCGCTGAAAGTCGCGTGGGTTGCGCACACCGGCGATATTCCGCAGAGCAACGGCTCGGGTGCGGAAGATCAGAACACGCCTCTGCAGATTGGCGACACGCTGTATGTCTGTACGCCGTACAGTAAAGTGCTGGCGCTGGACGTGGATTCCGGTAAAGAAAAATGGCGTTATGATTCGAAAGCGACCGCGCCGAACTGGCAGCGCTGCCGCGGTCTGGGCTACTTTGAAGATCATGCTAACGTGACGGCGTCACAGAACGGGACATCGCCAGCGGCATGCCCTCGCCGCCTGTTCCTGCCCACCACCGATGCCCGTCTGATTGCCATCAACGCGGATAACGGCAAGGTCTGCGACGACTTTGGCGACCATGGCATCGTGGATCTGAGCGTCGGCATGGGCGAGATTAAGCCCGGATATTATCAGCAAACCTCCACGCCGCTGGTTGCCGGGAACGTTGTCGTCGTTGGCGGTCGCGTCGCGGATAACTACTCGACCGGTGAACCGCCGGGCGTGGTGCGCGCCTACGACGTTCACACCGGTAAACTGGCCTGGGCATGGGATCCGGGTAATCCGAACCTGACCGGCCTGCCGCCAGAAGGCCAGACCTACACCCGCGGTACGCCGAACGTCTGGTCTGCGATGTCTTACGACGCCAAACTGAACCTGATCTACCTGCCAACCGGCAACGCCACGCCAGACTTCTGGGCGGGCGAGCGTACCGCGCTGGACGATAAGTACAGTTCCTCCATCGTCGCCGTCGACGCGGCCACCGGTCAGGTCCGCTGGCATTTCCAGACCACCCACCACGACCTGTGGGACTTCGACCTGCCTTCCCAGCCGCTGCTGTACGACCTGCCTGACGGTAAGGGCGGCACCACGCCGGTGCTGGTGCAGACCAGCAAGCAGGGCATGATCTTCATGCTTAACCGCGAAACCGGCAAGCCGGTAGCGAAGGTAGAGGAACGCCCTGTCCCGGCGGGTAACGTTGAAGGTGAACGCTACTCCCCAACCCAGCCGTACTCCGTTGGCATGCCGATGATTGGCAACCAGACGCTGACCGAGTCCGACATGTGGGGCGCCACGCCTGTCGACCTGCTGCTGTGCCGCATTCAGTTTAAGGAGATGCGTCATCAGGGCGTCTTCACCCCTCCGGGTCTCGACCGTTCCCTGCAGTTCCCTGGCTCACTCGGCGGGATGAACTGGGGCAGCGTCTCCGTTGACCCGAACAACAGCCTGATGTTCGTCAACGATATGCGCCTGGGTCTGGCAAACTATATGGTGCCGCGCGCGAACGTGGCGAAAAATGCCAGCGGCATCGAGATGGGGATTGTTCCAATGGACGGCACCCCGTTCGGCGCGATGCGTGAACGCTTCCTGTCACCGCTGGGCATTCCGTGCCAGAAGCCGCCGTTTGGCACCATGTCAGCCGTTGACCTGAAAACCGGCAAGCTGGTGTGGCAGGTTCCTGTCGGCACGGTGGAAGATACCGGCCCGCTGGGCATTCGCATGCACATGCCAATCCCAATCGGTATGCCGACCCTGGGCGCGTCGCTCTCTACCCAGTCCGGTCTGCTGTTCTTTGCTGGTACCCAGGATTTCTACCTGCGCGCGTTTGATACCGCCACCGGGAAAGAGATCTGGAAAGACCGCCTGCCGGTTGGCAGCCAGTCCGGCCCGATGACCTACGTGTCGCCGAAAACCGGTAAGCAGTACATCATCATTAACGCCGGTGGCGCCCGTCAGTCGCCGGACCGCGGTGATTACGTTATCGCGTACGCATTACCTGATAAGAAATAAGATGTGAAAAAGGGACCGAAAGGTCCCTTTTTTTTGCCCGGTGGCGCTACGCTTACCGGGCCTACCGTTATACGTAGGTCGGGTAAGGCGAAGCCGCCACCCGACGCAACACGCCGCTCAGAACGTCTCCCAGTTATCCCCGGAAACCGTCGCCGCCGGGCGCAACGGTACGTTCTGCGCCACCGGTGCAGCTGTCACCACGCGGCCCTGCTTTGCGCTATTCAACCGAAACGCGCCAACCGCCTCGGTCAGACGCGCGCCCTGTTCTTCCAGAGACGCCGCCGCCGCGGAGGCTTCTTCCACCAGCGAGGCGTTCTGCTGGGTCACTTTATCCATCTCAGAAATCGCCTGGCTCACCTGCACAATACCGCGGCTCTGCTCATCGGACGCCGCGGCGATCTCCAGCATGATGTCGGTAACGCGTTTCACCGCGTCGACAATCTCATTCATGGTGTTACCGGCGGCAACAACCTCGCCGGAGCCCTGGTCGATCAGCGATACCGATTCGTTGATCAGGCTTTCGATCTCTTTTGCGGCATTCGCACTGCGGCTTGCCAGAGTGCGCACTTCACTTGCCACCACGGCAAATCCGCGCCCTTGTTCACCCGCACGGGCCGCTTCTACCGCCGCGTTAAGCGCCAGGATATTGGTCTGGAAGGCAATGCTGTTAATCACGGCGGTGATTTCAGAGATCTTCTTCGAGCTGCTGGAGATATTGCCCATGGTTTTCACCACGCCGGAGACCATCTGGCCTCCGCGGGTAGCTTTGCCGGAAGCATCTTCCGCCAGCTTGCTGGCATGATGGGCGTTATCGGCGTTCTGCTTCACCGTCGCGGTCAGCTGTTCCATGCTTGCGGCGGTTTGCTCGATGGCGGCAGCCTGCTGCTCGGTGCGGGAAGAGAGATCGGTGTTACCGGCAGAAATTTCGCTGGTGCCACGGTAGATTTCCTCCGCCCCCTGACGCACGGTGCCGACCGTTTTTTCAAGCGAGTGCTGCATGGTTTGCAGATCGCGCGTCAGGCGACCAATTTCGCTGCGCCCCGCCACGTCGTCCGGCATCGTCAGGTCGCCCTTAGCGATATTCTCGATACGTTTCGCTGCCCGCTGCAGCGGATTGATTACCGTGCGGCGCAGCACGACAAAGGTCATCGCCGTCAGCACCAGCGCCAGCGCAAACGCGCCCACCATAAACATCAGGCCCAGCTGCGTGCGGCTGTGCGCCTGCGCCGTGAGCGCATTGGCGCGGTCGGTACGGATCTTAATCGCCTTCAGCAGTACGGCGTTATAAGCGTCATCCAGCGGACGTGCCGTTTCGTTTTCGTGATTGATGATCGCTTCGAACATGCCGTTTTTGGCGAATTTCACCATCGGCTGCATGCCAGCAATATAGGCGTCGTAACGCGCCTTGAGATCCGCGTCCAGCGCTGCGCCCTCGGCGGTGCGCACGGCACGATTCATGTAGGCGGTAAAGCTCTCCTGGGACTGCTTAATGCGTGTTTCCGCCTCGCTGATGTTCTGCTTCATGGCATCCATCTCCGCGATACGGCTTGCCGCACCGGCGTGGATCAGATTGATACGCGCGGTTCGCAGATGGTTTGAGCTGTTCGACAGCCCCATACGCACCTGAATTTCAGCTGTGACATCCTGCTGATCGTTATCGGCCTGCAGCAGGAAATAACCCGCAAGACCCGAGCTCAAGGCAAACAGAAGAATAATGCCACCGAGAATGGAGGAAAACAGCGGAACCAGCCTGATGTGATGCAAGAAGCTCAGCTTGCGCTGCGCCAGCATCGAAGTAGTGTTGTCCATGACCGTCGACTCTCTTGTAGGTAAGATGCGTAAAAACACGCCTGTTAAATAGTCATCGGCACGGCACAGATTAAGATTACGGCTAAAAACGCCGCACTGGTCACACTTTAGAGAAGATTATTAAAGAAACGCCAGCGGCTAAAAACCGCTGGCAGAAGAGTTACTTGTCGCCGAAATGGATAACGGTACGGATGGATTTTCCTTCGTGCATCAGATCAAACGCCTCGTTGATCTGCTCCAGCGGTAAGCGATGGGTAATGAACGGATCGAGCTGAATCTTGCCGACCATGGCATCTTCAACCATACCCGGAAGCTGGGTACGCCCCTTCACGCCGCCAAACGCGGAACCGCGCCATACGCGCCCGGTGACCAGTTGGAATGGACGGGTTTTAATCTCCTGACCCGCACCGGCCACGCCAATGATGATGCTCTCGCCCCAGCCTTTGTGGCAGCACTCCAGTGCGGAACGCATCACGTTCACGTTGCCGATACACTCAAAGCTGAAGTCCACGCCGCCGTCGGTCATCTCAACGATGACGTCCTGAATCGGCTTCTCGTGATCTTTCGGGTTTACGAAATCGGTCGCGCCCATTTCACCCGCCAGCCTGAATTTCTCCGGGTTAGTGTCGACCGCGATGATACGACCGGCCTTCGCCTGCACCGCGCCCTGAATCACCGCCAGACCAATGCCGCCTAGACCGAACACCGCCACGGTATCGCCCTCTTTGACTTTTGCCGTGTTATGCACCGCGCCAATACCGGTGGTCACGCCGCAGCCCAGCAGGCAGACTTTGTCCAGCGGCGCCTGCGGGTTCACCTTCGCCAGCGAGATCTCCGCGCAAACGGTGTATTCGCTGAAGGTGCTGGTGCCCATGTAGTGATAAACCGGCTCGCCGTTGTAAGAGAAACGGGTCGTCCCGTCCGGCATCAGCCCTTTCCCCTGGGTGGCGCGCACCGCCTGGCAGAGGTTAGTTTTGCCGGATTTACAGAACTTGCATTCGCCGCATTCCGCGGTGTACAGCGGTATCACGTGATCGCCCGGCTTCAGGCTGGTCACGCCCTCTCCCACTTCCACCACAATCCCGCCGCCTTCATGACCGAGCACCGCCGGGAAGACGCCTTCCGGGTCATCGCCCGAGAGCGTAAACGCATCGGTATGGCACACGCCGGTATGGGTGATTTTGATCAGCACTTCGCCTTTCTTCGGCGGTGCCACGTCAATTTCAACGATTTTGAGCGGCTGGCCGGGGCCAAATGCAACTGCAGCGCGAGATTTCATATGCCTTCCCTTTTTTGTCAGGTATGTGGATTTATTTTAGATAAGAGCGCAGTAAATGGCCGACTTCCGCCATGCGTACGGCTCGCTGATCCGGCGTGGTGTCCCCCGCAACCAGCTCATCTTTGAGGTGAATTTCAACCATTTCGCCCATCAGGCCATTGGCAGCACCGCGCACGGCGGCAATTTGCTGCAGGATGGCCAGGCAGGGGGCGCCCGACTCCAGCGCGCGTTCAAGGGCATCAACCTGGCCCCGAATGCGACGGACGCGGGTAAGAATACGTTTTTTATCTTCGGGTGAATGCGGCATACGCCCTCCTGATACTATAGGGGGGTATGGTACCTATTTTGTTACCGCTGTGTAAACCTAAAGATTAGAGGGTTGAGGTTTTGTACAAAACTCGGGGGAGGCATTGAATACGCCAGATAACGAAGCAAAATAAAAAAGCGTAAAGTCTCATCCTGATAAGCCGATAAAAATAGGGTCTTTTTTTAATATAGGGATATTACATGCGTAAACTCATCTCCTCCATTGGGCTCATAGCAGGTATGGCTGTAGCCACACCCGCGGTTCACGCCAGCACGTTGACACAAACGTTGACCCGCTGCGACTCAACCTTTTTCAACGAGATTTATCATCAGCGAGCCAAACTCAGCCGCGTAGCCCCCTTAACGCTCAACAAGCATTCGCAGGCCTGGTTCAAAGCCCCTGAAGACGGCAATCGCACCATCTGGTTTGCTCAACCGCAGCATGAATTAAATCTGACGGTGTCGGGATATTACCTGCAAACCAGCAATCTCGATGAAATCAATTACGGTAAGTACTATTACTGGGGACTCATTTTCAAAGAGTCGCAAGAAGAAGTGATGTCCAGACTTGATCATTTGTCCTGGAAAAAGGCGGGAGACGATTATGTTTCTCAGACGATGATTAAAATCAACCCAAACAGTGAGTGGGAAGACAACGCGCAGGCGGTGACAGGTATTGCTCCGGCAAAAGAAAGTACTGAAAAGCTGTTAATGCTCAGCAAAGGTAAAGACGGGACATTATTGCTCTGTACCGTTCAGGGAAATGTAACGCCTGACATGCTGACGACATTACGGCCTGATTTATCCGCAGGGGATGCGAAATGAAAAAGCTAACATGGCTGGTATTACTTATGCTGACAGGTTGCACCGGGACAAGTAAACCCCAGCCCCAGTCTACCCCCAAGCCACCGGCAGGCGTCATAAAAATCCTTGAAGATAAAAGAATTGCTTCGTATATCGATTTTCGGGTGATTTCAACTTATCAGGGTAACGATCACTTACGCCGCTTTTATTTCATCAATAACTACGCCGAGCAGACACTCATTATAAAAAATCCTCCCGTCTACATAGCGAGCTCACGGGCAATCGACGTGATTAACTGCGACAAAAACCAGCGTGCCGTTATGGCGCGTACCTATTTTTCGAAACCGTTCGCGGAAGGCGATGTCGTACATGTGACACAGGATGTGGGACAATGGGAAAGTTATCCGAAAGACTCTCTTTTTGGGATAATAGCGGAAAGCATGTGTAGTATTCCCGTTGAAAAACTCAAGCCAGAGCCAGCGAAAGATAATCGAAAACCGTTACTGGATGAATAAAATCTTCAGGACCTAAGCTTCTATGGACAGACTCGCTCTGCTCTATAGTAAAGCGCGGGCTGGGCTGTCCGCTAACAAATAGCCTACCGTCCCCTGACAGCCTGCGCCAGCGTCTGCAGTTCCTCCTTCAGCCAGCGGGTCGCGCCCCGCTGGCCGCTGCGTTTATGCGAGTAAATTTTCACTTCAAACGTGCGTATCGGAAACGGTAACGCAAAAATCCTGAGATCCGCTGTCCTAATCAGCTTCTCCGCGGCATAGCGGGGGATCGCCATCAGCAGGTCACTTTCCGCTACGATAAACGGTGCGCTGAGCATCGACGGCGTTTTGATCGCGATTTGTCGGGTATAGCCCAGTTGCTCAAGCCGCACGTCCAGAACGCCCTGCCTCTCATTCCACGGCGTCACCACCAGGTGTCGGGCCGCGAGATAATCCTCCAGCGTCAGCCGGGTCCGGCTTGCGTTGCTGATGACCACATACTCATCTTCAAACCAGCCGATCTCTTCCAGTTCCGGATGACGGATATCCTCCGGCGTGCTGAAGCCCAGCGCCAGATCCACCTCGCCCGCCAGCAGTTCCGTCAAAGCCGGGCTGTGCGGCAGATAGCGCAATTCAAAGCGTAAACCCGGGGCTGTAAGCTGCAGCCTGTGTATCAGAGCCGGAAAAATGCAAAGCGCGGTAAAGTCCGTTATCGCAATCTGCAAGCTCTCCGCACTGCTGGCTGCATCAAACTCCGGCTGCGGGGTCAGCTCATGATTCAGGAACGACAGTGCGGAAGCAATCGAAGGCGCAAGCTGAGAGGCATACACGCTGGGGGACATGCGGTGCCCTTCACGAAAAAACAGCGGGTCATTCAGGGTGGCGCGCAGGCGCGACAGCGCATGACTGAGCGCGGATGTGCTCATCGCCAGCTCGTCAGCGGCCAGCCGAACGGAACGGTGGCGGTATATCGCGTCGAAAACGGGCAGCAGGTTTAAATCAAGCCGTCTCAGTATCGGATGCATAATATTCATCATATGTTGATTTCATTGCACTTAATTCTTCGGACAATACGCCGTATGCTTAATGCCATCAATCAGGACACACGCTAAAAAGCAGGAAAAACAATGAGCATCACCCTTCGTCAGGCCCGTCCCGAAGATGCAGCGGCCATTTACGCCATGATTTACGAGCTGGCGGTGTATGAAAAAGCCCCGGAAGAAGTGGTTACCACGCCGGAGGAGATCCGGGAAACGCTCTTTGGCGCAGGTACTAAAACCGAGGCATTGATCGCGGAGTGTGAAGGCAAGATCGCCGGCTATGCCGTGTTCTTCACCAGCTATTCGACCTGGCTCGGACGCAACGGGATTTATATGGAAGACCTGTACGTTTCTCCGGTGTATCGCGGGAAAGGTGCAGGCAGAGCACTGCTGAAACATATCGCGCAGCTGGCGGTAAAACGGCAGTGCGGTCGTCTTGAATGGAGCGTGCTGGACTGGAACCAGCCCGCCATCGATTTTTATCTGAGCATCGGCGCGCTGCCGCAGCCCGAGTGGGTACGCTATCGTCTGGATGGTGAAGCGCTGCTGAATTTTGCCGAATAGCGGCACGCGCTACCCGAGAAGATCCCGCCCCGCGGGATCGCGCTTTCCTGCGTCGATCCCGTCTCAACAGTTTCCGAATTTATGCTACCCTTCCATAAATTTCATCAACATAGTGCAGAACGCCATGACGACAGCCCCTTTTATCCGCCCTCAACTCACCCTGCCCAACGGCGCTGACAAACTGCTGCTGCACTCCTGCTGCGCCCCCTGCTCCGGTGAAGTGATGGAGGCTATTCAGGCGTCGGGCATTGAGTACACCATTTTCTTCTATAACCCCAATATCCATCCGCAAAAGGAATACCTCATTCGTAAGGAGGAGAATATTCGATTTGCGGAAAAGCACGGCGTGCCGTTTGTTGATGCCGATTACGACACCGATAACTGGTTTGAGCGCGCGAAAGGCATGGAATGGGAACCCGAGCGCGGCGTCCGCTGCACCATGTGCTTCGATATGCGTTTCGAGCGCACGGCGCTCTATGCGGCAGAAAATGGATTCAGCGTTATCAGCAGCTCGCTGGGGATCTCCCGCTGGAAGAACATGCAGCAAATAAACGACTGCGGCCAGCGTGCGGCCGCGCGCTATCCGGGTATGGTTTACTGGGACTATAACTGGCGCAAACAGGGCGGCTCCTCACGCATGATTGAGATCAGCAAGCGGGAACAGTTTTACCAGCAGGAATATTGCGGGTGCGTTTATTCGCTCAGGGACAGTAACCTGCACCGTAAGTCTCAGGGTCGCCCGCTGATCCGCATCGGGAAGCTGTATTACGGTCAGGATGACAATGAGAAATAATGGGTTCCCGGTATAGAGATATATCCGAAAACCGCCCTGTCAGGTGCCGAATTTAGCCTTGCGTCTCCCACATCCACAAAGAGCGGCTATCCTTTAACTATCAACAAAAGGAGGCAAAAATGTCTGATATCGGTACTGATAAAAACACCCAGTTTGCTGAAGACAAGGCAAAAAATAAATTTGATGAACTCGCTGGTTCAGCGCAGCAGCAGTTTGGTGAATTCGTCGATTCACCAAAACATCAGGTAAAAGGTGCCGCGAAAAAATACGCCGCTCAGGCCAGCGATGCCGTTTCCGACGTCACAGAAGCGGTCAGAAATAATCCCCTCACCGGCCTCATCGCCGCGGGTGCTGTCGGTATTGTTCTCGGCCTGCTGCTGGGTCGAAAATAAACCAGAGCCCTTCGGGGCTTTATTTTTCTTATCAGCTAAATAACCGTACCATGCGGTCTAACTCATCCTCTTTCACGGCACGTGAAAGATAATATCCCTGAAAGTTTTTAACGCCCAGCGCGACGAGTTTCTCGAACTTTTCTTCGCTATCAACCCCTTCTGCAATACAGTCAGTGCCGGTCATGTCGCTATAAATCTGAATCGCTTTTATCAAATTGTAATCATTGTCATTTGCCACAAAGTGATCGACGATGTCCCGATCCAGTTTGAGTCCATCGAAATGGACCTGGCGCACCGGGAACATGGTTTGATGGTTTGAAAAGCAGTCATCCAGAAATAAACGACACCCCGTTTTGCGTAAATGCCGCATGGTTTCAGGGATCCTTTTATCCTTCGTCACGTCAATATCCTCTGCAAATTCAAAGACCAGCTTTTCCGCCCACTGCGGTTTAAGCAGCATATCGATGGCCTTACGTGCCATATCAGGCAAGGCATTTCCGGATGCCAGACGAGGCGGGATATTCACAGAAAAATAATATTTCCCGTTATACTTATTAATACCTGAAACGGCAGCATGGATGACCAACGCCGTTATTTGCAGCCATATCTCATGATTGGTAATATCCGTTAAAAAACTAGCAGGCTTGACAATTTTACCGTTTTTATTCCAGCGAATAAGTATTTCAAATCCAACACCTTTTTTATCACGATCGGTAATAATCTGATATGCCGGAAATATTTCCCGATTACGTAGGGCATTAAAAATGTCGGTTTCCTTCTCCGTAAGCCCCGTTTTTTGACGTGGGTGTTTAGCAGGCATTTCTGCTTTAAAATTATGCGGATCGTGTAGCCAACGCTTAATTAAGTGTAATTTAAGCACGCCTTCCTTACGGTGGGTATACACCGTTTTATTCGACAACCCCATTCTATCGCACATTTCTTTTACGGACATGCCGCGGTAGAAACTTAATAATACGTCAATTTCCCTTCGTGTTAACCACTTGAGATTTTCTTGCGCGGAAATATCCATGTAGCGTTCGCGTAATGCGCGAGAGCGATCCTTAAAACTTTTGTAATGGGTATGAAAACAGGCTATTACATCAGAAACGCTGGCTACGCGAATCAATGATAGTTGATAGCGGTTATTTAAAAGACTGCCA
Source organism: Enterobacter sp. BNK-22 (assembly GCF_048684805.1). NCBI lineage: Bacteria > Pseudomonadati > Pseudomonadota > Gammaproteobacteria > Enterobacterales > Enterobacteriaceae > Enterobacter > Enterobacter sp. BNK-22. The sequence continues at coordinate 1,272,640 of NZ_JBLQTT010000001.1, forward strand.
AGCGTGCGGTACAGCCAGCCATCGGGAATATCACCATACAGGGTGACATGCCGAATAACGGGGAGTGCATTAAGTATGGATGCCAGTCGCTTCAGGCTTTCCAGGAGGTTGACCACGCCTTTCCCGAGAAACACCACGATATGCGCATCCTGATTTTTAAGGATATTTTCAATATCCTGTTGAGATGCCTCATCTCCGTTAAAGTGGATTCGGGAAGCATGGATTCCGTATTTATTAAGGATCGAACAATATCCCTGGAATGTGAAACCGCAGGCTGAGATGACAAACTTATGTTCATCGCACGCCCCATTTCTGAGAGAAATTTTGTGGGTCATAACCTGCTCCTGGGCACCAAAGCGCCATTTCCATTTGAGTATGCGTAAATTTATTGCATCTGTTGCGAAGTATAATTTTACAGTAGCACCCAGGGTTAAGAAACTGTTATCAGTCTAATTCACCGGAACATCTTTGCGTTAATCACCCGCGTTTAAATATACTTTTCTTTTCAAATAACCACGGCAAATGTTTTATTCTCAGGGTATAATGAAAATTCCGAAAAAGAAGACTGGATACTTCATCTATCGGCTCATTCAAATACGAGAAAAATGCTATGGATAATCATATCTCATCCAGGGCCTTGCTACATCGAAGGGATGTCATAAAGAGCAATCCACGATTCGGTGAGGCAATATTAGAGCACTACACAATTAATGACACCATCTACAAAAAACAACCTTTGTTCTACAAGACAATGCTACAGGAATCACGGTTCAACATTATCCTCTCCATGTGTTGTTTTATTTTTGGAAATCAGGCCGAGTCAGTCTCAGAAATTAAAGAGTTATGCTCTCGCTATAAGATAGCCAGCCCCAACAGCGTTATTGCGATCATCACGATACTCAGAACCACCGGGCGCATCAGGACCTGGCGCTGTACGGAAGACAGACGCAAAACGAGAATCGCGCCAACCGAAAAAGGTCTGAATGAACTTAAGCGATATATGTCCGGCGCTTTTTTGCCCGTCAGCATTCTTTACCCAACATTCAATATTAACGTGAACCTGCTGGATAATGATATTTTGAGAAATAACTTCTTCCGCCGCGCGGCAGAATATCTTTTTCGGGGATTAACGTTCAGAAAGGTGTTGCCTGAAGTGGGATTATTTATCGATAAAGATGGCGGACGTATGATTATGCTTTATCTTTACCTGCAGGCCATGAAAAATAAATCTGCCCATGGTGCCGTCATCGACTATTCAGCCAGCACGCTCGCAAAAGAATTTTTTGTATCGCGCATCCACGTCAACCGGATTATCAAATCGGCTCAGGAGGCAGGCTATCTGAAAGATCGGGGTGATGGTCGGCTATCGGTCTATCCGGCGTTTATCGAACTCGTCGAAAATTATGCCGGGTTATATTTTGCGTATGTTACGCATTACATCAACGTTGTTCCTAAAGAGCGACGCCACGTTCACAACGTGACGTCAACCGTATAATCCACCAGGCGTTCGGTGTTCCGAACGCCGTTCACTTATCTTTCCCGCAGCGCCTCTTTTGCCTTGTTCAGCGGTTTCAACAGATAATCCAGAATGGTTTTGCTGCCGGTTTTAATATCAACGGTGGCAATCATGCCCGGAAAGACCGGAAATTCCTGACCCTGCTTATTGGTCAGATGGTTACTGTCGGTACGAATATAGACGCGATAGTAATAAACATCTCTTTTCACCTCATCCTGCAGGGTGTCCGGCGAAATCATGGTCACTTCCCCTTCCAGCCCACCGTAAATGGAGTAGTCATAGGCCGTCACTTTCACCAGCGCCTTCTGGCCGGGATGAATAAACGCCACATCGCGCGGCGAAATTTTCGCTTCTACCACCATCTGATCGTCAAGCGGAACCAGACTCATCAGCTTGCCGTTCGGCGGGATGACGCCGCCCACGGTCGTGACGTCAATATCCTTCACGATCCCGCGAACCGGCGCATTGAAGGTCAGTCGGGTTAGGGAGTCTTCCCGCCCCTTCATCACCGAACGCTGGGCTTCAATCTCCGCATTGGCTTTCGCCAGCTCTTCGCGGGCGCGGACGTAATACTGGTTTTTCATCTCGGTGATTTTATTCTCAAGCTCATTTTTTTGACGCTCAAGACGCAGCACCTCCACCTTGCTGGCCGCCCCCTGGGTCACCAGCGGACGGGTCAACGACAGCTCACGCTGCACCAGCTCGGCACCCTGACGTAAACCAGCCAGCCCTTTTTCAAGGCTCTCGCGACGGGACTGATAGAGCGCCGTTTCCTGCTTAACCAGCTCAACGTCGTCATCCAGCTCCTCGGGAAACGTCAGCTCCGTGTCGTTAACTTCGGCCTTCAGGCGTGCCGCCGTGGCCAGCGCCGCATTCAGACGCGACTCGCTCTCCAGCACGCTCGACTCGGTTTTGGTCCGATCAAGCTGCGCGAGCTGCTGGCCGCGCTCGACGATGTCGCCTTCGCGCACCATCAGGCTGTGGATAATGCCGCCTTCCAGGGACTGGATGACCTGCTCATGCGAAGACGGTATCACCTTGCCGCTGCCTGTCGTCACCTCATCAAGATGGAACAGGCTCGCCCAGGCGATAAACACCACCAGCAGGGCGAACAGGGACCATGCCACCAGGGTAGAGCGCGGAAGGCGAGGCTCCTTCAGTCGGCTATTAAAACGGGAGAAATCATTCATGCCGCGCCCTCCTCTGCAACCGCCGCCGGTTTCATGGTCACGGTGCGCTGTGCTGTCTTTTGCGGCGCCATACCATGCTGGTGCAGGATGGCGTCGCGCGGGCCGTCCATCACCACCTTGCCGTTTTCCAGCACGATGATGCGGTCGACCAGGTCCAGAATCGGCAGGCGATGCGTCGCCACCACCAGCGTGCGGCGCTTACCCAGCCATGTGTGAAGATGCTGAATAAACTGCTTCTCGCTCATTTCGTCCAGCCAGGCGGTAGGCTCGTCCAGCAGCAGAATAGTCGGCGAGGTGATCAGGGCGCGCGCCAGCAGCAGCGCCTGACGCTGTCCGCCCGAGAGGCCCGTTCCGCCCTCGTTGATGATAGTGTTCAGCCCCATTTTCTGTTTGCGCACAAACTCCAGCGCGCCACTGTTGACCAGCGCATGGTGAATCTCATCGTCGGTCGCCAGCGGGTTCCCCATCAGGATGTTGTCCCGCATGGAGCCAAAGAACAGACGGGCCTGCTGGCTCAGCAGCTGCATGTCGCGACGCACGTCGGCCGGATCAAGATGATTAAGGGCAATATCGTCCAGCAGAATGCTGCCCTGCTGCGGCTCTTGCATGCCCGCCAGAAGCTGTAACAGCGTGCTTTTGCCGGAGCCATTGCGCCCGAGCACCGCCACGCGTTCTCCAGCGCGGATCTGCAGCTTGCTGATGTTGAGCACGGTGAGTTTCTCTTCCTCGTCGTAGTAAAACCCGACGTCCTCAAGGGCATAGTCGCCGCGCAGGTGGGCTTTGTGCACCTTCTTGCCGTGCTGCGGATCGTCAATCGGCCGCTGCATCAGGTCGTCCAGCCCCTTACGGGCCACTTTTGCCGACTGCCAGCGCGAGAGCACGCCTGAGATCTGCGACAGCGGCGCAATGGTCCGCGACGCCAGAATCGAGGTACCCACCAGCGCACCGGTGGTCATGTCACCGCTGATGACCAGATAGCAGCCCACCAGCAGCACCACCGCGTAAACAATGGACTGCACCTCCTGGGTCCAGGTAAGCAGCAGGCCCGTCAGCCAGCGCTGCTTCATGCCGACGCTGGCGGCAACGTCGTTGGTGTTATTCCACTGGTTCTGGAAACGCTGCTCGGCGCGCATTAGCTTGATGTCTTCAATGCCCTGCACCGCTTCCACCAGCGTGGCGTTCCGAATGGCGGATTCACGCATCCCTTCGCTGGAGAGTTTCCCCAGCGGGCGCTGCACCAGCAGGCCCGGAATAAGCAGCAGCGGCACGGCGAGTAGGACTACCAGCACCAGCGGACCGCCAATCATCCACAGAATGAAGACGAACAGCAGGAAGAACGGCAGATCGGAAAGGGCCGCAATGGTCGTCGAGGTGATCAGCTCGCGCACCGACTCCAGCTCGCGGATCTGCGCGATAAACGATCCGGTTGATTTCGAGCGTGCGCCGTTTTTAATCCGCAGCGCGTGGGCAAAAACGCGTTCAGAGATGCGCAGATCGGCGCGCTTCCCCACCACGTCAGAAATGTGTACGCGCAGCATGCGCATGATGAATTCGAACACGATGGCAATCATCACGCCGCCAAACAGCACCCACAGCGTGGCTTCTGACTGCGACGGTACCACCCTGTCGTAGACCTGCATGGAGAAGACCATGCCGGAAAGCGCCAGCACGTTGGCGACCAGCGCCACCAGCATAATGTCGCTGTAGCGTCGCCAGTCCTTCAGCGCCAGCTGCCAGAACCAGTTTTTCTCATACGGTTTGATGTAGTCATCCACGCGGGCATCCGGCGTGGACTCGAGCGGGCGCAGCACCATCAGGCCCTTTAATCGCGACCCGAGCGCCTCGCGCGTCAGCGTCGTCTCAAGGCCGCCGTCGCCGCTGAACTGCAGGCTGACGTTGCCTTCGTTGTCCATGCGGTTGATCACCGCAATCTGCCCGCCGGTGAATTCCGCCAGCAGCGGCAGACGCCACGGATCGAGGGAGACCGCTTCCGCCGCCGCCACACGCATCCCCAGCCCAAGCTGGCGCGCCATCTCCTCCAGCACCAGCTGGCGCGGCGACTGGCTTTCATGGTTAATCGTGACCCGAACGTGCTCCACCGAAAAGTCCAGCCGGTAGTGCTTCGCGATGATGAGCATGCCCTGCAGCCAGGGTTCGTACTGTGGATGTGTCTTCATAATCTCCGGGTTAACGCAATTCGTGTAAAGAAACGCCAAAAGGCCGCGGGGATCGCTCCCCGCGGCGTTGTTTTACGCAATTAACAGTTGATGGTTCGCCAGCAGCGTCGCCAGATCCGTCTGCACGCCGTTCAGCGTCACCAGGGTGGTCGGGGAGAACTGACCGCCGGTACCGTCCAGGTCAACCTGAATCTCGGTATTGCTGCCGTTCTGCACCACGCGGATGTAATCGCTGATATTGCCCGCGCTGCTGTCCAGTGTGGCCACGCCGTTCACGTAGCTCGCCGAGCCCGTGCCGGTATAGCCGCTACCGGAAAGCAGATCGCGCAGGTCAATACGATCCGTGTCCGCCGTCCCTTCCCAGGTGCCGACCGTAAAGCCGTTCACCACGTCGTGACCGTTACCGCCCGTGGCATCCGAGGCGTTGATCAGCTTGTAGAGCAGCGTATCGTGACCGCCGCTGCCGATGTTGAAGGTGTCGTTTCCGCCGCGGCCTTCGAACCGGTTATCACCGCTGTTGCCGGTGATGACGTCGTCGTAATCCGAGCCGTTAATCCCTTCAATGTTCAGCAGACGCGTGGTGCCGAAGCCGGTGTTCTGCGCGGTTGAGAGGCGCAGATCCACGGTCACGCCAGAGGTCGCGTTGCGGTAATCCACCACGTCCATCCCACCGGTGTTGCTCCAGGTGTCATGGTCGGAATGGGTAGTCCAGCCGCCGGAACCGTTGTAGGTATAAGTGCCATTTTCGGCGATAAAGGTGTCGTTATACCCGGTCCCGGTAATGGTTCCGCTGTGGCCGCCGGTGGCCGCTTCGGCCGTCAGGACGTAGCCCTCCTTGCCGTTGCCCGCCTCCAGGCCGCTCCAGGTGACGTTATCCGACACGCCGTTGGTGATCTTCAGGATCTCGGCCGAATAGGTTTCATTCGGATCCAGCCCGTAGAAACTCACCAGCGCGGACGTATCGTTCGACCCGATACCGGACTGGGCGTTAATGATCTGCGAGGCCACCAGCACACCCGCGGCGTTGTACAGGTTGACCGTATTGCCGTAGTAGGAGTTGATGCCCTCGCTGTCGACAATGTGCAGATGCATCGCGGTGCCGTCAGCAATGGTTTTGCTGTTTTGCACCAGCACCACCTTGCCGTTCTGCTGAGAGACCAGCAGATCCTGCGCGCCGTCCCAGTTGTAGTCCACTGCCGCCACGCCGGTGGCGTAAGCAATGCCGGACGCCAGTTGGCTTGAGGTCCAGGTGGAGCCGTAGCCGTTGTTGGTGAACAGGGTCGCCGTCTGCGAGCCGCCGTAGGTGCTGAGCTTGATGATGTCCATCTGCCCGTCACCGTTCCAGTCCACCGCCACCGACAGATAGCCCGCCGCTGCGTTAGACGCCTCCACCGCGCTCTTGGTGGCCGAGAGTTTCCCGGTGCCGTCGTTGTAGTAGATCACCCCGCCGTTGTTGTTGTAGCTGCTGCCCAGGTACAGATCCATGTAGCCATCGCCGTTGAAGTCCGCCCACGTCATGGACGCCGCCGTGGTGGTATTCGAGGCGTTAGCCACAAACACGTTCGTCAGGTTCTGACCGATGGATAACGTCCCGTTGCCGTTGTTGTTGATCACGGTTAACGAGTACGCGCCGCTGCGGTTGGTGTGCTGAACCACATCCACGGTGCCGTCATTGTTAATATCGACGCCGGAGATTTCACGCATGGTGGTGAACTGTCCCCAGAACCCCGCGCCGCCGTAGGTGCCGTCAGGCGAGAGTACCCCGTTGTTGTTGATCAGATAGGTAATGGAGTCCGCGCCGGAGTCACCGTACGCCAGATCCAGATACCCATCCCCGGTTTTATCGTATGCAATCACGCCGCCGTACCAGATGGTGGTCCCCATTGCCAGCTGACTGGCGTTATAGGTGCTGCCATCGTAGGTCCACATCACCTGCGTTGACCCGGCGTAGGTATTTTCCGTCGCGAAAATGTCCTGCGTGCCGTTACGGTCAAAGTCGGCGGCGGTCTGGCTCACCACGTAGTAGTTACGGGTGTTAGTCAGCGTATTGCCGGCATAGGTCGAGCTATCGCTGCTGGAGTAAGACTGGCCGTTAGCGATGATATTCCACAGACCGCTGCTGTTCATGCCGAGGGTCATGGTGGAGTTGTTGCTGTTCCCCGCCGTGGTTGCCCAGTCGGTGTTCACCGAGGTGGTATCAATCACCAGGCTACCGGTCGCCGTACCGGTGGTATTGCCGTTACCCGCGCTGCTCTTCACCTGCGCGGTCACGCTGTAGCTCGCCACGCCCAGCGCATCGCCGTCCGGGATCTGCAGATACCAGGTGTTGTGATCCGGGTCGACCACCACCGCACCGCCCGTCTGGGAGGTGTAGGTTTTGCCGTTCACCGTCACCACCAGGTATTCGCCGTTCACCAGGTCAGCGGAGACGGTACCGCTGACAATCGGCGTGGTATCCGACGTGGTCTGCGCGGTGATCGCCGCCGTGGTGGTCGGGATGCTGGTATCGACGTTCAGCACAAAACCGTCGGATTCCGTATAGTTTCCGGCCCTGTCGGTGACGCGCACGATGTAGGTGTGATTCCCGTCGCTCAGGCCGTTATCCTGGAAGGACCAGCTTGCGCTGCCGTTCATGGTCACCTGGCCGAGCAGAACCCCGTCACGGTAAAGCTGCACGATCTCACCGTCGTCCGGGGCACGGTTAAGCGTCCCGTTGATCAGCGGCGAGTTATCATCCGTGGCCACCGCGCTGCCAAAGGTGCCCTGACGCTCACCTTCACCGTCGGTATAGCTCACGACCGTACCGACCGTGGTCGGCGGCGTGGTGTCTACCGTGACGACCTGAGACGCGGTGGAACCCACGTTGCCCGCCTGGTCGATAATCCGCACCTGGTAGGTGTAGTCCCCGTCAGGCAGATCGCGGGTATCGGTGTAGCTCCAGCGCTGGTTGGTGACCGTGGTATCAAGCCAGGTATTCCCGCCGTCGAGGCTGATCTGTACGCGCTCGTCGCTGGCCAGCGCGCTGCCCAGCGAGCCGTTGATGGTCAGCGTGGTGTCCATGGTGATGAAATCACTGCCGGACTGGCCGGTATCTTCGCTGATGCTGTCGATGGTGACGCCGTACTGCGGCGCCTGCGTATCCACCGTCACCGCCTGCGAGGTGGTTGCCCCAACGTTACCCGCCTGGTCAACGACCCGCACCTGGTAGTTATGGCTGCCGTCGGTAAGTGTACGCGTGTCGCTGTAGCTCCACTGCGTCCCGCTTACGGTGGCGTATACCCAGGTCGTGCCGCCGTCCATGCTCACCTGCACGAATTCACCCGCGCCGAGTTCTGCGCCGAGCGTTCCGTGCAGCGTGTACGAGGTCGAACTGGTCAGGAAGTCGTTATTATCGAAGCCGGTATCCACGGTAATGTTATCCACGGTCACCGTAATCGCCGCATCCGGGGCGACCGTATCGACAGTCACCTGCTGATGGGCGCTGGCCCCCACGTTACCGGCGGCATCCACCACGCGGACGTAGTAGTCATAGGTCTGGTTACCCAGCGTGCGGCTATCGACGTAGTACCAGCTCTTGCCGGTGACGATCACGTTCTGCCAGGTGACGCCGCCGTCGATGCTGATCTGGGCGTATTCGCCGTCGGCCAGCGTCGCGCCGAGCGAGCCGTGCAACGTCAGGGACGTGTCGCGAGTGATAAAGTCGCTGCTGCTCAGGCCAGTATCGTCGCTGATGCTGTCGATGGCGATCGTTTTGCTGGCGTCCGGCGCAACGGTATCAATGGTCACCACCTGAGAGGCGGTGGCGCTGATGTTGCCCGCATCGTCAATCACGCGCAGCTGGTAGTTGTAATCCCCGTCGGCCAGCGTACGGCCATCGACATACGTCCAGCTCAGGCCGCTGACGCTGACGTCGGTCCAGGTGACGCCACCGTCAAGGCTGATCTGCGCGTGGTCGCCGCTGCCCAGCGCCGCGCCCAGCGTCCCTTTCAGGCTGATCTGGTTGTCGCTGGTGATAAAGTCGCTGCCGGACAGGCCGGTATCCTGCGTAATGGAATCCACGGTAATGGTGGTTGCCGCAGGCTTCGTCAGGTCAATCACCACGTCCTGGCTGTCCGTGGCCCCCACGTTGCCCGCGTTATCAATCACGCGGACCTGATACTGATACGTACCGTCCGTGAGGGTGCGGCCATCGGCGTAGCGCCAGGTGGTGCCGGTCACGGTCAGGTCAATCCAGGTGACGCCGCCGTCGAGGCTGATCTGCGCCTTCTCGTTATTGCCGAGCTGCGCGGTCAGCGAGCCGTTGACGACGACCTGGCTGTCGTTGGTGATGAAATCCGTTGCGCTCAGGCCGGTGTCGTTTTGCAGCGAATCAATAGCGATCCCCATCGACGGCGCGGTCAGATCGACCGTGACGGTATGGTTATCGCTGGCGCTGTTGCCGATGGTATTGCTGACCTGCGCGTTAATCACGTACGAGCCGCCGTCTGCCAGCGCGGTCACGTCAGCGCTTCCCACCGTGTAGCTCCAGGTACCGTCATTCTGGACGGTAGCCGCATAGGTTTTACCGATCAGCGTGATGGTCACCGTCTGGCCTGCCGGCGCATCGGTGGTGCCGCTGATGACCAGCGGCGTGCCGTGCTCGGCGGCGTTGACGATGTCGTCCTGCGCAAAGGTGTTAATGGTGATGGTTGGAACATCGCCGTTCAGCGTCACGTCGTGCGTTGCGCTGCCCGGGTTGCCCGCCTTGTCGCTCACCGACGCGGTGATGGTGTACTCCCCGTCGCTCAGGCCGAGGAAATCACGGCCCGGCACGAAGACCGACCACGATCCGTCTGCCCCGACGGTCGCCTGATAGCTGTGCCCGTTGAAGGAGACGGTCACCGTCTGGCCCTGTTCCGCCGTGGTCGTGCCGCGGATGGTCTGGCCCGCCAGCTGCTCCGCGTTGTTGACGATATCGTCATCGGCCACGGTGCTGATGGTTACGGTTGGCGCAACGGTATCCACTGTTAAGGTGTGCGTGGTCTGGCCGTTATTACCCGCTTTATCGTTGACCGAGGCAGTGACCGTCAGCGCGCCCTGGCTCAGGGCGGCCAGGTCGGCTGCCGGCACGTCGAGCGTCCAGGTGCCGTCGCTGCCGACAAGCGCAGTGTAGGTTTTGCCGCCCAGCGTCACGGTAACGGTCTGACCCGCCTCCGCGCTGGAAGATCCGTGCACGGTCAGCGGCTGCTGCGCTTCCGCGGCGTTCAGCATGTCGTCAACCGACAGCGTCCCAATGCTCACCACCGGCGCAGTGGTATCCACGCTGATGCCGTGCGTTGCCGACGCGCTGTTGCCCGCGCTGTCCTGTGCCGATACGGACACCTGATAGCGTGCACCATCGGCCAGGGCGCCCACGTCGGCGGCCGGTACGGTGGTCGTCCAGGTGCCGTCGTTCTGTATCGTGGCGGTATAGGTCTTGCCGTTCAGGGTCACGGTGACCTGGGTCCCGCTGGCGAACTGCGCGCTGGAGCCGTTAATCACCAGTGACGAACCGGCTTCAGCCGCGTTGATGACGTCGTCACCGCTAACGGTGTTCACCGTCAGCGCCACGGAGGCGGTGTTGACCACCACGTCATGGGTCTGGGTGCTGCTGTTACCCGCGCTGTCGGTAATGGTCGCGCTGAGGGTCACGGTGCCGTCGGTCAGGGCGGAAATCACGCTGGCCGGAACGCCCACGCTCCAGTTGCCGCTGGCGTCAACGGTAGTGGTGTACTGGTGCGAACCGAGGGTGATAACCACTTTATCACCGACGTTCGCGCCGGTTGCCGACCCGCTGACGATCTGCGCCTGGCCGTGCTCCACGCTGTTAATCACGTCATCGCCCGCCACCACGTTAAAGCTGACGGTCGGCGGCGTGGTATCAAGCGTAATCGTCTTACCCGCGCTGCCCGGGTTACCCGCCGCGTCGCTCACGCTCACCTGCACGGTGTAGCCGCTATCCGCCAGTGCGGTCAGATCGCTGCCCGGAACGTTCACGCTCCAGACGCCGCCCTGCTGCACCTGGGCGGTATAGCTCTTACCGCCCAGCGTCACGGTGACCGTCTGCCCGGCTTCCGCCGTGGTGGTGCCGGAGATAGCAACGCCCGCAGCCGCTTCGCTGCCGTTAATCACGTTATCGCCTGCGACCGTATCAATGGTCACGGTTGGCGCAGTCGCGTCCACGCTGTACTCCCGGCCCGCCGTGGCGCTGTTGCCGTGCGCGTTGGTGACGCTCACCTGCACGCTGGCGTCACCGTCTTTCAGGCCCGCGAGATCCGCGGACGGCACGGTGGCCGTCCAGTTACCGTCAGCATCCACCTTCGCGGTGTACGTCTTGCCGCCGAAGGTAACCGTAACGGTCTGGTTTTCCTCCACGTTCGAGGTGCTGCCGGAGAGCACCAGATCCGCACCTTTCTCCGCTGCGTTAATCACGTCGTCGGTGGCAATCGCATCGATGCTGATAGCCACCGCCGCCAGATCGACGGTCACGTCATGGCTGATGGTCACCGGGTTGCCCGCCGCGCTCTGGCCTGCAACGGTCACGGTGACCGTACCTGCTGCGAAGGCCGCGACGTCTGCCGCCGGGATCGCCGCGCTCCAGGAACCGTCTGCCAGCACGGAAGCCGCATAAGTTTTGCCATTGACGGTCACGGTGAGCGTTGTGCCTGCCGCCAGCCCGTCGCTGGTGCCGGAGACGATCAGGTTTTGAGTATGTTCGATGCTGTTAATCACATCGTCGCCCGCTACCGTATCAACGCGCAGGCCAGGCAGGCTGGCATCGATAACGATTTCGCGCTCGCCGGTCCCGGTGTTGCCATGGCCGTTGGTGACGGTTGCTGACACGGTCAAATCGCCATTGCCCAGCGCCGTCAGGACGGACTCCGGCACGTTCACGGACCAGGTCAGATCGCTCTGCACCGTCGCAGTGTAGGTGTTGCCGCCAATGGTCACGGTGACGGTATTGCCCGCTTCCGCGTTCGTTACCTTGCCGCTGAGGGTCTGGCCCGCGGCCACTTCCGCCGCGTTGATAACGTTATCGCCCGCGATGGTGTTGATGGTGACGCCCGGCAGCGCGGTATCCACCTGCAGATTCGCGGTGTTACTCACGTTGTTGCCCACGCCGTTGGTCGCGGCCGCGCTCAGGGTGTAGTTGGCTTCGCCCAGGCTCGCCAGATCCGCCGCCGGGACCGTCAGGCTCCAGCTTCCGTCTGCCGCGGTCGTCGCCGTGTAGTTTTTGCCGTTCAGGGTCACGGTCACCACGGTGCCTTCCGCCAGGTTGGCACTGGTGCCGCTCACGCTCAGATCCTGACCTTTCTCCACCGCATTCAGCACGTTGTCACCGCTGATGGCGTTGAAGGCCACTGACGGCAGACCGGTATCGACGGTCACGCTATGCGTGCCGGTGCCGGTGTTGCCCGCCGCGTCGGTGACGGACGCAGTCACGGTCACGGTGCCGTCGCTGAGGCCGGAAATCACGCTTGCCGGTACGCCCACGCTCCAGTTCCCCGCCGCGTCCAGCACGGTGGTGTACGTCTGGCCGCTGATGGTCACGGTCACCTTATCGCCCGCGGCCGCGCCGGTGGCGGTACCACTGATGATGTGCGCCTGGCCATGCTCAACAAGGTTAATCACATCGTCACCCGCCACGGTGTTGATGGTCACCGCCGGAACGGTGGCGTCCACCGTCAGGTTGTGATCAACCGATGCCGGGTTGCCCGCCTTGTCGCTGACGCTTGCGGTAACGGTCACACTGCCGTCCGTCAGGGCCGCAACATCGGCCGCCGGGACGTTCAGCGTCCAGCTACCGTCCGCGCTGACGGTGGTGGTGTAGTCTTTGCCATTCAGCGACACGGTCACCGTCTGGCCCGCTTCGGCAGAGCTGCTGCCAGACACAGTCAGTTCGCTCTTCGCTTCGGCGGCATTGAGAATGTCGTCCGTCGCCAGGGTGTTGATGGTCACGCTCGGCGCGGTCGCATCCACGCTGTACTCGCGGCCCGCCGAGGCGCTGTTGCCGTTCACGTTGGTGACGCTCACCTGCACGCTGGCGTCGCCGTCCTTGAGGCCAGCCAGATCCGCAGACGGTACGGTCCAGCTCCAGTTGCCGCTGTCGTCCACCGTGGTGGTGTAGATTTTGCCGTTCAGGCTGATGGTCACGGTCTGCCCGGCTTCCACGTTGATGACCGCACCGGACAGCACCAGATCCGCGCCCTTCTCCGCCGCGTTAATCACGTCGTCGGTGGCAATCGCATTGATGCTGATGGCAACGGTCGCCAGATCTACCGTCACATCGTGGCTGATGGTAATCGGATTGCCCGCAGCGCTGTCGCCAGTGACGCTGATTTTGACGGTGCCTTCCGGCCACGCGCTCACGTCAGCAGCCGGGATCGCCGCGCTCCAGCTGCCATCCGCCAGCACCGTAGCCGCATAGTCTTTGCCGTTGATGGTGACGGTCAGCGCCGTGCCCGGCGCCAGCCCGTCGCTGGAGCCGGTGACAATGAGATTCTGCGCATGCTCAATGCTGTTGACCACGTTGTCGCCCGCGACGGTATCGACGCGCAGGCCCGGCAGGTTAGCGTCGATCGCGATCTCGCGCTCGCCGGTGCCGGTGTTGCCGTGGCCGTTGGTGACGGTCGCCGTCACGCTCAGGCTGCCGTTGCCCAGCGCGGTCAGCACGTCAGACGGTACGTTGACGGACCAGGTCAGGTCGTTCTGCACCGTTGCGGTGTAGCTGTTGCCGCCAATGGTCACGGTCACGGTATTGCCCGCTTCGGCATTCGCCACGGTGCCGCTCAGGGTCTGGCCTGCGGCCACTTCCGCCGCATTAATGACGTTATCGCCCGCCACGGTGTTAATGGTGACCGTCGGCAGCGCGGTGTCCACCAGCAGGTTCGCGGTGCTGCTCACGCTGTTGCCCACGCCGTTGGTGGCGGTCGCATTCAGGGTGTAGTTGGCCTGACCCAGACCGGCCAGATCCGCCGCCGGAACCGTCAGGCTCCAGGTGCCGTCTGCCGCGGTTGTCGCCGTGTAGTTTTTGCCGTTCAGGGTCACGGTCACCACGGTGCCTTCCGCCAGGTTGGCGCTGGTGCCGCTGACACTCAGATCCTGACCTTTCTCCAACGCGTTCAGCACGTTATCGTCGCTGATGGCGTTGAAGCTGACCGATGGCAGACCGGTATCGACGGTCACGTTATGGCTGCCGGTGCCGGTGTTGCCCGCCGCGTCGGTGACCGACGCCGTGACGGTCACGGTGCCGTCGCTGAGGCCGGAAATGACGCTGGCCGGTACGCCCACGCTCCAGTTCCCCGCTGCGTCCAGCACGGTGGTGTACGTCTGGCCGCCAATCGTGACGGTCACCTTATCGCCCGCTGCCGCGCCGGTGGCGGTGCCGCTGATGATTTGCGCCTGGCCGTGTTCTGCGATGTTAATGACATCGTCGCCCGCCACGGTATTGATGGTCACCGCAGGAACGGTCACATCCACCGTCAGGTTGTGGTCCACGGACGCCGGGTTACCCGCCTTGTCGCTGACGCTTGCGGTCACGGTCACGCTGCCGTCCGTAAGGGCCGCAACATCGGCCGCCGGAACGTTCAGCGTCCAGCTGCCATCCGCGCTGACGGTTGTGGTGTAGTCTTTGCCGTTCAGCGATACGGTGACCGTCTGGCCCGCTTCGGCGGTACTGGTACCGGACACGGTCAGATCGCTCTTCGCTTCGGCGGCATTAAGAATGTCGTCCGTCGCCAGGGTGTTAATGGTCACGCTCGGCGCGGTCGCGTCCACGCTGTACTCACGGCCCGCCGAGGCGCTGTTGCCGTTCACGTTGGTGACGCTCACCTGCACGCTGGCGTCGCCGTCTTTCAGACCCGCCAGGTCGGCGGCTGGCACCGTGGTCGTCCATTTGCCGTCGGCGCCTACGGTTGCGGTGTAGCTCTTGCCGCCGAAGGTGATGGTAACGGTCTGGTTTTCCTCAACGTTCGAGGTCGCCCCGGAGAGCACCAGATCCGCGCCCTTCTCGGCGGCGTTAATCACGTCGTCGGCGGCAATCGCATCGATGCTGATGGCAACGGTCGCCAGGTCCACCGTCACATCATGGCTGATGGAGACCGGATTACCGGCGCTGCTCTGGCCGGCAACGGTCACGGTGACCGTGCCTGCATTCAGCGCACCCACGTCCGCAGCCGGGATCGCCGCGCGCCAGGTGCCGTCCGCCAGCACGGTAGCCAGATAGGTTTTGCCGTTGACGGTCACGGTCAGCGCCGCGCCCGCCGCCAGCCCGTCGCTGGTGCCGGTGATAATCAGGTTCTGCCCGTGTTCGATACTGTTGATCACGTCGTCGCCCGCCACGGTATCCACGCGCAGGCCCGGCAGGTTAGCGTCGATAGTGATATCGCGCTCAGCGGATCCGCTGTTGCCGACGCCGTTGGTCACGCTGGCCGACACCGTTAAATCGCCGTTACCCAGCGCGGTCAGCACGTCCGACGGCACGTTAACGGACCAGGTAAGATCGCTCTGCACCGTTGCGGTGTAGATGTTACCGCCAATCGTCACGGTCACGGTATTGCCCGCTTCGGCATTCACCACCTTACCGCTGATGGTCTGACCGGCTGCCAGCTCCGCCGCGTTAATGACGTCGTCGCCCGCAATGGTGTTGACGATCACGCCCGGCAGAACGGACTCCACGTTTACGGTGTGCGACGCGCTGGTGCTGTTACCGACGCTGTCCGTCGCCGAGGCGGTGACGGTGTAAAGCGCCTCGCCCAGCTGACCGACTTCGCTCGCCGGAACGGTGGTGGTCCATTTTCCGTTATCGTCCACCTGCGCGCTGTACGCTTTGCCGTTCAGCATCACGGTCACCACCGCGCCTGCCGCCAGGCCGGAAGCCGTACCGGAGAGGGTCAGATCCTGGGTTTTCTCTGTATTGTTGATAACATCGTCACCGGAAACGGTGTCAATGGTCAGCCCCGGCGCGGTCAGGTTCACCGCCACGCCGTGCGTGGCGCTGTTGCTGTTGCCCGCTTTATCGGTCAGCGCTGCGGTAATGGTGTAATCCCCGGCGGCCAGCACGGTAACGTCTGCCGCAGGCACGCCCACGCTCCAGTTGCCGGAGGCATCCAGGGTGGCGGTGTACGATTTGCCGTTGAGGGTGACGGTGACCACGTCGCCCGCCGCCGCGCCCGTCACGGAACCGGTGACAATCAGGGCCTGCACGTGCTCGGCGCTGTTGATCACGTCGTCGTCGGACACGGTGTGAATGGTCAGCTGCGGGACGGTGGTATCGACCAGCACGTCGCGATCCGCGGAGGCCGGGTTGCCCGCTTTGTCCGATACGGCGGCGCTGACGGTGTAGTTCCCGTCGGTAATACCGCTCAGATCCGCGGACGGCACGGTCACGCTCCAGCTGCCGTTAGCCTGCACGGTGGTGGTATAGTCCACACCGTTCAGGGTCACGGTGACGGTCTGGCCCGCTTCGGCGTTGGTGACGCCGTTAATCACCAGATCCTGCTGCGCTTCAGCCGCATTGATGATGTTGTTGTCGCTGATGATTTCAATAGACACCGTCGGCGCGGTCGCGTCCACGCTGTACTCACGGCCCGCCGAGGCGCTGTTGCCGTTCACGTTGGTCACGCTCACCTGCACGCTGGCATCGCCGTCCTTCAGGCTGCCCACGTCGGCAGACGGTACGGTAGCCGTCCAGTTGCCGTCGGCATCGACCGTCGCGGTGTACGACTTGCCGCCGAAGGTGATGGTAACGGTCTGGTTTTCTTCCACGTTGGTGGTGGAGCCGGACAGCACCAGGTCCGCGCCTTTCTCTGCCGCGTTAATCACGTCGTCAGAGGCAATCGGGTTAATGCTGATGGCGACTGCCGCCAGATCCACCTTCACGTCATGGCTGATGGTCACCGGATTCCCCGCGGTGCTTTGCCCCTCCACGGTCACGGTGACCGTGCCCGCAGCCAGCGCGCTGACGTCTGCCGCCGGAATGGCCGCCGTCCAGGTGCCGTCCGCCAGTACGGTGGCCGCGTAGGTTTTGCCGTTGACGGTGACGGTCAGCGCCGCGCCCGTTGCCAGACCGTCGCTGGAGCCGGTGATAATCAGGTTTTGAGCGTGTTCGATGCTATTGATCACATCGTCGCCTGCCACGGTATCGACGCGCAGGCCCGGCAGGTTTGCGTCGATGCTGATGTCACGCTCGCCGGTTCCGGTGTTGCCGTGGCCGTTGGTGACGCTGGCTGACACTGTCAGATCGCCGTTACCGATGGCGGTTAAGACCGAGGACGGCACGTTGACCGACCAGCTCAGATCGTCCTGAACCGTCGCGGTATAGGTATTGCCGCCAATGGAAATGGTGACAGTGTCACCGCTCGCCGCACCGCTCACTTTCCCGCTCAGGGTCTGTCCGGCAGCTACTTCCGCTGCGTTAATGACATCGTCCGTGGCGACCGGGTTGATGGTGACCTGCGGCAGCGCGCTGTCGACCAGCACGCTGTGGCCGGTGCTCGCGCTGTTGCCCGCGGCGTCAGTCACGCTCGCCGTCACGGTGTAGCTCGCTTCGCCCAGCGCCGAGACGTTTGCCACCGGAACGGTCACGCTCCAGTTCCCGCTCGCGTCGGTGGTGGCCGTATAGCTGATTCCGTTCAGGGTCACCGTAATGGTCGTTCCGTCCGGCTGGTTACTGGTGCCAGCTACCTGCAGATCCTGGCCTTTCTCGGTCGCGTTGATCACGTCGTCAACCGCCAGGGTATTGATGGCAATGACCGGTGCGGTCAGGGAGACGTCAAATTCGTGCGTCGCAGTGGCGCTGTTACCGGCTTTGTCGGTGAGGGTCGCGGAGATCGTCTGGTCACCATTGGCCAGCGCGCCCACGTCCGCCGCCGGAACGCCCACGCTCCAGCTGCCGGACGCGTCCAGCATGGCGGTGTAGTCTTTACCGTTCAGGGTCACGGTAATCACGTCGCCCGCCTGCGCGCCCGTCACCTTACCGGAGACGATCAGCGCCTGACCGTGCTCGGCAATATTCACGATGTCGTCGCCGGCAACGATGTTGAAGGTGATCTGCGGCACGGTGGTGTCCACCAGCACCGAGGATCCCGCGCTGGCCGGGTTACCTGCTTTATCGGACACGGTCACCGTGACCGCCGCGTTGCCGTCGGTAATGCCTGCCAGATCTGCCGCAGGCACGTCGAGCGTCCAGCTGCCGTCCGCCTGCACCTGCGCGCTGTACTGATTGCCGTTGAAGGTCACGGTGACCGTCTGGCCTGCTTCGGCCGTAGACGTCCCGCTCAGGGTCAGATCCTGCGCCGCCTCAGCCGCATTCAGCATGTTATCGCCGCTGATGGTGTTGATGGTCACCGTCGGCGCGGTGGTGTCGACGCTGAATGCCTGCGCCGAAGAGGCCGTGTTGCCGTTCACGTTGGTCACGCTGACCTGCACGCTGGCGTCGCCCTCTTTCAGGCCGCTCAGATCGGCAGCCGGAACGGTCCAGGTCCAGTCGCCGTTGCCATCCACCGTCGTGGTATACGTTTTCCCTGCGAAGGTGATGGTGACGGTCTGGCCCGCTTCAACGTTGGATGTCGTACCGGACAGCACCAGATCCTGGCCTTTTTCCGCCGCGTTAAGCACGTTATCGTCGGTCACGCTGCTGATGGTGATGGCGACCGGCGCGAGATCGACGTCCACGACGGTCCTGATGGTTACCGGGTTGCCGGAGGCATCCTGCGCGCTTGCCTTGATATCCAGCGAGCCATCTGCCCACTGGGACACGTCCGCCGCCGGTACCGCCGCCTGCCAGGTACCGTCCGCCAGCACCGTTGCGGAATACGCTTTGCCGTTGATGGTCACGGTGACGGCGCTGCCCGCCGCCAGATCGGTGCTGGTGCCGGACACAATCAGGTTCTGTGCGTGTTCAATCACGTTAATCACGTCGTCGCCTGCGACCGTATCAATACGCAGCCCCGGAAGCTGGGCGTCGATGGTGAAGTCGAGAGAAGAAGAGCCGGTATTGCCGTGGCCGTTGGTGACGCTGGCCGATACGGTGAGATCGCCGTTGCCGAGCGCGGTCAACTGGCTCTGGGTTAACGGCAGGCTCCAGGTGAGATCGTCCTGAACGGTAGCCGTGTATGTCTGGCCGCCGAGGATAATCGTGACAGTGTCACCTGACGCCGCGTTCGTTACCTTACCGGACAGGGTTTGCCCTGCCGCCACTTCCGCCGCGTTAACGATATTGTCGCCCGCCAGCGTGTTGATCGTTACCACCGGCAGCGAGCTGTCCACCAGCACATCGTGCGAGGTTGAGGCGCTGTTGCCTACGCTATCGGTGACGTTCGCCGTCACGGTGTAATTCGCTTCGCCCAGCGCCGAGACGTTTGCCGCCGGAACGGTCAGGCTCCAGTTTCCGCTCGAGTCAGCGGTGGCCGTATAGTGAATGCCGTTCAGGGTTACCGTAATGGTCGTGCCTTCCGGCTGGTTGCTGGTGCCGGAAATCTGCAGAGCTTCGCCTTTCTCAGCCGCGTTAATCACGTCATCTGCCGCCAGCGTGTTGATACCGATGACAGGCGTCACGGTATTCACCACCACGTCCAGCGAAGTGCTTCCGGTATTGCCGGACCTGTCGGTCACGGAGACGTCGATGGTCCAGGTGCCGTCAGTCAGCCCCTGCACGACGGACGCCGGCAGGCCAAGGCTCCAGTTGCCCGCCGCATCCACCACGGTGGTGTAATCGACGCTGTTAATGGTAATGGTCACAAGGTCGCCCGCTGCCGCACCGGTGACGGAGCCGCTCAGGATTTGCGCCTGTGAATGGGCGAGCTGGTTAACGGTGTTAGTGTCGGTGACAAAGTCGTTAATGGTCACCTGCGGCACGGTCGCGTCCACCAGACCCACGCGGTCGGCGCTGCTGCTGTTGCCCGCCACGTCGCTCACGGTGGCCGTCACGGTCACGATGCCATCGTTGAGGGCGCCGACATCAGCCGCCGGAACGATCAGCTGCCAGGTACCGTCCGTCTGGACCGTGGTCTGATACGTTTTACCGTTCAGCGTCACGGTGACCGTCTGGCCTGCTTCCGCACTGCTGGTGCCGCTCAAGGCTAAATCCTGCTGCGCCTCAGCCGCGTTGATGATGTTGTCGGCGGTCAGATTATCGAGCGTAATCGCTGGCGGCAGCGTATCCACCGTGACCACGCGCGACGCGTCGGCACTGTTGCCGTTGACGTTCGTGACGCTGACGCTCACCTGCGCGCGTCCGTCGATCAGGGTTTCCATGGCGCTGGCAGGCACGGTCAGGCTCCAGGAGCCGTCCTGCTGCACCTGTGCGGTAAAGGTCTGGTCGGCGAATTTCACCACCACGGTCTGCCCCGCCTCCACGCCCTGCGTCTGGCCGGAAAGGGTTAAATCGGCGCCTTTTTCTGCCGCATTCAGCAGGTCGTCGCCGGAGACGGTATCAATGGTGACCGCCACGGCGTTCAGATCGAGTTCAACCGGGTGTTCAGCCGCAACGGTATTGCCCCAGGCATCTTCAGCGCTGACGCTTACCGTCACCTCTCCCGCCGTCCAGGCCTGCAGGTCCGCGGCCGGGACGCCGATCTGCCAGTGGCCGCTGGCGTTCACCGCGGTAACGTACTCAACGTTATTGATGGTGACGGTAATCTGCGTGCCGGCAGCCAGATGGGTGCTGGAGCCGGTGACGGTCAGATCCTGCTGCTGCTCAATGGCGTTGACCACGTCATCGCCGGAAATGGTGTTCACACGCAGGCCCGGCAGCTGTGCGTTGATGTTGATATCGCGCTCGCCGGTACCGGTATTGCCGTGCGAATTGGTCACCGACGCGGTGAAGGTTAAATCGCCGTCGCCGAACGCCTTAAGATCCGCTGACGGGATTTTCACGCTCCAGGTCAGATCGCTGCCCACCGTGGCGGTGTAGCTCTTGCCGCCCACGGTGACAGAAACGGTATCGCCCGCCGCCGCGCCGGTGACGCGACCGCTGAGCGTTTGATCCACACCCGCTTCGGCGTTATTGACCAGGTTGTCCCCTGCAAAGGTGTTGATGATCACCTGCGGCAGCACGGTATCCACCAGCAGCGTCGCCGCGGCAGAGCCGCTGTTACCCACGCTGTCAGTACCGCTGACGCTGACGGTGTAAAGGGTGTTCGCCAGATTCAGGACGTCGGAAACCGGCACCTGGACCGCCCAGATGCCGTTTTCAACGGTAGCCTGATAGCTGACGTTGTTCAGCGTCACGGTAATGGCGCTGCCGTCAGGCAGGTTGCTGGTGCCGGTCAGGCTCAGCGGCTGCATTGCCTCCTGAGCATTCAACACGTTGTCCTGGCTGATGGTATCAATCGTAAATTCTGGCGGGTTGCCGCTCAGCGTAATGCCGTGTGTGGCGCTGCCGGTGTTGCCTGCCGCGTCGGTCACGGAAACTGAAATCGTATGGTTACCTTCCCCCAGCGCGCCCAGCACGGACGCCGGAACGCCTACGCTCCAGCTGCCGTCCGCCAGCACCACGCCGGTGAAGGACTGGCCGCCAACGGTCACGGTGACCACATCCCCCGCGGCGGCGCCATTTGCCTGCCCGGAGATAATCTGCGCCTGACCCTGCTCGCTGGTATTGAGAATATCGTCGCCCGCCACGGTATCGATGGTGACGACCGGCGCGGTGGTATCCACCGCAAAATCGGCGGTGACAGACGAGCCGTTGCCCGCTTTATCGCTGACGTTCACCGTCAGGGTGTGATTGCCCTCGCTGAGCGCCTGCACATCGCCCGCCGCAAGCGTGACGGACCAGGTGCCGTCGCTGCCCACCGTGGCGTTGTAGTTTTTACCGTTCAGCGTGACCGTGACGATCTGACCGGCTTCCGCATTCGTTTTGCCGGTCAGCGTCAGCGGCTGGCTGTGCTCGGCGGCATTAATAATGTTGTCCTGCGCGAGGGTATCGACAGAGAGGGTTGGCGCGACGGTATCCACGCCGATTGTCTGGCTGCCGCTCACGGTGTTACCCGCCGCGTCTTTGCCGCTGACGTTGACCGTCCAGGTGCCATCGCCCAGCGCCTGCGCGTCGGCCGCGGGTACGTTAACGCTCCACGTCCCGTCAGCGCCCACCACGGCCCCGTAGGTTTTACCGTTCAGCGTCACGGTAAGTTCGGTGCCCTGCGCCAGATTCTTGCTGGCGCCGGAGAGCGTAAAGCCTGCGGATTGCTCGCTGGCGTTAAGCACGTTATCGCCCGCCGTGGTGGCCAGCGTAATGGCGGCCTCGGCGGTCGAGACCGTTACGGTGATATTGCCCGCATCGGTAGTCTTACTGCCGTCGATCTGCACCACCGACCAGGTGTGTTCCCCGTCCGTCTGGGTCGGTAATTTTACCGTCCAGGTGCCCTCTTTACTCACCATGGCGCTGGCGATGGTGCTGCCGCTGCTGTCTTTAATCTGGATCGTCGCGCCCGGCTGACCGGTACCGCTAAAGGTTGGCGTGTTGTCATCCGTGATCGCGTTTGCTGTCAGCACGCCCTGCTTGTCGCCCGCTTTATCCGACAGCAGGAAGGTTGGCGTGGCGCTTTCCACCTCTTTCGTATTATCAATAACTTTTGTTTTAGTATCGCCGTCGCCGCCGTTTGCCAGCAGCGCCCCGATGGCACCGCCGCCTAATGCAGCTCCCGCAATCCAGCCCCACGGCGCATCGCTTAAGACGCTTTCCTGCTCCAGGAAAGGTTGAATGCTGCTAATCGGTGTGGCCTGCGCGGTTAACTCGGTCACCGCCACGCCTGATGCTTCCCCGGCATCGGCAAAAGAAATATGCGTCAGTTCCTGACGATCGTTGAATACCAGCTCTGACTGAGTATGCGTTTCAGGATCTTCAAGAAAATAGTTATTGCAGCGAATCACGCTGCCATCTTTCATATAAATGAGGAGGTCTTTCCCCTGACGGACATAACGCGCCACATCCTGAGCAGAACCCTGGATTTCAATCACGCTCGGGGATGAAATAGAGACCGACAAATTCCCTTCGCCGGTTAATTTCGTTTTCTCCGCCGTTTTGCGAATGATGACATCAACAACCTTTATGTTACTCATATTTCTCTCCTTGCAGGTGTACGGATTCCTGTGGATATGTCCACCAGACGGATGTAGCTATCCCTGGGAAAAAACACCCATTATTTTCAGACTTATTTTTCGCGACAATACGCGTCTTTTTTTAACTCAAATCGGGTAGTTTTGCGGCAGCGTTTTTCTCTATTCCAATAAGCGGCATTAAATTATCAACCGCGGAAGCATAATTAATTGCCGAACTCCAGCCATCATACTCAGCGATTATTTTCGCCGAGGTGGCCTGCCAGACATCCTGCTCAACGCTGAGCAGATCGTTAATGCTCCGCTTGCTCAGGGTGTACTCATTTTTATAGACATCACGGGCGCGCAGGGCATTTTCCAGCTGCTGTTTCCCGGCCTCCATTCTTCCCCGTGCACCGGTCCAGTCCGCCTGCGCGACGGAGGCTTTTTGCAGGACATCAAAACGCGCCTGATCGACCTGAGAGGAAGCCATCGCCCGTGCTCCTTCAGCCTGCCGCACGCGTGCAGAGACCGCGCCGCCCTGATAAAGCGGTGCGTCAATGTTGAGCTGGATCTGGTCGTCCCAGTACGAACGGTTGTCCGACTCGTAACGGGTACGTCCGCCCTTCAGGCTTAGGGTCGGCCAGTGCTGGGACTTCGCCGTTTCCACGCCATACTGGGCTGAGCGCTCCATGTTTTGCGCGGCCATGACCGCCGGTATCAGCGAATAATCAATGCGGTTGAGCGAATCAGGCTCAACAGCGAGATTTGCGGGTACAGGCGAAAAGTTATCGGCCTGCATTCCGGTTAATACCGCGAGCCTTGCGCGGGCGCTGTTTAAGGCGGCGTGATACTGCGCGACCGTCGCCTGCATGCCGGCAATACGCGTGCGGGTCTGGAGCTCATCGGAGGTCGAGCTCACGCCCGCGTCGGCGCGCAGCTTTGCCAGTTGCTCAACATTTTTTAGCGCCTGAACGTTCTCCTTTGCCGCCTGCAGCAGATCGGCATAGCGTTTGACCTCGACATAGCTCAGCGCCGTTTTTTCCGCCACGTCAGAGAGTGTGCTCATCAGCTGGTAGCGATAGCTATCGCGCTGGGCGGAAGACTGGCTGATGCTGTTATTGGTCTTGCCAAAGTCATATATCAGCTGCGTCAGGCTCAGCCCCCACGCGGCTGAATTCTTCAGCGACCCGCTGGAATCGGTGGTCTGGCTATGGCCCGTGCTGCCGTTCAGCGATATTTGCGGCATCCAGCCGCTGCGCGCTTCATCTATTTGCGCCTGACCAATACCGAGTTGCGCGGCCTGCTGACTAATCGACGGATCGCGATCGATAGCAAAAAGAATACTTTCTTTTAAGGTTGTCGTGGCAACCGGGGCAATACCCACCTGACTACTATTGGCGTACGCCGTATTTATGGCTAATGAAATGAATGCCAGTGCTGCTGTAAATCGACGTAACATAGGCTTTCGCAATATCGTCATTTTTATCTCCCTGACTCTGAGTGACACTGAAGCAATTACCCAAAAAGAGGTATAGATAATTAGACAAATATCTTATTTAGCATCCTTGCCGAATTTTAGGTAAAACTCCCCATACCCATTTCCTCTGGAGATGAGATCTGCCTGCGTCTTATTTAAATTAAGAATTTACTTATTTCCTAAAGTGGTTAGCAGCATAACAAAATGCGTTATAAGCCACTACACCCCCAATGTTAATGTGGTGTTACAATTAAGAAAAAAGATGGGGTTTCTGGACAAAACTCTTAAAATGACCTTTCAGATGAAACATATAAACCGACTGTTATTTAAGGAAAATTCTTAATTCGTTACCTGCACATTTTTGCGTTAATTTCCGGGCGGGTCAGACACAAAGATTTTCAAAGAAGTGTCAATTTAAGTAGCCGAACCAGCAAAATTAGAATTTAATGCTATTAATAAACTAGTTAAAGCAATCAAAAACCACACTAGCAACATTCAACAGAATAAAAATCCAGACAATAGGAGTGTAGTGGTTACATAACCCAAATCGTTAAATAAAACATAACAATAACATTATGATTAACATTCAAAACGGCTTGCTTATACCTGTTTAATAAAATTTTAATAATCACGCATCTGAATCATTACCTCACTCCACGACATCAAAACCACGTTGCCCTTCTCTCTGCGTTAAAATGCTGTATTATGCAAACTATTGCGACATTTTGCAGGAACGCACACCGATGCACAAAACCGCACGACAACGCCACGTTCTGGATATCCTGAGCGAGCAAGGCCAGGCCAGCATCACTGAGCTGGCAGAAAAGCTGCAGGTTTCAGCCGATACCATCCGTCGGGATCTGACCGACCTGGAAAACCAGGGGCTGGCGCAGAAGAACCACGGCGGGGCCATCGCGCTGAATCTTTCCGCCATGAATCGCCAGGGCCGCAATACGCTGTTGCCGGAAACCAAACAGCGCCTGGGAAAACAGGTCGCACAGCAGGTTCCTGCGGGTTCTACCCTGTTTCTGGATGCGGGCAGCACGGTGATGGCTGTCGCCTCCTTTCTTCGCGGGCCGCTCACCGTCATTACCACGTCGCTGGATATCGCCCAGCACTTTAGCGACCGGGAAGACGTTGAACTGATCCTGCTCGGCGGGAAATGGGACCATAAGCAGCGCCTGTTTGCCGGAAGCGCCACCTTGTCCTTGCTGTCCCGCTATCGGGCAGATATCGCCATCCTCGGGGCGTGCGCCATTCATGCTGAACTCGGTTTGAGCGCCGGTAAAGAAGCGGATGCCGAGGTTAAACGCGCGATGCTTGACGCAAGCCATGCGCACTGGATTGTTGCCGACCACCTGAAAGTCAACCGCTGCGAGCCGTATCTGGTTTCCGGGTTATCTAACATTCAACAACTCTTTTTAGATCGTCCCTGGCCAGAGCTTGGGGACCCTGGCGCATTGCAGGTCACGGTGTGCGCGAATTAACGTGGAGAAGTTCATGAGTACAGTTCGAACAATTAACATTGCGCTGATCGGGTATGGATTTGTGGGCAAAACTTTCCATGCCCCGTTAATCCAGTCTGTGGACGGGCTTAAGCTGGCCGTGGTCTCTTCTCGTGATGAAGAGAAGGTGAAACGCGATCTGCCGGACGTACAGGTAGTGGCAACACCGGAAGAGGCTATTCAGCATCCTGATGTTGACCTGGTGGTGATTGCCTCCCCCAACGCCACGCACGCCCCGCTGGCGACGCTGGCCCTGAACGCAGGTAAACACGTGGTCGTGGATAAGCCTTTCACCCTCGACATGCAGGAAGCCCGCGACCTGATTGCGCTGGCGGATGAAAAGCAGCGACTGCTTTCTGTCTTCCACAACCGCCGCTGGGACAGCGATTTCCTCGGCATTAAGCAGGTCATTGAGCAAGGCACGCTCGGCAAGGTTAAGCACCTGGAGTCGCATATCGACCGCTTCCGCCCGGAAGTGCGCGTGCGCTGGCGCGAGCAGAATGTCCCCGGGAGTGGCCTGTGGTTTGACCTGGGGCCCCATCTTATCGACCAGACGCTACAGCTCTTTGGTCTGCCGCAGTCGGTTCAGGGGAATATCGCGACGCTGCGCGACGGCGCAGAAATCAACGACTGGGCGCACGTGGTCTTAAACTATCCGGAGCATAAGGTGATTCTGCACGCCAGCATGCTGGTGGCAGGCGGTACGGCGCGCTTTGCCGTCCACGGGGACAAGGGCAGCGTGGTGAAGGCCAGAATCGATCAGCAGGAAGCACAGTTGCTCTCCGGGGTTATCCCTGGGAGTGAAGCCTGGGGCGAAGACAGCGACAGTATGGTGTTCTTTGGCGCTGACGGCGCATCGCAGACGATCCCTACCCCTAAAGGCGATCAGCGCCAGTATTACATCAACGTGCGTGACGCGCTGCTTGGGAAAATCACCAATCCGGTCCACCCGGTTGAGGCATTAGCGGTGATGGCCGTGCTGGAAGCGGCGGTGAAGTCGTCTGAGACGGGGTCAACCCAGGCGCTGGCATTAACAGTTGAAGAGCGTGCTTTGCTGGGTTAAAAACAAGCCGGGTGGCGCTGCGCTTACCCGGCCTACGATTCAGAGCCGTTTGTAGGCCCGTGCAAGCGAAGCGCCGCCGGGCGAGAAGACTACGAACGCTTTTTCGGCATCATGCGCAGAAGAGTATTATCTTTCCAGAAATAGTGATGCATCAGCGCCGCCGCCGCGTGCAGGCCAATCACAAAATAGCCCAGGTTTGCCAGCGTCTCGTGCCACGCCTTCAGCGTATCCACCAGGTCAAAATTGGACTCCGCCGCATGCGGCATCGCCAGGCCAAAGGCAAACCAGTCGCTGCCCCGGTTATACATCATCACAATGCCAATCAGCGGAAGCGCAATAAACAGCAGATACACCACCAGATGCCCCAGATGAGACATCCCCGTCACCATCGCTTTTGGCTTCGGTTGAATCGGCGGCGCGCGGAACTTCAGGCGAACCAGCAGACGCGTCACCATCAGCACCAGAATACCGATCCCGCATGAGACGTGGATCATATTGATCGCCGGACGCGCGGTGCGCGGGAAGAAACCTCTGAACTCCATCGCGCAGTAGGCGACGATGATTAACAGAAACACCAGCCAGTGGATGCCGATTTGCAGGCTTGTATATTTAGTGCGCATGTGATTTCTCGATTAAAAACAGTTACCGCGCCAACATAATCCCCTTTCCTTAAAAATTCATTAACTTTTCTGGATGGTTTTTCAAATACTTCCCCCCGCATGAAGCATCTTCAATTGCCGCCCTGCCCGTGATGGTCTAAGCCTGGATGAGTTCAAACTGTCGCATCGACACGTTTACAGGAGAACACCATGAGTAAAATTGGCATTAACGGCTTTGGACGCATCGGACGTCTTGTTCTGCGTCGCCTTCTTGAAACCCAGGACAGTAATATCGTCGTCGCCATCAACGACCTCACCTCCCCCAAAGTGCTGGCCTACCTGCTCAGGCATGATTCCAACTACGGTGGCTTCCCGTGGAGCGTGGATTTCACCGAGGATGCGCTGATCGTTGACGGTAAAACCATAGCGGTCTATGCCGAAAAAGAGGCAAAGCATATTCCGTGGAAAACCGCCGGTGTGGATATCGTCGTGGAGTGCACCGGTTTTTATACGTCTGAAGAAAAATCACGGGCGCATCTGGACGCGGGCGCGAAGAAGGTGCTGATCTCTGCGCCTGCGGGCGACATGAAAACCATCGTCTACAGCGTGAACGACGACACCATTGACGCCGGTGATACCATCATCTCCGTCGCCTCCTGCACCACCAACTGCCTCGCCCCGCTGGCGAAAGCCCTGAACGACGCGTTTGAAATTAAGGTGGGCACCATGACCACCATTCACGCCTATACCGGTACCCAGGCGCTGGTGGATGGCCCGCGCGGGAAAGATCTTCGCGCCTCGCGGGCGGCGGCAGAGAATATCATTCCGCATACCACCGGCGCCGCCAAAGCCATTGGTCTGGTGATCCCTGCGCTCAGCGGCAAACTAAAAGGCCACGCGCAGCGCGTACCGGTTAAAACGGGCTCCGTTACCGAACTGGTGGCCATTCTGGGCAAGAAAGTGACCGTTGAGGAGATCAACGCCGCGCTGAAAAAGGCGACGCAGGGCAATAAATCGTTCGGGTATACCGATGAAGAGATCGTGTCGTCAGATGTGATTGGTTCACATTATGGTTCAGTGTTTGACGCCACGCAGACGGAGGTGTCAGAAGCGGGAGACCTTCAGCTGGTGAAAGCCGTTGCCTGGTATGACAACGAGTATGGGTTTGTGACGCAGCTGGTGCGGACGCTGGATAAGTTTGCGGCGCTGTGATTTTTCCCACCTACCCCTCACCCTAACCCTCTCCCCAAAGGGGCGAGGGGATTGTTCCGTGCCTAAATTATATTACGTGCACCCTTCAGGACAGGATCCTGCTGCAGCTGTTTCCATGCGGCGGTGACGGCCTCGGGGAATTCAACGTGAGCAATATAATCCCGCCCGGCCGGGCCATAGCCGTTGGCGTTATCATACAGGCGCGGCAGTTCCCCCATAACCAGTGAAAGGTAACGGTCAACGGGCCACAGGCCGGTGTTGCCCTCGCTGAATTCCACGCCCTCGTTTCCGTTTTGCAGTGTCGGCGTAAACCCCGGATGGCTGAGCCACTGCGGTGAAACGGGCTCATCCCGACAAACGCGGGCAAACGTCGCCATCGTGCGGCGCTGCATCGTCGGATCCTGCACCACCAGCACCCGCCCGGTCGTTCGATGACGCTGTTTCAGCAAGTTCCAGCTAAAACGCGCGTTTTCACCGCAGTTGGTGGAGCGATCCTCAACCCACAGCTGCGCCTCGGGGATCTGCCAGAACGCCCGCGCAATGTCGGCAAGAATGCTCGCTTCAGGCCGCCCCGTGACCGGTACGGTGTGGTAACACGGATGATTGCCAATCGCGGTATATAAAAAGCTAGTCGAATGCCCGATGCCGCCGCTAATCAGAAGCGGCACGTCTTGCTGAGAGGCCATCCGGCAGGCCGCGTCAATGGTTGGGATCACCGCGTTTCCTGCCAGAATCACCGCATCGACTTCCGGGAGCGGACGCGTCGCGCTCAGGTCATCCTGCGCCAGCCATTCACCGACAGTATTGATGGCCGCCAGCGTGGCATTCGCCAGAACGGGAAAATGGGGCTGAACCATGGTGAACTCCTCACGTTGTTGAAGCACCGAATTTATCATTTTTCTGAAATAACCAGAAACATCCAAAAATCATCGGGTTGCACCTGCCTATTATGCTTATGATTTCCAGCCTTACAAAACATTGTATTGTACAGGCGTCATGAAAAAGCACCCAGCGCTGCTTATTTCACCGTGATCTGACCAGTTTTATCCCCCCTGCGCTTGCCAAACGCAACATCCAACCCTAAGTTGCTTAACAATTTCACAACCTTTTTCATCATCACAGGTTGCACCTGAAGCGCGCCAGGTGACACCTCTCTCATCATCAACGTGGCGGGGTTTCAGGTCATGACAGAACATGAAAGTACGACGACGGTATTACGAAAAAATAAAAAGGTGTTAATCGCCAGCCTTACCGGGAGCGCCATTGAATGGTTTGACTATTTTCTCTACGGTACGGCGGCCGCGCTGGTCTTCAATAAGATCTTTTTCCCGATGGTCGATCCGGTGATCGGACTCATTCTCTCTTACCTCTCTTTCTCCTTAACCTTCTTTATTCGCCCCATTGGTGGGGTACTTTTCGCCCACATTGGCGACCGCATCGGACGTAAAAAAACCCTCGTGTTGACCCTCTCTTTGATGGGAGGTGCAACCGTCATGATTGGCCTGCTGCCCACTTATGAGATGATTGGCCTGTGGGCGCCCGCTCTGCTGATCCTGATGCGTATCATTCAGGGGATGGGCATTGGCGGTGAATGGGGCGGCGCGCTACTGCTGGCCTATGAATATGCGCCAGAAAAACGTAAAGGCTTCTTCGGCAGTATTCCGCAGGCGGGCGTGACCATCGGCATGCTGATGGCAACTTTTATCGTTTCGCTGATGACCCTGTTCAGCGAGGCGGATTTCCTCTCCTGGGGCTGGCGCATCCCGTTCCTGCTAAGCTCGGTTCTGGTGTTGCTCGGCCTGTGGATCCGCAAAGATATTGATGAAACGCCCGATTTTAAGCGAGTCAAAGCGTCCGGTCAGGTGGCTAAGGCCCCGCTGCGCGATACGCTGAAGCATCACTGGCGCGAAGTGCTGATTGCCGCCGGTCTGAAGGTGGTTGAAACCGCCCCCTTCTACATCTTCTCGACCTTCGTGGTGAGCTATGCCACCAGCACGCTGACGTACCAGAAATCGCAGGCGCTGGAAGCCGTGACGCTGGGTGCGCTGGTGGCGACCATTATGATCCCGCTAATGGGGCTGCTCTCCGATAAGGTAGGCCGTCAGCGCATGTACGCGATCAGCGTCTTCGTGCTGGGCCTGTTTATCGTACCGTGGTTTATGCTGCTCAATACCGGCACCACATGGGGTATCGTGCTCGCGACGATCATCGCCTTTGGCGTGTTGTGGGCCCCTGTCACCGCGGTACTCGGCACGCTGTGCTCTGAAATCTTTAGTGCAAACGTGCGCTACACCGGCATTACTTTAGGCTATCAGCTGGGTGCCGCGCTGGCAGGCGGTACCGCGCCGTTGATTGCCACCGGCCTGCTGGCAAAATACGACGGCGACTGGGTGCCGGTGGCCTGGTATCTTGCCGTCACGGTGACCATTTCTTTAATCGCGATTTTCTGCGCCAGCCGCGTTAAGCGCGCCACTCTCATCCAGGCGCAGCCCGGACGTCTCTGACCGTTCCCGGCCCGTCCTGCGGGCCGCTCTTTTTCCTTAAATTTCCCTTCACCATTTGATTAACATGCGTAAATCATATTCACTTGAATTATCATTTGCGGGAGTCGTAGAATCGCTAGCCCGCTAATTATTCAATCATTTCTAAGGTAAACGACGTTATGCGCCTGCCCGAACGCGACCCTTATGCTCCTCGCGAGTGGCAGCCACATGAGAAACCCGCCCTGCTGGGTTCGCCCTCCACGCCCGAACACAGTACGCCAAAACGCATTGCCTATGGCGTCGTGGGCCTGCTGGTCTGCCTGACGGGGGCGCTGGGCAATGCGGTGGTGACCGCTAACCTGCAAAATTTGCAGGGAACCTTCGGCGCCTGGTCAACCGAAATCGCCTGGCTGCCCGCGGTCTATGTGATGACCAACATCTCCATCAACCTGCTGCTGGTGAAATTCCGCCAGCAGTACGGTTTGCGCGCCTTTACGGAAGGTTTTCTGGTGCTGTACGTACTGGTCACCTTCTTCCATCTTTTCGTAAACGATCTCAGCTCGGCGCTGATGGTTCGCGCCGCGCACGGCATGGTGGCCGCCGCGCTCAGCTCGCTGGGGATTTACTATCAAATCCAGGCCTGGCCTGCGAAGCACCGCCTGAAGGCGCTGACCATCGGCATCACCGGATCGTCGCTCGCCATCCCGCTGGCCCGCCTGTTTTCGACCGAGCTGCTGCAGCTGGACGAGTGGCGCGGGCTCTATTTCTTCGAGCTGGGGCTGGCGCTGATCTCCCTGGCCTGCGTGATAGCCTTAAAACTGCCGCCGGGCGACCGGCGCAAGGTCTTCGAGAAAAAAGACTTTATCACCTTCTTTTTAATGGCCCCCGGGATGGCCCTCCTCTGCGCCGTGCTCTCTTTAGGCCGTCTGGACTGGTGGTTCGAAGCGCCGTGGATCGGCTGGTCGCTGGCGCTATCGCTGGTGCTGATTGTCGCAGCCATCGTCTTTGAACATAACCGCAGCAACCCGCTGCTGAACACCCGCTGGCTGTCGAGCGGCAGCATCGTCCGCCTGGGGCTAATTATGCTGCTGATCCGAATCGTGCTGGCCGAGCAAAACACCGGCGTCATCGGCTGGCTGCAGTACGTGGGCTTACAGAACGAGCAGATGACGCACCTTGCGTGGTCTATTTTCGCCGGGATCGTCTGCGGGATTGTCACCAGCTGTCTCACCATCAAGCCGACGAAGCTGGCGTGGCCAATCATTACCTCCCTGGCGCTGATGATTGTTGCCTCGCTGCTGGACAGCCAGTCCAACAACCTGACCCGTCCGGATCAGCTGATGGTAAGCCAGTTCCTGCTGGGCTTCGGCAGCGCCTTCTTCCTGGCGCCCGCTATGCTGGCCGCCATTGGCGGGGTGATCGCCGATCCGCGTAACCTGGTCAGCTTCTCGGTGATGTTTGGCATGAGCCAGAACCTCGGCGGCCTGCTGGGCTCCGCGATCCTCGGCACCTTCCAGACCTGGCGCGAGAAGTACCACTCCAGCCTGCTGGCGGACCAGCTCACCACGCTCAACCCGCTGGTCAACGAGCGAATTCAGCTTTATACCCAAATGTACAAAAGCCTGATTGGCGACAGCGCGCTGCTGGGCACCCAGGCGATAACGCAGCTGCAAACGGTCACCGCGCTGGAAGCGAATATTCTGGCCTACAACGATACTTATCTGCTGACGGCGAGCATCGCTGCCGCCACGCTGGTCTGGATTTTATGGCGCTTGCTGCGCCTGCGCATCACTGCCCGTCTGGCGCTGAAGAACGCCACCGGCAACAAATAATTGAAACAGTTCTGGAGAGTTTATGAGTCAGCAGGATGCCGCCAAAGAGCAGGCCAACACCCGCAAAAATGTGCGCATTGTTTCCGTTTTCACCGCCGCCGCCATCGGTATCGTCGGCGTGCTGGTGATCCTTTATGCGTGGCAACTGCCGCCGTTCACCCGTCACGCGCAGTTTACCGATAACGCCTACGTGCGCGGCCAGACGACGTTTATCAGCCCGCAGGTGAACGGCTATATCACCGAGGTGAAGGTTCAGGACTTTGAGCAGGTCAAAAAAGGCGACCTGCTGCTGCAGATTGATGACCGTATCTACCGTCAGCGGGTGCACCAGGCCGAGGCGCAGCTGGCGATGAAAATTGCCGCCCTGAATAACAACCTGCAGCAGCGTAAAAGCGCCGAAGCAACGATCGCCAAAAATGACGCTGCGCTGAAAAATGCCCGCGCCCAGAGCCTGAAAAGCCAGGCGGATTTAAAACGGGTGAAAGAGCTGACGGCGGACGGCTCGCTTTCCATTCGCGAGCGCGACGCGGCGCTGGCCAGTGCCGCTCAGGGCAGTGCCGACATCGACCAGGCGAAAGCCGCGCTTGAGATGTCGCGTCAGGATCTGCAGACGGTGATTGTGAACCGCGGTGCGCTGGAGGCGGATGTTGAAAACGCCAAAGCGGCGCTGGAGCTGGCGCAGATTGACCTGCAAAACACCCGCATTGTGGCGCCGCGTGACGGTCAGCTCGGCCAGATCGCCGTGCGTCTCGGGGCCTACGTGACCGCCGGGACGCACCTCACCACCCTGGTGCCGCCGCAGCACTGGGTCATCGCCAACATTAAAGAGACCCAGCTCGCGGAGCTGCGCGTCGGCCAGCCGGTGAAGTTCACCGTTGATGCCCTGAACAACAAAGCGTATCAGGGCCGCGTGGAGAGCATCTCCCCGGCAACCGGCGTGGAGTTCAGCGCCATCACGCCGGACAACGCCACAGGCAACTTTGTCAAAATAGCCCAGCGTATTCCGGTGCGCATTGAGGTGCTCGGTAAGCCAGAAGACTCCGCGCTGCTGCGTCCGGGTATGTCGGTACAGGTGACCATTGATACGCGGGAGGCGAAGTAATGATCCTTCGCCCGATAGCCGTGCTGGTGGCGGCGGTCATGCTGGCCGGATGCCAGTCCGTTGACGTCAAGCCGGCGCAGCCGACGCTGCACATCCCCACCCAGTGGCGCACCGTCTCCGGCCCTGCCAGCCCGACGGAGCAGCTCTGGTGGCGTAATTTCCATGACAACCACCTGAACCGCTATGTGGATCAGGCGCTACAGCATAACAGCGACGTGTTGATCGCCCGCGAACGGATAAACGAGTATCAGGCGCGGGTCTATGCGGCCGACGGCAGCCTGTTTCCCTCGCTTGATGCAGGCGTAACCGGGACGCGCGCCCGTTCACAATCCGCCGCGACCGGGCTGCCGGTTTACGGCACATTGTACAAAGGGAGCCTGACGGCGAGCTATGACGTGGATATCTGGGGCGTCAACCGCAGCACCTCTCGCGCTGCCGAAGCCTCTCTGGCAGCGCAAAAAGCCGCCGCCGCCGCCGCGGATTTGACCGTTGCCTCGTCCGTTGCATCCGGCTACGTCACCCTGCTCTCGCTTGACGAACAGCTGCGCGTGACCGAATCCACGCTGAAATCGCGCGAGGAGGCGTTTAATCTTGCGAAGCGTCAGTTTGAGACGGGCTACAGCTCGCGCCTGGAGCTGATGCAGTCGGATTCCGAACTGCGCTCGACGCGGGCGCAGGTGCCCGTGCTGCAGCACCAGATTGCACAGCAGGAGAATGCCCTGAGCCTGCTGCTGGGAAGCAACCCGGGCGACGTGGCGCGTGGCGAAAGCTTCGCGGCACTGACGCCGCTGACGCTGCCGTCGCATCTGCCTTCTGCGCTTCTTAACCGCCGCCCGGATATCGTTCAGGCCGAACGCCAGCTGGTGGCGGCGGATGCCTCGCTTGCCGCGTCGCGCGCCAGCCTGCTGCCGTCGATCAACCTGACCGCCAGCGGATCGGTTCAGGATCGCACCCTCTCCGGCCTGCTGGACAACCCGCTTCAACTCTGGAACGTCGGGGGCAGTATTCTCGCCCCGCTGCTGAACCGCCAGGCGCTGAATGCGCAGGTAGACATTTCGCAGTCCCAGCGTAACCAGGCGCTGTACGCCTATGAAAAAACCGTGCGTAACGCGTTTGCCGAAGTCAACAACAGCCTTGATGCGATAAGTCGCTATCAGGAACAGCTGACGGAGCTGCTTGCCCAGCAGGATGTGGCGCAGGAGACGCTGCGCATTGCGCAGAATCGCTATCGCAACGGTTATTCCTCCTATCTTGACGTGCTGGACGCGCAGCGCACGCTGTTCTCGGTCCAGACCAGCGTCGTGCAGGTGAAAAATAACCTGCTGCTGGCGCAGATTGATTTGTATAAAGCGCTGGGCGGCGGCTGGGTCAATGTCTGAAGGCGCTTAACGGGCCTGGATTTCGTCACGTAGGCCGGGTAAGGCGTAGCCGCCACCCGGCAATCCCTCCCAAGGAGTCAATCTATGCAACAACAGTGGTCTGCAGTTGATAATTTCATGATTTCTTCGCTTATTCCTGACGATGACGTACTGAATCAGGTGCTGGAAAACAACAAGCGCGCCGGGCTACCCGAACACGATGTCGCCGCCAATCAGGGGCAGCTGCTGGCACTGTTCGTGCGCATGACGCAGGCAAGACGCATTCTTGAGATTGGGACGCTGGGTGCCTACAGCTCAATCTGGATGGCGCGTGCGCTGCCGCCGGACGGTAAGCTGATTACGCTTGAGGCCAATCCGACGCATGCCGGGGTTGCCCGCCAGAATATTCACCTCGCGGGGCTAGACGAACGTATTGAATTAATTGAAGGCCCGGCCCTGAGCTCGCTGGAGAATTTCGGTGAGGTTCCGCCGTTCGACCTGATCTTTATTGATGCCGATAAGCCAAACAATCCCGGCTATCTGGAATGGGCGCTGCACTACTCCCGCCCCGGCACGGTAATTATCGGCGATAACGTGGTACGTGACGGCGAGGTAATCAACGGGGAAAGCGACGACGCGCGCGTGCTGGGCGTGCGGCGTTTTATTGAGATGATGGGGGATAACCCGCGCTTAACCGCCACCGCGCTGCAAACGGTGGGGATTAAGGGTTGGGATGGGTTTACGCTGGCGATTGTAGAACGATAACCAGCCGGGTGGCGGCTACGCCTTACCCGGCCTACCCGTTCTCCCGTAGACCCGGTAAGCGCAGCGACACCGGGCAAGGGTTTAACCGGAAATCTGCTCCATCGCCTGCAGGATACGCTTATCCGAAATCGGATACGGCGTACCGAGCTGCTGGGCAAAGAAGCTGACGCGCAGCTCCTCGATCATCCAGCGGATCGCCTGCACGTCTTCATCGTCGCGGCGCGCTGGCGGCAGCTTGTTCAGCCACTGCTGCCACGCCTGCTGCACGCTCTCCACTTTCAGCATCTGCGCGCGGTCGCGGTGCGGGTCGATAGCCATTTTCTCCAGCCGTTTTTCAATCGCCTGCAGATAGCGCAGCGTATCGCCAAGACGGTTGAAGCCGTTGCCGGTAACGAAGCCGCGGTAAACCAGCCCCGCCATCTGCGCCTTCACGTCAGACAGCCCCAACGCCATGGTCATATCCACGCGCCCTTTCAGACGCTTGTTGATATTGAACACGGTGGTGAGGATCTGCTCGACCTGTTTGGCAATCTCCACCACGGTGTCGTTCAGCTCCGCGCGCACCTTTTCATGCAGCTGAGCAAAGCCCTCTTCCGTCCAGACCGGACCGCCCGCCTCGTGGATCAGTTTGTCCACGCCACAGGAGATGCAGTCGTCAATCAGATCCAGCACTTTGCCGTACGGGTTAAAGTAGAGCCCCAGCTTGGCCTTGTTCGGCAGCTTCTCGTGCAGATACTTGATCGGCGACGGGATGTTGAGCAACAGCAGACGACGCAGCCCGCGCCACATCATCTGCTGCTGTTCCTGCGGGTTATCAAACAGTTTGATCGCCACGCTGTCGCGCTCGTCCACCAGCGCAGGCCAGGCTTTCACCTTATAGTTGCCGCGCTTCTGCTCGTAGCTTTCCGGAAGCTGGCCAAAGCTCCAGATATGCAGCCCGCTCTGCTCGATGCCGTCGTCGGCCACCGCAGAGAGCGTCTCCTGGACTTTGCCTTTCAGCGCCTCTTTCAGCTCGCTCAGGGAACGCCCTTCCAGCAGCTTTTTATTTTTATCGTCCACCACGCGGAAGCTGATTTTCAGGTGATCGGGCACCTGATCCCAGTTCCAGTCGTCGCGGTCGATGGTCGTTCCGGTCATGCGGCGGAACTCACGCTCCAGCGCGTCCAGCAGCGGCAGCTCCAGCGGTGTGACGCGGCCCAAAAACGCTTCCGCGTAGTTTGGCGCAGGCACAAAGTTGCGGCGAACCGGTTTCGGCAGGGATTTGATCAGCGCAATCACCAGCTCGCGACGCAGGCCGGGGATTTGCCACTCGAACCCGCTCTCATCCACCTGGTTTAACAGCGGCAGCGGAATGTGGACGGTCACGCCGTCCGCGTCTGCCCCCGGCTCAAACT
This sequence comes from Enterobacter sp. BNK-22, assembly GCF_048684805.1. Classification (NCBI taxonomy): domain Bacteria; kingdom Pseudomonadati; phylum Pseudomonadota; class Gammaproteobacteria; order Enterobacterales; family Enterobacteriaceae; genus Enterobacter; species Enterobacter sp. BNK-22. The sequence continues at coordinate 1,310,370 of NZ_JBLQTT010000001.1, forward strand.
GATAGGTCAGACGCAGCTTGAGGTTGCCCTGATGCCAGAAGTTCGGGTAGTCGAGTTTGCTGACCGACTCCGCGCCCTCTTTAATCAGCATGCTCTTTTCAAAGTTGAGCAGGTCCGGCGTCTCTTTGCTCGCCTTCTTCCACCAGCTGTCGAAATGGCGAGCGGAGATGACGTCGTGGCTGATGCGCTGGTCATAAAACTCGAACAGCGCTTCATCATCCACCAGAATGTCGCGGCGGCGCGATTTATGCTCCAGCTCTTCCACTTCAGCACGCAGCTTCAGGTTTTCACGGAAGAAGGCGTGGCGCGTCTGCCAGTCGCCCTCCACCAGCGCGTGGCGGATAAACAGCTCGCGGCACAGGGCCGGATCGATCTGACTGTAGTTGACCTTACGCGCGGCGACCACCGGCAGGCCGTAAACGGTCACTTTTTCGGTCGCCATCACCGCGCCCTGCGCGCGCTCCCAGTGCGGTTCACTGTACGAGCGCTTAAGCAGATGCTGCGCCACCGGCTCCACCCATTCCGGATCGATACGCGCGGCAATGCGTCCCCACAGGCGGCTGGTTTCCACCAGCTCCGCAACCATGGTCCACTTTGGCGGCTTCTTGAACAGGCCGGAACCGGGGAAGATGGAGAAACGGGCGTTACGCGCGCCGGTATACTCCTGCTTCTCGGCATCCTTCATACCTATGTGGGACAGCAGGCCGGTCAGCAGCGCGATATGGATTTCGCGGTACTCCGCCGGTTCGCTGTTGACCGGAATGCCCAGCTCTTTCACCACCTGGCGCAGCTGGGTGTAGATATCCTGCCACTCGCGCACGCGCAGATAGTTGAGGAAATCTACGCGGCACTGACGGCGGAACTGATTCGAGGAGAGCGCCTTCTGCTGCTCGCCGAGGTAGTTCCACAGGTTCACAAAGGCGAGGAAATCGGACTCTTTATCGTGGAAGCGGCGGTGCTTTTCGTCTGACGCCTGCTGTTTGTCCATCGGACGCTCGCGCGGATCCTGAATGGAGAGCGCCGAGGTAATGATCATCGCCTCGCGCACGCAGCCGTGCTTTTGTGCTTCCAGCACCATGCGTGCCAGACGCGGGTCGACCGGCAGCTGGCTGAGCTGGCGGCCCAGCGGCGTCAGCTTGTAGACCGTCGCCTGCTCGTCGGTGGTGATCGCCCCGAGCTCTTCCAGCAGACGCACGCCGTCCTGGATATTGCGTTTGTCCGGCGCCTCGACGAACGGAAACGCCGCGATGTCGCCCAGCCCCAGGGCGGTCATCTGCAGGATAACGGACGCCAGGTTGGTGCGCAGAATTTCCGGGTCGGTAAACTCCGGGCGCGACAGGAAATCGTCTTCGGAATAGAGACGAATACAGATCCCTTCCGACACGCGGCCACAGCGGCCCTTACGCTGGTTAGCAGACGCCTGCGAAACGGGCTCAATCGGCAGCCGCTGGACCTTGGTACGGTAGCTGTAGCGGCTGATGCGCGCCGTCCCCGGATCGATCACATATTTAATGCCCGGCACGGTGAGCGAGGTTTCCGCCACGTTGGTCGCCAGGACGATGCGGCGTCCGCTGTGCGGCTGGAAGACGCGGTTCTGTTCGCTATTGGACAGGCGGGCGTACAGCGGCAGGATCTCGGTGTGGCGCAGGTCGCGCTTGCTGAGCGCATCGGCGGTATCGCGGATTTCGCGTTCGCCGCTCATGAAGATCAGAATGTCGCCCGCGCTTTCGTTACCCAGCTCGTCAACGGCATCAAAAATGGCCTGCAGCTGGTCGCGCTCGGTATCATCCGCCTCTTCCACAATCGGGCGATAGCGCACTTCCACGGGATACGTGCGACCTGACACCTCGATAATCGGCGCATTGTTGAAGTGCTTCGAGAAGCGCTCCGGGTCGATGGTCGCGGAGGTGATGATCACTTTCAGATCCGGGCGACGCGGCAGCAGCTCTTTCAGGTAGCCGAGCAGGAAGTCGATGTTCAGGCTGCGCTCGTGCGCTTCGTCAATGATGATGGTGTCATACTGCATCAGCAGGCGATCCTGCTGAATTTCCGCCAGCAGAATACCGTCGGTCATCAGTTTGACCATGGTGTTGTCGCTAACGTGATCGCTGAAACGGACCTTGTAGCCGATGCAGCCGCCCGGCTCCGTCTGCAGCTCTTCGGCAATACGGTTGGCAACGGTGCGCGCCGCCAGACGACGCGGCTGGGTGTGGCCAATCAAGCCTTTGATCCCGCGGCCCAGCTCCATACAGATTTTCGGCAGCTGGGTGGTTTTCCCCGAACCGGTTTCACCCGCGACAATCACCACCTGGTGGTCACGGACGGCCTCAAGAATGTCCTGTTTCTTCTGGCTGACGGGCAGGTTTTCCGGATAGGTAATCGCCGGGCGCGCAGCTTCGCGCAGCACAACCCTCCCTGCTGCCTGTTCAATCTCTTTCGCCATCTCCTGGTAAATGGCCTGTTGTGCATCAGGATTTTTAACCTTCTTGACGCCGTGCAGACGGCGGGCGAAGCGCTGTTTGTCGCGCAGCGTCAGAGAATCGAGCTGTTGCAGGAGCATCGGGAAGGTGAATTTTTGTTGTTCTGTCATAGCGTTAAAGGGCAGTACACGCCCTGATAAACTCTCTTTTTAATGATTGCTATAGAGTACCACACTGACGCCTTTCGCGCCTTATTCAAAAAATTCGAACATAGGCTTCGATATATTGCGCTATCTCTGTGGCAGGATTGTGAATAGAGTGTCAACAAGCAACGGGGCAACCCCCTTCAATCAAATGCAACAACAGGAATCACCCATGAGCAAAGTATTAGTTTTGAAATCCAGTATTCTGGCAGGGTACTCTCAGTCTGGTCAGCTGTCTGATTACTTCGTTGAACAGTGGCGTGAACAGCATTCTGCTGACGAAATCACCGTGCGTGACCTGGCTGCAAACCCAATTCCTGTGCTGGATGGCGAGCTGGTTGGCGCGCTGCGCCCAAGCGATGCACCGCTGTCTCCACGCCAGCAGGAAGCCCTGGCCCTGTCCGACGAGCTGATTGCTGAGCTGCAGGCGCATGACGTTATCGTCATCAACGCCCCAATGTACAACTTCAACATCCCAACCCAGCTGAAGAACTACTTCGACCTGGTGGCGCGCGCTGGCGTAACCTTCCGTTACACCGAGAACGGCCCGGAAGGTCTGGTGAAAGGCAAGCGTGCGATCGTACTGACCAGCCGTGGCGGTATCCATAAAGACACCCCAACCGACCTGGTTGCGCCGTACCTGAGCCTGTTCCTGGGCTTCATCGGCATCACTGACGTGAACTTCGTGTTCGCGGAAGGTATCGCTTACGGTCCTGAAGTGGCGACCAAAGCGCAGACCGACGCGAAAGCCGCCATCGACAGCCTGGTTGCAGCGTAAGACTTCACCCTCTCACCGCCCGGTGGGAGGGTTTTTCTTTTCCCCCGCATTTCGTTATCATCCGCTCCCACTCTCCAGCCGGGCGGCCTGATGTCTGCGATCATTGATTCTTTTATTGCTCCACCGTGTCACGATGACATTCAGATCCTCTGGCAGGATGAACATCTGCTGCTGATCGATAAGCCTTCCGGCCTGCTCAGCCTCTCGGGCAAAAATCCGCAAAACCTTGATTCCGTCCATTATCGTCTGGTTCAGACGTTCCCTGGCTGCACGCTGGTGCACCGTCTGGATTTTGGTACGTCCGGGCTGATGGTGGTTGCGCGTAATAAGGCCATCAACGCGGCACTGTGCCAGCAGTTTAGCCAGCGCAGCGTGGAGAAAGTCTACAGCGCCTTGCTTTGCGGCCACGTGGAAAATGATGAAGGGGTTATTGATGCGCCGATTGCCAAAGACCCGGCGCTGTTCCCGCTGATGTCGATCTGCGCCATTACCGGTAAACCCGCCCGCTCCCGCTACCAGGTTGTGGAACGGTTTTATCAGGGGGCGGGATTACCGTTAACTCGGGTGAAACTGATCCCGGAGACCGGGCGAACCCATCAGCTGCGTATTCACTGCCAGCAGCTGGGACACCCGATTCTGGGCTGCGATCTGTATGGCGGTCTTGACGTGCCGGGTGCTGAGGAAACGCCCCGGTTGATGCTGCATGCCTGCGAGCTGAATTTTATTCATCCCGTGAGCGGCGAGCCGTTTAACGCCCGTCACGCCGCCCCGTTCTGAACGCGGTTTACCACATCAAATCGTCAGGGATTTTGAAGTCCGCGTACGGATCGTCTTCGTCCTGCTCTTCCTGGCTGAGCGCGCTGTTTAACACGATGCTGTCGGCATCGCGCTGGGCAATTTTATCGGCCACTACCGCCGGAATGATCGCGTAGTCGCAGTCACCGTTAGCATTGAGCACCAAGCGAGCAATCGCCAGACGGCCGTTGATCAGCTGGGTCTGCGTTTGCTTATCGACTTCAATCTTTTTAATCAGCGTACCGTCGGTAAAGTTAAAGGTGATGTTGCCTTTCGCCACGGTGATGCGGTTCATCTCAATCAGCTGCTTCACCTGCGCCTTAAACTCTTTCGCCAGTACGGCCTGCTTCTGCTGCTCGCTCAGCAGCTTATCACGCTCGATCTGCGCCTTCTTGTTCTCTTCTACCGCTTCCCGAGCCTCACGCGCCTGAACGCGTGATTTCTTTGCCGTACGCTGCACTTTCGCCGCTTTCTTGCTGCTGACGAGGCCCGCTTTCAGCATCTGCTCTTGTAAGGTGAGTTTTGTCATGATTGTTTCTAAACCGGTTGGAAATTTTGGGGATTATAGCGGGAATTGAGGAAAGAGTGCGACATTAGCATAATCGTAGGCCGGGTGAGCACAGCGTCACCCGGCAAGAAGGCAGCGACACCTCAAGCGTTACACTTCATGAACTTCGCTCATGTTGCATTGAAATTAAGTCACTTCCCCTGCGCCGCGGGCTCAGGCATAAATTATGCATTGGTAACTTCTTAGCAACATGAACTTAGGATGCATAACCACAATGAGCAAAGCTTTCACATATACCCTTAAGCGCAGTTGCTTCGATGAGAATTACAACCCGTCAGAAAATACGCGTACGACCACCAACTTCGCCAACCTGGCCCGCGGGGAAAAGCGTCAGGAGAACCTGCGCAATACGCTGGTGATGATCAACAACCGCTTTAACGCTTTAGCGCGCTGGGATAACCCAAACGCCGATCGCTATGCGGTTGAGCTTGAGATCATCTCTGTCGATTTGAATATTGGCGCGGAAAAACCGTTCCCGGCTATTGAGATACTGCAAACCACCATTGTCGACAAGACAAACAACCAGCGTATCCCTGGCATCGTCGGGAATAACTTCTCGTCTTACGTGCGGGATTATGATTTCAGCGTCCTGCTGCTGGAGCACAACAAGAACCAGCAGCACTTCAGCATTCCGGAAAAATTTGGCGAACTGCACGGCAATATCTTCCGCCATTTTGTGAGTTCACCGGAATACAAAGAGAACTTCACAAAAGGACCGGTGATTTGCCTGAGCGTCTCCAGCAAAGATACCTATCGCCGCACCGGTAACCAGCACCCCGTGCTGGGCGTTGAGTATCAGCCGGATGGCGAATCGCTTACGGAGCAGTACTTCGCGAAGATGGGCCTGAGCGTGCGCTACTTCATGCCGGAACACAGCGTGGCGCCGTTCGCGTTCTTCTTTACCGGGGATTTGCTGAGTGATTACACCGACCTCGAACTGATCGCCACCATCAGCACGATGGAGACGTTCCAGAAGATCTATCGCCCGGAAATTTATAACGCCAACTCGGCGGCCGGACTGTGCTACCGACCGGATCTGAACCAGCAGGATCACTCATTAACCAAAATTGTGTATGACCGGGAAGAGCGAAGCCGTCTGGCGATTGAACAGGGTCGATTTACCGAAGAGTACTTCATTAAGCCTTACAAACACATTCTTGAGCAGTGGTCTGATAACTACACGCTTTAATACATCAAAAAAGGTCTTTTATTATGAAAACATTGCTCCCGACTTCAACGGCTGGCAGCCTGCCAAAGCCGACCTGGCTTGCGCAACCTGAAACGCTATGGTCACCCTGGAAATTGCAGGATCAGGAACTGCTGGCGGGCAAGCAGGATGCGCTGCGCCTGTCTCTGGATGAGCAGATCCGCGCGGGAATCGATATCGTCAGCGACGGGGAACAGACCCGCCAGCATTTCGTCACCACCTTTATTGAACACCTGAGCGGCGTCGATTTTGAGAACCGCCAGACGGTGCGCATTCGTAACCGCTATGATGCGAGCGTGCCGACCGTGGTCTCCGCCGTCGCGCGCCAGAAACCGGTCTTCGTCGACGATGCAAAATACCTGCGCCAGCTCACGGACAAGCCGATCAAATGGGCTCTGCCGGGGCCAATGACCATGATCGACACCCTGTACGACGCGCACTATAAAAGCCGCGAAAAGCTGGCCTGGGAATTCGCCAAAATCCTCAATCAGGAAGCGCGAGAGCTAGAGACCGCAGGCGTGGATATTATCCAGTTCGATGAACCGGCGTTTAACGTCTTTTTTGATGAGGTCAACGACTGGGGCATCGCCGCGCTGGAGCGCGCCATTGAAGGGCTGAAGTGCGAGACCGCGGTCCATATCTGCTACGGCTACGGCATCAAGGCCAATACTGACTGGAAAAAGACGCTCGGATCCGAGTGGCGCCAGTACGAAGAGGCCTTCCCTAAGCTGCAGACCTCTAACATCGACATCATCTCCCTGGAGTGCCACAACTCCCGCGTGCCGATGGATCTGCTTGAGCTGATCCGCGGCAAGAAAGTGATGGTTGGCGCGATTGACGTAGCAACCAACACAGTTGAAACGCCGGAGGAAGTGGCCGATACGCTGCGTAAAGCGCTGCAGTTTGTCGACGCCGACAAGCTGTATCCGTCGACCAACTGCGGCATGGCTCCCCTCTCCCGTCAGGTGGCTAACGGCAAGCTGAGAGCCTTAAGCGCGGGCGCGGAGATCATCAGACAGGAAATCCTGGCGAAATAGCCGTCCGGTTTCCGGGTGAGGCGTTAACGGCCTCGCCCGGAGAGCCGTCATGCAGAAAGATTTCTCAACCAGCCGTGCACGCTTTCTGAAGTCAGATGCGCTGGCGCCCGCGATATCTCCTGCCCTTCCCTGAGCGCCAGGAGCGCAGGCAGGCCGCGCACGCAGAGGCGGGTGGCCAGCGCCGCGTTAAGATCAGCGTCAAGATAGCGCGTATCAAACCGGTCAGTCAGCGGGATAACCGTCTCCTGAGCGAGAATATGCCAGAGTTTTCGGCAGTGTATGCAGCGTTCTGCGCCGACAAACAGCAGCACCGTCCCTTCCTGTTCCAGCACATTTTCATCCTCAACCGGCCTGAACCGGCTCTCCGCCACGCGGAACAGTTTCGGACTGCGGAGAAGCGTATCGTTGTCCGTCGCGACGCACAGCGCATCGGCACCTTTACTGTAGGGCTGCACCCCGGCAACCCGAACCACGCTTTGCGCCGGGCCCGCCGCCGCACCCGGCTGCCGCAGCGTTCGCACGTCCACCGGCTGAATCGGCGTCTCCTTCGGCGGATTCAACTGCGGGATCCAGGCGTAGGGAATGCGGTACGCGCGGTAGACCATATTGTTATTCAGCGTTTTTCCCCACCAGGGAGAGATATACTCCCAGACGATTTCATGATCGCGGGTCACCTCGAAGATCCGTCCATTAGATCCTTCGTTTATCAAGGTATTGCCGTTCTCCAGGCGCTGCATATTGCTGATGTAAGGACTGTAGAAACGGTATGAATCGGTCGGCTGGGGCAAGTTTGCCTCGTAAGGTGAGTAGCGCCACTCGATGTCCAGCGTGATGGGGTTGATTTCCAGGATCCGCGAATGATCTCGCCAGGCGTTTTTCACGCCGTCCGCCGAGGCCGGGTTTGGCGCGCCGTATCCGGCCCAGCCGCCGTTGTCAAAGATCAGGATATTACCCGCCCCGGGCAGGCCGTGGGGGATCATATGCGCGTGATGCTGGCCGATAATCCAGCCGATGTGTTTAAGCTCCGGCTTGCTGTAATCGGGCCCAAGCTGCCAGACGATGCGTCCGCTACGCTTATCAATAATGGCGATGATGTTGGATTCGCGCGCATCCCAGATAATGTTGTCGGGATGGAAGCGTTCATCTCCTGCGTCATACCATCTGTTCGGCCCGAGCGCCGACATCGAGTTGATATGCATCCAGTCGCCCATTCCGCCGCCGCTGGCGCGCATATTCGGATTATTGTAAAGCGCGGTTTTCGCCGCGTCGTCGAAGCCCAGCTCGTGGAAATGGTCGCTGCAGCGCCACTCCCACACCACGTTACCCTCCCAGTCGACTTCGATGATGGTGTCATCCAGCAGAAGCTTGTCTGAAATTGCCTCGTTGACCAGATTGGTATGGGCGAGGATCAGCGTATTGCCCCCGTCGACCTGCGGCTCCAGCCCCGGCGCATAATAGCCAACCGGATTGCCCGCGCGCTGATAGTCATGGTGCGCCCTCGCCATCCAGCGCGGCTCATGGCCCGGATCGGCGATCTTTTCGTAGCGGTCAAATTTCCAGGTGACGTTCCCCTCCCAGTCCACCTGAATAAGGTCAAGCATGTCCTGCATTCCGTAGCGCGGGTCGCGTTCGCCGCTGTGGCCGAGGATAGCCCCACCCGGCAAGATCTTGTTCGGAAAGCCGTGCAGCTCCGGCCATTCCCGCACTACCGTGCCGTTCATGTCCACCAGTACGGCACCGTGCTCCATGGCCTGAAAAAGCGTATAGCCGCTCCAGGCACGCGCCGGATCGTACAGCGTTGCGCCGGTGGGGAAGACGGAAGGATGTCCCATGTTATTACTCCTTAATTGAAATTGAATAGTCAGGATGAGGTAATCAGGTTTCGTATCTGGCGACAGGCAGCCGTGAAGGCGACATCGTCACGCTGGCGAGGATGAGGCAGCGCCAGGCTAACCACATCGCGTATGCGTCCGGGACGCGGGGAAAGCACCACGATCCTGTCCGCCAGCGCTACCGCCTCCTCAACGTCGTGAGTGACCAGCAGCGTGGTGGTGCCTTCACGCTGGTGGAGGTGCAGCAGCTCCTGTTGCAGGGTGTGGCGCGTCAGCGCATCCAGCGCGCCAAAAGGCTCGTCCAGCATCAGTATCTGCGGGCGCGCCACCAGACCTCGCGCAATGGCCACGCGCTGGGCCATGCCGCCGGAAAGCTGCGCGGGGAGTGCGTTGGCAAATTCGGCAAGTTGCACGCGCGCCAGCATCTCCTCTGCGCGCTGGCGCCTGGCTGCCCGGCTGAGTTTTTCATCCGCCAGGCCGAGCATGACGTTGTCAATGACGCGCAGCCAGGGGAACAGGCGAGGCTCCTGAAAGACCATACCGCGCGCCTTGCCCACGCCGCACACCCGCTCGCCGTTGACGCGGATTTCGCCCTGGGTTGTGGGCTCAAGGCCAACCAGCATCCGCAGCAGGGTCGACTTTCCGCAGCCGCTGCTGCCCACCAGTGCAACCAGCTCACCAGCGGCAATATCCAGATTAAAATTCTGCACGGCGGTTACCTGCTGCCAGGATTTGCGCACCTGCTGAAACGAGACCAAAGGCGTGTTGCTCATGATGGCTCCTGTATGCGCCAGCGGGTGGCGCGGATTTCCAGTAAACGTCCGGCTTTATCCAGCGCTGCGCCGGTAATACCGACGAGCACCATGCCGCAGAGGATGGTGGGCATGTCCAGCAGCTGCTGGGCATTGATCATCAGGCTGCCAATTCCGGTCCCGGAGGACATGAAATACTCCGCGCCAATATTGCCAAGCCAGGCGTATATCAGCGCCAGCCGAAGACCGGCAAAGATACCGGGCGCTGCGCTGGGAAGGATCAACGTTCGCAGACGCGTCAGCCCGCTTAAGCGCAGCACCCGGGCCACCTCGTCCAGATGCGGGTTGCGCTGCAGGACGGCCTGCAGGGTGTTGAAGAACATCGGGAAAAATGAAGCCAGAGCGATAAACACCATCTTTCCGCCGTTATCATTACCTGCCCACGCGGTCAGAAGCGGTAGCCAGGCGAACAGAGCGATGTGGCGCAGGACGTTGAGCGTCGGAGTGACAATCTCGCCCACGCGTGGGCGCAGGGCCAGTAGCAGGCCGCATAAAAATCCCGCGGCGATCCCCACTGCACCGCCAACGAGGGTGCGCTCCAGGCTAGCCAGCATGGCTGATGCCAGCTCACCGCTCGTCGCGCCCTGCACAAAGCGCGCGACAACCGCCTGCGGGGATGAAAACAGCGCGGCATCAATCCAGCCCCACTGGCTTGCTACCTGCCAGAGCGCCAGCAGCGCGGCGGGCAGCTGAAACGCCCGCCAGCTGGCCTGCGGTTTCCACGCCAGACGCCCGACGGCAGCCTGAGGCCAGAACACCAGGCGCGACCCGAGCCGGCTGGCTGACCAGTCCATTACCATGCCGCTAATGCCGACGACGGCAATGGTCACAAAGACAATATCCAGCTGGAACAGCTGACGTCCCCAGACCATCAGGTAGCCAATGCCCTCCGAGGAAGCCAGCAGTTCAACCACAATCAGCGATACCCATGCCTGCGAAAGCGCCAGCCTGAGGCCGGTAAACCAGCCCGGCAGGCTTGCCGGGATCACCAGCCAGCGCAGGCGCTGCCAGCGGGAAAAATGCATGACTTTTCCGGCTTCGCTCAGCGCCTCTGGCACGCTCGCTACCGCCTGCTGCGTGTTGAGGGTCAGTGGCACAATCGTGCTTTTGATGATGACCGCCAGCTTCAGGCCGTTATCAATCCCGAACAGCACCATAAACAGGGGGATCCAGCCCAGCGTCGGGATCTGCGCCAGCGCGTAAAAGAGCGGCTCCACGCGGCGCGCCATCCCGGGCACAAGACCAAACAGCGCGCCCAGCACGGTACCGATGATCGCCCCCAGCAGCAGGCCGAGCGCCAGATGCTGCAGGCTGAAGGCCCACTGCCCCAGCAGATCGGCGCGCAGAAGCGAGAGCGCCGTGTCAGCCACCACGCCAGGGGCAGGCAGAATTTGTTCAGGCATCCACCGCGCATATGCAGCGACATACCACAGCAGCAGAAGGAACGTGGGCATAAGCCACGGCCAGCCGTTAAGCCGGATCCCTGACCTGCCGGAAGGTGCAGTTTTTAAAATCATTTGCGACATAGCGGTTCACTGATTAACGAGCCATGCCGCTATCAAACCCCCTCTTTTGGCCCTTCGTCATTGCGTTACACGAATAATCCCGATGCAACAAATGCATCTGAACCTGCCGGGTGCACGGACGCTGATTTAGCTTTTTTTCACCTGTTCTTTTCCACTAAAAGCATTTAACAGCCGGGCGACGAGGTCTTTAGGGTGAGAAAAAAACCAGGAGTCACTCGTTATGATGAAAGCTTTTATCCACCGCACCCTGCTGGCGCTGACAGCCGTGATAGTACTAACAGCAAACGCCAGCGCCGACCCGCTGCGCACCATACGTATCGGCGTACCGGACCAGAGCGCAGGCAGTAAGCCTTTTATCGGAGGCCCGCTCGGCATGGCGTATATTCGCCATCAGCTGGAGGACGTGTTTAAACCCCAGGGCGTTAGCGTGGAATGGCAGTTCTTCAAGGGCGCAGGACCGGCGGTGAATGAGGCGCTGGCTAACCAGCAGCTTGATTTTGCCTGGCTGGGGGATCTTGCTGCGATTATCGGAAAGGCAAACGGTCTTCCGACGCGCCTGCTGCTCGGTAGCCGCGGGTCTGAATCCTATCTGGCGGTGACCCGAGCCTCGGGCATTCGCTCTCTGGCAGACCTGAAGGGAAAACGGGTCGCGGTCTATCGCGGCACCGCGGATCAGCTGGCGTTTGACCGCGCCCTGCGCACGGCGGGGCTTATGGAACGCAGCCTGCAGGTGATCAATCTCGACTGGAATGCCGGTAAGGCGGCGCTGGCGGCTGGTCGCGTGGATGCCGTCTGGGGAGGCGTATCGCTTCTTGCCTTACGCGGTGAGAAAATTGACGTGGTGGCCAGAAGCGGCGACTCTGGCCGACAGAATACGACGCAGGCTGCGCTGCTCGCTACGCAGCACTTTATCGACGCGTGGCCGCAGGCTACCCAGCAGATCGTCGACGTTCTGGTGAAAAATGCGGCTGAGATAAGCGACCCGACCAGCCGCAACGCCTGGTCCGCTGAAATGGCGCAGCAAAGCCAGATCCCCCAGGCGCTTTTCCTGGAAGAGCTCCGCCCCGATGACCTGAACTTTACCACCTCACCGCGAATTGACCCGTTCCTGACGGACAGCTTCAGCCAGAGCGTTGAACAGGCGCAGGCGTCTCGCCTGATCCGCAGCGCCTTTGATGCCCGACAGTGGGCCGAGGGAAAATTCGTTGAACAGGCGCTCACCACGCTGAAGCTGGAAGCCCGCTGGCCGCTGTACGATGCCGACGGTCAGCCGCGCTAAATCTCCTCCTGCTCCAGCAACTGAAGCGCGTGCTGGCGGTCAACGTGGAGAATAATCTCGATCATCTTCTCGACCAGCGGCGTCTGAGTCGCATGAACCGGAGAGATAATCCCAAACCGGGTCTGCATCAGTCGCCACTCTTCCGGCAGATCGCTGAGCTCCAGCTTGACCAGGCGGTGGCTCTGCTGGCACAGCGCAAAGCCGTCCTCGCTGGCGAAGCTGACCGCGTGTGTATGGGCCAGCGTAGAAAGCAGTGCATAAATGTGGTCACACTGGATTGCCGGCGAAAAATCCTGCTGCTCGCTCAGGGTTGCCAGCACTTTGCGCACGCCTGGCGGCAAATAAGGTGCGGCAAACGGATAGCGGAGCATGGCCTGGACGGAGACGGGCCCCTCGTTCGCCAGCGGGTGATCGGCGTGACAGATAAAGAAGCAGCGCTGCGGGCTCAGCGGCTGAACGCGAAGCTGGGGATCGAGTTCGGCCTGCCAGCTGTCGGCCACGACGAACGGATAGTGGCGAGTGGTCAGCGCCTGATGCAGGGCAAACCAGTTATCAACCTGAAACCTTACCTTCGCCTGGGGCATGCTGCGGTGAAACGCCCCCACCGCGGCGGGGATCAGCCGCGCCGACGGTGCCGGGCCGCAGCCGAAGATCACCTCGCCGGTGAGCGCCTCTTCCGCCTCGCGCATCTGGCTGCTGAGCTCAACGTTCAGGGCCTGAAAGCGGCGGGCATAAGGAAGCAGCGTTTGTCCGTGCAGCGTGAGGGTGGGAAGCTTGCTCTGGCGATCGAATAAAGGATGCCCTACGCTCTGCTCCAGCGCCTGAATGCTTCGGCTAAATGCGGACTGCGAGAGGCAAACCGCCTCCGCCGCGCGGTTAAAACTGCCGTATTCAACCAGCGCGACAAAGTTGCGAAGTTGGCGAAAATCAAGGTGCATGGCCCAATCATCCTCTGTTGATATCCCTTAACACTACTGGATGCCGGACCTGTCACGCAATCCCGACGGTCAGTCGCGCTCGGTTTGCCAGTACGGCGGCGTGCCAAAACGCTCGACGTAATAATCAATTACCGCCCTGACGTTCAGGGGCGGATGTCGGGCATCGGGGTAGATCGCCGCGATCGCCTGCTGTTCCGTATTGATGGCACACTCCAGCGTGGGCAGGAGCGGAATCAGCTCACCGCGCTGGAGCGGCTCGCTCACCAGCCAGTCCGGAAACAGCACGATCCCCATCCCACCCCGCGCCGCAGCCAGCAGCGCTTCCGCATTATTCGAGGTCATCAATGGCGTCACGGGATAGTGTATCCACGCCTCGCCCGCTCTGCGCAACAGCCAGCGGTTAGGCCCTGACGATCCGCGATAGACAAGACAGTGATGGCGATTCAGATCGTCCGGCCCTTCAGGCGCACCGTGTCTACGCACGTAATCTGGCGACGCGGCCAGATGATACACCTGCTGCCCGAACACCCGCGCCCGAAACGAGGAGTCCGTCAGCACGCCAATGCGGAAGATAAGGTCTGCCGCATCCCGGTGGGGGTCAATGAAATCATCGGTCAGCGTCAGCTCTACGCTCAGGCGAGGATAGCGTTCCGACAGGCCGGGAAGACCGGGGGCTATGTGCTTCTGGCCGAAAAACACCGGTCCGTTAATGCGGATCGCACCGGACGGTTCCACCGCACGCGCGTCCAGCTCCCGGCGCGCCTCTTCCAGGTTTTCCGCCATTGACCGGGCGTAACGGATAAACAGATGACCGCTTTCCGTGGGAATGACGGCCCGCGTATTGCGATAGAAAAGCTGCTGCCCGAGCGCATCCTCAAGCTGGTGGATCACGCGCGATATCTGCGAGGCCGATATCCCCTGCCGCCGCGCCACGACGGAGAAGTTCTGCGCTTCATACACGTCGATAAAGATCAGCAGCGCGCGGATGTTGATGTTGCTGGCGTCAACCATTAATGCATATCTCGCATAGGTGTTTACTGCATTATGGCATTTTTCTCATTGAACAACCCACGTAATCTTCTTCGCCTGAAAACGGAGGAAGAAGAATGCAGTTTGTTTTGATTTTACTGGTGATTGCTGGCGGGATGGGCCTCTCCGTCGAGGCGGGCCTGCTGGGACCGCTGGGGGGAAAGGTCGGGGATTTATGGGCGACGTTCAGCATTTTTGGCGTCGGCGCCGCGCTAACGTTTCTGCTGATGCTGTTTTTCAGCCCGCGCAACAGCCCGTCGTTTTTCGCACAGCCCGGCTGGCAGCTGCTCGGCGGCGTGCTCGGTCCGGTATACGTGGTCATCCTGACCGTGGCGACACCCACCATCGGCATCGCCATGACCATGATTGGCATTCTGGCCGGCCAGGTCTTTAAAAGCCTGATCATTGATCATTATGGTCTGCTGGGTTCGCCGCACAGGAAGATAAACGCAAAGCGCATTATTGCACTGGGGTTCATTATTGCGGCACTGGTTCTGGTCGCGCAGGGGTAACGTATGACACTGATTATGATTCTTCTGGCCGTGTGCGGCGGCGCAACGCTAAGCATTCAGGCCGCCATTAACGGCCAGCTCGGCAGCAACGTGGGGGTATTCAAAAGCGCGTTTCTGACCTTCTCCGTCGGCGCGCTGGTGACCGCCCTGCTGATTTTCTTCTTTGAGCCTAAGCAGGCCGTCAGCCTGCTGGATGTACCGAAATGGCAGCTTCTCGGGGCAATGTTTGGCGTGCCTTATATTGTGATTATGGTCGTGGCGGTGCAGCGCATCGGCACCGCCGTCGCCACGGTGGCGGTCATCTTTGGCCAGCTCGCCATGAGCATGTTGATTGATCACTTTGGCTGGCTGGGTAACCCCGCCATTTCGTTTTCAACGAGTCGTCTGGGGGCGGTAGTCTGCCTGGGGATTGCGCTTGTCTTTATTTACTCGGGTAGTAAAACCCGTTCTGCCGGGGCATAACATCACACCTTGCGGACACAGCGTAGACACGAAACAGTTCCCTCGCCCCTTTGGGGAGAGGGTTAGGGTGAGGGGGAACATACGGCTGTAGTGGTCATTCCGTTCACTTTATGTTCCTTGCTACTCTGTAACGACATGACCTGTGAACGTGCCAGGGTGGCTCAATCGCCACCACCCTGGCGACCCGGGCTCCCGGCGGTAAATCGCCGCTTCGCGGTTCCTTCGGCTTATTCCTTCCGGCTTATCGGGGACGGGCGGAGGTAACATCCCTGTAAAGCCCGCCCTCTCGGCGCATCCCTGCGCCTCGCCCCGGCCTGCAGGAAACGCCTCAGCGATTTACAGCCGGACCAGGTCATCGCTGCAAAATAATCATGTCATTTAAAAAATCCGAATCGCTTCTGGTTACAAATTGAGTGGGGATCCCTTATCCCTTGGTGAAAAACAACGTCACCGTGGCGACGGTGACGCCCAGTTTCTTCATCTCGGTTTTATTAAACAGATGGTTCTCATCCTGCAGGTACATCCAGTCGTCAAAGTTCAGTAGCCAGGTGCTGCCGTTGGCCTTCACGTTCATGCTGTAATGCCAGTTGAACGCGTTGCCTGCGGCCTGCCCCGTCGCTACCCCTTCGATATCCCCCGCCGTGCCCTCATAGCGATCGTTCCCCAGGCGCCGGATATGCCAGACTCGCTGCTGCTTCTCGCCGTCGTCGTAAACGAAGTGCTCGTTCAGGGTCAGCGTATCGCCGATAACATCCCCGGCAATCTCAACGTGAAAACGTCGGATCTGCTTGCCGCTGCGATCCTGCACCATCCCCCACGCTTCGGTTTTGCCCTGGAAGAAGTGGAAGATATCCAGCCGCGGCTGCTGGTGGCGGTATTCGGTCACCTCCGTGCTACAGCCCGCCAGCAGCATCGTTAATGCCAGCACCATCATCAGGAAACGTTTCATTTTTGGCCTCCGATTAACTGCTGACGCAGCTCAGGATATTGCGTACGGGGAGCCAGCCAGATGGCCAGAAAACGGGTACTGAACGCTTCTGACTGGCGTGGTCCCAGAGGAATAAAGGTTTTCTGAAGGGTGGGATCGCGGTACCAGAACTGCCCCTGCTGGTCATCAAGGACAAACGCCAGCTGTGAGCCCGGTCGAACATCCGGCCACAGCGACCGGAGCATCCGCAGCCAGGCTTCGCTTTGCGGTTCCTGCGCCAGGATCCCCTGCGCCTGCCACTGGTCACGGGTCGCCTCGACCAGCTCATCGCGATCGATGTCGCGCGCATAGGTAATTATCAGCGCCTGATCCTGGTTCTCCCGACCGTAACGCCCATCCGGCGTACGCAGCTGGGAGGTATAGACGGTGAACGGCCCCCAGGTGAGCGTGGCATCGCCCACCTTACGCCACGCCAGCCAGTCGGCGGCCTGGGCCGCGGGCATGGCGATCAGCCAAAGCAGCAAAATCGCAGCTCTCATTTTTGTCTCCCCATCAGCAGGTGGAAAAACAGCATCAACACCAGCCAACCCGGTGCCATCCAGCTGACGACGATAAAGGTCGGCTCCAGAAATGTGATGGCATCCAGCCGCTCGCCAATCAGGTACGCCACCGGGCCTCCCACGGCGGCCAGCAGGGTCAGCAGCCAGCCGGGCAACGTGGTGGTGCGCGTAAGCTGCGTCCAGACGGTGGCGAACATCAGCCACAATGCCACCATCCATAGCGGCATCAGAGACTCGCCCGTGAAGGCTATCAGTCCCGTCAGCGCCCAGAGCGTATCCAGCAAACTGCCCGCCGCGGCCAGCCCGATGGCGTAAAAACGATATACAGACGGCAAGAGCAGGCACGCCAGGATCGCCAGCGCGAGCCAGATAATCAGGCCCTTTTCGCGAAAGAGCACCACCAGCGTCCAGTAAAGATCGAACGCGACGGCCAGCAGAAAGACCTGAAGATATCGTTTCATACGCGCTCGGCGGTCAACTGCACCACGCTGATGGTGCGGGCGTTAAACCCGGCTTCGCAGTAGCCAAAGTAGTACAGCCACATGCGGCGGAACCGCTCATCAAAGCCGAGCTTTTCAATCTCCTGCCAGGCGTGGACAAAGCGCTGCCGCCAGTGCGCCAGCGTGCGGGCGTAGTCCGGCCCCATGTCGAACAGATTGCGCACCACGAAATCGGTGTGGCGCGTCATCAGATCGTTCATCGCGGTGATGCTCGGCAGGAAGCCGCCGGGGAAAATGTAGCGCTGGATAAAATCGACGCTTTTGCTGTAGTCGCGATAGCGCTGGTCCTGAATGGTGATGGCCTGAATCGCCATGCGTCCTCCCGGGCGCAGCCGCGCCTGGCAGGTACGGAAGAACGTGGGCAGATAGCGTTGCCCGACGGCTTCAATCATCTCTATCGAGACCAGCTTGTCGTACTGCCCGGTGAGGTCGCGATAGTCGCAGAGCAGCACCTCGACCCGATCCTGCAGTCCGGCGCGGGCAATTCGTTCGGTCGCCCAGACGTATTGCTCCTGTGACAGCGTGGTGGTGGTCACCCGACAGCCATAATGACGGGCCGCGTATTCCGCCATCGCCCCCCAGCCAGTGCCAATTTCCAGCAGATGATCGCCCGGCTTCAGCGCCAGCTGTTCGCACAGACGCGCCATTTTGGCCTGCTGGGCCGCCGTGAGATCCTGTTCTTCCTCCGTAAACAAGGCGCTGGAATAGAGCAGCTCCTTATCCAGAAAATGGGCATAGAAGGTGTTACCCAGATCGTAATGGGCGGCAATATTTTCACGCGCCTGCGCGCGGGAGTTTCGCCGCGTCCAGTGGCGTAGCCGCTCCAGCGGCCTGCCGAACAGACGGAACCCGTTTTCCAGACGGCCAAGCACCTCGCCGTTGAGCGCCAGAAGTTCCAGTAGCGGCGTAAGGTGCGTAGTTTCCCATTCGCCGTCCATCCAGGCTTCTGCCGCAGCAAGGCTCCCGCCCGTTAAGACACGCCAGTAGACGCCGGGCGTCAGGATCTGTACGTCGGCATGCAGCGCGGAGGCTGACTCACCAAAATGAAAAGTCTGCGCCCCTTCTCGCAGCGTGAGCGAGCCGCCGCGGATACCGCTTAACAGACGAAAAAGCAGCCAGCGCGCAAGGCGCACGTTGCGCGGGATATCGGGTTCTAACGCAAAGACGGGATCGGTCATGAGCGTTCACTCCTGCTGACGGGATGGTTATACAGCGGCACGCGCTTGAGCCACAGGCGCAGCGCCTGCCAGTAAATGGCGAAAACGGTTTTCAGGGTCATAAGCGGGATACGCAGGAGCAGCGAACGCAGCGCGGGGCGCGTCAGAGGCTCCCGGCGCAGCGCCAGCGTGGCGTCGAACACCTTCGCTTCCTGATGATTTTCAATGTGCATATGCAGCGTGTTATCCGGGTCGTTGAAGCGCCAGTGGTAGATCATGTCCATCGGGTTGAAGGGGGAAACGTGAAACGCTTTTTCCGTGGGCTGGGCATGTTGCCCGTCGACCGCGTAATAATGACGTTCGTTCCACGGCGTGTTGCGGACCTCCGCCAGCAGCCAGCGCAGGATTCCCCTCCCGTCATAGCAGTAGTAAAAGTTGACCGGATTGAAATGGAACCCGAAATAGCGCAGCTGCGTCAGGAGCATGACCCGCCCGTCCGGACGTTCCCCGGTCAGGCTCTCCAGCCTGCTCAGCACGTTCTCTTTAAGCGGCGTGCCGAGCGGATAGTCCGCGTCATGGAAAGAGGCGGCAGCAAAGCGATTGCGCCGCACACCGACGGACGAGAGCAGCGGCAGCTCATCGAGATCCAGCCAGGCCATAAACACGCTGTAGCGAAATTCATGGGTTTTCGGCTGCAGGCGGCGGTGGCGTAATACGCCGTGGTAAAGGCAGCTGTTCATCTCAGTTCCTCTCCCCGGCCGCTATCGCATTGACCACGTCCAGCGCGCTGCGCACCCCGTCCTCATGAAAACCGTTGTACCAGTAGGCTCCGCAGAACCAGCTCCGTCGGTGGCCGTTGATCTCGCCGCGCCGCGCCTGCGCCCGCCAGCTTTGCGGGTTAAACAGCGGATGCTCATAAACGAAGCGTTGCAGAACGAAGCGCTCATCCACCGCCGCGTCCGGGTTCAGGGTGACGCAGAACAGCGGGCTGCCCGCAGGCAGCCCCTGCAGGATATTCATGTTGTAGGTGACACAGGCGCTGGCCTGCGCCTGCTCGCTCAGGCGGTAGTTCCAGCTGGCCCAGGCGCGCGGCCGCACCGGCAGCCAGCGCGGGTCGCTGTGCAACACAACCTCGTTGCGCTGCCAGCCGATATCGCCCAGCACCTCGCGCTCTGCGGTGGTCGGGTCGTCAAGCATGGCCAGCGCCTGAGCGGAGTGGCAGGCAAATATCACCTGATCGAAGGTATGGCTGCCGTTTTCGAGCTGGAGCGTGACCCCGCGCTCGTGGCGGCTCACCCGCTGAACCGGCGTATTGAGATGCAGCGTCAGCCGATCGCCCAATTTGTCCAGCATCGCGCGGATATACTCCCGCGAGCCGCCCGGCACCACGTACCACTGCGGGCGATGGGTGATATCCAGCAGACCGTGGTTTTGGAAGAAACGTAAAAAGAGCGGCAGCGGGAAGCGCGTCATCTCCTGCAGCGACGATGACCAGATGGCGGCCCCCATCGGCAGAATGTAGTGGCGCGCAAAAAACGGCGTGAAGCCGTGCTGGTCCAGAAACGTCTGCAGCGTGGCGTTCGGATCCACTTCCTCGTCCAGCGCCTGTTTTGCCAGGCGGTTAAAGCGTACAATCTCGCCCAGCAGCCGCCAGAATGCCGGATTCACCAGGTTTCGACGCTGGGCAAACAGCGACGTCAGCGTGTGGCCGTTGTACTCAAACCCCGTCGCGGGGTCGTGCACCGAAAAGCTCATCTGCGTTTTTTGCCCGCTGATGCCCAGCTCGCTGAGCAGACCCATAAAGCGCGGGTAGGTACGGTCGTTGTAGACGATAAACCCGGTATCGATCGCGTATGTACCCTGTGGCGTCGTCACGTCAACCGTTGCGGTATGGCCGCCCGGCGTCGATCCCGCTTCAAACAGGGTCACCTGATGGTGTCCGGCCAGCCGCCAGGCGCAGGTCAGCCCGGCAATGCCGCTGCCGATAATCGCAATGTTCATGAACGCACCATCCTGCGCAGCAGCGTGCGCTGAAGAAACGCAGGCAGCCCGGAAAGCAGCCGCAAAATGAAGCCAAACCCGGACGGAAACGCGATGTGCATTTTCCCAGCCGCCAGTCCGATACGGATCGCCTTGACCGCCTCGTCGACGGTCACCCTGCCCGGCATGGCAAAATCGTTTTTTTGCGTCAGGGGCGTATCGACAAAGCCCGGAGAGACAACCGTGACGGCAATCCCTTTTGGCTCCCAGTCCAGGCGCAGGCTCTCGGCAAACCAGCTCAGCGCCGCTTTGGACGCGCCGTAGGCCTCTGCACGCGGGAAGGGAAGCCAGTGCGCCATCGAACTCACCAGCACCACACGGTTACCGGCAACCAGCTGCGATTGTAGCGCCTCAAGGCAGTTCACCGGCCCGAGGAAATTGGTGTTCATGACCCGCTCCACCAGCGCCGCATCCACCACGCCACCGTCGAGGTATTCGCAGGTACCCGCGCAGAGAATAATCAGGTCGGCGTAGCTGCCGGTCAGCGCCTGGCGACAGGCGTCCCTGTCCGTCATATCGAACAGGCGCACGGTGAGATTGGGGCAGATCTGATGCAGGGCTTCCAGACGCGCCGGATCGCGCCCGCAGGCAATCACATGGTAGCCGTCAGCAGAGAAGGATTTCGCCAGCCCGGCGCCAATCCCCGAGCTTGCGCCGGTAATCAACACCGTCTTCATGATTTCACCCTCCGCTTCACGCCGCGAACCGCCCAGCCCAGCAGAGGAAGATGTTCGTAGATCATCTCTCCCGCATCGTAGTAGTCCCGCTGGCGCGTGATGAGATCGTTTTCCGTCTCCACCACCGAGCACCCCGGCAGATCGAGCGGTTCGCCTCCGGCAATGCGCGGATGCGACCAGTGCATCACCCAGGTGACAACAAATCGGTTCCCGCTGCACAGCGGCGGATCGATAGAAAAACGGCAGTTCTCGACGTTGGCCAGCAGATGGGTGAAATAGCGCTGAAGCGCAAAAATACCGTTGTGCTCACCGAAGGGGTCGATAAGCGTGGCATTCGAATGATAAAGCCCCGCCAGCGCGGACGGCGGCTGGCTATCCAGTGCGGCGTAGTACTCGACAAACCGACTCACGACAGAGGGCAAAGTGCTCATGGGTCACATCCTGGCTGTAAACAACGTGGCGTAATCGCATAATTAAAACTTACACAATTAACGTTATTTGTCCAAGTTTGTGCGAATTTATTTTTTATTACACATAAATATCAATAAGTTGAAAACTCATTCGCTTGAAGGTTTTGTAGGCCGGGTAAGGCGTAGCCGCCACCCGGCTTTCACTCACTTTCAGGTTATCCTTAAGGCAAATTCAGCGGTCATCCTCCAGGCTTATCCTTTTTATTCATAAGGATGCCTGACATGAAACGTTTCTTTCTCTCCCTGTTCTCAAGCCCGGAATCCTTACTGCAGGTGATGAGTCAGCAGGAAATTATTGAAGCCGTGGAAGATGGCGACCGCATCATCATCGACCAGGACGGGAACGCCTCGGTGAACTACAAGAGCAACGAGGTGCGGCAGGACTTTCTGCGTCACGTTAACGCGCTGAAGAGGGCCTGATATGGGAACGGCGATATTTATGGTGCTGATGGTCTGCGGGTACTGGTACACCAGCCGCGACCTGTCGACCCGCTTTAAAATCAAGCGTTCCTTCGGCTGGGATGTCTATTTTCTCGTTGCGCTTTACGGCTGTATTTTCGTTCTGCAGGGGGTGATTGCCACGGGGTTGCTCTGGCTGCTGCTGCTTAGCCTTTCCGCCGCCAACAACGCTTTCCACTTTGCCTCACCGAGATACACCGACTGGCAAATCGACTTTATGAACTGGAGTTTTTTAGGCATTCAGGCTCCGGTGGTGGTGATGCTGGCGTTTGCCATCCTGTTTTGTCTCTACCGGTCTAACTGGGCAGGCAGCGCCAGGCTGGACGGCGAGAGCCGGAAAAAGCTCTACAAACGGCTTGCGCAGGCGAGCGGGATCGAGCAACTGCTCTATCAGTGTATGGAGCAAGGCGAGCTGGCGCAGGTCACGCTCCGCTCGAGGCGGATATACGTGGGTATGATCCACACAGCGACGCTGGAATATGAAAAAACGGCCAATATCGTGCTGATCCCGATGTTGAGCGGGTACCGGGACGAGAAGACGATGAACCTGCGCATCGAGAATAATTACAGCCGGTGGTACGCCGAGCATGACATTACGCTCGACTCGGAACCCCGCAGCGCCATGTCATTCCGCAAGGTGATTTTACTCAATCAGATTGAGAGCATCTCGCTGTTCGATCCCGCCAGCGCCAGCGCGCTGTCGCTGGCACAGCGGGATGAGAGCCCTGGCCCTAAAGAGACATCCCCATAATTCTGAGTATGCTCTGCTGTGAGGCTGTTTCAAAAAGGACGTTCTTAATGCAGAGCATGCCCTGCTTCTGGTAGAACCGGTACGCTCCTCCGTTCTGCTCAAGCACTTCCAGCCAGAGATAGTCCTTTCCCCTGCTCCGGGCCATGTCGATAATTTTATTGAACATGTCCTGACCATAGTTCTTGCCGGTCTCGGCAGGATCGAGGTAGAGCTTGTTGAGGAGAACGCCCCTCTTGTCCGTTTCTGGAAGCATGGCGTCCCAGGTCACTTTCATGAATCCCACTGGCCGATCGGTCTCTGCAACATACCAGGACACAGTGTTATCTATTAGGCTCTGTTCAAGTACAGAAACGGCGTACTCGCCGTCCAGAAAGGCCTTCATCTCGGCGTCTGATACCCACAGATGCTGAAAATGGGCGGGGTAAATGCGGTATCCAAGTTCGCTTAAGAGCGAAGAATCGGCCCCGCTGGCCTGTCGAATTCGAAGAGTCATGGAAGGTATCCCTGGTCATCACCCGCGTTGGGCATGTTGATAGAGGTCCCAGCGGTTGCCGTAAATATCTTCAAACACCACCACCATACCGTACTCTTCCTCACGAGGTTCTTCACAAAAATGAACGCCTTTTGCTTTCATGGCATGGTAATCGCGCCAAAAATCATCCGTCTGAAGGAACAGGAAAACTCGGCCACCGCATTGATTACCGATAAAACCTTCCTGCCTTTCGTTAGACGCACGAGCCAGCAAAATATTGCAGTCGCTTTCCGGGTTGGGTGAGACGACTACCCAGCGTTTTCCCGGTTGGGGCGTATCCTCTACAAGGGTAAACCCCAGCTTGCCGGTGTAGTATTCAATGGCGCGATCGTAGTCATCAACCACAATAGCCACGCAGCCGAGGCATCGTTTCTGTGTTCTCATTTCCGTTACCTTTACTCTAAATGGTTATGCTCAGCGCTTTTCCACTGAATACGCGCACATAAAAACAGCGATCGCATGCGTAACCCGACGAGCAATTTCTTCATCAGATAAGCTTTTTCTGGCGCCAAGCTTTATCTCAAGGCTTGTCATCCCGAGCCATAACCCGGCCAGGTCGTCAGCTGCTTCGAGCGGGGAGCACGCGATCAGTAAGCCCTTTTCAACGGCTTCACCGATAATTGTCTCCAGCATCTGCTGCGCCCTGCCGGGACCTGCCGCATAAAAACGCGCGGGTAACTCCGGATGACGAATAGCGGCGGAGGCAATTAAGCGGTCCCAGCCCGTCAGCTCGCGCTGGTTGATGAAGCGGACAAAACGGTTGCCAAACGCGGTTAAGACCTCGGTCAACGACAGATGATGCCGCTCGGAAAAATCACTGTCACTGATGGTCAGATCCGATTCCTTACGGAGTACGGCCTCAACAAGCAGATCTTTATCCGCGAAATTGGCATAAAGCGTGGCTTTTGCCACCCCGGCAACGCGGGCAATTTCTTCCGTCGTGACATCGAGGCCTTTCTCGAGAAAGAGGCTTCTTGCGGCCTGCAGTATCGCCTGCTCCTTTGACGGATCTTTTGGGCGGCCTTTCTGCCTAACCTTTTCTCTCATCGTTTACGACCTGACAAAAGCATGCTCATCATGAGCCCCCCGATAACGGTTATGTGTTCAAGCGCGATATGAAACTCCTGGGTGCGCTGGGGCTCGCTAAATTTCCAGAATGGATGCCCCACCGGAATGGTGAGTAATGTAAACACAATCAGCATTGCCGATCCAATCCATCCGTAGCCCGCAAAATTCGAAATCACCAGAGCAGAGCCTACAAGCTGACAGAGAATGGTGCCTGTCGCGAATAAGACGGGCCAGGGGAGACCCACGTCCACCATTTCCAGCACAATCTCTCCAAAGTTGAACAACCCGTAAAAGCCTGCCATCCAGAAGAAAAAGGTCAGTAAAATTCTTGAAAGACAGAGTGTTGTGATAGATGACGTGATTTTTGACACTGAATTATCTCTTTGATCATTTAAAAGACTGGCGAGTCTACTTATTAATTAACAGACCGACAAGTGTGATAAGTGCGATCAACGCCCTGAAACACCAAAACGGGTGGGTGAAAATCAGTGTGAGAACGCGCTAGTCTGCCTCTGGTGAATGGATGGTGAGCGATGAAGACATATGGAAATTATTTTGATGCGCCACGGCGAACCCGAATACAGGGGCGCGGGAAAGGTGTCGTACAGGGAAATGGTGGGATGGATCGACAGCTATAACCGCTCTTCAACGGGACGCGACAGACCTTCGGAGATGGCTCAAATCCTCGCGTACCGCGCGCTGACGTTTCTCAGCAGCCCTCTCCCGCGAGCCCTTTCATCATTGAAATCGCTGGGGTGTGAACCGGGCTTAATTGATGAGGTTTTTCGGGAAGCAGAGCTGCCGGTGTTCCGTATTCCGGGGTTACGGCTATCGCCTTTTTACTGGGCAGCGCTGTTTCGCGTTCTTTGGCTCTGCGGCCTGTCTGGCGAGTCAGAGCGCGTAAGCGCCGTAAAAAAACGTGCCGCTAAGGCGGCTGAGATCCTCATGTCGGCGGCAAGGGGCGCCGACGGACCCCTCTTGCTCATGGGGCACGGGGTCATCAACCGGTTCATTGCAAAAGAACTGATCGCATCAGGCTGGAAAGAACAGACTCGTCCGGGTAAGGGGTACTGGGGAGCGGGGGTTTACAGCATTGTATAGCGGCACATGCTGAGGCCGAGGATTGTTCATCCTCGGCGCACGCCAGCCGACTGTTACTCGCAAATGCTGAATGCACCTGTTAGCCCGTCTGGAGGACTAAGGGGATCCTCGCTAGCCCCCGATTAAGTCTGCCAGCACCCTCTTCAACGACGTGATGACCTCATCCGTCTCCATGCCCATCTGCGCATGAATAATGGCGCCGTCAATGAGCAACATGATTTCATTGACGACGCGCTCATCCGCGATCGTCGTCAGCGACGCAATAATACTCTTTGTTTCGATTTTATGATCGCGGCATATCGCTTTTATTTCGCTTTCAATATCTTCGGATTTGGCTTCGGCGCTGGCATTAATAAACGCGCAGCCGCGGAACTCCGGCGAAACAAACCATTCACAGAGCGTTGCAGAAATCGCATCAGCAGGTATTTCGCCTTCATCGAGATGTCGACGCAGCGTGGATTCAAACCAGTTAATCCATATTTCATGCCGATAGTGCAAATAGGCGAGAATAAGTAAACTTTTGCTCGGAAAATGGCGATAAAACGTCACCTTCGTCACTTTCGCCTCTTTAATCAGCGTATCCACCCCCGTCGCCCTGAAGCCCGTGGAATAAAACAGATCGTGCGCCGTGAGTAATATTTTATCCCGGACGCTAATTTTTGTTTCGTTGCCTGTGTGTTCGGTTTTCATTTTTTCGACAGCCTCAAAAAGGGTGTTGACAGCGTTATTTTTCAGGCATAGATTACCCCAGGTAGACAGATCTGTCTACATAAAATCACACTGAGGTAACCGCCATGAACACACGTCCTCCTTTACCGCCCTTCACCCGTGAAAGCGCCATCGAAAAAGTCAGGCTGGCAGAAGATGGCTGGAACAGTCGCGACCCGGCGAAAGTCGCGCTGGCCTATACGCTGGATACCCAATGGCGCAACCGCGCAGAGTTCGCCACCAACCGTGAAGAGGCCCGGGCGTTCCTGGAGCGGAAATGGAAAAAAGAGCTGGACTATCGTCTGATTAAAGAGCTGTGGGCCTTTACGGAAAACCGCATCGCGGTCCGCTATGCCTATGAATGGCATGATGATTCAGGCAACTGGTTCCGCTCGTACGGCAATGAAAACTGGGAGTTTGAGCCGGACGGGCTGATGAAGCGCCGCTTTGCCTGCGTAAACGATATGCCGATAAAAGAATCCGAGCGACTGTTCCACTGGCCGCTGGGCAGACGCCCGGACGATCACCCGTCGCTGAGCGATCTGGGCTTATAGGATTTTTACATCACTCCGGGGCGCCCCGGAGTGATGCGTTTAGAGTGCGCCCAGTTCTTTCATTAGCGTCAGGTTGTCCTCAATATGCCAGTTTGCCGCAATTTTACCGTCGCGGACTTCATAAATATCCGTAGCGATGAAATCTATTTTCTGCCCTTTTCCTTTCAGCTTGCCGAATGTCCCGGTGAATGTGCCGTAAAAATGCAAATGCGAAACCACGCGAGTGCCTGAAATAATCATCTGCTCAACGTCGCAGCGCAAATCGGGCACGGCCGTGCGAAACGCACGCGAGGCTAAAATAGCGCCTTCAGGCCCCTGCTTACGACCTTCCGGGGGCGTTTTATCGATGAAATTCACCGCCAGCGCATCACGCGCCAGGGATTCTTCTCCCGTATTCCAGAACGTTGCATATTCTCTGGCAACGGCTTCATTCGTCCTTAATTGCGCCTGGGGCAAGCTCTTATCAACAATAAGCTGTTTCGGCTGAAGCCATTCCAGCTGCGCCGAAAATGCGGTGCCGGACAGACCGGCAAGAATAAGCATCGCCACAGCTGGACGAAAACACGTCGTATATTTCATGATGTCTCTCAACAGAGTATTACGTTACCCGCAGACGATTTCCTGCGGTTCAAACCGGTGGGGGTTCAGTTAATTAACGCCCCGCCCTCAATATCAATGACCGACCCCGTGACAAAGGGATTGTCCATGGCGAAAAGATATCCTTGCGCGATGTCCTCCGCCCTTCCCCAGGCTTTGGCTGGCAGGGTTTCCGCCGCGCCGGCGAGCATTTTTTCCCGCGCGGCGGCGTCCATCCCCGCATACGCTTCCGTGTCGGTCAGCCCCGGACTCACGACGTTGACGCGCAGCGGGGAAAGCTCCTTCGCCAGCACTTTTGTCGCGGCCTCAATGGCGGCATTCATCGTGGTTTTTACGATGGCGCCCGCCACGGTGCGGCGCGCCACAAAGCCGCTGGTGAAGGTCAGCGTACCGCGGGGAGCGATGTTCCCGCTGAGATAGCGGGCGACATTGAGGCTTCCCCAGAATTTTGTATCAAAGGCATGTCTTGCCGCACGGAGATCCAGTCCGGAAAGGAGTCCGCCCGGCGCCTGTGAACCCGCCGTGACGACGATATTATTGACCTCGCCCAGCGTTTCACTGAGCGCAACAAGCTCTGCCTCACGGCTGATATCGAGCACGAGAGTGGTAACAGACGCGGCATGAGCGCTCAGTCGTTGCCGTGCAGCGTCCAGTTTCACGCTGTCGCGCCCAGCAAGCATAATCTCCTCGCCGCGCCCGGCAAGCAGGGTGCCCACGGCGAAACCGATGCCGGAAGCGCCGCCGATAATTAAGGTTTTACGGGTCATAACGTTTCCTCCTGCAGGGTGTACGTTGGGTAATCGGTATAGCCCGTGGCGGTCCCGCCAAACAGCGTGGCGGGGTCGCGCACCTGGGCCAGCGGCAAGCGGTGCGACAGCCGGTGAGGCAAATCCGGGTTGGCAATAAACGGTCGTCCGAAGGCAATCAAATCGGCATAGCCCGCCGCCAGAATTTCTTCGGCTTTGGCAAGGTCATAGTTGCCCGCGACGATCAGCGTTCCGCTGAAGGTCTCGCGAAGGGATTGACGGAAACGCTCGGGTATCTGCGGCGCGTCGTCCCAGTCGGCTTCCGCCAGGTGGATGAACGCAATCCCCTTTTGTTCGCACCAGGCCGCAAGCGCGAGTATGGCTTCAGAGACCTGTGGGTCGTTCATCCCGCGCTGGGTAATAAACGGCGAAAGACGGATGCCCGTACGGTCGTGACCAATGGCTTCGGCAATCGCGCTTAACACTTCCTGGGCGAAGCGGATCCGGTTCGCCAGCGTGCCGCCGTACTCGTCCGTGCGTTTGTTGGAGGTTTGGCGCAGGAACTGGTCGATCAGATAGCCGTTTCCACCGTGGATCTCCACACCATCAAACCCGGCCTGGACGGCATTCAAAGCGGCCTGGCGATAGTCCGCGACGATGTTCTGAATGTCCTTGCGTGAGAGCGTTCTCGGCCGCGGGCAGTCAACCATCTCGCCTTCCCCACGCTCATTCACCACCCACACCTGCGCGTCTGGCGGAAGGGCAGACGGGGCGACGGGCTGACCGTCCGGGTGAAAGCTGGCGTGCGACATTCGTCCAACGTGCCAGAGCTGAGAAAAAATGACGCCGCCCGCCTGATGCACGGCCCCCGTCGTGAGCTGCCATCCTGAAACCTGCTCCGGCGAATGGATGCCGGGCGTCCAGGAGTATCCCTGACCCTGAGGCGAGATCTGCGTGGCTTCGGTGATGATTAACCCCGCGCTGGCCCGCTGCCGGTAATACTCGGCCATCAGCGCGGAGGGAATGTTGCCCGGCTGAAGGGAGCGCGCGCGGGTCATCGGTGCCATGACGATACGATTTTTCAGCTCTAACTGACCCAGCCTGTAACGTTCAAAGAGTGAGGTAGGTTTCATGTTTTCATCCCTTATGGTTTGGATGAAATAACTTTACAGTCGGCATCTTATTTTGATAATTACGCTAAAAATAGATGCACTTTTCGGAAAAAATGAATAATGGGTAAACTCGAAGACATGGCCTTATTGGTGGAAGTCGCCAGGGCCGGAAGTCTTTCCGCCGCCGGACGACGCCTGTCGCTTTCCCCTGCCACCATGACGGCCAGGCTGAAGGCGATTGAGGAGCGTTACCAGACGCGGCTGTTTCATCGCTCCACGCGATCTCTCACCCTGACCCGCGCAGGCGAAGAGTTTTACCACGCCGCGCTGCGCGTGCTGGAAGAGGTGCATCACGCCGAGTCGCTGCTGACGCAAAAAGAAGGCGTGCTCAGCGGCAACATTCGCCTTTCCTCTCCCTCGGACTTTGGCAGACAGTATCTCAGCCCTGCCGTCATTGAATTTTCCCGACGCCATCCTGCCGTAAAATTTTACATCTCGCTAAAAGAACACGTTGAGGATCTGGTTGCTAACCGGCTGGATATGAGCGTGCGTTTCGGTAACCTGCCGGACAGCAGCCTTGTCGTCAGAAACATCCGCCCGAACCATCGGGTGCTGGTTGCCTCCGGGGCGTATCTTAACGACCACGGCATCCCCGCCACGTTTGCCGATCTAGCCCGACACCGGTGCCTGGCGCTGGAGTCTCAGGGCGTGGTGATGAACGAATGGCGTTTTGAAAAAGAGGGAGAGGAAAACATTGTACGCGTCGAGCCCGCCATGGTGTGCGACGACGGCGCAGTGCTTCGTCAGTGGGCGCTAAGCGGGGCCGGCATCGCGGGGAAATCGTGGTGGGACGTCAAAGACGACGTTGAGGCCGGAAGACTCACGGTGCTGTTTGCCGACAGCTTCACCGGCTTTAGCCGATACGATCGCAAAGATGTCGGGCTGCAGTTTGTTTATCCGCAGCGCAGGCTGCAGCCGCTTCAGGTTACGGCGTTCAGCCAGTTTTTTCTCGACTGGCTAAAAGAACATTAATTTGTCGCCAAAATAAGAGACAGCGCCCATTTCGGTGACACCCTCAGGACTACCCTGAGAGCGGTTTTCAGGAGGAACAAAACATGAAAAAGCTTCTGATATGTTGTTTGGTAATACCGCAAACTCGCTCGCCAAAAAGATGCAGTCTCTGGCAGAACGCGAAGGCTATCCGCTGATGATTAGCGCTGTTGGGCTGGATAACTTCGCCAGTGTCGCTCCCGCTTTCGATGGTTTCCTCATCGCGCCGCACATTCAGTACAAACTCGATGAGATAAAAGAAACGGTGGGTAATACGCATTCACTCGCCATCGTTGAGAGTCTTCCCTATGCCTCTCTGGACGCGAGGAAGGTATTGGATTTCGTAAAGGAACAGATGCCTGAACTGGCTGCCTGAAATATAAGGCCGCATCGGTTCTGCGGCCTCCTCTCACACGCCGATCAAACACGGTTTCCTCGGACATTCTGATCATACTGCGTCCACTCTCGGCTTAAGCAAAAAACGTCTTTGTTCAGCGCAAGGGAACTGCGCTGAAACCCTCGCTTATCGTCGGCAGATAGATGCCATCGTGCGTGAAAAACAGTGATACACTTACCCCACCGGGTTGATCGTCCCATCTGAAGGGCTCATGATCAATGACGGTAACCAAAGTACTAAATGGTCACTCGTTGTTAATCGTCGCCTGTCACGCTAAGCTTACATAATGACTAAAACTATGAACGCCCCATCAATACGTGGTCCACTTGACCATTCTGTCAGAGAGCAAATCGTCGAAGCGGCTTTTGAGCACTTCGGTCACTACGGCTATGAAAAAACCACCGTTGCCGAGCTGGCGAAATCGATCGGTTTTTCTAAGTCCTACATTTATAAGTTCTTCGATTCCAAGCAGGCTATCGGCGAGGTGATCTGCGCTAACCGCCTGGAGCTGATCATGGCGGCAGTGCTTTCCGCCCTCGAGGGTGCACCGTCAGCAAGCGAAAAATTACGCCGGCTTTTCAAAGCGCTTACCGAGGCAGGAAGCGAGCTGTTTTTCCACGATCGCAAGCTTTACGACATCGCCGCCGTCGCCGCACGCGAGCAGTGGCCGTCGACTGAACGGTATGCTGAAAGCCTGATGAAGCTGATTGAGAGCATCATTATCGAAGGCAGGCAGGCCGGAGAGTTTGAAAGAAAAACGCCACTGGATGAGGTCACTCAGGCCATCCACATGGTGATGTGTCCTTTTATTAATCCCGTTCAGCTGCAGTACAACCTTGAAATGGCCCCCGCTGCCGCGGTGCTTCTCTCCTCACTGATATTAAGAAGCCTGGCCCCCTAATTTGTGACCATTGACATTATTGGTCACTGGTCAGAGAATGCGGATACCGTCCTGTTACTTCAATAAGGTTTCCCATGCTCAGGCTCACTTCAGCCCGCGTTGCCGTATGTCTTCTGCCGTTTGCCCTGGTGGCGTGCGGCGATAATTCCGCGAGTGACGATCCGCGCACTAAGCCACCGCTTGTCAGATCCGCCTCTGTCGAGATGGCGAACCCTGCCGCCCGCGCCTTCACGGGCGTGGTGGTGGCAAGAACGCAAAGCGACCTGGGCTTCAGGGTTCAGGGAAAAATCCTCGAACGCCTGGTGGATACCGGGCAGACCGTCAAACAGGGCCAGCCCTTGCTGCGTCTCGATCCTGTTGACCTGAAATTACAGGCCCAGGCGCAGCAGCGCGCGGTGGATGCTGCCCAGGCACGGGCGAGAAAAGCCACCAGCGATGAGTCGCGCTATCGCGGCCTGGTGGCGTCCGGCGCGGTGTCCGCCTCGGAGTACGATCAGATTAAAGCGGCGGCCGATACGGCCAGGGCGGATCTCAGCGCTGCCCGGGCGCAGGCCAACGTGGCGCAAAACGCCACGGGCTATGCCGTACTGCTGGCGGATTCAGACGGCGTGGTGATGGAGACGCTCGCCGAACCCGGTCAGGTCGTTAGCGCCGGGCAGGTCGTCATCCGCCTTGCCAGAGCGGGACAGCGCGAAGCGCTTGTCCAGCTTCCGGAGACGCTGCGCCCTGCCGTCGGCAGCGAAGCGCAGGCCACGCTTTATGGCAGTGAACAACACCCGGTCACCGCGACGTTGCGCCTGCTGTCTGACTCCGCAGATGCCGCAACCCGCACGTATGAAGCCCGCTACGTGCTGGATGGTCAGCTGGCGAACGCGCCGCTGGGGGCGACCGTCACGCTCAGCATTGAAGACGCGAAAACGGAAGGTCAGGCGATGCAGGTCCCGCTGGCCTCACTCTACGATGCGGGTAAAGGGCCCGGCGTCTGGCGCATTTCCGCCCAGCCAGCAAAGGTCACATGGACGCCGGTTAAGGTGCTGAGCGTGGGCGAAGATGCGGTCCAGGTCACGGGTGGCGTGAAGCCTGGGGAGAAGATCGTTGCGTTAGGCGCCCATCTTCTGCACGAAGGTGAAGTTGTCAGGCTGGCAGAACAGCGCCATGCCGCTCCGGCGGAGAATGCACCATGAGCGGAAGCCGCTTCAATCTGTCAGCGCTGGCCGTCCGCGAGCGTTCCGTCACGCTGTTTCTGATCGTTCTGGTGACGATTGCCGGTATTTACGCCTTTTTTGGGCTCGGGCGCGCGGAAGATCCGCCCTTCACCGTGAAGCAGATGACGGCGATCGCCGTCTGGCCGGGCGCAACCGCGCAGGAGATCCAGGATCAGGTAGCCGAACCGCTGGAAAAGCGCCTGCAGGAGCTCAAATGGTATGACCGTACGGAAACCTACACCCGCCCCGGCATGGCGTATATCACCTTGTCACTGCAGGACAAAACCCCGCCTTATGAAGTGCAGGAGGAGTTCTATCAGGCGCGTAAGAAGCTTGGTGATGAATCCCTGCGTCTTCCGGCGGGCGTCATCGGCCCGATGATCAATGATGAATTCTCGGATGTCACCTTTGCCCTCTTTGCCCTGAAAGCAAAAGGCGAACCGCAGCGGCAGCTGGTACGCGATGCCGAAGGCCTGCGACAGCAGCTTCTGCACGTTCCCGGCGTGAAGAAAGTGAACATTATCGGCGAACAGGCCGAGCGGATATATATCGCCTTCTCCCATGACCGTCTGGCCACGATGGGCCTCTCACCGCAGGATATTTTCAATGCCCTCAATAGCCAGAACGCTCTGGCCGCGGCGGGTGCCATTGAAACCCGGGGCGCACAGATTTTTATCCGCCTGGATGGCGCGTTCGATGAACTGCAGAAAATCCGCGATACGCCATTAGTCGCCCAGGGCAAAACGCTCACGCTGTCGGATGTGGCAACAGTTGAACGAGGCTACGAAGATCCCCCGACGATGCTGATACGCAATCAGCATGAACCCGCCCTGCTGCTGGGCATTGTCATGCGTGAGGGCTGGAACGGCCTGGCGCTGGGTAAAGCGCTGGATGCGGAAACGGCGAAAATCAACGATAGCCTGCCGCTTGGCATGACCCTGACCAAAGTCACCGACCAGTCCGTCAATATCCGCTCCTCGGTCGATGAGTTTATGATCAAATTCTTCGTCGCCCTGCTTGTGGTCATGGTGGTCTGTTTTGTCAGCATGGGCTGGCGCGTGGGGGTGGTGGTTGCCGCGGCGGTACCGCTGACGCTGGCGGTCGTTTTCGTGGTGATGGAAGCCGCGGGAATAAACTTTGACCGCGTCACACTGGGCTCCCTGATCCTCGCCCTCGGTCTGCTGGTTGACGATGCCATTATCGCCATCGAAATGATGGTGGTGAAGATGGAGGAAGGTTACGACAGAATCAAAGCCTCGGCCTACGCCTGGAGCCACACCGCCGCGCCGATGCTGGCCGGTACCCTGGTGACGGCCATTGGCTTTATGCCGAATGGTTTTGCCCAGTCGACCGCCGGGGAATACACCAGCAATATGTTCTGGATTGTCGGCCTCGCCCTGATTGCCTCATGGTTTGTGGCGGTGGTGTTCACACCGTATCTTGGGGTGAAGATCCTGCCGGCGATCCCCAAAGTGGAAGGGGGCCATGCCGCCATCTATAACACGCCCCGCTATAACCGTTTTCGCCAGCTGCTTGGCCGCGTTATCGCCAGAAAATGGCGCGTGGCCGGGTCCGTGGTCGCCATTTTCATTCTGGCCGTGCTTGGCATGGGGCTGGTAAAAAAACAGTTCTTCCCGACCTCCGATCGCCCGGAAGTGCTGGTTGAAGTACAGATGCCTTATGGCACCTCGATTGCGCAAACCAGCGCCGCAACCGCAAAAATAGAAGCATGGCTGGGCCAGCAGCCGGAAGCCAAAATCGTCACGGCCTATATTGGTCAGGGCTCGCCCCGTTTCTATCTGGCAATGGCTCCCGAGCTGCCCGATCCCTCTTTTGCAAAAATCGTGATCCTGACGGACAGCGAGACGTCACGTGAGGCGCTTAAGTTCAGGCTCAGGGAGGCCGTCGCCAGCGGTCTTGCACCTGAAGCCCGCGTGCGGGTAACACAACTGGTGTTTGGCCCCTACTCGCCCTTCCCGGTTGCCTGGCGCGTATCGGGGCCGGACGTCAAACAGGTACAGGACATCGCCGAACGGGTGAAAGCCGTGCTTCAGGCAAGCCCGATGATGCGAACCGTCAACACTGACTGGGGGTCACGCGTTCCGGTATTGCATTTCACTCTCGATCAGAACCGCCTGCAGGCGACCGGCTTAACCTCCAGCGCCGTTGCCGAGCAGCTTCAGTTCCTGTTATCAGGCGTGCCTGTCACCTCCGTGCGGGAAGATATTCGATCGGTAGACGTCGTTGCCCGCGCGGGGGGGATATCCGTCTTGACCCGGCAAAAATCGAAGGCTTTACCCTGGTCGGCAATGCGGGACAGCGCGTGCCGCTGTCTCAAATCGGCAGGATTGAGATCGGCATGGAAGACCCGATCCTGCGCCGTCGCGATCGCACCCCCACGATTACCGTACGGGGCGATATCGCCGACAATCTTCAGCCGCCGGACGTGTCGGTCGCCATCATGAAGCAGCTCCAGCCGATCGTTGATTCGCTGCCGGCCGGCTACCGTATCGACATGGCGGGTTCGATTGAGGAATCGGGTAAAGCCACGCAGGCTATGTTACCGCTGTTCCCGATCATGATTGCCCTGACGCTGCTGATCATCATTTTGCAGGTGCGTTCACTCTCCGCAATGGTCATGGTGTTCTTAACCGCGCCGCTGGGGCTGATTGGCGTCGTGCCGACCCTGCTGATATTTAATCAGCCGTTTGGCATCAACGCGCTGGTCGGTTTGATCGCCCTCTCCGGCATTCTGATGCGCAATACGCTGATTCTGATCGGTCAGATCGATCATAACCAGAAGGACGGCCTCGATCCGTTCCAGGCGGTGGTCGAGGCGACGGTCCAGCGAGCGCGACCGGTCTTACTCACCGCCATGGCGGCCGTGCTGGCGTTCATTCCCCTGACGCATTCGGTGTTCTGGGGCACGCTGGCCTGGACGCTGATCGGCGGAACGCTGGGCGGGACGATCATTACCCTCGTCTTCCTGCCCGCGATGTATGCGATCTGGTTCCTGATCCGCCCGGTTGAACAACGCGTTCAGCACGGTACGGAAAACGTGTAAACTACCATTGGTAGATAACTAATCTGAGGAAAGCATGGTTGTTAAGCGCTTAAGAAAAGAGGACCGCCGCGTGCAGCTGCTGGAGGTTGCGCGTGGAATCGTGCGTCAGCAAGGCACCGAGGCGTTGACCCTTGGCTATCTGGCAGAACGGGCCAACGTGACCAAGCCCATCCCCTACGACCACTTTGGCGATCGCGAAGGGCTGCTGATGGCGCTGTATCAGGACTATAGCGATCGGCAACTGGCGAAATTCCGCGAGACGCTGGCGGTTGACAGCAAAACGCTGGAGAAGACGATCCGCTTTTTCAGCGCGGCCTATATCGACTGTGCCATTGCCGCCGGGCCTGAAACCGGGCCAATCGCCGCGGCGCTGTCCGGTTCTCGCGCGCTGCAGACCTTCCGGGAAGCATGCGTGGCCGAATGTGCCGACTGCCTGCGCACCGCGCTTTCGCCTTTTATCGTCTTAAAAGGCGTTCAGGGGGAAGCGGTACTGACGGCCATCATTGGGGCGGCGGAGGCGCTCAGCACCGCGGCCGGCAACGGCCTGCTCGCCCGGAATGTGGCGGAAGATACGCTCAGCGGCGCCATGACCGGCGTGCTTGCGACCTACGCGAATAGCACAAAATGATCGCCGGGGGTGGATTGACACCTAAGTTACCAATAGTAACATAGGCATCTCTTCTCCCCCATTTTGAGGTTGCTATGTCTGCTACAAACGCCATGAGTAACGCGCTGATCGTGACGGCTCACCCTGTCGACACGTCCTTGTCCCATTCACTGGCCGCCCGCATTGCCGGAAAATTACGCGAGGAAGGTATGCAGGTTGAGTTCGCCGATCTGCATGCTGAAGGGTTTAATCCGGCCATGTCTCGCGCCGATCTTGACTTGTATCACGGGGATCCGAGCGCCCTCCCCGACGATATTCTGCGCGAGCAGCAGCGCGTCGAGCGTGCGGATATGCTGGTGTTTGTCTTCCCGGTGTACTGGTGGTCGGTTCCCGCGCTGTTGAAAGGCTGGTTCGACCGCGTATTGACCCTGAACTGGGCGTATAAGGTGGCTGACGACGGCCGGATCGTGGGTAATTTACGGGATGTTCCCGTTCGCCTGATTGCCACTGGCGGTAGCGATCTCACCGGATTTGATAAACACGGCTATTCGACGGCGATTCAGACGCAGATAATCGAAGGGGTATTTGGTTTCTGCGGGTTGAAGAACGTTAAGCTCGATATCCTTTACCAGGCAGACACGGCGACGCCCGAGCAGGTAGAAGAATTCCTGCGCAAGATCGGGAACCTAAAATAATATCGGCTATCCAGCCAGCAACGGCGTGCCTCCTTCGCCATAAGGAGGCACGTGTTCTCGATGTTACTAACCGTCAGGGATCCTGCTGGCAAACCGGAACGCTCTTTCTTGTGATTATTCAAAAAATAACGAGGAAAGGCCAATCGTCATCACTACACTCATAATCACCTGAATCAAAATAATAAAAAAAGCGATCCCACCCAATACCGTGATTTTTCGACGCAGAATGAAAGTTATGCCGGAAAGTACAGCACTGAACAGAATGGCTTTAAGTATATAGGAAAGCGGCATCATGGCCGGATGACCGGTCTGCACTCCAGCAAGCCCAATGAGACCCAGTAGAAAATTACCGCAAATTCCCCATCCCCAGAAAGTCATCGGTAAGCTCATCTGCCCCGCGACTAATCTTTTCAACATACGCACATCCTTTTTGTGATTTTTTATCGAAACACAACGGTTTTTATCCAGTCTCTCGCACTGTTGGATTGTGCAATAAGTCGAGCCGACAAATACGCAACTACCAAATATGCTGATATGATTTTGTTCATCTTTACATGCATATTGATGGTATTGAAAAGAACTATCGGCAGCAAATTTTTAAAGTTTAACGGCTCGTCCGGATATGACTTAAAAGATATATCAGCGAAGGTCATAATATGTTTACGTCAGTTCAGCCAACAACCACCCTCACCACCACCGGATCCTTCGGCGGTGAGAGCGTATCTGTAGTGAACGACTGACAAACAGAACCTCAATCCTCGCCGACATGGACGGGGAAATCTCTCTCCGTTCACCACCCTCTGAATGGAGAAAGAAAATGGTTTCATCTGACAATGCTCTCTTGATTATCGACATGCAGCAGGGCCTCTTTCGGGGCCCGGTTTCCCCTCGCTCCGCCGATGCCGTTCTGGCCAATATCCGCTTGTTAATCGCCAACGCCCGAGACGCGCAGGTGCCCGTCTTTTTTGCCCGCCATATTGGGCCGGACGACTCCCCCCTCTCAGAAAAGGGGCCGTTAACACAGCTGATACCTGAACTGGACGTGAAGGAGCAGGACGTTGTTTTCACCAAGCGCTATCCCAGCTGTTTTCGGGATACGGTATTGCTGCGAGAACTTAATCAGCGAGGTATTAAACAGCTGGTCATTGCCGGGATGAAAACAGAGTTTTGCGTCGATACGACCTGCCGGGCCGCACCGGAACTAGGTTTCAGGACGGTATTAATTTCAGATGCGCATACCACAATGGATAATGACTATTTATCCGCCAGCGACATTATTGCCCATCACAACAGCACGCTGGCAGGCCCGTTCGTGACGCTCTCGACTGCTCGTGACTGGCTTTTTAATACGGTGAGTTGACTCGCGTGAGCGCTTATCTCTTTACCCGGCTCGCCTTTCCGCGCGCCGGGCACATAAGAGAATAATTACAGGGTAAACCCACCGTCACCCACCTGTGCCTGAGCATACCATCGCATCAGCTTCTCGGTGCCAGGCTCGTTTTCTGCCGGTGACCATGGGGCGGTATCATGCTCGGGCACGGGCTGATACCCCCCGTGTTTAACCTCAAAAATGACGCCACCTTTATCCAGCGACAGCACGGCATGCCAGGTTCCGGCATCCATCTCCAGCACTTTACACTCTTCACCTAACACCACACGCCGGGTCACGTTGCCGCTGTCGTCAAAATTCAGCACCAGAAAGCGACCGCTCAGCGCCGTCAGCAGTTCAAAGGTGTGAGGATGGCGATGGGGGCGAACATAGGTACCAGGTTCCATTGCAATGGCCAGGCGCTGCACCGGGTCGCTCAGTTCAGGGTGTAAATTACGATGGGCGCGTAAGCGAGGAGAATGTGCGGCCTGCTCGCTTTGCTGCTGCAGGTCACTGAAAGTAATTTGTTTCATATACACCTTTAGGAATGTGGGCTGTCTACGGCAACCCGATTGCCGCAAGACGTTATACCATCCTGAACGGTCGAGTAGCGATGGGATTTGTGAAACAAATCGCTGCCTGCGTTATCGCCCCGAAGGCTGATATAAGGCATTAAAGAGATGAGACGGACTCTTCAAGCCAATCAGGGAGGTGTTTTCTGTACCAGTTAAGGTATAGATTCAAATCAGGCTTTTTCCTTTCGTGCAGTAATAACACCACTTCTGTGACAATCCATGCTTTGGCGATAGTGATTTCCCTGGCTAGTTGATATGCATCAGAATGCGTGGCAAAAAAACAGTAGCGCTCGGCAAGTTGTAAAATGCTTTGTTTTGAGCCCATCCCCTGAACCAGCGGAGCAAGGTCGATAGCCGGACTGCCAGTACCGAATCTTTCCCAGTCGAAAAGGATCACATCGCCGTTTTCTCTTCTGCCCCAGTTACCCGCATTGGTATCACCAGAAATTAAACATTCCTGACTAAACAAAACGCAGGCCGCTTGTTGAAAACATCGCATCTGCTGCTCAGCACGCATGGGTAATTCCAAAAGAGACAAGGATTTTTCAAGCGCTGACTCAGACCAGGTATGGGTGTGATAAATCCATGCAGGATCAGCAGGATAATCATGAAGGCGGACAAGGCGTCTCAATATCTCATCCCCGGAAATCTCATCCTGAGAGAGCTTATGAGGAACATATTCGATCCTCAGGCAGCGTCGATGCGGGTCGGCGTGCAACAGTCGCGGGGATTCAACAACGCGACGTAGCGGGTCCGCAGCACGCTCATAAAAGCCGTATTCAACATCGCTAACAGGGTATTTTTCTATCAACGTATTGTCATGTTGATCCATCACCTGGCGGACTTTTGCAGCGCCCATTCTGGATAAATTCTCGGCGGTCATACCATCCTCATGCCACGCGTTCGGTTTCAGGGCGTAAGTATAGTGTGGTTGTTCAACATTTGACGTTGAGTAAAACTCACATTGATTCCCACTATTTCTCGTTTTTCAAACCCGATCGCATTGAAATACCATCCCTTCATTCCCAATCTCTTCCTGACCTGGAACAGAGAGCGAAATTCAAAAAATAAATACACCTGCATGCATATGGAGTACGTATGACACTCGATGTTTTATTTCATCTAATGAAAATGATCTCACCTGAAAAAAACATCGCGGGTGAAAATATTCATGCGTTAATAACGTTACTTTCGTCAGAAGACGATAGCACTGAGCTGCTTTCACCCTTTATTCATCGCCTGCATCTTCTGTCTTTCGCCCAAAGCAATCCGGGTAACGCCGAAGAGTTGCTCTCAGCACATTTGCCCAAAGAAGATGGGCTCCTTCCGCTTCTGGACTTCGCGGACTGGCCCCGGGTGCGCTACGCCGCTTCAGGCGAAGTTCAGACGCCTGAATCTGAGGAGTACTTCCGTGAAATGACATCGGCTACCAATCTGTTACGTTCTGCGCTGATCGAAGCTGAACGCGCAAAGGGAACGCCCGCTCTTTATATACTGGATAAATTACTCAATCTGAACAGCGCCCTGCCGGAAAGATATAAAAAGATGGCAAATATTCCCTACGCATAAATACGCTCACTATGCGGAATATCTCCCTGTTAATATTCCGCTATTTATTAAATCCGCTTTTCATTGAAATCAAGACAGACAATATCCAAAGAGGGCACCACTGGTGCATTAAGGTTAAGCCAGGTCAGCAACCGTTCAATACTCTGTCCTCTGAGCGAATTTTTCGGCCAGACAAGGTAGTAACCATCTCCTGTTGCTATCGCCTCCCTGAAGGGCAGCGCGAGAAGGCCGCTTTTCAACGCGTCGAGCGTGAGCCGGAGATCGGCCATCGCCACGCCGTGTCCGTGCATGGCCGCAAGGCTTGCCTGCTCCAGGGTGTCGAACACGATCCCACCGCTCATGTCGAGGCCGGGGAATAGGCTCGTCCTTTTCAGCCAGCGCTTCCAGTCCCGTCTGTCCGGTGACGGATGAATAAGATCGCATTCTGGAAGCTGATGCCGGGCAGACTCCAGTAAAGACGGCGTACAAACCGGAATAAGCCATTCGCTGAACAGCAGTCGACTCTCCGTTGACTCGCCGAAATAACCGTTACCGAGGAGGATCGCACAATCATAAGGTTCCCGACTGAAATCAACCGTGTCGAAGTCCATCCAGACGCTGGCGATTTCGATTTTCGGCTTCGCGTGGT
Organism: Enterobacter sp. BNK-22; assembly: GCF_048684805.1. NCBI lineage: Bacteria > Pseudomonadati > Pseudomonadota > Gammaproteobacteria > Enterobacterales > Enterobacteriaceae > Enterobacter > Enterobacter sp. BNK-22. The sequence goes on from NZ_JBLQTT010000001.1 coordinate 1,351,788, forward strand.
TCTCGCGAAAGGATTTAAGCACATTGAGGAGCCATCGCATCGTCAGGGTGCTGGGGGCTTTGAGGCGCAGAAGGTGGTTTTCACTTTTGAATGCGCGACAGGCCCACTCAATATTCGAGAAGCTTTCGCTAAGCTGCCCGGCCAGAATGCGCCCGGCGTCGCTGACCTCCACTCTCGGACCCTGCCGCTTAAACAGCTCGCAGTCAAACCACATCTCAAGCGTCCGCACATGCCTGCTGACCGCCCCCGGCGTGATATTCAGGACTTCAGCCGCTTTGCTAAAGGAGTTCAGCCGTGCGGCAACTTCGAACGCGCGCAGTGCATACAGTGGCGGTAAAGACATACGTTCCCTTTTTGTCAGGTGTAATCATGCAGTTTTTGTATTATCGGCACTCGGTGACGTTTCACCCCATTCCTCAGCCGGAAACGTCAGCAGCAGCCCTCTGAGCAGAGATTCAAGCTGCGCGCGTTGCGCCTCAGAGAGGTTTCTCAGCAGCGCATTTTGCGTTTCCGTGTGCACGAGCAGCGCCTGTTCGATACGAGCCTGCCCGTGCGGCGTCAGGCTGACCAGCGAGCTGCGCTTGTCATCAGGATCGGCAATCCGCCTGATAAGGCCTTGTTGTTCAAGATGGTTGAGCCGGTTCGTCATCGCCCCTGAGGTGATCAACAGGGATGTATACAGCTGCGTGGGCGAAAGGCAGTACGGCTCCCCGGCGCGACGCAGCGTGGCGAGGACGTCAAACTCGCCCTCGCGAAAGCCAAACGGTGCCATGGCCTGCGCGCGTTCTTTTCCCAGGTGCTTCATCAGCCTGAGCATTCGGCCAAAAATTTTCATCGACGAGGCGTCCAGCTCAGGCATGGCGCTGCTCCACTGGCCGACAACGAAGTCTACATGGTCTTTCATCTTCACCCCGGATAGCGTGGGAATTTATCGAGTTGTGCGGTACATCTTACACAAAAACAGATTTTATCTTAACGTTAAGATAAATGCTCGCGGCAATTTGCCTGGGCCATTCACAACCGAAAAGGATGCCATGTTGAAACGCACATCACCGTTACTCTTCGCCGTTATCGCTTTTATCGTCGGGCTGAACCTGCGCCCCATTCTGGCCTCGGTCGGCCCTCTTTTCTCTGTGCTGCAGCGCGAAGCGGGGCTGACCGCGACGCAATTCAGCCTGCTGACTACCCTGCCGGTGGCGATGATGGGACTGGCTGCCCTGTGTGGCCCCTGGCTTTTAGCCAGGATCGGTGCCGTCAGGGGAATAATGCTCGGGCTGTTCATCCTGCTGATAGCCTGTTCATTACGCGGTTTTAGCACCTCGCTGACAGGTTTGATGGGCACCGCGTTACTGGGCGGGGCCAGCATCGGCACGATCCAGGCGTTAATGCCTGCCCTGATAAAAAAGGCGTATACGCAAACGGCCAGCACGATCATGTCGCTATTCAGCACGGGCATTATGGCCGGTGCGGCAGTCGCCGCCGCCAGCGCCGAGCCGCTGTTTTCATGGCTCTCGCTCAAGCCCGCGCTGGCTATGGCAGGCGTGCTCGCGCTGCTGGCGCTGATGCTGTGGTTACCCCTGGTTAAGCAGCCTCAAGGGGAACAAACAGCACATGAACCCGTTACGCTCTCTTCCTCCCGGACTGGCCTCCTTCTGCTCTTTTTTGGCGTGGGGACGGGTGCCTACACGCTGGTCTTAGCCTGGCTGCCCCCGCTCTATATTCAGGCTGGATGGTCCGCACGCAGCAGCGGCTATATGCTGGCCTGGCTGACCTTAACCGAGGTGGCCGCTGGGTTTGCCGTCTCCGCGCTGATCGGTAAATTCCCCGACCGCCGTGTTCCGCTGATAACTGTACTGTTACTGCTGCTGGCGGGATTACTGTGTCTGGTCTTTGCGCCGGGCACCACGCCGGTCTTATCAACCTTGCTGCTTGGCATCGGTATCGGCGCCCTCTTCCCGCTGTCGCTTATCGTCACGTTCGATCATGCGCGAACGCCCGCGCAGGCCGGGAAGTTACTGTCTAAAGTTCAGGGCGGAGGATATATGATCGCCGCGCTCATGCCGCTAGTTGCAGGGATCGTTCGCGACAGTTCGGTCTCGCTGACCAGCGCCTGGTTAGTGATGAGTGCAGGAGTCGTGCTGTTGATCGTTATCGCGTTCACTTTCAAACCCACCGTGAACGTGCAGGCGCGGTGAATGCGATACCATAATTGAGAGTCGTATTTAAGACGGCTCTACGCTAAATTCCATCATTTCAGGCTATTAAGGAGTGGATATGTCGCAGACGTTACCGGGAATTGATGTCATGTTCGTCGCCGGGTTCGGGCCCATTTCACAGGATACAGCGTCCAGCACCGCGTTTTATATCCAGACTCTCGGACTGCCGCTGAAGCCGATGGAGGGTAATGCCGATTATCTGCTCACTGAAGAGGGACGCTTACCGGGCGTGAAGCATTTTGCCGTCTGGCCGCTGTCACAGGCGGCAACGTCCTGTTTTGGTGAAGCGCAGTGGCCCGTGGAGCATCCGATACCGCAGGGATGGATTGAATACGAGGTGCAGGATCTCGATTCCGCTACCCGTTTTCTGAGTGAAAAAGGCTATCGGTTGTTGGTCGCCAACCGCACGGAACCGTGGGGGCAAACCGTCACTCGCCTGCTCAGCCCGGAAGGTTTACTGACCGGTCTGACGATTACGCCGTGGCTGCGTGGATAGAGGATGTTATAAGGTGCTGGCTTATATCACGATAGGGACAAATGACTTTCAGCGCGCCGTGAACTTTTATGACGCTATTTTTAACGTGCTGGGCTATTCACGTCTGCCCGCCTGGACTGATAGCTGGGCAATGTGGGGAAACGAAAATCATCCGGATGACGAATTTAGCTTCTGCATTTGTCCTCCTTTTGACCAGCAACCCGCGACGGCGGGAAACGGGACAATGTTCGCATTCAGAGCCGATAACGCGGAAATTGTCAGACGCTTCCATGCAGCGGGCCTTCTTGCGGGAGGAAAGGATGAAGGCGTGCCCGGTACACGAACCGCCTACGGCCCCGATTTTTATGTTGCCTATCTTCGCGATCCTGACGGGCATAAACTGGCATGCGTTTACCGGAATTATTCACCTGATGCGGATACGCTCTCAGGAGAGGAAGAGTCACGTCACTAATAAAGTTTTAAAGTATGGTCCGCTTTTAGCGAAGAGCGGACCTAAAGAACTTGTGTCAAACATCTGACGATTGATCCCCCACCAGGTTTCAAAAGGACCGGTAGACACCCCGTCTCCTGCGGAGAGATCACTTCAGCTCCAGCATGCTTATCACATGGGCAATATCCGCGATATCACCAGCTGACAATGGTTGCAGAGGTCGAGGCAGGCAATCCATGTCGGTAAGCCCAAGCACACCAGCAGCAGCGGCAATAACGCGAATACTTCCGCCATGTTTCCGGAAGAGCGACCACAACGGCTCAAGGCGGGTTGTCAGGGCTGTAACGCGTTGATGATCGTTTGCCGCCGCAGCTTCGGTGATTTGTTTCGCCATCTCAGGGAACAGACCGCCACACACGGAATACCACACTTCACAACCGGCGTTTAATCCCAGCCCCGCATAAGCGTCGCCACTAATACCGATTGTTACGCCAGGGCGCAAATGTTGACGTAACGCATTCACCCGCTCAATCGCTGCAGCGGGGCTATCCGGGACGCCAGGGATCTTGACCGAGCGAACCCCCTCAAGTGAGGAGAGACGACCGTGGAGTTCATCCGTAAAGGTAAAATGCGTAGTGCCCGGATTATCATAGATACACACCGGTACAGAAACGTGCCGGGTAACGGTCTCAAAGAGTGAGAAGACTTCTTCGTCACGGAGTGGCTGGTAACTGACCGCCGGGAGTAACAGCGCATTCGCACCAGCTGCCTGTGCATCATCTGCCAGATGCAGAATGGCATCGGTACTGACCGCTCCCACACACACCATAACGGGGATGTTCCCTGCATGCTGTTTTGCCAGCGTTGCTACGCGCTTGCGCTGCTCCCGGGTCAGATAGGCGTAGCTTCCGGTTGACCCCAGGATGCCCATAGAATCAACCCGAGCGTCTGTAAGACGGGAAAGAATATGGCTGAAACCCTTTTCATCCACGCCGCTGGCAGTGACTGGGGTTAATGGAAACGCCGACAAACCGGTAAACATAACTGTTTCTCCTGAAGGGTATTACTGCTGTTGTTCTTCGATGAGAGCAACTTCAAACCACAGACCGGGCATCATTTTTTCCAGGCCGTCGGTCAGCATCTTCCCGGCTTCGTGAAGTCTATCCAGCGGCATCTGCGGGAGACTCTCCAGAATGAACCACATTTCCTGAGCTTCCACGCCTAAGCGGGTTCTGATCCCCTGTCGCCAGTTCCAGCGACGGCAGGTCACGCCGATATCATCACACCAGATAACCTCGCCTTGTGAAGGATACTCAACGGTGGCCTCTCCCTCTTTGACGGTATCAAAAGGCTCTGTTCCTTTTGCCACAGTCAGACGCGGCGCCCCCTGATAGGCAGAGAGATTCTCTCCACCAACCGGAACGGCATAGCGGAGACTAACGGCATTATAAAGATCAACGATAGGATCGAGCGCTGGCATCGTTCCGTCACGTAACACGCGCTTGCGTAACGCATCCGCTGAGCAAGGAGTGCGTTTAGGTTTAGCACCAAACTTTTGAAAAACGTCGGCCCATGCCGCCAGATGAGAGTCCGCCCACTCTGGTTCACCGGCCAGAACGGCTTCACAGGCTTCACGCAGCGCCATTTCTCCAGTGTCGGGATTAAGCACTGGCGCAGCTTTTACGCAGATGCTGAGTGCCCGAAAACCGGGAGCAATACGATAAATTTCAGGGGCAATTGACGGCGATACTGTTAGCACGTGATAATCCTGTAATGACCAATTTATTCCATGATAATGACCAATGACCAAAAAAGTCAATTTAATGACCGATGCAAATTCGATCGCCAGTTCCGTGAATGAAGCCGTATCGCAGCGAATAAAACTGTATCGTAAGCAAAAGAAAATCTCCCTTGATGAACTCTCGCGTCGGGCAGGCGTCAGCAAGGGAGCGCTGGTTGAGATAGAGGGATGCCGGGCGAATCCCAGCATTGCCCTGCTATGCCGCCTGGCTGCCGCAATGGGGGTTTCAGTGGCTGATTTTGTGGATGTCAGTTCAAAACCGACCGTGCATCTCATCGCTGAAGATGAGATCCCTGAATTGTGGGAAGGTGAAAAAGGCGGGAGAGCAAGATTGCTCGCAGGGTCGGGTGGCCCTGATATGACCGAGCTCTGGATGTGGGAAATGCAGCCGGGGGAAAAGTTTGCGTCCCCCGGCCACACGGAAGGAACGCTTGAACTGTTTTATGTGCAGTCGGGCACGCTCACACTCGGCGTACAGGAACACGTGTATCGGGTAAATACTGGCTGTTCGGCAACCGCCAGAACGGACGTTCCTCATTTCTATGAAAACCAGGGGGAGAACCCGCTGGTATTTATCATGACAGTACATGAAAAAGCATCCTGAGCATTCCCCGGCATAGAGGACAGCCCTGTGCCTCATCACAAGTAGCCCAAAAGGAGGAGTTCGGTGAATAATCAGCATCTGCGTTTTACCAAAGACAAATTTATTGTCACAACCGATCCCAGCTTTTTTCAGCTGGAAGCCATTCACGATTACCTCTCGCAATCGTCCTGGGCTCCTGGTATTGATGATGAAACGGTCAGGATATCAATCCAGAACAGCCTTTGTTTCGCGCTCCTGGATGGAACAAGACAAATCGGCTTCGCCCGTCTGGTCACAGACTATGCCACTTTTGGTTATTTGTGTGACGTCTACGTGCTGAACGATTATCAGAAAAGTGGTCTTGGACGTTGGCTGATTGAATGCTGTCATGCCCATCCATTGTTGTCACGTCTGCGACGGATAATGCTGGTAACCGACAGCGCGCCATGGTTATACCAGAAGCTGGGGTATAACCCATTGAACCGACCAGATTTTGTCTGGCAAATCAATCGACCCGATATTTATCGTAACCCCGGGCAAAAATGAAAGTACTTTTCAGAGAGTAATGATAAATGTGAATCCGCAGGGCCTGTCACTCTGATGCAGAAGAATTTGCTCTTTTAGCCGAACGAATCTTACGACATCCGCTTCTGGCACTGAGCGGATTTGCTAACTGAGCTAAAGGTCCGCTGTGAGTGAGAAGCAAACATCTTAAGTAGGTTGTTCTTTTATGCTACTACCTCTATGTAGCCATGTTATATGGCTACATTTATGCAGAAGTAAGGATTAGTCTTTTCCCGGCCCATAATTAAATTTTGTCCCTTTGCCAATGGCGTAAAACTGTCCGCCAGCAACGTAATGGACAGTACGTAATTCATCTGGTGCATCATCAAAAATCCAGTGCCCATTTTTGAAAACGCGGTCATCACTCCATGCTCCGACAATTTCCCCCATGAACAAGTTGTGCTGCTTTTCATTTTCTTCATTGGGTATGACCTTACATACTAACCAGCCAGCGCAACCTTCCACTAAAGGCAGATCAAACTCTTTCTGATAAAATAGTGGGATTTTACTATTTTTATCGGGTGTGTCGGAATAACTGTGACCTCCAGCATATAAAACCATTTCCATCTGATTTACTACTGGGATCTGTACAACGTAATATCCGCTTTTTTCTACAAGCCCGCGAGTAAATGCCTGTGGACCTATAAAAGCCATCACTTTGTTATTGCCTACTAATCCCACCCAGGCCGCTGCCATGACATTTTCAATGCCATCATTTTTAGCCGATATCATCGTCGTTGGCCCGACCTGTAATAAACGATAGGCTTTGTTTAACTCTACTGGTTGAATTGACATAGTTTACTCTTTTGAGTTCTGATAAAAAGTAAGACAGGTTACTTATTTGATTGTTCTATTATATGGCTGGAATAGTTGCAAATTAATTGCTATTATCAAAATACATTATTGCAGATTTCACAATAATCATGGACAAACTTGACGCTCTAAAATTTTTTATCATCGCCTCTGAGACCTTGAACTTCCGCGAAGCAGCCATCAAGCTGTCGGTTTCACCATCAGTAGTAACCCGAACAGTCGCTGAGCTGGAGAAACAACTTGGTGAACCTTTATTCAAACGCAATACGCGTTCGATCTTTCTCACTAGTTTCGGCGAACTATTTTTACCCCAAGCGAAGCGACTGCTTGAAGATTCTGAAAAACTATTTCAGACAGGGAAAGATGATAATGACATGAAGGGTATTGTTCGTATCACATTACTTCGATTTCCAAATCATGAACAAATCTTGTATGAACTATTGACTGCACTACGTCCCTATCCTGAGTTATTTATCGACTGGCGTTTAGATATGATGAAACTTGATACTATTGAGCATCGTATCGATATAGGTATACGCGTAGGGCGAGAACCTAATCCAAACTTTATCATTAAAAATATCGGACAAGTTGAACATATTTTGGTTACATCCCCTGAACTTATTGAGCGACTGGGAGCACCTACTGATTTAGAAGATCTTCGACAGCGTTATCCATTTAGTGGTTTAATTAATCCTGAAACGGGAAAATCATTTGAGTTTATGAGTGACGCAGTAAATACTTTTGTCCCTCGTCATATTGAGTTTTATACTACAGATCCATATGCCGAAATTCAGGCTGCATTGGCCGGGAGAACGGTTGTACAGTCCAGCGACTTTATCTGTAGGGAGTACTTAGCAAGCGGCCAACTTGTTCCCCCATTGCCAGAACTGCGACAGGAGAAATGGCAATTTTATTTATATCGGCCTTACCAGCTGATTACTCCCAAAAGGGTGACGGTCGTTTTCTCGTTATTAGAAAAAATATTACGCAAATATTTCGCATCAAAATAACATTCTCCTCGACGTCCGCATCTGGCACAGAGCGGACATCAGAATATCGGCTATCCCCGACAAACAGATGGCTCTAGCGACAAAAACACTCACCTTCCCAGTGCCGCAACAATTGCCCCCTCCATTTTCTCGGGCGTAGTCATCGGTGCAAAGCGCTTGAGGGGTTTACCGTCACGGCCGATCAGAAATTTAGTAAAGTTCCACTTAATCCGCCCACCCAGCACGCCAGACAATTCGTCTTTCAGATAACGAAAAATCGGATGTGCTGCGGCACCGTTAACCTCGACTTTCTCGAACATGGGAAAGCTGACGCCGTAGTTAATGTAACAGGTCTTTGAGATGTCGTCGGCTCCGCCAGGCTCCTGCTTACCGAACTGGTTGCAGGGGAAGCCAAGCACCACCAGCCCTTGATCGGCATATTTTTTAAACAGTGCTTCAAGACCCGCATACTGGGGCGTAAAGCCGCACTGGCTGGCCGTATTTACAACCAGAACCACCTTACCCGCATAGTCGGACATAGAGATCGGTCGGCCATCAAGGCTGGTAGCGGTAAATTCGTAAAAGCGCGTCATCTGTATGGTCCCTGTTCTGCTTAATCGAGAGGTGGATACAAAAATACGAGGTTCATGACTGACATTCCAGAGCTTCGCGTGTGGGCCCCTGAAAATAGACGGTACCAATATGGCAGCTGCGGGGCTGAGTGAGCACAAAACGCACCGTTTCCCAGACAGATCGTCCATTCATTAAGCGCTCCCCCATTCGTGAGCGATCGTCGACAAGCGCGTCTAACCCGGTAAGTTCAAAATCGGGTGGATACAAGCCGGTCACCCTTATATTTTCCCGGGACAATTGTTTTGACAGTTTGGTGATAAAGCCGCTCATTCCATGTTTGCTGGCAAAAAAAGCGGGATGGGCAATGGAATCTGTAAAGTTCGGAATACCGCATGCGGATATAATCGCAATGATGTCTGCGCCGTCTGAACGTCGCAATCCTGAAAGCAGCGCCTGGGTGAGCAGGATTGAACCTGTCAGGCCTGAACTGACGGTATTGACGATTTCTGTGCTCGATTGTTCGTCTATAGTCCCTGACAGCCACTGAGCAGCATTCAGTAGTAAAATATCGATTGGCCTGTCTGCATGTAAGACCTGCGAAGAGAACTGAGAAACGGATTCCGGCTGGGCTAAATCGCAAAGATACCCTCTTGCCACACCCCCTTCAGCCGCGATGAGGGCGCAGGTTTTTTCTATATCTTCGACCCGACGGGCGCTAAAATCCACGTCAACGCCCTCTCGCGCCAGCCAGACGCACAGCGCCTGACCAAATCCCCCGCCGCCACCCGTGATAACAGCGCGTTTTCCTCTCAGCATAACTCTGCGTCCTTTATCGTGATGAGTCTGTGTCGGAGGATTTATAGCATGACGGGGCGGGGTAACATCTTCCCGTTAGTGCCGTGGCGCGAACTTCCCGTCCTACACCGCCGACTTCGGCCGTAAATTCTCGTCAAACGTCAGCCGTTTCCGTTCAGGCTCAACCTCGCGCAGCGGCTCGACCTGGTGCATAGTGAGCTTGCAGCGCTCAACCAGTACCTGGTATTCCCGCGTGCCCTGCTGCTTCCAGGCCAGCTCCTGCTCGCTCAGCTCACGGATCGCCCTGGCCGGGCTGCCGATGATCAAATGGTTGGCAGGCATCTCTGCTTTGGCCTTCACGAACGCCGCCGCGCCGACGATGCTGTTTTCACCAATGACCGCCCCGTCCATCACGACCGCGTTCATGCCCACCAGCGCATTGCGGCGGATCACGCAGCCGTGAAGAATGGCGCTGTGGCCGATGTGCCCGTCCTCTTCCACCACCGTGTCCTGCTCCGGGAAACCGTGCATCACGCAGTTATCCTGAATGTTCGCCCCGTCTTTCACCACGATACGGCCAAAATCACCGCGCAGGCTGGCATTGGGACCGACGTAAACGCCTTTGCCCAGAATCACGTCACCAATGAGCACCGCTGTGGGATGAACGTAGCTCTCGTCCGGCACGACCGGCGTCAGGCCGTCAATTTGATAAACAGGCATCTTCCCTCCTTATGCGCTTGTAAGACCACCAAAGCGTTGATAGTAGAGCGTGCCGGGCACGGGCAGTTCGCCGACAGAGGTTTCGCCCTTCTCGCTGACAAACGCCAGCGCCCCCGGCGCGACACGCTGATAGATATTAATGCAGAGCTGTCGGGCGCTTTGTCCCGCCCAGTGCGCAGGCAGTAACTCTTCCGGCAGCAGCGGGTCCTTCAGCACCACGCGACGATAAAAGTGAATCAGCAGCAGCTGGATCTGGAAGCAGCGTTCCGGCGTCAGCTCCTCCGGCGCGGCCTCTTTCAGCAGCGGCAGCAGCGGCCGGAATGAGCTGATAAACGACTCGTACATCGCGTTTTGCTCGGTTAACTGCCAGCACTCTTCTACGCGTGAACGCAGCGCGGCGCGCGAGAGCGCCAGCGGCGAGTGGGCTTCAAAGAAAATCACGTTTTCCGCCACGCCGGCATCGTGAAGCAGGGACTGCACGTCCGCCAGATGCTGTGACGGCGAGGCCATCAGGCTCGGCGCCAGCGTGCCAAACCCCTGCCAGATCAGCTGCTTTTTAACGTCGGCCAGGGTGGTTTTATCCAACCCCTCGGAGAGCAGCAATAACCATTTACCGTCCCAGGCGGGCAGTTCCGCGCGGTAGATCTTATTCTCCGCGCGACGCGTCAGACGCAGCCCCTTATCGCTCAGGCGGTAAAAGCTGCGTCGCCCGATGCGCGAGACGTCCAACCAGCCCTCTTTGTTGAGGCGAAACAGCGCGGTACGCACGAACCGTTCGCCAAACCCCATGCCTTCCAGTAAGGCAGCCAGGCTGCCGAGCCAAATCTCACCGCCGCGATGGGAAAGCGCGTCACCGTATAACGAGGAGATAAGCGAGGTCCCGCTGACGGGAACAGAGCTGACCGCGTGCTGGATAAAGGCGTCGAGTTTATTCATGTGATTCATTCTGTTGTTATTTTTGTCCTGGATGAATCATAGCATAGGACCCTCACCCTGACCCTCTCCCCAGAGGGGAGAGGGGAAAATGCCACACCGAGCAGTCCCTTCGCCCTTTCTGAGGAGGCAAAAGACCGCACCGTACCGTCCCTTCTCCCCTTCGGGGAGAAGGCCAGGATGAGGGGGGTGTTGTTTTAACCGTTGGCCGCAACTTTACGCAGGTCAAACACCCGGCAGGCTTTGCCCTCCGAGCGCGGGATGCTGCCGCAGTTCACGATTGTCACGTCGGTGGAAATCCCCACCATCGACTTAATACGGTGGCGCAGCTGGTGGCACACCTGGCAACGCTGCTCGTGGGTCAGCGTCAGGCTGCTCTCTTTCAGCTCCACCTTCACGGAAAGTGAATCAAGATGTCCGCGACGATTCACCTCAAGCTGGTAGTGCGGAGAAAGGTGTTCGAACTTCACTATTTCCTCTTCCAGCTGCGACGGGAAGACGTTGACGCCGCGAATGATCAGCATATCGTCGCTGCGGCCGCTGATGCGGTCCATACGGCGCATGCTGCGCGCGGTTGCCGGGAGCAGACGCGTCAGGTCGCGGGTGCGGTAGCGGATCACCGGCAGCGCCTCTTTGGTCAGCGTGGTGAACAGCAGTTCGCCCTGCTGGCCGTCATCCAGCGGCGTGCCGTCGTTCGGGTTGACGATCTCCGGGTAGAAATGATCTTCCCAGATGGTCGGGCCGTCGACGGTTTCGATACACTCCATCGCCACGCCCGGCCCCATCACTTCGGAGAGGCCATAGATGTCCAGGGCCGTAATGCCTAAGCGTTTTTCAATTTCACGGCGCATGGCCTGCGTCCACGGCTCGGCGCCGAAGACGCCCACGCGCAGGGAACAGGTGCTGGCATCGCCGCCCATCTGACGTTCCAGCTCCTCAATCAGGTTGAGGCAGTAGGATGGCGTCACCATGATCATGTCCGGCTGGAAATCGCGGATCAGCTGCGCCTGTTTCTCCGTCTGGCCGCCGGACATCGGGATCACCGTCGCGCCTAAGCGCTCGGCGCCGTAGTGCGCCCCCAGCCCGCCGGTAAACAGGCCATAGCCATACGCCACGTGAATTTTGTCCTTCGCGCTGCCGCCCGCGGCGCGCAGGGACCGGGCCACCAGGTTGGCCCAGTTATCAATGTCGCCTTGCGTGTAGCCGACCACCGTCGGTTTGCCGGTGGTGCCGGATGACGCGTGAATGCGCACCACCTGCTCCATCGGCACGGCGAAGGTATCGAACGGATAGTTATCCCGCAGATCCTGCTTGGTGGTGCACGGGAACTTACGGATATCCGCCAGCTCTTTGAAATCGTCAGGATGAACGCCCGCAGCATCAAACTTGCGTTTGTACATCGGCACGTTGTTATAGGCGTGATGCAGCGTCCATTTCAGACGCGTGGTCTGCAGCGCCTGTAACTCGTCAAGGGAGGCCGTTTCAATCGGATCAAGCTTTGTTGTATTTGTCATTGTAGGGTACTCACATTGTTTTTATGCTCAAACACGCTCAAGGATCATGGCAATGCCCTGACCCACACCGATGCACATCGTACACAGCGCGTAGCGCCCGCCGCGTCGGTGCAGTTCGTTACTCGCGGCCAGCGCCAGCCTGGCGCCGCTCATGCCCAGCGGGTGGCCCAGCGCAATCGCGCCACCGTTCGGGTTGACGTGCGCGGCATCATCCGGCAGGCCCAGCTGACGCAGCACGCCCAACGTCTGCGCGGCGAAAGCTTCGTTAAGCTCAATGACGTCCATATCGTGAATACTGAGTCCGGCGCGCTCCAGCACCCTGCGGGTGGCCGGTACCGGGCCGAGCCCCATCAGACGTGGCTCCACGCCCGCCGTCGCCATCGCCACGATCCGCGTGCGAGGAACTACCCCCTGCGCCAGCGCCATCTTCTCGCTGGCGACGATCAGCGCCGCCGCGCCGTCGTTAACCCCGGAGGCATTTCCGGCCGTGATCACCCCGTTCTTACGGAACGGCGTTTTCAGCCCGGCAAGCTGTTCGAGCGTGGTGTCCGCGCGCGGATGTTCATCCACGCTGAACTCAGTGATCGCCCCTTTTTTACCCGGCACCGGCACCGGGACAATCTCCTGCGCCAGAACGCCGTTCTGCTGCGCCTGCGCGGTACGCTGCTGGCTGCGCAGCGCGAAGGCGTCCTGATCGGCACGGCTGATATTTAACAATTCAGCTACATTCTCTGCCGTTTCCGGCATACTGTCAGTTCCGAATTGCTGATGCATGAGCGGATTCACAAATCGCCAGCCGATGGTGGTATCGAAGATCTCCGCCTGTCGCTGAAACGCCGCGGTAGCTTTGCCCATCACAAACGGCGCGCGGGACATCGACTCCACGCCGCCCGCAATCAGCAGGTCGCCGTCGCCCGCCTTAATGGCGCGCGCGGCAAAACCAATCGCGTCCAGCCCCGACCCGCACAGGCGGTTAATGGTGGTTCCGGACACCGTCTGCGGCAGCCCGGCCAGCAGCGACGACATACGCGCCACGTTGCGGTTATCTTCACCCGCCTGGTTCGCGCAGCCGAAGATCACGTCGTCAATCCGCTCCAGATCGAGCTGCGGATAGCGGGCCAGCAGCGCGCGCAGCGGCACGGCACCGAGATCGTCAGTTCGAACAGCGGAAAGCGCGCCACCGTAGCGGCCCACCGGGGTTCGAACGCCATCACAAATAAATGCGTCACGCATCAGGCCTCTCCTGTCACGCTGCCGCCGATGCGGTGAGATTTTCCGCGAAAAAGGGCGACGGTTTTCTGTTGTTGGTTTTGGATTTCAATGTCATACACGCCGGTCAGCTTGCCCTGATGCTTCACCCGCGCGGTGGCGGTGAGCGTGTCCCCGGCTAAGCCCGGACGCAGAAAGTCAATCGAGCAGCCGGAGGCTACCGCCGCCAGCCCCTGGCTGTTGCAGGCGTAGGCAAAAGCGGTGTCCGCCAGCGAAAACAGCTGGCCGCCGTGGCAGGTTTTATGGCCGTTCAGCATCTGCGGGGTGATGGTCATGGTCACTACCGCGTAGCCCTCGTCCATCTCGACAATGTCCATCCCCATCGCCTGCGCGCAGGCGTCCCGTTCGTACATGGTGCGGGCGTTATGCCAGGCGTTATGACTCATAGCTACTCTCCAGAAGCGCACGCTGGCGCAGCAGTGAACAGGGGCGATAGCGCTCTTCGCCGTAATGACGCTGCAGGTTCTCCAGCAGCGTCAGCAGGCGCTGCCAGCCCAGACGCTCGCCCCAGGCGATCGGCCCGCTCGGGTAGTTCACGCCCAGGCGCATGGCCGTGTCGATGTCCTTCTCGCTGGCGACGCCTTTTTGCAGGGCATCCAGCGCCTCGTTGGCAATCATCGCCAGCGTCCGCCAGATCAGCAGGCCGGGATAATCGGCAATTTGCACCACCCGATGCCCCTGCTGCTGCAGGTAGCGGATGGCTTTTTGCGTCGCGGTATACGGGTTGCTGGAGGCAGCGGCAATGACCGCCACGTCACGCTCAATGCGGTCGACCACCACCACCGGGCCGTTGAGCCGCAGCGCCAGCGCCTGCGCGGTCTCGCCCTGCGTTTCAACCAGATAGACATCATCTATTTCCGTGACACCGTCACGTCTTTTTTCCACGCGCATCGGGCTATAGCTGTCGTTCACCGACTCAACCCACTGCACGTCAGGTTTGTCACCCTGCCAGTCGTACACGCCCTTCCCGCTCTTTTTGCCCAGCCTTCCTGCCAGCACCAGTTCCTGCTGAACCAGCGAAGGCAGAAAACGACGCTCCTGCCAGAAGGCGTTAAATACCGAGCAGGTCACCGCAAAGTTGACGTCCTGACCAATCATGTCGGTCAGCTCCAGCGGCCCCATCGGGAAGCCGCCACCTTCACGCAGGGCGGCGTCAATCACCTCCGGCGGAGCGACCTGTTCCTCCAGCGCGCGCCAGGCTTCGGAATAGAACGGACGCGCGACGCGGTTGACGATGAACCCCGGCGTTGACTGGCAGCGAACGGGCTGTTTGCCCCAGTTCAGCGCCAGCTCGCACAGTGCGTCGGCCACTTCCGGGGAGGTCGTCAGCCCGCTGACCACCTCCACCAGCTTCATGACCGGCGCCGGGTTAAAGAAATGCAGGCCTGCGACGCGTTCCGGGTGGTGGACGTCCGCCGCAATCGCCGTGACGGAGATGGAAGAGGTATTGCTGGTCAGCACCGTCTGCGGCGGGCAGATCTCCGCCAACTGCGCAAACAACGCCTTTTTCACCTCCAGCCGCTCGGAGGCCGCTTCAATCACCAGATCGGCCGCGGAGAGCGCGTCGATATCGGTGACGGGAACCAGCCGGGCAAGGATTTGGCTGCCGGCATCGGCGGAGAGCTTTCCGCGCGTTACCCGGGAGGCCAGACGCTGGCGGATCCCGTCGATGGCGCGTGATATCGCATCGCTGGAGATGTCGTAGATCAGCACCGGATGACCGTGGCTGGCCGCCACTTCGGCAATGCCGGCGCCCATCGTGCCGCTTCCGATCACGGCGACAGTCCGTATGTTCAGCATCTTATTTCCCCGTAAAGTTCGGCGTGCGCTTCGCGAGGAAGGCGCTTACGCCCTCGCGGTAGTCGTCGCTGCGCCCGGCCAGGCGCTGATAGTCGCGCTCGAGATCGAGCTGAGCGTCCAGAGTATTGGTTTCCGCAGCGTTGATCGCCTGCTTGATCAGCCCCAGGCCGAAGGTCGGCTGCGACGCAAAATGCAGGGCCAGCTGCTGTGCCGTGGTGGAGAGCTGTTCGTCATCCACCACCTGCCAGATCATGCCCCACGCCTGCGCCTGTTCGGCGCTGAGTTTGTCCCCGAGCAGCGCCAGCCCCATGGCGCGGGCGCGTCCGGCCACGCGCGGCAGCAGCCAGGTGCCGCCGCAGTCTGGCACCAGGCCGAGCTTGCTGAATGCCATCACGAAGTTGGCCGAACGGGCGGCAATCACCATGTCGCACCCGAGCGCCAGCGTGGCGCCCGCGCCCGCCGCCACGCCGTTAACGGCACAGATGACCGGCTTCGGCAGCTTTGCCAGACGGCGCACCAGCGGGTTGTAGAAGGTTTCAACGGACATGCCCAGATCGGGCGCCGGGCCGTTGGGGTCGACGTTGCGGTCATTCAGGTCCTGACCGGCGCAAAAGCCGCGTCCTGCGCCGGTGAGCAGCAGACAGCGAACGGTGTCATCGCGCTCGGCCTGTTTCAGGCACTCGGCCAGCTGCTGATGCATCACGTCGTTAAAGCTGTTCAGACGCTCCGGACGGTTCAGCGTAATGGTCATCACGCCCTGTTCTACATGACTGAGAATAAATTCCACAATTAGCGTCCTTTAAAGTCGGGGGTGCGTTTTTGTAAGAAGGCGTCGATGCCTTCCCGGCGGTCTTCAGTGGCGGAAAGTAGCGTAAACAGCTGGCGCTCCTGAGCCAGACCGGCCTGGAGCGGCACCTCCTGTGACTGGCGCAGCGCCTGTTTGGCCGCCTGCAGCGCCAGCGGCGAGTGGCGCGCCATCAGGGCCGCCTGCTTCAGGGCATACTCCAGCGTCAACGCCGCCGGGAAAACATCGCTCACCAGCCCGGCGCTCAGCGCCTGCTCGGCGGTAATGCTCTCGCCCGTCAGCACCATTTTGCTGGCCAGCGATTTCCCGACGCTGCGGATGAGACGCTGGGTGCCGCCCGCGCCGGGCATGATGCCGAGCGTGATTTCCGGCAGGCCGAAACGGGCGTTGTCACCGGCAATCACCACGTCGCACAGCAGCGCCAGCTCGCAGCCCGCGCCCAGCGCGAAGCCGTTCACGGCGGCGATCAGCGGTTTAGGAAAAGCGTTGATACGCGCCCACAGCTGCGGGCGAATATCGTTCAGGGTGGCAGGCAGGTCTTTCTCCGCCATCTCATTGAGATCGGCCCCGGCGGCAAAGCAGCGCTCGCTGCCGTAAATCACGCAGACGGCGATGTCGGCATCCACAGCGGCGGCCTCAAGCTGTTCCGCAAGCTGGGTCAACAGCGCGTTGTTGAGGGCGTTGCGCGCCGCCGGACGGTTTAGCGTCAGCTGCAGCACGCGGCCATGACGGGTAACAGTCAGCTCGCTCATGCCATCCCCTTCGCGTCGAAGTCGACGATCACGTCGGCGGTTAACGGTAAAGACTGGCAGCTCAGCACATACCCGGCGGCCAGCTCGTCCGGCTCCAGGCTGTAGTTGGTCGCCATGTCCACCTTCCCGCGCAGCACTTTGCATTTGCAGGTGGCGCAGACGCCGCCCTTGCAGGCATACGGCAGATCCGCCCCCTGACGCAGGGCGGCATCAAGAATGCTTTCGTCGTCCGCCGTCAGGGTAATTTCACGGTCGCGCCCGTCCTGGCGAACGGTCACTTTCTGTCCGCCCGCCTGCACGTGCACCGCGCGCTTGACGGTGATTCCAGAGGTGTTAAAGCGCTCAAGGTGAATCGCTTTGTCCGGCATCCCCAGCGCCTTCAGCGTGGCTTCCGCGTCATCCATCATTGCGGACGGGCCGCAGATAAAGGCCTCGTCATACTGGCGGAAGTTGATCAGGGTTTTCGCCAGTGCCTGCAGTTTTTCCCCATCGATGCGGCCATAGAGCAGATCGCTGTCCAGCCGCTCCTGGCTGAAGATGGAGACCAGCTGCAGCCGCTGCGGGTATTTGTCTTTCAGGTCAGCCAGCGCCTGGCGGAACATCATGCTCTGGCTGCTGCGGTTGCCGTAGATCAGGGTGAAATGGCTGTTGGGTTCGGTCGCAAGCGTCGCGGAGATAATCGCCAGCATCGGGGTGATCCCGGAGCCTGCCGCAATTGCCAGGTAGTGGCCTTCGCGTTCGGCCTGTGGCTGGTAGCCAAACTGCCCCTGAGGAACCATCACCTCCAGCGCCATGCCCGCTTTGATCTCATCCCGGGCATAGCGGGAAAAGCGCCCGCCGTCGATGGCTTTGACCGCCACGCTGATTTCGCCCGGGGCGGTACTCCGGCAGATGGAGTAGCAGCGGCGCAGCTCGTCTCCGCCAAGCGTCGTTTTTAACGTCAGGTGCTGGCCGGGACGAAAGCGGTAGGCCTCCTGCAGCGCCTGCGGCACCGCAAAGGTAATGGTCACCGCGTCGCGGGTTTCGGGTTCCACTTTTGCCACTGTTAATGAATGAAACGTTGTCATGGCAGCCTCAAATACATTTGAAATAGTCGAAGGGCTCACGGCAGGAATTGCAGCGGTAGAGCGCTTTGCAGGCCGTCGAACCAAATTCACTGATAAGCGAGGTGTCGGTGCTGGCGCAGCGCGGACAGCTCACCTCCACCGGCGCGTGCGCGTGACAGCTATGCCCGACCGGCGGACTGATGCCGTACGCCCGCAGGCGCTCACGCGCGTCGGGGGTCATCCAGTCGGTGGTCCAGGCGGGTTCAAGCTGGAGCACAATGTGCACCGGGGTAAAGCCGTGCGCGGTCATCGCCTCGCGGATCGCCCCCAGCAGGTGTTCCGTTGCCGGGCAGCCCGAGTAGGTCGGCGTAAAGCCAATGACCCAGCCTTCCCCCTGCGCCTTCACGCTGCGCACCATGCCTAAATCGGTGATGGTTAACACCGGCACTTCCGGGTCCGGGATCTGGCTGAGCAGCGCCCAGATCTGCGGGATTTGCGCGGGCGCGATGTCGACGAGGCGTTGCATAGCGTTCTCCTTTACCACTGCTGACCGGGATACGCGCGCTGGAGATACTGCATTTCCGCCAGCATCGGGCCCAGATGTTCGGTATGCAGCCCCTGCTTGCCCCCGGTGCGGTACGCCACCTCTGCGGGCACCTGCAGGCAGGCTTCATTCAGACCGGCATACACTTCGCTTTCCCACGGCTGGCGCAGGAGGCGCGGGTCAACCGCCACGCCGGACTCAATCAGCTCCCGCTCGACCTCGTCGGCTTCAAACAACTCGGCCGTAAAACGCCACAGGTTGTCGATGGCCTGCTGCATTTTTTGCGCGGACGTTTCGGTCCCGTCGCCCAGACGCACCAGCCAGCCGCGGCTGAAGCGCAGGTGGTAGCGCGCCTCTTTAATCGCTTTGGCGGCAATGGCGGCAAGCTGGCCGTCGCGGCTTTGGGTCAGGCGTTCATACAGCGCCACGTTCCAGGCATCCATCAGGTACTGGCGGGCAATCGTGTCGGCGAAGCTGCCGTTCGGCTGCTCCACCAGCAGGACATTGCGGAACTGGCGCTCGTCGCGGCCAAACGCCAGCGTGTCTTCATCGCCCTGGCCTTCCCGCTCCGCGGCATAGGTCAGGAAATTGCGCGCCTGTCCCAGCAGGTCGAGACCGATATTGGCGAGCGCGAGATCGATCTCCAGCTCCGGCGCGTGGCCGCACCAGGCGCCGAGACGCTGGGAGAGCACCAGACCGTTGTCGCCCAGACGCAGGGCATAGGCAGTCACTGAATTCATTCTTTGCCTCACATATGCTCGATGCCGTCAGGAATGGTGTAGAACGTCGGATGGCGGTAAACCTTGCTTTCCGCCGGGTCGAAGAACTCGCCGCGCTCTTCCGGCTGGGAGGCGACAATCTCGCTCGCCTTAACCACCCAGATAGAACAGCCTTCGCTGCGGCGGGTGTAGGCATCACGCGCATTTTCCAGCGCCATGCGATCGTCCGCGGCATGCAGACTGCCCACGTGACGGTGGGATAACCCTTGTTTGCTGCGTACGAACACTTCGTACAGCGGCCAGTAGACATTGCTCATCGTGATTCCTCTTAAGCCACTTTGCGGGCGTGTTGTTTTTCGGCGTGCGCCAGTGCGGCTTCCCGCACCCACGCCCCCTCTTCCCAGGCTTTACGTTTGGCGGCCAGGCGTTCGTGGTTGCAGATACCGCGCCCGTTAATGACCTCTTCAAACTCGTGCCAGTCGATCTCGCCGAAGCGATAATGACCGCTCTCTTCATCAAAACGCAGATCGGGATCGGGCACCGTCATGCCCAGCATCTCTACCTGCGGCACCGTGTTGTCGACAAAGCGCTGGCGCAGCTCGTCGTTGCCGAAGCGTTTGATTTTCCACGCCAGGCTGCGGGCGCTGTTCGGCGAATTGTCGTCGTTCGGCCCGAACATCATCAGCGCCGGCCACCAGAAGCGGTTGATGGCGTCCTGCAGCATCTGGCGCTGGGATTCACTGCCCTGCGCCAGCGCCATGCAGGCTTCAAAGCCCTGACGCTGGTGGAAGCTCTCTTCTTTACAGATTTTCACCATCGCGCGGGCATACGGACCGTAGGAGGTTCGGCACAGCGCCACCTGGTTGACGATGGCCGCGCCGTCCACCAGCCAGCCGATCACGCCGATATCGGCCCAGCTCAGGGTCGGATAGTTGAAGATGGAGGAGTATTTCATCTTGCCGTCGAGCATCTTCTGGTAGATGTCTTCCCGCGCGCAGCCCAGCGTTTCCGCCGCGCTGTAGAGGTAAAGCCCGTGTCCGGCTTCGTCCTGCACCTTCGCCAGCAGGATCGCTTTTCGGCGCAGCGTCGGGGCGCGGGTGATCCAGTTCCCTTCCGGCAGCATGCCGACAATTTCGGAGTGCGCATGCTGGCCAATCTGGCGGATCAACGTCTTACGGTAGGCGTCAGGCATCCAGTCCTGAGGCTCAATCGCCGTCTCCTGCGCTATGCGCTGCTCAAACCGTTGTTCTTGCGTCACGTCATCACCTTTATGATTCGTTAGTTTGCAAATTAAAGCGTAATGTTGAATCACTTTGTTTTTTAAAAGTTACACAAAGGTTAAATATAACCCCAAGAATTGTTTCCTGATTATGTGACATTGCTCGCAAGGCTTTTACTACAGGCGCGCTGAAAAGCGTCCTGGCGCGCCGTGTTTCATCAGAGCGGATCACAATGTTAACAATTCATTAAAACTCAGCTTGATTTTTATGATTCATGATCAAACTATTAATGGGTAAATTACGTAACATTTGGAGATAAGCGATGCAGCAGTTAGCCAGCTTCTTATCCGGTACCTGGCAGTCTGGCCGGGGCCGCGAACGCACTATTCATCACGCCATCAGTGGCGAAGCGCTGTGGAGCGTGACCAGCGAAGGGCTGGACATGGCGGCCGCCCGTCGCTATGCAATTGAGCGCGGCGGCGAAGCGCTTCACGAGATGACCTTTATCGAACGCGCGGCCATGCTGAAGGCGGTGGCAAAGCACCTGCTTAGCGAGAAAGAGACGTTTTATGCCCTGTCCGCCCAAACCGGGGCGACAAAATCAGACAGCTGGGTCGATATCGAAGGCGGGATCGGCACCCTCTTCACTTACGCAAGCCTGGGCAGCCGCGAGCTGCCGGATGACACCGTGTGGCCGGAAGACGAGCTGATCCCGCTGTCAAAAGAAGGCGGCTTTGCCGCGCGTCACGTCCTGACCTCCAAATCCGGGGTGGCGGTGCACATCAACGCCTTTAACTTCCCCTGCTGGGGAATGCTGGAAAAACTGGCCCCGACCTGGCTTGCCGGCATGCCCGCCATCATCAAACCCGCCACCGCCACCGCACAGGTGACGCAGGCGATGGTGAAATCCATCGTCGACAGCGGGCTGGTGCCGGACGGCGCCATCAGTCTGATCTGCGGCGGCGCGGGGGATCTGCTCAACCAGCTTGACAGTCAGGACGTGGTGACCTTTACCGGCTCCGCCAGCACCGGGCAAAGCCTGCGCGTGCACCCGAATATTGTGGCGAATGCCATTCCGTTCACGATGGAAGCCGACTCCCTGAACTGCTGCGTGCTGGGGGAAGACGTCACGCCGGAGCAGCCGGAATTTGCCCTGTTCATTCGGGAAGTGGTGCGCGAGATGACCGCCAAAGCCGGGCAGAAA
This sequence comes from Enterobacter sp. BNK-22, assembly GCF_048684805.1. Classification (NCBI taxonomy): domain Bacteria; kingdom Pseudomonadati; phylum Pseudomonadota; class Gammaproteobacteria; order Enterobacterales; family Enterobacteriaceae; genus Enterobacter; species Enterobacter sp. BNK-22. The sequence continues at coordinate 1,373,574 of NZ_JBLQTT010000001.1, forward strand.
TGTACGGCCATTCGCCGCATTATCGTCCCGCAGAGCCAGATTGACGCCGTGAGCCAGGCGCTGGTTGCCCGGCTGGAAAAGGTGGTGGTGGGCGATCCGGCGCAGGAAGGGGTAAAGATGGGCGCGCTGGTCAACGCCGAACAGCGTGCGGACGTGCAGGAGAAAGTGGAACAACTGATCGCCGCAGGCTGCCAGGTCCGCCTGGGTGGCAAAGCGGATTTGCAGGCCGCGGGCGCGTTCTACCCGCCGACCCTGCTGTTCTGCCCGCAGCCGGATGAAACTCCGGCAGTGCACTCAACCGAAGCTTTTGGCCCGGTCGCGACGCTGATGCCGTATCGCAACGCGCGCCACGCAATGCAGCTTGCCCGCGCGGGCGGCGGCAGCCTGGCGGGTACGCTGGTCACCGCAGACCTGGACATTGCCCGCCAGTTTATTACCGGTGCGGCGCGCGCCCACGGGCGTATTCAGATCCTCAACGAGGAAGCCTCGAAAGAGTCCACCGGCCACGGTTCCCCGCTGCCACAGCTGGTGCACGGCGGCCCGGGCCGCGCGGGCGGCGGCGAAGAGCTGGGCGGCCTGCGTGCGGTGAAGCACTACCTGCAGCGCACCGCCATTCAGGGCAGCCCGACCATGCTGGCGGCTATTGGCAAACAGTGGGTGCGTGGCGCAGCGGTGCAGGAAGATCGTGTGCATCCGTTCCGCAAATACTTTGAGGAGCTACAGCCGGGCGACAGCCTGCTGACGCCGCGCCGCACCCTGACGGAAGCGGACATCGTGAACTTTGCCTGCCTGAGCGGCGACCACTTCTACGCCCATATGGACAAGATCGGCGCGGCAGAGTCGATCTTTGGCGAGCGCGTAGTGCACGGCTACTTCCTGATTTCTGCCGCAGCAGGGCTGTTTGTTGATGCGGGCGTCGGGCCGGTGATCGCCAACTACGGCATGGAAAACTTGCGCTTTATCGAGCCGGTTAAACCGGGCGATACCATTCAGGTGCGTCTGACCTGCAAGCGTAAAACGCTGAAGAAACAGCGTACCGCCGAGGAAAAACCAACCGGCGTGGTGGAATGGGCGGTTGAGATCTTCAACCAGCACCAGCAGGCCGTGGCGCTCTACTCCATCCTGACGCTGGTGGCGCGCCAGCAGGGGGATTTCTGACCCCTTCCCTTCACCGCCTTTCCTGCCGGGTGGCGCGATGCTTACCCGGCCTACGACGACCAGCCGGGGTGTGACATCGCCCCGCTCTTTTTTTAACCTGGCAAGACTGGCAAATAATCTGGCAGATGCAGGCAAACGCTTTTCTCAGGCGCCTGTCAGGATAAGGCTGTCACAACACAATAAACACAACAAGATGAGGTCTACGATGGGAAGCAATTCTTCTTTTTCTGCCCGTAGAACGGCGCTGGCTATGGCCGTTGCGCTGTGTTGCGCCTGGCAATCCCCTGTTTTCGCCCACGGCAGTGAGGCGCATATGGTCCCGATGGACAAAACGCTGCAGGACTTTGGCGCCGACGTTCAGTGGGATGATTACGCACAGATGTTCACCATTGCGAAAGACGGCGCCTTTGTGAAGGTCAAACCGGGCGCTAAAACCGCCATCGTCAACGGGAAAACCCTCAAGCTCGAGGTGCCGGTGGTGATGAAAGGCAAAAAAGCCTTTATCTCTGACAGCTTCATCAACGATGTTTTCCAGTCCGGTCTTGACCAGACTTTCCAGGTTGAAAAACGCCCTCACCCGTTAAATGCGCTGACGGCGGACGAAATTAAGCAAGCCGTTGAGATTGTCAAAGCCTCGGCGGATTTTAAATCGAATACCCGCTTTACCCAGATTGCCCTTGCTGAGCCAGAGAAAGCCAAAGTGTGGGACTTTGTGCTCAACGGTACGGCTGTGGATGCCCCGCGTCAGGCAAAGATTGTGATGCTCGATGGGAAGCACGTTATCGAAAGCCTGGTGGATCTGAAGGATAAAAAAATCCTGCGCTGGGAGCCGGTGAAAGATGCGCACGGCATGGTGCTGTTGGATGATTTCACTGCGGTACAGCAGATCATCAACGACAGCACGGAGTTTGCCGAGGTGCTTAAAAAACACGGCATCACCGACCCGAAAAAAGTGATTACCACGCCACTGACCGTCGGCTATTTCGACGGTAAAGATGGCCTGAAGCAGGAAGATCGCCTGCTGAAAGTGGTGAGCTATCTGGATGTCGGCGACGGCAACTACTGGGCACACCCGATTGAAAACCTGGTGGCCGTGGTCGATCTTGAGCAGAAGAAAATCCAGAAGATTGAGGAAGGTGCCGTTGTTCCGGTTCCGATGACGCCGCGCCCCTACGATGGTCGCGACCGTGTAGAGACGCCGAAAAAACCGCTCGACATCATTGAGCCGGAAGGCAAGAACTACACCATTACCGGCGATATGGTGCACTGGCAGAACTGGGACTTCCACCTGAGCCTGGACTCCCGCGTCGGCCCGATGATTTCAACCGTCACGTATAACGACAACGGCAAAAAACGCCAGATTATGTATCAGGGGTCGCTCGGCGGCATGATCGTCCCTTACGGCGATCCGGACGTGGGCTGGTACTTTAAGGCCTATCTTGATTCCGGCGACTACGGCATGGGCACCCTGACCTCGCCGCTGGTACGCGGTAAAGACGTGCCGTCCAACGCGGTGATGCTCAATGAAACCATCCCGGACTACACCGGCGCGCCGATGGAGATCCCGCGCGCAATCGCCATTTTCGAACGCTACGCAGGCCCGGAATATAAGCATCAGGAGATGGGCCAGCCTAACGTCAGCACCGAGCGCCGCGAACTGGTGGTGCGCTGGGTGAGTACCGTGGGCAATTACGATTACATCTTCGACTGGGTGTTCCATGAAAATGGCACCATCGGCATTGACGCCGGTGCGACGGGTATCGAAGCGGTGAAAGGCGTGCAGGCGAAAACCATGCACGATGCCACCGCCAAAGACGATACAAAATACGGTACGCTGATCGACCACAACATCGTGGGCACCACGCACCAGCACATCTACAACTTCCGTCTTGATATGGACGTGGATGGTATCAACAACAAGCTGGTGGCCATGGATCCGGAAGTGAAGCCGAATACCGCCGGTGGCCCGCGCACCAGCACCATGCAGATCAATCAGTACGATATTGATACCGAGCAGCAAGCAGCGCAGAAGTTCGACCCGGGCACGATTCGCCTGCTGAGCAACACCCGTAAAGAGAACCGCATGGGCAACCCTGTTTCGTACCAGATCATCCCTTACGCGGGCGGCACGCACCCGGTGGCAACCGGCGCGAAATTTGCGCCGGACGAGTGGATTTACCATCGCCTGAGCTTTATGGACAAACAGCTGTGGGTGACCCGCTACCACCCGGATGAGCTCTACCCGGAAGGAAAATTCCCTAACCGCTCCGTGCACGACACCGGCCTGGGGCAGTACAGCAAGGATAACGAGTCGCTCAACGATCAGGATGACGTGGTCTGGATGACCACCGGCACCACCCACGTGGCACGTGCGGAAGAGTGGCCGATTATGCCAACGGAATGGGTGCATACCCTCCTTAAACCGTGGAACTTCTTCGACGAGACGCCAACGCTCGGGAAGAAAAAAGACGAAAAATAATCATCCGCCGGGCAATTGCCCGGTTTTTTTTGCCCTGAAGTTTGAGGATCGCCCTGGCTTGCTTATAGTTACTGATATCTCACCTGCATGATTTATCCCCCGGACGGGAAAGGCCTTTATGGAAAAAAGAAAACAACCGACGCTGGAACGGGCAACGTGGTCCACGCGCCATGCCATGGTCATGCATGGGCTGGCGATGAACCTGCCGTGGCTGGCCTTCGTCAACGTCAGTTTCGCGGTGATGATCCTGCTGCGACACATCCTGCTTAAGGCCAGCGATCCCCTTTATCCCCACTCGCCGCAGCTGACGAGAATGGTCGATGCCTCCATGCTCGGCATTATTATTCTCTCTGCTGCGCTGATCCTGATGGCCTGGCGGCGTATCGCCGGAATCAGCGTGGTGTTGTTTATCTGTAGCGCCATCTGGTCGGTCTCCTGTTTCTGGTTCATTACGCAATTGCTGCTGCCCCACGTCTGGCCGCTGTGCGTCATTCTGTTACTCGCCGGGTTAACGGCGCTCTATTTTTACCCTGAGGGGCTGCTCGCCTTTGTGCTCCCGCTCTGGATCACCCTGCCGGTCGCAAGCTGGGTACGCAATGATGGCCTAAACCTGCACTTCATCATCATCTGGAGCGTGTTTACGCTGATCCTGGTCTGCGGGCGTTTCATTCTGCTGAGTTGGTTTGACGAAGCCTGGCGACGTAACCAGCAAAATCAGCTGCTGATATCACGGCTGGACGCGCTGGCGCACCAGGACCCGTTAACCAAGACCGCCAATCGCCGGAAAATGGAGGTGGTGCTGGAGAACGCGGTTGAGCAGAAAAAAACCTTCTCGGTGATCATGCTGGATATCGACTACTTCAAGCGCTACAACGATACCTACGGGCACCAGGCAGGCGACGACTGTCTGACCCGAGTGGCGCGCGTGCTGAAGCAGTCGGTGCGCACACCTGATGATGTGGTGTCACGCTACGGCGGTGAGGAGTTCGTGGTCATCCTCTTCAATTGCCCGGCAAACATCGCGGAAAAGGTTGCCCTGCGTATTCAGGACGGCCTGCGTACGGAAGCCATACCGCACGACGCCTCCACGGTCAGCAACCATGTCACCGTAAGCATGGGGATTGCGAGCATGGCGGAGGGGCTGGCCGGCACCGAGATCATCGCTCGCGCCGATGCGGCGCTTTATCGCGCGAAAGAGGCCGGGCGGGATCGGTGGTCGCTCTAAATAAAAGCCGGGTGACGCTGCGCTTACCCGGCCTACGGTTCGAGTCGTTGTAGGCCGGGTAAGGCGTAGCCGCCACCCGGCTTGCTTTTTAATACCGCACGCAAACCGACTTGGTTTCACACCAGCCGTCCAGCCAGTCCGGACCAAAGTCTCGCCCTGTCCCGGACTGCTTCATGCCGCCGAACGGCAGATTGGCGTCGATCAGCGTATGGCTGTTGACCCAGACTGTGCCCGCCTGCAGCCGGTCGGTATATTCCAGCGCCTTGCTGATATTCTGCGTCCAGACGCTCGCCGTCAGGCCATAGTCGCTGTCGTTTGCCAGCTGAAGCGCCTCTTCCCCGTCGGCGACGCGCACCACGTTGACCACCGGGCCAAACACCTCTTCGCGGGTCAGGCGCAGCGAGGCATCCGGGTTCACCACCAGCGTAGGCGAAACGTAATAGCCTTTGCCTTCCGGCCCACGGTTACCGACAATCAGCTCCGCGTTGCGCGACTTCGCCTCATCGAGGAATGTCTGCACCTTGTCACAGTGCGCACGCGACACCAGCGGGTTGATAAACGCCTCTGGCGACATGCCCGGCCCGACGCTGAGGGATTTCACCGCCTGTTCAAACCCGCTGACCAGTGTGTCAAACAGCGGCGCTTCAATATAGATACGCGAGCTCGCCGCGCACACCTGCCCCTGGTTCAGGAAGCTGCCGGTCATCAGGCCTTCGATTACCCACGCCGGGTCCGCATCCTTGAGTACAATTGCCGGGTTTTTCCCGCCAAGCTCCAGGGTCACGCCGGTGAGCGTGTCCGCCGCCGCGCGGGCGATTTGCTTACCCGTCGCCGTTGAGCCGGTGAAGCTCACCTTTGCAATATGCGGATGCGAGGTCAGCGCTGCGCCGCACACCGCGCCGCTGCCAGTCACCACGTTGAACACCCCGTCCGGGATGCCCGCTTCACTGGCCAGTTCCGCCACGCGCAGCATGGTCAGCGGCGTAGTTTCAGACGGCTTGATGACAATAGAACAGCCCGCGGCCAGCGATGGCATCACTTTCCACATCCCGATCATCAGCGGGAAGTTCCAGGGCACAATCCCGGCCACTACGCCAACTGGCTCTTTACGCGTCCACGCCTGATAGCGGGCGCCCTGCGGTAACGGGATGGAGAGGTCGAGGGTCTTACCCGTAATTTTGGTGGTCAGCCCGGCGGTATAGCGCATCCAGTTCAGGGTGCAGCTGACTTCAAACATACGGGAGATGTTGATGGATTTGCCCTGCTCCAGCGTTTCAAGCTGGGCCAGCTCCTCGCTGTGCTGTTCCACCAGATCGGCGAAATGGAGCAGGATCCGCTCGCGCTCCGCCGGGAGTTTTCCGGCCCAAGTACGGGCCACAAAGGCGCGCCAGCCGGACATGACGGCACGATCAACGTCGTCGACGCTGGCATCGGCAGTTGAGGAAATCACCTCGCCCGTGGCCGGGTTGTAGACATTAAGCCGCTTTTCACTGTCCGATGCGGCCTGACGCCCTTCAATCCACAGGCCATGCTGTCGGTCTAAAAATTGCTGCACGGCAGGCTGAATAGCTACCAGTGATTCAGACATAGGATACTCCTTCGTTATTCTTCGCAGGGTGTTCATCCAGTCTAAGTGGGGTTTTGCATTCTCGCTTTTGTCTCTGTGACATTCGCTTTGCCACCTGTGACAGGCTCCGCAAATCACGATAATTGCCGCTTATATCGCTGTTACCGGTGAGTGTTCTTTCCTATAGTCAGCCTCATAGCTCTGACAAAATGCAACACAAATGCAACAATGCGAAAACGTTGACGGTGCAGTGAGAGAAACGATGGCGTGTGCAAGCGAGCAGGAACAGTATCAGCAGTGGCTGGCGCAAATTAACCAGGTTTGCGGGCGTTTTAACGCGCAGCCCACCGAGGGAAAATTTTACGGCGAGCTGGAGACCAGCTATGCGCGCAGCCTGAAGCTCAGTACCGTCACCGCCGGCGGCGTCAACCTGTTCCGCTCCCGTCAGGAGATCAAACAGAGTAACGATGCCTGGTTCTATACCGTGTTCCAGCTCGAAGGGAGTGCGGAAATTGAGCAGGATGACCGCCGCGCGGTACTCAGAACCGGTGATATTACGCTGATTGATGCCTCACGCCCCTGCTCGATCAACTGGCAGGAAAAATCCCGCCAGATTTCGCTCCTGGTTCCCCGTCAGATTATTGAGCAGCAGTGCCGCTTTCAGGAGATAAGTTGCGCCACCGCCCTTTCCCGCACGCTGCCCACGGTACAGTTGAGCCATCGCCTGTTGATGGAGAGTATGAGCAATACCAGCCTGAGTGACCGGGAGAGCGAAGCGGCGCTCGAAGCGATGATCTGCCTGCTGCGCCCCGCTTTCCAGCAGCGCGAAATCATTCAGCCGCGTAAGGAACGCCAGTTCCAGCATGTGGTGGCGCTGATTGACGACCACATTCAGTCTGAATCGCTGCGCCCGGAATGGATTGCCGCCGAAAGCGGTATGTCCGTGCGCAGCCTTTACCGCATGTTTGCCGAGAAGGGGCTTGTGGTTGCGCAGTACATTAAAAACCGCCGCCTGGATCGCTGCGCGGAGGTGCTGCGCGCAGCCGGTGATGACGAAAAGCTGGCGGGCATTGGCTACAGCTGGGGGTTCACCGACCATAGCCATTTTTCAACGGCGTTTAAGCAGCGCTTTGGCGTTTCGCCGGGTGAATACCGCAAGCGCTACCGCTAGCTATTTTTTGAGCCACTTTCCGTTAATGCCCTTCACGTACTCGCCCGGCTGCGCGCGGGCAACCAGTTTCTGCCCTGCCATTTTGGCCACTTCATCGACCGGCAAATTATTGCTGTCAGCCAGCTTCTGGTAGCTTTCCGTGCGCGCCGCGTTAATGCGATTAACCAGCGCCAGCGTTTCGGCGTCCTGTTGAAGCGGGGCAAGATAACCGCTGAGGGTTTCCCCCACGCGCCCCTGTGCCCGGGCGTCATTTAGGGTCAGCGTAGCCGCCTGCACGTTCATCCCCAGCGCCAGTAAAATCAAAGCAACTCGTTTCATGGCGTCCTCAGAACAGATCGCTACGCGATTTCAGCAAAGTTTCAACGTCTTTATCGACCTTAATGTGGATCTCATGTTCGATTTTGACATTCATATTGATGGTAATCGGCTCCTTTGGTGCAGCGACTTCAATGCGCGGCGTACAGCCGGACAGTAGCGCGGCAACGGCAACGGTGAGCGCACCAGCCATCTTTTTCATTGTTGTTCCTCACTTTCCTTGCCAGTCGAACTGCGGAGACCGGGTATCGCCGCGTGTTGCTCAAACCAGGTTTGCAGATTGTCTCCAAAACGCAGGCTGCGCCAGAGGGTAAAGACATTCTCGTCATGGGTATAGTTCAGGTTGACGGAGCTGCTCTTGCCATCGACCCGGCTGGTCCCCTTGATGGTCGCCTGCATGGTTAATTCACCCAGGTTATCTAAATTGATTCTCGTCCACGAACGCGAAATTTCCATATAGCGGAGCCAGTTAATCGCGGCGCCCGCGACCATATTGTCTTTGACGATGGCGTCGGCCGTATCTTTGTCGATGCGCAGCGTCATTGGGCCCGGGTTAGTCAGCCAGCCATCCTTAATGATCCATTTTTCGTTGTCCAGCCAGAACGGCAGCGCCCCGCTGACCGGCCCCGACATGGCAAACTGTTTTGGATTGACGGCGCTAATCAGCTCGCTCGAAGAGATATTGTCCACCCGTAGCAGGGCCGGATCGTGCTGCGGCATCCGCAGCTGCTGCATAGTGATCTTCCCGCCGAGGGTTTCCACCTTCACGTTGGTGAGCAGCAGCGGATTGTCCTCCGTCCAGGGATAATCGCCCTGTAAATCCGCGGTAATGTTACGCGCGGTCACCAGGTTTACCACTTCGCCAATGCGCAACGTGACCGGTCCGCGCGTGCCCAGAGACCAGGTTCCCTCGCTGAAGCGGAACGGCAGCACAAAATCGACGCCATTAATCTGGTTGTCCGGCATCCAGGCGCTGCCGGATTTCAGTACCCCGTGACCACCCGCTTCAAAGCCCTGATCGGCCGCCGCCGAGAAGGCAACCTGCGCATAAAGCTCACCGTCGCGCAGCGTCATTTTCCAGTCCGGCGGAATAAGCGGCTGGAATACGGTGAGGGACTGTTTCGGCCACCAGGCCTGCCCGCGAAGGCGCACGCCATCCCACCTTCCGTTGACCTGTACTGGGCCGATGTTGTCCGCATGGAGGTCGCCCTTAAACTGAAAAATTGTCGGGTCGGTGCCGTCGACGCTGAAGGTCAGAACCGAGGGAGGCAACACGCTGCCGCCGGAGAACCGGGTTTGCCCGGCATTCAGCGACAGCGCACCGCTGAAGGCCGGTTTTTCGGCATCGCGCAACCAGCGTACAGGCTGATCCAGCACCAGACGCGGCTTGCTGACCTCCATCGTGCCGTACTGAAGCTTGTCAAAACCGGTGGAGAGCGCCGTCAGCTCAATAAGGTTGTCGCGCCACTCGCCTTTCCCGGCGACATCCCAGCGGGCATGCATCGGCGTAAAGCCGCCTTTCCCCCAATACCGCCACTGCCACAGGCCGTTATCGGGCAAAAAGTCGTTGGCCTGACCGTCCAGGTGGAGTTCAAAATCGCCCATCTCGTTTTCATGAGCGCGCAGAATCGCCTGTAAACGACCGTCCACGCCCTTCTGGGTGAGCTTCACGCCCGCCAGTGGCCAGCGGATTTCATCGATATCGAGTGAGTTAATGATGCGTCCGCGCGAGCGGAGCAGCGCGCCCGGCTCAAAGGCCAGCTGCGGTTCATACAGGCTGCCGGTCAGTGTTGCGGGTAATTTGGCGTAAAGAATGAGATCGTTTTGCTTCGCCTCGCCGCTCAGATGCAGGGGCATGTCGCTGTTTTCCATGCTGAGCCTGCCGGGCCCGATATTCAGTACCGCGTTGCCTTTCCCCGCATCGCCTTGCGTCAACACGTTCAGTCGTCCGGTCAGGGTGGTTTTCTCCAGCCCCTGCTGCCAGTTGTCGGCGCGAAGGGACACCCGCCCGCTCAGCGGCATACCCGAGAGATCCCAGTTCCAGCGTCCGTCGCTGATGTTCAGCTGCTCCGCCGTGATTTGCCACGGCAGGTCGAGAAGCGGATCGGGGTTGTCTCTCGCCATCACCACCAGCTGTCCCTGATTGTCTTCCCAGTCGAGATCGGCATCGACCAGAGACGTTAACTGTGGCACGTTAAAGGTCGCCACCGCGTGGCCTTTCACCGGCACGCCGTCCGGCACAAGCGGCAGGGTAAACTCGCCCACCAGCTTAACAGGCTGCGGCTGGTCAGGGAGCTGAACATCGAACTGGCTGACCGAGAGCGTCTGACCGCGAAGCGTGCCTTTAATGCTGACCTGCTCGCCTTTATAGGCGATCTCCTGGCTGGACGGGGTCAGGGACGCGTGAAGCTCACCCTGCCACTGCTGCCAGGGCGACAGCGTCAGGCGGTGAACCGTAAGCCAGGTATTGGGCAATACCGCCTGCCATTCCGCCAGCGTTTTCGGGGCGACCGTTGAAGGCGCTGACTGGGGAATTTTGCTCAGGCAGACGGAGTTAAGATCCAGCGCGCCGATATCCAGCTTCCAGCGGCTGGGATGTGACAGCGTCACGTTATCGATGCGGGCAATTTCGCAGTCTTCCACCAGATAGCGAAGGTCGGGGATCACCAGCGCGTGGCGAGTCAGTTTCGGGCTCTCTTCGAAAGCGATGCGCGTCCCGACGGGAAGCCAGATCCCAGCGAGCGTCGGCACCCACTGGGCGAGCGTCATCAGCAGCGTCAGCGGCAACAGTATGAACAGCAGTAAAAGCGCAAGAGCGGCTTTGTATTTACCCTTCATGGGCAGTTAATATCCTGATTTAGCGAAAGAATTAAGCCGGCAGTGCCGATCATTGTCGCATGTTTAGCCAGTCAGTTGAAGGGAATGCCATTTTTAAGGATAGATGCTCTAGAATAATTGATAGAACTTATTGAATTCAATAATATTTTAGAAATTGTAAGATAATTTTAATCATGCTAACGTGAATGCAAAATCACTGGAGAAAGTCTTATGAAACTCGCGGTATACAGCACAAAGCAGTACGACAAAAAGTATCTGCAACATGTTAACGAGACCTATGGGTTTGAGCTTGAATTTTTCGACTTTCTGCTGTCCGAAAAAACTGCTAAAACGGCGCACGGCTGTGAAGGCGTCTGCATTTTCGTAAACGATGACGGCAGCCGTCCGGTGCTGGAAGAGTTGAAAAAACAGGGGGTGAAGTACATCGCCCTGCGCTGCGCGGGCTTTAACAACGTGGATCTCGACGCGGCAAAAGAGCTGGGTCTGAGGGTGGTGCGCGTCCCGGCGTACTCCCCGGAAGCGGTGGCGGAACATGCGATTGGCATGATGATGTCGCTCAACCGTCGTATTCACCGCGCTTATCAGCGCACCCGTGACGCCAACTTCTCGCTGGAAGGGCTGACCGGCTTTACCATGTACGGCAAAACCGCGGGCGTGATCGGGACCGGTAAAATTGGCGTGGCTGCCCTGCGCATCCTGAAAGGCTTCGGCATGCGTCTGCTGGCATTCGATCCGTACCCAAGCGCCGCAGCGCTGGATCTGGGCGTGGAGTACGTCGACCTGCCGACGCTGTTCTCTCAGTCCGACGTAATCTCCCTCCACTGCCCGCTGACGCCGGAAAACTACCACCTGCTTAACCAGGCGGCATTTGACCAGATGAAGGATGGCGTGATGATCATCAACACCAGCCGCGGCGGACTGGTTGACTCCCAGGCCGCTATCGAAGCGCTGAAGACCCAGAAAATTGGCGCGCTGGGGATGGACGTCTATGAGAACGAACGCGACCTGTTCTTTGAAGACAAGTCTAATGATGTCATCCAGGACGACGTGTTCCGTCGCCTCTCTGCCTGCCATAACGTGCTGTTTACCGGACATCAGGCGTTTCTGACTGCCGAAGCGCTAATCAGCATTTCGGAAACCACGCTGGGTAACCTTCAGCAGTTAGAAAAGGGTGAGCCGTGCCCTAACGAGCTGGCTTAAGTGCTACGCCGGGTGGGGCTAAGCCTCACCCGGCGCGTTTGTTTCCCAGCTCCGGTGCGCAACGCGCCACCAGAGCAGAACGGCGGCCAGGGCAATGGCGCTCAGGACACTGAATGCCGTCGCAAAGGAGTAATGTCCGGCGATCGTCCCGGTTAACGCCGGGCTCATGGATGCCCCTACTCCCTGCATCAACATCACCACACTCTGCCCGGCATTGACGTGCCCGCTTCCACGCAGCAGCACCACAATAAACGACGGTACGACGACTCCCAGGATCCCGGCGGCCAGGCCGTCGAGAATTTGTACGGGGATCATCATTAACGGCGCGTCCGTGGATGCCGCCAGCGCCGCGCGCACCGGCATAACCAGCAGCGCCAGCATAATCAAGCGCCAGTAACCATAGTGTTCGATCCGGCGCGAGGCCCAGATGGCGACGGGGATCATCACGGCCTGAGAGATGATGACGGTACCGGCCGCATACAAACCGGGGTTGATCGCGGCAGGTGCAGCGGCAACCCTCATACTTAGCATCGGCAGCAGCGCCGCGTTCGCCAGGTGAAACAGCAGCAGCGTCAGTCCGGTCACAAACAGCGCCCGGTTTTTCATCAGCACGGTAAAACCGGGGACCGGCAGGCTCGCTGAAGAGGACAGCCCGCGCGCCGCGTCGTTATCGATATCGCTGTTGCGAATGGCAAGCAGCGCACACAGCGTTAGCAGCGTGGTGCTAGTCATCAGCAGGAAAATCCCGCCCACGCCCCAGTACCACGCAATGCCACCCGCAATCAGCGCGGTGACAAAATTGCCGCCGTGATTGAACGCCTCGTTTCTGCCCATCTGCGCGCTGAAGCCCCTCTGCCCGGTCAACCCCAGCGTAATCCCGGCGATCAACGGCCCGACAAATGCCGCACAGATACCGGTGACGATTTGCGACACGGCGACAACGCCGCTCTGCTGGCTAAACCAGAGCAGAAGCGTGCTTAGTGTGATCAGAATGCACAGCAGCGCGAGTACAGCACGCTTGTTGCGGGAGGTGTCGGTGATGAACCCCGCCGGCAGCGTGGCCAGTAACCCCGCCAGCCCGCCGGCCGTCATCAGGATGCCAATATCATCAGGGGTCCAGTGGCGTTCGGTCAGAAAAATACCGAGAAAAGGCCCCAGGCCATCGCGGACATCTGCAATGAAAAAACTTGTCAGGCATAGCGCCCGCAGCGAACGAAGAGACATACTTCCTGCCTTGCCTGTTATCGCCTGAAAAAAAGAAAATGTAGTATACCGGGTATTTTTGAAAATCAGATGACGTCTTAAAAAACATGCCTTCCGAACTTAAACAATTCATAACGGACGTTGTTTTTTCACTTTACTCATAATCGGCCCTGACTATACTGGCAATAAATTTTCACAGGAGTCCTTCGTTGGAAAGTTATTTTATCGTCGATACGAAGGTAAGCTGACGCGATTTTCTCGCTGCTTACCTTAAGGGTGGGCAGCAATCCTCTTGACGTGATTGCATCCCAATACATTAAGAACGACCAAATTTTTGGGGCATCGCGATGTTCATGTTTCATCATTCACTCTTTCCACCGCCCTCGCGCTGACATGCTTTGCGTTTTAATGGCGTCATACTGTGCTTTGTGAAGCGCTGACGCTTATCGTTTAATCATGTTAACAGGCGACAGGCTGATGTTCCCTTATATCTCTCATCTGCTCGCAGCGATGCTGCTGGGCGCAATTATCGGCGCGGAAAGACAATGGCGCCAGCGTATGGCGGGGCTTCGTACCAATGCACTGGTTGCGACGGGCGCGGCCGTGTTTATTCTGAGTTCCCTCTCGACGTCACCCGATAGCCCGGGGCGCATCGCAGCGCAGATCGTCTCCGGCATAGGTTTTCTTGGCGCAGGCGTTATTATGCGTGAGGGAATGAATATCCGGGGTCTCAATACCGCCGCGACGCTGTGGTGTTCGGCCGGAATTGGCGTGCTATGCGGATTAGGTCAATTCTGGAATGCCGGTATGGCCAGCGTGATTATTCTGTGCGCCAACATTCTGCTTCGCGAAGCTGCGCAGCGGATTAATCAACTGCCCGCGCTCCATGAAGGCGAAAAATGCTATGTCCTTAAAATTACCTGTAATGACGAGCATGAAGATGCGGTGCGGCAGAATATTGTCAACATGGCGAAAGAGTTGACGTTAAGCCTGAAAGCCATTTATTGCGATACGGCGCAAGCAGAAGGTAAAACCGAAATACGGGCCGAGGTGATGACCCGTGAAGAATACCGGAAATTACTCGAGCTAATTATGGGTAATATTGGCGGGAATAAAATTATGGCTTCCGTAAGCTGTCACGCAATATGAATACGATACCGGGCATTGCGCCCGGTTGGGGCTTGGCTGTTTTGCAGAAATGGGCAGTGACACGGAGAGAGTCATAGAGAAGCGCTGATTCTGGCAAGACTTTTCATCATTTTCGTCGTGAGGCTAAGCTGCTCGCTGCCCATAAGTTGGGACAATTCCTGCTTAGCGGATTGCCATACCGGAATGACCTGTTCAAGCAGACGCCAGCCTTCCCCCGTCAACATGAGTCGTTTTCCTGAACGTCCACGCCCTCCAGTAGAGCCAATAATGCCTCGGGACTCCAGACTACGGATATTACGACTCAGTGTTGTCGCATCCACCCCTGCTCTGGCGGCGAGTTCCGCAACGGTTTCATTAGGAGAACCCCGATGCCAACTATCAGACTGAACTGCTCAGCGGTCAGATCAAACGGTCTGAAGCAGGCGTTGTAATAGCGCGTAATAGCCCGAGCAGTAGCGCGCGCCTGAAACGCCGGGCAGACTTCCGGAATGGCCTTCAACAACGTCACATCAATGTTGCTCATCATTTCATCTCGACATTCAATGCTAAAGTTAATAGTGTATATACACTATTAAGCATGTTTGAGGAACGGTTATGCCAGCCTTTGTTCATATCAACTTACGCGTTATTGACCCAGCCAGACAGGCCAGCCTTGCCCCCCGCTTCACGTCAGCATTAGAGGAAGCAGGCGGTAAAATTGTTCATTTTGGTGCTGTCGCACAGGTACTGGAAGGTGATGAAGAGCCGTTACCCTATGCGGGCATTTTTGAATTTCCGACGTTAGATCAGGCCCTTGCCTTCTATCATTCGGAAAAATATGCGCCGATTAAGGCTGAACGCCAGCTCGCCCAGGAAGCAAGAATGTTCATTGTCACGACGGAATGACAGGCAGGTTCAACTGTACCTAAATCACAGAACCGAAATTTGTCCCCGTTATGACAACCTGCTCTCTGTTTTGCTGGAAATAACGGTTTACCCTGAGTTGTGCAAAAAACACTCAGGAGGGACACATGTACAATTCAATTTTGGTTCCCATTGATATCTCCGAGGATAGCCTGACGCACATGGTTATCCCTTTCGTTCAGGCACATACCGCACTTAACACGGCCAAAGTCCACTTTCTTACCGTTATTCCTTCGCTTCCCTATTATTCATCATTAGGTTTGGCCTACCCCGTAGAAATGCCGAAGATGAAAGAATTCCAGCACGCGGCGTTAGCAAAACTGGATGAAATAGTTAAGCAATTCAAAATCCCTGCAGACAAGATACAGACGCATGCCGTGACGGGGTCTCCGAAGGATCAGATCCTTAAGCTCGCAGATACGATCGGCGCCGACCTGATCATTATCGCCTCCCATAAGCCGGACATTTCAACCTATCTGTTGGGCTCAAACGCTGCGGCAGTGGTTCGGCATGCGAAATGCCCTGTGCTGGTGGTAAGATAAAAAAACCGGGCGTAACGCCCGGTTTTTTAAGCCAACACCATGAGCCGCTCCTGACAGATAGCTACTCAGGAATGTGAGCAGGTTCACAATGCCTGACCTGCCTTACCTGTTCACGCAAAGCGCAAATGGCGACTGCAGATTGCCAATCAGCCAGCCATTACCTGCAGGTTCAATCTTCAGCTGGCGAACGGTTCCCTCGGGAACATAAAAGAAGCTGCTTTTAAAACTGTCATCATCAGCTGTATCACGTAGATTTTTAACGTAGCGCGTATCTGTAAGGGCAATCTCACCGGGTCTGTTCACCTCATAGCTAAAGAGAATTGTACGTGAGATGACATGAACGCCTTTGTCTGACTGGATATTCCCCGACAGGACAGCCTGACCCTCGTGGTTTTTATCTAAACGGAAAACAAACTCCAGCGTAGCGATGAAATCAGGGTCATAGTGGTTATAACGTAAAATTGTGGAACAGTTAACACTTAACGCACTCTGTTTATGACGCATGTGAACATAGAACCAGACCGAAAACGCCAGGATGAGGAGTAAAATTACGGCAGGGATCCCTGTTTTCTTATTGATTGCGTTCATAACCACTCCAGTAGTTATTCAGACAGGAGATGTAATTATTATTTTTTTGCGTGCATCGACTGATAAACGCCCTCCCCTTATTGCCGTACAGATAGGACTCTGAAACCTGATAGAGAAAAGATGTGCCTTCCAGACACTGAATATGACTTGAGTTAGCCAGTTCTAAAAAAAGTTCTTTTTTTTGCTCTGACAGGGATGCAGAGTTACTCTGGATTGTATAGACAGGACAGGTGTCGTAGTTAAACAAGAAATGGGGGTTAATCTGTTTTATTTCCATTAAGTCTTTCGACGGAGTTACGAGACCTGGCACAACTAACGTAGCGCTGATTAAAAGCACAATCAGTGCCAGCTTATAATGAAGAGCCCTGTACTTACCCACTAACGCCGTACGGTGGACTAGAGTTATTACCTCCGACTTCTCAATTTCTTTGAGTCGTCCATCAGCAATCGAAGATTCAGTGATATCCCTGACGTCAATATCGCTGTTAAACATAAAGCCGACCCGGGGCACTGTGGTAATACATTCATTGGTAATACCTAACTGGACGAAATGTTTTCTCAATTCTGAAATGTATTTATTTAATGTGTGATTCGATGAGCGCAAGCCATGAGCATCCCAGACATTATCCAGAAGTTCATTCCGTGTCAGGACTTGACCATGCTTTTCGAGAAGGCATGTTAATAGCCTCTTCATTGTCAGGGTCAGAATGACAGTAGAGCCCTCGTCTCCGGATGGCCATATGGCACCATCTTCAGAGCGATAAAAAACCCTATTATCAATCACAAAAACCATCTCTGACTCCTTATCCATGATGGTAATTGAATGGATCCTCACGTTTATCCAACCTGCGAAAACCCATTAACATCTTTCTCGCATCTTAGCACAGCCAGACGTGACAACGTCTTCAGCAGACTTATTACTTGTAAATGCAACATCAAACAGAACATAAATTTGTATTTTGATAAATTAGCAATACATGTATCTACACACCATTTTTAGTTGATAGGATTTCTCGCAGAAGTGAATGAGCAGGTTCTTATTCTTCAGGTGCAGCCATCCTACCTACCGCCATTCACAGTTCGGGAAAGAAGAAAGAAGTGGTACCCCGGGTAGCGAATCCAGTAGATAAGGAGCGACATTATGATAAGCACCAAAATGCTCATTAAGGCAGAACGTTTCTTCATCAAAGCCCGTACATTGATTAGAGAAAAAATCTTATCAGCGGAACTGACCGGCGCTGAATTTGTTCCCTTCATCCAGCCGGTATGTAAGGGCGATGAAATTGTAGGCGGAGAAGTATTACTTAGAGTTCTTAAAGATGGGATTTACCACTCTCCCGAAAAATACCTCTCTGCAATGGAATCATGCGAGGTGATTAATGATGTCACATGCAGCCTGATGTCTGATGTTAAAACATTTTTTGAAGACTACGAAGGAACGCTACCTGATGATTTTTATCTCTCCTTCAACATCTGTGCGAGACAGTTGAACTCTTCAAGAGTTATTGAAGCAGTTACGGACTTTAAGAAAGTGTTCGACGGACGCATTGCTGTCACACTGGAAATTGTCGAACGTGGAACAATGAACCTGGACGACTTTGCACTCGAGGCTATGCAGCAACTTACTGAGTCAGGTGTGCGATTTGCGATTGATGATTTCGGCAGCGGAAGTTCATGTCTCAAATACATTGAACATGCAGGTTTCTCAACACTCAAGATTGATAAATGCCTCACAATTGCGAGCAATGGATCATTAATCTATTCCGCGGTAATTGATTCCATTGTAGCTCTCGCAGAGCGATTGCAAATTCATGTTATTGCTGAAGGTATAGAAGATAAAGAACAACTATCTCTTTTGAAAGATAAAGGAGTGAGTATTTTTCAAGGTTATCTATTTTCAAAACCTGTAAGCATGCGCGAGTTTTGCTCGCACATATAACACTTTTCAAAAGCGTAAACACAGCAATTCGCAATCAATTATGAAAAAGCACTACTTAAATAACAGTAGTGCATTCCACCTGATCATTACAAATTTAAAATTGCCACCAAGGACAAATTATATATGTCAGCTAACTTCCCAAACCCTCCAGAGCTTCCGTCCTGGACAGGACCGGACGGAATTCTTTATGACTTTAACTATGGCGCGCGCGTTTTGCTTCCGGAAGGAAAATGGCACGTTATTTTAATGGACGACGACAGCGGTAATATTCTTTTCAGCTGTGATTCAGAAGGCGGCTGGGTAACCAGTAATAAAAAATATTACGTCCGCTTCCGCATTCAGGTATTCCACCAGGGATCGATGAGCCCGGTCCTGGATGAAACGCTGGATATGAAGGACAAGCCCGTCGTCATCTTTTTCCCGACGGGGACGCTTGGCGACATGCTTGGCTGGTTCCATTACGCAGAGCGTTTTCGCCAACTGCACCGCTGTCAGCTTGAGTGCGTCATGGGGCAGGAAATCATCGAACTGCTTAGCGTGCAGTACCCAGAGATCACGTTCTCCACAAAGGACGCTCTCCAGACGGAAAATCCCTACGCGTCCTGGTATATCGGCCTTTTCTTTAAGGGCGACACCACTCATCAGCCCATCGATTTCAGGAAGGTCGGTTTCCACCGCAATGCCGGCTACATCCTCGGGGTGGATCCGCGTGAGTGCCCTCCCCGCCTGAAGCTGGATGCGGAGCGGAAAATTGCGGAGCCGTACGTCTGTATCGCCGCGCAGTCCACCAACCAGGCGAAGTACTGGAACAACGGCCATGGCTGGGCTGAGGTCGTCGCCCACCTTAAATCTCTGGGATACCGGGTGCTTTGCATTGATCGCCAGGCGCATTACGGCCAGGGCTTTATCTGGAACCACATTCCGCATGGCGCCGAAGACTTTACAGGCGATATCCCGCTCCAGGAGCGGGTGGACCTGTTAAAGCATGCGAGCTTCTTTATTGGTCTGGGCAGCGGGCTGTCATGGCTTGCCTGGGCATCCGGTATCCCGGTGGTGTTAATCAGCGGATTCAGTCTTCCCAACAGTGAATTTTACACCCCCTGGAGGGTGTTCAGCAGCCATGGCTGTAACGGCTGCTGGGATGACACGTCCGTTGATTTTGACCACGTGGATTTTTTGTGGTGTCCGCATCACAAGAACACCCCCCGACAGTACGAGTGCACAAGTCTGATAACCGGTCGTCAGGTTATCGGCATGGTGGACCGTCTGCATTCAGGATTAGTTGATAAGTAAAGGACGTAAATATGAACAAGATATATACCACGGTCTGGTGCGAGTCGCGCCAGCAGTGGGTGGTAACTTCTGAACTTGCGACCGGGTCCGGTCGTCCGAAGTTGACGCCGAAGAAAAGCGCACTGGCGCTGCTGCTGGGGGCCATATTACTGCCTTCCGGATCGGTCATGGCTGCGAATTATGTAGGTGAGACGGTAACGGGTATACAGGGTATTCATGCAGGCGATACGGCCAACTCTACCACCATTAACAGCGGTGGTAGTCAGTTCATCACCAGTGGCGGTTATACCTCTGCCACTACCATCAACACTGGTGGCTCTCAGCTCGTCTCCAGTGGCGGTTTTTCGACTGCCACCATCATCAACAGCGGCGGCTCTCAGCGCGTCTCTAGCGGCGGCATGGCCAATGTCACCACCATCAACAACAGCGGCAACCAGAACGTCTATGATGGAGGCTGGTCCTATTCGACTATCATCAACAACCGTGGCACGCAGACCATCTTTAATGGCGGTACTGCCACCATTACTACTCTCAGCGGGGGTAATCAGCACGTCTCCAGTGGCGGCTCAGCAACCTCTACGACTATAAATAGTGGTGGTTATCAGTATGTCTCCAGTGGTGGTTCGGCAACCTCTACTACCATCAATAGTGCTGGCGTTCAGAACGTCCTCATTGGCGGCACGGCCTTCGAAACAATAATAAATAGCGGTCGACAAAACGTAGACGGACTTGGCTCGGCAACCTCTACTACCATCAATTCAATGGGAATACAGTTCATCAGCGCAGGCGGATCGGCGACCGCCACGACCATAGATGGTGGTTTTCAGAACGTCTATGGTGAAGCCACTTTAACCACTATCAACGACGGTGAACAGGATGTCTTCGGTAAGGCCATCTCCACCACTATCAACGGAGGTGTACAGTTCGTCTCCGGCACGGCAACCACCACTATTATTAACGGCGGTACGCAGCGTATCTCCGATGGAGGAACAGCCACCTCTACGACCATCAACAGAGGTGGCGAACAGCGACTCACTGCTGGCGGCGCAGCAACCACCACAACCATCAACAGCGGTGGTCAACAGTATATTTCCAGTGGTGGCTCTGCCATCTCCACCACCATCAACAGTGCCGGAGAGCAGCACGTATACAGTAGTGGTCTGGCCACTGACACCACCCTTAACAGCGGTGGTTTTCAGCTAATTTCTAGTGGTGGCCTGGCCACCTCCAGCACCATCAACAGTAGTGGTCGACAGTATGTTTCCAGTGGCGGTTCAGCAACCTTCACCACCATCATGACGGAGGGTCAGCAGTATATCTCCACGGGTGGCACTGCCACCGCCACTACTATCAACAGCGGTGGTGTTCAATTCATTGATGGCGGTTTAGTCACCTCTACGATAATTAACGGTGATGGTTATCAGTATGTCTCCAATGGCGGTACGGCTACCTCTACAATAATCAACAGCGGTGGTGTTCAGTACGTCAGCAGTGGCGGTAGTGCTACAGATGTCACAATGAATGGTGGCTCACAGATTATCTGGGAGGGCGGAACGGTCACCAGTGTCGGCATCAATAGTGGGGGCTTGCAGACCTTAGGAAGTGGCGGTGCAGCCATTTTTACTACCATCAACAGTAATGGTCTGCAGCGCGTCTTCGGCACTACCACCTCTACAACCATCAACAATGGTGGCAGTCAGTACGTCCATGCTGGCGGCCTGGCCACCTACACTACGATAAAAAGTGGTGGTGAGCAGGAGGTCACAGGTGAGGCTAATCAGACCATAATCAGCAGCGGCGGTGCTCAGTATGTCTCCGCTGGTGGCAAAGCCACCTCTACTACCATCAAAAGTGATGGCCAACAGAAGGTCTTCGGCACAATCACTGATACCACCATTGATGGCGGCCAGTCGTGGCTGTGGGCCGGAGCAGTGGCCGACGGCGAAACCAGAGTAAACGTCGGTGGCGAACTGCTGATGAATGCCGGCTCTCTCGCAACGGACGTAAACATCCAGGGAGGTACCCTTTCTGTTAACGACCTTTCCGATGCCATATCCGGCCCGGACACAGCTGAGGTTGGTAAGCTCACCATGGTCGGTGGTAACGTCAACTTCCTTCGCAACAGCGACAGTGAATTCGCGAAGCTGACAATTATGGAACTAAACGGTATCGGGAGCTTCCTTTTAAATACGTCACTGGCCGACCGTAAAGCCAACTTCATTACTATCGAGCAGGGATCAGGCCTGTTTGGTATTGCCGTGGCTGACTCCGGTAAGGAGATATCAGACCACACTGATCTGACGCTGAACCTCATCCATGAAAAAGGCGGTGACATTGATTTTGAAATGGTCACGGTGTCCGGGAGAAGCACCCGCTTCGTAGACGGGGGGACGTACATGTACACCCTGTACAGCCAGCAGAATAAGGACGGCCTCAATGGAGGTAACGTCTGGTATCTCGGCGCAATGGACGGCGGCGGTGAGAACCCGGGCGGCGAGAACCCTGGCGGCGAGAACCCTGGCGGTGAGAATCCGGGCGGTGAGAACCCTGGCGGCGAGAATCCGGGCGGCGAGAACCCTGGCGGTGAGAATCCGGGCGGTGAGAATCCGGGCGGCGAGAACCCTAGCGGTGAGAACCCTGGCGGCGAGAACCCTGGCGGCGAGAACCCTGGCGGCGAGAACCCTGACGGTGGTGACAACGGCAACGCAGGAGGTAACGGAAATGGCGGTAAGAAGCCAATGACCACACCTGCAACTGATGCCATTCTGGCCATGTCTAATGCCGGTCTGAACGTTATCCATTCTGAGCTGGATGGCCTGCGCACTTATCGCGCGAGTCTGGATAAAACCGGACCAGAAAGCAACGTATGGGGACACTACCTCGGCAGTAAAAGTGACATTGATACAAGCAATGGCGCAGCCTATCAGCTTAGCCAGAACGGTATGGAGATCGGCGCTGACACCAGGACAGACTTTGCGGGCGGCAGCCTCGTCACTGGCGCATTCATGTCCTTTAGCGATAACAAAGTGAAACATGCCCGCGGCGGTACAAGCAAAATCGACAGCTATGGTCTTGGCCTGTATGCAACGTGGTTTGACGCCAGCGGGTTCTACGCTGACGGTGTTGTGAAAGGTAACCGTCTTAACAACAAACTGAGAGCGGTTATGACCAACGGGGGCAGAACCGGCGGTGACTGGACGCAGTATGCACTCAGCACCGCCGTTGAAGGTGGTTATCAGTTCGATCTCAAAGATGACGTAAGCATCACGCCTTATGGGCGCCTGGCGTTTGTTCAGATGACCAGTGAGGATGTGAAACTCAGTAACGGCATGAAAGGCAACACGGGCACTCCACGTTCTGTTACGGGTGAAGCCGGTGCGAAGCTTTCCGGTAAGTTCAGTCTGGGTTCGACTGAGTTCAAACCTTATCTGTCAGCTGCGGTCGTGCAAGAGTTTGCTAACTCAAACGAAGTCACGATCAATGAGCGCAATCGCTTTGACAACAACGTCAAAGGCACGTCAGGCAAGTACGGTCTGGGTGCATCGGTCAACGTTGGTAAAGACGTAACCTTGTACGGTGAGGCTAATTATCGTCAGGGCAGCCAAATCGAAACACCGATCCAGGGTGTGGCAGGTGTCCGTATCGGATTCTGATGTTCCACAGGGGCCTTAGGGCCCCTTTTCACATTGTTCTGAGATGTTCTGGTTATGTTTATGCCTCACATAATTTTGACGAAAGATGTTTTTTTGAATAAAGCGCTGTCTGTCATCCTTCAGCAAGCGTCCCCCAGCAGAAAGGTTTGCGTCGTAGATATTGAATCATTCCGAAGCCTGGGTGCTATTTTCAACCTTCTGAAAAGAAAGAAACTCACTGAAAAGCATGAAATGATCTTCATCGGTGGCAAGGATGTCAGTTCAAGAGTTCTCGAACCGCTTGTGACAATCTACAGGAAATCGTGCTTTATGGAGTTTCGAAAGCAGCTTACGGGCGGTCGGACGTATTCATCAGAATATGCGTTGAACCACATCGCACGCTGCAGAAGTCTGAGCATGCTTTCAGAACAGGAGAAAAAGACACTTTTCGCCCTGCTGGATACTGATGACACGGTTGCTGCTGCAAGAAAAATTTACCTGTCCCCCAAAACTGTCTATACCTACACCAATAATATTGGGCAAAAACTTAACCTGAATTCGATACTTCAGGTCAGGCAATTTATTCATTCTGAATTCGAATAGTTGTTGCGGGAAAAACAATAAAAACCGGGCGCAAAGCCCGGTTCTGTTATTTGCTAACGGCGTTTTTACGCGCTCAACCCACGATTCTCCAGCATCGGCTCAATCTTCGGATCGTGCCCGCGCCAGTTGCGATACAGTTCGGCTAAATCCGTGCTGTTACCACGGGACAAAATTGCCTCGCGGAATGTCTGCCCGTTTTCACGGGTCAGGCCGCCGTGCTCAACAAACCACTGGTAGCCATCGTCCGCCAGCATCTGCGTCCACAGGTAGGCGTAATACCCCGCCGCGTAGCCGCCGCCGAAGATATGGGCAAAATAGCTGCTGCGGTAGCGCGGCGGCACGGCTGGCAGATCCAGCCCCTCTTTTTTCAACGCAGCCGCTTCAAAATCCTCCACGCTCGAAACGGCCTCGCCGATGCCATGCCAGTTCATGTCCAGCAGCGCGGCAGCCAGCAGTTCAGTCATGTCATAACCCTTGTTGAAATGGGTCGCGTTGAGCATGCTTTCCCGCAGCGCGTCCGGCATCGGCTCACCGGTTTCGTAATGGCGCGCATAATGGGTAAACACCTGTGGATGGCTGGCCCAGTGCTCGTTGATTTGCGACGGGAACTCAACAAAATCACGCGGCGTATTGGTGCCGGAAAGCGTGGCGAACCGCTGGCTGGCAAAGAGACCGTGCAGCGTATGGCCAAACTCGTGGAACAGGGTTATCACGTCATCCCAGGAGAGAAGCGCGACACCGCCATTCGCCGGTTTTTGATAGTTACAGACGTTGTAGATCACCGGACGGGCAGCAAACTCGAAGGATTGCTCGACGAAATTCCCCATCCATGCCCCGCCCTGTTTGGAATCACGGGCAAAGAAGTCACCGTAAAACAGTGCCATGCCCTCACCAGTGTGGTCGAAAATTTCCCATACGCGGACGTCCGGGTGATACACCGGGATATCGAAGCGTTCGACGAAGCGAATGCCAAACAGCTGGCTGGCTGCCCAGAATACGCCATCCTGCAGCACGGTATTGAGCGCAAAGTAGGGCCTGATCTGCGACTCATCGAGGGCATATTTTGCCTGGCGCACGCGCTCCGCATAAAAGGCCCAGTCCCAGGCCTCCACGGTGAAACCGCCCTGCTCGTCGTCGATGACTTTCTGAATATCCGCCTGCTCGCGTTCCGCGCGGGCGCGAGCGGCAGGCACAATGCCGCGCATAAATTCCAGCGCGGCGGCCGGGGTTTTCGCCATCTGATCGGCGATGCTCCAGCTGGCGTAATCCTCAAAGCCCAGCAGACGGGCCTGTCGCGCACGTAGCGCCGTCAGACGAAGGATCAGCGCGCGAGTATCGTTTTCATCCCCTTTCTGGGTACGCGTCCAGCCTGCGTTGAAGAGGTTTTCGCGCGTCTGACGATTGCGCAGCGCGGAAAGCGCGGGCTGCTGGGTGGTGTTCAAAAGCGGGATCAGCCAGCGATCGTTTAGCCCTCGCTCCGCGGCAGCCTGCGCCGCATCAGCAATCTCACCGGCGCTGAGCCCGTCAAGCTGGTGCGCGTAATCCACCACCAGCCCACCCGTTTTATCGGCAGCCAGTAGACGCTGGTTAAACTGACTGGTCAGGGAGGCCGCCTCGGTATTCAACGCCTTTAGCTCGGCCTTTTCTGTCTCATTCAGACGCGCGCCGGCCAGAATAAACCGCTGATACGTCTCTTCGACCAGACGACGGGATTCGGTGTCCAGCGCGGCACGGTCCTGCCAGACGGTCTCCACGCGGGCAAACAGCACGTCATTCAGCCAGATATCGTTTGCCAGCGCGGCAAGCTCGGTGGAGAACTGTTCCTCCAGCTCCTGTAAATACGGATTGGTGTGCGCGGAAGTCATGGCGAAGAACACGCTGCTGACGCGCGCGAGCAAAGCGCCGCTTTTCTCCAGCGCCAGCACGGTGTTAGCGAAGTCAGGCGCAGCGGCCTGAGCGACAATCGCGTCAATGTCCGCCCGCTTCTGGCGAAGGGCTTCATCGAAGGCCGGACGATAGTGGCTGTCGTTGATCTCATCAAAATGGGGGGCCTGGTAAGGCAGCAGGCTGATGTTAAAAAAGGGATTCGTGGCCGTCATCTTTCGCTCCTGAGTACGGGTATCCTCCCAGAGTAGGCCAGGCCGCCTTCCCCTGCAACGCTGTCATACAAATGTTGCCTTAACGCACCCTCTGCGGCCGTGCTATGTTAGTACAACACAAAAAGCGTTGAGGAACAGTGAGATGATTATTTTAGTTACCGGGGCAACGGCAGGTTTTGGTGAAAGCATCACGCGTCGCTTCGTCGCCAACGGGCACAAGGTTATCGCGACCGGCCGCCGTCAGGAACGTCTGCAGGAGCTGAAGGACGAACTAGGCGACAGCATTCTGACCGCGCAGCTGGACGTGCGTAACCGCGCGGCGATCGAAGAGATGATTGCAAATCTGCCAGCAGAATGGCGCGCCATCGACGTGCTGGTCAACAATGCCGGTCTGGCGCTGGGCATGGAGCCTGCCCACAAAGCCAGCGTGGAAGACTGGGAAAACATGATCGACACCAACAACAAAGGGCTGGTCTACATGACCCGCGCAGTGCTGCCGGGCATGGTTGAGCGTAATCGTGGCCACATTATTAATATCGGCTCCACCGCCGGAAGCTGGCCCTATGCAGGCGGTAACGTCTACGGGGCGACGAAAGCGTTTGTGCGCCAGTTCAGCCTTAACCTGCGGACCGATCTGCACGGCACCGCCATTCGCGTCACCGACATCGAGCCGGGCCTGGTGGGTGGCACCGAGTTTTCCAACGTGCGTTTCAAAGGCGATGACGCGAAAGCAGACAAAACCTATGAAAACGCGAACGCCCTGACGCCGGAAGATGTCACCGAAACGGTCTGGTGGGTGGCGACGCTGCCAAAACACGTCAACATCAATACCGTAGAAATGATGCCGGTCAGCCAGAGTTTTGCCGGACTTAGCGTCCATCGTGGCTAACGCTGACCTTCCCGGCCTGCGGGCCGGGTCTGTTTCGGGTTATAAAAGAATGGTAGTATGTTCAGGCTAACTCTCTGAGAAATGACAACTCATGGCCGCTGAATCGCAACTCAATCCCACCCAGCCCGTAAACCAGCAAATCTATCGCATTTTGCGACGTGATATTGTCCATTGCCTGATCCCACCGGGAACGCCGCTTTCTGAAAAAGAGGTGTCCGTGCGTTTTGACGTTTCCCGTCAGCCGGTGCGTGAAGCGTTTATTAAGCTTGCGGAAAACGGTCTGATTCAGATCCGCCCGCAGCGCGGCAGCTACGTGAACAAAATTTCACTCTCTCAGGTGCGCAACGGCTGTTTTGTTCGCCAGGCCATTGAATGCGCGGTGGCGCGCCGTGCCGCAAAGCTCATCAACGACAAGCAGTGTTACCTACTGGAGCAAAACCTGCATCAGCAGCGGATTGCGATTGACCGTAAGCAGTTGAATGATTTCTTCCAGCTTGATGATGAATTCCACCAGAAACTGGCGCAGATTGCGGATTGCCAGCTGGCCTGGGACACCATCGAAAACATCAAGGCCACCATCGACCGCGTGCGTTATATGAGTCTCGATCACGTCTCCCCGCCGGAAATGCTGCTCCGACAGCATCACGATATTTTCAGCGCGCTGGAAAAACGCGACCCGGACGGCGTGGAAAAAGCGATGACGCTGCATCTGCAGGAAATTAGCGAATCCGTGCAGCTGATTCGTCAGGAAAATAGCGAGTGGTTTAGCGAAGAGTAATATTACGCCGCCCCCTTTCGGACGCGGCGATAGGTTTAGCGAACGACTAACACCGGAATTGTGGCGTAGCGCAGGATAGATTCCGCATTTGATCCCAGCAGATGGGTGGTGATGCCCGGATTTTTCGACCCGATGACAATCACGTCATATTCCCCCTCCTTGCTCAGCCTGATGATTTCATCGCGGACGTTGCCAAAGCGCACCAGGCTGTCAATTTTCTCCGGCGAGATATCGAACAGTCTTTTTAACGCGTTCATTTTCTTACCGGATTCCTCGGTCATATACTCTTCGAACTTTTTAATATCGGCATTAAATCCGCGCAGCAGGGATCGGCTGCTGGCCGGCAGAATATTGACCAGGGTAATCGAGGCGCGCTCTGCCTTCGCAAGGTTTGCCGCGTGGCGAACCGCTTTGTCGCTCAAATCCATTTCAAACACATCAACAGGCATCAAAATCTTCTTATACATAAGCCTGACTCCTTATTCCGATGAAAGGGTTATTTCCTGTACCCAGAATGGCACCGGGAATATAAACCAACCCTCAACGCTTCCCTTCTGAAACTATCAATAAATGAAAATAACGGTCTGCTTTGTCAATTGCTGTCGTGAACCGTCAGCGCCCGGCACAATAAAGAAAAAAGTGTGAGTTTGATCAAAAACAAAAACATGTGATGCAGACAGGCGTATTTATATGCTCCGTGAACGGCAACCCTGAAATAACGCCGTAACGAAAAGGTTAGAGAGGAGAAAATACCATGATGACATACGACCGTAACCGCAATGCAATCACCACCGGCAGCCGCGTCATGATTAGCGGCACGGGCAAAACTGGCGTGATTAAAGCGATCCACAGCGACGGGCTGGATGCCGCGCAGGTGCGCCGCAGCAAAACGGTTGAAGTGGAAGGATGCGAAGGTAAGTTCGAACCGATTGAGCTGATTCGCCTGGGTATGCACTAAACGGTGCGTAGACATGCCGCCGCGAACGGCGGCATGTGATGAATTACCGTTGAGACACGTACTGTGCCACGGTCGCTTTCGCCCCCTTTTGCAGCAGCGTCTGGTAAGCCTTCATCACCGCATCAACAAAGACGGCTTCACGCGGTAATTCCTTGCCGAAGATGGCCTCGATGCCGAGCAGCGCCTTGACCCGGTTTTCCCCTTCCGCACTGCCTTTAACCGCCGCCTGAATCACTGCCAGCTGCGGATCGCTCACGTCAATCGCATTACCCTGCTCGTCCACGCCGCCAACATAGCGCATCCACCCTGCCACGCCCAGCGCCAGCAGCGGGAAAGGCTTCTGATGCACCAGGTGCCAGCGCACGGAATCCAGCATGCGCTGCGGAAGCTTCTGGCTGCCGTCCATCGCAATTTGCCAGGTCCGATGGCGCAGGGCCGGGTTACTGTAGCGGGCAATCAGGAGATCGGCATAGCGTCCTAAATCGACGCCTTTGACCTTCAGCGTAGGCGCCTGCTCGTTGAGCATCAGCGCGTGCGCGGCGATGCGGTAATGTTCATCTTCCATACACTCGTTGATATGCTGGTAGCCCGCCAGATAGCCCAGGTAGGCCAGAAATGAGTGGCTGCCGTTAAGCATGCGCAGCTTCATCTCTTCAAACGGGATCACGTCCGACACCAGTTCAGCACCGGCTTTTTCCCACGCAGGACGCCCTGCCACAAAGTTATCTTCGATTACCCACTGGCGGAACGGTTCACAGGCCACCGCCGCCGGATCGCGCACGCCGGTCAGCCGCTCAATTTTATCCAGAGTGTCGGGGGTGACCGCAGGCACGATGCGATCCACCATGGTTGACGGGAAGGAGACATGGGATTCGATCCAGTCCGCCAACTCACCGTCTACCGCACGGGCGTACGCGCAGATGACATTGCGCATCACGTGACCGTTCTCCGGCATGTTGTCGCATGACATCACGCTAAACGCCGGCAGACCTGCCGCCTTACGTCGCGCGAGCGCTTCCACGACGACACCCGGCGCAGATTTTGGCTGGTGCGGGTTTTGCAGGTCGGCGACGATAAACGGATGATCGAGCATCAGTTGCCCGGTCGCCGGCGAGTGGCAGTACCCTTTCTCGGTGATGGTCAGCGAGACAATCGCGACCTGCGGGTCACACATCGCCGCCAGCACCGTCTCCAGCCCGTCAACCTGCGCATGAAGGGCCTTTTTGACCACGCCCACCACGCGGGAGGTCCACGCATCGGCAGACATTTCCGCCACGGTATAGAGATTATCCTGCGCGTTCAGATCGGCAATCTGCTGCTCACCACCAATCAGGTTAACCTCACAGTAGCCCCAGTCGCTGCCGTGCTCAGCGGCGAGAATATCGGCATACACTGCCTGATGCGCCCGGTGAAATGCGCCAAAGCCTAAATGAACGATGCGAGCTTTAAGGCTGTCGCGATCGTACTGAGGCAGCGTCGCATTGGCCTGTAATAAGGTATTTTCCATGATTAAGACTCGTTAATTAGAAAGCTGTGGATCGCTGCCGCTCTTTCTGAAGCGGCAGCGCCTGCTGACTACACCAACTAGAATGGCAGTTGGGGTAAAAAATTACTGCCATCAACCATACTGATACTGCCGTTTGAGATTTTGATTTATATTAACTTTTGGTCATGTGGTGTGACATAAAAACAAAGTTGTGTGACAAGTCACGCAAGCTATAAACCACTAGCGTCGCGAGGAGACAGCGCCGTAACCGACCGTCTCTTTTGGCGCAGACTCAGCTGCGTCATGCGCCGCGCTCAAATCACGGTCGCGCACTTCCGGCATCAGGATCGCCGAGACCAGTCCAATCACGGAATAGGCCACCAGCATGGCAACAATCGGCCACCAGGAGCCGGTCATATTGCAGAAGATCCCTGCCAGCACCGGACCAAAACCCACCGCCACCAGACCACCCGCCTCTTTGGAGATGGCCATACGCGTAAAGCGGTTTCGCGAGCCAAACATCTCCGCCATGGTGATATTTTCCAGCGCGAACAGCCCCAGAACGGCGAAGTTATGGATAACGATGATAGAGAGCATGATCGTCCCCGGCGCATAGCTCTTATCGACGATGATCGACAGCATTGGGTACGCGAGCAGAATGGCGGAGATATTGAGAATAATGTACGGCAGACGGCGCCCCACTTTATCGGAAAGCCAGCCCAGCAGCGGGATGGAGATAAACCCCAGAATGGAGCTGATCATCAGCGCATCGGTAGGGATGGCCTTATCGAACAGCAGCGTCTGGACCAGATAGCCCGC
This sequence comes from Enterobacter sp. BNK-22, assembly GCF_048684805.1. Taxonomy (NCBI): domain Bacteria; kingdom Pseudomonadati; phylum Pseudomonadota; class Gammaproteobacteria; order Enterobacterales; family Enterobacteriaceae; genus Enterobacter; species Enterobacter sp. BNK-22. The sequence goes on from NZ_JBLQTT010000001.1 coordinate 1,404,408, forward strand.
GAGGAAGGTCTGGATCAGCCCCGAGTTGCCCGCCTGGCCGAAACGCAGGCCAGTCGCCAGCCAGAAGGATTTGCTTTTCACCATGGAACCGAGCGACGTGTCCGGTTGCACAGTTTGTGCATCGTTCACTTTCTCAAAGACCGGGCTCTCCTTGAGATTCATACGCAGCCAGATGGCAAAGATCATCACCACGACGCTGGCGAGGAACGGCACGCGCCAGCCCCAGGCGAGCAGCTGTTCACGGTCAAGGGCAAAGAACATGATGGCCCAGATCGCCGTGGCGCTCAGCGTCCCGCAGTTAGTGCCCATCGCCACCAGCGAGGAGATGATGCCGCGTTTTCCTTTCGGCGCGTACTCCGCCAGCATGGTTCCGGCCCCGGAGATCTCAGCCCCGGCGCCCAGACCCTGAATAATGCGCAGCGTCACCAGCAGAACCGGGGCAAAAATCCCGATCTGCGCGTAGGTCGGCAGGACGCCAATCAGCGTGGTGCAGATCCCCATCATAGTGATGGTGATAAACAGCACCTTCTTACGGCCAATGCTGTCGCCCATTCTGCCGAAGATAAAGGCCCCGACGATGCGCGCAATATAGCCTGCGCCGTAGGTCCCCATCGCCAGGATCAGCGCCATCGCGGCAGACTGTTCGGGGAAGAAGATCTCATGGAAGACCAGGGCGGCCCCCAGCGAGTAAAGCTGAAAGTCCATGAACTCCAGAGCGGTGCCAAGCCAGCCGGAAACGGCGGCTTTCACCAGATCGGCGGTGGAGCGTTGCGGTTGTACTTGTGTCATGATGGCTATCTCTGAAAGGTAAGATGCGAACCACATAGAGCCTGTCTGCGCAGGCTCTTAATCGCGTAAATGATTATTGGCCGAACGTGAGTAAGACTTTGCAGCACTGCCGCTGATCTTTCTCAAACAGTTCGATGGCGTCTGTTACGTGGTGATAGTCAAAAGTATGGGTGATCAGTTTTTCCGGGTCGATCAGCCCCCTCTTCAGCCAGTCGATGACGACCGGGAATTTGTTGGCATTCAGGCGCGAGGAGAAGATCGCCAGCTCTTTGCCGGTAATGCCCTGCTGAACAATCTGGCTCGGCTCGCTGGAAAAGCCCATCAGCACGATGCGCGCCGCTGGCGAGGCCAGGGTTATCGCTTCCTGCAAAATAGATGGATGGCAGGCGGCATCAATGATTAGCGTCGGTTTGATGCCTTTTTCCTCCAGCGCGGCCTGCAGCGACTGCTCGCCGTTATTAAAGACCCAATCCGCGCCGCTGCGCCGCGCCATCGCCAGGCGCTCGTCTATGCGGTCAACCACGATAACCTGCTTCACCTGATAGACGCCTTTCAGCGCCTGCACGGTGACCAGTCCCATCGGGCCAGCGCCGTAAATCAGCGCGACGTCCTGTTCCGTCGGTTTCGCCTGCCCCGTTACGTTGGCGGCGATGGTAAAGGGCTCAACCATGACGGCGTGTCGATCGGGAATGTCATCCGGAATGGCCCAGGCATTTTGAGCAGGCACTGCCGCATATTCACTGAAGCCGCCATCACGGTGCACCCCCAGCACCACCAGCGAGGTGCAGACGTTCGGTTTTCCCACGGAGCACGGGTAGCAGTGCCCGCAGCTGATCACCGGGTCAACCGCGACGCGCTGGCCCAGGCGGGCAGCGTCAACCCCTTCGCCTGTGGCGTCAATCACGCCAAAGAACTCGTGGCCGATCGTGCGTGGGTATTTCGCAAAAGGATTATGGCCGCGATAGATGTGGCTGTCCGACCCGCAGATACCCGCCAGCGTGATTTTCACGCGGACTTCGCCTGCGCCTGGTTCCGGGCGTGGCCGCTCTTCAATCACCAGTTGGTTTGGCTGCTGAATCACTACGCTTTTCATCGTTCGCTCCTCGCTTACCAGTTCCACAGCGTTCCGTCTTCAAGGCGGGCCACCGGCAGATAGGCCGGATCGTAGGGGTATTTCGCCGCCAGTTTTTCATCAAACTCAATGCCCAGCCCCGGCTTGTCACCCGGATGCATATAGCCGTTATCAAAGCGCCAGCTGTGCGGGAAGACCTCCAGCATCTGTTCGGAGTAGCCCATGTATTCCTGCACGCCAAAGTTCGGTACCCACAGGTCGAAATGCAGCGCGGCGGCATGACAAACGGGCGACAGATCCGACGGACCGTGTGAACCGGTACGCACCTGATAGAGCGAGGCGAAGTCGGCGATGCGACGCATCCCGGTAATGCCGCCCGCGTGGGTAATGGTGGTGCGGATATAGTCGATAAGCTGCTCTTCGATAAGCTGCTTGCAGTCCCAGATGCTGTTAAACACTTCGCCTACCGCAATGGGGGTGACGGTGTGCTGGCGGATCAGGCGGAAGCAGGCCTGGTTTTCCGCAGGCGTTGGATCTTCCATCCAGAACATGCGGAATGCTTCGATGCTCTTGCCGAAGCGCGCCGCTTCAATTGGCGTCAGGCGGTGGTGCATGTCGTGCAGAAGATGCTCATTGAAGCCAAATTTACTGCGCACCGCGTCGAACAGCTTCGGCGTGAAATCGAGGTATTTTTCGGTAGACCAGAGCTGCTCTTCCGGCCAGTCGCCTTTGGTCGCAGGCTCATAGGCCAGGCCCTTTCCTTTGGCCATGCCGTAGGTGGTTTTCATGCCCGGCACGCCGCACTGTACGCGGATCGCCTTGAAGCCCATCTCTTTATGACGGGCGTAATCTTCCAGCACGTCGTCAATGGTGTGGCCGGTAGTATGGCAGTAGACCATCACCCCTTCCCGGGAGGCGCCGCCCAGCAACTGGTAGAGCGGCATGTTGGCCGCTTTGGCTTTGATATCCCACAGTGCCATATCCACGGCGGAGATGGCCGACATGGTAACCGGACCGCGACGCCAGTAGGCGCCTTTATAAAAGAACTGCCAGATGTCTTCGATGCGGTGCGCATCGCGGCCAATCAGCTGGGGGCAAAGGTGATCCTTCAGGTAAGAGGCCACGGAGAGCTCGCGTCCGTTTAGCGTAGCGTCACCGAGACCGACAATCCCCTCATCGGTGGTGATTTTAAGGGTGACAAAGTTCCGCCCCGGGCAGGTAACAAACACGTCAGCCGCGACAATCTTCATAATTCCGTTCCTTACATCGTTCGTTGTGATGCTGGAAATTTACTCATCAACCCTACTACCATACAAGTATAATGATCATAAAATCAGCTAACGATCACAAAACCCGGAGGCTCACGCGCGCCCCCATCCCGCCACAATAATCAGCATACCGCACAGGGCAATCAGCGCCCCGGCCCAGTCGTATGCGCTGAGTTTGATGCCGTCCACCACGCGTAACCACAGCAGCGCCGTGCAGACATACACGCCACCGTAAGCCGCGTAAACGCGCCCACTGGCCGCCGGATGCAGCGTTAACAGCCAGACAAACAGGGCCAGCGCGACGCTTGCCGGGATGAGCAACATTACGGATCCTCCCTTCTTCAGCCAGAGCCAGGGCAGGAAGCAACCGATGATTTCGCATAGCGCGGTGGCAAAAAAAAGCAGCGTCGTTTTAAGCATATTTCACGTCAGGTGAGGATTTATTTAACCATCATACCTGATGATGCCCTTTACTTTTCCATACTTGCTCCGCGGGTATGCCGTCATTTCGCTTTAGTGTAGAATCTGTACGGGGTAACTTGATTATCTGCACCCATTTAAAAGGAAACGCTATGACCACATTAAGCAAACGCCTTTGTCTGACAGCCCTGCTGGCGCTGTCATCGTTCGCCTTTGCCGCCTCTGCGACAGCGGAAACCAGCAAGCTCATTATTGAGTCTGGTGACAGCGCGCAAAGCCGTCAGAACGCCGCCATGGACAAAGAACAATGGAATGACACCCGTAACCTTCGTCAGAAGGTCAACAAACGTGCTGAAAAAGAGTGGGACAAAGAAGATGTCGCTTTTGACGCACGCGATAAGTGTCAGCAAAGTGCAAACGTCAATGCCTACTGGGAGCCTAACACCCTGCGCTGCCTGGATCGCCGTACTGGCCGCACGGTAGCCCCATAATGTCGGTGTCTTGCGACGTTAAACTCCGTCCGCTGGAGCGTGAGGACCTGCGCTTTGTCCACCAACTCGACAACAATGCCAGCGTGATGCGCTACTGGTTCGAAGAGCCTTACGAGGCGTTTGTCGAGCTGTCCGATCTCTACGATAAGCACATTCACGATCAGAGTGAACGTCGTTTTGTGGTGGAGTGTGAAGGTGAAAAAGCGGGTCTTGTGGAGCTGGTTGAGATCAACCACGTTCACCGCCGGGCGGAGTTTCAGATCATCATCTCCCCTGAGCATCAGGGAAAAGGCCTTGCGTCACGGGCGGCTAAGCTGGCAATGGATTACGGATTTAACGTTCTGAATCTCTACAAGCTTTACCTGATTGTGGACAAAGAGAACGAGAAAGCGATCCATATCTACCGCAAGCTGGGCTTCATGGTGGAAGGCGAGCTGATTCACGAGTTCTTTATTAACGGTGAATACCGCAACACCATCCGCATGTGCATTTTCCAGCATCAGCACCTGGCCGGACACAAACCGTCAGGCGCCAGCCTGCTGAAACCTACCGCGCAGTGAGATTGATGACAAACCTTGTCATGAACCATTGCGCTGTCTTTCTTGCCGGGTGGCGCTGTGCTTACCCGGCCTACAGGGTGCTTCATTGTAGGCCCGTGCAAGCGTAGCGCCGCCGGGCGAAACGTACAAAATGCACGTTACTCTCAGTAATATTCAATCGTGTTCTTGATGGTGTACTTGCGCTCAACGGCAGGTTTGACGCTGTCGTCCGTGATCGTCAGATCGCAGCTCACCGGGTTATTGTGGCGGTCGTAATCGCAGCTCTGCTTCACGTTGCCCAGCGGCTTATCATTCAACATGCTCACTGCCGAGTAATCCATTCTTTTGCGAAGATCTTTAGACGGCGTCGACTGGACGGACAGATGCTGATCCCCGGAGACGGTGGTTTTGCCCAGCGGGTAGCCATCCGCGTCGTAGCGATACTTCACTTCCATCTCTTTGCCGTGCGCCGCCACCACAAAACCGTTGTCGTCGGTATCCCACGTCACCCCGGCTGACGGCAGTTCGGCCAGCTGGCATTTCCCCTGCAGCTTCACTTTGCGCTGCTGGGTTTCTGCGTCGAGATAGTAATTGGCATCCAGCACCAGCGCCACGCCGGTGTTGGCCTCCAGGTCGTGCAGCTCAAGCGTATCGAAACACCCTTCCGTCGAGACGGTGCCGGTGACCCGTTTGGACACTTCGCCCTTCTCGTTGAACAGCGTCTGGGTAAAGTCTTTGACCGGTCCGCGCAGCGGATCAAAATCAAACTCGTTTGAAAAACTCGCCATCTCGGGCGTAAACGACAGCGGCGCGGAGCTGTTGTCGCACCCCATCAGTGTTGCTGCCAGTAGCGTTATCGCTGCGTATTTCTTCACATTTATTACCGTACAGGGAGATTAGTCCCAATCATATTAGCAAATACAGTTGTTTACACGAAGCCTGCTAAAATTAATCTCTACACAGAGAAAAGGAGCTACAGATGAAACGGTTACCCTGGATTACCGCCCTAGTGTTAATGAGTGCCTCAACGGTCGCGCTGGCGGCACCGGATTCCTGCGAGCGCGTGAAAAGCGACATTCAGCAGAAGATTATCAACAACGGCGTGCCTGAATCAGGGTTTACGCTGAGCATTGTGCCGAACGACCAGGCCGACCAGGCGGGCACGCAGGTGGTGGGCCACTGCGCCAACGACACCTTCAAAATTTTGTACACCCGTACAGGCAGTGGTGCGGCAGCTGAAGCTCAGTAATTGACCCTCAATCCCCTTTGATTTGATGAGGATTAAGATTTAATACCCCCAAATAAGTAACACTCACCCCATCATTAGCCCGGATATCATTTCGGGGAAAATAATACGCAATTATAATGATGGGGTGAGCCATGTCCGATATTGAACATCACGGCGGAATTAGCCGTCGAACTCTCGTGAAATCTACGGCGATAGGTTCTCTGGCGCTTGCCGCTGGTGGGATCTCGCTGCCTTTTGGTTTAAAAAGCGCCGCCGCGGCGGTGAAGCACGCCGTCCAGCCGCCTGAAGATACCGTGGTGTGGGGCGCCTGCTCGGTCAACTGCGGCAGCCGCTGTGCGCTGCGTCTGCACGTGCGTGACAACGAAGTGTACTGGGTCGAAACGGACAACACTGGTGAGGATGCGTATGGCGATCACCAGGTGCGCGCCTGCCTGCGCGGACGTTCAATTCGCCGTCGCATCAATCACCCTGACCGTCTGAACTACCCGATGAAGCGCGTGGGCAAACGCGGCGAAGGTAAGTTCGAACGCATCACCTGGGATGAAGCGCTCGACACGATCGCCGCCAGTCTGAAAGACGTGGTGGCCGACTACGGCAACGAAGCGGTGTATATCAACTACTCCTCCGGGATTGTCGGGGGCAATATCACCCGCTCCTCCCCTTACGCTTCGCTGGTGGCGCGTCTGATGAACTGCTACGGCGGTTTCCTGAGCCACTACGGTACCTACAGCACGGCGCAAATTGCCTGCGCGATGCCCTACACCTACGGCAGTAACGACGGCAACAGCACCTCGGACATCGAAAACACCAAACTGGTGGTCATGTTCGGCAATAACCCGGCAGAAACGCGCATGAGCGGCGGCGGGATTACGTACTATCTGGAACAGGCCCGCGAGCGGTCCAACGCGCGCATGATTGTTATCGACCCGCGCTACACCGACACGGCAGCCGGACGTGAAGATGAGTGGATCCCGATCCGTCCGGGTACCGATGCCGCGCTGGTAGCGGGTATTGCCTGGGTGTTAATCGACGAAAACCTGGTCGACCAGCCGTTCCTCGACAAATACTGCGTCGGCTATGACGAAAAAACGCTGCCGGAAGGCGCGCCCGCTAACGGTCACTACAAAGCGTATATTCTCGGCCAGGGCGATGACCACACGGCGAAAACGCCGGAGTGGGCCTCACGCATCACCGGCATTCCGGCGGATCGCATCGTTAAGCTTGCCCGCGAAATCGGCTCCGCGAAGCCGGCCTACATCTGTCAGGGCTGGGGACCACAGCGCCAGGCAAACGGCGAGCTGACCTCCCGCGCCATCGCCATGCTGCCGATCCTCACCGGAAACGTGGGGATCAACGGCGGGAACAGCGGCGCGCGTGAGTCCACCTACACCATCACCATCGAACGTATGCCGCTGCCGGATAACCCGGTCAAAACGCAAATTTCCTGCTTCAGCTGGACGGACGCTATCACCCGCGGTCCGGAGATGACCGCCCTGCGCGACGGCGTGCGCGGCAAGGATAAGCTGGACGTGCCGATTAAGTTCATCTGGAACTACGCGGGCAATACCCTCATCAACCAGCACTCCGATATCAATAAAACCCACGATATCCTGCAGGATGAAAGCAAGTGCGAGATGATTGTGGTCATCGATAACTTCATGACGTCGTCAGCGAAGTATGCCGATATCGTGTTGCCAGACCTGATGACCGTCGAACAGGAAGACATCATTCCTAACGATTATGCGGGTAACATGGGCTACCTGATATTCCTTCAACCCGTGACCGCGCCGAAATTTGAACGCAAGCCCATCTACTGGATCATGAGCGAAGTGGCGAAACGCCTCGGGCCGGATATCCATCAGAAATTCACCGAAGGACGGACGCAGGAACAGTGGCTGCAGTATCTGTATGCCAAAATGCTCGAAAAAGACCCTCATCTGCCGTCCTATGACGAGCTAAAAAAAATGGGCATTTACAAGCGTAAAGATCCGAACGGCCATTTTGTGGCCTATAAAAAATTCCGCGAAAATCCGGAAGCCAACCCGCTGAAAACGCCATCGGGTAAGATTGAAATATACTCCAGCAAGCTGGCGGAGATTGCGGCCACCTGGGAGCTGGAAAAAGATGAGACCATCAGTCCGCTGCCCGTCTACGCATCAACCTTCGACGGCTGGGATGCGCCCGAGCGCGCACAGTTCCCGCTGCAGCTGTTTGGTTTCCACTTTAAGGCCCGTACCCACTCGAGCTACGGTAATGTAGACGTGCTGAAAGCCGCCTGTCGCCAGGAGGTCTGGCTTAATCCTGTCGATGCTGAAAAACGCGGCATTAAGAACGGCGATACGGTGCGCGTCTTTAACGAACGCGGCGAGGTACGAATTGAAGCAAAAGTGACGCCGCGCATCATGCCCGGCGTGAGCGCTATGGGCCAGGGTGCCTGGCACGACGCCAATATGAGTGGCGATCGCATCGATCACGGCTCATGCATCAACACCCTGACCACGCACCGCCCTTCACCGCTGGCAAAAGGCAACCCGCAACACACCAATCTGGTGCAGATCGAGAAGGTGTAGCGAGTGAATGGCGTGGCCGTGGTTTATTCTATGATTTGTATTATCGGTTAACACAGTCGCGCGGACACTCTCCGCGCGAACAAGGAAGATGTAATGAAAGATGTCTCACATCGTGAATCGTTCGCGTTCAGCGCCCGGGTGCTGGGCGCGCTGTTTTATTTCGCGCCAGACAGCGAGCAGGCCGCGCCGCTGGTGCAGGCCCTCACCGCAGGGGATTGGATTCAGGACTGGCCCCTGCCCCCGGAAACGCTGCAGCCTGTAGCTGACACCTTTGCCGCGTCTGCCGATGAGCCGCTGAAGGACGCCTGGCAACGGCTGTTTGTTGGCCCTTACGCCCTACCCGCGCCACCGTGGGGCTCCGTCTGGCTTGACCGCGAATCCGTACTGTTCGGCGACTCGACCCTCGCGCTGCGCCAGTGGATGCGGGAGAACGCTATCGCATTTGAAATGCAGCAGAATGAACCGGAAGATCACTTCGGGACGTTGCTGCTGCTCGCGGCCTGGCTGGCCGAGAACGGCCGCGATGCGGAGTGCGCTCAGCTTCTGGCGTGGCACCTGCTGCCGTGGAGCACCCGCTTCCTGTCCGTGTTTGTCGACAACGCCGGACATCCGTTTTATACCGCGCTGGGTAAGCTTGCGCAGCTGACGCTCGCGGAATGGCGATCCGGGCTCCTTATTCCGGTTGCGGAAAAGACGCTGTATCGCTAAGGGATGTGGCTTGCTCGCGGGTAGCGGGCAAGCAGCACTCAGAAGATAGCGTTTAAAAAATTCATATCGAAACATGAGTCATGTTAAGATTGATGATATATAATGGCCTTTCCTAAAAAAATGATGCTATCTGTTGATACATACAAAATAAAAAATGACTGGAAAACGCCCTTCCGAAAATAAGTTTAAAAGACTACTTATAACAGCCATAACATTTACCATTTTAGGTGCATGGATCTGGTATATGTCATGGACAACAAGCATCTCCAATTATACCATTTTGCAAAAATCGATTCCTGAATTGACCACGTATATTTCTGTTGGAGTCGTGATTGGCGCGCTTTTGGTTATACGTGCTTTTTTTGTGCACGCCTTTAACCAAACTTTAAAATACTTTGCCAATACTTTCTTATGCGGTTTTTGCCTTGGGTTTGTATTGAGCGTAAATGGTTATGATATTTATGTCTATCTCTTCCCGGACAAAATAATTGGCTATGAATCTGAATATGAGGTTGTCTTTCCGGGGCCTTCGAGAGGTAAGTATGGCCATTGTGAAGCGGGTCTCTGGTTAAAAGATCAGAACACCAACAGATGGATTCAACTTTGTACAAACAAAGAATATCTGCACAGCCACCGTAAGCAGGGAATGACTGGGGTATGGGTAACGGCTCGTGTGAATAATATTGGAAGTTATATTGTGAATTATGAGTTTATTTATTTGTAGGCACTGCCCTATCTATTTTTGTTCCGGCAAAAATGAATGGTACTCAAGGTCCGCTCCTTGCTTATAGCCGTCAGCCTGATACGTCGCACCACAGATTGCGCATTCACAGCGGAGAAACCGGCTATGGGCAGGGTCATCTCAAAATCGAATCAGGATAAAACCTCCCGCATACCCCCACATTTAGTGGTGGATACGTGACGACTGTTCATCTATTCTGCTTTTTCAGCGAACAAACCGGAGTCATTTTTAGTGGATAATCCCATATTTCTGAAAACTATCATTATCTTTATTCTCATCCTGTGGGTAATAGACGTAGTCAGGAGAAAGAAAAAAAAGCGTTATGACTCCGCTATAGCAGAGGCTAATGCCAGAGAACGCTATGAATGGCGCTATCTCAGATGGGGTTGGCAGGCAATACGAGTGGCGGCGGCAGTGTATATCTTTGTTCAGCTGATTCAGTTTTTACTGAGATAGATGGCAGAAGAAGGTAAGACAGGCTAGGAACACCTCACTGTCCAGGCCAACAGTAACTGAGCCTCGGTGGTAGAAATTGTGAGTGTTCCCTGCCTGCCAGTAGCATGCGTTACAAGCCTTTAACCAGTATTTGGTTATGTATCACCGACTGATCCCCCCTCACTCGCACTCTCTTTGCTTTGAATGAACCGAAGTGCCAGGTAAAGGTCTGGCGCCAGAATCATGTCATCATCATTCATTGTTGGCCGACTGTCTTTAAACCAGCGTGTTAACTCCGTTTTCCTGCCCGCAAGGATTAATTTAATCTGTCGGCCTTTCAGGTCACGCTTTAACTCATTAATGGTTGCCAGGACACTGATGTCTGAATAGGTGAAGCAGGCAACGGCATCAATAACCACCCATTTAGGTTGTATGGCTGCCCCATCAACCAGGTTCAATACCCGACGTTTAAAATAAGCCACATTAAAATAGGTCAACGGTGAGTTAAATCGATACATCAGCACGCCCGGGACCATTTTAATATCGGTGGTATTCCCTAACGAGTGAATCATTCCCTCTTCGTCAGTGCCCAGCAGGTGCTCAGAGGGACGAAACACCGTACGAAGGAATTGTAACAACCCAAGCAATACCGCAAGGCCAATCCCCTGGATAACGCCGATAATTAAAACACAGCCAAACGTGAAGAAGGCCAGGCGAAATGCCTGTTTATTTCTGCGCCTCAGGTTCCATAACCCACGTAAATCGATTAATGACCATGATGCATACATTAGAACAATACCTAACGCAGATACCGGAATGTATTGTAATGGCTGAGTGAAAAACAGCACGACAATACCGATGATCAAGGCGGCGACCACGGAAACCAGCTGGCTTTTTCCCCCAACCGAATCATTCACCGCGGTCCGGGAATCGGCACCACTGATAGCAAACCCCTGAGATAACCCCGACATAATGTTCGCAATACCCAGCGCACGGAACTCTGCATCCGCATTAATTTCGTAGCCATTTTTCGCTGCGAAACTGCGGGCGGTCAGCATCAGACTGACAAAACTGACCAACGCCAGGTTCAGCGCCGGGATCACCAAATCACGCATCGGCCCCGGCTGGAACGCCCCCCAGTGGACGACCGGTAAACCAGACTGGAAACCTTCTCCCCCAATCGTGGCAATGCCATATTGTTGTGCCGAGGTCCCCCATACCAGTGCCGTTGTTATCACAATGGCGATTAAAGGTGCTGGCCACTGGCTTCGGTACGTCTTGATCACCATTAAAATAATTAACGTAAAAAGGGATATTCCTACGGTTAATAAATGGCTATCTGAAAGTCGACCTGGCAAGGCGATTATTTTTTCAATAACCTGCGCCTCATCAAGCTTGATCCCCAATACCTTGCCTACTTGCCCGACGATAATCGTCACGGCTACGCCATTAAGTAAACCGGTAAGAATGGGATGCGACAGCAGATCGGCAAGCGCGCCCAGGCGAAATTTACTGGCAAGCAAACACCACCCGCCCATCATTAATGTCATGATGATCGTCAGCTGCCAGTGCAGTTCGGGATTCCCGGCAGAAAGCGGAAATACGACGGCAGCAATCACCGCGCAGGTTGTGGCATCAGGGCCCACAATAAGCTGGCGTGAAGAGCCAAATAGTGCGTAAGCTATCATTGGTAAAACGCAGGAATAGAGCCCTACAATTGCCCCCACACCCGCCAGCTCAGCGTAAGCAATCGCAACAGGGAGCGCGACAGCCGCAACGGATAACCCCGCTTTAACATCATGTTTTAGCCAGCTTTTATCGTAGGCCAACAAATTTTGTAGCCCTGGCATGTAGTTCAACAATAGCTTTCCGAACACGTTATTCTCCGGACATGAATATTACCCACGAAATGTTGCCACACTTTTAAGTGAGGTTCTGGCTTTCAAATGCTCCGGACGGAGGCCCCGCCGCTCAGTTAATGATAAAACTACAGCCATCGTACTATTCTGACGGGTATTAAACATAGTTCATAAACTCCCCCTAGGCCGGAGTTGGCCTGGCCGGATGCTGCAGTGCTGCACGCTGGCAATCTCACCTTCTCTCATATCGTCTGGAATAGCGATGTCATAGAGTCGAGAAAACTTTCTCTCGGTCAGGTCAGCGCGAAATACTAGCCACCGATCGTTCTTACGCTGAACGCCATATGACGTCCAAAAACGTTATAAATAAGCATATGCAATCTCCGCTCATACTCATGAGCCTATGAATCTGTGATACATACGTCAGACAGATCGGCGAGGATAAAAGACAGCCTCCGCTCCTCGCTCAAAACTGCTTAAGCAACTATGGAACAACTGCGTTATTTTCACAATTTGCGGTAGACACCTTTATTGATATAGCTTTATTGCTTTTGTGTTAATTTTAAATTGATACAATTTGCTTAAGGAGACAAGCGTGAACATCACTATCTGCAAACCACACGAATATCCTGATTTGGTTGATATTTTTATCGAGATGGAAAATTATTATAATCAGAATCTTTGCTTGTCCAGAAGTGACATGACCGCATATCTGAGGGATAAGGTCCTTGCAGTCGACTCTAATACCGAAGTTCACAAAGTGGTTTGTGAAGGAGTAATTGCTGCGTTTTCATGTGTATCAGTGATGTACCCTTCACCACGTTTCAGCGGGCAAATGTTTATTAAAGAGCTTTTTGTTTCTGCACCTTTCCGGAGGGCTGGAGTTGGGAGAAAGCTGATGAGTTTTATAGCCAGCCGAGCTCAAGAGCGGGGATGTTTACAACTCGATTGGTTATCTGTGGCAGCAGACCCATTGGCGCAGAAATTTTATGAGTCCCTCGGTGCTCAGGTTATCAAGAGTGTTAACTATCATCGGGTTTCTGGCACAAAAATAAATGAGCTTGCCCGCAGTGCCGGCTGATGTCCTCGGGAAAGACGCTCACCGTTGGTAAAAATAGCATAATGGTGGGCCCACCGTTTGCTCACTGCGGACCTTAAGCTCAGTCAGATCGTCCGCATCGAACCAGAGGCGGACTGTGCCAGCCGTGTACTGAATTGAGATGACCCGCATAGAACTGTCTGACAAGGTCCGCGTTGTCTGCACCGAAAGCGAACATTGTCCCGTTCCCGTGACGCAAGATCTCAACTTTCCGTATGTATGCTAAAATTTGTACAGCTGAAGGCCAAAAATTAGCTCTTATAAATTCAGTACGTTAGCCAAAGTGAGCGAATATGGATAATATTCCACATAAGCAGACAGCACGTAAAAGATACCCCGCATGGCTGTGGTGCGGAAGTTTTTATCTGGTTACATGGAATTGCTCTGCAGATGAAATAAATCTGTATTCTATAAACACTGGCTCATACGTTTATCATCTGACAAATAATCACGGACAATACACGGAGAACTTTGAAAACAAGTTTATATCCGTGGAGAGGAAATTTTCGGACACATCGAAATATAGTGTTGTGCTAGGCACAATGAAAAACAGCTTTAATGACAGATGTCTGGCTGCCGGCGTAAGAAGAGACTGGGCTGGGTGGAATAACGGTTGGGTTTTTAAGGGAATCTATGGATATGTAGGCGAATTTTTCTTTGATACATTCGATGATTGTGGTGACCATGGTTCATACCATGATTTTAAAAAAGTAACCGGGATAGGATTTTCTCCCTACATATATCACGGATTCCAGTATAATTTTACGTCTTATTTTGGCATGGATGTGGGTATTATCATCCCTTCCGTGTTTGTCATCACAGCACAATGGAGCTTTAGATAAAACCGTCAACCACGTGTGCTGTAACTGTCAGCAAGAGGTTCCGCCCCGCCATCTTAACCGGAGCGGCTTATATACGGCTCAAGACCACCAGCCGCCGCAACCCACAATTAAAAACTGTACGTCACCTTCAAACTCCCCGTAGGCGACGTTTTGCGTTGCACAATGGGACTATCACCCGCATCCCCCGTCAGTTGCGTCACGCCCGCAGAGGCAAGTACGCTCCAGCGAGAGGTGAGCTTGTGGGTCCAGTCCAGGTTCATCGACCAGGCATAAACCCCGGCCCCGGCGTCATGTCGGGCAAAGCCCGATGCGGCCGACTGGGTGGCGTTGACCCCGTAATACGTCTGCATATACTTGTCGGATCCCCAACTGCCGGTCAGCGCCAGCGTCACCGCATTTGTTGGTGAAGTATAGAGCGGGCTGCTTAAGCCGAAATGCACCGCCTCTCCGTTGTCTCTCTCAGACACCGGAACCTCAGCCTGCAGCTGCAGATTCAGCCAATCGGTCACCTTGTACCCCAGCCCGGGCACCACGATAGCCGAGCCTTTAATCTCTCCCATCCCTCTCAACTCGTCGCTGCCAGAGCTGATCGAATCGCTGCTTACGTCTTTATCTTTACGGCCAACTCGATAGCTCAGCGCTGCGCTGTAATCCAGGTTGCCAACGTTGTTACCGTAACCGATCCCTCGCGTGGTGCCGATAAAGAAGCCATTTGCCATGGAATAATCCACTACCTGAGCCGCTGAGACGCGGGTTTTATCTGAACCCGAGTAGCGCGGCCCCACATCCACGCCGCCCCCCAGGGTTAAGACGTTACCCTGGCGCTGTTCTTCCGCCAGTACAGGCGTAGCCAGTAACGCCAGAACGACGCCCGGCACGAGGGTTTTCAGGCAGCGGTCCGAAAGTAAATGAGGGAACGTATGACGCAGTTCAATATTTCTCATTAAGGAAGTCCTTATGGATTCAAATGATGACGATGCAGGCGGTTAAACGCCGGAACGCCCATTTTGAAGAGTGACCCTAAGGTTCTTATGAGCCGAAAATGAAGAAACACTGAAGCGCGGGCAGGTGCTGTCATCCGGACAGATTTCCTGCTACCGTTTTTTTCTTAAGTTATTCTTCATTCACGGTTGATACCGTTACCAATGTGAAAATTCTACTTATCGAAGACGACCTGGATCTCGGCAATGGCGTACGTATCGCCCTCTCAGATCAAGGATTTGACGTCATATGGGTTCGCCGTAAAGAGGATGCGTTGCATCAGCTTGACGTCTGCGTGCCGGAACTTATTTTGCTCGACCTGGGGTTGCCCGACGGCGATGGCATGAGCCTGATGACGCGTTTACGTCAGCAACTCAAGGGGATCCCCGTCATCATCCTGACGGCGCGAGGGACGCTGCAGGATCGCCTGTGCGGGCTGGATGCCGGCGCGGACGACTATCTCGTCAAACCCTTTATTCTCGCCGAGCTGCTGGCGAGAGTGCGAGCCCTTGCACGGCGCAGCTACGGTTTTGAAAATGAGGCGATAGAAATTCGCGGGCTATCCCTTCATGTTCCGACGCGCCGCGTGACGGTGAGTGCGCGGCATATCGATTTAACGGCCAGTGAATACGCGCTGCTGGAAACGTTGATGCTGCGCGCGGACCGCGTGCTGACCCGGCGGTTTCTGGAAGAAAGGATATTCGGCAACAAAGAGAACCTCAGCAACGCGCTCGACGTGCATATGGGAAATTTACGGCGAAAAATCGGCGACGGCTATGTGCGAACGGTCCGGGGCGTCGGGTACGTTATTGATACCGTCTCAATACAGAAGGTGACCGGTTAATGCAAAACGTCTGGTATCACCTGAGGCGTCCGACGCTGGTAAGGCGAATTATCATCGCCCAGATGCTGCTGCTTACCCTGCTGTGGTGTCTTTTTTTAACCTTTATTCTGTGGGAGGACCTGCGTAGCCCCCCTATCCTCACGGGCAGTAAAACGTACGAAACCGTTTTTACCCTGGCTGAGCGTATGGACGGACGCCCGCAGGATCGTACCGCCGTGCTGGAGGCCTTCAGCAAGGCGTTGCGTGAAGGTTACGGCGGAGGGGAAGATCCCGTGCTGTCGATTAACCTCATCGTTCGCAAAAATAATACCGTTATTTTTGCCTCCGACGGTGCGCCCGCAGGGGTAACAAACACCCGGTTCGGCGAACTGGAGCATGTTCAGAGTGGTGATCGTACCTGGACCAGTCGCACCCTCAAATCCCCGCACTCCGACGTGGAGGTTACCCTTTTCACCCCAGCCAGCGGCTGGAACTTCTTTATCTATCTGAACTCGCGCGGGTACTACATCCTGCCGCTGCTGGTCTGCTTCCCTTTTCTGCTGTTTCCCGCGTGGCTGTCAATACGCATTGCGATGCGTCCCTGGAATAAGGTGGTCAATGAGATTACGTTACGCACGCCGGACGATCTCTCCCCGTTAAAAGCCGTACCGAAGCACAGAGAGCTTCGCCAGATGGTGGACGCGATCAATGACTTTCTTGCCAGGGTGCGTGAAAGCGCGGAAAGGGAGCGTGTTTTCATCGCGGATGCCGCGCACGAGCTGCGTACGCCCCTCGCGGCGATGCGCATCAACGTGGAGGCGCTGCAGTCCTGGGTCATCAGCGAAAGCCAGCAGGAGCTGCTTGCCGGCGTGATCCGCAGCAACAGCCGCGCCGCGCGTCTCGTCAATCAGTTGCTGCTGATGATGCACAGCGAAGCGCGTATTGATACGGCCATGGAGCCCGTGCCGCTGACGACGCTCATCCAGGCGCGCATGGCCGAGCTGGAGCCCTTAGCGTCTGCGCGCAGGATCGAGCTGGAATTCTTTGCCGAGGATGAAGTGTGGATCTCAGGCGTCAGGGAACGCCTGGTGTCGCTGATTGATAATCTCATTGAGAACGCCGTGAAGTACAGCCCCGAGGGCGGGCGGATTCAGGTCGACGTGCGTGCAGGCGATCGCGTCGTTCAGCTGCGCGTCTCCGATGCGGGCCCGGGTATTCCGGTCGAGCTGCAGGAGCGCGTGTTCGACCGCTTTTTCCGCGATCCCAATCAGGTGCAAAGCGGCAGCGGGCTGGGGCTTGCCATCGTCAAAGCGGTGGCGCAGCAACACAACAGCAGCGTAAATCTGAGTACTTCTGCAGAAGGTGGCCTCCTGGTCACGGTTGACTTCCCGAACCGCACGTTTAGCTAAAGCAGAACAGGGGGTTTGATCGCAAATGCCGCAGATTGCTTCAAAATAATTACCGTATTTGTTATATTGTTGTTTATTGCTTATTCACCTCTGCGGTGCCAAAAAGAACAAGATTCACCGCAACCCAGGACAGAGAAATGTTAGATTACCGCTTCCCGACAGCTTTGCAGATGGTTCTCAGCGTAGCGATGGCGGAGCAATTGGGTGAACGTTCAACGAGTGCGATTCTGGCCTATGGCCTGGAAGCGAACCCGAGCTTCATCCGCAAATTGATGGTTCCGCTGACGCGAGACGGCATTATCGTCTCAACGCTTGGCCGTAACGGCTCCATTCATCTTGGTCGCCCGCCGGAAGAGATCACCCTGCGCGACATCTACCTGTCGGTCATCGAAGATAAAAAGCTGTGGGCGTCGCGCCCTGACGTACCGGCTCGCTGCGTGGTCAGCGCTAACGCGTGCTGGTACTTTAAATCAATTTCCGAAGAGGCCGAGCAGGCGTCGTTAGCGGTACTGGCCCGCCATACTGTAGCAAGTGCCCTGGAAGCGGTGAAAAACGCCGACAGCAGCGGCTGGGATCCGCTCCCCGATCTCATCGCCCAGTATCAAAAAACATCGTAACGTTTTACCTGTTGCGAAAAAAAACCGCCTTCACAGTGAAGGCGGTTTTTTTATTATCAGCAACGTCCCTACGCAGGCAGCACGTCCCTTTCCTCTTTCTTCCCACGCGTGACGAACTTACGCAGCGTCACGTAGAACACCGGCGTCAGGAACAGACCAAACAGCGTCACCCCCAGCATACCGGAGAACACCGTGATCCCGGTGACGCCACGTACTTCTGCGCCCGCGCCGTGGCCGAGGATCAGCGGAATGGTCCCGGCAATAAAGGCGATGGAGGTCATTACAATCGGGCGTAAACGCAGGCGGCACGCCTCCAGCGCGGCCTCCATGATGCCTTTACCCTGAATTTCCAGCTCGCGGGCAAACTCCACGATAAGAATGGCGTTTTTACAGGCCAGCCCCATCAGCACCACCAGCCCCACCTGCACGAAGACGTTGTTATCGCCCCCGGTCAGCCAGACGCCAAACAGCGCGGAGAGCATGGTCATCGGCACGATGAGGATCACCGCCAGCGGCAGCGTCCAGCTTTCATACAGCGCCGCCAGGACCAGGAATGCCAGCAGCACCGCGACCGGGAAGACGATCAGCGCCGTGTTGCCCTGGGTGGCCTGCTGGAAGCTCAGATCCGTCCATTCGATGTTCATCCCGTTCGGCAGGATCTGCTTAGACATCGCGTCCAGCTGCGTCATCGCCTGCGCTGATGAGAGCACGCGCGGGTCGGCATCGCCAATCAGGTCCGCCGCCGGGTAGCCGTTGTAGCGGATCACCGGATCCGGCCCGTAGGTGGTCGTGATGTTCACCATACTGCCAATCGGTACCATCTCGCCCTGGCTGTTACGGGTGCGCAGATTCGCAATATCTTCCACGCTGTCGCGGAACTGCCCGTCGGCCTGTGCCATCACGCGCCAGGTACGTCCGAACTGGTTGAAGTCATTGACGTACGACGAGCCCAGATAGGTTTGCAGCGTCCCGAAGAGATCGGTCAGCGACACGCCCTGCGCTTTCGCCTTATCGCGGTCAACCTGCACGTCCAGCTGCGGCACGTTAGCCTGGTAGGTTGAGATCGGGAAATGCATCCCCGGCGTCTGCATAATCGCACCGGACATGGTGTTCACCGCATTTTGCAGCGCACCATAGCCCAGACCACCGCGGTCCTGGATGTACAGGGAATAGCCCGACCCCTGACCCAGCCCTAAAATCGGCGGCGGCAGGATGGAGAAGCCAAAGCCCTGCTGGATTTGCGCGATTTTCGCGTTAATCTCCGCGTTAATTTCCGCCGCGGAATGTTTACGCTGGTCGAACGGCTTCAGGCCGAAGAAGACCGTCCCGGTATTCGGCGTATTGGTGAACTGCAGCGCATTCAGTCCCGGAAACGCGACCGCATAGTCCACGCCTTCGGTATTCATCCCGATTTCGCTCATTTTGCGGATCACCGCATCGGTGCGGGCCAGCGAAGAGCCTTCCGGCATTTTCACGCCGCCGATCAGGTAAAGCTTGTCCTGCGTCGGAATAAACCCGCCGGGCACCGCTTTAAACATGACGCCTGCGGCACAAAGCAGCAGCAGATAAACCACGAATACCGCGCCGCGTCGTCCCAGCGTTTTGCCCACCAGTCCTTGATAGCCGTTTGAGCTACGGAGGAAGAAGCGGTTAAACGGACGGAAAATCCAGCCGAACAGACGATCGATAAGCCGGGTCGGAAAATCTTTCGGCGCGCCGTGCGGCTTTAACAGCAGTGCCGCCAGCGCCGGAGAGAGCGTCAGCGAGTTAATCGCTGAAATCACCGTAGATATCGCGATCGTCACCGCAAACTGCTTGTAGAACTGGCCGGTAACGCCCGACAGAAACGCCATCGGCACAAACACCGCGCACAGCACCAGTGCAATCGCGATAATCGGCCCGGACACTTCACGCATCGCCTGGTGCGCAGCCGCCAGCGGCGCAAGCCCCTCTTCGATATTTCGCTCGACGTTTTCCACCACCACGATGGCGTCGTCCACCACGATACCGATGGCCAGCACCAGCCCGAACAGGCTGAGGGTATTCAGCGAGAAGCCCAGCAGGTAGAGAATGCTGAAGGTACCCACCACCGACACCGGCACCGCGATCAGCGGAATGATCGACGCGCGCCAGGTTTGCAGGAACAGTATGACCACCAGCACGACCAGCACCACGGCTTCCAGCAGCGTCTGCACCACCGCACGGATCGAATCACGCACGAAGACCGTCGGATCGTAAGGTGCCGCCCACTTCATGTCTGCCGGGAAGCGCGTGGACAGTTCGTCCATTTTCGCGCGCACCGCGTTAGACAGATCGATGGCGTTCGCCCCCGGCGACTGGAAGATACCAATCCCGACCGCGTCTTTATTGTTCAGCTGGGAACGCAGCGCATAGCTCCCGGAGCCCATTTCAATCCGCGCCACGTCGCGCAGGCGGACGACCGTACCATCCTGCGTTGTTTTCAGGACAATATTGCCAAACTCTTCTTCGGTATGCAGGCGGCCCTGGGCGTTAATGGAGATCAGGAAATCGCTCTCTTTCGGCAGCGGCTCGGCGCCAAGCTGACCGGCGGAGACCTGTACGTTTTGCTCCTGCATCGCCGTGACCACGTCCGAGGCGGTCAGACCGCGCGCCGCCACTTTATTTGGGTCCAGCCAGACGCGCATCGCGTACTCGCCGGAGCCGAAAATCTGGATCTGGCCGACGCCGGGCAGGCGCGCCAGCTCATCTTTCACCTTCAGCGTGGCGTAGTTGCGCATATACAGCGAGTCGTACTTACCGTTTGGCGAAAACAGATGCACCACCAGCGTCAGCGTGGGCGACTGCTTCTGGGTGGTAATGCCCAGACGCCGCACGTCCTCCGGCAGACGCGCCTCGGCCTGCGCGACCCGGTTTTGCACCTGAACCTGCGCCTGGTCAGGATCAGTCCCCGGACGGAAGGTCACGGTAGTCACCAGCACGCCGTCCGAACCCGCGACGGATTTCATGTACATCATGTTCTCAACGCCGTTGATCGCCTCTTCCAGCGGCGTCGCCACGGTCTCGGCAATCACTTTCGGGTTGGCGCCCGGGTACTCCGCGCGCACCTGCACGCTTGGCGGCACGACGTCAGGATATTCGCTCACCGGCAACAGCGGGATGGCGATTAACCCTGTGATAAAAATCAGAATCGACAGGACGGCAGCAAAGATCGGCCTGTCGATGAAAAAGCGGGAAAAGTCCATGGGTTGGATTCTCAGGTCAAGGGATCAGTTGAGGGCGCTGGTGGCGGTCATGGCAACGGTTTTGGCGTTAACCGGCATACCCGGCATAAACACTTTCTGTAAACCCTCGACGATGACTTTGTCGCCAGGGTTCAGCCCCTGCCGCACAATGCGTAAACCGTCTGCCAGACGTCCCGGCGTAATGTCGCGACGCTGCGCTTTCCCCTCTTTATCCACGATATAGACGTATTTACGATCCTGATCGGTCAGCACCGCCTTGTCGTCGATAAGCGTGGCTTTGAACTCCGCGCTGCCCGGCAGGCGTACGCGGGCAAACAGTCCCGGCGTGAACTGACGCTGTGAGTTATCCAGCAGCGCGCGCATGCGGATGGTCCCGGTGCTCGGCGTGAGCTGGTTATCCAGGAAATCCACTTTGCCCTGGTGGGGATAGCCCTCCTCGCCCGTCAGGCCAATCTCAACCGGCAGCGCCGTGTGATTGCTGGACGCCCCCTGCCCGCTGCGGGCCAGGTTTTGATAGTGAAGATAGGTTGACTCGTCCACGTCAAAGTAGACGTACACCGTCTTCTGCGAGACCAGCGTGGTGAGGACGCTGGCAGTGTCGCCCGCAGTCACCAGGTTCCCGCTGGTGATCAGCGCCCGGCTGGCGCGACCATCGATAGGCGCGGTCACTTTGGTGAAGTCCAGGTTGAGCTGGGCTGCGTCAACCGCCGCCTGCGCGGCGCGAATGTCGGCCTGCGCCTGAACGGCAGCCGAACGTCGCTGCTCCCACTCTTCCCGTGAGACCAGATGGGTATTGATCAGCTTATCGGTACGGTTAGCCTCACTTTGCGCGAGGCTGGCCTGCGTTTTGGCTCTCGCCAGGTTCGCCTGCGCCTGTTCCAGCGCGGCGCGATAGGTACGATCATCAATGGTGAACAGCACCTCGCCCTTCTTCACTTCCTGGCCGTCGGTGTAATTCACCTTGTCAATGTAGCCGGACACGCGCGGGCGCAGCTGAACGCTCTCCACCGCTTCAATCCGGCCGTTAAAGCTATCCCACTGGCTAATCGATTTCACCACCACGTCAGCGGCACTCACGGCAGGCGCAGGTGGCGCGGCATTTTGCGCGACGCTGTTATCGCATCCGACGAGCAGCACGGAGAGCAACATTGCCCCCAGCGCGCTCAGATGAGAATTACCCCAGGTTTTTTGCAGGCTCATTATTTTTATTCCGATAATTGTCGCCACCGGGCAAGACGCAGCAGGAGGCACCGCGCCACTTCCTTTGTCCGGGGGCTGTCTTAAGGCCATTTGTGTCGTTCATCGCCACAAAACTGTAACAGTTGCGAATACACTATTCGCGGCGATTGTAGGAAGGCGCTTAACTAAGTGCAAGAATAATTGTTGCACTTTATGTGCTATTTGAGTGGATGTGAAAAGACCCGTTTCGGTCAGGGATTTAAATGCAACAATAAAACTTGCAATTACTGCAAAAACGCGCCACCTTTAAATGCAACAGACAAAGATACTTTTTCATCCGCTGCGTGGGGGTAACCAGATGAACACTGGCGCATTTATGCATGATTTACTCGACTGGATCGACAACAACCTGGACAGCCGACTGGACATTGAGACCGTCGCCAGGCGTTCCGGCTACTCGAAATGGCACCTCCAGCGCCTGTTCAAAGAGCATACGGGCTATCCCCTCGCCGGGTATATTCGCGCGCAAAAGCTGCAAAAATCGGTTGAGCGGTTATCCCGCAGCGATGAACCGATTCTGAACGTGGCGATCGCGCTGGGCTTTGACTCCCAGCAATCCTTCAACCGCAGCTTCAAGCGTCAGTATGGTCAGGCGCCTGGGGCATGGCGACGCAGTATGGGTGGCCCGGAAACACAGCAGCTTCGCCAGTAATGCATATTTTGCTGCAACATCGATCTGTTGCTGCTATACTGTATATAAATACAGTATAGCGAGGTGCACGATGGCTGTTGAAACAAAATTTGTTGTCGTAAGAAAAGGTGAAGAGAAAATGACATTTGCCAGTAAGAAAGAGGCTGACGCTCACGACAAGCTGCTTGATATGGCCGACGCGTTCACCGACTGGCTGTTGCAAAGCGGAATGCAGATGGATGAAACGCAGGCTGAAAATCTTGGCCTGTATCTCGCCGAGCAGAAAGAGACCGTGCAGCATATTCTGCGTACCAGCAAGCTTCCCGATCTCACTGCTCCAGCTATAGCGGATAAAACAGAATCCGACGCGGCTGACACGAAAAAAATCAGGGCTGTGAAAGCGGCCTGATTGTCAGAAAAATCATCACTCATTTTGAACTATTCACCAGGCCCGGCAGCCAATTCCGGGCTCACTCTTTGCCAGAGATTCCCTCCTTAATAACTGCTCTTTCATTCTTCAATCACAGTCATTGCACGTCATGCCTGCGATCGTTTTTAAACTGATGGTTTTATCAGGTATAAATATCGCTGATGTCATATGAAACATTTTAATAATGAAGGAATTAGCTGCAGTCCGTAGTGATCTTCATCCTGGGATGAGATATAACCTGCTGCGGAAATTAACATTCTTGTAACGTTGATAAGGCTAAACAAATGAAGCAGGTTGGTATTGTTGGTTGGCGAGGAATGGTCGGTTCTGTTTTATTACAGAGAATGGTCGAAGAGAACGACTTCGACGGTATCTCAGCGCATTTTTACAGTACTTCAAGCGCCGGGGCCGCCGGTCCAGTCATTGGCGGCGTCAGCTACACACTCAAAGATGCTAATTCCATCAGTGATCTGGCCGAAATGGATATCATCATTACCTGTCAGGGCGGTGATTACACAAAAGCAATCTACCCTGCTTTGATTAATCGTGGCTGGCAAGGCTACTGGATTGACGCGGCCTCAGCGCTACGGATGGATGAGAAAGCCTGCATTATTCTCGACCCCGTCAATCGCCCCACGATTGATCGTGCCGTTAAAGAGGGAATTAAACTTTTTGTCGGTGGCAACTGTTCCATCACGCTGAGTCTTATGGGGCTGGCTGGGTTGATTAAGGCTGACCTGATCGAATGGATGAGCGTTATGACCTATCAGTCTGCATCAGGTGCGGGGGCGCAATATGTCAGGGAATTAATTGTTCAAAGTGCCTGGATCAGTAAGCATTTGTCCTCTGATGAACTGGCATCATCAGGTTCAGTGCTGCCTTTAGTCAATAAAGTCAGTACGTTAATTAACAGCGCTGACATGCCGATACAGAATTTCGGCGCGCCTTTAATGGGCAGTATTATACCGTGGATTGACAGCGATTTGGGGGATGGTAATAGCCGTGAAGAGTGGAAAGGTGAAGCCGAAACAAACAAAATTCTTGGTTTGTCTCCTGGTGCGATCCCGGTCAATGGATTGTGTATTCGTGTTGGCGTGATACGCTGCCACAGCGCCGCAATCACCCTGAAGCTCAGGCGTGACGTCAGCGAAGAAGAATTCGCAGCGTTAGTGACGCATTCTCATCCCTGGGTTAACTATGTGCCCAATAACAAGGTTGAAAGCGTCAGTAAATTGACCCCGGCTTATATCAGCGGTTCGCTTCAGGTTGGTATTGGCCGTTACAAGAAGATGTCACTTAACAACGATCCAATCTATTCGGTTCTGACGGTTGGCGATCAGCTATTGTGGGGCGCGGCGGAGCCCTTGCGCCGCATGTTGAATATTCTGCTGGGCAAAATCTAAGACATATTTTCTGAATAAAAGCATCTACTGAACAGGTGCTTTTATTGTATTGCCTCAGCGGGTTCGTGCCAACGCCGCCAAAATCATTTCACGCGCGTGACGCAATACCGATTTTATTTCGCCTGCCGGGATATCAGCGAGCCCCAGTCCGCGTAGCAGGAATATGCCTTCTACAGCGAGAAACGCGTGCCTGACATCGGCCGTCTCCTCTCCAGCCTCGCGTAGTGGTTCGAGGAGTGAGCGATACAGGTTGCGAACGGGTTCCAGCATACCTGGCGCATGCACGAGAGCCGTGATAAGAAACGCCGCCATCTGTGTTACAGCATCCTCCTCCTCCAGCGCTTCCTCGATGTGCGCAAGAATTAATTCTCGTGGTCCTGCGGCGGTATCTTTAAGACGCTGGCTGACTGCCTGCTGGAAACGCGTCACTTCGCGCTCAAGCACGGCGTATATCAGGCCATCCTTTGATGAAAAGGTATACACAAGGCCGCCTTTACTGATGCCAGCACGCTCCGCGACGGCATCCAGCGTAAATATCCGCCCTCCAGACTCAAGGATGATGCTTTCAGCAGCATCTAAAACGTGCTCTCTGTCGATCTCTTTTTTACGTGTCACAACTTCCCCTTGCCTTTTTCGACTGATCAGTCGCATAATGTTTTCGACTGGCCAGTCAGATTAGCACTGCGATCCTGGTACGACAAGATCGCTCCTGTAACTTTCCACCACTAAACACATATAAGGCAATGAAATGGAAGAGTGTTTCCCATCTGCAGCCATCGCACACTTTGTCATGAAAGTGAAAAATATTGAGTCGAGTTACGATTTTTATCAGGGGTTAGGTCTTCGCGGATTCGACAAATTTCCCGGAATGGCAATCATCGAACTACGCGGCGGCACACATTTATTGTTAGCGGCAAAAGACGATCCAATAACCGATACGCTTCACGACAGCCGTGTCGGCCAGCGCTCTGATTTTATTTCCGAAAAAATTGATCTGATGATCGCGGGTCATTCCAAATCAGATCTTGAGACTTATCGAACCGGATTGATTGAAAAAGGGTATTCCCCTTTGGAAATTGCAGAAGGTTCGCTGTATGGACATTATTACTTCTCCATGCAGGACCCTGATGGCAATGGCGTGAGTTTCTATACCAGCCACTGTGACGATAAGCCTGTCTGACATATCGTCTGGGTTTTATGATAATACTGGCGCAACCAGCTTATTGGCGCCGTTGTTCAACGCAGCCTGGTGGAAGTTACAGCAGGCTGCTTTGCGTTATCAACCATCGGAAATGATGTCCGCTGTTCGTTCACAGCAGACCTAACGTTATCTCCCCCCTCAACTTTCCCACAACACCCCGCCATAAAACCTAGTAGCTATACAAACACACCAGACTGTTATGTTAATACGCGTTACCCACTACAACGAGGAAACGCGCACGACCCCACATCCGCTACGCCAGATCATCGAATCCTGTGACCACGCCATCACCACCAAAAACTATGACGCCCTGATGGAATAGCAGGTGATCGAAGGCGGTGACAATGCCCTCGTTATCATGGAAACCGTTCTGCGTTTTCCTGATGGTCAGGGTGGAATAACGCAAATGTCGCGCCGCGCGACCTATGTTTTTCGGCTGGAAAGCGACGGTCGCTGGCTTTGTACTATCGACAACTCCTACGGCACGTCGCTTCTGGATACCGGGAACCGATCGCGTTAATCACGACTTCAAAGGGGCGCTGCCGCCCCTCCACGCCAGCCCCTTAATGCGCAGTAATGCGCGGCTCCTTCACAAACTCAGCCAGCAGCCACACCATATCGTGCAGCAGGCCCGTCAGCTCTTTCGCTACGTGAGCGGGTAGCGTTCCCCCATAACGGCTTGCGTCAGCGCCAGAACATAGTCCACCTGCGTTAAGGTGTCCTGCCAGCAGTCGGGCACGCAGGAGTTGGTTTTCTCACCCATGATCAACTGTTCAATCAGGTATGGCGGAAGATCGACATCACAGAGTTCACGCAGCCTGCGCAGAGCCTGAAGGAGACGCTCGCACAGCGCAGTACGGCTCGCGACATCATCGGTTTCGACCAGCACGCTCACCAGCGCGGCGCAGTTGTCGGCGACGTCAAAGAGATCGGCATCGGCCGGAAGCGGCCGGGAGAAAAGTTGCAGAATGACGTTTTCGTCAGATGGAAGGTAAGTCAGGGTTGGGATAGTCGCCATCGTAAGGCATCCTCAGTGTATAAATTGGGTGAACCACCCGATGAGTTCCTACGCTCGAGGGGGTAGCGCTGACAGAGGTAGGAATACCGCCCACAGAGAAAACGGCCAGCCTTGCGGCTGCTCCGTCAGCGCCACCGCAATTTTAACGAGATCGGCGCTGTCGCGACATATAAATATCGCTCTGTATATGCGGGTTCCTACGCCCGGTTGCGGATGTGCCGCAACGCAGGCACTTTACGACCGCGCCCCGTAGAGGAAAAGACATAACGCTGAATTTCATAAGGTTACTTTGCGGTTTGCGATGCGCCTTCCAGAATGACAACGCTGCCCTAAATTTTAAGGGTATCAATCACCGCTCTCGCTGGGCTTTGACTCCCGGCAGTCCTTCAACCGCAGCTTTAAGCGTCAGTATGGTCAGGCGCCTGGGGCATGGCGGCTAAGTATTGGCTGTCGTGAAACGTTAACCGAACGTTTTTAGGGTCAACGAACTTACCGTCGGCGGTAACATAGGCGCAATTCACCACTTCTCCACTTTCTTTGTCTGTTAACGCAATATGCGGTGCGTCGTGCAGTATGTTTTTATGACCCCACTCCATCAAAGAGAAAAGAATCGGCGCAAGGCTGCGGCTTTTGGCGGTGAGAACATACTCATACCGTTCACGCGCCCCTTCTTCCTGATAAGGGATTTTGCAAAGCAGGCCGAGTTCAGTCATTTTTTTTAACCGGTTCGCCAGCGTCTGCCTGGTGATTTTTGTATGATCACGTATTGTTTCAAAGCGTGTTACCCCATAAAACGCCTCTCTCAGAATCAACAAAACCCATTGATCGCCAAGAAGCTCAGCGGCCGCCGCTAACCCACAAAGCTCAGGTAATAAGTACGGTAATGATTTATTTTTTGACATCTCTTCGTTTGCCTCGTAACCTGAGTATGATTTAAAGACTCAGTTATTTAAGGAGAATACAATGCCCTTCGTAAATGTGCAAACCATTAAAGGAATTATGAATTCGGAGCAAAAAAAAGAACTGCTACGTCGTATGACTGACCTTATTGTTGAAATTGAGGGAAACGGCGATCCTGAATTCCGGCGTTCAGTATGGATCCGTATTGACGAGCATGAACCGGAACAGTGGAGTCTTGGGGGAATACAGCCCACATCTGAAATGATTGCTGCAAAATTTGCCTCACCACAGCGGTCCTGATTTATTTTTAGTCATAGCTCACCGGCGAGCAGTTTGAATGTCCGCTCTCGTGATGTTATGCAGCCCTAAATTTTCAGCGTATCGATCACAGCCCTCAGGGCAGGCGACACGTTGCGGTGCGGATAATAGAGATACAGCCCGTCCATGCGCAGGCTATAGCGCTGCAACACCCGGATAAGCGTTCCACGCTCCAGATCGTCAGCCACCAGCTCCACCGGGACATAGGCCAGCCCAAGCCCCAGCCGGGCGGCCTCGGCTTCCATGTAGCTGTCAGACAGCGCCCATTGCCCCTCTGGCCGATGGGTGATTTTTTTCCCGTCCTGCACCAGTTCCCACTGATAGTCACTACCGTCGGCAAACTGGTAGGCAATGCAGGGATGAGCCACTAAATCGGCTGGCGTCTGAGGAAAACCGTAGCGTCTGAAGTGTTCCGGGGCAGCCACCGCGGCCATTTCCATATCAGGCGTGATACGCACTGCAATCATTCCCTGCCCCACTTCCGGCCCCAGTCTGACACCCGCATCGAACCGCTCGGCGATAATGTCGACGAAGCGGCTTTCATTCATCAGTTCCAGCCTGATGTCCGGGTAACGCTGTTTAAAAATGGCGAGCTTTGGCAGAAGACATTTATCGATAGCGTGCTGGCTGGCATTAATACGCACCGTGCCGGACGGCGTCTGACGATAGTGTGCCAGGGTCGCCAGACCCGTATCGAGCGTATCGAATGCAGACTCGGCGGTCTGATAAAGCTGTTCCCCGGCATGGGTGAGCGAGAGCTTGCGCGTGGTGCGGACCAGAAGTTGAACGCCCAATCGCTCTTCCAGCTCGCGAACCGAGCGGCTGATCCCGGATTGCGCCAGCCCAAGCCGAAGCGCAGCCGCCGTGAAGCTCCCCTCCCGTACCACCTGCATGAACAGGTACAGCTCATTATAGTTTTCCCGTTTCGCCATCATCTCCACCCATTTATAACAATATGATATGAATCCTAGCAGCTTTCGCCCTCTAATCAGCACTATTCCTGCTAACTATAATGACCGCAACACAACAACCCAGGGTTCATTTCTATGAAAACATTTACCCAAAAACTGTCCGTTGCGATGCTGCTATGTGCATCATTAAGTGGAGTGACAACAATGAGTTATGCAGAAACCACCAACCCAAACGCGCCTGTTTCGATGGTGAGCACATGGGATAAAACCTTCGCCGAAAGTGACAAAGTCGATCACCGTAAAGTGACCTTCCAGAACCGATACGGGATCACTTTGGTAGGCGATCTGTATCTTCCCAAAAACCGCGGCGACCGCAAGCTGGCGGCGATTGCGGTCAGCGGGCCATTTGGCGCGGTCAAAGAGCAGTCCAGCGGCCTGTATGCGCAAACCCTGGCAGAAAATGGGTTTGTGACCCTGGCGTTCGACCCGTCGTATACGGGCGAAAGCGGTGGCCAGCCGCGCAACGTAGCGTCTCCGGATATCAACACCGAAGACTTTAGTGCGGCGGTGGACTTCCTCGGGTTGCAGAAAGAGGTTGATCGTAACCGCATTGGTATTCTCGGCATCTGCGGCTGGGGCGGTATGGCGCTCAACGCAGCATCCATGGACACCCGCGTGAAGGCGGTCGCCACCAGCGTGATGTATGACATGAGCCGGGCGATGGGCCACGGCGTGGGCGACGGGAAAGATCGCTATTCAACGTCTGACCGCCGTGCCGTTCTGCAGTATCTGAACGCACAGCGCTGGAAAGATGCTGAGAACGGAACCTTCGCGCACGGCGGCCATGACATTTATGTCGATGAGAACGGCAAGGTGACGGCAGCTGAACGTATTCTGCCGGAGGCGTTACCTGACAACCCGAATCCGGTACTCAAAGAGTTCTTTGACTACTACCGTATGCCGCGCGGCTTCCATGCGCGCTCCGTCAACTCCACCGGCGCGTGGACCGCGACCACGCCATTATCATTTATGAATATGCCGCTGCTGAGCTACGCCGGGGAAATTACTATCCCAACGCTTATCGTAACCGGTGAAAAGGCACACTCCCGCTACTTTGCTGAAGATGCGTTTAAAGCGGTCGGCAGCAAGCAGAAGGAACTGGTAATTGTTCCAGGCGCAAACCATGTCGATCTCTACGATAATGTTGCCGGGAAGATCCCCTTCGGCCAGTTTGAGCAGTTCTTCAAAACCAACCTGAAATAAACCTCTACGCCACCCGCCCTGTACGGGTGGCTCTTTGTGAAATCTGACTATGTCTACACTGAGCCGCACCACATCACAGAACACAGAGCATGCACACTGGAGTGGCGTTTTTGCCATGACCCTGTGCGTATTTGTCCTGATTGCCTCGGAATTTATGCCCGTCAGCCTGCTTACCCCCCTTGCCAGAGATTTGGGCGTTACGGAGGGTCTCGCTGGCCAGGGGATCGCGATTTCCGGCGCGCTGGCGGTGCTGACCAGCCTCTTCCTTTCCCGGCTTGCCGGGAATATAAACCGCAAACACCTTCTTCTGGGCATGACGCTCCTGATGGCGCTCTCGGGGATGATTATCGCTTTCGCCCCAAACTATCTGGTTTACATGGCAGGCCGCGCGCTGATCGGTATCGCTATAGGCGGGTTCTGGTCCATGTCTGCCGCAACGGCCATTCGCCTTGTTCCGCCGCATAAGGTTGCGCGCGCGCTGGCCATTTTCAACGGCGGTAACGCGCTGGCAACGGTGGTGGCCGCCCCGCTTGGCAGCTATCTTGGGGCCACTATTGGCTGGCGCGGCGCATTTCTTTGTCTGGTGCCCGTGGCGATAGTCGCGTTCATCTGGCAGTGTTTAAGCCTGCCTGACATGAACGCGCGTAAAAACGGTACATCACGAGGAAGTGTTTTTCGGTTATTCCGCCAGCCTGCCGTTTCCGTTGGTCTGCTGGCCTGCGGCCTGTTCTTTATGGGGCAGTTTGCGCTGTTTACCTATCTGCGCCCGTTCCTTGAAACCGTCACCCGGGTGAGCGGAGCCGGGCTGTCGCTGATTTTGCTCACCATAGGCGTTGCGGGTTTTGTGGGCACCCTTTTCGTTGCCCTGGTGCTTAATGCCGCGTTTTACATAACGCTGCTCGCGATCCCTCTACTGATGGCAGCCATCGCAGTCGCGTTGATTCTCGCCGGGCATAACGTGTGGATTGTGGCCCTGCTGTCAGGCCTATGGGGGATGCTGGCAACATCAGCGCCGACGGGGTGGTGGACGTGGATTGCGCGAACGCTGCCGAAGGATGCTGAAGCCGGCGGTGGACTGATGGTCGCGGTGATCCAGCTCGCCATTGCGCTCGGTTCAACGGCGGGCGGTATAGCGTTCGATCGTTATAGCTGGCAGAGCACGTTTGCCCTGAGTGGCATCGTGCTCATCTGTGCGGCAGCGCTAACGTTTCTGCTTTCGCGTCTTCACAAATAACGCACCGGATGATTTTTTGACGCTTTTCTTCACCGTTCGTGTATTGTTTTTAAACAATAACATCCCTTAAAGGACACCTGCGCAATGATCCGCATCCTCGGCAAAACCACCTCCATCAACGTTCGTAAAGTACTCTGGACCTGCGAAGAAGCGGGCATCGCGTATCAACAGGAAGATTACGGCAGCGGTTTCGCCTCGACGGAAACGGATGCCTTCCGCGCCCTGAACCCCAACGCCATGGTGCCGGTGCTGATTGACGGTGATTTCGTGCTGTGGGAGTCCAATTCCATCTGCCGTTATCTGGCG
This sequence comes from Enterobacter sp. BNK-22, assembly GCF_048684805.1. Lineage (NCBI taxonomy): Bacteria > Pseudomonadati > Pseudomonadota > Gammaproteobacteria > Enterobacterales > Enterobacteriaceae > Enterobacter > Enterobacter sp. BNK-22. The sequence goes on from NZ_JBLQTT010000001.1 coordinate 1,436,399, forward strand.
CGCAAGGCCGAACGTCACGATCTGCTGCCCGCAGAACCGCAGGCCTGTGCCAACGTTGAGCGCTGGATGGACTGGCAGGCCACTGAATTTAACAACGCCTGGCGCTATGTCTTCCCGGCGCTGGGGCGTAAAAACCCGGACTTTAACGACCCCGAGCGCATTGCGGCAGGAATCAAAGAGTGGAACCATTGCATCACCATCTTGGAAAACCAGTTACAGCGCACCGGGGCCTTTGCGGCGGGCAAGACGTTTACCCTCGCGGACGTGGTGCTTGGGCTGTCGGTGAATCGCTGGAAAATGACGCCGTTTGATAAGCCAGACGTGCCCGCCATTGAGGCCTGGTTCGAGCGCCTTAACCAGCGTCCGGCATTTTTGCGTCACGGCAATAACGGCATGGTGTAAATCTTAATGACTGAATGAATACCGCAACGAGGCTGTTTTTTTTAATTACGAAACCCTGATTGTCGTCAGACGGAATAATAATTAAGCCATATCCTGGACAGCCCGTTGCACCGCTTTGCTAGCCTGAATAGTCAGGCAAAGCTCAACCCGGAGGTATTCTTGCTGATTAAACTCAAGAAAGAACGAACGCATCAGGAGGATCGCCGGCTTGCTCTCTGGCTGGCGACTTCAGCAGGTTTGCTGAACGCCATCGCCCTCGGGGCATTTGGTTTTTTCCCCTCACACATGACCGGCAACACCTCACAGTTATCCAGCGAAGTTTCTTCTACCGATCTGAGCGATATTATTTTCTTCGGCTCGATAATTCTCTCTTTTGTGGCTGGCGCCATTATTGCGCGCACGATCGTCATATGGGGTATTATCCATAACGTCAGGCTGGTTTTTTGCCAGATTCTTTTTGTCGAGGGGATATTACTGACCGGCGTTTCCTTCTACGAAATGTATTTCCATGCGCTCACCAGCAATCGCGAGATTATTCTTTTTCTCTGCTTTCTGATGGGCATTCATAATTCCACCTCCACGCAGCTTTCCGGCGGACGGGTAAGATCGACGCACATTACCGGTACGTTAACGGACGCGGGGATTTCCCTGGCCTCCGTCATGGTGGCGATGCTTCGCCGGGATTACTCCAAAGATACGGCGGCGCAAAAAAGTCAGCTAAAAACCCACTTAACCACCCTGTTTTCGTTCATTACGGGCGGTATTGCGGGGCTGCTGCTGTTCAGATGGATTGGCTTCAACGCCATGCTGGCGCTGGGTGTGATGCTCGCGTTTGTCGCCACCGTCTCAATTATCACCGTCTCGTCGCGGGTTCGACGGGTTCGCGCTGGCGTCTGAGGGTTGCAACTGCCCCAGCAGGCGCTGCATGTTGTCATCACAGGTGATGCCCTCCGGCCTGTGGGTGATACTCGTGACCAGGTCCAGCAGCTCCCTTCGGTTTTCCTCCAGCTGCTTCTGCATCGCCTCTATTTCAGCAATGCGTGTCTTCAGGGACTGGATCAGTCCCTCATGATCCCAGCGCTGTTGCGGCTGCGGCAAGAAGCGCCGTATTTGCTCAAGGGTGAACCCGGTCCGTTGTGCATTGTCGATAATGTTCAGCAGCGCAACCGCATCAGCGGAATAGGTACGGTACCCGTTCCCCTGCCTGACGGGTCGCGGCAGTAAGCCTTCCGCCTCATAAAACCGAATGCGCGACGGGGTAATTCCCGTCATTTTCGACAGCTCGCCAATTTTCATTTCGTCCGCTCTGGCATATTGACCTTAAAGTTAACTTTAAGCTTAAACTTTTTATGCGGTCAACCGGATCGTCATCTCATCAGGAGCTAAAATGCACACTATTCTGGGCGCCAGCGGGCAAATTGCCCGTGAACTTGCCCGCGAGCTTAAACGCGAATATACCGACGAGATCAGGCTGGTCAGCCGCCATCCGCAGAAAGTCAACGCCAGCGATAGCACGGTTGCAGCCGATCTCCTGGATGCGCAGCAGACGCAGGTGGCGATTAACGGTAGCGATACGGTCTATTTTACCGCCGGTCTGCCGCCTGATTCCGCGCTGTGGGAGCGTCATTTTCCGACCATGCTGGACAATGCCCTGGAGGCCACGCGTAAGGCGGGGGCAAAATTCGTCTATTTCGACAACACCTATATGTACCCCCAGAGTAACGTGCCGCAAACCGAAGAGACGCGCTTTGCGCCCCGGGGGCGGAAAGGCCACGTGCGCGCCCTGATGGCAAACCGGGTGCTTGACGAAATGCAACGGGGCGACATTCCCGTCCTCATCGGTCGGGCGCCGGAGTTTTACGGGCCTGAGAAAACGCAGAGCTTCACCAATACGCTCATTATCGACAGGCTGAAGCAGCATAAGCGTCCGCGCGTTCCGGTGCGTGACGACACGCTTCGCACCCTCATCTGGACGCCGGATGCCAGTCGCGCGCTCGCTCTGCTGGGCAATACCCCTGAGGCCTACGGGCAGACGTGGCACTTGCCCTGCTGCGATGAAAGGCTGACGTACCAGCAGTTCGTCACTCTCGCCTGTGAGGTCTTTGGACAGCCAGCGGACTACTCCGTCCTCGGCAAGTTGGCCTTCGCCGCGACGGCGCTGTTTTCGCAAGGCGCGCGCGAAATGCGCGAGCTGTTGCCCCGGTACGAGGCTGACAACCTGTTTGATTCGACGAAGTTTAAAGAGCATTTCCCTGCGTTCACCGTTACGTCATACCGGAAGGGACTCGAGAACATCTGGCAAGAGTGGAAATCAAAAGAGCCCGGTGCAGCGTAATTACGGCGCCGCGTCACCGGGAATGCGGTGTATTATTCGTGACAACGTCACATTCAAATCTCTTCTTTAGGACTATTCTGCCCGCCCCACAATCAGGCCTTACGCCATAAGGCCTGACCTCAGGTTGCCACTAGTTTCATAGGGTTACTGATTTTCCCCCTTCGCTGGAACCCTTCCCAAACGCTTGCTATAGGTCATCTACCCCTGCCGAAACATGGCATAACAACAGGCAACCGGTGGTTGCTATAACGCATGCGCACAGGGAGACACACCGCAATGCACCCATTACTCAAACGTTCGCTGCTGTTTGTCGGCGCCATTATCGTGGTTCTCGCCCTCCTCGTCTGGGGGATCGGGCTGGAGACCCTCAGAGCGCGACAGGTTGACCTGATCTATCTCGGGCAACAGCATATGATTCTGGTTTTCTCATCAATGTTCTTTGCCCTGCTGGTGGGTATTCCGGCTGGCATTCTGCTGAGCCGCCCGGCCGCGCGGGGTATCGCTGAATATGTGATGCAAATCTTCAACGTCGGCAATACGCTGCCACCGCTGGCCGTGCTAGCCCTGGCGATGGTGGTGATCGGCATCGGCGATACGCCCGCCATCATCGCCCTGTTCCTCGCCTCGCTGTTGCCGATCGTGCGTAATACCTATGCCGGGCTGTGCTCGGTCCCGCCGTCGCTGCTGGAAGCGGCAAACGGCATCGGGATGACCAAATGGCAGCGTCTGCGCCAGGTTGAGCTGCCTGCCGCCTGGCCGGTTATGCTCTCAGGGATCCGCATCGCCACCGCCATTAACGTCGGTACCGCACCGCTGGCGTTCCTGATTGGTGCCAGCAGCTACGGCGAGCTGATTTTCCCCGGCATTTATCTGAACGATTTCCCGACCCTGATCCTCGGCGCGGCGGCTACCGCCCTGTTCGCACTGATCCTCGATACCCTGCTGGCGGCGCTGGGTCGCATGATGAGTCCCCATCTCGCTCGATAACAATAACAAGGAGCTTTTATGAGACTGTTTTCCGGCCTGACGGCGCTGTGTGCAGCGGTGCTGTTCACCAGCCAGACGATGGCGGCCCCGCTGATTCTGGCAACCAAGAGCTTTACCGAGCAGCATATTCTCTCGGCGATGACCGTGCAGTACCTGCAAAAGAAAGGATTCCAGGTTCAGCCGCAAACCAATATCGCCACGGTGATTTCCCGTAACGCGATGATCAACAAACAGATTGATATGACCTGGGAGTACACCGGCACGTCATTAATCATCTTTAACCACATCAACAAGCGCATGTCGCCAGAGGAATCTTACGAGACGGTGAAACGCCTGGACGCGAAGCACGGTCTGGTCTGGCTCAAGCCCGCCGACATGAACAACACCTATGCGTTCGCCATGCAGCGCAAGCGCGCCGAGGCGGAACATATCAACACCATGTCGGACATGGTGGCGAAGATTGAGCAGATCCGTAAAACCAACCCGGACAAAAACTGGCTGCTGGGCTTAGACCTTGAATTTGCCGGGCGCAGCGACGGCATGAAGCCGCTTCAGGCCGCCTATAAGATGGACCTGGACCGCCCGCAGATCCGTCAGATGGACCCCGGACTGGTCTATAACGCGGTGCGTGACGGCTTCGTCGACGCAGGGCTGATTTATACCACCGACGGGCGCGTGAAAGGCTTCGACCTCAAGGTGCTGGAAGACGATAAAGGCTTCTTCCCGAGCTATGCGGTCACCCCGGTGGTCCGTAAGGACACGCTGGAGGCCAATCCGGGCCTTGAAGAGGCGCTGAACACCCTCTCTGCCCAGCTCAACAACGACGTTATCACCGAACTGAACAAGAAGGTGGATATCGACCATCAGTCACCGCAGCAGGTCGCCCGTGATTTCCTGCGTAGCAAACAGCTGCTGTAGGAGGCGCTATGGAGACGATTCACTACATTCTGGACAACTGGGACTACCTGTTAACCCTGACGCTGCAGCATCTGTGGCTGGTGGCGCTGGCCGTGGGCTTAGCCATTCTCATCGGCGTACCGCTGGGCATTCTGATTGTTCGCCACAAGTGGCTGGCAACGCCGGTGCTGGGGATTGCCACCATCGTGCTGACCATTCCGTCAATTGCGCTGTTTGGCCTGATGATCCCGCTCTTTTCGCTGATCGGTCAGGGGATTGGCGCCCTGCCCGCGATCACGGCGGTGTTTCTCTACTCGCTGCTGCCGATTGTGCGTAACACCCATACGGCGCTCGACAGCCTGCCGCCTGGCCTGCGTGAAGCCGGACGCGGCATCGGCATGACCTTCTGGCAGCGCCTGCGCTGGGTCGAAATCCCGATGGCGCTGCCGGTGATTTTCGGCGGGATCCGCACCGCCGTGGTGATGAACATCGGCGTGATGGCGATTGCCGCGGTGATCGGCGCGGGCGGTCTGGGCCTGCTGCTGCTCAACGGCATCGGCGGAAGTGATATCCGCATGTTGATCGCGGGCGCGCTGATGATTTGTCTTTTAGCGATTGTGCTCGACTGGCTGCTGCACCGTCTGCAGGTGGTTCTGACTCCAAAGGGGATTCGATAATGATAAAACTGCAAAATCTCACCAAACACTTTTCACAGAAGCACGGCCAGACCTTTAAGGCCGTCGACAACGTCAACCTGAACGTACCCGAAGGGGAAATGTGCGTCCTGCTCGGCCCGTCCGGCTGCGGGAAGACCACCACCCTGAAGATGATCAACCGCCTCATTACCCCAAGCAGCGGGACGATCCTGATTAACGGCGAAGACACCAGCGGGATGGACACCGTCACCCTGCGCCGCAACATCGGCTATGTGATCCAGCAGATTGGCCTGTTCCCGAACATGACCATCGAAGAGAACATTACCGTCGTGCCGCGCATGCTGGGCTGGGATAAAGCGCGCTGCAAAACCCGCGCCGAAGAGCTGATGGATATGGTGGCGCTGGATCCGCATAAGTTCCTGAATCGCTATCCGCGTGAGATGTCCGGCGGCCAGCAGCAGCGCATCGGCGTGATCCGCGCCCTGGCGGCGGATCCTCCGGTACTGCTGATGGATGAACCCTTCGGCGCGGTGGACCCGATCAACCGCGAGGTGATCCAGAACCAGTTCCTGGAGATGCAGCGCAAGCTGAAAAAAACCGTCATGCTGGTGAGCCACGATATCGATGAGGCCCTGAAGCTGGGTGACCGTATTGCGGTGTTCCGTCAGGGGAAAATCGTGCAATGTGCCAGCCCGGATGAACTGCTGGCGAAACCGGCGAACGAGTTTGTCGGCTCGTTTGTCGGTCAGGACCGCACGCTGAAGCGCCTGCTGCTGGTCTCGGCGGGCGACGTCACCGACCAGCAGCCGACCATTACGGTGCGGGGCTCTACTCCGCTCCCTGAAGCCTTTGCGACCATGGATGATAACGATATTCGCGCGATTACCGTGGTTGACGAGCACGGCAAACCGCTGGGCTTTGTGAAGCGTCGCGAAGCGCGTAATGCCAGCGGGACCTGCGCCGACATCCTGCATCCGTTCCGCATGACTGGTAAAGCGGAAGACAACCTGCGCGTGGTCCTGTCACGCCTGTATGAGAGCAACACCAGCTGGATGCCGATCGTGGATGAGGACGGTCGCTACAACGGCGAGATTTCTCAGGACTATATTGCCGAGTATCTCAGTTCAGGGCGTACGCGCCGGGCGCTGAATATTCATAGCGACAGTTAATCTTTCAGGCCGGGCATTGCCCGGCTTTTCGCACGCATACCTTTTGCTAACCCCGCGATTTCCCGCCACAATATTGTATCGTCCCCGTTTACTCGCGACCCATGCAACGTCTTCATACGTACCCCGACATCCGCGCGATGTTTCGCCGACTGCTGATTGCCACCGTCACCGGCGTGCTGGCCGCGCTGGCCGTTGCAGTATTCCGCCACAGCATGTACCTGCTGGAGTGGCTGCTTCTCAGCAACGACAGCGGCAGCCTGGTGAATGCCGCCGCCTCGCTCTCACCCTGGCGGCGCGCGCTGACGCCCGCGCTGGGCGGGCTGGCTGCTGGACTGTTGCTCTGGGGATGGCAACGGCTGACCGCCCAGCGGCCTCATGCACCCACCGATTATATGGAAGCGCTGGAGACCGGCGACGGTCAGTTTGATTACGGCGCCAGCCTGGTGAAATCCCTTGCCTCGTTGCTGGTCGTCGCCAGTGGAAGCGCCATCGGGCGTGAAGGGGCGATGATCCTGCTTGCTGCCCTCGCCGCCTCCTTTTTTGCCCGGCGCTTTACGCCCAAATCTGAATGGAAGTTATGGATCGCCTGCGGCGCCGCGGCCGGGATGGCCAGCGCCTACCATGCTCCGTTAGCCGGAAGCCTTTTCATTGCGGAGATTCTGTTTGGCACCCTGATGCTGGCCTCGCTCGGGCCCGTGGTTATCGCGGCGGTGGTGGCGCTTCTCACCACGCAGCTCCTGGCACCGGGTGCCGGCACGCTCTACGCGGTCCATCTGAGCGGCATCCTCACCGCGGCCGATTATGCCCTGCTGGCCGCGATGGGGCTGGTGGCGGGTCTCTGCGGGCCGCTGCTGATGTGGCTGATGGCGTTCAGCCACGGTCTTTTCCTGCGCCTCAAACTTTCGCCGCCGTGGCAGCTGGCGCTCGGCGGTGCGATCGTCGGGCTGCTGTCTCTTCTGACGCCGAAGGTATGGGGGAACGGCTACAGCGTGGTGCAGGCTTTTCTGCTCGCGCCGCCGCTGCTGTCGGTGATTGCCGGGGTGTTCATCTGTAAATTGCTGGCAGTACTGGCGAGCAGCGGGTCGGGCGCGCCGGGCGGCGTGTTCACGCCGACGCTGTTTGTTGGCATGGCGACAGGCATGCTGTTTGCTCAACTTTTCGCGCTGTGGCTGCCGGGTTCTGAGACGGTAATTTTGCTGGGGCTGGCAGGGATGGCGACACTACTCGCCGCGACCACGCATGCGCCCATTATGTCGGCGCTGATGGTCTGTGAAATGACCGGACAGTATTTTTTACTGCCCGGTTTGCTGGTCGCCTGCGTGCTGGCGTCCGTGCTGTCGCGGACGTTACGCCACGACTCTGTCTACGGTCAACACGCCACCGAGGGCAGAGAGATCGATGTACTGCGCTAGCTCGCGCTGCTCGGCGCGAGGCAGATAAGGCAGCTCACCCACCAGCGGTCCGGGCAGTTTAGCGCTCAGCACGTCGATGATCTCTGCATAGTGCGCGAGGCCCGGGTTGATGCGGTTGGCCACCCAGCCCATCAGCGGCAGGCCGTCATTGGCAATCGCCTGCGCCGTCAGCAGCGCGTGGTTGATGCACCCTTCCTGGATCCCCACCACCATCACCACCGGAAGCTGTTCCTGCACCACCCATTCCGACAGCGGGCGCAGGTCGTTCATCAGGCTGCGCCAGCCGCCCGTCCCTTCGACCACTACGTGATCCACCTTCTCGCTCAGATTCGCCAGGCCGTCGGACAACAGGGGATAGTTAATCAGGCCGCTGTGCGCCACGCTGCTCTCCTCTTCGCTTAACGCGATGGGATTGACCGCATGATAAGGCAACTCCAGTGACGAGACGCTTTGCAGCACCAGGGCGTCTTTATTACGCAATCCCTCTGGCGTCTCTTTACTCCCTTTTGCGACCGGTTTGTACCCTGCCACGCGTTTACCGCTTGCTGCCAGCGCCTGCAGCAATGCGCGGGATACGACGGTCTTGCCGACAGAGGTATCAGTACCAGTAACAAAGAAACGCTTAAGCATGACTCACTCCACCTCTTGGGTATGCTTCGAAAATATAAACCAGGTAAATAATTCAGTGGAGGAAGTCTACGGGATGCGTGCGCTACCCGGCTTGAGATAGCGCAATTTTTCTTACATCTGCGGAAAAGAGTTAGCCCTGTAACAGGCGGATCAACAGCGAGCCGTTATACATGGCATCTTTGACCAGCGCCGCGCCGGCCATCGTGCCCTGATTGGAAAACTGGGTGCTTTCTACCGCAATGTTCCGACTGTAGGCGGGAAGCGACTGCTGCTGAATACAGGCCGTAATCGCCGGGAAGAGGATCTCTGCCGCCTGGCTGAGCGGTGAGCCAATGAGGATTTTTTGCGGGTTGAAGAGGTTCACCATAATCGCCAGAATGCGGCCAACGTTATTCCCCACCCCGGTAATAATGTCCTTCGCCAGCAGATCGCCCTGACGCGCGGCGGCGCAGAGAGAATCCACCGTTAAGGGCTGTCCGTGCAGCGAGGAGCTCATGGACTGGCTGAGCCTGACCTGCGCCAGCTCCAGCACGCTTTCCACGCTGGCAATGGTCTCCAGACAGCCGTGGTTGCCGCAGTAGCAGCGCTTGCCGTACGGGTCGACCTGGGTATGGCCAATTTCCACCAGGCTGCTGCTTCCGGCGTGGAGAAGACGTCCGTCGGTGATCACCCCCGCGCCGACGTTATGATCGATAACCACCTGAATCACATCCCGCGCGCCGCGGGATGCGCCGAAGAGCGCCTCCGCCATCGTCCAGGCGCTGATGTCATGCTGAATGTAGACCGGCACGCCGGTATGGTTTTTCAGCACCTCTCCCAGCGGCATCTCTTTGACATCGTCATAAAACGGCATGCGGTGGACAATACCATTTTCGGTATCAATAATGCCCGGCATGGTGATGGCAATCGCCGTTAAGCGTTCAAGCTTCTGCTGATGGCGGATAAAGAAGCGATCGATGTGCGAGACAATCGCCTCGAGGAGCGATTCCTCGGCGTTGAGCGGCAGTTCAAGACGGTCCTCCACCACCAGCTTGCTGCTCAGATCGCGCAGCGCAAGGAAGATTTCGCCGCGGCTGATGCGCAGCGACAGGTAGTGCCAGGCTTCCGTTTCCACCACCAGCCCGACTGCCGGACGGCCACGGCTGCCCGGCTCCTGAATTTCCGTCTCCTGAACCAGGTGCGCTTCCAGCATCTCGCGAACAATCTTGGTGATACTGGCGGGTGCCAGCTGTGCCAGGCGCGAAAGATCGATACGCGAAACCGGACCAAGCTGATCGATCAGGCGATATACCGCGCCAGCGTTGGTCTGCTTAATCTGATCAATGTGCCCTGGCTGACTATCAGCGACCACCTCGTACTCCCTTATTTTCGAGCTTCGAAATAAACTGTTGGCTATGGTGAAGCACTTGCATGGCTGCCGTCAAATATTTACTTAGCCATGTGATTTACTGCACATTTTTGCCCACTTTTCCCTGAAAATAGCCCCCGGCGGAGGCGTTCATCAACTGCTGTTTGAAGCGCTGTGCGGCATGGCTCTGTTCGCGATGTTTTGCCCAGACCAGCCACATCTCTGAAACGGCATCCCCTTCGGCGATGGTCACCCAGCGCATTTCGCGCAATTGTACCCGTTTAAAGGAGGCAGGAAGAATAGAGACGCCCAGCCCGGCGGCGACCAGCCCGATAATGGTCATCGCCTCCCCGACTTCCTGGGTAATGACCGGGGCAAGATCGTAGCGGCGCATCAGCCCCAGGATATCGTCATACAGACCCGTTCCGACCTGCGGATCAAAAAAGACAAACGGCTCTTTTGCCAACTCTGCCAGCGACACCGTCGGACGCGACGCCAGCGGGTGATCGTGTGGGATCATGGCCATCAGCGGCTCGCGCAGGATCACCTCCCACGCCAGCGAGTCCGGCAGCTGGGTATTACGCATCAGCCCCAAATCCAGCGAGCCTTCATTTAGCGGCGCAATCTGCTCGCGGGTATTGATCTCGCGCGTCTGAATATGAACATCCGGGAAATGGCGGCGAAATGACGACAGCGTTTCCGAGACGGCGCTGATAAACGGCGCGGACGAGGTAAACCCGATGCGCAGCTCTCCGGCCTCCCCGAGATACAGCCGTTCTGCCCGAGCGGCGGCGTCCTCAACCATGCTCAGAATTTGTCGGCTGTCGATGAGAAATTGCTTGCCCGCCGCCGTCAGGCTCACACTGCGGTTGGTGCGGGCCAGCAGGCGCGCCCCGACCTGCTGCTCCAGGATCTGAATCTGCTGGCTTAACGGGGGTTGAGAGATATTCAGCCGTGCCGCCGCGCGGCCAAAATGCAGCTCTTCGGCGACGGCGACAAAATAGCGAAGATGACGCAGCTCGATATTCATATTTCTAAAGTATCATTTGAGATTATTAATATATTAGACAGAATATTTACATTTTCCTACCCTGAAGAGGTGGTCATACCCGTCACCAGAAATCACGGGGATGTTTAAGCAAGGAAACTGTGTGAGTCGTACAACTGCCATTGATATCGATCCGGCGAGCGATATCAATGATTTACCAGCAACATCGCAGCCGGTTCAGTTCATTAAACGTGGTACCCCCCAATTTATGCGCGTCACGCTGGCGCTCTTTTCCGCCGGTCTGGCCACCTTCGCCCTGCTCTATTGCGTTCAGCCGATCCTGCCCGTGCTCTCCCATGAGTTTGGCGTATCGCCTGCCAGCAGCAGCGTTTCACTCTCCATTTCTACCGGCATGCTGGCGATTGGCCTGCTCTTTACCGGCCCTCTTTCCGACGCCATTGGGCGTAAACCGGTGATGGTAACCGCGCTGATGCTGGCCTCGGTCTGTACGTTACTCTCAACCATGATGACCAGCTGGCACGGCATTCTGGTGATGCGCGCGCTGATCGGGCTCTCGCTCAGCGGCGTGGCGGCGGTCGGGATGACCTACCTCAGCGAGGAGATCCACCCGAGCTTTGTTGCCTTCTCTATGGGGCTATACATCAGCGGGAACTCGATTGGCGGGATGAGCGGACGTCTGCTGAGCGGGGTATTCACTGACTTCTTTAGCTGGCGGATTGCGCTGGCGGTCATCGGCTGTTTCGCGCTGGCATCCGCCCTGATGTTCTGGAAAATTCTGCCGGAATCGCGTCATTTCCGCCCGACATCGCTGCGCCCGAAAACGCTGTTTATCAACTTCCGTCTGCACTGGCGCGACAAGGGGCTGCCGCGCCTGTTCCTGACCGGCTTCCTGCTGATGGGCGCCTTCGTCACGCTGTTTAACTATATTGGCTATCGCCTGATGCTCTCACCGTGGCATCTAAACCAGGCTATTGTCGGTTTACTCTCGGTGGCTTATTTGACCGGTACGTGGAGTTCACCGAAGGCCGGGGCGATGACCGCGCGCTATGGCCGCGGCCCGGTCATGCTGTTCTTCACGGCGGTGATGCTGGCCGGCCTGCTGCTGACGCTCTTCTCTTCCCTGTGGCTGATTTTTGCCGGCATGCTGCTCTTTTCTGCGGGGTTCTTCGCGGCCCACTCGGTCGCCAGCAGCTGGATTGGCCCGCGCGCGCGTCGCGCCAAAGGTCAGGCATCGTCTCTTTATCTGTTTAGCTATTACCTGGGGTCCAGCATCGCCGGGACGCTCGGCGGCGTCTTCTGGCATAACTACGGCTGGAACGGCGTGGGCGGGTTTATCGCGCTGATGCTCTGTGCCGCACTGCTGGTGGGCGCAAGTCTTCATAAACGTCTGAAATAATATGCTCGCGGGGGATGTCCGTTTCCCTAAAAACGGCACCAGCGTACTGGTGCCGTTTTTCGTTCAGGAATCCCAGGCCTGTTCTATCTTACCGGCTTCAAACTGCGGAGGCGGTTTGCGGAAACGGCGCGTGAGCCAGGTCAGGTAAAGGATCCCCAGTGCCGCCCAGATGAGGCCAAGCGTCAGGGATGTCGCTTCGAGGTTTATCCACAGCACGCCGACCGTGACGGCACCGATGAGCGGCAGCAGGAGATAGTGGAACCGATCTTTCCACGTTTTGTTCAGCCCCTTACGCCGCCAGAAATGGTTGTACACCGAGAGATTAACAAACGTAAACGCCACCAGCGCGCCAAAGTTGATCAGCGCCGTCGCGGTCACGAGATCAAAGTACAGGGCCGACAGCGCCACTATCCCAACCATAATGACGTTCAGGGCCGGCGTACGCCATTTCGGATGCACGTAGCCAAACACCCGCTCCGGAAAGACGTTGTCACGCCCCATCACATACAGTAAGCGCGAGACGCTGGCGTGCGAGGCCAGGCCTGAAGCGAGCGTATTCACAAACGTGGTACACAGAAACACCGACTGGAAGAGCTTGCCGCCCACGTACAGCGCGATTTCCGGCAGCGCGGCGTCCGGGTTCTTGAAGCGGGCGATCGTCGGGAAAAAGAGTTGCATGAAAAACGAGGCAACAATGAATATCAGCCCGCCATACAAAGCGGTGAGGAAAATGGCTTTGGGGATCACCCGCGCCGCGTTTGGCGTCTCTTCCGACAGCGTGGTGACCGCGTCAAAGCCGAGGAAAGAGAAGCAGACGATAGTCGCGCCGGTAATAATCGGGATCAGGTGAGCGTTCTCGCTGATAAACGGCTGGAGCGACCAGACGGTGCCGACGCCCTCCCCCTTATGCAGTCCGTGCACCACGAGGATGACAAACACCACCATGATGGCGATCTGCACCAGCACAAACAGGGTGTTGAAGTTGGCGACCAGATTCACGCTCTTCAGGTTCGCCAGCGTCAGGATCGTCACAAACCCCACTACCCAGACCCACGGCGGAACTTCAGGGAACAACGCGGAAAGGTAGATCTTCGCCAGCAGCACGTTAATCATCGGCAGGAAGAGATAGTCCAGCAGCGATGACCAGCCGACCATAAAGCCTAAGTGGGGGCCGATCGATTTCTGCGTGTAGGTATACGCAGAGCCCGCTTCCGGGAACTGCCGTACCAGTTTGCCGTAGCTGATGGCGGTAAACATGACGCCAGCCAGCGCCAGGAGATACGAGGCGGGCACGTGGCCGTTGCTGATACCGGACACAATGCCGAAGGTATCAAACACGGTCATAGGAGTGAGGTAAGCCAGCCCCATCATGACCACCTGCCAGAGCTTGAGGGAACTGCGCAGCCGGGTTCTTCCTGCCATGCGCGGCGAGTCAAGAGAGGTGTTAGTCGCCATAAACCGTCCCCCCCATGCTTACCGTGGTTTGCAATCGCGCTGTCCTTAACGCAAACCTGCTTAGCAAAGGGGGAAGTTGTAAAGAACACACGCGATCGTACCAGCTCACCGTCTCTGGCTCGCACTCACAGCAGGCGCCTGACTGGCCCCCTTCGCCCTGCGGATAATTGAACATCTGCATCATTTCCTACCTCGTCACACAGTGTCGTTAAGAAAATCCCTGTGCCGCCTGCGCTCCATAACGCGACTCCCGGGAGATAGCTGGCGTGCCAGCAAACAGTTAGGCCAGGCTCCGCGCAGGCCGTTTAGTGATACGTATGAGATGAAACAAAGCGGCCCCTTACCGGGGCACGTCATCAGGCGTTTTTGAGCATCCACTCAATTTCAGTTTCGGTAATCAGGCGTTCAAACTGCAGTAATTCATCGTTTTTGCAGGCGTGATAGACGTGGCAGAAACGTTCGCCCAGCCGCTCGCGAAGGCTATCGTTTTGCATAAATTCCCACAGCGCATCGCTCTGACGAATCGGGAATGGCAGTCCGTCCTGCTCCAGACCATTGCCTTCCACTTCTTCCTGCAGGGGCAAATCGTTATCCAGCCCATGTAAAATACCGGCAAAAATCGCCGCCATCACCAGATACGGATTCGCGTCTGCTCCCGCCACCCGGTACTCGACCCGATGGTTATGGCGATCGCCGCAGGGGATACGCAGAGCAACGGTGCGATTATTGTGTCCCCATGAGGCCTGCGTCGGCACGTACATTCCCGGCTGGAAACGGCGGTAGGAGTTGACGTTCGGTGCCAGCAGCGCCATGGACGCAGGCATCAGATCGATCATCCCGGCCAGCGCGCGTTTCAGCAGTGCGGAATCCTCGCCGTTGGCGTCTGCGAGCACGTTTTCGCCTCGGTTGTTTTGCATGCTGATGTGGATATGCATCCCGCTGCCCGCATGCTCTTCATACGGCTTTGCCATAAACGTGGCGTGCATCTTATGTTTTTCCGCCATCTGCCTGACAAGACGTTTTAGCGCCAGCGCATCGTCGCAGGCATCGAGCACGTTTTCCGTATGGTGCAGGTTTATCTCAAACTGGCCCGGGGAGGCCTCAGCCACTGCCCCGTCGGCGGGGATCAGCTGCAGCTGCGCCAGTTCGTCAATATCGTTCAGCACGTCAGCAAAATGGTTAAGATTATCAACCGAGTAGACCTGGCTCTGCGTGTTACGCACGTCGGTGCCCGGCGCGCAGGGTGGCTGCAGATAGCCGTCGGCATCGCGTTTACGGTCAAGTAAATAGAACTCCAGCTCTACCGCTACCACGGGGAACAGACCGCGCTGGCGCAGCTGCTGCCAGAGTCGGTTGAGTACGTTCCGCGGCTCAACGTCAAAGGGAGCGCCATCTTCATCGACCATGGTGAGCTGCACCTGACCAATGTATTCCGGGTCGGCGGCGGACGGTGTCAGGGTGCCAGGTACCGGCACGCAGATGCAGTCCGGCTCGCCGAGCTCCTGCCCCAGGCCCGCCTCTTCCACGACGTTACCCAAAATGTCCATGGCGAAAACCGATGCCGGGAAATAGCAGCCTTTTTCAAGCTTGCTCAGTCCGGCAACCGGGATGCGTTTGCCGCGAAAACAGCCGTTCAGGTCGGTCAGGAGGACATCAATAAACTGGGTGTCAGGATACTTTTCTAAATAGCGCTTCACTTCCTGCGTAAAGGCGCTGCCCCGCCTCTCATCCGTGTGCTGCACAAAGTTCTCAACTTCTACGATATTGGTTTCCATGATTTACCACCGTTTTTGGATTTGCGTTCGCTGCTCTGGACTGTCAAATATA
Source organism: Enterobacter sp. BNK-22 (assembly GCF_048684805.1). NCBI lineage: Bacteria > Pseudomonadati > Pseudomonadota > Gammaproteobacteria > Enterobacterales > Enterobacteriaceae > Enterobacter > Enterobacter sp. BNK-22. The sequence goes on from NZ_JBLQTT010000001.1 coordinate 1,451,922, forward strand.
ATGTCCACCCTATGGAATCTGTATGCAAATAAATTGTTTGTCAAATGTTAAATTAAGTTTGCAAAAGGCAGATCCCGTTGCTAGATTGAGAAAATATTGAACGAAAAGGCCGTTTTGCAGGCGAAAATGGCCTAAATTTAGTCCACTTTGTGAGGGCGATCATGGAAAATATAATGAACAAGCCAGTTATTGGCGTGGTGATGTGTAGAAACAGGCTTAAGGGTCATGAGACCCAGACCCTGCAAGAAAAGTACCTGAATGCCATTATTAACGCGGGAGGCTTACCGATTGCCTTACCGCATGCGCTGGCAGAGCCAGAGCTCCTTACCGCTCTGCTCCCAACCCTGGACGGGATTTACCTGCCGGGCAGCCCAAGTAATGTGCAGCCGCACCTTTATGGTGAAAACGGCGATGAGCCTAACGCCGATCCCGGGCGAGATCTTCTGAGTATGGCGCTGATTGCCGCCGCGCTCGAAAGGCGCATCCCCATTTTCGCCATCTGCCGGGGGCTGCAGGAACTGGTTGTTGCAACGGGAGGGACGCTGTATCGCCGCCTGTTCGAGCAGAACGACCTGCTTGAGCACCGGGAAGATCCTGAACTGCCGGTTGAGCTACAATACGCCCCGTCTCATGAAGTTCAGGTTCAGGAGGGAGGACTGCTGTCTCAATTAATACCAGGCTGTAACACATTTTGGGTAAACTCGTTACACGGGCAAGGTGCACGGACGTTAGGACCACGGCTTCGCGTGGAGGCCCGCTCGACGGACGGGCTGGTCGAAGCGGTCAGCGTTCATGACCACCCTTTTGCCCTCGGTGTGCAATGGCACCCCGAATGGAACAGCAGCGAGTACGCCCTGTCACGTATGTTGTTTGAAGGTTTTATCACCGCCTGTCAAAGCCACATTGCTGAGAAGCAGCGGCTTTGACCACTACCGTAAAGGAAATGCAACTATGAGCGATGACGGACTGGCGCCAGGGAAACGTCTGTCTGAGATCCGCCAACAGCTGGGTCTCTCGCAGCGGCGTGCCGCCGAACTGTCTGGGTTAACACACAGTGCCATCAGCACCATTGAGCAGGATAAAGTCAGTCCTGCCATCAGTACGCTACAGAAGCTGCTGAAAGTTTATGGGCTGTCGCTCTCGGAATTCTTTTCGGAACCGGAAAAACCTGATGAACCGCAGGTGGTTATTAATCAGGAAGACCTTATCGAAATAGGCAGTCAGGGGGTTTCGATGAAGCTGGTTCATAACGGAAATCCGAACCGTACGCTGGCGATGATTTTTGAAACTTACCAGCCTGGAACCACGACCGGAGAGAGGATCAAACATCAGGGCGAGGAGATCGGTACGATACTGGAAGGTGAAATATTGTTGACCATTAATGGCCAGCAATATCACCTGGTTGCGGGGCAGAGCTATGCCATCAATACCGGCATACCGCACAGCTTCAGCAACACCTCGGCAGGCATCTGCCGCATTATCAGTGCCCACACCCCTACCACGTTCTAATTACCACTCAGTCCCGGCGTAAGCGCGCTTACGCCGGGACACATAAAAACGATCAATGTCGGCATTTAACGGGTTAATCCCCGGGATGCCCCACGGCTTCGTATTGCCTGAAACGGCCATGCCTTTATTTATCTGATTGCGAAAGAAAGGAGTGAATATGCATTTTCAGCACCTGACTTACTGGCAGGATAAAGCAAAAAACAGCGCCATTGAGACCCGGTTATTTATTAACGGCGCCTATTGTGACGCCGCCGACAACACCACGTTTGATACCGTCAATCCCGCTACCCAAAAGACGCTGGCAAACGTCGCCCGGGGCAAGCAGGCGGACGTGGACCGCGCGGTTCAGGCCGCGCGTGAGGTATTTGAGCGCGGTGACTGGTCGCAGGCGTCTCCGGCGCAGCGCAAGGCCGTGCTAAATACGCTCGCCGATTTAATGGAACGCCATAGCGAAGAGCTGGCCTTACTGGAAACGCTGGACACCGGTAAACCCATCCGCCACAGCCTGCGCGATGATATTCCCGGCGCGGCGCGCGCCATTCGCTGGTACGCCGAAGCGGCGGATAAAGTCTACGGCGAAGTGGCGCCTACGGGGCCGGGCGAGCTGGCGATGATCGTGCGCGAGCCCATCGGGGTTGTTGCGGCCATCGTTCCCTGGAACTTCCCGCTGCTGCTGGCCTGCTGGAAGCTGGGCCCGGCGCTGATCGCGGGCAATAGCGTGGTATTGAAACCGTCGGAGAAATCACCGCTCACCGCCCTGCGGCTGGCCGGACTGGCGAAAGAGGCGGGCCTGCCGGACGGCGTGCTGAATGTGATAAGCGGTTACGGCCACGAAGCGGGCCAGGCGCTGGCACGTCATCCGGAGGTCGAGGTGCTGACGTTTACCGGCTCTACCCGTACCGGCAAGCAACTGCTGAAGGACGCGGGAGAAAGCAACATGAAGCGCGTCTGGCTGGAGGCAGGCGGCAAGAGCGCCAACATTATCTTTGCCGACTGTCCGGACCTGGACAAGGCCGTGAGCGCGACCGCCGCCGGGATTTTTTACAACCAGGGGCAAGTCTGTATCGCCGGTACCCGCCTGCTGCTCGAAGAGAGCATCGCTGATGAATTCCTGACAAAGCTGAAAGCGCAGGCCCGTCACTGGCAGCCGGGCGATCCGCTCGACCCCGACAGCACGATGGGCATGCTCATCGACGCTGCGCACGCCGATACCGTCCACACATTTATTCGCGAGGGAACCCGGAAAGGCTCGCTGCTGCTGGACGGGCGGGAACAATCATGGCCTTCCGCAGTCGGTCCAACCATTTTTGTCGACCTCGAGCCCGACTCCCCGCTGTGCCGGGAAGAGATTTTCGGACCGGTGCTGGTCGTCACCCGATTTAAAACCGAAGAGGACGCCTTAACGCAGGCCAACGACAGCGAATACGGGCTTGGCGCGGCGGTATGGACCCGCGATCTCTCCCGGGCACACCGCATGAGCCGCCGCCTGAAGGCAGGCTCAGTCTTCGTCAATAACTATAACGACGGTGATATGACCGTTCCCTTTGGCGGCTATAAGCAGAGCGGCAACGGTCGCGATAAGTCCCTGCACGCGCTGGAAAAATTTACCGAACTGAAAACCATCTGGATTGCCCTGGAGCCTCAATCATGACCGAACATACCACCAGCTACTACGCGGCCAGCGCGAACGCTTACGAACCTTTCCCGACGCTTAACGAGTCGATCAGCTGTGACGTGTGCGTGGTGGGCGGCGGCTATACCGGCCTCTCCTCCGCGCTGCATCTCGCCGAAATGGGCTATGACGTGGTGCTCCTTGAAGGGGCGCGCATCGGCTTCGGCGCCAGCGGACGCAACGGCGGCCAGCTGGTTAACTCCTACAGCCGCGATATCGACGTGATCGAGAAAAACTACGGCCCCGATGCCGCCAGAATGCTCGGGAGCATGATGTTTGAAGGCGGGGAAATCATTCGGGAGCGAATCCAGCGCTATCAGATCCAGTGCGACTATCGTCCTGGCGGGCTGTTTGTGGCGCTAAATCACAAGCAACTGGAGACGCTGGAGGAGCAAAAAGCCAACTGGGAACGCTACGGCAACACGCAACTCGAGTTGCTGGACGCCAGCGCCATCCGCCGGGAGGTCGACAGCGAACGCTATACCGGCGCGCTGCTGGACCGCAGCGGGGGACATATTCACCCGCTGAACCTGGCGATCGGCGAAGCAGACGCCATTCGCCTGAACGGCGGGCGGGTATATGAACAGTCCCCGGTGACCGCCATTCAGCACACCAGCCCGGCCGTGGTGAGCACGCAGCATGGCCAGGTGACGGCCCGCTACGTGATCGTCGCCGGGAATGCTTATCTGGGCGATAAGATCGAACCGGAACTGGCAAAACGCAGCATGCCCTGCGGCACCCAGGTGGTGACCACCGCCCCGCTGCCGGAAGAGGTCGCCCGCACGCTGATCCCCAATAACTACTGCGTGGAAGATTGTAACTACCTGCTGGATTACTACCGTCTCACCGCCGACAACCGCCTGCTGTACGGTGGTGGCGTTGTCTATGGCGCGCGCGATCCGGACGATGTCGAGCGCCTGGTGATGCCAAAGCTGCTCAAAACCTTCCCTCAGCTGGCAGGCGTCAAAATCGACTATCGCTGGACGGGCAACTTCCTGCTGACCCTGTCGCGTATGCCGCAGTTTGGTCGTCTGGATAAAAACATCTATTACATGCAGGGCTACAGCGGCCACGGCGTGACCTGCACCCACCTGGCCGGACGGCTGATCTCGGAACTGTTGCGCGGTGACGCTGAGCGCTTTGATGCGTTTGCTAATCTTCCGCACTACCCCTTCCCGGGCGGTCGCAGCCTGCGGATTCCATTCACGGCGATGGGCGCGGCGTACTACAGCCTGCGCGATCGTCTTGGCGTATGATCGTTTTCGACAAAAGGGTATCTGATATGAGTAACCAGGAATTTCATCAGCGCAGACTTTCTGCCACTCCGCGCGGCGTTGGCGTAATGTGTGATTTCTTTGCCCGCTCGGCGGAGAATGCCACGCTTACCGACGTGGAAGGCAACGACTATATTGATTTCGCCGCCGGGATCGCGGTACTGAATACCGGCCATCGACATCCTGAACTGGTGGCCGCGGTGGAAAAACAGCTTCACCAGTTCACCCACACGGCCTACCAGATTGTGCCGTATGAAAGCTACGTTTCATTAGCCGAAAAACTTAACGAGCTGGCCCCGGTGCAGAGCCCGGCCAAAACGGCGTTCTTCACAACGGGCGCGGAGGCGGTGGAAAATGCCATTAAAATCGCCCGGGCCCACACCGGCAGACCGGGTGTGATTGCCTTCGGGGGAGGTTTTCACGGCCGAACCTATATGACCATGGCGTTAACCGGCAAGGTCGCGCCTTACAAGCTCGGATTTGGTCCCTTCCCGGGGTCGGTTTATCACGTGCCGTATCCCTCCGAGCTGCACGGCATCACGACGCAGGATGCCATCACGGCGATAGAACGCCTGTTCAAAGCAGATATTGAGGCGAAACAGGTGGCGGCGATTATTTTTGAACCCATTCAGGGTGAAGGCGGATTCAACGTCGCCCCGCCAGAACTGGTGGCCGCCATCCGCCGCATCTGTGATGAGCACGGGATCGTGATGATTGCCGACGAAGTGCAGAGCGGCTTCGCCCGTACGGGTAAACTGTTTGCCATGGAACACTACGCGGACAAACCCGACCTGATGACGATGGCTAAAAGCCTGGCAGGCGGAATGCCGCTGTCCGGCGTGGTGGGCCGCGCCGACATCATGGACGCGCCGGCTCCCGGCGGCCTGGGGGGAACCTATGCCGGCAACCCGCTTGCGGTGGCCGCCGCGCACGCGGTGCTGAAGATTATCGACAACGAGTCGCTGTGCGCGCGCGCCCGTCAGCTGGGCGATCGGCTGAAAGCCACGCTGGAGGAGATTCAGGGCACCTTCCCTGCGCTCGTGGCGATAAGGGGAAGAGGATCGATGATTGCGGCGGAGTTTTTTGATCCCGAGAGCCGTGAACCTTCAGCCGCCATCGCGCAGGCGATCCAGCAAAAGGCGCTCGCTCAGGGCCTGCTGTTATTGATCTGCGGCCAGTACGGCAACGTGATCCGCTTCCTTTATCCGCTGACCATTCCGGATGCCCAGTTCAACCAGGCGCTGGCGATCCTGCAACAGGTTATGCGCGATAAGTCCTGAGTGCCCACCGAAAACCGTCTCCCGGAATGCCGGGGACGGTTTCAACGGAGGAGATCTGCACAGATTTCCTCCGCGTGGGAAATGTTGGGGAATTTGGTCTGTTTCATTGTATGCTCCCTGAAACACATCCCCGGCATGAGGAAATAAGAATTGGAAAAAACATCAGCCTATCAGTCACTTGTGAAAACCTTCCAGCGCCTCTCCCGCTTCTCGCACCTCTCCTCCATCGCCAGCTGGGACATGTTCACCATGATGCCGCCCGGCGGCAGCGCCGCGCGCGGCGAGGCGCTGGCGGAAATGAGCGTCCTGCAGCACCAGCTCCTGACCGATAAAAAAGTCGGCGACCTGTTAGCCGCGGCGGCAGGGGAAGATCTGAATGACGTCGAACAGGCCAACCTGCGGGAAATGACGCGCCACTATCAGCAGGCCTCGCTGCTGCCGGAAACGCTGGTGGAAGCCAAATCCCTGGCGGGCAGCAGGTGTGAACACGCCTGGCGCACACAACGTCCCGCCAACGACTGGCAGGGTTTTTCCGCCAACCTGAAAGAGGTGGTCAAACTCAGCCGTGAAGAGGCGCGCCTGCGGGCGGAAGCCAAAGGCTGTACGCCGTACGATGCGCTGCTGGATATTTTTGAACCCGACATGACCAGCGCCCGTCTGGACGTGCTGTTCGGCGACATGAAGTCCTGGCTGCCGGACCTGCTGGCAAACGTCGTGGAAAAGCAGGCTCAGCGATCGTTCGTTCCTCCTCAGGGGCCTTTCCCGACGGCAACACAGCGTGAACTGGGCCTGGAAGCCATGAAGATGCTCGGCTTCGATTTTAACAGCGGTCGCCTCGACGTAAGCGCGCACCCGTTCTGCGGCGGCGTACCGGAGGACGTGCGCATCACCACGCGCTATGACGAGGATGAGCTGCTCAGCGCGCTGTTTGGCGTGATCCACGAAACCGGACACGCGCGCTACGAACAAAACCTGCCGCGCGCATGGGCAGGACAGCCGATTGCGCTGGCCCGCTCAACCGCGATCCACGAATCCCAGAGCCTGTTCTTTGAGATGCAGCTGGGACGCAGTGAAGCCTTCCTCAAGCATCTTCTCCCTGCGGTGCATGCCCGCTTTGGCAGCCAGGCGGCGTTCAGCGAAGAGAACTTTATCGCCTGGAACCAGCGCGTGAAGCCGGGCTATATCCGCGTCGATGCAGACGAAGTGAGCTACCCGGCGCACGTGGTGCTGCGCTATGAGATTGAGCGGTCGCTGATCAACGGCGAGATCGAAGTGGACGATATCCCTGCCCTGTGGGACGAGAAAATGCAGGCCTGGCTCGGGTTATCCACCAAAGACAACTACCGCAACGGCTGTATGCAGGATATTCACTGGACCGACGGCGGTTTTGGCTACTTCCCATCCTATACGCTGGGGGCCATGTATGCCGCACAGTTGTTCCACGCCGCGAAAACGGCGCTTCCGGGTCTGCAGGCCTCCATCGCTGAGGGCGATTTTTCCGCACTCTTTGACTGGCTGCGTCAGAACATCTGGCAGCACGGCAGTCGTTTCAGCACGTCGCAGTTAATCACCCAGGCGACGGGCGAGGATCTGAACATTCGTTACTTCCGCGAACATCTGACCTCCCGCTATTTGTAATCTGTTTGGCCGGGGGTGAGGGACCTCAGGTAAATTTTTTAAGCAGAAGCGATACAGATTTTCGAAGCGTAATGATTGCCCCGCAGCGATGCCCTGGTCCGGCTGTAAATCGCTGAGGCGTTTCCTGCAGGCCGGGGCGAGGCGCATGGATGCGCCGAGAGGGCGGGCTTTACAGGGACGTTACCTCCGCCCGTCCCCGATAAGCCGGAAGGAATTAGCCGAAGGTACCGCGCAGCGGCGATTTACCGCCGGGAGCCCGGGTTGCCAGGGCGGCGGCGATTGAGCCGCCCTGGCACGTTCACAGGTTATGCCCCTACAGAGTAGCAAGGAACATGAAGTGAACGGAATGACCACTACAGCCGTATGTTCCCCCCTCACCCCAGCCCTCTCCCTTAATGGATAGTGGGCCGTCTGTGCTAGCCCCCCGGCAATGTACATATGGTTACACGCCGATACCAATCACTCACGGAAACCCCGAGTTTACAGGGATATAGTTATTTCAACGGCCCCGCAGTGGGGTTAAATGAAAAACCAAATTCGAGGGTATGAGAATGAATAAAGTATTAGCTCTGGTTGTTGCCGCTGCTATGGGTCTGTCTTCTGCTGCATTTGCTGCTGACACTACCGCAACTGCTGCACCGGCTGCCGCACCTGCTGCAACCACCACCGCTGCCCCAGCAAAAGCGGTTCATCATAAGAAACACCACAAAGCTGCAGCGAAAAAAGAAGCCGCTGCACCTGCAACCGCAGCACCAACCGAGCAGAAAGCGCAGGCTGCCAAAAAGCACCACAAAAAAGCTGCTAAACCGGCTGTAGAGCAGAAAGCGCAGGCCGCTAAAAAGCACCACCACAAAAAAGCCGCTAAACCGGCTGTAGAACAGAAAGCGCAGGCTGCTAAAAAGCACCACCACAAAAAAGCCGCTAAACCGGCTGTAGAACAGAAAGCTCAGGCTGCTAAAAAGCATCACAAAAAAGCAGTAAAACACGAAGCTGCTAAACCAGCTGCACAGCCAGCTGCGTAAGAGTACAAGCTAAACCGTGCCCTTCGGGGCACGTTGGTAAACCGGCGCCGAACCGGAACAGGTTCCGCGCCGTTTTTTTTATCCGGAGGGCGTATGCTGCGACGCTATCGGTTTGAGCTGATTCTGATCCTGCTTATTTTATGCGCGCTCATCGCCAGCCACTTTTATCTTTCCTGATTGTAGCACGCTGATTTTACTCCCACTTTAGCGCTGTCCCGTCTATAGTATTTTCATAGGGTTCACTTTTAATAATCATAATTACCCCCACCAGAGTGTGATATGCGTAAATCTGTTGTGTTGTTACTGGGAACGTTTGGTCTTTTTTCTGGATTCTCACATGCGGATGATGGCGGTGATGACACCATTAGCGCGAAAGAGCTAAAGACGCTTTTTTTCGGTCATGACGATCGCACGCGCGTCGCCGATCCCACCCAGGCGCCCTGGGATGCTATAGGTCAACTGGAAACCGCCAGCGGTAACTTATGTACTGCGACGCTGATTACCCCACAGCTTGCCCTGACGGCAGGCCATTGTCTGTTAACGCCGCCAAACGGCAAGCCGGATAAAGCGGTGGCCTTGCGGTTTGTGTCGCAAAAAGGCACCTGGCGCTATGAAATTCACGGCATTGAAGGCCGGGTCGATCCGTCTCTCGGCAAACGCCTGAAACCGGATGGTGACGGCTGGATCGTGCCACCGGCGGCCGCCTCATGGGACTTTGGCCTCATCGTTTTACGCTACCCCCCTTCCGGCATTACGCCGCTGCCGTTATTTGACGGCGACAAAGACGCCCTCACCGCCGCGCTGAAAGCCGCCGACCGGAAGGTGACGCAGTCCGGCTATCCTGTCGACCATCTGGATACGCTTTACACGCACTCCGACTGTATTGTGACGGGCTGGGCGCAAACCAGCGTACTCTCGCACCAGTGCGATACGTTGCCGGGTGACAGTGGCTCACCGCTGATGCTGAAAACAGATAACGGCTGGCAGTTGATCGGTGTGCAGAGCTCTGCACCGGCGGCGAAAGATCGCTGGCGCGCAGATAACCGGGCCTTGTCCGTGACCGGTTTTCGCGACAAGCTGGAAGCGCTGGCGCAGCAGTAAATCAGCATCGTCTGACCTGATGTAATGCCCTGATTGACTCAATCGGCATCGGCTGGCTGAACCAAAAACCCTGCAGTTGATCGCAGCCAGCCAGCCGCAGCAGTTTCATTTGTCTTTCGGTCTCGACCCCTTCGGCGACCACCGCCATCCCCAGCGCGTTGGCGATCCGCACCGTGCCGCTTACCAGCGCGGCCGCCTGTTCATCGTTGTCCACCAGCCCGGCCAGCGATTTATCAATCTTGATCGTGTCGAAGTTAAAACGCCGCAAATAGCCAATGCTGGAATAGCCAGTGCCAAAGTCATCCAGCGCCACCGCGGTGCCCAGCGCTTTAAGATTGGCTATCGCCATGCGGGCACGCTCCGGGTTTTCCAGCACATAGGACTCCGTGACCTCCAGCTGCAGTCGGTTAGCAGGGAAATGAGTGGTCTCCAGCACGCTGGCCACTTTGTCTTCGAAGGCGGGATCGCGGAATTGCGCGGGAGAAATGTTAACGGAAAGCGTTAAGTCACCGTACGGCTGGAGATCCTGACAGGCGCGCTGCAGCACAAACTGGCCCAGCTTGTAAATCAGACCGCTGGTCTCCGCAATGGCGATGAAGGTATCCGGGCCCAGCGGCCCGTCCGGGCGACGTGGCCAGCGGACCAGCGCTTCGACACTGCTCATTTTCTGGCTGCGGGCGTCAATAATCGGCTGATACCAGACCTCAAACTCATCGCGCTCCAGACCGTTACGGATCTGATTTTCAATCGCCAGCTTGCGCTCCCGGGCGCTGTTCAGCTCGGCGTCGTAGTGGGTGATACGCCCTTTCCCGCTCATTTTGGCATGGTACATGGCAATATCGGCGCGGCGAAACAGCTCGGAGCTGGTGCATTCAATCAGGGTTCCGCTGGCGATACCGATACTGGCCCCGATATGGATCGTGCGTTCCCCCAGCTGAATCGGGGTGGTGAGAAAATCCAGCACCGAAACGGCAAAGGCGGTGGCCTGTGTTTCTGCCTCATCACCGCCGATGGTCATGGCAAACTCATCCCCGCCCATACGCGCCAGCATTCCCCCCGGCGGCACGCGTTCACTCAGCGTTTTCGCAATCGCCACAATGAGATCGTCTCCCACGCTGTGTCCGTAGATGTCATTCACGTCTTTAAAACCATCCAGATCGATAAACACCACGCTTTTGACGTCGATATCGCCGCGTAGACTCACCCGATCCAGCGCTTCGATGAGCGCTCGTCGGTTCGGCAGATGGCTTAGCCAGTCCGTTCTCGCCACCAGACGCGCCTGGCTTTCTCCTCGCGCAAGCTTGTACAGCCCCACGCTGCTCACCAGAATAAAGAGCAGGATCAGGGCCGATGCCAGCACAACAATCTGCGTGATATCAGAGGATGCCGCCCGGGCGGCCTGCGCCCCCGGAAGCCGTGCCTGCCAGTTAAGATAGCCCAGCAACTCCCCTGCCGAACTGCGCAGCGGCATACTCATTTCGTTAATTTTTTCCGGCGTAAAGTGCAGGTTATCGATCTGAAAGGTCGCCCCCAGGTCGGCTAAGATTCTGGCGTTCAGATGACGGGTGATCACCAGATAGCGGCGCGTTTCGTCAGTCACCTGTAATCTTCCGACCATCGGGCGAATCAGCCCAATGCCCACAAAGGCGACGCCGCTTCGCGTTTTGCTGATCCCGGCATAGATATTTTTATCGCTTGATAAGGCGCGCGCGTGCTGAGCAATCAGGGCTTTCAGCCCCTTACCGAAAAAATCGAGATTCGTCTCCTGAAAAGGCTGACTTTGAAACGATCCCCAGATGACATTGAAATGCTCATCAAGCACGAAGGTGCCATCATAGAGGTTGTTGATTTTAAAGCCCGCGCCCCAGGTGTTATACAGCCAGTCGGTATCGAGCGTGGGACGGTAGGCCTCCCGCACCGCATCGTCCCAGACGGCGTTATCCAGCACCAGCGAGGAGACGCGGTTAACCGATGTCTGAATGGCCCCCTGCACGGAAAGCGCCGTGCGGTGTTCATCAATTTCATTGGTTTTGGTGCTGATAAGATGCAGGGAAAGATAGAGGAGTGCGACGACGGAGATGATTAAGCCGATGCCCGCCATAAAGACCATGGCAAACAACGTTCTCGCGGTGGGAATATTGCGCCAGCTTAATGTGCGATACATCAGCCATCCTCTTTAAGGTTTTGCTTTTCTAAGCGTAATACAGGCAGCGAATTTCGCTGCCTGTAAAGGATGGCTTTATGAACGTCAGGCAAGTTTTATCATAATCATACCTGCAAGCAGCAAGATGAGTCCCATCCAGCCCTTGTTATTTAAACGCTGACCGAAAAGCACCCAGCCTGCAGCCAGCGTCGCGGCGATACCAAAACCGCCCCACAACGCATAGGCAACCGAAAGATCGATTCCTTTTACCGCCTGGGACAGCGCGCTGAACGCCCCCAGAACCGCGGCAATCGACATCAGGCCGTAGAGTTTACGGCGAAAACCATCGGAGAATTTCAGCAGAACGTTCGCCAGAATTTCCAGCACGATGGCGAACCCCAGCCAGGCCGCATGAACCCACTCAAACTGTTGCATGGTTCTGCTCCTTCTGCACTTTAGACGGCTTACGGGTACCTGATTTAATCAGCACAATACCCGCGACCAGCGTCGTTAACCCGGCGACCTTCATTGTTGTTAATGTTTCGTCAAATATCAGCACGCTGAACAGCGTAATCAACAAAATACCGATCCCTTCCCACAGGGCATACGCGACGCCCAGCGCAATTTTTTTCACCGCGAACGAGAGGAAAATATACGAAAGCGAAATCATCACCAGCATCAAAATAAAACCGGTGTTGCCATCGCTGACGCTAGCCCACTTCATCGACAGCGTGCCGGTAATTTCAGCGATAATAGCCAGGGCTAATAAAATCCAGTAAAACATGTTTTTCTCCTGCTTGAGAATATAATCCATCGTGGCCCGCTGCGTGCAGCAAACCCAAAAATACGAATTGAAATCAGTCAGCTAAGCGCTTAGCGCCAGCTCAGGCAGAAGAAATGACTATAGTGCGGTGCGCCAGTGTTGCTCACCAGAAAGCAGGCAGAAAGAGGTGGAGTATACAGCAGTATTGTTTGAAGAGTACGTCCTGAACATATTGTCCATAAAATTACAATTATCCGCGTTGTTGCTTCTCGTCTTTGCGGATGAAAATTGTCCTCGGTAGTTAAACACACCGAATTTGTACCATAAGCCAGGATTTTACTCAAAGTCTTTGCAATTCTTTACCCACTCCGTTTGATTTTGGTTAGTTTATTGCAATGCCTTTCACCTTTATTATAAATATAAAGAAAATTTCGGAGTCACCATGGCTAAACCCATCATTACCCTGAACGGGTTAAAAATTGTCATCATGCTGGGCATGCTGGTGATCATATTGACAGGTGTGCGCTTTGCCGCCGACATTATTGTGCCCTTTATTCTGGCCCTGTTTATTGCGGTGATCCTCAACCCGCTGGTGCAGCGCATGACGCGGCTACGCATCCCACGCGTGCTGGCCATCACGCTGCTTATCAGCATCATTATTGTGGCGATGGTACTGCTGGTGGCTTATCTGGGGACCTCGCTCAATGAACTGGCGCGAACGCTGCCGAAATACCGCTCTTCGCTGGCAATACCGCTGCTGCAGCTGGAGCCCTGGCTGCAACGCGCGGGTATCGAAGTCTCGGTTGAAGAACTGCTGAAATATATCGACCCCAATGCGGCGATGACGATCGTCACCAGCCTGCTGGCTCAGCTTTCCAATGCCATGACCTCCATTTTCCTGCTGTTTTTAACGGTGGTGTTTATGCTGCTGGAGGTGCCGCAGCTTCCTGCAAAGCTGCAGCAGATAATGGTCCGTCCGGTCGAAGGAATGGGGGCGATTCAACGCGCGCTGGACAGCGTCTCCCGCTATCTGGTGCTGAAAACGGCCATTAGCCTGGTGACAGGCGTTGTCGTCTGGGTGATGCTTCTGGCGCTGGACGTCCGCTTTGCGTTCGTCTGGGGGTTACTGGCGTTTGCGCTTAACTACATTCCCAACATCGGCTCCGTGCTGGCGGCGATCCCCCCTATTCTTCAGGTGCTGGTTTTCAGCGGGCTTTATGACGCGCTGATCCTGCTGGCCGGATACCTGGTCATCAATCTGGTGTTCGGTAACATACTGGAACCCCGCATGATGGGCCGGGGCCTGGGGCTGTCCACGCTGGTGGTCTTTTTGTCCCTTATATTCTGGGGCTGGCTGCTCGGGCCCGTTGGGATGCTGCTCTCCGTTCCGCTCACCATCATCGTCAAGATTGGTCTGGAGCAGACGGCGGGCGGGCAAAGTATCGCCGTGCTGCTGAGCGATATGAGCCATCACTAGCCGTCATTCCGCCATCGACAGGAGGGGCTTGCGGGTCCTTCCACCTTCACGATAAGCGCTGAGCGCCCTTCGCCACTCCGCCAGCGGGTACACCGTAACGTCGCTGTACTCACTGTCGGGCAACCTCAGCCAGATGCGATCAAACTCCGCGCGCCACGCCTCAACGCTGAGCGCATCCAGACCGTTTCGGATATGGAACCACGCCACGCGCGGCGAAGACCTCCGCTGTGTGAAGGTTTGCCCGGAGAGCAGCCCGTAGCAGACAAATATGCCCTGCTCGGGCATCACGCTGAGGATCGTTTCCGCAAGCGGCCCGCCGGTGGCATCGTAGACGATATCGCTACGGGCAGCGACGGTGCCGATTCTGTTTGCGTCATGCTGTGCGACAGGCGTGATGCCCTTCGCCTCCAGCCGTTCAGCATGCACGGCAGAGCGGTGAATGCCATACACCGCTTCCGCCCCCGCCTGACGCGCCCACTGCCCCAGCAGAATGGCGCAATCCGATCCGGCAGCCGTGAGCAAGACCCGCTTTCCGCGCGGCGAGTAGCGGGTCAGCATCATCTGCGCCGCCAGCGGGTTAATATAGGCCCGCGCGGCCAGATGTGCGTCGACGGTGTCCGGAACGGGTATCGCATACTCTGCCGGGCAATCCACATAGCGCTGCCAGGTGCCCTGACCGCGCAGCGGCAGGACGCGCTGCCCCACCAGATGTTTAAACGAGGCGGGCGCCTCGGCGACAACACCGACACCTTCATACCCCGCGACCGCCGGTAACGGGGTTCTGTGGCGATAGGCACCGGTGATGGGGATAAGATCGGACGCGTTGACCGGAGAAAACAGCATCCGCACGCGGAGCTGTCCCGGCGCAAGCGCGCCCGGCGGCGCGGTTTCAGGTTGCAGAACAGATTCTGGCTCGCCAAACCGGCGATACCAGAGGGCCAGATTTTCCATTACGATCTCAAGGCTGATAGCGGAACTACTCGCGCCAGCCCATTGCCGGTGCGACATGTTTGAGAATAGACTCAATCACGTGCGCATTATAATCCACACCCAGCTGGTTCGGCACGGTCAGTAAGAGCGTGTCCGCCTCGGCAATCGCCTCGTCCTTTTTCAGCTGTTCAACCAGCTTGTCCGGCTCCGCGGCATAGCTGCGCCCGAAGATGGCGCGCGTTTTCTCATCAAGATAACCTACGCTATCGCTGTCGTTGCGGCTGGCCCCAAAATACATCCGGTCACGGTCGTCCATCAGCGCAAAAATACTGCGGCTGACCGACACCCGCGGCTCACGCGTATGCCCCGCCTCTTTCCAGGCCTGACGGTACGCGCGGATCTGTTTTGCCTGCTGAATATGGAACGGCTCACCGGTTTCATCGTCCTTCAGCGTTGAGCTTTGCAGGTTCATGCCCAGTTTTGCGGCCCACACGGCCGTCGCATTGGAACCCGCCCCCCACCAGATACGCTCGCGCAGCCCTTCTGAATAAGGCTCCAGGCGCAGCAGCCCCGGCGGATTCGGGAACATGGGCTGCGGGTTCGGTTTGGCAAACCCTTCCCCACGCAGCACCTCAAGCAGCACCTCGGTATGACGGCGCGCCATATCCGACTCGTTTTCCCCTTCCTGCGGGACATAGCCGAAATGACGCCAGCCATCAATAACCTGCTCCGGGGATCCACGGCTGATGCCCAACTGCAGGCGACCACCGGAAATCAGGTCCGCCGCACCCGCATCTTCAGCCATGTACATCGGATTTTCATAGCGCATATCAATCACGCCAGTGCCGATTTCGATGGTCTTCGTTTTTGCGCCAATGGCGGCCAGCAGAGGGAACGGCGAGCTAAGCTGTCGCGCGAAGTGATGCACGCGGAAATAAGCGCCGTCTGCCCCCAGCTCTTCAGCCGCCACGGCTAAATCGATGGACTGCAGCAGCGTGTCAGCCGCCGAGCGCGTACCGGACTGCGGCGAAGGCGTCCAGTGACCAAACGATAAAAACCCGATCTTTTTCATAACCCTGTGTCCTGATAATGCATTGCGTTCTGTCCACTTTACGCATTACCCGGTAAGAATAAATGCCGTTTATTTAACGGAATGATTCAAATAAATTGATTGAAATAGTTTCATGTCCCTCAGGTAAAAACCCGTTGGTTATCCGTTTGAATTAACGTTACTACTATAGGTCGGGACCTTTCACACTGGATAAAAAATGAAAAGACGCTATGTTGTGGCGGATGTTTTTACTGACACGCCGTTTCTGGGTAATCCTGTTGCCGTCGTACTCGATGCGGAGGGCATGAGTAAAGCACAAATGCAGCAGGTCGCCGTTGAGTTTGGTTACAGCGAAACGACGTTTGTGCTGCCGCCAGACAACCCATCCAATACAGCACGCGTCCGAATTTTTACGCCCTCGCGCGAGATCCCCTTCGCCGGGCACCCGAATGTGGGTACCGCCTACGTGCTCGCTCATCACACTGCGATGAATCATCAGCACCTGCCTGATACACTGCACTTCGAGGAAATCGCTGGCCTGGTACCCGTGCGCCTGTTGCGTGACAACGATACGGTGACGGGTGCAGAACTCCTGGTGCCAGAGGCACTCTCCTGCCGCTCTGAAGTTAGCCCGGAAAAGGTAGCTGCCTGCTTGTCCCTGAACGCAGAAGATATCCGTACCGAGGTACATATGCCCGTCGTCGCGTCGGTGGGTCTGCCCTTCCTGATAGCCGAGCTGGCCTCTCGCGAGGCGCTCCGTCGATGCGTGCCCAATTTACAGGGTTTTCGTGCAACGTTACCGCTGGACGGTGCAGTTTCACTCTATGCCTATACCCTGGATTCAGATTCCGATGCGCCCTGCGATGTGCATGCACGCATGTTTACGCCCCGAATGACGGAAGATCCTGCAACAGGCAGCGCGACCGCCGCTGTTACGGCGCTACTGGCATTACACCGTGATAAAACGACGCTTGACCTGACAGTCAGTCAGGGAGTCGATATGGGACGAGCAAGCGTACTGTTCACGGGATACGATGCCACCTCAGGAAAGGCGGTGGTTCGCGTCGGCGGAAAATGCATAATTACGCTTGAAGGCACATTCTCACTCTAACGGAGGAAGCGTATATACATTTACAGTGCCTGATGAGATATATTGGCTCACTATTTTTATGACAGGTAAAACCGGCAATGGCTTTGATCCCCAAAAACTACGCGCGGCTGGAAAGCGGCTATCGCGAAAAAGCATTAAAAATCTATCCATGGGTGTGTGGACGCTGCTCGCGCGAGTTTGTCTATTCCAATCTGCGTGAACTCACGGTTCACCATATCGATCACGACCATACCAACAACCCGGAAGATGGCAGCAACTGGGAGCTGTTGTGCCTGTTTTGCCACGATCACGAGCATTCGAAATACACCGAAGCAGATCAGTACGGCACCACCGTGGTGGCCGGGGAAGACGCGCAAAAAGACGTGGGCGTCGCCACGTTTAACCCGTTTGCCGATTTAAAGGCGATGATGGATAAGAAGAAGTAATCCTCTCGCCCCCTCGCTTACATCGTGCGGCGCGAATTTAAAATGTCCAGGTGATAGCGGCGGTTGCAGCCCCCTCATTGCGCCGCATCACGATCGGGCTTTCATTGGCATGGTCGCCAAGCCAGGTATAGTCCGCGCTGAGGACCGTCCCCCAGTGAGCATCGAACTGATGGCTCCAGGTCAGGCTGGTGTCGACGCCATAAAATCCACCCGGCGCTGAATAGCGGCGATAGCCGGTGCGGCGGCTCTGCTGCTCACTGACGCCATACCAGGTATTCATATAACGGCTGTCGCCAAACAGGGCCGCAGACTGAAAGGCTATCGTGTCCTGGTTATTTTGTACCGGGATCAGCGTAACGGAGGCCTGATAGCTTGCCCCCTGACTGTCGGTTAACGGCAGCGTCGCTTTGCCTTCCATGCTCAGCCATGGCGCAGCCTGCCAGCCCACGGCAAGGCCGGTATTCAGGGTGGCATCAATATCCCCCATCCCTTTCAGGTTGTTTGCACCCTCGCGCCAGCCAGAATTTTTATCAGCCCTTCCGGGGTCGTAGCCCAGCGTGTGTTCGAAATACCAACCGCTGTCGTTTTGCAGGTCATATCCCACCCCTTTTTGTGCATCAACAAAGAAAGCACCTTTGCGTCCCTGCAGCACTGGAACCACCTGCCACACCTGCTTGTCTGAGCCTGAGTAACGCGGGGCATATTGCCCTCCCAGCCCGACGGTTAAGGAATCGGACGCGGTGCCATCATCCGCCTGCGCGGCGGATGCCACGACCATCAGAAGCGGGACGGACATATACAGGACTTTTTTTATCGCTATCATACTGCTCTCCTTACAGACGCTGGCGTCTCCTGAGTCAGGGACAGCCATGCAATGTTGGCGCAGTATGATTTGGCTGAATCAATGAATCGTCGGGATAGTGTTAAGAAATGGTCAAGGTGAACGGATGTTATCCAGAAGAGTGCTGATTATTGAAGATGACGCCGACGCGGCTGGCGTGCTCGAAGCCTATTTACGGCGTGAAAATTACGACGTGACCATTACCGGGGACGGTCTTTCCGGCCTGGATATGGCGCAGCGGTGGAAGCCCGACCTCATCCTGCTGGATGTAATGCTGCCGGGAATTAACGGCACCGAGGTGCTGGCGGGCCTGCGTCGTAAAAGCGATGTGCCGGTGATCATGGTCACGGCCATGGGGGATACTCCCGATCGCATTGGCGCCCTGCGTTACGGTGCCGATGATTACGTTGTGAAGCCTTATCATCCGGGCGAAGTGGTGGCGCGGGTGCAGGCGGTGCTGCGGCGCAGCAGTAAAAAAGAGACAGAGGAAAAGATCCTTCGCTGGCAAACGCTGGCGGTGGATGTCGCCGCCATTGTGGCGTGCGTGGACAACGGCGACGACGCGCCTGTGATGCTCGATCTTACGCCAACGGAATTCTCGCTTCTGGCAACGCTGCTGCGCTCGCCTGCGCACCCGTTCTCCCGCCAGTATTTACTGGAACACTGCTTGCCGGAAAGCGAGGCGCTGGAGCGCGTGGTGGACACCCATATTTATAACCTGCGTAAAAAACTCGAAGCGGTGGGAATTTCCGGCGTGCTGATCAACGTGCGCGGCGTGGGTTACAGGTTCAGACAGCCATGATAAAAAATCGGCACGCCTCTCTGTGGCGCTGGATTTGCGCACGCATTTTAGCGCTGGCCATCGGCAGCGTGATCGTCATTGCCACCTGCATGTGGCTGCGCTATGCGGTCCAGAACTACTGGATCATGGGCAGGATGCCGCCAGCGGTCCGGCAGGAGTTTCTGACGCTCAGCCAGAACCCGCAGGCCAACCCGGCCCGCTTCCACTCGATTGTGGACACCTGGTGGGGCCTGAGCTATTCCACGCCGTCCATCGCCTCAGCGGACTGGGTCACGGTGGCCCTGCTGGTGCTGGTGATGATCCCGTTTATTGTGGTGATGGGGCTCAAACACGCCCGCCCGCTGGCACTGCAGTTCAGCCGACTTCGCGATGCGGCAAAGGATGTCGCCGAAGGTCAGTTTGGCCGTCAGGCAGAGCTGATCAAAGATGCACCGGCAGAAATGGTCAGCTTTGCGACCGACTTTAACTCTATGACGGGACAACTTGCCCGCTATGAGAAAGAGCTCCGCGCCTCGCACGTCGCGATGGCGCATGAGCTGCGCTCGCCCCTGACGGCCGCCATCGGGCGTCTGCAGGGCATGCTAGACGGCGTGTTTGATGCCAGCCCGGCGCAGCTGGGCATGGTGATGAAACAGCTCCAGCACCTCAACCGCCTCACCGATGAACTCCACCTTCTCTCTTTGGCAGACGCGGGTAACCTTGTGCTGGAGGACCAGCCGTTCTGTCTGGATGAGCTGATTCAGGAGCGGGCTGCCTGGATCATGCCCCAGGCGGACGCGCATCATTTCAGGATAACGCTGCGTAACCCGCACACCAGCCCCTTCCGGGGCGATGCGTTCCGTATGGGACAGGTCGTTACCATCCTCATGGAAAATGCGCTACGTTACGGACGCGAAGGCGGCCACCTTGAGGTGGCACTGCATTACGCCAGCGGGCATTACATCCTCGAATTCACCGATGACGGGCCGGGCGTGTCGCCCCAGTTCTTACCGGAAATGTTTAAACGCTTTAGCCGCGAGGAGCAGTCCCGCGCGCGGCATTCCGGCGGCAGCGGCCTTGGTTTGTCCATTGCCCGGGCGATTTGCCAGGCGCATGGGGGTGAGATTAGCGCGTCATTACCGGAAACCGGCGGCCTTGCGGTGTGCATTTTGTTGCCCTGGCATCCGTCCGATAATGAAAATCTCCACTCTTGATAAAGCCTTGACAGAACATCGAATCTTTCTCGACGTAGCGCGCATTTAATAACGCCATTCCCTTTATGGAGCGGCGTTATGTCAGACGAATTTTTTCTCTCCCTCCGCCACTGCCTGCATCATTTGTACGGCGTGGCGCGCACCCTTTCCTGGCTGCATTTTCTTCCCCTGGCCCTGCTTGCGCTGGCGATTTTTCCGCTGACCGGCTGCGGTGATAAACACGAAAACAAACCTGACCCAATGCGTAAGGTACGCTACGTCGTCGTTGGCACCGCCCACTCCCTTCCCGCGCTGGAAAGAACCGGTGAGATCCATGCCCACGATGAAACGACCCTGAGCTTTCGCACCGGAGGCCGGATACTGACGCGTAGCGTTGATATTGGCGACCGGGTCACTGCCGGACAGCTGCTGGCCACGCTTGATAATACGACCGGGCAAAACCAGCTCGACAGCGCCGCGGCCGACTATGAAGGCGCGAAAGCCTCTGCCCAGGTCGCCGCGCTTAACGTCAGTCGCATGCAAAAGCTTATGCCAACAGGCGCGATAGCCCGCACGCAGCTCGACAGCGCCCGGGCTGACTGGCTTGTCGCTCGCGCGCGCTTAAAAAGCAGCGAGGCCGCATGGCGAAATGCCCGCGAAAGTCTCGGCTGGACGCGCCTGATCGCGCCGCAAGCGGGCGTCATCACGGCCGTGAGCGCCTCTGCGGGACAGGTTGTCAGCGACGGTCAGTCCGTGCTGACGCTGGCGACCGGGGAAGCCCGCGACGTGGCGTTTGACATTACCGCGCCCGATGCGATCCCGTCTCTGGATAAAGCGGTTTTGCAGGTTTCCCTCCTCAGCGCCCCGTCGGTGCAGGCGTCTGCCGTACTGCGGGATATCACCCCGCAGGCCGATCCTCAGACCCGCACGTGGCGCGTCAGAGCTACCCTGCAAAACCCGCCGGAGGCCATGGCGCTGGGCGCCAGCGTCACCGTGACGTTGCCCTCCGACGCCCCGCACGGGTACGCGCTTCCCGCGTCGGCGCTGACCCGCGTCGGCGACAAACCGGCCGTTTTCGTCATTACCCCGCGCTCGCAGGCTCAGCTGCGCGTGGTGGTGCCCGTCGGCTATACGGCCTCCTCCGTCATGATTGCCTCCGGCCTTGAGCCAGGCGATCGGGTGATTACGGCGGGCGTGAGCACATTACGATCCGGCGAGGCGGTGATGGCCGGAGAGGTTCAGCCATGAACACAGGATCGGAAGCCCAATTTAACCTCTCCGCCTGGGCGCTGAAGAACCAGCAGATGGTCAGCTTTTTCATGCTGCTGGTGATTGCGATGGGCGTGTTCTGCTATGAAAAGCTGCCGCGTAATGAAGATCCGGCATTCACCATTAAAACGGCCGTCGTCTCCGCGCAGTGGCCAGGAGCCTCCGTGAGGGATACCACCCGCCTGCTGACCGATACGCTTGAAAAAAAGCTGCAGGAAACGCCCTGGCTGGACTATCTCGAAAGTGAAACCCGTGCCGGACGCACCGTTATTCACGTCAACCTCCGTGATGATACGCCCCCGCAAAGCGTGCCCGATATCTGGTATCAGGTTCGCAAAAAAATGCAGGACATCGCGCCGTCCCTGCCCGAAGGGGTGCAGGGTCCTGCCGTGGATGACGAGTTTGACGACACGTTCGGCACAATTTACGCCTTTATTCCCGAAGGTTTCACGCTGCGGGAGGTGCGGGATCGTGCAGAGACAATACGGCGCGAGCTCATGTCTCTGCCGGATATGGGTAGAACCACCCTGCTGGGCGAACAGCAGGAGCAGTGGGTTCTCGCCTTTTCTCCGGCGCGCCTGGCCGGTATGGGGCTGGATATTCAGGCGGTCGCCGACGCCCTCCGGGCGCAAAACGCCGTTGTCCCGGCAGGAACGATGCGTACCGGGCAGGAGAATATGGCGATAAAGGTCAGCGGGGCGCTCACGACCGAAGCGAGTTTACGGGCCGTCACGCTGCACATTAACAATCGCTATATTCCGCTGACCGACATTGCCACCGTCACCCGGGAAATCGCTGAGCCACCGGCCCCGGCCTACCGGGTGAACGGCAAACCGGCTATCGGTCTGGCGGTGTCGATGGCGCCGACAGGCAACATGCTGCGTTTCGGTGCTGCGCTGAACGCAAAAATGGCGACCCTCAGCGCCGGGCTGCCGCACGGTATCGAGATGGTGAAAGTCGCCGATCAGTCAGCGGTGGTCAGTGACGCGGTAAGCGGGTTTATCCGGGTACTTATCGAAGCCGTTGTTATCGTGCTGGCGGTTTCATTTGTCTCGCTGGGTTTGCGGGCCGGACTGGTGGTGGCGACGGCCATTCCGCTGGTGCTTGCCATGACGTTTGTCGGCATGATGCTCGCCGGTATTGGCCTTCAGCGTATCTCGCTCGGGGCGCTGATCATTGCCCTGGGCCTGCTGGTGGATGACGCCATGATCGCCGTCGAAACGATGGTCTCCCGGCTGGAAGCCGGGGATTCCCGTCGACACGCGGCCACCTATGCATTCAAAACGACGGCCTTCCCGATGCTCACCGGTACTCTGGTCATGATTGCCGGTTTTATTCCCGTTGGTTTTGCGGCTTCCAGCGCCGGTGAATACTGCTTCTCCCTGTTTGCGGTGGTGCTCATTGCCCTGCTCTGCTCCTGGGCCGTCGCGATCCTGTTTTCGCCGCTAACGGGCACGTGGCTGCTGCCGGAAAAAGTCAGACATCACGCGGCAGGACCGGGAAGGATCGCGCGCGGGTATGGACGGCTTTTACGCCTGGCGCTCCGCCACCGGCTCGCTACCGTACTGATTGCGCTTGCCGCGCTGGGGCTGTCAGCGTATGGCACGACGTTTATGCAGGGCGAGTTTTTCCCCGCCTCGGACCGGCCCGAGTTGCTGGTCAGCCTGACGCTTCCGGCCAACGCGTCGCAGCCGGAAACGCTCAGAGAGGTGGAAAAACTGGAAAAAGCGCTGGCCGACAACAGCAATATCGATCGCTTTTCGACGTACGTTGGCTCAGGCGCCATCCGTTTTTACCTGCCGATGGACGTGCTGCTGGAAAATGAAAATATCGCCCAGTTGGTTGTGGTCGCGAAGGATCTTGCGGCGCGGGATCGTCTGCACGCACAGCTCAACACGATCCTGGCGACGCAATTTAGCGACATCATCACGCGCGTGTCGCCCCTTGAGCTGGGGCCTCCCGTCGGCTGGCCCATCAAATACCGGGTGAGCGGGCCGGATTATCTGCAGGTCCGGGCGCTTGCGAACCGTCTCACGGACGCGATTGGCCGCTCCCCGTTCTCACGCGACGTTAACCAGACCGCCGGAGAGCCGGAGAGAGTCATTACCCTTGAGGTAAATCAGACGGCGGCCAGAGCGGCAGGAATATCGTCAGAAAGCCTCGCCCGCACGCTGAATACCGTCTGGTCCGGCAGCGTTGTCACGTCCATCAGAGATAATGACCGCCTTGTCGACGTGGTGCTCAGGGCCGAGGACAGCGCGCGCCAGAGCACCGCCACCCTCTCCTCACTCACGATTCAGGGGAATGACGGTAAAAAAATTCCGCTCAGCGCCGTCGCAACGCCGGTTTGGGGCGTGGACGATCCGGTCATCTGGCGTCGGCAGCGTGTGCCCTTTATCACGGTGCAAACCGACCTCGCCCCGGGGCTGAGGGCTGAAGCGGTATCCGCCGCGTTGCGTCCGACGGTGGATAAACTGCGCGCGAGCCTGCCCGCAGGTTACAGCATTGAAGAAGGCGGCGCGGTTGCCGAATCGGATAAGGGGAACAGCTCCGTCTTTACCGTTCTTCCGGTGACGCTGGTCATCATGCTGTTGCTGCTGATGCTTCAGCTGCGGCGATATTCCCGGATGCTACTGGCGCTCCTGATGGCCCCGTTTGGTTTACCGGGGATCGTGCTGGCTATGCTGCCTGGCGGAACGCCGATGGGGTTTGTCGCGCTGCTGGGCGTTATCGCCCTGGCGGGGATGATCGTGCGTAACGCGGTAATATTGATTAGCGAGGTTGACAGCAATCTTGCTCAGGGGATGGCAAATGATGCCGCGATTATGGCGGCCGCGGAGCACAGGGCCAGACCCATCTGTCTGACCGCCTGTGCCGCCATTCTGGGGATGATCCCCATCTCTCACCAGGTCTTCTGGGGCCCAATGGCCTATGCCATCATCGGCGGGCTGCTGGCTGCGACGCTGGTGACGCTGACCGTGTTACCCGCGTCGTTTAGCCTGCTGTTACAGTGGGGGGCTCAGCGTAAAGCCGCAGCCGACGGGCCGGGCTGAGTCCCCATCTTTCTCCGATTACGCGGCGGTGAGCGCAAAACGGTCTGTCAGGACATGGCGGATTTCATCCTCCGCCAGCTGCCGCGTTTCAGTGCCGTTCGCCGTGATGGTTTTCAGCATATCGCCCAGTAAAATCTGGCGTCCTTCCGGGCTGTGCTGCACCACCACCCGCTTCTGCACAAAGATCGCATCCGGGTGCGTAGAGTTCAGGTAGTTGGCCGGGACAAAATCAATCCACTCCTGAGGCGTGAGATCGAAGCCGTATTGTCGGGCCCATTCGCCTTCCACCTTCGCCTCGAGCAGATACTCACCTTCTGCGCTGCGGCTCAGGCGAAACGTGTCGAAATCCTGGGGGATATCCACGTCAAGCGTGTCCAGCGCCATCGGGGCGCGGATGCCGTAGCTGCCGAACCCGAGATCGCAAAGCCACTGCCTGCTCTCCACTTCAGCGATTAACGCCATATGGGTTTTTGGCCGCCGTGCAGGGTAGAACATCGGACGCGCCGCCACGAAACGGTAAGGAATACCAAGTGCCTCCAGCGCCATGGCAAAAAGCCCGTTCACCTCATAGCAGTAGCCGCCGCGCCCTTTCTTTAACACCTTATCGGCAATGTCGTCTGGCGCCAGCGAGACAATTTTACCCGCCTGCACGTCCAGATTTTCAAAGGGAACGGAAAAGAGCTGATGACGCATCAGCGCATGCAGGGTGGTCGTATCGGCCGCCGCCGGTCCGGTGTAGTTTATGCGTTTGAAATACGAGGAAATGTCGAAATTATCGCTGTGCATAATGCCTCCTTGTCCTGAACATGCCGGACACTATAGATGGCGCGCATCATTGGCTGTATAGTCAGTTTTATCGAAAATTAGCCTGAACAGATACCCATGTCTGCCCCGTCCACCTCCTCACCACACTATCGCCGGATTGCTGAGAGTCTACGCCTCACGCTCTCTTCAGGCGCATTGCGAGTCGGTGACCGGATGATCTCCGCGCGAAAACTGGCCGAGCGCGAGCACGTTAGCCTTCCGACGGCGCTGGAGGCTCTTCGCTGCCTTGAGGCCGAGGGGCTGATCGTTGCGCGTCCGCGTTCGGGTTACTACATTCGCCAGATCAGCCAGCCTCAGCGTGCGGAGTCCGCGCGTACCCCGGCAGGCCCGGTCCCCGTCACCCTGTCCGCCGTGGCCCGGTCGCTGTTCAGCAGTGCAGAAACCCGTCTGGTCCCGCTGGGCGCCGCCCTGCCCGATCCCGCGTGGCTGCCCGGGGAGGCGCTGCAGCGGGCGTTGCACTCCGCGGGCCGTCGTCTGGACGCGCATGGGCAGAGCTACAGCCTGCCTCCGGGAAGAGCAGACTTGCGGAGTAAGATTGCCGCGCGCGCTGCGCAGTGGGGAGCCCGCTTCGGCGCGGACGATCTTATTATCACCGCGGGTGCGACGCAGGCGCTGCGCCTGGCCCTGCGGGCCGTGTGTCAGCCAGGTGATGTGGTGGCGATTGAGCAGCCCGCCTACTTCGGCACGCTCCTGCTGCTGGAGGATTTAGGCCTGAAGGCCTTAGAAATCCCCACCGATCCTGCTGAAGGCCTGTTACTGGAACCGCTGGCTGACGCCATCCGCTGCCACCGTCCTGCGGCCGTTCTGGCCTCGCCCACCGTGCAAAACCCATTGGGTGCCAGCATGCCCGTCGCGCGCAAGCAGGAACTGGTTGCTCTGCTTGAAGAAGCCGGTATTCCTCTGATTGAGGACGACGTTTACGGTGACCTGGTCGGTGACGGGCAACGTCCTCCGGCCTGCAAAGCCTTCGACCAGAGCGGGAATGTGATTTACTGCAGCTCCCTGTCTAAAACGCTTGCGCCGGGGTGGCGAATCGGCTGGATTGCCGCCGGACGCTATTACACGCAAGTCTTGCAGGCCCGCATGGCCGGAGAGTGGGCAGGTGCGCCGCTACTGGAAGCCGCGACGAGCGAGATGCTGGCAAGCGGCGACTACGACCGTCACCTGCGGCGGCTAAAGCGGCGGATCGCTGAGGGAATAGACGCCGTCGTGGCGCAGGTCGGGGCCAGTTTTCCCCCGGTACCCGCGTAAACGTCCCCGCAGCTGGCTTTCTGTTGTGGGTCGAACTTCCTCCGCAGGTCAACGCGCTGGAGGTGCATCGTCGCGCGCTGGCGCGGGGTATTGGCGTCAGCCCCGGTCCCCTGTTTTCTCCTGGCGCAGAACTCACGCACTTTCTGCGGCTAAACTGTGCAAACGAACCGACACCCCGCCTGCTTAATGCCGTGGAGCAGATTGGTGCGCTATGCCATGAGCTGGCCGCTTTCACACCAGACTCTCCAGCCACTCGGTAAATACCCGCACCTTGCGGGAGAGATGGCGGTGTGGGTAGAGCAGTGACAGTTTGCGGTCCGGCGAGCGACAGGCTGGCAAGACCTCAACCAGCAGGCCGCGGTCAATGTAAGGCTGGAGAAAGAGATTCATCCCCTGCATTACCCCAAGCCCGGCCAGGCCTGCCGCGATGTAGGCCTCGGAGTTATCCACCACCAGCTTACCGGGTAGCGCGATCTCCGCGACGCCCTCTGGCGTGGTAAACGTCCACGGCTGAATGTGCCTGCTGCTGTTGTTAATCCAGTTGATGGCCTGATGCTTGCGTAAATCCTCCAGCGTTTCTGGCGTACCGTGTTTTGCCAGCCAGGCCGGGCTGGCACAGGTCGTGATTTTAATGTTCCCGACTTTACGCGCGATATAATCGCCGTCGTCCAGCTCGCCCACCCGCAGCACGCAGTCCAGGCCGTCCCGCAGCATATCCCGACGGCGGTCAGAGCTGCTCAGAATGATCTCGATCTCGGGATGCTGACGATAAAAATCAGGCAGATTGGGTATCACCCGCAGCGTTGCAAAAGAGACAGGCATATCGACTCGCAACTGGCCGTGTATTGCACGGTCCGAACCAAACGACTCCAGTAATTCATCCGCCTGCGCCAGCAGGGGTTTACTGCGGCGATAAAACGCTTCCCCATCCGGCGTCAGGCTAATCCGACGCGTTGTGCGCTGCAGGAGCCGCGTGCCGCTGTGTTGTTCCAGAAGCTGCAGCGCTTTGGTCACTGCCGGTCGATGGACCTGCAGATTCTCTGCCGCCTGGGTAAGGCTCCCCGAGTCGACAATTTCAATAAAAATCCGAATAGATTCAAAGAGGTTTATTTGCATAAGGGATGTCTTGCCGCGAGCGGGAGAAAATGATTGTTATTGATTTTATAACAGTGATGAATCTTTCTGGCTATTTTTCCTAACAATCTTACTCTCTACACTCTCCCTCATTCAAACGTAAGGGAGAGTCTGCTATGAAAAATAACCGTATCTGTCAGATCCTGGGTATCGAAAAGCCCGTTATTCAGGGACCGTTATCCTGGCTTACTGATGCCCGTTTAGTGGCCGCGGTCAGCAATGCCGGAGGACTCGGCGTGCTGGGCCCCAACGCCGGTTTAACCGCCGATACCGCGGTCTCCACGCCGGAAGCAACCGCCGAAAAAATGCGGGAAGAAATTCGGAAAACCAAACGGCTGACCGAAAAACCCTTCGGCGTCAACCTGATCCCCACCGCCGTTAATGACGTCTGGACCGGGCCAATTCTTAAGGTGGTAAAAGAGGAAGGCGTCAGGGCCGTGGTGTATACGGGCTACGGGGAAGGCAGCATTATTCCCGCGCTGTTTAGTGAGTTAAAAGAGGCGGGTATTGCCATTATCTACCGCGACATCAATCCCACGCCGGAAAACACCCTTCTGGCTGAAGAGATGGGGGCAGACATCATCGTCGCCACCGGTTTTGACGAGGGTGGGACGCTACCCGCGACGGCGCTGGGGACCTTTTCCATCGTGCCGCTGATTGCCGACGCCGTGAAGCACGTCCCGGTGATGGCCGCGGGCGGTATTACCGATAATCGCACCGCCAGAGCGGCGCATGCATTGGGAGCGGAAGGCGTGTTTGCCGGTTCCGTATTTATCAGTACCGAAGAAAGCCGCGTGCCGCAGGGGGTCAAAGAGAAAATTGTTGCCGCCAACGGCCTGGACCTGCTGCTTTTCCGCACCGTCCCCCACTACTATCGTTCTCTTCCCGGCAAGCTGGCGGAAAAACTGGCGGCGATGGATAAAGCGGGCGCAAGCAACGAAGCGCTGGGCAAGGCGATGGGCGGATTACGGGGCCTGCGCCTGGGCATGCTGGAAAATAATACCGATGAAGGGTATATCGCGCTCGGCACGGGGATCGGGAATATCCACAGCGTGAAAAGCGTGGCCGAGGTTGTCGATGCGTTAACGGTTGAGTAAGCCCTCAGCGTCCTGACGGTAATCAGGACGCCCTGTGTTCTCAGGGAATAATCCGCGCGGCTCTCAACTGCGCGAACAGGTGGAAAAACATCTCATCCGTCGCCTGCATTTGCGTAAAGCCCGCCCTGCGCAGCTTGCTCCCGTCACCAAACATGTCGTAGTTCCAGCTAAAGACAAAATCGGCAAACCGCCCGTCGCTCAGCTGCAGAATATCCGCTTCCACCAGCCGCTCTCCGGCAAGCTCGCGCCATACGCCGCGATAGTCCGTAAACAACTGATGAAATGACAGCCTCACCGGCGGTGCAGAGTCCAGGTCAAACCAGCGTGCGATGCGCGGCCAGAGCTCGCTCCAGCGCCAGATATCGCCATTATTCACGTTGAACGCCTGATTCTGTGCCGCAGGTGACGCGGCGGCCCACAGAGTGGCGTCGGCCAGCAGCCCGGCGTCGGTATGGTCAACGATACTGTGCCAGGTCTGTTTCGAACCGGGAAAACGCAACGGTAAACCCAGCGCCTTGCACAGGGAGGCGTACAGGGCAATGCTCAGCGCAAGGTTCATGGCATTGCCCGGTACCGCACTCCCTACCACGCCCGGCCTGATGGCATTCCAGTGCCAGCGCTTTCCCCGCTGAAACTGGCTGAGCCACGCAAGCTGCGCGGCGTTAAATTCGGCACCCGGTACGCCGGGATCGCTTTCGCGCGCCGGGGTTTTAAACGGCCCCAGATGCGCGCCGTAGACCTTGTATCCCTGCATCAGGCTTACCGTCTGCAAAGGTGCCGTTTTTTCGAGGATGCTGACCAGATTACGCAGCATGGTGACGTTCGGCTCAACCATGTCTTCCCAGTTCGCCGCGTTCGCCCAGGCGCTGTAAAAGAGATGGGTGGCACCGTCCAGGAAGCGCAGCGCCCGGGCGCTGTCCTTTTCATCCAGTAAATCGATCTTGACCATCGGAATGCCGTCAGGATGCGACCCGGCATGGCGGCTAAGGCCGATCACCTGCCACTGATGGTGCAGGAGCGTGTTGACCATCTGTCTGCCGACAATGCCGCTGGCGCCCGCGACCAGGGCGACGTTGTGTTGCTGCCTATTATTCATGGTATTTCTCCGGAAAGGGTGACAGACGCAGTGTGATATATTATTTTTTCTGGAGATATCCCATGAAACCGATGGCACTTATAAGCAAAATCATTAAATGAATAATAAGCTCAATGCCATTTCTACTTTTCTGCGCGTCGCTGAAGCGGGCTCGTTTTCAGCGGCTGCCCGTCAGACCGGTATTAAGCAGTCCGCCGTCAGTCAACAGATCGCGGCGCTTGAGGAATCGCTGGGTGTGGTACTGCTGCACCGTACGACGCGTACGATGAAGCTGACCGAACAAGGGGAACGCTACCGGCGTGATATGCAGCTCGTGCTGGACGCCATGGGGGAAGCGGAGAGGCGTTTACATCCTGTCGATCATAGCGTTCAGGGACGCGTCCATGTCCAGTTGCCGAGCGGCCTGGGGCAGATCATTTTGCCGCATCTGCTGGCGTTACAGCGCCTGCATCCCGAGCTGCAGCTGATGCTTTCCCTGGATGACCGCCTTGCCGATCTGGTGGCGGAGGGCGTGGATGTCGCGATACGGCTGAGCAGCGAGCCTCCGCAGGCGCACGCGGCTCGCGTGCTGGGACGGATTGAAGCTGCACTGTTTGCCGCTCCCGGTTTTCAGGCGGTACACGCGGTCAGCGAACTGGCGACGCTGCCACACGTACGGTTCAGCGGCATTCCGCCGGATGCTCCCCTGCGCCTGATGTCTGACGAGGAAATGGTCGAGGTCAACGTGAATACCGTTTTCCGTGCCAACACCAGTGAGGCGCTGCTGCAGGCGCTGGAATCCGGCATCGGTATCGGCGGCATGCAGCGACCGCTCGTGGCCAGGGCTCTGCAGTCGGGCACGCTGGTACCGGTGCTGCCCGACTGGCGGTTACCCGATCGCTTCCTCTATGCCGTTTATCCTGATGCCCGCTTTATTCCGCAGCGCGTCAGAAAGGTCGTCAGCGTGATTGAGCAATTACTGCCTGAGATCGCGACCCACAACGCCACAAAATAACCGCCTTTTACCTCGCCACCGGTAAATCCGCGTATCGCGTCGTATAGGCCGGTGACAACATTTCCCGCTTCATCGCCCACGGTTTCTCAATCCCCTGCCCGGCAAACCATATCTTCCCTTTGCCGGAGTGATTGACGCTGTCGATCATCTCCATCAGCGCCGCGCTGTTGGCGCGCAGGCGATTGTCGTCAAACAGATTAAGCTGAGCGACACCGCTGCTGAAAAAGTCCGCCAGCATGACCCCGGCCTTCATATAGCGATACCCGTCGAGCCATATCCGCCCCAGCGCTTCAGTGGCGGCACGGATGATATCCCGCGAGTCATTGGTGGGCGTCATCAGAGTGACCGAAGCCTGATTACCGTAATAAATTTCGTTGTCCGCATGCGGGCTGGTGCGCACAAACACGCTGATAAAACGACAGTATTGATGCTCGCCGCGCAGTTTCTCTGCGGCGCGTTCCGCGTAGGCGCAAATCGCCTGGTGCATCTCTTCATATTGCGTAATGCGATGACCAAACGAACGGCTACAGATGATTTGCTGCTTCGTGGGGGTGTACTCTTCCAGGTCAAGACAGGGCTCGCCGCGAAGCTCGCGCGCCGTACGCTCCAGCACCACGTTAAAATGTTTGCGAATGACCCACGAGGAGGCCTCCGCCAGCTCCAGCGCCGTGGTAATCCCCATCGCATTCAGTTTTTTCGTGATGCGCCGCCCTACGCCCCATACCTCCTCTACCGGAACCTTTGCCAGCAGTTTACGCTGCCGCTCGCGGCCCGACAGATCGACCACGCCGCCGGTACTGGCCCACCGTTTCGCCGCATAGTTGGCCAGCTTCGCCAGCGTTTTTGTCGGGGCAATGCCGACGCCAACGGTTAAGCCCGTATTTTTAAAGACCTGCGTGCGCATCTGGTGTCCGAACGCTTCCAGTGCAAGGCAGTTACCGATCCCTGAAACGTTCACGAACGCCTCGTCGATCGAGTAAATTTCTATGGCCGGAGCGAGATCGGTCAGCGTCTGCATCACCCGACTGCTGAGGTCGGCATACAACGCATAGTTTGAACTGAAGACGTAAACCCGTTCCGGAAACCGTTTTTCTTTGAATTTAAAATAGGGCTCACCCATTTTTATGCCGAACTGCTTTGCCTCCCGCGACAGTGAAATAATGCAGCCGTCGTTGTTGGACACCACCACGATGGGCTTCCCCTCCAGATCGGGGCGGAATACCTTCTCGCAGGAGGCATAGAAGCTGTTCACATCAACCAGCGCGAACATGTTTATGCGTTTTAAGCGTGTGGGTGACGACGCCGAAGATCTGCAGTTCCTCTTCGGAATGAAAGGTAATCGGCTGATAGCGGGCATTATGCGGCAGAAGTCTCAGAGCCGGGCGCGTCTGTAGCTCTTTCACCGTAAACTCACCGGCGACCGACGCCACAACGATATCCCCATGTTCGGCATTTAACGAACGATCGACCACCAGCAGATCGCCGTCGCCGATCCCCGCGCCAATCATGGAGTCTCCACTCACCTTGATAAAATAGGTCGCACTGGGATGTCTTACTGCCAGCCGGTTAAGATCGAGACGATCCTCCACATAATCCTGCGCCGGGCTGGGAAACCCACAGGCAACACGTTCTAAAAACAAAGGTAGTTCAATGATTTGTTTTGGTTGATAAGAAAAGAGAGTGTCCATAATGTCTTTCTCGCCAGATACTGTATATAAATACAGTATTACGGATTATGGCCGGGGATCAAGGTCATTTCCGGAAGCGAACCCAAACGCGTTGAAGTGTCAGAAGATTTAAAACGCGCAAAGCCCGGAAGTGCATGTCGGGCTTTGCGCCTGTGACGATCAGTCCATCAGCGTATTCAATGTTTCCAGCGCGTCAGGCGGCAGCTGCAGTTCCCCCGCCGCGAGGTTTTGCCGCAGATGCGCCACGGAAGAGGTGCCCGGGATCAGCAGGATATTCGGAGAACGCTGCAGCAGCCATGCCAGCGCAACCTGCATTGCCGTGACGCCCAGTGAATCCGCGACAGCCTTCAGCCCGGACGATTGCAGCGGCGTAAAGCCGCCCAGTGGGAAGAACGGCACATACGCAATCCCCTGCTGCGCGAGCAGATCCACCAGCGCATCATCACCCCGGTTCACAATGTTGTACATGTTCTGCACGCACACCACCGGCACCATCTTCTGCGCTTCCGCGACCTGGGTGGCCGTGACGTTGCTCAGGCCAATATGCCGCACCAGCCCCTGCTGCTGTAATTCTGCCAGGGTGGAGAGCGGTTCAGCAATCGACCCTTCCGCTGGCCCGTGCGCGCTAAACATGATCCGCAGGTTCACCACGTCCAGCACGTCCAGCTGCAGATTACGCAGGTTGTCATGCACCGCCTGCGTCAGCTCCTGCGCGGAAAAGGCCGGCAGCCAGGCGCCTTTGTCGTTGCGACGGGCACCAATCTTGGTGACGATCGTCAGATCGTCCCGGTACGGATGAAGCGCCTCGCGGATCAGCTGGTTGGTGACATGAGGGCCATAAAAATCACTGGTATCAATGTGATTTACCCCCGCCGCCACGGCCTCGCGTAACACGTCCAGCGCGGCCTGCTTATCCTTCGGCGGCCCAAAGACGCCCGGCCCGGCCAGCTGCATCGCGCCGTAGCCCAGCCGTTTCACCGTCCGCGTCCCGAGCGCGTATGTCCCGCTTTTATCAATGCTGCTCATGTTAACCTTCCTCATAAAAATGATCCGGATTTACAACAGGTTCCCTCTGGGAGCCTTTAGTTAAGCGCGAGTTAATTAAAGTTTACATTCTCTACGACGATAGTAATGAAGTAACCCTGCATCTTCTCTAACGGACGACCGCTATGCTGAAAAATCTGCACGTGATTACCGGTATTATCTTTGCCCTCACCATATTCTGTCTGCTGCAAGTTGTCACGGGAGGGTTGTTCTACTCTGCCGTCAGCAACGATCGCCATAACTTCCAGAACTCCGGCGTGCTCAACGCCCAGCAGGAAAGCCTGAGCGACAGCGTGAACACGCTGGTGAAAACGCGCGTCACCGTCACCCGCGTGGCGATCCGCTATCTGAAAAACCAGCGTGACCCGGCTTCCCTTGCGGCGATCAATAAACTGCTGGGCACCGCAAGCGACTCGCTGGCAAAAGCCGAAGCCTATAACAAAGAGTGGCAGAAACTGCCGCAGGTTAAGGGCCAGGAGGCGGCATTGACCGACGAGATGCAGAAATCCTGGAACCAGATGCACGAAGTCATGCGTTTATCGATTGAGTATCTGCGCGCCGATAATTATCAGGCCTATGGCGATCTGGACGCGCAGCAGGCGCAGGACGATATGGAAGCGGTCTATAACCGCTGGCGCGCCGAAAACAACACCCTGCTGAAGGCCGCAACCGAAGAGAACCAGAGCAGCTTTACGCAGATGCAGTGGACGCTGGCGGCAATTCTGCTGGCCGTTATCGCGGTACTGGTGGTCATCTGGCAGGGTTTACAGCACCTGCTGTTAAAACCACTCCACTCCATTATGAACCATATTCGCGCCATTGCAGGGGGCGACCTGACGCAGGATATCGCTATCTCGGGCCGCAATGAGATGGGTCAACTGGCCGCGGGCCTGCATGAGATGCAGCAGTCGCTGGTAACCACCGTCAGCGCCGTGCGCGGAAGCACCGATTCCATCTACACCGGCGCAGGCGAAATTGCCGCAGGAAGTAACGATCTTTCCGCCCGCACCGAGCAGCAGGCCGCCTCGCTCGAAGAGACCGCCGCCAGCATGGAAGAGCTGACCGCGACGGTTAAACAGAACTCCGATAACGCCCGTCAGGCCACGCTGCTGGCGAAAAACGCCTCTGAAACGGCCGCGCGCGGCGGCCACGTCGTGGATAACGTGGTTCGCACCATGAACGAAATCGCCGACAGTTCGCAGCAAATTGCGCATATTACCAGCGTGATCGACAGCATTGCGTTCCAGACGAACATTCTGGCGCTTAACGCTGCGGTGGAAGCGGCACGCGCCGGGGAACAGGGGCGTGGCTTTGCGGTTGTCGCGGGCGAGGTCCGTACCCTGGCGAGCCGCAGCGCGCAGGCAGCGAAAGAGATCAAAGGGCTTATCGAAAACTCCGTCAGCCGGGTGAATACCGGTTCTGAGCAGGTTAGCGAGGCCGGCACCACCATGAAGGAAATCGTCGCCGCCGTGACCCGCGTGACCGATATCATGGGCGAGATTTCCTCTGCCTCTGACGAGCAAAGCCGCGGCATTGAGCAGGTGAGCCTGGCCGTTTCGCAGATGGACAGCGTGACGCAGCAAAACGCCGCGTTGGTGCAGGAGTCCGCCACGGCGGCAGCGGCGCTGGAAGATCAGTCCGAACAGCTGCGCCAGGCGGTGGCCGCGTTTCGTCTGAACGGCAAAGAAAAAGCGGTCACCCCGCGCCCGGCCAGCGTGAAGACGCCTCAGCTGTTGCGCCCGGCAACCGCAAACGCCGCCACCGACAGCAACTGGGAAACCTTCTGAGTTTCAGGCGGGCGAGAATATCGCCCGCTAGCGGCTGCGCTTGGCGTGCCGCTCCCAGTTCTCCTGCTTTGCTTCATCGGATTTACGCAGTGAAACGTAGCATGCCCCGCTGCCGCCGTGATGCGGCAGCGCCACGCAGAAGGCCTGTACATCCTCGAACTCGGTTAACCAGCGCGCCAGGTAGCTGCGCACCACATTAGGATGTGAGTTCTGCTCCCGCCCTTTCCCGTGAATGATAATCAGGTTACGTAACCCGTCACGTCTGGCCTGGCAGATAAAAGAATAGAGCATCTGACGGCAGCGTTCGGCGGGCTGGCGCAGGAGGTTTAAGCTGGCCTGGCGGGCATATTTACCCGAGCGCAGCTTATCGATAACGCCCTGCTGCACCCCTTCGCGCTGGAACGCCAGCGGTTCTTCCAGGGGAAGAAGGTCAAGAAAATCGAGCGTCAGGAAGTTATCCAGCTGTTCACTATCCACCTCCTGTCGCGTCCGCGTATTGCGGCTGGGCTGCCAGTGAATATCCGGGCCACGCTTCAGCGGCTGGACATCTTCCATGGCGTCAAGAAAAAAGGATTTGTCGTCAGGGTTCATGGATATCCTCCGGCTACAACTGAGGACGGTACTATACCTGCGCCCGAGACAGGCCTCAATCACCGTTACAGGCCGTCGTGCGCAACAAATATTAACCTGATGAATATATATAGTATTTATAAAATAAACTTAAATATGACTTAACTAAAATTTCAGCAAAAATGAAATAAGTGATTTGTGTTAAATTTTCGTAAAATCAAACACTCAATATCCTTTCATTTTGCGGGAAAGGTGTTATACCTAAATATACCTGCTTCATGGATATAATACTCAGGATTGGCGAAAGGACGCACTGCTGTGTGTACTGGAGGATCTGTCTGATGTCGGGCAGATCCTGTTTTTTTATTATCTCACTTTCACGCCACGATTATTTTCCTCGCTTCCCGTCTGAACTGTGTAATTAACGATTCAGCCAGGGGCGTCTGACGTGAATCGCGGCGCTGAATTAAATAATATGCTGCTTTTGGAAGCGATTCGACAACCGGCAGCATGACCAGGCGGTGCGCCAGCAGCGGGTCACACCCTAGCTCCTGCGGCAATATGCTTAGAAAATCACTTTGCGCAACCAGGCTAATACAGGAGGAAAAGGTTTCGCAGACCACACCAATTCGCGGTATTTGCGAGCGATGGCTAAATACCTCTTCTAACTGCTTATAATAACTTCCCCGCGGCGTCGGCATTGTCCAGTTATAATGCAGAAGTTCATTAATTGACGTTGCCCCTGTTGCCGGATGCCCTTCGCGACAAAATACCGCAAACGGCTTCTCGAAGAGTTTTTCAAACGTAAATTCCTGGTCGTAAGGTCCCTGATAATAGGTGTTGATGGTGAAGTCCAGTTCGCCCTGCCGTAATTCGTTAATCATCGACACCAGCTGTCCTTCCATTATCCGCACTTTGACCTGCGGATGTTGGGCATGAAAGCGGGTGATGACGGCGGGCATCAGGCTGCGCGAAACGCTGGCCCCCATCCCGATGTTGATCTGCCCGGCCTGTTCCCCCTGCCGCTGACGAATGTCATCCTGCGCCGCGCGCAGCTCTTCCAGAATTAGCCGGGCACGCTGGTAAAAGCCCTCGCCGCATTCGGTCAACGCGACGCCCTTACTCCTGCGCACGAAAAGCTGCGCCGCCATGCCCTCCTCCAGCTCTTTGATGGATTTGGTCAATGCCGGCTGGGAAAGATTCAGCGTCCTGCTGGCACCGCGAATGCTGCCCTGACGAGCAACTTCAACAAACGCCCGGAGATGATGGAATTTAACCTGAAATGACATAGCCCGACCGATAACCGTTGTTTATCAGAGTAAAGAAACTGTCATCTACTTTACTGGAAAGGGATGTGCGAGGGTAATTCCTGAACGGTTAAAACTGTGAAAAATCGGTTAGTGATAAGTAAAAACTATCACAGCGTGAAGCAGTTCACATATTTTAATGATGACAGGAACAGATATGGACACACTGGCGCACTACATCCAGACGTTAACCCCGCAGCTGAGCGCGTGGCGTCGCGATTTTCACCATTATGCGGAATCCGGCTGGGTAGAGTTTCGTACCGCCGCGAAAGTCGCGGAGACCCTGGATTCGCTGGGTTACGCGCTGGCGATGGGGCGCGACGTCGTCGATGCCGAAAGCCGGATGGGGCTGCCCGATGACGCGACCCTGGCGCGAGAATTTGCCCGCGCGCGCGCGCAAGGCGCGCCTGAGAAATGGCTGGCGCCGTTTGAAGGCGGCTTTACCGGCATTGTTGCCACCCTGAATACCGGCCGCCCTGGCCCAACCCTGGCGTTTCGCGTTGACATGGACGCCCTTGATTTAAGCGAAGCGCTCGACGACAGCCATCGCCCGTTCCGCGACGGGTTTGCCTCCTGCAATCCGGGAATGATGCACGCCTGCGCACACGACGGCCACACCACCATTGGTCTGGGGCTGGCACAGGTGCTTAAGCAGAATGAAGCCCGGCTGAACGGCACCATCAAGCTGATCTTCCAGCCTGCCGAAGAAGGAACGCGCGGCGCGCGCGCCATGGTTGCCGCCGGAGCGCTGGATGACGTGGACTATTTCACGGCCATTCATATTGGCACCGGCGTACCTGCCGGGACGGTAATCTGCGGCAGCGATAACTTTATGGCCACCACCAAGTTCGACGTGAGCTTCACCGGCGTGGCCGCACACGCGGGCGGTAAACCGGAGGACGGTCGTAACGCTCTGCTCGCCGCCGCGCAGGCCGCCCTCGCCCTGCACAGCATCGCCCCACACAGCGACGGCGCATCCCGGGTGAACGTCGGCGTGATGCAGGCGGGCAGCGGACGCAACGTGGTCCCCGCGAATGCGCTGATGAAGGTTGAAACCCGCGGTGAAAGCGAAGCGATTAATCAGTATGTCTTTGAACGCGCGCAGGCGGTGGTTACCGGCGCGGCGGCGCTCTACGGCGTGAGCGCGGAGATGCGCCTGATGGGGGCCGCCACCTCCAGCGCGCCGACGCCGGCCTGGGTTGATTATCTGCGCGAACAGGCGAGCCAGGTTTCAGGGGTTGTTCACGCCATCGATAAGGTGAAAGCCCCGGCCGGATCCGAAGACGCCACGCTGATGATGGCCCGCGTGCAGCAGAACGGGGGCATGGCGTCCTATATGGTGTTTGGCACGGATTTGAGCGCCGGACATCACAACGAAAAATTCGACTTCGATGAACGGGTGATGCCTGTCGCCATCGAAACGCTGGCGCGAACTGCGCTTAATTTCCCGTGGACGCGAGGTGTGTAATGCAGGAGAACTACGCTTTTATTGCCGATGCGATCGATACGCGATGTCGGACGTTAACCGATATTGCCGACGCGATCTGGGATCGCCCCGAAACCCGTTTTGAAGAGGTCTGGTCCGCCGAACGGCTGGCCAGCGAGCTGGAAGCCGAAGGTTTCACGCTGACCCGCGAGGCAGGCGGTATCCCAAATGCCTTTATCGCCAGCTTCGGCAGCGGAAAACCGGTTATCGCCCTGCTGGGCGAGTACGACGCGCTGGCCGGGTTAAGCCAGCAGGCACACTGCGCGACCGCGCAAACCGCCACGCCGGGGGCTAACGGCCACGGCTGCGGGCATAACCTCTTAGGCACCGCAGCACTTGCGGGCGCGGTGGCGGTGAAAAGCTGGCTGGAGCAGCACGGTGGCAGCGGAACGGTGCGTTTTTACGGCTGTCCCGGTGAAGAAGGCGGCTCCGGGAAAACCTTTATGGTGCGCGAAGGGCTGTTTGATGATGTCGATGCCGCCGTCACCTGGCACCCGGAAGCCTTTGCCGGGATGTTTAACGTCAGCACGCTGGCGAATATTCAGGCCGCCTGGCGTTTTCACGGCGTGGCGGCGCACGCGGCCAACTCCCCTCACCTGGGACGCAGCGCGCTGGACGCCGTAACGCTGATGACCACCGGCACCAACTTCCTTAACGAACACATCATCGAGAAAGCGCGCGTCCATTACGCCATTACCGATACCGGCGGGATTTCGCCCAACGTGGTGCAGGCGCAGGCCGAGGTGCTGTACCTGATCCGCGCCCCGGAGATGGCGGATGCGCAGCAGATCTACGAGCGCATCGAGAAAATTGCCCAGGGCGCGGCGATGATGACCGAAACCACCGTCGAATGCCGCTTTGATAAAGCCTGCTCCAGCTACCTGCCGAACCGCACGCTTGAGGCGGCGATGTATCGCGCCCTGCAGCACTACGGTACGCCGGAGTGGACCGACGAAGAGCGAGAGTTTGCCCGCGAGATCCGCGCCACGCTGACGCCCAACGATTTGCAAAACAGCCTGAAAAATATTGCAGCCACGGGTGGCGAAGCGGGTAAAGCCTTTGCCCGTCGTCATCAGGCGACGCTCCTGGTGGATGAAGTCGCGCCTTATGCCGTCACCGACAACGTGCTGGCAGGTTCAACCGACGTGGGTGACGTCAGCTGGAAAATGCCGGTCGCCCAATGCTTCAGCCCCTGCTTTACCGTCGGCACGCCGCTGCACACCTGGCAACTGGTATCTCAGGGGCGAACCTCTATTGCCCACAAAGGCATGCTGCTGGCCGGGAAAGTGATGGGCGCGACCGCGCTCAATCTGCTGCAGGACGCCGCGCTGCTGAAAAAATGCCGTGAAGAGTTCGAACAACGAATAGAAGAAAAACCGTACGTGTGTCCGATCCCACGAGGCGTGACACCGTCACCTTTAAAATAAAAAAACACAACACAACAACACAACAGTCCCGAGGAACGCCCATGAGTATGTCATCCATACCTTCGCATTCCCCATCCGGTAAGCTCTATGGCTGGGTTGAAAGGATCGGCAATAAAGTGCCGCACCCTTTCCTGCTTTTTATCTATCTTATTGTGATTTTGATGGTCGCCACCGCCGTGCTCTCCGCCTTTGACGTCAGCGTGCGCAGCCCGGCCGACGGCAGCCTGGTAGCGGTGAAAAACCTGCTGAGCATTGAAGGGCTACACTGGTTTTTACCCAACGTGATTAAAAACTTCAGCGGATTTGCCCCGCTCGGCGCCATTCTGGCGCTGGTGCTGGGCGCCGGGCTGGCTGAACGCGTCGGC
Organism: Enterobacter sp. BNK-22; assembly: GCF_048684805.1. Classification (NCBI taxonomy): domain Bacteria; kingdom Pseudomonadati; phylum Pseudomonadota; class Gammaproteobacteria; order Enterobacterales; family Enterobacteriaceae; genus Enterobacter; species Enterobacter sp. BNK-22. Next base: position 1,492,526 of record NZ_JBLQTT010000001.1, read on the forward strand.
CTGTTGCCCGCATTGATGGTGAAGATGGCTTCTCACGTCAGCGCGCGCTACGCGAGCTACATGGTGCTGTTTATCGCCTTCTTCAGCCATATCTCCTCCGACGCCGCGCTGGTGATCATGCCGCCGATGGGGGCGCTGATCTTCCTCGCCGTCGGGCGCCATCCCGTGGCGGGTCTGCTGTCCGCGATTGCGGGGGTGGGCTGCGGTTTTACCGCTAACCTGCTGATCGTCACCACCGACGTGTTGCTCTCGGGCATCAGTACGGAGGCGGCGAAAACCATTGATGCGGCCATGCACGTCAGCGTGATCGACAACTGGTACTTTATGGCAAGCTCGGTCATTGTCCTGACGATTGTCGGCGGGCTGATTACCGATAAGATCGTCGAGCCGCGGCTGGGTAAATGGGAAGGCCGCAGTGATGAAAAGCTGGAAACCCTGAGCAAAGAGCAGCGCTTCGGCCTGCGCGTGGCGGGGATTGTCTCGCTGGCGTTTATTGCCGCGGTGGCGCTGATGGTGGTGCCGGAAAACGGCATATTGCGCGATCCGGTTAAACATACCGTCCTACCTTCTCCGTTTATCCAGGGCATCGTGCCGCTGATTATTCTGTTTTTCTTTGTCGTCTCGCTCGCCTACGGTATCGCCACCGGTAAAATTCGCCGCCAGGGCGATCTGCCGCAGCTGATGATCGAGCCGATGAAAGAGATGGCGGGCTTTATCGTGATGGTGTTCCCGCTGGCCCAGTTTGTGGCGATGTTTAACTGGAGCAACATGGGCAAGTTTATGGCCGTGGGCCTGACCGACGCGCTGGAGGCGGCCGGGTTAAGCGGCGTACCGGCGTTTGTCGGCCTGGCGCTGCTTTCGTCGCTGCTGTGCATGTTTATCGCCAGCGGCTCCGCCATCTGGTCGATTCTGGCCCCGATCTTCGTGCCGATGTTTATGATGCTGGGGTTCCACCCGGCTTTCGCGCAGATCCTGTTCCGCATCGCGGACTCTTCGGTCATCCCGCTGGCGCCGGTTTCGCCGTTTGTTCCGCTGTTTTTAGGCTTCCTCCAGCGCTATAAACCCGAGGCCAAACTGGGTACTTACTATTCGCTGGTTTTACCCTACCCGCTTATCTTTTTAGGGGTATGGCTGGTGATGCTGGTGACATGGTATCTTGTCGGCCTGCCGATTGGACCGGGGATTTACCCGAGGCTGAACTAAAGGAATGAGGATGCTGAGATTACTCGAAGACAAGATTGCGACGCCGCTTGGCCCGCTGTGGGTGATCGCGGACGAGCAGTTTTGTCTGCGCGCCGTTGAGTGGGAAGAGCACAGCGACCGCATGGAAGAACTGCTTGCGATTCACTACCGCTCACAGGGGTATGAACGTATCCGCGCCATCAATCCGGGTGGACTGAGCGACAAGCTAGCGGCGTACTTCGAAGGCGATCTCAGCATCATCGACACGCTGCCCACCGCCACGGCAGGCACCCCTTTTCAGCGCGAAGTGTGGCAGGCGCTGCGGGCCATTCCCTGCGGACAGGTGATGCATTACGGCCAGCTCGCGGAGCAGTTAGGTCGCGCAGGGGCCGCACGCGCCGTAGGCGCCGCGAACGGCTCTAATCCGGTCAGCATCGTGGTGCCCTGCCATCGCGTTATTGGCCGCAACGGTACCCTGACCGGCTATGCCGGTGGCGTGCAGCGAAAAGAGTGGTTACTGCGTCACGAAGGGTATCTTTTGCTCTAGTTCCCAGGCTTTTTGTGCTTAATTTTCTACCGGTTAGGCTAAAAATCCATAATCAAGCTGTGGAATTTCAAGAAGATGGCGACGCATTGTCGTCTCTTGTCCTTATTGAGGGTTTGTCAGGCTTACGTACTTACCAAAAAGATGTTAAAATTGACCAATATCAATTAAGGCTTGAGCAAACCTATGATCCCGGAAAAGCGAATTATACGACGCATTCAGTCTGGCGGTTGTGCTATCCATTGCCAGGATTGCAGCATCAGCCAGCTCTGTATCCCGTTTACCCTGAATGAGCATGAACTCGATCAGCTTGATAATATCATCGAGCGTAAAAAGCCTATTCAGAAAGGGCAGACGCTGTTTAAAGCGGGAGACGAACTGAAATCGCTCTATGCTATCCGTTCTGGCACCATCAAGAGCTACACCATCACCGAACAGGGCGATGAGCAGATCACCGGCTTCCATCTGGCAGGTGACCTGGTAGGCTTTGATGCCATCGGTACGGGCCATCACCCGAGCTTTGCTCAGGCACTCGAAACCTCGATGGTTTGCGAAATTCCGTTTGAAACCCTGGACGATCTGTCCGGCAAGATGCCTAACCTGCGTCAGCAGATGATGCGTCTGATGAGCGGTGAGATCAAAGGCGATCAGGACATGATTCTGCTGCTTTCTAAAAAGAACGCAGAAGAGCGTCTGGCCGCGTTTATCTACAACCTCTCCCGCCGCTTCGCCGAGCGTGGCTTCTCGCCGCGTGAATTCCGTCTGACCATGACGCGTGGCGATATCGGTAACTACCTGGGTCTGACCGTGGAAACCATCAGCCGTCTGCTGGGTCGTTTCCAGAAAAGCGGGATGCTGGCCGTTAAGGGTAAATATATCACTATCGAAAACGGTGAAGCGCTGGCCGTTCTTGCCGGGCACGCCCGCAACGTGGCGTAAACGCCATACGTATACAGCCAGACCGATAAATTTTCCTGATTTAGCGGTCTGGCCTGTCACCCCGTCCTTTATCTGACCTTTTCACCGTAGCACGTCCCCACACAGCACCCAAAAGGTTCTCGTTGAGGTTATGAATTGAGAGAAAGTTTGTTTTTCGTTTCAGTCGTGATTGCCTCCGTGACCTTTATCTTCATCTGGATCATGCTTGTCGGCCCAATGAAGGGGGAGGAAAAAACCTACGTTCAGGATTCCACGACCTTTGCGATAGCGGTGATGGTGCTGCTGTTTATTGCGTTTGTTGCGGTAACGACCACGGTGCTTTTCCTCTGATAAATTTTCATGAATTATTGATCTGGCAAAACCTCCCCTCTGTTTCATTCAGGATATATAGGTTACTCTTTTAATTACAGACTGTGGTGACAGTAGTAAGGAGACCTGTATGGCCAAGTATCAAAACATGCTGGTAGCAATCGATCCGAATCAGGACGATCAGCCGGCATTACGACGTGCTGTGTATTTACATCAACGGATTGGTGGCAAAATCAAAGCGTTTTTGCCGATCTATGACTTCTCGTATGAGATGACCACCCTTCTGTCGCCTGACGAGCGCACCGCTATGCGTCAGGGCGTCATCAGCCAGCGTACCGCGTGGATCCGCGAACAGGCGAAGTATTACCTGGAAGCGGGTGTGCCCATTGATATTAAAGTGGTCTGGCACAACCGACCTTTTGAAGCCATCATTCAGGAAGTCGTTGCCGGTGGGCACGATCTGCTGCTGAAGATGGCGCACCAGCACGACAAGCTGGAATCCGTGATCTTCACCCCGACCGACTGGCATTTGCTGCGTAAATGCCCTTGCCCGGTCTGGATGGTGAAAGACCAGCCGTGGCCTGAAGGCGGGAAAGCCGTTGTGGCGGTAAACCTCGCCAGCGAAGAGGATTACCACAATTCGCTGAACGAGAAGCTGGTGAAGGAGACTATCCAGCTTGCCGATCAGGTCAATCATACCGAAGTGCATCTGGTTGGCGCCTATCCGGTCACCCCGATTAACATCGCCATTGAACTGCCGGAATTTGACCCGAGCGTGTACAACGACGCGATCCGCGGTCAGCATCTGCTGGCCATGAAAGCGCTGCGCCAGAAATTCAGCATCGATGAGAAAATGACCCACGTGGAAAAAGGGCTGCCTGAAGAGGTGATCCCGGACCTGGCTGAACACCTGCAGGCGGGGATTGTGGTGCTGGGTACCATTGGTCGTACCGGTATTTCTGCCGCCTTCCTCGGCAATACCGCCGAGCAGGTGATCGACCATCTGCGCTGCGACCTGCTGGTTATCAAGCCGGATGAGTACCAGACGCCGGTTGAGCTCGACGATCCGGAAGACGATTGACCCGCAAGATGAAAAAAAACCGTCGGCGAACCGGCGCTTTTTTTTGCCGGGTGACGGCTACGCCTTACCCGGCCTACGGGTTTGGTAGGCCCGGTAAGCTTGCGCCACCGGGCTTTACCCTGTCAGAGCGCTTTGAGAATCGCATCCACGCTGGCTTTGGCATCGCCAAACAGCATGTGAGTGTTCTCTTTGAAGAACAGCGGGTTTTGCACCCCGGCATAGCCGGTATTCATTGAACGTTTAAACACGATCACGTTCTGCGCTTTCCACACTTCCAGAACCGGCATCCCGGCGATTGGGCTACGCGGATCGTCCTGCGCCGCCGGGTTAACGGTGTCGTTAGCCCCAATGACCAGCACGGTGTCGGTGTCGGCGAAATCATCGTTGATCTCATCCATCTCCAGCACGATGTCGTAAGGCACTTTCGCCTCCGCCAGCAGCACGTTCATGTGGCCTGGCAGACGCCCCGCCACCGGGTGAATACCAAAGCGCACCTTGATACCGCGCGCGCGCAGCTTCTCGGTGATTTCCGCCACCGGATACTGCGCCTGTGCCACCGCCATGCCGTAGCCCGGGGTGATAATGACCGAGTGCGAGTTTTTGAGCATCTCGGCGGTATCTTCCGCGCTGATCTCACGGTGCTCACCCACTTCCTCATCGGAGCCGGTAGACGAGCCGTCAGAACCAAAGCCACCGGCGATGACGCTGATGAACGAGCGGTTCATCGCCTTACACATGATGTAAGACAGGATCGCACCCGAAGAACCCACCAGCGCACCGGTAACGATCAGCAGGTCGTTGCTCAGCATAAAGCCCGCCGCCGCCGCCGCCCAACCGGAGTAGGAGTTCAGCATGGAGACCACCACTGGCATATCCGCACCACCGATGGACGCCACCAGATGCCAGCCGAAGGCCAGCGCGATGATGGTCATCACCAGCAACGCCAGCACCTGCAGACCGACGCTTTCGGTACGCACGAAGACCACCAGCAGCACAAACGACACCACCAGCGCCGCCAGGTTCAGCTTATGGCGATTTGGCAGCATCAGCGGCTTAGAGGAAATCTTCCCGCGCAGCTTACCGAACGCGACAATGGAGCCGGTGAAGGTGACCGCACCGATGAAGATACCGAGGAACACTTCCGTCAGGTGAATATTCACCAGAATCGGTTCCAGACCCGGCGTGTGGTACAGGTAGCTGTTGAAGCCCACCAGCACCGCGGCCAGACCCACAAAGCTGTGCAGAATCGCCACCAGCTCCGGCATCTCGGTCATTTCAACGCGTTTCGCCAGGCGAATACCAATCGCACCGCCGATGATCATCGCCACCAGGATCCACGCTACGTTGCCAGTATCCGGCCCGAAGATGGTGGCAATCAGCGCAATCGCCATCCCGGCGATACCAAAGTTATTCCCCTGCTGAGACGTTTCGTGTTTGGAAAGCCCCGCCAGACTGAAAATAAACAGGATTGCAGCAACAATGTATGCGGCTGTCACTAATCCTCCAGACATATGCTACCCCTTAGCCTTTACGAAACATTTTCAGCATGCGCTGAGTCACGGTGAAACCACCGAAAATATTGATACTGGCGATCAGCACCGCGATAAAGCTCAGGAAGCTGATCCAGCCGCCGTGGCCAATCTGCAGTAACGCCCCCACCACGATGATCCCGGAGATGGCGTTGGTTACCGACATCAGCGGTGTATGCAGCGCATGGGAGACGTTCCACACCACGTAGTAGCCCACGACGCAGGAGAGCGCGAAGACGGTAAAGTGGCCGAGGAACTCTTTCGGCGCGACGTCAGCCAGCCAGCCGAAGAGAATAATCACCAGCGCCATGATCGCGTATTTGCGCCAAGGGGAAGCCGGTTTGGCAGGTTCTTTTGGTTCAGGCGCCGCTTTAGGCGCTGCCTGAGGCTGGGCCGAAACCTGAATCGGCGGCGCAGGCCAGGTAATTTCACCTTCACGCACCACGGTCACACCGCGCACCACCACATCGTCAAAATCGACGGTGATGTTGCCGTCTTTCTCTTTGCAAAGCAGCTTCAGCAGGTTGACGAGGTTGGTGCCGTACAGCTGAGACGATTGCGTCGGCAGGCGACCCGGCAGATCGGTATAGCCGATCACCTTCACGCCGTTCGCGGTCGTGGTCACCTGATTCGCTACGGTATATTCACAGTTGCCGCCGTTTTGCGCAGCCAGGTCGACAATCACGCTGCCCGGCTTCATGGAGTCAACCATCTCACGGGTAATCAGCTTCGGCGCCGGTTTACCCGGGATAAGCGCGGTGGTGACAATGATGTCGACATCTTTCGCCTGCGCAGCGAAAAGTTCCATTTCGGCTTTGATAAAGGCTTCCGACATCACCTTCGCGTAACCATCACCGCTGCCCGCTTCTTCCTTGAAGTCCAGCTCAAGGAATTCGGCGCCCATACTCTGGACCTGCTCCTTCACTTCAGGACGGGTATCGAACGCGCGCACGATAGCGCCCAGGCTGTTTGCCGCACCGATGGCGGCAAGTCCCGCCACGCCCGCGCCAATCACCATCACCTTCGCCGGAGGGACTTTACCCGCCGCGGTGATCTGACCGGTAAAGAAGCGTCCAAATTCGTGGGCCGCTTCAACGATGGCGCGGTAGCCCGCAATGTTTGCCATTGAACTTAAGGCGTCCAGCGACTGGGCGCGCGAAATACGCGGCACGGAGTCCATCGCCATGACGGTAACGCCGCGCGCGGCCAGTTTTTCCATCAGCTCAGGATTTTGCGCAGGCCAGATAAAGCTCACCAGCGTGGTGCCCGGATTCAGCAGCGCTATCTCACTCTCTTCCGGTGCATTGACCTTCAGAATTACCGGCGACTGCCATACGTCGGCACCGTCCACCACTTCCGCGCCAGCCTGGATAAAGGCCTCGTCATCGAAACTCGCCAGTTTGCCTGCGCCGCTTTCAACCGCGACGGTAAAACCCAGCTTAAGCAGTTGCTCCACCGTTTTCGGTGTTGCCGCTACGCGGGTTTCATTGGCTAACCGTTCTTTTGGTACCCCAATACGCATAGTTTTCCCTTCCATCGGTTTTTGATGATGGTTTATCGATAAATGCCCGCGGTTTGTATCATTTTTCGCCATCACACAAGCAATGAGACACAATTCACCCCGGAAAATAAAACAGTAACAAACTGTCTATAACCTACTGAAAATACCGGCCGTGATCTACCGCCAGAAAACACTATTTCTTACTTTATCTGTGAAAAATAAGCGATCGGCGTCACTGACAGTGATATTTACCTTAAATTCATCGCCAGAACCGATAATTCGCGCAAGCGAAGCGGTAAAAACATGATATAGCGCCATAAGAGAACAACTTATTAACATTAAATTAACTTGTAAAAGTCATAAGCTTTATCAGTTTTACTTGTCAAACGCGTGTTTTTTCAACATATCACTAAATGTTATCGAATAAGGTGATTCAGTGAGCACAGGCAGTGAAAAATGGCGCAGACAGCGACGGGTTTTAAATGCCATAATCGGGACCGTCTCAAATTAACAACAATACCAGTACATGGTTTGCGCAAGGCGAAGGATCATTTTTATGAAGCTTAAGAACACACTCCTGGCGTCCGCACTTCTCTCCGCGACCGCCCTGTCTGCGAATGCCGCAACAGAGTTAACGCCGGAGCAAGCGGCAGCGTTAAAACCTTTTGACCATAAGGTCATTGTGGGTCGTTATAATTCTATTGGCGACGCCGTCGCCGCTGCATCAAAGGCCGCTGATAAAAACGGGGCAGCCTCGTTTTATGTTGTTGACCAGTCTGATAACGGCAACAGCGGTAACCAGCGCGTGACTATTGCGCTGTATAAAGACAACGCGCCAAAAGCTGACGCACCGAAAAATCGCGTGATCAACGGTGTTGTTGAACTGCCGAAAGATCAGGCAATTGCGCTGGAACCGTACGACACCGTCACCGTTCAGGGCTTCTACCGCAGCCAGCCTGAAGTGAACGATGCCATCACCAAAGCCGCGAAAGAGAAAGGGGCCTACTCGTTCTACATCGTGCGTCAGGTCGATGCTAACCAGGGCGGCAACCAGCGTATTACCGCGTTCATCTATAAAGAAGATGCGAAAAAACGTGTTCTGCAGAGCCCGGATGCGATTCCGGCGAACTCAGAAGCCGGTCGCGCGGCGATAGCGAAAGGTGGCGAAGAAGCGAAGAAAGTGGAAATCCCAGGCGTCGCAACGACGGCTGCGCCAAGCGCTGAAGTGGGCCGTTTCTTTGAAACGCAGTCCACGAAAGGTGGCCGTTATTCGGTTACGCTGCCAGACGGTACCAAAGTTGAAGAGCTGAACAATGCCACTGCCGCGCAGATGGTGCCATTCGACAGCATCAAATTTACCGGCAACTACGGCAACATGACGGAAGTCTCTTACCAGGTCGCGAAGCGTGCGGCGAAGAAAGGGGCGAAGTTCTACCACATTACCCGCCAGTGGCAGGAACGTGGTAACAACGTGACCATCAGCGCCGATCTGTACAAGTAACAAAATCGTTTAAGAAAGGCGGCGCAATGCCGCCTTTTTTGTTACTTTTTTTGAATTTCTGCCACACGTCATTGCATGCTTTCGTTACACTCCGTAAAATCCCGCGCCTTAGTGTGATCCACCATTTTTATGCGCCTGAGCGAAATAATTATTCTGGATTTTGACCTTTCATAACAGGAAGCCAATGGAAAAGAAACTTGGCCTGAGTGCTCTGACTGCACTCGTTTTAAGCTCAATGCTGGGTGCGGGCGTATTCAGTTTGCCGCAAAATATGGCGGCCGTCGCCAGCCCGTCTGCGCTCATCATTGGCTGGGGCATTACGGGAGTCGGAATATTGCTGCTGGCCTTCGCCATGCTGCTGCTGACCCGCATTCGCCCGGACCTGGACGGCGGCATTTTCACCTATGCCCGTGAAGGCTTCGGCGAGCTGATTGGCTTCTGTTCCGCATGGGGATACTGGCTGTGTGCGGTTATCGCCAACGTCTCCTATCTGGTGATTGTCTTCTCGGCGCTCAGTTTCTTTACCGATACGCCTGAATTGCGCCTCTTTGGCGACGGGAATACCTGGCAGTCTATTGTGGGCGCTTCGGTATTACTGTGGTTCGTCCACTGGCTGGTGCTGCGTGGCGTACAAACGGCCGCCAGCATTAACCTGGTGGCGACGCTCGCGAAGCTGGTTCCGCTCGGCCTGTTTATCGTTCTGGCCTTCATTGCGTTCCGTCTCGACGTGTTTAAGCTCGATTTCAGCGGCGTTGCGCTGGGCGTCCCCGTCTGGGAGCAGGTGAAAAACACGATGCTGATTACCCTGTGGGTATTCATCGGCGTTGAAGGCGCGGTTGTGGTTTCTGCCCGCGCCCGAAATAAACGCGATGTAGGCCGCGCCACGCTGCTGGCCGTACTGGCTGCGCTCGGGGTCTATCTGCTGGTCACGCTGCTGTCGCTGGGCGTGGTGGCGCGTCCTGAACTGGCTGAAATGCGTAACCCGTCAATGGCGGGCCTGATGGTGAAAATGCTCGGCCCCTGGGGCGACGTGGTGATTGCGGCGGGTCTTATTATCTCCGTCTGCGGAGCCTACCTGAGCTGGACCATCATGGCGGCTGAAGTGCCCTTCCTGGCCTCTACGCACAAAGCGTTCCCACGGCTGTTTGCGCGTCAAAACAAAAACAGCGCGCCGTCTGCCTCACTCTGGCTGACCAACATCAGCGTTCAGATCTGCCTGGTGCTGATCTGGCTCACAGGTTCAGACTATAACACGCTGCTGACCATCGCCTCGGAGATGATTCTGGTACCCTATTTCTTAGTGGGGGCGTATTTGTTAAAAATTGCCACTCGTCCCGCGCATTATGTCGTGGGTGTCGGAGCCTGTATTTACGGCCTGTGGTTGTTGTATGCTTCCGGACCTATGCATCTGCTGCTGTCGGTGGTGCTGTACGCACCGGGTCTGCTGGTGTTTATCTACGCCCGCCGCACGCATCAGCTGGAGAACGCGCTGAAACGCCGCGAAATGGCATTAATTGGACTCTTACTGGTTGCTGCCGTGCCGGCAACCTGGATGTTAGTGGGATAGCATCGCCTTTCCCATTGTTGAACTGTAAAGGAGAATACGATGGGAAATGCACCGCTTCGCCCCATACTGATCACCGGTGGAGGCCGCCGTATCGGCCTCGCTCTCGCCCATCACTTTCTCAACCTTCGCCATCCGGTCATTGTGAGCTACCGTACGGAATACCCGTCGATTGAAGGGTTACGCAAAGCCGGGGCGGTCTGCATTCAGGCTGATTTTTCAACCGATGAAGGCATTCTGGCCTTTGCGGAAAAGGTGAAATCCACCACTGCCGGGCTGCGCGCCGTGATCCATAACGCCAGCGCATGGCAGGCCGAGAAATCCGGTACCTCGCTCAGCGAAACGCTTGCCGCCATGTTACAGATCCATGTTAATACCCCTTATCTGCTGAACCATGCTCTGCAGGATCTGCTCCGCGGCCACGGGCATGCTGCGGGCGACATCATTCACTTCACTGATTATGTGGTGGAGCGCGGCAGCGACAAGCACATCGCCTATGCGGCCAGTAAAGCCGCGCTGGATAACATGACCCGCTCGTTTGCCCGCAAGCTCGCCCCCGAGGTGAAGGTGAACGCCATTGCCCCGGCGATGATTTTATTCAACGAAAACGATGATGCGGAGTATCGCCAGCAGGCGCTGAATAAGTCGCTCATGAAAATTGCCCCGGGCGAGAAAGAGGTCATCGACCTCGTGGATTACCTGCTCACCAGTTGCTACGTCACCGGCAGAACCTTTGCCGTGGACGGCGGCCGACCGCTGCGTTAGTGAAAGCGGCTCCAGAAGAAAATTAACAGCCAGGCGCTGAGCCCCCAGCAGACCACCGCCCCGCTCAGCGCCAGTGGGAGACGCAGAAAACCGGTGAAATACCACAGCGAAAGCAGGTAGAGAAAATACGGAATGATTGACCACATGCCAAACACGATGGTCGTGCGTAACGCTTCCGTACCGCGTTCAGACGCCACGATATAGTGGGCAATGAGCGCAAAGGTCGGGAAGAGAGGGATCAGCCCGGCAATATAGTAGTTTTTCGTTTTCGCCAGCATGCCAATCAGCAACACCACCAGCGCGCCCAGCCCGGCTTTGATCACCAGCCCCATCGTTTTCCCTATAATAATCAACTCACAATATCAGCCAGAATAACGGAACCGGCGTTAATTTTGAAAGATTAATGGAAGGTTAAGGTTTCACGGTGTATGTTGGCTTTTTTCACGAAAACAGACGCTGTATGAATAAGATTGTTTATGTTGAAGACGAACCCGAAGTCGGGCAGCTGATCGCCGCCTATCTGGGTAAACATGATATGGACGTCATTGTTGAACCTCGCGGCGATCGTGCCGAAGAGGTGGTCGTCCGTGAAAACCCGGATCTGGTATTGCTGGATATTATGTTGCCAGGCAAAGACGGCATGACGCTCTGCCGGGACCTGCGCGCCCGTTGGGAGGGCCCTATCGTCCTGCTCACCTCACTGGACAGCGATATGAACCATATTTTGTCGCTGGAGATGGGTGCCAATGATTACATTCTGAAAACCACGCCGCCTGCCGTCCTGCTCGCTCGCCTGCGCCTCCATTTACGCCAGCACGCCAGCATCGAACGCGAAGCACCGGCGCCGTCTCTGACGCCGCACAAAGCGATGCGCTTCGGTACGCTGTCTATTGATCCGATTAACCGTCAGGTGCTGCTCTCTGGCGAGCTTATCGCCCTTTCCACCGCAGATTTTGACCTGCTGTGGGAGCTGGCAACGCATGCCGGGCAGATCATGGACCGTGACGCGCTGCTGAAAAACCTGCGTGGCGTAAGCTACGACGGAATGGACCGCAGCGTTGACGTGGCGATTTCGCGTCTGCGCAAAAAACTGCAGGATAACGCCACCGAGCCCTACCGCATTAAAACCGTGCGTAACAAGGGCTATCTGTTTGCCCCACATGCGTGGGAAACCTGATCGCCGGATAAGATAACCTGTGCGAAATGAAGGCATTGCGCGACGATGCCTTCTCTTCGGGCGTTTATTTTTACGTTTGCGCAACAATTAACTTGCTAAGCACGCGAACTATTCCATAATTACCTTCTCGACTCTCCTTTCTTCAGCTCGCCCCGCTCTTGCGATTGTTTTACTCATTTTCGCCGTGAAGCTTTCACGACATCTCTCCAATAAATCTTGAAATGAGGATTTAAGCTCATGAATTATGTATAGCTACGGTCAGGTAGAAGCGATAAAAACCAATCTTGAGTGGATTGTTAATCAGGCAACCCTGAACCACGCCTCCCCCTCACGCACCGATCAAAAAGCGCTCTTTGACCTGCTGGAACTCATCCAGTCTTACGAAATACTGCTGGACCTCATCAGCGAATACGGAACGGATGTGATTGATACGCACATTGCGGAAGGCCTGGCCGTGACGGAAAAATTCATCGCCAAGGTAAAAAACAGCGCGAAAGCCATGTAACACGCTCGACAGACGTGAAAAACTCGAAGGGTTTTCATGTATATTCTGCATATAGCGTTTTTTCGGTGAGATCCAATGAAAAAGCTGTTTGTGCAGTTTTATCTTTTACTGTTTGTCTGCTTCCTGGTAATGACCATGCTGGTCGGGCTGGTCTATAAATTTACCGCCGAACGTGCGGGCAGGCAGTCTCTGGACGACCTGATGAAAAGCTCGCTGTATCTGATGCGCAGCGAGCTGAGAGAGATCCCGCCACACGACTGGGCGAAAACCCTGAAAGAGCTGGATCTCAATCTGTCATTCGATTTACGCATTGAGCCGTTGAAAGATTTCGATCTGGACCCACCCGCCATGCAGCGTCTGCGCGACGGGGACATCGTCGCGCTGGATGAGAAATACACCTTTATTCAGCGTATTCCGCGCAGCCATTACGTGCTGGCCGTCGGGCCAGTGCCCTATCTCTATTATCTGCATCAGATGCGCCTGCTGGACATGGCGCTAATGGCCTTTATCGCCATTTCGCTGGCGTTTCCGGTTTTTATCTGGATGCGCCCGCACTGGCAGGACATGCTGAAGCTGGAATCCGCCGCGCAGCGTTTTGGTGAGGGACACTTTACCGAGCGCATCCACTTCGACAGCGGTTCCAGCTTTGAACGTCTGGGCGTGGCCTTTAACCAGATGGCCGATAACATCAATGCCCTTATCGCCAGTAAGAAACAGCTCATCGACGGGATTGCGCACGAGCTGCGCACGCCGCTGGTGCGCCTGCGCTATCGTCTGGAGATGAGTGAGAATCTGACGGAAGCAGAGTCTCAGGCGCTTAACCGCGACATTGGCCAGCTTGAGGCGCTGATTGAGGAGCTGCTGACCTACGCGCGCCTCGATCGCCCGCAAAACGAACTGAACCTCAGCACGCCGGATCTGCCCGCGTGGCTGCAAACCCACATTGACGACGTTCAGAGCGTGAACCCACAGCGTACGCTGTTGACGCGCGTTACGCCGGGTGACTACGGCGCACTCGATATGCGCCTGATGGAACGCGTGCTGGACAATCTGATGAACAACGCCATGCGCTACAGCGAAAGTACGCTACAGATTGGGCTGGATTTGCAGGGTAATCAGGCCAGCCTGACGGTAGAGGATGACGGGCCGGGGATTGCGCCGGAGGCGCGCGAAACCGTGTTTGAACCGTTTGTCCGCCTCGATCCCAGCCGCGATCGCGCCACCGGAGGCTGTGGTCTGGGGCTGGCCATTGTCTACTCTATCGCGCAGGCCATGGGCGGCACGGTACATTGCGAGGAGAGCGAGCTCGGCGGCGCGCGCTTCTGCTTTAGCTGGCCGGTGTACCATAACATCGCCCTTCCCGTTCCTGCCTGACCTCAACCGCACGCTGGCCTGACCCGGCGTGCTGTGCTATATGATAAGTATGTTGTAACTAATGAGGGTACTTATGGCGACCTACGATCTTATCGAACGGCTGAACAGCACGTTTCGGAAAATAGAACACGAGCTGCTGACCCTGACAGAACGTTTGCAGACCTGCCGCCTGCTGGCCGCGCGCGTCTTTACCCTGCCCGAGGTGGTCAAAGGGGCCGAGCACGATCCGCTGGACACCATCGACGTGAAGCAGCACATCGGCAAGGCCGCACTGGAGCTGGCGATGAAACACTATCGACATCTTTTTATCCAGCAGCAGTCTGAACAGCGCAGCAGCAAGGCAGCCGTGCGGATGCCGGGCGTGATCTGTCTGCAAACCGATGCAGTATCGCGCGAGGCGCTGGAAAGCCAGATTGCCCATATCAACAGCCTGAAAGCGGCATTTGAGAAGATCGTTACCGAGGAGTCGGGCCTGGCCCCTGCCGCCCGGTTTGAATGGGTCCACCGTCAGCTTCCGGGGTTAATTACGCTGAATGCCTATCGTACGCTGACGGTACTGCGCCACCCCGCCACGCTGCGCTTCGGCTGGGCGAATAAGCACATCATTAAAAACTTCACCCGGGATGAGATCCTGGCGCAGCTGGAAAAAAGCCTCAAGGCGCCACGCACCGTCGCGCCGTGGTCGCGTGAGCAGTGGATTGAGCGCCTGGAGCAGGAGTACCACAGCATCGCCTCGCTACCGGCGGATACGCGCCTCAAAATTAAGCGCCCGGTGAAGGTTCAGCCTATCGCCCGCGTCTGGTATTCCGGCCAGCAAAAACAGGTGCAGTATGCCTGTCCAACGCCGCTGATTGCGCTCTATGATGCCGATCAGGGGGCTATCGTGCCGGATATTGGTGAGTTGCTGAATTACGATGCTGAAAATGTCCAGCACCGTTACCGACCCCAGGCGCAGCCGCTACAGCTGATTATTCCGCGGCTGCACCTGTACGTGGCGAGTTGATTATTTCAGACTGCCGACCATCGCTTCAGGGCGCACCCAGGCATCGAACTCCGCCTCCGTCAGATAGCCCAGCGCCAGGGCGGAGGCTTTCAGCGTCAGCCCCTCCTTATGCGCTTTTTTGGCGATCTCGGCGGCTTTGTCGTAGCCAATGTGGGTATTGAGCGCGGTCACCAGCATCAGCGACTCATTTAACAGCTGGCTGATGCGCTCGCGGTTTGGCTCGATCCCCACCGCGCAGTGTTCGTTAAAGCTCTCCATGCCGTCTGCCAGTAGACGAATCGATTGCAGAACGTTGTGGATCATCATCGGACGATAGACGTTCAGCTCGAAGTTGCCGGATGCACCGCCCAGGTTAACGGCCACGTCGTTGCCCAGTACCTGACAGCAGAGCATGGTCATGGCTTCGCACTGGGTCGGGTTGACTTTACCCGGCATGATGGAGCTGCCCGGCTCGTTTTCCGGAATGCTGATTTCACCGATGCCGCAGCGCGGGCCCGAGGCCAGCCAGCGCACGTCGTTGGCGATTTTCATCAGCGAGGCCGCCAGCCCTTTCAGCGCGCCGTGAGTGTGGACCAGCGCATCGCAGGTCGCCAGCGCTTCGAACTTGTTGGGCGCCGTGACGAACGGCTGTCCGGTAATGGCCGCAAGCTCCTCCGCCACACGCACCGCATACTCCGGATGGGTGTTTAACCCGGTGCCCACCGCCGTGCCGCCGAGCGCCAGCTCCGCCAGGTGCGGCAGGCTGTTCTCAATGTGCTTCAGGTTGTGTTCCAGCATCGCCACCCAGCCGGAAATCTCCTGGCCGAGCGTCAGCGGCGTGGCGTCCTGCAGGTGCGTACGGCCAATTTTGACGATGTCGCGGAAGGCCTGCGCCTTCTCGTTGAGCGTAGATTTCAGGACGTTAAGCTGTGGGATAAGCTGTTCGCGAATAGCAATCACCGCCGCCACGTGCATGGCCGTGGGGAAGACGTCGTTAGAACTCTGGCTCTTGTTGACGTCATCGTTCGGATGAACCTTACGCTCCATGCCGCGCACGCCGCCCAGCAGTTCGCTTGCCCGGTTCGCCAGCACTTCGTTCATGTTCATGTTGCTTTGGGTGCCGGAACCGGTCTGCCAGATGGCGAGAGGGAATTCGTCAGGATGCTTGCCCGCCAGCACTTCGTCGGCGGCATTTATGATGGCGGTGGCCTTGTCTGCCGCCAGCAGGCCTAAATCCTGGTTCACTTTTGCGGCCGCGCGTTTGGTGAGGGCCAGCGCCTGAATCAGCGAGACGGGCATTTTTTCAGTCGAGATACGGAAATGCTCCAGCGAACGCTGGGTTTGCGCGCCCCATAGCTTGTCGGCCGGGACGTCGATGGCGCCCATCGAGTCTTTCTCATGGCGTACCGTTGTCATTACTTTCTCCTTGATAACACTGTCGGGATTGCTCACATGCTTAAGGGATAAGTATTGATGACTTCTGAGAAACGTTATGGCGCTTTGTGCGCTCTTTTTGGTGTCGGGTGGCGGCTGCGCCTTACCCGACCTACGAGAATCCAGGCCGGGTAAGCGTCAGCGCCACCCGGCAATTTACAGAATTACTTCACACACGCCGAACACTGGGACGACTGGATCTGCTTGAAGAAGTCGTTGCCTTTGTCATCCACGAGGATAAACGCCGGGAAATCTTCCACTTCAATTTTCCAGATCGCTTCCATACCCAGTTCCGGGTATTCCACGCACTCCAGGCTCTTGATGCTGCCCTGCGCCAGAACCGCAGCCGGGCCGCCGATGCTGCCGAGGTAGAAGCCGCCGTGCTTGTGGCAGGCGTCCGTCACCTGCTGGCTACGGTTGCCTTTCGCGAGCATGATCATGCTGCCGCCGTTAGCCTGCAGCTGGTCGACGTACGAGTCCATACGGCCTGCCGTGGTCGGGCCTAACGAGCCAGAAGCGTAGCCTTCAGGCGTTTTCGCCGGGCCCGCGTAGTAGATCGGGTGATCTTTAATGTACTGCGGCAGCCCTTCGCCGTTGTCCAGGCGCTCTTTCAGCTTCGCGTGCGCGATATCGCGGCCCACGATAATCGTGCCGTTGAGGGAGAGACGGGTCGAAACCGGATACTGAGACAGCTGCGCCAGAATCTCTTTCATCGGACGGTTCAGGTCAACGCGAACCGCTTCCCCCTCGCCCGCTTTACGCAGCGCTTCCGGAATGTATTTACCCGGGTTGTT
Source organism: Enterobacter sp. BNK-22 (assembly GCF_048684805.1). NCBI lineage: Bacteria > Pseudomonadati > Pseudomonadota > Gammaproteobacteria > Enterobacterales > Enterobacteriaceae > Enterobacter > Enterobacter sp. BNK-22. The sequence goes on from NZ_JBLQTT010000001.1 coordinate 1,509,707, forward strand.
TTCCAGTTTTTCGATCCACACGCCTTCGCGGTTGATCTTCGCTTTGATGTTGCGATCCGCAGAGCAGGAGACGCCCATCCCGACCGGGCAGGAAGCGCCGTGACGCGGAAGACGGATCACGCGCACGTCGTGAGCGAAGTATTTGCCGCCAAACTGCGCGCCGAGGCCCAGGTTACGCGCTTCTTCCAGCAGCTCCTGCTCAAGCTGCACGTCGCGGAACGCCTGCCCGTGCTCGTTACCTTCGGTAGGCAGGCCGTCGTAGTATTTGGTTGAGGCCAGCTTCACGGTTTTCAGCGTGCTTTCCGCCGAGGTACCGCCAATCACAAACGCGATATGGTACGGCGGGCACGCCGCGGTGCCGAGGGTGCGCATCTTCTCAACCAGGTAGTTCTTCAGCTTGCCCGGGGTAAGCAACGCTTTGGTTTCCTGATAGAGATAGGTTTTGTTGGCCGAACCGCCGCCTTTGGCGATACAGAGGAATTTGTACTCATCACCGTCGACGCTGTAGAGGTCAATCTGTGCTGGCAGGTTGGTGCCGGTGTTGACCTCTTTGTACATGTCCAGCGCGGCGTTTTGCGAATAGCGCAGGTTGTCTTCGGTGTAGGTGTTATAAACACCGTGCGCCAGCGCGGCTTCATCACCGCCGCCGGTCCAGACGCGCTGGCCTTTTTTACCGACGATGATCGCCGTACCGGTATCCTGACAGGTTGGCAGAATGCCTTTCGCCGCGATATCGGAGTTACGCAGGAACTGCAGGGCAACGTACTTATCGTTTTCGCTGGCTTCCGGGTCACTCAGAATATCGGCAACCTGCTGCTGATGGGCAGGACGGAGCATAAACGAGGCGTCGTGGAAAGCGTGCTGCGCCAGCAGCGTCAGCGCCTGCGGATCCACCTTGAGGATCTCTTGTCCTTCAAACTCAGAGACGGAGACGTGATCGCGGGTTAACAGGTAATACTCGGTCTGATCCTTACTGAGGGGAAAAGGATCCTGATAATGGAAGGGTTTATTCGACATTGTTCTCTCACTTACTGCTTCGGTCTGTTTATTCAGGGCAGATGTTCCGCTGCCCGGCTTAAAAGCGAGTCAGCTTATCCTACACAATTTTTTAACAAAAACTGAGACTAGTACGACTTTTTACATCCACAGGTTACTTCCATGTGGTTTATTGCTTTAATACCCGGAGTTAATTCCATCATTGAATCAGGGCTTGATAATGCAAAAACTCATTAACTCAGTGCAGAACTACGCCTGGGGAAGTAAAACTGCGTTAACGGATCTCTACGGTATCGCGAACCCGAACAACCTGCCGATGGCAGAACTGTGGATGGGGGCGCACCCGAAGAGCAGCTCAAAAATTGAAGACGCCAGCGGCCAGGTGCGCAGCCTGCGTGACGTAATAGAGGCCAACAAAGCCGCGCTGCTGGGCGACAAGGTGGCTCAGCGCTTTGGCGAACTGCCGTTCCTGTTTAAAGTGCTGTGCGCCGACCAGCCGCTCTCCATCCAGGTTCACCCGAACAAGCAAGCGTCTGAAATCGGCTTTGCGAAAGAGAACGCGGCAGGTATTCCGTTAGACGCCGCCGAGCGTAACTACAAAGATCCTAACCACAAGCCGGAACTGGTGTTCGCGCTGACGCCGTTCCTGGCGATGAATGCGTTCCGCGAGTTTTCAGAAATTATCTCCCTGCTGCAACCTGTCGCAGGTGCCCATAACGCTATCGCGCATTTCCTTGAAAACCCGAATGCCGACGCGCTGAGCCAGCTGTTTGCCAGCCTGCTGAATATGCAGGGTGAAGAAAAGTCCCACGCCCTGGCGGTGCTGAAAGCCGCTCTGGACAGCCAGCAAGGTGAACCGTGGGAGACCATCCGTCTGATTTCCGAATTCTATCCGGACGACAGCGGCCTGTTCTCCCCACTGCTGCTGAACGTGGTGAAGCTGAATCCGGGTGAAGCAATGTTCCTGTTCGCGGAAACCCCGCACGCCTACCTTCAGGGCGTGGCGCTGGAGGTGATGGCCAACTCCGATAACGTGCTGCGCGCGGGCCTGACGCCAAAATACATAGACATCCCCGAGCTGGTTGCCAACGTGAAGTTTGTGGCGAAACCTGCCGCAGAGCTGCTGACTCAGCCGGTGAAAAACGGCGCAGAGCTGGACTTCCCGATTCCGGTGGACGATTTTGCCTTCTCCCTGCACGACCTGAGCAGCGCCGAAACGTCGGTCGCTCAGGAGAGCGCGGCGATCCTGTTCTGCGTGGAAGGCGAAGCGACGCTGCACAAAGGCGAACAGCGTCTGGTGCTTAAGCCCGGTGAGTCAGCATTCGTTGCAGCCAATGAGTCTCCGGTCAGCGTAAGCGGCACCGGTCGTCTGGCGCGCGTTTTCAATAAGCTATACCCTAAATAATTCGAGTTGCATGAAGGCGGCGACGCAGCGAATCCCCAGGAGCGTACATAAGTACGTGACTGGGGTGAGCGAGGAAAGCCAACGCACAGGCAACTTGAAGTATGACGGGTATTAGGGACTTACTGATTTTTTTAACAACTCTTGCTAAGCTAGTTGCAGGCTTAATATCTCCAGGCGGTTTTTACCGCCTGGTTTCATTTTAGGGATAGTCGCAATGAAAAAATCGGTCGTAGCGGTAGGAGTGATTGTAGCGTTAGGCGTGGTCTGGACGGGTGCCTCCTGGTTTACCGGGAAACAGCTGGAAGGCCGTCTGGCTGAGATGGTGGCGCAGGCTAACGGAGAGATTAAGCGCAGCGCGCCGGAAGCGGGCCTTGAGCTGAGCTACCAGAACTATGAGCGCGGTGTGTTTACCAGCCGTATGCAGGTTGTGGTGAAGCCGGTTGCCGGTACGGAAAACGGCTGGCTGAAACCGGGCCAGAGCGTGGTGCTGGATGAAGTGGTAAGCCACGGTCCATTCCCGCTGGCGCAGCTGAAGTCCTTTAATCTGATCCCGTCGATGGCGTCCGTTCACACGGTCCTGGTGAATAACGACGTCACCAAACCGCTGTTCGACCTGGCCAAAAATACCTCACCTTTCGAGATCGACACCCGCATCAGCTATGCCGGTGACACGAGTTCTGATATTGCCCTGAAAGCGCTGAACTACGAGAAAGAGAATGAGAAAGTTGCTTTTAGCGGCGGTCACTTCAAACTTGACGCGGACCGCGACGGAAACGTGTTCTCTCTGACGGGTGAAGCGGAAAGCGGCCTGGTCAACGCCGTAAACGAATACAATCAAAAAGTTCAGCTCACCTTCAACAACCTGAAAGCCGACGGCAACAGCCGCATGACCGATTTCAAAGAGCGTATCGGCGATCAGAAACTGTCTCTCGATAAAGTTGCCATTGCGGTTGAAGGGAAAGAGATGGCCGTGCTGGAAGGCATGGACGTGAACGGAAAATCCGACGTGTCCAAAGACGGTAAGAGCATCAATACCCAGCTGGATTACACGCTGAAGAGCCTGAAAGTACAGAATCAGGATCTGGGCACCGGCAAACTGTCGCTGAAGATCGGCAATATCGACGGCCAGGCGTGGCACGAATTCAGCCAGAAATACAGCAAAGAGAGCCAGGCGCTGCTGACCGATACCGCACTGCAGCAGAATCCGGAAGTGTACCAGCAGCAGGCGATGGCGGTACTGTTCAACAACCTGCCGATCCTGCTGAAAGGCGAGCCGGTGATCACCGTTGCGCCGCTGAGCTGGAAAAACAGCAAAGGCGAAACCAGCTTCAACCTGTCTCTGTTCCTGAAAGATCCGGCCACTGCAACGGGTGAACCGCAGACGCTGGCGCAGGAAGTGGATCGCAGCGTGAAGTCGCTCGACAGCAAGCTGACCATCCCGATGGATATGGCGACCGAGTTTATGACCCAGATTGCGAAACTGGAAGGCTACGGCGATGAAGATGCCGGCAAGCTGGCGAACCAGCAGGTGAAAGGTCTGGCGGCAATGGGCCAGATGTTCCGCATCACGAAGGTGGACAACAACACGATTTCCACCAGCCTGCAGTACGCCAACGGCCAGGTCACGCTCAACGGCGACAAAATGCCGCTGGAAGACTTCGTAGGCATGTTTGGTATGCCTGCTCTGGGGATGCCGGAACCAGCTGAACCGGCTGCGCCAGCCGAACCGGCGGCACCGCAACAGTAAACGTCAAACCCCTCGCATGAGGGGTTTTTTATTGTCGGGTGGCGCTGACGCTTACCCGGCCTACGATTCCGGGCCAGCGCAGCGCCGACGGGCGATATTATTTCACCGTCACTAACCGCGCCGCCACAATCTGGTGCCCGGCCTGTACATCCGTATTGTCGATACGCTGCATGATTCTGTCCGCCAGGGTGTAACCCATCTCCCGCGCAGGGGTGGTGGCCCAGACGATCGGCAGGTCGTCGAGGGCGTTTTCCCCGACGTCGGCGAACGCCCCCAGCGCCACCTGGTGGCCGAAGAAGGTTTCCACCCCGCCCTCGCCGCTCTGGCGCCCGGCGCGGATCAGGCCAAACCAGGCGCCCATGGCGATCACATCGTTATAACAAATGACAGCGCTGATGGTCGGGCTGCTTCGCAGCAGCGCGCCTATCGCTTCCGCCGCCATCTTCTGGCTGGATTCACACTCCACGACCCACTCGCTGTGGAACGGCAGTCCGTATTTAATCAGCGTCGCACAATAGCCGCCGACCCGCTCGGCGCGGGTGAGGGACGAGCTTTTACCGCCCAGCCAGGCAATGCGCTGATGCCCACGACGAATAAGATGCTCGGTCAGCATTTGCGCGGCCTGCATGTTATCCGGGCGCAACGTATCGGCTTCGTCGAGGTAGCTGGCGCGCGAGGCAAACACCAGCGGCACGCCTTTTTCGGCGGCGCGCTCGCACAGTTCACTGCCCACGCCCGATGCTCCGGCGACGATCACCCCGTCCACCCCCTGGTTCAGCAGCATATCGAGCCGGGAAAGCAGCTGATCGGCCTCGCGACCGCCATGCAGCAGAAAGACCATCCGCCCCTGCGCTTCAAGCGCTTCGGTTAAGCCGGCGGTTAACTCCGCATAGAACGGTGACGTCAGGTCACGAACAATCAGGCCAATCACCCCGCTTTGCCCACCGCGCAACGCCGACGCCTGGCGGTTACGCACAAAGCCCAACTGTTCAACCGCCTCGTTCACCCGCTGACCGGTCGCGGGAGAGATGCGCCCTTTTCCGCTCAGTACCAGAGAAACGGTGCTGACGGAAACCCCCGCCGCCAGCGCGACATCGTTGATGGTGACTTTCTTCGCTACAGCCATGTCCTGGAGTGACTCCCTGAAAAATGAGATCGGTAAAACGTTTTATCAATACGTTATCTTTATACTACCAGTCAAAGCCTGAGAATGTGATTTAGCGCGCACTAAACTTTGATAAAACGTTTTATCTTCTCGCAGCATTGAAGCAGACAAACTGATTTTAACAATAAAGGAGTCGTTTTATGACGGCGAAAGCAGCACAAAAAATATCGCTGTGGGAATTTTTCCAGCAACTGGGTAAAACCTTTATGCTGCCCGTGGCACTCCTCTCGTTCTGCGGGATCATGCTGGGTATCGGCAGCTCCCTCAGCAGTAAAGACGTCATCACGCTGATCCCGTTCCTCGGCACCCCCGTGCTGCAGGCGATCTTTATCTGGATGAGTAAAGTCGGCTCCTTCGCGTTTAGTTTCCTGCCCGTGATGTTCTGTATTGCTATCCCGCTGGGCCTGGCCCGCGAGAACAAAGGCGTCGCGGCGTTTGCCGGTTTTGTGGGTTACGCGGTGATGAACCTCGCGGTTAACTTCTGGCTGACGGCGAAAGGCATTCTGCCGACCACTGACGCTGCCGTGCTGAAAGCTAACAACATTCAGAGCGTGATTGGTATCCAGTCTATTGATACAGGGATCCTCGGGGCGGTGATCGCCGGGGTGATTATCTGGATGCTGCACGAGCGCTTCCACAATATCCGTCTGCCGGATGCCCTGGCCTTCTTCGGCGGTACCCGCTTTGTACCGATTATCACCCTGGTGGTGATGGGCCTCTTTGGTCTGATCATTCCGCTGATCTGGCCGGTCTTCGCGATGGGCATCAACGGCATTGGCCGCATCATCAACGGCGCGGGAGATTTCGGTCCGATGATCTTCGGTACCGGCGAGCGTCTGCTCCTGCCGTTTGGCCTGCAGCACATCCTGGTGGCCCTGATTCGCTTCACCGAAGCGGGCGGGACGATGGAGGTGTGCGGTCACGACGTGAGCGGTGCGCTGACCATCTTCCAGGCGCAGCTGAGCTGCCCGACTACCCACGGTTTCTCTGAAAGCGCCACCCGCTTCCTGTCTCAGGGTAAAATGCCTGCCTTCCTCGGCGGCCTGCCGGGTGCCGCGCTGGCGATGTACCACTGCGCACGTCCGGAAAACCGTCATAAAATTAAAGGCCTGCTGATTTCCGGCGTGATCGCCTGCGTCGTGGGCGGGACCACCGAGCCTATCGAGTTCCTGTTCCTGTTCGTTGCGCCGGTACTGTATCTGATTCACGCTGTGCTGACCGGTCTGGGCTTTACCGTGATGGCGGTGCTGGGCGTCACCATCGGCAACACCGACGGCAACGTGATTGACTTCGTGGTCTTCGGGATCCTGCACGGCCTCTCCACCAAGTGGTATCTGGTCCCGGTCGTGGCGGCAATCTGGTTCGTGGTGTACTACGGGATCTTCCGCTTCGCCATCACCCGCTTTAACCTGAAAACGCCAGGCCGCGATACCGATACGGCCACCAGCGTGGAACAGGCGGTTGCCGGTACCGTGGGTAAATCCGGCTACAACACCCCTGCCATTCTGGCGGCGCTGGGCGGTGCGGAGAACATCACCTCGCTGGATAACTGCATTACCCGCCTGCGTTTGTCGGTGGCGGATATGTCAAAAGTAGATACCAACGCCCTGAAAGCCAACCGGGCTATCGGCGTGGTACAGTTAAATCAGCACAATTTGCAGGTGGTTATCGGCCCGCAGGTACAGTCAGTGAAAGATGAACTGGCAACCCTGATGCGAACAGTAGAAGCCTGATGCCTCCGCCCCCTCACCATGAGGGGGTTTTACGTTAAGGATTTAAGCATGTTTGATTTCTCCACCGTCGTGGATCGACACGGCACCTGGTGTACGCAGTGGGACTACGTCGCCGACCGTTTTGGCGCGGACGATCTGCTGCCCTTCACCATCTCGGATATGGATTTCGCCACCGCCCCCTGCATAATCGACGCGCTGCAGCAGCGCATTCATCACGGCGTATTTGGCTATAGCCGCTGGAAAAACGACGAGTTTCTCGCCGCCGTTGCGCACTGGTTCCAGCAGCGTTTTAACAGCCGGATTGATACTGAAAACGTGGTTTATGGTCCATCCGTCATCTATATGGTCTCTGAACTGATACGCCTCTGGTCAACCCCCGGCGACGGCGTGGTGGTGCACACCCCGGCATACGATGCGTTTTATAAAGCCATTGAGGGTAACGCGCGTCGTGTTGTGGCGGTTGAGATGGAAAAGCAGGCTACAGGCTGGCAGGGCAATATGGCAGCCCTCGAAGCGGCGCTGGCGAAACCGGAAAACAAAATTTTACTGCTGTGCAGCCCGCAGAACCCGACCGGCAAGGTCTGGACGCGGGATGAGCTGACGCACATGGCGGAACTGTGCGCACGCTATGACGTGGCGGTTATCAGCGATGAAATCCATATGGACATGGTTTGGGGAGAACATCGTCACACGCCGTGGAACGCCGTAGCGCGGGGCAAATGGGCGCTTCTGACCTCCGGCTCGAAAAGCTTTAACATTCCGGCGCTGACCGGGGCTTACGGCCTGATCGGCGATGTAGAGAGTCGTAACGGCTATCTCAGCGCGCTAAAAGGACGGGACGGGCTCTCTTCCCCTTCCGTGCTGGCGCTGACGGCGCATATCGCCGCCTACCAGCAGGGGGAGCCGTGGCTGGATGCCCTGCGGGGTTATCTCGAAGGGAATTTGTCGTATATTGCGCAGGAAGTAAACCGCGCTTTTCCGAAACTGAACTGGCAGGCACCGGACGCGACCTATCTGGCCTGGATCGATCTGCGCCCACTGAACATTGACGATCGGGCGCTGCAAAACGTGCTGATCGAGCAGCAAAAAGTCGCCATCATGCCGGGATATACCTACGGGAAAGAGGGAAATGGCTTCGTGCGCTTAAATGCGGGCTGCCCGCGCAGCAAGCTGGAGCAAGGGGTTCAACGCCTCATCGCTGGGATTAACACGCTCCTGTAATTAACTTGCGCAACGGAATATTCCCTTGCGCAAATAGCTTTTTACCCCGTTTTGTTTTTATAATATGGCGCACTTTAACCAGAAAAGAGTGCGACCATGATTGATACACGCCTGCCTTTAACTGATATTCATCGTCACCTTGACGGTAACATTCGTGCCCAAACCATCCTCGATCTTGGCCGCCAGTTCAATTTAACGCTTCCTGCTCAGACCCTTGAGTCCTTGATCCCTCACGTACAGGTGACCTCTAATGAACCAGACCTGGTCAGCTTCCTGAGCAAACTTGACTGGGGCGTGAAGATGCTGGCGTCGCTGGATGCCTGCCGCCGCGTGGCGTTTGAGAACATCGAAGATGCCGCCCGCAACGGCCTGCACTACGTCGAGTTGCGCTTCTCGCCGGGCTATATGGCGATGACCCACAACCTGCCCGTTGCAGGCGTGGTGGAAGCCGTCATTGAAGGCGTCCGCGAAGGGTGTAAAACCTTCGACGTTCAGGCCCGCCTGATCGGCATTATGAGCCGTACGTTCGGTGAAGCCGCCTGCCTGCAGGAGCTGGAGGCGCTGCTGGCCCATCGTGATGCCATCACCGCCGTCGACCTCGCCGGTGACGAGCTGGGCTTCCCGGGTAGCCTGTTCCTCTCCCACTTCAACCGCGCGCGCGATGCCGGCTGGCACATTACCGTACATGCGGGTGAAGCGGCTGGCCCGGAAAGCATCTGGCAGGCCATCCGCGAGCTGGGCGCAGAGCGTATTGGTCACGGCGTGAAGGCGGTCGAAGATCGCGCGCTGATGGATTTCCTTGCGGAGCAGCGTATCGGTATTGAGTCGTGCCTGACGTCTAACATTCAGACCAGCACCGTAGCATCGCTGTCGCAGCACCCGCTGAAAACGTTCCTTGAACACGGCGTGCTGGCCTCTCTGAATACGGACGATCCGGCGGTTCAGGGCGTGGATATCATCCACGAGTACAACATCGCAGCTCCGCAGGCGGGGTTGAGCCGCGAGCAGATCCGTCAGGCGCAGATTAACGGGCTGGAGATCGCCTTCCTGACGCCTGCGGAGAAGCAGGCGCTGCGGGATAAGGTGGCAACCGCGTAAACCCTTTTGCCGGGTGGCGGCTACGCCTTACCCGGCCTACAACAACGTCAAAAACTTATGCCAGACAGAGCGTGGCGCGATGTTTGGCAGATTCGATGCCCAGCTCAATCAGCTCCATAATTTGTATCGCCTGGCTGGCCGGAACCGGGTTCTCCCCCGTGCCGTTTAGCGCATCGCGAATAGCGGCATAATACGCCGGATAGTTACCCGGTATCGTCAGCAAGGTCTCTTCGACCAGCTCCTCGCCTTCCACCCGCGTGATGACGCCGTCGCGCATATCATAGCCCCAGTCTTCCTGCGGCAGACGCTCACCGTTTTTCAGCCTGTCTTCCTGCGGATCGAGACCAAACTTCACGTAGCTGCCGCGCGTGCCGTGAATAATATAGCGGGCAGATTCTGCAGCCGCGACCATCGTACCGTGCAGCACAATCCGCCGCTGCGGATAACTGAGCACCGCGTGGAAGTAATCGGTTGTCTGCGCCCCGGGTCTGAGCTGGGCCAGATCGACCGTCATGCTCACCGGCAGGCCAAAGAGATTGACGGCCTGATCCAGCAGATGCGGGGCTAAATCATACCAGATGCCGCTGCCAGGGCCGGCCTGCTCGCGCCAGCGGTTTCGTACCTGCGGGCGAAAACGGTCAAAATGGGATTCAAAAAAGAGGATCTCCCCTAACGTGCCTTCACTGAGAAGCCGTTTTACCGTCAGAAAATCGCTGTCCCAGCGGCGGTTATGAAACACCGACAGCAGCCTGCCCAGACTCTTTGCCAGCGCATCCAGCTCGCGCGCCTGTGACAGTGTCACGGTGAAGGGTTTATCGACAACCACATGTTTCCCGGCTTCCAGCGCGGCCTTTGCCAGCGGAAAGTGGGTATCGTTCGGCGTGGGGATAACGATTAAATCAATATTGGGATCGTTGAAAAGATGTTTCGGCTCGGAGACAACCGGCACGGAAGGCCAGTCGGCATGGACTTTTGCAGCGTCGCTGCTGGATACCGCCGCCAGCGCCATGCCCGGCGTCCCGGCTATCAGTGGCGCATGAAACGTTTTGCTCGCGTACCCGTAACCGATAAGCCCAACGCGGATATTATCACTCATAGTGCCATCCTCTGTTATGACGTTCTTATTTCACACTGGCTAGCCTGGCATTACCACGGATTAATAATGTGCCCTATGACGTAAAATAGCAGGTTATACGGATTGTTTTTGTTACATAGTATTAACCTACTGATTTTGTTTAAGGGAACCGTTCCCAAAGCCCTTGCCGTCAGGGAAACGTCGCTGTAACATTTGCGCCCTGTCTTTATGGATAAAGTACAATTACGTATCATGACGTCAATTATTAATCGAATCATTGAATTAGCGGGATGGATTGTCCTTGGGGTTTCGGTCATTTTGCTGGGCGTTGCCAGCCATATCGATAACTACCAGCCGCCGGAGCCAGTCACCGCCGCTCAACCTAAGTAACCGGTTACTGCAATAAAGAGTGACATAATATGTCAGTTACTTATTGCCAGCCCTGGTGAACACGGTTAACCTTCTCTTCCAGGCATCGTCTGATGCCTGAATTTCAGCAAAGAAAACTCCTAATTTCGTCGCGTTACCTGAGTGGGCTGTTTACGTCTTTATTAATCCGTTTATTATTCGAACGAATTACCTTAACTGGTATTACTCACTTTTATATGGAAACTTATTAATATGACAGTTCAGGACTATTTATTAAAATTTCGCAAGATCAATTCGCTTGAGAGCCTGGAAAAACTGTTTGACCATCTGAACTACACCCTGTCGGATAATCAGGACATCATTAATATGTATCGCGCCGCTGACCATCGCCGTGCGGAGCTGGTCTCCGGTGGTCGTTTGTTCAACGTCGGCGAAGTGCCTAAGTCCGTATGGCGTTACGTTTTATAAGAAAGTAGCCATCCGCGCGAAATGTTATATACTCTCCGCCCTGCCAACTGGCTGTACAACATTTCGCGCAGATTATGGGAGAGTTCATGACCGCAACGCCTGGAGAACGCATTGGAGGCTGGTTAATCGCCCCACTGGCATGGCTGCTGGTTGCCTTATTAAGCGCATCACTTGCGCTGCTGCTTTATACCACCGCACTGATTACCCCCCACGCCATCCAGACCCTGATGTCGCAAAGCGTGCTTAATATTGCGTTGTGGTTTGTGTCGTTCGTTTTCGCGATCGGGATGTGGTACTACACGCTGTGGCTGACCATCGCCTTCTTTAAGCGCCGTAAGAATGTGCCTAAGCACTACATTATCTGGCTGCTGGTTTCGGTCCTGCTGGCGGTGAAGGCATTTGCTTTTTCGCCCGTTTCAGACGCGCTGGCCGTTCGTCAGCTGCTTTTCCCGTTGCTGGCCGCGGCGCTGCTGGTGCCCTACTTCAAGCGTTCGACACGGGTGAAAAACACCTTCGTGAACCCGTAATAACCCTACAGATAACCTGTTGTCGCCTGCGTGTGTTTGTTCGATAATAGGCGGCTTTTTTATTTCAGGCTAAATAATGACCGATTACTTACTGCTCTTTGTCGGCACCGTGCTGGTTAACAACTTCGTTCTGGTGAAGTTCCTTGGCCTGTGTCCGTTTATGGGCGTTTCCAAAAAACTGGAAACGGCAATGGGCATGGGGCTGGCGACGACCTTCGTCATGACGCTGGCGTCCATCTGCGCGTGGTGGATTGATACCTGGATCCTCATTCCGCTGGGGTTAACCTATCTCCGTACGCTGGCCTTTATCCTGGTTATCGCGGTGGTGGTGCAATTTACCGAAATGGTGGTGCGCAAAACCAGCCCGGCGCTCTATCGCCTGCTGGGTATCTTCCTGCCGCTGATCACCACCAACTGCGCCGTTCTCGGCGTGGCGCTGCTGAACATCAACCTTGGCCATAACTTTATGCAGTCGGCGCTGTATGGTTTTTCTGCGGCCGTCGGTTTCTCGCTGGTCATGGTGCTGTTTGCCTCTATTCGCGAGCGCCTGGCAGCAGCGGATATTCCTGCGCCCTTCCGCGGTAACGCGATTGCGCTGGTGACCGCCGGTTTAATGTCTCTGGCCTTTATGGGCTTTAGTGGTCTGGTGAAGTTGTAATGAGTGCTATCTGGATTGCCATCGCCTCTATCAGCGTCCTGGGGTTGGTGTTTGGCCTTATCCTGGGTTACGCCTCCCGCCGTTTCGCGGTAGAGGACGATCCCGTTGTAGAGAAAATTGATGAGCTTCTGCCACAAAGCCAGTGCGGGCAGTGTGGCTACCCGGGCTGCCGCCCCTATGCCGAAGCGGTAGGGGTTCAGGGTGAGAAAATTAACCGCTGTGCGCCCGGTGGCGAAGCGGTGATGTTGAAAATTGCGGCCCTGCTAAACGTTGATCCGCAGCCAGTTGACGGCGATGCGGATGTGCAGGAGCCAGTCCGCGCGCTGGCCGTGATCGACGAAGCGAACTGCATCGGCTGCACCAAATGTATTCAGGCCTGCCCGGTCGACGCCATTGTTGGCGCAACGCGCGCCATGCACACCGTGGTGGCGGACCTGTGCACCGGCTGTAACCTCTGCGTAGCACCCTGCCCGACGCAATGTATCGAGCTGCGCCCGGTTGAAACGACTACCGAAAGCTGGAAGTGGGATCTTCAAACCATTCCGGTTCGCAATATTCCTGTGGAACAACATGCTTAAGTTATTTTCTGCTTTCAGAAAAGAGAAGATTTGGGACTTTGACGGGGGTATTCACCCACCAGAGATGAAAACCCAGTCTAACGGCACGCCGCTGCGTCAAATTCCGCTGGCGACCCGTTTCGTTATACCGCTCAAGCAGCACATCGGCGCGGAGGGTGAGCTGTGCGTGAAAGAAGGCGATACCGTACTTCGCGGTCAGCCGCTGACCTTTGGTCGCGGACGTATGCTGCCGGTGCACGCCCCCACTTCCGGTAAGGTGGTCGCCATCGCACCCCATACGGTGGCCCATCCGTCAGCGCTCTCAGAGCTGAGCGTGATGATTGAAGCCGACGGCGAAGACCGCTGGATCGACCGTGACGGCTGGAGCGACTACCGCTCCCATAGCCGCGAAGCGCTCATCGAGCGCATTCATCAGTTCGGCGTTGCCGGCCTCGGCGGCGCAGGCTTCCCGACCGGCGTCAAACTGCGCGGCGGTGGCGATAATATTCAGACGCTGATTATCAACGCCGCCGAATGCGAACCGTACATCACCGCCGACGATCGTCTGATGCAGGACTGCGCCGCCCAGGTGGTGGAAGGCATCCGCATCCTCGCGCACATTCTGCAGCCGCGGGAAGTGCTGATCGGTATCGAAGACAATAAACCGCAGGCTATCTCTATGCTGCGCGCCGTGCTGGCGGGCAGTCACGATATTAGCCTGCGCGTTATCCCGACCAAGTACCCCTCTGGTGGTGCTAAACAGCTGACGCAAATTCTCACCGGTAAGCAGGTTCCGCACGGCGGACGCTCTTCGGATATTGGCGTGCTGATGCAGAACGTCGGGACCGCGTACGCCGTGAAGCGCGCGGTAATCGACGGCGAGCCGCTGACCGAGCGCGTGGTAACGCTGACCGGGGAAGCGGTCTCTCGTCCGGGCAACGTCTGGGCGCGTCTGGGTACGCCGGTGCGTCACCTGCTGGAGCAGGCTGAGTTTTGCCCGTCAAGCGACCAGATGGTGATCATGGGCGGCCCCTTGATGGGCTTTACCCTGCCGTGGCTCGATGTGCCGGTGGTCAAAATCACCAACTGCCTGCTCGCCCCTTCCCCGACCGAGATGGGTGAAGAGCAGGAAGAAAAAGGCTGTATTCGCTGCAGCGCCTGTGCCGACGCCTGCCCGGCGGATTTGCTTCCGCAGCAGCTGTACTGGTACAGCAAAGGCCAACTGCACGACAAGGCGAAAGCCCATAACCTGGCCGACTGTATCGAATGCGGCGCCTGCGCCTGGGTCTGCCCTAGCAACATTCCTCTGGTGCAGTATTTCCGCCAGGAGAAGGCGGAAATTTATGCCATCTCCATGGAAGAAAAACGCGCGGCAGAAGCCAAAGCGCGCTTTGAAGCACGTCAGGCGCGACTGGAACGCGAAAAAATTGCCCGTCAGGAGCGCCATAAGCAGGCCGCCGTTCAGCCTGGCGAGAAAGATCAGGATGCGATTAACGCCGCACTGGCGCGCGTTCGCGAGAAAAAAGCCACTGCGGCGCAGCCCGTGGTGATCCCGGCCGGCGAGAAGCCGGACAACAGCGAAGCGATTGCTGCGCGTGAAGCGCGTAAAGCTCAGGCCCGCGCCCGTCAGGCAGAAAAAGCGCAAACGACCCAGACGGATGCTGAGGTTGACCCTCGCAAAGCGGCCGTTGAGGCGGCGATTGCCCGTGCCAAAGCGCGCAAGGCGGCACAGCAGACGCAAACCGCAGAACCCGAAGCGCCGGTCGACCCGCGTAAAGCCGCCGTCGAAGCGGCGATTGCCCGCGCTAAAGCGCGCAAAGCGGCGCAGCAGGATGAACAACCGCAGGCCGCCAACGATGACCCGCGCAAAGCCGCCGTCGCCGCCGCCATTGCGCGCGTTCAGGCAAAGAAAGCCGCACAGCAAGCAGTTAACGAGGATTAAATGGTTTTCAGAATCGCAAGCTCCCCTTACACCCACAATCAGCGCCAGACATCGCGCATTATGATGCTGGTCTGCCTGGCGGCGCTGCCGGGCATTGCCGTTCAGTGCTGGTTTTTCGGCTGGGGAACCCTGTTTCAGATAATCCTGGGCTGCGCCAGCGCCCTGGCGGCGGAAGCGCTTGTGCTTAAGCTGCGCAAGGCAGCGGTCTCCCGCATTCTTGCCGATAACTCCGCGCTGCTGACCGGCCTGCTGCTGGCCATCAGCATCCCACCGTTTGCCCCATGGTGGATGGTGATCCTCGGCACCGTGTTTGCCGTGATCATTGCCAAACAGCTGTATGGTGGACTGGGCCATAACCCGTTTAACCCGGCAATGATTGGCTACGTGGTGCTGCTGATCTCCTTCCCGGTACAGATGACCAGCTGGCTGCCACCGCACGAGATTGCGGCCACGGTTCCGGGCTTCATGGATGCTCTGCATGTGATCTTTACCGGCCATACGGCACTCGGTGCCGATATGAACGCGCTGCGTATGGGCGTGGACGGTATCAGCCAGGCGACGCCGCTTGATACCTTTAAAACGTCCCTGCATGCCGGGCACAGCGTCGAGCAGATCATGAAATCGGCGATCTACAGCGGCGTGCTGGCGGGTGCCGGCTGGCAGTGGGTCAACCTGGCGTATCTGCTGGGCGGCCTGTTCCTGCTGCAGCAGAAAGCCATCCGCTGGCATATTCCGGTCAGCTTCCTCGTGACGCTGGCGGTCTGCGCCACGCTGGGCTGGGTATTCTCTCCTGAATCACTGGCCAGCCCGCAGATGCACCTGCTCTCCGGCGCGACCATGTTGGGTGCCTTCTTTATCCTGACGGATCCGGTGACGGCCTCAACGACTAACCGCGGACGCCTGATCTTCGGCGCGCTGGCAGGCCTGCTGGTCTGGCTCATTCGCAGCTTTGGTGGCTACCCGGACGGCGTGGCTTTTGCCGTCCTGCTCGCCAACATTACCGTTCCGCTCATCGACTATTACACGCGTCCACGCGTGTACGGTCATCGCTAAGGGTTTCGCCATGTTAAAAACGATGCAAAAACACGGCGTCACGCTGGCTATCTTCGCCGCGGTGCTGACAGGGCTGACGGCGCTGGTTAATGCGCTGACCAAAACGACCATCGAAGAGCAGGCCTCGAAGCAGCAAAAGGCGCTGTTCGATCAGGTGATCCCGTCCGACTTCTACGATAATGACCTGCAAAAAAGCTGCTTTGTGGTAGACGCGCCGCAGCTTGGGAAAGGCCCGCACCGCCTCTTTATTGCCCGCAAAGGGGATAAACCGGTCGGCGCAGTGATGGAAGCGACGGCGCCTGACGGCTATTCCGGTGCCATTCAGCTGCTTGTGGGCAGCGATTTCTCCGGCACCATACTGGGCACCCGCGTGACGGAACACCATGAAACGCCGGGTCTTGGCGATAAAATTGAAACCCGTCTGAGCGACTGGATTTTGCACTTTGCCGGTAAAGTGATCCATGGTGAAGATGACACCGCGTTTGCGGTGAAGAAAGATGGCGGCGAGTTTGACCAGTTCACCGGTGCGACCATCACCCCACGTGCGGTGGTGAATGCCGTAAAACGAGCCGGGCTGTATGCTGAAACGCTGCCCGCGCAAATCAACAATCTTCCGGCCTGTGAGGAGTAATCATGAGCCAGGTTAAAGAGGTTATTGTCCAGGGGTTGTGGAAAAACAACTCCGCGCTGGTTCAGCTTCTGGGCATGTGCCCACTGCTGGCGGTGACATCCACCGCCACCAACGCGCTCGGTCTGGGTCTGGCAACCACGCTGGTATTGACCCTGACCAACCTCTCCATCTCTGCCCTGCGCCGCTGGACGCCGTCGGAAATTCGTATTCCGATTTACGTCATGATCATTGCGTCGGTGGTCAGTATTGTTCAGATGCTGATTAACGCCTACGCGTTCGGTCTGTACCAGTCGCTCGGGATCTTCATCCCCCTTATCGTCACCAACTGTATCGTGGTCGGGCGTGCGGAAGCCTTCGCGGTGAAAAACAGTCCAGCCATGTCGGCGCTGGATGGTTTTTCCATTGGCATGGGCGCCACGTGCGCCATGTTCGTGCTGGGATCCCTGCGTGAAATCCTCGGCAACGGTACGCTGTTTGACGGCGCAGATGCGCTGCTGGGCGGCTGGGCCAAAGCGCTGCGCATTGAAGTGTTCCACACCGATACGCCATTCCTGCTGGCGATGCTGCCGCCCGGTGCGTTTATTGGCCTTGGCATGATGCTGGCGATAAAATACCTGATTGATGAGAAACGTAAGCGCCGCGCGGCTGAGCGCAGCGTTCTGGAAGGGACACCCGAGAAGGCCTCATGAATAAAGAAAAGCGCATTGCGATCCTGACCCGTCTGCGGGACGAGAACCCGCACCCGACGACGGAGCTGAATTTTACCTCCCCGTTTGAGCTGCTGATCGCGGTGTTGCTCTCTGCACAAGCGACCGACGTGAGCGTCAATAAAGCCACCGCCCTGCTCTATCCGGTCGCCAATACGCCGAAGGCCATGCTGGAGCTGGGCGTGGAAGGCGTGAAGTCGTATATCAAAACCATCGGCCTCTTTAACAGCAAAGCCGAGAACGTCATTAAGACCTGCCGGATCCTGCTGGAACAGCACGGCGGCGAAGTGCCGGAAGACCGCGCTGCGCTGGAAGCCTTACCGGGCGTAGGTCGTAAAACCGCGAACGTGGTGCTCAATACCGCGTTTGGCTGGCCCACTATCGCCGTCGATACGCATATATTTCGCGTGTCTAACCGGACCAACTTTGCGCCGGGGAAAAATGTCGAGCAGGTCGAAGAGAAGCTGCTCAAAGTGGTTCCGGCTGAATTTAAGGTTGATTGCCATCACTGGCTGATTCTGCACGGTCGTTACACGTGTATTGCCCGTAAGCCTCGCTGCGGCTCCTGCATTATTGAAGATCTCTGCGAATACAAAGAAAAAGTATATCCCTGAACCACAAAACCCCACACCAAAAGAAGGGTGATGGTGCACGCTTCTTTTGGCCGTTATTTGTTCGCCTTTCGTCTCCCCCAGGCTGTCACTTGTTCGGTGCTTTAACGCTCAAACAGGTTAATACTTTTTTCATAGCCGAAAATTTCTATACATCTGTGATCGCGATCACCCTGATAACTTCATGTTGTTTTTTTGTTGTCAAAATCGAGCTAAAGCCTTTGTCTGACAAGACACTCTTCTTTTTTTACCGACGATAAGACCAGCTATTTTTCAGAATTTGGGCTATATCACTACCAGAGACGGCAAATAGCAGAACATATCGCCAAACACCGGTCCTGACGGGTCTCTGCCAGTCGAAAAAACTACCTTTACACATCGTATAAAATTTAACGCTGAATAACATTTGTATGAACCGACGATTATACCACCCCAGATATATGTAACAGATTATTACAAACGTATTGCCAGATGGGGCAGGATAGTGAACATTACCCGCCGTTTCTCCTCCCAATATAACTATAAGGCGTATGGACTACGGCCATCACGCTATGAACACCCCCGTTAATATGGGATGTAAAAAAAGAGGTATATGTGTCTACTGCAAACAATAAACCAACAGATGAAAGCGTGAGTCTTAACGCTTTTAAACAACCAAAAGCGTTCTATCTCATCTTCTCTATCGAGTTATGGGAGCGTTTTGGTTACTACGGCCTGCAAGGGATCATGGCAGTTTACCTGGTGAAACAGCTGGGTATGTCCGAAGCCGATTCCATCACGCTGTTCTCCTCCTTCAGTGCTCTGGTGTACGGTCTGGTCGCGATTGGCGGCTGGCTGGGCGATAAAGTCCTCGGCACTAAACGTGTCATCATGCTGGGCGCCATTGTCCTGGCAATTGGCTATGGTCTGGTTGCATGGTCAGGGCACGATGCCGCTGTCGTGTATATGGGTATGGCGACGATTGCCGTCGGTAACGGTCTGTTCAAAGCGAACCCGTCCTCCCTGCTCTCTACCTGCTACAGCAAAGACGATCCGCGTCTGGACGGTGCATTTACCATGTACTATATGTCCATCAACATCGGTTCGTTCTTCTCAATGCTGGCCACCCCATGGCTTGCAGCAAAATTCGGCTGGAGCGTGGCGTTTGCGCTGAGCTTCGTCGGTATGCTGATCACCGTGGTGAACTTCCTGTTCTGCCGCAGCTGGGTTAAAAACTACGGTTCAAAACCGGACTTCGAGCCTGTGCATATGGGCAAACTGCTGGCGACCATTGTGGGCGTTGTTGCTCTGGCGGCCATCGCTACCTGGCTGCTGCACAACCAGGGCATCGCACGTGCCGTTCTGGGCGTGGTTGCGCTGGGTATCGTGGTCATCTTTGCGAAAGAAGCATTCGCCATGCAGGGTGCTGCCCGCCGTAAGATGATCGTGGCGTTCATTCTGATGCTGGAAGCGATTATCTTCTTCGTACTGTACAGCCAGATGCCAACCTCTCTGAACTTCTTCGCCATTCGTAACGTTGAGCACTCCATCCTGGGTATTGCGTTCGAACCGGAGCAGTATCAGGCGCTGAACCCGTTCTGGATCATGATTGGTAGCCCAATTCTGGCCGCTATCTATAACAAGATGGGCGACCGTCTGCCAATGCCGCACAAGTTCGCTATCGGTATGGTGCTGTGCTCCGGCGCGTTCCTGGTGCTGCCGCTGGGTACCAAATTTGCTACCGACGCCGGTATCGTATCCGTTAACTGGCTGATCCTGAGCTACGCGCTGCAGTCTATCGGCGAACTGATGATCTCCGGTCTGGGTCTGGCGATGGTTGCACAGCTGGTGCCACAGCGTCTGATGGGCTTCATTATGGGTAGCTGGTTCCTGACGACTGCGGGTGCAGCCATTATCGCAGGCAAGATTGCGAACCTGATGGCCGTACCGGAAAACGTCACTGATCCACTGGTTTCTCTGAACGTCTACGGTACCGTGTTCATGCAGATTGGTATCGCGACTGCCGTTATTGCCGCTCTGATGCTGCTGACTGCACCGAAACTGAATCGAATGACTCAGGACGACGACAAGACCGCTAAGGCGACCAAAACCGCTACCGCGTGATATCCGTGAGAAACGACTGACCAGAAGCCGCTAATCTATTAGCGGCTTTTTTTTTATCCGTTTGCGCACTAACATAGCTGAAACCTCAGCGAAAAGGAGTTACCGATGAAACTGTTCTACAAACCGGGCGCGTGCTCTCTTGCTTCCCATATCACCCTGCGCGAGAGCGGCAAAGATTTCACGCTGGATGGCGTTGATCTGATGAAAAAACGTCTGGAAAACGGCGATGATTTTCTTGCCATTAACCCGAAAGGACAAGTTCCGGCGCTCCTGCTGGATGACGGTACTCTGCTGACCGAAGGCGTGGCGATTATGCAGTTCCTGGCCGATAGCGTACCCGATCGCCAGCTGCTGGCCCCGGTCAGTACCATTTCTCGCTATAAAACGCTGGAGTGGCTGAACTACATCGCCACCGAGCTGCACAAAGGCTTTACCCCCCTGTTCCGCCCGGATACGCCGGAAGAGTTTAAGCCTACCCTGCGCGCCCTGCTGGAGAAAAAGCTGCAGTACGTTAACGAATCGCTGAAAGACGAGCAGTGGATTGGCGGGTCGCGCTTTACGATTGCCGATGCGTACCTGTTCACCGTGCTGCGCTGGGCGCGTGCGCTTAAGCTGAATCTGGAAGGGTTAGACCACATTGCATCGTATATGAAGCGTGTAGCAGAGCGTCCTGCGGTGGCTGCGGCGCTGAAAGCGGAAGGGTTGAATTAACCGAGCAGACTGTGTTGCCGGGTGGCGCTGACGCTTACCCGGCCTACGAATTCCGTAGGCCCGTGCAAGCGCAGCGCCGCCGGGCGGTGTTTAAAGCTGGGTTGCGCTGAAATAGTGCTCCGGCTTCGCGATTCGATCCTGTGCTGCGACCACCTGCAGCTCATATTCGTGCATCTCTTTCGTCGCCGTCATAATTTCGTACACTGCCGCAGTAACATGCTCCAGCGCATCGCGCAGCGTTGCCCCTTGCAGCAATTTCACCAGCAGCAGGCCGCTGGTCACATCCCCCACACCCACCGGCTGGCGCAGGCCAAAATCCACCAGCGGACGGCTGATGTGCCAGGCATCATCTTTCGTCACCAGCAGCATCTCAAAGCGATCCTGACTTAGCCCTGCGCGCGCGAGGTGTTTTACCAGCACAACCTCAGGCCCCTGCGCGATCAGCTCGCGAGACGCGCTTACGGCCTCTTCTACGCTGTTAACCGGATGCTCGCAGAGAATTTCCAGTTCAACCAGGTTTGGCGCAATGATATCGCTGGCGGGCAGCGCGTGGCGGACGTGGAACTCCGCGACACCCGGCGCCACGATGCAGCCTTTCTCCGGATGGCCCATGACGGGGTCGCAGAAATATTTTGCCGACGGGTTAGCGGCCTTCACCTGGCGTACGATGCCGAGAATATGCTCCCCCTGCTCCGCGGAACCAAGATAACCGCTCAGTACGGCGTCACAGCGCTTGAGCTGGCCGATATCGGCAATGCCCTGCACCACCTCAGTGAGGTGTGAAGGCGGCATTACGCAGCCGGTCCATTTGCCGTACTGCGTGTGGTTGGAAAACTGAACGGTATTGAGGGGCCAGACGTTGGCGCCGAGGCGGCGCATCGGGAATTCCGCTGCGCTGTTGCCAGCATGTCCAAAAACAACGTGGGACTGAATGGCGAGGATGTTCTTCATTTTATGCTTACCCAACCCTTAAAAAACAAAAGGGGCGTGGTTTCCCACGCCCCTGAAGACTGTGACTTATTTCCAGCAGACAAGGCAGTAGTTTTTCTTACCGCGACGCAGCAGGGTGTAGCGGCCATACAGACGGTCGCCGTCAACAAAGGTGTATTCCGGGTCGGCCTGCTTTTCACCGTTGATGGTGATGGCGTTGGACGCGATGGTTTTACGCGCCTGACCGCGGGAAGGCTGGAGTTCAGAATCCACCAGCGCCTGCATCAGGTCAGCCCCTTTCTCCATCTCAACCATTGGCACGCCGTCCTGCGCCAGCTGTTCGAAGTCCGCTTCGCTCAGATCGCTCAGGGTGCCGTTAAACAGGCTAGCGGTAATGCGTTTTGCCGCGGCCAGACCTTCTTCACCGTGAACCAGTTTGGTCACTTCATCCGCCAGCACGTACTGCGCGCGCGGCGCTTTACCGCTGTTCTTGTCTTCTTCTTCCAGCGCGTTGATCTCTTCAATATCCATAAAGGTGAAGAACTTCAGGAAGCGGTAAACATCGGCGTCCGCCGTGTTGATCCAGAACTGGTAGAATTTGTACGGGCTGGTTTTCTTCGGATCGAGCCATACCGCACCGCCTTCCGTCTTACCGAATTTGGTGCCGTCTGCTTTAGTGATCAGCGGAACGGTCAGACCAAAGACCTGATTCTGGTGCAGGCGACGGGTCAGGTCGATACCGGAGGTGATGTTACCCCACTGGTCAGAACCACCAATCTGCAGGGAAACACCGTGCAGTTTGTTCAGGCAGGCAAAGTCATACCCCTGCAGCAGGTTGTAGGAGAACTCGGTAAAGGAGATACCCTGGTCGTCACGGTTCAGACGCTGCTTCACGGCCTCTTTGTTAATCATCTGGTTAACAGAGAAGTGCTTGCCGATGTCACGCAGGAAGGTCAGCACGTTCATGCTGCCAAACCAGTCGTAGTTGTTCGCGGCAATCGCGGCGTTATCGCCACAGTTGAAGTCGAGGAACGGTGCAACCTGTTTGCGGATCTTATCGACCCACTCCTGCACGGTATCTTCGGTGTTCAGTTTACGCTCAGCGGCTTTGAAGCTTGGGTCACCAATCAGACCGGTCGCGCCGCCCACCAGGGCAACAGGCTTATGGCCCGCCATCTGGAAGCGTTTCAGGCATAACAATGGAACAAGATGCCCCAAATGCAAGCTGTCAGCGGTGGGATCGAAGCCGCAATAGAGCGCGATCGGGCCTTGCGCCAGTCGCTCTGCTAACGCTTCCTCGTCCGTCACCTGGGCCACGAGACCCCGCTCTTGCAATTGTTTAATCAAGTTACTGCTTGCCATCAAATTCTCCATGTATAAACGACTGCACCTTTGCCGGTACACGACTTTTCGCCTGATGCGAAAGGACCATAGAATAAAGCGCAAGCGCGGTGTGCGCTAGCGCTTAAATCAACAAATTTCGGGGATTACGGCGCCAGTCTGTCGATTTTCCAGCCGCCATTCTCGCGCTGGTATAAAAAGCGGTCGTGCAGGCGATGTTCGCCCCCCTGCCAGAACTCGATTTGCTCAATCGGGATGCGGAAACCACCCCAGAAGCTCGGCAGCGGGATTTCACCCTGCTGGAACTTCTGCTTCAGCTCGAGGAATTTACTTTCCAGCACCCCGCGGGCGGAAATGCGGCTGGACTGTTTTGATACCCAGGCGCCAATCTGGCTGTCACGCGGGCGGCTGTGGAAATACTTCACCACTTCCAGCGTCGAGAGACGTTCCGCTTTGCCGGTCACCATGACCTGACGTTCCAGCATGTGCCACGGGAACAGCAGGCTGATACGCGGATTGTTTTCCAGATGGTGTGCTTTGCGGCTGCCAAGGTTGGTGTAGAACACCAGTCCTTTCTCGTCATAATGCTTGAGCAATACGATGCGCTGATAGGGTTGACCATTTTCATCCACCGTCGCGACGACCATGGCCGTGGGGTCGGCCAGTTTCGCTTCGCAGGCCTGTTTCAGCCAGCGTTCAAAAAGCACGAGGGGTTCAGCGGGAAGATCCTGGCGACGCAGGCCGCCTTTGGTGTATTCACGGCGCAGATGCGCAATTTGCTGCAGTTCGTCGTTATCTGACATGGCGTTAGCTGACATTGAGAGTGGGTGGCGCTATTGTGCGCCGCCCCTGTAAAAATCTCAACGCTTCGGATTTTCGAGCTGGCAATTGTTCAGCACAATACGGTCACGTTTGTAGACCGTGGCGCTGTCGCCTTTCGACCAGAAGACATAGATACCGTCGGTGTAACGCGCGCCCGAGGCTGAAATGCCCTGCTTCAGCGTCAGCAGTTTATTGTCATAAACAAAACTGGCTTCCTGGCGTGGATTGTTCAGCTTCACGGTCAGCGGTTTTTCGTCGCAGCGATACTCAAGCGTATCGGTCTGCATGCGCTCAAGGAGCTGGTTGTAGACGCTGCATCCTGACAGCAACAAAGGGGCGGCAATAAGAAGAAGTTTTTTCATGGGCGTATTCCGAAGACTTTCCTGGTCCTGGAGGGCATGGCTGCCCCCCTGTTTCGTTCCATTTTAACGACGACGCGCCGCGCTGAATTTCAGTTAACTCTGATTATGACGCGGATTTGCCGGGAAAATCGCCCCAAGGACACTCGCCTCGCGCGCGCCGGTTACCGACGGTAAATTGCCCGGCAGCCCGGCAATGGTGCGCCAGGCAAGCCAGGCGAAGGCCAGCGCCTCCATATCATCACCGCTGATGCCGGCCTCATCGGTCGTCGACACTTCGGTGCCCGGCAGCAGCCCGGCAAGACGCGCCATCACCAGCGGGTTACGGCTTCCCCCGCCGCACACCAGCAGGCGTTCACATCCGCCACTGAGGAGCACCTGTTCGGAAATCGACACGGCCGTAAGCTCGGCAAGCGTGGCCTGAACATCCTGCGGCGCGAGCGCCGGGAATGACGCCAGCTGGCGCTCAAGCCAGCCAAAGTTGAAGTATTCACGCCCCGTGCTTTTCGGTGCCGGTAAGGCAAAATAAGGATCGCTCAGCATGGACTGCAACAGCGGGATAATCACCTTACCCTCGCTCGCCCACTCCGCGTTTTTATCGTACGGTTGACCGCACTGACGCCAGATCCAGGCATCCATTAACATATTGCCCGGGCCGGTATCGTAGCCGCGGACCGGCTGCCCGGGGATAAGCATCGACAGATTGGCGATCCCACCAATGTTGAGCACCATACGCCGTTCTGAAGGGTGCGCCAGCAGCGCCTGATGAAACGCGGGCACCAGCGGTGCGCCCTGTCCGCCAAGGGCAATATCGCGACGACGGAAATCGCCGACCACCGTGACGCCCGTCTTCGCCACAATCTGGTTGTTATCGCCGATTTGCAGAGTATGCGGGGCCTCTCCGATGGGCTCATGCCAGACCGTTTGTCCGTGACACCCGATGGCGACCACATCCTGCGGGCGAAGATGTTCTTTTTGCATCAAAGCCTGCACCGCATCCGCAAACAGCGCCCCGAGGCGGACATCCAGCTGTCCAAGCTGGGAGAGGGTCAGCTGCTGCCCCTGACAGATACTGAGAATATCCTCTTTCAGTGAAATGGGGATTGGCCAGGTCAGGCTCGCCTGCTGTGCCACCATGTTTTCATCAATGGCGGCCAGAACGACATCTACCCCATCCAGACTGGTGCCTGACATCACACCAATGTAGCGACCCGATTTCATGCGCTTTCCTTACGTTGCGTGGGCTAAGGATATCCACTCAACCATAAACGGCGTCGCTTTGCCATCCGGCAATAATATTTTTTAAAAATGTCAGACGGGTAGCGCGGGCGGATCCTGTTTATGTCTCGTTAAGTCAAATTCAAGTACAATTTTCCTATTGTTAGTGCAAAGATATGAACTATGGCTCCTTATGCCATATAATTTAGCCATAACGGATGCCCCCAATCGGGCGTTTTTGGTGAACAGGAGATTCAAATGATTTTACGTGTACTGGGCGTTTCGCTGATTGGTTTAACTCTGGCTGGCTGTGTGAATGACAGTTCACTTTCTGGCGACGTTTACAGCGCTTCTGAAGCGAAACAGGTTCAGAACGTGACTTACGGTACCGTTGTTAACGCACGCCCTGTACAGATTCAGGGTGGTGATGAAAACAACGTGATGGGCGCAATCGGCGGTGCCGTTCTGGGTGGTTTCCTGGGTAATACCGTCGGCGGTGGTACGGGTCGCTCTCTGGCGACAGCCGCAGGTGCCGTTGCGGGTGGCGTAGCCGGCCAGGGCGTTCAGGGTGCGATGAACAAAACTCAGGGCGTAGAGCTGGAAATTCGTAAAGACGACGGCAGCACAATCATGGTTGTTCAGAAACAGGGCAGCACCCGCTTCTCTGCAGGCCAGCGCGTTGTACTGGCGAGCAACGGAAGCCAGGTGACCGTTTCTCCACGTTAATTAAAAGTGGATGTGGTCCTCGGGCCACATCCATTTACAATATATATCACTCTCACAAATATAATTACAAAATACATTCACACCATCCATTATTAATCACCCCTTATATTGTTTCTGCGCAAAGTATTTATTGCACTAATTGATTAGACTCTTCGCAATCACCTTCTCTTTATTCATTATAATTTGTAAAAATTCTATGCTTGCGAATCGTCGTGCTCTAACGAGCCGTTATATCGCGTTCTGTCTCGGTTGCCTTGTTGTTATCGGGATATTACACGCGCTGTTTTTAAAACTCGTTGAATGGGTTCCGTCCTTTTCACCGCTTTTATTCCCTACGCTCACCATTTTTCTTCTGGTGTTTCACCTGTTTATTGCCTGTTTTATGGCGATGAAATACGGGTGTGACAAAAGACGGTTGTATCTGGTCGCAATCGCCTTTGCCTTTGCCGGATCCGCATTGCTGATGGTCGGAACGCTGACCAGCTTCCCCGCCTGGCTGGATCTCTATCAGTTCAACGTCGTGAACTACAACGATGCGATGATCTACTATATGTTCCGCCACTTTTTAATGGCGGTGCTGTTCATCGTGGCGGCAATACTCTATCCCATGCGCAATTACCCTCTTTCACGGCTGGCGCATATCTCAATTGTGAGCGGGGCGTCTCTTTTTACCGCCTGTGCCGTGGGACTGGCCTGGATATATTCCAGCCACTCGCCCTTGTTATCGATTGACCTGGTTGATAATGAAACCCGGCAGTTTATGGTCCTCTGGAGCCATTGCATTAATATCTCTTTAATTGTTTTCTGGGTGATAACATTAGTAGCGCTGATGTTTGTCACGCGCGTGCGCAATTTATTCTGGGTAGGCGGAAATTTTCTGTGCGTTTGCTATATCGTCACGCTTTCAATGCTGTTAGCGGCTGGACATGCCGAAGATATCTCCTGGTACCGCGCCAGGTTATTTGAAACTGTCGCCACGCTGCTGATTATTTTTGTTCTGCTTTACGATGTCTTCAGACTGTATCGCGACTCGCACGTAAAATATCAGCAGTCCTATCAGAACTCGATCCGCGACCCGCTCACGCGCCTTTATAACCGCAGCTATTTTTATGAATCGTTAAACCAGGCGCTGGATATCGCCAGACCCAACCGCCCCGTTTCCGTCATTGTCAGCGATCTCGATCGCTTCAAGCGCATTAACGACACCTACGGGCATCTTCAGGGCGATAAAGTCCTGCAGTTTGTCGCCAACCTGCTGATGGATTCCGTGCGCCCGCAGGACATCGCGGCCCGTATCGGCGGCGAGGAGTTTGTGCTGATGCTGGCCAACACGTCGTCAGACTCCGCGTACCAGGTGGCCGAGCGCATATGTCTGAAGCTAAGCAGCTTTGATAAAACCAGCAGCGGCGGTCAGTTGCCGGAGCCCATCACCATCAGTATGGGGGTGTTTACGGCAACGTCATCAACGATAACCGCAGAAGCGTGCGTGGAAAGTGCCGACAAGGCGATGTATGAAGCGAAGGAGACAGGTCGTAATCGTGTGGTCGTCTTTAAGTAAAAAAAGGCCTTGCTGGTGCAAGGCCTTCGTGTTTATCAGTCGCGAGACTGCAGCTCATGAATATTTTGCTCAAGGCGAGCAATGAGGCTGATGAGCATTTCCAGCTCCGCCGGTGAAACGCCTGAGAGGATTTCACCGCGCGTTTTGGTGATGACGGCTTCCATTTCGGTGATGATAGGCGCCGCTTTCTCAGTGAGTTTAATCCGCTTAGCACGACGATCGCTGGCGCAGGTTTGTCGGGAGATCAACCCCTTCTCTTCCAGCTGATCAAGCGTGCGCACCAGCGACGGTTGCTCAATGCCTATCGCTTTTGCCAGCTGAATTTGTGACTGATCGGGCGGAAGCTGATGAATGTTGTGCAGCGTGACCCAATGCGTCTGTGTTAATTCCAGAGGTTTCAGGCGATGGTCAATCAGAGCACGCCAGACGCGTACCAACCTTGCCAGATCAGAACCTAATGGCGATTCCAATTTCATCTCCTTATAATTAGCTTGCTAAGTTATTATACTGATTTTAGAATAGTGTGCAGCATTTGTATTGCCAAAACAAATGCAATACTGCATTCATCGAACTTAAAAGTATGACTTACACTGAATTGTGATGCTTCATCATACTAAGACAAGCCAACGCGGCATTCTGTTCACTGCAAAGGATTTCTGCCCGTGACGTTTTTTCATCGCTCAGAGGGGTTACCCCTTCAGGATCTGATCTTCGGTGCGTCAGTCTACTTTCCTCCCCTGTTTAAGGCCGTGCTGGTGGGCTTTATTCTCTGGCTCATCGCGCATCGTCTGCTTCGCGACTGGATGTACTCCGGCGAAATCTGGCATCCCATGCTGATGGATCTTTCCCTGTTTGCCCTCTCCGTATGTCTGGGCCTTGCTGTCTTGATGGTGTGGTGACTATGCCTCTGAAAACGCTGAAGTACTTTTCCACCCTCTTTGTTCTCGCCCTCGCGCTGGTTGCAGGCTGGTGGATGTGGAATTTTTATATGCAGTCCCCCTGGACCCGTGACGGCAAAATTCGCGCTGAACAGGTCAGCATCACCCCTCAGGTGTCGGGAAGCATCACGACGCTGCTCGTTAAGGATAACCAGTACGTCAAAAAGGGTGAGGTACTCTTCCGGATCGACGATACCCCGTACCACATCGCGATTCTGAACGCCGAGGCGCAGCTGGCAAAAGCCCAGTCAGACTTAGCGAAGGCGAATAACGAGGCCAACCGCCGCCGGCATTTATCGCAAAATTACATCTCAGCGGAAGATTTAGACACCGCCAACATCAACGTGAAGGCCATGCAGGCGAACGTCAACGTGGCCGAAGCCACGCTGAAGCAGGCCCAGTGGGAGCTGACCCAAACGGTGATTACCGCGCCGGTTGACGGGTGGGTAACCAACCTTTCCGCTCGCGTGGGGAATTATGCCACCACGGGCCAACCCGTTTTTGCCCTCGTCGACAGCCACTCCTTCTACGTGGTGGGCTATTTTGAAGAGACCAAGCTTCGCCATATTCGCGAGGGATCGCCCGCCGCCATTACGCTTTACAGCGGCTCGCAGAAGTTACAGGGTCACGTATCCAGCATTGGCCGCGCCATTTACGATCAAAGCGTCGAAACGGATTCCGGCCTGGTGCCGGACATCAAGCCGAACGTGCCCTGGGTGCGTCTCGCTCAGCGCGTGCCGGTTCGCGTGGAGTTTGACCATTTACCGCAGGACATCACGCTGGTCTCCGGCACCACCTGTACTGTCTCCATCGGAAACCGGTGATGAAGCTGCCGGCACTCTCCTGGCAAAACACGCCGTGGATCAAAGCGACGCGCCCTCAGTGGCGCTACGCGCTGCGTAACGGCATTGCCATGTGTCTGGCGCTGACCGTCGCCTATTACCTGAACCTGGATGAACCCTACTGGGCAATGACCTCTGCCGCGGTGGTGAGTTTTCCTACGGTCGGCGGGGTGATCAGTAAGAGCCTTGGGCGCATCGCCGGCAGCCTGCTGGGTGCCACGGCGGCGTTAATTATCGCCGGCCATACGCTGAACGATCCGTGGATGTTCCTGCTGAGCATGGCGGCGTGGCTGGGGTGCTGTACCTGGGCCTGCGCCCATTTTACAAATAACGTCGCCTACGCTTTCCAGCTGGCGGGCTATACCGCCGCCATTATCGCCTTCCCGGTCGTCAACGTGCTCGACACCACCGAACTGTGGGATATCGCGCAGGCGCGCGTCTGTGAAGTCATTGTCGGGATCCTCAGCGGCGGCTTCATGATGATGATCCTCCCCAGCACCTCCGACGGCACCGCGCTTATCACCGCCCTCAAGACCATGCACACCCGGCTGCTTGAGCACGCGAGCCTGCTGTGGCAACCGGATACCAGCGATGAGATCCGCCTCGCGCATGAAAAGGTGATCGGACAGATCCTGACGATGAATCTGTTGCGTATTCAGGCGTTCTGGAGCCACTACCGCTTTCGTCGTCAGAACACCCTGCTAAATTATTTACTACACCAGCAGCTGCGTATGACCAGCGCCATCTCCAGCCTGCGCCGGATGCTGCTCAACTGGCCGACGCCGCCGGAAAACACCCGTGCCGTCATCGAAACGCTGCTCGCGGCTCTCGCGCGCCCGGATGCGGACATCTACACCGTTGCGAAGATCATCGCCCCGCTCGCCCCGGTTGATGAGTACGACTATCGCCATCGCGCCTTCTGGCAACGTCTGAATTACTTTTGCCGACTCTACCTGCGCAGCAGCCGCTGGATTATCGCGGTTGAGAATGCCACGCCGGTCACGGAGTTCAACGTGCCCGGGAGCCCGGCTCTCGCCCGCCATACCGACTACCTGGAAGCGCTATGGAGCGGTTTTCGCACCTTTTGCGCGCTGATGCTGGTGGGGGCGTGGAGCATCACCACGCAGTGGGAGTCCGGTACGGCGGCCCTGACGCTTGCTGCCATCAGCTGCGTGCTTTACTCCGTCGCGGCCTCGCCGTTCAACTCGCTGACGCTCCTGCTACGCACCCTGGTGCTGCTGTCGTTGTTCAGTTTTGTGGTGAAGTTTGGCCTGATGGTGCAGATAAGCGATCTGTGGCAGTTCCTGCTGTTTCTGTTTCCGCTGTTGACCACCATGCAGCTACTCAAGCTGCAAATGCCAAAACAGGCGGGCCTCTGGGGACAGTTGATTGTCTTTATGGGCTCGTTTATCTCCGTGACCAATCCGCCGGTTTATGATTACGCCGATTTTCTTAATGACAACCTGGCGAAAATCCTTGGCGTGGGGCTGGCGTGGCTGGCTTTCGCGGTGTTGCGCCCCGGCTCCGATGCCCGCAAAAGCCGCAGGCATATCCGGGAGTTACGCCGGGGGTTTGTGGACCAGCTCAGCCGTAAACCGCATCTTCGTGAAAACGAGTATGAATCGCTGGTTTATCATCACGTGAGCCAGCTCAATAACAGCCAGGACGCGCTTTCCCGACGCTGGCTGCTGCGCTGGGGCGTGGTGCTGTTGAACTGTTCGCATGTGGTCTGGCAGCTTCGCGGGTGGGAAACACGTTCCGACCCGCTGTCGCAGGTTCGCGATGTGTGCATATCTCTGCTTCGCGATGTGATGAGCGAACGCGGTGTCCAGCAGCGACCGCTGGCAACCACGCTGAATGAACTGCAGCGGATCTGCGATACGCTTGCACGACATCATCTCCCCGCCGCCCGTGATTTGGCCTCGATAATCTGGCGGCTGCACTGCTCGCTGTCACAGCTGGAGCAAGCACCACCGCCGGGTACCATTGGGGATCAGATCACGCCGCAGGCATAACGCGCCCCGCCGCCGCCAAGCGGTTTAGGCTGATCGGACATATTGTCGCCGCCGACATGAATCATTAGCGCTTTACCTTTTACCTCATCCAGCTTTTTCAGACGCGGCGCGACAACGGGATCGGTGGCTTTACCGTCGTTATTGACCACCAGCACGGGCAGATCGCCCAGATGTCCCATTCCATCCGGGCCCTCATGCTTGCCGGTATGCTGGGGATCCAGATGCCCCCCTGCCGCTTCCGCCGCCGACGCTTTACCCTCTTTTAATGCGGGCTGACAACTGCCTTTGGCGTGAACATGGAAACCATGCTCACCGGGAGGGAGTGCTTTGAGGTTAGGAGCGAACTCCAGCCCTTTGTCGGTTTCCGTGATTTTCACTGTACCGATGGACTGACCCACACCCTGAGAGGTGACGAGATTCATTTCCACTTCGTCGCTGGCTGCCTGCGCCCCTGCGCAAACAACCAGCGCGACCATTGCCAGAGCAAAACGCTTCATATGACCTCCGCTGGTTATTTTTTGCCCCTTAAGTGTATACCAGGGGCAAAGATTTCACCGGAAAGTCACCTTCTGGCGGTTTATGGCACGTCGTAACCCAGCGCGGCTTTGCGGATGCGGAACCACTGCTGGCGGGTCATCTGCAGCTCTTCAGCGGCCAGTGCAGAACGCACGCGTTCTATTTTGCCGGAACCAATAATGGGCAGCGGTTTTGACGGCAGACGCAGGATCCAGGCGTAAACCACCTGTTCGATGCTCTCCGCGTTCAGCTCGCGGGCGATAGTGTCCAGTTCGTTGCGCAGCGGCTGGAATTCATCATCATTAAACAGGCGTCCACCTCCCAGGCACGACCAGGCCATCGGGCGAATACGCAGCTGTTGCAGCTGGTCGAGGGTACCGTCCAGCAGAAGCGGCTGGTGTACCGGGGAGATCTCCACCTGGTTGGTGGCCAGGGTAAACGGCAGGCGAGACTGAAGCAGTGCAAACTGCGCCGGGGTAAAGTTGGAAACGCCAAAGTGACGCACTTTGCCGCTCTGATGCAGGTTCAGGAAGGCTTCTGCCACCTCATCGGCATCCATGAGCGGATCCGGACGGTGGATTAACAGCAGGTCGATACGGTCGGTCGCCAGATTGACCAGCGACTGCTCAGCGCTCTTGATGATATGCGCGCTGTCGGTGATGTAATGCCCTAGGGCGTGTTCCGGTTTTGCCGTGGTGGCAATCCCGCACTTCGTGACGATCTCCATGCGGTCGCGGAGTGCCGGAACCAGCTTGAGCGCCTCGCCGAATGCGGCTTCACACTGATAACCACCGTAAATGTCCGCATGGTCGACCGTGGTAACGCCCAGATCGATATGCTCTTCAATAAAGCTCGCCAGCTGGAGGGGGGACATATTCCAGTCCATCAGGCGCCAGTAGCCCATCACAAAACGGGAGAATTCTGGCCCCTGGGGGGCAAGGGTAATTCGCTGAACCATAACATTTTCCTCAAGGACGTGATGTCATGAGTATACGCAATTACCGTGTTAAAAAAGTGAAGGTTGCTGGGGTTCTTCGGTCTCACTGGCTTTGTTTGCGCGTATTTTGCGCAGAAGACGCTGTCGGCAGAGGCGTAGCACCTCCTGCTTTTGCGTGTCGCTAAAGTTTTGCCAGTTGAAACGCTCGTCGCGGGTACGCATGCACCCGCGGCAATATCCACGTTCATCCACCTGACAAATCCCCCGGCACGGGCTCTGGATGGGGAAAAACTCCAGCTGCTCTGCCACACTCACCTCCGGATAACCACTCTCACCTACAGTGAAGACGCTAAACGCGCCACGTGCAAGGCCCATACCACAGATTTGTGGCATTAAGGTTTCACTAATCTTCCCTCTTTATACTCGGCCCATCATGACAATGACAGGTTTACCGATCGATGTGGTTAATCAAAAAGTTACAATGTAACGACATTAAATTTACTCTGGGCTGTGCACTCTTCTTTACGCTAATCAACGGGCTGTTTATCCAGCGCAGCTGGGCCATTATTGCCCCTGCGCACCTGCACGACATCCTCTTTGCCGCGTCCGTACCGCTGGTGCTGTTTTGCGGCTGGGTGATTGTGTTTAGCCTGCTGAATATCCCCTATATCCGCAAGCCGCTGCTGATCGTCTTAACGGTCGGATGTGCCGCGGCAACCTACTTCATGTACACCTACGGCGCGGTGATCGATCAGAACATGATTGTGAACGTGTTCGAAACCAACTCTCAGGAAGCGACAGCCCTGGTGACGCCGCAGATGATTCTGTGGATTGTTATTGCTGGCCTCGTGCCTTCCGTGGTGCTGGCGCTGACCCGCATTCGTACCGGGAAATGGTGGTATGCCCTGCTGACGCGCGTTGCCGCGATGCTTGGCGCCCTGCTGGTAATTATCCTGATTGCCGCCGTGTTTTATAAAGATTACGCCTCGCTGTTTCGCAACAACAAAAGCATCGTCAAAATGGTGACCCCGGCCAACTATGTCAGCGCCGTGGTGAAGTACAGCAAAATGCGCTGGTTTGCCGGCGATCAAACGCTGGTACGGATTGGCGAAGATGCCCATAAAGGACCGTTGATTTCAGGTCAACAAAAGAAAACCGTTCTGGTACTGGTCGTTGGGGAAGCCTCTCGCGCGGCGAACTACTCCCTGAATGGTTACGATCGTGAAACGAACCCGGAGCTGAAAAAGCAGGATGTGATTAACTTCCCGCAGGCCTCCTCATGCGGCACTGAAACCGCCGTTTCCGTTCCGTGCATGTTCTCCGGCATGACGCGTAGCAAATACGATGCCGACCTGGCGCACCATCAGGAAGGTCTGCTCGATGTGCTCAAGCATGCGGGGATCAACCTGCTCTGGCGCGACAACGACGGCGGCTGTAAAGGCGCCTGCGATCGCGTGCCGCATACCGATATGACGCAGTGGAATCTGGATCAGTTCTGCAAAGACAAATCCTGTATTGATGATGTGAATTTCTACCGTCTGGACAATGTGCTGGATGGTCTGAAGCAGGACACGGTGCTGGTTATCCACCTGATGGGGAGCCACGGTCCGGCGTACTATCGCCGTTACCCGGACACTTTCCGGAAATTCACCCCAACCTGCGACACCAACGAGATTCAGGATTGCGATCATCAGGCGCTGATGAATACCTATGACAACACCATTCTGTATACCGACAGCATGGTCAGCAAAACCATTGATGCGCTGAAAGCTCGCCAGGCAAGCATGAATACCGCGCTGATTTATCTCTCGGATCACGGTGAGTCACTGGGTGAAAGCGGCATTTATCTGCACGGGACGCCGTACATGCTGGCGCCGGAGCAGCAAACGCACATTCCGTTTATGTTCTGGCTGTCACCGGACTACGCGAAAAACTTTGGCATCAATGAACAGTGTTTACGCGACCATGCAGCAAAAAATGCGGTCTCCCAGGACAATTTATTCTCAACCGTATTGGGTATGATGGACGTTAAATCAACGGTTTATCAACAGCAGCTGGATATTCTGAACGCATGTCGTCAATAAACTCGCTTGCATTAGACCGAACGGTCTATTAGAGTGCGGCCATGAGCAGAAATACTGAACACGATACCCGCGAACATCTACTGGCAACCGGCGAGCGTCTTTGCATGCATCGCGGGTTTACCGGTATGGGGTTGAGCGAGTTATTAAAAACCGCTGAGGTACCGAAGGGGTCGTTTTATCACTACTTCCGGTCCAAAGAGGCCTTTGGCGTGGCAATGCTGGAGCGTCATTACGCGGGCTACCACCAGCGTCTGGCGACCCACTTTGCGTCGGGTGAAGGAAACTATCGGGATCGTGTTCTTAACTACTATCAGGAAACGCTGAACCAGTTCTGTCAGCAGGGCATTATCAGCGGATGCCTGACGGTCAAGCTGTCTGCCGAGGTGTGCGATCTTTCCGAAGACATGCGATCGGCGATGGATAAGGGTGCCCGCGGCGTGATCGCCCTGCTGGCCCAGGCGCTGGAAAAAGGCCGCGACGAAAAAACGCTGGCCTTTACCGGCGACCCCTTAATGCAGTCTCAGGTGCTCTATTCCCTGTGGTTAGGGGCCAATCTGCAGGCAAAAATTTCGCGCAGTGCCGTGCCGCTGGAAAGCGCGCTGGCACATGTGAAAAACAGCATTACTGCGCCTGGCGTATAACGGGCGCTTTTTATTTACCTTATTACTAGTCGACTGGTCTACTCAGGAGTCTTTATGTCAGCTGAAAAACTGTTTACCCCATTGAAAGTGGGTGCCGTCACGGCGCCAAACCGCGTGTTCATGGCTCCGCTGACCCGTCTGCGCAGCATTGAGCCGGGTGACATCCCCACCCCGCTGATGGGCGAATACTATCGTCAACGCGCAAGCTCTGGTCTGATCATCACCGAAGCCACGCAGATCTCTGCGCAGGCGAAAGGTTACGCCGGTGCGCCGGGCCTTCACAGCCCGGAACAGATCGCGGCATGGCAGAAAATCACCGCGGGCGTTCACGCTGAAGAGGGCCGTATTGCGGTCCAGCTGTGGCATACCGGTCGTATCTCACACAGCAGCATCCAGCCTGGCGGTCAGGCACCGGTCTCCGCGTCAGCCCTGAGCGCCAATACCCGTACTTCCCTGCGCGATGAAAACGGCAACGCGATCCGCGTGGATACCTCTATGCCGCGCGCGCTGGAGCTGGACGAAATCCCGGGGATTGTTAACGACTTCCGTCAGGCCGTGGCCAACGCCCGTGAAGCCGGCTTTGACCTGATTGAGCTGCACTCCGCGCATGGCTATCTGCTGCACCAGTTCCTGTCACCGTCGTCTAACCACCGCACCGATCAGTACGGCGGCAGCGTCGAAAACCGCGCCCGTCTGGTGCTGGAAGTGGTGGATGCGGTATGCAAGGAGTGGAGCCCGGACCGTATCGGGATCCGCGTCTCCCCAATCGGGTCTTTCCAGAACGTCGACAACGGCCCGAACGAGGAAGCGGATGCGCTCTATCTGATTGAAGAGCTGGCCAAACGCGGTATTGCCTATCTGCACATGTCTGAGCCTGACTGGGCTGGCGGTAAGCCTTACACTGAAGCCTTCCGCCAGAAAGTGCGCGAGCGCTTCCACGGGGTGATCATCGGTGCAGGTGCCTATACGCCTGAGAAAGCCGAAGATCTGATTAATAAAGGGCTGATCGATGCCGTCGCGTTTGGCCGCGACTACATCGCCAACCCGGATCTGGTTGCTCGCCTGCAGAAAAAAGCGGCGCTCAACCCGCAGCGTCCGGAAAGCTTCTACGGCGGCGGCGCGGAAGGCTACACCGACTACCCTTCACTGTAATCTCGCCATTGTTCATTGATAGCGGCGACAGTTCGCCGCTATACTAAAACATCGTTTCTGTTCAAAAAGCTTTTTTATTCCATTGGTTAATGAGGAAATTATGCGCCTACTTCACACCATGCTGCGCGTTGGCGACCTGCAACGTTCTATCGATTTCTACACTAACGTCCTGGGCATGAAGCTGCTGCGCACCAGCGAAAACCCGGAATACAAATACTCACTGGCATTCGTGGGTTACGGCCCGGAAACGGATGAAGCGGTGATCGAGCTGACCTACAACTGGGGCGTTGACAGCTATGAGCTGGGCACGGCCTACGGCCATATCGCGCTGGAAGTGGATAACGCGGCCGACGCGTGCGAACGCATTCGCAAAAATGGCGGTAACGTCACGCGCGAAGCGGGCCCGGTAAAAGGCGGCACCACCGTGATTGCGTTTGTGGAAGATCCGGACGGTTACAAAATCGAGCTGATTGAAGCCAAAGACGCCGGTCGCGGTCTGGGCAACTGATCCCTCAGGGCGCAACGTGCGCCCGTAGTTTTACTGCATCACCCCGCAAAATTTGCCATAATGCGCTCTGCTTTTTCCCCATGTAAGAGACCCTGATGTCCGATAACGCTCAATTTAGCGGTCTGTGCGACCGTTTTCGTGGTTTTTATCCCGTTGTCATTGATGTAGAAACAGCCGGATTTAACGCTAAAACCGATGCGCTGCTCGAAATTGCCGCCATCACGCTGAAGATGGATGAACAGGGCTGGCTTACACCGGACACCACGCTGCATTTCCACGTTGAACCTTTCGAAGGGGCAAACTTACAGCCGGAAGCGCTGGCGTTTAACGGTATCGATCCGCATAACCCGCTGCGCGGTGCCGTCAGTGAATATGACGCGCTGCACGCCATTTTTAAAATGGTGCGTAAAGGCATGAAAGAGAGCAACTGCAGCCGCGCTATTATGGTGGCCCATAACGCCACCTTCGATCACAGCTTTACCATGGCTGCCGCGGAGCGCGCGTCGCTCAAACGCAACCCCTTCCACCCTTTTGTCACCTTCGACACCGCCGCGCTGAGCGGCCTGGCGCTGGGACAAACGGTGTTGTCAAAGGCCTGTATTACGGCTGGCATTCCGTTCGACGGCACGCAGGCGCACTCCGCGCTGTATGACACGGAGCGTACCGCAGAGCTGTTCTGTGAGATCGTCAACCGCTGGAAGCGTCTGGGCGGCTGGCCGCTGCCGATGGGCGATGAGGCCGAGCGCCAATCGTAGGTCGGGTAAGCGCAGCGCCATCCGACAAAAAAAAGCGACCCCATAGCAGGTCGCTTTTTTATTTCCGCAGAAAATTACTCTGCGTCCGGCTCTTCCGTTTTGTACTTCGCCGCGGTTTCTTTGATCAGCTGCTGCAGTTCACCGCGCTGATACATTTCAATCAGAATATCGCAACCGCCAACCAGTTCACCGTCTACCCACAGCTGTGGGAACGTCGGCCAGTTCGCGTACTTCGGCAGCTCAGCGCGGATGTCCGGGTTCTGCAGGATATCAACGTAAGCAAAACGCTCACCACAGGCAGACAGCGCCTGAACCGCTTGCGCGGAGAAGCCGCAGCTTGGCAGCTTTGGAGAACCTTTCATATACAGCAGAATCGGGTTTTCAGCGATCTGGCGCTGGATTTTTTCAATAGTGGTGCTCATGTCTTGCTTCCTTTAACTTCTGTTACGGCATTCGTCTGACATTGTAGCGGTTCAGACTGGCATCGGAAAATAACATTTTTGTCACGTATAGACATTCTACTCCGAGTCACGAAAAGTTGCATTGCAAATGGTGTTTACCCCTGCGGCGGCCAGGGTTTTGCTTAGGGAATGGGCAAATGTACGACAGAACGATGAATTTTTTTGCACTTGCTAACGAAACAGGATTAGAGATTGAAAAATGGTATTAACTTTCTGGCTTTTTATGGATTAGAATCGACGGGCTTTGTAAATCACACGCGGGTATTATTGATGACCTGCATTTATCAGGGGACTGCCCA
This sequence comes from Enterobacter sp. BNK-22, assembly GCF_048684805.1. Lineage (NCBI taxonomy): Bacteria > Pseudomonadati > Pseudomonadota > Gammaproteobacteria > Enterobacterales > Enterobacteriaceae > Enterobacter > Enterobacter sp. BNK-22. The sequence continues at coordinate 1,548,586 of NZ_JBLQTT010000001.1, forward strand.
GTGGCGCGGATAAATAAAATCTCGATCACGCTCTGTGCTTTACTGTTTACTTCACTCACCTTCACGCCAGTGGCAAACGCCTCTCAGCAGGCGCGGCATTCTGCTGTACAAAAAAACCATCTGGTGAAAGCCACAGAACGTAAGAAAAAAACCACCGCTAAGAACGACAAGAAAAAGACAAACACACAGACTAAAAAAACCGTTTCCAGCAAGACGAAAACCACTTCTTCCCGCACTGCCCACACCGCCAAAAGTAAAGCTTCGCAAACCGCCGCTAACCTCGTGACTGAAAAATGCATCGCGCGTAAAGGCCATAAGGCGAAATGCACGAAGGTCACCAAAATAGCGGAAGTGCATAAAGTGCGTGTCCAGAAAGCGCAAAAAACCGCAATGAACAAGCTGATGGGGCAGATTGGCAAACCTTATCACTGGGGCGGGACTTCGCCGCGTACCGGTTTTGACTGCAGCGGCCTCGTCTATTACGCCTATAAAGATCTGGTCAAGTTCCGCATTCCGCGCACCGCCAACGAAATGTACCACCTGCGCGACGCGTCCCCGGTCAACCGTGGAGAGCTGGAGAACGGCGATCTGGTCTTCTTCCGCACGCAGGGCCGCGGGACAGCTGACCACGTTGGCGTCTATGTCGGCAACGGAAAATTCATCCAGTCACCGCGTAGCGGCCAGGATATTCAGATCACCTCTCTCAGTGAAGACTACTGGGTACGCCATTACGTCGGCGCACGCCGCGTGATGACGCCGAAAACCATTCGCTAACCCCTGCCCTGCCACACCCGTGGCAGGGTAAGTTCCTCTTTTGCATACTCTTTCAATTTGCTATCCTGTCCTTGTTGTCTGTGTGGTTATTGACAACACAAAATACAATAAGGAGAGAAGCAATGTCGTTCGAATTACCTGCACTACCGTATGCAAAAGACGCCCTGGCCCCGCACATTTCTGCGGAAACCCTGGAATATCACTACGGCAAGCATCACCAGACGTACGTCACCAACCTGAACAACCTGATCAAGGGCACCGATTTTGAAGGCAAAACGCTGGAAGAGATCGTGCGCAGTTCTGAGGGTGGCGTATTCAACAACGCCGCTCAGGTGTGGAACCACACCTTCTACTGGCACTGCCTGGCGCCAAACGCCGGTGGCGAACCTGCCGGTGAACTGGCTACCGCCATCAATGCCGCCTTTGGCAGCTTCGCGGATTTCAAAGCGAAGTTCACCGATGCCGCCATCAAGAACTTCGGTTCGGGCTGGACGTGGCTGGTCAAAGAGGCGGATGGCAAACTGGCTATCGTGTCCACCTCTAACGCGGGCACCCCGCTGACCACCAGCGCTAAGCCGCTGATGACCGTGGACGTATGGGAACACGCTTACTACATCGATTACCGTAACGCGCGCCCTAACTACCTGGAGCACTTCTGGGCACTGGTTAACTGGGACTTTGTGGCGAAGAACTTCGCCGCGTAAGAGACACGCAGAAGGGTTCGCCCTTCTGCGTTTTTGGTTTATTCCGCAGCGCAGGCTGCTTCTGGCTGTTTACGACCCGACATCATCACCAGCAGCAGGCCGAGCGCGGCAATAATCGCCCCCATCACCGGCACAAAACTGTACCCCAGCCCCCCTGAAATCACGGCCCCACCGGCCGCCGCACCGAGCGCATTGCCCAGGTTGAAGGCACCAATATTGACCGAGGATGAGAGGCCCGGCGCTTCATGCGCGACGCGCATCACGCGCATCTGCAGCGGTGGCACCACAGCGAACGTTGCAGCCCCCCAGACGACCATCGCCACCGCGGCGCCAAACTCGTTACGCGCCAGCCACGGAATGGCGATCATGATAACAATCAGCAGCGTTAAGAAGCCCTTCAGCGTTCCGCTCACCGAACGGTCGGCAAATTTCCCGCCGAGATAGTTGCCAATCGAGAAGCCCACGCCAATTAGCACCAGCATCGCGGTCACAAAGAGAGGCGTTGCGTGGGTGATGTCATGCAGCACAGGTGAAATATAGGTATAGAGGGTAAACATCGCCCCTGCCCCCAGCACGGTGGTCAGCAGCGCAGAGAGCACCTGCGGGCGCATCAGCACCGACAGCTCTCTGCGTACGTCAGGGCGTTCACCCGCGCTGCCTTTTGGCAGGGAGAAGAACAACGCCACCATCGCGACTACGCCCAGTCCGGCCGTCGCCAGGAAGGACATCCGCCAGCCAATGACCTCGCCCAGCCAGGTTGCCGCAGGAACGCCGCCGATGTTAGCAATGGTCAGGCCCATAAACATGGTGGCCACGGCGCTGGCCTGCTTATGTTTTGGCACCACGCTTGCCGCCACAACCGACCCCAGCCCAAAGAACGCGCCGTGGTTGAGGCTGGTCAGAATACGCGACAGCATCAGCGTGGTGTAGTCCGGCGAAATGGCCGAAAGCACGTTACCGAGGGTGAAAATCGCCATCAGGAAAATGAGCGCATTGCGGCGCGCACGGTGCGAAAGGAGAAGCGTCATCAGCGGCGCCCCCACCATCACGCCAATAGCGTAGGCGCTGATTAACATGCCTGCCGCAGGGATCGAGACGTCCACACCGCGGGCGATGACGGGCAGTAACCCCATCGGGGAGAATTCAGTGGTGCCAATCCCAAAAGCGCCAATCGCCAGGGCCAGCAGGGGAAAATTGATTTTCATGCGTCAACTCCGAATGCCGTGTCATGTGGTGACACAGAACAAAGAAGCGGAAAGCATGACATCAATCACAAAAAATGAGAAGTTAACAAAATGGCAAAAGATTTTTGCCTTAGGAGTAACAATCGGGGTGAGCGGGAGGGAGAAGGCTCTCCCTCCGCGTAAATCAGTGCAGCGCGGCCGTCAGACCCGCCGCGACAATCAGAGCCAGCACAACAACGGTGGTGAACAGCGAAAACTTCAGATCGGAACTCATCAATTTTTCTCCTTTTAATCCCCCCACGAAAAGTGAGCCTGCTCATTTTTGCATAATTTACGTCAAAAATCTTCCTGGATTTAGGCTGATAAACACTTTACCTCTTCCCCTTTTCATCAAGATAGGACAAAATTCCACGCTAAATTTATTAGCGTACCGGCCATTGACCCCCTCCTGACGTCCCGTGTCGTTTTCCCGGCGTGCCGCAATTCAAGATTGCGTGATAAGGGTGAGAGAAGGCAAACGTTTACCTTCAAGTTTTTCAGGAGCTTAGGATATGGTCTGGAGTGACATTTAATGGCAACAATTAAAGATGTAGCAAAACGCGCAAACGTTTCCACTACAACCGTATCACATGTAATTAACAAAACCCGCTTCGTGGCGGAAGAGACGCGCAACGCCGTCTGGGCAGCGATCAAAGAGCTGCACTATTCGCCAAGTGCGGTTGCGCGCAGCCTCAAGGTTAATCACACCAAATCCATTGGATTGCTAGCCACCAGCAGTGAAGCGGCCTATTTTGCCGAGATCATTGAAGCGGTAGAGAAGAACTGCTTCCAGAAAGGCTATACCCTGATTCTGGGCAACGCATGGAACAGCATAGAAAAACAGCGTGCCTACCTGTCGATGATGGCGCAGAAGCGCGTGGATGGCCTGCTGGTGATGTGTTCCGAGTACCCGGAATCCGTGCTGTCGATGCTCGAAGAGTATCGCCATATCCCCATGGTGGTCATGGACTGGGGTGAAGCGCGCGCGGACTTCACCGACTCCGTTATCGACAACGCCTTTGAAGGCGGTTACATGGCGGGTCGTTACCTGATCGAACGCGGTCACCGCGAGATTGGCGTGATCCCGGGTCCGCTGGAGCGTAACACCGGCGCGGGCCGTCTGGCCGGTTTTATGAAAGCGATGGAAGAAGCGCTGATCACCGTGCCGGAAAACTGGATCGTGCAGGGCGACTTTGAGCCGGAATCAGGCTACCGCGCAATGCAGCAGATCGTTTCCCAGCCGCACCGCCCGACCGCCGTTTTCTGCGGGGGTGACATCATGGCCATGGGTGCGCTCTGCGCCGCCGATGAGCTGGGTCTGCGCGTACCGCAGGATATTTCCGTGATCGGGTATGACAACGTGCGTAACGCGCGCTTCTTCACCCCGGCGCTGACAACCATTCACCAGCCAAAAGATTCGCTGGGCGAAACGGCCTTCAATATGCTGTTGGACAGAATCGTCAACAAACGCGAAGAGTCGCAGTCCATTGAAGTTCACCCACGCCTGATTGAACGCCGTTCCGTTGCGGATGGTCCGTTCCGCGACTACCGTCGTTAATCCCTTGACGGGGCCAGCTACGCTGGCTCCCGTAACCATTCCCGGTTTAGCGTTTCGCTGTCTCCCAGATAATCCAGCAGCCAGGCCATGGCGGGCGAGACATCATTTTGTTGCCAGGTCAGGCAGCAGGCCGCGTCCGGGAACGGATTCTCCAGCGTCAGTTCAACCCATTCTCCGGTATCGATGCGCGGACGCGCAAAATGAACGGGCACCATCGCGACGCACAGCCCGGCGCTGAGGCACGTCGCCGACGATTCCCAGTCAGGAGCCACCACTCGCCGCTGGTTGTCCAGAAGCCAGGTGATACGCTTGGGCAGTGAACGGGACGTATCCTCCAGCACCAGCGAGGGCCAGTTACGCAGCGTATCGTCGCTCAGCGGCCCGTCCATCGCCGCCAGGGGATGATCGCGTGCCACCACGCATTTCCAGCTCAGCATCCCCATGTCGCGAAAGGCGTAACGTCCCCCAACCGGGATCGCCTGCGTGGCGCCAATCGCCATCTCCGCCCTGCCGTCCGCCAGCGCATCCCACACCCCGTTGAACACCTCCTGCGAGACCCGCAGCTCAACGTCAGAGAAATGACGATAGAAATCCACGATCATCTGCCGGGTGCGTTCCGGCTTCACGATGTTATCCACCGCGATGGCGAGATGTCCCCGCCAGCCGTTGGCGATCTGCTGGCACTGTTCGCGGGTGATCTGCATTTTTTTGATAACAGAACGCCCTTCCTTCAAAAACCACGCGCCTGCGGGCGTTAATTCCACGTCGCGATGCCGCCGTTCAAACAGCGGAACCGCCAGCCATTCCTCAAGCTGACGCACCGTGTAGCTAATGGCCGAAGGGACGCGGTGCAACTCCTGCGCTGCACCGCTAAAGCTGCCGTTACGCGCAACAGCATCGACCACTTCAAGAGAATAATCTGACCACATTTTCTGCCTGCAAAAAATTTGAATGCACCCGCCAAATATTAGCGTTTCACAAGCCGCTTTGCACTCCCTACACTCTGCGCCAACGTACACCTGCCTCCTCAGGAGAATAAGAGAATGCAACCCAGGAAAGGATTTTTAGTCTGGCTCGGCGGCTTAAGCGTGCTGGGCTTTTTGGCCACCGACATGTACCTGCCCGCGTTTGCCGCGATGCAGGAAGACCTGCAAACCCCTGCGGCGGCCATCAGCGCCAGCCTGAGTCTGTTCCTTGCCGGTTTTGCTTTCGCGCAGCTCCTGTGGGGACCGCTCTCGGATCGCTTTGGCCGTAAACCGGTACTGCTGCTGGGTCTGGCCATTTTTGCCGTGGGCTGTCTGGGGATGTTGTGGGTGCGCGATGCTACCTGGCTACTGGTGCTGCGCTTTATTCAGGCCGTGGGCGTCTGTGCTGCGGCGGTGACCTGGCAGGCGCTGGTGACCGACTACTATCCGGCTAACCGCACAAACCGTATTTTCGCCACTATTATGCCGCTGGTGGGTCTTTCCCCTGCCCTGGCCCCGCTGCTGGGCAGCTGGATCCTCGCGCACTTTGACTGGCAGGCCATTTTTGCCACGCTGTTTGCCATCACGCTGGTGCTGATGCTGCCGGCGTTTGCCCTTAAGCCCGCGCATAAAAAAGAGGCGCATGCCGACGCGAAGCCGATTACCTTCACCACCCTGCTGAGCGCCAAGGCGTATCGCGGGAATGTCCTGATTTATGCCGCCTGTTCGGCCAGCTTCTTCGCGTGGCTCACCGGCTCGCCGTTTATTCTGCACGATATGGGCTACAGCCCGGCGGCCATCGGTCTGAGCTATGTTCCGCAGACCATCGCGTTCCTGGTGGGCGGGTACGGCTGCCGCGCGGCGCTGCAAAAATGGGAAGGCCAGCAAATGCTGCCATGGCTGCTGGTGCTCTATGCGCTGAGCGTCATCGGTACCTGGGCCGTCGGGTTTATTCCGGGCGCGGGCCTGGCTGAAATTTTGATTCCCTTCTGCGTGATGGCCGTGGCGAACGGGGCGATTTACCCGATCGTGGTGGCACAGGCGTTACGTCCGTTCCCGCAGGCGACAGGCCGCGCCGCCGCGCTGCAAAATACCCTTCAACTGGGTCTGTGCTTCCTGGCAAGCCTGGTGGTCTCGGCGCTGATTGCGACGCCGCTGTTGACCACCACCAGCGTGATGCTGGTCACCGTTGCGCTGGCGGTATTGGGTTACCGCATGCAGGCGTCCGCGAAGCGTGAGCAGGATAGCGGTGCGCAGGTGGAAACCTCGCATGCCTGATTGCGCCAGAAATCATGTTACATTTCAGTGATTAGGTTGCTAACAATTTTCTATTGAATCACCAAATTTTGAGGCCTATACTAAATTTGGTTCGATTAAATACGATAAATATTAAGTGTTAACGGGAGCCGGAGTGCTCCCGTTTTACCATGGAAGGCATTTCGGCAAGGGTTATCTCCCTTCCTCTGTTCTACGTCGGATACTAGCCTCGCGGTATTTACCGTGAGATTTCTCACAAACCAAAAAAAGCGTCTACGCTGTTTGAAGGTTCTGATCACATCAGGGTGATGGAGAAGCTATGAGTTCATCGTGTATAGAAGAAGTCAGCGTTTCGGACGACAACTGGTCCCGGATCGTCAGTGAACTGTTAGGTCGAGCAGGCATCACTATCAACGGATCTTCGCCATCCGATCCCCAGGTTAAACATCCCGACTTTTTTAAACGCGTGTTGCGGGAAGGGTCGCTAGGCCTGGGAGAAAGTTATATGGATGGCTGGTGGGAATGTGAACGGCTGGATATCTTTTTTGCCAGCGTGTTACGTGCCGGTCTGGAAAATCAACTCCCCCGCAATCTGAAAGACACCCTGCGTGTCGCCTCTGCCCGACTGTTTAACTTGCAAAGTAAAAAACGCGCATGGATCGTCGGCAAAGAGCATTACGATCTCGGCAATGACCTGTTCAGCCGCATGCTGGACCCTTTCATGCAATACTCCTGCGCCTACTGGAAAGACGCGTCGACGCTTGAGGAAGCACAGCAGGCCAAGCTGCGTCTGATCAGTGAAAAGCTGCAGCTACAGCCCGGCATGCGCGTGCTGGATATCGGCTGCGGCTGGGGCGGGCTGGCGTATTTTATGGCGAAGCACTATGGCGTCAGCGTGGTCGGCGTGACGATCTCAGCGGAACAGCAAAAAATGGCGCGAGAGCGCTGCCAGGGTCTCGATGTGGATATCCGGCTGCAGGACTACCGTGACCTGAACGAGCAGTTCGACCGGATCGTTTCCGTCGGCATGTTCGAGCACGTGGGGCCAAAAAACTACGATACCTACTTTGAGGTGGTGGATCGTAATCTGAAACCGGACGGGCTCTTCCTGCTGCACACCATCGGCTCTAAGCGGACCGACAATAACGTTGACCCGTGGATCAATAAATACATCTTTCCGAATGGCTGTTTACCGTCCGTTCGCCAGATCGCCAACGCCAGTGAATCCCATTTCGTGATGGAAGACTGGCATAACTTTGGCGCGGACTACGACACCACCTTAATGGCGTGGCATGAACGTTTCCAGAAAGCCTGGCCCGAGATTGCGGACAACTATTCAGAACGATTCAAACGGATGTTTAGCTATTATCTGAATGCCTGCGCGGGGGCGTTTCGCGCACGGGATATTCAGCTCTGGCAGGTGGTATTCAGCCGGGGGATTGAACACGGACTGCGTGTCGCACGCTAAAAAAATAACCCCGGATAGCCGGGGTTATTTTTTATTCTTCTTCTGCGGTCTTTATTATTGCGGCTTCTTTAGCTGCCAGCACGCGTTCAACCGTATCCACCACCGCCTGGGTTTGCGGATCGATTTCAATATTCACGCGATGCCCCAGTTTTTTGGCGCCCAGCGTGGTGCGCTGCAGCGTTTCAGGAATTAAATGCACGCAAAAACGCGTTGGCGTCACTTCTCCTACCGTCAGGCTAATCCCGTCAATGCCAATAAATCCTTTATAGAGGATGTATTTCATTAATGACGGGTCCTGCATTTTAAACCAGATTTGACGGTTATTTTCCGAGGTCACGATTTTCGCCACTTCGGCAGTGGTCATGATATGCCCCGACATCAGGTGACCGCCAATCTCATCGCTGAACTTCGCCGCGCGCTCAACGTTGACGGTATCGCCTACCACCAGCCCGCCCAGGTTAGTAATCCGCAGCGTCTCTTTCATTAAATCAAAGCTGATCTGGTTGCCGTTAATTTCGGTCACGGTCAGGCAGCAGCCGTTATGGGCAATCGAAGCGCCGGTTTCGATGCCCTCAAGCATATATTCCGGCAGCTCAACAACATGAGTACGGAAATTAGGTTTTTCATCAATGGACACCACTTTGGCAGTGCCCTGCACAATACCAGTAAACATGCTTACAACTCCTGTTTTTTCCGAACGGTGATGACACCGTTTAATCCCTCCACAATAACAGTTGGAAAAACAGGTTGCCAGCGGAGCGCATTTTCTGGCGATTTTTTCACTAGATAAATAGCTAAAGCCCGCTACAATAGCTGGCACCCCCCTGCATTTTCTTCTTGCTGCCCGTTTCGGCGGCTTTTTTAGTCTCTCAAATAACTACAAAATAAAGGTGTTCACGTGCAGAAGTACATGAATGAAGCGCGCCAGTTATTGGCACTGGCTATACCAGTGATCGTCGCGCAAGTGGCCCAGACCGCAATGGGATTTGTGGATACGGTAATGGCAGGTGGCTACAGCGCCACCGACATGGCGGCCGTGGCTATCGGCACGTCAATCTGGCTTCCGGCCATCCTGTTCGGTCACGGTCTGCTGCTCGCGCTCACGCCTGTTATCGCTCAGCTCAATGGCTCAGGCCGTCGCGAGCGCATCGCCCATCAGGTTCGCCAGGGTTTCTGGCTGGCAGGGTTTGTCTCCGTGCTGATCATGGTGGTGCTCTGGAACGCGGGCCATATCATTCGCGCTATGCATAATATTGACCCGGCGCTGGCGGACAAAGCCGTGGGCTATCTGCGCGCGCTGCTCTGGGGCGCGCCGGGCTACCTCTTTTTCCAGGTGGCGCGTAACCAGTGTGAAGGCCTGGCGAAAACCAAGCCCGGCATGGTGATGGGTTTTATCGGGCTGCTGGTCAACATCCCGGTTAACTATGTCTTTATTTACGGTCATTTCGGGATGCCGGAGCTGGGTGGCGTCGGCTGCGGCGTGGCAACGGCAGCCGTTTACTGGGTCATGTTCTTCTCGATGCTTACCTTCGTGAAGCGCGCCCGCTCCATGCGCGATATTCGTAACGAGAACAGATTCAGCACGCCGGACTGGAGCATCATGACGCGTCTGGTGCAGCTAGGCTTGCCGATTGCCCTTGCGCTGTTCTTTGAGGTGACCCTGTTTGCCGTGGTCGCCCTGCTGGTCTCCCCCTTGGGCATTGTGGACGTCGCCGGGCACCAGATTGCGCTGAACTTCAGCTCCCTGATGTTTGTCCTGCCGATGTCGCTGGCCGCGGCAGTGACGATCCGCGTGGGCTTCCGCCTGGGGCAAGGCTCGACGCTCGACGCGCAAACCGCCGCGCGGACCGGACTGGGCGTCGGCGTCTGCATGGCCATTTGCACGGCGCTTTTTACCGTGGCACTGCGCGAGCAGATTGCCCTGCTCTATAACGATAATCCGGAGGTCGTCGCGCTGGCATCGCACCTGATGCTGCTGGCTGCGATTTACCAGATTTCGGACTCCATTCAGGTGATTGGCAGCGGCGTGCTGCGCGGATATAAAGACACGCGCTCCATTTTCTTTATCACCTTCATCGCCTACTGGGTGCTGGGTCTGCCGTGTGGGTATATTCTGGCCCTGACCGACCTGGTGGTGGACCGCATGGGACCGGCGGGGTTCTGGATGGGCTTTATCATCGGCCTGACGTCGGCGGCGATTATGATGATGATGCGCATGCGCTTCCTGCAGCGCCAGCCATCCACGATCATTTTGCAACGCGCTGCACGTTAAATACGCAGTAGCCGCCACCCGGCGGCTACTTTCTCTTCACTTTGCGCGGTAATACAGCAATCGCGTGAAATCAGAGAGAAAATTGCATTTTCCCTCTTGCCACCTCGGTGCTGTGCCGCTAATATTCGTCCCCGTTGTCACCGACAACACGTTGCGTTCATAGCTCAGTTGGTTAGAGCACCACCTTGACATGGTGGGGGTCGTTGGTTCGAGTCCAATTGAACGCACCATTCTGCGTCCGTAGCTCAGTTGGTTAGAGCACCACCTTGACATGGTGGGGGTCGGTGGTTCGAGTCCACTCGGACGCACCATTTCAGTCCTGAAATGGTGCAAATTCTCCTCTGATAGCCTGAATTTTCTTAATCCTTTATTTTCATCATTATTCTCCTGCTACGCTTTTCCTATGGAAAAAAACACAGGAAACGTGTCGATGAAGAAGATCGCGATTATCGGCTCCGGCCCCACAGGGATTTACACCTTTTATCACCTGCTTCAAAACGGCACGCCGCTCTCCGTTTCCGTTTTCGAACAGGCTGATGAAGCCGGCGTGGGCATGCCCTATAACGACGACGATAATTCCCGGCTGATGCTGGCGAACATTGCGAGCATTGAAATCCCGCCCATTTTTATGACCTACCTCGACTGGCTTAAGGAACAGAGCGACGCCCATCTGGCAAGCTTTAAGGTGGATAAAGCCAGCCTGCATGACCGACAGTTCCTGCCCAGGCTCCTGTTGGGAGAGTACTTTCGCGACAGCTTTCGTTCAATCGTAAAAGAGGCGAAAAAGCTGGGGTTCGAGGTTAAAGTCCATGAATCCGCGAAGGTCACCGACATCATCCCTTCGACAACCGGCGTGACGATTTCGGTCAACGACCGCACCTTACCGGATCAATTCGACCTGGCGGTTATTGCCACCGGCCACGTCTGGCCAGAGGAGGATGAAGCCACGCGCACGTTCTTCCCAAGCCCGTGGTCCGGTCTGATGGACGCCCGCATTCCCCCTTGCCGCGTGGGCATTATGGGCACCTCGTTGAGCGGCCTGGACGCGGCTATGGCGGTGGTGATGCAGCACGGTGCGTTTCGTGACGGTAAATTCATCCTCGACAAAAGCAGCGAAGGGTTACACATTACGCTGATGTCCCGGACGGGCATTCTGCCGGAAGCCGATTTTTACTGCCCTATTCCTTACGAGCCGCTGTCGGTATTGACCGAATTCGTGGTGGAAAGCGAGATAGCCAAAGGACCGGATGGCCTGCTTGACCGCATTTTTGCCCTGATGGTCAAAGAGCTTCAGCTTGCCGATCCGACGTGGTGCGAGAAGATGTCTTTGCATACGCTGAATGCGGACACTGTTCGTGAGGCTTGGTTTGAGGATCGTCAACGCCACGGCCCCTTTACCTGGGCGGAAGAGAATCTCAACGAGGTTGAACGCAATAAACGCGAACGCCGTACCGTGGCGTGGCGCTACACCGTGCTGCGGCTGCATGAGGTCGTTCAGGAGATCGTTCCCCATCTCAGCGAGCAGGACAGAAAACGCTTTAAGCAGGGCCTGGCTCGGGTATTTATCGACAACTATGCCGCCATTCCTCCGCAGTCTATCCGCAGGCTGCTCGCGCTTCGCGAAGCCGGCATCATCAGCGTGGCCGCGCTCGGTGACGACTACACGCTCGACGTTGGCAGCGATCGAACGGTAATAACCACACAAGAGACCGTCTATCGTTTCGACGTATTTATTGACGCGCGCGGACAAAAGCCGCTCAAAACGAAAGATCTGCCCTTCCCGACGCTGCGAAAACAGCTGGAAGCGACCGGCGATGAGATACCCGATATCGGCGAGGATTACACCTTAAAAGCGCCTGACACCGTTCGCGGGCGCATCGCCTTCGGTGCGATACCGTGGCTGATGCACGATCGTCCCTTCGTTCAGGGGCTGGTGGAGTGTGCAGAGATTGCAGAGGCGATGGCGAAAGCGGCGGAAAAACCCGCGTCACGCGTGCGGCGGAGATTACCCTATTTTGAATACTGACAGGGCATCCGTGCCCTGCTGTTGCGGGTTACTCGAAGAAGACTTCCGGGTTTTCCGACAGCGAGACGAAGCTTTTCGTCGCTTTATCCAGCGCGAGGATTTCGCCGCTTTCAATGTCGTACACCCAGCCGTGCAGTCGGATGGAGTTATTACGCAGGCCCACCGCGACGGACGGATGGGTCTTGATGTTGCTCAGTTGCGCAAAGACGTTTTCCTGCACCATCGCATTCACTTTATCGATCGGCTTATCCCAGGTTTTCTTCTCTACCACGGCTTTTGCCGCGTCGGAATAGCGCAGCCAGTGTGACACGGCAGGCATCGGCTCCAGGTTCGCGTTATCGGCAATCGCCTTCATCGCACCGCAGTTGGAGTGACCGCAAATCACGATATCCGTGACGCCCAGCGCCACGACGGCGTATTCGATGGTAGCGGACACACCGCCTGGCTCCGGTCCGAACGGCGGCACAATGTTGCCAGCATTACGAATGACAAAGAGTTGTCCTGGCTCTTGCTGGGTGACCAGTTCCGGGACCAGACGGCTGTCGGAGCATGAGATGAACAGCGCTTTGGGATTCTGGCTGGACGCTAAACTGCGGAAGAGTTCTTTACGTTGCGGGAAAATCTCTTTTTGAAAGCTGAGAAAACCTTCAATGATATGTTGCATAGCAATGTCTCTTTTATCTGTTTTAGTTTAGGTATGATCGAGATCACACTCGTAAAGTTTACCCATCGTGGTTTACTTCAGACAAGCAATATATTTCTGGCCCGACCGCTGCACAATTTCGTCCGCGTTAGCGAGGATGTTCTGCCCTTCGAACGCGCCGTACAGACGTTCAAACGCTCTGCCTTCCAGATGACTCACGACGGACGCCACCGTGCGGGCAGGCAGCGGAAGATAGTTCGGGTAGCTCCACATAAACGAGACGGCGTCTTTACCCGGCGTGACCTGCAGAATATCGCCCACCAGCAGCACCCCGTCCCCCTCCTGCCAGTGCAGCACCGTTCCTCCGGCAAAATGCCCGCCCAGACGCAGCAGGGTAACCGATGGGAAAATCTCCAGCGCATCGCCTTCCCAGAAATGAATGGCCGGGCTGTCGCGCATCACCCACTCTCTGTCGCTGGCGTGCAGGTACACCGGCGCGTCAAACGCCGCAGCCCACTCCTGCATCGTGGTGTAATAGTGCGGATGTGAAATCGCAATTGCGCTGATGCCGCCGAGCGCGGCGATGAGGGTTTGGGTTGCGGCATCGAGGTTGGCGATACAGTCCCAGAGAATGTTGCCGTGCGGCGTTTGCAGAAGCAGCGCCCGCTGGTTGATAGCAAACGCCGGAACGGTTTTGATACCGAACAATCGCGGCTCCAGCTGCTGCCATTTGTTGCTGTGCGTCGCGTTGACGGTATCGAGATCGGTCCACGCCTGCCCCGTGATGGGCACATACTGGCGTTCATCCTCACAAATTGGGCATCTGTCCGGCTGCATATCGTAGGCGGTTCCACAGGTTTTACAGAGTGTAATCATGTGCTCTCCTCAGCGATAAAGCACTGAGTATGGCAGGGATTATCCTTATGTGCTGCGAGGTACATTGCTGGCTTTTTTTGCCCTATACTGTGCCAGTATCGAAAACTGAACAGAGCAGGTGCAACATGGAAATTGATCTCGATAACTTAGTGTTTAACGGTCTGGATGAAGCAGAAGAGCGTAATGCAGAACGTCTGGACGACGCGGATAAAAAAGCGCAGGCGATTGTCGCCGACGACGACTGCGGCGACGCCTGCAAGATCTAATAAAAAAGCACCGGGAAACCGGTGCTTTTTTATTTCACTCGTTAAACGTCACGCACACTTCGTTCCAGTACGTTTCGCGCGTGCGGCGCAGTTCAGCGTGGCGTTTTATCATGGAACCACTCCGGGTCAATGTTGGCAACGTCTACGCCATACAGGCTGGCGACAGGCAGTATCGACTCAAGAACACGTTGCGCGCTGTTCTCCGCATTCGCTGGCCGGGCCGCAAAAAACCGCCGTAACGTGCTGATCCATTTTTTCATCGTCTTACCCTCTCTCGCCGTATCTGCCTTCAGTTAAGCACCCCTATCCCGTGCAGGGGAAATACCAAAATCCACTGTCGATGTGCAGGATCTGCAAATAGCACCCTCGTCCTTTTCACTCTTCATTAACACCTTGTTCACTAATGCTTTTTTGCTCATAGCAAAGAACGATTTCTTATTTGGCGATAGCTTTCCCTTATGGGAGCGTAACGGGGTAAAACAAAAACAACGGGATGGCGAATGACTATGGCAGCAAAAATGAAAGGGTTTAAAAAACGGACGCTGGCTCTGGGCGTAGTGGCAGCCTGGGGCCTGTTTTCAGCGCAGGCGCAGGCCGATCAGCTGGCGGATATCAAGGCAGCAGGGGTGGTGAAAGTGGCCACGTTTGATGCCAACCCGCCGTTTGGCTCGATTGATGCCAAAACGCATGAGATCGTGGGTTACGACGTGGACTTCGCCAAAGCGCTGGCAAAATCGCTCGGCGTCAAGCTTGAACTGGTTGCCACCAATCCGGCCAACCGCATTCCGCTACTGCAGTCCGGCAAAGCCGACCTGATCGTGGCGGATATTACTATTACCCCGGAACGCGCACAGGTCATTGATTTCTCGACGCCTTACTTCGTCACTGGCCAGCAGTTCCTGGTTCCGGCGAAATCACCGGACAAGCTCGATGACTATAGCCGGGCGCGCATTGGCGCAGTCAAAGGCACAACAGGCGAGCAGGCGCTGCACCAGCGTTTCCCGCAGTCCCGCGTCCTCTCTTATGACGACATTCCCCTGGCGCTGACCGCACTGCGCAACGGCAACGTACAGGCCATCACTCAGGACAGCACCATTCTGGCCGGTCTGCTGGCGCAGGCGCCGGACAAAGCCAACTTCAAAATCCTGCCCGATCTGCTCAGTAAAGAAGAGATTGGCGTGGGGGTGAAGAAAGGTGAAACGGCACTGCTGAAAGCCGTCAACGACGAGCTGGTTAATCTCGAGAAGACCGGTCAGGCGGCAAAAATCTATGATGTCTGGTTTGGTCCTGGCACCCCTGCTCCACAGCCTCGCGGCTTTAAAATAGAAGCCAGGTAATTATGCTCTCAGGTTTATTTTCACACTCCGCGGCCGGTGCCGCGGATTTTTCACATCTGGAACAGGCCAGCGTCGAGTTTCGTCATGTGGACAAACGCTACGGTGACCATCAGGTTTTGAACGACATTAACCTCACCATCACGCCCGGTGAAGTGGTTGCTATCCTCGGCCCGTCGGGTTCCGGTAAATCCACCCTGATTCGTCTTATCAACCAGCTTGAACCCCTGAGCGGCGGAGAGATCCTGGTCGACAACAAGCCTACCGGAAAGCTCTCCGGTAGCGGGCTGCGCCAGCTGCGAAGCCGCGTGGGGTTTGTATTCCAGCAGTTCAACCTTTATGCCCATCTCACCGCCAGCCAGAACATTACCCTGGCACTGGAGCACGTTCACGGCTGGAAGCCACAGCCAGCCCAGGCGCGCGCGCTGGCCCTGCTGGAGAAAGTCGGGATGCTGGAAAAGGCCCACCATTTCCCGGCAGAGCTATCCGGCGGACAGCAGCAGCGCGTGGCGATAGCCCGCGCCCTCGCCTCTTCACCGCAAATCATTCTGTTCGATGAACCCACCTCCGCGCTGGATCCGGAGATGATTGGTGAAGTGCTGTTCGTGATGAAAGCCCTCGCCCACAGCGGGATCACGATGATCGTAGTGACCCATGAGATGCAGTTTGCCCGGGAAATCGCCGACCGGATTGTCTTTATCGACGGCGGGCAAATTCTGGAAACCGCGCCGCCAGCGCAGTTTTTCAGCCAGCCAGCGCATCCGCGCGCGCAGCGTTTCCTGCAAAAGGTGCTGGATCCGCTGCATCAGGAGCATCTGTAATGCCCGCGCTCGACTGGCAGGGGGTACTGACCGGACAGCCTCTGCAGTGGATACTTTCCGGATTTCTCACCACCTTGTGGGTAACGCTGGCGGGGATCGCGCTGGCCAGCCTGCTCGCACTGCTCTTTATGCTCCTGCGCCTGTCCGGTGGACGCGTCGGGAAAGCGATCGTCAGCGGCTGGGTATCGCTGTTTCGCAATACGCCGCTGCTGGTGCAGCTGCTGTTCTGGTATTTTGCCGCCTGGAACGGGCTGCCGCAGGCGTTTCGCGACGTGGTCAACGCCGATCACAGCTGGTCCATTCTGCCCGGCGACGTCTGGTGGTTTACGCCCGAATTTTTATGCTCTGCCTGGGGGCTGGGCGTTTTTACCTCGGCGTTTTTAATCGAAGAAGTGGAAGCCGGGTTGCGTTCTGTGCCAGTCGGGCAACGGGAGGCGGCGCTCGCCCAGGGATTCTCGGCATGGCGCGTATTTCGCTACATCCTGCTGCCGCAGGGGCTGGCTAACGCTTGGCAGCCCGTTGTGGGCCAGTATCTCAACCTGATGAAGCTCTCCTCGCTCGCCAGCGGGATTGGCTTCGCCGAGCTCACCTACCAGGTCAGGCAGATCGAAAGCTTTAACGCACACGCGCTGGAGGCATTTACCCTCGGTACTGCACTCTATCTGCTGACCGGTCTGGTCATGGGAATGGTGCTGGTCCGCCTTGGGCCGCAGGCGAAACGTAAACGCCCGATCGTCGCCACCACAGGGAGTGAAAAACATGATTGCCGGACTTAATGTCATCACCGATAACCTCGATTATCTGCTGTGGGGACGCGCGGCAGCCGGTGAACCGGGAGGCGTACTGCTTTCGTTAATGATGGCAGCAGGCGCTGCGGTTATCGCTCTGCCCGGAGGGATACTGCTCGCGTGCCTGGCCTGGCGCTTTACCGGGCTCGTGCGAAAAGTCCTCTTTTTATGGGCAGAGCTGATTCGCGGGATCCCGCTCATCTTCGTGATTTTCTGGATGTGGTATCTCCTGCCGCTCATGACCGGGGGCGATCTGCCCGGGGCGCTGACCGTCACGCTGGCGCTGGCCTGGTTTACGGCGGCCACCGTGATGCACTCGGTGCTGGCCGGGCTGAGCGCGCTGCCGACCGGGCAGTTCGAAGCCGCGCTGTCACAGGGATTCAGCACGCAGCAAACCCTGTGGCGCGTGCTGCTGCCGCAGGCGCTGAGGAATATTCTGCCGTCGCTGGTGGGGATTTTTATCAGCCTGCTGAAGGATACGTCGCTGGCGTTTATCGTGAACGTCCCGGAGCTGACCACGGTGGCGGGACAGGTCAACAACCGGGTGCAAATCTACCCGGCGGCCATATTTATCTTTACGGGCGTGGTCTATTACCTGCTCTGCTGCTCGCTCGAGCAGCTTGCGAAACGCTGGCGCCTTACCCGGCCAGCGCTTTAACCACCGTTTCCATTGCCTCAGTAGTCAATGCACTGCGTTTCACGCGCTGGTTCGCCAGCGCGGTACGCAGTACCCCGGCAATGACAATATGCTTTGGCTCCTGCCCTAAATCACGCATCTCAAGCACGACCTTCCCGACCACCCGGCACATCTCCTGATACAGCGCTTCATCTTTGGTCACGTTACCCATCGTCATCACTCCATTGCCTGTTAAACGTTGAGCTTAAATGATTCTCCTGCCGGATACAAAAAAGAAGCCCGGCGAGGAACTCGCCGGGCTTCATCTGTAAAATCAGCTAATTAGTTGTTTACTGGAATGACCGCGCCTTTGTACTTGGTGCGGATCCAGTCCTGAATCTCTTTCGAGTGCAGCACGTTCACCAGCGCGACGATGTCTTTCTTCTTCTCGTCACCGCGATGCACGGTGATGATGTTGGCATACGGGTTGTTTTCACCGCTCTCAACCGCAATCGGGTCGTGAACCGGATCCAGACCGGCGTCAATCGCGTAGTTGGCGTTAATCACCACCGCGTCGCCTTCGTTGTTGTTGTACATCTGCGGCAGCAGAGACGCTTCCACGTTAGGCGTGAACTTCAGCTTCTTCGGGTTCTCGACGATGTCGCTGATGCGCGCGGTCACTTTATCGATGCCCGGTTTCAGCTTGATCACGCCCTCTTTCTCGAAGATGGAAAGAATACGGCCCTCTTCAGAAACCGCGTCACGCATGATGATCTTGCCACCTTCCGGCAGGTCTTTCAGCGACTTGTATTTTTTGGAGTAGATGCCGATTGGTTCAATGTGGATCGCGCCCGCACTGACAAAATCGTAGTCCTTATCGCCCGCATGATCTTTCAGCACGCTGTTCAGGTAAGGAATGTGCTGGAAATAGTTCGCATCGATGTCATGACCCGCCAGCGCGGTGTTCGGCAGAATGTAGTCCTGGAACGGTTTAATCTCCAGGTCGATACCCTGCTTCGCCAGAATCGGCTTTGCCTGCTCCAGAATTTCCGCATGCGGCGTGTTGGATGCCCCTACGGTCAGGGTGTCGGCCCAGGAGGCGAAGCTCAGGGCGCTCAGGGTTGCAGCGGCGATCAGTGTCAGTGTCTTTTTCATGATGTGGTTCCTGTGTGTATTTATTAGCGTTTATCTAACAGTGAAGTAATGACATCGCCGCAGAACTGGATAATGAAAACGATGATCAGAATGGTCACCGTTGCCACCAGCGTGACGTCACCATGGTTGCGCTGGAATCCTTCCAGATAAGCCAGATTTCCCAAACCACCGGCGCCAATCACCCCCGCCATTGCGCTGTAGCTCACCAGCGCAATCAGCGTTACCGTAATACCCGATACCAGTGCAGGTGATGATTCCGGCAGTAAAACCCGAAACACGAGCGTGCTCAGTCGTGCGCCCATCGAGCGCGTCGCTTCAATCACGCCTTTATCCACTTCACGCAGGGCGATCTCCACCAGGCGTGCGTAGAACGGTGCAGCCCCCACAATCAGGGCCGGCAGCGCCGCGTTGGCGCCAAGAATGGTGCCGACAACGGTCTTGGTGAACGGGATCAGCAGCACAATCAAAATGATGAACGGAATCGAGCGGAACACGTTCACCACAATCGAAATGACGCTATACACCGTGCGGTTGTGGAACAATCCGCCGCGCGCGGTTAAAAACAGCGCCAGACCCAGCACGATGCCTAATACAAAGGTCGCCACGCCGGAAAGCGCGGTCATGTACAGCGTCTCCAGCGTTGCCGCCCAGAGCTGATCCCACTTGAGATGCGGAAAGAGATTCTCA
Organism: Enterobacter sp. BNK-22; assembly: GCF_048684805.1. Lineage (NCBI taxonomy): Bacteria > Pseudomonadati > Pseudomonadota > Gammaproteobacteria > Enterobacterales > Enterobacteriaceae > Enterobacter > Enterobacter sp. BNK-22. The sequence continues at coordinate 1,568,019 of NZ_JBLQTT010000001.1, forward strand.
GCCATGTTTAATCACCTCGCCTTCAATATCGCTGTGCTGCAGGTCGGCGAGGATATTGTTCAGTTGTTCATCAGATGCCACGACGTGCACCCAGAGTTGACCAAACACGCCGTGAGCGGTTTGGGTCATTTTTCCGTGCAGGATGTTAAACGGCAGGCCGTAGCGCAGCGTCAGTTCGCCCACAATCGGTTTGTGCGTGCTGTGCCCGGTAAAGGTCAGCCTGATGACCGTACCTTCCAGATCGTTTGCCAGTTCGGTATTGAAGGTTTCTTCTTCAGCGTACTGGCTCACCTGACGGACAAACTGCTGCGTAATCGGCTGCTGCGGATGGGTAAAGACGCTCAACACGTCGCCCTCTTCCACCACTTTACCGTTCTCCATCACCGCCACGCGGTCGCAGATTTTGCGCACCACGTGCATCTCGTGCGTGATCAGCACGATGGTCAGCTTGAACCGACGGTTAATATCCAGCAGCAGATCGAGGATCTGATCGGTGGTCTGCGGGTCAAGCGCGGAGGTGGCTTCATCGCAGAGCAGCACATCCGGGCGATTAGCCAGCGCACGCGCAATGCCCACGCGCTGCTTTTGCCCACCGCTCAGCTGTGACGGATAAGCATGCTCGCGACCTTTCAGGCCAACGAGTTCAATAAGCTCGGCCACGCGGGCCTTAATTTCGGCTTTCGGTACGCCAGCAATTTGCATCGAGAACGCAATATTCTCGCTGACCGTGCGCGACCACAGCAGGTTGAAGTGCTGAAACACCATGCTGATCTTCAGACGCGCCTGGCGCAGTGCTTCACCTTTTGCGGCAGAAATGTTCTGCCCGTTGATGGTTACGCTGCCGCTGCTCGGTTTTTCCAGACCATTCAGCAGGCGGATAAGCGTACTTTTACCTGCGCCGCTGTAACCAATGATCCCGTATATCTGTCCCTGTGCTATCGTCAAATTGACATTATCAACGGCTGTGAGTGCCACCTTTCCGTTGTCAAAAACCTTCGAAATATTACTCAGTACAATCATTCTTATTCGTTATCCGTGCCGCCCGTGGCGGTTTAGCAGTATGGATGTCCAAACGATAGTAAACAGGCGTTATCAGCTTTTAAATGAACAAAAAAGAATGTGTTATAACTTTCGGCAATAAACAGCGGATTTACCGGGTGGGAAGCATTTAGACCAATTTCAGCAATGATTATCTGCCGGATGCATATCTGCTGGCGGACGGGCGCAAAAAACGCTCATTTTTGCAGCATTTTATCCCGATATAGCCATCCTCACATCCAGACAACTTTACGTCTTGCTGTCCTTCCATCCAGAAATGGCATTTATATTCCTTTCTGTTCTAAACGGCAGTGAATGGTTCTTTATTGAGAAAATTTCACCGCCCTATCATCCCGTCATGACATCCAGAAAGGAAAACATCATGACGATTTATCACTCCGTCACCGAACTGATTGGTCGTACCCCGCTGATACAGCTGCATAAGCTTGATACCGGTCCCTGCTCGCTGTTCCTGAAGCTGGAAAACCAAAATCCGGGCGGGTCGATTAAGGATCGCGTTGCGCTGTCGATGATTAACGAAGCGGAACGTACCGGCCAGCTGCAGCCAGGCGGCACGATTATTGAGGCCACGGCGGGCAATACCGGTCTCGGCCTGGCACTGATCGCCGCCCAGAAAGGCTACTCGCTGATCCTGGTGGTGCCGGACAAAATGAGCCGCGAGAAGATTTTCCACCTGCGCGCGCTGGGTGCCCAGGTGGTGCTGACCCGCTCCGACGTCAACAAGGGCCATCCTGCCTATTACCAGGATTACGCCCAGCGTCTGGCGAACGAACTGCCTGGCGCGTTTTACATCGACCAGTTCAACAACGAAGCCAACCCGCTGGCGCACCGCACCACCACGGCGCCGGAACTGTATGAGCAGCTTGACGGCAAAATCGACGCCATCGTGGTGGGCGTCGGCTCAGGCGGCACGCTGGGCGGCCTGCAGGCGTGGTTCGCCGAGCACTCTCCGCACACGGAGTTTGTCCTGGCTGACCCGGCTGGATCCGTTCTCGCCGATCAGGTGGAAACCGGACGCTACCACGACGCGGGCTCCTGGCTGGTTGAGGGAATTGGCGAAGACTTTATTCCTCCGCTGGCCCACATTGAAGGCGTCAATCGCGCCTGGCGCATCACCGACCGCGAGGCCTTCACCACCGCGCGCGAGCTGCTGAAAACGGAGGGCATTCTGGCGGGCTCCTCCAGCGGTACGCTGCTGGCGGCCGCGCTGAAGTATTGCCAGGCACAAGCCACGCCGAAGCGGGTGGTGACCTTCGCCTGCGACAGCGGCAATAAATATCTCTCGAAGATGTTCAACGACGACTGGATGCGACAGCAGGGGCTCATCACGCGTCCTCAGGCCGGCGATCTCTCCGACTACATCGCCTTGCGCCACGACGAAGGTGCGACCGTCACCGCCGCCCCGGACGACACGCTCTCCACCGTCCTGGCGCGCATGCGTCTGTATGACATCTCCCAGCTGCCGGTGCTGGAGAACGGCAAGGTGGTGGGCATTATCGACGAGTGGGATCTCCTGCGGCATATCGGCGGCGACGGCGATCGCTTCGCGCTGCCGGTGACGGCAGCCATGACGCGTCAGGTCGAATTCCTTGATAAACACGCGCCGGAAAGCGCCCTGAACGCCATCTTCGACCGCGGCCTGGTGGCCGTCATTAATGACAACGACCGTTTTCTCGGTCTGATTACGCGCAGCGACGTTTTGACCGCCTGGCGCAACCGTCTACAGCAATAAAGGAATCAATGATGAAAAACCTGGCCACTCTCAGCGTACACAGCGGCGAATTTAACGACCAGCACGGCGCCGTCATGCCGCCGATTTACGCCACCTCGACGTTTGCGCAACCCGCGCCCGGGGAGCATACCGGCTATGAGTACTCCCGCAGCGGCAACCCTACCCGCCATGCGCTGGAAACGGCGATTGCCGAACTGGAAGGCGGCACGCGCGGCTACGCTTTTGCCTCCGGTCTGGCGGCTATCTCCACGGTGCTCGAACTGCTGGATAAAGACAGCCATATTGTCGCCATTGATGACGTTTACGGTGGGACGTACCGCCTGATCGAAAATGTGCGCAAGCGCAGCACCGGGCTGCAGGTCAGTTGGGTTAAACCGGACGACCTGGCCGGGCTCGAGGCCGCCATTCGCCCACAGACGCGTATGGTGTGGGTCGAGACGCCGACCAACCCGCTGCTGAAGCTGGCCGATCTGGCGGCCATCGCGGCCATTGCCCGTCGTCATAACGTCATCAGCGTGGCGGATAACACCTTCGCGTCGCCGGTGATCCACCGTCCGCTGGAGTCCGGTTTCGATATCGTGGTGCACTCTGCCACCAAATACCTTAACGGCCACTCTGACGTGGTGGCCGGGTTGGCGATTGTCGGGGACAACAAGGAACTGGCGGACAAGCTGGGCTATCTGCAAAACGCGGTGGGCGGCGTCCTGGATCCGTTCAGCAGCTTCCTGACGCTGCGCGGTATTCGCACGCTTGCGCTGAGGGTCGAAAAGCACAGCACCAACGCGCTGGCGATTGCGCAATGGCTCGATCAGCATCCTCTGGTCGAAAAGGTATTCTATCCTGGCCTGGAATCACATCCGCAATACCAGCTTGCCCGCACGCAGATGACGCTGCCCGGTGGCATGATTTCCGTCGTGGTAAAAGGCGATGCGCAACGCGCCACCGAGGTGATTCGCAACCTGAAGCTGTTCACTCTTGCGGAGAGCCTGGGCGGCGTGGAGAGTCTGGTGAGTCAGCCTTACAGCATGACGCACGCCTCGATTCCGCTGGAACAACGGCTGGCGAACGGCATTGTGCCGCAACTGATCCGCCTGTCGGTGGGAATTGAAGATCCTAAAGACCTGATTGCGGACCTCAGCCAGGCGCTGCAAAAATAAGCAATCGGCGGCAGGTTACTCACCTGCCGCCACAAGTTGTCATCATGGCTTAACGCCTTGATAACAATATTATGTGAAACAGCATTGATTATTTCTGAAACACCGTTTCCATTTTCCTTTTATCTTCAAATCAGCGTATAATGCGCGCCAAATCCCTGGTGAATGGTTTCAGCGCTTGGAATACAAAAAACAACGTACAACTTCTCCTCTCCTTCGTTGGGCTGTCACTCAGGCACACTTTCTTCTGCACGCTCATTTGATGTCTCCTATCCTTAGTGCGTGTCATATACTCTTTTGCAACACAGGTTTGACTCCGCGGCGGTGCGCCCCCGGAGCGAGATTTCCATATCCTTCCCAACTTAAAGACTAAGACTGTCATGAAAAAGACGAAAATTGTTTGTACTATCGGCCCGAAAACCGAATCTGAAGAGATGCTGAGCAAAATGCTGGACGCCGGCATGAACGTGATGCGTCTGAACTTCTCCCACGGTGACTACGCAGAGCACGGCCAGCGCATCCAGAACTTGCGCAACGTGATGAGCAAGACCGGTAAAAAAGCGGCCATCCTGCTGGATACCAAAGGTCCAGAAATCCGTACCATCAAACTGGAAGGCGGTAACGACGTCTCTCTGAAAGCGGGCCAGACCTTCACCTTCACCACCGATAAATCCGTCGTCGGCAACAGCGAAATCGTTGCAGTGACCTACGAAGGCTTCACCAGCGATCTGTCTGTCGGTAACACCGTGCTGGTCGACGATGGCCTGATCGGTATGGAAGTCACCGCTATCGAAGGCAACAAAGTTATCTGTAAAGTGCTGAACAACGGCGACCTGGGCGAAAACAAAGGCGTTAACCTGCCGGGCGTCTCCATTGCGCTGCCAGCCCTGGCTGAAAAAGACAAACAGGACCTGATCTTCGGCTGCGAGCAAGGCGTTGACTTCGTCGCGGCCTCCTTCATCCGTAAGCGTTCCGACGTGGTTGAAATCCGTGAGCACCTGAAAGCGCACGGCGGCGAAAAGATCCAGATCATCTCCAAAATCGAAAACCAGGAAGGCCTGAACAACTTCGACGAAATCCTCGAAGCGTCTGACGGCATCATGGTTGCACGTGGCGACCTGGGCGTTGAAATCCCGGTTGAAGAAGTGATCTTCGCGCAGAAGATGATGATCGAGAAGTGTGTGCGCGCGCGTAAAGTGGTTATCACCGCAACGCAGATGCTGGACTCCATGATCAAAAACCCACGCCCAACCCGCGCTGAAGCTGGCGACGTGGCAAACGCCATCCTCGACGGTACTGATGCGGTTATGCTGTCCGGCGAATCCGCGAAAGGTAAATACCCGCTGGAAGCGGTCGGCATCATGGCGACCATCTGTGAACGTACTGACCGCGTGATGACCAGCCGTCTGGACTTCAATAACGACAGCCGCAAGCTGCGTATCACCGAAGCAGTATGCCGCGGTGCAGTAGAAACCGCTGAGAAACTGGAAGCCCCACTGATCGTGGTTGCCACTCAGGGCGGTAAATCTGCGCGCGCCGTGCGTAAATACTTCCCGGATGCGACCATCCTGGCCCTGACCACCAACGAAACCACCGCTCGTCAGTTGGTGCTGAGCAAAGGCGTCGTTGCGCATCTGGTTAAAGAGATCGCCTCTACTGACGATTTCTACATTCAGGGTAAAGCACTGGCTCTGGAAAGCGGTCTGGCACAGAAAGGTGACGTTGTGGTCATGGTTTCTGGCGCGCTGGTACCAAGCGGCACCACCAATACCGCATCTGTTCACGTGCTGTAATAATTCCCGAACGAATTAATTTGGATAAAAAGCGCCCGTCGGGCGCTTTTTTTATTCCCGGCATTAGCCAAAGTCATTCAAAATGCAAATCGGGTTTTTCTATTTAATTGCGAATTATCTAAGATGAATCCGATGATAAATGCCTTTTTTTCCTTAGATTTTTACCCGAAACCGGCTGATTCGATGCTTCTTTGAGCGAACGATCAAAAATAGGTGTATTCCCATCAAAAAAATATTCTCAACCCAAAAAACTTTGTGTAATACTTGTAACGCTACATGGAGATTAACTCAATCTAGAGGGTATTAATAATGAATCGTACTAAACTGGTACTGGGCGCGGTAATCCTGGGTTCTACTCTGCTGGCTGGTTGCTCCAGCAACGCTAAAATCGATCAGCTGTCTTCTGACGTTCAGACTCTGAACGCTAAAGTTGACCAGCTGAGCAACGACGTGAACGCAATCCGTTCCGACGTTCAGGCTGCTAAAGACGACGCAGCTCGCGCTAACCAGCGTCTGGACAACCAGGCTACTAAATACCGTAAGTAATAGTACCTGTTAATAAAATGGCGCACATTGTGCGCCATTTTTTTTGCCTGCATTAAACGGCTACTGCGTCACCTTCTCCCCTTCATCTTCCGCTACCGCAGCAGATACCCGGCTGTTCTGCACCGACAACACGCTATTGCTGGCTGACGGGCCGCTACCGGCCGACACGATAACCGGGATCCCGGCGCGACGTGACAGCGCTTTATCAATTAGCGCCTTATCACTTCCCGCCTGGGAAACAAAGGTCGCAAACTCGGCGGAATGGGTAATGGGCGAGACCTGTGGATTTTCCCCTTCAACCTGCGCCAGCGGACGGTGGACCTCAATATAGCGTTTACCATCCGGCTCAACGGAAAACTTCACGGGTTCATTAATAATCTGCACCCGCGTGCCCACCCGCACCTGTTCGAACAGGGCCTTAATGTCCGGGGCGTTCATCCGCATACAGCCAGAGCTGACCCGCAGGCCGACGCTGTCCGGCGCGCTGGTACCGTGGATAAGATATTCCCCATTCCCCACGCCTAAACGCAGCGCGAAGCGTCCCAGGGGGTTATTTGGCCCGGCAGGAACCACCGGAGGCAGTTTAATGCCCTGCTCCAGAGAGCGTGCTCTGATGCCCGGCGTGGGTGTCCAGGTCGGATTAGGGATTTTCTGGCTCACCCGCGTGGTCGTCACCGGTGTTTCCAGCCCCAGCTGACCAATGCCCAGGGGGAAAACCTGAACAATGTTTTGCCCCGGCGGGAAGTAGTAGAGCCGAAGCTCAGCGAGATTGACCACAATTCCCTCGCGGGGCGTATCCGGCAACAGCATTTGCGACGGAATGGTTATCACGGTTCCCGGCGCAGGGTTTACCGGCGCAATGGTATTGTTGGTTTCCAGGATCACCTGGGCCGCCGTATTAAACCGACGGGCAATGGTCTGCAGCTTATTATCACCTTCCTGTATCGTGTAGGTTTGATTTTGCCCAATCAGACGACTGCCTGCGGGCGGCAATGGATAGTCCATCGCACGGGCCGAATTAAGGGCACCGAGCGAACTGAGGAGTAATAGAGTAATGAGAGACGCGCGCTTCATGCTGAGATTCCTTATTCACTGACAGAACGCCAGAAAGCTGAAAAACCAGCGAGGCGGGAACCACCTCGCGAAACAGAATGAATGCAGTTCTGTAAGTCTAGCTAAGGATTGCAGCTTTGGCGCGGATGGCGCGAATCATCGCTTCCAGTCCCTGAGAACGGGACGGGGTGAGGTGTTGGGTTAAGGCCATTTTTTCAAACCATGGACGGACATCAAACGCGACGATATCCTGCGCCGACATCTGCTGGTAAAGGCTAAAGACGACGGCAATAAGCCCTTTTACAATGGCGGCATCGCTGTCGCCGCGCAATTCGATCGTGCCATCCTCAGACTGCGCCATCACGATCCACACCTGGCTCTGACAGCCCTGAATACTGTTCTCTGCGCGGTGCGCCTCTTCACCGAGCGGCGGTAAGCGTTGTCCCAGCTCAATGATATAGAGATACTTCTCTTCCCAATTTGCGCAACGCGAGAAGTTGCGCAGTAATTTATCTTTGTCCGGCAGCTCTGCCATCTTTCGCCTCTCCGTTAGCCCAGCAGCTGGTGAATGCGCTTAAGCCCCGCCACCAGCCTGTCGACCTCTTCCGTCGTGTTGTACATCACCAGCGATGCGCGGCACATTGCCGGTACCTGGTAAAACGCCATCAGCGGCATGGCGCAGTGGTGCCCGGTACGGACCGCCACGCCGTAGTTATCGAGAAAACTGCCCACGTCATAGGCATGGTGTTTCCCGAGATTAAACGCAATCACCCCTTGCCGATCGGCAGGCCCGTAGAGGGTCAAATCCGGCACGCTGGCAAGTTCCGCCAGCGCGTAGTGCATCAGCAGCTGTTCGTACTCCTGAATGGCGTCCAGGCCGATGGCAGAGACGTAGGAGACCGCCGCCCCCAGCCCGATAATACCCCCGGTGTTGGGCGTGCCCGCCTCAAAACGCCACGGCGCGCGCGCGTAGGTCGTGCCTTCCGTCAGGCTGACAGTGGCGATCATCGACCCGCCCCCTTCCCACGGCGGCATCGCCTGCAGGATGTCTTCTTTCACATACAGCACGCCAATCCCGGTCGGCCCATAGAGCTTGTGGCCTGAAAAGACGTAGAAATCACAGTCCAGCGCCTGGACGTCAACCGCGTGGTGCATCACCGCCTGCGCGCCGTCAATCAGGACCTTTGCCCCCGCCTGATGGGCCTTTTCGACGATCTCTGCCACCGGGTTTTCTGTCCCCAGCACGTTGGAGACCTGGGTTACCGCCACCAGCCGCGTACGGTCATCCAGCAAGAGGTCAAGCTGCTCAAGCTGAAGCGTCCCGTCAGCGTTTAGCGGGATCACCCGCAGCTGGGCGCCCACGCGCTCGCAGAGCATCTGCCACGGCACGATATTGGCGTGGTGCTCCATCTGGGTGATGATGATGTTATCCCCCGCGTGGACCTGCGCGTTGCCCCAGCTGTTAGCGACAAGGTTGATCCCTTCGGTGGTCCCGCGAACAAAGACCAGTTCTTCCGGCGAGCGGGCATTAAGGAAGGCGGCAAGCTGCGTGCGCACGTTTTCCATCCGCTGGGTCGCCTCGGCGCTCAGGGTATGAATACCGCGATGCACGGCAGCATAGCCGTGGCGATAAAACTCGGCTTCGGCATCCACCACCTGATTCGGCTTCTGCGCGCTGGCCGCGCTGTCCAGGTAGGCCAGCGGCAGACCGTTTACTTCACGGGTCAGAACCGGGAAATCTGCCCGTACTTTCTCGACGGGAAAACTCATGCTTCGCCTCCAGGCAGGCGCTGACCGATCCGATCCAGCACCTGCAGTTTTAACTGACCATCGTGCAGCGCTTCCGTCAGTTCGGCGGCAAACGCGTAGATAATCATTTTCTGCGCCGCCTGCTGGTCGATGCCGCGGGAGCGCAGGTAGAACATCTGCTCGTCGTCGATTCGCCCGACCGTCGCACCGTGGCTGCATTTGACGTCATCCGCGTAGATTTCCAGCTGCGGTTTGGTGTCCACCTCCGCCAGTCGCCCTAACAGCAGATTGTTGTTGGTCATCTGCCCGTCGGTTTTAATGGCGTGCTGCGCCACGTTAATCAGGCCGTTAAACACCGCGCGCCCTTTATCACTGACGATGGTTTTGTGCAGCTGGCGACTGTTGCAGTAGCCTTTGTTGTGCTCCAGCCACGTGCGCGTGTCACACACTTCCGATTTAACCGGCATCGCCAGGCTGTTGATGCGCAGCGTGGTGTTTTCCCCGTTAAGCTGCGTGCTGGTGTTGTGGCGCAGCACCGCCCCGCCGAGCAGGAAGCTGTGGCTGTACGCGGCGGCATCCTGTCCCAGGACAATGTCGTTATGGGCAAAGTGGTGGCTCTGCGCATTCTCAAACGCCAGTTTGATGTGGTGTAGCTGGGCATTGGCCGCCACGTTCATCGTCAGACGCGACCCGGTAAAGTGACGCGTCTCATTGAGGCTGACGTAATGTTCGATGACCGTGGCCTCCGCGCCCTCCGCCAGCTCAAGATGGTGACGATAGTGCGCGGTATTGATTTCATCGCCGTCCAGACCCTGAGTGATATGCATCAGCAGCAGCGGCTTTGTCGGACGCTGGTTACGCTTCACGGCGATATGCGTCACGCTGCGGGCCAGGCTCTCGGTCAGGTGCAGGAAAACCTCGGGCTGAACCGGGGCGCTCAGGCGCTGGCGATCGTCGTTTATCTCAATCTCAAAGCCGCTCTCCTGGACCGTGTCGCTCAGTTCCGGACGGAACTGGCCATCGACAAACACCAGGCGCACGGCATCGACACGCAAGGCCAGCGCGTCGCGCTGCGCTGGGGTGAGATCCGCCAGACGGGTAACAAACTCGGCGTTCAGCAGGCCATCGAGCGGGGTATATTTCCAGTTCTCATGCTTACGCGTCGGCAGGCCAAGACGCAGCATCTGCTGCAGATGCTGCTGCGCCTGCGCCGAGCGCGTGCCGCCCTGGGCTTCAAACAGCCGGTGCCACTGCTGGAGCGCATTACTGCTGTTCGGTAAGCCAGCCATAACCCTGCTCCTCCAGTTGTTTAACCAGCGTAAAATCACCGGATTTCACAATGCGCCCCTGGTAAAGCACGTGGACGTAATCCGGCTTGATGTAGTCCAGAATGCGCTGGTAGTGGGTGACGATAATAAACGAGCGATTGCCGTCGCGCAGGGCGTTGACGCCGTCAGCGACAATCTTCAGGGCGTCGATATCCAGACCGGAATCGGTCTCATCCAGAATGCACAGTTCGGGCTCGAGTACCGCCATCTGCAGAATGTCGTTACGCTTTTTCTCGCCGCCGGAAAAACCGACGTTCACCGAGCGGGTCAGCAGATCTTCCGGCATTTTCAGCAGCCTGATCTTCTCTTCCATCAGATCCTGGAAGTCGAAGCGGTCCAGCGCCTCCAGCCCACGGTATTTGCGCACCGCATTCAGTGCCGTTTGCAGGAAGAACTGGTTGCTGACGCCAGGAATTTCGACCGGGTACTGGAAGGCCATAAAAATGCCCTCTCCCGCACGATCTTCCGGCGACATCTCCAGCAGATCTTTGCCGTTAAACTCGACCGAGCCGTGGGTCACCTCATAATCTTCGCGCCCCGCCAGCGTTGCAGAAAGCGTACTTTTCCCGGAACCGTTCGGCCCCATGATGGCGTGGACTTCCCCCGGCTTAACGTCAAAATTGAGGCCACGCAGGATGGCTTTATCTTCTACGCTGACCTGTAAATCTTTAATGCTTAACATGTGCTTTCCTTAACCGACGCTGTGTTCAAGACTAATGGCGAGGAGTTTCTGGGCTTCAACGGCAAATTCCAGCGGCAGTTCAGAGAACACGTCCTTACAGAAGCCGTTGACAATCATCGAGATGGCGTCTTCTTCGCTGATCCCGCGCTGCAGGCAGTAGAAGAGCTGGTCTTCCCCAATCCGTGACGTGGTTGCCTCGTGCTCCAGCTGGGCCGTGTTATTACGGCATTCGACGTATGGGAAGGTATGTGCGCCGCAGTCCGCGCCAATCAGCATCGAGTCACACTGGGTAAAGTTTCGCGCATTGGTGGCCGTCGGCATGATTTTCACCAGCCCGCGATAGCTGTTCTGGCTGTGTCCGGCGGAGATACCTTTCGAGATAATGGTCGATTTGGTGTTTTTACCAATGTGGATCATCTTGGTGCCGGTATCGGCCTGCTGATGGCCGCTGGTGAGCGCCACCGAGTAGAACTCGCCGATGGAGTTATCCCCGCGCAGGATGCAGCTCGGGTATTTCCAGGTGATGGCCGAACCGGTTTCGGACTGGGTCCACGACATCTTGCTGTTTTCCCCTTCGCACAGCGCACGCTTGGTTACGAAGTTCAGGATACCGCCAGTATTGCCGTCGCCCGGGAACCAGTTTTGCACCGTCGAGTATTTCACCTCGGCGTCTTTATGGATGATGACCTCCACCACCGCCGCGTGCAGCTGATAGCTGTCGCGGACCGGGGCGGAGCACCCTTCGATGTAGCTGACGTAGCTTCCCTCATCGGCCACCAGAATGGTACGTTCGAACTGGCCGGTTTTTTCGGCATTAATACGGAAATAGGTGGAAAGCTCCATCGGACAGCGCACGCCTTTCGGCACGTAAATAAAGGTACCGTCCGAGGCCACCGCCGCGTTAAGCGCCGCAAAGAAGTTATCGTTTGAAGGCACTACGGTCCCGATGTACTTTTTCACCAGTTCCGGATGATCGTGAATCGCTTCGCCGAAGGAGCAGAAAATGATCCCCTGCTCTGCCAGCTTCTCGCGATAGGTGGTGGCCACCGAGACCGAGTCAAAGATAGCGTCCACCGCCACCTCTTTCCCTTCGCGCACCGGTACGCCCAGCTGGTTAAAGGCTTCTTCCACCTCTTTGCTGAGGAAACTGTTCTCCGCGCCGGTTTGCTGCACCGCGCCGGGCTGCGAGGCGCAGGTATCATCACAGCTGCCGCAGGACGGCGCGGAGTAGTAGCTGTAATCCTGGTAGTTCAGCTTGTCATAATGCGCTTTCAGCCAGTGCGGCTCTTCCATCTCCAGCCAGGCGCGGTAGGCACTCAGGCGAAACTCCAGCATCCACTCGGGCTCGTTACGTTTCGCCGAAATCGCCCGCACGACATCCTCGTTGATGCCTTTTGCCAGCTCATCGGTCTGCAGCTGGGTGAAGAACCCCTCTTTATAGTTGAGGTGCCCGCCGCTCCAGGTATTTACTTCACTCGTTGCTTCAGTATTACGAGACATAGTTCCGCCTATACCCCAAAGCTTTCGCCGCAGCCGCATTCGTTCTGGGCTTTCGGGTTATGAAATTTGAATAACTGATTTAAGCCTTCGCGGACATAGTCCACTTCGGTGCCATCGATAAAGGGCATGGCCTGCAGCGCGACGTACAATTTTGCGCCGTCGGTCTCGAACACCAGGTCATCTTTCTCGGGTTCGGTGACGGTATCAAGCACGTAACCGAAACCTGCGCAGCCGGTCTGTTTGACACCTAAACGCACACCAAGGATCTCGGGCTTTTTCGCCACCAGCTCGTGAATATGTGCCGCCGCCGCTGGCGTGAGCGTTAACCCGCGCCAGGCGAAATCGGCAGGATTAAAGGTTTCTGAATGCAGTTCCATAGGTCCACCTCATCTGATAAGCCATCAGGGCATAACACCATGTTAGTGATAACGATTATCACTTCAACCCTCTGTCAGCAGGGGCATTCGGCTAAACCGCCCTTTTTGCCTACTTTTATTAAGCATAGACCCTGTGGCAGGATGCAGGCAGGATGGATTTAATTGTTCAATGCATTGATTAATAATGCATTTCGTCGTGGGGTTTGTGGCGGAGAGGTGAAAAGTAAAATATGCATCGGAAATGCCTATTTTTGAGATAGCCTTTGCAAGGAAAGTGACAAAAACAAAAAAAGGCCCTCAAGGCCTCTTACACTCAATGATGGAATGAGACAGCAAAACCCTGCTCACGCCAGTGGTCGAGCTGTTCCTGCTGTCGAGGCGTTGGCGATTTCCCCGTCCAGACGAAGATTTTCTGCCCCGGGAAAAGCTCGGGACGCGGCGAATCAATCGGTTCTGCCAGGACATCAATGTGCCAGCCCTTCTGCGATAAGCGCGCGGCTTCAAGCCACAGATGGGTGCGGTCATCACACTCCCACCCAATCAGGAGCGCATCTTTACCGGCTTTTTTGCGAGACTCCGCCAGGCTTGCGATCGCGAATTCGATCAGGACCCCGTCAAACAGGCTCGCCATGTGACGCACGGTATTTTGGTCCTGGTTCATCCGCTGACGGACGGGAGAAATAATATTGTCAATCAGGGCATCTATCGGGTGATCGCGGCGGAACTCACCGACTTTGGCGCGCAGCTTTGCCGGGCTGGCATAGCGCAGAACGGTCATCATCTCTTCCTGGAACGAGACCCAGTTACCCTGAGTCAGAACTTCCTTGTTTTCCAGCAAGGCTTTTACTTTCCCGACCGAAACGCCGCTCTTCATCAGGCGTTTGATCTCTTCGATACGCAGGATATCTTCATCGTCAAACTGACGATGACCCCCTTCGCTGCGCTGCGGCTTCAACAATCCATAACGGCGCTGCCAGGCACGCAGCGTAACGGGGTTGATACCGCATCGTTCGGCCACTTCGCCGATACTGTAATAGGCCATTAACTCCCTCACGCTCAGAACTTCCATACCTAACTGCACCAACCTTATCAGATTGTACACACCATTTGTATAACTAAGACCGCATTTTGAACGGGTGAATGGCTTACGACGCCATTCACCTGTTAATACATTGTTGTATAAAATTTACCGTTCGTACAGTTACGTCTGTCCGATTGTGTACAGCTTTATCACAATTCGAACTTTTTCTCCGGCCACGCAATGGCTGGAATCCCGCCGTGCCGGGGGCTGGCAAAAAGATGCCCCTGGAACTGGGAAATCCCCGCAGATTCCAGCCACATCCACTCTTCCGCCTTCTCTACTCCCACCGCGCAGAACTGGATTTCAAGCGAGGAACAGCATTTGATGATGGCCTGAATAATGGCCTGTCGGGGGCCACTTTTATGCACGTTCGCGACCAAATCACGATTAATCTTAATTCTGTCAGGCTGGAAGTGGGCCAGTAGCTGCAGCCCGGCAAAACCGGCACCAAAGTGATCGATCGTCACGCTGATACCCGCGCTTTTTAACTGCCTGACCGAATCCGTGAACTCATCAAAACGGGAAATGGCTTCGCTCTCGGTGAACTCCACCACGATTTGTTCAGGTACAAAACCGTTTGCTTCAATCGCGGTGAGCAGAAAATCCACGGCATTGGGAATGTTAACCAGCGTCATAGGCAGCAGGTTAAGGGATAACGTCTGGTCCTGTAACCCCAGCGCGCTGGCCATGGAGAGCGCCACCTGCTTGCTTTGCAAATCAGACGCGTACACTTCCTCATGCGGAAGGCTGGCGAAATAGGCCCCCGGCGAGTCGCCGGACGGGGTGCGGAGAAGCGCCTCCCAGGAGACAACCTGCTGCATAAACGGATCGACTATCGGCTGGAACGCGAAGCTGCAATCCGCCCCCTTCGCGACCACCTCAGGCTGCGCGGACAAGCGCGTTTCTTCGCGAACGAATTCCCATGAGTCCGCAGGCGGCAGTTCAAAATAGTTCGCTTTTTCCGTGGCCTCGACAAAGGTGCGGAAAAACTGCAGAGGGCGGTCGTTATACGTCAGCTGGTAGCGTGTCGTCCCCTTATTGAGCACCTGCTGCAGTACCTCGTCCCGGTCGAAGTGGCGCAAATCAAAAAGCTCCATACCCACGTTGCCAAAACGCCGGACAGGCCCGTGATCGCGCATTAACTCGACCACGTTATGGTGGCGCGGGTCGTTGCAGATCTGCTCATAGATAGCCGAAACGTGCTCAACCGGCCCTTCCAGCAGTTGAAAAAAATGTGTGCCGTTAAACAGCAAGATCCCCGTGACATTGGATTGCCGATTTTTACGATTTGCAGCAGCGACCATTGCTTCCAGCGCTTTCACTGGAACGTCCTCGCAGATATGACTGCGGTAAATGATGGTTGTGAGCATGCTATTCCTGGGGGTTAGGGTTTTGGCCACGAAAGACGTGGGTAATGTTCATTTATAGCACATTAATTGCCTGACAAATAATTTACATCTCAACCATTTACGGCAGTTAATGAGACCTTTTGACTCGGCTGTACAACTTACCAGCACCTGCGCTTTTTGTACAATATATCCTGCACTCCCACCCCATCACAACGCCAACCCAACACAATGAAAAATAAATGATTTATAAGATATATCGTAAAAAATCTAAAAAATTGTACATTTTAGATGTACAGATTTGAAAATTATGTATACCTTAAATGTAACGTTACTGATTACAAAATTTTACAGGAGCGAAACATGCAGCAGAAAGGTTACGTCGCAGATTCCGCAGCAGCAATCGCACAGTACTTCGAAAAGGCCGCGCTTCCTACCCAGCAGGAAACGCTGGGCCAGGTGGTTGTTGAAATTCTCAGCGACGGGCGAAACCTTAATCGCAAATCGCTTTGTACAAAATTGCTGAGTCGCCTCGAAAAGGCCGACGGCCCGGAAGAGGAAGAGCATTACCACATGCTGCTTGGTCTGCTCTTCGAACGGTAAGGATATGAATAGCAGTAACGCAGACCGACTGATAGACCAGCTTATCGGTGAAGCCGTTCTCTCTCTTCTGAAAGAGCGGGGACCGGTGACAACTGAAGGCTTGCTACAGCGTCTGCGGGTCATGAAAGAACATGAAAAGGATCCCCAGCGGCGGGAGACACTTGCGGTGGTGATTGCCGAGATCGGCTCAAACAGCACCGCCTTTACACGTCGCAGAACCGCGCAAGGACGAACGAAAAGAGAGGGATCTCTCAACGATACCCGAGACAATGTTGTGCCGTTATTTGGAAGTGGAAAACCGTCCGATCCCAAAAAAATACATTGACTGCAATTTAACAGCTACGGTGAGAACAAATGAGACAAAATATTCAGCTTCAACCCGAATACCACTCTGCTTTTTTAGACAGTGCGCTGGCGGAGTATTTCCGCCATGCAGGCGATCGTTTTGCTGAAGAGTCCGCTATTTTTTCTACTGCAGTACGCTGTGTTCTGGCCTCCGAAGGGCATCTGTCCAATAAGGCGATCATCCTCTGGCTCATCCAGACGCTGGAAGCCACCAACGACGTGGTTCAGGCGGATGTGATTCGCAAGACGCTGGAAATCGTGGTGGGTTACACGATGGACGATCTCTGAGTTCCTGCTCGCCACGCCCCCTAACGTGTCATCGTCAAAACTGACGATCGGCCTGACGATGACACGCGCCCTCCCCGCATAACGCCCTGTAATCCACGCAAAATCAACCTGGCACGGTTCCTGCTTATTTACTCATACGGGACTGGGTTTCCAGTCAACTTTGCTTCATTTCTTAACAGGTCTGTTATTGATGAAAAAGATCGCCAGCGTCTGCCCGTACTGCGGTGCAGGCTGTAAATTGAACCTTGTCGTTGAAAATAACCGTATCATCCGTGCCGAAGCAGCAGCGGGAGTCACAAACCAGGGCACTTTATGTCTGAAAGGATTTTACGGCTGGGACTTCCTTAACGATACCCGTCTGCTCACCCCTCGCCTCACCCAGCCCATGATCCGCTACCGCAAAGGCGAAGCCTTCACCCCCGTTACCTGGGAAGAGGCGATCCGCTACACCGCCCACAGGCTCAGCAGTATTAAAGCGCAGCACGGGCCGCGGTCGATCATGACCACCGGCTCCTCGCGCGGAACCGGCAATGAAACCAACTATGTGATGCAAAAGTTTGCCCGCGCGGTGCTGAACACCAACAACGTGGACTGCTGTGCGCGCGTCTGTCATGGCCCGTCCGTCGCCGGTTTACAGGAAACGCTCGGTAACGGCGCGATGAGCAACTCCATTAACGATATTGAAAACTCAAAATGCCTGCTGGTCTTTGGCTATAACTGCGCGGACTCCCACCCTATCGTCGCCCGCCGCGTGCTGAAAGCGCGTGAAAACGGCGCAAAAATTATCGTCTGCGATCCGCGGCGTATTGAAACGGCGCGTATTGCCGACCAACATCTGCAGCTGAAAAATGGCAGCAACATGGCGCTGGTGAACGCCTTTGGCTATGTGCTGCTGGAAGAAGAGCTGTACGATAAAAACTACGTGGCGCGTTTTACGGAGGGGCTTGAGGCCTACCGGCAAACGGTAAAAGACTATGCGCCGGAAAAGGTCGAACATCTTACCGGCATCCCCGCCCGTGACGTCCGCCAGGCAATGCGCACCTTCGCGGCGGCCCCTTCCGCCACCGTGATGTGGGGGATGGGCGTGACCCAGTTTGGACAGGCTGTGGATGTGGTCAAAGGGCTGTCCAGCCTGGCGCTGCTGACCGGGAATCTCGGTCGCCCTGCCGTCGGCGTCGGGCCGGTGCGCGGTCAGAACAACGTCCAGGGTGCCTGCGATATGGGCGTTCTGCCGAATATGTTCCCCGGCTATCAGGATGTGACCGATCCGGCGGTCAGGCAGAAGTTCGCCAACGCCTGGGGAATTGACGTCAATGCGATGGACGATCGCGTCGGGACGCGCATTACCGAAGTGCCGCACCTTGCGCTGGAAGGCAAGGTGAAGGCCTATTACATCATGGGGGAAGATCCGCTTCAGACCGAAGCCGATCTCGGCCTGGTGCGCAGCGGTTTTGAGGCGCTCGATTTTGTCGTGGTTCAGGACATCTTTATGACCAAAACGGCAGAGGTGGCGGACGTTCTGCTCCCGGCCACCTCCTGGGGTGAACACGGCGGCGTCTTTACCTGTGCCGATCGCGGCTTCCAGCGTTTTGGCAAAGCCATCGACGCCAGCGGCAACGTGAAGCGCGACTGGGAGATCATCAGCCTGCTCGCCACCGAGATGGGCTACCCGATGCATTATGACTCCAACCAGCAGATCTGGGATGAGATGCGCGCGCTGTGCCCGCTCTTCTACGGCGTGACGTATGAAAAAATGGGCGAGATGGGCCACGTACAGTGGCCCTGCCCGACGCTGGATCACCCCGGAACGCCGTACCTGTACAAAGACAATCAGTTCGACACGCCGAGCGGTAAAGGGCAACTCTTTGCCGCACCGTGGCGCGCGCCGGCGGAAACCCCGGATGCGGATTTCCCGCTGGTGCTGTGTACGGTACGCGAGGTGGGACACTACTCCTGCCGCTCCATGACCGGGAACTGCGCCGCGCTTCAAAGCCTGGCCGACGAGCCGGGTCGGGTGCAAATGAACCCTGCCGATGCAGAAAAGCTGGGCATTACTGACGGGCAGCTGGTCTGGGTACGTTCACGTCGCGGGAAAGTGATTACCCGCGCCAGCATCAGCGAGCGTATCAACGCCGGGGCCGTCTATATGACCTATCAGTGGTGGATTGGCGCCTGCAACGAGCTGACCCAGGACAACCTCGATCCCATCTCCAAAACCCCGGAAACGAAGTACTGCGCGGTGCAGCTGGAGGCGATTGAGGACCAGCGCTGGGCGGAGGACTATGCCGCGTCGGCGTATCAGTCCATGAAGTCGCGGCTGATGAGTGCGGCGAACGTCTGAGGAAAATGCCGGGTGCCGTAACCGTCACCCGGCGACAAAACAGCGCCTGCGCCCTTTTCTTCCTGTTAGCCGTCCTGCCCCACTAAATGGTCATGCAATTTATTCGGGTGGGCGTTCTTTTCAACCATCCGGTGAATCAGCGCCATAAGTTCGAAATCATTACGCAGATCGAATTTTTGCATCAGTAAATACTTATGCGTGAATATCGTTTTGTTACTCGTCCTGAGCCTGTTCGCAATCTGTGCTATCGATAACCCTTTGTATAAATTCACCGAAAGACGAATCTGCTGCGTCGATAATATTTTATGCGGGCAGTGGAAGCAGTCTTTATGTTTCCAGCGATAATCCGGCAGTTGCGTACGGTACCATGCAAGAAAGAGTCTCTCGCTTACCCGATCCAGCGGGGCCCGGCGGGAGATGAAAATCATATCCTGAAAACAGGATGAAAATTCAGTGAAGCGCCGTTCGTCATCGACCATCCCAATTAAGATCCCTTTTTTTCTCGCTTTTAATTCAGGAATACAGGTCAGCGCTTCACCCGGGCATAAAGAGAGGATAACAATATCGGCGCTATTGACGCTGTCAAAAGTAAACTCAATGCCAAAATTAACCTGATATCTAAAATTATGCAGGAAGAAATCGACAAGAAAATATTGCAGGCCATTTTTTAAAAAAGAATCCGGTTCTTTAATCAGAATATTCAACATAGCGGTTACCGACATCTGCAAATAAAAGGATAACTCACGCACGGGCCGATCAGTTGTATTGCATCGTCATGACCACGACGGCACTGATGCTCCCCGGCGTCGCGCTCCCGGTAACAGAGTTGACCGATGCCTGCAGGGCTATCGTCGCGGTTCTGTCTGCTGAGATGGCCTGCGTAATCTGTGTCCCCGTTCCCTTTAAAGCACCGGTAGCGACATCGTTCATCGCTATTGCGACGTGGGTGGCCGAGCCACTGTTCATATAGTAACCCGCCCCTGCGACGGGATCGGGGTTTCCGGTAAATAAGACCGTCACGCTGCGCGTACCTGCTGGGCACTGGGTAAACATCAGGTTAAAAGGCACAGGTTCGGAAGACGATCCCGGAGTTGCCATATTGGATGACTGAATATCGCCGAGATTAACATCCAGATTGTTATTTCCCCCATTAAATACACAGGGAGAGGCAACAATATTACCGGTGACGCTGACGTTAACGGTATCCGCTGCAATGAGATTGCCGCTGATTAATGCCGCGGTGAACGCTGCCGTGCGCAAAATATTCATCGTCATTCCCTTTACTGGTATGTCAAATTTAAGGTTGCTGACGCATTTGCGGTACCGGGTTCTACCGTCGGTTGGGTCTGATAATAACGCGCCGTTAAGGGGAACGCTTCCAGGCCACCTGCCGCGGGCTTTAACGGCAGACGCGTATTGAGCGTGAGAGGCGTACCGTTATAGAGCAGCTGAACGCCGACGCCTTTCGCCGTGCCGGTATTCCCTTGCCCCGTAAGCGCCAGCACGCTCGTCGCCGCAATGTCGGGATTCTGAATACCGCTGATTGACACGTTGACGTTAGCCCCCGCATCACAGTTAAGCCCGAGATTCTGGGTATTCTGGGCGCCCACCGGCGTGGTGCCCACCGTTGCGCCAAACGCCGCGGCAGAAATATCCCCTATCGGAAACGTCAGTTGCGGCGTCGTAATCGTGCAGGCAAGCACGTTAATCGTTCCGCCCAACAGGGTCGTCGTCAAACCATCACGATATACACCATCGCTCCCCTGCAGCGTCACCACACCCAGTACCCCCGGCGTCAGCGAACCGGATGCAACCGGTCCGGTGACGATAAGTTCTACTTTACCGCCCCACCACTCGACATAACTTGCCTGCGCAGTATAGGAAAAGGTATTAGCCGGGTTTTCAAAATAATTACCCGATGAAAAACGTATTCCAATACCGCTGACGTTAGTGTCGTAGACATGATTACCGTAGGTACTCGGCGTGGCATTAAGGTAGCGCATGCTAAAACCCAGCATTAACGGATTGGTACATCCCGTTAAATAGGAACCGGTTAGCGTTGCATTACGCGAAAACAGGACGGTCCCAACGGCGACGTCGCGTTGCACCGTAATTGTCCCGACAGACAAGGTTGAGTCCTGTGGCGTGATCGTCGTGCAGGTTCCTGCATGGGCACTATTCCAGCCTGCGGCAATGCTCAGAAGGAATAGCATGTTCATTAAGCGCATTTTAAAATCCTAAAGGCAATTGACGTTGATTTCTGTTATTCCGCCGGAAGGCGACGGCGGGGTAAGCACGTACGGGGCGCGGCATTGCCGATCGCGTTCCGCTCCCCACGTAACAAAGACGGTGCCCTGTGTATCCAGCCCGGTGAGATAAACCTGGCCTTTATCACCCACAATGAAGCTGTTGCTCTCGACGCCTTTCAGGCTCGCAATCGCGCCAAAGGGAACGCCATGGCCGTTGTGCATAACATTAAACAACGCGCGTCGCCCCACTTTTGCCTTATAGTCGACCATCACGATTGCCCCTCGCGTCGGCGTCACCGTCCGGGTATTGATATCCAGCTCAACCTCATCCGGCAGGCTTTCCGGGGCAAGGGTGATGTCATTTTTTCGATAAACGGCGAGGTTACTGACCACCGTATATCCCCGGTAATCCGTTCGGACTCCCGGCTGATTGCGAATATCCACGCCGTGCGCGCCCGGTGCGCGAATCAGAGCATTGGTCTCGCCCAGGGGCTGCGAAAGCGTGATCCCTTCTCTGTGGGCAATAATGCCGCCCTGCAGGCCATAATTAAGCCGCTCGCTGTTCCTGTCGTAGCTATAGCCCGCGGTAACTTCGCCGTAGGTTCCCTTATAATCACCGTTCACATTACCCGTATAGCCGACGCCATCCGACCCGTAGCCTTGCTGCACATTCCAGTTCAGCGCGTGGTTTTCCAGCGCCATGCCGTTCAACCCGAGGTTGTGCGTGGTGCCGTTATTCTTGCTGGCGCTCACACCATAGTTCGCCCAGGTCTGCAGTAAAAATTTGTCGAGAGGAATACTGACGTTAAAAGCCAGCAGCCGATCGCTGTCGTATCGCTTATCACCCGCACTGCCGTTTTTACTGTAGGTCCAGGTGAGTCCGTAATTGATGTTATGCCAGGCGTTGTTGTAACCCAGGGTGTAGGACGCCATCGTCTGACCCGAATTCCAGTAGTTTTCACGGGCCGCGCTCAGCGTCAGCGAACCAAGATTACCGCCCAGCGTCTGGCTCATCGTCAGCTCGGCCCGGTTGCGACGCCGGTCCTGAAGCGCACTGCTGTCACCGTACGAATCCAGTACCTCCTGCATGCCGTAGTAGCCGGACGTGGAATAGCGGTAGCCCGCAATCGAAAATTGCGTCCCCGTTCCGATCACGCTTTTGCTGTACCGCGCGCGCCAGGATTGACCGTTGGATTTATCACTGCCCTGCGGGGTGGACCAGGCCTGGGTCATGTCCGCAGAAATGGCACCGAAATCCCCCATATTCTTCCCGACGCCCAGTGCGAAAGACTGGTATTTGTTCGACGCCTGCAGCCCGCCATAGAGCGTGAGTCCATACGGCAGACCATAGATCCCGGTGATTTGCCCGAAGGGTGTCTTCTCAACGCTGCCGTTATAAGAACGATACTGCCCGCCGGTCACCGCATATTTCAGGCGCCCTTCACGCTGCAAAACCGGTAATGACGCGTACGGCAGGGTAAAATGTTGCTCGCTGCCATCGGCCTCTTTAACGGTGACGTCCAGATCCCCGGCGCCTCCCGTCGGGTACATATCGGTAATTTCAAATGCCCCAGGCGCCACGTAGGTCTGATAAATCTGATAGCCATTTTGCCGCACCTCCACCTGGGCATTGGTGCGCGCGATACCCCGCACCACGGGTGCATAGCCTTTCAGCGAATCCGGGAGCATGTCATCATCCGAAGCCAGCTGTCCGCCGCGAAACGGCATACTGTCGAACACGTCTGCTGGTGCCGAGCTATCCCCCAGGGTGAGCTGCGCGTTGAGCGCAATAATGGCCCGCTGCGCGTAGGTGTAGACGGTATCCCATTTGTCCTGCCCGGTCTCATCCCGTGACCAGGTGGTGTAATTCCGCACTCGCCACGGCCCAACGTTGAGACCCGGGCGCAGATTGGCATATTGACTGTCGCTGTTTTTACTCTCGTTTTGTTTCGCCCGGCTGCTTGCACCGCTCAGGCTGTAGTTCAACATGACGGCGGCGATCCCTTCATCCCAGAGCGCTGGCGAAACATACCCACGTGCAGGCAGGTCAATGGCGGCCTGAGGAATGCTGATAATCAGTCGCTGCGCGGCGAACTGAAAATCCGTGCTGGCACGAGGGATAGCCTGCAGGTTGACGCAGGACGTGCCCTGGCTCGCTAAGTCGGGAAAAAGCGCGGTTTTGACGCCCCATTTATTTAGCTGTTCAAGACTCAGACAAGGCTTAAGGCTATCGCCCTCCTGTCCGCCGTTTACGGAGATGAAGTCAATATCGCTGGTCTCGATGAGCTGGTCGTCAAGAATGATGTCAACATGGTATTTCCCTGGTGCCTGCGAACCTGATTCAAAAGCAGTTAAATCAGCTTTATCTGCGCCCGGATTGTCCAGCTCAACCAGTTCAGCGTTGAACGACTCACGGGCATCAACAGTCTGCATTGCATTGACCAGCGCGAAGGCGATACAGATCGCCAGACGCGCAGGCTGCATTTTTTTAGTTTTCGTTGCCATCATCATGAACCTGACTCGAAATGAGGAGCACCGCTTTTAATAAATTAAAAGCTGGCCTGATGTATTATTCCGGGGCTGCCGTAATCATTAATAACTTTGAATGAAACATGACTGCCACTGGCTCCTGCGGGTAAGGTAAATGCCGCCATTGCGCCGGGTGCCACCCAGGAGACCTCATCCAGCTTTTTATCGCCGATGCTTATTTCATTAAAATTGATGACATAGGGCGTTGGATTGGTGACCAGAAGTTTATCCCCGCTACGCGACCAGGTTAATTTATTCGCTTGCTCTTCCGGGGTGGATGCCTTCAGACCTGTCGGGCGATAAATAAGCTTAATGCGCGTTTTGACGGCAATTTGCAGTGAGTTTGTCTGCTTCGAGGCGGACGGTATCGCTTTAATATTCAGCCAGAAAAGACTCTCTTTATCCTGAGGTAACGAACCCGAGAACAAAATGCGCTCAATGTTTTGCTGACCCCCATCCAGTCGATATAACGGAGGCGTAACAATAAAAGGTGCTTTATTAGCATTACCCTCGGGCATCTCAACCCAGGACTGGATTAAATAAGGCACGCTGTCTGCATTGTTGATGCTGATTGATGCCTCTTTTTTCCCGCCATCAAAAATGACGCGGGTCCCGCCAATAATGACCCCGGCATAAGCATGCGAAAACGATGCAGAGAGGATGACCGCGATGAGCAGGGTCTTGCTAATAAAATGCATGTTACACCTCGTGAAACACGGGGGCAGTGAATGCCCCCACGCAGAACCGCGTGGAACCGGCTCAGGTTCTGCTTAATGACTAGTTATAAACAACGGAGAAATTAGCTACGGAGTTGGCAGGGCCGGCCGTCACCGATGACGCCGTTGAAATATACTGCGCATAGAAATTCAGCGTATTATCTGCGGTACTGCTGAGCGCATAGCTATAGCTGTTACTGCCGTGCAAAGGCAGATCCGCTTTATCTGCGGTCATCAAATTGATGGCAACACCCGTTGCCGCACCGGCGACGGAGGTATCAATAGCCAGCAGATCGGCGTTGGTCAGATCGGGGGTACCGTCAAAACGCACTTTGGCACTGGTGACCGTGACCGGGCAGTTCTTCAGGACAATATCGAATTTCGCTGCCGCCGTTCGGGAACCCGTCGCCGTAAATTCTGATTTATTGTAATCGCCCAATACCACCACCTGATTTTGAGAGGAAACCGCAACATCGCAGGCAGAGTCCAGGATGTTACCATTAAAATTGACGGTTCCTGCAGCAGCGAAAGCGTTGCCCATCATTAAGGCGGCCCCCGTCGCAGCCATCGCTAAAATAACGTTCTTTTTCATAATCTTTATTTTCCTGATTTAGGGGATAACTTTATTTATTATTAACACTCATGCATCAGAAAGCTGATGAATACATCAATGTGAATTCATTTGTTTTTTATTAAAGCCATAAGTTCTTTCTGACTGGCTGGTTAAAATTTATATAATCATCCGGGTGAATACAACGTTTAGATGGTCTAGCTGTAGACTTTGATTTAACGAAAAAACAACATTCCCTTCAGGAAATACTTAAGCCATGCTTTTCTGGTCTATTAATAGACCAGAAAATTTTTTTATTTATATTCAGTATGTTAGGTTACAACAACTCAACGGTCTATTTTTAGACCTTCTCGAAACATTCCCTGACTCCTTCATTTTTAAGATAATTCTTTCCACAGTTCAAAAAAACGATCGGACCTGTAGTCACCGTGAGGTATCTTATGAATACGCGTTTAACCCCTCCACTGAATCACCAGGAATCAACCGTTCTGGGTTTAAAACCGCTTAGCCATTTAGACGCCCTGATTAAATCAGTGGTACCTGCAGCGGACAGAATGATTATCAGCCGAGGGGAAACCGTACATTATTATAAAGATGAGATTCGTCAGTGTTTTTTACTTCTCCAGGGGAGTGTGGCGCTTCATCGTCGCGGCGATGGTATTGTTTTAAACTCTGAATCTGCGCCTTTTATTCTTGGCGTCAGCAGCCAGTTTTCTTCGGAACATCTGTATGTCAGGGCCCTTGAGACGGCAGAAATAGCCCGCATGCCGCTGGAGACGTTTAATCAGATCGTTGCGCAGCAGGATTTATGGGAGCATTTTTCAAAGCTGCTGATTTATACGGCCTCGCGGGTGTATGAGCACTGCGCGCAAATATCGCAAATGTCTGCTTACGACATCATTCGTTTCCAGCTTGTTGAACTGATGCAGGAACCCGATGCCATACGGCAAAATACAACGGCGGCGGCGTATATCAAAAGCAGGACCTATCTTTCGCGTAGCGGAATTATGCGCATTCTTGCAGAACTGCGGACCGGGAAGTACATCACCATGGAGCGTGGGGTGCTGCTTGACATTCACCATCTGCCCCGCAAATATTGACAGCCAGCGTGCCTGAAACCAGGAGAAGCGCTATAATTAGCCAGGTTATTTTTAAGGCTGTCGGCAACCATGTCCCTTCCAGAAAAGTCTCAACGGGGTTCCCCCTACGCGCAAGAACTTATTTCACACCTGTTATCTGATTGCACAACGCGACATATCGCCCGCGGCGAGCGGCTGGACCTGCAGATCAACGGTCAGGGCATGTGCTATTTAATTCTTGAGGGAACCGTCGCCATCTACAGAAAAAGCGATGACAGGATGCTGTCTACGGCCCGCAGCCCTGCCGTCTTCGGCATCGCTAACCTCACCGATATCTATTTTAATGATTATCTTAAGACCGTCAGCCCGTGTCTGATCGGCACGCTCACCACCGAACGGGTGAATGCCATTATTAAAGAGAAGGCGCTTTGGGGACTGCTCTCTCAACAGCTGATGTTTGTCTATAGCCGTCTTTATAACAACGTGATGCCGCAGGGCGCGCCCACGGCGTATGAGATGATTCGCCAGCAGCTCATAAAACTGATGGATGAAGATGAGAGTTATCGCGGCAGCGTGACAGCGGAAAGGTATATCAGGGAGAAAACCCAGCTCTCCCGCAGCGGCGTGATGCGCATTCTGGCGGATTTAAAAACCGGCGGATTTATCGAAATGGAAGAAGGCAGGCTTATTAAAATCAACAAGCTCCCCGCTAAATACTGAACGTCAGACACAAAAAAGGCCGCTCTTGCGGCCTTTTTTACTCTCTCAATGGACGTGAACGCCCAACCGCCAGGCAAAGTAGATCTCTTCTTTCAACTCATTCGAAGAGAGCGCCAGCAAATCTGTAAATTCCAGCTCAAGCTGTTTCAGCTTTTTCAGGTACTGCGCCGGGGACAGATTGCTCTTATCGCGACGTAAATATTCAATTGCCAGCTGTGTTGGGGTTATTTCAGTATCCATGATGTCCTCGCTTATGTACAAAACCTGACCAGTATATCACAACCCACTGACTAGTTTTTGACCAAAGGCAAAACATCTGAAAACTTTACACGACCGCCGTCGTCAGCCGCGATGAGCAGCACAGGCGATCCTGCTCGTCGAGAATGTCAATCTGCCATACCTGGTGGCGGCTACCGGCGTGCAGCGCGCGGCAAACTCCGCGCACGCGCCCGCTGCGTACCGAGCGGATATGGTTAGCATTCACCTCGAGTCCGACCACCTTCTGCTCCCCTTCGGTACAGAGATATCCCGCCACCGAGCCCAGAGTTTCGGCCAGCACGACGGACGCCCCGCCGTGCAATAAACCAAACGGCTGATGTGTGCGACGATCGACGGGCATGGTGGCCTCGATATCATCGTCGCCAATGCGGGTGAACTGGATATCCAGCAGCCCCACCATATTCCCCTCGCCCATGGCGTTCAGCGCCTGCAGCGTCACGGCACGTTTCCAGATCATCCAATTATCTCCAGTAAAGCCTGCAATGGGTGACGTACACCGTTACCTTCTACCCGTTTCACCTGGCTTCGACAGGAGTAGCCCGTTGCCAGACAGCGGTTTCGCGGCAAACGCTGCATCGCCTGATGCCATGACAGCTCATAGATACCGAGCGAGTTGGCGTGGTTTTTCACTTCGTGCCCGTAGGTGCCGGCCATGCCGCAGCAGCCCACGCTGACGCTCTCCAGCTTCGCGCCGAAGCGGGCAAAAACGGAGGCCCACTGCGCGGGAGCACCCGGCAGCGCGGTGACTTCTGTGCAGTGTCCGAACAGATACCACGGTTCGCCGCTGACGTCCTGAACCGCTTTGTCTTCCAGGGCCGTCGGCAGCCACTCGTGCACCAGCATGACGTGGAAATCACCGCGCTTGTCGCCCAGCGTCTGCTTGTATTCATCGCGATAGCACAGCACCAGCGCCGGGTCGACGCCGACCATCGGTATCGCGAGTTGCGCCACGCGGTTTAAGAAGTCAGCGGTTTTCTGCGCGGTCTTCGCAAAGCGCGTCAGGAAGCCTTTAATGTGCTGCGCCTTACCGTTGGGTGAGAACGGCAGGACCACCGGCTGATACCCCAGCTTTTCGGTCAGGCGGATGAAATCCGCCACGACCTGGGCATCGTAGTAGCTGGTAAACGGATCCTGCACCACCAGCACCACCTTCGCTTTTTGCTCAGGCGTGAGTGCCTCCAGCTGCTCCAGGGTCATGTTCGCCGAGCGATGCCCGACGAGCTGGCGCTGCAGAGACGGCACCGACAGCAGCGGCAGATCGACCATGCCGATATGTTTTTCAGAGAGCTTGCGCACCAGCGGCTGGTTGATAAAGAAGTTGAAGGTCTTCGGCGCGCGCGCCATCAGCGGCGCGTAGCTTTCCACCGTCGCCACCAGATGGTCGCGCACCGGGCGGAGGTAGCGGGTGTGATACAGCTGCAGGAAGCGCGAGCGGAATTCCGGTACGTCGATTTTAATCGGGCATTGGGTTGAGCAGGCTTTACAGGCCAGACAGCCGGACATCGCCTCTTTCACCTCATGGGAGAAATCATACTCGCCCTTGTTGGCATGCCAGCTGTTGCGGGTGCGTTCAATCAGCGAGCGCAGGCTGGCCCGTTTTTCCGGAAGCTGCTGCTCAAGCCTGAGCGGGTCAACCCCGCGATCGGCCAGCAAACGCAGCCATTCACGCACCAGCGTCGCCCGCCCCTTTGGCGAGTGGATACGGTTGCTGGTGATTTTCATCGACGGACACATCGGGCTTTTCACATCAAAGTTAAAGCACAGGCCGTTGCCGTTACACTCCATCGCGCCGCGCCAGGAGGAGCGCACCGCAATCGGGATCTGTCTGTCGTATGTGCCGCGCTTGACGGCATCCACCTGCATCATTGGCGCGTCCACGCCTTCAGGCGGGCAGATTTTGCCCGGGTTGAGGCGGTTATGCGGGTCGAAAGCCGCCTTCACCTTGCGCAGCTCCGCATAGAGCTGTTCGCCGAAGAATGCGGGGCTGTATTCCGCGCGGAATCCTTTCCCGTGCTCTCCCCAGAGCAGACCGCCATATTTGGCGGTTAAGGCCACCACATCATCGGAGATCTGCTTCATCAGGATCTCCTGCTGCGGGTCGCACATATCCAGCGCCGGACGCACGTGCAGTACCCCGGCATCGACGTGGCCGAACATGCCGTAGCTCAGGCCGTGGCTATCCAGCAGGGCGCGAAACTCGACGATATAATCCGCCAGATGCTCAGGCGGCACGCAGGTATCTTCGGCAAAGGGAATCGGCTTCGCCGCCCCTTTCGCATTGCCGAGCAGGCCCACGGCTTTTTTACGCATCGCATAGATACGCTCAATCCCGGCCAGATCGTTACAGAGCTGCCAGCCGATCACGCCGCCTTCGCCCTGCGCAATCAGCTCATCCAGCCGCTGGCAGAGCGTGGTGACCTGGCTCTCAATCAGCGCCGCATCGTCGCCGGCAAATTCCACGATGTTAAGACCGAGCATCTCTTTATCCGGCACGTCGGTAATGAGATCGCTGACGGAGTGCCAGACAATATCTTCCCGGGCCAGGTTAAGCACTTTGGAGTCAACCGTTTCCACCGACAGCGCTTTCGCTTCCACCATAAACGGCGCATTGCGCAGCGCGGAATCGAAGGAGTCATATTTGACGTTCACCAGACGACGCACCTTCGGCAGGCGGGTGATATCCAGCCGCGCCTCGGTGATAAACGCCAGCGTCCCTTCAGAGCCGGTGAGCACGCGGGTTAAATCAAACTGGGTCAGGTCGTCGTTAAAGACGTGACGCAGGTCGTACCCGGTCAGGAAGCGGTTCAGTTTGGGGAACTTATCGAGAATAAGCTGGCGGTTGTCGCGGCAGCGCTCCAGCACGGTACGATAGATGCGTCCGCTGGCCGTGTTATCTTTGCCCAGCGTTTCCGCCAGTTCGACCGGCATCGGCTGCGTATCGAGAATATCGCCGCCCAGCAGAACGGCACGCACGCCCAGCACGTGATCGGAGGTTTTGCCGTAGACCAGCGAGCCCTGACCGGAGGCATCCGTGTTGATCATCCCGCCGAGGGTCGCGCGGTTACTGGTGGAAAGCTCCGGGGCAAAAAAGTAACCGTAAGGCTTGAGGTACTGGTTAAGCTGATCTTTGATAACGCCCGCTTCGACCCGCACCCACCCCTCTTCAGGGTTGATCTCAATGATGCGGTTCATATAGCGCGACATATCAACAATGATGCCCTGGTTCAGCGCCTGACCATTGGTGCCGGTGCCGCCGCCGCGCGGCGTAAAGACCAGCGAGGCGAAGCGCTCCTGCGTGGCCAGCCGGGCGATAAGCGCGACGTCGGCCGTTGAACGAGGGAAAACCACGGCATCGGGAAGAAGCTGGTAAATACTGTTATCGGTCGCCATCGTCAGCCTGTCGGCATAGTTCGTGGCGGTATCACCTGTAAAACCCTGTTGCTCCAGTGCTTGCAAAAAATTAAGCACCAGCTGAACGACGCCAGGTGCCTGAGAAATCTGTGGGATCATAACTGTCGACCCTAATTAGAGTTGTATATACACGTCATCCTTCGAGCTGCCTCTGCGTTGGCTGCGTCTGCTCACCCCAGTCACTTACTTGAGTAAGCTCCTGGGGATTCTCAGACTTGCCGCCTTGATGCAACTCGAATGATTTTGTGTATAAAATCGTTTGCGTTGTGTCTGGAAAGTTTTATCACATTTTTTTCTTATAATCTCTGCCGAATTACAGGCAAAATCCGCCTGTCAAAAACCGCTGAGATCATCAATGATTAGAGAGACGCGGTTTTCCGTTCCCGCCAGCCACGCTGGCGTTCTTTTAAGGAAAGTTTCATTTATGGTCAATCTTCGCCAGCCCAGGGATGTTGCGCAAATTTTGCTGTCGGTGCTGTTCCTGGCCCTCATGATTATTGCGTGTCTGTGGATTGTTCAACCCTTTATCCTCGGCTTCGCCTGGGCCGCGACCGTTGTCGTTGCCACGTGGCCTCTGCTGCTGCGTTTGCAGAAACTGCTGTTCGGCCGCCGCGGGTTAGCGGTGCTGGTCATGACGCTCCTGCTGTTCCTGCTGTTTATTATTCCGATTGCCCTGCTGGTGAATAGCCTGGTGGATTCCAGTGGCCCCGTTATTCGCGCTATTAGCAGCGGTGACCTGACGCTGCCGGATCTCGCCTGGCTGAACAGCATTCCGGTGGTGGGCGCCAAGCTCTACAGCGGCTGGCATAGCCTGCTGGAGATGGGCGGCAGCGCGCTGATGGCAAAAGTCCGCCCGTACATTGGCACGACCACGACCTGGTTTGTGGGTCAGGCGGCGCATATCGGCCGGTTTATGATGCACTGTACCCTGATGCTGCTCTTCAGCGCCCTGCTCTACTGGCGCGGCGAGCAGGTGGCTTTAGGCGTTCGTCACTTTGCCACCCGCCTGGCGGGCAAACGGGGTGACGCGGCGGTTTTACTGGCTGCGCAGGCTGTGCGCGCGGTGGCGCTGGGCGTGGTGGTGACCGCGCTGGTGCAGGCGGTGCTGGGCGGTATCGGTCTGGCGATTTCCGGCGTACCGTACGCCACCGTGTTCACCGTGGTCATGCTGATGACCTGTCTTGCGCAACTGGGACCGCTGCTGGTGCTGGTCCCTAGTATTATCTGGCTGTACTGGACGGGTGATACCACGTGGGGAACGGTGCTGCTGGTCTGGAGCTGCGTGGTCGGCACCATGGATAACGTCATTCGTCCGATACTCATCCGCATGGGTGCTGACCTGCCGCTGATCCTGATCCTCTCCGGAGTCATTGGCGGACTGATTGCCTTTGGCATGATAGGCCTGTTTATTGGCCCGGTGCTGCTCGCCGTCACCTGGCGTCTGTTCTCCGCCTGGGTACATGAAATTCCGCCTCCGGGAACAGACCCGGACGTGATTTTGAGCGAACTGGAAGAGCTGGAAGAGAAGAACACGCATTAAGTTTTTTTGCCGGGTGGCGCTAACGCTTACCCGGCCTACATTCCCCCTCACAATACTTTAACGCTGCTAAAGTATTTATTCGTTGCTCACTGGTCAGACCCGCCTTTTTTGCTCTAAGTCCGCTATTCACCTTAAAAAATCTTTACGTCTCTTTAACTATTGAGACGAATCCGATCGACGCTAAAAGATGACATGCCTACTATTAGGACACGGTTATAGATCAACACCTTGATTTATAAGCATGGAAATCCCCTGAGTGAAACAACGAATTGCTGTGTGTAGTCTTTGCCCATCTCCCACGATGGGCTTTTTTTTATCCTGACTACGCGCGCTTAACCTCACAGGTACTGAGCATCCGCCACTCAACAGGCAGCACCCGCGTTTCCCCTGTCACATTAACCGTCACCGCCGCGCGGATATCCGCCGACGATGCGCCAACCTGCAGTTCAAACTCGCCCGGCTCAACGATGCGTTTCCCGTCCCGGCGGGTAAAGTTGAACATCTCAACCGGTAGCGTAAAGCTGAGCGTGGCGGTTTCGCCCGGCGAGAGCGTGACGCGCTGGAACGCCTTCAGCTCCTGAAGCGGACGTACCTGAGTGGCGACCTTATCCCTCACGTAAACCTGCACCACCTCGCTGCCGCTGCGTTCCCCGGCATTGGTGATATCCACGCTCAGCGTCACCTCGCCGTCGACCGGCACGCTGCTTTCAGCTACGCGGGCAGCCCCCCAGCTAAACGTCGTCCAGCCAAGGCCGAAGCCAAACGGATAACGTGAACCGAAGTGGAACGCAAACGGCGTACCGCCGCTTTTGAGCTTGTGATTGTAGTAATACGGCATTGCCCCGGCGCTTTTCGGCACGCTCACCACCAGACGCCCCTGCGGCTCAGCGCGTCCCGTTAGCACGTCCGCGATCGCCCAGCCCCCTTCTTGCCCTGGCGCCCACGCCACCAGCAGCGCTGCGATCTTATCCTCCAGCCCCTGCAGGTTGTACGGGCGCCCGCCGGTCATCACGACAATCACCGGTTTGCCCGTCGCTACCAGCGCCTCCAGCAGCTGTTGCTGCACGCCCGGCAGATTCAGGGAGTCGGTGTCGGAACCTTCCCCCACGGTTCCGCTCTGGAACAGCCCGGCGAGATCGCCCACGCAGGCCACCACCACGTCACTCTCCTGCGCCGCGTTCACGGCCTCGGGGATCAGCGCGGTGCTTTGTGAGACCGGCGACTGCTGCATCGGCTTACCGCCGCTGTCGCCCGGGAAGACCGGCGCACCCGCCATCCGTTTCTCGATGATGTGACACCCTTTGGCGTAACGGACCTGCGACGCACCGAGGTAGTGTTCCAGCGCCGCGCGCGGGGTCGTTAC
Source organism: Enterobacter sp. BNK-22 (assembly GCF_048684805.1). Taxonomy (NCBI): domain Bacteria; kingdom Pseudomonadati; phylum Pseudomonadota; class Gammaproteobacteria; order Enterobacterales; family Enterobacteriaceae; genus Enterobacter; species Enterobacter sp. BNK-22. Next base: position 1,601,453 of record NZ_JBLQTT010000001.1, read on the forward strand.
CTGCGAGGTCTCTTCAACCATATCGCTGATGATCAGATGTACCGGGAAGCTGTAGCCGCTGAGCAACGCCAGCGGATCGTCTGCCGTCGGCCCCACCACCGCCACGCGGGGCTTACCGCCGAGCGGTAAAATACCGTTGTTTTCCAGCAGCGTGACCGATTTCGTCGCCACCTCCCGCGCAATCTGCCGGGTGGTGTCATTTTGCAGATCGATACCATTTTCATCCGCGTACGGGTTTTCAAACAGGCCCAGGCGGAATTTTTCGGTCAGCACGCGCGCCACGATCTCATCCACCCTGGTCATAGAAATCAGCCCGCGCTCAACGGCGTCCGCCAGATGGCGCGCGCAGTCATCTTTCGGCAACTCGACGTCCAGCCCGGCGTTAAAGGCCAGCGCGGCGGATTCGGCCGCATCGTGGGACACACCATGATGCTGGTGCAGCAGGCTGACGCCGCCGTAATCCGCGACAATAATCCCGTCGAAGCCCCACTGTTCGCGCAGGACGGTGGTCAGCAGGAAGCTGTCGCTGTGCCCCGGCTGATTGTCGATATCGTGGTAGGCCGGCATCACCGACCCGGCATTGGCCAGCTTCACCGCCATTTCAAACGGCAGCAGGAAGGTGTCGTTCAGTTCGCTAAAGCCCAGATGTACCGGCGCATGGTTGCGCGCCCCTTCGCTGAACGAGTGGCCCACGTAGTGCTTGAGCGTCGCCAGCAGATCGCGCTTATCGCCCTGCAACCCTTTCACGTAGGCGGTTGCCATCACCCCCACCAGCCAGGGATCTTCCCCGAAGGTCTCTTCGGTTCGCCCCCAGCGCACGTCGCGGGAAACGTCCAGCACCGGCGCCAGCCCCTGCTGACAGCCGACGGACCGCGCCTCTACACCGATCTGCTCTGCCGCGCGCTGTACCAGTTCAGGGTCCCAGGTAGAGCCGTAGTTCAGCGACGACGGGAACAGGGTGGCGTCTTTGCACAGCAACCCCACCAGGCACTCTTCATGGAACAATGCCGGAATGCCGAGGCGCGTCTCTTCCATCATCATGCGCTGCAGGCGGTTAGCGGCGCGCACCCCGGTTTTCGCGTCAACGATATGGGTACCCAGCGGACGGGTGATCTGCCCGACGCCCAGCTTTAGCCGTTCACTCAGCGCTGCCTGCTCGCTCACGCCAGCGAATTCATCGCTGAGATCGCTGCGTTCGCGATGGTTGCCGTTTTCATCGAGGATCAGCCAGTAGGCATGCATCTGGGCGAATTTCTCTTCCGGGGTCATACGCGCCAGTAAATCGGCGACGCGCTCGTGCACGGGACGTCCCGCGTCCTTATAGATAGCTGTCATGTTTTACTCCTGTAGTGCGGAAGGGATTGTTGGGCTGAGCTGCCCCGCGTCGGGTCTCACCTCACGCTTGCTGGCCAACTCCCGGGCGATGGAATCCACCAGCCGACTGTTGAGCTTGTAGATAGCAAGCAGCGCGACCATGCAAAGGAACAGCGCGCAAGGGATAAGGGTGAACAGCGCGTTAATCGTAGAGAGTACGTGGGGTGCCTGAGTTGCCTGTCCCGGGGCGTAATCCACCATGCCCAGCACCCAGCCGACCACCGCGCCACCCAGCGCCAGGCCGAATTTGATGGCAAACAGTGCGGTGGAGAAGACCAAGCCATCCAGGCGGCGGCCGCTGCGATGCTCTTCGTAGTCGACCACATCGGAGAACATGGTCCACTGCAGCGGCGTGGTCAGGTTTTGCACAAAGCTAAAGACGATGTTGAGGCCAAAAATCAGCCACACCTGCGAAGGCGGCAGGAAGAAAATCAGCGCGCCGAAAATAACGAAGGAAATAATGGTCCACTGGTAGGCGCGCACGCGGTCAAATTTCCCCAGCAGCCGTTCAGATAATAATGCGCCGCTTAAGGAGGCGACCATTCCGGAAACAATAAAGGCAAAAACCAGCTCCGGGCGCAACAGCACATAGTTCACGTAATACATCGTGGCGGAACCACGCGTTACCACCGCCGTTAACAGCAAAATATTAAACAGGAAAACAATGCGCCACTGGCTGTTACCGGCCAGCAGTTTTAAATCGGTCAGCATGGAGCCGGAGGTATCATTGCGCGGCGAATAGCGCTCTCGGGTCATGAGGAAACAGCAGAAAAAGAGCACAATGCCCAGCAGCCCCATCAGGCTCATGGCATAGAAATAGCCTTTCTGCACGTTGCCCTGGCCTAACAGCGAGACCAGCGGCAGGGCAATCACCGTCACAATCAACCCGCCGATAAACGACAGGCCAAAGCGCCACGACTGCAGGGAGTGACGCTCGCGCGGATCCAGCGTCAGCGCGCCGGGCATGGCGCAGTAAGGTACGTTAATGGCGGAGTAAATCAGGCTTAAGATCGCGTAGGTCACACAGGCATAAACGATTTTCGCCGTCGGTCCCACGTCCGGTACATAGAAAGTGATGAGGCAGCTTACGCCAAACGGAATGGCGAACCACAGCAGCCAGGGACGGAAACGACCGTGACGCGTCTGGGTGCGATCCACCAGGGCGCCAATGCACGGGTCGACAAACGCATCAACCACACGCACCACTAAAAACATGGTGCCCATGATTGCGGCGGGCAGTCCAAAAACGTCCGTATAGAAATAAGCGAGAAATAAGGTTGCCGTTTGCCACACCAGCGCGCTGGCCATATCACCTAAGCCATAACCTATTTTATCTTTGGTACGCAATACAGAGGAGAGTGTCATTGTTATTTGCCTTTTTATCAGGTTAAAACGTATTTCAACCAGTTGCGCATCACTGAAAGGGAAATGCGCAGTAAGGCTCAAGTATTAGCAACGTGTTGCGCACTAACAATTGTCTAAATTGACAGACAAATTATGATATTTGGTTTTTTACTTTATTTGTGATGGGGAGCAAATAAGAGGGAAAATAAAAAAGGCGAGGAGATATCTCCTCGCCTTTATCCGTTTTTAAGCGGTTACTTGTTCAGTTCCGCCAGGCTCAGCCAGGTTTGCACCACCGTATCCGGGTTCAGGGACAGGCTATCAATCCCCTCCTGCATCAGCCAGGCAGCGAAGTCTTCATGGTCGGATGGACCCTGACCACAAATCCCGACGTATTTGCCCTGCTTCTTCGCCGCGCGGATGGACAGGGAGAGCAGCGCCTTCACCGCCTCGTTACGCTCATCGAACAGCTCGGAGACCACGCCGGAGTCGCGGTCCAGACCCAGCGTCAGCTGCGTCATGTCGTTCGAACCGATAGAGAAGCCGTCGAAGTGCTCCAGGAACTGCTCGGCCAGCAGGGCGTTGGACGGAATTTCACACATCATGATGATCTTCAGCCCGTTCTCGCCGCGCTTCAGACCCTGACGCGCCAGCTCGTCCACAACCGCTTTCGCCTGATCCACGGTACGTACGAACGGGATCATGATCTCCACGTTGGTCAGTCCCATGTCGTTGCGCACGCGCTTCACCGCCTCACACTCCAGCGCGAAGCAGTCGCGGAAGCTGTCGGACACGTAGCGTCCGGCCCCGCGGAAGCCCAGCATCGGGTTCTCTTCTTCCGGCTCGTAGCGTTCGCCGCCGACCAGGTTGGCGTATTCGTTAGACTTAAAGTCAGACAGACGCACAATCACGCGTTTCGGATAGAAAGCGGCACCCAGCGTCGCGATCCCTTCGGTCAGACGGCCGACGTAGAACTCTTTCGGCGAGTCGTAGCCTTTCATCATCTCGCGGATTTCGTTCTGCAGCTTCGGATCCTGGTCGTCAAACTCCAGCAGCGCACGCGGGTGAACGCCGATCATACGGTTGATGATAAATTCCAGGCGCGCCAGGCCTACGCCTTCGTTTGGCAGGCAGGCGAAGTCGAACGCGCGGTCCGGGTTACCGACGTTCATCATGATCTTCAGCGGCAGGTCCGGCATGGTATCCACGCTGGAGCTCTTCACGCTGAAGTCGAGGATATCGGCATACACGTAGCCGGTATCGCCTTCGGCACAGGAGACGGTCACGTTCTGTCCGTCCTTCATGCGCTCGGTAGCATCACCGCAGCCGACAACCGCAGGAATACCCAGTTCGCGGGCAATGATCGCCGCGTGACAGGTACGGCCGCCGCGGTTGGTGACGATAGCCGCCGCTTTCTTCATGATCGGTTCCCAGTCCGGGTCGGTCATGTCGGTCACCAGCACGTCGCCGGGCTCAATACGGTTCATCTCGCTGATGTCGTGGATCACTTTCACCGGACCAGCACCGATGCGGTGACCGATAGCACGGCCTTCCGCCACGATTTTGCCCTGGGCGTGCAGCGTATAACGCTCCATCACCTGGCCGCGTGAGCGGACGGTTTCCGGACGCGCCTGCACGATAAACAGCTTGCCGGTGTTCCCGTCTTTCGCCCATTCAATATCCATCGGACGGCCGTAGTGTTTTTCAATCTGCACCGCCTGCTTCGCCAGCTCCTGCACTTCGGCGTCGGTCAGGGAGAAGCGGTCGCGCTGCTCCTGCGGTACGTCTTCAATTTTAACCTGCTTGCCATGCTCCTGGGTCGGGGCATAGATCATGCGGATTTTTTTCGAGCCCATGGTGCGGCGCACCACCGCCGGACGACCAGCGGCCAGCGTAGGCTTGTGAACGTAGAATTCGTCAGGGTTAACCGCACCCTGCACAACCATCTCACCCAGACCCCACGCGGAGGTGATAAACACCACCTGGTCGAAGCCGGATTCGGTATCAATGGAGAACATCACGCCGGATGAGCCCACGTCCGAGCGCACCATGCGCTGCACGCCAGCGGAAAGTGCCACGCCGCGATGGTCGTAGCCCTGGTGCACGCGATAGGAGATGGCACGGTCGTTAAACAGGGAAGCAAACACGTGCTTCACGGCCACCAGCACCGCATCGTAACCCTGGACGTTCAGGAAGGTTTCCTGCTGCCCGGCAAACGAAGCGTCCGGCATGTCTTCCGCGGTCGCAGAGGAACGCACGGCAAAGGAGGCCTGCGCATCGTCAGCAGAGAGCTGGTTGTATGCGTCGTGAATGGCTTTTTCCAGTTCCGGCTGGAAAGGTGTGTCGATGATCCACTGGCGGATCTGCGCCCCGGCTTTGGCAAGCTCGGTGACGTCATCAATATCCGTTTTATCCAGCAGGTCGTAAATGCGCTGGTTAACACCGCTCTGGTCTAAAAACAGGTTAAAGGCATCGGCGGTGGTGGCAAACCCGTTCGGTACGGAGACACCCATACCCGACAGGTTTGTAATCATTTCACCCAGGGAGGCATTTTTGCCCCCAACTCTGTCTACATCATTCATGCCGAGTTGGTTATACCAAAGCACCAGCGGTGACGAGCCATTGTTGGACATCGAAACAATCCTTTTGTGATATTTGATCGGAGTAAGTAACACCTGACTACGTATTTATACTGGCATATTTATTTCCGCTAAAAAAACGGTGAATCGTGTAAGCAATTTAAAATTTCAACTTTTCGGATACTTTCCCATCAACGATTAACCCGATGATTCCTCTATATTCAGCCAGAAACCCCAAAAATAAAGTCGCTATTTGAAAAATGAAATCCACTTTTCAGGAAAATCAAAAACAGCGTTTCATTCATAATTAGGATAAGTTCTTTGCTGTGTAAATTACTTTTTTAATTTATGCTTTCAGACAATTACGTCTGATATTCAGGGTGGGTAAAATGGATAGTGCTGTCGATCGTCACGTTTTTTATATTTCTGATGGTACGGCGATCACCGCCGAGGTGCTGGGCCACGCGGTGATGTCGCAGTTTCCCGTATCGATCAACAGCATTACGCTGCCGTTTGTCGAAAATGAGAGCCGCGCCAAAGCGGTGAAGGACCAGATCGACGCCATTTACCAGCAGACCGGCGTCCGCCCGCTGGTGTTCTACTCCATCGTGATCCCCGAGATTCGCGCCATCATTCTGCAGAGTGAAGGCTTTTGCCAGGATATCGTGCAGGCGCTGGTGGCTCCGCTGCAAAGCGAGCTGAAGCTCGACCCGACGCCTATCGCCCACCGTACCCACGGGCTGAACCCCGGCAACCTGACCAAGTACGATGCACGTATCGCCGCCATCGATTACACCCTCGCGCACGACGACGGTATCTCTCTGCGTAATCTCGACCAGGCGCAGGTGATCCTGCTTGGCGTGTCGCGCTGCGGCAAAACGCCGACCAGCCTCTACCTGGCGATGCAGTTCGGCATTCGCGCCGCCAACTACCCGTTTATTGCTGACGATATGGATAACCTGGTGCTGCCCGCCGCCCTTAAGCCGCTGCAGCACAAACTGTTCGGCCTGACCATTAATCCGGAACGCCTTGCTGCCATCCGCGAAGAGCGCCGCGAGAACAGCCGTTACGCCTCCATGCGCCAGTGCCGGATGGAGGTCTCCGAAGTGGAAGCCCTGTACCGCAAAAATCAGATCCCGTGGCTGAACAGCACCAACTACTCTGTGGAAGAAATTGCCACCAAAATTCTCGACATCATGGGACTTAACCGCCGCATGTACTAATATGCTAGTACACTGACTCAGATTCAGGTATCATCATCGGCAACCACGGGGCGGTGTCGCCCCGAACTTGAAATCAGCAGGGATTGGTTTAAGGTGATGCCCATCACTTCCCGGTAGTCTGCCGATGAAGCAAAAATTTTCTGAGACATTCCATGAATAAAACCGATGAACTCCGCACTGCGCGCATTGACAGCCTGGTTACGCCGGCTGAACTGGCTCAGCGGCATCCTGTTTCCGCTGCCGTTGCGGAACACGTGACGGCCTCCCGCCGCCGCATTGAAAAAATACTTAATGGTGAAGACAAGCGTCTTCTGGTGGTGATTGGTCCCTGCTCCATCCACGATCTGGATGCCGCGATGGATTATGCAAAACGGCTTCAGGGCCTGCGGGATAAGTATCAGCACCGCCTTGAGATTGTGATGCGAACCTACTTTGAAAAACCGCGTACCGTGGTGGGCTGGAAAGGGCTGATTTCCGACCCTGACCTGAACGGCAGCTATCGCGTGAACCACGGCATCGAGCTGGCACGTAAGCTGCTTTTGCAGGTCAACGAGCTGGGCGTGCCGACCGCCACCGAGTTTCTTGATATGGTGACCGGGCAGTTTATCGCCGATCTGATCAGTTGGGGCGCGATTGGCGCACGCACCACTGAAAGCCAAATCCACCGCGAGATGGCCTCCGCCCTCTCCTGTCCGGTCGGCTTTAAAAACGGGACCGATGGCAATACCCGTATTGCGGTTGATGCCATCCGCGCGGCCCGTGCCAGCCACATGTTCCTGTCACCGGACAAGAGCGGTCATATGACCATCTACCAGACCAGCGGTAACCCGTACGGGCACATCATCATGCGCGGCGGCAAGAAACCCAATTACCATGCACAAGATATTGCGGCGGCCTGTGAAACCCTGGCCGAGTTCGACCTGCCGGAACATCTGGTGGTGGACTTCAGCCACGGCAACTGCCAGAAGCAGCATCGCCGCCAGCTGGACGTTTGCGATGAGATCTGCCAGCAGATCCGCAGCGGTTCAACCGCTGTTGCAGGGATTATGGCGGAGAGCTTTATCAAAGAAGGTACGCAGAAAATCGTTGCTGGCCAGCAGATGGTGTACGGCCAGTCGATCACCGACCCGTGCCTGAGCTGGGAAGACAGCGAGCTGCTGCTGGAGAAACTCGCAGCAGCCGTGGACACACGCTTTTAACATCCTGCCGGGTGGCGCTGCGCTTACCCGGCCTACGATTCTTGCCGTTGTAGGCCCGGTAAGGCGAAGCCGCCACCGGGCTTTTCATTGCACAATATTGACCCTCTCACCCTTTTTTCACAAAAACGCTTGCCGTGAATTTGCAGTTTATTGATAATGATTATCATTGTTACATTGATTGTTATTTATAAACATTATGTCACGTACGGATAACAGCGCGGCAACGCCAGCAAAAACAGACACAGCACCAGCCCCAACCGAGCGTCGGATTGACAGCAAAACCCTGCTCGGTGATGAGGGCCGGGTCATTATCGAGCATGACGGCCAGCGCTATCTGCTGCGCCAGACCCATGCCGGAAAACTGATCCTCACAAAATAAACAACACAAAAAACTACGCCAGCCACCCAGGTAAACCCCAGGCAGCCAGCGCTTTTCAATTCTAATGGAGAGTTGCTATGCCACACCTGCCTTCCGCGTCTTTACGCCCGTCACTTCTGACGCTGGCGATTGTCAGCGCCCTGCCGACCGCGGCGTTTGCTGCCACAGATGACATTACCGTCACCGCCACGGGCAACGCCCGCAGCGCCTTTGAAGCCCCCATGATGGTGAGCGTGATTGACGCCAGCGCGCCGGAGAAGCAAACCGCCAGCTCGGCGGCCGACCTGCTGCGTAACGTCCCCGGACTGACGCTGGACGGCACCGGGCGCACCAACGGGCAGGACGTGAACCTGCGCGGCTATGACCGTCGCGGCGTGCTGGTGCTGGTTGACGGCGTGCGTCAGGGCACCGACACCGGTCACCTGAACAGCACGTTCCTCGATCCGGCGCTGATTAAACGTATCGAAGTGGTTCGCGGCCCGTCGGCCCTGCTGTACGGCAGCGGCGCGCTGGGCGGCGTGATTTCCTATGATACCGCCGATGCGAAAGATCTGCTGGAGCCGGGTAAAAACAGCGGCTACCGCGTGTTTGGGACAGGCGCGACGGGCGATCACAGTCTCGGCATGGGGGCCAGCGCCTACGGCCGCACCGACACCCTGGACGGTCTGGTGGCCTGGTCCAGCCGGGATCGCGGTGATATTCGCCAGAGCGACGGAGCAACCGCCCCTAACGACGAATCCATCAATAACATGCTGGCGAAAGGCAGCTGGAAAATCGACCCGGCCCAGACCCTGAGCGGCTCCCTGCGCTACTACAATAACGACGCTCAGGAACCGAAAAATCCGCAAACCCCCGGGGCGGACAGCAGCAACCCGATGACCGATCGCTCCACCATTCAGCGTGACGCGCAGGTGGGCTATCACATCGCCCCGGAAGGTAACGACTGGCTGAACGCCGACGCGAAGGTCTACTGGTCCGAAGCGCGCATTAATGCCCAGAATATCGACAACAGCGGTGAGTTCCGCAAGCAGACCACCAAAGGCGGCAAGGTGGAAAACCGCACCCGCCTGTTCAGCGACACCTTAGCATCACACCTCCTGACCTACGGCGGGGAATATTATCGTCAGGAGCAGCATCCGGGCGGGGCAACCACCGGCTTCCCGGAGGCGAAAATCGACTTCAGCTCCGGCTGGCTGCAGGACGAAATTACCCTGCGCGATCTGCCGGTCACCCTGCTGGGCGGCACACGGTATGACAACTACCGCGGCAGCAGCAATGGCTACGACGATGTCGATGCCGACAAGTGGTCATCCCGCGCCGGGTTAACCGTCAGCCCGACCGACTGGCTGATGCTGTTTGGCTCTTACGCGCAGGCGTTCCGCGCGCCCACCATGGGCGAAATGTACAACGACGCCAAACACTTCTCTATTGGCCGCTTCTATACCAACTACTGGGTGCCGAACCCGAACCTGCGCCCGGAAACCAACGAAACGCAGGAGTTTGGTTTTGGCCTGCGCTTTGACGATCTGCTGCTTGCCAACGATGCACTGGAGTTTAAAGCCAGCTATTTCGATACCAAAGCCAAAGATTATATCTCCACCACCGTCAATTTCGCGGCGGCAACCACCATGTCGTATAACGTCCCGCACGCCAAAATCTGGGGCTGGGACATGATGGCAAAATACTCTGCCGACTTCTTCAACCTCGACCTGGCCTACAACCGCACGCGCGGGAAAGATACCGATACGGGCGAGTACATCTCCAGCATCAACCCGGATACTGTCACCAGCAAGCTGGACATTCCGGTGGCACAGAGCGGTTTTTCCGTCGGCTGGATTGGCACCTTTGTCGATCGCTCAACGCATATCAGCAGCAGCTACAGCGAGCAGCCGGGCTATGCGGTCAATGACTTCTATGTCAGCTATAAGGGCCAGGAACGGCTCAAAGGCGTGACCACGACGCTGGTACTCGGCAACGCCTTCGACAAAGCGTACTGCTCACCTCAGGGCATTCCGCAGGACGGCCGTAACGGGAAGATTTTCGTCAGTTATCAATGGTAATCCCTTCGCCCCGGCTGACCGGGGCATTGCTTTGAAAGGAAGAGACAATGAATCACTACACACGCTGGCTTGAGCTAAAAGAAGAAAATCCGGGTAAGTACGCGCGCGACCTTGCAGGGCTAATGAACATCAGCGAAGCGGAGCTGACCTTTGCCCGCGTGGGCCACGACGCCTGGCGACTGCACGGTGAAGTCCGCGAGATCCTGGGCGCGCTGGAGGCGGTGGGCGAAACCAAATGTATCTGCCGCAACGACTACGCCGTTCACGAGCAGGTCGGGAACTTCACCAACCAGCACCTGAACGGCCATGCCGGGCTGGTACTGAACCCGCGCGCGCTGGATCTGCGCCTGTTCCTCAATCAGTGGGCAAGCGCGTTTCACATCAGTGAAGCCACCGCCCGCGGCGAGCGGCAAAGCATCCAGTTCTTCGACCATCAGGGCGATGCCCTGCTGAAGGTCTACGCCACGGACAACACCGACCTTTCCGCCTGGGGCGACGTGCTGACCCGTTTTATCTTTGCCGATAATCCACCGCTGGCGTTAAAGGCGCCCGACGCGCCTGCTCACGCGGAAAGTCCGCAAGCCGCCCTCGTGGACAAAGAGTGGCGCGCCATGACCGACGTGCATCAGTTCTTTAGCCTGCTCAAACGTCATAACCTCAGCCGCCAGCAGGCGTTTCGCCTGGTGGGGGACGATCTGGCCTGTCGGGTAGAGAACAGCGCGCTGGCGCAGCTGCTGGAGACGGCGCGTCGGGACGGCAATGAAATCATGGTCTTCGTCGGCAACCGCGGCTGCGTGCAGATTTTCACCGGCGTGGTGGAAAAGCTGGCGCCGATGAAAGGCTGGCTGAACATCTTCAACCCAACCTTTACCATGCACCTGCTTGAAGACGCGATTGCCGAGACGTGGGTCACGCGCAAACCGACCGCGGACGGGCATGTCACCAGCCTGGAGCTGTTTGCCGCCGACGGGACGCAAATCGCCCAGCTGTACGGCCAGCGTACGGAAGGCGAGCCGGAGCAGAGCCAGTGGCGCAGCCAGATTGACGCCTTAACGGCGAAAGGGCTGGCCGCATGAAACGGTGGCTTGCCCTGTTCAGCGCCCTGCCCCTGCTGGCGTTTGCTGCGCCGCAGGAGAAAATCATCACGCTCGGCGGCGACGTCACCGAGATTGTCTACGCCCTCGGCGCGGCTTCTTCCCTCGTGGCCCGCGACAGCACCAGCCAGTGGCCGCAGGCGGCAACCGCACTGCCGGACGTGGGCTATCTGCGCCAGCTCAACGCGGAAGGGATCTTATCCATGCGCCCTACGCTGGTGCTGGCCAGCGCCCAGGCGCAGCCGTCTCTGGCGCTCAAGCAGGTTGAGCAAAGCCACGTCAGGGTCATCGCAATTCCTGCCGGTAACGATCTGAGCGTCATTGACGAAAAGGTACGGATCGTCGCTGAAGCGACGCACCGCGAGGCCGAGGGGGAAGCCTTGCGCAACACGCTGCGTCAGGCGCTGTCGGCACTTCCCGCGTCACCGCTCAATAAGCGGGTGCTGTTTATTCTCAACCACGGCGGGATGACCGCTATGGCTGCCGGACAACAGACCGGCGCGGACGCGGCCATTCGTGCGGCGGGGCTGCAGAACGCGATGCAGGGGTTCACCCGCTATCAGCCGCTGTCTCAGGAAGGCACGATTGCCAGCCGACCCGATCTGGTGGTGATTTCGCAGGACGGCATCAACGCCCTGGGTGGGGAAGCGAATCTGTGGGCGCTGCCCGGCCTGGCGCAAACCCCGGCAGGACGGAACAGGCAGGTGCTGGCGATTGATGACATGGCGCTGCTGGGCTTCAGCGTGCGAACGCCGGAAGCCATCCGGGAGCTGCGTGCCAAAGCGGAGCAACTGCCCTGATGTCCCGGCGAGCCGCCCTGTCATTATGGATGCTGGCCGCGCTGCTGGTCGTCACGACGCTGACGGCCAGCGGCATTGGCGCGCTGCGCCTGCCGGTCAGCCTGCTGTGGAACGGCACCGACGAGGCCCTGCGCCAAATATGGCTAACGATCCGCCTGCCTCGCGTGCTGCTGGCGCTGACGATCGGCGGTTCGCTGGCGCTGGCTGGGTGCGTAATGCAGGGGCTGTTTCGCAACCCGCTGGCGGACCCGGGCCTGCTCGGCATCAGCAGCGGCGCGGCGCTTGCCGTCGCCCTGTGGGTGGTGCTTCCGCTCTCGCTGCCAGCGCTGGTGATGCTGTATGCCCCGATGCTGGCGGCGTTTCTCGGCGCGCTGGCCGCCACCGTCGTGATTTTCCTGCTCAGCCGACAGCGTGACGCTTCCCTGTCGCGCCTGCTGCTGGTAGGGATTGCCATCAACGCCCTGTGCGGCGCCGCCGTCGGCGTGCTGTCATGGCTCAGCAATGATGCCCAGCTTCGCCAGCTTTCCCTCTGGGGAATGGGCAGCCTCGGCCAGGCGCAGTGGTCGACGCTGCTGGCCGTCGCGTCGCTGATGATCCCCACCCTGCTGGCGATCTGGCGTCTGGCAGGGCCCCTCAACCTGCTGCAGCTGGGCGATGAAGAGGCGCACTATCTCGGCGTGGAGGTTGCCGCTGTGCAGCGCATCCTGCTGTTGTGCAGTGCCCTGCTGGTAGCTGCCGCCGTTGCGGTCAGCGGCGTGATCGGTTTTGTCGGCCTGGTGGTGCCGCACCTGGTGCGCATGTGGCTGGGAGCCGACCACCGGGCCACGCTCCCCGGTTCGGTGCTGGCCGGTGCGCTGCTCCTGCTGGTGGCCGATACGCTGGCGCGTAGCCTGGTCGCCCCGGCGGAAATGCCGGTCGGCTTGTTGACCAGCCTTCTCGGCGCGCCGTGGTTCCTGTGGCTTATCTTTCGTCGCGGAGGTGCGCATGACTGAACGCTATTGTGCAGAAAACCTTGTTTTTCGCGCCGGACAACGCACGCTGATTAACGACGTGTCGCTGACCTTATCTCAGGGCGAGCTGGTGGCGCTGATTGGCCCCAACGGCGCCGGGAAATCGACGCTGTTGCGGCTGCTTACCGGCTACCTTAAACCTGCGGGCGGACGGTGCAGCCTGGCGGGCACACCGCTTGCGGCCTGGTCGCCGGACAAGCTCTCCCGCTACCGGGCGGTGATGCGCCAGAACACGCAGCTCGGATTTGACTGGCCGGTTGAGGCGGTCGTCGGTATGGGGCGTGCGCCCTGGACCCGCACACCGGAAGCGTCGGTGATCGAGGCGGTCATGGCCATCACCGGCTGTTTACCGCTGGCGGGCAGGCAGTTTGCCGCGCTCTCCGGCGGCGAGCAGCAGCGCGTTCAGCTCGCCCGCGCGCTGGCTCAGCTCTGGTGCGACGGTGCGCCGCGCGGCTGGCTGTTTCTTGATGAACCCACGTCTGCGCTCGATCTCTATCACCAGCAGCATCTGCTGCGCCTGTTGAAATCCCTGACCAGCCGGGGACATCTGCACGTTTGCGCGGTGCTGCACGACCTCAACCTGGCAGCGCTGTGGGCGGATCGCCTCCTGCTCCTGCACAGCGGCAGGATCGTGTCCCAGGGAGAGCCGGAAACCGTTTTGCAGGCCGATGCGCTGGCGCACTGGTACGGCGCACAGGTTCATGTCGGCAGGCACCCGGCTCACGCCGCGCCACAGGTGTTTCTCGCCCCTTAATCGGGCTGGTAAAAATCCTTCAGCGTTTCCAGCAGGGCATGCGCCGCTTTTGAAAGCTGCGTGTGCCCGGGATGGATCACCCCAATACACTTTTCAATGGGCGGGCTGTCCAGCGGAATACAGACCGCGCCCAGCGACGCCATCTGCGTCTTGCAGAGCGCCGGTACGGCGCTGCCGCCCAGCCCGCTTGCGACCATCCGCCCGACCGTCACCAGCTGATGACTTTCAAGCGCGACGTCCAGCTTTCTGCCGCTTCGCGCCAGCTCCTCTTCCATCATCAGACGCACCGCCGACGGGCGCTGCAGGGTGATGAAATCCAGCGTCAGCAGCGCTTCCCATGTCAGGCGCTTTTTGCCCGCCAGCGGGGAATATTTCGGCACAATGGCAACAAAGCGGTCGAGACCCAGCGGGGTAAACAGCAGGTTGTGTGTGGGCGCGGGCTCAAAGGCGATGCCCATCTCGACCCGACCTTCCCGCACCATCTCAATCACCTGCTCGTTAATCACGTCATGCACGGTGACGTTGATCCCGGCATGGCGATCGCGAAACGCTTTCAGCACCTCGGGCAGGACATTCGCGGCAAACGACGGCATGGCCGCGACCGAGATTTTACCGCGCTGCAGGGTAAAGCACTGGTGCATCGCCTCTTCGACATTATCCCAGTCGGCAAGCAGTTGCCGCGCCATCGGCAAAAACGTCTCGCCCTCCTGCGTCAGCGCGACCTTGCGCGTGCTCCGCTGCAGCAGCGGTCCGCCGAGCGCGTCCTCCAGGGCTTTAATCGTCAGGCTCAGAGCTGGCTGGGAGAGATTCAGCCGTTCGCTGGCGTGGGCGAAATTCAGAGTGTGAGCTACCGCTAAAAACGCGCGTAACTGTTTGACACTCATTCTCATTTTTCATCCTGTTAACTAATTGAAAAAATTTAGTTAACAGGAAATTAATAGAAAAACCAAATGAGTGGGTCACAAATTCAAAATTAACAAATGAGTTGCCGCCCCTAATGATACCGCCACGGTTAAGAGGAGGAATGACGATGGCGGGACTGGATAAGCGCGTCGACAGCTATGCGCAGGCGCTGGATGGGCTGACGGACGGGATGACTTTGCTGGCGGGCGGCTTCGGCCTGTGCGGTATTCCGGAGAACCTGATTGCAGAGGTCAGACGCCGTCAGGTGAAAGATCTGACGGTGGTATCAAACAACTGCGGCGTGGACGGCTTCGGTCTCGGGCTCCTGCTTGAGACGCGGCAGGTTCGTAAGGTAGTGGCTTCTTACGTCGGCGAAAACGCGCTGTTCGAGCAGCAGGTACTGAGCGGTGAACTGGAGATTGAACTCACGCCTCAGGGCACGCTGGCGGAAAAGGTGCGCGCGGGCGGCGCGGGTATTCCGGCATTTTACACGGCCACCGGCTACGGCACCCCCGTGGCTGCAGGCAAAGACGTGCGCCAGTTTGCCGGTAAGCATTACATCCTCGAAGAGGCCATTACGGGGGATTTCGCACTGATCAAGGGCTGGAAAGCGGACTGGTACGGCAACGTCGTCTACCGGCATACCGCGCAAAACTTTAATCCGCTGATGGCAACGGCGGGCCGGATAACGGTCGTCGAGGTGGAAGAGATTGTTGCGCCGGGTGAGCTTCCCCCGTCGGCCATTCATACCCCGGGCATTTACGTCGACAGGCTGATTGTTGGCCAGTTTGAAAAACGCATTGAACAGCGCACGCTGCGCGCGGAAGGAGTGTGACGATGTTAACCCGTGAACAGATGGCCATGCGCGTCGCCCGCGAGCTGCGCGACGGATATTACGTCAACCTGGGGATCGGCATTCCTACCCTGGTGGCGAACTACATTCCGGAAGGAATGGACGTGATGCTTCAGTCGGAAAACGGGCTGCTGGGGATGAGCGCGTTCCCTGACGAGCAGAGCCTCGACGCCGACATGATCAACGCCGGTAAACAGACCGTGACCGCACGGACGGGCGCGGCCATTTTCGACTCGGCCCAGTCGTTTGCCATGATCCGCGGCGGCCATGTTGACCTGACGGTGCTGGGCGCGTTTGAGGTGGACGTCGAAGGCAATATCGCCTCATGGATGATCCCCGGAAAGATGGTCAAGGGGATGGGCGGCGCGATGGATCTCGTCGCCGGGGCGCAGAACATTATCGTGGTGATGACCCACGCATCAAAAAGCGGTGAGTCAAAGCTGCTGTCGCGCTGCACGCTGCCGCTTACGGGCGCGGGCTGCATCCGCCGGGTCTTAACCGACCTCGCGCTGCTCGAAATCGCGGACGGCGCGTTCATCCTGCGGGAATACGCCCCCGGCGTCAGTATCGACGAAATAGCGGCTAAGACGGCCGGAAAAATGATTGTGGCGGACGACGTTCGCGAGATGCGCTTTAGCTGAGGATTCAGAATGAAAGAGGTCATGATTGTCGGGGCAACGCGGACCCCCATTGGCAGTTTTCGCGGATCGCTCGCGCCCCTCTCTGCGGCTGAGCTGGGGGCCGTCGCGGTTCATCGTCTGCTTGAAAACAGCGGTCTTCCTGCTGAGACGATAGATGAGGTGATTTTCGGCCAGGTGCTGACGGCGGGATGCGGACAAAACCCTGCGCGTCAGACGGCCATCGCCGCCGGGTTACCCGTCAGCACGCCAGCGACAACGGTCAACCTGGTGTGCGGCGCGGGATTAAAAGCAGTGCAGCTCGCCGCGCAGGCGATCCGCTGCGGCGACGCTGAGGTAGTGATTGCCGGCGGACAAGAGAGCATGAGCAACGCCCCCTATCTGCTGGACGGCGCGCGTTCAGGGCTGCGTTTTGGCCATACGGGCCTGCAGGACAGCATGATCACGGACGGTCTGTGGGACGCGTTCAACGATTACCACATGGGAATCACCGCTGAAAACGTCGCCCGGCAGTACGGCATTTCCCGCGAGCAGCAGGACGCCTTCGCTGCCCGGTCGCAGCAAAAAGCGGCCTCGGCCGCCGAAGCGGGCCGGTTTGATGCCGAGATAGCCCCGGTGACAGTGAGGCAGGGTAAAAAGCCGCCGCTTATTGTCAGCCGTGACGAGCAGCCCCGGCCAGGCACCACCGCCGAGCAGCTTGCGCAGTTGCGCCCCGCCTTTTTGCAGGAGGAAGGCACGGTCACGGCGGGAAATGCCTCCACGCTCAACGACGGCGCCGCGGCGGTGCTGCTGATGAGCGGCGAAAAGGCGCGGGAGAGCGGTTTGCCGATTCTGGGGCGCATCGTGAGCTATGCCGTAACGGGCGTTGACCCGTCGGTGATGGGCATCGGGCCGGTCAGCGCCTGCCAGACGGCGCTGGCGCGGGCGGGCTGGACGCTCGATGACGTGGACCTCATCGAAGCCAATGAAGCCTTTGCCGCCCAGGCGCTGGCGGTGGGCCAGCAGCTCGGCTGGGATGAACGCAGGGTGAACGTTAACGGCGGCGCGATCGCCCTCGGTCATCCGATTGGTGCCTCAGGCTGCCGCATCCTTGTGACGCTGCTGTACGAAATGCAGCGCCGTGACGTCAAAAAGGGGCTCGTCACCCTGTGCGTAGGCGGCGGGCAAGGCATTGCCCTCACCGTCGAGCGTTAAACATCACGTTGGTACCCGAATAATAATGACAGTGAGGAGTCGTGATGAGTGTATTAATTGCCCTGGCGGCGCTGGCGCTGCTGATGCTGGCGGCCTATCGCGGATATAGCGTGATTTTGTTTGCGCCGATTGCGGCGCTCGGTGCGGTACTGCTGACCGATCCGGGCGCCGTTGGCCCGACGTTTACCGGTCTTTTCATGGAAAAAATGGTGGGCTTCGTCAAGCTCTACTTCCCGGTGTTCCTGCTGGGGGCGGTGTTTGGCAAACTGATTGAGCTTTCCGGCTTCTCGCGCTCCATCGTCGCCGCCGCGATTCAGATCCTCGGTCGTCGCCACGCCATCCCGGTGATTGTCCTGGTGTGTGCGCTGTTAACCTACGGCGGCGTGTCGCTGTTCGTGGTGGCGTTTGCGGTTTACCCGTTCGCCGCGGAACTGTTCCGCCAGAGCGGTATCCCTAAACGGCTGATCCCGGCCACGGTGGCGCTGGGGGCATTCTCGTTTACCATGGATGCCCTGCCCGGCACGCCGCAGATCCAGAACATCATTCCCACCAGCTTCTTTGGTACCAACGCCTTGGCCGCGCCGTGGCTGGGGCTTATCGGCTCTCTGTTCATTATCGTCTTTGGCCTGCTCTGGCTGGAACGCCAGCGGCGTAAGGCGCTCAGCAACAACGAAGGTTACGGCACGGATCTGAAAAATGAACCGGAGACGCCGGACAACATTAACCTTCCGCATCCGCTGATTGCCATCGCCCCGCTGCTGATGGTGGGCATACTGAACCTGCTGTTTACCCGATGGATCCCCGGCTGGTACGGCACGAGCCACGAGCTGACCCTGCCCGGTCTGGCGAAACCGATCGTGACCGAGGTGAGCAAGATCACCGCCATCTGGGCCGTGGAGGCGGCGTTGATCGCCGGTATCGTGCTGGTGCTGATTTTTGGCTTCCGCAACATCCGGGGACGCCTGGCAGAAGGCAGCCGGACGGCGGTGAGCGGTGCCATTCTGGCGGCGATGAATACCGCCTCGGAGTACGGTTTCGGCGCGGTTATCGCCGCCCTTCCCGGTTTTCTGGTGTTATCCCACGCGCTGGCGGCCATTCCGAATCCGCTGCTGAATGAAGCCATCAGCGTGACCGTTCTCGCGGGGATCACCGGCTCGGCGTCCGGCGGGATGAGTATTGCGCTCGCCGCCATGTCCGACACGTTTGTCGCCGCCGCGCACGCCGCCAATATCCCCCTTGAGGTGCTGCACCGCGTGGCGTCAATGGCGAGCGGGGGAATGGATACCCTACCCCATAACGGGGCGGTGATTACCCTGCTGGCTATCACTGGCCTGAGCCATCGCCAGGCCTACGGCGGCATTTTTGCTATCACGATTATTAAAAGTCTGGCAGTGCTTTTTGTCATTGCCGTGTTCTATCTGACCGGCATTGTGTAAGGAGAGAAAGATGAATCTGAACGGTAAAACCGCCCTGGTCACCGGCTCGACCAGCGGCATTGGCCTGGGGATCGCCCGCGTGCTGGCGAAGGCCGGGGCGCAGCTGATCCTCAACGGTTTCGGCGACAGCGAATCAGCAATTGTTGAGATTGCGCAACTGGGCAAAAAGCCGGGCTATCACGATGCAGACCTGCGTGACGTCCTGCAAATAGAAGCCCTGATGCGCTACGCCGAATCGCAGTTTGGCGGCGTGGACATTCTCGTCAACAACGCTGGCATACAGCACGTGGCGCCGGTTGACGCGTTTCCGGTGGAGAAATGGAACGACATTATCGCCATTAACCTCTCGTCGGTGTTTCACACCAGCCGGCTGGCACTCCCTGCCATGCGCGAGAAAAACTGGGGGCGCATCATTAATATCGCCTCCGTTCACGGGCTGGTCGCGTCAAAAGAGAAGTCGGCCTACGTGGCAGCCAAGCACGGCGTGGTGGGCTTTACGAAATCGCTGGCGCTGGAAACCGCGCGCACCGGCATTACCGCCAATACGATCTGTCCCGGCTGGGTGCTGACCCCGCTGGTGCAGCAGCAAATTGACAAACGTATCGCTGACGGCGTACCGCCGGAGCACGCTCGCGAACAGCTTCTGGCAGAGAAACAGCCTTCGGGCGAGTTTGTTACCCCGGAGCAGTTGGGTGAACTGGCGCTGTTTTTGTGCAGCGACAGCGCCGTTAACGTTCGCGGCGCCGCGTGGAATATGGACGGCGGCTGGGTCGCGCAGTGATGTTCAGGCCGGGTAAGGCGAATCCGCCCCCCGGCCAAAACACTAGCTTGAGCAGCTAACCTCCAGCCGCTTGCCCCAGTCAGGCGGGCGGCTGACGTAATCATCATCCCGGTCGGCAAACGGCGTGCGCAACGCCACGTGCAGACGGTGTAACTCGTCGTACTCGCCCTGCTCTGCCTGCTCAATCGCCCGCTGCGCCAGCCAGTTGCGCAACACCATCGCCGGGTTCGTGGCGTTCATCTGCGTCTGACGGGTCGCGTCATCCGCCTGCTCCTGCTGCAGCCGCACGCGGTAGGATGCAAACCAGTCGTCAAACGCCTGCCGGTCAATAAACTCATCGCGCAGCGGCGAGGCGGCGCTGTGCTGCTCCGTCTGCCCCAGCATCCGGAAGGTGCGCGTGTAATCGCTGCCCTCGCGCGCCATCAGGGCAAACAGGCCATTGAGGATGTCGTTATCGCCCTTCTCCTGCGTCACCAGCCCCAGCTTATTGCGCATCAGCGTGCCATATTCCCGCAGTAAGATCTCCTGATAGCTGTCGAGCGCATCATTCAGGGCATCAACGTCGATAAACGGCGACAGGGTTTGCGCAAGCCGCTGCAGGTTCCACAGGCCCACCGCGGGCTGATTGTCAAAACTGTAGCGCCCCTGATAGTCGGAGTGGTTGCAGATATACCCTGGCTGATAATCATCCAGGAAACCAAACGGGCCGTAGTCAAAGGTCAACCCGAGAAGCGACATGTTGTCGGTATTCATGACGCCATGGGCAAAGCCTACCGTTTGCCAGCGGGCAATCAGGGTGGCGGTACGGGCCACCACGTCCCGGAACCAGAGAACGTATTTATCCGCCTCGTCCTGCCAGTGCGCCCAGTGGTGACGAATGGCAAAGTCTGCCAGCTGGCGCACCTTTTCCGGCTCGCGACGATAGTAAAAGTGCTCAAAATGGCCGAAGCGCAGATGGCTTTGCGCGATACGCATCAGCATGGCGCCCTTTTCCACGGTTTCGCGCACAACCGGTGTGTCGCTGGTCACGATCGACAGCGCTCGGGTGGTGGGGATACCCAGGGCATGCATCGCTTCGGAGCCCAGGCACTCGCGGATCGTTGAACGCAGAACCGCACGCCCGTCGCCCATCCGCGAATACGGCGTCAAGCCCGCGCCTTTCAGGTGCCAGTCAACCGTCTCCCCGTTGGGAAGCTGTTGTTCACCGAGCAGGATCCCCCTGCCGTCTCCCAGCTGTCCTGCCCAGACGCCAAACTGATGTCCGCTATAGACCTGGGCCAGGGGTTGCATACCGGCGAGAAGCGTTTCGCCTCCCCAGACGCCAGCGATCTCCGAACGCTGAAATAGCTCAGGCGGAATGGCCAACTCTTCTGCCAGCCGATCGTTATGCCAGATAAGACGTGAATTTTGTAATGGTGTGGGTTTGAGTGCGGTATAAAATCCCGGCAACTCGTCATGCCAGCGAGCAGTAAAAGACAGGGTCATAAGTCCTCCTGCTTTTAGTGTAGAGGGTTTACCCGGACTTAAACACGGGCGAAAGCAAGGGTTATCGCTGCTGAACCAGCGTAGTGACGTGTTCCGCCGAGACGGCAGGCCAGAGTGTTCCCTGCATGGCGCCAAAATTAAAGGACAGCACGCGCTGCAAGAGGCCGTGGTCATCAATGCCTGAGACAATCACAGACTGGCAGTGCGGCGTGATTTGCCAGAGGATGGCGCGCATAAAGGGCTCAAAAGAGAGTTCCGCCGCACGCTGCTGAATGAAGCCTTTATCGAGAATGACCCGTTTAAATAATCCATCGTAGACCGCCTTGAGCGATGCCGCGCCTGCGCCAAAGTTTGCCAGCACCAACGGAAAATGGATCGCCATTCTCGCCAGCTGAAGATCGTCCTTTCCGTTATTTAAACCTGGATAATTCTCATTAACAGTAAACTCAAGAAACGGATAACGCTCAAGAATTGAAACAGCGTTTCCATTACTTAATAAAAATTCAACTATTGCAGGTGTAATATTGATCCATGCAATTAACTGATGCTGAATAAAAAACAGTTTACAGGTATCAAGCAATTGCAATTTTTCGTTAAACAGCGTTAACTCTTCAGCCGCTGAAAGTCGTGGGATAACAAGCTCAGTGGGGATCCGCACATCGCTGCCGACGCCAGTAAAGTTAACCAGAATTTCTAAACCTTTAAGCTCCCCTGCGCTATTACGGGCAGGCAGAAGCAGCAGTTCAGACTGGTAAGCATTATCTAGCGTAATTATCATTGCACTCGCCCCGCATTAAAGATGAGAGAGGACATCCTGGAGCAATTGCCGACACAATTCCACTGTCTTGATTTTAATAAGATTAATTTCATTAGTTCCGTATTAATTTTCAGATTTATCCCTGAATCTAAAATAATCTTATCCTGGTTGCAGAATAATAGCCAGTTTTAGATAAAACAGACACATGCGGGATTCGCTAATTTTAGATAAATTTAACTTTAATCATCTTATTTGAGAAAAAACGGCATGTTTTATTCGTTTCCATGCCGTCATAAGAGAGGTATACGACGAAGACTATATACGTCGTGCCTGCCAGAAATTTTTACGCCAGTAGACATTATCCAGGGAAGAGCGCATCACGCCGCGGCTGGTTGACGCGTGTATGAACTGGTTGTCAGTGTCATAAATGCCCACATGAAGACCGCTTTCCCCCGATCCGGTTTTGAAGAAAACCAGGTCCCCGGGCAGAAGATCGTCTTTATCAATTTCCGTGCCGATTTCTGCCTGTTTGCGCGTTTCGCGCGGCAGCTGTAAATCAAACTTGTCGCGGAAGGTCATCAGAACGAAGCCGGAGCAATCCACACCGCCACGGCTCATACCGCCGTAGCGATAAGGCGTGCCGCGCCAGTTGCTCAGCTGATCGTTGAGGCTGGCGATGACGGTGATCGAATCTGAAAGCCGTGGGTTAGGCGGCGGTGCACGATGGCTACTGCATCCCGCAAGAAAAAGTGCGGCCATCAGGAGAAACCAGAATCGCATTTTCAGACGAATCCTCTGCTTTTTTTGTTCTTTTCGTAATTTAGCGTGCAACTGTACTCACAGGCAAGAAACGCTTACTCCTGCCCGGTCGAAATCAGCATCTTATGGCCCTCGATATCCAGCCTGCGGAACGACATGTTGTACGCGCGGGCAAGATTGGGCGGCGTCAGAACCTGATCCCGCGTGCCGCTGGCGATCATCTTCCCCTTCGCCAGCAGCCACACCCGATGGGCATGTCGCAAGGTGTGGTTGAGGTCATGGCTGCTCATCACCACGCCGATGCCTTTTCGGCTCAGCGCGCTTAGCAGCGTATCCAGGGCCGCCTGCTGCGCCACATCCAGACCGCTCATCGGTTCATCGAGAAGCAGCATCCGACCATGCGGGTTACCGGCCGGGTGGATCTGGACGATGACAGCCGCCAGACGCACCCGCTGCCATTCGCCGCCGGATAGCTGGCTGACATGCCGGGAGAGTTTATCTTCCAGCCCCAGCGCCGCGGCCACGTCCGCCAGCAGCGCCGTACGGTGTTTGTCGTGCAAATGCAGCATCAGATACTGCCAGACCGGCATCGCAAAGGGCGGCACCTGCTGCTGCACGAGATAGCTGCGCCGATGCGCCAGTGAGACCGGCGACCAGTCGGCCAGCGTATGCTCCAGCAACGTTATCTGCCCTTCTCCGGCAGTCATGCCCGCCATCCTTGCCAGCAGCGTGCTCTTTCCGGCGCCGTTTGGCCCGACAAGATGCAGGATTTCTCCCGCATTGACGGTGCCGGTTATCGGCTCCAGACGTCCCTTCTCGGCAACGTCCGTGAGCTGCATTAGCAGCGACATTATTTCGCCAGCGCCAGCTTGATAGATTCCATGACGATCGGATCTTCAGGGGTCATATCCGGTGAAAAACGCTGAACGACCTGGCCGTCGCGACCAATCAGGAATTTTTCGAAGTTCCAGAGTATATCGTCCGGGTAAAGCGGCGCGCGGCCTTTGCTGGCCATGCGTTCATAAAAACCGCTGCCTTCCGGCGCAACGGCTTTCGGTGCGGCAGCGATCAGCTTCGCATACAGCGGATGGCGGCCTTCCCCGTTGACATCGATTTTGCTGAACAGCGGGAACGTCACGCCGTAAGTGGTGCTGCAGAAGGTTTTAATCTCCTCTTCGCTGCCCGGCTCCTGGCCCAGGAACTGGTTGCAGGGGAAGCCCAGTACGGTGAAACCGTCTTTTTCCCAGGCCTTCTGAATGTTTTCCAGCTGCTCGTACTGCGGCGTCAGGCCGCATTTGGATGCCACGTTGACGATCAGCAACACGTTGCCTTTGTAGCCTTCCAGCGTGGTTTTATCGCCATCAATGGTGGTCACTTCAGTATTCAGGATATCTGACTGCATAGCATTTCCTCAGATTGTCGATTTAACGTCCAGCTTTTAATAGTAGCCAGATAAAGACCGGCGCGCCCAGCGTGGCGGTCACCACGCCGATGGGCAGCTCTGCAGCCGTCAGGGCAAGCCGGGCGATGATGTCAGCTACCAGCAGCGTGACGGCCCCGGCAACCGCCGAGGCCGGAAGCAAGGTTCGATGGTCCGTGAGGCCGCACAGACGGAGCATGTGCGGGATCACCAGGCCAATAAATCCAATCGCGCCCGCCAGGGCCACGCTGACGCCGACCAGCCAGCCAATGGCGATCACCAGCGCATTACGCCAGAACCCAATCGGCATGCCCAGCTGGCGGGCTGAGGTTTCACCCAGCGCGAGCATATTCAGCGGCTGCGCCTGCAGGGCAGCCCACACGATGACCGGCACCAGCAGCGCCATCAGCCAGCCCTGCTGCCAGTCGACGCCGCCAAAGCCGCCCATCATCCAGTACATGAGCTGCCGCAGGTCAAAGGAGGTCGAGAAGTAGACCGCCCAGGTCATCAGCGCGCTACAGATGATCCCCAGCGCCACGCCGGCAAGCAGCAGACGGCTGGTCGATAAATGCCGTCTGGCAAAACGAAGCAGGATGAGCGTTATCAGTAATGCGCCAAGGATCGCGCTCAGGCTAATACGCCATGCGGAGAGTTCGCCTCCGCCCAGCATTACCGCCGCAATCAGCCCCACGCCCGCACCGTTGGACACGCCGAGCAGCCCTGGCTCCGCCAGGGGATTCTCAAACAATGCCTGCATTATAGTGCCGCACAGCGCCAGCGCGGCGCCCACCAGCATCACCGCGACGGTACGCGGCAGACGAATTTGCCAGACGAAGAGCTGTCCGTCAGGCCCCCACCAGCTTTCGGGCCCTATCCATCGGTCACCGGCGCAGAGGCTAACGCCTGCGGCAATAATGAGCAGCAGCGCCAGCAAAAGCAGGCGACGCCGATCGGAACGGTGCTGGTGATGGGCATAATCAAGCATGTGTACGGTTTTAGTAGCGTGAGATGTAATTGATTTTACGGCGGGTTTACCAAAGAGCGCAAAGAAAAAAGGCCGCGTGGGCGGCCTTTTTAGTTAGTTCATATTACTCTGCTTTGGGCGTTGCGTTTTCGACACGGCTTTTTAACTTCTGGCCGGGTCTGAAGGTCACCACGCGGCGGGCTGTAATGGGAATATCTTCCCCCGTCTTCGGGTTGCGGCCCGGACGTTGGTTTTTGTCGCGCAAATCAAAATTGCCAAAACCGGAGAGTTTTACCTGCTCACCATTTTCCAGAGCACGACGGATCTCTTCGAAAAACAGCTCTACCAGCTCTTTGGCATCCCGTTTGCTAAGCCCAAGCTTATCAAACAGATATTCTGACATTTCAGCTTTTGTAAGCGCCATAGGTTCAATCCCTCAATGATGCCTGGAATCGCTCTTTTAATGCCTCTACACATTTGGCGACGGTAGCGGCAATCTCCTCTTCTTCGAGTGTACGGCTGGTATCCTGAAGGATCAGGCTGATAGCCAGGCTCTTAAAGCCCTCTGCTACGCCCTTGCCGCGGTACACGTCAAATAAGTTTACGCCAACTACCTGATTTACGCCAACTTTCTTACATTCGGCCAAAATATCTGCTGCGGGCACATTTTCCGCGACCACAACCGCGATATCACGGCGGTTTGCCGGGAAGCGGGAGACGTCCTGAGCCTGAGGAATCACGCGGTCTGCCACCAGGTTCCATTCCAGCTCGAACACGATGGTACGGCCGTTCAGGTCCAGTTTACGCTCCAGCTCAGGGTGAACAACCCCAATAAAACCAATGCGTTTGCCGTCTAAATAGAGGGCAGCGCTCTGGCCTGGATGCAGGGCCGGGATGGCTTCTGCGCGGAATTCAATTTCAGATAATTTACCGGTCAGATCCAGAATCGCTTCCAGATCGCCCTTCATATCGTAGAAATCAACCGTGCCTTTTGCCAGGTCCCAGTGTTCTTCATAGCGGTTACCGCTGATGGCGCCAGCCAGCATGAGATCCTGACGGATGCCTAAATTTGCCTGATTATCCGGTACAAAGCGCAAACCGCTTTCGAAAATTCGCACGCGGTTTTGCTGGCGATTCTGGTTATAAACGATAGTGCCCAGCAGGCCCGTCCACAGGGACAGACGCATCGCGGACATTTCGCTGGAGATTGGGCTTGGCAGGATCAGCGCTTCCTGACCCGGGTGGATCAGCTGCTGCAGTTTTGGATCAACAAAGCTGTAGGTGATCACTTCCTGGTAGCCTTTGTCGTTCAGCATGGTTTTCACACGCTTCAGGGACAGGTCGGCTTCACGGTGGGTGCCCATCACCAGACCGGCCTGTACAGGCTCGTCAGGGATGTTGTTGTAGCCATAAACACGGGCCACTTCTTCCACCAGATCTTCTTCAATTTCCATGTCGAAACGCCATGATGGCGCAACGGCTTTCCACTCGTCCTGGCCTTCGGTCACTTCACAGCCCAGACGCTTCAGGATATCGGTCACCTGCGCATCGGCAACATGGTGCCCAATGAGACGATCCAGTTTGCTGCGGCGCAGAGTGATGGTCGCACGCTTCGGCAGCGTGGCTTCGTTGGTGACGTCGATCACCGGGCCCGCTTCGCCCCCGCAGATGTCGATCAGCAGGCGGGTGGCACGCTCCATTGCTTTGTACTGCAGCGCCGGGTCAACGCCACGCTCGTAGCGATGAGACGCATCGGTGTGCAGACCATGACGGCGTGCGCGACCGGTGATAGAGAGCGGGCTGAAGAACGCGCACTCCAGCAGCACGTTTTGGGTTTCGTCGTTGACGCCCGAATGCTCGCCACCGAAGATACCGCCCATTGCCAGCGCTTTGCTGTGGTCAGCAATCACCAGGGTGTCGGCGTTCAGTTTCGCTTCGCTGCCGTCCAGCAGAACCAGGGTTTCACCCTCTTTCGCCATGCGCACCACAATACCGCCTTCGATACGATCTTTATCGAACGCGTGCATTGGCTGGCCCAGCTCCAGCAGAACGTAGTTGGTCACGTCGACCACGGCGTCGATAGAGCGGATACCGCAGCGGCGCAGCTTCTCTTTCATCCACAGCGGGGTTGGCGCCTTAACGTTGATGCCTTTCACCACGCGACCGAGGTAGCGCGGGCAAGCATCCGCAGCGTCAACCTGAATAGGCAGCACGTCACTGATGGTCGCTTCAACCGGCGCAATGTCCGGCGCGTTCAGTTCGGTCTGGTTCAGCACAGCAACGTCGCGCGCCACGCCGATGATCCCTAAGCAGTCGGCACGGTTTGGCGTGACGCTGATTTCGATGGTGTTGTCATCAAGCTTCAGGTACTCACGGATATCGGTGCCGATTGGCGCATCCAGCGGCAGCTCAATGATGCCGTTGTGATCGTCGGAAATACCCAGCTCGGAGAAGGAACACAGCATGCCTTCAGACGGCTCGCCGCGCAGCTTAGCCGCTTTGATTTTGAAATCGCCCGGCAGTACCGCACCGACGGTCGCCACGGCCACTTTCAGCCCCTGACGGCAGTTTGGCGCACCGCAGACGATATCCAGCAGACGGTCACCGCCTACGTTTACTTTTGTTACGCGCAGTTTGTCCGCGTTAGGATGCTGGCCGCACTCTACCACTTCGCCGACGACCACGCCGTTGAATGCGCCGGAAACCGGCTCAACGCCGTCCACTTCCAGACCTGCCATGGTGATCTGGTTAGAAAGCGCGTCGCTGTCCAGCGTGGTGTTTACCCACTCGCGTAACCACAGTTCACTGAATTTCATTGTTCTGTCCTGCCCTTATTTAAACTGTTTGAGGAAACGCAGATCGTTTTCGAAGAATGCACGTAAGTCGGTCACGCCGTAGCGCAGCATGGTCAGACGCTCCATGCCCATACCAAAGGCAAAGCCGGAGTAAACTTCCGGATCGATACCCACGTTACGCAGTACGTTTGGATGCACCATGCCGCAGCCCAGCACTTCCAGCCATTTGCCGTTTTTGCCCATCACGTCAACTTCCGCAGACGGTTCAGTGAACGGGAAGTAGGACGGACGGAAACGAACCTGCAGATCTTCCTCAAAGAAGTTGTTCAGGAAATCGTGCAGCGTGCCCTTCAGGTTGGTGAAGCTGATGTTTTTATCAACAATCAGGCCTTCCATCTGGTGGAACATTGGGGTGTGGGTCTGATCGTAGTCGTTACGATAGACGCGGCCCGGCGCGATAATACGGATTGGCGGTGCCTGATCCTTCATGGTGCGGATCTGAACGCCGGAGGTCTGGGTACGCAGCAGACGCGTCGCGTCGAACCAGAAAGTGTCGTGGTCAGCGCGTGCCGGATGATGGCCAGGAATGTTCAGAGCATCGAAGTTGTGGTAATCATCTTCGATTTCCGGGCCAGTCGCCACGGTAAAGCCGAGCTCACCGAAGAAACTTTCAATGCGATCGATGGTACGGGTAACCGGGTGCAGACCGCCGTTCTCGATGCGGCGACCCGGCAGAGAGACGTCGATCGTCTCTGCGGCCAGACGCGCATTCAGCACCGCGCTTTCCAGCTCGGCTTTACGTGCGTTCAGCGCCTGCTGTACCTGCTCTTTGGCTTCGTTAATCACCGCCCCCGCTGCCGGGCGCTCTTCTGGCGGCAGCTCACGCAGGGTTGTCATTTGAAGGGTCAAGTGCCCTTTCTTCCCAAGATATTCGACGCGGACATTGTCTAACGCGGCAACATCTGAGGCCTGATTAATGGCGGCTGTTGCACTGGCAACCAGCTCTGCGAGATGTGACATGATTTTCCTCATTATGTCGGTGCAGACACCGATTTGGTGGAGTTATTCTCTCAAATTCAGGCACAAAAAAAGCCTCCATCGGGAGGCTTATCTGGCGCTGTTTTTCGTTTCATCTTTCACGCGCTAGCCTCCTGAAGTCAGGTGCTAAAGTAAAAGAAGAAGCGGAAAATAGCAGCATTCATGCTTGCGTTACCTTGTTGGGTAAAAACCGTTGAGACCTTATTGAAAAGCCTGCACGGGTAAATGTCAATCTTCTTACAGGGTTATATGAAAAGAGGGAGCCAGGCCCCCTCTCTCAACTGGCTTATGCCAGTGCTGCTTTCGCTTTTTCGACCAGAGCGGTGAACGCTACTTTGTCGAATACTGCGATGTCAGCCAGGATCTTACGGTCGATTTCAACAGAGGCTTTTTTCAGGCCGTTGATGAATTTGCTGTAAGAAATACCGTTCTGACGTGCTGCTGCGTTGATACGCGCAATCCACAGTTGACGGAACTGACGCTTACGCTGACGACGGTCACGGTAAGCGTACTGACCTGCTTTGATAACAGCCTGGAAGGCAACGCGGTATACGCGTGAACGCGCACCGTAGTAGCCTTTAGCTTGTTTCAAAATTTTCTTGTGACGTGCACGTGCAATTACACCACGTTTTACGCGAGCCATGTGTGCTCTCCTGTATCTATTCTAAGTTAAAAAAGTTAAACGAAACGACTTATGCGTACGGCAGGCACGCGATGACCAGGCCCAGATCGCCTTTAGAAACCATGGCTTTTGGACGCAGGTGACGTTTACGCTTGGTAGCTTTCTTAGTCAGAATGTGACGCAGGTTAGCGTGCTTGTGCTTAAAACCACCTTTACCGGTTTTTTTGAAGCGCTTAGCAGCACCGCGTACGGTCTTAATTTTTGGCATTTTAATAACTTCCACTTCGCATTGTTAAATAAACGAAACATAGGCGAACAAAACCTATGAAACCCGAAGGCTCCACAGATTTTGCTGCTTGAAGGCCTTACTGTTTCTTCTTAGGAGCGAGCACCATAATCATCTGGCGGCCTTCGATCTTCGTAGGGAAGGATTCGACTACTGCCAGTTCACTCAGATCGTCACGGACGCGGTTAAGCACTTCCATACCAATCTGTTGGTGGGCCATCTCACGACCGCGGAAACGCAGTGTGATCTTGGCCTTATCGCCATCTTCCAGAAAGCGAATCAGGCTGCGGAGTTTTACCTGATAATCGCCATCGTCGGTACCAGGACGGAATTTGATTTCCTTAACCTGGATAACTTTTTGCTTCTTCTTCTGTTCCTTAGAAGACTTACTCTTTTCATAAAGGAACTTGCCGTAGTCCATGATACGACAAACTGGCGGTTCGGCGTTAGGGCTGATTTCAACTAAATCTACTCCAGCTTCTTCAGCCTTTTCGATTGCTTCTCTCAGACTCACAATCCCCAGCTGCTCGCCTTCCAGACCTGTTAAGCGAACTTCCTGGGCGCGAATCTCGCCATTGATACGATTCGGACGTGCCGTTTGAACTCGTTTTCCGCCTTTAATACCTTATTCCTCCAGTTGTTGAAGACTGCGGCTGCGAATCTCTTGTTGCAGCTTCTCAATCACTTCACTTACGTCCAGGCTGCCCAGGTCTTTACCACGGCGGGTGCGAACGGCAACTTTGCCTGCTTCCACCTCTTTATCACCACAGACCAACATATACGGGACACGACGTAAAGTGTGCTCGCGGATTTTAAAGCCAATCTTCTCATTTCTCAAGTCTGCTTTTACGCGAATGCCCGCATTTTGTAGTTTCTGCGTCAATTCTTTAACGTAATCTGCCTGAGAATCGGTAATGTTCATCACCACCACCTGCACCGGCGCAAGCCAGGTTGGGAAGAAGCCGGCGAACTCTTCGGTCAGGATGCCGATGAAGCGCTCCAGAGAACCGAGAATGGCACGGTGAATCATTACCGGCACCTGACGCTCGTTGTCTTCGCCAACATAAGAGGCGCTTAAACGCTGCGGCAGGGAGAAGTCCAGCTGTACAGTACCGCACTGCCATGCGCGATCGAGGCAGTCATACAGGGTAAATTCAATTTTCGGACCGTAGAATGCGCCCTCGCCCAGCTGGTATTCGAACGGAATGCCGTTCTCTTCCAGCGCCACGGCGAGATCCGCTTCTGCGCGATCCCAGGTCTCATCGCTACCGATACGTTTTTCCGGACGCGTTGAGAGTTTGACCACGATCTTCTCGAAGCCAAAGGTGCTGTACATATCGTAGACCATACGGATACAGGCGTTAACTTCGTCACGGACCTGATCTTCGGTACAGAAGATATGCGCATCATCCTGCGTAAAGCCACGCACGCGCATCAGACCGTGCAGCGCACCTGATGGCTCGTTACGGTGGCAGCTACCGAACTCCGCCATACGCAGCGGCAGGTCACGGTAGGATTTCAGACCCTGGTTAAAGATCTGAACGTGTCCCGGGCAGTTCATTGGCTTGATGCAGTATTCACGGTTCTCAGACGAGGTGGTGAACATCGCATCTTTGTAGTTGTCCCAGTGGCCGGTTTTTTCCCACAGCACACGGTCCATCATGAACGGGCCTTTCACTTCCTGATACTGGTACTCTTTCAGCTTGGAGCGTACGAAAGTTTCCAGTTCACGGAAGATGGTCCAGCCGTCGTTATGCCAGAACACCATACCCGGCGCTTCTTCCTGCATGTGGTACAGGTCAAGCTGCTTACCGATTTTACGGTGGTCACGCTTCGCCGCCTCTTCCAGGCGCAGCAGGTAGGCGTTCAGGGCTTTTTTATCGGCCCACGCGGTACCATAGATACGCTGCAACATCTTGTTGTTGCTGTCGCCACGCCAGTAGGCGCCGGCGATCTTCATCAGCTTAAAGTGATGACAGAAGCGCATGTTCGGCACGTGCGGTCCACGGCACATGTCGACGTATTCTTCGTGATGGTACAAGCCAGGCTTGTCATCATGCGAAATGTTTTCGTCAAGAATCGAGACCTTATAGCTCTCGCCACGCTTCACGAAGGTTTCACGCGCTTCGTGCCAGCTGACTTTCTTCTTGATGACGTCATAGTTTGTTTCGGCGAGCTCGTGCATACGTTTTTCGAGCGCGTCGATATCTTCCTGAGTCAGGGTGTGGTCAAGGTCAACGTCGTAGTAGAAACCATTATCGATAACCGGACCGATCGCCATTTTGGTGTTTGGCCACAGCTGTTTGATGGCATGGCCTAACAGGTGCGCGCAGGAGTGACGAATGATCTCCAGACCTTCTTCATCTTTTGCGGTGATGATCGCAAGCGTCGCATCGTTTTCGATCAGATCGGAGGCATCTACCAGCTCACCGTTAACGCGGCCGGCGATAGTCGCTTTCGCGAGACCAGGACCGATGTCCAGGGCAACATCCATTGGGCTAACAGCATGGTCGAAATGGCGTTGGCTGCCATCAGGAAGAGTAATTACAGGCATTTTATATCCTTATTTGCAGTGATGCCCCACACATAAGAGCATATACAAAGAAAATAATCGTGATTTGACAATAGATTACGACACCATCTGACCAACAATCGTCAAATTGGTTCGTCATCATTCACCTGCCGGAAAATCAGACAACGCCGGATATACGGCAAGCCTTGCAATGTTAACACTAACAAAAGGGAGATTGCACCCTCTGCTGGCAGATTGATGTGCTGGCACTTTCGCATGAATTTGCAGGTCGCATGATCCCGGTGCTCGCATTTCAAAGATGCTGGGCTAATCTTGAACAGGTCTTTAAACCCAAAGGTGCATACTATGAACGTATCCAGTAGAACGGTTGTGATTTTAAACATCCTTTCCGCCACAGGTTTATTGTTGATTCTCGCCGAACGATTCCACTGGTTCTGAGCCGAACCCTGCGCTGGCATAACCCAATCGTTCCTGAGTAGGGGCATATTTCGGCCCTGTTTGGTAGACTGTGGGTATCAACGAACAAGGATTAGGTTATGCCAACAAAACGATTTGCCGTAAAACACTGGAAAATGGTGCTGGTGCTGATCGCCATCTGCGGCGCAATGCTGTTACTCCGTTGGGCGGCAATGATTTGGGGTTAGGGGCGAATACAGCTCATCAGAAGGGACATCACAAGACCAGACAGAATAAACGGGCCGACATGATCATCGGCCCGTCTTCATTACATTCTATAACCCAGTGAAACCGTGGTTCTGCGGTCGGTATGATCCGGTGCAGATTCGGGTGGTGAAGAGTTCCAGGTCACGTTGTAGGCGACTTTCAGACCAAAGTGTTCGTTAATGGCCACGTTCAGCGCCGTCTCAGAGTTCAGCGTCGTATCGTCGGCACCAAATACAGAAACACCCTGGGTAAATTTGGTGTTGTCAGTCATCTGCCAGGCATAGGTGCCGGAAGCGTAACCGAGCGGTTGGGTTTTGGTATCGCCATTGGTGTACTCGTCATAACGCACACCCGGACCGAATTCAAAACGGAGGCTGTGTACCGGACCGTTCAGGAACTGACGACCATAACCCGCGGTGAACACGTCACGCTCGCGATAACCATTGTAACGGTCGGTTAACCAGCTTGCCTGACCAAACAGGTAATCATAGTCGGTCATGTTGTAACGGCTACGTCCGCCAACCGCATATTTCTCGGAAGAACGTTCGTCATTAGCGGACGTATTGCTGGCATTACCCCACAGAGACCAGGCGGTGGTATTACCGTACCAGGTAAGCGTACTGTCCGCCGTCAGAGAAGAGCTTTTCGTGTTACCGGATTGTGCCAGGTACCCAGCGTTCAGGTTACCTTCAAACGGTTTTTTCGCGGTGGAGGGATCGTCCATGACAGTAAAAACGGAATCATCGGCGGTCGCGTTCATAGCCGCAAACACGCCACCCGCCAGCATCAGTGCAGCGGGAACTGTCTTTAAAAGCTTCATTTTATTAAGGAGTCCGTACAACAAAAAAAGAGACCACACGGTCCCGGAATCTTTCTTGAGGATCAATGACAAGGCGTCCAGAGAAAGGTAACAAATTATAAAAAGCCGCAAATAACATAGCAATGTTTTCTTATTTCATTTTTTGAATAAGAACGATCCCAAAAAGCGTTTTATTTTATATATCTCCGGTCTTACTTTTATTCAGTATTCATATTTAAAATCATACTGTTATTTACGTTGCCTTCCTGACAAATGGTGCCAGACTAAAAGGAACCCATGCTAAAAGGAGGTAATGATGGTTTCTATCTACACTCTGACGCTCTCCCCTTCCCTTGATTCCGCCACCCTGACGCCGCAGATTTACCCGGAAGGTAAATTGCGCTGTAGCGCCCCGGTCTTTGAGCCCGGCGGTGGCGGTATCAACGTGGCGCGCGCCATTACCCACCTCGGCGGCAAGGCCACGGCCATTTTTCCCGCAGGCGGTGCCACCGGCGAACACCTGGTCTCTCTGCTGGCAGATGAACAGGTTGCCGTAGAGACCGTCGAGGCGAAAGACTGGACGCGGCAAAACCTGCATGTCCACGTTGAATCCAGCGGCGAGCAGTACCGGTTTGTCATGCCGGGCGCGAAACTCACCGATGACGAGTTTCGTCAGCTTGAAGAGAAAGTACTGACCATTGAAAGCGGCGCGCTGCTGGTGGTCAGCGGCAGCCTGCCACCCGGCGTCAGCACGGAAAAATTAACCGCGCTTATTCAGGCGGCGCAGCAACGCGGTATCCGCTGCATCGTGGACAGCAGCGGCGAGGCCCTGCAGGCGGCCTTAGTGCCGGGCAATCTTGAACTGGTCAAACCCAACCAGAAAGAGTTAAGCGCGCTGGTCAACCGCGACTTGACGCAGCCTGACGATGTGCGCACCGCCGCGCAGGAGCTGGTGCGCAGCGGCAAAGCGCGGCGCGTGGTGGTTTCCCTTGGTCCGCAGGGGGCACTGGCCGTCGATGAAACGTCGTCCGTTCAGGTAGTTCCACCGCCGATGAAGAGCCAGAGCACGGTTGGCGCGGGTGACAGCATGGTGGGCGCGATGACGCTTAAGCTGGCGCAGGGCGCGTCACTGCTGGAGATGACGCGCTACGGCGTGGCGGCGGGTAGCGCCGCTACCATCAACCAGGGCACGCGTCTCTGTTCGCTGGCCGATACGCAAAAAATTGTCGATTATCTGTCCCGAAATTAACCCCTGTTCCCCTTCATCCTTATGGAGGGGAATGTCATCACCGAGTCGCCAAACGCAAACTATCGACTATGCTAAGAAAACTTCCATGATAACAATGAGGTGAATTATGAGCAGTGGTGACATCACCCGCTACGTCGTAACCGTCAACCTTCATAAAGCATCGCTGACCGAGCTGAATGAGCTCAACAACGCCTTCACCCGGGCTAATTTTCTCCTCACGCTCACGGATGACGAGGGCAATATTCATGATTTAGGCACCCTGGCATTTGGTCTGATCGGTGCCCTGAATAAAGAAGAGGTTCATGCGCTGGCCGCCAGTCTGGTGGAAAGTGTGACCGACAAGCCAGCCGAAATTGACGTCGACACCTGGGAAAACTGGCAGAAAAAAGAACAATAAGTGCCCTGTATGAAATTAAACCGCTCAGGTGTGCGTTAGTTCGTATTTTTTTACCGCAATAATGCGCTAACTTTATGATCTGGCAGACAACATGGGAGAGTCAACATGTGGCAGGCTATCAGTCATCTTTTAAGTGAGCAGCTGGGTGAAGGTGAAATTGAACTGCGTAACGAACTGCCAGGCGGAGAGATCCACGCCGCGTGGCATTTACGCTACGCAGGGCGCGATCTCTTCGTAAAATGCGATGAACGTGAACTGCTTCCGATATTTACCGCCGAAGCCGATCAGCTTGAACTGTTGTCGCGCAGTAAAACGGTGACGGTCCCGCAGGTGCTGGCCGTCGGTAGCGACCGCGATTACAGTTTTCTGGTCATGGAATATCTCCCCGCCCGTCCGCTGGATGCCCATAACGCTTTCATTCTTGGCCAGCAGCTAGCGCGCCTCCATCAGTGGAGCGACCAGCCGCAGTTTGGTCTCGATTTTGACAATGACCTCTCCACCACGCCACAGCCCAACGCCTGGCAGCGCCGCTGGTCGACCTTTTTTGCCGAGCAGCGCATTGGCTGGCAGCTTGAGCTTGCCGCCGAGAAAGGGCTGGAATTTGGCAATATAGACGCCATCGTCGAGCACGTGCAGCAGCGTCTGGCCTCCCACCAGCCTCAGGCGTCTCTGCTCCACGGTGATTTGTGGTCCGATAACTGCGCGCTGGGGCCCAACGGCCCCTATATCTTCGACCCGGCCTGCTACTGGGGTGACCGAGAGTGTGACCTTGCCATGCTGCCGCTGCACCCAGAACAACCGCCGCAGATATATGACGGGTATCAGTCAGTTTCGCCCCTGCCGCCCGGCTTCCTCGACCGTCAACCGGTGTACCAGCTTTATACGCTGATGAACCGCGCCATACTTTTTGGTGGGGAACACCTGGTTAACGCACAGCGGGCGCTAGAGCGCATGCTTGCCGCCTGAGACGCGAACGGGTGGCCTTGCCGCCACCCGTATCGGTTACAGAAAACCGAGCAGTGAGAAGAAGAAGTATCCTGCCACAATGATAATCACGGGAAGGATATAGAGCGGGAAGATTTGCAGGAAAATAGTGTGGCGCGGCACAACAATGCGGGATTCAATCTGCTCCCGGCTCATGCCTTCCGGGCCTTTGGCCTGCTCCAGAATGAGCTGGTCCTCAACGCCCTCGCGTAAGAAGCGCGTCTGACGGCTCATTCGTGCGCCAGAGGCCTGCAGCGCCAACGCAACAAAGATCAGGGCGTATATCACCCAAAAGCCGATATTCAGCTGATGCTGAAAATCCGGGGTCGGTGAGTTAAACCAGAAGACATTCAAGAATGGCGTATTAAAACGCATCATCTCAATCATCACATGCGCAAAATCAAGCATAACCGCATTGATACCCGGCTGTTTTTCGCTGTGATCGTACATAAATTTGAGTACAGAAATCAGCGTAGAAATGACGGCAGGAATAAAAATCACCCAGCCAGCAATACGTTTTAAGACCGCAATGCGTCCAGCTTGTTGATACGTCATCAGTTCCTCTTCATAAAGACGCGTTATTTGTGCCTAAGTCTACCTGCTGGTCATCAATTTCGCCCGCTCTTTAAAAGCAATATGCTAAATTGCAGAGTGTGCTTAGCACTTATCGTCTGTCGAACACCCTGGATAAGGAGACGTTGTGATGTCGACACCGCGCCAAATTCTTGCCGCAATTTTTGACATGGATGGATTACTGATCGATTCCGAACCGTTGTGGGATCGCGCTGAACTGGACGTCATGGCCAGCCTGGGCGTGGATATCAGCCGCCGTAATGAACTTCCCGATACGCTGGGCCTGCGCATCGATATGGTGGTTGACCTGTGGTATGCCCAACAGCCGTGGGCTGGACCGGGTCGTGATGAAGTGACCGCGCGCATTATCAGCCGCGCCATTTCGCTGGTAGAAGAGAGCAAGCCGCTGCTGCCCGGCGTACGTGAGGCAGTCGCGCTGTGTAAAGCCCAGGGGCTGAAGGTCGGCCTGGCCTCGGCGTCACCGCTGCATATGCTGGAAAAAGTGCTCATCATGTTTGAACTGCGCGACAGTTTCGACGCGCTGGCCTCCGCTGAGAAATTGCCTTACAGCAAGCCGCACCCGCAGGTCTATCTGGACTGTGCCGCTAAGCTCGGCCTGGATCCCCTCAACTGCGTTGCGCTGGAAGATTCCGTTAACGGCATGGTGGCCTCTAAAGCCGCGCGGATGCGCTCCATTGTGGTGCCTGCGGAAGAAGGCCGCCACGATCCCCGGTTCGCGCTTGCCGATGTGAAGCTACATTCACTGGCAGAACTGACGGCGCGCCATCTGCAGGGCAGTTAACGCCCTCCTCCGGTTTGTGACAAACAGTTACACCGTCACCTCTTCCGCCTACTGTATAAAAACCCTATACTGTATGAATTGACAGTTTTGTGGGTTTTATCATGACGGCGGAAGGCCACCTGCTTTTTTCTATCGCGTGCGCAGTATTTGCCAAAAACGCTGAACTCACCCCCGTGCTTGCACAGGGGGACTGGTGGCATATCGTCCCTTCCGCCGTATTGACCTGTCTGCTGCCCGACATCGACCACCCCAAGTCGTTCCTCGGACAGCGCCTGAAGTGGGTATCGAAACCCATCGCCCGCGCGTTCGGCCACCGGGGGTTTACGCACAGCCTGCTGGCCGTGTTTGGCCTGCTGACGCTTTTCTATTTAAAAGTGCCCGAAAGCTGGATCGTCCCCGGTGATGCCATTCAGGGGATGGTGCTGGGATATTTAAGCCATATTCTGGCCGATATGCTGACGCCCGCGGGCGTACCGCTGCTGTGGCCCTGCCGCTGGCGCTTCCGTTTTCCCATCCTCGCACCGCAGAAAGGGAACCAGCTGGAGCGCGTCTTGTGCATGGCGCTGTTTGCTTACGCCGTCTGGATGCCGCAAACGTTGCCCGAAAACAGTGCAGTCCGCTGGTCTTCCCAGATGATTAATTCGCTGCAATTTCAGTTCAATCGCTTTATTCATCACCAGATTGAACAGTAAACCAACAAAATTATCCCATTTGTCATAACCCATTCCATTTGGATATAAGCGCTACATCACACTTCTGCTAACCTTCCGCCAACAGGATCGGTAAAAACCGACCCGATAATAAATCAGGAGAACGGGATGAATTTTCCACTCATCGCGAACGTCGTTGTGTTCGCTGTATTGCTATTGCTTCTCGCGCAGGCGCGCCACAAACAGTGGAGCCTGGCGAAAAAGGTGCTGGTTGGTCTGGCCATGGGTGTCGTATTTGGTCTGGCATTACAGGCAATTTATGGCTCCGATAATCCAGTTCTGAAAGATTCCATTCAGTGGTTCAACATTGTCGGTAACGGCTATGTCCAGCTGCTGCAGATGATCGTTATGCCGCTGGTGTTTGCTTCTATTCTGAGCGCCGTTGCCCGCCTGCACAACGCGACCCAGTTGGGAAAAATCAGTTTCCTGACCATCGGCACGCTGCTGTTCACCACGCTGATTGCCGCGCTGGTGGGTGTGCTGGTCACTAACCTGTTTGGCCTGACCGCAGAAGGTCTGGTTCAGGGTACCGCTGAAACGGCGCGTCTGACCGCGATTCAGACCAACTACGTTGGGAAAGTGGCTGACCTGACCGTGCCGCAGATGGTGCTCTCCTTCATTCCGAAGAACCCGTTTGCTGACCTGACCGGTGCGAGCCCAACCTCGATCATCAGCGTGGTTATTTTCGCCGCGTTCCTGGGCGTAGCGGCGCTGAAGTTGCTGAAAGACGATGCGCCAAAAGGCGAACGCGTGCTGACCGCAATTGACACCCTGCAAAGCTGGGTGATGAAGCTGGTCCGTCTGGTCATGCAGCTCACCCCTTACGGCGTGCTGGCACTGATGACCAAAGTGGTTGCCGGCTCTAACCTGCAGGACATCATTAAGCTGGGCAGCTTCGTTGTTGCCTCTTATCTGGGCCTGGGCATTATGTTCGTGGTGCACGGCATCCTGCTGGGCGTGAACGGCGTCAGCCCGCTGAAGTACTTCCGTAAGGTCTGGCCGGTACTGACCTTTGCCTTCACCAGTCGTTCCAGCGCCGCGTCTATCCCGCTGAACGTTGAAGCGCAAACCCGTCGTCTGGGCGTGCCTGAATCTATCGCCAGCTTCTCTGCCTCCTTTGGTGCCACCATCGGTCAGAACGGCTGTGCGGGTCTGTACCCGGCGATGCTGGCGGTAATGGTTGCTCCTACAGTCGGCATCAACCCGCTGGATCCGGTCTGGATCGCCACGCTGGTCGGGATTGTCACCGTAAGCTCCGCAGGCGTTGCGGGTGTTGGCGGCGGCGCAACCTTCGCCGCGCTGATTGTGCTGCCTGCGCTGGGTCTGCCCGTGACGCTGGTCGCCCTGCTGATCTCCGTTGAGCCACTGATCGATATGGGTCGTACCGCGCTGAACGTGAGCGGCTCCATGACCGCCGGTACGCTGACCAGCCAGTGGCTGAAGCAGACCGACAAAGCGATTCTGGAAAGTGAAGACGACGCCGAGCTGGCGCACCGCTAAACACGTTAGAAATAAAAAAACCGCCTGATGGCGGTTTTTTTATGGCTGTTATTCTTCAACCTCTTCATCCTGGCGGATCTGCATCGCCCACCGCTGTGCGGACTCCGGCACCGTAAAGGTGGGAGAGCGACGGAAATGCTCGCCGACCAGCACAAAGGCCACGTATTTCCCCCGTAACTGCCACACATCGCGAAAGCCCTCCACTTTCAGGGCATGGTCTGGCGGCGCGGGCTCAACGCGGGGCACATAGCTAATAACCTGGCGGTTTTGTTGACGAAGAGGTTTCATAAGCAACGGATTCACTAAAGCAAATTCTTGAAGCAGGAAAATTCTATGATAGCCGATCCTGCTGCCTTCCGTCGCGCTCCGAGTGGGTGAGATGGCTCCTTTCGCTAATCACGGCATATGAAAACTCTTAGTTCGCGAACCATGTCGCGACATTGTTCTATCCTTAATAGGGTTTTTAGCAATGGATAAAGGAGAAGCGTGCAATGTCGAACAAAGATAAAACACATCAATCACCCATTCATGGCACTGAAGAATCTCAACCGGGTATGGACTCTCTCGCCCCCGCTGACGGCTCTCACCGCCCCTCCCCTGGCCCCTCCGCACCGGGCGAACAGCCTACCGCACCAGGAAGCAT
Source organism: Enterobacter sp. BNK-22 (assembly GCF_048684805.1). Classification (NCBI taxonomy): domain Bacteria; kingdom Pseudomonadati; phylum Pseudomonadota; class Gammaproteobacteria; order Enterobacterales; family Enterobacteriaceae; genus Enterobacter; species Enterobacter sp. BNK-22. The sequence goes on from NZ_JBLQTT010000001.1 coordinate 1,642,053, forward strand.
GAAATCGCCGGACACGAGAAACGAGAAGCTGAAATCTCTTGAACCACACCGAAAAGGCGGTGAAGGTTTCGCGCTCACGACCAATCAGGGCGTACGCATTGCTGACGATCAAAACTCCCTTCGCGCAGGCACGCGCGGGCCGACCCTGCTGGAAGACTTTATCCTGCGGGAAAAAATCACCCATTTTGACCACGAACGGATACCAGAACGCATCGTCCACGCGCGCGGTTCCGCTGCGCACGGCTACTTTCAGCCCTACAAGAGCCTGAAAGCGATCACCAAAGCGGATTTCCTCTCCGACCCGGATAAAATCACCCCGGTGTTTGTGCGTTTCTCCACCGTGCAGGGCGGCGCGGGGTCAGCAGATACCGTCCGGGATATCCGCGGCTTTGCCACCAAGTTTTATACCGAAGAGGGTATTTTCGATCTGGTCGGCAATAACACGCCGGTGTTTTTCATTCAGGATGCGCATAAATTTCCTGACTTTGTCCATGCGGTAAAACCGGAGCCCCACTGGGCCATACCGCAGGGACAAAGTGCGCACGACACCTTCTGGGACTATGTTTCCCTGCAGCCTGAAACCTTACACAACGTGATGTGGGCGATGTCAGACCGCGGCATTCCGCGCAGCTACCGCACCATGGAAGGGTTTGGTATCCATACCTTCCGTCTGATCAATGCCGAGGGGAAAGCCACGTTTGTCCGCTTCCACTGGAAGCCTGTCGCGGGTAAAGCCTCGCTGGTGTGGGACGAGGCGCAGAAGCTGACCGGGCGCGATCCGGACTTCCATCGCCGCGAGCTGTGGGAATCCATTGAAGCGGGCGACTTCCCGGAATACGAGCTTGGCCTGCAGCTCATACCGGAAGAGGACGAATTTAAGTTCGATTTCGACCTTCTGGACCCGACGAAGCTGATCCCGGAAGAGCTGGTGCCGGTGCAGCTGGTGGGTAAAATGGTGCTTAACCGTAACCCGGATAACTTCTTTGCCGAAAACGAGCAGGCCGCGTTCCACCCGGGGCATATCGTGCCGGGGCTGGACTTCACCAACGATCCGCTCCTGCAGGGACGCCTGTTCTCCTATACCGATACGCAGATTAGCCGACTCGGCGGGCCGAACTTCCACGAAATTCCGATTAACCGCCCAACCTGCCCGTATCACAACTTCCAGCGCGACGGGATGCACCGTCAGGATATTGATACCAACCCGGCAAACTATGAGCCGAACTCCATCAACGATAACTGGCCGCGTGAAACGCCTCCCGGACCGAAACGCGGTGGATTCGAATCGTATCAGGAGCGTATCGATGGCAATAAAATTCGCGAGCGCAGCCCCTCGTTCGGTGAGTATTACGCCCACCCTCGCCTGTTCTGGAACAGCCAAACGCCGATTGAGCAACAGCACATCATCGGCGGCTTCAGCTTCGAGCTGAGCAAAGTGGTGCGCACCTACATCCGCGAGCGCGTGGTTGATCAGCTGGCGCATATTGATGTTCAGCTTGCCCAGAGTGTCGCGGACAACCTGGGCATTACGCTGACCGACGAGCAGCGTAACCTTGCTCCGCCGAAAGAGGTTAACGGCGTGAAGAAAGATCCGTCGCTGAGCCTGTATGCGGTGCCGGGCGGCTCGATTAAAGGCCGTGTGGTCGCCATTCTGCTGAACGATAAAACCCGCGCCAGCGACGTGCTGGGGATTATGCAGGCGCTGAAAACCCAGGGCGTGCATGCCAAACTGCTCTATTCCCGCATGGGTGAAGTGACGGCCAACGATGGTTCTGTGCTGCCGGTCGCGGCGACCTTTGCCGGTGCGCCATCACTGACCGTCGATGCGGTGATCGTGCCGTGCGGGGATATTGCCAGCCTGCTGACCAACGGCGACGCCGTCTATTATCTGCTGGAAGCCTATAAGCACCTGAAGCCGATCGCGCTGTCCGGCGACGCGCGGCAGTTCAAAGCGCAGCTGAAGGTGGCCGATCAGGGTGAGGACGGGATTGTCGAGGGAGATAACGTTGACGATGCCTTTATGACGAAGCTGTTTGATTTGCTCGCCGCGCACCGCGTCTGGTCGCGAAGCAGCAAGATCGATCAGATTCCGGCGTAAAAAAAGCCGGGTGGCGCTCGCGCTTACCCGGCCTACATTCGATTGGTTTTGTAGGCCCGGTAAGGCGAAGCCGCCACCGGGCTTTATCTCAAAGATCCCCAAACGTCCCCAACCGATACCCGCGCTCGGCAATGGCGTATTTCAACGACGGCGACGTCAGCACATCCAGCTCCGCCAGACGCGGCCAGCAGTAGGCGCTTTTACGCACGGTGTTATCGACAAAGGCAGGATGTGCCATGACCTCCAGCGACCGTTCACCCCGCGCGGCGGAATCATCCAGCACCTTCAGGAACAGCGCGTCGTCGATCTCGTCGCCGTAAAACGCGCTGCTGAACCCCTCAGTGGTGGTGACAGCACAGTCCGGCAATCCGTGCACCTCGCGATCCACGCGCATCGCCACGCCTTTGCGCTGTGCAAACCCGGCGACAAGCGGGAAAATCGCCGGGATCATATGCACGTGGTGATGGCTGTCGATATGCGTCGGCGTCTGACCAAACACATCAACGAAGCGGTTGAACTGACAGTCCAGCTCGCGGGCAATCTCTTCGAGCGGCAGAGCCCCCTGCTCCGCCAGTTCCCAAATCCATTTACCCAACTGGCCATCGCGCGTCAGGCCCGGCATTGGCGAAAGCGGCATCCCGAGCGTCAGCACAAAATGCATGCCGACGCCCAGCTCCGGCACTTCGCGGCTCAGCTGCGCCGCGTGTTCAACCGCCTCACCATTGACCAGCGCCGTTGTAGAGGTCACAACCCCCCGGCGACAGGCTTCAATAATGCCGTAGTTCTGGCCTTTAGAGAGGCCAAAATCATCAGCATTAACGATCAGCAGGTTTTCCATTGTGCGTCCTCTTATTGCTGTTTGAACTTCAGCTTCTCGATCGTGGCGGCAAAGTTCGGCAACCATTTTTCATGCGCCAGGATCATCTCGCTGGCCAGCTGCTCCGCGTCGCGGTCAGAATGCACCAGCGGGCTGAGATTCAGGGCCAGCAGCACGTCATTGAGCTCACCGCTCAGCGCCGCGTTGCTTGCCGCCACTTCAAAGCCTTTGATGGTGTGGATCAGCCCCATGACCTTGTCATCGAAGTGGGTGATGCGTGGATGCGGTTTAGCCCCCTCGCGTCCCAGGATGCAGGTCATTTCGACGGCCCAGTCAGCTGGAATATTGTCGACATGGCCGTGGTGCGGCACGTTGACATAGTGCTCCGCCTGCTTGTCGTTGTAGATGGCGTTGATCACTTCACACGCCGCATCGGAGTAGTAGGCCCCGCCGCGCTGCTCCAGCTCTTTCGGTTTGACGTTCAGGTTCGGGTCTTTATACAAATCGAACAGCTGCTTCTCAACCTTCTGAACGATCTGCGCACGTGCGCCGCCCTTATAATACTCGCCCATTTCGATGGCCAGCATCTCTTTCTGCTTGAAGTAGTAAAGCAGGTACGAGCAAGGCAGCAGATTCAACGAGCGGATCAGCCCTTCGCTGAACGGCAGGTCAAAGATGTTTTTCACCGATGCCGCCGTCAGACGACCGGAGGCCACGCCGTCGAGGAGCTCGGCAAAGCGCGATTTTCCGTTCACGATGACATCTTTAATAAACACCATGTGGTTCAGGCCGAACAGATCGATGGAGAGATCGTCGCTGTCGGTCAGCGCCAGCACGTCGCGGATAAACATCTTCATGCCAATCGGAATGTTGCAGACGCCGATAAAACGTTTGAAGCCGGTATGACGATAGACCGCTTCAGTGACCATGCCGGCCGGGTTGGTGAAGTTAATGACCCACGCGTTCGGGCAGATCTCCTGTACGTCTTTGACGATGTCGAAAATGACCGGGATAGTACGCAGGCCTTTAAACAGGCCGCCCGCGCCGTTAGTCTCCTGCCCCAGATACCCGTGGCTCAGCGGAATACGCTCGTCCAGCTCACGCGCCTTCAGCTGGCCGACGCGCAGCTGGGTGGTGACGAAATCCGCATCTTTCAGCGCCAGACGACGATCGAGGGTTTTATGCACGGTCAGAGGCACGCCCGCTTTTTCCACCATGCGCTTGCACAGATCGAAAATAATATTCAGCTTCTCCTGACCTTCCTCAACGTCCACCAGCCATAATTCGCTGACCGGTAATTCATGATAACGTTTCAGGAAACCTTCAAGTAATTCCGGGGTATAGCTGCTGCCGCCACCAATGGTTACGACTTTTAATTTCTTCTGCATAATATCTCCCTTAGCGTATCAGGTTAATCGCCTGCAAGGTATAGCGTGCTCTTCCCGCTATTTGGGCAAGCCATTAAAGCAATATTCGTGGCGGGTAATCCGCCGAAAGTTAATTAATTACCGTCAAATTTTTCCGGTAACTGTTCGGTGTGAATGACGTCAATTTCTTAAAGGTTTTAATAAACAGGCTGGGACTGCTGTATCCTGACTCGTAAGCAATATCGGTGACAGAATAGTTGGTAATTTCCAGCTGTTTTTTAGCAAAATTAATGCGGATTTCATTAATAATTTGCACGGGCGTTTTACGATAATAACGCTGCGTCGCACGGGTAAGATATTCCTGGGATTTCCCCGACAGGGAGACCATATTTTCCAGCGCATTTTCGCTGAACTGGCCTTTGTCGTGCATCAGCTCAACGGTGCTGCGTAGCCATTGCGGAATATCATCCGTCACCTGCTGCTCTTCGCGATGATGACGCAGCCGGTTCATCACGTAGAAGGTCACCGTTTCAATAAACTCATCAAATTCATTGTCGCGGAAGTTAAGCGAGGCGATCACCGTTTCAATCCAGGTCATGAACTCGTTTTTGACCCGATAGACCTGAGAGGCCACAAAGCAGAACGGCACCAGCGGCAGATAGTGCTTCTCGAAGAAACGTCTGCTGACGCCCACATTAAGAATGCGGGTGGCACCAAATTCGTAAAAGCTCTGGTGATAAGACCCCATCGGCAGGAAGACGAAATCCCCTCGTTCAAGCAGGACGCGCTTACCGTTGATCTCCTGATAATAGCGACCGGTCAGAACAATCGTGAACTCGTAGTAGTCATGCTGATGCAGACCACTGGCGCTCTCCGTCTTGTTGTAGATAACCACGTGAAAATTTTTGCCATTAAACAACTGCTGTTCAAGTGCGGTTTTAATTTCCATCGTGCTAACCTCCTGCTACTCAGTCTGACTTACTGCATCTTCTCGTGAAGCTCAATGAGCTCCGCCACCAGCTCACGTGCCAGCATCGAGGTCATCAGGTGATCCTGCGCGTGAACCAGTACCAGGCTGACCTTCATCTTCCCTTCGCCCTGATCGCTTTCAATCAGCTTTGTCTGCACCAGGTGCGCTTCGTTCAGCGCCGTGCGGGACTGTTCCATCATGGTTTTCGCCGCGGCGAAATCCCCCTGCTTGGCCTGCTTCAGTGCGGCATAGGCCAGGCTGCGGGCCTGCCCGGAGTTGATGATAAGCCCCATCACCACTTCTTCCAGATCGTTCTCGGCGGCGTCGTCTGCGACAATACTATCCAAATCTAACATGTTTAAGCTCCTTGTGGCTGGCGCGGGTTTCCCCGCGCCGTCAATCTTAGAATTTCAGTGAGAGGGCAATATCCTCTTCGCTCTCTTCTTCATCAATGATGGTGGCGGCTTTGTTCGCAATCGCCACGAATGGCATGTACAGCAGGGTGGCAATCCCGAGGTTGAATATCGCCAGCAGGAAGGCCGCGACGCTGCCGTTGGTGTTGAAGAAGGCACCCAGGCCCGCCGGCATGGTCCACGGTGCAATGTTGGTGACCGGTGGAATGATGCCCATGTAGTACGCCGTCAGGGTGATAGCGGCCAGCAGCGGCTGAATCAGGATGAACGGAATGAACATGACCGGGTTCATGATGATTGGCAGACCGAACAGGATCGGTTCGTTAATCTGGAAGATGCCTGATGGCAGCGCTAGCTTCGCGACCTGACGATAGTCAGCACGACGAGAGACAATAAAGACCGCGATGATCAGACCCAAGGTCGCCCCGGTACCGCCCAGGAAGATATAGGAGTCAAGCATCGGCTTCGCCCACACATGGAAGGTTTTACCCGCTGCCAGCGCCGCGTCAACGGAGCCGTACTGCTGATAAAGTGCAACGTTTTCCAGTGCCCATGGGGTCATAATTCCGCTGTCCAGCGCGGCCAGTGCCAGTGAACCATGCACGCCAAAGAACCACAGCAGAGAGGTGAAAATCACATACGCCCAACCGACCACGCCACCCATCGACGCCAGCGGCGTAGAGATAGAGTCCATGATGATCTGGTGGAAGTTTGTGCCCCAGTGAGAGAGCGCCCAGGCAATAATCCCCATGATGGAGAGAATAATGAAGCCTGGAATCAACGCGGAAAATGAACGGGATACAGAAGCCGGTACGCTATCCGGCAGGCGAATCACCCAGTTTCGACGGATGATAAAGGTGAACATCTCTGCCACCACCAGGCCGATAACAATACCGGAGATGATGTTAGCCCCACCCAGCCAGTTGGCGCCAACGGCATAGGCTTCACCCACGCTGTAAGGCGTGACGGTCATAAAGGCGGCGACGGATAATAACCCGGCGGCCAGCGGATCGACCTTACGCTCTTCTGCCAGCGCCATCCCAATAAAGAAAGGCGCCATCAGCGACATAATTCCCAACGTACCGTTATAGACGTTGCCGCCGATGGCTTTAAAACCATTAAGGGTTTCAATAGTGGAAGCGTCTAACCGAATTCCTAATGAATAAAAGAAGGAACCTTCACCAAAGCTCAGAAAAACGTTGTTAATTAAAACGAACATGGCCCCGGCCAGCGTCAACGGCATTAATTTAATAAAGCCGTTTTTGATGGCATTAACGTGAGGCTGCTTTCCTATTTTAACAGCAAAAGGAAGGAGTACCTTTTCAAGTGAAGCGATGACTTTACTCATAGGAAAATACCCTTAAATGCCGTAACGCATGTTACGGCGTATTGTGTGTGAAATAACTCTTTGACGGGAAAAATAAAAATTAATTAGCAGCTTTTTTAATGGCTGCCACAGCAGCTTTAAGAACACCTAAACCATCAATCTTGCCGTACAGCCCCGAGTCGATCACTTCGACCGGTTTATTAGGTAACAGCCGTTGAATTTCGGGCAACATATAGGCAATTTGCGGTCCCAGTAAAACAACATCGGCTGTCTGACCTTTTTCGCCCGCCAGCGTCTCGGGAACGCTTCGATCACCACAGGGACTTCATACTTTTCAGCCTGCGCACGCATCTTTGAGACCAGAAGCGAGGTTGACATGCCCGCTGAGCAGAACAGGTAGATATGTTTCTTTTCCATCGTGATTTCCCTCTTGTATGACTACCTGCCATCGCGCTATCACTCGACTCGCTGTCCCGGCAGACAGGTAGTTTGCGTACTGTTGTTTATCGTTGGAGTGAGTATACGCAATGGTACAGACAGGGGATAATTCTGAATAGACTACAATTGTCTCTCATTGACCTGGCTTGTTGACTACCCTCACATTTCGGGCAAATAATTCGCGAAAAGAAATAAGATTTTCTGATTCATAAAAAAACCGGCCCCGGGGCCGGTTTGTTAACATCCTCAGGCAAGCAGGGTGACTACGCCTTAGGTGCCTGCGGATCGGTGTCGTATTCAGCACAGGTCTGATAGCCGGAGTTGATCACATGACCGGTATCATCCAGGGCGACAAAGTAGGTTTCTGCCTTACCATCACGTTGACCCAGGATATAGGTCTGGCAGGTCCCTTTCGCATGAATCATGGTGACTTCAGAAGAAGGTTTACCGGCAATCGCAGCCACCTGCGAACGGGTCATCCCCTTTTTAACGTCTTTTACTACGGGCTGCGTAAACTGATCCTTGGTGCGATCGTAAGCCGTACACCCTGCCAGCATAGTCAGTACCGCCGCTGCGCTAAGAATTCCTGCTACGTTCTTGTTCATATTCCGTCCTCTTGTTTATCAGCGTGTTATCTAAGCATGGGATAAAAAGTACTATTGTTCAACTTTGTGCGTTACGCCAGACGAATTTCGGAAAATTCTAATAAAACAACGATAAGCTGCTAAATCGGCGCAAAATAGCGCACTCGAAACTGTGATCCTTGTCGTTTCTCGCCCAAAGGGTTAGTTTTAACAGTTAACACATTCTGTTTATGGAGAGCGTGATGACTCTGCAACAAGAGATTATCCAGGCGCTGGGCGCGAAGCCTGCGGTAGATGCACATGAAGAGATCCGCCGCAGCGTGGATTTTTTAAAAGCGTATTTAAAGAAGAACTCTTTCCTGAAATCTCTGGTGCTGGGCATCAGCGGCGGCCAGGATTCAACGCTGACCGGCAAGCTCTGCCAGATGGCCATTTCAGAGCTTCGCGAAGAGACGGGCGATGAGACGCTGCAGTTTATCGCTGTGCGCCTTCCTTACGGCGTACAGGCAGACGAGCAGGATTGCCAGGACGCCATTGCCTTCATTCAGCCTGACCGCGTGCTGACCGTGAATATTAAAGGCTCGGTGCTGGCAAGCGAGCAGGCGTTACGCGAAGCGGGCATTGAGCTGAGCGATTTCGTTCGCGGCAATGAAAAGGCACGCGAGCGCATGAAAGCGCAGTACAGCATCGCCGGGATGACCAAAGGCGTCGTGGTCGGCACCGACCATGCGGCCGAAGCGATCACCGGCTTCTTCACCAAATATGGCGACGGCGGCACCGACATTAACCCGATCTTCCGCCTGAACAAACGTCAGGGCAAGCAGCTGCTTGCCGCGCTGGGCTGTCCTGAGCATCTGTATAAGAAAGCGCCGACAGCTGACCTTGAAGACGATCGCCCTTCCCTGCCGGATGAAGCGGCCCTTGGCGTCACCTACGACAACATTGATGATTATCTGGAAGGCAAAAAGCTGGATGAAGGCACCGCGAAGATCATCGAAGGCTGGTATCTGAAAACCGAGCACAAGCGTCGCCCACCGATTACGGTGTTTGACGACTTCTGGAAATAAAGGCAAAACGGTAACCCCGTTTTGTAGGCCGGGTAAGGCGTCGCCGCCACCCGGCTCTTTTTTAACCACCACACTCCTGCTACACTGTATACCTGAACAGTATATGGAGCAGTATGTGAGCAGGCGTCAATCCGCCCCGCGTCTTGAGTTTGAAGCGGCGGCTATCTACGAATATCCCGAGCACCTTCGCCCCTGGCTTGAAGCATTGCCTAAACAGCCGGGCGTGTACATCTTTCACGGCGAAAGCGACACCCTGCCGCTCTACATCGGCAAGAGCGTTAACATTCGCAGTCGGGTATTATCCCATCTGCGTACGCCGGACGAGGCCGCCATGCTGCGCCAGTCGCGACGCATTACCTGGTTCCAGACGGCGGGAGAAATGGGCGCGCTGTTGCTGGAGGCGCGGTTGATAAAAGAACAACAGCCGCTTTTCAACAAGCGCCTGCGCCGCAACCGTCAGCTCTGCTCCCTGCAGATCAACGAAGGCAAGCCACAGGTCGTCTACGCGCGCGACGTCGATTTTTCTCATGCCCCGAATCTCTACGGACTGTTCGCCAATAAACGTGCCGCACTTCAGGCGCTGCAGACGCTGGCGGACGAGCTCCAGCTTTGCTACAGCCTTTTGGGCCTGGAGGCGACCACGCGCGGACGCGCCTGTTTTCGATCCGCGCTGAAGCGCTGTGCCGGTGCCTGCTGTGGGAAAGAGAGCGTTGAGGCGCACCACGAACGGCTCCTCTCCGGTCTGGGGGCCATCAGCGTGAAGTGCTGGCCCTGGGAAAGCGCCGTTGCGCTCAAAGAAGTGGGTGACGCGATGACCCAGTACCACATCGTCAATAACTGGCTCTGGCTGGGCGCTGTCGACGATATCAACGACGCGGCAACCCTGCTGCGCACGCCCGCCGGATTTGACCACGATGGCTACAAAATTCTCTGTAAACCTGTGCTGGCCGGTAAGTTTGAGATCATTGAACTCAATGGCCTGGCAGCCACGTGATTTCGCTGAACAATAAGGTACCCTGAGCCTCCAGCAGACGCAGCGTATGGGTACCTTCCTCCCAGCTGGCGCCCTGATCGGCCGTCAGCAATTTATCACCCAGTTGCCACGCCCCGCTTAACACAAACACCACGCCCCCGCGTGTGCCAAAGGTGGTAAAGGTACGGTCAGCCACGCGCACCTTCGCCCGGCAGCAGTCGCGACGGGTCATGATGTTGAAGTCCATCGCCATCCGCCCATCGGACAGCAGCGCTTTCACCGGCAGGTCGCCGGCAAAACTATAGGGCTGATGGTGCTTCAGGGTATGGAAGAACGCCTGACCGGCATCCAGCGTCACCTCCCCACCTTCCAGCAAGGTAATCACCCGATCGACGCCGGGGAAAGAGGAGAATTCGCCGTTGCTGGCGATAGTCGCGATACTGGCACGCCAGTGAAAATCACGCGTCGCGGGAGGGAAACAACAAATCTCACGCGTTTCACCCGCACCATTGCGCCACAGGCTGACCGGCATTTTACGGATATCAAAGAACTCCATCACCACTCCTGAATGGCACAACCCGTGCCAGGGCAAGGATATTGCTATCGTTGCTGTCTTGTTTGTTATCGTTAGGTATTCACAGACACAGTATCGGCAGCAGAGCGGGCAGGCCTTAGCGGAACGTTAATAAAAATGCTAACGCCATGACTCTACAAACATTCTCTGATGCGACTACAGGAGCATACCGCGCTGGCGGCGGCAGACAAGAGGGCAGGAAAGAAAAACCGCCGGTCCTGTCCACAGCGTTTTCGCTTTTGTGGACAGGATCCCGGCGGTCTTAAGAGAGTGAACCGATTATTCGGTTGGTGCTGGCATTTTACCTTCCATCGCCGGACGTTCTGTCAGACGCTTCTCAAAATTCGCATTAAATTGTTTTTTCTGTTCCGGGGTCAGAATGTTGTAGATCTTGTTCTGGGTTTCCAGGTGAGCCAGCATACGGGCTTTGTGCTGCTCGGCCATTTTGTCGATCTGCGCTTCGGCTTTTGCCTTGTCGAAGCTGTCGCTGGCGATGATGTCATGCATGGCACGACGCTCTTCCAGCGGCGGACGTTTCATCTGGTCGCGTTCGCTTTTCCGGATATCGCGGATCTGCTGTTTCTGCGCATCCGTCAGGTTGAGATCCTTAAACATCATCATCTCGTTGTGCATACCCGGGCCTTTATGATGCATCATCATTTTGCCTTCAGCAGGCGCGGCAGCGGTTGTGGTCGCAGTATCTGCGGCGAACGCCATGCTGGTAGCGCCCAGAGCCAGGGTAGAAGCAACAAACAGTGCAGTAAACTTACGCATAATTTATTTCCTTTCTTTCAGTTATTCTTCGGCGCTATGCCGTGTTGACGAGATTAACTTTACGGGGTTTATCGTCAATTAGTCAGAGCAACGGTAAAACAATGAAAGTGTAAAAAACAAATTTTCACCAAATGTGGAGGAAATAAGGATAAAGCGTGGAGAGTTGCAACAAAAAATATTCAATACGATGATTTTAAAGCGATTTAGAATAAGTATAACGGAGTGAAGGTGAATAATAAAGCAATTCACCAGGAATATTCCGCAAAACACGGACAGGCGCTTTAATTGCTAAGAAAGGGTATTTTACTTCCCCTCCCGGATGAAGAGAGGGGAAAGGTTCAGGATATTTTTTCCAGCATCAGTCCGGCACGCAGGCCAAACGCCACGGTGGGATTAGGAAATAAAACATACTCGGTGGTTTTCTGCACCTCATAACGCTCCTCGCCATCCTCGGCCAGCAGCGCCCCTTTGCGGAACGGCGTGAAGTTCAGGGTATGCGCGGCCATATGGAGCAGGAAGGCATCGCTGCGGCGCGTGATCTGCTGGACGACCCGGTACCGCTCGACGGGCTGATGCGTAGGCTCGGGAGCCTTTCCTCCCAGCAGCGCCCGCAGGGCGAGATGCGTAGGCGCAAAGCGAGAGAGATCGTTTTGCCCAAACGGCAGCGCTTTCCCCAGCTCCAGCGTACAGGACAACGCACCAAAGTGTTCACAGGTGAAGTGCGTAAAGGTTCCGCCCGGCGACTGGTGAAACACCAGCGCCTCCAGCCCGGCGTCTCCCAGCCAGCTCAGAAAATCTTCCTCCCACGGCTGATTGCGCTGCGGCAACACGCCGAAGCGAACATGGTAGGACGCGCGGATGGCCGTATGGAGATCCAGATGCCAGCGCGCCGGTCCCGCAGCGGCAAAAAACGCGGTCACGACGTTCTCCAGCCACGCTGCCCGCGCCGTTTCGTCACTCTGCGGAAACTGCGACCAGCGCCCGCCGAACATGCGGTTAATGTCGCTCACCAGATACCGTTTGTTTTCCGCCAGCGCAGGCGGATTGCCGAGCACCACCAGCACGCGGCACGTCAGGGCAATCTCATTGCGATACAGCGCGCGCAGCAGCAGATCGACAATCTCAACCGGTGCCGTTTCATTCCCGTGAATGCCCGTTGAAAGCAGCAGCGACAGATCGCTTTTTGCTGTCGGCGTCAGCTCAAGCACCCCGCGCCCCAGCCACCGCCAGCGAAATGAGGGACCGTCCCCCTCTTTCTGTTCCGGCGTTTCATCGGCCAGGGTCAGCGCCAGTAAATTTTCCATATCCACTCCTTTAGCGCTGGAACGGATAAACCGATCCCAGTTGCAGGATTGTCGACAACGCGTCCAGCGCCTCGCGTCCTTCACGCAGAAGCTGCGGGTCAACCAGATCGGCCTGCGTTAGACGGTCGCGATAGTAGCGATCGACCCAGTCATTCAGGCGCGTAAAGAGCGTATCGTTCATCATGACCGCCGGATTAACCGCCTGCATTTCGTCCTGAGTCAAGACCACGCGCAGACGTAAACAGGCTGGACCACCGCCGTTGGCCATACTTTCACGCAGGTCAAACACGCGCAGTTCGTCAATCGGGTTATCGGCCTTCACCAGTTCAGTCAGGTAGCGCCACACGCCCTGATGATCCCGGGACTCCTGCGGCAGAACCAGCATCATGCTGCCGTCATCGCGGCTCAGCAGCTGGCTATTGAACAGATACGTTTCAACCGCGTCCTGCACGCTTACCGCCGCCGTTGGCACCTGAATGGGCGTAAAGCCGCGTACGCGCTCATGCAGCGTGGCGAGCAGCTTTTCCTGATGGGCGAACGCCTGCTCGTGGCAGAACAGCACCTGGCGGTTGGAAACGGCAATCACGTCGTTGTGGAACACGCCCTGGTCGATCACATGCGGGTTCTGCTGGGCGAAAATCACCTGGGAAGGATTGACCTGGTTCAGACGGGCAACGGCCTGGCTGGCTGCAAGCGTCTGACGCGCAGGATAACGAGTTGGCGCGGCGTGGCCCCCCTCTTCGCGCCCGTAAATAAACAGCTGCAGACCCGGCTCGCCATAATCGCCCCCCAGGCGGTTATGGTTTGCCGCGCCTTCGTCGCCAAACATCGCCACCTGCGGCAAGGCCTGATGCACCTCGAAATGGGCGGTCTGACTGAAAATGGCGCGCAGCACGCGCTCGGTGGTTTCCGCTTCGGTGGCGCGGTGGAACTTGTTATTCAGGTTCGCCACCGTCAGATGGACTTTGCCATCCAGCGTATCGGCTGACGGCGCGACGGTTGCCGCGTTGGCGACCCACATCGAAGAGGCCGAGCTTGCCGCCGAGAGCAGATGCGGCGTCTGCGTACCCGCTTTTTCGACCACCTGCTCATCGGTGCCGCTAAAGCCGAGCTGACGCAGCACCGCCACGTTCGGACGCTCCTGCGGCGGGATCACCGCCTGCGGGAAACCGGCATCCGCCAGCGCTTTCATCTTCAGCAGCCCCTGCTTCGCCGCCAGCTTCGGGTTGGAGACCTGAAAACGGTGCTTCGTGGAGGCTTCATTACCAAAAGAGAGACCGGCATAGTGGTGGGTCAGCCCCACCAGCCCGTCAAAGTTAACTTCACGCGCTTTCATGACGATCCCCTCCGGTAAAGTCCAGCCCCGGATTAAGCGTCTCCGGCAGAGTCAGCGCCGGGGTTTCCAGGCTCGCCATCGGCCAGGCACAGTAATCGGCGGCATACCACGCGCTGGCGCGATGGTTGCCCGACGCGCCCACGCCGCCGAACGGCGCGGTGCTCGCGGCCCCGGTCAGCGGTTTATTCCAGTTCACAATCCCGGCGCGCGCTTCCAGCAGCAGTTGTTCAAACTTCTCGCGATGCGGCGAAATCAGCCCGCTCGACAGGCCGTAGCGGGTGTTATTCGCCATCGCAATGGCCGCATCGAAATCGTCATAGCGCCAGACGCACAGCAGCGGGCCAAAGACCTCTTCATCCGGCACGTTGCTCGCGCCGCTCATCTCAACGATGCCCGGCGTCAGCAACGAGGTACCCGGCTGAACCTGCTTCGGTTCGAGCAAGGTTTTCGCGCCGCGCGCGACGTGGTCCTGCCAGGCCTTCAGCACGTTCAGCGCGGCCTGTTCGGAAATCAGCCCGCCGATAAACGGCTGCGGATCGGCATCCCACGCGGCTGGCACCAGGCGCGCGCTTACCTCTACCAGACGCTTCAGGAAAGCATCACCCTGTGCGCCTCTTTTCACCAGCAGGCGGCGGGCGCAGGTGCAGCGCTGTCCGGCGGTAATAAAGGCGGACTGAATCGTCAGGTGCACCGCGGCGTCAATATCATCCGGGTCTTCCACAATCAGCGGGTTGTTGCCCCCCATCTCCAGCGCCAGAATTTTTTCCGGCTGCCCCGCCAGCTGGCGGTGCAGCTGATAGCCCGTCCCGGCGCTGCCGGTAAACAGCAGGCCGTCGATATCGCTCAGCGCGCTCAGCGCCTGGCCGGTTTCACGTCCGCCCTGCACCAGGTTCAGCACGCCCGGCGGCAGACCAGCCTGTTCCCACAGCTTAACCACCGCCTCGCCGGTGAAGGGCGTGAGCTCGCTCGGTTTGAAAATAACGGTATTACCCGCCAGCAGCGCGGGCACAATGTGGCCATTCGGCAGATGCCCCGGGAAGTTGTACGGCCCAAACACCGCCAGCACGCCGTGCGGACGGTGGCGCAGCGTGGCCGCGCCGTCCGGCATCTCGGTGTGCTGTTCGCCGGTACGGGTGTGGTATGCCTTCACCGAAATGGCGATTTTGTTGATCATCGCCGTCACTTCGGTTGCCGCTTCCCAGCGCGGTTTACTGGTTTCTGACGCGATGATGCGCGTCAGCTCGGCCTTGTTTGCCTCCAGCAGCCCGGCAAACTTTTCAACAATTTCCTGGCGCACCGCGAAAGGCTGTTTTGCCCACGCCGGAAACGCGCGGCGAGCGGCATGGCAGGCTTGTTCCACCTGTGCAGCGCTGGCGTCATTCCCCTTCCAGAGCGCCTCTTTTCCTACCGGATTGGTCTTTACGCGCTGTTCGCCTTCGCCCGTGACCCAGTCACCGTTAATCCATAATGTCATGCTGTTTTCTCCTCAGGGCAGAGACGCACCAGGCGAACCTTATCGCCGGCGTTACATTTCAGGGCATCCAGTTCTGCAGCCGTCAGCACCAGACGTTCACATTTCGGGTTGGTCCGCACCAGCATGGCGCGGAAGTTGGCATAATTTTCGTTCGCCACCAGACACGCCGGCCAGTCGCCCGGCGCGGGCTGGCCTTCAGAGACCTCAACCAGCCGGCTCTTACGGATCGCGCGCACGCGGTCAATATCGCACTCAAGCGTAGGCCCACCGTCAAAGATGTCGACATAGTTGCGGTAGCGGAACCCCTCTTTCTCCAGCACCGCGCGGGCGGGTGCGGTTTGCGGATGCACTTCGCCGATCACCGCCTGCGCTTCCGGGCTGAGGAAATGGGTATAGATAGGATGCTTCGGCATCAGTTCGGCAATAAAGGCTTTCTGGCCGGTGCCGCAGAGATAGTCTGCCCGGCTGAACTCCATCGAGAAAAAGCGCTCGCCCAGGCTCTCCCAGAACGGTGAGTAGCCGGTGTCGTCGATCACGCCGCGCATCTCCGCGACCACTTTTTCGTTAAAGCGATCGCGGAAGGCGGCCATAAACATAAAGCGCGATTTGGAGAGCAGATAGCCGTTGCCCTCTTTGCGCCACGCCGGATCGAGGAACAGCGTGCAAAGCTCGCTGGCGCCCGTGTGGTCATTGCAGAGAAACAGCGTGGGCAGTGCGTTATAGACGTTCAGCTCTTTCGAGGCGTGAACCATGGTACCCACGCGGTAGTTGTACCACGGGTCGTTCAGCCCGACGGCCACTTCAATGGCGCAGATCCCGGCCACGGTTCCCGTGTCGGTGTCTTCCAGCACGAACACATACCCCTGTTCGCTTTTTGGCAACGTCCCCTGCCAGGTTTGCAGGGCGCGCTCAATACGCGCCGACAGCGTTTTTTCATCGGCAGGAAGCGAGGTCAGCCCGCCTCCCGTCTTACCGGCAAGCTGCATGAGCCCGGCGAGATCGCCGCGCTCAACGGGACGGATGACCATCATGATGACACCCCGGATTTCACTTTTTCACACGCCAGCGCAAAGCGGTCCAGACCGGTTTGCACCTCTTCCTCGCTGACAATCAGCGCAGGAGCAAAACGCACGACATTAGCACCGGCAATCAGCACCATCACGCCTACTTTTGCCGCTTCCTGTGAAATAAGTTTAGCTTTTCCGGCAAACTCAGCGGTGAGCTCGCAGCCAATTAACAGCCCCAGGCCGCGAATTTCTTTAAACAGGCCAACCTTGCTGTTGATGGCATTCAGGCGCTCAACAAACCAGTCGTGGCGCTGCTTAACGCCCTTCAGCACCTCAGGGGTGTTAATGATGTCGAGCACCTGTCCGGCGACGGCGGTGGCCAGCGGGTTGCCGCCGTAGGTGGTGCCGTGGGTGCCGACGGTCATCACGCTGGCGAATTTATCAGTGGTCAGCGTCGCGCCAATCGGGAAGCCGCCGCCCAGCGCTTTGGCGGTCGACAGCACGTCCGGCGTCACGCCGTAGTGCATATAGGCATACAGCTCGCCGGTGCGGCCCATGCCGGTCTGCACTTCGTCGAAAATCAGCACTGCGTTGTGACGGTCGCACAGCTCGCGCAGCCCCTGCAGGAACGCTTTTTGCGCCGGAAGCACGCCACCCTCGCCCTGCATCGGCTCGACGATCACCGCGCAGGTGGTATCGTTAATCAGCTCGCTGGCGGACTGCAGATCGTTATAAATACCGTGACGAATATCGGGCGGCAGCGGCGCGAAATCCTGCGAGTAGGAGGGCTGCCCGCCTGCGCTGACGGTAAAGAGCGTGCGTCCGTGGAAGGCATTTTTGAACGCCACGATACCGCTCTTGTGGGTTCCAAATTTATCGTGCGCATATTTGCGCGCCAGCTTCAGCGCCGCCTCGTTGGCTTCCGCCCCCGAGTTACAGAAAAAGACCTTCTCCGCAAACGTCGCGTCGATCAGTTTTTTGGCCAGGCGCAGCGCTGGCTCGTTGGTGAAGCCGTTGCCGGTATGCCAGAACTTCGCCGCCTGATCGTTCAGCGCCTGACGCAGCGCCGGGTGCGCATGACCCAGCGCGTTCACCGCAATCCCACCTGCAAAGTCGATATACTCTTTACCCTGCTGATCCCACAGGCGCGAGCCTTCCCCACGAACCGGAATAAAAGCCGCCGGAGCGTAAACCGGCATCATCCATTCATCGAAATTTTCACGCGTAATTGACAGAGACATAGCGACCTCATCCGGTAAATAAAAGGTTATTTGAATGTTAAATAATTGAGTGTTTGCACTGTGAATGTAGATTGCAGCCTTCGTGCCAGCCAGCGATAAAAATGCATAAACGGGTTGAGGTAACAGAATATCAATGGGTTACAATATGGAGTTATTCACTTTTAGTGCATAAGAAGTGAATATTTTTACGACAAGCGGCGCTTTGCCGCATGAAAATCAGAAAGAGTATGCACAGGCCAAATATAATTCTGGAATTGTGATCGCTCGCGAAATTTATCGGCCATTTACGCCCTGTTTGAGGGCGAAGCGCGTCAGAATGGTGCAAATATTGCACCACCGGCATTATCTGTTGCAGTTATTGGTCGAAGCCGGTAACAGTTGACGCAAATTCTGCTACCATCCTTGCACTATTCACCTTGCACTGGCAGCGACTATGAAATTTGTCTCTTTTAATATCAACGGCCTGCGTGCCCGCCCTCATCAGCTTGAAGCTATCGTTGAGCAACATCAGCCAGATGTGATCGGCCTGCAGGAGACAAAGGTTCACGACGACATGTTCCCCCTCGAAGAGGTGGCGAAACTCGGCTACAACGTCTTTTATCACGGCCAGAAAGGTCACTATGGCGTCGCGCTGCTCACCAAAGCGCCGCCGGTTTCCGTGCGTCGCGGCTTCCCGGGCGACGGTGAAGAAGCGCAGCGTCGTATTATCATGGCGGAAGTCCCTTCTGCGATCGGGAATATTACGGTCATCAACGGCTATTTCCCGCAGGGTGAGAGCCGTGACCATGAAACCAAATTCCCGGCGAAAGCGAAGTTTTATCAGGATCTGCAGGACTACCTGACCACCGAACTCAAAAAAGAGAATCCGGTGCTGATCATGGGCGACATGAATATCAGCCCGACGGATCTCGATATCGGTATTGGCGAAGAGAACCGCAAACGCTGGCTGCGCACCGGCAAATGCTCCTTCCTGCCGGAAGAGCGTGAGTGGATGGAGCGCCTGCTGGGCTGGGGCCTGGTGGATACCTTCCGCAATGCCAACCCGGAAACGCAGGATCGCTTCTCCTGGTTTGACTATCGCTCTAAAGGCTTTGACGACAACCGCGGCCTGCGTATCGATCTTCTGCTCGCCAGTACACCGCTGGCCGAGCGCTGCATCGAAACCGGGATCGACTACGACATCCGCAGCATGGAAAAACCATCTGACCACGCGCCAGTGTGGGCTAAATTCAAGCTGTAATGACGCGTGAACATTCCAAAAACACTCTTCCTGTGCGCCCTTCTGGGCGCATTTATGTTGACGTTTATCATGCTTCCCCCGGGAACCCTCTCCCTGGAAGGGATTAAAACGCACCATCTGGCGTTACTCGCCTATGTCGACCACGCGCCGCTGCGCAGCGCGCTGATCTTTTTTGCGGTCTATGTGGCGGTCTCCGCCCTCTCGATACCCGGCGCGGCTGTCCTGACCCTGCTGGGCGGGGCATTGTTTAGCCTGTGGGAAGGCACCGTGCTGGTCTCCTTTGCCTCCACGCTCGGGGCCACGCTGGCGATGCTCGCCAGCCGCTATTTTTTGCGCGACTGGGTGCAACGGCGGTTTGCCCGGCAGATGAGTACGGTGAATACCGGCATGGCACGCGACGGCGCGAACTTTCTTTTTGCCCTGCGCCTGATGCCACTGTTCCCGTTTTTTCTGGTGAATTTGCTGATGGGGCTGACCCGGATTGGGGTATTTCGCTACTGGTGGGTGAGCCAGGTCGCCATGCTGCCCGCCACGATTATCTTTCTGAACGCCGGGCGCGCGCTGGGAAAAGTGACCTCGCTGCGCGATATTTTGTCGCCGGGCATGGTTTTCGCCTTTACACTACTGGGGTTATTACCGCTGGTCACCCGCCGGCTGTTTTCCCGTTTTCTCCCGTCTGCTAAAAAGTGAGGCATTATGCGCCGTGTGCGTTTTTGCACGTTTCTGACCGGTCTGCTGCTGGCAGCCCCCCTATTTGCCGCCGACGGCTGGCAGGCCATTCAGCAACAGGCTAAAGGCCAGACCGTCTGGTTTAACGCCTGGGGCGGCGATCCGGCGGTCAACCGCTATCTGGAGTGGGTCAGCGGTGAGATGCAAACGCACTATGCCATTACCCTTAAAATTGTCCCGCTGGCGGATGCTGCCGACGCGGTAAAACGCATTCAGACCGAAGCCGCCGCGGGGCGTAAGACCAACGGCTCCGTCGACCTGCTGTGGGTTAACGGCGAGAACTTCCGCACGCTGAAAGAGGCAAACCTGCTGCAGACCGGATGGGCGCAGACGTTGCCCAACTGGCGCTATGTTGATACCCGCAAGCCCGTCACGGAGGATTTTGCTATCCCCACAGACGGCGCGGAATCGCCGTGGGGCGGCGCGCAGCTGACCTTTATCGCTCGCAAGGCCAGTATGCCGACGCCGCCTGTGGATCCTCAGGCGCTGCTGGCTTACGCGCAGCAGCACCCCGGCAAGATCAGCTATCCTCGCCCGCCCGATTTTACCGGCACGGCATTTCTTGAGCAGCTGCTGATGACGCTAACCGCTCACCCGGAGGCACTGCAAAAGGCCCCCGATAGCACCTTTGCCGAGGTGACGGCGCCGCTCTGGGATTATCTGGACAAACTCCACCCGCTGCTGTGGCGCGAAGGGAAAGATTTCCTCCCTTCTCCTGCACGGATGGATGCCCTGCTTGCCAGCGGCAGCCTGAACCTGTCCCTGACCTTTAACCCCGCACATGCGCAGCAAAAAGTGGCGAGCGGCGAACTGCCCGCCGACAGCTACAGTTTTGGTTTCCAGGGCGGGATGCTCGGCAACGTTCATTTTGTGGCGATTCCGGCCAATGCCAGCGCCAGCGCAGGGGCGAAAGTGGTCGCCAATTTCCTGCTTTCACCGCAGGCGCAGATCCGCAAAGCTGACCCGGCCATCTGGGGCGATCCGAGCGTGCTGGATGCCAAAACGCTGCCTGAAGATGAAGCCAGACTGCTGCTGGCCCACACGCCGCAGGATCTGCCGAAGGTGCTTGCAGAGCCCCAGTCCGCCTGGGTGAATGCGCTGGAGCAGGAATGGCTGCGTCGTTACGGCACCCGCTGAGCGGGCTTGTCTGGCTGGCGATGGCGGTGATTTATCTGCCGCTCCTGCCCGCCGGCACCATGCTGCTTGCCCCGGCGTTTTCGGTGACAAACTGGCAGCGGCTGCTGAACGATCCGCAGCTGCCTCAGGCAACCATTGCCACGCTGGTCTCAACGCTCATCGCCACGCTGGGGGCGTTGCTGATTGCCCTTCTCCTCGTCAGCCTTGTCTGGCCCGGGAAACGCTGGCGACGTCTCACAACCCGCCTGCCGTGGCTGCTGGCGATCCCCCATGTGGCGTTCGCCACCGGCGCGCTACTGCTGTTTGCCGAGGGCGGTCTGTTTTATCAGGTCTGCACCGTCTGTTCCCCTCCGTTTGACCGCTACGGCGCCGGGCTGGGGCTGACGCTCGCGGTCAAAGAGAGCGCCTTTGTCCTGTGGGCCATTTATGCCGTACTGCCGGAAAAACGGCTCGCGCAGCAGAAAATCGTCCTGCAGACGTTCGGCTACGGGCGTTTTCAGACGCTCAGCTGGCTGATCCTGCCGGCTATCGCCCCTGTCCTCGGGGCAGTAATGCTGGCGGTGCTGGCGTGGTCGCTGTCGGTCGTCGATGTGGCGATCGTTCTCGGGCCGGGCAACCCGCCTACCCTGGCCGTGCTGGCCTGGCAGTGGTTAAGCCAGGGCGACGCGCAGCAGCAGGCAAAAGGGACGCTGCTGTGCCTGCTACTCCTTCTGCTGCTGGCCGCGCTTGCCGCTCTGGGATACGGACTCTGGAAGGCATGGGTTCGCACGCTTGCGGACTTCTCCGGAACGCGTCCCCGGTCTCAGCTCGCCCTGCCTGAGCGGGCACTGAGCGAGTTCCTGCCCGCGTGCGGCGTGCTGTGCGCCGCGGTGCTGCTGATGCTGGCGCAACGGGAAGACGTTGGCCCGGTGGGAACCAGCCTGTCATTCGGTCTGCTTTCAGCCCTGATCGCCCTGGTCGTCGGCTTACTCTGGCTGGAATGGGGTCCGCAGCGCGGCGCGCTGTGGGTATGGTTACCGCTCGCCCTTCCGGCCCTCCCGCTCGTCACCGGCCAGTATGCGATTGCGTTGCACCTGGGCATCGACGGGCACTACGCCGCCGTGCTCTGGAGCCACCTGCTGTGGGTATTGCCGTGGACGCTGCTGGTGCTGCAACCCGCCTGGCGCCGGATCGATCCCCGTCTGCTCCTCACCGCCAGAACCCTCGGCTGGCGACGGGCCAAAGTCTTCTGCCTGGTGAAATGCCCCCTGCTGGTGCGCCCTGCGCTACTGGCCTTTGCCACCGGCTTTTCCGTCAGCATGGCGCAATACATGCCGACGCTGTGGCTGGGCGCGGGGCGTTTCGCCACGCTGACCACCGAAACCGTGGCGCTGAGCAGCGGGGGCAGCATCCCGATTCTTGCTAACCGGGCGCTGGGATTATTGCTGATCACGGGCACGGTGTTTGGTGTTGCCGCCCTGCTATCCCGGCTCTTAGGCCGCTACCGACAAGGGTTACGTTAATGCTGAAGGTAAAAAATCTCACCATCGAACCGCTTTTCCGCGAGGTCAGTTTTTGCGTGCCTCGGGGGGAGATCGTCACCCTGATGGGGCCGTCCGGCAGCGGCAAATCGACCCTTTTTGCCTGGATGGTCGGCGCGCTGTCAGACGATTTCCAGGCGCGGGGCGAACTGTGGCTCGACGCGCGTCGCTGCGACGCTCTTCCCGTGGAGTCCCGCGGGCTGGGTATTCTCTTTCAGGACGCGCTGCTGTTCGATCAGTTCAGCGTCGGGCAAAATTTGCTGCTGGCGCTGCCTGAGCGGATCGCCGGCAGCGCGCGGCGGGAAGCGGTCGCGCAGGCGCTGGATTCCGCCGGGCTGAGCGGCCATTACGCCAGCGATCCGGCCACCCTTTCCGGCGGGGAGCGCGCCCGGGTCAGCCTGCTGCGGGCCCTGCTCGCGGAGCCGCAGGCGCTGCTGCTGGATGAACCGTTCAGCCGCCTCGATAAAGCGTTGCGGGCCTCATTTCGGGCATGGGTGTTTGACGCCGTCCGCGCGCGCAATATTCCGGTGGTGCTGGTCACGCACGATGAGGACGATATTCCACCCGGCGGCGAGCTGATTGAGATTTCTCGCTGGCAATAATGTGCTAACGCAATGTTTTCCGATTCGGGAGAGACGACAATGCCCCCCTCTTTTATTGACGTCAGGTTATTCGATGAAACGTGTTTCTCAACTGACCGCGCTGGCCCTGCTCTGCGGCCTCGCTTCTTTTTCCTCGCTGGCGGCTGATATGCCCAACGCCATCACGCTGTCTCAGCTTCAGACACAGCACGGCACGCCTGTCGACACACGCGCCAGCGCCTTCTATAACGGCTGGCCGCAGACGCTCAGCGGCCCCTCCGGGCATGAACCCACCGCACTCAACCTTGCTGCCGCCTGGCTCAGCGCCATGAGCGACGAGCAGATTGCGCTGTGGGCCAAACAGCATCAGCTTACCCCTGCGACGACCATCGCGCTGTACGGCGACGAGAACGATAACCAGGCGGTAAAAGCCCGCCTGGAGAAAGCCGGTTACCGCCACGTTTCGCTGCTCAGTGACGCACTGCAGACCCCAGACCGCCTTCAGCGTCTGCCCCACTTTGAACAGCTGGTTTACCCACAGTGGATCCACCGGCTCCAGCAGGGTAAACCCGTGACTGCCGCACCGGCGGGCGACTGGAAAGTGATCGAAGCCGCCTGGGGTGCACCGAAGTTTTACCTGCTGAACCACATTCCCGGCGCGGGCTATATCGACACCAACGAGGTGGAAAGCGAACCGTTGTGGAATAAAGTCTCCGACGACAAGCTGAAAGCGATGCTGGCGAAGCACGGGATCCGTCACGACACCACCGTCATCTTGTATGGCCGCGACGTCTACGCCGCCGCGCGCGTGGCGCAGATTATGCTGTATGCGGGTGTGAAGGATGTGCGTATTCTCGACGGCGGCTGGAAGGCGTGGTCAGATGCAGGCCTGCCGGTTGAGCGCGGCACGCCCGGTAAAGTAACGCCAGCCCCCGATTTTGGCGCGCCGATCCCCGGTCAGCCGCAGCTGATGGTGGATATGGAACAGGCGCGCGGCATGCTGCACCGTCAGGATGCCTCCCTGGTCAGCATCCGCTCGTGGCCGGAGTTCATCGGCGAAACCAGCGGCTACAGCTACATCAAGCCAAAAGGTGAAATTGCCGGTGCCCGTTGGGGCCACGCGGGCAGCGATGCTACCCACATGGAGGATTTCCATAACCCGGATGGCACCATGCGCAGCGCAGACGACATCGCCGCCCAGTGGAAGCGCTGGAATATTCTGCCGGAACAGCACGTAGCGTTTTACTGCGGCACCGGCTGGCGGGCGTCCGAAACCTTTATGTACGCCCGGGCGATGGGCTGGAAGAATATCGCCGTCTATGACGGCGGCTGGTACGAATGGAGCAGTCACCCGCAGAACCCGGTGACGACCGGTGAGCGCGGGCCTGAAAGCGCGCTCTAAGGGTTGAGTGACTTCAGCGTCACGTAGCCGCTCCAGATGCGCGTTGTGGTGGTCAACCAGCACAGCGCGCCAAATACCCACGCGAAAAGCGTAAAGTGCGCCGGAAAGAGGCAGCACAGCACAAACAGCGCGAGGGTCTCCGTCCCTTCCGTTAACCCGCCGATGTAATAAAACGACTTGTGCGCATAGCCGGGGTTGTCGATGTCGTGCTTCGCGGCCAGCGCCGCAAACGCCAGAAAACTGCTGCCGGTCCCGATAAACGCAAACAGCAGCCAGGCCGCGGCCAGCACATTCTCAACGGGTGCTGCCAGCGCAAAGCCAAACGGCACCAGGGCGTAGAACAGAAAATCGAGCGCAATATCGAGAAATCCCCCCGCATCGGTCAGCCCTCTGCGGCGCGCCAGCGCCCCATCCAGACCGTCCAGCAGGCGGTTCAGCACGATGACGGCCAGCGCCGCCGGATACCAGCCAAGGGCCAGAAACGGCAGCGCCAGCACGCCGATGGCAAACCCGGTCAGGGTTAATCCGTCGGGCGTTATTCCCGGTCGGTCCAGCACAGAGACCAGACGATTCAGAGCCGGTTTTATCTGCGGATGAAGGTGGCGATCAAGCATGAGGCGTCTCGTTAAAGGTGGCGCACAGCCCCTGCGCCGGAATATCCAGCGCGGCGTTAAAGCGGGCAGAGAGATTCTGAAAGGCAATGAGCGCCGTCATCTCGGTGATAGCGTCATCCGTAAAGTGACGCTTCAGCGCCGCTCTGATGGCCTCATCCGCCCGGGGCGGCGTGGCGGTCACCGCCTCGGCGTAGGCCAGCGCCGCGCGCTCCTGATCCGTGAACAAGGCGGAACCCTGCCAGTCGCTCACGGCCTGCACCTTATCCAGCGCCCCGCAGCGCTCGGCAAGCCGCAGGCTGTTGGCATCAATACAGAAAGCGCAGTGGCAGAGCTGGGACACCCGCGTCATGAGCAGCGAACGAAGCACGGGCGTCAGGCGCGCGCGACGACGCTCCAGAAAACCGACGAACAGCGCCACCAGCCAGAACAGACGCGGCATGCGCCCCCACCAGCGCGTGGGATTCAGCACGGCGCCAAAATGCTTTTTCTGCATCACGGCAATGGGTTTAAGGCTGGCGGGAAGGGATTCGATAGGGGCAACCCAGGCGGTAGTCTCTTTCACCTGATTCTCCTGATAGCTGGACTCTGAGAAAGGGCACGATAATATGTCTTTTTTTGCCATCAATTATTGACGACCATGCTGAAAACACTCGATGTCGTTGCCGCCATCATCGAAAAAGACGACAAAATTTTACTGGCACAGCGCCCTGCCCACGCCGACCAGCCGGGCATGTGGGAATTTGCAGGCGGCAAAGTCGAGGCGGGAGAAACCCAGCCCGAGGCGCTTATCCGCGAGCTGCGTGAAGAGTTAGGTATTGAAGCACGCCCTGCGCAATACGTGGCCAGCCACCTGCGTGTAGTCTCGCAGCGGTTAATCAACCTGCACGCCTGGCACGTTCCTGCGTTTAGCGGCGAGCTCATGGCGCACTACCACAGCGCGCTGGCGTGGTGTACGCCGGAAGAGGCGTTCGGCTACGCCTTAGCCCCCGCGGATATTCCCCTGCTGGAAGCGTTTATTGTTTTACGCGACGCCAGACCAGCGGGTTCGTGCCAATAACGCGCTCGTCGCGCTGGCACTGCAGCAGAACGCCCTCCGCTTTCACCACGGCCCCTTCCGAGTAGTTCTGATTCTGATAGATGCAGCACTGATTACAGGGCTGCACCGTTTGATTCTGGCCGCTGGAGCTAAACACTTCCGGCGGCACATTCACTTCCACGTCCGGGCGAATGCGGTCAGCCTGCGCACCTGCGGTAAAGATCACACATAATGCGGTCAGTAGATAACGGTTCATAGACACATCTTCCTGTTGTTCCCTTGATAATGACTATAACGGTAAACCAGCGCGGAACCTTTAATATATCTCGTCATCGCTTTTGGTTATGACGCAGCTCATTTCATTAATTTCCCTTTCGCCCTGAATTTCTGCTTGCCAGACAAAGCAGTACGGGTGGTATAGTCAAAAAAACAACACAAAACGCATAAGTCATATACAAACATTATTATAAGAGGTTCTTATATCTATGGATCAGACACGCTCTCTGGAAAGTTTCCTTGCCTACGTTCAGCAGCGCGACCCGCACCAAAGCGAGTTCGCCCAGGCCGTGCGTGAAGTGATGACCACCCTGTGGCCCTTCCTTGAACAAAACCCGCGCTATCGCCAGATGTCTTTGCTTGAACGCCTTGTCGAGCCAGAGCGCGTGATCCAGTTCCGCGTGACGTGGGTGGACGATCGCAACCAGGTGCAGGTTAACCGCGCGTGGCGCGTACAGTTTAACTCCGCCATCGGCCCGTTTAAGGGCGGCATGCGTTTCCATCCGTCCGTGAATCTGTCGATTCTGAAATTCCTTGGCTTCGAGCAGACCTTTAAAAACGCGCTGACCACGCTGCCCATGGGCGGCGGGAAAGGCGGCAGCGATTTCGACCCGAAAGGCAAAAGCGAAGGCGAAGTGATGCGTTTCTGCCAGGCGCTGATGACCGAACTCTATCGCCATCTTGGTCCTGACACCGACGTGCCTGCCGGTGATATCGGCGTGGGCGGACGTGAAGTGGGCTTTATGGCCGGGATGATGAAAAAGCTCTCCAACAACAGCGCCTGCGTCTTTACCGGCAAAGGGTTGTCGTTTGGCGGGAGCCTGATCCGCCCGGAAGCGACCGGGTACGGTCTGGTTTACTTCACCGAAGCCATGCTCAAGCGTCACGGCTTAGGCTTCGAAGGTATGCGCGTCGCGGTGTCCGGCTCCGGTAACGTGGCGCAGTACGCGATTGAGAAAGCGATGCAGTTTGGCGCTCGCGTAGTGACCGCCTCTGATTCCAGCGGAACGGTGGTGGATGAAGCGGGCTTCACGGCAGAGAAGCTGGCGCGCCTGTGTGAAATCAAAGCCAGCCGCGATGGACGCGTGGCGGATTACGCCCGGGAGTTTGGCCTGACCTACCTCGAAGGTAAACAGCCGTGGGGCGTGCCGGTGGATATCGCCTTGCCGTGCGCCACGCAGAACGAGCTGGATGCTGAAGCCGCCCGCACGTTGATTAGCAATGGCGTAAAAGCGGTGGCCGAAGGGGCGAACATGCCGACCACGATCGATGCGACGGACCTGTTCCTGGAAGCGGGCGTGCTGTTTGCACCGGGCAAGGCCGCCAACGCGGGCGGCGTCGCAACCTCCGGCCTCGAGATGGCGCAAAACGCCGCGCGTCTCGGCTGGAAGGCGGAAAAAGTGGACGCGCGCCTGCACCATATCATGCTGGATATTCACCATGCGTGCGTGGAATATGGCGGTGAAGCATCGCAAACCAATTACGTGCGCGGGGCGAATATCGCCGGGTTCGTGAAGGTAGCGGATGCGATGATTGGGCAGGGTGTGATTTAAGGTTTATATCGTGCGGCCGGGTGCCCTCACCCCGGCCCTCTCCCACAGGGAGAGGGAGAAAACCGGCCGTATCAGGCCGCGCTCTTCTTCTTTTTAAACGGTTTCTTCGCACCCGCGCCTGGTGCAACCATCCCTCTGAAGCGCTTCACCGGCGTGCTGCGCGCCTGATCGATCAGCTGGTAAAGCGTCCCCACCAGCGGCTGCATAAAGTCCTGATAGCGGCACTGCTTCTCGCTGATCTGCGTCAGCACCGACTCCCAGTGCGCGGTCATGTCCGGCCTGGCGGCCAGCTCAGGCAGGGAGTGAATCAGCGCGCGGCCCGGCTCGGTCGAATGGATATAGCGCCCCTTTTTCTCAAGAAAACCGCGCTTAAAGAGCAGCTCGATGATCCCCGCGCGGGTCGCCTCCGTGCCCAGACCGTCGGTGGCGCGCAGGATCTTCTTCAGATCTTTATCCTGCACGAACCGGGCGATGCCGGTCATCGCGGACAGCAGCGTCGCATCGGTGAAATGGCGCGGCGGCTGAGTCTGACGCTCAACCACTTCGCCCTTCTCGCACAGCAGTTCGTCATCTTTAGCAACCACAGGCAGCGGCGTGCCGTCGTTCTCCTCGTCACGCTCTTTGTTCCCCAGCAGCGTGCGCCAGCCTGCTTCAGCAAGGAAACGGGCTTTCGCAATGAATTTCCCTTTCGCGATTTCCAGTTCGATCACGCATTTGCGAAACACCGCGTCCGGGCAGAACTGCATCAGGTACTGGCGGGCGATCAGGTTATAGACCTTTGCTTCGTTGTCGGTCAGGTTGACGTTGCTGGCGCGCGCCGTCGGGATAATCGCGTGGTGGGCGTCCACCTTTTTGTCGTCCCAGCAGCGGTTATGGGTGTCCGGGTTCACCACCGGCTGCGGCAGCAGATCCGGCGCATGCACGCTAATGGCGTTCATCACCGAATGACGACCGGCAAAATGCTCTTCCGGCAGATAGCGGCTATCCGAACGCGGATAGGTGATCAGCTTGTGGGTTTCATAGAGCTTCTGGCAGATATCCAGCACGTTCTGCGCGCTGAGGCCAAAGCGCTTCGCGGCCTCAATCTGCAGGGCCGACAGCGAGAACGGCAGCGGCGCGGGTTCTGATTCCCGTTTATCGTTATAGCTGGTAACGATAGCCGGCTGTGCGGTAATGCGGTTAACCACATGATCCGCCAGCGGACGGTGCAGCAAACGCCCCTCTTCATCCTGATACGACTCGCAGGCATCGCTCGGCTGCCAGACGGCGGTAAAGCGCTCGTCTTTAGGCGTGACGATATGCGCTTTCACCTCAAAGAAATCTTTAGCGACGAAGTTCTCAATCTCTTCGTCACGACGCACGACCAGCCCCAGCACCGGCGTCTGCACGCGCCCCACGGAGAGCACGCCCTGATAGCCCGCGTTGCGCCCGAGGATGGTGTAGGCGCGGGTCATGTTGATACCGTACAACCAGTCGGCGCGGGCACGCGCGAGCGCCGAGACGCACAGCGGAATAAACTCGCTGTTGGCGCGCAGGCGCGAAATGGCTCGCTCCACCGCCTGTGGGTTGAGGTCGTTGATCAGACAGCGCTGCACCTGCTGGCGCTTTTCCGGCGCCAGCTCCAGATAGTCCAGCACCTCATCCACCAGCAGCTGCCCTTCCCTGTCCGGGTCACCCGCGTGCACGATTTCTTCGGCTTCATGCAGGAAGCGCTTGATCACGTTGAGCTGTTTGGTGACTGAAGGCCGGGGCTGCAGGCGCCATTTTTCCGGCACGATGGGCAGATCGTTCAAATTCCAGCGGGCGTAGCGGCTGTCATAGACATCCGGCTGCGCCTGCTCAAGCAGGTGACCGATACACCAGGTGACCACCTGCCCGTTACCGCATTCGATAAAGCCGTCGCCCTTGCGATGCGGCTTGGGCAGCACATCGGCAATGGCACGGGCCAGGCTCGGCTTTTCGGCAATAAACAACCGCATCGAATTAACGGATCTCAATCATCGGTCGGCCACCGCGCGCGGTTACCAGCTCGCCAATCGCCGTCAGGGTAATGCCGAACTCGGCGGCCGTGGCCTGGACCTCGGCTTCGGACTCCGGCGTCACCGCCAGCAGCAGGCCGCCGGAGGTTTGTGGATCGCACAGCAGGTTGCGCCATTCTTCTGGCATTTCGCCCATCAGGTGACCGTAGCTGGCGAAGTTACGCTGGGTACCGCCCGGGACCGCGCCCTGAGCAATGTACTCTTCCACGCCCGGCAGCTTCGGCACGTCCTGATACCAGACCTGCGCCTGCACGCCCGCGCCCTGACACACTTCGGAGAGG
Source organism: Enterobacter sp. BNK-22 (assembly GCF_048684805.1). NCBI lineage: Bacteria > Pseudomonadati > Pseudomonadota > Gammaproteobacteria > Enterobacterales > Enterobacteriaceae > Enterobacter > Enterobacter sp. BNK-22. Next base: position 1,672,225 of record NZ_JBLQTT010000001.1, read on the forward strand.
TGCCCCAGCAGACCAAAACCGGTCACGTCGGTCATCGCCTTCACGCCGTCGATATTGGCGAACGCCGCACCGGCGAGGTTCATCTGGCACATGACGTCGGTTGCCAGCCCTTTGTGCTCCGGTTTCAGCAGGGACTTTTTCTCGGCGGTGGTCAGCACGCCAATACCCAGCGGCTTGGTGAGGAACAGCTTGCAGCCCGCCTGTGCGGTGCTGTTGCGCTTCACGCGTTCGGTCGGCACCACACCGGTGACGGCCAGGCCGAAGATAGGCTCCGGCGCATCGATAGAGTGACCACCGGCCAGCGCAATTCCTGCCTGCTGGCAGGCGAAACGGCCGCCATCAATCACTTCACGGGCCACTTCCGGCGGGATGGTGTTGATCGGCCAGCCCAGAATGGCGATCGCCATAATCGGCTTACCGCCCATGGCAAAGATATCGCTGATGGCGTTGGTGGCCGCAATGCGCCCGAAATCGAACGGATTGTCGACAATCGGCATAAAGAAGTCGGTGGTGCTGATAATGCTGGTGCCGTTACCTAAGTCATAAACTGCAGCATCGTCGCGCGTTTCATTGCCGACAAGCAGGTTCGGGTCGACAAACTTCGCCTGTTCACTGTGCAGGATGGTCTCCAGCACTTTCGGGGAAATTTTACAACCGCAACCGGCTCCGTGGCTGTACTGCGTTAAACGAATGGTTTGCTCGCTCATGGACGTCTCCTGTCATCTCAATCGCGCTATGGTAGCGCTCATTCCATAAAGAGGTAAGTATGACTGTCTGAATTCTGCGGCAGATGCTCAGAATCCAGACAGTTTAGCGTGCGTTATCAGAAGCGGCTGACGAAAGGCGTGGTGTCCGGCACGCTGATGGTGCTGGAGGCTTTAAGCTGCGGGGTGCCGAGGTAGAGGAAACCGACAATTTTGTCATGCTCACCGCAGCCAAAACCGTCACGGACCGCCGGGCTTTCGGTCAGCGCACCGGTGCGCCAGATACCGTTGAAGCCTTGCGCGACGGCGGCCATTTGCATCGCCATCACCGCACAGCCCGCGGACATTTCCTGCTCCCAGACCGGCACCTTATGGCCCGCCTGACATTTTGCCACGACGGCGATGATCATCGGGGCGCGGAACGGGGCATTACGCGCCTTGTCGATCCCCTTCTCATCCTGCCCTGCGGCCAGCGCCCCCTGCTCCAGCAGCTGGCTGAAACGATCGCGTCCTTCGCCTTCAATTACAAAGAAGTGCCACGGCTGCAGTGTGCCATGATCGGGGGCACGCATGCCGGCCCGCAGAATGTTCTCCAGCTGCTCGCCTGCCGGGGCAGGTTCGGCCAGACGGGAAGCGCTACGGCGGTTAACAAGCAGTTCGAGTGCGTCCATTGGTTAACTCCTTTCTTGAAATTTACTCATAAAATTAACACGACGGCAGATTTTGTTACAGCCTGGCAGGCGATTCCTGCTGACAAGTGGCGGTTGGGTCATTACGATAACCCAACATTACCGTCCAGTGGCGACGGAAACAGTCATTTTCTGGTTAGGGAGAATACATGCGAACCCTTTGGCGAATTATTGCCGGTTTCTTTAAATGGACGTGGCGACTGCTCAACTTCGTCCGCAACCTGGTGATGAACATCTTCTTCATCCTGCTGGTTCTGGTTTGCGCGGGTATCTGGATGCACATCAGCAACGCGAATCAGGCGCAGCATTCGACTCGCGGGGCCTTGTTACTTGATATCACCGGCGTAATCGTTGATAAACCGTCAGCCAGCAACCGTCTGGGCGTAATCAGCCGTCAGCTGTTTGGCGCCACTTCAGACCGTCTGCAGGAAAATTCCCTGTTCGATATCGTCGATGCCATCCGTCAGGCCAAAGATGACCGCAACATCACCGGCATCGTGCTGGATCTGAAAGATTTTGCCGGCGGCGATCAGCCGTCTATGCAGTACATCGGTAAAGCGCTGCGCGAATTCCGCGACAGCGGCAAGCCGGTCATTGCCGTGGGCGACAGCTACAGCCAGGGACAATATTATCTGGCGAGCTTCGCCAATAAGATCTGGCTCTCCCCACAGGGTACGGTCGATCTGCACGGCTTTGCCACCAACGGCCTGTACTACAAATCGCTGCTCGATAAGCTGAAGGTCACCACCCACGTCTTCCGCGTCGGTACGTACAAATCTGCCGTGGAGCCGTTTATCCGCGACGATATGTCCCCTGCCGCCCGCGAAGCGGACAGCCGCTGGATTGGTGAGCTGTGGCAGAACTATCTGGGCACCGTTGCCGCGAACCGTCAGATTACGCCTGAGCAGGTGTTCCCTGGCGCGCAGGGCGTGCTGGAAGGCCTGCGTAAGGTTGACGGCGATACCGCGAAATATGCGCTCGATAACAAACTGGTTGATGCCCTGGGCACCAGCGCAGAGATTGAAAAATCCCTGAGCAAACAGTTTGGCTGGAGCAAAGAGGACAAAAATTACAGCGCCATCAGCATGTATGATTACTCGACGAAGAAACCGGATGAGAACGGTGACAGCGTCGCGGTGGTCTTTGCTAACGGTGCGATCATGGACGGTCAGGAGACCCCGGGGAACGTGGGTGGCGATACCACCGCGTCACAAATCCGCGATGCGCGCCTGGATCCGAAAGTGAAGGCGATTGTCCTGCGGGTCAACAGCCCTGGCGGTAGCGTCAGCGCCTCCGAAGTCATCCGCGCTGAACTGGCCGCGGCGCGCGCCGCCGGCAAGCCGGTCGTCGTCTCGATGGGCGGAATGGCCGCCTCCGGAGGTTACTGGATCTCCACGCCAGCCAACTACATCGTGGCTAACCCAAGCACGCTGACCGGCTCGATTGGTATCTTCGGGGTGATCAACACCGTAGAAAACAGCCTGGATTCTCTGGGCGTGCATACTGACGGCGTAGCGACTTCTCCGCTGGCGGATGTCTCGGTGACCAAATCCCTGCCGCCGGAAGTCTCTGAGATGATGCAGCTCAGCATTGAGAACGGCTATAAACGCTTTATCACCCTGGTCGCAGACTCGCGTAAAAAGACGCCTGAGCAGATCGACCAGATTGCACAGGGCCACGTCTGGACCGGTCAGGATGCGAAGAGCAACGGACTGGTGGACAGCCTGGGTGACTTCGATGACGCGGTGAAGAAAGCCGCCGAACTGGCGAAGCTGAAGCAGTGGCATATCGAGTATTACCAGGACGAACCGTCGTTCTTCGATATGGTCATGGACAGCATGTCCGGCTCGGTACGCGCCATGCTGCCGGAGGCGCTGCAGGCTTACCTGCCTGCGCCGGTCGCCACGGCGGCAAAAGCGATGAAGGCGGAAAGCGATAAGCTTGCGGCCTTTAACGATCCACAGAGTCGTTACGCGTTTTGCCTGACCTGCGCGAACGTCCGTTAAAAACCGTCCCCTCTTCCCGCGAAGAGGGGATTTTTTTCTTTTGAAGAACAAGAACTCACTACCATGCAGAAGAAATCGATTTATGTAGCCTACACTGGCGGTACCATCGGTATGCAGCGCTCCGAAAACGGCTATATCCCCGTCTCTGGCCACCTGCAGCGTCAGCTTGCGCTGATGCCCGAATTCCACCGCCCGGAAATGCCTGACTTTACTATCCACGAATACGAGCCGCTGATGGACTCCTCCGACATGACGCCGGAAGACTGGCAGCACATCGCGGATGACATTAAAGCCCATTACGACCAGTACGACGGCTTCGTGATCCTGCACGGTACCGACACCATGGCGTTTACCGCCTCGGCGCTCTCCTTCATGCTGGAGAACCTGAGCAAGCCGGTTATCGTCACCGGGTCGCAAATCCCGCTGGCGGAACTGCGCTCCGACGGGCAAATCAACCTGCTGAACTCCCTGTACGTGGCGGCGAATTACCCGATTAACGAAGTGTCGTTGTTCTTTAACAATCGTCTTTATCGCGGTAACCGCACCACCAAAGCCCACGCCGACGGCTTTGACGCCTTTGCCTCACCTAACCTGCAGCCGCTGCTGGAGGCCGGTATTCATATCCGTCGTCTGGGAACCCCTCCTGCACCGAACACCGCGGGCGAGCTGATTGTGCATCCGATTACTCCGCAACCGATTGGCGTGGTCACCATCTATCCGGGTATCTCTGCGGACGTGGTGCGTAACTTCCTGCGCCAGCCGGTGAAGGCGCTGATTCTGCGCTCCTATGGCGTGGGCAATGCGCCGCAGAACGGTGAATTCCTGAAAGAGCTTCAGGAAGCCAGCGAGCGTGGAATTGTGGTGGTGAACCTGACCCAGTGTATGTCCGGTAAAGTGAATATGGGCGGCTATGCCACCGGCAACGCGCTGGCGCATGCGGGGGTGATCAGCGGTTTCGATATGACCGTTGAGGCAACGCTGACTAAACTTCACTATTTACTGAGTCAGGATCTGGACATTCAGTCCATTCGCAGCGCGATGATGCAAAACCTGCGCGGCGAACTGACGCCTGACGAATAAGGAGGTCTCATGAAGCAACGCGCCCTGCTCCTGGTCGATTTGCAAAATGATTTCTGCGCGGGCGGTGCGCTGGCCGTCGCCGAAGGTGACAGCACCGTTGACGTGGCCAACGCGCTGATTGACTGGTGCAAAGCCCGTGGTGAAGCGGTTGTCGCAAGCCAGGACTGGCACCCGGCAAATCACGGCAGCTTTGCCAGCCAGCACAATGTCGAGCCCTTCACCCAGGGTGAACTCGACGGGCTGGCGCAAACCTTCTGGCCGGATCACTGCGTACAGCAGACGGAAGGCGCGGCGCTGCATCCGCTCCTGAATCAAAAGGCCATCGATGCGGTGTTCCACAAAGGCGAAAACCCGGCTATCGACAGCTATAGCGCGTTTTTTGATAACGGGCATCGTCAGAAAACCGCTCTCGATGCGTGGTTACGTCACCATGAAATCACGGAGCTGATTGTGCTGGGGCTGGCAACGGACTACTGCGTGAAGTTCACCGTGCTGGATGCGCTTCAGTTAGGCTACACCGTCAGCGTCATCACCGACGGCTGCCGCGGGGTGAACATTCACCCGCAGGACAGCGCCCAGGCGTTTATGGATATGGCTGCGGAAGGCGCGACGCTGTATACGCTCGAAGACTGGCTGGAAACGCAGGCTTAGGCCTTTTAAGCCGGGTGGCGGCTGCGCCTTACCCGGCCTACTTCTTTGGTTTTGTAGGCCGGGTAAGCGTCAGCGCCACCCGGCAACCCCCCTCCGATCTCCCATAAAGTGAACTCCCTCGCAACCTCAGCGAAGCGGCAATGCTATTCTCTTTAGGCTGTTTTTTCGCCACGCCTTTTCCGTGGCGTGGTTAATTTTATTAAGTCAAAGAGGAACTTGTATGAAACGTTTGCCCTTGCTGGCAGCATTACCCTTGCTTTGCGCGTCAGTTGCCTCCGCCAGTTCCCTGATGTCCGTGGGCTACTTTAACGGGGGTGGCGATGTCACCGCCGGACCGGGTGGCGATATCAATAAACTGGACGTTCGCCAGATCACCCACCTGAACTACTCGTTTGGTCTGGTCTATAACGACGAAAAAGACGAAACCAACGCCGCGCTGAAAGATCCGGCGAAGCTGCATCAAATCTGGCTATCGCCAAAAGTGGCGTCCGATCTGGCCTTAATCCCCACTCTGCGTAAGCAAAACCCAAATCTTAAGGTCCTGCTCTCCGTCGGCGGCTGGGGCGCGCGTGGCTTCTCTGGCGCAGCGGCAACCCAAGAGAGCCGCGCGGTGTTCATCCGCTCCGCACAGGAGATTGTCGAAAAATATGGTCTGGACGGGATCGATCTCGACTGGGAGTATCCGGTCAACGGTGCCTGGGGGCTGGTGGCAAGCCAGCCCGCCGACCGGGATAACTTTACCGCCCTGCTGAAGGAGATGCGCGACGCGTTCGGGCATAAAAAGCTGGTGACCATTGCGGTAGGCGCGAATGCGGAAAGTCCGAAAAGCTGGGTGGATGTGAAAGCCATTGCGCCCCTGCTCGACTACATCAACCTGATGACCTACGACATGGCGTACGGCACGCAGTACTTCAATGCCAACCTGTATGACTCCAGCACCTGGCCGACGGTGGCCGCCGCAGACAAATACAGCGTCGATTTTGTGGTGAACAACTATCTGGCCGCCGGGCTGAAGCCGCAGCAGATGAATCTCGGGATTGGTTTCTATGGCCGCGTACCGAAACGCGCCGTGGAACCGGGCATTGACTGGACGAAACCCGATGCGCAAAAAAATCCGGCCACTCAGCCCTACTTCGGGCCGCAGGAGATTGGGTTGTTCAAGTCACTCGGCTATGACCTGACCAAAGATACCTACGTGAAGTACAACGATATCGTCAAAAAGCTGCTGAACGATCCGCAGAAACGCTTTACTGAACACTGGGACGACCAGGCAAAGGTGCCGTGGCTCTCGGTGAAAGGTGCCGATGGCAGCGCGCTGTTTGCGATTTCGTATGAGAACCCGCGATCCGTGGCGATCAAAGCGGACTACATCAAAGAGAAAGGGCTCGCCGGAGCGATGTTCTGGGAGTATGGCGCGGATGACGAAAACCAGTTAGCGAAGCAGCTGGCGGCGTCGCTCGGGATCCCACACTAAGGGGTAGTGTGCCGGGTGGCGCTAGCGCTTACCCGGCCTACAGGGAGAGCCTTATTTGAAAGTCGCAATCGGCTTCGGCGTGATACCGAAGTCCTCTTTCAGCTCACGCTTGCTCTTCATCACCATCTGGCCACGGGTGTCGATCGTCATGTGCTGCGCGTCGGTGTTGTTGCGCGCCTGCCACAGCATCACCAGCTGCAGGCTGTTCTCTTTCTGCTCCGGGGTCAGCGCGACGCCATCGGGCCATTTTCCCAGCTCTACGGCGGTGACCAGACGCTGATAAATTTCCGGCGTCATCCCGCTAATCATGTCTTCAATATTCACAATCCCGCCCTTTCGAAGGAATAATTTGCTGAATCGTTTTTTCAACCCTTGATCTGGTCGCCGTTTTCGTCGTCAGTGAAGCTCATTGAGGCTGAATTCACGCAGAAACGCTCGCCCGTTGGCTGAGGGCCATCCGGGAAGACGTGGCCAAGGTGCGCATCGCAGTTGCCGCAGCGAATTTCGGTGCGCACCATACCGTGCGACGAGTCGGTCAGATAGCGGATAGCCTCATCGCTCACCGGCTCGTAAAAGCTCGGCCAGCCGCAGCCCGAATCAAATTTCGTTTGTGAATTAAACAGCGGGGCATCACAGACCAGGCAGTGGTAGACACCGTCCCGCTTGTTGTGCAGTAAACGCCCGGTGAACGGGGGTTCCGTTCCGTGGTTCTGCGTCACGTAAAACTGCATTTCTGTGAGGTTTTTTTTCAAATCGTCAGGGTTACGTTGGTTCGACATATGCTTACATCTCGCTGTAGAAACAGACATCTTTTATCCCGCATTCTAACAAAACATTAACACCCTTGCGTGCACTTTTGATCTAAACTTATGTGTCGCGAAAAGGCGGTCAGGCAATTGTGATCACATTCACATTTTTATCCTGCGAGGACTTTAAAATTCCGGGCGCAGCCCCCATGTGGTTGCAAGCTCAAAGGGAAAGTGAGGCGAGTCAGTCGCACAAACGTTAGTCACAGGATTGATTTGTCGCAATGATTGACACGATTCCGCTTGACGCTGCGTAAGGTTTTTGTAATTTTACAGGCAACCTTTTATTCACTAACAAATAGCTGGTGGAATATATGACTATCAAAGTAGGTATCAACGGTTTTGGCCGTATCGGCCGTATTGTTTTCCGTGCTGCTCAGAAACGTTCTGACATCGAAATCGTTGGTATCAACGATCTCCTGGACGCTGAATACATGGCGTACATGCTGAAGTACGACTCAACTCACGGTCGTTTCGACGGCACCGTTGAAGTGAAAGACGGCCACCTGGTTGTAAATGGCAAAACCATCCGCGTTACTGCTGAGAAAGACCCAGCTAACCTGAAATGGAACGAAATTGGTGTTGACGTTGTTGCTGAAGCAACCGGTATCTTCCTGACCGACGAAACTGCACGTAAACACATCACTGCTGGTGCGAAGAAAGTTGTTCTGACTGGTCCTTCCAAAGACAACACCCCAATGTTCGTTCGTGGTGCAAACTTCGAAACTTACGCTGGCCAGGATATCGTGTCTAACGCATCCTGCACCACCAACTGCCTGGCACCGCTGGCTAAAGTTATCAACGACAACTTCGGCATCATCGAAGGTCTGATGACTACCGTTCACGCAACCACCGCTACTCAGAAAACCGTTGATGGCCCGTCTCACAAAGACTGGCGCGGCGGCCGTGGCGCGGCTCAGAACATCATCCCATCCTCTACCGGTGCGGCTAAAGCTGTAGGTAAAGTACTGCCAGAACTGAATGGCAAACTGACTGGTATGGCGTTCCGCGTTCCAACTCCTAACGTATCCGTTGTTGACCTGACCGTTCGTCTGGAAAAAGCTGCTTCTTATGAAGAAATTAAGAAAGCAATCAAAGCTGCTTCCGAAGGCCCAATGAAAGGCGTTCTGGGTTACACCGAAGACGACGTTGTTTCTACCGATTTCAACGGCGAAGTGTGCACTTCCGTGTTCGATGCTAAAGCAGGTATCGCACTGAACGACAACTTCGTTAAACTGGTATCCTGGTACGACAACGAAACCGGCTACTCTAACAAAGTACTGGACCTGATCGCTCACATCTCCAAATAAGTTGAGATGAGTGTTTGATCCAAAAAGGCGACTTCGGTCGCCTTTTTTATTTATAAGACAGAGGATTGCTTAATGATTAATAAAATTTTTGCACTTCCGGTAGTCGAACAACTTACCCCTGTGCTCTCCCGCCGCCAGATTGACGGTGCTGACGTTATCGTCGTTGACCATCCACGCGTTAAGGCCTCCGTGGCGCTGAACGGTGCCCACCTGCTCTCCTGGAAACCCGAAGGGGAAGCAGAGGGATTGTGGCTGAGCGATGCGACCTCTTTCAAAAAAGGGGCGGCGATTCGCGGCGGCGTACCGATCTGCTGGCCGTGGTTCGGCCCGTCCGCACAGCCGGGTTTGCCTTCTCACGGTTTTGCCCGTAACCAGCAGTGGACCCTGAAAGCGCATAACGAAGACGACAACGGCGCCGTGCTGACCTTTGAGCTGCAGGCTAATGACGAAACCCGCGCCCTCTGGCCGCACGATTTCACCCTGTACGCCCGCTTTAAGCTGGGTAAAACCTGTGAAATTGAACTGGAAGCCCACGGCGAATTCGAAACCACCTCCGCCCTGCACACCTATTTCAACGTGGGTGACATCAGTGCAGTGAAGGTGAGCGGCCTTGGCGATACCTTTATCGACAAAGTCGATAACGCCAAAGAAGGGAAGCTGAGTGACGGCGTTCAGGCGTTTCCTGACCGTACCGACCGCGTCTATCTGCATCCGGAAGCATGCAGCATGATCCACGACGGTGCCCTGAACCGCGGCATCGAGGTGGTACATCACCACCATAGCAACGTGGTGGGCTGGAACCCGGGTCCGGCGCTGTCTGTCAGCATGGCCGACGTGCCTGACAACGGTTATAAAACGTTCGTCTGCGTGGAAACCGCCTGCGTAACCACCCCGCAGAAAGCGAGTGAAGAAAAGCCATCGCGTTTAGGGCAGACGATCCGCATTGTTAAGCGATAATCTCGCCGCACCACACTAAAGCAAACGGGGCGCATGCGCCCCGTTTTAATGCATCAATTGCACACTTTGAGTGCACAATCAGAACTTGTAGGTCACACCGACAGAGAAGATGCCTGCCCAGGACTTGTCGACCATCGGGCTATCCTTCACTTCATCGCTCAGACGCTCATAACGGCCAGTACCGTACACGCTCCAGTCGCCGAGGAAGTTATAGCTCGCGGTCAGCTCCAGGTACGGATCCCAGCCGTCATCTGCGCTGTAACTCTTCAGACCGCTACGACGGGACTCGTTTTTAGAGACGCCATAATAGTAGTCGTTGTAGTTCTCGCTGTTGTACTGCACACCAATCCCCGGGGTCAGAGTCAAAGCACCGTTGGTATAGCGGTACAACCACGCCAGGTCCCAGATAAAACCGTTGCTGTTATCCAGCGTATCGCCTGCCAGGGCCGTACGCAGGAAGCCATACTGGGTGTTATGCACATAAGATAGGCCAGCCATCATCGAGCTTTTACGCTTGTCGAGCTGGCGAAGCGCGTGGCTGTCGCTATCACCCGGCTTGAAGTGCGTCGGATCGTAGTAGGCCATGATGGAGAGCTTATCGGCCGTATCGTTCCACAGATAGTAGCCGCCGCCGAGCCCACGGAACCAGACGTTATCCCCTTCATAGGTGATAACGGGAACAGGGTAAACATCACGGTCATACTGTTTGTACGGGCTGTTAATGACGCCAACACCCGCGCCAACCGTCCACTGACTTTCCGCCTGTGCGGTGCTTACTGCGGTCGCGGCAAGGATGCCTAATGCCAGAAGTTTGAGTTTGGTCACAATCCATTCTTTCCTGTAGTCAAAAAATCAGCGGGTGAAGTGTAACCGCCATTCCCGTACATCCCAAAATTTTTTGCCTGCTAATCAGTCCGATTAACCCATTATTTTTAACTTATCAGATGACAACCTGCTTTCATTTACATGACCACTGAATGAAAAACGTGCTTTTGCCTTATTACCAGAGTGGAAATTTTTGGATGAGTTATTGATATGTCATTGAAAGTAGATTTTATGGGCATGCAAGTTTTGCAAATGCCATCTACGCTTTAATTTAAGAAGAGTTTTCCTGAACACCTGCGGTTCTTAGCGTCTGACCTGGCACACAGGTTGCTGCTCTGGCAGTGAGGTGCGAGAGATTCTCTTCCGGGAGCCTCCACTACTCATACGAACGGCTCTTATCCTGTGCTAAAAAACGAAAGGACGGCATGCCATGAATATATTCGATCACTATCGCCAGCGCTATGAAGCTGCCAAGGACGAAGAGTTCACACTGCAGGAGTTTCTTACCATCTGTCGGCAAGATCGCAGTGCCTATGCCAATGCGGCAGAACGGCTATTAATGGCTATTGGTGAGCCAAACATGGTTGACACTGCCCTGGAACCCCGGCTTTCCCGTCTCTTTTCGAATCGGGTGGTCGCCCGATACCCGGCGTTTGAAGAGTTCTATGGTATGGAAGATGCCATCGAACAGATTGTCTCCTACCTGAAGCATGCCGCTCAGGGTCTGGAAGAGAAGAAACAGATCCTCTATTTACTCGGCCCCGTGGGCGGCGGTAAATCCTCGCTGGCGGAACGCCTGAAGTCGCTGATGCAGCGCGTGCCTATCTATGTGCTGAGCGCCAACGGCGAGCGCAGCCCGGTGAATGACCATCCGCTGTGCTTGTTCAATCCGCAGGAAGATGCGCAGATTCTGGATAAAGAGTACGGCATCCCGCGTCGCTACCTCGGCACCATCATGTCCCCGTGGGCGGCCAAACGCCTGCACGAGTTTGGTGGCGACATCACCAAATTCCGCGTGGTGAAAGTCTGGCCGTCGATCCTGGAACAGATCGCCATCGCCAAAACGGAACCCGGTGATGAGAATAACCAGGATATTTCGGCGCTGGTCGGTAAGGTCGACATCCGTAAGCTGGAAAACTTCGCGCAAAACGACCCGGATGCCTACGGCTACTCGGGCGCGCTGTGCCGGGCTAACCAGGGGATTATGGAATTCGTCGAGATGTTTAAAGCGCCCATCAAGGTGCTGCATCCGCTGCTGACGGCGACTCAGGAAGGAAACTACAACGGGACGGAAGGTATCTCTGCCCTGCCGTTTAACGGGATCATTCTTGCCCACTCGAACGAATCTGAATGGGTGACTTTCCGTAATAACAAAAACAATGAGGCCTTCCTTGACCGCGTGTACATCGTCAAGGTGCCTTACTGCCTGCGGATCTCCGAAGAGATCAAAATTTACGAGAAACTGCTTAACCACAGTGAGCTGGTGCATGCGCCGTGTGCACCGGGCACCCTGGAAACGCTGTCACGCTTCTCCATCCTTTCACGCCTGAAAGAGCCGGAAAACTCCAGCATCTACTCGAAAATGCGCGTGTATGACGGTGAGAGCCTGAAGGATACCGATCCGAAAGCGAAATCGTATCAGGAATACCGCGACTACGCCGGGGTCGATGAAGGGATGAACGGTCTGTCCACGCGCTTCGCGTTTAAGATCCTCTCCCGCGTCTTTAACTTCGACCATGCGGAAGTGGCGGCCAACCCGGTTCATCTGTTCTATGTGCTGGAGCAGCAAATTGAACGCGAACAGTTCCCGCAGGAGCAGGCTGAACGCTACCTTGAGTTCCTGAAAGGTTACCTGATCCCGAAATACGCCGAGTTCATTGGCAAAGAGATCCAGACGGCCTACCTGGAATCCTATTCAGAGTACGGGCAGAACATTTTCGACCGTTATGTCACTTACGCTGACTTCTGGATCCAGGATCAGGAGTACCGCGACCCGGATACCGGCCAGCTGTTTGACCGTGAATCCCTGAACGCGGAGCTGGAAAAAATCGAGAAGCCTGCCGGGATCAGCAACCCGAAAGACTTCCGTAATGAGATTGTGAACTTCGTCCTGCGCGCCAGAGCGCATAACAACGGGCGCAATCCAAACTGGACCAGCTACGAGAAACTGCGCACGGTCATTGAGAAGAAAATGTTCTCCAATACCGAAGAGCTGCTGCCGGTGATCTCGTTTAACGCCAAAACCTCAACCGATGAACAGAAAAAACACGACGATTTTGTCGACCGTATGATGGAAAAAGGCTACACCCGCAAACAGGTCCGCCTGCTCTGCGAATGGTACCTGCGCGTGCGTAAATCGTCTTAAAACAAGTGCCCGGCGGCGGTTAGCGCCTGCCGGGCCTACAAAATGCAAGTTGGCAAATGCAGTACGGGGGGTATATGACCTGGTTTATTGACCGGCGTCTTAACGGCAAAAACAAGAGCACGGTGAACCGCCAGCGCTTCTTGCGTCGTTATAAAGCGCAAATTAAACAGTCTATCTCCGAGGCCATCAACAAACGCTCGGTGACCGACGTCGACAGCGGCGAGTCTGTCTCCATCCCCACCGATGACATCAGCGAACCGATGTTTCATCAGGGGCGAGGCGGCCTGCGCCATCGCGTACACCCAGGTAATGACCACTTCGTTCAGAACGACAGAATTGAGCGCCCTCAGGGCGGCGGCGGTGGTTCAGGAAGCGGTCAGGGACAGGCCAGCCAGGACGGTGAAGGCCAGGACGAATTTGTCTTCCAGATTTCGAAAGATGAATATCTCGACCTGCTGTTCGAAGACCTGGCGCTGCCGAATCTGAAAAAGAATCAGCATCGTCAGCTTAATGAATATAAAACCCACCGCGCGGGTTATACCGCCAACGGCGTGCCCGCCAACATCAGCGTCGTGCGTTCGTTGCAGAATTCGCTGGCGCGACGCACGGCCATGACGGCAGGCAAACGTCGCGAACTGCGCGAGCTGGAGAGTAGCCTGAAGGTGGTGGAAAACACGGAACCGGCGCAACTGCTGGAAGAGGAGCGCCTGCGTAAAGAGATTGCAGAGCTGAGGGCGAAGATCGAACGGGTACCGTTTATCGACACCTTCGACCTGCGCTACAAGAACTACGAAAAACGCCCTGAGCCCTCCAGCCAGGCGGTGATGTTCTGTCTGATGGACGTGTCCGGCTCGATGGATCAGGCCACCAAAGATATGGCGAAGCGTTTTTATATCCTGCTCTATCTGTTCCTGAGCAGAACCTATAAGAACGTGGAGGTAGTCTATATCCGCCACCACACCCAGGCGAAGGAGGTGGATGAACATGAGTTCTTCTACTCGCAGGAGACCGGGGGCACCATCGTCTCGAGCGCGCTGAAGCTGATGGATGAAGTGGTCAAAGAGCGCTACGACCCGGCGCAGTGGAATATTTATGCCGCGCAGGCGTCGGATGGCGATAACTGGGCCGACGACTCGCCGCTGTGTCACGAGATCCTGGCGAAGAAAATTCTGCCGGTCGTGCGTTACTACAGCTATATCGAAATCACCCGTCGCGCGCACCAGACCCTGTGGCGGGAGTATGAGCATCTGCAGGCGATGTTCGATAATTTCGCCATGCAGCATATCCGTGACCAGGATGACATTTATCCGGTGTTCAGGGAGCTGTTCCACAAGCAGTCTGCTACCAGCAACGCATAAACCCACAGCCAGCGAACCCGCTGGCTGTTTTCTTTCGACCCCGTTCATCCCGTGCTAATGTAGAAGGCTGCATACTGGATTATCACCGGGAAAATCGTTATGACTGACGACGTTATTGGAACAGGAACCCACCAGCAGCTCATTACCTTACTTACCGAGCAGGGCGCGCGTTTTCGTGTCATGGAGCATGAGGCGGTCGGGAAATGTGAAGCGGTAAGTGAAATTCGCGGAACCGATCTGCGGCAAGGCGCCAAAGCCCTGGTCTGCAAGGTGAAGGGAAACGGCGTGAAAAAACACGTTCTGGCGATTCTGGCCGCCGACCTGCAGGCTGACCTGAGCCAGCTTGCCAGCCATTTTGGCGGGCTAAAGGCCTCCCTCGCCAGCCCGGCCGAAGTCGATGCCCTGACCGCTTGCGTTTTCGGCGCTATCCCGCCCTTTAGCTTTCATCCTGATCTGGCACTGGTTGCCGACCCGCTGCTGTTCGAGCGCTTTGACGAAATCGCGTTTAACGCCGGCCTGCTGGAGAAATCCGTGATTATGGATACCCAGGATTACCTGCGCATCGCCCGTCCTGAGCTGGTCACCTTCCATAAAGCGTAACTGCGATGGCTGACGCCCTGTCAGCCTTTTCGTTCCAGAAACAGAACGGAGGCAACGAGAATAACGGCAATAGCGAAAAACGATGAGGAGATAATCAGCGTTTCCACAAACATGTGATCGTTCATGATGGCGACCCCTTTTGCGATATCTGCTTTCGTTTTAATCCGCGTAAATGACAAGGTTATGACAACGACAAAATCTTTTTAACCCTGTTCTCTGCCGCGTTTGCGCGTACAGTAAACAGAACAATTTTTCTGGCAAGGATTCCCTATGTTTGACCCTACTCTGCTCATTCTTCTGGCTCTCGCCGCGCTCGGCTTTATCAGCCATAACACTACCGTCGCCATCTCGATTCTGGTGCTGATTATTGTGCGCGTGACCCCGTTAAATACCTTTTTCCCGTGGATAGAAAAACAAGGCCTCACCATCGGGATTATCATCTTAACCATTGGGGTGATGGCGCCGATTGCCAGCGGTACCCTTCCCGCCTCAACGCTGCTGCACTCGTTTGTAAACTGGAAATCGCTGGTGGCGATCGCGGTGGGGATTTTTGTGTCGTGGCTGGGCGGTCGCGGCGTCACGCTGATGAGCAGCCAGCCCTCGCTGGTGGCGGGTCTGCTGGTGGGCACCGTGCTGGGCGTGGCGCTCTTTCGCGGCGTGCCGGTCGGCCCGCTGATTGCGGCTGGCCTTGTCTCGCTGTTTATTGGGAAGTCGTAGTCAGGCTGGCCATATAACGCGCTGGCGTCTGGCCCAGCCCCTTCCTGAACATGGTGATAAACGCGGTGGTCGAGTCATAGCCCAGTGACTGAGCCACCTGCTGCACCGATTTCCCGCTTATTAAATGCTGTAACGCCACAATCAGCTGCAGCTGGTGGCGCCAGCGACGAAAGCTTAAGCCGGTCTCTTTCACCACCAGCCGCGCCAGATTGCGCTCGCTCATGGCGAAGTGGCTCGCCCACTGCGTTAGCGTCTGCCAGGCGGCGGGCTCTTCCGCCATCTTCTCGCTCATCAGCCTGATTTTGGGATGGGGCGACACGGGCAGCTGCAGATGCTCCTGACGCTGGAGCGGCAGCTCGTCAAACAGCACGTCCACCAGGCGCGACGTGGTCGCAAGAGAGAGCTGCTCACGCGATTTTTCCGCCAGCGATAAAATCAGCTCCCGCACCAGAGGGGAGATTTTCAGGGTACAGCAGCGCTCGGGCAGGCTGACGGCCCCCGGCTCAATAAACAAAAAGCAGAGCTGCGCGCCCGGCGTGGCCCTGTTGCTGTGCGGCATCTGACCGGGGATCCAGACGGCATACTGAGGCGGCACCATCAGCATCGCATTTTCCACTTCACAGGTGATTGCGCCGCCGAGAGCCAGAATCAGCTGCCCCTTACGGTGATGATGCCGGGGAATATATTGTTCCTCCGCCACCACCTGAATGCGAAATGCGACGGCCGCATCGTGCTGGCTATCTGGATCGTAGCCTTCCAGTCCCAGACCAATCATCAGTTTGTCCGATATTAGCGATAAACTGTCATTTTAGCCTGATTTCAACCGCTGAGAAAATCGGTATTGTGTCCGCTCGCTTGAACGTATGAGAACATAATGACTACTGCTATTCGCACCTCAGGAAAACACGGCGCGCTGTTGATTGCAGGCATCCTGATGATTGCCACTACGCTTCGCGTCACCTTCACCGGCGCAGCGCCGCTGCTTGATACCATTCGTCTTGATTATGGCTTAAGCACGGCACAAACCGGTCTGCTGACCACCCTGCCCCTGCTGGCTTTCGCCCTCGTCTCGCCGCTCGCCGCAGGCGTTGCCCGGCGTATCGGCATGGAGCGCAGCCTGTTTATTGCCCTGCTGCTGATTTGCGCCGGGATTGCCGTTCGCTCGCTGCCCTCCGCCGCTTTGCTTTTCACCGGAACGGCGATCGTCGGGTGCGGTATTGCGCTCGGGAACGTGCTGTTACCCGGATTAATTAAGCGTGATTTTCCAGGCCAGGTGGCGAAGCTCACCGGCGCCTATTCCCTGACGATGGGCGTCTCGGCGGCGTTTGGCTCAGCGATGATCGTTCCCCTAGCACAAGGGAGTGCGGGCTGGCATGGCGCGCTGCTGATGCTGATGGCGTTTCCGCTGGTCGCATTGCTGCTCTGGCTGCCGCAGTGGCGTCAGAAACACGTCGCAACGGTAACGGGCGCAGGCGCGCTGCATAACCGCGCGATCTGGCGCTCGGCCCTCGCCTGGCAGGTCACGCTCTTTTTGGGGATAAACTCGCTGATTTACTACGTCATCATCGGCTGGCTGCCGGCGATACTGCTGAGCCACGGCTACAGCGAAGCGCAGGCTGGCTCGGTGCACGGTCTGTTGCAGCTGGCCACAGCCGTGCCGGGACTCGCCGTTCCGCTGATCCTCCACCGTCTGAAAGACCAGCGGGCGATCGCAGGCGCGGTGGCGCTGATGTGCGCGATAAGCGCGGCGGGATTATGGTTTATGCCGGGCATGGCGGTGATGTGGACGCTGGTGTTTGGCTTTGGCACAGGGGCAACAATGATCCTCGGCCTGACGTTTATCGGTCTGCGCGCCAGCACTGCACACCAGGCGGCGGCGTTGTCCGGCATGGCGCAGTCGATTGGCTATCTGCTCGCCGCCTGCGGCCCTCCGCTAATGGGGAAAATTCACGATAGCGCGGGAGACTGGCGGATCCCGCTCTTGGGCTGCGCGCTGGCCGCCGTGATAATGGCCCTCTGCGGCATCTTAGCCGGGCGAGACCGGGAGATCGCGCCCCGTTAAACAGTGTGGCAGACCCTCGGGTCTGCCTTTTTTATCCGCGCGCCGCGCGCAGCATCGCCTGTACCAGCACGACCGGACGTCCTTCCAGCGCAGCACGCTCGTGCTGGAATAAGGTGATCACGAAGAACGGGTGCGTGACCAGTTCCGCGGCACGGATTTCACCCTGATCGTCCCAGCCCGTCACATGCATATCTCCGTTTTCGAGCGCCTGTGCAAACGCTGGAGACACGCCATAGTTACAGTGATATCCCTCTTCAATTTCCGGCTTGCCGTACGCTTTGGCGATCAGCGTATTCCTGCGCAGTTCAATGGCATCGGTTTTTTCCACCAGCGAGCAGGTCAGCGGCGCAATCACCATGGTGCCTTCGGTATCCGTCTCAGCGTGTGCCGCATCAGCCCAGCCCAGCACGTTACGGGCATACTCAATCAGCGCATGCTGGAACCCGCCGCAGGTGCCCAGGAACGGGATGCTGTTTTCACGGGCGTAGCGCGC
Source organism: Enterobacter sp. BNK-22 (assembly GCF_048684805.1). Taxonomy (NCBI): domain Bacteria; kingdom Pseudomonadati; phylum Pseudomonadota; class Gammaproteobacteria; order Enterobacterales; family Enterobacteriaceae; genus Enterobacter; species Enterobacter sp. BNK-22. Next base: position 1,690,322 of record NZ_JBLQTT010000001.1, read on the forward strand.
GGCAATAAAAGCGGCCTCGGTGTTTTTGTAGGGGCTGGCAGGAACCAGCCAGATGGCATCGTAGCCCACCAGATCTTCAGAGCTTGTCAGCTCCGTCGTGGCCAGCCAGTCGTAATCGGCGGTGAGGTCAAGCACTGCGGCGGCGTCGTCAATGGCCAGCGGGATCGCCTGATGCGCAATAACATTGGGATTGTAATCGCCAACCAGCGCAATGCGCAGCGTCGTTTTAACCGGGAGGTGTTCCATGAAAGGTTCCTTATGCCAGAGTATTATCAGATAACATAAGGAACCTCAGACTACCGATCTTTTGCAATTATCACAATACCTTAAATTGGGAGGGTGAAATCATGATTCAGTGCAAACGGGTCTACGAACATGCAAGCTCTGACGACGGCTATCGGGTACTGGTAGACAGGCTGTGGCCGCGCGGCGTTAAGAAAACGGACCTCGTGTATGACGAATGGTGTAAAGCGCTCGCGCCCTCAACGGAACTACGCAAGGCCTTTCATAGCGAAACGATTGATTTCACTGCCTTCAGCCAGGCCTATCGGGAAGAGCTGGCGCAGCAGGCTGACGAGGGCGCGCGTCTGGCGACGCTGGCGCGCAGGCAGACCGTCACCCTGCTCTTTGCTGCCAAAAACACGGAGCAAAATCACGCCCTGGTCTTAGCCGACTGGCTGCGCCATCTGTGATCAGCCGATCGTCAGTTCATCCAGAATTTGCGGCGCTTCATCCGGGGTGAGCGGCATCAGATGTTCGGCGCGGACAAACGCAAAGCCGTGCTGATTATCGAAGGCGTAGACATCACCCGTCACCAGCCAAAGTGCGCGATCTGCGGTAGTGGGTAATTGCGTCATCACGCCGTTGACCGGGTTAACGAAGCGCAGGCCAGGCTGGCAAAGGCCAAACAGCTCAACAGATTTACCAATATTGCGACGGCCTGACGCCGTGCGGGCACCCACGATCATCGCCATGCTGCCCGGTTTTAACTGAAACATACTTCTCTCGCGGAAACGAACGCCAGATACTGGCTAAGATTAATCCTAAAGAGAAGTGTATCGCAGGCGGTATCCGTCTGTCACCTGGTGGGTTGCGGATGATCGCGACGATAGAGCGTCCATTCATCGATCACTTCCCCGCCCGGTAATTTGCACTCGGTGCGAACGCCCTGCGGGCTTTGAACCGGGATCTGTTCCCCACCTTTCTCCAGGCAGTAGACGGAGGCCGGGTTGGCCATACCGATAACGTGCGGCGGTTTCGGCGCATCGGGTGGCGTGGTTTTTGCGGTGCAGGCGGCCAGGGGAAGCGCCAGCGCCAGCGTCAGAAGCAGAAATCTCATCTCATTGATCCTTTTGACGTCATTACACCCTAAGGGTAACGGGTCATCGTCGCGTTCTCCATGATTTCTCCATTTTAACTGCACTTTTCAGCACTATAGTGTGGCATGTTCTCGATATGACCAGAGAACATCATTCCGTAATCAAGATGTCTTTGCCCCGGTCTCAACAACGGGGCTTTTTTTCTCACCTGCTCCCCGCTTCCTGCATATATTAAATTTTCTGTATTCATGTTTTACTATGCCTGAAGCCTAAAAACTCAGCATAACATGCAGATGCAGACGTCTTCTGCCTGGGAGTCATTCTACGTCATGTCGGACCTTATCCTCGCTCGCGTTTCAGAAACCCTTGCCACCGAGCAATCCCTTGAAAGCCTCGTTCGCCAGCTGCTGGAGATGCTGGAAATTGTCACCGACATGGAGTCGACCTACCTGACGAAGGTGGATATCGAGGCGCGGCTGCAGCACATCCTCTACGCCCGCAACAGCAAACAGATGACGATCCCGGAGGGGCTGAGCGTCCCATGGGATGAGACGCTGTGCAAACGCGCGCTGGATAGTGACACGATGTTCAGCAATGACGTGCCTGAACGTTGGCCCGAGTGTGAAGCCGCAAAAGCACTTGGCATTACCACCTACATGAGTATTCCTGTCCATCTTGCCGATGGTTCACTTTACGGAACGCTCTGCGCCACCAGCACGGCCAGAAAGCCGCTGAGCGAGCGCGCTGAACAGGTGCTGAAGCTCTTCGCCGGGCTGATTGCCCAGTCCATTCAGAAAGAGTCGCTGGTGACCCAGCTTCGCGAAGCCAATGCGGCCCTCATCGCGCACTCTTATACGGATGCCCTTACCGGTTTACCCAACCGTCGCGCCATTTTTGAAGATCTGACTACCCTCTTTTCTCTGGCCCGGCACCTGAAGCGTAACGCCATCATCGCGTTTATCGATCTGGATGATTTCAAGCTGATTAACGATCGTTACGGCCACGAGGCTGGCGACCAGTTCCTGATAGAAGTGGGCAAGCGTTTGACCGAAGAGAAACAGCAGGACGATATTATCGGTCGTCTGGGCGGGGATGAATTTCTGGTCGCGTCGCTGAGCCAGCCCCACCAGGACGGGGATAACGCGCAGCTTACGCTGCTCAAAACGCGCCTCAGCGCCTGCATCGCCGGCGAATACTGGCTCGGCAGCGTTCATATTATTTATCCGGGCGCCAGCTTCGGCGTGATCGAAGTGGACCCTGCCGCAACCGATCCTGACAGCGCGTTACGCGCTGCGGATGTGGCGATGTATCAGGATAAAAAAGGAAAAAGCAAAACACGCTTTCTCACTATGGATTAACCCCGTACACTCTACGGCGTTACAGAAACCGAAACAGGTGATGGTATGAGAATAGGGATCCTCTTCCCGGTCGTTATTTTTATAACGGCAGTGGTTTTTTTAGCGTGGTTTTTTGTTGGCGGCTACGCGGCGCCGGGGGCATAAATGCGGAAGACAACCGTCATTATGCTGATCGTTGCCATTGCAGCGTTTGCCGGCACGCAGCTTGGCTGGTGGTAAACCCAATACGTAAAAAGGCCGCCATCTGGCAGCCTTTTTCAACGCTTTCAGAACTTAGCTTTTGATCTTTCTGTAGATAAACAGAACAACCAGCGCACCGATCACCGCGACGGCGAAACTGCCGAAGTTAAAGCCATCGACCTTGCCAAAACCGAACAGCGTACTGATCCAGCCGCCGACTACCGCGCCGACAATACCCAGTATTACGGTGACGATAAACCCACCGCCATCTTTGCCCGGCATGATCCACTTCGCCAGAATACCCGCAATAAGCCCAAAGATAATCCAGGATAAAATTCCCATAACTTTCCTCTCTGTATGGTTTTTGTCATTAAATCAACGACACAAAAAAGAATAGCACAGGATTCCAGAAAGGAAATTTGTGATAAGCATCACAGTGAGAGAGTGCGTCATTTTTCATCAACAAAAAGAACGGGCCACATAAACTGTGGGGTTGCAACTTTTGTTGAGAAAGATTATCTTTCTCAACACTGAATAGTTGAGAGAAACACTCAGGTATTCAGTACGACATTGCTCACATTGCTTCCAGTATTTCTTGCCCACTCCTGAGTGGGCTTTTTTTTAGCTCATACCCCAACAAACGCGTACCGGTTACGTCCCGCGCGTTTCGCCTGATAGAGGGCCTGGTCTGCGGCAATAATGATATTTTGCTGGCTGCCCGCGATGTCGACGGCACGGGCGGTAGAAATCCCGACGCTTACCGTCACCCGACCGAAGGGGCTAAAGGCATGGGCGATTTGCAGCGAGAACACATTGCGAATAATCGTCTGGGCCAGACGAAGCGCCTCCTGAATATCCGTATCCGGCAATATCAGCGCAAACTCCTCTCCGCCGTATCGTGCCACAAGCTGATTATCACGGGTAAGGCTCTCCCTGAGGCTGTTTCCAAGCATAGCCAGACACCGATCCCCTTCCGGATGGCCGTAGTTATCGTTGTATTTTTTGAAGTAGTCCACGTCCACGATCAGTATCGAAATCGGGGCGTCATGCGCGGCACACAGAGCGATGTCCGAGAGGATTTTTTCATCAAAGACGCGGCGATTGTACAGCCCGGTCAACGCATCTTCTGAGGCAATAATCTTCAGCGCTTTGTTATCCCGTGTTTTACGGGACAGGTCGGAATAGAGGAAGTATGACGCGACGATGAGTATCGCCGTGAACACGAAAATGAGTACCGCCAGCTGAATCGCCTGTTTGCGCCAGGGGGCAAGGGCTTCATCAATGCTAACCGCCACGGTGGTGACCAGTCCGTAGCGTCTGTTTTTCTCATAGGCATAAATGCGCTCGATTTTATCAAACCGTGAGATGGAGCTGGCTATCCCCGTATTTTGTACCTTGAGATATTTCCTGAAGAGCGGTGAATCAGAAACAATCGTGCCGATATAGGTATTTTTAAAGGGATACCGGACCAGCAACACGCCTGATTGCGTCGTTAAGCCGATGACGCCCGAGTGACCGATATTAATCTGCCCGTAGAGCGCCAGAAAATTTTCGATACCCAGCGTCACCACCACCACACCGTTAAATGCCCCGGTCTGGGTTTCAAGGCGACGGCTGATGGTGATAACCCATTTGCCATTGGTTCTGCTTACCACCGGCTCCCCAATAAAAATCGCCTGATTTTTATTTTCTTTGTGATAGATAAAAAACTCTCTGTCCGAGCCTTTGCGTGGCCCCGTAAAACTTTCATGCAGCGCGGTAAAGATATCGCCCTGAGCATTGTAAACAACCACATTATTAATCTGGGTAAGAAGGTTATCCTGATTATTGATCATGTGCTGAATATTAGTCGCCTGCTGCGGGGTCATGCCATAAATTTCGATTATGTCGGAAACGGTAGTAATTAACATTTCACTCTGGCGCATGATCCCTTCGGTATACACATCAAGGGTATGGCTCAGGTTAGCGACGCTGGTATTAATTTGCTGGATTGACTGCTGTCTGGACGTGGCAATTTGGACAGCAAGCGCCAGCGAGATGATCAATGAGACAATGATGACGGTAATGGTTGTTGTGTAAAAAGTATTTTTCACATGCACGAGCTTTTCCACCTTATCACGCCTGATATCCCTGGCTGACAACTCTTGTCACTGTAACAAAGCTCAGGATAAGAGGAAAATGAATTGCACTTAAGCATACAACAGAAGATCTGTCTTTATTTTGTTTTTCACCGCCTGGTAACCAGCGCTATTCCTGACGCTCAGCAACGCCCGCGTTTTACACCATCACGGTCTCCCTGGGCTTAGATAAAATGACTTTAATAAAATCGATATAGGAGACGGGTTTACCAAAATAATAACCCTGCAGCAGGGTAATCTCATTACGGTTGAGATACTCCAGCTGCTCTTTCGTTTCTACGCCTTCGGCCACGATCCGCAACGAAAGTTTTTTCGCCAGGTCAATAACGCAGTCCAGCAGGATCGTTGAGTCCTTCTCCTCTGATACCCGGTTAACAAAGCTTTTATCAATTTTAATATAATCTATGGCAAGCGCATTGAGACATGACAGCCCGGAATAGCCTGTACCAAAATCATCCAGTGCTATGACAAAACCGGCGTTATGCAGCGCATTGAGGTTTTCCACCAGATGAGGATTATCGATCAACGGTTCACGTTCGGTCACCTCAAGAACCAGCTTCACGGCTTTACCCTGAAACCCCTTGCCGAAGATTCGGCAGTCACCGATGAAAGAAGGGGCATTGATGTGTCTGGCGCTGATGTTCACCCCGATATGGAACCCGTCCGGCAGCTTAGGCAGGAGCGGCTTAAGCTGTGTGACCACTTTCGCCATCAAGCCTTTGGTCAGCGGAATAATCAACCCGCTACGTTCAGCTATCGGGATAAAAACGTCCGGCGGGATAAAGCCTGACTTGGGATGCTTCCACCTAGCCAGGACTTCAACACCGTATAACCCGCCGGTATCGCCGTTCACGATCGGCTGGTAATAAGGCACGATCTCTCCCTGCAAAATGGCCTTACGCAAATCGTCTTCAAAGGTGGTACTTTTCCCCTTGTAGCGGCGGATCAAAATGCCCACCGCCACGGATAGCGCGAGAATCAGCAGAATCAGGCTCCATCCCTGTTGCAGTAGCCGCGTCAGGCTAAAAAAGGCAGGCGGTTGCCAGGCCAGACTGAAGGGGAAGTGCGAAGAGGTCGTCAGTGACCCCGCCCACGAGGCCGCTTTCCAGCCGGTCACCTCACCGTTGCGCGTAAACATCCTGTCGCCGACAACCAACCCCAGGTTAACGCTGTTTGATGCGTTTGCGATGACGTCCTGCAAATGCGCATCACTGACGCTGACGATGACGCGCCCTCCCGCAATGGGCATCTGGAAGACAAGCACCGGGATGCCATTCACCAGTCGATTACCGGGTAGCAGCATTAATTTTTGTTCAGGTAACGTCTCCGGATGCACAATCAAAACGCCATTCCCGGGAAGGGATGTACAGATGATTTGCCCCTGCTGCTGGATCATGATGGCGCGCAGATGCGGTTTTAGCGCGGCTTCTGTCCCCAGCGCCAGCTGTCCGCTGCTGCTACACCCCTGCTCCGCAACGCGCTTCGCCGTGCTGGCCGCACTGACGGCTTCCGACAGAATGCTTTCTATTTTCTGGGTGCTTACCGTGGCGGTATGAACGTTATTCATTTTCGCCATCTGCCATAACTGCCAGTTAATAATCAGTATGCCGATCAGAAAAAGAAACAAGGCACTGAGAACAGGGATCAACACGTTACGCACGATGTTTTCCTTAATAGAATAAACAAGCATGGAGGATCGGAAAGAAGAACCCGTGTTTTAACCGGCGTTACTAATCACAATGAAAATAGCTTAGCTGAGAATTATCTTAAAAAACTGATGCTTTCGTATGAGTTCACCCGCTCAAATTTGCTCACCCGACGTGACTATCAGGCTTGTGCCTTGCCCTGGCTGTGTTAAGCTTTGTGAAATCAGGGAGCGGACAGGATAACTGGAAAATGAAAAAGCGCATTGCCGTTGCGATCGTTTCAACGCTTCTGGTCATCCTGTCTCTTTATGCGGTCAACGTGGTTATCATCGGCCAGCAAAAAACCAAACAGTTTGAAATATCCCAAACCCTTTTACATTATTCAGAAGATCTGTCCCAAAGCGTGGCGCTGGGCCTCAAAAGCATAACGACGCAGGGATGTGATAGAGCCAGCCTTGATAGCTACAGGCAAATAAAGCTTAATAACCTCTATTTCAGCGATATCGGTTTTATCGAAAAGGGAAAAATTGTCTGTACCGCTTTTTGGGGTAAACTCGCGACGCCCGTTCCACTTCCTGCGGAACTGCATAAAACGCCGAGAGGTTTTCTCCTGGCGCAGTTTTCCAGAAAAGACTTTTTCACCGGCAATGCGGCCATTTATAATAATATAATTATCTTCACCTCCCGCTATGCTTACGATAAATTTACCCCGGTTACCGCAAGCTATTCTCTGAGCGCCACCACGAAGGACTTTGGCAGGATCTTTTTTTCAGCCGCCCCTGAGCTGAAGCCGCGGAGCTGGCTGCATGCGACATTGTTCACCCTGACCATTACACAGTGCAGCGCCTCGTGGGATTTATGCGTGATTGTAAAACACCACGATGCGGGACTGGCCTCGCTCCCCCCGTTTATCTTTACGTTTCTCGTGGTCATACTCTTTTTTATCTGGGTCGCGATAACGTTATTTATCTTCCGTCTCTATGAAGACCGTTTTTCGCTGGAACGCACGCTGATCAAAGCCGTGATAACGAATACCTTCAGCGTTAATTATCAGCCCATTATTCGTATTCGCGATCAAAAAATCGTGGGTGTCGAAGTTCTGTCGCGATGGCGCGATCAAAAGCACGGAGACGTCTCGCCGGAGCTGTTCATCCCATTAATTAAGAAAATCGGTCTGTATAAAAAATATTACAGCAATATTATCGGGAAGTCCCTTTCAGAAATTGCCCCGCTGGCGATTAAGCATCAGCTGATCGTTTCAATCAACGTTGGGCGAAAAGAAATTGAAGACGGACAGTTTATTAACATTTTGCGTCGCGAGTGCTTAGCCAATCGCCTCCCCCTTTCCCTGATGAAGGTCGAGCTTTCTGAGAAAGCCGTTTCCGCGGCGGGTATCCTCGAGGAGTTCTGTCAGGAACTGAAGTCGCTTGGCGTTAAAATTTCAATCGATGATTTTGGCGTGCAAAATTCAAATCTGGCCCGGCTGTCGCAGCTTGAATATGATGAAATTAAAATTGATAAGTCGCTGGTGGATGGCGTCAGCGAGCATTATAAGCAAAACATCTTTGTTATCTTCAGCGATGCCCTTGCGAAGTTGAATAAAACCCTTGTTTTCGAGGGCGTGGAAAATGAAATTCAATATCGCTTCATTGCGGACAGATATCCCGATGCCCTGATCCAGGGATGGTATTTTTCAAAAGCACTCACCCGGAGCGAACTGGCGAAGCGACTCACTGGCGTCGCCCCGTAATCAGAAGCCTGCCATGCACCTTTTTTTACGCTCAGGCGTTTCCATTTTTTCCGCCAAAACATATAGTCGTCATATTCAGACGGTAGATTACCCTGAAGCACACTCTTATTTTGGTTAAAAACGTGAAATTATCCTTAATTTTTCCAGTGGTACTGTTCTTTCTGATCGTTATTTTCGCGCTGTTTATTGATAAACCCGCTTCGCCTATTCTGCGGAAAAAATGCATGTGGTCCGATAGCGTGATGCTCAGCTGTATCGCAAAGCATCAGCATAACGGTTTCTAAGGCAGGCTATTCATTTCCCCACTGATTGAGGAAGTTCGCAACATCATCAATGCGACCCGCACGGATCCCGGCTTCAGTGGCCATCTCCTGCTGGGCTTCCTCGCTGATCTCCTCATTATTCGCTAAGCGGGTGAGCAGCAGCTGGAAATAGTGTGCCAGCGCGTCGCGCTCTGACTCAGCGACTTGCTCTGCGGCTTCCGTCGCGTACTCGTCGGCAATGTCATAATATTTCAGTGGGATGTCGTTGTGCATAACAGTCTCGTCTCAGGTCAATAAAGGTAACGTCACGAGTATATCGGAGGCGTTATCTCAACCAAAGCATTGCTTCAGAGGAGTAACGCAAGCAGCGCTGCAAGCGCGGGCATGGCCTGCACATACAAAATTTTACGGCTGGCGGTGGCTGCGCCAAAAAGTCCGGCGATCAGTACACAGGTCAGGAAGAAGATGGCTACCTGAATCCCCTTTTCGCCGAGCCAGAGGCTCCAGAGCAGACCGGCTGCCAGAAAACCGTTGTAGAGCCCCTGATTCGCGGCCAGCACGCGGGTGTCGCGCGCAAAATCAGGACGCAGATTAAAAGCCTTGTGCCCTGTTTTGGTATTCCACAGGAACATTTCCAGCACAAGAATGTAGAGATGGATGAGTACAACGACAGCGATAAGGACAGTGGCTAACATCGAGTTGTCTCCCGCAGGCAGAGGCAAAAAAAACGGGAACCCTCAGGCCCCCGCTCTTGTTTAACCCAGAATCTGGATTACATGTTCGCGATAATCGCGTCGCCAAACTCTGAACATTTCAGCAGCTTAGCGCCTTCCATCAGACGTTCGAAATCGTAAGTTACGGTTTTCGCGTTGATCGCGCCTTCCATACCTTTAACGATCAGGTCTGCGGCTTCGAACCATTCCATATGACGCAGCATTACATGGCCAACCCCATGTTAATCGATTGATTATATTAGATAAAAAAACAAAATAATCTAAATTTAACGCGTCAAAATGCAATCTTTAACCTATTGATTATCAAGACTATGCGTATCATTTTGGGGAAAGAGTTTGCTAGATAAACAATAGATTGCAAATTACTCGCTTTATCTCATATAAGCAATGAGTTAATTTGATTTTTATAATATCAGGGCAACTTTCCCGTTGTTTTAGGATAGCTTTGCATCTTCACGTTGAGTTTACTGCGCATTGCTTACCTTCGTGTATGCCGTTCCGTGTGCGAAAACCGGCTTATATTTGAGCACCTAGGCCATTAAAAGAGCAAGCCAACTCCAAAACATGATCTCACTAACATAGTCTACGCCCCACTTTCAGATTAATATTGTTAATATGTTACACTCATTTTTCTTATACTTGCGGAAAAAAGTTATGAGACTTTGCATATATTGTCGTGAACAAAAAGATGATAAGGAATTTTCTCTCGAGCATGTTGTACCACAGTTTCTGGGGGGTGCATATGCGCCTGACTTCCTAAAGACACGTGACGTATGTAAAAGCTGCAACAGCAATCTTGGTTTGTTTGTTGATGCATCTTTCGAGAAAAATTGGCTGGTTACTAACTGGCTACAAAAAGCGTCCTCCGCATTTTATGATAAGGATAATCCAAGTGGTGTTTCTCTCGTATGCATGGGTAACACTGAACTTTGTCCTCCGGACATGCCAGAGGGTCACGTTTGTGAAATGTGGTTGGGACCCCAGGGCGAACAAGTTTTTTTGATACGTCCACATGACGAGAGATTATCTTCTTACATGGGCGGAAATCCCAGAACTATGAAAAAAATTGAAACGCGGGCTTATTTCTTGTTTTCTGAAAATACGTCTCAGAATCCGATAAAAACATGGCTGTCATTTGAGCAAGCATTTCAAGGCCGTAAAGTCAAAAAAATTCTTTGCGGTGAGGTTGGTGGCGCAGATCCAGCCAGCATTGGATTTGTGCAAGCTGATGAGTTGGATAATGCACGCAAACAATTTTTCACCGCCAACACTGAAGGAGAACATGTTCGAAACGTTCAGACCCTGATGTACACAAAGTTTGATCAGCGTTTCATGTGTAAGCTTGCAATAGGCATTGCTTATTGTCTTTTTGGACATAAAGTGCTTGATTCAGAATATGGCAAAGAGTTACACAAAGGACTTTGGTATCGCGAAGGAAATGAAATGCCTAAAGTTCGTGGTACAACACTCTTCTCCCAGGATGCGGCTCAGGGCGTAAATGAAATTATCAGCTTTCCTAATGCGGTAACTCTTATGTTACTTTCAACGAAGGAAGGTGTTGCAGTTACTCTAAATATCAACTCGGAGTTAAATTGGACCGTTCTGTGTGCATCCAATGAAAGTCTAACATCAGATGATCTTGAAAAGATAGGAGAAGGGCAGATCCTGGTGCTCGTGCGCGCTCTTCAAACTGGCATTCACCTAGACTTACCTTCCTACCTCGCCTTTAAGCTTGGGGAAACCTCACACTCGGGACTGAAGAATATTTTAGTGCAAGCAGAGAGAAGCAAAATATAAATTTGGTTTAAATGTTCGGGGTATCCCCCCTCTGCAGACCAATGGTTGTAAATTACAGCGTTTGTCGTAAAGCGAATTTTGATATGGGGTACCAACATGGGGTGTCGGGGGTCGGAGGTTCAAATCCTCTCGTGCCGACCAAAAACACATTGAAAACCAGCCTTTTATGGCTGGTTTTTTGTTGCCGTAAAATTATTATGGTGAAATGATGGTGTAACCGTGCTTCAAATCGCCGGGCAATCATCGTTCGTAACCCAGTTAAGGCTATGTGTTAACACTCCAAACACCTCCACGTCATCCAGCGCGTCGCCTTCTATCGCTTCACCATCTTCAGTTATCAATGCCGCCCCGTATAGCTTTGCAAACTCGTTCCTGTTATCCATTCTTACCAAGAGTGTATCGCCCTGCTCTGGCCTCATGGCTACGTTAATGACAGCCCAGCCGCATGACGTTTCTATTACCCTGCAGTTCCCGTCTATTCCGCATAGCAGATCTATCGTTAACCGCTGTTCCTGATAATCCATTGCCGGTGAAGGAAATCCCATTAGAACACCCTCCCCATGTTACGCAGGATCCAGTATCGATTCTCGCTATCGTTTGTCGTCTTATCGGCGAAGTCAGGTTGGTATCGCTCAATCCATGCATTGGCGTCAGCCTGGCTGAAATGCCAGTTTCTTTCGCGTAGTTCAGCGATAAATTTATCTGTATTGAGGCAAAGATAACCCTTTGGATTCCTTTGGATGGAGGCCAAAAAAGCTGCATTGATATCAGGTTGTCGAGGCATGATTGTCGCTCTCACCACACAAATTACTGTATGCATATACAGTAGTATTTTTATTTGTACAGATCAAGTAAGCGAGAGGGATGGCTACCCTATTTTCATGTTCGCAATCTCCTCCGAAAGCTCATCAATCTGCTTCTTCATTCCCTTGATTGCACCATATGCATCAGCCAAAAGAGCAATTAGATCCAACCCATATTGCGAATCTTCAGAACCAGTAATGAGCATCGGATCAATCTCACCAACTTGTTGCGCGATAAATCCTCGATGAGTTTGATCTCCGCGCATTTCTTTATCTTTCCATTGATATTCAACAATGTTTTGCTTAATGACTCGCTCTAGACAGCTTTCATCAGTAATATCCCTAACCTTTTCTTTGAGGCGCTCATCTGATGTGTTCAGCTGAAACTGACCTAAATCTGAGGTATTGATATATAGGTGCGGGCCAGCCGCTGCTGTCCAGTAAATGGAAAATACATCTACGGTTGCATTAGAGTTTGCCCCTCCATGACAGGCTATTCCTGCCGGAGCATCAAGCCTAGCTCCAATAACCTGTAAACCTGCAGGTGATGTAACCACCGTTAGCTTTGAAAGTCTTGCATCATCCCCGGCAGCAACCGTACCTGAAGTTGTTCCAACGTCCCTAGTTGCGCTGTTTCCTAAACCAAGGTTTGTGCGAGCACCTGATGCGATTGTCGAACCGGTACCACCCTGAGCTACAGACAACGCTGTAGTGAGTCCGCTGAGCGAAGTTATGTCATTGTTTGCACCTTTTGCTGCCTTGCCTGCAAGGGATGTGGTAATGCTATTCCAGGCTGGCCCCGTCCACGTCGTTCCATCCGGAAGGGTTACCGTTACATTTCCGGTTCCAGAAAAAATGCTTTGCCAGTTCTGTTTGTCGTAATTCAGTCCACGCAGGGCTTCAGCACTTTGCGCCACCAGCGCGGCAGTGACCATGTTGAGTGCCACGCGGGGAACAGCTGACCAGGCCGCCCCGGATTGCGTTGGCCCGGTAAAGTTGCTGACCAGCGTAAGTTGCGCATTACTCTCAACCGATTTAACGGGCAGCGTATAATCAACGCCGCCCACAGTGGAGACAATAAAGTCACCTGCGGCGAGTTCTGTTGCGAATGAGGTTCCGGAGCCGCCAACAATAGCGGACCCGTTTGTCAGGGTGATAGTTCCTGCAGACATATGCGCTCCTTTCGGGCAATAAAAAACCCCGCCGGGGCGAGGTTTATTCAAAAATGCTTGAGTTACTGGCACGTGGTACTACTGAAAGTGTTTGCGCTAACCCATGACCAGTTAAATGGATAACCGGCGCGGTACTGGGTCTGGTTACTTTGCTTACGCACTCCGTAAATCTGGACGATGTTTTCCTGTCCGCCGATTAGGGCCGTTCCGGTACATATGGGTTGCTGCTTCTGAAGCACGCCAGCGCAACCGGAGAGCAATACAGCCACCGCCAGGCAAAGAATCACGTTTTTCATAGTGGTTATATCCCAGGGTATTCAAGAGATTAAACAATAACAAGATGAATCAAAGGGATATAATTGATTCTGTAGATCAATTTTCATAAGATTGATCGCTGAAAACGATCAATCGTAGTTGGCGCAGTTGATGGCCATTATCACGTTTCTCAGATTTGAATACGCGACGTTCTGAAGGTTTCCGCTGGGCGTTGTTTGTGGCCTGGCGAATATTCGCGTATTGCCTCCCTCAAGTTTTGCCATGCTCTTGTAAATCGCCGAGTAGGGCTGCGGCTGGCCGCCGGCCGATATAACTCCTGTAATCAAACCCAGCATGGCAGGCATACAGGCCCATTTTCCCGCCAGCGTGGTATTGATGTTATAGCCTGAACTTGCATCTACACCGGCAGTACCGAGGGTTACCACATCACTGAGTGTCCGCGTTTCATTAGTCAAAATGAGTGTCCCTGACGCATCCCAGACGGCCAGCCCGTAATTTGGCTTTGTCTGTGGGAAAATAGAGAAAAAATAAACGTACGCTGTGCCGGTTGCATTTGGTCTGAGAAAATCAACCGTGATGGTGTTCCCGCTTATCGTCTGGGTAATTTCCACCTCAACCGTGCAATGAACAAAGGCGACAACGGGTTGACCAGAGGGAAAGGTGTGCGTCACTTTGGTGTTGAAACCAGATGTTCCCTGAAGGGTCGCTGTCTTTCGAGCCTGTAGAGCAATAGGCGAACTATTCGCGGTCACCCATACTTCTCCTGCAGTCGTTGTCAGTAAAACGCCATACTGCGCCATTTACGCCCTCTCTATCTGGAAAATGAGATACGCCGCAGCTGCTGGCTCAGTCCCTGCGGAATAGTCGGTATCGCCTACTGCAGATACTGTTGCGGTGCCACCTGAAATAGTGATCTTCCTCCGGCTCGTTCCCCACTGATCACCGTTCATTATCTGAAAGTAAGTAAGCTTACACCCCGGTGGAAGAGCTACAGAGTAAGAGCCTGTTTTTTCATTCTGGGCCAACTGTAGGTAGCCGCTTACACTGACGGGCTTAATTCCATAGTTATTTACAACGCCTGATGCGTCCCAGGTTTCAACACCGTACTGAGCCATAGCTGTGCATCCTAAAAAAAGGCCCCACCTGAGGCCCAATGTTTACCATATCCCTGTGATTCTCCCGATCTGCACCCTCAACACATTGTTGGCGTCACGCACACTGATTGTCTGGTTTGTCTGTTTCATGGATCCCTCTCCAGCTGTCGAACCGTAGTTCTCGAATGTTCCTGATTTATCGAGCCTCCATCCGACAGCCCCAGCAACGTAATTATTGGACTGGATGAAGTCGCCGATTTTGGCATTGGTGATCGTGCCATCCTGAATAAACGCTGAGCTGATAAAGACCTGTCCATTAACCACAGCGAACGGCGAATACTGGGTATCACCGCTGCCGCTCATCAGTACAAACTGGTTAGCGTTGAAACCAACTCGGGTGACTACCGGCTTCCCCGCCTCTGCAAGCACTGCAATAGACATCCCGGCGTTGTACATCACCCCGTTTATTCTCACACCTGTTTTGAGGGTGTAGATTGCCGAAGCACCGGAGGCATCTACGACGGCTGTAAGCTTGTCTTCCAGGGAAGCGGTGACGTCCTCTATCTGCGCCTGTACCTGCGTCGAAAGTTCGGCCATTGCCTTATCTACTTCAGCAATCGTCGTTTTAACCACCAGAATATCGGCACGCACTTCTCCGTATTGTGCCCACTGGTGCTCAACAGTTCCGTGGTTCGCCAGGGCGTTCTGCAGTATTCCCTCAATGTTGGTATCGATGTCACCAGTTAGGCGTTCTCCGTCTGCAGAGGTTAGGAAATCATCTGCGATATCGCCCAAATAATCATCGGCGTTATCGTTAGACATCCCCCTGATCCAGTCGGTATACCCGGACTCGTTACCCGTTCTGTCGACCAGCTGCGCGCGGTACCAGAATTCCTGCCCTGCTTTAAGGCCGAGTTGGGTGTATTCCGCAGATGGATAAGGCACATCTGAGAGCAAGAGGGGATCTGAAAAGTCACTGTTGGCCGTGTACTGAATTTCCGTTTTTAGCGTATCGCCGGTGTTTGCCGGAAAACCCCAGTTCAGACGGATCCCCCAGTTAATGCCCGTGGCCGTGAATCCTACTGGCTTAGGCGGATTACCTACTTTGCCGGTCAGCGTCTTCTCTTCTGAATATCCCCATCCTGAGGAAACTTCAGCGGCATTAATTGCGCGCACGCGCACCAGGTAGCGCCCGGCATAAATCCCCGGGACGTCAAATGACGTGGTGGAGCTGCGAGGCATGTTCACCCAGTTTCCGTCGTTACGGCGCCACTGCCCCTCATAGGCGATAGCATTCTGCGCCTGGTCCCAACTGACGCGCATGGTCTCGACGCTGATATTCTGCTGAACAACAGAAAACGAGCTGATCACGATGTTAGCTGGCGGGGACTGATTACCAGGAGGTATTACACTTATTGGCCGCTGGTCGATAATTGCGCCAGTATCGATACGGGCATATTTATCCGGATCGTGCCATGCGGCCGTGATCGAGAAGGTGCCATTATCATTATCGCTTACGCTGACAACGCGGTACTGCTGCGCGTAAAGCTCGTCAGATTCAACCACCCAAACAGCTTCGGTCTGTGGCGTCTCACTGTATGCCGTGGTGACTGTGACTGATTCACCGTTCACGGCCTGAATGGTCCTGCTCTGCGATGCACCGGAAGGTAGGTTGAGAATAAGGCGATCACCTGCTGCCGCATCTGCCACGCGGTCAAGTTTGATAACGCGACCGTTAACGGCGCTGATGCGTCCGCCCATAACCTTTCCGGAAAGCAGCTCGTCTGCCACGGCGATGATGTAGCCCGGCTGAGGAATGTTGCCGTCCAGCCCGACATCAAACGAAACAACGCGATCCTTGTTGTTGGTGAGAATACCCCAGCGCCCCTTACGGTTTGCTTCAGACTGTCTGGTACAGCCGATGGCTGTCATTTCCAGTTGATTGAAACCGTACCGCGCCACCAGCGCCTGCTCAAATACCGGCTCCATCGCGTCGGCGTAAGCATTACCGGGATCAGACCATGATACCAGCGCTGTGGTGTAGCGGCTTTTCGTGGTGCTGCTCGAATAGGTGAAGCGACCGCCAACAACGTTAGCGCGCGTGTAGCTGTAATCAACATCGCGCGGCATGTCAGCCAGGGCAACAATCTGATCCCCGCCCCAGTAGGTCATACCACGGAAGATAGCAGCAAAATCACGCAGGACTGTGTAGGCGTCATTCCGGTCCTGAATGTACACGTTACAGGTATAACGTGGTTCGGTACCGTTGCCTCCCTTGCCGTCTGGTACCATCTGATCGCAATACTGGGCAACCTGATACAGTGTCCATTTATCGATATTCGCAGCAGTCAACCGGTGACCGAGGCCGAACCGGTCAGAAACAACCAGATCGTAAAAAATCCACGCCGGATTATCCGTCCATGCCCACTTAAACGCACCGGTCCATGTCCCGCTGTACGTTCTTGTTTCGGGGTCATAGTTATCTGGCACACGAATAACACGCCCGCGAGGCTCGCAGGAGATCTGCGGGATAGAGCCGTTAAACTGGCTGGAATCGAATTCGATATAGAGTAGCGCTGTGTTGGGATAGCGTAACTTGGCGTCAATCACCTCAGTGAAGCTCTGCAGCGTCATCGTATCGCCGATCTTCGCGCTGTTGGCGTCAGAGGTAATCTTACGCAGGCGGATAGTCCAGGTGCTGCCAGCCTGCGGTAAATCGATACGGTGGCTGCGCTCATAACCAGACGTCGTTTTGCCGGTCACGCTGGTATTGAGTACCGTCTGCCATGTGCCGCCATCCGTCTGAAGGTCAATCGCATAATTGACCGAGTAACCCACCAGATCACCGTCGTCCTCCTGTTTGAAAAGCGAGGGCCATTTCAGACGCAGACGAACTGCTGAAAGCTGCGTATTGGTAAACGTGCGCGTCCAGGCTGTAGCGCTTGATACCTCAGTTCCCACGCTGATTTCGTTTTCGGTACCGGGAATGCCCTGAATATATTTTTGTGCCTGCGTTCCTGCGCGAAACTCCCATGTTACGCCGCTGAAGTTTTGGGAGCCGTCAGCGTTCTCAAGCGCCGTTCCGTCCAGGTAGATATCTTTGCCGGTTAGCTGCCCTGCAAACTCCCCTTCACCAAGCGCAACGAGAATTTTTGCCTTCGCTACAGATTGCAGATCATCAGGCTGTTCGGTTGGGGTTCGGGAACTTGAGCTGCCGCCCTTGCGGCCCTTTAACACTTTTTCTGTAGCCATATTGCGCCCATAAAAAAAGCCACCCGAAGGTGGCCAGAAAAAAAGTTAGTTATCTACTGCTGATCTTCGACATAAATTCCGGCAGAAATAATCGCTCCGCCTATCCGCCGACGGCCATAAAGGAGCGGTACCGGGTAGCCTTGCGCTGCGGTGTTTGTTACACCACCGAATGCGTAGGATGCACGGTTATCTGCGCTTTGTTTGCTGGCTAATCCGGTTGGTTGGGGTGATAGCATTTGGACGACGCCACCAAGGATCAGAGCGCCACCAGCCTGATAGAAAAATGGTGAAGCTCCAGCAAATGGCGTGAAATTGAATACCACCCCAACGGCCACCAATACAGCACCTAAAATAGTTTGTAATACACCGGCTTTTTTACTTCCAATCGGCACTGGAACGATTCTTATAACCTCACCCCTGACAGGAAATCCTAATTCATCAACACCAATATTTTTCGTCCCGCAAAAAACCGCATAAGAAAGCCCTCTTTGCTTACTTGTATTCATGAATTTTTCGAAACCATTAATCGTAGCAGATAAGGCTTTGCAAGCTTCTTTGGTTGTGCTTATTGAGCGATGATGTGTTTTACCAAAAGTCTTTCCAAGAACGCCACCAAGTTCAATGCGAGTCATTACATCTGACATGAATCACCCCAATAAAAAAGCCACCCGAAGGTGGCCTTTTCCTGTTAAATTTCAACTCTAATTTATCGACATCGGAAGTATATCTACATTCCCACTTTGATCGATAAATATCCTTAAAACTCGAGGAGTATTTTCTTTTATTGAAAACTCCCGTTCTTTTTTAGGTGCACCATTACATAGGCCTTTCCCGGCAAACCCAGCCCCAATCAATACATCGCCAGGGTTTAAGTAAGCAGTGACTTTTTCCCCTGTATCAAGTTCAGCCAAATATTTACCATTGATATAGGTTGTTATAGCGCATCCACCAGCAACGAAACCTTTATCGCGAATGATAGTTACGGCAGTTGTGTTTGTTGACTGCTGAAATTCTTTCGGTGCTGACACTTCTTTTGCATACTGCGGGAGAACTGGCTCAGTCGAACAACCAGCCAAAATTAACAACGAAAATGCCAATAATGTTTTTTTCATATCCCTATCCCCTTTGGTTTTGCAAAAGGTTAGCACAGAGATTTGTAACGTAAAATCTTCATCGTCCTTTCCTGCCAGTAGCCACCATACGGCACGCGCTTACTTAGGTGTCCGTACAGGTGGTGCAGCAGCATATTTCCCTCCAGTAGAATTCCCGCATGATTCCACTTATCAGCCTGGACCTGCATGATCACCATATCGCCGGGTTTCGGGGGCCCGTCGAATTCACGGAATCCGCACTCATACCAGCAATCCTGATAGAAGTTGTCCGGATAGTCGTTTTCCCACCAGGGATAATCCACCCGGTAATCGTGGAGCTCGATACCGTGCGTTTGCCGGAAATAGCTCATGACCAGCCCCCAGCAATCGAAGTGTCCAAGCACAAACGGACGCTCCAGCAGCGGCAGTTCTCCGCGCGGCTGGATGGTGCGTAAATCCCCCTCAGGCCAGCTCACGATGTGCCAGGGTAAAAGCGTTGCATCGCATTGCGCTTTATCCAGTTCGCTCGGTTGGGTTGTGGCGTCAGGGTGACTGTGAACGATGGCGATCACCGTACCCCAGTCCTCAGCAACTGCGTAATCTTCCGGGCAGAGGACAAAATTGTCCTCCGGCGCCTCGGCAAGATTTCGGCAGGGGAAGTACCGCTCAACGCGGCTTTTCTGCGCCACCACGCCGCAACACTCGCGAGGATACTCAGCTGCAGCATGAGCCATAATCGCATCGATGGTTTTCTGACGCATATCAGCTCCTGATCAAAGACGTGCCAGGGAAGCCACCGAACGGCAGTTCGTTGCCATCTCCATGCCGGAGCTTACAGGCCGTAAGCGTGCCGGGGCATTCATCCTGCGACGGGTCGCTCACCGGGTTGTTGTTTTTGTCGAAATAGTTGGTCCCGGCATAGTCGCAGCCGTCACCGGTGCGGTATTTATTCCGGATGCACCATGTACACAGGGAATGAAGCTGTCGTGTCGGGATCATTTGCCCCTGCAGGTCCATCGGGCTGGAAAGAACAAATTCGATGGACTCACCTGCCAGCTCGCTAGTTTTCCCGTCTAGGTACCAGACC
Source organism: Enterobacter sp. BNK-22 (assembly GCF_048684805.1). Lineage (NCBI taxonomy): Bacteria > Pseudomonadati > Pseudomonadota > Gammaproteobacteria > Enterobacterales > Enterobacteriaceae > Enterobacter > Enterobacter sp. BNK-22. The sequence goes on from NZ_JBLQTT010000001.1 coordinate 1,710,282, forward strand.
TGAAGTTTCTCCTGTGTAGGGTCTGCAGAGGGATTCCCCCCCTCAAAATTTCTGGCATCGAGATATGTCTCTTTAGTGTCATGAATTGTGACCTTAGCCTGCAGCAGATCGTCATAGGCGAGGCACAGAGCTGAAATTGAGCTGTCGATATTCGCCACGGTCAGCGATGGGGTAGCATTGCTACCGCTTGTGGATTTCTCGATCCCTTCAAGTTTGTACGGCCACGCGGCATATTCATTCCCCTGCCACCAGATTGCTTTCGCCGGAAGCCGCGCTTCATCCCCGCCTGCGGCGAGAATTTCCGCTTCTGTGTGAGGAATGTTGTAATTGTGAAAGCGGAGAACGTCGGAAAGCCCAAAGGAAGAGCCGTCGACTTCAATCAGTCGAACATCGTTACCGGACTCAAGCTTTTGATAGTCTGCGTTTAAGCTCATGGTTTAAATGCCTGGATGAATGTAGCAGTCAGCGACCAGTTGCCTCCCCCCATTGGAGATGGCTTGTACTCTTTGCAGCGGAATAGGCCTAAATCTTCCAGTGGTGGCTTCCAGGCAAAAGCCCGGGTGCCCTCATGGCGATCAAGGAACTCCTTAATCGCTTTGATATAAGACTCAATGCCAATGAAAGTAAGATCCCAGCTTTGTGAGCGAGGATTAATGCCATCACCAGAAGTCTGCGTGTAGCCGTCCCCAAACTGTGCCTCACGCGTGCGCATGGTGACGTCCTGACTCGGATTAACACGAGGGCTCCAGTTAAAGGTTTCCAGCGCCATTATCGCCTCCCGTTTGTACTGTTCCAGATTGCCCCGCCAGGGCGGAGGTCTGCCTGTATCAATTTTCGATATTGCTCAGTTACAAAATTGCCGATCTCTTTGCCGAACTGCTCGAAACCAGCCGAAGATTGAGAACTGGTGTTCCCGTTTCCCTCAATGGTGATATAAACAACAGGTGCAGCGGCCGCCTGTTGTCCACCTCCCCCGACAGCACGCACACCAAGAGAACCATCAGAAGATCTGGTCAACGGCATGATCGCTTCGGGTCCCGCCTCACCGAATACTCCAGCCCCCTTGGCAAATGCAAAAACCTGTGGGGAGTTGTATACGCCACCACTGTAAGTACTCAGAGATGGAGAATCGTATACGCCGCCTTTTGCGTTGAATTTCACATTCGCTGCAGCATTGCTGTATGCGCCGGAAGGAGTGCTACCGACTGAAGCACCGCCAGTAAAAGCAGAGCCAGCTGCACCAAAAATGCTCTCAAGCGCGCTGGAAAGAGCAATGCGAGTGGCTATTTTCGCCAGGTCAGAAAGTACGGATGTTGTAAAATCCCGGAAGCTTAGCTTTCCGGTTGTGGCGAACGTAGCCAGGGAATCGGTCATGCCATCAAACAGCCCTGTCGCGAAGGTCGCCAACTGGCTGTTTGCATCACGAGCGCTATCAACCCAGTTGAGCGTGCCGCGCCTGAACCCTGCAGAATAGTCGCGCTCTGCGGCCAGCTTGGCATCGTTGCTCTGCTGAACAATCTCTAATTCCTGCTGCTTTGCTGATTCCAGATCGGACAGCCGCGCCTGAAATTCAGCAGATGACTGGTCAGTGAAATCTTTCTCAAGCGCAATTCGGCGCTGGTTAAAACGGTTCTCAATAGCGATACGTGCCTGAGTGTTTGCGGACTCCCTGTCGGATTGTGAATAGGCTTGCAGGCTCTGCGTGGCTTCACGCCGCATTGCCGCCACTTCTTCCTCCCACTTTTTACTCTCCTGCTGGTATTTCAGTGAGGTTTTACGAAGAGCAGCTTCTTTCTCAAGTTCGACGTTTGACTGCAGCTGAGAACGAATCTGATCCTGCATGCTGACAAGGCTTTGTTGTGCTTTTGTCAGTTGCTGACCTTTCAATCCGGCGATTTTTTCATTGAAGGCCACCAGCTGCTGGGCTGACTGGGTCAATCCTTCGGTGGTAGACGCCTCTTCTCTCAGGACAGCATTTCTTTGCTGAGCCTGCTCAAGCAGCCTCTGACCTTCTGTCTGCTGGCCAGATTCCGTTTTCTTTGGATGCTCTTTTTTGCTGGCTCTGTCGAATTCATCATTTATCCCTTTAAGAATTCGTTGATATTCCTGAGAGTCAGTGTTGTAGATACTGTTATTGAGTTTTTTAATGGCCTCGGCGCGCTTCTCTGCTGCTGTGGTACCGGCATCAAGATAACTTTTCAGACCCGCGCTGTTTTTAATCCGCTCATTCTGAGCTGCGGCGGTTGCAGCAGCGATATCAGAGGCCAGCTGGCTCGCCATATTCCCCAGCCGTTTATTTACCTCCTGGGTTTTATCGATCGCACCACCAAGGGCAATAACAGCCTGCTCACCTGCTGTACCCCACGTATTGCCGAGGTTTTTCACCCTTTCTGAGGTTTTGTCTACCTCAATACCTAACTCTGATAGTCTCCCCTTTTCAGCCTGAATCGCGGTATCGATCAGCAACTGGCTGGCCTGGGCTGCCTCACCTCGCTGATTAAGCGCCAGTACCTGGCTAATTATTGAATCACTCAGCGCAACGCCTGATGATGTGAGCTTTTGCATCGCAGCGACCGGATCGCCCCGCAGGGATGCAAGATGGGTCAACAAGTCCTGTGCATTACCGCCTGCCTGCGCATAGGCATTCGCCAGGGTGGCAACGTCGGTCAACAGCTGACCGCTAAAGCCCGCTTTGGCTGTTGCCGTCACCGCATCAACAGAGGTCTCCGTACCGCCGAGCTCCGCATTTAGCCGCTTCAGCTCACCAGCGGAGATCAGCGCTGACGTTTTCAGATCCAGAATGGCGGAGTTTAGCTTTTTGGTTTGCTCTTCACCTTTTTTGAACTCGCTGTAAAGCAGTGTTCCACCTGCAGCAAGCACCGTCAGGCCGATCCCGACTGGCCCGCCCAACAGGCTCAGTGCTGAGCTAAGTGCGCGGCTGCTCGTCGCTGCAATTCGTTGAGAGATTGACAGCTGAGTATTCGCAGCGGCTGCTGCCTCAGTCGACGCAACAAGTGCTGCTTTACCGCCATTTTCCGCCAGCTCGGCCGCCGTCACCGCCGCCTTTGCGGTTTTCAGTTTTTCGAGCGCACCGGCTTCCAGCCGGTTAGCCTCAATGATGGCACGCTCATTTTTAAGGTGTTGGTCCTGGTAGCTGACGTTCAGCCCATACTGTTTATTAACCGCCGCCTGTTTTGCGTAATACTCGTCAAGCGCAATAGCCTGCTCGCGCTGCGCCTGCGCGGCAGCAATGGTTTTCTCAGCAATGGCAACCTTGCTGAGCGCCGCCTGCTTTTCTGCCTGAGCAGCTGCGATCTGGTTTTGAGCAGCATCGGCCAGCTCTGCTGCCGCTTTGCGGGCCGCATCCTGCTGCGCCTTCCAGCCACCAGCGCTGCTATCCAGTTCGCCTTTGAGAGAGTGTACAGCCGGGATCAAAGCGTTAATTATGCTGCTGCTGGCAACGTTGCTCCCTGCGGCCACCTCATGCAGGACATAATTCAGTTGCCCGGCGCCACGCGTAACCCCGGTAAACTGATCGGAGTTTGCGGCAGGAAACCCGATACCCTTCGCCGCGGCTACCGTTCGCGCGATGGCTTTTTCAAGCTCGCCAGCCTGCGTCGTCGCCTGGTTATTGAATTTCTTGCTGGCCTGCCCTGCTTTTTCGTATGCGTCAGTGATCTGCGACTTGAAAGCCGCTGAATTCAGGTGCAGGGCAACCGACAGGCTTGCAACATCACTCATTGTCCAAGGATCCTCATAACGTCGGCGCACTGACTGGCCTGATCAGTGGCGGGTTGAATTGTGGTTACCGGGGCTGGCAGCTCCGGCTGCGTGTATTCCACGGCGTGGCCGGTGAGAGATAGCCAGGCCTGCCAGTGGAGCAGGATATCTGCAGGAAGGCTGGCAATTTTTCGAGGGTCCGGCTCCCCGAGGCGATCGGCAAGGGTGTACATAGCCATCAGCCAGGGGGAGTCCATCAGTTTTTTTTCGCTTCCTCAAGCGAGCCCCAGCTATGGCGCTGGATGGTCTGAAGGGCATCAATAAGGGATGCATTAGAGCGCGCTTTAAGCAGCTCATCGGGCGCCGGAAGGTTTTCTTCCGGAATAGGGTTGCCGTTCTCATCAACCATCGCGCTGAGGATGAATGACGCGGTGGACATTGCCATACCCAGAGAGTTGTTTTCCGCGCGCAGTTGCGCCTGTTTCTCGTCATATTCCTCCAGCTCGAAGGCTGTCAGACGTCGGATAAAGACATCGGCACCGAGGATAGTTACGTTGTGCTGGCTTTTCTCCGGGGCCAGCAGGCTGGATTTAAGATCGTCCATCAAAATTCTCCATTAAAAAGGCCGCAGTGCAGCGGCCGTAAAAGGTGGTTTGCGTAATGTCGTCTGTTGGTACTTAGCTACCCGGCGTGTTGTAGCCCCAGGTGATGTTGTTCTGCTTGCCGTTAACCGTAACCTGAATTACTTCGCTGGCCGGGGCGGTGATTTCATTCAACTGCCAGCCGGAGAGCGCCATAATCATCGTCGCGGTACGACCGTTCGGCAGCTCAATATAAAACTGCACTGTTTCGCGCTGTTCAGCAGCATTCAGGAAATCGGTGAAGCTGGTATTGGATGGGTCATCGACGAACCCAAGGGATTTTTCCGGCCCTTCAGCCATATCTGAAAGGAACTGCTTCTGAGTGTCGATCAGCGTGGTGCAGTCGACAAAGGAACCGGTCGCACCAGTAGCGCCAAGTGCCTTACAGTTAACCAGGGGCAAGAAATCAGCAACTGCCTCTCCTGATTTTCCCCATTTAACTACGGTTCCCGCGGGAAGCATCGCGTATTCCGGTGAGCTTTTATCAGCCATTTTCTATCCTCATTTAGCGGTTATTTTCGATCCCCTCACGGATACGGACCGAGAGAACACGCAATATTTTTGCGCGGTTGTAATCTAGCGCCGGGCGCATGAAGGGATTGGCAACCTGTTTAACGGTGCCAAACTCCTGCGCCAGTGCTTTCATGGTGTGTTCTTTTGACGGGCCGACACGGATAGTCACAACTGTCTTCCAGCGTGCATCATTCATGCGGTTCCTGTAGGTTGCCTTGATACTGTCGCGCATGTGGGGGCCTGGGCTGCTTTCGTCGTAGCCCGCATGCTGCTGCATGTCCTCGCTGACGATTTCCATAGCCTCCTTGCCTGCCTGGCCGAGCACTTTAACGGCAAGTTTTTCCCCCATAGCTTCGAGCTGGCGCTCCAGCTCCTGCAGACCTTTAACCTCCATTCGGATCATGTCGCAACCTCCGGACAGTAAAAAATGTAGTCCCGCACCCGCCGGTACTTACCGCCGTCATCTGGTTCAAAGCTCTCCCGAACTCCCTGCCGTTCTACGTACTGGACGGGATAACCACCAATATGACCGTGCTGTATAGTTTCCCAGACAGCCCACAGACTCTTATCCATTTCCTCTGTCCTGCTGTAGAGGGAAGATACAAAGGCTATCTGGTAGCGAGCTGCCACAATTTTTGTGCGAATGGTGCCAGTGACAAGCCGCGGATCGCTTATAAGCTGTAGCGTCACAAATTCGCTTTCCGTTTGCGGGCCGATCAGTGGATAAACATTCACGCCAAGAAGTGCTTCTACCGCGCTTTTTATTTCAGGGAACACGAGTGAAATCCTCCATACACAGGACTTCAATATTGCGTCTGTCGCGCGTGGGCAGCGGTGCAGTCACAGTAAAAACGCGTCCTTCTCCCTTATTTGTTACCTCGATAAAGCGAGTAACCGTAGCCCGAATATCATCCCGGTATCGCATGAAAATTTTCGTGGTAACGTTGGAGCGTTCGGCGCTGCCACTAATAAAATCCCGCCCGGTAACGGCGCGGATATCTGCCGCGACAATGCCCTTACTCTTCCAGCCAATCAACTGACCGAAATTGTCACGGTCGTCAGTCTTTACTTCTATCCGGACACGGTGCCGGAGTCGGCCAGGTTCCATCAGGAGCCCTCCCCCTGTTCAGCCTCACCTCGCCAGTTACGACAGGCAAACATCAGATTTTCTGCCGCCACATTTGAATAAAGCTGCACTTCTGTCTGACTGGTTCGGTGCTCAAACAGGTCGCCAAAAATAAGTAACATTGCCGAGACCACCGGGGCTGGAATATCTTCGGCCACTTTCCAGCGAGGTTCATCGCACCAGCGCAGGCAGTATTCAAGCGCTGACTGTGCGTAACGCTTGATCATGGAATCCCGATCATCGGTATCCATTTCCACATGCTGGCGCAGCTCTTCAATCGGAACGACATCAAGCACATTTATCGTCATTAATTAAGGGCGGGTTTCCCCGCCCCCTCCATCAGCTGCCGGATTCGTCGAAGGAACCCTTGATAAGTGCCGCTGGGCGATAGTGCGCCAGCGCCAGGCGCTCTTCGCACAGGATGGTGAGCATGTTTTTGACAAAGTTGTCGCGGTCTTCGCGGCTTACTTCGATGGTTGCATCCATGCGATCCCAGACCTGCGATGCCATATCGAAACCACCAACGGTGAAAGTGCCCTGCGCCTGGGCGCGAGTCGGCACAACTGGCAGGCCCCACATGATGTTGCTGGTGAAAGCCTGCGGCCCACCGAAAAGATAACGGCCTTCGTTGTCTTTCAGCAGCGCGATGTTATGCCAATCGCGTGGGTTGAGAATGATGCCTGACGCGCTGAACTCGGACTCGGTTACTTGGAAAATCGCATGCGCGATAATATCGGCGCGCGTATCACCAGAAACGTTCAGGGCGGTATCGTAGGCAGTTGCCACATGGTTGATACCTTCCAGGTCATCACCACTACCATCACCATTCAGCAGCTGTCGTTCTTCCTCCAGTGCCAGACCGTAAAGCAGGCGATTATTGACGTAGGACTGGAGCATCGGCGCATCATCCATCACCTGGCGGGATGCCTGGATCCAGTGAGCGATGGTTTTAACGTTCGCCGTCTGTTTGCTGAATTTAATATCTGATTCAGGCTTAAGGGCTTTTTCCGCCACGCTGGCCGCATTGTTGGTGAACACCTCTTCGCGAACATATTCAAGAGAGTTGCTGGAGATTCGCCCCTGAGCCAGAAGATCACGGATGGTCAGTCGGCGAAGCCCTGGCATAATGATGCCTGGCACCTGCATCGGCTGGATGAGTGCACCAGCCGAACCAGCATCACTACCAAGAGATTTATTGAAGGTTTTCGCTTCAAAACTGGACTTGCTGCCGTTCCAGGATTTAGTGAGCTCTTCGGCAGCACGCTCAGAGAACGATTTTTTCTCTCCGAGGTTATCCGGTCCAGATGAAAGACGCTGTTCCAGATCAAACAGACGCTGACCGGTTTTGGTCATTTCTTCATTAACCTTAGCCATGTCGTCCTGCAGCTGTTTTGACACGGTACCATTCTGTTCGATCTGTTTTCGCTGCTCATCGAAGAGCCCCTGCAGCTTGGACTGTGATTCCTCGAGGGCTTTCTGAATTTGTGCGAGTTCTGACATATTTTATTTTCCTTTAGTCGGATTAAAGTCGTTGATGCTCTTTAGCAGAGCGCTGATATCGGGTTTGTTTGGGTCGCCTTCAGACTCTCTCCGAATGGCTGATTTGAAACGGGCTATCAGCCCTACTGCCTGTGACTTGCTCAGTCCGACTGAATCCCTCAGCCAGCACTCCACGTCACGGATGGTGTCGATCCCGTCGATACTCTTCATCGAATCCACACCCGCCAGCTCGTTCGCCGGGAAAGTGCAGACGCTGATTTCTTTCAGCCAGGAGATGTTGCTGAAGATGTAGCCACCGTTAACGCCAATGCTGTAATCGTCTTTGGTGACCGAAAAACCGATGGACATACCTTCAACTGTGCCATGGATCATGGCGGCCTTCAGGTCGGAGGCTCCGCTGTGCCCTGGTGTTAACTGACCGCGAACAAGTAAGCCCTTGCTGTCCTCCTGTATGCTGTCCCACTTGCCCACCGGGATCTCCCACTCGCGGTGATTGAAAAACATCGCCACTTTGCGGGTCTGTGTCTCCAGTGTCTTCTTGAATGCCCCCGGTAGGATGATGTCTCCATCCGAATCGGTGTTACCGAAGACAGAGGCGTAACCTTCGAAAATGCCCTGCTTTCCGTCACCGGCAAACTTGATCTCCGTTTCGTCGAAAGACAGCGTTTTAATGATGTCAGCCATCATGGCCCCCATAAAAATTAAGCCCCGTCATTTCTGCGGGGCTCTTTGTTGTTGCCGAGATCGGTTATTGGTACGTATTGCGCCTGTCGCATCGCAACATCACCACCAGGAAGAGGCGGATAATTATCAAGTCTCCGCATTTCATTTATGGTTCTCAGACCAGCTTCCCCCATGGCCTTCATGAAAGCAGCACGCGACGCTGAGTCGCCACGAAGAAGCCCATCAAGATTATGCTCAGCGTGATAGACACCAACCTGCTCTGGCTTCAGTAACCAGCGCTGAATGCCATTCTCCCAGCGGGATATATACGGCTGCAGTGTGTACTGCAGAAATCCCAGGTTTTGTTGCTCAATACCTGATCCCCAGCTGGTACTCTTCTCAACATCACCTACCAGATGCGGAGGAACGCCGAAGAACCGCGCCAGTTCACTGACCTGAAATTTCCTGGAAGCCATCGTTTCAGCATCCTGTGGACTAACTCCGATATCATGGGACTGAAAGTTTGCTTCAAGGATCCAGAGGCGTTTTTTCACCGGACCGCCTGCAATCTCCTTAAAATTTTCCTCCAGCTGCGTGCGCTGCTCTTTCGTCAACACACGATCGCCTGTGGTGAGGATTTTGGGAGATTTGGCACCATTGGCATAAAATTCCCGCTGCTGGTCTTCCATTGCCACCGCAACGCCTGCTGATTTACAGGCATGTGCGATAGGAGAGAGCCCAGTAAGGCCGTTAAAACCAAACCCCTTGAGGTGGAAAATTTCACGTTGTGAGAAATTGGCGTATTCATTGTCACGCTGGTAACGATAAACGATGCGCTTTCCTTCAAGCCGGACATCCATATTGGCAGACATCAGCGGCAGGAGGCTGACCACATCCCCGACACTGTTACGCTCAACCAGTGCGTATGCATTGCCGTAGAAGCACAGCTGCATCGTCATGGCTTCACGGAACTCCTGCGCCGTCATGTACTGATTTGGCGAGTAGCGCAGCAGGCGGGCCAGCGGATTGCTCAGGCCAACCTTTTTACGGTTATCCTCTTTATCTGTTTCGAATACATCCAGGGGGAGGCAGGCGGTCAGCGTGGAAATTAGAGAAACACATCGCCAGACGGTCGATATCTGCAGGATGCGTTCATCTGTAATTTGTGAATCGCCCAGCGTGCCGCTGGCTGAAACAGGTCCGGTTTGGGAACCCTGTTCAGGTGTTACCAGCCGTCCACCAACGAACCACGAAGCTACCCGGGCCCACCAGCCGTTATTTGTGCGCAGATCAATGCTGTAATTTGAATCGTCCATCACATGCTCAACGGTTGTGAGAAGAAATCGTCAATATCACCTTCATCAGTGACATCACCTTCAGATGCGCCTATCGCCATAGCTGAAGCCACCACGCCATCGATACGGCCAGTGCTTTTCTTCTTGGCAAAGATGCGGTTTTCTTTCTGGTCTGCTTCAGTCACGGCGGATGCTGCATTCCAGCGCAGACAGGGGTTTGTTTTTATGATGATGTCGCCGTCGTCAAGCCGCTGCTCGAAAAGCTCGATAGAGTGCGGCATCCACAACCCTGACTCCTGGGCTTTGTAATATCCCTGACCGTGTGGGATTAAAGGGACCGATACACTGGCCTCTTCGAGCTCAGGTTCAAGATACTTAATGCGGTACTGGTCAAAGGCGATCGCTTTGATAAAAAACATCTGGGAAAGGTCGGCTATACGCTCGGCAACAAATCCATACTTCACCGCTTTGCCTGGCGTTGTGTGGATGTACCCGTCGCGCTCCCAGGCGTCATAAGGGACCCTATCCGTTTTTGCACGATCCAAAAGTGTGTCTTTTGGGGTCCAGAACTCCACCAGCAGCTTTCTTTTTTTCGGGAAAAACAGCGCAAGGGCGGTAAGGTCCCTGCTTCCGGAAAGGTCAAGGCCACCGAAGCATTCTTCACCCTGCAGCTCATGGAGATCGAAATCCTCTTCGCACCCCATCCACACATCACTGCTCATCCATGGGTTATCAGCATCAACCCACTGGCAGAAGTTGAGGCGGCGAACGATGCTCTCTTTCGACGGCATACCGCGCGCCTGGGTTACCTGTTCCCTCAAATAACGGTCTGTGAAGGTGTGACCAAGCGACGGGTTGGCTTTTTTCCAGCAGGACTCGTCCTTGAACGGGTCCTCACCTTCATCAAGCGAACAGATGAATGAAAAGAAGCTGTCATCCTCAATAGATCCTTCAGCAACTTTTCGCCCGTATTCGTGATAGTCATAACAGACGCTGGTTTTGTCGTGGCCGCTGTTGGTGATCATGAAAATCAACGCCTGCCGACGTCCTTTCGTGCCAGCGCGCATCATTTCAACGACCTGGTTGTTTTTGTGTTCGTGGATCTCGTCAATAAGGGCACAATGCGGGCGCGGTCCTGACTGCCCGTCGTCAGAGCTGATGGGCCTGAAGAAAGATCCCGTCTGAAGAAAAGCCAGATTCCACTCTTTACCGGCACCACCAGATTTATTGATCCGCTGCGCCAGCGCCGGTGACTGGTCCACCATCGCCACCGCATCACGAAACAGGATCATGGCCTGGTCTTTTTTCGTGGCCGCAGCATACACTTCAGCGCGAGGCTCTTTGTCGGCTACCAGGCAATAAAGCGCTATTCCCGCTGCCAGCGGTGACTTTCCGGAACCTTTCCCGGATTCGACGTAAACCATTCGAAATCGGCGATAGTCATCCGAGTTTTTCCAGCCAAATATTGAACCCACGATAAAGCATTGCCACGGCAGCAGATTGAAGGGCTTTCCCTCATGCTCACCGCCATTCAGCTTCAGCACTTTGGCGAAAAAGTCGATGGCGCGCTGCGCAGCTGCAGGATCCCACACCAGCCCGCGTGCGTGACAGGATTCCAAATCTTTGAGGTGACGTTTACAGGAATTTCGGATATCTGGTCCGGCAATTTCCTTACCGGAATCCACATCCATCGCGTATCGCGTTGCGGGATCAACCGAAGAACTGGTTGAGCGGGTCTTCTTCTTTTTCTCCACCATCAACTTTCACCTTCGTTCTGGCGGCCGGAGTGAGACCGAATTCAACCAGGTAGCTTTTAAAACGTCGATCGGCATCTGCCAGCATGGCGACAGCCGGATTCGCTTTGATTAGAAATCCGCCTTCTGTCTGCACGGTGTACGTTCGCCCCTCATCGGCGATTGTCAGGCGCAGCTGCAGAATGTCGGCGTAAATATCACAGAGACGTTCGAGCGCCAGCGTATCGGCAATGGTCAAAATCCCCATACCGTCCAGCAGCACGGTTAACTTTCCCCAGGCCACCTTTCCCCAGTCTGTGAGGTGCTCAGGAGGGCTAGGGATTTCTCGCGCCGGAGTGGGCTCTTTGTCGTTGAGTTTTCGTTTGCCCGGGTTACCGGTTACCACTTTCAGGTGGGTCGGTTTCGGGCGTCGTCCTGCCATCGGAACCTCCCGGAAAAAAACTTTTCATTTCGCGGTTATGCACAAAAAGCACGAGCGGCGGTCATTTGCGGTAGAGGGGTTGAACTTTTACCCCTCCCCCTCCCCTTCGGGGAACGGCACACATGAGAAACGTTATCGTTTGAACCAGTGCGACGTCGGGTCGAGGGGGATGCCGCTCTCGTCACAGCCAATGATGGAGCCTCTCTTCTCCATCCTCTGCTTCGTTGAGTCATGATGCTGCTTGCACAGTCCCTGCCAGTTACTGCGGCTCCAGAACAGCTTCTGGGCTTTGCTTATGGCGGCCGCATCACCAGAACGGAGCGCCTCTTTCAGTTTGTGAGGGGTGATATGGTCAACTACCGTTGCTGCTGCCACCCTTCCCTGCTCCTGACACATCACACAGAGTGGATGGGCGCGAAGGAAGACAAGGCGCTCTCTATCCCATTTGCTGCCGTAGATACGAGGCTCTTTATTCACGCCAGCCTCCACGCTCTGCGCCGCTCTGTGCGTGGCGCCGCATCGGGGTGACGCTCAACCGATTCGCCGTCGACATGATCCACCAGCGAGTAGCATGGATAGACAACAGCGCCACCATAGGCATCACCCACGGCATAATCAGCAGGCTTGCTGCTGTGCCATCGAGACAGAACACGGTTCAGGTGCTGAGGCGGGATGCTGTAGCAGACCCCATGTATCAGCCGCTGAAGCTTGATGAAGTCTGCGCGTGACTTATCTGCAACAATCAGCCCGTCGGCTATCTCTTTCTGATACTGCGGTGGTCGGCCGGTACCGAGATAAAAGCTCAACATGTCGTCAGGGAAACGCGCCAGCCAGTCAGTTACCTTTTCGGTGAATCCATGTACCGGCAGCGCGTCGTCTTCCAACACAACTACACGGCAGGGTTGCTCAGCAGCCCACTCGATAGCGCGCCTGTGATTCCAGTTCGCGCCATGGTTATCTTCATCTACCAGTAGATGAGCATCCAGCAGCTCAGCTAGCCGTTGCGCTTGCCCTAAGCGAGTGTGATGGCCGACCACCACAAACTTTATGTCTTCAGCCACCAGCGAATCTCCAATAAAAAAGCCGCACAAAGACGGCTACTGTCTGAATATCAGGGTGTTGCTTAGCTTTAACCCTGGGTAAAGTGTGTGGTTCAGCCCGTCAGTGGTTGGACACTGGCGAATTTAAAAGCGGAGAAGCGGCTGATTTCATTTTTCACTATGTAATAAGGAAACCTCATGGAAATGACTGATCGCCATAATTTCACCCGATTCCCTTACCGTCGCGATATTAGAGAAAACGGTGATATCAACAATGGAGGATTTGACCTTATACAATTCCCGGAAAAGATAAATGAAATTCATGAAGTTAAAGAATTCCCTTGGTTGAAAGATTTTATCTCTGAAGTCAACAGCGCAGATGGCTTATTTATGACTTTGGGATGTGCTATTGGTTATGAAGAGGACATCCTGTATGGCTACATCGATTTCTCCTTGAGGCCAAACACGCCTAACGAACTAAAATTAGACTTAGTTAATCTTGACGTTAAATTCATGAATTTTATTTCAGATGCCTTTCCAGAGGAGGCAGCCCACCAGCAGGCCATTCAATATCTTCAAAAGATTTTCCTTTGGCTTTCATCTCCTCTTGAAATCTACGGCGAAGAGTACTCAAAAGTGAATCTGACATTTCGTGAACGGAATCAGGAAGGATTGGCATGGGCTTTTGATAATTTGTGTTATTTTTTAACAAAGTACTATCCCTCCAAGCTGTAATTTTTTTGTTTTCGAGAACGGGCTGGCACTTGTTAAATTAAATTGCATCAATAGTTGCCATGCCGTTCATTATTGGTTGGTCGTTTTGGTTCACACATAATCTCACTTGTGTTTCCACCATGCGGCCTCCTTACCGATCCCATCAGTTTTGAAAACGGTGTGCACATGAGGTCCGGTAATCACCTTTCCTGCGAATGAATGAGCGACAATACCGAACGCCAACATGTCACCCACCGCAGCGCCAGCCTGCTCTTTCTTCCAGAAGCGATAACTTTCGATCCGGTAGTAAAGACGGATGATGCCGTGAGCGAACGCCATTACATCAGCACGGCTGCCACCCAGCAGACCAGCGTTAAGCATCACATTATTGCGGTGCGCTTCAATGAACTCCTGATAGATACGCTCTGGATGATTCTGCTTTGCCCAGGTGTCGGCGTAGGTCTTCGGTTCGGAACCGACGTAAACATTCCCGGGCTGCATTTCATCCCATGGCGCGCGAAGCATTTCGACATCAGTACCATCAGTACACCAGACGAACCGGTATTCAGGGTGATCGCGCAGGTGCTGCCAGATATGCAGCCAGCGTCGGAAGTAGACATTCATCTTCACGTCAGGGACGCGATACAACTCAACGTCTGCCGGTGCCGTATGCAGCTCATCCACCAGCGCAATACGGCTACAATTCCGAAGTGATGAGGCCCATTTAGCCAGCATGTCAGGCGAGGCAGCCATTTTCGTACCGCGCTGCGGGTCTGGCTGGCTGGTCAGTAACGTAGTGATAACCACGTCGCGCTGAGATCGATACTCGGCATAGCCTGTATATCCTGAATCCCGGCGCTGCCCGTAAATCACAGCGTTCTTTTTATCGAGCGCTTCACGTTCTGGCCTCGGTATGCTGCGCGCGCCTTCTTCGTACTCGTCCATTGAATGAATCAACTTTTCAGAGCCAACTACATCAGCAAACGCCCATGACGTTAGGCCAGCGTTATGAATCCGAAGCGCCAAATCAGGATGTTCATACATGCCCCGACCATACACCGGATCGAAGCCGCCCACCTTCTCGATAGCGCTGCGGTGGTAGTACAACATCACGCCACGCTGCCCGGTGTAAGCAATATGCTTATCATCCCGGTACAGAACGGTCATATCGTTAATTTTTCGCGGGCCTGCCAAGTCGAGAAACTGGTAAGCCAGATGTGGCTCGGATGATTCTATGTAAGGGAGGTGCCAGTTATCAGCAATGGGCCAGGCATCATCATCCCATAAAAAAAGATGCTCGCACCCGGCATCCATCAGGGCTGACAGGCTGGCGTTCTTCGAAGCAACAATGCCGAGTGATGTTTCGTGACGGAGCAGCTGCACACCGTCAGGCACTACTGCGGCAGGTTTAGAGCCGTCGTCCACTACAACTACCAGCGCTCCGGCAGGTAAATGCTTCATGTGTTGCTCAAGTGAGTTCTTCAGAATGTCTGATCGATCATGCGTAGTGATTGCTATACCGATAGGATATCTTTCCCCTACACATGGGTAATAACTTACGCCATCAATGATGACTTTCATGCCGATACCCGATTATTATCTAGTGAATACTTGGCGACGTTACTTGAGAGATTTATTATGCAATTTCATATGGATTTCATTCCGGCCCAAAAAGAACTGAATGCTTCTAAGCGTTGCTTTGAAAGGATGGGCTCAGCAAAAAACTATGAAGAATACGAAGAGGCATGGTGCGATTTCCTCAACCGTTTAGAAAAAATCTTCGAGAAACTCCAAAGAGCCTGTAATCCGCATAAAGAGAAATTCAATGCACTCCTTTCGAAAGAAAATGCCTTGAGAAGCTCAGATCCTCTTTTGAGATATCTTAAACAAGCTAGGAACGCGGATACGCACTCAATCCAGGATGTGACTAAACGAGTCCCAGGAAGCCTTCATCTTGGGTTTGATGTACATAACCCTGGAGAACTAGTACATATTGAAAAGTTTGTTATGAGAGGGACAGAAATACAGGAATATCGTGGTAGCCATCCCTTACTCGTAACCTTCACACCAGAAACGGTTGAGGTGAAAGAAGTAATTAACAGGGGTGTACATTATTTGCCACCTGAATCACATCTTTCTCAACCATTAAACACTCGCCATCCAACAGAGCTCGCCAGACTAGGTATTGAGTTTTATGAACAGCTTTTCGTCAAAGTAACGAATTTTTTCTCATCAAATCAATAATCGTTATACACAATTAAGGCAGGATGCTTTTAAAGCATCCATGATGAAATTATTACTTCATGCTTTTGAGCAGTTCACCTGCCACGCTTTGTTATGCGCCAGGATGTCTTTCTTCGTCTGGCGGTCCATAACGTCGATGTCGTGATCAGTCAGGTAGATTGGCTTTACCCAGTCACAGGCGGTATCAACCACCACCGGGACGCTTCCACGTGTCACGCAACTCGCGATCAACATCGTCATCAGGCATATGGTTAACAGTCTGCTGTACATTGCTGGCCTCTTTCGTTGTCTCTAACCGGCGTTCTGCTGCTGCGACTGTGGCCGCTGCGTTATCTTCGGTGCGCTGCTGGTCGGCTTTCGCTTCCGCTTTGCTGGTGCCGCGTGAATGACCAAGGCCAAACGCGGCGGCGATAGCAGCAAATACAGCGACAACGAGTCCGGTGATCATCTCAAGCGTCATATAACCACCCTCTCCTTTACCCAGCCATAAACAAACGTCTCGTTCGCGCTGCGCTGTTCTGCCAGTTCGAGATAACGCTGACCCTGGCTGCAATTCAGGGCACGGAGCATAACCAGCTCACCCTCTTTACCTCGCCGGGAAAGATAGCTTTTTAGCGCGCTGATAGTTCGCGGACCGATAAAACCATCTGCAATCAGATCGGGATAGAGCGTGCCCTGAATGTTGAATACGTTCAGCCATCGCTGGAACCATTTGGTCTGAACCGATGGGCCCATGTTAATGCCGGTATCGCACAGTTCTGCGGCGATGGCTGGTGATACCTCAGAAACAAGATCAAAGCGTGGCCCTGTCCAGTAGTCAGCCGTCAGGATATCCAGCGCCTGTTGGCGGGTCAGGTTCCGCATATCCCCGTTGAATCCATGGGCGCGAGCTACCGCTTGTGTAATCCCCCAGTTAGTCGGGCCGCCCTTGTCGTCAGGGTGATTAACGTAGCCGCCCTCTTTACCGAGGATGGAATTAAAAATTTCGTCTTTGGTCATGCGAATGCCTCAGGACATCAATGATACGTGCTACGTTTCCACGGGCCCAGAGAACGGCGGCGCATATCAGGACGTTCACCAGCACCACGAACCAGTGCGATTCATGGTATAGGCCGAACAGGTAACGGAAAGGGACGCTGGCGTATACCAGCACCGTGAAATAAGCCATCAGCGATACCAAAGGGCGATGTCTCGCCCCGCCGCGCTGGTAGAACATCAGAGCAATGACGATCACCCCACAGATGAAGGCATTCACCACCGCACTCGGATCACTTGTTACCATTGCTGGCCCCTCCTCCACGTAAGCGAGAGAGAATTCCAAACAGGCTGCCCAAATCCTGACTGTTGACGAACGTCAGCAGCTTGATCGCCACTGCAGCAACGATTACCGCACCCAGCGCATCAAGCGGCCTGTCGCTGTAGCCCGTCCACTTTGAGAAGTACGAACCAAGCAGAGGCGCACCGATAACACCGAAGATGAATGATGTGATGAAGTAGCCCACCAGCTTAAGTCGACTGATGTTTACCGCCGTAGCGACGTAGAACACCGCACCAGCGAATGCGCCGAACACCACACCGTAGTCTATGCCGGTTGCCAGGCCAAACATGCTGGCCCCCATCAGACCACCAGCCGCTACCGTAGTGCCAGAAACAGGATCGGACATTTAGCCCCCTCTTATTGCCGTGACTCCTCTCAGAACGAGGGGAATAAAAAAGGCTGCCAATAGGCAGCCTCGATAAAGTATTGTTGATTAGAGATTTTGTTTGGCTTTTTCCCAGTCCTCTTTTAAGAGTAACTGCATTGCTAAAACGAATTTATTTAGATTTTCATTTACTTTTACTGAATCCATTTCCGTTGACGTTTTAATCATATGTTCAGAATGAGTCTTTAGTTCTGACATTATTTCAACTATCTTGTCGTGGTCCTTTCTACTCGGGTTCAACATCATTCTTATCCGAGTTGACTGAAGTACTAGTTTAATAAATGAATCATTTAAAGCATTTTTCGTTGAAGTTAACTGTTGCCCTGAAGTTTTCGCGTGCACTTCGTAAACAAGTCGCTGACTCAGAACAATATTTTCATAAACTGTAGAGACGAATTCGGCAGAAGCCTCTCGCAGATCTTTTATCCAAACTAATCTATTAGCTGAAATTACTTGAGCTTTACGCCCTTCCTCAGCAATTGTGATTTGTGTCTTTCGACTTTCTTCAAAATCTTTAAACTGCTTATCCCTGTCTTCGCGCATGGTTCTATTATTGTTTTTAATTGACCACCAAGCAATTGCCGCAGGTATAGCTGAAGCGATGATAGCACCTGCCACACTCGCTGTAATAGTATCCCAGCCAAAACCAGAATTAGTTGTCACATTTAGATGGGGTATTTTTTCAATTAATAACCCTAAAGAACCATTGAGCGGGAACGGAATACCTTGCCAAGCCATAACGCCTCCTTTTTGAGGCATCATAACAAAAAACCCGCACTGTTGGCGGGTTTCATTTATTTGTTGCTCAGTTCGTTTTAACGTCCCGAGCTTATCACAATTTAAGCACTTTCTTGCTCACTCTGCAACTTAAATCTGCCGCCATTTGTGCCAAACGCATCACAAAGTGGAGCGTACAGGATCGATTCTGCCAAACTTACCCATGTGTCGATTCGGCGGCGGCATGTGATAAGGGTCCAGTCAGAGTGTTTGGCATTCAGCTCCTTGGCCATCTGTAGTTTGCTCTTACGCAGACGGTGGCGGTCAACGATTACGCCATACAACCCACGGTATTCTTCGTTCATGAGTACAGCGGCGATCACGCCATCAATCTTCAGCCCTTCTTCGTCAGAACAGAACGCCAGGCCGCTTTTGTTTTTGCTGTCGAGGATTTCGCGCAGGTATGCTTCCAGCTCAGGTTTAGTGATGCCGGATTTCTTCATGCGGCGCAGCGCATCGTTGATTGCGGTCTTGGTGATTTTCCCGGATGCCAGCAGCTGGTTAAACATGTTTCCGCCAGAGCCGCCACCGATATATGACCAGCGGCCCCACATGCGGAGCTTGCCCTGTACCCAGATGCTTTCGAGAGTGCGAAGGCGAACCATCTCGCCGGATTTGCCAACTTCAGAAGGATTGATCATGTTGCGTCTCCACTTACGCCAGTACGCCGATTTCAAGCGCACGATCTAAAAACCGAAACAACAGCGTTAACTGGTCGCCGTGCTTCGCTTCAAATGCCACAGGATCAGCGTGCAACTCGTCGTGATGCGCTCTGCACAGCGGTATCACAAACAGGTCATGCGCTTTTGTACCCATTCCACCCTGCCCGTAGCCAATCAGGTGGTGGGGGTCGTCTGCCGGGTTATTACAGCAACTGCACTGCTGCGATTTCACCCAGCGGGTGTACTTCTCATTCTCCCAGCGGCGGCGCTTTGGCCTCAGCATGAAAGATTCCGGTGATTCAGGATCGACCTTCACCGAGACTATCTTCTTAACTTTCTCCTGGAGTATTTCAGTTGCCGGTAATGACGGAACAATATCGCTTTCCCGCATCAATGAGGTGTGCGATTCAGGCTTAATCCGGAGAGCCTGATTAGCTACTGATTCAGGAATCAGGTCAGCCAGATCGTTACGTACCATCCACCAGCAAAACTCCGGCAGCGTCAGGGTGTGGTCAGCGCTGAAACCCAGCATGATATTCACCCTTTCCAGCAGCCATTTTACCAGGTTCTGCATGGCAATTCCTGCCAGTCTTTCAGTAGTTTGTTCACGAAGTTGGTTATCGCATCCCCAGCACAGGCGAATGCTGCCGGGGGCGTGGCGTAGCAGAGTGAAGTCCTTTGAGTGCCATTCGTTGTGCGGCCACTGACATTCGAATTTACGTTCCAGCCAGGCATCAAGGCCACTCAGTCCACCAGCACGCTGAATAACTCTCTCATTCAGGAAAAGCTCCTGCACACTGACATCATCCGTCAGTGGTTGGTGCGCTTCAGGAATCAGTCCAGATGGCAGGTGCTTGATTGCTTCGGAAGGCGTTTCAATCACCACCCGGCCACGACGAAACAGCCACAGCAGTTCGTTACCTGGACGAAACAGCACCACCCCGGACAATGGCGCGACTTCAGGTGTAAGTATGGCTCTCACGCAATTTGCCCCTTAGCAATATGTTCAGCCCACAGGCCGCCAATCCAGCGCACGCCCTTTGCAGTAAAGCGGGACTGATTGAATGCGTAGTTAGTCTGGTTGGTGGTCCCTGTCTTAACCTCGAAGCGCCCTGCTTCGATGTGCTTGCTCTTTGGTGTAAGAACACGGTTTAACCGGTACATGATGCCGTTCTCAATGAGGAACATCGCGAACTCTGGTTCTTTGGCGTTAAGGAGCTTGGCAACCTGCCGGAACGTCATTGAGCCAGTGGCTTTGACATAACGATCAACAAATTCAGCCTTAGGCGCTGCTATGGCCAGTTCTTCACTCAGGCGTTGCTTCTGTTCTGCAAGGTCGGCAGCGAGGCGAAGTGCTTCAGGTAGTGTTTGCGGTACCACCATCCCGGCCCCGCTCTCCAGTTCCTGCCAGCGGTCAACCAGACGGGCGGTAAACTCCGGGCACAGCTGCGCGACGATCACATAGCTGTCTCGCTTGTTAACTTCGTAGTAGTGGTAAACCTGCTGGTTCTGAGGGTGGGTGTACTGCAATGCAGCATACCCCCCA
This sequence comes from Enterobacter sp. BNK-22, assembly GCF_048684805.1. Classification (NCBI taxonomy): domain Bacteria; kingdom Pseudomonadati; phylum Pseudomonadota; class Gammaproteobacteria; order Enterobacterales; family Enterobacteriaceae; genus Enterobacter; species Enterobacter sp. BNK-22. Next base: position 1,730,601 of record NZ_JBLQTT010000001.1, read on the forward strand.
ATTACGCCAGAATTCATGAGGCGCTCGATGGTTACACAGACGTTGCTGTGTCGTGAGTCGACCAGCTTAGCAATTTCACGGCTGGACATCGTTATTTGCTGTCCCATCGTGGCGGCGTGGTGAGTCGGACACATTACGGTGATATTCATCTGATTCATGCTCTTCTCCACTTATCAGGCGGCTGCACCCGCCAGAGGTTCATGTTTCTTGATCGATATCTCTACTCGTCCACCGGGTACTTTCGGCCCCCACTCCACCAGCATTCTCTGCACCTGGCTGTCATCCTCCCAGATGCCAGCGTGAGTAAGCGCGTCAAACAGAGCCTTGTTGTAGTTGTCGATGTCGCGGCGCCGTTCGTCAGGTGGGTATAACATAATCTCGACTGCAGCCGGTGCTGTTGAAGGTTTTGGAAGGAAGCGAAGCTGCTCGACGATAGCCACACAGGCAGCGCTTTGATATGCCCTGCCTTTGGCGCTGATAAGATGGCGGCCTTTTAACGGCCCCTTATTCGGGGCTCGCCAGTAAGTGTTTACGCTCGGCGGGAACGGGAGCACCAGTTTCATAAAGTCACTCCCTGTTTTTTCAGCCATTCCACCGCATTATCTCTGGCCATGTCTCCACCGGATAACAGGCCTTTAATGATCGCTACCGGATCAGCATCCAATTCTGTTTTGACGACGGTAATGCCCCTGGCAGCGCCAGGAGCAATGGAGATGTAACCCTTTTTCTTAAGCGCCTTCACGTGCTCAGCAGCAGCGTTCTGCGATGAGCAACCAATCATTTCAGCAAGCTCTATCAACGTTGGTGGGAAGCCAAGCTTTTCAATGTGAACCTTGATAGCTTCATACACTTCACTTTGACGCGGCGTTAATTCGATCATGACTCGACTCCATAACGCCCGTTCAGGCGTCCGATTACGCTATTGAACATCACCAGACTTACGCCCATCGGTTTCACCTTCTCGTGGTACTCCTTCAGGATCGGAGGTACAACGACGTTCCAGCTTGGCTTCGGCTTTTTCTTCAGGGCTTTCTTAATGGCATCGGAGCATTGACGAGCAACGTCACGAACCGCGTTCTCCTGCTCGGTTGATAGCTTCTTCATGCTGCATGCTCCCGGTTATCTGCCACCGGAACAGCAACGCCGGAAATCAATTCAACTGCAGCTGACTCAGCCTGATTACCCCAATGGTCCCAGCCAGGCGCACCACAGCGGCTGAACAGTTCGATTCGCGGAACGTCACCGTAAAGCTTTTCCAGGCGGAAACGGGCCTCTGCTGGTTTCTGGCTATGCTCGCCGAGTGGGCTGTAGATAACCTGTTTGATGCTGGCGCTCTGGCGTTCCAGTCCATTCCCCCTGGTGGCGATCAGCATGTCTTCGGTGTTGGCTCGGGTGTAGTTCCCGCCGTTCATTCGAGTCTGCGCGTTCAGCAGGTCGAGGAAGTCGTAAAAGTCCTCAACTCCACCAGCCTGAAGCGCTTTGTTGATGTGCTGCTCTGCCAGCGGGTTGAACTTCACCCAGGTAAAGCCCTTCATCGTGCGGACCTTAAAGCCCCATGCTTCAGCCAGTTCAATCGCTTCGCGGGTATGTGTGCCGGTGAACCACATAGCCAGAACTGCATCATCTGCAGCCAGGTCCCAAACAGGCAGACGCTTCATGTCGATCAGCTTCATCGTGTCGTAGTGGTCTTCTGCTGCACCGTTGCTGGCTTTGTTGTCATAGAGCCAGGCTGGATCAGCGTAAATTAGAGAGTATTTCATCAGATATTCCTCCCCTGACCTGCCAGACACCATGCGTCAGTAGGCGTTTTTATTTTCGGTACCATGCTCAGGCAGCGCTGGCGCTCAATCAGGATCTTCATTCGCTGCTCTTCGTCTTTTGAGCGGTTGAATGCTTCCATCAGAACCGTAGCCGCACGCTGGAAGAGCCCCTTCTCAAACAGGCCTTGAGCTTTTTCCATCATCGCGGTTACTGCCGGGTTCAGTGCGGCATCCTGTTCTGATGCTGATGGTGCGTCAGCTCGGTTAATTTTCAGTGCAGAACGCCCTTCGCTCACATCCCCACCCGGCGCTTTAGCAAAATACTGGTAGCACTTGCCGTTGTGCTGGCGGGTAGCGCGATTCAGTTTGACCAGGTGGCATACCCCGCGCTGAACAGCATGAACGTCGTACTGTGGCATTGATGCCGCAATCTCTTTGTTCGTTAAGCCAGGGTTAGCGGCGATGAAAATCTGAATGTCTTTCAAGAGGCTCATGAGTTAGCTCCTCTGAATCCTGCCGGGACTTTGCTGTAGTCAGTGTTCTGGAAACTGGAGCGGAATACCCCATCCTCTCGGGCCCACTCTCCGTTTACGCGAGGAGGTCGCCCAGCTTTGGCCCAACTATTCGCTGACTTCAGGTAGCCAGGGAACTTGGACGGCTGGAAAAGCGTCTGTGGTCGAAGGTAGGCCGCCATCGTCAGGTCTTCGCTCCACTTGGCGTTGCAGTAGTCCACCACCAGCGACAATTCTTCAACGGTGTAGCCCTCCCCGATTCGGGCACGAATATTTTGCAGCGAGGTTGTTGAAACCTGATAACGCGAACTGGTCACCTGGTTCAGATGGGTTAAAACCTGTTTAGCCTGATCGGTGATCAACACATCACCGTCTGGTTGCGGCGCAACCGGACAAATAGGGTTTTTAATATCTGTAGTATTCTCTGTTGTATTCTCTGTAAGAACATCAGTGCAATTTGACCTGATGAGAGCGGTTCGTTTTGAACCGATGGAGCGTTCCACTTTGACCTCTTCCATCGGCTCATTTTGACCTGATGGAAGAGTGCATTTTGAACTCTTCGATTTGGTCACTTTGACCTCATCTAAAAGCTCGCTTTCGTAGTTGATCGTGTAGTAGTTCGTCATGTCGCGCTGAGACTTGTTCAGCTGCTCAACTTTGAGCACGCCGAGCTGCTTCAGACGGGTGAATGTGCGCTTCAGCGTAGACTCAGACCAGAACGGGAACTGCTCCAGCCACTGCTCGTTGGTGTTGTAAATCCAGCGCACGCCGTCACGCTCCAGTCCGGAGGTGGTTTCTTTAAGCCAGTAGTTAACCTGCTGCAACGCAATCGCCTCGTTCAGGCCAATGCTGTAAGCAAGGTCAGGGTTTATCACTATCGGCCGGGATGGCATCAACAGGCTCATGGTCGTCCTTTAACTCTGTAAATTTACGCTGGAATTGCTCAAGAGGGCTGAAGCACTCATGATCGTACCCTTCGCGAAGGTATATAACGCGTCGAGTCTGTGGCTCCCATCTGATGACACGGACCGGGACGCCGTAGTGGTCTTTGAATCGCCGGTTAACTTCAGCCATTCCTCACGCTCCTTCTCGTTCATCTGAGCAAAAGCCTCTACCATCGCGTTCTCAGGCTGGTAGTTGTTCGCACCAGCCTGGTCGTTTAATCTCTCCACATAGCCGAACGGGGAATCTTTTCCCACCAGCGGAAGGCATCTGAATTGCTTCGCTGGTCTCAATCGGTTTAAACTGTTCATGCGTTAGTTTCTCCACTGAATACGACACGCCAAGACGCCCGGAGCTGCACACTCGCGGGCGTCACTTTTTTTGGCTTTTCTTACGGCTAAACAGCGCAACAATCGCGCGGATTTCTTCTTCACGCGCAGCCAAATGACGGCGGTGATACTCGTTAATTTCTTCAGCTTCATGCGGTTCAATTACTCCGTCTTCCAGGGCTTTATGAATTACGGTATCGACTCGTCCGCGCGCTGCTGATGTACGCAGTGCGCGATCAAACAAGTCGACACGGTCCAGGTCTTCCAGATGAGGAACATCCACCAGCAGTGCTCCGCGGCGACGAGCGAAGTAATCCGCCAGAAGTGAGGTATTCGAAATGTCCTCCATCGCCTCTAGCTCGTTGGCTTCGAAAAACCGGCAGCCGTTTTTCTCGTACAGGTTGTTATTGAACTGCGTTACGGACATGCCAAGAGCACCAGCCATAGCCTCACGGCCTCCTGGGTACGCTTTGCACATCGCTTTAACTACTTCTTTCAGGCTTGGCTCTACCATGCTGGTTTTCCTTTTGTAGTTACTTTCAAGCAGCTGAATCTGTAACCTTTTGGTAAAGGCTTGCATCGTACTTAAGCTTCCCGTTCGTAATTCGCTCGATGACGAACGCTTGCTTTTGAGGGATAACCTCACCCCATCGGCAAACTGCCGGGTGGGAAATCCCAAGAACACACGCGGTTTTTGATACGCCGCCGAAGTGTTCAATGACTTCTGATTTACGCATGGTTCCTCCTAATTAACTCACGCCAAAGGTAACAAAAGGTACATTAAATAGCAAACAACAGTTACAAGGAATCAATGTAACATTGGTTACATGAAAACAGAGATGAAAGACCGAATAAGATCCCGTCGAGTCCAACTCGACATAACACAGCAGACCCTAGCTAAACGCTTAGGAGTCAGCCGTGTTTCCGTAACTAAATGGGAGAGCGGTACGACCAAACCTGATGGTGAAAACCTCCACCAACTGGCAATGGCGTTGCAGACAACTCCAGAATGGATTCTTTACGGTCAGGGTGAGGAAACACAGGACGATACCAAAGTTATTCCGTTCCTTAAGCCACCAACGGCAGTCCCTATTATCTCCGCCGTTCAGGCTGGTATGTGGACTGATACTTATGCATGCTCAAGGCTTACTGATGTGATTTCATGGACGCAAACCACTGCAAACGTTTCTGATGAAGTATTCGGATTGGTAGTTCGTGGGGAGTCAATGACCAACCCTCATGGTCTGCCATCGATTCCTGAAGGGTCGATCGTTATTGTTGAGCCTCATTATGGCCAACTGGATGACCTTTACGGAAAAATTGTAGTAGCAATACTTGACGGTTCAGCTGAAGCGACCGTTAAAAAGCTGGTATGGGATAGTCCCTTCTCATACTTGATGCCACTTAACCCTGCATTCAAACCTATCCAGATAGACGGTAACTGCCGAATTGTTGGAAAAGTGGTTCAGATAACCCAGAACATCTAAGTTATTCATTTCCAATGCCAGATCATCTTCTGGCATTTTTTTACTCCCAGAGGTAACAAAAAGTACATTTCTAGCTTGACCACCAAAGTAACCAAAGTTACATTTAGATCGCGCAAAGGGTACTCAAAGTTACATTAGCAGATGTGGTAGTTAGCATTACGGCATATGACACATGCGCCGAAACAAACAAAAAAGCGCCCATTAATTGGACGCTTCGCTCTTTAAAAATCTGGATATCCCTTAACACCAAAACTACTGCCGTGCTTTCGGCCTTGGCGTGGGCATTGGCCGAGGTGGGACGTGACTATCAGGCCTTGGCCCCTCATGAATCGTGCTGTGTGCTTTCATGTTAGCCCTTATTATTTTCCAGGCCGGGGCGGCATTGGCTTTGGTGGAACATGAAACGGCTCAATTGGTTTGCTCATGTGTGCGATCCTTGAGTTTATTATTTTTTAGGCTGAGGTTTCACTGGCTGTGCAGGTGGCTTTTTCGGTGGCATGTGGTCATTTGCAAATTTGCTCATCTGTTTTTTCCTCGAAGTCTTTCTTTCGCGGCAAGTCACCGGCTAACAATGACATGCACTTCTGAAAGATAGTTAGGTTGTAAGTGGCGGGAAGACTGAAATAAAGGCAGGCTTTTAGATATGCCGCGTTCTCCAATGATCGCCACGGGTTGCTGTCTGTGTCCTGGGCTTTAATGAAGCGGTCGGTTAGCTCTGCGTCTGATAACGATGGTGACTCAGCCAGTAGCCTTTTGTATTGTTTCATTTGCTCTTTAGAAGACCCAGCTTCTTGTCCGAAATGATAAACAAGCTGTAGAACAGAAAGGACCGATACAAATACCCCAAAAACGAAATAGTTGTTAAATGAAGAAAACACCGAGAAGCCTACGACAATAAGCACCAAAGTGATGAGCTTATCTATTCTCGTAAGCAGGGTGTAATTCATTCTTTCCAGAGTATATGAATAATAAATAGCAAAATTACAATCGTCCCTACTCATTTATCACCTCACTTATCAACTTAATCCCCTGGCTTCGGGGGTGGTTTAGGCGCTTGCCGGGGTGGCATGTGCCTTTCCTCGTAATCATCCGGCTTACTCATTTCAAGATCCTTTGTGTTGTTAGGGATATCCAGATTAACCGAATCCTTGTTGTTGGGGAATAGCAGGATCCACTGAGCCTGATGTGGTGAAAAGACAGGCAGCAGTTGCAGTACGGTATATGGCGCATGTGCCGCAGCGGTCCGGGGATTCTTAGGCAGTATCCCGATCCAGCGGGTAGCCGGAATGTGCAAGCCAAGCGAGTACGACAGCCAGAGACGTTTCACCCGCGTGGCTGGTGTGATAACACGGAAAATACGAGGATAGCTTAAGCGTCCAAAAGGACGCTACGTGCTTAAAACTACTCTGAGGTAGTTAAGGGGGACACCTTATTTACAGCATAATTACCGAAAGCAAACAGGAAGACGAACATACATCCCGCGGTAATAAGGAATGCTTTAAACGTTTTCCAAAAGTCGTCAGCTTTTGTCAATGGGTCATCTAACATTGTCAGAGCATCAAATAGGAGAGCGCAAAAGGTACCGATAACTATGTATAACAGAATTAAGAAAACAGCAGCCACTCTTGGACGTGGTGTAGGTTCTGAAAAAGAAATCAATACCCTATTGGTTCGTTTGAAGGAGAGTATCAATATGACTAAACAGACGAATGCCCAGCCGAATAACGCAATCATTGTATCAAGGCTAAAATTACTTAATGTCAATTTACCTAACAATCCAGCATATAGGATAACGCCAAGCACTGAACAAATAGAACTGAGCATAAGGCCACGTATGCCTTCATAGTATTGTTCATTTCCTTCAAAAGGAACTTCTAGCCTTTTCTTAAACATTGCATTGACCCTTCCTTCACCTTAAAAATTAGAGAGAACAAAAATATAATCGGAAATGAAGGCAAAATCTTTAATTATATTTTTGATTTTTCGCGCTGTGCAGAGCGCATATATCACGGAGATACTAACCATGAAAAACACTCAGATCGTCGCCAAGTTACAACCACACATGACCAGAGAGCAGCTTATTGACGCAGCTCGCAAGGCCGCCCCTCTCCTTCCTCCCGCTTACGGTTGGATGGTTAACGAACTGGCTACGCGCCTTGATGTTACAAGTGTGGCGCTCTGTGAAGCGTTGGCACAGCGTAAGGAATTTGCTGAGCAGAACGCTACGCTGCGTGGGGATGTTGCCAACTGGGCCAAAGAGTGCGATCACATTGAAGAGCGCCACACAAAAACGCCTACTAATATGCACCTGCTGGAAGCTCAGCGAGAACTGCATGAGTTGGCTCCTATCGTCATTTCCCTGAATAAAGAGGTTGCTCTCTAATGGCTAACTCATTCAAGCAAATGACCAAGGCCGGTGTAATTAAGCGCACCGATACCGGGATGTTCATCGCTCTTTCCGATATCCACGTTCGTGAAGGTTTCAACAAGCGTGAAGACGATGAACGCACCCGCCAGGCTGATGATGACCTGTTCAACTATCTGATGAGCGGCGGTTCTGTTCCACCGCTTGAAGTTATCGCCCGTGATGAAGGCGGTGTGTGGGTGGTTGAAGGTCACCGTCGCCGTCGTTGCTACGCGCGCTGTGCTGACGCTGGTAAGCCAGTAGACCGCATCCACATCATGCCGTTCAACGGTAACGATGTGCAGCGCCTGGCTCGCATCATGACCAGTAACAACCAGTTGCCGCTCTCCGATATGGAACAGGCTGCAGTCATTCAGGAGCTGCACAACGCCTTCAATCAGACCACCAGCGAGATCGCAAAACTGGTTAACAAGTCAGTGGCCACCGTAGAGAAGTTGCTTCTCCTTAGCATGGCTAACCATGACGTTCAGCAGGAAGTTAAATGCGGAGCAGTGTCGGTCGATGTAGCAGTTGATCGCGTTATGGAGTATGGCGAACTGGCCGGAAAAGTTCTTCAGCATGATAAGGCTGTAGCAGCTGCCCAGGGCAAAACGAAAGTTACCCGCAGTTCTATCGCGCCGGAACTCAGCGTAAAAAACGCGCGCCGTTTCGTTGAGCTTATGGCCCAGGCAAAAATCAGTGATGAGGGTGTATTCATTCTTGAAGGCGCTGCTCTGGCCGAAGCACTGTCAATTATGGATGAGCATAAAGCTATTGCAGAAGCACGTGAAACATACCGTCTTTCACAGCCAGTCCCAGAAACAGAGGTAATAGGAAAAACCCTTTACGTCAGACTGGAAGGTATTGAGGTCGGTACCGCAAAAATCTATCGCGGCAAAAACGTCATCCTAAACGGGATCGTCACCAGTCAATCTAAGGCTGTGGCTCACTTTGTAAAAAAACACAAAACACAACAGGATGCACAATGAAAATTTTCGCATTTTCGGTAATTATCAATATCATTATAAACAAGCAGGAATCCCAAATTACCTAAGCTACCCATCTAATACGTAGTTTAAGGCTTAGCGAGGATTCAAGACTAATTTTAGATAAGGGAGGTATTCTACTACAACAATACAAACGGCTTCCTGCGTCATCTTAGCTTGATGATGAGGTAGTAGACCAGACGCAGTTGAAGTGTTTATAATTTATTCGAATCGGGATTGTACACTTAGGCCTCAACGCCCCCCAATTTACAAGAAAACAATTTTTTAAATTAACTCAAAACGTATGACTAGAGGTTAAAATGGATAAGGCATCAATCATATCTAAAACAATATCAGTAACAGTGTTAACTATCACTCTGGTTGCAGGTTCACAAGTCGTACTTCTCAAAAATAACATTGATAAGTCTTTTTCTTTGAACATTGGAAATTCTCGATCATCGACAGAACTTCTTGAGAGTAAATACAAAGAGCAAATTAAACAAATAAATGACTATAGAAACGAAACAATTCAGCTTACAAATATGATTGAAGGGTTAAAGAACACATCTACCCTTTCATCCGAAAATATAAGAATCGAAACATTAGAAGCTAAATTCAATACACTTCAAGAAAAAATAAATAGCCTTGAAAACATACTTAACAACTCACCTGAAAAAGCAATGGCATTACCTTTAATGCGAAAAGATATAGACTCTTTAGAAAAAACCATTAAAGCTTCAAGTGAATATTCGGATAAGCAACTTGAAAGGTTCATAAATTTATTCTACTGGATATGCGGAACGTTAGCGTTAGGAATAGTTGGTTTATGTGTTGGTCTTTTTATAAACGCTAAAAAGAGTTAATCAAATATACAGCCGGGTGCAGCCGGTTAAGTGGAGGAACTTATGTCCCGCATGATTTCATTAATCGACTGGGCACAAGAAGAGTTTGGAGCACAAGCGCCAAGTGAACGCGTATTGAAAAAATACGCTAAGGGCCGAATGATGGTCCCACCTGCCGTTAAGGTCGGGCGCAACTGGATGGTAGACCGTGAGGCACGTTACGTTGGGGTTATTGCCGAACCTGTTGTTCCTGCAAATTCTAACCCCAGATTAAAACGGATCATTGCTGATGGCTGCTAGACCACGCTCACACAAAATTTCCATTCCAAATCTCTATTGCAAGCTGGATAAGAGAACAGGAAAAGTTTACTGGCAGTACAAACACCCGGCTACTGGGCGCTTTCATAGTCTTGGAACAGATGAGGCAGAAGCAAAACAGGTAGCTAACGAGGCTAACACCATTATTGCAGAACAAAGAACTCGTCAGATTCTTAGCGTTAATGAACGTCTGTCCAGGATGAAAGGGAAAAGAACAGATATAACTGTTACAGAATGGATTGATAAATATATTGTAATTCAAGAAGAACGCCTAAGGAATAACGAATTACGACCAAACTCTTTTCGTCAGAAAAATAAACCGCTTCGACTGTTCAGAGAACATTGTGGCATGCGATATCTGAAAGATATCGAGACCATTGATATAGCTGAAATCACTGATGCAATTAAGAATGATGGTTTTAGTCGCATGGCGCAGGTCGTGCGAATTGTATTGGTTGACGTGTTTAAAGAAGCTCAGCATGCCGGATATGTCCCTCCTGGATATAATCCGGCGATGGCAACAAAGCAACCTCGACATAAAGTTACAAGACAGCGACTGTCATTAGAAGAATGGAAGTCAATTTATGAAGCGGCTGAAACTATGCAGCCCTATCTACAGTGTGGGATGTTACTAGCGCTGGTAACCGGACAACGACTCGGTGATATCTGTAGAATGAAGTTTTCTGATATTTGGGACGACATGCTGCATATCGAACAGGAAAAGACTGGTTCAAGGTTAGCCATCCCTCTTGATCTTAAATGCGATGCATTAGGGTTGACGCTTCGTGATGTGGTTTCAAAATGCCGGGATGCAGTGATAAGCAAATACCTTGTTCACTTTCGCCACTCGACTTCTCAGGCAACCAGAGGAGACAGCGTTTCATCGAGTAGCCTTACGACATCTTTTAAAAAAGCCCGTAATAAATGCGGCATCGAATGGGAAAAGGGAACTGCACCTACATTTCATGAACAACGTTCGCTTTCAGAAAGATTGTATGAGGCTCAGGGGGTTGATACGCAAAAATTACTCGGCCACAAATCACCTCAGCAGACGGCTAAATACCATGATGACAGGGGGAAAGAATGGACTGTCATAGCCGTTTGAAAAGGATATTTTATAGCCAGTTTTGGGGAGGGGTTTTGGGGAAAGTTTTGGGGAAGAAATTCGTTAACTAATAAAAAACGGGAACCATCAGGCTCCCGTTCTTGTTTAACCCAGAAACTGGATTACATGTTCGCGATAATCGCGTCGCCAAACTCTGAACATTTCAGCAGCTTAGCGCCTTCCATCAGACGTTCGAAATCGTAAGTTACGGTTTTCGCGTTGATCGCGCCTTCCATACCTTTAACGATCAGGTCTGCGGCTTCGAACCATTCCATATGACGCAGCATCATCTCTGCGGACAGGATGATAGAGCCTGGGTTCACTTTGTCCTGACCTGCGTATTTTGGTGCAGTACCGTGGGTCGCTTCGAACAGGGCGCACTCGTCACCGATGTTCGCGCCAGGGGCGATACCGATACCGCCAACCTGTGCAGCCAGGGCGTCAGAGATGTAGTCACCGTTCAGGTTCATACAGGCGATTACGTCGTATTCCGCAGGACGCAGCAGGATCTGCTGCAGGAACGCATCGGCGATCACATCTTTAATGATGATCTCTTTGCCGGTGTTCGGGTTCTTGATCTTCTGCCATGGGCCGCCGTCGATCAGCTCACCGCCGAACTCTTCTTTCGCCAACTGGTAGCCCCAGTCTTTGAACGCGCCTTCGGTGAACTTCATGATGTTGCCTTTGTGAACCAGGGTCACAGAGTCACGGTCGTTGGTGATCGCATATTCGATGGCCGCGCGCACCAGACGCTTGGTCCCTTCTTCGGAGCACGGCTTAATGCCAATACCGCAATGCTCAGGGAAGCGAATTTTCTTCACGCCCATCTCTTCGCGCAGGAATTTAATCACTTTTTCTGCGTCAGCAGAGTCCGCTTTCCATTCGATACCCGCGTAGATGTCTTCTGAGTTTTCGCGGAAGATAACCATGTCGGTCAGTTCCGGGTGCTTCACCGGGCTTGGGGTGCCCTGATAGTAACGAACCGGACGCAGACACACGTACAGGTCCAGCTCCTGACGCAGAGCCACGTTCAGGGAACGGATACCGCCGCCGACTGGGGTGGTCAGGGGGCCTTTAATAGCAACGCGGTAGTCGCGGATCAGGTCCAGCGTTTCTGCTGGCAGCCAGACGTCCTGGCCATAAACTTGCGTCGATTTCTCACCGGTGTAAATTTCCATCCAGGAAATTTTACGCTCGCCTTTGTAGGCTTTCTCAACAGCGGCATCAACCACTTTCAGCATTGCCGGGGTAACGTCTACACCGATACCGTCACCTTCGATGAACGGAATAATCGGATTGTGAGGAACGTTAATCTTGCCGTTTTGCAGGGTGATCTTTTTACCTTCCGCCGGAACAACTACTTTGCTTTCCATTAACCTCTCCTTCGAGCGCTTCTGGTTGTTACTGATCTTATGTTAATAAATTGTAATGAGCCCTTCGATAGTACCTGATTGTCCGACGCCATGAAAGGTCTTCGTTATTAGGCTATAATGCGGCAATTGATAACGCCTGAAAATACCATGAAGAAAACTTCTTTTACAAAACACCGGGTTGAGCGATTCAGCTCGCGACAAGCCGCCAGACGACCGCAAAAAACCCAACCAAAGCGGGTGATTCTGTTCAATAAACCCTACGATGTTTTGCCGCAGTTCACCGACGAAGCCGGACGTAGCACGCTAAAGGACTACATCCCTGTTCAGGGAGTCTACGCTGCCGGGCGTCTGGACCGGGATAGCGAAGGCCTGCTGGTCTTGACCAACGACGGCGCGCTGCAGGCGAAGCTCACGCAGCCGGGAAAACGCACCGGCAAAATTTACTTCGTCCAGGTCGAAGGCGAGCCGGACGAAGAAACGCTGGATAAATTGCGCAAAGGCATCACGCTGAACGACGGTCCCACCCTGCCGGCAGGTATTGAACGCGTGAATGAACCGGAGTGGCTGTGGCCGCGCAATCCGCCGATCCGCGAACGCAAATCCATTCCGACCAGCTGGCTCAAAATCACCCTTTATGAAGGCCGCAACCGTCAGGTTCGACGGATGACCGCGCACGTCGGCTTCCCTACCCTGCGTCTGATTCGCTACGCTATGGGTAACTACACCCTGGAAACGCTGGCAAACGGTGAATGGCGAGACGTTACCTTTTAAGGAGTCACTATGTTTAAACCTCATGTCACGGTTGCCTGCGTGGTCCACGCCCGGGGTAAATTCCTGGTTGTCGAAGAGAGCATTAACGGCAAAGCGCTGTGGAACCAGCCAGCCGGACACCTTGAAGCCAATGAGACCCTTCTTCAGGCCGCAAAACGCGAGCTGTGGGAAGAGACAGGCATTCACGCTGAACCCCAGCACTTCATCCGTATGCACCAGTGGATTGCACCCGATAGCACCCCCTTTCTGCGTTTTTTATTTGCCGTTGAGCTTAGCGAAACGTGCGCCACTGAGCCGCAGGATGACGATATCGACCGCTGTCTGTGGGTCACCGCCGACGAGATCCTGAACGCGCGAAACCTGCGCTCGCCGCTGGTTGCGGAAAGCATTCGCTGCTGGCAGTCAGGCGCACGCCTGCCGCTGGATGTCATCGGCGCTTTTAACTGGCCGTTTACAGAGGGTGCCAATGGTGGGGGGGCGTGATAGAATACGCCGCCTTGAAGTTCAATGTCGTGAGTATTCCATGTCAGATAAAAGCCAGAAAAAAGTGATCGTCGGCATGTCCGGCGGTGTCGATTCCTCCGTTTCCGCCTACCTGTTACAGCAACAGGGCTATAAGGTGGAGGGCCTGTTCATGAAGAACTGGGAGGAAGATGATGGCGAGGAATACTGCACTGCCGCAGCGGATCTCGCCGATGCGCAGGCCGTGTGCGATAAGCTCGGCATTGAACTGCACACCGTTAACTTTGCCGCAGAATACTGGGACAACGTGTTTGAACTGTTCCTCGAAGAGTACAAAGCGGGCCGCACGCCGAACCCGGATATTCTGTGCAATAAAGAGATCAAATTTAAAGCCTTCCTGGAATTCGCCGCGGAAGATCTGGGCGCAGACTACATTGCGACCGGTCACTACGTGCGTCGCGCAGATGTGAATGGCAAAAGCCAGCTGCTGCGCGGTCTGGACGGCAACAAAGATCAAAGCTACTTCCTCTATACGCTGAGCCACGAGCAAATCGCCCAGAGCCTGTTCCCCGTCGGCGAGCTGGAAAAGCCGCAGGTGCGTAAAATCGCCGAAGAGCTGGACCTGATCACCGCGAAGAAAAAAGACTCTACCGGCATCTGTTTCATCGGCGAGCGCAAATTCCGCGATTTCCTCGGACGTTACCTGCCCGCACAGCCGGGTAAAATTGTCACCGTCGACGGGGAAGAGATTGGCCAGCATCAGGGGCTGATGTACCACACCTTAGGCCAGCGTAAAGGCCTGGGTATCGGCGGGACGAAAGAAGGTAGCGAAGATCCGTGGTACGTGGTCGACAAAGATGTCGAAAACAATATTCTGGTTGTTGCTCAGGGTCACGACCATCCGCGTCTGATGTCCGTTGGCCTGATCGCGCAACAGCTGCACTGGGTCGATCGTGAGCCGCTAAAAGGCACGCTGCGCTGCACGGTGAAAACACGCTACCGTCAGACCGATATTCCTTGCACCGTTACCGCGCTCGATGACGATCGCATTGACGTGCGCTTCGACGAGCCGGTCGCCGCCGTCACCCCAGGCCAGTCTGCTGTCTTCTACAGCGGCGAAATCTGCCTGGGCGGCGGGATCATTGAACAGCGCCTGCCGCTGCCCGCTGTTTAACAGCGATTGCACACATAAAGGAGACCGTGTGGCGAAGAACTACTATGACATCACCCTGGCGCTGGCGGGAATTTGCCAGTCAGCCCGTCTGGTGCAACAGCTGGCGCATCAGGGTCATTGCGACGCTGACGCCCTGCACGTTTCACTCAACAGCGTTATCGACCTCAACCCCGGTTCAACCCTGGGCGTGTTCGGTGGCAGTGAAACCAATCTTCGTCTCGGTCTTGAAACCCTGCTTGGCGTGCTTAACGCCAGCAGCCGTCAGGGGTTAAACGCAGAGCTGACCCGCTACACGTTGAGCCTGATGGTGCTGGAGCGTAAGCTGAGCGCAGCAAAAGGCGCGCTTAATACCCTGGGCGATCGCATTGCCGGGCTACAGCGTCAGCTCGATCATTTTGACCTGCAGTCCGACACGCTGCTGAGCGCCATGGCCGGCATTTATGTTGACGTCATCAGCCCGCTGGGACCGCGTATACAGGTCACCGGCTCCCCTGCCGTGCTGCAAAGTCCGCAGGTACAGGCAAAAGTGCGCGCGTCCCTGCTGGCTGGGATCCGCGCTGCCGTGCTGTGGCACCAGGTTGGCGGTGGCCGCCTGCAGCTAATGTTTTCTCGTAATCGCCTGACCACTCAGGCAAAACAAATTCTTGCTCATTGTTAACCTCCCGGAGTTGCGAATTATGGAATTATCCTCACTGACCGCCGTATCCCCTGTCGATGGACGCTACGGCGAAAAAGTCAGCGCGCTGCGCGGGATCTTCAGCGAATATGGTTTGCTGAAGTTCCGTGTTCAGGTTGAAGTACGCTGGCTGCAAAAGCTGGCCGCCCAGGCAGCAATCAAGGAAGTTCCTGCTTTTGATGAAAAGGCAAACGATTACCTTGATAAAATCGTTGCCGACTTCAATGAAGAAGATGCCGCGCGCATTAAAACCATTGAGCGCACCACCAACCACGACGTGAAGGCGGTCGAGTACTTCCTGAAGGAGAAAGTGGAAAGCGTTCCTGCGCTGCACGCCGTGTCTGAGTTCATCCACTTCGCCTGTACGTCTGAAGACATCAACAACCTGTCGCACGCCCTGATGCTCTCTACCGCGCGCAAAGAGGTGGTGCTGCCTTACTGGCGTAAAATCATCGATGCGGTGAAAGCGCTGTCCGTGGAATACCGCGACATTCCGCTGCTCTCCCGTACCCACGGCCAGCCAGCCACCCCATCCACGATGGGTAAAGAGATGGCGAACGTCGCGTACCGTATGGAGCGCCAGTATCGTCAGCTGGAACAGGTTGAAATTCTGGGCAAAATCAACGGTGCGGTCGGTAACTATAACGCCCACATCGCCGCGTACCCGGAAGTGGACTGGCACCAGTTCAGCGAAGAGTTCGTGACCTCTCTGGGCATTCAGTGGAACCCGTACACTACCCAGATTGAGCCGCACGACTATATCGCCGAGCTGTTTGACTGCATCGCGCGCTTCAACACCATCCTGATCGACTTTGATCGTGACGTGTGGGGCTACATCGCCCTGAACCACTTCAAACAGAAAACCATCGCGGGTGAAATCGGCTCTTCCACCATGCCGCACAAAGTGAACCCGATCGACTTCGAAAACTCCGAAGGCAACCTGGGTCTGGCGAATGCCGTGCTGCAGCATATGGCAAGCAAACTGCCGGTATCCCGCTGGCAGCGCGACCTGACCGACTCCACCGTGCTGCGTAACCTGGGCGTGGGCATCGGCTACGCGCTGATTGCGTACCAGTCCACCCTGAAAGGCGTGAGCAAGCTGGAAGTGAACCGCGATCGTCTGCTGGACGAACTGGATCACAACTGGGAAGTGCTGGCGGAGCCGATTCAGACCGTGATGCGTCGTTATGGCATCGAAAAACCGTACGAAAAACTGAAAGAGCTGACCCGCGGCAAACGCGTTGACGCTGAAGGTATGAAGCAGTTTATCGACGGCCTGGCGCTGCCGGAAGAAGAGAAAACCCGCCTGAAGGCGATGACTCCGGCGAACTACATTGGCCGTGCCATCACCATGGTTGACGAGCTGAAGTAATCTCCTCCCCCTTTCCGCCCGGAAAGGGGGTTGCTTTTCCCCGGTTTACTCAATGTTTATCCCCACACCAACATAATCAGCGTTAAACTATTCATACTATTTATTCTGGGAGAAAAGATGATGCGCGTACTGGTTGTTGAGGATAACGCATTGCTACGTCATCACCTGAAGGTTCAGCTTCAGGAGATGGGACATCAGGTGGACGATGCTGAAGATGCAAAAGAAGCCGATTATTATCTCAATGAACACCTGCCGGATATCGCCATTGTCGATTTAGGGTTGCCTGATGAAGACGGTCTGTCGTTGATTCGTCGCTGGCGCAGCCACGATGTTTCTCTGCCGGTTCTGGTGCTGACCGCCCGTGAAGGCTGGCAGGATAAGGTCGAAGTGCTGAGCGCGGGTGCAGATGATTACGTCACCAAGCCGTTCCATATTGAAGAGGTAGCAGCCCGCATGCAGGCGCTGCTTCGTCGCAACAGCGGGCTGGCGTCTCAGGTTATCTCCATCCCGCCTTTCCAGGTCGATCTCTCCCGCCGGGAATTATCCATCAATGATGAAGTGATCAAGCTCACCGCCTTCGAATACACCATCATGGAGACGCTGATCCGCAACAACGGCAAGGTCGTGAGCAAAGACTCCTTAATGCTCCAGCTCTATCCTGATGCTGAACTGCGCGAGAGCCATACCATTGACGTACTGATGGGACGTTTACGTAAGAAAATTCAGGCGCAATATCCACAGGATGTGATTACCACCGTCCGTGGCCAGGGCTACCTGTTCGAATTACGCTAAATGAGACGGATCTTGCGCCATATTTTGCCCCTCTCGCTGCGGGTGCGCTTTTTACTGGCAACGGCAGCCGTCGTGCTGGTGCTGTCGCTCTCCTACGGCATGGTCGCCCTGGTGGGCTACAGCGTCAGCTTTGATAAAACCACCTTTCGCCTGCTGCGTGGCGAAAGCAATCTGTTTTATACCCTGGCGAAGTGGGAAGACAATAAAATCACCGTCGAAATGCCGGAAAACCTCAATCAGCAGAGCCCCACGCTGGCCCTGATTTATGACGAAAAGGGGAAGCTACTGTGGGCGCAGCGGGACATCCCGTGGCTGGTCAAAAGCATTCGTCCGGACTGGCTTAAAACCAACGGGTTTCACGAAATCGAAGCCGATCTCAACACCACCAGCTCGCTGATCCGTGAAGATCGCTCCCTGCAGCAAAAGCTGAACGAGATCCGCGCCGACGATGCCGAAACGGAGATGACCCACTCCGTCGCAATTAACCTCTATCCGGCGACGCTAAACATGCCGCAGTTGACCATCGTGGTGATCGACACCATTCCGGTCGAGCTGAAGCGTTCTTATATGGTCTGGAGCTGGTTCATCTATGTTCTGGCGGCAAATCTGCTGCTGGTGATCCCGCTGCTGTGGGTGGCGGCATGGTGGAGCTTGCGCCCCATTGAATCACTGGCGAAAGAGGTTCGCGAGCTGGAAGAACATCATCGCGAAAAGCTTAATCCGGAAACCACCCGCGAGCTCACCAGCCTGGTGCGAAACCTCAACCGCCTGCTGAAAAGTGAGCGCGAACGCTATGATAAATACCGCACGACACTTACCGACCTGACCCACAGCCTGAAAACCCCACTCGCGGTCATGCAAAGCACCCTGCGTTCCATGCGCAGCTCGAAGCTGAGCGTTGACGATGCCGAGCCGGTGATGCTGGAGCAGATCAGCCGTATTTCCCAGCAAATTGGCTATTACCTCCACCGCGCCAGCATGCGTTCCGGCAGCGCCCTGCTGAGCCGCGAGCTGCATCCGGTCGCCCCGCTTCTGGATAACCTCACGTCTGCCCTCAACAAGGTGTATCAGCGTAAAGGGGTGAACATCAGCCTTGATATCTCGCCAGAGATAAGCTTTGTGGGTGAAAAAAATGATTTCATGGAAGTGATGGGTAACCTGCTGGATAACGCCTGCAAATACTGTCTGGAGTTCGTGGAAGTGTCGGCGCGGCAGACGGATAACGAACTGCATATCATCGTTGAGGATGATGGCCCGGGGATCCCGCGCAATAAACGTGATGTGGTGTTCGATCGGGGTCAACGCGCCGATACGCTACGTCCTGGCCAGGGCGTTGGATTAGCCGTCGCGCGTGAGATTGTCGATCAGTACGACGGGAAAATCGAAACCAGTGAAAGTTTGCTGGGCGGCGCGCGAATGGAGGTCATTTTTGGTCGCCAGCAGCCCACATCGAACGATAGTTAACCCGTTATGTGAAAAATGCGAGGATCTCGCAGCCGGGGGGCTGAGCTTCCGTTATAATCCGAGTCAGTAAGAGCCTGCGGAATAAAAAAATATGGATTATCACTTAACGCTTAACTGGCCCGAGTTTATTGAACGTTACTGGCAAAAACGCCCGGTCGTTCTGAAACGCGGGTTCAGCAATTTTGTCGACCCCATCTCGCCTGACGAGCTGGCTGGTCTGGCCATGGAAAACGAAGTCGACAGCCGTCTGGTCAGCCACCAGGACGGGAAATGGCAGGTTAGCCACGGTCCTTTCGAAAGCTACGATCACCTCGGTGAAAACAACTGGTCGCTGCTGGTGCAGGCGGTCAACCACTGGCACGAGCCAACGGCCGCCTTAATGCGTCCGTTCCGCGCCCTGCCCGACTGGCGCATGGACGATCTGATGATCTCCTTCTCCGTTCCTGGCGGTGGCGTCGGTCCGCATCTGGACCAGTACGACGTGTTTATTATTCAGGGTACGGGCCGCCGCCGCTGGCGCGTGGGCGAAAAAGTCCCCATGAAGCAGCACTGCCCGCATCCGGACCTGCTTCAGGTTGACCCGTTTGACGGGATTATCGACGAAGAGCTGGAGCCGGGTGACATTCTCTACATTCCACCGGGATTCCCTCACGAAGGTTACTCCCTGGAGAATTCCCTCAACTACTCCGTCGGGTTCCGCGCGCCAAGCGGCCGCGAGATGATCAGCGGATTTGCCGACTATGTTCTGCAGCGCGAGCTGGGCAGCTATCGTTACAGCGACCCGGATGTGCCTGCACGCGAGCATCCGGCCGATATCCTGCCCGCAGAGCTGGATAAGCTGCGCGGCATGATGCTGGATCTGATTAACGAGCCGGAGCACTTCAAACAGTGGTTTGGCGAGTTTATCAGCCAGTCCCGCCACGAGCTGGACGTTGCACCACCGGAGCCGCCTTATCAAGCTGACGAGATTTATGATGCGCTTCAGCAGGGCGACAAGCTGACGCGTCTGGGCGGACTACGCGTGCTGCGTATTGGTGAGGACGTGTTCGTCAACGGCGAGAAGCTGGACTCTCCACACCGTCCGGCGCTGGAAGCGATTGCCAGCCATCTGGTGCTGACTGCCGATACCTTTGGCGATGCGCTGGAAGACCCGTCCTTCCTCGCGATGCTGGCCGCACTGGTCAACAGCGGGTACTGGTTCTTTGAGGACTGAGTCGTGATATTTGCCGGGTGGCGGCTTCGCCTTACCCGGCCTACATTCGGATCGTAGGCCCGGTAAGCGTAGCGCCACCGGGCGTTTTTTTAGCGTTTAGCGGTCAACTCCGCAATCCGCACAATCACCTGCACCGCCTTTTCCATCCCTTCGAGCGTCACAAACTCATGCTTGCCGTGATAGTTATAGCCACCGGTAAACAGGTTCGGGCACGGCAGCCCCATAAACGACAGCTGAGAACCGTCGGTGCCGCCGCGAATCGGCTTCAGCTGCGGTTCAATATCGCAGTCGCGCATCGCCTGCTGGGCGATATCGAGAATATGCGGATGCGCCATCACCTTCTCGCGCATATTGTAATAGCTGTCTTCGATGATGAGCTCGATATAGCAGTCAGGATGCAGGCCCTTGCCCACCTTCTTGGCGATCTCCATCATCTTACGCTTGCGCGCCTCAAAGGCTTTACGGTCGAAATCGCGGATGATGTAGTGCATCTGCGCGCTGTCCACGGTGCCTTTGATGCTGGTCAGGTGATAGAACCCTTCATACCCTTCGGTCTGTTCGGGGCTCTCTTCCGCCGGGACTTCCGCATGAATTCGCGACGCCAGCGACAGCGCGTTCACCATGACGCCTTTCGCCGAACCGGGGTGAACGTTGTTACCGACAATTTTGATCGTCACTGAGGCAGCGTTGAAGTTTTCATACTCCAGCTCACCGACGCCGCCACCGTCAACGGTATAGGCCCACTGCGCGTTAAAGGCGTCCACGTCGAAGTGCTTCGCGCCCTTGCCGACCTCTTCATCCGGCGTAAAGGCCACGCGGATATCGCCGTGCGGGATATCTTTGCCCTTCAGCACCGCCAGCGCCGTCATGATTTCTGCGATCCCCGCTTTATCATCCGCCCCCAAGAGCGTTTTTCCGTCGGTGGTGATCAGCGTCTGGCCCAGGAGCTGGTGCAGCACCGGGAACATGACGGGCGAGAGCACTTCATCGCCTATGCCCAGCGCAATGTCGCCGCCGCGGTAGTTTTCAACAATCTGCGGGTTCACATGTTTACCGCTAAAATCTGGAGAGGTGTCGACATGGGAGATAAAGCCAATCGCCGGAATGTCACCCGGGACATTCGCCGGCAGCGTTCCCATCACAGTGCCTTTCTCGCTTAACGTGACGTTGACCAGCCCCATGGCGTCAAGCTGCTCTTTAAGCAGGTTTAATAACTTCCACTGGCCTTCGGTGCTCGGCACCTGGCGAACACCCGGTTTAGATTGGGTATCCAGCGAAACGTACTGTAAAAAACGCTCAAGTAATTTATCCATGCAGTCACCCTCACTTTTTGTGACAACATTATCAATAAGCATCAAAACGCAAATATTGCGTCAGGTCACTTTTATCCCGCAAACGAGAATATTTTCCGTTTATATCGTTATGCGTTAATAAATGTAGCTTATGAATCAGTGACAAGGATTGGCGATTGCAGGGGATTGCCGTAGAATGTCCGCCCTCATTACGAGTCACCAAGGTGGTTACACACAAACCCCGCTTCAGTCTGCTGCCTGAGGCGTCTATATGGGACAGCGCAAAAATTGAATACACAAACCCGTTCACCGCTGGTGAAACTGGAACGAATTCGTAAAAGTTTTGATGGCAAGGACGTCATTTCCGACCTCACTCTCACCATCAATGACGGTGAGTTTCTGACGCTGCTTGGCCCCTCCGGCTGCGGCAAAACAACCGTACTGCGCCTTATCGCCGGGCTGGAAAGCGTCGATAACGGCCATATCCATCTTGAAAACCAGGACATCACCCAGGTTCCCGCCGAAGACCGCCACGTCAACACTGTCTTTCAGAGCTATGCCCTCTTCCCGCACATGACCGTGTTTGAAAACGTGGCGTTTGGCCTGCGGATGCAAAAAACCCCGGCGAATGAAATCGAACCGCGCGTCACCGAAGCCCTGCGCATGGTGCAGCTTGAGACGTTAGCCCAGCGAAAACCGCATCAGCTTTCCGGCGGCCAGCAGCAGCGTGTGGCCATCGCCCGCGCCGTGGTCAACAAGCCGCGTCTGCTCCTGCTGGATGAATCCCTCTCCGCGCTGGATTACAAACTGCGCAAGCAGATGCAGAACGAACTCAAAGCTCTGCAGCGCAAGCTCGGCATTACCTTTGTCTTCGTCACCCATGACCAGGAAGAGGCCCTGACCATGTCCGACCGCATCGTGGTGATGCGTGACGGTAAAATCGAGCAGGACGGCACGCCACGTGAAATCTACGAAGAGCCGAAGAACCTGTTTGTCGCCAGCTTCATTGGTGAAATCAATATCTTCGACGCCACGGTGATCGAACGTCTGGACGACCAGCGCGTGCGGGCTCGCGTCGAAGGACGGGAGTGCGCCATCACAGTGAATTTCCCCGTCGAAAAGGGACAAAAGCTCAACGTTCTGCTGCGCCCGGAAGATCTGCGCGTCGATGAAATCCACGGCAATGCCGAGGCCGAAGGGTTAATCGGCTATATCCGCGAGCGCAACTACAAAGGGATGACGCTGGAGTCTGTCGTCGAGCTGGAGAACGGTAAAATGGTGATGGTCAGCGAGTTCTTTAACGAAGACGACCCTGACTTCGACCACTCTCTCGACCAGAAAATGGTTATCAACTGGGTAGAAAGCTGGGAGGTTGTACTGGCTGATGAAGAACACAAGTAAGTTCCAGAATGTGGTGATTGCCACGATCGTCGGTTGGCTTGTGTTGTTTGTCTTTCTACCCAACCTGATGATTATCGCCACCAGCTTCCTGACCCGCGACGATACCCATTTCGTTTCGCTGGTCTTTACGCTGGACAACTACGCGCGCCTGATCGATCCGCTCTATTTTGACGTGCTGCTGCACTCGCTGAATATGGCGCTGATTGCCACGATTGCCTGCCTGGTGCTGGGTTATCCGTTCGCATGGTTCCTCGCGGGTCTGCCGCAAAAGGTGCGTCCGCTGCTGTTGTTTCTGCTGATTGTGCCGTTCTGGACCAACTCGCTGATTCGCATTTACGGGCTGAAAATCTTCCTCAGCACCAAAGGCTACCTCAATGAATTTCTGCTGTGGCTGGGAGTGATCGATACGCCGATCCGCATCATGTTCACCCCGAGCGCGGTGATTATCGGTCTGGTCTATATCCTGCTGCCGTTTATGGTGATGCCCCTCTACTCCAGCATTGAGAAGCTGGATAAACCGCTGCTGGAAGCGGCAAAAGATCTGGGTGCCAACAGGTTCCAGACCTTTATCCGCATTATCATCCCGCTGACCATGCCCGGCATTATCGCGGGCTGTCTGCTGGTGATGCTCCCGGCGATGGGCTTGTTCTACGTTTCTGACCTGATGGGCGGGGCGAAAAACCTGCTGATTGGGAATGTGATCAAGAGCCAGTTCCTCAACATCCGCGACTGGCCGTTCGGGTCCGCCACCAGCATCACGCTGACGGTGGTGATGGGTCTGATGCTGCTGGTCTACTGGCGCGCCTCACGGCTGCTGAATAAGAAGGTGGAACTCGAATGATCGGTCGACTGCTTCGCGGCGGTTTTATGACCGCCATTTACGCTTACCTGTATATCCCGATCATTATTTTGATCGTGAACTCGTTTAACAGCTCGCGCTTTGGGATTAACTGGCAGGGCTTTACCACCGACTGGTACAGCCTGCTGATGAACAATGACAGCCTGCTGCAGGCCGCTCAGCACTCGCTGACGATGGCGATCTTCTCCGCCACCTTCGCCACGCTGATTGGCTCCCTGACCGCCGTGGCGCTCTACCGCTATCGCTTTCGCGGTAAACCGTTCGTCAGCGGCATGCTGTTTGTGGTGATGATGTCGCCGGACATCGTGATGGCGATTTCGCTGCTGGTGCTGTTTATGCTGCTGGGCGTTCAGCTTGGCTTCTGGTCGCTGCTGTTTTCCCATATCACCTTCTGCCTGCCGTTTGTGGTGGTGACCGTCTTTGCGCGCCTGAAAGGGTTCGACGTGCGCATGCTGGAGGCGGCGAAAGATCTGGGCGCCAGCGAGATGACCATCCTGCGCAAAATCATCCTGCCGCTGGCGATGCCCGCCGTGGCGGCCGGATGGCTGCTGAGCTTTACCCTGTCGATGGATGACGTGGTGGTCTCCTCCTTCGTGACCGGGCCGAGCTATGAAATTCTGCCGTTGAAAATCTATTCGATGGTGAAAGTCGGCGTTTCACCTGAGGTGAACGCGCTGGCGACCATTCTGCTGGTGTTTTCGCTGGTTCTGGTGATCGCCAGCCAGGTTATTGCTCGTGATAAAACAAAATCTCAGGGGACAATGAAATGAAAAAAATGCTCGCCGCTGCGGCGCTGGTGCTTGGCATGGGTGCCGCGCACGCTGATGACAGCAAAACGCTCTACTTCTACAACTGGACCGAGTATGTGCCGCCGGGACTGCTGGAACAGTTCACCAAAGAGACGGGCATCAAGGTGATCTACTCGACCTACGAGTCGAATGAAACCATGTATGCCAAGCTCAAAACCTACAAAGACGGCGCGTACGATCTGGTGGTTCCTTCCACCTACTTTGTCGACAAAATGCGCAAAGAGGGCATGATCCAGAAGATCGATAAAACGAAGCTAACCCATTTTTCAAACCTCGATCCGGAGATGCTCAACAAGCCTTTTGACCCGAATAATGACTACTCCATTCCGTATATCTGGGGGGCAACCGCGATTGGCGTTAACAGCGAGGCCGTCGATCCGAAATCGGTGACAAGCTGGGCCGACCTGTGGAAACCGGAGTACAAAGGCAGCCTGTTGTTGACCGACGACGCACGTGAAGTGTTCCAGATCGCGCTGCGCAAGCTGGGCTACTCGGGCAATACGACGGATCCAAAAGAGATTGAAGCGGCGTATACCGAGCTGAAAAAGCTGATGCCTAACGTGGCGGCATTCAACTCCGATAACCCGGCAAACCCGTATATGGAAGGTGAAGTGAACCTGGGGATGGTGTGGAACGGCTCCGCGTATGTCGCCCGCCAGGCCGGTACGCCGCTTGAGGTTGTCTGGCCAAAAGAGGGCGGGATTTTCTGGATGGACAGTCTTTCAATCCCGGCCAACGCGAAAAACGTGGACGGGGCGCATAAGCTGATTGACTTCCTGCTGCGCCCTGACGTGGCGAAACAGGTTGCCGAGACGATTGGCTACCCGACGCCCAACATGGCCGCACGCAAGCTGCTGAAGCCTGACGTCGCTAACGATAAGTCGCTCTACCCGGACGCCGAAACCATCAGCAAAGGTGAATGGCAGAACGATGTCGGCGATGCCAGCCGCCTCTACGAAGAGTATTACCAGAAGTTAAAAGCGGGCCGCTAACCGGTATCGCGTTCTTCCTCACGCCGCCTGCGCGGCGTGAGGGGGAATTAACTGACCGCATTCTCTCCTGCCCAGATCGTCGCCTTTCGCATCGCCTCCACCACCTCCTCATCAGACAGACCCAGCGTCTGACGAACCTGTGTCGCCTCGTCCCAGCGCTGCTGTTCATAGTAGCGACAGAGGTTAATCATGTCGGCTAACTGCCCCTCCTGATGGCACAGCGCGTTGCTCACGCTCTGCGGTACCGCAATTTGCTTCATCAACTCGGCCATCGGCAGCTCAAGGAGGGTATCGAGCAAAGAAAACAGGCCGCACATGAATGCATTATCAGCCAGAATCGGGTCTTTCATCGTCTCTGCAATCAGTTCGCAGAACTTGCCGCGCATCATGCTTAGCGGGTAAAGCTCGCTGACGGTGTCATTACCCGCACTGGCGAGGACCACGACGGCAACAAACCGTCGGAGCTGATTTTCGCCAAGATACCTGAGCACCTCGCTCAGGGTTAACTTGCTGAAATTACAGGCGCCGACATGTTTAAACGCCGTATGCTTCATATAGCGCATGATTTTATAAGAGAGCGTCAGATCCGTTTTTATCAACGACTCGATGATTCGAAAATCAGGTTTATTGCGTCCGACCTCCATTTGCAGCCGGAAAATCGCCAGCTGATTTTGCGACAGCCGTTTATATTTAATGACCTCCGGACGGCAGAAAAAATAGCCCTGAAACAGCGAGAACCCCTCGTCCCTGTATTGGTTGAATTCCTCTTTAGTCTCAACTTTTTCAGCGAGATATTTAATATGACCGGTCAGATGTTGACGTGCTTTCAGATACGCTTTAATTTGCGCTAAAGTATAATTTCTAACGTCGAATTTCAGGATCGAAATATAGGGTAAAAAAGCATCCCATTCTGGCGCAAGGGTGAAATCATCAAGCGCAAACTGGTAGCCATGCGCATTCATCTCCCTGACAGCCTGCAGCAGTTCGGCCCCCGGCACAGCATCTTCAAGGATCTCAATCACCACGCTCTCTTTATCAAGCGCTTCGCCACTGCGGTCAATGACCATCCTTGAAGGGAAATTAATAAACGACGTATGTGCCCCGGCGATGCGCTGGGACGGCACACATAAAAACTGATCGGATATCATCCTGGACGTGGCATATTCCGCCGACACATCCGGAAAACGATTTGTCATCCCGTCTCTGAAAAGCAGCTCATAGGCCACGGTATTCATCTCTGGGTTAAAAATGGGTTGTCGCGCGATAAATCCGTACATATCCCATCCTCCTCTACCACTTAATATTTATTAGCATCCTCTTTCTACACGATGATAACGAGCATTATCGAGCGCTATTTTGATTGAATGCACAAAATAAAAGCATCCACACTAATTAACGGGATTTAATATTCTGGAATTTAAATTAAATATATCCGGCGCTCTACAGAAAGAGAACGAAATATCCGATAAGTACTGTGTGCCTGCCCGACATGCACGACATTACGGGAGATGAGAATGAAAGACGCCATGGTCCAAAAACAAAAAATAAGAGTCAAGACGTTGATGCTATTGTCCATTTTCCTCACCGTGACGGTGGGCTTTACGGCAACGATCGGGTTTATGATGTGGCAGTGGATGGCGCAGCAAGAGGTGCTGGCCAAAAAACATATCCGCCAGATAGCCGAGGTACAGGCTTTACAGGTCAGCAAACAGCTGGATTCCGCCCTGACTGCCGCCCGGGATATGGGCAACAGTGCCCTGGCGCTGCGCGAGGCGGGCGTATCCGATCGCCAGAGCCTTAACCAGTTGCTCATCCACTACCTCTCGGCTCACCCGTCGTTTCTCTCCATGTCGATGGCCTTTGAGCCCAACGCGTTTGACGATAAAGATACCGCCTTTGCCGGTCAGAGCGGTGAAGATCCTGCCGGGCGCTACGCCCGCTACGTCGACCGCGATGCCACCGGCAAACCGGCGTTGCACCTGCTGACGGACATCGAAACGCCCGGCAGCGGTGATTATTATCTGCTGCCGAAACAGCGGCATAAAGATGTGATCATCGAACCCTATATTTACCCCTACAACGGCGTGGACGTGATGCTCACCTCGATTGCCGCCCCCATCATGCGTGACGGTCAGTTTCTGGGCTCGGTCACCTCTGACTTCTCGCTCGCCACGCTGCAGTCCACGATCGGCGCAATTAAACCGTGGAACGGCACAGGCTACGCCCTCCTCCTGTCTGCGGGCAATAACGTGGTGTCCAGCCCGGACAAACGGGCTGCAGGCAAGCCTTACGCGGGTCAGATTGCCGGTCATGATGTCACCCGGGTAAACGATCCGCTGCTGAAGGAAGAGGTGTTTATCACCTGGCAGGACATCGCCGTCGGCAACAGCCAGACGCCGTGGAAACTGGCTATTATCACCCCGGTCAGCGAAGTGATGGCCGAAGCGCGCGCATTTTTACTGAAAGCCATCGTCCTGATGGTGTTAAGCATCGTTGCGGTCAGCCTGGTGATGGCCCAGATCTTTACCCGCAAGGTTGACCGTCCGGTGGGGGGAGAACCTTCCGAGGCCGCCGGGATCGCCCTGGCCGTCGCCCGGGGAGATCTGAACAACACCATCCCGGTGCGTTCCGGGGATACCCACAGCATTTTTTATGCCCTGCACACCATGCAGACGCAGCTCAAGCGCATCGTCGGCAACATCAGCGAAGCCAGCCATTCGGTGCACGGCGGGACCAGCGAAATTTCGGCGGGCAACCTTGACCTCGCCTCGCGTACCGAAGAACAGGCGGCGGCGATTGTTGAAACGGCTGCCAGCATGGAAGAGATTTCGGTCACGGTGAAGAATAACGCCGACAACGCCCACAAGGCCACCACGCTGACCGATCGCGCCGCGAGCCTTGCCGGGCATGGCGAAACGCTGGTAAACGACGTGGTAATGGTGATCGGGGAGATTGACGAGAGCGCACGTAAGATCGGTGAGATTAACAGCATCGTCGACGGCATCGCCTTCCAGACCAATATTCTGGCACTGAATGCGGCCGTTGAAGCGGCGCGCGCAGGCGAACAGGGACGCGGTTTCGCAGTTGTCGCAGGTGAAGTGCGCAACCTTGCCCAGCGAAGCGCTAACGCGGCTAAAGAAATTTCCCAGCTGATTGCCGAGTCCTCAGGCCGCGTCAGCAAAGGCGTTGAGCTGGTCAATGAGACCGGCGTAATGATGAAACAGGTGATTGAGGCGGTGTCGCACGTGCATCTGGTCATCAACGACATTGTTCAGGCGCTGGACGAACAGAATCGGGGGATTAGCCAGGTCAGTACCGCCGTTAACCAGATGGACAGCACCACCCAGCAGAATGCTTCACTGGTTCAGCAGATCTCAGCGGCGGCGCTCTCGCTGGACGAGCAGGCTAAATCGCTGGAGAAGACGCTGGCGTTCTTTCATTCTTAAATAAAAAGGCACCCGTTCAGCGGGTGCCTTTTCACGCGATTCGCGTTACAGCCCTTTCAGCAGCTTGTCGACAAATTCCGGAACAACCGTACTTGCCAGACCGTAGTGTTTCTCTTCAAACTCGCTGCCCACCTGGCTTGGCTCAAGATTGAGTTCTACCGTATGCGCGCCGTGCAGTCGCGCTTCGTGGACAAACCCCGCCGCCGGATAAACATGGCCAGATGTGCCGATGGCGATAAACACGTCGGCCATCGCCAGCGCGCTGTAGATCTCATCCATTCCCAGCGGCATTTCGCCGAACCAGACCACGTGCGGACGCAGGCGCGACGGGAACTGGCAGCAGTGGCACTTATCCTCTGGCAGCACGTCCTCTTTCCAGTCCAGCACCTGACCGCTCCAGGCGCAGCGAACCTTGAGCAGCTCGCCGTGCATATGGATGATGTTCTTGTTACCGGCCCGCTCGTGAAGGTTGTCGATATTCTGCGTTACCAGCAGAAAACGATCGCCCAGCGCCTCTTCCAGCTTCGCCAGCGCCAGATGCGCTGCATTCGGCGCGACGTCAGGCTGCTGAAGCTGACGACGGCGGGCGTTGTAAAACGCCTGCACGAGATCCGGGTCGCGGGCAAAGCCTTCCGGCGTGGCGACATCCTCCACGCGGTGTTCTTCCCACAACCCGTCCGCCGCGCGGAAGGTTCGAATTCCTGACTCGGCGGAGATCCCCGCCCCGGTCAGCACCACCACTCTGGGTTTATCCATCGCTTCTGGCATCATTCTGTCTCTGAAAAAGATCCGCTGGCGCAGACGCTCACGCAAGCGGCGTTTGTTTTTGCGAAAACGGCTGAGTCGACCCTGGCGACGCGACAGCATAGTAACCTCGTAAACTAATCGGTGAGATGAAGGAATGCGGCTCCGCGCATGCCTCCTGCGTCCCCGTGTCGCGCGCGTTCAATACGCGGCACGCGGGCAACCGGCAATAAGTGTCGGGGCAAACGCCCGGACAACCGTTCCGTAATCGCGGTAAAGTTTGAGAGCCCTCCCCCGATCACCAGCAGATCCGGGTCGACGATAGTGAGAATATTGCCCAGACATACCGCCAGCAGATCCAGATAGCGCTCGACGTGCTCACGCGCCTGCGCATCCCCTTGCTCCCACAGGGTAATGATTTGAGGGGCCTCAAGTTTCTGATGATAGAAGTGTTCGTAAAGCCATGCAAACCCGCGGCCGGAAAGGTAGTTCTCAATACAGCCGTGCTGGCCACAGCCGCAGCGGGTTAGCGGAAAATCACGTCCCACCACCTCGAGGGCATCCACCGGCAAGCGAATATGACCAAACTCGCCGGTGATGTAGCTGCGGCCGGTGATGGGCTTACCGTTGATGACGATTCCGCCGCCGACGCCGGTACCGAGGATCAGCCCCATCACCAGCGGGTAGCGACGGAATTCATCATCCCAGGCTTCAGAGAGCGCGAAGCAGTTGGCATCGTTGTCTAAACGCACGTCGCGTTCAAGGAGAGCAGAGAGATCGGCGCGCAGCGGTTTACCGCTGGCGGCAGGCACGTTGGCCGCGTAAAGCGTACCGTCGTCTGTTTCCGGCATGCCCGGAATACCAATGCCGACGCTGCCTTTCACGCCAAAGCGTTCATCGGCCTGTGCCACCAGCGCGGCAATGGCGGTTAAAAATTCGTCGTAGCTGTCGCGCGGCGTGGGAACGCGGGTTTCCCACTGCAGTTTGAGGTCTTTATCAAACACGCCGAGCGCAATCTTGGTGCCGCCAATATCAAATCCATAATACATAACGCATTCCTCTTTCGATCTGGCGACCCGAAAGCCGCTAGATCATGACGTAATTACTGGCCACTTAATACCCTCGCCGGATCAATTCGGCTTGCGCGACGCGCCGGATACCAGCTTGCCAGCAGACTCAGTAAAAGTGCTGTAAGCAGCACATAAAAAACATCCAGCCAGTGCAGTTCAGACGGCAGGAAGTCAATAAAATAGATATCACCCGACAGGAACTGGTGACCAATAAGCTTTTCAATCCCGTTGATAATCGGCGTCAGCTGCAGGGAAACCACCACACCAATCACCACGCCGCACAGGCTGCCGAACAGACCCGCCAGCAAACCGTACCAGACGAAGATGGCGCGAATAAGACCGTCTTTTGCGCCGAGGGTACGCAGCACGGCGATGTCGCCGCTCTTGTCCTTGACCGCCATGACCAGCGTCGAGACGATATTAAAGCACGCGACGCCAATCACCAGCACCATCGCCAGATACATAATGGCGCGGATCATCTGGATATCACGGTACATATACCCGTAAGTGCCGATCCAGCTTTTGATGTAGACATAGTTATTGGTCACGCTGCCCGCGTCGCGCACCAGTTTGTTGGCGTTAAAGACGTCGTTCACCTTAATCGCAATGCCCGTCACGCTGTCGCCCATGTCGAGATACTGGCGCGCATCCTCCATCGGCACCATCGCAAAGCTGTGGTCAAGCTGGCCGCTCAGTTGAAGAATACCGGTAACGTGCAGGCGCACGCGTTTTGGCTGCTGCAGTTTGTGATCGGCGCTGGCGTTGGGGATCATGATTGACACCCAGTCGCCCTGCTTCACCTTCAGGGCATCAGCAACGCCTTTACCCATGATGATCTGCTGCTCGCCCGCCCTGAAGTTGGCCCACGCGCCGTTTTGCACATAGTTCGGCAGCGCGCTGAGACGCGCTTCCTGCGCCGGATTCACCCCTTTCACCTGAATGGCGCGCAGGTTTACCCCGCTCTCCACCAGCCCGGTAAAGTTAATGTAGGGCGCGGCCGCGGCGATGCCCGGCACTTTTTCAACTTTGGTGAGCGCATCGCTCCAGTTCGTCCACGGCTGGTTAACCGGTTCGATCTCCCCGTGCGGCACCACCGCCAGAATGCGGTTATTCAGCTCGCGCTCGAAACCGTTCATGGCGCTCAGGCCGACAATCAGCACCGCCACACCCAGCGCAATACCGATGGTCGAGATGACGGAGATCAGCGACACCATGCCGCCGCGGCGGCGGCCGCGGCTAAAACGTAAACCGATGAGTAACGATAACGGTGACGCCATTACTCTGCTCCCATCAGGGTCAGTTCCGCGTTCAGATGACCGTCGCGCATCTCAAGCTGGCGCCCCATGCGTTTTGCCAGCTGCAGATCGTGGGTCACCACCAGAAACGCGGTACCCTGTGAGGCGTTCAGCTCGCCCAGCAGCTGGAAAATACTGTCCGCATTGCGGGCGTCCAGGTTACCGGTGGGCTCATCCGCCAGCACCAGACGCGGGTTGTTGACCAGCGCACGGGCAATCGCCACGCGCTGGCGTTCGCCGCCGGACAGCTCCGACGGACGGTGGTTACCGCGATGGCCCAGCCCTACCGCTTTCAGCATGTCGCTGGCGCGGGCGTTAATTTCTGCGGGTTTCTTTTTGCCAATCAGCAGCGGCATCGCCACGTTTTCCAGCGCCGTGAAATCCGGCAGCAGGTGGTGGAACTGGTAGATAAAGCCCAGCTCGCGGTTGCGCAGCTCGGCCTTCGCCGCCGAGGACATTTTGCTCATCGGCTGGCCAGAGAAAATCACGTCGCCGTTGGTTGGGGTATCCAGCCCGCCCAGCAAATGTAATAAGGTACTTTTACCGGAGCCGGAGCTGCCGACAATCGCCATCATCTCGCCTTCGCCCACGCTAAAGCTCACATTGTGCAGCACGTCGGTTTGCACAGTGCCTTCCTGATAGCGTTTGGACAGGTTGTCGCATTGCAACAGGATCTTATTCATAACGTAAAGCCTCAGCGGGTTGAGTGGCGGCGGCGCGCCAGGAAGGATAAAGCGTTGAAAGCAGCGCAATGGCCATCGCGGCCAGCGCAATACCGACCACCTGCAGCGGCTCGATAGCCACCGGCAGCGCCGCGCCATCGAGCAGCGCGCCGATAATCGGCATTAAGTTGTTGAGCTGGCTGGCAAGCAGTGCCCCCAGCACGGCACCGAGCAACGCACCGATGATACCAGCGCTGGCGCCCTGCACCATAAACACGGCCATGATCTGGCGCGGCGTCAGCCCCTGGGTTTGCAGGATAGCGACCTCGCCCTGCTTCTCCATCACCATCAGCCCCAGCGAGGTGATGATGTTAAATGCCGCCACGGCGACGATCAGGCTCAGCAGCAGCCCCATCATGTTTTTCTCCATCCGCACGGCCTGGAACAGCTCGCCTTTGCGCTCGCGCCAGTCCTGCCATTTGGTGCCGTCCGGCAGTTTTTGCTGGCTGAGGGTATCCACCTTCAGCGGCGCGGCAAGCCACAGGCGCCAGCCGGTGATATTTCCGGCCGGGTAGCGCATCAGGCGTGACGCGTCCTGGATGTTAACCAGCATCTGGTAGCCATCGACTTCGCTGTTGGCGGCAAAGGTACCAATTACGTTGAACAGGCGCTGGCTTGGCAGGCGCCCCATCGGCGTAAACTGGCTGGCGGAAGGCACCATCACGCGCAGCTGGTCGCCACGGTTGACGCCAAGCTGGCCGGCAAGCTGCTCACCCAGAATCACGTTGTATTTCCCGGCTTCCAGGTCAGTCTGCTTCACGTTAACGAGATACGGCGTCAGCGGATCTTTTTGCGCCGGGTCGATACCCAGCATCACGCCGACCGCCACGCTGCGGGCGCTTTGCAGCACCACGTCACCGGTGGTCAACGGCGCAACGCGCGTGACGCCCTGTAACTTCGCCGCGCTTTCCGGCAGCTGCTGTGGGTTAACCGAACCGTTAGTCGATGAGAGAACGGCCTGCGGCATCAGCCCCAGGATATTGTTTTGCAGCTCGCGCTCAAAGCCATTCATGACGGAAAGCACCGTCACCAGAGCCATCACGCCAAGCGTAATGCCAATAGTCGAAAGCCAGGAGACAAAGCGACCGAAGCGGTCCGCGGCGCGCCCACGCATGTAGCGTAAGCCTATGAAGAGTGCGACAGGTTGATACATGAAGTCCGTCTGTTTGCTGATAGCAGACCCACGAGTATATAAGCGAATCCGTTAAGCGTAAATGACTGAAACCGTAAGCTTTGGTAATCATTTTTCCGAAAAATTCAGATAAATCAGGGTACTAATGTCTGAAACCGCCCCTCGCAACCTCCACCTTTTCCGAAAAACCTCCTGATACAGACTGTTACCCATTACAGCCCGGTTTCGTTTAACAACAATTGTTCGTTCGTCTATGGCAATAAGGTAGTTGCGAACAATGAAGCAAAAAGCATTATGGATTAACCAGATAAAAGGGCTGTGTATCTGCCTGGTGGTTATCTATCATTCGGTTATCACGTTTTATCCGCACCTGATCGGGCTGCAACACCCGCTCTCCGGCCTTCTCGCCAAATGCTGGGTCTATTTTAATCTCTACCTCGCCCCCTTCCGTATGCCGGTCTTTTTCTTTATCTCCGGCTATCTGATCCGTCGTTATATTGACGAGGTGGACTGGCGAACCAGTCTCGACAAGCGAATCTGGAGCATTGTCTGGGTCCTGGCGCTGTGGGGGATTCTGCAATGGCAGGCGCTGACCCACCTGAATGCCTGGCTGGCCCCCGATCGTGAGCTTGCCACCTCGTCGAACGCGGCCTATGCCGATTCCCTCCCGGGATTTGTGCGAGGCATGCTCACCGCCAGCACCAGCCTGTGGTATCTGTATGCCCTGGTTGTGTACTTCACGCTGTGTAAACTGCTGAGCCGCTGGAAGCTGCCGATGCTGGGGCTGCTGGCGCTGGCAAGCATCGCGATCAACTTCCTGCCGCTGCCGTGGTGGGGAATGAACAGCGTGGTACGCAACATGATCTACTACAGCCTCGGGGCGTGGTATGGCGCAGCGCTGATGACGTGGATGAAAAACCTCAGCCTGCGCCGCAGCTGGCTGACAACCGGCGCTTTCGCCGCCGTCTCCGTGGTGCTGTGGTTTGCTAACGTTCCGCTGCTGCTCTCATTGCTGTCGATTGTGCTGATCATGAAGCTGTTCTACAGCTTTGAGCAGCGCTATGCCGTTCACCCTGACAACCTGCTGAACGTGATTGGCTCCAATACCATTGCGATTTATACCACTCACCGCATCCTCATTGAGGCCTTCAGCCTGTTCCTGATCGGCGAGATGAATGCCGCTTACTGGCCGGTCTGGGCCGAGCTATCCCTAATTCTTGTCTATCCGTTTGCCAGCCTGCTGATTTGTACCCTTGCCGGACTCGGGGTGCGTAAGATTTCCACCGCGCTGTTTGGGGACATTTTCTTCTCTCCGCCTTCACCGTTCACGCTGTCACCCACCACCCGTTAATGCCCTCACCGCCCCCCTTCCGGGGGCGTATAATCCCGCCGTGCGGTTACGATTTGCTTATGTAAAACGATCGAGGATAATAAAGACATTGCGTATCAGTGATATGCCCCAATACTGTTGGTATATCCATAAGAGACTCTGACATAGCCATGCCTGAACACTATCGTTATTCCTTGCCTGTCAAAGCGGGCGACCAGCGCCAGCTGGGTGAACTCACGGGCGCAGCGTGCGCCACGCTGGTAGCGGAAATCGCCGAGCGTCATCCTGGCCCGGTGATCCTGGTTGCCCCGGATATGCAAAACGCCCTGCGCCTGCACGATGAAATTCGCCAGTTCACCGATAATCTGGTGTTCAGCCTGGCCGACTGGGAAACGCTGCCCTATGACAGCTTCTCTCCGCACCAGGAGATCATCTCCTCGCGCCTGTCGACGCTGTATCAACTCCCGACCATGCAGCGCGGCGTGCTGATTGTGCCGGTGAATACCCTGATGCAGCGCGTCTGTCCGCACAGCTACCTGCACGGCCACGCGCTGGTGATGAAAAAAGGCCAGCGTCTGTCCCGTGATGCCCTGCGCGCGCAGCTTGACGGTGCCGGCTATCGCCACGTCGACCAGGTGATGGAGCACGGGGAATACGCGACCCGCGGCGCGCTGCTCGACCTTTACCCGATGGGCAGCGACCAGCCGTATCGTCTGGACTTTTTCGATGATGAAATCGACAGCCTGCGCGTCTTCGACGCCGACACGCAGCGCACGCTGGAGGAAGTGGAGTCCATCAATTTACTGCCCGCACATGAGTTCCCGACGGACAAAACCGCTATCGAACTGTTCCGCAGCCAGTGGCGCGATAGGTTCGAGGTGAAGCGCGACGCGGAACATATTTATCAGCAGGTCAGCAAAGGCACGCTGCCTGCCGGGATCGAATACTGGCAGCCGCTGTTCTTCAGCGAGCCGCTCCCTGCCCTGTTCAGCTACTTCCCGGCGAATACCCTGATTGTTAACACCGGGGATATCGACGCCAGCGCCAGCCGCTTTGAAAGCGAAACCCGCGCTCGCTTCGAAAACCGGGGCGTTGACCCGATGCGTCCGCTGCTGCCGCCGGAAGCGCTGTGGCTGCGTACCGACGAGCTCAACGCCGAGCTGAAGCGCTGGCCGCGCATGCAGCTGAAAACCGATTCGCTTGCCGATAAGGCCGCCAACACCAACCTCGCCTTCCGGACGCTGCCGGACCTGGCCGTCCAGGCGCAGCAGAAATCCCCGCTGGATAATCTGCGCAAGTTCCTGGAGTCGTTTACCGGCCCGGTGGTGTTCTCCGTTGAGAGTGAAGGCCGCCGTGAAGCGTTAGGTGAGCTGCTGGGACGCATTAAGGTGGCGCCGAAGCGCATCCTGCGCCTGAGCGAAGCGACCGGAAACGGTCGTTACCTGATGATTGGCGCCGCCGAGCATGGGTTCATCGACACGCTCAACAACCTGGCGCTGATTTGCGAAAGCGACCTGCTGGGTGAGCGCGTCGCGCGCCGTCGGCAGGACAGCCGTCGAACCATCAACCCGGACACGCTGATCCGTAACCTGGCCGAGCTGCATCCGGGCCAGCCGATTGTTCACCTGGAGCATGGCGTTGGACGCTATCAGGGGATGACCACGCTGGAGGCGGGCGGCATTAAAGGTGAATACCTGATGCTGACCTACGCTAACGACGCCAAACTGTATGTTCCGGTGTCGTCCCTGCATCTGATCAGCCGCTACGCGGGCGGGGCCGAAGAGAACGCGCCGCTGCACAAGCTGGGCGGCGATGCCTGGGCGCGCGCGCGCCAGAAGGCCGCGGAAAAAGTGCGCGACGTGGCCGCCGAGCTGCTGGATATCTACGCCCAGCGCGCGGCCAAAGAGGGCTTCGCCTTTAAGCATGATAAGGAACAGTATCAGCTGTTCTGCGACAGCTTCCCGTTTGAAACCACGCCGGATCAGGCTCAGGCCATCAACGCCGTGCTGAGCGACATGTGCCAGCCGCTGGCAATGGACCGTTTAGTGTGCGGCGACGTCGGCTTCGGTAAAACCGAAGTGGCGATGCGAGCCGCTTTCCTTGCGGTGGAAAACAACAAGCAGGTGGCGGTGCTGGTGCCGACCACCCTGCTCGCTCAGCAGCACTTCGACAACTTCCGCGACCGCTTCGCCAACTGGCCGGTACGCATCGAGATGCTGTCGCGTTTTCGGAGCACCAAAGAGCAGACGCAGATCCTGGAGCAGGCAAGCGAAGGCAAGATCGATATTCTGATCGGCACCCATAAGCTGCTGCAAAGCGACGTGAAGTGGAAAGATTTGGGGCTGCTGATCGTCGACGAAGAGCACCGCTTCGGGGTGCGCCATAAAGAGCGCATCAAAGCGATGCGTGCCGACGTCGACATCCTGACCCTGACCGCAACGCCGATCCCGAGAACCCTGAACATGGCGATGAGCGGCATGCGCGATCTGTCGATTATTGCCACGCCACCGGCGCGCCGTCTGGCGGTGAAAACCTTCGTCCGCGAGTACGATAATCTGGTGGTGCGTGAGGCCATTCTGCGTGAAGTGCTGCGCGGGGGTCAGGTCTATTACCTGTACAACGACGTGGAAAACATCCAGAAAGCGGCCGACAGGCTGGCGGAGCTGGTGCCGGAGGCGCGCATTGCTATCGGTCACGGGCAGATGCGCGAGCGCGAGCTGGAACGGGTGATGAACGACTTCCACCACCAGCGCTTTAACGTGCTGGTGTGCACCACCATCATCGAAACCGGGATCGACATTCCGACGGCGAACACCATCATCATTGAACGTGCGGATCACTTTGGCCTGGCGCAGCTTCACCAGTTGCGCGGCCGCGTCGGGCGTTCGCACCATCAGGCCTACGCCTGGCTGCTGACGCCGCATCCAAAAGCGATGACCACCGACGCGCAAAAGCGCCTGGAAGCCATCGCCTCTCTGGAAGACCTCGGTGCAGGCTTCGCACTGGCCACGCACGATCTCGAGATCCGCGGTGCCGGTGAACTGCTGGGTGAGGACCAGAGCGGCTCGATGGAGACCATCGGCTTCTCGCTCTATATGGAACTGCTGGAAAACGCGGTTGATGCCCTGAAGGCCGGGCGCGAGCCGTCGCTGGAAGATCTCACCAGCCAGCAGACCGAGGTCGAGTTGCGCATGCCTTCCCTGCTGCCGGACGATTTCATTCCGGACGTGAATACCCGACTGTCGTTCTACAAGCGCATCGCCAGTGCGAAGACGGAAAACGAGCTGGAAGAGATTAAGGTTGAGCTGATCGACCGCTTTGGTCTGCTGCCCGATGCGGCGCGAAATCTGCTGGATATCGCTCGCCTGCGCCAGCAGGCGCAGAAACTAGGCATTCGCAAGCTTGAAGGCAACGAAAAAGGCGGCGTGATTGAGTTCGCGGAGAAGAACCACGTCAACCCGATGTGGCTCATCGGTCTGCTGCAAAAACAGCCGCAGCATTTCCGTCTGGATGGCCCAACGCGTCTGAAATTCACCCAGGAACTGACGGAGCGCAAAACCCGCATGGACTGGGTGCGTAACTTTATGCGCCAGCTGGAAGAGAACGCGATCGCCTGACCTCCATTCCCCTCTTAACTAAGGAATTTCATGTAGTTTATTAACCGGAAGCGATGAAAGTTGCTTCCGGAAAATGAATAGCTTACAGCGACACCCTGGTCCGGCTGTAAATCGCTGAGGCGTTTCCTGACCGCGTAGCGGCGATTTACCGCCGGGAGCCCGGGTCGCCAGGGTGGTGGCGACTGAGCCACCCTGGCACGTTCACAGGTCATGTCGTTACAGAGTACTAAGGGACATAAAGTGAACGGAATGACCACCAGAGTCGTATGTTCCCCCTCACCCCAGCCCTCTCCCTCAAGGGAGAGGGGGTCGTCCGTGCAGGCATTATTTTATGGGGATCCCTTCCCCTGTTAGCCCAGCGCTACGGGGGGACAATTTACAAACTCTTTGCACTTCACCCGATCTTCCCGACACACCCATTCGCCATAATTATCATTAACGCCTTATAAAACAATAACCTTATCATTTGCATGGATTATGGTGATGATGACCTCTTCGCGTTTTACTCGCTGGTTAACCCTGTTTGCGCTGGCAGCCACCGTTGCGGTGGCGCTTCCCGCTCGCGCAAATACCTGGCCCCTTCCTCCGCCCGGCAGCAAGGTGGTGGGGGAAAACCGCTTTCATGTGGTTGAAAATAATGGCGGTTCGCTGGAAGCCATTGCCAAAAAATATAACGTCGGTTTTCTGGCTCTGCTGCAGGCGAACCCCGGCGTCGACCCGTACGTTCCGCGAGCGGGCAGCGTGTTGACTATCCCGTTACAGACGATCCTGCCGGACGCCCCGCGCGAGGGGATTGTGATAAACCTGGCGGAGCTACGTCTGTACTATTACCCGCCGGGTAAAAATGAGGTGACCGTCTACCCGATTGGTATTGGTCAGCTGGGCGGCGACACCCTGACGCCGACGATGGTCACCACCGTCTCGGATAAACGTGCGAATCCAACCTGGACCCCGACGGCCAATATTCGTGCCCGTTATAAAGCTCAGGGCATCGATCTTCCGGCCGTGGTGCCGGCAGGCCCGGATAACCCGATGGGTCACCACGCGATCCGCCTGGCGGCCTACGGTGGCGTTTACCTGCTGCACGGAACGAACGCGGACTTTGGCATCGGCATGCGCGTCAGCTCCGGCTGTATTCGTCTGCGCGATGACGATATCAAAACGCTGTTTAACGTTGTTACGCCGGGTACCAAAGTGAATATCATCAATACGCCGATTAAGGTTTCTGAGGAGCCGGGCGGCGTGCGGCTGGTCGAAATTCACCAGCCGCTATCGAAAAACATTGGCGATGACCCGCAGACGCTGCCCATTAACCTGAATGCCGCAATGGTAAGCTTTAAAACGAATGCGAATACCAACAGCGTGGTGATGGAGCGTGCAATGGAGGCCCGCTCAGGCATGCCGACCGATGTCACCCGGCATCATGATGTAATCCAGCAATCGATGTAAATCATAAATAAAAAAACGCCCTGCTCAGCAGGGCGTTTTTTATTGCAGTGGCATAAATGAGGGTTTATGCCCGGCTTATTTGTAGATGACGGCGGTGCCGTGCAGGGTGTTAGGACCGGTCACAGAGGTGATGCGGTAAGATTTAGCACCCATCTCTTCCGCTTTTTGTGCCAGCTGATCTTCCAGTGAACCCAGGTTAGTACCGGCAGACGCAGAGATCGTCCCGACGTTATGCTGATCGACCGGGGTGGACTGTACTTGTACAGCCGCAAAGCTTGCGAAAGAAAGTGAACTCAGAACAGCAGCAGCGATGAGGGTTTTTACGTTTTTCATGATGTTTACCTTTAGCAGATGAATTTGGAGGTCGTTATCTATTTAGTTAACGATCGATAGGTAAATCATAAATGTGATCCAGGTCACGCGTCAACATAATTTTATAACGACCATTAACTTAATTTTAAAGTCGTTATTTTTCATATAGATATGATTAATATATTTTTAAGCATTCAGCACTGGTGGTGGGTTGCGTTTATTTTTATAATGGTTATTCACCAAACCAACAGAGGACCAACGGCACATGACAACCGACGTCACGAGTTGTGCGAAGAAAAGCCGTGGCCGACCAAAAGTGTTTGACAGGGATGCAGCGCTTGATAAGGCCATGACTCTCTTCTGGCAACATGGGTATGAAGCAACCTCGCTTTCCGATCTGGTAGAAGCTACCGGAGCCAAAGCGCCGACGCTGTATGCCGAATTTACCAATAAAGAGGGGCTGTTCAGGGCGGTGCTGGACAGATACATTTCGCGTTTTGCAGCGAAACATGAAGCCCAGCTATTTTGTGAAGAGAAAAGCGTCGAACAGGCGCTTCGGGATTACTTCACCGCCGTCGCGACCTGCTTCACCAGTAAAGATACGCCTGCGGGCTGCTTTATGATTAACACTTCTGCCACCCTGGCGGCGTCCTCGAAAGAGATTGCCAATACGGTGAAATCGCGTCATGCGATGCAGGAGGAGACGCTGAGCGCCTTTCTGGCACAGCGCCAGCAGCGCGGTGAAATCCCTGCGCAGTGCAACCCCCAACTGCTGGCACAATACCTAAGCTGTATTTTGCAGGGGATGTCGATCAGCGCCCGTGAAGGGGCAACGCTGGAAAAACTGCAGAATATTAGCGAAACCACGCTGCGACTGTGGCCTGAGCTCCTCAAAATCTAAAGCAAAAAAAAGCTCCTCAGCCTGAGCGCATGAGGAGCTAAATTCAGAGAACATCTTTTTTACACTTTGTTATTCAGAACCAGCTGACCATTTCCATCCAGTGGAATTTGCGTGCCAGGGTCTTTGTCCATGCGGATTTTGCCCTGCTGATCGCCAATTTTGTACGTCACGTCATAGCCCAGCATTTTTTCCGACTTGTCATAGACGGTTTTGCAGCGTTGCTGAGTCGTGGTGTAGGTATCGTTATCCTGCATCGCGCCCTGCACCTGGTTACCGGCATAGCCGCCACCCAGCGCGCCGACCACGGTCGCCACATCTTTACCCCGGCCGCCGCCGAACTGGTGACCAATCACGCCACCCGCTACCGCGCCCAGAACAGAACCGGCGATACGGTTTTCATCCTGCACCGGACGACGATGCGTCACGGAGACGTTACGGCACTCCTGACGAGGCGTTTTTACCGTTTCTTTAATCGGTGTAGCAGAAACCACCTGCGCATACTGCGGGCCGCGATCTAATACGTTGAGACTGGCAACGGCAGCCACACCTAACGCAGCCGCGACGCCAATCCCTATACCCGCCAACATTGATTTATTCACGGGACTTCCTCCTTTGTTGCTATTGGTAACAATTTTGCAATGGAGGCACGGCTTCGCCAATCAGATAAAGGATCAAAAAAGGGACGTTCAGAGGAGATATATTGTATTTAGGAGAACTCTTAAGCACTCAATCTGTGATCTACAGCATGAAATGCTAAAAACTCCCTCCGGAGAGCCCGGAGGGAGTGAAAGATTAGTGCAGCTTCAGACGCGGACGGATCACGCGGTTGATTCTGCCCACCAGCATCATCAGCCCGGTTTTGAAGTAGCCGTGCAGCGCAATCTGGTGCATACGGTAGAGGGAGATATACACGAAGCGGGCAATGCGCCCTTCTACCATCATCGAGCCGCGCATCAGGTTACCCATCAGGCTGCCGACAGTAGAGAAGTTTGACAGAGACACCAGAGAACCATGGTCTTTGTAGACATAGGCCTTCATTGGCTTGCCTTTGTACTGCGCCAGAATGTTGTGCAGGACCAGACTTGCCATCTGGTGTGCGGCCTGCGCACGCGGCGGCACGAATCCACCTTCAGGACGGGCGCAGGAGGCGCAGTCACCGATAGCAAAGATTTCAGGGTCACGCGTGGTTTGCAGCGTTGGCTCCGTGACCAGCTGGTTAATGCGGTTGGTTTCCAGGCCGCCGATATCTTTCATAAAGTCAGGCGCTTTGATACCGGCCGCCCAGACCATCAGATCCGCTTTGATATACTCGCCGTCTTTGGTGTGCAGGCCGCCTTCGTCGGCGCTGGTCACCATGGTCTGCGTCAGCACCCGCACGCCCAGCTTGGTGAGTTCATTGTGCGCCGCACCGGAAATACGCGGAGGCAGCGCAGGCAGAATGCGTTCACCGGCTTCGACCAGCGTGACGTTCAGCGCTTCATTCGTTAACCCTTTGTAACCGTAGCTGTGCAGCTGTTTCACCGCATTGTGCAGCTCCGCAGACAGCTCAACGCCCGTCGCACCGCCGCCGACAATGGCGATATTTACCTTACCGTTCGCACCCATATTGCTGGTGTACTTCAGGAACAGGTTCAGCATTTCCTGATGGAAACGACGCGCCTGGTGCGGGTTATCGAGGAAGATACAGTGCTCTTTCACGCCCGGCGTGTTGAAGTCGTTGGAGGTACTGCCGAGCGCCATGACCAGCGTGTCATACGGCAGCTTGCGCTCAGGAACCAACAGCTCCCCTTTTTCATCACGCAGTTCTGCCAGAGTGATGGTTTTGCTTTCACGGTTGATGTCCACCACCGAGCCCAGCTGGAACTGGAAATGGTGGTTGCGCGCGTGCGCCAGATAGCTGAGCGCGTCCACGCCCTCGTCCAGAGAGCCGGTCGCCACTTCATGCAGCAGCGGTTTCCACAGGTGGCTGTGGTTACGATCCACCAGCGTGATTTTGGCTTTTTTACCGCGACCCAGCTTCTTACCCAACTGTGTCGCCAGCTCCAGCCCGCCAGCACCACCGCCTACAATCACTATCTTTTTCAATGGCGTAGTCAACGTGACCCCCTCAAATTATTAACCAATTGTTAATTAAAAGTTATAAAAATAACCCTTAATTAACAACAGGTTACAGCACTGAAACCATTCAGGTGCATTGAGAATACCACGTCAGGCGCATTGGTCATACCAAAATTGATATGCATCAAGTTTTGATGGCTTAAAAGTAGACAATTCTGGTCAAAAAGAAAGCCCGGCACGCTTTCGCGGCCGGGCTTAGGCGCCTGCAGGCAAGGAATTAACCCAGCGTTTTAAACGCTTTGATACGCTGCAGGTGTGGGGAGATGTTTTTGAACTTATGGGTCTGTTCTTCGTCCCAGACGATCTCATAGTAATGATGCAGAAGTTCTGCAGCCCGGTGGCTGTTGAGCGCCTCATCGTTACGCGACAGGATCACCAGACAGCGGTCACGG
The DNA here is from genome assembly GCF_048684805.1 of Enterobacter sp. BNK-22. Taxonomy (NCBI): domain Bacteria; kingdom Pseudomonadati; phylum Pseudomonadota; class Gammaproteobacteria; order Enterobacterales; family Enterobacteriaceae; genus Enterobacter; species Enterobacter sp. BNK-22. The sequence continues at coordinate 1,774,464 of NZ_JBLQTT010000001.1, forward strand.
TTTTTCTCACGAAAATTGCTGACGCACTTGGTCGCAATATCGACATACTCTTCCGGGCGGTCGATTTTGCCTTCCATGTTTTCGTTCGGGAAAAGGTTGGGATTGAATACCACCTGACGGATGTCACACAGGAAGCCAATCCGCTCTGCCCAGTAGCCGCCCAGCCCCACGCCGCAAATCAACGGCCGATCGTCGACGTTGAGCTGCAACATCTTGTCCACCTCTTTGAGCAGATGCTGCATATCATGCTTCGGATGGCGCGTGCTGTAGCTGATCAACCGTACATCCGGATCGATAAACTGCAGCTGCAGCACCTTCTCATGATTACCAGGACTGTTTGAGTCAAAACCGTGTAAATAGATGATCATCGTCTTCTCACCACGCTACGCCTTCCGGGAGGGTTTACAGGCTGGCTTTATGTGCCTGCCAGCGCTCATTCAGGTCTTCAAGCCGGGCGTTGACCGTCTTCCAGCGCGCCGAATCCATCAGCTCCTGACGGCTAAATGAACCTTTATGATACAATTGTGTAACACGCTCTGCATTGATCGGCGACAGGTTATCCAGCACGCTCACGGCACCTTTACGATTATTGCAGACCAGGATCATATCGCAACCTGCATCCAGCGACGCCTGACCGCGTTCAGCGTAGCTGCCCATAATCGCCGCCCCTTCCATCGACAGATCGTCAGAGAAGATCACGCCATTGAAGCCCAGTTCCTGACGCAGAACGGTTTTCAGCCAGTGCGGAGAGCCGCTGGCAGGGCGCGGGTCAACGTCGCTGTAAATCACGTGCGCAGGCATGATGGCATCCAGCTTGTTGTCAGTGATAAGCGACCTGAACACCGACATATCTTTGGCGCGAATTTCCGCTTCCGGGCGCGGATCGCGCGGGGTCTCTTTGTGTGAGTCCGCCGTCACCGCCCCGTGGCCCGGGAAGTGTTTGCCGGTGGTTTTCATCCCGGCATCGTGCATGCCGTCAATGAACCGGGTCGCCATGGCCAGCGCAATGCGCGGATCGTCATGGTACGAGCGCTCGCCAATGGCGGCGCTGATATGCCCCACGTCCAGAACCGGGGCAAAACTGATGTCGATATCCATGGCAATCATTTCGCTGGCCATCAGCCAGCCGGCCTCCTGCGCCAGTTTCCCGCCCTCTTCCGTGCCGAGCAGCGCGGCAAAAGACTGGGCCGCTGGCAGGCGGGTAAACCCTTCGCGAAAACGCTGCACGCGGCCGCCTTCCTGATCGACGGCGACCACCAGATGATTGCGCGACGCGGCGCGGATCTGACGCACCAGCTCACGCAGCTGCGCCGGATCGTGATAGTTGCGGGTAAACAGGATCAGACCACCCACCAGCGGATGCGCCAGAATTTCACGCTCCTCCGCATCCAGCTCAAACCCTTCTACATCCAACATGACTGGACCCACATCCACCTCTCTTATCCTTTCGTTTGTAACTGACGCCAGGCATCGTCTGCCAGCGCAATAAAGTGTTTGTCTCTGGACTGCTGATAGCGCATTTCAAACCAGCCAGCCATTAACATGACGACCCAGGGCCGCCAGCGTTTGACCTGACGGCTCAGCGCGTCGGCGTTGATATGTGCCGCCTCGGCGTAGTCCCTGATCAGCGCCTGCCGCGCAGCGTCACTCTCCGTCCAGACTGCCGCCAGCTCCAGCGCTACATCGCCATCTCCGGCATATTCCCAGTCGATGAGCCTGATGCCCGCTGACGTATGCACAATATTTCCGGCATGAACATCCATGTGCAGCGGCGAGAGCCGAATCGGCTGCGGCTCGCCCGTTTTACGCAACCGCTTGAGATGCGCCAGCCACACAGGGGTGCGTCTGTCAGGCGCGGCCTGCTGCCAGTAGCGTTCCAGCAGCGGGGATAACGTGATTCGCCATCCCAGACGTGGCTGCCGGTGCAGATGATACAGCATCGCCGCGAGCGCCGGCGTGTCCGGCAGCGCGCTTTTCACGTCACCGTCCAGATAGTCGACGGCCATCCAGCTCTCTCTGAAAAAACGGGGGGCAGGCACTAGATCTGACGGAAGACGCCTCAGGGCGCGAAACTGACGACGGAAATGGGAGGCAGGCGCATAGGGGTCGTGATGTTGCCGCAAGACCAGACGTCGCTCGCCCTGCGCTATAATGCAACTCGCGCCGCCAAGCCCGGAGTGGGCCTGCGGCGCGATAAGGCGGTACTGAGGAAAATAGCGCGTCAGAATCTCTTCACGCGTGCTGTCATTGTTGCGTAACCGCACCTTTACCTGACCAGATAATTTCGCCTGTCTGAACCAGCATCAGCTGCATCTGCAGGGCCGGTGTATTCACGTTACCGGTGGCGTTAGAGTACAGCACATACTGTGCGCCAACGTTACGGGCAATGCCGATCGCCTTGCTGCGTGTACCGAGGCTATCCTGCGGCGACAGGCCCAGCTGCTGTTTGGCTACCGCGAGCTGCTGAGCCGAGACCAGCGTAAACTTACCGTTGTTTGCCAGGGCATTGCGCAGCGTTTCTGTCGCTTCACCCGCGTTCAGCGAACCGTTGGTACGGTTGTTCACGCTATCAACCAGCAACACGCTACCTGCCGTCACGCCCTGTGCCTGCAGCATTTTGCCGACCATGGGCTGCATTGCGCCGTTCCAGTCGTAATGGCGCACGCGCGGCGTGGGCTGCGACGTCTGGTCCGGATGCTCAATCGGGCCTGGCTGTGCCGGTATAGACGGTACGGACGGCACGGTTGGCTGCGGCTGCGTTGGCTGTGTCGGCTGTTCAGTGCCCGGTTTCGCCTCTTCCACAGGCGCTGGCTGTTCAGTTCGGGTCACACACCCCGCCAGGAACAGCGCGAAAGCTGTCACGAGCGCATAGCGGCTCAAGTTTTTAATCAAGGTTCACCCCTTAGAGATAAAGATAAAGTCTCACCTTATGCGCACCCAGATAGTTGGCGCTGCCATAGAGCGTTACCGACGATCTGGCCGGAATGGTGACGCTGCGCGGCGCCTCCAGCGGATGCATTTCGAGACCTCTTACGTCATACCAGAAAAAACGGTAGTGGACCGTCACGGGTTCGTGTCTTTCATTAAAAAGCGTAGAGGAGGCAGATGAATTAATTTCACTGATGGTCAGCGCGGGTTGTTGCGCCGTAATGCCCGCGGCAAGCACGGAGGATTCCATCACCAGCGTCTGTTCATCATTCACGGGGATCGCCGGGCGCGAGCTGCACCCCACAATCATCATCGTCATTACCAGCGCTGCAATACGCCCTTTACGCATGTCAAAGACCTTTATGTGCCAGCATCGGCCCCAGAGGACGTCCACCCAGCAGATGCATGTGAATATGATAGACTTCCTGGCCGCCATGACGGTTGCAGTTCATGATCAGACGGTAACCGTCTTCTGCAATCCCTTCCTGTTCGGCGATTTTCGCGGCCACCGTCAGCATACGACCTAATGCCACTTCATGCTCGGTTTTTACGTCGTTTACGGTCGGAATCAGAATATTGGGAATGATAAGGACGTGCGTCGGAGCCTGAGGTGAAATGTCCCGAAAAGCCGTTACCAGTTCATCCTGATAGACGATATCCGACGGAATTTCGCGACGGATAATTTTACTGAAAATCGTTTCTTCAGCCATGACCTATTCCTTTTTTGATTAATCAGGCGCGATGCGTCCGCTGTTAACACACGCTCTGGATGAGGGTGTGACACAATTCAAGAGTATGAGCGAGTTTCTCCTGTCCTTTCAACCTCCTCCCTCGATTTCTTTCCCGAATGTTCATCAGCTGAGTGAAGAGTGACCGCTCGCGGGCCTTAATGGGCTGAAACATTATTTCAGTTCCGGTCGACACATCTGTTTACAGCATTAATAGCAATGCGTATATTTCGCATTTGCATTTTCATGCGCATTTTTAACATAGAAAACGACGCCAGCCCGCGTCCGCGGGACTGACGCATACCCTCTTCATCGTTCATAAGGGTTTAATCATGTCTTTCATTCATCACACCAGGGATGGGCAACGTCAGCCTGTCGCAACGCCTTCGTTGCTGGCAGTCTGCATTGCTATGGCACTGACGCCAGCCACCGCTTTCGCTGCATCAACAGCCGAAGATACCGTTGTTGTTGACGGCGGTTTTGACCAAACGCAGGATTCTTCCGCAAGTCAGGAGCGGGATTACAGCGTCAAAACCACCACCACCGGCACGAAGCTGTTGCTGGTTCCCCGCGATATCCCGCAGTCCGTCAGCGTGATTAGCCAGCAGCGCATGGCCGATCAGAACCTGCAGTCCATTGGCCAGGTGTTAACCAACACCACGGGCGTAACGGCGCAGGTGCAGGACAGCGACCGTACCGTGTTTTACTCGCGCGGATTTTTCGTCAGTAATTACGCCTATGACGACCTGCCAACCTCCATCAGCGAAGTGTGGAACTTTGGCGATACTGCCGCCGATACGGCGATTTATGACCGCATCGAAGTGGTCCGCGGTGCAACCGGCCTGATGTCCGGTACGGGCAACCCGGCAGCGTACGTCAACATGGTGCGTAAGCATGCGGACAGCAATGAATTCAAAGGCAATGTTTCGGCGAGCTACGGCAGCTGGGATAAACAGCGCTACGTGCTGGATCTGCAGGCGCCGCTGGTGGAGTCAGGTAAGCTACGGGGCCGGATGATCGCAGGTTATCAGGACAACGACAGCTTCGTGGATAACTATCACTACCGAAAGAAATTCCTCTATGGCGTGATGGATGCGGACGTCACCGACAGCACCACCCTCTCGGTGGGATACGAATATCAGGAAAGCCATACCGCCGACCCAACCTGGGGCGGACTCCCGACCTGGTACAGTGACGGGAGTAAAACCCATTACGATCGCAGCCAGACCGTCGCGCCTGACTGGGCCTGGTCTGATAAAGACAGCACCCGCATCTTCGCTAATCTGACGCAGCGTTTCGATAATGGCTGGGAAGCACACATTAACGGCATGCATGCTGAAACCAACTTCGACTCTAAGCTGATGTATATGTCCGGCTATCCGGATAAAGAGACCGGTGCAGGCATGGTTGGCTACGGCGGCTGGAACCGTGGCGAACGGAAACAGGATGCCGTGGACGCTTTCCTGCGCGGCGATTTCGATCTCTTCGGCCGTCAGCACGAAATGATGTTCGGCGGCAGCTTCAGTCGTCAGCGTAACCATTACGACAACTCAATGCCTGACGCGGTTTACGGCATGGTTGATGTGGGTAACTTTAAGAACTGGAACGGTAACATTGCCGACCCGCAGTGGACGCCGTGGAAACTCTACAGCCAGGACGACATTCGCCAGTCCTCAGGGTATACCTCCGCCCGCTTCTCGCTGACCGATCCGCTGCATCTGATCCTCGGCGCGCGTTATACCCACTATAACATTCGCTATAACCCTGCGGGCTCCCCGGACACCCGTCTGGAAAGTACCAAAGATGACGTAACGCCCTACGCGGGCCTGGTCTACGACATCAATGAAGACTGGTCGACCTACGTCAGCTATACCTCTATCTTCCAGCCCCAGGACAAGCGGGACGCCAGCGGACGCTATCTCGACCCTACTACGGGCAAAAGCTACGAAGCCGGTGTGAAAGCAGACTGGTTCAATACCCGTCTTACCACCTCGCTGGCAATATTCCGCATTGAGCAGGATAACGTAGCAAGCAATACGTATACCTATATGCCGAGCGGTGAGTCGATTTACCAATCGCTGGACGGCGTAGTGAGCAAAGGGATTGAGTTCGAGCTGAACGGTGCGTTGACCGATAACTGGCAGCTGACCTTCGGCGCGACCCGCTACATTGCGGAAGATAAGAATGGCAACGCCGTCAGCTCCGATCAGCCGCGTACAACCATGAAGCTGTTCACCCGTTATCAACTGCCAATGCTGCCGGAACTGACCGTGGGCGGTGGCGTGAACTGGCAAAACAAGGTGTGGACGGATGTGGATGGCGCGCCGGCTGGCCGTACCCGCGCGGAGCAAGGCAGCTACGGGCTGGTTAACCTGTTCAGCCGTTATCAGATCACCAAAGATTTTGCTGTTCAGGCGAACGTCAACAACCTGTTCGACAAAGAGTATTACGATTACGTCGGCTCTTATGTGGTTTATGGCGCGCCGCTGAACGTCTCGGTGAGCGCGAGCTACGACTTCTGAGTGTTAAGCCGGGTGGCGGCTACGCCTTACCCGGCCTACATTTGCATTTCGTAGGCCCGGTAAGTGCAGCGCCGCCGGGCATGACAAACAGCACAAATAAAAAAGGCAGCCATTCGGCTGCCTTAGTCTCCCCAGGGTCACAACTTAGTTGTTGCGGATGTACTCATCCATTTCGGTTTTCAGGTTATCGGATTTAGTACCGAAGATTGCCTGTACACCCGAACCTGCAACAACTACGCCAGCTGCACCCAGTTTTTTCAGACCCGGCTGGTCTACTTTCGCGACGTCAGCAACGCTCACACGCAGACGAGTGATACACGCGTCCAGGTTAGTGATGTTCTCTTTACCACCGAACGCAGCAACCAGTGCAGGAGCCATTTCGCTGGTCGCGCCCGCTTTGCTGTCTTCTGTCGCATCTTCACGGCCTGGGGTTTTCAGGTCCAGTGCTTTAATCAGCACGCGGAAGATGGTGTAGTAAACAACGGCATAGCACGCACCGACGATTGGGAACAGCCACAGTTTGCTGCTGTTACCGGACAGAACGATGAAGTCGATCAGGCCGTGAGAGAAGGACGTACCGTCACGCATACCCAGCAGAATACAGATTGGGAACGCCAGGCCCGCCAGGATCGCATGGATAACGTACAGGATCGGCGCAACGAACATGAAGGAGAACTCGATCGGCTCGGTGATACCGGTCAGGAACGAGGTCAGCGCTGCGGAGATCATGATACCGCCCACTTTTGCACGGTTCTCTGGCTTCGCAGAGTGCCAGATAGCAATCGCCGCTGCTGGCAGACCGTACATTTTGAACAGGAAGCCACCAGACAGTTTACCTGCAGTTGGGTCGCCCGCCATGTAACGTGGGATATCGCCGTGGAATACCTGACCTGCTGCGTTGGTAAATTCACCAATCTGCATCTGGAATGGAACGTTCCAGATGTGGTGCAGACCAAATGGCACCAGGCAACGCTCGATGAAGCCGTAGATACCAAACGCCACAACCGGGTTCTGGTAAGCAGCCCACTGAGAGAAGGTCTGGATAGCGGAACCGATTGGTGGCCAGATGAAGGACAGGATCACGCCAGTGAAAATCGCTGCCAGACCAGAGATGATCGGAACGAAACGCTTGCCCGCGAAGAAGCCCAGGTACTCAGGCAGCTTGATGCGATAGAAGCGGTTGAACATATACGCTGCAATCGCACCGGAGATGATACCGCCGAGAACACCGGTGTCTGCCAGGTGTTTCGCAGCGATCTCTTCTGCCGGTAAATGCAGAACCAGCGGCGCAACCACAGCCATGGTTTTCACCATGATGCCGTAAGCAACCACTGCAGCCAGCGCAGATACGCCGTCGTTATTGGTGAAGCCCAGAGCCACACCGATCGCGAAGATCAGTGGCATGTTAGCAAAGACAGAACCGCCTGCTTCGGCCATCACATGGGACACTACGGCTGGCAGCCAGCTGAAGTTAGCAGAACCGACACCCAGCAGGATACCTGCGATAGGCAGTACGGATACTGGCAGCATCAGCGATTTACCGACCTTTTGCAGGTTAGCAAATGCATTCTTAAACATAATTGAGAGTGCTCCTGAGTATTTGTGCTTTTTTTACGCTTTCACGCATTGGCCCGGGGGGAGTACCGTGCCGTGGACAGGACATCTAAGCGCCCTTTATTTATTACACAGAGTAAAATAATTCCCTCTGAGTTTGTTTGACGGCTATCACGTTTCAGCTTAAGACGGTCGAAAAACTTTCAGTTATTTACAAAAAGCATGTCCGGATGTGTCTAAAAACAGCATCACCGCCCCAAATGAGGCGGTGAACTTTACTCGGTTTATTTATTAATTACGAGCCTAAAAAAAACAGGTGTATCAGACAGATTGCAGGCGGGCAGGGTCAATATGGAAGAGCGTGGAGAAGTTTTCTGTCGTCACGCGGGCCAGCTCTTCGATGCTGACGCCCTTCAGGACGGCCATGTACTCAGCCACATCTCGCGTCATCGCGGGCTGGTTCTCTTTACCGCGATGCGGAACCGGTGCCAGATAGGGAGAATCTGTCTCTACCAGAATGCGATCGAGCGGAACATAACGTGCAGCATCACGCAGCTGCTCAGCGTTACGGAACGTCACAATCCCGGAAAACGAGATATAAAACCCCAAATCAAGCAGTTTACCCGCCGTTTCTCTGTCTTCTGTGAAACAGTGTAGTACGCCACCGCAATCCGTCACGTTTTCTTCCCGGAGGATCGCCAGGGTATCCGCACGCGCATCACGGGTGTGGACGATAACCGGCTTGTTCAGTTCGCGGCCAATGCGAATATGGTTGCGGAAGGACGCCTGCTGGCGCGGTTTGGTTTCCGGCGTGTAGAAATAGTCCAGCCCGGTCTCGCCCATTGCCACCACGCCCTCTTCCGCCGCCAGACGACGCAAATCGTCAACGTCATATTCTTCATCCTGGTTCAGGGGGTGTACGCCGCAGGAAAACACCACGTTATCGCGAACGCCCACCAGCTCGCGCATCGTGCGATAGCCCGGCAGCGTCGTCGCTACCGCAAGGCAGAATTTCACATCGCGGGCGGCGGCTTTTTCCAGCACATCATCCACGTTTTTATGCAGGGATTGATAATCCAGGCCATCAAGATGGCAGTGTGAGTCGACTAAAAACATAATGTCTCTCTCAGAGATGGGAAACCGGCGGTGTGGTGCCGGGTTGCAGGTAGTGTTCAATACGCAGTAACTGGTCGGTCAGTAAAAGCTCGCGATTAAGACCCGTCACGGTTAAAAGCTGTTCTCGGCTCTGGCAAATTTCATGAAGCATCGCATGAAGAATCGTCCCTGAGAGGCGGTTCGCCAGCGTATTCACCAGTGTCCACGCGTCCGGGTTGGTCAGCAGCGTTGCCCCTTGCTGAAGTTTGAGGGCATCCAGCAGTAACGAGGCCAGCCAGTGCAGGCGCTCAACGGCCTGATCGCTGTTAAGCGCAGGCAATACGCTTAGCCAGTCGTGGTTATTCAGTGCCGTTTCGACGGCCCGGCAAAGCGTTTCTCGCTGTGACCAGACGTCAGGCTGCAGCAATGCCAGCGCCGCTGCGGGCGCGCCGCTGCTCAGGCGCAAGGCGGACAGCGCACTCTCAGGTGACGTTGTCACCTCTCGCTCCAGCCAGCTCAGCGCCCACGATTCCTGAGGCACAGCAAGGTGATGAAGACGACAGCGGCTGCGCAGCGTCGCCAGCAAGCGTCCCGGGTCTCGGCACGAGAGGAAAAACCACGTTTTTACCGGCGGCTCTTCCAGGGTTTTCAGCAGGGCGTTAGCTGCCGCCTCGGTCAGCTGCGTGGCGTCTTTAAGCCAGACCACTTTAGCGCCGCCCAGCCGCGCGTGTTCGTACAATTTTTCACTGACTTCCCGCACGACATCGATACCGAGCGCGCTTTTCCCCTTCTCCGGCTCAAGCGTGTAGTAGTCAGGATGTGTGCCCGCCTGCATCAGCTGACAGCCACGGCATTTGCCGCAGCTTTTATGCCCTTCCGGCTGCTGGCACATCAGAAAACGGGTGATGGCATAAATCAATGCATCATCGCCCATTCCCGGCAATGCCTGAATCAGTAACGCATGATGCCCCCGCCCCGCCTGATAGCTGCCGATCAGTTGTTCAAAGTGCGGGCGCAACCATGGATACCATTTCATGCCTGCTGCTCCTGCACCCACTGCGTCACGGTTTGCTGAATGTCACGCGTCACCTCATCCAGGGATTGCGTTGCATCGATGGTACGAATGGAGCTGTCCTGTGCGGCCAGCTCAAGATAGCGCGCACGGGTGCGGTTAAAGAAATCAAACGACTCTTGTTCAATGCGGTCGAGCTCGCCGCGCGCGCGGGCGCGTTTAAGACCCACTTCCGGGGTCACATCCAGATAGAGCGTCAGGTCGGGGCGAAAATCCCCCAGTACGGCATTGCGCAGCGTTGCCAGCATGGTCTGGTCAATACCGCGTCCACCGCCCTGATAAGCCTGAGTCGACAGATCGTGACGATCGCCGATTACCCACTTGCCATCGGCCAGGGCGGGTTTGATCACCGTCTCAACCAGCTGTACGCGCGCCGCGTAGAACATTAACACTTCGGCTTTGTCAGTGATAACTTCGTCGCCAACGGATTTAATGTCCAGCACCAGGCCGCGCAGTTTCTCCGCAAGTTGCGTACCGCCCGGCTCGCGGGTGAAGACCATGTCGGCGACGCCAAGCGATTTCAGCGTATCCACCACCACGTTGCGGGCGGTGGTTTTACCCGCCCCTTCGAGTCCCTCAATCACAATGTATTTACTGCGCATTTTTTTCCTTAAGTGCCTTCAGATAGTCCTGAACAGAGCGATTGTGGCTGGCAAGGTTGGTGTTAAAGGTGTGTCCCCCTTTTCCATCAGCCACAAAATAGAGATACGGTGTTTTCGCCGGATGCGCGGCGGCTTTCAGCGACGCTTCGCTCGGCGTGGCAATCGGACCAGGCGGTAAACCGCTAATCACGTAGGTATTATACGCCGTTGGCGTCTCCAGATCTTTTCTGGAGATCTTGCCCGTGTAGCTCTCGCCCATGCCGTAGATGACGGTAGGGTCGGTTTGCAGGCGCATGCCAATGCGCAGACGGTTGATAAATACTGACGCCACCCGATCGCGCTCGGCGGCAACGGCGGTCTCTTTCTCGATAATCGAGGCCATGGTGACAAACTGGTTTTGATCTTTATAGGGTAACCCCTCCATTCGCCCTTCCCAGGCCGCATCCACGGCGGCGACCATTTTTTTGTGCGCCCGCTTCAGGATCGCCACATCGGTCGTACCGGCGGTGTACATCCAGGTATCTGGCCAGAACCAGCCTTCCACCCATTCAGGATGCTCAAACTTGAGCACGTCGGCCACCGTCTGGTAGCTGTCATCCTTCAGGGTATGTTTGATATACGGCGCATCGCGCAACTGTTTGAGGTAATCACTCAGGCGCATCCCTTCCACAAATCGCAGAGGGAACTGGGCTTCTTTGCCGCTTTCCAGCAGCTGCAGCATCTCTCTGACGGTCATTCCCGGCGTAAAGCGATAGGTACCGGCTTTGAAATGTGACAGTTCAGGCTCCACGCGCAATAACCACTGGAATACCCGTGGACGATTGATAATTTTATCACCGTAGAGCTGTTCCCCAAGCGCCTGGCGGCCGGTTCCCGCTTTCAGGGTAAAGATCGTTTCGTCTTTAACCAGGATCTTGCTGTCCGCCAGCTGGCGAACTTTCCATACGCCTGCTCCGCCAGCAACGCCCAGCGCAACAATGAGGAGAAGGACAAAGCGCAACATTTTTTTCATGACTATCTGGTTTGCTCACATATCGGGGCTAAAAACTGAAACAGCTCGCGCGACGACCAGCGTAGCTGGCCACAGGCGCGAACGGGCACAACAGGCATCAGCGCATTGCAAATGATGACTTCATCAGCAGTCTGTAGCACCTCTTCCTTTGCGTTAACTTCGACAACGTGAAAGTCAGAGTGTGCCAGCTGCTGCAAACAGAATTGGCGCATTATGCCGTTCACGCCAGCCTGATCCAGCGCGGGGGTGAACACGTTCCTGCCCTGTCGCCAGAACAAATTAGCCGCACAGCATTCCGTAATGAACCCTTCGCTGTCAAGGACAAGGGCCTCATCGGCGTCCGTCTGTTCAAGATGAGTACGAATGAGCACCTGTTCCAGGCGATTGAGATGCTTAATCCCGGCCAGCATCGGGTTTCGTCCCAGTCGTACCGGGCTTAGCGTCAGCGTGACGCCGTCTTCTCGCCAGCGAGAGTAATGCGCGGGATAAGCAGACACGGAAAGAATACGCGTTGGGGCGAGACAAGATGCAGCGCTGTAACCCCGGCCACCACTGCCGCGGCTGATGATAACCTTGAGTACGCCGCTGTGCTTCCCCGATGCGAGCTGGCACATTTCCTGACGTAAGGTGTCCCAGTGCGTAAAGGGGATCATGAGCTTTTCACAGCCATGCTGTAGGCGTCGTATGTGCGCTTCCAGAAGGCAAACATGGCCATCCAGAATGCGCGCCGTCGTAAAGCAACCATCCCCGAACTGTACCGCCCTGTCGCTGGCAGGCAGCGTGTCCTGCTCAAGGCCATTGATTAAAAACATGGTGGCTCCTTATGCGTGGACGTTTAGTCTGGCAGGATGTCATGCAGTCGACAAGAAGATTAGCCTTAATAAAAAAGGTCCGGCAAGCGGACCTTTTTTAGTGCGATCGGAACGTCAGGATCAGATCTTTTTGAAGATCAGAGAACCGTTGGTACCGCCAAAGCCGAAGGAGTTACACAGGGTATACTCCATTCCGCTAACCTGGCGCGCTTCGTGAGGAACGAAGTCCAGATCGCAACCTTCATCCGGGTTATCCAGGTTGATGGTTGGTGGAACAGCCTGATCGCGCAGCGCAAGGATGGAGTAGATTGACTCTACTGCACCCGCCGCACCCAACAGGTGACCGGTCATGGATTTCGTGGAGCTCACCAGTACGCGGCTGGCAGATTCGCCGAAGATAGACTTAACCGCCTGAGCTTCCGCTTTATCGCCTGCAGGTGTAGATGTGCCGTGGGCGTTGACGTAGCCAATCTGAGCCGGGGTAATACCCGCATCACGGATCGCGTTTTCCATCGCCAGCGCAGCACCTGCACCGTTCTCCGGAGGAGACGTCATGTGATACGCATCGCTGCTCATACCAAAGCCAACGACTTCAGCATAAATTTTCGCACCGCGTTTTTTCGCGTGTTCGTACTCTTCCAGTACGATCATGCCCGCACCGTCGCCCAGCACGAAGCCATCACGGTCTTTATCCCACGGACGGCTTGCCGCCTGTGGATTATCGTTGCGGGTAGAGAGCGCACGGGCCGCGCCGAAACCGCCGACACCCAGTGGGGTACTGGCTTTTTCAGCACCGCCGGCAACCATAGCATCTGCATCGCCGTACGCAATAATGCGCGCGGCCTGGCCGATGTTATGTACGCCAGACGTACAGGCGGTGGCGATAGAAATGCTTGGCCCACGCAGGCCGAACATGATGGTCAGGTGACCTGCCACCATATTAACAATCGTGGACGGAACGAAGAACGGACTGATCTTACGCGGGCCGCCATTCATCAGGGATGTATGGTTTTCCTCGATCAGGCCAAGACCGCCAATCCCGGAGCCGATAGCGGCGCCGATACGGGTTGCGTTCTCTTCCGTAATCACAAGGCCAGAATCCTGCATGGCCTGAACGCCAGCGACAATTCCATATTGAATGAAGGCATCCATCTTGCGCTGCTCTTTGCGCGAGATGATCTCTTCACAGTTAAAATCCTTTACTAAGCCAGCAAATTTCGTTGCATAGGCGCTAGTATCGAAATGGTCGATTAGGCTGATGCCGCTCTGACCGGCAAGGAGAGCTTTCCAGGTGGACTCTACGGTATTGCCGACAGGAGACAACATGCCAAGTCCGGTCACAACTACACGACGCTTAGACACGTTTGTCCTCCAGGGAGGGATAAAAAAAGAGATTCGTGGGACTAAAAAAGATAAAACTCAGGCGGTCGAATGACCGCCTGGAGATGTTCACTTACGCCTGGTGACCGTTGATGTAATCAATGGCAGCCTGAACGGTGGTGATCTTCTCAGCTTCTTCGTCCGGAATCTCAGTATCAAACTCTTCTTCCAGAGCCATTACCAGCTCAACGGTGTCAAGAGAATCTGCGCCCAGGTCTTCAACGAAGGAAGCGGAGTTCACAACTTCTTCCTGCTTAACGCCCAGCTGTTCGCCGATAATTTTCTTAACGCGTTCTTCGATAGTGCTCATACTCTTAAATTTCCTATCAAAACTCGCTTTCGCGATGGTTTTCGTAGTGTATAAAATGTTGAAAAATTTGCAACTAAATCCCGGCAGTTCTTACCACGATTTTACGTTATTTTGAGGCCATTCGCCCTAATAACGCAAATATTTTTCATCGTGGTTAAACCATATACATCCCGCCGTTGACGTGGAGGGTCTCACCAGTGATGTAACCCGCTTCGTCAGAGGCTAAAAATGCAACCGCACTGGCGATTTCTTTAGGGTCGCCAAGACGACCCGCCGGAACTGCCGCCAGCGTACCCGCACGCTGCTCATCAGTCAGCGCACGCGTCATGTCCGTTTCAATAAAGCCCGGAGCAACAACGTTTACCGTAATACCGCGGGACGCGACTTCACGCGCCAGCGACTTACTGAAACCAATCAGACCGGCTTTCGCCGCAGCGTAGTTAGCCTGACCAGCATTTCCCATGGTACCAACCACAGAACCGACAGTGATAATACGACCATGACGCTTTTTCATCATAGCGCGCATTACCGCTTTTGACAGACGGAATACAGATGACAGGTTGGTTTCGATAATATCGTTCCACTCGTCGTCTTTCATTCGCATTAACAGGTTATCGCGAGTGATCCCAGCGTTGTTTACCAGAATATCCACTTCGCCAAACTCTGCGCGAATATTTTCCAGAACAGATTCGATAGATGCAGGTTCGGTCACATTCAGTACCAGACCTTTACCGTTTGCACCCAGATATTCACTGATAGCCTGAGCGCCATTCTCGCTGGTTGCTGTCCCAATCACCTTCGCGCCGCGCGCAACCAGTGTTTCAGCAATTGCACGCCCGATACCGCGGCTTGCGCCAGTGACCAGGGCAATTTTTCCTTCAAAACTCATGGTATTCCTCTTTTATTGCGAGAGTGCCGCTGACATCGCTTCCGGCTCGTTAATCGCCGAGGCTGTCAGGGTGTCAACAATACGTTTTGTCAGACCGGTGAGGACTTTCCCTGGGCCGACTTCATACAGATGCTCAACGCCCTGAGAGGCCATAAACTCAACGGTTTTGGTCCACTGTACCGGGCTGTAGAGCTGGCGAACCAGCGCGTCGCGGATAGCTTCCGGCGCGGTTTCGCATTTCACATCGACGTTGTTCACAACGGAAATTGTCGGTGCGTTAAACGTAATTTTTTCCAGCTCAACCGCCAGTTTCTCGGCAGCGGGCTTCATCAGCGCACAGTGAGACGGCACGCTGACCGGCAGCGGCAGCGCACGTTTCGCCCCCGCCGCTTTACAGGCTGCACCGGCACGCTCAACCGCTTCTTTATGACCGGCAATAACCACCTGGCCCGGCGAGTTGAAGTTAACCGGAGAGACAACCTGACCTTCAGCAGACTCTTCACACGCTTTTGCAATCGCGGCATCATCCAGACCGATGATAGCTGACATGCCGCCCGTGCCTTCTGGCACTGCTTCCTGCATGAATTTACCGCGCAGTTCCACCAGACGTACCGCGTCAGCAAACGCGATCACACCGGCACAAACCAGGGCTGAGTATTCACCCAGGCTATGTCCTGCGAGCAGCGCGGGCGCTTTACCGCCCTGCTGCTGCCAGACACGCCACAGCGCAACGGACGCGGTCAGCAGCGCGGGCTGGGTCTGCCAGGTTTTGTTCAGCTCTTCGGCAGGACCCTGCTGGGTCAGCGCCCATAAATCATAACCCAGTGCATCAGAAGCTTCACGGAAAGTCTCTTCAATGACCGGATAGGTTGCTGCCATTTCAGACAACATCCCAACGGTTTGAGAGCCCTGCCCCGGGAACACAAAAGCAAATTGCGTCATTTTTTATTCCTTATCCTAGAAACGAACCAGCGCGGAACCCCAGGTGAACCCGCCACCGAAGGCTTCAAGCAAGACCAACTGGCCCCGTTTGATTCGCCCGTCGCGTACCGCTTCATCAAATGCGCACGGTACTGACGCCGCAGAGGTGTTGCCGTGACGATCCAGCGTCACCACAACGTTATCCATCGACATGCCCAGCTTTTTCGCGGTTGCGCTGATGATACGCAGGTTCGCCTGATGCGGCACCAGCCAGTCGAGCGCGGAGCGTTCAAGGTTATTCGCTTCCAGCGTTTCATCAACGATGTGCGCAAGCTCAGTCACCGCCACCTTGAACACCTCGTTCCCTGCCATCGTCAGGTAAATCGAGTTGTCCGGATTTACGCGATCGGCGTTAGGCAGGGTCAACAGTTCGCCATAGCTGCCGTCAGCATGCAGATGCGTAGAGATGATACCCGGCTCTTCGGACTGCCCCAGCAGCACCGCACCCGCACCATCACCAAAAATAATGATCGTTCCGCGATCGGTCGGATCGCAGGTACGCGCCAGCACGTCAGCACCGATCACCAGCGCATATTTAACGGCACCGGACTTCACGTACTGATCGGCTACGCTCAGCGCATAGGTAAAACCTGCGCATGCGGCAGCGACGTCAAACGCCGGGCAGCCCTTAATGCCGAGCATGTTTTGCACCTGGCACGCCGCGCTTGGGAAAGCATGCGTGGCAGACGTCGTGGCCACCACGATCAAACCGATCTGTTCTTTATCAATGCCCGCCATTTCGATAGCACGCTGTGCGGCTTCGTAACCCATGGTCGACACGGTTTCGTCTGGCGCGGCAATACGACGTTCACGGATACCTGTGCGCGTGACAATCCACTCGTCAGACGTATCTACCATTTTTTCCAGATCGGCGTTGGTACGCACCTGTTTTGGCAGGTAGCTGCCGGTACCTAAAATCTTCGTATACATGTACGCTCAGTCACTTTTAGCTAATACAGATCCCAGGCGAGCGGCAATCCGCTGAGGGACTTGTCGCTGCACCGCCTGCACTGCCTGTTCAATCGCGACAGCAAATGCTCGCTGATTGGCGGCGCCATGACTCTTAATCACGATGCCGCGCAATCCTAACAGACAGGCGCCATTATACTGGTCGGGGTTGAGGTGACTGAATCGCCGCGTGAGGCTCTTTTGTAACCAACGCTTCAATAAAATCAGCCACCAGGCGCTTTTTTTGCCCTCTCCCTGTGATTTCAGCAGAGAAAGAAACATCCGCACGACCCCTTCCATGGTTTTCAACGTCACGTTCCCGGTGAAGCCATCGCACACCAGAACATCCGTTTTACCCGTCAACAACTCATTGGCTTCGAGATAACCAATATAGTTGATGGAGGGAACCTGTTTGAGCAATTCAGCTGCTTCGCGAATGCTGTCCAGGCCTTTAGTCTCTTCTTCACCAATGTTCAGTAACGCAACACGGGGAGTGTTGATCCCGACCACCTCTTCTGCCAGCACCGATCCCATGACGGCAAACTGAGCCAGCATTGTACTATCACAATCGACGTTTGCGCCCAAATCGAGCACCACCGTCTTGCCCTTTTGCTGATGCGGCAACACCGTCACCAGCGCCGGACGCTCAATACCGTCAATCGGTTTGAGCAATAATTTCGACAGCCCCATCAGCGCGCCGGTATTTCCCGCGCTGACGCAAGCCTGGGCTCGACCTTCTTTCACCAGCTCCAGCGCTATCCGCATCGAGCTGCCGCGGCTATTACGAATCGCCTGCGAGGGTCGGGCATCACTGGCAATAACTGACTGCGCAGGAATAATCTGCAGACGTGAACGTTGTTCAAAGTCAGCTTTTGCAAGTAATGGCGTGATTGTGTCGGGATTGCCGACTAAAAGAAGAGTGAGTTGCGAATTAGAATTCAGTGCCTGCAATGCTGCAGGCACTGTCACGGAAGGGCCAAAATCTCCCCCCATGACATCTAACGCCAGGGTTAGACGTGTCAAGGTATCGTCGCAGCCTGGTTCGGTAAGTTCCCCGTTTGCACGGGGAGCTCCTCACTAAGCCTAATCACGCTGACGCGTGATTACTTAGTGATAACCTTGCGGCCGCGGTAGAAACCGTCAGCGGTGATGTGGTGACGCAGGTGTTTCTCACCAGAAGTCTTGTCTACAGACAGGCTGGTAACTGCAGTCAGCGCGTCATGGGAACGACGCATGCCACGTTTGGAACGGGTTGGTTTATTCTGTTGTACGGCCATGGACCTTACTCCTCAATTACTTACGCTTTAAGCTGGCTAATACGGCAAATGGGTTTGGTTTTTGCGCTTCATCAGGCAGTTCCCCAAAGACCATGTCCGCCTCGGACACTTCACAGTGTTCAGAATCATGCACCGGAACCACTGGCAAGGTGAGGATGATTTCATCTTCAACCAGAGCCAGAAGATCGATTTCACCGAATTCGTTAACCTCAATCGGCTCATACGCTTCCGGGAGTGCTTCAGCCTGTTCGTCAGAACGAACCGGACTGAAACAATACGTTGTGTGAACATGCTGTACAAACGGTTTCCCGCAACGCTGACACTCGAGCGTTACCGTCACCTTTGCATCACCGGTTAAAACGGCGAGACGCTGGTTGTCGATAGCGAACGACATGGAGCATTCTACATCACTGTCCACACTGACTACGGATTCGGCAATACGCTCAGCCTGATCGGAAGTATAGATACCTTCGTAATCGAGGCGTTTTTGAGCCGTACGAACCGGATCAAGAGTCAGGGGTAATTTTACCTTTTGCATAGGGCGCGCATATTAACTTTGTAACGTCATAGAGTCAAAGAAAAAGGCAACCAGAGCTGCCTTTTGCCAATTATTCGCACACATTGCGGCCTGTAGTTTAAAATGGCTGGCATCGATACGCTATATCTGGTGATAAAAATATGCCAAATCTCGTCCTTGCTTCCACGTCTCCCTACCGCCGAATGCTGCTGGAAAAGCTCGGGATCCCGTTTGAATGCGCCGCGCCAGAGGTGGATGAGACGCCACTGCCGGGCGAGTCACCGCGCCATCTGGTGACGCGTCTTGCTAAGGAGAAGGCGCAATCGCTGGCCACACGCTATCCTTCGCATTTGATTATAGGCTCCGATCAGGTTTGCGTGCTGGACGGCGAAATCACCGGCAAGCCCCATACTGAGGAAAATGCCTGCCAGCAGCTTCTGCGTGCGCGCGGTACTATCGTGACCTTCTATACGGGCCTGGCCCTCTATAACTCCGCGTCAGGCCATCTGCAAACCGAGTGCGAGCCGTTCGACGTACACTTCCGTCATCTCAGCGAGCAAGAGATTATGGATTATGTGCGCCGTGAGCGACCGCTGAACTGCGCGGGGAGCTTTAAAAGTGAAGGATTGGGGATTGCGCTGTTCGACAAGCTGGACGGTCGCGATCCCAACACCCTGGTGGGGTTACCGCTGATTGCCTTGTGTCAGATGTTACGGCGAGAAGAGTGTAATCCGCTGACGATGTGACCTTCGCCGGGTGGCGCTGCGCTTACCCGGCCTACAAAACCGTAGGCCCGTGCAAGCGCAGCGCCGCCGGGCAAAATCAGCCGCGCAAAACCTTAAGACAGCGTTTCAGCTGCTCATCCAGCGGCGCTTCAATACGGATCACTTCACCAGTATTCGGATGGGTAAACTTCAGTGCTGCCGCATGCAGGAACAGACGCGACAGTCCCGTCCCCGCCAGCTGCTTATCAAACTCGCGGTCGCCATAGCGGTCATCAAACGCGATGGGGTGCCCTGCAAACTGCGTATGCACGCGGATCTGGTGGGTACGACCGGTCACCGGACTGCAGCGCACCAGCGTGGCAAACTCATAGCGCTCTTCAACCTTAAAGCGCGTCTCAGACGGTTTCCCTTCCTGGCTCACGCGGACAATACGCTCACCGCTTTGCAGAATGTTCTTCAGCAGCGGCGCCTGCACCACTTTTACATGGGACTGCCACTGGCCGCGCACCAGCGCCAGATAGTCTTTCTGCATCCCTTTTTCACGCAGCTGTTCATGCAGCGAACGCAGCGCGGAACGCTTTTTCGCCACCAGCAGTACGCCTGAAGTGTCGCGGTCAAGACGGTGCACCAGCTCAAGGAAGCGCGCTTCCGGACGCAGGGCACGCAGCCCTTCAATCACGCCGAAGCTCAGACCGCTACCGCCATGGACTGCCGTTCCTGACGGTTTATTCAACACCAGAATATGGTCGTCTTCGTAAAGGATGACATCGCTCAGGGCCGCCACTTTCTGCAGCTTCGGTGAAACGGTCTCTTCTTCACGCTCTGCCACGCGCACCGGCGGAATACGCACTTCGTCACCGGCTTCGAGCTTATACTCAGGCTTCACGCGTTTTTTGTTAACCCGCACCTCGCCCTTACGCAGGATGCGATAAATCATGCTCTTTGGCACCCCTTTCAGTTGGGTACGCAAAAAGTTATCGATACGTTGCCCCGCTTCATCGTCGGCGATGGCAACCATTTTTACGGCTGGAGTCTCTGTTTTCATGGTTGGCGATTCTAAATATCGACAGCCATTAGCGCCACTCATTTTTCTATGCTTATATTTACTTTTATCCGGCCTGTCCCCCGTTTCGCGCAACCGATTTGGTGGTTATTAAACCAATCGCCATTCTGAAGTGAAGAAACTGTGAGTAACCGGGTGATAATTGGTAAAAGTCATCTTGCTATAACCCGGCGAGCAGTGGAATAATGAGGCTGTTTTCCGTGTTAAATCCTGGTTAAGTAAGGATGTTGACGGAATGACCAATTTTGTCTGACCGATCATCCACGCAGCAATGGCGTAAGACGTATTGATCTTTCAGGCAGTTAGCGGGCTGCGGGTTGCAGTACTTCCCGGTATAAGGATTGTTCTCTGGAGAGTTCTACCCAGGCAATTCCCCTGATAATTGCGCTGTGTTTCCGTATGAAATACAGGCAACCGACACTCTGCGCCTCTTAAGCGAGCGACAACCGTGAGGTTGGCGACGTGAACAGACACGAGGCCATCGGTTCATACCCCGGAAAGCGTCACCTTGCCCGCAGCTTTGTCGTCAATGTAAGAATAACGAGTAAGTTACGATGAAAAGAATGTTAATCAACGCAACTCAGCAAGAAGAGTTGCGTGTCGCCCTTGTGGATGGGCAGCGCCTGTACGATCTGGATATCGAAAGTCCTGGACACGAACAGAAAAAAGCGAACATTTACAAAGGTAAAATCACCCGCATTGAACCAAGCCTTGAAGCTGCATTTGTCGATTACGGTGCTGAGCGTCATGGTTTCCTCCCTCTGAAAGAAATCGCCCGCGAATATTTCCCTGCAAACTACAACGCCCATGGCCGACCAAACATCAAAGATGTTCTGCGTGAAGGTCAGGAAGTTATCGTTCAGATTGATAAAGAAGAGCGTGGCAACAAAGGCGCCGCACTGACTACCTTTATCAGCCTGGCAGGGAGCTATCTGGTGCTGATGCCTAACAACCCGCGTGCGGGTGGCATCTCTCGCCGTATCGAAGGTGATGACCGTACCGAACTGAAAGAAGCGCTGGCAAGCCTTGAACTGCCTGATGGCATGGGGCTTATCGTGCGTACCGCGGGCGTCGGCAAATCCGCCGAAGCGCTGCAGTGGGACCTGAGCTTCCGTCTGAAGCACTGGGAAGCCATCCAGAAAGCAGCGGAAAGCCGCCCTGCTCCGTTCCTGATCCACCAGGAAAGCAACGTGATCGTGCGTGCCTTCCGTGACTACCTGCGTCAGGACATCGGTGAGATTCTGATCGATAACCCGAAAGTGCTTGAGCTGGCCCGCCAGCACATCGCCGCGCTGGGTCGTCCGGATTTCACCAGCAAAATTAAACTGTACACCGGTGAAATCCCGCTGTTCAGCCACTATCAGATCGAATCCCAGATTGAATCCGCCTTCCAGCGTGAAGTGCGCCTGCCGTCCGGCGGTTCTATCGTTATCGATACCACTGAAGCACTGACCGCTATCGACATCAACTCCGCTCGCGCAACGCGCGGTGGCGATATCGAAGAGACCGCCTTCAACACCAACCTTGAAGCCGCTGATGAAATCGCCCGCCAGCTCCGCCTGCGCGACCTGGGCGGTCTGATTGTTATCGACTTCATCGACATGACCCCTGTTCGCCACCAGCGTGCAGTAGAAAACCGTCTGCGCGAAGCGGTGCGTCAGGATCGTGCGCGAATCCAGATCAGCCATATCTCACGCTTTGGCCTGCTGGAAATGTCCCGCCAGCGTCTGAGCCCGTCGCTGGGTGAGTCCAGCCATCACGTTTGTCCGCGCTGCTCCGGCACCGGTACCGTGCGTGATAACGAATCGCTGTCCCTCTCGATTCTGCGTCTGATTGAAGAAGAAGCGCTGAAAGAGAATACCAAAGAGGTGCACGCGATTGTCCCTGTGCCAATTGCCTCTTACCTGCTGAACGAAAAACGTGCAGCGGTCAGTGCCATTGAAGCGCGTCAGGGTGGCGTTCGCTGCATCATCGTGCCAAACGATCAGATGGAAACCCCGCACTATCACGTGCTGCGTGTCCGTAAAGGCGAAGAGACGTCAACGCTCAGCTACCTGCTGCCGAAGCTGCACGAAGAAGAGATGGCCCTGCCTTCAGATGAAGAGCCAGCAGAGCGTAAACTGCCAGAGCAGCCTGCGTTAGCAACCTTCATCATGCCAGAAGCCCCACCGGAAGCAGCCCTGGAAAAACCAGCGGCCAAACCTGCGGCGCAGAAACCAGAAGCAACGGCAGCGAAAGCCCAGCCGGCGCAGCCGGGTCTGCTGAGCCGCTTCTTCGGCGCGCTGAAGAAAATGTTTGCCGGTGAGGAAGTTCAGCCAGAGCAGCCGAAAGAAGAGCCAAAAGCGGCCAAGCCTGAACGTCAGCAGGACCGCCGTAAGCGTCAGAACAACCGCCGCGACCGTAATGACCGTAGCGATCGTAATGACCGCAGCGAGCGTCGTGACAACCGTGACAACCGCTCTGAGAACAATGAAGGCCGTGAGCAACGCGAAGACAATCGTCGCAACCGTCGCGAGAAACAGCAGCAGAATGTTGAAGATCGTGAAATTCGCCAGCAGGCGGGCGATGAGTCTGAGAAGAGCAAACAGCGTGACGACCAGCAGCCGCGCCGTGAACGCAACCGTCGCCGTAACGACGAGAAGCGTCAGGCACAGCAGGAAGTCAAAAACCTGAACCGCGAAGAGCCTGTTGAACAGCAGGACGGCGAGCAGGAAGAACGTACTCAGGTCATGCCGCGTCGTAAGCAGCGCCAGCTTGCTCAGAAAGTCCGCTTCGCCTCCGAGGCAACCGAAGAGTCAGCAATCGTCGCGGTTGAAAGCCGCGAGAGCGCAACCGGCACGCAGCTGGCAAAAGTTGACCTGCCAGCGGTCGTTGATAACAACGTTGAGCAGGATGAAAACGGTGAAAACCGTGATAACGCCGGCATGCCGCGCCGTTCACGTCGTTCCCCACGTCATCTGCGCGTCAGCGGTCAGCGCCGTCGCCGCTATCGTGACGAGCGTTACCCGACTCAGTCGCCAATGCCACTGACCATTGCCTGTGCTTCGCCAGAAATGGCTTCCGGCAAAGTCTGGATCCGCTACCCGGTAGCGCGTCCGGAGCAGGTTGTTGAAGAACAGCCAGTTGCGGAAGAGATCATTGCACCTGCGGCAGCGGTAGAAGACGTTGTGACTGAAGCGGCAACCGTGGTTGAACCTGAGGTTGTTGAAGCGGAAGCACCTCAGGCAGCTGAGGTCGAAACCACGCATCCGGAAGTGATTGCCGCGCCGGTTGATGCCGCACCGCAGCTTATTGCTGAAGAAGATGTGGTGGTGGCTGAGGAAATCGCTGAAGAAGCTGAACCTGTAGCCGCCGTGGAAGACACCGCTGAAGCCATCGTCGAAACGACCACTGAAGAAATCGTTCAGGACGTTGAGATTGAGGTTGAACCGGTTGTTGAAGAACCGAAAGCGCCTGAAGTGAAACCTGAGCCGGTTGTCTCTGCACCAGCCGCTGCCCACGTGGCGACAGCACCGATGACCCGCGCTCCGGCGCCGGATTACGTGCCTGAAGCACCGCGTCACAGCGACTGGGTTCGCCCGGCCTTCAGCTTCGACGGTAAAGGCGCAGCCGGTGGTCACAGTGCAACGCACCAGGCGACTGCACCCGCGACGCGTCCACAGTCTGTCGAATAACGACAAACAACGCTGAAAGTAAAAAGCCGACCTTAAGGTCGGCTTTTTTTATGGCTGCTGTACGGGCTTCCTCATTCCGGTCACCTCCGGCATGACCTGCCGCATCAGCTCAAGAAAACGCCGCAAGCGTGCCGGATAATAACGGGACCAGGGATAAACCAGATGCACCGGTAGCGCCGCTGGCTGCCACTCCGGCAACAAATGCACCAGCCGCCCTTCCCGAATATCATCCTGTACCGTCCAGCTTGATACGACCGCCACACCGAGCCCGGTCAGTGCCGTATTGCGTGCAACATACAGGCTGTCGGTGCTGAGGCGTGGCGTAATAGCAATCCGCGCGGTGGCAGGCGAAGCATCGTGAAATAGCTCCACGTGGCGCTGGTAGAAAGAGCTGATGGCTATCCAGGGAAACTGCTGCAAATCTTCCGGCGTATTCACCGCCGGGAAGCGGGCCAGCAGCGCTGGCGCGGCCACCACCGAGCGCGGTACCTCAGCCAGCAGCACGGATACGGTCGCCGGATCGACCTCCACACCCACCCGAATAGCGCAGTCAAGATTGTCACCGAGAAAATCTGCCGACCGATCGTTGAGCATCCACTCAATCGAAAGCTGGGGATAGCGTTGCAAAAATTCGGTTACAGGTTTCAGAAGCTGGTCCTGACCAAACGCGTGGGGGGCGCGCACCCGCAGCACGCCTACCGGCTCATCTTCCGTCTGCCCCACCTCATCTTCCAGCGCCAGCCAGCTGTCGATCACCCGACGGGCGTGCTGATAGCAGCGCTCGCCGTCATCCGTTAGCCGCGTCGTGTGGGTGGTGCGCAACATCAGGCGCACGCCCAGCATGGTTTCAAGCGACTGCAACCGTCGGCTTACCGTGGCCTGGGTTGTTGCCAGCTGCCGTGCCGCCGCAGAGAGCGAACCCGCCTCGACAATGCGCACAAACGTCCGCATTAGCTCTACCCTATCTATACGCTCAGCTCTTTTCATTGCATTTTCAGTTATACGTTTAACGTATAAGCGTTTTACCACCGGGCCCGCTACCGTCGCAAGGCGTACTGATAAAAAATAGCCGCACACGACGAATGAGGAACAACTTATGAACACAACAACAACTCCCCATGCTGTAAGCCGCTGGGTGATTTTTATGCTGGCTCTGGGGGCTGGCTTCAGCGTGGCATCAATCTATTACGCGCAGCCCCTGCTGCCGCTGATGGGTGCTGACCTGCATCTGAGCATTGAAGGTATGGGCCTGGTGCCAACATTAACGCAGGCAGGCTACGCGCTCGGCATCCTGTTCCTGCTTCCTCTGGGCGATCGCCACGACCGCAGGACCTTAATTCTGATCAAAAGCGCGGCGCTGGCGCTGTTTCTTCTCGGCTGTAGCCTGACCGGGCAGATCCATTCTCTTCTGCTGGCAAGCCTGCTCATCGGCATGGCCGCAACCATGGCGCAGGATATCGTCCCCGCCGCGGCCATTCTCGCACCGGAAGGTAAACAGGGGAAAACCGTGGGCACGGTAATGACCGGCCTGCTGATGGGTATCTTATTATCCAGAACCGTAAGCGGCGTGGTGGGCGAAGCGTTTGGCTGGCGCGTCATGTACCAGTTGGCGGCGGCGAGCATTGCGTTCATCGGGGTGATGATGTGGTTTGTGCTTCCCCGTTTTGCCATTCACTCCACGCTGAGCTACCCCGCGCTGATGCGTTCGATGGAGCACCTGTGGCGTCGTTATCCGGCACTGCGCCGCGCCGCACTGGCTCAGGGTTTCCTGTCGATTGCCTTTAGCGCCTTCTGGTCAACGCTTGCGGTCATGCTGCTGGAACGCTATCACCTGGGTAGTGCCGTCGCAGGTGGTTTTGGTATTGCCGGTGCCGCGGGTGCGTTAGCTGCCCCACTGGCGGGGGGCCTGGCGGACAAACTGGGGGCCGGAAAAGTCACGCAGCTTGGTGCCGTTCTTGTAACCGTCTCTTTCGCCCTGATGTTCCTGATGCCCGCATTGGGCGTTCATGGACAGCTGATGCTGATCGCCATCTCTGCCGTCGGGTTCGACCTGGGCCTGCAATCCAGCCTGGTCGCCCACCAGAACCTGGTGTACAGCCTAGAACCGCAGGCGCGTGGTCGTCTCAACGCCCTGCTCTTTACGGTGGTCTTTATCGGGATGGCGCTGGGATCCGCGTTAGGCAGCAATATCTACTCGCTGGCTGGCTGGACGGGCGTGGTCGCGCTGGCCACCGTCTGTGGCGTCATTGCGCTGGTCATCCGTCTGATAGAAAGCGCGCGTGTCGCCTCCGTACCGGCGGAAGCCGCATAAAAAAAATGCCCAATCCAGACGGATTGGGCAGTAAAACATGCCCAGTTTCAAGACATGTTCCAAGAGGTCAAGATGTTATTTGTTCAGCTGGAACAGAGACATGCCCTGCATATCGCTAAACGCTTTATAAGACGCCTGCAAGGCCGCCTGCTGCATGGTGTAAGAGGAAATCGCTTCGTTCCAGTCGACATCAACCAGGTCGCTCATCTGCTTGGTCTGACCCAGCGCGCGGTCATCGCCCAGCGTATCGAGTTTTTCCAGCTCGTTCATCTTGGTGCCCACATCCGCAACGACCGTCAGAATATTGTTCTGGGAGTTTTTGATGCCGATTTGCGCATTGGCAATCACCTGGCTTTGCGCCGTTGCGGCAGCCGGATCGTTCTCAATCGGCGTCTTCAGCGACGCAATCGCAGAATCCAGGATTTTGAACATGTTCGTCTCGCCATATCCACCGCCCGGCAGCTGTTCCGCATTACTGGTAATGCTTTCGAAAATTTGCTGCCCGGTATGGCTAATGGCCATATTACGCGCCGTATCAACCTGCTGCGTGATGGCCTCAGCGCCGCCGTTATAATCCCCGGTCGCGGCATCAAACGGTGCGCTCTCGGTTTTATATCCCGCAAAGATAAAGCGACCATTACCATCCGTTGTGTTAGCCAGGTTCATAAGCTGATCGCGGATCCCCTGAATATCGGTCGCCAGAGAAAGACGGTCGTCATCGCTTAATGTACCGTTCGAGGCGTAAACGAGCTTCTCGCGCACGCTTGAGATCGCGGTGTTCACCTGAGTTAACACGTTATCTTCCAGCGAGACTTTTTGCGTGGCGAAGGTACGCGCAAGCGCGAACTGGCTGTTTTGCGACTGCGATTGTGACAGAACGATGGCCTGCGACGCGGCGATAGGATCGTCCGACGGACGGTTGACGCGCTTGCCGGTGGACATCTGTTCACCGTAGCTCAGCCATCTGCTCTGGGAATCGGTGATCCCACGCATGTTCTGCTCATACATCATCTGGGTGCTAATACGCATTGTTCACCTCAACCTTAACGAATGTTGATAATTGCATCGAAGAGCGTACTGGCAGTCTGGAGAACCTGGGCGTTCGCCAGGTAATACTGCTGATAACGCTGCAAATTGCCATACTCTTCGTCGAGGTTTACCCCAGAGATGGTCTGCTGCTGCTTGATTAACTGCGTCTCTACGTTAGCTTTCGTCTGGCTGCTCACCTTCAGTGACGCCGTTGAGCTACCCACGGTACTGACGAGAGAGGCATACGCATCGTTGAAGGTTTTGTTGCCCCCCACGACTTTCGCGTTTTGCAGATCGAGCAGTTTCTGGCCGTTACGGTTATCACTTTCGCCGCCGTTCTGCACTGACGCCATCGCCAGCTTGGACTCGTCGCTGATCGCCAGATCCATGTTCATGATGACGTCGGAAACCGGCTTCACGGTAAAGCTGTCTTTGGTATTTGCCGTGCCGCTCACGTTGACGTTAAGACCATCAAACGACAGATTGCCGCTGGCATCCGGGCTCATCGTAAAGCTGGTTTTGTCTGATGTACGGGTGATCGTCCAGTCAGTACCGTTGAACTGCAGCTTATAGTCTGTCGCCTGGACCTGTTTGCTGTCCGTCACAGAGGCCGTAACAACCGCCGATCCGCCGTTCTTGCTGTTGGACAGCACCGCCGGAGAACCAAAGTTGAACAGCTTACCGCCCGCATCACCGTTTGCGTCAAAACCGGCTTCATGCTGCGTGTTCATCGAATCGGCAAAGGCCAGCGCCATCTGGTTCAGGGTATTACGGGCTTTATCCAGATCTTCCGTACGGAAAGTCAGTAAACCGCCTAATGAACCGGTGGTGATCATTTTTTCCGGGATCTCGACGTTCCCGGCCACGTCATCGACATAGGCCACGGTAGTACGGGTCGGATCGGCACTCGACTTCACGGCAGCCAGCTGGTTGGCTTTGCTGCCCTGTACCAGGCTGTAACCATTGCCGAAAGAGATGTTAAACGTGCCGCTATCCTGGACAGAGACTTCCACGCCGACGATTTTGTTCAGCTCATTGACGAGCTGATCGCGCTGATCAAGCAGATCGTTAGGCGATGCGCCCGCGCCGACGCCGGTCAGACGGGAAATCTGATCGTTCAGATTGGCAATCTGTTTGGCATAGTTGTTGATCTGAGAAACGCTGGTGCTAATCGCGGTATTCACCTGCGTATCCTGGTCGCGAAGATACTGATCGTTGGTTTTAAACTGATTGACCAGACCGCCCGCTTTACCCAGCACCGTCTGACGTGCCGCCGGGTCTTCCGCGTTGCTCACCAGCGTTTGCAGACTCTTGAAGAAGTCCTGCAGCGTGGTGGAGAGCGAGTTGGTGGTATCGGAGAGCACGTCGTCGATTTTTGACATCTGCTGGTAGCGCGTCGTCAGGCCGCTGCTCTGCGTCTGCGCGGCGCGCAGCTGGTTGGTGATGAAGGCGTCATACTCACGCTGGACACCGGAGACATACACCCCGTTACCCACCCAGCCACCGCCGGTCAGCGTGCTGTTAGATGCGCCCAGCACCGTGGTCTGGCGGGTATAGCCTGCCACGTTATAGCTTGAAATATTATTACTGACGGTATTGAGTGCCGACTGCGCAGCACTGAGGCCACTCATGGCGCTGTTAATCAAACTGGACATGGGGGTTCCTTTTATACGTTCAGACACGAGTCCTGATGAAGGTTATCGGCAACCTCCACCGGGACTTGAGAACTTTCAGAACAGATTTTCAATATCTGTGCTATAGGCTTTGCTGACCTTCTCGCCCATTGATTTCAGCTGCTGGATCATGCTGGTGAGCTTACGCGCATAGTTCGGGTCGGTCGCGTAGCCCGCGTTTTGCAGCGCCTGAGCGCCCTGCTCCGCCGTCGCCGCCTGCGTCACGGCGGTATAGCGCGGATTTCGGCTCAGCAGGCCAACATAATCGGACAAGGCTTCCAGATACGAGCTGTAGACGCGGAATTTGGCTTTCACCTTCACCGCCGCACCGTTCTCGTATTCGGTGGTCGTGATCTCCGTGGTTGGCCCCTTCCAGCTGGAGGTAGCCTTCACGCCGAAGATGTTGAAGCTCGGCTCGCCGTTTTCCTTGCGGATCTGGCGCTGACCCCAGCCCGACTCCAGCGCGGCCTGCGCCAGAATCAGGTGATGCGGTACGCCGCTCTGTTCGCTGGCAAGGCGCGCAGGCAGAGAAAGCTGCGCCAGGAAGTCTTTGCTGTCACCGGAGAGCGGCTCATCGCCGCTGCCCGTGGCTTTCGGCATGGCTTTACGCACCATTTGCGTCAGAGCCTGGTTCTGATAGCTGGTCACCGTTTCCAGGTCGAATTTCATCGGTACCTGCTGCGGCTGATCCTGAGGCTGAATGCCCTGCGCGGCTTCGGTCTGCTTGACAATCATGTCAGCCAGACCGAGGCCTTTCCCGGCGGTCATCTGCTGCGCAATCTGCTGGTCATACATGCTGGTGTAGAGACGCGTTGAATCACTGCTGAACATCCCGTCTTTCGGCAGGGTTTCGCGCATGCTTTTCAGCATCATCTGTACAAACATCCCTTCCACCTGGCGGGCGACCGGGCGGATATTCGCCGCCGGGTCTTTTCCTGCTTTGGTTTTCAGTTCGTTGAGCGACTGGGCATCCCAGGCTGCACTGGTCAACAGTTTGCTATCGGTCAGCATTAGATGATTTCCAGTTTGGCGCGCAGGCAGCCCGCGCTTTGCATCGATTGCAGGATGGACATCAGATCCATCGGCGTTGCCCCCAGGGCATTCAGGGCACGCACCACGCTGTTCAGGTTGGCGCTGGAGCGCACGCTTTGCAGTGACCCGCCGCTCTGGCGCATATCAATCTGCGTTTGCGGCGTCACCACCGTCTGACCGCCACCAAATGGCGTATTCGGCTGGCTCACGTTCGCGGAGCGGTTTACCGTCACGGAGAGGTTCCCCTGCGCCACGGCGCAGCTGTCGAGCGACACTTCCCGGTTCATGACCACCGAGCCGGTACGGGAGTTGATGATCACCTTCGCATCCTGGACCGGAACGTTCACTTCCATATTCTGGATATCGGCCAGCATGCGCACCTGGTTGCTGCTGCCGGTGGAGGTACGGATCTGCACGGTGCGCGCATCGAGTGCCGTTGCATTACCATAGCCGCGGCTGCGGTTGATGGTATCGGCAATCTGCTGCGCCATCGTGAAGTCTTCATTATTAAGCTGCAGGTTGATGGTGTTGCCCGCGCCAAACTGGGTCGGCAGTTCACGCTCAATGATCGCCCCGTTGGTAATCCGTCCGCCGTTGAGCTGGTTCACCTGCACGCTGCTTCCGCCTGCGGATGCTCCCGCACCGCCGACCAGAATGTTCCCCTGCGCCAGCGCATAAACCTGGCTGTCGACGCCTTTCAGCGGGGTCATCAGCAGCGTACCGCCGCGCAGGCTTTTGGCGTTACCCATTGAGGAGACCACCACGTCAATGGTTTGTCCCTGGCGCGCAAACGCCGGGTAGGACGCGGTGACCATTACTGCCGCCACGTTTTTCAGCTGCATATTAGTTCCCGCTGGCACGGTAATGCCGAGCTGGGAAAGCATGTTGTTCAGGCTTTGGGTGGTAAAGGGGGTCTGGGTCGTCTGGTCACCGGTACCGTCCAGCCCCACCACCAGGCCGTAGCCAATCAGCGAGTTTTCACGCACGCCCTGGACGCTGGTGAGATCGCGAATACGGTCAGCCTGGGCAAAGGTAGCCACCAGCGCGAGCGCCACGGCGAAGATCGATTTAAACATGGGTCACCTCGCTTACATCGGCGATAAATTAAGGAAGAAGCGCTGCAGCCAACCCATATTTTGCGCTTCATTGATATAGCCGTTCCCGACGTACTCAATGCGTGCATCCGCCACCTGAGTGGACGGAACGGTGTTGGTGCCGCTGATGGTGCGAGGGTTAACCACGCCCGAGAAGCGAATGAATTCAGTGCCCTGGTTGATGGCGATCTGTTTTTCACCCACAACGTGTAGGTTGCCGTTAACCAGTACCTGGTCAACCGTCACCGTCAGCGTACCGCTGAAGGTGTTGCTGGCATTCGCGCCGCCTTTACCGTTAAAGGTATTGCCGCCGGACGCGTTCACATCAGCACGCGCGTTGCCGAACAGCCCTTCGAGATAGCGTGGCACGGTGTCGAAGCCAAAATTCGTTTTGCCATCGCGGCTGGCGTTCGCCGACGAGCTCTTGCTCGCGCTGACGTTTTCCTGCAGCACAATGGTCAATGTATCGCCGACGTTACGCGGGCGGCGATCTTCAAACAGCGGCTGATAGCCGTAATTAATCGGCTGCGCGGTCTGGAAAATGGAGCCGTTTACCACTGGCGCAGGGCCAGGAACGGGTTGGGCAGTCGTCGCACCCTGGACCAAAGGTTTAGACGGGATCCAGGCACACCCGCTGAGGGTGACGGCCAGAACAGTCAGTATCGGATAACGAAACGCCGCGTTTTTTTGCATTGCCTTCATCTTCGAAAACAGGGAGCCGGCGCGGCGTTTACCGCACCGGGCTACACCTTAGAGTTGCGTCAGTTTCTGCAGCATCTGGTCGGTCGTCGACACTGCTTTACTGTTAATTTCATACGCGCGCTGGACCTGGATCATATTCACCAGCTCTTCCGCCACGTTCACGTTGGAGGTTTCAACATAGCCCTGATACAGCAGGCCCGCGCCGTTCAGGCCTGGCGTACTTTCATTTGGCGTACCGGAGGATTGCGTCTCGGTGTAGAGGTTCTCACCAATGCTTTCCAGACCGGTATCGTTCATGAAGGTGGTCAGGTTGAGCTGCCCAACCTGAACCGGCGCGGCCTGCCCCTGCTGGGTTACGCTGACCACACCGTCACGTCCGATGGTGATGCTCAGTGCGTTCGCCGGGATGGTAATCGCAGGCTGGACCTGGAAACCGCCCGCCGTCACCAGCTGGCCATTCTGATCGACCTGGAACGAGCCGTCGCGGGTGTAGGCAGAAGTCCCGTCAGGCAGCTGCACCTGGAAGAAGCCCTGGCCTTTGATCGCCACGTCTTTGCTGTTGTTGGTCTGAGACAGGTTGCCCTGACTGTGCAGACGCTCGGTAGCCACCGGACGAACACCGGTACCGATCTGCAGACCCGATGGCAACGTCGTCTGTTCAGAAGACTGCGCCCCCGGCTGGCGGATGGTTTGATAAAGCAAATCTTCGAAAACGGCGCGCTGACGCTTGAAACCATTGGTGCTGACGTTTGCCAGGTTGTTGGCAATCACGTCCATATTGGTTTGCTGGGCGTCCAGGCCAGTTTTCGCGATCCATAAAGAACTGATCATAAGGAATCCTGTTAGCTCATAGCCAGAAGTTGGTTAGCCTTGCCCGCGTTTTCATCCACGCTGCTGATGATCTTCATCTGCATTTCAAAGCGGCGGGCGCTGGCGATCATGTCGGTCATGGCTTCGACCGGCTTGACGTTGCTGCCTTCCAGAACGCCGGACATCACGCGGATGCTCGGGTCGGCCTGTAAGGTGGCACCCCGCGTCGCCTGCGCCGCCTGGGTCAGACGGAACATGCCGTCGTCGCCACGCTGCACCTCTTTGCCTTCCGCTTTGACCAGCTTCAGACGACCGACGGGCGCAACGGTATTGGCCGGGTCGCCCGGGTTGAGCGCCGAAATGGTGCCGTCCGCAGCGATAGTCAGCTCAGAGCCTTCCGGTACGGTCAGCGGACCCGCTTCCCCCATCACCGGATGCCCCTGAATCGTCAGCTGGCCCGTCGCGCTCACCTGGATGTTCCCGTTACGGGTATAGCCTTCACTGCCGTCCGCCGTTTGCACCGCCAGCCAGCCGTCCTGCTGCAGAGCAACGTCCAGCGGGCGTGAGGTGTAATCCATCTGCCCTGGCGTCATATCGGCGCCTGGGGTCGATGCGGTCACCAGCGTTCGGGTCGGCAGGGAAAGCCCTTCTACCGGCACCGCGCGCAGCGCATTAAGCTGCGCACGAAAGCCCGGCGTTGAGGCGTTTGCCAGGTTGCTGGCGGTAACGGCCTGCTGATTGAGCGTCTGACTTGCCGCGCCCATCGCGGTATATATTGCGTGATCCATTGCGCTTTCCTGTTAGCCGCTTAACGCAGGTTAACCAGCGTGTTGAGGATCTGGTCCTGGGTTTTGATGGTCTGCGCGTTCGACTGATAGTTACGCTGCGCGACGATCATGTTCACCAGTTCTTTACTCATATCCACGTTGGAAGCTTCCAGCGCGCCGTTGGTCAGCTTGCCAAAGTTACCGGTGCCTGCGGTACCCAGCAGCGCCACGCCAGAGGACTGGGTGGCAGACCAGACGTTGTCGCCTTCCGATTTCAGACCTTCGTTGTTGGCGAAGTTTGCCAGCACGATCTGACCCAGAACCTGAGACTGTTCGTTAGAGTAGCTTCCCACCACAGTGCCATCATCGTTGATCTGGTAGCTCACCAGATCGCCTGGCTTGTAACCGTTCTGATTGGTTGCCACCACGCTGTTCGCGCCGGTGTTCTGCTGCATGGAGTTCTGGAAGCTCAGGGAGAAAGTCGCCGCCGTTGCACCGCTGACGGAGCCCGTGGTGATGTTAATGGCCGGCGTGGCGTTTGGCGCTGCGCTCAGCACACCCGCCGCGTCGTAGTTATACACACCCGCCAGGTTACCGTTCGCATCAAAGTTCATCTGCGCCGCTTTCGTCGCAGCAGAACCCGCTACGCTGCCGTCCTGAGTGTAAAGGTCCCATTTGTTGTCAGCCGTCTTAACGTAGTAGACGTACATGTTATGGGCGTTACCCTGACTGTCGAATACGGTCACGGTCCCTTTTTTGTTGTAGGTATCCGGGTTAGTCGCATCGAAGGGAGCGGTTTGAACAGGATCGGTTGAGTTCAGGTTGATCTGCTGCGTCGCGGTGGTGGTCGATTTCGCCGCCATCAGGGTATTCGGGATGGTAATTGCCTGAGGGTTCGCACCGGTCTGAACGGTAGGCGGCGTTCCCGCTACCGGATAGCCCGTCAGCTGCATGCCCTGCATGTTAACCAGCGTACGGTTTTCATCCAGCTTGAACTGGCCGTTACGGCTATAGAACACAGAGCCGTTGGAATCGACCATACGGAAGAAACCGTTCTGGCTGATGGCAACGTCCAGACCACGACCGGTGTTGGTGGTGGTGCCGTCGCTAAAGTCCTGAGTGATGCCCGCAACTTTCACGCCCAGGCCGACTTTGGAACCGGCAAACATGTCTGCAAAGGAAGCAGAACCGGATTTAAAACCATAGGTCGCGGAGTTGGCGATGTTATTGCCAATGACGTCCAGGTTGGTGGCCGCAGCATTCAGGCCGCTGACCGCTTGAGAAAAGGCCATGACTTACTCCTGATAAGTGTTAAGGCTTAGATAATCTGCCGAACTTCGTCGAGTGTGGTGGAACCAGAGGTTCCCAAATCCAGTTTGTTGCCGTCGCTTCCTTTAATCACGCCCTGGACCAGCGCGAACTGCAGCGGCTGCGCTACCAGCTGGGTCGTCCCGTTGCTGGCGCTGATTGCCACTTTGTAGGATCCGTTTGGTGCTTTGGTGCCGTCGGTCAGGCTGCCATCCCAGGTAAAGGTGTGAACGCCCGCCTTCAGTTCGCCGATATCAATGGTGCGAACCACCACGTTATTGGCATCCGTGATCGTTGCCGTCACCTTCTCAGCCGGCTGCTGGAGCTCAACGCCAAACGGCGTGGTTGTCGTGGTGGTATTGCCGTCGGTGGTGCTGGTGCCTGCCAGAATCGTGGTTCCCGGGATCATCACCCCGTGGCCAATCAGGCTTGCCGCCTGCAGAGACTGGGCGCTGTTAATCTGCCCAGAGACGGAACCGAGGGTGGTGTTCAGTTTCTCAATGCCGCTCACGGTACTGATCTGCGCAAGCTGCGTGGTCAGTTCGTTGTTCTGCATTGGGTTGGTGGGATCCTGGTTCTTAAGCTGCGCCACCAGCAGCGTCAGAAAGCTGCCCTGAAGATCGGCGGCGTTACTCCCCGTCAGGGAGTTAGAACCTGTCGTACTTTTTGTGTTGTTAACACCCGAGTTCGTAGGATCATTCACATTTACGGCGATGGACATGCATGTCTCCTTTACTGGCCGAGAGTGAGTGTTTTGAGCATCATGCTCTTCACGGTATTAAGCACTTCGACGTTGGCCTGGTAGCTACGGGAAGCCGACATGGAGTTCACCATCTCACCCACCACATCCACGTTTGGCATCTTCACGTATCCGCTGGCATCCGCAAGCGGGTTACCCGGCTCATACACCAGCCTGTCCGGCGCCTGGCTCTCTACCACATCAGAGACCTTCACGCCGCCCGTCGCCGCGCCTGGCGCAGCATCGACCTGAAAGACAACCTGTTTGGCACGATAGGGCTGGCCGTCGGGTCCGGTGACGCTGTCGGCGTTCGCCAGGTTACTGGCGGCCACGTTCAGGCGTTTGGACTGTGCGGTTAACGCCGAACCGGCGATATCAAAAATATTCAGCAAGGCCATCTATCAGTTCCCCCCCTGCAGGACGTTCATCATGCCTTTGATTTGTCCGCCGAGTACGGTCAGGCCCGTCTGGTATTTCAGGCTGTTGTCGGCAAACTGGGTTCGCTCCCGGTCCATATCCACGGTGTTACCGTCGAGTGAGGGCTGATCGGGAATGCGATAAAGT
Source organism: Enterobacter sp. BNK-22 (assembly GCF_048684805.1). NCBI lineage: Bacteria > Pseudomonadati > Pseudomonadota > Gammaproteobacteria > Enterobacterales > Enterobacteriaceae > Enterobacter > Enterobacter sp. BNK-22. The sequence goes on from NZ_JBLQTT010000001.1 coordinate 1,810,582, forward strand.
AAATCAGTCGCTGGCGCAGTCATCGCCTGAGCAGGAATATGGCGAGAGGATGTCATGGCAAGTGCAACACCCGTTCCTTCGGCACGTCCACGCTCCATCACCTTTTTGAGTTCACTGGAAAAATCAATATCGCGCGCCTGATACCCCGGGGTATCGGCGTTAGCGATATTGGCGGCTAAAATCTCCTGCCGCTGGGCGCGTAAGTTGAGCGCTTCCTGCTGAAAACGTAACGCGGCGTCGAGTTTATCGAGCATGTCTCCTCCGCTGATGGCAAAATTTCAGTTCACAGCTTAAATCTCACCCGGTCTCCCCTATCGACGGAATAAGCGCAAAATGCGTCGCTATTTATTCCGTTGATGCAAAACCACTGCAGGTAGAATTCGTTCAACTCAGGAAACGGTGGAACTTGCGATGCAAACGTTAAAACGTGGTCTGGTGGCGGCTCTCTTGCTGCTAAGCCCTCTGGCGCAGGCTGAAGGGTTACAGGATCGGCTAACGGCTTTTTTTGCTGAAAAACTGGCAGGCTTTAGCGATGACGTGACCGTTACCGTGCGCACGCCACCGAATCTTTACCCAACGTGTGACCAGCCGTCCTTCAGCGTGGTAGGGTTCACAAAGCTTTGGGGGAATGTGAACGTGCTGGCACGCTGCGCCAACGAAAAACGCTATTTACAGGTTGCCGTTCAGGCGACGGGCAATTATGTTGTCGCTGCCGTGCCCATTGCGCGCGGCAGCGTGCTGCAGACAAACAGCGTGACGCTGAAGCGCGGCCGTCTGGATCAACTGCCGCCACGCACCATGCTGGATATTAACCAGGCACAGGACGCCGTCAGCCTGCGCGACGTCGCGCCAGGCCAGCCGATACAGATCTCCATGCTGCGTCAGGCATGGCGGGTAAAAGCAGGCCAGCAGGTGATGGTGGTCGCCAACGGAGATGGCTTTAGCATCAACAGTGAAGGGAAAGCGTTGAACAATGCCGCGGTGGCGCAAAACGCCCGCGTCAGAATGTCCTCAGGCCAGGTGGTGAGCGGAACCGTCGATGCTGATGGGAATATTCTGATTAACCTATAATCTTTTTAAAGATTTCGCGGCGCGTGCCGATAAATATTCCACTAATGATGATGTCAGGCGCAAACGCCGCGAACCCTCGATGAGGACAACACTATGAGCATTGATCGTACATCAGCCCTGAAGCCGGTAAGCGCTGTACAACCTCGCGAAACGAATGACGCTACGGCGCAGAAAACGCGTCTGGAAAAACCGTCAACGTCCAACAGCACCAGCGTGACCCTGAGCGACGCGCAGGCAAAACTGATGCAGCCGGGCAGCAACGATATCAATATGGAACGTGTTGAAGCGCTGAAAACAGCTATTCGTAACGGTGAGCTGAAAATGGACACCAGCAAAATCGCTGACGCCCTGATTCAGGAAGCACAGAGTTTCTTACAGAGTAACTAACCGTATGAGTCGACTGTCAGAAATACTGGATCAAATGACGGTTGTCCTGAACGACCTGAAAACGGTAATGGACGCTGAACAGCAGCATCTCTCTTCCGGTCACATCAACGGCAGCGCGCTGCAGCGTATTACTGAAGACAAAAGTTCGCTTCTGGCAACGCTGGATTATCTGGAGCAGCAGCGACGCGCTGAGCAGGATCCTAAGCGCAGCGCCAATGACGATATTATTGAGCGCTGGCAGACCATTACCGAAAAAACCCAGCACCTGCGCGATCTTAACCAGCATAACGGCTGGCTACTGGAAGGTCAGATTGAGCGTAATCAGCAGGCGCTTGAGGTGTTGAAACCGCATAAAGAAACCGGACTGTACGGTGCGGATGGTCAGACAGCGACTGCACGTATTGCGGGTGTGAAAAAGATTTCGATTTGACGCTTAAGCGACAAATTATGCAGTGGGGAGCACCCTAAGGTGTACTCCCCTTTTGGCGTTTATGCCGTCCGGCGGGCAAACTCTTTGACTTTGAAACCCAGCACCGCGAGCGTGGCAAAGTACGCCACCACCCCGACGCCTACTACGGCCATCAGCCGCATCAGACGATAAGGCATGGTACCCAGGGACCATTCCGGCATGACGTACATCATGCCAAGCAGCGCGGCAGACATCACCAGTACCGCAACAATCAGACGCGCCAGGAAACTCACCCAGCCCGGCTGCGGCGTGAAAATATCCTGCTTGCGCAGCTGCCAGTACAGCAGCCCGGCATTCAGACAGGCCGCCAGACCAATCGATAATGACAGACCTGCATGCTTCAGCGGACCAATAAACGCCAGGTTCATCAGCTGCGTCATAATCAGCGTCACGATGGCAATTTTTACCGGCGTTTTGATGTCCTGACGCGAATAAAAGCCCGGCGCCAGCACTTTCACCACGATCAGCCCCATCAGTCCCACCGAGTAGGCAATCAGCGCGCGCTGGGTCATGGCGGCATCGAAGGCGGTGAATTTCCCATACTGGAAGAGCGACACCGTCAGCGGTTTGGCCAGAATACCCAGCGCCACCGCGCTTGGCAGGGCCAGCAGGAAGCAGAGACGCAGGCCCCAGTCCATCAGGCGGCAATACTCATCATGATTACCGCTGGCAAAGCTTTTCGACAGCGACGGCAGCAGGATAGTCCCCAGTGCCACGCCCAGCACCCCGGATGGGAACTCCATCAGGCGGTCGGCATAGTACATCCAGGAAACCGAGCCGGACACCAGGAACGAGGCAAAGATGGTGTTGATAATCAGCGAGATCTGGCTGACGGAGACGCCGAGAATGGCGGGCCCCATCTGCTTGATGACGCGCATCGCCCCGGCATCTTTGAGGTTGATGCGCGGCAGCACCAGCATGCCGATTTTTTTCAGATGCGGCAGCTGATACGCCAGCTGTAGCACGCCACCGACGGTAACCGCCCAGGCCAGCGCCAGTACCGGCGGGTTGAAGTGCGGCGCGGCGAACAGGGCAAAGCCGATCATGCTGACGTTAAGGAACGTCGGCGCAAACGCGGGAACTGAGAAGCGGTTCCAGGTGTTGAGGATCGCCCCCACCAGCGAGGCCAGCGAGATCAGCAGAATATAGGGGAAGGTGATGCGCAACAGCTGCGAGGTCAGGGCAAACTTGTCGGCCGTATCGGCAAAGCCGGGCGCGGTCACCATAATCACCCAGGGCGCGGCCAGCATCCCGAGGACGGTCACCACCGCCAGCGCCAGCGTCAGCAGGCCGGAGACATAAGACACAAAGACGCGCGTTGCGTCCTCGCCCTGCTTGCTTTTATATTCCGCCAGGATCGGGACGAATGCCTGAGAAAACGCCCCTTCCGCAAATATACGGCGCAGCAGGTTCGGTAATTTGAACGCGACGAAAAAGGCGTCCGTGGCCATCCCTGCACCAAATACCCTTGCCACAATGGCGTCGCGCGCAAAACCCAGCACGCGGGAAAACATGGTCATCGAGCTGACGGCCGCCAGCGATTTTAATAAGTTCATTAACGTGAATTTCCAGAACCATACGGATTTCCAGGACGGGCAAGCGTAAGCGCCACCCGGCAAAGCCTACAAGCGGCGCTTAGTCTACCCGGATTTCAACGAATTACTATCCGCAGATGTTACAGCGAGTTATTCACTCATGGCCTCGCGCCAGAGCCTTTCCACAACGCGCTGCGCCATGATGGCCTGCTCGCCGGACGTTTCAGGAACCGTCTGATTTTGCACGCAGGAGATGAAGTGACGGGCGCAACCGGCAAAACCGCGCTGTTCAAGCGTGCTCTGCCAGCCAGGGGCAGGTAGCGTCACCACGCCGCTGCCCTTCTCCTCACGCCATTCACGCATGTCGGTAATGTCGTACAACGCGCCGTCGGTGACGGCCTGGACGCATTCTCGCTGGCTGCCCGCACGACGATGCATGCTGGTGGTTACCTGCAGATGGTCAATCGAGAAATGATGTTCGGCGTAGACCATTTCACCCTGCTCGTTCGTCAGTAGCGTGCCACTTTGCAGCTGCGCATTACCGCTGGCGAGCCACAGCGCGGTATCCACAACGTGCAAATAGTCATCCAGCAGCGTGAAGCGCAGATCGTTCGGCCCGATGCTGTCTGTGCGGTGTTTATCCATCCGCAGCGAGGAAAGCGTGCCCGACTGTGCCTTGAGCTTCTGGTAAAGCGGTGCGAAGCGGCGGTTGAAACCGACCATCAGCGTCAGTTTTTTACGCGCCGCCAGTTCAATCAGCCGCTCGGCATCCTGAACATTTTCCGCCAGCGGTTTGTCCACGCAGACGTGAACCCCCAAATTGAGCAGTTCGCTCACCACCTGATAATGGGTTGCCGTTGAGGTATGGACAAAGACCGCATCGCACTCGCGGGCCAGATCCTGCAATGAGGCAGCATACGGCATGCGCCAGGTTTCGCAGATACGTTCTGCCTTTTCTCGGGTGGGTGACCATGCCCCTTGCAGGGTCCAGTCCGTCGCCGCACCTAAAACAGGCAGCCAGGCTTTTTGTGCGATACCGCCCAGCCCCACCACGCCTACGCGTAATTTTTTCACCGTCAGTCTCCCAAATGTGCCAGCAAGGCATCCAGGCGCTGTTTCAACCCGGCGACCTCGTCTTCCAGCGCCTCTACGCGGGCAACCAAATCGTCATCTCCAGCATTCATATCGGTTGCGCTGGACTTAACTGAAATATCAACGTCACCGCTGAACAGATGCATATAGCGGCTTTCACGCTTGCCCGGCTCGCGCGCCAGACGCACCACGTATGGGCCGTCTTCGCGAGAAGCCAGCCCTTCCAGGATCTGCTCGACCTCCTGCATGTCGCTGAACTCATGCATGCGGGAAGCGCGGGTGCGCAGTTCCCCCGGCGTCTGTGCCCCGCGCAGCAACAGCGTGGTGATGACCGCCACTTCCGCGCTGCTCAGCTTCAGGTCGCCAAATTCGGAGTTACAAAAGCGCTGTTCATATTTGGTCACGCGGTTGCCGAATCCGCTGACGGTGCGCAGATAGTGGCGTTTTACCAGGGCGTCCAGCACCTCCTGAACGTCATGTTCGCTGAGGTTCATCACCGGCTCGCGGTTGGTTTTCTGGTTGCAGGCCATGGTCACGGCGTTGACGGAGAGCGGATACTGCTCCGGCGTGGTGACCTGTTTTTCGAGTAAGCACCCAATCACGCGCGCTTCTGTACCGTTTAGCTGATACTTCATCTTTTCTCCTTAACGACCTGCAGTCCAGTCCCGGGTGGTTAATGCCGTCAGAACGTGGTCGCGCCACTCTCCGTCTATCAGCAGATAATCTTTGGCGTAACCCTCTTTCTCGAACCCTAAACGCGCCAGCAGATTTCCGCTGCGCTGGTTATGCGGCATATAGTTCGCCATAATGCGATGGATGTGCTGCGTGCGTTGCATATAGCGGATCGCTACCGTCAGCGCCTCGTACATCAGCCCCTGCCCCTGCCATTTCTGACCGATGGAGTAGCCAAGGTAGCAGGCGTGAAACGATCCCCGCACCACGTTTGAAAAATTGGCGATCCCGATAATCTCTTTCTCTTCAGGATCCAGCAGCGCGAAGTAAAACGCGCTGCCCTGCTTGTGAAATTCCGTAATCATGCTGAGGCGCGCCTGCCAGCCGGAAGGGTAACAATGGCTCTCATCCCGAACGGGTTCCCAGGGTTTTAAAAACTGGCGATTCTCGGCGTAATAATCCGCCAGACGCCAGGCATCACGCTCATGCACCAGACGAACGACCAGCCTGTCCGTTGTCAGACGCACTTTTGGCACATTACTGCGATAGCCAAACATCGATACCACTCCTTCCCGTCACTTCAGCTTACCCATTAGCTTTACTATACCTGCGCCTGCGCCGTCTGTGAAAACAGTGACATACCATTTTCACCTCTTTTCACACTTTTCGATGAGAACTCTCTATCAAAGCACCCTTTTGATAAAAAAATATTGTCGCGTTCAGGGGTGGGAAAAAACGCGGCGACACTGCAGAATGTTAGCGTGCTCACCATCTTATTTTCCCTGGAGGGAAAATGTCCCGCGTATCACAGGCCAGGAGCCTGGGTAAATATTTCCTGCTCGTCGATAACATGCTGGTCGTGCTCGGCTTTTTTGTCGTTTTTCCGCTTATTTCGATCCGCTTTGTCGATCAGATGGGCTGGGCGGCATTAATGGTCGGCATTGCCCTGGGGCTACGCCAGTTTGTCCAGCAGGGCCTGGGCGTCTTTGGCGGGGCCATCGCCGACCGCTTTGGTGCTAAACCGATGATCGTAACCGGTATGCTGCTGCGCGCGGCAGGCTTTGCCACGATGGCGGTCGCTCAGGAGCCGTGGCTGCTCTGGTTCTCCTGTTTCCTCTCCGGTATCGGGGGCACGCTGTTCGATCCGCCCCGCACCGCGCTGGTGGTAAAGCTGATTCGCCCGCAGCACCGCGGCCGCTTCTTCTCGATTCTCATGATGCAGGACAGTGCCGGGGCGGTTGTCGGCGCCCTGCTGGGAAGCTGGCTGCTGCAGTATGACTTCCGTCTGGTCTGTACGGCTGGCGCGGTGCTCTTTATTCTGTGCGCGCTGTTTAATGGCCTGTTCCTGCCGGCGTGGAAACTGTCGACGGTGAAAGCGCCGGTCCGGGAAGGGCTTGGTCGCGTCCTGCATGACAAGCGCTTTGTCACCTATGTGTTGACCCTGACGGGATATTACATGCTGGCCGTGCAGGTCATGCTGATGCTGCCGATCATGGTTAACGACATTGCAGGTACCCCTGCGGCGGTGAAATGGATGTACGCCATCGAAGCCTGCCTGTCGTTAACGCTGCTCTATCCGATTGCCCGCTGGAGCGAGCGACGTTTTCGTCTGGAACATCGTCTGATGGCCGGACTGTTCCTGATGACGCTGAGCATGATGCCGATCGGCCTGGTGAACACGCTCCAGCAGCTGTTTACGCTGATTTGCACATTCTATATTGGCTCGATCATCGCCGAGCCTGCCCGCGAAACGCTGAGCGCCTCGCTTGCGGATGCGCGTGCGCGCGGCAGCTATATGGGGTTCAGCCGCCTGGGGCTGGCACTCGGCGGGGCATTAGGTTACGCCGGGGGCGGCTGGTTGTTTGATGCCGGCAAAGCGTTAAATCAACCTGAACTCCCGTGGATGATGCTTGGCGTGGTGGGCTTTATGACGCTACTCGCCCTGTGGTGGCAGTTCAGCCAGAAACGCAGCGCGAGCGGCATGCTCGAGCCAGGCGCATAACTTTTCCCTCGGGCGGGCACCGCTCCCGCCCCACTTCTCAGTTTTTTCTGCTGGTTTCTACCCATTCACGCTGACATACTGGCGTAACAGGACAGAAGCGCCGATTTTTCGTTGAGGAACACTATGAAGAAAATTGTCTTAGCCGCGGCATTGGTTGTCAGCGGTCTGCTGGTTGGCTGTAACCAGCTCACGCAATATACCGTCAGTGAACAGGAAATTAATCAGGCGCTGGAAAAACATAACAATTTCTCGAAAGACATTGGCGTACCGGGTCTTGCCGATGCGCATATCGTCCTCACAAATCTCACCAGCCAGATCGGACGTGAAGAGCCAAACAAAGTCACCCTGGCCGGTGATGCGGACCTCGATATGTCCTCCCTCTTTGGTAACCAGAAAGCCAACATCAAGCTCAAGCTGAAGGCACTCCCTGTTTTCAACAAAGAGAAAGGGGCAATTTTCCTCCAGGAGATGGAAGTCGTCGATGCGCAGGTGTCTCCGGACAAAATGGCGCCGGTACTGCAAACCCTGATGCCCTATCTGAATCAGTCGCTGCGGAATTACTTTAACCAGCAGCCCGCGTACGTCTTAAGTGAAGACAAAAGCAAGGGTGAAGCCCTGGCGAAAAAATACGCAAAAGGGATAGAGGTTAAGCCGGGTGAAATTATCATTCCTTTCACCGATTAACCTGAAGGGCGCTGCGGCGCCCTTTTTTTACGGAAAAGTGTGCAAACGAAAACGTTTCCGCTTATGATTTGTGTCCGGCAAAAACAGCCATCCTAATGACTGATTCCTGACAAGCCGGAGCTTCCATGACTGCACAACCCCAGGTTCTTAAAATCCGCCGCCCTGACGACTGGCATATTCATCTGCGTGATGGTGATATGCTGAAAACCGTCGTGCCTTATACCAGCGAAATTTATGGCCGCGCGATTGTCATGCCTAACCTGGTGCCACCAGTCACCACCGTCGATGCCGCGATAGCCTATCGCCAGCGCATCCTCGACGCCGTCCCTGCGGGACACGATTTTACCCCGTTGATGACCTGCTACCTGACCGATTCACTGGATCCGAACGAAGTGGAGCGCGGCTTTAACGAAGGCGTGTTTACGGCAGCTAAACTCTACCCGGCGAATGCCACCACCAACTCCAGCCACGGCGTCACCAGCATTGATGCCATTATGCCGGTTCTGGAACGCATGCAGAAACTGGGTATGCCGCTGCTGGTTCACGGTGAAGTGACGCATGCTGACATTGACATCTTCGACCGTGAAGCCCGTTTTATCGAGACCGTGATGGAGCCTCTGCGCCAGCGCCTGCCCGCGCTGAAGGTGGTCTTTGAGCATATCACCACCAAAGACGCGGCAGAGTACGTGCGTGACGGCAACGATCTCATCGCCGCCACCATTACGCCACAACACCTGATGTTTAACCGTAACCACATGCTGGTGGGCGGGGTGCGCCCTCACCTCTACTGTCTGCCTATCCTCAAGCGCAACATCCACCAGCAGGCGCTGCGTGAGCTGGTCGCCAGCGGGTTCTCCCGCGCGTTCCTCGGTACCGATTCCGCGCCTCACGCCCGCCATCGTAAAGAGGCAAGCTGCGGCTGTGCAGGCTGCTTCAACGCCCCAACGGCGCTTGCCAGCTACGCAACCGTATTTGAAGAGATGAACGCGCTGGAACATTTCGAAGCGTTCTGCTCCCTTAACGGCCCGCGCTTCTACGACCTGCCGGTCAATGACACCTTCATCGAACTGGAGCGTAAAGCGAGCCACGTTGAGGAGTCCATTGCCCTGACGGATGACACGCTGATCCCATTCCTGGCGGGTGAAACCGTAAGCTGGACGGTAAAACGTTAAAAAATCAATGCCCCTTGTTGTCAAACTGACAATATACCTGTATAAATAAACAGTATATTACACAGGGGGCATTTATGCGTATTGAAGTCACCATAGCCAAAACTACCGTTCTGCCTGCCGGCGCGCTTGATGCGCTGGCAGGCGAATTATCCCGTCGTATTAACAATACCTTTCCTGACAACGCAGGTGCCGTCACGGTGCGTTACGCCGCGGCAAACAACCTTTCCGTTATTGGTGCCGCAAAAGAAGATAAAGATCGCATCAGCGAAATCCTGCAGGAAACGTGGGAAAGCGCTGACGACTGGTTCATCACGGATTAACACTGCTCCCTCATTGTGTTTTTTGCCGGGTCGCCCCGGCTTTTTTTTTGCCTAAAATCCCGTAAGTTCAAATTAATTCGGCATCTTCTTTAAAAATCGTGAACGAGATGGTGTTTTATTGTTCGAACAATCCTAAAAAGCAGAAAAATGTGTTGCCACCTGTTTATTTTTCCCTTCGGAACCCTTATTACTTGGTATACTGAAGTTGCTTTCAGAAAAACATGCATTGAACCTCAAAGCCGTTGTCTTCTAACACGCATTAAGGGGGTTATAATGGAAAAGAATAGTGAAGTCATCCAGACCCACCCACTCGTTGGCTGGGATATCAGTACCGTAGATAGCTACGATGCGCTGATGCTGCGTTTGCACTACCAGACCCCAAATCAACTCAACCGTGAAGAAGCGGAAGTTGGACAGACGCTGTGGCTAACAACAGACGTCGCCCGTCAGTTTATTTCTATTTTAGAGGCAGGTATTGCAAAAATAGAATCTGGCGACTATCAGGAAAATGAGTATAAACGGCACTAAGCTTATGCCCACTTTTCACTCAACAGGCACCCTCGCGGTGCCTTATTTATTTCTCCCTTGTCTAACCCCGCGTTGTTAATTACTCTGCTAACAAAACATCAGTTTACGAGATGCATATGAGATACGACTTAATCATTATTGGCAGCGGATCTGTGGGTTCTGCCGCCGGTTATTACGCGACGCAGGCGGGCCTGAAGGTCCTGATGATCGATAGCCATCTTCCGCCTCATGCGGAGGGCAGCCATCATGGCGATACCCGCCTCATCCGCCATGCGTATGGCGAAGGCGAGCGCTATGTTCCGCTGGTGCTTCGCGCCCAGACGCTGTGGGACGAACTGGCGAAACAGACTGAAGATCGCATTTTCGAACGTACCGGCGTTATCAACCTGGGCCCGGCCCATTCTGCATTTCTCGCCGGCGTCGAACGCAGCGCGAAAGCGTTTAATCTGGACGTTGAGAAACTGGACGCGACGGGCATTAGCGCGCGCTGGCCCGAAATTAGCGTCCCGGACGATTATATCGGCCTCTTTGAAGCCCACTCTGGTGTGCTGCATTGTGAAACGGCGATCAAGACCTGGATCGAGCTTGCCGAGAAGGCAGGCTGCGCGCAGCTGTTCAACTGTCCGGTGGACGCCATCACCCATAACGATAATGGCGTCACGGTAACGACCCTTGACGGTGAATATTCCGCGGATCGCCTGCTGGTCAGCGCGGGAACTTGGGTTACCCGCCTGCTGCCCGATCTGCCGATCCAGCCGGTGCGCAAGGTCTTCTCCTGGTTCCAGTCGGATGGTCGTTACAGCGTCCAGAATAAATTCCCGGCCTTCACCGGCGAATTACCCAACGGCGACCAGTTCTACGGCTTCCCGTCAGAAAAAGACGCGCTGAAAATCGGTAAACACAACGGGGGCCAGGCTATCTCCTCCCCTGAAGAGCGTAAGCCTTTCGGCGCCTTTCCTCAGGATGGTTCGGAAGCCTTCTCGTTCCTGCGCACTATTCTTCCGGGCGTCGGCGGCTTGCTGTATGGCGCGGCCTGTACCTACGACAACACGCCGGATGAAGACTTTATCATTGATACGCTGCCGGGGCATGACAACACGCTGCTCATCACCGGACTGAGCGGCCACGGCTTTAAGTTTGCTTCCGTGCTGGGTGAAATCGCCGCGCAGTTTGCCCAGGGTATTGCACCGCAGTTTGATCTGACGCCCTTCTCCCTCTCGCGTTTTAACAGATAATTCGCCACGGGCGCCGGACATCCCGGGGCCCGTTTCATTCACACTGCATTACGGGGCGTTATGCGCAGGATCGTTAGCTTTCTGATGAATAATATTCGCGAGCATTTTATGCTCTATCTCTTATTGTGGGCGCTGTTGGCCATTATTGATTTTGTTTACATTGTATTTTACTGAAAAGCCTTACTGACAATAATTGACGTTAATTTATCTTTATTGAAACTCACCATTTCGCTTGCACGAAGAGATTGAATTAGCGCTAGCGATCCTTTTCAAAATTGCTGAAATAAATAAAATAAAAATCAATAGACAATTATTTCAGTTGCAATATCCCGCCTTCCCGTTCATTTTTACTTTCCGGTTAATTTGAAAATGGACATTCTGATGCAATTGCGTAACTCCTCCCGGCGCTACGGAATAATATCCATAGGTTTGCACTGGATATTTGCTCTTGCCGTCTACGGTATGTTTGGACTTGGGCTCTGGATGGTCACGCTCAGCTATTACGATGGCTGGTATCACCAGGCGCCGGAGTTGCATAAAAGCATTGGTGTCCTGCTGATGCTGGGGCTGGTTTTCCGCGTGATCTGGCGACATATTTCTCCGCCGCCCGCTGCGCCAAAGACCCACAGTAAATTTACCCGCCTCAGTGCAGTCGCCGCGCATATTGCCCTCTATGCATTGCTGTTTGGCATCCTGATTAGCGGCTATCTCATTTCGACGGCTGACGGTAAGCCGATTAACGTCTTCGGCCTGTTCGACGTTCCGGCAACACTGAGCGATGCCGGGGCGCAGGCCGACACGGCGGGGGTCATTCACCTCTGGCTTGCCTGGAGCGTGGTGATCCTGTCCGTACTTCACGGGTTTGCCGCCCTCAAACACCATTTTATTGATAAAGACGATACGCTAAAGCGCATGCTTGGCCGCTCGTCAGTTGACTCTGGAGCATAAAATGAAAAAACACCTGCTGGGTATCGCACTGGGTTCTCTGTTATTCACCGCCGGTTCCGCCGTGGCGGCGGATTATAAAATTGATAAAGAGGGCCAGCACGCTTTCGTCAATTTCCGTATTCAGCACCTGGGATATAGCTGGCTGTACGGTACCTTTAAGGATTTTGACGGCACGTTCACCTTTGACGAAAAAAATCCTGCGGCCGATAAAGTCAATGTGACGATTAATACGAACAGCGTCGACACAAACCACGCAGAGCGCGATAAACACCTGCGCAGTGGGGAGTTCCTCAACGTCGCGAAATTCCCGCAGGCGACCTTCACTTCTACTGAGGTGAAGAAAGACGGCGATAAGCTGAATATTACCGGCAACCTGACGCTTAACGGCGTAACCAAACCGGTCACGCTTGATGCGAAATTACTGGGTCAGGGTGATGACCCGTGGGGAGGTAAACGCGCAGGTTTTGAAGCGGCAGGGAAAATTCACCTGAAAGATTTTAATATCACAACGGATTTAGGCCCGGCGTCTCAGGACGTGGAGCTGATTATTTCCGTTGAAGGTGTACAGCAGAAATCGTAATAATGTCGCCCGGCAGACTTTCACCGTGCCGGGCGTTATTATCATTCCGGGTCAGGGATACCCAGTTTGGTATTCAGACGACCGCGTGATTTATTGAAAATCTTGTTGCCGTTTTCACGTCCTGCGCGACGGCGACGCTGCTCTTCTTCCGGCAGGATGCTCTCTTCGCTGCACAGCTCGCTACAGCAACCGTTAAACTTCTCGGCACAGGCCGGGCACTGAATGAACAGCAGATGGCAACCGTCATTTTTGCAGTTGGTGTGGGTATCGCACGGCGCGCCGCACTGGTGGCACTGGGCAATTACGTCGTCCGAAATACGTTCGCCCATACGCTCGTCAAAGACAAAGTTTTTCCCGATAAAGCGTACCGGCAGCCCCTGCTCACGGGCGCGGCGTGCGTACTCGATAATGCCGCCTTCAATGTGCCAGACCTTATTAAAGCCGTTGTGCTTCATCCACGCGCTGGCTTTCTCACAGCGGATACCGCCGGTGCAGTACATAACGATCTTTTTATCTTTATGCTCCTGCATCATCTCAACCGCTTTCGGCAGCTGCTCGCGGAAGGTATCGGCCGGGATTTCCATCGCGTTCTCGAAATGCCCCACCTCATACTCATAGTGGTTACGCATATCAATAAACACGGCATCCGGATCGTCCAGCATCGCATTCACTTCCGCCGCCTTCAGGTATTCACCGACGTCCGCCGGGTTAAACTCAGGATCGTCGATACCGTCCGCCACGATGCGTTCACGCACCTTCATGCGCAGCACCCAGAAGGATTTCCCGTCATCATCCAGGGCAATGTTCAGGCGTAAGCCGTTAAGGGCCGGGTCAAACTGATAAAGTACGTCACGGAAGGCGCTGACTTTGCTTTCCGGTACGCTAATCTGCGCGTTAATACCTTCACGGGCAAGGTAGACTCGGCCGAAAACGTTCAGCGCTGTGAACGCCTGATAAAGCGCATCGCGGGTCGCCTGCGGATCGTCGATCGTGAAGTATTTATAGAATGAGATGGTGGTGCGCGGTTCGGTTTCAGCCAACATACGCGCTTTTAACATCTCATTCGACACGCGGTTGTGTAACACTGGCATGGTGTACAGTCCTGGAATCGTTAGAGAGAATGAAAATTCGGTCGGCATCATATAGCAAACAAAACCAATTTACATCCACACAATTTACGCTACATTTCACACACCCTGATTAATCAGGCTTAACAATTGCTGTATTCGTGCACGCTTCGAAAGCAGATATTTTGGCTACGCCTCAAAAAATGAGACACTAGCAAAACAGGACGTTTGAACACAGGAAAGACATGACCCAGTTACCAACATTTACTGCCGCCCTTTTGCATCCCCGCTATTGGTTGACCTGGCTTGGCATCGGCTTTTTATGGCTTCTGGTACAGCTTCCCTACCCTGTTATTTTTCGGTTGGGTAAATTTCTGGGCCGTTTCGCACAGCTGTTTATGAAGCGTCGCGCCAGAATCGCGTACCGCAACCTTGAGCTGTGTTTTCCGCAGATGAGCGAATCAGAGCGTCACGACATGGTCGCGAAGAATTTTGAATCCGTCGGGATGGGGCTTATGGAAACCGGCATGGCGTGGTTCTGGCCGGACAAACGCATGGCTCGCTGGAGTGAGGTGACGGGAACCGGCATGGATCCGGTACATACGCTTCAGGCCAACCAGACGGGCGTTCTGCTGATCGGCGTCCATTTTCTGACGCTGGAAATCGGGGCGCGTATGTTCGGCATGCAGGCGCCCGGCATTGGCGTTTATCGCCCTAACGATAACCCGGTCATCGATTTAATCCAGACCAACGGCCGCATGCGCTCTAACAAAAGCATGATCGACCGTAAAGATCTGAAGGGAATGATCCGCGCGCTGAAGTCCGGTGAAGTGGTCTGGTATGCCCCCGACCACGACTATGGCCCACAGGCCAGCGTTTTTGTCCCCTTCTTCGCCGTTGAAGAGGCCGCGACAACCACCGGCACCTGGATGCTGGCGCGGATGTCCAAAGCCGCCATCGTGCCTTTTGTTCCCCGCCGTAAGCCGGACGGTTCAGGCTACGAGCTGATGATGCTGGAGCCGGAACTCGCACCGCCGCTTGACGATGCAGAAACCACCGCACGCTGGATGAACAGCGTTGTGGAGAAGTGCATCATGCTCGCCCCGGAGCAGTATATGTGGCTGCACCGTCGCTTTAAAACCCGGCCAAAAGGCACGCCGTCCCGCTATTGATTTTCAACGTGCGGCCCTCAGGGCCGCATGCTGTTTTAGCTTTAAAAGCTCCCCATCATTGCGGCAATCATAACCCAGGCGCATAATTAGCAGGCTTATTACTTCATGCTTCAGGTGCTCAGCACCTCATTATGCGGATTGTTATGTCACCCTCAGATGCCCCCATAAACTGGAAGCGTAACCTCACGGTTGCGTGGCTTGGCTGTTTTCTCACCGGTGCAGCGTTTAGCCTGGTCATGCCTTTCCTGCCGCTTTACGTCGAACAGCTGGGCGTGACGGGCCACAGCGCGCTCAATATGTGGTCCGGCCTGGTATTCAGCATCACGTTCCTGTTTTCCGCGATGGCCTCGCCCTTCTGGGGTGGCCTTGCCGACCGCAAGGGGCGAAAAATCATGCTGCTCCGCTCGGCGCTGGGGATGGCCATTATCATGGCGCTGATGGGCGTGGCGCAAAACGTCTGGCAGTTCCTGATTTTGCGCGCGTTGCTGGGCTTGCTGGGAGGCTTTATTCCCAATGCCAACGCCCTGATTGCCACACAAATTCCTCGCCATAAGAGCGGCTGGGCGCTGGGCACGCTCTCAACCGGCGGCGTGAGCGGTGCCCTGCTGGGGCCACTGGCCGGCGGACTCCTGGCCGACAGCTATGGCCTGCGCCCGGTGTTCTTCATCACCGCCAGCGTGCTGTTCCTGTGCTTTATCGTCACCCTGCTCTGTATTCGGGAAAACTTCACGCCCGTTGCGAAGAAAGAGATGCTCCACGCCAGGGAGGTGCTGACTTCGCTCAAAAATCCCAGACTGGTGCTGAGTCTGTTCGTGACGACCCTGATTATTCAGGTTGCAACCGGATCGATTGCTCCTATCCTCACGCTGTACGTTCGCGATCTGGCGGGCAACGTCAGCAATATTGCATTTATTAGCGGGCTGATCGCATCCGTGCCCGGCGTGGCGGCATTGCTCAGCGCTCCGAGGCTGGGGAAACTGGGAGACCGCGTCGGCCCGGAAAAAATTCTGATCTGTGCGCTGGTGATCTCTGTCCTGCTGCTGATCCCCATGTCGATGGTGCACTCGCCCTGGCAGCTTGGTGTTCTGCGCTTTTTACTGGGCGCCGCCGACGGCGCGTTACTGCCCGCCGTTCAGACCCTGCTGGTCTACAACTCCACAAACCAGATTGCCGGGCGTATTTTCAGCTATAACCAGTCATTTCGCGACATCGGTAACGTCACCGGGCCGCTCCTCGGGGCTGGCATTTCCGCCAGCTTTGGTTTTCGCGCCGTCTTTATCGTGACGGCAGGCGTAGTGCTGTTTAATGCGATCTATTCGTGGTTCAGTTTATCCCGCGCGTTACGGCCGGTGGCGGAATAAGACGAACGTCTGAAGCTTATTTTCGTATTCATACTTGCAGAATCAGATATTCAGCTATTCTTTCCCTGAAACCTTCTGGAAAACAGGGAGACACCAATGACCATGTACGCCACGCTGGAAGAAGCTATTGATGCCGCTCGTGAAGAGTTCCTCGCCGACAACCCCGGCGTTGAAGAAGAAGATGCTGACGTGCAACAACTTAATATCCAAAAATACGTTCTGCAGGATGGGGATATTATGTGGCAGGCCGAATTCTTTGCCGATGAAGGTGAAGAAGGGGAATGCCTGCCGGTCCTGAGCGGTGAAGGTGCGCAGGCCGTCTTTGACGGTGACTATGATGAAATCGAACTGCGGCAGGAATGGCTGGAAGAAAACACCCTGCACGAGTGGGATGAGGGCGAATTTCAGCTCGAGCCACCACTCGATACAGAAGAAGGTCAAACCGCAGCCGATGAGTGGGACGAGCGTTAATTTACGCTACTCGTAAGGGCCGTGGCTGGCATCGATCGGCAGCAGCAGCGTGTCGAAAATTAGCGAGAATGGCAGATCCAGCACGGTGAGGTAGCGCCATTCGGAGTCACGGAGATCCCATTTTACGCCCGGGTAATACTGATTCCCGTGGCCTTGCCCTGGAATGGTGCGGCTGATGATGCTGCCGCAGCCGCTGAGCAGGCATGCCATCAGAACGACGATGATTATTCTCATGAGTAACCTCTATAAAAATACCGGCGATTAAGCCGGTATTTTATTTGGCGGGTGGCGCTTCGCTTACCCGCCCTACTTAACCACTTACTTCGCCTTCAACGCCAGCGGGTTCAGCTTCAGTTCTTTATAGTAGTTTACCCACGAAGAGTATCTCTCCGGAGCGGACCACACGCGGTAGTGAAGACGCGCCATCGTGACCGGGTCGCTCAACAGGACCAGACGACGGTCACGGTTGAGTTTTTCCGGGGTCTCGTTCAGCGCCTGCTCAACGTGACGATCGCGGGCAATCTCCAGCACCTGGCTGGCACGGTGGCGCGCGGTGGCCATCGCTGTTGCCAGAGCGTTGAATGACGGGTTAAACACGGCGTGCATAAAGCCGTCATCCAGCGTGCGATTGCGGTTCTGCTCGAGATAACGATCGGTGTCCACCAGCACCTGAGGCGGGGAATACTCTTCCGGGATCAGGAACAGCTTCCAGCGTTTGGTCCGCAGCCCCACCGTCGAACGGCTGGAGATCACGGAGACAAACGGCGACAGGATCAGCGAGAAGACAATCGGCGCCAGCCAGAACAGGAAGCGCAGATCCAGCCACGCCATCCCGGCCGCCCACACCAGACCCAGCAGCAGCTGAGAACCGTGGCGCATAAAGGCTTCGCTCCACGGCGTGGAGTCGTCATCACGCTGCGGTGAGTTCCAGACCACTTCCCAGCCCAGGAACGCACTGACCACGAACACGGTGTGGAACAGCATACGCACCGGTGCCAGCAGCACGGAGAACAGCACTTCCAGCAGCAGTGAAAGGGTCACGCGGAAGAAACCGCCGTACTCTTTCGAGCCTTTGCACCAGATCAGGATGATGCTGAGCAGCTTAGGCAGGAACAGCAGCACCATGGTGGAGGCAAACAGCGCAATCGCCAGTTCCGGGCGCCACTGCGGCCACACCGGGAACAGCTGCCGCGGTTGCAGGAAGTATTGCGGCTCCGTCAGGGCATGCACGACCTGCAGCGCAGTAGAGAGCGCAAGGAACATAAACCACAGCGGTGCGGAGAGATAAGACATCACGCCCGTCAGGAACACTGCACGGTGAACCGGGTGCATCCCTTTCACCAGGAACAGGCGGAAGTTCATCAGGTTACCGTGACACCAGCGGCGGTCACGCTTGAGCTCGTCCAGCAGGTTCGGCGGCAGCTCTTCGTACGATCCCGGCAGGTCGTAGGCAATCCAGACGCCCCAGCCAGCACGACGCATCAGCGCCGCTTCCACGAAGTCATGCGACAGAATAGAACCGGCAAACGAACCCTCGCCCGGCAGCGGCGCCAGCGCACAGTGTTCAATGAACGGCTTCACGCGGATAATGGCGTTGTGACCCCAGTAGTGCGATTCACCCAGTTGCCAGAAGTGCAGACCCGCCGTAAACAGCGGCCCGTAAACACGGGTGGCGAACTGCTGGCAGCGCGCATAGAGCGTGTCCATACCGGAGGCTTTTGGCGAAGACTGAATGATACCCGCGTTCGGGTTGGCTTCCATCAGACGCACCAGACCGCTCAGGCAGTCACCGCTCATGACGGAGTCCGCATCCAGCACGACCATATAGCTGTACTGATTACCCCAGCGACGGCAGAAGTCATCGATGTTACCGCTTTTACGCTTCACACGACGGCGGCGGCGACGGTAGAAGATCTGCCCTTCGCCCTGCACTTCTGCAATCAGTTCCATCCACGCTTTTTGTTCCGCCACGCAGATATCCGGGTTGTAACTGTCGCTCAGGATGTAGACGTCGAAATGCTCCGCGTTGCCGGTCGCCTTTACGGACTCCCAGGTGGCACGCAGGCCTGCAAACACGCGGTCAACGTCTTCGTTACAGATAGGCATAATCAGCGCGGTACGGTGCTCAGGATTGAGGGGTTCATCCCCGACCGTTGACGCCGAAATGCTGTATTTGTCACGCCCCATCAGCAGCTGCAGGAAGCCCATCAGCGCGGTCCAGAAACCAGCCGAGACCCAGCAGAAGAGAACCGCGAACAGCAGAAGGATGCCGCTCTGCAGGATGTACGGCAGCAGCTGCATGAAAGAGACCCAGAGATCCTGGCCCATCATGTCCGTCGGGTTGATAAACGCCCAGCCCTGATAAGGCAGGATGGTTTTCATATACCAGGTCGCGACGACCGTCTGCGCCAGCGTCAGCAGCAGCAGGATGTAGCGACGGATGGTCCCCACGGTACGCCATTTCTGTTCGGAAGCCTGCTCTTCTTTCGTCAGGCGTGACAGATAGCGGGGCGTCACATCACGCCCGCGCAGGCGATCCCAGAAGCGGCCCACCGGGTTGGTGCGCCATGGGTCGGGGAACATAGAGGAACGCGTGGCCTTCGGCATCGCCTGAAGCTGATCGCGTCCTTCGTCGTCTTTAATCAACTGCCCTTCTGCCAGCGAGTCCGGCCAGGCCTGCTCCAGACGTGCCTTTACTGACCCCAGCGGCGTATCATCATCACGGGAAAACTGACGATGTTCACCATCCAGCGCGGTGTGAACCGCGCGGATGTCGCTCTTAGGCAGTGCCGCTTTTTCGATATCCGTCAGCGGCATGGCATCAATATATTCAGATGTATTATTCATTGGCAGGTAGCTGATAGCTCCAGGTTTCACTCAGTGGCTGATCGTTACTGACCAGCGCTGCACGCATTTCAGTGGTCTGTTTCGGATCTTTCACTTTCACGCGCAGGGTCAGACGCCAGCCTTTGGTTACCGGGTTGTAACGCACGGTATTCTCAACGATTTCACCGTTATCACCGATGCTGGCCTGAGCGGCAACGGCAGTGTCCGGTGACAGTTTCTTCATATCCTGGCCTGTGAAGTCCACGACAAAGGCCACGGTACCGTCAGGCTGACGGATAAGATTAGACTGCTTCACATCACCCGTTGAGCGGCGAGTCTGCATGACATAGGCGTTATCCGGCGCATGCAGCTTATCTTCGTCGCGGCTGAAGGTGATGGTGTACTTGAAGTTCATCTCTTTACCGGCTTCCGGCAGCTGATCCGGCGTCCAGTAAGCGACGATGTTATCGTTGGTTTCGTCGTTGGTTGGAATTTCTACCAGCTCAACCTTACCTTTACCCCAGTCACCGTTTGGCGTGACCCAGGCGCTTGGGCGCTGGTCATAGCGGTCGTCCAGATCTTCAAAGCGGGAGAACTGACGGCCACGCTGCAGCAGGCCAAAACCTTGTGGGTTTTCCATTGCGAAGCTGCTCACCGCCAGATGTTTCGGGTTGTTCAGCGGACGCCAGATCCACTCGCCGTTACCGGCGTGAATAGACAGACCGTTGGAGTCATGCAGTTCCGGGCGGAAGTTGGTTGCCGGTGACGGCTGGTTCGGCCCAAACAGGAACATACTGGTCAGCGGCGCAACGCCCAGCTTGCCCACTTTATCACGCAGGTAAACCTTAGACTGCACGTCAACCACCGTGTCACGACCCGGCATGATCACAAAGCGATAGGCACCGGTCGCACGCGGAGAATCCAGCAGCGCATAGATAGTCAGACGTTTGTCCGTTGGTTTTGGACGTTCAATCCAGAACTCACGGAAACGTGGGAATTCTTCACCTGATGGCAGCGCGGTATCAATAGCCAGTCCGCGCGCAGAAAGCCCGTATACCTGCCCCGCGCCAATCACGCGGAAATAGCTGGCACCAAGCATGCTGACGATTTCGTCGTTTTTATCTTTGCTGTTGATCGGGTAAAGCACCTTAAAGCCAGCGAAGCCCAGGTCTTTCACCGTATCTTTGTCGTGTTGCACATTGCCAAAATTGAAGTAATCCGGGCTGTATTTAATCTTACGTACCGCTGTGGCCGTCACTTCATTGATGGCAACAGGCGTGTCGAAATACATACCCTGATGATAAAACTCAAGCTTGAACGGGGTCTTGATGTTGCTCCAGTAGGCTTTGTCGTGATTGAACTGGATCTGCTGATAGTCCGCATATTTCATATCGCGGAAAACGGAGGGCAAGTTACTTTTCGGCGCTTCGTAGCTCTTGCCCGCCATCGATTTTGCCTGTTTTGCGACATCGTCGATGTTAAAGGCCAGTGCCGATGAGGTATACAGTGATAACACCACTGCAGCACCTAACCAACGCATTTTCATCATCTGTGGTTTATGTTTCATAATAAGTAAGCACTTCCCCCTTTGTGTGCTTATATCGATCCGATCCATTTTAATGGAAACTCAGGCAATCCGACAACATTATCACTGCTTTGTTCAGCTGCTGGCTCATGGATTAAGCAAATGAAAGAACCCATTATTCACTTTGCGTGCTTATCCTGGAGACAGGGTGTCGGTCTTGGTGTAGGGTTGCTTTCGAATGTAACCATTATGAGTCTTAGGGATAAGACGAAAAGTCTGAGAATGCACAACGTTATATGAGCACAACACCAACAGAACGTGAATATTTCCTCGACTCGATCCGGGCATGGCTGATGCTATTGGGGATCCCTTTTCACATATCACTGATTTACTCCAGCCACACCTGGCATGTGAATAGCCAGATGCCGTCCTGGTGGCTGACGCTGTTTAATGACTTTATTCACGCCTTCCGTATGCAGGTGTTTTTTGTCATCTCCGGCTATTTCTCTTACATGCTGTTTCTGCGATACCCGCTTAAACGCTGGTGGAAAGTGCGCGTCGAGCGCGTGGGGATCCCCATGTTGACCGCGATTCCGCTGCTGACGCTGCCTCAGTTCATTATGCTGCAGTACGTCAAAGGCAAAGCGGAGAACTGGCCGAATCTGTCGCTGTATGAAAAGTACAATACGCTGGTCTGGGAGCTGGTGTCTCACCTGTGGTTCCTGCTGGTCCTGGTGGTGCTCACCACGGTGAGTCTGTTCATTTTTAGCCGCCTGCGCCACCACCTAAGTTCGACAGCCGACGCCTTTTTCGCCAACGTTACGATGGGCAAACTGTCAGTGCTCTTCTTGCTGTTGGGGATCGCTTATGCTGCCGTGCGACGGACCCTGCTTATCGTCTATTCGCCGATTTTAAGCGACGGGCTCTTTAATTTCGTGGTGATGCAGTCGCTGTTCTACATCCCGTTCTTTTTAATCGGCGCGCTGGCGTTTATTTATCCGAAGCTGAAAGCACTGTTTACCACTCCGTCACCGTGGTGCGCGATAGGTGCGGCCTTCGCGTTCGCAGCCTATCTGCTGAATCAGCGCTACGGCAGCGGCGACGCCTGGATGTACGAAACGGAAAGCGTGATCACCATGCTGCTGGGTTTGTGGATGGTGAACGTGGTATTCGCCCTCGGCCACCGCCTGCTGAACTTTAAGTCCAGCCGCGTGACCTACTTCGTCAATGCTTCGCTGTTTATTTATCTGGTGCATCACCCGTTAACGCTTTTCTTCGGGGCTTATATCACCCCGCATATCGCCTCTAACACGCTGGGGTTCTTTACCGGTCTGGTGTTTGTCGTGGGGATTGCGATCGTGCTCTATGAAATCCATCTGCGGATCCCGCTCCTGCGTTTCCTCTTTTCAGGAAAACCACAGGTAAAAGCCTCATAAACAATCGCGGCGCACTGAGTGCGCCGCGCTTTCTTCAGGTGTCCAGTTCCTGCCCGCGCTGGGTCAGCAACCGTTGATAAAGGTGGGTAGTTTCTTCGTCGAAACAGACAAAGATAACCTTCTCAGGCATCGGTTTTAGCGACAGGTAGCGGTAAACGGTTTCGACGGCTATCGTCGCGGCAGCCGCCTTAGGATAGCCATACACACCGGTACTGATGGCCGGGAACGCCATCGTTTTATAACCGTTGTCGGCAGCCAGCCGCAGACAGTTCCGGTACGCCTCTTCCAGAATACTCGCCTCATGCCGATCGCCACCGTGCCAGACAGGCCCTACGGCGTGAATGACCGCTCTGGCAGGCAGATCCCCCGCAAGCGTAATCACCGCATGGCCGGGAGGACATTCACCCTGCTGTTGCCGCACGGTTTTGCAGGCTTCCAGCAGCTGCGGTCCGGCAGCCCGGTGGATAGCCCCGTCCACACCGCCTCCCCCCATCAGGGAGGGATTGGCCGCATTGACGATGACGTCGACATGCATGGTCGTAATATCGCCATGAATAACTTCAATTTGCGGTTTCATAAAGCCCCTCTGCAACCCGCCTTTTTCTTAAGTGTATCGCAGGGCTGCCCGGGAGAAAAAACTATCAGAAAAAATCCTCTTCCGCACAAAGCGGAAGAGAGAGCGTTATCGATACTGTATTTCGACAACCGCGAGCGTTTTTTCAGGGTTGAGGTATTTCATACGCAGCGATGCCAGGTTCGAATCGGACACGTGGCCATTAAGCGCCTCTTCATAGCTGACCATGCGCGTTTGCATACGATTATTATCCGGGCAGGACAAGACAAACTGTCTCTGATGCGGCGAAACTTCACAGGGGTCGGCAACAATGGCACCGCGAAAATGAATGACGCCACCGTTCACAATGGTAGCGGAATAAACCGGGAGGCTAAAAACAGAAACGATCAGGCCCAGACCCGTCACGAGTCGAGCGAAAGAGTGGTTCATTATAGGTACTCCTCAATGAAAATCGTCCTTGAGGGGTAAACGCACTTCATTATGACAAACGAAGTCTCACGTTAAGGAACATAATGACCTGGTCCCTGATATCAGCATAGCTCAACGGTACAGACCCGCCACATTCACAAGCCATTGATTCCATGAATGTTTAGATCGCACTTCCCGCTGGCGACCACTGTTGTGATAAATGAAGCGATTTTCCATCTGAGACGGTGACAACGATTTTTACCGTGTCTCCTGCGTTAATATTTAAACTCAGGCGCATTAAATCAATCGTCTGATTAGCGGGGATAAAAAGGGTATTTTGCTGTCGGGACGAACTTTGTCCCCCCTGCCCTTCCCGAACGGAAACAATCTGAACCTGACAATCACACGGCTGCGCCAGAGTGACCTGCGGAATAATGGTGGTCATATTTTCCTGCTGCGACGTTTTGAAGGTTATCTGGCTGGAAAGCGCGGCGAGAAGAATTAAGGTATTCATGATGAACTCCCGAAAAAAAACAGGGCATCAGCCCTGTTTTTTTGTAGCACAGATTTCAGTATCAGTACTGATGAGCTGTCGCGTGGTTACCGAAGCCGATCTGGGTAACGTTGACAGTAGAGTTAGAAGCAGTCTGGTCTACGAGGGCACCGTTAAAGCCGCCGGACTGGCTAACGTTCATAACAGATTTTTTACTGTTCCACTGATCAAGTGTTGCACTGTTGCCAAATCCTTTCTGGCTCAGGTTGATTTTACTGTCATCAGAACCCTGACCAACGTCAGCGCCGTTACCGCCACCTTTCTGGGTAATATTCAGCACAGAATTTCTGGCGTCTGTCTGCAGAGCAACCGCGGAGTTACCGCCACCGTCCTGATAAATATTCAGGGTTGAATTTGGGCCACTGTATCCGCCATGACCATGTCCATGACCCCAGCCGCCCTGATTAATAGAACCCGCCATAGCACTACCAGAAACTACGATTGCTGCAAGCGCTGCCACTTTGAGAAATTTCATGGTAAACCCCCATCGGATTGATTAAAGTCGTCGCGAAGGCGCTAATGTTGAATAACGTTAACCGCCATTTGCGACTGTTTCTGCACTACAACTGCGGTTTTCTGCGTACCGTACTGCGTAATATTTGCTCTATTACCCGACCCTTTCTGGATAATTTTCGCGCTATTACCGTATCCATCTTGCGTAATACCTGCATCATTCGCGTTACCGCTCTGATCGATCCAGGCAATATTGTAACCCCCTGATTGATCAACTCTCGCTCTGTTACCTGCCCCGTCCTGGGAAACAATGGACAAGAGTTTTGAACCCTCCTGGCGAACCTGAGCGTCATTGAAAACACCCTGTTGACCAATAATGGCTGCCTGATTGAGTGATGAAAGACTTAATTCGTTAACCGCAAAGTTATATTCAGGATTGGCTAAATCTGAATTCGCTGCGGTTACAAATCCAGGCGCACCCAGTAATGTAAACACCATAAATAACGATGTGTATTTCATGTTGTCACCCTGGACCTGGTTATTGAATCACGCCATAACCGTATAACCGAGTTAATTGTAAAAACGATTCGTATTGTGTTAACGCGTCGTTACGGTGAAGAGTATGTCCGCTGAAACATTTTAAATATCTCACCCGCGCGGCTTATTTTTATTTTTCAGATCACCACAAAGTCGTAATTTACATCAAAAAACACTTTATTCAGGCCAGCTTATATTTTTTATTACAGGTGTTTTGCGAAAGGGTTGTACAGCGAGGCGAAGGCTGTCCACGGGTCTTCCCGGGGTGTTTAAACGTAACGGCTGAATAACATTTTTTCTCAGTGCGTGACACGACACCTGTTTTCTTAAGCCAGACCACTGCTCATTCCTGGACTTAGAACCAACCTGTAACTCATACTTAATTATCGTTTCATCAAAATAACAAATAACTCTATAAATCAAATAATTATAAATATTTGTATGACTTTTAAAATCTGTGCACCTCTATTAATATGTACAACTTTCTCATCATTTCTCGCCATTCATTACAAGCTAATTTCACAAATTAATATTGATTTTTACATTCAGTTACATGTTTAACACTTGCTTTAAACTTCGTAAAAGCTAGATTGAAATTAGATGTACGAAATTGGTTTTATATTTACCTCCCTGTGGAGGTTATGGTCTGATTCTACACACAGCAGTGCAACATCTGTCAGTACTTCTGGTGTCCTCTAATAAACAGGAGGGCAGCTGCCAGGTGCCAAAAAAAGTGGGGTTTCATCATGTATAATGAAGTCCATAGTTTACATGGTCATACATTACTGTTGATCACAAAACCTTCTTTGCAAGCGACAGCGTTATTACAACATTTAAAGCAATCTTTATCACTGAACGGGAAATTGCATAATATTCAACGTTCTTTTGATGATATTGCCCCTGGCAGCATCATTCTGTTCGATATGATGGAAGCTGATAAAAAGCTTATCCATTACTGGCAGGATATTTTAAGCAGGAAAAACAATAATATCCGCGTGCTATTGTTGAATACACCTGACGAATATCCCTTCAGAGATATTGAAAGCTGGCCGCATATCAATGGCGTGTTCTACGTCACGGAAGAAGAAGACCGGGTGGTTGAGGGCCTGCAAGGTATATTGCGCGGCGAGTGTTATTTTTCGCAAAAGCTTGCAAGCTATCTCATTACGCACTCCGGAAATTATCGCTATAACAGCTCAGAGTCAGCACTGCTCACGCACCGTGAGAAAGAGATCCTGAATAAGTTACGCATTGGTGCTTCAAATATTGAAATCGCCCGTTCGTTATTTATCAGCGAAAATACGGTAAAGACGCACCTTTATAATCTTTTCAAGAAGATAGCTGTGAAAAACCGAACTCAGGCGGTTTCGTGGGCTAACGATAACCTCAGGCGTTAATCACATGAAACGCACGTTGAGTTGGATCGCCGCAGCGAGTTTCCTGCTCGCTGCAGGGAATCTGAAGGCCGTCGAGGTCGAAGTTCCCGGATTGTTAACAGACCACACTGTCTCATCGGTCGGGCACAGTTTTTACCGGGCCTTCAGTGACAAATGGGACAGTACTTATACCGGAAATATAACAATCAACGAGCGGCCCAGTGCACGATGGGGAAGTTGGATAACAATAACGGCCAATCAGTACGTTATTTATCAAACGTTTTTATTCCCCACAAAAATGGACTTCGATAAAAACGTAGCCTTAGCACTGGCACAATCAGAAGACGCTATTAATCGCCTGCAAATAGATAAAGCCCTATTAAGCACCAGCGATTTAGCAAAAGACGAGTTCTAGCGAACCGATATGCGGAGGCTGTCATGCGTATTGCATATGCAGTTGTTTCGATAATGCTGATCACCCCCATAAGCTGGGCCGGAAACATGACGTTTCAGTTCCGTAACCCTAACTTTGGCGGTAACCCTAACAACGGTGCGTTTCTGCTGAATGAGGCTCAGGCGCAAAACTCCTATAAGGATCCAAGCTTAAAGGATTTTAGCATTGATACCCCATCCGCCCTGGACAACTTCACTCAGGCTATCCAGTCGCAGATTTTAGGCGGGTTATTGACCAACATTAATACCGGTAAACCCGGCCGGATGGTGACCAACGATTTTATCGTTGATATCGCCAACACTGATGGACAGCTTCAGCTGAACGTGACCGATCGTAAAACCGGAAGAATATCCACCATTCAGGTTTCCGGTCTTCAAAGTAATTCAACTGACTTTTAAACAATAGCTAAATAAGGACAACGATCATGCAGCGCTTCCTGATATTTGTTGCAGTGTGCTTATTGAGCGGTTGTTTAACTGCTCCACCTAAAGAAGCTGCAAAACCAACATTAATGCCTCGGGCCCAGAGTTATCGTGATTTAACACATTTACCTGCTCCAACGGGGAAAATATTTGTCTCCGTATACAACATTCAGGATGAAACCGGGCAATTCAAACCTTACCCGGCAAGTAACTTCTCCACGGCCGTGCCGCAAAGCGCCACCGCGATGCTGGTTACCGCACTCAAGGATTCGCACTGGTTTATTCCGCTGGAACGTCAGGGTCTTCAGAACCTGTTGAATGAACGGAAAATCATTCGTGCCGCACAGGAGAATGGTACCGTCGCGGCCAATAACCGCACGCCTCTGGAATCTCTGGCGGCAGCAAACGTGATGATTGAAGGATCGATTATTGGTTACGAAAGTAACGTTAAATCGGGTGGTGCGGGCGCGCGGTACTTCGGTATCGGTGCGGATACCCAATATCAGCTCGACCAAATCGCCGTTAACCTGCGTGTGGTTAACGTCAGTACAGGCGAAGTGCTCTCTTCGGTGACCACCAGCAAAACCATACTGTCCTATGAAGTTCAGGCAGGGGTATTCCGCTTCATCGATTACCAGCGTTTGCTTGAGGGTGAAATTGGTTACACCTCTAACGAGCCGGTCATGATGTGTCTGATGTCAGCCATTGAAACCGGCGTGATCTTCTTAATCAACGACGGTATTGACCGCGGGCTGTGGGATCTGCAAAACAAAGCAGACGTGCAGAACCCGATACTGGTGAAATACCGCGATATGTCAGTCCCTCCGGAATCCTGACAGGAAGCGCATAAAAAAGGCGAGATGATTATCTCGCCTTTTTTTATTCGCTCACCGCCGTGATGTTTTGCGCTTTTTCCCGCCGCGACGCCAGCCAAAGACCGCTGTTTTTCATGGCATAGCCAAACAGCAACCCCAGCGCCAGGGAAGGCACCACCAGCTTCCAGTCGCCCTGCCCTGCAAAGGTCGCGCACGCTCCCATGAAGGTTCCCGGCACAAACGAAAGCAGCAGATGCTTAGCCTGAACGCACATCAGGAAGGCAACCACGCCCGTCATGACGTACCCCAGTATCTCCAGATGCGGCGCCAGCCCGCTGCCTTTCATGATC
The DNA here is from genome assembly GCF_048684805.1 of Enterobacter sp. BNK-22. Lineage (NCBI taxonomy): Bacteria > Pseudomonadati > Pseudomonadota > Gammaproteobacteria > Enterobacterales > Enterobacteriaceae > Enterobacter > Enterobacter sp. BNK-22. Next base: position 1,839,077 of record NZ_JBLQTT010000001.1, read on the forward strand.
ACCAGCGCCCAGATAACCCCGCTCATCAGCGTGCAGCCAGAGATAAAGAGCCCTTTGACGCCCCCCTGCGGACAGGCGAAATAGGCCGTACAGCCAAGGAATCCGGCCCAGCTGAGCAATCCGAGAGACACGGCCACCCATCCCCAAAGTCCGGAGAGAATGCCCGTCGTTATTGCGATACAAAGTAATATGTTCATGGCGCGCATCTTAGCAGAAGCGCACCATAGAAATGCGATCAGAAGCACATTATGTGCAAATTGAAATGCGGAGTTGCAGGATTTATGTGATCTAAATCACTCTTCATTCTCTTCTTCCAGCTCATCCCACATCGCCGCGATCGCGTCGCGGGTCAGCGGTGCCAGCGTTCTCCAGAATGGCGAGGTGGCATGGGCTTCGACTTTACCCAGGAATGTGCCGACCCACGGCAGCAGGTACGTTTCGAACAAGGTTTCGATGGCTTCGTTCTCATCATCCCCGGCGTTGTCTTCGATCCAGGAGGCAGCAAGCAGCAGCGTACCGATATGATCGGCTGGCGTATCGCTTAGCGGCATACCGCGGGTGGAGAGGAAAGCACGGACTTCCGCTTCCGTCGCCCCTTCCTGCCAGGCAGAACGGTATGGCGAAACGCGGCACTCTTCACCGACGAACAGGGCATTGTAATCGGTCGCAATCTGCTGCATGTCGCAGCTTTTTTGCAGACGCGCCAGTAAATCATCCTGTTCCAGCGGCCAGTTCTCCGCCAGTTTACCTTCACGAATTAACGTAAAAAGCGGAACCAACAGCGGGTCTTGCGGCTGGCGATAATAGAGCGTACCCAGCACGCGGCAAAGGATGGAAAACTCGTTCATTTTTATTATTCCATTACACAATTAAAGATCGGCAAATTCGGCAATCGGCTCCATGCCGCGCGATTCGAGGAAATCGAGCATGCGGCGCGGGGTGACGTTCAGGATTTGCGCTTCCGGGAAGTTAACGTCATTCAGCACCTTCAGGCACTCGCTGAAATCGCCCAGCGTGAAGGCGGTATGGGAATCCGAACCCAGCGCCACCATGCCGCCCGCATCGCGGACGGCGGCCGCCACTTCGCGGCAGTTGGCTTCACTGCCCTTACGCGAGTGAACAAAGGAGGAGTTGTTAATCTCCAGCGCCACGCGGTGCTTCGCTGCCGCCTGCGCGACAGCCTGAATATCAATTGGGTACTTCGGGTTGCCGGGGTGGCTGATAATGTGCACATTGCCGCTGGCAATGGTGGCAATCATCGCCGCGGTGTTGGTCTCTTTATCCTGAGGTGCAAAAACCGGCTCGTGGAAACCGGCGAGGATAAGGTCCAGAGACGTCAGCATCGGGCCGGTGCAGTCGATCTCACCGTCGGTATTTTTGATGTTCGCCTCGATGCCGCGCAGTATCCCAATGCCGTCCACCAGACGTGGCCAGATCCGCATATTCACAAAATGCCAGTAGTGCGGCGCATCCGCCATGTCCGGGCCATGATCGGTGATTGCGAACAGCTTAATCCCCTTAAGCTTCGCCTGGGCTATATAATCATGGAGGTTGCTATACGCGTGGGTACTGGCGACGGTGTGCATATGCAGGTCAACGGGATACATCTCTCTCTCCTCTGCGGTTTTTCCAAAGGATAGCAGTTATCAGCGGCGAATATTAGCAAAAACCCGGCGAACGCCGGGTTTCTCTCAGTAGCCGCGCTGTCTGTCGACCTGGCCGGTGACCGCGTTACCCTTCTCCATTTCGCTGATGGTATGGGATATGTACGCCACCGCTTCTGCCGGACGCGTCACGGCGGCCACGTGCGGGGTCATCGCCACGCGCGGATGTGTCCACAGCGGGCTTTCCACAGGCAGCGGCTCACGGCTATAGACATCCAGCATGGCGCCTTTTAGCTTTCCGCTGTCCAGCGCCTTCAGCAAATCGGACTCGACCAGATGCACCCCGCGCGCCAGGTTCATCAGGTAGCTCTCATCGGCTAACTGGTTGAGCAAGTCTTCATTGATGATGCCGACCGTTTCCGCCGTATTGGGCAGCAGGTTGATCAGCACGCGCGTGCCGTTGAGAAAGGCCGGGAGTTCATCCGTGCCGGCAAAGCTCTCGACGCCCGGATAATCTTTGCGGCTGCGGCTCCAGCAGCGCAGCGGAAAGCCCCACGGTGCGAGGGCTTCAGCCACCTTTGAGCCCAGCACGCCCGCACCGAGGATGCCGATGGTAAAGTCTTCACGACGGTAATTCGGCAGCGGCTCCCAGTGGGCCTGCTGTTTAAATGCCTGATAGTCATCGAAGCGGCGGAACCAGTGCAGTACCTGGCTGACCGCATATTCCTGCATCTGCTGCCCCATTCCGGTATCTTCCAGGCGGAACAGGGGAATCGCTTCCGGCAGCATGTCAGGGTGCGCCTTCAGCTTGCTCAGAATGGAATCCACACCGGCTCCCAGGGCAAAAACGGCCTTCAGTTTACGGCCCTGGAGCATTTCTACCGGCGGATGCCAGACCAGCGCATAGTCAGCATGTTCGTTATCTCCACGCTTCCACTCGCGAACGCGTGCGCCGGGTAGTGCCGCCGTGAGCGCCTCGATCCAGTAGGCCGTATCAAACGTAGGGTGATAGAAAAGTATATCCATAGTCATTCCTGCCTTTTATTGCGCTGATTTATTTTGTTTTTTAACGAGGTTGTCAGCATAACAAATTTATTGCACGGCTGTGTTGTTGATAAAAAAGACGCTTTCAGCACATTTAAGAATCATGTTGTCTGAAGTTTGTCTAAACGCGCTAAATTACTGAAAAAGTGAGTTGACGGCAGTTCGGCTTTTCCTTACATTAGCGCCCGTCCCGTCAACAACGGGATGACAATATGGTGAGGTGTCCGAGTGGCTGAAGGAGCACGCCTGGAAAGTGTGTATACGGCAACGTATCGGGGGTTCGAATCCCCCCCTCACCGCCATATTTAAAGAAGAGCTCGCATGAAAATGCGGGCTTTTTTTTCGCATATTGCACGCATGCAGGGGGGATTCGAACCTTGAAACTCCCTGCGCTCTTTATGTCGGGTGGCGCTGCGCTTACCCGACCTACAAAAAGCTACTCCTCCACCATCTTCGCATACTCTTCAGTCAGAAAATCCACCAGCGTCCTGACCGACGGCAGCATGCCGCGCCGCGAAGGATAAACCGCGTGAATCACTTCCCGTCGGGGTTCCCACGCGTCCAGCACCCGTACCAGTTCCCCTGACGCAAGCTGATCCTTCACCATCAATATCGGCAATTGTACAACGCCCACGCCCGCCATCGCTGCTTCCCGCAGTGCCAGCATGTCGGTGGTAATAAAGCGCGGTACGTAGTGGATCTCCGCTTTCGCCCCTTCTGGACCACTGAGCTCCCATTTATGCACCTGTTTACCGGCCCCCATACTTAATCCAGGCCATTCACTGAGCTCGGAAGGCATTCGCGGTTTACCCATACGTTCAATCAACTGCAGACTTGCCACCAGGCAATGCCCCCTGTCAGCCAGCACCCTTAACACCAGGTCGCTGTCATCAAACGGACGCGGACGCACGCGGATAGCCACATCAATACCTTCGCCAACAAGATCGACCCGACGATTGGTGGCCTCAAGCTGGAGATTAATCCCGGGGTAGCGCGCCATAAACCGCGCCAGCATCGGTCCCACGTGGACGTGCAGTAACGTGACGGGACAGGTGATCCTGACGACGCCGCGCGGCTCAGCCTGCAGCGCAGCAACGGCCTCCTCTGCCGCTTCTGCTTCTATCAGCATTGCCTTACAGTGCTGATAGAAAGTGTGCCCCACTTCCGTCACCGTAAACTGCCGCGTCGTGCGCTGTATCAACCGTACGCCAAGCCGCTCCTCCAGCTGCGCGATCCTGCGGCTCAGTTTGGACTTGGGTTGGTCAAGCGCCCTTCCCGCCGCCGCAAAGCCACCGTAATCCACAACCCTCACAAACCAGACGAAGTCATTGAGATCCTGCATACATCCTCATCGTTCTATTTTCAGAACAGTGAATGCCATTTTCACTATCTACCGGGATATTAACCCTGAATATAAGCTAATTACATCAACAGAACATCAGGAGTTAATCATGAAAAACATCACTGGCGTTTATACCGCGCCACGTCAGCACTGGGTGGGCGACGGTTTCCCGGTCCGTTCAATGTTCTCTTATCAGACGCACGGCGAGCCGCTCAGCCCGTTCCTGCTGCTGGACTACGCGGGTCCCTACACCTTTCCGGCAGATGGTGCGAAACGCGGCGTCGGCCAACACCCTCACCGGGGTTTTGAGACGGTCACTATCGTCTATTCCGGTGAAGTGGAGCATCGCGACTCCACGGGGAAAGGCGGCGTCATTGGCCCCGGCGACGTGCAGTGGATGACCGCAGGCGCAGGCATTTTGCACGAGGAGTTCCACTCCAGCGCGTTCTCGCAGAAAGGCGGGGAACTCAAAATGATGCAGCTTTGGGTCAACCTGCCGGCGAAAGACAAGATGGCCGCACCGGGCTACCAGAGCATCACGAAAGCCGACATCCCGGTGGTGACGCTGCCTGACAATGGGGGAACGCTGCGGGTTATTGCCGGTCGCTACGACACGGTGACCGGCCCGGCGCACACCTTCTCGCCGCTCAACGTCTGGGACATCGCGCTGAACCAGGGAAGCCATCTGACGCTCAATCAGCCGGAAGGCTGGAGCACCGCGCTGGTCGTGCTTGAAGGCAGCATCACGGTAAACGGTACCGCTCAGGCGGGTGAAGCCCAGTTGGTCGTGTTAAGTCAGGAAGGCGACAAACTGCACCTGGAAGCGAACAGCGACGCAAAAGTGCTGCTGATGGCCGGTGAGCCGCTGAATGAACCGATCGTGGGCTATGGCCCGTTTGTGATGAACAGTAAAACCGAAATCAACGAAGCCATTCGTGATTTCAATTCCGGCCGCTTCGGCCAGATCTGAACGTAATAAAGGAGAAGAAGATGTCTACACCTGCGAATTTTAACGGAACCCGTCCGGCCATCGATGTAAACGATGCGGTGATGTTGCTTATCGATCACCAGAGCGGCCTGTTCCAGACCGTTGGGGATATGCCAATGCCAGAACTGCGTGCCCGTGCGGCAGCGCTGGCAAAAATCGCAACCCTGGCGAAGATCCCGGTGATCACCACCGCGTCCGTCCCACAAGGACCAAACGGACCGCTTATCCCGGAGATCCACGCCAACGCGCCGCATGCGCAATATGTTGCCCGTAAAGGCGAAATCAACGCCTGGGATAATCCGGAGTTCGTGGCGGCGGTAAAAGCCACCGGGCGTAAGACGTTGATCATTGCGGGCACCATCACCAGCGTCTGCATGGCCTTCCCGTCAATCAGCGCGGTGGCGGATGGGTATAAAGTATTTGCGGTGATTGATGCCTCCGGCACCTACAGCAAAATGGCGCAGGAGATCACGCTGGCGCGCGTGATGCAGGCCGGTGTGGTCCCGATGGATACGGCGGCGGTGGCCTCTGAGATCCAGCGTACCTGGAACCGTGAAGATGCAGCGGAGTGGGCGGAAGTGTACACCCACATCTTCCCGGCTTATAAGCTACTGATCGAAAGCTACAGCAAAGCGCAGGAAGTGGTTAAAAACAGCGAAGTGCTCGATTCACAGCGTTAATCCCCTGCTCCACGGCGTAAAAACCGTGGAGCTGATTATTGCTTAACCGAACAGGCACTAAAGCTGAAAATCTGCTTGACCGTGTCAGCGCAACTCCCTATAGTAGCGCCCCGTTGCCCCCCAAGCGGTCAGGCAGCAAAACAATATGGTGAGGTGTCCGAGTGGCTGAAGGAGCACGCCTGGAAAGTGTGTATACGGCAACGTATCGGGGGTTCGAATCCCCCCCTCACCGCCATATTTAAAGAAGAGCTCGCATGAAAATGCGGGCTTTTTTTTCGCATATTGCACGCATGCAGTATTGTAGGTCGGGTAAGCGCAGCGCCACCCGACGACATGCCCGCACAAAAAACAAAGCCCGGTTTCCCGGGCCTTGAACGCAACAGCAAACTCAGTAATACGCTTGCAGCGTGCGCTGGCAGAGCGCCGAGCGCACGCAGTCATCTTTGGTGAAGCGTACCACCCCAATCATCTCATCTTCCTCAAAACGTGACATGGCGTCGCTCAGTCCGGATTTCACGCCGGACGGCAGGTCACACTGGGTAATATCGCCGTTAACGATAACCGTCACGTTCTCCCCGAGGCGCGTTAAAAACATCTTCATTTGCGCAGCGGTCACGTTCTGAGCCTCGTCAAGAATGACGACCGCATTTTCAAATGTACGTCCGCGCATATAGGCGAACGGCGCGATTTCCACCTTGCCAATCTCTGGCCGCAGGCAGTACTGCATAAAGGATGCACCCAGCCGCTTCACCAGCACGTCATAGACGGGCCTGAAGTACGGGGCAAACTTCTCCGAAATATCACCGGGCAAGAAGCCGAGATCTTCATCAGCCTGCAGTACCGGACGGGTAACAATGATTCTCTCCACGTCCTTATGGATCAGCGCTTCCGCCGCTTTGGCTGCACTGATCCAGGTTTTCCCGCATCCGGCTTCACCGGTTGCAAAGATGAGCTGTTTACTCTCGATAGCATTCAGGTAGTGCGCCTGAGCCTCATTGCGCGCCACAATTGGAGAATTATCACGGCTGTCACGGGCCATGCCAATTGCTTCTACGCCACTCATCTGCACAAGCGAGGTGACCGATTCTTCTTCACGCTGTTTATGGCTACGTGAATCCCGTCTCAGCACACGTTTTGCTTCGCGACGAGCTTTGATCACTGCTTTTTGTCTTCCCATGGATAGCACCTTGAGTTGTTGGTATTCATCACACGCGCCAGCGTCGGCACGATTATGCGCACGAACATCAGAGGGTTGGCTTCCTTGTAAGCCATTGCTTGCACTATCGGATGACGATACGGAACAGCTACGCGCACCGTTCTGCACGTCGGTCGAATCAGATTCTTGAGGGAGGGGGGAAAATTTAGTGGTGAGGAAATCGCTGCCGGAGTCTGAGCCTCCGCGCCGGGTGCTGCGGTTGTTATATTTACCTTGTCCAGTACAGGACGCAACCATTCGCGATCTCCATAGTGATTCAGCATCACTGCCGGGAACTACCGCTGTCTTATCTTAAGTACATCAGGAGTTATCATAAATGCAACATTTATTTTACCTGAATGCAACTTTTAAGACTGTCCCTACAGTTGAAATCAGTCTCATATAGAAATATTACAGAAATATAACAGCAGGATAGTCATATGAAAAAATAATGTCCCTGCGAATCGTCGCAGGGACAATTATCAGGCTTCAATAAGACCTTGAGCGAGATACGCGTTGCTGTCGCGCACGCCTGGCAGGGCAAAGAAATAACCGCCGCCGATGGGTTTAATGTACTCTTCCAGCGCTTCGCCGTTGAGCCGCTTCTGCACGGTCAGGAAGCCTTTTTCCAGATCGTGCTGATAGCAGACGAACAGCAGCCCCATATCGAGCTGACCGGAATTGGTGACGCCGAGCGAGTAGCTGTATCCCCGACGCATCATCAGGCTCGACTGCGTCTCTTTGGTGCGCGGATTGGCCAGACGAATATGGCTGTCCAGCGCAATTACATCGCCATTCGGATCGCTGGCGTAGTCGGGCACATCATGCTCGTTCTTCATGCCGAGCGGAGCCCCGCTTTGCTTATCGCGACCGAAGATCGTCTGCTGCTCTTTCAGCGGCGTGCGGTCCCAGAACTCTACGTGGAACTGAATAATCCGCACCGCCTGATAGCTGCCGCCCACCGCCCATGCCGGTTCATTCTGCTCGGCAGTGACCCACACCACCTCCTTCATGAGCGCGCTATCGTGGCTGTCCGGGTTGGCCGTGCCGTCCTTGAAGCCCAGCAGGTTCACCGGGGTCTCTTTACCCTTGCTGCGGGCGGCGTGGTCAGAGATAAACCCTTCCCGCTTCCAGCGCACGCTCAGCAGATCCGGCGTATGCTTGATGATGTCGCGCAGGGCGTGGATCACCGTGTCCTGGGTATTGGCGCAGATCTGCAGGAGCAGGTCGCCGTGACAAAGGGCGGCATCCAGGGAATCATTCGGGAAGCGCGTCATTTTTTGCAGCGCTTTCGGCTTCTGTTTTGCCAGCCCGTAACGCGCGTCAAACAGCGATTCTCCCAGCGAAACGGTTATGGTCAGGTTATCCGGGGCAATGAATGGCCCCAGAATGCCGGAGTCCATAGGCGGCAGACGCGGGTTCGGCGTATCGGGCGCCGGTCCACCGGCGGTAAGAAACGCGATGCGCGTCGTCATCAGGCGGAACAAACGTTCCAGATCGGCTTTATCACTGGCCAGCGAATCAAAGGCCACCAGCATCATCGACGCCTGCTGCGGCGTCAGGATACCGGCCTGATGCTCGCCATAAAACGGCTGCGTCTCCATGCGGGCATTGGGTGACAGCGTGCCGGGCGCGCTTTGCGGTTTCGCCGCGTGCGCCACCGGACACCCGCCAGCCAGAGCAAGCGCGCCCCCCAGCGCCCCTACCCCTTTTAACAACCGGCGACGGGAAGGTTCAGCCACGTCGCTCTCGTTATGCTTATTCATCGTGCTTAGTCCAGACCCAGTACGCCACGCAGCAGGGAGAGATCTTCCGCCAGGGCGGTAATCGGGCCTTTCAGCGCGTTGCGGTCGGCATCGGTCAGCTTGTCGTAGGTCTCAAACCCGTCTTTGGTGCGGTACTTCGCCAGGATGGTGTCGACTTTTTTGAAGTTGGCATCCACTTTGGCCAGCAGCTCGCCGTTCTCTTTCTGCAGCTGAGGACGCAGCAGGTTAACAATTTTCTGTGCGCCGTCGACGTTAGCCTGGAAGTCCCACAGGTCGGTATGGCTGTAGCGATCTTCTTCGCCGCTGATTTTGCTCGCGGCCACTTCTTCAATCAGCCCGGCCGCACCGCCCACCACTTTTGAAGGCGGGAAGGCCAGCTCGCTGATGCGCTTTTGCAGCTCCAGCACGTCGCTGTTCAGCTGGTCGGCATACTTCTCCATCCCTTTGGCAGAATTATCGCCAAACAGGGCTTTCTCCAGACGGTGGAAACCGGTGAATTTCGGATCGGCCGCTTTCTGCTCGAAATCATCTTCACGGGCGTCAATGCTGCCATCAAGGTCAGAGAACAGCTCGGCGATCGGCTCAATGCGCTCGTAATGCTGACGGGTTGGCGCGTAGAGGGATTTCGCTTTTTCGATTTCACCGGCCTTCACCGCATCGGTAAAGGCTTTGGTTGCCGCTGCCAGATCCGCCGTCTCTTTCGTGACGTACGCTTTATACGCGGTAATCGCATCGCCCAGGCTCAGCACCGCAGCGCCTTTTGCCGCATCGGCTGTCGCTTCACCTTTGACGATGAGCTTTCCTTTCGGGTTGGTCAGCAGACCGCAGGTCATCTCATACTCGCCCGGCTGCAGGTTGGCGGTCATCTTCTGGCTGAAGCCAGGAGCGATATTTTCACGCTCTTCCACCACCAGAACGCCTTTCAGGATCTCCCACTCCAGCGCCTTCTGGCTGTGGTTCTGAATAATAAACTGGGTTTTTCCGCTGTTCACCGTGAGGGTCATCGGCTCACACTGCTTGTCGTTGACGGTGACCTTAACCTGTGGAACATCCGCGCCCCAGGCGGAGAATGCAGAAGCGAACAGCGCGGCAATGCCTGCGCATAACGCACTACGACGGAACTGAATTGCCATGACTCTTCCCTTTAAAAGTATGTTGTTACTCAATCAAAGATTACGGCGCAACGCGCGACGCCTGCGTGCCGGTACGCGGCGGCATTGCGAACAGCACCAGCGCCGGAACCAGATAGATAAAGTACATCGCCACTTCGCTGACGCTCGGCGTTTCCTGATAGCCGAAGATACCTTCGAGCAGGGTGCCGGTCAGAGAGTGCGTGGAGAGAACGTTGCTGAGGTCGAACGCCACGTCCTGGAAATGGTTCCACAGGCCCGCTTCATGGAAGGCGCGAATCGCCCCTGCCGCCAGACCCGCGGCTACCAGCAGAATAAACAGGCTGGTCCACTTGAAGAAGGCGCCCAGATTCAGGCGGATACCGCCCCAGTAGAGCAGGAAACCGAGCACCACGGCCGTGGCGAGGCCCAGCATGGCCCCCAGCGGCGGCCAAATCCCCACATCCTGCTGAAACGCCGCCAGCAGGAAGAAAACAGACTCCAGCCCTTCGCGCGCCACGGCGAAAAAGACCATCATAATGAGCGCCCAGCCGTGGTTGTTCCCCTTCTGTAGGGCGTTATCCACCGCCTGCTCCAGCTGCACCTTCACGTTACGGGAGACTTTACGCATCCAGAACACCATCCAGGTGAGGATCACCACCGCAATCACGGCGACGATACCTTCAAACAGCTCCTGCTCTTTCTGCGGAAACTCGCCGGTGGTTTCGTTGATGAGGACACCTAAGCCCAGGCAGAGCGCCGCGGCAAGGAAGACCCCGATCCACATGACGCCAATCCAGCGCCCGCGCTGGGTTCGCTTCAGATAACTGGCGATGAGGCTCACGATAAGGGCGGCTTCGAGCCCTTCACGTAACATAATGAGAAATGGAACAAACATGCCGACACCTTAAATGTTTATCGCGGTCAACTGATGCAAAGAAAGGTAAATTCTTGTGATAGTGATTATCATTACGGCAGAAAGAAACACAAGCGAAATATGTGGTGTTTTGATGACGAGTTGTAAACGCAGAGCCTGATAATAGTTACATACGTAACGTTCAAGTTTATAAGTTATAACGAAAATGCCCATTTACGCTGATTCAGGGCTGTGGCTAAATATCCGCCTCAAACACCTGGTGAAAATAAATTATGTTTAAAATTGTCCATTTCCTGCTGGCGCTGGTCATTATTCTCGCGCTTGCCTGGCTTACGAGTTTCGACCGCCGAAAAATTCGCATTCGTTTTGTTTTACAGCTGATTGTCATTGAAATTGCCCTGGCGTTCTTTTTCCTGCACGCCGAAAGCGGGTTATTCCTGATTAAATACGTCTCGGGATTTTTTGAGTCACTGCTCAAATTTGCTGGCGAAGGGACTAATTTCGTCTTTGGCGGTATGGGAGAAAAAGGGCTGGCGTTCATTTTCCTCGGCGTACTTTGCCCGATTATTTTTATTTCCGCGCTGATTGGTATTCTTCAGCACTGGCGGATCCTGCCGATTTTTATTCGGGTGATCGGTACGCTGCTGTCCAAACTGAACGGCATGGGCAAGCTGGAATCCTTTAATGCGGTGAGCTCGCTGATCCTCGGCCAGTCGGAAAACTTCATTGCCTACAAAGGCGTGCTGGGCGATCTCTCCTCGCGTCGTCTGTTCACCATGGCGGCCACGGCCATGTCGACGGTCTCCCTGTCGATTGTCGGGGCGTATATGACCATGCTCGATGCCAAATTTGTCGTCGCGGCGCTGATTCTGAACATGTTCAGCACCTTTATTATTCTCTCCGTCATCAATCCGGCGCGCCCGGAAGCGGAGCCGGATATCAAGCTTGAAAAACTGCATGAATCGCAGAGCTTCTTCGAGATGCTCGGCGAGTATATTCTGGCCGGTTTTAAGGTGGCGATGATTATTCTGGCGATGCTGATTGGCTTTATCGCCCTTATTAGCGCCGTTAACGCCCTCTTCTCCAGCGTATTTGGCATGAGCTTCCAGCAGATCCTGGGCTATGTATTTTATCCCCTGGCATGGCTGGTAGGTATTCCGCTGAGCGATGCCTTAAACGCGGGCAGCATTATGGCGACCAAGCTGGTGGCGAATGAATTTGTGGCGATGATTGAGCTGCAGAAAATAGCACACCAGATGTCCCCGCGCGGGCTGGGGATTTTATCCGTCTTCCTCGTCTCGTTCGCGAACTTCGCCTCCATCGGCATCGTGGCCGGAGCGATTAAGGGCCTGAACGAGCAGCAGGGTAACGTGGTATCGCGTTTCGGGCTGCGTCTGGTCTACGGCGCGACGCTGGTGAGTTTGCTGTCAGCGAGCTTTGCGGGGTTGGTGCTCTGATGCAATGCCGGGTGGCGCGCAGCGATCCCGGCCTGCAAAACAACAACGGCGGGAATTCCCGCCGTTTTCATTAAAACTGTACGCACACCGGCTGATCGACACGCATCACCGACTCCTGCGCGAAGCGTGACTTATAAATCCCGCGTAACGCTTCGATGTTCTTCTCACTCTGCGCATCTTTACCGTGGATTAGCATCAGCGCCTTGCTCGGTTCACGCGCCACTTTTCCGTCGTTCCCCAGCCACTGCCCGCGGGCATCAAATACCGTTAAGCCATCGCGAAAGCGCGGCGTCACGTCCTGGTCAACAAACTGCTGCCACTCATTGGGGGTAATCTGCGCCCCGGCAGGACGGTTTAAGCCGAAATAGAGCGTGGTTTGCTGCATCTGGCTATCCGCTTTGCAGGTTTCCACCGCCGCGTGTTGCGATGGCGCGTTGCAGCCCGCCAGCATCAATAATGCCGCCGCCATTAACCCTGTTTTGATTGTCATGCTTCGCTATCCTCATTGTTATAAGCACAGGGATATCACAGGAAAAGACGGATTTTGGCAAGAAAAAAGCCGGGTGCGCTTGCGCTTACCCGGCTTACGGTACTGCGTGAGAAAATTATTCTGGCTGCAGCTTAGACGGCGGTGCGGAGTGGTAATGCGCGTCGGCTTCCGCAAAGCGTTTCTGCATGGAGGCAGACGGCGCTTTACCCAGCAGGCTGAAGACCACGATACCGATGCTGCCGAAGATGAAGCCCGGAATGATTTCGTACAGGCCCAGCCAGGCGAACTGTTTCCAGACGATAACGGTCACCGCACCGATAATCATCCCCGCCAGCGCGCCGTTACGGGTCATACGGGACCACATGACGGAGAACAGGACGACCGGACCAAACGCCGCACCAAAGCCCGCCCACGCGTAGCTCACGAGACCCAGCACGCGGTTTTCCGGGTTGGCCGCCAGCGCAATCGCAATCAGCGCCACCAGCAGCACCATAAAGCGCCCTACCCATACCAGCTCTTTCTGGCTCGCGCCCTTGCGCAGGAAGGCCTTATAGAGGTCTTCGGTGATGGCACTGGAGCAGACCAGCAGCTGACAGCTCAGGGTGGACATTACCGCGGCCAGGATCGCGGAGAGCAGAATACCGGCAATCCACGGATTAAACAGAATCTGCGCCAGCTCGATAAACACGCGTTCGGCGTTCTGGTTCACCGCGCCCGCCTGCGCCGGGTTATTGCTGAAGTAGGCGATCCCGAAGAAGCCGACCGCACACGCGCCCGCCAGACACAGAATCATCCACGTCATACTGATGCGGCGCGCATGGACGATGGTGTGGTGAGAATCCGCCGCCATAAAGCGCGCCAGAATGTGCGGCTGACCGAAGTAGCCCAGACCCCAGCCCATCAGGGAGACGATGGCGACAAAGTTGAGCCCTTTCAGCATGTCGACGTTTTCGATGCTCTTCTGCTTGATCACTTCCAGCGAATCGCCAAAGCCGCCAACGGTGAAAATCACAATCACCGGGGTCAGGATCAGCGCGAAGATCATCAGGCTCGCCTGCACGGTGTCGGTCCAGCTGACGGCCAGGAAGCCGCCCACGAAGGTATAGAGGATGGTTGCCGCCGCACCGGCCCACAGGGCGGTTTCGTAGCTCATGCCGAAGGTGCTTTCGAACAGACGCGCACCGGCCACGATGCCGGAGGCACAGTAGATGGTGAAGAACACCAGGATCACCACCGCCGAGATAATACGCAGCACGCGGCTGTTATCCTCAAAGCGTCCGGTGAAGTAGTCCGGCAGCGTCAGGGCGTTATTGTTTGCCTCGGTGTGCACGCGCAGACGGCCTGCCACCAGCTTCCAGTTGATCCATGCGCCCACGGTCAGACCGATGGCAATCCAGCTTTCCGAAATACCAGAGATGAAAATCGCACCGGGCAGACCCATCAGCAGCCAGCCGCTCATGTCCGATGCGCCTGCAGAGAGTGCGGTCACCATCGGGCCTAAACTGCGTCCGCCCAGGATGTAGTCGTCAAAGTTTTTCGTTGAACGCCACGCCAAAAACCCTATCAGGATCATGCCAAAAATATAAACGAGAAATGTCACCAGCATCGGTGTGCTAATTGCCATTCAAATTCTCCAAAAGTGTCGAGCGACAACCGTCCGGGTTGTCTTGTTATATGATCACCGGAACGAGGTGACGTATCTTGTGTTTCGGTGAGGCGCGCTATCCTGCCGTATGCGCCCTCCGCTGACAAACGATTTAACACTGCATTTACATCAATTTCATCCCCGGTTTTATACGAGTTTCCTATAGGTTGCACTCGCTCACGCTTTTACGGGTTGCACCTTTTAAAAGTGTTAACTCCCGCATAAAAACAGGCTTCCCGGGACAAAGGCAGCACGTTTTTCCAGCCAACCATCCGTTAACAATTCATTCATTTCACGGGTTGCAAACCAGGTCACATTTAACACGGTTGCACAAAGTTGCAACATGGTGGATATTTCACGCTAACGACCAAACACGATGAAAGCACAACAGGAGCTTTGGCATGGGTATGACCACCATGGGGGTTAAGCTGGATGACGCAACCCGCGAACGGATTAAGACCGCAGCAACCCGCATTGACCGCACGCCGCACTGGTTAATTAAGCAGGCGATTTTTAACTATCTCGAAAGACTCGAGAGCGACGAGGGCCTGCCGGAGCTGCCTGCCCTGCTCGCCGGCGCCGCCAATGAAAGCGAGGAAGCGCCGGCCGCTGGCGACGAGAGCCATCAGCCGTTCCTGGAATTCGCCGAGCAGATCCTGCCGCAGTCCGTCAGCCGCGCCGCCATTACCGGCGCGTACCGTCGCGCTGAAACCGACGCCGTACCGATGCTGCTGGAGCAGGCTCGCCTGCCGGAAGCCGTTGCCGCGCAGGCGCACAGCCTGGCGTACCAGCTGGCTGACAAACTGCGTAACCAGAAGACCGCCACCGGCCGCGCCGGGATGGTTCAGGGTCTGCTGCAGGAATTTTCCCTCTCCTCACAGGAGGGCGTGGCGCTGATGTGCCTGGCGGAAGCGCTGCTGCGTATTCCAGATAAAGCCACCCGCGACGCGCTGATCCGCGACAAGATCAGCAACGGTAACTGGCATTCGCACATTGGCCGCAGCCCGTCGCTGTTCGTTAACGCCGCGACCTGGGGTCTGCTGTTTACCGGCAAACTGGTCTCCACCCATAACGAAGCCAACCTGTCACGCTCACTGAACCGCATCATCGGCAAGAGCGGCGAGCCGCTGATCCGCAAAGGCGTGGATATGGCGATGCGTCTGATGGGCGAACAGTTTGTGACCGGAGAAACCATTGCCGAAGCGCTGGCGAACGCCCGCAAGCTGGAAGATAAAGGTTTCCGCTATTCGTACGACATGCTCGGCGAAGCGGCGCTGACCGCCGCCGACGCGCAGGCCTACATGGTTTCTTACCAGCAGGCGATACACGCCATCGGTAAAGCGTCCAACGGTCGCGGTATTTATGAAGGCCCGGGCATCTCGATTAAGCTCTCCGCCCTGCACCCGCGTTACAGCCGCGCGCAGTACGACCGGGTGATGGAAGAGCTCTACCCGCGCCTGAAGTCCCTGACCCTGCTGGCGCGCCAGTATGACATCGGCATCAACATCGACGCCGAAGAGGCCGACCGTCTGGAGATCTCCCTCGATCTGCTGGAAAAACTGTGCTTCGAGCCGGAGCTGGCGGGATGGAACGGCATCGGTTTCGTTATCCAGGCCTACCAGAAGCGCTGCCCGTTCGTCATTGATTACCTGATTGACCTGGCCAGCCGTAGCCGCCGTCGCCTGATGATCCGCCTGGTGAAAGGGGCCTACTGGGACAGCGAAATCAAACGCGCCCAGATGGAAGGGCTGGAAGGCTATCCGGTTTATACCCGCAAGGTCTACACCGACGTCTCTTACCTCGCCTGCGCGAAAAAGCTGCTTGGCGTGCCGAACCTAATCTATCCACAGTTCGCCACCCACAACGCCCATACCCTGGCGGCAATCTACAGCCTGGCCGGGCAGAACTACTACCCGGGCCAGTACGAATTCCAGTGCCTGCACGGCATGGGTGAACCGCTGTACGAGCAGGTGACCGGTAAAGTGGCGGACGGCAAGCTGAACCGCCCATGCCGCATTTACGCCCCGGTAGGCACCCACGAAACCCTGCTGGCCTACCTGGTGCGTCGCCTGCTGGAAAACGGCGCGAACACCTCCTTCGTTAACCGCATCGCCGACACCACGCTGCCGCTCGACGAACTGGTCGCCGATCCGGTGCAGGCCGTTGAGAAGATGGCGGCCCAGGAAGGCCAGATTGGCCTGCCGCATCCGAAGATTGCCCTGCCGCGCGAGCTGTACGGCAAAGGCCGCGTCAACTCGGCGGGGCTGGATCTCGCCAACGAACACCGTCTGGCATCCCTCTCTTCTGCCCTGCTCAACAGCGCGCTGCAGAAGTGGCAAGCCAAACCGATGCTGGAGCAGCCCGTTGCTGACGGCGACATGCAGCCGGTCATCAACCCGGCTGAGCCAAAAGATATCGTCGGCTACGTGCGTGAAGCCACCGATGCGGAAGTGGATCAGGCGCTGGACAGCGCGGTGAATAACGCCCCTATCTGGTTCGCCACCCCGCCGCAGGAACGTGCCGCCATCCTGGAGCGCGCGGCGGTGCTGATGGAAGACCAGATGCAGTCGCTCATCGGCATTCTGGTGCGCGAAGCGGGTAAAACCTTCAGCAACGCCATCGCCGAAGTGCGCGAGGCGGTCGACTTCCTGCACTACTACGCCGGTCAGGTGCGCGATGATTTCGACAACGAAACCCACCGCCCGCTCGGCCCGGTCGTCTGTATCAGCCCGTGGAACTTCCCGCTGGCGATCTTCACCGGCCAGATTGCCGCCGCCCTGGCCGCTGGCAACAGCGTGCTGGCAAAACCGGCAGAGCAGACCCCGCTGATTGCCGCGCAGGGCATCAACATTCTTCTGGAAGCAGGCGTACCGGCGGGCGTGGTCCAGCTGCTGCCGGGCCGCGGTGAAACCGTGGGCGCCAAACTGACCTCCGATAACCGCGTGCGCGGCGTGATGTTTACCGGTTCGACCGAAGTGGCCTCGCTGCTGCAGCGCAATATTGCCACCCGTCTGGATGCGCAGGGTCGTCCTACTCCGCTTATCGCGGAAACCGGCGGTATGAACGCCATGATCGTTGACTCCTCTGCCCTCACCGAGCAGGTGGTGGTTGACGTGCTGGCCTCCGCCTTCGACAGCGCCGGTCAGCGCTGCTCCGCCCTGCGCGTGCTGTGCCTGCAGGATGACGTGGCAGACCACACGCTGAAAATGCTGCGCGGCGCGATGGCCGAATGTCGCATGGGCAACCCGGGCCGTCTCACCACCGACATCGGGCCGGTGATCGACGCGGAAGCCAAAGCCAATATTGAAAACCACATTCAGGCCATGCGGGCGAAAGGCCGTCCGGTGTTCCAGGCAGTGCGAGACAACAGCGAAGATGCCCGCGAGTGGCGTTCCGGCACCTTTGTGCCGCCTACGCTTATCGAGCTGGCAAGCTTCGACGAGCTGAAAAAAGAGGTCTTCGGTCCGGTGCTGCACGTGGTGCGCTACAACCGTAACAACCTCAACGAGCTGGTTGAGCAGATCAACGCCTCCGGCTATGGCCTGACGCTCGGCGTACATACCCGTATCGACGAGACCATCGCGCAGGTAACCGGTAGCGCCAAAGTGGGCAACCTGTACGTTAACCGCAACATGGTTGGCGCGGTCGTGGGCGTGCAGCCGTTCGGCGGTGAAGGCCTCTCCGGCACCGGCCCGAAAGCGGGCGGTCCGCTCTACCTGTACCGTCTGCTGGCGAACCGTCCTGAGAACGCGCTGGGCGTCACCCTGGCACGTCAGGATGCGGAGTATCCGGTGGATGCGCAGCTGAAAACCGTGCTGACCCAGCCGCTGGAAGCGCTGATCGCCTGGGCGGAAAAACGTCCTGAACTGCGTGCCGTGGCGCAGCAGTATGGCGAGCTGGCACAGGCCGGTACGCAGCGTCTGCTGCCGGGGCCGACCGGCGAGCGCAATACCTGGACGCTGATGCCGCGCGAGCGCGTACTGTGCGTGGCGGATAACGAGCAGGACGCGCTGGTACAGCTGGCCGCCGCGATGGCCACCGGGTGTGAAGTGCTGTGGCCGGAAGATGCGCTGCATCGCGACCTGGCCAAACAGCTGCCAAAAGCGGTCTCGGCCCGTATCCACTTCGCGAAAGCCGATGCGCTGCTGACGCAGGCGTTCGATGCCGTCATTTACCACGGTGATTCCGATCAGCTGCGCGAGCTGTGCGAGCAGGTTGCGGCCCGCAGCGGAGCAATTGTTTCGGTGCAGGGCTTCGCGCGCGGGGAAACCAACCTGCTGCTGGAGCGTCTGTACGTGGAACGCTCGCTCAGCGTCAATACCGCGGCGGCGGGGGGTAACGCCAGCCTGATGACCATCGGTTAATCGTGTAAACTCTCCCCGGTGGCGCTATGCTTACCGGGGCGACAAAACAACCGTAGGCCGGATAAGCGCAGCGCATCCGGCTTTTTTACACTGAGGGAAAGATGAAAAGAGTATTTCTCGCAGGCGCAGCACTGCTGCTGAGCGCCAGCGCGCTGGCCGACGAGTGCGACAAAGCGACCACTCAGCTTGAACTGAATACCTGTAGCGCGCAGCAATACCAGGCTGCCGATAAAAAACTCAACCAGACCTATCAGGCCGCCGTCAAGCGCGCGGAAACTCCCCAGCGCGAGCTGCTGAAAAAGGCGCAGCAGGCCTGGATTGCCCTGCGCGACGCGGACTGTGCGTTTATCGGTTCGGGGACAGAAGGCGGCAGCGTTCAGCCGATGATCGTGAATCAGTGCCTGGCGGAGAAAACCGTGGAGCGCGAAGCGTTTCTGGCCTCGCTGATGCAGTGTGAAGAGGGCGACTTAAGTTGCCCTCTCCCACCGGGGAACTAGCGCAAGCGGATCCCTTCGATAATCATCCGCTGCACGTTTTCCAGGGTGCTGTGGAAAAACGCTTCGTCCTGGAGCGTTTTTCCGGTCACCGCCTCGACCTGGGCCGCAAAGTCAGCGTAATGCTGGGTGGAGGCCCAAATCATAAAGATCAGATGATGCGGATCGACCGGGGCCAGTTTTCCGCTGGCCACCCATCCGGCGATAATGGCCGACTTATCGTCCACCAGCTGTTTTAAATCTCCGGTCAGCTCCGCCTGCAACAGCGGCGCCCCCTGCAGCATCTCAAGACAAAACAGCCGTGATGCCTGCGGGTAATCGCGCGACACCTCCAGCTTCAGGCGTATGTACTCTTTGATCGCCACCAGCGGGGCCAGCTCTTCGCGGAACGCTTTCAGCGGCGCCAGCCAGATATCGAGGATCTGCTGCATTACCGCAACATACAGCGCCTCTTTCGACGGGTAATAGTAGAGCAGATTGGTTTTGGATACCCCGGACTGCTCCGCCACCTGCTCCAGGCGCGTGCCGTGAATGCCAAACTGCGAAAAGGTCTCCAGCGCCGCGCTGAGGATCGCCTGCTTCTTGGCGCTCACCGCCTGCGAACGTTTACCTGGTGTTTTCACTGCGCCTTGTGTCATTCCCGCTCTCCTTATTCTGCGTTGCCCTCAGCATAGCAAAACCCCTGTCTCGCCACGACATCCTGCACTCCGATCGCGCATGAATGCTTGTTTTCTGTGCAATGTTTTTGACCAGTTAGTCCACATTTAATCGCATCAAACCTCCAACCTCTGATTAACACATTAATAACACTGCCATTTTTAAAACTGGCACTGCCTTTGCAAAAACACCGTTACACCTGCGACGTAATGAAGAGAGGTTCGTGATGAAAATTGGCGTATTTGTACCCATCGGCAACAACGGCTGGCTTATCTCGACCACTGCACCGCAATACATGCCGACCTTTGAGCTGAATAAAGCCATCGTGCAGAAAGCGGAGCACTACCATTTCGACTTTGCGCTTTCGATGATCAAGCTGCGCGGCTTCGGCGGCAAAACCGAATTCTGGGACCACAACCTGGAGTCCTTCACCCTGATGGCCGGGCTGGCCGCGGTCACCTCGCGGATCCAGATCTACGCCACCGCGGCCACCCTCACCCTGCCCCCGGCGATCGTGGCGCGCATGGCCTCCACCATCGACTCCATCTCCGGCGGACGCTTTGGCGTCAACCTGGTGACCGGCTGGCAAAAACCCGAGTACGAGCAGATGGGGCTCTGGCCGGGTGACGATTACTTCTCGCGTCGCTACGACTACCTGACCGAGTACGTGCAGGTCCTGCGCGATCTGTGGGGTACCGGCAAAAGCGATTTCAAGGGTGACTTCTTCACCATGAACGACTGCCGCGTCAGCCCGCAGCCGTCGGTGCCGATGAAGGTAATTTGCGCCGGGCAGAGCGACGCGGGAATGGAGTTCTCGGCGAAATACGCCGACTTTAACTTCTGCTTCGGTAAAGGCGTTAACACGCCTGCCGCCTTCGCCCCGACCGCCGCGCGCATGAAAGAAGCCGCCGACAAAACCGGGCGCGACGTGGGCTCCTACGTGCTGTTTATGGTGATTGCCGACGAAACCGACGACGCCGCGCGCGCAAAATGGGAGCGCTATAAGGACGGCGCCGACGAGGAAGCCCTGAGCTGGCTCACCGAGCAGAGCCAGAAGGACACCCGCTCCGGGGCGGATACCAACGTTCGTCAGATGGCCGACCCGACCTCCGCCGTCAATATCAACATGGGCACGCTGGTCGGCTCGTACGCCAGCGTTGCCAGAATGCTCGATGAAGTGGCGGCCGTTCCCGGTGCGGAAGGCGTCCTGCTGACCTTCGATGACTTCCTCACCGGCGTGGAGATCTTCGGCGAGCGCATCCAGCCGCTGATGCAGTGCCGCGCCCACATCCCTGCCGTCACGAAGGAGGTGGCGTAATGACAACCCTTAACGCACGCCCGGAAGCCATTACCTTCACGCCACAGCAGAGCGCGCTGATCGTGGTGGACATGCAAAACGCCTACGCCAGCCCCGGTGGTTATCTTGATCTGGCGGGCTTCGACGTCTCCGCTACGCAGCCTGTGATAGCGAATATCAAAACCGCCGTCGCCGCCGCGCGCGCTGCGGGCATGCTTATCATATGGTTCCAGAACGGCTGGGATGACCAGTACGTTGAGGCCGGTGGCCCCGGTTCACCGAACTTCCACAAGTCGAACGCCCTGAAAACCATGCGCAAGCGGCCCGAACTGCAGGGCAAGCTGCTGGCGAAGGGCGGCTGGGATTATCAGCTGGTGGATGAGCTGGTCCCGCAGGCGGACGATATCGTCCTGCCGAAACCGCGCTACAGCGGCTTTTTCAACACGCCGCTCGACAGCCTGCTGCGCAGCCGGGGCATTCGCCACCTGGTCTTCACCGGCATTGCCACCAACGTTTGCGTGGAGTCGACCCTGCGCGACGGCTTTTTCCTCGAGTATTTCGGCGTGGTGCTGGAAGACGCGACCCATCAGGCCGGGCCGGATTTCGCCCAGAAGGCGGCCCTGTTCAATATCGAAACCTTTTTTGGCTGGGTCAGTAACGTTGCGGATTTCTGCGACGCCCTGAATCCCCCGCTCGCCCGTATCGCCTGAGGAGACGCACGATGCCGAAATCCGTAATCATCCCGCCGGGCACCAGCACGCCAATCGCCCCGTTTGTCCCCGGCACCCTCGCCGACGGCGTGGTGTATGTCTCCGGCACGCTGCCATTTGATAAAGACAACAACGTGGTGTTTATCAACGACCCAAAGGCGCAAACCCGCCACGTGCTGGAGACGATCAAAACCGTGATCGAAACGGCGGGTGGCACGATGGAGGATGTGACCTTCAACAGCATCTTTATCACCGACTGGAAAAACTACGCCGCGATTAATGAAATCTACGCGGAGTTCTTCCCCGGCGATAAACCGGCCCGGTTCTGCATTCAGTGCGGGCTGGTGAAGCCAGACGCGCTGGTTGAGATCGCCACCGTTGCGCACATCGCGAAGTGAGGCGGCCATGAAACTCTCCGTCTCACCGCCCCCGTATGAGGGTGCGCCCGTGGTGGTCCTTATTGCCGGTCTCGGCGGCAGCGGCAGCTACTGGTTGCCCCAGCTGGCCGCGCTGGAACCGGAATATCAGGTGGTGTGTTATGACCAGCGTGGAACGGGCACTAACCCCGACGCCCTGCCGGAAGGCTACAGCCTGGCACAGATGGCAGACGAACTGGCCCAGGCGCTGGCTGAGGCCGGGATCGCGCGCTACAGCGTTGTCGGCCATGCGCTGGGGGCACTGGTCGGCCTGCAGCTGGCCCTCGACCGCCCCGACGCCCTCACCGCGCTGGTGTGCGTCAACGGCTGGTTGACCCTCAATGCCCACACCCGCCGCTGCTTTCAGATCCGCGAGCGCCTGCTGCATTACGGTGGCCCGCAGGCGTGGGTTGAGGCGCAGCCGCTGTTTCTCTACCCGGCAGACTGGATGGCCGCTCGCGCTCCCCGCCTGGAGGCCGAAGAAGCGCTGGCGCTGGCTCATTTCCAGGGCAAAGCCAACCTGCTGCACCGGCTCAGCGCCCTGAAAAAGGCTGACTTCAGCCGCCATGCGGCGCGCATTCGCTGCCCGGTACAGATCATCTGTTCCGCCGACGACATGCTGGTGCCCTCTGTCTGCTCGTCTGAGCTGCAGGCAGCGATCCCGCACAGCAACAGCGCGGTGATGCGTCAGGGCGGCCATGCCTGCAACGTCACCGAGCCGGACACCTTTAACACCCTGCTGCTTAACGGGCTGGCCAGCCTGCTGCACAGTCATGAACCCGCTTTATAAGGAGCTGTAATGAGCGAAGCCATTAATCCCACCGCGCTGGAAACGCTGTTCACCGGCGCCCGCACCCATAACGGCTGGCAGGATATTGCCGTCAGCGACGAGACGCTGCGCGAAATCTACGACCTGATGAAATGGGGTCCAACCTCCGCCAACTGCTCCCCGGCACGCATTGTGTTTGTGCGAAGCGCGGAGGGAAAAGATAAGCTGCGCCCGGCGCTCTCCAGCGGCAACCTGGAGAAAACGCTCACCGCCCCGGTCACGGCGATTGTGGCCTGGGACAGTGAATTCTACGAGCGCCTGCCTGAACTGTTCCCGCACGGCGATGCCAGAAGCTGGTTTACCGCAAGCCCCGCGCTGGCGGAAGAGACCGCCTTTCGCAACAGCTCGCTGCAGGCCGCCTACATGATTTTCGCCTGTCGCGCGCTGGGGCTGGACACCGGCCCGATGTCGGGCTTTGACCGCCAAAAGGTCGACGAGGCCTTTTTCACCGGCACGACGCTTAAAAGCAATCTGCTGATCAACATCGGCTACGGCGACCCGGGCAAACTTTACGGCCGCCTGCCGCGCCTGACATTCGACGATGCCTGCGGGCTGGCGTAAGGAGCGATCATGACGACACCGGATAAGCAAACCTTTCGCGACGCCATGGCCTGCGTCGGCGCGGCGGTGAATATCATCACCACCGACGGTCCGGCGGGGATGGCAGGCTTCACCGCCAGCGCGGTGTGCAGCGTCACGGATTCACCGCCCACCCTGCTGGTGTGCCTGAACCGCGGCGCGTCCGTCTGGCCGACGTTCAGCGAGAACCGCACGCTGTGCGTCAATACCCTCAGCGCCGGACAGGAGCCGCTCTCAAACCTGTTTGGCGGCAAAACGCCCATGGAAGAACGCTTCGCCGCCGCCCGCTGGCAAACGGGCGACACGGGATGTCCGCGTCTGGAGGATGCGCTGGCCTCGTTTGACTGCCGCATCAGCCAGGTGGTGAGCGTCGGCACCCATGACATTCTGTTCTGCGACATCGTTTCGATTATTCGCCACCCCGCGCCGCAGGGCCTGGTGTGGTTTGACCGCGGCTACCACGCGCTGATGCGACCCGCCTGTTAAGGCGCTCTAAGGAGACAGACCATGTTCGGATTTCCCCACTGGCAGTTGAAATCGACCTCCACAGACGCTGGCGTGGTCGCGCCGGATGAACGCCTCCCGCTCGGGCAGACGATGGTGATGGGCGTCCAGCACGCGGTCGCCATGTTTGGCGCCACGGTGCTGATGCCGATGCTGATGGGACTGGATCCCAACCTCTCGATTCTGATGTCCGGTATCGGCACCCTGCTGTTCTTTTTTGTCACCGGCGGGCGCGTGCCCAGCTATCTGGGATCCAGCGCCGCCTTTGTCGGCGTGGTGATCGCCACCACCGGATTTAACGGCCAGGGAATCAACCCCAACCTGAGCGTGGCCCTCGGCGGCATCATCGCCTGCGGTCTGGTGTATACCCTGATTGGTCTGGTGGTGATGAAAATCGGTACGCGCTGGATAGAGCGAATGATGCCTCCGGTCGTGACGGGCGCCGTGGTGATGGCGATTGGCCTTAACCTTGCGCCGATCGCGGTCAGGAGCGTCTCCGCCTCGCCGTTTGAAAGCTGGATGGCCGTCGTGACCGTGCTGTGCATCGGCCTGGTAGCGGTGTTTACGCGAGGGATGATCCAGCGGCTGCTGATCCTGGTCGGGCTGATTGTTGCCTGTCTGGTGTATGCCCTGCTGGCGAACGTTTTTGGTCTCGGCAAGCCGGTTGATTTTACCCTGCTGCATCATGCCGCCTGGTTCGGCCTGCCGAAGGTGACCTCGCCCACCTTTAACACCCAGGCGATGATGCTCATCGCCCCCGTCGCCGTTATCCTGGTGGCGGAAAACCTGGGTCACCTGAAGGCGGTCGCGGGGATGACCGGACGCAGTATGGACCCCTACATGGGCCGCGCGTTCGTCGGCGACGGGCTGGCGACCATGCTTTCGGGCTCAGTCGGCGGCAGCGGCGTCACCACCTATGCCGAGAATATCGGCGTGATGGCGGTGACCAAAGTCTATTCGACGCTGGTCTTTGTCGCGGCGGCGGTGATGGCGATGCTGCTCGGCTTCTCGCCGAAATTCGGCGCGCTGATCCACACCATTCCGTCACCGGTGATCGGCGGGGCCTCAATCGTGGTGTTTGGGCTGATCGCCGTGGCCGGCGCGCGGATCTGGGTGCAGCATCGGGTCGATCTCAGCCAGAACGGCAACCTGATTATGGTGGCCGTTACGCTGGTGCTGGGCGCGGGCGATTTTGCCCTGACGCTGGGCGGGTTTACGATCGGCGGGATTGGCACGGCGACCTTTGGCGCGATCCTGCTTAACGCCCTGCTGAGCCGCCGGATGGCCGCTGCGCCGCAGGGCGAGGTGGTGCGTCAGGAGTCGTGAAATCTCAATGTCGGGTGACGGCGACGCCTTACCCGACCTTTATGTTCGCTAAGAACACCTTTATGTCAGGCAATCACACCTGCTCAAACAGTCGTTCGATAGATTTTGTAGGAAAGAAAAGAGAGTGGCTGTTTTCACCCGTCAGCGGAATAAAACCCTGCTTCAGATAAAATCGTTTTGCCCGGTCATTGAGTGCATCAACAAATATTCCGTGTACGCCCACCGCCTGCGATGCCAGATAGACAACCCGCATGGCATGCGTGACGAGCGTCGTTCCCCACTCCTGTCCCTGCAGGTCTTCATGTATCGCCAGACGTCCCAGCGTTACGCTCGGTACGTTGCTATAAGGGATCCGACGCTGCTGAGTCCTGGAAGGCAGCATCGCTTTTTCAAAGCAACTTCCCGATAACGTGTAATAGCCCAGGACTCGCGGACCATCGCGATCTTTAAGCAGATAGCCTCGTAAAATACGCCCATTGTGCTGACGCACCAGATGTTCTGTGAGGAAGACATTTAGCGAGGGTTCACCACAATCGAAGTCCCTGAAATCATAATCTTTTCCCTCTGAAAACATTTCGATCGTGAGATTTTCCACGACGCTTCACTCCATGTTTCGAAGACGTTTTGCCGCTCGCTTCAGGCGTTCATTTGGCTCTGGCGGATTGTCGATGGCATCCATCACGGCATTCCATGATGCTTCGTTTAAGACGAGACGCCGATGCTGTTCAATGACCTCTGCAGCGCGCTCTGACGCACTGTTCACCATAAACTGGGTGATCGTTTGGTTCGTCATCGCTGCCGCTTCTTCAATCATTGTTTTGTCTTCGTCCGTTAAGCGAAGATCGATACGCTGTTTTTTCAGTGCTGGCATGGTTTACTTCACCGTGTACGGTATTTATCCGTACATATCGTAGATAAACCCGTCTGTTTTTTCAATCTAAACCTTCTTCAGCAGTCATGTCGCTCACCGCGTTCCGACGCTTTCTGAGCTTCAACTCGCTCACCAGCACCCCGGCGACAATAAACGCCGCGCCCACCAGGGCCAGCAGCGGCAGACGTTCCCCGGCCAGTCGCCCGAAAATGCCCGCCCAGACCGGTTCACCGGTGTAAATGACCGTTGCCCGGGTTGGCGATACGCTACGCTGCGCCCAGTTCATGGTGACCTGAATAATGGCGCTGAAAATCCCCAGCCCCAGCGCCACCACGACCAGGCCGGTGGACATCGGCGGCACGGACTCCCCTGCCGGCACCATCGTCGCAAAGGCCACCAGCGAGGCTGTGGCGAGCTGCACCACCGTCACCCGCTTAACGTCCACCTTGCCCGCCCAGGCGCTGATCAGAATAATTTCCGCCGCAATGGCAATCGCCCCAATCAGGGTGATGATCTCGCCCGGCCCCAGCGCCAGGAGGTTGTTTTCGGGCCCGGCCAGCAAAATCAGACCGATAAACGCCAGCACGATGCCAATACAGGACATCAGACCCGGCAGCCGCCCCAGGCACAGCCATTGTAGTAGCGGCACCAGGGGAACATACATGGCGGTGATAAACGCGGATTTGCTGCTGGAGATGGTCTGCAATCCCCACGTCTGCAGGCTGTAGCCCATGGCTATCGCCACCCCAATCGCCACGCCCGCCTTAAGCTCTTTCAGCGTCAGACCCCGCAGCGTTTTAAGGGATATTAGCCCCACGGCTATCGCCGCCGTTGCAAAGCGCAGACCAACAAAAAAGAACGGATCGCTAAGGGTCACCGCGTACTGAACGGCCAGAAACGTCCCGCCCCAGAACATGGTGATGAGAATGAGGATGGCTTCCTGCGGTTTAACGGAGAATTTAAAGCGTGAGACAGACATGCGGCACCAGCAAGTGAGAACAATTCTGTAGTGTGCGTTGCCTTTGGTTACAGTTCAATGTTGCAGAAATAAAAAAACCGCCGGGATATCCCGGCGGCAGGGGTTCAACCCGGCGTGTTACTTACTGCTGCCGTGGCTGTTTTTCCCCCTTTCTTGCCAGCTTCAGATGCGCGTTGCGGGTCATTCTTGAAGTTACCCCCGCTATGCTGGCCACCTTTACGGCCTGCTTCTGATGCTCTTTCACGGTCTTCTGCGAAATTACCTGAACCACCACGATGGTTTGCCATCTCTAACCTCCAGAATGTGAAACATTAGACATCATATTGCATTCAGTAAAAGAGGATTCTTTCACCTCGCGGCTCAAGGACAACGCCTTTATCTGTGCCGCGTGAAACTAAGCTTAGTGGAATGAGGTCATCCGGCAAGCCGAAGGTAATATCCTGCAACATGATCTCAGTCTTTCGGGTGAGATGACGCGGCGGCAATCCATAAGCCTTTCTTATCATTTTAAAAATCCGCACCGGGAAAGTTGTATCATTTTGCTACAAAGTCATTTTTCTCCTCATGTTGTTATAAATCAAATAAATGGCGTTCATTTTTGCAGTCTGGCTGTGATGACATATCTTTAAAAGAGCGCAGCGATCCGCTGTCAGAGAAACCAACGAGGAGTGAAGCAAAATGGCAAAAGTTCTGGTGCTCTATTATTCCATGTATGGACACATTGAAACCATGGCTCACGCGGTAGCAGAAGGTGCAAACAGGGTTGATGGCGTAGAGGTTGTGGTGAAACGCGTACCGGAAACCATGCAGGCGGAAGCCTTCGCGAAAGCCGGGGGAAAAACGCAAAACGCCCCGGTCGCCACCCCGCAGGAGCTGGCGGATTATGATGCCATTATCTTCGGCACCCCGACCCGCTTCGGCAACATGTCAGGCCAGATGCGCACCTTCCTCGATCAAACCGGCGGACTTTGGGCATCCGGGGCGCTCTACGGCAAACTCGCCAGCGTATTCAGCTCTACCGGGACCGGCGGCGGTCAGGAGCAGACGATTACCTCAACCTGGACTACCCTTGCTCATCACGGGATGGTGATTGTGCCGATTGGCTACGGCGCGCAGGAGCTGTTTGATATTTCCCAGGTGCGCGGCGGTACGCCGTACGGCGCAACCACCATTGCCGGTGGGGATGGCTCACGTCAGCCAAGCAATGAAGAACTGTCTATCGCCCGCTATCAGGGTGAATACGTCGCGGGTCTGGCCAAAAAACTGAACGGCTAACACCCAACAGGAGGACAAGCATGCCAACTCAAGAATCCAAAGCTCACCACGTGGGCGAATGGGCAAGTTTACGCAACACCTCTCCGGAGATTGCCGAAGCTATCTTTGAAGTCGCGAAATACGATGAAAAGCTGGCCGAGCAGATTTGGGAGGAAGGTAACGATGAGGTGCTGGTGCGCGCCTTCGAAAAAACGGACAAAGACTCGCTCTTCTGGGGTGAGCAAACCATCGAACGTAAAAACGTCTAAGCGTTTCCCCCCGCCACAGCGGGGGGTTCTCTCTTACTTCGCCGCGTTATTCATCACCGCATTGAATTTATCAACAGGACAGAAGCCGTTCGCATCCACCGGGCAGCCCTTCAGCTCCAGCGTCACGCGCTGTGCCGGAGACTGCAGCGACAGCACGCTGGCGTTGCGCAACTGCTCTGAGCTCTGGTAGACATACTCAATTTTCATCAGCTCCTGGTTGGCATTTTTGTCATGCCAGCGCTGGAAGACAATCTTGCCGCCGATCGGGGTACGTTCCTGCTGATCGTGCAGCTGATACGGTTTGAAATCGAGGGCGGTGAGCAGGGAAGCAATGTTCGAATCATGCCCCACCAGTAGGGTGATTTTCGGCGCTTTCGCCTGGTCGGTAACCAGCGTTTTATCGATATATTTCACCAGCGGTTTCGCCACGTTTTGCGCCACCTCGGTGGAGGTAAACAGCGAGTCCTGATAGCCGTTCTTCAGCTTCGACAGCACGCGCCACTGCTGGTCGGTTTTGATTTCTCCCCAGGCGACCTGGTCGGCCGGGAAGCCTTCGTAATACTGCAGCGTGAACGCATCCACCAGCGAGTTGCCCACCTTCAGCGGCCCGGATACGCCAGGCTCTTTTTCATAGTCGGCGCTGAAGGTATCTTTCGCATCCGCCAGCGAGCAGACCTTTTTCTCTTTGCAGGACGGCGAGTCGGCGTAGTTCGTCATCTGCTCCAGCAGCTTATAGCTTTCGCCAAGCTGCATTTTCTGCCGTTCCGCCTCCATCGCCTTGAGCGCTTTTTCGCGGAATTCCGGCGAATTATCGGTGATCACCGGATTAAATGTCGGATCCATGGTGCCCATTTTTTCCTGATGGTGCACGGGCACATCGCAGCCCGGGAACGCGCCGGTGATAAAGAATTGCGCAGTGGCGACGGTGCGCTGCAGGCTGTTAGCATAGGCGTAAACGCTCTCCGCCGGTGGACATTCTCCCGTCTTCACCATCCCCTGCTGCGCCAGCCACTCGCGCATGTAATGGCCCATATAGACCTCCAGCACGCCCCCTTTGGTTGTGAGCTGGCCGCCCGGCACCTCCCACTCCGGCCACTGCTTCGGCGTGGACTGCTCCAGCACGCTGCCGTTGTTAGCCAGCGGCGCACGCAGGTTATGGCGACTCATGATTAAAACTTGCTCCAGCTGATACCCTTCCGGCGTCTCTTGCGCCTGCACGCCAAACGTTGCTGAAATGGAACCGGCGACTGCCAGCGCGAGTAGTGCTTTTCTCATCCCTAATTCCTCACTCGTTTTAAAATGTCGCGCTCAGTGTGACAGATTCGTCACAATTTTCCGGGAAGCATTTCTCAAACTGATGATTAACGTGCTTACGGCGTGTACGGATTAGTTTTATAATAAAACCATACCCCACCGGAGAATTCGCTGTGAAACGTACCCGCCTTGAAGAGAGCACCTGCCCCGTCGCCCGTTCGCTGGATATCATCGGCGACTGGTGGTCGCTGCTGATCGTCCGCGACGCGCTCCGCGGGATTAAACGCTTCGGCGAGTTTCAGAAAAGCCTCGGTATCGCGAAAAACATGCTGACCACGCGGCTCAAGCTGCTGGTGGACGAAGGCATTCTCCGGCTTCAGCCCGCCTCCGACGGCAGCGCCTGGCAGGAATACGTCCTGACCGACAAGGGACGCGCCCTGCAAACCGTGCTGGTTGCCCTGTCCCAGTGGGGCAATGAATTTTTGTTCGCGGAAAACGAATGCGGCACCGTGCTGGTCGATAGCGAACAGCGCAAACCCCTGCGTAAACTGGCGCTTATCGCCGACGATGGCCGCGAACTGACGCCTGAAGAGATCGTGGCTAAACTCCCCTCCTGACCGTTCCCGACGGCAAAAGCACAAAATGATCGCTAATATGGTTGCATTATAAAACCAAATAGCCGAGAGTTAATTCAGTTTCATATTGAAACCAAATAACCCACTTTGCCTGAGGTAATGCACGATGACTACGCAAATCACCACCGCCCTGATTACGGGTGCCTCTTCCGGGATCGGTGCCGTCTATGCCGATCGCCTTGCCGCGCGCGGTGCTAACCTGGTCCTGGTCGCCCGCCGCGAGGATCGCCTGAAAGCCCTCGCCGCCGACCTGCGCGCACGCTATGGCGTGGCCGTCGATATTCTGGTGGCCGATCTCACCGATGAAGCCGGGATCCGGGCGGTGGAAGATGAACTGCGCAGCAATACCGCCATTGATACGCTGATTAACAACGCGGGCACCGCGCAGATGGCACCGTTCCTCGCGGGCGAGGTGGCGCAGCATCAGGCCATTAACACCCTGAACACCACGGCGCTGATGCGTCTGACCTACGCCATCCTGCCGCGCCTGGCACAGAACAATCGCGGCACGCTGATCAATATCGCGTCCGTGCTGGCGCTGCACGTCCGGGCGGGCAGCGCACTCTACAGCGCCACCAAGGCGTGGGTATTGAGCTTTACCCGTGGGCTACAGGAAGAATTTGCCGACAGCAGCGTGCGCATTCAGGCCGTACTGCCCGCCGCTACCGCAACGGAGATCTGGAGCCATTCAGGCGTCACGGTGGACGATCTGCCGGAAGGATCGGTAATGACCACCGACGATATGGTGGATGCGTCGCTGGTGGGTCTGGATCAGGGCGAACCGATCACCATCCCGCCGATGCATGATGCAGGCCTGTGGGACCGCTACGAAGCGGCGCGCCTTGAGCTGTTTAGCAGCGCGCGCACCGGCATCCCGGCACCGCGCTACGTAAAACAGTAGCCTAACGCTGAAGCTGGTCGCCGTACTCGCTCATCCAGGCGGCCAGCGGCGAGAGCGCATCCTGCAGGGTTAACCCCAGCCCGGTAATCTGATACTCCACGCGCGGCGGGATCTCCGGATAAACCGTCCGCGTCACCAGCCCGCGCTGTTCAAACAGACGCAGCTGCTTCGTCAGCTCTTTCTGGGTGATGGGGGCAGCCGCCCGCAGCAGGTCGCCAAAGCGGACAGGCGTGTTAATCACAATAAGACGATAGAGGATCGGGATTGCCCATTTGCCGGAAATCAGGTTTACAAACTGCGTCATCGGGCAGGTATAGGCCTCAGATTTTTTTTCACAGCACTCCTCCAGCATTTCTGCCATAGCACACCTCTTGCCTCTTTAGTATCCATTTGGTACCTAGTTTCCTTTCGATACTAACGTTTCTATAGTGCTTTCTCCAGTGACATTTCAGGAGAAGAACATGGGTCGTTTAACCGATAAGTATACGTTGATTACCGGCGGCACCAGCGGTATCGGTCTCGCCACCGCGCAGGCATTTATCGCCGAAGGGGCGCGCGTCGCCGTGACCGGACGCAACCCGGACACCCTCGCCGAAGCAGAGCGCATTCTGGGCGATAAGGCCTGGGTGATCCCAACCGATGCGGGCGATATCGCGTCGCAAAAAGCGCTGGCGGCAACCCTCGCCGCCCGCTGGCCACGTCTGGACGCGGTCTTTCTCAACGCCGGCGACGTGACGCACGCGCCGCTGGAAGCCTGGCAGGAAGAGTCCTGGGACCGTCTGATGAACATCAACCTGAAGGGACCGTTCTTTTTAATCCAGGCGCTGCTGCCGCTGCTGAATAACCCGTCGTCGGTTATCCTCTGCGGTTCCGTGAGCGCGCGCATCGGCCTGCCCACCAGCAGCGTGTATGCCGCGAGCAAGGCCGCCCTGCTGTCGCTGGCGCGCACGCTGTCGGCAGAGCTGCTGCCGCGCGGGATCCGCGTCAACGGCCTGAGCCCCGGTCCGGTGGAAACCCCGGCCTTTACGAAAACGGGCTTAAGCGAAGAGGCGCTTAACGCAATGATGGCGGAGATCATCAAGCTGGTGCCGCTGGGCAGAATGGGCTCGACGACGGAGCTGGCAAAAGCCGCGCTCTATCTCGCCTCCGACGAGTCGAGCTACACGGTAGGAACGGAACTGCTGGTGGACGGCGGTATGGGGAGCCTGTAACTCAAAAGGCGCTGATGCCGGTGACGATGCCGACATACAGCGCCGCCCATACGGCGGCAGAGGCCAGGCTCACGCCGTAAACTTTCACCACGTTCAGCCTGAGCATGCCTGCCGCCAGCGGCACGATGTAGCGCAGTACCGCCAGGAAGCGCGCGGTGAACAGCACCAGCACCCCGTTTTTTTGTAGCTGATGCTGCACCCGCAGAAATTTACCGGCGTGTTTTGCCGTGAAGCGGGTCATCCAGCGCGTGTGCCCCATCCGCTGCCCTAAGTGGTAGTTCAGCGCCGAGCCCGCCGTTGCCCCCATCACCACGGCCAGCCACGCCAGGGCAGGATGCATGCTTGCCTGGCTGACGGTAATGCCCGCCAGCAGCATGACCGAGGCGGGCGGCAACACGGAGGAGATCAGCACCGTCGACTTGCTCAGCGCCATCATAAATAACAGCGCGAACAGATGTGCCGGATACAGCGCAAAATGATTCAGCAGATTATCAAGCCACGCCATTTTCCCCTCCCCCGTTAATTATTTAATTCTCCATTTAAAATGAATAACCTTAAATAAACCCTCAACATTCTATTAATAATATTCTCCTAAACCGTTCTTAAACATTTTTTAAATTCCTGAGCGGCAATGTTAAATAAGCGTATTATTCCTCTCGTTTTACAACGATCTCGTTATGGCGAGGCTCCTGTACAAATACACGTTATCGCTCTGGTAGGTTCGAGAGAATCGACACAGGGTAAAACAGGCACTGTCGAATCAAGGCTTTGTCAGTATAACTTCCCTCGCGGGATACGGTGTACAGTGCTGAACCCAGGACGTGGGGATCTCCTCTTCGACATGCCCTGTCTTGCTCGCCCCTGAGAGATTTTATTATTCAAAGGGAATTCACTATGTCTTACGCTATTCACAACCAAAACCAGGCATTCAATGACAGCGCGATCGCGCAATATATGAATACCGATTTTATCGTCCTCGATATGGCATTATGCGTGGCGCTGGCGCGCGAGCAATTCTTCGAAAAATTAAAAGACGATGATATTCCGTCGCATATTTTTATCGAAGACCATGGCCGCCTGGCGGGGATGGTTGCCGTGCGCAAATTGCTGCAGACCACCGATACGGTGCAGCCGGTGAAGTCGCTGATGATTTCGCAGTTTTTGCAGGTCAAACCGGAGGATGAACGTGCCGATGTTGCCGGACTGCTGGCGCACGGCGGCGCGGATGTGGTGCCCGTGGTCACCCACGGCAAGCTCGTCGGCTGCCTGACCGAGCGCGAAATCGCCCATCTGCTGGAAGATGACGTCACCGAAGATGCTCAGCTTCAGGGGGCGACGCTCCCCCTGGAGAAGCCTTATCTGGAGACCAGCCCGTATAGCCTGTGGAAAAAACGCTCCGTCTGGCTGCTGCTGCTGTTTGTCGCCGAAGCCTACACCAGCTCGGTTATTCAGCATTTTGAAGAGGCGCTAGAGTCCGCCATCGCGCTGGCGTTCTTCATTCCGCTGCTGATCGGCACGGGCGGCAACAGCGGGACGCAGATCACCTCCACCCTGGTGCGCGCCATGGCGCTGGGGGAAGTGCGTCTGCGCGACGTGGGCCGCGTGCTGCGTAAAGAGATGACCACCTCGCTGATGATTGCCGCCACGCTGGGTCTTGCCGGGTGCATCCGCGCCTGGATGATGGGAATAGGACTGGAAATAACGCTCATCGTCAGCCTGACGCTGGTCTGCATTACGCTGTGGAGCGCCATTGTCTCGTCCGTCATTCCAATGGTGCTCAAGCGCTGCGGCATTGACCCAGCGGTCGTCTCCGCACCGTTTATCGCGACGCTTATCGACGGTACCGGGCTGATTATCTACTTTAAGATCGCGCAATATACGCTGGGGCTGGAGTGAACGATCGCGCGCCTCAACCTCCCACTGGAGGTTGAACACACCTTACTGACGAACTGAGCGGTCAGTTCGTCTTTATAAATTCCGGAACGTATTGCTCTGCTTGCGAAAAGCATAACTAAAGCGAGATAGTAACCCTGTTTTCGTCGGACGAATGGACAGGGATATGTGGCAGACGCGAGCGGTAGAACTGAATACCCAGGCTTACTGGGACTGGAATAAAACCGGTGAACTGGTGGAGTGGGCTGTAGCCCATGGCTTCAATACCCTCATTGTCGGGCAGGCTGACCTCTTTAATCTGCTTGCCACACCGAAAGGGTATACGCCACATCACTATAATGACCGCTTATCCAGCCAGCAGCGGGCGCGCTGCGTTTATCTCAACCGCCTGGGCCAGCTGTGCCGACGTCAGGGGCTGCGATTTTACCTTCAGGCCAAAGAGCTCAACTTTCCAACCGATCTCTTGCTTTCCCATCCGCACCTGTTTGATCCCAACCAGGGTGTACGCTTCGACGTGGACTTCTGGTGCAGTTACCTTGCGGATAAGATTTCGCAGATCTGCCAGCGCATTCCGTCTCTCAGCGGCCTGATGATTGCGATTTCTAGTACCGACGGATTGCTGCCAGTTTCACGCCCGAGTTGGGAGCAGCCATCAACGGAAAAACCCGCCCCGTTACAACGCGAAGATCGCAGCTTCATGATTTATAGCTGCTGCTTCACTGCCCTCTCCCGCGTGATGCAGCAGGAAAATAAACATCTGGTGCTGCGTGTATTTCCGGCGGATAACCACGATCTTGGCAACGTGCTGGAGGCCATCCGTCCCTTACCGGCGAGCGTCAGCGTCTCGATCAAGCTCACCCCCGAACGTTTCTGGCCATCCTTTCCTAATAACCCCGCACTGCTGGAGGTTCGGGAGCGCGAGGTCTGGACAGAGATCGACCTGGTCGGGGAAGAGGTTGGCTGGGGCATCTTTCCATTCCCGCGTATTGATGAACTCCAGGGGCGGTTGCTCTGGTGTCGCAGTAACCCGGCCATCACTGGCGCGGTATGCAAAGTGAGCTGGGAAAGTCTGGATAACCACTGGATCATGGGTACGCTCAGCGAATGCAATCTGGTGGCCTGCAGCAGAATGCTAAGCAACGAGGGGACAACGCTGACGAAAGCGCAGCTGATGACCGACTGGCTACACGAAAGCTATGGCTGGCAACCCGACGAGCAGATCTTTGAGACATTTTGTTCCCTGCTTGAACAAGCGGGACAGGTGTTATACAGCGCTATTTATGTCCGCAAGCACGTTTTCCATCGTCACAGCCAGGTACCCGAAAGCTATGGCCAGGCGGTGTGGAGCCTTTACGGCCAGCTAAACCGCAATTACTGGCTGCCCGGCTCAGAACGGACAATCACCTTCGATCGCAACGATCCACAAACGTCCGCCGCTTGCCTGTCACGTATCGCAAGGGAGAAAGACGAGGCGGGCAACGCTGCCGCCGCGCTTCAGGAAGCGGCACTGCATTTCGTAAAACGCGCCGCGTTTCCCCGCTCGCTTGAACGTCGCTGGTATGAAGAGTGGCAGGGCTTTACCCTCTATTGTCGTCTCTTTTTACATGCGCAAAAGGCGTTCTTTACGCTGCGCTATGCCCGTGAGGTCGAGAACAGCTGGAGTATGCAGGAGATTAGCCATATCAATATTCAGGAGCTTTATCGATGCGCCTGTGAAATGGAGGATTACTGCCAGAAACACGCTGACGCCTCACCCGGTTTGCATGTGTTATTTGATGCCTCGCGGGTACGTGCGCTGGCTGACAGTCTGAGCCATGAATTAACGTCGCTGAGAGGGCGTTCATAACCCCTCACCCGCGTACCTGGCAACCACGATTTCTCTTTTTTGCAACACCCTTTCGGTCTGAAAAAACGCGAAATGTGACAATTTTCAATAATTAATTGTCCTCCAGAAATCAAACGTGAAGTGCTTCACCGATACGTCAAGAAGTACCGTTTCTGCGTACTCCGGCGAAGGTAAAAACGCGTTAAATCCTGGTCATCATGTTGATGAACAGGAATGACGATGAAAATTTCTTTAGACAATGCGCCACTCGATCGCAGTGGCAATACGGTACTGACGGCGCAACTGCAACAGCTTATCGATGAGATAGCCTCCGCCGGGGGCGGAACGCTGGTCGTGACGCCCGGCATCTGGCTCACCGGTACGCTGGTTTTACCCTCTCATTTTACCCTGCATCTGGAAGCCGGTGCCTACCTGCGCGCCAGCGCAAACCCTGCCGATTACCAGCATACGGAGACGGTGACGCTCGCAGAAATGTCAAATATGGCGCTCCTTTACGCCCGTGGCGGGCAGCACATCACCCTGAGTGGAGAAGGAAAAATTGATGGAGACGCCGCAAGCTGGTTTTCATCAGAGGCGGATGACCAGGGCTATCGCCAGCCTAAATCACAGCGCCCGCGACTGGTGGTGTTTGAAGGCTGCGAACAGGTACGCCTGCAGGATATTACCCTGCATAACTCGCCGATGTGGACCGCTCACCTGGTGAGCTGCAACCACGTTTTTGTCCGGAACATCACCATTGATAATGACCTGGCGCTCGCCAACACCGATGCGCTCGATATCGACAGTTGCCAGCACGTCCATATCAGCGACAGCTACTTCAGCGCCGCCGACGACGGGATTTGCCTGAAAACCACCCGGAAACCCGCGCCGCTACAGCAGCCCATTCGTAACGTAACGGTGAACAACTGTATTGTGCGTTCCAAAAGCTGCGCCATCAAAATCGGTACGGAAACCTTTGCCGATATCGAGAACATCACCGTCAGCAACTGCACGATTTTTGAGTCCAACCGGGGGATTGGGCTGGTCTCACGCGATGGGGGGCGTTTTCAACGGCTGGTGTTCAGTAATATTCTGTTTGACTGCCGTCACGGCCATCCCTGTCACTGGGGAAAAGCCGATCCGATCTATATTTCGGTACGCCACCGTGCGCCAGAGGTTCAGCCTGGCACCATCGAAAACGTCATTTTCAGTAACCTTGCAGGCCACGCTGAAGGCGCGATTAACCTGCACAGCGACACGCCGGGCAACATTCGCGACGTCATGTTTAATGGTCTCTGCGTTGAACAATGCCTCAGCGACTCGCAGGAACAAGGCTTCTACGATATTCGTCCGCCGTGCAACCCCGCGCGTCCCACCGGAATGGGGCTGGACAACGCCTACAACATCAATCCGTCTACCGGCCGTGCGCATGGGGTAGAGCCCTACCCTGGCGGTATGCCCATTTTTTACGCCAACGGCGTAAGCGGGCTGCGGCTCTGCGCCACGCACCTCTGCCGACCGGTGCCCTTGCCTGCAGGCTGGAACGCGGAAAAAACCGTCCTGCTTAACGTTCAGAACCTCATCACCGACTCCGCCTGTGCATAAAGGTGGAACCTTTGGACGACTTCGTCACTGGGGATAAAAATGATAAAAAAAGTACGTGAAATAAAGCTGCATAACTACGTTTGTTATGGTCTTGCTGATGTAATAGGCTCTGGCGCGTTCACGCTGGTGAGCGCATGGTTACTCTTCTTCCTGACCACCTTCTGCGGCTTAACGCCGATTGAAGCAGGCTCGCTGTTTGCCGTGGCGCGCATTGTCGACGTCATCATGTGTCCGCTGATGGGCTATGTCTCCGATAACTTCCATAAAACCCGGCTGGGCCGTCGTTTTGGTCGTCGCCGCTTCTTCTTGTTGGTCAGTATTCCACTGGTGTCGGTCTACAGCCTGCTGTGGGTAGAGGGGTTTAACTACTGGATCTATCTGCTGGTCTATATTCTGTTCGAAATCGTCTATTCGATGATTATTATCCCTTACGATACGCTCTCCGCAGAAATGACCTCCGATTTTAGCAAGCGTTCGAAGCTGACCAGCGCCCGTATGTATATCGCCCAACTGGCGGGATTTGCCGCCGCCTTTCTGCCGGGACGTCTGGTGGCTTATTTTGGTTCAGACTCCGCAGATTCGTTCTTTTATGCCGGCGCGATCTTCACGCTCTCATTTATGGTCGTCCTGTTCTTTGTCTACTTCGGTACCTGGGAACGCTCGCTTGATGAGATAGAGCAATGCGAGCGTCACGTTGACGAGGGGGAAAAGCAGCCGCTCCTCGCCCGCGTTCACGCCATCTGCTACGACTTCCTGTCCACGCTGAAAATAAAAACCTTCCGCTCGCACCTGGGGATGTATCTGGGCGGCTCCGTTGCCCAGGATATCTTCAATTCGGTATTCACCTACTTTGTCGTCTTCGCCCTGATAACCTCCCCGGTCGTTGCCTCCAACCTCCTGGCGACCATCAACGGCATGCAGTTCTTTGGCGTCGGTGTAGCAACCTGGCTCACGCTGCGTTTCTCACCCTCACGCGCGTTCGCCACCCAGGCAACACTCGCTCTTCTCGCTTTTCTCCTTTTCGGCGCGGCATGGGTAAACGGTTCTACCAGTATGGCCCTGCTCTATCTGACGGCAGGGATTGCGGGTCTGGCGCGCGGGGGGATCTACGCGATCCCGTGGAACAACTACACCTTTGTGGCGGACGTGGATGAAATCCTTACCTGCAGCCGCCGCGAAGGGATCTTTGCTGGCTTTATGAGCCTGTTGCGTAAAGCCTCCCAGGCGCTGTCAATCTTCCTGGTCGGCGTTGCGTTGCAACTCTCCGGCTTCGTTTCAGGGCAGAGCCACCAGCCGGGAACGGCCATCACAATGATCGTGATTATCATGATTGCGCTCCCCGTTGTGCTCACGCTCTGGGGGATATGGTCGGCCTTCCAGTTCAAGGTGAACAGCCGTACTCATGCCATCCTTAACGACGAGGTTGCACGCCTCAAACGTGGCGAAAAGAAAGACGCTGTCAGCGCTGAAAACAGAGCCGTGATTGAAAGTCTTACCGGCTTACCTTACGAGCAGTGCTGGGGGCAGAACACGGTGGGCCACGTCAATCGTAGCCAGATGAAATCCCGTTCGACCGTACAACTGAAAAATGCCTGATGTTCCGGGCGGGTAACCGTGCCCGCCCGGCAGGAAGAAGAGAACAACATGACTGAACATAACCTGGTGATGCAACAAGGGATATGGGCGCGGATAGGATTACCCCGGGAGCTTAGCTGGGGATTCATCGGTGTTTTTTTATTTATAACCGGAGCGACCATCGAACAAAGCTGGCTGGCTTCACTTTTGCAGCAGCGGGGCTTTGATCCTGTTGAAATTAGCCTGCTCTCATCCATCTTCGGCCTGTGCGTTGCCGCTGTCTCCTGGTTTTCCGGTATCGGAGCAGGCGTGCTGGGGGTGCGCCGGCTGATGTGGATCGCGACGGTGGTCTATTTTATCGGCTCGGTGCCCTTTATTTTTGTTGCCCTCCCCCAGAATAACTATCCGCTCATGGTCGCAACCTACGCGCTACGCGGGGTGGCTTACCCGCTGTTTGCCTACTCGTTTCTGGTATGGATAAACCAGCGCTGCGAAAGCCGTATTTTAGGCCGTGCGGTCTCCTGGTTCTGGATAGCCTTCGGTGTCGGAATGACAATTGTTGGCCCGTGGTACTCCAGCATGATGCTGGCCCGCATGGGCGAAACGGGCACGCTGTTGAGCGGCTTCGCGTTTGTTCTTTGCGGCGGGTTTTGCGCACTGGTCCTCAACCAGGACCGGCCCGTTTTCAGGGACGGTTATCCGCTGAGAACAGCGCTTCTGGAGGGGATTATCGTCCTGGTGCGAGAGCCGAAAATGCGTCTGGCGGTCGTGGTGAAAACCATCAATGACATCGGTAAATTTTCGCTGGTGATCCTGATGCCGGTCTATTTACCGCAATTTGGCTTTAGCATTGCCGAGTGGCTAACAGTCTGGGGCCTGGTCAATATTGTGAATATTTTCGCCAGCTATCTGTTTGGCTGGCTGGGCGATTGCCTGGGCTGGCGAAAAACGGTGATGTGGTTTTCCGGTACGCTATGCGGCGTAGCCTCCATCGCGGTGTGTTATGCCCCCGTGCTGTTTGGCCACAGCACCCTCGCCCTGTTTCTGGCGCTCGCCCTTTACGCTATCGGCCTGGGGGCGTTTGGCCCGCTGAGCGCCCTGATCCCCTCGCTGCTGCCGGAAAACAAAGGGGCGGCGATCTCCTGTCTCAACCTTGGTTCCGGGCTAAGCAATTTCGCCGGCCCCTTCATCGTCACCGTGTGCGTCGCGCCATTGGGTGTGGAAGGGACATTGTGGGTGATAGCCGTCCTTTATTTCGCCGCCAGCCTGATGACGGTACCGCTGCGCCTACCGGAAACGGCGGCACGGCCGAACGCTTAAGCCGTTTCATCGCCTGCCAGTTTTTTTACCGCTCGCCCAAACGCCTCGATTGCCAGAGCGACATCCTCAGCCATTACCGATTCCGCCGGATGGTGGCTGACCCCGCCCCTGCAGCGCACAAACAGCATCCCCACCGGCCAGCGTTCCGCCAGGGCGATGGTGTCATGCCCGGCGCCGCTGGGCAGGGATAACGAGCGCCCCTGCACCGATTCAACGGCGTCGCCCAGCAGGTGCTGCAAACGCGCATCGCACGGCGTGGCGGCGATCCGGTAAAACTCCTCGGCGCTGAAGCTCAGCCCGCGACGCGCGGCAATCGCCTGCGCCTGCGCCAGCAGCTCAGCGAGCAGCGCGTCAAGCGGGGCATCCTGCGGGCCGCGAATATCCAGCGAGAGCGCAACCTCGCCGGGGATGACGTTGACCGCACCGGGCAGGCAGCGCAGTTCACCGACCGTCGCCACCCGGTTGCCGCCCTGCTGTCGGGTGGTGTTTTCAATCAGCACCATCCATTCGGCGGCGGCGGCCAGGGCATCCTTGCGGTGATGCATCGGCACAGTACCCGCGTGCCCGGCCTCGCCGGTGAAGCGGCAGTTGAGGCGGCGCGCGCCGTTAATGGCTTC
Organism: Enterobacter sp. BNK-22; assembly: GCF_048684805.1. Classification (NCBI taxonomy): domain Bacteria; kingdom Pseudomonadati; phylum Pseudomonadota; class Gammaproteobacteria; order Enterobacterales; family Enterobacteriaceae; genus Enterobacter; species Enterobacter sp. BNK-22. The sequence goes on from NZ_JBLQTT010000001.1 coordinate 1,880,659, forward strand.
CACCACGCCCAGCGCCAGCCCTTCCTGCTCCAGACACGGACCCTGTTCGATATGCAGTTCCAGGCAGGCGCTAAAATCGTCCTGATGACGTGCCGCGAGCGCCACGCGGGCAGGATCGAGCCCCGCCTGCACCATCGCCTGCGCCACGCTGATGCCCTGAGCATCACACGTCTCCAGCCAGCCCTGCGGCCAGGTGCCCGTCAGCCCCCGGCTGCCTAGCAGGGTGATCCCAAAACGGGTTCCCTCTTCGTCACCAAAGCCGACAATCTCTATGGCCTGCGCCAGATGCACACCCTGCTGGTGCAGGCTATCCACCACTTCGATGGCGGTAAGCACCCCGAGCATGCCGTCGTAGCGCCCGGCGTTGCGTACGGTGTCCAGATGCGAGCCAAGCAGCACCGCCTGGGCCCCCTCCTGCGCGCCTTCGTAGCGTCCACAGATATTGCCCACGCTGTCCTGCCAGACGGTCATGCCCGCCTGGCGCATCCACTCCCCGACCAGCTGGTTGGCCTGCAGATGCTGCGTGGAGAGATACACCCTTGTCAGCGCATCCGGGGTTTCGCTGATGGCGGCCAGCGCGTCGGCGCGCGCCATCACCCGTTCTGCCGCCGGGCTCATTGCGGCGTCTCGCGGCGATAGTGGTCCCACGCGGCCTGCATGGCGGCCCCCTGCGTGGTGGTAAATTTGAGGTAGTTCAGCACCGACTCCAGCGCGCTCAGGGTGGTCATCACGCAGTCCTTGCGCGCGTTATAGCCCATGGTGCCAATGCGCCACACTTTGCCGTGCAGCGGGCCAAACGAGGTGCCGATTTCAATCCCGAAATCCTCCAGCATCAGCTTACGCACCTGGTCGCCGTTGACGCCCTGCGGTATCACCACGCCCAGCACGTTGTTCATCTTGTGCTTCAGGTCGCCGAAGGTCTCCAGCCCCATCGCCTGAATCCCCTTAAGCAGCGCATCGCCGTGCAGCTTATGACGCGCGATGCCGTTATCCAGCCCTTCCTGCAGGATCAGCCGCGCGCATTCGCGGGCGCCAAACAGCGCGGTGGTGGCTTCGGTGTGGTGGTTCAGCCGCTCCGGCCCCCAGTAGTCCATCACCATGCCGAGATCGAAGTAGTTGGAGTAGATCATCTCCTCGTCGCCGTCGCGGTGTGCGTCGGTGCGAATGCCCTCCTCCACGCACTTGCGGCGGCGGATCGCCTCTTCCATCCGCGCGCTCAGGGTGATCGGCGACGTGCCCGACGGGCCGCCGAGGCATTTCTGCATCCCGGCCGAGACGGCATCCAGCCCCCAGGCGTCGGTCTCCAGCGCGTTACCGCCGAGCGACGCGGTGGCGTCGGTGTAAAACAGCACGTCGTAGCGGCGGCAGATCGCGCCCAGCTCCGCGAGCGGCTGCAGCATGGTGGTGGAGGTGTCGCCCTGCACGGTCAGCAGCAGGCGCGGACGAATACGTTTTATCGCATCCTCGACCTGGTCCGGGGTAAACACCTCGCCCCACGGCACCTCGATGGTATGCACCTCTGCACGGCAGCGGCGGGCAATTTCGCACAGCAGGTGGCCAAAGCGGCCAAAGACCGGCACCAGCACCTTATCTCCCGGTCGAATGGCGGAAACCAGAATGGCTTCAATTCCCGCGCGGGAGGTGCCGTCCACCAGCATCGTCCAGCGGTTTTCGGTGCGGAATACGCCGCGATAGAGCGCCATCACCTCGTTCATGTAGTGGGTCATGGCCGGATCGTACTGGCCGATCAGCTGGCTCGACATGGCGCGCAGCACGCGCGGGTCAGCGTTGATCGGGCCCGGGCCCATCAGCAGGCGCTGCGGCGGGTTGATTTGCGGAAAGTGTGCGATATCCATTGTTCAGTCCTTATCAGTTGAGGCCGCGCACGGAGGAGATGAACTGCTTCAGTTCCGTGGTCTGCGGGTTGGCGAACAGCGTTTTGCTGTCGCCCTGCTCCCAGACTTTCCCCTGGTGCATAAACACCACGCGGTCGCCCACTTCGCGGGCAAAATTCATTTCATGGGTAACCAGTATGAGCGTCATCCCCTCGGCCGCCAGTTGCTCCAGCACTTTGAGCACTTCACCCACCAGCTCCGGATCCAGCGCGGAGGTGATCTCGTCGCAGAGTAACACTTTCGGCGACATCGCCAGCGCGCGGGCTATCGCCACGCGCTGCTGCTGGCCGCCGGAGAGACTCGACGGGTAGTAATCCAGACGATCGCCAAGGCCAACCTTCTCCAGCATCTGCTGCGCCAGCGCCCGGCATTCGGCGGCGCTTTTTTCAGCACCCGACGCGGGGCGAGCATCACGTTCTCCAGCGCCGTCATGTGCGGGAACAGGTTGAAGCTCTGGAACACCATCCCCACAGAGCGGCTGATTTCACGCGCCTGGGAATCCCGGTCGGTAATGGTCATGCCCCCCAGCTTGATACTGCCGTCCTGATAGCCTTCCAGGCCGTTAATGCAGCGCAGCAGCGTGCTTTTGCCCGATCCGCTGCGCCCGATGATGGAGATCACCTGGCCCATGTCGATATCCAGATCGACGCCCTTGAGCACGTGGTTATCGCCGTAGTACTTCTGCACCTGATTAATGGTGATGAGAGGCATTGAATTTCGTCTCCAGATAGCGGCTGTAGCGCGACAGCGGATAACACAGAATAAAGTAGCCGAGCGCCACCAGCGCAAAGACCTTAAACGGCTGATAGGTCACGTTGGTCAGCATGGTCCCGGCCTTGGTCAACTCGACAAAACCGATAATCGATGCCAGCGCGGTGCCTTTGATCACCTGCACGGCAAAGCCGACCGTCGGCGCAATGCCGATGCGCAGCGCCTGCGGGGCGACCACGCGAAACAGGGTCTGGCCGAAGGTCAGCCCCAGGCAGCGCGAGGCTTCCCACTGCCCCTTCGGTAAAGCACGAATGCTGCCGTACCAGATATCGAGCAGAAATGCGCTGGTGTAGAACGTCAGCGCCAGCGAGGCGGCGGTCCACGGCGAAACGTCGATGCCGAACAGCGCCACGCCGAAGAAGGCCAGGAACAGCTGCATCAGCAGCGGCGTGCCCTGAAACAGCTCAATATAGCCGCGGATAATGCGCTTCACCGCGCGCCCGCCCGTCAGGCGCAGCAGCAGGAGCGGCAGCGTTACCACCGCCCCGCCGACGAACGCCACCAGCGACAGCAGCACCGTCCAGCGTCCGGCCAGCAGCAGGTTGCGAATAATGTCCCAGTCGGTAAAGGTGGTCATCATGCCTGCACACCCAGCCATTTGCGTCCTGCCGCCATCATCAGCTGGCGCAGGGTAATCGACAGCGCTAAGTAAATCCCGGTGGTCACCAGATAGACCTCAAAGCTCAAAAACGTTCTGGACTGGATCAGGTTGGCGGCGAAGGTCAGCTCTTCATAGGAGACCTGCGACACCACCGACGAGCCGAGCATCACGATGATGCACTGGCTCACCAGCGCCGGGTAAATGCGCTGCAGCGCGGGCGGCAGCACCACGCGGATAAAGGTCTGCAGGCGGGTCAGCCCCAGCACGCGACCGGCCTCCCACTGCCCTTTCGGCGTGACCTGAATGCCCGCGCGAATAATCTCGGTGCTGTAGGCGCCCAGGTTGACCACCATGGCCAGCAGCGCCGCTTCCCCCGCCGTCATCTTCAGCCCCAGGTTCGGCAGGCCGAAGACGATGAAAAACAGCTGCACCACAAACGGCGTGTTGCGGATGATCTCCACATACCCGCCCCAAATCCGGCTGTACCAGGTGGTGCGTCCGCTGCGGATCGCTGCCCCGACAATCCCTGTTGCCAGCCCGCCGACGGTGGCCATCACCGTCAGCTGAATAGTGACCCACAGCCCGGCCAGCAGCTCCGGCCAGTGCGGCCAGAGGGCGGAAAAATCAAGTTGCTCAGTCATCGGCTCAGGCGCCAAGGTTTGCCGGCAGCGGGGCCTTCAGCCATTGCTCAGACAGACCGTTCAGCGTGCCGTCCTTAATGCCCTGCTCGATCAGCGCGTCCACTTTTGCCTTCAGGGCCGGTTCGTTTTTCTTCAGGCCAATGAAGCACGGCGAGTCTTTCAGCATAAAGCTCGGCACCGGGGCTTTCGCCGCGTTCTGGCGCGAAATGGCCGCCACCACGAGATTGCCGGTCGCCACGTACTGCACCTGGCCGGACAGATATGCCGACAGCGTGGTGTTGTTGTCTTCGTAGCGCTTCACATCCGCGTCTTTCGGCGCCAGGCCGGTCAGCACCATGTCCTCCACCGCCCCGCGCGTCACGCCGATGGTTTTTCCGCTGAGCGCGGCGGCATCCTTCAGTTCAGCCCCTTTCGGGCCAAACACGCCGAGGAAGAACGGCGCGTAGGCGCGGCTGAAGTCGATTACCTTCTCGCGCTCCGGGTTTTTACCGAGGCTGGAAATGACCAGATCCACCTTGTCGGTTTGCAGGTACGGCACGCGGTTGGCGCTGGTCACCGGCACCAGCTGCAGCTTGAGCTTCATCTGTTTAGCCAGATAGCGCGCCATGTCGATGTCATAGCCCTGCGGCTGCAGATCGGTTCCCACCGAGCCAAACGGCGGGAAATCCTGCGGAACGGCGATGCGAATTGTGCCGCGTTTCTCAATATCCTGAAGCTGGTCAGCCTTTGCCGGCAGCTGTGTGAAGAGGCATGCTGCCCCGGCCAGTGCAATCAACAATTTTTTCATGGTGCTTCCCCGTAACGTTAACATGAAACAAAAGATTCTTTGAATGTGATTTTGCAACTAATGTGCCAGGTCAGGCGAAACGGGGGATATTGTCATAAAGCCTGATAAATCGGGGAATGGCGAAAAGGAGGCGCTCTTTTACGCCCCGTCTGATTGCACTGTTTTAATGCAAAGCACCAGCCTGATGCCCCATTATCGCTGTTCCAGCTCGTCCAGCTGCTGGTAGAGGGAGGCAATCTCGTGAATGCGCGGGCGGCCTTTATCGAGAATGTCATGCAGGAAGGCGTTCGCCAGCAGGTTGATCAGACTGTTGACCGACGAATAGCTGTCATAGGCGGAGACGCTGTCCAGCGGGGTGCAGAGCTGCCAGCTCGCCAGCGGGAACAGGCTGTGGGCTTGCGGCTCGCACATCAGCAGCACCGGAATACCGCTACTCTGAAGCTGCTGCATCAGCGGGCGAATGATGCGCGGGCGACGGCGAAAGGCCATCATCACCACCAAATCGTCCGGCGTTAAGTCCACCAGCTCCTCGCTCAGGCTCTGCCCCGGCTGCGGCAGCACCAGCACCTGACCGCGCGCCTGCAGAAGCTGCTGGCGCAGGTGCAGCGCCGCCGGATAGGCGTTACGCATGCCGATAATGACGATCCGGCGCGCCCTGACCATGCAGGCCATGGCGTCGGCAAACTGCTGCGCGTCGAGGGCATTGACCCACTGGGTCAGGTTTGCCATCTCTTGCTTATAGTGGCGCGCCAGCAGCGTATTACCCTGCACCGCGTCGCGATTGTCGGTGAGAGGCATCCCGCTCTGGCGCAGGGTGCGCAGCTCTTCGCGCATGTCCTTATATTTCTCATAGCCCAGACGCTTAAACAGACGGCTCACCGTGGCTTTTGATACCCCGCTCAGCTGCGCCAGCTCGGCGCTGTTGTAGCTAATGAGGTCGTCAAAATGATCGAAAATAAAATCCGCCACCCGCTGCTCCTGCGGCGACAATGACGCGTATTGTGCTTTCAGTCGTTCATCAAGCTGTTCCATAACGCCTCTGTAACGTTTGTTTCATCTCATGCTCATTATTCATTAAGCATGCCAGCTTCTGCGGCAACTGGCATGAAACTTTTTATTCAGAACTGGAACAGCTTTTGCAGCACCTTGTGACTTTCAGGGTTACGAGGACTCTTCATGCAAAGTAATGTCTCCACACACGGTATGGCGGTTGCGCCCCACCACCTCGCCAGCCAGAGCGCGCTGGCGGTGCTGCGCGAAGGCGGCAGCGCCATCGAAGCGATGGTCGCGGCGGCGGCCACCATCGCCGTGGTCTATCCGCATATGAACGGACTGGGCGGCGATGGCTTCTGGCTTATTGTGCCCCCGGAAGGCGATCCCATCGCCATCGATGCCAGCGGCGCGGCGGGATCGCGCGCGACGCTGGCCGCCTACGACGGGCTCACGCAGATCCCCCATCGTGGCCCCCGTGCGGCGCTGACCGTCGCCGGAACCGTCAGCGGATGGGACGAGGCGCTGAAGGTCTCGCGCGAGATGACCGGCAAGGCGCTGCCGCTGGCCCGCCTGCTGGCCGACGCTATTGACTATGCGCAAAACGGCACGCCGGTCACGGCCTCTCAGGCCCACGCCACGGCCAGTAAATTCGACGAACTGAAGGACGTTCCCGGCTTCGCGGAAACCTGGCTGGTGGACGGCAAGCCGCCGCAGGTCGGGAGCCGCTTTTACCAGCCCGCCATGGCCACGACCCTGACGCGCCTGGTGCAGGACGGTCTGGACAGCTTTTATCGCGGTCCGCTGGCGGAAGTCCTGGCTCAGGGCATGGAGACGCTGGGCCTGCCCGTGACGTGGGCCGATCTCAACGCGCACGCCGCCCGACGCACCGTGCCGCTGAAGCTCAAGCATCAGCAGGGAGAGATCTTTAACCATGCCCCGCCGACGCAGGGACTGGTCTCGCTGGCGATACTCGGCATTACCGATCGCCTGAACATGGCGGAGGCCGACGATGCCGACACCCTTCACCGTATCGTGGAAGCCACCAAGCTGGCCTTTGGCCTGCGCGATGCCCACATCACCGACCCGCGCGCACTGAAAACCGATGTTCAGCAACTGCTGGATCCCGCCGCCCTGCAGGCGCTTGCCGACAGGGTTGACGACGGACGCGCGGCGCCGTGGGGAACCGGAAAAGGTCCCGGCGATACGGTGTGGATGGGGGTGATGGACAGCAGCGGGCTTGCCGTGTCGTTTATCCAGAGCCTTTATCACGAGTTCGGCAGCGGCGTGGTGCTGCCCGATACCGGCATCGTCTGGCAGAACCGCGGCGCATCCTTCAGCCTCGATCCCGCCCATCTTCTGGCCCTCGCGCCGGGCAAACAGCCGTTCCACACCCTGAACCCGGCGGCGGCGCGTCTGAAGGACGGACGCGTGATGGTGTATGGATCGATGGGCGGTGACGGACAGCCGCAAACCCAGGCTGCGCTCTTTACCCGCTACGTTGTTCAGGGCGTCCCCCTGCAGGAGAGCATTACCCGCCCGCGCTGGCTGCTGGGACGTACCTGGGGACAAACCTCGGACACCCTAAAGCTTGAAGGACGTTTTTCACCCGAGACGGTCGCGCGCCTGCAGGCACTCGGCCACGAGGTGGAGCTTTTCCCTGACTTTAGTGAAGCCATGGGTCACGCGGGCGCGATTGTCCGCCACCCCAACGGGCTGTTCGAAGGGGCATTTGACCCGCGCAGCAACGGCACAGCCGCCGGATTCTGAGGAGAAAACAATGACGACACACCAACCCGACTCGCAGGCGTACCTGGCGCAGATGGAAACCGTACTCGGCGTTGAGCTGGATGACGCCCGCCGCGCCGAGCTGCAGCTGCAGTTCAGCCGCATTGCCAGCATGGCCGCCCCGCTGATGGCGCTGCCGCTCGACGACCGTCTGGAGATTGCAGGAGTGTATAAAGCATGACGCTACACGAGATGAGTATCAGCGCGATCCAGCAGGCGCTGAGCGCGGGAGAGCTGAGCGCCCACGAGATCGCCCAACAGACGCTGGAGGCGATTGCGCGCGTTAACCCGCGGATCAACGCCTGGACCACCGTGACGGAAGCACGCATGCTCGCCGAAGCCGATAATATTGATACCCTGCGACGGGAAAAGCGTCCCCTGCCGCCGCTGGCGGGTGTGTCTTATGCGGTGAAAAACCTGTTCGACGTTGCCGGTCACACCACCCTCGCCGGGGCCGAGCTGTTCAGCCAGCGCCCTGCCGCCGCGGCTGACGGCTTTGCGGTACGCCAGCTGCGCAGCGCGGGCGGGCTACTGACCGGGATGGTCAATATGGACGCCTACGCCTACGGCTTTACCACCGAGAACAGCCACTACGGCACGACGCGTAACCCGCACGACCTGGCGCGCATTGCGGGCGGGTCGTCCGGCGGGTCAGCGGCCGCGGTGGCTGCCGGGCTGGTGCACTTTTCACTCGGCACCGACACCAACGGGTCGATTCGCGTTCCGGCCTCCCTGTGCGGCATCTACGGCCTGAAGCCCACCTTTGGCCGCCTGTCGCGCGCCGGAAGCCATCCGTTTGTCCCGAGTCTGGATCATATCGGCCCCTTCGCCCGCCGCGTGTGTGACCTGGCGTCCGTGTATGACGCCCTGCAGGGACGGGACACCAGCGACGGTTTTCAGGCAGAGAGCTCGCGGGAGCAGACGCGCCCCCTGCTCGATCGCGGGCTTGACGGCCTGCGCTGCGCGGTACTCGGCGGCTACTTCACCACCTGGTGCGACACGGACGCCAGAGACGCCGTGGCGCGGGTGGCGAAGGCGCTCGACGTGCAGGATGAACTACAGTTCCCGGACGCCGAGCTGGCGCGTTCGGCGGCGTTTATCATCAGCGCCGCCGAAGGGGGAAATCAGTACCTGCCCGCGCTTCGCCAGGAGCCGGCGCGTTTTGAACCGCACTCCCGCGAACGCCTGCTGGCCGGGGCGATGATCCCCTCCGCCTGGTACATTCAGGCCCAGCGGTTTCGCGCTCACGCCCGGCAGGCATTCAAAACCTTATTCGCGCAGGCCGACGTGCTGATCGCCCCGGCCACCCCGCGCAGCGCGACGCTGGCGGGCGAGCAAACCATGGAAATTAACGGTCAGCCGCTGCCCATTCGCGCCAGCATGGGGATGCTGACCCAGCCAATTTCGTTTTTGGGCCTGCCCGTGACCACCGTTCCGCTGCGCACCGCGCAGGGCGCGCCCATCGGCCTGCAGCTGATTGCCGCGCCGTTTAACGAGCAGGCCTGCCTGCGCGTCGCGCGGGTTCTGGAGGAGAGCGGCATCACCGATGCCCGTCCGGCGGAGATAGCAGCATGATGAATCACGATGACATTAACCTCCCGTGGGTGGTTGCCGAGGTGACGGCCGCGTTTTACCGCTATGAGGACGCGCTGGTGAGCAACAACGTTGCGGTGCTGGACGAGCTGTTCTGGCACGACAAAAACACGGTGCGGCTGGGGGCGGGGGAAAACCTGTACGGAATTGATGAAATCCGCGCCTTTCGCGCGGCGCGCCCCGCCGCCGGGCTGCAGCGGACGCTGCGCCACACCGTCATCACCACCTTCGGGGAGGATTATGCCGTGTGCAGCACCGAGTTTACCCGGGAGAGCACAGAACGCATTGGCCGCCAGCAGCAGACGTGGGTGCGGTTTGCCTACGGGTGGCGCATCGTGGCGGCGCAGGTGAGTTTGATGGTGTAACGCTGAAAAACCTGCCCGGTGGCGCTGCGCTTACCGGGCCTACGATGTCCCGTATGCCCTGTGGGCCCTGTAGGCCGGGTAAGGCGCAGCCGCCACCCGGCAAAACATCGCACACTTACTTCTGAAACGGATGTACCTCCCGCCAGTGGTCGGCAATCTGCTGGCGGGTACAGACCCACACCCGCTCGTGCTGCTGCACATAATCCAGGAACCGCTGCAGCGCGCGAAAACGACCCGGTCGCCCCAGCAGGCGACAGTGCATGCCGATGGACATCATCTTCGGCGCGCTTTCCCCCTCTTCGTACAGCACGTCAAAACTGTCCTTCAGATACGTATAAAACTGCTCGGCGGTGTTAAACCCCTGCGCGGTCGCAAAGCGCATGTCGTTCGCATCCAGCGTATACGGCACTATCAGGTGCGGTTTACGGGAGCCGTCGCTGCAGGCCACTTCCGTCCAGAAGGGCAAATCGTCGCCGTAGTAGTCGCTGTCGTAGTCAAAACCACCGTGCTCCACCACCAGTTGGCGGGTGTTGGGGCTGTCGCGCCCGGTGTACCAGCCCGTTGGCGGCTTACCAAACAGGTCGGTCAGAACGTGCACCGCCTTGTGCAGGTGTTCGCGCTCCTGGCTGATGTCCATATTCTGATAGTGGATCCAGCGCCAGCCGTGGCTAACCACGTCGTAATCCGCGGCTTTGATCGCCTCAACGATCTCCGGGTGACGCGCCAGCGCCATCGCCACGCCGAAGACCGTCAACGGCAGGCCGCGTTTCTGAAATTCATTGTGGATCCGCCAGAACCCGGCGCGACTGCCGTATTCGTAGAGAGAGTCCATCGACATGTGTTTGTCCGGGTAGCTGGCCGCGCCAATGATGTCCGACAGGAACTGCTCGGATCCGGCATCGCCGTGCAGAACGTGGTTTTCTGCCCCTTCTTCGTAATTGAGCACAAACTGCACGGCGATGCGCGCCTGATTCGGCCACCGCGCGTGCGGCGGGTTGCCCGCGTAACCGCGCAGATCACGCGGATAATCCTGTTCAAAAAGCCCCATTGCCACCCCCAAAAAATTAAAATGGATTCAATGCCTGAAAATGCCCGCTTAACGCTTTGTTCTCCGGGAACGCCAGATCGCCGTGCTTGCTGGTCGACAGCCCCAGCGCCACCAGCGATTCCACCATCTTCACCGCCGCGCTGACGCCGTCGATCACCGGCACGCGCAGCTCGCGGGTCAACTCTTGCGCCAGCGTCGCCATGCCGCCGCAGCCCAGCACGATGGCGCCACAGCCATCCTCTTTCAGCGCCTGTATACAGCGCGCGCGTACTTTCTCCTGCGCCAGACCGCTGCCGTCTTCCAGCGCCAGCACCGGAAGGTCGATGGCGTGCAGCGCCGCACAATGGTCCTGAAAGCCATACTGGTGCAGCAGATGACGGGCAATGATCAGCGTGCGCGGAAGCGTGGTGACCACCGAAAAGCGCGTCGCGACCAGCGTCGCCATATGCATGGCGGCTTCGGCGATGCCGATTACCGGCCCCTGCGCCAGCTCGCGCGCCGCCAGCAGGCCCGGATCGCCAAAGCAGGCGATCACGTGACCGTCCACGCCCTGCTCCCTGCCTTTTTTGATCTGCTCCAGGACACCGACGGCGGCGATGGCCTCATCAAAGTGGCCTTCTATAGACGGCACACCCGCGCTCGGGCAGACCGCGAGGATCTCCGTTCCCGGTGCCGCCACCGCGCGGGCTGCCGCGCCGATGGTTTCCGTCATGGCGAGGCTGGTGTTGGGGTTGATCACTTGTATACAGACAGACATTACGACTCCTTGTGGCCGGCAAACAGCCGGGCAAAATCAGGCAGGCACTCGCCCGCCCGCTCGAAGCAGAGGCTGGCGACGATATGTTCAAAATGGTGCATTAATGCATCGCTTAGCGGCTGGAGCGCCTTCTGGCGCAGCAGATCCACCAGCTGCTCGTGATCGTTGCAACGGCAGCCCTGACGCCACGGCGCGCCCCAGGTGGCAATCACCAGCGAAGAACGCTGGCTCAGGCTGGTCACCATCTCAGTGAGCACCTGGTTGCCGGAGATGGCCTGCAGCTGAATATGGAAATTGGCGGAGTGGCGGATCGCCGCCGGGCCGTCATAGGCCTCGTGCGCCTGCTGCTCCTGACGAATAATGGCCTCCAGCGCGGCAAGATGCGGCGGCTGGCAGTGCGCCAGCACGTCCGGCAGGTTAGCGACCTCCAGCAGGGCGCGGGTGCGGAAGATGTGCCGCGCCTCTTCCACCGTCGGGCTGGCGACGTGTGCACCACGCTTGGGCGTCAGGGTGACCATTTGCACAGCGGCGAGTCGTTGAAGCACCTTGCGGATGCCCGTGCGGCTCACGCCAAAGACCTCGGCCAGCGCCTCTTCCGGCAATTTGCTCCCCGGCAGCAGCTGGTGTTCGACAATCGCGGTCATCAGCGCCTGGAAGATGGATTCGTCTTTATCATGCAGGTCTGGCGCGGTTTGCAGGGCGTTTATGTTGTTCATTCACCACTCCTAATTTTACTTTCCGTTATCGAATCGTATACATAAAAATAAAATATTGCATACAAGATTTATTATTTTGGCCTGGATCCTGCAACACCGTTTGCACTCCCACTCAACGGGTTTTCATTCACAGGAGCAGGTTTCATGCCAAACAGTCAAAACGCACAGCAAGGTACGGCCGCTGATTCCGGTGCGGTTTACAGCCCACGTCTTTGCAATGAGGATCTGGCACCGACGCGTGACCAGAACTGGAGCTGGTACAACATCTTTTCGTTCTGGATGTCGGACGTTCACAGCATGGGGGGTTATGTTGTCGCCGCGAGCTTCTTTACACTCGGGCTGGCAAGCTGGCAGGTGCTGCTCTGCCTGCTGGTGGGGATTTGCATCGTGCAGTTGTGCGCCAACCTGGTGGCCAAACCGAGCCAGATGGCGGGCGTGCCCTACGCGGTGATCAGCCGTCAGGCGTTTGGCGTGTTCGGGGCCAATATTCCGGCGGTGATCCGCGGGCTGATTGCCTTCGCGTGGTACGGTATTCAGACCTATCTCGCCGCCAACGCGCTGATGCTGGTGGCGCTGAAGTTCTGGCCGTCGCTCTCTTCACTCACTACCGGCGCATTCCTGGGCCTGTCGCATCTGGGCTGGATCTGCTTTGCCATTATGTGGGTCCTGCAGGCGATGGTCTTCTGGCACGGCATGAGCGCCATCAAGCGCTTTATTGATATCGCCGGTCCGGCGGTCTATGTGGTGATGCTGGCCCTCGCCGGCTGGATTGTATACAAGACCGGTTTTGACGGGATCTCCTTTACCCTCGCCAGCAAATCCCTGAGCGCGGGCGAGCAGACCTGGCAGATGATCACCGCCACGGCGCTAGTGGTCTCCTACTTCTCCGGTCCGCTGCTCAACTTTGGCGATTTCTCCCGCTACGGCAAAAGCATGGGTGAGATCCGCCGCGGCAACCGCTGGGGGCTGCCGTTTAACTTCCTGCTGTTCTCCATCGTCACCGTAGTGATTGTCTCCGGCACCCAGTCGCTGTTTGGCCGCATGATCACCGACCCGATTGAGACCGTCAGCCGCGTGGGCAACGATCTGGCCGTGGCGATTGGCCTGCTGACGATGATCACCGCCACCATCGGGATCAACATCGTGGCGAACTTCGTCTCACCGGCGTTTGATTTCTCTAACTGCTCGCCGCAGAAAATCAGCTTCCGCACCGGAGGCATGATTGCCGCCGTTGGCTCGATCCTGCTCACCCCGTGGAACCTGTTCAACTCGCCGGAGCTTATCCACTACACCCTGGACGTGCTCGGGGCGTTTATCGGCCCACTGTTCGGCATCCTGATCGCCGATTTCTACCTGATTAAACGCGGCAAGGTGTCGGTTGACGATCTGTTCGACGACACGCCAAAGGGCAAATACTGGTACCGCAACGGCTTTAACCCGAAAGCCATTGGGGCGCTGATCCCGTCCGTTGCCGTGGGCCTGGTCATTAGCTTTATCCCGGCCCTGCATGAGGTGGCAAACTTCAGCTGGTTTATCGGCGTCTTCCTCGGTGGCGTCACCTACCGCTGGCTGGCGCGGGAAGAGCGCGAGACGGCAGGTGCGACGTCGTTTGGCTCCCGCGTGGCGACGCAAAAAGAGTAATTCCCTCCCTCCGGCCGCAGCATCTTTGCGGCCCGTTCATTCTGGCACCGTTCTTGCTGAGCCTTCTTACCCCCCCGCTACGCACACACGAAGGCAGGAACCATGATGGAATACCAGACTGCGATACGCGGTGCTTTTTTTGATATTGCCCGGGTCTGCGACAGCGCAGACGCCATTGCCCAGCACGCGCGCTACCTTGAGGACGGCCTGCTGTTTATCCAGCACGGAAAAATTCTGGCACAGATGCCGTGGCAGGAGGGCGAACAGTATCTTGACCCGCACAAAGGCTATACCGACCTGCGCGGCAGGCTGCTGCTACCCGGTTTTGTCGACACCCACGTCCATTATCCGCAAACGGAGATGATTGGCGCCTTTGGCGAACAGCTGCTGGAGTGGCTGACCACCTACACCTTCCCGGTGGAGAGCCAGTTCGCCGATGAGGCCTATGCAAAAGAGATCGCCGAATTTTTCATTAACCAGTTGGTGAGCAACGGCACCACCACCGCGCTGGTGTTTTGCACGCTGCATCCGGAATCGGTCGAAGCGCTGTTTACCGAGGCCCTGCGCCTGAACATGCGCCTTATCGCTGGTAAGGTCATGATGGACAGGCACGCGCCGGACTACCTGAGCGAAGACGCGAAGCAGAGCTACCGGCAGACCCGGACGCTGATCCAGCGCTGGCATCACCGTGGACGGCTGGGCTATGCGATTACGCCGCGCTTTGCGCCGACGTCATCACCCGAGCTGCTTGCGGCGGTCAGCCTGCTCAGAGAGGAGTTCCCGGACACCTGGCTGCAGACCCACCTGAGCGAGAACCCCAACGAAGTGGCCTGGGTGAGCGATCTCTGGCCGGAGCATGAGCGCTATCTGGACGTGTATCACCACTACGGCCTGACCGGCGAGCGCAGCGTGTTTGCCCACGCGATCCATCTGCACCACAGCGAGTGGCAGTGCCTGCATGACACCGGCTCAGCGGTGGCGTTTTGCCCCACCTCTAACCTGTTTCTCGGCAGCGGGCTGTTTCGCCTGCCCGCCTGCTGGCAGCACAGGGTGCGGATGGGCATCGGCACCGACGTCGGGGCGGGCACCACCTTCAGCATGCTGCGCACGCTGGGGGAGGCCTACAAGGTGGGCCAGCTTCAGAGCTACCGCCTGCGCGCCAGCGAGGCGTTTTATCACGCCACGCTGGGCGGTGCGCACGCCCTCCGGCTGGACGATAAGATTGGCAACTTCGCGGCAGGCAAAGAGGCGGATTTCGTGGTTATCGACCCCGACGTAACGCCGCTGCAGCGCCTGCGCAATCGTCGCTGCCAGGATATCTACGAGCAGCTCTTTGTGCTGATGACCCTCGGCGACGAACGCAACATCAGCGAGACCTGGGTCAACGGCGAGCGGGTGTGGTCAACTGCCCCGGTAGGTTGACCACCCGCCGGGAGCAATCACAAACGGCAGATGAAAATGCTCGTCTGCCGTTTCACCCGTCACAAACTCAATGTGCGCGCAGGGATAGATCGTCTTCCGGCCGGTATCGCTAAACCACGCGCCGATCTCCGCCACCAGCCGATAGCGGCCCGCGGGCAGAGAGGGAACGAACGCGGCGATGCGTCCCTGGACGTTGGTCACGCCCGTGGCCAGCGTCTTCCCGTCCTGTTGCAGATGAACCGTCACGCCCTCTGCGGGTTTGCCCGTCGAAATATCGAGGATATGGGTGCTGAGTGTGCTCATTCGTGAATGACTCCTTCCAGTCGCAGCAGCGTAATTTCCCGCAACTGTTCCAGCGCGGCACGGATTTCCTGCGCGTCGCTGTTCTCCAGCCTCGCGTGCAGGGCCTGTAATATCTCCTCGCCGCTGCGTCCCTTCGCGCGGATCAGAAAGACGCGCCCAAAGCGGGCTTCATAGCGGGCATTACCTTCACGCAGCGCCTTGGCAAGGGCGGTATCGCGATCGTTCACCGCGCCCTGTTCCTGGCGCGACAGTGCCGCCTCCGCCGCTGAACCCGCAGGCTTTTCCCCGATGCGCGGATGGGCGCTCAGGGCTTGCGTTAAGGCCGCTTCATCCCAGCGTTGCGTCAGGGCCTGCGCCGCAATGAACAACGCGTCCCGGCTCGAATAAGGCCGCCCACTCACCAACGCGTCGGCCCAGCCGGGTATCGCCACACAGGGCTGAAGCAGCGTAAAAGCGTCTTTCTCAGGCAGCTGATTGAAGTCGTGCAGTGCGATCATAGGTTCTCCTTGATTATCCTCCTTCAGGTTAGTGCACAAACCACGCCACTCTTGAGACAAACGTGAAACAGTCGATTCCGGATGGCTGACCAGGAAATTTTTGATTCATAAAAAGGCACGCTCACCGCGTTTGCGCACCTTAGCAGTGCAAACGTCTCCCTCACAACGCCGTTTTCACCACTCTGCAGCCTGGTACGCAAATTGCTGAATGTCTTTACACCCTGCAAAAGGAGAGAAGCATGAGAGCAATCGTTATTGGTGCGGGTATTGGCGGCCTGAGCGCCGCCGTCGCGCTCAAGAAAGCGGGCATCGACTGTACCGTGTTTGAAGCCGTAAAGGAGATCAGGCCCGTCGGGGCGGCCATCTCCATCTGGCCGAACGGCGTGAAATGCATGCAGCACCTCGGCATGGGCGACATCATCGAGACCTACGGCGGGCCGATGCGTTTTATGGCCTATAAGGATTACCGTCGCGGCGATACCCTGACCCGCTTTAGCCTTGCCCCGCTGGTTGAGCGTACCGGCGGGCGTCCCTGCCCCGTCTCGCGCGCTGAGCTTCAGCGCGAAATGCTGGACTTCTGGGGGCGCGACAAGGTGCAGTTCGGCAAGCGCGTCGAACGCGTTCATGAAGACGAGGCTGGTGTGAGCGTCACCTTCACCGATGGCAGCACAGCTGCCGGGGATTTCCTGATTGCCGCCGACGGCAGCCACTCGGCGGTTCGCCCGTACGTGCTGGGGTACACGCCGGAGCGCCGCTACGCCGGCTACGTGAACTGGAACGGGCTGGTGAAGATTGACGAGGAGATCGCCCCGGCGCACCAGTGGACCACCTTCGTTGGCGAAGGCAAACGCGTGTCGCTGATGCCCGTCTCCGGTGGACGCTTCTACTTCTTCTTTGACGTGCCGCTCCCTGCGGGTTTGGCGGAGGATCGCACTACCCTGCGCGCCGATCTCACGGGCTACTTCCGCGGCTGGGCGCCGCCGGTGCAGAAGCTTATCGCGGCGCTGGATCCTGAAACCACCAACCGGATTGAAATCCACGACATTGAGCCGTTCGACAGCCTGGTACGCGGCAACGTCGCGCTGCTGGGCGATGCCGGGCACAGCACCACGCCGGATATCGGCCAGGGCGGCTGCGCAGCGATGGAAGACGCCGTGGTGCTGGGGGAATGCCTGCGTGAAAACCACAACATCACGCTGGCGCTTCGGCAGTACGAGGCGCTGCGCTGCGACCGGGTGCGCGACCTGGTGCTGAAGGCACGTAAGCGCTGCGACGTCACCCACGGCAAAGACATGGCGTTGACGCAGGCCTGGTATCAGGAGCTTCGAGAGGAGACCGGAGAGCGCATCATCAACGGTCTGTGCGAGACCATTCAGGGCGGCCCGTTAGGCTGAATGTAAGAGGGATAATGATGAAAAGAGAACCGACTCCACCCGCCCACTGTACGTTTGAGCCAGAGGACTGGCTGCGTCTGGCGAAATGCTGGCATCCGGTCGCGCGCGCCTGCGACGTCGGTCCGGCGCCGGTCAAAGCGACGCTACTGGATGAGCAGCTGGTGATTTACCGCATTAACGACCAGGTCGTGGTCGCCCGTGACGTTTGCCCGCACCGCGGCGTGCCGCTGACGCTCGGCTTTCACGACGAGCACGGGATTATCTGCCCCTATCATGGCTTACGCTTTGGGGAGGGCGGGCGTTGCAACCGTATTCCCTCCAGCCCCGACCAGCCCGTTCCGGCGAAGCTGAACCTGATTAACTACGCCGTGGAGGAGCGGTTCGGGCTCATCTGGACCTGCCTGGCGTTTGATCCGGAAAACCCCGCGCCGCTGCCCACCATGCCGCACTGGGATGACGACGGATTTCAGCAGATTAACTGCCCGGCGTTTGAGGTCAACGGCTTTGCCGGACGTCAGGTAGAGGGTTTTCTGGACGTGGCGCACTTTGCCTGGATCCACACTGATACTTTTGCGGACCCGAATAACCCGCTGGTGCCCCACTATCAGCCTCAGGAGACGCCGTTTGGCTTCGTGGCGGATTACTGGAGCTCCGTGAGCAACTATCCCGCCAGCTCCCCCGTGCAGGCTCCGGAAGGGTTCCAGTGGTTACGCCATTTTGAGATGCACCTGCCGTTCACCGCCACCCTGACGATTCATTTTCCGGGTGAGTCGAGACTGGTCATTATGAACGCCGCATCGCCGGTGTCATCGCGCGTGACCCGCATGTTCGCCCCTATCGCCCGCAATTTTGACCTGCATATTCCGGTGGAGGATGTGCATGCTTTCAATCTGCGGATTTTTGAAGAGGACCGTCTGATGGTGGAAACCCAGCGTCCGGAACGCCTGCCGCTGGACCTGACCCTGGAAGCGCATATCCCCGCAGATAAAAGCTCGATTGCCTACCGTCGGGGACTGAAGAAGATGGGCTTTGGCGAGTTTTTCCTGGTATGACGGAGGCCGATATGCTGAGCGTGATTGTTGACGGGTTGTGGCGCGAGGGCGACAAAAGCCTCGCCGTCAGGCTGGTGGCGGAAGACGGCGAAGCGCTGCCACCGTGGCAGCCCGGCGCACACATTGATGTTCACCTGCCCTGCGGCGTGGTTCGCCAGTATTCCCTGACCGGAGCGTGTGGCGGCGAGAGCTACCTGATCTGCGTGGGGCGGGAAACCGCCTCGCGCGGCGGGTCGCGCTATGTTCACGAGACGCTGCGTCCCGGGCAGAAGCTGATGATATCGGCCCCGCGCAACCTGTTTCCGCTTCAGCAGGCAGAGCGGGTTTTGCTCCTGGCGGCGGGAATTGGCATTACGCCGCTGTATGCGATGGCCCTGCAGCTGAAGGCGACCGGAACGCCGTTCACGCTGCACTACTACGTCAGGAACCGGGAAAGCGCGGCGTTTGCGCGCGAACTCTCGCTGTGCGATGAGTGCATCATTCATACCGCCAGCCCGCGCACCGCGCTGGCGGAACATCTCCCGGCGGCCGAATCGGGCCTTCACGCCTGGGTCTGCGGACCTGCGGGGTTTATGAAAAAAATACGTGAGGTCGCCACAGCAAAGGGATGGGCTGACGCCCATCTTCATAGCGAGGCGTTTCAGCCCGTTGCGCCCGCCGCAGGCGGTGAAGCTGGGGAGATCTTCACGGTCAAGCTGGCCTCCACCGGGGAGTGCTGGCCGGTGCCTGCGGATAAAACCATCGCCCAGGTGCTGCAGGAAAATGGCGTGGACGTGCCGCTGTCATGCGAGATGGGGATCTGCGGAGCCTGCCTGACGCCGGTGATTGACGGCGTGGTGGATCACCGGGATAGCGTGCAGTCGGAGGCGGAAAAAAGCGCGACGGACCAGCAGGTGGCGCTGTGCTGCTCGCGGAGCCATTCCGGGGAGCTGGTGATTGGGCTGTAAACCGTCTGCACACGCTTTCTTGCCGGGTGGCGCTGCGCTTACCCGGCCTATAATCTGTAACAATATCAATATATTGCACTATTCATTGTAGGCCCGTGCAAGCGTAGCGCCGCCGGGCGAAACTTACAAATCGCGCTTTGCCAGCCCGTAAACGGGCTCGCTATCCTGCCACGCATAATCAATATGGCTGGCCTGCTCGCGCGCCAACGCGTCATCGCCCTGCAATCGCGCCGCCAGGGTAAAGGCGAAATCAAACACTTTACCCAGCCCACGGCCGCTCAGCAGATTGCCGTCTTCTACCACGTCGGCATCGACGTAGATGCCATCGCTGACTGTTTTCCACAGATCGCCGGAACAGACATAGCGACGCCCCTTCAGCAGTCCATTGCCGCCCAGCACGCGGGCGGCGGCGGAACAAATCGGGCAGATATATTTGCCCGCTTCATCGTGGCGGCGGACGAAGGCAATGACCTCCGCGCTTTTCGCCAGGTTAACGCTGCCTTGCGGGCCGCCCGGTAACACCACGGCGTCAAAAGTCCGGTCGAGGCTGGCCTGCAGAGTACTGTCCGCCACCATAGGGATGGCGTGATAGCTCACCACTTCGCGACTCTCGCCGCAGGCAATCGTCTGCACCGTAATATTCAGGCGGCGCAGGATATCGATAGTGACAATCGCTTCCCCCTCTTCAAAACCAGGGGCTAATAGCACGGCTACGCTTTTCATTTTGCTCTCCATTGCTTAAGGGTTACCAGTACGGGTGCCAAATCTGTCGCAGCCGCGCCAGCAGTTCAAGATAGAAATAGTCTCCCCAGCTACAGCACTGATCGACGCCCTTACCGCTGCCCATATGATAAACCGAGTGCTGCAGCAGCCCTTCGGTCGGATCGTCGTCGTGAGCAAGGTAGTTATCGGTCAGCGACAGCGCAATACGCAGCGCCATCTCTTCATAATACGCACGGTTTGCGTCGAGCGTCGGCAGCGCCTTGACCAGCTCCAGCAGGCCACAGGCGGCAATCGCCGCCGCTGAACTGTCGCGCACGGCGTCGGTACCGAGCAGCGCCAGATCCCAGTGGCAAACATCATCTTCCGGCAGACGGTTGAGGAAGTAATGCGCCAGGCTGCGGGACAGCTCAACCATCTGCTTATCGCCGGTGTGCTGATAGCTGAGCAGGAAGCCGTAAATGCCCCATGCCTGGCCTCGCGACCAGCACGAGGTATCGCTGTAGCCCTGATGGGTGTTGCCAAAGCGCGGCTCACCCGTCTGCACATCCATATAGTAAGTGTGATAAGTCGAGGCATCTTCACGCACGATATAGTTCGCGGCCTGTCCGGCATGAGCCGTCGCCGCCTGCGCATAGCGCGGATCCCCGGTCTGTTCGCTGGCCCAGTACAGCAGCGGCAGGTTCATGTTGCAGTCGATGATCATTCTCCCCTGCTGCTCCGGGTCGTTTAAATCACCCCACGCCTGAATAATGTTGGCCGTCGGGTTAAAACGCTCCATCAGGCGCTCGGCTGCCAGCAGCGCCGACTGGCGAGCGGCTTCGTTGCCGGTGAGGCGCCAGGCGCTGATGCAGGAGAGCGAATAGAGGAACCCGAGATCGTGCGTTGCGGTGTCGATGCGCTGCTCAATACGCCGGGCGAACGACGGTAAATAGCGTTCGGCGGCTTCACGATAATGCGCTTTGCCGGTCATCTCCCACGCCAGCCACAGCTGGCCAGGCCAAAAGCTGGTGGTCCATTCCACGTTATCGGTGCGCGGCCAGACCCCCTTCTCACAGGCCTCACCGGGGAACTTATCGCCGAAGGCGACAATATTGTTGTCGAGCTTGCGCGTGACGCGGGCTAACGCCGCTTCCAGCTTCTGGCTCAGTGCCAGGCGATCGACCTGATGCAGCTCGATCGGCCGCAGCGCTTCGGTGATAACAGACTTGGTCATAACAACTCCTGAATTAATGTTTGGCCGGTTCAACCGGGGCGGTATCTAAAGCCGGAGCAAAGGATCGTGAGTCATCGCGCGTCGACTGGCAGCGCGACAGCGTAAAGGCGGAAATCAGCGTAAATACCAGGGCGCAGCTGCCCATCAGCAGATAGGTATGCTCAAAGCCAATCTTGTCGTACAGATAGCCGGCAGGTGGGGCGACCACAATCGAACCCACGTAAATCATCGCCTGGTAGCCCAGCAGGTACATCGTGGCGTTAACCCGACGATGGAAATGTTCGGCGATGTATTTGAAGACGGAGATGAGCAGCAGCGCGATCTCGACGCCATAAAACGGTTTGATGATGGAGATAACAATCGGGTCACTGGTCAGCCCGGAGGCGATCAGCCGTGCCCCGACCACGCAACCGCAGAACAGCAGGCCGCGCTTAGCGCCGTAGTGGTTCACCAGCCACGGGATAAACATCATCATCACGAACTCCATCCCCGACTGGACGGTACTCAGGTAGCCGTACCAGGCATTCCCCTGCTCTTTGGTGGCGAAGAACGAGACGAAGTAGCGCGGGAACTGCTGTTCGGCGATAAACATCATCCACGCCACCCCGGCGACATAGAGGCTGAACATCCAGAATTTGCGGTTTTTCAGGAGCATCAGTACATCGGCGAAGACGATCTTATTAGCGGAAATGACGCTGTTATTGCGCAGTTGCTCATCGCCGATTTTGAGGCTAATCAGCACCAGCAGCATCAGTACCGAGGTACCGCTGCTGAGGAGAAAGTTGGCCAGCGGGGTGACGTTAAACAACAGCCCGGAGACCGACGCCGCCATCGCCCAGCCCAGTGAGCCCCACATTCTGATGCGGCCAAACTCCAGCCCGTACAGGCGGCTAAAGCGGTCGGCGTAAGATTCAGACGCCGCCACACCGGCGTACCAGCCCAGGCTCAGATACAGCGCGCCGATGATAATCCCCGCCATCGCATGGCTTTGCAGCAGCGGCTGGTAAACCAGCGCAAAAAACGGCGCCATCAGCGCAGAAATGGCGCAGACAAAATAGAGCAGCCACTTGCTCATGCCGATTTTGTCCATGATGTAGCCGTACACCGGCTTCAGAACCACCGCGAAGACGCCATTTATAGCGAACACGCTGCCGATGGTGACGCTATCGAGGCCCACTTTCTGGCTCAGCCACAGGGCGTACAGGCCAAAGCTGGATGACCACGTGAAGAAGTAAAGGAAAATAAAGGTACTCATTTTGTACTGAGCGGCGCGTACGGACGATGATGTGCTCATAGCGATGCCTCCGGAGCCAGAACGAGCGTCGTTTCTTGTCGTGCCGTCACGAAGCGTACCGCGTCATCGCTAATGAAGGCCTGCGGGCAGCGTTGCGGATCGAAGTCGGCGGCATTTCCCGCCCACACCGCGCTGATTAACACATGCGTACCGGGGTCGAGCTCGCCGCGCAGCACCGGCACCGCTGCGCGCTCGGCGAACAGCAGATTACTGTTTGGCGGCGTCAACACCGTCTCGCCGCGGCGAGCGTGCGGATGTAAACAGAAAATGGCTGAGACATCCCGGGCATCGCGTAACCAGCACGCGCCTTCACTCTCGTGTACCTGCGGCTGCGGGCGGTTTGCCAGGCTAAAGCCACCTTCCGCGCAGTCCAGCGCGCGCCGGGTATTGATACGATGAACGCGCAGTTGCCAGTCGCCCAGCGCCAGCAGCCAGCTTTCAATCACCACGTCGTGCCACGGCAGCCAGCGGCTATAAATAGTGCCGTCAGCGGTGACCACGTGCTGACATTCGCGACGGCCACGCCAGTAGTTGTCCTTTTCGGCCAGCAGCAGCATCGAATCGGGCGCGGCATGGTTCAGGCCGTAGCGGCCGCGTTCGATGGTGAAGCCAAAGCGGGTGGAATAGGCAAATTTGCAGTATTTCGCTTCGGTGTTCACGAAGTTGTTCAGCTCCAGCTGGCCGGACGTCAGCATCCACAGGTGGTCGGCCTGATGTACCACCACCTGATCCGCGTGGGCTATCGTGTGCTGCGCGGGCAACGGCGGCAGCGGCAGCTCAGCCGCCTGCCAGAAGGCGTCGTCCTCATCTAATGCCAGCACCAGCAGGGTCTTCAGGCCCCAGTACGGCGACCCCGGCGCGTTGTAGTCTTCCGCCATCGCCAGGTTCGGATAGCTGTAACCGACGCTCAGTACGCCGTCGCGGTCGAATATCGGCTGCTTCAGCCACCAGCGCAGATGACGCAGGACGATGCCCTTCATCACGCCGGGCGAAAAGACTTCCAGCCCGGCGAAGGCCGCCGCACTCCAGAACGCCGCCTCGGCAAAGCGGTAGGTCAGGCTACGGCCAAACGGGATCGCCGCGCCGTCTTCAGCAAAGAAATGGATGAAGTCAGAGGAGAAACGCGCGGCCCGATCGCGCAGCGTTGCACAGCGCTTCGGATCGACCCCGGCCATGAGCTTCGCGTAAATCAGGCCATAGAAATGGAAGCCCATCGAGATGTAATAGTCGCGCGGCCGTCCCGTACCATCGGAATACCAGCCATCGCCGAGGTAGTAGTGCTCCATGGCAGCAAAATGATCTTCCAGCGCCTGCGGGTTGGTCGGCATGCCGCAATAATGGAAGCCGACCTGCACCAGAATCGGGAAGAAGTGCCAGTTGTTATCGGGGATTTCCTGGGTCTCGCACTGCTTTAGCCAGCGCCATAAATGCCCTTTCTCCGTCTCAGTGAAGTGTGCCAGTACGGTTTCACCCGCCAACGCCAGCAGCAGCCCGTAGGCCGCCATCTCGACGATTCGCTGATCGTAAGGCCCGACATCGCCCCAGTAATCAGCATGCTGCGGATCGGTGCCGTTTTTTATCGCCTGTAAATAGAATGAGAAGTGCTGCGGCTCGCTGCCGCCAGCCAACAGCGGCGTCACGCCCCACAGCAGGCGGGAAAACGTTTCCATGCTCGCCACCTGCTGACCGTAGTGAGCGGTAAAGTTCGCTAAATCAATGCGGCTGGCGTCTTTTTTAAACCAGGGCGCCACCGCGTTCAGCATGTCGTTGACCAGCCGTAGCACCTCTTCCCGGCTTGTCAGTGGATTATCCAGATGAATATTTTCAGGTTGCACAGGGTCCTCCCGCATTACACGAGGGTAGAGATAAGTTATTGTTATTAGGCTTTTTAAAGCCACGGGTGCGACGTCTGAATGAAGAGTAACTGCTTTTATTCCTGGCGCTGAGTGAGCAGACTCACAAAATTAAACCGCCATTTCATTTTTTCTGGATTTTGTCGAACGCAAGGGGGATAAATTACAAATGATGGCCTAAAAATTTAAATCTGTTGTTCTGGAGGTAATATGGGTGAAACGCAACTACTGGAACGCATTACGCTCGATCGGCAGGCCATTTCTTTTAACCGCATGTACACCACCAGCGCGATTTACTACCACTGGCATCAATGCGTTGAATTGCTCTATATCTCCAGCGGCTACGGCATCGTGGTGGTGGATAACCAGCACTACACCGCCCGTCCGGGGCGACTCTTTATCTTCCCGCCCTTCCGTTTGCACAAAGTGCAGGTCGATCATAGCGATAAGAACCCCTATCACCGCACGACGATGCACATTGAGCAATCGGTCGTCGAAAGTGCGCTCGGCGCCTTCCCGCGCCATCAGGCCCGGTTCGCCGCGCTGGCCGCCAGCAATCTGCCAGCACAGATTTACGATCTCAGCAATCACGCGGCGTTTATCGAGAGGATCCTTGAACAGTTTCAGCGCCTGGAGGGCAACGAGCAGACCGAGGCCTGCGAGGTGGCCTTTCTGATGATGCAGCTCATGACGTTTCTGCCCGAGCAGCCGCAGCCCTACCCGCCGCGCCAGCAGACCGTCGCCTCGCGGATTATGAGCTGGGTCGAAGCCCACTATGCCAGCAAGTTTTCGCTCGACCAGTTAGCCCACGACCTGGGGCTTTCACGCAGCTATACCTCACGCATTTTCCGCCAGCAGACCGGCGGTACCATCCACGAATATTTGCTGACCCGGCGAATAAAAAGCAGCTGCGAGCTGTTACGGTACAGCGATGAGCCTGTTGACGCTATTGCCCTGGCAGTCGGGTTTAGCGAGGTGACCTATTTCATTACCTGCTTTAAAAAGATGATGCGTCAGACGCCACTGCAGTATCGGCGCAGTATCCGCTGCACCAGGATTCCCTGTCAGGGCGATTTTGGACAGGCTTGCTGAACCTCCAGCCTGGCCGGGGGTTTTATGCACAAAAAAACCCAGGTCGCATAACGACCTGGGTTTCGAATTTGGCGGAAGCGTAGAGATTCGAACTCTAGAACCCTTTCGGGTCGCCGGTTTTCAAGACCGGTGCCTTCAACCGCTCGGCCACGCTTCCAAAGTGAGGCGCACTATAAACATCTATTAGCGCCTTGTAAAGCAGGAATTTTTCTATTTTTCCCCACACGCGTTTGACTGCGCAAAAAGTCACCCGCACGCTGACCTCACGTCACTCTCCACGACCTTGTACATACCGTAACATAGCAACGCTCATCCTTTTAAATCGCTCTGGTATAGAATGCCACAAAAATAGACGGTCATTTGTAGTGTAATTGTTATAAATCTGAATTCCCGCAGATTTTAGACATTACTGCCATGCAGTGTTACGGGTTGATGATGAAAATCAAGAATACGCTTTGCTTACATATCCTGATGGCAACCCTGGCCATTTTGTTCCTTTGTATTCACCCGCTGGTGACGAGCTTCGATCCACCGCTCGCCTTCCAGCCGCTGATTAAATCAATGGCGGGGACGCCTAAAGAACAAGCGGAAAAAATTGCCACTATTTCTCATGCCTTAGAAGGGAATGCGATATTCTTCATTGGTGCGTCTGAGGTAGCGACCTCAGAAGATGAACATTACGCTGTCTATAATTATTTTAATAAGCAATTACACAAACCCGTCGTGGCGTATGGCGATGCGTTTGTTGATGACGAAACGCAGTTTTTACTGTTCTCACGTTTTAAAAATAGCCTTAACGCAAACAGTAAAGTTGTTTTGCTTCTGGCACCTGACAGCTTTTACTCAAAAGGTCTGCCACCCGCTATCTATGCCGATAATTTCCCGGGCTCTGTTTTTAATCCTTTGATGAAGGATCCGCAGGCGCGCCCAATATTAGTCAATTATTTAAAACATATTGATAGTAAAGAAATAAGCCATTTAACCTTTGGTCAAATGCGTGTCTTTGGCTGGCACCCCGATCTGATATGGGACGAGGTGAGTTTCCAGTTTGCCAACGTCTGCACCCTGATAAAAAACGACTGGCTGGCACTGCTTCACGTCACGCCCCGGACGGTACAGCCGTGGCCGCCGCAGCCAACCACCCATATTGCCCCAGACTGGGATAAAGAGCTGGCGAATGCCCGCGAGTTAAATAAAAAACGCCAGCAGAGCGCGGCCACCTTGTGGATGGACAAAACGATTTACGAGGAGGACGGTACGCGGCAGCAGTGGGATGACACGCCGGTCGTACCTGCGCAAATCGCCGCGTTCAGAAAAACCGTCCAGCTGCTGAAAGACCGTCACGTGCAGGTGATTGCTATCGTTGACCCGGTTAACCCCTGGGCGCTTTACAATACCGATACCTTCCGCCCGGTTGATAAGCAAATTCAAACCATTCTGGAAGCGAACCAGATCCCCTATTTAGATATGTACGCCATGCCTTATCAGAATGGCTGGAACTGGGATCGTTTGCACCCTTCCGAGCTGGCCTGGGTTCCTATGATTCGCTTTATTGCACAGAGCTTTAAATAATGAAAATCGCGATCCGTCTTTTTTTCCTTTATCTCCTGCTGGCGATCACCATCGTCGCGTGGACCTCTGTCGATGACAGCATGAGTATGCAGCTGCATTTTGAATATCAAAAGTTCTGAGGCCGAATGATGTATAGCTCAGGCATGTTTTTTGTCTATTTATTTTCATCCGCCCTGGCGTTTGCGCTGGTCAATCGCGTATTACGTCATCGCCTGACGTATTTATCGGCGTTATCCGCTCTCGCCGCATTAGGCTGGGGCTATATTTTTCAGGGTGATTACCGTGTTCCCGCGGTCGTTTTTTTCAGTTTTTACCTTATCGCCACGTTAAAAGAAAAAGGATGGTTAAAAACCTGGCAGGCGATTGTGTTAACGCTGCTGCCTTTATTTTTGGTGAAATTGCATCTTAATCATCATCTCGGCATGATCGGCCTCTCTTTTATGACGTTCCGCGCGGTGGACGTGCTGCTCTATCGCAGTAAAAAAGAAGGGCAGAATTTCCTGCATTATTTCTGCTATCTGTTTATGCCCTTTATTATTCTGGCGGGCCCAATGTATCGCTGGCGGACATGGATGAACGACGTCAATAAGCCCGTCTTTGCCCTTAACCGCGAACAGTTTTTAGTGGCGCTGGAGCAAATCATTACCGGCATTGTCCAGAAGTTCCTGTTTGCCATGCTGGTTGATTCACTTGTCGTGCAGCCCTGGAGCCATAAGCCGTTTACGCTGACCGTGGGCGTGGTGATGTCGATTGCCTATAGCGCCTACCTCTACTTTGATTTTGCGGGCTACAGCAATATGGCCATCGGTGCGGGCCGCCTGTTTGGGTTGAATATTCCGGCAAACTTCAATATGCCGCTTCTGGCAAAGAATCCGCAGGACTTCTGGCGCCGCTTCCACATTAGCCTGTCTGAATGGCTGCGCGATGTGGTCTTTATGCCCGTTTATATGAACCTGATGAAGTTCAACTTTTTCCGTCAGAACAAAACGCTGGCGCAAAATATCGGTATTTTTTGCACCCTGTTTTGCATGGGGGCATGGAATGGCCTGGAACGCCATTACGTCATCAGCGGCGCGCTGTTTGGCGCCATTTCTGTCGCTCACAACATGCTGCTGTGGTCAGCCAAACGCAGCCCGGCGTTACACCGCGGGTTGCAGTATCCGGCTGTTGCGTTTTTGGGACGCATTTTGACGCTGGGAAGCGCCGCGGGCTCCCTTTACATCTTTAGTGGAATGTCACCTCTATGAAAAATCACTCCGATCTTCAGGAACTGCAGGATTTCTTGCGTGCGGCATTATACGATCCCGCCTCCCCGCAGCAGCTGGCCATCAGCGGCAGCGACGAAGCCTTAAGCTGGCTGCAGCTTTCCGCTGCCGTGACGGACTGGGCTCAGCGCTATCAGGGTTGCCAGCCTGTTGCCGGTACGCCGGTCGTCTTGTACGGACACCAGCAGGCCGAGTTCGCCGTGGCGATTTATAGCTGCCTGCTGCACAACATTCCGTACATTCCGGTGGACTGCATTTACCCGCAGGAGCGCCTGCGGGAGATCTGCCATCTGGCCAGCGCCCCTTACTATTATGACGTCGCGACCCGGCAGTTCATCGCCACGGGTGAACCGGGCAAAGTGCTGGAGGAGCAGGATCTGGCCTATATCATGTTTACCTCAGGCAGCACCGGCAAGCCTAAAGGGGTGCAGATTGGGCGTGAAAGCGTGTGGCACTTCATGAAATGGGTCAGCCAGGACTTTTCGCTGCCGGAAAAACCGGTCCTGATGAACCACGCGGTGTTCAGTTTTGACCTCTCCCTGATCCCTTTGCTGGCGAATCTGGCGATGGGTGGACACATCGTGCTGAACGCCAAAGACGATATTCAGAAAGAGAACTGGCTGGAGCGACTGAAAAGCAACGCCGTCTCCGCCTGGGTTTCCACCCCCTCTTTTGCGTATCAGCAGCTACTTTCCCCGCAGTTCAACAGCGAGTATTTGCCTGCGCTGAGCGTCTTTATCTTCATTGGTGAAGTGTTGAATAAAGCGCTGGTCAAACAGCTGCGCCGCCGTTTCCCGCAGGCCAAAATTATTAACTCCTATGGCCCAACAGAAGCGACCATCGCAACAACCGTCGTCGAGATCACGGATGCGATCCTGAACAGCGACAGCGCCGTGCTGCCGGTGGGGGTCATGATGCCTGAGAGCAGAATGGAAATTTCCGCTGAAGGCGAGCTGATCATCTGGGGGAAAAACGTCATGCGCGGCTACCTCGGCCTGCCGCAGGAGAACGCGGCGAAATTACTTCATCGGGAAAACGAGGCGTTTCGCGGCTACCGGACCGGCGATCTGGGTTATGAAGCGGGGCTCATCTACTGTCAGGGCCGCAACGACAGCCAGGTCAAACTGAATGGCTACCGTATTGAAATTAACGAGATCGAAAACCGCCTGCTGGCGATGTCCGGCATCAACGAAGCGGTGGTTCTGCCGCTGATGAAATCCTGCGGCAGCGTGCTGCGCATTGCCGCGTTCTGCGTGACGGAGCTGGCGCCGGATACCATCAAAACCTCACTGTCGAAGGTGGTTCCCCACTATATGGTGCCATCACAAATTATCGTAAAAGACGCTTTGCCGCTGAATCCTAACGGCAAAATTGACCGCAAGCTGCTGGACGCTTACGCCCGCACAAATTAATGACCCCAGGAAAAATTATGGAACAAGAAATTCTCGCCCTGTTCGAAAAAGTGTTATCCCGTAAGGTGGGCTTTCACGATGAACTGATTGAATCCGACATTCTCGACTCCATCCTGGCGGTCGATATGGTCCTGGAAGTACAGGACGTTTACGGCTGCATGATCCCGCCGACAGACGTGGCGACGGTGCTGAAAACCCCGGCGGACCTGGCCCGCTATATTGAAGAAAACCGCTAAACGCCCCTGCTGTTAATCCTGTCCTGAAGGCTCTGGCGCATCTCGCCAGAGCCCAGACGCAAAATGAATATCCTTCACCGGAATTAAACCAACCGCTTTTGTGATTTCTCCTACACTTTAGGGGTCGTGTTGTTCTTAACAGAGGAGTCTGCGGTATGGCATTCGTAACCACGAAAGACGGCGTCAATATTTACTACAAAGACTGGGGCCCAAAAGAGGCCCAGCCCATTGTCTTCCACCACGGCTGGCCGTTGAGTGCCGATGACTGGGATAACCAGATGCTCTTCTTCCTTGCAGAAGGCTATCGCGTTATCGCTATCGATCGCCGCGGACATGGACGATCGGACCAGGTGAGTGAAGGCCACGATATGGATCATTATGCGGCCGATGCGTCAGCCGTGGTTGAAAGCCTGGATCTGCACAATGCCGTGCACGTCGGTCACTCCACCGGCGGCGGCCAGGTCGCCCGCTATGTTGCGCGGTATGGACAACCACAGGGGCGCGTCGCCAAAGCGGTGCTCGTGAGCGCCGTCCCGCCTCTGATGGTCAAAACGGAGACGAATCCCGGCGGAACGCCCATCGAGGTCTTCGACGGTTTCCGCAAAGCGCTGGCGGCTAACCGCGCCCAGTTTTATCTCGACGTTGCCAGCGGTCCTTTCTACGGTTTTAATCGCGATGGCGCCGAGGTTTCGCAGGGTACGATCCAGAACTGGTGGCGACAGGGTATGATCGGAAGCGCCAAAGCCCACTATGAGGGGATTAAGGCGTTTTCAGAGACCGACCAGACGGAAGATTTGAAAACCATCACGGTTCCCGTTCTGGTGTTGCAGGGCGATGACGATCAGGTTGTACCGTATAAAAATGCCGCCCTTCTCCAGGACAAGCTGCTGGCGAACAGCGTGCTGAAAATTTATCCGGGCTTCCCGCACGGGATGCATACCACCCATGCGGATACTATCAACGCGGACATTCTGGCTTTTATTCGCTCATAACGCCGCGTTTCTTGCCGGGTGGCGCTGCGCTTACCCGGCCTACATTCCGCTACGATATTCCATTCAATGCATGAACGCCACCCGAGGGTGGCGTTGTTTATTCTGCTTAGCGCTTCTGCGCAACCAGTTGGATCATATTGAAATACGCTCCGGCCCCCGCGTCCATAATGGGCACCATCATCTCCTGAGCGATCTCGCATTGCATAAACTCATCCCACGCCTGCTGACAGGTATCCATCTCCCGTACGGCGATCAGCGCCGCACCGGGCTCTTTTTCCCACAGCGCTTTCCACCAGGAGAGCGGATAGAAATACCACTCAGGGGTCCAGAAAGGTTTAACCACCTCCGGGAGATGCGTTTCGCTGTACTCCCCGATAAACCCGGGAACGGCAACCGCAATGTACCCGCCGGGTTTGATAAAGGGTAGCAGCGTGCCCAGCATGGCGTCATTGTTGCCAAAGTATTGATATGCATCCACGCTGACGATCAGGTCAAAGTAATCATGCGCGAACGGGATCGCTTTTGTAGCATCAACCCGCAGCGGAAAGATTTTTCCGGCCAGATCCCGTTCGCTGAAACGCGCTGCATTTTCTCCCGGCGTAATCCACAGATCGGCGGCAAAAACCGTGGCGTCATATTTTTCGGCGAGCAGGATAGAAGAGATCCCTTTCCCGCAGCCGAGATCGAGAATGCGCATCCCTGGAGCGATATGCAGTTGAGCAACCAGCTCCTCGGTAAGCCGCATGGCGTTTGGGCCCATCATGGTGTCGAGCAAAAAAGCGCGGTCATAGCTATCTGTATAGGGTGTATTCATCACTGCTCCTTAGCGATTATCCAGCTGGGCGCGAACGTTGTTCAGCCCGGTGGTGTTGATGCGGTAAGGCTGCCCGTTCACGGATCGGATCAGCTTTTTGGCGCGGAGTTTTTTGAAGACGTTCAGCGTGCAGTCGCTCAGCACCAGCCCTTCACGGGTATAGCACTCAACGGACGTGACGCGGCCAGAACTGTCGCGGACGTGCACAATACGTCCACCTTTGGCGAGAACGTGTAAGGTACGTTGTTCCTGACGGGATAAATTCATACTGGAAAACCTGTGTAATCATCATGCGTAAAAACGAGCCCACACCCGCAGGTGCGTGCGTAAGGTTTAAGCGCAGCGATAACCAGTCCGTCCTGAGATGGGCGGGAAGCTGATTATCTGATGAAAACATTCTCCAGCATCAAAGCCTCGGTAAGCGGTAAAAAGGTATTTACGTGGTGAATGATAACGCCTGTTTTTTACAGGGGAATAGCGGGAGGTTAAAAGTGTGAACGGGATCGGTCCGTAAAATCGTCTTTCGTCAATTTTACTGCCAGACTGAAGCCCTTTACTGAACACCGACTGGAGCTCTTCTTATGCCTGATAACTATACCGTGGTTGAAACCGTCCCCACTGCAGAAGCGTTTTGCCGGCTGCGCGAAATCTCGGGTCTTAGCCCTCGCCCGCTGGAGGCCGCCCGAAAAGCGCTGCCCGGCAGCTGCTATGGCATGCATATAGTGTTTCAGGGAAAACCGGTCGGTATGGGGCGCATCGTAGGGGATGGTGCGTTGAATTTTGATATCGTCGACGTCGCGGTTGATCCGCTTCATCAGGGGAAAGGACTGGGCAGAGTCATTATGGAAACGCTTGTTGCCTGGCTGGATAACCACGCCTGTAAAGGAGCGTACGTTTGCTTAATGGCCGATGTGCCTGAGCTTTATACTAAATTTGGTTTTACGCTCGTTCGCCCGGCAAGCGAAGGAATGGCCAGAATCTGGTGAAGAACAAACCTGCGTTAAGGCAAAAGAAAAACCCCAGGTTAACAAGTAACCTGGGGTTTATATCTGGCGGAAGCGCAGAGATTCGAACTCTGGAACCCTTTCGGGTCGCCGGTTTTCAAGACCGGTGCCTTCAACCGCTCGGCCACACTTCCTGAGTGAGGCGAACTATAAACACCTCACCGCTTGCTGTAAAGAGTGCCGGCAATCGTTCGCTGTAAAAATAGTCAAAACGTGTTTAATCGGTTGAACTGACAACACATCGACGATTTTATCAGCACAGGCCTAGTGTTTTTTGATGTACATGTCTTTCGTGTAATAGTACCCCAGCTTATCCGGCGTAAATCCGCCCACCCACGGTTTAACCAGGTGCGTTCGGACGTAGTGATAAACCGGAATGGCGGGCACATCGCGTCCCAGCAGATCTTCCGCCTGCTGGTAGAACTTACCCCGCTCTTCCGTTGTTTTGGCTTTTGCGGCATTCACCAGCGCCTGGTCATATTCCGGATTGCTGTACTGGCTGGTGTTTTCGCTGTCGCCGGTGCGGAAGGTGTTCAGGAAGGTCGCCGCATCGTCGTAATCGGCAATCCACGCGTAACGCACCGCGTCAAAGTTGTGGGTATGCATGGTATCCAGCATGGTTTTCCACTCCTGATTTTGCAGCTTCGCCTCCACGCCGAGGTTTTTCTTCCACATAGAGCTGGCCGCAATCGCGATACGCTGGTGCGATTCAGAAGTGTTATAGAGCAGGTTAAAGCTCAGAGGGTGGCTTTCGTTGTACCCGGCCTCGTTGAGCAGTTTTTTCGCCTCAGCGATGCGTTTGTCCAGCGGCCAGCTGGCGTAATCCGGGTTCTGGAGCTTAACGCCGCCGATATCCGGCTGGCTGATGAGCCACGCCGGGCGCTGCCCCTGCCCTAAGACTTTCCCGGCAATGATGTCTTTATCGAGCGCCATGTTCAGCGCCTTACGCACGCGGGCGTCGTTGAACGGCGGCCGGGTGGTATTGAATTCGTAGTAATAGGTCGCCAGCTGCGGGGAGACATCGAGCTGGCTGCCCAGGGTTTTCTTGAGCTGCGCGAACTGGTTGATCGGCACCGTGTAGACAATATCAATTTCACCCGCTTTATAGCGGTTCACATCCGCGGCCTCGGAGGTGATAGGCAGATAGGTCACCTTGTTAATCACGGTATGGTCATTATCCCAGTAGCGCGGGTTGCGCTCCGCCACGATGCGTTCGTTGACCACCCACTGGGATAGCTTATAGGCCCCACTGGTGACGATATGTTCAGGCTTGGTCCACTTGTCGCCAAAGCGGCCAATCAGCACTTTATCCACCGGCACCAGCGACGGGTGCGCCAGCATCGCGAGGAACGCCGCGTTAGGCTGCGTCAATGTCACTTCCAGCGTGGTGTCGTTAATGGCTTTCACGCCCAGCGTATCGGGCGCTTTTTTCCCCTGGGCGATATCCGCACCATTTACGATGTGCATGTTGCCTGGATAGCTGGCGTACGGTGAAGCGGTTTTAGGATCAACCAGACGCTGCCAGCTCCAGACCACATCTTCCGCGGTAATCGCAGTGCCGTCGCTCCAGGTGATGCCTGGACGCAAATGGAACGTCCAGACGGTGTTGTCCTTGTTCTCCCATTTTTCCGCCAGCCGTGGCTGAACTTCACCCGACGGGGAAACGCTGACCAGCCCGTCGAATAAATCACTGATAATATTGAATTCGACGTCGCTTTCGACTTTATGCGGGTCGAGCGAAGCGGGCTCATTACCGTTGTTCCTGACCAGTTCCTGCTTATCGGCCAGCTGCGTTCCTGCCGGCACGTTAGCCGCCCAGGCTGCCGTGCTGGCGCACAGGATCCCGGCGGTAAGTAAAGAGAGCGTAAAGCGCGTGCGTGTTTGTGGTTTCATTTCCTTCGCCTTATTGTCTGTTTTTGTGACGATCCGGAAATAACTCTTAGCGGCCTTATGGTAATAACGCAATAATTTTCAGTAACCTATAAGAGGTTGATCTGATTAATCGCGTCAAACCGCTGTTCATACTGGTGAAACCTATTTATGCAGAAGAAACAACCAGCTCCCGCGCTAACCTGCTGAGTAAAGATGGGTAAAACCACTTTGAGAGTGACGCGCCGTTTCCTATTCTTTCCGTTAATTACATCTGTCATAAGAGAGTGACTCATGGATCGTATAATTACTTCCTCACGCGACCGCACATCGCTACTCAGCACCCACAAGGTGCTGCGCAATACCTATTTCATGCTCAGCCTGACGCTGGCGTTTTCCGCGATCACCGCCACCGCCAGCACCGTGCTGATGCTGCCGTCTCCGGGGCTGATCCTGACCCTGGTGGGCATGTATGGCCTGATGTTCCTGACCTACAAAACCGCTGACAAACCGGTCGGTATTCTGTCCGCGTTTGCCTTCACCGGCTTCCTGGGCTACATCCTGGGACCGATGCTGAACGCGTATCTGTCTGCCGGTATGGGTGACCTTATCGGCATGGCGCTGGGCGGTACCGCACTGGTGTTCTTCTGCTGCTCGGCCTACGTGCTGACCACCCGTAAGGACATGTCCTTCCTCGGCGGCATGCTGATGGCGGGTGTTGTGGTGGTGCTGGTGGGTATGGTGGCCAACATCTTCCTGCAACTGCCTGCCCTGCATCTGGCGATCAGCGCCGTGTTTATTCTGATTTCTTCCGGCGCGATCCTGTTTGAAACCAGCAACATCATTCGCGGCGGTGAGACGAACTATATTCGCGCCACCGTGAGCCTGTACGTGTCGCTGTACAACATCTTCGTCAGCCTGCTGAGCATCCTGGGCTTCGCCAGCCGCGATTAAGCACAACGGATATGAAAAAGGAGAATGCCCCGGCATTCTCCTTTTTTATGCCCTACTCACCCCGGCAAATGTAGGTGGGATAGCGCCGGTCCTGAATCAGCCACACGGAAGGCGAGAGTTCAGAGATGGTGAGATAGTAGCGTGCGGTCGGACTGGCAAAGCTCCCCCACTGGGCGTCGGGCGTATTGTCGTTGTGTCGACGCCAGGTTTCGGTGTAGCTCAACACAATGACGTTATCATCGTCCCGCTGCTGCCAGGTAAAGTCCACGTCCCTGTCAACGATCAGATTTTGCCCGTCAGCCCTTGCCGCGCCTTTATAGGTGGTCACTCCGGTACCGTCCCGATGAAAATAGAACTGGGCAACGGTATTGACCTTCACTTCGCTGGATTTTCCCTCATTGCGCGTAAAGTTAAATTCGGTGCTGCAGGCCAGCACATCCTTTTTAAACACACAGCCGGAATAGTAAAACAGCGCCAGGGCACTGCCGACCAATGCACCACCCAGCCCAAAAAGAAGTTTTATTTTCATTTTTGTGCCCCGCTTTTATAACGGATGGTTTTGCACAGGCTGGATTGACTGACCGGGCAGGCGCCAATGAACACCTCATCTGCGGCGGCAATAGAAAAACGGGCGCTGAAATAATAAATGTCGTACTCCTCACGTTCGCACGCCACGTTATTGGCCGCCAGCTGCGCCGCTAATTTCGATAACACCAGCGGTCTTCCGTGATCGTTGATAATCCAGAGACGACAATGCGCGATTTTCTCCTTAACCGGCATGAGTTTCGCCGGAACGAATATCCCCTGCTGCCGGCTAAAGTAGAAGCTCGCCCCCAATGCAGCAATAATCAATACGGCCGTCATCCCCCACCTTTTCAGGGAAGCGCGTTGTGGCTTTTCCACTTTCGCTGCAGACGGAGGCTGCGGTTCGGCGGGTTGAACACGCTCTCCGGGCTGAAAAATCACATCGGCCTCAAAACGAAACCCATAACGGGGTACGGTTACGATAAATTCGTACCCCTCTCCCAGTGCCTGGAAGCTTTTACGTAATTCGCTCACCGCTTTATTGAGATTATTTCCCGATGGCGTAAAGCCAAACTCCTCCCACACGCGGGTAATCAATTCCTCCCGACTCAGGTCGTGCCCTTTGTGCTTAATAAATTCCTGTAAAAGGCGAACGGCGGGGGCCGAAAGCGTTAATACAGATTCCGGTTGCCCAACAAGACTTATTGCATGTGCTTCAGGATCAAATAACAACGAATTATTGCATATAAAAAACATCTTTTATTCTCGGCTGTTACCGCATGCTTTTTAATCCCTGGTACATCGACATGAAAACCCCCTCCTGACTTGCTTATTTTTTCATCAGAAGGAATTTTCTCTCCATCCCTGGTCGCGGTATTTTCGCTTAACTATACAACCTTAAAGCCAGAAAATCAGGATAAAAAACTGTATATAACGAGTTAATTAATACAAATTTTCACAAACCGCTGTTCTGGTTAAAGTTTCCCTGCCCTGAAGCGATACGAAAGCAGACGGTGTCCTGGTGTTAACGCGCCGCCTTTAAACTCAGAGCAGGCAGACTTGATCGTGAAACAGAAAAAAAGAGTGAGCGTCACAACCGCCTTTTATGTCGCCGCGCTGTCATTGCCATTTTTCCCGGAAATGGCACTGGCCAATATGAGCGTGTATCCCATGGAACTTAACGTGGATAAGTCCGGTGCGGCGCAAATTAAGGTGGCGTCAAAAACGGATGATATTCAGTTCATTCGGGTGAGGCAAAAGAAAATTCTTAATCCCGGCACGGCCCTGGAAAAAGAGATTGATGTGGCGTCGTGGAAAGAGGGTGGCGTTGTTGTCACGCCGGAAAAATTCGCCCTTGCGGCAGGCGCAATGCGCGTGGTTCGCCTGGTATCGCTTACGCCCCCGGAAAAAGAGACGACCTGGCGCGTCTATTTTGAAGGGGTCAAGCAGCCTGACAGCATTATTCCGGGCAAGGCAGAACGCCCTGCTGCGACGGCAAGACTGGGCGTCAATGTAATCTGGGGCGCTCTGATCCATCTCGCACCGGAAAAAAGCGTGGTTTCGCTGTCGATTGACCCTCAGAGGGGAACGTTAAAAAACAACGGCACGTTGCGCGTGCCGCTGAGAGAGATCGGTATTTGTGATGCGGATTCGTCGTGCAGATGGATTAAAGAAGACGCGACGATTTATCCGGATACTGAACGGAAATTAAAAACGCTCGCGAAGGCGCAAGGCCAGAAATATAAATTCCGCTACTTCAACTGGCTGAATAAAACCGCTGAAGAAGCTGATTTACCCGTCGTGCAATAACACGACGTTACCGTAAAGACCCCAAAGGGTTTGTTTAAAGAGCCAGGGTGCTCATTTGTAAATATGGAGATATCAATGCGTAAGTATTTTAAACCTCTGATGATTGTTGCCGCGATGACCACGTCCGTTAACGCGCTGGCGATTCAAAAAGATATTACCGTCAACGCCAGCGTTGATTCACAGCTGGATATGACCCAGGCCGATAACACGCCGCTGCCGGCAAGCATCGATATGCAGTACCTGCCTGGCCGTGGCCTGGAAAGCTACCGCCTGAATACCAAGGTGTGGTCTAACTCCGCGACCAGCAACGTAAAAGTCCGTCTGGTAAGCGCCGCGAAGCTGGCGAATGCCGACGGTGCTGAGACCATCCCAATGACGGTGATTCTGGGTGATAAAACCCTCTCTACCGCAGATGTGGAATATACAGGCGCCGAACTGTTCCCGGGCAGCATTGAAAACGGTTCAGCGGTACTGCCGCTGACCATTTCCCAGACCACCAAAGGCATTCTGAAAACCGGTCAGTACAGCGGCGTTGTCAGCCTGATGCTGACGCAGGCGACGACCACGGAAGGCGGTGCGTAACACCACAGCACCTAAGGAATAACGTCAGAGGGTGCTCACCCTCTGACGTCAGGATGATGTCGAGGCTCGTTCATGGCGTTTCACAAAAATACCCTCCTCTTTGTTGCTTTGTTACCCGCTTCCATCCAACTCGCCTGCGCAGGGATGGCCGTCCCGCCAGGTTTTGAAGACCTGGCGAAGACGCAGCGCCTGTGGACAGAGGTGAACCTCTACGGCGAGGCGCTGGGCCTTTTTGAAACGGATATCACGCTTGAAACGGTCAGCTTTGTCGCACCTGAAACCGTGGTAGCGGCCATCAAACGCCGGTTTAATGACGACCCATCCCTCGTTGCCACCGTGTCTGCCGCGCTGGCCGTTCCGCTTGCCCGTAACGGCAACCTGGCCTGCAGCAGCAACGGCTCCGCAACGGGCTGTGATTACATCAATACCGACCACGCGGCCATTATTTATGACGAGAATAACGCCCGCATTAACCTGTTCCTGGACAAGAAATATCTGCCTAAGCAGACGGCAGAGAATCAATGGTATCAGCCCACTCAGGGCACCGAAAATGCGCTGATCCATCAGCAGAACATTAACTTCGTGGCCGACAGGGATTATCAGTCGGCAACCGTGCAGGGCAACGGCGCGCTGGCGCTCACCCATGACGGCTATGTGAATCTCGACTGGACCTGGCTGGGGCAGCGTTCACGGCACCAGCAGCAGCAGGAGGTCACCGTCAACAACGCCTGGTTCCGCCAGGATATCCTGCGTCAGTACTATGTCCAGTTAGGTGAGATGGATACCCGCGATCTGTTCAGTAACGCTGGCGGAAATATCAACCTCAGCCAGCTGCCGCTGGGCAAAATTCGCGGCCTGCGCACGGGTTCAACACGGGCATGGATGAACCCGGTTCAGCAGTCGAAGGGAACCCCTGTTACCGTGCTGCTTTCCCATGACGCGCGTATCGATGCCCGCCGGGGAAATCAGCTGCTGGCGAGCTTCTATCTGAATGCCGGGGCGCAAACCCTGGACACGCGTTCGTTCCCGGACGGGAGCTACACCGTGACGCTCTCCATCTATGAAAATAACCGGCTGACGCGCACCGAGCAGGTGCCGTTTACCCGAACCGGCATTACGCCATTTGACCGCGTCGAGTGGTTCCTGCAGGCGGGCGAAACCGACAACAGCGATCAAAACGAAGAACGCCGCGCGGTTGCGCAGGCGGGCGTTCGTCTGCCCGTCACCCCGACGCTGGCGCTGACCAGCGGGGCAACGTTCAAGAAAAACCAGCGTTTTCTGGAAAACGCGATCGACTGGAGCCGGGGCTTCAACGCGGGCCCGATCGATGGCGTGCTGAGTACCCGGTTTAGCTACCTTTACGGCAGCGAAGGCCAGCGCGGCAATATTCAGCAAATCAGCTACAACGACGGTTTTTCTTTGAGCGTCTATCGCAACGCGTTATCCGCTGAAAACTGCAACACCCAAAGCGCGGGATTTGACGCCGTGAATGGCTGTTATCGCACCCTCTCGGTGATGTTCTCCGTCCCGGTCGGCACCTGGTATGCGAGCCTGGGCTATTCGGATAACCGCAACGAAGGCCGGTACGTTTCACGCCGGGAGCTGCCGGACAGTGACAATCGTCACGATGCGGGTCTGCCGTGGGAATCGGTCTATATGACCCGCTCGCGCACGCGGGCCTGGCAGGCTGGCCTGAGCAATGCCTTTAGCACCCGAGGCCTGAACATTAACAGCAGCATTAACCTCTTCATGCGTAACGATGACGCCCGCGACGGCAGGGATAAAGGCGGCTACCTGAGCGTGAGCCTGTCCATGGCGCATAACCGTCAGGGTGATGCCTCAAGCTACACCTCTCTGGGCGCGACATGGCAGCACCAGCAGCGTGAAAAAAACCAGCTGAGCTACAGCGTGGCGCATAACTGGTATGCCGATGCCCGCGGTGAAAATGAGTATGGCCTCAGCGCGTCGGGCATTAACAGCGACTCGCTGAATACCTCAGCCTATACGCGCCAGGGCGGACGATATGGCAACGGAAGCCTGACGGTCAGCGACGCCTGGGATCGTCAGGACCGCCGCCATACGCTGAGCAGCAGCGGCAACTACAGCTCAACGCTCGCGCTGTCCCGTTCTGGCCTGTGGCTGGGCCGCTGGAGCGACGGTCGCCCTGCTTCCGCCGTCGCGGTGAACGTGGCGACGCCGGAAGATGCTCAGGATCCGCGCGTCGCCGTGTCGCTGGATAACAGCGGGAGCGCAGACATTCCGGGCAATAGCCGCGCCCTCTTCGCGGTACCGGGCTATCAGCAGACGACGTTGACGATTAACGAATCGCTGGACGTCTCCCGGGGAGCCAGCAGTGAAATCACGCAAGGGTCAGGCAGCAGAACGCTGTTTATGGTGCCAGGCAAACTGCTGCGACGGGACGTGCAAACGACCGCAAGCTACACCTGGCTTGGCCAGTTAACCGACGAGCACCATTCGCCGTTTATCGGCGGCGTGCCGCTGAACGTGAACGGCTGGAGCGACCTTGGCAACGGCGGGTTTAGCGCGCAAAGCGACGCCCTGCTGCATAACCTCTACCTGGTGCGTCAGCAGCAATTTTATCAGTGCGCGCTGAACGTGAAGAGCATGCGCGACGTCGTGCGTTACGTCGGTTCGATTCCCTGTAAGGAATTAACCTTCTCCGCCCTGCCGGATGCCGTCCAGCAGCAGGCACAGCTGATGCTGGCCGGACGGTCAGTCCCTGCTGGCCCGACGGCCATGAACACCGATAGCCTCACAAAAGGGAAATGATGTGATTAAGTGCCTCTTTATTTTACTGTTGTTAAGCCTGTGGGCTGGCCAGACGCTGGCGGGCGCCCCCGCGGGACGAAACTCCAGCGTTGGGATCAGCTTCGATCGTATGGCACCGCCTGCGCGTTTTGACATCTGGTTTCATGAATCGGGTGGTTATGACCCCGCCGATCCGCAAAAGTGGGGGCGTAACACCCTGACCTGTGAGTCCCGGACTGACACCACGAACGGCGCCTGCATGAACGCCCCGGTCTGGTTCTCGGCGAACCCGGCCGCGCCTTATGCCATCAACTTGCGTTTTACGCATGCCCTCACCAGCAAGACGGTGGATATCAAGGTGTATGGCGATCACTACATGTTTATCAACAACAGAGTGTTTATTTTCGCCAGCTTCGTGACCGGAGGAACGGTCGACCTCCCGGCGTGGAACAGAGAGCCCTACTTCGATTTCTATATCGTGAAAAGCGAACTGGATAAGCTCGCCCTGCCGGGGATCTGGACCGCCACGCTGAAGCAGAACCTGCGCCAGTGGGGAAGCGCCGACTGCGGCGGGAACTTCAATGACGTGAATGTCGGCTGTCCTGGCTATCTCACCATCGCCAAATGGCAGGCAAATATTCGCATTGAGGTGGTCGACCCGGGAAACCAGCAGATCTATCTGCCGGCCTTTCCGCACTCCACGCCCATCGTTAACCTCAACCTGACCAACTTCCCGGGGCGCCCCGGGGGTAGCGAGATCCAGGGGGAAAACACGCTGGATATGTGCCTGTACGACGGCAAAAACAGCACCAGCACCCGCGCCTATCTGCGCTTTGAGGATGACGGGCTTCCCTCAGAGGGGCGTGCCGAAGGGGCGTTTTCTATCCGGCGGCGCGGTGGAAGCCAGACCGATGCGCGGGATCGTCTCGACTATCAGGTCTCCGTCACCCATCCCGTCACAGGCGCAACCGAAACGGTCGCGAACGGTAAAACCGTGGTCTGGCAGGGCACTAACGATCCGCAGTATCTGCGTCAGGTCGTTCTGCCGGGCGGACGCGAAAGCGTGCTGTGCATCCCTGCCCCTATTACCCTGAAAACCCCCGCGTTTGCCGCCAGCAGCAAAAACGCAGGCGACTATACCGGCACGCTGCGCGTTATCTATACGCCCAGCACGTTATAACGAGGTCACCGTGAGTTACGCCATTCTCGACAATAATCGATTTTACGCCGAAGGGTTGCGCTATGCGCTGCTGCGTCGGGGCGTCCAGCCAGAGGTCATAAGCGATACCGTACAGTGGCAGCCAACGCTGCTTACCCGCCGCGTGATTGTCGTCCGCTGCCGTTTTTCCGTGGCGGCGACGCATCAGGCGCTGATCAACATTTTGCTCAGGCTGGAAGCCGCCCGCTGGAAAGGCAACCTTTATCTGGTCTGCAACGAAAAGGGGTGGGCGCTGGCGACGCATTTACGCAAGCGTTTCGGTACGCTAACGCTTTATATCATCGACGACAGGATCGCCGTTGCTGATGCGGCGTATTTGCTGGCAAAAGAGCCGCGTCGCGTTCGAAGCCTGGACTGTTGCCTGACCGTTCCTGAATTCAACGTGCTCGATCTGATGCTGACCGGGTTGCCGGTCCGCCACATTGCCATCGTGACGCACATGTCGGAGAAGCAGGTTTCAACCCATAAATGCAACGCGCTGAAGAAGCTCAATGCCAACAACCTGCTTCAGCTGCTCCTGTAGGTCACGGTTTATCCTGAGCCCGCTTTTTTGCTACACTGTCGCCGATTTTTCACCTACGACAGAAGATTATGTTCATTTTTGCAGGCCAGGAAATTGAGACCGATAGCGAAGGCTATCTGAAAGATACGACGCTCTGGAGCGAACCGCTGGCGGAGAAAATTGCGGAAAACGAAGGCATTACCCTCTCCCCCGAACACTGGGAAGTGGTGCGTTTTGTCCGCGAGTTCTACCTTGAATTCAACACATCACCGGCCATCCGCATGCTGGTCAAGGCGATGGCCAATAAGTTCGGTGAAGAGAAAGGCAACAGCCGCTATCTCTATCGTCTGTTCCCGAAAGGCCCGGCAAAACAGGCCACCAAAATTGCCGGCCTGCCTAAACCGGTGAAGTGCATTTAGTAGCGAATACCGAAGTTAACGTACTCCCGGCCGGGTTGATGCGGTTCCGTTAGTACCTTATCAACCCGCGCGCTGCGCGGCCCGCCCGCCTTTAGCCACGCCACCAGCTTGTCGACCTGCTCCG
Organism: Enterobacter sp. BNK-22; assembly: GCF_048684805.1. Lineage (NCBI taxonomy): Bacteria > Pseudomonadati > Pseudomonadota > Gammaproteobacteria > Enterobacterales > Enterobacteriaceae > Enterobacter > Enterobacter sp. BNK-22. The sequence continues at coordinate 1,924,109 of NZ_JBLQTT010000001.1, forward strand.
CTTCGCCGCAGGCGACCACTTCAACGCTGCCGTCATCCATGTTGCGCGCGTATCCCGTTAGCCCAAGCTGAACGGCCTCGCGCTGGGTGCTGTAGCGGAACCCGACGCCCTGAACAACGCCGTGAACCCAGGCAATAGTACAGACTTTAGACATTCTTCTTCTCCTTAACGTAGCGTTTTCGGCAAACAGCCGTAGTGTTGCCGAAAACGGGCGGTGAAACGAGAGCTGGACAGATACCCACATTGTAATGCGATTTCGCCGATCGGTAATCGGGTTGACTGTAACTGTGACAGCGCAACGCCCATCCTCACCTCCTCCACAATCTGGCGAAAACTCTGTGACTCCTCGCGTAACCGCCTGCGCAGCGTCGGCACGCTTAATGCGAGACGGCTGGCGACATCCTGCGCGGTCCAGGCTCTGGCGGGCGACAGCATGATGAACTGTCGCACCTGCTCGGTCAGGTTATTGTTTCGCTCAATAAGCAGCGGACCTGCCACGCCGTCATGCAGCAATGCCAGCAGCAGACCGAAGGTCTGATGTTTTTGCAACGCCTCCGGTAACTCCTGACGCACGGCGTGCAGCAGGTTATCCCACATAAACGCCAGCCCCTCGCTCAGCGGAGCGCAGAGCGAATGTAACGTCATGCGCGGCCAGGATTTCAGGTAATGCGCTTTAAACTCGGCAACAATTTCCGGCGATAACATCAGCAAGTCCGAGTGAAACAGACCGTTTGCAGGCTGATTAATGATCTCCATCGCCGTATTGGCAGGAATAATGATGAGCTCATCCCGGGTTGCCACCAGGCGGTTGTCGTCCTGCACAATCACCTTACTGCCGTGAGTGATATGGCAAATCGCCGGAAAAAAGAGCTTAACCTGGTGCAGGCGATGCATTTTGCTGGCACTCACTTCACCCGCCGTGAGATGTTTATGTCGAAAATGGAACTCCTGCACCCCGCCATCCTTATCTGCTGTAGGTTGCTGTTAACTGAGCCTTTGCCAGAACGTGACTATTGAGCATAAAACCGACCAGCGCGCCGCTGGCATTTTTGTCGACGGGCAGTTTATCCACGTCCAGCGCCCAGACGGTAATCTGATAGCGGTGAGACTTGTCCCCGGCAGGGGGACATGCGCCGCCGAATCCAGAATAACCGAAATCATTACGCCCCTGCACAGCGCCAGCAGGTAATTTTTCGCCATTTGGGTTACCGGCACCAGCGGGCAGCGTCATTGTCTTCGCGGGAATGTTGGCTACGGTCCAGTGCCACCAGCCGCTGCCGGTAGGCGCATCAGGGTCATAGACCGTAATGGCAAAACTTTTCGTACCCGCGGGCGGATTTTCCCACACCAGCTGCGGTGAGGTATTCCCACCGTGGCAGCCAAATCCCTCAAACTCCTGCGGTGACGCTAACCGCCGGTCGCCGGAAATATCCCGGCTGGTCATGCTGAAAGACGTTGCGGCGAAAACCTGAAAACTCATTGCCGTCAGAGCGGCTATTGTGATGACACTGCGCTTTTTCATGGGTATTTCCTTTGCTGAACCGGAAGCCCTAAGATAAAGCACGCAACAATGCCCCAATGTGCTTAAGCGATTTGATTTTGTGCCGAAACGCTCAACGGCATCCGCAGATGATTGCGCCTTGCTGAATGTGCTACTCTACGCACCGTGAGTATGTACGTGTACAAACAGTAAATGGGATTTTTTGCGTGAAAGGAAAACGATATGAATGTCACTGATGAAGCTCTGTTGCGTTCTGGTTTCACACTGTCTGACTTGCAGAAGATAAAAAATAACGTTGAGAGATACGGTGGAACGCTTGAAGAGGCGATTTACGATCTCGCCCGTCGATTTAATACCTTACTTTGGGTTGCCAGTGTATGCTTCACGATCCTGATTATACTTGTCGTTTTCAGTTCACCTCTCAAAGCATTGGCGTGGGGGCTGGCGATTATCATAGGGGTAAGCATCATGACTCTCGCACAGCCTCCTGTACTGTCGTATAAATCCTGGCGTTACCGAAAAAGCACCAGAGATTAACGGATTCCGTTATCTGTTGTTATCAGATCAAAAATGACCTTGGCTTTAACGCCATATCCGACAATCTTCATCGTGAGTTTAGGCGCGCCCATCGTACTGACTTTGCGATAGTAATCGTGTGGAAGCCATCGAAACAATCTCCACGCTCCCGTTTTTCGGGCTAGTCCAGCGATACTATAGACACTGGCACCAAGAGTAACACCGTTATAAAAAGCCAATCCTGAGTTGGGACTGAACCCCATAAACTGAGCTGTTTCCATAACGGTATCAGCAATCATTCCCTGTGAAGGTTTTTGTCCTGCTGGTAGATCAAAGTTGAGTACTTCCCGGGTCAACCCGTTAATTCCATCAGCAATAAGGACAGCTCCTGCAAACATGCCTATCGGCCCCATAGTGGATAACATCACAAATCCACCAAACAAAACGACGCCTGATAGCACAACATTCACTGCCGTAATGACATATCCGACAATTTTATTATTTTCCCTGACAAACTCGACTTTTGCATAAAGCTGCGCGGCGCGAGTTCTTAGCAGATGCTCTTGCTCACGAAGATTTTCCGTTTCAGCTCGAAGATTCTTGATGCAAACCATACATTCTTCATCTGTTCTGGCACGACGCGCTGTTGCAAACTCCTTTTCAACGACCTGTTTTATTTCTTCTACAAACTTGATACGACAAAGCCCGTCCTGAAGGTAGAAGGCTGATAACTGGTTGGCTGTATCAACGAGCTTACGCGCCTCCAGATTAACCATGGTCTCAGACCATGCCCTGTTTCTTCCCTTATTTAGTAACGCAATATCCATTTTGATTCCCTCCGGCTTTTTAACGGTAACGAGCTTAATTACTCCATCGCTTTGATTATTTTACGTGCGACGCGATCAGGAACAACAGAAAATGATTTCAACAAGCTCTGATCCGTTTTGATGTGCTACTCTACGCGCCATTTCCCTGAAATCGACAGAACAGCAAATTATGAGTGTACGTTTAGTGTTAGCCAAAGGGCGCGAGAAATCATTACTGCGCCGTCATCCCTGGGTCTTTTCCGGCGCGGTTGCCCGTATGGAAGGCAAAGCCAGCCTCGGTGAAACCATTGATATCGTTGACCATCAGGGGAAATGGTTAGCGCGAGGCGCCTACTCGCCAGCGTCCCAGATCCGTGCCCGCGTCTGGACCTTCGATAAAGACGAAACCATCGACATCGACTTCTTCGTGCGTCGTCTGCAGCAGGCGCAGCAGTGGCGTGAGTGGCTGGCAAAACGCGACGGGCTGGACAGCTATCGCCTGATTGCCGGTGAGTCCGACGGTCTGCCGGGCGTGACCATCGATCGCTTCGGCCACTTCCTGGTGCTGCAGCTCCTGAGCGCCGGTGCAGAATACCAGCGTGCTGCGCTGATTAGCGCCCTGCAAACCCTGTTCCCGGAATGTGCTATTTACGACCGCAGCGACGTGGCGGTGCGCAAAAAAGAGGGCATGGAGCTGACGCAGGGGCCGGTCACGGGTGAGCTGCCGCCTGCCCTGCTGCCGATTGAAGAGCACGGCATGAAGCTGCTGGTGGATATTCAGGGCGGGCATAAAACGGGTTACTACCTTGACCAGCGCGACAGCCGCCTGGCTACGCGTCAGTACGTTGCCGACAAGCGCGTGCTGAACTGCTTCTCCTACACCGGTGGTTTCGCCGTTTCGGCGCTGATGGGCGGCTGTGCCCAGGTGGTCAGCGTGGATACCTCGCAGGAAGCGCTGGACGTGGCAAAACAAAACGTCGAGCTGAACAAACTGGATCTGAGCAAAGCCGAATTTATACGCGACGACGTCTTCAAGCTGCTGCGTAAATACCGCGACCAGGGCGAGAAGTTCGACGTCATCGTGATGGATCCGCCAAAGTTTGTGGAAAATAAAAGCCAGCTGATGGGTGCCTGCCGTGGGTATAAAGATATCAACATGCTGGCCATCCAGCTGCTGAACCCGGGCGGAGTTCTGCTCACCTTCTCCTGCTCCGGCCTGATGACCACAGATTTATTTCAGAAAATCATCGCCGATGCCGCAATAGATGCTGGCCGTGATGTACAATTTATAGAGCAGTTCCGTCAGGCAGCCGATCACCCCGTGATTGCTACCTACCCGGAAGGACTGTATCTGAAAGGGTTTGCCTGTCGCGTCATGTAACTTGAAAAGAGAAATATTGCCCGCACATAACGTGTAAGTCGTATTTCCCGGGAGGTGACTATGATTGCCAGCAAATTCGGTATCGGCCAGCAGGTCCGCCACACTTTGCTCGGGTATTTGGGTGTGGTCGTGGATATCGACCCGGAGTATTCCCTTGATGAACCGTCAGCAGACGAGCTGGCGGTGAACGCAGAGCTTCGCGCCGCGCCCTGGTACCATGTGGTGATGGAGGGGGATGATGGACAACCCGTTCACACCTATCTTGCTGAAGCGCAGCTAAGCAGCGAGCTGCAGGAAGAGCATCCGGAGCAACCCACTATGGATGAACTTGCTCAGACTATCCGCAAACAGTTACAGGCTCCGCGCCTGCGGAACTAAGCGTGTAAAAAAAGCCCGATGAACGGGCTTTTTTTTATTATTTCGCCAGCCCCAGACGGGGGATGTCGATCGCCGGACAGCGATCCATGACGACGTTTAACCCCGCATCCCGCGCCAGCACCGCAGCCTGCTCGTTAATCACGCCCAGCTGCATCCACAGCGTTTTCGCCCCGACGGCAATAGCGTCCTGCGCCACTTCCCACGCCGCCTCGGAGTTTCGGAAGACATCAACCATATCAATTTTTTCCGGCACGTCAGCGAGCGTGGCATAACCCTGCTGGCCCAGTAAGGTTTTCCCCGCCACTTTTGGCGAGACCGGGATGACGTGGTAGCCCTGATCGAGAAGGTATTTCATCACCCGATAGCTTGGACGATCGGGTTTATCGCTCGCGCCCACCAGCGCAATGGTACGCGTGGATGTCAGAATCTCGGCAATATCGTTCTCTTTCATGGTTTTTCTCCTGGCTTTTTTAAAAGTGTACGCCAAACCGCACATCTCAACCATCCATCCCATACCGACGCATGAGGGCAAAACGGCGAAATATGTCTATATGTTAGTAAACATGATTCTCGAAAAATTTAGATACATTAATGCGGCGACAGGATTTCTGACGGGAGCCTTCTATGAAAACCGGTATTGCCACTGCTCTGATTGCGTTAGTGATGCCGGTCTGCGTTTTTGCGACCACGCTCCGGCTCTCTACCGATATTGATCTCCTGGTACTGGACGGAAAAAAGGTCTCCAGTTCCTTATTGCGCGGTGCGGACAGCATCGAATTGGATAACGGGCCGCATCAGCTGGTATTCCGGGTGGAAAAATCGATCGGTCTGGCGAATCACGAGCAAAGGATGTATATCTCCCCGCCGCTGATTGTCAGCTTTAATACCCGGCAAATCAGTCAGGTCAATATTACCCTGCCTCGTCTTGAAACCGAGAAGGAATCGGCGGCCTTCGACGCGTCTCCCCGCATTGAACTGTTGGACGGGGATGCGATGCCGATTCCGGTGAAGCTGGATATTCTGGCGCTGACGACCTCACCGAAAGGTCCGGACTACGAGGCCGCGACGCAGACCTATAACAAAGCGGGTAAACGCGCGTCGCTTCCCCAGTTTGCCACCATGATGGCTGACGACAGTACGCTGCTTTCCGGCGTCTCAGAACTGGACGTCATTCCTCCCCAGTCCCAGACCCTGACGGAACAACGCCTTAAATTCTGGTTCCAGCAGGCCGATGCCGACACGCGGGCCCGGTTTTTACAGTGGGCAAAACAACAACCTTCATCATAAGCCACATTTTTTACGCCTTTCTCTTGCAGCGTCAAACGGTTCCCGTCATCGTGTAGGCAGTTAACCTGATGGATATGATTATGGAACTGACAACACGCACGCTCCCGGAACGCAAACACATTGCTCTGGTGGCGCACGATCACTGTAAACAAATGCTGCTTAACTGGGTTCGCCGCCATCAGTCTTTGCTGGAAAAGCACGCCCTGTCGGCAACCGGCACCACCGGTAACCTGATCCAGCGCGAAACGGGTCTGGAGGTGAACGCCATGCTGAGCGGCCCGATGGGTGGCGATCAGCAGGTCGGCGCACAGATCTCCGAAGGGAAGATTGATGTGCTGATCTTCTTCTGGGATCCGCTGAACGCGGTTCCGCACGACCCGGATGTCAAAGCCCTGCTGCGTCTGGCGACGGTATGGAATATTCCGGTGGCGACAAACCTCTCGACGGCGGATTTCATCATCGAATCGCCGCAGTTTAACTCACCGGTAGATATCCTTATTCCGGACTATCAGCGTTATCTTTCAGAGAGATTGAAGTAGCTTTTTTTGCCGGGTGGCGGCTACGCCTTACCCGGCCTAACCATCCTTGCCCGTCTTCGTTAAGGCTTCCGCGCCACCGGCACATCAATATTCTTCAAAATATCGACAAACACGGATGGCTCCTCTTTACTGAACAGCAGCCACACGCGATGGCGCGCGCGGGTCATGGCCACATACAGCAAACGCCGCTCTTCGGCATCCGGGAAGTCTTCCGGCACCGGCAGCAAGGCCTGCTCCATGACCGACTCGCGGGCCGGAGCCGGGAAACCGTCGCTGCCCTCTTTCAGCCCCATAACAATCACATAGTCGGCCTGCTGCCCTTTGCTGGCGTGAATCGTCATAAATTCAAGCTGCAGCTTCGGCCAGCGGGTGGCCGCCTTTTCCAGCGCCTCGGGTTTGAGGTGATGGTAGCGCGCCAGCACCAGGATACGCTCATCAGGCTTCGCATAGCCGCTGAGCTTGTCCAGCAGCGGTTCCAGCTGATCGTCCGCCAGCAGGGTCACGGCTTTTTTATCCCCTGCCCGCAGGCTATTGAGCGGCTTTGCCAGCTGATGCGGGTTCTGCTGGATAAAGCGGTTGGCGATTTCACCAATCCGTGAATTGAAGCGGTAGGTCGTGTCCAGATCGCTGCGATCGCCTTCGCCAAAATAGTGGTGGAATGCGGTCGTCAGCGAAAGCTGTGCCCCGCTGAAGCGATAGATGGCCTGCCAGTCATCCCCCACCGCAAACAGCGAGGTATGCTTATTTTGCGCCCGCAGCGCTGAGAGCAATGCTGCACGCTGCGGAGAGATGTCCTGGAACTCATCCACCAGAATATGCTTCCACGGACTGACAAAACGCCCCTTCTCAAGAATGATGATGGCCTGATGGATCAGGCCGGAAAAATCGACGGCATTTTCCGCTTTCAGCGCGGTTTTCCAGGCCTTCAGCAGCGGCGCCATCAGCTTGACCCGCTTCGAAAACAGATCGCGGATCGCCTCCGGCGCGCTTTCAATCATCTCTGCCTGCGTTCCACCGTGCATTCGCATCAGGCTGACCCAGCGGTCAAGCCGTGAACCCAGCCGACGCGCCAGTTTGTCATCCTGCCAGAAGCTGCCTTCCGGCACGTCCCAGTTGAGCTCCTCCTCGAGCCACTGACGCCATCCTTTCGCCTGCGCCTTTTTCTCACTGCACTGCTGGCGCCACGTTTTGATAAACAGCGCCTGACGCGCCTGCGCATCGTTTTCCAGCTTACTGATAGCAGGCACTTTTTTACTGCCCTGCTGAATAATATGCAGGGCAAGGGCATGGAAGGTTCTGGCCGTGATATCCCGGGTATGCAGACGTTCCTGGATCCGTTCGTCCATCTCCTGGGCCGCCTTGCGACCAAAGGCCAGAAGCAGAATTTGATCGGCGACCGCTTCCCCGGTCGTCAGCAGCCAGCCGGCACGGGCCACCAGCACCGACGTTTTACCGCTACCGGCCCCCGCCAGCACCAGCAGCGACTGCTCGCCGTTAACCACCGCGCGCGCCTGGGCCGGGTTGAGCGGCGAAGACTCCACCGTACTGAAAAAGTCGGCGTATTGGGTGAGCATGGCGTCCGTCCAGGCCTGATTATGGGCGAGCCGACTTTTATCCTTATCATTCAACCAGGCCTGGCACTGGCGCCAGGCGTCGCGACAGTTGTCAAACTCCTCGAGACGCGTCACGGAGATCGGCAGCGCCGAGAGTGCCTGCCGGATTTTTTGCTGTAGCCCGGCGGTCTGCTGACGGGTGAGCCACGAATGCTGCGCGTTGCTTTGCGCGATATCTTCCAGCACCTTCTGAAGCACCCCGGCGGCAATCACGCTCATATCCTGACTCCACCGCTGCCAGAGCGCGTTCAGGTGATGATGAAAACGTTGGGTTTCTGCCCATTCGGTGCCGTGAAGTCGCACGACTTTATCGTCAGGGAGTACGAACTCCAGTTCGCCCCACACCAGCCCGCGTTTGCAGTGGATAGCCAGAAGCTGATTAAACGGAATAAGGTATTCGTGGCGTTCTCCGGAGACTTTCACCCCGGCATTAAGGAGAACCACCCGGTCGTATGGGTGTTGCGCCAGACGTTTGCCTAACGACGTTGCTTTCAGTTCCATGTTCCGCCAAATCCACGAAGAGATAATTTACCTGACAGTGTAACTGCCAGTTTTAAGGTGCTCCAGCCTAAAAAAACGTTACAATCATTGGGCGTTAATTTTATCGAAAGGAAGTGAGGGTTTATGCGTACCGTTCTGAATGTGTTGAATTTTGTGCTGGGCGGTTTTGCCACCACCCTTTCCTGGCTTTTTGCCACGCTGGTGAGCATCGTCCTGATTTTTACGCTCCCCCTGACCCGCTCCTGCTGGGAAATCACAAAACTCTCCTTCGTCCCCTACGGGAATGAAGCCATCCACGTTGACGAGCTGAATCCGGAGAACAAAAACGCCCTGATGAATACGGGCGGAACCCTGCTGAACATTCTGTGGCTGATTTTCTTCGGCTGGTGGCTCTGCATCATGCATATTTTTGCCGGTATTGCGCAGTGCATCACGATTATTGGTATTCCGGTGGGGATCGCGAACTTTAAGATCGCCGCGATCGCCCTTTGGCCCGTCGGGCGCAGGGTTGTTCCGGTCGAAGTGGCCCAGGCGGCGCGTGAAGCCAATGCGCGTCGTCGTTTTCAGTAACTAAGGACTGGCCGCGTTTATGCTAAGCCCACTGCTTCGCCGTTATACCTGGAACAGCACCTGGCTTTATAACGTCAGGATATTTATCGCGCTTTGCGGCACGGTTGCCCTGCCCTGGTGGCTGAATGATGTCAAGCTCACCATCCCACTCACGCTGGGCGTCGTGGCCGGGGCGCTGGCGGACCTGGACGATCGTCTGGCCGGGCGTTTACGTAACCTGGTCATCACGCTCGTCTGCTTTTTTATTGCCTCAGCGTCCGTTGAGTTACTTTTCCCCTGGCCCTGGCTGTTTGCCCTGGGTCTGACGCTCTCAACCAGCGGGTTTATTTTGCTGGGCGGCCTTGGGCAGCGCTATGCCACCATCGCTTTTGGTGCATTGCTGATCGCCATCTACACCATGCTGGGCGCATCCCTCTACGACCAGTGGTACCAGCAGCCGGTTCTGCTGTTGCTCGGTGCCATCTGGTATAACCTGCTGACCTTAACCGGTCATCTGCTCTTCCCGGTTCGCCCTCTGCAGGACAACCTTGCCCGCAGCTTTGAGCAGCTAGCCCACTATCTGGAACTGAAATCCCGGCTTTTCGACCCGGATATCGAGGAAGAAAGCCAGGCGCCGCTCTACGATCTGGCGCTGGCTAATGGCCAGCTGGTTGCCACCCTCAACCAGACAAAAGCCTCTCTGCTGACCCGTCTGCGCGGCGATCGCGGTCAGCGCGGAACGCGAAGAACCTTACACTACTATTTTGCCGCTCAGGACATTCATGAACGTGCCAGCTCCTCGCACGTCCAATATGCCGCCCTGCGCGAGAAGTTCCGCTATAGCGACGTGATGTTCCGCTTCCAGCGTCTTCTGTCCATGCAGTCCCAGGCGTGCCAGCAGCTCTCGCGCTCCATTCTGCTGCGCACGCCCTATCAGCATGACCCACGTTTTGAACGCGTTTTCAGCCATCTTGACGCGGCGCTCGACCGCGTTCAGGCCAGCGGAACGTCACCGGAACACATCAAAGCGCTGGGCTTTCTGCTGAACAACCTGCGGGCGATTGACGCACAGCTGGCGACCATTGAGTCCGAGCAGGCGATGGCGCTTCCGGGCAGTGAAGTGGACAATCAGCTTGCTGATGACAGCGTGCACGGTTTTAGCGATATGTGGCTTCGCCTGAGCCGCAACTTTACCCCGGAGTCAGCTCTCTTCCGCCACGCGGTGAGAATGTCGCTGGTGCTGTGCGTGGGGTATGCCTTTATCCAGATAACCGGGCTGCATCATGGCTACTGGATCCTGCTGACCAGCCTGTTCGTCTGTCAGCCGAACTATAACGCCACCCGACACCGTCTTGCGCTGCGCATTATCGGCACGCTGGTCGGCGTCGCAATCGGCCTACCGGTGCTCTATTTCGTGCCTTCCGTCGAGGGGCAACTGATTCTGATCGTGATCACCGGCGTGCTGTTTTTCGCGTTTCGCAACGTGCAGTACGCCCATGCCACCATGTTCATCACGCTGCTGGTGCTGCTCTGCTTTAATCTGCTGGGTGAAGGGTTTGAAGTCGCCCTGCCCCGCGTGATTGATACGCTGATTGGCTGCGCGATCGCCTGGGCCGCGGTCAGCTTTATCTGGCCGGACTGGCGTTTTCGCAATTTGCCGCGCGTGGTAGACAGGGCGATGAATGCCAACTGTCGTTACCTTGACGCTATTCTGGAGCAGTATCACCAAGGCCGCGATAACCGTCTGGCTTACCGGATAGCACGTCGAGACGCGCATAACAGTGATGCTGAACTGGCCTCCGTTGTCTCTAACATGTCAACGGAGCCGCGCGCCACGGCAGAGATTCGTGAGACCGCGTTTCGCCTGCTTTGCCTTAACCATACGTTCACCAGCTATATTTCGACGCTGGGGGCCCACCGTGAGAAGCTCACCAACCCGGGAATTCTCAACCTCCTTGATGACGCCGTCTGCTATGTCGATGATGCACTGCATCACCGCCCAGCCGATGAACCGCGTGTGCAACAGGCTCTGGATGAACTGGCTCAACGCATTGCGCACCTTGACCCGGGAAACGACAGCAAAGCGCCGCTGGTTCTTCAGCAGATAGGCCTGCTTATCGCTCTGCTGCCTGAAATTTGTCGGCTGCAACAGCACATCGCTACCTGGAGGAACGACTCTCCTGTGGCTCAGGCAGCGCGTTAAACCACTCCGTCAGCTCCCGGCGGATGCCTGCCGGGAGTGCCGCCTCATGCAGCCCTTCGATAGCCCCTTCCAGCGCAAAGAGAACTTTAATACTGAGCGCTTTATTCTTTGCCCGCATCTTCAGCCAGCTCGCTCTGGCGCCCAGCGCCCGCAGCGTTTCTTCATTGGTGATACCGGCTTCAAAGAGCAAGACTTCAAGCTGAAAGGTCAGGTTCGGCAGATCCTTAAGACGGTTTCGTTGATGACGCCGGTAGCGCTCTTTCCTTGCCGCACTGAGCGCAAACGAGGAGAGCTGAAGCAACCGCTCCCTGTCCTGCCATAATCCGTCATCCACACGATAATAGTTGAGCAGCACCGGGCGGCCTCGCTTCATCAACGTCAAAAAGGAGGAGGCGTTTTTTACACAGTATTTTGCACTCTCCTCACACGCACGAAGATAAAGTTCGCCATCGGACACCATTGCAAAGACCGCATCATCCACCGCCAGGGTGTAGCCGCCAAACAGCGCGCGATGATGAATCTCGCCCAACGGGGACAGGTATTCCTGGGATTTATAAATCCGTTCATAAGATATCTTTTTCATGATATTTCCCTTCAGAATCATAGACTAACAACAAAATTTCTTACTAGCGGATCCGTTAGCAGGAAAATAGGCAACTTATCGTCGTTGAGCAAGATGATTTTTCGAGGGGCATCAAGATTGAATGAATTTTGCGAGTCGCTTTCCGAAAATGAGGTTGATCTTTGGGCATACAGGGGTTACTGTATATCCATACAGTAACTACAGGGCTGGAATGAATATGCACACTTCAGGCTATGCAAATCGCGCAATCTCTCTCTCTTCTGCCGCAGGCAATGTCGCGCAGAATTCCGTCGAGCGTGTTTCCACAGGGCTTATCAGTGAAGTGGTTTATCGTGAAGACCAGCCCTTGTTAACGCAACTTCTGTTACTGCCGTTATTACAACAGCTCGGTCAGCAATCGCGCTGGCAGCTTTGGCTCACGCCACAGCAAAAGCTGAGCCGCGAGTGGGTTCAGTCCGCTGGCCTTCCGCTGACCAAGGTCATGCAGATTAATCAGCTCTCGCCTTGCGATACCGTTGAGTCGATGATCCGCGCGTTACGCACAGGGAATTACAGCGTGGTGATTGGCTGGTTACCGGAAGAGTTGACGGAAGAGGAACATTTCCGCCTGACTGAAGCTGCTGAAGAAGGGAATGCGATCGGGTTCATTATGCGTCCGGTTCGATCGGATTCTTACCGCAGAGGACAACTTTCTGGGCTAAAAATTCACTCAAATTTGTATCATTGAGTGAAATTAAGATTTTTCCTGGAATTTTTTTTGACCGCAAGATGAGGTTTTAGTTCCCGACCTCAAAATTGCGGCAAGGCTTGTCTGGTGCGGTTCTCCTTCATTTTATTGCACAAAATTCGTTCGAAAAATGTTAAATAATCGGTATACGGAACTTTTTTTTTCATATGCCTGACGGACTTCACACTTGTAAGTTTTCAGCTACGTTGTAGACTTTACATCGCCAGGGGTGCTCGGCCTAAGCCGAAGATATCGGTAGATTTATATTTGACCACGCCCCCCGGTGAAGGATTTAACCGTGATTCTCTCTTGAGACTTTCATGGCGAATTTTGGATGATAACGAGGCGCAAAAAATGAAAAAGACAGCTATCGCGATTGCAGTGGCACTGGCTGGCTTCGCTACCGTAGCGCAGGCCGCTCCGAAAGATAATACCTGGTATGCAGGTGGTAAACTGGGCTGGTCTCAGTTCCACGACACTGGCTGGTACAACAGCAGCCTGAACAATGATGGCCCAACTCACGAGAGCCAGCTTGGTGCAGGTGCGTTCGGTGGCTATCAGGTTAACCCGTATGTTGGTTTTGAAATGGGTTACGACTGGTTAGGTCGTATGCCATACAAAGGCGACACCGTAAACGGCGCTTTCAAAGCACAGGGCGTTCAGCTGACCGCTAAACTGGGTTACCCAGTAACTGACGATCTGGACGTGTACACCCGTCTGGGCGGCATGGTATGGCGCGCTGACTCCAGCAACAGCATCGCTGGCGACGACCATGACACCGGTGTTTCCCCAGTATTCGCTGGTGGCGTTGAGTGGGCTATGACCCGTGACATCGCTACCCGTCTGGAATACCAGTGGGTTAACAACATCGGCGACGGCAACACCGTTGGTGTTCGTCCAGACAACGGCATGCTGAGCGTAGGTGTTTCCTACCGTTTCGGCCAGCAGGAAGAAGCAGCACCAGTTGTTGCTCCAGCGCCGGCTCCAGCTCCAGAAGTACAGACCAAGCACTTCACTCTGAAGTCTGACGTTCTGTTCAACTTCAACAAAGCGACTCTGAAACCAGAAGGCCAGCAGGCACTGGATCAGCTGTACACCCAGCTGAGCAACCTGGATCCTAAAGACGGTTCTGTAGTGGTTCTGGGCTTCACCGACCGTATCGGTTCTGACGCTTACAACCAGAAACTGTCTGAGAAACGTGCTCAGTCTGTTGTTGATTACCTGATCTCTAAAGGTATCCCAGCTAACAAGATCTCCCCACGTGGTATGGGCGAATCTAACCCAGTTACTGGCAACACCTGTGACAACGTGAAAGCTCGCGCTGCACTGATCGACTGCCTGGCTCCAGATCGTCGCGTAGAGATCGAAGTTAAAGGCATCAAAGACGTTGTAACTCAGCCAGCGGCATAAGTTATCGTCTTATAAAAAAACCCCGCAATGCGGGGTTTTTTATTGTCTGAAGAAAAGTAAAAAAATCTACTTTTTACCCAACAGCGCCTGAAGGTCGTTCTTCAGTGTCGACATCTGGTTGGCGTATTTCTCTTTATGTTCTGCATCCTCAATCAGCTGCACGATGGTTTCCGACAGCGTTTTGCCCCGTCGTTGCGCCAGCCCGGCCAGGCGCTGCCAGACAACAAATTCCAGGTCGATTGATTTTTTGCGTGTGTGCTGATGCTCAGCATTAAAATGCCGTTTGCGTCGCGCACGGATAGTTTGCTTCATCCGGTTTAACAAGGCTGGATTGATGTGTTTCTCAATCCAGCCGTTAACCTGTACCGGTTCATTTTCGAGGGTCAGCAAAATATCCACGGCTTCTTGTGCAGCGCTGGCTTCGATGTAGCAGGTGATCAGCTCCCCTTCACGGTGCTTTTTGACCAGGTACTTCCATTTCCAGCCGCTTTCGAGATTTTCCAGTTGTTGATATTTCATTGCGATCTCAGTGTTACCACGTAACTCTGTTCAGAATATCAGTTTTTTAGCAATCTGCTGAAAAGAAATCATATCCTGTGAGTGAATGCAGCCAATCACCCTGTCGAAATCCCCAATCCTGCTTGGGTACAGCCCCCCGCTTACGGTATACTCCACGCTTTTACATCTGACTAAAAAACATCAACTTTGACCATTACGAAACTTGCATGGCGTGACCTTGTTCCGGATACCGAAAGTTATCAGGAACTGTTTGCACAGCCAGATCTCGCAAAAGAACACGAATTCATCCTTAGCGATACGCAGCCCCGTTTGCATTACGCGCTGGAGCAGGCATTAAGCCCATGGGCAACTGCGCCTTTCATGCTGCTCAAAGCCCCGGAAGAAGCGGAATACCTGACGTTGTTCGGGGATGCCGTGCGTCAGTTAAAGCCGGAAGCGAATGCCGTTTTTGGCGGCCAGTATCGTATTACGGGACATGATGTCACTTTCGAACCGGCGGCACAGGCCGACGGCCGTTTTGCCGCTAAGGGCGAGGTGATTACCGCGAACTGGGTCGAGGCAGAACAACTCTTTGGTTGTCTGCGCCAGTTTAACGGCGAGCTTTCGCTGCAGCCGGGACTGGTACATCGCGCAAATGGCGGTGTCCTGATCATCTCGCTGCGTACCCTGCTCTCGCAGCCGCTGCTGTGGATGCGTCTGAAAACCATCGTGCACCAGCAGCGTTTCGACTGGGTCGGCTACGATGAGTCCCGTCCTCTGCCCGTCTCTGTTCCGTCTATGCCGCTGTTGTTAACCGTCGTGCTGACGGGCGATCGTGAATCGCTGGCGGATTTCCAGGAAATGGAGCCGGAACTGGCTGAGCAGGCGGTATATAGCGAATACGAAGACAATATCCAGATTGCCGATGCCGACGATATGGCGCAGTGGTGTCAGTGGGTGATGGCCGTTGCCGAACGTTTTGCGCTGCCAACGCCTGCCGCTGACGCGTGGTCAGGCCTGATACGCGAAGCGGTGCGTTATACCGGTGACCAGGAAACGCTGCCACTCTGCCCGCTCTGGATCGGCAAGCAGCTGCGTGAAGTGGGTGTGATTAGCGGTAACGGTGCGTTCACCGGAGAACAATTCACCCAGATGCTGGCTCAGCGACAGTGGCGAGAAGGCTATCTTGCTGACCGTATGCAGGATGAAATTCTGCTGGAACAAATTCTGGTGGAAACCGAAGGCGAACGCGTCGGTCAGATTAACGCCCTGTCGGTGATTGAATTTCCTGGCCATCCGCGCGCGTTCGGGGAGCCATCCCGTATCAGCTGCGTTGTGCATATTGGCGATGGCGAATTTACCGATATCGAACGCAAAGCCGAGCTGGGCGGAAACATTCACGCCAAAGGCATGATGATCATGCAGGCGTTTTTGATGTCTGAACTGCAGCTTGAGCAACAGATCCCCTTCTCCGCCTCGCTGACGTTTGAGCAGTCCTACAGCGAAGTGGATGGCGATAGCGCCTCTATGGCTGAACTGTGCGTCTTAATCAGCGCCCTGGCGGAAGTGCCTATCAATCAGAATATTGCGATCACCGGTTCGGTGGATCAATTTGGTCGTGCGCAGCCTGTGGGTGGCCTCAACGAGAAAATTGAAGGCTTCTTCTCTATCTGTCAGCAGCGCGGTTTAAACGGCAAGCAGGGTGTGATTATTCCGGCTCCCAACGCACGCCATTTAAGCCTCAGTCAGGAGATCCTGGATGCGGTTGAACAAGAGCAGTTCGCTATCTGGGCCATCGAAGGGATTGAGGATGCACTACCCTTACTGACAAACCTGGTATGGGATGGCGAAGGGCAAACCACCCTGATGCAGACTATCCAGGAGCGCATTGCTCAGGCGACACAGCAGGATGCTCGTCACCGTTATCCATGGCCGTTACGCTGGCTGGGCTGGTTTAGTTCGAACTGATCGGACTTGTTCAGCGTACACGTGTTAGCTATCCTGCGTCCTTCACTAAAATAAGGCTTACTGAGAACATGGTAGATAAACGCGAATCCTATACAAAAGAAGATCTTCTTGCCTCTGGTCGCGGTGAACTGTTTGGCGCGAAAGGCCCACAGTTACCGGCCCCGAACATGCTGATGATGGACCGTGTCGTGAAAATGACCGAAACCGGCGGCAACTTCGATAAGGGTTACGTAGAAGCAGAACTCGATATCAACCCGGACCTGTGGTTCTTCGGTTGCCACTTTATCGGCGATCCGGTAATGCCTGGCTGTCTGGGTCTGGATGCGATGTGGCAGCTGGTTGGCTTCTATCTGGGCTGGCTGGGTGGTGAAGGTAAAGGCCGCGCGCTGGGCGTAGGCGAAGTAAAATTCACCGGCCAGGTTCTGCCTACAGCGAAGAAAGTGACCTATCGTATTCACTTCAAGCGCATCGTAAACCGCCGCCTGATTATGGGCCTGGCAGATGGCGAAGTGCTGGTCGACGGTCGTCTGATCTATAGCGCAAGCGACCTGAAGGTTGGCCTGTTCCAGGACACGTCCGCGTTCTGATCGTGCTTTTTGCACCCCCGGAAAGGCGAAACCTCCGCATTGCGGAGGTTTCTTTTTTAAAAGAGACGTTATCAGGCTATGAGTGCCCTGTCGCCGATGGCTTCTCGCCAGCCTCCAAGCCATTGTGACCTTTGATTTATCGTCTGATAAGGACACATTTCTTTAGAACGTCCAGCGATGCCGGCCTGATAACCACGTTGATGAGCCCGTTCCAGGCGATCTCGTTTCTGTCTCTTCATGCCTCGTTTCCCTCATTCTTTTGTCTGGTGGAAAGAAAACAGTGTCTGCACTATCTGCACAGGCACAGATAACGAATACCCCGAATTAGTCGCATCGTCAATGTTCAAAATTCATACGGGTGTCATATTTGTGAGCTACATGGAAGATCATTTGTACAAAAATTGTGACGTGGCACAAGTAACGGCCTGAAGTGAAAACGAAAAAAAACCGCAATCAGCAACAGACCGATTGCGGTTTTTGATGATGAATTTTACTTATGGCAGCCGGGAAATCTCTCTCGCGATACTGGCCGACTCCTGCGCCCAACCCTGAGCCAGGACTTTCACCATTTCGTCATAGCCATCCTTCTGCTGCTTCAGCTCCAGATGGAAAGGACGCTTAATCAGCTGCCCCTGATGATTCAGCAACCACTCCCCGCTGATTACCACTGCACCGTCATAGCGGCCGTGGAAGCCCGTTACGGTGACGTTCAGCGTATCCTGATCGTTACCCAGCGGCTGCGACGCGACAACCCAGCCCGGAAGCTGGCTACCCAGATTGGCCACCAGCGTGTTGCGCAGTTGCTGATCCAGCGGGCTGGCCCACAGGTTGTTGGTCGCAATCACATATTTAACGTCGCTGGTCTGATAGACCACGCCGTTTCCTGCCAGATAATCCGGCACGGCAACCTGCTCAACCCACAGCTGGCGGTTTCCCTGACTCGCCGTGCTTTGCCCGCCGCTGTGGGTCGCCACAGGCAGCTGATAGTAGCTTTTATTCTCTACCCCTGAACTGCACGCCGTTAACAGCAGAGCGCCAACCATCAATAGCCACTTTTTCATTCTTTTGCCCTCTTCGGCTCAGGATCCTTTTTATCTTTCGCTTCGAACACCAGCGCGTTGCTCTTCTCGTTGAGCGTTTTCAGAACAGGCTGCAGTTCACGCAGGACCTGATCAAGACGCTGCATATCTGCCACCATCTTGTTATAGGCTGCTGAGCCCGGCTGGAAGCCCTGCATACTGCGGTTCAGCTCACGCAGCGTTTTCTGCATGTCCTGCGGCAGCTGCTGCATGCTCTGGCTCGCCGTGATCTTGTTGATGTTATCCAGCGTGGTTTGCAGGCGCTGCATTGTCTCCTGACTCTGATGTAACGACCCGGTCGCCGCTTCAATCATCGGATTCAGTGGCAGATTGTTGATCTTATCCAGCGTCTCCATCAGACGCTGCTGGATCTGCGCCAGGCCGCTGCTCACCGTTGGGATGATCTTATAGCCACCGAATTCACGGATACCGGTAATCGGCGGTGCTTTCGGGTAGAAGTCCATATCCACATACAGCGCACCGGTGACCAGGTTGCCGGTTTTCAGCGACCCACGCAAACCGCGTTCCATCAGCTGAGAGATATGGGCTGCAATATCCTGATTTTCGCCAATCTGGTTTAGCAGACGCTCCGGCTCAATGCGGATCAGCACCGGAATGCGATAGTCATCATCCAGCATCTGGCTCAGACCCGGGACGAAGAACGGCACTTGCCCAACCGTACCGAGGCGAATACCGCGGAACTCAACAGGCGCCCCCGGCTGCAGGCCGCGAACGGAGTCTTTAAAGAACATCAGGAAGTCAACGTGATCGGTATAGAGCGCATCCTGAATGCTTTTTTGATCGTCAAAGAGACGGAAAGCGGTGTTCTCTGCAACCGGCTGGCCCAAATCCAGGCCTTCTGGCACATCAAAACTCACGCCGCCGCCAAACAGCGTGGTCAGCGAACCCATTTCAACGCGCATACCTGCCGAAGTCAGATCCACCGCGATCCCGCTGTCTTTCCAGAAACGGACATTGCTGGTGACCAGGCGATCGTTTGGCGCATTGATGAAGAGCTGATAGCTGATCGCGCGTTTCTGCGGATCAAATGTGCTTTTCTCAACCGACCCGACCCGGTAGCCGCGGAACAGAACCGGGTCGCCCGCCGTGAGCTGACCTGCTTTTTTACTGTCGAGGATCACGCGGATACCCTTGGCATCAGGCGGCGCAAGCGGCGGCGAGTCCAGGAGCTGGTATTTGGCTGGCTGGTTACCCTTAGCGCCGGGCTGCAGCTCAATGTAGGCGCCCGAAAGCAGCGTCCCTAAGCCGCTGATCCCTTCACGCCCTACCTGCGGCTTAACGACCCAGAAAACGGAATCGCCGTGCAGTAGTTTTTCCATGCCGGCATTAAGGCGCGCCTTAATCTCCACATGGGTTAAATCGTCCGTCAGGGTTGCGCTTTCGACCACGCCCACATCCACGCTACGGCTTTTGATGGTCGTTTTACCGCCCTCAATCCCCTCGGCATTGGTGGTTATCAGCGTCACTTCCGGTCCCTGATGACTGTAATGATAAAACAGGATCCAGGCACCGATCAGCGCAGTCACGATGGGAAAAATCCACACCGGAGACCAGTTTTTGACCTTCTGCACTTTCGCCTCTCCACTCTTATTTTCCATGCTCTTACTCTTCCTCATGGCTTGATTCAGGCTCACGATCCCACGATAAACGAGGGTCGAAGGTCATGGCCGCAAACATGGTCATGATCACGACCAGTGCAAACATTAAAGCCCCCATCGCAGGATAAATACTCATCAAACCGCCCATCCGCACCAGCGCAGAGAGAACGGCGATGACAAACACGTCAATCATTGACCAGCGTCCGACAAACTCGACCACTTCATAAATCAGGTGCATGCGTTCGCTATCGCGTTTCCCATGACCTTTCGCATCCCAACAGAGCCAGGCGATGGCGATCATTTTTAAGGTGGGCACCATAATACTGGCGATAAAGATGACGCCAGCGACCGGATAGGAACCTTCGCCCCAGAGCAGTATCACCCCGGCGAGGATCGTCGAGGGCATTTTGTCACCGAGCAAATCGGTGATCATGATTGGCAGAATATTGGCTGGCAGATACAGCATGACGGACGTGACCAGCAGCGCCATCGTCCACTGCAGGCTATTTTTACGGCGTACGTGCCCCTTTGTTTCGCAGCGCGGACAGACGTCGAGATCGGCGGGCAGCACGGCGGTACAGCACGGGCACGAGCGAAGCCCCTGGCGAATGCCGGGCACCCCGACCTTCACCGTCTGAGCAAGCGTCGGCGCTGGCGCGATATCGTCCCACGCCCAGCGCCTGTCCACACACTGGAAGGCGCGCAGCTGCAGAACGCAGTACAGGCACCAGGGAATAAAGCTGCTGCCAATCCCCACGTCCCCGTACGCCATCAGCTTCACGAAGCTGACCAGAATCCCCGCCAGAAAGATCTCGGCCATCCCCCAGCTTTTGAGCTGAAAAAGAATACGCGCCAGTCGGATTTTCAGCGGTGCCGGCATCCTGACGCGGTTCACCAGCAAAAGGATGACGACCAGGCAAAAAGCCGGGACTATCTGGACAAACAGGAGAAAAAAGGTCCCCAGGCTGGCGTAATCTTCCGAGAACATCACACCCGGGATTTCAAGCAAATCCACCTGGCTGGTGATCCCCCCCACCTTCATATAGATGAAGGGGAAGAGATTGGAGAGCAGCAGCATAAACAAGGCTGCCAGAGCGTAAGCAGTGGGACGCTGTCGCGGCGCGTCCCACTCGGTTGTCAACGTCGCACCGCAACGTGGACACAGGGCTTTATGTCCGTGACCAAGCTCTGGCAACGCCACGAGCATATCGCATTGCGAGCATAAAATATGCCTGTCGGCATGGTGCTGGTCACACATATGTTATCCCTGTTTATGCGCCGTTTTTCAGAGACTCAAGGTACTCCCAGCGCTCAAATGCTTCTTCCAGGGCTTTTTCAGCCGCGGACAGTTCTGACAGTACTTTCTGAGTATAGTCATGCGATTGAGTAAAGAATGACGCATCAGCAACCTGTGTTTGCAGATCCTCAAGCGCGGCCTCCAGCTCTTCAAGACGCTGCGGTAGGCCCTCCAGTTCGCGCTGCAGGTTATAGCTTAGTTTAGCCGAGGTTTTCTTGACTGTTTCTGCTTTTGTTACAGCAGGTTCAGAACTTATTTTGGACTTTGACTGCTTCGTCGCCAGCGACTGTGCCTGTTGCCCTTTTGCATCGTGATAACCGCCGACATATTGACCAATTCGCCCTTCACCTTCGAAGATCCAGCACTCGGTCACGGTGTTGTCAACGAACTGACGATCGTGGCTGACCAGCATCACGGTACCCTGATAGCCGTCAATCAGCTCTTCGAGTAATTCCAGCGTTTCGACATCCAGGTCGTTCGTCGGTTCATCGAGGATCAGCAGATTGCTTGGCTTCAGGAACAGGCGCGCCAGCAGAAGGCGGTTTCGCTCACCGCCGGACAGCGCGCGCACCGGCGTCATGGCGCGTTTCGGATGGAACAGGAAGTCCTGCAGGTAGCCCAGCACGTGGCGAGGCTTGCCGTTCACCATCACTTCCTGCTTACCTTCGGCGAGGTTGTCCATCACCGTACGGTCCGGATCCAGCTCCGCGCGGTGCTGGTCGAAGTAGGCGACCTCCAGCTTGGTTCCGCAGTGAATACGTCCGCTGTCGGCCTGCAGCTGGCCCAACATCAGCTTCAGCAGCGTGGTTTTACCGCAGCCGTTCGGGCCAATCAGGGCGATTTTGTCGCCGCGCTGGACCTGCGCGGAGAAATCATTCACCAGCACTTTACCGTCAACCTGATAGTTGACGTTTTCCATTTCAAAGACAATCTTGCCGGAACGGGACGCCTCTTCCACCTGCATTTTGGCGCTGCCCATCACTTCACGGCGTTCGCTGCGCTCGCGACGCATCGCCTTCAGGGCACGCACGCGGCCTTCGTTACGGGTACGGCGGGCTTTGATGCCCTGGCGGATCCAGACCTCTTCCTGCGCCAGCTTGCGGTCGAACTCGGCATTCTGCAGCTCTTCCACGCGCAGGTTTTCTTCTTTCTCCAGCAGATACGTATCGTAATCGCCGGGATAGGTCACCAGCTTGCCGCGGTCGAGGTCGACAATGCGCGTCGCCATATTGCGAATAAACGAACGGTCATGCGAGATAAAGATGATGGTGCCGCTGAAGGTTTTCAGGAAACCTTCCAGCCAGTCGATCGCTTCGATATCCAGGTGGTTGGTCGGTTCGTCCAGCAGCAGCACCTTCGGCCCGCTGACCAGCGCGCGGCCCAGGGCCGCTTTACGCAGCCAGCCGCCGGAGAGCGCCGACAGCTCCATATCGGGTTCCAGGCCGAGCTGTGCCAGCACTTCATTAATGCGGTTTTCAAGCTGCCACAGACCGTGGTGATCGAGCATCTCCTGCACTTTCGCCAGTTCGTTGAGGTTTTTGTCGCTCGGATCGGTCATCACCAGATGCGAAATCTCGTGATAGCGCTTCAGGTATTCAGCCTGCTCGGAGATCCCTTCCGCCACGAAATCGTAAACGCTGCCGGTCACGTGACGCGGTGGATCCTGCTGCAGGCGGGAGACAATCAGATCCTGCTCGTAAACAATACGCCCGTCATCCAGCCCCTGTTCACGGTTAAGGATTTTCATCAGCGTGGATTTACCCGCGCCGTTACGGCCCACCAGACAGACGCGCTCGTTATCTTCGATGTGCAATTCTGCATTGTCGAGAAGCGGTGAGTCGCTGAAGGAGAGCCACGCGCCGTGCATACTAATTAAAGACATTTATTTTTCCTTTCAGACCGCGGTAATCAACCAGCAGTTATGAATTTGACGGTTACGGGCAAAGTCCTGAGACAGCGTTTTTTGGCTGATTTCTTGTGCTTTCAGTCCCAGGGCTGCTAAGCCGTCATGATCCATACGGAAGCCGCGTTTGTTGTTCGAGAACATAATGGTGCCGCCTTTGCGCAGCAGACGCTTCAGGTCGGTCATCAGGCGCAGGTGATCGCGTTGTACATCAAAGCTATCTTCCATACGCTTGGAGTTGGAGAAGGTCGGCGGATCGATAAAGATCAGATCAAACTGCTCGTCGGTATCGCGCAGCCAGCCCAGCACGTCAGCCTGCATCAGGCGATGCTGACGTCCGGTTAAGCCGTTAAGACGCAGGTTGCGCTCCGCCCATTCCAGATAGGTACGGGACATATCCACCGTGGTGGTGCTGCGCGCGCCGCCCAGACCGGCATGCACGCTGGCGCTGCCGGTATAGGAGAAGAGATTCAGGAAGTCCTTGCCTTTACTCATCTGGCCCAGCATGCGTCGAGCGATACGGTGGTCGAGGAACAGACCGGTATCCAGATAGTCGGTCAGGTTGACCCACAGGCGCGCGTTGTATTCGCCCACTTCGATAAAGTCGCCCTTCTCGCCCATCTTCTGGTACTGATTTTTGCCTTTCTGACGTTCACGCGTTTTCAGCACCAGCTTGTTTGGCGCAATACCCAGCACGGCGATGGTGGCGGCAATGACGTCCAGCATGCGCTGACGCGCTTTTTGTGCATCAATGGTTTTCGGCGGCGCATATTCCTGAATCACCACCCAGTCCGCGTAGCGGTCAACCGCCACGTTGTACTCCGGCAGGTCGGCATCGTACAGTCGATAGCATTCAATGCCCTCCTGCTTCGCCCACTTCTCAAATTTCTTCAGGTTCTTGCGCAGGCGGTTGGCGTAATCTTCCGCCACGCCGGACGGCTTGCTGTCGGCCGCCTTCTCCGCCAGATGGTAGTTTTTCTGCACGCAGTCCAGCGGGCCGTTTTTCGCTTTAAACTGGCGATCGGCGCGCAGCTGCAGGCAGCTCAGCAGTTCCGGCGAGGCGCTGAACAGAGACAGGTTCCAGCCGCCGAAGTGGTCCTTCATATTGCGGCCCAGCAGGCTGTGCAGGGCAATCAGCGCCGGTTCGCTATCGAGACGTTCGCCGTATGGCGGGTTGCTGATGACGGTACCGTACGGGCCTTTTGGCAGCGGGTTGGTCAGGTTCGCCACGTCTTTCACTTCAAAGGTGACCAGCTCGCCGATACCGGCACGGCGGGCGTTGCTGCGCGCACGCTCAATGACGCGAGGGTCGCTATCGGAGCCGTAGAAATGAGAGGTATATTCCGCCAGCCCCTTCCGCGCGCGGGTCTGCGCGTCGTCTTTGACCTCTTTCCAGAGCGCTTCATCGTGCTGCGCCCAGCCCTTGAAGCCCCACTGGCCGCGGTGCAGTCCCGGCGCGCGGTCGGTGGCCAGCATGGCCGCTTCAATCAACAGGGTACCGGAACCGCACATCGGGTCGAGCAGCGGCGTGCCCGGCTGCCAGCCGGAGCGCATCACAATCGCGGCCGCCAGGGTCTCTTTGATGGGTGCCATGCCGGTACGATCGCGGTAGCCGCGCAGGTGCAGGCCCGCGCCGCTCAGATCGAGGGAGATGCTTGCCGTGTCGCCGTTCAGCCAGACGTTAATACGCAGATCGGGGTTTTCACGATCGACGTTGGGACGTTCCTTATTTTTACGCGTGAAACAGTCCACAATGGCGTCTTTTACGCGCAGGGCACCGTACTGGCTGTTGCGGATCTCGTCGTTCACGCCGTTGAAATGCACCGCAAAGGTGGCATTCGGGGTGAAGATCTCTGTCCAGTCGATCATCTGTACGCCGGTATAGAGATCAAGGTCGCTATAGACCTTGCACTCCTTCATCGGCAGCATGATGCGCGACGCCAGGCGGCTCCACATCAGGCTCTGGTAAATAAGCCGCGTGTCGCCCTCAAAATGGACACCACCCTGAACCACCTGGCACTCTTGCGCGCCCAGGCTTTCCAGTTCAGTTTTTAACAGCTCTTCCAGCCCACGGGCCGTACTGGCAAACAGAGAATTCATATCGTCACTTTTACTCTTAGAAAATTGTCGCGCATTATAGCTAATATGGCGTGTATGTCATAAAGTTGAAGGCTTATTTTCATTCGAGGGAGTGTGCAGTGGCGACGTTATCCAGGCTTTTTATTCATCCGGTGAAATCCATGCGCGGCATCGGCGTCTCTCACGCGCTGGCCGACATGAGCGGATTTGCCTTCGATCGTATTTTTATGGTCACCGAGCCTGACGGTACGTTCATTACCGCACGCCAGTTCCCTCAGATGGTTCGCTTTACCCCTTCCCCGCTTCACGACGGTTTGCACCTTACCGCGCCGGACGGTTCCAGCGCGGTGATTCGCTTTGCTGATTTTGCGCCCGTCGATGCGCCAACGGAAGTGTGGGGTAACCATTTTACCGCGCGCATCGCCCCGGATGAGATTAACCGCTGGCTGAGCGGCTTCTTTTCCCGTGACGTGCAGCTGCGCTGGGTTGGGCCTGAACTGACGCGTCGCGTGAAGCGCCACGACGCCGTTCCTCTCTCCTTCGCCGATGGCTTCCCGTTCCTGCTGACCAACGAAGCCTCGCTGCGTGATTTACAAGGCCGCTGCAAAGCCAGCGTTCAGATGGAACAGTTCCGTCCGAATCTGGTGGTGACGGGTGCAGAGGCCTGGGACGAAGATACCTGGAAAGTGATCCGCATTGGCAGCGTCATTTTTGACGTGGTGAAGCCGTGCAGCCGCTGCATTTTCACGACGGTCAGCCCTGAGAAAGGCCAGAAGCACCCTTCCGGCGAACCGTTGAAGACGCTGCAGTCATTCCGCACCGCGCAGGATAACGGTGATGTCGATTTCGGCCAGAACCTGATCCCGCGCTCCAGCGGCGCGATCCGCGTCGGTGATGAGGTAGAAGTGCTCGCCCGTGGGCCAGCAAGGGTGTACGGCTCGGGTCAGGAAGAGGAGTTTGTCGACGTTGAGACAAACGTCGCCGCTGCGGTAGAGATTCACTGGCAGGGCAACGTGATCCGGGGTAATAACCAGCAGGTATTGCTTGAGCAGCTGGAACAAGCAGGGATCCGCATCCCCTATTCCTGTCGCGCAGGAATTTGCGGATGCTGCCGCATCAGGCTGGTGGATGGCGAAGTGAGTGCGTTGAAAAAATCGGCAATTGGAAATGACGGCACAATTCTGTGCTGTAGCTGCGTCCCGAAAACGTCCGTACAGCTGGAAGCTTAAACCGCCTGCTCGAGGCTGAAGGCATCCACGCGAAGCTGGGGCTTCAGCCTGTCGTTCATAACCTTAATGGCATCTCCAAGCTGCATTGTCCGCCCGGCAATCGTCACGCCGGGCTGGGCCAGCAAACAGAGCGCGGCATTTTCGCCGGGCTCCACCACCAGCAGGCTCACCTCTTCTGCGGTATCGCTCAGATTGACGCTGGCCGCATCACCCGTTGCCGGGGTCCAGTTCATGCCGTGCGGCAGGAAATGCCAGCTCTTTGGCATTTGCGGTTTCAGGAAACGGATAGCCACCAGCGCATTTAATACCAGCTCGGCACGCTGCTCTTTCGAGAGCACCAGATCGCGACATTTTTCCTCAAAGGAGAAATACAGCGCCGCGTCATCAACGCAAAAGCCTGACGGGGAAAAGGCGTCCGGGGTTAACATTCGGCGGGCAAAACGAGAGCGAAACAACATGCCATTGGCTAAGTCGAGCATCATTCGGTCATGCTCGTCGCAAAAATACCAGCGCCAGTTATCGTCAGGTTTAATTCGCATGTTTCTCTCCCGTCCCCGAAACGTCCTGTACTAAAAATGTCCTGATCGCCGCTTCGTTTATAACACCATTAATAAAAGACTATAATGTCTAAATAAGCAACAGTGACGGAATATAAAACAACCAGGGCTGGAAATAAAGCCCTGGTTGTCTGATTAGGAGAAAAGATTAGATATGAGTAACGATTTCTTTAATCAGCGGCGGCCCTTTAAAAATAAAGCCGGAATAGATTTGCACCAGTGACGCACCCGCTGCCATCTTCTCGCGCGCAGCAATCACCGAGTCAATGCCACCGACGCCAATAATCGGCAGACGGCCATTTAATTCCGCAGACAGAGCACGAATAATTTCGGTGCTTTTTAATTGCACCGGACGCCCGCTTAACCCACCCGCTTCGTCACAGTTTTTCATTCCCTGCACGAGGGAGCGATCGAGGGTGGTATTGGTCGCAATCACACCATCAATATTATGACGAACTAAACTGTCGGCAACCTGGATCAATTCTTCGGCAGAAAGATCCGGCGCGATCTTAACCGCGACCGGAACATATTTATGATGGATCGACTGGAGTTCATTTTGTTTATTTTTAATGGCACTCAGAAGATCGTCCAGCGCCTCACCATATTGTAAGGATCGCAGTCCCGGGGTATTGGGAGAAGAAATATTCACCGCAATATAACCGGCATAGGCGTAGACTTTTTCCATACAAATCAGATAGTCATCTTTACCCTGCTCGACCGGCGTGTCTTTATTTTTGCCGATATTGATGCCCAGAATGCCGTCAAAGTGGGCTTTTTTAACGTTCTCGACGAGGTGATCAACACCGTGGTTATTGAAGCCCATGCGGTTGATCAGCCCTTCGGCTTCCACCAGTCGGAACAGGCGCGGCTTGTCATTTCCCGGCTGCGGGCGCGGGGTAACGGTGCCGATTTCAATGGAGCCAAAGCCCATCGCGCCCAGGGCATCAATGCACTCGCCGTTTTTGTCCAGACCGGCCGCCAGACCCAGCGGATTTTTAAAGGTCAGCCCCATGCATTGCACAGGTTTTACCGGCACATGCTGGCGCACCAGCGCGGCCAGAGGCGTTCCGGTAATACGACGTAATTGCTGGAATGTCAATTCATGAGCGCGCTCAGGGTCGAGCTGGAAAAGGGCTTTACGAACGAAGGGGTAGTACATGAACTCTCCTGGATTCCCGGTGTGCAAACCGGGAGGGGATTATGGGCGATCCCGGCGCGAAAGGGAATTGACCTGCGGCAAAAAATCAGCGTAAAACGCAATCGTTTACCTCCCCGTCTATTTCTTATGCACTTTTTCGCATTTTAATTGCAGATAAATCATTTAGTG
The DNA here is from genome assembly GCF_048684805.1 of Enterobacter sp. BNK-22. Lineage (NCBI taxonomy): Bacteria > Pseudomonadati > Pseudomonadota > Gammaproteobacteria > Enterobacterales > Enterobacteriaceae > Enterobacter > Enterobacter sp. BNK-22. The sequence goes on from NZ_JBLQTT010000001.1 coordinate 1,952,246, forward strand.
GAATAAACGCGCGGTGTCACACTCCTTAAAATTGTTATGAATGTTAGATAAAAGCAAACAATTAGTTATAAGGAGGAAGTATGCGCGTCATTACCCTGGCCGGAAGTCCACGATTCCCGTCACGCTCCAGCGCCCTGCTGGAATATGCCCGTGAAAAACTGAATGCTCTGGATGTGGAAGTGTGCCACTGGAACCTGCATAACTTCGAACCTGAAGATTTGCTCTACGCCCGTTTCGACAGCCCCGCCCTGAAAACCCTTATTGAGCAACTTAACGGCGCGGACGGCCTGATCGTGGCAACGCCGATTTATAAAGCCTCTTTTTCCGGGGCGCTGAAAACCCTGCTCGATCTGCTTCCGGAACGCGCGCTGGACGGAAAGGTGGTGCTGCCGCTGGCAACGGGCGGTACGGTTGCCCATTTACTGGCCGTGGATTATGCCCTGAAGCCGGTGCTGAACGCGCTGAAAGCGCAGGAGATCCTCCACGGCGTTTTCGCCGATGACTCACAGGTCATCGACTATCAGCATAAACCCCACTTTACGCCCAACCTGCAAACCCGCCTCGATAACGCTCTGGAAACCTTCTGGCATGCCCTGCATCGCCGGGATATCCAGGCCCCGGCGTTTGGTCAGCCTCAAGGAGTCGCCCATGTTTAAAACCTTAACCCGCATCGGACTGGCAGGTTTGATGGCATTTACCTCGCTGGCCCATGCCGCAGAAACGGCTCCGGAAAGCTTACGTATCGGCTATCAGAAAGGCAGCGTCAGCATGGTGCTGGCAAAAAGCCACCAGCTTCTGGAAAAACGCTTCCCGGACACCAAATTCTCCTGGGTGGAGTTCCCTGCCGGCCCGCAGATGCTGGAGGCCCTTAACGTGGGCAGTATCGATCTCGGCAGCACGGGCGATATTCCGCCAATATTTGCCCAGGCGGCGGGAGCGGACCTCGTCTATGTAGGCGTTGAGCCGCCCAAGCCGAAGGCCGAGGTGATCCTGGTGCCTGAAAACAGCGATATTAAAACCGTCGCCGATCTCAAAGGCCATAAGGTCGCATTCCAGAAAGGTTCCAGTTCACACAACCTGTTGCTGCGTGCCCTGCAAGAGGCTGGGCTCAAGTTCACTGACATTCAGCCTGTTTACCTGACGCCTGCCGACGCACGCGCCGCGTTCCAGCAGAAGAACGTTGATGCCTGGGCCATCTGGGATCCGTACTACTCCGCCGCATTACTGCAGGGCGGCGTTCGCGTGCTGAAAGACGGTACCACGCTTAAGCAGACCGGTTCGTTTTATCTGGCCGCGCGCCCTTACGCGGAAAAGAACGGCGCATTTATTCAGGGCGTGCTGGATACCTTTACCCAGGCCGATGCCCTGACTCAGAGCCAACGTCAGGAGAGCATTGCCCTGCTGGCGAAAACCATGGGCTTACCTGAGCCGGTGATCGCGAGCTATCTCAACCACCGTCCGCCGACCACCATTACGCCCGTTGACGCGCACGTCGCCGCGCTTCAGCAGCAAACGGCCGACCTCTTCTATCAAAACCACCTGGTTCCAAAACAGGTCACTATTCGCGAACGCATCTGGCAACCCGCAGGCAAAGAAGGAGCTAAATCATGAGTCTGAATCTTTTCTGGTTTTTACCCACCCACGGTGATGGACACTATCTTGGCACAGAAGAGGGTTCACGCCCGGTTGACCATGGCTACCTGCAGCAGATTGCTCAGGCAGCAGACCGAATCGGTTTCACCGGGGTGCTGATCCCAACCGGACGGTCATGTGAAGATGCGTGGCTGGTCGCCGCGTCGATGATCCCGGTCACCCAGCGTCTGAAGTTCCTGGTGGCGTTACGCCCGAGCGTCGTCTCCCCTACCGTGGCGGCACGTCAGGCGGCAACGCTGGACCGACTGTCCAACGGCCGCGCCCTGTTTAACCTGGTGACGGGTAGCGATCCGCAGGAGCTGGCGGGCGACGGCGTGTTCCTCGACCATACCGAACGCTACGAAGCCTCCGCCGAGTTCACCCGCGTCTGGCGACGCCTGCTGGAAGGGGAAACCGTTACCTTTGAAGGCAAGCATATTCACGTTCGCGACGCGAAGCTCTACTTCCCACCAGTTCAGCAACCGCGCCCGCCGCTCTATTTTGGCGGGTCGTCGGATGTGGCGCAGGATCTGGCCGCAGAGCAGGTCGATCTCTATCTGACCTGGGGCGAACCGCCTGAACTGGTAAAAGAAAAAATTGCCCAGGTTCGCGCAAAGGCGGCCGCCCATGGCCGCAAGGTGCGCTTCGGTATCCGTCTGCATGTGATTGTGCGCGAGACCAATGAAGAAGCCTGGCAGGCGGCGGACCGCCTGATCTCCCATCTGGATGATGAAACGATCGCCAGAGCCCAGGCCGCGTTTGCCAAAACCGACTCCGTCGGGCAGCACCGGATGGCGTCCCTGCACAATGGCAAGCGCGAGAACCTGGAGATCAGCCCGAACCTGTGGGCGGGCGTCGGTCTGGTGCGCGGCGGAGCGGGCACAGCGCTGGTCGGCGATGGCCCGACCGTGGCCGCGCGTATCAATGAATACGCCGAACTGGGCATCGACAGCTTTATTCTCTCCGGTTATCCGCATCTGGAAGAGGCGTACAAGGTGGGCGAACTGCTGTTCCCGCACCTGGATGTCGCCATTCCGGAGGTGCCGCAGCCGCAGCGGCTTCAGCTTCAGGGCGAAGCCGTGGCGAACGAATTCATTCCACGCAAAGCCGCACAGAGCTAAGGAGTGACCATGTCTGCCACCTCACAAAAATGGCTGCTGCGCGCCGCGCCGTGGTTTTTACCCGTCGGCATTGTGGCGCTCTGGCAGCTCGCATCGTCTACCGGCTGGCTGTCGAGCCGCATTCTGCCCTCTCCGGAGGGCGTTGTAGAAGCGTTCTGGTCGCTGAGCGTTAGCGGAGAGCTGTGGCAGCACCTGGCGATCAGCTCCTGGCGCGCCGTGATCGGGTTTTCCATCGGCGGCAGCATCGGGCTGGTCCTGGGCCTGATCAGCGGCCTTTCACGCTGGGGTGAACGGCTGCTGGATACTTCTATCCAGATGCTGCGTAATGTGCCGCATCTGGCGCTGATCCCGCTGGTCATTTTGTGGTTTGGAATTGATGAGAGTGCCAAGATCTTCCTCGTGGCGCTGGGCACGCTGTTCCCGATTTACATCAATACCTGGCACGGCATCCGCAATATCGATCGCGGTCTGGTGGAGATGGCGCGCAGCTATGGCTTATCGGGTTTTCCCCTCTTTATTCATGTGATTCTGCCGGGTGCCCTGCCCTCCATTATGGTCGGCGTGCGTTTTGCGCTCGGCCTGATGTGGCTGACGCTGATTGTGGCGGAAACCATCTCAGCTAACTCCGGGATTGGCTACCTGGCGATGAACGCACGTGAATTCCTGCAAACGGACGTGGTGGTGGTTGCCATTATTCTTTATGCCCTGCTCGGCAAACTCGCTGACGTCAGCGCCCAGTGGCTGGAGCGCAGCTGGCTGCGCTGGAACCCGGCCTATACCCTTCAGGAGGCGAAAGCATGAATACGGCACGACTGAATCAGGGGACCCCGTTACTGCTGAACGGCGTCACCAAACGCTACGGCGAAAACACCATTCTTAACGGGCTGGATCTGCATATTCCCGCCGGACAGTTTGTGGCCGTTGTCGGGCGCAGCGGCGGCGGCAAGAGTACACTGCTACGGCTGCTGGCCGGACTGGAAGCCCCCAACGGTGGCGACATTCTGGCAGGGACAACGCCGCTTGCGAATATCCAGGACGATACCCGCATGATGTTCCAGGACGCGCGGCTGCTGCCGTGGAAAACGGTTATCGACAATGTCGGGCTTGGCCTTAAGGGCAGCTGGCGGGATGAAGCCCGCCAGGCGCTGGCCGCCGTTGGGCTGGAAAATCGCGCCGATGAGTGGCCTGCTGCCCTTTCGGGTGGACAGAAGCAGCGCGTGGCGCTGGCGCGGGCGTTAATTCACCGTCCGGGCCTGCTGTTGCTCGATGAACCGCTGGGCGCGCTCGACGCCCTGACGCGAATCGAAATGCAGGATTTGATTGGATCCCTTTGGCAGGCGCACGGCTTTACGGTACTGCTGGTGACGCATGACGTGAGTGAAGCCGTCGCAATGGCCGACCGGGTGCTGTTAATAGAGGAAGGGAAAATCGGTCTGGATCTGACGGTGGATCTCCCGCGGCCCCGTCGCGTGGGTTCGGCAAGACTGGCGGAGCTGGAGGCTGAGGTATTGGATCGGGTGATGAAGCGGGGGGAAACGGAGTTGCGGCGAGTTAAGGCTAATGTCTGACACCCTCACTCCGGCCCTCTCCCACGGGGAGAGGAAGGAAACACTAAAAACGGCAACCGAGGTTGCCGTTTTGCGTTTACCTGCCCACCGGGCTTTTTTTTCTACATCACGCTAAGGCTTTAGCAATCTTCTCGTACAGATCGCCAGACAGGTTTTCCAGCCCTTTCAGCTGCTCAAGCGCGGCACGCATCTTCGCCTGACGCTTCGCATCGTAGCGTTTCAGACGGATCAGCGGCTCAATCAGACGCGACGCCACCTGCGGGTTACGGCTGTTCAGCTCGGTCAGCATTTCCACCATGAACTGATAACCGCTGCCGTCTTCGGCGTGGAACGCGGCCGGGTTGCTGCTGGCAAACGCGCCAATCAGCGAACGCACGCGGTTTGGGTTGCTCAGGGTAAAGGAACGATGCTTCAGCAGGCTGCGCACGTTGCTGAGCGCATCGGCCGCCGGGCTGGTCGCCTGCAGGATGAACCACTTGTCCATCACCAGGCCATCCTGATGCCACTTGTCGTCGTACTCCTGCATCAGCGCATCGCGGCACGGCAGTTCGGCGGCAACGCTTGCGCCCAGCGCGGCCAGCGCGTCGGTCATGTTATCCGCTTCGTGATACTGCTTGCTCACCAGGGTGTTCGCCAGCTCGGTTTCACCAAACGCCAGATAGCGCAGGCAGGTGTTGCGCAGAGAACGTTTACCGATGTCCGCGTGCTCAACGCGATAAGCGTCAAGCTTGTTGGCGTTATAAATGGCGAGGAACTCGTCCGCCAGCTCAGCAGCCAGCGTACGGGTCAGCGCTTCACGCACCGCCACGATCGCGATCGGATCGATAATCTCGAACAACTCCGCGATTTCCGTTGCTGACGGCAGGGTCAGAATTTCAGCGGCGAGCGCCGGGTCAATTTTCTCATCCAGCAGGATCGCGCGGAACGCGTCAGCCACGTGAACAGGCAGCGACAGCGGCTGGCCCTGCTGATGACGGTTTACGTTAAGCTTGATGTAGGTCGCCAGCAGGCTTTGTGCGGCATCCCAGCGGGAGAAGTCGTTACGCGCGTGACGCATCAGGAACGTCAGTTGCTGATCGCTCCACTTGTACTCCAGCTTCACCGGCGCGGAAAATTCACACAGCAGCGCAGGCACCGGCTGGAAATAGACGTTATCGAAGATAAAGGTCTGCTCGGCCTGGGTCACGTTCAGCACGTGGTGTACCGGGTGGCCGCCCTTCTGCAGTGGAATGACTTTGCCTTCGTTATCGTACAGCTCAATGCTGAACGGAATATGCAGCGGGTATTTCTCTTCCTGCTCTGCCGTCGGCGGCGTGCGCTGGCTGATGGTCAGGGTGTACTGCTCGGTTTCTGGATTGTAATCGTCTTTGACGGTAACAATCGGCGTACCGGCCTGGCTGTACCAGCGGCGGAAGTGGGAAAGATCGACATTAGAAGCATCTTCCATTGCCTGCACAAAATCGTCGCAGGTGGCCGCGCTGCCGTCATGACGCTCGAAGTAGAGCTGCATCCCTTTCTGGAAGTTCTCTTCACCCAGCAGAGTGTGGATCATGCGGATAATTTCAGCGCCTTTCTCATACACCGTCAGGGTGTAGAAGTTGTTCATTTCGATGACTTTATCCGGGCGGATTGGATGCGCCATTGGGCTGGCATCTTCCGCAAACTGCAGGCCGCGCATGGTTCGCACGTTGTTGATGCGGTTCACGGCGCGTGACCCCAGATCGGAGCTGAACTCCTGGTCACGGAAGACGGTCAGGCCCTCTTTCAGGCTCAGCTGAAACCAGTCGCGGCAGGTGACGCGGTTACCGGTCCAGTTGTGGAAATATTCGTGGCCGATGACGCGTTCGATATCGAGATAATCTTTATCGGTGGCAGTATCGGTGCGCGCCAGCACGTATTTGGAGTTAAAGACGTTCAGGCCTTTGTTTTCCATTGCGCCCATGTTGAAGAAATCAACGGCGACGATCATATAGATGTCGAGGTCATATTCGAGGCCGAAGCGCTCTTCGTCCCACTTCATGGAGTTGATGAGCGAGGTCATCGCCCACGGCGCGCGGTCCAGGTTACCACGGTCAACAAACAGCTCCAGCGCCACCTCGCGGCCTGAGCGCGTTTTGAAGGTGTCGCGCAGCACGTCGAAATCGCCCGCCACCAGCGCAAACAGGTAGCACGGTTTTGGGAACGGATCCTGCCACTGAACCCAGTGACGGCCATTCTCCAGCTCGCCTTCACCTACGCGGTTGCCGTTGGAGAGCAGGAAGGGATACAGGGTTTTATCGGCGATGATCTTGGTGGTGAAGCGCGCCAGGACATCCGGGCGATCGAGATACCAGGTAATGTGGCGGAACCCTTCCGCTTCACACTGGGTGCACAGCGCCACGCCAGACTGGTACAGCCCTTCCAGCGCGGTATTGGCGGCCGGGCTGATTTCATTCACGATGCGTAGCGTAAACTGATCCGGCAGGTTGTCGATGACCAGCTGGTTGTTTTCTTCTTTATAGTCCGACCAGGCTTCATCATTAATATGCAGGGAGACCAGCGTCAGGTCTTCGCCGTCCAGACGCAGCGGCACAGCAGTTGCGCTGTGGCGCGTCACCTGACTCACCGCCGTGACAACGGTTTTAGTGGCATCCAGGTCAAAAGTCAGATCGATTTCGCTAATCAGATAATCCGGCGCACGGTAGTCGTGGCGGTATTTGGCTTGTGGCTGTTGTGTCATAGAAAACCTTATGCATCGTTTGTCGAGTAACGTTTCAATATATTCCTGTTGCGCAAAACGCGCTATGCAGAATGTTCATCTTTTCAGGGTCAACACCTTTTTTTTGCTACATTTGTATAACAAGGGGCACAAAATGCCCTCGACCATAAAACGCGCTTATGTTGTGATCGGGGTTCAATAAATCACTAAACAAGGTATACTCCGGAGTTGTTTATTGTACTAAACGCTCCTGTGAGAGGATGCTACTGCGCACCTATGACTCAATTCGCTTCTCCAGTTCTGCATACGTTGCTGGATACCGACGCGTATAAACTGCACATGCAGCAAGCCGTTTTCCACCATTACTATGACGTTCATGTCGCGGCGGAATTCCGCTGCCGTGGCGACGACTTGCTCGGTATCTACGCAGACGCCATTCGTGAACAGGTCAATGCTATGCAGCATCTGACGCTGCAGGACGAGGAATATCAGTGGCTTTCTGGCCTGCCTTTCTTCAAAGCCGACTACCTGAACTGGCTGCGCGATTTCCGCTATAGACCGGAGCAGGTCACCGTGGTTAACGATAACGGCAAGCTGGATATTCGCCTTGAAGGTCCGTGGCGGGAAGTGATCATGTGGGAAGTGCCGCTTCTGGCGGTGATCAGTGAACTGGCTCACCGCTATCGCTCACCGGAAACGGGCGTAGCGCAGGCGGTTGCCTCGCTGGAAAATAAGCTCGCTGACTTCTCCACGCTGACCGCAGGGCTGGACATGTCCCGCTTCCGCCTGATGGACTTTGGCACCCGTCGCCGTTTTTCGCGCGACGTCCAGGAGGCCATCGTTAAACGTCTGCAACAGGAGCCATGGTTCGTGGGCACCAGTAACTACGATCTGGCCCGTCGCCTCAACCTGACGCCAATGGGTACCCAGGCACACGAGTGGTTCCAGGCGCATCAGCAGATCAGTCCTGACCTGGCAAACAGCCAGCGCGCGGCACTGGCTGCATGGCTTGAGGAGTACCCGAATCAACTCGGGATCGCCCTCACCGACTGTATTACGATGGATGCCTTCCTGCGCGACTTTGGACCTGAATTTGCGGAGCGTTATCAGGGACTACGCCACGATTCAGGGGATCCGATTGAGTGGGGCGAGAAGGCCATTGCCCATTACGAGAAACTGGGCATTGACCCGATGAGCAAGGTGCTGGTCTTCTCCGATAACCTCGATCTGGCGAAAGCCGTCGAACTCTATCGCCATTTCAACGCCAGAGTGAACCTGAGCTTCGGGATTGGTACCCGGTTAACCTGCGATATTCCTCAGGTAAAACCTCTGAATATCGTGATAAAGCTGGTGGAATGTAACGGCAAGCCGGTGGCGAAACTCTCCGACAGCCCGGGCAAAACCATCTGCCATGACAAGGCGTTTGTCCGCGCATTGCGCAAAGCCTTCGATCTTCCCCAGATCAAAAAAGCCAGTTAAGCGCTTAAGGGAGCCTTCATGGCTCCCCTCTTCTTATTTATTTCTCAATTCTTCTCTTTTGACTGCGAAATTTACTTGTCTGATAGCGGATGGCAGGTAACATAGATATCCCCCCATAAGGGTGGACAAGTGTTTATTTTTTCCGACTATTAACAGAGAGAATATTATGAGCGTTGTGCCTGTAGCCGACGTACTCCAGGGCCGTGTCGCCGTTGACCAGGAAGTCACCGTGCGCGGATGGGTGCGTACCCGCCGAGATTCTAAAGCTGGCATCTCCTTCCTTGCCGTCTATGACGGTTCCTGCTTTGATCCTGTACAGGCCGTCATTAATAATTCTCTGCCCAATTACAATGATGACGTTCTGCACCTGACGACGGGCTGTTCCGTTATTGTCACCGGCGTGGTCGTGGCATCCCCGGGTCAGGGTCAGAGTTTCGAAATTCAGGCTTCTGCCATTGAAGTCACCGGCTGGGTTGAAGATCCGGATACCTATCCGATGGCGGCTAAACGTCACAGCATTGAGTATCTGCGTGAAGTGGCGCACCTGCGTCCACGTACCAACCTGATTGGTGCGGTTGCTCGCGTACGTCATACGCTGGCGCAGGCGCTGCATCGTTTCTTCGATGAGCAGGGTTATTTCTGGGTGTCTACCCCGCTGATCACCGCGTCCGATACGGAAGGCGCCGGTGAGATGTTCCGCGTCTCAACGCTGGATCTCGAAAACCTGCCGCGCACCCCGGAAGGTAAAGTGGACTATGACAAAGACTTCTTTGGTAAAGAGGCCTTCCTGACCGTATCCGGTCAGCTCAACGGCGAAACGTACGCCTGCGCGCTGTCTAAAATCTACACCTTTGGCCCTACCTTCCGTGCCGAAAACTCCAACACCAGCCGTCACCTGGCGGAATTCTGGATGCTGGAGCCTGAAGTGGCGTTCGCCAACCTGGACGATGTCGCGGGTCTGGCGGAAGCGATGCTGAAGTATGTCTTCAAAGCGGTGCTGGAAGAGCGTCCGGACGACATGAAATTCTTCGCCGAGCGCGTAGACAGCGACGCAGTAGCTCGTCTGGAGCGCTTCGTCTCTGCCGATTTTGCGCAGGTGGACTACACCGATGCGGTGGCGATCCTCGAGAAATGCGGTGAGAAGTTCGAGAACCCGGTTTACTGGGGCGTAGACCTGGCGTCTGAGCACGAGCGCTATCTGGCCGAGAAGCATTTCAAAGCGCCGGTTGTCGTTAAAAACTATCCGAAAGACATTAAGGCCTTCTATATGCGCCTTAACGAAGACGGTAAAACCGTGGCGGCGATGGACGTCCTGGCGCCGGGCATCGGTGAAATCATCGGTGGTTCACAGCGTGAAGAGCGTCTTGACGTGCTGGACGCGCGTATGGAAGAGATGGGTCTCAACCCTGCGGACTACAGCTGGTACCGCGATCTGCGTCGTTACGGTACCGTACCGCACGCTGGTTTTGGTCTGGGCTTCGAGCGTCTGATCGCCTACGTGACCGGTGTGCAGAACGTTCGTGACGTGATTCCGTTCCCACGTACACCACGTAACGCCAGCTTCTAATCAGTAAAGACTAAAATGGCCAGCTTATGCTGGCCATTATTTTATTCTGCATTGTCAGTTTTCGTCAGCGCAAAGTCAGCTTCTTTAAACCATCACCACGTCACAATCCCTGGTTGTTACGTTTTATTTCCACGAAATATCCAGCCACAAAAAATAAACCCCATTCTTATTGCGATTATTACATTCTCAAGCGATAGCACAAATTTCAACCAGTTTTACAGCCATCCAGAAGGCTTTTCGGCGCCATAAGAAAAAACGAGTCGTTTAGCGTCTGTTTATATGAAATGCCTTTATCCAAATTAATCATAAGGAATTCATATATATAGGATATGTCCTGTCGCTTAATTCGCCAGGACGCTCTGAAGTTTGAGGTGGTTCACAAAGTTCCCAAAAATACATATTTAGTTACACATATTTTCTTTTGGTTACCTAATCTTGAGAATTGTAGCACTTTCAGGCTAGCGAAACGCTTCGGCGAATGGAAAGATGCCTGTCAGATACATAAAGACACCAAACTCTCATCAATAGTTCCGGAAATATTTATTGACAGAATTTATTGACGGCAGTGGCGAGTGTCATAAAAAAACCAATGAGGGTAATAAATAATGATGAAGCGCAATATTCTGGCAGTGGTAATCCCTGCCCTGCTGGTAGCCGGTGCAGCGAACGCTGCAGAAATTTATAACAAAGACGCTAATAAACTGGATCTTTACGGGAAAGCAGTTGGTCTGCATTACTTCTCTGATGATGACAGCAACGATGGCGACCAGACCTATGCTCGTCTGGGCTTCAAAGGCGAAACAAAAATTAACGACCAGCTGACCGGTTATGGCCAGTGGGAATACAACTTCCAGGGTAACAACTCTGAAGGCGCCGATGCTCAGACCGGTAACAAAACCCGTCTGGCGTTCGCAGGTCTGAAATTCGGTGATGCAGGCTCCTTCGACTACGGTCGTAACTATGGCCTGGTGTATGATGCAATCGGCATCACCGATATGCTGCCAGAGTTCGGTGGCGACACTGGCAAGAGCGATAACTTCTTCTCCAGCCGTAATGGTGGTCTGGCGACTTACCGTAACAGCGGCTTCTTCGGCCTGGTTGACGGTCTGAACTTTGGCGTTCAGTACCTGGGCAAAAATGACCGTGCTGATGCAGTACGTTCTAACGGGGACGGCTGGGCAACTTCAGTCAGCTATGATTTCGAAGGCTTTGGCGTTGTAGGTGCTTACGGCGCAGCTGACCGTACCAACAACCAGCAGACTCTGGCCTGGGGTAAAGGCGATAAAGCTGAGCAGTGGGCAACTGGCCTGAAGTATGACGCAAACAACATTTACCTGGCAGCGCTGTACGGCGAAATGCACAACGCCGCACGTTTGGGCAGCAGCGGTTTCGCTAACAAATCTCAGGACTTCTCTGTTGTCGCTCAGTATCAGTTCGACTTCGGTCTGCGTCCATCCATCGCTTACTACAAATCTAAAGCGAAAGACGTTGAAGGCATTGGTGATGAAGATTTCATCAACTACATCGACATTGGCGCGACTTACTACTTCAACAAAAACATGTCCACCTATGTTGACTACCAGATCAACCAGCTGAAAGATGACAACAAACTGGGTCTCAGCAACGATGACATCGTAGCACTGGGTCTCGTTTACCAGTTCTAATCAGTACACCACTTTGTTATATGCTTAATGAACAGGGCTTCGGCCCTGTTTTTTTATGCCTGACAGAAAATAATGGCGACTTTTGAAAAGCCGCACGCTTTTCGTCGCAAACGGTTGGCATTTTGTAAATCTACCGTTAACCTGATAGCGGATTTCACTTCTGTAATCACAATGGAACTTCGTCATGTTTGAGAACATTACCGCCGCTCCTGCCGACCCGATTCTGGGCCTGGCCGATCTGTTTCGTGCCGACGACCGCCCTGGCAAAATCAACCTGGGTATTGGTGTATATAAAGATGAAACCGGCAAAACTCCGGTACTGACCAGCGTTAAGAAAGCTGAGCAGTATCTGCTGGAAAACGAAACCACCAAAAACTACCTCGGTATTGATGGTATCCCTGAATTTGGTCGCTGCACCCAGGAGCTGCTGTTCGGTAAAGGCAGCGCAATTGTAAGTGACAAACGTGCCCGTACAGCTCAGACCCCGGGCGGTACCGGCGCGCTGCGCGTGGCGGCGGATTTCCTTGCGAAAAACACCTCTGTGAAGCGTGTCTGGGTAAGCAATCCAAGCTGGCCAAACCACAAGAGCGTATTTAACTCTGCGGGTCTGGAAGTGCGTGAATACGCCTACTACGACGCAGCAAACCACTCTCTGGACTTTGACGGCCTGCTGGCAAGCCTGAGCGAAGCGCAGGCGGGTGACGTGGTGCTGTTCCACGGCTGCTGCCACAACCCAACCGGTATCGATCCAACGCTTGAGCAGTGGGAACACCTGGCGAAGCTGTCCGTAGAGAAAGGCTGGCTGCCGCTGTTTGACTTTGCCTACCAGGGCTTCGCCCGTGGTCTGGAAGAAGATGCTGAAGGCCTGCGCGCGTTCGCCGCCGTGCATCAGGAGCTGATCGTTGCCAGTTCCTATTCCAAGAACTTTGGTCTGTACAATGAGCGTGTAGGTGCCTGTACGCTGGTTGCGGCTAACGATGAGACCGTCGATCGCGCGTTCAGTCAGATGAAATCCGTTATCCGCGCTAACTACTCTAACCCACCGGCACACGGTGCATCTGTTGTTGCGACTATCCTGAGCAACGATGCGCTGCGCGCCATCTGGGAACAAGAGCTGAACGATATGCGTCAGCGTATTCAGCGCATGCGCCTGCTGTTTGTGAACACCCTGGCGGAGAAAGGCGCGGACCGCGACTTCAGCTTTATCATCAAACAGAACGGCATGTTCTCTTTCAGCGGCCTGACCAAAGAGCAGGTTCTGCGTCTGCGTGAAGAGTTCGGCGTGTACGCCGTGGCGTCTGGCCGCGTGAACGTTGCAGGCATGACGCCTGACAACATGGCGCCGCTGTGCGAAGCGATTGTCGCCGTACTGTAATTTGCGCCTATAAAAAAGCCTGCATTATGCAGGCTTTTTTTATGCGGGTTACCAGACAGGCATTTCATCCTGAAGGAACGGATTATGGAGCCGTTCATAGCCCAGCGTCGACATCGGACCGTGCCCAGGGATAAACGTCACATCATCACCCAGCGGCAATAACTTCTGTTTAATCGACTGAATCAGCTGTCCGTGATCGCCGCGCGGAAAATCGCTGCGTCCTACGCCACCTTTGAAAATCACATCGCCGGAGATCAGCAGACGGGACTGGTCATCAAAGAAGACGATATGGCCTGGCGTATGCCCAGGACAATGCAACACCTGTAAAGTCACATTCCCTATGCTAACGCGCTCTCCTTCATTCAGCCAGCGATCGGGCGTCAGAGGCTGACACTCATCAAGGCCAAACATGCGGCTTTGGGCAGGTAACCCCTGCAGCCAGAACTCATCTTCTTTTTCCGGACCGACAATCGGCACGCCGTAGTGTTCAGCCAGTTCAGCCGCTGCGCCCACATGGTCGAGGTGACCATGCGTCAGTAAAATCTGCATGAGCGTCACGCCGCTGTCGGCGACTTCCTGTTTGATCTTCTCAGCGTCACCGCCGGGATCAACAAGCGCGGCCAGTTTAGTCTGTTCGCACCAGATGAGTGAACAATTCTGGGAGAACGCGGTAACCGGAATAATACGATAGTTCATACTGCTCCTGTGTTTCGTTATTACCAGTGCCGAACCGGACCGGTATCAATATGCACAAAGTTGCTGCTGGGGTAATATCCTACACCACCTGCGCGCATAGATAACGCAGCTTTGCGAATATTGGCTAACGAAACGCCCTCAATATGGAAATCCATTGCCTGGCCCTTCGTGTGATAGCTTTTTTCGCTACCCCGCGACTGTGGGCACGCAGTTCATTATTGGTATCAACCGAGCGATAACCAGAAATAAGCTGCACCGGCTTGCTGGTACCCAGCAGGCCCTGAAGGCGGAAAAGCTGATCAAACAGTCCTGGGTCGATGGCTTTAATTTTATTCGCGCGGAAATCACGGAAAAAATGGTTAAGTCTTGCTAATTCATCCTGAATATAGCCTCTGCCATCGAAGAACTCCGCTTTTAACGACTCACCGGTATGAAGATTGTTGAGAGTTAAAACTCGCGGACGAGGTGTCGAGAGGGTGGCAAATGCTGGCGTCGGCAAGATGGCCGCTGCGCCAAGCGCAACACCACCTAACGCCAGCAGTTTGCGGCGATTAGCGTCAAATTTGTCCATGATAATCAGGTCTACAGGTAAAAGAAATCGTAATATGCTTAGCGCACGAAGGGCACCTTAACTGGCAAAACCGGGTACGTCAAGGCGCCCAACCCCAGTGAATACGCGGCTTGCAGCGATATAGCCCCTTATTCACCCTAACTTACGACAATCATTTTTCCCGAACTGCTTCATTTACCTGATTAATTGTTCCGCTTTTGGCAAAATTTGTGCGCCGGATCGCGCGGTGAGATCATAATTGTAAATATCTGTACGGTACTGAGTACGCCCGTCTTCGCCAACAAACGCCGTCAGATAGTAAAGATTGACCGGAATATTGTGTCGAATATTAACGTAACGCGTATCCCCCTGCTTCAGGGCATCCGAAATGCGCGTATCGTTCCAGCCCGCGTCCTGCAGCAGCATATTGGCCAGCTCCGAGGCTTTGTTCACGCGCACGCAGCCAGAACTCAGCGCGCGCGTATCTTTCTGGAACAGATTGTGGTTCGGCGTATCGTGCAGATAGATAGCGTCAGAACTCGGCATATTGAATTTGTAACGCCCTAAAGAGTTATGCGCCCCCGGTGCCTGCTGGAAACGGAACGGCAGGTTAGAAGCCGTGATTGTCGACCAGTCGACCATATAAGGATCGATGGCCTCTTTACTGTTCCAGCCACGCATCACCGTATAACCATGACGTTCCAGATAACCCGGATCGTTCCAGACCTTCGGCAGAATGTCTTTACGCGCCAGTGTCGGTGGCACGTTCCACGGCGGGTTAACCACCACATTATTCAGCGCGCTGCTCATCATCGGCGTTTTGCGATCCGGACGCCCGACAATCACGCGTGACGCCAGTTTTTCGCTACCGTCCTGGTAATAGACCAGTGAATACGCCGGAATGTTAACCATAATCCCGGTAGAGAGGGTTCCAGGCAGCAGGCGCAAACGCTGGATATTGAGCGCCAGCACCCCAGCCCGCTGCGCAGGCGATACGTTCAGCCAGTCTCGTGTCGTCTGGCCAATGACGCCATCGGCTCCCAGTCCCTGAGCGGCCTGGAATTGCTTCACTGCCGCAACCAGCTCGCGATCGTATGCTGCGGGTTTATTGCTGACGGCAATCGCTTTTTTCTCTTTCACGAGCGCTGACGGGCTGACCGCCGCGTTTTGTGGATCGTCACCAGGCAGAGCGATATGTGGCCCGCCATCAAGAAGACCGGAGCGCGTCAGGATCTCACGCAGAGCGGGCACATCGCTGCTCCACTGCCCCGGACGCAGCGTCGCGGTGCCGCGCATCTGCGGCCATGGACGCGAGTCGCCCACCAGCGCGAGAAGCGACTCGTGCAGAGTGGCATATTGTGGATGCGCTGGTGCAAGGCTGGCAATAAAGCGCGGCAGTTCGCCGTTATCCAGGGCTAACTGCCACTGGTTAATCACCGACAGCGCCGGCGTCGCCAGCTTATACGGCTTGTCGCTGTACAGCCAGCGGTTGCCATTGACCGGAATACCCGCCACGAACTGCAGATAGCCCATCATGGCATCGGAAAGCACGACGTCCCGTGCCTGACCGGACACGGCAGGATCGGTTAACAGCTCAACCCACTTTGTAAACTGTGGCTGAAACCCTGCAATAGCGACCTCCGCCAGCTGCTGCTGGAAGGCGCGCACGGCATCGCGGTTTTCCCACATCGGTTTCATATCGCGGGCAGCATAGAGGAGCGTGAGCTGATTGATATAGACCGGCGTGTAGCCTGACGGCAGCCCTGACTGCAGCTGCTGGCTGAGCGATTCGGCATCGATGCCTTCCGGCAGCGGCTTAATACCAGCCATGATAGCCGTCGCCGGAGACTGTTCCAGCGGCTGGGACAACGACGTAGGCTGCGTGCCTGTCGTTGCCGAGCTGTCAGTCGGCACAATTTCAGGCTCGTCGGCCTGGGCGGTTAACAGTGGAGCAAACATCACTGCCAGGCATAAACTAAGCGCCGACAGCTGACGACCACATTCTTTCTTAAGCAACATCCCTTGCCCCCTGTTTTCACGACATGCCCATCACGTTGGGGCTTTCTTTCATTATAGGTAGACGGCTAAGCTGTTGCCTTACCTTATGTAAAGAAGTTTAAAGATAACGCAGCCCTAAGCACAAGTTAAGTTTAAAAAAAAAGCGGCGCCAGGGCGCCGCTTCGGATCGGAAAACGCGTCAGGAAGCGTCCGCCGTGGTTTCTGGCAGTGACTCTGGCGGCTGCGGCGCAAAGCCACGTAGCCCCACAACGTGAACGTGTTCGCTGTTCTGGAACACTTTACGCACCAGCTTGTAGGTTGTCCCTTTTTCAGGACTGATGTTCTCCGGTGCCGCAATGATGAGCTGCATATCGAGACGTTCGCAAAGCTCAAACAGCGTAGCAATGGAGCGCGCATCAAGACGCGCCGCCTCATCCAGGAACAGCAGTCGGCATGGGGAGATATCTTTGCCGCGCAGGCGGCGCGCTTCGTCTTCCCAGCTCTGTACCACCATCACCAGAATTGACATACCGGTACCGATCGCTTCACCGGTTGAGAGCGCTCCGGATTCCGCACGCAGCCAGCCGTCTGAACCACGGTTTACCTCTACCTCCATTTCCAGGTAGTTACGGTAATCCAGCAGCTCTTCACCGATGGTTTGCGGCGTACGCTGGCCCATATCAATCTGCGGGTTCAGGCGTTGATACAGTTTCGCCAGCGCTTCAGAGAAGGTCAGACGGTTACTGTTGAACAGATCCTGATGCTGTTCGTGCTGCTCAGACAGCACTTCCAGCAGGGTGGCATGCGCTTCGCGCACGTTAACGTTGAGGCGCACGCTGTTCACCTGGCCAAACGACACGCTCTGCAGCCCCTGGTTGAGCTGGCGGATACGGTTCTGCTCGCGCTGAATGGTTTTACGGATGATGTTCGCCACGCTGCGGGAGCTGATCGCCAGCTTCTGCTCGCGGGAGGTCAGCTCTTCCGTCAGACGACCCAGCTCGATTTCCATCTGTTCGATAGCCTCGACCGGATCGTCAGTACGAATGATGTCCTGACGAATACGTTCGCGCAGGTGCTGGTAAACCGCCACGAAGAACTGGATTTTACGTTCAGGACGTTTCGGATCTTCGGACATGCGCAGAACATCGCGCAGGTGTTCGTTATCCGCCACCGCCAGACGCAGGGCACCCAACGCCTTATCCGACATGGAACGCAGCTCATCGGCAGAAAGATATGCCAGCTCGCGACGGTGCAGGCGACGCTCAACGTTATTGTCTTTCACCATGCGCATCACCGCGCACCAGCCCGCCTTCGCGGTCACGACCTGCTCGCGCATCTCAAAGTAGTCGCGCTCCAGCTTGCGCAGGCGACGGGTCAGGTTATCCATTTCTGCTTCGCAGAAGGTCAGCGCTTTTTCCAGCTGATTGCGACGCGCACGGTTGTTGCTCAGCTGAGCATGCAGCTCGTCACGACGAATGCGCGCGCGCTCTTCTGCCCCGCTGTCGGCACGAACGCCGATGTCCTGAAGCTCTTTCTGCAGGTCGTTTAACAGCTCTTTCTTGGTATCGAAGGAGCTTTTCAGCGAGGCCAGCACCTGGTTGTACTGGTTCAGTTGAGCGGAATGGCTGCGCATTGCTTCGCGGGCGCGGGTACGTTCCGCTTCCGCCTGCTCAAGGCGCTGACGCAGCTTTTCATTCAGATCGCTGTTACCGCTCAGCATTTCTGCCGAATCGGAGTAGCCGAAGTGGGCGCGACGCTGCACCACCTCCGTCAGGGCGAACGCCTGCTGACGCGCCTCGCGCTGCACCTGCTGCGACCAGGCATAGTCTTCTTTCAACTGCTCAAACTGTTCCGGGTCGCTCTGCAGGACAGACACGACCGGCTCCAGCTTCGCCAGCTGATTGCCGTGCTGCTGCACGAAGCGCGCGGCTTCCTGCGCTTCATCCAGGCGCTCCTGGATCTCGTCCACGCGATCGGCCAGCGTGTCATCCGCCAGCAGATTCAGGCGCGGCAGAATACGGTTAAGGGCCGCGACGCCCTCTTTCGCCTGCTCAAACTGGACGCGGCTCTGCTGGTTGTCGCTTTCATGACTGGCAATCGCCCGCTCCAGCTCGCCGCGACGGGTATTGAGCTTGCGAATTTCCGCTTCCGGGTCCGCTTCAAAGGCTACGGCCAGATGGCTGCCGATAAAGCGGCTAAACGCCTGATGCAGGCGCTGGGTTTTCTGCACGTCAAACGACAGCGTCGCAAAACGTTCAGATAGCGTTTCACGCTCGGCGTGCAGGCTTTCGATGCGGCTTTCGCGCGCGGCGCGGCCAAACAGCGGCAGCTCAGGGAAGCGGGAATAGCGCCACTGACGGTCAGCGATTTTCACCACCACCGCTTTTTCCAGCTCGTCGACGCTGAATACGCTGTCATCGAACGACTGCGGATCCCCTTCGATCAGGTAGAGATCTTCCGGACAATCTTCCAGGCCGGCAAGCTGCTCAGAAATCAGCGACAGATCCGGCACCACAATCGCATTACGGGATGGACCGTACAGCGCGGAGAAGTATGGCGCATCGTCCAGACCGACATCGTCGTAAATCTCGGACAGCAGCACGCCGCCAAAACGCTCCGCCAGGGCATTGAGACGCGGGTCTTCCGCACCGCCCGGCTGGCTTAAGCGTTCAATTTCTTCGTCGACTTCACGCTTGCGCGTGCCGACTTCATCACGCTCAACAATGGCTTCGCGCTCGCGCTCCAGCAGCTGCTGCAGGTATTCGGTCACTTCTTGACTGGATTCAAACTGCTCGCCGCACTGTTCGCTGAGCTGGTTAAGGCTACTCTGGGCCGCCAGCCAGACCGGTGCACGCTGCAGAAGCGCTTGCGAACGGGACTGCAGCTGTTCCAGCTCCTGACGCAGGGTCATACGCTGTTCGCTGGCGCTGGAGACCGTGTCTGAAAGCGCAGTGATACGCGCCTCGAGTTCCTGATGCAGGGCCTCAAGCTCGTCAAAATCGTAATTTTTGCCCTGACGTTTGCAGAATTCCGCCAACAAACGCTCGGCTTCCTGCTGCTCGCGCAGGCGCTGTTCCAGCTCGTTCAGACGCATACGCAGCGGCTGAACCTGCTCGGCCAGATGGCGCTGGTTAACACCGTCGCGCAGCAGTTCACGGGCAACGTCCCAGGCTTCGTTACGCGCCAGCGGGCCGTTAATCGCTACGACCAGCTGATAGGCCTGCTCAAACTGGCTGTGCGCCGTTTGCGCAACGCTCATTTTCTGTTCGAGGGACAGCAGTTTCTCAGTGGCTTCCTGCTCTTTGGCCTGGAAGGTATCCAGCCACTCGTCGGCGCTTTCAGGCGTCAGATCAGGCAGATGGCACAGCTCTTTCGCGCGCTGTAATGCCTGCAGTGCCTGGGTGTACTGGATCGCGCGCGTCTGCTGCACGTCCAGCGCCTGCTGGTAATCGGCAAGCTGGCTTTTCAGCTCATCCACTTCCAGCTCGGCCGCTTCGGCGCGGGCTTCGTTCTCTTCCTGCATCTCGGCGGCTTCGGCCACCACTTCATTTTGCTCTTCAAGACGAATTTGCAGCTCGTCGAGGTCCGCTTCATAGCGCTCGATTTTTTCCTGCTGACGGAGCGCAGTTTGCACCAGGTTCAGGTGATCGCTGGCGGCCTGGTAATCGGCTTCCAGGTCGCCCTCGGCACCGTTGTGCTCACCGAGCTCGCGCGCCATTTCGACGTGCTTGTACTGCTCGGCCACCAGCTGTTTACGGGAGGTAAACAGCTCGCGGCGATATTCTAATGCCTGATCGAGGTGGACGCGGCGCTCGTTAGCGTGGCGCATGTAGTCCGCCGCCACGTAGTTGGTGGCTTCGCTGATCAGATGTTTAAACAGGTCACGGTCAGACTGGGTAACGCGAATCGCTTCCAGCGTCATGCGGTTTTCACGCAGCGCCGCTTCCATATCCTGGAAGGCCTTACGCACGCCGCTGTTTTCCGGCAGCAGGTAGTCGCGCAGGGAGCGGGTAATCGCGCTGGAGATACCGCCGTACAGAGACGCTTCAATCAGGCGATAGTATTTGCTGCGGTCTGATGCCGTGCGCAGACGACGCGCCACCACGCCCAGATCGAACATTAACGAGTGGTAGTCGGTAATCGAGTTGAACTGCTTGAACTGCACGCCTTCGATCGCTTCGAGCTTATCTTTCAGCTCCTGGAGCGTCAGCACGCGCGCCTGGCGTTCGTTCAGGGTTTCCGTCAGCAGCGCCGTCGGCTGCACAGACGTTGGCAGCCCCTGGATGGCGAACGGTTTAATGTCGACTTTACGATCGCGACCGGCAACCTGCTGCAGGCGTACGCCCACCACCACGCGCTGATGGCGCGAGTTAATGACGTCCAGAACCGAATAACAGACGCCGGCCTTCAGCTTCCCGTGCAGACCTTTATCACGGGAGCCACTTGTGGCACCCGCTTCGGTGGTGTTACGGAAGTGAAGCAGCGTCAGGTCAGGGATCAGCGCCGTGACAAAGGCCGCCATGGTGGTGGATTTACCCGCCCCGTTACCGCCGGAGAGCGTCGTGACCAGCTCATCCAGATCGAACGTTCGGGCAAAGAAGCCGTTCCAGTTAATCAGCGTCAGTGAGCGAAATTTACCGCGTTCAATCATTACTCTTCCTCCCCGCTATCCGGCAGATTCTCTTCATGCTCATCATTGAGCTGCAAATGGTTTTCCACCGGCATCGCTTCACCGTCGCGGATCATGCGAAGCTGCGCTTCACGCGCGTCATCGCCCGCACGCACGTCGGCGCCGAAGCGGAAGACAGATTCCGTAATGCGGAATTTGCTGCTGTCGTGACCCATAAACCAGACCATCCCCAGACGACGCAGACGGTTCAGGGAAGAGCGGACCTTTTCCTGTAATTTCTGACGGTCAAGATCCGACCCCGTGGAGCGGTTGTTCACCAGCTTGAGCAGCTTGCTCTCATCTGCCAGCGTCAACAGCTCGTCGTAAAGCTCCTGCTGGGTGAAGATCCCTTCATTCGCCAGACGTTCCGGGCTGAGGTAGAGGTAGCAAAGAATTTTGCCGACCATCATATCCAGCTCGGAGAGCACGGAACGCGGAATCAGCGTCGTGGAGCGCGGGCGCAGGTAGAAAAACCCTTCCGGCGCGCGGATAAGCTCCACGTTGTAGCGTGCGTAAAACTCTTCCAGGTACTCCTGGAAGTCCATCAAAAAGGCGTGATTATCCAGCTCGTCTAAGCCAATGTGACGACCGGCACGCAACTGGCTGTCCAGCGCCGGAAATAACGGATTCGCCAGCGCCTGTGCCAGCTTAACCGGCATCACTTGTTCAATATTTGTCAATGACATGCGCCTGTACCTTGGCTCCGTAATCGTTAATTGGCTGCCACTTCGGCGGCAGTCCGGTGAAGTCTGCTTGCGCGATACCCAGGCGAACCGCCTGGTCTACCACAATGCGGGCAACGTCGAAGTGGCGCGCGCGCGGATATTGCGCCAGATAGTCGCGCACCACGAGTCCCAGATCCAGCGGAGCTTGTCTGGTTTTATAGACCGCGAGCTGTTCTTCGATCATCGCCGCAAGCTGCTCGCGAATTTCGTTAAATTCTTCATATTCCAGATCCGGCGGCAGTTCACCGGTCACCTCTTCATCGCGCAGCGCCATCTCTTCGTCGCGCATATCCAGCAGACGATCGGCATTGGCGTAGGTCAGCGCCCACGGCGCATCGAAATAGGTCTGCACCGACTGGCGCAGACGCTGGGCAAAGACGCGGTTCTTATCCATATCGATCGCGGTACGGATAAATTTATGCACGTGTCGGTCATAGCCAATCCACAGGTCGATCGACTGCTGGCCCCAGCTGATGATACGGTCCAGCTTGCTCTGCAGGTCGAACACTAAACGATCGATAAAATGCAGATCGTCGTGCGCCAGCGTCGCGTCCTGGATGCGCAGCAGGTTCGCCTGCAGCTTATCCCCTGCGGCTTCCAGCGTATCCTGCAGCTCACGCAGCGTACCGGAGGTTTCTGACAGCAGAAGTTCACAGCTGGAGATGGCCGCTCGCCAATCTTTATTCAGCAGCTGTGCGATATCGTCTTTCACCTGCTGCTGCTGTTCGTCCATCAGGCGCTGGGTCAGATCGATACTGTCGAAGATTTCCGCCACCGAATATTTCAGCGGTGCATAAACGTTTCGGTGCCAGTGGAATTCGTCACCGTCTTCATCTGCCGCATCGGCGGCGCGCTTAAGCTCACCCGCCACGATCGACAGCTGCATGGAAAGACGCAGCGTGGAAAATTCACGCTGGCGGATATAATAATCGGTGATGCCAATGCCCAGTGGCGTCAGGCGATAGATGGCGTTTCCTTCCGCCTGCTCGCTGGTAAAGCGGTTCAGCAGACGTTGACGCACCATATCGTTGATCGCGTTGTTGGCACGGACGCTAATGGTTTCGCTGGTTTGCTCAAACGCATCACTGACGTGGCGGAACGCATCCACCAGTTCACCCTCGCTCATTTCACCATCCAGCCGCTCGCCGTTCAGCGTGGCGACCGCCAGCAGGAAAGAGAGTCTGTCTACCGGCAGCGAGATGGAGAAATCGTTTTTCCTGGCCCAGGCAACCAGTTCGGGGACTGTCTGGGAAAATTCACTCATAGGTTATCCTTGCATCTGCGGCTTGTGCGCGGTGACGTGAATATAGCGGCCAAGGCTGACAAAAGGCTCCTGACGGCAATACCGCGTTTCCAATTCTGTTAAGGTGTCAAAACAGTCACGCTGTTTGTGTTTTTCACGCAGATAATCATGAAACACCCTGACGCCCGTCTTCCCGACAATCTGCCAGCCAATCGCTTCCAGCCAGCCATAAACCTGCTGTGGATCGCGCGGATAGTCCGGGGAAAGCGTGCGCTTTTTCTTTTTGGGCATCCCGACCTGAACATAGTCGAAGTTTCCCGCAACCATGTTGTGCATCAGGAAGCCGTTAGCATTGTAGAACATCAGCGACAGCGTGCCGCCCGGGCGCAACATCGACCACAGGGTTTGTAACACGCTTTGCGGATCGGCAACCCACTCCAGCACCGCATGAAACAATATCAGATCAACCTGGGTTTCCAAATGCTGTGCGATGTCCTGAGCGGCGCATTGTATAAAATGCATGTTGTCGCTCACACCTTTCTCTTCTGCCGCACGCGTCGCGCGGGCGACCATTTCAGCAGAAAGATCGCAAAGCGTGACGTGATGACCGCGTTCAGCCATTTTTATGGCCGTCTGCCCTTCACCACCACCGGCGTCCAGCACGCGCAACGTTTGGCCACCGAACGTAGCCAGAATGGTGTCCAGATCCTGCCAGAGGATCGTCTGACGAAGCTGCCCCTTCGTGGTGCCATAAATGTTGCGCGAAAATTTTTCCGCGATGTCATCAAAATTGCGATCCCGCATTGGGAGAGTTCCACTCGCTAACTGCAAAACCGCTATTTTGTCACACCCGCGCGGAGAATGAACCTCTCTGGTGTAATATCACCGGCAATCACCTGCTATATGGTCAAAAAAGGAACCAAAAAGGATGCTTTTTACCCTTAAGAAATACATTGGAGGGATGATGCTTCCCCTTCCGCTGCTGCTCATCATCATCGCGCTGGGGCTGGCGCTGGTGTGGTTCAGTCGCTTTCAGAAGAGTGGCAAAACGCTTATCACGCTCGGCTGGCTGGTCTTGCTGCTGTTGAGCCTGCAACCGGTCGCGGATGGCCTGTTACGCCCCATCGAAAACAGGTACCCAACATGGCAGGGAAATCAGAAAGTGTCGTACATCGTGGTGCTGGGCGGTGGATATACCTGGGATCCTGACTGGGCCCCGAGCTCAAACCTGATCAACAACAGCCTGCCACGGCTGAACGAAGGTATTCGCCTGTGGCTGGCGAATCCGGGATCAAAAATGATTTTCACCGGCGCGGCGGCCAAAACGAACCCGGTGAGTACGGCTGAAGCGGGCGCCAGGGTCGCGGAATCTCTCGGCGTGCCGCGTTCCTCAATCATCACGCTGGACAGCCCGAAAGACACCGAAGAAGAGGCTGCTGCAGTGAAGCAGACGATTGGCGATGCCCCGTTCTTGCTTGTGACTTCCGCCTCGCACCTGCCGCGCGCGATAATTTTCTTTGAGAAGCAAGGCCTGCACCCGCTTCCCGCACCCGCAAACCAGATGGCCATCGACGCACCGCTCAACCCGTGGGAACGGGCGATCCCCTCCCCGGTATGGCTGATGCATAGCGACCGCGTCGGCTACGAGACGCTCGGACGCCTCTGGCAGTGGCTGAAAGGATCCTCAGGCGAGCCAGGGCAAGAGTGATTTTGTTGCCAGATCGAAGTTTGCGCGATTGAATCGTCCGGTGTTCACCAGCTGCGCGACTTCGTCCCAGAGCAGGTAGAGCCAGCGTCGCCAGAGAAACGCTTCCGCAACGGGGGCGCGTTGAAGGTAATGCCACAGTAAGCCTTCCGCCGCCCCGCTGTCGCTGAGCCTGAACAGCTCATATTCGCGCGGTGCCCAGAGCATGATGCCCGGCCCCACCATTGCCAGAAGCTGATCGCTGCGGCCGTCTTTAAGCATGCTGCGCAGGGTAAAATTGCCGTGGATCAGCACGCAGTTGTCATTAAAACCTTCGAACAAGGCCGGTAAGCACTCCCGGGTGCGAAACAGGATACGTTTGTCCTGCATGGTTAAACCGGTATTGTTGAATTGGTTAAGCGTACCCCACAGCACCTCAACCCGCTGGCGGTACCACAGCGGCCAGAGGTTTTCTTGGGTGCTGTCAACCGGTCCGACAAGTCCACGGCTATCCTGACGGTGCCAGGCCAGCAGCGCCTCGACAATCTGGTCTTTCAGCTGCTCCCAGCGTTCCGGCGTTCGCGCGGGCGCTTCAACGGGCACACCGCGTAAACGTTCAATCAGCAGTACGTCCGGGCCGGGGTGTTCCTCATGGGTCATCACGCCATACACCGTCGGCATACGCACGGTTCCCTCCCGCGCCAGCATCGACATTTTCCATGCAAGCTGCCTGGCAACGCCGGGTGACGTGAAACTTCTTGCCATTAGCGGCATCGGGTTACCCTGACTGTCGTAAAGCGACCAGAGCGCGGTATCGGCTTTTTCACTCACGCATTCGACCCGGCTTAACTTTTCACCCAGCAGATGGCTAAGTTCGGCACGCAGCTGTTCCATATGAGATTACCCCCATTAAGACTACTGCTTTTATAATGAGCGTCCTTAATGAAGATGTCACCCGGAAGAGATCAATCAGGAAAAAGAAAGTGAAAAATAAAGCGGAGAGTGCATCCCTCCCTGCGGAGAGATGCCGGTAAGATTAACGCAATTCGGCGCGAACGCGCTCAAGATCTTCAGGGGTGTCTACGCCCGTGCCGGGTACTTCCTCAGCAACAGCAACGTGAATTTTCTCGCCGTACCAGAGCACGCGAAGCTGCTCCAGCATTTCGATATGCTCCAGCGGGCTCGGCGCCCAGGCCACATAGCGGCGAATAAAGCCGGCGCGATAGCCGTAGATCCCAATATGACGCAGGAAGGTATCACCGATGGTCTCTTTAGAGAGCGCAAAGCGATCGCGATCCCACGGGATCGTGGCGCGGGAGAAATAGAGCGCATAGCCTTCCGCATCCATGACGACCTTCACCGCATTCGGGTTGAAAGCTTCTTCTGCATGATGAATGGGTACCGCCAGCGTCGCCATTCCGACCTGACGCTGCGCCAGGTTTTCGGCCACCTGACGGATAATGACCGCGGGGATCATCGGCTCGTCACCCTGCACGTTTACGATGACCGTATCATCACTGAAACCGCATTTCTCAACCACTTCCGCCAGACGTTCGGTGCCGGACTGGTGATCGGCGCGAGTCATGCACACCTCTCCGCCTGCGGCCTCAACCGCACGAGCGACATCCGGATGGTCGGTGGCAACAATCACGCGGTCAGCACCCGATTCACGAGCGCGCTCAAGGACATGCACAATCATCGGCTTGCCGTTAATATCCACCAGCGGTTTACCCGGCAGACGCGTTGAGGCATAACGCGCAGGAATAATGACGACAAAACTCATGGCTTGCTCTCTTCTGCCACCAGGGAACGGGCTTCATTTTCCAGCAATACCGGAATACCGTCACGCAGCGGGAAAGCCAGACTGTCCAGCTTGCAAATGAGCTCTTGTTTGTCCTGGCTGTAGTAAAGTTTGCCGTTGCATACCGGGCAGGCAATAATTTCAAGTAAACGGTGATCCATAGTTCCTCCGTATGGGTAATCGCTAAAGCTTAACACATTCCTTTTTCAGGGCGTGCCTGTTTCCCAGCCACTTCGACAGGATGTAAACAATCCATCAGGTACCCGGCCCAGCGTCACGTCGTCGGCACCCTGCCAGCGCGCGAATTCGCTAATGGCGGACGTTAATCCTTTTTCCAGGCTCGCCGTCACCCTGACGCCCTCTTGCAGATAAAGCGCAATGATTTCAAGCGTGCCGGTCTTGCGGTGCATTTTGGCATCCATGCGCCCGACCAGCTGTCCCTTATGCAGCAGCGGTAAAACAAAGTAACCATACTGGCGCTTTGGGGCCGGGGTATAACATTCCAGCCGGTAGCTGAAATCAAAGAGCTGCTCGGCGCGTTTTCTGTCCCAGACGACCGGGTCGAAAGGCGACAATACCGCGCTGTGGGTCGCCTGAAGTTTCCCCTCCAGGGCCTGCGGCAATAGCGGAAGGAGATCCGCATGCAGCCACATTTCGCCCAGCGTTTCCACGGTAACGGGAATAACGCGCTGCTCGTGTTGCCACATGTCCAGCAGCGGTTTCAGCACGGGCTGGCGCAGGCGATAATAATCTGCCAGCCACTGCGTGCGAAAAATCCCCAGACTACGGGCGCTGTTCTCCAGCATAATGGCCTCGGCCGCCTCCTGGGTAAGCATGTCGCGCTCGTCGTCCCAGTGCGGCATCACGCGATGCGTCAGATCGTAGACGCGCTGAAAGTTACGCCGCTCAATCACCATGACTTTCCCAGAGGTAAATAACCCTTCGAGATGACGTTTGTGAGGCTTCCACTCCCACCAGCCGCTTGTCCCCTTGCGCGGGTGTTCAAAATCGGCGGAGCGTACAGGACCGTTTTCCTGAATATGCGCGATGAGCTGCTCTATTTCAGCCGCATGTTCCAGCATCCAGGCCTGTCTGTATTTCCAGCCCATCTTTTCCGGCGCAAGCATGCGGTGACGCACCAGGGCAAAATCGCTGCGGGGCAGGAAGCAGGCTTCATGCGCCCAATACTCCATCAACTCCCCTTTGCTGAGCGCCTCATCCAGCCACTGGGAAGGATAACTCCCCAGGCGGCTGAACAGCACCAGGTAAGGGCTACGAGCCACAATATTAATGGTGTCGATCTGGAGTAGCGACATGCGCTGTACGGTAGAGAGAATATCGGCAGGCTGCGCGCGGCGGCGGGGCTTTTTGAGCAGCCCCTGCGCGGCCAGGTGGAGATTACGTGCGGCTGAAAGCGAGAGTTGCGGTAGAGACATGCGTTTTCCTGTCAGTCAAAGCGTCACCAGAACCGCGTAAGCCTTTAGTGCACCAACGCAATCAGTTCCTTGAGCAAATGTTCCGGCTGCTCACCGCTGAGTTCGGCGTCAACCGGCAGATACCACCAGTTATCTTTCGCAAAGGCGCGGCATTTCACCGCATCTTTTTCGGTCATGATCAGCGACTGCCCGGGTGCGGTCAGGGCGTCTACCTGCCCTTCCACCAGCGCCTGATGGTCGGCCAGCGGAACGCGTTTTTCCAGCCGGGCACCACACTGTTCCAGCGTCGCGAAGAAGCGCGGCGGATGACCAATGCCCGCCATCGCTACCAGTGAAGGCAACTCTGAAACCGACCGGCGTTCCCCCGTCACCAGGTTGATCGCCAGACCCGGCTGCAGGTGCATCGGGATTTCACCCGTTTTCGCCTCACCCCCGTTCACAATCACCGCATCAACGGATTTCAGACGTGAAGCGCGTTCGCGCATGGGTCCGGCAGGTAACCACCAGCCGTTACCAAAACGGCGAACGCCGTCGATGACCACAATCTCTTTATCACGCGCCAGAGCGTAATGCTGCAGACCATCGTCAGTGATGATGATTTGTACCGCGTGTTCGACAAGCAGTGCCTGTACGGCATCGCTGCGCACCGGGGAAACCGCGACCGGTACGCCGGTACGCTGGAAAATTAATACCGGTTCATCACCCGCTTCAGCCGTCGTGGTTTCCGCCGTGAGCAACAGCGGGTAATGCGCCGCTTGACCACCATATCCGCGCGATACCACACCCGGGCGTATACCGCGTTTTTGTAGCTGCTCCACCAGCCAGATCACCACCGGCGTTTTGCCGTTGCCGCCCGCCGTAAGATTTCCGACAACCACAACCGGCACCGGCGCGCGCCAGGCCCGCTTCACCCCCAGACGATAAAGCAGGCGGATGATGCCGCTCACCAGGCCGTAGAGCCAGGAGAGCGGCAAAAGCAGCAGCCACAGCGGGGATTCACCGGACCAGATGCGTGCAATCATTCGCCGAACTGCATCTTATGAAGCTGAGCGTAAACGCCGCGGTGTTCCAGCAGGTCAGCATGGCTTCCACGCTCAACAATGATACCGTCCTCAACCACGACGATTTCATCAGCCTGCTCAATAGTCGACAGACGGTGCGCAATCACCAGCGAGGTACGGTTCTTTTGCAGCTCATCCAGCGCGGACTGAATCGCGCGTTCAGATTCCGTATCCAGCGCAGAGGTCGCTTCGTCCAGGATCAGGATCGGGCTGTCGCGCAGCAGCGCACGGGCAATAGCGATACGCTGACGCTGCCCACCGGAGAGCAGTACGCCGTTCTCACCGATGATGGTATCCAGACCGTTATCCATCTTGTTGATAAAGTCCATCGCGTAAGCCATACGCGCGGCGTTCTCAATCTGCTCGCGGCTGTACTCTTCAGTACGCGCATAGGCAATATTGTTTGCCACGGTATCGTTGAACAGGTGCACGTTCTGAGAGACCAGCGCTACCTGATTACGCAGCGACTGCAGGGTATACTCCCGCAGGTCGTGGCCGTCTAACAGAATTTCACCTTCGTCAATGTCGTAGAAACGGGTGATCAGACTGGCAATGGTCGATTTACCCGAACCAGAACGGCCTACCAGCGCAACGGTTTTCCCCGCCGGAATGGTCAGGTTGATATTGCGCAGAGCCGCTGTTTCGCGGCCAGGATAGGTAAAGGTCACATTGCGGAACTCAACGTCGCCGTTCGCGCGCTCAATGACGCGTTTGCCTTCATCTTTTTCCTGCTCGGAATCCAGAATGCTAAACAGGGTCTGGCAGGCGGCCATCCCACGCTGGAACTGGGCATTCACGTTCGTCAGTGACTTCAGCGGACGCATCAGGGCAATCATTGAGGAGAAGACCACGGTAATGGTACCCGCCGTCAGCGTCTCCATGACGCTCGGGAAGCTTGCTGCATACAGGACGAACGCCAGTGCCAGCGAGGCAATCAGCTGAATAATCGGGTCAGAGATGGAAGAGGCCGAGACCATTTTCATCCCCTGCAGACGCATTTTGTTGCTGACTTTATCAAAGCGTTTGGTTTCGACGTCCTGACCACCAAAAATCAGCACTTCTTTATGCCCTTTCAGCATCTGCTCTGCGCTGGTGGTCACCTGCCCCATCGTGTTCTGCATATTCTTACTGATATTGCGGAAGCGCTTTGACACGACGCGGATAGCAATGGAAACCACCGGTGCCAGAACGATAAGGATAAGCGACAGCTGCCAGCTGTAGTAGAACATCATCACGAACAGGCCGATGATCGACGCGCCCTCGCGCACAACGGTAATCAGCGCGCTGGAAGAGGAAGAAGCAACCTGCTCGGAGTCGTAGGTAATACGCGACAGCAGCGTCCCGGTTGACTGCTTGTCAAAGAACGCAACCGGCATGCCCATCATGTGACTGAACAGTCGACGGCGCATGGTCATCACCACTTTCCCGGATACCCAGGAAATGCAGTAGCTTGAGATATAGCTGGTGATACCGCGTAAGATCATCAGTCCGATAACCACCAGAGGCATCCATAGCAGCACTGAGCGATCCGTTTTACCAAAACCGTCATCCAGTAACGGTTTAAGAAGCGATAGCATAAAAGTATCGCTGGCTGCGTTGAGGATTAACGCTACACCCGCCACGATCAAGCCTGCTTTAAAAGGGGCAATCATCGGCCAGAGTCGGCGGAACGTTTGCCACGTGGAGAGATCTTTGTCGTTATGCATTCAAAAAACCAGCATTGTTGAAATAGCCGCATATTCTACCCGTTATCGACGGGCGCGCCAAACCACTGATGATACCAACGTGGTAAAATTTGCTCTCGCAAGCGCCGGATTTGCCAGTGATGTTGCGAGAATGTCACCGATATTTGTCCTGAATGAGGGGTATCGTGCCAAATATACCCCTCTTTTCGATAGCGTCGGACAACTTTTGCTGACGGGAAATGCCATGCGTTATAGCGGGCCGCGGAATCCAGGGCGATCTGTCCTCCCACCCGCTGTACCAGCGGCAGTGAGGACGAGGTATTGCTGCCATGATGGGGCACCTGTATCAACGTGGACGTCATATAGCGCCAGTAATGGCTAAGCATAGCCTGTTCCGCTTGCGCTTCAATATCTCCTGTTAACAGAACACTTTGCTCCCCGTCGTCCACCTTTACCACGCAGGAACGGTTATTCCCCTGGGCCGGGTAATTTTCAGGGGGCCAGTGGACGGTGAAGGTTAACCCCTGCCATTCCCATTTCTGCCCACGAAAACAGGGACGGTGTCCCGTCCTGCGCAACGGGCTTCTTATCCATATATCCGGCCATGCTTTTTGCAACGAAATGAGGCCTCCTGCATGGTCGAGGTGTTCATGACTGAGAATCACCCCGTCTGGCCGCAGGTGATGCCAGCGAAGCCAGGGAATAATTAACCGCTGCGCGCTGTCTCCGTCCGGCCAGGCGAGCCCGGTATCATAAAGAATGGCTTTTCCCTGCCTTTCAATGACCATGGCCAACCCCTGCCCCACGTCCAGCATATGCAGCGTCCAGCTCTCGCTTTTTGCCGCTCGCCAGAGGGGAAATGTCAGTAAGACACTGCCTGCAAGACAAACGGCAGGAACGGTTTTCCAGGCACGAAAACGCCAGGCAATGATGATCAACCACGGCAGTAATGCCATGGTTTGCCAGCGTTGATCGACATCCTGCCAGCCATCAGGCAGGCGCATCAGTAGCCAGAAGAGTCCCGCAAGAGACTTATCGGCAGCAAACCAGATGGCACTTTCAACCGCTGCCAGCGGTAGCAGATGGAGCAGCATACCGAGCAGGATCAGCGGGACAGAGACAAACGTTACCAGGGGCACGGCAAAGAGATTCGCGACCAGGGATGAGAGGCTGAAGCCATGGAAAATCAGAACCTGTAGCGGCATGAGCAGAAGCAACATGCCAACCTGCAGATAAATCAGGTTCACTAGCGGCCGTATACGTCTTATCCGCTGCCAGTCAGGAAGCGGCAGCCACTGAAACCAGAAAATCAGCGCGGCGACGGCAAAGGCTGACAAAGCCAGACTCTGCGAAAGTACGGCTAACGGATCGTTTAACAGTATCGCCGCGATACAGCACCCCCATACCTGCCAGGGCGACCATTGACGGCCAGCGATCCGCAACATAGCAAGCACAGCAAGTGCGATGACCGTCCGCAGCGCAGGCGGTTGCAGGCCGGTAAGCCAGGCGTAGAAAGCAGCAAAGATTAACCCGGCAAGGAGAGGCATTTGCCAGTGGACCCGATTGCTGGGTAATAAAAACTGGAGTCCACGTGCAAGTAACCAGACGAGAGAGGCTGCCAGCGCGATATGCAGACCCGAAATCGCCATCAAATGCAGCGTGCCGGTTTCCCGCATCAGATCTTTTATTTCCCGCGGTACATCCAGGCGTTCCCCCATCCCAAGGCCCAGGATAACCGCTCCCCATGGATAAGCAGAAAGTCGGTTTTGCAGCGACAGCAGATATTGCGCTCGCAGGCTGCAGCGCCCGTCGACGAGTTCCGCACGGGTGAAGCGCCCGCTCAATGTTTGATGTCGGGCAAAAGCGCTGCGCTGAGCATCATAACCGCCATCGTTCAGTTCGCCGTGTGCAGGCCTGAGCCTGAGCGTCATGGTCCAGCGCTGACCGGCACAGGCTTTCTGCGGCAGATAATTGCCATACAGCGTTACGCCGGTGGAGGCCCACCAGCGCTTGCCATCGACGCTGCGAATGTTTCCCTGATGCAGAGTGGTGCCGTTGGTCGCGGTGAGCTCTACCTCAGCCTGCACGGCCCCCGTTGTTAAATGCTGCATCGGCCAGACGCTCTCTTGCGCGGCCAGAATGCCCCACGCACAAAATAACAGCGTGATACCAGCATACTTCACTCGACGGTTTTGCCATGCAGCAAGCACTATCCCGCCAGCCACCATGACCCACACGGCGTAAGGTGACGGCAATTCAGGTAACCAGAGTAACGGAACTATCGCCAGCATGGCGCAGACACTAAGCGCGGGAATCCCCATTGCTACCTCCCTGTTTCAGGGTGGCAGTATGCAAGCAGGTTGAGCGGGTCGTCAGGTGTGAAGGATGCGATTTACAGCAAGCGCAGCAAGGTATTTTACGGGTTGCAGAAAACGAAACGGAAAATGCGGGGCACCTTCAGAAAGAAAGCGACGGGTACAAAAAAAGCACCCGCAGGTGCTTTCTTTCGAACCCAGTTTAACCGGCTGGCTAAACTCAGTTGCCGTAAATATTGGCGCGATCGCGCAGTTCTTTACCCGGCTTAAAGTGTGGAACGTACTTACCTTCCAGCTCGACTTTATCGCCAGTTTTCGGGTTACGCCCGGTACGTGGAGCACGATAGTGCAGAGAAAAACTACCGAAACCGCGGATTTCAATGCGCTCGCCCTGGGCAAGAGTGGAGGCCATATGCTCCAGCATCTCTTTTACGGCATCTTCCACTGCTTTGGCAGGGATATGCGGTTGCTGACTGGCAAGTCTTTCAATCAATTCTGACTTGGTCATGATTCCTCCGGTTCCTTTCAAACCAATTAGCTGAACAGCTCATTAAACAAGGGCGGCCGTAGCCGCCCTTTGTTATTGATTACAGGACGAATCCTGTAATCTGTCAAGTTTGCTCCTCATCCTTCACGCTGTAAATGCATTACAGCGCACATGATGCTGAGAACCTGATATTACTCGCCTTTAGCTGCTTTGAAAGCTTCAGCCATTGCGTTGTTAGAGAAGTTTGCATCTTCCTGTTTGTTAACAGTTGCGATTGCATCTTTCTCATCAGCTTCGTCTTTAGCACGAACAGACAGGCTGATTGCACGGTTCTTACGGTCAACACCGGTGAACTTAGCTTCAACGTCGTCGCCTACGTTCAGAACCAGAGTGGCATCTTCAACGCGGTCACGGGAAGCTTCAGAAGCGCGCAGGTAACCTTCAACGCCGTCAGCCAGTTCTACGGTTGCGCCTTTAGCGTCAACTGCAGTCACTTTACCGTTTACGATTGCGCCTTTCTTGTTCAGTGCAACCCAGTTGTTGAACGGATCTTCTGCGAGCTGTTTAACGCCCAGGGAGATACGCTCACGCTCTGCGTCAACCTGCAGAACAACTGCAGCGATTTCGTCGCCTTTTTTGTATTCACGAACTGCTTCTTCGCCTGCAACGTTCCAGGAGATGTCAGACAGGTGAACCAGGCCATCGATGCCGCCGTCCAGGCCGATGAAGATACCGAAGTCAGTGATAGACTTGATTTTACCTTCAACACGGTCACCCTTGTTGTGGGTTTCCGCGAACTGCTGCCATGGGTTGTTTTTGCACTGCTTCAGGCCCAGGGAGATACGACGACGTTCTTCGTCGATATCCAGAACCATCACTTCCACTACATCACCAACGTTAACA
Source organism: Enterobacter sp. BNK-22 (assembly GCF_048684805.1). Classification (NCBI taxonomy): domain Bacteria; kingdom Pseudomonadati; phylum Pseudomonadota; class Gammaproteobacteria; order Enterobacterales; family Enterobacteriaceae; genus Enterobacter; species Enterobacter sp. BNK-22. Next base: position 1,986,603 of record NZ_JBLQTT010000001.1, read on the forward strand.
ACTTTGGATGGGTGGATGTTTTTGTTGGTCCAGTCCATTTCGGAAACGTGCACCAGACCTTCAACGCCTTCTTCGATTTCAACGAAGCAGCCGTAGTCAGTCAGGTTGGTTACGCGACCAGTCAGTTTAGTACCTTCTGGGTAACGCTTAGCGATAGCTACCCATGGATCTTCGCCCAGCTGTTTCAGGCCGAGGGATACACGAGTACGCTCGCGGTCGAACTTCAGCACTTTAACAGTGATTTCGTCGCCCACGTTCACGATTTCGCTTGGGTGCTTAACGCGTTTCCACGCCATGTCGGTGATGTGCAGCAGGCCATCAACGCCGCCCAGGTCAACGAATGCGCCGTAGTCAGTGAGGTTCTTAACGATACCTTTGACTTCCATGCCTTCCTGCAGGTTTTCCAGCAGCTGATCGCGTTCTGCGCTGTTTTCGGATTCGATAACGGCACGACGGGAAACAACAACGTTGTTACGCTTCTGGTCCAGCTTGATTACTTTGAACTCAAGCTCTTTGCCTTCCAGGTGCAGAGTGTCACGAACTGGACGAACGTCTACCAGAGAACCTGGCAGGAACGCACGAATACCATTCAGCTCAACAGTGAAGCCACCTTTAACTTTGCCGTTGATAACACCGACCACAGTTTCAGCTTCTTCGTAAGCTTTTTCCAGCGTGATCCATGCTTCGTGACGTTTCGCTTTCTCACGAGAAAGCAGGGTTTCACCGAAGCCGTCTTCTACTGCGTCCAGAGCAACGTCAACTTCGTCGCCAACCTGGATTTCCAGCTCGCCCTGGGCGTTTTTGAACTGCTCTGCCGGAATGGCGGACTCAGATTTCAGACCGGCGTCAACCAGTACTACGTCTTTGTCGATAGCAACAACAACACCGCGAACGATGGAACCCGGGCGGGTTTCGATTTCTTTTAAGGATTCTTCAAACAGTTGAGCAAAAGATTCAGTCATGTTTAATCTTCAGGTTAATATTAACGTCCACCTGGCTCCGTGCCGGATGGGGTTGTTTCACATACCCGCCGTCAATCCTTTGCAGCGGGGGTACTGCTAAATCGGTCGCGATTACGCGAGTGCCAGTTTTTGGCGCGCATATTGTAGCGCTTTTTCAATCACTTGCTCAATAGTTAAACTGGTTGAATCCAGAACTAATGCATCTTCTGCTGGAACAAGTGGGGCGACGGCGCGGTTACGATCGCGGTCATCGCGCTCTTTTATCTCGGATAAAAGGCGATCAAAGTTAACACTAAACCCCTTTTCCTGCAACTGAAGCATGCGGCGTTGAGCACGTTCTTCCGAAGAGGCGTCAAGGAAAATTTTCACAGGTGCATCAGGGAATACCACGGTTCCCATATCGCGTCCGTCCGCGATCAAGCCCGGTGCTTCACGAAACGCGCGCTGACGACGTAACAGCGCCTCACGAACGCGCGGGAAGGCTGCTACCTGGGAGGCCGCATTCGCCACTTCCTGAGTACGGATTTCCCCGCTCACGTCTTCCCCTTCAAGGATGACTTCCAGGTTGCCATTGGTCGATACGAAACGCACATCAAGATGCGCAGCCAGCGGAACCAGCGCTTCTTCAGACGCCACGTCCACATGATGATGCAGCGCAGCCAGGGCCAGCACGCGATAGATTGCTCCCGAATCTAAAAGATGCCATTGCAATGCTTCCGCCATCGCTTTGCACAGAGTCCCTTTCCCTGCGCCACTCGGCCCATCAATGGTGATTACCGGGGCAATTGCCGTCATCTTTTTCTCCTTAAATAAGGCATACCGTTTACATGAACGCCGCGCATTATACGCGTCAACGTGCGCAACTGTTACCTTTGCGTGCAAATTACGGATTGATTGAAGCAGAGTGTAGAAGAAATGAACGGATGTGTTCGTCAGGAAGCGTAAGGAAATGCCGCATCGGGTGATGCGGCAGGCGTTATCAGGCCAGCGTGCTAATGCGTGCCAGCTGTTCGAAGTAGTCCGGGAACGTTTTCGCCGTACATTTTGGATCAAGAATGGTGACAGGCGTGTCTGACAACGCCACCAGCGAGAAGCACATCGCCATACGGTGATCGTTGTAGGTTCCGATCTCGGCAACCTGCAGTTTTGCAGGAGGCGTGACGCGAATATAGTCTTCGCCCTCTTCCACCTCAGCGCCGACCTTACGCAGCTCAGTCGCCATCGCGAACAGTCGGTCGGTTTCTTTTACGCGCCAGTTGTAGATATTACGCAGCGTGGTGGTGCCTTTTGCAAACAGCGCCGCTGTGGCAATGGTCATCGCCGCATCCGGAATATGGTTCATGTCCATATCGATGGCCTTCAGCTCGCCGCGGGTACAGGAGATGAAGTCATCGCCCCAGGTCACAACCGCGCCCATTTTCTCCAGCACGTCCGCAAAACGGATATCGCCCTGCACGCTGTTGCGGCCAATACCGGTCACCTTCACGGTACCGCCTTTGATGGCGCCCGCCGCCAGGAAGTAAGAAGCCGACGAGGCGTCGCCTTCAACAAGATAGCTGCCCGGAGACTGGTACTGCTGCGCCCCACGTACCACGAAGCGCTGATAAGACTGGTTTTCCACCTCGACGCCGAAGGTTTTCATCAGGTGCAGCGTGATATCGATATACGGTTTGGAGACCAGCTCGCCTTTAATCGTAATTACCGTATCCTGCGGTGCCAGCGGCGCGGTCATCAGCAGCGCGGTCAGGAACTGACTGGAAACGCTGCCGTCAACCTCGACGTGACCGCCGGTAAAGCCCCCGCGCAGACGCAGTGGCGGATAATTTTCCTGCTCCAGATACTCAATCTGCGCGCCGCCCTGACGCAGGGCATCCACCAGATGGCCAATCGGACGCTCTTTCATGCGCGGCTCACCGGTCAGCACAATGTTGTTGCGCCCAAGACACAGAGCCGCCGCCAGCGGACGCATCGCGGTACCCGCGTTGCCCAGAAACAGCTCAAGCTCTTCACCCGTCTGCAGCGCGCCGCCGTTGCCGGTCACTTCGCAGCGGGTGCGATCGTCGGAGAGAGTGTAATGAACGCCCAACGCTTTCAGCGCATTGAGCATATGGCGCACGTCATCGCTGTCCAGCAGGTTTGTAAGGACGGTGGTGCCGTTTGCCAGTGCTGCCAGCAGCAGAGCGCGGTTCGAGACACTTTTTGAACCAGGCAGATTAATGGTGCCATCTACCCGCGCGATAGGTTGTAACGTCAGGGATTCCATGAAAACTTAACTCTCAACTCAACATAATAAAAACCCCGCAGCAGGGCTACGGGGGTGAAAACAGCGCAATTAACCGTGGCGACGTTCGAAGTCGATCATGAAATCGGTCAGAGCTTTAACGCCTTCCAGCGGCATCGCGTTATAGATGGAGGCACGCATGCCGCCCACGACACGGTGACCTTTGAGCGCGTGCAGGCCTGCCGCGAAGGACTCTTCCAGGAACACTTTATCCAGGTTGCTGTCCGCCAGCTGGAACGGCACGTTCATGCGGGAACGGTTAGCTTTCGCCACATCGTTGCGGTAGAAATCGCTCTTGTCGATCACGCCATACAGCAGTTCAGCTTTCTGCTGATTCACTTTGTCCATCTGCGCCACACCGCCGTTTTGCTTCAGCCATTTGAAGACCAGGCCGGAGAGGTACCAGGCAAACGTCGGTGGGGTGTTGAACATAGAATCGTTGTCGTTCAGCACGGTGTAATCAAGAATCGACGGGCAGGATGTATGCGCTTTACCCAGCAGATCTTCACGCACGATAACAATCGTCAGGCCTGCAGGGCCGATATTTTTCTGTGCGCCCGCGTAGATCACGCCATAACGGCTGACGTCAATTGGCGCAGACAGAATGGTGGAGGAGAAGTCAGCGGCAACCACAACATCGCTGCCGAAGTTTGGCGTCTCGTCGATGGCAATGCCGTCAATGGTTTCGTTCGGGCAGTAGTGCAGATACGCGGCGTTATCAGAAAGCTGCCACTCGCTCATTGGCTTCACGGCGCGCAGGCCGTCAACGGTCACTTTGGCGTCGATCACATTCGGCGTGCAGTATTTGTGCGCTTCTTTCACCGCACTGGCCGCCCAGTAGCCTGCGTCAACGTAGTCTGCCGTCGTTTTATCGCCCAGGATGTTCAGCGGTACGCCCGCAAACTGGCCGCGCCCGCCGCCGTGACAGAACAATACTTTGTAGTTCGAGGGAATATTCAGCAGATCGCGAAAATCTTTTTCTGCCTCTTCCGCCACCTGAATAAACTCTTTACCCCGGTGGCTGATTTCCATCACCGACGTTCCCAGACCGTTCCAGTCACAAAGTTCCTGTTGAGCCTGTTTAAGCACGTCTGCCGGTAACATTGCCGGACCTGAACTGAAATTAAAGACTTGAGCCATTTCCCCTCACCACGCTAAAAGCCATAAGTTATAACTGTGGATATCGGTTTTATCATTCAGTGACACGCGCCGCAATGTCTAAAACTTATGACCCGTGAAATGTGCCCCACGTCACACAAAACAATCTGCCGCCTCGCCAGGACAAAACCGACAAAATGGCTGTCAGGTGATGCGTTTAGCCCGGCTAACCTTCGTCCATTCCGGATTTGCACAGCGGGGGCATAATTGACGATCCCCCGGCTGCATCGCGACGACATGGCTACATCTCACGCAGGCGTACTCGCCTGACTCAGGTACGGTTCTGAAACGCTCGATCAGCATATCCGGCAGGATGCACAGTCCCGGCCTCACCTCATCGTCAGAATAGTAATAGACGCTAATCTGCCCGTTGGTTTCCATGATCGCCAGACGCACCTGCCCGAGCTGTTCCACGCTGTTGAGGCGTAGCTCCATAAAGAACTCAAACTCGGTCATATTGGCGCTCTGAACGTTTTCCCAGGCCAACTGACCGTCCTCGACGATAACGACCGGCTTCCCTTCAAGCAGATCTTCCAGCTTTTCACTTTTCGACATCAGCCACATGACAAGCCGGTAAAGCAGCGCCAGGGAGACAAAAACGATGAAGACCGGCACCATCGGCACATCATCATAGAAGGCGACATCCCCCGCCGCGGAACCCAGCGTCAGGATAATCAATACTTCAAAGAGCGACATCTGCCTTACGCCACGGCGGCCCGTGATTTTGAGAAACAGGAACACGAGGACGAAGGTATACAGGCTGCGAAGCGCGACTTCGCCTAAAAACTCTGGAGGGACTTTATCAAACGCCATCCGCTGGAGATCAAACGCTTTCATTTTTCTATGCCTTAACAGTAGGTTACTGAGTGTAAGCATAGCTCAGGCATTTATTTTCGCCGAAGATAGCACCCGTCACGCAAAACCCGTATCATTGCGCGCTTTACGTACGATAAAAGTGAACGCCATGACTCAAACGTTTATCCCCGGCAAAGACGCCGCTCTGGAAGATTCCATCGCTCGCTTCCAGCAGAAACTGACCGACCTGGGTTTTAACATCGAAGAAGCCTCCTGGCTCAATCCGGTGCCTCATGTCTGGTCCGTGCATATTCGCGATAAAGACTGTGCCCTGTGCTTTACCAATGGTAAAGGCGCGACGAAAAAAGCGGCACTGGCCTCCGCGCTGGGTGAGTATTTTGAGCGTCTGTCCACCAACTATTTCTTCGCTGACTTCTGGCTGGGCGAAACCATCGCCAACGGCCCGTTCGTTCACTATCCGAACGAAAAATGGTTCCCACTGACGGAAGACGACGAACTGCCGGAAGGTATTCTCGACGCGCGTCTGCGTGCTTTCTACGATCCGGAAAACGAACTGACCGCCAGCATGCTGATCGATCTGCAGTCCGGAAACGACGATCGCGGTATTTGCGCCCTGCCCTTTACCCGTCAGTCTGACGAGCAGACCGTCTATATCCCGATGAACATCGTCGGCAACCTGTATGTGTCTAACGGCATGTCCGCCGGTAACACCCGCAATGAAGCGCGCGTGCAGGGTCTGTCTGAAGTCTTCGAGCGTCACATCAAAAACCGCATTATTGCCGAATCCATCAGCCTGCCTGAAATTCCGGCAGACGTGCTGGCGCGCTACCCGGGCGTGGTGGAATCCATCGCCAAACTGGAAGCAGAAGGTTTCCCTATCTTCGCGTATGACGGCTCGCTGGGCGGCAAGTATCCGGTGATCTGCGTTGTGCTGTTTAACCCGACCAACGGTACCTGCTTCGCCTCCTTCGGCGCGCACCCGGACTTCGGCGTGGCGCTGGAGCGTACCGTCACTGAGCTGCTGCAGGGCCGTAGCCTGAAAGATCTCGACGTGTTTACGCCGCCAACGTTTGACGATGAAGAAGTGGCCGAGCATACCAACCTCGAAACCCACTTCATCGATTCCAGCGGCTTAATTTCCTGGGATATGTTCAAGCAGGACGCGGACTATCCGTTCGTGGACTGGAGCTTCGCCGGTACCACGGAAGAAGAGTTCGCCACGCTGATGGCGATCTTCAACGCGGAAGACCAGGAAGTGTACATTGCCGATTACGAGCACCTGGGCGTTTACGCGTGCCGCATCATCGTGCCTGGCATGTCTGACATCTACCCCGCTGAAGACCTGTGGCTGGCGAACAACAGCATGGGCGCCCATCTGCGCGAAACGCTGCTGGCTCTGCCGGGCAGCGAATGGGAGAAAGAAGATTACCTGAACCTGATCGCCCAACTGGACGAAGAAGGCCACGATGACTTCACCCGCGTACGCGAACTCCTGGGTCTGGCGACCGGTAAAGATAACGGCTGGTATACCCTGCGTATCGGTGAACTGAAAGCAATGCTGGCTCTGGCGGGTGGCGATCTGGATCAGGCCCTGGCCTGGACCGAGTGGACCATGGAGTTCAACCAGTCGGTCTTCTCTGCCGAGCGCACCAACTATTACCGTTGCCTGCAAACCCTGCTGCTGCTTGCACAGGAAGAGGATCGCGAACCGCTGCAATACCTGAATGCTTTCGTGCGTATGTACGGCGCTGAGGCCGTTGAAGCAGCCAGCGCGGCCCTGAGCGGCGAAGCGCCGTTCTATGGCCTGCAGGCTGTTGATAGCGATCTTAAAGCCTTCCCGGCGCATCAGTCACTGCTGAAGGCCTACGAAAAGCTGCAGAAAGCAAAAGCTGCTTACTGGTCAAAATAAGCGCATATAACATTACCAGCAGTAGGCGTATTCAATCGTCTGGGCTATATTACGGGGCAATTTCATTGCCCCGTTTTTTATTTTCTTCGGCAATGATTGTTGATTGTAATAATAAAGTTAAACACGGGTAAATATAATAATATTGATCTGGGCTTTACTGTTACTTTTTATGGTTAATACTCCATATTAATTAACTGATAAAGAGGTGGCTGAACGAAAAAATTCAACTCTTTTCATAACTTTTAAAATTTATTTTTATACGGATAATCAAACACTTACTCCGCATTTGCTGTAAATCCATACACACTGCGGGCCTATAAGCCAGGCGAGATATGATCTATATCAATTTCTCTTCTATAATGCTTTGTTAGTATCTCGTCGCCGACTTAATAAAGAGAGAGTTAGTGTGAAAGCTGACAACCCTTTTGATCTTTTACTCCCTGCTGCGATGGCCAAAGTTGCCGAAGAAGCAGGTGTCTATAAAGCAACGAAACACCCGATGAAGACGTTCTATCTGGCGATCACGGCTGGTGTGTTCATCTCTATCGCTTTCGTCTTCTACATCACCGCCACCACCGGTACTGCCGGAATGCCTTTCGGCATGGCCAAACTGATTGGCGGCATTTGTTTCTCACTGGGTCTGATTCTTTGCGTCATTTGCGGCGCCGACCTCTTCACCTCAACGGTGCTGATTGTCGTGGCAAAGGCCAGCGGAAGAATTACCTGGGGTCAGCTGGCACGTAACTGGCTTAATGTTTACGTGGGTAACCTGGTTGGCTGTCTGCTCTTTGTTTTGTTGATGTGGCTTTCTGGCGAGTACATGACCGCCAACGGTGGCTGGGGCCTTAACGTCCTGCAAACCGCCGACCACAAAATGCACCACACATTTATCGAAGCCGTTGCTCTCGGCATCCTCGCTAACCTGATGGTCTGCCTGGCTGTATGGATGAGCTACTCGGGTCGTAGCCTGATGGACAAAGCCTTAATTATGGTTCTGCCGGTTGCGATGTTTGTTGCCAGCGGCTTTGAGCACAGTATCGCGAATATGTTCATGATCCCAATGGGCATTGTTATCCGCGACTTTGCGAGCCCGGAGTTCTGGACCGCAGTTGGTTCATCCCCGGAAAGTTTCTCTCACCTGACTATTATGAATTTCATTACTGATAACCTGATCCCTGTCACTATCGGGAACATTATTGGTGGGGGTCTGTTAGTTGGGTTGACATACTGGGTCATTTACCTGCGTGGCGACGATCATCACTGATGGTTTTCTCAGGCAGTAAATAAAAAATCCACTTAAGAAGGTAGGTGTTACATGTCCGAGCTTAATGAAAAGTTAGCCACAGCCTGGGAAGGTTTTGCGAAAGGTGACTGGCAGAATGAAGTAAACGTACGTGACTTCATTCAGAAAAACTATACCCCGTATGAAGGTGACGAATCCTTCCTGGCTGGCGCAACTGACGCGACCACCAAGCTGTGGGACAGCGTAATGGAAGGCGTTAAACTGGAAAACCGCACTCACGCGCCAGTTGATTTTGACACCTCCGTTGCTTCCACCATCACTTCTCACGATGCTGGCTATATCAACAAAGCCCTTGAGAAAATTGTTGGTCTGCAGACTGAAGCACCACTGAAACGCGCAATCATCCCGTTCGGTGGTATTAAAATGGTTGAAGGTTCCTGCAAAGCGTATAACCGCGAGCTGGACCCAATGCTGAAAAAAATCTTCACCGAATACCGCAAAACCCACAACCAGGGCGTATTCGATGTTTACACCAAAGACATTCTGAACTGCCGTAAATCTGGCGTTCTGACTGGTCTGCCAGATGCGTATGGCCGTGGTCGTATCATCGGTGACTACCGTCGCGTTGCGCTGTACGGTATCGACTTCCTGATGAAAGACAAGTACGCGCAGTTTGTTTCCCTGCAGTCCGATCTGGAAAACGGCGTAAACCTGGAAGCGACTATCCGTCTGCGTGAAGAGATCGCTGAACAGCACCGCGCGCTGGGTCAGATCAAAGAGATGGCGGCTAAATACGGCTGCGATATCTCTGGTCCTGCTACCAACGCTCAGGAAGCTATCCAGTGGACCTACTTCGGCTACCTGGCCGCAGTTAAGTCTCAGAACGGTGCAGCGATGTCCTTCGGTCGCGTATCCACCTTCCTGGATGCTTACATCGAACGTGACCTGAAAGCAGGCAAAATCACCGAACAAGACGCTCAGGAAATGATTGACCACCTGGTCATGAAACTGCGTATGGTTCGCTTCCTGCGTACGCCTGAATACGATGAGCTGTTCTCCGGTGACCCAATCTGGGCAACTGAATCCATCGGCGGTATGGGCGTTGACGGCCGTACTCTGGTGACCAAAAACAGCTTCCGCTTCCTGAACACCCTGTACACCATGGGTCCTTCTCCGGAGCCGAACATCACCGTTCTGTGGTCTGAAAAACTGCCTCTGAACTTCAAGAAATTCGCCGCTAAAGTGTCCATCGACACCTCTTCTCTGCAGTACGAGAACGATGACCTGATGCGTCCGGACTTCAACAACGACGATTACGCTATCGCTTGCTGCGTAAGCCCAATGGTTGTTGGTAAACAAATGCAGTTCTTCGGTGCGCGTGCAAACCTGGCGAAAACCATGCTGTACGCAATCAACGGCGGCGTTGATGAAAAACTGAAAATGCAGGTTGGTCCTAAGTCTGAACCGATCAAAGGCGACGTTCTGAACTTCGACGAAGTGATGGACCGCATGGATCACTTCATGGACTGGCTGGCGAAACAGTACGTCACTGCGCTGAACGTTATCCACTACATGCACGACAAGTACAGCTACGAAGCTTCTCTGATGGCGCTGCACGACCGTGACGTTATCCGCACCATGGCGTGTGGTATCGCAGGTCTGTCCGTTGCTGCTGACTCCCTGTCTGCAATCAAATATGCGAAAGTTAAACCAATTCGTGACGAAGACGGTCTGGCTATCGACTTCGAAATCGAAGGCGAATATCCGCAGTTTGGTAACAACGATTCTCGCGTTGATGACATGGCGGTTGACCTGGTAGAACGTTTCATGAAGAAAATTCAGAAACTGACTACCTACCGTAACGCTATCCCGACTCAGTCTGTTCTGACCATCACCTCTAACGTTGTGTATGGTAAGAAAACCGGTAACACCCCAGACGGTCGTCGTGCTGGCGCGCCATTCGGCCCAGGTGCGAACCCAATGCACGGTCGTGACCAGAAAGGTGCGGTTGCCTCTCTGACTTCCGTTGCTAAACTGCCGTTTGCTTACGCGAAAGATGGTATCTCTTACACCTTCTCTATCGTGCCAAACGCGCTGGGTAAAGACGACGAAGTGCGTAAAACTAACCTCGCGGGTCTGATGGATGGTTACTTCCACCACGAAGCGTCCATCGAAGGCGGTCAGCACCTGAACGTGAACGTCATGAACCGTGAAATGCTGCTCGACGCGATGGAACACCCTGAGAAATATCCTCAGCTGACCATCCGCGTATCTGGCTACGCAGTACGTTTTAACTCCCTGACTAAAGAACAGCAGCAGGACGTTATCACCCGTACTTTCACTCAGTCCATGTAAGTGGAATTGACTGAAATCACGCGTTAACAAGCGTACAATAAAGGCTCCACGTCAGTGGGGCCTTTTTAGCACCCTCTCCACCTCAGTCTCTTTTGTCCGCTATCTATACTGAATGGATAACAGCCAAAACAGACTTAACACAGCCGGCTTTGAGCTGTGCATACACAGGCCCGGGACGGGCCGATGATGGAGATATCACCGCAATGTCAACTATTGGTCGTATTCACTCCTTTGAATCCTGTGGCACCGTCGATGGCCCGGGTATCCGCTTTATCACCTTTTTCCAGGGCTGCCTGATGCGCTGCCTGTACTGCCATAACCGCGACACCTGGGACACGCACGGCGGTAAAGAAGTCACCGTCGACGATCTAATGAAAGAGGTAGTGACCTATCGCCACTTTATGAACGCCTCCGGTGGCGGTGTGACCGCATCCGGCGGTGAAGCCATTCTTCAGGCTGAATTTGTCCGCGACTGGTTCCGCGCCTGCCACAAAGAAGGCATTCATACCTGCCTGGATACCAATGGCTTTGTACGTCGCTACGATCCGGTAATTGATGAACTGCTCGAAGTGACCGATCTGGTGATGCTCGATCTCAAACAGATGAACGATGAGATCCACCAGAACCTGGTGGGCGTCTCCAACCACCGCACGCTGGAGTTTGCCAAATACATTGCCGATAAAGGCATCAAAACCTGGATCCGCTACGTGGTGGTACCAGGCTGGTCAGATGACGATGACTCCGCGCACCGCCTGGGGGAATTCACCCGCGACATGGGCAACGTCGAGAAAATCGAGCTTCTACCCTATCACGAGCTGGGTAAACATAAATGGGTGGCCATGGGTGAAGAGTACAAGCTCGATGGCGTGAAGCCGCCGAAAAAAGAGACGATGGAACGCGTCAAAGGTATTCTTGAACAGTACGGTCACAAGGTGATGTATTAAAGAAAAGGCCCGGTAAAAACCGGGCCTTTTTATATTCTATTTAAAGACGCCGTTAATAACAGACGTCACAATGGCAGTACTCAGCGCAATTAAGACCAGGTCGTCACCCACTACGCGCCATTCATAACCGGGATAGGAAGGAAGCTGGTCCAGCATTGAGGCCGGCACGGCCTTCTTCGCAATACCCGGAGGCAGTGGTTTACCGCGCGCCAGGTTTTTTGCGATCCCCGGAGGCAGAGACTTATAGCCCGTTAAGCCGTAATTCACGGCCAGATGGCGGGCATGATCGAAGCTCACGCGAGCATCAACGTCATTACCGACATCTTTGCTGTTTTTGAAGTTCTTATCCGATTTACCAGGGTTATCCTGACCGTTATTTTGTTTATTACCATGGTTACCGGCGTTACCAGAATTCCCGTTACCATGATTGCCGCTGTTACCCTGTCCGCCTCCGTTTCCGTGACCATTGCCATTCCCGTTGCCAGGATTAGCCATGACCGGAGCCGTTGCAAACGTTAAAGACAACACTACGGCCAGTGCGGTAGTGGAAAAACGACGAATAGACATGATTGCTGCCTTATTGTGGTAGGACTCACCTGAATTATCGTCCGGCGCAATAAACAAACAATAAGTAAAACTCTGAGTTGTGATGGGGACAAAAAAGCCTGTCATCGACAGGCTTTTAATTCATCAGGCATGTGCCACAGGCGTTGGATGTTCGCCCGCTTTACGCAGCAGCATTAACAGATAAATAAACGACACGCTGGCGATCATGATAAACAGTAAATTATCGGAGTAATTCTGCATCAGCATCGCGGTAAACGTCGGCCCTAACAGGCTGCCGATGGTATAGCTCAGTAACAGCGCCTGGTTCATTGCCACCAGTTGGTGATGCTCAACTTTCTCACAGGCCCAGGCCATCGCGACGGGATAGAGCGTAAAGCCAGCAGCCCCGAGAATGAACAGCGCAGGCGCCATCGCGGCGTTGCTGAGCATAGCAAGACAGCCCATGATCACCACGAAGACCTGAACGCGCAGCACCAGCAGACGTCCAAAGCGGTCCGCCAGACGGCCAATTGGCCATTGTCCCACAATACCCGCACTCACCATCACCGCCATCCAGAAGCCAATTCCGGAGTCGCTGACGCCCTGATGGTTAAGATAGAGTGGCATCAGGCCATAGAGCGAGCCGAGGACAATCCCCGAGATAATGCAGCCGTTAACGCCCAGACGCGCCTGACGCAGTCTCAGCATTGGCCAGACGTGGGTTGCTTCCTGGTGTTCGCTGTTCTGGTTCACAATGCGCGTAAAGAGCAGCGGCAGGATCGCGGCCAGCACCATGCCCGTTACCCACGGCAGAACGCTCATCAGGTCAGTTGGCAGCTTGCTCACCATCAGTTGTCCCAGCACGGTGCCGACATAGTAAACCATCATGTAGGCAGCCAGCAGGCGACCGCGGTTGCGGGAGGTGCCGCTGCACATCAGCGCACTTTCAACGACCACCCAAATCATCGCGCAGCCGACACCGGCGATAAAGCGCCATGCCATCCAGCTCCAGAAGCCGACCATCAGGCCCAACCCCGCACACCCGGCAGCGAAAATCAGCGAAGCCAGATAATAGCTGCGGTTAAAGCCAAAGCGCTTGATCAGGCTCCCGGTCACCAGCGTACCCAGCAGGTTCCCGGTAAAAAAGGATGAGCTGACCATACCCACCTGCCAGGTCGGTAAGTTTTCATGGGCGAGCCACAGCGGGACGAGCGTATTTAACACTGCGATCGCCAGGGTCAACAGAAGCAGGCCACAGAGCAACAGCAGCACTGGCCGGGTATAGGTGGTCATGGATTAAAAAGCCGTGAGGAAGTTCAGATTTCGTGCGCATCATGCCACTGGCAAAAACAAAGTCAATCCACTGATTTAGCCGCCTCGCACAATATGTTCCCTGTCGATTTAAAAAACTTATCCTGCTAATGCCACGCCTGCTATAGATATTAATTATGTCCCTGTTTTCATTTATTAATGAGCAAAATTAAAACAACACGACAGTCGAAAAATTTCATGATCGAAAAAAGAAAAAGCCGGGCACTCAGGCCCGGCTTGATATAACCAAATACAACATTAACTGGCGATAGCCATACCTACAGTCATATGCAACCCGTAGAACACGCCGCGACCAATCAGTTCACCCGCCAGTACCAGCACAAAAGCCAGTGACAACAGCGGCAGCGCAGGCTGATAGCCTTTGAGCTGAGGAGCAATCCAGAATACCAGCGCAGCGACCAGCAGGACGATACGCCAGGCCATCAGCGCACCGTAGTCCGGCACCAGGGCAGAGGCCTGCTGGATAGAGCTGTGAATGGTTGCCAGTTCAGAACCCTGCATCAGAGCGACCATCGCACTCACTACCAGCGCCAGAAGCGAAACAGCGGGCAGCAAACGCATAGCCCATCCGTCGACACCCGCCACGCGCAGCAGCAGGTAGCCCAGCAGCGGCCCGCCGATAAACATCGTCAGGAAGAAGCTCATTGGCGTCCAGACGCTGTACCAGGTGGGGACGGTATCAATGGTGTTATAGACACGCACCATCATCCACACGAACACCACGCCCAGCACCATGGTCAGGATCAGCCACAGGCTGCGCAGACCCGCAGGCAACTTCTTCATAGCGGCCAGCAGCCAGCCTAGCCCACCGACGGCAAAGAAAATTGCGCCACTGGCAATCTCGTTACTCAGTGATGAGGCCCCCACGCGGTTCAGGGAGTTAAACGCGCGCATCGGCGAGCCCAGGTGCAGCGTTGAGGCGATAAAGCCAATCCCCATCAGCACCCACAGGCCAAACATGCTCAACACTAAACGCTGCTGCTGTTCAGCATTGAGCTGACCTTTCAACAACGCCAGCGCGAGCACAATGAAGCCGCCCGCCACGCACTGACCAAAGACCGTGAAGATCATCAGCGGCCATTCATGCCATCCACTTCCCATCTCACACCTCCTTCGGGTTTGCCAGGTAGCCGGTGGTGTCACCTGTAGGACGGCTGTTGGCGTTAGGTTTAATCACAATACTCGGCTTCGTGAAGTGCGCAGACGGCAGCGGTGCTACGGCGGCGAGCTGACCGTGTTTCTGACGCAGCTCTTCAATCGGGCCGAAGTCCAGCGCGCGCAGCGGACAGGACTCGACGCAAATCGGCTTTTTGCCATCCGCTACGCGGGTGTGGCAACCATCGCATTTGGTCATATGGCCCTTGGCAGCGTTGTACTGTGGCGCGCCATACGGACAGGCCATATGGCAGTAGCGACAGCCAATGCAGACATCTTCATCCACCACCACAAAACCGTCTTCTCGCTTGTGCATCGCCCCGCTCGGACAAACCTTCGTGCAGGCAGGATCTTCACAGTGGTTACAGGCAATCGACAGGTAATACGCAAAGACGTTCTGATGCCAGACGCCGTTATCTTCCTGCCAGTCGCCCCCGGCGTATTCATAGATGCGACGGAAGCTCACGTCCGGCGTCAGGTCTTTGTAATCTTTGCAGGCCAGCTCGCAGGTTTTGCACCCGGTACAACGGCTGGAATCAATAAAAAATCCATACTGAGTTGTCATCGGTTACTCCTTAAACCTTTTCAACCTGGACAAGGTTTGTGTGGGATGGGTTACCCTTCGCCAGCGGCGACGGACGCTGTGTGGTCAGTACGTTAATACTGCCTGCCTGGTCGATGCGGTTGGCATCCGGGCTGTACCAGGCCCCTTCCCCTAACGCCACCACGCCGGGCATCATGCGTGGGGTGACTTTGGCTTCAATATGCACCTCGCCGCGACCGTTGAAGATACGCACGCGATCGCCATTGCTGATGCCGCGCGCTTTCGCATCCATCGGGTTAATCCACATTTCCTGGCGGCAGGCGGCCTTCAGCACGTCGACGTTACCGTAAGTAGAGTGAACACGCGCTTTGTAGTGGAAGCCGGTCAGCTGTAGCGGGAATTTCGCCGTCAGCGGATCGTTATAGTTTTCAAAGCCCGGCGTGAAGATCGGCAGCGGATCGATAACGTCCCCTTCCGGCAGTTCCCAGGTTGACGCAATGTTTGCCAGCGCTTCGGAGTAGATTTCGATTTTGCCCGACGGCGTGGTCAGCGGGTTCGCCTGCGGATCTTCACGGAACGCTTTGTACGCCACGTGGTGCCCTTCCGGATCGCGCTGTTTGTACATCCCCTGCTTGCGGAAGGTATCAAAGTCCGGCAGGTCAGGAATCGCCTTACGGGAGAGTTCATGCAGATGGCGCATCCACCCTTCCTGAGTACGTCCCTCGGTAAACTGCTGCTCAACGCCAAGACGTTTCGCCAGCTCAGAGGTCATCTCATAAATGGTTTTGCACTCAAAGCGCGGTTTAATCGCCTGGTCGGTAAAGATCACGTAGGACATGTTGCCGCAGGAGGCGTCCAGCGCGAAATCCATCTGCTCAGAGGCGGTGCAGTCCGGCAGCAGGATATCGGCATATTTTGCCGAGGAGGTCATGTGGCAGTCGATCACCACAATCATCTCGCACTTCTTGTCGTCCTGCAGGATTTCATGGGTGCGGTTGATTTCAGAGTGCTGGTTGATGAGACAGTTACCGGCATAGTTCCAGATCATCTTGATCGGCACGTCCAGCTTGTCCTTGCCGCGCACGCCGTCGCGCAGAGCGGTCATTTCCGGGCCGCGCTCAATCGCATCGGTCCACATAAACATGGAGATGCTGGTCTGAACCGGGTTATCCAGCGTCGGCATACGTTCGAAGGGCACTTCATATGAACCTTCACGCGCGCCGGTGTTACCGCCGTGAATGCCGACGTTGCCGGTCAGAATGGAGAGCATGGAGATGGCACGGGTCGCGATTTCGCCGTTCGCATGACGCTGCGGACCCCAGCCCTGGCTGATATAGGCCGGTTTGGCTGAGCCAATCTCACGCGCCAGCTGAACGATACGCTCTGCCGGGATGCCGGTGATGGTGGAGGCCCACTCCGGCGTTTTCGCCACGCCGTCGCTGCCCTGTCCGAGAATATACGCCTTGTAGTGACCGTTTGCCGGCGCGCTGGCGGGCAGCGTTTTCTCGTCATAGCCGACGCAGTATTTATCCAGGAAAGGCTGATCAACAAGGTTTTCGGTGATCATCACCCACGCGAGCGCGGAGACCAGCGCGGCATCGGTACCCGGACGGATTGGGATCCACTCGTCTTCACGTCCGGCACCGGTGTCGGTATAGCGCGGATCGATGATGATCATGCGGGCATTGGATTTGGCGCGTGCCTGTTCGAGGTAGTAGGTCACCCCGCCACCGCTCATGCGGGTTTCACCCGGGTTGTTACCGAACAGCACGACCAGCTTACTGTTTTCGATATCGGACGGGCTGTTGCCGTCAGCCCAGCCGCCGTAGGTGTAGTTCAGTCCTGCCGCGATCTGCGCAGAGGAGTAGTCGCCATAGTGATTGAGATAACCGCCGCAGCAGTTCATCAGGCGCGCCACCAGCGTTTTTCCCGGTGGCCAGGAGCGGGTCAGCGTGCCGCCAAGCGTCCCGGTACCGTAGTTCAGGTAGATAGATTCGTTACCGTACTCTTTAATCAAACGCTGCATGTTGGTGGCGATGATATCGTAGGCTTCGTCCCAGCTAATCCGCTCGAATTTCCCTTCCCCACGCTTACCGACGCGCTTCATCGGGTATTTCAGGCGGTCCGGATTATAGACGCGACGACGCATGGAACGACCACGCAGGCAGGCACGGACCTGATGTAACCCTTCGTAGTTATCGTCACCAGTATTGTCGGTTTCGACATATTTAATTTCACCGTCCACCACATGCATACGCAGCGGACAACGGCTACCGCAGTTGACGGTACAGGCACTCCACACCACTTTTTCCGGCGAAGTGGCCGGAGACAGAGCCTCTGCCGCCGACGCCAGTCGGGTAAAGGGGAGCGAGAAGGCACTGCTGGCTACGGCCAGGCCGCCTATGGCCGTGGTTTTCATCAACCCACGGCGAGTGACCTCGGCAGCCATTAATGCTTCAGGCGCGTTGATTTTCATAGAGACTCACTTTGGTTGCTCACAAAGAAAAGAGAGGCGGCGCAAACCGCTATGTAGTTTTATATATAACGAATTTTTTCGTTATCAGCGTTTTATGCTGACTTTCATTCGGAGGAGTATTACTACTTTAGAGGGAGGGGTTATTGCGTCGTATCAAATCAAAGGCATAAAAAAAGCGCCCCGAGGCGCTTTTTTGTTTTAAGGCAAATATTAACCGATGTACTGCTGGCCTTTCATGTATGGACGCAGCACTTCAGGGATCTCGATACGACCGTCTGCCTGCTGGTAGTTTTCCAGCACGGCAACCAGGGTACGGCCCACAGCCAGACCAGAACCGTTCAGGGTATGCACCAGACGGGTTTTCTTGTCAGATTTGCTGCGGCAACGTGCCTGCATGCGGCGCGCCTGGAAATCCCAGACGTTAGAGCAGGAGGAGATTTCACGGTAGGTGTTCTGCGCAGGCACCCATACTTCCAGATCGAAGGTTTTGCAGGCGCCAAAGCCCATATCACCGGTGCACAGCGCCATACGACGGTATGGCAGCCCCAGCAGCTCTAGCACTTTCTCCGCGTGGCCGGTCATCTCTTCCAGCGCGTCCATGGACTCTTCAGGACGAACGATCTGCACCATCTCAACCTTGTCGAACTGGTGCATACGGATCAGACCGCGCGTGTCGCGACCGTAAGAACCGGCTTCAGAACGGAAGCACGGAGAGTGCGCCGTCAGTTTGATCGGCAGATCGTCTTCGTCGATGATCTCATCACGCACGAGGTTAGTCAGCGGCACTTCCGCGGTTGGGATCAGCGCGTAGTTGCTGCTGTCTGCTTCTTCGTCCAGCGGACGGGTATGGAACAGATCGCCGGCAAATTTCGGCAGCTGGCCCGTACCGTACAGCGTATCGTGGTTGACCAGATACGGCACATAGGTTTCGCTGTAGCCATGCTGCTCGGTGTGCAGATCCAGCATGAACTGCGCCAGCGCACGGTGCAGATGGGCAATCTGGCCTTTCATCACCACGAAGCGAGAACCGGTCAGCTTAACCGCTGCCGCAAAATCCAGGCCCGCGTGCATTTCGCCCAGCGTCACGTGATCGCGCACCTCGAAGTCAAACTCACGAGGCGTACCCCAGCGTTTCACTTCAACGTTGTCGTTTTCATCTTTGCCGACAGGCACGCTGTCGTCAGGAATATTCGGGATAGCCAGGGCAATATCACGAATTTCGGCCTGAAGAACATCCAGCTCCGCTTTCGCCTGATCCAGTTCTTCACCCAGCTTGTTCACTTCCAGGCGTAATGGCTCAATATCTTCCCCGCGCGCTTTCGCCTGGCCGATGGATTTCGATCGAGAGTTACGCTCTGCCTGCAGATTTTCAGTTTGTACCTGCAGAACTTTACGACGCTCTTCAAGAGCGCGCAGCTTATCTACATCCAGCTTAAAGCCCCGGCGTGCCAGTTTTTCAGCGACTGCGTCTGGCTCATTACGCAGCAGATTGGGATCGAGCATGCTTATCCTGTGCTTATCGAATTAAAATAGGAAATGTGACCACAGCCTGCGGTCACAAGGATACAATTGCCAACATTACCGCAACGACTGAACTAACGGTAGCGTTTTATAGGGCTATTTTGATCCTGTCCGGCGAGCCAGGTGAGCTTTTCACCAATCTTGCCTTCAAGACCTCTGTTTGTGGGGTGATAATAGCGCGTTTGTGCCATCTCCTGCGGGAAATATTCCTCCCCGGCAGCGTAGGCATTGGGTTCATCATGAGCGTAGCGGTATTCCTGCCCATACCCCATCTCTTTCATCAGTTTGGTCGGCGCATTACGCAGATGAACCGGTACATCGTAGTCCGGACGCTCACGCGCATCAGACATCGCTGCCTTGAAGGCGGTATAAACCGCATTGCTTTTCGGCGCACAGGCCAGATAGACAATCGCCTGCGCAATGGCACGCTCGCCCTCCGCAGGTCCAACCCGGGTGAAACAGTCCCAGGCCGACAGCGCGACCTGCATGGCGCGAGGATCGGCATTGCCGACGTCTTCTGAGGCAATTGCCAGACAGCGGCGCGCGACGTATAACGGATCGCCGCCCGCAGTGATAATACGCGCGTACCAGTACAGCGCTGCATCCGGCGCGCTGCCGCGCACGGACTTATGCAGGGCCGAAATGAGATCGTAAAAACGGTCACCTTTATTATCGAACCGCGCGCTGCGTTCCCCGGCAATTTCGGTGAGCAGTTCCGGCTTCAGCACCCGCTTGCCGGCATCGTCGACTTCGGCCATATCGGCCATCATCTCCAGCGTGTTCAGCGCCCGACGCGCATCGCCGTTAACCAGTTCCGCAATCGCACGACGCGTCTCGTCAGGCAGAACGATATCCTGCCCCCCGTAGCCGCGCGATTTGTCGTCCATCGCCTGAGTAAGAACCTTTTCGATATCCTCGGTCGTCAGCGATTTGAGCAGGTAAACGCGCGCGCGGGAAAGCAGCGCCGAGTTCAGCTCAAACGACGGGTTTTCGGTGGTCGCCCCAATGAAGAAGATCGTGCCGTCTTCAATGTGCGGCAGGAAAGCATCCTGCTGGCTCTTGTTGAAGCGGTGGACTTCGTCCACAAAGAGAATGGTGCGCCGCCCGGCATTGCGGTTCTGCCGCGCACGCTCGATCGCTTCGCGGATCTCCTTCACGCCGGACGTCACCGCCGAGATACGTTCGACGTCTGCGTTGGCATAGCGGGCAATCACTTCGGCGAGGGTCGTTTTACCGGTGCCGGGTGGCCCCCAGAGGATCATGGAGTGCAAATGCCCCGCCTCAATGGCGCGCGGCAAGGGCTTACCGGCAGCCAGCAGGTGCTGCTGGCCGATGTACTGCGCTAAATTTTCTGGCCGCATACGTGCGGCCAGAGGTTGAAACGCGTTATCTGAAAAATCGAGCGACAGATTGCCCACTCACGCCTCTTACTTATTGCGTTGGTCGTCCACCGTTACGCCCTTCGGCGGGGTAAAGGTGAATTTCGATGCATCAACGGCGCCGTTCTGCTGAGACTTGAGCTGATAGCTGCTACGCTGATCGTCCTGCTCAACCGCGCCGAACTGATTAATGGTACCGTTGGTGCTGACATTGATGGTGAACTGCTTCAGGTTGCCGTTGCTGCCTTTCGGCGTCAGGACAAATTCGTCACCTGTCTGTTTAATATTGTACTGCTGCCAGTCGCTGGCCTGGTTACGGGCAATCAGCATAAACGGCGTATTGCTGGTCGCATCCTTCAGCCAGGTCGCCGTGGCCTGCTCAACGAACGGGTTGAAGAACCATAAGGTTTTACCGTCAGAGACCAGAATGCTCTCATCCGGCTGGGTCATGTGCCAGTTGAACAGATTGGGGCGTTTTACCCACAAATCTCCCTGACCTTCCTGCACCGCGTTGCCGCTGCCGTCCGTCACTTTTTGGGTGAAGCTGGCGTGGAAGCTGCTTACTTTATCCAGTCGGCTTTTAAGGTCGCTGGCTGCATCAGCCCAGACGCTGCTGGCGACAAAACTGGTGAGTAATGCACAGGCGATGGCGATTTTTTTCATTGTTATTCCTTAAAATACGTCTTCCCGATAGGGGGTTTCCGTCTTCTATTCTGGACCTGCCCGAAGGCAGGCGACAGAAGAAAATGCTTAATTTTGGCTGATTTACCCTTCTTTGCAATTGCGGAAGGTTAATCAAACGGTTGCGGTGCCAGCACCTCGCGGTTACCGTTATGCCCCTGCTCGCTCACAATGCCCTGCGCTTCCATCTGCTCGATGATGCGCGCAGCGCGGTTATAGCCGATGCGGAACTGACGCTGTACGCCGGAGATAGACGCTTTACGTTTTTCGGTAACGAAGTTAACCGCCTGATCGAATAACGGATCCAGCTCTTCACCGCCGTCAAAGCCACCGCCGCCACCTTCACTTTCCGTGTCGCTGGTGATGCCATCGACGTATTGCGGACGACCGCGCGCTTTCCAGTCCTGCACAACCGCGTGCACTTCCTGGTCGCGCACGAACGCGCCGTGAACACGCACCGGAGAGGTAGAGTTCGGACCGGAATAGAGCATGTCACCCATACCCAGCAGCGACTCTGCACCGCCCTGGTCAAGAATAGTACGCGAGTCAATTTTGCTCGATACGGTAAAGGCGATACGCGTCGGAATGTTCGCTTTAATCAGACCGGTGATAACGTCCACGGAAGGACGCTGGGTCGCCAGCACAAGGTGAATACCGGCCGCACGCGCTTTCTGCGCCAGGCGGGCAATCAGCTCTTCCACTTTCTTACCGACGGTCATCATCAGGTCAGCGAATTCATCGACCAGCACCACGATATAAGGCAGTTTTTCCAGCACCGGATGCTGGGCATCCATGCTGTCACCCGGCTTCCAGTATGGATCCGGAATCGGACGTCCCATGCGCGCCGCTTCGGCGATTTTCTCGTTATAACCGGCCAGGTTACGTACGCCCAACGCAGACATCAGCTTGTAGCGACGCTCCATCTCATTCACGCTCCAGCGCAGAGCGTTGGCGGCGTCTTTCATGTCGGTGACCACTTCGGTCAGCAGATGAGGAATACCTTCATAGACCGACAGTTCGAGCATTTTCGGGTCAATCATGATGAAACGCACATCTTCCGGCTGCGCTTTATAGAGCATGCTGAGGATCATGGCGTTCACACCGACGGACTTACCGGAACCAGTAGTACCCGCGACCAGCAGGTGAGGCATTTTTGCGAGGTCTGCCACCACCGGATCGCCAGCGATATCTTTACCCAGCACCACGGTCAGCGGGGAGGGGTTATCGCGGAACTTGGTGTTATCCAGCACTTCACGCAGGTAGACGGTCTGACGTTTTTTGTTCGGCAGCTCAAGACCAACGTAAGGTTTACCCGGTATCACTTCCACCACGCGCACCGCCACGGTCGACAGCGAACGCGCCAGGTCGCGGGAGAGGTTGGAAATACGCGCGGCTTTTACGCCCGGCGCCAGGTTCAGTTCAAAACGGGTGATCACAGGACCCGGTGAGTAGTTCACCACATCCGCCTTGATACGGAAGTCAGCCAGACGGGCCTCCACCAGACGCGCCATCTGCTCCAGCGCGAAGGTATCAACCGGTTCGACTTCTGACGGCGGCGGCGTTAACAGATCCAGAGACGGCAGCGGCGTGCTTGGACGCTGCAGCGGACGGCTGTCACCGTTACGCATCAGCAGCGGGTGAATCAGACTCTCCTGAGGCTGAGGCGCAGGCTGCTGGAACTGCGGCGGCTGTGGTGGCTGCTGCGGTTGTGTATACGGCTGCTGAACTGGCTGTTGCGGCTGCGCGTAGGCCTGTGGTGCCGGTGGCTGGCGCACAGGCTCAGCTTCCGGCATCACGCTCGGGGTAAATAAAGGCTCGCTTGGGCCATCATCCACCAGATCTTTCATCGGCGAGAATTCAAAGTCCGACAGCGAGAACGGATTTGCACCAGCCGGTTGTTCACCGGAATAGCGCTGCTGCTGGGTGGCGGCAAACTGACGCGCCAGTTCCGCTTCCGCGGCGTCATCGTCGTCTTCCAGCGCCGGTTCATCGTGCTGATACTCTTCACCGTAGCGCTGATTCTGCTGCGCAGCGAACTGGCGGGCCAGCTCGTCCTGCTGCATTTCATCAGCATCATCGTCGTACTCAGACTCGCGCGCTTTTTCTTCAGCCATACGCTGGGAAGGCAGCTTGATGCCATAAGAAGCAAGCTCACGACGGGTTGGCACGCGGACGCGGTTAGGACGAGGCAGCTGCGGACCAATCCCCTCTTTCACCTGAGGACGAGGTGCACCCCCGGTTGCCAGGCTAAAGACGGGTGCAGCCACGGCCGCCGCTGCGGTAGCCTGCTTCACGCTTTCCGCTACGGGTGCAACAGCAGGCGTCGGGTCGACAGGTGGAACAGAAACAGAAGGCGCTTTCGTAACCGGCTCCTGCACCGGTTCAGGCACAGGCTGATACCAGGCGGCCAGCTGTTCGCGTTCACGCGCGCGGCGCTCCTCGACTTCTTCAAAATAGTACAGCGGTGGACGGGCAGGCTTCACCTCTTCCACGATTTCAGGCTCAGGTTCAGGCTGCGGTGCAACGTAAGGCTGCACAGGTTCAACCTGTTCAGGCACGTACTCCTGATACGGTTGAGCCACTGGCTGCTGATATTGCTGCGGTTCATACTCAGGCTGCGGCGGCTGATAAGGCTGCTGCCACTGTTCCTGCTGCACGGGGATGTAGCTTTCAGGTTCAGGCGCAATGACGGGCTCTGGCGTGTGAACACCCGGCGCAGTCTGCCACTCAACCTGAGGCTGCTGAATAACGGATTCCGGTGGCGGGACCGGCGCGGATGGCATCACGGCGTCGACAGGCGCGGCATACGCCTGGGCTGCAGTCGTCGCGGCGGCCGCGGCTGCTACCGGTTCGGTGACCGAGTGGCCGTTTAACAGCGGGTCGTATTCGTCAAAGTCCCCGGGCGTGGCCCGGCTGCCGGAGAAGAGCACATCGTCAGGATCGACGGCGACACCCGCAGCGCGATAAGCCACCTGCTCGTCTTCATCCATGCGTTTACCGGAGAAGAGCGCCGCATCGGTTTTACGGCCCAGCGGGTTGGCAAATTTCTCAGCCACACGCTGGCGACGCGCCAGCGCGCCGCGCAAAATTCGGGCACGACGAGACTCGCGACGCTGCACAGGCGCGTCATCTTCCTCTTCATCTTCGTATTCGTCTTCATCCACCCACGTATCGTCACGGCGGGTACGATTGCTGGCAAAAGTCAGAATGGTGAGGATAAAGCTGCCAATTTTCTCGGCAATGCTCACCCAGGACCAGCCGGTAAACAGCGTCAGCCCGGCGGCCCAGATGCACAGCAGCGCCAGCGTGCCGCCGCTGCTGTGCAGCATCGGCTGCAGCGCAGAACTTAATAAGCTGCCGATCACCCCGCCAGAGGCGAAGTACCAGATATCATCGGCGTTAATCGCCGCCAGCCCGCAGGAGGTGAGGATCAGCGCCAGCGCGCCAATCAGGCGCAGCGAGACGGCGAAATAGTCGATGTAATCATCGTTCTGACGATGACGCCACGCAAACCAGCATCCGCCAATGATAATGACGGGAAGGGTATAGGCCATCACACCGAAAATGAAGAACAGCGTGTCCGCAAGCCAGGCACCGGGGACACCGCCTAAATTATGGATAGGCTCATGCCATGCAGTTTGTGACCAGCTGGGATCCGAGGGGTTGAAACTGAGTAAGGCTGCCATCAGCCAGACGGCAAAAAGGGCAATAACAATCAGCAAAGCCTCGAGGAGACGACGTCCGCTGCTTAGCTTCGATAGTGTGACTTCTTTGTCTTCAGTGTATTCCTGGCTCAAGAAAGGCTCTCCAGGTATCAGGCATATCCTGCCTGTTTGCTAAAACGGACAACAGCGCCGGGACTCCCCGGCACTGTTGCTGTATGGATTAACAGGAGTGTAATCAAACTACGCTGATTTTGCACCTGTTCCGTGTTAGCGCGTCTTAATAACCAGACGATTGCTCTGTTTGACCTCTTCCATCACCACGTACGTACGGGTGTCGTTCACGCCCGGCAGACGCAACAGGGTTTCCCCCAGCAGCTTACGGTAGGCGGACATATCAGGCACACGGGTTTTCAACAGGTAGTCGAAATCACCGGACACCAGATGACACTCTTGAATTTCTTCAAGTTTTTGTACAGCGGCGTTAAATTGCTCAAACACATCCGGCGCACCACGATTCAGAGTAATCTCAACAAATACCAGAAGTGAGGCATCCAGATAATGCGGGTTCAGCAGAGCCGTATAGCCCTGAATAAAACCCTGTCTTTCCAGTCGGCGCACACGCTCAAGGCACGGCGTCGGGGAAAGTCCCACACGTTTTGAAAGCTCGACGTTGGAAATACGCCCATCCTTTTGCAATTCATTAAGAATGTTACGATCGATACGGTCGAGATCTTTGCCAGGGCGCTTCTTGCTATCTACCATTATTATTGTCTCTCTGTATTCCTTCCCTACTCCTGCCTGGACCCTGTGCACATCACTGTTCAGAGCCTGTACCCGTTAGTCATCACATCGCCTGATTATGTAATAGACGCGATGCGGATTCGGGTTCTGTTGGTAAGAAGACCGTTGCCCGAAGGCAGTCACCGACATCACGTATGGCGTCTGTCCACGCCATGCGTAGATTTCACTGACCCGGTAAAAATGGCATTTACGTGCATGCCTATGCGGCATACGGTTAACGCGGTTTTTTTTCTTCCTTGAATGTTTTCGCAAAAGCGCAGGGGATTGTCAAAGCAAAACATCGTTTTTTAGTACAACATGCCGGATATTCATTGCGGCAGGGTATTAATCCTCATTTTATTGCCTTACAAACGACCGCTTTTCTGGAGAAAGCGTGATGTTATCGCGCGCGATTCATCGTCCATGGCTATTACACAGATTGATATCAAAATTGCTGCGCTCTTTTTTTACGGCAACAAATTCCCTACAATCCAGCCAAATGTCTGCCAACAACAATGGGGATCTCATGGGCACGGCCAAACACAGTAAGCTGCTAATCCTTGGTTCTGGACCTGCGGGATATACCGCGGCGGTCTATGCTGCACGCGCTAACCTGCACCCGGTATTAATCACCGGCATGGAAAAAGGCGGTCAGCTGACCACCACCACCGAAGTGGAAAACTGGCCAGGCGACCCGAACGACCTGACCGGGCCGCTGCTGATGGAGCGTATGCACGAGCATGCCGCTAAATTCGAAACCGAAATTCTGTTCGATCACATCAATAAGGTCGACCTGCAGAACCGTCCATTCCGCCTGACGGGTGACAGCGGTGAATACACCTGTGACGCGCTGATCATTGCAACCGGTGCCTCTGCCCGTTACCTCGGCCTGCCATCCGAAGAAGCGTTTAAAGGCCGCGGGGTTTCTGCCTGCGCCACCTGCGACGGTTTCTTCTATCGCAATCAGAAGGTCGCGGTCATCGGCGGCGGCAACACCGCTGTGGAAGAAGCGCTGTATCTGGCGAACATTGCCTCTGAAGTGCACCTGATCCACCGCCGCGAGACCTTCCGCGCGGAGAAGATCCTGATCAAACGTCTGATGGACAAAGTGGCAAGCGGTAACATCGTGCTGCACACCAACCGTACGCTGGAAGAGGTGACGGGCGACCAGATGGGCGTTGCCGGTCTGCGTATTCGTGATACTCAGAACACCGATAATGTCGAAACGCTGGAAGTGGCGGGTCTGTTTGTGGCCATCGGTCACAGCCCGAACACCGCAATCTTCGACGGTCAGCTTGAGCTGGAAAACGGCTACATCAAAGTGCAGTCCGGCATTCACGGTAATGCGACTCAAACCAGCATCCCGGGCGTATTCGCGGCTGGCGACGTGATGGACCATATTTATCGTCAGGCGATCACCTCTGCGGGCACCGGCTGTATGGCCGCGCTGGACGCTGAACGCTACCTCGATGGACTGTCTGAACAAGGTAAATAATCTTTACAAGTCAGTAACAAACGTAAATAAAGGCGGCGATAAGTCGCCTTTATTGTCTCCCCGTTGTAACATTGCGCTGCCCAACTTCTAATAACGTCACCTGCAAAGTACGCAATGGAAAAAACCCGTCAACAAGAGTTAACACGCTGGCTGAAACAGCAAAGCGTTCTTTCCCGCCGCTGGCTTACGATTTCCCGTCTTTTGGGTTTCGTCAGCGGTCTGTTGATTGTTGCCCAGGCATGGCTGCTGGCCCGCATTCTTAATCACATGATCATGGAGAACATTCCACGCGAAGCGCTCCTGCTGCCCTTTATTGTCCTGATCCTGATTTTTATCCTGCGCGCCTGGGTGGTGTGGCTGCGTGAGCGTGTCGGTTTTCACGCCGGACAGCACATCCGCTACGAGATCCGCCGTCAGGTGCTCGACAGGCTTCAGGAAGCCGGGCCCGCGTGGATCCAGGGTAAACCGGCCGGTAGCTGGGCGACGCTGATCCTTGAGCAGATTGACGATATGCATGACTACTACGCGCGCTATCTGCCGCAGATGGCCCTTGCCGTCTTCGTTCCGCTGCTGATCGTGATCGCCATCTTCCCGGTGAACTGGATGGCGGCGCTGATTCTGATGGGCACCGCCCCGCTGATCCCGCTGTTTATGGCGCTGGTCGGGATGGGGGCTGCGGATGCTAACCGCCGTAACTTCCTCGCACTGGGTCGCTTAAGCGGTCATTTCCTCGATCGTCTGCGTGGTATGGAGACATTGCGCATTTTTGGCCGCGGTGAAGCGGAAACCGAAAATATTCGCCTGGCGTCACAGGACTTCCGTCAGCGCACCATGGAAGTACTACGCCTCGCCTTCCTGTCTTCAGGCGTTCTGGAATTCTTCACCTCGCTGTCGATTGCCCTTGTGGCGGTCTACTTCGGCTTCTCCTACCTCGGTGCGCTGGATTTCGGCCATTACGGCACGGCGGTGACCCTTTCCGCCGGTTTCCTGGCGCTGATCCTGGCGCCGGAATTTTTCCAGCCGCTTCGCGATCTGGGAACTTTCTATCACGCCAAAGCTCAGGCGGTTGGCGCCGCCGATAGCCTTAAAACGTTCCTGGAAACGCCGCTGGCCCACCCGGAGCGCGGTGACGTGACGCTGAATGCGAAAGATCCGGTGACCATTGAAGCGCAGGACTTTTCCATTCTGTCGCCCGAAGGCAAAGTGCTCGCCGGTCCGCTGAACTTTACCTTACCTGCCGGACAACGCGTGGTCCTTGTCGGCATCAGCGGTTCCGGGAAAAGTTCTCTGCTGAACGCGTTGTCCGGTTTTATGGCCTACACCGGTTCACTGCGGATCAACAAAACCGAACTGCGCAATCTCGACCCTGACGCATGGCGTAAACAGCTCAGCTGGGTAGGCCAAAACCCACAGCTTCCCGCCGCTACGCTGCGCGAAAATGTGCTTCTGGCGCGCCCGGACGCGCGTGAAGATGAACTGCAATCGGTTCTCGACCGCGCCTGGGTTAGTGAGTTTCTGCCGCTGCTGCCGCAAGGGGTGGATACCGTTGTCGGCGACCAGTCCGCCGGGCTGTCGGTCGGGCAGGCGCAGCGTGTGGCCGTTGCCCGCGCGCTGCTCAACCCATGCCAGCTGATGCTGCTGGACGAGCCTGCAGCCAGCCTTGACGCACACAGCGAGCAGCGCGTCATGGAAGCGCTTAACGCCGCCTCCCTGCAGCAAACCACCCTGATGGTCACCCACCAGCTGGAAGGGATTGCCGACTGGGACCAGATCTGGGTCATGGAAAACGGCCGTATTGTTGAGCAAGGCGATTACGCCTCTCTCGTTGCCGCCCAGGGGCCATTTGCTACCCTGCTGGCGAACCGTCAGGAGGATATCTGATGCGCGCTCTGCTGCCTTACCTGGCGCTCTATAAGCGCCACAAATGGATGCTGACGCTGGGGATTGTGCTGGCTATTGTCACGCTGCTCGCCAGCATCGGCCTGCTCACGCTTTCCGGCTGGTTCCTGTCGGCCTCGGCTGTCGCGGGGTTCGCCGGATTATACAGCTTCAACTACATGCTTCCGGCTGCCGGGGTTCGAGGTACCGCCATCACCCGTACTGCCGGACGCTATTTCGAACGGCTGGTCAGCCACGACGCCACTTTCCGCGTACTGCAGCACCTGCGTATCTATACCTTTAGCAAACTGCTGCCCCTCTCCCCTGCCGGGCTGGCGCGTTTTCGTCAGGGAGAATTGCTTAACCGCGTGGTGGCGGATGTCGACACGCTGGATCACCTTTACCTGCGGGTGATTTCCCCGATCGTGGGCGCGTTTGTGGTGATTGTGGTGGTCACGCT
Source organism: Enterobacter sp. BNK-22 (assembly GCF_048684805.1). Classification (NCBI taxonomy): domain Bacteria; kingdom Pseudomonadati; phylum Pseudomonadota; class Gammaproteobacteria; order Enterobacterales; family Enterobacteriaceae; genus Enterobacter; species Enterobacter sp. BNK-22. The sequence goes on from NZ_JBLQTT010000001.1 coordinate 2,016,183, forward strand.
GGGGCTGTCTGTTCTGGATGTCCCCGTTGCGCTGACGCTGGGTGGGATCATGCTGCTGACGCTTATCATTCTGCCGCCGCTGTTTTACCGCGCCGGGAAATCCACCGGGGAGAACCTGACGCGCCTGCGCGGGGACTACCGCCAGCAGCTGACTGCCTGGCTTCAGGGGCAGGCGGAGCTGACCATTTTTGGTGCCAGCAAGCGCTACCGCGCGCGGATGGAAAGCACGGAGCTGAACTGGCATGAGGCTCAGCGCCGCCAGTCGGAACTGACGGCCTTCTCTCAGGCGCTGATGATGCTGATCGGCGGCGTGGCGGTGATAGCCATGCTGTGGCTGGCCTCCGGCGATATCGGGGGAAATACACAGCCGGGTCCGCTTATTGCCCTTTTCGTCTTCTGTGCGCTGGCCGCGTTTGAAGCGCTGGCCCCGGTGACGGGCGCCTTCCAGCATCTGGGACAGGTCATCGCTTCTGCCCTGCGCATCACGCAGATTGCCGAGCAGAAACCTGAAGTCACGTTCAGTGCCGGGCAGACAGCTGTACCTGAGCAGGTTGCGCTGACGCTGGAAGATGTCACTTTCGCCTACGACAAACAGGCGCAGAACGCGCTGGACGGTATTACCCTTTCTGTTAATGCCGGTCAGCGGATTGCGATCCTCGGCCGTACCGGCTGCGGTAAATCGACGCTGCTGCAGCTGCTGACCCGCGCCTGGGATCCGCAGCGCGGCCAGATTCGTTTTAATAACACGTCGCTGACTGATTTCAGCGAGCAGGCTCTGCGCAAAACGGTCAGCGTCGTTCCGCAGCGCGTGCATCTGTTCAGCGCCACCCTGCGCGATAACCTGCTGCTGGCAGCCCCAGAGGCCACGGATGATGCGCTTCGCGCCATGCTGGAACAGGTCGGTCTGCATAAGCTGCTTGAGGACGAGGGATTGAACAGCTGGCTGGGCGAAGGCGGTCGTCAACTCTCCGGCGGTGAACTGCGCCGCCTGGCGATTGCGCGCGCGCTGCTGCACGATGCGCCGCTGATGCTGCTTGACGAGCCCACCGAAGGGCTGGATGCCACGACCGAGAGCCAAATCCTTGATTTGCTGGCCAATGTCATGACCGGTAAAACCGTCCTGATGGTCACGCACCGCCTGCGTGGACTGTCGAGTTTTGATCGGATAATTGTGATGGACAACGGACACATTATTGAGCAAGGTAGTCACGCAGAGCTGTTGGCGAAACAGGGTCGCTACTACCAGTTTAAACAGCGTCTGTAGACTATATTTGTAGCGTCCTCACTCGCGTACTGGAGTTTTGCTGTCATGCGCCTGGTCCAGCTTTCTCGTCATAATATCGCGTTCCCTTCTCCGGAAGGGGCGCTGCGTGAGCCCAATGGGCTGCTGGCCCTTGGCGGTGACCTCAGCCCTGCGCGGCTATTGATGGCGTACCAGCGCGGAATCTTCCCCTGGTTTTCTCCCGGCGACCCCATTTTATGGTGGTCTCCCGATCCGCGTGCCGTGCTGTGGCCAGAGCAGTTTCACCTGAGCCGCAGCATGAAGCGTTTCCATGCGAAATCCCCCTACCGCGTCACCCTGAACCACGCCTTTGGACAGGTCATTGAAGGCTGTGCCGAAGACCGCTTTGAGGGAACATGGATAACCCGCGATATTATTACCGCCTACCACCAGCTTCATGAGCTTGGCTACGCTCACTCCATCGAGGTATGGGACGGTGGAGCACTCGTCGGCGGCATGTATGGCGTGGCGCAGGGGACGCTGTTTTGCGGCGAGTCGATGTTCTCCCGCGCGGTGAATGCCTCGAAAACGGCGCTGCTGGTCTTCAGCCAGGCATTTGCCCAGCGCGGTGGACGCCTGATCGATTGTCAGGTGCTTAACGAGCATACGGCTTCCCTCGGCGCCGTTGAGATCCCGAGACGCCAGTACATCGAGCATCTGGATGCCAGTCGTCAGGAGAAGCTCCCTCGCGACTTCTGGATACCGAGAACGCTCTTTATGCCCAATGCCTAAATGTTTTCCGCATATTTTTTGTGAGGGTGTTATAATTATGCCGCAGAGTAGCTTCTGCCTGTTGCCCCGCCGCCGTTTGGGACCCTCGCTTCAGATAACGTCCTGACGTTTATCCTGTTGTCTCCCCTTTACGAATGCGCTTCCTGTTCGGTTGTACCGTGACGCTTGGGCAATGCGCCGAAACTGTTTTGCTGCGTTTTAATCGCGCAATTCTTTACTTAATTGATGAATTTCGGCATTATCTTGCCGGTTCAAAACTTGGTAGTGATACCCCAGAGGATTAGATGGCCAAAGAAGACAATATTGAAATGCAGGGTACCGTACTTGATACGTTGCCTAATACCATGTTTCGCGTAGAGCTGGAAAACGGTCACGTGGTAACTGCGCACATCTCCGGTAAAATGCGCAAAAACTACATCCGCATTTTGACGGGCGACAAAGTGACTGTTGAACTGACCCCGTACGACCTGAGCAAAGGCCGCATTGTCTTCCGTAGTCGCTAATTGTTTTCGCCTGTAATGGCAGATGAATATTTAAAAGGTCGGGTTAATCCCGGCCTTTTTTATTTCTGGCTTTAATGTGGCTCTGCGGAAAGATGTATTTTAGGGCGGACTGTTGCCCTTACCCCAACCCTCTCCCACAGGGAGAGGAAGAAAAGCAGGCATAAAAAAACCGGGCATTCGCCCGGTTTTTAACATTAACGTTCAACTCACTCAGTGAGCCGCTTCCGGCTTGTGCTTCGCTGCACTCTGGAAATCGTACGTCAGTTCGTTCTTCGCCTGGTCCAGCGCCACGGTCACCTGGCCGCCGTCCACCAGCGAGCCAAACAGCAGCTCGTTCGCCAGCGGTTTCTTCAGGTTGTCCTGAATCACACGCGCCATCGGACGGGCGCCCATCGCACGGTCGTAGCCTTTCTCGGCCAGCCAGTTGCGGGCCTCCTGGCTCACTTCCAGCGACACGCCTTTCTGATCCAGCTGAACCTGCAACTCGACGATGAACTTGTCCACGACCTGGTGGATCACCTCGGTAGACAGGTGATCGAACCAGATGATGTTGTCCAGACGGTTACGGAACTCCGGCGTGAAGATCTTCTTGATCTCCTCCATCGCATCGGTGCTGTTATCCTGGTGGATCAGGCCGATAGATTTACGCTCGGTTTCACGTACCCCGGCGTTGGTGGTCATCACCAGCACCACGTTACGGAAGTCCGCCTTGCGCCCGTTGTTGTCGGTCAGCGTCCCGTTGTCCATCACCTGAAGCAGGATGTTGAACACGTCCGGGTGCGCTTTCTCGATTTCATCGAGCAGCAGTACCGCGTGCGGATGCTTGATCACCGCGTCGGTGAGCAGGCCCCCCTGGTCAAAGCCCACATAGCCCGGAGGCGCACCAATCAAACGGCTGACGGTGTGACGCTCCATATACTCGGACATATCAAAGCGCAGCAGCTCAATGCCCAGCGCTTTGGAGAGCTGAACCGTCACCTCGGTTTTCCCCACGCCGGTCGGGCCGGCAAACAGGAAGGAACCGACAGGCTTGTGCTCATGCCCCAGCCCGGCACGGGCCATCTTAATGGCTTCGGTTAAGGCCTCAATGGCTTTATCCTGACCAAAGACCAGCATTTTCAGGCGATTGCCGAGAGTGCGCAGCGTGTCGCGGTCGCTCTGAGAGACGCTTTTCTCAGGGATACGCGCGATGCGGGCCACCACGGACTCAATATCCGCCACGTTAACGGTTTTCTTACGCTTGCTGGCCGGCATCAGGCGCGCACGCGCCCCTGCCTCATCAATCACGTCAATCGCCTTATCCGGCAGATGACGGTCATTGATGTATTTCACCGCCAGCTCCACCGCCGCACGCACCGCTTTCGCGGTATAACGCACGTCGTGGTGCGCTTCGTACTTCGGCTTCAGGCCGTTGATGATCTGCACCGTTTCCTCGACGGACGGTTCGGTCACGTCGATTTTCTGGAAGCGGCGCGCCAGCGCACGGTCTTTCTCAAAGATGTTGCTGAACTCCTGGTAGGTAGTGGAGCCAATCACGCGGATCTTGCCGCTGGAGAGCAGCGGTTTGATCAGGTTAGCCGCATCCACCTGGCCGCCGGAAGCCGCACCTGCGCCGATGATGGTGTGGATCTCATCGATAAACAGGATGCTGTTGGTGTCCTGCTCCAGCTGTTTTAACAGCGCCTTGAAGCGTTTTTCAAAATCACCGCGGTATTTCGTGCCCGCCAGCAGCGAGCCGATATCCAGCGAGTAGATGGTGCAGTCGGCAATCACTTCCGGCACGTCGCCCTGCACAATGCGCCAGGCAAGCCCTTCGGCAATTGCGGTTTTACCCACGCCAGATTCCCCTACCAGCAGCGGGTTGTTCTTGCGGCGACGGCACAGCACCTGGATCGCGCGCTCCAGCTCTTTATCGCGACCAATCAGCGGGTCGATACCGCCAACGCGAGCAAGCTGATTAAGGTTGGTGGTGAAGTTTTCCATACGATCCTCCCCGCCTGCTTGCTCTTCATTGTTATTGACCTGATTGCTGGAATCCGATGCCTGGTTAGGCTCGTCTTTGCGCGTTCCGTGAGAGATAAAGTTAACCACATCGAGGCGGCTGACTTCGTGTTTGCGCAGCAGATAGGCAGCCTGTGACTCCTGCTCGCTGAAGATGGCGACTAAGACGTTTGCGCCAGTCACTTCGCTACGTCCGGAAGACTGGACGTGGAATACCGCGCGCTGCAGCACACGCTGGAAGCTGAGCGTCGGCTGCGTGTCGCGCTCCTCTTCACTGGCTGGCAGCACCGGTGTGGTTTGTTCGATGAAGGCTTCGAGTTCCTGACGTAGCGCCACCAGATCCACGGAGCAGGCTTCCAGCGCTTCGCGGGCAGATGGGTTGCTAAGCAGTGCGAGCAGTAAATGCTCGACGGTCATAAACTCATGTCGGTGCTCACGCGCTCTGGCGAAAGCCATGTTTAAACTGAGTTCCAGTTCTTGATTGAGCATAGGCACCTCCCCCAATTTTATGCCTTATCAGGCCTTTTCCAGCGTACACAGCAACGGATGCTCGTTCTCCCTCGCATAGTCGTTCACCATCGCCACTTTGGTTTCCGCCACTTCGGCAGTGAAGATGCCGCAGATAGCTTTGCCACGATAATGAACGGTAAGCATCAGTTGCGTTGCACGTTCTACATCATAAGAAAAGAACTTTTGTAGCACGTCAATAACAAATTCCATCGGCGTGTAATCATCGTTCATTAACATAACTTTATACATAGATGGCGGTTTTAGCGCGTCACGCACTTTGTCTTCCGCCAGCTGGTCAAAATCCAGCCAGTCGTTGGTCTTACCCATTTTGCATAACCACTTTGAATCTACCTCAGATGTTAGATAACAATCATCTATTACTGTCATCCGCGATGTCTGTCACAAACTGTTGCAATAGCGTTAACTGCTTCAAACTTTGGTTGATTATTGTCCCATCTCCAGCGCCAAACGCTTGACGACTTCTTTCGTTTCTCTAAATTGTACAAGCGTGAGATGGCGAGGTTTTGAACAGCCCCCACTCCACCACCGGTTCATTCCATCTTAACTTATAAGATTTACGAAGGATGTCGAAGCATGGAAATGGGTACTGTTAAGTGGTTCAACAACGCCAAAGGGTTTGGCTTCATCTGCCCCGAAGGCGGCGGCGAGGATATCTTCGCTCACTATTCCACCATTCAGATGGATGGTTACAGAACGCTCAAAGCCGGGCAGTCCGTCCGGTTCGATGTACACCAGGGACCAAAAGGCAATCATGCAAGCCTTATCGTCCCCATTGAAGCAGAGACGGTTGCATAGCTCTCTGTTTTATTGTGTACATCCCGCAGTCAAAATGCCAGCCCGATCGGCTGGCATTTTTATTTTCGGGTTATTCCCGAGCCAGCGCATCCACCGGATCCAGCCGCGCCGCGTTGCGGGCGGGCAACCAGCCAAACAAAATGCCGGTAAAGGTCGAACACAAGAATGCGGTAATAATGGCCACCGGCGAGAAGCCAATCTCCCAGCCGGGTAAAAAGAGCTGGAGCGCGAAGGCGATCATCATCGAGAGCGCAATCCCCATCGCACCGCCGACCAGACACACCAGCACGGCTTCAATCAAAAACTGTTGCAGCACGTCGCTGGCTCTGGCCCCGACCGCCATGCGGATGCCAATCTCCCGTGTACGTTCGGTTACCGACACCAGCATGATGTTCATCACCCCGATACCGCCGACGACCAGCGAAATCACCGCCACCAGCGTGAGGAACAGCTGAAGAGTACGTGTGGTCTTTTCCGCCGTTTTCAAGAGGCCGTCCATATTCCAGGTGAAGAAATCCTTCTTTCCGTGGCGCAGGGTTAACAGCCGCTCCAGCTGCTGCTCGGCCAGCGCGCTGTCGTAGCCCTCCTTCACGCGTACGGTGATGAAGTTAAGCCAGGACTGCCCCATAATCCGCCCGGAGATAGTGGTATAGGGCAGCCAGACGCGCAGGATCTTGCTGCTGCCAAACATCGACTGTTTCTCTTCCGCCACACCGATGACCGTGGCAGGCATGTTGCCGACCAGGATCACTTCGCCCACCACGTTGGCTTTATTGGGGAAGAGTTGTCTGCGCGAATTCGCGTCCAGCACCACCACCTGCGCCCTGCCCGCCAGCTGCTCGGCGTTGAAGGTGGCGCCTTCGCTGAAGGTCATGCCGTAGACGTTGAAATAATCCCCGCTGACGCCGTTCGCGCTGGCCGCCACGTCAACATTGCCCACCCGCAGGCGCAGATTCTGCGACACCGCAGGCGTGGCGGAGTTGACCCACGGCTGCTTCTGAATGGCCGCCAGATCGTCGTATTTCAGCGCCTGCTGATACTGCGGCTCGTCGTCCCCGAAGTCTTTGCCGGGATAGACGTCAATGGTATTGGTGCCGATTGCGCGGATATCGGCCAGCACCAGCTGCTTGGCCGCATCGCCCACCACCACAATCGACACCACCGAGGCAATACCGATGATGATGCCGAGCATGGTCAGCAGGGTACGCATTTTATTGGCCGCCATCGCCAGCCAGGCCATGGTCAGCGCTTCACGAAAGCCGCTGGAAAATTGCCCCCATCCGGTTGATGCCGGAAGCACTTCTTTCGGCGCCGCAGCCCTGGACTCACGCGGCGGCGGGTTGCTGACCAGCTCGCCGTCATGGATCTCAATGATTCGCTCCGCCTGCGCCGCCACCTGCGGATCGTGGGTCACGATAATGACCGTATGCCCCTGATCGCGTAGCTGGTGCAGGATCGCCATCACCTCTTCGCCGGAATGGCTGTCGAGTGCGCCGGTTGGCTCATCCGCGAGGATCACCTGCCCGCCGTTCATCAGGGCGCGGGCAATACTCACGCGCTGCTGCTGGCCGCCGGACAGCTGCGAGGGCTGGTACTCCACCCGCTCCGCCAGCCCCAGACGCGTCAGCAGCATCTGCGCGCGTTCGAGCCGTTTTTTCCGCTCGACGCCCGCATAGACCGCCGGAACTTCCACGTTCTGCGCGGCATTGAGGTGAGAAAGCAGATGGTAACGCTGGAAGATAAAGCCGAAGTGCTCCCGACGCAGCTTCGCCAGCGCGTCGCCATCCAGCGTGGAGATATCCGTTCCAGCCACGCGATAGGTCCCGCTGGTCGGCTTATCCAGACAGCCGAGAATGTTCATCAGCGTCGATTTACCGGAACCCGATGCCCCGACAATCGCCACCATCTCGCCCGCTTCTACCCGAAGGGAGATGCCCTTCAGCACCTCCACCGGGCCATCGCCCGACGGATAGCTGCGGCGAATGTCCTTCAGCTCAAGCAATGCCGTCATTTCGCGGCTCCGGGCAGGCTTTCACTGACAACAACCTCCTCGCCCTCTTCCAGCCCTTTCACCACCACCACGTCGGTGTCGTTGCGCGCACCAATCACCACTTCGCGCTCGCGCGTTTCGCCGTTGCGCAGCACTTTCACTTTATAGCGGCTCTCCCCGGCGGATTCACCCAGCGCAGAGAGCGGAATGGTCAGCACGTTCTTCAGACCGGTCAGCTGGATATGCACCTGCGCGGTCATGTCGAGACGCAGCACGCCCTTCGGATTCGGCACTTCAAAACGGGCATAGTAAAAGATGGCGTCGTTCACTTTTTCCGGCGTCGGCAGAATGTCCTTCAGCACGCCTTCGTAGCGCGTCTGCGGGTCGCCCAGCACCGTAAACCAGGCGTTCTGCCCCGGCTTCAGATGGATCACATCCGCCTCGGAGACCTGGGCTTTGACCAGCATGGTGCTCATGTCCGCCAGCGTCAGAATATTTGGCGCCTGCTGCGCGGCAATCACCGTCTGCCCCTGCAGCGTGGTGATCTGAGTGACCTCACCGGCCATCGGCGCCACGATCTGGGTGTAGTCGAGGTTGGTTTTTGCCGTATCCAGCGAGGCCTGGTTGCGTTTGATTTGTGCGTCAATCGTGCCAATCTGCGCCTGCTTCACCGCCAGTTCCGTGGTGGCCGTGTCTAAATCCTGCTTCGAGATCGCCTGGGTTTTGGCCAGCGCCTGCTGACGGGTCAGCGTCACCTGGGCCAGGTTACGCTCTGCCTGCGCCTGCGCACGCTGCGCGCGCAGCTCCATCAGCGTGGCTTCCACCTCGCGGATCTGGTTCTCAGCCTGTTCAGGATCGATCACGCCGAGCAACTGGCCTTTTTTCACCTTATCGCCAATCTCAACCGACAGCGTTTTCAGCTGACCGCTGACCTGCGCGCCGACGTCAACCTTGCGCAGGGCATCAAGCTTGCCCGTCGCGAGGACGTTTTGCTGCAGTTCGCCCGGGCGAACAATCAGCGTCTGATACTGCGGCACTGGCGCATTCAGCACCTGCCATAGCCAGTATCCACCGGCTAACACCACGACCGCCAGCAGCAGAAACAGCGTTCTGCGTTTTCCCTTGAGGTTCATAAATATTCCAAATAAATGTTCTGGCAATGATAAATGCTGATTCTATCTAAACGACTCCTCAACGAAACCCCTGTTCTCCGAAATCGTCACAATTTGTTTACGAGACGTTGAACGTTCGCCTGCTGAAATGGAAATCTTCATCAAGAAGCAGGATCTAACATGTCTTCCATCGTCGATACACCTTTTTCAAACCTGCCACAGCCTGCATCGGGTTGGCAGCTCTTCAGTCATCTGGCTTCCGGTAAGCTCACGCCAGGGCTGGCGTGGCAAAACCCCGCCTATCGACGTAAATTCATGCTACGTTCGCTGGCGACGCCTGTAAGTACCGCTCGCCTGTTGACGAGCCTTGCAAAACAGCCGAGCCTGATGCAAATGCTGCAGGTACAGCCAGGACTGCCGTGCCGTCTGCATCGCCCTTGGCTGACGGTGAATATGAATCGCCAGCAGGCCCTTGAGTCCCTTAACTGGCACTATCAAACGATGAGCCGCCATATGCCGGCATCGCTGCTCTCGGGCTATCTGTCGAAAAAGGGCTTCACGCTGCTCACCTTAACCGGTAAAGATGAAGAGCAATTTACCGTCCGCCTGTGCGCCGATGCGTTTCTGGATAAAGAAGGGGAAGCCACCCTCGCCTTCTGCGACCATCAGAATACGGTGCTGGCCGAGATGACCTTCACCCTGTGCCAGTTTGAGGGAAAATCGACGCTGTTTATCGGCGGCCTGCAGGGCGCAAAAGCCCACGTTCCCCATGAGCTGATCCAGGGCGCGACGAAGGCCTGCCATGGTCTGTTCCCGAAACGTCTGCTGGTCGAAGCCGCCATGACGCTCGGCACCGCCTTCCCGGTAGAACAGATTGTCGCCGTCAGTAACGACACCCATATTTATCGCAGCTGGCGCTACCGCAAGAAAAAAGAGGGGAAACTGTTGGCCGATTACGACAGTTTCTGGATCTCCATCGGCGGTGAAAAGCAGGATAGCGGCAACTTTATGCTGCCCCTCGTCATGCCGCGCAAACCGATGGAAGAGATCGCGAGCAAAAAGCGTTCCGAATATCGCCGCCGCTACGCGCTGCTGGATAGCCTGATTCAGCAGGTGAACCAGGCGACTCAACGTTAATCCGCTCTCCCGCGTGCCAGCCACAGCACGCGGGAGAACATCTTCCGCAGCAGGGTCGGCACCGCCTCCACGCCCCGTCTCCCCGCTTCCGTTGCCACTTCAATGGCTAAATCCGGTTTTGAAGAACGATGAATAGCTTTGGCGATCACGCGCCGCATGTTCATCGGGACATCGACCGGCACCATGGCAATTCGGTGGAATACGTCGTCGAACCCCTGACGATACATAAAGTGCTCCATGTCCATGGCGGGCAGCATGGTTAAATGGTCGCGCTCTTCTTCTCGCTCGTTATTCAGCAGGCTGCGTACGGTGGAGGCATATTTTTTGCCCGCCTCATCACCGTCGACCAGAACGTGCCACTCGATCCCCATCCGGCGGGCAAATTTTATCAGCGGCTTTAATCCCGACTGGGCAAATTCAATCACCTTAATGCCTTCCGCATCAAAATGGTGGCCGCACTGGCGCGCCAGTTCGTTGATGACCCAGGTTTCCGTCTCGCCTTCCACCAGCAGCCAGCAGCGGGCAAAGAGCGACGACGCGCGGTTAAAGCGAATATGAAACGCGATGCGCCGCCCGTCTTCCGCGTTCAATCCCCCCGGACCTAAGCGGAAGGCGGAGACGCGGGAAGATTCACGCACCAGACGACAGACGTGCTCTACCGGCGTTAGCGATAATAATTCACCGGAATTGGTGGTCGTAATGCGCTGGAGCGGCAGCAGGTTCAGCAAGTGCCATGCCACGGAGAGCATGATGGGATGCAGGCGCGTTTCCGGGTCTTCCACCAGCAGCAGCGGCCGGGCGTCCCGGTCAAGACGAACGGTGCCTTTGGCCTGCAGAAGCGTTGAAAACAGCCCCAGCAAAATCACCCGATGGGTACGACCGCCGGGCCGGTCGATCATCCGGTTAATGATATCGAGGTAGCGCCAGCTGCGCTGCTCGTCATGAGAGCGGCGGCGCATCAGGCGATGGCGCGACTCCGACGTCCCCTGCTCGGAAAAATAGTGCTCCAGAAGCTGTACCATCGCGGACAGCCCCTGACGAATTTGACCATCGGTCAGATTTTGCGGACGCGACACCAGCTCTCTTGCCAGAAAATCCAGTTCGCGGGCGGTAACTTCCACTTCTGGCATATTCGGGACGGTACCGTTACGAATACGCCGCATAAAACGCGCGTCGCGCAGGCGCAACACCGGCGTCAGGCGGATCAGGTGGCGGGCCAGATCGTCAATATTGTCCAGCGGGATCGGACTGGCTTTCTCATCAAGAAAATCACGCAGGGTCAACACGCCCTCGTTTTCCGCCATTTCACCCTCCAGCCGATAGAAAATCCGGTGGAAGCCGTCATCGCACGGCACCCAGCAGGGTGACAGCGGGCGGAAGCGACGCACCCGATGCCGTCCGGGCTCGGATTCGCGGAACGTCAGGATGATATGCAGGTGCTTCTCGCGCCCCGTCACGTCGCCGGGCGGGAACCAGAAGTCGTCGCGAACGAAGTGATACAGATCGTCTTCGGGCGAAAGCAGTAACGTCAGCGCATCCAGCAGGCTGGACTTACCCCACGCGTTCTCGCCGATCAGGACGTTGTTCTGTTCCAGCTGCAGCGACAGGCGGTTAATACCGCGAAACCCGACAATTTCCACACGTTCGAGAAGCATAAATCCCCCGCGCAATGATCACTTTTTCCTTTAAGTTATCAGCAGTATAGCGGGAGGCGCCCTGTCACGACAGCACAACATTCACCGTGGCGAGAATTGGTCTATGCTCTATTTACCGCTGATTTGAACAAGGATTGACATCACATTGCCTTAAATCAAATTAATCGAATTTATTTAAGTGGCGAAGGGGTGTTGTTGGTTTTTAAAATACGGACTCTTTGAGTCGTCATCCCTTTATGGCGATATATCCCGTGCGCGGGAAAGCGTGCGGAAAATTATTTGAGGTGGTTATGTTTAGAAAATTGGCTGCAGAATGCTTTGGTACATTCTGGCTGGTATTTGGTGGCTGCGGTAGCGCCGTTCTGGCAGCAGCATTCCCGGAATTAGGTATCGGTTTTGTCGGCGTCGCGCTGGCATTTGGTTTGACCGTATTAACCATGGCCTTTGCCGTGGGGCATATTTCCGGCGGTCATTTTAACCCGGCAGTAACGTTAGGTTTATGGGCCGGCGGTCGTTTTCCGGCGAAAGAGGTGATTGGTTATATTGTCGCCCAGGTGGTTGGCGGTATTATCGCAGCGGGCGTTCTGTACGTGATTGCCAGCGGTAAAGCCGGGTTCGACGCGGCGGCCAGCGGCTTCGCCTCTAACGGCTTCGGCGAGCATTCTCCGGGCGGTTATTCCATGCTGTCTGCCATCGTGATTGAAATTGTGCTGACCGCAGGCTTCCTGCTGGTGATCCACGGCGCAACCGACAAACACGCGCCAGCAGGCTTCGCCCCTATTGCGATTGGTCTGGCGCTGACCCTTATTCACCTGATTTCGATTCCGGTCACCAACACCTCCGTTAACCCGGCACGCAGTACCGCCGTCGCCATCTTCCAGGGGGGCTGGGCGCTTGAGCAGCTGTGGCTGTTCTGGGTCATGCCGATTATCGGCGGTATCCTGGGTGGCGTGCTGTACCGCACCCTGCTGGAAAAACGCGATTAATTGCGCGCGGTGTCGGGCGGCGCTAACGCTTACCCGACCTACGTGAAAGTGCACTTGTAGGCCGGGTAAGGCGCAGCCGCCACCCGGCTTTTTTATTGCTCCTTTACCTGACAGCCTTTATTGGGTAGTGTCTCTGGCGCTCAACAGATACTCAAAAGGACCGGCTGTTCATGTTTTCAGGACTCCTCATTATTCTGCTGCCCCTGATTGTGGGCTACCTTATTCCGCTGCACAGAGAATCCGCATTACGGCTCATCAACCGTTTTCTCAGCTGGATTGTTTACGTCATTCTTTTCTTTATGGGGATAAGCCTGGCCTTCCTGGATAATCTGGCGACGAATTTGCTTTCCATCCTGCATTATTCGGTGGTCACCGTGGTGGTTATTTTGCTGTGTAATATCGCCGCATTATTCTGGCTTGAGCGCACCGTTCCGTGGAAAAACCATCATCATCAGGAAAAGCTGCCTTCCCGAATTGCGATGGCGCTGGAATCATTAAAACTGTGCGGCGTCGTGGTGCTCGGTTTTCTGCTTGGGCTGACCAGCTGGGCGTTTTTACAGCACGCAACAGAGGCCAGTGAATATACGCTGATCTTCCTGCTGTTCCTAATCGGTATCCAGCTGCGAAATAATGGCATGACGCTGAAGCAAATTGTTCTGAACCGTCGGGGAATGATGGTCGCGGTCATTGTTATCGCCAGCTCCATGGTGGCGGGCGTGATTAACGCTTTTATTCTCGACCTGCCGCTGAAAACCGGCCTCGCGATGGCGTCAGGTTTTGGCTGGTATTCCCTCTCCGGTATTTTGCTGACCGAATCATTCGGTCCGGTGATCGGCAGCGCCGCCTTCTTTAACGATCTGGCGCGTGAACTGATCGCCATAATGCTGATCCCGGGACTGGTTCGCCGCAGCCGCTCTACCGCGCTGGGCCTGTGCGGCGCGACGTCGATGGACTTTACCCTGCCAGTGTTACAACGCTCTAGCGGGCTGGAGATGGTGCCCGCCGCCATCGTTCACGGCTTTATTTTAAGCCTGCTGGTTCCGGTTCTGATGGCCGTCTTCTCGGCCTGATACTTCTTTGGCGGTAGGGTTCCTGCCGCCAAAATTGCGCTAAATCAATCTCCCTCTATTTTGTAGTAAAAAGCCCTTTTCACCGTTCTGGCACAGGCATAACCTTAAACATGTATATTAAATATAACTTTAACAGGTGTGATTATGTTTTGTGTGCAATGTGAACAAACCATCCGTACCCCGGCAGGCAATGGCTGCTCTTACGCACAGGGTATGTGCGGCAAAACCGCAGAAACATCTGACCTTCAGGACCTGCTGATTGCGGCCCTGCAAGGCCTTTCCGCATGGGCGTTTAAAGCCCGCGAATATGGCATCATCGACCACTACGTCGACAGCTTCGCCCCGCGCGCCTTCTTCTCCACGCTAACCAACGTTAACTTCGACTCTCCGCGCATTGTTGGCTATGCCCGCGAAGCCATTGCCCTGCGTGAAGCGCTGAAGGCGCAGTGTCTGAAGGCGGACGCCAGCGCCCGCGTGGAAAACCCGATGTCAGACCTTCAGCTGGTGAGTGACGATCTGGGCGAGCTGCAGCGTCAGGCGGCAGAATTCACGCCGAATAAAGACAAAGCGGCGATTGGCGAGAACATTCTCGGCCTTCGCCTGCTGTGCCTGTACGGCCTGAAAGGCGCGGCAGCCTATATGGAGCACGCGCACGTGCTCGGTCAATACGACAACGACATTTACGCGCAATACCATAAAATCATGGCGTGGCTGGGCACCTGGCCTGCCGATATGAACGCGCTGCTGGAATGCTCGATGGAAATCGGGCAGATGAACTTCAGGGTGATGAGCATTCTGGACGCCGGTGAAACCAGCACCTACGGCCATCCGACCCCAACGCAGGTCAACGTCAAAGCGACCGAGGGTAAATGTATCCTGATCTCCGGTCATGACCTGAAAGATCTCTACAACCTGCTGAAGCAGACCGAAGGCACCGGCGTTAACGTCTATACCCACGGTGAAATGCTGCCGGCGCACGGCTATCCGGAGCTGCGTAAATTTAAGCACCTGATCGGTAACTACGGCAGCGGCTGGCAGAACCAGCAGGTGGAATTTGCCCGCTTCCCTGGCCCTATCGTGATGACCTCTAACTGCATCATCGACCCGACCGTGGGCGCGTATGACGACCGCATCTGGACCCGCAGCATCGTCGGCTGGCCGGGCGTGAGTCATCTTGAAGGTGACGATTTCGGTCCGGTGATAGCGCAAGCGCAGCAGATGGCAGGCTTCCCGTACAGCGAGATCCCGCATCTGATCACCGTCGGCTTCGGTCGTGAAACCCTGCTCGGTGCCGCCGATTCGCTGATTGACCTCGTCAGCCGTGAAAAGCTGCGCCACATCTTCCTCGTCGGCGGCTGCGACGGCGCGCGCGGCGAGCGTAACTACTTCACCGATTTCGCCACCCGCGTGCCGGAAGACTGCCTGATCCTGACCCTGGCGTGCGGCAAATACCGTTTCAACAAGCTGGACTTCGGCGACATCGAAGGTCTGCCGCGCCTGATCGATGCGGGCCAGTGTAACGATGCTTATTCGGCCATCATTCTGGCCGTTACCCTGGCGGAGAAACTGGGCTGCGGCGTGAACGACCTGCCGCTGTCGCTGGTGCTCTCGTGGTTTGAGCAGAAAGCGATTGTCATCCTGCTGACCCTGCTCTCTCTGGGCGTGACTAACATCGTGACTGGCCCGACCGCGCCAGGCTTCCTGACGCCGGACCTGCTGGCAGTGCTCAATGAAAAATTCGGTCTGCGCTCCGTGACCAACGTTGAAGACGATATGAAGCAGCTGCTGAGCGCGTAAGGAGTAACTCATGACCATGCCAACCTCACACTGCCCGTGGCGCATGCAGGTTCATCACATCCATCAGGAGACGCCGGATGTGTGGACGCTGTCGCTGCTGTGCCACGACTACTATCCGTACCGTGCGGGTCAGTATGCGCTGGTTAGCGTTCGCCATTCGGCAGACACCCTGCGCGCCTACACCCTTTCTTCCACGCCGGGCGTGAGCGAGTACATCACGCTTACCGTCCGTCGCATTGAAGGCGGAGCCGGTTCAGAATGGCTGACCCGGGACGTGAAGCGCGGGGATTATATCTGGCTGTCCGATGCGCAGGGTGAGTTCACCTGTGACGACAAAGCGGAAGAGAAATTCCTGCTGCTGGCGGCAGGCTGTGGCGTAACGCCGATTATGTCAATGCGCCGCTGGCTGGCCAAACACCGCCCGCAGGCCGACGTGCAGGTGATCTTCAGCGTGCGCTCTCCGGACGATGTCATTTTTGCCGAGGAGTGGCGTGATTACCCGGTGACGCTGGTGGCTGAGCACAACGCGACGCACGGTTTTGTGCCCGGTCGCCTGAGCCGCGATCTGCTACAAAGCGTGCCGGATATCGCGAACCGTACGGTGATGACCTGCGGCCCGGCGCCGTACATGGCTATCGTGGAAGAAGACGTGAAAGCGCTCGGCGTGACCCGCTTCTTCAAAGAGCAGTTTTTCACGCCGGTGGCGGAAGCAGCAACCAGCGGGATTACGTTTACCAAACTGCAGCCTGCGCAGACCTTCTTTGGCCGCGTGGGGACCACGCTGCTGGAGGCGCTGGAAAGCAACCACGTGCCGGTGGTAGCGGCCTGCCGCGCCGGGGTGTGCGGCTGCTGTAAAACGAAGGTGGTTTCCGGGGAGTACACCGTCACCAGCACCATGACGCTGTCCGACGCGGAAATTGCCGAGGGTTACGTGCTGGCTTGCTCGTGCCATCCGCAGGGGGATTTGGTCCTCGCATAAAGGTTATGCTTTCGATCGTAGGCCCGGTAAGCGTCAGCGCCACCGGGCTTTTTGCCGGGTGGCACTGCGTTTACCCGGCCTACAACCGGCCTACCGCCACGCAGGTGCTTTCCCCAGCGCAAACCGCCCTGCGCCTAAAAACGCCACCGCCAGCGAGCCGATAAAGAAGTACACCAGGCTTTCAATCGCCCATGCGCCAACCTTATCAAGGGCGAGCGTTTCCCCCATTCCCACCATCAGCCATGCCACGATCATCGTAAACGCCAGCACCAGCGCGGCCGGGCGCGTAAAGAGCCCGACAATAATCAGGATCGGCGCCACCACTTCGCCAATCAACACGCCGTAGGCAATAAACCCCGGCAGCCCTTTCTCCACCAGCATGCCGCTGATAAAGCCCACCCCACCAAACAGCTTATGCAAACCGTGAAAGAGCATCAGCCCGCCGACGGCAAGTCGTAACAAGAGTTTGCCAAGATCGTCGCACGATAGCTTTTCATTAACAGCAATTAACAATGATTTAACCATTTGAAATGATTCCTGTTTTCACTGAAGTATCACCAGATTATGCCGAATAATTGCGCGTGAAAAGCACCTTTTAATTGGGGGGATTTGACGGGCAATACGGAGACTTTCTTCTAAGCTTGTAAGCGTTATCACAAAAAGGAGACGGACAACCATGAAACAAACCGTGGCTGCATATATAGCGAAAACGCTCGAACAGGCTGGTGTAAAACGTATCTGGGGCGTCACCGGCGATTCCCTGAACGGACTCAGCGACAGCCTTAACAAGATGAAGACCATCGAATGGATGCCGACCCGCCATGAAGAGGTTGCCGCGTTCGCCGCAGGCGCTGAAGCGCAGCTTACCGGGGAACTGGCCGTCTGCGCCGGATCCTGCGGGCCGGGTAACCTGCACCTGATCAACGGCCTCTTCGACTGCCACCGCAATCACGTGCCGGTGCTGGCGATTGCCGCCCACATCCCCTCGTCCGAAATCGGCAGCGGCTATTTTCAGGAGACGCATCCGCAGGAGCTGTTCCGTGAATGCAGCCACTATTGCGAACTGGTTTCATCCCCGGAGCAGATCCCGCAGGTTCTGGCGATAGCCATGCGCAAGGCCGTGCTGAATCGCGGCGTTTCGGTGGTCGTTATTCCGGGCGATGTAGCCCTCAAGGCTGCGCCAGAAGGGGCCAGCACCCACTGGTATCACGCGCCGCAGCCGGTGGTAACGCCAGCCGAGGAGGAGCTGAAAAAACTGGCGCAGCTGCTGCGTTACGCCAGCAATATCGCCCTGATGTGCGGCAGCGGCTGCGCGGGCGCGCACAAGGAGCTGCTGGAATTTGCCGGTAAGCTGAAAGCGCCGATCGTCCACGCCCTGCGCGGCAAAGAGCACGTCGAATACGATAACCCGTACGACGTGGGCATGACCGGACTGATCGGTTTTTCTTCCGGCTTCCACACCATGATGAACGCCGACACGCTGATCCTGCTCGGCACCCAGTTCCCGTATCGCGCGTTCTACCCGACGGATGCCAAAATCATTCAGATTGATATCAACCCGGCCAGCATCGGCGCGCACAGCAAGGTCGATATGGCGCTGGTGGGCGACATCAAATCCACCCTTGCCGCCCTGCTGCCGCTGCTGGAAGAGAAAACCGATCGCAAGTTCCTCGATAAAGCGCTAAGCGACTATCGCGATGCCCGCAAGGGTCTGGACGATCTCGCCAAACCGAGCGACAAAGCCATTCACCCGCAGTATCTGGCGCAGCAGATCAGCCATTTCGCGGACGACGATGCCATTTTCACCTGCGACGTAGGCACGCCAACCGTCTGGGCGGCACGCTACCTGAAAATGAACGGCAAGCGCCGTCTGCTCGGCTCGTTCAACCACGGCTCGATGGCCAACGCCATGCCGCAGGCGCTGGGCGCAAAAGCGACAGCGCCGGAGCGCCAGGTGGTGGCGATGTGCGGCGACGGCGGGTTCAGCATGCTGATGGGCGATTTCCTGTCGGTGGTGCAGATGAAGCTTCCGCTGAAAATCGTGGTCTTTAACAACAGCGTGCTGGGCTTCGTGGCGATGGAGATGAAGGCTGGAGGCTATCTGACGGACGGCACCGAGCTGCACGACACCAACTTTGCCCGCATCGCCGAGGCCTGCGGCATCACCGGCATCCGCGTGGAGAAAGCCTCCGAGGTGGATGAAGCCCTGCAGCGCGCCTTCTCCATCGACGGCCCGGTACTGGTGGATGTGGTCGTCGCCAAAGAGGAGCTGGCGATCCCGCCGCAGATCAAGCTTGAGCAGGCCAAAGGCTTTAGCCTGTACATGCTGCGCGCCATCATCAGCGGGCGCGGTGACGAGGTGATCGAACTGGCAAAAACCAACTGGCTCAGGTAAAACATCTGGCATCGCCTTTTTAAATATAAGGACATGCCATGATTGATTTACGCAGTGATACCGTTACCCGCCCGAGTCGCGCCATGCTCGAAGAGATGATGGCCGCCCCGGTCGGGGACGACGTCTACGGCGACGACCCGACGGTAAACGAACTGCAGCGCTATGCCGCAGAGCTGAGCGGAAAAGAGGCCGCCCTGTTCCTGCCCACCGGCACGCAGGCTAACCTCGTGGCGCTGCTGAGCCACTGCGAGCGCGGTGAAGAGTACATTGTCGGCCAGGGCGCGCATAACTACCTTTACGAAGCCGGCGGTGCCGCGGTGCTCGGCAGCATTCAGCCGCAACCGATTGACGCCGCGCCGGACGGCACTCTGCCGCTCGACAAGGTCGCGGCGAAAATCAAAGCCGATGATATTCACTTCGCCCGCACCAGGCTGCTCAGCCTTGAAAACACCCACAACGGCAAAGTGCTGCCGCGCGAATACCTGAAAGCCGCATGGGAGTTTACCCGCGAACGCAGGCTGGGCCTGCACGTGGACGGCGCGCGCATCTTCAACGCCGTGGTGGCGTACGGCTGCGAGCTGAAAGAGATTACGCAATACTGCGACTCATTCACCATCTGCCTCTCTAAAGGGCTAGGTACCCCAGTGGGTTCCCTGCTCGTCGGCAATGCGGACTACATCAAGCGTGCCAACCGCTGGCGCAAAATGACCGGCGGCGGCATGCGTCAGGCGGGTATTCTGGCAGCTGCGGGGCTGTATGCCCTGAAAAACAACGTGGCGCGTCTGAAGGACGATCACGACAACGCCGCGTGGATGGCGGCGCAGCTGCGTGAAATTGGCGCCGACGTGATGCGCCACGACACTAACATGCTGTTCGTTCGCGTGGGCAATGACCACGCCGCTGCGCTTGGCGAGTTCATGAAAGCACGTGGCGTGCTGATCAACGCCTCGCCTGTCGTGCGTCTGGTCACGCATCTCGACGTCAGCCGCGAGCAGCTGACCGACGTGGTGAAACACTGGCAGGCGTTTTTACAGCGATAAGGAGCATCACGTGCCGCAACGCATTCTGGTGCTCGGCGCCAGCGGGTATATCGGTCAGCATCTCACCGCGGCGTTAAGCCAGCAGGGGCACCAGGTGCTGGCTGCGGCACGCAACACCGAACGCCTGCAAAAACTCAGTTTAGCGGGCGTTACCTGTCACAACGTTGACCTCAACTGGCCGAAGTCACTTCCCACGCTACTGGACGGGGTCGACACCCTTTACTACCTGGTGCACAGCATGGGCGAAGGCGGGGATTTTATCGCCCACGAGCGTCAGGTGGCGATGAATGTCCGCGATGCCCTGCTGCAAACCCCGGTGAAGCAGGTGATTTTTCTCAGTTCACTCCAGGCACCTGAACACGAGCAGTCCGATCACCTGCGCGCCCGCCAGCTGACGGCGGACATCCTGCGGGGGGCCAATATCCCCGTCACCGAACTGCGCGCCGGGATCATCGTCGGCGCAGGCTCTGCCGCCTTCGAAGTGATGCGCGATATGGTCTACAACCTGCCGGTGCTCACGCCGCCGCGCTGGGTCCGTTCGCGCACCACGCCGATTGCGCTGGAGAACCTGCTGCATTATCTGGTGGCCCTGCTGGATCATCCGGTGGAGCAACACCGCGTGCTTGAGGCGGCAGGCCCGGACGTGCTGAGCTATCAGGAGCAGTTCGAACATTTCATGCGCGTCAGCGGACGCCGCCGCTGGCTGATCCCCATTCCCTTCCCGACCCGCTGGATTTCGGTGTGGTTTTTGAATGTCATCACCTCGGTGCCGCCGACGACCGCCAAAGCGCTTATTCAGGGGCTGAAGCATGATTTACTGGCCGACGATCGCGCGCTGCGCGCCTTAATTCCTCAGGACCTGATCCGCTTTGACGATGCCGTGCGCAACACGCTCAAGGAAGAAGAAAAGCTGGTGAACTCCAGCGACTGGGGCTACGACGCCCAGGCCTTTGCCCGCTGGCGGCCGGAGTATGGTTATTACCCGAAACAGGCGGGCTGTACGGTGAAAACCGGCGCCAGCCTGGCCGCACTGTGGGAGGTGGTGAACCAGATTGGCGGCAAAGAACGGTATTTCTTCGGTAATCTCCTCTGGCAAACGCGCGGGGCAATGGACCTGCTGGTGGGCCACCGGCTGGCAAAAGGCCGCCCGGCACGCCCGTATCTTGAGGTGGGTGACGCGGTTGACAGCTGGAAGGTGATTATTGTCGAGCCGGAAAAACAGCTGGCGCTGCTGTTCGGCATGAAAGCCCCGGGGCTGGGCCGACTCTGCTTTACCCTGAAAGACAAAGGCGATCATCGTGAACTGGACGTCCGCGCATGGTGGCATCCGCACGGAATGCCGGGTCTGTTCTACTGGCTGTTGATGATACCTGCCCACCTGTTTATCTTCCGGGGCATGGCGAAACGCATTGCGCAACGGGCAGAACAAAAGACGGAAAAGATCTAAATAAAACTCTCTTTCTTTCACCTTTCCCATTGCATAGCGCCGTAATTCACGAAAGAATGCGCACGAAATTCTTTTCAACACAGTGGATAGCTATGAAGGTACTGGTTACCGGGGCGACCAGCGGCTTAGGCCGAAATGCGGTCGAATTTCTGCGCAATAAAGGCATCAGCGTCAGGGCTACCGGTCGCAACGAAGCGATGGGTAAACTGCTGCAAAAAATGGGCGCAGAGTTCGTCCATGCCGACCTGACGGAGCTCGTCTCCTCGCAGGCGAAGGTGATGCTCGCCGGTATCGACACGCTATGGCACTGTTCCAGTTTTACCTCCCCGTGGGGGACCCAGGAAGCCTTCGATCTCGCCAACGTGCGGGCCACCCGCCGTCTGGGTGAATGGGCCGTTGCCTGGGGCGTGCGTAACTTTATTCATATCTCTTCACCGTCACTCTATTTCGACTATCACCACCATCGCGACGTGCAGGAAGATTTCCGCCCTGCCCGCTTTGCCTGTGAATTTGCCCGCAGCAAGGCGGCCAGCGAAGAGGTCATTGACCTGCTGGCGCAGTCAAACCCGCATACCCGCTTTACGGTCCTGCGTCCGCAGAGCCTGTTCGGGCCGCACGACAAGGTATTTATTCCCCGTCTGGCGCAGATGATGCACCACTACGGCAGCGTGCTGCTGCCGCGCGGCGGCGATGCGCTGGTGGATATGACCTATTACGAAAATGCCGTTCACGCCATGTGGCTGGCCAGCCAGCCGGACTGCGATAAGCTGATCTCCGGTCGCGCCTATAACATCACTAATGGCGAACCCTGCACGCTGCGCAGCATTGTGCAGCGGCTGATCGACGAGCTGCAGATCGACTGCCGTATCCGTTCTGTTCCCTATCCCATGCTGGATATGATTGCCCGCAGCATGGAGCGCTTTGGCAGTAAAACAGCCAAAGAGCCTGCGCTGACGCATTACGGCGTCTCTAAACTCAACTTTGACTTCACGCTGGATATTTCGCGGGCGGAGAATGAGCTGGGGTATAAACCGGTTGTTACGCTGGATGAAGGGATTATGCGCACGGCGGCGTGGTTACGGGATCACGGGAAGCTTCATCGCTAGCCTTTTTGCCCGGTGGCGGCTTCGCCTTACCGGGCCTACAACTGCTCCGTACTGCCCCATCGCCCCATTAGCCTCATGTACGAAAACGGCAACCCGAGGGTTGCCGTTTGCTTTTACAGAGCTGTCCAGGCATCTGCCCACGCCAGGCCAGCGCCGGGTTCGTAGTATGCCGGAGAGTTGTTACACCAGCCGCTGTACGGGAACGGTTTGCACTGGAACAGTTTACCGTGGTTGTTCACGATATCACCTGCGTTGTACTTGCTGTTCGCGCTCCACGCGGCGTAAGAGCCGGAAGTGCCTTCGTCCTTAGACGTGGCTTTCGCTTTCACGTTCAGCAGGTAGGACGTGGTGCTGGTCAGTTCGCCATCACTGACGGTCAGGCCGATTTCGTACTGCTGAGCCGTTGCAGACTCTGGTGCCTTGAAGGTCACCACCGCTTTGTCCTGACCGGTCACGGTCTGGCCATCCTGGGAACGCCAGGTGTAGGTCAGCTTGTTACCGTCGGCGTCTGTGGAGCCTTCCGCGCTCAGGGAAACCTGCGCACCCGCTTCAACTGCCCCGATTGGGCCCGCAATCTGCGCCACAGGGGCGTGATTCACGGTTGCCGGTTCAACAGGGGTGGTATCTTCCGCTGGCGTGGTATCCGCTGGCGGTGTGGTGTCTGCCGGAGTTTTGTCTTCGCCTGGGGTCACTGCCGAGCCGTCATCGTTAATGATGTTCACGTTATAGAACTTCTTAACGCAGTTGGTGTAGTCACCCTCTTTGAACGCGCTGAACGGCGTCTGGTAACCCACCAGCTGGCAGGAGTAGGTCTTACCGTCCGGCGTATCCGGACTCCATCCCCAGTCCTGCTCCCAGTAGATCTTCAGCGCACCGGAGCCGCCTTCATCGAACTGCTTCATGTTGGCGCAGCCCAGCACTTCATTCGCCGGAACTGGCACTTTCAGGTAGTTCGCGAACTCTTTGTAGTACTTGATGCGGTTTTCAGACTGGGCAATCTCGGTCGGACCGCCGCACTCTACGCCACCGTTGATGATCTGGGTGGTCACGCCGAAGCCCGGAACCAGGCCGTTGGCTTTATCGTGATCGTTTGGCTGCCAGGTGCCATCGATAACCTGCAGCATGCTTGGTTTTGGCGGCTGCGGATAGGCGAAGAAGAAGATCGCACTCGCCAGGTTCAGCCAGGTATCCGCCACCAGCTCAGGTTTGTCGAGCAGGGTGCGGACGGTGCCAAACATCGCTTCCGAGAACGGACCGTAGTTGTAGTTGTAAGACAGCTGCTTCGCGCCGCGGCCAAAGTAGCTTACGAAGTCGCCGTCTTTGTCCTTACCGCATGGCCAGGTCTGCCCCTGCCAGATGTCAGGGTTACATTCGCCGTTATAGCCGCCTTTCTGGCCTTCAGTCCAGCCCATTTCACGAACGTGAACCAGGGCCTGACGCCATTCGGCTTCCGGACGCCAGCTTTCATGACCGCCGGTTTCCTGCGCAAAGTGGGCAAACATGGTCGCCAGCTCTTTGCGGCAAATGGCGTCGCTGTCGCGACCATCGTTATAGGTCTTACACAGTGCCGGGAATTTACCAACAGCCTTCAGGAAGTTACTGTAGGTGTAAGACTGAGCGCGCAGCGGGAAGAGATATTCCCAGTCGCTGGCCTTCACGATCCCTTCCACGCGCTTGACGTTGTCAGGGTTCGACGCACGACCTGGCTCAATCTGCTCAACGAGGCTGTTGTCCAGAGTCGCAATGGTGTCTTTCACCGAAACCATCAGCGGGAAATTGGTCAGCTCTTTTTCCTTTTTCGCCAGATCGCTGGCTTTCATGGTGTACGGCTCGCTGCTGGCCGCCTGCAGTGATGCAGCCTGCGCCATAAAGGGTGCAATGCATGCTCCCGCCACGAGAACGCTCAGTAATGTCCTTTTCGTCATTTCAAATAATCCTGTATTTAAGCAACTAGGGTGAGTACATTCCCGGCTTATGTATTACTCCCTTAATAAATAAGCCTGAGAGTGTGGTTCTTTTTCATTTTCTGAAGAACACCAAAAGGAATTCTTCAAAAAACAAAAATGACGCTATCGTTATTTACCCGACTTTATTTGCTGATACTTCGCCCACACTTTATGGGCATAACGCATGCGCTGCGGATAATTTTCTTTTTTCAACCCGGCGTTATAGGCGCCTACCGCTTCCCAGTTATAGCCATACACTTTTATCATCCCGGACAGGATGGACGCGCCGACCATAATGGAGGTACAGGGCTCAGTCATAAGCTGGTTCTCATCAATCCCCTGACGCTCTAACTCGCTGAAGTGCGAGCTATTAATCTGCATCAACCCGACGTCACGCGTGCCGTCGTGGTTCCAGCCTACCGCGTAGGGATTCATTCCGGATTCCACTTTGGCAATCGCATATAACAGCCACGGATCGACGTGATAATAATGTCCGGCGTTATCCCAACAGTTCGCAAATACGCTTTGACTAAACAGCAGTAAAAATAAAATCACGCGTTTCATGAGCACCTGCTCTTAAATACTGAACCTCTTCCTGCTCATAATTAGCGATCATTCTGAAGTGTTGGTCACACCCGAAGTGGGGTGTGACCAACCATTGCGGGTTGATATCATTCCCGCAATTCACGGTTCAGAAGGTTATTTGCAATCGGTTGATGCGCCTTCTTTCACCCATACGTCGCTGTTGGCCGGGTTATCACCCTGTGTCCACCATTTCGCGCGGTAAACGTTACCCTGGTAGGTCGTGGTTTCGCCGCCGTTGTATGCCAGGTCAGAGCGCCAGTTCATCTTCACGTTGCTTACCATTTCCCATGCGTCCACGCCGAAGTCAGGCTGGTTGCCCTGCGTCCAGTATTTCGCTTTCCACACCAGATGGTCGAAGCTGACGGTATCGCCCGTGTTGTAAATTTTGCTGGATTCCCACGCCGGATATTTGCTGGCGTTGGCGTCAACAGGCTTATCGCAGCTGCCGGTCGCCGTACCTTCATCAGACGGCGGGGTCACCTCGTCTGACGGTGGCGTCACTTCATCCGCAGGCGGGGTGACGTCTTCTGCCGGAGGCGTCACTTCGTCAGCCGGTTTTGGTGTGACCACGACCTGGACGTTGGACTGAACGCTGGTCTTGCCATCGCTCACCACCACGCTCAGGGTATAGGACGACTCAGAGCTCACCTCAGGCGCGGTGATGTTCACGTTCGCGCTATCGGTACCGGTCGCGTGCATATCAGCCGGTACGCTCCAGGCGTAGGTCAGCGCATCACCGTCTGGATCCGCCGCCTGCGCGTGCAGGGCATAGGTTTCGCCTGCCTGCAGGGTGACGTTCTGCATTGGGTTAATCACCGGCGCCTGGTTCGCTTTTGGCGCTTTGTTAACGACCTGAACATCAGCGGAGTTGCTCAGCCCCTTCGCGTCGGTCACGGTCAGTCGGAACGCCAGCGTCTGGTTGCTGGTGACGGCCGCCACGTTGAAGGAAGCCTTCGCTTTGGTGCTGTTGGTGAGGGTCACCGATGGGCCAGAGATCTGGGTCCATTTGTAGGTGATGGCATCACCGTCTGGATCGGTTGAAGCCGAACCGTCCAGGGTCACGGTAGCCGGACCGGTTACCGTCTGGTCAACCGCGGTGGCAACCGGCGCATGGTTGGTCACGACCGGATCAACTGGCGCAGAGCCGCCCATCAGGCTTTCGTTCATCGCGTTCAGGATGTCGCCGGTATCGGAGTCGATAGACCAGGCGAAGAGGCCGCCCAGGTTTTTCGACAGCACGTACTTCCCTTTTGCCGTGGTAGAGCGTGCATCTTCATAGGAGATCAGATCCCCCGTTGCCTTATTGAAGACGTACGGCGCTTCGGCAGTCGCATCGTAGCCGGATTCCCAGCCTGGCTTGCCTTTGTACTCGTTCATAATCTGACGATAGTCCACTACGCCCGGTTCCCAGGTGCCTTTCACCATGCCGGTTGCGGTACCGGTGAACGGATTGTCGCCGGTGTAGCCATGCACGCCAGTCCAGCCGCGGCCATACATTCCCGCACCCACCACGATCTTGCCTGGCTGTACGCCCTGAGCAAGCAGCGCGTCCACGCCGTTCTCGGTGGTGTAGTTCGTGTCCGGACGCCATGACGGCGCGCGCAGCGCGGCCTGGTGGCCCAGCTCGGTGTTGCTCCAGCCGCCGTAGAAGTCGTAGCTCATCAGGAAGATATGGTCGAGGTCGCGCTGAGCGGTGGTGTAATCCACGTCTTCGATCTTGTCGCGGCCTGCACCCACGGCGCTGGTCAGCTCATAGGTACGACCCGTCTGCGCGGAGAGCTCGTTCAGCATGGTACGCAGATCGTGAATCAGCGCCGTGTAGGTGGCTTTATCCTGCTGCGGGTTGCCTTTGGTTTCAGTCACGCCGCCGCCGCCCGGGAATTCCCAGTCGATGTCCACGCCGTCAAAGAATTTCCAGGTCTGCAGGAACTCCTTCACGGAGGCCACGAAGCGAGAGCGGATTGCCGGGTCGCCCATGTGGTAGAACGGGTCGGACAGGGTCCAGCCGCCGATGGATGGCAGCACTTTCAGGTCAGGATGCGCTTTTTTCAGCGCCATCAGCTGCCCAAAGTTCCCTTTGTACGGGTCGTCCCAGTCGGCGACGCCCGCCTGCGGTTTTTGCAGAGCAGCCCACGGGTCATGGATGGCCACGGTAAAGTCCGGACGTCCGGCGCAGTCGCGCTGCAGCACGGAGAAGCTGTTGCCGCCCTCAACGGTTTTCAGGCCGTCGTTAATGCCGTCGCCGCCACAGATTGGAATGAAGCCATAGAGGATGTGGTTAAGGTTTGCAGCCGGGATTTTATCAACCGGGAAGTTACGATCGTAAACGCCCCATTCAGGGAAGTACGCCGCAACCACTTTATCAGGATGTTTGGCGAACGTTTTGTTGTTCTCCTGCAGCGGTGCGTTCAGCGGCAGCAGATGGCTGCCGTCAGTATCCGCCACGATGATCAGCTTGCTGGCGCTTTTGGTACAGCCGCTGGCGTTACAGGCTTCCACCTGTTCCTGATAACGTCCGCCTTTTTTCACCTTAAAGGTGGCTGAGCCGCTTGCACCGGCTGCACCGGTCCACACGGTTTGACCATCGAGCAGCACTTTTGCAGAGGTTGGCGCGTCGCCGCTCCACACGTTCCACTCGACTTTCACATCCACGCCGTCGTTATGCACCTTGACGAGGCTGTTGTAATCCTGCGCGGCCTGATCCACTTCCACCAGCGCAAATTTGTCATTGCCGTAGCCGATGGTCGGTGCACCTGGCGCAGCTGCGAATGCAGAACCGGTTGCCGCTGCAATAAAGAGCGCCAGATATTTAGGCTTAATAAATTTCATTTTTATTTCCTGATAAATTTATTCGTAAACGTAATTGGCCCATGTCTTCCTTTAAAACATGGAATATTATTCACATAGTGCGTTTTTTAAATACGCAGACAGCCGTTACCCAAACCTTAAAGACGCGTTGTATTCCTCCATTAAAAGATACAAGCTAAAACTCCGTGTAGCTTATGCCTTTTACGATACACTGAGGATAAAAGGTCGTCCTTCTCTTTCCCCGTCGAAAAAATTGATAAAAAAACTTGACCCGGTTATTTAATATGTGAGCGCAAATAACTGGCTGGCATAGAGTACTATTCCAGCAAAAGCCAGATAAGGTCCGAAAGCGATGGTGAGGTTATTTTTATTTAATTTATTTAAAAGCAAATAACCCACGATGCCGCTTAATGCGGCAATTAATTCAATCTCAGGCAGCGCCTGCCAGCCGCACCAGGCGCCCAGCGCCGCCAGCAGCTTAAAATCGCCGTAGCCCATCCCTTCGCGACGGGTGAGCAGACGAAACGCCCAGTACACCAGCCAGAGCGAAAGATAGCCCGCCACCGCGCCCAGCAGCGCATCGCGCAGGAGCAGTCCGTGACTGAAGGCGTGGAACAGCAGCCCGGCCCACAGCAGCGGCTGCGTCAGGCAGTCGGGCAGCAGCTGGTGCTGTCTATCAATCATCGCCAGCGGCAGCAGAAAGGCCGCCAGCACCCACAGCGAGAAAAGGGATGCTAAGCCCGGTATCCACCAGGCGGTGACGCCAAAGAACAACGCCATCACCAGTTCGAGTAAAAATAACCGCAGCGGAATCGCCGACTGACAGCAGCGGCAGCGTCCCCGCAGCGCCAGCCAGCTCAGCAGCGGGATATTCTCCCAGGCGCGCAGCGCATGCTGGCAGACGGGACAGTGAGATGCCGGGAAAAGCAGGTTGCTGCGGCACGCCTCCTCCATCACCATCCCCGGCACGCGGTCCACCACGACGCCGAGAAAGCTCCCCAGGAGCGCGCCGAGCACGCCGCTCATCGCGGCAAACCCGACGGGATAACTCTCCCGGACGAGCATCAGCCCGTTCATGCCACTTTTTTCCAGGTCAGCTGGATTTCGGCCTTCACGTCGCTCAGGTGATCCACCGGCGTAAGGTTTATTTTCTCCAGCCTGACGCCGGAAGCGAGGTTCATCTCACGCAGCCAGTTTTTTAATTCATAGACGTTGACCCGGTTCACCACAAAGGCCAGGGTCTGACCGTCCTGGCGAATATCGGTCAAGGTCAGGTTAATTTCATGCGCGCTATTCTCCACCACGCTGCGTGGATTATCGGTTTTCACCTGTAACACCGGCAGATGGTTTTTATCAATTTCTGTTTTCATCCAGTTTACCGTTTCCGTTTGTCGCGCCAGCGTCGCCTGGCTATTTTTTATCATGTTATCCAGGGGTATTACCCCCGCGTAATAGATGACGGCACCGAATAAGGCTCCCGCCGCTATTTTTAAAATGCGTTGTTCTCTGACGCTGTATTGTTGATAGCGAGATTTAAGCTGTGCAATTCGCCCTTTCATTTATATTTCCCTGTAATCATGGCCGTATACGGCGCGTCCTTTGAAATAGGCTGTAACGTAAAATCAAAATTCGCGCTGGCCTGATGAATGAAGTCCTGTAACGCCTGCTCGTTTTGCGCACTCACGCTTAACGTCAGGCCCCCCTGCGTGTCGTCATATTCAAGCAGCGTAATTTCCATTGACGGAACGGACTGACGGATTTTTTCCAGCTCGTCCATCTGCAAAAAAATGCCCTTAGGCTGCTTCTTGATGTTCTGCCCGAAGTGGTACTTGATGTTGGTCTGCTGGCGCATGCTAGGAAAATGGTGCTGATAGAGCTGGACCATCTCCTGCTGGACCTGATTTTCCTGATCGACCAGCATCCACGCCAGGGCGATGCGGGGGCCGAGCAGCAGGCCCAGAGAGAGAAGCCCCATCGCCGCGACGGCGGCCTTCATCCCTTTCGCCGCCCTCGCGCTGGTCGCCTTCGCGCTGAACGCACCGTGCAGCAGGTTGACGCGGCACGCCTGCCACTGGGGCTGGATCAGCACCAGCGGATGTTCGCCCGCCAGCTGGTCGTCAACCTCAACGCCTGGCGGGATCTCCCCGTAGCAACGCACCTCGCCGTCTCCGGCTTTTTGCATCAGCAGCGGCAAGAGGCCCGCCTCAACGTTACAGGCGGTATGCGGGGATAAGCGCAGCCAGTAGTTCTCCTCCTGCGCGACCAGCGTGCTTCCGCCCGCCGTCACCGGCAGCAGCCAGGCGTCCGGCAGGGCCTGAATCACCTTCAAACCCGCCTCGTGAAAGCAGGTCAGCCACTGCTGCAGGCGGGCGGTATCTATCGCCACCGCGTCCACCTCGGCGCCTTTTTTGTTCAGCACCGTCCAGTGGAGATCGTCCACCTCGCCGATCAGGGTCTCCTCCGCCATCCACGAGAAGGCGGTCGCCTGCGACGCGACTTTCTTCGGCAGCGTAAAGTGGCGGAAGATCATCTCGCTGGCGGGCAGCAGCAGACAGACGCGCGCGGCCAGCGGATGATCGGCAAGGGTATGCAGCGCCTGCGGGGCGTCCAGGGTTGTAACCTGTTCGCTTCCCGACTCACACCACATGATTTTCCCGTCCTCACGGCTGTCGGGACGAACAAAAAGGACCTGTTTCATAGCGTTCTACTTTTCTTATTCAATCATTCGGTAACGACGTTGCCACGTCACAATTTCACCGGCTTCGTTATTCACCTGAAGCTGGCTCACCACGCGAAGCGTTAACTCATCGGTATTGCCGGTATAGTTGACGCGGAAATACCGGCTGTTGATGGAGAGAACCTCAGCCACCTGCGGGAGATCGTCCTTCAGCTGCGGGAAGGCCTGTTCCAGCGCTTTGCTGAAGACTTCCATACTTTCCCAGCCGGTCTCCGGCCGCGACGCAATCAGGCGAACGGCATCGTCCGCGGTCAGTTTTCCCGGGAACAGGGCTGCCAGTAAGGGAGCCTGCTCCGGCGTCAGGGTATTGACATCCACCTTGCTGGCGGAGTCCGGCAGCGCGCATAACAGCTTGCTCACCTTCGGGTACGCCGCAGCAGGAAACGCCGGCAGCAGCTTTATCTCGGCAAGGGTGCGCATCATCTGATTCGCTGGCTGACGCGCCGGCACCACGCCAGCCCAGGCGTCCGTCTCCGCGCCCTCTTTCACCGTTGTGGTGTCGCCGTCGAGATAATCCACCAGCTGCTGATAAACCTCTTCCGCCGTCGTCTGGCTGACGCCGCCGTCCGTCAGGATCTGCTCGACAATCTTCTCTTTTCGCGGTTTTTCCGGCACGGCTGACGCCGTTTGATCCTGAGCCACTTTGTCTGCGGCCAGCAGGTTATTGACGTTGAAGCAGTCCTGCGCGTCCTCGACCTGACTGACCACCGTATAGTCTTCGCCCTGCGTCTCCAGCGGCTGGTGCCAGTCGCCCTCCGGGTCGAGCGGTTTGCTCTCGCCGCTGGCGTCGCTCTGCAAGCGATCTTTCACCACCTTTTCCTGCGCCTGCATTGCCCAGCGCAGCTGCTGCTGGCTCACCTGATAGTGGGTTTTCTGCAAATTACGGCAGAACTGCTGGCTGATTTTGGCCGCCAGGGCCGACATCATGACCAACAGGATCAACACAACCAGCAGGGCAACGCCGCGTTGTTGATGTATCCGGCTCATGGCTTCACGTCCGGCACAGGCGCAGGTTGCGGGGCGGGCGTATTTTCCGCCGCCGGTGCCGCCGTTTCGGTACCCGGCTGCGGTGCCGCCGCTTCCGGCATATCTCCCGGCGTGGTAAACACCCAGCGCCAGGTCTCGCCATTTTCCATAGTCAGCGTGAGCTCCACGCCGTCTGGCAGATGGGCGGACTCACCCCAGCTTTTTTGCCAGCCCTTGCGATAAAACCGCCACTGCATCGATTTCACCTCGCTGACAATCGGCACTTCATCGGGTTTGACGTCTGCCGGGCTGTCAATGACCGGCCAGACGTCGCGATACAGGCGCCCCTCTTCCAGCCGCCAGCGCACGCGCTCCAGCTGGACCGTGCCGCTCACGCCGTTCAGCGTGGTGAATTCAACCGCATCGCCATCCTGCAAAAACAGATCCGGCTCGTTGCGCGGCGCCCGCGCCTGCAGCTGGAAAAAATCGCGCTCCATCAGGCTCCAGGCACGCTGAAGCTGGTTGAGCTTTGCCGCACTGGCATCCGTGGCTGAACTGGTGCGCATCGCGCCGTCCAGAATTTGCCAGGCCAGGGTGCTGATGACCGCGAAGATGGTCAGCGCAATCATGATCTCCAGCAGGGTAAAACCGCGCTGGCGTCGGATCGTCTTCACTTGCTCTCTTCTCCCGGCCCGATAATCTGAAGCGAAATGACCGGCTGGCTTTCATCGCCTTCGGCGTAAACGCGGATGGCATTGGCCCAGCCGCTATTGGCGGTTTTCACCCGCTGCTTGTGCCAGTACCAGCTGCGTCCCCCCATAATTTCCGTCCCCTGCTCCTCGGCATCGGGAAAATCGGCTTTACCAAGCTGGGCTTCTGCCAGCTGATTTTCCGCAACCCAGCTGGCCTGCAGCGTGTCGGCCAGCCCGTGGGTGAAGCGTACGTTCAGGGAGACGGAATTCATCAGCGCCAGCGCGGCGGTGGAGAAAATGACCAGCGCCACCATCACCTCCAGGAGCGTCATCCCCTTTTGCTTAACCTTTCCTTTAGTCATCGTTTTCTACCGATACCGGGGCAGCGCCCTGCGACACCACGCGGAAATGATGCTGTTTGTCGTAACTTTGCAGCGTCAGCGTAAAACGGCCAATCTCGCCGTCCGGCAGAAAGAGGATCTGGGGGTCGGCCTCGACGGTCGCCGCCAGACGCTGAGGCGAAAGCGATACGTGCATCTCTTCCGGAAAATCGCCCTTCGTGGTAATACGGCCTGCGGATAATGGCACCCAGCGACGTTCGCCGTTTTTATCGTCGAGCGTGACCAGCTGATAGTTATCGGTAGTGATGACCAGCCCGACAATATTTCCGTCCATTACCGCGCGGTCTGAACCATAATCAACGAGGGCTTTTAATTGCTGACCAAATATATCCGCACCGCTGCGTGAGGGTATTGTTGATACAACCATCATGGCGCAGCTGGCAAATATCACCAGCGCCAGAATAATTTCCAGCAACGTAAAGCCGCGTTGACGCTTCATTATTTCTCTTTCTTATCCAGAGACCAGTTCGTAATATCGTCTGCGGTATTGGCTTCGCCATCAGGACCGGCAGAGAAGACGTCTACGGCGCCGTGTTCACCCGGGCTGACGAGCAGATAATCGTTGCCCCACGGGTCCTGCGGCAGGCGGCGAATATAGCCGTCGGCGCGGTAGCCGTTGGGAATAGGCGCGATCTCAGGTTTGGTCACCAGCGCCTGCAGGCCCTGCTCGGTGGTCGGGTAGCGGTGGTTATCGAGCTTATACATATCCAGCGAGCCTTCGAGCGCAACAATATCGCTGGTCGCCTTTTGCGCGTCCGCTTTTTCTTTATTACCCATTAAATTTGGCACCACCATACTCGCTAAAACGCCGAGAATAACGATCACCACCATTAATTCGAGCAAGGTGAACCCCGCCTGGCGAGCCAGACGTTTTGTTTTTATAACCATGATTTAACCTACCATATTATTAAGTTGCAGAAGCGGCTGTAATATTGACAGCACGATGAATAAAACAATCGTCGCCATGGAGACCACCAGCGCCGGTTCAAATACCGACAGCGTTAACGTAATACGATGCTGTAGCGCCGATTCCTGGTTTTCCGCCGCGCGGTCCATTAAGTTGCCTAATTCGCCGCTCTCTTCACCGGAGGCAATCATGTACAGCATGGTGGGCGGGAATAATTTCGCCTGCTCCAGCGCGGCATAGAGCGATGCCCCCTGGCGCACGGTATCCGCCGCCTGCTCCAGCACCTGCCGGGCGTAGAGATTTTCGATACCGTCCATCGCGATATACATCCCTTCGAGCAGCGGCACGCTGCTCGCCTGCAGGATGCTGAGCGTGCGGATATAGCGGGCACTGTTGATGGCGCACACCAGCTTTTTAATCGGCGAGCCGTTCACCAGCCAGCTGTGCCAGCGAAAGCGGTTTTTAGCGTTTCTGAGCCAGGTCTTAAAGCCGATAACCCCACCGGCCAGGATCCCGACAATATAGATGCCGTACGCCTGCAGGAAATCGCTCACCGCAATCAGCGTGCGGGTGGTGATCGGCAGCTGCTGCTTCATGTGGGTGAACTGCTCGATCACCTGCGGCACCACCGCCACCAGCAGAATGCTAATGACCGCGATGGCCACCACCGTCAGGGTGATCGGGTAGACCATCGCCTGCGTCAGTTTGCTCTTCATCTTCTGGCGCTGCTCGTTGTACTCCGCCAGTTTCTCCAGCACGTCGCCGAGGTGGCCGGTTTTTTCACCGGCCATCACCAGCGTGCAGTAGAGCTTGTCGAAGGTGCGCGGGAACTGGCTGAAGGCGTCGAACAGCGTATGCCCTTCCACCACCTTCTCGCGGATCTCCACCACCATCGCCGCCAGCTTTTTGTCCTCCGTCTGCTTCGAGATCGCCTTCAGCGCGCTCTCCAGCGGCAGAGCGGCGTTGACCAGCGTGGAGAGCTGACGGGTAAACATCGACAGCACCGGCGTGGAGAGCTTCGCCCCGGTTTTCGCTTTCCCGGACGCCGCCTCGCGCGTTTCGGAGATGCTGACGGGCATCAGCTTTTGCTCACGTAACGTCTGGCGAACCTGCTTTTGCCCTTCGGCCTGCAGCGTGCCGCGTCGGGTTTTGCCCGCCGCATCCGTTGCCGTCCATGCGTAGAGGGCCATTACTCATCCCCTCCACGCTCGGCGGTGACGCGCATCACCTCTTCCAGAGAGGTGACGCCGCTAATCACCTTCAGCAGCCCGTTTTCGCGCAGGCTGTAGGCCTGCTTAAAGAGCTGCGTTTCGATGGACATCTCATCTTTATCTTCATGGATGGCGCGACGCATGGCGGTGTCCACCACCAGGAATTCATGAATGCCCGCACGCCCCTGATAGCCGCTCTGGCGGCAATGCTCGCAGCCCACCGCGCGATAGATCGCTTTCGGCGGCGTCTCCATGAAGCTGAACAGCGCTTTTTCATTGGCATCCAGCGGACTGGTGGTGCGGCAGTGCGTACACAGCCGACGCACCAGACGCTGGGCAATGACACCGAGCAACGATGAACCGATTAAAAACGACTCCAGCCCCATATCCCGCAGACGGGTGATGGCACCGGCGGCGCTGTTGGTGTGCAGCGTAGACATGACCAGGTGACCGGTGAGCGAGGCCTGCACCGCAATTTGCGCGGTTTCGCCGTCGCGAATCTCCCCGATCATCACCACGTCCGGGTCCTGGCGCAGGATGGCGCGCAGCCCGCGGGCAAAGGTCATGTCCACGCGCGGGTTCACCTGGGTCTGCCCCACCCCTTCCAGCTCGTATTCAATCGGATCTTCGACGGTCAGGATATTGCGCTCATGACCGTTCAGCGCCGAGAGAATGGCGTACAGGGTGGTACTTTTCCCGGAGCCCGTGGGCCCGGTGACCAGGATGATGCCGTGCGGGCGGTCAATCAGCCCTTTTAACTTCTCCAGCTCTTCATCAATCAGGCCCAGCTTGTTGATGTCGGGCTTGAGGTTACTTTTATCGAGCAGGCGCATCACCACGCGCTCGCCGTACTGGGACGGAATGGTCGAGACGCGCACGTCGATGGCCTTGCGGCCAATGCGCAGGGAGATACGACCATCCTGCGGCAGACGTTTTTCGGCGATGTCGAGTTTTGACATGACCTTGATGCGCGACACCAGCAGCGGCGCGAGCTTGCGCGCAGGCTGGAGAACCGGGCGCAGGACGCCGTCAACGCGGAAGCGAATGCTCAGCGTCCGTTCGAATGTTTCAATGTGGATATCCGACGCGCCGTCCTTCACCGCCTCGCCGAGAATGGCGTTGATCAGGCGGATCACCGGCGAGTTTTCGTCGTTATCGAGCAGATCTTCGTTATCCGGGATCTCCTCGGTTAACGCCATCAGGTCGATATCCGCGTCCATATCATCCACCAGCTGCTGGGAGACGCCGCTGCTCTGCTGCCAGATTTTGGCCAGCATCTCCTCAAAGGCCTCAGGGGCGAGGATCGTCGGCTCGAAGGGGCGTCCCAGTACCCGGCGCATCTCCAGCAGGGCAAACGCGGGAGCATCCTCGCGAATGTAGACGTCGTTGTTGTAAAACAGGACGCCGTTATCCTTTGCGTAACTGCTGCTGCAGAGCGTTTTACTCAGTTCATCCACGTTGCGCCCTCCGCCTTAGTTTTTAAACGGATTGCGCGACGTGCTGGCGCGGGTTGTGGCCGGCGCGGCGCTGGCCGACGGGAAGGCTGGCAGTACCGCGCTGTCGGACGGTTCAATAATACCGAGCTTCTTCTCCTCCACGCGCTGCTGCTGGCGGGCGCGGATCTGGTCATATTTCTCTTTCGACGCCGCGCTGAAGTTATCGTCGTCGCGCAGGACGGTGGTATGGATAAACACCATCAAATTGCGCTTCGAGGTATCCTGCGAGGTGTAGCGGAACAGCTGACCAACCAGCGGGATATCGCCGAGCAGGGGCACTTTGGAAACCGACTGCTTGGTGACGTTTTCCATCAGGCCGCCAAGCACCACCGTCTGACCGCTGTGTACCATCACTTCGTTGTTGATGGTGCGGGTGTTGAAGGTTGGGCCGAGGCTGGCGTCCTCCGTCGCGCTGTTGTCGACGCTGGAGACTTCCTGCTCAATCTTCAGGTGGATCATGTCGCCATCGTTGATCTGCGGCACAATTTTCAGCTTGGTACCGACCGTCTTACGCTCAACGGAGTTAAAGACGTTGTCGCCGCTGGTGGTCTGCGAGCCGGAGAGCACCGGCACATCCTGCCCGACGTTGAACGACGCTTCTTTGTTATCCAGCGTGACCACGCTTGGGGTGGAGAGAATGTCGTTCTTGCCGTCGGTGGAGAGCGCGGTCATCAGGGCACCGAAATCGCCGTTAAAGAAGCCGGTCGCCAGGCCAGTGAAGCTCGCCCCCTTCATGGTGCCGTTTTTAATCTGGCTGATAGGCAGGCCGGTTGAGCCGAACTGTACGCCGCCGTGCTTGCTGGTCCACTGCACGCCGAGATCCAGGCCGTTACCGTCCTGCACTTCCGCGATGATGGCTTCCACCAGCACCTGTGGACGACGGATGTCGAGCTTGTCGATCACCTTCTCCAGAGAGTTCATCACGTTAGGCTGGGCGGTAATCACCAGCGAGTTGGTTGCCTCGTCGGCGGTAATGTTCAGATCGCTGGACGCAGGCGCGGCTTTCGACTTCGGCGCGCCCGCCTTATCCTTCAGCTGCTCGCCAATGCCGGTCAGGACCGGAACCACCTTGGTGGCGCTGGCATACTTGAGATAGAAGACGCGGGTATTCCCTTCGTTATTTTGCTCGCGATCCAGCTGATGGATCAGGGAGCGGGTACGCATGCGCGCGTCTTCCGAGCCGCTGATCACCAGGCTGTTGGTTTCGTCATCTGCCACCACTTTGGTGGCCAGCTGCGGCGCGTTCTGCCCCTTCTGCTCTTCATTGTTGAGGTTGTTCAACATGTCGGAGAGCTCTTTAGCGGACGCAAAGCGCAGCGGCACAATCTCGCGGCGCTGAATACCGTCTTTGTCCACGCGCTGAACCAGATCCACCAGGCGATTGACCACCGAGGCTTTACCGGTTAGCAGCAGCACGTTGGACGGCTCGAAGTGCACCACGTTCCCGATGCCGGTGGCATCGTTGAGCTGGCGCAGCAGCGGGGCCAGCTCGCGCACCGGCACGTTTTCCATGCGCACGACGCGGGTGATGATCTCGTCGCCTTTGCCCGGATTTTTACCGTCGGCCAGCGGCGCACCGGCGGTGCGGGCAATGCTTGAGCGCACCACCTTGACCATGCCGTTATCCATCGGGATCACCGACAGGCCGTACAGGTCCAGCACGCTCAGGAAGAACTGGTAATACTCATCTTCCGTCAGCACGTTATAGGTTCTGACCGACACTGTGTCCTGAACGGACGGATCGACCAGAATGGTTTTGTTCAGATTGCGGCCTACCGTATCAATAAACTCGCGGATATCGGTATTTTTAAAGCTGGCGCTAAAGTTAGCTGCGAGCAGCGAACTGGAATATAACGACAATGCGGTCAGCGCCACGCACGCCCAAGGAAATTTCTTCATGTCTGTACACTTGTTAATTGTTTAGAACATTGACCCGAATATTTTCAAGGTGAGCGTGACGTCTGACGACGACCTCCGCTTCTTTCATTTTCGACCAGTTGGCAATAATATTTTTTGCCTTTGCTGCATCGGTCATATCGACAGAATTGACTTTTACCGCCACATCGCCTTTTTCCAGCCCGGAATGGCTGTAGAAGGCGGAGGCATTCCTTGGATTAATGTTGTAGCCTTCCAGTTGGCCCTTTTCGATAAGTGGTTTTAACACCAGATAATCATCCAGATGCACGCTTTCCGCACCTGCATCTTTCGTCGATTTGGTTACCGGACCGCTGTCAACGCCGCCCTTAAAATAATCAGGTTTATTTAACGCCAGTACCTGCGTAGCACCTTCATAATTAACCACCACATTGTCTTTGTTAATTTCCTGAATAAAGGCATCGTTAAAACCAGTCAGCGCCTCGCCTTCGCGATAGCTCTTCTGTCCCCCCGGCGTTTTGATCACGGCGAAGGAGAGCCAGGCATCGTCGCTGCGGACGATCCCCTCAATTTCGGCGGCGAGCGGGGCTTTCGCGGCCGCAGGCAGGCTATCCTGACGCACGGCGGCGGTGAAAAGTGAAAAAGCCTTTTCTTCCTGACGTCTTTTTTGCGGTTTCGCCGCTGCGTTCGCCAGCTTATTCGTCACTTTTTTATAATCTTTAAAAATGACGTAGCCTTGCTGACCGCAAAAAATCAGCAATACAAACATAATACAGGGCGTTATCCACCGTGAAAGAAGTGAGAACCTCATTATTCATCTGGCCTTTAGCAAAGCGAAAATAAGCAGCATCATGCTGCGCCAATATGTGGCATAAATAGTAATTAGCGGCCTGATAATCGACCACCTGCTTCGCCGTTAACTTTGATAAAGAAAAAGATTGACCGTTAAAAAGAGCGGTGTTAGAGGTAGCCAACAGGTTATTTTTACCCTGTCCGTAAATTGACCATGATGCAGCCTTGCCGTACTTTTCCGGACCATTGCTATTCATGTCCAGAGACGGTAAGTCGCTATGTATCAGAGTCATTTTAAATTTAATCACCCGCCTTTTCGAAAAATCACCCGCGCCTCGGGCGATTTCTTCGTGCCGTATCATCAGGATATTTTCAACCTGCTGAAAGAGAAAACCCAACAGGCGGGGATTATTGGGCTCTTTGCTGACGATGCCCCGCTGCTGGGCCAGTTCAGCGACGCCCTGAAATCCACTTCCCCTGGCGTTATTGCTATCAATGCGTTTCCAAAACTGAGTGCCAGTAGCCTGCTGTATAAACTCAACCCGGGAACGAAAGAGAGCAAAAACCGGCTTCAAGCGGTGGATACCATCCTGCATCAGTGGCAGGGAGGGAAAAGCAGGACGAAAGTGTTGGTGATTAGCCATACCGATGCCATGAAAGAGACCTGTCGGGAGGTGCTGGCTCTGCTGCTGACGCGTGCGCAGGAGCTGGAGTTTCGCCTGTCCGTCGTGCTGATGGGGCCAGCGGATCGGGATGCCGCGCTGATGCAGCAGCCTGAACTGCGTGAATATGCGCATACCTGTCACACCCTGCGTTCCCTTACCTGCCGGGAGTTTCTCAGCTACGCTCAGGCGCAGTGTGAAGCGCACGGGTGTGAGCACGCGCCGTTAACCCCGGCGCGGGTGCGTAAAATGCATGCCCTGACTAAAGGGAATATCAGCAAGCTGAACGAGCTGGCGCACCTGTCGATGCTTGCTGCCTGGACCGAACGTGCAGCCCAGGTCAGCCCGCGTCATTTGCGCCTGGCGGCAGGTGAGATCCTGCCCGCGAAAAAACACGGTAAGCGCCTGGCTACCGTGGGCTTATTCGCCTCCGTGCTGTTCGCCGCCTGCGGCTGGTATTTGACCTCTTCGATCGGTGCAAGACTTCCGATTCAACTGCCGGTGCCTGCCAGCTGGAAACAGCAGACGCCAAAAGTCCAGGCGCCGGTGGTGCCGGTTATCGACAACGAGGTGGTTAACCAGCCGGATGCGATGCACCAGCTCTATCTGATGTGGGGGTATGACGCGTCGGCGGAGGATGCCCTGTGCCAGAACGCCGCGAAGGTGAACCTGATGTGTAAGCAGGGGAATGCTTCCCCGGATGCGCTGGCACAGGAAGGGTATCCGTGGGTGAGTGAACTGAAAACCGGCAACCACCTTAACTATGCCGTGGTCGCCCGCGTCGGGGATAACTCGCTTGACCTGCTGATGAACAACCGCACCTGGCAGGTAAGCCGTCACTGGTTTAACCAGCATGCCACCGGCAACTATACCCAGCTCCACCGCCTGACGCCGGAAGGCAAAGACGCCATCAGCGCCGCCAGCGACAGCAAAGAGGTGGCCTGGCTTGACCAGCAGTTGAGCCAGGCCCTTGCCGAACCGGTAACCCACGCGCAAACCTGGACGGCGGAGATGATGAAACGCACCCGCGAGTTCCAGCAAAAAATGCATCTGCGCGTCGACGGCATTCCCGGGGAAGATACGCTGATGCAGTTAATGCGTGACACCAACACCACGCCGAGCGTGCTGCTTCAGACCACCCACGCCGCGCCGGACGCGAAAACGCAGGAGAAGCATTCCTAATGTCTACCATCTGTCTTGCGGCTCAGCGCAGCTACGTTTCCGGGGAAGCGGTCTGGTTTTCGTACCGCATGCCCAGCCTGAAAAAGATCGTTTCTAACGCCTTGTTAGGAATAGTAAGCCTCTGCGTCATGCTGATGGCGGGGCTGTACGCCCACGTTTACTGGCAACTGCGCCACCCTGCGCCGGAGCCGGTAAAAAAAGTGCACGTGGCGAAGCCTGAAACGCAGCTTTCCGACATGCACTACGTGTATGTGAGTAAGCCGTTCCCGCATCCGCACCCGAAACCCGCGCCGGTGCAGGCCGACGTCCCTGCCATGCAGGATCTGCCGATTAACAGCGACGACGCCGACTGGCAGCAGGCACCGGACGGCACGGTGCCGCGCGATACCTCGCGGGATACCCTCCCCGGCACGCAAGCGCACGACGATGCAGCCCCCGCTCGCACGGACGGTGACGACGGTTCATTAACCGAGCTGTTTAAGCAGGCGTTAAAAGAACAGGAGCAGGATTATTCGCAAGGCAAAATACCCGCGCCGCCGGTTGACGAAACGCAGGATAATGCTCAGGCCAGCACATTACATAAAGAAAATTCCCGGTCTCCGTTAAGTGAAAAAGGAGACCGGCTGGAATAGTTAATATTTTTCAGGCAGGTTGGTGATGTTAAGGAGTCGGCCCTTTTCCACCACAATATATTGACCTTTTTTCAGGTCGGAGAGAATTTTGATAATGGTGCTGCGTGCCAGGTTGGTGTATTCCTGAATATAATCATAAACGTTGATATCGCGTTGATGATGGACAATCAGTTCATTAATCTCCAGCAAAAACTCGCGCACAACAGAATAGGCGCTGCGGGCGACCAGCACGTCATCACGCTTGCTCAGCATGCAGATATACCAGGCCAGCACTTTGGTAAGCTCAGGCCATAAGCCTTTCTCCGTCATAAGCTGAGAAAAGGCGTCTTTAGGAATCGAACGCACCACGGTATTCGAGCGGACCAGGCCATACATATGGGATGAATGATAAAAAATGGAAGAGAGTCCAAAGACGCACTGCCCCTGCAGGGTGAACATGCAGAGCTCGTCGGATTCGCGGCGAAATTCCACTTCACCGCTGACGATAACATGAATAAATTCATTGTCGACGGTGGTAATTTTTTGCCATTTCTTTAACGTTTTTTCTTCATATCCTTCTGTTGCGGAAATAATGTTTTCCATTTCATGATGCGGACGCAATTTTCTGCCGTAAATGCTTAACATTGTTATACCCGAATTAAGATGTTAATTTTAGATAAAAAGGGGCCACGGTGGAACCACCGAACTATTCGTATAATCCTGATAAAAACTTCTGGAAGAAGTGAAATAAGAGCAATAAGCAGGTGTTATTTTTTGTTATTACTTAGCAAGCTATACGTCTATCTTAAATGAGGGTATTTTTAAGTCAATTAACTAAAAATGAATTGAGAATGTACTTAAGATTAATCTCATAGAAAATAAGGTAATATGACCTTGTCAGGGGGCAGTCCTGAAGGACTACCCCTGCCCGTATTTCTCTAAAAGCGCCTCGGCGATGGCCAGGGTTTCTACGTCAGCCACGCCGTTCCACAGCGCGGGGCGGAAGTGCATCTGAAACGCGCAGATCACCCTCTTCTGCTGCTGTTCCGTGGCGTTGTCCGGCACCTCATAGCCATAGCGCTTCAGCACATCGAGCAGCGCCTCTCGTTCGACCTCCTGATAGCGCGGCCGTCCATTGATATAGAACGCCACGCGGGCAGGATCGGGCCAGGCACCTATCCCCTGCTGAGCCAGCTGCTGCCACGGAAACAGCGGACCGGGATCGTCTTTACGCTGCGGGGCGATATCCGAATGGGCCACCACATTTTCAGGTCTGATGTTGTAGCGGGTAATAATGTCTTTGGCGAGCGGCACCAGCGCCGCAATCTGCGCAGGCGCAAACGGAGTAAACGTTTTCACGCCGTCGCGCATTTGCCAGCCGCGGTTCTCGAGCTCAATGCCGACAGAGGTATCGTTGATGCGGTTTGTACCACGCCAGAAGCTGATGCCCGCATGCCAGGCCAGCTCGCTCTCGGGAACCAGCTGCCAGATGCGCGGCTTGCCGTCCGGCGCCGGGGGGCTGGCAGGGATCAAATAGTGAGAGCTGACGTTTTTATCCGTCAGCGTGGCCAGCGAGCTGTCAAAATCATCCGCGGTGTAGTGGATCACCAGCACCTTGATGCGCGGGTAAGCCGCCTGCGCCTGATGACGCGTATCCAGCTCGTAGGCGCCTTTATCAACAATCCCCTTTTCCGTGACGCATCCTGCCAGCAGCAGCGCCAGCAGGAATGTGGCAAACAAACGCGTCATCGCAGGGTTTTCACCGCCGTACCGCTTACGCTCACCATCAGCATGCTGGCATCTTTGCCGACCGTTTCGTAGTCGATGTCAATCCCCACGACCGCATCCGCGCCGAGGGCTTCCGCCTGCTCGCCGAGCTCTTTGAAGGCGATTTCGCGGGCTTTGCGCAGCTCTTTTTCGTATGCACCCGAGCGGCCACCCACGATATCGCGGATACCGGCAAAAAAGTCACGGAAGATATTGGCGCCGAGAATCGCTTCGCCGGTGACCACGCCGCAGTACTCGGTAATTGTCTGCCCTTCCAGGGTTGGCGTTGTTGAAAACTGCATGGTTTCTCTCCTTCTTTAGCGTTCAATGCCTTAGGCACAGCATTATCGGTTCGTTACGCTATGATTGAAAGGATAGTTAATAAATAAGGAAATCAACATGCGCTATTCAGCTTTAACACTCTTGGTGCCCTGCGCGCTGGTGCTCAGCGCCTGTACCACCACGGTCACGCCTGCCTTTAAGGATATCGGTACCCGCAGCGGCCCCTGCATTGAGGGCGGCCCGGACACCGTGGCGCAGCAGTTCTATGATTATCGCATCCAGCACCGCAGCAACGATCTCACCGGCCTGCGCCCGTATCTGAGCGATGGCCTGGCAAAACTGCTTAACGATGCCACCCGCGATCCGCAGCATAACGCGCTGCTGAAATCCGATCCGTTCTCCAGTCGCACCACGCTACCGGACAGCGCCGAAGTGGCCAGCGCGTCAACCATCCCGAACACGGATGCCCGTAATATTCCGCTGCGCGTGAAGCTGACGCAGGGCACCCAAACCTGGCAGGACGAAGTGCTGATGATCCGTGAAGGACAGTGCTGGGCGGTGGACGACGTACGCTACGTGGGCGGCAGCGTTCATGCCCCGGCAGGCACGCTTCGCCAGTCGATTGAGAACCGCTGATTCATCAATGATAAAAATGTTACCCCCGTAAAATGTCCGGCATTTCTTGCGGAATGCCGACATTTATACTCGCCGACCTTGCCGTTCGCTATTTTGTGCTATGTTTAAGAGGAAATACGGGTTATATTTAACTTTTAACGCAGAAATATTGCATAACTATTCTGTCAACGGTACTATCTGCGGCCTCAATTGCTATAGATTGCCTGGATGAGTAAAGACTGCCCCGATGAGTATTAAACTAAACGGCATTAACTGCTTCTACGGCGCACACCAGGCGCTGTTTGACATCACGCTAAACTGCCCGGAAGGCGAAACGCTGGTTTTGCTTGGCCCAAGCGGTGCAGGTAAAAGCTCCCTTCTGCGTGTTCTTAATCTGCTTGAGATGCCCCGTTCAGGTACGCTCGCGATTGCCGGTAACCATTTTGATTTCGCGAAGACGCCGTCTGATAAGGCGATTCGCGAACTGCGTCAAAACGTCGGCATGGTCTTCCAGCAATACAATCTCTGGCCGCACCTGACCGTGCTGCAGAACCTGATTGAAGCCCCGTGCCGCGTGCTGGGGTTAAGCAAGGATCAG
The DNA here is from genome assembly GCF_048684805.1 of Enterobacter sp. BNK-22. NCBI lineage: Bacteria > Pseudomonadati > Pseudomonadota > Gammaproteobacteria > Enterobacterales > Enterobacteriaceae > Enterobacter > Enterobacter sp. BNK-22. The sequence goes on from NZ_JBLQTT010000001.1 coordinate 2,060,874, forward strand.
GCGATTGCGCGTGCCGAAAAGCTGCTGGAGCGTCTGCGCCTTAAGCCCTACAGCGACCGCTACCCGCTGCACCTGTCCGGTGGTCAGCAGCAGCGCGTGGCCATTGCCCGTGCGCTGATGATGGAGCCTGCGGTGCTGCTGTTTGATGAACCGACGGCGGCGCTGGATCCGGAAATCACCGCCCAGATCGTGAGCATCATTCGCGAGCTGGCGGAAACCAACATTACGCAGGTTATCGTCACCCACGAAGTGGAAGTGGCGCGCAAAACCGCCAGCCGTGTGGTCTACATGGAAAATGGGTATATCGTTGAGCAAGGTGATGCGAGCTGCTTCGCTAACCCGCAAACCGATGCCTTCAAAAACTATTTATCTCATTGATTGTGTCAGGGGAAATATAATGAAAAAAGTATTACTTGCCGTGCTGCTTGCTGGCGTTACCCTTTCTGCTACCGCAGCCCAGACCATTCGTTTCGCGACGGAAGCCTCTTACCCTCCGTTTGAGTCCATTGATGCGAACAACAAAATTGTGGGCTTCGACGTGGACCTGGCTAACGCCCTGTGTAAAGAGATCGATGCAACCTGTACCTTCAGCAACCAGGCGTTCGACAGCCTGATCCCAAGCCTGAAGTTCCGCCGTATCGACGCCGTGATGGCCGGTATGGACATCACCCCCGAGCGTGAAAAGCAGGTGCTGTTCACCACCCCTTACTACGACAACTCCGCCCTTTTCATTGGTCAGAAAGGTAAATTTACCTCTGTCGATCAGCTGAAAGGCAAGAAAGTGGGCGTGCAGAACGGCACCACGCACCAGAAATTCATCATGGATAAGCATCCGGAAATCACCACCGTTCCGTATGACAGCTACCAGAACGCGAAGCTGGATCTGCAAAATGGCCGTATCGACGGCGTATTTGGTGATACCGCGGTGGTGACCGAGTGGCTGAAAGCCAACGACAAGCTGGCGCCAGTGGGCGACAAAGTGACCGATAAGGATTACTTCGGTACCGGTCTGGGGATTGCCGTTCGTCAGGGCAACACTGAGCTGCAGCAGAAATTCAACGCTGCGCTGGAAAAAGTGAAGAAAGACGGCACCTACGAAACCATCTACAAAAAATGGTTCCAGAAGTAATTCCTGATGAATGAAATTTTTCCTTTAGCAAGCGCCGCCGGGATGACCGTCGGCCTTGCCGTTTGCGCACTGATTATCGGCCTCGTGCTGGCGATGTTCTTTGCGGTGTGGGAATCCGCGAAATGGTTCCCTGTCGCCTGGACAGGCTCCGCGCTGGTCACCGTGCTGCGTGGGCTACCGGAAATTCTGGTGGTCCTGTTTATCTATTTCGGCTCCTCACAGCTGCTGCTGACGCTGTCGGACGGCTTCACGATCAATCTTGGCTTTGCGCAGATCCCGGTGCAGATGCAGATCGACAACTTTGACGTCAGCCCATTCCTGTGCGGCGTGATTGCCCTCTCCCTGCTCTACTCCGCGTACGCGTCGCAAACCCTGCGCGGTGCGCTGAAAGCCGTGCCGCAGGGACAATGGGAATCGGGTCAGGCGTTAGGGTTATCGAAATCCGCCATCTTTTTCCGTCTGGTGATGCCGCAGATGTGGCGCCATGCCCTGCCGGGGCTCGGCAACCAGTGGCTGGTGCTGCTGAAAGATACCGCGCTGGTGAGCCTGATTAGCGTTAACGATTTGATGCTGCAAACCAAAAGCATCGCCACACGTACCCAGGAGCCGTTTACCTGGTACATTGTGGCGGCGGCGATCTACCTGGTGATCACGTTGCTCAGTCAGTACATCCTCAAGCGTATTGACCTGCGAGCGACGCGCTTTGAACGGAGACCAGGCTGATGCTTGAATACTTTCCCGAGTTGATGAAAGGGCTGCACACCAGCCTGACGCTGACCGTGGCGTCCATTATCGTGGCGCTGATCCTGGCGCTCATCTTCACCATCATCCTGACGCTGAAAACGCCTGTTCTGGTGTGGATTGTGCGCGGGTACATCACCCTGTTTACCGGTACGCCGCTGCTGGTGCAGATCTTCCTGATTTACTACGGCCCGGGCCAGTTCCCGTCGCTGCAGGCGTATCCGGTTATCTGGCATCTGCTCTCTGAGCCGTGGCTGTGTGCCCTGATTGCCCTTTCGCTGAACAGCGCGGCCTATACCACCCAGCTGTTCTACGGGGCGATCCGCGCCATCCCGGAAGGCCAGTGGCAGTCCTGCGGGGCGCTGGGCATGAGCAAGAAAGACACGCTGGCAATCCTGCTGCCGTACGCCTTTAAGCGCGCGCTCTCCTCCTATTCCAACGAAGTGGTGCTGGTGTTCAAAAGTACCTCGCTGGCCTACACCATCACCCTGATGGAAGTGATGGGTCACGGACAGCTGCTGTATGGACGCACCTATGACGTGATGGTGTTCGGCGCAGCGGGCGTGGTGTATCTGGTGGTGAACGGTCTGCTGACGCTGATGATGCGCCTGATTGAGCGTAAAGCGCTGGCGTTTGAGCGCAGAAATTAACCACGCAAATGCATAAAACGGTATTCATGGAGCGGGTAACCTGATGGGTTATCCGCTTTTTTTTGTGATTAAAATAATACTTAATCATTTTTATTGCATATAAATTCATTAACTGGCATTGTACATCCAGGCCGCAGACACGGCGCATCAATAAGACAGACGGGAGCATTACAATGAAAAAGTTAGTTCTGGCCGCATTACTCGCCACCTTCGCCGCTGGCGCATCCGCTGCGGATAAAATCAATTTCGGCGTGTCCGCCACCTATCCGCCGTTTGAGTCGCTGGATGCCAGCAACCAGATCGTCGGTTTCGATATCGATCTGGCGAAAGCGCTGTGCAAACAGATGCAGGCCGACTGCACCTTTACTAACCATGCTTTTGACAGCCTGATCCCGTCGCTGAAGTTCAAAAAATACGACGCGGTGATCTCCGGGATGGACATCACGCCTGAGCGCAGCAAGCAGGTGGCGTTCACCGACCCGTACTACGCCAACTCGGCGGTGGTGATTGCGAAGAAAGGCGCGTATACCTCTTTCGATCAGCTGAAAGGCAAACGCATCGGGATGGAAAACGGCACCACGCACCAGAAGTACCTGCAGGACAAGCATCCTGAAGTGAAGACCGTGGCCTATGACAGCTACCAGAACGCGATTATCGACCTGAAAAATGGCCGTATCGACGGCGTCTTCGGCGATACTGCCGTGGTGAACGAGTGGCTCAAAACCAACCCGCAACTGGGCACGGCTACCGAGAAAGTGACCGATCCACAGTACTTCGGCACGGGCCTCGGCATCGCGGTACGTCCGGATAACAAAGCGCTTCTGGAAAAACTGAACGGCGCGCTGAAAGCGATTAAAGCGGACGGTACGTACCAGAAAATCAGCGAGCAGTGGTTCCCGCAGTAATGTCTTTTGCCGGGTGACGGCTTCGCCTTACCCGGCCTACGGGGGGATTTGTAGGCCGGGCAAGCGCAGCGCCGCCCGGCACTCTCTCATAACGGCACAAAGAACCTGAACCGTGCCCCGCTCACCGACTCCATTAGCCTGATCCCGCCCCCGTGCAGCTCCAGCATCCGTTTCACGATTAATAGCCCCAACCCGCCGCGATTCTCCCGCGAGGCCTGGGTATTGAGCGCCGACGGCCGCTGGAACAGATCGTCGCGCAGCGAGGCATCCACGCCCGTTCCGCTGTCGGACACTTCGACCTGCAGCTGTTCATTTTCCTGCCACACCGCCAGACGAATTTCTCCGCCGCCAGGCGTATGGCGCATCGCGTTATCCAGCAGGTTGGTCACCACGCGTTCAATCATCGACACATCGGCGTTTACCATCGGCAGCGGCCCCGGCACGTCAATATGCAGATTGACCTCTCGCGTGCGGGCCGTGAGCTCAAACTTCTGCGCCACGTCGGAAATCAGCTCCGCCATTGCGAACCGCTCGCGCTGGGGTTTAATACCACCGTGTTCAAGGCGTGCCAGCTCAAACAGCTGCTGCGAAAGATGCCGGACTTTTTGCCCCTGACGCAGCGCGGTGGCGAGATACTGCTGGTGCTCCTGCGGCGTCAGGGTGGCGGATTTGAGCGACAGGGTTTCGAGATAGCCCAGCAGTGAGGTCAGCGGCGTGCGGAGATCGTGCGAAATATTGGCGATAAACTCCCGGCGCTGGCGATCGCTGTCGGCCAGCCGATCCCACTGTTGGGTGATTTTGCGCGCCAGCTCGATAAAGCTGTTGCGCAGGATCGCCACTTCATCTTTTGCCGCCGTGTCCGGCGTCTGTGCCGCCAGCAGCCTGATTGCGCTCATGCTGTCCTGCTCCAGCCCGGCGACCTCCACCGTAAGCTGTTTGACCGGACGCGTGACCCAGTACCAGACCAGCAGCCCTGCCAGCAGCCCAAACAGCACGACCCACAGCAGTGACCACAGGACGGTACTCCACAGCGCCTTGTGCCAGGCCATTTCCGCCAGAGCGTTTGACTCCTCGCCCTGCAAGATAATGTACAGATAGCCTTTTAGCTCCCCGTCCTGCCGCAGCGGCGTGGCACTGAAGACTTTTTGATTTTGACTGCGCGGATCGTCGCCCAGTACCGGCATGGTGGTGCCGCTCAGGAAGCTCTGCACCGGCGCCAGGTCGATTTTTTGCCGCTGAATATGGCCCGGCGGTGCGGCATCGGCGAGGATATCGCCGTCAGGAGAGATAACGTACAGCTCAACGCTCGGATTAAAGGTCATCAGCCGGCCAAACAGCGGTTTCAGTGCGCTGCGGTCGACCCGGCCCTGCGCGTCCAGAATCGGTTCGCGCTGGACGATCTGCTGCGCCAGCCCACCCGACAAACGCTGCACCATTGCGTTACCGTACTGCATGCTGCTGTAGAGCTGTACCGCGCAGGCGACGGCGGCGCAGAGCATCATCAGCAGGATGAAGAGCAGCGTCAGGCGCTGGCTCAGGCTAAAGCGACGCATCATGCTGCGGCTCCGCAAATTTGTAGCCCTTGCCCCAGACGGTGCGAATGATCTCCGGCTCGGCGGCGTCCTTCTCTATCTTGATGCGCAGGCGGTTGATATGGGTGTTGACGGTGTGCTCGTAGCCTTCGTGCTGGTAGCCCCAGACCTGCTCCAGCAGCGCCAGACGGGAGAACACCTCGCCGGGATGACGGGCAAAGAAGTAGAGCAGCTCGAACTCGCGCGGGGTGAGGTCCACCACCTGGCCGTGAAGCAGCACGCTGCGCGCCAGCGGATCGATGGTCAGTCCGTGCGCCTGAATGTGTCCGTCGGTTTGCGCCTGCCCCATCGCCTGCTGGCGACGAAACAGTGCTTTGATACGCGCAATCAGCTCCTGCACGGAGAACGGTTTTGCCAGATAGTCGTCGGCGCCGGTTTCCAGCCCGGTGATGCGGTCGGTTTCGCTGCTGCGGGCGCTGATGATGATCACCGGCAGGTAGCGCGTCATCTGACGGATGCGGCGGCAAATCTCCAGACCGTCCACGTTGGGCAGCATCAGGTCGAGGATCACCGCATCCCACGTCTGTGCTTCAAGACGCTGCAGGGCGTTGCCCCCGTCGGGCTCGTGGGTGATGGCGTAGCCTTCGTCTTCTAAATTGAGTCGCAGAAGCGCCGCGATATCGTGGTCGTCTTCCACCAGCAGGATCTGCTTCATGGGTAAGCCTTCATTCATTTCTTATGCCGTAAGCTTACCTGATTTCGCCGGGATGAAGAGTTCACATTTTGTTGAAGATTTGGAAGGTAACAAACCAACATACTGAGGATGTTTATATGTCGATCGTCTCGTCTTTTTCAGACACACTTCTCACACTTCCTGTTAATCACAATACCGATTTCACCGATCTGGCCGACAACTGCCAGCGCTACTGCGAAGCGCTGGTTGAAGAAACCGATCCTGCCAGAAAAATCGCGCTCTGTGGCCGCCTCGCCACCTGTCTTGCCTTGCTCCGCCCGATGCTGCTGGAACCTGTGCCGGAGCATTTGTATGAACGATTAACGGTGGACGTTTTCCCAGAAAGAGAACCTGCATTCAACGCGGAGCCTGATCAACTGTGCCGTTATTGTGAGGAGATTACGCAACTCTTAATAGGGGGGTACTTGCGCCGGAGTCAGCCCGCGTGATGGGTGATCTGCTCTTTGAGCTGACAGGCTATTTTGCCGACCAGTTGAAAGCGCCACGCTGGCTTAAAAAAGAGGCGGGAGTCGCATTCCTGGGTTGAGCAAACAAAGCCGGGTGGCGGCTACGCCTTACCCGGCCTACTCCGGATCGTAGGCCCGGTAAGCGCAGCGCCACCGGGCGATGTTGAGGATTAGTGCGTTTTCACCAGCAACGTCAGCACTTCATAGTGCGCGGTGTGCGGGAACATATCAAAAAGCTGAACGCGTTCAACGCGATAGCCCGGTAGTTGCGCAATGTCTTTCGCCATGGTCTGCGCGTTGCAGCTGGAATAGATGATGTATTCCGGCGCCATCTGGCTCAGGTAGTCGCACAGCGCATTGCCGATGCCGCGGCGCGGCGGGTTGACCAGCACCAGCTCCGGCACGTTGCCCTGGCCGGTCGCGAACTGCGTGGAGTCCAGCGCCTGGAAGCGCAGATTCGTTAACCCCAGTTCGGCGGCGGACTGCTTCGCGCAGGCAATTGCTTCGGCAGAGATCTCAATGCCGGTGAGCTGCATCTCCGGCGTGGCGCAGTGCAGGCCAAACCCGCCCACGCCGCAGAACAGATCCCACATGTGGTCAACGTTCAACGCACGCACCCAGTCGCGGGCAGTGGCGTACAGGCTGCTTGCCACGGTCGGGTTGGTCTGGAAGAAGCTTTGCGGGCGGATCCACAGCGGCACGCCGTTGAAGCTCTCCGCCAGCGCGTGCTGGTCGGTGAAGAAAATCTCTTTCTCCCCTTCCATGATCGCCATATGTACCGGCTGAATGTTCGCCGTAATGACCTTAAGCTGCGGAAGCTGTTCCTGCAGCCACGGCAGCGCCGCGCGCAGCTGCGCCAGCTTAGTTTCAGAGCGCAGCACGAAGCGCAGCATCATGCCGCCGTCGATCTGGCTTTCGGTCAGCAGAAGGTATTTCAGCTCGCCGCGCTTGCGGGCCACGTTATAGGGCGTTAACCCTGCCCGGGCAATAAACGGCTTGAGTGCGGCAAAGACCGGCGCAAAGGAAGCGGGATAGAGCGGGCAGTCGGTTAAGTCTTCCGGCGTGCCGTCGCGGTGCAGCATCCCCAGCAGCGGTTTTTCCACGCTGCCGCTGACCACCATTTTGGCTTTATTGCGAAAACCCTGCTCAGGGCCGCTGACGGGTGCGCACCACTCGCCCACCGCGTGTTCTGCCAGCAGCTGTTGCAGGTCGGCCATTTTGGCGGTGAGTTGTTGAGAGACCGGTTGTTCTATCCACTGACAGGAGCGGCAGCGTCCGGCGGCATAGAGTGCGCACTGCATATGAAAACCTTAAAAATCACGAGGGCTGCGATTATACACATTATTGCAGGCGGAAGAACCGCCGACTGGAGGCCGGAACGAAGAGAAGAAAGAGCACCAGCATGTCCGGCAGTTTTTGCATAAACAGCGCGCGCAGGATCTCGCGTTTGGACTCACCGGCAATACTGAACAGCTCCGGGTAGCCATACCCCAGCGAAGCGGCCCAGAGATAGCTCGCCGCGGTAATCTGCGTCAGCATATAGACCCAGCGCGCCCAGTTGCGCCCTTTAACCAGCGAAAACGCGCAGTAGATCTCGATAAACACCAGCACCAGACTGCTCAAAAAGACCAGCGTCAGATTCCACGTCTGCACGCTGCGGTGAATGAATTCACCGATGCCGCGCACACCCAGGGTATTCAGAATCATCAGCACGTCCAGGCAGCGGATCATAATAATGGCGAGCGCCGCCACCTGAACCAGTGCAGGTACGTTAGGACGTGCGTGCGTAATACGTGATTTTTTTAATAATCCCAATGTTTTACTTCCCTGAAAAACAGTGCCGCGTCATGCGCGGCACATCACTGGAAATTTTAAATCCTTCAGCCGCGTCTTGCACGCTGGATATCGCGCACGCGCTGTTTTTCCGCGCGCGCCATCAAATACCAGGCGATAAATCCGACAATTCCGACCACACCGAGGATGATAGAGGCCAGGGCGTTGATCTCCGGGTTGACCCCCATGCGCACGCTTGAGAAGACCAGCATCGGCAGCGTCGTCGCCCCCGGGCCGGAGACAAAGCTGGCGATAACCAGATCGTCGAGCGACAGGGTAAACGCCAGCAGCCAGCCGGAGATCACCGCCGGCATAATCATCGGCAGGGTGATGATGAAAAAGACCTTCAGCGGCGTCGCGCCGAGATCCATCGCCGCCTCTTCAATGGACCGATCCAGCTCGCGCAGGCGCGAGGCGATTACCACCGCGACATAGGCGGTACAGAAGGTGACGTGCGCCAGCCAGATGGTGAGCATCCCGCGGTCCGCCGGCCAGCCGATGGCGTGCGCCAGGGCCACGAACAGCAGCAACAGCGCGAGACCGGTGATCACGTCCGGCATAACCAGCGGAGCGGTGATCATAAAGGCGAAGCCGTTTGAACCGCGAAAACGTCCGAAGCGCACCATCACCAGCGCGGCGATCGTGCCCAGCACGGACGCCATGGTCGCCGCCAGCGCCGCAATGGTCAGGCTCAGCCCCACCGCGCTCATCATCGCATCATCGTGGAACAGCTCGCTGTACCAGCGCGTCGACCAGCCTGCCCAGACCGTCACCAGCTTGGAACTGTTAAACGAGTAGATCACCAGCATCAGCATCGGCGCATACAGGAAGGTAAAGCCGATGACCAGGATCGCAATTCGCCACGGGGAGCGCACTACCGGTAAGTTGTTCATCCGTGATCTCCCATCTGTTTCTGCTGATGCTTGTGGAACCACATGATCGGCACGATCAGCAGCAGTAGCATCACGATCGCCACCGCCGAGGCCACCGGCCAGTCGCGGTTATTGAAGAACTCCTGCCACAGCACGCGGCCAATCATGATGCTGTCAGGCCCGCCGAGCAGTTCCGGGATCACAAACTCCCCCACCGCCGGGATAAAGACCAGCATCGACCCGGCGATAATGCCGCCCCTGGTCAGCGGGACAATGACGCTGAAGAAAGTTTTTAACGGACGGGCACCGAGATCGAGCGACGCTTCTACCAGCGAGTAGTCGATACGCGTCAGCGCCGTGTAGATCGGCAGCACCATAAACGGCAGATAGGCGTACACAATGCCGATATAGACCGCGAGGTTGGTGTGCAGGATCGTCAGCGGCTGATCGATAACCCCGAGCCACATCAGGAAGTTATTCAGCACGCCGTTGTTTTTCAGGATCCCCATCCACGCGTAAACGCGGATCAGGAACGAGGTCCACGACGGTAAAATCACCAGCAACAGCAGGATGTTACGCGTTGACGGCTTGCTGTGCGCCACCGCCCACGCCAGCGGGTAGCCCATCACCAGACAGCAGAGCGTCGAGATCGCCGCCACCTGCAGCGACTGCAGATAGGCTTCGAAATAGAGCGGGTCGTCGGTGAGCTGCAGGAAGTTACCCAGGTTTAAGGTCAGCGTCAGCTGCCCGTCGGCCCAGTCCAGCAGGTTGGTGTAAGGCGGGATCGCCCGCGCCATTTCCGCCAGGCTTATCTTGAAAACAATCAGGAACGGCAGCAGGAACAGCAGGATCAGCCACACGTACGGCATGGCGATCACCAGCTTGCGGCCGTGCTTCATCTGCATGCGCGTCAGCCAGTGGGCAAAGCCGCCCGGCTTTTCGACGCGGGCTGGAGGTTCAAGTGTACTCATTGGCCGCTCCTTATACCGTCAGCACAACGCAACTGTCTGCATCCCAACACAGGCGCACTTCGTCGCCCCAGGTCGGCTGTCCCTTGCGATAGCGATGTTCGTTCTGTAACTGCGCGCTGAGCATCTGCCCGCTTTTCAGGCGCACGTGATAGATAGAGAGATCGCCCAGATAGGCAATGTGCACCACTTCCCCGACGGCAAAGTTATAGCCATCAGCAGGCGGGTCTTCACAGAGCATGATCTTCTCCGGACGTAGCGCGACGTAGACCGGCACGTTATCCACTACCGAGTTATCCGGATCGACCTTAAGCGGATGCTGCAACCCCGGCGATTCGATGACCAGACCGTCTTCCTGACGATCTTTCAGCAGCCCTTCGAAAACGTTAACCGAGCCGATGAACTCCGCGCTGTAGCGGGTGGTCGGATGCTCATAAATCTCTTCCGGTTCACCAATCTGCACGAACTTGCCGCGGTTCATGATGGCGATACGTCCGGCCATGGTCATGGCCTCTTCCTGGTCGTGGGTCACCATCACGCAGGTCACCCCCACGCGCTCAAGGATATCGACCACTTCGAGCTGCATACGGTCGCGCAGCTTTTTATCCAGCGCGCCCATCGGTTCGTCAAGCAGCAGCAGTTTCGGGCGTTTTGCCAGGCTGCGGGCCAGGGCCACGCGCTGACGCTGGCCGCCGGAGAGCTGGTGCGGCTTACGCTTGGCGAACTCCTGCATGTGCACCAGGCTCAGCATCTCGGCCACGCGCGCGGTAATTTCGGCTTTCGGCAGCTTGTCCTGCTTCAGGCCGAAGGCGATGTTCTGCTCCACCGTCATGTGCGGAAACAGTGCGTAGGACTGGAACATCATGTTGATCGGGCGCTGATACGGCGGCACGCTGGAGAGATCCACGCCGTCGAGCACGATCTGCCCGGCGGTGGGCTGTTCAAAACCGGCCAGCATGCGCAGCAGGGTCGATTTACCGCAGCCAGAGGCCCCCAGAAGGGCAAAAATTTCGCCTTTATAGATCGTCAGGCTGACGTCGTCCACGGCATGCTGGCCATCAAAAGATTTGGTGAGGTTACGAATTTCAAGCAGCGGGGTCAGCGCTTTACGGACTTTCGCCTGCGGGCGGGGGATCGCGTCATTCACGGGGTGTTCTCCGGTAGAGATCAAAACTGGTGCAAACGCACCGTCAGGGTGCGCATCGCCGGGCGGCGCTAATGCTTGCCCGGCCTACGGGTTGTAGAGGCCCGGTAAGCGATAGCGCCACCGGGCAGCAATACCAAACGCCGTTATTTACCGCTTTTCACCTTGGTCCACGCGCGGGTACGCACGCGGTCAATTTTTGGATCCTGAACTTTCAGGGTGAAGAGCTTGGCGAACACATCCGCTGGCGGATAGATAGCCGGGTTATTACGGATCTCTTCGCTCACCAGCGGCACGGAGGCCTTGTTACCGTTCGCATAGTAAACGTGGTCGCTGATGTGGGCGATAACCTCAGGACGCATCAGGTAGTTGAGGAACTGATACGCTTCGTCTTTGTTTTTCGCGTCAGCCGGCATCGCGAAGACGTCAAAGAAGGCCAGCGCCCCCTCCTTCGGAATGAAGTAAGAGACGTTCACGCCGTTTTTCGCCTCTTTCGCGCGGTTAGCCGCCTGCCATACGTCCCCTGCCCAGCCGATCGCGACGCAGATGTCGCCGTTCGCCAGGTCGTTAATGTACTGGGATGAGTGGAAGTAGCGAATGTTTGGACGCAGCTTCAGCAGCAGTTCGGTCGCCGGGCCGGTGTAATCATCCGCCTTATTGCTGTTCGGGTCTTTGCCCAGGTAGTTCAGCACGGTCGCGAAAATCTCTTCCGGCGCATCGAGGAAGGAGACGCCGCAGCTTTTCAGCTTCTCAAGGTTTTCCGGCTTCAGCACCACGTCCCAGCTGTCCAGCTTCACGTCAGGGCCCAGCGCCGCCTTCACTTTATCGACGTTAAAGCCGATACCGGTGGTCGCCCAGAGATACGGCATCGCGTATTTGTTGTCCGGGTCATGCTTGGCCACCAGCTTCAGCACTTCCGGATCGAGATTTTTCCAGTTCGGTAATTTGCTCTTATCCAGCGGTTGGAAGACGCCTGCCGTCAGCTGGCGCTCGAGGAAGCTTGCGGAAGGCACCACGAGGTCAAACCCGGTGCTACCCGCCATCAGTTTTCCTTCCAGCACTTCGTTAGAATCGAACACGTCGTAGACCACTTTAATGCCGGTCTCTTTTTCAAAATTTGCCACCGTGTCCGGCGCAATATAGTCAGACCAGTTATAAACGTGCAGCGTTTTTTGTTCCGCAGCGAGCGTGCCGGCAGAGACGGCCATCAGAGCACCCGCAACCAGACCCGATAACCATTTTTTATTCAAGGCGATCATAGTGTTATTCCTTCTGAAAGCTCGTTAACAAACGAACTAAAACTGTGCAATCTGGATATATGCAAAAATCATGCATAGTTTGTCGCTCTGCTCAAAATAAAAAGAAACCTCTTTACCCGGCAGCTTCCGCTCGCTTTTTGAAGCATCGCAAGAATAACTGTAGCCCGTGTCTCCGGCTATAGCCCAGACGAAAAAACGCCTTTTATCAATTTTTTATGCAGGTTAAGTCTACGTGATAAGCCGAAACGGCCTTCAGGGAGGTGAATAATTCTTTAAAGGATGGTTAAAAGCAGCAGAAAAAATGGCCTTCTGCAGCCGCCATGGCAGCGACTGCGCAAAAGTCAGACAGGCTTAGTGAAGAAAATTGGGAGATGCATCATTATTCTCTGCATCATCTTCCGCGCTATACAACAGATGATGTGCATTGGCTTCCATCATGACCATCGAAATTTGCTCTTCGCTCAGGCGCATAAACCAGGCGAACTGCTTGAACGACAGCCCTGCCCCGGAGAATAAAGACTGGCAAACGACCAGTTTTGGCAGATTATCATCCTGTATGTCGAGAAATGCCTTCACCGTCAAAGAACTGGCATTGATGGCCGACAGGTCGGAGGCCAGCGCCAGCAGCGCGGACGGCTTCACTTCGGCCAGCGCGGAGAAAAGGATCACGTCGTTAATCAGATCGATTTTGGCATCGAAAATGCCGTCGAAATTCTGCATATGAGGCAGATGCAGCGCCTGGCAGGAATCGCATTCGAAGAACGTAATTCCGGCATCATCAAGCCATTGACGTAACGTATCCAGTGTAGGTACGACCTGTAAATCCATCGCGATGCAGCCTCTTTAATAAAAACTTCGCATAGGGTACTCAAAAAGCGCGCGGTAATCCATTTAACCACCCGTTTTCAGACAGTAGCCCGGCGTCGCATGACGCTCGATCCATAAGATCATTTTACCCGCAATATCGACCCCTGTGGTTTTTTCCACGCCTTCCAGCCCCGGCGAGGCGTTTACCTCCATGACCAGCGGCCCGCGCGTTGCGCGCAGCAGGTCTACACCCGCCACGTCCAGCCCCAGGGTTTGCGCGGCTTTCACCGCAATTTCCCGCTCCCGGTCGCTGATATCGGCTACACGCGCGACGCCGCCGCGGTGAAGGTTAGAACGGAAATCCCCCTCTTTGGCCTGACGCTCAATGGCTGCCACCACCTCGTTTCCCACGACGAAGCAGCGGATGTCGCGCCCTTTGGCCTCTTCGATATACTCCTGCACCAGAATGTGGGCATTCAGCCCGCGGAAGGCGTCAATCACGCTCTCCGCTGCCTGACGCGTCTCCGCCAGCACCACGCCAATGCCCTGGGTGCCTTCCACCAGCTTGATCACCAAAGGGGCGCCGCCCACCATGTCGATCAGATCGCTGGTGTCGTCCGGTGAATGGGCAATCCCCGTGACGGGGAGATCGATCCCCTGACGGGCAAGGAGCTGCAGCGAGCGCAGCTTGTCGCGGGCGCGGGAAATGGCGACGGATTCGTTGAGCGGATAGCTGCCCAGCATCTCGAACTGGCGCAGCGCGGCGGTGCCGTAGTAGGTAATCTGGGAGCCGATGCGGGGGATGACCGCATCAAAATGCGGCAGCTTGCGACCTTTGTAGTGAATCGACGAGGCGGCCGGGTCGATGTTCATATAGCAGGACATCGGGTCGAGGATCTCAACCTGATGCCCGCGTTTCGCCGCCGCTTCTCTCAGGCGCTTACATGAATAGAGCGTTCCATCCCGGGACAATATGGCAATTTTCACCCTGCACCTCTCTGAAGACATGGAAAAAGCCTGCGTATCATATACGCAGGCAGGCGCAGGATAAATGGACTATCGCGTCGCCCAGCCCTGTTTGTGCAGATAATCAAGAATAAACGGGCGATTTTCTTTAATGATGGTGCGACGAATATGGTCAGTCCAGGTATCGCGACGGTTATTGCTACCGCGCGTCAGGTAGTAGTTTGCCAGCTCTTCATCGTATTGATTCAGGACATCCTGATCGACCGGCTGATAGTGGTTTTCATGCACCAGCATCGCCGCAGGAATGCGCGGCTTCAGATCTGGGTTATCCGCAGGCCAGCCGAGGCACAGGCCAAACAGCGGCAGCACGTGTTTTGGCAGCTTCAGCAGCTCGGTCACGCTTTCGATGTTGTTACGCAGGCCGCCGATGTAGACACCGCCTAACCCCAGCGACTCCGCCGCCGTGAAGGCGTTTTGCGCCATCAGCGCGGTATCCACCACGCCCAGCAGCAGCTGTTCGGCCAGCCCGAGTTCGGCCTCAGGGCAGATCTGCAGATGACGGTTGAAGTCGGCGCAGAACACCCAGAACTCCGCCGCCTGGGCCACATGCTTCTGCCCGCCGGTCAGCGTCACCAGTTGCTCGCGCATGGCCGGGTCGGTAATGCGGATAATGGAGCTGCACTGCAGGAAGCTGGAGCTGGAGGTCGCCCTGGCGCTGTCAATAATCGCGGCACGCTGCGCCTCGGTAATCGGCTCATCGGTGAAGTGGCGAATGGAACGGTGGGAACGGAGCAGGTCAATCGTGGGTGTCATCTTGTCTCTCTTTGTCTTGCTTAATACGTATTGCAGCCAGTATAGGCAATGATTTGCGCGATGTAATTGGCGAAACATAGCCTGACTGTATCAAAGCGACAGGCGAAACCTTCTTTAATGGCGGCAGGTTATCGGGCACTATATGTCTTATTCGCCGTCAGGCTTGTTTTTTGAGGAGAGAGAAATGTTTGCAGTAATTTTTGGTCGTCCAGGGTGCCCATACTGTGTACGCGCAAAAGAGCTGGCTGAGAAACTGACCGAAGAGCGCGATGACTTCAACTTCCGCTACGTGGATATCCACGCGGAAGGCATCACGAAAGCGGATCTTGAAAAAACCGTCGGCAAGCCGGTTGAAACCGTACCGCAGATCTTCCTCGATCAGAAACACATCGGCGGCTGTACTGACTTTGAAGCCTACGCCAAAGAGCATCTGGGCCTGTTTGCTGCCCAGTAATGTGAAGACGCCCTCACCGAGAGGGCGTTTTTATTTGTGGTGCCGTCGGTGCCGAAGCAGACTGCGCACAAATAAGTAGCAGAGCGCGCCAAGGGCGCACCAGAATACGGCGCTCATCAACCATGCCAGCTCCTGCCAGAAACTCCGCGTTGAGATATAGAGCAAGCGCATCAGCAGCAAACAGAGCGGCGCGGCCAGCATGGCGCCCAGCAGCGGCTTCACCACCTCCCCTTTACGGGAGAGAAAACTGGCAGCAGCCCCCGGCAACGTAAAAAAGAGCAGCCCCAGCTCCGGATGACCCGACGCCCTGAATGCCCCTTTCACGTTAAAAGCAAGCGACATGCATACGACCGTGAACAGCAAAAAGCAGCTGATCACCCCCGCCCAGTTTCGTTTAATGTTCAAACTATCCTCCTGACTTATCTCTATCAAATACACTTTCGTCGGGTAGACGCCCAGTCAGATAAAGCAATGCGGCAATCCTTGCCAAAGTACGCACAGGGTGATGCGATAATCAGTAGCTGTCAGTAGCTAATACGATTAAACTACACGCCAGCTAATGTTTTAGGGAATAAAGCAGGAAACAGGGAGCGTTAACGCCTTTCCCTGACCCAGAAAACAGTAGCCCAAAAAGTCCTTTCATTCAACAACTTACTGGTAAACAAGAAGTTAGCCTCCGTGAATATAAACGTCGCAGACTTGTTAAATGGGAATTACATCCTGTTATTATTTGTGGTACTGGCGCTGGGCCTTTGCCTGGGTAAATTGCGCCTGGGTTCAGTTCAACTTGGTAATTCCATTGGCGTTTTAGTCGTCTCCTTATTATTAGGCCAGCAGCACTTCAGCATTAACACGGACGCGCTCAACTTAGGTTTTATGCTGTTTATTTTTTGCGTTGGCGTGGAAGCAGGACCGAACTTTTTTTCAATTTTCTTCCGCGACGGCAAAAATTATCTGATGCTGGCGCTGGTAATGGTCGGCAGCGCGCTGCTGATCGCCTTAGGGCTGGGTAAACTGTTTGGCTGGGATATCGGGTTAACGGCCGGTATGCTGGCAGGCTCCATGACCTCCACCCCTGTGCTGGTGGGTGCCGGTGATACCCTGCGCCATTCCGGCATGGCCGGCGCGCAGCTTTCTACCGCACTCGACCACCTGAGCCTCGGCTATGCCCTGACCTATCTGATTGGTCTGGTGAGCCTGATTGTCGGCGCACGCTACCTGCCAAAACTTCAGCACCAGGATCTGCAGACCAGCGCCCAGCAAATCGCCCGCGAGCGCGGTCTCGATACCGACTCCAAACGTAAAGTCTATCTCCCGGTGATCCGCGCCTATCGCGTCGGGCCAGAGCTGGTTGCCTGGGCTGACGGCAAAAATCTGCGTGAGCTGGGGATTTACCGCCAGACGGGCTGCTACATCGAACGTATCCGCCGCAACGGCATTCTGGCGAACCCGGACGGCGACGCGGTGCTGCAGATGGGCGATGACATCGCGCTGGTAGGTTACCCGGACGCCCACGCCCGTCTCGACCCGAGCTTCCGTAACGGCAAAGAGGTGTTCGACCGCGATCTGCTCGACATGCGCATCGTCACCGAAGAGATCGTGGTGAAAAACCATAACGCCGTGGGCCGCCGCCTGGCGCAGCTGAAGCTGACCGACCACGGCTGCTTCCTCAACCGCGTGATCCGCAGCCAGATTGAGATGCCTATCGACGACAATGTGGTGCTCAACAAAGGCGACGTGCTGCAGGTCAGCGGCGACGCCCGCCGCGTGAAAACCGTGGCCGACCGCATCGGCTTTATCTCCATTCACAGCCAGGTCACTGACCTACTGGCCTTCTGCGCCTTCTTTATCGTTGGCTTGATGATCGGGATGATCACCTTCCAGTTCAGCAACTTCAGCTTCGGCATCGGTAATGCCGCCGGTCTGCTGTTCGCCGGGATCATGCTGGGCTTCCTGCGAGCGAACCACCCGACCTTCGGCTACATTCCGCAGGGCGCGCTGAACATGGTGAAAGAGTTCGGTCTGATGGTCTTTATGGCGGGCGTGGGCTTAAGCGCGGGCAGCGGGATTGGTCACAGCCTCGGCGCCGTCGGCTGGCAGATGTTGGTTTCCGGACTTATCGTCAGCCTGGTACCGGTGGTGATCTGCTTCCTGTTCGGTGCCTACGTGCTGCGCATGAACCGCGCCCTGCTCTTCGGGGCAATGATGGGGGCGCGTACCTGTGCGCCTGCTATGGAAATCATCAGCGATACCGCGCGCAGCAACATCCCGGCGCTGGGCTATGCGGGCACGTATGCTATCGCTAACGTGCTGCTGACACTGGCGGGTACGCTGATTATCATCATCTGGCCCGGACTCGGATAACTCCTAAGAATGCGCGTGGCGGAAAATATTTTTGTTACGCGCAGAACTTTTTTATCAGGGGGCAGTCATAACTAGTGCCACTGCTTTTCTTTGATGTCCCCAATTTGTGGAGCCCATCAACCCCGCCGTTTTGGTTCAAGGTTGATGGGTTTTTTGTTGTCTGAAATTCCCTCACACACAAAATCAATCGCTTACAGCCACACTTTCTGGTGTTGGGTACCAGCACCAGACAAAAAACCCCTATCTCCTTACTTTTTCCTTCCAGCCTTCATAAAACTATCGCTCCCTGACAGCAAAAGAATAAAATCAGGAAAAACGTCAGCAAGGAAAGCCGCATGTTCGATTTTTATCCCGAGAAAACCTACAGCAGAACGGAAGTAATGAGCAAGCCATCGCCAGTTCCGCCAGTAAATGGCGTCTACTTCTGGTGGTTTAAGGAGATCCCTCCAGGTGTGCCGACAGAGGGCTGCATTACCTTAGACGGTTACACGCTACTATACGTTGGTATTTCACCCGACCAGAGAGTGAAACCTAACAGCCGTTCGAACTTAAGGAAACGAATCAAAACGCATTACAGCGGCAATGCAGCTGGTTCGACACTCAGGCGCACGCTGGGTGTGTTATTGAGTGATTTAAGTGGCTTTCCCCTGCGCCGTGTGGGTTCTGGATCCAGAATGACATTTACTCACCCTGGCGAGCAGTGGCTTGACGCCTGGATGGAAAAGAATGCCAAAGTTCACTGGCATCCTGTTGATGCGCCCTGGGAACTTGAAGACACGCTGATCGCATCGACTCCCCTACCATTAAATATTCAGGGTAATCTTCACACCTTTAAATCCAAACTTTCGGAAATGCGTAGTCAAGCTGCTGCGGAGGCAAGAATGATGGAGATTGCTGATGAGCGGGGTTTCAGGAGACGATTCATAGCTTATTAAAAAATACACTAATGAGCCTAGATGCGTCAGCCATTGTTCCTGCATTCCTTTCGGATAAGGTGCTCTGACTTTTCGGACCGCATAAAGAACGGATAATTCATTATTCTTTCAGCTTTCGCTCTTATCAATTCAAAATAACAAACGATCATCATTCTCATTATGAAAATAATTATTCAATTCCGAGCGCATTTATTTTCACTTCCAGACCCCAACTAATAGTGATACCTTTCACGTGCCGCCTTTCATCAAAGTTCTCCTATTGCGGAGAAGCGCTACATTTTAGCCAGAGTATTCACCCCCCCCATTATTAATCCAGAAGACATTCAGCTAATTTATGCAGGATTATCTGACTTTTAACTACGCCTATCTGGTGAGGCGACAAATTTCCCTCAAGGTATTATTTCTCTGTAGCAATCACTGCAGAAAGACGTCCTGCGTTTTTTTAATCTCGATTCCTTTTGCTTTGTGCAGTAAAGCATGACCACATCGCCATATAATTTACCAGAGGCAATATTGTTTCCTTGATAAAGCGTGACTTGGACCAAGAGGATGTTAACAACATTCACTAAACGATCAAAAGCGTAAAGAACCAGATAATTTGTGAAATCTATTCATGTTCTAGCCCAACGACAAAAAAGACGGAATTCAATAATCTTGTTATATGAGATCGAGGCAAAAGATGATGTTTCTAAACATCAAGTAAATGAGCAAAAATGACATAATGGCAGAACACCGCATTTCGCCATAGAAGATAAGAAACATGATGGGTAATGTTCAGGGTTTAAGAATATTGAGAAGGCGACAATAATTATTTATACGTAATGACATATTGCTTCCTTAGAAGCAATTGGAAATTGTTACATAGTTGACCTGAAGAACATATCACTATTTTAAAAATATTAGAGACGGCCGCCAAAGTGGCGGCCATTTCTTACTTTTTATTCTGAATAGCATCAGAACGTAGTTTAGCGCCTACTGTCGACTCAATAATATTATCTCTTATTTTCTCGAGCTTATCACTTTTCATTACAGCGACCTCGACATGACGCGCGAACTTTTCAAATTCAGATTTGGTCTTGAGTTCACGCGACAAAAGATCGTTACCTTGTTCTCTTGACTCGCATTGGTTAAGTAAATTAAGTAGCTCATTGTAGCTAAAATCATCTACTGGACTTATCTTTGTGTTAGTGCTAACTCGTTTTTTACCTACCTTAAGGATGAATTGATACTCGCCTGAAATAATTTTCTCTAATTCTCCCTCATTTAGTTCAAGAACTGCATCTTGCAATTCACGTAATAGCATGCTTAATGTTTTAACTTTACTCACTTTTATTCTCCAACCTTTTGAAGGAACTCATCAACAAAATTCTCAATCTCTCCAACAATAGAAGAGTGAGTAGAATGCGAGTAGCCAATTAATGCTACAGGAATTCCATCCCTAGGGGCATCAGAAAAGATAGTTTTATTCTCTCTAAAAATAGCATCAAATACGGGAACGCCCAGACGTTTCGTCTGCGCAATATACTGTCTTTGGGCGGCAATAGGTTGTTCTGAGTGAATTTGAATCATAGTGAAAACTACTCCCAGAATCTCAGGGGTTACTCTTTCATAATCTTCATCCTTATCGGCATAGAAATTATAGTCTGTAACTAGAGAATCAACGCTTCTTTTTAAATAATCAATCCCTAAAGTTGACAAATAATCAGGCTTTGCTGGTATAAGGATTTTATCTGATGCAATCAAAGCATTTTTTGTTACAATATTAAAGTTAGGCGGACAATCAATTAAAACAATATCATAGTTCATTTCATCCGCTAATATTTGAAGCTCCTCTCTAAGTTTACCATGAACTTTGAGATATTTTTTTTGGGTTTGACTAGGACTTGCTCCTCCGAGAAGCGTTGCAAGTTCAAGATCAACATTTATCAAACCTAGATGGGAAGATATTAAATCCAAACACCCCCCATTTCTACCAAACCTACTATTAACTGGTTCTGGTCGTACTCTTAACGTTGAAAGAGGCATTGTTTGCTCTCCCTGACTAATACAATCAAACCAGTTTTTAATGGTCCGTTCATTTTTAAGATGGTTGTCCCAATAATCGGGAGTTAGAAACGAAAATGTCAGGCTCGCTTGAGCATCCATATCAAGAACCAACACATTCTTACCTCGAAATGCTAATTCAGCGGCTAAATTAGACGTAACTGTTGTTTTACCAACGCCACCTTTATAATTTATAACGGAAACTATTTGCATTATTATCATTGTCCTTATGAGTTGTTAGGTTTTACTGTGCCAGATTAAAATACCGTTTATTTTCATCAACTCAAGAGATTTTAACTAAACGCGTTTACATCCCCGCCAGGCTTACCACTTTAATATAGAGATTTAATGTAGGGCATGCCGGCTGGAAAGCACGCCAGTACTGGTGGGGCAACCTGGTGGCGACGTTTTTTGGATCATATGCATCTATGCATAATTCGGCGCGTATGGTGCACATAAGCCCAGACAGTGTCCGCCATGCACACCGCAAAACTAAAGTCACACAAGTTTGCGTTGGAATTCTTCTCAAACACAGGTTAAAACTGATCCTTATCAACCATTGAGTGATGTGGTTAAATCATAATCACCACCTGAAATTTTACTCATGAAGGAAAAACATGGAAGCGAATGATCCTGGAAAGCTGATATGGCATGTCGCCTGTGATGAATCGGGCATAGATGGTCAGCGATTTTATGGATTTGGTAGTCTGTGGATGAAGTATCAGAGGCGTGGAGACTTCGTGCGCATCATTCGTGAGCTTAGGGAAAAGCATAACTGTAACGATGAAATAAAGTGGCAAAAAGCTCATTCAAAGCGAAATGCTGCTTTTTATCATGACATCCTTGAAACGTTCTTCAAGCACCAATGGTTGGCATTCCACTGCATCATTGTTGAAAAATCAAAAGTAGAAAAATCCTTCCATGGCGGCGACTACGATCTGGCTATGCGTAAGCATTTTGGCAAGCTGATTGAAACTAAAATAGGCAACGTTATCAAGGCTCATCCAGATAGGGAGTGCGAGTTCCGTGTGGAAGTGGACCCACTTCCATCGCGGTATAAAAAAGCTGATGAGGCATTCGAAGTCATTACTAACCACACGTTAGCAAAAAGGTTTGGCCGCAGAGACATTATCAAGAGCGTCGTCACAAAGGATTCAAAATCTTCTGAACATATTCAAATTGCAGATTTTCTTCTAGGCGCAGTGATGTGCGCCTATCAAGGCAAAGCAACTTCGGATGCAAAGTTAGCAGTTGCCAACAAAGTTGCGTCTTATTTGGGGTGGGATTCGCTTATGTATGACACTTGGCCAAAAGAGCGCAAATTTAATATTTGGCTTTTTTTCGACAGGTCGAAAGGACCAAGAGATATCCTTACGCGAGATGTGAATCTAAAGTATGAATTGCCCAAACCTAAAAATTAGAGCCGACCTCACAGCCGGCACGGTTGGAGTCCCAGTCGTTCGACGAAGTTACCAACTAGGCGGTATCAACTTTCGGGGGGCCGCCTCTAATTCCCCAAAACCATAAATTCAGTTCAATGATAGTAGCGTTTTAAAGTTTCGAACTCAACAAAATGCATAACAATCATGTTGTAAGGCCTATTACACTAATTATCGCTCTCAAGTGAGGAATCACTAATGTGTACTTCCTTGCTGTCTTGCAGCGTAATCGCAATGTCCTTGCCCTCAACACTATAGTAAGAGCTAGCGACAATCCCTATGTAAAAGTTCTGTCCGTCCGCTGGGCAAGTGACATCATGAATATATCGTTCACATTTCCTCTCAATATCACAGTCATACATACAGCAAAAATATGCTTTTAACGCTAAAAATTTTCACTCACCTAACCCATTGATTAATAATGAAGTTAAAACCCATGCTGCTTTAGTATAACTTATACCATTAGTTATACTCCTACAGACGTTGATTCATGTAAAAGATGCGCAACCCAACTGCAGACTGCCATCTCGCAGCATCGGATCTACTTCTGCTTCTCTGCAGCAACCAAAACATATATGATTAAACACATATAAAAAAACCACACCTGCAGGAACTCCCATGCTCCACCCACTCCACCTCTTCAAAACCCTCTCCGACGAAACGCGGCTCGCCATCGTCATGCTGCTCCGCGAAGCGGGCGAACTATGCGTCTGCGATCTCTGCTCCGCGACCACCGAATCTCAGCCGAAGGTCTCACGCCACATGGCCCTGCTCCGCGAGTCCGGGCTGGTGATCGACCGTCGCGAGGGTAAATGGGTCCATTACCGTCTCTCTCCCAACATGCCTGCATGGGCGGCAGCCGTTATCGACACCAGCTGGAACTGCCTGCGGGAAGAGACGCGCATGAAGCTGAAAAACCGGCTTCCGGGTTCGTGCTAATCAAACACATTCGCAAAAACAGATATAACGGAGTAAACAATGTTTCTGGCTGGGGCTATTTTTCTGTTTACGCTGGTATTGGTCATCTGGCAGCCCAAAGGATTGAGTATTGGCTGGAGCGCGACCATCGGCGCCGTGCTGGCGCTGGCCAGCGGCGTGATTCACATTAACGATATACCGGTAGTCTGGAATATCGTCTGGAACGCTACGGCAACGTTTATTGCCGTCATCATCATCAGCCTGCTGCTGGATGAGTCCGGCTTTTTCGAGTGGGCGGCGCTGCACGTCGCCCGCTGGGGAAACGGTCGCGGGCGATTGCTGTTTACCTGGATTATCCTTCTGGGCGCAGCCGTCGCGGCGCTGTTTGCCAATGACGGCGCAGCGCTGATCCTGACGCCTATCGTTATCGCCATGCTGCTGGCACTGGGGTTCAGCAAGCAGGCCACGCTGGCGTTTGTGATGGCGGCAGGTTTTATCGCCGATACCGCCAGCCTGCCGCTGATTGTGTCGAACCTGGTCAACATCGTCTCGGCAGACTTCTTCACGCTGGGGTTCAGCGAATATGCTTCGGTGATGATTCCCGTTGATATCGCTGCGATTGCCGCAACGCTGGTCATGCTCCATCTGTTCTTCCGCAAGGAAATTCCGCCGGAATATGACCTGGCGAAACTGCGTGAGCCTGCACGCGCGATAAACGATCTTCCGACGTTCAGAACCGGCTGGATCGTGCTGCTCCTTCTTCTCGTCGGTTTCTTTGTGCTGGAGCCGCTGGGTATTCCGGTCAGCGCCATTGCGACTGCGGGCGCGCTGGTTTTGTTTGCCGTTGCAAAACGCGGACATGCGATAAATACCGGAAAAGTGCTGCGCGGCGCACCGTGGCAGATCGTGATCTTCTCGTTGGGGATGTATCTGGTGGTGTATGGCCTGCGCAATGCCGGGCTGACGGACTCTCTCACAGGCGTACTGAACAGCCTGGCAGGGCACGGATTGTGGGCAACCACGCTGGGTACCGGGTTCATCACCGCGTTCCTGTCATCCATAATGAACAATATGCCCACGGTGCTGATTGGCGCGCTCTCCATTGAGGGCAGCACGGCAACCGGGTTGATTAAGGAGGCGATGATTTACGCCAACGTGATTGGCTGCGATCTGGGCCCAAAAATCACGCCTATCGGCAGTCTCGCCACCCTGCTCTGGCTTCACGTGCTGGCGCAGAAAAACATGACGATCACCTGGGGTTACTATTTCCGGACGGGCATCATCATGACGCTGCCGGTCCTGTTTGTGACGCTCGCCGCGCTGGCGCTACGTCTCTCCTTCACACTGTAATGAGCCACTGATATGAGCCACATCACCATTTACCACAACCCCGCCTGCGGCACCTCGCGCAACACGCTGGAGATGATCCGCAACAGCGGCACGGAGCCAGAGATTATCCTCTATCTGGAAACCCCGCCGTCGCGCGATGCGCTGACCACCCTGATTGCCGATATGGGCATTTCGGTGCGGGATCTGCTGCGTAAAAACGTGGAGCCCTATGAACAGCTCGGCCTTGCCGACGATAGCTTCACCGACGACCAGCTAATCGAGTTTATGTTGCAATACCCGATTCTGATTAACCGTCCGATCGTGGTCACACCGCTGGGCACCCGCCTGTGCCGCCCGTCTGAAGTCGTCCTCGACATTCTGCCGGATGCGCAGAAAGGGGCATTTACGAAAGAAGATGGCGAAGCGGTGGTGGACGCCAGCGGGAAAAAAATCTCACAAAAGTAACCCATTGATAATGGCACGGTAAGATCTGCCAACCGCATACCCCGCCCAACGGCTGAGTTGCATCCGCCGAAACCCGGCACATACTGTTGAGGGTTAAGTCTGGTGAGGGTATGCAGGCATGGGTCTTAAAAACAAAACCGCCGTCATCTTCGGCGGCAGCGGCGCCATCGGCAGCGCTGCGGCACACGCTCTTGCGCGTGAAGGCGCGGAGGTGTATCTCGCCGCACGCACCCACGCCAGGCTGGAGCAGGCCGCCAGCAGCATTCGCGCCGCTGGCGGTTCTGCCAGCACGTTTGTTTTCGATGCGCTTGAGGAGTCCTCGCCGCTCCCCGACCTTGCCCGCATTGATATCGTCGTCAACGCCACGGGCTTTATGCACGATCAGGGCAAACGTCTTGAGGCATTAACGCTCGGCGAATTCCGTCAGGGCTTCGACCCTTTCCTGGCCGCGTACTTTAACATTGCGAAAGCCGTGTCATCCCGCATGGGCGGCGAGCATGGCGGGACCATAATTACCGTCGTCGCCCCCGCCGCAAACATGGCGATGGCGGGCCACCTCGGACATATCGTCGGCTGCGCGGGAACGGAAGCCTTTACCCGGGCGCTTGCGGCTGAGCTGGGGACTCAAAATATTCGTGTGCTGTGTCTGCGCTCGCACGCAATAGCCGACGCGGTGCAGGCGGGTTCGTATGTGGGGGCCATTTTCGCCGCCAAGGCGCAGGCGATGGGGATAACGGTCGGGCAGTTTCTCGGCGGCGCCGCGCAAAGCACCCTGACGCATCGCCTGCCGACGCTAGCGCAGGTAGCAGACACGATTGCGTTTCTGGCTTCAGATGCGGCCAGCGCCATCACGGGAACCACAGTCAATATGACCGCCGGTGCAACCTAGCTCTCGCCCGCAATCCTGCCCACCATGGCCCGGATCTCTTGGCGGGTTAAGGGCGTCCGGTCAGTGACGTAGTGCAGCGTCATCCCTTCGATAAACGCATCCAGCGCGCGGGTGGTAACCGGGTCGAACCACTGCTCCAGCGTGGTCTGGCTCATCTTCATCCAGTCCTGCATCACCGTTTTGAGCGCCGCGCTGCGGTGCATAAAGGCGTAAAGCTGATACATCAGCGCCATGTTGTGCGGCGTGGTCACCTGTGAGCTGTGGATCAGGGTAGTGATGGATTCGCACGCCATTTCCGGCCCGGTGACGCCCGCAAAGAAATCCCGGTACTGCTGCGACATCTGGCGGGTAAACCACGTGAAGGCCTCCTCCAGCAGCGGCTCCATACCGTCGAAATAGTAGGTCATCGACCCCAGCGGCACGCCCGCGCAGGTGGCGATTTTACGGTGCGTGACGGCGTGAATACCGTGTTCAGCAATGGTGTCGAGCGTCGCCTGCAGGATTTTCTCCCGGCGATGCGGATCGTTGGGTGGTCTGCTCATCAATTCCTCACCTGTGTTTGTGTACAAATGTACACAAACTTGCTAGTGTTGTCGCTATTGTTGTACTTCTGGTGCTACCCCAATGACGCTGACCTCTCCCCGTAAAGCCCTGCAGCTCCGCATGTGGGCGCTGTTTATGTTCTTCTTTATTCCCGGTCTGCTGATGGCCTCCTGGGCCACGCGCACCCCCGCCATTCGCGACATTTTGTCCGTTTCTACCGCGGAAATGGGCATCGTGCTGTTCGGCCTGTCGATAGGCTCCATGAGCGGCATCCTCTGCTCCGCATGGCTGGTGAAGCGCTTCGGTACGCGGGCGGTGATCCGCACCACCATGTGCTTCGCGGTGTTCGGGATGATGGTGCTGAGCGTGGCGCTGTGGTTTGCCTCACCGGTGCTGTTTGCGCTGGGGTTGACGGTGTTTGGCGGCAGCTTCGGCTCGGCGGAAGTGGCGATAAACGTTGAAGGGGCGGCGGTCGAGCGCGAGATGAACAAAACCGTGCTGCCGATGATGCACGGCTTTTATAGCCTCGGCACGCTGGCCGGTGCGGGCGTGGGGATGGCGCTGACGGCCTTCGGCATGACCGCGAATCTGCATATCCTGCTGGCGGCGCTGGTGTGCATTATTCCGATTCTGACCGGCATCCGGGCGATCCCGGACGGCACCGGCAAGAACGCCTCAGATGAACAGCATTCGGCCGAAAAAGGGCTGCCCTTCTACCGCGATTATCAGCTGATGCTGATTGGCGTGGTGGTGCTGGCGATGGCGTTCGCGGAAGGGTCCGCCAACGACTGGCTGCCGCTGCTGATGGTGGACGGTCACGGCTTTAGCCCGACCTCCGGCTCGCTGATCTACGCCGGGTTTACGCTGGGGATGACCGTCGGGCGCTTCACCGGCGGCTGGTTTATCGACCGCTACAGCCGCGTGGCGGTGGTGCGCGCCAGCGCCCTGCTCGGCGGGCTGGGTATCGCGATGATTATCTTTGTGGATGTGGACTGGATTGCCGGCGTCTCAGTGATCCTCTGGGGGCTGGGCGCGTCCCTCGGCTTCCCGCTGACCATCTCCGCCGCCAGCGACACCGGCCCGGATGCCCCGACGCGCGTCAGCGTGGTGGCGACTACCGGCTATCTCGCCTTCCTGGTCGGGCCGCCGCTGCTCGGCTTCCTCGGGGAGCACTACGGGCTGCGCAGCGCCATGCTGGTGGTATTAGGGTTGGTGATCGTCGCGGCGCTGGTGGCGCGCGCGGTGGCAAAGCCGGAAACGAAACACACGACACTGGAGAAGGGATATGAGCGTTAAACTGATCGCCGTCGACATGGATGGCACATTCCTGAGTGATGCCAAGACCTACAATCGCCCGCGCTTTCTGGCGCAGTACGCGCGCATGAAGGCGCAAGGCATTCGCTTCGTGGTCGCCAGCGGCAACCAGTACTACCAGCTGATCTCCTTTTTCCCGGAGATTGCGCATGAAATTTCATTCGTCGCCGAAAACGGCGGCTGGGTCGTGAGTGAGGGTGAAGACGTCTTCAACGGTGAACTGTCGAAAGCCCATTTCGAGACCGTCGCGAATGTGTTAAACGACGTGCCGGGCATTGAGATTATCGCCTGCGGGAAGAGCAGCGCCTACACGCTCAAGTGCTATGACGAGGGCTTTAAGGCCATCGCGGCAAAGTACTATCACCGTCTGGAAGTGGTCAGCGATTTCGACAACCTGAACGATATTTTCTTCAAGTTCGGGCTTAACGTATCCGATGATGAAATTCCGCGTATTCAGGCGCTGCTGCATGAAAAACTCAGCGACATCATGGTGCCCGTCACCACCGGTCACGGCAGTATCGACCTGATTATCCCCGGCGTGCATAAAGCCAACGGCCTGCGGATCCTGCAGCAGCGCTGGGGGATAGAGAACAGCGACGTGGTGGCCTTCGGCGACAGCGGCAACGACGTGGAGATGCTGCGCCAGTCCGGGTTCAGCTTTGCGATGGCGAATGCCAGACCGCATATCAAAGCGGCGGCGCGTTTTGAAGCGCCGCATAATAACGAGGAAGGCGTGCTGGATGTGATTGAGAAGGTGTTGAACGGGGAGGCACCGTTTAATTAACACCGTGCGGTCTGGTGCCCTCACCCTAACCCTCTCCCACCGGGAGAGGGAATAAACAGTTAAGGTTGCAGGGCGTTTCCGACGCGCTTGTCTTTCAGGAACACCACCATCAGGCCAACCCACAACACACCGTTGGCGAGGTTAAACAGGCTGAACAACCCGTTGCCTCCCATCGCGTAGGCATGCTTGCTCACCTCGATACCGACGGTAAAAATAAGCATCTGTAGCATTCCCATCGCCGCGGAGACCGTGCCTTTACTCATCTCGCTGGCAAACAGCGTCAGGCGCACCAGCCCGGCGTTCGCCACGCCAATCCCGAAGGCGTAAATGCTGAGTCCTGCCGTCATCCACAGATAAGCGTGTGATGACGCAACGGTCGCCACCGCCGCCAGAATCAGCCCGGCTGCAATCGGCCAGCCGCCCATGATAATCAGTGAACGCACGGTGCGGCGTGAGGTCAGACGCGCCAGCACCAGGTTACCGATAATCAGCGCGCCAAAGATCGGTACCTGCAACAGGCCGTACTCGTAGCTGCTGAGCTTTTCACCGCTGATGATAATGACCGGTGACTGGGCAATCCACGCCAGCAGCGGCAGGCTAACGAACCCGGTCGCCAGCGCGCCCGCCACAAAGCGGCCATTCTTCAGCACTTCTTTGTAATCCCGCCCCAGCTCTTTCAGCGAGAGTTTCTCGCCGATGCGGGTGGCGGTTTCCGGCATTGCCCGGTGCAGACCAAAGAACGCGATGGCGGCGAGAACCGCAAAGAGCACAAACATCCCTTCCCACGGCGCCATATGCACCCATGCGGCGCCTACCAGCGGCCCGAGCAAGGGAGCGATCAGCGCCACGTTCGCCATCAGCGCGGTAATTTTGATACACACCGCCTCTTCAAACGACTCCTGAATAGCGGCATACCCCACGGCGCCGATAAAGCACAGGCTCACCCCCTGCAGGAAACGCAGCAAGGTAAATTGTTCAATGTTTTGCGCCAGCAGCGTGGCAAGGCAGGTGACGATAAACCACACCACGCCCGTCAGCATCACCGGACGACGGCCAATACGATCCGACAGCGGGCCTAACAGCCACTGCAAAAACATGCCGCCGGCCAGATAGGCGGTCATGGAGGTCGGTACCCACTCGATTCCGGCGTTGTACTGCGCCACCACGGCCAGCATCCCGGGCTGGATCATATCGTTGCCGATATAGGTAGAAAATTCGTAGAGCACCAGACACAGAGGGAAAAGCAACGCCTGACGACCCAGACGTGAACCTGAAGAAGAACGGTTTAACATGCAATCTCTTTATAATGACAAAATCGCGACGAGTGTAATGAAATGCCGCAGCCCGAGATAGTGATTTATCGAGGATAAACAGAAATAAAGCACATATCGTCTTCGTTTAAGGTTTCCTTAATTTGACAGATTTATGATAGCCCCATTACTCGTCAACGACCCCAAATTATGGCACTCACCTCCAGCCGTTCAGAATTGTCTAAGTTACAGACAAATAAGACAAAACGCCTTTACCGCTTACCGGCCCGCTTTTATGGTTATCAGCTTTTCATACTGATAGCCCTTGCCGTGGTGTTTACATGGCTATCGCGCAATGAAGCGCTCGACAGATGGGTAACCGGCTTCTGGTATGACGCGGCGACGCAGAGCTTCCCGCTGCAGAAAGACCACCTGCTGGATCTGCTCAACCATCGTCTGGCGAAGTACATCGCCATCGCCTTAGGCGCCGTGGCGCTGTTTTACGGCGCTTACAAGCGTAACGCAAGGCTGGTGACGGCGGCGCTGCTGATGGGCGTTGGCGCGCTGGTGGTGGGCCTGCTGAAAAGCATGAGCCATCACAGCTGCCCGTGGGACCTGGTGGAATATGGCGGTAAGGCTGTCTCTTATCCCCTGTTCAGCGCCGTTCCTGCTGACAGCGGTCCGGGGCGCTGTTTCCCCGGCGGTCATGCCTCCAGCGGCTTTATGGTGATGGGGCTGTTTTTTGCCTTCTGGCGCGAGCGTCCGCGTCTCGCCTGGAGCTTCGTTGCGCTGGGCGTGGTGTTAGGTCTGGTGATGGGTTATGGCCAGATCATGCGCGGGGCACATTTTTTCTCTCACAACCTGTGGGCTGGGTGGTGGGTCTGGTTTTCTCAGGTGGTGGTCTACGGCCTTGTTTCCACCCGGTTTGCTAAAGAGTGATAACGCTATGCTAGAGAATCTGAATTATCAGCTGTTCTATCTGATCAATGCCACCCCGGCCTCGCCCGAGTGGATGATCGACTTTGCCACCTTTCTGGCAAAAGATCTGATCAGCATCGTGCCCGCGCTGGCCGCCATCCTCTGGCTGTGGGGACCTCGTAGCCAGGTGAAAGCGCAGCGCCAGCTGGTGATCAAAGTGGCGATGGCGCTGGGCGTGAGCGTTCTGGTGAGCTACATTCTGGGCCACGCATTCCCGCACGATCGTCCGTTTGTCGATCACGTGGGCTATACCTTCCTGCACCATGCGCCAGATGACTCTTTCCCGAGCGATCACGGGACGGTGATCTTCACCTTTGCGCTGGCCTTCCTGTTTTGGCATCGCCTGTGGTCAGGTGCGGTGCTGATGGTGGTCGCGGTGGCCATCGCCTGGTCTCGCGTTTATCTGGGCGTCCACTGGCCGCTGGATATGGTGGGTGGCTTCCTGGTGGGGCTGATTGGCTGCGTGAGCGCGGCTATCCTGTGGAGCCTTATCGGTGAGGCGCTCTATAGCGGGCTCTCTACCCTCTATCGCGCCATTTTCGCTATCCCGATCCGCAAAGGCTGGATACGTGACTAACCCCGACCTGACAGGTTACACTTGAACCCCCGCCCTGCGGGGGTTCACTTTTTTATCCCGAGGAACTATGGAAACACGTCGCGATGACCGCATTGCTCAGCTGCTTCAGGCGCTGAAGCGCAGCGATAAGCTGCATCTTAAGGAAGCCGCCAACCTCCTCGGCGTCTCAGAGATGACCATTCGTCGGGATCTGAACAGCGAGAGCGCGCCCGTCGTGCTGCTGGGCGGATACATTGTGCTTGAGCCACGCAGCGCCAGCCATTATCTGATCAGCGACCAGAAGACACGCCTGGTGGAGGAGAAACGCAAAGCCGCGCGGCTTGCGGCCTCACTGGTACAGCCGCACCAGACGCTGTTTTTTGACTGCGGTACCACCACGCCGTGGATTATCGAAGCCATCGACAGCAGCATCCCTTTCACTGCCGTGTGCTATTCCCTGAACACCTTTCTGGCGCTTCAGGAGAAACCCGAGTGCCGGGTGATCCTCTGCGGCGGTGAGTTTCACGCCAGCAACGCGATCTTTAAGCCACTCAACCTGCAGGACACGCTCAGTAATCTCTGCCCGGATATCGCGTTTTATTCCGCCGCCGGCGTTAATGTGCGCCAGGGCGCGACCTGCTTTAATCTGGAAGAGCTGCCGGTAAAGCACTGGGCGTTAAGCGCCGCACAGTATCATGTGCTGGTGGTCGATCACAGCAAGTTTGGTAAGGTACGTTCGGCAAGAATGGGCGAGCTGGCGCAGTTCGATGCCATCGTCAGCGATTGCCGCCCGGACGACGAGATTGTGGCCCACGCGAAGGCGCAGCAGGTGAAGTTGATGTATTGAGGTTATGCCGGGTGGCGGCTTCGCCTTACCCGGCCTACAACGGCTCGAACGTAGGCCGGGTAAGGCGAAGCCGCCACCCGGCAAAAAAACCTAGCTAAACCAGCTGCCAAACCACCCGTGGAATTTCATCATCACGAAATCCCACATCCTGCTGAAGAAGCCGCCCTCTTCCACCGCTTCCATCACAATCAGCGGACGCTGTTCAATCGACTTACCGTTAAGCTGGAAATCAATCGTCCCGACCACCTGGCCCTTTTTCAGCGGAGCCGTAAGCTGCGGGTCAGTCAGGGTGTAGCTGGCCTTCAGGTTTTTCAGCTGGCCGCGTGGAATGGTCACCGAGCCCGCCTCACCCGCGCCCAGGTTCACTTCGCTCTTGTCACCAAACCAGACGCGCTGGCTGACGAACGTGGCATCCGGCTTAATCGGCGTCACGGTTTCATAGAAGCGGAAGCCCCAGGTCAGCAGTTTTTCGGATTCGTTAAAGCGAATGCGGTCGGTTTTGGTGCCTAGCACCACCGAAATCAGGCGCATGTCGCCCTGGGTCGCGGAAGCCACCAGGTTGTAGCCTGCCCCCGCCGTGGTGCCGGTTTTCATCCCGTCCACGTTGACGTTGCTGCTCCACAGCAGGCGGTTGCGGTTCGGCTGGCGAATTTTGTTGAAGGTAAACTCTTTCTCTTTGTGGATGGCGTATTCATCCGGCACGTCGTGGATCAGCGCTTTCCCCAGCAGCGCCATGTCGCGTGCGGTGCTGAACTGACCCGGCGCATCCAGACCGTGAACGGTTTTAAAGGTTGTATTGGTCAGGCCCAGCTTTTGCGCGTAGCCATTCATCAAACCAATGAAAGAATCCTGGCTGCCGGCAACGTAATCGGCCAGCGCGATACACGCATCATTTCCCGACTGAATAATCACCCCTTTATTCAGATCGGAAACGGAAACCTGATCGCCAGGCTTCAGGAACATCACGGAAGAACCCCGCAGCGCCGGGTTGCCGGTCGCCCACGCGTCCTTCCCGATGGTCACCATATCGTCCAGCTTGATCTTGCCCGCTTTCAGCGCCTGGCCCACCACATAGCTGGTCATGATTTTGGTCAGGCTTGCCGGATCGAGTTTCTCATCCGCATTTCCTTCCGCCAGCACTTTACCGCTGGCGTAGTCCATCAGGATCCAGGCGCGCGCATCAACTGGCGGCGCTTCGGGCGCAGCCTGTTCAGCTGCGTAGAGCGTTGGTGCAAACAGGAAAAGAAGCGCAGAGCCTGCCGCCAGGCTGCGCAGAGAAGTCATTTTACGCGTCATAAATGCCACCCGAGTGTCCATTCAAAAATTACGTCACATCACCGTGTCGCAAGAAGCGATGAGTAATAGCGCACTAAAACCGTTAAAGAAACCCAACGAGGGTAAAGTTATTAAAGTTTATGCAATAACATTCAGATACGCTTTGATTAAGACGATTTTTTTGTCTTCTGTTGCGTAATTGTTAGGTTTATCTCACCATGGCGAAAGGCTGACTCGGATTCACATCTCATCGGGAGTAAATATGATTACGCTGTGGGGCAGGAATAATTCGACCAACGTTAAGAAAGTGCTCTGGACGCTGGAAGAGCTGGATTTACCGTTCAAACAAATCATGGCTGGCATGGCGTTCGGCGTGAACAAAGAGGCCGACTATCTGGCCATGAACCCGAACGGCCTGGTGCCGCTGCTGCGCGATGATGAAACAGACGCGACGCTTTGGGAGTCCAACACCATTGTCCGTTACCTCGCCGCCCAGTACGGTCAGGGCCGCCTGTGGGTTGAAAACCCGGCCCGGCGCGCCCAGGGCGAAAAGTGGATGGACTGGGCAAACCAGACGCTGTCCCCGACCCACCGCGTGATCCTGATGGGGCTTATCCGCACGCCGGAAGCTGAACGCGACTATCCCGCGATTCACGCCGCGCAGGATGCCTGCGAAAATCTGTTTGCGATGATGGATGACGAGCTGGCGAAGCACGCCTGGTTCTCCGGCGAGGCGTTCGGCACAGGCGATATCGCCGTGGCACCCTTCGTCTGGAACCTGACCAATATGGGTCTGAAGTGGACGCCACGCCCTCACCTTGAGCGCTGGCTTAAACAGCTGAGCGATCGCCCTGCGTATCGTAACGTCGTGATGATCCAGGTCACCTGATTACGCGCCGGACGGGCTGACTTTCAACAGTTGCCCGTCCGTCTCGTCGGTCAGGACATACAGATACCCATCCGGCCCCACCCGCACGTCGCGAATACGCTGGTCCCGGTCGCCCAGAATGCGCCCGTCCTCCGTCACCTTGTTTCCCTCCACGCTCAGCACGATCACGTCCTTCTCCTTCAGCGCGCCGATAAACAGCTTGTTTTTCCACTGCGGGAAGACGTCACTGTTGTAAAACGCCATGCCGCTCACCGCGGGTGAGACTTTCCAGACGAACAGCGGCTTCTCGGTGCCCTCAACATGCTCGCCTTTGGCTTCCGGGATTTTCAGGCCGCTGTAGTTAATGCCGTGCGTGGCCAGCGGCCAGCCGTAGTTCTTACCTTTCTCCGGAATGTTGATCTCATCCCCGCCGCGCGGGCCATGCTCGTTCAGCCACAGCGTGTCGCTCCAAGGGTTCATCGCCATCCCCTGCGGGTTGCGAATGCCGTAAGACCAGATTTCGGGTCGCGCACCGGGGGTGTTCACAAAGGGGTTATCCGACGGGACTTTCCCGTCTTCGGTGAGGCGCACCACTTTGCCCTGCAATTTATCCAGATCCTGCGCCGTCGGACGCTGATTGTTCTCGCCGAGTCCAATAAAGAGAGAGCCTTTGCCGTCGAACACCAGCCGCCCGCCAAAATGGTTACCGGTTGAGAGTTTCGGCATCTGGCGGAACGCCACCTGGAATCCCTCGATGCGGGAATAGTCGTCGCTCAGGCGGCCATAGCCCACCGCCGTTCCGGCTTTGCCGTCATGCCCGGCCTCGGCGTAGCTCAGCCAGACGCGGCGCGACTTCTCAAAATCCGGCGCCAATACCACATCCAGCAATCCTCCCTGACCGTTTGCCCAGACCTTCGGTACGCCGACAATCGGATCGGAGAGCCCTTTTCCGGTCTGCCAGCGTTTGAGCTGACCGCCCTTCAGGGTCACCAACAGCCCGTCATTATCCGGCAGGAACGCCAGGGACCAGGGGTGATCGAGTCTGTTTTGCAGCACCTCGACCTTCACTGCCTCTGGCGCAGCAAGAAGTGAAAACGAAATAAATAACGCAGGCAGGGAAATCAGCGAGGATCGAGGCATAACGCGCTCCTTTATCGGCATATGGCATAAAGATTAGCCACTGCGTCCGGGCGCGTTATCACTTTTACAAAAGCTTAAGCAGAAGGGGGAGTTGCCTCCCCCGGGATCAGTGCTGTTCGAGCTGTTTGTGCTCGTTCAGAGACATGATGCATAGAGAGAGCGTTGTCAGGCAGTTTTCAAGCTTCTCCGCGTTTACGGCGATAAAGTTCGGGCAGTCGTGGCGTCCGTTCATCAGACACACCCCTGCAATGGAGAGCACTTCGGCGGCACGGCGCAGCGCGATCTCTTCACTTTCGCCGCCGTTCGCCTTCAGGGTCGGTGCTTTTTCACGCATGAAATTACACAGTTCAAACAGGTTATCACGCAGATGTTCGCTTTCGCTGACTGACATATACCCTTTTGCCTTCCTCAACTGCAGGTACGCGGCCAGGTCGATTCGGGCGTTGATCAGCTTGTTCAGCAGATCGCGTTTTAGTCTGTCAACGGTCATGCTCTTTCCTCCTCTGTCAGCCATGGTGCATAGTCAGGATAAGTACATTTTTTGTACAGTTTAATGCCTGGGATCAATTTTTATTAACTGATTAACATTATTTACAATGTTACAACCTCGGCCCGACGCATCCGCCTTGCAAAGAGTGTATAAATCCCCCGCGATACGCTGTAAAATCCCGCCCTGATAACTCCATAATTGATGAATTTTTAACCTATGAGCAATGTTACGCACCAGCCGAAAATCGGCTTCGTCTCCCTGGGCTGCCCGAAAAACCTGGTGGATTCAGAACGCATCCTGACCGAACTGCGCACCGAGGGCTATGACGTGGTGCCAAGCTACGACAACGCCGATATGGTGATTGTTAACACCTGCGGGTTTATCGACAGCGCGGTCCAGGAGTCACTGGAAGCCATCGGTGAAGCGCTGACCGAAAACGGCAAAGTGATCGTGACCGGCTGTCTGGGCGCGAAAGAAGACCAGATCCGCGAAGTGCACCCGAAGGTGCTGGAGATCACCGGCCCGCACAGCTACGAGCAGGTGCTGCAACATGTTCATCACTACGTGCCAAAACCCAAACACAACCCGTTCCTGAGCCTGGTGCCGGAACAGGGCGTGAAGCTGACGCCGCGCCACTACGCATACCTGAAGATTTCCGAAGGCTGTAACCATCGCTGTACCTTCTGCATCATCCCGTCCATGCGTGGCGATCTGGTGAGCCGTCCAATCGGCGAAGTGCTGGCAGAAGCTAAGCGCTTGGCTGACGCGGGCGTGAAGGAGCTGCTGGTCATCTCCCAGGACACTTCAGCTTATGGCGTGGACGTTAAGCACCGCTCCGGTTTCCACAACGGCGAGCCGGTGAAAACCAGCATGGTCGGCCTGTGCGAGCAGCTGTCTAAACTCGGTATCTGGACGCGTCTGCACTACGTTTACCCATACCCGCACGTTGACGACGTCATCCCGCTGATGGCGGAAGGCAAGATTCTGCCTTACCTGGACATCCCGCTGCAGCACGCGAGCCCGCGTATCCTGAAGCTGATGAAGCGCCCTGGCTCCGTTGACCGCCAGCTGGCACGCATCAAGCAGTGGCGTGAGATCTGCCCGGACCTGACCCTGCGCTCCACCTTTATCGTCGGCTTCCCGGGTGAAACCGAAGAAGACTTCCAGATGCTGCTCGACTTCCTGAAAGAAGCGCGTCTGGACCGCGTAGGCTGCTTCAAGTACAGCCCGGTGGAAGGCGCAACCGCCAACGAGCTGGCGGACCAGGTGCCGGAAGAGGTGAAAGAGGAGCGCTGGAACCGCTTCATGCAGCTGCAGCAGCAGATCTCTGCCGAGCGTCTGCAGGAGAAAGTGGGCCGCGAAATCATGGTTATCATCGACGAAGTGGACGAAGAAGGCGCGATTGGCCGCAGCATGGCGGACGCCCCTGAAATCGACGGTGCGGTGTACCTGAATGGCGAAACCAACGTTAAGCCGGGTGATATTATTCGCGTGAAGGTTGAAAACGCCGACGAGTATGACCTGTGGGGTAGCCGGGTTTAATCGCCCCACTCCGCTTTTGTAGGCCGGGTAAGGCGTAGCCGCCACCCGGCACATTTCACTGCACTACCCCTTTATCCTCGGATCCAGCGCGTCGCGCAGCCCATCACCTAACAGGTTAAACGCCAGCACGGTCAGGAAAATCGCCAGGCTCGGGAAAATCGCCACGTGCGGCGCAATCACCATATCGGCCCTCGCCTCGTTCAGCATCGCGCCCCACTCCGGCGTCGGAGGCTGTGCCCCTAGCCCCAGAAACGACAGGCTGGCCGCCGAGATAATCGACACGCCGATACGCATGGTGAAATAGACCACGATGGACGACACCGTCCCCGGCAGAATATGGCTGAAGAGGATGGTCGCATCGCTGGCCCCCATACTGCGGGCCGACTCGATAAAGGTCTGCTGTTTTAACACCAGCGTGTTGCCGCGCACCAGGCGGGCAAAGGCCGGAATCGAAAACACCGCGACCGCGATGATGACGTTGGCCATGCCGCTGCCCATGATCGCCACCACGGCAATCGCCAGCAGAATGCCGGGGAAGGCAAACAGCACGTCGCAGATGCGCATGATGATGCGGTCCCACCAGCCTTCATAATACCCGGCAACCAGCCCCAGCACGATCCCGATGGCCGCGCCGATCAGCACCGCGAACACCCCGGCGGCGAGCGAGATCTGCGCCCCTACCAGTACCCGGCTAAAGATATCCCGCCCGAGGGAATCCACGCCGAACCAGTGGAGCATCGAGGGCCCGTCGTTCAGGCGGTCGTAGTCAAAATAATTTTCCGCATCAAACGGCGCCACCCACGGCGCCACGATCGCCACCACAATCAGCAGCAGCACGAACAGCCCCGCGGTCATCGCGACCGGCTGGCGGCGGAAACGCCGCCAGAATTCAGACCACGGGGTGCGGATGTGGTCCGGTTTTAGCCCCGGCATGGCGTTTAAAACAGCCTGACGTCGCCAGTTCAACAATCGCATCTTACTTATACCTGATGGCCGGGTTAATGGCGGCGTAAAGCACGTCCACCACTAAGTTGATAAGAATAAACTCCAGCGAGAAAAGCAGCACTTCCGCCTGGATCACCGGGTAGTCGCGCATCTCGACGGAATCGACCAGCAGACGTCCCAGCCCCGGCCAGTTGAAGACCTTTTCCACCACGATAGAGCCGCCCAGCAGGAAGCCAAACTGAAGCCCCATCATCGTCACGACCGGGATCATCGCATTGCGGAACCCGTGCTTGAGGATGACCCACTTCTCGCTGACCCCTTTCGCCCGCGCGGTGCGAATATAATCTTCGCTCAGCACGTCAACGAACGAGGCGCGGGTAAAGCGGGCCATCACCGCCGACACGGCAGCCCCCAGCGTCATCGAGGGCAGAATGTAATGCTTCCAGGTATCGGCCCCGACGGTGGGCAGCCAGCCCAGCTCAACGGAGAAGATCTGCATCAGCAGCATCCCCAGCGCGAACGCCGGGAAGGAGATGCCGGTCACCGCCAGCGCCATGCCGAGCTTGTCCGGCCAGCGGTTACGCCAGACGGACGCCACAATCCCGGCGCCAAGTCCGAACACCACGGCCCAGCTCATGCTGGCTATCGTTAACCAGAACGTGGGCATAAAGCGGGTGGCGATCTCCTCCGACACCGGACGACGCGAGACCATCGAGATGCCAAAGTCACCCTGCAGAACGTTGCCAATATAGTGCAGAAACTGCATATAAAGCGGCTGGTCAAGACCCAGCTGTTTACGCACCAGCTCAATGACCGTGGCATCCGCTTCGGGCCCGGCAACCAGACGCGCCGGATCCCCCGGCAGCATATGGACAAACAAAAACACCAGCACTGCCACAATCAGCAGCGTCGGGATAAGCCCCAGCAGGCGTTTACAAACATAGTTCAGCATGGGCGTTATTTTAAATCCGCATCGTCAAAGCTAAAGCCCGTATCCGGCATGATGTAGAACCCGGTCAACGCTTTGTTATGGGCTGACACGAGTTTTTCCACCACCAGCGGCACCCACGGCGACTCTTTCCAGATGATGTCCTGCGCGTCCTTGTAGAGGCGTGCTTTCTCCTCCGGTTTGGTGGTTTTCAGCGCGTCAGAAAGGTCTTTGTCCACCTGCGGGTTGCTGTAGAACGCGGTATTGAACAGGGTTGGTGGCCAGTTCTGCGAGGCAAACAGCGGCGACAGCGCCCAGTCGGCTTCACCGGTCGAGGCCGACCAGCCGGTGTAGAACATCCGCACGCCGCTCTCTTTCTGCCCTTTCCCCTCAACCTCGGCCGCACGCTGTCCGGCATCCATGGCGGTCACCTGCGCCTTGATACCCACCTGCGCCAGCTGCTGCTGGGTGAACTGCAGCACCTTCTGGGCGGTACTGTGATTATGCGACGACCACAGCGTGGTGCTGAACCCGTTCGGGAAGCCCGCCTCTTTCAGCAGCTCGCGTGCTTTAGCCGGATCGTACGGCCACGGCTGATAGCTTTGCGCATACGCGATAGCTGGCGGCAGCACGCCGGTGGCCGGGGTGGCATAGCCCGCAAAAGCGACTTTCACCAGCGCCTGACGGTTAATGGCGTAGTTAATGGCTTCGCGCACCTTCGGATTATCGAACGGCTTTTGCGTGACGTTCATGCTGATGTAGCGCTGCATGATCGACGGGCTGGCGACCAGCTCCAGCTTGCTGTTTTTCTCCAGAATGGCGGCCTGCTCATACGGAACAGGGAAGGCAAACTGCGCCTCGCCGGTTTGCAGCATCGCCGCACGGGTGTTGTTATCCACTACCGGACGCCAGGTGATGGTGTCCAGCTTCGGCAGCCCTTTCTGCCAGTATCCCGCGTATTTCTTCACCTTTACAAAATCAGTCTGATTCCAGGTGACCAGCTCATACGGGCCGGTGCCGACCGGGTGGAAGCCGATCTCCTTGCCGTATTTCTTCAGCGCGGCAGGGGATATCATCGCCGTCGCCGGATGCGCCAGAATATTGATAAACGCGGAGAACGGCTCTTTCAGGGTGATTTTTACCGTCGTCGGGTCAACTACCTCGGTTTTGGCGATGTTCTTATAGAGGTTATAACGCTTGAGGCTGTTTTCAGGATTGCTGGCGCGATCGAGGTTAACCTTCACCGCGTCTGCATTAAAGTCGGTGCCGTCCTGGAACTTCACCCCGGTTTTGAGCTTAATGGTGTACACCAGCCCGTCATCCGAAACGGTGTACCCCTCCGCCAGCACGTTTTTAAGCTTCATCTCTTTATCCAGGCCAAACAGGCCCTGGTAGAACGATTTCGCCACCGCCTGGGAGAGCGTGTCGTTAGCGTCATACGGATCCAACGTCGTGAAGTTAGAGCCGACAGCGACCACCACATCTTTGGCAGCGAACGCGGGGGCAGCGGCCAGGGCTGCCGTCACGCTCGCGGCTAACAACCATCTACGCGCTACAAATGTAACCATTATGTTCTCCTGCCTGTTGAAAGTTATAACCGCGAAAAAGCATTGTCCTGACGCGGGGGAGCCACGAAATGACCCGGCCCGACCTCACGCAACGCCACGCGCTCCACGGCCTCGCCGCGTTTACGAATATTGCTCGGCATTTCATCCTGCAGCAGCACGCGCTGGCCGTGACGATGCGCCGGGTCGGCGACCGGGACCGCCGCGATGAGCTTGCGGGTATACGGGTGCTGTGGGTTCTCGAACACCGCTCTTCGCGGACCGATTTCCACAATTTGCCCCATAAACATCACCGCCACGCGATGGCTGATGCGCTCAACCACCGCCATGTCGTGCGAGATAAACAGGAAGGCGATCCCCATATCCCGCTGTAAATCCAGCAGCAGATTGATGATTTGCGCCCGGATAGAGACATCCAGCGCCGAGACGGACTCATCCGCAATCACCACTTTCGGGTTCAGCGCCAGCGCACGGGCGATGCAGATACGCTGCCGCTGCCCGCCGGAAAACTCGTGCGGATAACGCCAGGCGTGTTCCGGCTTCAGGCCAACGCGCTCCAGCAGCCAGGCGACGCGACGCTGCGCAGCCTCGCCGTCGAGCAGGTTATGCACCCGCAGCGGCTCCATGATCGAATACCCCACCGTATGGCGCGGATCGAGGGAGGCATACGGATCCTGGAAAATAAACTGAATATCCCGCCGCACCGCCTGCAGCCTGCTGTCCGGAAGGGTATCAATGCGCTCGCCGTTAAAGGTAATGCTGCCCTCCTGGGATGCCACCAGACGGAGCAACGCGCGCCCGGTCGTGGATTTACCGCAGCCGGACTCCCCCACCAGCGCCAGCGTTTCGCCCGGCCACAGATCGAAGCTGACGTTTTCCACCGCGTGCACTTCGCGCTTCACCCGGTTCAGTACGCCGCTGCGCAGCGGAAACCGGGTGACCAGATTGCGCACTTCCAGAATGGGCTTGCCCGGCACCACGGTGTCCTGCTCGCGTTCCTCCTCCTGCGGCTCAGACGCCGCCAGGGAAATCAGCGGAAAACGACGCGGCAGATCGCTGCCGTTCATCGCCCCAAGACGCGGGACCGCCGCCAGCAGCGCTTTGGTGTAGGGATGCGCGGGCGCGTGAAAAATCTGCTCAACCGTGCCGGTTTCGACCGCGCTGCCCTTGTGCATCACCAGTACGCGATCGGCGATATCGGCGACCACGCCCATATCGTGGGTGATAAAGATCACCCCCATCTCCATCTCCTGCTGCAGCACGTTGATGAGCTGCAGGATCTGCGCCTGAATCGTCACGTCCAGCGCCGTCGTCGGCTCATCGGCAATCAGCACCGCGGG
Organism: Enterobacter sp. BNK-22; assembly: GCF_048684805.1. Taxonomy (NCBI): domain Bacteria; kingdom Pseudomonadati; phylum Pseudomonadota; class Gammaproteobacteria; order Enterobacterales; family Enterobacteriaceae; genus Enterobacter; species Enterobacter sp. BNK-22. Next base: position 2,102,894 of record NZ_JBLQTT010000001.1, read on the forward strand.
ACGGCACGAGAGCGCCATGGCGATCATCACCCGCTGGCGCATGCCGCCGGAAAGCTGATGCGGGTAGCGGCCCAGAATGGCCTGCGCCTCCGGAATGCGTACCAGCTCCAGCATGCGTCTCGCTTCCCTGAGCGCCTCATCGCCGCTCAGCCCCTGATGCAGGCGAATGGACTCGGCAATTTGTTCCCCCACCGGGAACACCGGGTTCAGGGAGGTCATCGGCTCCTGGAAGATCATCGCAATATCCGCCCCGCGCACGCCCTGCATCTGCGCGCCGCTCAGCTCGTTTAAATCAATGACCTGGCGGTTACGGCGGCGCAGCAGCATTTTCTCGCTGCTGATTTGACCGCCCGTCTGTTCCAGCAGGCGCATCAGCGCCAGCGCGGTGACCGATTTCCCGGAACCGGACTCGCCAACAATCGCCAGCGTCTCGCCGCGCCTGAGCGTGAACGATAAATTCTGTACTGCGGGGATGAACTGCCGCTCTTCCTGAAACGCAATATTCAGCTGATGGACAGCCAGCACTTCGCGGTTGTCCAGCTCTTCACTGTGCGGCACGCGCTGCCCCCTTATTCACGATAAATCCCCGTGCTCGGCTCATCGCCGGCATAGCCCCAGGCGCGGTACATGCCTTCACTGTTGAACGGCAGGGCCACGTTGCCCTCACGATCCACCGCAATGAGGCCGCCGATGCCGCCCAGGGCAGGTAATTTTTCCATCACCACGCGCTCGCAGGCCTCGCTCAGGCTTAAGCCGCCGTAATCCATCAGCGCAGTAATGTCATAGGCCGCGAGAGCGCGGATAAAGACTTCCCCGGTGCCGGTACATGACACCGCCGCCGTCGCGTTATTGGCATAGCAACCCGCGCCGGGCAGCGGACTATCACCCACGCGTCCGGGCAGCTTGTTGGTCATCCCGCCCGTGGAGGTTGCCGCCGCGAGGTTGCCGGCTTTATCCAGCGCCACCGCGCCCACCGTGCCCATTTTGCTGCGCTCATCCAGCGGCGCAGTATGGTCAAGCTGCGTCATGCCCGCCGAACGAGCGTCCAGCAGCTGCTGATAGCGGGCTTCCGTGGAAAACAGGTCAGGCGAGACCGGCTCCATTCCGTGTTCGAAGGCAAACCTCTCCGCCCCCGCGCCCGTCAGCAGCACGTGCGGGCTCTCTTCCATCACCAGACGCGCGGCCAGCACCGGGTTACGCAGGTGGCTGACGCCTGCCACGGCCCCCGCTTTCAGGGTGATACCGTCCATGACGCAGGCATCCAGCTCGTGCGTTTCATCCCGGGTAAAGACCGAACCGATCCCCGCATTAAATAACGGGCACTCTTCCAGCAGACGCACCGCCTCAGTGACCACATCCAGCGCGCTCTCGCCCGCTTCCAGCATTTTCTGGCCCGTTTCGACAATGGCGTACAGCGCGTCGATGTAGCGTTTTTCCTGCTCAGAAGTGAGCTGTGCACGGGTGATTGCCCCGGCCCCGCCATGAATTGCGATTACCGCCTTAACCATTCGCATCACCCGTTAGCCTGTTTTGCGGCTTTTTCTATAAATATCATTATCGTCGACGAAACTTCAGATGATTTTTGAATATAGAAAGACGTAACAGTGATGTAAAGCGTGCACCCTTCGGTCATACAGTTAGCCGCACTTTTCTGCCATAATGGACGCTTTCGTTGTTACTCCGCAGGAGCCCACCATGGATTTTACCGCCGGACTGATGCCGCTTGAGACGGCACTCACGCAGATGCTTGACCGAGTTTCCCCGCTGCATGACGTTGAGACGCTGCCCCTCGTGCGCTGTTTTGGCCGTATTGCCGCGCGCGATATCGTCTCTCCGCTTAACGTGCCGGGGTTTGATAACTCCGCGATGGACGGTTACGCGGTACGCCTGGCGGATCTCCAGACGGGTAACGCCCTGCCGGTGGCGGGTAAAGCCTTTGCGGGTCAGCCGTTTAGCGGCGAATGGCCTGCGGGCACCTGCGTGCGCATCATGACTGGCGCACCGGTTCCGCCAGGCTGCGACGCCGTGGTGATGCAGGAAGAGACCGAACAGACCGACGACGGCGTGCGTTTTACCGCGAGCGTCAAAGCGGGCCAGAACATCCGTCGCACGGGCGAAGACATTACCCTCGGCGCGACGGTCTTTGCCGCCGGGCAAAAGCTGACGGTGGCGGAGCTGCCGGTGCTGGCGTCGCTCGGCGTTGCTGAAATCGACGTAATCCGTAAAGTGCGCGTCGCCGTTTTCTCCACCGGCGACGAGCTGCAGCTTCCGGGCCAGCCGCTGCAGGACGGCCAGATTTACGACACCAACCGCCTGGCGGTACACCTGATGCTGGAGCAGCTGGGCTGCGAGGTGATTAACCTCGGCATCATTCCAGACGATCCGGAAAAACTGCGCGCGGCGTTTATCGAGGCGGATAAATCCGCCGACGTGGTCATCAGCTCCGGCGGCGTCTCCGTTGGCGAAGCGGATTACACCAAAACCCTTCTTGAAGAGCTGGGTGAAATCGCCTTCTGGAAGCTGGCGATCAAGCCGGGCAAGCCGTTCGCGTTTGGCAAGCTTTCACACAGCTGGTTCTGCGGCCTGCCGGGTAACCCGGTCTCGGCGGCACTCACCTTCTACCAGCTGGCGATCCCGCTGCTGGCGATGCTTTCCGGCAACAAGGCCAGCCCGCTGCCGGAACGCGTGCGCGTGCGTGCCGCCACGCGGTTGAAAAAATCACCGGGCCGTCTCGATTTCCAGCGCGGCATTCTGACCCGCGGTGCGGACGGCGAGCTTGAAGTACGCACTACCGGACATCAGGGCTCGCACATTTTCAGTTCCTTCAGTCTGGGCAACTGCTTCATCGTGCTGGAGCGCGAGCGCGGCAACGTGGAAGCTGGCGAATGGGTTGAGGTCGAGCGCTTTAACCACCTGTTCGGAGGCTGACATGACGGTGGAGCTGAGCGACCAGGAGATGATGCGCTACAACCGCCAGATTGTGCTGCGCGGGTTTGACTTCGAGGGTCAGGAAGCGCTCAAGGCGGCCAGCGTGCTGGTCGTCGGGCTGGGCGGGCTGGGCTGCGCCGCCGCGCAGTACCTTGCCGCGGCGGGCGTGGGAAGCATGACGCTGCTGGATTTCGATACCGTGTCGGTGTCCAACCTGCAGCGCCAGACGCTGCACAGCGATGCGACGGTGGGCCAGCCGAAAGTGGAATCCGCCAGGGCTGCGCTGGCGCGCATCAACCCCCACGTTCAGTTCACGCTGATTGACGCAATGCAGGATGACGACGCGCTCTCCGCGCAGATTGCCCGGCACGACCTGGTGCTGGACTGCACCGATAACGTCGCCATCCGCAACCAGCTCAACGCGGGCTGTTTTGCTCACAAAACCCCGCTGGTCTCCGGCGCGGCGATCCGCATGGAGGGGCAAATCAGCGTCTTCACGTACGCCGAGGGTGAACCCTGCTACCGCTGCCTGAGCCGTCTGTTTGGCGAGAATGCGCTGACCTGCGTTGAGGCGGGCGTGATGGCGCCACTCGTCGGCGTGATTGGTTCATTGCAGGCAATGGAAGCGATCAAGGTGCTGGCGAATTACGGCACGCCTGCAGCGGGGAAAATCGTGATGTACGACGCGATGACCTGCCAGTTCCGCGAGATGAAACTGATGCGTAACCCGGGGTGTGAGGTTTGCGGAGGGTAAACCCTGCTGCGGCCTGATGCCCTCACCCCGACCCTCTCCCACAGGGAGAGGGAGAAAATCGTAGGCCGGGTAAGCGTTAGCGCCACCCGGCAACCGCGTCAGATAGACGTCCGTCCAAACGCCCCCTGCCAGTCCTGCTCAAACTTCACAATCGCCGCATCCACAGCCGGAGAGGTAATAAACTGCTGCGCCACGTCCAGCGGCAGCGTGATGGACTCGCACCCAGCCAGCAGGCAGTCCAGCGCCTGACGCGGGGTTTTAAAGCTCGCGGCCAGCACTTTTGACTGCGGGGCATGCAGCGTCAGCAGCTGCTGTAATTCCACCACGGTCTGGATCCCGTCCCCGCCCTGCGCGTCCACGCGGTTAACGTAAGGCGCCACATACTCCGCCCCCGCCAGCGCGGACAGCATCCCCTGCGCGGCACCGTATACCGCCGTACCCAGCGTCGGGATCCCTTCCGCTTTCAGCATCTTGAGCGCCGCCAGCCCTTCTGCGGTCACCGGCACTTTCACCACCAGATCGTTAATGATGGCGCGCAGCTTACGCGCGTCCTCCACCATCCCTTCGGCGGTGGTCGCCATCACCTGCGCGAACAGACGGCCTTTACCCCCCAGCGCGTCGTACAGCGCGGGCAGCAGTTCGTCGAGCGGCGTTTTACCGGCCGCAACGATGCTTGGGTTGGTAGTCACGCCCGCCAGCGGGAAGATACGCGCCAGCTTTTTGACTGCCGCAACGTCAGATGTGTCGAGATAAAGTTCCATGATGTCACCCTCAAAATTAGCCTGCACTTACCCTATCACGACAAAACCTGCTCAAGAGTTGACCTGCATCAAGATAACTTTCATTCGAAAGTAATTTAATCTTCGTATGCAAGATGAGAGGCGAAAACATGATCTTCAATATTCAGCGTTACTCTACCCACGATGGCCCCGGTATCCGTACCGTGGTGTTCCTGAAAGGCTGCTCGCTGGGCTGTCGCTGGTGCCAGAACCCGGAAAGCCGCTCCCGCAGTCGGGACGTGCTGTTTGATGCGCGTCTGTGCCTGGACGGCTGCGACCTGTGTCAGCAGGCGGCACCGGGCTGTATCGAACGTGCGCTGAACGGGATGGTCATTCATCGTGAGAAATTAAGTGAAGAGACGCTTAATGCCCTGACCGACTGCTGCCCGACGCAGGCGCTGACCGTCTGCGGTGAAGAACGGCAGGTCGAGGAGATCATGGCGACCGTACTGCGCGACAAACCCTTCTACGACCGCAGCGGCGGCGGGATCACCCTCTCCGGCGGCGAACCGTTTATGAACCCCGAGCTGGCGCAGGCCCTGTTTAAAGCCAGCCATGACCAGGGGATCCACACCGCCGTCGAAACCTGCCTTCACGTGCCGTGGCACTATATCGAGCCGTCATTACCGTACGTCGATCTGTTCCTCGCCGACCTGAAGCACGTCGACGGTGACCTGTTCAAGCAGTGGACGGACGGTTCGGCTAAGCGCATCCTGGACAACCTGAAACGCCTGGCCGCCGCCGGGAAAAAGATCACCATCCGCGTGCCGCTGATCCAGGGCTTTAACGCCGATGAAGCGTCCATCACCGCCATTACCAACTTCGCTGCCGATGAGCTCGGCGTCGACGATATTCATTTTCTGCCGTATCACACGCTGGGCATGAATAAATACACCCTGCTCGGCCAACCCTACTCTGCCCCTGACAAACCGCTGGATAACCCTGCCCTGCTGGACTTCGCGCAGCAGTACGCCTGCCAGAAAGGGTTAACCGCGACCTTACGAGGATAAACTTATGACAACCCTGAATCTCAATACCCTCAGCGAGCGCATTAAGGCCCACAAAACGGCGCTGGTGCATATCGTTAAGCCGCCGGTCTGTACCGAGCGCGCCCAGCATTACACCGAAATGTATCAGCAGCACATGGACAAGCCGATCCCGGTCCGTCGCGCCCTGGCGCTGGCGCATCACCTGGCCGAGCGTACCATCTGGATCAAACACGACGAGCTGATTATCGGTAACCAGGCCAGCGAAGTGCGCGCCGCGCCGATCTTCCCGGAATACACCGTTTCCTGGATTGAGAAAGAGATTGACGACCTGGCGGACCGCCCGGGCGCGGGCTTTGCGGTGAGCGAAGAGAACAAGCGCGTGCTGCATGAGATCTGCCCGTGGTGGCGCGGCCAGACGGTGCAGGACCGCTGCTACGGCATGTTCACCGACGAGCAGAAAGGCCTGCTGGAAACCGGCATCATCAAAGCCGAAGGTAACATGACCTCCGGCGACGCGCACCTGGCGGTGAACTTCCCCCTGGTGCTGGAGAAAGGTCTCGACGGCCTGCGCGCCAAAGTGGCCGAGCGCCGCTCGCGCATCAACCTGACGGTGCTGGAAGACCTGCACGGCGATCAGTTCCTGAAGGCAATTGATATCGTGCTGGAAGCGGTGAGCCTGCACATCAAACGCTTCGCCGATCTGGCGCGCGAGATGGCCTCCACCGAAACCCGCGAAAGCCGCCGACACGAGCTGCTGGCGATGGCAGAAAACTGCGACGTGATTGCTCACGAGCCGCCAAAAACCTTCTGGCAGGCGCTGCAGCTGTGCTACTTCATTCAGTTGATCCTGCAGATTGAGTCCAACGGCCACTCCGTCTCCTTCGCGCGTATGGACCAGTATCTCTATCCGTACTACCGCCGCGACGTGGAGCTGAACCAGAGCCTGGATCGCGAACACGCCATCGAGCTGCTGCACAGCTGCTGGCTGAAATTGCTTGAAGTGAATAAGATCCGCTCCGGTTCGCACTCCAAAGCCTCCGCCGGCAGCCCGCTGTACCAGAACGTCACCATCGGCGGCCAGAAGATGGTCAACGGTGAGCCGATGGACGCGGTGAACCCGCTCTCCTACGCGATTCTGGAATCCTGCGGCCGTCTGCGCTCCACCCAGCCGAACCTGAGCGTGCGTTATCACGCGGGTATGAGCAACGACTTCCTCGACGCCTGCGTGCAGGTGATCCGCTGCGGCTTCGGGATGCCTGCCTTTAACAACGACGAAATCGTGATCCCGGAATTCATCAAGCTCGGCGTTGAACGAGAAGACGCCTACGACTACGCGGCGATTGGCTGTATCGAAACCGCGGTGGGCGGCAAGTGGGGCTATCGCTGCACCGGCATGAGCTTTATCAACTTTGCCCGCGTGATGCTGGCCGCGCTGGAAGGTGGCCGCGATGCCACCAGCGGCAAGGTATTCCTGCCACAGGAGAAAGCGCTCTCTGCCGGTAACTTCGACAATTTCGACGAGGTGATGGCGGCCTGGGATAGCCAGATCCGCTACTACACCCGCAAATCCATCGAAATTGAGTACGTGGTGGACACCATGCTCGAGGAGAACGTCCACGATATTCTCTGCTCGGCGCTGGTGGACGACTGCATCGAGCGCGCGAAAAGCATCAAGCAGGGCGGCGCGAAGTATGACTGGGTCTCCGGCCTGCAGGTGGGGATCGCCAACCTCGGCAACAGCCTGGCGGCGGTGAAGAAGCTGGTGTTCGAACAGGGCGTCATCGGCCAACAGCAGCTGGCGGCGGCGCTGGCGGATGACTTCGACGGGCTGACCCACGAGCAGCTGCGTCAGCGCCTGATCAATGGCGCGCCTAAGTACGGTAACGACGACGACAGCGTGGATATGCTGCTGACCCGCGCCTATCAGACCTATATTGAAGAGCTGAAGCAATACCACAACCCGCGCTACGGCCGCGGCCCGATTGGCGGTAACTACTACGCGGGCACCTCCTCGATTTCCGCGAACGTGCCGTTTGGCGCGGCGACGATGGCGACACCGGACGGACGTAAGGCGCACACGCCGCTGGCGGAAGGGGCAAGCCCGGCTTCCGGTACCGACCACCTGGGTCCAACGGCGGTCATCGGTTCCGTGGGTAAACTCCCTACCGAGGCGATTCTCGGCGGCGTGCTGCTGAACCAGAAGCTGAACCCGTCAACGCTGGAAAACGACAGCGATCGCCAGAAGCTGATGGTGCTGCTGCGCACCTTCTTCGAGGTGCATAAGGGCTGGCATATTCAGTACAACATCGTCTCGCGCGACACGCTGCTGGAGGCGAAGAAACACCCTGACCAGTATCGTGACCTGGTGGTGCGCGTCGCAGGTTACTCGGCGTTCTTCACCGCCCTGTCGCCGGATGCGCAGGACGATATTATCGCCCGTACTGAGCATACGCTGTAAAAAAACGCCCGGTGGCGCTGCGCTTACCGGGCCTACAGAGTCTCCACGTAGGCCGGGTAAGGCGAAGCCGCCACCCGGTTTTCTGACTTTCATTCGAAATTAAATTTGTGCTCCCCGTCACCTTGTTATTAGAATGTTTCAAAACGCAGTGACCCAGGAGCACAGTATGACCGTTAAAGTTATCGTCACCGATATGGACGGAACTTTTCTTGATGATGCCAAGCAGTACGATCGTGACCGCTTCCAGGCACAGTTTGAACAGCTTAAAGCCCGCGACATTGAATTCGTTGTCGCCAGCGGCAACCAGTATTACCAGCTCATCTCCTTCTTTCCGGAACTGAAAGAGCAGATCTCCTTCGTGGCGGAAAACGGCGCGCTGGTGTTCGATCGCGGGGAGCAGATTTTTCACGGCGAGCTGACCCGCCATGAATCGCAGATCGTGATTGGCGAACTGCTGAAAGATAAAGGGCTGAACTTCGTGGCCTGCGGGCTGGAGAGCGCATACGTCAGCGATAAAGCCCCGGACGCGTTCGTGGCGCTGATGTCAAAGCATTACCACCGCTTAAAGCGCATCAGCGATTACCGCGACATTGACGACGTGCTGTTTAAGTTCTCCCTGAACCTGCCGGACAGCGATATCCCCAATCTGGTGGATAAGCTGCACGTCTCGCTGGACGGCATCATGAAGCCGGTCACCAGCGGCTTTGGCTTTGTGGATTTGATTATCCCCGGGCTGCACAAAGCTAACGGCATCAGCCGTCTGCTGAAGCGCTGGAAAATCTCCCCGCAGGAGTGCGCGGCCATTGGCGACAGCGGCAACGATGCCGAGATGCTGAAGCTGGTGAAATATTCCTTTGCAATGGGCAACGCGGCGGAAAGCATCAAAGAAATCAGCCGCTACAGCACTGACGACAACAACCATCAGGGCGCGCTGAACGTCATTCAGGCCGTGCTCGACAACCATTCCCCGTTCGACGCCTGATCCTTTCTTCGCCGGAGCCTGGCTCCGGCCTCTCACTCTTTTTCCGTCCTGTGGCGCACGTCAAGTTTTTAAACTTGCATTAACTTATTTTTAACTTAAAGTATCACTTGTAGACACTTTTACTTTCGAATGAAAGATGCGAGGCAGTTATGACCTTTACCAGTGAAACCTTGCCGGCGGATCACAAAGCGGCAATCCGTCAGTTGAAACGTGAGTTACGCGCGCAGATCGGCGACGTGCAGGCGGTGTTCAACAAGCTCAGCGATAGCATTGCCACCCGCGTGGCGGAAATTAACGCGCTTAAAAATAAAGGTGAATCCGTCTGGCCGGTGATCCCGTTTGCCGATGTAAAAAACGGCACGATTACCGACGCGCAGCGCGACGCCGTTAAACGCCGCGGCTGCGCGGTGATTAAAGGTCACTTCCCGCGCGAGCAGGCGCTGGCGTGGGATCAGTCGATGCTCGACTACCTCGATCTGAACAAGTTTGACGAGGTGTACAAAGGGCCAGGCGATAACTTCTTTGGCACCCTGACCGCTTCCCGTCCGGAGATTTACCCGATCTACTGGTCGCAGGCGCAAATGCAGGCGCGCCAGAGCGAAGAGATGGCGCAGGTACAGTCGTTCCTGAACCGTTTATGGACGTTCGAGAGCAACGGCAAGCAGTGGTTTGACCCGGACGTGAGCGTGATTTATCCGGATCGTATCCGCCGCCGTCCGCCGGGAACCACCTCGAAAGGGCTCGGCGCGCATACCGACTCCGGTGCGCTGGAGCGCTGGCTGCTGCCGGCTTACCAGCAGGTCTTTGCCCGCGTGTTTGACGGCAATGTCGACAAGTACGATCCGTGGAACGCCGCGCACCGTACCGAAGTGGAAGAGTATACCGTCGATAACACCACCAAATGCTCGGTGTTCCGCACATTCCAGGGCTGGACCGCGCTGTCGGACATGATCCCTGGCCAGGGGCTACTGCACGTGGTGCCGATCCCGGAAGCGATGGCGTACATTCTGCTGCGTCCGCTGCTGGACGACGTGCCGGAAGACGAGCTGTGCGGCGTGGCGCCGGGGCGCGTGCTGCCGATATCCGAGAAGTGGCACCCGCTGCTCATCGAGGCGCTGACCAGCATTCCGGCGCTCGAAGCGGGCGATTCGGTGTGGTGGCACTGCGATGTGATCCACTCCGTCGCGCCGGTGGACAATCAGCAGGGCTGGGGCAACGTGATGTATATCCCCGCCGCACCGATGTGCGAGAAAAACCTCGCCTACGCGAAGAAGGTCAAGGAAGCGCTGGAGACCGGCGCATCGCCGGGGGATTTCCCACGCGAAGATTATGAAAAGAGCTGGCAGGACCGATTTACCGTGAACGATCTCAACATCCATGGCAAGCGCGCGCTGGGCATGGTCTAACTGTCATACAGCCCTTCCCGCTCAACGGCGGTGCGTCGTTTTCCCTGACGTATCCGCCGTACCGATTCTCGCACGGTCAGCGTGCCGTTAAGCAGTAACGTCCCCACCGGCGCGTCCGGGCGCATGAGCCGCTGCTGGAGCATGTGTACCGCTTCCGTTCCCAGCTCGTCGCGGGGAACATGCACGGCCGTTAATGGAACGTCCTGAATCGCCGCCAGGTTAAACCCGTCAATGCTCATCACCGACACGTCCTGCGGCACGCGCAATCCGTGGTTTTGTAATGCGCTGATGGTCCCCGCCGCCATAAAATCGCCGCCGACCAGGAACGCGGTTGGCAAATCCTTGCCCTGCATTTCGCTGAGCCAACTGCTGACCAACTGTTCCGTTTCGCGCGCGCTGAAGCTCGGCACCACCAGCAGATCGCGCCTGTCGTTGAACGCCAGGTTGTGAGACTGCCACGCGTCGCGGATCCCTGACAGGCGCAGCTCCATGGTGTAGCGACGCAGGCACAGCACGTTCATCACCTCACGGTGTCCCATCTCGAACAGGTATTCCGCCGCCCGCTCGCCAATGGCGCGGTGATCCGGCGCAACGGCAGGCAGACGCATGTGCCGGTCGCGGCAGTTAATCAGCATGCAGGGCTTACCCACGTCCACCGCCAGATCGTGGATATGCGGGTCGTCAATACCGAGAAGAATGGCGGCCTGGGTGTCCGACTCGTTCATCCGCGCCAGAAACAGCTGGGCGTCGCTGTCGTTCTCTTCCAGCGCGCAGTAGCGCAGGCGCACATCGTGGGATGCCAGGCCTTTACTCACGCTCTGGATCACGCGGTAGTAAAAGATGTCGGACCGCTCGTCGAAGGCGCGCTGAGGAGCAAAAACCACCAGGCTATTGAGCAGCAACCGTCCCGCCGCCATGCCCTCCATCACGCCCAGCTCCCGCGCGCACGCCAGCACCTTTGCGCGCGCTTTTTCACTGGTATTCGCTTTCCCCGCCAGCACGCGTGACACGGTGCTGATCGAGAGCTGCGTGCGGGCAGCGATTTCGGTGATTTTTAGCCTTTTGTCCATTTTGTGATCTGGCTCCATTTGCGAAATGAAAAAATTTTCATAGCGTGTTTGTCAGGCAATAACTGATATCAATACCATCTTGCCAGAGTGTTTACGTCAGTTATGAGAAATTTTGCACAAAATAGACTATTGCCCGCTCATTTTCTCCCTTAAGGTGAACCTGTCACACAACTTCCATACTAGTTGTATACCAACTTAAGCAGTTTAAACGGATAGAAATCAAAGGCATAAAAATCTGTGTGACACCTGAACCTCCGTCCCCTTACCGTCCGTCTTGTGGAGAGTAAAATGAGTCAGGACATCAATAACACCGTTGCGACAAGCAAAACCCGTCGCGTCATCAAGAACCTGCGCTGGTACGTGCTGGTGCTGTTCTTACTTGGCGTCACCGTTAACTACATCACCCGAAACTCGCTCGGGATCCTCGCCCCGGAACTGAAAGAGAGCCTTGGGATCACCACCGAGCAATACTCCTGGATCGTCGGTGCGTTCCAGATTGCCTACACCATTTTCCAGCCCCTGTGCGGCTGGCTGATTGACGTGATCGGCCTGAAAATTGGCTTCATGGTCTGCGCCGGGATCTGGGCGCTAATGTGTATTTTCCACGCGGGCGCCGGAAGCTGGCTGCACCTGGCGATTCTGCGCTTCTTTATGGGAGCTTCCGAAGCCGCCGCTACCCCGGCGAACGCCAAAACCATCGGTGAATGGTTCCCGAAATCAGAGCGTCCCGTTGCTGCCGGCTGGGCGGGCGTGGGCTTCTCTATCGGCGCGATGCTGGCTCCGCCTATTATTTACTTCGCTCACGCCTCGTTCGGCTGGCAGGGGGCGTTCATGTTTACCGGCGTGCTGGCGCTGCTGTGGGTGATCCTGTGGTGGGCGTTCTACCATAACCCGGAGCAGCACCCGAACCTGAGCAAGGACGAGCTGGCGTTTATCAAGCAGGATAACGAACCGCCTGCCGTCAAACTGCCCTTCCTGACCGCGCTGAAAACCGTCTCGAAGAACAAACGCTTCTACGGTATCGCCATCCCGGCCTTTATGGCGGAACCGGCCTGGGCGGTGCTGAGCTTCTGGGTGCCGCTGTACCTTGCCAAAGAGCACGGCATGGATCTGAAGCAGATTGCGATGTTTGCCTGGCTGCCGTTCCTCGCCGCTGACCTCGGCAGCGTGGCGAGCGGTTACCTGACGCGTCTGTACACCCGCCTGTTCGGCTGCTCCCGCGTGAACTCTGTCGTCGCCAGCTCCGTGACGGGCGCGTTCCTGATGATCTCGCTGGCCATCGTGGCCATTACCCGCGACCCGTATATCACCATCGTGCTGATCTCCATCGGCGGCTTCGGGCACCAGATCATCTCCTGCATGCTGAGCGCCCTGGTCGTTGAGTCGTTCGACAAAGGCCAGATGGCGACAGTCAACGGCATGCGCGGCTCGGCGGCGTGGATCGCCAGCTTCCTGTTCTCGCTGTTAATCGGTGTGACCGCCGACAAAATCGGCTTTAACCCGCTCTTTATCGCCATGGGCTTCTTTGACCTGATTGGCGCTCTCTTCCTGGTAGCATTTATTGCTGAACGTCGCGCCAAGCGCGCCTGATAGTGGATGTATTGCATATGAAAACCCTGAAAAACTGGACCGTTGATACGCAGTCGGCAAACCATCTTGAACTGCTGGTCGATAACCAGCACCGCCTGTGCCTGTATGTACTGGAAGAGAACCTGTTCCGCGTGCTGATCAAACGCAAAGGCGAGCTGGCGCTGGACCGCACCTGGAGCATCGCCCCGGAACAAGACGTGCCGTGGGAAGGTCGCCGTCGTGACGATGTCAGCGGCTTCACCTGCCCGGCCTGGATCCTGACGCAGCAGGACGACACGTTAACCGTGGCAACCGAACAGCTGCGCGTCACCGTGCACCAGCCGCTGTGGCTGGAGTGGCACTACCGCAATGAGGCGGGCGAGTGGCAGCCGCTGGTCAACGACCGCCCCACCAGCGCCTACCTGCTGAACGCCCACGGCGACGGCGTGGCGCACTACCTCAGCCGTCGTAAAGACGAGCGTTTCTACGGCCTGGGTGAGAAAGCGGGCGATCTGCAGCGCAACGGTAAACGCTACGAGATGCGCAACCTCGACGCCATGGGCTACAACGCCGCCAGCACCGACCCGCTGTACAAGCACATTCCGTTCACCCTTACCCGCCGCGACGACGTGAGCTACGGCCTGTTCTACGACAACCTGAGCAGCTGCTGGCTGGATCTGGGTAACGAAATCGACAACTACCACACCGCCTATCGCCGCTGGCAGGCGGAAGCGGGCGATATCGACTACTACATCTTTACCGGCAGGCGAGTGCTGGACGTCACCAAAGCCTTTGTGCGCCTGACCGGGAAAACGCTGTTCGGACCGAAATGGAGCCTGGGCTACAGCGGCTCGACCATGCACTACACCGACGCGCCGGACGCGCAGAATCAGCTGATGAACTTCATCCGCCTGTGCGAAGAGCACGCCATTCCGTGCGACTCGTTCCAGCTTTCGTCTGGCTATACCTCCATCAACGGCAAGCGCTACGTCTTCAACTGGAACTATGACAAGGTGCCGCAGCCGAAGGTGATGAGCCAGGCATTCCACGACGCGGGATTGAAGTTGGCCGCAAACATCAAGCCGTGCCTGCTGCAAGATCATCCGCGCTACAGCGAAGTGGCGGAGAGCGGCCTGTTCATTCGCGATTCAGAAACCGATGCACCCGAACGCTCCAGCTTCTGGGATGACGAAGGCTCGCACCTCGACTTTACCAACCCGCAGACGGTGCAGTGGTGGCAGAACGGCGTCACCACGCAGCTGCTGGAGATGGGCATCGACTCCACCTGGAACGACAACAACGAGTACGAAGTGTGGGACGGGGAAGCCCGCTGCTTTGGCTTCGGCAAGGAGATCGCCATCAAGCATATTCGCCCGGTCATGCCGCTGCTGATGATGCGCGCCTCGCTGGAAGCGCAGCAGCGCTTTGCGCCGGAAAAACGCCCGTATCTGATCTCCCGCTCCGGCTGCGCCGGGATGCAGCGCTACGTTCAGACCTGGAGCGGTGACAACCGCACCAACTGGGACACGCTGCGCTATAACATCCGCATGGGGCTGGGCATGAGCCTGTCCGGGCTGTTCAACGTCGGCCATGACGTGGGCGGTTTCTCCGGCGACAAGCCGGATGCCGAGCTGTTCGTGCGCTGGGTGCAGAACGGCGTGATGCACCCGCGCTTTACCATTCACTCGTGGAACGATGACCACACGGTAAACGAGCCGTGGATGTATCCGGGCGTCACGCCTGCCATTCGCGGCGCGATTGAGCTGCGCTACCGCCTGCTGCCGTATCTCTATACCCTGCTCTGGCAGGCGCACGCCGACGACGAGCCGATGCTGCGCCCGACCTTCCTCGACCACGAGCACGATGCGCAGACCTTCGAAGAGTGCGACGACTTCCTGCTGGGCCGCGACCTGCTGGTCGCCAGCGTCGTCGAAGCCGGGCAGCGCGAGCGCCGGGTCTGGCTGCCGGATAACGAAACGGGCTGGTATGATTTTTACACCCACGCGTGGTATGCAGGCGGGCAATCCATCGTCCTCGATGCGCCGCTGGAAAAACTGCCGCTGCTGGTGCGCGCCGGAGCCGGTCTGCCGCTGAGCGAGCGCATCACGCATGTGAGTGCCGAAAAAGATACGACCCGCGAGCTGAAGCTGTTCCCGGTGAAAGGCGTCGGCAAGACCTCGGGGCTGCTGTTTGAAGACGACGGTGAAAGCTGGGGCTATCAGAACGGCAATGCGCTGTGGGTGGAATGGGAAATGGTGTGCGACGGCGCAACCATCAACCTGAAGGTGAACGCGCGTGGGGATTATCGTCCGGCGTGGAAGGCGCTGAAGGTGTCATTACCGGCGGGGGAAAAACGTACGCTGCGGGTGAACGGGGTTGAAAGGAGTGAGTGGGTGCTCTGAACATTGCCGGGTGGCGGCTTCGCCTTACCCGGCCTACAAAGACACCCGTAGGCCCGGTAAGCGAAGCGCCACCGGGCTTTTTATTAGCCGTCGATACCTTTGCTGCACAGGTAATCTTCGTAGTTACCGGTGAAGTCCACCACGCGCTCTGGCGTAATTTCGATCACGCGGGTCGCCAGCGAGCTGACGAACTCACGGTCATGAGAGACGAAGATCAGGGTGCCCTGATACATCTCCAGCGCCATGTTCAGGGATTCGATCGATTCCATGTCCAGGTGGTTAGTCGGTTCGTCCATCACCAGGATATTTGGTTTTTCCATCATCAGCTTGCCGAACAGCATGCGTCCCTTCTCACCACCGGAGAGCACTTTAGCTGGCTTTTTGATGTCGTCCTGGCTGAACAACAGACGACCCAGAATGCTGCGCACCGCCTGCTCGTCGTCGCCTTCCTGCTTCCACTGGCTCATCCAGTCAAAGACGGTCAGGTCATTTTCGAACTCATACTCATGGTCCTGCGCGTAGTAACCAATTTGCGCGTTTTCGGACCATTTCACGGTGCCGTTGTCCGGCTGCAGTTCGCCGACCAGGGTTTTCAGCATGGTAGACTTACCCACGCCGTTGGCGCCCAGAATGGCAATCTTCTCACCCACTTCCAGCAGCAGGTTGAAGTTTTTAAACAGCGGGCCTTCATCGAAGCCTTTGGTAAGGGCTTCCACTTCCAGCGCGTTACGGAACAGCTTCTTGTCCTGCTCGAAGCGGATGAACGGGTTCTGACGGCTGGAGGCTTTAACCTCTTCCAGCTTGATTTTATCAATCTGACGCGCACGCGAGGTTGCCTGACGCGATTTAGAGGCGTTAGCGCTGAAGCGGCTGACGAAGGACTGCAGGTCGGCAATCTGCGCTTTTTTCTTGGCGTTGTCCGCCAGCAGACGCTCGCGCGCCTGGGTGGCCGCCGTCATGTACTCGTCATAGTTGCCCGGATAGACGCGCAGCTCGCCGTAGTCCAGATCCGCCATGTGCGTACAGACCATGTTCAGGAAGTGACGGTCGTGCGAAATGATGATCATGGTGCTGTCGCGATCGTTAAGCGTCTGCTCCAGCCAGCGGATGGTGTCGATGTCCAGGTTGTTCGTCGGTTCGTCGAGCAGCAGGATGTCCGGATTAGAGAACAGCGCCTGAGCCAGCAGCACACGCAGCTTCCAGCCTGGCGCAACTTCGCTCATCGGGCCGTAATGCTGTTCAACCGGAATACCCACGCCCAGCAGCAGCTCGCCCGCGCGCGCTTCCGCAGAGTAACCGTCCATCTCGCCGTACTGCGTTTCCAGCTCGGCCACTTTATAGCCGTCTTCTTCGCTCATCTCGGCCAGCGCATAGATGCGATCGCGCTCCTGCTTCACTTCCCACAGCTCCGCGTGCCCCATGATCACGGTGTCGAGCACGGTGAACTCTTCGAAGGCGAACTGATCCTGACGCAGCTTACCGATGCGTTCGTTCGGATCGAGCGACACGTTGCCGAGGGTCGGCTCCAGATCGCCGCCGAGGATCTTCATAAAGGTGGATTTACCGCTACCGTTGGCACCAATCAGGCCGTAACGGTTGCCGCCGCCAAATTTGACGGAAATGTTTTCGAACAGCGGCTTACTGCCAAACTGCATAGTGACGTTGCTGGTAACTAACACGGGGAGATTCCTGCGAAAAGTGTGATAAACACGGCATTATGCCACAATTCCGAATTGAGATCCCGCGTTGCAACCATCCACTAAACTTTAACAAAATCGAAAAAAATGTGATTTCGTACACATCTGAATTCCCAGTGAGCGGGAATGCACATATAATGCGCTCCCATCACAGATTCAGACTTATCAACTCATCGCCAGAATGGCTTAGATACCTCGCACAACATGAACATGAAATTAACAGCGCTTTTTGCGGCGGCGTTAGCCGTAGTAGGTTTTTGTAAGACCGCGTCTGCGGTGACGTATCCCCTGCCGACCGACGGAAGCCGTCTGGTGGGGCAAAACCAGGTGGTGACGGTTCCTGAAGGTAACTCTCAGCCGCTGGAGTATTTCGCGGCGCAGTACCAGCTGGGTCTGTCTAACATGCTGGAAGCGAACCCGGGCGTTGACCCGTACCTGCCGAAAGCAGGTACCGTGCTGAATATCCCTCAGCAGCTGATCCTGCCGGATACCGTTCATGAAGGTATCGTAATTAACAGCGCCGAAATGCGTCTGTATTACTACCCGAAAGGCACCAACACCGTGATCGTGCTGCCAATCGGTATCGGCCAGCTGGGTAAAGACACCCCGCTGAACTGGACCACCAAAGTTGAACGTAAGAAAGCGGGCCCAACCTGGACGCCAACGGCTAAAATGCACGCGGAATACATCGCTGCGGGCGAACCGCTGCCAGCCGTTGTGCCAGCAGGCCCGGATAACCCGATGGGTCTGTATGCCCTGTACATTGGTCGTCTGTATGCGATTCACGGCACCAACGCCAACTTCGGTATCGGCCTGCGCGTGAGCCACGGCTGCGTGCGCCTGCGTAACGACGACATCAAGTTCCTGTTCGAAAACGTGCCGGTCGGTACGCGCGTGCAGTTCATCAACGAACCGGTGAAAGCGACGTCTGAGCCAGACGGCAGCCGCTACATCGAAGTGCACAACCCGCTGTCCACCAGCGAAGACCAGATCAACAACAACGAAGTCGTTCCTGTTACGCTGAACAGCGCGGTACAGGCGGTAACGTCTCAGCCAGACGTTGAAACGGCGATTGTTGACCAGGCCGTTCAGAACCGTTCCGGTATGCCGGTGCGTTTGAACTAATCACGTCACGCGCATTAAAAAAGCGGGCTTCGAGGCCCGCTTTTTTTACCCGTTATTCACGATCACAATCCCGCCGTGGTCGTACCGATAGTGACAGTGGGCATACTCCAGCGGCGTGCCATCTTCCAGGTAAATGACCTGCTCCACCTCCAGCACCGGATCGGTTTCCTCGCAGACCAGATGCTCTCTGTCCAGCGCGCTGGGCTTAAGCGCCCGCACCACCCGATACGAGCCCATAATTTTCAGCCCCAGGGTCTCCTGAACGTACTGAAACACTGAACCTTCAAGATGGTTTTTCGTCAGGCCCGGCACCAGATTCATCGGCATCACCGTGGAATCCAGCGACATCGGTTCGCCGTTCAGCAAACGCAGGCGAATGAAGTCGTAGATCGGCGCATCGGCGTTAATCATCAGCGACGCCTGCTCTTTTTCGTTCGGGAAGCGCAGTTCGAAATGCACCACCTGGCTCGTAACCGTACCCAGATGCGCCCAGGTTTTGGTCGCGCCAAAGTAGTCGCTGCCGGAGAGATCCCACTGCGAAAGCTGGAGGAAATTTTTGCGGATGAACGTCCCCTGGCCCTGGCGGGTGTAGACCAGCCCTTCGACGATCAGCTGACGCATCGCCTGCTGGATGGTCATCCGGCTGGTGCTGAACTCCGCCGCCAGCGCAAACTGGTCCGGGAGCGGTTCATGGGCGGCGTACTGCTGGCTGATAATGCGTTTCTTGATTTCCCGCGCTATGGTGATGTACTTCGCCGCCATCGTCCTTCCTTTCTGTTAGTTTTCTATCCCGCTGTTTTTCAAGGCCACTCGCTCGGCAATTTTGAGGAAAGGCAGGTAGAAGAATACACCAAATACGATGATTGCCAACTGCACCACCACCGCCCGCCAGTCCCCCGCCGTGGCCAGCCAGGCGCTGAGAATCGGCGGCGTGGTCCACGGGATCATCACCACGCAGCGCGACATGAACCCCAGCGTAGTACAGAGCCAGGCGAAATAGATGCCGATGGCGGGTAGCAGCACAAACGGGATCATCAGCGGCAGGTTAAACACGATCGGCAGGCCAAAGATCACCGGCTCGTTGATGTTAAACAACCCCGGCGCCAGCGACAGGCGCGCCACCTGCTTCGCCGACTGTTGTCGGGAGAAGATAAAGATGGCGATCAGCAGCGAGATCGTGCTGCCCGTGCCGCCCACCATGCCGAACGTCGGCACGAAGATGTTATTGATGATGTGCGGAATGGGCTGGCCGTTTGCGAAGGCCAGCATGTTCTCGTTGGTATTGATCAGGAGGAACGGCTCCAGTACCACGCTGTTGACCACTGACTGATGAATGCCGAGCGTGAACAGGAAGTTGCCGAAGCTATAGATGAAAATCGTCCCCGGCAGGCTGGTGTTGATCAGCCGCAGCGGCTGCTGGATGAAGGTCGTAATGAGATGGATCAGGTCCGTATGCAGCACGTTTGCCAGTATCGCCGCGAGCACCGCAAACAGCGAAAGCGTGAGAATGGTTGGGATCAGCGCGGTAAAGGATTTGCTCACCGCCGGGGGGACGTTTTCACCGAGCGAAATATGCAGCGCCTTCAGCCGCGAAATAGCGATAAACACTTCCGTTGAGAGCAGCCCAATCAGCACCCCGGCGAAAATCCCGGTGGAGCCGATATTGGCGAAGGTCAGCACCTGCGTCACGCTGACCGCAGCGTCGCTGCCGACGGGCGTAATCTGTAAGCGCATCGGCATCATAATGATGAAACTGCTGATGGCGATAACCACTGCCGAGACCGGATTGTCGAAATCTTTGTTGCGCGCCAGCGACCAGGCAATCATCGGGGCCAGCAGCAGCGCGGCGATGTTCAGCGTGCCGTTGATAATCGCCTCGCCCCACACCTGAAAATGCGCCAGCGTATCGCCCTTAAACATCCACGGAAACACCACGTTGTTCACCAGCACCGCCAGACCGGCGAGGATGAAAATGGGCATTACCGTGGCGAAGGCGTCGCGCAGGGAGCGCAGGTGCACCTGGTTTGCCAGGCGCGCCGAAAACTCGACAAATTTATCGACAAAGGACTGCATGTGCGGTGTGATTTTTGTTTCAGACATAGCGGCGTGTTCCCATCAATCAGTCACAAAAACGGCCCGGCAGCGTACGGCTTACATCTCGCGTCCGTTGGTATGGATAACCTGTTTTAACCACGCGTAGCTCTTCTTCGGCACGCGCCTGAGGTCTTTCAGGTCGTGGTTTTCCCGGTTGACGTACACCACGCCGTAGCGCTTACGCATGTCGCCCTGGGAGCTGAGAATGTCGATTAACCCCCAGCCGAGGTAGCCAATGACCTCTGCCCCGTCCTCGAACATCGCCGCTTTCATCGCCTCGATGTGCGCCCGGTGGTAGTCGATGCGGTAGGTGTCCTCAATCGGGTTCACCCCATCCCAGGACTCAATCACGCCGATGCCGTTTTCAATCGGGAACACCGGAAGGCGCCAGTCGTTGTAATAGCGGGTAATGATGGTGCGAAAACCGAGCGGGTCGATCTGCCAGTTCCATTCGGTGGCTTTCAGGTAGGGGTTATTTTTCTCGCCGTGCAGCAGGTAATAGTTGACCGGCGTGCCTTCCGGGATCGCATCGCTGTCCAGCGTTTTGCTGGCGTAGTAGCTGAAGGCCATATAGTCGTTTTGGGTGCGCGCCAGCAGCGCGAGATCGTCTGCACGGTAGATATCGCCAAAGCCCTCCTGCTCCACCACCGCCATCACCGCCGGGCTGTAGCCCTGCCCGGCAAAGACGCGCAGCAGGTTCTGGTTGAGGAATTCGTCATACTGCTGGGCGCAGAAGATATCGCGCGGTTTGCAGGTAGCCGGGTAGATCAGCTGGTGCGCCAGCATGCCGCCCATCAGCTGGCCCGGTTTCGTCTGGTGCAGGTATTCGGTCAGCGCCATGTGCGCCACCATCGTATGGTGCTGGAGCAGATACAGCTCGCGCAGGGTTTTCTCGCCTTTCATATAGCCGGAAATGCGGAAGGCTTCCGGCATATGGAAAATATTCTGCTCGTTGAAGGTCAGCCAGTACTTCACGCGGTCGCCAAAGCAGTCGATCATCTTTTTGCCGTAGCGGATAAAGGCGTCCATCACGCGGCGGTCGATAAAGCCGTTGTACTCCTGCGCCAGCGCGAGCGGCATGTCGAAATGGTACAGGCAGATCATCGGCTCGATGCCGCGGGCGATCAGATCGTCAATAAAGCGGTCGTAAAATGCGATGCCTTCGTCGTTGAACGGGCCGTCGCCCTGCGGGCAGACGCGGCTCCAGGAGATCTGGAAGCGGTAGCAGTTCATGCCCAGATCCTGCATCAGGTCGAAATCTTCCCGGTAGCGGTGGTAGGAGTCGGTCGCCACTTTCCAGTCGGAGACGTTCTCCCCGGCTTCACGAATGTCATATACCGACATCCCCTTCCCGCCCTCGTTCCAGGCCCCTTCCGTCTGCATGCTGGAGACCGAGTTGCCCCATAAAAAGTTGGCTGGCAGCTGATTGTTCATGTTCTCTCCCTATATGACTAGTCATTTAAAAATTCATGACTAGTCATATAGGCGAAGATGTAAAAACGATCAAAGAGGAGGATCGTTTTTTGTGAGGTAGGTTGGAAAGAAGAAGCCGGGCATGAAAATGGATCGCGCAAATCCTTTTCCTGAGGCCGGAGCGTTAGCCTATGCAAAATCACATTTCCCGATCGTGCCACTGGCTGGCCTCATAAAATCATTATTAACTTAATGAGCATGAACCCAGGCCCTGGCCGGAAAATAAAAATCTCAACCCTATCAAATGGAAAATGACGCACATGAAGATATCTACTAGCCGTATCGCATTCGCTCTTAGCTTAGCGTTGTCATGCTCAATGACTCACGCGGCAACGGTGTATACGGGTGATAAGGTGCAGGGAGTACCTGTTATCTCGACTCTGGATGTAGCTGACCTGACAGCAGGACAACATCGCTTCATGTTCGAGGGGGTTGAGACAGGAACGGGACAGCGATGGTATGTCCCCATCATGGTGGCAAAAGGGAAAACGGACGGGAAGAAAGTTCTGCTTCAGGCTGGCGTCCACGGGGATGAGCTAAATGGGGTTCGTATCGTCCAAAAAGTAATGGAACAACTGGACCCCGCCAAAATGAACGGCAGCGTTATTGGTATTATTGGCCCAAACCGTTCTGGTCTTGAAAGGGTTTCCCGGACATGGTCTGTTTCAACCGATGGTGGTGAGACGATCGACTACAACCGCGTACATCCAGGAAAAGAAACGGGTAACTCTGCTGAGCGTCAGGCATGGATGATGTGGAATAAGGTTTACAAGGGAAATGTAGACCTGGCGATTGACTATCACACCCAGTCTACCGGAACGGCTTATCCGCTGTTCATTTATGCCGACTACCGCAATGCGGATGCCCGGACGATTGCAGAACTTTTTCCGGCCGATCAAATTAAGAAAGATCCCGGCGAAGCCGGCTCAATGGAGACAACCTTTATTCAAAATGGTATCCCGGCGATAACGGCCGAGACGGGAGAACCGAGGATTTACCAGCAGGATATGATTGCCCGGGGCTTAGAGGGTGCCCTCAATGTACTGATCCACTACAAGGTTATTGAAGGCAAAATCGGCGCAACCGCCAGCAGCAATAAAACGTATATTGGTAATGCTATCAGTTCAATACGTGCAACCACAGGTGGGTTTGCGGAAGTTTTCGTTAAACCCGGCGACACGGTAAAAGCAGGACAAGAGGTCGCCCTGCAGCGAAATGCGTTCGGTGATGTTGTCGCGAAGTATTCAGCAGAACGGGACGGCAAAGTACTGTCAATTGGAACAGATGTAGTCAGAGAGCCCCGAGCCCTGCTGGTAAGAGTCCTTGAGCAAAATCCAGCGGCAACCTGCAAAGACGGTTGCTGATTGCCGCCACAGCCCATCGTTGAATCGGCAAAAGCATGCTTAATGAAATAAACAGCTTTTGCCGACTGCTGCAACGAGGGGCAAACAAATTAAAAAATTACCTGATGCGGAGTGTTACTGCTGCGCGAGCTGATTACGGCGATACTCCCCCTGCCGCTCCAGCATCCAGCCAGGATATTCCCGCGGCAGCGCGCTCACCGCATCCAGCTGTTTAAGCTCGTCTTCGCTGAGACGGATCCCGGTGGCGGCAATGTTGTCGTCCAGCTGTTCAACGCGTTTCGCGCCAATGATGACGCTGGTCACCGCTTTCTGATGCAGCAGCCACGCCAGCGCGATTTGCGCGACGGAGACACCCTTGCTTTCGGCGATCGTGCGCATCACGTCCACGCAGTCGAAGGCGCGATCTTTGTTCACGGGCGGGAAGTCAAACTCCAGACGACGACCACCGGCTTCGCTCTGCCCGTCGCGGCCATATTTTCCGCTCAGCAGGCCGCCTGCCAGCGGGCTCCAGACCATCAGCCCGACGCCTTCGCTCTGCATCATCGGCACCAGCTCGCGCTCAAGATCGCGTCCGGCGATGGTGTAATACGCCTGGAGGGATGCGAAACGCGCCAGCCCGAGACGCTCGGAAATGCCCAGCGCTTTGGCAATCTGCCACGCCGCCCAGTTCGAGACGCCGATATAGCGCACGTGGCCGTGCTGCACCAGGTTATCCAGCGCATACAGCGTCTCTTCAATCGGCGTGGCCGGGTCGAAGCCGTGCAGCTGATAGAGATCGATATGATCGAGCTGCAGGCGGCGCAGGCTCTCCTTCACGCTGCTGATGATGTGATAGCGCGAGCTGCCGCGCGAGTTCACCCCTGCCGTTCCGGTTTCGCCGAACACTTTGGTCGCGACGACCACGTTCTCGCGGGGGATTTTCAGGTTTTTCAGCGCCTGGCCGGTGATCTCCTCCGAACGCCCTTCCGAGTAAACGTCCGCGGTATCGATAAAGTTGATCCCGGCATCCAGCGCGCGGCCCACCAGCTGTTCTGCTTCGCTTTGCTGGAGCTGACCAATCTTGCCCCACATGCCGCCTTCACCGCCGAAGGTCATGGTGCCGAGGCACAGTTCAGAAACGAACAGACCGGTGTTGCCCAGTTTTTGATAACGCATAAGATAATCCTCGCATGTCGTTTAAGGGGTACCCGATAGTTATACCCGCCCCTCAGCCATCGCGAATGTGGCGTTCCTGTCCGTTTCTTGCCCAATCCTCTGAAAATTTATCCGCGCGGGGCGTCGCCAAAGACGCTGTAGTCCGGTAATTGCACCTGCTGATACGGCTCCCAGCCGCCACCGAGCGCCTTGTAGAGCGCCACCAGATCGAGCGCGCTTTGTACCTGCGCCTGCGCGCGCTGCTGCTCGGCCTGGGCCAACTGCCTCTGGGCGTCCAGCACGTCAATGAAGCTGGCGATCCCCTGGCGGTAGCTGTCGCTGGCTAAATCAAAGGCGTTTTGCAAAGCGTCGATCGTTTTTGCGAGACCCGCTTCACGCTGCTGGTCGGTGCGATAGCTCACCAGGGCGTTTTCGACATCGCCAAGCGCGGTGAGCACCGTCTGGCGATAGTCCAGCACCGCGGCCCCCTGCTGCGCGCGCGCCACCTTCACGCTGGAGACCAGCCGACCGCCCTGGAAGATGGGGATGGAGACCTGCGGGCCAAAGCTGTAGAAGTGGCTGCTCCAGTCGGTCAGCCAGTTGGTTTCGCTGTTGCGCAGGCCAAACTGCCCGGAGAGGGTAAAGCTCGGGAACAGCTCCGCCACCGACACGCCAATCTGCGCCGTGGCGGCATGAAGGTTCGCCTCCGCTTCACGCACGTCCGGACGGCGGCGTGCCAGCGTCGACGGAATGCCGGTCTGCACGATATCCGGCAGCGCGGGCATCGGCTGCACGCTTTGTAATTCCGCATCCAGCGCCCCCGGCGGCTTGCCCAGGAGGATTGCCAGGCCATTCATCGCCTGACGCGCCTGCGCCTGGTACTGCGGCAGCTGCGCCTCCAGGTTACCCAGCTGTGCACGCGCATTCTCCACGTCCATCTGCGGCGACAGCCCGCCGCGCTGGCGGCTCTCGGTCAGATCCAGCGTCTGCTGCGCGCTTTTAATCTGGGTGTTCAGCGTGTCGATAACGCTTTGCGCCCCGCGCAGCTGGAGCCACGCGCGCGCCACTTCCGCCTCCAGCGACACCAGCGCGTCGTTACGCTGCTCGATAGCCGCTTTCTGCTGCGCTTCGGCGGCTTCCACCTGACGACGCACCTTACCCCACAGGTCAATTTCCCACTGGGCGTCGAAGCTGCCCTGGTAGAGGTTGATCGGCTGCGTCAGCGGTCCCAGCGCGCCCTTGAGAGCGGGATCGATGCTATCCACCTGGTCATACACGCCGTGGGATTTCAGCTCCCCTTCTAGCCCGAGCTGCTGGCGCGTCGCCTGCAGATTGCCGTTCACCGACGGGTAAAACGCACCGCCCGCCTGGTTAATCTGCTCGCGCGCGCCGGCGATGCGCAGCACCGTCTGCTGCAGCGTCAGGTTCCCGGCAATGGCGCGTTCCACCAGGCTGTCGAGCTGTGGCGAGCCGAAGGTCTTCCACCAGCGCGGGTTGGTCGCGGCGGAGGTCGTCTGCGATTTTACCGCGCTGTCGCCCTTATCGTTCCAGTGCGTGACGGCAGGTGGCGCGGGCGGCTGATAGTCCGGCCCGACGGCGCAACCTGCCAGCAGCATCATTATCATCAGGGGGTGTAAACGTCTGTGTATCATCAATGTGCTCCTGCACTCCCCTCGCTCTTAACCGGCGAGAGCAACAAACAAAACGGAATCAGTAACAAGGCCACGGCGCTCAGGATGGTGAAGACGTCAATGTAGGCCAAAAAGCGCGACTGCTCGATCATGGTCTGGTACAGGCGTCCGGTGGCGATGCCGGTGGGGTCTCCCACCTGGGTCGTGAAGTTCTGGATCGCCTGGGCGCTTTCGCGTATCGCCTGCTGGAACTGCTCGTTAAATGGCGAGGCGTGGTACGCCAGATGCGCACTGTGCGCCTGGGACCGTTCAGTGATGGCCGCCGTCGACAGCGAGATCCCGACCGAGCCCGCGACGTTACGGAACATGGTGAACAGCGCTGCCGCATCGGCATTCAGCCGTCTTGGAATCGAAATAAAGGCAATGGTGGTCAGGGGCACAAACAGGAACCCCAGCCCCAGCGACTGGGCGCTGCGGAACAGCACCAGCGTCTCGAAGTCGATATCCGGGGTCAGCGTGCGCGACCAGAAGAACGACACCGCCAGGCAGGTAAAGCCAAAGGCGATAATCCAGCGCGTCTGCACCACCGGCATCAGCTTCAGCACCAGCGGAATGGTCAGCACAATCAGCACCGCCCCGGGCGACAGCACCAGCCCGGACCAGGTGGCGGTATAGCCCAGGTCCTGCTGCGCCAGCTGCGGGATCACCACGGAACTGCCGTACAAAATCATCGCCATCCCCGCCATCAGCAGGCTGGAGATGGCAAAGTTGCGGTCCTTCATGCAGTGCAGATCCACCACCGGTTTTCTGGCATACACCAGCCAGTAAATGGCACCGATAATGCCGATAAGCGTTAACACCGCGAAGGTACGAATAAAGTTCGAGTAGAACCAGTCCTCATCTTCCCCCCGGTCAAGCATCACCTGCAGGCAGCCCAGCCCCAGGGCAATCAGGCCGATCCCCGTCCAGTCGATGGTCAGCTTCTCTTTTGACTTGCTCTCCCACGGCGGATCTTCCAGCAGCTGGTAGATCGCCAGCACCGTGACAATTCCCACCGGGATGTTGATAAAGAACACCCAGCGCCAGGAGTAATTGTCGGTGATCCAGCCCCCCAGCGTCGGGCCGAGGACCGGTGCAACGATAATCGCGATGGACGAGAGTCCAAAGGCTTTGCCCCTGTCCTCCGGCTTGAAGTAGTCGAGCAGTACCGACTGCTGCGTGGGCTGTAGTCCGCCGCCAAAAAAGCCCTGCATCACGCGGAACAGGATGATCTGCCACAGCTCGGTGGCGATGCCGCAGAGGAACGAGCAGACGGTGAACATGACGATGCAGATCAGGAAGAACTGCTTGCGGCCGAAGACGCGGCTCAGAAACGCCGAGATGGGCAGCACGATGCCGTTCGCGACCAGGTAGCTGGTTAACACCCAGGTGGATTCGTCATAGCTGGACGAGAGCGAACCCGCCACGTGGGGCAGCGCCACGTTGACGATGGTGGTGTCGAGGATCTCCATAAACACCGCCAGGGTGACGACAATCGCCACCGCCCACGGGTTGCTGGCGGGCTTCCAGCTGTCGTGGCTGTGATCCGTCATTCCACCGTCACCTTCGGCGCAACCGACAGCCCCAGCGGCAGCGGTTTGTTCGGATCGAGCCCCTTATCAATCACGATTTTGACCGGCACGCGCTGCACAATTTTGACGAAGTTACCGGTGGCATTTTCTGCCGGGAAGGCGGAGAAGCGCGAGCCGCTGCCCTGCTGGATGCTGTCAACGTGGCCCTCAAGCGCCATATCCGGCCACGCGTCGACCGACACGGTGACTTTATCGCCGGGCTTCATGCGCTCAAGCTGGGACTCTTTGAAGTTCGCCACCACCCACACGTTCGGCGAAACCAGGGAGAACAACGCCGTTCCCGCCTGCACCAGCGTGCCGGGCTGCACGTTGCGTTTGGTGACAAACCCGTCGAACGGGGCGCGGACTTCGGTGTAAGAGAGGTTCAGATTGGCCGTTTCCAGCTGCGCTTTCGCCTGATCGACCTGACGCTCGCGCGCTTCAACGTTGGTTTCCTGCTGGCGGATTTGCAACTGGACCTGCTCTGCCACCTCCAGCTGCGCCTGGGCGCTGGCCAGCCCCGCCTGCGCGCTGCGCAGCTGAGCGTTCGCGGAATCAATGCTTTGCTGGGTGGTTGCCCGCGGGTCGACACCGCGCTGGCGACGGTACTCCGCCTGCGCGTTCGCCAGATCGGCCTGCGCTTTCAGCACCTGCGCTTTGGCTTCGTCACGCTGGGCGGGATACTGCACTTTGGAGAGCGCGAGCTGCGCCTGGGCCTGATGCAGCTGCGCGATAGCCAGCCCAAGCTGGGCCTGAGCCTGATCGCGCTGCGCGGTGGTATCCCGCGGATCGATAACCACCAGCAGATCGCCCTTTTTCACGCGCTGGTTATCGCGCACCCGCAGCTCGGTGACATAGCCTGCCGTTTTCGGGGCAATCGTCACCACGTCGCCGTCGGTAAAGGCGTCGTCAGTCGTCTCTTCGTTACGGGTTAAAAACCACCAGACCAGCGCCACGACAACCATCACCACCACGACAATGCCGAGGATAATTAACGGTTTTTTGCCCGGGCGCTTACGCTCATTATTATTTTTGTCCTGCTCGTCAGCAGGCTTATTTTGATCTTCAGCCATAGTTCAGCAACGGTCCTGTCAGTGAGCGGCATCACACTATGCCGTTCACTAAAGCTAGGACGTTGCTATACGTTTGCCAGGAAAAACTGACAAATTGCGCACTATATGAGAAGGAATATTCCGAAACCGATCGCCGCGGCCCAAACCAGCATCGGTATCGACCAGAGATGGAAGCGCCACCAGATACGACGGTCGTTGGCCATGCGCAGGGCAATCAGGTTGGCCAGCGAGCCGGGCAACAGCCCAAACCCGCCGATATTCACCGCCCAGGCCAGCAGCGTGTCCGGCGGAACATAGTTGAGCAGCAGAATGGTGGACGGCACGTTGCTGATAAACTGCGACAGGCCAATCGCCGTCAGCCACAGTCCCGACTGAGACAGCGTGCTGACGCTGTGCAGCACGTTCTGCAGCACCGGAAGCTGGATGAGAAGATGCACATCAATAAACATCACCATAAAGACCAGCAGCAGCGTCCAGTCCACGCTGACCAGCACGCGCCGCGCCAGGACGACAAAGCCTGCGGCGACCAGCAGGACACCCGCCAGCTCATACTTCAGCTCGAGCGCGAACAGAAAGACGATATATAACCCGAGACAGCTCCAGACCAGACGCGGCTGCCACTGCGGGCCCGTGGTGCCGCTGTGGTATTGCAGTTTTTTATCCGGAAACGCAAACCAGCAGACCGCCAGCAGCGACAGCATCATCACCAGCGCCAGCGGTGCCATCTGCCAGGTAAAGGCGGCGAACGACAGCCCGGAACGTCCCCAGAGGAGGATATTTTGCGGGTTGCCGATAGGCGTTAACAGAGAACCGGCGTTAACGGCGAGCGCTTCAAAGATGATCAGCCGGCTGACCGGGATCTCGCAAAGCTTACGCAGCGTGAGCGTGAGGGGCACGATGATAAACAGCGCCACGTCGTTGGTCAGAAACGTCGACAGCACCGCGGCGGAAAACACCATAAACAGGGACAGCCTGCGCTCGGTGGCAAAGCGGCGCACCATTTTACGGCCCAGCACGTCAAAATAGCCGCTCAGCTCGACCCCTTTGGTGAGCATCATCAGGCCGCTCAGGGTAATGATGGTGCGCCAGTCAATGGCAGCGGGCCAGGCCTGCGGCGCAAACGGCACAAAGAGGCTTAATCCTGCGCCAATGAGTAATAAGAGATGGAAGAAACGATCGCGTGCCAGGGCCTGCAGTCCAGGGATTTTCATTCAGCGGAGGGACCATATTTAAGCGTAAACTCACGAAACTTCACCAGCGTCTCTTCGCTGACGTGGTGTTCCATTCCTTCCGCATCCCGGCGGGCAATCTCCGGGCTAACGCCCAGCACCAGCAAAAAATTCTCGACAAGCTGGTGGCGCTCGCGGCTCTCCTGCGCGAGTTTCTCCCCTTCTGGCGTCAGAAAGACCCCGCGCCAGGGGATCATTTCGATTAGGCCCACGGAGGCGAGACGTTTTAACATTTTTGCGACAGTTGGCTGCGATACCCCCAGCCTGGCGGCCATATCGACCTGACGCGCTTCCCCGACCTCACGAATCAGATCGGAAATGAGTTCAACATAATCATCAATCAGTTCACGCCGGTGCGCTTCACGGACCTGGCGAAAACCTTCGACATGCTCTTCAACATTCACCAGTTGCGTCGTTTTTTTAATGGTTGGCTTACCTGCGCGACGGTTCATTGTACTTCCTCAGTGGGGTGACGCTTCCAGCGCCCGGTATCGAGAGCGCACATTGTAAACCATCCCTCCACAAGCACAAAAAATTAACGAAATAGCCATAGCTATACAATATAGCCTGTGCTATATCTGTATGTAATGCAGTCACCCTTCACGGATCGAAGGGATCAAAAATCAGGAGGTCTTATGAACGAATTCAAGAGGTGCATGACCGTGTTTACCCACTCACCCTTTAAAGTGCGCTTAATGCTGCTGAACATGCTGTGCGATATGTTTAACGGCAAACCGCATCAGGATGACAAACCTTCCCACTAAGCGGCGTCGCGGTACGCCGCTTCATTTTCCCGTCACATTTTCGCTGTAAACTGGCTTCCAGCCGCCCTATTCCCGATCTTTTTTACGGATTTGCAATCCCCTTCGCAAAACATCTGCTTAGCAACTGTTGATATTATTTAGCGCTCGCACTATCTTCTTGCAGCCCTGCACAATTTGCGGCTCGCTGAAGCGGACCCTCATTCCCTCTCCACGCACTGTCAGGCAGGTTATGACCCTTGACGCCAGGGTGAGCACATGGCGTTTTCATCCATGATAGTGACCTATGAATTTAACCCTGATAGATACCGTTGTGACCCGCAGCCGGGCCTTAAGCCCGTGGACGGGGTTTTACTTTTTGCAGTCATTACTGATTAACTTTGCGCTCGGTTATCCCTTTAGTCTGCTCTACGCGGTGGCCTTCACCTGCATTCTGCATGTGCTGTGGCGAGCCGCGCCGCGCGCGCAAAAAGCATTAATCGGCATCTGTTCGCTGGTTGCGGCACTCTATTTTCCGTTTGGTCAGGCGTACGGCTCGCCAAACTTTAATACCCTGCTGGCGCTGCACTCGACCAATATGGAAGAGTCGACGGAGATCCTGACGATCTTCCCGTGGTACAGCTACGTGGTCGGGCTCTTTATCTTCGCGTTGGGCGTTATCGCCATCCGTCGTCAGCCGGGCGAGAAAAAATCCTGGGGTAAGATCGACATACTCTGTCTGGTATTCAGCGTTGCCGTGGCGTTTGTCGCCCCCATCCAGAATATTCCCTGGGACGGTAAGCTAAGACTTATTAACATCGGCTATCCGGTTTTCCGCTTCGTGAAAGACGTCGTTGTAAATAATAAAGAGGTTCTCGACGAACAGGCCCGCATGGCTGAGCTTTCCAATATGAAAGACACCTGGAACGTGCTGGCCGTTAAGCCGAAATATCACACCTATGTGGTGGTGATTGGCGAAAGCGCGCGTCGCGATGCAATGGGGGCGTTTGGCGGCCACTGGGATAACACCCCGTTTGCCAGTTCGGTCAAAGGCACCCTGTTTACCGATTATGTCGCGGCCAGCGGCTCAACGCAGAAATCGCTCGGCCTGACCCTTAACCGGGTGGTGGATGGCAAACCGCAGTATCAGGATAATTTCGTCACCCTGGCAAACCGCGCAGGTTTTCAGACGTGGTGGTTCTCGAATCAGGGGCAAATTGGCGAATACGATACGGCGATTGCCAGCATCGCCAAACGGGCTGACGAAGTGCAGTTCCTGAAAAACGGCGATTTTGAAGCCGACAAAAATACCAAGGACGAAGCGCTGCTGAAAATGACGGCGCAGGTCTTCGCCACCCCGCGCACCCAGCCTCAGCTGATCGTCCTGCATCTGATGGGGTCGCACCCGCAGGCCTGCGATCGGACCGGCGGGAAGTACGCGGAGTTCGTGCAGTCCAAAGAGACCTCCTGCTATCTCTACACCATGACGCAAACCGACGACCTGCTGAGCAAGCTCTACGATCAGCTGCGCAATACGGGCGACAGCTTCTCCCTGGTCTATTTCTCGGATCACGGACTGGCGTTTAAGGAGCGCGGGAAAGAGGTGCAGTACCTGGCGCACGATGACAAGTTCCAGCAGAACTTCCAGGTACCGTTTATGGTGCTGTCGAGTGACGATAAAACGCATCGCGTTATTAAAGCGCGTCGTTCAGCGAATGATTTCCTGCAGTTTTTCTCGCAGTGGACGGGGATTACCGCCGGGCAGATAAAAAACGCTTACCCGTTTGTCTCTAACAAGAAAGCTCCCCAAGTGTACGTTACCAACTTCAAGTTACAGAAAGTTGACTACAACCATCTGGGTACGGATATTTTTGATATTAAGAGTAAGTAGCGGTCTGATGCCCTCACCCTGGTCCTCTCCTACAGGGCTGAGGGATCCCCCAGTAATTTTTTACTTGAAGCGATGAACGTTGCTTCGCAAAATTAATGACTTACAGCGACGCCCTGGTCCGGCTGTAAATCGCCGAAGCGTTTCCGCAAGGCCGGGGCGAGGCGCAGGGATGCGCCGAGAGGGCGTGGCCTGCAGGGATGCAGGCTCATGCCCGACCCGATAGCCTGAAGGAATAAGCTGAGGGTACCGCGAAGCGGCGATTTACCGCCGGGAGCCCGGGTCGCCAGGGCGGCGGCGATTGAGCCGCCCTGGCACGTTCACAGGTCATCCTGTCACAGAGTAGCAAGGAACATGAAGTGAACGGAATGACCACTACAGCCGTATGTTCCCCCCTCCCCCCACAGGGAGAGGGAAAAAGACAAAAAAAAATCCGCCACAGTGGGCGGATTTTTTATTTAATCACCGAAGTGATTAGAAGCGGTAACCTACGCCCGCGATCCAGGTGCCAACGTCAACGTTGCGGATACGGCTCTGCTCATAGGAGAAGTCCAGAGCAACGTCCTGGATTGGGTTGAACTGCAGGCCTGCGCCATAGGAGAAGCCGTAGTCGCTGTTGCTTGCAGTGCGGTTCAGACCTTCGTTTTCGGTCTGCTGGAATTTACCGTAGCCAACACCTACAACACCGTAGATGCTTGCCCAGTCGTTCAGACGGTAAGCTGGGCCCGCGGTGATACCGTAGTACTGGCCTTTGTTGTATGCGCCGTTTTCAGAACGATCTTTCTCGGTGTAGGTGAAAGAACCGATCACGCCCAGTGGGTTGTTATCCTGCTCGTAACGATACTTCAGGTTGAAACCGTTAGCTTTGTTCATCACGCCCTGATAGTCGCTCTGAGCGTAACCACCAGTAACAGTAGAAGTAGCAGCTACAGCGGTACCTGCGGAAACAGCCAGTACAGCGGCCAGTGCTGAAAGACATGCAATTTTTTTCATAACCACCTCAAATGTGATCCAAGTAAGTCCGTAAGTTTTAAATATATCAAAAAAATTTGCGAAACTCTTTGTGATTCGTGATGTCTAATGAAACCTTTCCTGTAACAGAACGTTTCCAGCATCAGCTATCTCTTTCAAATCACATGCAATTTTCACTACTAAATGCGCATAGTGCGCGTCTGCGCAGTTACATTCATCCAGATTATTCCTAATCTGACAGGCGATAAATCCACCAGCGCTTAACCATTTTACGGATTTCACCTGCTTTTTTTTCAACAGTACCTCAACCGTAGCCGCATATTTCCTTTACACTGCAACCTTTACCTCATTTGACATAAGCTGACAGGAGAAAGGATGCCTGGGTTATCCCGCACGTCGTCGGTCTGGTTGCCGGTAGCCGTCATACTCATTGCCATGTTGTCCATTCAAAGCGGTGCCTCGCTGGCAAAATCGCTTTTTCCGCTGGTTGGCGCGCCCGGGGTGACCGCCCTGCGTATTGTGCTAGGCACGGCGATACTGGTGGTCATTTTTAAACCGTGGCGTCTGCGCTTCAAAAAGGAGCAGCGTTTACCGCTGCTGTTTTATGGACTCTCCCTGGGAGCGATGAACTACCTGTTCTACCTCTCCATCCAGACGATACCGCTGGGTATTGCCGTCGCGCTGGAGTTTACCGGCCCGCTGGCGGTGGCGCTGTTCTCCTCCCGACGTCCGGTCGATTTTATCTGGGTCGTGTTGGCCGTACTGGGCTTATGGTTCCTGCTGCCGCTGGGCCAGAGCGTTTCTGAGATTGACCTGACGGGCGCAGCGCTGGCACTGGGCGCAGGTGCCTGCTGGGCTGTCTATATCCTCACCGGCCAGCGCGCAGGGGAAGAGCACGGTCCGGCGACCGTCGCGTTGGGTTCCCTGATTGCGGCCATCGTGTTTGTGCCCATCGGCATGGCGCAGGCGACAGAGTCTATCTGGCAATGGTCCGTCATGCCCATCGGTCTGGCGGTCGCGATTCTCTCTACCGCACTCCCCTATTCTCTGGAGATGATTGCGCTGACGCGTCTGCCGACACGCATATTTGGCACCCTGATGAGTATGGAGCCTGCGCTTGCCGCGATTTCCGGGATGGTGTTTCTCGGCGAAACCCTGACATTGACCCAGACGCTGGCGCTCTGCTCGATTATCGCGGCATCAATGGGCTCGACGCTTACCATGCGCCCGGAGCCAAAAGTTGAGAAAGTGGATATCAACTAAGGCCATATATTCTGCATGGCTTCCACGCCATGCAGAATAAAGGCCAGAAACACAGGCGTTATAATTTCTTACACACTCACGCCTGCCAGCAAAATATTCCTCTGCCTTAACTTCCCCATTCAGCAATTAAGATTGATCTGTATCAATTTATAAATTATCTAATACTTTCAATAAATTAAATTCTCAACCTCCTTCTCGCTATTAAACCGATAGGCACAGCCAAACCGCAGAGAAAAAATCCGGTGCTATACTTAGTTCCGTAATTACCTGGGACATAAACATCAAGAGGATATGAGATTATGAGTACCGCTAAACTGGTGAAAACGAAAGCGTCTAATCTGCTTTATACCCGTAACGATGTATCGGACAGCGACAAAAAAGCGACCATTGAGTTGCTGAATCGCCAGGTGATCCAGTTCATCGATCTTTCGCTGATCACCAAACAGGCCCACTGGAATATGCGCGGTGCAAACTTTATTGCCGTTCATGAAATGCTGGATGGCTTCCGCACAGCACTGGTTACCCACCTCGATACGATGGCTGAACGTGCCGTTCAGTTAGGCGGCGTGGCGCTGGGCACCACGCAGGTGATCAACAGCAAAACCCCGCTGAAAAGCTATCCGCTGGATATCCATACCGTTCAGGATCACCTGAAAGAGCTGGCGGACCGCTATGCGATTGTGGCGAACGATGTGCGCAAAGCGATTAGCGAAGCGAAAGACGAAGATACCGCAGACATCTTCACCGCTGCCTCCCGCGATCTGGATCAGTTCCTGTGGTTCATCGAATCTAACATCGAATAATTCATACGAATTTACTATCAAACCCTCGCCCTTCGGTGAGGGTTTTGCACATCTATGGTGCACGTTTTTTGCCTGAGAACGTGCAAAAGTGAAGAAATTGTAATAATCACCTCACACAACCGTTAACGGAAGATTGTTTTTTCGTCAGAATTTACGCTAAATATCTCCCCGTCAGTTGAGCCAAACGAAGCGCACCAAAACAGTGCTCCACTTTGGTGCAATAAGACCTCATTGCCCCATTTATTGTGCAATGCATGACATCATCCCCTTTGCAAAACAATAGCTTGTAAAGTTGGCACGATTTTTTCATTGTGCCACCTGTTCTCGCAGGGGATCGCCCCGTGGATATAAAAGGAAATGCTATGAAGTCTGTATTAAAAGTTTCACTGGCTGCACTTACCCTGGCTTTTGCGGTGTCCTCTCAGGCTGCCGACAAACTGGTTGTGGCGACCGACACGGCGTTCGTTCCGTTTGAATTCAAACAGGGTGATAAATACGTTGGTTTCGATGTGGATCTGTGGGCCGCCGTCGCAAAAGAACTCAAACTGGATTACACCCTGAAGCCGATGGACTTCAGCGGCATTATTCCGGCACTGCAAACCAAGAACGTTGATCTGGCGCTGGCGGGTATCACCATTACCGACGAACGTAAAAAAGCGATCGACTTCTCTGATGGCTACTACAAAAGCGGCCTGCTGGTGATGGTCAAAGCCGATAATAACGACGTAAAAAGCGTGAAAGATCTCGACGGCAAAGTGGTGGCAGTGAAGAGCGGCACCGGTTCGGTTGATTACGCGAAAGCCAATATCAAAACCAAAGACCTGCGTCAGTTCCCGAACATCGACAACGCGTACATGGAACTCGGCACCAACCGTGCTGACGCTGTTCTGCACGACACGCCGAACATCCTGTACTTCATCAAAACAGCCGGTAACGGCAAGTTCAAAGCCGTTGGCGAGTCTCTGGAAGCCCAGCAGTACGGTATCGCGTTCCCGAAAGGCAGCGACGACCTGCGCACGAAAGTTAACGGCGCGCTGAAAACGCTGAAAGAGAACGGCACCTATAACGAAATCTACAAAAAATGGTTCGGTACCGAGCCTAAATAATTTCACCTGAATTCAGGTTTGTAACGCCCGGTGGCGCTGCCGCTTACCGGGCCTACGTTTTTCGTTTTTCACCACGGTATACAGGAATACATCATGCAGTTTGACTGGAGCGCCATCTGGCCTGCCATTCCACTCTTGCTTGAAGGCGCTAAAATGACCCTGTGGATTTCGGTCCTGGGTCTGGTTGGCGGGTTGATTATCGGTCTTGTCGCCGGTTTCGCCCGTACCTACGGTGGCTGGATTGCAAACCACATCGCACTGGTTTTCATCGAAGTGATCCGCGGCACCCCTATTGTCGTGCAGGTCATGTTCATTTACTTCGCCCTGCCCATGGCGTTCACTGACCTGCGCATTGACCCGTTCAGCGCAGCCGTCGTCACCATTATGATCAACTCAGGCGCCTACATTGCGGAAATCACCCGCGGTGCGGTGCTGTCGATTCATAAAGGTTTCAGTGAAGCCGGTCTTGCATTAGGCCTTTCGCGTCGCGAAACGATCCGCCACGTTATTCTGCCGCTGGCGCTGCGTCGCATGCTGCCACCGCTGGGTAACCAGTGGATCATCAGCATTAAAGATACGTCGCTGTTCATTGTTATCGGCGTGGCCGAACTGACCCGTCAGGGGCAGGAGATCATTGCTGGCAACTTCCGCGCGCTGGAAATCTGGAGTGCGGTGGCCGTGGTCTACCTGATCATTACTCTGGTTCTGAGCTTCGTTCTGCGTCGTCTTGAAAGAAGGATGAAAATCCTGTGATTGAATTTAAAAACGTTTCCAAGCACTTTGGCCCAACCCAGGTGCTGCACAATATCGATCTGAACATCCAGCAGGGTGAAGTGGTGGTCATTATCGGACCATCCGGTTCCGGTAAGTCGACCCTGCTGCGCTGCATCAACAAGCTGGAAGAGATCACTAGCGGCGATCTGATCGTCGACGGTCTGAAGGTGAATGACCCGAAAGTAGATGACCGTCTGATTCGTCAGGAAGCGGGCATGGTGTTCCAGCAGTTCTACCTGTTCCCGCACCTGACGGCGCTGGAGAACGTGATGTTTGGCCCCCTGCGCGTGCGCGGCGCCAACAAAGCGGCGGCAGAAGCGCTGGCCAAAGATCTGCTGGCGAAAGTCGGCCTGGCTGAACGCGCGCACCACTACCCTTCTGAGCTGTCCGGTGGTCAACAGCAGCGCGTGGCAATTGCCCGCGCGCTGGCGGTCAAACCGAAACTGATGCTGTTTGATGAGCCTACGTCCGCACTCGACCCGGAGCTGCGCCACGAGGTGCTGAAGGTCATGCAGGATCTGGCGGAAGAAGGGATGACGATGGTTATCGTGACCCACGAAATCGGCTTCGCTGAGAAAGTGGCGTCCCGCCTGATCTTTATTGATAAAGGCCGTATTGCGGAAGACGGTAACCCGCAGGAGTTGATTGCGAACCCGCCGAGCCCGCGTCTGCAGGAGTTCCTGCAGCACGTCTCCTGATCCCTCTCTTGACGCTAAAGCCGGGCTTGCCCGGCTTTTTTACGCCAGATTGTTCCCAAAAATCCCCCTCCGCGTCCCGACTTCTATACTTATCATTTTGTTCGACATTTTCACCGGAGGACGCCGTGCCGTGGATCCTGTTGTTGTTGATTAGCCTGTTTAGTGCGCCATCGTTCGCCGTCGCGATCCCCGGCGTGACCACCGGAACAACCGCCAGTCAGCAAAGTACGCCCCCTCCTGAACCCGATGTCGAACAGAAAAAAGCCGCCTACAGCGCCCTCGCCGACGTCCTTGAGAACGATACCTCCCGGCAGGAACTCATCAGCCAGCTGCGGAAAGTGGCCGCCACGCCGCCGCAGGAGCCGGTGCCTGTCATCACCCCTCCCCAGGTGGAGGAACAAAAAACGGTGCTGGAAAATGTCACCGACGTGAGCCGACACTATGGGGAAGCGCTCTCCTCGCGCTTTGCTCAGCTCTACCGCAACCTGATTGGCTCACCGCATAAGCCGTTTAACCCACAAACGTTTACCGCCGCCGCCACGCAGTTCCTGATGCTGGCCGGTGCAGTCTTCCTTTTTTACTGGCTGGTGCGCCTGTGCGCGTGGCCGCTGTACCGCAAAATGGGGCAATGGGGACGCAGAAAGAATCAGCAGAAAAGCAGCTGGCTGCACCTGCCGTTGATGATAGCCTCAGCGTTTATCATTGATTTACTGCTGCTGGCGCTGACGCTGTTCTTAGGCCAGATGCTGGCCGACAGGCTGAACGCGGGCAACAAAACCATCGCCTTCCAGCAGTCGCTTTTCCTGAATGCCTTTGCCCTGATTGAGTTTTTCAAGGCGCTGCTGCGGTTACTCTTTTGTCCCCACGTGCCGGCGCTGCGTCCTTTCGCCATCCGGGATGAAACGGCGAAGTACTGGGCGCTGCGCCTGAGCGTGCTCAGCGGGCTGATTGGCTACGGCCTGCTGGTTGCCGTGCCGATCATCTCCAACCAGGTGAACGTCCAGTTTGGCGCGCTGGCAAACGTCATTATCATGATCTGCATTACCGTCTGGTCGCTGTATCTGATCTTCCACAATAAAAAAACCATTACCCAAAGCCTGCTGAATCTGGCCGATCGCTCCCTTTCGTTCTTTAGCCTGTTTATCCGCGCTTTCGCCCTGGTGTGGCACTGGCTGGCAAGCGCCTACTTCATCGTATTGTGCTTCTTCTCGCTGTTCGACCCGGGCAATAGCCTGAAATTCATGATGGGGGCAACGTTCAAAAGCCTGGCCATTATCGGCATCGCGGCGTTTGTGTCGGGGCTGCTGTCGCGCTGGATTTCGAAAACCATCACCCTGTCGCCGCAGGTACAGCGTAATTACCCGGAACTGCAAAAACGGGTAAACGGCTGGATGTCGGTATCGCTGAAGGTGGCGCGCATCCTCACCGTCTGCGTGGCGATTATGCTGCTCCTGAATGCGTGGAGCCTGTTTGATTTCTGGAACTGGCTGCACAACGGTGCGGGTGAAAAAACGGTCGA
The DNA here is from genome assembly GCF_048684805.1 of Enterobacter sp. BNK-22. Lineage (NCBI taxonomy): Bacteria > Pseudomonadati > Pseudomonadota > Gammaproteobacteria > Enterobacterales > Enterobacteriaceae > Enterobacter > Enterobacter sp. BNK-22. Next base: position 2,142,424 of record NZ_JBLQTT010000001.1, read on the forward strand.
CATCCTGATTCGCATCGCGTTGATTTTGTTCTTCTCTGCCGTCGGCTGGACGCTGCTGGCGAGCCTTATCGAGAACCGTCTGGTGTCGGATATCCACGGCCGCCCCCTGCCCAGCGCGCGGGCAAGAACGCTGTTAACCCTGTTCCGCAACGCGCTGGCGGTCATTATCAGTACCATCACCATTATGATTGTGCTGTCGGAAATCGGGGTGAATATCGCCCCGCTTCTGGCCGGTGCCGGTGCTCTGGGGCTGGCGATCTCCTTCGGGTCGCAAACGCTGGTGAAGGATATTATTACCGGCATCTTTATCCAGTTTGAGAACGGGATGAACACGGGCGATCTGGTGACCATTGGGCCGTTAACCGGCACCGTTGAGAGGATGTCGATTCGCTCGGTGGGCGTGCGCCAGGACACCGGGGCGTACCACATCATTCCCTGGTCCTCGATAACTACCTTCGCCAACTTTGTGCGTGGCATTGGCTCCGTGGTGGCGAACTACGATGTGGATCGTCATGAGGATGCCGATAAAGCGAAGCAGGCCCTGCGCGATGCGGTAGAAGAGCTGATGCAGATGGAGGATATTCGCGGACTGGTGATTGGCGAGCCGTCATTTGCCGGCATTGTCGGGCTGACGAACACGGCCTTTACCCTGCGCGTGTCGTTCACTACCCAGCCCCTGAAGCAGTGGACGGTGCGTTTTGCGCTCGACAGCATGGTGAAAAAACACTTCGATCTGGCGAACGTGCGGATGCCGGTCCAGACCTATCAGGTACTACCGCCGCCCGCAGCGCCGCTCCCACCGCAGGAGCCAACGCTGTAGCCTCGTTGCCGGGTGGCGGCTTCGCCTTACCCGGCCTACGACGGCGTGCTATTTGCGACGTTTGTTATTGTCCATAAACGTCCAGGCGATAAAGCGGCTTTGCTTCTGGCCCTGCGCCATCTCTTTTTTCACCACTTTTACGGCACCCGCTTCGGTGAGCGCGCGGTAGAGTGGCGGCAGGTTATCTCCGCGGGAAACCAGCGTCGTGAACCACTTCACCTGACGACCAAACTGTTTGCTTTCCGCAATCATGCGCAGGATAAACGCCACTTCGCCGCCTTCACACCATAATTCCTGCTGCTGCCCGCCGAAGTTCAGCGCGGCATCTTCCGCCTGACCCAGGTTGCGGCGCTTGCGCTCGCTGCCCGCACGCGCCGCGGCCGCCGAATCATGGAACGGCGGGTTGCACATCGTGGCGTCATAGCTTTCATTTTTGTGAATGATACCGTTGAAGATCGACGCCGCCTCTTTCTGACGACGCAGACGAATGGCGCGGCTTAACCCAGGGTTCGCGCTGATAATCGCCTGGGCGCTGGCAAAGGCCTCGGCACCGATTTCGCTTCCGGTGAAGCGCCAGTGGTATTCATGCGCGCCGATCAGCGGGTAAATCAGATTCGCCCCGGTGCCAATATCCAGAATGGTGGCCTGCTCTGGAACAACGCCCTCATTACCTTCGGCAAGAAGGTCGGCAAGGTGATGCACGTAATCCGCGCGGCCCGGCACAGGTGGACAGAGAAAGCCTTCGGGAATATCCCAGTTCGCCACACCGTAATAGTGTGCAAGCAGCGCTTTGTTCAACATTTTAACCGCCTGGGGGTCAGCAAAGTTGACCGAAGGTTCACCCGCGGGGGTCTGGACAATGTAGTCCTGCAGCGGCGGGCAGCTCAGGCATAACGCATTCATGTCGTAGCGGCTGCGGTGGCGATTTCGTGGGTGCAATCCCGGCTTTTGGGAAGTCATGGCGTTCTCCTTTAAACAGCGGCGTAAGATACCCTTTGCTGGCCCAACGGTAAATCTTTCTCTGCATCGATTAAAAATTCGACATAAATCAAACACCTTTATGTCTATGATCTGTCAGCGAAATGTCAACTGATGTTGTTCAAAAAATAAGCAGATCATCATCAAATATTTGCGCTAAGTCACACTCCTCCGGCTTCTAAACTTAAGGGGAATCACCTGTTGTTTCCTCATGAGGATGTGATTATGAAAAAGTATCTGACCCTTGCTGTTATCGCTGCCGCCCTGGCGACCGCGTCATTCTCTGCGATGGCCGTTCAGTCGCTGACCCCGAGTACCGACACCAGCCAGCTTCGGCCTGCGGGCACCGTCTCGGTAAGCCGTGCCAGCAACCTTGACGATCTCCAGTCTAAACTTGCCGAAAAAGCCCGTCAGGAAGGTGCAAAAGGCTTCGTGGTGAATTCCGCTGGCGGCGATAACCATATGTACGGCACAGCGACCATTTATAAATAATCTGCTTTTTTTCCCCAGACTGCATCTGTCCACCGGATGCAGTTCTCTTCCCCCTCGCCTTGACTGTTCGTTTTTTAACCCCATATTAAAAGCAGGGCTGAAACCAATATCAGGAGGGCATAATGGCTTCCGGCTGGGCAAATGATGATGCCGTTAACGACCAGATCAACAGTACAATTGAAGATGCGGTAGCGCGTGCTCGCGGTGAAATTCCGTGCGGCGAAAGCTTAACTGAATGCGAAGAGTGTGGAGACCCTATTCCCGAGGCGCGCCGAAAAGCCATCCCCGGTGTAAGGCTTTGCATTACCTGCCAGCAGCATAAAGATTCGAAAAATTCATCACATTCGGGATATAATCGCAGGGGTTCGAAAGACAGCCAGTTACGTTGACTTTCCTTTACCTAAGTTAACCGCACAGGCCCTTACCTTTACGCTCACGATTTTTAGCGAACCGCGTAGCAAAATGTGCCCTTCATCTTTCTTCTGTAAAGCGCATCAACAAGAAGTGTAAATCGCCAGTTTGAATTTATTAATATTCAATAAGTTATTTGTCATTCAATTTTTTTGAGCAACCACGTCAATTCTCTTCGATTTTATCCCTCGAAAAAAACCGTGATACTTATCACATCGACGGAACATCGTCCCCTTAACAGAAACACCTGCGAGAGATTAATTATGAAAACCATCAAATATGCTGTAGCTGCTGTTGCCCTGTCCGCCCTGTCCTTCGGCGCTTTCGCCGTAGAGCCAGTCTCTTCAACTCAGGCACAGAACATGAATAAAGTCGGTGTGGTAAGTGCTGATGGCGCGACCACGCTGGACGGTCTGGAAGCCAAACTGGCTGAGAAAGCGGCTGCTGCCGGTGCAAGCGGATACACCATTACCTCCGCTAACGGCAATAACAAGCTGAGCGGTACCGCGGTTATCTACAAATAATCGCCTGAACGAATGCTGTCCCCTCGCCAAACCCTCTGGTGAGCTGCTCCAACCCTCATTGACCCTGTTGTTTGTTACCCTTGCTTGCCCGTCCGCCACTGGACGGGCTTTTTTTTAGTTAAAAAGACTGCGCCACGCGCGCCAGACCGTCCTCTATCGAGTCCACCTCACCCGTCGCCAGCAGACAGCAGGCCATCTGCTGCGTAATGGCATGCGGAACAGGGACCTGGCCCGCCAGACACTGGGTGATCCAGTGGGCGGTGGTGTGCGGATCTTTGGCTTCGGGCAACGCCACATCACGATTATCCGTCCCGCGCTCCAGAATGACGCGCGCGCCGGCAGAATCAATGTGCACAATCTGCGGGCAGCGCTGCGGGTTGGCATACACCTCCCCTTCGGTGCCGTGCATCAGTAAAGCGCGCCCGCCAACCTCTTCAAAGAACTTGCCGACTCGCGTCACGTACTCCGGATGAGAGACGCTGGAAAGCCGCAGCGCGGCATCTTCGCCAAACGGCGTTGCCAGTTTGGCCAGCGTGTGGGCGCTGTTACGCACCCCCATACGCCAGCGCATATCCAGCTGCTTTTCCAGCGGCGGGCAGAACGCACCAACCGGAATATAGACCGGCTGATGCCCGTCAAGCTTCGCCTGCGCCTGACCCGCATGAAGGGTCGGCTTGATGTCCAGCAGCTCAAAGATGGTTTGCGTCAACACGCGCGTGGGATCTTCACTTACGCCGTGAACGACAACCGGGAATCCAAGCTTGTGCAGTAAAATCGCCAGCAGCGGCGTCAGGTTTGCCTGTTTACGCGCCCCGTTATAGCTGGGGATGACAATCGGCATCGGCTTTGCGACTGGCGGCGTTAAGCGCATCGTTTGCGCCTGCATCGCCTCGTAAAAACCGCGCATCTCCGCTTCACCTTCCCCTTTAATACGCAGCGCGATCAGGATGCCGCCCATCTCCAGATCTGGCACATCGCCATTCAGCATGTGCGTATACAGTACCTTAGCCGTTTCGTAATCCAGGTCGCGCGCATGATTTTTGCCCCGCCCTACCTCTTTGATAATTTTGCGATAATCCACGTCTTTTCTCCTGACTACGTCATCTTGTGAACACTATAGTCCTGAAGAAGCGCTGGCTGATAGTTTTTTATGAAGACAATCAACCCGCTGATTTTTTAGCAGTTAACGAAAGACAAGCTTTATTTCAATTATTTGTGATTTCTATAGAAGATTCTAAAGCATATCTTTTTTGATTAAATAGTCGCCGAACACTATTGAGGGTCACGGTGAAAACGTCCAGGCAACGTTTTTACCCGAAACACACCAGGATTGACTATGAACAAGGTTGCTTTAGGTTTATTTATCGCTGCAACGATAGGGTGTTCTGCATCCGCCTTTGCGGCAACAAACGGTGAAGGGCAGATTAACTTTACCGGCGAAATTATTGATTCTGCCTGTCAGGTAGTAAATGGATTAAGCGATCCACTCAACGTCCAGTTAGGCAAAGTTTCTAAAACGGTATTCACCGGTGCAGGCTCCACCAGCACACCAACAAAATTTGATATTCAGTTAAAAGATTGTCCGGAGACGGTCACCTCTGCAGCAATTAATTTTGGCGGTACGCCAGATGCGAATAACAGCACCACGCTGGCATTAACGGCGGATGCGAATGCCGCAACCGGCGTCGCCATTCAATTGCTTGACTCATCTGAACAACCCGTCAGCTTATATACGCCTTCCCGCGCGTATCCACTCAACGCAGGAAGTACGGTTAACGATCTGGAATTTGCAGCGCGATATATTCAGACGCAGGCTGCCGTTACGGCTGGCCCTGCTAACTCCGTATCGACCTTCACCGTTATTTATAACTGATATTTTCAATCTGAAGATATTAGCTTTGTGTCAAAGCTAATATCTTTTCTTTATGTTGAGAAATATTTATGCGCCATGGTTATTTACTGAGCACTCTGTTACTGGTAGCCGCGACCGCTCATGCGGGAGTCATTATTAATGGCACCCGCCTGGTCTACCGGGGAGATAAAAAGGAGTCATCTCTTGGTATTTCAAATCCAGATACAACGGATTATCTGGTGCAGTCCTGGGTTGAAACCGACAGTAAAAATCATGCCGCTGCGCCATTCCTGATTACACCGCCCCTGTTTCGTCTTGATGCGAAAGAGGATAACGTACTGCGCGTCGTTCGCACCGGCGGAAATTTACCGGAAGATCGCGAATCGCTGTACTGGTTAAATATTAAAGCGATTCCCTCATCAAAGCACGTGGAGGGGGTGAATACGCTGCAAATTGCGATTAATACGCGCATCAAATTGCTTTACCGTCCATCGTCCGTTAAGGGCAAGCCGGAAGAGATGGCGGATAAGCTGGAATGGCATCGTGAAGGTAACGATCTGGTCGTTAATAATCCGACCCCCTTCTATATGAATTTCCAGAGCGTGGCGTTGAATGGTCATAAAATCACGAAAGCCACCTGGGCCGTGCCTGAAACCGGAACGCACATTACCCTGCCAGCCAATACGAGTGGCGATACTGTGACGTATTCCATTATTACGGATTACGGCAGCATCAGCAAAACCTGGACAAAATCCGTTCATTAATTTCATGTCTGATAACGCATTAAAATAATCATGTACAGCCATAAAAAGCCGTTCACCTGCCAATTATTCACGCTGCTGACCCTGCTATGTGGTCTGGCAGCCGTGTGTTTTGCGCAGTTCGCGTGGGCTGATGATTATTTTAACCCGGCACTGCTGGATATTGACAACCCTCAGCAGACCAAAACGGATCTCTCCGTATATGAAAAAGGGCCTGGACAGGCGCCGGGGAAATACCAGGTCGCGATCTATATTGATAATAATAAAATCGACACCCGTGACGTGACGTTTACATTGCAGCAGGATAGCCGGGGCAACAGTTCGCTTCAGCCTTGTTTTAGCCTCGAAGAGTTAAAAAGTCTGGGCATCAAAACCCAAAAATACCCGCAGTTAATGGCAAAGGGCTCGTGTGCCGACTTAAGCGCCATCCCTTCGGCATCGGCCTCGTTCCACGTTCGGAATCAACAGCTGCTCCTGAGCATACCGCAAACGGCGCTGGGCCAGGTGCCACGCGGCTATATCGATCCCAAAGAGTTTGATGAAGGGATCACCGCAGGCTTATTAAACTACAGCGCCAACGCCAGCCAGAGCCACGCTCGCCAGCAGGGCGAAGAGGATAACAGCAGCCAGTACGTCAATTTGCGCCCGGGCTTTAATGTCGGGGCCTGGCGCGTACGCAACTATTCCACCTGGAATCGCAGCACGACGGGCAAGGAAGAACAGCAGAAGTTCTCCTCCGTCTATACCTATGCCCAGCGCGATATCGTGTCGATGAAAAGCGATCTAACCGTCGGCCAGAGCTCTTCGCCTGCCGATGTGTTCGACAGCGTGCCCTATACCGGGGTGCAGATTAACTCCGACAGCGACATGCTGCCGGACAGCGAAAAAGGCTATGCGCCGATTATTCGAGGAACGGCGCACAGTAACGCGCTGGTGATGGTTCGCCAGAACGGCTATGTCATTTACCAGAACACCGTTGCCCCCGGCGCGTTTGAAATTAACGATCTCTACCCTACCGGCAGCAGCGGCGATCTGCAGGTGACCGTAAAAGAGACCGACGGAAGCGAAAGCCACTTTGTGGTGCCCTACGCGTCGGTGCCGGTATTGCAGCGTGAAAAAAACCTGCGCTACAGCGTAACCGCAGGCCGCTACCGCTCGTATGACAGCGACGTCGAGAAAACGCCGTTTGCTCAGGGGAGCGCAATTTACGGCTTACCTTACGGATTCACCGCCTACGGCGGCGTGCAGCAGAGCAGCCATTATCAGTCTCAGGCGGTGGGTGTCGGTAAAAACATGGGAGATTTAGGCGCCTTCTCGCTCGACGTCACCCGCGCAAAAGCGCTGCTGAAAAAACAGCAGTCCAGCAAAGGGCAGTCTGCGCGCCTCCGCTACAGCAAAGATTTTGCGGGATCGGGGACGAATTTTTCCGTGGCGGGCTATCGCTACAACAGCAAAGGGTTCTACACGCTGGAAGACACCATGGAATCCTATACCCGCTCGGATGACTGGTCGGCACCGCAGCAGCGCCGTGAGCGTGAAGAAGCCACCATCGACCAAACCCTGCCCGAAGGCTGGGGCTCAATGACGCTGAGCCTGGTCAAAGAGACCTACTGGAGCCAGAGCCAGGACATGACCTCAATGAGCGTCAGCTACAACAACAGCTGGCACGGCGTGAGCTACAGCCTGAGCTACAGCATGAACAAGAATACCGACGCCAGCGATGAAAACGGCAATTCCGTCTCCAACGACAACCAGTTTTCACTGAGCGTCTCCGTGCCGCTCGATCGCTGGATGCATAACACCTGGGCAACCTACAACCTGAACAATACCAAAGACGGCACGACGCAGAACATTGGCCTTAACGGCACGGCGCTGGCCGAAGATAACCTGAACTGGAACATCCAGGAGGGGCTAAGCCGCACCGGTAGCGGAAACTCGACCAGCATGAACGCTGACTACAAAGGCACCTACGGCGAGCTCAGCGGCGGCGTGAGTCAGGACAACTATCAGCAGAGCGTAAACGTCGGCGTGCAGGGCGGCGTTATCGCCCACGCCAACGGCATAACGCTGAGCCAGCCGCTCGGCGAAACAATTGCACTGGTCAAAGCGCCGGGCACCCATGGTACGCACATTGCCAACCAGACCGGCGTTGAAACCGACTTCCGCGGCTATACCGTGGTGCCGTTCGTCACGGCCTACCGCCATAACACGATTGCCCTGGACACCGAAACGCTGCCGGACGACGCCGACGTTACCCACGCCGCGCAGGTTGTTACCCCGACCCGCGGTGCGGTGGTGCGCGCCAGCTTTAACACCCGCGTGGGGAACCGGGTATTGATGGTGCTCACGCAAAACGGGAAACCGCTGCCCTTTGGCGCAACGGTGACCACCGACGATAAGGACAGCGAATTTATCGTGGGCAGCGGCGGCCAGACCTACCTCTCCGGCATGCCACAGCGCGGCACGCTCTCGGTTTCGTGGGGTGAAGGTGCCGGCGAACATTGCGTCGCTGAATACGCCCTCACGGATGAGAAAGACAAAAACAGCATCATTAACGCTGCCGCGCAGTGTCATTGATTCACCGTAAAGGTTGACCTTATGCAGATTGTAAAACAACTGGTGTTCTTATTCGTGCTCGGCCTGTCGGCGCTATTCATGCCCCATGCAAAGGCCGAATGTACGACTCCCGATATGCCAAAGTTGCTAAACGTGGCAACCATATCGGTACCCAGCACGTTGCCCGTGGGCGAAAGTATTCCCGGAACGGAACAAACCGTTCACGTTGCGGGAAGCTGCGACCACGCCTATGAAGCCGGTCAGGAAATTGTCTCCTGCTACTACGGCACCGGCACCGAAATTCCGGGCCTCGCCGGCGTGTACGGTACCGGCGTGGAGGGGATTGGCATTGCGCTGGTCAACGACAAAGGCCAGCGGATAACGGGCGCGGGTGGGGTCTATTGCGATTCGCGCAGTACACCCATTGGCTACATCTCAAATGATGATGCGCGAAACTTCAGCTTCGATGTCACCCTTGAACTGATAAAAACCAGCAATGCGGTAAGCTCGGGTACGCTTTCAATTGACCAGACAAAGTTTGGGATTGGCGTTTATGGCATGGACGGGATTGGTTCTCCGAACACCGTATCTTACGCTGGCGACGTCAATATTCAGGAGGTGACCTGTTCGGTTTCCCCTAAAAACCTCACCGTTGTACTAGGCGATTTTCCGGTCAGCGATTTTATCGGCATCGGCACGCTCTCCATGCCGGCGCAGGAGTTTAACGTAACGGTCAACTGTAACGCCACGGTGCAGCCTGAAGTGAAAATCACCAGCGCTAACGGCTATGAGACCGGCTACGCTGGAGTGATCAAACTCACTCAGCAGCCCGGAATGGCCACCGGGGTCGGGGTGCGAATGTTGTTCGACAACGATATCGCCACCTTCGATCAATACGTCACGACCTCCAGCGAGGCCGTTGCCAACCAGACGCTGGATATCCCTTTCCAGGTGCGCTACCAGCAAATCAGCGACGAGGTCACGCCCGGCCCGGCGAACACCGTTGCCACCATTACTCTGGCCTATAAGTGACGATGATGAAAAAAATTCTGCTTTTCATTGGGATGGCCCTGATGACGCAGGCCTGGGCGGATGATATCCAGGTTCAGATGGTCGGGAATATCTATGCCAATACCTGCGTGATCGACAGCGCCAGCAAAAACTTAACCGTCGACCTCGGCCAGACAGCGTCCGGCAATTTTAAAGACGTGGGGGATACGGGCGAATGGAAAGAATTTTCGCTGAACGTCTCGCATTGTCCCAAAACGCTGACGCTGGCAACGGCCTTTTTCTATGGCCAGGCAGACAGCCTGCACCCGACAAAATTTGCCAACATCGGCAGCGCAAAAGGGCTGGCGCTTGAGCTGGCGGACCGGCAGGACAATATCCTCATCGCCCCGCAGGCGAGCTTTAACGCGCTGATTAATCAAAACGATCACACGGCCACCTTCCCTCTCGCCGCACGCTACTACGCCACCTCGATGCCGGTGAGCGCGGGGACGTTCAGCAGCGTGGTGCAGGTGACCTTCACTTACCAGTAGGACCGCGCCCCTTAGCACGGATGCTTTTCCTGCGCCCGGCGGTCAGTGTTGCCGGGCGTTTTTTTACCTCGGGCACTTCTGGCTGTTCAATCGGAAAGATCGGCAGCGCGTTTAACAAACGTTGGCCGTAATTTTTGGTCAGCAGACGTTTGTCATAAATCACCACCTCCCCCCAGCAGCCGTGGCTACGGATCAGACGCCCGACCTGCTGAATGAGGTTAAACGACGCCGCAGGTAAGCTTTGCACCTCAAAGGGATAGCGATTGAGGCTTTTCAACCACTCGCCTTCGGTGATGACGACCGGGCTGTCGATGGGCGGGAAGGCAATTTTATGAATATGCACCTGCGTCAGGTAATCGCCCTTCAAATCCAGACCTTCCGCGAAGGACTGTAATCCCACCAGCACGCTGCGCTCGCCGTTATCGATACGTTTGCGGTGCGTTTCCACCAGCCGGTAGCGCGGCTGATCGCCCTGGACCAGCAGTAATAAACGCAGATCGGTGACGTGCTCCAGGAAGCGCTGCATCGCGCGCCCGCTGGCAAACAGCACCAGCATGCCGGGGTATTTTCTGCTCTCAACCTGTTCGCGGAAGTAGGCCGCCATTTCCGCAATGTGCTGCTCTTCGTTGTCGATAAGCGGCTCGAATTTCATCCGCGGGATCACCAGCTTCCCCTGCTCGCAGTGGTTAAACGGCGAGTCCAGCGCGACAAAACGATCGCCCGCTTTCTCTTTAAGCCCGCTCATTTCCTGCAAACGCGAAAAACTGTTCAGGGAGCGCAGCGTGGCAGAGGTGACTACCACGTGCGGCACGCTGCGCCAGATGAGCTTTTCCAGCTGATCGGCCACGCGGATGCCCACGCAGTGGAAAAACAGATGGACCTGCCCGTCGCGCACCTCCCGGGTGGCCCATTTGGTGACCGGCGCGCCCGACGCCTGCGCCATCGAGGCCAGCCGCCAGAGCTTGCTCTGCGCTTCAAACATGCCGAGCGCACGGTTCATTTGCAAAAGAATACGGTGCAGGCGAACCACGTCGTGCGAGCCGGTTTTCTCGCTGAGATCGTTTAAGAACATCTCCGCCAGCCCGCGCAGCTTTTCGAGATGCTTAGCCAGCTGCTGGCAAATCTCCATCACCTCGTCCGGCAGTTCGCCCATCGCAAAGCGGTGTTCCGCCTCCTGGGTTGCGGGAAGATAAAGATTCAGGATGATGTTCAGCGACGAGATAAGGCTGTAAACCTCTTCGCAGTGGTCGCTCAGACGCTCCGGCACCGCCAGCGGCGGCGTGGTTTTCGGCCGGAACTGCTCCATGCAGGTGGCGACAAGCTTGCAGAAGAGATCCAGCTGCAGGCGGAACCAGGGGGCGGTAATTTCTGCGCTCATCTCCAGCGCGTCGCGCGCCACGTCGGGCAGATGGTGGCCTTCGTCAAGCACCAGCAGCAGGTTTTTCGGCTCCGGCAGCACCGCTTCGCTCTCCAGCGCCGCCATCACCAGGGCGTGGTTAGCCACAACCACCTCCGCTTCCTGAATTTCACGCCGGGCGACAAAAAACGGGCATTCGCGATAGTAGTGACAGTTGCGGTTCAGACAGCTGGCTTTGTCCGTGCTGAGCCTGCGCCACAAATCGTCGCTGATGGCTTTATCGGTGTGATCGCGCAGGCCGTCCCATTTATAGCCATCGAGATCGCCTTTCAGCGTTGCGCAGAGCTCCTGCTCGGCTTTGTTGTTTGGCGTGAGATCGTCGTCGAGGAACGCCAGCAGATCCTGCTGCGACGCCTCGCTGCTGGCAAGCCCTGCCAGGTTACGCGGACAGACGTAGCGACCGCGACCAAAGGCGGCCGTAAACCGCAGGTCGGGGATGATTTTGCGCAGCAGCGGTAAATCTTTGCTGAAGATCTGATCCTGCAGCGCCACGTTGGCGGTGCTGACCACCAGCGTTTTGTCCTCTTCCCGCGCAATCGCGATGCCGGGAATGAGATACGACAAGGTTTTCCCGACGCCGGTTGGGGCTTCAATCGCCAGATGTCGCCCGTCGTCCCCGGCGAGCGTTTTGGCCACGTCAGCAATCATCTGCCGCTGCGGCGCTCGGGGGATAAAGTCGGGGATCTGCTGTTGTAGCGCCTTATACCATGCGCCAATTTGCGCCTTGAGCGCAGCGGTTAAAGCCATCGGAAAACCTGAAATACTGTATAAACAGCCACTATTGTGGCACTTTCTCTTCGCAGCCGCAAAAAGAAAAGCCCGGCTTTACGACCGGGCTTCCAGATTACTGCGGGTTAGCAGGCTTGCGCGGGCGGCGTCGGCGCTGCCCTTCTCCTGCCGGCTTGCCTTCGCCGCTGCGCCACGGATTGTCACCGGCCGGTTTGCTGTCGTTGCTACGACGCGGCGGTTTGCCCGCTGACTTCGGCGCGCCGCCTTCGGCACGGCGCGGCTGCTGACCGCGACCACCGCCGCCCTGACCGCGACCGCCCTGGCGACCGTTCTGAATCGGCTCGGCTTTGATCGACGGATCCACTTCATACCCCGGGGTTTCGATACGCGGGATCTCTTTCTTCAGCAGACGTTCGATATCGCGCAGCAGCTTGTGCTCGTCCACGCAAACCAGAGAGAGCGCTTCACCGGTTGCCGCCGCACGACCGGTACGGCCGATACGGTGCACGTAGTCTTCCGGCACGTTTGGCAGCTCGTAGTTCACCACGTGCGGCAGCTCTTCAATATCGAGGCCACGGGCAGCAATGTCGGTTGCCACCAGCACGCGGATGTCGCCAGATTTGAAGTCCGCCAGCGCACGGGTACGCGCGCCCTGGCTCTTGTTGCCGTGGATCGCCGCGCTGCGGATGCCGTCTTTATTCAGCTGTTCCGCCAGGTGGTTCGCGCCGTGCTTGGTGCGGGTAAAGACCAGCACCTGCTGCCAGTTACCCTGGCCGATCATCTGGGAGAGCAGTTCGCGCTTGCGCTTTTTATCCACAAAGTGAACGTGCTGCGTCACCTGCTCAGAAGCGGTGTTGCGGCGCGCCACTTCCACTTCCAGCGGGTTATGCAGCAGCTTTTCCGCCAGCGCCTTGATCTCGTCGGAGAAGGTCGCGGAGAAGAGCAGATTCTGACGACGCGGTGGCAGCTTGGCCAGCACGCGGCGAATATCGTGAATAAAGCCCATGTCGAGCATGCGGTCGGCTTCGTCCAGCACCAGAATTTCGATGTTATCCAGCTTCACCGCGTTCTGGTGTTCCAGATCCAGCAGACGGCCCGGCGTTGCCACCAGCACGTCCACGCCGCCGCGCAGCTTCATCATCTGCGGGTTGATGCTGACACCGCCGAACACCACCAGCGAGCGAATGTTGAGATAGCGGCTATAGTCACGCACGTTCTCGCCAATCTGCGCGGCCAGTTCGCGGGTTGGGGTGAGGATCAGCGCACGAACCGGACGACGGCCTTTGGCGTGCGGCTGGTTTTTTACCAGCAGCTCTAACAGCGGCAGCGTAAAGCCCGCGGTTTTACCGGTGCCGGTCTGGGCGCTGGCCATCAGGTCACGGCCCTGAAGAACGGCAGGAATAGCCTGCTGCTGGATTGGGGTTGGCTCAACGTAGCCCTGCTCTGCGATCGCGCGCAGAATTTCCGGGTTCAGGCCAAGGGAATCAAAAGACATAAAAACTCCGAACCGCCCCGACCATCACAGGTGTAGTTTTCAGGGAGATATAACAATTAGGAGGACAAAAACCACAATGTCGCGAAGGGGCGGAGTGTAGCAGCTTTTGTGACGTGGCGCATAAAATATCCCTCCGCGTTCCCTCGACGTAAGCGTGAATCAGGCATAATCTTAATCAATCGATTGATTAATTTTTAATGCCGCCATGAATACAACACCCACAACAACCAAAGGTGAACAGGCCAAAAACCAGCTTATTGCCGCCGCGCTGGCGCAGTTTGGTGAGTATGGGCTGCATGCGACCACGCGCGATATCGCCGCGCTAGCCGGGCAAAACATTGCGGCGATTACCTACTATTTTGGCTCAAAAGAGGATTTATATCTCGCCTGCGCCGAGTGGATTGCCGATTTTATCGGCACGCAGTTTCACCCGCACGTCGAGGAGGCCACCGCGCTGCTCAGCCAGCCGTCGCCCGATCGCGAGGCCATCCGCCAGCTGATCCTCAATGCCTGCCACAACATGATCCGCGTGCTGACCCACGACGATACGCTCAACCTGAGCAAGTTTATCTCCCGCGAGCAGCTCTCCCCCACTGCCGCCTATCAGCGGGTACACGATCGGGTCATTGCCCCGATGCATACCCACCTGACCCGGCTGATCGCCGCCTATACCGGGCGGGATGCCAACGATACCGCGACAATTTTGCATACCCACGCCCTGCTGGGTGAAATCCTTGCCTTCCGTCTGGGCCGGGAAACCATCCTGTTACGCACCGGCTGGACACAATTTGATGAGGATAAAGCCGCGCAGATCGGTGAGGTGATCGCCTGTCATCTCGATCTGATCCTGCAAGGCTTAACGCAAAGGAGCCTGAAGTCATGAAAAAACCTGTCGCCATCATTCTGGTGGTTGTTGTTTTGCTTGCCGCGGGCGTCGGTGGATGGCTGTGGTACCAGAGCCATCAGGATAAAGGCCTGACGCTGTACGGTAACGTGGATATTCGCACGGTGAACATGAGCTTCCGCGTCGGCGGCCGTCTCGCCTCGCTGAGCGTTGACGAAGGCGATGCCATTAAAACCGGGCAGACGCTGGGAATGCTGGACAAAGCGCCCTATGAAAATGCGCTACTGCAGGCCAAAGCGGGCGTCTCCGTTGCGCAGGCGCAGTATGACCTGATGCTGGCCGGCTATCGCGACGAAGAGATCGCTCAGGCCGCAGCGGCCGTCAAACAGGCGCAGGCGGCCTATGACTACGCGCAGAACTTCTACGCTCGCCAGCAGGGGCTGTGGAAAAGCCGAACCATTTCCGCGAATGACCTGGAAAATGCGCGCTCCTCCCGCGACCAGGCGCAGGCAACGCTGAAATCCGCGCAGGATAAATTAAGCCAGTACCACACCGGTAACCGCCCGCAGGATATCGCCCAGGCGAAAGCCAGCCTTGAACAGGCGCAGGCGCAACTGGCCCAGGCGGAGCTGGATCTGCACGACACCACGCTCATCGCACCGTCTGACGGCACGCTGATGACCCGCGCCGTGGAGCCGGGCAGCATGCTCAGCGCGGGCAGTACCGTGTTAACCCTCTCCCTGACCCGCCCGGTCTGGGTACGTGCCTACATTGATGAGCCTAATCTCGGCCAGATGCAGCCGGGCCGCGAGCTGTTGCTCTATACCGACGGTCGCCCGGACAAGCCGTATCACGGCAAGGTGGGCTTTGTCTCCCCTACCGCCGAATTCACGCCGAAAACAGTAGAAACGCCGGACCTGCGTACCGACCTGGTGTATCGCCTGCGCATCATCGTGACTGATGCGGATGATGCCCTGCGCCAGGGCATGCCCGTCACCGTAAAATTGAACAGCGGGGAACGACATGAATGATGCGGTTATTCAGCTCAACAATCTGGTCAAACGTTTCGCAGGGATGGACAAACCGGCAGTCGCGCCGCTGAACTGCACCATCCAGAAAGGCTATGTCACCGGCCTGGTCGGCCCGGACGGTGCGGGAAAGACCACGCTGATGCGCATGCTGGCGGGGTTGCTGAAGCCGGATGAAGGCTCGGCCAGCGTGCTTGGGCTTGATCCGATAAAAGACGATGGCGCGCTCCACGCCATGCTCGGCTATATGCCGCAGAAGTTTGGCCTGTATGAAGACCTGACGGTGATGGAAAACCTGAACCTGTACGCCGACCTGCGCAGCGTCACCGGCGAAGCCCGACAGAAGACCTTCGCCCGCCTGCTGGAATTTACCTCCCTCGGCCCGTTCACCGACCGGCTGGCGGGCAAGCTTTCTGGTGGGATGAAGCAGAAGCTGGGGCTGGCCTGCACACTGGTGGGTGAGCCAAAAGTGCTGCTGCTGGACGAGCCCGGCGTGGGCGTCGACCCGATATCGCGCCGCGAGCTGTGGCAGATGGTGCACGAGCTGGCGGGCGACGGGATGCTGATCCTCTGGAGCACCTCCTACCTCGATGAAGCGGAACAGTGCCGGGACGTGCTGCTGATGAACGAAGGCGAACTGCTTTATCAGGGCGAGCCGACGACACTGACGCAGAGCATGGCCGGGCGCAGCTTCCTGCTGCACAGCCCGCAGGCGTCCAACCGCTCGCTGCTGCAGCGGGTGCTCAAGCTGCCGCAGGTCAGCGACGGAATGATTCAGGGCCGCTCGGTGCGGGTGATCCTCAAAAAAGAGGCCACCGTCGACGATATTCGCCAGGCGCCCGGCATGCCTGAGATCGACATGGAAGAGACGGCGCCGCGCTTCGAAGATGCGTTTATCGACCTGCTGGGCGGCGCGGGGACGTCCGAGTCTCCGCTTGGCGCAATTCTGCACACGGTGGACGGCACGCCGGGCGAAACGGTGATCGAAGCCAAATCCCTCACCAAAAAGTTCGGGGATTTCGCCGCCACCGATAACGTCAATTTCGCGGTAAAACGCGGCGAGATTTTTGGCCTGCTAGGACCGAACGGCGCGGGAAAATCGACCACCTTTAAGATGATGTGTGGCCTGCTGGTGCCGACGTCCGGCAAAGCGCTGGTGCTGGATATGGATCTGAAGGTCAGCTCCGGCAAGGCGCGCCAGCATCTGGGCTATATGGCGCAGAAGTTCTCGCTGTATGGCAACCTGACGGTCGAGCAGAATCTGCGCTTTTTCTCTGGCGTGTATGGCCTGCGCGGACGGGCGCAGAACGAGAAGATCCGCCGCATGAGCGACGCCTTCGGGTTAACGACGATTGCTTCTCACGCCACCGACGAACTGCCGCTCGGCTTTAAGCAGCGGCTGGCGCTGGCCTGCTCGCTGATGCACGAGCCGGATATTCTGTTTCTGGATGAGCCGACCTCCGGCGTTGATCCCCTCACCCGCCGCGAGTTCTGGCTGCATATCAACAGCATGGTGGAAAAAGGGGTGACCGTGATGGTGACCACCCACTTCATGGACGAGGCGGAGTACTGCGACCGCATCGGGCTGGTGTATCGCGGCAAGCTGATTGCCCACGGTACACCGGACGACCTGAAAAACCAGGCCGCCGACGATGAGGTCCCGGACCCGACCATGGAGCAGGCGTTTATCACCCTCATCCACGACTGGGATAAGGAGAATGCCCATGCGCAGTAACGCCATTTCCTGGCGCCGGGTGCGCGCGTTGTGCATAAAAGAGACGCGGCAGATCGTGCGTGACCCCAGCAGCTGGCTGATTGCGGTGGTGATCCCCCTGCTGCTGCTGTTTATCTTTGGCTACGGCATTAATCTGGACTCCAGCAAGCTGCGGGTCGGGATTTTGCTGGAGCAGCAGAGCGAGGAGGCGCTGGACTTCACCCACGCCATGACCGGTTCGCCCTACATTGACGCCACCATCAGCGACAATCGTCAGGAGCTGATCCAGAAGATGCAGGCCGGGAAGATTCGCGGTCTGATCGTCATTCCGGTGGATTTTGCCGCCAATATGGCGCGGGCGAATACCGATGCGCCGATCCAGGTGATCACCGACGGCAGCGAGCCGAACACCGCGAACTTCGTGCAGGGCTACGCGGAGGGGATCTGGCAGCTCTGGCAGATGCAGCGGGCGGAAGATCGGGGTGAAGAATTTAAACCGCTGATCGACGTGCAGACGCGTTACTGGTTTAACCCCGCCGCCATCAGCCAGCACTTTATTATTCCGGGCGCGGTGACGATTATCATGACGGTCATTGGCGCGATTCTGACCTCGCTGGTGATCGCCCGCGAGTGGGAGCGCGGCACCATGGAGGCGCTGCTTTCAACCGAAGTGACGCGCGTCGAGCTGCTGCTGTGCAAGCTTATTCCCTACTACTTCCTCGGCATGCTGGCGATGCTGCTCTGTATGCTGGTGTCCGTCTTTATCCTCGGCGTGCCGTATCGCGGCTCGCTGGTGGTGCTGTTCTTTATCACCAGCCTGTTTTTACTCAGCACGCTGGGGATGGGGCTGCTCATCTCCACCATCACCCGCAACCAGTTTAACGCGGCCCAGGTGGCCCTCAACGCCGCCTTTTTGCCGTCGATTATGCTGTCCGGCTTTATCTTCCAGATAGACAGCATGCCTGCCGTGATCCGCGCCGTGACTTACGTGATTCCGGCGCGCTACTTTGTGAGCACGCTGCAGAGCCTGTTCCTGGCAGGGAACATTCCGGTGGTGCTGATCGTCAACACGCTGTTTTTACTGGCGTCTGCGGCGATGTTTATCGGGTTAACGTGGATGAAAACCAAACGGCGGTTAGATTAAGGAGCGCGCATGTTTCACCGTTTATGGACATTAATACGCAAAGAGCTGCAATCCCTGCTGCGCGAGCCGCAAACCCGCGCCATTCTGGTGTTGCCGGTGCTGATCCAGGTTTTACTGTTCCCGTTTGCCGCCACGCTGGAGGTGACCAACGCCACCATCGCCATTTACAACGAAGACAACGGCAAACACGCTGTTGAACTGACGCAGCGTTTTGCCCGCGCGAAAGCCTTTACCCACATTCTGCTGCTGAAAAGCCCGCAGGAGATCCAGCCTACCATCGACACGCAAAAAGCGCTGCTGCTGGTGCGGTTCCCGGCGGATTTCTCCCGCAATCTGGATACCTTCCAGACCGCGCCGCTGCAGTTGATCCTCGACGGACGCAACTCCAACAGCGCCCAGATCGCGGCCAACTATCTGCAGCAGGTCGTGAAGGATTACCAGCAGGAGCTGATGGACGGCAAACCGAAGCCCAACAACAGCGAACTGGTGGTGCGCAACTGGTATAACCCGAATCTGGACTACAAGTGGTTTGTGGTGCCGTCGCTGATCGCCATGATCACCACCATCGGGGTGATGATCGTCACCTCCCTCTCAGTCGCCCGCGAGCGCGAACAGGGCACGCTGGATCAACTACTGGTCTCCCCGCTCGCCACCTGGCAAATTTTCGTCGGCAAAGCGGTGCCGGCGCTGATTGTCGCGACCTTCCAGGCCACCATCGTGCTGGGGGTGGGAATTTGGGCCTACCAGATCCCGTTCGCCGGATCGCTGGCGCTGTTTTATTTCACGATGGTGATTTACGGGCTGTCGCTGGTGGGGTTTGGGCTGCTGATTTCCGCACTCTGCTCGACGCAGCAGCAGGCGTTTATCGGGGTATTCGTCTTTATGATGCCCGCGATCCTGCTCTCGGGGTACGTCTCACCCGTCGAGAATATGCCGGTGTGGCTCCAGGATCTGACGTGGATAAATCCGATACGACACTTTACGGATATCACCAAGCAGATCTATCTGAAGGATGCGAGTCTGGATATTGTCTGGGGAAGTTTGTGGCCGCTACTGGTCATCGCGGCCACGACGGGCTCAGTGGCCTATGCGATGTTTAGACGCAACATCGCGTAGCTTTTTCTCTTTGGTCAGCAACGAGACCACCGCAGGCCCTGCGAGGATAGCCAGACCCGCCAGGGCCAGCAGCAGGTTGTTCTGCAGGACGCGTGACAACAGCCACAGGACAATCATCGCGGCACCAAAGTACCAGGTGGTGGTGAGCTCTTCGAGCACATCACCCACCTCACGCCAGCGCGCTTCATGGTGGCGCTGTAAGAACAGCATCGACAGCACGGTGACGCCGTAAAGGACGCATAGCCCCAGGCCAACACGCACCAGCGTGCCGCTCATCCAGCCCATCACCAGTACGGCCACGACCAGTAAATGCAACATTATCTGCCAGCAACTCAGGCCAGTTGCGACACGAACACGTTGTTGCCACTTCATGGCTTCTCTCCTGAAGGATTTTTCTCTGCTTAATCAGACTACCGCACTTTACGGAAAATTCCGTAACGCCGCATCTTTTTGTGACGCCGACTACACTTTATTTTCATTGGGATAGTCACTCAGGAAGGAGCTTATGACGAAAAAAATGCAGCATTTCTCGCTTAAAGTGCTGACGATAAACATTCATAAAGGCTTCACAGCATTTAACCGCCGCTTCATTTTACCGGAGCTGCGCGACGCGGTGCGCACCGTCAGCGCGGATATTGTCTGCCTGCAGGAGGTGATGGGCGCACACGAAGTGCATCCGCTTCACTTTGAGAACTGGCCCGACACGCCGCACTATGAATTTCTGGCCGACACCATGTGGAGTGATTATGCCTACGGCCGCAACGCGGTCTATCCGGAAGGGCATCACGGCAACGCGGTGCTGTCCCGCTACCCCATTGAACATTACGAGAACCGCGACGTTTCCGTCGGGGAGAGCGAAAAACGCGGCCTGCTTTACTGCCGCATTACCCCGCCCGACCTTGAGCTGCCCATCCACGTCGGCTGCGTTCACCTGGGCCTGCGCGAAGCCCATCGTCAGGCGCAGCTGAAAATGCTGGCCGAATGGGCCAACGCGCTGCCTGACGGTGAACCTGTTGTCGTGGCAGGCGATTTCAACGACTGGCGCCAGCGGGCAAACCACCCCCTGAAGGTGGAGGCCGGACTGGAGGAAATTTTCACCCGGGCGAACGGCAGGCCTGCGCGCACGTTTCCGGTCCGTTTCCCGCTGCTGCGGCTTGACCGCATCTACGTAAAAAATGCCCATGCCAGCAGCCCGACCGCCCTGGCGCTCCTTAACTGGCGGCATCTTTCCGACCATGCCCCGCTCAGCGCGGAGATCCACCTATGAAATGTTCCTGGCAGGAAGGCAACCGGATCACGCTGCTGGTCAACGGGGACGAGTATTACCCGGCCGTGTTTAAGGCGATTGATCACGCCCAGCAGAAGGTGATCCTCGAAACCTTTATCTGGTTCGAAGACAACGTCGGCAAGCAGCTGCACAGCGTGCTGCTGCGCGCCGCACAGCGCGGCGTCAAAATTGAAGTGCTGCTGGATGGCTACGGCTCGCCGGATCTCAGCGATGCGTTCGTCAATGAACTTACCGCCGCGGGGGTGGTGTTCCGCTACTACGATCCCGGCCCTCGCCTGTTCGGCATGCGTACCAACCTTTTCCGCCGGATGCACCGCAAAATTGTGGTGGTGGATGAGACGGTGGCGTTTGTCGGCGGCATTAACTACTCCGCTGAGCATATGTCCGACTACGGCCCGGAAGCGAAGCAGGATTACGCCATTCGCATTGAAGGCCCGGTGGTGCAGGACATCTTGCTGTTTGAGCTGGAGAACCTGCCGGGGAAAGAGGCCGTTCGCCGCTGGTGGCGACGCCGCCATCGCCCGGAAGAGAACCGGAAGCCCGGTGAAGCGCAGGCGCTTTTCGTCTGGCGCGACAACGGCGAGCACCGGGATGACATTGAACGCCACTATCTTAAAATGCTGGCCAACGCCAAGCGCGAAGTGATCATCGCCAACGCCTACTTCTTCCCGGGCTATCGCCTGCTGCATGCCATGCGCAATGCTGCAAGACGCGGTGTGCGCGTGAAGCTGATCGTGCAGGGTGAGCCGGATATGCCGATCGTCAAAGTCGGGGCGCGGCTGCTGTATAACTACCTGGTGAAGGGCGGCGTCCAGATCTACGAATACCGCCGTCGACCGCTGCACGGCAAAGTCGCGCTGATGGACGATCACTGGGCCACCGTGGGCTCCAGCAACCTCGATCCGCTGAGCCTGTCGCTGAATCTTGAAGCCAACCTGATCATTCACGACCGCCAGTTTAACCAGACCCTGCGGGATAACCTGCAGGCGTTGATCGTTAACGACTGCGTGCGCGTGGATGAGTCCATGGTTCCCAAACGCACCTGGTGGAACCTGGGCATCAGCGTGGTGGTGTTCCACTTTCTGCGGCATTTCCCGGCGATGGTCGGCTGGCTGCCGGCGCATACGCCGAAGCTGGCGCAGGTGGACCCGCCGGTACAACCCGAAATGGAAACCCAGGACCGCATAGAAGCGGAAGATGGAGGCAAACCCTGATGTCGAAATCGCATCCACGCTGGCGTCTGGCAAAAAAGATCCTCACCTGGGTATTCTTTATTGCCGTCGCGGTGCTGCTGGTGGTCTACGCGCAGAAAGTGGACTGGGAAGAGGTGTGGAAGGTTATCCGCAACTATAACCGGATGGTGCTGCTGGGCGCGACGGGGCTGGTTATCGTGAGCTACCTGATGTACGGCTGCTATGACCTGCTGGGTCGGGCCTACTGCGGCCACAAGCTGGCCAAACGTCAGGTGATGCTGGTGTCGTTTATCTGCTACGCCTTTAACCTGACGCTGAGCACCTGGGTCGGGGGCATTGGCATGCGCTATCGCCTCTACTCGCGGCTCGGCCTGCCGGGCGGAACCATCACCCGCATTTTTTCCCTGAGCATTACCACGAACTGGCTAGGCTATATTCTGCTCGGCGGGGTGATCTTCACCATCGGCGTGGTGCAGTTGCCCGCGCACTGGTATATCGATGAGGCTACGCTGCGCATTCTGGGCATCGTACTGCTGCTGATTATCGCCGTTTATCTGTGGGCCTGCGCCTTTGCCAGACGCCGTCATATGACCATTAAAGGGCAAAAGCTGGTCCTGCCCTCGTGGAAGTTTGCGGTGCTGCAGATGGCGGTTTCCAGCGCCAACTGGATGGCGATGGGAGCCATCATCTGGCTGCTGATCGGCGAGGATGTAAACTACTTCTTCGTGCTGGGCGTGCTGCTGGTGAGCAGTATTGCCGGGGTGATTGTGCATATTCCGGCGGGGATCGGCGTGCTGGAGGCGGTGTTTATTGCCCTGCTGGCCGGGGAGCATGTTTCTCAGGGAACGATTATCGCCGCCCTGCTGGCGTACCGCATGCTGTATTACTTCCTGCCGCTGGCGCTGGCAACAATCTGCTATCTGGTGCTGGAAAGTCGGGCGAAAAAGCTGCGGGCGAAGAATGAGAGGATGCTAGCGAAGTGAATAAGTCGGGTGGCGGCTTCGCCTTACCCGACCTACGGTTCGCACTTCGTAGGCCGGGTAAGGCGAAACCGCCACCCGGCAAAGCAATCTTAACGACGGTTGCCAAGAATTCGCAGCAGCATCAGGAACAGGTTGATGAAGTCCAGATAGAGCGTCAGCGCGCCCAGAATCGAATATTTGCGCAGGTTTGAACTGTCGCGCACGTCGATCTGCTCGCCGATGTTTTTCAGCTTCTGCGTGTCATACGCCGTCAATCCAACGAAGATCACCACCCCGATGTAGGTCACGGCCCACATCAGCGCTTCGCTCTTCAGCCACAGGTTCACCAGTGACGCCAGCACAATCCCAATCAGCCCCATAAACAGCATGCTGCCGAAACCGCTCAGATCGCGCTTCGTGGTGTAACCGTACAGGCTCATCGCACCGAACATCCCGCCGGTGACCACGAAGGTGCTGGCGATGGATGAGTAGGTGTAAACGATAAAGATGCTGGAAAGCGTCAGCCCCGTTAGCGCCGAATAGAGCATAAACAGGGTCGTTGCCATGCCGGCACTCAGCTTGTGCACCAGACCCGAAAGCACAAACACCAGCGCCAGTTGCGCGATAATCAGCCCAAAGAAGGTGATTTTGCTGGAGAAGATAAACATCATCAGCTCCGGCGTGTTCGCCGCATACCACGCGATAAACGCGGTAAGTAGCAGGCCAACCGTCATCCAGCCGTACACCTGAGCCATATACGTCTGCAGGCCGCTACGGGTCTGCTGTACTATTGAATCGGAACGCGGAAATCGGTCCATGATTCACTCCTGATTAAGATTAAGTAGACACACTCGTTAAGAGTAACACATCCACGTAAACCGACTACCAACGGCTGGCGGCCTGCTTATCGCTGTCGCGAGATTCTACCCAGCGATCGCCCTCCGGCGTGGCTTCGCGCTTCCAGAACGGGGCTTTGGTTTTGAGGTAATCCATAATGAACTCCCCTGCCGCAAACGCGCTGCCGCGATGGGCGCTGGTCACCCCGACAAAGACAATCTCCTCGCCGGGCCACATCTCACCGATGCGGTGAATCACCGTGACGCGCCCGAGCGGCCAGCGGCCCCGCGCCTCGTCCACAATCTCCGCCAGCGATTTTTCCGTCATGCCGGGATAATGCTCCAGCGTCAGCGCCTTCACGCTGTCACCAAGGTTGTGGTTGCGCACCTTGCCGGTAAAGGTCACGACCGCGCCGTCTTCATCGCGTTCCGCCAGCCAGCTGTATTCGGTCCCCACGTTAAAACGCCCGGGGCTCACCAGAATGCGGGTTTCAGCCATCTTAGCCCCCCGTTACCGGCGGGAAGAAGGCCACTTCATCCCCGGCCTTCAGCGGATGGGTAAGCTCCACCAGCGTCTGGTTAACGGCGGCCAGCAGCTTGCCTTCATCCAGCGCCAGCGTCCAGCGGTCGCTTTGTGCCGCCAGATGCGCGCGTAGAGCCGCAACGTTTTCAAAAGAGGCATCCAGCGTCAGGCTGTCGGTATTTACCAGCTCGCGCACCTGCGCAAAAAAGAGCACCTTAATCATGGCTGTCCACCTTAAAATCACCGGATTTGCCACCGCTTTTTGCCAGCAGGCGAACCGGGCCAATCACCATATCTTTCTGCACCGCTTTGCACATGTCGTAGATGGTCAGCGCGGCAACGGAGGCCGCCGTCAATGCCTCCATCTCCACGCCGGTTTTGCCGGTTAAGCGGCACAGCGATTCAATCCGCACGCGATTGTGCTCCGGCTGGGCCTGCAGGTTCACCTCCACCTTGCTCAGCATCAGCGGATGGCACAGCGGGATGAGATCCCAGGTGCGCTTGGCGGCCTGAATACCCGCGATGCGCGCGGTCGCAAAGACATCACCCTTGTGATGGCTGCCGTCGATAATCATCGCCAGCGTTTCCGGCAGCATGGTGACGAACGCTTCGGCGCGCGCCTCGCGCACCGTTTCCGCTTTGGCGGAGACGTCAACCATATGTGCTTCGCCAGCGGCGTTAATGTGGGTCAGTTGTGACATAGCTTATTTCTTTAAATGGGGATGGAAATTACACGGACGGGTACGGGCATCCAGCTGCGGGGCGATGATGTTTTCCCACGCGGTGCGGCAGGCTTTCGTCGAGCCCGGCATGGCGAAAATCAGGGTTTTGTTCGCCACCCCGGCAACGGCGCGCGACTGCAGCGTGGAGGTACCAATCTCTTCAAAGGAGAGCATGCGGAACACCTCGCCGAAGCCTTCCACCTCGCGGTCGAACAGCGGGAGCAGCGCTTCAGGCGCCTGATCGCCCGCGGTAAAGCCGGTGCCGCCGGTGATCAGCACCACCTGCACCTCATCACTGGCGATCCACTGCGAGACCTGCGCGCGAATGGCGTAGCGGTTTTCTTTCACGATCGCTTTATCAACAATGTTATGCCCCGCGTCATGGGCCGCCTCGCGCAGCCAGTGGCCGGAGGTATCATCCTCTTCGCCACGGCGGTCGGAAACGGTAAGGATCGCAATGCGTGTCGGGATAAATTCTGCGCTGACCTGACTCATCTTCTGATTCCTTCTTAAGACTGGTTACCCGCCGATGTAAGACAGGTTCTGAGTAATGCCGGTATTGCCCTGATGCAGGAAGTGGGTCTGTTTTTTATGCGTCAGTGCTTCAGAAATGCGCGCTTCAAGCGCGTCCTGCTGCGCATCGTCTTCCAGCAGATCGCGAAGGTCCACGCCGCCGTCGCCGAACAGGCAGAGATGGAGTTTGCCCACGGAAGAGACGCGCAGGCGGTTGCAGCTGGCACAGAAGTCTTTCTCGTAAGGCATGATAAGCCCGATCTCGCCTTCATAATCAGGATGGCAGAAGACCTGTGCCGGACCGTCGCTGCGTTGGCGGATCTGGTGGATCCAGCCGCGCCTGAGCAGTTCGTCGCGCAGCACCATGCCGGAGATGTGATGGCGGCGAAACAGCTCGCTGCCCTCGCCGGTTTCCATCAGCTCAATAAAACGCAGCTGAATGGGGCGGGTTTTGATCCACGCCAGGAAGGTATCAAGCTGGTGATGGTTTACATCACGCATCAGCACCGTGTTGACTTTGACTTTTTCGAAGCCGGCCGCAAATGCCGCATCGATACCGTCCATGACCTGCTGGAATTTATCCTGGCCGGTAATGGCGTGAAACTGGCGGGCGTCCAGACTGTCCACGCTGACGTTAATAGCGGTTAAGCCCGCATCGCGCCAGGTGGCTACGTCGCGTGCCATACGGTAACCGTTGGTGGTCACCGCAATCTGGCGGATACGTTCGTTTTCACGCACGGAGGCAATGATGTCGGGGAAATCGCGGCGCAGCGAGGGTTCACCGCCGGTAAGGCGCACTTTTTCGGTGCCGAGCTCAGAGAAGGCGCGCGTGACGCGGCGCACTTCATCCACGGAGAGAAAGCCGTTATTGGTGACGCTGCCCGGTTTGTAGCCGTCAGGCAGGCAGTAGGTGCAACGGAAATTGCACACATCGGTAATCGACAGACGTAAGTAATAAAACTTACGCGCGAAAGCATCAGTAAGTTGTGAAGCCATGTACACCTTTCCAGATACGGGAGGCACAGTCATTTCTTTCTGTACCCTGGTGGCAAATTCGCCACGGCCAGAGCGCCATATCTTTCGACACAGGCACAAGGGCTAGAGTGTATGTTTTCAATGTTGAAAACGTGGTTAGGGCGATAGTAGCGCGGAAATTCGGACAGCGCCATTGTCGCTTTTCGCTATATAATTACGTATATAGCGAATCATTCGCCCATTTTCGCTACAGAATACCTAAAAACCGCATTTTCACATTGATATACGTCATTTTGCATCGGGTGAGGCATCGTCTTTTAGGGGTAGTTAGGTTACTGTTACGCGATCGAACGTGATAAGGAATACGTATGCGCAATCGCACTTTTGCGGATCTTGACCGAGTGGTCGCTCTTGGCGGAGGCCACGGCCTGGGCCGCGTCATGTCCTCGTTGTCGTCACTCGGCTCAAGGCTGACTGGGATAGTGACCACCACCGACAACGGCGGCTCAACCGGGCGGATCAGACGTGCCGAAGGCGGCATTGCCTGGGGCGATATGCGCAACTGCCTGAACCAGTTAATTACCGAGCCGAGCGTCGCGTCGGCGATGTTTGAGTACCGTTTTGGCGGTAATGGCGAACTTTCCGGACATAACCTCGGAAATCTGATGTTAAAGGCGCTGGATCACCTGAGCGTGAGGCCTCTCGAAGCCATCAATCTGATCCGTAATCTGCTCAAAGTGGACGCATTTCTGATCCCCATGTCTGAACAACCGGTTGACTTGATGGCCATCGACGCCGAAGGGCATGAAGTTTACGGCGAGGTGAATATTGACCAGCTTCTGCTGCCGCCCAAAGAGCTGATGACTTACCCGAGCGTGCCGGCGACGCGTGAAGCCGTAGAAGCAATTGGCGATGCGGATTTAATTCTGATCGGCCCGGGCAGCTTTTACACCAGCCTGATGCCGATCCTGCTGGTGAAAGAGCTGGCGCAGGCGCTGCGCCGCACCCCGGCGCCAATGGTTTACATCGGTAACCTCGGGCGTGAACTGAGCCCGGCAGCCGCAAGCCTGTCGCTGTCGGATAAACTCAATTTGATGGAGCATTACGTCGGTAAGAAGATCATTGACGGCGTGGTGGTGGGGCCGAAGGTGGATGTATCCGGTATCGGCGATCGCCTGGTGGTGCAGGAGCCGCTGGAGGCCTCAGACATCAAGTATCGCCACGACCGCCATCTGCTGCGCGAGGCGCTGGAGAAGGCGATTCAGGCGCTGGGTTAGATTCGTTTTGTGAGGCCTGATGCCCTCACCCCGGCCCTCTCCCACGGAGCTGACGAACCCCCTGTAATTTCTCTACACGAAGCGATGAATGTTGCTTCAGAAAAATGAACGGCTTGCAGCGACGCCCTGGTCCGGCTGTAAATCGCTGAGGCGTTTCCTGCAGGCCGGGGCGAGGCGCAGGGATGCGCCGAGAGGGCGGGCTTTACATGGACGTTGCCTCCGCCCGTACCCGACAAGCCGGAAGGAATAAGCCGAGGGCACCGCGAAGCGGCGATTTACCGCCGGGAGCCCGGGTCGCCAGGGCGGCGGCGACTGAGCCGCCCTGGCACGTTCACCGGTATAGGAATCACAGAGTAGCAAGGAACATAAAGTGAACGGAATGACCACCGCTGCCGTATGTTCCCCTCACCCTAACCCTCTCCCCAAAGGGGCGAGGGGATTGTTCAGTGCTCGCATTAATTTGTGGGGATTCCTCAACCCACGGGGAGAGGGAGAAAACAACGCTTTACTCACGATGCCGCGATAAACAGATCCCGCAACTGATGAAGCTGGTCGCGGATCTGCGCCGCCTCTTCGAACTCCAGGTTCTGCGCGTGCTGCATCATCTGTCCTTCCAGCTCGTGGATTTTCTGCTGAAGCGCTTTTGGCGTCAGCACGACGGTATCTTCTTCCACCACTGAACGCGCCTTGCCGCGGCCTTTCGCTTTGGTTTTGGCGATGTTCTGACCCAGCGCCAGAATATCCACCACCTTCTTGTTCAGCCCCTGCGGGGTAATGCCGTGTTCTTCATTGTAGCGCTGCTGTTTCTCGCGGCGGCGCTCCGTCTCACCAATCGCTTTCGCCATCGACGGGGTAATTTTGTCACCGTACAAAATCGCTTTACCGTTGACGTTACGCGCGGCGCGGCCAATGGTCTGAATCAGCGAACGCTCGGAACGCAGGAAGCCCTCTTTGTCCGCATCCAGAATCGCCACCAGCGAGACCTCCGGCATATCGAGACCTTCTCGCAGCAGGTTAATCCCTACCAGCACGTCAAACTCGCCCAGACGCAGGTCGCGGATAATCTCCATGCGCTCCACGGTATCGATATCCGAGTGCAGATAACGCACCTTCTCGCCGTGCTCTTCGAGATACTCGGTCAGGTCTTCCGCCATACGCTTGGTGAGCGTGGTCACCAGCACGCGCTCGTTGATGGCGGAACGGGCGCGAATCTCAGAGAGCAGGTCGTCCACCTGCGTGGCCACCGGACGCACCTCGATAACCGGATCCAGCAGCCCGGTCGGACGCACCACCTGGTCAACCACCTCATCGCCCGATTTTTCCAGCTCATAGTTGCCCGGCGTGGCCGAGACGTAGATGGTTTGCGGCGCCAGCGCCTCAAACTCTTCAAACTTCATCGGACGGTTATCCAGCGCTGACGGCAGACGGAAACCGTACTCCACCAGCGTCTCCTTACGCGCCCGGTCGCCACGGTACATCCCGCCGATCTGCGGGATCGTGACGTGGGATTCGTCGATCACCAGCAAACCGTCGGCCGGAAGGTAATCAAACAGCGTCGGCGGCGGCTCTCCCGGCCCACGCCCGGAGAGGAAGCGGGAGTAGTTTTCGATGCCGGAGCAGTAGCCCAGCTCGTTCATCATCTCCAGGTCGAACTGGGTACGCTGGCTGAGGCGCTGCTCTTCCAGTAGCTTATTGTTCGCCAACAGCACCTTACGGCGCTCGGCCAGCTCCACTTTGATCTCTTCCATCGCCTGCACGATACGCTCGCGCGGCGTCACGTAGTGCGTTTTCGGGTAGATGGTGAAGCGCTGGATCACCGACTCAACGTGTCCGGTCAGCGGGTCGAAGAGCGACAGGCGTTCAACCTCTTCGTCAAACAGCTCGACGCGCAGCGCCATATCGTCCGATTCTGCCGGAAAGATGTCGATCACTTCACCGCGCACGCGGAAGGTGCCGCGCTGGAAGGCCTGGTCGTTGCGGGTGTACTGCAGCTCCGCCAGGCGACGCAAAATCGCGCGCTGGTCGATGATCATCCCCTGCGTCAGGTGCAACATCATCTTGAGATAGAGATCCGGATCGCCCAGACCGTAGATCGCGGAAACCGAGGCCACGACGATCACATCACGACGCTCCAGAAGCGCCTTTGTGGCCGACAGTCGCATCTGCTCGATGTGTTCGTTCACCGAGGCATCTTTCTCAATGAAGGTGTCAGAGCTCGGCACATAGGCTTCAGGCTGGTAGTAATCGTAGTAGGAGACGAAATACTCTACCGCGTTTTCCGGGAAGAACTCTTTCATCTCGCCGTAAAGCTGCGCCGCCAGGGTTTTATTGGGTGCCAGAACCATCGTTGGGCGCTGGAGATCCGCAATCACGTTGGCAATGGTAAATGTTTTACCCGAGCCGGTGACCCCCAGCAGCGTCTGGTGCGCCAGCCCATCCTCCAGTCCCTCTTCCAGACGACGGATCGCCTCAGGCTGATCGCCAGATGGACGGAAAGCAGAATTCAATTTGAACGGTTTACTCATGGGCGACAACCTGATGACGTTATAAGCGGCAGGTGAGTAATTTTACTCCTTGTTGCCAGGAATGCCAGTAAAAAACACTGGATGAAAAACCAGTAGCATGTCAGGATATTTAGAGTAGCGCCTGAATGATTAGCGCGATAGCGACCAAAATTTGGACTGTGACAACATAAAACACCAGTCAGGTCAGGTTATCCCCAGAACTTTTTCTTTTTTAACATTTGTCAAGCCAGGTAATGATAGTTTTGTGGCAACCGGTGACACTTTCATGACGGGAATTGCTTTTATCTAAGCAATTAAAAACTAAACGATATTTTCTAAAGCCGCGTTTCGCGTCAATTTGGGCGTAAGCCGCGTCTTCTCTCGCTTATCGCGTGTTTTCTAACTCTAATGCACATGGTTATCCACAGGAATAGTGGATAACTGCTTCCAGCCCATACAGACTGGCGCTCCGCAAATTCCCGGATTTTCCCACGAGACGGTGGCAAAAAATTTTTATAGCTATTTTTTGCTGATTAACAGTTGCGTCATTCATAACCATCCGATGCGATCTTGCTCACATTTTCACCCTTTCGGGCTCTGCACCACAACTCACCACCGCCAGCACCGTCGATGTGCAAGCCCGGTTTTTATCCGCCGCGCTTCTGTGACTTATTCCTAAAAAAGTCGCTTTTTTAACCACTTTCCGCTTTATGGCAGGGGTTTTGCAGATTCATCCACGAGCCACACCTACACACATTTTTAAGGAGAGAAAGATGTTGAGTCTGCGTGCAGTGAATCAGTTTTACGGAAGTCAACATACGCTATGGAATGTGGATTTAGATTTTCCGCAAGGGATGTGTACAGGCGTCGTTGGCCTGCCGGGGATGGGGAAAACCACCCTCATGAACTGCATCGCCGGGAAAGTGCCCGTCGAAAGCGGCAGCATCATCTGGTATGAGGCGGGCGCGCCGCCGCGTGATTTGCTCCACCCGCCGTCAGAACAGCGTTCCGGGCCGGGGATTGGCTATGTCTCGCAGGACAGGCGGATCTTCTCTCAGCTAACGATTGAGGAGAACCTGCATATCGCCATGCGGGCGACGGGGAAACCTAATCCGGAGGCGAAAAATGACGTTTACGACCTGTTTCCGACGCTCTATGGGGTGCGGCAAACCCGCGCCAACACGCTCTCTCCGGACGACCAGTATCAGCTGGCGCTGGCTAATGCGCTGGTAAACCGCCCTCACCTGCTGATCCTGGATGAACCTCTGCACGGCGCGGGGCACAGCGTTGCCCAGAAGCTGGTGCAACTGCTGGGGCGATTAAACCGGGAGCTGGGTATGACGGTGCTGTTAGCGGAGCAGCAGCTGTCGTTTATCCGTCGGGTGGCGGACCGTTTCTGTATGCTCTATCGCGGGCGTAACGTGGCGCAGGGCCACGTTAACGAACTGGATGACGAGCTTATCGCTCACTGGATGTCGCGGGAAGCAAAACGCTGAGATCGAGATAACGTCCGGTTTCGGCATTTTCCGCGCCGTCAGCAAGCCAGGGGATCTCCCCGAGGCACGGGGCGGGCAGGACGCGCCTGAGCGTCGCCAGATACTCCAGGTGTCGTTTACCCGGCGCAACCACGTCGTTGGCTATCCAGCCCGCCAGACGCAGCCCGGCCTGCTGTATGGCCTGCGCCGTCAACATGGCGTGATTGATGCAGCCCAGCTTGACGCCGACGACAAGAATGACCGGAAGCTGCTCGGCCTGCACCCAGTCAGCAAACGTCTGCGTGTCCGAAAGCGGCGTAAACCAGCCGCCAGCCCCTTCCACCAGCACCCAGTCGGCCTGATTTTCCAGCGTCCGCAGTCCGGCAGACAGCACGGCGAAATCAATCGGACGACCTTCATCGGCGCTGATAATGTGCGGCGAGGTCGGCTCGGCAAAGGTGTACGGATTCACCGCGGAATAGGCGAGTTCACGCGTGCTGTTACGCTGGAGCGCCAGCGCGTCGGTGTTGCGTAACCCTTCCGCCGTCATCTCGCTGCCGGACGCCACGGGCTTATACCCGGCGGTGTTTTTCCCGAGCAGCCGTGCCGCCTGCAGCAGCGCCGAGCTGGCCACCGTTTTGCCCACTTCTGTGTCCGTGCCGGTGACAAAATAACGTTCAGTCACGTTCGATAATCCCATGAAAAAGTTGATAGGAGAGCGGGAATTGACCCCGCTGCTGCGGCCAGGCCAGCTCAAGGCGCTGCAGCTGACCGCGGGTGAGCGGTTTTTTCTCGCGTCCGGTATGCAGGTGCGTGGCGCCTATGCCCTTCAGCGAACGCATGGCGCTGAACGCATCGCTAAAATTGAGCGTGATGGTCTGCACCACACTGCGAGCGCGCCAGCCTTTCAGCGCCTGCATCACCTGCTCATGCGATAAAAACCGGTTAGCGTGCGGCTGTTCATCGACTGCCTGCCAGGCCTGATTCAGCTCCGGCAGCGAACTTTCCAGCAAGGTGGTAAACGCCACCTTCCCGCCCGGTCGCGCGACGCGATAAAGCTCACGCAAGGCCTGCGGCAGGCTGCTGCACCACTGAACCGCCAGATGGCTCCAGACCAGATCAAACTGCGCGTCCGCCAGCGGGATCGCCTCGATATCGGCCAGCAGATAACGATCTGCCGCCTGCCGCTGGCGTGCCTCTTCCAGCATCTGGGCTGAGAGATCGATAGCCGTCACCTGGCTTCCTGCCCCGCGCCAGTAGCGGCTGTTGCTGCCGGGACCACACCCGGCGTCCAGCACCTGTGGAAAACCGTTCTCGCCAAGGGCGGCCAGAAGCCCCTGCGCGCTCAGACGCTGCAGCTCATCATGCTGCGAATAGCTCTGCGCGGCGCGGCCAAATGCGGCCGCGATGGCCTGCTTATTCACCGGCATCATGGAGCGCCTCCAGCAACGTCTCAATATCCTGTCGTTCATGCGCCGCCGTCAGGGTTAAGCGCAGCCGCGCCGTGCCTGGTGGGACGGTGGGCGGGCGGATGGCGGTCACCCACATGCCGCGCTGGCGCAGCGCCTGTGCCAGGGCCAGCGCGCGGGCATTTTCACCGACAATCACCGGCTGGATAGCGCTCTGCGAATCGGTGCTGCGGAAGGGCAGCGCCGCGAGTCCCTGACGGAAGCGGGCGATATGCTCTGCCAGCCGCTGGCGACGCTCATCCCCTTCCGCGCTGCGTATCACCGCCAGCGACGCTGACAGCGCCACGGCCTGCGCCGGAGGCATGCTGGTGCTGTAAATCAGGTGTCGGGCAAACTGCAGCAGATAGTCGGCGACGGATTCGCTGCACAGCACGGCGGCACCGCTAACGCCAAAACCTTTGCCGAAGGTGACAATCAGCAGTTCCGGCTTCACGTTTTGCTGATACGCGCTCCCGCGCCCTTCGTCGCCCATCACGCCAGTGCCGTGGGCATCGTCCACCAGCAGCCAGGCATGCTGCCGCTTTGCGGCCTCGTGCAGCGCGGCAAGCGGCGCGCTGTCGCCGTCCATGCTGAACACCCCTTCCGTGACCGCCAGCTGTTGTCCTTCGCAGGGTTTATCCAGCAGCGCAGCAAGCTGTCCCGCATCGTTATGGGCAAAACGCCGCAGCTGCGCCGGGCTTAAATTTGCCGCCTCCAGCAGGGAGGCGTGGCTCAGGCGGTCGGCGACAATGCGATCGTCCTTCCCCATGAGGGCCGTGATGACCGCCTGGTTGGCGGCAAAGCCGGAGATAAACAGCAGCGCGCGCGGGTAGCCCAGCCAGTCGGCAAGCGCCTCTTCCAGCGCCTGATGCGCCGTGGTGTATCCGCTGACGTGTCCCGATCCGCCGCTGCCCACGCCAAACCGCTCCGCGCCCTGCTGCCAGGCGCGGATAATGGCCGGATGCTGGCTCAGCCCGAGATAGTCGTTGCTGGAGAAGTTGCAGAACCGCTGGCCTTCACGGGTAAGAAAACGACCCGCGCCGTTTTCCACCACCCTGCGAACGCGAAATGCCTCTGCCGCCCGACGGTCGTCGAGCGCAGAGTTGATACGTGCCTGCCAGGTCATACGGCTGCCGCGTTGTAGAACTGGTCGGTGTCGGCGTTGAAAATCTGCTGCTCCAGCTGCTGCTGTTGCTCGTTATCGCCCGTCAGGACTTCGGTCTGATGCGGGTTCAGCCCCAGCTTGCGGAACAGCTGAACGTCTTTGTCCTCTTCCGGGTTCGGCGTGGTCAGCAGCTTGCAGCCGTAGAAGATGGAGTTGGCGCCGGCCATAAAGCACATCGCCTGGGTCTGCTCGTTCATCTGCTCGCGGCCCGCCGAGAGGCGAACGTAAGACGTTGGCATCATGATGCGCGCCACCGCGATGGTGCGGATAAAATCAAACGCATCCACGTCCTCGTTATCCGCCAGCGGCGTGCCCTTGACCTTCACCAGCATGTTGATTGGCACGCTTTCCGGCGGGGTCGGCAGGTTCGCCAGTTGCAGCAGCAGGCCCGCGCGGTCTTTCACCGTCTCGCCTAAGCCCACGATGCCGCCGGAACAGACCTTGATCCCCGCGTCACGCACTTTATCCAGCGTATCCAGACGCTCCTGGTAGGTACGCGTGGTGATGATATTGCCGTAAAATTCCGGCGAGGTGTCGAGGTTGTGGTTGTAGTAATCCAGCCCCGCGGCCGAGAGGCGCTGCGCCTGCTCTTCGTTGAGCGTACCGAGGGTCATACAGGCTTCGAGGCCCATCTCCTTCACGCCCTTCACCATCTGCTCCAGGTACGGCATGTCGCGATCGTGCGGGTTCTTCCACGCCGCGCCCATGCAGAAGCGGGTTGATCCAGCGTTTTTCGCCTTGCGCGCGGAGTCAAGGACCTGCTCCACTTCCATCAGGCGCTCTGACTCCAGACCGGTTTTGTAGCGCGCACTCTGCGGGCAATATTTGCAGTCTTCGGGGCAGGCGCCGGTCTTGATCGACAGCAGCGTGCTGACCTGAACATGGCGGGGATCGAAGTGCTGACGATGCACCTGTTGGGCTTCGAACATCAGCTCAAGGAAAGGTTTGTTGAATAATTCAGTAACTTGCGACATCGTCCAGCGTGCGTGGTGAGCCATCGGGCTTCTCCAAAGGGTTTTGTTAATTTTCGGTTCGGTTTATACTCGTAAACCTAAAACTTTTCAAAATGGTTTACAAGTCGATTATGACCCAGGACGATCTCGCCTTCGACAAACAGCATATCTGGCACCCTTACACCTCCACGACCCGCCCCCTTCCCGTCTATCCGGTGGCCTCCGCCCACGGCTGCGAGCTGCATCTCGCCAGCGGCGAACAGCTCGTTGACGGAATGTCCTCCTGGTGGGCGGCGATTCACGGGTACAACCACCCGCGCCTGAATGCGGCGATGAAGGCCCAGATTGACCAGATGTCGCACGTGATGTTTGGCGGGATCACCCATCAGCCCGCGGTGGATTTATGCCGCCGTCTGGTAGCGATGACGCCTGACTCGCTGGAGTGCGTATTCCTGGCGGATTCCGGCTCCGTGGCGGTGGAAGTGGCGATGAAAATGGCGCTGCAGTACTGGCACGCGAAGGGCGAAACGCGCCAGCGTTTCCTCACCTTCCGCAACGGCTATCACGGGGATACCTTCGGGGCGATGTCGGTGTGCGATCCGGATAACTCCATGCACAGCCTGTGGAAGGGGTATCTGCCGGAAAACCTGTTCGCCCCTGCGCCGCAGAGCCGCTTCGACGGCGAGTGGAACGAGATGGACATGGTCGGCTTCGCGCGGCTGATGGCGGCACATCGTCACGAGATTGCTGCCGTCATTCTTGAACCGATCGTGCAGGGCGCGGGCGGAATGCGGATGTACCATCCGGAATGGCTGAGGCGTATTCGCAGAATGTGCGACCGCGAGGGCATTCTGCTGATTGCCGATGAGATCGCCACCGGCTTTGGCCGCACCGGCAAGCTGTTTGCCTGCGAACATGCGGGTATCGCCCCGGATATTCTGTGCCTCGGCAAAGCGCTGACGGGCGGCACCATGACGCTCTCCGCCACGCTCACGACCCGCCAGGTCGCCGACACCATCAGCGACGGCGAAGCAGGCTGCTTTATGCACGGCCCGACGTTTATGGGTAACCCGCTGGCCTGCGCGGTCGCAAGCGAAAGCCTTGCGATTCTGGCGAGCGGCGAGTGGCAGACGCAGGTTGCGGCGATTGAAGCGCAGCTGAAAGCGGAACTGAGCGCCGCCTCGGGGGCGAATTTCGTGGCGGACGTGCGCGTGCTGGGCGCCATCGGGGTGATTGAAACCACCCATCCGGTGAATATGGCGGCGCTGCAGCGTTTCTTCGTGGATCAGGGCGTATGGGTACGGCCTTTCGGTAAGCTTATCTACCTGATGCCGCCGTACAGCATTACGCCGGAGCAGCTGCGTAAATTAACCGACGCGGTCGTAACAGCCGTTAACATTCCCGCGCATTTCACGATTTAACCCTATGCATTACACTTGCTGAACGAGCGATCAACGAGGGTAAACCGTATGAAAATCATCAGTAAAGATCTGCGCGACGGTGAAAAACTGCCGGAACGTCACGTTTTTAACGGCATGGGGTATCAGGGAGACAATATCTCCCCGCACCTGGCGTGGGACGAGGTTCCGGCAGGCACCAAAAGCTTTGTCGTGACCTGCTACGACCCGGATGCGCCAACTGGCTCCGGCTGGTGGCACTGGATCGTGGCAAACCTGCCTGCCGACACGCGCGTGCTGCCGCAGGGTTCCGGTTCAGACCTGGTTGCCCTGCCTGAAGGTGCCATTCAGACGCGTACTGACTTCGGTAAAGCGGGCTACGGCGGCGCGGCGCCGCCAAAAGGGGAAACCCACCGCTATATCTTCACGGTGCACGCGCTGGATGTGGAGAAGATTGAGGTCGATGAAGGCGCGAGCGGCGCAATGGTCGGGTTTAACGTGCATTTCCATTCGCTTGGCAGCGCGTCGATTACGGCGATGTATTCGTAAAAAAAGCCGGGTGGCGGCTACGCCTTACCCGGCCTGGATTTCGCACTCGTAGGCCCGGTAAGCGCAGCGCCACCGGGCAAAAAAATCACAGCACCGAAGGTAACAGCCCCACCAGCCGCCCCTCTTCCAGAAGCTGCATCGCCTTATCAATATCAGGGGCAAAGAAGCGGTCGTCGTCGTAATGCGTGACGTGCTCGCGCAGCACGTGACGCGCCTGCTCCAGCAGCGGGCTGGATTTGAGCCCCTCACGCAGATCGATACCCTGACTCGCCGCCAGCCATTCCACCGCCAGCACGCCGCGGGTGTTGGAGGCCATTTCCCAGAGACGACGCCCGGCAGCCGGTGCCATCGAAACGTGATCTTCCTGATTCGCCGAGGTTGGCAGGCTGTCCACGCTGTGCGGATGCGACAGCGCCTTGTTCTCGCTTGCCAGCGCTGCGGCCGTCACCTGAGCAATCATAAAGCCCGAGTTGACCCCGCCGTTACGCACCAGGAACGGTGGCAACTGGGACATGTGTTTATCCATCATCAGCGCGATGCGGCGCTCGGACAACGCGCCGACTTCGGCAATCGCCAGTGCGATATTATCCGCCGCCATTGCCACAGGCTCGGCGTGGAAGTTACCGCCGGAGACCACCTCGTTTTCCTGAGCGAACACCAGCGGGTTATCGGACACCGCGTTGGCCTCCACCAGCAGCACCTCCGCCGCCTGGCGCAGTTGCGTCAGGCACGCGCCCATCACCTGCGGCTGGCAGCGCAGGGAATACGGATCCTGCACCTTTTCACAGTTGTGGTGTGAATCCGCGATCTCGCTGGTGTCGGTAAGCACGTGACGGTACATCGCGGCAGCATCGATCTGCCCGCGCTGACCGCGCACCTCGTGGATGCGGGCATCGAACGGGCGACGCGAGCCCAGCACCGCTTCGGTGGTCAGCGCACCGCACACCACCGCCGAGGCAAACAGATCTTCCGCTTCAAACAGGCCGCGCAGCGCGAAGGCGGTCGACGCCTGGGTGCCGTTCAGCAGCGCCAGCCCCTCTTTCGCCGCCAGCGTGATCGGCGTTAAGCCGGCTTTTTTCAGCGCCTCTTTCGCCGGAAGCCACTCCCCCTGCCAGCGCGCTTTGCCTTCACCCAGCAGCAGCAGCGACATGTGCGCCAGCGGTGCGAGATCGCCGGAGGCCCCGACGGAACCCTTCGCCGGGATCCACGGATAGACCTCCGCATTAACCAACGCCATCAGCGCCTGGATCACGCTCAGGCGGATGCCGGAGAAACCGCGCGCCAGGCTGTTGATTTTGAGCACCATCATCAGACGGACAATCTCATCGTCAAGCGGCTGGCCGACGCCCGCCGCGTGCGACAGCACCAGCGAACGCTGCAGGTTTTCCAGATCGTGCGTCGCGATGCGGGTCTGCGCCAGCAGCCCAAAGCCGGTATTAATCCCGTAAGCCGTGCGCCCTTCGGCAACGATGGCTTCAACGCAGGCCACGCTGTCGTTAATGGCGGCGTGAGCGCTTTCATCCAGCGAAAGGGTGACCGGCTGACGCCAGACGTTACGCAGCTGTTTGAGCGTCAGTGAGCCGGGAGTGAGGGTTAATGCGTTCATTCATGCTTTCCTTGTGTGGCAGGGATCATCGGCAGGTTAAGGCCCTGCTCTTTGGCACAGTCAATGGCAATCTCGTAACCTGCATCCGCGTGACGCATCACGCCGGTGGCCGGGTCGTTGTGGAGCACGCGAGCGATACGCGCGGCGGCTTCATCCGTTCCGTCACAGACAATAACCATCCCGGAATGCTGGGAGAAGCCCATCCCCACACCACCGCCGTGGTGCAGTGACACCCAGGTCGCGCCGCTGGCGGTATTCAGCAGGGCATTCAGCAACGGCCAGTCGGACACCGCATCCGAGCCGTCGCGCATGGCTTCCGTTTCGCGGTTCGGGCTGGCAACGGAGCCGGAGTCCAGGTGGTCGCGGCCAATGACGATCGGTGCGGAAACTTCACCGCTGCGCACCATTTCGTTAAAGGCGAGGCCGAGTTTTTGACGCCACTCCAGCCCTACCCAGCAGATACGCGCTGGCAGCCCCTGGAAGTTAATGCGCTCGCGGGCCATGTCCAGCCAGTGGTGCAGGTGTTCGTCATCGGCGACGATTTCCTTCACTTTGGCGTCGGTTTTGTAGATATCTTCCGGGTCACCGGACAGGGCAACCCAGCGGAACGGCCCGATGCCGCGGCAGAACAGCGGACGGATATAGGCCGGAACGAAGCCGGGGAAATCGAAGGCGTTATTCACGCCCATCTCTTTCGCCATCTGGCGAATGTTGTTGCCGTAATCAAAGGTCGGAATACCCATCTGGCTGAAGGCCAGCATCGCGGAGACGTGCTCGGCCATGGAGCGTTTCGCAGCAAGCACCGTACCTTCCGGGTCAGTCTCCGCTTTTTGCTGATATTCTTCCCACGACCAGCCTTTTGGCAGGTAGCCGTGCAGCGGGTCATGGGCGCTGGTCTGGTCGGTGACCAGATCCGGGCGCACGCCGCGGGCAACGAGTTCAGGAAGAATTTCTGCCGCGTTGCCGCACAGGGCAATCGACACCGCTTTGCCTTCGGACGTGTATTTTTTGATGCGCGCCAGCGCATCGTCCAGGCTGGTCGCCTGTTCATCGACGTAACGGGTGCGCAGACGGAAATCAATGCGGCTCTGCTGGCACTCAATGTTCAGAGAGCACGCGCCGGCCAGCGTGGCGGCCAGCGGCTGCGCGCCGCCCATGCCGCCCAGACCAGCGGTCAATACCCAGCGGCCTTTCAGCGAGCCGTTGTAGTGCTGGCGACCGGCTTCCACGAAGGTTTCGTAGGTGCCCTGCACGATCCCCTGGCTACCGATGTAGATCCAGCTCCCGGCGGTCATCTGGCCATACATCGCCAGCCCTTTCGCGTCCAGTTCGTTGAAGTGTTCCCACGTTGCCCAGTGCGGCACGAGGTTAGAGTTGGCGATCAGCACGCGCGGGGCGTTTTTGTGCGTTTTAAACACGCCCACCGGCTTGCCGGACTGCACCAGCAGGGTTTCGTCGTGTTCGAGTTCGGTCAGGGATTTTACAATTGCGTCATAGCATTCCCAGTTGCGCGCGGCGCGACCTATGCCGCCGTAAACCACCAGCTCGTGGGGGTTTTCCGCCACCTCAGGATCGAGGTTGTTCATCAACATGCGCAGCGGGGCTTCGGTGAGCCAGCTTTTGGCGGTAAGGGTGGTGCCGCGCGCGGCGCGGACGTCCTGCTGGCGGTATTTACCTGACGACATTGTGTGCTCCTATACGGGACAGATGATGCATTTAGATATACTTGTATAGACAAGCACACACAAGGTTGGATTTAACAAAAAAGATACAATTTTGTTATATTGCGTTAGAGATCACGCTTATAAAACTTATGACATAAAGTGGCCCTGCAGCCGGTAACGGTTACCCGGGAAAAGCAGCCGGGCATGCGACACAATGTGCAATGAGGACCAGGTTCGACGGCGGATCAGCAGGCACGGGTCGTGCTCTTTAATGCGCAGCCGCTCGCACTCCTGCGGCGTGGCGCGCACGGCTTCCACAATGTGCTCCCCTTCCGTCAGCGGTGCGACAAGCGAAAGATAGGCATGCGGCGTGGTGTGGGTGTAATCCTGGTTCAGATAGTCCGGTATCCGTTCGGCGTTAACGCAGCGATCTTCAATCTGCACCGGAATGTCGTTTTCGAAATGCACCATCACGGAGTGGAAGATGCGGCTGCCTTCTTTGACGTTCAGCTCTACCGCCTGCTCGGCGCTGGCCTGGGTCTCTTCGAGCACCAGCACCTCACAGCGGTGCTGATGATTACGCGCGGCAATTTCGTCCGCAATACTGCGGATTTCAAACAGGGCGGATTGCCCTTTCGGTTCCGCCACAAACGTCCCGACGCCCTGCAGACGCACCAGAAGCCCTTCGTCGGTCAGCTCGCGCAGCGCCCGGTTGATGGTCATCCGGCTAAAACCAAACTGCGCCACCAGTTCGGCCTCCGAGGGAATACGGTCGTGCGGCCGCCAGACGCCGGTGGCGATTTTTTCGCTGATCGCCTGCTTCACCTTTTCGTAGAAAGGTGCGGGAGAGCTCGACTGCGGCAGGGGTGAGCGTGAAAACATCGTGACTCCTTGAATAGTGTTATGCCCACCAGTGAGCAATTTGCCAGGCCAGGCGGGCGGCGAGCTTAGCGCCCTGCCCGTCCCGATCGTACTGTGGGTTAAACTCTACCAGATCGGCGGCCTGGAGCTTACCGCTACGGCAGATATGTTCGATGACGGGGAGGAGATCCAGTGCCGGTATGCCTAACGCAGCCGGAGCGGAAACGGCAGGCATCTCGCTGGCGGGCAGCACGTCCAGATCGATCGTCAGGTAAATGCGATCGGCTTGCGCCAGCACACTTTCCAGCGCAGACAGTGCATCGCGCCTGAAATGGAGATCTTCCACCAGCGTGACGTTCAGGCGTTCAGCCTCATCCCACAACGCCTGCGTGTTAGCCGCACGGCTCACGCCAAAGCAGGCGTACTGAAATGCCCGCCCGCGCTCATCGCAGTAGTGCGCCAGCTGGCGAAACGGCGTGCCGGACGTCGCCCGGTCGGCCTTGCGCAGATCGAGATGGGCATCAAGGTTGATGATGACAACCCGCTCGTTCGGGAAGGCGTCCAGCACGCCGCGACCGTGCGCCCACGCGGTTTCGTGTCCGCCGCCAAAGACCAGCGTGCGCATCCCGGAGCGCTGGCAGGCTGTCACGGCATCGCTTAACGTCTGCTGTGCCGCCTCAAGCTCGTCACCTTCAACGTAGACCGAGCCCATATCCGCCAGCCGATCGTGTCCCTGATGGCTGGCCATATTCGCCAGCGCCTTTCGCAGCATATCTGGCGCCTGCACGGCGCCTGGCCTGCCCTGATTGCGTTTTACCCCTGCATCACATTCAAAGCCTATCAGCGCAATGCCGGATGATAGCGGCGTGAACGCTCCCTGCTGCCGTATCGTCTGGAAAATGCGCGTTGCGTTGCTGGCCTCGGCGCTGTCGTCGCGCCCCTGCCAGACCGTTTCGGCTACGGGCCGCCATAACCTCATACTGCCTCCCCACGGAAAATACGTTGATACAGCGGATTGCGTCCCGGCTCG
This sequence comes from Enterobacter sp. BNK-22, assembly GCF_048684805.1. Lineage (NCBI taxonomy): Bacteria > Pseudomonadati > Pseudomonadota > Gammaproteobacteria > Enterobacterales > Enterobacteriaceae > Enterobacter > Enterobacter sp. BNK-22. The sequence continues at coordinate 2,184,787 of NZ_JBLQTT010000001.1, forward strand.
TAGACCATCTCTACCGGATGGTGTGCATCCCAGACGATGAAATCAGCGACAAACCCGGCCCGCAGCTGTCCGTGGGTTTCACCGCGGCCCAGCGCCTGCGCGGCATGCCGCGTGACGCCAGCCCAGGCCTCTTCAGGCGTCAGGCCAAACTGGACGCAGGCCATGTTCATCGCCAGGTGCAGGCTCGCAAACGGGCTGGTTCCGGGGTTATAGTCGGTCGCGACCGCCATCGGCACGCCCTGTTTTCTTAGCTGTTCCACCGGCGGACGCTGGCGCTCCTGCAGAAAATAGAACGCGCCCGGCAACAGGACCGCAACCGTGCCGCTTTGCGCCATCGCCTGAACGCCTGCGTCGTCAAGATATTCGATATGATCGGCGGAGAGCCCCTTATACCGGCTGACCAGCGCCGCACCGCCCTGATTCGACAGCTGCTCGACGTGCCCTTTCACCGGAATACCGAGCGCGGTCGCCGCCTTAAAGAGGCGCTCGGTTTGCGACGGCGTAAAGCCGACGTTTTCGCAGAACACGTCTACTGATTCGTATAACTCTTTTTGCCACAGCGTGGGCAATATCTGATCACAGACCAGCGTGAGGTACGCATCCGGATCCTGTCGGTATTCCGGCGGAACCGCATGAGCCGCCAGCAGCGTTGGGCTGATATCAACCGGATTATTGAGGCTCAGCTGGCGTGCGACCTGCAGCATCTTCTCTTCGGCCTCGGCGTTGAGACCGTATCCGGATTTGATTTCAACCGTGGTGACACCTTCATTCATCAGACGCTGAAGTCGCTGCTGCGCCAGCTTAAGCAGGGTTTCGGGCGAGCTGCTGCGCGTCGCCGTCACGGTAGCGTTAATCCCGCCCCCCTGGGCGCTGATGGTTTGATAAGAGACACCGTTAAGACGCTGCTCCCACTCCGCCGCGCGATCGCCGCCAAACACCAGGTGGGTATGGCAGTCAATCAGGCCCGGCGTGACCAGACGTCCCTGAAGATCGACACAGTGACGGTGTCCGGCCGGAATGTCAGATTCAGGGATCACGGCCAGAAGGGTGTGGCCGCGTACGACCAGGGCGTGTTGCTCTTTCAGTCCATAGGGCGCACAGACGTCCGGCGCCATCGTAGCCAGTCGCGCATTTCGCCATATCACATCGTCGGGATGAATCTGCTGCATGGGCATTCCACTTGTCATAGGTTGTATAGACATTTATTTTCATCTAATGTCTGCTGTCAACCGACTTTGCGGAAAATGTTATTTATTTGTGATCACTTACCCGCCGTCCCTGGGCTAAAAATGCAACTTTTACCCTTTTTATCTTCCCGTTTCGCTCAACTTAGTATAAAAAAGCAGGCTATTTCGTCTATCCCGTAAAGACTTGCATACCCAGGAGCTTCACCTTGAACATTTCCAGGATTTCCCGTCTGGCGTTAGCACTCGCCTTTGGCGTGACATTATCCGCATGCAGTTCAACCCCACCGGATCAGCGGCCTTCTGAGCAGGTCGCGCCAGGTACGGCCTCCCGCCCGATTTTGTCCGCTGATGAAGCGAAAAGCTCGACCGTGCGCACTACTTCTCGTCGATGGATCCTAACGCTGCGCCGTGGACCCCGTCCTCGATTAACCTGCCGAAACAGCCTGACTTCGTGGTTGGCCCGGCGGGTGCGCAGGGCGTAACGCATACCTCGATTCAGGCTGCGGTAGATGCTGCCATCACGAAACACAGCGCGTCTCGCCAGTACATCGCGATCCTGCCAGGTGAATATGAAGGCACCGTCTATGTTCCGGCGGCACCGGGCAGCATTACGCTTTACGGTCTGGGCGAAAAAGCGATCGACGTAAAAATTGGCCTGGCGATTGATTCCGAAATCGACAGCAACACCTGGCGTCACCTGGTGAACCCGGCCGGTAAATATATGCCGGGTAAACCGGCGTGGTACATGTTTGATAACTGCCAGAGCAAGCGTGCCGCCACCATTGGCGTGATGTGCTCTGCGGTGTTCTGGTCCCAGAATAACGGTCTGCAGCTGCAGAACCTGACCATCCAGAATACCCTGGGTGACAGCGTTGACGCCGGTAACCACCAGGCCGTCGCGCTGCGCAGCGATGGCGATAAAGTGCAGATTAACAACGTCAACATTCTGGGTCGTCAGAACACCTTCTTCGTGACCAACAGCGGTGTACAGAACACGCTGCAGAATAACCGTCTGACCCGTACGCTGGTGACCAACAGCTACGTTGAAGGTGATGTGGATCTGGTGTCCGGCCGCGGCGCGGTGGTATTTGATAACACCGATTTCCGCGTGGTGAACTCACGCACTCAGCAGGAAGGTTACGTGTTTGCTCCGGCAACCCAGTCGAACCTCTTCTTCGGCTTCCTGGCCGTGAACAGCCGCTTTAACGCTGCCGGTGACGGCGTGGCGCAGCTGGGACGCTCCCTGGATGTGGACGCTGCGACCAACGGTCAGGTTGTGATCCGCGACAGCGTGATCAACGAAGGCTTCAACATGGCGAAGCCGTGGGCGGATGCGGCAATCTCCAAACGTCCGTTCTCCGGCAATACCGGTGCGGTGGACGATAAAGGGAACGTGCAGCGTAACCTGAACGACGCTAACTTCAACCGCATGTGGGAGTACAACAACCGCGGTCTGGGTAGCAAAGTGGTTGCTGAGCCGAAGCAGTAAGCAGTCCTTTTGCCGGGTTGCGGCTTCGCCTTACCCGGCCTACAGGTTATGTAGGCCCGGTAAACGCAGTGCCACCGGCCATAAAAAAACCTCGCATTCGCGAGGTTTTTTGTTTTAAGCCGCTTAGTGAGCGTTAACCACCACCCACATCGGCCCCTGGCCTACGGCGTAGCGCCCTTTCTCTTCCAGCAGACCCTGCTCGCCTTTAATTTCATACAGCGCGATATGGTGGGATTTCTGCCCCGCTGCAATCAGGTATTTGCCGCTGTGATCGATATTAAAGCCGCGCGGCTGAGTTTCCGTCGGCTGGAAGCCTTCAACCGCCAGCACGCTGCCGTCTTCGGAAACGCTAAACACGGTAATCAGGCTGGAGGTACGGTCACAGGCGTACAGATGACGGCCATCTGGCGTAATGTGGATATCTGCCGCCCAGCGGGTGTCGGAGAAATCAGACGGCATCATGTCCAGCGTCTGCACGCACTCAATCTGACCGTTTGGATCTTTCAGTTCCCATACGTCCACAGAACTGTTCAGTTCGTTGACCACGTAGGCGTACTGCTGGTTCGGATGGAAGACCATATGACGCGGACCTGCGCCTTCTACCGTCGTGACTTCAGCTGGATTCTGCGCCACCAGGTGACCATCGTCGCTCAGGGTGAACAGGCAGATACGATCCTGCTTCAGCGCAGGCACCCACAGCGTGCGGTTATCCGGAGAGATATTCGCCGAGTGGCAGCCTTCAAGCCCTTCCACCACATCCACGGTTTCGACCGGAATGCCATCTTCAAGACGGGTTACGCTGACGCAACCCGCGTTATAAGAGCCGCTGAAGACAAAGTTGCCTTTACGATCGGTTGAGATATGGGTTGGGCTGCCCGGCAACGGGGCTTCGGCAGTGTAAGTCAGCGCGCCGTCGTCCGGAGAGATGCGATAGGCCAGCACGCGAAACTCCGGGCGCACACCCACGTACAAGAAACGTTTATCCGGGCTGATAACCATCGGTTGCACCTGACCTGGTACATCAACAACCTGAACCAGCGTGAGTGTCCCCTCGGTATTTAAACGCCAGACGTGGATCTGCTGGCTTTCAGGACTGGCGGTATAAACGGTTTGTTTCATGAATATTCACTCCTCACTGCGCATGAAAGTAGTTAACTTTTGACGGTGAATGCTGAATTGTCGACAGGAGTTTTAAAGCGTTCGCCTCTCGGTGTAACATCCCATCAAAACGTAAATTCAATATTAACCCGGAAAAACAAATGACCTCGCGTGTGATTGCTCTGGATTTAGACGGTACCTTACTGACGCCGCAAAAAACCCTTCTCCCCTCTTCTCTGGAAGCGCTTAAACGCGCACAGGAAGCGGGATATCAACTCCTTATCGTAACGGGTCGACATCACGTAGCCATTCACCCTTTTTATCAGGCACTGGCGTTAGATACACCTGCAATTTGTTGTAATGGCACTTATTTGTATGATTATCAGGCAAAAAAGGTTTTAGCCTCCGACCCGCTGCCGGTTCCCCAGGCGCTGCAACTGATTGATCTGCTGGATGAGCATGCCATTCACGGCCTGATGTACGTGGATAACGCGATGGTCTACGAGCGCCCAACCGGCCATGTGGTGCGCACCAGCAACTGGGCGTTGTCCCTGCCTGAAGCGCAGCGTCCGGTCTTTACTCAGGTATCTTCCCTGCGTCAGGCAGCCCAGGACGTTGAGGCTATCTGGAAATTTGCCCTGACGGATGAAGACACGACCAAACTGAATGCCTTCGCGAAACACGTGGAACAGACGCTGGGTCTGGAGTGCGAATGGTCCTGGCACGATCAGGTGGATATTGCCCGCAAAGGCAACAGCAAAGGCAAGCGTCTGACGCAGTATGTAGAATCGCAGGGCTGGTCAATGCAGGACGCGATCGCCTTCGGCGACAACTACAACGACATCAGCATGCTGGAAGCCGTCGGTACGGGCGTGGCGATGGGCAATGCCGACGACGCGGTAAAAGCGCGCGCTAACGTGGTGATTGGCGACAACACCACCGACAGCATCGCGCAGTACATTTATACCCACCTGCTGTAATCAGGCGGTGATCGAGACGCTCTTGATTTGCGCGTAGAGCCACAGGCCAGGTTTGATCCCTAACTCATCCCTGGCCCACGGGCTGATGCGTGCCCAGAGCGTTCTGCTTCCCACCTCGAGCTTCACTTCCACCTGGCCGTTATCATCAAAACACTCCGCCACTTTGGCGCGCAGGATATTTCGAATACTGGTTTGCAGCGGCGGCTGCAGCACCAGCGAAACGTCAGATGCCTGAATACGAATACGCAGCGCGGACTGTAATGGCTTGTCGATCTTATTGACCCACAGGTGCTGATCGCCCAGCGCCAGCGCCGTCATCGCGTAGTGCGGGTGGTGTTCCAGCACGCTCACTTTCAGGATGCTGCTCTGCTGTTCCCGGGGCAACCAGGGGTGCATCACGCTGCTGCCCCACACCTCTTCCAAGTTGCCGAAGGCCTTGACGCTGCCCTCTTCCAGCACCAGCACTTTGTCGGCCAGATGCAGGATCTCATCCAGCGAATGGCTGACGTAGAGCATTGGAATATTAATTTCCCGCGTCAGGCGCTGCAGGTAGGGCAGGAGCTCACGTTTGCGCGGAATATCCAGCGAGGCCAGCGGTTCGTCGAGCAGCAGCAGTTCGGGCGCGGTCAGCAACGCGCGGCCAATGGCCACGCGCTGTTTTTCTCCGCCGGAAAGCGAGGATGGCAGCCTGTCGAGCAGTGGCTCAATGCCTAAAAGCGTCACCAGTTTATCAAACTGTCCGGTCATGCTTTTCGCCATGCCGTAACGCAGGTTGCCGCGCACGCTGTAATGCGGGAATAAGCGCGCGTCCTGGAAAACATAGCCAATGCGGCGTTTATCCGGCGACAGATACACCTTGTTTTCCACGTCATTCAGAACGCGGTTATTCAATACAATCCGTCCTGACTGCGGGCGCGTCAGGCCGCTGATGGCATTTATCAGCGACGTTTTTCCCGCCCCCGACACGCCGAAAATGGCGGTGATACCGCTTGCAGGCAGCGTCTCGTTAAGCGTCAGGGTATGGTTTCCCAGCGTCTGAGTGAAATTCAGTTCCAGCATGCTTATTTCCCCATCCGCTCACGGCTCAGCCGCGCCAGCCATTCCGACACCAGCAGCGATACCAGGGCTAATACGATTGAGATGATACACAGCCGCGCCGCCGCGCCCTCTCCGCCCGGCGTTTGAATCAGGGTATACATGGCCGATGGAATGGTTCGCGTCTCGCCGGGAATGTTCGAGACAAAGGTGATTGTCGCGCCAAACTCGCCCAGCGAGCGGGCGAAGGCCAGTACCGTCCCGACAATAATGCCGGGTAACGTCAGGGGAAGCGTGATGGTGAAAAAGACGCGCCAGCGCCCGGCACCCAGCGTACGCGCCGCCTGTTCGAGCTTCATGTCCACGCCTTCCAGCGCGAGGCGGATCGCCCTCACCATCAGCGGGAATGACATTACCGCTGCCGCCAGTACCGCACCGCGCCAGCTAAAAGCGAACGTCAGCCCAAACCAGTCGTAGAGCTTCTCGCCGATAAAACCGCGCCGCCCCATCGAAACCAGCAGCAGATAACCGACCACCACGGGCGGCAACACGAGCGGAAGATGAAGCACGCTGTCGAGCAGCGCTTTGCCGGGAAACTGACAGCGAACCAGTAACCAGGCAAAGAAAATCCCAAAGGGCAAACTCAGCGCAACCGCCAGGGAAGAGACTTTAAGGCTCAGCAGAACAGCCTGCCATTCAGGATCGGTCAATATCATCAGTGAGTCGTAAATCCGTAACGTTTAAAGATTGCGGACGCTTCCGGCCCCTTCAGATAATCGCGGAAAGCCGTCACGGTCGCATTTTTATGTCCATCAACAATCGCAACAGGATATTCCACTTTCTTGTGGGAGTCTTCCGGGAACGTTGCCACCACTTTCACACCCTTACTGGCGACGGCATCAGAGCCATACACAATGCCCAGCGGGGCTTCGTTGCGTTCCACCAGCGCCAGCGCGCCGCGGACATCTTCCGCCGGAGCCAGCTTCGGCGACAATGTCTCCCACGCGCCCAGCTTTTGCAGCGCTTCTTTGGCATAGATCCCGGCCGGAACGTGCTCCGGATCGCCCACCGCCAGACGCCCGCCGTTCAGCAGACTTATCCAGTTGGTCTCTTTGTTGATGGTGAAGTCAGCCTGAGCGCTGGCTTTTGGTGCCACGACAACCAGGCTATTCCCCAGCAGCGTTTCGCGGGTTGCCGCATCAATCGCTTTCTTCTCCACCGCGTAATCCATCCACTTCTGGTCAGCCGAGATGAACAGATCCGCCGGTGCGCCCGCTTCTATCTGGCGCGCCAGCGTCGAGGAAGAGGCAAACGAGGAGACCACCTCGACGTTTTTCTCTTTTTTATACGCCGCCGCGATATCCTGCAGCGCGTTGGTCAATGACGCCGCCGCAAAGACCGTGATTTTACCCTCGTCCGCCAGCGCGTGGCCGGTAAGTGAAAGCGTCAGCGTTGCCCCTGCGAAAAGGCGTACCCAGGTACGTGCCATTTTTAACTCCTGTGAGTAGCGTTATATACACATCAATATAACGGTAACGTCAGGGAGATCCCAGCGTTAAATCGTACCGCTGAAGAGGTAAACCGGTGTGATACGTTAAATATTATCGGCGAAAACGGGAAAATCTTGAGAGCAAAACGCCCGGGCAAGCCGGGCGTTTTGGGGGGAATCAATGCTGCTTTTTAGCCTGGTCTCTGTGACCAATGTTCGAAAAGACGTTGAACACTTCACCCAGGCCGTAGATGGCACCGAGGATGATGGCCATCACTACTGGTACCATGATCACGGCGAATACCAGACTTTTCAACAACTCTAACATGGTTTTCTCCAGATATTGTGAATAGCGTATTCTACCCTTTCAACTGAGAAAAACATCCCCTTTTGTGCGGTACCCTTTGCGCCCTGCACCATTTGGGTCACAATACCCTTTTTGCCAGGACACTGTTATGCAGGCCGAAATTCTCCTTACACTCCGACTTCAGCAAAAGCTTTTCGCCGATCCGCGACGTATCGCCCTGCTTAAACAAATAGAACAAACGGGCTCGATTAGCCAGGGGGCGAAAAACGCGGGCATCAGCTATAAAAGCGCCTGGGACGCCATCAACGAAATGAACACCCTGAGCGAACAGCCGCTGGTGGACAGAGCCACGGGCGGCAAAGGTGGCGGCGGTGCGATCGTGACGCGTTATGGACAGCGCCTTATTCAGCTTTACGATCTGCTGGCCCAGATTCAGCAAAAAGCGTTCGATGTGTTAAGCGATGACGATAACGTGCCACTGGACAGTCTGCTGGCCGCCATTTCCCGCTTCTCGCTACAAACCAGCGCCCGCAACCAGTGGTTTGGAACGGTGACGGCGCGCGATAATCTGCAGATACAGCAGCATATTGAGATCCTGCTTGCCGATGGCACCACCCGCCTGAAAGCCGCCATAACGGCGCAAAGCGCGGAACGTCTTGAACTGGATGAAGGTAAAGAGGTGTTGGTGCTGCTGAAGGCGCCGTGGGTCACTATCACGCGCGATCCCGATGCGGCAAAGGCAGCAGATAACCAGCTGCAGGGCACAATCAGCCACATCGAACGCGGCCAGGCGCAGTGCGAAGTGCTCATGACCCTGGCAGATGGGCAGCCGCTTTGCGCGACCCTACCGCTCAGCGAGTCGGATGGTTTAGAAGAAGGTGCTGTCGTCACCGCGTATTTCAACGCGGACCGGGTGATTATCGCCACTTTGTGCTGAGCGCATTGACAATCGTACCGACAGTGCGTATCCCTGATATCTATTGCTGCAAAAACAGGGATAAATCATGTCATCATTGCATATTTCGCAAGGCACGTTTCGTCTTAGCGATACCCGAACGCTGACGATTGCTGATTTGACACTACGCGCGGGTGAAAGCTGGGCGTTTGTCGGCACCAACGGCAGCGGTAAATCTGCGCTGGCCCGTGCGCTGGCGGGAGAGCTCAACCTCCTCAAGGGCGAATATCAGAGCGACTTTACGCGTCTGACGCGCCTGTCGTTTGAACAACTGCAAAAGCTGGTCAGCGACGAGTGGCAGCGCAACAACACCGATTTGCTCAGCCCTGGCGAAGACGATACCGGCCGCACGACCGCAGAAATTATACAGGATGAGGTGAAAGACCCCGCCCGCTGTGAGCGCCTGGCAGAACAGTTCGGTATCACCCCTCTGCTGGACCGGCGCTTTAAATACCTTTCTACCGGCGAGACGCGAAAAACGCTGCTTTGTCAGGCGCTGATGAGCGAACCTGAACTGCTTATTCTGGACGAACCGTTCGACGGTCTTGACGTGCAGTCCCGAGCGCAGCTGGCGTCTCTGCTGGCGTCGCTTAATCAGCAGGGATATACCCTCGTGCTGGTGCTTAACCGTTTTGATGAAATTCCGGACTTTATCCAGCACGCGGGCGTCCTGGCCGACTGTAACCTGACCGAGACCGGCGAAAAAACCGCGCTGCTTAAGCAGGCGCTGATTGCCCAGCTCGCCCACAGCGAACAGCTCGACGGTATTACCCTTCCGGAACCCGACGCCCCTTCGGCCCGCCATGCGCTTGATCCCCACCAGCCGCGCATCGTGCTGCGTGACGGGATGGTCGCTTATGACGATCGCCCGATCCTTAACCGCCTCAGCTGGACGGTCAATCCGGGCGAGCACTGGCAGATTGTCGGCCCCAACGGCGCGGGGAAATCCACGCTGCTGAGCCTGATCACCGGCGATCACCCGCAGGGCTATAGCAACGATCTGACGCTGTTCGGTCGGCGTCGCGGCAGCGGCGAAACCATCTGGGATATTAAAAAACATATCGGCTATGTCAGCAGCAGCCTGCATCTGGATTACCGGGTCAGTACCACGGTACGCAACGTGATCCTCTCCGGCTATTTTGATTCCATCGGTATTTATCAGGCGGTGTCGGACAAACAGCACAAGCTGGCCCAGCAGTGGCTGGATATCCTGGGCATGGACAACCGGGTCGCTGACGCGCCGTTTCATAGCCTGTCGTGGGGGCAACAGCGTCTGGCACTGATCGTTCGCGCGCTGGTGAAACACCCTACTCTGCTGATCCTCGACGAACCGCTGCAGGGACTCGACCCGTTGAACCGACAGCTTATCCGCCGCTTTGTGGACGTGCTGATTAGCGAAGGTGAAACGCAGCTGCTGTTTGTTTCACATCATGCCGAAGATGCCCCCTCCTGCATCACGCATCGCCTGGAGTTTGTTCCGGATGGCGAGCACTATCGTTATCTGCAAAGCAAAATCGATTGACCCCCGGAGGGCACCGCCCTCCGTTTTTCAGATAACCTGCACTAATACATTGCTATCCCGTTGATCTACAATGCCTCATGGCAGCTGAAAATCGGATTTTAAAAACAGTGTAAACGATTCCACTATTTTATCCCATGTCACACTTTTTGCGTCTCTGTTATGCTATGGTTATTACATACCATAAGCCCAATGGAGCGAAATATGCGAGTTCTGGTAACAGGTGGTAGCGGTTACATCGGTAGTCATACCTGCGTGCAGCTGCTGCAAAACGGCCATGACGTCATCATTCTCGACAACCTGTGCAACAGTAAGCGCAGCGTGCTGCCTGTGATTGAACGTCTTGGCGGTAAACAACCGACTTTCGTGGAAGGCGACATCCGCAACGAAGCGTTGATGACCGAGATCCTTCACGACCACGCCATTGAAGCGGTGATCCACTTCGCGGGTCTGAAAGCCGTCGGGGAGTCCGTTGCAAAACCGCTCGAGTATTACGACAACAACGTCAACGGTACCCTGCGTCTCATCTCCGCCATGCGTGCGGCTAACGTCAAAAACTTCATCTTTAGTTCTTCCGCCACCGTCTATGGCGATCAGCCCAAAATTCCTTACGTTGAAAGCTTCCCGACCGGGACGCCGCAGAGCCCGTACGGCAAAAGCAAGCTGATGGTGGAGCAGATCCTGACCGACCTGCAAAAAGCCCAGCCGGAGTGGAGCATCGCGCTGCTGCGCTACTTCAATCCGGTCGGTGCCCATCCGTCTGGCGATATGGGTGAAGATCCGCAGGGCATTCCGAACAACCTGATGCCGTATATCGCGCAGGTTGCCGTCGGTCGTCGCGATTCGCTGGCGATTTTTGGCAATGACTACCCCACCGAAGATGGCACTGGCGTGCGCGACTATATCCACGTGATGGATCTGGCAGATGGCCACGTTGCCGCCATGCAGCAGCTGGCGGATAAACCTGGCGTGCATATTTACAACCTCGGCGCCGGGGTCGGCAGCAGCGTGCTGGACGTGGTCAATGCCTTCAGCAAAGCCTGCGGTAAGCCGGTGAACTACCACTTCGCACCGCGTCGTGAGGGCGATCTGCCTGCTTACTGGGCCGACGCCACCAAAGCCGACAAAGAGCTTAACTGGCGAGTGACGCGCACGCTTGATGAAATGGCACAGGATACCTGGCACTGGCAGTCGCGCCACCCGCAAGGCTATCCGGACTAAGGATCCGTCATGACGCAATTTAATCCCGTCGATCATCCGCATCGTCGCTTTAACCCGTTAAGCGGGCAATGGATTTTAGTTTCTCCGCATCGCGCCAAGCGCCCCTGGCAGGGGGCGCAGGAGACGCCTGCAAAACAGACCTTGCCGCAGCACGACCCGGACTGCTTCCTCTGTCCGGGCAATACGCGCGTGACCGGGGATAAAAACCCGGACTACCAAGGCACCTTCGTGTTTACCAACGATTTTGCCGCCCTGATGACCGACACGCCGGACGCGCCGGAAAGCCACGATCCGCTGATGCGCTGTGAAAGCGCGCGCGGTACCAGCCGCGTGATCTGCTTCTCTCCCGATCACAGCAAAACGCTGCCGGAGCTGAGCGTTGAGGCACTGAAAGAGGTGGTCAGCACCTGGCAGGCGCAAACTGCCGAGCTGGGTCAAACTTACCCATGGGTGCAGGTGTTTGAAAATAAAGGTGCGGCAATGGGCTGCTCCAACCCGCATCCGCATGGCCAGGTCTGGGCGAACAGCTTCCTGCCTAACGAAGCCGAGCGTGAAGACCGTCTGCAAAAAGCGTATTACGCGGAAAACGGCTCGCCGATGCTGGTGGATTACGCGCAGCGTGAGCAGGCAGACGGCAGCCGTACCGTGGTGGAAACCGAACACTGGCTGGCCGTCGTCCCTTACTGGGCCGCCTGGCCGTTTGAGACGCTGCTGCTGCCGAAAGCACACGTGCTGCGCATCACCGAACTCAGCGACGCGCAGCGCGACGACCTTGCCCTGGCGCTGAAAAAACTGACCAGCCGTTATGACAACCTGTTCCAGTGCTCCTTCCCGTACTCCATGGGCTGGCACGGCGCACCGTTTAACGGGGAAGAGAATCCGCACTGGCAGCTGCATGCCCATTTCTATCCGCCGCTGCTGCGCTCTGCGACGGTACGTAAATTTATGGTGGGCTACGAAATGCTGGCGGAAACCCAGCGTGATCTGACGGCGGAACAGGCGGCAGAACGTCTGCGTGCCGTTAGCGACGTCCACTATCGCGAATCAGGAGTTTAAAAATGAGTCTGAAAGATAAAACACAATCCCTGTTTGCTGAGAAATTTGGCTACCCTGCCACCCATGTAATTCAGGCGCCTGGCCGCGTTAACCTGATCGGTGAACACACCGACTACAACGACGGTTTTGTGCTGCCGTGCGCCATCGATTACCAGACGGTCATCAGCTGCGCGAAGCGCGACGACCGCCAGGTTCGCGTGATTGCGGCGGATTACGGTAATGAGACGGACGCGTTTTCCCTCGATGCCCCGATTGTGACGCACGACAGCCAGCAGTGGTCTAACTACGTGCGCGGTGTGGTGAAGCATCTGCAGAAGCGTAATAAAAACTTCGGCGGCGCCGATTTGGTTATCAGCGGCAACGTGCCGCAGGGGGCGGGCTTAAGCTCCTCTGCGTCTCTGGAGGTCGCCGTGGGCACCGTGTTCCAGCAGCTCTATCATTTACCGCTGGATGGCGCACAAATCGCCCTGAATGGTCAGGAAGCGGAAAACCAGTTCGTGGGCTGCAACTGCGGCATCATGGACCAGCTGATCTCCGCGCTGGGCAAAAAAGAACACGCGCTGCTGATCGACTGCCGCTCGCTTGGCACCAAAGCCGTTCCTCTGCCAAAAGGCGCGGCTGTCGTGATCATCAACAGCAACTTTAAGCGCACGCTGGTGGGCAGCGAGTACAACACCCGCCGCGAGCAGTGCGAAACTGGCGCCCGCTTCTTCCAGCAGCCCGCCCTGCGCGACGTGACGCTCAATGAATTTAACAAAGTGGCGCACGAGCTGGATCCGATTGTCGCCAAACGCGTTCGTCACGTGCTGACGGAAAATGCCCGTACCGTTGAAGCCGCCTCCGCGCTGGCGAAAGGTGACCTGAAACGCATGGGTGAGCTGATGGCAGAATCGCACGCCTCTATGCGCGATGATTTCGAGATCACCGTTCCGCAAATCGACACCCTGGTGGAGATCGTCAAAGCGGTCATTGGCGACAAAGGCGGTGTACGCATGACAGGCGGCGGTTTTGGCGGCTGCATCGTTGCGCTGGTCCCGGAAGAGCTGGTCCCTGCCGTACAGGACGCCGTGGCGAAGCAGTACGAAGCGAAAACAGGTATCAAAGAAACCTTCTATGTTTGCAAAGCATCACAAGGAGCCGGACAGTGCTAAACGAAACACCTACCCTCGCACCGGATGGTCTGCCGTATCGCCTGTTAACCCTGCGCAACCGCGCGGGGATGGTGGTTACGCTTATGGACTGGGGTGCAACCCTGCTTTCAGCCCGCGTACCGATGCCGGACGGCAGCGTGCGCGAAACCCTGCTCGGCTGCGCATCGCCCGAGCAGTATGTTAATCAGTCCGCCTATCTGGGCGCATCCGTAGGACGCTATGCTAACCGCATCGCGAAGAGCCGCTTTGAGCTCGACGGCGTACAGTACACCCTGCTTCCAAGCCAGGGTGAAAACCAGCTTCACGGCGGCCCGCAAGGCTTTGATAAACGCCGCTGGAAGATTGTTCGTCAAAACGACGGCGAAGTGCTGTTCTCGCTGGATTCTCAGGACGGCGATCAGGGCTTCCCGGGTAACCTTATCGCCTCCGCGCGCTTTACATTGACCGACGACAACCGTATCGCCATTGAATACCGTGCGACGGTCGACAAGCCGTGTCCGGTCAACCTGACCAATCACGCGTACTTTAATCTGGACGGCAACCAGTGCGACGTGCGTGAGCACAAGCTGCAGATCCTGGCGGATGCGTATCTGCCGGTTGACGAAATGGGCATTCCGTATCAGGGGCTCAAAGACGTGAGCGGGACCAGCTTTGATTTCCGCCGCGCGAAAACGATCGCCCAGGATTTCCTGAGCGATGACGATCAGCGCAAGGTGAAAGGTTACGACCACGCGTTCCTGCTGCAGGCCAAAGGTGATGTGAAACAACCTGCCGCACAGGTCTGGTCTGCGGATGAGAAGCTGCAGATGACGGTTTATACCACTGCCCCTGCCCTGCAGTTTTACTCAGGTAACTATCTCGGCGGCACAACGGCGCGCGAACACGAAGAGTACAGCGACTGGCAAGGCCTGGCGCTGGAGAGCGAGTTCCTGCCGGACAGCCCGAATCATCCGGAATGGCCGCAGCCAGACTGCGTGCTGCGCCCGGGTGAAGAGTATGTTAGCGTGACGGAATATCATTTTATTCCACATTAATATTCAGCCCTCCCTCTGGAGGGCTTTTTTCTGCGCGCCTTGCTGAAAATAGCGCCGATCGCAGACAAAATCATAACCCTGGATTCACAAGCATCTTACACTCAGAGACTATTTTCGCTATGGTTAGGGTTAAGCGTTGCTGCTGGCACGGCCACGGCAATATAATGAGAATTGTTATCATTCTAAAAATGCTTGAGGAGTAAGAGATGGCTATTACTAAGCTGGTTCTGGTGCGTCACGGCGAAAGCCAGTGGAACAACGAAAACCGCTTTACCGGTTGGTACGACGTTGATCTGTCCGAGAAAGGCGTAAGCGAAGCAAAAGCAGCAGGTAAACTGCTGAAGGAAGAAGGCTTCAGCTTTGATTTTGCTTACACCTCTGTGCTGAAACGTGCCATCCACACCCTGTGGAACGTGCTGGACGAACTGGACCAGGCCTGGCTGCCGGTTGAGAAATCCTGGAAACTGAACGAGCGTCACTACGGTGCGCTGCAGGGCCTGAACAAAGCGGAAACCGCTGAGAAATACGGTGATGAGCAGGTTAAACAGTGGCGTCGCGGCTTCGCGGTCACCCCACCAGAGCTGACCAAAGATGACGAGCGCTACCCGGGCCACGACCCGCGTTACGCGAAACTGACCGACGCTGAGCTGCCAACCACCGAGAGCCTGGCGCTGACCATCGACCGCGTTGTGCCTTACTGGAACGAAACCATTCTGCCACGCCTGAAAAGCGGCGAGCGCGTGATTATCGCGGCTCACGGTAACTCCCTGCGTGCGCTGGTGAAATACCTGGACAACATGGGTGAAGACGAAATTCTCGAACTGAACATCCCAACTGGCGTACCGCTGGTGTATGAGTTCGACGAAAACTTCAAGCCAATCAAACACTACTACCTGGGTAACGCGGACGAAATCGCAGCGAAAGCGGCGGCCGTTGCGAACCAGGGTAAAGCGAAGTAATTTTCGCTGACCATAAAAAAAGCGCGGAACCGTCCGCGCTTTTTTATTTGAGCCGTCAGAATTAACCGCGACGCGCTTTCACTGCGTTAGCCAGCTGGCGCAGGATGGCGTCGGTATCGTCCCAGCCGATGCAGGCATCGGTCACGCTCTTGCCATACACCAGCGGCTCGCTGCCTTCCAGGTTCTGGTTACCTTCAACCAGATGGCTTTCGATCATCACCCCAATCACCGCCTTCTCACCGCCGGCAATCTGCTGACAGACGTCTGCGCCCACTTCCATCTGCTTTTTAAACTGCTTGCTGGAGTTGGCGTGGCTGAAATCGATCATCACCTGCGGTGGCAGCCCGGCTTTTTCCAGCCCGACTTTGACTTCGGCCACATGTTTTGCGCTGTAGTTAGGCTCTTTGCCGCCGCGCAGAATGATATGGCAGTCACCGTTACCGCTGGTGTTAACGATGGCAGAGTGACCCCATTTGGTCACGGACAGGAAGCAGTGCGGTGCGCCCGCTGCGTTGATGGCGTCGATAGCCACCTTAATGGTGCCGTCAGTGCCATTTTTGAAGCCCACCGGACAAGAGAGACCGGACGCCAGCTCGCGGTGAACCTGAGATTCAGTAGTGCGGGCACCAATTGCCCCCCAGCTCATCAGGTCTGCCAGATACTGGGGCGTAATCATGTCCAGGAATTCACCGGCCGCCGGCAGGCCGCTGTCGTTGATCTCCAGCAGCAGCTTGCGCGCAATGCGCAGACCGTCGTTGATCTGGAAGCTGTTATCCATGTGCGGATCGTTGATCAGTCCTTTCCAGCCCACGGTGGTGCGCGGTTTTTCAAAGTAGACGCGCATGACGATTTCCAGCTCGTCCTTCAGCTCTTCACGCAGGGTGAGCAGACGGGCAGCGTATTCTTTCGCGGCAGCAGGATCGTGAATCGAGCACGGGCCAATCACCACCAGAAGACGATCGTCATTACCTTTCAGGATCTTATGGATCGCTTTACGAGCATGAGAAACCGTGTTTGCGGCATTTTCAGTGGCGGGGAATTTCTCAAGGAGTGCTACAGGAGGTAATAACTCATTGATCTCTTTAATGCGTAAATCGTCGTTCTGATAATTCATCTTCGTTCCAGCTCTGCCATATCTTTAGTAATGAAAGCAATCCTTTCAATCTATCTTGTCGACCAGGAAGTGTAAACACGGTTTTACACTTCACGCAGATAATTCCTGGAATTCGCCTAAAAATCGCCACAAAATAGCGAAAAATGAGATCTAACCTAAGCTTTTTAACTGTAACAACCAATTTTAAACGCTTAAACGCGATTCCCTACTGACGTAAGTCCGTAAGGCGGAATCTTTCGCCTCAAAAAAGATGCACTGTTGGAGAATGTTATCCAGCGTAACGACAAGAACAGGAGCACCATGATGAAAATGACAAAACTGGCAACCCTCTTCCTGACCGCCACCCTTGCCCTTGCCAGCGGCAGCGTCCTGGCCGCCGAAACGGGCACCTCAGAGAGCAACGGTGACGCGAATGCGGCTGCGGCGGCAGGTCAGCCTGCGCCTGATGCAAAACAGAATATTGCCCCGAATAACGTCGACAACGGCCAGATCAATACCGGCAATACCAACACGGGCGGCACCATGCTGCATCCAGACGGTAGCGGTTCCGGCACCATGAACCATGACAATATGAGTTCAGACGAGGTCCACAAGAACTCCATGTGTAAGGACGGCAAATGCCCGGACCCTAACGACAAAGTGGGTAACGACGCCAATACCAAAACGGATGGTACCACCCAGTAATTTGTATGCACCGTCAGAAAAAGGAGAGCCCAGGCTCTCCTTTCTTTTTGGAGTAACCTATTAAAAACGCTACACTAAAAACAATAACACTTCAGGAAAGCAGACATGGCGCACTCCCATTCCCACTCGCATGCACCCGGCAACGACAACGCTAAACGACTGATGCTGGCCTTTGGCGTCACGGCAACGTTTATGATTATCGAGGTCATTGGCGGCCTGGTTTCCGGCTCTCTGGCGCTTCTGGCCGATGCCGGACATATGCTGACCGATGCCGCCGCCCTGCTCTTCGCCCTGCTGGCCGTGCAGTTTGCGCGCCGCCCACCGAATGCGCGCCACACCTTCGGCTGGCTGAGGCTGACCACCCTGGCCGCGTTTGTTAACGCCATTGCGCTGGTGGTCATTACCGTGCTTATCGTCTGGGAAGCCATACAGCGCTTTCGGCATCCACAGCCGATCGCCGGGGCGACAATGATGGTCATTGCCGTGGCAGGGTTGCTGGCGAATATTCTGGCCTTCTGGATCCTGCACCGCGGGAGCGGGGAAAAGAACCTCAACGTGCGCGCGGCGGCACTGCATGTGCTGGGGGATTTGCTCGGTTCAGTCGGGGCGATTGTCGCCGCGCTGGTGATCCTCTATACCGGCTGGACGCCTGTCGATCCGATTCTGTCCGTACTGGTGTCGTGTCTGGTCTTGCGTAGCGCCTGGCGGCTGCTGAAGGAGAGCGTGAACGAACTGCTTGAAGGGGCGCCAGCATCCATGGACATTGATGAGCTGAAGCGTAACCTGCGCCGTACTGTCCCGGAAGTCCGTAATGTCCATCACGTGCACGTCTGGCTGGTAGGAGAGAAACCGGTCATGACGCTGCACGTCCAGGTGATCCCACCTCACGACCACGATGCGCTGCTCGATCGCATTCAGCACTTCCTGGAGCACCACTACGACATTAGCCACGCTACCGTTCAGATGGAGTATCAGCCCTGTAGCGGACCGGACTGCCACCTTAACGAGGCGCAGTCCTGTCATTCACATCATCATGACCACTAGCTGGAAAGCGCGTGAGAGCCTCGCTCACGCGCACTGTTAATCCACATTCGGCTGCCGTTCAGTGCGATGAAGGTCAGCAGCAGATATTCCAGCGACATGGCATAGACGCCCTGCAGGGCGAAGATCGCCACGCTGATCACGTTGATGATGACCCACAGCAGCCAGTTCTCAACGTATTTACGGGTCATCAGAATCATTGCCGCAATCGACAGCACCATCATGCAGGAATCCCAGAACGGGAAAGCATCCGGCTGGAGTTCTGGCATCGTTACGTTCAGGCCGATGCCGGACATGACTGAAACGGCAACGCGGGTCAGGAAGGCAAACACCGGGTTGATGTAAACGGTCATTAAGCCAATGGCCACCACGCAGACGACGAACCAGGCGATGGCTTTCGGCAGGGGCAGCCAGCGGATCTGCAGCTCGGCCTCCTGCTGGCTGTTCTGACGCGACCAGGCATACCAGCCGTAAATATTGGCGGCAAAGAAGAACAGCTGCAAAAGCAGGCTGGCGTACAGCTGGATCTGGAAGAAGATAATCGCAAACAGCGTGACGTTAATCAGCCCGAACGCGTAGTTACTGATCTTCTCCAGGCTTGCCAACCAGATACACAATAAGCCCGCCAGCGTACCAACGGCCTCAATCCATGACAGGTCATAGCCACCTGCACCAATCGGTATATGAACCAGAATGTTATGTGTGCTAAAAAAATCCATCTTTTCCCCGGGGCGAGTTGAATTAAGTACGTAGTGTAGCCGCAAAATCCAGCATGCGGTTAAGCGGAATTAACGCGCCTTCACGCAGGGCGGCATCCACATGGATTTCATGCGCCGCACCACCGGTTTCTAACCCTTCGGCAATTGCTTTCAGGCCGTTCATCGCCATCCAGGGACAATGCGCGCAGCTGCGGCACGTTGCACCCTCGCCCGCCGTTGGTGCTTCAAGAAGCTCTTTCTCCGGCACGGCCTGCTGCATCTTATAGAAGATACCGCGATCGGTCGCCACGATCAGCTGTTTGTGAGGCAACGTTCTGGCCGCGTTAATAAGCTGGCTGGTTGACCCCACGGCATCCGCCATGTCGACAATTGACTGCGGTGACTCGGGGTGAACAAGAATGGCGGCGTCAGGATAAAGCGCCTTCATGCGCGCCAGCGCCTGAGTTTTGAATTCATCGTGCACAATGCAGGCACCCTGCCAGCAAAGGACATCAGCCCCCGTCTGCTTCTGAACATAATTGCCGAGATGACGATCAGGCGCCCAGATAATTTTCTCCCCCAGGCTGTCCAGATGTTCAATCAGCTCAACGGCGATGCTCGACGTAACCACCCAGTCAGCCCGCGCTTTTACCGCCGCAGAGGTGTTAGCATAGACCACCACGGTCCGGTCAGGGTGAGCGTCACAGAAGGCCGTGAATTCGTCAATCGGACAGCCGAGATCCAGGGAACACTCCGCGTTAAGCGTGGGCATCAGAATGGTTTTTTCCGGGCTCAGAATCTTTGCCGTCTCGCCCATAAAACGCACGCCGGCAACCAGCAGCGTGGAAGCGGGATGCCGTGCACCGAAGCGCGCCATCTCCAGTGAGTCAGAAATGCAGCCGCCGGTCTCTTCCGCCAGCTGCTGGATTTCCGGGTCGGTGTAGTAATGGGCCACCATTACCGCATCGCGCTCTTTAAGAAGACGTTTGATCTTCTCGCGGTAGAATTGCTTTTCATTCTGGCTCAGCGGGACAGGCTTTGGCGGAAACGGATAGATTGCAGCTTCAGGATCAAACATCACACTCATTATGGCTTCTCGTTTTACGGGCTTAACAATATTGCCTTTCATTTGCCTGACATAGCAAAACGCGTGGCAATTGTGTTTTGTATACTAAACAAGATAGCGAATCTGGCGTGAAAAGTCACCGGGAATAGATGGGCGGAGCATTAGTTGTACCGCAGATAGCAAAAAGGCGCCTTTAGGGCGCCTTTCTACACTGGTGGGTCGTGCAGGATTCGAACCTGCGACCAATTGATTAAAAGTCAACTGCTCTACCAACTGAGCTAACGACCCCTTGCGGGATTTTTTTCTTCGAAGTGGTGGGTCGTGCAGGATTCGAACCTGCGACCAATTGATTAAAAGTCAACTGCTCTACCAACTGAGCTAACGACCCATTCGGGTGCTGACTTCGAAGATTCTTACTCGGTACCACTTTAAAGTGGTGGGTCGTGCAGGATTCGAACCTGCGACCAATTGATTAAAAGTCAACTGCTCTACCAACTGAGCTAACGACCCGAGTGGTGGGTGATGACGGGCTCGAACCGCCGACCCCCTCCGTGTAAAGGAGATGCTCTACCAACTGAGCTAATCACCCACTCTATACTGCCGGAACTGCGTTAAGTGGTGGGTCGTGCAGGATGACTCGGCTTCGCCTCGCCCTACGGGCCGTTGCTGACGCAACGTTATCCTTCACGTTTTACTACTACTTCCACCTGACTTAGTGGTGGGTCGTGCAGGATTCGAACCTGCGACCAATTGATTAAAAGTCAACTGCTCTACCAACTGAGCTAACGACCCACTTTTATGCTGCTTTCACGTTGTTTGATATCCCGTGGCAACGGCGGCATATATTACTGATTTAAGAATTCTGCGCAACAAAAATTTCGATGAAGATCACTTAACTGCTTAGTAATCATGCTGCACGACCAGAAATAACGCGATTTCTGGTCATGCGATAATCATCCCATCGAATTCAGACGTTTTTGCGCCTGCTTAGCACCTTCGGTACCCGGGAATTTTGCGACCACCTGCTGATAAACCGCTTTGGCTTTCGCGGTGTCGCCTTTGTCCTGCATGATCACGCCAACCTTATACATCGCATCGGGCGCTTTCGGCGATTTTGGGTAATTTTTCACCACTGAGGCAAAATAAAACGCCGCATCGTCCTTTTTACCCTTGTTGTAATTCAACTGACCGAGCCAGTAATTGGCATTTGGCTGATAAGTTGAATCAGGGTATTTCTTAACAAAGCTCTGAAACGCAGCAATCGCGTCATCCTGACGAGATTGATCCTGCACCAGGGCAATGGCCGCATTGTAGTCCGTATTCGCGTCACCGCTCTGTACAGGCGCGCCTGTTGAAGCTGACGTATCAGCAGATGGCGCTGGCGTAGACGTCGCCGCACCGCTCTGATCGCCTGCGGCTGGCTGTGCTGCTGTACCACCACCACTGCTCAGGCTATCGATCTGCAACAAGATTTGCTTCTGACGTTCCACAACCTGGTTAAGCTGATACTGGCTTTCCTGAATCTGACCGCGGAGAGAGTCAATATCATTCTGGTTATCGGAAAGTTGTTGCTGGAGTTGGGTTAAAAGCTGGCTGTGAGCGTTAGAAATACGCTCGAGTTGAGTGACCCGGTCTTCTACCGAGCCTGAGCCGACACTACTGATTGGTGCCTGAGCAAAAGCGGCCCAAGGGGCCGCTATTCCAACCAGTAACGACAGACTCAACAGATGATGTCTGAAGTTACTGCTCATGCAATTCTCTTAGTAAACCAGTACGGCACGACGGTTTTTGGAGTAAGCCGCTTCGTCGTGACCCAGTACTGCAGGTTTTTCTTTACCGTAAGAAACGATGGAGATCTGGTCAGCAGAAACGCCTTTACCCTGCAGGTACATTTTAACAGCGTTAGCACGACGTTCACCCAGGGAGATGTTGTACTCAGGAGTACCACGTTCGTCCGCGTGACCTTCTACGGTGACTTTGTAAGATGGGTTGCTACGCAGGAAGTTAGCGTGCGCATCCAGCATCGCAGCGAAGTCAGAACGGATGTCGTATTTATCCAGATCGAAGTAAACGATGTTGTTCTGCTGCAGCTGCTGCATCTGAAGACGCGCCTGCTCTTCAGAAGACATGTTGCCATTGCCGTTCGCGTCCATACCGGTGCCGGCACCCATCATGCCTTCGCCGCTCTGGTCATTGCTGGCGTTCTTGTTAGAAGAACACGCTGCGATTGCCATTACAGGCAGAGCGATCATCAGCCCCTTCAGCACTTTGTTCAGTTGCATTTCTATGATTCCTTTAGTAATCAATTAATTATTATTTACAGATACGGCGACCAGGCAGGTGATTTTACCTGTCCATCAGTAGCCGGAATACGCGCTTTGAAACGCCCATCTGTAGAAACCAGATTCAGCACAGATCCCATCCCCTGAGAAGAGCTGTAGATTACCATCGTGCCGTTAGGTGCCAGACTTGGCGTTTCATCCAGGAACGTTGACGACAGAACTTGAACGCCACCCGCTACCAGATCTTGTTTGGCAATGTGCTGCTGCCCACCGTTAGAGCTGACCATTACCATAAATTTACCGTCGCTGCTCACGTCTGAGTTCTGGTTCTGTGAACCTTCCCAGGTAATACGCTGCGGAGCGCCGCCGTTGATGTTGACTTTATAGATTTGTGGACGGCCGGCCTGGTCAGAGGTAAACGCCAGGTTTTGACTGTCCGGGAACCATGAAGGTTCGGTGTTGTTGCTACGACCGTCGGTCACCTGACGGATCTGGCCAGAGCCAATGTCCATCACGTACAGGTTCAGGCTACCGGTTTTAGACAACGCAAACGCCAGTTTAGAGCCATCTGGAGAGAACGAAGGCGCACCGTTGTGACGTGGGAAAGACGCCACCTGACGAACCGCACCGTTTGCCAGCGTCTGGATAACCAGCGCAGAACGGCCGCTTTCGAAGGTGACATACGCCAGCTTAGAACCGTCCGGAGACCAGGCTGGAGACATCAGTGGCTGCGAAGAGCGTTTCACCAGGAACTGGTTGTAGCCATCGTAATCAGATACGCGCAGCTCATACGGGAATTGACCACCGTTGGTCTGCACCACGTACGCGATACGGGTACGGAACGCACCTTTAATGCCGGTCAGTTTTTCAAATACCGCATCGCTGGCAGCGTGTGCCGCGTAGCGCAGGTACTGCTTAGTGACCTTGTAAGAGTTCTGGGCCAGAACGGTACCCGGTGCACCGCCGGTATCCACCAACTGCCAGGCCACGTTGTATGAACCGTCTGGATTAGGGGTAACCTGACCCACAACCACGGCATCAATACCCAGTGCAGACCATGCTGCAGGCTGAACTTCCTGCGCGCTACCCGGCTGCTGAGGCAGACGAGAACGATCTAACGGGTTGAATTTACCGCTGTTACGCAGGTCAGCCGCCACGATGCCACCGGCATCTTCAGGTGCAGCGCCAGGACCGGCCCACTGGAACGGAACAACACCGATTGGGCGTGCCGAGTCCACCCCCTGGGTGATCTCGATACGTACTTCTGCGTGCAGTACTGCTGCCCACAGCATTAAAAAACTAAATGCTACACGTAATGCCTGCTTCATCATATCTCCCTTATCCGGGTAACCTTACCCACGATAATTTAGCAGAATGTTAACAAACTCAAATAGACAAAACTACCCGAACCCTGTGACTAAACCTGGTCTATTTTTCCCCGTTTGCACGGGGAAAATGTAACTTAAGGTTTGAAGTCCAGCGGCGCATTTTTGAAGACTTCGTAGACTGCCTGCGAAGGCGGTTTAGGCATCTTCGCCTGACGCGCTGCAGCCAGGGCCGCAGTACATAAAGCCGGGTCGCCACCTTCAGACTTAATATCCAGCAGCATGCCATCCGGAGCCAGTTTTATACGTAACGTACACGTTTTACCGGTATAGGAAGACGCATCATAGAATCGGCTTTCAATAGCGGATTTAATCTGCGCGGCATAACCGTTGATTTCAGCCCCTGTCGCACCGTTACTCTTAGTGTTACCACTTCCGGTCGGCGCTGCGTTGTTTCCTTTCGCCCCACCGCCCGTTTTCGGCGCATTCTTACCGGAGCTCAAATCGCCCAGCAGATCGTCAACCCCTGCGGCAGCAGCGGCTTTTTCAGCGGCGGCAGCCTTTTTAGCAGCCGCTTTTTCAGCAGCTGCTTTCTTATCGGCTGCGGCCTTCTCAGCTGCAGCTTTTTTGTCAGCAGCGGCTTTTTCGGCGGCTGCCGCTTTTTCTGCCGCGGCTTTTTCTGCTGCAGCTTTCTCGGCAGCAGCCGCTTTCTTCGCAGCCTCGGCAGCAGCTTTCTTCTCTGCTTCCTGAGCGGCCTTCTTCGCGGCTTCCGCTTCTGCTTTCTTCTGAGCATCAGCTGCGGCTTTCTTCGCGGCTTCGGCTTCCGCTTTCTTCTGAGCATCAGCGGCGGCTTTCTTCGCGGCTTCGGCTTCCGCTTTCTTCGCGGCTTCGGCTTCCGCTTTCTTCTGGGCATCAGCAGCCGCTTTCTTCGCCGCTTCTGCCGCTAATTTCGCCTGGGCATCAGCCTGTGCTTTCGCGTCCGCTGCGGCTTTTGCTGCCGCCTCTTCCGCCTGCTTTTGCTGTTCCTGTGCTTTTTTCGCGGCCTCTTCGGCTTGTTTCTGCTGTTCTGCCTGCGCTTTCGCGGCTTCCTGCGCCTGCAAACGTTCTTTCTCAAGCTGCTTCAGACGCTCCTGCTCTGCGGCCTGCTTTTCACGCAGTTCTTCCGCTTGCTGTTGCGCCTGTTTTTCACGCTGCTCTTCAGCCCGTTTTGCACTCGCCTTCTGCTGTTGTTGGCGATTATAGTTCTGTACTACCGCACCGGGATCCACCATCACGGCGTCAATGGAAGACCCTCCACCGCCGCCGGCTGATGCATCAATATGCTCGTCGAACGAACTCCAGATCAGCGCTGCAAAAAGAATAACGTGCAGCACTGCGGAGACGATTATCGCTCGCTTAAGCTTGTCGTTCTGTTCGGTTGCCTTTGACACTATCGGTTCCCAAAAACTACGCGGATGATCAAATAGGTTGGGTCATTAAGCCAACTGACTTAACACCCGCACTATGTAGCAAGTTCAGCGCTTTAATAATTTCATCGTAGGGTACGTCTTTCGCGCCACCGATTAAGAAGACCGTTTTCGGATTTGACTCCAGGCGACGCTGCGCTTCGGCAATAACCTGCTCAGGTGGCAGCTGATCCATACGATCCTTCTCTACCACGACGCTGTATTGCCCTACGCCGGAAACCTCAATGATAACCGGAGGATCGTCATTGGTGCTCACCGCCTGTGATTCTGTCGCATCCGGCAGATCCACTTCCACGCTCTGGGTAATGATTGGCGCTGTTGCCATGAAGATCAGCAGCAGTACCAGCAGGACGTCCAGCAGTGGAACGATATTGATTTCGGACTTGAGCTCGCGACGACCTCGTCCACGCGATCTGGCCATGGTTTACCCCTTGTTGCTCTCGGTGCTGGTAAACGCCTGACGGTGCAGAATCGCAGTGAACTCTTCCATAAAGTTGTCGTAGTTCAGTTCCAGTTTGTTCACGCGCTGGTTCAGGCGGTTATAGGCCATAACTGCCGGAATTGCCGCAAACAGACCGATAGCGGTCGCAATCAGTGCTTCAGCGATACCCGGTGCAACCATCTGCAACGTCGCCTGCTTCACCGCGCCCAGCGCGATAAAGGCGTGCATGATCCCCCACACTGTCCCAAACAGACCGATATACGGGCTGATGGAACCGACAGTACCGAGGAAAGGAATATGCGTTTCAAGGTTTTCCAGCTCGCGGTTCATCGAGATGCGCATCGCACGCGAGGCACCTTCCACCACCGCTTCCGGCGCATGATTGTTTGCCCGATGCAGACGGGCGAACTCTTTGAAACCGCTATAGAAAATTTGCTCGGAGCCGGTCAGGTTTTCACGGCGTCCCTGGCTCTCCTGATACAGACGAGAAAGCTCAATGCCCGACCAGAACTTATCTTCGAACGCTTCTGCTTCACGGCCAGCGGCATTGAGGATACGCGTTCTCTGGATGATGATGGCCCAGGATGCGATTGAAAAACCAATCAAAATCAACATGATAAGTTTAACCAGAAGGCTTGCCTTCAGGAACAAATCAAGGATATTCATGTCAGTCACTGCTTAAACTCCGCGACAATAGACTTAGGAAGCGCACGAGGCTTCATTATGGTTGGATCAACACAAACAATCAGTACTTCAGCTGAGTTCAGTACGGTGTTCTCTGCGTTGACTATCCGCTGCGTGAAAACCAGTGAGGTTCCGCGCATTGATGTAATTTCAGTTTGGACTTCGAGCATATCGTCGAGTCTGGCAGGCGCAAAATACTCAAGCGTCATCTTGCGTACCACGAAGGCAACTCGCTCAGCCAACAGCACCTGTTGACTAAAGTGATGATGGCGCAGCATCTCTGTGCGTGCCCGTTCATAAAAAGCAACGTAGCTGGCGTGGTAAACCACACCACCGGCATCGGTATCTTCGTAATAGACACGAACCGGCCATCGAAACAGCGTTGTATTCACTTTACATCCCAGTAATGCAACAAAAGTTAGAGCTTTTAAACTTCGCTACTATACGCGCGGGAAAGATGGTTTGGAATGGGGGAAAGTAAACGGAGAGTAAATTTTTATGGGCTCGGGTAAGCCCATAACGTTAACGGACATTTCTTATTCAGAAGAAGAAGAAAATCAAACCGGCGAGAAGCACCAGATCGGCAATCAGCGGGCAGAAAATTCCCTGCCAGTGAACGGCTTTCGGACGAAAGCCCACGCCGTGGATCACACCTGCGCACACCGCCCACATAATGAGGAAGCCGTGCCAGATTTCAAGCTCGCTGGTTTTCGCTGCAAAGCGCGAAGGGTCCCAGAAGATACAACCTGCCAGCAGTAATGCCATCACTAAAGAAAGCGCCCGTAACGGGCGCTTGTCCATTACCGCGTAAAGTTTCGCGATAATATTCATCAGTGTTTTTCTTCACCCGCTTTGGTCGCTTCTACATGCTCAAGCGCCAGGGCAGTGATGACACCAAATGCACAGGCAAGAAGCGTCCCTAAAATCCATGCGAAATACCACATATTCAGCTCCTTACTTAGTACATAGAGTGGGTGTTGCTTTCGATATGTTCTTTCGTGATACGACCGAACATTTTCCAGTAACACCAGATGGTGTAGGCCAGAACGATCGGAACGAACACGCATGCAACATACGTCATCAGGTTCAGCGTCATATGGCTGGACGTTGCATCCCACATGGTCAGGCTAGCATTCAGCATGGTGCTGGATGGCATGACGAATGGGAACATCGCAATACCCGCCGTCAGGATAATGCATGCCAGGGTCAGTGAAGAGAACACGAACGCCAGCGCGCCTTTTTCCAGACGAGACGTCAGCACGGTCAGCAGCGGCAGCAGCACGCCCAGCGCCGGGATCGCCCACAGCACAGGGGTATTGTTGAAGTTCACCAGCCATGCCCCCGCCTGACGCGCCACTTCTTTGGTCAGCGGGTTAGACGGTGCGGTGTGGTTGATCGCAGACGTCACCACGTAACCATCAATACCGTACACCACCCACACACCGGCCAGCGCGAAGCAGACCAGCGTAACCAGCGCAGCAACCTGAGCCGTCGCGCGCGAACGCAGATGCAGCTCACCCACGGTACGCATCTGCAGATAGGTTGCGCCCTGAGTGATGATCATCGCCACGCTCACGACACCGGCCAGCAGACCAAACGGATTCAGCAGCTGGAAGAAGTTACCGGTGTAGTAAAGACGCATGTATTCGTCCAGATGGAACGGTACGCCCTGCAGCAGGTTACCAAACGCCACGCCGATCACCAGCGGCGGAACGAAGCTACCGATGAAGATGCCCCAGTCCCACATGTTGCGCCAGCGGGTATCTTCAATCTTGGAACGGTAGTCGAAACCGACCGGACGGAAGAATAAAGAGGCCAGCACCAGAATCATCGCCACATAGAAACCGGAGAACGCAGCCGCGTAGACCATCGGCCAGGCAGCGAACAGCGCGCCGCCTGCGGTGATCAGCCACACCTGGTTACCGTCCCAGTGTGGGGCGATGGAGTTGATCATGATTCGACGCTCGGTGTCATTACGACCGAGGAAACGGGTGAGCATCCCCACCCCCATGTCGAAACCATCCGTGACGGCGAAACCGATCAGCAGAACGCCAACCAGCAGCCACCAGATAAAACGCAATACTTCATAATCGATCATTTGATGACTCCTGTCTTAGCGTGCCGGCTGAGTAGTCGCAGTGGACTGCTCGTAGTGATAGCGACCGGTTTTCAGGCTGCTTGGGCCAAGGCGCGCGAACTTGAACATCAGGAACAGTTCAGCCACCAGGAACAGGGTGTACAGACCACAAATCAGCAGCATGGAGAAGATCAGGTCACCTGCGGTCAGGGACGAGTTCGCTACCGCCGTTGGCAGCACCTCACCGATCGCCCATGGCTGACGGCCATACTCCGCCACAAACCAGCCTGATTCAATTGCGATCCACGGCAGTGGAATACCGTACAGCGCAGTGCGCAGCAGCCATTTTTTCTCGCCGATACGGTTGCGAATCACGGACCAGAAGGACGCCGCAATGATCAGCAGCATGATGATGCCGCAGCCCACCATGATACGGAATGCGAAGTACAGTGGCGCAACGCGTGGAATCGAGTCCTTGGTTGCCATCTGGATCTGGGCTTCCGTCGCATCAGACACGTTCGGGGTATAACGCTTCAGCAGCAGACCGTAACCCAGATCTTTCTTCACGTCGTTAAACTGGTCGCGAACGGCCTGGTCGGTAGAACCGGCACGCAGCTGTTCCAGCAGCGAGTAGGCTTTCATACCGTTACGGATACGCTCTTCGTGCTGCACCATCAGCTCTTTCAGACCCGTCACCTGCTTATCAACAGAACGGGTGGCGATAATACCCAGCGCGTAAGGTATTTGAATGGCGAAGCGGTTTTCCTGCGCGTCCTGATCGGGAATACCGAACAGCGTAAAGGCAGCAGGCGCCGGTTGGGTTTCCCATTCGGCTTCAATGGCGGCCAGTTTGGTTTTCTGCACGTCACCCATTTCGTAACCGGATTCATCACCCAGAACGATAACGGAGAGGATAGCAGCCATACCGAAGCTTGCAGCGATAGCAAAGGAGCGCTTAGCAAACGCGAAGTCACGACCGCGCAGCATATAGTAAGAACTGATGCCCAGTACAAACATCGCGCCGCACACATAGCCAGAAGCGACGGTGTGAACGAATTTAACCTGAGCAACCGGGTTCAGGACCAGCTCGGCAAAGCTGACCATCTCCATACGCATGGTTTCGAAGTTAAAATCAGACGCGATAGGGTTCTGCATCCAGCCGTTCGCGACCAGGATCCACAGCGCGGACAGGTTCGAACCTAATGCCACCAGCCAGGTCACCGCCATATGCTGGACTTTACCCAGACGGTCCCAACCGAAGAAGAACAGACCTACAAAGGTGGATTCGAGGAAGAATGCCATCAGACCTTCAATGGCCAGCGGCGCACCGAAGATATCCCCGACATAGTGGGAATAGTAAGACCAGTTAGTCCCGAACTGGAACTCCATGGTCAGACCGGTTGCCACGCCCAGTGCGAAGTTGATACCAAACAACTTGCCCCAGAACTGGTCATATCTTTATAAATCTGTTTGCCGGAGAGAACGTATACCGTTTCCATGATGGCCAGCAGGAACGCCATACCGAGCGTCAGTGGCACAAACAGGAAGTGGTACATCGCGGTCAAGGCAAACTGTAAGCGCGACAGTTCGACTATATCTAACATTATGACTCCTTGCTCATCGCATGAAGACTCCGAGAGTGAACCCCATCAAAGCGATCCACACGCATGCCCCAATACAAATTATTCGCATCCTTGTCGTCGTTATTACCCTGAGGGAGGATAAAAACGATGACGTGAGGTTACAAATACGTTAATAAAAAACTCAAATTGATCCCGCAAATATAATACGCTGCAAAACCCTTACAATAAACAGGTTTTTATAGAGTCACATTTACGTTTTTCGACGGTGATCAATTTATAGCAAAATTACCACTTTTCGGCCATTTTGATCGGGGACAATTTAGCGCTTTTCAGCACCTTTTTCCAAGGATTAAACATTGATTTAAATCAAAAACAATCCGTTATGTTAATTGTGTTTTGATGTGGTAAACATGGTAAAAACCATGTTAAAGATATGTATATGAAATACAATTAAGGTTATCGAATCGAATGATGAATATAAACAGAAGTGATTTTTATTAACTCAGTAGCGCTTAATGACTGATTTATTCAGGACATAAATTTTAGTGCGTTTTTCATTTTTTTCCATCTGCCCTCTTAAAGGCAAATAAATAACAATTATTTTACTTTTGCATCCTCTGTAATTAACACCACTTTGTGACTATTGCATGACACCCGGCAGGCAATAAAAAAGGCCGCTTTACAGCGGCCAACCATGTCGAAACGGACATTTTTATACTGCAACGCCCCCCTTTCGGGGAGCAGAGAGGACTTACTTAATGATGGATTTCAGTGCTTCGCCGATATCCGCCAGGCTGCGAACGGTTTTCACGCCTGCGGCTTCCAGCGCTGCGAATTTCTCATCAGCCGTACCTTTACCACCGGCGATGATCGCGCCTGCGTGACCCATACGCTTGCCTTTCGGCGCGGTCACACCCGCGATGTAGCCCACAACTGGCTTGGTCACGTGTTCTTTGATGTAAGCAGCCGCTTCTTCTTCCGCGCTACCACCGATCTCACCGATCATCACGATAGCTTCGGTCTGTGGATCTTCCTGGAACAGCTTCAGGATGTCGATGAAGTTAGAACCCGGGATTGGGTCACCGCCGATGCCCACGCAGGTGGACTGGCCGAAGCCGTAGTCGGTGGTCTGCTTAACCGCTTCATAGGTCAGGGTACCGGAACGGGACACGATGCCCACTTTACCCGGCTTGTGAATGTGGCCCGGCATGATGCCGATTTTGCATTCGCCCGGGGTGATAACGCCTGGGCAGTTCGGGCCGATCATACGCACGCCAGCTTCATCCAGCTTCACCTTCACGGTCAGCATATCCAGCGTCGGGATGCCTTCAGTGATGGTGATGATCAGTTTGATGCCTGCGTCGATCGCTTCCAGAATAGAGTCTTTGCAGAACGGCGCCGGAACGTAGATCACGGTCGCGGTTGCGCCCGTCGCTTCTACGGCTTCACGCACGGTGTTGAACACCGGCAGGCCCAGGTGGGTGGTGCCGCCTTTACCTGGCGTTACGCCGCCAACCATCTGCGTGCCGTAGGCAATCGCCTGTTCGGAGTGGAAAGTCCCCTGGCTACCGGTGAAGCCCTGGCAGATAACCTTGGTATCTTTATTAATTAAAACTGACATTATTTCCCCTCCACTGCGGCAACAACCTGCTGAGCTGCATCCGTCAGACTTTTCGCTGCAATAATATTCAGGCCGCTGTCAGCCAGTTTTTTCGCGCCGAGTTCAGCGTTGTTACCTTCCAGACGCACAACCACCGGAACGTTAACACCTACTTCTTCTACCGCGCCGATGATACCGTCGGCGATCAGGTCACAACGGACGATACCGCCGAAGATGTTAACCAGAACGGCCTTCACGTTGTCGTCGGAGAGAATGATTTTGAACGCTTCGGTTACGCGCTCTTTGGTTGCGCCACCGCCCACGTCGAGGAAGTTTGCTGGCTCACCGCCGTGCAGCTTAACGATGTCCATGGTGCCCATTGCCAGGCCCGCACCGTTAACCATGCAACCGATGTTACCGTCCAGCGCCACGTAGTTCAGTTCCCACTGTGCCGCCTGCGCTTCACGCGGGTCTTCCTGAGACTGGTCGCGCATTTCGCGCAGATCCGGCTGGCGGAACAGCGCGTTGCCGTCAGCGCCCAGCTTGCCGTCGAGGCAGATCAGATCGCCCTGGGTCGTGATCACCAGCGGGTTGATCTCGATCAGCGCCAGATCGCGCTCCAGGAAGATGGTCGCCAGACCCATGAAGATCTTGGTGAACTGCTGAACCAGTTTACCTTCCAGACCCAGCTTGAACGCCAGCTCGCGACCCTGGTAAGGCATTGGGCCTGCCAGCGGATCGATAGCCACTTTGTGGATCAGGTGTGGGGTTTCTTCCGCCACTTTTTCGATTTCCACGCCGCCTTCGGTAGACGCCATGAACACCACGCGACGGGAGCTACGGTCAACCACCGCGCCCAGATACAGCTCTTTCGCGATGTCGGTCGCCGCTTCAACCAGGATCTGGTTAACCGGCTGGCCGTTCGCATCTGTCTGGTACGTTACCAGACGCTTACCGAGCCAATGTTCAGCAAACGCACGAATCTCTTCTTTGCTCTTAACAACCTTCACACCGCCCGCTTTACCACGGCCACCAGCGTGAACCTGACACTTAACTACCCACGGGCCGGAACCGATTTTAGATGCGGCTTCTTCTGCTTCACGCGGGGTAGTACAGGCATAACCCACCGGAGCCGGTAAGCCATACCGGGCAAACAGCTGTTTGGCCTGATATTCATGTAAGTTCATGTGTTCTATCCATCCTTCAGGGTAATCGTTATCTTCAAACCTGTAGACCGGCGCAGCGTGTGCCGGTCCACGGGGCAGGTGATGCTAAATCGTGACTAGACGTCCAGCAGCAGACGCGTTGGATCTTCCAGCAGCTCTTTAATGGCAACCAGGAAGCCCACGGACTCGCGGCCGTCGATCAGGCGGTGGTCGTAAGAGAGCGCCAGGTACATCATCGGCAGGATCTCAACTTTACCGTCTACCGCCATCGGGCGATCTTTAATGGCATGCATACCCAGGATCGCGCTCTGCGGCGGGTTAATGATCGGGGTAGACATCAGCGAGCCGAATACGCCGCCGTTGGTAATGGTGAAGTTACCGCCGGTCAGATCGTCTACGGTCAGCTTGCCGTCGCGGCCTTTCACAGCCAGCTCTTTAATGTTTTTCTCGATGTCAGCCATACCCAGGGTATCCACATCACGCAGAACCGGGGTCACCAGGCCACGTGGGGTCGAAACCGCCATGCTGACGTCGAAGTAGTTGTGGTAAACCACGTCATCGCCATCGATGGACGCGTTCACTTCCGGGTAGCGTTTCAGCGCTTCAACCACCGCCTTCACGTAGAAGGACATAAAGCCCAGACGGATACCGTGACGTTTTTCAAACGCGTCACCGTACTGCTTACGCAGGTCCATGATTGGCTTCATGTTTACTTCGTTGAAGGTGGTCAGCATCGCGGTAGAGTTTTTCGCTTCCAGCAGACGCTCGGCCACGCGCTTACGCAGGCGGGTCATTGGCACGCGTTTTTCGCTGCGTGCGCCCAGCGCAGGCTGTGCTGCCGGTGCTGCCGCAGGGGCTTTCGCTTCTGCCTGAGCAGGCGCTTTCGCCAGATGCTTGTCGATGTCTTCGCGGGTCAGACGACCGCCCACACCGGTGCCTTTAATGGCTGCCGGGTCAAGGCTGTGTTCCGCCAGCAGGCGACGGATCGCTGGGCTGAGGGCGTCGTTGGACTGCTCTTCC
This sequence comes from Enterobacter sp. BNK-22, assembly GCF_048684805.1. Taxonomy (NCBI): domain Bacteria; kingdom Pseudomonadati; phylum Pseudomonadota; class Gammaproteobacteria; order Enterobacterales; family Enterobacteriaceae; genus Enterobacter; species Enterobacter sp. BNK-22. Next base: position 2,218,515 of record NZ_JBLQTT010000001.1, read on the forward strand.
AGAGAGGCCTGCTGGCGCTGAGCCGGCGTAGAGGCTTTCTCTTCAGACTTCGCGCTGGACTCTTTGCCCGCGCTGTTGCCTTCACGCAGGCGACCCAGGATCTGACGAGAGGTGACGGTGGTACCTTCATCTTCCAGCACCGCGTCCAGAACGCCATCCGCCGAAGCCGGTACTTCCAGTACCACTTTGTCAGTTTCGATTTCTACCAGCACTTCATCGCGCTTAACGGCATCGCCTGGTTTTTTGTGCCAGGTAGCGACGGTCGCATCTGCTACAGATTCAGGCAGGTCGGGAACAAGAATATCTACGCTACTCATTATGTATCCTTTAATTAATCGACGTTCAGCGCGTCATTGACCAGATCTTGTTGCTGCTTCTGGTGAACGGACATATACCCTACCGCCGGAGAGGCGGAGGCCGGGCGACCTGCATAGCGCAGGGCTGACCCAAATGGAATCACTTCACGGAAATGATGCTGGCTGCAGTACCATGCGCCCTGGTTGAGCGGCTCTTCCTGGCACCAGACAAAATCATGAACGTGAGCGTACGGTTTCAGCGCTTCCTGCACCGCCTGGTGCGGGAACGGATAAAGCTGTTCGATACGCACGATGGCGACATCTTTCTGATCGTTCTTACGGCGCTGTTCCAGCAGGTCGTAATAAACCTTACCAGAACACATCACCACACGCTTCACGGCCTGCGGATCCAGCTCGTCAATTTCACCGATGGCTGGCAGGAAGGTACCGTTCGCCAGCTCTTCCAGGCTGGACACCGCCAGCGGGTGACGCAGCAGGGATTTTGGTGACATGACCACCAGCGGACGACGCATACCGCGCAGCGCCTGACGACGCAGCATGTGGTAAACCTGCGCCGGGGTGGACGGTACGCAAACCTGCATGTTCTGCTCAGCGCAGAGCTGCAGATAACGTTCCAGACGCGCGGAGGAGTGCTCCGGACCCTGGCCTTCATAGCCGTGCGGCAGCAGCATCACCAGGCCACACATACGGCCCCACTTCTGCTCGCCTGAGGAGATGAACTGGTCGATAACCACCTGCGCACCGTTGGCGAAGTCGCCGAACTGCGCTTCCCAGATGGTCAGGGTGCGCGGTTCTGCCGTGGCGTAACCGTACTCGAAAGCCAGTACCGCTTCTTCAGACAGCACGGAGTCCCAGACCTTGAACTGGCCCTGACCGTTGTGCACGTGCTGCAGCGGGGTGTAGGTTGAACCGTTAGACTGGTTGTGAACGACCGCGTGACGGTGGAAGAAGGTGCCACGGCCCGCATCTTCACCGGACAGACGAACAGGAATGCCTTCGTCAACCAGCGTCGCGTAAGCCAGCGTTTCCGCGCCGCCCCAGTCGAACAGCTTCTCGCCTGCCGCCATGGCCTGACGGTCAGCATAAATTTTCGCTACGCGAGACTGCATCTCGATAGCGTCCGGCACGGTGCTGATGCGTTTAGCCAACTCCTGCAGGCGCTTCATCTCCACCTTGTTCGGGTAGCTCTCATCCCACTCGTGGTTGAGGTACGGCGACCAGGTAAAGGAGTGCATGTTCATCGGGCGCAGCTCTTTCACTACGCACTCACCCGCATCCAGTGCGTCGCGGTAAAGGTTGACCATTTCGGTCGCATCTTCCAGCGTCGCCACTTTGTCGCTCTCCAGCTTGTCAGCATAGATTTTGCGCGGGGTCGGGTGTTTTTTGATTTTCTGGTACATCAGCGGCTGGGTTGCACTTGGCTCATCCGCTTCGTTGTGGCCGTGACGGCGGTAGCAGAAGAGGTCAATGAACACATCGCGTTTGAAGGTGTTACGGAAGTCCAGCGCCAGACGGGTAACGAAAGCCACGGCTTCCGGGTCATCCGCGTTAACGTGGAAGATCGGCGCCTGCACCATCTTACCGATGTCGGTGCAGTACGGGGTAGAACGCGCGTCCAGCGGGTTAGAGGTGGTGAAGCCCACCTGGTTGTTGATTACGATGCGAACGGTACCGCCCACTTCATAACCACGCGCTTTCGACATGTTCAGGGTTTCCTGCACCACGCCCTGCCCTGTCACCGCCGCATCACCGTGGATGGTGATTGGCAGAACTTTGTTGCTGCTCGGCTCGTCCAGACGATCCAGACGCGCGCGCACGGAACCGATAACCACCGGGCTGACGATTTCCAGGTGTGACGGGTTAAACGCCAGCGCCAGGTGAACCAGACCGCCTTCGGTTTCGATATCAGACGAGAAGCCCATGTGGTACTTCACGTCGCCGGTGCCGAGGTGTTCTTTATGTTTGCCCGCGAATTCGTCGAACAGGTCCTGCGGTTTTTTACCCAGCACGTTGACCAGTACGTTCAGACGACCACGGTGTGCCATGCCCAGCACCACTTCACGGGTGCCGCTCTTGCCTGCGTGACGAATCAGCTCTTTCAGCATCGGCACCAGGGCGTCACCGCCTTCCAGCGAGAAGCGTTTTGCGCCCGGGAACTTCGCGCCCAGATAGCGCTCAAGGCCTTCCGCTGCGGTCAGTTCGCTGAGGAAGCGTTTTTTCTCGTCAGCCGAGAAGGTCGCGTGGCCCGCTACGGATTCGATGCGCTGCTGGATCCAGCGCTTCTCTTCGGTAGAGGTAATGTGCATGTATTCCGCGCCGATGGAGCCGCAGTAGGTTTGCTTGAGCGCGTCAATCAGATCGCCCAGCTTCATCGTGTCTTTGCCGATGGCAAAGGAACCTACGTTAAAGCTTTCCTGGAAATCGGCCTCGGTCAGATCGTGATACGCCGGATCGAGATCGGCCACACGGTCTTGTTTCCACAGTCCCAGCGGATCGAGATTCGCATGCTGGTGACCACGGAAGCGATAAGCGTTGATAAGCTGCAGGACTTTAACCTGCTTCGCATTGGTGTCAGGGTCGGAAATCGCAGAAGAGTAACGTGAGGCATCCTTCGCCAGACGACGGAAATAATCACGTGTTTTGGAATGGAATTGATCCGGTTTGACCCCTGTACCAGGCAACTGCTGGAACATGGAACGCCAGTTTGCGTCCACTGAGTCAGGATCGGTTAAGAAGTCTTCATAGAGCTGTTCTATCCAGCTCTGGTTGGCACCAGAGAGGTAAGAAGAGTCCAGCCAGGCTTTCATTGCGCCGTTCTGCATCGTGATCCCTTAAGCATTTTTATGCTTACTTTCGCCGTAGAAACTACCACGCACACCACGTGTACGTGCCGGGGTTCACCTGCGAGCTCTTTGTGGCCCGCGAAGGAACCTTTAGAAACTGTCTAGACTTCAGGGCAGTTTTTAAAGGTTTCTGCATTTTGCCCGGTGGCGCTACGCTTACCGGGCCTACAGTTTCGTAGGCCGGATAAGCGCAGCGCCATCCGGCAAATTTACTTACGCACTGCGCTGCAGCAGCATCGACTTAATATGGCCGATGGCGCGCGTCGGGTTCAGCCCCTTCGGACACACACTGACGCAGTTCATGATGCTATGGCAGCGGAATACGCTGAAAGCGTCACTCAGTCCTTCCAGACGGCTGTCGGTTTCAGTGTCGCGGCTATCGATCAGGAAGCGATAGGCAGCCAGCAGACCGGCCGGGCCGATAAACTTGTCCGGGTTCCACCAGAACGACGGGCAGGACGTAGAACAGCATGCGCAGAGAATACACTCGTACAGACCATCGAGTTTTTCACGCTGCTCAGGAGACTGTAAGTGCTCGCGAGCGGGTGGATTTTGCCCATTATTCAATAAGTAAGGCTTAATCTTCTCATATTGTGCATAGAATTGCCCCATGTCTACCACCAAATCACGCACGACCGGCAGGCCTGGCAGAGGACGGATAACAATTTTCTGACCAGGACGCTGCAACGCTGAAATTGGCGTGATGCAGGCCAGGCCATTTTTGCCGTTCATGTTCACACCGTCAGAGCCACACACCCCTTCACGGCAGGAGCGGCGGAACGACAGGGTTGGATCTTTTTCTTTCAGCTGGATTAAGGCATCCAGCAGCATCATGTCACGACCTTCTTCCGCTTCCAGCGTGTAATCCTGCATGCGCGGAGCGTCATCTACATCCGGGTTATAACGATAAACTGAGAATTCGAGTTTCATTATCCTGTCTCCGCATTAGTAAGTACGAATCTTCGGCGGGAACGCCGGACGCAGTTTCGGTTCCATGTTGACGCTACGACGCGTCATGGTTTCCGACTCTGGCAGATACAGGGAATGGCACAGCCAGTTTTCGTCATCACGCTCCGGGAAGTCGAAGCGGCTATGCGCGCCACGGCTTTCGGTACGGAAGTTTGCCGACATCGCGGTCGCGAACGCGGTTTCCATCAGGTTATCCAGCTCCAGGCACTCAACGCGCTGGGTGTTGAACTCGCTGGAAGTGTCGTCCAGACGGGCATTTTTCAGACGCTCGCGGATCGCTTTCAGCTGCTCAAGACCTTTGGCCATCGCGTCGCCTTCACGGAATACCGAGAAGTTGTGCTGCATGCACTCCTGCAGCGCTTTGCGGATTTCCACCGGATCTTCGCCGTTACGGTTGCCGTTCCAGCGGTTGAGGCGCTCAAGAGAGGCATCAATTTCGTCGTCGGTTGCGTCACGCAGCGCGCCCTGCTCGGCAATGGATTCCTGCAGATGCAGACCCACCGCACGACCAAACACCACCAGATCCAGCAGGGAGTTGCCACCCAGACGGTTTGCCCCGTGTACGGATACGCAGGCAATTTCGCCCACCGCGAACAGGCCAGGAATGACCACGTCTTCGCCCTGCTCGTTCACGGTCAGCGCCTGACCGGTCACTTTGGTCGGAATACCGCCCATCATGTAGTGGCAGGTTGGGATAACCGGAATCGGCTCTTTCACCGGATCGACGTGCGCGAAGGTGCGGGAGAGTTCCAGGATGCCCGGCAGACGGGACTCCAGCACTTCTTTACCCAGATGGTCGAGTTTCAGCTTGGCGTGTGGACCCCATGGGCCGTCGCAGCCGCGACCTTCACGGATTTCGATCATGATGGAACGCGCCACCACGTCACGACCCGCTAGATCTTTCGCATTCGGAGCATAACGCTCCATGAAGCGCTCGCCGTGTTTGTTCAGCAGGTAGCCACCTTCACCACGGCAGCCTTCCGTCACCAGAACGCCCGCACCGGCGATACCGGTTGGGTGGAATTGCCACATCTCCATATCCTGCACCGGCACGCCCGCGCGGATAGCCATACCGACACCGTCACCGGTGTTGATGTGGGCGTTGGTGGTGGACTGGTAAATACGGCCTGCACCGCCGGTCGCCAGCACGGTAGCACGGGCTTTGAAGTAAACCACTTCACCGGTTTCGATACACAGCGCGGTACAACCAACAATGGCGCCATCGGCGTTTTTCACCAGATCCAGCGCATACCACTCGGAGAAGATGGTGGTGTGGTTTTTCAGGTTCTGCTGATACAGGGTGTGCAGCAGCGCGTGACCAGTACGGTCAGCCGCCGCCGCGGTGCGTGCCGCCTGCTCGCCGCCGAAGTTTTTCGACTGGCCGCCAAACGGACGCTGATAGATGGTGCCATTTTCCAGACGGGAGAACGGCAGACCCATATGGTCCAGCTCCAGAATCGCTTCCGGGCCAGTTTTACACATATATTCGATGGCATCCTGGTCGCCAATGTAATCGGAACCTTTTACCGTGTCATACATGTGCCATTCCCAGTTATCTTCATGGGAGTTACCCAGCGCAACGGTGATACCGCCCTGCGCGGACACAGTGTGGGAACGGGTCGGGAAAACTTTAGAGAGCAGCGCACAGCTCTGGCCGCTCTGGGAAATTTGCAGTGCGGCACGCATACCTGCGCCACCGGCACCAATCACAACAGCATCAAATTCTCTGACTGGCAATTTCATTACACACCCCACACCACAACGAATCCATAAATAACGTAAACCACCAGTGCAACGACAATGGCCAGCTGCAGTGGGAGGCGAATCGCCAGCGGTTTAACGTAATCGGTCAACACCTGCCACATGCCAATCCAGGCATGAATAAGGATGGAGAACAGGGCCAGCAGGGTGAACACTTTGGTGAAGGCGGATCCGAAGAACCCACTCCAGATTTCCCACGTCAGCGTGCCGCTGGTCGCGAAGAAACCGATCATATAGATGATGTAGAGGGTGAGAACGATGGCGGTAGCACGGACCAGAATGAAGTCATGTACGCCGTTGCGTCCTAATGCGGAGGCGTTGCTTACCATACGAGAACTCCTGCGAGAAGTGAAAGCACGACTGTAATCACAAATGAAATGTTAGCGGAGCGTTTTCCGGCTTCGAAGGTTTCTTCCAGGTAGCCAAAGTCCATCAGCATATGGCGAACACCCACCACAACGTGGTACGCCAGTGCGGTCAGAATGCCCCACATGATGAATTTCACGAAGAAGCTGTTCATGATGGCTGAGGCCTGGAGGAATCCTTCAGGGGAAGAGAGGCTGGTGCCCAGTAACCACAGCAGAATACCGACCGCCACAAACGTAATCACACCAGAAACACGGTGCAGAATGGACGCTATTGCTGTTACAGGGAACCGGATCGTTTTGAGATCCAGATTGACAGGTCTTTGTTTTTTCACATTTCTTATCATGAATAACGCCCACATGCTGTTCTTATTGTTTCCTTCCTCCGGACTGCGATGCGGGTCAGACAGCGTTCCTTTTCTATAACTGCGCGTCATGCAAAACAGTGCTTCCAGATGCTTAAACGACACATTACAACGCTGGGTGGCTCGGGATTGCAGGGTGTTCCGGAGACCTGGCGGCAGTATAGGCCGTTCACAAAATCATTACAATTAACCTACATACAGTTTGTCGGGTTTTCTCTGGAACAGTGATCAGGGTCACGATAACAACATCTTTTTAATTTTTAATCATCTGATTTGACAAATGTTAAACAATATTGTTACAAACGTCATCAGAAAAGGCATATAATGCGCAAAAGTTATGAGGTCTCTCTTTCACCTGACAAATAGTTATGTAACAGTGTGATGGTATTGACCGAAGTTATCAGGACAGTTATTAGTGATATACAGGTTTGAATAATTCGGACTGCAAAAACGCTGATTTGCTGTTGTTTCACTGATATTTCATTCGTTTACCTGCAAGGCGCCATAGCTCTGTACCCTGGTTTGTCCTCGTGAGCTGAGCGGTAAGCCAAATAACAATCTGGTAACGGTGATTAACAGCTGAAAGCAAATCCGGTAAAGCGCAGTCTTAAGCATAAGGCGCTAAGGAGACCGTAAATGGCTGATACAAAGGCAACGCTCACCCTAAATGGTGACACTGCTATTGAACTGGATGTGCTAAAAGGCACGCTCGGTCAGGATGTTATTGATATCCGTACGCTGGGTTCCAAAGGGATGTTTACCTTTGACCCTGGATTTACCTCTACCGCATCTTGCGAATCCAAAATCACCTTTATCGACGGTGACGAAGGTATCCTGCTCCATCGCGGCTTCCCTATCGATCAGTTAGCCACCGAATCCAACTACCTGGAAGTGTGCTACATCCTGCTGAACGGCGAAAAACCGACGCAGGCCCAGTTCGATGAATTTAAAACCACCGTGACCCGTCACACCATGATCCATGAGCAGATTACCCGTCTGTTCCATGCGTTCCGTCGTGACTCTCACCCAATGGCGGTGATGTGCGGGATTACCGGTGCGCTGGCAGCGTTCTACCACGACTCCCTTGACGTGAATAATCCGCGTCACCGTGAAATCGCCGCTTACCGTCTGCTGTCCAAAATGCCGACCATGGCGGCGATGTGTTACAAATACTCCATCGGTCAGCCGTTTGTGTATCCGCGCAACGACCTCTCCTACGCGGGCAACTTCCTGCGCATGATGTTCTCCACGCCGTGCGAAGAGTACGAAGTGAACCCGGTTCTGGAACGCGCGATGGACCGTATTCTGATCCTGCACGCTGACCACGAACAGAACGCCTCGACCTCCACCGTCCGTACCGCAGGCTCTTCAGGCGCGAACCCGTTCGCCTGTATCGCTGCGGGCATCGCCTCCCTGTGGGGACCGGCGCACGGCGGCGCGAACGAAGCGGCACTGAAGATGCTGGAAGAGATCAGCACCGTTGAGCATATTCCTGAGTTCGTGCGTCGCGCGAAAGACAAGAATGACTCCTTCCGCCTGATGGGCTTCGGTCACCGTGTTTACAAAAACTACGACCCACGCGCCACCGTGATGCGTGAGACCTGCCACGAAGTGCTGAAAGAGCTGGGTACCAAAGATGACCTGCTGGAAGTGGCGATGGAGCTGGAACACATCGCGCTGAACGACCCGTACTTCATCGAGAAGAAACTCTACCCGAACGTCGATTTCTACTCTGGCATTATTCTGAAAGCGATGGGCATTCCGTCTTCCATGTTCACCGTCATCTTCGCCATGGCGCGTACCGTAGGCTGGATTGCGCACTGGAACGAAATGCACAGCGAAGGCATGAAGATCGCCCGTCCTCGTCAGCTGTATACCGGCTACGAGCAGCGTGATTTTAAGTCCGACCTGAAGCGCTAAAAGTTAAGCCCGGTGGCGCTACCGCTTACCGGGCCTACAAATGCGAAACGTAGGCCGGGTAAGGCGTAGCCGCCACCCGGCTTTTTTACATCTGGCACCCTGGACACCAGTAAAACGGTCTGGAAGAGATCGTAGCCTTCTCAATCACGCCGCCGCACCGCTCGCACTTTTTCCCCGCCCGATGAAACACCTTGAACCGGAACAGCGCCCCGTGGTGCTTGTTTTCATCTACGATGCCGCGCGTGTTGTACGATAGCCGCGGGATGTCCAGCAGCGCGTGGGACAGCGCCTCCAGCTGTTCATCGCTCAGCTGAGAGGCTTTATGCTGCGGCGCCAGCCCGACTTCCCAGAGGATTTCCACCCGCAGGTAGTTGCCAAGCCCGGCCAGAAACGCCTGGTCAAGAAACAGGCCGGAAAACTGCCGGTTGCGGAATGTGAGCGATAGCAGTCGGGCCTTCACATCGCTCGCCGTCAGACGCATATCCAGCACGTCCGGCCCCACTCGCTGTAGAAACGGGTGTGTGAGGAGTTGCTCCGGCGTTAACATTTCAATATCAGAGGCGCTATAGAGCAGGATCGCCTTATCGGCCGTTTGCAGCCTGACGCGCAGCACGCGGGTAGTCTGCGGCTGTTCACCCGCCTCCACCACTCGCCAGACGCCGTAAAGCTGGTTATGGCTATATAACGTCAGGTTATGGGAAAAATGCGTCAGCAGCGCTTTGCCACGCGTTTCAATATGCGTTACCGACTGCCCCACCAGCTGTGATTCAAACGGTTTCAGTTGAGGAAAAGCAAACCAGACCTCCGTCAGGGGTTTGCCCTTTATCGCCGCCTCGAGGCTATCCGCCGCGCGGCGGATCTCCGGGCCTTCTGGCATTTTTCTGTCCTTTCATGATTAGTCTGCGCTGACAAGAATGCCCTCTTCAGAGAACGCTGCCCGCAAGCGGCGCGCGAACTGGAGCGCATGCTCGCCATCACCATGTAAACATACCGTATCAGCCTGAACGTGCGCCGATGTGCCATCCACGGCGGTCACTCGCCCGGCGCGCACCATCTCCAGCGTCTGCGCCAGCGCTTGACCTTCGTCCGTTATCAACGCACCAGCTTGCGTACGCGGTACAAGACTGCCATCGGGTTGATAACCCCGGTCGGCAAACACCTCCTGCCGCGTGGTTAACCCCAGACGCTGGCCGGCGCGAATAAGCTCGCTGCCTGCCAGCCCCACAAGGATCAGCTGCGGGTTGCAATCGCGTACCGCGCGGGCAATCGCCTCCGCCAGCGCCGGATCTTTTGCCGCCTGGTTATAGAGCATGCCGTGCGGCTTCACGTGGCGCAGCACGCCCTTCCCGGCGCGAACCATCGCCTCAAGCGCGCCAATCTGGTAGAGCACCTGAGCGTAGACCGTCTCAGGCGGCAGGTCCATCGCGGTGCGGCCAAAGTTTTCCCGGTCAGGGAAGCTCGGGTGGGCGCCAATCGCCACGCCATTTTTGATGGCATGACGCACGCTCTCTAGCATGGTTTGCGCATCGCCTGCGTGAAAGCCGCAGGCGATATTGACCGAGGAGACCAGCGTCATCAGCGCCGCATCGGCGCTGCCGCCCTCGCCCAGATCGGCATTCAAATCAATCTTTACCATCGAGCCTCCACGCCAGCTGTTCGAGATAGCGCTGCTGATCCTGCCGCGCCTTTAGCGCCTCCTCCAGCGAACACTGCACGAAGTGAATCGGCTGTCCGAGGGGAATTTGCGCCAGATGGTAGCGATCGGCTTCAATGATGCAGGCAATTCGCGGATAACCACCCGTCGTCTGCGCGTCGTTCATTAACACGATCGGTTGCCCGTTGCCCGGCACCTGAATAACCCCAGGCAGTAAACCGTGGGAAAGCAGTTCCCTGTCGGTCGTCCGGATCAGCGGCTGCCCCTGCAGGCGGTAGCCCATACGGTTACTCTGCGGACTGAGCTTCCACGGCGAGCGCCAGAAGGACTCTTTGGAGGCCTCGTCGAACTCATGATATTCCGGCCCCGGTAAGGCGCGGATCTGGTTTCCCCAGAGAAGTTGTTTCACCCCCTGCGCCGTCGAGAAGTGACGCGAGGAGGGCTTAATCGCCAGGCGATCGCCATCGCGCAACAAACGTCCTTCGTGACCGCCAATTCCTGCTTTCTGATCGGTACTGGATGAGCCCAGCACCTCAGGCACATCAATGCCGCCAGCCACCGCGAGATAGCTACGCACGCCGTGCAAAGGACGCTTTAAGGTCAGACGCTGTCCGGCTTTCGCCCGCAGACGCCAGCCGGTCCACACCGCTTTGCCGTCCAGCGTGGCATCACAGCCTGCACCGGTGAGTGCGAACCAGGTCTCTTGACCAAACTCAATGACACACTGGCCGAGCGTAATTTCGAGCGCTGCCGTGCTGCCGGGGTTGCCCACCAGCACGTTAGCGATTTCCAGCGCAGGACGGTCCAGCGCGCCACAATAGCTCACGCCCGACTGGCGCATGCCAAAGCGGCCGGCATCCTGTACGGAGGTATAAAGCCCGGCGCGAACAAGCGTTAACATACCCCCTCCTTCTGCGGGATAAAGCGAAGGGTATCGCCCGGGCGCAGGAGTATTGGCGACGCCAGCCCGGGGTCGAATAACGGGGTGGCGGTATGCCCAATAAGCTGCCAACCACCGGGCGAAGTCAGCGGATATACGCCGGTCTGCTCGCCACCAATCGCGACCGTCCCCGCCGGTACGCTCAGGCGCGGTTCAGCGCGGCGCGGCGTATGCAGCCGGGGAGATAATCCCCCCAGATACGGGAATCCGGGCTGGAATCCCAGGAACCAGACGACGTAATCCACCGAACTGTGCAACTCAACAACCTGCTTTTCGGTGAGTCCGCAATGGTCTGCGACCACACCAAGATCCGGTCCCCCCGTACCGCCATAAACGACCGGGATCTCAATGGCACGCGATTCCGGCTCCAGCGCCTCGCTCTCTTCCCACCAGCGCTGTAAACGTTCAATGGCATCCAGCGCCAGCGTATGCGGACTACGCAGCACCACCGTGATGTTATTCATCCCCGGAATGGCTTCAACCACGTCCGGCAGATCGACCAGACGCTGGGTTAGCCGCCAGATACGCTTTTGCGTGGCAAGGGTCACCGGCGGCTCGAGCTCCAGAACCACTGCCGTTTCTCCCAGAAGATAACAACGCGCTCGCTGCACTCAGGCACCTCTCATCAGGCCGGATTAGGGATATCAATAAAGGTTACATCCAGATCGGTATTTTCCGTCAGCCACTCGCTGAGGGCACGAATACCGCCGCGCTCGGTGGCATGATGCCCGGCCGCGTAGAAATGCAGCCCCTGTTCACGTGCCGAATGAATGGTCTGCTCGGAAACCTCGCCGGTGATAAAGGCATCGACACCGAAGCGCGCGGCGCTGTCGATAAAGCCCTGCCCGCCCCCGGTGCACCAGGCAACACGCTTCACCGTATCCGGACCGGTATCGCCGCTCCACAGTGGACGACGCCCCAGGCGCGCTTCAATCCACGAGGCCAGCTCCAGTCCGGGAACCGGCATCGCCAGCTCGCCCCACGGCACCAGCGGCTCAATTTCGCCCATTACGGTGATCCCCAACAGTCGGGCAAGCTGAACGTTGTTGCCAAGCTCCGGGTGCGCGTCCAGCGGCAGGTGGTAACCGTACAGGTTGATGTCATTTGCCAGCAACGTTTTCAGGCGGTTGCGCTTCATGCCGCGAATAATCGGTGATTCGTTTTTCCAGAAGTAACCGTGATGGACAATCACCGCATCGGCTTCCTGACGGACAGCCTCGTCCAGCAGTGCCTGGCTTGCCGTGACGCCGGTGATAATTCTCTGCACCGTTTCGCGCCCTTCTACCTGCAGGCCATTTGGACCGTAGTCGCTAAAGGAGGCGGTATTGAGTTTTTCGTTAATCAGGCGTTCCAGTTCGCTGTTTTTCATCATCACTCTCTTATGCTTTGCGGGCCGCTTCGTACGCTGCCAGCGTGGCGACACGCGCCTGTTTATGGTCAACGATCGGACGGGGATAATTCAGTTTTACACGCTGTTTATCCGCCCATGCCCACGGTTCGTGGATCGCTTTAGCCGGTATCTCTTTTAGTTCAGGGAGCCAGCGGCGGATAAACTCGCCGTTCTCATCAAATTTTTGTCCCTGAGTGGTTGGATTAAAAATCCGGAAATAGGGAGCCGCATCGGTGCCCGTAGAGGCCGCCCACTGCCAGCCGCCGTTATTCGCGGCGAGATCGCCGTCGATCAGCTGAGAAATAAAATAGCGCTCTCCGATACGCCAGTCGATAAGCAGATCCTTCACCAGAAAGCTCGCGGTAATCATTCGCAGGCGGTTGTGCATCCACCCCGTCTCATTGAGCTGACGCATCGCGGCATCAACAATCGGATAGCCCGTCTCCCCTTTTTTCCAGGCCTGTAAAAGTGCCTCATCATGCTGCCATTTTACGTTGTCGGTCCAGGGAATGAACGGACGATGCTTACAGAGATCGGGATGATACGTCATCAGATGGCGGTAGAACTCACGCCAGATAAGCTCGTTCAGCCAGACAGAACCGGTGCCTCCATCCAGCGCCTGCGGCTGCTCGGCCAGAAGACGGTGTAAACACTGGCGAGGAGAGATCGCGCCCAGCGCCAGACAGGCCGACAGGCGGCTGGTGCCCTCGATGGCCGGAAAATCCCGCCGCGCGTCGTAGTTGGCCGCGTCCTGTTTGCAGAACTGGCGGAGCTGCGCGATGGCCGCTTTTTCATCGGCGGGGAACAGCGTTTTATCAAACGGCTCCTGAGGGTAGTCAAACGTCAGTTCAGACAGGTCCTTCAGGGGTTCGCCCCTCGCGGCAGGCGCGGCAACGCACTCCGGCAGCGACTCTTTCAGACGCTTGATAAAGGCATTTTTAAACGGAGTGAAAACTTTATACATCTCACGGTTGCCGGTCATCACGCTGCCCGGCGCCAGCATCACGCTGTCATCAAATCCTTCACAGACCACATCCTCCAGCACCTTCTCCAGTTGACGGTCGCGCTGCTGCTCGTTGAATTCGTACTGATAGTTGTAAAAAATATGCGTGACGTTGTGCTGCTTACAGGTCTCCTGCACCGTCTGCAGCTGTGCGGCAAAATCACTTACCTCTTTATAAATCAGCGGTATGCCTTTTCCGGCAAGCGAATGCTGCAGATCGGTCAGATACGCACGCAGCAAGGCCGCCTGGCGTGGCGCCATATCATGCTGCCGCCACTGCTCGGGCGTAGCCACAAACAGAGCCAGTACGTTAGCGTCTTTGGCGCGGCAGGCCGCCGCCAGGGCAATGTTGTCATGTACGCGCAGGTCCGCGCGAAACCAAACCAGATGGGTGGGCATAAAACTCCAGGCAAATATCCATTATGTCCGTAAGGGCATGCCGTAAAAGGAAAAAGCATGCATTGAACTACTTTGCCATGAAGTGTAGACGGGATGAAATAAAAAAGGCCGCCCAAGGCGGCCTTAACGCTACTTGTCCTGCGCTATCGTGGTAAATGCAACAAACCCGATCGGTTCATCACTTTTGACAACGAGTACGCTGGCAACAATGAACGCGATGCAAAAATAGCGTTTCATTATGCGGTCCCTGCTGCTAACCGCTCCACCGTTCACCACCGGTGATAAGTCGGTGGACACAAGCTCTGACGAGAGCCTGACTTACGGTTGTGGTCACGCCTTTCCCGGGACCGGTGCCCATGTGCGAGATGGCGGAAAGGGACGCTGCATAGTAGTTGGCCCTGGCGTAAAACGTAATCCACCGAAAAGGTTTTTAAGAATATATTTAGGGAGTTGCAGTTTGATTACTTAAGGACCCGAGATATTCTTTCAAGCCTCTGACGAGGGCTTGAAAACCACCCAACGGACCGCGAATCCCGAGGGACAAAAAAACCGCCACATTGCTGTTGGCGGTTTTTTTATTGCTGTGTGTAGTCTTAGTAGAAGTCGCAGGTCGCTTTCTCGGCCTGATCCATCCATACCGGCTTCTCGCTGGTTTTCGCCCAGACGCGGTGCAGATAGCTATAAAAACGTGCACGATCTTTCCAGAACAGCATCACCGGCAGAGCCAGCACGCCAGCCACTACGGCGAAAGCGCGGCGCATGAACACGATATGAGCCGGAAACTCTTTATAAAGATCCATATTTTTCTCACCTATAGTTGGCCGGAAACGTCATCCGGAAAATTCAAAATCTGTGACCTGGCTAAAATAATATCGCTTTGTTTGTAATTTTACTACTCATCCGACCACTTATTTTCGTCCGTTTAGCCAAAATTTACATTCACGCCGTAATTAAGTTACAAAAAAGTTAACGATTTACTTATCAATAGTTAAATTGTGGACTTTGCCATTTTTATACTTTTTTTACACCCGCCCTTCTCATTTTTGCGAAATCTTTGCGCCATAAATCCTACCGTTAGCACAACAACAAAAGTCACCCGGAGGTGGATTGTGAGTGCAGGTCTTATTGCCGGCATCGTGCTGGTGTTCCTGTTATTGGGTTATCTGGTTTATGCCCTGATTAATGCGGAGGCATTCTGATGGCTGCTCAGGCGTTTTTGCTTATTGCCAGTTTCCTAGTGGTGTTGTTCGTCCTGGCAAGGCCACTGGGCTCGGGGCTGGCACGGCTGATCAATAACGTTCCCCTGCCCGGCACGGGAAGCGTTGAAAAAGGGATCTGGCGTGTACTGGGTGTAGACGATCGGGAGATGAACTGGCGTGATTATCTGATCGCCATTCTGCTGCTGAACATTGTCGGGCTCATTGCGCTTTTTGCCATGCTGATGTTGCAGGGTATCCTGCCGCTGAATCCGCAACAATTACCGGGCCTGTCCTGGCATCTCGCGCTGAACACGGCAGTCAGTTTTGTCACCAACACCAACTGGCAGTCCTATTCCGGTGAAACCACGCTCAGCTACTTCAGCCAGATGGTCGGATTAACCGTGCAGAACTTCCTCTCTGCCGCCAGCGGTATTGCGGTGATCTTCGCGCTGACGCGTGCGTTTGCACGTCAGAAAGTGAGTACGTTAGGTAACGCATGGGTAGACCTGACGCGCATTACGCTGTGGATCCTGCTGCCGATTGCGCTGCTGATCGCGCTGTTCTTCATTCAGCAGGGCAGCCTGCAAAACCTGCTGCCTTACGCCCCTTATACCTCGCTGGAAGGCGCAAAACAGCTCCTGCCGATGGGGCCAGTGGCGTCGCAGGAAGCCATCAAAATGCTCGGAACGAACGGTGGCGGCTTCTTCAACGCCAACTCGTCGCACCCGTTTGAAAACCCTACCGCCCTGACCAATTTTGTGCAGATGCTGGCGATTTTCCTGATCCCCGCCGCGCTCTGCTTTGCCTTTGGCGACGTGGTTAACGATCGCCGTCAGGGGCGCACCCTGCTCTGGACCATGTCGCTTATCTTCGTGGTTTGTGTTGCGCTGGTGATGTGGGCCGAATGGCAGGGTAATCCGCATTTCCTCTCACTCGGGGCCGATAGAGCAATCAATATGGAAGGTAAAGAGAGCCGCTTTGGCATTCTCGCCAGCAGCCTGTATGCGGTGGTCACCACGGCTGCGTCGTGCGGGGCCGTCAATGCCATGCATGATTCCTTTACGGCGCTGGGCGGCATGATCCCGATGTGGCTGATGCAGATTGGCGAGGTGGTGTTTGGCGGCGTGGGCTCCGGTCTTTACGGCATGCTGCTGTTCGTGCTGCTGGCGGTGTTTATTGCCGGTCTGATGATTGGCCGCACCCCGGAATATCTGGGTAAAAAAATCGACGTCCGCGAGATGAAATTAACCGCGCTGGCAATCCTGGTCACCCCGGCTCTCGTGCTGCTCGGCACCGCGCTGGCGCTGATGACCGAGGCCGGACGCAGCGGCATCTTTAACCCCGGCATTCACGGTTTTAGTGAAGTGCTGTATGCCGTCTCCTCTGCCGCCAACAACAACGGCAGCGCCTTTGCAGGCTTAAGCGCCAACTCTCCGTTCTGGAACTGTCTGCTGGCGTTCTGCATGTTCGTGGGCCGCTTCGGGATCATTGTGCCGGTTATGGCGATAGCCGGATCGCTGGTGAACAAAAAAATCCAACCGACCACTACCGGGACATTACCGACCCACGGCGCGCTGTTTATCGGCCTGCTGACGGGCACCGTGTTGCTGGTCGGCGCCCTGACCTTTATCCCCGCCCTCGCGTTAGGCCCGGTCGCGGAATACCTCTCTTTACGCTGATTTTGCGGAGAAATTGTCATGAGTCGTAAACAACTGGCCCTGTTCGAACCGTCATTAGTTCGCCAGGCGCTCATGGATGCGGTGAAAAAGCTGAGCCCGCGTGTGCAGTGGCACAACCCGGTGATGTTTATCGTCTGGGCGGGAAGCGTCCTGACCACCGCCCTGGCGATTGCCATGGGAACGGGCCATATGCCGGGAAATGCGATGTTTACCGGCGCCATCAGCCTGTGGCTGTGGTTTACCGTGCTGTTTGCCAACTTTGCAGAAGCGCTGGCGGAAGGCCGGAGCAAAGCCCAGGCCAACAGCCTGAAAGGGGTGAAAAAAACCGCCTTCGCGCGCAAGTTACGTGAGCCGAAATACGGTGCCCAGATGGACCACGTTCCGGCGGATGAACTGCGTAAAGGCGATGTGGTGCTGGTGGAAGCCGGTGACATCATCCCTTGCGACGGCGAAGTCATTGAAGGGGGCGCATCGGTGGATGAAAGCGCCATCACTGGCGAATCCGCGCCGGTGATCCGTGAGTCCGGCGGCGATTTCGCCTCCGTGACGGGCGGGACGCGCATTCTCTCCGACTGGCTGGTGATCCAGTGCAGCGTTAACCCGGGTGAAACCTTCCTCGACCGGATGATCGCCATGGTGGAAAGCGCACAGCGCCGGAAAACGCCAAACGAGATTGCCCTGACCATCCTGCTGGTGGCCCTGACCATCGTCTTCCTGCTGGCAACCGCCACGCTGTGGCCGTTCTCCGCCTATGGTGGTACCGCAGTCACCGTCACGGTGCTGGTGGCGCTGCTGGTTTGTCTCATCCCTACCACCATCGGCGGCCTGCTGTCGGCCATCGGCGTGGCCGGCATGAGCCGTATGCTCGGTGCCAACGTCATCGCCACCAGCGGGCGTGCCGTAGAAGCCGCCGGTGACGTGGATGTCTTGCTGCTGGATAAAACCGGCACCATTACCCTCGGTAACCGCCAGGCGTCGGATTTCTTACCCGCCCCGGGCGTGGATGAAAAAACGCTGGCGGATGCCGCCCAGCTCTCATCCCTTGCCGATGAAACCCCGGAAGGCCGCAGTATTGTGATCCTCGCCAAGCAGCGCTTTAACCTGCGCCAGCGCGACGTTCAGAGCCTGCACGCCACGTTCGTGCCCTTCACGGCACAAACCCGCATGAGCGGCATCAACATTCAGGATCGCATGATCCGTAAAGGCTCGGTTGACGCGATTCGCCGCCACATTGAGGCCAACAACGGTCACTTCCCGCCGGAAGTGGACAGCCTGGTTGAAAGCGTGGCCCGTCAGGGGGCGACGCCGCTGGTGGTGGCCGAAGGCGCGCGCGTGCTCGGGGTGATTGCGCTGAAGGATATCGTCAAGGGCGGCATTAAGGAGCGCTTTGCCCAGCTGCGTAAGATGGGGATCAAAACGGTAATGATCACCGGGGATAACCGTCTTACCGCCGCGGCGATTGCCGCCGAAGCGGGCGTGGATGATTTCCTTTCTGAAGCCACCCCGGAAGCCAAGCTGGCACTGATTCGTCAGTATCAGGCGGAAGGCCGTCTGGTGGCGATGACCGGCGACGGGACCAACGATGCCCCTGCCCTGGCACAGGCCGACGTGGCGGTGGCGATGAACTCCGGAACCCAGGCGGCAAAAGAGGCGGGCAATATGGTCGACCTCGACTCTAACCCGACCAAGCTGATTGAGGTGGTGCACATCGGCAAGCAGATGCTGATGACGCGCGGGTCGCTGACCACGTTCAGCATCGCCAACGACGTGGCGAAGTATTTCGCCATCATTCCGGCCGCGTTTGCCGCGACCTATCCGCAATTAAATGCGTTGAACGTGATGCACCTGCACTCTCCGGCCTCGGCCATTCTGAGCGCAGTCATCTTTAACGCCCTGATTATTGTCTTCCTGATCCCGCTGGCGCTGAAGGGCGTGAGCTATAAGCCGCTCACGGCGGCCGCCATGCTGCGCCGTAACCTGTGGATTTATGGCCTGGGCGGGCTGGTGGTGCCCTTCGTCGGTATCAAGGTTATCGACCTGCTGTTGACGCTGTTCGGCCTGGTTTAAAAGGTGAATCAAATGACCATGTTACGCCCCGCTATACTTCTGTTTATTCTGCTGTCTCTCATTACCGGCGGGCTGTACCCGCTGGTGACCACCGCGCTGGGCCAGTGGTGGTTTAAGGATCAGGCTAACGGCTCGCTGATACTGCAAAATGGTGAAAACCGCGGCTCTCGCCTGATTGGTCAGAACTTTACGGATGCCCGCTACTTCCAGGGACGCCCTTCCGCCACTGCCGAAAGCCCGTATAATCCGATGGCATCCGGCGGCAGCAACCTGGCGGGCAGTAACCCTGAACTGGACAAAGCCGTCGCGGAGCGCGTAGCAGCCCTGCGCGCCGCGAATCCGCAGGCCAGCCGTGACGTGCCCGTGGAGCTGGTGACCGCCTCGGCCAGCGGGCTGGACTACAGCCTGACGCCGGCAGCGGTGGCATGGCAGATCCCGCGCGTTGCCGCTGCCCGTCAGCTGACCGTCGAACAGGTGAGCCAGTTGGTGGCAGAGCACACGCAAAAGCCGCTGGTCAGCTTCATCGGCATGCCTGTGGTAAATATTGTTGAGCTGAATCTGGCGCTGGACGCGCTAAGGAAAAACTAAATGACCGACGAGCCCATGCGCCCGGATCCGGACAGGCTGCTCGAACAAACAGCTGAAGCCCATCGCGGCAAACTGAAAATTTTCTTCGGCGCCTGCGCGGGCGTCGGGAAAACCTTCGCCATGCTGACGGAAGCCCAGCGGCTTCGGGCGCAGGGGCTCGATATTCTGATCGGCGTGGTTGAAACCCACGGACGTAAAGAGACAGCATCACTGCTGAAGGGGCTGGCTACCCAGCCGCCCCGCCGCATCAGCCATCGCGGTCGGTTAGTCACTGAATTCGATCTCGATGCCGCCCTCGCCCGCCGTCCCGCGCTTATCCTGATGGACGAGCTGGCGCACAGCAATGCGCCTGGCTCACGCCATCCAAAACGCTGGCAGGATGTTGAAGAATTACTTGAAGCCGGTATCGATGTGTTCACCACGGTAAACGTTCAGCATCTCGAAAGCCTGAACGACGTGGTCAGCGGCGTGACCGGCATTCAGGTGCGCGAGACGGTGCCCGATCCCTTCTTTGATTCCGCGGACGAGGTGGTGCTGGTCGACCTTCCGCCCGATGATTTGCGCCAGCGCCTGCACGAAGGCAAAGTGTATATCGCCGGTCAGGCCGAGCGCGCCATCGAACATTTCTTCCGTAAAGGCAACCTGATTGCCCTGCGCGAGCTGGCCCTGCGCCGAACCGCCGACCGGGTGGACGATCAGATGCGCGCCTGGCGGGACCTGCAGGGCCAGGAACGCGTCTGGCACACGCGAGATGCCATCCTGCTGTGCGTGGGCCACGGCAGCGGCAATGAAAAGCTTGTCCGCACCGCCGCGCGCCTGGCGGCCAAATTTGGCAGCGTCTGGCATGCGGTGTATGTCGAAACGCCGCAGTTGCACGCGCTGCCCGAAAACCAGCGTCGCGCGATCCTGAGTTCGCTGCGCCTGGCGCAGGAGCTGGGCGCGGAAACCGCCACCCTTTCCGATCCGCAGGAAGATAAAGCCATTCTGCGCTACGCGCGCGAGCATAACCTGGGGAAAATCGTCATCGGCCGTCGCCAGCATCGCCGCTGGTTTAGCCGCGAATCCTTTGCCGACAAGCTGGCCCGTCGTGCGCCGGATCTGGATCTGGTGATCGTGGCGCTGGACGACAAACCTACCCCTTTACCCAATCGCGCGCCGGACGGCCGCACCTTCAGCGATAAATGGCGCATTCAGCTCCGCGGCTGTCTTGTCGCCGTCGTGCTCTGCGCCCTGATTACCGTGATTGCCAGCCAGTGGCTGATTGCGTTTGATGCCGCCAACCTGGTGATGATCTACCTCCTGGGCGTGGTGGTGGTGGCCCTCTTTTACGGGCGCTGGCCGTCGGTCCTGGCGACGGTTGTTAACGTCATCAGCTTCGATCTGTTCTTTATTGCCCCCCGCGGGACGCTGGCCGTCTCGGACGTACAGTACATCCTCACCTTCGCGGTGATGCTCACCGTCGGGCTGGTGATCGGGAATCTGACGGCGGGCGTGCGCTATCAGGCGCGTATCGCCCGCTATCGCGAACAGCGTACGCGCCATCTCTACGAGATGTCGAAATCGCTGGCGGTGGGCCGTACGCCGCTGGATATCGTGCAGACCAGCGAGCAGTTTATTCGCTCGACGTTTCATGCCAGCAACCTGATTTTACTCCCGGACGAACACGGTAAGCTGCGCCCGCTGACCTCGGCCACCGGCATGACGCCCTGGGACGAGGCCATCGCACGCTGGAGCTTTGACAAAGGCTTACCGGCGGGCGCGGGGACGGACACCCTCCCCGGCGTGCCCTATCAAATTCTGCCGCTGCGCAGTGCCGATAAAAATCAGGGGCTGGTCATCGTGGAGCCTTCCAACCTGCGCCAGCTGATGATCCCCGAACAGCAGCGTTTACTGGAGACGTTTACGCTGCTGGTTGCCAGCGCGCTGGAACGACTGGCCCTCACCGCCAGCGAGGAACAGGCCCGGCTGGCGAGCGAGCGTGAAAGCATTCGTAACTCGCTGCTGGCGGCGCTGTCTCACGATCTGCGTACCCCGCTCACCGTCCTGTTCGGTCAGTCAGAAATTCTGACGCTGGACCTGGCGGCGGAAGGCTCGAAGCATGCCCTTCAGGCCAGCGAGATCCGCCAGCATGTGCTGAATACCACGCGCCTGGTGAATAACCTGCTCGACATGGCGCGTATCCAGTCGGGCGGTTTTAACCTCAAAAAAGAGTGGCTCACGCTGGAAGAGGTGGTGGGCAGCGCGCTGAAAATGCTCGAGCCGGGCCTGGGCGGGCGGCATATTGCGCTGAACATGCCCGAGCCCCTGACCTTAATTCACGTTGATGGGCCCTTGTTCGAGCGGGTGCTGATCAACCTGCTGGAAAATGCCGCCAAATATGCGGGTGCCAGTGCTCAGATTGGGGTGGATGCGACGGTGGAAGATGGCACGCTTCGCCTTAACGTCTGGGATACCGGCCCCGGCATTCCAGCCGGGCAGGAGTTGGCTATTTTCGAGAAATTTGCACGCGGCAATAAGGAGTCGGCCATTCCGGGTGTGGGGCTGGGGCTGGCAATATGCCAGGCAATCATTGACGTCCACGGCGGGTCCATTTCCGCAGAGAATCGTCCCGAAGGCGGCGCACGTTTTTGTGTTACACTTCCTCTGGAAACCCCGCCAGAACTTAATGAATTACCAGAGGATTTGTGATCAACGTTCTGATTGTTGAAGATGAGATCGCCATTAGCCGTTTTCTGCGCGCTGCGCTGGAAGGAGACGGTCTGCGCGTCCATGATGCGGGTACGCTTCAGCGGGGTTTAATTGAAGCCGCCACCCGCAAGCCGGACCTGGTGATCCTCGATCTTGGACTCCCGGACGGCGACGGCATCGATTTTATTCGTGAAGTCCGGCAGTGGAGCCAGATGCCGATCCTCGTGCTCTCCGCCCGTACGGAAGAGACGGATAAAATCGCCGCGCTGGATGCCGGGGCGGATGACTATCTGATTAAACCATTTGGTATCGGCGAGCTACAGGCTCGCCTTCGCGTGGCGCTGCGTCGCCACAGCGCCACCACGCCTGCCGATCCAACCTACACGTTTGGGGATATCCGGGTTGACCTGGCCGCGCGGCGCATTGTGCGCGGCGAAGAGGAAATTCACCTCACGCCCATTGAATTTCGCCTGCTCGCCGTGCTGCTTAACAATCACGGTAAGGTTCTCACCCAGCGCCAGCTGTTAAGTCAGGTGTGGGGACCCAACGCCGTGGAACATAGTCACTATTTACGCATATATATGGGACACCTTCGTCAGAAACTCGAAGTCGACCCCGCTCGCCCTCGCCATTTATTAACTGAAACCGGTATCGGTTATCGGTTTATGCTCTGAATAACTATTCATTTTATTTTTAATTAAAATAAAAACCTCTCAGAAAATATATCAAAAATAATCCAGTCAGTGTTTTTTGGATTATTTATGTCCATTTAAAACATTGATAAAACGTCCTGTTAACTCATCGGTAACAAATCAGAGTTTTGATCTGCGATATTCATCAAAAACGACTATTTATTTCTGAAATGATCGGTTAACGGTGATCTTCTTCACAGTTAATCGCCTTTTCCTGGATAAAATGACCGTGCTTTCAATTACTGAAAGGAAAATGAATCATGGAAAACAACAATCGTTTAATGCCCCATATAAGGCGGACAACACATATCATGATGTTTGCCCACCGAAACTGCTTTGACTTTCATCTCTTTAATGCCCGGTAGTCCTTCGACTTCTGGCGCACTCGCTTACAGGTCATCCTGAAACACCTTATTTTACAGGCTATTGCCTGTGAACTCGTGCGCTCATTCATTTTGATTCAGACTCATCCGCACCGGGCGGACTGAATTTCAATCATCAAAAAAGCAATGTACTGATTTTAATCAGCGGCCACCTTTTGCTTTTTTTCCGGAAAATTATCGATTTCTTTCTTGCAAGAAATCGAGGGACGCTTATTACCTAAAATAAAGAGAGAAAGATGAAAAGTTTAAAAATCGCAGCCAGCCGTGCATGTCCGGATTGCTTTACCACCCAGCGTGAACTGGTGGATGTCAGAACCTCTGATTATATCGACGTTGCCGCTATTGTGCTGGCGGTCAGTGATATTACCGACGGCATACTGGAAGAAATAGAAGCCACCGGATTTGGTATTCCTGTTTTTGTTGCGACGCATAAAGAAGAGATCATTCCGGCAGACTATTTATCGCGCATTCATGGCGTATTTGAGTATTCAGACACCAGCAACGACTTTTATGGACGCCAGCTGGAAGCGGCTGCCCTGCGGTATGAAACCCAGCTGCGCCCGCCGTTTTTCCGCGCCCTGGTCGACTATGTGAAGCAGGGCAACAGCGCGTTTGACTGCCCTGGGCATCAGGGTGGCCAGTTCTTCCGCCGCCATCCAGCCGGTAATCAGTTCGTTGATTTCTTTGGCGAGACGCTTTTCCGCGCCGATCTGTGCAACGCCGACGTCGCAATGGGCGATCTGCTGATTCACGAGGGCGCGCCGTGCATTGCGCAGCAACATGCGGCGAAGGTCTTTAATGCCGATAAGACCTATTTCGTGCTGAACGGCACCTCGTCATCTAACAAAGTGGTGCTTAACGCCCTGCTCACCCCGGGCGACCTGGTACTGTTCGACCGTAATAACCACAAATCCAACCATCACGGTGCCCTCCTCCAGGCAGGCGCAACGCCGATCTATCTGGAAACGGCGCGCAACCCGTACGGCTTTATCGGCGGCATTGACGCCCACTGTTTTGAAGAACATTACCTGCGCGAGCTGGTGGCCGAAGTTGCACCGGGCCGTGCGCGCGATGCGCGTCCGTTCCGTCTGGCGGTGATCCAACTGGGCACCTACGATGGCACCATCTACAACGCCCGTCAGGTGGTGGATAAGATTGGGCATCTGTGTGATTACATCCTGTTTGACTCCGCCTGGGTGGGTTACGAGCAGTTTATTCCGATGATGGCCGACTGCTCGCCGCTGCTGCTGGAGCTGAACGAAAACGATCCGGGGATTTTGGTTACCCAGTCCGTGCATAAACAGCAGGCAGGCTTCTCCCAGACCTCGCAAATTCACAAGAAAGACAGCCACATCAAAGGCCAGCAGCGCTATGTCCCGCATAAGCGGCTGAATAATGCCTTTATGATGCACGCCTCCACCAGCCCGTTCTATCCGCTGTTTGCCGCGCTGGACATCAACGCCCGTATGCATGAAGGCCAGAGCGGCCGCAACATGTGGATGGACTGCGTGGTGAACGGTATTGAAGCGCGTAAGCTAATCCTGGAGAACTGCCGGTATCTACGCCCCTTCGTGCCGGAGACGGTGGAGGGTCGTCCGTGGGAAAGCTGGGACACGGCGGAGATTGCGACCAATCTGCGCTTCTTCCACTTCGTGCCGGGTGAAAACTGGCACGCTTTTGAAGGTTACGCTGAGCATCAGTATTTTATCGACCCGTGCAAGCTGCTGCTAACCACGCCGGGCATTAACGCCCGCACCGGCGAGTATGACGATTTCGGCGTGCCCGCCACCATCCTCGCCAACTTCCTGCGTGAAAACGGCATCGTGCCGGAGAAATGCGATCTCAACTCGATCCTGTTCCTGCTCACGCCTGCGGAAGATATGGGCAAACTGCAGCAGCTGGTGGCGCAGCTGGTGCGCTTCGAAAAACTGCTCGAGAGCGATGCTCCGCTGAAAGACGTCCTGCCTTCTCTCTACAAGCAACATCCGGAACGTTACGCGGATTACACCCTGCGCCAGATCTGCCAGGAGATGCATGACCTGTACGCCCGTCATAACGTGAAACAGCTGCAGAAAGAGATGTTCCGCAAGTCCCATTTCCCACGCGTGATGATGAACCCGCAGGACGCGAACTATGCCTATCTGCGCGGTGAGGTTGAACTGGTCTCCCTTCGCGACGCGGAAGGCCGAATCGCCGCGGAAGGCGCCCTGCCTTATCCGCCGGGGGTGCTGTGCGTTGTCCCGGGGGAGGTCTGGGGCGGCTCCGTGCTGCGCTACTTCACCGCGCTGGAAGAAGGCATCAACCTGCTGCCGGGCTTTGCGCCGGAGCTGCAGGGTGTGTACGTCGAGGAGTGCGAGGGCCGTAAACAGGTTCGCTGTAACGTCATCAAACAACCCGCCGCTCAGCCCGCGCTGCTGAAAGGAGAGAAATTATGAGTAAGTCCAATAAGATGGGCGTGGTGCAGCTGACCATCCTCACCATGGTGAACATGATGGGCTCCGGCATCATCATGCTGCCCACCAAGCTTGCCGAAGTAGGAACCATTTCAATCATCTCCTGGCTGGTGACCGCCGTCGGCTCGATGGCGCTGGCGTGGGCATTTGCCAAGTGCGGGATGTTCAGCCGCAAGTCAGGCGGCATGGGAGGCTACGCCGAGTATGCCTTTGGCAAGTCGGGCAACTTTATGGCCAACTATACCTATGGGGTATCACTGCTGATCGCCAACGTGGCGATTGCCATCTCCGCCGTGGGCTACGGTACAGAGCTGTTTGGCGCGACGCTCAGCCCGGTACAGATTGGTTTAGCCACCATCGGCGTGCTGTGGATCTGCACCGTGGCTAACTTTGGCGGCGCGCGTATCACCGGACAGCTCAGCAGCATCACCGTCTGGGGCGTGATTATTCCGGTTGTCGGCCTGTGCATCATCGGCTGGTTCTGGTTCAGCCCGACCCTGTACGCCAACTCCTGGAACCCGCACCATGTGCCGTTCTTCAGCGCAGTCGGCTCTTCTATCGCCATGACGCTCTGGGCCTTCCTCGGTCTGGAATCCGCCTGCGCGAACGCAGAAGTCGTTGATAATCCGGAAAAGAACGTCCCGATTGCGGTCCTCGGCGGTACGCTGGGCGCGGCGGTGATCTATATCGTCTCGACGAACGTCATTGCGGGCATCGTTCCGAACATGGATCTGGCCAACTCCACGGCGCCGTTCGGGCTGGCCTTCGCGCAGATGTTCACGCCGGAAGTCGGAAAAGTGATTATGGGTCTGATGGTCATGTCGTGCTGCGGTTCACTCCTTGGCTGGCAGTTCACCATCGCGCAGGTGTTTAAATCCTCGGCTGATGAAGGTTACTTCCCAAAAATCTTCTCCCGCGTCACCAAAGCCGATGCGCCGGTGCAGGGCATGCTGGCGATTGTCATCTTCCAGAGTGGATTGTCGCTGATGACCATTAGCCCGTCGCTGAACAGCCAGTTTAACGTGCTGGTCAACCTGGCGGTCGTGACGAATATCATTCCGTATATCCTGTCGATGGCGGCGCTGGTGATTATTCAGAAAGTCGCGAAGGTTGATCCACGCAAGGCGCGTGCGGCAAATATCGTGGCGCTGATTGGGGCAATCTACAGCTTCTATGCACTCTATTCCTCCGGCCAGGAAGCGATGCTGTATGGCGCGATGGTGACCTTTATGGGCTGGACGCTGTACGGTCTGGTGTCACCGCGGTTTGAATTGAAGAATAAGCACAGTTAGGTAAAAGCAAAACGGCAACCCAGGGGGTGCCGTTTTTTAGTGTTTTCTCCCTCTCCCTGTGGGAGAGGGCCGGGGGTGAGGGCATCAGCCCGCACCCGAATACCACTTACGCGTTTTTCAGCACTTCGCTGACAATCTCTACCGCTTCTTTCTCAATCTGCTGACGATGCTCAGCGCCGAGGAAGCTTTCGCAATAGATTTTATACGCATCTTCCGTGCCGGATGGACGCGCAGCGAACCAGCCGTTTTCGGTCATCACTTTCAGCCCACCAATGGAGGCGCCGTTACCCGGTGCCGCCGTCAGACGCGCGGTAATCGGGTCGCCGGCCAGGGTGCTTGCGCTGACCATCTCAGGAGAGAGTTTGGACAAGGCTGCTTTCTGGGCTGACGTTGCGCTGGCCTGAATACGGTTATAGCTTGGTGCACCAAAGCGTGCCGCCAGGTCGTTGTAATGTTCCTGCGGGTTTTTACCGGTGACCGCGGTAATTTCCGCCGCCAGCAGGCACATGATGATGCCGTCTTTATCGGTTGACCATGGCGTGCCGTCGAAGCGCAGGAAAGAGGCCCCCGCGCTCTCTTCACCACCGAAGCCAAAGCTGCCGTCGTGCAGACCGTCAACAAACCATTTGAAGCCTACCGGCACTTCCACCAGCTTGCGGCCCAGCGCGTCCACCACGCGGTCGATCATCGCGGAGGAAACCAGCGTTTTACCGACAGCCACCTCATTGCCCCACTGCGGACGGTGCTGGAACAGGTAGTTAATCGCCACAGCCAGATAGTGGTTCGGGTTCATCAGCCCGGCAGGGGTGACGATACCGTGGCGGTCGTAATCCGGGTCGTTAGCAAACGCCAGATCGAATTTATCACGCAGCGCCAGCAGGCCCGCCATTGCGCACTCGGAGGAGCAGTCCATGCGGATCGCGCCGTCTTTGTCCAGGTGCATAAAACGGAAGGTCTGATCGACGTGATCGTTCACGATGGTCAGATCCAGCTTGTAGTGCTCGGCAATACGTTTCCAGTATTCAATACCGGAGCCGCCCAGCGGATCCACACCCAGCTTCAGGCCGGCTTTCTGGATGGCCGCCATATCGACGATATCCGCCAGACCTTCCACGAACGGCTGAACCAGATCCTGCTCTTTTACGTGGCCGGACGCCATGGCCGCATCCAGAGAGATGCGCTTCACGCCTTTCAGACCGTCGGCCAGCAAGGCGTTCGCACGATCTTCAACCACTTTGGTGACGTTGGTGTCTGCCGGGCCACCGTTAGGCGGGTTGTATTTGATGCCGCCATCTTCCGGTGGGTTGTGGGATGGCGTGATAACGATACCGTCAGCCAGCGCGCCACCTTTTTTGTTGTGTACCAGGATGGCGTTAGACACCGCAGGCGTTGGGGTGAAGCCGTTGTTCTCCTGAACAATCACATCAACGCCGTTCGCTGTCAGAACTTCCAGCACGGAAATAAAGGCCGGTTCAGACAGGGCATGGGTATCTTTCCCCACGTAGCACGGACCGGTAACGCCGTTTTTAGCGCGCTCTTCCGCAATGGCCTGAGCAATGGCCAGAATGTGCGGTTCGTTAAAGCTGTGGCGCGCCGCGCTGCCGCGGTGACCAGATGTACCAAACTTCACTGCGTGTTCTGCGTTGCCCACGACCGGCTTCAGCACGTAATACTGCGCGGTCAGCTGAGCGACGTTAATCAAATCGCTTTGTTGTGCAGGTTGGCCTGCACGGCTGTGATTTGCCATTACCGGGTCCTTCTGATGCAAGGGTTAAATTGTACCGCAAACCTTTTCAATCAATTCCGCCGGGAACTGCATGGACTGCATGATGTGTTCAATCATGCTGCACTTGCGGCCCGTGTTGGTATTGGTGATCACCCAGTACGGGGTGCCAGGAACATGTTTGGGTTTGGTTTGATTGCCATTTTGCAGCAGCGTCTGCTCGTCGCCCGCGAAGTAGACGCGAGTACGACCATGCAGTGACTCGGTCGCTTCAGCAAACGCTTTGTTATCCAGTGAATAAAGTGTAGACAGCACCAGCATAAAGCGGTTGACCGCCTTTTTCTGCTCCGCGTATTCATCGGAGAGCAGCAGCTCGCGCATCGCGCGCACTTTATCTTTTGCCGGCGTCACGGCAGGTTTTGCTTGTGCAACAACGCTTGGCTGAGACACGACATCTTTGGTGACTGGGGTAGCAGGCTGTGAAGCGGCGGAAATTTTAAGCATGCGCCGTAAAATGTCGGACGCGCTCTCCCCGATATGCCGCGTCTGGCTGGCAATATACTGATAGAGTTCGTCATCAACTTCGATTGTTTTCATCTTAATCCAGTGCGATATCTTATCTGAATACAAGTCATTGGGATTATAAGGTCAAATCCCAACAGCGGATAGCGTCAAACCAGGTTGGCGGCAAAAGTCAGATTAAACTGGAACCTTGCAGCCGGGCGGCAGAATGGTCAACATGATACCCTAACCTGACATACGTAAAAAAAGAACTTTGCCATGAAATTGAATACCCGAGCGCAAACTGCACAATCGCCGAACAATAATTCTCCCATCGTACTGGTTCACGGGCTTTTTGGCAGCCTGGATAACCTGGGCGTGCTGGCGCGCGATCTGGTTACCGATCACGATATCTTACAGGTCGATATGCGCAATCACGGTCTTTCCGGCCGTTCCGACGAGATGACCTACGCCGCGATGGCGCAGGATCTGCTGGATACGCTGGATGCCAACGATCTGCAAAAGGTCACCCTCATCGGGCATTCAATGGGCGGCAAAGCGGTGATGGCCCTGACGGCGCTGGCCCCGGAGCGTATTAACGGCCTGGTGGTGATTGATGTTGCGCCCGTGGATTACGACGTGCGCCGTCACGACGAGATTTTTGCCGCCATCAATGCGGTCACCGAAGCGGGTATCGCGACCCGCCAGCAGGCAGCTACCATCATGCGTGAGCAGCTTGATGAAGAAGGCGTCGTGCAGTTCCTGCTGAAGTCGTTTGTTGACGGCCAGTGGCGTTTTAACGTGCCGGTGCTCTGGAACCAGTACAACAATATTGTGGGCTGGCAAACCGTGCCCGCCTGGCCGCACCCTACCCTCTTTATTCGCGGCGGTAACTCCCCTTACGTTACCGACGCGTACCGCGACGCCATACTGGCGCAATTCCCGCAGGCTCGCGCCCACGTCATTGCCGGAGCCGGGCACTGGGTGCATGCGGAAAAACCTGACGCCGTGCTGCGCGCCATTCGCCGCTATCTTGCTGATACTGCAAATTGATTAAAAAGAGAGCGACTGGAAGGCTGCGGGCTTCCAGTCGTTGGCGCGCCGTTTTTGGTGATGTATGATGGCGCGCTTATCGCCCGGGCATTAGCAGGGCGGCGTGTTTCCCCCGAAGTCTCAGAATCATGGCCAAAGAACAAACGGACCGTACGACACTAGATCTGTTCGCGAATGAGCGTCGCCCGGGACGACCGAAGACGAATCCGCTTTCGCGCGATGAACAGCTGCGTATCAATAAACGCAATCAGCTTAAACGCGATAAAAATCGTGGGCTTAAGCGTGTCGAACTGAAGCTCAACGCTGACGCGGTCGATGCACTTAACGAGCTGGCCGAGGCGCGAAATATCAGCCGCAGCGAGCTCATTGAAGAGATGCTGATCGCCCAGCTTGAGACATTGCGCGGCCAGGCATAAGTCTGAAAATTCCCTTAATTACCCTTTTCATGTAGCACAGAGTGCAGTCCTGCGCGATAGCTGTTTCCGCAGGGTTGCCAGTTCTGCTATTATTGCCCTTATCCGTGGCCGAATTGCGCCACCATACTATTAAGTTTCAAGAGGTTATTTTACTCATGGCAATCATCGGCATTTTCTTTGGCAGTGATACCGGCAATACCGAAAATATCGCGAAAAACATTCAAAAACAGCTCGGTAAAGACGTTGCTGATGTGCATGACATCGCCAAGAGCAGCAAAGAAGATCTCGAAGGCTATGACATTCTGCTGCTGGGTATTCCGACCTGGTACTACGGTGAAGCCCAGTGTGACTGGGATGATTTCTTCCCGACGCTGGAAGAAGTGGACTTCAACGGTAAGCTGGTCGCCCTGTTTGGCTGCGGCGATCAGGAAGACTACGCCGAGTACTTCTGTGACGCGCTGGGTACCATCCGCGACATCATTGAGCCGAATGGCGCAGTGATCGTCGGCCACTGGCCGACCGCCGGTTACCACTTCGAAGCATCTAAAGGCCTGGCCGATGACGATCACTTCGTGGGCCTGGCCATCGACGAAGACCGTCAGCCAGAACTGACCGCAGAGCGCGTTGAGAAATGGGTTAAGCAGATCCGTGAAGAACTGCACCTGGACGATATTCTTAACGCCTGATTTTTCTCGCGGCGCAACGGCGGTTGCGCCCGTGCACCAGGTCAAACCGATTAAATTAATTGCTACAATCTTTTAACTTTTTCGCCCAGACCTGTACAATGTCTCCCTGATAAATGTGGTTTTCCATCGAGCAAGTTTGTTGGTGATACCCCATTTTTATAAGCATATTTTGCCTGAGACTTGCAGTTTTCATTTAGCCATGGCAGTTCTATAATGAGACGCATTATCCCAGGTGCATTTTCTGTCACTTCCTACAGAAGTGAATCGTTTAGCAACAGGACAGATTCCGCATGACTGACAACAATACCGCATTAAAGAAGGCTGGCCTGAAAGTTACGCTTCCTCGGTTAAAAATCCTCGAAGTGCTTCAGGGTCCAGACAATCACCATGTCAGTGCGGAAGACCTTTATAAACGTCTTATCGACATGGGTGAAGAGATTGGGCTGGCTACCGTCTATCGTGTGCTGAACCAGTTTGATGACGCGGGCATTGTCACCCGTCATAATTTCGAAGGCGGTAAATCTGTATTCGAACTGACCCAGCAGCAGCACCACGATCACCTGATCTGCCTCGACTGTGGCAAGGTCATTGAATTTAGCGATGATTCCATCGAAGCGCGCCAGCGTGAAATCGCCGCGCGTCACGGTATCCGCCTCACCAACCACAGCCTGTACCTTTACGGTCACTGCGCTGAAGGCGACTGCCGTGAAGATGACCACGCGCACGACGCAAAATAAGCGAGTATTCATACTCTGAGCCAGCCGCAAGGTTGGCTTTTTTTTGCCAGAAAAAAGCCCGGTGGCGCAGCGCCACCGGGCGTAAAGCAACTTATTTATTGTTATTGCGTATCTCGTTCCAGATCTTGTCGCAACGCTTCGCCACTTCCTGATCGTTACCGGTTTTACGCGCCTGGATACAGGCCTGGTAATCCATCACCCGGACATTTTCCTGCGTCGCAAACTGCTCGTGCGCTTTTTCTTTCTTCAGCACATTCAGCACGCTCTGACAGGCTTCAATTTTCTCCGGCGAGCCTTCCGCAGTATTAATACAGGCGCTGTAGGCCTCCCTGAGACGGGAGTCCTCTTTCGGTGCCTGAGTCTGGGCACACGCCACCAGCCCCGATGCCAATAGCGCGACGATTACGATTTTTTTCATCATATGCAGTCTCCGGTCCGGCGGGAGCTGGCCCGCCGTACGATTCATCAGAAGATGGTGAACGGTGCGATAACCATGAATTTCACGTCACGTTCATCCTGGAAGATGTTGCCGTAACCGCCCGCGTAGCTCGGGATATCGGAGTGGTTGTCGTACTGGGTGAAGTGCAGTTTGAACATCGTGCCTTTCGCGCGGCCATCCTGCAGGGTATAGATTGCATCCAGGCTGTAGGAAGACTCTTTCAGGCGATAGTTTGGATCGTAGTAAGCATCCGGTGTTGCCATGTCGGCAGGTTTTGCATCCCAGGCGTAAGCGTAAGACGCGCCCACCGCCCAGCCAGGCAGGTTCCAGTTTTTCAGATCGTACATTGCGCCGAAGAAGACCGCTTTCTCACCGTCGGCGTTGAAGTCGGAGCGGTTATCCCACCAGATATCAAGACGACCGTTGGAGGAGGCGTAGGTCGGGGTCATACGCTGCAGGAAGTAGCCCTGCTGCCCTTCCGCCTTC
Source organism: Enterobacter sp. BNK-22 (assembly GCF_048684805.1). NCBI lineage: Bacteria > Pseudomonadati > Pseudomonadota > Gammaproteobacteria > Enterobacterales > Enterobacteriaceae > Enterobacter > Enterobacter sp. BNK-22. The sequence goes on from NZ_JBLQTT010000001.1 coordinate 2,251,523, forward strand.
ACCCATGTGCCTTCCAGACGCAAATCAACCTGACCGACCTTGTAGCCAAAGGTGAGCGCCTGCAGCCACGCGGTGCCGTCGTAGATGTCGTTGACACCACCGTTACTGACTTTGTCGCGCGTACCGTAGAACTGGTAGCTGGTACTCAACGGGCTACCCGCGATATCGAACTTATAGCTGGCCTTGGCAAAGTATTGATCGATATACCCTTGCGCCTGGCCAAATGCCGCTTCGAGAACCAGATCGTTTTTGAAGTCGTATTTCGCCCCCAGAGAGTGGAGGTAATCGACCTTGGTTTTCTTGTCGTTCTGGTAGAACTTGTCCATCTCAATGTGCCACGGTGCTTTGTACTCGTTGGTCCACATATAGGAGAAGCTCAGCGCACCCGCATCGCCGTAGTCAAAGTTAGCCCCTGCTTCCGCCCCCTGATAGGTACCCGGCATAAAGCTCCAGTGTGGGGCTAACAGCGTCTGGCCAGTTGGCTGAATATACCCCCCACGCGCCCAGACCGGGCCGTATTTGAATTTCGCTGCGGCTTTGTAAAGGCTGATTCCGCTCTTATCCCCGGACCAGTCTTCATCATAGGCTTTGTTGCTGGAGGAGAAGGCGATTTCGTTCGGGTGGCCGCTGTCGCCGTTTTCCGCCATTTCGATCGCGGTGAACGCGGCAATATCCAGACCGAACATATCCGCGGCGTAGCCTGACTGGAAGTCCAGGTTGGCGTTCCAGGTGGAGTGCGAGAGGTTGGTTTTGTATTTATCTTCAGTGACGTCTTTACGGTCACGCTCACGCTGCCAGTAATAAATACCGCCCGTGAGGGTAGAATCTTCGATGAAACCCGCTGCTTTTGCCTCTGGCGCAATCACCAGCCCCGACATTGCTGTCACACCGGCAATAGCCAGCGCCAGCGCACTACGTTTGCCACTGAACGTACGCATAGATTATTCCTCTTTGACGAATTAAAACGCCTGAAACGGCGTAAATAAAAAAGACCAAATGGTCAGGGGTAGTTTTAAATACCCTCGAATTAACTACCGTCTTTAGGTTATTTTTCGCGACGCGAATTATCAATGCTTTTCAGCGGGCAAAAGTCAGGATTATGACGAAGTGCACATAATTGGTAGTGCTTTGTAACATTTACAGGAAGGCGAGGAATGACGGGTAATTCTCAGGTTTTTCAGTGGCCAGGCGGTGGATCGCGTTCCTTTTTTATAACCTTCTTGATTTTGGCAATGATACAAACTTTTTTTAAAAAAATAAGTAGCACCTCATTGACCTGTTATTTTCAGGACACCTCTTTAGACCCTGGCTTAATACTCTGATCGTTAAATAAAAAAACGCCGCATAATGCGGCGTTTGTCTCTCATTGACCAGAGCAGGAATATTATTCGCCGATCTTCGTCCAGGTATCACGCAGGCCTACGGTACGGTTAAATACCGGTTTTTCCGCCGTGCTGTAACGGCTGTCCAGGCAGAAGTAACCTTCACGTTCGAACTGGAACGCTTTGCCCGCTTCAGCCGCTTTCAGGGACGGCTCCGCATAACCCTGCTTAATCACCAGCGATTCCGGGTTGATGGTCGCCAGGAAGTCTTCCGCCGCACCTGGGTTAGGCACGCTGAACAGACGATCGTAAAGACGGATCTCGACCGGCAGCGCGTGGGTTGCGCTCACCCAGTGGATAACGCCTTTCACCTTGCGGCCATCCGCCGGATCTTTACTTAGCGTTTCAGCGTCATAAGAACAGAAGATGGTGGTGATATTCCCTTCCGCATCTTTTTCAACACGCTCGGCTTTGATGACGTAAGCATTACGCAGACGCACTTCTTTACCCAGCACCAGACGCTTGTACTGCTTGTTGGCTTCTTCACGGAAGTCAGCGCGGTCAATCCAGATCTCGCCGCTGAACGGCACGTCACGGCTTCCCATTTCCGGTTTGTTCGGATGGTTAGGCATGGAGACCAGTTCGCTCTCGCCCTGCGGATAGTTCTCGATGACCAGTTTCACCGGATCGATAACGGCCATCGCGCGCGGGGCGTTTTCGTTGAGATCCTCGCGAATGCAGGATTCCAGTGAGGCCATCTCAATGGTGTTGTCCTGCTTGGTCACGCCGATACGCTTGCAGAATTCACGGATTGACGCCGCGGTGTAACCACGACGGCGCAGACCGGAGATGGTCGGCATACGCGGGTCATCCCAGCCTTCAACGTGCTTGTCGGTCACCAGCAGGTTCAGCTTACGCTTGGACATCACGGTGTATTCCAGATTCAGACGAGAGAACTCGTACTGGCGCGGATGCACCGGAATGGTGATGTTATCCAGCACCCAGTCGTACAGACGACGGTTGTCCTGGAACTCCAGCGTACACAGCGAGTGGGTGATGCCTTCCAGCGCATCGCTGATGCAGTGAGTGAAGTCGTACATCGGGTAGATGCACCACTTGTTGCCAGTCTGATGGTGTTCAGCGAACTTAATACGATACAGCACCGGATCGCGCATTACGATGAACGGCGATGCCATATCAATTTTGGCACGCAGGCAGGCTTTGCCTTCTTCGAAACCACCGGCGCGCATTTTTTCAAACAGCGCCAGGTTCTCTTCCACGCTGCGATCGCGGAACGGGCTGTTTTTGCCCGGCGCGGTCAGCGTACCGCGGTACTCACGGATCTCATCTGCAGACAGTTCGTCAACATACGCCAGACCTTTGTTGATAAGCTCTACCGCGTAGGCATACAGCTGATCAAAGTAGTCAGAGGAGTAGCAGATATCGCCAGACCAGTTGAAGCCCAACCATTGCACGTCATTTTTGATGGACTCAACGTATTCGATGTCTTCTTTTACTGGGTTTGTGTCATCGAAACGCAGGTTGCACTGCCCCTGGTAGTCTTGCGCAATGCCAAAGTTCAGGCAGATGGACTTCGCATGCCCGATATGCAGGTAGCCATTCGGCTCCGGCGGAAAACGGGTATGAATTGTGGTGTGCTTACCACTGGCCAGATCTTCATCGATGATCTGACGAATAAAGTTACTCGGGCGGGCTTCAGCCTCACTCATCGTGGATTCCTCAAAGCGTAAACAACGTATAACGGCATATGATCTTATAAGCCGGACGTAGTGACAACCCTTAGTTACGGAAAATACGTATCAGATGAAAATAATGGGGGCATTTGCTGCAAAAAAAAGCGGCGGAGGATATCCCCCGCCGCTTAAGGCATGACTCTACTCAGGAGCGATTACTTGCCTTTAATCTCGTACAGCGGGGTTTGACCCGCAACAACCTGACCTTTCGCCTGGATGACCAGACCGCTGAAGTCGTCGATGTTGCTGCAAACCACCGGGCTAATCATGGAACGCGCGTTGGCATTCAGGAAGTCCAGATCCATTTCCAGAATCGGCTGTCCGGCCACCACTTCAGCGCCCTCTTCCACCAGGCGAGTAAAGCCCTGACCATTCAGCGCAACGGTATCGATACCCATGTGGACAACGATCTCCGCGCCCTTTTCGGTTTCGAGGCAGAACGCGTGGTTGGTGTTGAAGATTTTCACGATGGTACCGGCCGCCGGAGACACCACGGTTTTATCCGTTGGTTTCACCGCCACACCGTCACCGACCGCTTTGCTGGCGAACGCTTCATCAGGGACCTGCTCAAGGTCAACCACGTCACCCGTTACCGGAGAGACCAGCGCGGCCACCGTCACGGCGTTAGGCACGGCCTGCGGCTTCGCTACCGGGGCAGCCGTCGACGCAGGTGCGCTGTCGGTTGATGCCGCCGCGACCGGTCCACGGGCAACCACTTTCTTCATTTCGTCACCGATGGATTCCGCTTTGGCGCCCACGATAACCTGGATAGTTTGTTTGTTCAGTTTAACCACGCCCGATGCACCAAGGCGTTTACACATTGCGTCGCTGACGCGCGCAGAGTCACCCACCGTCAGACGCAGACGGGTGATGCAGGCGTCAATGGCTTTCAGGTTGTCAGTCCCCCCGACGGCAGCGATATAGCTGGTCGCCAGTTGAGTCAGACCCTCTTCGGTATTGCTGTTGGCTTCGTTGGTGACTACTTCGTCTTTGGTGTCCTCGCGGCCCGGCGTTTTGAGGTTAAACATACGAATAACCGCAGTGAACAGCACGAAGTAGATGACGAAGAAGACCAGACCCATTACCACCAGCATCCAGACGTTCTTGCTTGCCGCCGGCAGGTTGTACATCAACACGTAGTCGATCGCGCCTGCAGAGAAGGAGAAGCCAGCATGGATACCCAGCAGGGTCGCCACAAACAGGCTGATACCGGTAAGTACCGCATGCATGAGGTACAGCACCGGCGCCAGGAACATGAACAGGAATTCCAGCGGCTCGGTTACGCCGGTCAGGAACGCGGTAATCGCAACGGACAGCAGCATGCCGCCAACCATTGGGCGACGCGCTTTTGGCGCAGCCAGGTACATTGCCAGCGCAGCGCCCGGCAGACCAAACATCATGATTGGGAAGAAGCCAGACATGAACATGCCTGCGGTGCCGTCACCCGCGTAGAAGCGGTTGATGTCGCCGTGGAATACGGTGCCCGCAGCATTGGTGAACTCACCAATCTGGAACCATGCGATAGTGTTCAGCACCTGATGCAGACCGGTTGGGATCAGCAGACGGTTGATAAAACCAAAGATACCTGAGCCCACTGCACCCGCTGAAACAATCCACTCACCGCCCGCATGGATCGCATGCTGTACCGGTGGCCAGACGTAGCCAAAGATAGCGGCCAGAACCAGACAGAAGAAGCCCGTCGCGATCGGCACGAAACGTTTGCCGCCAAAGAAACTCAGGAAGTCTGGCAGCTTAATGTTTGCCCAGCGGTTGTACACAGCACCACCGACCAGACCGGTAATGATACCTGCCAGCACGCCCATGTTGATTTCCGGGTTAATCGTTACCATCGCTTTCGTCAGGATGAAATAACCGACTGCCCCAGCCAGCGCTGCAGCACCCGCGCTGTCTTTTGACCAGCTTGAGGCAACACCGATGGCGAAAATCAGCGCCAGGTTGTCAAAAATAGCACCGCCAGCCTGAGCAATAAACGGTACGTTAAGAAGATCGGGTTGCCCGAATCGCAGCAGCAATGCTGCAACCGGTAGCACGGCGATAGGGAGCTGCAAAGCCCTACCGAGGCGCTGGAAAAAACCTAAAATATTCATCCTATTCCCCCTACGAGACCCGTTTTTCAGGCTCGCGCATAAACTATGTTTTTATTGTGTCACGAACGATAGATACCGTTGATAATTCACTGGCAGTCTGAGTGTGTGAAAAATTAATTCGTATCGCAAATTAAACACCTATTTTTTGTGATTTTTGTCACCAAATATCGTATTCAGCCCTCCCTTACACTGGCTAACAGCGAAAACTTATTTTATCATTCAAAAAATCAAGACGGATTGATCCGGCCTGAAAGTTTCCAGGTTACGCTTTAGTATCAGGTTCCGAAGCCATCCGCCCACTCTTCTACTTAAACTTTGAGGTGAACAATGAGACTGATTCCCCTGGCAACTGCTGAACAAGTCGGTAAATGGGCCGCTCGCCATATCGTAAACCGCATTAACGCGTTCAAGCCGACCGCCGATCGTCCTTTCGTTCTTGGCCTTCCGACCGGCGGCACGCCGCTGACCGCCTACAAGGCGCTGGTTGAGATGCATAAAGCAGGCCAGGTTAGCTTCAAACATGTTGTGACCTTCAATATGGATGAATACGTTGGCTTACCGAAAGACCACCCGGAAAGCTACCATAGCTTTATGCACCGCAATTTCTTTGATCACGTTGATATCCCTGCTGAAAATATTAACCTGCTGAATGGAAACGCGCCGGATATTGACGCAGAATGCCGTCAGTATGAAGAAAAAATCCGTTCCTACGGTAAAATCCACCTGTTCATGGGTGGCGTAGGCAACGATGGTCATATCGCGTTTAACGAACCGGCGTCCTCTCTGGCTTCCCGTACCCGTATTAAAACGCTGACCCATGACACGCGCGTGGCAAACTCCCGCTTCTTTGACGGTGACGTTAACCAGGTTCCAAAATACGCCCTGACCGTAGGCGTAGGCACCCTGCTGGATGCCGAAGAAGTGATGATTCTGGTGCTGGGCGGCGTGAAAGCGCAGGCGCTCCAGGCTGCTGTTGAAGGCAACGTTAACCATATGTGGACCATCAGCTGTCTGCAGCTGCATCCTAAATCAGTCATCGTCTGCGACGAGCCGTCGACGATGGAGCTGAAGGTTAAAACGCTGAAATACTTCAACGAGTTAGAAGCCGAGAATATCAAAGGTCTGTAATTGAATAACCGCCTCTTTCTCAAGAGGCGGCCGCTTTTTTTAACCGGGGGTCGTTATGTACGCTTTAACCCACGGTCGGATTTATACCGGCCATGAAATTCTGGATGACCACGCGATTGTTATCGCGAATGGCCTGATTGAACGTGTTTGCCCGCTGGCAGAACTGCCGCCGGAGATTGAACAGCGCTCACTCAATGGAGCAGTAATCTCCCCCGGTTTCATCGACGTACAGCTCAACGGCTGCGGCGGTGTGCAATTCAATGATACCGCCGATGCGGTAACGGTAGAAACGCTGGAGATCATGCAGAAAGCCAACGAGAAATCGGGCTGCACCAGCTATCTGCCGACGCTCATCACCAGCAGTGATGACCTGATGAAGCAGGGTATCCGCGTGATGCGCGAATATCTGGCCAAACACCCAAATCAGGCGCTCGGTCTGCACCTTGAAGGGCCATGGCTGAACATGGTCAAGAAAGGAACGCATAACCCGGATTACGTGCGTAAGCCCGATGCGGAGCTGGTTGACTACATGTGTGCCAATGCCGATGTGATCACCAAAGTGACGCTGGCACCGGAAATGACCGGCACGGACGTCATCAGCAAGCTGGCCGCCGCCGGAATTGTGGTTTCAGCAGGCCATTCAAACGCCACGCTGAAAGAAGCGAAAGCCGGTTTCCGCGCGGGCATTACCTTCGCGACGCACCTGTATAACGCCATGCCGTATATCACGGGGCGTGAACCGGGTCTGGTCGGGGCGATTCTGGATGAGCCAGACGTCTACTGCGGTATTATCGCGGACGGCTTACACGTCGATTACACCAACATTCGCAATGCCAAGAGGCTGAAAGGTGACAAGCTTTGCCTGGTGACGGACGCTACCGCGCCGGCAGGTGCAAATATTGAGCAGTTCATTTTTGCCGGTAAAACAATATACTACCGCAATGGACTGTGTGTGGATGAAAACGGTACGCTGAGCGGTTCCTCTTTGACCATGATTGAAGGGGTACGTAACCTGGTTGAGCACTGCGGGATTGCGCTTGAGGAAGTCCTGCGCATGGCAACCCTTTATCCGGCCCGCGCAATCGGCGTGGATAAACAGCTCGGCGGAATTGCACCAGGTATGGTTGCAAACCTGACGGCATTCACACACGATTATAAAATTATTAAGACCATCGTTAATGGTAACGAGGTCGTCACTGAGTAAGTAAAAGTATGACACCTGGCGGACAAGCTCAAATCGGTAATGTCGATCTCGTTAAACAACTTAACAGTGCGGCGGTGTATCGCCTGATTGACCAACACGGACCCATCTCGCGGATTCAGATAGCCGAACAAAGCCAGCTTGCTCCCGCCAGCGTGACAAAAATTACCCGCCAGCTCATTGAGCGCGGTCTGATCAAAGAAGTCGATCAGCAGGCCTCCACCGGGGGCCGCCGCGCCATCTCCATTATTACCGAAACCCGCAATTTCCAGGCGATTGGCGTCCGGCTCGGCCGTCATGACACCACGCTCACGCTGTACGATCTGAGCAGCAAAGCCATTGCGGAAGAGCATTATCCCCTTCCGGAACGCACCCAGGAGACGCTGGAGCATGCGCTGCTGAATACTATCGCGCAGTTTATTGAAAACTGTCAGCGCAAGATCCGCGAACTCATCGCCATCTCGGTGATACTCCCCGGTCTGGTCGACCCGGAAAGCGGCGTGATCCGCTATATGCCGCACATTCAGGTTGAAAACTGGGGGCTGGTCGACGCGCTGGAAAAGCGCTTCAAGGTGACCTGCTTTGTGGGCCATGACATCCGCTCTCTGGCGCTGGCAGAGCACTACTTTGGTGCGAGCCAGGACTGCGAAGACTCTATTCTGGTGCGCGTCCACCGCGGTACGGGCGCAGGCATTATCTCTAACGGCCGAATCTTTATTGGGCGCAACGGTAACGTCGGTGAGATCGGCCACATTCAGGTTGAGCCCCTCGGGGAGCGCTGCCACTGCGGCAACTTTGGCTGCCTTGAAACCATCGCCGCCAACACGGCCATCGAGCAGCGCGTTCGCCATCTGCTTGAACAGGGTTATCAAAGCCGCGTCACGCTGGACGACTGCAAGATAGGCACCATCTGCAAAGCCGCTAATAAAGGCGACGCGCTGGCCTGTGAAGTGATCGAGCAGGTGGGGCGCCATCTGGGGAAAACCATCGCCATCGCCATTAACCTGTTTAACCCACAAAAAGTGGTGATCGCCGGTGAAATTGTGGAAGCGGAAAAGGTGCTGCTCCCCGCGATTGAAGGCTGTATTAACACCCAGGCGCTGAAAGCATTCCGCCAGAATCTTCCGGTGGTTCGTTCAAAGCTTGACCATCGCTCGGCGATTGGCGCGTTCGCGCTGGTCAAACGCGCCATGCTCAACGGAATTCTGCTCCAGCATTTGCTGGAAAGTTGATCGGACCTTATAGTAACGCCTTCTTTTTTTTAATGTCGGACTGTCCATGACCATTAAGAATGTAATTTGTGATATCGACGGCGTGCTGATGCACGACAATGTTGCCGTGCCGGGTGCTGCGGAGTTTCTTCACCGCATCATCGACAAAGGAATGCCTCTGGTTCTTCTCACGAACTACCCTTCTCAGACCGGTCAGGATCTGGCAAACCGCTTTGCCACGGCAGGGGTCGACGTCCCGGACAGCGTGTTTTATACCTCGGCGATGGCCACGGCGGATTTTCTGAAACGTCAGGAAGGAAAAAAAGCCTATGTGGTCGGTGAAGGCGCGCTGATCCATGAACTATACAAAGCGGGCTTTACCATCACCGACGTCAACCCGGACTTTGTGATTGTGGGTGAAACGCGCTCCTACAACTGGGAGATGATGCATAAGGCATCCTTCTTTGTGGCTAACGGCGCGCGCTTTATTGCGACCAACCCGGATACCCACGGTCGTGGTTTTTATCCGGCCTGCGGTGCGCTGTGTGCCGGTATCGAGAAGATCTCCGGGCGCAAGCCGTTCTACGTCGGCAAGCCCAGCCCGTGGATCATCCGTGCCGCACTCAACAAGATGCAGGCCCACTCAGAAGAGACCGTGATTGTCGGCGACAACCTGCGCACCGATATTCTTGCCGGTTTCCAGGCAGGCCTGGAGACGATTCTGGTCCTGTCAGGCGTCTCTCAGCTTGATGACATTGACTCAATGCCGTTCCGCCCAAGCTGGATTTACCCCTCCGTCGATGAGATTGACATCATCTGATACCAAACCACGCCTCAGGGCGTGGTTTTTTATTTTCTCGCCTGCAAAACACGTCCACATCTAAAGAAAAAGCGCTTTCATTGCATAATCATCAATAAAAGCGCTCCTGGCATACGCATTTTTCACCGATCCGCAACCACCATTGCACTATTTCCGTTTTCACCCGTAAAACGCTTGCGCACCCTGCCCCTTTGCGGCATTTTCATAAGCAAGCAACATTACAAAGCAACAGGGTTAACGGAGAAGGTTATGTGTTCAATTTTTGGCGTACTGGATATTAAAACTGACGCGGGCGAACTGCGTAAAAAGGCACTCGAACTGTCCCGCCTGATGCGCCATCGCGGACCGGACTGGTCAGGCGTTTACGCCAGTGACAAAGCGATTCTGGCTCACGAACGTCTGTCTATTGTTGACGTCAACGCCGGTGCACAGCCGCTGTATAACGAGAAAAAAACGCACGCGCTGGCTGTCAACGGTGAGATCTACAACCATCAGGCGCTGCGCGCCGAGTACGGCGACCGCTACGCGTTCCAGACCGGGTCCGACTGTGAAGTGATCCTGGCGCTGTATCAGGAGAAAGGTCCCGAGTTTCTGGACGACCTGCAGGGTATGTTTGCCTTTGCCCTGTACGACAGCGAAAAAGACGCTTACCTGATTGGCCGTGACCACATCGGTATTATCCCGCTGTACATGGGCCACGATGAACACGGCAACTTCTACGTTGCCTCTGAAATGAAAGCCCTGGTGCCGGTCTGCCGCACCATCAAAGAGTTCCCGGCGGGCAGCTACCTGTGGAGCAAAGACGGCGAGATCCGTCCGTACTACCAGCGTGACTGGTTCGACTACGATGCGGTAAAAGACAACGTCACGGACAAAGCTGAGCTGCGTCAGGCGCTGGAAGATTCCGTGAAAAGCCACCTGATGTCAGACGTACCTTACGGCGTGCTGCTCTCTGGCGGTCTGGACTCCTCCGTGATCTCCGCAATCACCAAGAAATTTGCGGCTCGTCGCGTGGAAGATCAGGAGCGCTCAGAAGCCTGGTGGCCACAGCTGCACTCCTTTGCCGTGGGCCTGGAAGGCGCGCCGGATCTGAAAGCCGCGCAGGAAGTCGCAAACCACCTCGGCACCGTGCACCATGAAATTCACTTCACCGTGCAGGAAGGCCTGGATGCGATCCGCGATGTGATCTATCACATCGAAACCTATGACGTGACCACCATCCGCGCTTCAACGCCGATGTACCTGATGTCGCGTAAGATCAAGGCGATGGGCATCAAGATGGTGCTCTCCGGTGAAGGTTCTGACGAAGTGTTTGGTGGCTACCTGTACTTCCATAAAGCGCCAAACGCCAAAGAGCTGCACGAAGAGACCGTACGTAAACTCCAGGCGCTGCATATGTTTGACTGTGCACGTGCCAACAAAGCGATGTCCGCCTGGGGCGTGGAAGCACGCGTGCCGTTCCTGGATAAGAAATTCCTCGACGTGGCGATGCGCATCAACCCGCAGGACAAGATGTGCGGCAACGGCAAAATGGAAAAACATATCCTGCGTGAATGTTTTGAATCCTACCTGCCAGCGAGCGTGGCATGGCGTCAGAAAGAGCAGTTCTCCGATGGCGTAGGCTACAGCTGGATCGACACCCTGAAAGAGGTGGCGGCGAAACAGGTTTCTGACCAACAACTGGAAACCGCAAGCTTCCGCTTCCCGTACAACACGCCGGGATCGAAAGAAGCGTATCTCTACCGTGAAATCTTTGAAGAATTGTTCCCGGTACCGAGCGCTGCGGAGTGCGTACCGGGTGGCCCGTCCGTCGCCTGCTCGTCTGCCAAAGCGATCGAATGGGATGAATCGTTCAAATCCATGAACGATCCGTCAGGACGTGCGGTAGGCGTTCACCAGTCAGCCTACAAATAATCGCGTATTTCATCATCAGGCCCTGCGGGGTCTGATTTTTTTTGCCCCGCTTTTGCACAGCTAAAACCGATTAATAACCAATAATTGCCGAATATTCGGTCACGCTGTTCGCAACCTAACCAAACAGTCACATTCCGGCTATTTTCGTTGAAAAAGGTGTTGACGCTGCAAGGGTCTATACGCATAATGCGCCCCGCAACGCCGATAAGGTAACGCGAAAAAAGATGGCTACGTAGCTCAGTTGGTTAGAGCACATCACTCATAATGATGGGGTCACAGGTTCGAATCCCGTCGTAGCCACCATCTTTTTTGCGGGAGTGGCGAAATTGGTAGACGCACCAGATTTAGGTTCTGGCGCCGCAAGGTGTGCGAGTTCAAGTCTCGCCTCCCGCACCATTCCCGGGTAAGCGTTGCACGGATGGGGTATCGCCAAGCGGTAAGGCACCGGTTTTTGATACCGGCATTCCCTGGTTCGAATCCAGGTACCCCAGCCATATTTCTTCGATTTTGCGGTTCTCCGCGGTATTGGGGTATCGCCAAGCGGTAAGGCACCGGTTTTTGATACCGGCATTCCCTGGTTCGAATCCAGGTACCCCAGCCATCGAAGATTGCAGTACTGGCTACGTAGCTCAGTTGGTTAGAGCACATCACTCATAATGATGGGGTCACAGGTTCGAATCCCGTCGTAGCCACCAAATTTAGATTATCGATGTTGTTCGGTAATGAAAAAAAATTGTTGGGGTATCGCCAAGCGGTAAGGCACCGGATTCTGATTCCGGCATTCCGAGGTTCGAATCCTCGTACCCCAGCCAATTTAAAAAAGTCGTTAAGCAGCTTGTTTAACGCAATTGGGGTGTCGCCAAGCGGTAAGGCTCTGGTTTCTGATACCAGCATTCCGGGGTTCGAATCCCTGCACCCCAGCCATTTAGTAACAAAAAAGCCCGCTCTGCGGGCTTTTTTGTTTTTGTACAAAATTGTGCGGCCTGATTCCCCCTCACCCTCTCCCCAAAGGGGCGAGGGAAAAGTCGGAGCAAAGATTAAAGTCCGAGGGCGTACTTCAGGGCCTGACGCTTCAGGCCACCGGCGCGTTCCGCTGCCATCAGACCTATGTTACGCAGAATACGCACCGGGGCTACGTCATTGCTAAACCCGGCATAGAACAGATCCATTCCCGACTGCATGAGGAAGTTATCCGCCATACGCCGCGTCTGATAACGCTTCAGCACCTGATGGCTGGCCCAGTTTTCCGCGTGTCCGCGGGCGCTGCCCAGCACATCCAGTAATGCATCGACATCGCGATACCCCAGGTTCACACCCTGCCCGGCCAGCGGATGAATGGTGTGTGCCGCATCCCCCACCAGCGCTAAGCCTTCGCGGGCATACTGCAACGCATGACGGCGCGTGAGCGGGAACGCCCCGGCGGCGACCGGCGTGACGTGTCCCAGACGGCTCGGGAAGTGCAGCAGAATTTCGCGCTGCAGCTGTTCCATGTTCATTCCCTGCAGCTGGCGAATGCGCGCCGGTTTGTCGTACCACACCAGCGACGCCCAGTTATCGAAGAGCGGTAAAAAGGCGTGCGGGCCGTTCGGCGTAAAGTGCTGCCAGGTGCTTTCACCCGGCGCATTCTCGCACCTGGCGGTAATCAGCATACAGGACTGTTCATACTGCCAGGCATGAACCCCGATCCCCGCCATCTGTCTGACCTGCGAGTTAGCGCCATCCGCCCCGATGACCAGCTTCACGGACAGCTCATCGCCGCTGTCGAGCGTCAGTAGATAGCCGCTCTCGTGAGGATGCAGCGCCTTAAGCGACGCAGGAACGCGCAGCGTCACCTTCGGGTGCGCCTCCAGCGCCTGCCAGAGCGCCAGCTGGAGCACGTTGTTTTCCACCATATAGCCCAGGCGCGGCAGCTTCAGCTCAGCGGCATCAAACGCGACGTGGGCATTTTCCCATTCCCAGGTTTCAAGACGGCTGTAAGGATGAGCGCGCATCGCCAGCACCGTCTCCCAGACGCCCAGCCCGCGCAGCAGATCGACGGACGACGCGCTGATAGCGGAAATGCGCACGTCCGGTTTGCTGGTGGGATCGTAGGCTGGCGGAGCCGCCTGTTCGATTACCGTTACCTCAAATCCCTGCTGCGCCAGCCCCAGCGCCAGCGCGCCGCCGACCATACCGCCGCCGACAACGGCAACTTCGGTGTGTTGGAGTGTCATGGTCAATTTTCCTTATTGGAGAATCCCTTAAGTTTACCGGATTTTTGCGGTCCTGAGACACACAACCTTCATACTGGTCACAACCCCACCAAAGCATTACAATACGCGGCTTGCAATCCTGAGCTGAGCAAGTCGATGACTAAAAAACTCCATATAAAAACCTGGGGCTGTCAGATGAACGAATACGATTCATCCAAGATGGCCGATCTGCTGGATACCACCCACGGATACCAGCTGACTGAAAATGCGAAAGAAGCCGATGTGCTGCTGCTGAACACCTGTTCAATTCGTGAAAAAGCGCAGGAAAAAGTCTTTCATGTGTTAGGCCGCTGGAAACTTCTTAAACGAAAAAATCCGGACCTGATCATCGGCGTGGGCGGCTGCGTCGCGTCGCAGGAAGGCAAGCTGATCCGCCAGAGAGCCCCGTATGTGGACATCGTCTTTGGCCCTCAGACCCTGCACCGTCTGCCTGAGATGATCAATCAGGTTCGCGGTAACCGTAGCCCGGTCGTTGACGTCAGCTTCCCGGAAATCGAAAAATTTGACCGTCTGCCTGAGCCACGTGCCGATGGCCCGACCGCCTTCGTCTCCATCATGGAAGGCTGCAACAAATACTGCACGTACTGCGTGGTGCCGTACACCCGTGGTGAAGAGGTCAGCCGCCCGGCAGATGACATTCTGTTTGAAATCGCGCAGCTTGCCGCGCAGGGTGTGCGCGAAGTGAACCTGCTGGGCCAGAACGTTAACGCCTGGCGCGGTGAGAACTACGACGGCACGACCGGCAGCTTTGCCGAGCTGCTGCGTCTGGTGGCCGCGATTGACGGCATCGACCGCATTCGCTTTACCACCAGCCATCCGATGGAATTTACCGACGACATTATTGACGTCTATCGCGATACGCCAGAGCTGGTGAGCTTCCTGCACCTGCCGATCCAGTGCGGCTCGGACCGCGTGCTGAACCTGATGGGCCGCCCGCATACGGTGCTGGAGTATAAATCCACCATCCGCAAGCTGCGTGAAGCGCGTCCGGATATCCAGATTAGCTCTGACTTTATCGTCGGCTTCCCTGGCGAAACCGCTGATGACTTCGAGCGCACCATGAAGCTCATCGGCGAAGTCAATTTTGACGTCAGCTACAGCTTCATCTTCTCCGCGCGTCCAGGAACACCCGCGGCCGATATGGTTGACGATGTGCCGGAAGAAGAGAAAAAGCAGCGTCTGTATATTCTGCAGGAGCGTATCAACCAGCAGGCCAACGCCTGGAGCCGCCGCATGCTCGGCACCGTTCAGCGCATTCTGGTGGAAGGCACCTCCCGCAAGAGCATTATGGAACTCTCTGGTCGTACCGAAAATAACCGCGTGGTGAACTTTGAAGGCACCCCGGATATGATCGGTAAGTTTGTGGACGTCGAGATTGTCGAAGTGCTGACCAACTCGCTGCGCGCGAAGGTCGTCCGCACCGAAGACGAAATGGGCCTGCGTATCGCAGAGTCACCGCAATCCGTGATCTCGCGTACCCGCAAAGAAAACGATTCTGGCGTTGGGATTTACCAGCCCTAATCCTTCAGGCCTGCCTCTTTTGGCAGGCCTTGTATTTCCTCTCATCGCCCCCAATATCTTCCGCAACGCTTGCGCCTTTATTCTGTGGCGTGAATAATTTCGGTAATGACCGTTTTATTACGCCTGTCGCAACGGATCAGTTAACCAATCAAAGAGGAACAGTTTGAACATAGATACGCGTGAAATTAGCCTTGAGCCAGCAGACAACGCTCGCCTGCTGAGCCTGTGCGGGCCGTTTGATGACAACATCAAACAACTGGAGCGACGTCTGGGTATCGAAATCAATCGTCGCGATAATCATTTCAAACTCACCGGACGCCCTATCTGCGTCAACGCCGCTGCGGACATTCTGCGTAGCCTGTATGTCGACACCTCCCCCATGCGCGGCGAAATTCAGGATATCGAACCGGAGCAGATTCACCTCGCCATTAAAGAGGCGCGCGTGCTTGAGCAGAGCGCGGAGAGCGTGCCGGACTATGGCAAGGCGATCAACATTAAGACCAAGCGTGGCGTCATCAAGCCGCGTACGCCAAACCAGGCGCAGTACATCGCCAATATTCTCGACCACGACATCACCTTCGGCGTGGGGCCGGCGGGTACGGGTAAAACCTATCTTGCCGTTGCCGCAGCGGTCGATGCGCTGGAGCGTCAGGAGATCCGACGTATCCTGCTGACCCGCCCTGCCGTTGAGGCCGGTGAAAAACTGGGCTTCCTGCCAGGCGATCTGAGCCAGAAGGTCGATCCGTATCTGCGTCCTTTATACGATGCGCTGTTCGAAATGCTGGGCTTTGAGAAGGTCGAGAAGCTCATTGAGCGTAACGTTATCGAAGTGGCCCCGCTCGCCTACATGCGCGGCCGCACGCTGAACGATGCGTTCATCATTCTCGATGAGAGCCAGAACACCACCATCGAACAGATGAAGATGTTCCTGACGCGTATTGGCTTTAACTCGAAAGCGGTGATTACCGGCGACGTCACCCAGATTGACCTGCCGCGCAGCACCAAATCGGGCCTGCGCCACGCCATCGAGGTGCTGGCCGAGGTCGACGAAATCAGCTTTAACTTCTTCCACAGTGAAGACGTGGTACGCCACCCGGTGGTCGCGCGTATCGTTAACGCTTATGAAGCCTGGGAAGAGGCGGATCAGAAGCGTAAGGCCGAACTGGCCGCAGAACGTAAGCGCGAAGCGCAGGAGCAAGAACAGAAATGAGTCAGGTGATCCTCGATTTACAGCTGGCCTGTGAAGACAATTCCGGCATGCCAGATGAGGCACAGTTTCAGAAATGGCTGGATGTCGTTATCCCGCAGTTTCAGGAAGAATCAGAAGTCACGATTCGCCTGGTGGATGAGGCAGAAAGCCATGAGCTTAACCTGACCTATCGCGGGAAAGATAAGCCGACCAACGTGCTCTCTTTCCCGTTCGAAGCCCCACCGGGCATCGAGATGCCGCTGTTGGGCGATCTGATCATCTGCCGTCAGGTGGTTGAACAGGAAGCCAAAGAGCAGCAGAAACCCCTTGAAGCCCACTGGGCGCACATGGTGGTACACGGCAGCCTGCATCTGCTCGGCTACGATCATATCGAAGACGACGAAGCGGAAGAGATGGAGTCCCTCGAGACAGAGATAATGCTTGCTCTGGGCTATGAGGATCCGTACATTGCCGAGAAAGAATAGTCCGTCACCTGACTGACTCACCTGCCGCCACGAAAGGACATCGCGTGGCGGTAAACGTTGAACTAACAAGAGAACCCTTAACAAACGCCATGAGCGACGACAATTCACACAGTAGCGACACGACAACCAGTAAAAAGGGATTTTTCTCCCTCATTCTGAACCAGCTTTTCCACGGCGAACCCAAAAACCGTGATGAACTGCTGGAGCTGATTCGTGATTCCGGGCAGAACGACCTTATCGACGAAGATACGCGCGAAATGCTCGAAGGGGTTATGGACATCGCCGACCAGCGCGTTCGCGATATCATGATCCCCCGCTCGCAGATGATCACCCTGAAACGTAACCAGACCCTGGACGAGTGCCTCGATGTGATCATCGAATCCGCTCACTCGCGTTTCCCGGTCATCAGCGAAGATAAAGATCACATCGAAGGGATTTTGATGGCGAAAGATCTGCTGCCGTTTATGCGCAGCGATGCCGAAGCCTTCAGCATGGAAAAAGTGTTACGCCAGGCCGTGGTTGTGCCGGAAAGTAAACGTGTGGATCGGATGCTGAAAGAGTTTCGCTCTCAGCGTTACCACATGGCGATTGTTATTGATGAATTTGGTGGCGTCTCCGGTCTGGTCACGATCGAGGATATCCTTGAGCTGATCGTGGGCGAAATCGAAGACGAGTACGACGAAGAAGAGGATATCGACTTCCGTCAGCTTAGCCGCCACACCTGGACCGTGCGCGCGCTGGCCTCCATCGAGGACTTCAACGACGCCTTCGGGACCCACTTCAGCGATGAAGAGGTCGATACCATTGGCGGGCTGGTGATGCAGGCCTTTGGCCATCTCCCGGCGCGCGGTGAGACCGTTGACATCGACGGTTACCAGTTCAAAGTAGCCATGGCCGACAGCCGACGTATTATACAGGTTCATGTCAGAACGCCGGACGACTCACCGGTGCCAAAACTGGAAGATTAATGTAAATGGCATTTGCCCCATTGCTTGAACGCCAGCGCGTCCGTTTGCTGCTGGCGCTGTTACTCGGAGCCAGCGGTACGCTGGCTTTTTCTCCTTACGATATCTGGCCTGCGGCCATACTCTCCCTGATGGGGCTTCAGGGTCTGACCCTGAACCGTCGTCCGGTACAGGCTGCCGCTATCGGCTACTTCTGGGGACTGGGGCTGTTTGGCTCAGGTATTAACTGGGTCTACGTCAGCATCGCCCAGTTTGGCGGTATGCCGGGCCCGGTTAACGTCTTCCTGGTGGTACTGCTCGCCGCCTATCTCTCGCTCTATACCGGCCTGTTCGCCGGCATCCTTTCTCGCCTGTGGCCCAAAACCAGCTGGCTGCGCGTCGCCATTGCCGCACCGGTGGTCTGGCAAATCACGGAATTCCTGCGCGGCTGGGTGCTGACCGGCTTCCCGTGGCTGCAGTTCGGCTACAGTCAGATTGACGGCCCGCTCAAAGGCCTGGCGCCGGTCATGGGCGTTGAGGCCATTAACTTCCTGCTCATGGTGGTCAGCGGCCTGTTGATCCTGGCGCTGGTCTCACGTGGCTGGAAGCCGCTGGCTGTGGCGCTGGTGCTGTTCGCTCTTCCCTTCCCGCTGCGCTATATCCAGTGGTTCACACCTGAGCCCGCGCGCGCTATGCAGGTTTCCATGGTTCAGGGGAACATCCCGCAGTCCATGAAGTGGGACGAGAAAGAGCTGCTGAATACGCTGAAGATCTACGCCAACGCCACCGAAGAGGTGATGGGTAAATCGCAGCTGATTATCTGGCCGGAGTCTGCCATTCCCGATCTGGAGATCAACCAGCAGCCGTTCCTCAACATGATGAACGACCTGCTGCTCTCGCGTGGCAGCACGCTGATCACCGGGATTGTCGATGCGCGTCTGAATCAGCAGAACCGCTACGACACTTACAACACCATCATTACGCTCGGCAAAGACAGCGAATACAGCTACCACTCCACTGACCGGTACAACAAGAACCACCTGGTGCCGTTTGGTGAATTTGTGCCGCTGGAGTCGATTCTGCGCCCGCTGGCCCCGTTCTTCGATCTGCCGATGTCCTCCTTCAGCCGCGGCCCGTACGTTCAACCTCAGCTGCACGCGCACGGCGTTGCCCTGACGGCGGCCATCTGCTACGAAATCATCCTCGGCGAGCAGGTGCGCGATAACTTCCGCCCGGATACGGACTATCTGCTGACCATCTCTAACGATGCCTGGTTTGGTAAGTCAATCGGCCCGTGGCAGCACTTCCAGATGGCACGCATGCGCTCCCTGGAGCTGGCGCGTCCGTTACTGCGCAGCACCAACAACGGTATCACCGCCGTGATTGGTCCGCAGGGTGAAATCCAGGCCATGATCCCACAGTTCACCCGTGAGGTACTGACCACTCACGTCACCCCGACCACGGGGCTGACGCCATACGCCCGTACCGGCAACTGGCCGCTGTGGATCCTGACCGCGCTGTTCGGCTTTGGCGCGGTGCTGATGAGCCTGCGCCAGCGTCGTAAATAACCTTCCCTTCTGTTGCCGGGTGGCGGCTACGCCTTACCCGGCCTACCTTCAACATTTCCGTTCCCGTAGGTCAGGTAAGGCGCAGCCGCTACCCGACAATTCCCTCCAGACTTCAATTCTGGCACGCCTATTGCTTTGTTTATTCAGGTAAACGCAGTTTGGCTTAACGTGCAACTTTGTCGCACCAGCGTAGATCATCGGTAGCACCGAAACGGTGCAACGGGAGATATTTGCCTCTGAATGGTGCGGCGCGCTTCGCAAAAATAAACAATAACGCAGCAAAATCTTTACATTAAGCCAGACTAAATGTTAACAAGCTTGCATAACACTGCACTCGCATTGCGCGAGATATAACAACATCACAATGGGTATCAATGCGTCTCTGGCGCTGATAAGAAAGGAGTTGGGTATGCAATTACGTAAACTGGCCACAGCAATGCTGGTTATGGGAATGTCTGCAGGCGTGGTTCACGCTGAAGATGCGCCAGCAGCAGGCAGCACTCTCGACAAGATTGCCAAAAACGGCGTCATCGTGGTCGGCCACCGTGAATCTTCTGTCCCGTTCTCTTACTACGACAACACGCAAAAAGTCGTGGGCTATTCACAGGATTACTCCAACGCTATCGTTGAAGCCGTGAAGAAAAAGCTGAACAAACCTGACCTGCAGGTGAAGCTGATCCCAATCACTTCACAGAACCGTATTCCACTGCTGCAAAACGGCACCTTTGATTTCGAGTGTGGCTCCACCACCAACAACCTCGAGCGTCAGAAGCAGGCTGCCTTCTCTGACACCATCTTTGTTGTAGGCACCCGTCTGCTGACGAAGAAAGGCGGTGAGATTAAAGACTTCGCTGACCTGAAAGGCAAAGCGGTCGTTGTCACCTCCGGTACCACGTCTGAAGTGCTGCTGCACAAGCTGAACGACGAGAAGAAAATGGATATGCGCATCATCAGCGCGAAAGACCATGGCGACTCCTTCCGTACCCTGGAAAGCGGTCGTGCCGTCGCGTTTATGATGGATGATGCCCTGCTGGCGGGCGAGCGTGCGAAAGCGAAGAAACCAGACAACTGGGATATCGTCGGCACCGCGCAGTCGAAAGAAGCCTACGGCTGTATGCTGCGTAAAGACGATCCGCAGTTCAAAAAGCTGATCGATGACACCATCGCTCAGGTGCAGACCTCCGGCGAAGCGGAAAAATGGTTCGACAAATGGTTCAAGAACCCAATTCCACCTAAAAACCTGAACATGAATTTTGAACTGTCTGACGACATGAAAGCGCTGTTCAAATCTCCAAATGACAAGGCTCTTAACTAATTAGAACAACAGGGGCGGGATCTCCTGCCCTCTCGATTGTCGGGAAGCACGGACAGACTATACGTTGAGTGGTCGTTCCCCACTCAGCGCGAAAAATGAGCTTCTCACCAATCTTCGAGGGTAGCGCTGCTACCCTTTTTTTTCTGGAGTTTATTATGTCAATCGACTGGAACTGGGGCATATTTCTGCAACAAGCCCCGTTCGGCAACACCACCTATCTTGGCTGGCTGTGGAGCGGCTTTCAGGTCACCGTGGCATTATCGATAACGGCGTGGATCATCGCGTTTCTTGTCGGTTCTCTGTTCGGTATTCTGCGCACCGTCCCTAACCGTTTTCTTTCAACGCTTGGCACCCTCTATGTGGAACTGTTCCGTAACGTTCCGCTGATCGTGCAATTCTTTACCTGGTATCTGGTTATCCCGGAACTGCTGCCGGAAAATATTGGCATGTGGTTCAAGTCGGAACTGGATCCGAATGTGCAGTTCTTTGTCTCCTCCATGATGTGTCTGGGGCTGTTTACCGCTGCGCGCGTTTGCGAGCAGGTGCGTGCCGCCATTCAGTCATTACCCCGTGGACAAAAAAATGCCGGTCTGGCGATGGGGCTGACCCTGCCGCAGACCTACCGCTACGTGCTGCTGCCTAACGCCTACCGCGTCATCGTTCCACCGATGACCTCCGAGATGATGAACCTGGTGAAAAACTCGGCCATCGCCTCAACCATCGGCCTGGTCGATATGGCTGCACAGGCGGGCAAGCTGCTGGATTACTCCGCTCACGCGTGGGAATCCTTCACCGCGATCACGCTCGCCTACGTTCTGATTAACGCTTTCATCATGCTGGTGATGAACCTGGTTGAACGCAAAATTCGCCTGCCGGGCAACATGGGGGGCAAATAATGTACGAATTTGACTGGAGTTCTATCGTTCCATCCATGCCTTATCTGCTTGATGGACTGATGATTACCTTAAAAATCACCGTCATTGCCATTATTGTCGGTATCGTCTGGGGCACCCTGCTGGCCGTCATGCGCCTGTCGAGCTTTAAGCCGCTCGCCTGGTTCGCGACCGCCTACGTTAACGTGTTCCGCTCCATCCCGCTGGTAATGGTGCTGCTGTGGTTTTACCTGATCGTGCCCGGCTTCCTGCAAAACGTACTGGGGCTGTCGCCGAAAACCGATATCCGTCTGATCTCGGCGATGGTGGCGTTCTCGATGTTTGAGGCCGCTTACTACTCGGAGATTATCCGTGCGGGCATTCAGAGTATCTCCCGCGGGCAATCCAGCGCCGCGCTGGCGCTGGGGATGACGCACTGGCAGTCCATGCAGCTCATTATTCTGCCGCAGGCGTTTCGCGCCATGGTTCCGCTCCTGCTGACCCAGGGTATCGTGCTGTTCCAGGATACCTCTCTGGTCTACGTGCTGAGCCTGGCAGACTTCTTCCGTACCGCGTCAACCATCGGTGAGCGTGATGGTACGCAGGTTGAGATGGTGCTCTTTGCGGGTGCGGTCTATTTTGTGATTAGTTTAAGCGCGTCGCTGTTGGTCAGCTGGCTGAAGAAAAGGACGGTACAATGATTTCCCTGAAAAATGTTTCTAAATGGTATGGGCACTTTCAGGTGCTGACCGACTGCTCCACCGAAGTGAAAAAAGGCGACGTGGTAGTGGTGTGCGGACCGTCCGGTTCCGGTAAATCGACGCTGATCAAAACCGTCAATGGTCTGGAGCCGGTCCAGCAGGGCGAGATCGTCGTCAACGGTACCAAAGTCAACGACAAGAAAACCAATCTTGCCCAGCTTCGCTCTCACGTTGGCATGGTGTTCCAGCATTTTGAGCTGTTCCCTCACCTCTCCATTATTGAGAACCTGACGCTGGCCCAGGTGAAAGTGCTCAAGCGTGATAAAAAAGTGTCGCGTGAGAAAGGCCTGAAGCTCCTGGAACGCGTTGGCCTCTCTGCGCATGCCGATAAGTTCCCGGCGCAGCTTTCCGGCGGCCAACAGCAGCGTGTGGCGATCGCCCGCGCGCTGTGCATGGATCCGGTTGCCATGCTGTTTGATGAGCCAACATCGGCGCTCGATCCGGAGATGATCAACGAAGTGCTGGACGTGATGGTCGAACTGGCGCACGAAGGGATGACCATGATGGTGGTGACCCACGAAATGGGCTTCGCCCGTAAGGTGGCCAACCGCGTAATCTTTATGGACGAAGGGAAAATTGTCGAAGATTCCCCGAAAGAGGAGTTCTTCGCCAACCCGAAATCCGAACGTGCGAAAGATTTCCTCGCCAAAATCCTGCACTAATCTTCTCGGTGCGCAATCTGCGGATTGCGCACTGCTTCACGCTTTAGCTCTCTTTATCTATTCGGCGTCACATTGCAGCGTTAACCTTGTCACAAAATAACGCTATGAATGGAGAACGCTATGGCACAACCCATCATTTTCGATTGCGATCCGGGTCATGATGACGCGATCGCGCTCGTTCTTGCACTTGCCTCCCCTGAACTCGACGTCAAAGCCGTCACCTCTTCCGCTGGAAACCAGACGCCGGATAAAACCCTGCGTAACGTTTTGCGCATGCTGACGCTGCTCGGGCGCACCGATATTCCCGTCGCCGGTGGCGCCCTCAAGCCCCTGATGCGTGAGTTAATTATCGCGGATAATGTGCATGGTGAAAGCGGTCTGGACGGTCCGGCGCTGCCTGAGCCAGGCTTCACGCCGCAAAACTGCACCGCCGTGGAGCTGATGGCGAAGGTGCTGCGCGAGAGCGCGGAACCCGTGACGCTGGTGGCTACCGGGCCGCAAACCAACGTCGCGCTGCTGCTGAACAGCCACCCTGAACTGCACAGCAAAATCGCCCGTATCGTCATCATGGGCGGGGCCATGGGTCTGGGAAACTGGACGCCGTCCGCAGAGTTCAACATTTTTGTCGACCCGGAAGCGGCGGAGATCGTCTTCCAGTCCGGTTTGCCCGTCGTGATGGCGGGGCTGGACGTGACCCATCGCGCGCAGATTATGGCTGACGACATTGAGCGCTTCCGTTCCGTGGGTAATCCGGTCGCGACAACCGTGGCTGAGCTGCTCGACTTCTTTATGGAGTATCACAAAGCCGAGAAATGGGGATTCCACGGCGCGCCGCTGCACGATCCATGCACCATTGCCTGGCTATTAAAGCCGGAGATGTTTACCACCGTCCACAGGTGGGTTGGCGTCGAAACTCAGGGGAAATACACCCAGGGGATGACGGTGGTGGACTACTACTCGCTGACGGGAAATAAGCCGAATACCACGGTGATGGTGGATATTGACCGTGAGGCGTTTGTGGATTTGCTGGCGGAGAGGCTGGCTTACTATAGTGCAGCCTGATGCCCTCACCCCTACCCTCTCCCACGGGGAGAGGGCGCAAACCTGCGCTTTTACCTAGGGCTCAAACGGACGACGCTGGAACTGATCGTGGCCGCATTTCGGACACAGCGACAGAACCTCCGGCGTATACACCGCAATATGGTGGTGGCAATTCTCGCACACCAGATTTCCCAGCCCGACCACCTCACCGCTGTGGTACACACCGTGGTGGTTCAAATCCTGAAAGACTTCACGCCACTCCAGCTGCGTTTTATCCGTGATATCGGCCAGCTCCTGCCACAGGCTCTCTTTGATCACCCGCATGAAAACGCTGTCCGTGACCTCCTCCTGGCTCTCCTGGTAGCTGCGCGCGAACTCTTCCAGATCGCGACGCACGGCACGCGTCACCTCTTCCACTTCGGTTCGCGTTAACTCACCCGTTTGCGACACGCGGGCACGCGCCTGCTCCACCAGCGCATCGATATCGCGCTCGCCGTTACGCAGCCGTTCCGTCAGTGTCGCCACCAGTTCGCGGTAAAATTGAGCAACCTTGTTCATCATTTTGCCTCCCGGGTAAGTAACTATTTCTAATAATAGACCTTATTTCATCGCCGCTTTGTCAGGTGAAGCACAGACCCGGTAAATTCCTGCAAAGCGCATTTGTGCGAAAGGCTGTTTTGACGCGGGCGTTTGGGCTATGCTATGCGGATCTGAATTACCACATCCATTGGCTACATTTGTAGCTGTATTGAAAACAGGACCACTGGCTGCCATGCAAGAGCAATACCGCCCGGAAGAGATAGAATCAAAAGTCCAGCAACACTGGGACGAGAAGCGCACCTTTGAAGTAACCGAAGACGAGAGCAAAGAGAAGTATTACTGCCTGTCGATGCTTCCCTATCCTTCTGGTCGACTACACATGGGCCACGTGCGTAACTACACCATCGGTGATGTGATTGCGCGTTACCAGCGCATGCTGGGTAAAAACGTTCTGCAACCCATCGGTTGGGATGCGTTCGGTCTGCCTGCGGAAGGCGCGGCGGTAAAAAATAATACGGCGCCGGCACCGTGGACGTACGACAACATCGCGTACATGAAAAACCAGCTCAAAATGCTGGGCTTTGGCTATGACTGGAGCCGCGAGCTGGCAACCTGTACCCCGGAATACTACCGCTGGGAACAGAAGTTCTTCACCGAGCTGTACAAAAAAGGCCTGGTGTACAAGAAGACCTCTGCCGTTAACTGGTGCCCGAATGACCAGACCGTTCTCGCGAACGAACAGGTTATCGATGGCTGCTGCTGGCGCTGTGACACCAAAGTAGAGCGTAAAGAGATCCCGCAGTGGTTTATCAAAATCACCGCTTATGCTGATGAGCTGCTGAACGATCTGGATAATCTGGACCACTGGCCAGATACCGTTAAGACCATGCAGCGCAACTGGATCGGCCGTTCCGAAGGCGTGGAAATCACCTTCAACGTTGAGAACTACGACCAGACTCTGACCGTCTACACCACCCGTCCGGACACCTTCATGGGCGCGACCTACCTGGCCGTGGCCGCAGGTCACCCGCTGGCGCAGAAAGCGGCAGAAAACAATCCGGAACTGGCTACCTTCATCGACGAATGCCGCAACACCAAAGTGGCCGAAGCCGATATGGCAACGATGGAGAAAAAAGGCGTTGATACCGGCTTTAAAGCCATTCACCCGCTGACGGGCGAAGCGATCCCTGTCTGGGCCGCCAACTTTGTACTGATGGAATACGGCACGGGCGCCGTGATGGCCGTTCCGGGTCACGACCAGCGCGACTACGAATTTGCCACCAAATATGGCCTGACCATCAAGCCAGTTATCCTGGCGGCTGACGGTTCTGAACCAGACCTGTCCGAACACGCGCTGACCGAAAAAGGGACCTTGTTCAACTCCGGCGAGTTCAGCGGTCTGAGCTTCGAAGAGGGCTTCAACGCCATCGCCGACAAGCTGGCCTCCCTTGGCGTGGGCGAGCGTAAAGTTAACTTCCGTCTGCGCGACTGGGGTGTTTCCCGTCAGCGTTACTGGGGTGCGCCAATTCCAATGGTGACGCTGGAAGATGGCACCGTGATGCCAACGCCAGAAGATCAGCTGCCGGTGATCCTGCCGGAAGACGTCGTCATGGACGGCATCACCAGCCCGATCAAAGCCGATCCTGAGTGGGCTAAAACCACCGTCAACGGCCAGCCTGCGCTGCGCGAAACCGACACCTTTGACACCTTTATGGAGTCATCCTGGTACTATGCTCGCTACACCTGCCCGCAGTATCAGGATGGCATGCTGGATTCCAACGCGGCGAACTACTGGCTGCCGGTAGATATCTACATCGGTGGTATCGAACACGCCATCATGCACCTGCTCTACTTCCGCTTCTTCCACAAGCTGATGCGCGATGCGGGCATGGTGAACTCTGACGAACCTGCAAAACAGCTGCTGTGCCAGGGCATGGTGCTGGCGGATGCCTTCTATTACGTCGGTGCAAACGGCGAGCGTAACTGGGTGTCTCCGGTTGATGCGATCGTTGAACGCGACGAGAAGGGCCGTATTGTGAAGGCCAAAGACGCCGAAGGTCATGAGCTGGTCTACACCGGCATGAGCAAGATGTCTAAGTCGAAAAACAACGGTATCGACCCGCAGGTGATGGTTGAGCGTTACGGTGCGGATACCGTGCGTCTGTTCATGATGTTTGCATCTCCGGCGGACATGACGCTGGAGTGGCAGGAGTCTGGCGTAGAAGGCGCAAACCGCTTCCTGAAACGCGTCTGGAAACTGGTTTACGAGCACACCTCACTGGGCGATGCCCCGGCGCTGAACGCCGCCGCACTGACTGAAGATCAGCAGGCGCTGCGTCGTGATGTTCATAAAACGATTGCGAAAGTGACCGATGATATTGGTCGTCGTCAGACCTTCAATACCGCAATTGCGGCTATTATGGAACTGATGAACAAGCTGGCGAAAGCCCCGCAGGACGGCGAGCAGGATCGTGCCTTAATGCGTGAAGCACTGCTGGCCGTCGTTCGCATGCTGAACCCGTTCACGCCGCACGTTAGCTTTACCCTGTGGCAGGAGCTGAAAGGCGAAGGCGATATCGACAACGCGCCGTGGCCGCAGGCTGACGAAGCAGCGATGGTGGAAAACACCACGCTGGTCGTAGTCCAGGTGAACGGCAAAGTCCGCGGTAAAATTACCGTGGCGGTCGATGCAACCGAAGAACAGGTTCGCGAGCGCGCGGGCCAGGAACCACTGGTCGCTAAATATCTTGAGGGCGTTACCGTACGTAAAGTGATCTACGTACCGGGTAAACTGCTGAATCTGGTCGTTGGCTAAGCGCGGGAGGAAACGTGCGACAACTGGCAACAATACTCTTATCACTGGCGGTGCTTGTCACCGCTGGCTGTGGCTGGCACCTGCGCAATACCACGGCGGTGCCTGCTCAGATGAAAACCATGATCTTTGATTCCGGGGATCCGAATGGTCCACTCAGCCGGGCAATTCGCAATCAGCTGCGCCTTAACGGCGTTGAGCTTGTTGAGAAACAGACGCTGCGTCAGGATGTACCGTCTCTGCGTGTGACAGGAAGTGGTCTGTCGAGAGATACCGCGTCTATCTTCCAGGATGGCCGTACCGCAGAGTATCAAATGGTGTTGACGGTCAACGCGGCAGTTCTGATCCCGGGTAAAGACATCTATCCGATCAGCACGAAAGTGTACCGTTCGTTCTTCGATAACCCGCAGACGGCGCTGGCAAAAGATGCCGAACAGCAGATTATCATCAACGAAATGTACGACAAGGCGGCGGAACAGCTGATCCGTAAACTGCCTAGTATTGCAGCGTCAACCAAACAAGGATCTGACATTGTTGATAAACCGGTTGATGGCACGCTTCCTGCTGCTAACTCTCTGGGTAAATGATGATCAGGCTGTATCCTGAACAACTCCGCGCGCAGCTCAATGAAGGGCTGCGCGCGGCGTATCTGCTTCTTGGAAACGATCCGTTATTGCTTCAGGAAAGCCTGGATGCCGTGCGGCATGCCGCCGCCGCGCAGGGCTTTGATGAACATCACACCGTCCAGTTGGATAACAACACCGACTGGAACGCCCTCTTCTCGCTCTGTCAGGCGATGAGCCTGTTCGCATCGCGCCAGACAATTCAGATTCTGCTGCCGGATAACGGCCCTAACGCGGCGATAAACGAGCAACTCGCAACGCTGGTCAGCCTCTTACACAGCGATCTGCTCCTTATTGTGCGTGGCAACAAGCTGACCAAAGCGCAGGAAAACGCGGCCTGGTTTACCCAAATCGCGACCCACGCGGTGCTGGTCACCTGTCAGACGCCTGAGCAGGCACATCTGCCTAAATGGGTCGCTGCGAGAGCGAAACAGCACAACCTTCAGCTGGATGACGCGGCGAATCAGCTGCTCTGTTACTGCTATGAAGGTAACCTGCTGGCCCTGGCGCAGGCGCTTGACAGACTCTCCCTGCTCTGGCCAGACGGCAAGCTAACCTTGCCGCGCGTCGAGCAGGCCGTTAACGACGCGGCGCACTTCACGCCGTTCCACTGGGTGGACGCGCTGCTGTCGGCAAAAAGTAAACGCGCCCTGCATATTCTGCAGCAGCTGCGCCTCGAAGGCAGCGAACCGGTTATTCTGCTGCGAACCCTGCAGCGCGAATTACTGCTGCTGATTACGCTCAAGCGTCAGTCTGCCCATACGCCTTTGCGTTCGCTGTTTGATAAACACCGGGTGTGGCAAAATCGCCGGGCTTTGACCACCGAGGCCATCAACCGCCTGAGTCATGAACAGCTTCGCCAGGCGGTACAGCTTCTGATGCGCGCCGAGCTTACGCTAAAGCAAGATTACGGCCAGTCGGTCTGGGCGGAGCTGGAAAGCCTTTCTCTGCTGCTCTGCCACAAGGCGCTGGCAGACGTTTTTATTGATGGATAGTATGCATTCTTTACAGGCCCTGTATGGCGGCACCTTCGACCCGGTACACTACGGGCATCTGAAGCCGGTTGAAATTCTGGCGAATCTGATCGGCCTTCAGCGCGTTACCATCATGCCCAATAATGTCCCGCCCCACCGTCCACAGCCCGAGGCGACCAGCGAGCAGCGAAAAGAGATGCTTGCCCTGGCCATCGCAGATAAGCCGCTCTTCCGGCTTGACGAGCGTGAACTGCGTCGCGACACACCCTCATGGACCTCGCAGACGCTTCAGGAGTGGCGCGCAGAACAGGGGCCAGACCAGCCGCTGGCTTTTATCATCGGTCAGGATTCCCTGCTGAACTTCCCCACATGGCATAAATATGAAACCATTCTGGAGAACAGCCATCTGCTCGTCTGCCGCCGTCCTGGCTATCCGCTGACCATGCGCGAAGCGCAGTACCAGCAGTGGCTGGAAGATCATCTCACCGCCAATGTTGAAGATCTCCACAATCAGCCTGCCGGGAAGATTTATCTGGCGGAAACGCCGTGGTTCGATATCTCTGCGACCCTCATTCGCGAGCGTTTACAGCAGGGTTTAGCATGTGACGATCTGCTCCCCGCACCGGTGCTGGCCTATATCCATACGCACGGTTTGTATCAGAAAAGCGCAGATGAATAGCGGGAAGGCATAAAAAGCGGCTTATTGTTTATCCTGCCTTGACAGGGTAAGCCATACTGTTATTCTCCGCTGCCAGACTTTCCCGCCAGTCATTGCTTTACAGAAATTGTTTTACAAAAATGGCGATGCAATCTCAGGCGGAGGGTGGGATGATACCCGCCTTCAAAAGCCCGGCCGGAGACATTTGTCCCGACACAGGCATGAGTTCAGGTATACTGCCTGGCTACGAATTCAAAGTTTTACAATCTCATTCACCCCAGGGGGAAAACTTGCAGGGTAAAGCACTCCAGGATTTTGTTATTGACAAAATTGATGACCTGAAAGGTCAGGACATCATCGCGATTGACGTGAAGGGTAAATCCAGTATTACCGACTGCATGATTATCTGCACCGGTACGTCCACGCGTCATGTTGTTTCGATTGCCGATCACGTGGTTCAGGAATCGCGTGCAGCAGGGCTGTTACCGCTGGGTGTTGAAGGTGAAGCGACGGCTGACTGGGTGGTTGTCGATCTCGGCGATGTGATTGTCCACGTCATGCAGGACGAGAGCCGTCGCCTGTATGAACTGGAAAAACTCTGGGGTTAATGCGTGAAGTTGCAGCTGGTCGCCGTCGGCACCAAAATGCCGGACTGGGTACAAACCGGTTTTACTGAATATCTGCGCCGTTTTCCAAAAGACATGCCGTTCGAACTGGTGGAAATTCCCGCCGGTAAGCGCGGCAAGAACGCCGATATCAAACGTATTCTCGATAAAGAGGGCGAACTGATGCTGGCTGCCGCAGGCAAGAACCGCATCGTCACCCTCGATATTCCAGGAAAACCCTGGGATACGCCGCAGCTGGCGCACGAACTGGAGCGCTGGAAGCAGGATGGTCGTGACGTCAGTCTGTTGATTGGCGGGCCTGAAGGGTTATCCCCTGCCTGCAAAGCGGCAGCAGAACAAAGTTGGTCCCTCTCCGCGCTGACGCTTCCCCACCCGCTCGTTCGGGTACTGGTGGCAGAAAGCCTGTATCGCGCGTGGAGCATTACTACCAACCACCCCTATCACCGCGAGTAATGACTGACCAGGGTAGATTAAGCAGCGGATGAAACTACAGAATTCTTTTCGCGACTATACGGCTGAGTCCGCGCTGTTTGTGCGCCGGGCGCTGGTCGCCTTCACCGGGATTTTGCTGCTTACCGGCGTGCTGATCGCCAACCTTTATAATCTGCAAATTGTCCGCTTTACCGATTACCAGACGCGTTCCAACGAAAACCGTATCAAGCTGGTACCTATCGCACCCAGCCGCGGCATTATTTACGATCGTAACGGCACCCCGCTGGCGTTAAACCGCACCATCTATCAAATCGAGATGATGCCGGAAAAAGTCGATAATGTTCAGGATACGCTGGAAGCGCTGAAAAGCGTTGTTGACCTTAACGACGACGATATCGCCGCCTTTAAAAAAGAACGCGCCCGCTCACACCGATTCACCTCCATTCCGGTTAAAACCAACCTGACGGAAGTCCAGGTGGCCCGCTTTGCGGTGAACCAGTACCGTTTCCCCGGCGTGGAAGTAAAAGGTTACAAGCGTCGCTACTACCCCTACGGCTCCGCGCTGACGCATGTGATTGGCTACGTCTCCAAGATTAACGACAAAGACGTCGACCGCCTCGATAAAGACGGCAAGCTGGCGAACTACGCCGCAACGCATGATATCGGTAAGCTGGGCATTGAACGCTACTACGAAGATGTCCTGCACGGGCAAACCGGCTATGAAGAGGTTGAGGTTAATAACCGTGGCCGCGTGATCCGCCAGCTTAAAGAGGTACCGCCGCAGGCGGGGCATGACGTCTATCTGACTCTCGACCTTAAGCTGCAGCAGTATATTGAAACCCTGCTGGCGGGCAGCCGTGCAGCCGTTGTGGTCACCGATCCTCGAACCGGCGGCATCCTGGCGATGGTGTCAATGCCAAGCTATGACCCGAACCTGTTTGTTGACGGCATTTCCAGTAAAGACTACTCCGGTCTGCTGAATGACCCCAACACGCCGCTGGTGAACCGCGCGACGCAAGGGGTTTACCCACCGGCATCAACGGTTAAACCGTACGTGGCGGTCTCTGCACTGAGTGCTGGCGTCATCAACCGCAATACCAGCCTGTTTGACCCGGGCTGGTGGCAGCTGCCGGGTTCAGATAAGCGCTATCGCGACTGGAAAAAATGGGGCCACGGTCATCTGAACGTCACCAAATCGCTGGAGGAGTCTGCGGATACCTTCTTCTATCAGGTGGCGTATGACATGGGGATCGACCGCCTGTCAGAGTGGATGAGCAAATTCGGCTACGGACACTACACCGGCGTTGACCTTGCGGAAGAACGCTCCGGCAACATGCCGACGCGCGAATGGAAGCTAAAGCGCTTTAAAAAGCCGTGGTATCAGGGCGATACCATTCCGGTGGGTATCGGTCAGGGCTACTGGACGGCAACGCCGCTTCAGATGAACAAAGCCATGATGATCCTCATCAATGACGGCGTGGTGAAAGTGCCGCATCTGCTGCAGAGTACGGTTGAAGACGGCAAAAAAGTGCCTTGGAACCAGCCGCACGAAGCCCCAGTGGGTGACATTCATTCCGGCTTCTGGGAAATCGCGAAAGACGGTATGTACGGCGTGGCAAACCGCCCGAACGGTACCGCACATAAGTATTTCGCCGGGACGCCGTACAAAGTGGCGGCGAAGTCCGGTACTGCGCAGGTATTTGGTCTGAAAGCCAACGAAACCTATAACGCGCACCGCATTGCCGAACGTCTGCGTGACCATAAGCTGATGACGGCGTTTGCCCCTTATGACAACCCGCAGGTCGCGGTGGCAATGATTCTGGAGAACGGCGGTGCCGGGCCTGCAGTAGGGACCATCATGCGCCAGATCCTTGACCACATCATGCTGGGTGATAACAACACCGAACTGCCGGCTGAAAACCCGGCCGCCGCTGCGGCGGAGGACCAATAATCATGACGGATAATCCAAATAAAAAATCGCTGTGGGACAAAATCCACATCGACCCAGCCATGCTGCTGATCCTGCTGGCTCTGCTGGTTTACAGTGCGCTGGTTATCTGGAGCGCCAGCGGCCAGGACATCGGGATGATGGAGCGCAAAATCGGCCAGATCGCCATGGGCCTGATCATTATGGTGGTGATGGCGCAGATCCCGCCACGTGTCTACGAAGGCTGGGCGCCCTACCTCTACATCTTCTGTATTATTTTGCTGGTTGCGGTCGATGCGTTTGGCGCCATTTCAAAAGGGGCGCAGCGCTGGCTGGATCTGGGTATTGTCCGCTTCCAGCCCTCGGAGATTGCCAAAATCGCCGTGCCACTGATGGTGGCACGCTTTATCAACCGCGACGTCTGTCCGCCGTCTCTGAAGAATACCGCCATCGCGCTGGTGCTGATTTTCCTGCCAACGCTGCTGGTTGCGGCACAGCCTGACCTTGGCACCTCAATCCTTATCGCTCTCTCCGGCCTGTTTGTCCTCTTCCTGTCGGGCCTGAGCTGGCGCCTGATTGGCATCGCGGTGGTGCTAATTGCGGCGTTCATCCCTATTCTCTGGTTCTTCCTGATGCACGATTACCAGCGCCAGCGCGTCATGATGCTGCTCGATCCGGAAACCGATCCGCTGGGCGCGGGCTATCATATTATTCAGTCCAAGATTGCGATTGGCTCCGGCGGCCTGCGCGGGAAAGGCTGGCTGCACGGTACGCAGTCGCAGCTGGAATTTTTACCGGAACGCCACACCGACTTTATCTTTGCGGTACTCGCGGAAGAGTTGGGGCTGGTGGGCATCTTAATACTCCTGGCGCTATACGTTCTGCTGATCATGCGAGGATTGTGGATTGCAGCACGCGCGCAAACGACCTTTGGTCGCGTCATGGCTGGCGGGTTGATGCTGATTTTATTCGTTTATGTCTTCGTAAATATTGGTATGGTGAGTGGTATTCTGCCGGTGGTAGGCGTACCGCTGCCGCTGGTGAGTTACGGGGGCTCGGCACTGATCGTGTTGATGGCCGGGTTTGGTATCGTGATGTCGATCCATACCCACAGAAAAATGTTGTCAAAAAGCGTATAAAAATAAGGGGATCGGAATGCGTAAGCAGTGGCTGGGGATCTGCATTGCGGCAAGTTTACTTGCGGCCTGCACAAGTGATGATGGTCAGCAACAGGCAACCGTCGCGCCGCCGCAGCCTGCGGTGTGTAATGGCCCAATCGTTGAAATCAGCGGTGCCGATCCCGTTTATGAACCGCTGAATGCCAGTGCCAATCAGGATTACGAGCGCGACGGCAAAAGCTATAAAATTGTTCAGGATCCTTCCCGTTTCAGTCAGGCGGGCTTTGCCGCCATTTACGATGCCGAGCCAGGCAGTAACCTGACGGCCTCCGGGGAGACGTTCGACCCGATGCAGCTGACGGCAGCACACCCAACGCTGCCGATCCCGAGCTACGCCCGCATCACCAACCTGGCAAACGGCCGTATGATTGTCGTGCGTATCAACGACCGCGGCCCGTACGGAAATGACCGGGTGATCTCCCTGTCTCGCGCGTCAGCCGATCGTCTGAATACCTCGAACAACACCAAAGTCCGTATTGACCCAATTATCGTGGCACAGGATGGTTCGCTGTCCGGGCCAGGTACCGCGTGTACGACGGTGGCGAAACAGACCTATGCCCTGCCCGACCGCCCAAATCTTGACGGCGGAATGGGCAGCGTCTCTTCTCCGGCCGAGCCTGCTCAGCCGGGGGGAGAAATACGCCCAATCAGCAATGACACGCTGCAAAGCGACGATTCAACGGGCGCACCGGTAAAGAGTAGCGGCTTTCTTGGCGCACCGACGACCTTAGCCTCGGGCGTGCTGGAAGGCAGTGAGCCTACCCCAGCCCCCGTTGCTGCGCCAGCGACCCAGTCGGCTCCCGTAACGGCACCCGCGGCCACGCAAAGTGCAGTGGTGACGGCTCCAACAGCGGCCAGCGGCAGCTATGTGGTTCAGGTCGGCGCAGTGAGCGATCAGGCTCGGGCCAAACAGTATCAGCAGCGTCTGAGCCAGCAGTTTGGCGTACCAGGGCGCGTTGAGCAGAACGGTGCGGTCTGGCGCATTCAGATGGGGCCGTTTGCCAGCAAATCGCAGGCAGCCTCCCTGCAGCAGCGTCTGCAGAATGAAGCTCAGCTTCAGTCATTTATCGCTGTTGCGAAATAATTAACCGGCGGTATCCGAATTGTCAGTTTGTGTAAAACACATTCACAAACTCATGCTTAAAGTCGGATGCCTGCCTGAATAGCATTTGCTATAGTAAGGCACTTTTTTTAATTCCATCACGGATGTCGTAGTTCTGACCATGAAGACCACTTTTTCTGCTCGTTTTGTGCAGCGCATGGCGCTGACCACGGCCCTTTGCGCGGCTGCGCTCTCTGCAGCTCACGCCGATGACCTGAATATCAAGACCATGATCCCTGGCGTTCCGCAAATCGACGCGGAATCCTACATCCTGATCGATTACAACTCTGGCAAAGTGCTGGCAGAACAGAATGCCGATGCCCGCCGTGACCCGGCCAGCCTGACCAAAATGATGACCAGCTACGTTATCGGCCAGGCGATGAAGGCAGGTAAATTCAAAGAAACGGATCTGGTCACCATCGGTAACGATGCGTGGGCGACCGGGAACCCGGTCTTTAAAGGTTCCTCTCTGATGTTCCTGAAACCGGGTATGCAGGTTCCTGTTTCCCAGCTGATTCGCGGTATCAACCTGCAGTCGGGTAACGATGCCTGCGTGGCGATGGCCGATTTTGCCGCCGGTAGCCAGGATGCTTTCGTGGGACTGATGAACAGCTACGTGAACGCGCTGGGTCTGAAAAACAGCCATTTCCAGACCGTACACGGCCTGGACGCAGACGGTCAGTACAGCTCCGCACGTGATATGGCGCTGATTGGTCAGGCGCTTATCCGCGATGTCCCTAATGAGTACTCTATCTATAAAGAGAAAGAGTTCACCTTCAACGGTATCCGTCAGACCAACCGTAACGGCCTGCTGTGGGATAACAGTCTGAACGTTGACGGCATCAAAACCGGTCACACCGACAAAGCGGGCTACAACCTGGTCGCCTCCGCCACTGAAGGCCAGATGCGTCTGATCTCTGCCGTGATGGGGGGGCGCACCTTTAAAGGCCGTGAAACAGAAAGCAAGAAGCTGCTGACCTGGGGCTTCCGTTTCTTCGAAACCGTGAATCCACTGAAAGCAGGCAAAGAGTTTGCGTCTGAACCCGTCTGGTTCGGCGACAACGACCGTGCTTCTCTCGGCGTTGATAAAGACCTCTACCTGACCATTCCGCGCGGTCGTATGAAGGATCTGAAAGCCAGCTACGTACTGAACAGCACCGAACTGCACGCCCCGCTGCAGAAAAACCAGGTTGTGGGTACCATCAACTTCCAGCTGGATGGCAAAACGATCGATCAGCGTCCGCTGGTGGTCCTGCAAGAAATTCCTGAAGGCAATTTCTTCGGCAAAATCATTGATTACATTAAATTGATGTTCCACCACTGGTTTGGTTAAAAATTGAACACTTGAAAGTGTGATTTTGATCCCCATATACTAAGTATCCTGATAACTCCCACCTGACGTGGGAGTTATTATTTTTTGACGTTACGCCGGAGCTGACATGAAAACCAAACTTAACGAACTGCTTGAATTCCCTACCCCATTTACCTACAAAGTAATGGGTCTGGCGAAACCTGAGCTGGTTGATCAGGTGGTTGAAGTGGTACAGCGCCATGCGCCGGGTGACTACTCTCCGTCAGTAAAACCAAGCAGCAAGGGCAACTACCACTCGGTTTCTATTACCATCACTGCGACACACATTGAGCAGGTTGAGACGCTGTACGAAGAGCTCGGCAATATCGAAATCGTTCGTATGGTGCTGTAGTCCCTTTGCGGTTACCCGGTTTGCCGGGTAACCCCTCTCCCCGCTGTGATATACTCCCGCATACCTTTTGTCCCTCGTCTTCGGAGACGCAGTTTTGTATCAGGATAAAATTCTGGTCCGTCACCTCGGGCTGCAACCTTACGAGCCTGTCTCCCAGGCTATGCATGACTTCACCGATTCACGCGATGATACAACCCCCGATGAGATCTGGCTGGTCGAACACCTGCCGGTCTTTACGCAGGGTCAGGCGGGAAAAGCAGAACATTTATTAATGACGGGCGATATCCCGGTTATCCAGAGCGATCGCGGCGGTCAGGTCACGTACCATGGGCCCGGGCAGCAGGTGATGTACGTCCTGCTCAATCTGAAGCGCAGAAAACTGGGCGTCCGTGAGCTGGTTACCCTACTGGAACAAACCGTCGTCAACACGCTGGCGGAATATGGTATTCAGGCGCATCCGCGTGCCGATGCGCCTGGGGTTTACGTTGGGGAAATGAAGATCTGCTCTCTGGGGCTGCGTATTCGTAAAGGCTGCTCATTCCACGGCCTGGCATTGAATATTAATATGGATCTTGCCCCTTTCCAGCGCATAAACCCCTGCGGCTACGCCGGTATGGAAATGACGCAAGTGTGCCAGTGGGTTGAAACCGCTACGCCAGACACTATTCGCCCTGTGCTTTTGAAAAACGTGTTAGCACTACTTAACAATCCCCCGCACGAATATATCCCTGCTTAATATATCCTACAACAGGGCTCGCTAATTTGGCGGGCCACCGTTTATTTACCGTTTTTGCACTTTACAATAATCCACAGATTCTATATTTTCGAAGCGCCCGAATATTACCGCTACATATTATTTAGCCTCCAGCAAGCACAGCAAACACGGCATAAGTAACGTGAGCAATTATCACACAAGTGTTTGCTTTTGATAAACAAGTGAAACAAAACCAACACTTTACGAATCTCTACAAGCATAATAAATAAATTCAACTATCATTCATATTGTGAATGTATACGGAGTGAAAGCGTGGAGTATAATAATTTACCAGCCAAACGACTGAATGAACCTGGTGGCGAAGACAAGCCGCAAATTTTTCGGACTTTACGTAATATTGATCTCAATTTACTGACTATTTTTGAGGCAGTATATGTCCATAAGGGTATCGTTAACGCTGCGAAAATTCTTAATCTCACGCCATCAGCAATTAGCCAGTCCATCCAAAAGCTACGCGCTATATTTCCTGACCCGTTATTTATCCGTAAGGGCCAGGGGGTAACGCCGACGGCCTACGCCACGCATCTCCATGAGTACATCAGCCAGGGGCTGGAGTCGATTCTGGGCGCACTGGATTTAACCGGGAGCTACGATAAGCAGAGAACCATCACCATCGGCTGTTCCCCTTCTGTGGGTGTGCTGGTCATGCCTGCGATCTTCCAGGCCGTGAAAGAGCATGCTCCGCAGCTCCTGCTTCGCAATGTGCCTCTCCATGAACCTGACGTTCAGCTTGCCCAGTTCCAGACGGACCTGATTATTGAAAGCGGCAGCTTCAGCGCCAGAGCGCTGGGGCAAAATGTGCTTTATACGGACAACCTGGTACTGGTTTGCCGGCAGCAGCATCCGGTTCTCAGCGAACCGCTGACCCTCGAAAACCTGCGCAACTACGACCACTCGTCTTTTATGACCGAAGGGCAGTCTAACCATGCCCTTCGTCAGCGTATTGATGAAATTTTCCCGGAACGTCAGATCAGCTTCAGCAGTTACAATATGTTCACCACTGCCTCTCTGATTGGCAGCAGCGATATGCTGTGCGTGATGCCATCACGCCTGTATAACCTGCTCCGGAAGTGCTGGCCGCTGGACAGCATTCCCCTCAGTCAGCTTAATGCGGAATCAGTTGAGATTTCACTGCATTACAACAAGCTGAGTTTGCGCGATCCGGTCCTGGAAAACGTCATCCGCATTATCCGTCAGGCCTTCTGACAGGTTGAGCCAGCATAAGCCCTGTGACAGGCAGGGCAAAAGGCACAAAACAACAACTATTTTACAAATTGGCGATCTGGCAGGCTGCTTTAACGACCGTTTCAATGATATACTGCCTGTCGTTCGTTCAAAAATAGTTGATAAATACAACATTCCCTTGAATTGAAACGCTTTCCTTCGATATTCGCAACTGGAACACGCACGCTATGAGTAAACCCATTGTGATGGAACGCGGTGTTAAATACCGCGATGCCGATAAAATGGCCCTTATCCCGGTTAAAAACGTGGCTACAGAGCGCGAGGCGCTGTTAAGAAAACCGGAATGGATGAAAATCAAACTTCCGGCCGACTCTTCGCGTATCCAGGGGATCAAAGCGGCGATGCGCAAGAATGGCCTTCACTCCGTTTGTGAAGAAGCCTCTTGTCCGAACCTTGCTGAATGTTTCAATCACGGTACCGCGACGTTTATGATTCTGGGTGCGATCTGTACCCGCCGCTGCCCGTTCTGCGATGTTGCTCATGGCCGTCCGGTCGCACCTGATGCTAACGAACCTCAGAAGCTGGCGCAGACTATCGCCGACATGGCGCTGCGCTATGTGGTTATCACGTCCGTTGACCGTGACGATCTGCGCGACGGCGGAGCCCAGCACTTCGCTGACTGTATTACGGCCATTCGCGAGAAAAGCCCAAACATCAAAATCGAGACGCTGGTGCCTGACTTCCGCGGCCGTATGGACCGCGCGCTGGATATCCTGACCGCGACGCCACCGGATGTGTTTAACCACAACCTGGAAAACGTACCGCGCCTCTATCGTCAGGTCCGCCCGGGCGCTGACTATAACTGGTCTCTGAAACTGCTGGAACGCTTCAAAGAAGCGCATCCGCATATTCCGACTAAGTCAGGTCTGATGGTGGGTCTGGGTGAAACTAACGATGAAATCATCGAGGTGATGCGCGATCTTCGCCGCCACGGTGTGACCATGCTGACCCTGGGCCAGTATCTGCAGCCAAGCCGTCACCACCTGCCGGTACAGCGCTACGTGAGCCCGGACGAGTTTGATGAAATGAAAGCCGAAGCGATGGCGATGGGCTTCACCCACGCAGCCTGCGGCCCATTCGTTCGCTCCTCATACCATGCCGATATGCAGGCTAAAGGCGAAGAAGTTAAATAAAGCTGTAATATTCATTTACAGTAATACAAAAAAACCGGCCTCATGAGCCGGTTTTTTTTCGCAAGCCCTCAGGCGTTGCTGTCACTCTTTGTGAGAAAGCTTATCTGCCGGGACGTCATCCTCAGCGCTTTTCTTCGCGGCTGCATCATCGTCGTTCATCGCTTTCTTAAAGCCTTTGATGGCAGCCCCCAGGTCACCACCCAGCGTGCGTAACTTCTTGGTACCAAACAGCAGGACGACCAGTGCGGCAACCACCAGCAGTTTGGTAATACTAATCTCACCCATAGATACCTTCTTTACTTAAAACAGGCTGCATTCAGCGCCAAAACCTGATTGTATTAACGGTCATTTAGCGCGTGCACACAATAGCAATCTGTAACAAGGTGAATCAAGCATTGTTGAAAAAAACATCACAATAATTGCGGTGGCGCAAACCGACGGTTGCGAAGAACAGGTAATTGCTGACGTGCAAGCGCAATTCTGTCTATGTTTATCTCCGCCACCAGCAAATCCGGCGCTTCCGCAGCGGCGGCAATCGTCACACCCAGCGGATCGACCACCCTGCTTTGCCCGATGTTTTTCGTGCCGCACTCTCCTGCAGCAACAACATAGCAGGTGGTATCCAGCGCGCGTGCCGCCAGCAGCGTTGCCCAGTGGTGCTCTTTTAACGGTCCTTTGACCCACGCGGCAGGCAGCACCAGTACGTCCGCGCCCTGCAGCGCCAGATGGAGCGCCAGCTCCGGAAAACGCAGGTCATAGCACGTCATCAGCCCGATCTTGAATCCGTCAATCTCCAGAAGCGGTGGGATACTGTCTCCGGGGTCAACGCGCCGCGACTCCTGAATGCTGAACGCATCATAGAGATGGAGCTTGGCGTAACGTGCGACAATGGCTCCGCCGCGAATCGCCACCAGCGTATTGACTGCACGGCCCGGCGTGGAGGGAACATGGATCGTTAAGATCGTCGTCATCGTATTGCCCACGCTCTGGGCGAGCAGTTGCTGTAAAAATTCACCGTCCAGCGGCTGCGCGGACTTCACCGATAAATCCGGATCATTATCATCCCTGGCCAGCAGCGCCTCGGGGAGCACCAGCAGCGACGCGCCTTTCTGCCGGGCCTGCATCATCAGGTTGACGCATGTTATCGCGTTCGCCTGCCAGTCTGGCGTGACCGCAAATTGCCCTACCGCAACATACATATTTGTCCCCTCATCATAAACGGCGTTAAACTCGCTTCTCTTACACATCAAATAGCAGGTATTTAGCGTGTTACAACTACTTTTAGCCGTTTTTATTGGTGGGGGAACGG
Organism: Enterobacter sp. BNK-22; assembly: GCF_048684805.1. NCBI lineage: Bacteria > Pseudomonadati > Pseudomonadota > Gammaproteobacteria > Enterobacterales > Enterobacteriaceae > Enterobacter > Enterobacter sp. BNK-22. The sequence goes on from NZ_JBLQTT010000001.1 coordinate 2,292,628, forward strand.
GTAGCGTTGCGCGATGGTTTCTGAGTATGCGGTTTAACCCGCTGCATCAGGCGATTCCCATGGGGACACTGGCTGCAAACTTGATTGGTGCCTTTATCATTGGCATGGGGCTGGCCTGGTTTAATCGAATGACACACATTGACCCAATGTGGAAAGTCCTGATTACCACCGGATTCTGCGGCGGATTAACCACCTTTTCGACGTTCTCTGCGGAAGTTGTGTTTCTCTTTCAGGAAGGCCGTATCGGCTGGGCGCTGGCGAATATCGCAATTAACATGCTCGGCTCGTTTGCGATGACGGGGATCGCATTTTGGCTCTTTTCCTCCGCAAGCACGCATTAACAGACGGACCGTTAATGTTGGCTTAATTTTTCTCTGTCACTCTGAGTGCAGTACTGAACGAGGGTGACAGAATGAAACAGAGTCTGATGAGCGCAGGCATGGTGTTGTTGAGCGTGCTGATCGTTGCAAGCTTCCTGAATATGTATCTGCTTGGCTGATTCAAAACGAAAAAAACCCGCTCAGTGAGCGGGTTTTGAAATTCTTGCTGACGCGTCTGAATTACAGAGCGATTACGTTAGCAGCAGAAGGGCCTTTGGCACCGTTAGTGATTTCGAACTCTACACGCTGACCTTCAGCCAGAGTTTTGAAACCATTAGACTGGATTGCAGAGAAGTGTACGAACACGTCTTTGCTGCCATCTTCAGGAGTAATGAAACCGAATCCTTTGGACTCATTAAACCACTTAACGTTACCTTTAATCTTAGACATCAAAATTACCTTTACATTAAAAAACGACACAAATGCTGTGTCGGTTACCAGTACATCAATTGTGAGACCTTTTGTCCAGCGGATCTTTGATAAAAAGTGACTAAAGTCGCGTTAATTTTCACTGGCCGATTTTTATCGTTTATGAATCAACGCCTGCACGTTTTTTCACCAGACTATGACGTTTTTTCAGTTAAAACTGAAAACGCATCCAGGCGAAGTAAACGTTACCGTTGTTATACGTGCCCGGAATGTAGGTCATCTGGAACGTTGCGGGACCGTAGCCGATAGAAGCCAAAGGCAGCAGCACCGGGATCGGAATGTAGTTCCAGTTGTCACGCGCGGTGACCCCCGCGGTATAGCCCAACCCAACATGGAAGTTCTCGTCGGCTAGCGGGCGCCAGGTTTTCTCCCAGCCGTAGCCTCCAATCGGCTCCCATTTATTAAAGGAGTCTTTAAAGGCCATCAGATAGATGCCATGCCAGTTTCCCTTTTCATCCCAGCGCGACTGACCAAAACCCGCGCCCCACGGACGCTCGTTGTATTTATCGGTCTTCTCTTTGTCATATGCAAAACGCGCATGCCACGTTATTGCCGGAACATAGAGATCATAATGTTCCGGCGACGTCCAGGTCTGGGAGACATTATCCGTAAAGGTTGAGAACCATCCTTTATCCGTCGCGTTGTCCTCTGCCTGTGCAACAGAAGAAAACGTTAACTGCCCAAAAATAAACAATAAAATTGAGAAAAATGTATTACGTACGATCACAATGCAATTACCATTCTTAGTATTCGAGGCAAAGTTTACCATAAAATAGTTGAATCAAAGCTTAACGGCATCAGCGTTATTCCTAATTATTCGGCCTTTTTCCGGGAATATTCTTAATAAAACCGGACAGTAAGGTCGAATAAGCACATACAGGGTGGGCCTTTAGCCTGTTTCACCTTCTTTATCAGTAACATGCCGCATTATACAAAATATTAACAATCTGTTATCATTGTAAGGACATATTGCGCTATTTCTGACGGTCAAGACCCGCATGGCATAAATGTATGAGCCATGGCAAAAACACGGTTGTTCTGCTCTCTAGTCGTCTGTTTATTGATTTTAATCAGCAAGAACAGGCCATTTATTCGGCACATTTTCATCCTTCTTTTTTTATTGATTTTTTGTGCTCCATAGCAGCAGAGATACAGGGGAAATCATGCTTACGTTATTCGAGCTCCTTATTGGAGTCGTCGTCATTGTCGGTGTCGCACGCTACATCATTAAAGGCTACTCGGCCACGGGCGTATTATTTGTTGGCGGTTTAACGCTGCTGATTATCAGCGCACTGATGGGGCATCAGGTGTTGCCTGCCAGCGCAACCAGCACCGGCTACACCGCCACCGATATTGTGGAATATATTAAAATATTGCTCATGAGCCGCGGCGGTGACCTGGGCATGATGATCATGATGCTGTGCGGTTTTGCGGCCTACATGACCCACATCGGCGCCAACGACATGGTCGTTAAGCTTGCCTCCAAACCCCTGCAATACATCAACTCGCCGTATCTGCTGATGGTCGCCGCCTATTTCCTCGCCTGCCTGATGTCACTGGCCGTTTCGTCGGCTACCGGACTTGGCGTACTGCTGATGGCCACGCTGTTCCCGGTCATGGTGAACGTTGGTATCAGCCGCGGCGCGGCAGCAGCCATTTGCGCGTCTCCGGCTGCGATTATTCTCTCCCCGACCTCCGGCGACGTCGTGCTGGCGGCAAAGGCAGCGGAGATGTCGCTCATCGACTTCGCCTTTAAAACCACGCTGCCGATCTCCATTGTTGCCATTGTCGGCATGGGTATCGCGCATTTCTTCTGGCAGCGCTATCTCGATAAGAAAGAAAACATCAGCCATGAAATGATGGACGTGAGTGAAATCACCACCACCGCTCCCGCGTTTTATGCCATTCTGCCCTTCACGCCGATTATTGGGGTGCTGATTTTTGACGGCAAATGGGGCCCGCAACTGCACATTATCACCATTCTGGTGATCTGCATGCTGCTGGCAGCCGTGCTGGAATTTGTGCGTGGTTTTAACACGCAAAAGGTGTTCTCGGGTCTGGAAGTTGCCTATCGCGGCATGGCGGATGCCTTCGCTGGCGTGGTGATGCTGCTGGTGGCAGCGGGCGTTTTTGCCCAGGGTTTGAGCACCATCGGCTTTATCCAGAGCCTGATCTCTATCGCCACCTCGTTCGGATCGGCCAGTATTATCCTGATGCTGGTCCTGGTGGTACTCACCATGCTGGCGGCGATGACCACCGGCTCCGGTAATGCGCCTTTCTACGCTTTCGTTGAGATGATCCCGAAACTGGCTCACTCCTCCGGTATTAACCCGGCCTATCTCTCCATTCCCATGCTGCAGGCGTCAAACCTGGGCCGTACCATCTCCCCGGTATCAGGCGTGGTGGTTGCCGTTGCCGGGATGGCAAAAATCTCCCCATTCGAAGTGGTAAAACGCACCTCTGTACCCGTTCTGGTTGGGCTGATTATCGTAATTATCGCCACGGAGGTGCTGGTTCCCGGTGCAGCCTAACCTAAATTAGGGATATCCAGAAAGCGCCTGCGGGCGCTTTTTGTGCTTTAATAACCCCCAGAAATTAATCACGCTCATTCGATCAGGAAATCATATGTTCAGGAAGGATATTGTTATCCCGTCCGGCGCAATCGCGCTTGCACTCTGTGTCTTCTCCACACAGGCAGAACCGCTCAAGGCAACCCAGTATGGCGATTTTGATCGCTATGTGCTGGCTCTGTCCTGGCAAACCGGGTTTTGCCAGAGCATGGTCGAGCGCAACCGCAATGAACCTGACGAATGTCGCCTGCAAAAAGAGCGCGAAAATAAAGCCGATTTTCTGACCGTTCACGGGTTATGGCCCGGCCTGCCGAAATCCATTGCCGCACGCGGGGTAGATGAGCGTCGCTGGATGCGTTTTGGTTGCGCCACGCGCCCCATTCCGAACATGCCGGAAGTGAAGGCCAGCCGCAAATGCGAAGCCGCTGAAACCGGGCTGTCGCTTTCCGCTGCCGCAAAGCTCAACGACGTGATGCCGGGCGCGGGCGGCAACTCCTGCCTGGAGCGTTACGAATACGCTAAACACGGCGTCTGCTTTGGTTTCGATCCCGATGCCTATTTCGGCACGATGGTGCGGATGAATCAGGAAATTAAAAACAGTGCGGTCGGTAAATTCTTTGCCGGTCACTACGGAAAAACCGTCACTCGCAGCGATTTTGACAGTGCCGTGGCCAGGAGCTGGGGCAACGAGAACGTCAAAGCGTTCAAGCTGACCTGCAGCGGCAACCCGGCTTATCTGACTGAGATGCAGATTTCGCTGAAGGCAGACACCATTAACAACCCGCTTTCTGCGACCTCATTTGCCCCGCAGCCACATCCGGGTAACTGCGGTAAACAATTTGTGATTGATAAAGCCGGCTACTGATCCACCGTTGGGCGCACCATATCAAACCGGTTTTCATCGCTGATGCCATAGTACGCCGTCGGCCCACCCGCACGCAGGATGGGCTGCGCTTTCGCCGTCTGGTATATCCCTTCTTCCAGCAGCGTTTCGGCAATATGGATACCGACCACTTCCCCCAGCACCAGCCACGTGTCTACCGGCGTACCGTCAGCCCCCGTCAGCTGAATGCACTGTGACAGGCGACACTCAAAATTCACCGGGCTTTCTGCAACGCGAGGCGCGTTCACCAGCTGGCTGGCCGCTGGCGTGAGCCCGGCAAAGCTAAATTCATCCCGGTCGTGGGGAAGCATCGCGGAGGTTTGATTCATCGCCTGGGCAAGATCGCGCGTTGCCAGATTCCAGACAAACTCTTTTGTCTCAGTAATATTACGCACGCTGTCCTTCCAGCCGTTGCTGGAAAAGCCGATGATCGGTGGGCGATAGTTAAAGCAGTTAAAGAAGCTGTACGGTGCGAGATTCAGCTGACCGGCCTTATCGCATGAGGAGATCCAGCCTATCGGACGCGGACCAATAATGGCGTTCAGCGGGTCATGCGGCAAGCCGTGTCCCTGAGACGGTTGATAGAAGTACATAATTCTCTCTCGTTGGCGGGCAACGCCCGGATTCAGGACACTCAGCGTAACGTATTCCGCCAGGAATGAAGACTGAATAAATTTCAGCAAAATTCATATGGCCCATGAATGTGACTTTCATCACTTCAAACTTTCGCGCTCAGCCAGTATCATCGGGAGAGTTAAACCCTCGCTGCCAGACGGCGAGGGTTTTCTTTTGGATCAGTTTCTGCGTAAGACGCAGCATTAACGACATGGAGTAAAAAATGTCCAGACCTACCATTATCATCAATGAGCTCGACGCAGAACGTATCGACAGGCTGCTGGAAAAAGCGGAGTTCGCCTCGCTCCCCGTGGCCGACGCCCTGAATGAGGAGCTCGACCGGGCACAGATGTGCACGCCTGAGACGATGCCGCATAACGTGGTCACCATGAACAGCCAGGTGAAATTCCGCAACCTGACCACCGGTGAAGAGTTGACCCGTACGCTGGTTTACCCCGCTCAGATGACCGACAGCAGCGCACAGCTTTCTGTTCTGGCCCCTGTGGGTGCCGCACTGCTGGGGCTGCGTACGGGGGATACGATCCACTGGGAATTGCCGGGCGGTGCCTCGACCCATCTGGAAGTGCTGGAGCTGCTCTACCAGCCAGAAGCCGCGGGCGATTACCTGCGTTAATCTCTTCTGAATAAGCGCCTACCCGCTTTGCACAGAGGATGCAGCCGCATCCTCTTTCCGCAAATTCACCCGATTTTCCTATACCGCGCAAAATGGCCTTAATCCACGCTTAATCTGTTTTGGTGCCGCGGGGACGGTCATGAGTGAGATAGGCGTTATCACACTTATCTTTCTGATTTTTGTGGCGATTATCGTCACGGCCGTGCTCTATCTTGAACGCCACTGGTAAGCGAACATTCTCAGGCCACCCCACCCGGGAAGGCGTTCACCAGGCCCTTAACGGTCTGCTCTGCGGCTTCGGGCGTGTCTGCCCCCGGGACCAGAATCACCTTCCGGCACTCCTCCTCCCGTTTTTCGAAAATCTTATAGGCGCGCTCCGCATCCGCAAGGGGGAGATAGTGGGTCACGATCTCTTCCGGTGTAAGCAGCCCTTTTTCGATCAGCGGTAAAAGTTCCCCCAGCCAGGCATGGACGTGCGTCTGGCCCATCTTAAACGTCAGCCCCTTATCAAAGGCATCGCCAAACAGGAAGCCATGGATAAACCCTGCGTATACGCCGGGTACGCTGACCACCCCGCCGCGCCGCACGGCAGCAATGCACTGACGCAACGCTTTGCCGCTGCTGCCTTCAATTTTAAGATTGCTGAGGATCGTTTCCGTGGTGCTGCCTTTCGCTTCAAACCCGACCGCATCAATCACAGCGTCAACGCCGCGCTGGCCCGCGGTCTGCTCGATGATTTTTTCCGCGGCGTCGTTGTCATCATCGAAGTTGATGGGAATTGCGCCGTATCGTGCCTCGGCAAATCGCAACCGGTAAGGATGGTGATCGATGACAAAGATCTGCTCAGCCCCCAGCAGTCGCGCGCAGGCAATGGTCAGTAGCCCCACCGGCCCGGCACCGAAAACGGCTACGCTTGAGCCTTTTTCAATCTGTGCATTTTTTGCCGCCTGCCAGGCCGTGGGTAAAATGTCGGACAGGAACAGTGCTTTATCATCAGAAAGAAGCTGCGGGACTTTAAACGGCCCGACGTTCCCCTTTGGCACGCGAACGTATTCCGCCTGTCCCCCCGGCACACCGCCGTAGAGGTGGCTATAGCCAAACAGCGCGGCCGGCGCGGGGATTTGCTTTTTGTTCAGTGCAGCACCCTGCCCGGCGTTGGTATTCTCACAGGCCGCGTATTGCTGCAGACGACAGAAGAAACAGTCTCCGCAGGCGATGACAAAGGGGATCACCACGCGATCGCCTTTTTGCAAATTCTTTACCTCTGCACCGCACTCGACGATTTCCCCCATGAACTCATGGCCAAAAATATCGCCGTGCTGCACCTTCGGGATCTTTCCGCGGTAGAGATGCAAATCGGAGCCGCAGATAGCCGTGGCCGTCACGCGCAGAATGATATCGTCGGGCTGTTCGATGATGGGGTCGGGGACATTCTCGACGCGAACATGGTGTGGACCGTGATACGTAAGTGCTTTCATGCGACCTCCGAAAGGTTCCAGGTAAGTGTATAAGGGTAGCTACCCCTGAAGGTCTGCCCGTGAATACGGTTCTTTTGAGATTTATCCTGGCAAGATAAGAAAACTGACGGGGCGCTTACAGAAACCATGGTTATTTTGTGGTTGAATGAGTACAGCGTTTATAAACAAGGAGAAACGGGTATGTATCAGAGAATCATTATGCCGGTTGATGTTTTTGAAATGGAGTTGAGCGACAAGGCCGTACGCCACGCGGAGTTCCTGGCGCAGCAGGACGGGGTCATCCATCTGTTGCACGTGCTCCCGGGCTCCGCCAGCCTGAGCCTGCACCGCTTTGCTGCCGATGTGCGCCGCTTTGAAGAGCATCTGCAGCACGAGGCGGAAACGCGCCTGCAAACCATGGTCAGCCACTTCAGCATCGACCCTTCACGGATCAAAACGCACGTCAGATTCGGCAGCGTACGTGATGCGGTAAATGAACTGGCGAACGAGCTGAAAGCAGACGTGGTGGTCATCGGTTCGCGCAACCCTTCCATTACTACGCATCTGCTGGGATCTAACGCCTCCAGCGTGATCCGCCACACGCATATACCGGTGATGGTCGTCAGATAAAAAAGAGGCCACCTTTCGGTGGCCTCTCGCTATTGCAGGTGTAGCCTTACTTTCTTTTCTTATGCGGTTTTGGTGCGGATCAGGTAGTCAAACGCGCTCAGAGACGCCTTCGCCCCTTCACCTGTGGCGATAATGATCTGTTTGTACGGCACGGTGGTGCAGTCGCCCGCCGCAAACACGCCCTTCACGCTGGTTTCACACTTCGCATCAATGATGATTTCGCCCATGCGGTTGCGCTCAATCGCGCCTTCCAGCCAGGTGGTGTTTGGCAGCAGACCAATCTGTACGAAGATCCCTGAAAGCTGCACGCTGTGCACGTCGCCACTCACGCGGTCGCGGTATTCCAGACCGGTCACCTTGCTGCCGTCACCCTTCACTTCCGTGGTCTGCGCGTTCAGTATGATGTCGACGTTTTTCAGGCTGCGAACTTTGTCCTGCAGCACCTGGTCGGCTTTCATTTCTGGCGCGAACTCCAGCAGGGTTACGTGTTCAACAATCCCCGCCAGGTCGATAGCCGCTTCCACGCCGGAGTTTCCGCCGCCGATCACCGCCACGCGCTTGCCTTTGAACAGCGGGCCGTCGCAGTGCGGGCAGTAGGTCACGCCTTTGGTGCGATACTGATCTTCACCCGGGACGTTCATGTTGCGCCATTTCGCACCAGTGGCAATGATGATGCTGCGTGCTTTCAGCACCGCGCCGGAGGCGGTTTCAATCTGGTGTAACCCCCCCTCAACCGCAGCAGGCACCAGCTTGCTGGCGCTCTGGCTGTCGATCACGTCTACGTCGTAATCGCTGACGTGCGCCTTCAGCGCGCCGGCCAGCTTCTGGCCTTCGGTTTTCGGCACGGAGATATAGTTTTCAATGTCCACGGTATCCAGTACCTGGCCACCGAAGCGCTCGCCCATCAGGCCCGTGCGGATCCCTTTACGCGCGGAGTACACTGCCGCCGCCGCGCCCGCCGGACCGGAACCGACAATCAGCACGTCATAGGCATCACGTTTGTTCAGCGCTTCTGCGGCACGTTTTTCGGCACCGGTATCCACTTTGGCGACGATTTCCGTCAGCGTCATACGACCCTGACCGAATTCCTGACCGTTCAGATACACCGCCGGAACGCCCATCACGTTGCGATCGGTGATTTCATTCTGGAAGGTACCGCCGTCAATTGCCGTGTGCTTGATGCGCGGGTTGAGGACCGACATCAGGTTCAGCGCCTGCACCACGTCCGGACAGTTGTGACAGGAGAGCGAGTAATAGGTTTCAAACTCAAAATCACCGTCGATATCGCGGATCTGCTCCAGCAGCGCCTGCGCCTCTTTCGACGGATGACCGCCGGTCCACAGCAGTGCCAGCACCAGCGAGGTAAATTCATGCCCCAGCGGTGAGCCGGCAAAACGCGGCCCCAGCTCAGAGCCTGGGTTAGTAATCAGGAAAGAAGGCTTACGGACGTTAAGCGAGTTATCTTCTTTGAAGGTCACTTTTGGCGACAGTTCGGCGATCTCAGCCAGCAGTTCTTTGATCTCTGCCGATTTCGCGCTGTCGTCCAGCGTGGCAATCAGCTCAACGGGTTTAGTCAGTTTCTCAAGGTAGGCCTTGAGCTGGGTTTTCATATTTGTGTCGAGCATTGTTCTTCCCTCTCTTAAGACGTCATCATGCAAGCTGCCTTATGCGGGCGGCCTGAATGCAACTTGCATCATGGTGCTGGAATAACATGGGCGCGGATGCGCCCATTGATTGCCGGGTGGCACTTCGTTTACCCGGCCTACGATACTGTAGGCCTGTGCAAGCGTAGCGCCGCCAGGCTTTACAGACTTAGATCTTGCCGACCAGGTCCAGGGATGGAGCCAGCGTTGCTTCGCCTTCTTTCCATTTAGCCGGGCACACTTCGCCTGGGTGAGAAGCGACATACTGCGCTGCTTTCACTTTACGCAGCAGGTCAGACGCATCACGGCCGATACCTTCAGCGGTAACTTCGATAGCCTGGATAATGCCCTGCGGGTCAACGACGAAGGTCGCGCGGTCTGCCAGGCCTTCATCTTCACGCATGTTGTCGAAGTTACGGGTCAGGGCGCCAGTCGGGTCACCGATCATCGCGTATTTGATTTTGGCGATGGTTTCAGAGCTGCTGTGCCACGCTTTGTGGGTGAAGTGGGTATCGGTAGACACAGAGTAAACGTCTACGCCCAGCTTCTGCAGTTCGTCGTAATGGTCAGCCACGTCGCCCAGTTCGGTCGGGCAAACGAAGGTGAAGTCAGCCGGATAGAAGAAGAAGACGCTCCAGCGACCTTCGGTATCTTTCTCGGTTACTTCGATGAACTCACCGTTTTTGAACGCCTGGTTTTTGAAAGGTTTAATTTTAGTGTTAATCAAAGACATCTGTACTTCCTCCGTGTTTTCGTTGAGATGTAAGGTAACCAACTTTATCCATCGGGGCTAATGCGTATGCTTTATCAAATCAATCAGCCAAACCTTACAACACCAACAAGACAACGTTGTGAACTGAATTAACGGAAAGCCTGAACGTAAAAAGGCCGCCCTGGTGGGCGGCCCTGATACCTGAACTTTCCACAGGAACTTTCAGTGCCAGCCGGGGCTGGCGTTGCGTTGCGCTCTACATACCTTATATCAGGCCGTAACAGCGGTTTGATTACAGCACCGGTTTTCAGTTTGGGCAATCCGTCACGCCGGCATTCCGCCCTATGGCTGCGATAGGTTTTACCGAATAACGCCCGCGTCTGCCCGACATAACGAGAGAATTAATAATGAGAATGGATTGCAATAAGTGGTCAGACTGGTAGCCGGCGCTAAAGTGGCAATAATGCGTCACAGTAAATGTATAACCGGGAGTGCTTATTTGAGAACAACGCCGCACGTTTTAAAGATAAAAATATCTTAATAACGGCTGAAGTTCTATTTCAATAATCCAGCCTCGTGATATATTAAGCTTGAATTCAAAATATAATAAGCAGGTTAATCACAAGGATTGTAAATGATTAACTTCGAACTATAGTTATCAGTTATGAGATGACAACAACACACTCAGGATGATCCATGGCAAATCTTTATGACCTTAAAAAATTCGATCTCAATCTGTTAGTCATTTTTGAGTGCATTTATCAGCACCTCAGCATTAGCAAGGCAGCGGAAACACTCTATATCACGCCCTCTGCGGTGAGCCAGTCACTGCAACGCCTGCGTACGCAGCTGAATGACCCGCTTTTTATTCGTTCGGGTAAAGGCATCACCCCGACGACCGTGGGGATCAACCTGCATCATCATCTGGAAGAAAACCTTAACCATATTGAGCAGACCATCAATATCCTGAATAACGCGCAGATCAAAAAGAGCTTTGTCATCTACTGCCCGCAGATTCTGGTCCAGGGGCGATTGGGCGACCTGCTAAGGTCTCTGCTTGCGGACGGAAATTACGAGATAGAACATAATGATGTGGTCTTATCGCCTGAGTCGGCCGAGGATCTGCTCGCCTACCGCAAGGCCGATCTGGTGTTTAGTTTTGCACCGGTTAACAGCCGCTCTATCGTCTGTACCCGCTTTATCCAGTTTTCGGCACAGCTGGTCTGCTGCAAAGAGCACCCCCGCCTTGGCGATAGCGCAACGCTTGAGGAGCTCTGCCAGGAAAAATTCACGCTGATGCGCAGCCAGGAGAACGGCATAAAGGACTTCCAGCAGCAGTCGAACGTACTCCTTCCGGAACGGAATTTCTGCTTCCGCAGCGACTCGCTGATTTCGATTATGAATATTATTGGCATGAGTGATTTAGTCGGTTTTGTTCCAACCGCAATGTTTGAGCGATATAAAGACATTCTCAACCTGAAGCGCGTCGCCTTGCCTTTCACGGTTCCGAAATTAGATATTTTTATGCTATATAATCGTTCAGCGTTAAACAGCAGCGTGTTTTCGCAATTCATTGAAAAAATCGAAGCGGAATAATTTCCGATATTGCCCGAATACTTTTTAATTACATTTGGGCAACAATCCAGGCATGGATAAATCGCATTATTCCGGTTTCGCTTTAATATCTTTACTATTCATGATTAATTAGCGTAAATAAAAGCCCCCGACAGTCATCCTCAGGAAGAGATTGCACATGTCACTGTATAAACATCCCCTGCAGCTTAACGTGCTGGAGGCCGCACAGGCGCGCATCGACTGGACGTTCGCCACTTTTTCCCGCATCTGCGTCTCCTTTTCCGGCGGCAAAGACTCCACCGTCATGCTGCATCTCACCGCGCAAATGGCCCGGGCGCAAAAGCGAAAAATCAGCGTGCTGTTTATTGACTGGGAGGCTCAGTTCTCCTGCACCATTGAGCACGTTAATGCGCTACGCGAATGCTACCGGGACGTCATCGAGCACTTTTACTGGGTGGCGCTTCCGCTGACCACGCAGAATTCGCTCTCACAGTATCAGCCGGAATGGCAGTGCTGGGCGCCGGACGTGCGCTGGGTGCGCCAGCCGCCGGAAGATGCCATCACCGCTGCCGATTATTTTGATTTTTACCAGGCGGGAATGACCTTTGAAGCGTTTGTCCGCTCGTTTTCCGACTGGTTTGCCCTGCACCGGCCGGCAGCCATGCTGGTAGGCATCCGCGCCGATGAATCCTACAATCGGTTTTTGACCATCGCCAACAACCGCAAGCAGCGCTTCGCGGACGATAAGCCCTGGACAACCACCGCCCCCGGGGGGCACGCGTGGTACGTCTACCCTCTCTACGACTGGAAAACCGCAGACATCTGGACATGGTTTGCAAAATCCGGGTGCAGCTATAACCCGCTCTACAACCTCATGTTTCAGGCGGGCGTCCCGCCGCGCTATATGCGCATCTGCGAACCCTTCGGCCCGGAACAGCGCCAGGGGCTCTGGCTCTATCACGTTCTCGAGCCCGAGCGTTGGGCCGTGATGTGCGAGCGCGTCAGCGGCGTGCGCAGCGGCGGCATCTACGCCGGGCAGGACAACCATTTTTACGGCCACCGCAAAATCCTCAAACCCGGGCACCTCGGCTGGCGCGACTACGCCATGCTCCTGCTGGACAGCATGCCGCAAAACACGGCTGAGCATTACCGCAATAAAATCGCGATCTATCTGCACTGGTATCAGAAGAGAGGCATGCCGGATATTCCCGAGACGCAGGAGGGCGATATCGGTGCCAAAGACATCCCCTCATGGCGCCGTATTTGTAAGGTTTTACTTAATAATGACTACTGGTGCAGGGCGCTGTCGTTCAGCCCAAATAAACCCAAACATTATCAGCGCTACAGCGACAGAGTGAAGGCGAAACGCAAGGAGTGGGGCATTTTATGCGACAAAGAATAATTACCGAGATCGAAACGTACCTGCAGTCACTTTCCGAAGAGGATCGGATTAACGCCATCAATGCCTTTCGTGAAGCGATCCATCGACACAGTCCTTTTCGTGAGCAACCGATAGACTGCGTGCTCTGGATCAAACAGGACGCGATTATCGCTAACGACTACAACCCCAATAACGTTGCCCCTCCAGAAAAACGGCTGCTCACCAGGTCGCTGGAACTCGATGGCTTCACCCAACCTCTTGTCGTAACGGAAAGTGAACCGCAACATTACGAAATTGTGGATGGTTTCCATCGCCATGAAATCGGCAAAAATCGGGCGGCGTTAAAGCGTCAGCTCAAGGGATATCTCCCCGTCACCTGCCTGCGCCAGGACCGACAGGAAAAGCATGACCGTATGGCCGCCACGATCCGTCACAACCGGGCGCGGGGTCGGCACCAGATTAACGCCATGTCAGAGATCGTGCGCGAACTGGCACAGCTCGGCTGGAATGATGAGCGAATTGGCAAAGAGCTCGGAATGGACAGCGACGAGGTGCTGCGCCTCAAGCAAATCAACGGTCTGCTGGCGCTGTTTGCAGACCGTCGCTATTCCGAAGCCTGGACGGTGAAATAATCAGAGCGTATTCAAACGCTCTGCCGCCGCCAGCAGCGTCGATTCCTGCTTGGCAAAGCAAAGGCGGATCAGCTTGTGTGGGAAGGGATCGGCGCAGAATACCGACAGCGGAATGGCGGCCACCCCCACCTCTTTTGTCAACCACTGGCAAAAGCTGACGTCATCCAGATCGGAAACCGCGCTGTAGTCCGCGAGCAGGAAATAGGTTCCTTCAGACGGCAAAATTTCCAGGCGGCTTTTACTCAGCGCCGTCACGAACAGATCCCGACGTTCACGGTAGAAACGCGGCAGCGCGCGATAATGCTCGGGCTCCGCGCGCAGCATATCCGCCAGCGCCAGCTGAGCCGGCGTGTTCACGGCAAAGGTCAGGTACTGATGCACCTTGCGCAGCTCAGCGCTAATGGCGGCCGGTGCGACGCAGTAGCCCACTTTCCAGCCGGTCATATGGTAGGTCTTACCGAACGACGAGACGGCGATAGCGCGCTCGCGAAGCTGCGGATGGGCCAGCACGCTGGCGTGTCCCTCTTCTGCAAAGCAGATGTGCTCGTAAACTTCATCGCTCAGCACGTAAATTTCACGTTCAGCAATGGCCTGCCACAGCGCGGCGAAGTCCGTTTTCTGCCACACCGTCGCGGACGGGTTATGCGGGGTATTCAGGATCACCAGACGGGTTTTATCACTCAGCAGCGCAGCAAATGCCTGCCAGTCAGGGCGGAAATGCGGTGGCTGTAACGCCACGCGTTTCACCACGCCGCCGGAAAGTTCAACCGCAGGCGCATAGCTGTCGTAGCTCGGGTCAAAGCAGATCACTTCATCGCCCGCGCGCACCAGCGCGGTGATGGCCGCGTACAGCGCTTCGGTCGCCCCTGCCGTCACCGTGATGTCGCTGTTCGCATCGGGCTTATGGCCATACAGCTCAGCCGTTTTGTCGGCAATGGCTTCCCGCAGCGCCTGTACGCCCGTCATTGGCGCATACTGATTCGCCCCCTGCGCCACGTGATACGCTAAACGCGCCTGCAGATAAGCCGGGCCGTCGAAATCCGGGAACCCCTGCGAAAGGTTAATGGCGTTGTGCTGCTGCGCCAGAGCGCTCATCTGCGTAAAGATGGTGGTACCGAGATTGGGAAGCTTACTTTGCGGAATCAAGGCGTTAATGCTCATTGTGTTGTGCCTGCTTGTAATACTTATGTTGCTGCCACTATAACACGATGTTAGTCTTTGGCAATCAAGACGCTTAGACGTCTAAACAATATGAATATTCCTGTCCGAGAGGGTAAAAGGAAAATGACAGACAACCTGCAACTCACGCATCTGGTCGACGCCTGCCGCTGGATCGGTGCCAAAGGCTGGGCGCCCGCTACCGGCGGTAACATGTCGGTGCGTCAGGACGAACATCTCTGCTGGCTTAGCGAATCCGGCAAAGACAAAGGTAGCCTCACAACCGATGACTTTCTGCAGGTGGAGATCGCCACCAACCGCGCGCCGTCCGGTCGTAAACCGTCGGCGGAGACCGGGCTGCACACGCTGATTTATCGTCTGTTCCCTGAGGCCAACGCCGTCCTGCACGTTCACACGGTTAACGCCACGGTGCTGTCCCGTCTGGTCAAAGAGGCCGAGCTCAACATCAGCGGCTTTGAGATGCAAAAATCCCTCACCGGACAGACCACGCATCTGGACACGGTGGCTATCCCGGTTTTCGATAACGACCAGGATATTGACGCCCTCGCCTCGCGAATCGCCCATTACGCGCAGGAACGTCCGCTTAATTATGGTTTTCTTCTGCGTGGCCATGGCTTAACCTGCTGGGGACGCGATGTGGCCGAAGCCCGCCGTCATCTGGAAGGACTGGAGTTCCTGTTTGAATGTGAAATGCGTTTACGACAACTGGAGAGAGTATGATTCGCGCGATTGTGACGGATATTGAAGGAACCACCAGCGATATTCGTTTTGTCCATGATGTTTTGTTCCCCTATGCGCGTGAGCGGCTGGCGGCCTTCGTGACCGCTCAGCAGTACGCCGAGCCGGTGAAATCCATTCTGGACAACCTGCGTGATGAAATCGCTAACCCACACGCCAGCGTCAGCGAACTTATCGACGCTCTGTTTGCCTTTATGGATGAAGACCGCAAATCGACCGCGCTCAAAGCGCTGCAGGGGATCATCTGGCACGACGGCTACGTCAACGGCGACTTTACCGGCCATCTCTACCCGGACGTGCTGCCCGCGCTGGAAAAATGGAAAGCGCAAGGGATTGATCTCTATGTTTATTCCTCTGGCTCCGTCGCTGCGCAGAAACTGTTATTTGGCTACAGCGACGAAGGTGATATTACTCATCTGTTCAGCGGCTATTTCGACACCCACATCGGCGCCAAGCGCGAGGTGCAGTCTTATCAGAACATTGCGGCGCAAACGGGCATAGCCCCGTCGCAGATCCTCTTCCTCTCCGATATTCATCAGGAGCTGGACGCGGCTGAACAGGCAGGTTTTCGTACCCTGCAGCTGATTCGCGGTGATGATGACGGCGCAAGCCACCACCATCAGGTCCACCAGTTTGACGAGATTAACCCGGAGCAGATCCCTTCATGAGCGCATTGACCATTTATTCCGACAAAGACGCCAGTCAACACCAGTGGCACAGCACTGACGCCGCCGAGATTGCCCAACAGCTCAACGCGAAAGGCGTGCAGTTTGAACGCTGGGCGGCGGATCGCGATTTAGGACACGATCCCGCGCCTGAAGCCGTGATCGCGGCGTATCAACATGCGATCGACAAACTGGTCGCAGAGAAGGGTTACCAGAGCTGGGACGTGATCAGCCTGCGCGCCGACAATCCGCAAAAAGACGCGCTGCGCGCGAAGTTCCTGAACGAACACACCCACGGCGAGGACGAAGTACGCTTTTTCGTGGAAGGCGCGGGCTTGTTCTGCCTGCACATTGGCGATGAGGTGTATCAGGTGCTGTGCGAGAAAAACGACCTGATCTCCGTGCCCGCAGGCACGCCGCACTGGTTTGATATGGGCTCAGAGCCGAACTTTACGGCGATTCGTATTTTCGATAATCCGGAAGGCTGGGTGGCCCAGTTTACCGGTAACGCCATTGCGGATGCGTATCCGCGCCTCGCTTGATTTTTTCTCCCTCTCCCTGTGGGAGAGGGCCGGGGTGAGGGCACCAGCGCGCACTACGCGTTTAGCCCCTTCACATACTCCACCAGCTGATCCAGCACTATCCCCCACCCTTCGTGGAAGCCCATCTGCTCGTGCTGCTCGCGGATTTCCTTCGTGGGGTGGCGCGCAATCGCCGTATAGCGGGTTTTGCCCTCGCCCATCTCTTCCAGCAGCAGGATCGCCGTCATAAACGGCTTCTCGGTTGGTTTCCAGCCTTCGGTATAGCCGTCGGTAAAGACCAGCTTTTTTCCCGGGTCGATTTCAAGGAACACACCCCGGTTATCCATCCGCTGACCGTCCACCTCAAACACGGTGTTGAACCGTCCGCCCACGCGGAGGTCAAGGTCGCATTCGATCACCTTATGGGGAGCAGGAATGAAGAAGTTTTTGATATGCTCGGGCGTAGTCCAGCAGAGCCACAGCAGGTCGCGCGGGGCATCCACCACGCGCTCCAGTTTTAAGTCTGTTTCAGGATCGAGCGTCACGATATTGTCCTCTTAAGGGAACCCCTTAAAGGATAGCCGGACTCAGGCGAATTTGCCGTTTGCCACCGATTCCGGCGTGACCACACCCGTATCCAGCACCCAGCCGCTAATCAGCGAAGCGGGCGTTACGTCAAACGCCGGGTTGTAGACTTGCGCGTTTTCCGGCGCCCACTGCACCGCGCCAAAGCTTCCGGCGACGCCCGTCACCTCGCTGGCGGCGCGCTGCTCAATCGGGATCGCGTCGCCGTTCGGGCAGTCCGGGTCGAGGGTCGTTTGCGGCGCGGCCACGTAGAACGGAATGCCGTGGAATTTCGCCAGCACCGCCAGGGAATAGGTGCCAATCTTGTTCGCCACGTCGCCGTTGGCGGCAATGCGGTCTGCACCCACCCATACGGCGTCCACCTGCCCTTTCGCCATCAGGCTGGCGGCCATGGAGTCGGTAATCAGCTGATACGGCACGCCCAGCTCGCCAAGTTCCCAGGCGGTTAATCTTCCCCCTTGCAGCAGCGGACGGGTTTCATCGACCCAGACGTTGCTAACCTTGCCTTCCTGATGCGCGCGAGCAATCACGCCCAGCGCGGTGCCTACGCCCGCCGTTGCCAGCCCGCCGGTGTTGCAGTGGGTCAGCAGGCGGCTGCCGGGCTTCACCAGCGCGCTGCCCGCTCTCGCAATGGCGTCACAGAGTCGTTTGTCTTCGTCGATCAGGCGCAGCGCCTCCGCCACCAGCGCCGGAACATACTCTTCCTGCCACAGCGCCAGCTTCATGCGGTCAAGGTTGTTCATCAGGTTCACCGCCGTCGGGCGGGATGCGCGCAGGGTTTCCAGCGCAACCGCCAGCTCGTCACGGCTTTTGCCGTTTTCCGCCAGCAGCGCCAGCAGCAGACTTGCAGAGAGACCGATCAGCGGCGCGCCGCGCACCCGCAGGGCGTGAATATGCCCCACCAGCGCCTCTACCGTTGAGGCATCCAGCCAGCGTTTCTCCTGCGGAAGGGCCTGCTGGTCGAGAATAAAGAGCTGATTATCCGCTACCCGCAGGCTGGTCGTCTGTAATGTCTGCATGTCGTTAATTCCCTGTTGCGTTGTTGTAGCACATTGTGTCAGGATGAAATCCAGATGTATAGACGTCTACATGTCTTTATTAGCAAACCCGTGAGGAGCAGGCCATGTCGCAATACCGTACCTTTACCGCTCAGGACGCCGTGGAATATGCCAGGCAGTTTGGCGGCCTTGACGATCCTTCATCGCTGGTGGAGGCGCAGGAGGTAGGCGACGGCAACCTCAATCTGGTGTTCAAAATCTTCGACAGCGCGGGCGTGAGCCGCATCATCGTTAAGCAGGCGCTGCCCTACGTGCGCTGCGTCGGCGAGTCCTGGCCGCTGACGCTGGACCGCGCCCGTCTGGAGGCGCAAACCCTGGTCGAGCACTACCGGCACAGTCCGCAGCACACGGTGAAAATCCACCACTTTGACCCGGAACTGGCGGTGATGGTGATGGAAGATCTCTCCAGCCATCGCATCTGGCGCGGCGAGCTGATCAAAAATAATTATTACCCGCAGGCGGCGCGTCAGCTGGGTGAATACCTCGCGCACGCGCTGTTCCACACCAGCGATTTCTACCTGCACCCGCACGAGAAAAAAGCGCAGGTGGCGAAATTTATCAACCCGGAGATGTGCGAGATCACCGAAGATCTGTTCTTCAACGATCCGTACCAGATCCACGAACGCAACAGCTACCCGGCCGAGCTGGAAAATGACGTCGCCGCGCTGCGCGACGACGCCCAGCTGAAAATTGCCGTGGCCTCCCTGAAGCACCGTTTCTTTTCTCAGGCTGAAGCCCTGCTGCACGGGGATATCCACAGCGGCTCGATTTTTGTGGCCGACGGCAGCCTGAAGGCCATCGACGCCGAGTTCGGCTATTTCGGGCCGATGGGCTTTGACGTCGGCACCGCTATCGGCAACCTGCTGCTGAACTTCTGCGGCCTGCCGGGACATCTGGGCATTCGCGATGCCGCCGCCGCCCGCGAACAGCGCCTGACCGATATTCAGGAACTGTGGAACACCTTCGCGGAGCGCTTCCAGGCGCTGGCACATGAGAAAACACGTGACGCCGCGCTCAGCGCGCCGGGCTATGCCTCCGCCTTCCTGAAAAAGGTCTGGCATGACGCCATTGGATTCTGCGGCACCGAGCTGATTCGCCGCAGCGTCGGGCTTTCCCACGTCGCGGATATCGACACCATTCAGGACGAGGCGATGCGCCACGAATGCCTTCGCCACGCGATAACGCTCGGCAAGGCGCTGATTGTTATTGCTGACCGTATCGACAGCGCGGAAGATCTGGTGGCGCGGGTGCGGCAGTACAGCTGAGTGCCGGCTTTGTGCCCGGTGGTGCTGCGCTTACCGGGCCTACGGCTGCAAAATGTAGGCCGGGTAAGGCGAAGCCGCCACCCGGCAAAAACTCACCCCAAATACTCAATCACCGACAACCCACCGTTATAGTCCGTGCTGTAGATAATTCCCTGCGCATCCACGAACACGTCACATGACTGGATCACCTGCGGGCGATTCGGGCGGGTATCCATCATTTTCGCCGGCGCGGCAGGCACCAGCGCCCCCGTTTCAACCGGACGATACGGATTGGAAATATCATACGCGCGCACGCCCGCATTCTGATACGTGGCAAAAATCAGCGTGGAGCTGACAAAGCTCCCCGGCCGGTTCTCGTGCAGGTTGTGCGGCCCGAAATGCGCCCCTTTCGCCACGTAGTCAGTTTCGTCCGGCTGTGGGAAGGTAGAGATGCTTACCGGGTTCGACGGCTCGCGGATATCAAACAGCCAGATCAGCTTCTCCCCGTCCTCCTGGTTGTCGAGCACCGCTTCATCCAGCACCACCAGCAGATCGCGGTCCGGCAGCGGCAGCGCGGTGTGCGTGCCGCCGCCAAACGGCGGGCTCCAGTTACGGTGGCTAATGAGCTTAGGACGGGTACGATCCTTCACGTCCAGCAGCGTCAGGCCGCCGTCGCGCCAGCTGCCGTACGCGGTATCGCCGGCAATAATCGCATGGTGGAGCGCGTAGCGTTTCCCTTCCGGCCAGTTCGGCTGTTCGCCTTCGGCCTGGTTCATCCCCGGCAGCCACCAGCGCCCTGCCACCTCAGGCTTACGCGGGTCGGCCAGATCGATCGTCAGAAAGATGTAGTCGGTAAAACCGTCGATCAGCGCTGACACGTACGCCCAGCGGCCACCGACGTACCAGATGCGGTGAATGCCAATCCCGCTTAGCGACAGAAAGCCGATTTCGCGCGGCCTGTCCGGAGTGGAGATATCAAACACGCGCAGCCCGGCGCTCCAGCCTTTGTCCTGCACGTCGCGGACAGTCTCGCCCACCTGGCGGGTGTAGTAGACCTTCTCGTCGGCAAAGCGGGCATCGGCAAACAGATCCCGGGCGTTGATGACCAGCAGCAGGTCATCATGCGCCTGCAGATGTACGTTCCAGGTGCCGGGCGGCGCGGGCACGTAGCCCGCCGCTTTCGGGTTTTTCGGATCGCGCACGTCGACAATCGAAAAGCCCTGCGACACCATATGGCCGATATAAGCGAAACCGCGGTGCACCATCAGTTGCACGCCGTCCGGGCGACCGCCCTGATCGCTATGGCCAATCAGCCGCATGTTGCGGCTGTATTCGGGTTGAGGTAATGCAGACATAGTTGAGTCCTTTCGCCGGATGGCGGCTTCGCCTTATCCGACCTACAACACCGTAGGCCCGGTAAGCGAAGCGCCACCGGGCATTATTTTGACCTGGCTTCCAGCGTCGCAAACCACGGGGCGATAAAATCTTCCGTCTGGCCCCAGCCCGGAATGATTTTCCCCAGCGACGCCACGTTCACCGCGCCCGGCTGGGCGGTCAGCAGCGCCTGCGGAATAGCGGCCGCCTTAAAATCGTAGGTCGCAGGCGTGGCTTCCCCGGCAATTTTGTTCGCCACCAGACGCACGTTGGTCGCCCCAATCAGCTTCGGATCCACCGCCACGCTCACCTTCCATGGGCTGCCCGGCTCGCGCATCAGCTGCAGATCCTGGTTGGAGATGTCGATGCTGTAGAGTTTGATCTCGGTACGGCCGTTCTCTTTCAGCGCTTTGTAGGCGCCCTGACTGAAGGCGTCCCAGGTTCCCCAGATGGCGTCGATTTTACCTTTCGGGTATTTCGCCAGAATCGCACCTACCTTGTTGGCGGTGTCGCCCTGCACGTCAGAAGAGACCGCGCCGATAGACTCCAGCTCTTTGATGTCCGGGTACTGTTTTTGCAACTCTTTATACGCCGCCTGACGACGCTCCATCGGCGGGAAGCCCGCCACCCACAGCTTGACGATATTGGCCTTGCCGTTGAAATCTTTCGCCAGCTGGCCGAAGGAGAGGTTCGTCAGGGAGGCATCGTCCTGCTGGGTGACGGTCACGCCCGGGATCTCGCCGTTGACCGCCGTATCAAATACCGCGACCTTAATCCCGGCATCCACCGCCTTTTTCACCAGCGCGGTGGAGTACGGATCGCGGCCCTGAGAAAGGATAATCCCGTCGTACTTCTGGCTGATGGCCTGGTTCACGAAGTCCTGGAATTTGGCGTCGTCCCCGTTGCTTAAAAAGGTGCTGACCTTAAAGCCAAGCTTTTTCCCTTCCTGAATGGCCCCGGCAACAAACTGCGTGGTGTTGTCGTCTGAGCCGAGGTTACGGATCACCGCGATGCGAATGGGGCCGTCATGGTTGGCAATGGCCGCCGGAAGCGGTGCGGGCGTGGCCGCGAAGCCAGGCAGAGCGGTGAATAACCCTAATGCCACCAAAGAGAGTGCAATCTTCTTCATTTTTTATCCCGTTGTGTTGTCAGCGTTTTTGTATATAGGTAATCGCCAGCGCTACCGCGAGCACCAGCCCTTTTATAATGTCCATGGCGTAATACGGCACGGAGAGCATCACCAGCCCGTTCGACAGCACGCCGAGAATAACCGCCCCGACCAGGGTCCCCAGCGCATTCGGCTTGCCGGACCCGGCCAGCGAGAAACCAATCCACGCCGCCGCCACCGCATCCATCAGGTAACCGCCGCCCGCGTTTACCTGCGATGAGCCAATGCGCGAGGCCAGCAAAATCCCGCCCAGGCCCGCCAGCAGGGAGGCAATCACGTAGGCCGCCACCTTGTAGCGGGTGGTGCGAATCCCCGAGAGACGCGCCGCCTCCGGGTTGCCGCCAATGGCGTACATCCGACGACCGTGAGTGGTGAGCGACAGCCCCAGCTGCGCCAGAACCGTCACCACCAGCATGATGATCACAATCGTCGGCACCTGCCCCAGCAGGCTGAACGTCGCCGGAATGGTGCCTTCCGCCATGTCGCCGCTCGGCAGCACCATGTTCTCGGTAATCGACCCGCCGTAGCTGTAGGTCATCGCCACGCCCTGGATCACAAACAGGCTGGCCAGCGTCGCGAGCATGTCCGGAATGCGCAGGATGACGATCAGAAAGGCGTTAAACAGCCCCACCAGCGTGCAGAGCGCGAGGGTGATCAGAATCGACTCGGTGGTGCCGAAGCCGTGCCAGACGAAAAGGGAAATCACCAGCGCGTTCGCCAGCGACGCGGTCGATCCTACGGAGAGATCGAACCCGCCGATGGTCAGCGATATCGACACGCCGATAGCTATCACCGTCACGATGGCAATCGAACGCAGAATATTGATGATGTTGTTTGGATCGAGGAAGCTGTCCGACGCCAGGCCAAAGACGGCCACCAGCGCGACGACGGTTAACAGCATGCCCCACTTGTAGAGAAAATCGAAAATCTGCTGACGGCCAGACGCCGTCGCGTTTACTGAAAGGGCCTTGCTCACGACGCCGTTCCTCCGGTTGAATAATAAAGTAGTGTCTCTTCACGGGCCTCGGCCCCGGCGATTTCCGCCACGATGCGCCCGTCCCACAGCACGCAGATGCGGTCGCACAGCCCGACCAGCTCGGCAAACTCGCCGGAGGCGTAAATCACCCCTTTGCCCTCGCGCGCCAGGCCGTCAATTAGCTGGAACAGATCGGTTTTGGCCTTCACGTCCACGCCTTTGGTCGGCTCGTCGAAGATCAGCACGCTCGCGTCATTGCGCAGCCACTTGCCGATGGCGACCTTCTGCTGGTTGCCGCCGGACAAACGTCGCAAAACCTGTCCGGGACCGCGGGCGCGCACGCCGACGCGGGCGATCACCTCCTCCGCCCAGCGCCACGCCTGACGATGGCCGAACAGGCTCCAGCGCGAGAAGCTGTTATCGGCGCACACGGCAAGGTTCATGCTCACCGGCTCGTCGATAAAAATGCCCTCTTTGCGCCGCTCTTCCGGCACCAGCGCCAGGCCGCGCAGCACCGAGTCCGCCGGGTCGCGCGGCTGCCAGGGTTGTTGATTCAACTCACCGCGCGACACGCGGCTTTTGCTGGCGCCAAACAGCGCCTTACAGAGTTCGGTTTTGCCCGCGCCCGCCAGCCCAGCAATACCGAGAATTTCGCCCTTACGCAGGTGCAAGGAGATATCTTTCAGCAGCGCGTCGTCGTGCAGCCCTTCTACCCGCAGCAACGTTTCGTCGCCGTGCGGCGGCCGCGCGGGCGGGTAGATATCGCTCAGCACGTGGCCGAGCATCTTCTCGACGATCGCTTCGCCGCTGAGATCGGCCATCGGGCCGGACTCGATCAGCTTGCCGTCGCGCAGCACCGTCAGGGTGTCGCAGATGGCCTTCAGCTCGTGAATGCGGTGGGAGATAAACACCACGCCGATGCCCTGCTGCTTTAACCGTCTCACCACCGCAAACAGGCGCTCACTCTCGTGCGCGTCCAACGGCGCGGTGGGCTCATCAAGAATGAGAAAACGGCAGTGGTGTGACAGGGCGCGCGCCAGCAAAATCTGTTGCTTTTCGGCAAGCGTGCAGCTGTCGATGGAACGCCGTACGTCCAGAGCAACGTCCAGCTGCGCCAGCGCCTGTCTCGCCTGCTGGCGGATCACGCGCCAGTTAAAGCGATGCCCCGGCTGCGCCAGCTGGTCGAGCATGATGTTCTCGGCGATGCTTAACCCCGGGATCAGCGCCACGTCCACCTCCTGCTGCACAAGGTGGATGCCCAGCCGTTTGGCGTCGAGCGGTTCGCGGATGCTTACCGGCTGGTTATTAATGGAGATTTCGCCTTCATAGTGGTCGTGCGTCCCGCACAGCACCGCCATCAGCGTCGATTTCCCCGCGCCGTTGGCGCCGGTCAGCGCATGTACCGATCCGCCGGTTAAGGTGAAGTTCACGCGCGACAGCGCCTGAAACCCGGAAAAGGCCAGGCTGATACCGCACATTTCAAGGCGACTGGAAACCATCCGCGTAAATCCTTCATTACTCTTCTGATTTATCGAATTTTTCACAGCTCCGGTTGACTGACAACGACGGAAAAGGCATAAGTTAAAGCGAAATATTATTAGCCATCCGGATGTCCAGACATAACATCGGGTTAGCGCTTGCTAAAAAAGGACAACACCATGAGCAACACCGATATCCGCGTCGTGCCTGGCCCGGCGAACTACTTCTCCCATCCCGGAAGCCTTGCGCATCTGAATGACTTCTTTACCCAGGAGCAGCTTTCCCGCGCGGTGTGGATTTACGGCGAGCGCGCTATCGACGGCGCGCGCCCGTTCCTGCCGGAGAGCTTTCACGCGCCGGGGGCGAAACACCTGCTGTTTAAAGGCCACTGCAGCGAGCGCGACGTCACCCATCTTGCGAATAAATCCGGCAGTGATGCCAGCGTGGTGATTGGCGTCGGCGGCGGCGCGGTGCTGGATACCGTCAAGGCCGTGGCGCGTCGTCTGGGCGTGCCGTTCGTGGGTATCCCCACCATTGCCGCTACCTGCGCGGCATGGACCCCGCTCTCCGTCTGGTACAACGATGCCGGGCAGGCGCTGCATTTTGAGATCTTCGATGACGCCAACTTCCTGGTGCTGGTAGAGCCACAGATCATTCTTAACGCACCCGCGGAATATCTGCTGGCGGGTATCGGCGATACGCTGGCGAAGTGGTACGAAGCGGTAGTGCTTGCTCCGCAGCCTGAAAACCTGCCGCTGACCGTGCGGCTGGGCATCAACGGCGCGCTGGCGATCCGCGACGTGCTGCTGGAGCGCAGTGAGGAAGCGCTGGCCGACCAGCAGCGCGGCGAACAGACGCAGGTCTTTCGGGACGTGGTGGATGCGATAATCGCCGGCGGCGGAATGGTCGGCGGTCTGGGCGAGCGCTATACCCGCGTGGCGGCGGCGCATGCGGTGCACAACGGCTTAACCGTGCTGCCGCAGACGGAAAAATACCTGCATGGTACCAAGGTGGCCTACGGCATTCTGGTGCAGAGCGCCCTGCTCGGCCAGGACGACGTGCTGGCACAGCTGGTCTCAGCGTATCGACGTTTTAACCTGCCGACCACGCTTCGCGCGCTGGAGGTCGATATTCACAACCGCGACGAGCTGGATAGGGTGATTGCCCACACTCTGCGTCCGGTGGAGTCAATTCATTATCTGCCGGTGACGTTAACGCCTGAGGTTCTGCGCGCGGCGTTTGAGAAGGTGGAATACTTCAGCCGTTAATCTCCCTGACCGTCTATACCTAATGATGATTCTTACCACTCTCGTAACGAGGTCATCATGCAGATCGATTTAACAGGTAAAAAGGCGCTGGTTACCGGTGCCAGCCGCGGGTTGGGTCGGGCTATTGCACTGTCGCTGGCGCGCGCCGGTGCGGATGTGATTATTACGTATGAAAAATCTGCCGATAAAGCCCAGGCAGTCGCTGAGGAGATTAAGGCGCTGGGACGACACAGCGAAGCTGTGCAGGCCGACAGCGCCAGCGCGCAGGCGATTCAGGATGCCGTTACCCATGCGGCGCGTTCCCTTGGCGGGCTGGACATTCTGGTCAACAACGCAGGTATCGCGCGTGGCGGCCCGCTGGAATCCATGACCCTGGCGGACATCGACGCGCTCATCAACGTCAACATTCGCGGCGTGGTGATCGCCATTCAGGAAGCGCTGGTGCACATGTCCGACGGCGGGCGCATTATCAACATCGGCAGCTGTCTGGCCAACCGCGTGGCGATGCCGGGTATTGCCGTTTACTCGATGACCAAGTCTGCCCTTAACTCCCTCACCCGCGGCCTGGCGCGCGATCTGGGCCCGCGCGGTATTACCGTTAACCTTGTCCACCCCGGCCCCACCAACAGCGATATGAACCCGGAAGACGGCGAACAAGCGGAAGCCCAGCGCCAGATGATCGCAGTCGGTCACTACGGCCAGCCGGAAGACATCGCGGCGGCGGTCACCTTCCTCGCCAGCCCGGCCGCCGGGCAGATCTCCGGCACAGGGCTGGATGTCGACGGCGGGTTGAACGCCTGATCGCATATTTCCTGCAAGCCTCTGTCGCCCGGCAGAGGCCTTCTCGAGGCGCCTCGACGGTTTGCGTTTTGCCTCTTACCTGTATTTTTTCTCCGCTCTACAGTACCCCATAAGAAATTCGGAATTTATCTAATAGTCTTATTATTTCCTTATATTTTGTGTGGGCGTACAGTGGAGGTACGGATGAAGATTGTCTGGTCAAAAACAGCAGAGAAGCAATTTTCTAAAATCGATACGCGATATCAGAACCGCATTAAATTCAGGCTGGAGAAGATGGATGATAAAACATCACCTGTCGCGGATATCAAGAAATTATCTTCTCCCGAAAACCACTACAGGTTGCGATTAGGTGATTACAGGGTCATTTACACCTTCGGAGACCCGCCGGGTGATACCTGTTACGTAGTGGCGGTAAAACGCCGGACAACCACCACCTACCTTCATGAGGAGCATACGGAATATGACTATTCAGTTCATCAAGGATGAAGAAGGAAAAAAACAGTATGTTGTCATTCCCTACGATGAATATTTTCGCATGCGTTTAGCCACGCTTGAGTATGATGACGATGATGAAAACGACTGGGAAGACATCCCTTACGAATCAGATATCTACGATAACGTAGGTTTACCGGGTGAAGTGTGCGACATCATGCATAGCGAGAACGTCAGCCTGCAGGCCGCGTGGCGTATCCTGCGTGGGTTATCCCAGCAAGAGGTGGCGGAGAAACTTGGCATCAGCCAGTCCGCCGTGTCACAGCTGGAAGCGCTGGACTCCCGTCCGCAAAAGCGCACCCGTGAAAAGCTGGCGGCGATCTACGGCTGCAAGCAGGAGCAGATCAGCCTCTATTTACCGAAAGAGGGTTAACAGCACTTCGCCCCGCCCTTGCCGCCGTAACGGGCGTCCTGGCGGTCACGGAAAAATTCTTCGTAGGTCATTGGCGTCTGGTCCGGATGATTGACGCGCATATGCTCGACGTAGTTGTCGTAGTCCGGCACGCCAATCATCATTTTGGCGGCCTGGCCCAGGTACTTACCGGCTTTGGAAAGGGTGTCGAACATGATTCTGATCTCACAGGGAATGTAGGCCGGGTAAGGCGAAGCCGCCACCCGGCACAAAGGTTAGTGCGCCCCTTTCGCCTGGGTCACAATCTCTTCCAGGTTTTCAGGCATTGGCTCATACGGCGTCTCTTTCGCTGTTGGCGTGTCGACTTTCAATGCCGCCAGCGCGGTCTTGAGAGAATACAACGCCAGCACCACGACCACCACCATAAAGAAGATGGTCAGCCCGGCGTCCAGACGGTTATTAAACACCAGCTGCGACAGCTGTGATTCGGTGTACTGTGCCGGGATCTTGCCGCTGTCGAGCATCGCCTGGAACTTGTTGGCAATTGCCAGGAAGCCCACCTTGTTATCCGGGCTGAACGCCTTCTGCCAGCCCGCCGTCAGGGTACAGATCAGCAGCCACGCGGTAGGCACCAGCGCCACCCACGCATAGCGCTGGCGCTTCATCTTGAACAGCACCACCGCGCAGAGCATCAGCGCCATGCCCGCCAGCATCTGGTTGGCGATACCGAACAGCGGCCACAGGGTGTTAATCCCGCCCAGCGGATCGACCACGCCCTGATGCAGGAAATAGCCCCACGCCAGCACGCACAGCGCCGTCGCCAGCAGGTTAGCCGGGAGCGAGTCGGTCCGCTTCAGGTTCGGGGAGATGACGCCCAGCAGATCCTGCAGCATAAATCGCGCCGCACGGGTTCCCGCATCCACCGCCGTCAGTATAAACAGCGCTTCAAACAGAATGGCGAAATGATACCAGAACGACACGTCCATCAGCCCGCCCAGCGCGCCGTGGAGAATATACGCCATGCCCACCGCCAGCGTCGGCGCCCCGCCCGCGCGGGAGATAATGGACTGCTCGCCCACTTCGCTGGCGATGCTCGTCAACGTATCAGGGGTAATCGCGAAGCCCCAGCCGCTCACCACCTGCGCGGCAGATGCCACCACGTCAACGGTACCGGCCGGAGCCAGGACCGCCATCGGGCTGTTCATCGCGAAGTAGACGCCCGGGTCGATAATGCAGGCGGAGACCAGTGCCATGATGGCCACGAAGGACTCCATCAGCATGCCGCCGTAGCCAATCAGGCAGGCCTGATTTTCATTCGCCAGCATCTTCGGCGTCGTCCCGGAGGCGATCAGCGCGTGGAAGCCCGACACCGCACCGCAGGCGATGGTGATAAACAGGAACGGGAAGAGATTCCCAGTCCAGACCGGGCCGGTACCGTCGATAAATTTGGTCAGCGCCGGCATGGTCAGCGTTGGGCGCATAATCAGAATACCGATTGCCAGCCCGACGATGGTGCCGATTTTCAGGAACGTTGAAAGGTAGTCGCGCGGGGCCAGCAGCAGCCACACCGGCAGCACCGCCGCCACAAAGCCGTAGCCCACCAGCATCCAGGTCAGCTGTACGCCGGTAAAGTCGAAGAACGGCGCCCAGGTCGGGCTTTCCGCCACCCAGCCGCCGGAGATAATGGCGAACACGAGCAACACCAGACCAATCACCGACACTTCACCAATGCGGCCCGGACGCAGGTAGCGGATGTAGATCCCCATGAACAGCGCCAGCGGAATGGTAAAGGCTACGGTATACGTTCCCCACGGGCTGTGGGTCAACGCTTTCACCACGATCATCGCCAGCACCGCGAGGATGATCACCATGATCATAAAGGTCGCCACCAGCGCAATCACCCCGGCAGTGGCCCCCATCTCCTCTTTCACCAGTTCCCCCAGCGAACGTCCGTCGCGGCGGGTGGAGACGAACAGCACCATAAAGTCCTGCACCGCCCCCGCCAGCACCACCCCGGCGAGGATCCAGATCATCCCCGGCAGGTAGCCCATCTGCGCCGCCAGCACCGGGCCCACCAGCGGGCCTGCTCCGGCGATCGCCGCAAAATGGTGACCGAACAGCACTTTCTTGTCGGTCGGCACGTAGTCCAGACCGTCGTTATGGCGGACGGCAGGCGTCATGCGGGTGCTATCGACCGCCAGAACATTTTTAGCGATATAGCGGCCATAAAAACGATAGGCGATCAGGTAAACGCAGACCGAGGCAACGACGATCCAGAGCGCGTTGATCTGCTCCCCCCGGTTGAGGGCGATGTAGCCCAGGGCAAAGGCTCCCACAACGGAGAGCCCTGCCCATGTAAGGTATTTCCCTGAGTTGTTCATAGTTGTTGTCCGTTGTTGTGAAACAGTGAGATGTTACATTTTGTTTCTAGAACAACCGGAAAAATTTAACAACTTTGAAACGCAATAATGCGTGGTCAAACCAGAGATTTACACCACAGTGTTAAGCCGATCACTTTGATCTGCCTGGGCTAGCCCAGCACCATCGTACTCAACCGGCAGGTACAGCACCGCCGCCCCTGCTCGTCGAAAACCCCAATCTCCCAGCTCTGGCTCGAACGCCCAAGATGCAGCGGCTGACACACGCCACGAACCGTGCCGTGGGATACCGCCCGATGATGCGTGGCGTTCAGCTCCGTTCCCACCACGCTCTGCCCGTCGCGGGTCATCAGAAATCCGGCCATTGAGCCGAGCGTTTCCGCCAGCGCCGCCGAGGCCCCGCCGTGGAGCAGGCCAAACGGCTGATGGGTACGCGCATCCACCGGCATCTCTGCTTCCAGCGCGTCATCCCCGAGGCGGGTATAGACGATCCCCAGGTTCGCCACCAGGGTATTCACGCTGGTGGCGTTCAGTTCCTCAAGCGATAAATGACGTTTCCAGATCATTTATGCCCCCAGCGTGGAGCCGCCGTCCACCACGATATCCTGCAGGGTGATATGGCTGGCGGCATCGGAGGCAAGGAATAGCACGGTCGCAGCTATCTCCTGAGGACGGGCAATTTTGCCCAGCGGAATACCGAGCTTAAACTGCTCGCCGAAGCCGCGAATGCGCTGCTGCTCCGCATCGTCGCTTTTCCACAGGGTGCGCTGCATATCGGTGTCCGTTGAGCCCGGCGACACCAGATTGCAGCGCACGCCGCTGCCTGCCAGCTCCAGCCCGACGGTCAGGGCCAGGCTTTTCAGCGCCGCTTTCGATGCGCCATAGGCGCTCATGCCGATGCGCGGCGCGTGCGCCGCGTCGGACGCCACGGTAACAATCGCCCCGCCCTGCTGACGGCGGAACTGCCCCATGGTCTGCTGGAACAGATTGAATGCACCGCCAACGTTGACCGCAAAGGTGTCCTGCCAGTCCTTCTGCGAGAGCTGGTCCGTCGCCCCCATGCGCAGAATGCCCGCCGCGTTGACCAGCACGTCCAGCCGTTCGAGCGAAGCCAGCACGCGCCCGCACACCTCATGCACCTGCGCGGCATCCGCCACGTCCAGCGTTTCGGTGGTAAACGGATAGTGATCCTGCGGGAAGGCCAAATCGAACCCGGTCACCTGCGCGCCGGCTTCGGCAAATGCCAGTGCGGTCGCGTAGCCAATCCCCTTCCCCGCGCCCGTCACCCAGACGGTTTTACCGGTGAAATCCCATCCCATCACTTCACCTCGCGGGAAAGCAGCGCCCACCAGGCGTCGAGGGTCGGATTTTTCGCCAGCATCACGAAGTCGATATCGCCGTGTACTTTGCGCCAGCGGGCGGCCAGCGCCATCATGCGCACTGAATCCAGGCCGTAGTCGATCAGGTTTTCGTCATCCATCGGCTCGTCGGACTCGTCCAGCAGCGGCAGAATAAGCTCGCGCAGTGCGGCCTTCGAGGCCGGAACGGACGGCAGCAGTTCGTCGGTCATCACCACGCGGCCCGAGCGTCCGGCCACATAGTTCAGCGACATCAGGTGCTCGTCACGGGTGAAATCCGCCAGCGCGTCGGCAATGAAGAACGGCTTAATGTCGCGCATAAAGGCGTCGGTGGCGGTGGTCATGCAGCCAATGTGGGCGTACACGCCGGTAATCAGCAGCTGGTTGCGGCCCGTCTCTTTCAGCATCTGCTCCAGCGGCGAGCGGTGGAACGCGCTGTAGCGCCACTTCACCAGCACCGTGTCCGCTTCGTCCGGCGCCAGCTCGGCGACGATGCGCTGCTGCTCCGGCGAACGGGTCAGGCCCGGGCCCCACATGTCGTTCAGCAGGGCGCGATCGTCGTCGCTCTGCTCTTTTGGCTGCGCGGTGTAGTACACCGGGATATTGTGTTCTTTGCACCAGGCGCGCAGTCTGGCGATGTTCGCCACCACCTGCTGCATCATCTCGCTGTTTTCGCCCCAGAAGTTCAGGAAATACTCCTGCATATCGTGGATCAGCAGCGCCGCGCGCTCGGGCTCAAACGCCCAGTTCACCTTACTGGTCGGCAGCTCTGCGGCGGTCGGCAGCGCGTAAGCGGTTAATTTTGGAATGGCCATACTCTGTTCCTCAGCCCCGGGCGCGTTCAGCAAGCCACAGGCGCAACTGTTTCTTATCGACTTTGCCGACCGGCGTCAGCGGGAGCGCATCCACGCTCTCCACGCGGTCCGGCAGCTTGAATTCGGCGACGCCCTGCTCGCGCAGGAAGCGACGCACCTCCACCGCGCGCAGGGGCTGTTTCACCACCAGATACGCGCAGCTCTTCTCACCCAGCAGGCTATCCTCCATGCTCACCAGCGCGACGTGGATCACCGACTCATGGCGCAGCAGCAGGTTCTCGATCTCTTCGGCAGCAATCTTCTCGCCGCCGCGGTTGATCTGATCTTTCTCGCGCCCCTGCACGGTGATGTAGCCCTGCTCGTCAATGGCGATCAGATCCCCGGAGCAGTAAAAGCCGTCGGCGTCGAAGGCGCTGGCGTTGTGTTCCGGGCTGTTGAAATAGCCTCGGAAGGTATACGGACCGCGCGTCATCAGGCGCCCGACTTCCCCGCGCGGCAGCGGGTTGCCGTGCTCGTCCGCCACCCACACTTCGTCGTCCGGGCACATCGGTCGGCCCTGGGTGTTGATGATGCGTTCCGGCGCGTCGTCGAGCGCGGTGTAGTTCACCAGCCCTTCTGCCATGCCGAACACCTGCTGCAGCTGGCAGCCAATCTCCAGCGGAATGCGCGCCGCGAGCGTGGCGGAGAGGCGTGCGCCGCCCACCTGGAGCAGCTTTAGCGACGCAAGCTGGGCGTTGCCCGCGCCGTCGGCAATCGCCTGTAACCAGAGGCTTACCGCCGGGGGCACCAGCGAAGTGACGTTAATCTGATGCTGTTCGATCAGCGGGAAGCAGAGCGTGGCGCTCGGATCGTTCGCCAGCACCACGCAGCCACCCGCGGTAAAGACGCCTAACGATCCCGGCGAGCTCATGGCGTAGTTGTGCGCCGCGGGCAGCGCGTTCAGATACCGGGTATGCGCAGTGATACCGCAGATCTCGTTGCTGCGGCGAATGCTGTAGTCGTAGTCGTTGTGTGTCCGCGGGATCAGCTTCGGCGTGCCGGTGCTGCCGCCGGAGAGCTGGAAGAACGCCACTTCGTCGGCGGGCGTCGGGTTAGGGATAAAATTGTCCGCCGGACGCGCAATCGCCGCGTCCAGGGCATATTCACCCTTATCGCCGCGCAGGAGCACGACGCGCACAGAGCGATGTTCATCCACAAAGGCATGAAGAAAATCATCGCCCGCAAACAGCGCATGGTCGCGATCGGCGATCAGCACGGCGGGGTTGATCTGCGCCGCGTAGGCGTTCAGCTCGCTACGCTGGTGGCTAAAGAGCGCGTTGACCGGCGCGACGCCAATTTGCAGCAACGCGAAGAAGGTCATGTAGAACTCGGCCACGTTGCCAAGCTGCACCAGCGCCGTCTCGCCACGCTGCAGCCCACGCGCCTGAAGGGCTGAGGCCAGGTTGTTTACGGCCTGATTCAGCGCGCGGTAGGTAATGTGGCGATCGCCATCGATAATCGCCACCGCATCGCTGTCCGCCCGATCCGTCAGGATGTGGGTCAACGGCAGATCCTGCCAGTAGCCTTTTTCACGGTAGCGGCGGGCAAATGCCTCAGGCCAGCGGGTAAAGGGAATGGTCATGAGTCTTCCTTAGTGCAAACCAAACACGTTGAGCATGGTGGAGAGCTTCACGCCCGTCTCGCGCCACTCGCCCACCGGGGAGGAGGCAGGCACAATGCCCGCACCGGCAAACAGGCGAACGGTATTTTCACGAAGACGTGCGCAGCGGATGGTCACCACCCACTCGCCGTTGCCTTCGCTGTCGCACCAGCCAACGATGCCGCCAAACAGCTCGCGGTCGAACGGCTCCAGCTCGGCAATCAGCTCTTTCGCCGCCTGATGCGGGAAGCCGCTCAGCGCCGGGGTCGGGTGCAGCAGGCAGGCCAGGGTCAGGGCATTCTCGTTTTCACGCGCCTCGCCTTCCACCGGCGTCGCCAGATGCCACAGCGTCGGCGTGGTAATCAACTGAGGAGAATCAGGCATGCTGAGATGATGGCTGCGCGGTGCCAGAATGGCCCTCATCGCCTGGGTGACCAGGTCGTGCTCATGGCGGTCCTTTTCCGAGGCCAGCAGCTTATTGCCCGCTTCGCGATCCAGCACATCGTCCGGCTGACGGCGCGCGGAGCCTGCCAGCGGCAGCGAGCTAAAGTGCGCCCCCTCTTTGCGCAGCAGCAGCTCCGGGCTGGCGCCCAGCAGCACGCCGCCGTCTTCCAGCGGCACGTGGAAGTTGAAGCTCGCCGGGTTCTGGGCGATCAGGCGCTCCATCAGGGCACCGCTGTCCATGCGTTTGTCGGTCGCGATATCAATCAGGCGCGACAACACCACCTTGTTCACCTGCGGCGTGGCGGTCAGCGACGCGGCGCGAGCGACCATCTCTTCGAAGACGGGCTGCGGCGGGATCTCGGTGCGTTGTGCCACCTTCAGCGCCTGCGTGCCGGAAAAATAACGTGCGGACTGCTGACGTGCGGGACGGGAAAAGGTTTCCCAGCGTTGCGGAATAAACAGCGACGAGGGCTTGCGGGTGTCGAACGGGATCGCCCCCACCATCACCGGGTGAGCAATACCGCTGGCTTTTGCCGTGCGGAAGGCCTGGGCTAATTTTTGCTGGAAGCGACCCGCCGGATCGTCACCGCCGACGGCGGGTTCACTGAAGCGGGCAAAGCAGCCGGACGTGGTAAAGCTGCGGTAAGGCGACATAAAGAAAAAACGGTCTGATTCCAGCGTGGTTGCGGCGTGCTGAACTTCCTCAGCCAGGGACGTATCCATATCATCCTCCTAAAAATGATAAAAGAAGCAATAATGATTATCATTTATATTTTCGTCGGCTAACCTAATCCCACATCGCTTCGCTGTCAACCGTCGGACAAATAACTTGTGCGACAAAAGCTTGCATCCCGGTGCGGTAACTATGAAAATGAGAAGCATTATCTTCAACAAAAACAGGATCCCGCGCTGTGAAATTCCCTGCCGTTTTCCGTAATCCCCTGCTTTTATTCGTGCTTTTTGTTTTAGGACTTACCTCAGCCGCTGCCGCCGACTGGCCGCGTCAGGTGACTGACAGCCGCGGGGTTCACACGCTTGAGAGCAAACCGACGCGCATTGTCTCCACCAGCGTGACCTTAACCGGCTCCCTGCTGGCGATTGACGCACCGGTCGTCGCCAGCGGCGCGACCACGCCGAACAACCGCGTGGCGGATGGACAGGGTTTCCTGCGCCAGTGGGGCGATATCGCGAAGCAGCGCAAAGTTGCACGGCTGTATATCGGCGAGCCGAGCGCCGAAGCGGTGGCCGCGCAAATGCCGGACCTGATTTTGATCAGCGCTACCGGCGGGGATTCCGCACTGGCGCTGTACGATCAGCTTTCCGCCATTGCGCCGACGCTTATCATCAACTACGACGACAAAAGCTGGCAGGCGCTGCTGACCCAGTTGGGCACGATCACCGGACACGAAAAGCAGGCCGCCGGGCGCATAGCCGCGTTTGATACGCAGCTCGCGCAGGTGAAACAGCAAATGACGCTGCCGCCGCAGCCGGTGAACGCCATCGTCTACACCGCCGCCGCGCATTCTGCCAACCTGTGGACCGCGGAATCGGCGCAAGGCAAGCTGCTGCACCAGCTGGGCTTTACGCTGGCGGAGCTGCCTGCCGGGTTGCAGACCTCAACAAGCCAGGGCAAGCGCCACGACATTATCCAGCTGGGCGGTGAAAACCTGGCGACGGGGCTAAACGGCGAAGGGCTGTTTGTGTTTGCCGGTGAAGAGAAAGACGTGGCGGCGATTTACGCTAACCCGCTGCTGGCGCACCTGCCGTCGGTGAAAAACAAGCGCGTGTGGGCGTTAGGAACCGAGACGTTCCGCCTGGATTATTACAGCGCGATGTTGGTGTTGCAGCGTTTAGAGGCAATTTTCGGGTAATGCATGCGCCCGGTGGCGCTTCGCTTACCGGGCCTACGGGTGCAAAATGTAGGCCGGGTAAGGCGCAGCCGCCACCCGGCAAATCACACAGGGGCACTCTCCTGCCTGAACCGCCGCAATTCCACCAGCGCCACTAACAAAATCCCACCAACCATCGCTAACACAAACCCGCTGCTGCTCGCCGATGCCACCGGGCTCATTATCGCCCCCAGCCCGCCGAGGATCGCCGCGCCGATGGCATCGCCCGTGACGTTCTGCGCGGTCCACAGGCCGTTGATGCGCCCGAGCATCCCTTCCGGCGTCTGGGTCTGGATCAGGGTGTACTGCAACAGCGAGCTGATGGCGCTCAGCCAGCCAAAGATCACCAGACACATCACCCCGAGCGCCCAGACCGGCATCAGGCTAAAGAAGCCAATGGCGATAAACGAGGCCAGCGTGGCAAGCAGCATAATCAGCCCCGGACGCGCGCTCTGCGCCAGGTTGCCGCTGGTCAGCGCCCCGCAGGCCGCGCCGAGCGGAATCGCGGCGTACAGCAGGCCAATCTCCGAGGCGCTCATCCGCCACTCTCCCGCTAACGCCGGATACAGCACGCGCACGGCGCTCGCCATGGTCAGCAGGCCGCCAATCAGCGCAATGCCGCCAATCAGCGGGTTACTGAACAGAAAACGAATAGCAGCCATCAGTGATGTCAGCGGATGCTCGCGCGGCTGCGGCGGGGGTGGCAGCAGCGGCAGGCGCAGCAGCGTCAGCGTGGTGATAAACGTCCCCGCCGCTGCCAGGCCGTAGTTCCACGCCACGTTGCCGGTTGCCAGCAGCAGGCCGCCGACCATCGGCGAAATCACCGAGCCAAGGCGCACGGTGAGCATGGTGATTGCCCCCGCCTGCATCAGGTTCTCGCGCCCGACCAGCGCGGGCGTCGCCGCCAGCAGCGCCGTCACGCCTAAGGAGGCAAAGAAACCGTCCCACAGCCCGAGGGCATATATGGCCATCAGCGACGGCTCCGGCAGCATGGCGTTCAGACACAACCCGATAAAGCCCACGCCGCAGGTGCCGCGCGCCAGCAGGATCAGCTTTTTACGCTCGTAGCGGTCCGCCAGCACGCCGCCGACCATCAGGCCGATGAACATCGCCCCGCCGGTTAACGTCACCGATAACCCCACCAGCCAGCTGGAGTGCGTCATAGTCTGGATCTGGACCGGCACGGCCACGCCGAGCAGACCGAGGGATAAAATGGAGATAAAACGAGCGATAAAGACGGCGCGATACGCCGGGTGCGTTTTGAGCAGGCTGAGGTTGAGCAGCCAGGATTTTTGATTCATGACAAAGCCTTGAGTGTAATTCTACCCATTCCATGGGCGCACATGCTAACATAGCCAAATAAGATAGATAACGATAATCACTATCATTATCAAATCATGGATGTTGCTATGTCGTTTTCCTCTTCTTCGGTGCGCGCCATTGCCGTGCCCGTTTTATTGCTGCTATTGAGCCTGGCGATTGCGCTCAGCCTGCTGGTCGGCGCCAAGCCGCTGCCCGCCTCCGTTATCGTTGATGCGCTCTCCGGCACCTGTCAGAGCGCCGACTGCGTCATCGTGCTCGACGCCCGCCTGCCCCGCACCCTTGCCGGACTGCTGGCCGGCGGCGCGCTCGGCCTTGCCGGTGCGTTGATGCAAACCCTTACCCGTAACCCGCTGGCGGACCCCGGCATTCTCGGCGTGAACTCCGGTGCCAGCTTTGCCATCGTGCTCGGCGCGGCGCTGTTCGGGTTAACGTCGCCCTCTGAACAGTTGGTGATGGCCTTTTGCGGCGCGCTGGCCGCCTCGCTGGTGGTGGCGTTTACCGGCAGCCAGGGCGGCGGACAGCTGAGCCCGGTACGCCTGACGCTGGCGGGCGTGGCGCTTGCCGCGGTGCTGGAAGGCTTGTCCAACGGCATCGCCCTGCTCAACCCGGACGTTTACGACCAGCTGCGCTTCTGGCAGGCCGGCTCGCTGGATATCCGCACCCTTGAAACCCTGAAAGTGGTGGCGATCCCGGTGATGATTGCCGCCGCCGTAGCGCTGTCGTTAAGCCGGGCGCTGAACAGCCTGAGCCTCGGCAGCGACACCGCCACTGCCCTCGGCAACCGCGTGGCGCGCACGCAGCTGACGGGTCTGCTGGCCATCACCGTACTGTGCGGCAGCGCGACCGCCGTGGTTGGCCCGATTGCCTTTATCGGCCTGATGATGCCCCATATGGCGCGCTGGCTGGTGGGGGCGGATCACCGCTGGTCCCTGCCCGTTACGCTGCTGGCGACCCCTGCCCTGCTGCTGTTTGCCGACGTGCTGGGCCGCCTGCTGGTGCCGGGCGAGCTGCGCGTCTCGGTGGTCAGCGCCTTTATCGGTGCGCCGGTGCTGATCTTCCTGGTACGACGCAGACGCGGAGGTGGCGCATGATGGCTCCGTCCCGGCGTTTAGTCGCCTGCGTCTCCCTGCTGGTTATCGCCATTCTGCTGCTGGCAACGTGGAGCCTGCGCAGCGGCGCGGTGACGCTTGATTTCACCCAGGTGTTTGACGCCCTGCTCGGCAGCGCGCCGCGCAATATCACCCTGGTTGTCACCGAATGGCGACTGCCGCGCGTGGCGATGGCCATTCTGGTGGGCGCGGCGCTCGGCGTCAGCGGCGCGATTTTCCAGTCGCTGATGCGCAACCCACTCGGCAGCCCGGACGTGATGGGCCTCAATACCGGGGCCTGGAGCGGCGTGCTGGTGGCGATGGTGCTGTTCGGCCAGCACCTGACGGCCATCACCTTTACGGCGATGGCGGGCGGCATTCTGACGTCGCTGGTTATCTGGCTGTTGGCCTGGCGCAACGGCATCGACACCTTCCGGCTGATCATTATCGGTATCGGCGTACGTGCGATGCTGATGGCCTTTAACACATGGCTGCTGCTGCAGGCCTCGCTGGAAACGGCGCTTTCCGCCGGGCTGTGGTACGCGGGCTCCCTCAACGGCCTGACGTGGGGCAAAACCTGGCCCGCGGCACCGCTGATTGTGCTGATGTTTATCGGCGCGCTGCTGCTGGTACGGCGCATGCGGCTGCTGGAGATGGGCGACGACAGCGCCTGCGCGCTGGGCGTGGGCGTTGAGCGCTCGCGCCTGATGCTGATGCTGGTCGCCGTACTGCTGACCGCCGCCTCCACCGCCATCGCCGGGCCGATCTCATTTATCGCCCTTGTCGCGCCGCATATCGCACGACGTCTAAGCGGGACGGCGCGCTGGGGATTAACTCAGGCGGCGCTGTGCGGCGCGCTGCTGCTGCTGGCCGCCGATCTCTGCGCCCAGCGGCTGTTTATGCCTTACCAGCTTCCAGTGGGCGTGGTGACCGTCAGCCTCGGCGGCATTTACCTTATCGTCTTGCTCGTTCAGGAGTCACGCAAGAAATGACAGATTCAACCACCCGCTTGCGCGGCGAAAATCTCACCCTCGGTTACGGCAAAAAAATTATTGCCCGTGATTTATCCGTCGCCATTCCGGACGGCCACTTCACGGCGATTATCGGCCCGAACGGCTGCGGAAAATCGACCCTGCTGCGCACCCTGAGCCGCCTGATGACGCCGGTTGCGGGGAGCGTGCTTCTCGACGGCGAGCAGATCCAGCGCTTCGCCAGCAAAGAGGTGGCCAGGCGCATCGGGCTGCTGGCGCAAAACGCTACCACGCCGGGGGACATCACGGTGCAGGAGCTGGTCTCGCGCGGGCGCTATCCGCACCAGCCGCTGTTTACCCGCTGGCGCAAGGAAGATGACGAAGCGGTGAACCGCGCGATGCGGGCGACGGGCATTACCGATCTCGCTCAGCAAAGCGTGGATACCCTTTCCGGCGGACAGCGTCAGCGCGCGTGGATCGCGATGGTGCTGGCGCAGGAGACCTCCATCATGCTGCTGGACGAGCCGACGACCTGGCTGGATATCAGCCATCAGATCGACCTGCTGGAACTGCTGAGCGAGCTGAACCGCGCGCAGGGGTACACCCTGGCAGCGGTACTGCACGATTTAAACCAGGCGTGCCGCTACGCCACGCACCTGATTGCCTTGCGAGACGGGGAGATTGTGGCCCAGGGCGCGCCGAAGGAGATTGTTACGCCGGAGCTGATCGCGCGGATCTACGGCCTGCGCTGCATGATAATCGACGATCCGGTGGCGGGAACGCCGCTGGTGGTGCCGTTAGGCCGACGGTAATTGCCGGGTGGCGGCTACGCCTTACCCGGCGCTTTTGACGTTACCCCAAAATATTCTTCAACACCGGCCCTATCTTCTCAAACGCCTGCGGTGAAATGATATCCACGTGGGCGCAATCCTGGCTGTACACCTCAAGCTCCGCCACCCACGGCGCCCAGGCCGCCTGCGGATCCATGGTTCGCGTGCGCTCGGCGACAAACAGCGTCGCTTTACCGTCAAAGCGCGCGCTGTGCGCCGTGGTGAGCAACCGCACCGCGTCGGCGTAGTTGCCTTCAATGGCGTTAAACAGCTCGCTGGAGCCCTGCCCCTGCTGGGCGGCGATAAACGCCTGACGTTCCCGCTCGATCTCTGCCAGCACCGCCGGGTCGAGGCCGTTAGCCTCTTTTTCCGCCCAGTTCTGGGTTTCCGGCGGCCAGGTATCCAGCAGGCCGAGGAACGAAACCGCTTCACCCTGCTCGCGCAGGCGGGCCGCAATCCCTTGCGCCATCGTGCCGCCGAGGGAATAACCGAACAGGTAATACGGCCCCTGCGGCTGCTGCTTACGTAACGTAGACAGGTGGCGCTCAATCACCCCATCCAGATCCGCACACTGCTGCATCGGCCCGTCCGGGCGCGGCGACTGAATGCCGACGATTGACCAGCGCGGGCTGAGGTAGCGCGCCAGTACGCTAAACTGCCAGGCGAAGCCGGATGCCGGATGGAAGCAGAACAGCGTCGGGCCGTCGCCCTCACGCAGCGGCAGAAGCGTTTCATACCCCAGACGCTGCGCCTGCTCGTCGCTCATCTGCGAGTCCAGCAGGGCGCTAAGCTTGCTGACCGTCGAGGCGACCATAATCTGCCCCGGCGTGACCTTGCGGTTGAACGCACGGCTGAGCTGCGCCGCCAGACGCATAGCCAGCAGCGAGTGGCCGCCGAGGGCAAAGAAATCCGCCTCAATGTCGTTGATCTCGCAGCCCAGCAGCGCGGCAAACGCCTGCGCGACGGCGATTTCGGTTTCGCTTTCCGGGGCCCGTCCGGACGTTTTACCGGTCAGTTCCGGCAGCGGCAGCGCCTTGCGATCCAGCTTGCCGTTGGCGCTCAGCGGCAGCGCGCTGATTTGCAGCAGCACCACCGGCACCATATGCGGCGGCAGCTGGGCTTTGAGCGATTCCAGCAGCGCGTCGCGGTCCAGCGGTAAGCCGGATTCAGAAACCACGTACCCCACCAGCTGGCGGGCATCGCCGCCCGTTGCCGCCGCCTGGTTGAAGACGCAGGCGTGCGCCACGGCCTGGGCCACGTCCGACAGCGACAGCATCGCCCGGTCGATTTCACCCAGCTCGATGCGCTGGCCACGAATTTTAAGCTGGTCGTCGCTGCGGCCCAGATATTCCACCGCGCCGTTATCCAGCCAGCGGGCAACGTCTCCGGTGCGGTACATCCGCTCGCCCGGCGCAAACGGGTCGGCGATAAAGCGGCTGGCGGTGAGATCCGGACGGCCAAGATACCCCTGCGCCAGCTGGATGCCGGTGAGGTAGAGATCGCCCGCCACGCCGAACGGCACCGGGCGCATCATCGCATCCAGAATGCGCAGCCCCGTGTTCCACACCGGGAAGCCGATCGGCACGCTGTTACCTTCCACCGCCGCCAGCTCAGGCCCAAACGCCGGATACCAGCTGACGTCCACCGCCGCTTCCGTCGGGCCATAAAGATTGTGCAGCGGCACGCGGGTCAGCTGTTCCCACTCGCGGCACAGCGCCGTCGGCAGCGCTTCGCCGCTGCAGAACACCTGCTTAAGTGTTTTGCAGCAGTCGACGTTTTCCGGCGTCAGCGAAGCAACAAACGCCGCCAGCATCGACGGCACGAAGTGGGTAGTGGTCACGCCATAGTGGGCGAAGAAGCTTTGCATCGCCTGCGGATCGCGGTGCGCGTCCGGCTCGGCCATCACCAGCTTCGCCCCGGCGATAAACGGCCACCAGAACTCCCACACCGACACATCAAAGCTGCACGGCGTTTTCTGCGCCACCACATCGTCCGCGCCCAGCGGATAATGGTCCTGCATCCACTTCAGGCGGTTAACGATGGCGGTATGGCCGACCATGACCCCTTTTGGACGCCCGGTCGAGCCGGAGGTAAATATGATGTACGCCGTCTGCTCCGGCTTAGCCAGCCGCAGCGGCTCAGCACCCGCGGTCGGTAATAGTGTGTTGTAACTAAACGTCTCGACGGAGAGATCGCTAAAGCGCGGAAGCTGTTCGTCAGTGGTAATGAGCAGGGACGGCTTCGCATCCTCCAGCATCATCCGCAGGCGATCGTCCGGGTAGCCGGTGTCGAGCGGCAGCCATGCGGCGCCCGCCTCCACAATGCCGTGCAGCGCTAACGTCAGGAATACCGAGCGCGGCAGGGCCACCGCCACGCTGTCGCCCGGCTTCACGCCGCGCGCGCGCAGCAGGTTTGCCAGCGCGACGACCTGCTCGCGCATCTGGCGATAGTTCAGCTCAACGTGCGCATCCGCCAGCGCCGGGGCGTCCGGCGTTTTGCTCGCCTGTTCCGCCACCAGATCCGCGAGCGTAGTGGACGGCAGCGCCAGTCCGGTATCGTTGATGCGCGCCAGTTGGGCATATTCCTGTTCAGAAACGGTTTCCACCTCGCCGCAGCGCAGGTCCGGGTTGGCTGCAAATTGCCTCAGCATCGCGTTCAGCCGCGCCACGTGACGCGTCAGCGTCGCCTCGTCGTAGCGCTGTTTATTGGCGAGGATCTCAATGCTCAACCCGCCCTGCTCGTCCGGGAACAGCGCCAGTTCCAGATCGTTCACCGGGCCGGTCGCCAGCGTGTGGGTGATGGCCTCCACGCCGTCGATATCCAGCTGGTAGTCGAACACTTTCACGTTCAGCACCGGGCCGAAAAGCGCTTCATCGCCCGCCGCTTTCCCACTGTCGCGCACGATCTGCTCGGCGTCGTAGCGCTGGTGGCGGCGCATTTTTTTCAGCTGGTTCGCCAGGCGCAGCGCCAGCGAGGGCAGGCTCTCCTGCGGATCGATATTGATCGCCAGCGGCAGGACGTTAAGCACCGGCCCGGTCGCGGTCAGGGCTGCGGACCCCATCCTTCGCATAAAGATAAACCCGGCGGCGTAGTCCAGCCGTCCGGTGAGGCGCCCCAGCCACAGCGCCACCAGCGCAAGCGCCAGGTCGGTGCGCTGTACCTTTTCTGCCGCCTGCGCAAGCTGGCTAAAAGCACGACCGTCGGCGGCGATTTTCAGGCGCAGGATATCCGTTGTCGCGGCACGACCCGGCAGCGGCGCGGAGGAGAGCGAGACCGGAGAAGGCAGCTGTTTGCGCTGCTCGGCCCAGAACGCGCCGTCGCGCGGGTACGCCTCGCTGTCGCGATA
The DNA here is from genome assembly GCF_048684805.1 of Enterobacter sp. BNK-22. Taxonomy (NCBI): domain Bacteria; kingdom Pseudomonadati; phylum Pseudomonadota; class Gammaproteobacteria; order Enterobacterales; family Enterobacteriaceae; genus Enterobacter; species Enterobacter sp. BNK-22. The sequence goes on from NZ_JBLQTT010000001.1 coordinate 2,336,150, forward strand.
GCGCTGGTACTCGTCCACCACCTCTGCAAATGGGGTAAACGGGGATTCCGGCGTGGGGTCGCCCTTTTTCCACGCGGCATAAATCGCGGCGATCTGACGGGTAATGGCCGGGAAGCTGAAGCCATCCACCACCAGATGATGATACCGCTGATACCAGTACCAGTGGTTGTCACCGACCTGAATCAGCTGGTGAAACGCCAGCGGCTGACCGCTGTCGACGCGCAGGTTCTGGTTAAGATCGGATTCCATCAGCGCCACGGCGGCGGCGTGAGAATCAACGCGAACAACGGACGGTTCCGGCAGAATGAAGGTCTCATCCACCCACTGCCACACCTCACCGTTTTCTTCTGCAAAACGCATGCGCAGGGTATCGGCCTGCAGCATGCCTTCCGCAATGGCTTTAACCAGCAGTGGTGCATCGATATCGCCTTTCAGCTCGGTGTAGTGCGCCACGCTCCAGGCGTTTGGCAGCGTGGACAGCTGTTCCGCCATCCAGATCCCCGGCTGGGCGGCGACGAGAGGAAGACGGTTCATGCGTTCTCCCCCACAAAGTAAGACGGCTCAAGCGTTTGCCAGTGCCCGGCAAGCCACTGCTGGCACGCCTCCTGCGACTGTGCTTCGCACACCACGCGCCACCCTGCCGGCAGTTCGCACTGCTGCGGCCACAGGCTGTACTGCCCCTGGTCGTTTTGCAAAATGGCGAACTGTCCCTGCGGATTATCGAAAGGATTGCTGAATTCCATACAGACTCCGTTAGTGAATAAGCGGCTGCCAGAGGGTTATCAGCCCCTGCGTCAGCCCACCGCGCCAGCAAAGCGCATCGTGTCCGCCGTCAACCTGACGCCAGATAACCGGTTGGTGTGTGTGCAGTTCGGCGTAAATCGCCTGATTCGCGCGGAAAATGAGCGGCTCGTTGCGCCCGGCTTCAAGAATGATGCGTAGCCCGCGAGGAGATATTTCACCGGCTTTAAGTTGTTCGATTAACAGCCCGTCCTGCTGGCCGCCGCGGTGTGGCCACCACCAGGAGCCGGACTGGCTAAGCACGCAGCCAAAACGCTGCGGCCAGTGGAGGCCAGCATAAAGCGACGCGAGACCGCCAAAGCTCTGGCCAGCCACCACCGTACGATCGGCGCGGTCGCTAAACGGCGCGAATTGTTGGACAAGGGGGAGAAGTTCTTCCTGCACCGCCAGCCAGAAATCGGGATTGCACGGCAGCTCGCGGTTGCGATGCTCCATATCGATAACATCGATTAAGACGTAGACCGCAGGCGGTAATTTGCGCTCGGCGGTGAGAGACGCCAGCGCAGGCCAGACCGGCATACTTTCGGCCCAGAACTGCCCGTCGAGCAGCACCGCCAGGGGACGTTCCGGGTCGTCGCCCCCGGTAGTGAAAATCCAGACGCGACGGCGATTTTTCAGGCGCGCGCTTTCCCACTCAATACAAATCGGAGGTTGATACGGCGTATCGGGATGATTCCACCCCGGCTGAACCGGCGCGCCCGGCATCTCCAGCGCGGAGACGGCATGGCCGCGCCCGCCGCGCCAGCTTTGCGGATTCAGCGGGTCGGAAACCGCGTGCGGCAGCAGCTTGCGCCACCCTTCGCGCAGCGCCATGCGCTCCGGCTGCTCGCCTTCAAACACGACACTGGCAAAATCGTTTTCATTCACGGAAGGGATAAAACAGTAGCTTCCGCGCCACTCGGGGCTGAACTCGCCCTGCCACTGCCAGACGTCGGTATCGGGAATGCGTTCGAGAGACTGCGGGCGGGCATTTTGGTGGTGATCGGTCACGCCGGTGACGTAGAGCCAGACGCGTTTGATCGGTGACGTTCTTTGCGTTCCTGCCGGGTCACGCCACCAGAACGTGACGCGATAGCTTCCCTTTTCCGGCGTCCATTCAGGCCCGTTTTTCGACTGCCACCACGCTTCACTTCCCGTTATTAACGCCGTCACCCTTATAACCTCATGTTTAACAGTCTTTTTTGTTTCAGAGCAAATTTTATTGATAATATTATTGATAACTATTTGCATTTGCAATAGCGTAGTGCCCGCGCTGTGGGAAGCGCTCATAAAACAACCGCAAAAGCAGGACGTACAATGAATAAGAAGATTCACTCTCTGGCCTTGCTGGTCAATTTAGGGATTTACGGCGTCGCGCTGCCCGCTCTGGCAGACGACAACACCGCCTCTGCGCAGCACGAAGACACGATGGTGATCACCGCCGCCGAGCAGAATCTGCAGGCGCCGGGGGTATCGACCATCACCGCCGATGAGATACGTAAAAACCCGCCCGCGCGGGACGTGGCGGAAATCATCCGCACCATGCCGGGCGTTAACCTGACCGGTAACTCCACCAGCGGCCAGCGCGGGAATAACCGTCAGATTGATATCCGCGGCATGGGGCCAGAAAACACCCTGATCCTGATCGACGGCAAGCCGGTGACCAGCCGTAACTCCATCCGTCTGGGCTGGCGCGGCGAGCGTGATACGCGCGGCGATACCGGCTGGGTACCGCCAGAGATGATCGAGCGCATCGAAGTGATCCGCGGTCCGGCCGCCGCGCGCTATGGCAACGGCGCGGCAGGCGGTGTGGTGAACATCATCACCAAAAAATTCGACGACCAGTGGCACGGCTCCTGGAACACCTACCTGAATGCGCCTGAGCACAAGGATGAAGGTTCCACCAAGCGCACCAACTTCAGCCTGAGCGGCCCGCTGGGCGGCGACTTCAGCTTCCGCATGTTCGGCAATCTGGACAAAACCCAGGCCGACGCGTGGGACATCAACCAGGGTCACCAGTCTGACCGAACCGGTGCCTACGCCGACACGCTGCCCGCGGGCCGTGAAGGGGTGGAAAATAAAGACATCAACGGCGTGGTGCGCTGGGACTTTGCGCCGATGCAGTCTCTGGAATTTGAGGCGGGCTACAGCCGCCAGAACAACCTCTACGCCGGTGATACCCAGAACACCAACAACGACAACAGCTCCAGCGGTCTGGTGAAAAAGAACTACGGCAAAGAGACCAACCGTATCTATCGCCAGAACTTCGCGGTGACCTGGAACGGCGGCTGGGATAACGGCATTACCACCAGCAACTGGGCGCAGTACGAGCACACCCGCAACTCCCGTCTGGGCGAAGGGCTGGCAGGCGGTCTGGAAGGCCTGTTCAACAGTAATAAATTCACCGACACCGATCTGGCCGACGTGATGCTGCACAGTGAAATCAACCTGCCGATTGATTTCCTCGTTAACCAGAACCTGACGCTCGGCACCGAGTGGAACCAGCAGCGCATGAAGGACTCGACCTCCTTCACCCAAACTCAGCAGGGCGGCACCATTCCGGGCATGAGCAACGACCGCAGCCCGTACACGTCGGCAGAGATTTTCTCTCTGTTCGCCGAAAACAACATGGAGCTGACCGACAGCACCATGCTGACCCCTGCCCTGCGCTTCGACCATCACACCATCGTCGGCAACAACTGGAGCCCGTCACTTAACCTGTCGCAGGGTCTGGGGGATGACTTCACGCTGAAGATGGGGATCGCCCGCGCCTATAAGGCGCCGAGCCTGTACCAGACCAACCCGAACTACCTGCTCTACAGCAAAGGCCAGGGCTGCTACGCCAGCTCCGACGGCGTGGGCTGCTACATGATGGGTAACGACGACCTGAAGGCCGAAACCAGTATCAACAAAGAGATTGGCCTGGAGTGGAAACACGACGGCTGGCTGGCGGGCGTCACCTGGTTCCGCAACGACTACCGCGACAAGATTGAAGCGGGCTACGCGCCGATTGGTCACACCTCTTCCGGTAAAGTGCAGACGGATATCTACCAGTGGGAAAACGTGCCGAAGGCGGTGGTGGAAGGTCTGGAAGGCTCCCTGAACGTGCCGGTCAGCGACACGATTAACTGGACCAACAACATCACCTACATGCTGCAGAGCAAGAACAAGGAGACCGGCGACCGTCTGTCGATCATTCCGGAGTACACGCTGAACTCCACTCTGAGCTGGCAGGTGCATCAGGACGTGTCGCTCCAGTCGACCTTTACCTGGTACGGCAAGCAGCAGCCGAAGAAGTACAACTACAAAGGTCAGCCTGTCACCGGGTCTGAGAAAGACGAAGTCAGCCCGTACAGCATCGTTGGTCTGAGCGCAACCTGGGACATGACCAAAAACGTCAGCCTGACCGGCGGCGTGGATAACGTCTTCGACAAGCGCCAGTGGCGCGCGGGTAATGCCCAGACCACGGGCAACGCCACCACCGGTGCGTATATGTACGGCGCGGGGGCTTATACCTATAATGAGCCAGGCCGCACGTGGTATATGAGCGTGAATACGCGTTTCTGATAAAGGCAACAACGCCTCCCTCTCCCTGTGGGAGAGGGCTGGGGTGAGGACGAGGTGAAAGCAAAACGGCAACCCCGTTGCCGTTTTTAGTGTTTGCTCCCTCTCCCCGTGGGAGAGGGCCGGGGTGAGGGCATCAGGCCGCACAATTCTGAAGGAAAAACCATGCACACAACCCACACCACGTTCATTCTCGCCGGCCACACCGTCCACCACGTCACCTTCGACCCAACCACCTTCACCGACGCCGATCTCCTCTGGCTCCCCCACCACGCCGAGCTTGCAAACGCCGGGCGCAAACGCAAAGCCGAGCATCTGGCAGGCCGCATCGCCGCCGCGCATGCCTTACCTGACCACACTGTGCCCGGCATCGGCCCCAGCGGTGAGCCGCTCTGGCCGGAAGGCGTTTCAGGGAGCATCACCCACAGCGGCACGCAGGCGATGGCGGTTGCCGTCCGTCATCCAGATGCGCTTGTGGGTATTGATTGCGAAGCCATTCTTCCTGACCGTGAAGCCCGCGAAATCCAGGACGGCATCATTGATGCACAGGAAGCGATGTGCCTGACGCGCTCGGGCTACCCCTTTGCGCTGGTATTGACGCTTGCATTCAGCGCCAAAGAAAGTTTGTTTAAAGCACTGTTCCCTACGGCAAGGCGCTACATGGGATTCGACTGTGCACAGGTCACGGCGTTGAATCAGCAAACTATCGCGTTGACGCTCAGCCATCCGGCGGGCCGTTATCAGCAGGGAAAATGCTTTAGCCTCGCCTGGCAACGTGTTAATGGAGAGGTATATACCATGATTGTCGTTCAGGAATAATGCTGCCCTGTTTATTGCTCCAGCCATTTAGTTTTAATTAATACCAGATGAATAATAACAAAACCATCCTCCCCTATAGCCACCAATCAAATAAACGTACACCCACCGGGAAAAAATGTTAAGCCCCTCCCTACCATTTATAATAGCCACCAAAATTTTCCTTGAGCATTTAAAAGTATGCGAGCAGGTTTTTTCATAACAGAACTCAGCCATAAAACCTCGAGCCAGATCAAAAATGCCAAGATAAAAAAATCAATAAACACAAAATAAATCATTTCAATTTTATAATTTTAGGAACATTATGCTTTCGCTGTTTTACATTAACTCAATATCACTAAGGAAAGTATAATGCGTGAATTAAACCAAAATGAAATGAGCAGTGTCGCTGGTGGAATTGGTGCTGGTAACGGGAACGGTAATCACAGTGGTAACGGCAATGGTAACAGTGGTGGTAACGGTGGTACCTGTAACGGCGGCAATGGTGGTAATGGTGGCCGTGGGGGTAATGGCGGCAACGGCGGTAATGGCGGAAACTGTGGTGGTGGTAATAATGGCGGACGCCGTTAATCACCCTTAACAGCGAATACGACGGCTCACGATAGATTTTTATTGTGGGCCATCGTGAAGGATGTACTTTTTTCATCAGGAGATGAAAATGCGAAAATTACTGAATTCTGAGATGCAGCTTATTTCCGGAGGATCACAATGTGACGGCGGTAATGGCGGCAATGGGGGCGCCGGTGGGAACGGAGGTCGTGGAGGAAACGGTGGCACGTGTGGATCAGGCAATGGCGGCAACGGCGGCAATGGTGGACGTGGAGGTAACGGAGGAGATGGCGGTAACGGTGGCCCAGGCGGGAAAGGGGGCAAAGGCGGAAAAGGAGGTCCCGGAGGACATGACGGACGCAATGGAAAAGATGGCTGAATCTTTACCGGGTCAACATTACTGACTGAGAGCTAATGGCCAGGACAGTCAGTGAACGTTTTGGAACAGGTGGAATAACCAGGCGCCATTCAGCTAAAAATGATCGCCTGGAATCAGGCTAAATCTAAAGACTTGCTTTACAAAAGGAATAGCATGCGTGTATCGCCAACAAGCGGTTGAATATAAAAAAATGCGATGGCAGGGAAAGGCCTTATTACTACCTGGTATTCCAATTTGGCTTGTTGCCGGATTATCTGCTTTTTTTATTGTTGCCTTTATCGTTTTCATTTTGACATTCAGCTATACAAGAAGGATCACAGTGATGGGTGAGATATCCACGTATCCCCGCTCATCAAATGTGTATGCCAGTGTCCAAGGCGTTGTAGTTAAACAGTTTGTCACTGAAGGTCAACTGCTCAAAACAGGCGATGCTATCTACATGATAGATGTTAGTAAAAGCACGCGTAGCGGTGTTGTGAGTGATAACCAGCGAATGGATGTCGATAACCAACTTACACGTATTGCTCAAATCACGGATCTTCTTCAGGAGAATAAAAGAAACACTCTGGAAATGCTAAAAAAACAAAAAGAGCAATACAGTGCGGCCCTCAAACGATCCTCAGACATTATCGCACAAGCCCAGGAAGGCATTCGCGTCATGAAAACGAACATGGAAAACTATCGGCATTATCAAGCGCGCGGACTTATCACGCAGGATCAGTTGATAAACCAGATAGCCTTATACTACGAGCGACAAAATAATATGCTTAATTTGTCTGCTCAAAGCGATCAGAACGCGTTGCAGGTGACCACTCTCGAAAGCCAGATTCAAACTCAGGCTGCCGAATTTGATAACCAGATCCACCAGATGGAGCTTCAGCGCTACGAGCTTCAAAAAGAGCGTCTAAATATTGATGCCGGGGGCGCAATTATCATCCGGGCAATGTCTGACGGGCGGGTAGACTCCCTGAGCGTTACTGTTGGGCAGATGATCAAACCTGGCGACAGCCTCCTGCAAATTATCCCTCTGACTATCGATCATTTTTCTCTTGTCACATGGGTGCCTAATGATGCCGTCCCCTACCTTTCTCCTGGCGACCGGGTGAACATTCGCTATGAGGCGTTTCCGGCACAAAAATTTGGCATGTTTGGGGGCTCCATTTCGGTTATCTCGCGTTCCCCTGCCTCCCCTCAGGAGATGCAAACCTATCAGGGGGCACTTAAAGCGACCTCACCCGGGGCCGCCCCTTACTACAAAATTATTATCAGGCCTGACAGACAAAACATTGCCTATGCGGGCAAACGTCTGAGTTTAGGCAATGGTATGCAGGCTCAAAGCACCTTATTTCTGGAAAAAAGAAAAATCTACCAGTGGATGCTTTCACCCTTCTACGATATGAAAAATAGCGCCGGGGGTCCGGTAAATGAGTAAACGCTCTCTTAAAACCCTCATCGAACAGCTGGATCTCCAGTTGCGCTCCCGGGTTCCGCTGGTTCACCAGACGGAATCGTCAGAGTGCGGCCTGGCCTGCCTCGCGATGATCTGTAGCCACTATGGCAAACAGAGCAACCTCATCGCCCTGCGTCAACAATTTAACCTGTCGGCACGGGGCACCACGCTGGCAGGCATGACGCAAATTGCTGAACAGCTTGGACTCGCAACACGCTGTTTATCCCTCGATCTCAATGAACTCAGCGCGCTTAAGACTCCTTGCATCCTGCACTGGGATTTTAACCATTTTGTGGTACTCGTCAGCGTGAAGCAGAATCGAGCCATACTTCACGACCCCGCTCGGGGGCGAAGAAAAGTAGGTATGGAGGAGATGTCGAAATACTTCACCGGCATAGCGCTCGAAGTATGGCCCGGAAGTACATTTGCCGCACAGCCAACAAGCCATCAGTTCAGCCTGAGGTCCCTGGCCGCGAAGGTGCACGGCCTTAAGGGAATGTTAGGCAAAATATTTTTCTATTCGCTCATTATTGAAACCATCAACCTGCTTATACCGATAGGCACTCAACTCGCCCTGGATCATGCTATTCCCGCCGCAGATATGGGCTTGTTAACGGTGATTTGTATCGGCCTGTTTCTCTTTACTTTACTGCGCGTGGCGTTGAGTGCTTTACGTTCATGGTCCTCGCTGATAATGACGACGCTTATCAATGTGCAGTGGCAGTCCGGGCTTTTTACCCATCTCGTGCGGCTGCCTCTAAGCTATTTTGAGCGGCGCAAGCTGGGCGATATTCAGTCGCGCTTTGGATCACTGAACACGCTTCGGGAAACTTTTACCAGTAGCATCATTGGGGCACTTATCGATGGAACCATGATGATGGGTGTCATCGTGATGATGATACTTTATGGCGGCTGGCTGACTGGCGTAGTCATAGGCTTTACTGCGCTGTATGTTCTGACCAGACTAATGACCTACAGTACCTATCGCGAGTTATCGGAAGAAACCCTCATCAGAGATGCCCGCACCCGGTCCTATTTCATGGAAACGTTGTACGGTATCGCGACCGTAAAAATGCAGGGTTTGAGTGATAGACGCGGTACTCACTGGTTAAATCTGGAAATTGACACGATCAATACAGAGATAAAAATCACCAAAATGGATCTGCTTTTTGGTGGGGTAAACGCTTTTATTATTGCCTGCGAACAAATAACAATGTTATGGCTGGGTTCAAAACTCATCATAGAAAACGCGATGACAATTGGGATGTTCATCGCTTTTGGCGTGTTCAGAGAACAATTTGCCGACAGAATCTGGTCACTGACAAATTTTCTGATGAAGTTGCGCATGATGCATCTTCATAACGAACGCGTATCCGATATTGCGCTTAACGTAAGAGAAATGAAAAAGCCTGACAGAGAAATCATAAATACCATGCAACCTGTTACTCTTGAAACCCATGCGCTGAGCTATCGCTATGACGAGCATTCCGCCGATGTTTTTCGCAATCTCTCATTCAAGGTTTCAGCAGGTGAAAGCGTGGCGATTACAGGACCGTCAGGAGCGGGGAAAACTACGCTTATGAGAGTACTTTGTGGCTTATTTGAACCACTTTCGGGCTCCGTCACAATCGACGGTTATGACATTCAACAGCTGGGTTTAAACAACTATCGTAAAATTATCGGCTGCGTTATGCAGGATGATAAGTTGTTCTCTGGATCAATCAGGGAAAATATTTGTGGCTTTGATGACAAAGGCGATAAGGAGTGGATGGAAGCCTGCGCCCGCGCCAGCTATATCCATGACGTGATTATAAAAATGCCTATGGGATACGAGACCCTAATTGGTGAACTCGGTGAAGGATTATCAGGTGGACAAAAACAGCGACTCTTTATTGCGCGCGCGCTATATCGCAAACCCGGAATATTATTTATGGATGAAGCGACCAGCGCGCTGGATGAAGAGAGTGAGAGCTATGTCAATGCAGCCATTAAAAAGTTAAACATCACACGCATTATCATCGCGCACAGAAAATCAACTATCGCATCCGCTGAACGTGTGATTCAACTAACGCCACTAACAGAACAACATGAGCCCAGCCAGAAATGAAACATTGCCTGATACCGAGAATAAAACCTATCAGCAAGCAGATAATTATTACGATCCTCGCATTTTTCGGCTGTCTCTTTTTCGCTCATGCTAACGAAAATCCCTATGAGGATGGCATGGATCCTTATCAATGGATGGAAACTCACCCCCAACAGACTGCTCGCTGGTTAAATCAACGCTCAAACCAGACGGGTAAGACACTCCAGGCCCTTCCATGGAGAAACGCGCTGGCGAAAAGGTTAAGCGAGCTGGAGAATACGGCCCCCACTATTTCTGATATTTATGATGCGGGACAAAATCGTTTTTATCTACGCTCAACGGTCGAACACCCATACCTGCGGCTGTTTGTAAGACAGAAGGGAAAACCGGAACGGGTGCTCATCGATCCGCCTGTTGGCTATGGGATTAATTTTTTTAGCCCTTCACATGATGGTCGCTACGTGGCTTTTGGGCTCTCAAGAAACGGGACTGAAAGCACGAGAATTACCGTTATCCGGGTTGTGGATAATGTCGTATTAGATACGCATATACCCGACGTTCGCTATCCCAGCGTTCTCTGGGCCGCGGATAATCAGTCCTTTTATTATAGTCTCAACACCATCACTCAGGATTCAGGACGACAAACCTGCGGCAAGGTCTACCTCCATCGTATAGGGCACGACAGAGACGTTATGACGTTTGACTGGCGCACACTCCCTGAACTCGCACAAAAAGCCTGCGAAAACGTTAATCTGTACACCTCTCCTGATTCTGAATATCTGATTGTTAACGTTTCAAAATCCATCAGTGGTTATGGAGGCTACCTTTTTGCCGCTAAAAAAGGCGCGGATGACAACAGCACACTCACCTGGAACAAAATTGTTGATACCGATAAAAATGTTTCTGCCTTTGTTTATTCCGGGAAGTGGATTTATCTGGCGAGCTATAACGCCTCCTCAGGCTATGATATTTCACGCATAAATCTGGCGGCTCCTGCCTCCACCAAAGAACCCGTGATGAGCTGGTCGAACGGAGAGTTAACACAATTAAGCCTGAGTAGGGATTCACTTTATGTGGCTTATCATAACGCCGGAAGCAGTAAATTCATGCGTATTCCGTTTGCTGATATCAGTCACCACCAGGCAATTCCGGTCCCTGCAGATGAAGACGTGAGTGCGATATTTGCCAGCAGCGATAGTCAGGACATTCTCTTCACCCGTCAGGGCTGGCTTAATCCCCCCGTCATTTATCATTATCAACCTGCGGATAACATTATCCAGAAAACAGAGTTAATACCGCCGTTAAGCCAGCCCCTGACAGACTATGTGACGGAAGAAAAATGGGTCACTACAGCAGAGAATGTTCGCGTCCCACTGACTCTCATATACCGTAAAGGCATTGCGCGCGATGGTTCGGTCCCTACCTGGTTGACGGCTTATGGCGCGTACGGCGTGAGTACGTTTCCTTCATTCGATCTGACCCGTCTGCTCTGGCTGGAACAAGGCGGTATTCTCGCTATCGCGCATGTACGCGGAGGCGGTGAAATGGGCCCTGAATGGCACGAAGCAGGAAGAGCGGATAAGAAAGAAAATTCCATTACCGATTTTATCCGTTGCGCGGAATATCTTATCGACAGTCGCTACACCTCACCGTCAAAACTGGCAATCGGGGGTGAAAGCGCGGGGGGAATTATCGTGGGTATGGCGATGACCCGTCGCCCGGAACTGTTTTCCGCAGTGGCCATAGACGCCGGGATGCTGAATACCAGCCGACTGGATAACATTCCGATAGGCGTGATGAACTATGACGAACTGGGATCGCCGCTGACGCCGTCAGGCAGGCTAAACTTATTGAAAATAGATGCTTACCGGCATCTGTTACCTGAAAAACGTTATCCTCCCGTGCTGTTAACCGTGGGCCTGCATGACCAGCGCGTTTCCCCGTGGCAAACAGCAAAATTCGCCGCCCGTTTAGAGGAGATCGGCTCGCCGCGCAGCGTGCTGGTTCTGGCTTACCGTCAGGGAGGACACAGTGCGGCAACCTATGCCGAGGCCGATTCAAAATTAGTCGACACGGTAAGTTTCTTTATCTGGAAAACCGGTCTTCACGTTCAGGACAGGTGAAAGCGGCACCCGTTACGGGTGCCCTGTCATTCATACACGAAATGGTTCAAACATCCGGGAACATCACGCTATTCCCCGGCGCTTCCCTGTGCAGGTGGATAAAGTTCAGGTGCCGTTCATACTGGTCCAGAATATCCGTAATCACCTGCTCCTTGCTGTAGTCCATCAAATCATTGCCCTGACTTCCTTCCAGCAGGAAGGTCTCCAGCCGGTAGTAGGTCGACTTCCCGCTGCGCGCCCGGTAGGTAAAGCCGGGGACCGAGTACTGCTGCGGCCAGATCTGGTAGACAAAGTTCTGCTCGTCGCCCATGTGCACCAGCAGATCCAGGTGCCCCAGGGTCTCGCCCTCCTCCGGCGGCAGGTTTTTCAGCTCCACGTAGGCGCCGCGCAGCTTCAGCTCCTGCGCCACCTCTTCCATCGCCGGGAAGCAGACCGTCTCCATCATCTGTTTGGTGTAGCGCGTGCCCGGGTAGTTCATCAGGCGCGACAGGCGTTTCTTCCAGCTCAGCCGGTCCTGCGCGCCCATCGGGCGCGGCGCGGTGTCGCGGCTGGCGCTGACGCGGCGGTAATCTTCCACCTTGAGCGATTTATACAGCCCGGCCATCACGAAGAAGATAACGAAGCTGAACGGCAGCCCCATGATCACCGTGGTGTTCTGCAACGCCGAGATGCCATTGGTCATCAGCATGCCGAGCGTCAGCAGGCCGATGGCGACGGACCAGAAGATGCGCAGCCAGTTCGGCGCATCGCTGTTGATGTCTTTGAGCTTCGAGGTGAAGTTGCCCAGCACCAGCGCGCCGGAATCCGCCGAAGTGACGTAAAACAACAGGCCGGTAATGGTCGCCACGGAGGCGCTAAAGGTGAACGCCGGGTACTGCGCCAGCAGGCTGTAGAAGCCGCGCTCCGGGTGCGCCATCGCTTCCTGTGCAAAGGTTGCGTTGCCGTGGATGATCTCATGGAGCGCGCTGTTGCCGAACACCGACAGCCACAGCAGGGTAAAGGTGAACGGGATAATCAGCGTGCCCATAACAAACTGACGGATGGTGCGGCCACGTGAAATACGCGCCAGGAACAGGCCGACAAACGGCGACCACGCGACCCACCACGCCCAGAAGAAGAGCGTCCAGTTGTTCATCCACTCCACCGGGCGGTCGAAGGCGAAGCTGTTCAGCGTCATGCCCATAAAGCGGTTCACGTAGTCGCCCACGTTCAGCACTAAGGCGTTGAGCAGGAACGAGGTGTCGCCCATAAACAGCACGAACAGGATCAGGCCCAGCGCCAGCGCCACGTTCAGCTCGGAGAGCACGCGGATGCCCTTATCGACGCCCGACGTCACCGAAATGGTGGCGATAATGACGGAGAGCGCAATCAGCGCCGCTTTCGCCGCCATCGAGTCCGGAATATCAAACAGCACGCTCAGCCCGTAGTTAAGCTGCACCACGCCAATCCCGAGCGTTGTCGCAATACCGAAGATGGTGCCGATCACCGCCGCAATGTCGACGCTGTGGCCGATCGGGCCGTTGATCTTTTTACCGAAAATCGGGTACAGCGCCGAGCGGATGGTGAGGGGCAAATTATAACGATAGCTAAAGTATCCCAGCGCCATCCCCATCAGGGCGTACATTGACCAGCCGGTCAGGCCGTAGTGGAAAAGCGTCCAGACCATCGCCTGGCGCGCGGCCTCCATTGTCTGCCCTGCCCCTTCCGGGGGCTGCATATACTGCGTGACCGGTTCGGCCACGGAGAAGAACATCAGGTCGATGCCGATGCCTGCCGCAAATAGCATCGCGGCCCAGCTCAGCAGGCTGAACTCGGGCTTGGACTGCTCGGGACCGAGCTTAACGGAGCCGAAGCGCGAGCAGGCAATGCAGACCACAAAGACGATATAGAGCGTCGCCGCCAGCAGGTAGTACCAGCCGAAGGTCTTTGACACCCAGTTCAGGGTGCGTCCAATCCACTCGGCAGAAAAATCGCGAAAGAAGATCGTTGTCAGGGAAAACAACAAAATCAGCCCGGCGGACGTATAAAAAACGACCGGGTTGATTTTGTCTTTTTCTCTGTCCTGTGAAAGGTCTGTCATCCAGTATCCTCACTATTTTTGTAACTATTAAAATCCAAATCCGCAACAATTAAGACACATTTTATATTGAACGTCCAATCAAAAACCGCTTTAATGGTTAACCAACGCTGATGAATGGAGTGGCAAAAATGCCCAAAGTGGGGATGCAGCCGATCCGGCGCAGGCAGCTTATCGACGCCACGCTGGAAGCAATAAATGAAGTGGGAATGCATGACGCGACGATCGCGCAGATCGCCCGTCGGGCGGGCGTTTCCACGGGGATCATCAGTCACTATTTCAAAGACAAAAACGGCCTGCTGGAAGCGACCATGCGCGACATCACCGGCCAGCTGCGCGATGCGGTATTAAGCCGCCTGCACGCCCTGCCGAACGGCAGCGCGGAGCAGCGTCTGCAGGCGATTGTTGGCGGTAACTTTGATGAAACCCAGGTGAGCAGCGCGGCGATGAAGGCCTGGCTGGCCTTCTGGGCAAGCAGCATGCACCAGCCGATGCTCTACCGCCTGCAGCAGGTGAGCAGCCGCCGCCTGCTGTCGAACCTGGTGTACGAGTTCCGCCGCGAGCTTCCGCGCGAGCAGGCCCAGGAGGCGGGCTACGGGCTGGCGGCACTGATCGACGGGCTGTGGCTGCGCGCCGCGCTGAGCGGCAAGCCGCTGGATAAGACCCTGGCGCAGTCACTGACCAGCCACTTTATCAGCCAGCATTTACCGACCGAATAACCGAGGAGAATTTATGTCCCGAATGGCAGAACAGCAGCTTTATATCAATGGTGGTTATACATCGGCCACCAGCGGTCGCACCTTCGAGACCATCAACCCGGCCAACGGTGAAGTCCTGGCGACCGTACAGGCCGCCGGGCGCGAAGACGTCGATCGCGCCGTAGAAAGCGCAACGCGCGGGCAAAAAGTCTGGGCGGCGATGACCGCCATGGAGCGCTCTCGCATCCTGCGTCGCGCCGTCGACATCCTGCGCGAGCGCAACGACGATCTGGCAAAGCTGGAAACCCTCGACACCGGTAAAGCGTATTCCGAAACCTCAACCGTGGATATCGTCACCGGTGCGGACGTGCTGGAGTACTACGCGGGTCTGATCCCGGCGCTGGAAGGCAGCCAGATCCCCTTGCGCGAGACCTCATTCGTCTATACCCGCCGCGAGCCGCTGGGCGTGGTGGCGGGCATCGGCGCATGGAACTACCCGATCCAGATCGCCCTGTGGAAATCCGCCCCGGCGCTGGCGGCGGGCAACGCAATGATCTTCAAGCCGAGCGAAGTGACACCGCTTACCGCCCTGAAGCTTGCCGAGATCTACACCGAAGCGGGCCTGCCGGACGGCGTGTTTAACGTCCTGCCGGGCGTGGGCGCGGAGACCGGCCAGTACCTGACCGAGCATCCGGGCATCGCCAAAGTCTCCTTTACCGGCGGCGTCGCCAGCGGCAAAAAGGTGATGGCGAACGCCGCGGCCTCCTCCCTGAAAGAGGTGACGATGGAGCTGGGCGGCAAATCGCCGCTGATTATTTTTGACGATGCGGATCTGGATCTCGCGGCGGACATCGCCATGATGGCCAACTTCTTCAGCTCCGGCCAGGTGTGCACCAACGGCACCCGCGTGTTTGTTCCGGCTAAGTTCAAAGCCGCGTTTGAGCAGAAAATCGTTGAGCGCGTGGGCCGCATCCGCGCGGGCGATCTGTTCGATGAAGCTACCAACTTTGGTCCGATGGTCAGCTTCCCGCACCGCGACAGCGTGATGCGCTACATCGCCAAAGGCAAAGAGGAAGGCGCGCGCGTGCTGTGCGGCGGCGACGTGCTGAAGGGCGAAGGCTTCGATAACGGCGCGTGGGTGGCCCCGACCGTGTTCACCGACTGCACTGACGAAATGACCATCGTGCGCGAAGAGATCTTCGGCCCGGTGATGTCCATCCTCACCTATGAGTCCATTGAGGAAGCGATTCGCCGCGCCAACGACACCGACTACGGGCTGGCGGCAGGCATCGTCACGGCCGACCTGAACCGCGCCCACGGCGCCATTCATCAGCTCGAGGCGGGCATCTGCTGGATCAACACCTGGGGTGAATCCGCTGCAGAGATGCCGGTCGGCGGCTACAAGCACTCCGGCATTGGCCGCGAGAATGGCGTGATGACGCTGCAGAGCTACACCCAGGTGAAGTCCATCCAGGTTGAGATGGGTAAATTCCAGTCCATATTTTAACCGGGAGGTTTATTTGCAATTTGACTACATCATTATCGGGGCCGGCTCTGCCGGCAACGTGCTGGCTACACGACTGACTGAAGATCCGAACACCACCGTCCTGCTGCTTGAAGCGGGCGGACCGGATTACCGCTTTGACTTCCGCACCCAGATGCCCGCCGCGCTGGCGTTCCCGCTGCAGGGTAAGCGCTACAACTGGGCGTACGAAACCGAACCAGAGCCATACATGAACAACCGCCGCATGGAGTGCGGACGTGGCAAAGGGCTGGGCGGCTCGTCGCTGATCAACGGCATGTGCTACATCCGCGGTAACGCGATGGACCTCGACCACTGGGCAAAAGAGCCGGGTCTGGAGCACTGGAGCTACCTCAACTGCCTGCCCTACTACCGCAAGGCGGAGACGCGCGACGTGGGACCGAACGACTACCACGGCGGCGACGGTCCGGTGAGCGTCACCACCTCGAAACCGGGCGTGAACCCGCTGTTTGAGGCGATGGTGGAGGCGGGCGTGCAGGCGGGCTATCCGCGCACCGACGATCTCAACGGCTATCAGCAGGAAGGCTTCGGCCCGATGGACCGCACGGTCACGCCGCAGGGCCGACGCGCCAGCACCGCGCGCGGCTATCTGGATCAGGCGAAACCGCGCCCAAACCTGACCATCCGCACCCACGCCATGACCGATCGCATCCTCTTTGAGGGCAAGCGCGCGGTGGGCGTCGAGTGGCTGGAGGGTGAAAGCACCATCCCATCCAAAGCGACGGCAAAAAAAGAAGTGCTGCTGAGTGCCGGGGCGATTGCCTCTCCGCAGATCCTCCAGCGCTCCGGCGTGGGTGACGCTACCCTGCTGAAGCAGTTCGATATCCCGCTGGTGCACGATCTGCCCGGCGTGGGCGAAAACCTGCAGGATCACCTGGAGATGTACCTCCAGTACGAATGCAAAGAGCCGGTCTCCCTCTACCCTGCCCTGCAGTGGTGGAACCAGCCGAAGATTGGCGCCGAGTGGCTGTTTGGCGGCACCGGCGTGGGCGCGAGCAACCACTTCGAAGCGGGTGGGTTTATCCGCAGCCGTGAAGAGTTTGAATGGCCGAACATTCAGTACCACTTCCTGCCGGTGGCGATTAACTACAACGGCTCGAACGCGGTGAAAGAGCACGGCTTCCAGTGCCACGTCGGCTCCATGCGCTCCCCGAGCCGTGGGCACGTGCGCATCCAGTCGCGCGATCCGCACCAGCATCCGGCGATCCTGTTCAACTACATGTCCCACGAGCAGGACTGGCAGGAGTTCCGCGACGCGATACGCATCACCCGCGAGATCATGCACCAGCCCGCGCTGGACAAGTACCGCGGCCGTGAAATCAGTCCGGGTATTGACTGCCAGACCGACGAGCAGCTGGACGAGTTCGTGCGCAACCACGCCGAAACCGCCTTCCACCCGTGCGGCACCTGCAAGATGGGTTACGACGAGATGGCGGTGGTCGACGGCGAAGGCCGCGTTCACGGGCTGGAAGGGCTGCGCGTGGTGGATGCGTCGATTATGCCGCAGATCATCACCGGCAACCTGAACGCCACCACCATTATGATTGGCGAAAAGATTGCCGACGTCATTCGCGGACGCGAGCCGCTGGCGAAGAGCACGGCCGCGTATTATGTGGCGAACGGGGCACCGGTGAGGCGCTGAGGGTATTTCCCCTCACCCTGCCTCTCCCCATAGGCTGAGGGATCCCCAGTAATTTTAAGCAGCATCAATAACGTTGTTTAAGAACGACTGAAGCCTTTCAGCGATGCCCTGGTCCGGCTGTAAATCGCTGAGGCGTTTCCTGCAGGCCGGGGCGAGGCGCATGGATGCGCCGAGAGGGCGGGCTTTACAGGGACGTTACCTCCGCCCGTCCCCGATAAGCCGGAAGGAATAAGCCGAGGGCACCGCGTAGCGGCGATTTACCGCCGGGAGCCCGGGTCGCCAGGGTGGTGGCGACTGAGCCACCCTGGCACGTTCACAGGTTATGGGGTTACAGAGTAGCAAGGAACATAAAGTGAACGGAATGACCACAACAGCTGTATGTTCCCCTCACCCTAACCCTCTCCCCGGAGGGGCGAGGGGACTGTTCCGTGCTGGCATTACTTTGTGGGGCCCCCTCAGCTCCATAGGGGAGAGGGGATTAACCTCCCCCTTCAAAAATTTATTTTTATTTTCCTGCATCCAGTTTCCCCCCTCCCCTCGTATATGCAGATGTGAGCAACCCCTTTGCTCCCCAATCCGAGGAAAGATGATGAAAAAGCTAACCCGTGTTGCATTCGTAACCAGCGCTTTACTCTTCTGTGCAGGCGCATCAGCCGCCATGACGTCAGGCTCCGTGATGGTGGGCGGAGCGGAAATGTTCCCGAGCAAAAATATTGTTGAAAACGCCATAAACTCGAAAGATCACACCACACTGGTAGCCGCCGTCAAAGCGGCAGGACTGGTGGACACGCTTCAGAGCAAAGGGCCGTTCACCGTGTTTGCGCCGACCAATGCGGCGTTTGCGAAATTGCCTGCCGGCACGGTCGAGAACCTGGTCAAACCCGAAAACAAAGCCACGCTCACCAGCATCCTGACCTATCACGTGGTCGCCGGTAATTACGATATGAAAGCGCTGGAGCAGAAAATTAAACAAGGCGGCGGCCACGCGGAGCTGAAGACCGTTAACGGTCAGCCACTGTGGATCATGAGCAACGGCCCGCACAATATTCAGCTTAAGGACGGTAAAGGCAATGTGGCGAACATTAGCACCTATGACGTTCATCAAAAAAACGGCGTGATTGATGTGATTGATACCGTCCTGATGCCTAAGTAGTTGTCTATACTTCGGAAGTGTGACGTTGCCTTCCGGGAAAAACATGGATAACGCGCTGGCTGAACAGCAACTGAAATTAATGCAGGCGGTCGCAAACGGCGATCGCCGTGCATTTGAACAACTTTATCGACTCACGTCGCCACACCTGTTTGCCGTCGCGCTGCGCATGCTGCGTGACCGCGCGTGGGCAGAAGAGATCCTTCACGACTGTTTTATCACCGTCTGGAGTAAAGCCGAAACCTACAACGCTACACTGAGCTCCCCGATGACCTGGCTTACGCACATTGTGCGCAACCGCTGTATTGACTGGCTGCGCAGCGGGCAAACCCGCGCTGCCGACCGCGAGACGGCGTATAACGACGCGATTCTGCCTTGCGAGAACGATGAGCAGAATAACTGGCACGACGATGTGCAGGCAGAACGGCTCAGGCAGTGTCTCGAACATTTGAGCAGCGAACAGCGCCAGAGCATTACGCTCGCCTACTATCAGGGAATGTCTCACAGCGACATTGCCGACTGGCTCCAGCAGCCTCTGGGCTCGGTGAAAAGCTGGATACGTCGGGCAATTGACCATCTTCGGGAGTGTGTCGGGCTATGAATGACGCAGAAAAACGCGACGACATGCTGGCAGCAGAGTATGCCCTCGGCACGCTGCGGGGAGGAGCGCGGCTTCAGTTCCAGAAAAGGGTCCTCCATGAACCCGCTCTGGCCGCCCGCGTGGCGTACTGGCAGGAGATGTTCAGCACGCTGGATAGTCATCTTGTGCCCGTCCCGCCACCCGAGACGGTGTGGAAGAGAATCGCCCTCGATCTGCCGCCCAAAAAGCCTTTACGCAAAAGTCGGCCTTATGTCGGCTGGATGGCTGCGGCCTCCCTCGCCGCCCTGTCGGTCGTTGCCTGGTATGCCATCCGTACCCCGGAACTCGCTCCGCTGATGGTACTCAACGATACCCAACAGCACGGACAGTGGGTCGTCAGCGCGGACGCCAGCCGTCAGCACCTGAGCATTGCCCCTCTTCGACCAACGGTCGTCGCGGCGCAACACAGCCTGCAGCTTTGGCTGATCCCAGGCGGGCAGGCGCCGGTATCCATGGGGCTGCTGCATAACGACATCCCCACACGTGTCACTCTCAGGAACACAACGCTCCCTCCTAACGCCACGATAGCCATAAGCCTTGAACCAGAGGGCGGCTCGCCCACTGGACTCCCCACAGGCCCGGTGCTTTACAGTGGCAAATTATAATCCTCAGGCCCTGTTCGCAGGGCCGCTATCGTGACCCGATTTCATTTATATACTATTCTCGGTTACCTATAAGAATTAAATATTAGGTCTGCAATTAATTTAATTATTAAAAAACGACATTGACAGACTCTTCCGTACTCCATTAAGTTTTAAACGAACATCATTTTATTCCCGATACACAATATATCCAAAACCGCGTTAATGAATTTGTCATTATTCATTAACGCTTCTCTGCCTTTTATTTTTTTGCATCACTCAATAGCGAGATAAGATCATGAATAATAGTGCAAACAAGGTTGTTGTTATTACCGGTGCCAGCAGCGGTATTGGTCAGGCGATTGCCCTCCATTTAGCGAATAACGCGTTTTCGCTGGTGCTGGTGGCGCGCCGTCTGGACAGAATTAATGCCCTGGTGGATCAGATTATTCAGCAAGGCGGCAAGGCTATTGCCGTCAAGGCCGATGTCACCCGTCAGGAAGAGGTTCAGCGCGCCATTGACGCTGCCGTTGCCGCCTACCAGCGCGTGGATGTGCTGATCAACAACGCGGGCTTTATGGCTATCGCCCCGCTTAGCGAGCTGAAAACCGACGAATGGGACAAGATGATTGACACCAATCTGAAAGGGGTACTGTACGGCATCGCTGCCGCTTTTCCGGTGTTCCAGCGTCAGGGCAGCGGGCATTTTATTAACGTTGCCTCCGTCGCGGGCATCAAGGTGCTGGCGCCTGGCGGCGTGGTGTACAGCGCCACGAAATTCGCCGTCCGCGCGCTGAGTGAAGGCTTACGTCAGGAGGCGGGTAAAACCCTCCGCACGACGCTTATTTCGCCCGGTGCCGTCGAGAGCGAACTGCAATTCGGCAGTTCTGACGAAGAGAGCAAAAAATTTCTCCATGAGTTTTATAAGCAGGCTATTCCGGCTGAAGCAATTGCCCGCGCGGTTTTATTTGCTATTGAACAGCCTGGCGACGTTGATATTAATGAAATTGTTGTTCGTCCAACGCAGGAAGAATTTTAGCCTGGGTTAAATAATACTGAATGAGGTGTCAGTATGATTAAATCATTAACGTCCTTATCAGATCTCAATATGCGAACGGGTGCCGATATTCTCCTTGAAGTGCTGGAGAGTGAAGGCGTGGAATATATTTTTGGCAACCCCGGTACCACCGAACTTCCGCTCATTGATGCCCTGCTTCGCCATGAAAATATTCATTATATTCTGGCGCTACAGGAGAGCACCGTGGTGGCAATTGCCGACGGCTATGCGAAAGCCTCCGGCAAAACGGGCTTTATCAATTTGCATACCGCCAGCGGTCTGGGGCACGGCATGGGGAACCTCATTAATTCGCGGATCATGAAAACCCCGCTGGTGGTCACCGTTGGACAGCAGGATACGCGGCACTACGTCCGCGATCCGCTGCTGTATGATGATATTGTTTCCATTGGCTCCCCGGTCATGAAATGGGCGCAGGAGGTCACCAGCGCCGACCAGCTCCCGGTGCTGGTGCGCCGCGCGTTTCACGCTGCCAGCTATCCTCCGGCTGGTCCGGTGCTGCTCTCTCTGCCAATGAACGTGATGGAAGAGCTCAGCGACGCCGGGATACAAACGGCCTCTAAAGTGAACTACCACACCGTAGCGGGCTCGCTGGACGAACTGGCCGAAGAACTGAGCCAGGTTACGCCCGGCAGGATCATGATTGTGGCGGGCGATGAGGTGCACTCCAGCGGCTCGACGCAGGAGATTGTCCAGCTGGCGGAAGCGCTCAGCGCCCACGTCTATGGCTCCTCCTGGCCGCTGAATTTGCCTTTTCCCACTCAGCACGCACTCTGGCGGGGCAATATGCCCACCACCGCCAGCGAAATCGCCAGCATCATCAACGCCTACGATGCCGTATTCATCATCGGCGGCAGAAGCCTGATCACCATTTTGTACAGCGAGGGCGAGGCCATTCCGGCGACCTGCGCGGTGTATCAGCTCTCGGCGGATATGCACGAGCTTGGCCGTACGTATGCCACTCGCCTTTCGGTGATGGGGGATATCAAGCTCTCCCTGCACGAACTGTTGCCGAAGCTTGAGCAGCGCCTGATCGCCAGCAGGCTGGTCCACCAGCGGCTGCTGGTTGCGGCCCGCGATGAACGGGAGAAGGAGTGGCAGCAACAGGAGGAACGTCTGGCCGCCGAGCGGCTACGCCCGGCGATCTCCCCGATGGTCGCAGCCTGGGAAGTCATCCGATCCATTCCGGCGGGTACCACCATCGTTGATGAGGCGATAGCGACCGCCAGGCATGTCCGCCGGTTCATCTCTGACCAGCAGCACCAGCGCTACTACTTTATGCGCGGCGGCGGACTGGGCTGGGGGATGCCTGCCTCAGTAGGGCACTCGCTGGGACGCGGACGGGAGCCGGTGGTCTGCCTGATAGGTGACGGAGCCTCCCTGTACTCGCCGCAGGCGCTCTGGACGGCGGCACACGAAAATCTGCCGGTCACCTTTATCGTCATGAATAACAGGGAGTACAACATCCTGAAAAACTTTATGAAGAGCCAGGCTGACTACAGCTCAACGCGGCTGGGGCGTTTTATCGGGATGGACCTGGTGAACCCGCATATCGATTTTCAGTCGCTGGCCACCGCCATGGGCGTCCACTGCTGCCGGGTAACCGAGGCTGCCGATATCGCCGAAGCGGTAACGCGCGGGCTACAGTCAGGAAAAACCAACCTGATAGAAATCGCGATTTCCGCGGATTAGCCTCGCGTTTGCGCTGTACCCTACATAAAAAACTTATAACCGAAACGCCTCAAGACGCTTTATCTGACGCCCGTCGTCGTCAAAATTCTCCGCCGCCAGCCAGGCGCGCAGCTCCGCATCTCTTTGCGGCCATTCGCCGTCAATAATAGAAAGCATATCGCTGTCGCGGTTGCGCCCTTTGCGCACCAGCTTCTGGCGCAGGCGCCCTTCCCAGACAAACCCCAGCCGCTCCGCCGCCCAGCGTGAGGCAACGTTCATCGAATCGCACTTCCACTCCAGCCGCCGGTAGCCGTGCTCAAACGCATTTTTCAGCAGCAGCCACACCGTTTCAGTGCCGATGCGGGAACCTTTCATTTTACGCGACCAGGTGACGTGTCCTATCTCCACCGACCCCAGCAGCCGCTCATTGGCCATATAGCTCACCAGCCCCACCGCCCGTTCGGTGCGTAAGTCAATGACGGCAAATGGCACCAGCTCATCATCCATGACCTTCGCCATGATCCAGTGCGCGGTGGCTTCCACGCTCGTGGGCTGCGTGCTGGCAAGCCACGTCCAGTCGCTGTCGTCGCCCAGCGCATAGGCCTCATAGAGATCGGCCGCGTGGCGATCGGCGTCCAGCGGCTCCAGGCGACAATACTGGCCGAACAGCGGCGTGCGGGTTAACGCGCGCGCGCCTTTCCAGTCGGGAACGATATCGTTAACGGTTTGACCATGTTGATTGATTTCGGGCACGGCGATGACTCCCTGAAAGGTAAGGCATTTGTTATAGCAGGTTAAAAAGCAGGCGAAAAGCAGCGTGTTTTAATAGCCCGAGCGCATGCGATATTCCCGGAAGGCATAAGTAAAGCTGAATTTCGACTTTGTGGAATGTCACAGTCGCCCTAACGTAGCGGAGCATAAAACAATCACAATATATTCTTCTCAGGGATCGCTATGACAAAAAAACTGTTGCCGTTACTGGTGCTGGCTGCGCTCTCAGGCGCAGCCCACGCCGCTACGCCGCCCAACACGCTGGTGGTTGCCCAGGGGCTTGATGATATCGTGAGCCTCGACCCGGCAGAAGCCAACGAGCTCTCCAGCATCCAGACCGTGCCGAGCCTGTACCAGCGTCTGGTACAGCCGGACCGCGATAATCCGGAAAAAATCACGCCGATTCTGGCAGAAAGCTGGGAAGCGGACGCGGCAGCAAAAACCCTGACCATCAAGCTTAAACCCGATGCGAAATTCGCCTCCGGCAACCCGCTGCGCCCGGAAGACGTGATCTTCTCTTATACCCGCGCCGTGACGCTGAACAAATCCCCGGCCTTTATCCTCAACGTGCTGGGTTGGGAGGCGAGCAACATCGCCAGCCAGCTGAAAAAGGTGGACGATCATACCCTCCAGCTTCACTGGACGGCGGACGTCAGCCCGTCGGTGGCGCTGAATATTCTCTCCACGCCGATTGCCTCTATCGTCGATGAAAAAGAGGTCGCCGCGAACGTGAAGGATAATGACTTCGGTAACGCGTGGCTGAAAATGCACTCGGCGGGCAGCGGCGCCTTCAAAATGCGCGTCTATCAGCCGCATCAGGCCATCGTGCTGGAAGCTAACGACGCCGCGCCCGGCGGCGCGCCGAAGCTCAAAAGCATCATCATTAAAAACGTCCCCGATCCGGCTTCACGCCGCCTGCTGATCCAGCAGGGGGATGCGGACGTGGCGCGCGATCTGGGTGCAGACCAGATTAGCGCCCTGGACGGCAAGCCGGGCGTGAAGGTGCTGAGCATTCCGTCCGCCGAGCAGAATTACCTGGTGTTTAACACCGGCAACAGCGCTAACCCGCTGCTGAACAACCCGGCCTTCTGGGAAGCCTCACGCTGGCTGGTCGACTATGACGGCATCACGAAGAACCTGCTGAAAGGCCAGTATTTTGTTCACCAGAGCTTCCTGCCGGTCGGGCTGCCGGGCGCGCTGGAAGACAATCCGTTTAAATTTGACCCGGCAAAAGCGAAAGCCATTCTCGCCAAAGCGGGCATTAAGGACGCGCACTTCACGCTGGACGTGGAGAACAAGCCGCCGTTTATCACCATCGCCCAGTCGATGCAGGCGAGCTTCGCTCAGGGTGGCGTGAAGGTGGATCTGCTGCCTGCCGCCGGGAGCCAGGTCTATGCCCGCGTGCGCGCGAAGCAGCATCAGGCGGCGATTCGTCTGTGGATCCCGGACTACTTCGATGCGCACTCTAACGCCAGCGCCTTCGCGTGGAACGACGGGAAGTCCAGCACCGTGGCCGGCCTGAATGGCTGGAAAATTCCGGAGCTGAACAAGGCCACGCTGGCGGCGGTTGCCGAACCGGATCCGGCGAAGCGTCTGGATCTGTACAAGAAAATGCAGGAACAGCTGCAGCAGAGCTCGCCGTACGTGTTCGTCGATCAGGGCAAAACCCAGATCGTGGTGCGCGATAACGTGAAGGGTTATCAGCAGGGGCTGAACGCGGATATGGTCTGGTACGATCGCGTCACGAAGTAGCCCTTGTTGCCGGGTGGCGCTGCGCTGACCCGGCCTGTGTTCTCGGTTTTTGTAGGCCGGGTAAGGCGAAGCCGCACCCGGCATGAAGAGATTTCCCATGCCACATCTTTCCACCCGCGTGCTTCAGGGCCTGCTGACCCTGCTGCTCACGCTCTTCGGGCTGCTGCTCGTCACGTTTGCGCTCTCGGCGTTTTCACCGGTCGATCGCGTGCTGCAGATCGTCGGGGATCACGCCAGCCAGTCGACGTACGATCAGGTTCGCCACCAGCTTGGGCTGGATCGTCCCCTGCCCGTGCAGTTCTGGCACTACCTGCAAAACCTTGCCCACGGTGATTTGGGCACCGCCAGCGCCACCGGGCAGCCGGTGCTGCAGGATCTGCTGCACGCCTTCCCCGCCACGCTGGAGCTGGCAACGCTGGCGCTAATTATCGGCACGGTACTCGGCGTGATTGCGGGTGTGCTGTGCGCCCGCTACGCCGGTTCGCCACTGGACTTAGCGATCAGAACGCTCACCCTGCTCGGCAACTCGGTGCCGATTTTCTGGCTTGGCCTGCTGATGCTGGCCCTGTTCTACGCGAAGCTGCAGTGGAGCGCGGGCCCCGGCAGGCTGGACGATATCTGGCAGTTCACCGTCGAGCCACGCACCGGCTTTGCGCTGATAGATACCTGGCTTTCCGGCGATCGCGAGGCATTCCGCAACGCCCTCAGCCACCTGGTGCTGCCGGTGGTGCTGCTGGCCTATTACTCGCTGGCAAGCATTACCCGCCTGACCCGCTCCGCCTGCCTCGGCGAAATGAACAAGGAGTACATTCTCCTTGCCCGCGCCAAAGGTGCCGGGGAGATGACCATTCTGCTGCGCCACGTGCTGCCGAACATTCGCAGTACCCTGCTGACGGTGATTGCCCTGGCCTACACCAGCATGCTGGAAGGTGCGGTATTAACAGAGACCGTGTTCTCGTGGCCGGGCATCGGACGCTATCTCACCACCGCCCTGTTCGCCGGAGACACCACCGCGGTCATGGGCGGCACGCTGCTGATTGGCGTCTGTTTTGTGCTGATCAATAACCTTACCGACCTGCTTGTGCGGGCGACCGATCCCAGGGTGCGCTGATGCCGTTTTATCTCTTCTTACGCCGCCTGCGCCGCTCCCCTGCCGCCGTTTGCGGACTGATTGCCATCGTGCTGCTGGTGTTTATTGCCCTGTTCGCCCCGTGGCTGGCACCGGTTGATCCGAACTGGCAGGACGCCGCCGCGCGCCTGCAGGCACCGACCGGCCAGCACTGGCTGGGCACCGACGGCTACGGGCGGGATCTGCTCTCGCGCCTGATTTACGGCACGCGTCCGGCGCTCGGGCTGGTGGCCCTGGTGACGGTTATTACCCTGCCCGCCGGGCTGCTGGTGGGCATTTTGTCCGGCTACTACGGCGGCTGGATGGAGCGTATCCTCATGCGCTTCACCGACGTGGTGATGTCAATGCCGCGCCTGATCCTCGCTTTCGCATTTGTCGCGATGCTCGGTCCGGGGCTGGTCAACGGTGCGCTGGCGCTGGCTTTAACCACCTGGCCTGCCTACGCGCGGCAGGCGCGGAGCGAGATCCAGCGTCTGCGCCACAGCGATTATCTGGCCGCCGCCGAGATGATGGGGATCCGCGGCCTGCGCCTGCTGGTCGGCCATATTCTGCCCCTGTGCCTGCCCTCCGCGATTGTGCGGCTGGCGCTGGATCTGGCGGGGATTATTCTGGCCGCCGCCGGTCTCGGCTTCCTCGGCCTTGGCGCACGGCCGCCCATGGCCGAATGGGGGGCGATGATTGCGGACGGCATGCAGGTCATTTTCGACCAGTGGTGGATTGCCGCCATTCCGGGCGGAGCCATCCTGTTTGCCAGTCTGGCGTTTAACCTGTTAGGCGATGGCCTGCGCGACGTACTGGAGCCACAGCATGACTGAACACCGCGTCATCGTCGATGCGCTGAATATCGACTACCCTGCCGCACGCGTGGTCAACAACCTGAGCTTTACGCTTGGCAACGAGCGGCTGGCGCTGGTGGGGGAATCCGGCTCCGGCAAGTCCATGTCCGCCCGCGCCCTGATGGGCCTGGTGCGTAAACCCGGTATCGTAAGCGCCAACCGGCTTAACGTGCTGGGCAACGACCTGCTGACCCTGAACGCCCGCCGCTGGCAGGCGCTGCGCGGCAACGGCATTGCGATGGTCCTGCAGGATCCGCGTTACGCCCTTAACCCCGTCAAAAGCGTCGCCGCCCAGCTTGATGAGGCGCTCACGCTGCATCAGCGCCTGCCGCGCCCGGAGCGTGCGGCGCGTATTCACGACATCCTCCGCGCCGTCGGGCTGAGCGAGAACGTGCTGTCACGCTACCCCGGTGAGCTTTCCGGGGGCATGGGCCAGCGGGTGATGATTGCGATTGCGCTGATCAACAACCCGCAGGTGCTGATTGCCGACGAACCGACCTCCGCGCTGGATGCGCGCCTGCGCAACCAGATCCTCGAGCTGCTGGTGCAGCAGTGCGAAGAACGCCAGATGGCGATGCTGTTAATCAGCCACGATCTGCCGCTGGTGGCGGAGCACTGCGACCGCGTGCTGGTGATGTATCAGGGCGAAAAGGTGGATGAGATGACAGCGAGCCAGCTCCCGCAGGCGACGCATCCGTACACGCAAACCCTGTGGACCTGTCGTCCAGACGCCCATACTTATGGACAGATGCTGCCGACGCTCGACCGTTCACAGCCGTGGAAGGAGGCCAACGATGGCGCTCGTTGAGGTTAACCAGGTGCAGGTCACCTTCGGGGAAAAAACGGCGGTCTCTGCCGCCAGCTTTAGCATTGAGAGAGGCGAGACGTTCAGCCTGATTGGTGAATCCGGCTGCGGCAAATCGACCCTTCTTCGCGTGCTGGCTGGGCTGCAGCGCGAGTGGCGTGGCAGTATTGCACTGCTGGGAGAAACGTTAACGCCAGGGCGACGTTTTGAAGGCGGGCTTCGCCGCAACGTGCAGATGGTGTTTCAGGATCCGTGGGCGTCGCTGCACCCGAACCACACCATTGCGCGCACGCTGTCGGAGCCGTTAAGCATCCACGGCGAGACGCAGATCGCGGAAAAGGTGGCCAATGCGCTGCACGAGGTGGGGCTCTCCGCCGACGCGGGCAGGCGCTACCCGCACCAGCTTTCCGGCGGCCAGCGTCAGCGCGTTGCCATTGCCCGCGCGCTGCTGCTGCGCCCGCAGCTTCTGTTGCTGGATGAACCGACCTCGGCGCTGGATATGTCGGTACAGGCGGAAATCCTGAACCTGCTTAACCGCCTGAAGGCCGAGCATAAGATGACCTATCTGCTGGTCAGTCACGACGCGGATGTGATTGCCCATATGTCCGACCGGGCGGCATTGATGGCGCACGGGAAGATCCAGAAGGTGTTTGACCGTGAGGCGATGTTACGGGGCGAGCACAGGATGGGTTAAGTGCGTGCGGTGGTGCCCGGTGGCGCGTTGAGGTTTTTCGTAGGCCGGGTAAGGCATCGCCGCCACCCGGCAAACAATTACTTCAGCAGCTTCACCGTGGCATCGATGTCGATCTCATCTTCAGTGAAGATCAGCGTCGTATTCTGGAAGGTGGTGATCGCCAGCTTCTTCACCGTGCGCATTTCGCCCGGTTTTTTATCAGATTTCGGCTTGATGCTGTTCATCAGCAGACCCACCGACAGCACCGCATTTTCTTTGTCGATTTTGGTATCCGCGGGCTCTTCTTCGTTGAACACCACGAAGGATTTGATCGAGGTGAGCTTCACGCGCTCGCCTGCGATATAGAGATGTTTGCTTTCGGGGATCACCTTCACCGCGTAGGCGGAAAGGCCTTTGTTGTTGGTGGTTGGCTCGAAGGTCACCGCGGCATCTTTCTTAATCAGATCGGGGTTCGCGACCTTAATCACATGAAAATAGCGGTTGTCGCCGTTTTCATCTTTGATAAATCCAAAGCCTTTATCTTTAAACCACGTTGTGATTGTACCGTTCATCGCTGTTACCGCCTGTCAGATCGTAATGACTAAAGTTTTGCAGCGCGCAGTGTAATGCACAATGGCGGAGGAGACAAAAAAAAGCCCCTGCACGGGTGCAGGGGAAAACTCATGTCAGAGCTTATTAGTATTGAATTTTTAGTTGAACACCATCCCACCATCGATGAGCAGCGACTGGCCGGTCATGTAGTCGGAATCCGGTCCCGCCAGGTATGAAACGCAGGCAGCGACATCTTCCGGTTCGGACAGGCGGCCAAGCGTGATGCGTTTGGCAAAGGTTTCGGTCCCGTAGCCCAGCGGTTTACCCGCCGCCTCGGAGACCTGACGGTCGATCTCTGCCCACATCGGCGTTTTCACGATGCCCGGGCAGTAGGCGTTAACGGTGATCCCCAGCGGCGCAAGATCCCGTGCGGCGGTCTGGGTTAAGCCGCGTACCGCAAATTTACTGGAACTGTAGACGGCCAGCTCCGGGTTACCGGTGTGACCCGCCTGGGAGCAGGCGTTGATGATTTTGCCCCCGTGCCCCTCTTTGCGGAACGCGTCAATCGCGGCCTGGATCCCCCAGATCACCCCTTTCACGTTAATGTTGTAGACCTTGTCGACAATCTCCGGCGTGATGGACTCGATCGGCGTGGACGGCGCAACCCCGGCGTTGTTAACGATCACGTCGAAGCCACCCAGCGCGGTGCGGGCTTTCTCCACAGCCGCAAATACCTGCTCGCGGTCAGAGACGTCCACCTTCACGGCGACGGCGTTACCGCCGTTACGGATAATTTCATCGGCCACGGCTCTGGCCGTTTCCGCGTTATAGTCGGCAATGGCGACGGCAAACCCATCCTTCACCAGGCGAAGCGCAATCGCTTTACCAATCCCCTGGCCTGAGCCTGTTACGAGAGCAACTTTTTGCATTTCTCTGTCCTTATGTTGAGTCACAAAATCTGGCTGAGATGGAGCTGGCCCATCAGCAGCGGGTTATCGCTGTAGTCGACGGGAATGGCCACCACGGCCGGGCCATCCACATCCATCGCCGCACGCAGCGTAGGTTCGAGCGCGTCGGCGCTCTCCACGGCAAAGCCTTTCGCGCCAAAGGCGTCGGCATAGACTTTGAAATCGACCGGGCCGAACTCGACGCCGGAAAGACGCTGGTATTTTTTCTCTTCCTGAATGGCAACCATGTTGTAGCCGTTATCCACCCAGATGATGTGCAGCACGTTAGCGTTGAGGCGCACCGCGGTTTCCAGCTCCATGCTCGACTGCAGGAAGCCGCCGTCACCGGAGACCGACACCACCTTGCGGCTCGGGTTGACCAGCCACGCGCCAATGGCCCACGGCAGCGCGACGCCCATGGTCTGCTGGCCGTTGGAGATCATCACCTGACGCGCCCGGAAGCTGTAGAGGTAGCGGGCGATCCAGATGTGGAAGCTGCCCATATCCACGGTGAGCGTCACGTCGTTATTGACGATGTCTTGCATGGCCCGCACGATGCGCAGCGGATGCAGGGCAAACTGATTAAGCGAGGCGCCGCGACGATCGAGCAGATCGCGCTGATGCTGGCGATCGACCAGAATTTCGGAGGCCCGCTGGCTCAGCTCAAGCTTGTGGTCGATACGGTTAGCGAGCTGATTCAGCGTTTCGGCGATGTCCCCCACCAGCTCCAGATCCGGCACGTAGTTACGTTCTTCATAGGCTGGCAGCACATCAATGTGCACCAGCGTGGCGTCGCCGCTGTTCCACATGGACGGCTCGTACTCCACCGGGCTGTAGCCGATGCAGATAATCAGATCCGCCAGATGGAGTAGCCGGTCACCCGCCTGGTTATTGAACAGACCGACGCGTCCGGCGAAGCGGGTGAAGTGCTCCTGGTTCACCGCCCCGGCGGCCTGATAGGTGCTGGTGACCGGAATTCGGCTTTTCTCCAGCAGCTTGCGCAGCGCGGCGCTGTTGGCGGGCTGGCTCGCCATCAGCCCCAGCAGGATGACCGGGTTTGTGGCCTTTTCGATAAGCTTCGCCACGTCGTTGATGGCGGATTCCGGAGCCGGCCCCATCAGCGCGGGACCGCTGGCGGGTAAAATCGCCCCCGTGGCGGGCTGGTCGACAATATCCTGCGGCAGGCTGACGAATGCGCCCCCCGGCCTGCCGTGCTCGGCGGCGCGAAACGCGTTGGAAACCACCTCAGCAATCGCGTCCGGCGCACTCACCTCCACGGCGTATTTGGTGACCGGGCTGAACATGGCGACGGTGTCCATGCTCTGGTGCACCAGCTTGGCTTTATCCGCCCGCTTCACTGCCCCGCCCAGCGCCACCACCGGGTCGCCTTCGCTGTTGGCGGTGGCAATGCCGGTGATCAGGTTGGAACAGCCGGGCCCGGAGGTCACCAGCGCCACCCCGGCCTTGCCGGTCAGACGCCCTACCGCCGCCGCCATAAACGCCGCGTTGGCCTCGTGGCGCACCGGAATAATCTCGATGGAGGAGTCCAGCAGGGAATCAAAGACCTTGTCGATTTTCGCCCCCGGGATCCCGAATACCTGCTTCACGCCCTGCGCTTCCAGCTGGCCGACAACCAAATCGGCGCCGTGCGCCCACTGACGTGACTGTTTCTCACTGTTCACGGTAGTTCTCCTGTTAGTTTTCGACGGCACGGATCGCCGCATCCAGATTGCTGAGGTGAAGGTTGGCCTGTAAAAACGCGCTATCGGCGGGCAGGTCGATCATCAGCTTGTGAATTTCACCGAAGGTGAGCACGCCGCTCTCCAGCTGGTAGTCGAGCAGATGCCCCCCGCCCTGACGGTCGTCGGTAATGAAATGTTCGTGGTAGCCCGCCACGTTGATGCCCTGCATATGCTGCGGCGTGCGGAACCCGACCAGCACCCCTTCGCGCTGGTTAAAGCGGAACACCGGCTGGTCGTCCAGCACGTCGGTCATCGCGCGGTAAGGCGGCTTCTGGCGCGGTACTGTGCGGGTGTGGGCATGGCGAAAGTTGCCGTCAATACGCAACGCGCAGAACAGGTTATCGGAGGGGATCTGCTGGTCGATCGCATCGTGGATCTGCTGACGGCTGACCGGCGCATTGAAGGTGATCCGATACTGCGGCTGGAACCAGGTCATCACCGCAAACGGTGTTTTTTGCTCCGGCTTCGCGGCCCGGGCGCTGCCGTCGGCGCGCAGTTGGTACACCTGGCTGCTGAAGGCGATCATTTCGCCGTCCAGCTCGTTGAAGGTGCCCAGACCAAAGTCACCGTGTGCCAGCAGATCGGCGATGGTGGTCTCTCCTTCATACACGCCGCTTAGCAGGGCGCTCATTAGCGATGTCTGATAGATCACGCTGTCAGGATGCTGAGCAGAGAACCCGCGCAGGGTCTCGCACAGACTGGCTTCACAGTCGCAGGCAGATGAATGCACCATCATGCTCGTCCTCTTCAACTTTATTTAGAAAGGTTAAATAAATGTTGACCCGATTCAGCAGAGAGTTCCAATATAGAAACCATGCTGGTTTGAGACGTTTTAGATATGGAACTTCGTTATCTGCGGTATTTTGTCGCGGTTGCACGCGAGCGACACTTCACCAGGGCGGCCGAAGCGCTGGGTATTTCGCAGCCTCCTCTGAGTCAGCAGATCAAACGGCTCGAAGAGGAAGTGGGCACGCCGCTGTTCAGGCGCCTGACGCGGGGTGTGGAGCTGACCGAAGCGGGAGAAGCCTTCTATGAGGACGCCTGCAAGATCCTGGCGCTGAGCGATGCCGCGCTGGAGAAAGCCCGCGGCATCGCGCGCGGGCTGAACGGCAACCTGTCGATTGGCATCACCAGCTCCGACGCTTTTCATCCCAAAATCTTTGCCCTGATTCGCCAGTTTCAGGTGCAGAACATGGCGGTGCAGGTTCATCAGGTGGAAGCCAATATGTCGTCGCTGACGACGATGCTGGCGGAGGGTGAACTGGATATCGCCTTCGTGCGCCTGCCGTGCGAGAGCAGCAAGGCGTTCGAGTTAAAAATCCTCGACCGGGAGCCGATGGTGGTGGCGCTGCATCGCGATCATCCGCTGGCGACGTGCGATTCGCTGGCGTTAGAGCAGCTTCGGGATACGCCGGTGGTGCTGTTCCCGCAGGAGGTCGCGCCGGGCCTGTACGACCGGGTTCACGGCTGCTGCGAGCGGGCCGGGATTGACGTGCAGCACGCGCTGCAGTCGTCGCAGCTTTCCTCCTCCCTGAGCATGGTTTCCGCAGGCGGCGGGTTTGCGCTGGTGCCGAAATCCATGGCGGCCATATCTCCGCCGAATGTCACCTATCACACGCTGAGTTCACCGGAGCTGTATACCGACATCGCGCTCTGCTGGCGCCGTTTTGAACGCTCGCGGACGGTGAAGCGGTTTTTGACGATGCTGAGCGAGGGGTGACGGCCGTGCTGCTGTGCCCGGCGGCGCTGCGCTTGCGCGGGCCTACGGTTCGTGTCGCTTTTCTTTTGTAGGCCGGGTAAGGCGTAGCCGCCACCCGGCAATGCCAGTCTCCGGTGTTAACTCCAGATATCGTTCTCTGCTATGGCTTAAGAGGACAATTTTGGCGTTCAGGATGGTTTCGCACGTCTGATACCCCTGTTCAGTTCCCCGTTGACTTATTTGCGCTGTGTTTTCATCATCCGTTTCCGGGACAACGCGAGTCCATTCAGTCTGCGAAGATCGAACGTCACTTGACAACAGCAGCGCTAACCTTAAACAGCGGGACTATTTGCTATGAATCCAAGGGAAAATATTGTCAGTACATTCAGTGAGTTGTCTGCGGAATTACAGCGTGCTGCCGAGTTCTCGCTACAGAATACCAATCAACTGGTCGTGCTATCGATGCGTGCCTTCGCCAGTGAAGCCGGTGTAAAACCCGCTACGCTGCTGCGGCTAGCGCAACGATTAGGCTACAACGGCTGGGGTGAACTCAAGGACGCATTCATCGATGAACTCGGGCTGCGCAATGATACATATGTATCCAAAGCCGAGAAGCTGATCGCCAAAGGCACTCAGCCGCAGCTGTATGAAGAGGTGTTTCAGGCACATCAGGCCAATTTGGCTTTCACACAGCATGAGAACCATCAGGCCATGGAGCAGGCCGTATCGCTGCTGGATGCGGCTGAGAATGTCTATATTTGCGGCTTCCGGGCCAGCTTTCCTATCGCCTGGTCGCTGTTTTATGTCTATCGACTGTTCAATCGGCAGGCGTCGTTAATTGATGGTCTGGCGAGCAATATCGAGGTGTTCACCCGCGAATTAACAGCACAAGATTGCCTGTTACTCACCAGTTTTGCCCCCTATTCCCGTGAGTCGCTCGATGTCCTGCGCGCGGCCCAGCAGGCAGGCGCGACGATCGTTGCCATCACGGATTCTCCCGTCTCGCCATTAGCCCAGGCTGCCGATTGCACGCTGCTGTTCTCTATCGACAGCCCGTCGTTTTTCCCCTCCGTGGTGTCCGGCATGGGGCTGGCCGAGTGTTTACTGGCGATGCTGGTCGCGCGCCATGGTCGAGATGCAGTGAATAAAATCGAAAATGCTGAACGCTACCTTATTAACTCTGGTGCCTATGTGGTGCCCGGGAAACCCTGAAAAATAATTCATTTGCATCCGGCATAAGAAAACCGAATACATTTGAATCAAAATGAAATTGACGTGATACAAATGAATCCTGCATGATGCGCTTCATTAGCACAGCGCATTCAGGAGCAGGACCAGCATGACCCATATCATTCACCGCAGTCTACGCAGCACGCCCGCCGTGGCGGTACGCGCCCAGGGGGCGTACATTTTTGATGCACAGGGAAAACAGTATCTGGATGCCTGCGGTGGCGCCGCCGTTTCCTGTTTAGGCCACGCGCATCCTGACGTGCTGGCTGCGATGCATCGCCAGATCGATCAACTGGCCTATGCCCACACCAGTTTTTTTACCAGCGACACCGTTGAGCAGCTTGCTGAACAGCTGACGCGCACGGCGCCTGGCGATCTTAACTATGCCTATTTCGTTTCGGGCGGTTCGGAAGCGGTCGAAACCGCGCTCAAGCTGGCGCGCCAGTATTTTGTTGAGATCGGCCAGCCGTCGCGCACCAAGTTTATCGCCCGTAAGCAGAGCTACCATGGCAATACCCTTGGGGCGCTCGCGGTGGGAGGCAACGAATGGCGCCGCCGCCAGTTTGCTCCCTTGCTGATCGACGTGATACGCGTTTCGGCCTGCAATGAGTATCGCGACCGCCGCGCTGACGAAACCCAGCAGCAATACACCACGCGTCTGCTCAATGAGCTGGAGCACGCCATTATTGAGGCCGGTCCCGACACCATTATTGGTTTCTGCGCAGAAACCGTGGTGGGGGCCACCACCGGCGCCACCCCGCCTACCCCGGGCTATCTTAAAGGTGTACGCAACCTGTGTGATAAATATGGCATCCTCTACATCGCGGATGAAGTCATGTGCGGCATGGGACGCACCGGCACATTGCATGCGTTCGAACAGGATGATGTAGTGCCGGATTTGGTGACCATCGCGAAGGGGCTGGGGGGCGGCTATCAGCCGATTGGCGCAGTATTGGCGAGCGAGAAGATTGTATCAGCGCTACAGGCCGGTAGCGGTCTGTTCCAGCACGGGCACACCTACATTTGCCACGCGACCGCCGCGTCCGCAGCCCTGGCCGTGCAGCAGGTGATTGCGCGCGATAATTTGCTGCAGGCGGTCAGGCAACAGGGGGATTACCTGCACAGCGCATTGCATGAAGTGCTGGGGGAATTACCGCACGTCGGTGATACGCGTGGACGCGGCTTGTTTGCGGGCGTTGAGCTGGTACGCGATAAAGAGAGCAAAACCCCCTTCGATCCTGCCCTGAAGCTGCATGCAGCCATCAAAGCAAACTGTATGTCACGTGGGCTGATGGTCTATCCAATGGGTGGAACTATTGACGGGCAGTATGGCGACCATATCCTGATCGCACCACCGTTTATCGTCACGCCTGGCCAGCTCGACTTTGTGGTCGACACGCTGAACACCGTGATTCGCGAAGAGACCAGCAAATTATGATCAATCGTTTACCGCCGCTGGCGGAGCATGAGTGGGACGACCAGCAGCGCGCGTTGGCCGAAGAGATAATCAACGGGCCCCGCGGTGCGCTGCTGCCACCTTTCGAGCCGCTGCTGCGCAGCCCAGAGCTTATGGCGCATGCACAACGCATGGGGGAATACCTGCGTTATCGCAGCGCACTGGGGCAGCGCCTGTCTGAACTGGCGATTTTGATGACCGCGCGGCACTGGTCGCAGCCTGTGGAATGGGCGATTCATGCGCCGATAGCGCGCGAGAAAGGTATATCTGCCGCGGCGGTGCAGGCGATTAATGAAAAGCGTCTTCCAGAGGATCTGCTGCCGGATGAGTGGGCGGTCTATCACTTTTGCAAGGAGTTGCAGGAGCAGCAGAAGGTCAGCGATGCCACCTGGCAGCACGCTATCGCGCTGTGGGGCGAGAAAGGCGTGGTGGACCTGATCGGCATCAATGGCTATTACAGTTTTCTCTCAATGGTAATGAACGGCGCACAGACGCCGGTACCCGACACCCGGGATGAGATTATTCCCGCATAAGCTTTCGCTTTAAATTTGGCGCATGAAAGTGCGCCCTGCATATCAACATTTTATTTCCCCACCCCGCAGATGTATTTCGCCGGGTGACATTCATGCACGCTACTTCACTGACGCCGAGGGTTATCATGTCTGGATTATTAACTAAATTAAAAGTTACGTTAGCGCTGGTCGCTTGCTCCGCCAGTTTTGTGGCACAAGCGCAGGATAAATTAACGGTTGGCGTGGATACCGCCTTTGTCCCCTTTGAATTTAAACAAGGCGATAAATACGTCGGCTTTGATATTGATTTGTGGGATGCCATCGCCAAAAAAATGGATGTCAGCTACGAATTACGCCCGATGGACTTCGGGGGACTGATTCCGGGTTTGCAATCACGTAATCTGGATGTCGCCATGGCGGGCATTACGATAACCGACGCGCGTAAACAGGTCGTCGATTTCAGCGACGGTTATTATGATGCTGATTTATTAATGGCAGTGAAAAGCAGCGATAATACCATTACTAAATTCAGCGATTTAGCAGGAAAGAAAGTGGGATTAAAGCAGGGAACGGCGGCGGCCAGCTTTATGAAAAGCAAATATAAGGCGAACTATGTTGAATTCCCAAATATCGACAACGCCTATCTTGATTTGCAGGCAGGTAACCTTGATGCCGTGGTACATGATTCCCCCAATGTGCTCTATTACGTAAAAACGGCGGGTGATGGCAAAGTGAAATCGACCGGCGAGACTGACAGCATTCTGCCGCAGCACTACGGTTTTGCGATGCAGAAGAACAGCAGCCTGACGCCGAAGATCAACGCCGCACTGCAGGCGTTACGTGCGGACGGAACTTACAACAAGATTTACGTGAAGTGGTTTGCTAAACAGCCAAAATAATCCCGCCAGGTCGGAGCGATCCGACCTCGTTGCATCTTAACGGGTAACATATGAATTTCGACAGTAAATATATTTGGGAGTCCCTGCCGCTGCTGTTGCAAGGACTACAGCTGACGCTGATTATTTCATTATCAGGTTTATTGGGTGGTTTTGTTATTGGCCTGCTGGCGGGAACCTGCCGGGCGCTCGGAGGGAAAATATCAAAAACCGTCTCGTTAGTCTTTGTCGAGTTAATTCGCGGCACGCCGATTATGGTGCAAGTGATGTTTATTTACTTCGCACTCCCCATGGTGTTACCGATTCATATTGATCCGGTGACGGCAGCCATTACGACTATTGTGATTAACTCAGGTGCTTATATTGCAGAGATCACCCGAGGAGCGATTCTCTCTATCAATAAAGGATTCAGAGAGGCCAGCCTGGCAATGGGATTATCCCAGCGCAGCACGCTATGGCATGTCATTATGCCGCTGGCATTACGCCGTATGATCCCTGCGTTGGGTAATCAGTGGATTATCAGTATTAAAGACACCTCGCTGTTTATTGTGATTGGTGTGGCGGAATTGACTCGTCAGGGGCAAGAAATTATTGCCGGTAATTTCCGCGCGCTGGAAGTCTGGACCGCAGTGGCAATGATTTACCTGCTGGTGACGCTGTGCCTGAGTTTCCTGCTGAAGCAACTGGAGAAGAGGATCCATATTTTATGAGCATGGTTGAATTTAGCGCAGTGTCGAAAAATTTCGGCGCCACTCAGGTGCTGCACGACATCAATTTAAAAATTGACGCTGGCGAAGTCGTGGTGATCATCGGCCCTTCCGGTTCGGGCAAATCGACGCTGCTGCGCTGCATTAACAAGCTGGAGGAAATTTCCTCCGGCACGCTGCTGGTAGCGGGAATGCATATTACCGATCCTCACGCTAACGAATGTGATATCCGCCGTGAAGCCGGGATGGTGTTTCAGCAGTTTCATCTGTTCCCCCATCTGACGGCGCTGGAGAATGTGATGTTTGGTCCGGTTCGCGTACGCAAACAGAGCAAAGCCGCCGCGCGGGAACAAGCGCTGGCGCTGCTGGACCGCGTTGGCTTACGCGAACGCGCCAGTCACTACCCATCAGAGCTCTCTGGCGGTCAACAGCAACGCGTGGCCATTGCCAGAGCCCTGGCGGTGAAACCGAAAATGATGCTGTTCGATGAGCCGACCTCAGCGCTGGATCCCGAATTACGGCATGAGGTGCTGAAAGTCATGCGCTCGCTGGCCGAAGAAGGCATGACCATGGTGATTGTGACCCATGAAATCGGCTTCGCCCGCGATGTGGCATCCCGGCTCATCTTTATTGATGGCGGTACCATTGCCGAAGATGGTCCACCTGATATGCTGCTGAATAGCAGTCGCAATCCCCGCCTGAAAGAATTTTTGCAACACGTATCCTGAACAGAAGTGAATGATAACACTATGAAAAAAATCGACATTCGTGGTTCCGCTTTTGCAGTAGGTCAAGCGCTTGGCGCGTTCGGACGCGAGGCCTGGCATGCAAAACTGACGCAAACGGCGTTGTGGCAAACCGTTACCGCCATGAAAGACGCAGAACAGACCCGGAGCATGCGCTCGCGGGTTCAGTCTCAGTATCCCCTGATCTGGCAGGAGCTGGAGGGATTGGCCGAGGGTCTGGATGCACCGTTTGATGAGGTGTTTGCCTGGAACTGCCGCGGCGATCTGGTGCGCTCAACCTCTGATGGCTGCACCACGGTAGCGGGAAGCACCGCGGAGGGAGAGCTGAT
Organism: Enterobacter sp. BNK-22; assembly: GCF_048684805.1. Classification (NCBI taxonomy): domain Bacteria; kingdom Pseudomonadati; phylum Pseudomonadota; class Gammaproteobacteria; order Enterobacterales; family Enterobacteriaceae; genus Enterobacter; species Enterobacter sp. BNK-22. Next base: position 2,375,756 of record NZ_JBLQTT010000001.1, read on the forward strand.
TATCGCGCATAATGAAGACGGTTTCCCGCAGCTTCGCAATGACTGCGCCATCGTCAGCATCACCCCGGATGACGGCCTGGCGTTCACCAGTTTTGCTTATCCGGGATCGATTTGCGGACACACCTTCGCCGTAAACGAAAAGGGCGTGGTGAATACGGTGAATAACATACGCGCTTTGCACCGTCCGGACGGCATGCCGCGCCAGATACTTGCCCGCGCTGCACTGAATGCCGCCAGCCTGGATGAAGCTATCACTATACTGACCTCATCACCACGCGCCGGAGCCTTTCATCATACGCTGGGACAAATGGGAGACCGTCGTCTGTTTAGCGTGGAGGCGACGGGAACAGGCTGTTCCGTCACGCCGCTGCGGGACGTTTTCGCCCATGCTAATCACCTTATCCACCCTCAGCTTGATGCTGTTGAGCAGGTGATCACTGACAGCTCCCGGTCACGCCAGCAGCGGCTAAACGCCTGGGTGGAGACGCAATCTCACTTGGATGGTGCAGCGGCTCTGGGGATTCTTTCAGACCAGCATGATCCCGCGCTCCCGATTTATCGTCTCTCGCCACACGACCCGGATGAAGAGAACACGCTGGCCACGGCCATTTTTACCCTGAGTACGTCGCAGATAAAATGGCAGATATTCACACACGATCGGCAAAAACCCGTTTTACAGCAGGAATGCCCGGCGGCGCTGCGCTAGCGCGGGCCTACAGGGCTGTGATTTTTGTAGGCCGGGTAAGGCGTAGCCGCCACCCGGCAATGCCCTTCTGGAAGCCGCCTCGCAAACCTGCAAGCAACCTTATGTAATTCAGGGGCATCCCCTTTCCTTCCTTTTTTCACCGCCGTAAAGTGCCTGCGTTGCGGCACATCCGTAACCGGGCGTAGGAACCCGTTAGCATAACATGACATTTTTAGACAAAGAGGATGCTAAATGGCGACTACCCCTGAATTTTCCTACGCGCTTTCTGAGGAAAGCGCTGTTCATCAGCTCATCACCCACCCCATTTCCGATTCTGCGGATCTCTTCGAACTGGCCGATGCCTGCGCCGCTTACGTAAGCGTACTGGTGGAAACTGACGATGCGGTGACGTTTGCCGCGCTTTGTAAGCAATTACTGGCTGCGCTCAAACGGCTGCGCGAGTGCTGTGACTCGGAAATTCCGCCGTATCTGGTTGAACAGCTGATTGCGGGGGAAAAGATTGCTTCCTGCGTGCCGGACTGCTGGCAAGAGACGACGTTGCAGGTGGATTATGCCGTAGCGTTAACGCTGGCGGTGATGGGCGGGACGCTCCCTATAAACGTGGCGAAAGAACTGACCGGACTGCTGCATGATATGGTCTGGCTGCTGGCGGAGTTTGTGAAGGAGCCTTATATCGCAGCGCACTGAGATGGGTGATGTAAGGCTGGAATTCTGCTGCTGCGGATGGGGGAGCATTTCGGCCAGATACCCTCTCTTTTCCTGGTTATTGCTTGCGGAACGCCATCTGATACTCTGGCTGCACTCAAGGGATGACAAGGAAGAGAAATGCTGAATCCTGGATTCGTAACCCGCAAAGCGCTTGCTCAGTGGCAGGATGTCCCCGCTTTTTTACCTCAGTTCCAGTTTCATGAAAAACACCGAACGGTCATTCATACTGCGCATCCCGAACATATTCTGCCGTTGATTGCAAACTTTGACGTCCGGCAAGATGTCGTCATTCGGCGGCTGATGTTTTTACGTCAATTACCGCAGAAATTTCTGCGTAATCAGCAGGCTAACTCCATCGGCAACTTTGGCTTGCACAGTTTTACCCTTTTGAAAAACTCAGCATCTGAGCTCTGCTATGGCTTGCGAGGACAGTTCTGGCGTTCAAATTTTGGTCTGGAAAAAGTACCGGATGTCAGCGCTTTTCAGACGTCAGTGACGCCGGGCAGCGCGACATTGTTGCTGCGCTATCAAGTAACGGAATTGGCGCCAGGGCAGCATGAACTCAGTACAGAAACGTTCGTATATTGCCCGGACAGAAGCACCCGGCTCAGAATGGCGGCTTACTGGCTGGCAATACGGGCGGGCAGCGGCTGGATCCGTAAAAGGACGCTGAAGGCGGTCAGAGCGAATATTGAAAGTCAGACGTGAGGTGTACCTGAGAAATATTCCGAAAGGGAACCTCACGGGAATATTTTCCTGAACATTTATGGGTAGAACAATGGAGGTTTTGATGAATAAACGCGCTATTGCCTGTTTGCTCTTACTCAGTTCATTCGCTGTAAATTCTGCTGATGGCGGTAAGGGTGGTGATGGAGGAAATGGCTCTGATGGCGGAAGCGGTTCTGATGGTACCGTCTCATCTAATGGCCGAGCGGGTTGTCCGGGCGGAACAGATCCGGATCCATCGGGGCATTTTTATCTTCCCGGTACAAAAAAACAATGCAACCCGGGGAAGCAGGATGCAATGAAGAGCGCCAGGCAATGAGATAAAGCGTCACAATACGCTAGCTCATCCTGATTCTGTTTCCTTACCTGCCTCCAGCTCCCGGAAAAATGTTTAGCAACGTAAAAGATAGGCATCACGACGACACCAACAGATAAGCGTTTATGGAAAGCTTCTCCATGAAAAAAAAAGAACCACCTGAGCGCTTATCACGAAAAATCGATTTTGACCACTTTGGGCAGCACGAGATTGAAAAGAGCTATCGATCCAGCGTGATTTTGACAATAATATCGACCTTATCTGGGATCGGTAAATTCATCCTTTAGTTAAGCGTCTATTCACTATGTCATTTACATAATGTTCAATCGAAATATTGTGCTCACGATTAATCTTAGAAATGAATGCGTTAAGATGCTCTTGCGATGCATGAAGGGTAGTGGCAATAAGGTTATCAAAATCGTTCTGTGTAAAATGTTTATGTCCCTTTAACGTCGAGCGCTGGAGCAAAGTGTGTGCGGACACTTCCAGGACGGCCCGCCGGTAATGATCGGACAACAGGATGTCAAGATCGGTCTGACGAATATCAAACTCAAAATGAAAACTGACAAACCCCGATTCAACAGGTAATGAATAAATCAATTTGTCACCTAATTGCTCAACGTAAGGTTCATATCCTTCTCCCATTACTCGCGTAGTATGCATATAATCCCTCTCTTTTCATGCATTAGATTAATTACACTTAAATAAATACATAGTATTACTATTTTAAAGATCGAGAAAATCATTCCGGTATGTATCAGCCATTTCAAACACAGTATACTCTTTACCCGATTCTGCAAGGCCGTACAAAGACTCAAGCGTATCGTTTCCTTGATCATCAGACCATAGAGATGGTTGTAACACTTTGAAAAAAATATTTATATTAAAAAGAACAGAAGCGCCAAAATGAAGTAAATAGGCACGATAACTTTCAGGGATTAGCCCTATTGATGCTTCTAATGTATTTAAACACTTTATAAATTCATCTGATGGTAATGATGCCGGCTTCGCTCCAAAGCGCTCTAATTTTTTAACATTTTCCTTTCCTCCTCATATCAGATGCGGAGCCAATATGCTGCACATTGTCATGAAGATCTCTTGGGACAAGAATTATAGTATTCGCACTAAGATGATTTGGAGTAAGCATTTTTCCCTTAACAAATTCTGAGCCGCTTTCTGTGTAATGCCTTTTTTCTATGCAATGGCATTATTACCAATGGTAAAATACAAGCATATCTGTCATTCTTTTTATTACTGTTTATCTATTTACTAACATCTAAATTTAAAAAATAAACCATGATCATATTCTGATTATGGATTTATTTTGAAATATCATAAATCAACAGTTACATTCATTCCTGCATCAAGAGATGCCTCACAAATTTCCTTGTATAATTCCGTAAAACTATTAGTAATTTCATAGATATTGCCGCACTCATTTTTCTCAGCGATTTCAAACTCTTGGATATCATCCTCAGCATGTAGATGTGTTCTGTCCCAATAATACACACCTTGGCTTTCACTGCCATTTAATATAAGGTAAAAATCACCTCCAGGATCATTACCAATAATTTACTTATCATCAATGAAATCAAGTTCACTTAAAAAATCTTCATTTTGACGAAAAATGTCGTGGTTTGGATTTTTCATATTTATTCCAAAAAGGGCATTAAAAGCGATAACCCCGTCATCGACACCTTCATACTCCAACTCACAAAAATCCGGAGATTTTACAACAAAGCCATTTTTCAACCTGAAAAATTCTTTATAATCTTCAGGTAAACTGATTTTGAATTTCCTCTCCAAAACTTTAATTTCATCTTTATTTGCAGGTTTACCATATGAAATAGGCATAAGCTCTCCTTGCAAAGGTCATGACTTAGTGATCTTAGATACTCCACCTCTATTATGGAAAAATCGATGGTAGTAATTAAAGCCGGAACTTAATGGTTTCCGGCATATTCCATTCATTTATCTAAATAAAAAAACATGTGTCCTAGCCATAAAAATAATCATAGAATGCATTAAAACTTTCATTACCGATAAGAGGCACAATTCTTTTCCGCAACTCATCAATAAAGTCATCTTTCACTTCGTCATTATCATCTGCTATATCAAAGATATCGTATTGACCATATACCAAATCAATAAGCTCAGCCAATGAAAATATAAATCCAGAGAGACTGCCAGCTATTTTAAATGGTTCAATTACATCATAACTAGCATAGACAGAGGTATTCCCTTCATCGATAACCGCAATTATAGGTTTACCTCCACCTAAATCATCACCAAAAACAAGATAATTATCTGGTAAGTATTCATAACCACTATTAGCCTTCAAGAGTTCACTGACTGAGTGAAGTTTAATTGGCGTGAATCCTGTTTCAATCTTTAATTTTTCAGGATTATAATTTTTATATAAAAATTCCACCTCTGTCGAACGAGGTAAGTTGGACGGGAAGGCATTGTCCAGATCATTGACGGTGCTGAAACTCCCTGACAGCGAGTATTTATTGCAAATGACAATAAGTTGTTTTAATGCTTTTTCAATCTCATTCACAATGGTCTCAGACGCATCCATAAATATAGCCCTCAGTAATAACCAATTAATTCAAAATAACATTCTCAGTATGTGCTAACTTCAAACAAGTTAAGTAAATAAATTTTTAATTAATCTCTCGCTCTTTAAATCAAAGCTCTATGAAATTATCGTTCTCGAGATAAAAATTTAAACCTGATATGAAATCCTCTACAGATGGCTTTTCTCTTTGGATAGAGATATTATATAATACATCTATAAATTGCTCTCCATAGAAAAAGAGCTCTAGCGAATTTTCGACAACAAAATCAGGATATAATTCCTCATCGTCATCACTAATGACAGGATAGTTATCTAAATAACAAACAAGCTTTTCTTTAGCAAATGCTTCATATTCTTTTGTATACACACAAAAATTATCTAATGTACACCCACCCATAATTTTATATATTAAGCCATCTAACCCGTACGCTTTTCTGTATTCTAACCGATTCATACGCACAATCCTTGAGGGTTATCTTTTATACTTTGCAAAGAAAGTAGTTAATGATAAGATCATATATTCCATTTAATTGGAATTTAAATGGCTTTTATAATCCGGGAAAATTATTCCCCGGACCATTTTGGCTAATTTAAATCATATCCATATTAATAAATATGGTCAGCAAAATCTATTCCTTTCACATTATTCTTAGAAAGGAACTCTTTAAATACATTTGAAATAATTATGCAAGATTTATATTCACTACATCTTGCCATACTAAAATCTTCAATAACATTTTCTTTGAAGACTATTTTACTAAACTTCCTTGGACCATTAGGTAAATAACTTAGTATAGGTTGACTTTCCGAAGCTTCCATATCGATGCATGAAACCTCTCTTAGTATATTAATTATTTTATACCCTTGATGTTGGGTTTCATTTACAGATACAGTTGCGTCAATAAGTTGAACATCAGTCCGAAAAACATCGTGACAAGAAATTAGTGATGCTAGTCTGGGTGATATGAATATAGGCCCATCACTATAATAAAAATCATATGCAAGCAGTGCCTTATCACTCACCTTAGATTTTAATTTAAAAAAATACCCCTCGTTAGTTTCAATTGATTTACATTGAGAAAAAGCACTTCCAGATATGTCAGGATGCTGGTATTCAAACCAATAACTATTGGGGTAATCAGAAGCAATTCGTAGCTCATACATACTTAGCACCTCGCTTTTCTAACCGAGTTTTTGTTAAGAATAGTTTTCCCACCGCGTAAATCGGCACGTTCGTTTTTTATGATTTCACTAACAGCCTGTTTATACTCTGCTTGTTTCCAGCCGTTTTCCTTCCCGTATTCATATATAGCATCCATCTGGTCACCTATATTTTTTGTATAACCAGGATGAGACCCACTATGGATTGTTCTTGTCGGATGGTAATCTGCTGACTTAGGTAAATAAATAACATTTTTAATATCATGGATATTAAAATCAGCCGCTTTTATTAAATCATGGCCTTTTAACTGTTGTGGAATAATATGATGCTTTTGGAAACCAGTAATACTCGGCATCGTGTTATAGGTCAGCAATCCCAGCGGATCAATCCACCCCAACGGATTTGGCGCATACTGATAAAGGTTCCACCCACCATTCAACCCAATCGGGTCCTGCACAATAAACCGCCCGACCTGCGGGTCGTAGTAGCGGAACAGGTTATAGTGCAATCCCGTTTCACCGTCAGCGTACTGCCCGGCATAGCGAAGCGGCTGGTGTGGCATCGCCGTACGGTTCACAACCCGTGAGAACCCTTCGCTCTGGTGGCGTACCTCGCCAAAGCTGTCGAACTGGCCGCTCCAGCGCACCGCGCCGCGCTCATCTGTGACCTCCAGCGGCGCGCCGTTCAGGTCGGTGTTGAACCAGTAAATCTCACCGCAGCTCTGGTCTCGAAGGTGATCCACCCGCGCCAGCGGGCTCCAGGCCTCATTCGGATCGTAAACATAGGTGCTGCACAGCCCGCTCTCCTGCTGCTCCTGCAGCAGGCGGTAGCCCTGCCACAGGAAGCGCGTTTCTGTGGTGCCGTGCGTCGTAGTGACGATTTTGCGCGTACGGCGGCCCAGAGCGTCGTAGTGATAGCGCGCCTCAAACCGCCCTTCCGGCCCGGTTCCCCGGGCGGACACCAGACGGTTCTCGGCGTCATACGCATAATGCTGTTCATACAGCCCGTTCCGGCGGCTGACCAGGTTGCCCCAGGAGTCGTATTTCATAAACAGCGCCTGCCAGTGCTGCAGGCGGTTATCCGTGACCGGTTCCGCATCGTCATTGGCGGCGAGGTTATCCGCGGCGTCATAGCTGAACTGCGCGCGGCTGTGCCCCTGGCGGGCCTCGTAGTGCTTCAGCAGACGCCCTTCGGCGTCGTAGCCGTAGTCCACCTCACCGCGCAGGGTGTCGCTGACGCCGGAAAGCTCGCCGCGTGCGGTGTAGCGATACAGGCGTTCCAGTATCGCCTGCTCCGGCAGGGTCACGTCCGTGCTTAATTCGCTGCGCTGCAGGGTGCGTCTGCCGAGGCTGTCATAATGGCGAATCTGCTCGCGCGCGCCCTGAGTGCGGCGCACCTCGCGGTGCAGGCGGTCGCGGGTGAACTCGGTCACCAACTGCTGCCCGAAGCGGATGGCGCTGACGTGGCCGGAGCCGTAGTGCAGCCACGCCAGCTTTTGCTCGCCGGGCAGCGTCAGGCCGGTCAGGTTGCTCAGGGCATCCCATTCGTAGCCCACCGCGCCGTTAATGCCGGACTCGCTCAGCACGCGCCCGGCGGCGTCGTGGCGGTAAGCGATCTCATCGCTTTCTATACCCAGGGCAACGCCTTCGGCCGTCGGCGTGCGGCGGATGCGGGTGATCTGGCCGCTCAGATCGCGGAAGTAGCGGTACTCCGCTTGGCGCTGAGTGCGTCCGAGCAGCAGCCCGCTGTCGTCATAGCTGAACTGCTGGACGCGACGGGCGATGCCGCCGTCGGCGGCAGGCCGTCCGTTTTCTTCGAGCGCGCAGAGGAACCCTCGCGCGTCCCATTCCATATGGCGCACGGTCTCATCCGGGCGCGTTTCGCTGAGCGGGCGGCCCACGGCGTCGTAGGTGAAGCGGTATTCCGCCCCGTTGCCGTTATCAAGTCGCAGCAGGTTGCCGCGCGGGTCGTAGCGCCACTGGCGCACGCGGCCAATACGGTCGGTGAGGCTGACCGGGAGGCCGAGCACGTTGTAGGCCCAGCTCACCTCGCTTTCCAGCGGATCGCGCCAGCCCGTGAGCTGGCCGCGTTCGTTCCACACCAGCGACTCGCGGCTGCCGTCCGGGTGGATCACGGCGATCAGCAGCCCGGCACGGCTCCACTCCCGGCGCGTGATATTCCCTTCCGCATCCTCACTGGCAATCAGCTGCCCGAATCGATCGTAGGTGAAGCGGGTGACGCTGCCGGAGCAGTCGGTGCGCTGCGTCAGCAGCCCCTGGTGGTTCCAGACCAGGCGCACCACGCCGCCGACGGCGTCGGTAATGCTCTCCGGCAGGTTTTCTTCATCGTCAGGATAGCGATACGCGGTGGTGCTACCGGCCGGATACGTTTCCGACAGCAGACGACCGCGAAGGTCGTACATGGCCTGCGATGAGGTGCCGTCCGGGTACACCGTGCGGGTGATGCGGTCGGTCAGGCGATGCCAGTGATACTCGGTGCGGCGGCCCGCCGGGTCCGTCTCGCTGGTCATGCGGCCGTATTTGTCCCACGTGCTGCGGCGCATCGCGCCGCCGGGCAGAATAACGTCGCAGAGCTCGCCGTCGCGGTAAACAAACGTCGTCTGGCGACCGTCGTAATCCGCGAAGCGCGCGACGTTGTCGTCGTCGTCCACCAGCCAGTGCGCCTGAGCGCCGTCTTCGCGGGTCGCGCGGCGGGTGCCGTTATCAAAATCATATTCGAACGTCAGCTGTTCGCCGCCGCTGTGGCGGAAGCCGACCACGCGCGGCAGGCCGTCAATCTCCCGCCAGCGGTATTCGCTCAGCAGGCCGTTGACGTCCTCGTGGGCGCTCATCAGCCCGTCCTGCCAGCGGAAGCGTCGGCGCACGCTACCGCCCCGGCCGGTCACACAGACCAGCTGGCGCTGTTCATCATAAGCGTAACTGACCAGGCAGATCTCGTCATCCAGCCAGGCGCCGAGGAGCCTGTCACGGTCGTAGCGGCAGACCACGCGCTGTCCCGCGCTGTCGGTCAGGGCATGCAGGGTATTATCCGCATTCCACTCGAAGAGGATATCGTTGCCGCAGGGTTCAGAGATGCGCTGGAGCAGCGACGGGGCATCATCCTTAAGCGGTGAATAGCGCCAGCGTTCGCCGCTGACGTCATACACCGACCAGCTGTCGTCCTGATGATGTTCAAGCCAGTTCTTTTCGCTTTCGCAGTAGGTGCGCATCCCTTTCGGGACCTTCGGGAAGGCGACGTAATCACCGGACGGCGCGCGCCACACCAGGCCGTCCTGATACGGCTCAAGGCGGCTTTCCCAGAACAGGCTCCAGCCGCGGCCCAGCACGCTGTCGCCGGGGTTGCCGCTGCGCCAGTAGCGCTGCCAGCGCACCGGCAGGCGGGAAGGAAGAACGAAATCAAGCTCATCATCCCCGCTGAGAAACTTCTGTCCGCTGACGATATCTACCGGGCGAGCGATAATCCCCGCGGCCGCCACGCCGGTCATCAGCGTGCCGGCGCGACAGGCGATACGGGCCAGCTTGTTGATACCGGGGATTTTGCCCAGCAGCTTAGAGAGCGCCCCGACTTTACCAGCGGCACCGCCCCACCCGCCGATAAGCCCGGCGAACAGCAGGGTAAGATCGGAGACTTTGTAGAGCCACTCGGGGACTTCAGACTGAATGGGCAGGGTTTGCTGCGGGTCGCCGCCGATAATGACGTTGTTCGAACCGGTCATCACCTTCGCGTCGCAGGTGGTGCGATCCCCGATGCGGGCCGCAGGCAGGCCGTTGATTGAGACCCGCGAAGAGCCTTCGGCCATCTGCTGCGAGCCGTCGTCAGAGCACTTCACCGTGCTGTCTGTTGCCATGGCTGCGGGTTTACCATTGATATACACATTGGGCGAGCCGGAGGTGATGACGCCTTTCTTCGTCATGCTGGATGCCCCGGCGTCCGCGATGCTGTCCCGGGCGGCGGTCGCCAGCTCCCCGGTGTAATACCCCACGGCCAGGCTGGCGCCGACGAGCAGGACGCCCACGCCAAGACAGGATGCGCCGAGACCGGCAATAAACATGGCCCCCGCCAGAATGCCCCCGGCGGCGGCAATCAGGCCACCGACAATCGTTCCGGCAATCATCCCGGCCAGCGCACCGGAGTGGCCGATATCATCACCAACGCGTGCTGCTTCAAACATAACAACTGTCCCTGGTGTTAATGGTGGAAGCGGAAGCTCCTGAGAAGATCGCCAAACAGCGCGCTGTCGGCATCGCCCGGCGCGCGGGTGCCGGTCATGGTGAAGACCAGAATTTTATCGCTGTCGATATTAAATACGGCCTGCTGCTGCCAGATGCGTTTCCCGTCGCGCAGGTAGCTGGCATGGACAATTTCACCCAGGGAAAGATTATCGCCAAGCGTAGCGGCGCTGCGCTCACCCTGCTTCCAGCCCTTGATGTGTTTTTCCATCAGGGCAAGCTGGCGATCGATATACGCGGCAAGCGCTTCGCCGGGATTGAGGGCATCGCGGGAGATGTTGAACGCCGGCGCATCCGCAGCGGGCGGCGCGAATACGTTGACGGTACGATCCTGATAACCCTCAGGAAAGGTGATCTGTCCTTCACTGAACAGGCACTGCGAATGTTGTTCTGACATTGAGCGGGTCCCACCACATATTTTCAGAAGCGGCAAGTTTCGCATATGTGTTTAAGGCTGACTATCCCCAGATTATTGCCCAACGCCAGCCCTCGCCGAACGGAAAAACAATAACCGTTAACCCGGCCCCTCGCTCCCTGCCGCCAGCAGCGGTACCACCACATCGCTGATGGGCACCGCAATGCCGTGTTTGCGGCCGTAGCGCTGGATCACGCCGTTGCGGATATCCCACTCCATCGGGCGATCCGCCTGACGGTCAGCGAGAATCGACGTGCCAAGGTCCTCAGGCGCACGCTGGAAGTTCGCCAGAATCTCCTGCGCCACGTCATCGGCCAGCTTCGCCCCTTCGGCGCGGGCGACGGCAAGCCCTTCCCGCAGGTAGGCCAGCGAAAGTTCGCTGATATCCTCGCGCCTGAACATCCCGGCACGGCGGTTGGCCAGCACCATCAGCCCGGCGACCGCATTTTGCAGCAGCTTGCGCCAGGCGACGGTAGGGAAATCAGCCGAGAGTTCAACTTCACAGCGCGTACCGCGAAGCGCATCGACCACCCGCTGCGCCTGAGGCTCGTCCGGCAGCGTCAGGCGCGGTTTGGCGCGCAGCCAGACGGAGGCATCCGGCTCGCGCTGCGCCGGGAACCAGACCACCGACGGCAGCACAGTCGCGCCACTGACCAAAGGCTCAAGCTGAGCCTTCTGCTCTACGCCATTTTGCAGGGCACAGACCACCGTATTTTTATCGCACAGCGCGCGCAGCCACCCGGCGCTGTCGGCGTTTTGCGTCGTTTTCACCGCGATAAACACGAGGTCGACGGGGCGCGTGATGACCGCCGGATCGGTTAATACCGGACCGGGCACCACCGTTTCACCCTCATCGTGACGCAGGCGTAACGCCGCGTGTGCGGTCCGTCCGCAGAGCAGCGGCGTGCGGCCCGCGTCATGCAGGACCGCGGCAATGGTGGTACCAATTGCACCGGGACCAATCAGCGCAACCGTTGGATAGTCAGACATGATTCACTCCCCTTTTGCTAAGCCTGCTATCAGTTATACCACCCTGAGACGAGCGCGCCACACCCGTTGTCTATACTCAACACTCTACAGACAACGGAGTGCGCCATGCCTTTACCCGATTTCAAATCCTCTGAACCGTTCACCCTTGGCATCGAGCTCGAACTGCAGGTGGTTAACCCGCCGGGGTACGATCTCAGCCAGGACTCCTCCGCGCTTATCGCCGCCGTCAAAGACGACATTAAAGGCGGTGAAGTCAAACACGACATCACCGAAAGCATGCTCGAAATCGCCACCGGCGTGTGTCAGACCATCGACCAGGCGGCGGCGCAGTTCTCGGTGATGCAGCAGAGCATCCTGCGCGCCGCGGCGGAGCAGCACATTCAGATCTGCGGCGGCGGGACGCATCCGTTCCAGAAATGGCAGCGTCAGGAGGTTTGCGACGACGAGCGCTATAACGTCACGCTGGAGCGCTTTGGCTATCTGATTTTGCAGGCGACGGTGTTCGGTCAGCACGTTCACGTCGGCTGCCGGACCGGGGATGACGCCATTTACCTCCTGCACGGCCTGTCGCGTTTCGTGCCGCACTTTATTGCCCTGGCGGCCGCCTCGCCGTACATGCAGGGCACCGACACAAAATTCTCCTCGTCGCGGCTCAATATCTTCTCCGGGTTCCCGGATAACGGGCAGATGCCGTGGGTTAACAGCTGGCAGGAGTTCGAAGGGCTGTTCCGCCGCCTGAGCTCTACCAGCATGATCGACAGCATCAAAGATCTGCACTGGGATATTCGCCCCAGCCCGCATTTTGGCACCGTGGAGGTGCGGGTGATGGATACGCCGCTGACGCTCGGCCACGCGATTAACATCGCCGGGCTGATTCAGGCCACGTCCCACTGGCTGTTGACCACGCGTCCCTATAAACATCAGGAACGGGATTTTCTGCTCTACCGTTTTAACCGTTTTCAGGCGTGTCGCTACGGGCTGGAGGGGATCCTGACGGACGTGCACACCGGCGAGCAACGAACCGTGGCGGAAGACATTGCCTGGCTGCTGGAGCAGGTGGCGCCGTCGGCCGATAAGCTCGGTGCCACAAGCGCAATCAATGAAATTGCCCTGCTGTTAAAGCAGGGCAAGAGCGAGGCGCAGCGCATGCGGGACTTTATCGCCGACGGCGGCTCGCTGATTTCTCTGGTGCAGAAGCACTGCGAGCTGTGGGCGACGAGTCCGTAAGGCCGTGGCCCCACTCGCGCAGGCGCTGGAACAGCACGAACAGCGCGGGGATGAACAGAATCCCCACCACGGTCGCCACCAGCATACCGCTGAACACCGTGGTGCCGATGATGCGGCGGCTCTGGGCTCCTGCGCCGGTCGCCAGCATCATCGGCAGGACGCCGATAATAAACGACACGGCGGTCATCATCACCGCGCGGAAGCGGCGCGAGGCCCCTTCCCGCGCGGCATCGACAATCGCCATCCCGTCCATGCGCCGCGCGCGGGCAAACTCGACGATAAGAATCGCGTTCTTGGCGGCGAGGGCTATCAGTAGCACAAGACCAATCTGCACGTACACGTCGTTGGCGTATCCGGCCATCCACAGCCAGACCAGCGCCCCGCCGATGGCGAAGAGCACCGAAAGCATCACGCTTGCCGGGAGCGTCCAGCTCTCGTACTGAGCGACGAGGAACAGCCACGCCATCACCACCGCCGCCAGCACGATCCAGATCGCCTGATTGCCGGTCTGCTGCTCCTGGTACGACATGCCGCTCCAGGCGTAGTCGTATCCGGCTGGCAGGCTCTCCGCCAGAATCTCGCCCATCGCCGCCATCGCCGTGCTGCTGCTCACCCCAGCCGCCGCCGAGCCGCTCACCGACACGGACGGGAACTGGTTGTACTGCTGCAGGAACGGCGCGCCGACGGTCGGCGTGATGGTGACGAGGTTGGTCAGGCGTACCCGCTCGCCGCTGTTGCTGCGCACGAACAGCTCGCCGATCTGCTCTGCGCGCTCGCGCCACTGCATCTCGTTCTGCATCACCACGTGGTAGACGCGGTTGTTGATGCTGAAATCCCCGGCGCGGGTGCCGCCAAAGGCGGTCTGCAGGCTGCTAAAGATGCGCGACACCGGCACGTCGAGGCGGGCGGCGCGCTCGCGGTCAACGGTCAGCGTCAGCTGCGGCACGTTGCTGCTCCAGGTAGTGAACACGCGGCTCAGCTGCGGATGCTGGTTGGCTTTCGCCAGCACCTCGCGGGTGACGCGCTCCAGCTCCGCCGGGCTCTGCCCCGCCTGGGCCTGGATGCGCAGGTCGAAGCCGGAGGCGTTGCCCAGCCCCGGCAGCGTCGGCGGCGCGAAGGTCATGATGGTCGCTTCCGGCAGGGCCAGCAGCTGGCGCTGCAGGGTGCCCATCACCTCCTCCAGCGGCGGGCGCTCGCTCCAGTCCTTCAGCATGATGGAGATAAACCCGCCGTTGGAGGCGCTGGTGCCGTTGAGGATGTTAAACCCGGAGACCTGAATCACGTCTTCCACCGCCGGGTTTTTGGCGATTAACTCGCGCGCCGTGGTCATCACCGCTTCGGTGCGCTCCAGCGAGGCCGCTTCCGGCAGCTGGACGCTGGCGAAGAAGTAGCCCTGGTCTTCCTGCGGCAGGAAGCCTTTTGGCATCGACGTAAAGCTGAACGCCACCACGGCCGCCGCGCCTGCGGTGGCCAGCAGCGCCAGCCACGGACGCAGGTTTAAGACATTCACGATGCGGGTGTAGAAACCGCGCGTGGCGTCCAGCCCGCGGTTAAAGGCGCGATAAACGGCCGCAGGATTCTCCGGGCGCGGACGCAGCAGCATCGCGCACAGGGCGGGCGTCAGGGTCAGCGCCACGAGGCTTGAGAGCGTCACGGCGGTCGAGAGCGTCACCGCGAACTGGCGGTACAGCTCGCCGACAATCCCCGGCAGCAGCGCCACCGGCACAAATACCGCCAGCAGCACCAGCGTGGTCGCGATCACCGGCCCGGCAATCTGGCGCAGCGCCAGCGCGGTCGCCGCCGTGCGGCTCTGCCCTTCCGCCATCAGCGTTTCAACGCTCTCCACCACCACGATGGCATCATCCACCACCATGGTCAGCGCCAGAATAATGGCAAACAGGCTGAGGGTGTTGGCGGAGTAGCCCAGCGTGTAGAGCACCGCGAAGGTGCCCACCAGCGACACCGGAATGGCGAGGGCGACAATCAGCGTCGCGCGCCAGCTCTGCAGGAACAGGGAAACAACGATAACCACCGCCAGCATCGTCAGCGCCAGCGAGACGCCGATCTCCTTAATGGTCGCGGCGACGAAGGAGGTGGTGTCGAATTTCACCTCGTAGACCAGGTCATCCGGGAAGCGCGTCGAGAGACGCTCCAGCTCCGCGCGTACCGCATCGGCCACGCGCAGGGCGTTGGCGGACGGCGTCGGGTAGATGCCCAAATAGGCGGAATCGTGCCCGTTCAGCTGCGCGCCGGAGCTGTAGCTGCGCGAGCCGAGCTCAATGGTGGCGACGTCCTTCAGGCGCACCAGCTGGCCCATCTCGCCCGCGCGGATAATGATGTCGGCAAAGTCTTCGGCCTGGCTTAAGCGCCCCAGCCCGTTGATGGTCAGCGTCTGCTGCTGTCCGTTAAACACCGGCGGCGTGCCCACCTGACCCGCCGCGCCCTGCACGTTCTGCTCGCGCAGCGCCTGCGCCACGTCATCGGTGGTGACGTTCAGGGCGTTCATGCGGTCCGGGCGCAGCCAGATGCGCATGCTGTAGTCGCGCGCGCCGAACATCTGCACCTGCCCGACGCCGGGCAGACGGGACAGCGCCTCGCGCACCTGGGTGCTGGCGTAGTTGCTGACGAACAGCGGCGTGTGGGTGTTGTTCGGTGAGTAAAGACTTACCCCCATCATCAGGTTGGTGGCACGCTTGCGCACCTGCACGCCGTTTTGCTGCGCCTCGGTCGGGAGCTGCGCCACGGCCTGCGCCACGCGGTTTTGCACGTCGATGGCGGCGAGATCCGGATCGGTGCCCGCCGCAAAGGTAATGTTCAGGCTGTAAGTGCCTTCGTCCGAACTGGTGGACTCCATGTAGAGCATATGATCCACGCCGTTCAGCTGCGTCTCCAGCGGCGTGGCGATAGCCTCCGCCACGTCAGCCGAGCTGGCGCCCGGCCAGCTGGCAGAGACGTTCACCACCGGCGGCGTGATCTGCGGGTACTGCTCCACCGGGATAATCCTCAGCGCAATGGCCCCCAGCAGGGTGATGACCAGCGCAATCACCATCGCGAAGCGCGGGCGTTTGATGAAAAACGTCAGCATGATGGCTCCTTAATTCAGTATCTGGACGGCAGCGCCGGGCTGCACGCGCTGCGCGCCGTCAGTAATCGCTCGCTCACCGGCCTTAACGCCTGAGGTAATCTGGAACTGCTGGCCGATTTGTCCGGCGACCGTCAGTGAACGCATTTCGGCTTTGCCGTCGGCGTTAACCACCCAGGCAAAGAATCCGTCGCCATTCTGCTGTACGGCAGCGGCGGGCAAGGTCAGCACCGGCTGCTCGCTTGCCGGGCGCAAAAACACGTTCACATTGCCGCCGGGCAGCAGCTGATGGCGCGGATTGGCAAACTCGGCGCGCAGCATCACGCTGGCGGTACGCGGGTCAATGCGGTTATCCGCTGACGTCAGTTCGCCGCTGACGCGCTGGCCGTTGCTGTCGATCAGCGCCTGCCAGGCACGCTTCATGGCGCTGATATCCGCATGCTGTCCGGCTTTGGCGGCAAACGCCCCCTCTTCCAGCGCAAAGGCGATGCGGATCGGGTCAAGCTGCACCACCTCCACCAAAACGCCGCTCGCCGGGTTGACCAGGCTACCCACGTGGAAGCTGCTGTGCCCCACGCGGCCGTCAATCGGCGAGGTGATGCGGGTGTAGCTCAGGGTGACGTTGCGGGCTTCAAGCCGGGCTTTCGCCTGCTCCAGCGCGGCACTGGCGACGTCTCGCTGCATGCGGGCGTTGTCCACGTCGTGACGGCTGATGGCGTTGCTGCTGCCGAGACTTTCAAAGCGAGAAAGCTGCTGCTGCGCCTGGCGCAGCGTAGCTTCGGCGCTTTTCACTTCGGCCTGCGCCAGGCGCAGTGCGGCGCGCGGCTCGGCGTCGTCCAGCTCAAACAGCACGTCGCCTTTTTTCACGTACTGCCCGTCACGGAAGTGGATTTTGGCGATCGTGCCCTCCGTGCGTGCGCGTAGCTCAACGGTGTGAATGGCTTCGATGCGGCCCGGGATCTGGCGCTCGGCGGCGTGGGCGGTTTGCTCCACGGTGGCGACGCGAACGGGAATGGCGGCGAATGCGGGTTGCAGGATGCAGGCGAGGAGCGCGAACAGGAGTGGGAATTTCATGGCAGTACCTCAGATATGTTCCCCTCACCCCGGCCCTCTCCCCAAAGGGGCGAGGGAGAAAACCGAGCCCAAAGAAGAGTACCAGACTGTCCCCTCTCCCCTATGGGGAGAGGGTTAGGGTGAGGGGTAAGGTTTTAAGGTTTAGTTATGCAGCCTTACGGAACCTGCGGGTCAGTCGCTTCTCGATTTCGACGACGAAGAACATCACGCCTGCAACGGCCAGGGTCACAAACCAGTAGCGCAGCGGCAGGGCTTCGGTACCGAACAGCATCTGCATAAACGGCAGGTAGATAATCGCCGCCTGGAGCAGGAACAGCACGCCCGTCACCAGCCAGATCCCTTTGTTAGCCAGCAGGCCGCGGTTGAGGGAGAACCCTTCGGTGTTGCGGCAGTTAATCATGTATACCCACTGGGCGCAGACCAGCATCTGCAGCAGCACGGTGCGGATGAACTCCGCGCTGTGGCCGCGCGGAGCCAGCCAGGCTTCCAGCGCAAAGGCGGCGATGGCAATCATGGTGCCGACGAAGGCCACGCGCCAGACGGCGTAGGCGTCCATCACGTGCTGCCCGGTCTGACGCGGCGGACGGCGCATGATGTTGCGCTCGGCGGCCTCAAAGGCCAGGCCGAAGGAGAGCGTGGCGGAGGTCGCCATGTTCATCCACAGAATCAGCACCGGCGTCAGCGGAATGATGTTCCCCGCCAGCAGCGCAATCACAATCAGCAGACCCTGCGCCAGGTTGGTCGGCATGATGAACAGGATGGTCTTCTTCAGGTTGTCGTAAACGCGACGCCCCTCTTTCACCGCGCTGGCGATGGTGGCGAAGTTATCGTCCGTCAGGACCATATCCGCCGCCTCTTTGGTCACTTCCGTACCCTTAATGCCCATCGCAATGCCCACGTCCGCCTGACGCAGCGCCGGGGCATCGTTCACGCCGTCACCGGTCATGCCGACGATTTCGCCTTTGTCCTGCAGCGCTTTCACCAGGCGCAGCTTATGCTCCGGGCTGGTACGGGCGAAGATGTCATACTTCACCGCGGCGTCCGCCAGTGCGGCGTCGTCCATCTTCTCCAGCTCGTAGCCGGTGACCGCCTGCTCGCTGTTGGTGATCCCCAGCATCTGGCCGATACTCATCGCCGTCTGCGGGTGATCGCCGGTGATCATCTTCACGCGGATCCCCGCCTGCTGGCAGGCGTTAATCGCGTCAATCGCTTCCGGGCGCGGCGGATCCATCATCCCGGCGATGCCGAGGAAGATCAGACCATGGCTCAGGTCGTCGTGCGTCAGCTCCTGCTCGCCGTTCGCCGGCTTGAACGCCGCGGCAACCATGCGCAGCCCCTGACGCGCATAGCGCTCCATTTCGGTTTCCCAGTACGCGCGGTTGAAGGCTTCCGCACCGTTGCGGGTCTGCTGCTGCGCGCACAGGGCGAAAATGACGTCCGGCGCGCCGGTGATCAAAATCTGCTCCTCACCGCCAATCTGGTAGTGGGTGCTCATGTACTTGTACTGCGAGTCGAACGGGATCTTATTCACCAGCGTGGTCATCACCGGCTCAAGGCTGGCCTTCGCCGCCAGCACCTTCAGCGCGCCCTCGGTCGGCCCACCGGTAATGCCCCACAGGCCGCGCTCGTCCTGAATCAGCTGACTGTCGTTACACAGGTCGATGGTGCGCAGGTACTGCTCCAGCACGGTGCCCGGCTGGATCTGCACCGGCTCGTCGCTGCCTTCCAGATAGATGTTGCCTACCGGCTCGTAGCTGTTGCCGTCCACGCGATAGCAGGCGTCGGCGGTGATGATGGCTTTAGCCGTCATCTCATTCATGGTCAGGGTGCCGGTTTTATCCGAGCAGACCACGGTCATCGCGCCGAGCGTTTCAACCGTCGGCAGCTTGCGGATAATCGCCCGCTTGCGCGCCATCGCCTGCACGCCAAGGGAGAGGATGATGGAGATAATTGCCGGCAGACCTTCCGGTACGGAGGCCACCGCCAGGCTAATCAGGGAGAGCAGCAGCTCGCCCATCGGGATCTCGCGGAACGCCAGGCTGAAGACAAACAGCGCGGCCATCATCGCCAGAATAATCGCGAAGATCGCTTTACCCAGCTTGTCCATCTGCACCAGCAGCGGCGTACGGTGCTTCTCGATACCCGCCATCATCTGGTTGATGTGGCCGAGTTCAGTATCCTGACCGGTCGCGGTGACCACGCCGACGCCGCCGCCCGCGCTGACGGTCGTCCCGGAGAAGACCATATTGGTGCGATCGCCCAGCGGTAATTCGCCGCTCAGCGGATTAACGTGTTTATCCACCACGGTGGATTCACCGGTCAGAATCGCCTCTTCCACGCGTAAATTATGCGCTTCAATTAGACGCATGTCCGCCGGAATACGGTCCCCCGCACGCAATACAATAATATCGCCCGGGACTATTTCAGTTGTAGGTATAGTTTCGTGGTTGCCGTTACGAATAACGCGCGCCTCGCTGGAGAGCATATTACGAATACTCTTCAGGGATTTTTCCGCGTTGCTTTCCTGAATATGGCCAATTAAGGCATTGATTACCGCCACGCCCAAAATAACCAGCGTATCAACCCAGTGGCCCATTATTGCCGTTAATACGGCGGCGGCCAGCAGGACATAAATCAGTACATCATTAAAATGGGCTAAGAAACGCAACCAGGCGGGTTTGCCTTTTTTCTCCGGCAGCGCGTTCGGCCCTGTTTTTTGCAGACGCGCCTGCGCCTCCGCACGATCCAGACCGCTGGCCTGGCTCTGCGCGTGTGCAAGCACCTGCTCTACGGTCTGCTGGTATGCCAACCCGCCGGAAGGCGGCATGTTAGGAGTCAATTTTTTTTCAGTCATCGTATTTTTCCTTCAATTTCCGGTGAACAGAAGCCTGAATTCCTTTCGGGCTTAAATAAATTCATTTTAAAGTCTTGCGGGTAAAATTGATCTACCGCAATATAATGACTTCTCGGTTATTCAAAACTGATTAAAACTATTTCGATGATCTGATTTTTACAAAATATTTCTAAACCAATACTAAACGAGGGGGAACCATGTGGGGTATTTATCGCGGGCGCAGACTGGTGTTATACGTTATCGCGGCCATTGTTATTGCCACGTTAATTGGTTATAGCACCTATACATTTGTAAAATTATTTTCCTGATGCGGACGTTTATTTACATTACGAGATAATAATATAAATGCCGGGTCGTATGTTGTTATTTATTCGCAGTTATAATGTCTTTGTTTTATTCAAAAAGGCCAGCGGGGCTGATATTGCTTTACGTTACAGAATGCCGGACAATGACATTTTTAACTGACGATTAACATTACGATGAAACACCCGCTAGAATCGCTGCTCACCGCAGGCGGCATTTTATTACTGGCCCTGCTTTCGTGCCTGCTGCTCCCGGCGCCTTCGCTTGGGCTGGTGCTGGCGCAGAAGCTGGTTCAGACCTTTCACATGGTCGATCTTAACCAGCTCTATACCATTCTGTTCTGCGTGTGGTTTTTACTGCTCGGGGCGATTGAATTCTTCGTGCTGCGTTTCGTCTGGCGACGCTGGTTTTCACTCGCGTCCTGAGACCATAAAAAAGCCGGGTGGCGGCTACGCCTTACCCGGCCTACGCGCGACAGGTTAATGTGTCTGGCTATGGTTCTCTTTACGGTACGCTCCCGGCGGCTGGTTGAACGTACGGGTGAAGATACGGGTAAACGTCTGCTGCGAGTCAAACCCGTAACGCAGGCAGATGTCGTACACCCTGGCATCGGATTCTCGCAGATCGCGCGCCGCCAGCAGCAGCTTACGTTCACGGATATAACGCCCCAGACTCTCCCCTTTGTACTGCATAAACAGCCGCTGCAGGTGCCATTTCGAGTAACCCGCGTGACGGGCAATCTCCTCTATTCGTAATGGCTGGTGCAGATTGTCGTCGATCCATTCGACGATAGTGTCGATGACTTGAGCGGAAATGGTCATACTGCTGTCCCCCTCTGCTTCTCGCTTAAACATTATTCCCACCACGCACGAAATGTTTGTGCGCTGTCGCTTACCCGGACGGGCTCGCCCAGTTCCGGCGTCAGCAACCGATAATTTTTATCCTTGCTGGCTTTTGCCAGCTGGATCAGCGGATCGTTCCAGGCGTGTTTCGCCAGCACGAAGCGTCCGTTATGTCCGGGCACCACGGCTTTCGCGTTGAGATCCGCCGAGGCCTGCGCCGTTTCCTCCGGCAGCATGTGGATGTACTTCCAGTCCTGGTCGTACTGGCCGTTTTCCATGATGGCGACGTCCACTTCGCCAAACTGTTCACCGATGGCCCTGAAGTGCGGGCCGTAGCCGGAATCCCCGCTGTAGTAAACCTTCTGCTCTGGCGTGACGAACATGAAGCTGCCCCACAAGGTGCGATCGCGTTTGATGCCGCGACCAGAGAAGTGACGCGCTGGCAGAACGTGCACCGTCAATTCATCGCTGATGCGTACCGACTGGTTCCAGTCGCGCTCGTCGATAATCTCGGGCTTCATCCCCCAGTAACGCAGGTGGGACCCCACGCCCAGCGGCGTCACTACGCGCTTCACCTTCGGCAGTAGCGCCCTGATGGTGGCGTAATCCAGATGATCGTAGTGATCGTGCGAGATAATCAGCAGGTCGATCTCCGGCATGCGTTCCGCGCGCCACGGATACTCGCCGGCAAAGGCCTTATTGAGGAACGAGAACGGCGCGGCATAGTTGCCAAGCACCGGGTCAATCAGGATCCGTTTACCCGCGAGCTGCAGATACCACGAGGAGTGACCGAGCCACACCAGGGTGTCCTGCTCCAGCGGCAGGCTCGCAAGATCGGTTTTCACCAGCGGCAGCGGCTGGGCCGGGCGGGCGTTTTCGGTTTTTTTGGTCAGAAACTCCCACATTGCGACCAGCATATTTTTATCGCCGTTATAACCCGGCGTCGGCAGCGTATTGTGGAATTTCCCCTCGCGATACTGTGGGGATGCCTCCACTTCAGTGAGTCGTTCACCCTGCGGCGGCTGGCCGAATCCGGCATTCAGAACAAACGGTAAACTCGCGGCTGAAGCAATAATCATGATTAACACCACGCAGATGAAGAGAGGTTTTTTCATATCCTGACCCGAAAACGCGCCCCATCCGATAGCGTGCGCAGGGTAAACTTGATTATGAGTGAGTAAGCACTCATTATAGATATGATGATAAAGTCGTCAAGACGTTTTCGATCTTTGACATTCCGCGTTGCAGCGTGTCAAAGCACGTGTTTCAATCAGGGTTTTTATAATTGACAGGAGGAAAAATTTAGTGGCACGTCCGAAGAGTGAAGATAAAAAACAGGCCTTACTGGAAGCCGCAACGGCGGCGTTTGCACAGTCAGGTATTGCCGCCTCAACGGCGCTCATTGCCCGTAAGGCGGGCGTCGCCGAAGGCACCCTGTTCCGCTACTTTGCTACGAAAGACGATCTGCTGAATGCCCTCTATCTTCATCTGAAGCAGGATCTCTGCCAGACCATGCTGGCGAACCTCGATCGCACCATCACGCTGCCTAAAGAACATACCCGCAATATCTGGAACAGCTATGTGGACTGGGGTATTCGTAACCCGGTTGCTCATGCGGCGATCCGCCAGATTGGCGTCAGTGAAAAGCTGAGCACCGAAACGGAACAGGCGGTGAAAGAGATGTTTCCGGAGCTGCATGAACTCTGCCGGCGCTCGGTGCGTCAGGTGTTTATGTCTGATGAATTTAAAACATTTGGCGATGCGCTTTTCTTATCGCTTGCCGAAAGTACGATGGAATTTGCCACCCGCGATCCGTCCCGCGCCGTTGATTTTAAAGCGCTCGGCTTTGAGGTGATGTGGCGCGGGCTTGCCCAGGAAGAGAGCGATGGACAGTAAAACGTTGCAGGAACACGCAAAACGCGTGGCGCTGGAACTGCCGTTCACCGAACACTGCTGGCCGTTCGGGCCGGAGTTTGACGTGTTCAAAGTGGGTGGAAAAATTTTCATGATTATGGCCGTCGCGCACGGGCGGCCGCACGTCAGCCTGAAGTCAGACCCGGAGAAATCTCTGTTAAACCAGCAGATCTACCGCGGGATAGAACCCGGCTACCATCTGAGTAAAAAGCACTGGATTTCCCTTTACGGCACTGACGACGTGACCCCGGAACTGGTTACCGATCTCATCAATGATTCATGGCATCTGGTGGTGGATAAGCTGCCGAAAAAAGACCAGAAGTGGATCCGGCCGGTCTGATTGTTCGTCTGAGACGAACAGATTAAACGCTCGAATTGCCCTTATCTTTTTCCGCGTACCGCTGTAATCTGCTCACCTTTCGCGCCCGCACGCGGGCGAATTTCATCATCAGGAGTTGTTATGGATATCATTTCTGTTGCGCTGAAACGCCACTCCACCAAGGCGTTCGACGCAAGCAAAAAACTGACCGCTGAAGAAGCGGAAAAAATCAAAACCCTGCTGCAGTACAGCCCGTCCAGCACCAACTCCCAGCCGTGGCACTTCATTGTGGCCAGCACCGAGGAAGGAAAAGCGCGCGTGGCGAAATCCGCGGCAGGCACCTATGTGTTCAACGAACGCAAAATCCTGGATGCCTCTCACGTGGTGGTGTTCTGCGCGAAAACCGCGATGGACGATGCCTGGCTGGAACGCGTTGTCGATCAGGAAGAAGCCGACGGTCGCTTCAACACCCCGGAAGCCAAAGCCGCGAACCACAAGGGCCGCACCTATTTCGCCGACATGCACCGCGTGGATCTGAAAGATGACGACCAGTGGATGGCGAAGCAGGTTTACCTGAACGTCGGCAACTTCCTGCTGGGCGTGGGCGCAATGGGCCTGGACGCGGTACCGATCGAAGGTTTCGACGCCGCGATCCTCGACGAAGAGTTTGGCCTGAAAGAGAAGGGCTTCACCAGCCTGGTAGTGGTGCCGGTTGGGCATCACAGCGTGGAAGATTTCAACGCCACGCTGCCGAAATCTCGCCTGCCGCTGAGCACGATTGTGACCGAGTGCTAATCCCTCCTGGCACGCTGGGTTCCGGCGTGCCTGTTTCAATAAAGCGTAATCTGCGGGTGTTTAATCCCACACACCAGCGCATAACGCGTTAACGTATCAAGGCTTGCCCGGGTAATATTCGCTTCCATTCTGGATACCGTGGGTGCGCTGACGCCCATCCGCTCAGCCACCTGCGCGCGCGTCAGGCCAGCATGGTCTCGCCATTGCGCCAGCATCTCTCGCAGGCGTTCCTTGCGCTCTTCTGCATCAAAAGAAGCCTGCACTTCTGAATTGCTTAACAGTTCCGCTCTGAGCTCATCCCAGTCAATAATCTTTTTGCTCATCCAACATCTCCTGTTGTCGTTTCAATGCCAGACGGAGTTCAGCAGAGGGTGTTTTTTGCGTTTTCTTGATAAATACCCGCAGCAGAAAAATTGTCTTTTCCCGCTGATAAACGTAGATCCCACGAGTGTGGATCAGCCCGACGGTTCTGATTTCAAACAAACCATAGGGTAAGGGTTTGCTGTCAGGTTCTCTCAGTACTGTCGGATTGGTGCGTAATTTATCAAGCTGTCGAATCAGCTTCGCCTGCACCCCAGCAGGCAGTGAGAGAATCTCTTCCCTTACCGCCTCATGAACGATAAGTCTGAACACGATATTTCATCCCTGAGAATATTAGCATATAAGGCAATTTGCATTAAAGGCTAATTTAGCTTTTCGTGTCCCACCTTACCCGTTTTTAACAGACAGAACCGGATCCGCTTTGATTACATGAAAGCCCCTCGCAAAAAACTTACTTTCCCTGCGCCGCCAGCCACTCCATCGCCCGCTCTCCCGCCTCATCTACCGGCAGATACACCAGCAGCCGCGATCCGTTTCGCGGCGCGGAATACCAGTACATCTGCTGCAGCGTAAAATCCCCCAGCTCGGGATGGGTAAACAGCTTGAGCTGGTTCTCCACGGCGCGCACGTCGTTGCGCTGGTGCCACAGGGTTTTGAACTCTTCGGACACCGCGAAGAAACGCGCCAGTTTGGCCTCCCACAGCGGGTCACCCCGGTGTTCGGCCATCGCCGCCCGGAAATAGGAGACAAAAATGGGCAGCACGTCGTCGCGTCTGCCGAGGCGCGCGCGCCACGCCGGATGCGTGAGGAACAGATAAATACAGTTGCGATCTTCGGGAGGGATGTCATTGAAATCGACGCCCATCAGATGCCCGAAGCTGTCGTTCCACGCCACGATATCGAAGTTCGGTTTTTGAATGCTCGCGGGTTTCGGCATCAGCGTATCCAGCAGGCGTCGGGTGCCTTCGCTGATGCCTTCACAGCAGACCGCCTGTGGTGCTTCACCCGGCGGCAAACCCGCTAACACAAAAAGGTGCCGGGCCTCGGTCGGGGTGCATTGCAGCGCTTTTGCCACGGCCGCCATCACCGCGCTGGACGGATTGACGTCCCTGCCCTGCTCAAGCCAGGTGTACCAGGTCACGCCCACGTCAGCCAGCATCGCCACCTCTTCACGGCGCAGGCCCGGCGTGCGGCGTCGACCGCTGCGCGGCAGGCCGAGACGCTGCGGATCGAGGCTTTCACGTCGTGCACGTAAAAATGCCCCGAGCTGTTTTCGCGTGTCGTCCTGACGTGAGACGACGGGTTCAGACATCAAGGCCATAAATCCCCCTGCATGGTAGTGCCAATACCAGTATAAGCAAGAACTGGTACCCGTTTATCTGATGGTAGATGCTACGACCATCTGTTGAATGACGCAATGGAGTTACCATGAATACGTCAGTTGTTTCACCGGGTCGCGCTGGCCTGATATTGCTGTTAACCGGCCAGATGCTGCCGATGATTGATACCTCAATCACCAACGTGGCGCTGGACGCCATTACCCATTCACTGCACGCTACCGCTACCGAACTGGAGCTCATCGTCGCGCTCTACGGCGTGGCCTTTGCCGTCTGCCTCGCGCTCGGCAGCAAGCTGGGGGATAATTTCGGCCGTCGCCGTCTGTTCATGTGGGGTGTGGCGAGCTTTGGCCTGGCCTCGCTGCTGTGCGGAATGGCAGGGAACATTGAACAGCTGCTCGCCGCGCGCATCGTTCAGGGCGCGGGTGCCGCACTGATCATGCCGCAAATTCTTGCCACGCTGCACGTGACGCTCAAAGGTACGGCGCATGCAAAAGCCATCAGCCTGTTCGGCGGCATCGGCGGGATTGCGTTTATCGTCGGGCAGATGGGCGGCGGCTGGCTGGTATCGGCGGATATCGCCGGACTGGGCTGGCGTAACGCCTTCTTTATCAACGTGCCGATTTGTCTGGTGGTGCTGGCGCTGAGCCGCCGCTTCGTACCGGAAACCCGTCGCGAGACTCCGTCACGCATCGACTGGCCGGGTACCGTGTTGCTGGCCATCATGCTTTGCTGCCTGCTGTTCCCGATGGCGCTCGGCCCGCAGTGGCACTGGTCCTGGCCGCTGAAGGCGATGCTGCTCGCCCTGGTCCCGCTGGCCTGTCTGATGGCGCTGAATGCGCGCAAAAAAGAGCGTGAGAATGCCCACCCGCTGATCCCGCCGCGCCTGCTTGCGCTTCGCAGCGTGCGCTTTGGCATTCTGATTGCGATGCTTTTTTTCAGCGTCTGGTCCGGGTTTATGTTCTGTATGGCCCTGACCATGCAAACCGGTCTGGGGATGGCGCCGTGGCAATCCGGGAACAGTTTTATCGCCCTGGGCGTGACCTACTTTGTTTCGGCGTGGTTCGCACCTCGGCTGATTGCCCGCTACAGCACCAGCACCATCCTGCTGACGGGTCTGGCGATCCAGATTACCGGCCTGCTGGCGCTGATCGCCACGTTCCGCGTTTGGGGCATGGAGAATACCACCCTGACGCTGGCACCCGCGACCGGACTGGTGGGCTACGGGCAGGCGCTGATCGTGAACAGTTTCTACCGCATCGGGATGCGCGACATTCAGCCTGACGACGCGGGAGCCGCGAGCGCTATTTTAAGCACCCTGCAGCAGGCCGCACTGGGTCTTGGCCCGGCCATTTTTGGCGCCATTTTGCTGCACGCGCTTCAAAACCATCACGGGGATTACACCCAGGCGGTTAACGTCTTCCTCATGGTGGAAACAGCCATGATGGTGGTGCTGGCTCTGGCGACGCTGCGCATCCGCCATCGCCTGTGCCTGCCGGTGGTAAAGGTCTGCCAGGCCGTCAAATAAGTTCGTGAATTTGCATAATAGATCCGCAGCCGCCATTATGGGGCTGCAAAAATACAGGAGACGTTATGCAGGAATTGATTGCTCAGGTTGAAGAGTTAGGCATTGAAATTAATCACACCACCTCTTTAGTGATTATCTTTGGTATTATTTTTCTTACCGCCATCATCGTTCATTTTATTCTACACAAAGGGGTACTTCGCGCATTCGAAAAACGCGCGCAGGCCAGCAGCCATTTATGGCTGCAGATCATCACCCAGAATAAATTATTTCACCGTCTGGCCTTTACCCTGCAGGGGATAATTGTCAACGTCCAGGCGGTACTGTGGCTGCAAAAGGGCAGCGAAGCGGCGGAAATACTCACCACCTGCGCGAAGCTGTGGGTGATGGTGTATGCCCTGCTCTCCTTCTTCTCGCTGCTGGACGTGATTTTCAATCTGTCGCAGAAAATGGCTACCGCGTCACAGCTGCCGCTGAAAGGGATCTTCCAGGGCATCAAGCTGGTGAGCGCCATCCTGGTGGGGATACTGGTTATCTCCCTGCTGATTGGCCAGTCCCCGGCGATTCTGATCAGCGGTCTGGGTGCCATGGCCGCCGTGCTGATGCTGGTGTTTAAAGACCCGATACTCGGACTTGTAGCGGGTATTCAGCTTTCTGCCAACGACATGCTCAAGCTCGGCGACTGGCTGGAGATGCCGAAATACGGTGCCAACGGTACGGTGACGGACATCGGCCTGACCACCGTGAAAGTCCGCAATTTCGATAATACGATTACGACCATTCCGACGTGGGCGCTGGTCTCCGATGCCTTTATCAACTGGAGCGGCATGTCGGCCTCCGGTGGGCGACGCATTAAGCGCAGCCTGAACATTGATACCACCAGCATTCATTTCCTCGACGAGCAGGAACAGCAGAAGCTCATTCAGGCGAAACTGCTGAAGCCTTATCTGGCCGCACGTCATGAGGAAATTAACCTGTGGAATCAGCAGAACGGTGAAGGGGAATCGGTATTAAACCTGCGCAAGATGACTAATATCGGCACCTTCCGCGCCTACCTGAACGAATATCTGCGCAACCACCCGCGTATTCGTAAAGATATGACGCTGATGGTGCGCCAGCTAGCGCCTGACGCGAATGGCTTGCCGATTGAAATATATGCCTTCACCAATACCGTGGTCTGGGCAGAATATGAGGAGATTCAGGCCGACATCTTCGACCATATTTTCGCGGTGGTGGATGAATTTGGTCTGCGTATTCACCAGTCACCCACCGGGAATGATATTCGCGCCCTGTCGGGTGTTGTCGCCAGATAATCTTTTTGTAGGCCCGGTAAGCGAAGCGCCACCGGGCATGAAGGCAAGTGTGGTCTGGTGCCCTCTCCCACAGGGAGAGGGAGAAAACCGCGCTACTTTTTGCGCGAGAGCTTAAAAGCAATAAACAGGAACACCACCCACACCGGCAGCAGCATCGCCGAGAGGCGCATCTCATCCATGGTGCACATCAGTACCAGAATCAGCCCCAGGAAAGCGATACAGAGGTAGTTCCCCGCCGGGTAAAGCAGCGCTTTGAACTGCGTTTCGCGCCCCTTGCGGCGCATCGCGGCACGGAATCGCAGGTGCGCCAGGCAGATCATGATCCAGTTCAGCAGCAGCGTGGCGACAACCAGCGCCATCAGCAGGCCAAAGGCCTCTTTCGGCAGGAGGTAGTTGATCAGCACCACAAGCGACGTGATGGCACCTGACAGTAACAAGGAGTTCACCGGCACGCCGCGACGGCTGACGCGGGTTAAGAAGCGCGGTGCGTTGCCCTGAACGGAGAGGCCAAACAGCATACGGCTGTTGGAGTATACGCCGCTGTTATAGACCGACAGCGATGCCACCAGAATGACGAAGTTCAGCGCAGAGGCGACCACATTGCTGTTCAGATCGTGGAAAATCATCACGAACGGGCTGCTGTCGGACTTCACTTCTACCCAAGGATAGAGCGCCAGCAGCACCACCAGCGAGCCGATGTAGAACAGCAGAATCCTGTACACCACCTGGTTAACCGCTTTTGGAATGCTTTTATGCGGGTCGCGCGCTTCAGCAGCGGTAATGCCAATCAGCTCCAGTCCGCCGAAGGAGAACATGATCACCGCCAGAGAGAGGATCAGCCCTTTCCAGCCAGTGGCGAGGAAGCCGCCGTGCTGCCACAGGTTGTCGATCGTGGCGCGCTCGCCGCCGTGGCCTGAGAACAGCAGCCACAGGCCAAAGCCGATCATGCCGATAATCGCCAGCACCTTGATCAGCGCAAACCAGAACTCGGTTTCGCCATACAGGCGGACGTTGACGAGGTTAACGGCGTTAATAATGATGAAGAAGGCCGCCGCCCAGATCCACGTCGGGACATCCGGCAGCCAGTACTGCATATAGATGCCTGCGGCGGTCAGCTCCGCCATCCCCACCAGCACGAACATCACCCAGTAGTTCCAGCCGGACAGGAAGCCGGCAAACGGGCCCCAGTATTTATAAGCAAAGTGCGCGAAGGAGCCAGACACCGGCTCTTCGACAACCATCTCGCCAAGCTGGCGCATGATCAGGAAGGCAATAATCCCGGCGATACCGTAACCCAGCAGCACCGCCGGGCCCGCCATCTGAATAGCGGGGCCGATGCCGAGAAAGAGCCCGGTACCGATTGCGCCGCCAAGGGCAATTAACTGAATATGTCGATTTTGCAAACCACGTTGCAGCGTCGGATTCTGATCCGACGAGGCTTCGGCGCTACCATGGCCTGAAGCGGATGACGCGTCTTTCACGTCCTACCCCTGTCTCTTTTTTAGAAGGGGCACGTTTTAACACTTCATGCTGGAGGTAGCAAGGGATTGGGGCATCCCTGCCCCGGATAACGAGATGGAACGCTTAGAATTCGTAGCCAACCGCGATCTTAAAGGTACGCGGTTCGCCCTGCGTGATGTAGGTACCGGAATCGTCCACGCTGGCCCAGTAGTTTTCATTGGTCACGTTGTCGATGCCCGCGCGCACCGTCATCTGGTTTGCATTGTGGTTCACCGCGAAGCGATAGCGCATCCCCAGATCCAGCGTGGTGTAGCTGTCCAGCTTTTTGGTGTTTGCCAGGTCAGCGTACTGCGCACCGGAGTGGTTGACGCGGGCGGTCGCCGTCAGGCCATCAATCGGCTTGATGTCATACTCTGCACCCAATACGGCGTAAAAGTTCGGAATACCGATCGCATCGTTACCCTGATTGACACCATTTTTGGTTTTGGTCAGCTCGGCCTGCAGCCAGGTGGCGCTGGCGTTGAGGCGCATCCCGAGCATGGGTTCGCCGAAAATGTTCAGCTCCACGCCGCGGTTACGCTGTTCAGCGTCCAGGCCGTAGTGATTGTTACTGCCGAGGATCGCCGACGGCATCTTGATTTCAAACAGCGCAAGCGATCCGCCTACGCGGCCAAAGTCCGCCTTTACGCCCACTTCGTTCTGCTTAGAGTGAACGATACCGGTGCTCTGGCCGTAGTTGGTGGCGGTATTAGGCGCGGTTTTGCCCGGCTGCAGCGCTTCGGTATGGTTAGCATAGAGGGAGATTTCCTCCCACGGCTTGTAGACCACGCCGTAGGTTGGCATCCAGCGGCTGCCGTCGAAGCCGTCTGCCGCGTTTTCCGCACCGGTAATTTTGTTATACCCGCGAATGACCACTTTCTGGTGGCGTGCGCCAGCGGTGAACAGCAGTTTGTCGTCCAGCACGCCCAGGGTATCGCTCAACAGCCAGCCTTGGGTACGGGTGCGTCCGCTGGTCAGCGGGTCGCTGTACTTTCCGCCAGATCCGTTGAAGTTGCTGCTGTCCGGCATATCCACGCCGGTGTTGTGGTAGATGTTGGTCGTCGGGTTATCCTTCGTCGCCGACATTTTCCACGCGATTTTTTCGTTTTTGGTCATCGCCGAATAGCCAACGTTGACCTTGTGCGAGATAAAACCGGTATCAAAGTTACCGCGAATGCCCGCCATGCCGCTGACGGAATCGCTGATGCGGTTGGTATCAAGGCGGCTGACCGTTGCCTTACCGCTTTTATCCACCAGCTTCGGCGCGCTGTAGATCCCTTCCTCGTGCGCGTGCTGCGCGCCCAGGCCGGTATAGGCGGTCCAGCCGTCGGTGATGTCGTAATCGCTGCGCCACATCCCGAACTCGTTTTCGATATTGCTGTAGGCCCACTTCTGCGAGAAGTTGCGATCGTTTTTTGGCGGTTCGGGCACGAAATCCACCGCCGAAATGTTGACGCTGGTTGGGCTGCCGTGGAAGGTTTTCTTCTGATAGCCCAGATCCAGCGAGGTGCGGAAGCGGTCACCGCTGTAATCCAGGCCGGTAGAGAGCAGCGTGGTGCGGCGGCGATCGTTCGGTATGCCGGTTTCCCCTTCGCGGTGCACCAGGTTCACCCGCGCGCCAAACTGGTCGTTGTCGCCGTAGCGACGGCCCGCATCCAGCGTGGTGCCAATTTGAGAATCGGAAGTGTAGTCGACGCCCACTTTCGCCTGCGGAAGTTCGCCCGCGTGTTTTGGCTCAAGGTTGATCATCCCGCCCACGCCGGAGCTCGCCGCGCCGTTCATCAGGGCGTTTGCCCCTTTGAAGATCTCAATGCGCTCAACCATCTGCGTATCCACCACCTGCCGCGGCAGCACGCCGGACAGACCGCCAAAGGTCATGTCGTCACCGTCGAACTTCAGACCACGGATACGGTAGGTTTCCGCGCTGTTGCCGAAACCCTGAACGAACTGCACGCCCGCATCGTTGGCGACTACGTCAGCAATAGTTTTCGCCTGCTGATCTTCCACCAGCTTTGAGGTGTAGCTGATGATGTTGAACGGTACGTCCATGGCGTTCTGCTGGCCCAGCATCCCCATCCGTCCGCCGTTTGCCACCTGTCCGTCGAGGAAGGCCGGTACCAGCCGATCGCCACCGGGTTTGAACTCGCTGGCAGGCTTAGCCTGCACGACGAGGGTATCTTCTTTTTGATCGTCCGCCGCGAAGGCGGAATGTATTACCGCGCCAACGGCGAGCGCCAGCAGCGTTTTGTGTATGTTGGTGTTGTTCATCGTTAACTCATTTGAAAGTGCGCGCAAAAATGACCCGTTGTCGGGCCTTAGAATGTATTGATAGCAATGCAAATGAGAACTATACGCATTATCTTTGATGATTCAAGTATTAGCATGCGTAAACTTCAAGCGAGAAAACGGATCAAGAAGAAGGAGGCATTCTCTTTCAGCTTTTCGAACAGTAAAACGCAGGGGAATTTCCGAAGCTAAACAGATAGCCGGAGGCGTTCACCTGAACAATGCCAAGGCTGATACCGCGGTCGCGATAATAGAAAAAATCGGGAATATAATGGCGAAAGGGTTCGTCTTTTTTGGGCAAGGCATTCGTTTCGTCGGAAACCAATATGACCCTTCCTTCTTCATACCAATATTTGAAGTTAATCTTGTTGCTGATGGTAACGGTGGGCTGTCCTGGCGGACTATATTCACCGGTTGAGTCGTAGACGCCTGAACCATGTTGAAATGAAAAAGACATGAGAGAATCGACCGTCGAATCGCCCTCGACTATCGTTAAATGACTCTCGCAGGTAAAATTATTTCGCTGATAATGAAGCCGGGCGGCATAAAGTATAGGCGCAGCAATAGCCAGGATAACGATCCCCCAGCGCACAGTCTGGCTATCTATTTTCATGATATTGCTCCAGATACATAATCGAATCACAGCGCGCACCGGCGGCGTCGGGTAGCCTGTCGCACACGAGCACTGAAATACCATTCTGAAAATGATTTAGCGTCATCAGAGCCGTCCCCCCAGGAGGACAGTGAATGGGATAACGTTTTTCCAGGGCAGCAAAAATACGCTCACTTTTCGTTTTATCATGCCAGGACGAATAGACTTCACAGCCGTTAACGTTGCCAATGGAAAGATAGTCTTCAAGTCCGGTGCCCTGAGCGTTAATTTCATGGATAAGAGCCAGGCAAGAAGCAATAAATAATAATCCGGCCAGGCCCCACACCATTTTACCATGGAAAAAATGAAGCCCGTGATTAACCGAAGGTGGAGATGTGCGCTGTGCCTCGGGCAACGTCGAGACAGTCTCTAAGACTGCGGGCGTAATAAAATCGTCGAGTGACCCCGTCTGAATATGCGCAACCGACTTAAACCCCTCTTTTGGAATAGTCTGCACGATATTTTCTGTCAGCCCCGCCGTCTTTAGCGCTTTACGGATAGACGCGATAGTCTGATAAAGGGCATTAGTCGTGACGACCGCACCTTGCTTTTCCCAGACAGCAGCAAAGAGATAACGCTGCGACAGCACCTCACCGTTGTGTTCAAGCAGCTGTTGCAGACACTCACTAACGGGACCATGCAAAACAACAGCGCGTTCGGGGTAACTACCCCGTTGACAAAGCTGACGCTTGTCCGGCTCGAAAAGCACCACGTGATTGATCAGGAAAACGGGCTTCATGGCGCGCCTGCGACCAGAAGACAAAAGTAAAATGCATTCATCATTGTTATGTTTTCGCGTCCGTTGACTTTGTCTGATTAAGATTTTAATCAATATTTATCAATCACTTACAAACAAATCTCGCTTTCACATCCTTTTTTCCCCCTGCTGCGACCTCCGCTTAATCAGTATAAATCATTTAACTTCACTCCTCTTTTTTATTGAAAAATCCTAACCTGACCTTCACCAGATGCCCCTTCATGAGGCTTCAGGTCGTGCGGAACATTCAGAGTGAAAAACTGAAATTTTCTTGAAATTCACGGTTTAATGTTGAGTCACCGTTCAATCACAGAAATTTAGAACAATAACAAAGATAAATAAGAAATACTGGAATTTTATCCTTTATGTATGACTTAAATCGACTAATAAACCATGAGCGAGTGATGTTGAACCGGTTTCTTATAGCGCACAGGGATGTGTATTGGAAAGTATTGATAGCAGCCATATAATCCACCCTACAAACGGTATGGATTATCTCAGCGCTTATATGTAGTGATGCGTGTTCGTCTTCATTTATATGGGTTTTAGTTATGGGTTATCGTCTATACGGATTTATGATCGGTGATGACATTCATTTCGATATTGCCAATCGAAGGCTGTACCGACTCACTGGTAGCCTTACTGATAACAGCATCGCTTTCGCGTCAATCTATTTCAATGAAACGATGCTGCGACTTTTTCTTTATTTGATGATAAATGGCCGAAAAGAGCCTATTTCAAAAGAAGAACTGTTTGAAGAAATCTGGGAGGCACACAACCTGAGTCCTTCCACACAGCGATTATGGCAGGTTCTGCACAATCTCAAGAATAAATTGAAGCTTTTAGGCCTTAACGACGACTTTATTCACAATATTAAAGGGCGCGGTTACATCATTAATAACCCGGATGTAATCCCCGTTTATTACAGAATGAGTGAACTCCCGACTCATTCCGTTAAAAAAGAGGAGAAGACAGATACCCTGAGTGAGTGATGTCAATTCAGGTGTTTGCCCTGAGCACTGGCGTGCAAGGGGCTTTTTTTTCTCTTATTTTCAAAACAATTTTTACGTTAATGATTTTAAAGCACTGTAAGTTAGCTTTCGCTGACGCTGGAATTCAATATGAGCATAATTAACCGCTTTACCGATTTAAAAGTGAGTAAGAAATTATTCTTTGGCTTTTTTACCGTCCTGCTCGTGACGATTATTATTCTGGGTTCCGGGCTGTTTGGCCTGAGTAGTATTCAGGATAAAGTTGAAAAGAACGGACATACAACCGACCTGTTTAACGCGCTGTCACAGGTCCGCCTGGGGCGAACCAATTTTCAATATACGCTTGATCAAAAGTATCTCGACCAGACCAATGCGGGTACCCAGCGCATGCAGAGTATTGTGTCTGAAATGAAAACGCTCAGCTGGTCGCCGGAGGGGAAAAAAGCGCTCGACGATACGGCGAATGCGGTAACGAGCTACGTAGCCACGCTGGTCCCGTTTACCCAATCGCTTTCTGAAAAGAAACTCAGCGAACAAAAACTGGACACCCAGGGGCTGTGCGATAACTCAGAACGGGCGTCACAACTAAGCCAAAGCGGTACCCTTGATCTCCAGCATTCGCTTATCGCCGCTCAGATCGCGTTTATTATGAGCGACATTGATTCGCAGGTCACCCTGTATAAGCAGCACCCTACGGATGCGCTAAGCAAGGGGATCCTGACGCGTCTGGAGACAGCGAGGTCTTACACAGGGCAGTTGCTCACCGTTGCGTCTGAAGACCAAAAAAAGTGGCTGCAGTCTGGCCTCGACACGATGAATAACGTAGCCGAAGCGCTACCGAATTATAAGCTCGTCTGGACGCTGCAGACCACCCTGTCCGATACCCTTACCGGAAAGGCGATGATGCTGACGCAGGCCATCCAGACGCTGTTTAATTTACAGCAGAAAAAAGTTGCCGATACGGTTGATAGCGTACAGATACAAATGGCCGTCGTTGCTGCCATTGGGATCGCGCTCGGTATCCTTATGGCAATGGGTATTACTCTTTCTATCACCCGGCCGCTGAATGAGACCCTGCGCGTAGCAGAACAGATCGCCAGCGGCGACCTGACCAGTACGCTGACCAGTACGCGCCGCGATGAGCCCGGAATGTTGATGCAGGCTGTCGCCACCATGAACGTCAATCTTAAGAACATCATTAATGATGTCCGCGATGGCGTGGAGAGCGTTGCTCGTTCCTCAACTGAAATTGCGGCTGGCAATATGGATCTGTCGGCGCGAACCGAGCAGCAGTCTGCAGCCGTTGTCGAAACCGCTGCCAGCATGGAAGAGTTGACCTCTACCGTTGCGTTGAACGCGGAGAACGCCTCTCACGCCAGACAGTTAGCCGACGAAGCCGCGCAAAACGCCACCGAAGGCAGCCAGATTTCACTGCAGGTGATCGATACCATGAAAAACGTGCGCAGCAGCTCGCACCGTATTTCAGAGATTACCACCGTGATTAACAGCATTGCCTTCCAGACCAACATTCTGGCACTGAACGCCGCCGTTGAAGCTGCCCGCGCGGGCGATCAGGGCAAAGGTTTCGCCGTGGTCGCCGCGGAAGTCCGTACGCTTGCCCAACGTAGCGCGCAGTCGGCGAAGGAGATTGAAAACCTGATTAACGAGTCCGTGTTGCACGTTGACACCGGATTTAATCTGGTTGAAAGCGCCGGCGATGCGATGACGAAAATCGAAACATCTGTCGCGCAGGTACGCGACATCATGAATGAAATTGCTGCCGCTACCGAAGAACAGAGCCGCGGTATTTCCCAGATTGCACAGGCGATGGCTGAAATGGATACCACTACCCAGCAGAACGCCGCCCTGGTGGAAGAGTCTTCGGCTGCGGCCAGCTCGCTGGAGGATCAGGCCGTACAGCTGGAAAAAGTGGTATCGATTTTCCGCGTATCAAAGGAAAGTGCCGCCCGCACTGAAAAACGCCGACCAAACAACGCGAGCAGCACCACCGTTGTTGCGATAAAACGTCCCACGAGCCACGACCAGGATGACTGGGTCAAATTCTGATGACCGCCGTACGGTAGCCTCCGGGGCTACCGTACGTTAAAGAACACACGAGAATGACAACGATAAAACGCCACCCGACATTGCTCTCAGGCATCCGATCCCTGCTGACGCCGTATTTTTATCACGTAACGGCAAGAACGCTAATTGACGCCATTGCTCAGCACCAAATCGTGCCGGTTTATCAGCCCTTCTACGACAGCCAGACGGGGCTGATGGCAGGTATTGAAGTGCTCGCCAGATGGAAGCACCCGCTTTACGGTAACGTCGCGCCGGACACCTTCATTCCCCTTGCGGAGAAGCACAACCTCATTGCTATGCTGACACATCATCTAATCCTGCAGGTTATTAACGATCTCCAGCACCGGATCCATCTTTTTCCTGAGGGACTTTACATCAGCCTCAACCTGAGTCCCTCGAACTGTCTCGATCCTCGTTTTGAATCGGATACCGTGGCGCTTTTACAAAAGCTTGCTACCCGCCACGTGCAGCTGATAATTGAGATTACCGAAAAGCACCCGCTGCATGTCACGCCGCAATTAAGCGAGTGGTTTGCAGCATTACGGCGCTCCCCTATTTCTATTGCGCTGGACGATTTTGGAACGGGGTATTCAAATCTTGCCTACATCCACGCCCTGGATCCTGAGTACATCAAAATTGACAGGCTGTTTGTCAGCCAGATCGGAGAGCATGGCGATCTTCGGCTCATGGAGAGTCTGATTGAACTTGCAAAAAAGATGCATCTGCGGATCATCGCAGAAGGTGTCGAAACCCAACATCAGGCGGACTATTTACGGCTTAATGAGTGTGATTTCTTACAGGGCTACTATTTCTGTCGTCCAGTTCAGGCCGATGAACTCGTCAGAATAGTTAACCTGGGAGAGCGAACAACCACCCCGAACACGGGGTGGCTGCAATGACGTTATTTTTTCTTGTAGATATTGGCCGTACCGTGAATTTTATTGTTGGTGTTCCCTGAGGTGAGCACCAGGACATCCGCGCCTTGCTTATCGGCTTTCTCAATCAGTTCTTTTTTTGCATCATCAACCGATACTTCATTTGAAGTGCTTACCGTACCGATTTTTTGATACTGAGACTCGACTTTCTTGAACTCGTTTTTAGTCAGCAGTTGGGCAGCAAAAGCATTGGTCGTAAACAGTAACGCCGTTCCCAACAAAATAGCAGTCGTCTTTTTCATAACCTTTTTCCTTGAGATTAATCAGCAACTACGAAAAACCTCACGCATTATGGTGAGGTTTTATGAGCATGGTAGAGAATCTCAGGAAATGCCATTCTTTCGGGAAAATTCTTTTATAACAACCCATTGCATGAAATTATTAACGAATATTAAGAATAGTCGAATACACGCGCGGCACCAGCAATATCAATGCGTACCGCCGTGCCCGGGTTCCATCCTGGCTGGCTGACGGTCTTCAGGGTCACGGGCTCGTGCTGCCCGGCGAGCCCGAGGGTGAGCGTCGACAGGTGGCCGGTAAAATCCACATCAAGAATGGAGATTGGACTTTCATGTGAGGCACATGCCGTCACGCTCAGCTGCTCCGGGCGCAGCATCACTCTGCCCTGCCCGGTCGCCTGCGCGTTGTCCGTGGGCACCTCACCCAGGGCGCACAGGGCGTAGCCCGCGGTGAGCTGCGCAGGCAGGATTAGCGCATCACCAAGAAACAGTGCCGTCTCTTCGTCAACGGGACGGGTATAAACCTCATAAGGCGTCCCGACCTGCGTGAAACGTCCGGAACGCATGACGGCAACCTGCGTGGCAAAAGACAACGCTTCGTTCTGGTCGTGGGTGACCAGAATCGAGGCCACGCCCGCTTCGGCCAGCAGATCGGCCGTTGCCTTACGCGTCATCGCGCGCAGGCCGGTATCCAGCGCCGAGAACGGCTCATCCAGCAGCATCAGTGAAGGACGCTGGGCCAGCGCACGGGCGAGGGCCACGCGCTGCTGCTGTCCGCCGGAAATCTCGTGGGGCCAGTGCGTGGCGAGCTGCCTGTCCAGCGAGACCATCTCCATCAGCGCCTCAACGCGCTGGCGCTTCTCGTGGCGGGTCCCGTCCAGCCCCCAGGCAATGTTGTCTGCCACGTTGAGATGCGGGAACAGCGCGCCCTCCTGCGGCACAAAACCGATCCCGCGCTGGTGGGCAGGGACAAAACGGTTTTCATCAAACAGCGTTCTCCCCTGCATGACAATACGTCCAGTGTCGGGCGTCTCAAACCCGGCAAGAATACGCAGCAGCGTGGTTTTACCCGACCCCGACGGCCCGACAATGGCCGTTCTGCTCCCCGGCGCAACGCTCAGGTTTAAGCTGTCGAGCACCTGCACATCAGCAAACGATTTAGAAATGGCGGTTAATTCAAGCATGTCATAGCCCTGCAATTTTCTTCGACTGCATATAGAGAATGGCGGTCAGCGGGAGGGAAATCAGGATCATCAGCATCGCGTAAGGTGCCGCTGCCACATAATCAATCTCGCTGGTCAGCGCCCAGAATCCGGTGGAGAGCGTGCGCGTGCCCAGGGGAGAGAGCAACAGCGTGGCGGTCAACTCGTTGCTGACGCCGAGGAAAACCAGCGCGGCTCCCGCCGCCGCACCCGGCGCGGCCAGCCGCATCGTGACGCTCCAGAGCGCCTTCGCGGGCGTGCTGCCAAGGCTGCGCGCCACGTTTTCCAGCTCAACCGGTGCCTGCGCAATTCCCGCCCGCAGGTTGATAAGCGCACGGGGCATAAACATCAGCAGATAGGCAAGGAACAGGGTTATTTCCGTCTGGTAAATGGGACGGGCGTAGTGAATGGTGACGGTGACCAGGGCCAGCGCCGTGACAATGCCCGGCAGCGAACTGGTGATATAGATGCACCCTTCCAGCATCCGGAAGATACGGTGCGGATAGCGGATACCGAGCCACGCAATGGGGATCACGCACGTCGTCGTCAGCAGCGCGCCGCCCACGCCGAGCATCAGCGTCTGGCGCAGCGAATGCCAGAGATCGGCGCTTATCCAGTTTTCCACACCGCCGAGCCAAATCCAGCGACACAGGACAACTAACGGCACGCCCAGCGCCAGCACGATCAGCACGATGAAAAACAGTTGCCCCAGCGCGGCAGCCGCAGGCTTCAGCGGCCAGCGTTTCTGTTCGCGCGCGGCACCGGCGCCAATGCGCGCGTAGCGTGCCTTTCCACGCGTCACGCCTTCCAGCACTAAGATAGCCAGGCAGCATAACGCCAGCACGCCCGCTAGCATGTTTGCCGCCGGGCCGCTGAAGGTAGACTGAAACTGGTCATAAATTGCCGTGGTGAAGGTATCAAAGCGGATCATCACGTACAGGCCATATTCCGCCAGCAGGTGCAGCGCCACCAGCAGCGCGCCGCCGCAGATAGCCAGCTTGAGCTGTGGCAGAACCACGCGGAAAAAGACCCGCCACGGCGGGGTGCCGAGCGATGCGGCCACATCTTCGAGCGTCGGGTCAAGGCGGCGCAGCACCGCCGCAACCGGCATATAGATAAAGGGATAGTAGGCCAGAACGGAGAGAAACACGCCCGCGGAGAGCCCGTGCATGGACGGAACAACGCTCACCCAGGCATAGCTTTGCACAAACGCGGGGATCGCCAGCGGGGCGACCGCCAGTGCAGACCAGATCCCTCGCCCGGCAAGCTGCGTGCGCTCTGTGAGCCAGGCTATCGCCACGCCCGTCACGATACACAGCGGAACCGCCAGGGCCGTCAGCCACAGCGTGTTGCTGAGCAGCTCAGCCACACGCGGGCGAAACACCAGCGCCTTTATCGTTTCCCAGCCCGTCTCAATGCCAATGGCAATGATAAAACCCAAAGGCAGAAGCGCCAGTAATGAAAACAAGACAGCTAACGCAACCATCGGCAGTGCAGGACGCCTGCGGGCAGGCTCCTGCACTCTGTTTTTTCCGATGTCGAGACTCAGACCAGACATAAGACGTTCACTTCACTCTCAGTGATCACAGCAGACCGGCTTGGGTCATCAGCTCGATAACTTTCTTACTGTTGAGCGTTGAAGGTTCAACTTTCGGCGCATCAAGATCTTTCAGCGGAACCAGTTTCGGGTTGGAGGCCGCGTTCACACCCACGGCGTATTCAAAGGCGTTGTTGGTACGCAGACTTTCCTGACCTTCTTTGCCGGTAATGTATTTGATGAAGGCCTGCGCCTGCGCTTTGTGTTTGCTGGACGCCAGCACGCCACCGCCGGAAAGGCTTACGAACGCGCCCGGATCCTGGTGCTTGAAGTAGTAGAGCTGGGTGTTTTTGCTGTTTTCACCGGTTTTGGACTGATCGACAAAGCGGTAGTAGTGATAAATCACCCCGCCATCAATCTGACCAGCATTGACCGCTTTCATCACCGTGCTGTTACCTTTATAGGCAACGAAGTTGGCTTTCATCGCCTTGAGCCATTCCAGGGTGGCTTTTTCGCCTTTCAGGGCCAGCATCGCGCTCACGATGGCCTGGAAATCGGCGCCTGAAGGAGATGCCGCCCAGCGGCCTTTCCACTCGGGTTTCGCCAGATCCATCAGCGATTTAGGCAGCTGCTGTTCGCTCAGCTTCGCCGGGTTATAGACGAATACGGTGCTGCGGGCGGCAATGCCGATCCAGCGGCCGTGCGCCGGACGATACTCTGCCGGTACCTGCTTCAGAGTGTCGGCATCCAGCGGTGCAAACAGGTTGGCGTTATCCACCAGCACCATGGATGGCGAGTTTTCCGTCAGGAATACGTCTGCCGGCGATGCGCTGCCTTCCTGAACCAGCTGGTTACCCAGCTCGCTGTCATCACCATTACGCAAAGTCACTTTAATCCCGGTTTCTTTGGTAAAACCGTCAACCCACGACTTCACCAGGTTTTCATGCTGCGCGTTATAGACAACGATACCGTCGTTGTTATCGGCGGCAACCGATTGTGTGGAAAGGAAAAGGGATGAAGACAACAAGGCAAGCGAGAAGCAGGACAGCAGGCGAGAATTCATGAACATATCCTTAATAGACCAACGGGAGTAACCACTCATAGCTTTGTGGGACAGGATTAAAGCATACAACAACGCTAATGATAATTAGTATCAATCCAGTTTACGCGTAAAAGTGTAAAATTTCTTTTTAGCAGATTTTGTAATGATAAAAATCCAAATTTTAATGCGAGATAATTTCTAGATTAAGAAAACCTTAAGCCTGCCAACAACGAAATTCATTAGCCTTCTATTCATTATGGCGCGAAGGTAAATCTGTTATTCGCGCTTCCGGCAGATATAAAAAAGCCCCGATATTGCGGGGGCTTTTTATGCTTATCCGGAGGTAGCTAAATTTATTAGGCTACTCATTTAAAAAGCATTACATAGCCGTATGAGGGGCATACACAGGATAGGTGAAGAACAATAAATGCACGCAATTCAGCCCAAAATGGAATAACGTTGCAACCCAGAGCCTGCCGCTCCACATCCACGCCAGGCCGTAAATAATGCCGGCGAGGCTGGCAAAAATAATCAGTAGTAAACCGCCGCTATAATGCATCAGCCCAAAGATGACTGAGGCAATCAACAACGCCACGACAGGGTGAACGATCCGGGACAAGCGCTGCTGCAGATAGCCTCTGAACAGGGCTTCCTCGGCCAAAGAGACGAAGAAAATATTCGCAAGGGCAAATTGCGCGAACCATTCTGGCGCATGTGGTTCAATTCTCAGCCCGCCCAACGCCACAGCCAGAAGTAACAGCGCGGGTACCGCAAGTACCAATATTCCCCAGCTGAGCTTGCCAATTTTATAGAGGGGTTTTGCTACGAATAGCGTTGGCATGCACGTAATTAAAAAGAACGGCACCACCGCCTTGTCCATATTAAAGTACATACTGAACGGTATGCTTTGCGGACCAACGACGACAGCATCAAGCACTTTGGGATTATGGAAGCCCGGGAGCACATGCATAACCAGGGCAACGGCGATGACCACGCACAGGCCTTCAATCAGATAAGTATATTTATCATCTTTATTACGTAGCCATTCAACAACAGACCAGCCAATAACGATTGATGCAATAACCAGCAGCGCCGGGGCGTCAAGAATGCTCTGTTTCCAGCCGAGAAATGCCGTTAATCCCAGCAGCAGGTAAGCCAGGCTTTTATTAAGGGAAAGTGCGGCAAGCGAAATTGCGAGTAGATACCACATAAATGTCCTTCATGACCGATAAATTTTAGGGTCGATGTCCCAAATATGTCCCACAACGGAAATCAGGAGGATGTGAGTGAGGCGTAACTCTATGAAATGAAATGGCACGCCCTGTAGGATTCGAACCTACGACCTACGGCTTAGAAGGCCGTTGCTCTATCCAACTGAGCTAAGGGCGCACTGAGAAGCGTGTACTTCGCGGCGGTGAAACGCGAAGAATTATACGGTCAATGGCAGGTGAGTCAATGCCTTTTCCGTTT
This sequence comes from Enterobacter sp. BNK-22, assembly GCF_048684805.1. Taxonomy (NCBI): domain Bacteria; kingdom Pseudomonadati; phylum Pseudomonadota; class Gammaproteobacteria; order Enterobacterales; family Enterobacteriaceae; genus Enterobacter; species Enterobacter sp. BNK-22. The sequence goes on from NZ_JBLQTT010000001.1 coordinate 2,419,213, forward strand.
TCAGGGGCAATTACCGCTAGCCGATTGTAAATACGGCTATTTTCTCAACATTTATCCCCGTTTTACCGTAAAATTTAGCGCTGCGAAAAGGCTTAGTTGCATTTAAGTAACGCCTGCTGTTTTCCTGTACGTCAGCTCGTCACACTAGAGGCAGGTATCCCGGCCGCCTGGAGGCTGACAGACAACAGGACAATGGAGTGACAGCGCAAAACCTGATCGATACGCCCCCCCGGTTACAGTACCTATCTCAGGACATCGTCGGCATTAAGCTTGAGCCCATCGTCGCCCTTACCTCCTTGCGCCAGGTTGGCGTCGAGGTCCTTAGCGTTCTGGCCGACACGCGGCACAGTGAGGACTTTTTTTGCGATCGGTCCGCTGAGTGGTCGATAACGCTGCTTGAAGCGCAGCTTGCCACGTTAAAAAATACGCCGCACGGTCATAACCTTTTTATTAATCTGCCGATAACTGTCCTGACAGAGCCTGCGTCCTTTCAGCGTCTTATCAGACTCCCCTGCGTGCCGCTCAATATTGAGTTTGTCGACCCTGCGGCTTTTTTGGCGCTGTCTGTCGCGCGCAAGCAGCTTGTGGTTCAGAATCTGCAGCAACTGAGCAGACAGGGGCACGCAATCTGGCTGGATGACATCGATGACGTCTTAGTGCAGTCGTTTTTATCCTGTCGACTCCCGTTAAGCGGCATCAAAATAGATAAGGAAGCATTCTGGCGTTTACGCGATACCCCTGCGCTGAGGCACCTGGTTTTCCTTTGCTTTCAGCTTGCCGGGAAAGTGCTTATCGAAGGTATTGAGACTGAACGCGATCGTACCTGGGCACTGCAGGCAGGCGCAGACTTCGGCCAGGGATATTACTGGCCGTCCTGGACATGGCCGGAGGATTAAAACGCCATTTCCAGGAGGGAGACCATGCGAATGACAGTGCGCCGTTACCGGCGGCGGCGTACAGGAAGTGATGCACTGGGATTTACGCGCTCACCTTTTGCCCCCCCCTTTTTCGACCGGCTCGAATTCTTGAGCCAGTCCATCAGCCAGCCCCGCAAAACAGACGCCCCGTTTATCCTTCTGGTGACGGAGGATCACTATCTGCGCACCGGTTTTCTCAACGGGCAGTTCCCGCTGAGCAGTTGCTGTGACTACGCCACGCTGGATGACGCCCTTGTCGCGCAGACGCAGTGGCCCTCTGCCCGTCTGGTCGTGGATATTGAAAGCCGGTCCACGGGGCTTCTGGAGAAACTGGATCAGTTGAGACGCCACAGCCTGTTTCCGCCTTTCCTTACGCCCTGGCTGTTAGTCCGGGCCGATAATTACGACACTCGCCTCTTCTGCAAAGCGGCGGGTCCTTTTCATGTGCTCGAACGCCAGATGAACGCCGCAGCACTCCAGCACAGCCTGCTGGATACTCGCCCCCCACAGGGCTCCGACAAAGACTGGTTTTCCCGCAACGAATGGCCGATCCTGCAGGAACTTTCCCGGGGCAAGACGTTACGTCAGATTGCCCTTATGCAGAATCGTCCCTATAGCCGCATTATCTATCGTCTCAGCTGCATCCTGGTGAAACTGGGGCTGAGTCATCGGCAGGAATTACTTCACCTTCTTAATAACCTCTCAGACTGCACGTTTACACTCACGTCCTAACCCCTTATTTCCTAAAGCGCTTTAGGAATTTACTTACCATTTGTGTTTCAAAAATGTTAATTTTTAACAATAAAGTCGAAATTATAACTATTCCTAATTTATGGCCGCGAACCTTGCGAAATGCCACAAATTGAACGAACGGCAGCACTTTCCTCCATCCGTTAAGTGAATGCAGACAGCGTTAACAAGATGATAATGATGTAAAAACAAGCAGGTTAGCGGGAACGCTCAGGAGGAAAAAGCGAAGCGGATAGCATGTTCTCCTGTGCATGAGATGTGGGCCTTCGGGTCAACCTGCGCGCTTTCAGATGAAGGTCTGACGGCCTGCGAGGGCAATTGTTGTCCTCATCAGCGTGGGTTTGTCCCCCAGAATGATGCGTATTTTTGTTAACAATTGATCAACATAAAGAGATATGTGTTATTTTTTGTTATTACATAAAGATGAAAATATGCGGTAAATGAGATAACAGGATATTTCCGCTAAATTTAAAAAAATAGCGATTCAGATCCAGAAGATAATACAAACCCATAAGCGGATATTAATTTACAGGGTTTTCGGAAAAAACTTACCCTGTATAATAAGATGCGTACCAAATCTGAATAAGAAAAACCTTTTTGCCAACACCAGCCAAATGAGATGACCGCGCTGAGGCATAGTTCTTTTCATTACGTAAACAAGGATGCTTTCGCTCTTTCCAGGGAAATACTACGGTATAGGGATCTGCACATTATATCCTTCCGGCATTTCGAGAGTTTTACCAAACTCTGCATAACGCTTTTAACAATCTGAGGCATTAAAAATGAAACCGGCATCCGTTATCATTATGGACGAACATCCTATCGTCAGAATGTCGATAGAAGTCCTGCTACAGAAAAATAAGAATATCACAGTCAAGCTCAAGTCTGGCGATAGCCATGAAGTTCTTGACTGTATCCGTAATCACCCTATCGATCTGGTGATCCTTGACATTGAACTCACGGGCACGGATGCTTTCGCTTTACTTAAGAGAATCAGAAACTTAAACAAAGACATTAAGGTTCTGTTCCTCTCGTCTAAATCAGAGTTATTTTACGCGGGTCGCGCTATTCGCGCCGGGGCAAATGGCTTCGTCAGTAAACGTAAAGATTTGGGTGAGATCTACAACGCCGTAGAAATGATCCTGATGGGCTATTCCTTTTTCCCGTCGGAAACGCTGAACTTTATAAACCATTTGGGTTCAGGGAAAGGGATGGCTGTCGATATGCCATTATCGAATCGCGAGGTCACGGTATTACGGTATCTGGCGAATGGATTATCCAATAAGGAAATTGCTGAACAGCTACTATTAAGCAACAAAACCATTAGTGCGCATAAATCCAATATTTATTCCAAGCTGGGTGTGCAAAGCATCGTGGAATTAATTGATTACGCCAAAGCGCACGAGCTGCTTTAACCTGAATTCACTCCCTGCAGCTTATCTGAGCTGCAGGGAGTGCGGTCAGTGCTAATTATAGTTAATCATAAAGGTGGCATCCGCATCGGCTCGTCCGGGCTGAGGGTTATCTGCAGTGGCAATATAATTGGCATAAAACGACAATGTTGCATTCCCCTGCGCATCAACCGAGACCGGCTGGCTGGCCTGCTGGAGAGCCAGACGCGTTTTATCCGCATCCCTGATCTCTACCGCAACACGGCTCGCTGTACTGGCGTCGTTCAGCGCCAGCAATCCGTTATTGCTCCCGTCGGCTTTGCCCGAAAACGTAATGGACGCCGCCCCCGGCGGACAGCCGGTCAGCTTCAGCGTAAACGGCATGGGCTGCGTGCGGCTCCCGGTCGTGCTGAGCTGTTTCGTGGGCCAGGTGCCCAGCGTAACGTTCTTGTCGCTGTCGCTCCCCTCGGCAACGCAGGTAAAATCGACAATGTTGCCGTAGAGCCGAATGTTAATTTCGCCCAGCGCGGTGTCCGCCTGAGCCTGTGTGCAAAGCGCAAAAAGCGCCACGGTGATAAAACGGATCCCGTTTCGCATATCGGCTCCTTAGTCGTAATCCACACGCAGGTACCCGCGCGAGGTAAAACGCCCTTCCGCTGGCTTATTGCCCGTCACGCTCACCGGCCAGACCCGGATCCCCACCTGCGCCTGCGCGCTATCATCGAGGCGGAACGGAATTTTGCTTGTCAGGTTGTTAGGCGTCAGCGGCGCTCCGCTCTCGTTAGCGATGATAAACCCGACGTCCGGGTTATCCGACACCAGCACATTATCAGAGACTTTTTCCGCCTCAACGCGCATCGTCAGCATGGCGTTCGCCTCCACGTTGGTGCATTTGATCGCGATGGTTTTGCTTTGCGATGAGACGCCCTCCGGTTTGTTACCTACACCCGCCTTGCTGAACAGGGAGGCGCCAATGTCACCGAAATCAAACTCCACCACGTTACCGGCATTGATGGCGCAGCTTTGCGGCACCTGGATGGTACCGCTGTAGCTGATGGTATAGACCGGCGTGGTGAGCGGATCGGAAGAGGTGGTGGTGACGTAAACGCGGAACATGGTGGCGCGCGGGATCACGACCATGTTAATAAAACGCCGGGTCACCTTAAGGCGGAAGACAAGGCTGGAGTCCTGCACGCCAAACGGTTTGTTTTTCGAGACGTTAGGGTGGCTCCCCATCTGGATATAGTTTTTGGGCGGATAAAACACGCCAGCATAGCTGTCCGTGATTTTCATGGCCCCGTCCAGATAGTCGTTAAGCTTCAGATACTGATAGCCATCGCTCGTTCCCGTGACCGGGTAGTCGGTCACATAGCTACGCTTGGTGGTATTCCCGACGGTGCCCTTCGGGCAGACGGCATTCACCCCTACCCACTGCGACTTCTCGCTGAGCGTCACGACCTGTCCAATCTGGTTATTCGAGCTATTGAATTTATCCGTCAGGTCGTAATGCACCTCCGTCGGCACGCCCTTTTCATTGACGCACACGGTAGCGAATGCGTTTGTCGCAGGCAGTAACGCCAGAAGCGACAAGGCAAAGATGTGGGTTTTATTCACAGCGAATCCCCTTCAGTGTGATTGCCTGTTGCAGGCTCTTTTCAGGCAAGCTGTATGGCGCGCGACACTGGGACTGCGCCCCATCGCCCCACTGGATCAGCAGTTCGCCTTCCAGCGGCAGCCCGCTCAGGTAAATTTGCCCGTCATCCCCCACCATGCTGGTGACACCGCTCCGGGTCTCACGGACCACCGCGCCGAACGGCACGGGCTGGTTACCGCGCATCACCGTCAGCAGGGCGCGCACGCCAATGCGAGTATCAAAGCTGGCGCGCACCAGCGCGCCTTTGGTCGGTACCACGCTGCTCACGTTGTTTTCGATGTCGGTGTTGTTGCTCATGGTGTTGGTATCCAGCGCCACGCGGTTATAGCGGTAGACGGTGGCATACGGCATTACCGCGTAGCCTCGCCAGTCGGTTCTTACGCCGGTCTGGTTTTCGACGCTGACGCCGGATGCCCCCGGGGCTTTGATCAGCACGTTGGTGTCGCCCAGCGGCTGGCTGAAGGTCACGCCGTCGGCATGGCCGACGACCCCGCCGGAGAGCTGCCAGTTAAGATCGTGCTGATCGTCGCTGTAGTTGTAGCCCACGCCCAACGTGCCGTAGGTCGCCTGCCAGTTGGCGCTGGCGCTTCCGCTTGCGCCGTTGGTGCTGGTGTGTCCCTGGGTCACGCTGTAGTTCAGGTTGCGGTCCTCCAGCAGCGTGCCGCTGACGCCGGTTTGCCAGCTCGTGTCGCCATCGCTGTTCCGGCTGGCGGAAGCCGTGGCATAGGCGCGGTCAATCGCGCTGTCCCGGCGATAGCCCTGGCGAGTAAAGATACTGAACGGCACGGAGACGTTAAACGACGCGATCCGGTCGGTGCCGTCGATCCCGACGGATTTGTTCCACGACCACGAAACGGAGTAGTTGATCCCCTTCACGCCCCCCGCGTAGCCCAGCTGGTACCAGAGGTTCGACTCGTCGGTTCCCCAGTAGGTCTGCTCGCTGCCGGAGATATAGATCGAGCCGTAGTCCCCCAGAGACTGAGATACGTTGAGCTGGAAGCGGCCTTTTTTATTCCACGTCAGGTTGTGATAACTCTGCACGTCCGGCACGCCGTCATTATCCTGGCTGTCGGCATACTGATAGCCTTCCATTGAGCGCCAGGCCACATCGTCCAGGGTGTAAAATCCTTTTGTGGAGTAGCGGTAGCCCAGCAGCTGGAAGTTGGTGCCGAAGCCGTTAAGGGATTTCGCATAGAGGAAGCGCAGGGACTGTCCTTCATGCTTGCTGTCGTCCGCGAGCTGGCTGCGGGCGTGGGTGATATCGAGCGAAACCGCGCCCCAGTCGCCCAGGTTTTTTCCGGCCCCGACGGCGACCGCGGTATAGCGTGAGGCCAGCTGCGTTCCGCCGTAGAGCGTAAAGCCGTTGGCAAGTCCGGTAATCAGGGTGCCCTGGGTGAAGAACGGCGTGTCCTGATCGCGGTTACCGCTGCGGTAATCCCCCGCGACGAGGTCATACTTCCAGCGCCCTTCGCGCTGCAGAAGCGGCACGGTGGAGTACGGCACGGTATAGCGTTGCTGGGTACCGTCTTTCTCTTCTACCGTCACTTCCAGGTCACCGCTTGAAGAGGTGGGGTTGAGATCGGTAATCGCAAAGGCGCCCGGCTGCACATAGCTTTGATAGATCACGTAGCCATTCTGACGGACCACCACTTTGGCGGGCGTACGGGCGATCCCGCGCACGGTGGGCGCGTAGCCCTGCAGGCTGTCCGGATACATGCTGTCAGACGAGAAGAGCCGTCCGCCGCGGAACCCCATGCTGTCGAAGACGTCATTGCCGGTATTGCTGTCGCCCAGGACCAGTTCGCTTTTCAGCGGGATCACGGTGCGCTGCGCCCAGGTGCCAATATTCTGCCACTCGCTGTGCCGCTGCCCGTTGGTCTGCGTGTATCGCCAGGCGCCGTTGTTACGCAAGCGCCAGGCGCCATAGTTCAGCCCGCTCTGCAGGTTGAGATAATAGCTGTCGTCTTCGCTGCCCCGGTTGCCGGAGAAGCTGTAGTTCAGCAGCGCGGCGGGAATGCCCTCATCCCACTGTTCAGGCGGAATGTAGCCCCGGGCGCTGTTCTGCAAGGCCACCTGCGGCAGGCTGACGTTCAAACGCTGTGAGGCAAAGTTAAATACCGTTTCGCTGCCGGGAATGGCCGTGGTCAACGGGACGCAGGTCTCGCCCTGGACCTGAGCCAGCTCGGGAAACGCCGCAACGTTGACGCCAAAGCGGTCGAGCATCGCCCGCGTAATACACGGCGATAGCCCGCCCGCCACCGGCGGCGTGTTCTCAGCCTGCTCAAAACGCACGTCCTGAGTTCCGATAAATTCATCGTTACGCCAGATATCCACGCGATAAACGCCGGGTGCCTGCTGGTGTCCTTGTTCAAAACGCGACAAATCCGCCACGCTGGCGGTGTCGTCGGACAAAAAGGCCGGGTTGAAATAGCTTTCGCTCCAGCCAGCCTGTGGCCAGAGCGCAGCCATCAGCGCCAGCGCAACCGGGCAGTAACGTCTCTGGTGGTTTTTCATCGCCCTGACTCTGCTCACAGGTTGACGCTACGCGCCGGCGTGATGGCACCGTAGTCATTCACGCTCTGCCAGGAGAGCGTGCCGCTGGCACCGGCTGGCAGCACCTGCTGAGCCGCGCTTTTCGGCGCAACCATCAGGTTATCCAGCGTCTGACCGCCCAGCTTAAGATTGACGAGGGTGATGTAGTACGGGGATGCGTTGCTGACTTTGAGATGGTTGCCGGCGCGCTCAAACCGCAGCTGGGAAAGCGCCTCTTCCGGCTGCATCGCCAGGTTGTTCGGGCGCACAAACAGCTTGATGCGCGAGAGGATAGCCAGCTGCAGCACGTTATTGTTTTCCGTTTTAGCTTTGTTCACTGACGGGATCGCTTTCACATTCATGTAAAACAGCGATTCACGGTCGGCAGGCAGCGCAGGCCCGGCGTAAATAATGCGCAGCGTGTTTTCACTGTCCGGCTCGCTAACAAACAGGGGCGGCGTGACGGCAAACGTTTTTTCTTTTTGCCCGTTTGCATTTTCGATCCACGCGTTAATTAAATAGCGTTCCTGTTTATTGCTGTTGGTGATTGCCAGCGACGTTTGCTTCGCCTCTGCGGGATAAATAACGCGGGTGGCTCCCAGCGCAATACCGCCGGATGCATTCGCGCATGCAGAAACCATCATTAAAATAAACGATAAAAAAAGTCCTGGTTTAATTAGGGTATTCATCACAACCGTACCTTTAATAATGTGTTCGCAGGTGTTATGGATAAATCAACGTAAACCAGACATCCGACTGAATTTTGCCTGGCTCGAGGTGTTCGGAAATAGCCCGATAGCGGGCGCTAAAATGGAACGCCAGCTCGCGGGTATCGATCGGCAGCCAGCTGACGGCCGTGGCATTCGGGATAATCTGACGCTGCTGCTCGTCAAAGAGCGCCAGCCCAACGCCGCTGCTGACAGGCGTTTCACCTGGCCGCGATGTCGCCAGAAAGACCTGCGGATCCTCTGCGGGTGTGACGCCCTGAAACTGGATCCCCACGGTGCGCGAAACATCAACGCTGCAGTCCAGCAACCGCACGGTGAACGGCACATTCACCGTGGAAAAACTGCCCACGCCGGAAAATGAGTTGGTTCGGTACTGCCCCATATCGATGCGCATATTCTGGCTGTCGGGCGCCACGGCGCAGCCGCCGTTCACCAGTTCACCCCGGAGATGAACCTTGCCGCCTTCAATCACCACGGTATGCGCCGATGCCGGGCAAGCCATCGCAAGGGTTAACAGCAGTAGTGTTCCTGTCCTTGTCATCCTTCGTTCCTGGCAATAGCGTATGACGGGCCTCGTCCCTGAGGCCTGAACATCCCTGTGCGGAGGAATTATTCGTATTTCATTACGAAGGTGGCGTCAGCGTTCGCCTGGCCTGGCTCGGTAGTCGCAGCCGTTGATTTATAACGCGCGGTGAACTTCAGGGTGTTTGTCCCTTCGATCAGCGTCTGCGCAGCAGAGAAGGTCGCACCGTCTGGGGTCAGAACGCTGGATTTGCTGTCGAGGATCTCGATACCCACGCCTTTCGCGGTGTTGTCGTTGCTGCCGGAGGTGACGGCCAGCAGGGTTTTGTCGGTTGGGTCGATCTGACCGGTGAACGCAACGGCTGCGGTTTTGGCGACCAGCGGATCGCAATCGTTCAGTTCAATGTTGAACGGAATATTAGAGGTGGTGTCGCCCACTTTGGTGAATTTCGCGGTGCGATACTGACCCAGATTAACGGTCTGCTCGGAAGAATCAGTATTTACTGAACAAGCCGCATTAACCAGCTCACCTTTAAAATGTACGGTACCGCCATTTACGGAAACCGGGGCAGCAGGATCTGCTGCATTTGCGGCACCCGCAACCAGGGCCAAAGTTGCAATAACAGTAGAAGCAATGTTGCTGAGTTTCATGTCTATTCCTTTAAAATGTAAATAACCCTTCCCGCGAATAATCGGGAATAAGAAATACGTTCAATTGATGAATTGAAAGCTTATTTCGGAGGAGACAAAGTAGCTCAGGAGGCGATTTTTAAATATGTCAAAACGCTGCCATTTCGCCAGGTCACATCCTAATCCCGCCTAAGAAATTGACCATCCCTTAAGAAGGGTTTTTGCGGCTTGCTGATAAAAACGCGCAAAGGGTGACTGACAGCGAGGCTCGCTTCTGACAAAATACACGCATCCCCCCTTTTCGAACGTTACAGACGGAATCTTCTCTCTGATGGCAGCAAAGATTATTGACGGTAAAACGATTGCGCAGCAGGTGCGCTCTGAGGTCGCGGAAAAAGTGAAGGCGCGTAAAGCCGCCGGAAAACGCGCCCCCGGGCTGGCCGTTGTGCTGGTTGGCAGTAACCCGGCATCGCAAATTTATGTCGGCAGCAAGCGCAAAGCGTGTGAAGAGGTCGGCTTCGTCTCCCGCTCTTACGATTTGCCGGAAACCACCAGCGAAGCAGAACTGCTGGAACTTATTGACACTCTGAATGCCGATAAAGAGATCGACGGTATTCTGGTTCAGCTGCCGCTGCCCGCCGGTATCGACAACGTGAAGGTGCTGGAGCGTATCGCACCGGATAAAGACGTGGACGGTTTCCATCCGTACAACGTGGGCCGCCTGTGCCAGCGTGCGCCGCGTCTGCGTCCGTGCACGCCGCGCGGTATTGTGACGCTGCTGGAGCGTTATAACATCGATACTTACGGCCTGAACGCCGTGGTCATTGGCGCGTCCAACATCGTGGGCCGTCCGATGAGCATGGAGCTGCTGCTGGCCGGCTGCACCACCACCGTTACCCACCGCTTCACCAAAAACCTGCGCCACCACGTTGAGAACGCCGATCTGCTGATCGTCGCGGTCGGTAAGCCGGGCTTTATTCCGGGCGAGTGGATTAAAGAGGGTGCGATTGTCGTGGACGTCGGGATTAACCGTCTGGAAAACGGCAAAGTGGTCGGCGACGTGGTGTATGAAGATGCCGCCGCGCGTGCCTCTTACATTACCCCAGTACCGGGCGGCGTAGGCCCGATGACCGTCGCAACGCTGATTCAGAATACCCTGCAGGCATGCGAAGAATATCACGACGTAGAGGACGCGTAAGATGGCCACATTTTCATTAGGCAAACACCCGCACGTTGAGTTGTGCGATCTGCTCAAGCTGGAAGGCTGGAGCGAAAGCGGTGCGCAGGCGAAAATCGTCATCGCCGACGGGCAGGTAAAAGTCGACGGCGTGGTGGAAACCCGCAAGCGCTGCAAGATTGTCGCGGGGCAGACCGTGAGCTTTGAAGGCCAGAGCGTAACCGTTACGGCCTGAGTCCCCTCACCCTAACCCTCTCCCCAACGGGGAGAGGGAACAGTCCGAACGCCGTTTCCAGGCCGGGTAAGGCGAAGCCGCCACCCGGCAATGTCTCTCACCATCCCCTCACACCCATCACGGTTATTTATCGATCCACTTCAAATAATCACTATTTCATCTGTTGAAAAGCGAAAATTCAGTTGCGCGTTTTTCACTCTTTGCCCACGATAAGTAGAACGTTCTACTAAAACGTTCTACTTACAATAACAGCGCCAAAAAAAGCGCTACTCGGGGGAAATCAGCATGAGTCTGATATCAGGGTTTGTTAAATCGCTGTCTAAGTTATCGATGATTGGTCGCGCCTTAATGCTGCCAATTTCACTGCTTCCCGCTGCGGGCCTGCTGCTGGCCTTTGGCGATAAGTTCCATCTGCCGCTGATGATGAACGCGGGCGGGGTTATTTTTGATAACCTGCCGATGCTGTTTGCCATTGGTTCTGCCGTGGGCCTGGCGTCAGAATCCGGTATTGCCGCGCTGTCCGCGGCGGTCTCGGTGTTTGTCACCAATATCACCATCAGCACCGTGCTGAGCATCACGCCGGAAATGGCCTCCCAGGGCGGGAAATACGCCATGGTAGTGGGCATTCCGACGCTGCAGATGGGCGTCTTTGGCGGCCTGATCTGCGGTATTCTCGCGGCCTGGTGCTACAACCGCTTCCACACCATGCAGCTTCCGGAATTCCTGGGCTTCTTCTCCGGCAAGCGCTTTGTGGCGATTGCAACGGCGTTCCTCTCGTTCCTGATGGGGCTGCTGCTGCCGTATGTCTGGCAGCATATCCAGGCCGGTATAGACGCCCTCTCCGTGGTCGTTAACGGCGATAATCAGGCGGCCTCGACCTTTATCTTCGGTCTGGTGGAACGCGCGCTGATCCCGCTCGGTCTGCACCATATCTGGTATCCGTCGTTCTGGTATTCGTTTGGGGATTACACCACCCAGGCAGGCCAGGTGATCCACGGCGACCAGACCATCTGGTTCAAGATGCTGGAAGAAGGGGTGAAATCCTTCAGCAGCGACACCTACCAGAACGCCGGCAAGTTCATGCAGGGTGAATTCCCGTTGATGCTGTTCGCGCTGCCTGCGGCGTGCCTGGCGATGTATCACGAAGCCCATACGAAGAATAAAAAAATCGCGGCCGGTATTCTGTTCTCTGCGGCGCTCACCTGCTTCCTGACGGGGATCACCGAACCGGTTGAGTTTACCTTTATCTTCGTGGCACCGATTCTGTACGTCTTTAACGCCATCATGGCGGGCCTGGCCTACATGACCATGTACCTGCTGCATGCGCATATCGCCAAGTCGTTCTCTGCGGGCTTTATCGACTATCTGTCATTCGGGATCCTGCCGTCGTTTAACGGCTACCAGACCCACTTCCTGAGCGCCATTATCATCGGCATTCCAATGGGCCTGATTTATTACTTCACGTTCCGCTTTGTGATCCGTCGTTTCGACGTGAAAACGCCGGGCCGCACTGAAGTAACCGCCAACGCGGATGAGAAATCGGATTCCGAACTCGCGACCGAGATCATCACCCTGCTGGGCGGCGCGCATAACATCGACTCCGTCGGCGCCTGTATCACTCGTCTTCGCCTGGAAGTCACAAAAAGCGAGGCGGTGGATAAAGACGGCCTGAACGGGCTCGGCGCGCGCGGCGTGGTGTTTGTCGGCGACAACGGTATTCAGGTGATTTTCGGTGCCAGAGCACAGTTTATCGCCCAGACCATGTCCACCATGATCGGCAAATAATAAGATGCCTGAACGACACGTCTCCTGTACGCTGGGAGACGTGTTTTATCTGGCTGATAATCGGTAAATTTCAGGGAGCGGTTTTGAAGAAAGTCAGCATTATTGATGTCGCGAAGCACGCGGGCGTGTCGGTTTCCACCGTCTCGCTGGTGCTGCGCCAGAAAGGGAAAATCTCAGAGGCAACGATCGAGAAGGTCAACGCTGCCATCAATACCCTGGGCTATGTTCATAACGTTGCCGCTGCCAACCTTCGCGCCAATACCTCCAACCTGATTGGCCTGATCCTCCGTGACTTTAGCGACAGTTTCTCCATCAAGGTGATGGCGAGCATCGTTCAGGATCTTGAAAAACAGGGGTATATGGTTTTTCTCGGTCAGCCCCAGAACGACCATGACCATCTTGAGCGCTGCCTGCTGTCGTTTAAGCAGCAGGGCGTCGCAGGGGTGATTTATCTGGCCTCGGATACCCGCACCGCCACCCTCCCGGAAAAGATTCGCCACTGCCCGCTGCCGCTGGTGGTGGTCTCGCAGTCGCTGCTGGATGAAAAATGCAATCTGGTGATGCGCGATAACCGACAGGCGGCCAGTCTGGCGGTGCGTTATCTTATCGAGCGCGGTCATCGTAATATCGCCTACATTGGCGGACGCGAAGGCTGCCTTATCCGCGAACAGCGCCTGCTCGGTTTTCGCAGCGCGATGACGCAAAACGGGCTGGTCTGGCGCGATGAATACTCTCCGGCCTGCAGCGATGACACGCTGGCCGCGGGTTTCGCGACCCGCCAGCTGCTGGAAAAAAACAATACCATCACCGCCCTGCTCTGCCACTCGCCGGATGCCATGATCGGCTCCATCTCCGGTATTCATCAAGTCGGGCGTACGGTGGGTAAAGATGTGTTTCTGACGCAGCAGGTCGCTCTGGTCGGTTTCGAAGATATGCTCCACGTTAACCTCACCTCGCCCTCGTTTACCTACGTTTCGTCCGCCAGCGAAGAGACGGGGCGTCAGGCGGCCGGGCTGATTATTCGCACGCTGAAGGAGCCGACGCTGCAAACCCAGCGCATTACGCTTTCCGGGCAGCTTATCGCACGCGAGTCGGCGTAAAATCAGAATTTCGCACAGGTTTTTTAGCGTGGAATGACTGCTATATTTCCATGATTTGCCATGGATAATCACAATGCCTACCGTCATTACACACGCTGCTGTTCCGCTTTGCCTGGGCTTAGGCCTGGGGACAAAAGTTATCCCACCCCGCCTGCTGTTTGCCGGCATTGTTCTCGCCATGCTGCCGGACGCCGACGTGCTGGCGTTTAAGTTCGGCGTCGCGTATGGCAACGTTTTCGGCCATCGCGGCTTTACCCACTCCCTGCTGTTTGCCTTCGTGGTGCCGATACTTTGCGTACTGACTGGCCGACGGTGGTTCAGGGCCAGCCTGACGCGGTGCTGGCTGTTTTTAACCGTGTCACTGCTGTCGCACAGCCTGCTGGATTCGATTACCACAGGCGGGAAAGGCGTCGGCTGGCTGTGGCCGTGGTCGGATGAACGCTTCTTTGCGCCGTGGCAGGTGATTAAGGTCGCGCCGTTTGCGCTCTCACGCTATACCACGCCGTACGGGCATCAGGTGATTATTTCAGAACTGCTGTGGGTGTGGCTGCCGGGGGTCGTGCTGATGGGAATGTTGTGGTGGAAAAGAAGGTAAAAAAAAAGCCGGGTGGCGGCTGCGCCTTACCCGGCCTACTTTTGCCTGTAGGCCCGGCAAGCGTGAGCGCCTCCGGGCGTTACAGACTTACTTACGGCGCCAGGTGGTGCCCTGTGGGCCGTCTTCCAGAATAATACCCATCTCGGTCAGACGGTTACGCGCCGCATCTGCCGCCGCCCAGTCCTTCGCCTGACGCGCTTCCAGACGCGCTTTGATCAACGCTTCAATTTCCGCCACTTCACCGTCATCCGCCTGCGCACCGCTCTGCAGGAACGCGTCCGGCTCCTGCTCCAGCAGGCCAAGCACGGCAGAGAGCTTACGCAGATGGGACGCCAGCGCATTCGCCGCGGCCATATCTTCTGACTTCAGGCGGTTCACTTCGCGCGCCATGTCGAACAGCACGGAGTAGGCTTCCGGGGTGTTGAAGTCGTCGTTCATCACCTCAACAAAGCGCGCTTCGAACGCTTCGCCGCCTGCCGCCGGAACAGACTTGTCGGTTCCGCGCAGCGCGGTGTAGAGACGCTCCAGCGCCGAGCGCGCCTGCTTCAGGTTCTCTTCGCTGTAGTTCAGCTGGCTGCGATAGTGGCCGGACATCAGGAAGTAGCGCACGGTTTCCGCGTCGTAGTATTTCAGCACGTCGCGCACGGTAAAGAAGTTACCCAGCGATTTCGACATCTTCTCGCGGTCAACCATTACCATCCCGGAGTGCATCCAGTAATTCACGTACTCGCCGCCGTGGGCGCAGGTGGACTGCGCGATTTCGTTTTCGTGGTGCGGGAACATCAGGTCTGAGCCGCCGCCGTGAATGTCGAAGTGCTTGCCCAGCTGCTTGCAGTTCATCGCAGAACATTCAATGTGCCAGCCCGGACGGCCTTCGCCCCACGGGGATGGCCAGCTTGGCTCACCCTCTTTGGACATCTTCCACAGCACGAAGTCCATCGGGTTACGCTTCACGTCAACCACGTCGACACGGGCACCGGCCTGGAGCTGATCCAGATCCTGACGGGAAAGCGCACCGTAGGTTGGGTCCGTCGGCACGGAGAACATCACATCGCCGTTGTCGGCAACATACGCATGACCGCGGGCGATCAGCTTTTCAGTGATCTCGATGATTTCGTGAATATGGTGGGTCGCGCGCGGCTCGCTGTCCGGACGCAGAATATTCAGGGCGTCGAAGTCTTTGTGCATCTCAGCGATCATGCGATCCACCAGCGCGACAAAGCTTTCGCCATTTTCATTCGCGCGCTTGATGATCTTATCGTCGATGTCGGTGATGTTGCGCACGTATTTCAGATTGTACCCCAGAAAACGCAGGTAGCGTGACACCACGTCGAAGGCGACAAAGGTACGGCCATGGCCAATGTGACAGAGATCGTAAACCGTAATACCACACACGTACATGCCGACTTCCCCGGCATGGATAGGTTTAAATTCCTCTTTTTGGCGCGTCATTGTATTAAAGATTTTTAACATCGAAGATTCCATGTAAACACGTGTGTGGTTGAAAACCGGCTATTCTACCCGTAATTCAAACCCGAAGCAGCACACAATGCAAGGTGATCGCATCCTGTGGTTATGCTATAACAAGCCCCTATAGATGACCCGAAGGCGGGTCGACGTACCACAATAACGGAACAGGATGCAAAAATGGTTACTTTCCACACTAATCATGGCGATATCGTAATCAAAACCTTTGATGACAAAGCGCCTGAAACAGTTAAAAACTTCCTGGACTACTGCCGCGAAGGTTTCTACAACAACACCATTTTCCACCGCGTGATCAACGGTTTTATGATCCAGGGCGGCGGTTTCGAACCTGGCATGAACCAGAAAGCCACTAAAGAGCCGATCAAGAACGAAGCGAACAACGGCCTGAAAAACACCCGCGGCACGCTGGCGATGGCACGTACTCAGGCGCCTCACTCTGCTACTGCACAGTTTTTCATTAACGTGGCGGACAACGACTTCCTGAACTTCTCCGGCGAAAGCCTGCAGGGTTGGGGCTACTGCGTATTCGCAGAAGTGGTTGAAGGTATGGACGTGGTTGACAAGATCAAAGCCGTCTCTACTGGCCGCAGCGGTATGCACCAGGACGTTCCAAAAGAAGACGTTGTGATTACAAGCGTGACCGTCAGCGAGTAATTGGTGGCGACACTCTTTATTGCGGATCTTCATCTGCAAACAGAGAACCGGCGATAACCGCCGGTTTTCTGCGTTTTTTACGCGGTGAAGCGAAAAGCGCCGATGCGCTGTACATCCTGGGCGACCTCTTTGAAGCCTGGATTGGCGACGATGATCCTAACCCGCTGCACCGTGAAATGGCCGCCGCCATTCACGCGCTGGTGGATTCCGGCGTCCCCTGCTACTTCATTCACGGCAACCGTGATTTCCTGATCGGCAAGCGCTACGCCCGTGAAAGCGGCATGACGCTGCTGCCGGAAGAACAGGTGCTCAACCTCTACGGCCGCAAGGTGCTGATCATGCACGGCGACACGCTCTGCACCGACGATACCGGCTACCTGGCGTTTCGCGCCAAAGTCCACACCCCGTGGATCCAGAAGGTGTTCCTTGCCCTGCCGCTGTTTATCCGCAACCGCATCGCCGCCAGAATGCGCGCAGGCAGTAAAGCCGCCAACAGCAGCAAATCCATGACCATCATGGACGTCAATCCACAGGCGGTCGTGCGGGTGATGGAAAAGCATGACGTTCAGTGGCTCATCCACGGTCATACCCATCGTCCTGACGTGCATTCCCTTATCGCCAACGGCCAGTCCGCACACCGCGTGGTGTTGGGTGCCTGGCACACCGAAGGCTCTATGGTCAAAGTCACGCCTGAGGGTGTGGAGCTGATCGCGTTTCCGTTTTAAGCCCTCTTCATATCATTCTATTTTTTTGAACAATAACGGCAAATTGTTTCGATTTTAATCAGCCCGTGGTCGGCCTATTATTTATCACATCAGGGCAACACGCCCTATCCCAGACAAAAAACTTAAGGAATACGACCATGAAATCCATCAAAACTTTCGTTGCAGTTGCGGCTCTCTCCCTGGTTTCTTTCGGTTCTTTCGCGCAGAGCGTGAGTGCAACCGCCTCTACCCTTGACCGCGCAGAAGCGAAAATCGCTGCACAGGCTGCTGAACAGGGCGCGTCTTACAAAATCACCAGCGCGAAGGTCGACAACCGCGTCTATATGACCGCAGAACTGACGAAATAATGATTGCCCTTCGACAAAAACAGACCGCCAGAATGCGGTCTGTTTTGTTATGAATTGATGGCAACAACGGCTCAAGATTTAACCGCGCAACCGTTTTCCTTGCCCGTATAACATGCTATTCTCTGTGCCCTCGAAAGCAGTGTGTTTCGCACCACAGGAGTTTTAAGACGCATGTCTTCCCGCAATAATCCGGCGCGTGTCGCCATCGTGATGGGGTCCAAAAGCGACTGGGCTACCATGCAGTTCGCCGCCGAAATCTTTGACATCCTGAATGTTCCGCACCACGTTGAAGTGGTCTCCGCGCACCGTACACCGGACAAACTGTTTAGCTTCGCCGAAAGCGCCGAAGAGAACGGTTATGAGGTGATCATTGCCGGTGCGGGCGGCGCAGCACATCTGCCGGGCATGATTGCCGCCAAAACCCTGGTGCCGGTGCTGGGCGTCCCGGTACAAAGCGCCGCGTTAAGCGGTGTGGACAGCCTCTACTCCATCGTTCAGATGCCGCGTGGCATTCCCGTCGGCACGCTGGCGATTGGTAAAGCGGGTGCCGCCAATGCCGCCCTGCTGGCCGCGCAGATCCTGGCGACGCACGATAAAGACTTACAGCAGCGTCTGGCGGCGTGGCGTAAAGCCCAGACCGACGAGGTGCTGGACAATCCAGACCCGCGGGGTGCCGCATGAAGCAGGTTTGCGTTCTCGGTAACGGCCAGCTAGGCCGCATGCTGCGTCAGGCTGGCGAACCGCTGGCGATTTCCGTCTGGCCCGTCGGCCTGGACGCCGAGCCGGAAGCGGTACCGTTCCACCAGAGCGTCATTACCGCTGAGATCGAACGCTGGCCGGAGACCGCCCTGACCCGCGAGCTGGCGCGTCATAACGCCTTCGTTAACCGCGACGTGTTCCCGATCATTGCCGACCGTCTGACGCAAAAGCAGCTTTTCGACAAGCTGGGTCTCGCAACCGCACCGTGGCAGCTCCTGTCTGATAAAAGCGAGTGGAACGACGTCTTCGCCATGCTGGGCGAGCTGGCGATCGTGAAGCGCCGCGTAGGTGGCTACGACGGCCGCGGCCAGTGGCGCCTGCGCGCAGGCGATACCGCCGAGCTGCCGGATGATTGCTACGGCGAGTGCATTGTTGAGCAGGGCATCAACTTTAGCGGTGAAGTGTCGCTGGTTGGCGCGCGCGGTCATGACGGACATACCGTGTTTTATCCGCTGACGCATAACCTCCATCAGGACGGCATTCTGCGCACCAGCGTGGCCTTCCCGCAGGCCAATGCTGACCACCAGGCGCAGGCGGAAGAGATGCTCTCTGCCATCATGCACGAGCTCGGGTACGTGGGTGTGATGGCGATGGAGTGCTTTATCACCCCGTCTGGTCTGCTGATCAACGAGCTGGCACCGCGCGTGCACAACAGCGGCCACTGGACGCAAAACGGCGCCTCCATCAGCCAGTTCGAGCTGCACCTGCGCGCGATTACCGACCTGCCGCTGCCGCAGCCGGTGGTGAACAGCCCGTCGGTGATGATCAACCTGATCGGAACCGATCTGAACTACGACTGGCTGAAGCTGCCGCTGGTGCATCTGCACTGGTATGACAAAGAGGTTCGTCCGGGTCGTAAGGTTGGCCACCTGAACCTCAACGACAGCGACACGGGCCGTCTGAGCGCCACGCTGGAAGCCATGATCCCGCTCCTGCCGCCGGAATACGCGAGCGGTATTGTCTGGGCACAGTCAAAGCTTAAATAGTTATCCCTCCGCCGGGGAGTTGACCTCCTCTTTCCCCGGCGTACAATTCCCGCCCATTGCTGCTTAGCTTTCTTCTGGAATAACCATGAACGATGGAATGGACTATCGCGCGATCCTCGCGTCCGATACCCCTTTAATCGACGTTCGCGCGCCGATCGAATTTGCCCAGGGCGCGATGCCAGCGGCAGTCAACCTGCCTTTAATGAATGATGACGAGCGCGCCGCCGTCGGCACCTGTTATAAACGTCAGGGACCAGACGCCGCGCTGGCGCTCGGCCATCGCCTGGTGAGCGGCGACACGCGTGAGGCCCGCATCAACGCCTGGCGCGAAGCCAGCCTTGCCCATCCTGCGGGCTTTCTCTGCTGCGCGCGCGGCGGCCAGCGCTCGCATATCTCGCAGGCCTGGCTGAAAGAGGCGGGTATCGACTACCCGCTGATCCGCGGTGGCTATAAGGCCCTGCGCCAGACGGCAATTCAGGTGACCATTGAGCAGTCGCAAAAGCCGATGGTGCTTATTGGCGGCTGTACCGGGAACGGTAAAACCCTGCTGGTGAAGCAGCATGCACAGGGTATCGATCTGGAAGGACTGGCACACCATCGCGGTTCATCGTTTGGTCGCACGCTGACGCCGCAGCTTTCCCAGGCCAGCTTTGAAAATCACCTTGCGGTTGAGCTATTGAAAAAAGACGCCGCGCGCTGGGTACTGGAAGATGAAGGTCGGATGATTGGCTCTAACCACCTGCCAGCCTGCCTGCGCGACCGCATGGTTGAAGCCCCTATCGTGGTGGTAGAGGATCCGTTTGAGATCCGTCTTGAACGCCTGCGCGAAGAGTATTTCGACCATATGTGGGCGGATTTTTCTGCCGCCTACGGCGAGGAAGCAGGCTGGAAAGAATACAGCCAGTACCTGCATCACGGCCTGTTCGCCATTCGTCGCCGCTTGGGGCTGCAGCGCTTTGCGGAATTTACCGCGCTGTTAGATTCCGCGCTGTTGGAACAGCAACGATCTGGCCGCACGGACGCGCACTTCAGCTGGCTTGCGCCGCTCCTGAAGGACTATTACGACCCAATGTACGGCTATCAGCTGGAGAAAAAGGCGGAAAAGATTGTGTATCGCGGGACGTACGAAGAAATTGCTGAGTGGCTTGATCGCTGAAAAATAAAGCCGGGTGGCGGCTACGCCTTACCCGGCCTACGCGTACTGTTGTAGCCCCGGTAAGCGCAGCGCCACCGGGGAACAGACGGCTTAGAAGTCGTAACGCAGACGCACCAGGTTCATGTCGCCCAGGTTGTCGGTGCTGGAGGTGAACACGTGTTCGTAATCCACGCGGAAACCGTAATCCAGCTGGAAGCTAATACCCACGCCGTTGTCGATGCGCTGGTAGTTACGGCCGTTCACGTACTCAATGCGGTCACCCATGAAGTAAGGCTGGATGGATTTAACCGCATACTGACCGATTGGGAATTTATAACCTGCGAAGTACTCAATACCCCACGCGTCGCCCGCAAAGTAATCGTTAACAGACACTTTTTTGGTGGTCAGGAAGTTCTGGTACCAGCCGCCGCCTGCGGAGAAGGTCCAGTTGTCCGGGGTCCAGCTCAGCGCGGTACCGAGGATATTCTGGTCGTAGGTTTTGCTGTCGCCGTTGTCCGGGTTACGCATGTCGGCGCGGGTGTAGTTCCACGCGGCGCCCCAGGTCAGGTCGGTAGTCAGGTGGTAATCCAGGCCCAGTGAACCGCCGCCTTTACGCTTGTAGCGCAGGCCGTTGCCCGGCAGGTATTCACTGTCTTCAAACAGGTAGGATGCATAAATATCAGCATCGCCCACGGTTTTCTTATATTTCAGCATCTGGCGTGAACGGTAAGAACCGTCGTAGTCGCCGTTGATCCCGTTACCTGGCGCCTGAGCGATCATGTCGTAGTCCCAGATATCGGTTTTCGCGCCCACCACATCATAGTAAACGCTGTTCTGTTGACCGAAGGTCAGCGTACCCCAGGTGTCGCTCTTCAGACCGGTGTAGAGCATACGACGCGTGGTGTCGTGTGCGCCTTCGGCGTAGTGGTGATCCCAGTTAAACTGCGCAGGAATGTTCACACCCAGCTCGTAGTAGCTGATCCAGCTGATGTCATCAAACAGGTAGTAATCTGCAGCGAAACGGAAGCGGGTGCCGCCGTCAAAGCCGTTACGCTTGTAGCTGTTTTTACCGTCGTCGCCGGTCATGTTCTGGAACTGAGGACGAATACTGCCGCCAACGGTGAAGTTCAGGCGGCTCAGCGGGTTACCCGCCTGAGGATCCTGCTTAAGAACGGTGATTTCCGCCTGAGAAGCGAAGGTCGTTAATGCCACTGCCGCGCCGATCGTTGCCGCCAGCGCTGATTTTTTTATAGTCATTATTTTTCCTTAATAGACACGCTGCTAAATATTTAGCGGGTGAATATTAACTGGAAATAATCGGGCTGTGTGGTTGGGTTTTTAATGTTTTGTGCTACTAAATGAGTGGGTATTATCACTTTGTGCTATTTAAACACTACGCACCGGCATAAAAATCCGGTGCGTAATTATCACCATACTAAATCAACTCGCAAACTGACGGAACAGGGCTTTGCCCTTTAACAGCCGCGTGCCGAGCCAGCCTCCGCAGAGAGAAAGTAGCGCAGCGCCGCACAGAGGCAGGATCAACCAAAGACGCCAGTCAGGCTCCCACGGGAAGTCGAAGACCTTTGTCTGCAGCACCGCCAGCGCCGTCTCTGCGCCAATGGCGGCCACCAGACCGGCCACCAGCCCCAGCAGCGCAAACTCGCTCCAGAGCGTCATTCGCAGCAGCCGCTTACCGGCCCCCAGCGTGCGGTATACCACCAGCTCCTGATGGCGCTGGCGCATGCCCACCTGCACCTGGGCCAGCAGCAACAGCACGCCGCAGATCGTCACCAGCACCACCATGACCTCCAGCGCGCGGCTCACCTGCTCCAGCACCTGCCCCACCTGCTTCAGGATCGCCCCAATATCCAGCAGGCTGACCGTTGGAAACTCCCGGTTAAGCTGGGTCAGCATGCCGTTGCCGTTTTCCCAGCGGAAGCTGGTCAGCCAGCTCTGGGGCTGCCCGTCCAGCGCCCCCGGCGGGAAGATAAAGAAGAAGTTGGGCCGCAGGCTTTCCCAGTCCACTTTACGCAGGCTGGTCACTTTCGCGGTGAAATCCTGGGTATCCCCTGTGAAGGTAACGCTGTCTCCCAGCTTCACGTTCAAGCGCGTCGCCAGCCCCTCCTCCATCGACACCTCTCCCACTTTCGGCGGCCAGGTGCCGGCGGTTATCGGGTTGTGGTCAGGGCGTTTCTCCTGCCAGGTGAGGTTCAGCTCGCGGTTAAGCGACTCGTCCTTGTTCCCCTCCGTTGGCTGCCCGTTGATCTGCGTCAGACGCGCGCGAACGATGGGATAGAACGACTCGGGGATGATGTGATGCTCCGCCAGGAAGCCCTTCAGCGGCGTAACCTGCTCAGGGGCGATATTGATCAGGAAATAGTTCGGGCTTTCCGGCGGAAGCTGCTGCTGCCAGCGATCGAGCAGATCGCCGCGCAGCACCAGCAGCAGTGCCAGCAGCATAAACGACAGCGAGAACGCCGACAGCTGGCTGAGCGTAGACCAGGGCTGGTGCAGCAGACGGTTGACCGCCAGGCGCACGGGCAGGGATTTTACCGTCACCCTTTTCAGGAGGTTAAGCAGTATCCAGCCCAGCACGCCGCACAGCAGCGCCAGCACAACCGCCCCGGCCAGCACCGCCCACAGCAGCGTGCTGCCGCCCATCAGCCACGCCAGCAGCCCCACCGCCACCGCAATAATCACCGGAAGGTAGAACTTCAGCGGCCAGACGTTCGCCACGACATCGTTGCGAAGCACGCGCAGCGGCTGCGTGGCGAGCAGCAGGCGGTAAGGCCGGAGCCCCACCAGCACCGAGATCACCGTCATCACGCCCATCGCCCACAGCCACGGCCAGAGGCTGGCCGGCGGCAATGCGGCCGGGAGCACCGGTTTTAGCATCACCATCAGCAGTTTTTCAAACAGCAGCCCCATTATTCCGCCGGTCAGCGCCGACAGGACCAGCAGCATCAGCCACTGGCCGACGATCAGCTTGCGCAGCTGCGCCCGCCCCGCCCCCAGGGTTTTGAGGATCGCCACCAGGTCGTAGCGGCTGCGGCAGTAGTGCCCCATCGCCACGGCCACCGCCGCCACCGCCAGCAGCAGGGTCAACAGGGCCGACAGCAGCAGGAACTGCTGAGAGCGCTCCAGAGATTTACCGAGTGCCCCCTCGTCCTGCTCCAGCCCGTACCAGCGATGTTCCGGTTTGAGCTGCGGCAGAAGCCATTTTTCATACGCGTCAAGCTGGGCGGGCGTGCCGCCAAATTTATAGCGCCAGGTAACGCGGCTGCCCGGCTGTACCGCATGGGTGGCCGCGACATCCGCGGTGTTCATCAGCAGACGCGGCGCAAGCTGGAACGGGTTAAATCCGCCGTCGGGCTCCTGCACCACTTCCCCGGCAATCCTGAGGGTAGCGTCACCGACGTCGATACTGTCGCCGGGTTTCAGGTTCAGCAGCGCCATCAGACGCGATGCCAGCAGCACCGTACCGGGCGTCGGCTTTAATCCCGGCGGGCGGGTCTGCAAGTCACCGTACATCGGGTAGATATTATCGACGGCCTTGACGCTCGCCAGCTGCGGCGTGTCGCCCGCGAAGGTCATGGTCTGGAAGGTGAGCTGCTCCCCCACCTTCAGCCCTTCTTTGCGCGCTGCTTCAATCCAGCCCGGCGGCACGGGGCGGGAGCTTTCCAGCGCCCTGTCCCCCGCCATAAACTCCCGGCTCTGCTGGCTGAGCCCTTTTTCCATGCGGTCGCTGACGCTGCCGAGCGCCAGCACGCAGGCCACCGCCAGGCTGAGCGCCAGCCAGACAATCAGCAGCGAGGGCGAGCGCCACTCGCGCCAGAACCAGCGGGTAATCATGCTTCCTCCTGCAGAACACCGTTGACCAGCCGCAGGCGACGGTCGCAGCGCGCCGCGAGCTGCGGATCGTGGGTCACGAGGATAAGCGTAGTGCCGTGCTCGCGGTTGAGCGAAAACAGCAGGTCGGCAATCCTGTCGCCGGTTTTACGGTCAAGGTTGCCGGTAGGCTCATCGGCAAACAGCACCTCAGGGCGGCCGTTAAACGCGCGGGCCAGCGCCACGCGCTGCTGCTCACCGCCGGAAAGCTGGGCGGGAAGATGGTCGAGACGTTTCCCCAGACCGAGCTGTTCCAGCAGCGCCTTCGCGTGAGCGCGGCTTTCACGGCTATTTTCACCGCGCAGCAGCGCCGGGAGCTCGACGTTCTCCAGTGCGTTCAGGGTCGGGATCAGCATAAAGGACTGAAAGACAAAACCAACGTGACGCGCGCGCAGCGCGGCCCGCGCCTCTTCATCAAGCTGATGCAGCGGCTGCCCGACAAGGTGGACCTCACCGCTGCTGCCGTCGTCCAGACCGGCTAAAATCGCCAGCAGCGTGGACTTACCGGAACCGGATTCGCCAATCAGCGCAATGGTTTCAGCGCGTTTGACAACGAGTTCAACTCCGGTAAGGATGGAAAGCTCGTGCTCCCCCTGACCGACGGACTTCTTAAGATGATGAACTTCAACACTGTTTTCCGCTGGCATTTGCCCTTCCTGTTTTTGATTCTGATGACTTTCCGCGCGGCGGCAGCGGACACGTTACTGGTTCTCGGCGACAGCCTGAGCGCTGGCTATCGCATGGCGGCCAGCGCGGCCTGGCCCGCTCTGCTTAATGACAAATGGCAGAGCAAAACGGCTGTAATCAACGCCAGCATCAGCGGCGACACCTCGCAGCAGGGGCTGTCGCGCCTGCCTGCGCTGCTCAAACAGCATCAGCCACGGTGGGTGCTGGTTGAGCTTGGCGGTAATGATGGCCTGCGCGGTTTCCAGCCTCAGCAAACGGAGAATACACTGCGCACCATTTTGCAGGACATCAGGGCGGCAAACGCCCAGCCGCTGCTGATGCAAATTCGCCTGCCCGCCAACTACGGTCGTCGGTATAATGAGGCCTTTAGCGCGATCTACCCCAAGCTTGCCAAAGAGTTTGATATTCCGCTGCTGCCATTTTTCATGGAAGAGGTCTATCTCAAACCCCAGTGGATGCAAGACGACGGGATCCACCCCAATCGCGATGCGCAGCCGTTTATTGCCGACTGGATGGCAACGCGGCTGGCTCCTTTAGTTAAACATGACTCCTGATTAAGCGGAGATCCTGACAGGTAAAGTTATGCAAAAATCGGTCTTAATTACAGGATGTTCTAGCGGAATCGGCCTGGAAAGCGCGCTCGAATTAAAGCGCCAGGGGTTTCGGGTTCTGGCGGCCTGCCGCAAACCCGACGATGTCGAACGCATGAACGGTCTGGGCTTTACCGGCGTGCTGCTGGATATGGACTCGCCGGAGAGCGTTGAGCGCGCCGCCGATGAGGTGATCGCACTGACCGGTAATCGTCTGTACGGCCTGTTTAATAATGCCGGCTACGGCGTGTATGGCCCGCTGGACACCCTCTCCCGCGAAACGCTGGAGAAGCAGTTTTCGACCAACTTCTTCGGCGTGCATCAGCTCACCATGCGTCTGCTCCCCGCGATGCTGCCGCACGGTGAAGGGCGCATCGTGATGACGTCGTCGGTGATGGGGCTAATTTCCACCCCGGGCCGCGGCGCCTACGCCGCCAGCAAATATGCGCTTGAGGCCTGGTCCGACGCCCTGCGCATGGAGTTACGCCACAGCGGTATCAAGGTCAGCCTGATTGAACCCGGCCCGATCCGCACCCGCTTTACCGAAAACGTAAACCAGACGCAGGCGGATAAACCGGTCGAGAACCCCGGCATCGCCGCACGTTTTACCCTCGGGCCAGAGGCGGTGGTGGCCAAAGTGCGCCATGCTTTTGAGAGTGAACATCCCAAAATGCGCTATCCGGTGACGCTGGTCACCCATGCCGTCGGCTGGTTAAAACGCCTGCTGCCGGGCCGGATAATGGACAAAATTTTACACGGTTGAGTTGAAGCGCCGACGCGCAACCCCATGTAAAGAACAAACCGACAAAAGAGAAAGCCGCATGTCCGTACAGAATATCGTCAATATCACAGAAGCTAACCTGCAACAGACGCTTGAACAGTCGATGACCAAACCGGTCCTGTTCTACTTCTGGTCTGAACGTAGCCAACACTGTCTGCAGCTGACGCCGGTGCTGGAAAGCCTTGCCGCCCAGTACAACGGTCAGTTCATTCTCGCGAAGCTGGATTGTGACGCCGAGCCGATGGTCGCGTCTCAGTTTGGTCTGCGCGCCATTCCTACCGTCTATCTGTTCCAGAACGGCCAGCCTGTTGATGGCTTCCAGGGGCCACAGCCGGAAGAGGCAATCCGTGCCCTGCTGGATAAAGTGCTGCCGCGCGAAGAAGAGCTGAAAGCGCAGGAAGGCATGGCGCTGATGCAGGAAGGCAAATACGACGAGGCGCTGCCGCTGCTCAAAGAGGCATGGCAGCTGTCAAAACAGAACAGTCAGATTGGCCTGCTGCTGGCGGAAACGCAGATCGCCCTGCACCGCTCAGAAGACGCGGAAGCCGTACTCAAGACGGTTCCGCTGCAGGATCAGGACACCCGCTATCAGGGGCTGGTTGCACAAATTGAGCTGCTTAAGCAGGCGGCGGATACCCCGGAGATTCAGCAGCTGCAGCAGCAGGTTGCCGACAACCCGGCGGACGCCGCGCTGGCAAGCCAGCTGGCGCTGCAACTGCATCAGGTGGGGCGTAACGAAGAGGCGCTTGAGCTGCTCTTCAGCCATCTGCAAAAAGATTTAGCCGCCGCAGACGGTCAGGCGCGCAAGATGTTCCAGGAGATCCTGGCCGCGCTGGGCACCGGAGACGCGCTGGCGTCGAAATATCGCCGTCAGCTTTACGCGTTGTTGTATTGATGCACTTTGCCCGGTGACGGCTTCACCTTACCGGGCCTACAAAAGCACGAATCGTAGGCCGGGCAAACGCAGTGCCGCCCGGCACAATCACCGCACCTTTTTCAACTGCGTCACCACCAGCTGGTGACGCGCGTTGTAGAACTTCCGATAGGTCAGGTAGCAGGCAATGATGGTGGACAGGCTTGCCGTGGAAAGCAGCATAAACGTCACCATGATCTGGTACTTAATCGCTTTTACCGGATCGATACCGGCAAAAATCAGCCCCGACATCATGCCCGGCAGGCTCACCAGCCCCACCGTTTTGGCGGAATCTACCGTAGGGATCAGCGATGAGCGAATGCTCTCGCGAATCAGCCGCGCCGAGGCCACTTTTGGCGTTGCCCCCAGGCTCAGTTTCTCCTGCAGCTGCTGTTGTTCGCTGCTGAAACGCTGGCCGAGGTTGTTATAACAGAGCCCAACGGCCACCATCGCGTTCCCCGCAATCATCCCGGAAATAGGGATAACCTGCATCGGCGTAAACTCAATCGAGCCGGAAAGTACCAGCACCGCCAGCGTGAGCGCCGTTCCGGTGGTAATCGCGATAAACGATGAAACAAACGCCTTATCGATGTATTTACTGCGCTTTTGCGCATTCCACGCCGCGTTAAAGCAGATAAAGAGCACCATCAGCAGCGTCAGCACCGCGTGGTTAACGTTGAAGATATACTTCAGCACATAGCCGACGATGATGAGCTGAATCACCGCGCGGCAGATACTCCATACGATATCTTTTTCCAGCCCCAGCTTTTCGCGGTAGCTGACCACGATCGCAATCAGCACCAGCACCATCGAAAAGGCCAGCGATTCGTTGGTAATGTTGTGTTCACCCACGGTTTGCCTCCTGCATTTTCCCGCCGTGCGGCTGGAGCGTAATAACGTCATCCGCATGGGTTATTTCGTTAGCGTCGTGCGTCACCCACAGCACGGCAATATTTTGCTCACGGGCGTAACGATGAATAATCTCGTTAACGTTGCGCTTGTTGACGTCATCGAGCGCGCTGGTAATTTCGTCCAGCAACAACACCTTCGGTAAAAACTGCAGGTTGCGGATCAGCGAGACCCGCTGCTTTTCGCCGCCCGACAGCGCGTTGATGGATTTGCTCAGCGTCTCCTGCGCCAGGCCAAAGCGGGCCAGATCCTGGATAAACTTTTCCGGCTCCGGCGTTTTATTGCGGATTTGCCACGGGAAAATCAGGTTGTCATAGACCGTATCGCCAAAAAGCACGGGCGTTTGCACGCAGTACGAGACCTGCTGGCGATAGCTTTCCGGAGAAAGCGAGGCGATATCCTCGCCTTCAAACAGAATGGCGCCCTCCGTCGGGCTGAGGAGTGACGCCACAATCTTCAGCAGCGTGCTTTTACCACAGCCTGAGGGACCCGTGATTAATTTAAACTCGCCCGGCGACAGGCTAAACCCGACGTGCTGCAGGATCGTGTTTTCCCCGACTCGAAATCCGACATCCCTGAGCAGTAATACGTTTCTTTTATCGTTCATCGCGCTTCCATTGACCGCTTCGTGTAATAACCGCCTGTAGCATAATCCTTTCGCCCGCACAGCGCGAATAGCCTCACGCTGAAGCAAGTGTTAAACTTTTTGTTTGCAAATTGTCACCTTCATCACTACAGGAAGTATGCGACATGGCACATATCTTTTATGAGTTTCCCTCCCTGAAGCCTGGTGTTCCTGATGTCGAAACATTAATGGAAGTCATCAAATCGTCGGAGCTCACGCGTTTTGTGATAGGTGCAGAGGTGGTGGACTTTGTTAAGAAGGCACTCATCGTGAACACCACGATCGGCAGCTTCAAAAATTGCTATTTCGCCTTCGACAACGGAACACACTTCCTTGAATTTGACGGTGAAGGCAAATCAAAACGCTTCAATGAGGTGCCGGACTGGTTCGTCTCTCCGGCGGAATTTTCACGCACCCAGTGGCTTATCAACCACAATCTTGCGGATGTGAAAGCCACACAGTTCATTGACGTCCTGATGTCCTACCCGCTGAAAGCGCGCCGCGCGCATTGCAATTTGCTGTTCGGACTGGAGCTGGAAAAGGTGAACGCGGTTCCGGCCGCGGCGTCAGCGGCAGGTAAAATCGGCAATAAAAACGGTAAAACCACCAAGCCCCGCGTCACCGATCTGGGCTCGTTCGAGCTGTTCAGCCAGTTCTTTGCGCGCATGAAAACCGCCGTGCTGGCTGATGAGTTCCCGACTCTGCAGATCCTGACGGGCATGGATAACCTGGCAAAAGCGCCGCATAATTTAAAGCAGGGCATCAGAACCTGGTTTAAAGCCATCGCGGGCGACCTTCCACCGAATAACAAACGCGTTGAAGCGGGGAATGCCGTTCTGTTCTGCGCCCCCATTCGTGAACAGATCCAGCGTATCGAAGCGCTGGGGCTGGAGAATTACTACCAGGGATTATCGAAAGCCATTGCTGAAGCGGGTGATGGATTCATCTCTGACTTTACCTATACTTACGAGCAATAAACACACACTTTCACTCGCCACAGCATGCAAAACAGGAGGTTTTTATGCTTATCGTTGTTCCCGTCCTTATTTTCGTTGCGCTGGTTATCGTAGGCGCCGGCGTCAAAATTGTCCCTCAGGGTTATCAGTGGACCGTCGAGCGTTTCGGCCGATACACCAACACACTCCAGCCAGGCTTAAGCCTGATTGTTCCCTTCATGGACAGAATTGGTCGCAAGATCAACATGATGGAGCAGGTTCTGGACATTCCGTCCCAGGAAGTGATCTCCAAGGATAACGCCAACGTCACCATCGACGCTGTCTGCTTTATTCAGGTGATTGACGCGCCGAAAGCGGCCTATGAGGTCAGCAACCTGGAGCTGGCGATCGTCAACCTGACGATGACCAACATCCGTACCGTGCTCGGCTCGATGGAGCTGGACGAGATGCTTTCCCAGCGCGACAGCATCAACACCCGCCTGCTGCACATTGTTGACGAGGCTACCAACCCGTGGGGGATCAAAGTTACCCGCATCGAGATCCGCGACGTGCGCCCGCCGGCGGAGCTGATCGCCTCCATGAACGCCCAGATGAAAGCCGAGCGAACCAAGCGCGCCTATATTCTAGAAGCCGAAGGGGTACGTCAGGCGGAGATCCTCAAAGCGGAAGGGGAAAAACAGTCGCAGATCCTGAAAGCGGAAGGTGATCGTCAGTCCGCGTTCTTACAGGCGGAAGCCCGCGAGCGTTCCGCCGAAGCGGAAGCCCGCGCAACGCAAATGGTGTCCGAGGCGATTGCCGCCGGTGATATTCAGGCCGTGAACTACTTTGTCGCGCAAAAATATACCGACGCGCTGAAAGAGATTGGCTCGGCGAACAACAGCAAAGTGGTGATGATGCCGCTGGATGCCAGCAGCCTGATGGGCTCTATCGCGGGCATAGCCGAACTGATCAAGGACAGCGGAAACGAGCGTAAAAAATGATTGAGCTGATCGTTGCACATCCTCATGCCTTCTGGCTAAGCCTCGGCGGCTTATTGCTGGCGGCGGAGATGCTGGGCGGCAACGGCTACCTGCTCTGGAGCGGTGTTGCCGCCGTCATTACCGGTCTTCTGGTCTGGATCCTTCCCCTGGAGTGGGCGTGGCAGGGCGCGCTGTTTGCCGTGCTGACGCTGGTGGCCGCCTGGCTGTGGTGGCGCTGGCTCAACCGGCGGGTTAACGAGCAGAAACCGGTGGACGCCCACCTTAACCAGCGCGGACAGCAGATTGTCGGCAAGCGTTTTACGCTCGACAGCACGCTGGTGAACGGACGTGGGCACATGCGGGTAGGTGACAGTTCGTGGCCGGTGGTGGCCGACGATGACCTCAGCGCCGGCACGCGGGTGGAGGTCATCGCGGTGGAGGGCATTACCCTGCGGGTAAAAGCCTGCTAAGCGTGGGTTTTGCGGTGGCAGCAGCCGGCAAGGTTATCGATAATCGGGCAGTCGGCGCTGTCATCCCCCGGACAGGACGCCGCGAGCTGCAGCAGCTGTTCGCGCATCGCCTGTAGCTCGACGATGTGGCGTTCAATTTCGGCCACCTTTTCCAGTGTGCGTTTTTTCACGTCGGCGCTGTGACGCTTTGGATCGTTGAACAGGTTAACCAGCTCGCCGCACTCTTCCAGATTAAAACCGACCTGTCTTGCCTGGCGCAGCAGCGTCAGTTCATCCAGATGCAGCTGCGTGTAGCTACGGTAGCCGTTTTCACTGCGCAGCGGCGGCGTCACCAGCCCCTTCTCTTCATAAAAGCGAATCGCTTTGCTGGTTAAGCCGGTTTTTTTTGCCACATCACTGATATTCACATTTCCCCCTTGACCTTCCCCTTGATGGAAGGTTTAACCTTCATAACAGTTAGTGAAAAGCGTTACTCCGGTCAACAACTGACCAAAATATTATACGGGAGTTTTGTTATGTCTCACACTATTGACCTGACGCTGGACGGTCTCTCCTGCGGCCACTGCGTCAAACGCGTTAAAGAAAGCCTGGAACAGCGCCCTGATGTGGAAAGCGCTGACGTGACTATCGATCATGCCGCCGTGACCGGCAGCGCCAGCGCGGATGCGCTGATTGATACCATCAAGCAGGCCGGTTACGGGGCGGAGTTAAGCCACCCAAAGGCTAAACCGCTGGCAGAGTCATCATCCCCGTCGGAAGCACTGACAGCGGCCACTCCTGAGCTTCCGGCAGCGGATGATATTGATGACAGCCAACAGCTGCTGATCAACGGCATGAGCTGCGCCAGCTGCGTCTCCCGGGTACAAAACGCCCTGCAGGCGGTACCGGGTGTCGCGCAGGCACGGGTCAATCTTGCGGAGCGTACTGCGATGGTAATGGGCAACGCCTCCGCCGCAGAGTTAGTGCAGGCCGTTGAGAAAGCGGGCTACGGCGCGGAGGCCATCGAAGATGATGCCGAACGCCGCGAGCGCCAGCAGGAAACGGCTATCGCCACCATGAAGCGCTTCCGCTGGCAGGCGATTGTCGCCCTGCTGGTCGGTATTCCGGTGATGGTGTGGGGCATGCTCGGCGACAACATGATGGTCACCGACGACAACCGCACGCTGTGGCTGGTGATTGGTTTGATTACCCTTGCGGTGATGGTGTTCGCAGGCGGACATTTCTATACCAGCGCCTGGAAGAGCCTGAAAAATCGTACCGCGACGATGGATACCCTGGTCGCCCTCGGTACCGGCGCGGCGTGGCTCTATTCGATGAGCGTGAACGTCTGGCCCCAGTGGTTCCCGATGGAAGCGCGGCATCTCTATTATGAAGCGAGCGCGATGATTATCGGCCTGATTAACTTAGGCCATATGCTGGAAGCCCGCGCCCGCCAGCGCTCCTCGAAAGCGCTGGAAAGATTGCTTGATTTAACCCCACCGACGGCCCGCGTGGTCACGGACGAAGGGGAAAAAAGCGTTCCGCTGGCCGAGGTTCAGCCCGGCATGACGCTGCGTCTGACCACCGGCGACCGGGTTCCCGTTGACGGCAAGATAACCCAGGGCGAAGCCTGGCTGGATGAAGCGATGCTGACCGGGGAGCCTATCCCTCAGCAGAAATCAGACGGCGACGCCGTGCATGCCGGTACGGTCGTGCAGGACGGCAGCGTGCTGTTCACCGCCAGCGCCGTCGGCAGCCACACGACGCTGTCGCGTATTATTCGCATGGTGCGCCAGGCGCAGAGCAGTAAACCAGAAATTGGCCAGCTTGCTGATAAAATCTCGGCCATTTTTGTGCCGGTGGTGGTCGGCATTGCCCTGCTGAGTGCGGCGATCTGGTACTTCTTCGGCCCGGCGCCGCAGATTGTGTATACCCTGGTGATCGCCACCACGGTGCTGATCATCGCCTGCCCTTGCGCCCTTGGTCTGGCGACGCCAATGTCGATTATCTCCGGCGTAGGCCGCGCGGCCGAATTTGGCGTGCTGGTGCGGGACGCGGACGCGCTGCAGCGGGCCAGCACCCTGGACACGCTGGTGTTTGATAAAACCGGCACACTGACGGAAGGTAAACCGCAGGTGGTCGCCGTCCACACCGTGAGCATTACGGAAGAGGACGCGCTGCGTCTTGCCGCCGCGCTGGAGCAAGGCTCCAGCCATCCGCTGGCGCGCGCCATTCTTGATAAAGCCAATGCGTCTGCCCTGCCGCAGGTGAATCAGTTCCGCACCCTGCGCGGGCTCGGCGTGAGCGGTGAAGCAGAAGGCCACGCGCTGCTGCTGGGCAACCAGGCATTGCTCAATGAAAACGGCATTGATACCGCCGCGCTGGACAGTGAGCTCAAGGCGCAGGCGTCACAGGGCGCCACCCCGGTTCTGCTGGCGGTGGATGGCAAAGCCGCCGCGCTGCTGGCCGTGCGCGATCCGCTTCGCCAGGACAGCGTGGATGCCTTACAGCGTCTGCACCGTGCGGGATATCGTCTGGTGATGTTGACCGGGGATAACCCAACCACTGCCAACGCCATCGCGAAAGAAGCCGGTATTGACGAGGTGATTGCGGGCGTACTGCCGGATGGCAAAGCGGACGCCATTAAAAACCTGCAACGCCAGGGCCGTCAGGTGGCAATGGTCGGCGACGGCATCAACGATGCCCCGGCGCTGGCCCAGGCGGATGTGGGGATCGCAATGGGCGGCGGCAGTGACGTGGCCATCGAAACCGCGGCCATCACGCTGATGCGCCACAGCCTGATGGGCGTGGCCGATGCGCTGGCCATTTCGAAAGCTACGCTGCGCAACATGAAGCAGAACCTGCTGGGGGCGTTTATCTACAACTCGCTCGGCATCCCGATTGCTGCCGGTATTTTGTGGCCGCTGACCGGTACGCTGCTTAATCCGGTCGTCGCGGGTGCGGCGATGGCGCTCTCCTCCATCACCGTGGTCAGCAACGCCAACCGGCTGTTGCGGTTTAAACCGAAGGATTGAACCTTGTACCCGTACGCGCTAGCATGAACCTTTCCGTTTATGGAGCGCGTATGGGTCTGTTTCATCGTATAAAAACATCGTTTCGCGCCCTTTTCCCTCGCCGTTACGCCTGGCCCGGTCTGGATATTTCGCTTCCCGGCGGGCAACACCTGCACCTGGTTGGCAGCATCCATATGGGCACGCAGGATATGTCTCCCCTGCCTCCCGGCCTGATTAAACTGCTGAAACACGCCGATGCGCTGGTCGTTGAGGCGGACATTTCGGGTCAGGAGTCACCGTTTGCCGGGCTCGAGAGCGATCTCACCCTGGCGGAGCGCCTGGATGAAGCCCAGCTTGCGGAACTGACGCGCGTCGCCGAGGAAACCGGCGTCTCGCTCTCCATGATTGACACCCTGCCGCTGTGGCAAATCGCGATGGTACTGCAGGCTACGCAGGCGCAGCGTCTGGGGCTGCGGGGTGATTACGGCATTGATTACCAGCTGCTGAACGCGGCAAGGGCGCGCAGTTTGCCCATCATCGAGCTGGAAGGAACGGACAGTCAGATTGCGCTCCTGCGACAGCTTCCCGACGACGGTCTGATGTTGCTGGATGATACACTGACCCACTGGCACACCAACGCGCGCCTGCTGCAGACCATGATTGGCTGGTGGCTGGATGCACCGCCCGCGGACGGCAGGCTGGCGTTACCGTCGACGTTCAGCGAATCGCTGTATGATGTGCTGATGAATGCGCGCAATAAAGCCTGGCGGCAGACGTTGCATGCCTTACCTGCGGGGCGTTACGTGGTGGCGGTCGGGGCGTTACATTTGTACGGAGAAGGGAACTTGCCGTCGTTGCTGAAATAAAAAAATGGCCAATATTTCTATTGGCCCGTCAAAGAGGAATTTCATCGTTTTTATTATGCCGAAGGAGACCTTCGGTTGAGCCGATTGTCGCTCAAAGTGACCATCACTGCCAACACTATTGCGCAAGATGGTGCTATTTTTTAGACAAACGTCAGGCGTATGCTGTTGGCATGATTTGTCTGTCGTAAGAAGGATAGCTATGACTCCCGCCGTTAAATTACTCGAAAAAAACAACATTTCTTTCCGGATCCACACCTACGATCACGATCCGAATGAAACCAACTTTGGTGATGAAGTGGTGCGTAAGCTGGGGCTGAACGCTGACCAGGTTTATAAAACGCTGCTGGTGGCGGTGAATGGCGATATGAAGCACCTCGCCGTGGCGGTGACGCCCGTGGCAGGACAGCTGGACCTTAAGAAAGTCGCCAAAGCGCTGGGGGCGAAGAAGGTGGATATGGCGGATCCGATGGTGGCGCAGCGCACCACGGGCTACCTGGTGGGCGGCATCAGTCCACTCGGGCAGAAAAAACGCCTGCCGACGCTGATCGATGCCCCTTCACAGGAGTTTGAGACCATCTTTATCTCCGGCGGCAAACGCGGGCTGGATATTGAGCTGGCCGCGGGCGATCTGGCAAAAATGCTGGACGCGAAGTTTGCGGATATTGCCCGCCGGGAGTAAAAAAAGCCGGGTGGCGGCTACGCCTTACCCGGCCTACATTTTGCACCCGTAGGCCCGGTAAGCGCAGCGCCACCGGGCAACACAACGGCACTACTGCCAGCTCACCTCACCTTTCGGCTCATACGCATTCACGTCAATCGGCGAATTCTGCTCGATATACTGCTTCAGCACTTCCGCGTCGATAAAGCCGGTGTTCACGTATCCCGGTTTATTATCAATATGCGGATAGCCGTCGCCGCCGGTAGCGTTAAAGCTTAACGTCGCCAGACGGTAGGTTTTTGCCGGGTCAATCGGTTCGCCTTTGATCTTCAGGTCGTTAAGCTTGCCGTCTTTCGCTACGAAGCTCACGTTGGCAAACTGCGGATAGGCTCCGGAATCCGGCTTCATCTGCGCCACGGCGGTCAGGTAGTCAATGACCTCTTTCCCGCTCATGTCGGCATAGACCACCACGTTACCGAACGGCTGCACCTTCAGGACGTCTTTATAGGTGATGTTTCCGCCTTCGATGGAATCACGAATGCCGCCGCCGCTCATTACGCCAAAATCAGCCCCGGTGCGCGCCATTTGCGCCGCGAGCACCAGGTGGCCCATGTTGGTCTGCACGAAGCGAACTTTACTGCGGTCCCCCTCCAGACGACCGTTCAGCGTACCGATTTTCACATCCAGCTGCGCCTTGCCTTTGTTCTGGAACGGCGTCAGCAGGGAGAGCATCTGCTGGTTTTCAGCGATCTCTGGCGTGTAAAGTACGCGCTCGCTTTTCCCGTCAGGGTAAGTGACTTTCTTCTTCAGGTTGACCGGAATGAGCTGATAATGAACCAGCTTCATCTCGCCGTTACGGAACTCAAAGTCTGCCCGACCCACGTATTTGCCCCACTCGTGCGCCTGCACAATCCAGATACCGTTTTGACGGTCTGGCGCACACGGTGTGCCCGGGACGTAGTCCACCTGCTTTTTGTTCTCGGATGCCATACACACTGGATCCTGTGAGTGACCACCCACAATCATTGCCAGCGAGCCCGCAGGCAGGCTGCGCGCCATCTCCACGTCACCGGGCGCGTTAGAGCCGTGCTCACCGTTGTCGTAGTGCCCCATGTGCGTGGTGGCGATAATGACGTCCGGCTTTTCGTTTTGCTGCAGCTCCTGAATCACCAGCTTCGCTTCGTCCGCCGGTTTGCGGAATTCGATATCGGTGAAGAACTCAGGGTTGCCAATTTTCGCCGTATCGTCGGTGGTTAAGCCGATGACCGCGATCTTCAGATCCTGACGCTTAAACAGTGCCCACGGCTTAAACAGGCGCTCGCCGGTACTTTTTTGGTAAATATTGGCGGAGAGGAACGGGAATTTGGCCCATTTTTCCTGCTGACGGAGTACGGTCAGCGGATTATCAAATTCATGGTTACCGACGGCCATCGCGTCGTAGCCAATCAGATTCATGCCGCGAAAGTCGGGTTCGGCGTCCTGCAAATCGGATTCCGGCACGCCGGTGTTGATATCGCCGCCTGAGAGCAGCAACACGCTGCCGCCCTGGGCTGCGACCTCTTTACGAATGCCGTCCACCAGCGTTTTTTGTGCCGAGAGGCCATATTCGCCGTATTCACTGCGCCAGAAATGACCGTGGTGGTCGTTGGTATGCAGAATGGTAATTTTATAGGTTTTGTCTTTTTCATACGCCTGCGCGGGCAGGCTTACCAGCCCCCACGCCGCGATGAGCGCCAGCGCGACGCCCCGCTTCATTAACTTCATCTTCTCTCTCCCTGACCAATAGACAAAGGCAGAAATTACAGTGACTAATAAGAATAGACAAATAAGTTTTCATAATTGCGACTTTCTTCAAATGTCGCAGGCGGGTATGTTAGTCGGATAATAATTACTCCCTGCACTTCTGCTAACAAAACGTGGTATTTATGGCAATCAGTGAATCAACCCAGCCCGTTCCGGGCGCGCCGGCGTCGCGCACCTCCTTTAAAGTCTTAGGTGCAATCAGTCTTTCACACCTGCTCAACGACATGATCCAGTCGTTGATTCTGGCAATTTATCCGCTGCTGCAGTCCGAGTTTTCGTTAACCTTCGTGCAGATCGGGATGATCACCCTGACCTTCCAGCTAGCTTCCTCGCTGCTGCAGCCGGTGGTGGGCTACTGGACGGATAAATACCCGATGCCGTGGTCGCTGCCGATCGGCATGTGCTTTACCCTAAGCGGTCTGGTGCTGCTCGCCATGGCCGGGAGTTTTGAAGCCGTGCTGATCGCCGCCGCGCTGGTGGGTACCGGCTCGTCCGTGTTCCATCCGGAGTCCTCCCGCGTGGCGCGGATGGCGTCCGGTGGTCGTCACGGCCTGGCGCAGTCACTTTTCCAGGTGGGCGGTAACTTTGGTAGCTCTCTCGGCCCGCTGCTGGCCGCAGTAATCATTGCCCCTTACGGTAAAGGCAACGTGGCGTGGTTTGTGCTGGCCGCGCTGCTGGCGATTATTGTGCTGGCGCAGATTAGCCGCTGGTATGCCGCTCAGCATCGCGTCAATAAAGGAAAACCTAAAGCGAAGGTTATCAATCCCCTGCCGCGCAATAAGGTTATCCTGGCGGTAGCCGTCCTGCTGGTGCTGATTTTCTCGAAATACTTCTATATGGCGAGCATCAGCAGCTATTACACCTTTTATCTGATGCAAAAATTCGGATTATCGGTACAAAATGCGCAGATTCACCTGTTTGCCTTCCTGTTCGCCGTTGCGGCCGGCACGGTCATTGGCGGGCCTGTGGGGGATAAGATTGGGCGTAAATATGTCATTTGGGGCTCTATCCTCGGTGTGGCGCCCTTTACCCTCATTTTGCCGTACGCCAGCCTTGAATGGACGGGAATTTTAACCGTGATTATTGGTTTTATCCTCGCTTCCGCGTTTTCCGCCATTCTGGTCTATGCTCAGGAGCTGCTGCCTGGCCGTATCGGTATGGTTTCCGGACTCTTTTTCGGTTTTGCCTTCGGCATGGGCGGGCTGGGTGCAGCGGTGTTAGGGATGGTTGCGGATCACACCAGCATCTTCCTGGTTTATAAAATCTGCGCTTTCCTGCCACTTCTTGGGATGTTGACCATATTCCTGCCTGATAACCGCCACAAAGCGTGAATTACGGGCAGCCAAAGTGTGACATTGGCTGCCTGACACCCTGATGCCATAAGGGTTTCTTCTTTCTCCTCTCGCTGAATTTATCAAAATGCGCTTTTTTACGCGCATATTGCTGTTTTATTCAAACTTCAACAATTATTCATAAACATAAGAGTAAAAATTGTCATAAACTATTACTCGGTTTTTTGGTTTTTCACCAAAAAGGAACACCCACAACGAAAGGAGACGGAATGCACCACGCCACACCGCTTATCACCACCATTGTTGGTGGACTTGTGCTCGCTTTTATCCTCGGCATGATTGCCAATAAACTGCGTATTTCTCCTCTTGTCGGCTATCTGCTGGCAGGTGTGCTGGCGGGACCGTTTACGCCAGGTTTCGTTGCGGATACCAAACTGGCCCCTGAACTGGCGGAATTGGGCGTGATTCTGCTGATGTTTGGCGTCGGTCTGCACTTTTCCCTGAAGGATTTGATGGCGGTAAAGTCGATTGCCATACCGGGAGCGATCGCCCAGATAGGGGTGGCGACGCTGCTTGGGATGGCGCTTTCGGCCGTGCTGGGCTGGTCGTTAATGACCGGTATCGTATTTGGGCTGTGTCTCTCAACCGCCAGTACCGTGGTGCTGCTGCGCGCGCTTGAGGAGAGACAGCTGATTGACAGCCAGCGCGGGCAGATCGCGATTGGCTGGCTGATTGTTGAAGATCTGGTCATGGTCCTGACGCTGGTGCTGCTGCCCGCCGTCGCCGGGATGATGGAAAAAGACAACGTCGGCTTCGCCTCGCTGGCGCTGGATATGAGCATCACCATCGGTAAAGTGGTGGCGTTTATCGCCATCATGATGCTGGTGGGCCGCCGTCTGGTACCGTGGATCATGTCCCGCAGCGCGGCGACCGGCTCCCGCGAGCTGTTCACCCTCTCCGTGCTGGCGCTGGCGCTGGGCATCGCCTTTGGTGCCGTTGAGCTGTTTGATGTCTCCTTTGCCCTGGGCGCGTTCTTCGCCGGGATGGTGCTGAACGAATCCGAGCTGAGCCACCGTGCGGCGCACGATACGCTGCCGCTGCGCGATGCGTTTGCCGTGCTGTTCTTCGTCTCCGTCGGGATGCTGTTTGACCCGCTGGTGCTGATCCAGCAGCCGCTGGCCGTGCTGGGCACGCTGGCGATCATTATTTTTGGTAAGTCGCTCGCCGCCTTCTTCCTGGTGCGAATGTTCGGTCACTCCCCGCGGACGGCGCTGACCATTGCCGCCAGCCTGGCGCAGATTGGCGAGTTCGCCTTTATTCTGGCCGGTCTGGGCATGGCCCTGAACCTGCTGCCGCAGGCGGGACAAAACCTGGTGCTGGCGGGGGCGATCCTGTCGATTATGCTGAACCCGGTCCTGTTTGCCCTGCTGGAAAAATACCTCGACAAAACCGAAACGCTGGAAGAGCAGACGCTCGAAGAGGCCATCGAAGAAGAGAAGCAGATCCCGGTGGATATTTGCAATCACGCCCTGCTGGTCGGCTTTGGCCGCGTGGGCAGCCTGCTCGGCGAGAAGCTGATGGCGCAGGGTATTCCGCTGGTGGTGATTGAAACCTCACGCACCCGCGTCGACGAGCTGCGCGAGCGCGGTATTCGCGCGGTGCTGGGCAACGCGGCGAACGAAGAGATCATGAATCTGGCGCATCTGGACTGCGCCCGCTGGCTGCTGCTCACCATACCCAACGGCTATGAAGCGGGTGAGATTGTGGCTTCCGCGCGCGCGAAGTGCCCAACGATTGAGATTATCGCCCGGGCGCACTATGACGACGAGGTGGAGTACATTACCGAGCGCGGTGCAGATAAGGTGGTGATGGGCGAGCGCGAGATTGCTAACACCATGCTGACGCTACTGGAGAAACCGCCGGTTGAAGAGGCGGTGACGGGGTAGGTTTGGTGCGGCCTGATGCCCTCACCCTGGCCCTCTCCCACGGGGAGAGGGAACAAACATTAAAAAAGGCAACTTACGTTGCCTTTTTACATTTACCGATCCCAATACGCCTCTTCGAGGCTGTCTTCCCGTTCCGGCAGGCCACGCGTTAAGCGCGGTGAGTGCTGGTTCAGCACCTGATAGCTTACGCGGTTGGCGTACTTGCACACCTGCGCCAGCGACGAATAGGTCAGCCAGCTGAACTTATGCTTGCTGGAATTCGGCACGTTGGTTTTGTGGTAGGCATTGGCGGTAATGTCGTGCAGCAGCGCGGCCAGGGCGCCGTCGCCTGCGCCGTTGGTGTTCATGATCTTCTCCGGACCGCCCATGTAGGGGGCGATGTGAGAATAAATACGCAGCGGATTCACGCAATCCTTGTAACGCATGCCGCGGCTGAACTCGTACTGGTTAAACTCGGCAATCGCGCCGGGCAGCAGCGGATGCTGGGTTTTGCGTTTGCTCTCTTCCTCCGTGAAGCCGGCCATATACAGTCCGACAGGGCCCGCGGTGCAGAGCACCAGATCCACCCAGTCCAGCGCTTTATCGGACGCCAGCAGCGGATCGCTTTCACCGGTCAGCGCTTCGGCCTCCTCTTCGTTCATCGCCAGAATCGAGACGTGCTCTTTCAGGAACGCCTGCCACCACTCTGGGTTATCGGCAATCACGAATTTGGTGCCCAGCGTCAGAACGACCGGCACGTCGTACTTCTTCGCGTACTCAATCGCCTTCATGGTCGCTTCCGGCATCGGCTCGCCCGGCTTGCATCGCACCAGGTAGGAGGTCAGCACCAGCGCCGAGGCGCCCGCAATCACCTCTTCGGGAATGCTTTCCGCGCGCAGCTTGTTCATATGCCCAGGACTGATGGCAAAGGTCCGCTCGCCGGATTCGCCGATCAGCGTAAAGCAGCGGCCAATCGGGCCGTCGACGCCCTGAAGATAGTTCAGATCGGTACGGCTGGAGGTGTTGCACAGATAGCGGTAAGCGTAGCCGCCAATTTCAATGTTGCTGCACATCACGCCGAGCAGTACCGAACGGTCGTCGGCCAGCACGGAGTAGTTATGCATGGTATTGCCGATGGTGCCACCGGCGAACTGATGGGTAATCAGGTTTTCGCGCACCAGCTCCTGGTACAGCGCTTCGGCAACGTCGTCTTCAATCACCAGCGAATGTCCGGCGCTCAGACCGTAACGGGCGACAAACGCATCATCCACTTTGGCTTCAATGTCCACCAGCGTCTGATCGATACCGACGACCCACGCCGCGCTGGTTTCATTTTCTGGCTGGATTTGCTGCAGGAGCGGATCGCGGGCATCGACGGGGAAGTAGTGTTTGGATTTGCGTTTACCGGGAAATTTCATGGTCTGAACTGTACGAAGAATATGGGCCGGGAATGGTAGCACAAACCCGACCCGGAGTGCGATCAGCGGCTGTTCGTCACCAGCGAGACCATCATGTCGATATGCTCAGGCGAGTCGTTAAGCGCCGGAATGTATTCGTACTTTTCGCCGCCAGCCTCCAGGAAAAATTCCCGGTTTTGCACCGCGATCTCCTCCAGCGTTTCCAGACAGTCTGCCGAGAAGCCCGGCGACATCACCTGAATATGCTTCACGCCCTTCTCGCCGAGCATTTTGAGGGTTTCATCGGTGTACGGCGTCAGCCACGGCTCGCGGCCGAAGCGCGACTGGAAGGTCATCATCACCTTCTCCGGCGGCAGGCCAAGGGCGGAGACCAGCTCGCGGGTGGTATCGCGACAGCGCTGCGGGTAATCATCCCCTTCGTTAGCGAAACGCTGCGGGATCCCGTGATAGGAGAGCAGCAGCAGATCCGGCTCACCGTGCTTTTCAAACGACGCGCGCGCGCTGTTAGCAAGCGCCTTGATGTAGAGCTCGTTATCCGCGTAGTCGCGAATAAAGGTCACGCCCGGAATGCGGCGGCGGGTCGCCAGAATGCGCGCCAGCTCGTCCCAGACGGCGGCCACCGTCGAGCAGGAGTACTGCGGGTAGAGCGCCAGCACCACGATATGGTCCACGCCCTGCGCCAGCAGGGATTCTACCGCGCTTTCCAGAGAGGGTTTGCCGTAGCTCATGCCGAGCGCGACGGGCATATCCGGCAGGCGGGCGGCCAGCGCTTTTTCCTGGCGACGGCTGTAGACCATCAGCGGCGAGCCCTCTTCCATCCATACGGACTGATAGAGTTTGGCGACGCGCGGAGAACGAATCGGCAGAATGACGCCACGCAGCAGCGGCCACCACAGCAGTCGCGGAAAATCCACGACGCGCGTGTCGCTTAAAAATTGTCGCAGGTAGCGTTTTACCGCGTCTGATGTAGGTGCTTCTGGAGTGCCCAGATTGGCAAGCAGGATGCCGGTTTTCGCCTGACTCATTCACGCCTCTTAACCATTTGAATGGTTGTCAATTGTAGCGGAAATGCGTTTAAACGGAACCCATTGCTGCAATAGGTAAGATGAGAATATTTCTCACCCGGAGGACCCGGGTGAGAGAAGTGCAATTAGCCGAGGATTTTTTCCAGCTCTGCACGTACATCAGCCACGGCTTTGGTGCCGTCGACTTTGGCGTATTTGGTGTTACCCGCCTGCGCTTCTTTGGTGTAGTAGCCGATCAGCGGCGCGGTCATCTGATGGTATTCCACCAGGCGCTTGCGCACGGTCTCTTCCTGATCGTCTTTACGGGTGGTCAGCTCTTCGCCGGTCACGTCATCTTTGCCTTCAACCTTAGGCGGGTTGAATTTGATGTGGTAAACGCGGCCAGAAGCAGCGTGTACGCGACGGCCAACGATGCGGTCAACGATCAGCTCGTCCGGTACGTCGAACTCCAGAACGTAGTCCACGTTGATGCCCGCTTCTTTCATGGCGTCAGCCTGAGGAATGGTGCGTGGGAAGCCGTCCAGCAGGAAACCGTTACGGCAGTCTTCCTGAGCAATGCGCTCTTTGACCAGAGCAATTACCAGCTCGTCGGTCACCAGCTTGCCTGCGTCCATGATGTCTTTCGCCTGTTTACCCAGCTCGGAGCCAGATTTTACAGCGGCGCGCAGCATATCACCGGTGGAGATTTGCGGAATACCGTATTTCTCCATGATGAACTGAGCCTGAGTTCCTTTACCCGCGCCCGGAGCGCCAAGCAGAATAATACGCATTGCGAAAATCCCCTCAAAAGTCGTTTCAATTTTTCAAAAGCGCTAAACAATACCACCAGAACGGGCATCGCTCAAGGAAGGCAGGAAGGCTGAAACGGTTAATGGGGGGAGATAATTTGGAGTTGTGCGGTCTGGTGCCCTCACCCCGGCCCTCTCCCACGGGGAGAGGGAGAAGACCAGGAGAGGCGTGCTCAATTACGCCAGCAGCAGCGCATTCACACGTTTAATGAAGAGGTTAGGATCTTCCAGCGTGCCGCGTTCGGCCAGCAGGGACTGATCCAGCAGGAGTTCAACCCACTCGGCAAAGCGGGCGTCGTCCTGGGTATCCGCCGCGCGTTTCACCAGCGGATGATCCGGATTAAGCTCAAAGATATATTTCACTTCCGGTACCGCCTGGCCCGCTGCCGCGAACAGCTTCGCCATCTGGGTGCTCATTTCGTCGGCATCGGTCGTGACGATGGCCGGGGTGT
Source organism: Enterobacter sp. BNK-22 (assembly GCF_048684805.1). Taxonomy (NCBI): domain Bacteria; kingdom Pseudomonadati; phylum Pseudomonadota; class Gammaproteobacteria; order Enterobacterales; family Enterobacteriaceae; genus Enterobacter; species Enterobacter sp. BNK-22. The sequence continues at coordinate 2,463,324 of NZ_JBLQTT010000001.1, forward strand.
CGGTCAGACGGTGAGTGAAACGCACCTCTTTCACGCGGTCACCCAGCAGGGTTTTCACGCGCTCAACGAACGGCTCCAGCGCCTTCTCGGCTTCTTTCGCGTTCTCATCCACTTCATCCGCCAGCTTGTCGATAGATTCGTCGGCTTTGGCAACGGACTGGAACGCCTTACCGTCGAACTCGGTCAGGTAGTTCATCATCCACTCGTCGATGCGGTCAGAAAGCAGCAGCACTTCGATGCCTTTCTTACGCAGCAGCTCCAGGTGCGGGCTGCTCTTCGCCGCGGCGTAGCTGTCGGCGGTGATGTAGTAGATCTTCTCCTGCCCTTCTTTCATGCGGGAGACGTACTCTTCCAGCGACACGGTCTGCGCGGAGGAGTCGGTGTGCGTAGAGGCGAAGCGCAGCAGTTTGGCGATGGTTTCAACGTTCGCGGTGTCTTCTGCCGGGCCTTCTTTCAGCACCAGGCCGAACTGTTTCCAGAAGGTCTGATATTTTTCCGCATCGTCTTTCGCCAGTTTTTCCAGCATCTGCAGCGCACGTTTGGTCAGGGCGTTGCGCAGGTTACGGGTGACAGTGCTGTCCTGCAGAATTTCACGGGAGACGTTCAGCGGCAGGTCGTTGGAATCGATCAGGCCGCGGACAAAGCGCAGGTAGTTCGGCATGAACTGCTCGGCGTCGTCCATGATGAAGACGCGCTGCACGTACAGCTTCAGGCCGTGCTTGTGATCGCGGTTCCACATGTCCCACGGCGCCTGTGCCGGGATGTACAGCAGGCTGGTGTACTCCTGCTTACCTTCCACACGGTTGTGGCTCCAGGTCAGCGGGTCGGTAAAGTCGTGGGCGATGTGCTTGTAGAATTCGTTGTACTCGTCGTCTTTAATTTCAGACTTGTTGCGCGTCCACAGCGCCTGCGCCTTGTTGATTTTCTCCCAGGAAACCACGGTTTCACCGTCTTTCTCTTCCTGTTTTTCAATCTCGACCGGCAGGGCGATGTGGTCGGAATATTTGCTGATGATGGAGCGCACGCGCCAGTCGTTCAGGAAATCATCTTCCCCTTCACGCAGGTGCAGGGTGATTTCGGTGCCGCGGTCCGCTTTGGTGATGTCATCAACGGTGTATTCGCCTTCCCCTTTGGATTCCCACAGCACTCCGTTTTCAGCGCTGTCGCCCGCCGCACGGGTGCGCACGGTAACTTTGTCCGCCACAATGAACGCCGAGTAGAAACCGACGCCGAACTGGCCGATGAGCTGGCTGTCTTTCGCCTGGTCAGAGCCCATGGACTCCAGGAACGCCTTAGTGCCGGATTTCGCGATGGTCCCGAGGTGGTCGATCACCTCGTCGCGGTTCATCCCGATGCCGTTATCGGCGATAGTCAGGGTGCGGTTCTCTTTATTAAACGAGACGCGCACGCGCAGCTCGCCGTCGCCTTCGTACAGATCCGGGTTAGACAGCGCGCGGAAGCGCAGCTTGTCCGCCGCATCCGAGGCGTTGGAAATCAGCTCACGCAGGAAAATTTCTTTGTTGGAATACAGGGAATGGATCATCAGGTGCAGAAGCTGTTTTACTTCTGACTGGAAACCACGGGTTTCTTGTCCTTTCATCTATGTCGACCTCAACAATGCCATTTAATGGGGTTTTAAAACGTTGAGTGAGAGATGGGGATACGGGGGGAAATTTTCAAGCGGAGGCCGCGCACGCAGCCTCCGTTTGGTCAGAAAATAATCTTGTGACGTCCGGCCAGAGAGTGCGACAGCGTGGTGCCGTCCACCATCTCCAGCTCGCCGCCGACCGGCACGCCATGGGCGATGCGGCTGGCGTCAACGCCATACTGCGAGCACAGCTCGGCAATATAGTTGGCGGTTGCCTCCCCTTCCACCGTGGGGTTGGTGGCGAGGATCACCTCTTTGATCGTTTCGGATTCAAGACGCTGTTCAAGGCGGTCAAGACCGATATCGTCCGGGCCAATACCGTCCAGCGGGGAGAGATGCCCCATCAGCACGAAATAGCGGCCGGAAAACTGCCCGGTTTGTTCGATGGCGTAGATGTCCGCCGGACTCTCCACCACGCAAATCTGGCCGTTTTCCTGACGACGCGGGTTCGTGCAGATGTTACACACGTCCTGCTCGGTAAAGGTACGGCAATCCGCACAGTGACCGATTTCTGACATGGCGCGGGTTAAAGCCTGCGCCAGGCGCATCCCGCCGCTGCGGTCGCGCTGCAATAGCGTAAACGCCATGCGCTGCGCCGACTTCGGGCCAACGCCCGGCAGGCAGCGCAGTGCTTCCATTAACTGCGTGAGCAGCGGACTGGTTTGCATCAGAACGGCATCTTGAAGCCAGGCGGCAGCTGCATGCCGCTGGACACGGAGGCCATTTTCTCTTTCTGGGTTTCGTCGATACGGCGAGCGGCATCGTTAAACGCGGCTGCAACCAGATCTTCCAGCATCTCTTTGTCGTCTTCGAGCAGGCTCGGGTCGATTTCCACGCGACGGCAGTTGTGCGCACCGTTGATGGTCACCTTGACCAGACCGGCACCGGATTCACCCGTGACTTCCAGCTGAGCGATCTCTTCCTGCATCTTCTGCATTTTTTCCTGCATCTGCTGAGCCTGCTTCATCAGGCCACCCAGACCGCCTTTTCCACCAAACATAGGCTTCTCTCTTCTTTCACGTTTAAGGATTACAACCGTAAGTCAGACTCACGATCAAATGGGGCGAATACTCTCTTCATCCAGATCGGCGTCGAAGAACCGGCGCAGGGTCTGAATGTTGTTATCCGCAATAATCGCCTCGCGCGCCTGCGCGAGCTTCTCTTCATAAATGGCCTGGCGCCACTCGAGCGGCGTTTTCACTGCCGGATTATCATCTTCAATGATAGTCAATTCAACCGGTGCCCCCTGTAAAGCGGCAAGCGCCTCGGCCAGCGCCTTTTGCGCGCCAGGGGAATTCAGGTGACGCTGGCCAGGACGCAGGTGCAGACGCACCTGATTGCCGTCCTGCTCTTTCCAGGCGTTCAGCGCGACCTGCTCGACCAGCTTCGGCAACTGGAGTTTGCTGACCTCGGCGGCCCAGGCGTCGCGCGCAATCGACTCTTCAGCAAGCTTCGCGGAAAGCTCCGGCGTTTTTTCATGCTCCAGCGCCTTTTTCAGCGCTTTCGGCGTGGCCACCTCTTCCTTCACGGTTTCGGTGATGGTGGTTGCCTTCCAGCGGTAAGCCTCTTCTTTCACCGGGGCTTTCTGCTCGAGCGCGGACGGTGCCGGACGCGACTGAACGCGCTCCGTTACCGAGGCCAGTCGTTCAAGCGCGGCGTTGTTCACCGGCCGCGCTCTTCCTGGCGCTGCCGGTTCACTCTTTTTTGGTTTGGTTACTCCCTGGGCACGCTGCAGCTGGCTGCGCGCGGCAAGCACCGAACTGGTGGCATCCGACAGCGGTACGTTCTGCTGCGGTGGCGGCGTCGGCTGCGGCGGCACCTGCTGCGGTGACATCACCGCCGTGGGCGCGACCGGCGCGAAAGACTGTCGCGGCACTTCCGGCTCCGGCAGCGGCATGCGCGGGTGGAACGCCAGCGCGCGCAGCAGCGTCATTTCAACGCCCATCCGCGGATCCGGCGCAAACGGTAACTCTTTGCGGCCAATCAGCAGCGTCTGGTAATAAAGCTGCACGTCGGCAGGCGGCACGGTGCGGGCAAGCTCACGCATCCGCTGTTCAATGGCCGCCATATCCGCACCAATCGCGGAAGGAGAAAGCTGCAGCATCGCCACGCGGTGCAGCAGGCTGAGCATCTCAACCAGCAGCCCTTCCCACTCAATACCGCGGGCAGCGGCCGCGTTCACCTGCGACATCACGCGTTCGCCGTTAGCGGCAATCATCGCTTCGATAAGCGACAGCGCCTGATCGTCATCCAGCGTGCCAAGCATGGTGCTGACCGCCTCGGTGGAGAGCTTGCCGTCACCGCTGGCAATCGCCTGGTCGGTCAGGCTTAATGCATCACGCAGGCTGCCGTCCGCCGCGCGGGCAAGCAGCTGCAGGGCGCGCGGTTCGTGGACAATCTTCTCTTCATCAAGAATATGCTCAAGCTGCGCACGGATCTGCTCAACGTCCAGCGCCTTCAGGTGGAACTGCAGGCAGCGCGATAAAATCGTGACCGGCAGCTTTTGCGGATCGGTGGTCGCCAGCAGGAACTTCACGTGCGCGGGCGGCTCTTCCAGCGTCTTCAGCAGGGCGTTAAAGCTGTGGCGCGACAGCATGTGCACTTCATCGATCAGGTAGACCTTGAAGCGGCCGCGCGCCGGGGCGTACTGCACGTTGTCGAGCAGGTCGCGGGTATCTTCCACTTTGGTGCGCGAAGCGGCATCGATCTCGATCAGATCGACAAAACGCCCCTGCTCGATCTCCCGACAGTTATCACACACGCCGCACGGCGTGGCGGTGATCCCGGTTTCGCAGTTGAGACCTTTTGCCAGCAAACGGGCAATAGAGGTCTTACCGACGCCACGGGTGCCGGAAAAAAGATAGGCGTGATGGATGCGACCTAGCGACAAGCCGTTCGCCAGGGCCGTCAGCACATGTTCCTGACCGACAACGTCAGCAAAGGTTTGTGGTCGCCATTTACGGGCTAACACCTGATAACTCATGGGCAGGCTCTGCAACGCTGGAAGGTGAATTTATGGAGGGGAATGCTATCACAACCTCACCCATTGAGCGAGGTTGTGAAAACCGGGATTAGTGACCCGGGAAAGGCACCAGGCTGTAGCTGGTAATACCCTGTTTTTCCAGGCGCTGTTCACCGCCGAGATCGAACAGGTTGATGATGAAGGCCGCGTCGGTCACTTCCCCACCCAGACGGCGGATCAGCTTCACGGTCGCTTCAATGGTGCCGCCGGTCGCCAGCAGATCGTCAACCACCAGCACTTTGTCGCCAGGCTTGATCGCGTCAACGTGGATCTCCAGCTGATCGGTGCCGTACTCCAGCTCGTAGCTTTCTGCAATGGTTTCACGCGGCAGCTTGCGCGGCTTACGCACCGGCACAAAACCTACGCCCATCGCCAGCGCAACCGGTGCGCCAAACAGGAAGCCACGGGCTTCGGTACCTACTACTTTGGTGATCCCGGCGTTTTTATAACGCTCGACCAGCAGTTCAATGCTGAGCGCGTACGCTTTCGGGTCTTCCAGCAAGCTGGTGACATCACGGAAAAGAATGCCAGGCTTTGGATAGTCCTGGATGCTTTTGATGCTGTTTTTCAGATATTCAAGCTGCTGTGCAGTTGCGGTCATCGGTTTGTGCCTAAATGAAACAGTGTTACTCACGGCGCGCAACGGGTCGGCAAAGGTAACAATTGTTTAACCTTTAACCAGGCGCGCCTGTGCTCGAAAACGGTCGAATTTACTGGCTGTACGCAATAATTGCAACAGCCATGATAAGGCTTCAGTGCTTTTGTTGCTTTTCATCAACCACGGGGATCCGCCACATGAAGATAAGCAGGCAGGTCAGGATGACCAGCAGCAGGATCCGCACCCACATCATTTTCACCAGCCATAATGAAATGGCGAAGGTGATGAGGATCACCGCGATCGCGCGCGGCTTGGCGCCGGGCGGCATGGCCCGGTGTTTTTGCCAGTGCCGCAGATAGCCGCCAAACCATGAGCGATAGAGCAGCCAGTGGTGAAAACGCGGTGACGAGCGGGCGAAGCACCAGGCCGCCAGCAGGATAAACGGCGTGGTCGGCAGCAAGGGTAAAACCACACCCAGCGTGCCAAGCACTACCGCGAGCCAGCCAATGATGATTAAAATAGTACGCTGCATAATGCGAATCGTTATCAAACTGAACGGCTACTTTACCACTGGAGAGCGCCTTGAAAACAGCACTGCTTCTTGAGAGGCTGCAAAATCAGCTGATTGCTCTGCGGGAGCAGGCCACGCCGCTGATGGGGCACGCCACGCTGAAACCGCGCTTTGACCGGCAGCTTTTTCGTACCCGCAGCACCGTTATTCAGGATTACCTGGCTGAAGCGCAGACGAACCTCGACGAGCTTCGCCATGCGGTTGAGCATGAACAGCAGGAACAGGTGGCGTGGCTTGCGGCGCATCTCACCGAGCAGATCACCGCGCTGCATCGCGAAATCGCCGCCTGGCCGCTGCGCGCCTGGGACAGCGCCTCACCGGGGCTCGGCAAATGGCAGCGCAAGCGGCTGGAGAACCAGGAGTTTGAACGCCGACTGTTTGAGATGAAGCGCGAACGCGAGGTGCGCCTGAACAACAGCGAAACGCTGGAAGAGCAGCAGCTATTGATGCGCGAGATTAGCGCGCTGGAAGGACGCATCGTCCGCTGCCGTCAGGCGCTGGATGACATTGAACGCGTCATAGAACGTTTGACCCGTTAACAGGAGCCACACCCATGTCACTGGAAAATGCACCCGATGAGGTCAAGCTGGCCGTCGATTTGATTATGCTGCTGGAGAATCATGATATTCCCGCCGGGACGGTGCTTAAGGCACTGGAGATTGTACGGCGGGATTTTGAGGCAAAGGTGAAGGCCTGTTGCCCTCACCCTAACCCTCTCCCACAGGGAGAGGGAAAATTATAGATTACGCCGGAGTGGGGTCATCACCCTTAATCTCGCGCTTCACTTCCGTATGCTCATCACCTTTCTCGTTACGCAGGTGAACCTCAAGCTGGTTGAAGGCGATATTTATATCGTTTTCACGGCACAGACGATCGATAGAGCGGTTAAGTTCATCCACCGTGTAGCTGCGATCGCGCAGCTCGCGCACGTATAAACGCAGCTCGTGATCCAGCGTGCTCGGCCCAAAAGTGGTGAAGAAGACCGCCGGAGCCGGATCGTGCATCACTTTCGGATGTTCAGACGCCGCCTTCAGCAGCACCTCTTTCACCTTATCCAGATCCGATCCATAGGCCACGCCCAGGCGGATCACCACGCGCGTCACCGTATCCGAGAGCGACCAGTTGATCAGACGCTCGGTCACGAACGCTTTGTTCGGGATGATCACCTCTTTGCGATCGAAGTCGGTGATGGTGGTCGCACGAATGCGGATCTTGCTGACCGTTCCCGAGAACGTGCCGATGGTGACGGTATCGCCGATACGTACCGGACGTTCAAACAGGATGATCAGGCCGGAGACAAAGTTACCGAAGATCTCCTGCAGGCCAAAACCAAGACCGACCGAGAGGGCGGCCGCCAGCCACTGCAGTTTATCCCACGAGACGCCAAGCGAACCAAAGACCGTCATCGCTCCAACAATAATGATGACGTAGTTGAGGATCGTGGTGATGGCGTAGGACGCCCCCTGGCGAAGATTCAGACGTGACAGGAGCAGCACTTCGAGCAGGCCAGGCAGGTTGCGGATCAGCGCCCAGGCGACCACCGACGACACCAGCGCAAACAGCAGGCTGCCCATGGTCACGCTTTTCATGACCGCCGCGCCGGCTTCGGTTCCGTTGTATTGCCAGAGGGTAATACTGTCGAGATAGGCGAAAACGGTAATAAGATCGGACCAGATCGCCCAGAACATCACGGCAAACAGGGCGATCATCACCAGCATGGTGATGCGCAGCGTCTGCTGGTTAACCTGCTCCAGCGCGATGGTCGGCTCTTCCTGCGGCTCCGCGCCCTCGGCCCCCTCTTTCACCTGATGCTGACGACGCGCGATGGCACGGCGATAGGCAATGCGGCGGGCCGCCACGCTCAGGCCGCGCAGTACGGTCTGATAGAGCAGGTTCCAGACGATCACCAGATAGACCGTTTCAATCCAGCGCCCGGACAGGCGCAGCGTGGTATAGAAGTAGCCCGTTGCCGTCAGCACCATCAGCGCCAGCGGAATGATCGCCAGCACGGTCACGGTGGCCAGACGGATATTGTGGGACTCTTTATCACGCCAGCTGTCGCGGCACATCGGCCACATCAGGATAGCAATCAACAGCAGGTTCAGCAGGATGACCAGCTGGCCCAGCACATCATCCATCAGATGCAGCGGGGAAAGCTCAGAGACAACCGACCAGAAGTGCAGCGGCAGCAGCGCCAGGCTGATGCGCACAATCTGACGACGCCAGTGACTGGTCAGCTGCGCAGGCATGTTGAAATGACGCACCGCCACGCCGTCTTTTTCCAGCACCTTCCAGCACAGGCCAAACACCAGCCAGAACAGCGCCAGTTTTTTACTGAACGCCCACAGCAGATCGCTGACGTTGAGCTGCATGGTGAGCAGGATCAGGCCCACGGCCAGAATAATCAGGCACACCGGCAGGGCGCGAATAAGGTCGATCAGAATCGCTTTTGGCGTATGGAGCTGGCTATCGTTACGCAGCTGCCCCACTTCGGACGCCAGCTTCGCCTGATATTTTTTCAGCCAGCCCAGACGCCAGCGAATCAGACCCGCGATCAGCAGCAGCGGTAGCCCCGCCAGCAAGGCAATCATCACCGCAGGCCAGGCTTTCTCCCAGTTTACGGTGATTTTCATGCTCTTGATCTGCGTTTTCAGCGTCTCAGGGAAGGATTTAATCCAGTCCCAGTCCATCGGTTTGTTGCTGTTTACCCAGAAAATCTGCTGAGTCAGGATCTCCTGCAGACTTTTCGAAACGCTCACCAGCTGCTGCTGGTTGATTTGCAGGTTAATGGCCATCATCAGCTGGTTGCCCAGCTGTTTGTTGAGCTGATCCAGCAGCTCGCGACGCATATCCACGACCTGGAGCAGCGCGTCGTGCACTTCCGGGTTCACGTCGCTGGAGTGCCCTTCTTCAATTTTGTCGACAAAGGTATCGCTCTGGAAAAGCGCATCGCGCTGCTGGTTGACGTCAAACTGTTCCAGACGTAAATCCGCAATGCGGTTGGTCATGTCTTCCAGCTCATCGGCAGACGGAAGCGTCTGCTGCTGCTGGTAGAGAATACGCGACAGCAGGAGACTGCCTTTCAGGACCGCGATCTGCTCTTTGATGTTGCGTTCCGCCTGCAGGGCGCGATCCAGCCAGTTCTTCACCTTGATATTTTGCTGAACCAGCGAGTTGCCGTTTTCGGTCGCCAGTATCAGGCGCTGGCTAAGCTGGTGGTTGGCTTCGAGCTCCTGCTTCACCAGCGGGTTGGCCTGGATGCGGGCGGTTTCGTCAGGGGATACGGCCTCCTGGGCGGTTTTTTCCGTCAGCGTCAGGCGCTTGCTGTTAACCGCTTCCTGCAGCAGCTGTAGCTGGTGCTCCAGACGATTAATGTTTGCGGTGACGTAATCGCGCTGTTTCTGCAGGGTGTCCTGCAGCACCGTATTCCCTTCCAGACTTTTACGCTGCTGTTCAATCTGCGCATTGAGCAACGTCTGCTGCACCAGCAGCAGGGTTTGCTGCGTCGGGCGCAGCGTGCCCTCTCCTACCGTTGTGCCGTTGAGGCGGTTGCGGATCTGCTGCAGCTGCTGAGACGCGGCGTACATCGCATTTTGCACGCGCTCGGGCTGGGTCTGCAGTGAAACAAGCTGGCTGTTGTAGGTGGCGAGATCGGACTGCGCCGTTTGCAGGTCGTCGAGCAGTTGCGCCACGCGCGATTCGAGCTGGCGTAAGGAGAGCGCCGCGAGCGTTTTGCGTGTTTCGTCGTCGTTATCCACGTCGCTCAGGGCATTCAGCGATTCCGTCGCTTTGCGCATGTTTTCTGGGGCCTGCGCCACCTTCTGACGGAGCTGTGCGGTTTCTGCCTTAACGCGTTCAATTTTATCCAGCGTTTCCAGCGTTTCCGTCAGATCCTGCTGCGTCAGTTTTTCCTGAGGAGAGAGTTCTTTTTGTTTGTTCAGCGTGTCGAGCTGCGACTGAACATCCGCACGCGTGGGGATATCGTTGCTGTTGTCGGCGCGGGCCCAGGTCAGCGGCGCCGTGGCGAAGAAAAACAGCATCGCAAAGAGCAATGCAAAAACAGGATGTTGCGAGCGATTGATGGGCAGCATAGTTGTGAATGATGTCAGAAGATGACCGAAAATAGTCCGGCGTGAAGAATATCACGCTCGCCGGAAGCAGAATAGCGCGAACGTGAGCCTCTGAGATAAATCCTGGAAATGAGTCAGGCGGTTAGCGACGGCGCGTCGCTGCGCAGCGTCGGGCAGAGCTGTAGCATTTCCAGTAAAATCGCGACGTAGCTGCGGGCCTCCGCTTTAAGATCAAACGACTGTGGCGCAAACAGCCAGTTTTCCATCAGACCGGAAATGTAGCTACGCATCAGAATTGCCGCCCGGCGGGTCAACAGGTTGGCCGGCAGCAGTTTTGCCTGCATGCACTGATTCAGGTTGTATTCAATACGGTCATAGCTCTCCAGGCTGAGGCTGCGTTGTGCCTGCTGAACAATCGCCATCTCGCCCACGAACTCGCATTTATGAAAGATTATTTCCATCATTAATCTGCGACGTTCTTCAACTACCGTAGCTTCAAGGATATATACTAATATTTCTCTCAATACTGAGAGTGGATCGTCAGGGAATTTTGCCCGATACTCACTCTCGAGATCGCTAATGCTGGACTCTGAAAGCTCCCAGATTTCACTGAACAGATCTGACTTGTCTTTAAAATGCCAGTAAATCGCTCCCCGCGTCACACCGGCAGCCTGAGCAATTTGTGCCAGCGAGGTAGATGAAACACCCTGCTGCGAGAACAAACGTATTGCCACATCCAGAATGTGTTGTCGGGTTTCCAGCGCTTGTTGTTTAGTTTTTCGTGCCATAGGTGGGTGAATTTACAGGAGTCAGATTTACATACATTTGTGAATGTATGTACCATAGCATGACGATAATATAAACGCAGCAATGGGTTTTTAGACTCAGGACCCTTGATCAATTTGAAATCGGACACTCGAGGTTTACATATGAACAAAAACAGAGGGTTAACGCCTCTGGCGGTCGTTCTGATGCTCTCAGGCAGCTTAGCGCTAACAGGATGTGACGACAAACCGGCTCAACAAGGAGCTCAGCAGGCGCCAGAAGTAGGCGTTGTGACGCTCAAATCTGAACCTCTACAAATCACTACCGAATTACCCGGCCGTACAAATGCTTACCGCATTGCGGAAGTGCGTCCTCAGGTTAGCGGCATTATCCTGAAACGTAACTTCACCGAAGGCGGTGATGTGAAGGCCGGTGAGTCTCTGTATCAGATTGATCCCGCAACCTATCAGGCGTCTTATGAAAGCGCGAAAGGCGATCTGGCTAAAGCACAGGCCGCGGCTAAAATTGCTCAGCTGACGCTGAACCGCTATCAAAAACTGCTCGGTACCAAGTACATCAGTCAGCAGGATTACGATACCGCCCTGGCGGATGCCCAGCAGGCTAACGCAGCCGTGGTGGCAGCCAAAGCGGCCGTCGAAACCGCGCGCATTAACCTGGCCTATACCAAAGTGACCTCCCCTATCAGCGGTCGTATTGGTAAATCTTCCGTGACGGAAGGGGCTCTGGTGCAGAACGGTCAGACCACTGCGCTGGCGACCGTGCAGCAGCTCGATCCGATCTACGTTGACGTCACGCAGTCCAGCAATGATTTCCTGCGCCTGAAACAGGAGCTGGCTAACGGCACCCTGAAACAGGAAAACGGCAAAGCCAAAGTGGAGCTGATCACCAACGACGGTATCAAGTTCCCGCAGGAAGGTACCCTGGAATTCTCTGATGTGACGGTCGACCAGACCACCGGTTCCATCACCTTACGTGCGATTTTCCCGAACCCTGACAAGAATCTGCTGCCAGGTATGTTCGTTCGCGCGCGTCTGGAAGAAGGAACGAATCCAACCGCACTTCTGGTTCCACAGCAGGGTGTGACCCGTACGCCACGCGGCGATGCGAGCGCGCTGGTTGTTGGAGCAGATGACAAAGTCGAAACGCGCAATATCACCGCCACACAGGCGATTGGCGATAAATGGCTGGTGACGGAAGGTCTGAAAGATGGCGATCGCGTGATTGTTTCTGGTTTGCAAAAAGTTCGTCCTGGCGCGCAGGTTAAAGCACAGGAAGTGAAATCTGACGATAAACAACAAGCTTCGGCCGCTGGCCAGTCAGAACAAACCAAGTCTTAACTTAAACAGGAGCCGTTAAGACATGCCTAATTTCTTTATCGATCGCCCCATATTTGCGTGGGTGATCGCCATTATCATCATGCTGGCCGGGGGACTTGCGATCCTGAAGCTGCCTGTCGCGCAATATCCAACGATTGCGCCACCGGCGGTGACTATCTCCGCAACCTACCCGGGGGCTGATGCGAAAACGGTGCAGGACACCGTCACTCAGGTTATCGAACAGAACATGAACGGTATCGATAACCTGATGTACATGTCCTCAAACAGTGACTCTACCGGTACAGTTCAGATCACCCTGACCTTCCAGTCAGGTACGGATGCTGACATTGCGCAGGTTCAGGTGCAGAACAAACTGCAGCTGGCGATGCCTCTGCTGCCGCAGGAAGTACAACAGCAGGGTGTGAGCGTCGAGAAATCGTCCAGCAGCTTCCTGATGGTTGTCGGCGTTATCAACACCAACGGCACCATGACGCAGGAGGATATTTCCGACTACGTGGGTGCCAACATGAAGGACGCCATCAGCCGTACTTCCGGTGTGGGTGACGTTCAGCTGTTCGGTTCTCAGTACGCGATGCGTATCTGGATGGATCCGAACAAACTGAACAACTTCCAGCTGACCCCCGTTGACGTGATCAATGCGATTAAAGCGCAGAACGCCCAGGTGGCAGCCGGTCAGTTAGGCGGTACGCCGCCGGTGAAAGGCCAGCAGCTTAACGCCTCGATCATCGCACAGACCCGTCTGACCTCTGCCGATGAGTTCAGCAAAATTCTGCTGAAAGTGAATCAGGACGGTTCCCAGGTTCGCCTGCGCGACGTGGCTAAAGTCGAGCTGGGCGGTGAGAACTACGACATCATCGCGAAGTTCAACGGTAAACCGGCTTCCGGTCTGGGTATCAAACTGGCGACAGGGGCTAACGCCCTGGACACCGCCACGGCGATCCGCGCAGAGCTGAAGAAGATGGAACCGTTCTTCCCGTCAGGTCTGAAAATCGTTTACCCGTATGACACCACGCCGTTCGTCAAAATTTCGATTCACGAAGTGGTTAAAACGCTGGTAGAAGCCATCATCCTGGTGTTCCTGGTGATGTACCTGTTCCTGCAAAACTTCCGCGCGACGCTTATCCCAACGATTGCCGTGCCGGTTGTTCTGCTCGGGACCTTTGCGATCCTGTCGATATTTGGCTACTCGATAAACACCCTGACGATGTTCGGGATGGTGCTCGCCATCGGCCTGCTGGTGGATGACGCCATCGTCGTGGTCGAGAACGTCGAGCGCGTAATGGCGGAAGAAGGTCTGCCGCCGAAGGAAGCGACCCGTAAATCAATGGGTCAGATCCAGGGCGCGCTGGTCGGTATCGCGATGGTACTGTCTGCGGTATTTATCCCGATGGCCTTCTTCGGGGGCTCTACCGGTGCGATTTACCGTCAGTTCTCAATTACCATCGTTTCCGCGATGGCGCTGTCGGTGCTGGTCGCGTTGATCCTGACGCCTGCCCTGTGTGCCACCATGCTGAAGCCGATTCAGAAAGGCGGTCATGGCGAGCATAAAGGGTTCTTCGGCTGGTTTAACCGCATGTTTGATAAGAGCACGCACCACTACACCGACAGCGTGGGCAACATCCTGCGCAGCACCGGTCGTTACCTGCTGCTCTATATCATCATCGTCGTGGGGATGGCGTTCCTGTTCGTTCGTCTGCCAAGCTCGTTCCTGCCGGATGAAGACCAGGGCGTGTTCCTGACGATGGCACAGCTTCCTGCGGGCGCGTCGCAAGAGCGTACCCAGAAAGTGCTGGACGAAGTGACGGACTACTACCTCACCAAAGAGAAAGACAACGTTGAATCCGTGTTTGCGGTTAACGGCTTTGGCTTTGCGGGTCGTGGTCAGAACACCGGTATTGCCTTCGTTTCTCTGAAAGACTGGTCTGAACGTCCGGGCAAAGAGAACAAGGTTGAAGCCATTACCGGCCGTGCGATGGGCACCTTCTCGCAGATTAAAGATGCGATGGTGTTCGCCTTCAACCTGCCAGCGATTGTTGAACTGGGTACCGCGACCGGCTTCGACTTCCAGCTGATTGACCAGGGCGGTCTGGGTCACGAAAAACTGACGCAGGCGCGTAACCAGCTGTTTGGCGAAGTGGCTAAGCACCCTGACCTGCTGGTCGGCGTGCGTCCGAACGGCCTGGAAGATACGCCGCAGTACAAAATCGACATCGACCAGGAGAAAGCCCAGGCGCTGGGCGTATCCATCAGTGACATTAATACCACGCTGGGCGCCGCCTGGGGCGGTAGCTACGTTAACGACTTCATCGACCGCGGTCGCGTGAAGAAAGTGTACGTGATGTCCGAGGCGCAATACCGTATGTTGCCAAACGATATCAACAGCTGGTTCGTGCGCGGCAGCAATGGTCAGATGGTACCGTTCTCAGCGTTCTCAACGTCTCGCTGGGAATACGGTTCGCCGCGTCTGGAACGCTATAACGGTCTGCCATCGATGGAGATCCTGGGTCAGGCCGCTCCGGGCCGAAGCACCGGTGAAGCCATGAACCTGATGGAAGAGCTGGCGAGCAAACTGCCTTCGGGGATCGGCTACGACTGGACCGGTATGTCCTATCAGGAACGTCTGTCCGGAAACCAGGCCCCTGCCCTGTACGCGATTTCACTGATCGTCGTCTTCCTGTGTCTGGCAGCGCTGTACGAGAGCTGGTCAATTCCGTTCTCCGTTATGCTGGTGGTACCGCTTGGGGTTATCGGTGCGCTGCTTGCGGCAACGTTCCGTGGACTGACCAACGACGTGTACTTCCAGGTAGGCCTGCTGACAACCATTGGCTTGTCGGCGAAGAACGCGATACTTATCGTTGAATTCGCCAAAGATCTGATGGAGAAAGAAGGTAAAGGTCTGATTGAGGCAACGCTTGAGGCTGTTCGTATGCGTCTGCGCCCAATCCTGATGACATCACTGGCGTTTATCCTCGGCGTACTGCCGCTGGTTATCAGCTCCGGTGCTGGCTCCGGTGCGCAGAACGCGGTTGGTACAGGCGTTATGGGTGGTATGGTTACCGCAACCGTACTCGCTATCTTCTTCGTACCGGTGTTCTTCGTGGTGGTTCGCCGCCGCTTCAGCCGGAAAAATGAGGATATTGAACACACGCATTCGGTAGAACCTCACTGATACCGGTTTCACATGATAAAAAGGCCGCATTAGCGGCCTTTTTCATTTTCAGAAAAAATCATAAATTACGCTTATTGTGGTTCTATTTATTTTCTGCCATCTTAATTAGACATATCATAATTAACTGATAACTTAATCGGTGAATTCAGGATTTTTTTAATTTCATTTCCCCGCTTAAGCTATTAGGAATATTCCTAATAAGAAGTTCTGACAAAGAGAAGTTCGAATCTGAACTTTTCAGGCCGTTTTGCTAAGCCAATGAAACGTAAGGAAGCGATAAAAAATCGCGTTAATTTGGATAAAAAAAGGGTGTCCAGGACGGAACATTGCGTACATGCTCGCAGTCTACGGTTTTATTTGTAATTTTTCGTAATAGCGCGATGAAATCCAGGAAGGAGTGGCTTATAGTTAAGTTATCAGGAACACAGCACTCATGTAGCTAAGTCAGTTGTATCCATCCCGACTATGATGTTCGGTGAGTAAGAAATCACTCAGAAGGGGATGCGCTATGGACGAGATACTCGCCAAAAAGGCATGATATCGCGCAGTTGAAATTTCTCTGCGAATCCTTGTACCATGACTGCCTTGCCAACCTTGATGAAAGTAACCATGGCTGGGTAAACGACCCAACGTCTGCCATCAATTTACAGTTGAATGAGCTGATAGAGCATATCGCAACCTTCGCACTTAATTATAAAATTAAGTACAATGAAGATAATAAGCTCATTGAGCAAATTGATGAATACCTGGACGACACCTTTATGTTGTTCAGTAGTTACGGCATTAACGCCCAGGATTTGCAAAAATGGCGTAAATCGGGAAACCGGCTATTCCGCTGTTTCGTCAACGTGAGCAGAGCTAACCCGGTTAGTCTTTCCTGTTAAAATTATTACAATTACTAAGGTGAATTTATGTCTGATAAACCACTCACAAAAATCGATTATTTGATGCGCTTACGACGTTGTCAGTCAATTGACACGCTCGAACGCGTCATTGAAAAGAATAAATACGAGCTTTCTGATAATGAACTGGCCGTATTTTATTCAGCCGCGGACCATCGTCTTGCTGAACTGACCATGAATAAGCTGTATGACAAAATCCCTACTTCTGTATGGAAATTTGTCCGTTAATGTTTGAAGGGTGTCTGTAGAGTTCTACGCCACGTTCTAAGCTGTTTTTACCTATCCCGTTATGCTCCCTGTGCCCAGGCCAGGTCTCCGTGTTAAACGTGTTTATCAGCAACATTGTTGTGACGCCAGTCACATCGGCTTTTCGGGAACGTTCCCCTCCTGGCCTGTTCCTATTACCCTGCGGTAATCTTTTCCAGAGAGGTTTCCTATGAGCGTAGAAAAACAGAAGATGATTGCCGGTGAACACTACCGCCCCGGCGATGAGACGTTACGGGCCGACAGACTGCGGGCCCGCCATCTGGTGTACCGCTATAACCACACCGCGCCCGATGAAAAGACAGAACGCCAGAACATCCTGGCGGAACTGCTGGGGCAAAGCGAAGGCGCTTATATCGAACCGAGCTTCCGCTGCGACTATGGATATAACATCTCTCTGGGTAAAAACTTTTACGCGAACTTCGACTGCGTGATGCTGGATGTCTGCCCCGTTCGTATCGGCGATAACTGCATGCTCGCGCCGGGTGTGCATATTTATACGGCCACCCATCCGCTGGATGCAGAGGAACGGAACAGCGGCGTGGAGTTTGGCAAACCCGTCACCATTGGGAATAATGTCTGGATCGGTGGTCGGGCGGTTATTAACCCTGGCGTCACCATTGGTGATAATGTGGTGGTGGCCTCCGGAGCCGTGGTGACGAAAGACGTCCCGGCTAACGTTGTCGTGGGCGGCAATCCGGCAAAAATCATCAAAACGCTGTGAGGGAGTGGGGAGCCAACTGTTATGGTCTTTTAGCGCCAGACTGTTACTTTTTTCAGCCCAATGGCTCCCCTAAAATTGGCAGACACCCTGTATTGTCAACTCTCATAAAGGCAAAAAATGACCGAGATACAGCGCCTGCTCACCGCCACCATCGACGATCTTAACCTCCGCGAAAAGCGCGACAATCGCCCGCGCTTTAGCATTAGCTTTATTCGCAAACATCCTGGACTGTTTGTCGCCATGTATGCCGCCTGGCTGGCGACGCTTATTGTGATGCTGAAGTCTGAAACGCTGGTGGACTCCGTCTGGCTGCTGGTTGTGCTGTTTGTGGTCTTTAACGCCTTTTTCTTTTTCGACGTGAATCCGCGCTACCGTTACGAAGATATCGACGTCCTCGATTTCCGGGTCTGCTATAACGGCGAATGGTACAACACGCGTTACGTGCCAGAGGAGCTGATCGACAGCATTCTGCACTCTCCGGCCGTTGAAACCGTGCAAAAAGAGAAGCTGCAAAAAATGGTCTCTACCAAAGGTCAGCTCTCTTTCTATGACGTCTTTACCCTTTCGCGCCCTGCTGCTGCTGCGTAATGAGCGCCTGCAGACGCCGGATCCCCGGCGCAAACTGAGAAGCAGAGGTATTGCCGTAACCTAAAACCAGACCGGTTTGCCCCTGCTTCGCCTCCAGGTAGTACCCGCTCAATGCAGCGGGTGCCAGCTGAAACGCCCTCGCCTGCTCCACCAGTTTCTGGTCATCAATATCGTCTATCGCCAGCGTCAGATGCATCCCGCCTTCACCGGCCAGAATACGGTGCGGCGCATGAAGCTCTGCGCCCAGCACCTCCCGCAGCTGGCGGTATCGTTTACGATAGAGTCGACGCATGGCGGCAAGATGACGGGCATAATGACCTTCTTCGATAAACAGCGCCAGCGTGCGCTGTTCGGCACGATGCCCACCGCGCAACAGCGAGCCGATGGCCGGACGAACCGCCTTCGCCAGCGCAGGCGGCAAGACCATGAACCCTATTCGGAGCGACGGAAACAGCGTTTTACTGAACGTCCCCAGATAAACCACGGGCGCATTGTTGACCATTCCCAGCATCGCCGGCACGGGCTCTCCGGCATAACGGAATTCGCTGTCGTAATCGTCTTCTATGATCCACGCGTTGTGCTGCCGGGCGAGCTCCAGCAGCGCCAGACGCCGTCGGGCGCTGAGCACGCTTCCGTAGGGGAACTGGTGTGAAGGTGAGGTAAAAATTAACGAGGGAGAAGGGGCATTCAATCCCTCCCAGCACATCCCCTCGTCATCAACCGGGATCCCCGTCATGGTCAGGCCGGTTTTAACAAACGCGCTTTTTGCCCCGCTATAGCCGGGGTTTTCTACCCAGGCGATATCCCCCGGCTCGCTCAACAGCATCGTGCACAGGTTGACACCCTCAAGCGCGCCTTCCGTGATCACAATCTGGCTCGCGTCGCAGTCGATACCGCGAGACAGGGCGAGATGCCGGGCAATCGCTGCCCGCAGCGACGGTTCACCGGCCGGGTCGCCATACCCCAGCAGGGCATTTCCCTCCTCCCGCATCACGCGATCGTACAATCGCCGCCACAGCGGCAGAGGGAAATAGTTGATGGCGGGTGTCCCCGGCGTAAATGCCAGTACCGGGGTATCCCGCTGCACCGGCGCAGGCAGCAGGCCAACCCGCCGGGCGAGCCTGATGTCAGGGTCCGGCAATGTCCGGGTGGCCGAACGGTAAGCCAGCTGTGCCACCCGCGTTCCCTGGCGGTTACGCTGCAAATACCCTTCCAGCGTGAGCTGGTCCAGCGCCGCATTGACGGTATTGCGGGAAAGGGAGAGCTGCTGGGCCAGCGTTCGCGAACCGGGAAGCTGGCTGCCGGACAGGAGTCTTCCGCACAGAATCGCCTCCCGTAAAGCAAGATAAAGCGCGCGCTGGAGCGTCTCTTCCCCTCGTTTATTCAGGGCTGCGTTGAGCAAGGTATAAAATTCATCACCCGGTATATTCATCTCACCTCCTCGTGGCACCATCAAAACATATCGCAGTGG
Source organism: Enterobacter sp. BNK-22 (assembly GCF_048684805.1). Lineage (NCBI taxonomy): Bacteria > Pseudomonadati > Pseudomonadota > Gammaproteobacteria > Enterobacterales > Enterobacteriaceae > Enterobacter > Enterobacter sp. BNK-22. The sequence continues at coordinate 2,482,474 of NZ_JBLQTT010000001.1, forward strand.
TTCTTTTTAAGGAACCAGCAATTCACTAGTCTGAAACTCTTTTCAACGTCACGGAAATGAAGATGAAGACATTCAATCAGTTCGGACAGCCGGTGGGTGAAGTGCTTAGCGACTGGCAACCTCGTCAGCCCCCATCCCGGGTCGTGCTTCAGGGCCGGTATTGTCGCCTTGAGCCGCTGCGCGTGGAGCATGCCAACGCGCTGTTCTCCGCCTATTCCCTGGCCGGAGATACGCGCAGCTGGACATGGCTGCTGCGTGAACCCGATGCCACCGCAGAGGAATTTGCCGAATGGGTGGCGAGCGTAAGTGAGTTATCCGACCCCATACACTTTACCGTTATCGATAACCAGACCCGGTCTCCGGTCGGGACGCTGTCCCTGATGCGGATCGATCCTAAAAACGGGGTCGTGGAGGTGGGGCACGTTCACTTCTCGCCTCTGTTAAGCCGCACGCCCATGTCGACAGAGGCGCAATATCTGCTGATGCGGTATGTGTTCGATACCCTGGGCTACCGACGTTATGAGTGGAAGTGCAATAGCCTGAACGAGCCTTCCCGCAAGGCCGCCCTGCGTCTGGGTTTTCAGTTTGAGGGGCGTTTTCGTCAGGCGCTGGTGATTAAAGGCCATAACCGGGATACCGACTGGTTTTCGATTCTCGATAAAGAGTGGCCGACGCTGGCGAACGCCTTTGAAAGCTGGCTTGCCACCGACAATTTTACTGCCGATGGCAAACAGAAAAGATCCCTGGAAAGCTGGCGAGAAACGCGCGTTTAGCGTCTTTTTTTACGTCCCTGAACCGCCTTAAAGCGCGGATTGGATTTGCAAATCACGTACAAGCGTCCCTTGCGTTTGACTATCTGGCAATCCGGGTGACGCTGTTTTGCACTGCGCAATGAGTTAAGTACCTGCATGGTTAGCCCCGCTTCGCATTGAGAAAACCACCAAAACGCTTGCGGAAGCGCGCTGCGCTACCGTCCGTGGAGAACGTTTTCTGCTTACCGGTATAAAACGGGTGCGATTTTGAAGAAACTTCGATGGTGATGTACGGATACGTTTCACCGTCGAGTTCAATTTCGCGGTCGGTCTTAATGGTTGAGCCCACTTTGAAGTATTCATTCGCGCTGGTGTCATGGAAGACCACGGTGCGATAGGCGGGATGGATATTGGGTTTCATCGTCAATCCTTTATGTTTTGTTATAACATAACAAAATAATATCCAGGCCAGATTCAAAAAACAACCCCTCCCCTCTGACGATATTTTCTGGTTTACCTGAGATAAAATGAAAACCAGGCCACCCACGTGCTATAACTATATCATTTCGCGGTAAAATCTTTCTCTTCAGGCAGGGAACTCAGTGCTCAGGAACGGGTATACGAGGAAGGACACGACAGCATGAAAACCCGACATCTGGTCAGTCTGGTGACTGGCGTACTCATCTTTTCCGTGCTGGTCCCCATTTGCCTGAGCATCTGGCTGGCCCATCGCCAGGCGGAAGATAAATTTGTCGATGCGCTGGAAAACTATGCCTCACGCGTGCTGATACGCACCGACAAGGTCGTGGATCAGGCGAAAGAAGCGCTTAATCATCTGCAGGCCTTTGAGGGCGTGCCGTGCAGCCCGTTGCAGTTAAGAGAGATGCGACGGGTCGCTTTCTCGTGGCGATACGTTCAGGAAGTGATTTATATCGACAACCTCAGGCCGCTCTGCTCCTCTCTTGAGCAAACCAGCCATGCCGCCCCTTTCCCCCCGCCGATGCGCATTACCGAAGACGGTTACAGCGCATGGCTGACCACGCAAAACGATCTTGGGTTTCAGCGCTACATGGCCGTGCTGGGACAAGGTCATTACCTTGTCCTGGTCGATCCGGCCTCACTGGTGGATGTCATCCCTTTCGGCGAGATAGCGATTGATGCTGCCCTGGTAGGAAGCACAACACACCGTATCTTCGCCAGCAGCAATACACTCGATCCGCATATCCGTGACATGATCAAAGGTCAGGCGATGACCAGCATACAGTACGACGGTTCAATGTACGTTATGAAGCCTGTACCTGAACTGGGATTTACCGTTGTCGCATGGGCTACGCTCAAACCGCTGGCGGAAACCTGGCACCGGCAGCTGCTTTTATGGCTGCCCTTCGGTATCCTGATAAGCCTGCTTGCCGCGCTCTTTGTCCTGCGGATACTGCGTCGCATCCAGTCGCCGCGCAACCGCCTGCTTGACGCCATTAACAGCCGCGATTTTGTGGTTCACTATCAGCCCATCGTGGCGCTGTGTAGCGGAAAAATTGTCGGCGCAGAAGCGCTGACGCGCTGGCCGCAGCCGGACGGAAGCAGCCTCTCGCCTGATATTTTTATTCCCCTTGCTGAGCAAACCGGGCTTATCTCTCAGCTGACGCAGCTCGTTATCGAAAAAGTGTTCGAGGATATGGGTAACTGGCTGCACCTTCACCCCGATCAGCATATCTCCATCAACCTCGCGCCCGCCGATTTGACCTCCGGCACGCTGCCGCCGCTGCTGAGTCACTTGCTGAACAAATGGAAGGTCCATCCGGGCCAAATCGCCCTTGAGGTCACCGAGCGCGGCTTTGCCGATCCCAAAATCAGCGCGCCGGCAATCGCCGCATTCCGCCGTTCGGGGCACCCTGTCTATATAGATGATTTTGGTACGGGCTATTCCAGCCTGAGCTATCTGCAGGATCTGGATGTCGACACGCTAAAAATTGATAAATCGTTCGTGGATGCGCTAGAGTACAAAAACGTGACGCCACACATTATTGAAATGGCGAAGTCGCTGAAGCTGGCGATGGTTGCGGAAGGCGTCGAGACCGCCGGGCAGCTCGCCTGGCTGCACCAGCACGGCGTGCAGTACGGGCAGGGCTGGTACTACAGCAAAGCGCTGCCGAAAATGGAATTTATCCTTTGGGCAGAGAATAACCTCGGCACGCACGCTACTTAAGATAGGATTTGATCACCTGCAGCACCACGCCAAGATCGGCTTCACGCTGCGCTTCTTCAGGTTCTTTCACCACATGATCGGTTAAATGCCCTTCGATCACCTGCATCATCATGCCGTTGACCGCCCCGCGGATCGCCGCCAGTTGCTGTAACACCTCGGCGCATTCGTGATCGCTGTTCAGCATTTTCTCCAGAGCGTTGCTCTGCCCCTGAATTTTCTTCAGCCGAGTCAGTAACATTTTCTTGTCGCGAACGGTATGTGACATCTCTCTATCCCTTATTTTTGGCTTTTAAAGCATAACACGCTCTACTCCCCCTGAGTATTTTTCTACTGGGGGGTAGTATTACCCTACTGGGGGGGAGTAGTATTTGCAGACATTTTCCACGCCGGAATCCCCCATGACCGATTTTGCTTCACTTCTGCAGCAGGGTAATGCCTGGCTGTTTGTTCCCAGCGCCATCCTGCTTGGCGCGCTGCATGGCCTGGAACCGGGCCACTCAAAGACCATGATGGCCGCCTTTATCGTGGCTATCCGCGGTACGCTGAAACAGGCGGTCCTGCTCGGCCTGGCGGCCACGTTTTCCCATACGGCAGTGGTCTGGATCGTCGCTATGGCGGGTTTATGGTTTGGGCGGGGATGGGATGCGCATACGTCTGAACCCTGGTTCCAGCTGATCTCAGGGGTATTGATCGTTGCGATCGCCCTGTGGATGGCGTGGCGAACCTGGAAAGAGAGCCAGCCACACGATCATCATCACGACCATGATCATCACCACCACCATGATCATGACCATCATCATGAACATCACCACCACGAACACCCGCTGGTTGAAGAGGAGTGGCAGGATGCTCACCAGCGCGCGCACGCGCAGGATATCAACCGCCGCTTTAGCGGACAAAACGTCACCACCGGACAGATCGTCATGTTTGGCCTGACCGGCGGGCTTATCCCCTGCCCGGCGTCCATTACCGTTCTGCTGATCTGCCTGCAGCTGAAGCATTTCGCCCTCGGCGCGACGCTGGTGTTCAGCTTCAGTATTGGGCTGGCGTTAACCCTGGTGGCTTCCGGTGCGATTGCCGCCTTAAGCCTCAAGCACGCGACAAAACGCTGGCCCGGGTTTAACGAGCTTTCCCGTAAAGCGCCGTGGATTTCCGCTGCGCTGATTACCGTGGTAGGAATTTATATGAGCCTGCACGGTCTGAGCGGCATTCTGGCGTAAGCCTGCGGCCACGCCCTGTGGCCGCATCTCAATGATCCGTTAAGGATTTTGCTGCCAGCTAAAGGTGTAGCGAAGCTGGCGTGTTTGCAGAATGAATTCCGGTGAAACGCTGGGGCTCCAGGAGTCGTCGCCGCCCACGCCCATATGGAAAGCATCGAGGTTGAGCCAGCACCCCGGCTCTTCCCGCAGCAGATGGTGATGGGTTGTCTCGCGCAGCTGCTGCTGGCTGTAGCGGCTCACCGAGAAATGGAACCGGCCATGTACCTGATGCGTTCCCAGCACCAGCTCCCGCGTATCACAGCGCAAACCATTTTCCGTCGGGAAGATATACGGCGTGTGCATCTCCGCCAGGGGTAATGTCCAGCGTCCCTGCTGTGCCGCCAGCGTTCTGTCCGGGTAGTTTTCATGCGGCCCCAGCCCCAGCCAGGACACGTTTTCCGGCGTTTCGGCGAGATGAACGCTCAGGCCAATACGTGCGGGTTCCGGGATATCGGACGCAATATCCACCTGAATATCGCCGTGCAGCCTCCCGTGGTCATCCACCCGCCAGACTTTACGGCTCAGGAACAGCGTTTTGCCATGATACTCCCCGACGTGAAGGGTATTGACCACGACTTCGCCCGCATGCTGCTCTGCCTCACAGTACAGAACGCGTGAGGTGAAATTGTACATGCCCGCCGCTTTCCAGCGTTCAACCCAGGCATTCGGATCGATCCTCGTCGCTTCACTCACGCCAATATCATTGTCCAGCGGCGCACGGCTGACGTTATCCGTCAGAGGTGACATCAGCGTTTCCACGCCATTTCGCCACCATTGGGTCAGGTTTCCGGATGCACGATCGAACTGCCAGCGCTGTTGACCATGCGCGATCGCCAGGATGCGGTCGTTTTGCGTCAAAACCGGCGGCTCGCCCGCAGAGGCTGGCGGTGCGACAAACAGCGGAGACGGAAGCGGCCACTGCTCCCACGCGCAGCGATGGTCAGCCGGTGACCACGGCGTTGCACGCGGCTGGCGCACTTCAACATTCAGCCAGACTTCCCCCGGTTCGGCTTTCAATTCCGGTAGAGCGATCTCCAGACGCTGAGCGCCTTCAGGGGCTATCGCCAGCGTCACCTCGCCCGAAACCAGCACCTCCCCATCCCGGCTGACCGTCCAGCTCAGCACCTCGTTATCGGTATAGCGGAACAGGTAGCCGCTTTGCACCTCAATCACCAGCGGAGAGGTACTGACCCGCGTAAAGGTGAAGAACTGCTGCGCGCGCTGCGCCTCGAACAGCGCCGGGTGCGGCGTGCGATCGGGGAAGACCAGGCCGTTGAGGCAGAACTGTCGATCGTTTGGCTTATCGCCAAAGTCCCCGCCGTACGCCCAGAACGCGTTGCCATTTTCGTCTTTCTTCGTTAATGCCTGATCGACCCAGTCCCAGACAAATCCCCCCTGCAGGCGAGGGTGGCTGCGAAACGCCTGCCAGTATTTCGCGAACCCGCCGAAGCTGTTCCCCATCGCGTGGGCGTATTCGCAGAGGATCAGCGGGCGTGTTTCATCCGGCATGCCGATCCATTTCTTGATTGACCATTTAGGCACTGCCGGGAAGGGCTGATCCTGATCGACCCGGGCATACATCGGACAGACAATATCAGTCGCCGCCGTGTTCGCGCCGCCACCTTCATACTGCACCGGACGCGTCGGATCCGTGGATTTCACCCAGCGGTACAGCGCGTCGTGGTTTGCACCGTGCCCGGACTCATTGCCCAGCGACCAGATGATAATTGAGGGATGATTACGATCGCGCTGCACCATACGGATCACGCGCTCGCTCATGGCGGGCAGCCAGCGCGGATCGTCAGCAAGGCGGCTCATCGGCACCATGCCGTGGGTTTCGATGTTGGCTTCGTCAACAACGTACAGCCCATAGCGGTCGCAAAGCCGGTACCACAGCGGATGATTCGGGTAATGCGAGCAGCGCACGGCGTTGAAGTTGTGCTGCTTCATGATCTCGATATCGCGACGCATCGTCGCTTCGTCCATCACCTGGCCGTTTTCCGGATGATGCTCGTGCCGGTTAACCCCGCGGATCAACAGCGGTTTACCGTTGAGCTTCAGCAGGCCGTTGCTGATTTCAACCCGGCGGAAGCCGACATCGCAGGCTTCCGTCTCAAGCACGTTGCCCTGCGCATCCAAAAGCGCGATCGTCAGGCGATAGAGTTCCGGGGTTTCCGCACTCCATAACGCCGGGGCTGTAACCGGGATCGCCGCCGTTAACCGCTCGGCCCAGTTGCCGCGCTCGTCCACAATGGCAGAGCCTGGCCGTTGGGTGGTGCTGCCACAGCGTTCACCGTTGCGCCACAGCGTTATCGCCACGTCGCACTCAGCGTAGTCAGCGCCTGTCAGCGCGACCTCGACTTTCAGCACCGCGCGGTCCAGTTCCGCATTCAGATCGGTGACCACATGATAATCCGCAATGTGCGTCTCCGGCTTATGCAGCAGGGAGACATCACGGAAAATGCCGCTCATGCGCCACATGTCCTGATCTTCCAGATAGCTGCCGTCGCACCAGCGCAAGACCATGACCGCCAGGCGGTTCTGCCCTGGGCGTAATGCCGCCGAGAGGTCAAACTCGGCGGGCAATCGACTGTCCTGGGAATAGCCTATCCACTGCCCGTTGCACCACAGATGGAACGCCGAGTTCACGCCATCAAAAATAATTCGGGTTTGCCCGCTCTGAAGCCAGGCGTCATCCACGTCGAATGTGAGCGAGTAACAACCTGTCGGGTTTTCCTGCGGTACAAAAGGCGGGTTAACGGGGATTGGATAGGTGACATTGGTATAGATGGGCGTGTCGAACCCCCGCATCTGCCAGTTAGACGGCACGGGCATCGCGACGACATCAGCGCAATCTTCGGTGACCCATGCCTGAGGAACCCGCTCGGGAGCAGAAAAGTAGCTAAACCGCCAGATCCCGTTGAGGGAGCGCCTGCTGAGGGATCCAGCGTCATTTCTGGCGGAAGATTCATGACGCCAGCTGTGCAACGGCGCGTGTGCGGGCAGGCGGTTCCACTGGGTGACGCCGGGGTTTTCCCAGTCCCGACGGGCCAGGATGTCGCTGAGGGTCAGCGAAGGTGGATGAGACATATCAACCTCTTTGCGAAGCGCTCACAATTTTGGTTAACATGCCCTGGCATTATGCGACGGTAAAGCGTTCGATCGCAGGGTAGCGAGTCCGATCACAAAGTTTTATTTGCGGGCAAGCTGCTCGGCCAGGAGTGCCAGACTTCTGAGCTGCTGCGCCAGATCCTCGCGTTCGGCCTGCTGCGGCGCGCGGCGCGCGCTGGAATGCCGGGTAACCAGCGCCACCGGCAGCTGAACCTGCCAGCACGTCTCGCCTTCGGTGGGGGCCAGCAGCCACTCCACGCTGCGCTCGCCCGCCTCGCGAAATGCCTGGCGAATGGTCGTCAGCGGCGGGGAAAACCAGGCGCTGTCAGCCGTATCGTCGAACCCAAGCACCGACATCTGACCTGGAATCGCGATCCCCTTTTCCGCGCAGGCGCGCATCACTCCTAGCGCCATTTGATCGTTCGCCACCAGAATGGCATCCGGCAATGCGCTACCCGACAGCAGCACATGTCCTTTCTCATAACCGCTGGCCGCGCTCCAGTCCCCGTAGGCCACCGCAGCGGCGTCATGTCCCGCGCGGGCCAGAGCCGCTTTCCAACCAGCCAGACGCGCCCGAGCAGAGACCGAGCTTTCCGGCCCGCTCAGCAGGGCAATATGCTGATGCCCCAGCGAAAGCAGGTGCTCAACGCCCAGATGCGCGCCCTGCCCGGCGTTAAACACGAGGCTGTTTACCTGTGCTGAAGGCGAGACATCAAGGAACAGCACCGGAACAGGTGATGCCAGCGCCCTGAGCGCTTCGGCGTCAGAATCGTCGAGCGGCACATTCACCAGCAACGCCTCCACCCGCTGCGCCAGCAGCGCCTGAAGCGCGGCCTGACACTGCTGCGGCTGCTCCACCATGGAAATGAGGACGCTCGCCCCTTTTTCGGCCGCACGTGATTTTACCGCCGACACAATTTGCGAGGGCGCATGCAGGGCAAGATCGGTGGTGATGAGTCCCAGCGTGCGGGTGCGTTTACCCGCCAGCTGCTGTGCCCGCAGGTTAGGTACGTAGTGCAGCTCTGCCATCGCCTGCTGCACCTTTTCCCGCGTGCGGGCAGAGACATGCTCCGCGTCGTTAATGACGCGAGAGACGGTCTGATAAGAAACCCCCGCAAGGAGGGCGACATCATAGAGAGTGATCGCTTTCATGCATTGTGGCATCGCGTGAGTCGTGGCCCATTATTGTGGCACAGCGACGCCGTTAAAGCATGTGAGCGCTTCGCAAAATTAGACAACCCGCTCCGGCTGCGCGATTTCAGCAACGCGCGGCTTCTGGCGGAACCAGGGCAGACAGAGCTGGATAAGTGGGCCAATGGTCAGGGCATACACGACCGTTCCCACCCCAAACGTGCCGCCAAGCACGCACCCAATCAGCAGGACGGACACCTCAATGGAGGTGCGCACGCTGCGAATGGACCACCCCAGCCGGGCATGAATGCCGGTCATCAGGCCGTCGCGCGGGCCAGGCCCAAAACCGGCGCCAATGTACATGCTGGTCGCAATCGCGTTCATCACGATGCCCGACACCAGGAAAGCGATGCGAACAGGTAACGAATCCAGTTCCGGAATAAGCGCCATGCTGGCGTCCGCCGCCAGACCAATACAAATCACGTTGCTGATGGTGCCCAGGCCCGGCATCTGGCGCAGGGGGATCCACAGCAGCAGCACCGCAGCACCGGTTAAAATGATCACCGTCCCGATGGTCATCCCCAGCTGTATCCCCACCCCAAGGTGAAAAACATCCCAGGGATCGACACCCAAATCGGAACGAATAAACATCGCGGTGGACAGGCCATACAGTCCTAAACCGACATAGAGTTGTAGCAGACGACGTACCATTTTTATCTTCTCCAGTGAACCAGGCTTTCATCCTGACCTAAAATGGCACTATGATTAATGTCCAGTTTTCAAATAGTGGACTGCATATGTCGTCACGTCGCTTCGGAAGCCAGTCTCTGGTACGCCTTTTAGGCCACTGGCAGCAAACCTCATCCCGCACGCCGCTCTGGCGGCAGCTGGCCGATGCGCTGCGCCTGTTAATTCTTGATGGACGTCTGGCACTGAATACACGGCTACCGGGAGAGCGCGAGCTGGCCACGGCCCTGGACGTAAGCCGGACCACCATCAGCAGCGCCCTCGCCCATCTGCGCGAGGAGGGATATCTTGAGAGCCGCCACGGCAGCGGGTCACGCGTGATCCTCCCGGATACGCGCGCCGTTCCCACGCTTTCCGCGGCGAGTGCTGCACTGGATCTCTCCACTGCCGCCCTCAATGCCGGGCCGGAGATCCACCAGGCGTATACCCATGCGCTCACGGCCATTACGCAGCACCTCTCGCTGACGGGCTACGATCAGCTAGGACTGCCAACGCTGCGGGAGGCCATCGCTGCGCGTTATACCGCGCGGGGCCTTCCCACCCGCGCGGACGAAGTGATGGTGGTCAATGGCGCCGTCAGCGGCTTCGCGCTGGTCCTGCGGATGATGACCGGGCCCGGGGATCGCGTCGTGGTCGATCACCCCACCTATCCGCTGGCGATTGCCGCCATTCAGGGCGCGCAGTGTCGGCCCGTGGGGGTGTCGCTGCCGGAAACGGGCTGGGATACGGATGGCTTCGCCGCCACGCTTGCCCAAACCGCGCCGCGCCTGGCGTACCTGATGCCTGATTTTCATAACCCCACCGGGCGCTGTATGGATATCGCGACGCGCCAGGCCATTACCAATATTGCTGCGCAAACCCGTACGGCGCTGGTGGTGGATGAAACGATGGTGGATCTCTGGTTTGACGCCCCTCCTCCGCCTCCGCTGGCCTCCTTTAACCCGCAGGCCACCGTCATCACCTTAGGTTCTGCCGGAAAAAGCTTCTGGGGCGGGCTGCGTCTCGGCTGGATCCGCGCCTCCTCGCGCACGATCGCCACGCTTGCCCAGACGCGCGATACCCTCGATTTAGGTTCACCGCTGCTGGAACAGCTGGCGGCGCTGTGGCTCATCAACAACAGCGAGACGTTTCTACCCGCCCGCCGCAAAATGCTGGCGGAGCGACGCGATCGATGCGGTGAACTGCTGCGTGAACATTTCCCGGAGTGGACATTCCATGAAGCGGAAGGCGGGCTTTCATACTGGATTGAGCTCCCCGGCATGCTGGCGACGCAGCTTGCCGCACGGGCTGAGATTCTGGGGATTAATCTGGGAACCGGTACGCGGTTTGGTTTATCGGGTGCGTTTGACCGCTATTTGCGGATGCCCTTCTCGCTCGAGCCAACAGAGCTTGAACAGGCGCTGCTGAGGATTAAACCGTTATGGCTCGCCCTGAATAAAAACGTGCCAGCCGTTAAACGCAGCGTGATTTAATAGCAAAAGTTTGAAGCCGATCATAAAAAATAAAAACTGCTGACTGTCACGGATACAGTCAGCAGTTTTCACCCATCCGGAATTAATGCTGAGCAGGAATAGGAAACCCTTTCAGTGAAATAACGAAGTTTTCACCGTCTTTCTTTATTTTTGCGCCAGTATCACACCAGTCAGACGCAATACGAAAGAACTCATCACTTCCGACATTCCAGCCAAGACGTACATGCTTCACGTAGCCTGAACGCAATAGATCGCAGGCCTCTTTGTAGTCACTGGCAGTTGACAGTTGTTGTTTCATTTTCTCTTCTTCAGAAGTTTACGTAGAGCCTTGATTTCTTTAGGAGTAAATGGAGAAACACTCTCTTCTTCCGTATGCTGATTATCAATATCCTCTTCCGATACTCCCGCCTCTTCTACTGCTTCGAACGCCAGCAGCAGCAGTTTCTCTGTCGTCACGCTTAAGTTCTCGTTATTCACTTCCGCATAGTGGCGAAGCCTTTCTTTTAGCGCGTCATCAATCTTAACGTTTAATACCGCTGTAGCCATGTTTGTCACTTCCCTTCGGAATAAGTACTTTATTTAATACACGAAGTTAACAATGTTATCCAGATATATATTTTTTGAGTTATGCCAGAAAATAGACGGCCAATGATAAAATGCCCGACTATTATTACAGGTTTATGACAATAATATTTCAGCACGATGAAATATATATTACACGATATAGGCATAATATTATTGTGGGATAGCCGTCAAAAGTGAGAGGTGAAAGCAGGAAGATTTTATGATGGCGTAAATGGGTGGGGGCCCTGCCAGCTACATCCCGGCACACACGTCGTCTGCCCTGGCTGCTTCCTTCCGGACCTGACCTGGTGAACAGAGTAGCGTTGCGGGAGAACCAACAGAGCCCCCATTGAGAGCGTTGATAACCAACGCGCTGGCGCATTATCCCTGTGCGAAGGCCCAATTGCAAGCCGCCAGGAACCGGATGCTGGTTTCTTGCGCAAACAGGCGCAGCAATCATGACGATCTTCGTTTACCATGGCTCTCCAGAAACTCCCCACAGGTGAAGGTATGGACGAGCACGACTCCTTTCCACAGCGCGTATGGCAAATCGTGGCTTCAATCCCGGAGGGCTATGTCACCACCTATGGTGATGTCGCGCGCCTGGCCGGTTCCCCGCGCGCGGCGCGACAGGTTGGAGGCGTCCTGAAACGGCTGCCGGAAGGCAGTACGCTGCCCTGGCATCGGGTGGTGAACCGTCATGGCGTCATCTCACTCACCGGGCCGGATCTCCAGCGTCAGCGTCAGGCGTTACTTTCAGAGGGGGTGCAGGTGTCAGGGTCGGGTCAGATCGATTTGCAGAAGTACCGGTGGGTGTATTAACCCCTCTCCCGAAGGAGAGGGGGATACCCATTACATCTGAGTGGGTGGGGTTGGCAGGGACGGCTGATTGGTCTGCGGGGCGATCGGCACTTCGGTCTGCTGCACAGGCACCAGGTTCAGGTCGATTTTGGTTCCACCGTTGTTAATCGCTTCCTGGACCGTATCGGTGATAAACACCAGCTTACCGTTGATGGTGACCGCTGCGCTCAGCAGAATACGGGCATTAGGCTGCACGTCCGACGGGTTATACGGCAACACGAAGCTAAACGGCGCCTGCTTGCCTTCAGTACGGACGGCACGCTGAGCCACGACTTTCGACGGCGCGTCGGCCAGGGAAGCATCAGACAGCGTCACCGTTAATACCGCATCCGGCGGCAACGCAACTTTCTGTTTAATCCAGATGGTACCGGAAACGTTAGGCTGCTGAATGGACTGCTGCGATAGGGTATTAATCCCGTTCGGGTCAGCTGCTGGCACTGGCACCTGGGCGCTCTTACCGGCACAGGCGGACAACGCCACCGCAATCGCTACACCACTTAGCATAGGCACGAGTTTCATTGAAGTCTCCTTATCATCAATGCACCAGCGGGATCGATCCCATCCGATGTCGTTTCAATCACATAACGTAGTTAAGTGTGGCACAACTCACTGATTAATGCCTGAAATCATCCCGATATTCAGATTATTCTACCCATCGGACCACTTTCTTTTCTGCGTTATACTCTGCCTATCTTTCGCTACGGCGTTTATTGAGGACAACTATGAGTCAGGCACTGAACAATCTGCTGACATTACTGAATCTGGAAAAAATTGAGGAAGGACTCTTTCGCGGACAAAGCGAAGATTTAGGTTTACGCCAGGTCTTCGGTGGGCAAGTCGTTGGACAAGCGCTGTACGCTGCAAAGGAGACTGTCCCGGCAGACCGTCTGGTGCATTCATTCCACAGCTACTTCTTACGCCCTGGCGATAGCGCGAAACCCATCGTGTATGACGTTGAAGTTCTGCGAGACGGTAACAGCTTCAGCGCGCGCCGCGTCGCGGCCATTCAGAACGGTAAGCCGATCTTTTACATGACAGCCTCCTTCCAGGCGCCAGAGCCGGGTTATGAGCATCAGAAAGTCATGCCCCCTGCCCCCTCGCCGGACGATCTCAAATCGGAAACGGATATCGCTCGCGCCCTGGCGCATCTGCTGCCGCCGCAGGTCAAAGAGAAGTTTCTCTGCGATAAGCCGCTTGAGATCCGCCCCGTCGAATTCCACAACCCAATGAAGGGCCACACCGCCGAGCCAAAACGCCAGGTGTGGATCCGCGCCAACGGCACCGTGCCGGAAGATTTCCGCGTCCATCAGTATCTGCTGGGCTATGCGTCTGACTTCAACTTCCTGCCGGTGGCGCTGCAGCCGCACGGCGTCGGCTTCCTCGAAAAAGGGATGCAGGTCGCGACCATCGATCACTCGATGTGGTTCCACCGTCCCTTCAACATGAATGAGTGGCTGCTCTACAGCGTGGAGAGTACGTCGGCATCCAGTGCCCGCGGGTTTGTGCGAGGGGAGTTTTATACTCAGGACGGCGTGCTGGTGGCTTCAACGGTGCAGGAAGGGGTAATGCGTAACAGAGGTTAATGTAAAAAGCCCGGTGGCGCGACGCTTACCGGGCCTACGTTTTGTGCTGTTGTAGGCCGGGTAAGGCGAAGCCGCCACCCGGCAAGACACTCAGATCATGCGTTATACGCATTCTCGCCGTGGCTGTTCACATCCAGACCTTCGCGTTCCTGCTCTTCCGGTACGCGCAGACCGACCGTCATATCCGCCAGCTTGTAGCCGATGAACGCGACAACCGCAGACCACACCACGGTGATAGCAATACTCTCCAGCTGCACCAGCACCTGATGAACCATGGTGACGCCTTCTGCATAGCCCACACCACCGAGTGATTTCGCCGCGAAGATACCGGTCATGATACAGCCGACAATCCCGCACACGCCGTGAACGCCAAATACATCGCAAGGGTCATCCACGCGCAGCAGACGTTTCAGTGCGGTCACGCCCCACAGACCCGCCAGACCGGACACCAGGCCGACCAGCAGCGCGCCGCCTACGCCGACATAACCACACGCAGGCGTAATACCGACCAGACCCGCAATCGCCCCCGAGCAGGCACCCAGCAGGGAAGGTTTACCGCGCACCGCCCACTCGCCAAACACCCAGGAGAGGATTGCGCCCGCCGTGGCCACCACGGTGTTCACGAAGGCCAGTGCGGCAATTTCGTTCGCGGCACTGGCTGAGCCGGCGTTGAAGCCAAACCAGCCAAAGTAGAGGATCGCGGTACCGGTAAAGACCATCGGCAGGTTGTGCGGTTTGAACGCTTCTTTACCGAAGCCCACGCGTTTGCCAATGAGGTATGCGCCCACCAGACCCGCGACCGCGGCGTTAATGTGAACAACGGTACCGCCCGCGAAGTCCAGCGCACCGTGCGTCGCCAGCAGACCGCCACCCCAGACCATGTGCGCAATCGGCACATAGGAGAGCGTCAGCCAGACCACCACGAAGATCAGGACCGCAGAGAAACGAATACGCTCGGCGAGCGCGCCCACAATCAGCCCGACGGTAATGCAGGCGAAGGAGCCCTGGAACGCCACGTGAATATACTGATAGAAGCTGCCCATCAGCGCGGTCAGTTCAATGTTTTTCAGCATCACCCAGTCGAAGTTACCAAAGAACGCGTTGCCCGTGCCGAACGCCAGCGAGTAACCGTAAACCACCCACAGCACGCAGACCAGTGCGAACGTCACGGCAACCTGCGTCAGCATGGAGAGAACGTTTTTGCCACGGATCAGGCCGCCGTAGAACAGCGCAATGCCCGGAATGGACATGAACAGCACCAGCGCGGTGCTGATCATCATAAAGGCGTTGTCGGCTTTGTCGGCCACCGCAGGGGCAGCAGCCAGCGCCAGGCCCGGCAGCAGCGCCAGCGAACCCAGACCCGTTTTAAGTGTTGCTATCTTCATTTTCTCGATCCCTATCACTGTGTGCCAGGCGTTAATTACAGAGCCGCTTCGTCAGATTCGCCGGTACGGATGCGAATGACGCGCTGCAGTTCGGCAACGAAAATTTTGCCGTCGCCAATTTTGCCGGTGTAGGCCGCTTTGCTAATGACATCAATGACTTCATCAAGCTGATCGTCAGCAATCGCGACATCAATTTTTACTTTTGGCAGAAAGTTAACGCTGTATTCCGCCCCGCGATAAAGCTCGGCATGACCCTTCTGACGACCAAAGCCTTTCACTTCGGTGACAGTCAGTCCCTGAATACCCATTGAAGACAATGCTTCACGCACGTCTTCGAGTTTGAATGGTTTGATTACAACCGTAACCAGCTTCATAGATCCCCTCCAGTCAGAATTCGGTAATGGCCGCAGCTTACGCGGAAGGTATTGCAAGGGATGTGCCAGAAATGAAAACGGGAGGGAATCGCGGTGCGATATGCGTTACACGGCCCTGATAAATGAACCGGTGAAAAAAAACGCACCATGCCGGTGCAGGGTGCGTTTCAGTTTTGCACCAACAGGAATGACTGTTAGCGCGGCGCCTCATTTTAGTGCATCAGGCGCTAAGCGACTCTTCATCACGCACGCTGGCGGCCAGCTCTTCGCCCGCCAGCTGCAGCTGGTACATCTGCCAGTAGCGCCCTTTTGCTTCCAGCAGCTCGCGGTGCGTACCGCGCTCCACGGCCTGTCCGCGATGCAGCACCAGAATAGTGTCCGCGTCGACGATGGTGGAAAGACGGTGGGCAATCACCACCAGCGTCGTATGGTCGCGTACGGCGGCCAGCGCCTGCTGAATCGCCTGCTCGGTACCGGAATCTATGCTGGCCGTAGCTTCGTCAAGAATCAGCACCTGCGGCGTTTCAATCAGGACGCGCGCCAGCGCCAGGAGCTGTTTTTGCCCCACGGAGAGATTGTTGCCCTGCTCGCCCAGCTTCGTGTTGATCCCGTCGCTGAACCCGCGCGCCAGCTCTGCCAGCTGCACCGTTTCCAGTACTGCCCAAACCTGCTCCTCCGAATAGTCCCGTCCCAGGGTTACGTTGGCAAAGAAGGTATCGGCCAGTACGACCGGATCCTGCTGCACCATCGCAACGCCTTTGCGTAACACCGTGTGGCTAAGAGACGCGAGCGGGCGCCCGTCGAGGCGGATTTCGCCTTGCGTGACCGGGTAGTAGCCCATCAACAGGCTGGCGAGCGTGCTTTTACCGCTGCCGGTATGGCCCACCAGCGCGACGAAACCGCGCGACGGAACGTCAAGCGTGATGTCCTGCAACACCAGACGATCTTCGCGGTAGGCAAACGAGACGTTATCAAAGGCGATAGTCCCGCTTTGCAGAGGTCGCTCATCATTGCCGTAGGCCTGACGCGGCCTGTCCATCAGCTCAAAGACGCGCTCACCGGCGACGACCGCCTGTTGCAGCATCGATTGCTGCGTAGTGAGCTCGATCAGCGGCTCGTTGAGGCGTCCCAGATAGCTAATAAAAGCGTACAGCACGCCCACCTCAATCGTACCGTTTGAGCTCAGGCCAAAGAGCATCAGCAACCCACACAGCACCAGCGCTGAGAACAGGCTCAACAGCGGTCGCAGCAGGAAACCGTCCAGGCGCAGCGTCTGCATACGCGCCATATAGTGTGAACGGCTGGCTTCGCCCATGCGCTCGCCAAAGCGCGCCTGCTGGCGGAACTGCTGGATGACGCTCATGCCGTTAATCACTTCGTTGAAGCCATCGTTGATGTCGGCCAGATAGGCGCGAACCCGACGCACAATCGGCGTACTGTAACGCTGATAAATCACCATGACGATCAGCACCGCCGGGAAGATGGTGATCGCCACCAGCGCCATGCGCCAGTCGAGGCTGAACATCGCCACCAGCATCGCGCCAATCAGCGCCGCGCTGCGTAATACCGTCGCGACCACGGTGACGTACAGATCGCGGATCACCTCGGTATCGTTGGTCACGCGCGAAATCACCTGCCCGACCGGCTGGATATCAAACTCGCTGAGCGGCTGGCGAAGCGCCGCGTCCATGACATCGGTACGCAGCTGCTGAACAACGCCCACGGCGGCCCGGTTAAACAGCAGCGACTGAGCATAATGCAACCCTGCCGCCGTCAGCTGTAAGCCAACGTAGGCCACGCCTAACCCCGCCACCAGCCCGAGCGGCAGGTAGCTTTTGGCGACCATATTGTCGATGAAATAGCTGATGAGCAGCGGTCCGCTCACTTCGGCAATCGCCGCAATCCAGAGTAAAAGCACAGCAACGGAGAGCGGTTTACGCCACGGCGAGCCGTAGGCCAGCAGACGTTTAAGCGTCGGCCACATCGTTCCGAGCTTACGCATTGGCGGCCTCCTGATCCTGTTCCGGCGCATCGTCAAGCGCTGCTTCAAGCTGCTGATAGCGGTACATATCGCGATACCAGCCCGGCTGCTCGGCCAGCGCGTCATGCTGCCCACGCTGGGCAATATGGCCGTGCTGCAATACCAGAATTTCACTGGCTTCGGTAAGCGCTGACAAACGATGGGCACTGATGATTATCGTGCGTCCGTCGCCCCACTGGCGCAGGTTATGCAGGATCTGATGCTCGGTACGGCCATCCACGGCGGAGAGCGCATCGTCCAGGATCAGGATTTCCGCATTCAGCAGCAGCGCGCGAGCAATGGAGATACGCTGTTTTTGCCCGCCGGACAGCATGACGCCACGTTCCCCGACTTCGGTGTCGTAGCCCTGCGGCAGACGCAAAATGTCATCATGTACGCTGGCTAAACGCGCCACATGCTCGATCTCTTCCTGCGTTGCCGCCGGGCAACCGAGCGCGATGTTGTTCGCCACGGTGTCAGAAAAAAGAAACGGCGTCTGGCTGACAACCGCCAGGCGACCACGCCACTCATCCAGCAGCAGGCTGGTGAGCGGAATATCATGGAAGCGAATATCGCCCTGCGTGACGTCAAAGTGGCGCTGGAGCAGCGAGAGCACGGTACTTTTACCGGATCCCGTCGGGCCACATATGCCCAGCATCTGGCCGGGCTGCAGCGTAAAGCTGACGTTCTCCAGCACCGGATGCTCCGTATGCGGATAGACAAACTTGCGGACGTCGACATGCATGACGCCGCGCCCTTCCGGTACGGCTTCGCTACCGTCGATGACCACCGGCGCTTCGGCCAGCATGGCGCGAATGCGGCTATAGGCGGCACTGCCGCGCTCCACAATGTTAAACATCCAGGCCAGCGCCAGCATCGGCCATATCATCAGCCCCAGATACATGGCAAAGCTGGTCAATTGCCCCAGGGTGAGCGTGCCCTGTACCACCATCCAGCTGCCGCCGCCAATGGCCAGCAGGTTTGCCATGCCAATCGCGATATAGATCGTCGGGTCAAAGCGAGCGTCAATACGCGCGACGCGCATGTTCTTCGCTCCCGTGTCCGCGGCATCGGCCGCAAACAGCGCTGATTGCCGGTCCTCCAGGCCAAACGCCTTGATCATGCGGATGCTGGTCATGCTCTCCTGGGTGCGATCGTTCAGCGACGAAAACGCCGCCTGCGCCAGCTTGAAGCGCTCGTGCAATTGTTCGCCATAGCGATTGATCGCCAGCGCCATGAGCGGCATCGGCAGTAGGGCCAGCAGGGTCAACTGCCAGCTGATCTGCGTGGACATGACGATCAGCACCGCACAGCCCATCACCAGCGAGTCCACCAGCGTCAACACCCCTTCCCCGGCGGCAAAGACCACGCGGTCGACGTCGTTAGTGGCGCGCGCGATAAGATCCCCGGTGCGGTGGCGTAGATAGAATTCGGGATGCTGTCGGCTCAGCTGGTGATAAAAATCTTCGCGCAGCTCAACGGCCAGCTGATAGGACGCACCAAACAGCAGCACGCGCCAGACGTAGCGCAGCAGATAAACAATGACCGCCGTCAGCACCAGCGTGCCAACCCACATCAACACCCGTGCGGTGGTGTAATGCTGTTCGGTGACGCCATCCACGACGTAGCCCACAACTTTCGGCGGGATCAGCTGCAGGATGGCAATGATAATAAGCAGGGCGACTGCACCGAGGTAGCGTTGCCACTCCCGACGAAAGTACCAGCTTAATTGGGCAAATAATCGCACGCGGTTTGTTCCTGAAGGTATTTTACGAAGTTATTCAATAGGTAATGCTGTGGTGTATTTAATCTGTTCCATGGCGAAGCTTGAGGTGACGTCCGATAACCCCGGCACGCTGTTCACCAGCCGCTTGTAGAAGTCATCATAGCGCTTCATGTCGGCCACCTGGACGCGCATCAGGTAATCGTACTCGCCGGCCATGCGCCAGAAACCGAGCACTTCGGGCATCTCAGACACCTGGGTGACGAAGCGGCAATACCACTCGCTGCTGTGATGCTGGGTTTTTATCAGCACAAATGCCGTCAATCCAAGCCCCAGTTTTTCGGGATCTAACAGCGCGACGCGCCCCAGAAGAATGCCGTCATCTTCCAGCTTCTTAAGACGCTTCCAGCACGGGGTGGTGGTCAGATTAACGGCATCTGCCAGCGCCTGCAAAGAGAGGGTACAGTCACTTTGCAGCAATGAAAGGAGCTTGCGGTCAATTTTATCTAGCATACCCACCTCACAGAGAAAAATTTTCTCCCTTCATTCTATTTTAAAGGCCAGATAGCAACAATTTTTTCTGTGCTTTTCGCTATGCTAGGCACAAAATGACAAACGGATAACGACGATGAATAGCACCTGGGTTAAACATGCGATCAGCGAAATCAATGCCGACTATCAGCGCTCGGCGGATACGCACCTGATTCGCCTTTCCCTGCCGGGATTTGACGGCATTCAGCTCTATCTGAAAGATGAAAGCACCCATCCTACCGGCAGCCTGAAGCATCGCCTGGCGCGCTCGCTGTTTTTATACGGTTTATGTAACGGCTGGATTAAAGAGGGTACCACCATTATTGAATCCTCTTCCGGTTCAACGGCAGTATCCGAAGCCTATTTCGCCCGCCTGCTGGGTCTGCCGTTTATCGCGGTGATGCCCTCCTGCACCGCAAAACGCAAAATCGAGCAGATCGAATTTTACGGCGGTCGCTGCCACTTTGTGGAAAGCGCCTGCGAAATCTACGCCGCCTCCGAAATGCTGGCCCGTGAGCTGAACGGCCACTATATGGACCAGTTCACCTTCGCCGAGCGCGCGACAGACTGGCGCGGGAATAACAACATTGCCGACAGTATCTTCCGCCAGATGACCCACGAACCGCATCCGGTTCCGTCGTACATTGTCATGAGCGCCGGTACCGGCGGCACGTCAGCCACGATCGGACGCTACATCCGCTGTCAGGGCTACGATACCCAGCTGATGGTGGTTGATCCGCAGAACTCCGTGTTCCTCGACTACTGGCAAAACCGCGATGCCGACCTGCGCAGCCCGGTAGGCAGCAAAATTGAAGGCATTGGTCGTCCGCGCGTCGAGCCCTCTTTCATCCCCGACGTGGTGGACGAGATGATGCGCGTGCCGGATGCCGCCAGCGTGGCCACCGCTCACTGGCTGGAAACGCAGCTGGGTCGCAAAGTGGGCGCCTCGACGGGCACCAATATGTGGGGCGCGCTGCAGCTTGCCGCACGCATGCGCGAAGCGGGCCGCAGCGGTTCCATCGTCACGCTGCTGTGCGACAGCGGCGAGCGTTACCTTGATACCTACTACAATGCGGAGTGGGTGCAGGCTAACATCGGTGACATCGCCCCCTGGAAAGCGCAGATTGCGCAGCTGCTGAAATAAAAAAAAGCCAGACCGAAGTCTGGCTTGCTGGAAGGGTCTCACTATTCGGGGGAATAGGGGAGGTTGTTATTGTCCAGCCAATGCGTCAAAAAATGGGACACCGCTTCATTACGGCAGTGACCAATAACCGGCAGATGAGGAAGTTCTGCTTTCAGCTGCGCCATCGCATTCCCCATGATCAGACCGCGACCTACGCTACCCAGCATTTCGCGGTCGTTCATGGCGTCGCCGAACGCCATACACTCCTGCAGCGTTAAGCCCAGGTGGTCGCTCAGCACCGCCAGAGCCGAACCTTTGTTACAGCCTACCGGCAGCACTTCCAGACAATCCACCGCCGAGAAGGTCAGGTGCGCCCGGTCGCCCAGCGCCTCATTCAGTTGAATCCTTAAGCGGCATAGATCGTCATGATCGCCACAGAAGCAGATCTTGGTTACCGCATGGGCAGGGATCCGACGCAGATCGATAAGCTGGTATTTAAAGCCGCTGTATACATGCGCGTGCAATAATTCCGGGATGTCGCTTCCGGTAAACCAGCCGCGATCGTTAAAGACGTGGACGCTGGCCTGCGTGTCCCAGGTACTGTGCAGCACGATGTCCGCCACTTCCGGGTTGAGATCCTGTCGGTGCAGCACATCGCCTTCTACGGAGTGAATTCGCGTCCCGTTGCCGGTGATCAGAAAGGCGTCGAGGGAAAACGCGCCCAGCAGGTGGCGCATCTCCAGCACATGGCGGCCAGTGGCAAACGTCAGGGTGACATTACGCTCGTGCAGACGCTTCAGCGTGTTCAGGGTTTTCTCCCCTAAACGGTGATCCGGCATTAACAGCGTACCGTCCATATCAAATGCAGCGAGCCGAGCCATGATTACTCCCGAAATGTGATGCGGTTAACTTGTGCAACAGTATCGTGTGAGATATACGGAAGTAATAGTGAAAAGATGATAATTATTGTTCCGGGTTTAGCATGCGCCAGCTCAATCGACTTAATCAGTATCACCGGCTCTGGCAGCCTTCCGAGGGTGCAACGCAACAGGTCACCATCAGCGAGCTGGCCGCCCGCTGTTTTTGCAGCGAGCGGCATGTCCGAACGCTGCTGCGTCAGGCACAGGAGGCGGGCTGGCTGAGCTGGCGAGCGCAGTCTGGCCGCGGTAAACGGGGTGAACTGACGTTCCATGTCGCGCCTGAATCTCTGCGCAATACCATGATGGAGGAGGCGCTGAGGCGGGGAGAACAGCACAACGTGCTTGAGCTGGCCCAGCTCGCCCCCGACGCATTGCGATCATTGCTGCATCCCTTTTTAGGCGGGCAGTGGCAAAACGATACGCCAACGCTGCGCATCCCTTATTACCGCTCGCTGGATCCGCTTCATCCGGGTTTTTTACCCGGTCGGGCGGAACAGCATCTGGCAGGACAGATCTTTTCAGGACTGACGCGCTTTCACGGCAACAGCAGTGAACCGACTGGCGACCTTGCCCATCACTGGGAGGTGTCGACGGACGGTTTGCGCTGGCATTTTTATATTCGTTCCACCTTACACTGGCATAACGGCGATAAGGTCGAAACCGGACAGCTTCAGCAAAGCCTGAATGCGCTTTTTGCCTTGCCCGCCCTGCGGAAACTGTTCCAGAGCGTCCTGCGCATTGACGTCACTCACCCTCAGTGTCTGACGTTCACGCTGCACCAGCCGGACTACTGGCTGGCACACCGCCTGGCCACCTACTGTAGTCGGCTTGCACATCCCGAACAGCCCATGACGGGCTGCGGCCCCTTCAGGCTAAGCGTATATGAGCCCGATCTTGTCCGTCTGGAAAGCCACGAGCAGTACCATCTCAGCCACCCGCTGCTTAAGGCTATCGAATATTGGATCACACCGACGCTGTTTGACTATGGGCTGGGTACCAGCTGTCGCCATCCGGTGCAGATCGCCATTGGCGAGCCGGATGAACTTGAAAGCCTGCGCCTGGTGACGAACAGTACCAGTCTTGGCTTTTGCTATCTCACCCTGAAGCAAAGCCCGCGGCTGAGTGAAATGCAGGCACGACGGCTCATCAACATCATTCATCTCTCATCGCTTCTGCATACGCTACCGCTTAACGAGGGGCTGATTACCCCAACAGAGGAATTACTGCCCGGATGGGCGATCCCTCAGTGGTCGGATCTGGCACATGTCCCCCTGCCGGAGACCTTAACCCTGATTTACCATTTGCCAGTTGAGTTGCACACGATGGCGCGTCAGCTAAAACAGTACCTTGCACAGCAGGGCTGCGAGCTAACGGTTATCTTTCACGACGCAAAAACCTGGGACGGATGCCAGCAACTGGCGGACGCGGATCTCATGATGGGTGACAGGCTGATTGGCGAAGCGCCGGAATATACGCTTGAGCAGTGGCTACGCTGTGATGCCCTCTGGCCACACCTGCTGAGCGCGCCGCAATATGCCCATCTGAAGGCCACGCTGGATGCGGTACAGACTCAGTCAGATGAGCAGGCCAGACATGCCGGGCTCAGGGCCATTTTCTCCGGACTCATGGAAAAGGCGGTGATCACCCCACTGTTCAATTATCAATACCAGATCAGCGCCCCGCCGGGTGTCAACGGCATACGCCTCAACACCCGCGGCTGGTTTGACTTTACCGAAGCCTGGCTGCCCGCCCCCAAAGCGTGAAGAAGCTGGTCGCCGTCGTGGTCAGACGGTAACATAACGTTTTTACCGTAACAGTCGAGATGATTTATGAAACGTGCCGTCGTCGTGTTCAGCGGAGGACAAGATTCTACTACCTGCCTGGTTCAGGCTCTTCATCAGTACGATGAAGTTCACTGTGTGACTTTCGATTATGGTCAGCGTCATCGCGCTGAGATCGACGTTGCCCGTGAACTGGCCCTGAAACTGGGCGCACGCGCGCACAAGGTGCTGGACGTTACGCTGTTAAATGAACTGGCCGTGAGTAGCCTCACCCGGGACAGTATTCCCGTCCCGGACTACGAACCCGATGCCAGCGGCATTCCGAATACCTTCGTGCCGGGCCGTAATATCCTCTTCCTGACCCTGACGGCGATCTACGCCTACCAGGTGAAAGCCGAAGCGGTGATCACGGGCGTGTGTGAAACAGATTTCTCCGGCTACCCGGACTGTCGTGATGAGTTCGTGAAGGCGTTAAACCACGCCGTCAATCTGGGGATGGCGAAAGAGACGCGCTTTGAAACCCCGCTGATGTGGCTGGATAAAGCCGAAACCTGGGCGCTGGCGGACTACTGGGGCAAGCTGGACCTGGTTCGCAGCGAAACCCTCACCTGCTATAACGGCATCAAAGGCGACGGTTGCGGCCAGTGCGCCGCCTGTAATCTGCGCGCGAATGGGCTGAACCACTATCTGGCCGATAAAGCCGGCGTGATGGCCGCGATGCAGAAAAAAACCGGGCTTAAATAGGGCTACTTAACCGTGCTGTCGAACAGTTTCACGCCGGCAGCACGGGTGACTTTCATCAGCGTTGTCAGCGTTGGGTTGCCGTTGTCTGATAAGGTTCGGTATAGCTGCTGACGAGACAGGCCTGATTTAGCAGAAATTTCTCCGATGCCACCTCGTGCTTCGATCACCTGGCGGAGTGCAATGAGATAGGCAGGGATCCCCTGGTCTTCATAGATTTCTTCCAGGGCTGTTTGCAAATAACGCTGAGCGTAGGAAGGATTCTCTCGTAGCATTTTCACAACAGCATCATGATGGCTAACAGAACTCGAATATTTTCGTTCAGTGGCGCTCATTCGATTGTCCTTTTATTTGATGATCTTTCCAGTAATCTATTGCCAGTTTGATATCCGCTTTTTGGCTCTTTTTGTCACCACCGATAAGTAACAATAAAACCTGCCGATTCTCTACTGCAAAAAAGATTCTGTAGCCGGGGCCACTGTCGACTCGCATCTCCCAAACACCTTCCCTGAGGTATCTGTAATCGCCAAAATTACGTTTTATTGCACGGTTGATCCGCATAAGGATCCGGAAAACCGTATCCGGATCCCTTCGATTCATTCTGGCTACCCACTCCTCAAACGGCACTTTCCCGTCACGGGTCCGGTAACGTTCAACAACGTAGTCCCTGTCCATTATTCTATCCCTGAAAAACCCTTTTGTCTTTTATAAAAGACAAATTCCTACGCGATCATCAGCTCCAGCTTTTCGCGCAATTCCCCTTCCAGCGGCAGCGCTTTTTGCGTTTTCAGATCGATACAGACAAAAGTAATCAGCGCATCAGCGACCACCTGCCCTTCGGGATCGAGCGTCACCACCTGGCTTAACACGCCGCTTTTGCCATTGATCTGCTGCACCTGGCTGGTCACCGTGAGTACATCGCCCAGCACGGCCGGACGACGGTAGTTGATGTTGATATTGACGACCACGAACGCGATGTTGTGCGCGGTCAGCCACTGAAAGCTTTCGCTGTTTTCCAGCCCGTCCCAGCGCGCTTCCTCAAGAAACTCCAGGTAGCGGGCATTGTTCACATGCTGGTAAACGTCGAGGTGAAAACCGCGTACTTTAATTTTTGTCTGCATAGCGCAATAGCCTTTACTGTTATTGTAGGATGAGAGGTCATAACTGGTATGACCTCTTTATCCTGGCAAATTTTTGCCGCTGTGCAAGTAATTGTGAGATTACAACGTCAGGTGTGAGAGGTTGCGCTCAACCAGCGCGCTCCCCATGCCCGGAACCTGTTTGAGATCGTCGACCGTTTTGAAAGGACCATACTCTTCACGATAGCTGACGATAGCCTGCGCTTTTTTCAGTCCGACGCCATTCATCACGCGGGCGAGATCCTCGGCAGAGGCTGAATTGATGCTGACCCGCGTACCATCATCGTCCGCATTTTTACCGGCTTCGGTCGCTTTAGTCTGCCCTTGCGCCATCGTCGCTGCGTCGGATTTGCTCTGTGTCGTCTGTTGTTTGGCGGCAGGCGTCGCCGCCAGCGCCCCCGCGCTCATCCCGGTGGTGGCAATAGCCAGCGTAATTAACAGTGCTTTGATTCCACATTTCATGCTGTTATCTCCTTGTTTGTTGACAGCCCCGTCACGATAGCCGCCCGAGAAAACCGGCACAAACAGCAGAGTGCAGAAATGGAAAAGGCCGCGAAAGCGGCCTTTAGTTATTGCAGAGCGTTACGAAAATCTGCGAGCAGATACGTAATTATTGCTGCTGAGTGATGATGTCGCCCAGCTTAATTTTGGCATCTTTACGCAGGTTGCTCATCATGGCTTCGAAGGCAATCTGAGCATTGTTCTGGGTAATCCCCTGGACCATCGCCTTCTTCTGCGCGTCTGGCAGGGTACCGGCTTTCACTTCATCCAGCGCCAGCAGAACGACGTTACCCTGCGCATCGGTGGTAGTACCGAAGCTTGGCTTGTCCTTCGCAGGCAGAGTCAGGCCAAACGCGGCCTGGCTGATTGGATCCTGACCGGTACGGCTCAGCGTTTTCGCCTCACCGAAGCTCAGGCCAGCCGCTTTCAGCGCATCCTCTTTACCCGCTTTCAGATCGGCCAGAATCTTCTCAGCATCCAGCTTCGCCTGCTGTTCCGCTTTGTTGTGCTTAACCTGAGCGACGACCTGATCCTTCACTTCCGCCAGCGGTTTGACCGCTTCTGGCTTGTGCTCGCTGACGCGCAGCACAAACGCACGATCGCCATCAACGGTAATGATGTCAGAGTTACTGCCCGGCGTGCCGTTCTCGCCGACCAGACCACCGTTGAAGATGGCATCTGAAACCGGTTTGAAGTTCAGTTCTTCCGGCAGGTTGTCACGGCCAAACCAGCCCGTCTCAACCGCTTTCACCCCAGCCGCCTGCTCGGCACCCGCCAGAGATTCGTTGTCGTTGCTGGCAGCATCGCTCACCTTCTGCTGCAGTGCATAGTAGGCATCCAGCGCTTTTTCCTGTTTCACTTTCGCCGCGATATCGTCGCGAACCTCAGCCAGCGGCTTGGTTTTCGCCGCGGTGATGTCGTCCAGACGCACGACCAGGAAGCCCACGGAAGATTTAATGACGCCAGACAGTTGGCCTTTCTCTTTCAGGCCGGCATTTTTCAGCTCGTCCGGCGTGGTCGCGTCTTCCAGCCAGCCCATATCGCCGCCGTTTTTCGCAGAGATAATGTCGGTGGATTTCGCTTTCGCGACGGTCGCGAAATCAGCGCCTTTGTTCAGCTCATCCAGTACCGCTTTGGCATCCTCCTCGGTTTTGGTCTGAATCACGCTGTAGCGGTTACGCTGCGGCTGTGTGAACTGATCCTGATGCTGGTCATAGTAAGACTGGATTTCCGCGTCAGACGCGGTTTCCTGCAGCGCGGCAGCATCCAGCTTGATGTAGCTCACACGGAACTGCTCTGGAGAAACAAAGGTATTCTTGTTCTGCTCGTAATAAGCGTTAACGTCAGCGTCGCTCACCTGCTGTTTCGCGGCAAGGGCGTTCACATCAATGGTCGCTTCACGTACAACGCGCTGCTGTGCTACCAGCGCGGCCAGTTCATCCGTTTCACCTTTGAGCATGAAATCAGTGCCGACAACGGCATTGATGAGCTGCTGAGTGGTCAGCTGGTTACGCAGAGCCTGCGCGTACTGATCGGCCGTCATCCCCATCTGGTTGACGATGCTGTTGTAACGCGCGTTGTCGAATTTACCGTTAGACTGGAAGGCTTGCGTGGAGAAAATGGCTTTTTTCACCTGCTCATCGCTGATGCCAAGGCCCAGTTTTTTGGCATACTGATCCAGCAGAGCTTCGTCGATAAGACGGTTCAGAGTCTGTTGGCGCAGGGTCTTCATGTACCCTTCGTTCGCTGCCAGTTCAGAGAATTGGTCGCCCAGCTGTTGCTGCATACGGTTACGTTCACCGGCAAAAGCATTCTCGAACTGACCGCGGCTGATCTCCTGGCCATTCACTTTTGCGGCATAGTTCGCGCCACCGCCAATAAGGTAACTGCTCACGCCGGTCAATATGAACGACACGATAATGATACCGAAAATAATCTTGAGCACGAGACTGTTAGCAGCCGTGCGTAAGCTGTCCATCATGGTGTAACAACACTCCGCTGTAGGTGACTGGTTACCTGACGCTGACGGAAAATCCTGCCCGTCGCGCGTAAAGTCGTATTGTGACAAGAAAACGGGGCGATTGTCAGCCCACAACTCGCATAAACTCGCACAAATCAGGTCTGGACAAACAAAAAAGGCACATCAAACGATGCGCCCTTGTACTATCCGGCTTCCCTGAAACGGGAAAGCAATCAGTTTACTGCGTCTTTCAGCGCTTTACCTGCACGGAAACCCGGCACTTTAGCGGCAGCAATGGTGATCTCTTTACCGGTCTGAGGGTTGCGGCCAGTACGGGCAGCACGCTCTTTAACAGCAAAAGTACCGAAGCCTACCAGTGCAACGTCGTCCCCAGCCTGCAGAGATTCAGTAACAGAAGCAATTAATGCATCTAACGCACGTCCAGCTGCAGCTTTAGAAATATCAGCACCAGCAGCAATTTTGTCAATCAGTTGAGATTTATTCACTGTTCTCTTCCTCTCTTTATAATTTATATCGCGCCTGAATCCTTCACAACGCGACCGCGCAGCAGTTATATCAGGCCTGCCATGACCTTACAACACCCGTTGTTGATGGCTGACCTAATCAGCAATCTAAATTAGCTATACAAAAAAAGGCTGGCAAGTGCGAAATGACTTACCAGCCTTGTTTTTATTGACGCTCTTTGCGCGAGGTCACTATTTTGCGGTTACAACCTGCATTCCTGACGGTTCATTCTGCAATGCGAGACTAAGAACTTCCTCAATTCGCTTAACAGGATGAATCTGCAGGTCGGCAATCACGTTGTCCGGAATCTCTTCCAGATCGCGTTTATTTTCGTAAGGGATCAATACGGTTCTGATCCCACCGCGGTGTGCCGCCAGCAGTTTTTCTTTTAAGCCGCCAATCGGCAGAACCTGGCCACGCAGCGTAATCTCACCGGTCATCGCCACATCGGCACGCACCGGGTTCCCTGTCAGGCAAGAAACCAGAGCGGTACACATGGCAATACCCGCGCTTGGACCATCTTTCGGCGTCGCCCCTTCAGGTACGTGCACGTGGATGTCGCGTTTTTCGTAGAAATCAGGGTTGATCCCCAGTTTCTCCGCGCGCGCGCGCACCACGGTCAGCGCCGCCTGAATGGACTCCTGCATCACTTCACCCAGCGAGCCGGTGTAGGTCAGTTTGCCTTTACCCGGTACACAGGCGGTTTCGATGGTCAGCAGATCGCCGCCCACTTCCGTCCATGCCAGACCGGTCACCTGGCCAACGCGGTTTTCGTTATCCGCGCGACCGTAGTCGAAGCGCTGAACACCGAGATAGGCATGCAGATTATCGCCGTTAATCACAATGTGTTTCAGGCTCTTATCCAGCAGCAACTGTTTCACCGCCTTACGGCACAGTTTAGAGATTTCACGCTCAAGGCTACGCACGCCCGCTTCACGGGTGTAGTAGCGAATGATGCCAATAATCGCGCTGTCCTCGACGGTCAGCTCGTTGGCTTTAAGCGCGTTACGCTCAATCTGTTTCGGCAGCAGGTGCTGTTTAGCAATGTTCAGCTTCTCGTCTTCGGTGTAACCGGAGAGACGGATCACTTCCATACGGTCCAGCAGCGGAGCCGGAATGTTCATGGAGTTCGACGTCGCCACGAACATGACGTCGCTCAGGTCGTAGTCCACTTCCAGATAGTGATCGCTGAACGCCACGTTCTGTTCTGGATCAAGTACTTCCAGCAGGGCAGACGCTGGATCGCCACGCATGTCCGACGACATCTTGTCGATCTCATCCAGCAGGAACAGCGGGTTTTTAACGCCCACTTTCGCCATCTTCTGGATCAATTTACCCGGCATAGAACCGATGTAGGTACGGCGGTGACCGCGGATTTCCGCTTCATCGCGCACGCCACCCAGCGCCATACGGATATACTTACGTCCGGTCGCTTTAGCGATGGACTGACCCAGAGAGGTTTTACCCACCCCTGGCGGTCCTACCAGGCACAGAATTGGGCCTTTGATTTTGTTTACACGGCTTTGAACCGCGAGGTACTCAAGAATGCGGTCTTTCACGCGTTCCAGGCCGTAGTGGTCGGTATCGAGGATTTCCTGCGCCTGACGCAGGTCTTTTTTGACCTTGCTGCGGGCGTTCCACGGAACCTGCACCATCCACTCAATGTAGCCGCGTACGACGGTCGCTTCAGCCGACATTGGAGACATCATTTTCAGCTTCTGCAACTCGGCTTCGGCTTTCTCTTTCGCCTCTTTCGGCATCTTCGCCGCGTCGATCTTACGCTTCAGCGCTTCGTTTTCGTCCGGCGCATCGTCCATCTCGCCCAGTTCTTTCTGAATGGCCTTCATTTGCTCATTCAGATAGTACTCACGCTGAGATTTTTCCATCTGCTTTTTCACGCGGTTGCGAATACGCTTCTCAACCTGCAGCAGATCGATTTCGGACTCCATCATCGCCATCAGATATTCCAGACGTTCGTTAACGTCGGACATTTCCAGCACGGACTGTTTGTCAGCCAGCTTCAGCGGCATATGTGCAGCGATGGTGTCCGCCAGACGTGCAGGATCGTCGATGCTGTTCAGCGACGTCAGCACTTCTGGTGGGATTTTCTTGTTCAGCTTGATGTAGCCTTCAAACTGGCTAATCGCGGTGCGAACCAGTACTTCCTGCTCGCGCTCATCAAGTTCAGGCGAATCAAGGTACTCTGCCTTGGCAGAGAAATGTTCGCCGTCGTCTGACAGAGTGGTAATACGCGCACGCTGCAGGCCTTCAACCAGCACCTTCACGGTGCCGTCAGGCAGCTTCAGCATCTGCAAAATAGAGGCCACGGTCCCGACGGTGAAAAGATCGTTTACACCCGGCTCATCCGTTGATGCTTCTTTCTGCGCCACCAGCATGATTTTTTTATCATGATCCATAGCGGCTTCGAGGCAACGGATAGATTTTTCCCGCCCTACAAATAAGGGTATGACCATGTGCGGATAAACCACCACATCGCGCAACGGCAATACGGGGATTTCAATGCGTTCAGAACGCTCAGGATTCATAGAGCTCTCTCTTAGTTAGTGTCCGCCAGGTAAGCTGGTCATGTCACTGTGCTTCACATAACCATTAACATGTATCCAGTATATGGGGATGTTTCCCACACATTCAACGCTATGAATACGGAAAAAGTAAAGGGGAGATAAAATCCCCCCTTTTTGATTAACTGCTTGTATGATTTGGTGAATTATTCGCCAGATGCCTGCTGGGCTTCCGGTTTACCGTAAATCAGCAGCGGCTTGGTTTGACCGCTGATGACGGACTCGTCAATCACCACTTTCTCAACGTCTTCCATCGACGGCAGATCGTACATGGTGTCGAGCAGTGCCGCTTCAACGATAGAACGCAGACCACGAGCACCGGTTTTACGGACCATCGCTTTCTTAGCAATGGCATCCAGCGCTTCGTCGCGGAATTCCAGGTCAACGCCTTCCAGATTGAACAGCGCCTGATACTGCTTGGTCAGCGCATTTTTTGGCTCTTTCAGGATCTGGATCAGCGCGTCTTCACTCAGCTCATTCAGCGTTGCCACAACCGGCAGACGACCGATGAACTCAGGGATCAGACCGAATTTGATCAGATCTTCCGGTTCGACCTGAGACAGCAGCTCGCCTTCGTTCGGTTTTTCAGCCGTCGATTTCACCGTTGCGCCAAAACCAATGCCGGAGCCGGTTTCAACACGGTGGGATATGACTTTATCCAGACCGGCAAACGCACCGCCACAGATGAACAGGATCTTGGAGGTATCAACCTGCAGGAACTCCTGCTGAGGATGTTTACGCCCACCCTGTGGTGGAACAGCGGCTACCGTACCTTCGATCAGCTTCAGCAGTGCCTGCTGTACGCCTTCACCCGATACGTCACGGGTGATGGACGGGTTGTCGGATTTACGGGAGATCTTGTCGATCTCATCGATGTAAACAATCCCGCGCTGGGCTTTCTGTACGTCGTAATCGCACTTCTGCAGCAGTTTCTGGATGATGTTTTCGACGTCCTCACCCACGTAACCGGCCTCGGTCAGGGTGGTGGCATCCGCCATGGTGAACGGAACATCAAGCAGACGCGCCAGGGTTTCAGCCAGCAGCGTTTTACCGGAACCGGTTGGGCCGATCAGCAGAATGTTGCTTTTACCCAGTTCCACGCCATTGCTGGTGTCGCCGTTACGCAGGCGTTTGTAGTGGTTATAGACCGCTACCGCCAGCACTTTCTTGGCCTGCTCCTGACCGATGACGTAGTCGTCAAGGTGATGACGAATTTCATGCGGCGTTGGCAGCGCGCTGCGCTCACGGTGCGGTGCGACTTCTTTAATCTCTTCGCGAATGATGTCGTTACATAAATCGACACATTCGTCGCAGATATACACGGACGGCCCGGCAATCAGTTTACGCACTTCATGCTGGCTTTTGCCGCAAAAAGAGCAGTACAGCAGTTTGCCCGAACCATCTTTGCGTTTATCTGTCATGAGTCCAAACCTCTTTTTAAGTTCTTTGTGCCGCACATGACGACGCAAATGCCATTCTAAGACGCAAGCTGCATCAAGCAGCGTGCCGCCCTACCTTAGTATAGCGGCACACTCGCGTCGCGGGCATCAATTACGATGGGTCAACACGGAGTCGACTAAGCCGTACTCAACTGCCTCTGAAGCAGAGAGGAAGCGATCGCGCTCGGTATCGCGCTCGATCTGCTCGAGAGGTTGACCCGTATGCTGCGCCATAAGTTCATTCATGCGCGCTTTTACTTTCAGAATTTCGCGGGCGTGGATTTCGATATCCGTCGCCTGCCCCTGGTAACCGCCCAGCGGCTGGTGAATCATCACGCGGGAATTTGGCAAGCAGAAACGCTTACCCTTCGCCCCTGCGGTTAACAGGAACGCGCCCATAGATGCTGCCTGACCCATACAGATCGTGCTGACATCCGGTTTGATGAATTGCATGGTGTCATAAATGGACATCCCTGCTGTAATCACGCCACCCGGGGAGTTAATGTACAGGTAAATGTCTTTTTCCGGGTTTTCCGCTTCCAGAAACAGCATCTGCGCCACGATCAGGTTAGCCATGTGGTCTTCCACCTGGCCGGTCAGAAAGATAACGCGTTCCTTGAGCAGACGGGAATAGATATCAAAAGAACGCTCACCACGTGAGGTCTGTTCAATAACCATTGGCACCAGAGCCATATGGGGTGCAAAGTTATCTCGTTCGCCACTGTATGACATTTCCGTCTCCTGGATCAAAATTGAAAACACCTGCTGTACTGATTGTAACCTTACGGACGGATTATCAGCCAGTCTCATTCATCATGATTACGTACTTATGGGGTTCACAGTGCCCTATTTCAAGCATAACAACCTTTTGTTGTTACGCTAACACCGAAAGGGCGTTTTAGCACTCTTCCTGGGCTCTGGCTGCGATAAAAAAAACCCGCTGCCGCAAGGCAACGGGTTTTCTGTTCAAACTTTAAACCGTTGGGGCGAAATTACGCCTGCTGGTTCATCAGTTCGTTGAAAGAGGTCGCTTTTTCGGTCACTTTCGCTTTCGCCAGTACCGCTTCAACCGCCTGCTCTTCCAGGGCTACGTTGCGCATGTTGTCCATCAGCTCTTTGTTCTTACCGTAGAACTCGATCACTTCTGATGGATCTTCGTATGCAGAAGCCATCTCTTCGATCAGGCCTTTCACACGCTCTTCGTCAGCTTTCAGCTCGTGGGTACGAATC
The DNA here is from genome assembly GCF_048684805.1 of Enterobacter sp. BNK-22. Classification (NCBI taxonomy): domain Bacteria; kingdom Pseudomonadati; phylum Pseudomonadota; class Gammaproteobacteria; order Enterobacterales; family Enterobacteriaceae; genus Enterobacter; species Enterobacter sp. BNK-22. The sequence continues at coordinate 2,516,134 of NZ_JBLQTT010000001.1, forward strand.
ACTTCGCCCAGCAGCAGGCCAACCACAACGCGACGTTTCGCTTGCTCTTCGAACAGCTCGCGTGGCAGTTCCATCGCTTGCTGCTGGTTGCCACCGAAACGCTGTGCAGCCTGACGGCGCAGAACGTCTATTTCGCTGTCGATCAGGGCAGCAGGAACGTCGATTTCGTTGGCTTTCACCAGACCTTCGATCGCCTGAGACTTCACGCGGTTGCGCACAGCGCCGTTCAGCTCGCGCTCCATGTTTTTACGCACTTCGGTACGCAGGCCAGCAACAGAACCGTCTTCCACGCCGAAACGTTTGATGAACTCTTCAGTCAGTTCTGGCAGTTCGCGCTCTTCCACTTTCTTCAGGTTGATGACGAACTTCGCTGCTTTACCCTTCAGGTTTTCAGCGTGGTACTCTTCAGGGAAGGTCACGTCGATGGTGAACTCTTCGCCCGCTTTGTGGCCTTTGATACCGTCTTCGAAGCCTGGGATCATACGACCCTGGCCCATTGCCAGTACGAAGTCAGACGCTTTGCCGCCTTCGAACTCTTCGCCGTCTACAGAACCGGTGAAGTCGATGGTCACACGGTCTTCCGCGTCAACAGCGCCTTCTTTCTCTTTCCAGTTCGCCTGCTGCTTACGCAGGGTGTCCAGCATGCCGTCAACGTCTTCGTCAGTCACGGAGACAATCGGTTTTTCAACTTCGATAGATTCCAGACCTTTCAGCTCAACTTCCGGGTACACTTCGAACTCTACGGAGTAGGTGAAGTCTTCGCCCAGTTTGTATTCGCCTGGAACGTAGTTTGGCGCACCGGCCGGATTGATTTTTTCTTTGATGATCGCATCGATAAAGTTGCGGCTCATCAGTTCACCCAGCACATCCTGACGCACGGAAGCGCCATAACGCTGAGCAACAACATTCATTGGTACTTTGCCCTTACGGAAGCCGTCAATACGTACTTTTTTTGCTACGTTGACCAGCTCGCTTTTCACAGCAGTTTCGATGCTGTCAGCAGCGATAGTAATCGTTACACGGCGGCCAAGGCCTTGAGTGGTTTCAACTGAAACTTGCATCTTGTTACCTCAAAAAAATCACAGTGCTCGGTCAACTCTGAATCTGTCTGTTATACCGGGATGCTCTCTTAGTGCAGATTCACATTCCCTGTCGCCAGAATCATCCCGAAGACATTCAATAAGACGCGGCATTATAGCGGCATCACTTAGGTGAGTCGAGAACGGTTGGGGCATGTTGCTGCGGCTTTTTTCACACTTTAAGGCTATTTTTAGCCTTAAAATCGCACCATCCGCTCAAAACTCAGACAAAACAAAACGGCCCGGAGGCCGTTTTGAGGAAATCTGTAAGCAACATACTGGAAAAGCTCCAGCCGTTGCAAATCCGATTTATCAGGCGATAGTGCCTGCACCGCGACAGGGCGGCGATGCGAAAACCGTATCCTGCAAGCCTTCCCATTCCTTAATAGTGTAGGTATGCAGTGCCAGCGCATGCACGGTCGTGGAGAGCTCTTCCGTCAAGGTGCTGTAGATCAAGCGATGTCGGTTCAGGAAACGTTCTCCCGTGAAGCGATCGCTAACCAGAACCACTTTAAAGTGGCTTTCAGAACCTGCCGGTACGTTATGACGATAGCTTTCGTCGACGACTTCGAGGAACACAGGGTTGAACGCTGCCCTTAATTTATCTTCTATATGCTCACGTATCATCATGAAATTACTCCTCCGACAACGCCAGGATGTCACCCATCCCTTTAAATATTAGCCGCTTTTACCGTTTCCATTACACCTTGACAACAAATATTTAGCTTTCGTCTGATTTTCTCATTCAAACGAATGAAGTTCACTGTGAGGCTCATACCTTTTGTCATCCGTGGAAGGAGAAAATGGGTGAGCTGGTCAGTTTTCGGACAAGACGATGAATTTACATGCGTTGACCACTTCCCCTGACCGTTGGCGATGTTATGATGGCGGCAATTTTTCTCTCTATTATGCTTACGATTCGTGAGAACCTTAAAATGTTAAAAAAACTCTTCTTTCCATTGGTAGCCCTTTTTATGCTGGCAGGCTGCGCTACCCCGCCGACCACCATTGATGTCTCACCGAAAATCACCCTGCCTCAGCAGGACCCAAGCCTGATGGGCGTCACCGTGAGCATTAACGGCGCCGATCAGCGTCAGGATCAGGCTCTGGCTAAAGTGACCCGCGATAACCAGCAGGTGACGCTCACCGCCTCCCGCGACCTGCGCTTCCTGCTGCAGGAAGTGCTGGAGAAACAGATGACCTCCCGTGGCTATATGGTTGGCCCAAGCGGCGCGGTGGATCTGCAGATCATCGTGAACAACCTGTACGCTGATGTGTCTCAGGGCAACGTGCGCTACAACATCGCCACAAAAGCGGATATCGCCATCATCGCGACCGCGAAGAACGGTAACAAGATGACCAAGAACTATCGCGCGAGCTACTCTGTAGAAGGCGCGTTCCAGGCATCGAATAAAAATATTGCTGATGCGGTTAACAGCGTGCTGACGGATACCATTTCCGACATGGCGCAGGACACCAGCATTCACGACTTCATCAAGCAGAACGCGCGTTAATCCTGCCCGCTGACCCGGTCTATCGCCGGGTCAGTTTTATAAGAACATGTCCAGCCATTACTTACGCATTTTCCAGCAACCGAAATCAGCGATTCTGCTGATCCTCGGCTTTGCCTCGGGTTTACCCCTCGCGCTCACCTCCGGCACGCTTCAGGCGTGGATGACGGTCGAGAACATCGATCTGAAAACCATTGGCTTCTTCTCGCTTGTGGGTCAGGCCTATGTATTCAAGTTTCTGTGGTCTCCGGTCATGGATCGTTACACGCCGCCTTTCCTCGGGCGTCGTCGCGGCTGGCTGGTGATGACGCAACTCCTGCTATTGCTGGCCATTGCGGCGATGGGTTTTCTTGAACCCGCCACGCAGCTGCGCTGGATGGCCGCGCTTGCGGTGGTGATTGCCTTCTGTTCCGCCTCTCAGGATATCGTGTTCGACGCCTGGAAGACGGACGTGTTACCAGCGGAAGAACGCGGTGCCGGTGCGGCCATCAGCGTGCTGGGCTATCGCCTCGGGATGCTGGTCTCCGGCGGGCTGGCGCTGTGGCTGGCAGACCGTTACTTAGGCTGGCAGGGGATGTACTGGCTGATGGCTGCTCTGCTGATCCCCTGCATTATCGCGACGCTATTGGCGCCCGAACCGAGTGACGTTATCCCGGTTCCCCGCTCGCTGGAGCAGGCCGTCGCCGAACCGCTGCGTGACTTCTTTGGCCGCAACAACGCCTGGCTGATCCTGCTGCTTATCGTCCTTTATAAGCTGGGTGACGCTTTTGCCATGAGCCTGACCACCACCTTCCTGATCAGGGGTGTCGGCTTTGACGCCGGTGAAGTGGGCGTGGTGAATAAAACGCTGGGGCTGTTTGCGACCATTGTCGGGGCACTGTATGGCGGCGTGCTGATGCAGCGCCTGACGCTGTTCCGCGCGCTGCTGATCTTCGGCATTCTGCAAGGCGCCTCTAACGCAGGCTATTGGCTGCTGTCCATTACCGACAAACATATGATCAGCATGGCTGCGGCGGTATTTTTTGAAAATCTCTGCGGCGGTATGGGGACTGCGGCCTTTGTCGCCCTGCTGATGACCCTGTGCAACAAGTCATTTTCCGCTACGCAGTTCGCACTGCTCTCGGCGCTCTCTGCCGTAGGCCGCGTTTATGTAGGCCCAATTGCCGGCTGGTTCGTGGAAGCCCACGGTTGGCCAACATTTTATCTCTTCTCGGTGGTGGCTGCCGTGCCGGGGATTTTATTGTTGCTGGTGTGTCGCCAGACGCTGGAATATACCCAGCGGACCGAACACTTTATGCCGCGCACCGAATATCACCGCGCCTACCGTTTTGCGTTACGACTGTTAATGGTGGGCTGCATTGCGCTGGCACTCTGGCTTGTGGTGCTCATTATTAATGCCAGCACGTCTCTGGCACTCCCGTTCGGGGCCCTTCTGCTGGACGCCGGTGCCCTGCTGGCCATCGTTGGGATCCTGACCGGGGGTCTGCTCGATTTCATGGCGTTGCGTAAAACGCAGCTGACCTGAAGAAAAATACGAAAGGTTATTTCCCGTTGTAATCACTAACCGAAATTATAACGGTGAAATAGCCACCAGCGACGAAAAAAAATATTTGTTGTTTTGTGCGGGATAGGATTTGGAAATTATTGGCTCCGGTTCCAAAACGCTATTTTTCATTAAACGATTCAGCATGTGATAGTTTGATTTTTCGTTTTTTAGATGTCTTTTTATTGATAATTAATTGTTAATTTTTTGTTTATTTTTAACAATGGTTATACCAATTGCCCCTTTTAGGGTATGCTTGGGGGTCCTTTCGTTATAAAGCCCATCTCATGCGGCTTCGGTCATAAAAACCGACATAATTTGCAACACTTGTGACACGTGCGGCAGAACCCGGTAACACCTTCCTGACACAGGCCTAATGATGTTTACAGTAATGTAACCTTCCCGTAAAATGCCCGCACACTTTAAACGCCACCAGACTCCCGTGGAATTGAGGTCGTTAAATGAGACTCAGGAAATACAATAAAAGTTTGGGATGGTTGTCATTATTCGCAGGCACTGTATTACTCAGTGGCTGTGATTCTGCACTACTAGACCCCAAAGGACAGATTGGACTGGAACAACGTTCACTGATATTGACGGCTTTTGGCCTGATGTTGATTGTGGTTATTCCAGCCATTTTGATGGCTGTTGGTTTCGCCTGGAAGTATCGTGCGAGCAATAAAGATGCGAAGTATAGCCCGAACTGGTCACACTCCAATAAAGTGGAAGCTGTGGTCTGGACGGTACCTATCCTGATCATCCTGTTCCTTGCCGTACTGACCTGGAAAACCACTCACGCACTTGAGCCGAGCAAGCCGCTGGTTCACGATGAAAAACCTATTACCATCGAAGTGGTCTCCATGGACTGGAAATGGTTCTTCATCTATCCAGAGCAGGGTATTGCTACCGTGAATGAAATCGCCTTCCCGGCGAACACTCCGGTTCAGTTCAAAGTGACCTCCAACTCCGTAATGAACTCCTTCTTCATCCCGCGTCTGGGTAGCCAGATTTACGCGATGGCCGGTATGCAGACTAACCTGCACCTGATCGCGAATGAAGCAGGCACCTATGATGGTATCTCCGCCAGCTATAGCGGCCCGGGCTTCTCAGGTATGAAGTTCAAAGCTATTGCAACGCCAGACCGTGCCGCTTTCGACCAGTGGGTTGAAAAAGCGAAGCAGTCTCCAAACACCATGTCTGACATGGCGGCGTTCGAAAAAGTGGCTGCACCTAGCGAATACAACAAGGTGGAGTACTTCTCTAACGTGAAACCCGATTTGTTCAAAGATGTGATTGGCAAATTTATGGATCACGGCAAGAGCATGGACATGACCCAGCCTGAAGGCGAGCACAGCGCGCACGAAGGTATGGAAGGCATGGACATGAGCCACGCGGAAACCGCTCACTAAGGGGCCGAGGAAGAAAATGTTCGGAAAATTGACACTGGATGCAGTGCCCTACCATGAACCGATTATCGTGGTTACGGTGGCTGCAATTATCATTGGTGGCGCGGCCTTACTGGCCTTAATCACTTACTTCGGTAAGTGGAGCTACCTGTGGAACGAGTGGCTGACTTCGGTTGACCACAAAAAACTCGGTATCATGTACTGCATCGTCGGCATCGTCATGTTAATTCGTGGCTTTGCGGATGCAATCATGATGCGTAGCCAGCAGGCACTCGCCTCTGCGGGTGAAGCCGGCTTCCTGCCACCGCATCACTACGATCAGATCTTTACCGCCCACGGCGTTATCATGATCTTCTTCGTGGCGATGCCGCTGGTTATCGGTCTGATGAACGTTGTCGTTCCGCTGCAAATCGGCGCGCGCGACGTGGCGTTCCCGTTCCTGAACAACCTGAGCTTCTGGTTCACGGTTGTCGGCGTTATCCTGGTTAACCTGTCACTGGGTGTGGGCGAATTCGCGCAGACCGGCTGGCTGGCTTACCCACCGCTGTCAGGAATTGAGTACAGTCCGGGCGTTGGCGTCGACTACTGGATTTGGGCGCTTCAGCTCTCCGGTGTCGGTACAACCCTGACCGGTATCAACTTCTTCGTGACCATTATCAAGATGCGTGCCCCTGGCATGACCATGTTCAAGATGCCGGTATTTACCTGGGCATCTCTGTGCGCCAACATCCTGATTATTGCCTCCTTCCCAATCCTGACCGTCACCATTGCGCTGCTGACCCTGGACCGCTACCTGGGCACCCATTTCTTCACGAATGATATGGGTGGCAACATGATGATGTACATCAACCTGATTTGGGCCTGGGGTCACCCGGAAGTGTACATCCTGGTTCTGCCTGTGTTCGGTGTGTTCTCCGAAATCGCAGCAACCTTCTCGCGTAAACGTCTGTTTGGTTACACCTCTCTGGTGTGGGCAACCGTGTGTATTACCGTTCTGTCGTTCATCGTTTGGCTGCACCACTTCTTCACCATGGGTGCGGGCGCGAACGTAAACGCCTTCTTCGGTATTACCACCATGATTATCGCCATCCCGACCGGGGTGAAGATCTTCAACTGGCTGTTCACCATGTACCAGGGCCGTATCGTGTTCCACTCAGCAATGCTGTGGACCATCGGCTTCATCGTGACCTTCTCCGTAGGTGGGATGACCGGCGTACTGCTGGCGGTACCGGGTGCTGACTTCGTTCTGCACAACAGTCTGTTCCTGATTGCGCACTTCCATAACGTTATCATCGGTGGCGTGGTCTTCGGCTGCTTCGCTGGCGTAACCTACTGGTGGCCAAAAGCGTTCGGCTTCACGCTGAACGAGAAATGGGGTAAACGCGCGTTCTGGTTCTGGATCATCGGCTTCTTCGTAGCATTTATGCCGCTGTACGTGCTGGGCTTCATGGGTATGACCCGTCGTCTGAGCCAGCAGATCGATCCGCAGTTCCACCCAATGCTGATGGTTGCAGCGGGCGGTGCCGTGCTGATTGCCTGTGGTATCGCGTCTCAGCTGATTCAGTTCTACGTGTCTATTCGCGACCGCGACCAGAACCGTGACCTGACCGGTGACCCATGGGGTGGCCGTACGCTGGAGTGGGCAACCTCTTCTCCACCGCCTTTCTATAACTTTGCCATCGTGCCGCAGGTTCATGAACGCGACGCATTCTGGGAAATGAAAGAAAAAGGTGAAGCGTACAAGCAACCTGCTCATTACGAAGAGATCCACATGCCGAAAAACAGCGGTGCGGGCATTGTGATTTCCGCTTTCGCGACGGTATTTGGTTTCGCAATGATCTGGCACATCTGGTGGATGGCGATTGTTGGCTTCGCTGGCATCGTAATCAGCTGGATTGTGAAGAGCTTTGACGAGGACGTGGACTACTACGTACCAGTCCGTGAAGTTGAGAAGCTGGAAAATCAGCATTTCGACGAGATTTCTAAAGCGGGGCTGAAAAATGGCAACTGATACTCTGGCGCACTCAACTGCCCACGCGCATGAGCATGCGCACCACGATACAGGACCGACCAAAGTCTTCGGTTTCTGGATCTACCTGATGAGCGACTGCATTCTGTTCTGCTGTCTGTTCGCGACCTATGCCGTTCTGGTGAACGGCACAGCGGGCGGCCCGACCGGCAAGGACATCTTTGAACTGCCGTTCGTTCTGGTTGAAACCGCACTGCTGTTATTCAGCTCCATCACCTACGGCATGGCGGCTATCGCCATGTACAAAAACAACAAGAGCCAGGTTGTGTCCTGGCTGGCGTTGACCTGGCTGTTTGGTGCTGGATTTATCGGGATGGAAATCTATGAATTCCATCACCTGATCATGGAAGGCTTCGGCCCGGATCGCAGTGGCTTCCTGTCCGCGTTCTTCGCGCTGGTCGGCACCCACGGTCTGCACGTGACCTCCGGTCTGATCTGGATGGCAGTACTGATGTTCCAGATCTCCCGTCGCGGCCTGACCAGTACTAACCGTACCCGTATCCTGTGCCTGAGCCTGTTCTGGCACTTCCTGGACGTGGTGTGGATCTGTGTGTTCTCTGTTGTCTATCTGATGGGGGCGATGTAATGAGTCATTCTAACGATCATGGCGCTTCCCACGGCAGCGTAAAAACCTACATGACAGGTTTCATCCTGTCGATCATCCTGACGGTGATCCCGTTCTGGATGGTGATGAGCGGTTCTGCGTCTAAGCCGGTTATCCTGGGTGCAATCCTGGTGACCGCGGTGATTCAGATTCTGGTGCATCTGGTTTGCTTCCTGCACATGAACACCAAGTCCGATGAAGGCTGGAACATGACCGCCTTTATCTTTACCGTGATTATCATCGCTATCCTGGTAGTCGGTTCCATCTGGATTATGTGGAACCTCAACTACAACATGATGGTTCACTAAGAGCGGCGAGTATGTTTAAGCAATACCTGCAAGTAACGAAACCAGGCATCATCTTTGGCAACCTGATCTCCGTGATCGGAGGGTTCCTGCTGGCCTCCAAAGGCAGCATTGATTACACCCTCTTTATCTACACGCTGGTCGGTGTGTCACTGGTTGTTGCGTCCGGTTGTGTATTTAACAACTACATCGACATGGATATCGACAAGAAGATGGAAAGGACCAAAAATCGGGTGCTGGTGAAAGGCCTGATCGCCCCTTCCGTCTCGCTGGTGTACGCCACCTTGCTGGGTATTGCTGGCTTTATGCTGCTGTGGTTTGGTGCTAACCCGCTGGCCTGCTGGCTGGGGGTGATGGGGTTCGTGGTGTATGTGGGCGTCTACAGCCTGTATATGAAGCGTCACTCCGTCTACGGCACGCTGATTGGTTCTCTCTCCGGCGCTGCGCCGCCGGTGATTGGCTACTGCGCGGTCACGAATGAGTTCGACAGCGGTGCGCTGATCCTGCTGGCTATCTTTAGCCTGTGGCAGATGCCGCACTCCTATGCCATCGCGATTTTCCGCTTTAAGGATTATCAGGCAGCGAACATCCCGGTTCTGCCGGTCGTGAAAGGCATCTCCGTTGCCAAGAACCACATCACGCTGTACATCATCGCCTTTGCCGTGGCAACGCTGATGCTCTCTCTGGGTGGTTACGCTGGATACAAATATCTGGCGGTAGCGGCTGCAGTGAGCGTCTGGTGGCTCGGCATGGCGCTGCGCGGTTACAAAGTGGAAGATGACAAAGTCTGGGCGCGCAAGCTGTTTGTGTTCTCGATTGTGGCCATTACTTCACTGTCCGTGATGATGTCCGTGGACTTCATGGTGCCGGATTCACATAACCTGCTGACTTACGTCTGGTAAGCCACAACAGGTGAATAAAGGGGTGCTTCGGCACCCTTTTTTATTCACTGAATCTATTAATAACGCATGTAATATTTGTTAAATAACCCTTTATTTACCCCGCCCCTTCCCCGCACTACACTATGGCCTGCTTTTGAACTGAGGTGGTAATGAACGATTATAAAATGACGCCAGGCGAGCTACGCGCGACCTGGGGCTTAGGGACTGTCTTCTCGCTACGGATGCTTGGCATGTTTATGGTCCTGCCTGTTCTGACCACGTACGGTATGGCGCTGCAGGGGGCCAGCGAGGCGCTGATTGGCCTCGCCATTGGCATTTATGGTCTGGCGCAGGCGGTGTTCCAAATCCCGTTTGGTCTGCTCTCTGACCGGGTGGGCCGCAAGCCGCTGATTGTCGGCGGGCTGCTGGTCTTTGTGCTCGGAAGCGTCATTGCCGCCCTCTCCCACTCCATCTGGGGCATTATTCTTGGCCGCGCTCTGCAGGGCTCCGGCGCGATTGCCGCCGCGGTGATGGCGCTGCTGTCAGACTTAACCCGCGAGCAGAACCGCACCAAAGCCATGGCATTTATCGGCGTGAGCTTTGGCGTGACGTTTGCGATTGCGATGGTGCTGGGCCCCATCATTACGCACACATTGGGCCTGCACGCCCTGTTCTGGATGATTGCCGTGCTGGCAACCATCGGTATAGCCTTAACCCTGTGGGTGGTTCCGGACAGCAAAAACCACGTCCTCAACCGTGAGTCGGGGATGGTAAAAGGCTGCTTCAGCAAAGTGATTGTCGAGCCGCGCCTGCTTAAGCTGAATTTTGGCATTATGTGTCTGCACATTCTGCTGATGTCGACCTTTGTTGCCCTGCCCGGCCAGCTTGCCGCAGCGGGTTTCCCGGCGGCTGAGCACTGGAAAATCTATCTGGTTACGATGCTGATTTCGTTTGTCTCCGTCGTGCCGTTCATCATCTACGCTGAAGTGAAGCGCAAAATGAAGCGCGTCTTCGCGGGCTGCGTGGCGGTCCTGCTGATTGCCGAGATCGTGCTCTGGGGTGCTGGCCCGCACTTCTGGGAGCTGATTGCCGGCGTGCAGCTGTTCTTCCTGGCATTTAACCTGATGGAAGCCCTGCTCCCGTCGCTGATCAGCAAAGAGTCCCCCGCCGGTTACAAAGGCACGGCAATGGGCATTTACTCCACCAGCCAGTTCCTCGGCGTGGCGATCGGCGGCTCGCTTGGCGGCTGGGTGGACGGACTCTTTGATTCACAAACCGTGTTTCTCGCGGGGGCGCTACTGGCGACAGTCTGGCTGCTGGTCGCCGGTACCATGAAAGAGCCGCGCTACGTGAGCAGCCTGCGCGTAGAAATTCCGGATGATGTGGAGATGAGCGATGCGCTGAAACAGCGTCTGGAAGCTAAAGACGGGGTCACAGAGGTGCTGATTGTTCCCGAAGAGCGCAGCGCTTACGTCAAAATTGACAGCAAGGTGACCAACCGCTTCGAGGTCGAGCAGGCGCTCAAGGCGTGAAAAAAAGCCCGGTTAAACCGGGCTTTTTATATTAATCGCGGAAGTTTTTAAACTGGAACGGCTGCCCCAGATCGCCGCCGCGCACCAGCGCCATCACGGACTGGAGGTCGTCGCGGGACTTACCGGTCACGCGAATCTCTTCGCCCTGGATCTGCGCCTGCACCTTCAGCTTGCTGTCTTTGATGAGCTTCACAATCTTCTTCTGCACCGCGCTCTCGATGCCCTGCTTCAGCTTGGCTTCCACAAACCAGTTCTTGCCGCTGTGCACAAACTCTTCCGGCACATCCAGAGACGTCCCTTCGATGCCGCGCTTTAACAGCTTGGCGCGCAGAATGTCGAGCAGCTGATTTACCTGGAAATCAGACTCGCTCAGCACCTTAATGGTCTTATTTGCGTCGTTCAGCTCAAACGACGCCTCAACGCCACGAAAATCGAAACGTGACTCAACTTCGCGGGTTGCGTTCTCAACGCCGTTGCGAACTTCCTGGATATCAACTTCGGAAACAATATCGAAAGATGGCATCTTTTCTTCTCCCTTCACTTTTGTTGCGTTGCATAATACCCGCTACGAGGCATAACTCAACAGAAGCTTAGCTGTATAATTAAGCTGTAACACCTGGCGCAGTTGCAGGTGAGGAGGAACAATGAAAATTACAGTGCTCGGATGTGGAGCCCTTGGTCAGCTATGGCTGACCGCGCTGTGCAAGCACGGACATGAGGTTCAGGGCTGGCTCCGCGTGCCCCAGCCCTTTTGCAGTGTAAACCTGATTGGTGAAGACGGAAGCATCTTTAACGAATCCCTCACCGCGAACGATCCTGATTTCCTGGCGCAAAGCGACCTTTTACTGGTGACGCTCAAAGCGTGGCAGGTTTCAGACGCGGTCAAGACACTGGCCGCCCAGCTCCCCCCCACTTCGCCCATACTGCTGCTGCATAACGGCATGGGAACCCTTGACGAGCTGAAAAGCGTTCCGCAGCCCCTGCTGATGGCGACGACCACGCACGCTGCCCGTCGCGACGGCAACATCATCGTGCATGTCGCGAGCGGGGTGACCCACATCGGCCCTGCCAGAGCGCAGGATGGGGACTACAGCTATCTTGCCGATGTGTTGCAGAAGGTGCTGCCAGACGTGGCCTGGCATAACCATATTCGTCCACAACTCTGGCGCAAGCTGGCCGTCAACTGCGTGATCAATCCGCTGACGGCGCTGTGGAACTGCCCGAACGGAGAGCTGAAAAATCATCCACAGGAGGTTGCACTGCTCTGTGCGGAAGTCGCGGCGGTCGTTGAGCGGGAAGGCCTGCATACCTCGGCAGACGATTTGCGCTGTTATGTCGAGCAGGTTATCGAGAGTACGGCTGAGAACATCTCCTCGATGCTGCAGGATGTTCGGGCATTACGCCACACGGAGATCGACTACATCACCGGCTATCTGCTAAAACGCGCCCGCGCGCACGGCATCGCGGTGCCGGAAAACGCCCGTCTGTATGACCTGGTTAAACGTAAGGAGAGTGAATATGAGCGCGTCGGCACTGATCTGCCTCGCCCCTGGTAGCGAAGAGATGGAAGCGGTCACCACCATTGATCTGATGGTGCGCGGCGGTATTAACGTGACAACCGCCAGCGTCGCCAGCGACGGCAGCCTGGCGATTACCTGCTCGCGCGGCGTGAAGCTGCTGGCCGATGCTCCGCTCGTGCAGGTGGCCGACGGGGATTACGACATCATTGTCCTGCCCGGTGGCCTGAAGGGCGCGGAGTATTTTCGCGACAGTCCGCTGCTGGTTGAGACCGTGCGTCAGTTTCATTTATCCGGGCGCATTGTCGCGGCAATCTGCGCCGCCGCCGGAACGGTGCTGGTTCCGCACGACATTTTCCCCATCGGCAATATGACCGGCTTCCCGGGGCTGAAAGACACCATTCCGGAAGATCAGTGGGTGGACAAACGCGTCGTCTGGGATCCGCGCGTCAACCTGCTGACCAGCCAGAGCCCGGGCACCGCGATTGATTTTGGCTTAAAGATTATCGACCTGCTGGTCGGGCGCGAGAAGGCGTACGAAGTGGCGTCATCGCTGGTGATGCCGGCGGGGATTTATAATTACTATGAAGAGTAGTGCATAAAAAAAGCTGGGTGGCGCGAGGTAAAAGCAAAACGGCAACCAAAGGTTGCCGTTTTTAATGTTTGCGCCCTCTCCCCGTGGGAGAGGGTCGGGGTGAGGGCATCAGGCCGCACGCTACGGACGATACACCTTCACATTCGCAAAGCCTTGCTCGCGCAGATACAGCGCCTGCAGGCGACTCATCACCCCACGCTCACACCACAGCAGGTACGTTTTGCTCTGGTCGAGGTCGCCAAACTTCGTGCTCAGCTTATAGAACGGCAGAGAAACCACCTCCACGCCATCCACCTGCAGCGGTTTGTCATCCTGCTCGTCAATGGAGCGGATATCCAGAATCGCGTCGTTCGCGCCGAAACCGCTCACGGTCTCCACTTCAACCACCTCCTGCTCGGTCTGCTGGGCAATCTCGCGAATATCAATGTTGGACGCTTCCGCCACCACTTTTTCCAGAATGCTGAAATCGAAGTTCTCTTCTTCCGCTTCGATCTTCGCCTTCACCGCTTTCACCGTTGGGCTTTTTGAGATCACGCCGCAGTATTCCGGCATGGTGCGAGCAAAATCTTCGGTGCCGATTTCGCGCGCCAGATCGATGATGTGTTCTTTATCGTGAGAGATCAGCGGACGCAGGATCAGCGTATCAGACACGTTGTCGATCAGGCGCAGGTTGGTCAGCGTCTGGCTGGAGACCTGCCCCAGCGCTTCGCCGGTGACCAGCGCCTGCACGCCGTAGCGTTCAGCCACTTTGGACGCCGCACGCACCATCATGCGCTTCAGGATGACGCCCATCTGGCCGTCGTCCACTTTCTCCAGAATCTCGCCGACCACCGGTTCGAAATTAATTGCCACGAAACGCACGCGGTGGGAGCTGCCGAAGCGGTTCCACAGGTAATGTGCCACCTGACGAACGCCGATCTCGTGCGCCGCGCCGCCCAGGTTGAAGAAGCAGTAGTGTACGCGGCAGCCGCGGCGCATCAGCATATAGCTGGAGACACCGGAGTCAAAGCCGCCGGAGATCAGGGACAGGACGTCTTCCTGGGTGCCGATCGGGAAGCCGCCGATGCCTTCATAGCGGCCTTTCACCAGCAGCAGGCGATCGTTTTCGATCTCCAGATTGACGGTCACGTCCGGGTTGGTCAGACGCACGCGCGCAGACTCGACGTGCTGGTTCAGACCGCCGCCAACGTAACGTTCAACTTCAATGGAGCTGAACTCGTGCTTGCCGCGACGCTTCACGCGCACGCAGAAGGTTTTGCCTTCGATCTGGTCGCGGTACTGGACCAGTGCTTTCTCGAAGATGTCGTGCATATCGCTAAACGGGACATCTTCCACTTCCAGAATATGGTGGATACCCGGAATACGGGTCAGGGCGTCGCGAATATCCTGACGTTTGTTTTCGTCTTTGGCACGGACCTCAACGTGGTCCCAGTGGCGCACCACGGCGAGGGTTTCGTCGTAGTGCTTTAATACGTTACGAATGTTCCCGGTGAGAATTTTAATAAAGCGCAAACGCACAGATTGGCTTTTGATGGTGATTTCAGGGAACAATTTAATGATAAACTTCATGGCGGCAATGTTTCTTAGGCAAGCCTGTTAAGGCTTGTAATGGAAAAGAGTACAGCAGCCCACACCCGTGGCTGCATCCAGGCGCGCAAGTATACCACCATCGCGCCGCTCCTGTGCACATTGCGCGTTATTTGCTTATCCGCCCGAGTCCGTTACCATGTCGGGGCGAAGAATATAAGAGTCAATTCACTATGCCGAAGAAGAACGACGCACCGGCCAGTTTCGAAACTGCGCTGAGTGAACTGGAGCAAATTGTTACCCGCCTCGAGAGCGGCGATCTCCCGCTGGAAGAGGCGCTCAACGAATTCGAGCGCGGCGTCCAGCTGGCGCGCCAGGGTCAGGTTAAGCTGCAACAGGCCGAACAGCGCGTGCAGATCCTGCTGTCCGACAGCGAAGAGGCGAAAACCACGCCTTTCACACCGGACGCCGAGTAAATGGATTTTGCCAACGAGCTTCAGGCGCGTGTCGTGCGCGCCAACGACGCCCTGCGCCGTTTTATTGCGCCACAGCCTTTTCAGAACACTCCACTGGTTGAAGCCATGCACTATGGCGCACTCTTGGGTGGAAAGCGCCTGCGCCCGTTCCTGGTGTACGCCACAGGCAACATGTTTGGCATCAGCGATAACACGCTGGACGCCCCGGCAGCCGCCGTTGAGTGCATCCATGCCTACTCGCTGATCCACGACGATCTCCCGGCCATGGACGACGACGACTTGCGTCGGGGTCAACCCACCTGCCATATCAAGTTTGGCGAAGCGAATGCCATTCTGGCGGGTGATGCCCTGCAGACGCTGGCGTTCTCGATTCTGAGCGACGCGCCGATGGCCGAAGTGGCTGACCGTGACCGGCTGGCAATGATTTCCGAACTGGCCATGGCCAGCGGCGTGGCGGGCATGTGCGGCGGACAGGCCCTGGATCTTGAAGCCGAAGGACGTCAGGTTAATCTGGAACAGCTGGAGCGTATTCATCGCCATAAAACCGGGGCATTGATTCGTTCCGCCGTTCGCCTGGGCGCGCTGAGCGCGGGTGAGCAAGGGCGCAAAGCCCTGCCGATTCTGGACAGATACGCAGAAAGTATCGGTCTGGCATTCCAGGTTCAGGATGACATTCTGGATGTGGTGGGCGATACTGCAACATTGGGTAAACGTCAGGGTGCGGACCAGCAGCTTGGCAAAAGTACCTACCCCGCCCTGCTGGGTCTTGAGCAAGCCCAACGTAAAGCCCGGGATCTGATTGACGATGCCCGCCAGTCGCTGAATCAGCTGGCCGCGCAATCGCTGGATACCTCGGCACTGGAAGCGCTAGCGGACTATATAATCCAGCGTGATAAATAAACTATATATCTCGATGAGCCTTTGATGAGTTTTGATATTGCCAAATACCCGACACTGGCGTTAGTTGACTCCACCCAGGAGTTACGTCTGTTGCCGAAAGAGAGCCTGCCGAAGCTATGCGACGAACTGCGTCGCTACCTGCTCGACAGCGTAAGCCGCTCCAGCGGCCATTTCGCCTCCGGGCTTGGCACGGTAGAGCTGACCGTGGCGCTGCACTACGTCTATAACACGCCGTTCGATCAGCTGATCTGGGACGTGGGTCACCAGGCTTATCCGCACAAAATTCTGACCGGACGTCGCGATAAAATTGGCACCATTCGTCAGAAAGGCGGTCTGCACCCGTTCCCGTGGCGCGGGGAGAGCGAGTACGACGTATTGAGCGTCGGGCACTCCTCCACCTCTATTTCTGCGGGCATCGGGATTGCCGTTGCTGCCGAAAAAGAGAACAAGCAGCGCCGCACCGTCTGCGTGATTGGCGACGGCGCCATCACTGCCGGTATGGCCTTTGAGGCCATGAACCATGCGGGCGACATCAAGCCGGACATGCTGGTTGTGCTTAACGATAACGAAATGTCGATTTCCGAAAACGTTGGCGCGCTGAACAACCATCTGGCGCAACTGCTCTCCGGCAAGCTTTACTCCTCGCTGCGTGAAGGCGGCAAGAAAGTCTTCTCCGGCGTACCGCCGATCAAAGAGCTGCTCAAGCGTACCGAAGAGCACATCAAAGGCATGGTCGTGCCGGGCACCCTGTTTGAAGAGCTGGGCTTTAACTATATCGGCCCCGTTGACGGCCATGACGTGCTGGGACTGGTAACCACGCTCAAGAACATGCGTGACCTGAAAGGCCCGCAGTTCCTGCACATCATGACCAAAAAAGGGCGTGGCTACGAACCGGCGGAAAAAGATCCGATTACCTTCCACGCGGTACCGAAATTTGACCCCTCCAGCGGCTGTCTGCCAAAAAGCAGCGGCGGCATGCCGAGCTATTCAAAAATCTTCGGCGACTGGCTGTGCGAAACCGCCGCAAAAGACAATAAGCTGATGGCGATCACCCCGGCCATGCGCGAAGGCTCCGGCATGGTGGAGTTCTCCAGAAAATACCCTGACCAGTATTTCGACGTGGCCATTGCCGAGCAGCACGCGGTGACGTTTGCCGCGGGCCTGGCCATCGGCGGCTACAAACCGGTTGTCGCTATCTATTCCACCTTCCTGCAGCGCGCCTACGATCAGGTGATCCACGACGTGGCGATCCAGAAGCTGCCGGTGCTGTTTGCTATCGATCGTGCGGGCATTGTCGGTGCCGACGGCCAGACGCACCAGGGCGCGTTTGACCTGTCGTTCCTGCGCTGCATTCCGGATATGGTGATCATGACGCCAAGCGACGAGAACGAATGTCGTCAGATGCTGTTTACCGGCTACCACTATCAGGATGGCCCAAGCGCCGTTCGCTACCCGCGCGGCAACGCGGTGGGCGTTGAGCTGCAGCCGCTGGAGAAGCTGGCGATCGGTAAAGGTCTGGTCAAACGTCGCGGTGAAAAAGTGGCGATTCTGAACTTCGGCACGCTGATGCCTGAGGCGGCGAAAGTGGCTGAAACGCTGAACGCCACCCTGGTCGATATGCGCTTTGTGAAACCGCTCGACGAATCCCTGATCCTGAGTATGGCTGAGGCGCATGACGTGCTGGTCACGCTGGAAGAGAACGCGATTATGGGCGGTGCGGGCAGCGGCGTGAACGAGGTGCTGATGGCAAACCGTAAAGCCGTTCCGGTGCTGAACCTCGGCCTGCCGGACCATTTCATCCCGCAAGGTACCCAGGACGAAGCCCGCGCGGCGATTGGCCTGGACGCTGCCGGTATCGAAGCAAAAATCCGCGCCTGGCTGGACTGAGCCCTCCCCTTTCCGCTCCTGCTATGCTTAAACGTATTGTTTAAACAGCAGGAGCGGACCGTGCAATACACAACATTAGGAAAAACAGACCTTAAGGTATCCCGGCTTTGCCTGGGATGCATGACCTTTGGCGAACCCGATCGGGGAAACCACGCCTGGACGCTGCCGGAAGAGAGCAGCCGTCCGATTATCAAACGCGCCATCGAGGGCGGCATTAACTTCTTTGACACCGCCAACAGCTATTCCGACGGCAGCAGCGAGGAGATTGTCGGCCGCGCCCTGCGTGATTTTGCCCGTCGGGAAGACATCGTGGTTGCCACCAAGGTGTACTATCCGGTGGGCGACCTGGCTCAGGGACTTTCTCGCGCGCAGATCCTGCGTTCAATTGATGATAGCCTCAGGCGTCTGAACATGGATTACGTCGACCTGCTGCAAATTCACCGCTGGGATTACAACACGCCCATTGAGGAGACGCTGGAAGCACTCAACGACGTCGTCAAAGCCGGTAAAGCGCGCTATATCGGCGCGTCGTCTATGCATGCCTCGCAGTTTGCTCAGGCGCTGGATCTGCAGGCACAGCACGGCTGGGCGCGCTTCGTCACTATGCAGGACCACTACAATCTGATCTACCGTGAAGAAGAACGTGAGATGCTGCCGCTGTGCCATCAGGAGGGCGTGGCGGTCATCCCGTGGAGCCCGCTCGCGCGCGGCCGCCTGACCCGTCCGTGGGGAGAAACCACGGCCCGTCTGGTCTCGGATGAAGTGGGAAAAAATCTCTACGAAGGAACAGAGGCCAGCGATGCCCTGATCGCTGAACGCTTAGCCGGAATTGCCGACGATACCGGCGCAACCCGCGCCCAGGTAGCGCTGGCGTGGCTGCTGGGTAAACGCGGCGTCGCGGCGCCGATTATCGGCACATCCCGGGAAGAGCAGCTTGATGAACTGCTGAATGCAGTGGATATCACGCTGACGCCGGAGCAGGTTGCCGAGCTGGAGACGCCGTATCAGCAGCATCCGGTGGTGGGGTTTAAGTAAGCCCCATCTTTTGTAGGCCGGGTAAGGCGGAACCGCCCCCCGGCAATACAGAGCGCACAAACTCACGCGAAGTGATCGTACCCTTTCCAGTCCAGCGTAACCGGCTCACCGTCTTTCACAAACTTCAGCCCTTCACTTTCCGGCATAATCTGCCCGATACAGGTGAATTTCGCGCCGAGGTGCGCTAATGCCACGTCGAGCGTTCCGCGGTTCAGCTCCGGAACGGTAAAGCACAACTCATAATCTTCGCCACCGGACAGCGCCCAGCGCAGCGCCTGCTCAGGTTCGACATGACGAAGCAGTTCCTCTGACAGCGGGAACAGATCCAGGTCAACGCGCGCGCCGACACCGCTGGCCTTCAGAATATGGCCGAGGTCGGAGATCAGCCCGTCAGAGAGATCGATAGCCGAGCTTGCCCGCTCGCGCAGCGCCTGACCGTGCAGAATACGCGGCGTCGGGCGCAGATGGCGTTTCACCAGATACGCCGCATCGTCGGCATCCTTCACAGTTAAGCGATCCTGGAGGATTGCCAGCCCTGCCGCGCTGTCGCCCGGCGTACCGGTCACATAGATCCAGTCGCCGGGTTTTGCACCTGAGCGCTTCAGCGCGCGGCCGAGCGGCACATAGCCGTGGATCGCCAGCGTCATCGACAGCGGCCCGGCAGTGGTATCACCACCAATCAGCTGCATATCGTAGTAGTTAAGCTGCTCAAACAGCGCATCGCTAAAGGCTTCAAGCCAGGCTTCGTCTACCTCAGGCAGCGTCAGCGCCAGGGTTAACCACGCGGGATCGGCCCCCATCGCCGCCAGATCGCTGACGTTAACTGCCAGCGCCTTATACGCCAGATCGGCAGGATCGATATCCGGTAAAAAATGACGTCCGCACACTAAGGTGTCGGTGCTGATTGCCAGCGTCTGTTTTTCGGGAATATTGAGAAGTGCACAGTCATCGCCGATGCCGGTTTCAACATCAAGACGAGAGGTTCTGACACGGTCGAAATAACGGGCAATCAGGGAAAATTCGCCGCATGCCATACGTTATGCCTCAGCAAATAAAAGAAAAAACCGGAGCCGCACTGCCCGTCAGGCAATGCAGAACTCCGGTTTGCGGATCACTTTTTGTGGGGACGGATCGCAGGTGCTGCTTTATCAAGTACGCCGTTTACAAACTTGTGGCTGTCTTCAGCACCGAAGGTTTTCGCCAGTTCGATCGCTTCGTTAATGGCCACTTTGTACGGCACATCATCACGTTTAGACAGCTCAAACAGCGCGATACGCAACACGGCTTTTTCTACCTGACCCAGCTCTTCGAGCAGACGGGACAGGTAAGGTTTCATCAGACCATCGAGATACGCGCTATTAGTCGCCACTCCCGACAGCAGTTCACGGAAGTACAGAACGTCAACGTCTTTCACGTCCTGTTCTGACAGGAACTGGTATTCAACATCAGCGATGTCGTTCTGGGACAACTGCCAGGAGTAAAGTGCCTGGACGGCACATTCACGGGCGCGGCGACGAGCAGCAGGTTTCACGGAATTCCCCTTACAAAAAAATCAGGCCTTGATGGCTTTCAATACATTGATCATTTCAAGCGCGGTCAGTGCAGCTTCTGCACCTTTGTTACCGGCTTTGGTGCCAGCACGTTCGATGGCTTGTTCAATACTTTCGGTAGTCAGCACGCCGAACGCGACAGGAATTTCAGCATCCTGCGCAACGTGTGCCAGACCATTGCTTGCACCGCCCGCAACGTATTCGAAGTGCGCAGTGCCGCCACGAATAACGGTACCCAGCGCAATCACCGCGTCGTATTTACCGGTTTTCGCCAGCGCGCCCGCCGCCAGTGGCAGTTCGTAAGCGCCTGGAACCCAAACAACGGTAATGTTGTCATCTTTAACCTGGCCGATACGTTTCAGGGCGTCAATGGCACCTTCCAGCAGGCTGTCGTTGATGAAGTTGTTGAAACGCGCAATGGTGATGGCGACGCGAGCGTCCGGGGTAGCTACAGCAGCTTCAATAATGTTCATACTCTTCCTTTACGGGTTCATTTGGCCCCGCAGGGGGGCGGATTTTATCATAATACTTTGCGCACTGCTTCCCTATTTCGGGAGCAATTACGCTGTCGTTAAGTGGAGGCAGACATCCGGACCTACCGGACGAATCTCGCTGAATTTGAGTTGTGGTGCATCGGCCAGTTTTTCAAGGCCGGGCAGCACAAACAGGCCACGCGCGTCGTGACCTAACAGTTTAGGCGCAACGTAAACAAGCAGTTCATCCACCAGTCCGGCCTGTAAGAGCGCACCGGCGAGCGTTGGCCCCGCTTCCACCCAGATACTGTTCACCTGTTGCTTGCCGAGCAGCATCATCAGCACCACGAGATCCAGATGGCCGTTATGCTCCGGTACCATGATGCTGCGCACGCCTTCCGGCCATGCGCGCGTATCGTCCTTCGTGCGGGCAATCCAGGTTTCACCCGGCTGCTGGACGATGCGGTGCTCTGGCGTCACGCGGTTCTGACTATCAATGATAATACGCAGCGGCTGACGCAGGTTCTCCTGCGGGTACAGGGCCTGGGTATCGGCATTCAGCTCGTCCCAGCGCACGGTCATGGCCGGATCGTCAGCCAGAACGGTTTCACTGCTGGTGAGAATAGCATGGCTTTGCGCGCGCAGACGTTGCACATCGCGCCTTGCCTGTGGCGATGTGATCCACTGACTCTCGCCGTTTGCCATCGCCGTACGACCGTCCAGCGAGGCGCCCAGCTTAAGCTGGATATACGGGAACCCGGTACGCATGCGCTTCAGGAAACCTTTGTTGAGCGCTTCCGCGTCCTGCATCATCAGGCCATGGCTGACGTCAATGCCTTCCTGCTGCAGGCGATACAGACCACGTCCGGCCACCTGCGGATTCGGATCCTGCATCGATGCGACCACGCGCGAAACCCCCGCGGCAATCAACGCGTCGCAGCACGGCGGCGTACGCCCGTGATGGCTGCAGGGCTCCAGCGTAACGTAGGCCGTCGCACCGCGCGCCTTCTCGCCGGCCATGCGCAGCGCATGAACCTCAGCATGCGGTTCGCCTGCGCGATAGTGAAAGCCCTCCCCCACGATCTCGCCATCTTTAACGATAACGCACCCGACGTTCGGGTTGGGATGGGTCGTAAAACGACCGCGCTGCGCCAGCTTCATGGCTCGCGCCATGTACATCTCATCGTGCATGAGCTTAATCCTGTAAGCGGGCGATCTCTTCGCCAAACTCTTTGATATCTTCGAAGCTGCGGTAGACCGAGGCGAAGCGGATATAGGCGACCTTATCGAGCTTTTTCAGCTGCTCCATCACCAGGTTACCGATCATTTTGCTCGGCACTTCACGCTCACCCAAACCACGAAGGTAAGATTTTATGTGGTTTAACGCCATCTCCACGTCGTCCGCGCTGACGGGACGTTTTTCAAGGGCCTTCAGCATTCCGCTGCGCAGTTTCTCTTCGTTAAACGGCTCACGCACGTCGTTACTTTTTACCACGCGCGGCATGACCAGCTCTGCCACCTCAAAGGTCGTAAAACGCTCGTTGCACACCAGACACTGCCGACGACGGCGTACGGATGACCCTTCGCCCACCAGGCGAGAGTCGATGACTTTGGTATCCACAGCGGAGCAGAATGGGCAATGCATACGGTATCCCTGTTATCTGGTTAACTGATTTTCATTTTACCCTGATCTGGCCTGACAACAAAGGAAGAGCTTTTTGAGACAAAGGATCTATGTCTGACACAATGATGCTGGCTACCATTAGGACGATCCGTTATTTCAAGGAAATAAACGCAATGACAAGACGTTACCTGAAAATATTGCTGGTGGGGAGCCTCTTCACCCTTAGCGCCTGTGCACAGCAAACCGAAGTCCGCCAGTTGAAACAGAGCGTCAATACGCTCAATACGGCGATGGACAAACTGAACAAAGAAACGGTGAAAATCACCCAGCAAAACGCGCTGAATGCTAAATCCAGCAGCGGGGTTTATCTGCTGCCGGGCGCGAATACGCCTGCGCGGCTCAATAGTCAGATCGGCACGCTAAAAATGTCTCTGGTGAATGTGGCGGCGAATGCAGATGGTACTCGCGCAACATTACGCATCCAGGGAGAGTCCAACGATCCGCTTCCGGCCTTCAGCGGCACCGTCGAGTGGGGCCAGATCCAGGGCACCACGGAGAATTACCAGGAGGTGAACGTGAAGAATCAGCTCTTCACCGCCCCGGCCAGTGTTTTAGCACCAAGCGATGTGGATATTCCGCTTCAGTTAAGCGGCCTTACGCCGGAACAGTTAGGCTTTATCCGCATTCACGACATTCAACCCGCCGCGCACTAATCCCCTCCTTTTTAGCGGAGTGAAATGTCACTCCGCTAACATTTACATTTCGTATGGATTGGCAACATAAATGATTGCCGCTACAATCCCGGCCGTTTAAAGTACGCAAACGTGAACGCAATCGATTACGCGCGTGAGAGATATGTGAAACAACACATATTTTTGTGAGCAGGGATTCCTATAATAGGCACCGCAGAAACACGAAATATTTAGAAACGCAATTCGCGCATTTTTCACTCCCGGAAGGGAATTTCAATCAGTGGCATGATTATGAAAAAAACATTACTCGCAGCTGGCGCCGTGCTGGCACTGTCCTCTTCTTTCACTGTTAACGCAGCGGAAAACGACAAACCACAATACCTCTCCGACTGGTGGCACCAGAGCGTTAACGTGGTGGGCAGCTACCACACGCGTTTCGGACCACAGATTCGTAACGATACCTACCTGGAATATGAAGCCTTCGCCAAGAAAGACTGGTTTGATTTCTACGGCTACATGGATGCACCGGTCTTCTTCGGTGGTAACTCTCAGGCTAAAGGTATCTGGAACCACGGCTCCCCTCTGTTCATGGAAATCGAACCACGCTTCTCCATCGACAAGCTGACCGGCACCGATCTGAGCTTCGGCCCGTTCAAAGAGTGGTACTTCGCGAACAACTACATTTACGATATGGGCCGCAATGAGTCCGGTCGTCAGAGCACCTGGTATATGGGTCTGGGTACGGACATCGACACCGGCCTGCCAATGAGCCTGTCTCTGAACGTCTATGCCAAATATCAGTGGCAGAACTATGGCGCTGAAAACCAGAACGAATGGGATGGCTATCGTTTCAAAGTGAAATACTTTGTGCCAATCACCCAGCTGTGGGGCGGTAACCTGAGCTATATCGGCTTCACCAACTTCGACTGGGGTTCAGATCTGGGCGATAAGAGCGGTTACGCAGAGAACGGTATTAAGCAGCGTACCAATGACTCCATCGCCTCCAGCCACATCCTGGCGCTGAACTACGATCACTGGCATTACTCTGTTGTGGCACGTTACTGGCACAACGGCGGCCAGTGGAACGACGACGCGAAACTGGTATGGATGAACGAACACGTCCGTTCTACCGGTTGGGGTGGTTACTTGGTTGTAGGTTACAACTTCTAATCTCGCGGTTTTTGCCGGGTGGCGGCTTCGCCTTACCCGGCCTACAAAACCTGTAGGCCCGTGCAAGCGCAGCGCCGCCGGGCAAAAAAGCCAGCTCTTAAGCTGGCTTTTTACTGCCTCACCTTGCGCAAAAAATCCGCCAAAGACCTGTCCGCACTCTCGCTAAACCGCCTTTCCGTAGTCACAATATTGAGGCATCTGTCGAGCCGGAAACATCGATAGTCATCGCGCCGTTCACACCACGCGGCCAGCAGCCAGCGCTCTCCCCAGAAGAACAGCCCCAGCGGCTGAACCTCACGATTAGACAGCTGTCCTGCTTCATCACGGTAATGCAGCGCCAGCACCTGCTGGCCGGAAATCGCCTGATGAATCCTGTCAAAGTCGCTGCGGGAGTGGCTTTGCATGCAAAAATCCGGGGCGTAGATTCGCGTCTGCTCCGCCTTTCGACGACTTTCCTCGGGCAGAATCGCCAGCACCTTTTCCTGAGCCGACTCCAGCTCGCGCGACAGCGATTCCCCACCCCAGGTTTTGAGCAGGCGAATCGCGACGATCAGCGCCTCAGATTCCTTATTTGTCAGCATCAGCGGCGGCAGGTCGAAGCCCGACATGAGGCGATATCCGCTCCCCGCTTCACCTTCCACCGGCACGCCGGAAAGCGACAGGTCGCGGATATCGCGATAGACCGTACGCTCGGACACGCCAAGCCGGTCCGCCAGGTGCGCTGCCGTTGTCAGACGCCTGCCCCGCAGGATCTGCACAATCTGAAACAAACGGTCAGCGCGTCGGGTCATATCTTTGTCCGCTCTCAGGCTGGTTGATGGAGCCCGACGCGATTGCCCTCGCTGTCGGTAAACAAGGCGATAGTGCCAATGCCATGCGGCAGTTCCAGCGGACCAAACACGCACTCGCCGCCCGCAGAGGCGATGCGATCGAGCGTGGCCGCCAGATTGTCAGTATGCAGGTAAATAATAGCGCCCTGCAAAGACGGTGTAACGCCGTCAAATTTTGCCAGTGCGCCTCCGGTGGCGGGATCCTCATGCGGGAAAACGGCCAGCTCCGCGCAGTCCATTTTCTCGCGACGCAGCGCAAGCTGCATCACCGGCTCATAAAATTTGATGGCGCGATCCATATCCGAGACCGGAATTTCAAACCAGTTAATGACGCTTTTCATACATCCTCCTGCCTGTTGTTTGGGTTCAGAAGGAGTCTACGCCAGGGCTCCTGACAGCATACTGTCAGGAGTGTTTGTCAGAAGGAGATAAAAAAAATCCCGGTCAACCGACCGGGATTTCGATAACGCGCTAAACGTCGCCTTACGGCAGAATGGACGGCTGATCCGCCCCTTCTTTCTCGACTTTCTGCTGGAGCAGGTGCTCGCGCTTCATGCCGAGTTTCAGTGCCAGGGCAGACGCGACGTAGATAGACGACGCTGTACCGATGGTGACACCAATCAACATGGTCAGCGAGAAGCCTTCCAGTACCGGACCACCGAAGAGGAACAGCATCAGGATCACCATCAGGGTAGTACCGGAGGTGATCAAGGTACGGTGCAGCGTCTGGGTCAACGACACGTTAAAGATTTCGTACGGCGTACCGCGACGGATCTTACGGAAGTTTTCACGAATACGGTCAGATACCACGATACTGTCGTTCAGTGAGTAACCGATAACGGACATCAGGGATGCCACAATCGTCAGGTCAATCTCAATGTGGAACAGAGACAGTATGCCCATGGTGATCACCACGTCGTGCGCCAGGGCGATAACCACACCGGCCGCCAGTCGCCACTCAAAGCGGAAACCGACGTACACCAGGATGGAAATCAGCGCCACCAGCAGCGCCATCGCGCCGGTCTGCGCCAGGTCAGCACCCACGCTTGGGCCGACGAACTCAATACGCTTAACCGCTGCGTTCTGGCTGGTTGTTTCGTTAATCACGCTAACAACCTTACTGCCCAGCTCCTGGCTGCCGTTGGCATCGTGCACCGGCGGCATACGTACCATGATGTCGCGGCTGCTGCCGAAGTTCTGCAGCAGCGGCTCTTCAAAGCCCGCTTTCTGCAGCGATTCGCGCATCTGGTCCATATCGACCGGTTTTTCCAGGGAGATCTCGATGACCGTACCACCGGTGAAATCGAGACCCCAGTTAAAGCCTTTCACGCCCATAATGATGATGGACAGAATGAGCAGGAAACCTGAAATGCCGAAGGCCCAGTAGTCCCAGCGCATAAAGTCCCAGACTTTACGGCCGTGGTTCAATTGTTCAACAGTATATTCCTGTGCCACAACGCACTCCTCAGATAGACAGCTTTTTGACGCGCTTGCCGCCGTACAGCAGGTTCACGATGGCACGGGTGCCGACAATAGCGGTAAACATTGACGTTGCGACACCGATACCGGTTGTAATCGCAAAGCCTTTGATCGCGCCAGTACCCACTGCATACAGGATAAGAACCTTAATCAGTGTTGTTACGTTCGCATCGAAGATAGAGCTGAACGCGCCTTTATAACCTTCATCAATCGCCTGCTGAACAGAGCGACCGTTGCTCAACTCTTCTTTGATACGCTCGTTAATCAGTACGTTGGCGTCGACCGCCACCGCAAGGGTCAGAACGATACCCGCAATACCCGGCATGGTCAGCGTCGCCCCCGGCAGCAGGGACATAATGCCGATAATCAGCACCAGGTTCGCGATCAGCGCGGAGGTGGCAATCAGACCAAACTTCTTATAGAAGAAGATCATGAAGAGGATAGAGACCACCAGACCGGCCAGACACGCTTCCAGGCCCTGCTGGATGTTTTGCATCCCCAGCGTTGGACCAATGGTACGTTCTTCAACAATCTGAATTGGCGCAATCAGCGCACCGGCACGCAGCAGCAGAGAGAGCTGACGCGCTTCGTTCGGGTTGCTAATACCGGTAATACGGAAGCTGTTACCCAGACGAGACTGGATATTGGCGATGTTAATCACCTCTTCCTCTTTCACCAGCACCGCACGACCATTTGCATCTTTCTTACCGCTGTCTTTGTACTCCACGAACAGGGTTGCCATCGGCTTGCCGATGTTGTCCTTGGTGAAGTTAGACATGATGTTACCACCCGCGCTATCAAGCGAGATGTTAACCTGCGGCTGGTTGTATTCGTCCTGGCTCGACGTGGAGTCGGTGATATGGTCACCGGTCAGAATCACGCGTTTGTACAGCACAACAGGCTGACCTTCGCGAGTCTGTTTCACTTCGGAATCACCCGGAATACGCCCTGCTGCGGCAGCGGACTGATCGACGTTGGAATTGACCAGACGGAATTCCAGCGTGGCGGTCGCCCCCAGAATCTCTTTCGCACGCGCGGTATCCTGGATACCCGGCAGTTCAACCACGATACGGTCAGCACCCTGGCGCTGCACCAGCGGCTCAGCTACACCCAGCTGGTTTACACGGTTACGCAGAATGTTGATGTTCTGCTGAACGGCATATTCACGCGCTTCTTTCAGACGCGCATCGGTCATCACCGCGCGCAGCTGGTTGCTGCCCTGCGAGGAGATCACCAGGTCACGGTGACGTTGGGTCAGGTAATCTACAGCCTGATCGCGCGCCGCGCTGTCGCGGAACGTGATGCTCATGCCGTAGTTATCTTCTTTACGCACGGTGGTGTAAGCGATGCCTTTATCACGCAGATCGCTGCGCAGGCTGTCGATATTCTGTTCCTGCAGCTTGCCGAGCGCGGTATCCATATCCACTTCCATCAGGAAGTGAACGCCGCCACGCAGGTCAAGACCGAGTTTCATTGGCTCTGCATTCATCGCAGCCAGCCAACGCGGGGTTGCAGGGGCAAGGTTAAGCGCCACGACGTATTTATCACCCAGCACGCCCATCAGCGCTTCACGTGCGCGGAGCTGCGTGTCGGTGGTGTCGAAGCGAGCAAGAATTGCACCCTCTTCCAGAGCCACAGACTTAGCGGTAATTTTTTCTTCTTGTAACGTTTTCTGGACCTGGATCAGCGTTTGCTCACTGGCGGCGACACCGCGCGCGCCAGTGATTTGAACAGCCGGATCCTCACCATACAGGTTGGGAAGCGCGTACAGCAGGCCGACGAGAATCACGACGACCAGCATGATGTACTTCCACAAAGGATAACGGTTTAACACGGCAGTTCCCTTTGGGAAAAGTTGGGATTACAGCGCCTTCATGGTGCCTTTCGGCAGAACGGCAGCTACGAAGTCACGTTTGATGACCACTTCAGTGGTGTCGTTCAGGGCGATAGCAATGTAGCCGTTTTCAGCCACTTTGGTTACGCGACCGACCAGACCACCGTTAGTCAGCACTTCATCGCCTTTCGCAATGGAGTTCATCAGGTTTTTGTGCTCTTTGGTGCGCTTCTGCTGTGGACGCAGGATCATGAAGTAGAAGATCAGACCGAACACAACCAGCATCAGAATCAGAGACATCGGGCTGCCCTGCGCTGGAGCACCTGTTGCCGCTACCGCATCAGAAATAAAAAAGCTCATTCAAATTCCCTCATTATTAAAATTAATCAACGTTCAACGGTGGAACATCCCGCCCCTGACGTTGGTAGAAATCGGTCACGAAGCTCTCTAATTTACCCTCTTCGATAGCCTTACGTAAACCAGCCATTAAGCGCTGATAATAACGAAGATTATGAATGGTATTGAGACGCGCGCCCAAAATCTCATTGCAACGATCGAGATGATGCAGGTACGCGCGAGAATAATTGCGACAGGTATAGCAATCGCACTCGGAATCGAGCGGGCTGGTGTCACTCTTATGCTTCGCGTTACGGATTTTCACCACGCCATCGGTAACGAACAAATGGCCGTTACGCGCGTTGCGGGTTGGCATGACGCAGTCGAACATATCAATGCCGCGGCGTACGCCTTCAACCAGATCTTCCGGTTTACCCACGCCCATCAGGTATCGTGGTTTATCCGCCGGGATTTGCGGGCAGACATGTTCCAGAATACGGTGCATGTCTTCCTTCGGCTCACCCACAGCCAAACCGCCGACAGCGTAGCCATCAAAACCTATCTCTACCAGACCTTTAACCGAGATATCGCGTAAATCTTCGTAAACGCTGCCCTGGATAATGCCGAACAGCGCATTTTTGTTCTGCAGGGAGTCAAAACGGTCACGGCTACGCTTCGCCCAGCGCAGAGACATTTCCATAGAACGCTTGGCGTAGTCCCAGTCGGCCGGATACGGCGTGCATTCGTCGAAGATCATCACGATGTCAGAGCCGAGATCGTACTGAATCTCCATCGATTTTTCTGGATCGAGGAAAATCGGATCGCCGTTGATCGGGTTACGGAAGTGAACGCCCTGCTCGGTGATCTTGCGGATATCGCCCAGGCTGAAGACCTGGAAGCCGCCGGAGTCGGTCAGGATGGGGCCTTTCCACTGCATGAAGTCGTGCAGGTCGCCGTGGAGCTTCATGATCTCCTGGCCCGGACGCAGCCACAGGTGGAAGGTATTGCCGAGGATAATCTGCGCGCCAGTGGCTTCAACTTCTTCCGGCGTCATCCCTTTTACGGTGCCGTACGTACCCACAGGCATAAACGCGGGGGTTTCCACCACGCCGCGATCAAACACCAGGCGACCGCGACGCGCGCGACCGTCGGTGGTATCGAGTTCAAATTTCATTTTTTCTCCGACGTCAGAAAAACAGTCCAACGTTGTAACACGGTGCCGCGGACTTATTCCCCGACACGCTCATTCAAAGCCTGCGGATTGTACGTGATAAACATCGCGTCACCGTAGCTAAAAAAGCGATATTTTTGTTCTACCGCAGACTTGTAGGCATTCATCGTATGCTGATAGCCCGCGAATGCGGAGACCAGCATAATCAGCGTCGATTCAGGCAGATGGAAGTTGGTCACCAGCGCCTCAATCACTTTGTACTGGTAGCCCGGGTAGATAAAAATCTGCGTATCGCCAAAGAATGGCTCAATAAGATCGTTCTTCGCTGCCTGCGCGGCGCTCTCCAGCGAGCGCACAGACGTCGTACCGACCGCCACGACGCGGCTGCCGCGCGCTTTCGCCGCCAGCACCGCGTCCACCACGTCCTGAGGCACTTCAGCATACTCAGAGTGCATGATGTGATCTTCAATGCTGTCCACGCGCACCGGCTGGAAGGTACCCGCGCCGACGTGCAGCGTCACGAACGCCATCTCAATGCCTTTCGCGCGCAGTTTTTCCAGCAGCGGCTCATCAAAGTGCAGACCTGCCGTTGGGGCCGCGACCGCGCCAGGCTTCTGGCTGTAGACGGTCTGATACAGCTCGCGGTCGGCCTCTTCGTCCGGACGCTCAATATACGGCGGCAGCGGCATGTGGCCGATGGCGTTCAGGATATCAAGCACCGTGCGCTCGTCGTTAAACTCCACTTCGAACAGCGCGTCGTGGCGCGCGGTCATGGTCGCCTTGATGCTCTCATCATCGCCCAGCAGCAGCTCCGCGCCCGGCTTCGGGGCTTTGGAGGCGCGAATATGTGCCAGAATACGTTTATCATCAAGCATACGTTCGACCAGCACTTCAATCTTGCCGCCGCTGGCCTTACGGCCGAACAGGCGCGCCGGGATCACGCGGGTATTGTTAAAGACCAGCAGATCGCCAGGGTTGAGCTTGTCGAGCAAATCGGTGAAAGTACCGTGCGTCAGCTCGCCCGTTGGCCCATCCAGTGACAGTAAGCGACAGCTGCTGCGCTCAGGCATGGGATAGTGAGCAATCAGGGATTCAGGTAGTTCAAAGGAGAAATCGGCGACGCGCATGACGTATACTCGTGACTTAAAAACAGGCGGCATAGTCTAGTGCTCACACCCTTTTGCTGCAACAACTAGCCGCCCCCGGACAAATAAAACGCATGAATTTTCTCGCTCACCTGCATCTCGCGCACCTCGCTGACAGCTCCCTTTCGGGCAATTTGCTGGCCGATTTCGTACGCGGTAATCCCGCAGAAGACTACGCCCCTGAGGTTGTCGACGGGATTTTTATGCACCGCCGCATCGACGTGCTGACGGATAAACTGCCGGAAGTGACGGAAGCCAAAGCGTGGTTCCGCCCTGAAACGCGCCGCGTTGCGCCGATCACGCTCGACGTGATGTGGGATCACTTCCTGTCGCGCCACTGGGAGCAGCTGTCGCCGGAGATGCCCTTGCCGGCGTTTGTGCGCTATGCCCACCAGCAGGTGTCGATCATTCTGCCCGACTCGCCGCCGCGCTTTGTCAATCTGAACAACTATCTGTGGTCGGAACGCTGGCTGGAGCGCTATCGCGAGATGGACTTCATCCAGAACGTTTTAAATGGGATGGCGAGCCGTCGCCCGCGACTGGACGCGCTGCGGGATTCCTGGTATGACCTGGATGAACATTACGACGCGCTGGAGGCCCGATTCTGGCAATTCTATCCGCGCATGATGGCGCAGGCGAAAAATAAACAGCTGTAACAGAATTCGCATTGATAGGTAAAAGCTGGCGGAACGATTGTCACCACCTCTTTGTCTTATCCATGAACACTCTCTATACTGGCTCGCGTTGCGTTCCAAATAACCTTAGTATCTACAGGAGAATCATATGGTTCTGGTAACTCGTCCGGCTCCGGATTTTACAGCTGCAGCAGTTCTGGGCAACGGTGAAATCGTTGAAAACTTCAACTTCAAACAGCACACCAACGGTAAAGCGACCGTTCTGTTCTTCTGGCCAATGGACTTCACTTTCGTTTGCCCGTCTGAGCTGATCGCGTTCGACAAACGTTATGAAGAATTCCAGAAGCGTGGCGTAGAAGTGGTTGGCGTCTCCTTCGACTCTGAATTTGTACACAACGCATGGCGTAACACCCCTGTCGACAAAGGCGGCATCGGTGCGGTGAAATACGCAATGGTTGCGGACATCAAACGCGAAATCCAGCAGGCTTACGGTATCGAACATCCGGACGCTGGCGTTGCGCTGCGCGGTTCCTTCCTGATCGACGCGAACGGCATCGTTCGTCACCAGGTTGTGAACGATCTGCCGCTGGGTCGTAACATCGACGAAATGCTGCGTATGGTTGACGCGCTGCAGTTCCACGAAGAGCACGGCGAAGTGTGCCCGGCTCAGTGGGAAAAAGGTAAAGAAGGTATGGCTGCTTCCCCAGACGGCGTGGCTAAATACCTGTCTGAGAACGTATCCAGCCTGTAATCGGCACGGTTTACGAGAAAGGCCCGCTTATGCGGGCCTTTTTTTATGCCTTACGCTGCGTTTCCCGCCAGATGCGCCAGGCCATGCCCGCCAGCAGGAGCACGCCCGCAATCAGCACGCCCCATACCAGCAGGGCGTTCATCCAGCTCGCCCGATCGGCAGCAGAGGTGGCGGTCAGACGCCCCTCGCCGCCTAACGCAACGTCATCCACAATGTCGGCCTGAGGCAGGTTCGCCATAGCATAGGTCTTACGCAGGTCGGCGGGGATCAGCATGTCGGGCTCCACGCTTGCAGGCTTTGCGGCGCCGTTGCCCCAGGCAAGCACGTACGGCGCTTTCCCCTGCGCGTTGAACACCAGGTCATAGCGGTCGCGATGCCCCGTGACGCTCGGCAGGTATTCTGGCAGACGCGCATTCAGCGTCGTAATTTTCACGGCCTGCACCAGGCCCCCGCTAAGCGAAACCGGTCCGGACGTTTTTCCCTCCAGACGGTAAATCACCTCTTTTTTCAGGGGGTGCCATGCGTCTTTTTCTGTACTGCGCCACGCGATCTCCACGGGAAGGACACCATCACCGTTCAGCGAAATGCTGACAGCACTCAGCGGCTGCGGGCGCGCCCAGCGCCACTGCGCTTCGCTTGTCGATAGCGGCTCCCCTTCCCCCTCAAGATTGATCTCTTCCGGAGCCGCCTGCGCAGGTACGCTGATTGCGTTTACGCCGGTCAACGTTATCCCCTTGCTCTGCGTATTCAGCACCACCATGAGATAGCGATTCGCCTCGGGAGATAAAACCGTGTCGGTATCGATCCGATCGAGCTTAAGGCGATCCTGGCCGCTGGCGACGTCCAGCAGCGGCATATCTTCGCGAAGGGTATACCAGCGCTTAAGATCCTCGCTGTAATAGACCGACGCCGTTCCCTGCCACGGCGTCTGCGGGGTATTCCAGAGCAGCTGCAGCTGGGATATGGCCAGCTCACCCGTCGTCTGCTCCGGCAAGGTCAGCAGGTAATGTTGTCCGGCTGCGGCGGCTTTTTGCCCCTCCAGCACAATCTCAACGCCGTTTCGGGAACGGAGTAGGATCTTATCGCTGTCACCGGCGTTTGAGCCAGCCGCGAGCGGCGAGGCGTCCAGCGGAAAGAGACGCAGCGCCGTGGAGTGCGCTGTGTCCTGCGGGCGCGTTGCGGCGATCAGGCTAAAGGGAACCGGTTCGCCCGACTGGTTAAAGACGCGAACATCATGCAGATCCGCTGACGTGCTCTGCTCATAGACGGCAAGCGGCAGCATCACCCGATACCACCGGGAAGGAACGGACGTGTCGAGTGAACGACCAAAGGCATAGTCCCGGGGCGATTCCGCGGGTACCTCGTCGCAGAACGCCGGGCCGGAAAGCGCCAGCAGCGCGGTACACGCTACCGCTTTCATCCATTTCATTTTTCATCTCCTGTTTTTGGCGGTAGCGGCGAGAAATAGCCCACTATCAGCACCAGTATCGCCACGCCGATAAACGCCACCGCGCGCGACAGACCGCCTCCGCCCGCGCTGTCCACCAGCATCAGCTTAACCATCACCACACCCAGCAGCGCGGCACCGCAGAGCCACTCCTGCCGGGAAGCCCGACGGGTGGCATGGATCATGACCACCAGCGCGCTCAACATCCAGAACAGGGCAAAGCTGGTCTGGATAAGCCGCGAATCCCATAGCGATGCCATATTCCAGGCCACGTCACCGTACCATGCCAGGGCGCGCATCAGCGCACCGTTTAGCCACCAGAAGCCAAACGCCATGAGCGCGACGGCAGGCCACGGGCGCGCTTGCGCAAGCCACGCCGGGTAGTAACGATCCACCGCCCGATAAAAGACCACCAGACCCAGCAACGCGAACGCGGCACCTTCCTCAAGCGGGTTCACCAGCGGCAGCCAGGTCTGACGATAGACCACGCCGTCCTGGAAATTGGTCACCATCAGCAATACCAGCAGCGCCACGACTACGGGAATCGGTGCCAGGCAGGTGTAGAGCGCAGGCCACTCCCGGAACGGCCACACGCGACGCCGTACCGCAGCAGAGAGCACCATAATCATCCCGCCGCCTGCAGCCATCGCCAGTCCGCTCCCCCAGGCCGCCATGCCCCACGGCAGGGACCGGGCAAACCAGTAAAGCTCGGCGGCCAGCGCCAGTAAAATCATCCAGAACAGCGACAGATGCAGCCCCATCGCGATGCGCGGCAGGAGTCTTTCACCGTCGCGCCGCAGCAGCATTAGCGCGGCAGGAAGCGCAACGCACCAGGCCAGGTTTGACCAGCCGGCGGAGACGATCTGCTGGTGCCAGAGCTGATAACCCACCATCAGCAGCATAACCGGCCAGAGCAGCCATTTGCTGGCGTCCAGCTCCCGCCACGCCAGACGAGCGGCCACCTGCCGCCAGCCCCAGGCCGACGCCGCCGTCAGCGCCAGCACGCCCGCCAGAATCGGTAATGCCTTCGTCAATGCCAGCCGCGATGCGCCCAATAGCGCCACGAGCCAGAACAGCAGACCACCTGCCAGCAGCGCCCAACTGACCGGCAGGAAGAGAGTCCGCCACAGCCAGGCCGCAGCCAGCCAGCAAAGGCTAAGGATGGCGAAGATAAGGAGCAGGCTCAGCGGCGTAACGCCGTTTGTTTGCGCCCACAGCGCGCTGCCGAGCGCCAGCACCAGCAGCGCCGTCCCGCTATAGCTCATCCGCCGCTGCTGCTGTTGCACGCCCAGCCAGAGGATACCCAGCCCCTCCAGCGCCCAGGCCATTGCCGTCCAGCGCGCCGACAGCGCCAGCGGAATGGCGAGCGTGGCAAACCCGCCGCCGATCGCCAGCGCCGCCATGACCAGCGGCCGTCCGAGGGAGGGATAGCGCCGCAGCGCGAGGTACGCGAGGGTGAGATAAAATGCGCCGTATCCCAGCGCGCTCAGCGCCGGGCCATATTCCCAGTGTCGGGTCATGCCGTACTGCATCCCGAAGCCGATCAGCGGCGGGGCAAACAGCAGCACACCGTCAACGATCTGCTTCCCTTTCTCCTGCGCCCGCAGAGACAACGCCACGCTCAGCACGCCGAATATCAGCGTATTGGCAATCAGGAACAGCTGGCAAATCCAATAGTCTTCAGGCTGGTAGTCATTCAGCCCCCACAGGCCGCCCACGCCGAACGTGAACAGCAGCCCGAGCAGGTTCAGCTCGCGCCAGTGCTGCCAGATGCTAATAGCAAGAATGCCGATGGACAGCAGGAGATAGAAAGAGAACAGCGCGACAAAGCTGCCGCCCCCGGTAGACAAGAGGAGCGGCGCAAGATAGCCGCCGAGGCTCGCCAGCATGGCAAGGCTCAGCGCCTTCTGCAACACCGCCAGCCCGACGCTCGCCGCGCAAATCACCACCAGCAGCGCAAAGGCCAGCGTCATCGGCAGCATTTGCCAGAGCCGGAAGGCGCCAAACACCGTCAGGTAGAGCACGCCGGTCGCTCCGCCCTGGAGGATCAGCGCATAGACGCGCTGCCTGTGCCGCAGTCGCCACCCGACAGCCAGCAGAACAATGGCAAACAGCGCGGTTGCCACGAGGCGCAGCTCAAGCGGGAACAGGGAATGCTCGACGGTATAGCGCAGCAGGAAAGAGAGGCCGAGGAAGAGCAGCAGGATCCCCAGCTTCGCCAGCGGATTACCCTGCATGAACCAGCGCGCCAGCGACGTCAGGATGCCGCCAAAGGCTGAAGGCGGTTTTGCCACTGGCGCAGGAGCCTGAGCGGGTTCTGCCACCGCAGCGGGAATATCGGGGCGCCAGGGGTCGACAGACGCGGGAGCGTCCTCCACCACCGGCGCGGTCATAGCCTCCGGCGCGGCGGTCTGCACCGGCTCCGGCGCGTTCTCAGGCACGCCGCGCTGCTCAAGCGCCTCTATGCGCTGGCGCAGCCGGGCAATCTCCTGCCGCGCTGCCGTACTTCGGTTAAACCCGATAACCGCAAGCACGGGCGCAACCAGCAGCGCAAAAACCAGGAATAAACAGCCAAGGATGTAAAGCTCGTCCATGTTTCCACCTTCACCGTAAACGATCCGTTAAGATTGACACAAATCGTTGCATTTGCGCCATCTTAAAAGGTGGAAACATTAGCGCATTAGCTGCCGAACCAGATCGTCGCGGATACCGCAGGCAGCGCCAGCACGCCGTCCTGTATCGTCGCCTTGCCCTCTTTGCTCTTCCACGCAGCCACCTTCAGCAGCGGTGAATCATCCAGCACCACTTCGCAGGCCTCGCCCCGGTTGATCGCCACCAGCACGCGCTGCTGGTTATAGACGCGAGCAAACACCACCACGTTATCGTGGGCGTACACCACCTGACAGCCGCCGTAGCGCAGGGCGAGACTCTGCTTACGCAACTTCGCCAGGCGCTGATACAGGCTGAACAGCACCTTGTCCTGTTTCTCCGGCGCCCACGGGAAGGTTTTGCGACAGAACGGATCGTTGTTGCCGTCCAGCCCCACCTCGTCTCCGTAGTAGATGCACGGTACGCCCGGCCAGGTGAAGAGCCAGGTCACTGCCAGCGGCAGACGCGCGACATCCTTGCCGAGCAGGGATTTAAAGCGCGCGGTGTCGTGGCTATCGAGCTGGTTAAACATCCGCAGCTGCTGCTGATGCGACAGACCGGCGCGGTAGTTCTCCATCCACGCCATGCAGGTTTCAGCGTCGATATGATTCGGATCGTAGGAGATATCGGTGTTGGCGAGGAATCCCCACAGCGGGAAGGTAAAGCCGCGATAGTTCATCGCCGCATCTTCCGCATCGTTCTGCAGCCACTGGCGCGCGTCGCCAAAGTGCTCGCCAAAGACGAACGCTTCCGGATGGGCCGCTTTTGCCGAGCGCGTAATCCCGGCGACGTGCTGAAGGTTATTCCGCGCCCCGCCCGCTTCGCCGAGCATATGCACTACGTCCAGACGCCAGCCGTCCATATTCCACGGCGCCTTCAGCCAGTGGCGCACGATGCTGTCTTCCCCGCCGTAAATCTCGTTCACAAGCGTTGGCGACTGGAAATCGAGCTTCGGCAGGCTCGGGTAGCCCAGCCAGTCCAGCGCACGCCCCTCCTCATTAAAGCTATACCAGTCGCGCTGCGGCGAATCCGGGTTATGACATGCCCCGCCCATCGACTGGTTATGCCGATCAAACCACACATGCGAATCTCCGCTGTGGTTGAACACGCCGTCCAGAATGAGGCGCATACCTGCGTTTTGGGTGTTCTTACGCAGGCGCAGCAGCGCCTCGTCACCGCCAAACTGCGCGTCAACGTGGCGATAATCTTCGGTATCGTATTTATGTACGCTCGGGGCCTTGAACACCGGGTTGAGATACAGCGCCGTCACGCCCAGTTTTTTCAGGTACGGCAGCTTTTCGCTGATGCCGTCGAGATCGCCCCCGTAGAAGGTCGATCCGCCCGCCTGCGCGGTCAGCGGCTCATCCCACGCTTTTAGGATAATGTCATGGCCCGCGGCATGGTGGTAGTAGACCTTATCCTGGTCGGCAGTGCGCTTTTCGCTGCGCGCAAAACGGTCCGGGAAAATTTGGTAAAAGACCTGATCGTTAACCCACTGCGGGCCGTTATCCGGGTAATCCACAGCAAACTGCTCCAGCCGTGCGGGCGGAAAACGGCTAAACCCCTGCGGGGTAAACCACAGCTGACGGTTGTTCCACAAAAGCTTGAAGCTGTAGCGGCGGCGCGGCTGTCCGCTACGCAGGTCGATATTCGCCCGCCAGGCGGTGATCCCCGGCTGCGGCTGGCTGCGCAGCTTGTGCATTTTCAGCCCGGTCTCTTCGTTATCGATTTCGGCGCGGAGCGTCACGCGTTCAGGCTGATTTTCACCCGCCAGCCAGAGCGTAATCACCAGGTTGTCTTTGTTTTGCTTAACAAATGGGGCAACCGGAAGGTGCCAGGCGTTTAACATCACGAATCCCCTTTGATGAAATTGACGTCACCTTGCCACAGGGTGGTTAAGGATAGCTCACCATGATGGGATTTATTGGGGGAGGAGGACGGGGGAGGAGTTTTTTTCGGGGGTAAAAGGGAGTGTAGGCCGGGTAAGCGCAGCGCCACCCGGCATTTTTACCTTACTGCGCTTCCGCCAGCTGACGGTCGCGGCGGCATTTAAACACCCAGCCCACCAGCAGCAGCACGATCCACGCGCAGCCCACGTAGAGCGAAATGCGGGTGTCCGGATGGTAGCCAATCAGGCCAATGATAAACACCAGGAAGATCAGCCCCACGACGGTGGTCGCAACGCCGCCCGGTACTTTGAACTTCAGCGCTTTCGCCTCATCCGGCGACAGGCGGCGACGGAAGGCAATCTGCGACAGCAGGATCATGATCCACACCCACACCGTTGCGAAGGTCGCCAGGGACGCAATCACCAGGAAGACGTTCTCCGGCATGATGTAGTTCAGGTAAACCGAGAACAGCAGCGCCACGGTCATCACCACGACGGTCACCCACGGCGTGCCGCGGCGTGAGGTTTTGGCGAACACCTTCGGCGCACTGCCCTGCTCCGCCATGCCGTGCAGCATACGGCCCACGCCAAAGACGTCGCTGTTGATCGCCGAAAGCGACGCGGTCAGCACCACAAAGTTGAGAATGCTGGCCGCAAACGCAATGCCCATATGCTGGAAGGTCAGGACAAACGGGCTACCGTTGGTGCCTACCTGGTTCCACGGGTAAATGGACATGATCACGAACAGCGTACCCACATAAAACACCAGAATACGCATTGGCACCGAGTTGATGGCGCGCGGAATGGATTTCTCCGGGTCTTTCGCTTCCCCGGCGGTGATACCGATAATCTCGATACCGCCGTAGGCGAACATCACCATCTGCAGCGACATCACCATCCCGAGCCAGCCGTTGCTGAAGAAGCCACCGTTGCTCCAGAGGTTGTGGATCCCGGTCGGCTGCCCGCCGTTGCCAATCCCCCAGATGATAATCCCGAAACCGGCCACAATCATGATGATGATGGTGGCGACCTTGAAGAAGGAGAACCAGAACTCCAGCTCGCCGAACACCTTCACGCTCATCAGGTTGACGGCGCAAATGATCAGCACCACGCTCAGCACCCAAATCCAGTGCGGCACCGCCGGGAACCAGACGCCCATGTAGATGCCAAACGCCGTCACGTCGGCAATCGCCACAATCAGTATTTCGAAGCAGTAGGTCCAGCCGGTGATAAACCCGGCCAGCGGGCCGAGGTTTTCCTGCGCGTAGCGGGAGAATGAGCTGGCGGAGGGGTTGTGAACCGACATTTCGCCGAGGGCGCGCATGATGATATATGCCGCCACGCCGCCGATGATGTACGCCAGCAGCACGCTGGGACCGGCCATTTTGATGGCATCTGCCGAGCCATAAAAAAGACCGGTGCCGATAGCCGAGCCCAGCGCCATAAAGCGGATGTGGCGTGTGCTCAATCCACGTTTAAGTTTGTTAGTGCTTTCCATTTAAATCTTGCCATTCAACACGAAAAAACAAAAAACCACGGGGCCTTAAGCCCCGTGGTTAAACAGTTTGTTGCCGTTGATTAATGGGCGTTCGATGCGACCTGACGCCCTGCGGCACGGTCCCAGATAATCGCCAGAACCAGCGCAACAACGGTAGGCATCAGCCAGGCCAGACCCTGCTCGGACAGCGGCAGACGCTGTGTCCAGGCTGGCAGAACTTCCGCGAACGCTGATGCTTTAATCCCGTCAAGGATACCAAAAATCAGGCTGATAAACATGGCTGGCGCAATAATTCGTGAGGAGTTGTTCCACCACGGGCGGGTGAAGCTCAGCACCACCAGCACGATGCACGGCGGATAAATCGCCGTCAGTACCGGAATAGAGACCTGAATCAGGTGGCTCAGACCGAGGTTGGACACCGCCATGGAGAAGATACCAAGGATAAACACCAGGGTACGGTAAGAGAGCGGCAGATACTGCGCAAAGAACTCAGCACAGGCGCAGGTCAAGCCAACCGCGGTAACCAGACAGGCCAGGAAGATGAGCGCCGCCAGCAGCATACTGCCCGCACCACCGAAGGTGTGCTGAACGTAGGCGTGCAGGATAGCCGCACCGTTGGCGTTCTGATCGACCAGCATGGCACTATCGGAGCCCAGACGGAACAGCGCCAGATACAGCAGCGTCAGCCCTACGCCAGCCATCAGACCGGCCCAGATGGTATAGCGGGTCAGGAGACGCGCTTCGGTCACACCGCGGGAACGCGCGGCGTTAACGATAACGATACCAAACACCATCGCGCCCAGCGTATCCATCGTCAGGTAGCCGTTCACGAAGCCGTTAGAGAACGCGGCGTTTTTATAGGCGTCCATCGCGTCGCTAATCGGGCCGGCGGGCCAGACGATGGCCGCTACCGCCAGGACAATCAGCGCCACAATTTTCAGCGGAGCCAGGAAGTTACCCACGGTATCCAGCAGCTTGCCAGGATAGAGGGAAACCAGAATCACGATAGCGAAGTAGATCAGGCTGTAGATGAACAGCGGCATCGCGCCGTCACCGGTCAGGGGAGCAATCCCCACTTCAAAGGAAACGGTCGCGGTACGCGGGGTGGCAAACAGCGGCCCCACGGCCAGATAGCAGACGGTTGCCAGCAGAACGCCTGCCACTTTGCCGATCGGGGAGCTTAGGCTATCCACACCGCCACCGACTTTCGCCAGCGCGATGACGGTCAGCACCGGCAGACCCACGGCAGTAATCAGGAAACCAAACGCGGCGGTCCAGACGTGTTCACCCGCCTGTAAGCCAACCATTGGAGGGAAAATGATGTTGCCTGCGCCAACGAACAGCGCAAATGTCATAAAGCCCAGCGCGATGATGTCACGCGATTTTAAGTGATGGGTCATAAAACCTTACTGCCTGTGGATGTGGTGTTGAAAACATTGAGATTTTCGATATCCCTGACGGGACGATACAGCCGAAAATTTACTCAATTTTAGCGGGATATGCTCCCGTCCTGGCGTGGAGAAGAATAGTTTTTCGATTTACCACGCAAATACAGTCGGTCTGACAGTATCTGGGGGGCAATTTAAACGCTTATAACGTTTAAAGGCAAGGTGGGATCGTAAAACCAGAACAATATGCCAGCATGAAAATACGCACCAGCACAATACGCTGTTTATAAGAAAAACCCATGGCTAATCATGCGAACAAAAAACAGCCAGCCGTATAAAATTCATCCGCGTTTCGCTTGACTGCAAAGCAAACGGGCCAGCGATGGCTGACCCGTGGAAAGGTAAAATGACACGCCCGCTGTCAGGCGATCTTTTTGGCAATTAATCGTTCCGGGATAACGAAGCTGAAGCGGGTTCCTTTACCCAGGGTACTCTGAATATCGAGACGGCTTTCATGGTGGTTGACCGCGTGTTTCACAATCGCCAGCCCGAGGCCGCTTCCGCCCGTCTGCCGCGATCGCGCTTTATCCACACGGTAGAAGCGCTCGGTCAGACGCGGAATATGCTCCGGCGCAATCCCCGGCCCGTTGTCCTCCACGCTAAACTCGGCCCCCGTTGGGGTATAGTGCCAGCGCACCACGATATCCGTCCCCTCCGGCGTATGATTCACCGCGTTATACACCAGGTTGGAAATGGCGCTGCGCAGCTCATCTTCGCTGCCCAGCACCTTCAGCGTGTTGTCGACGTCAAAGGTCAGGTGGTGCTTTTTGTGGCTTAACGTCTGCGCTTCACGCTCCACGACTCGCAGCATCATCGGGACATCAATGGTGTCATTCAGCGCGAGCGTTGGCGCCGCTTCAATCTTCGAGAGCGTCAGCAGCTGCTTCACCAGGCCTTCCATCCGGTGCGTTTGCTCGCGCATGGTGTGCAGCGCTTTTTCACGCGGCGCACCTTCCAGCGTTTGCTCCTGCATCATCTCCAGGTAGCCCTGCAGCACGGTCAACGGGGTTCGCAGTTCGTGGCTGACGTTGGCGAAGAAATTACGACGCGCCCCTTCCAGCTGGTGCATCTGGGTGACATCGCGCGCCACCATCAGCCACTGCTTATCGCTGTAGGGCATCACGCGGATCTCCAGATGGCGACCATTATTGAGCTTGAGATTGTGCGGACGGGTGAAATCACGCTTTTTCAGGTACAGCGTGAACTCGGGATAACGCAGAAGGTTGAGGATATTCTGTCCATTGTCATCCGGCCAGCGCAGGCCCAGCAGCTGCTGCGCCAGGCCGTTACACCAGAAGATCGTCCCTTCTTCGGTCGTCAGGATCACGGCATCCGGCAGCGACTCTGCACCGCTGCGAAAACGCTTAATCAGGCTTCCCAGCTCGCGGCGGCGCTTTTTATTACGCATCTGCATCTGATGCAGACCGTACAGCAGCGGCTCCCAGCTGCCGCTTCCCGGCGGCGGCGTCATGCTTCGGTCAACCCACAGCCACCAGGAGAGGCGCAGCAGGTTCCAGAAATGCCAGATGAGCAGCCCGGTGACCGACGCCAGCAGAAACCACGGCAGGTGTCCAAGAAAGGCCCCCAAAATGAAGGCCGGAATACAGCATAAGATCAGTTCAAAGACGAGCCTTTTCCATGACAGACGTTCCAGCACGCGTCACACTCCTGTCATTGTTCAGAAACGGGTAGAAAAACGATAACCCGTGCCGCGGACCGTCTGCACCATGCGATCGTGGCCGCTCAGTTCCAGTGCTTTTCGCAGGCGGCGGATATGTACGTCAACCGTCCGGTCTTCGACATACACGTTAGTTCCCCAGACGTTATTCAGCAACTGCTCGCGGCTGTACACGCGCTCCGGGTGGGTCATAAAGAAGTGCAGGAGTTTAAATTCGGTAGGCCCCATGTCGAGGGGATTTTCACCGGTCATCACGCGATGAGACGTCGGATCAAGGCTCAGCCCCTGCATTTCGATCACCTCTTCCACCGCCATCGGCGAAATACGGCGCATTACGGCTTTAATGCGGGCCACTAGCTCTTTGGGGAGAACGGTTTGGTAATGTAATCGTCCGCGCCGGTCTCCAGACCACGCACGCGATCCTCTTCTTCTCCGCGCGCCGTGAGCATCACGACCGGTATATCGCGGGTCAGCGCTTCACGCTTCAGGTGTTTGATAAACTGCAGTCCGGAGCCGCCGGGCAACATCCAGTCCAGCAGAATCAGATCGGGCCAGGGTTCATTCAGCTGGTTCACTGCACTGTCATAATCTTCTGCTTCAACCGGCTGGAAGCCATTTTGTTCGAGCACGAAGCACACCATTTCACGAATTGGAGCTTCATCTTCTACGACCAGAATACGTCTCGCCATACTTTGCCCTGTCTTATCTTATTTACGTTACAAGTTTGTAATTCGGCGCCATTATGCGTCAGATTTATGACAGATTTATGAAAAACAGTACCACGTTAACGGGCAAACCGTTGTTTTATTACAGCGGTTATTTTCCCTTCTCTGAACGTTTATAATCCTGCTTTCTCTTTTTTGCCACGGATCAGCTATGCGCATACTTCACACCTCGGACTGGCATCTGGGTCAAAATTTTTACAGCAAAAGCCGTGCGGCTGAACATGAAGCGTTCCTGGGCTGGCTGCTGGAAACGGCCCGGACGCACGAGGTGGACGCGATTATTGTGGCGGGTGACATCTTTGATACCGGCTCGCCGCCGAGCTATGCGCGCGAGTTGTATAACCGCTTCGTGGTGAATCTGCAGCAAACCGGCTGTCATCTGGTGATTGTCGCCGGCAACCATGATTCCGTCGCAACGCTGAACGAATCCCGTGACATCCTGGCGTTTCTCAATACCACCGTCGTCGCCAGCGCCGGGCACGGCCCGCAGATCCTGAAAAAGCGCGACGGGTCGCCGGGGGCGGTACTGTGTCCGATACCGTTTTTACGTCCGCGGGACATCGTGCAAAGCCAGGCGGGGCTGTCGGGCGCGGAAAAGCAGCAACATTTATTACAGGCCATCACCGACTATTACCACCAGCAGCACGCAGAAGCCTGTGCCCTGCGCGGTGACCAGTCGATTCCGGT
Organism: Enterobacter sp. BNK-22; assembly: GCF_048684805.1. NCBI lineage: Bacteria > Pseudomonadati > Pseudomonadota > Gammaproteobacteria > Enterobacterales > Enterobacteriaceae > Enterobacter > Enterobacter sp. BNK-22. Next base: position 2,560,671 of record NZ_JBLQTT010000001.1, read on the forward strand.
GATTGCGACCGGGCACCTCACCACCGTCGGGGCCAGTAAAAGTGACGCCGTGCGTGACATCTATATCGGCACGCTGGATGCCTTTCCGGCGCAGCACTTCCCGCCCGCCGACTACATTGCGCTCGGGCACATTCACCGGGCGCAGATCGTCGGAGGCTGCGAGCACATTCGCTACTGCGGCTCACCCCTTTCGCTCAGCTTTGACGAAACGGGCAAAGCCAAATCCGTACATCTGGTGACCTTCTCCGACGGGAAACTCAGCGCCGTCGACACGCTGGAGGTGCCCGTTACTCAGCCGCTGGCCGTGCTGAAAGGCGATCTCGATGCCATCACCGCCCAACTGGAGCAGTGGCGCGGCGTCGAGCAAGATCCCCCCATCTGGCTGGACATCGAAATCACCACCGACGACTACCTGCACGATATGCAGCGAAAAATCCAGGCGCTGACCGAAGATTTGCCGGTTGAGGTCTTGCTGGTGCGCCGCAGCCGCGAGCAGCGCGAGAAAATCCTGTTAAGCGCCCAACGCGAAACGCTCAGTGAACTGGGGGTCGAAGAGGTGTTTGAACGCAGACTCTCGCAGGAGGAAATCGACGAGGCGAAGCGCACAAGGCTCAGCGAACTGTTCAGCCATACCCTGCATGCGCTCAATGATGAGGAAGAAAACGCGTGAAAATTTTGAGCCTGCGACTGAAAAATCTTAACTCCCTCAAGGGCGAGTGGAAAATTGATTTTACCGCTGAGCCGTTTGCCAGCAACGGGCTGTTTGCCATCACCGGCGCGACCGGGGCAGGTAAAACCACACTGCTCGACGCCATCTGTCTGGCGCTTTATCACGAAACGCCGCGACTGCAGAAGGTCTCCCAGGCGCAAAACGACCTGATGACGCGCGACACCGCCGAGTGCCTGGCGGAAGTGGAGTTCGAGGTAAAAGGCACCGCCTACCGCGCCTTCTGGAGCCAGAACCGCGCGCGCAACCAGCCGGACGGGAACCTTCAGGCGCCGCGCGTGGAGCTGGCGCGCTGCGAAGATGGCAAAATCCTGGCCGACAAAGTGACGGATAAACTGGAGCAAACCGCCGCGCTCACCGGGCTGGACTACGGGCGCTTTACCCGCTCCATGCTGCTTTCTCAGGGGCAGTTTGCTGCCTTTCTCAACGCCAAACCGAGCGATCGCGCCGAGCTGCTGGAAGAGCTGACCGGCACCGAAATCTATGGTCAGATTTCCGCCATGGTGTTTGAGAAACACAAAGCCGCCCGCAGCGTGCTTGAAAAGTGCGAGGCGCAGGCGGCGGGCGTCGTGCTGTTGAGCGAAGAACAACAGCAGCAGTTACAGCAAAGTTTGCAGGCACTTACTGACGAAGAGAAAACCCTGCTGGAACAGCAGCAAAACCAACAAAAAGATTTTCAGTGGCTTACGCGCCATGATGAGCTCGTGCGCGAGCAACAGCGCGTCACCGCGATGCAGCAGCTGGCGCAACAGGCGCTGACGGACGCTGCACCTGAACTGGCAAAACTGCAGCTTGCTCTCCCCGCCGCCCAGCTTCGGCCGCTCTGGGATCATCAGCAGGAGCAAACCGCGCGCCTGACGCAAACCCAGCAGCGAATTATCGAAGTAAATACTCGCTTACAGGCCAGAACCGCGCTGCGTTCGCGTATCCGCAATACCGCCCTGCGTGACCACGAGCAGCGACAGGCCGAACTGACGGCGCTGGCGCAGTGGCTGGCGGAGCACGAGCGCTATCGTCTGTTAGGCCAGGAGATTGCAGGCTGGCGTGCCCAGTTCTCGCAGCTTAACCGCGATAAAACGCAGTTAGCCTCGCTTGCTGCGCGGATAGGTGAATTACGCAACAGGCTGGCTGCGATGCCGGAAAATGCGCTGACGCTGACGGCGGATGAGGTCAGCGCGGCCATGGAGCAGCAGTCCCGGTTACGCACGCTGCGCCAGCAGCTGACGTCGCTGCATGCCCGCTATCAGCCGCTGCAAAAGCGCCTGCGCCAGAGCAGTGAAAGCGTGCTGAAGGCGCAGGCTGAACAAAGTAAGCTTAATGAAACGCTGACGCTGCGCCGCCAGCAGTACAAAGAGAAAAACCAGCATTATCTCGATCTAAAAGCCCTGTGCGAAACCGAAGCAACAATTAAGAAGCTGGAGCATTACCGTTCCCAGCTTGAGGCGGGCAAACCCTGTCCGCTGTGCGGTTCCTGCGAACATCCGGCCGTTGAACAATATCAGTCGCTTGAGCTGACGGATAACCAGCGCCGCCGTGATGCCCTGGAAAAAGAGGTCGCCGCCCTTAAAGAGGAAGGCCTGCTGGTGCTGGGACAGGTCAATGCCCTGACTCAGCAGATCCAGCGCGAGACAGACGACGCGCAGACGCTTTCTCAGGAAGAGCAAGCGCTCACTAAAGAGTGGGTGGCAGCCTGCACGTCACTGAACATTACCTTGAATATTCAGGACGATATCGCGCCATGGTTGAACGAACAGGAACATTACGAGCGCCAGCTTTATCAGCTCAGTCAGCGTCTCACCCTGCAGAACCAGCTGAGCGAACAGGAAACGCAGGAGCGGCAGTATCAGCAGCAGCTGGCGGCCACGCGGCAGGCGCTGGAGCATGCCCTGCTCGCGCTCTCACTTAACGCACCTGAAGAGGGTCAGGAAGCCGCCTGGCTTCAGGCCCGTGAAGCTGAATTCGCGCAGTGGCAGGAGAAACAAACGCAGCACGGCGTGCTTCAGGAACGTATAAACGCCCTGAAGCCACTGCTCGACGCGCTTCCGGCAACGAACAGCGAAGACGCCGAACCGGTTATCCCTGATAACTGGCGCGCCATCCACGACGAGTGCGTGTCGCTGCAAAGCCAGCTGAGCGCGCAACAGCAGCAGGAAGCGCTGGAGCGAGAGCGCCTGCAGCAGTCGCAGACGCAGTTCACCACGGCGCTCTCGGCGAGCTGCTTTGCCAACCAGGACGCCTTTCTTGCCGCCCTGCTGGATGATGATGCCATTCGCCACCTCGAACAGCGAAAGCAGTCGCTGGAAAACCAGATACAGCAGGCCGCGGCGCTGTGCGGGCAAGCGAACCAACAGCTACAGTCTCATCTGGCGCAGAGGCCGGAAGGGCTCAACGCCGATGTACCCACGCTGCAAAGCCAGCTGCAGCAGCTGGCGCAACAGCTGCGCGAGAACACCACGCATCAGGGCGAGATCCGCCAGCAGCTTAAGCAGGACAGCGATAACCGGCAGCACCAGCTGGCGTTGATGCAGCAAATTGAAGAGGCCGCGCGCCAGGCGGATGACTGGGGGTACCTGAACGCGCTGATCGGCTCAAGCACCGGCGACAAGTTCCGTAAGTTCGCCCAGGGGCTGACGCTGGACAATCTTGTCTGGCTTGCTAACCAGCAGCTTAACCGTCTGCACGGGCGTTATTTATTGCAGCGTAAGGCCAGCGACGCGCTGGAGCTGGAAGTGGTGGATACGTGGCAGGCGGATGCTGTCCGCGATACCCGTACCCTCTCCGGCGGCGAGAGCTTCCTGGTCAGCCTGGCGCTGGCGCTGGCGCTTTCCGATCTGGTGAGTCATAAAACGCGGATCGATTCGCTGTTCCTGGATGAAGGGTTCGGGACGCTCGACAGTGAGACGCTGGATACGGCGCTGGATGCGCTCGACGCGCTGAACGCCACCGGGAAAACCATCGGCGTGATCAGCCACGTAGAGGCGATGAAAGAGCGTATTCCGGTGCAGATCAAAGTGAAGAAGATTAACGGGCTGGGGTATAGCAAGCTGGATAAGGTATTTGCGGTGGAATGAATGGGGGGATCGTGCGGTCTGATGCCCTCACCCTAACCCTCTCCCACAGGGAGAGGGAATAAACGTTTATTCTGGCCATAACCACGCCGCGCCGCGCACGCCGCTGGAGTCCCCGTGCAGCGCTTTGCGGATCGGGGTTTCACACTCGCCGCCGAAGACCCACTGCTTCACCAGGTTCGGCACCGTGGCGTACAGCCGATCGACGTTGCTCATGCCGCCGCCGAGCACTATCACGTCAGGATCGAGAATATTCACCACGTGGGCCAGCGATTTCGCCAGCCGCATTTCGTAGCGGCTAAGCGCCAGCTCCGCCACCGGGTCCTGCGCTTCGACCAGACGCATGATCTCGTTACCCTTGAGCGGCTGGCCGCTCAGGCGATGGTAGTCGGTCGCAAAACCGGTACCGGAGATAAACGTCTCAATACAGCCCTGTTTTCCGCAGTAGCACGGGACTTCAGTGCGGTATTTGAGTTCGTCTTCATCCATCCACGGCAGCGGGTTGTGTCCCCACTCGCCCGCCGTGCCGTTACCGCCGATATGGGCACGCCCGCCAAACGCCACGCCCGCGCCGCAGCCGGTACCGATGATCACCGCAAACACGGTCTGGGCACCGGCCGCCGCACCGTCGATGGCCTCAGAGACGGCGAGGCAGTTGGCATCGTTGGCCAGACGCACTTCCCGGTTCAGGCGCGCGCTTAAATCTTTATCAAACGGCTGACCGTTGAGCCAGGTGGAGTTAGCATTTTTAACCACGCCGGTATACGGCGAGATCGACCCCGGGATCCCCATCCCGACGCTGCCGGTTTGTCCTGTGGCCTGCTCGGCCATCTCAACCAGCCTGGCAATGGTCTCGATAGTCTGGTGATAATCATCGCGCGGCGTAGGCAGACGGTGGCGGAACAGCTGTTCCCCCTGCTCGCTCAGTGCGATAACTTCTGTTTTGGTGCCGCCCAAATCAATGCCAATACGCACAAGACTCTCCTCATTATTTTGATTATCAACAGAGTAGAAGCACGCATCCCGATTAGCAATGCAAGCGATGCGACAATTCGTTATCATGCCCGCTGATTTAACGACAAGGCCGTGGAAATTATCATGCTGTGGTTCAAAAATTTGATGGTTTACCGTCTCAGCCGCGACGTTTCGCTGCGTGCAGAAGAGATGGAAAAACAGTTAGCCGCTTATACCTTTTCCCCTTGCGGTAGCCAGGATATGGCAAAAACCGGTTGGGTTCCGCCAATGGGTTCACAAAGCGATGCATTGACCCACGCCAGCAGCACGGGTCAAATCATCGTCTGCGCCCGTAAAGAAGAGAAGATTCTGCCCACGCCGGTGGTTAAGCAGGCGCTCGAGGCGAAAATTTTCAAGCTGGAAGCCGAGCAGGGCCGCAAGCTGAAAAAGACCGAAAAAGATTCGCTGAAAGACGAAGTGCTGCACTCTCTGCTGCCGCGCGCCTTCAGCCGCTTCAGCCAGACCATGATGTGGATCGACACCGTTAACGGGCTGATCATGGTGGACTGCGCCAGCGCCAAGAAAGCAGAAGATACGCTGGCCCTGCTGCGTAAGAGCATCGGCTCGTTACCGGTCGTTCCGCTGGCGCTGGAAACGCCAATTGAGTTAACGCTGACCGAATGGGTACGCAGCGGTGCTGCGGCACAGGGCTTCCAGATCCTTGATGAAGCCGAGCTGAAAGCCCTGCTGGAAGATGGCGGCGTGATCCGCGCGAAGAAGCAGGATCTGGTCAGCGACGAGATCGCCGTACACATTGAAGCGGGTAAAGTGGTCACCAAGCTGGCGCTCGACTGGCAGCAGCGTATTCAGTTCGTGATGTGCGACGATGGCTCCGTGAAGCGTCTGAAGTTCTGCGACGAGCTGCGCGATCAGAACGAAGATATCGACCGGGAAGATTACGCCCAGCGTTTTGACGCGGACTTCATCCTGATGACCGGCGAGCTGGCCGCGTTGATTCAGAATCTGGTGGAAGGTCTCGGCGGCGAAGCGCAGAGATAACGGGTAAAACGTAGGCCGGGTAAGCGTTAGCGCCACCCGGCTAATTTTTTATTTCAGGTAGCGGCACAGATAAGAGGTAGGCTCAGCCACCTGCAAATGAAATTCGCTGTGGCCAGGGACGTTGAAAACTTGCCCGGCAGCGTAAACTTTCCATTCCGTTTCACCTGGCAGCAGGACGTTCAGCGCGCCGCTGACCACCGTCATCTCTTCCGCTTCCGCCGTGCCAAAGGTGTATTCCCCTTCCGCCATTACGCCAACGCTGGCGCGGCCAGTGCTGCTGCTGGTAAAACCAATGGATTTCACTTTACCGGAAAAGTATTCGTTACTCTGAAGCATGAACTGGCCCTTATATTTTTAGATAAAAATTCACTATAGGGGCCATGCTCATCACCTGTCACGCAAAATCATTACATGAGCAGTTCCGAGGCCAGGCGAGCCATCAGAACGTTGGATAACAGCACCGGCACATCCAGCGCTTTTTGCAGCAAATCACGATGATGCTGGTGGAAACCCAGGCAGTCCAGAATCAGGACATCGGCCCCTCTTTCCAGCAGTTCCTTCCCGGCAGCAATGAGTTTGGCCTCACTGTCCCAGAACGGATTGGCCAGCGCGTACAAGGGCACTTTTTCCAGCACGTGCCATTTTGCCTCCTGGTTATCCATGAGCTCCTCAATGGGGACAATCACCCCCACCTGATGACCATCCACGATGGAGGCCACCAGCGGCGGAATGATGCGCATCGGTTCCAGCAGAATCGCATTGCGCGCCGTGAGCCCCTTAATGGGGGCCGTGCTCATCAGCAAAATAACGTCATAACCCTGATTATCGAGCACTTCTATTACGCCCTGCAGCGAGCGCTCGATTTTCTGGCGTGAAACATGCGCCAGTTTACCGTCACTTAATAACGTCGCCAGGGGATCCTCCCCCGCCTCGACAGCGTAGTCCTCCATGACCTCTTCCCGACTCATCTTCCCCAGCAGGCTCAGATGCGTTATCTGTTGTTCAGATACATGCTCGGTTAAGAGCGGTAACACTTCGCTTACAGGGACCACACCAATGGTGAGGATCGCCAACGTTGCCTTCATCTTTATCGCCTTCCATTACTCCAACATCGTGCACACAGGTACAGGCTCACTACGCTGCACAGTTCATTTTTTCAACAAAACAGCACCAAGCGTAGCAGGTGATCCCGACATCGAAATGTAAAGATCGCCTGCCGATACCAGAGTTACTTGTAATAACTAAATATTAACTCCTGCTTAACTTTCACGATGAGTAAAAAGTGTGATTCAGGCACGATCCTGGAGCGTTTAGGAAAACATTCAGGTTATGTCGGGATCTTCGTAGCGCCGTTTCGCATCCAGCGCTTCCTGTTCAGTCTCGTGTTCACTGATCAGCGAGTCCGGTTTTGGGTGATCGGCACGCAGTTGATACCAGGTCACGGTATGACCCGTATGGCCTTTTTCAACGGTAACAATGCGCGCTTCACGCGGATAGGGAGGTCTGGTTGGCATAGCTCATCCTTTTTTTATGTCTGAGCTATAAGTATAGACGCCGCTTAGCTGGCACAAGCCAAACGCAGGGCGGTAATAATCTGAATCACAACGTCTTCGGGAGAGGCGGACGCATCCACCACGTGGTGAGCCGCTTCGCGGTATAACGCATCGCGTTCCGCCAGCACTTCACTCACCTCTTCGTTCAGCGGCCTGGAGGTTAGCGCAGGGCGTTGCCCCTCTTCCGGAAAGGCTTCCAGACGCCCAACCAGGGCCGACACCGGCGCGCTGAGGTAAATCACAATCCCCTTTTCGCGCATAAACTGACGATTACACTCCGCCAGAACAATGCCACCCCCGGTCGCAATCACCGCAGACGGGGTGGTGACCGCTTTCAGCGTGGCCGTTTCGCGCGCGCGAAAGCTTTCCCATCCCTCTTGTTCAACAATCTCAGCGATGGTTTTTCCAGCCTCGGTTTGCAGCCAGTGGTCGGTATCCACAAACTGGCGATGACACACGCGTGCCAGCTCCAGGCCAACGGTGGTTTTCCCACAGCCGCGGGGGCCAACTAAAAAGATGGGTTGGGTCATAGCCAGGTGTTCCCCTTGATGCCGGATGGCTGAAGAGTGTAAAGAAATAATTGCAGAAGATGTTGCGATTACTTTACTGCAAAGCGGTACGGGATGACAACCCTGTGGAGGCCACACTGTACCACAAATTGACAATAATTATCATTACGCTGTGCGGCGCTTCACTTCCAGCAGCCATTTATCCAGTTCGGCAGCAAACTGCTGGCGATCGCGCTGTGACAGGCTATCCGGCCCACCGGTCTGCACGCCGCTGGCCCGCATCGTATCCATAAAATCGCGCATAGTGAGCTTCTCGCGAATGGTCGACGGCGAGTATCGCTCTCCGCGCGGATTGAGCGCCGCCGCCCCTTTCTCCAGCACTTCGGCAGCCAGCGGAATATCCGCCGTGATCACCAGATCCTCCGCGCTGCACAGGCGGACAATTTCGTTATCCGCTACGTCAAACCCGGCCGGCACGCGTAAAGAGCGGATGAAGCGCGAAGGTGGTACGCGAATATTCTGGTTCGCCACCAGCGTCAGCGGCATCTGAACGCGCTCGGCGGCACGAAATAAAATCTCTTTAATCACATTCGGACACGCGTCCGCATCAACCCAAATCGCCATATTGTCTCCCCTTAATAACTCTGCCGACTATTGTCGCCTGCATTTCGTTGTTAAGCTATCAATCAGAGAAAACAACGCATAATGACGGAGAATCGTGATGGACAAGAAAATCGGGTTTATCGGCTGCGGTAACATGGGCAAAGCCATCCTTGGCGGTCTGATCGCCAGCGGGCAGGTGTTGCCGGGTCAGATTTGGGTCTATACCCCGTCACCGGACAAGGTCGCCGCGTTGCGCGATCAGTACGGGATCAACGCCGCCGAAAGCGCGCAGGAAGTGGCCCAGGTCGCCGATATCGTCTTTGGCGCCGTCAAGCCGAACATCATGATCAAAGTGCTGAGCGACATTACCTCCAGCCTGAATAAAGAGACGCTGGTGGTGTCGATTGCCGCGGGCGTCACGCTCGATCAGCTGGCGCGCGCGCTGGGCCACGACCGCAAAATCGTCCGTGCGATGCCAAACACCCCTTCACTGGTCAACGCCGGCATGACCTCCGTCACGCCTAACGCCCTGGTGACCTCAGAAGACGTGGCGGATGTACTGAACATTTTCCGCTGCTTCGGTGAAGCAGAAGTGATTGCCGAATCGATGATCCATCCGGTAGTCGGCGTCAGTGGTTCTGCGCCTGCGTATGTCTTCATGTTTTTAGAAGCGATGGCCGATGCCGCCGTGCTTGGCGGAATGCCGCGCGCCCAGGCGTATAAGTTCGCCGCGCAGGCCGTCATGGGCTCAGCCAAAATGGTGCTGGAGACCGGCAAACACCCGGGTGAACTGAAAGATATGGTCTGCTCCCCTGGCGGTACCACCATCGAAGCAGTGCGGGTGCTGGAAGAGCGCGGATTCCGCTCGGCCGTCATTGAGGCCATGACAAAATGCATGGAAAAATCAGAGAAGCTGAGTAAATCCTGATCGTTTCAGTCGGGCGTCAGGCGGCCACTTCGGTACGGCTGCGCCCGGCATTTTTCGCTCTGTACAGCGCCACGTCAGCCGCCTTTAGCCATTCCCGATAATGTCCAAACTGCGGCCCCCAGGGGGCAACGCCTACGCTGATGCGCAGCGCCTCTTTTGGCGCGCACGGTAGCGACAGCGTTTCCAGCCGCTCATGCACCCGGGACATGACGGCGATCGCGCTTTCCGCCGCGGTCTGCGACATAATCACCGCAAACTCATCCCCGCCAAACCGGCCGATGGCATCACCTGACCGCACCGACATCTGGAGCTGGCGCGTGATGGCAATGATCGCCTCATCCCCCACTGCGTGCCCCCAGGTATCGTTGATATTTTTAAAGTGGTCGATATCAATCAGCAAAATCGTGGCGGTGCAGTGGTCACGGCGGCAATGCTCAAATTCATTTCGCAGCAGCATTTCCCAGTGACGTCGATTAAAGACCCCGGTCATGCCGTCGCGGGTGCTCATCATTTCCAGCCGCTGCTTGTGCTCAGCAAGCCTGACGGCGGTGCGGTGGCTGAGCCAGGCAAACAGCATGGGATAAAGCACCAGCACCGGCAGCGTTAAGCCCCACTCCACCGGGTCGGGGTTAAAGACGGCCACGCGGCCGACAAGCGGCAGCGTCACCAGCGCGGAGAGCAGGGTCAACAGGATCCCCGGAATAAACAGACGACAGCCTCCGGAGCCCATCATATTCATCCCTACCATCATCACCAGCGCTGCCGTGGGTAACGCGCTCATCCCCATCACGCCGATCCAGAGCCCGGCAATGATGGCATCGATCTTAAGATTGAATACTTCCTGCTGATGAGGTGACGCGGCCCGGCAGGATAACTGCCAGGCGAAATGGGGCCATACGAACGCCCAACCGACCAGTAAAAGCCACCAGCCGCCGGGTAAAAAATGGGTGACCAGCATTCCTGCAACCGGGAAAAACATCGCTGCCAGCCCCACGGCGCGCGCCAGCCGAACCCGCCGGGCAAACTGAATGCCGGCGCGGTGAGGGTCATCCTGAGAAAGGGTTAAATTCCACTCTTCCCGAATGCGCTTTTTGTTGTAATACGTTTCATCATTCATCATTTTTGGGAATATTCTGAAACATTTTCCCAAATTATAGAGAGGGGGTCTGCGGGGAAAGTATGAAATTTCGGGTGAGCCGCCGGAGCCGCTCACCCGTTCGAACTACACTTTTTTCTTCAGGCAGGCACTCATGAACTTGCTGCGGTCATCCCCTTTCAGAGACTGTTCGGTGGCCTTGGCATTACACTCGCGCATCTTTTGCTGCTGAGGCGTCAGGCTTTTTTCAGCTGGCTTCGAGGCGCCGTTTTTGAGGCAATCGCTCATGTAGGTCTTGCGAGCATCGCCCTTCAGACTCTGAGACGTCGCCTGTTGATTACAGGTGGTCATACGCTGCTGCTGCGGCGTTAACGTTTTCTCCTCCGCGTTCGCCGAGGCGACCAGGAACAGGCCGGAGAGCAGAGTAACCAGTAATGTTGTTTTCATTGCACCATCCTTTTGTGAACATTCCCTGTAAGTCTGGTTCGTGACAGGAAAAAAACCACCCGGCAGATGTGATTTCCGCCGGGATTTTTATCATTTCAGACCCAGCGCCGCCTTCATGGTGTAGAACAGATCCGTTTGATCCGTCAGGCCTACCACGTTTGCCGCGTGCGGGCCGTAGGCGGCAATGCGCAACTGGGTGCCCGTGTGCTCCATGGACTCTTCTTCAGAGTTACCGTAGCTCATCACCATGACGGCACCATCTTTGGTGTTCAGCGCCTGCGTCAGGCCAGGGGCTTTGGTATCTGGCGGAATGATCTGGCTGGCGTGCGCGTGGTCCGCGGTGACGATCACCAGGGTGTTACCGTCTTTTTTCGCGAACGCGAGCGCCTTCTGCACCGCTTCGTCCAGATCGACGGTTTCGCCAATCTGACCGCACGGATTCGCCGCATGATCCTGCTTATCGATTGACGCGCCTTCTACCTGCAGGAAGAACCCTTTTTCGCTCTTGCTCAGCAGAGAGATCGCTTTATCGGTCATCGCCGCCAGCGTTGGTACGCTGTCCGTGCGTTTCGGGTTTGGCGTACAGGTCACCGCAGGCTTATCGATATTGCCGTGATACGAGGCTTTTGGACCTTCCCAGCGCACGGGCATGTTGCCGTCGGAGAACAGCCCCAGCAGCGGCTTGTCCTGGTTCGCCTCGCTTATCGCCGCCAGAGCATTTGCGTCACTCACCAGCTGATAGCCGCGAGCCTGCGCCTGCTCGCGCAGCGTTTTGCCCTGCCATTCGCCCGCCGTCGCGGTTTCCGCGAAGGTTTTCGCGCCGCCGCCCAGCGTCACGTCAGGACGTGCGTTCAGCAGTTGTTCCGTAATCGAGCCTTTGCCGCCTTTTTCCAGCGCATTTGTAGGGCATTTTTCGCTGGTCACTGACGGGCCGTAGCACTTACGCGAGGTCACGTGTGCCACCAGCGCCGCAGGCGTCGCATCCTGAAGTTCAGCGGTGGAGACGTTGCCGGTCGCCAGGCCCGCCGCTTTTGCCATCTCCAGAAGGGTTTGATGATCGTGTTCGTGAATATCCACGCCCAGCGCACCATTATAGGTTTTAACGCCGGTGGACCACGCCGTGGCAGAGGCCGCGGAATCCGTTACGTAATCCGGTTTACCGGTTTTTTTATCCAGCGCGTAGTGGGTATATTGTCCGGTCAGCGGTAAGGCATCGATACCTTTAAAAAAGCCGCCCGCTCCCTCGGCATAATTTCGCGCCGCCGTGATTTCGGAATCGCCCATACCATCGCCAATCAGCAGAATAATATTTTTTGCCGGCTTCTCATTCAGCGAAGCGCGAATAGCGGCGGTTTGATCTTCTGATAAACGGCGCGCGCCGCCAGGCTGGGTGATATCCCCTTTTGCCGCACGATTATCCAGCACGCTGGTTTGCGTCGTATCTGCATAAATGGCAGGGGTAATTAACAGGGGAAGTAATGCAATGAAAAGTGCGCTCTGTTTCAATTTATTTTCTCCATGTACAAATACATAAAAATAAAAACAGAGCGACTATAGGCATCCTGCATGACAATTCTATGACACGTCGTTACGTCCTGTGACGGTTTAGCTGCGCGGATGCCTTAACAGCTTCTTTACGTACTGGTGAAGCATCTCCGCATCCTCAACCGGTACCTGCGATTCAGGCCTGACGCTCTCCAGCGCGCCTTCCACGCTCTCAATCAACGCCTGCTGATCGGTTTTCGCCATTTGTCGCAGCAACGCGGTGACCACAATCTCAAGCGCTTCGACCTGAGCCACCAGCTCTTTTGACTCTTCTTCCTTTTGTGCCAGCTTGACCAGCAATTCAGCAATGAGGTTTTTCATCGTGCCAGTTCCTTTTCAGTTTTGTCTGACGTTATCACTCTGAATCCCTATTGCAAAGAGAAGAAATTAATTATGGTATGCAAAAGTGACACAGGAACAAAAATAAAGAGGTAGCGCCGTGAGCGAAACGTTTTTCTATAAAAAGACGCCGCATTTTGTTATATAAAAATGCGGCTACCATAAGAATATATAATACATCTACTAAAGTGTTATCTCGCCGATTTGGCCTCCGCCATTTGTCTGCGGCGTCGCAGTGCAATAGCCAGCTGAATAATATTGATTAAAACAACAATCGCTGTCGCCGCAAATACCCAACGAAAACCGGCCATTGCGGAAACGGATGCGCCAATAAGCGGACCGGCAACATTCCCCAGATACATAAATGACTGGTTATATCCAAAAATTCGCCCCGTCACCTGGTCGCTGGAATATTTGACCAGCAGGGTCTGTACCGCAGGCAACATGGCGCCGTCAGCAAAGCCGAGCAGAAATCGCAATATGCCAAGCTGAAGCGGAGAAGTGACAAACGACATCGCGAAGAAGAGCACCACCGCAAAGATCAGCGTCGCCATCAGGATGCGCGCCGTGCCGATCCTGTCCCCCAGTTTACCCAGACGCGGCGCGGAAATCAGGGCGGATACGCCGGGCACGGCGGCAATCATGCCGCTCAGAAAAGCGATATTCGTGCTCTCCGGCTCCATCGACTTGATAAACAGCGCCAGAATCGGACCGACCGAACCGTTGCAGAGCTGGATCACCATGGTGGTCACAAACAGGCTAATCATCAGCCCCGGATAAGGCAGCGAGGCGAAAACGGCCTTGCCGCTGAGGCGTTCAGATTTACTGATAACCGGGCGCCCCCCTTCTTTAATCAGAAAGAGCGTGACCAGAAAACTGACCACCAGCAGGATCGCGGTGATAATAAATACCGCGCGCAGCCCGACGTGGTCCGCCAGAAAGCCCCCCAGCAGCGGCCCGCCGATGACGCCGCTGATCTGTGCCGTGGAGAGCGTACTCAGCGCCCAGCCGCTACGCTCGCGCGGCACCTGAGAGGCGACCAGCGCCATGGCGTTTGGAATATACCCGGACGTCAACCCCATCACCGCCCGCAGGAAAAACAGCTGCCAGACGTTGGTGGCGAAGGCCTGCAGCAGAATGGCAATCGCCATCCCGAGCGAGGCGCGGAGCAGCATCAGTTTACGGCCTTTTCGATCTGCCAGGCTGCCCCACATCGGTGACACAATGGCGGAGACCAGAAACGTGACGCTGAACGTCAGACCGGACCACATGGAAAGCGCTTCATGCGAGGTCACCCCCAGCTGCGACACGTACAGCGGCAGGAACGGTAAAATCTGGCTGATGGCCAGCCCGGTAAAGAAGCAACCGAACCAGACCGAGATAAGATTAACTTTCCAGGATTCCATAACGAAATAGTCTTCATTTTTAGGCGAATTCGCCGACAGATTAGCAAGTTACGCGTGTCAACGTCGCACCAGAGATGCGGCCCGACAGACTTTAGTGTTTTATCTTCCCAGTCATCATATTTGTGAAATAAGTCACAATTCATCCATTTTCTGGCGGAATATTATGCTTCACCGGCAGAGGCCAAAACCGCGCATTCCCAGATGAAAATGGTTTGCATGCGCCGCGTTATACTCCGGTCCCAGGCCGTTCCCGTAGTAGCCGCAGCTCGCCGCCAGCATGGCCTTCAGCCAGGGCTGCGTTGTTGTCGCCTTCCAGCCATTCAGCACCGTGACGCGTTCACCGTTCGCCAGTCGAAAAGCGGCAATATCCAGCGCCTCCGCCGTGGCATGTTCACTGCGGCGCGCGTCAGGGCGGTGATAAATATTGCGGCAGGCAAAGCTGCCAAGGTGGTCGATACGCGCGAGCTCGCTGCCCGTATAGCGTTTTGTCAGCGGCCGGGCCTGCTGGCTGATAAAGAGGGCTGAGCTGAGCGCCAGCGGGCAGCTGGCAAGAAAGCTGCTGTTCAGGCCGACTGGGCCGAAGTCACGCACGCGCACGACGTTGTTAAGGGGACACGCGCCGCCGCTGTCCGCTACCGGCTGGGTGCGGATGAGATCGCGTTGATTAGCCTGTAACAGCAGGCTCGCGCACGCCTCGGGAGTTAAACGCCGAAGCTTATACTGAGTGATTCGGCTTGGCGGATCGTCAAGCGTCAGCGGCGTGAAAGGGTTGTAGTAAGTCGGCAACCAGCGGTAACCCAGCGTTGCGATGGTCAAAATGATAAATCCGGTCAGCAGCGTTTTTCCTCTCACTCTCCCCCCTCAACATTCCCCAAAACATTATGGCAGAAGGCCGCGAAACACGCCGGGCATCGTGGTATGTTATTGGCTTTTCGTCAGACTGGAAGAGAGTGAGATGGCTAAGCAGCGCGTAGGTATTGTCTTTGGGGGAAAATCAGCGGAGCACGAAGTGTCATTGCAATCGGCTAAAAATATCGTTGATGCGATCGATAAAAGCCGTTTCGACGTGGTGCTGCTGGGCATTGATAAACAGGGCCAGTGGCACGTTAACGATGCCAGCCAGTATCTGCTCAATGCTCACGATCCGGCACACATCGCCCTGAATCCTTCAGAAGTGAGCGTCGCCACCGTACCCGGCGTCGTGAAGGGGCAGCTTATCGACGCCGGCAATGCACAGGCTCTCGCCCAGATCGACGTCGTCTTCCCTATCGTTCACGGCACACTGGGGGAAGATGGTTCCCTGCAGGGAATGCTGCGCATGGCCAACCTGCCGTTCGTCGGCTCGGATGTCCTCGGCTCTGCCGCCTGCATGGACAAAGACGTGACCAAACGCCTGCTGCGCGACGCCGGGCTAAATATTGCCCCGTTCGTTACGCTCACCCGCGCCAACCGCGACAAACACACTTTCGCGCAAATCAGCGGAGAGCTGGGTCTGCCGCTGTTTGTGAAGCCTGCAAACCAGGGCTCCTCCGTGGGCGTCAGCAAAGTGACCAGCGAAGCTGAGTTCACGCAAGCTGTCCGCCTGGCGTTTGAGTTCGACCATAAAGTGGTGGTTGAGCAGGGCATCAAAGGCCGTGAAATTGAGTGCGCCGTGCTGGGCAACGATTTTCCACAGGCGAGCACCTGCGGCGAAGTGGTCTTAAACAGCGACTTCTACTCGTACGACACCAAATACATTGATGATAAAGGCGCGCAGGTTGTCGTGCCTGCGGATCTCGATCCGGCGGTTAACGATAAGATCCGGGCGATCGCCATTCGCGCTTATCAGACGCTCGGCTGCTGCGGCATGGCGCGCGTGGATGTGTTCCTGACGGCGGAAAACGAGGTGGTGATCAATGAAATTAACACGCTGCCGGGGTTCACTAACATCAGCATGTATCCGAAGCTGTGGCAGGCGAGCGGCCTGAGCTACCCGGAATTGATCACCCGCCTGATCGAACTGGCGCTGGAGCGTCACGCCGCCGACAGCGCGCTTAAAAGTTCCGTAAACGGTTAATCGGCGCCCTTCGCCGACTCTGCCTCATCCGCTGTCGTCTCTTCAGGACGGCGGCGGATAATCAACCCCGCCAGCCAGAAACTGATAACCCAGGTCACCAGCCCAACGGCATAGGTTTGCCAGCCTTTTGCCTCAAACCCTAACAGGCCCACGACACCGTTAAGAATAAAGATCAGCCCGATAGCGAAGGCGTAGTAGTGCCAGTCACGGCGTAGTTTGGACGTGAGCTTCATAACAACTCCGGCAGGAAAAAAAGACATCCTCTCACAGTTTTACGACCAGGTCTGTGGCAGATACGGAAATTCTGAAACGCGACGCAATTTCACTTAAGTTAATAAATTGTGACGTGCTGCAGAAATCAACAATCCAGGAGGATTCCGTCGCGTAAATTACCACGATTCTGATATTGACAAATGCGATGACCTGTCAAACTCACCCTGTACGAAGCGTATTAACAGAGCGATTTATCCGGAGGTCATCATGGCTGACTTTACATTGTCGAAACCGATTTTTGGCGGAAAACCAAAAACCTCCACGGCGGGTAATATCGCGTATGCCCTGTTTGTCCTGTTCTGCTTCTGGGCTGGCTCGCAGCTGCTCAATATGCTGGTCCATGCGCCTGGCGTTTACGAACACCTGATGCAGGTGCAGGATAACGGACGCCCGCGAGTTGAGATTGGTTTTGGCGTCAGCACCCTTTTCGGCCTGATTCCCTTCCTCGCGGGATGTATGATTCTGGGCGTTGTGGCATTAGTGCTGCGCTTTCGCCGCCGCCGTTAAAGCCCCATACAGCGAGCCCGGCGATCGTCCACGCGTTTTGCGAACCACGCGGTGGTCAGGTTACGCGTGATCTTCGGGCTTTCCAGCTGAATACCCGGCAGGATAGCCCTCGGTAACGTTTTCCCGCTTTTCTGCTCTGCGAGCGCAAACACCTTCTTGTACAGATCCGTTTTCTCAAAGGCCAGGCTGTCGCCTTTCTCAAGCTGACGGCGAATGTCGCTGTTGCTCAAGCCAAGCGTTGTCGATAATTTCCGTACGGCAAGCTCGGTGCTTCCCGCCTCGCTGCTGCCGTAAGCGATGAGATCGCCGTCAAGCGCCAGCTTAACGCCGCTTGCGCGGCTGACCGCACTCTGGAATGCCGCATTACGGCTGGCATACCAGCCAGCGTTAAAGTCGGCAAAGCGATACAGCGGCTCATCGTAGTTCGCCGGGTAGTTCAACAGGTGATACGTGCCGAACCACAGTCCGCCGCGCAGGGAGAAGACCTCCTGGCGCACCGTACCGTCGATTTTCCACGGATAGCCGGCGGTGTGTTTCTCCGCGAACGCGATGCTTACCTGCATTGGGCCACCGGTATGGACCGGATTCAGTGAGCCAAACAGCTTCTGCCCCATTGGGACCATGCTGATGAAATCATCAAAGATGGCGCTAAGCTGTTTTTCGGTTTTCACCGTATCCAGCCGTTCGCTGTAGCTTTTGCCGTTCGGCGAGGTGATTTTAAGCGCGGTATGCACGAGGAACACCGGGATATGCATGGACTCCGCGCGGCGGTCGATCTCTTTCCAGGCGATTTTATTCAGCCCCGGCACAGCCGGGTCTGACTGGTACATCGACTCCTGCTGTGCCACCGCCAGCACCGAACAGATGTTCTCCTCGGTCGGCGCGATCTTTTGGCTTTCAAAGGTTTTTGCCAGCGCGTCTGCCCACGCATTGCGATCTTTCACGCTGGCGGGCATTTTCTGCCGCACAACGCTCGCCACATCAACGGGCTTCTCGCCCTTTTTGAGCGGAGCGGCTCCCTTTTCGGCACAGCCTGCCAGCACAAAAGCGGCCAGAATGGTCAACGGTAATGCGCGCGGTACGGCAAAAGGCATAGCAACGTCCTGTATTAGCTAAATGTGTTGGTGACTTCCTGCAGGTCACGATCGTCCAGCTCGCGTTCAAAGCTGCGCAGACGTTTGTAGATGGACATCAGTTCCACCAGCGTGGTCCAGGAGCTGATCAGGTACTGGAATGAACTTCTGACCTGATCGAAAACGTTAGTAATTTGGGTCATCAGTCCCAGGGTAATTGTCCCTGCAACAATTGACGGGAACAACAGGACTATTCCAAAAACAGTATCGGCCTGAAGATATAAAATACGAGCGATGTTGAAATACATGTAGTGGAAGTAGAGCTTAAAGTAGTTAAAACGGACGTTCTGAAATAACTCTTTTACCGTTGGTGGCGCAGCTCGTGATGGGTCATCCTCACCGTAAACAAGTTCTTTACGGTAAGCCGCTTCCACGCGCTGATTTTTAAATTGTAACCCCGGCAATTTGATCCCCACCACAGCAAGAAGCCCCGTTCCCATAAGAGACCAGACCAGTGCCGCAATAACCAAACCATAGGGTAAATGACCAACAACTGGAAGTTCAGGCACATGGGGTGAAAGTGCAATCAGAATCGGTAAAAAAGCGATAAGTTTCATCACAGCATTAAGCAAGCTGACCCCCATGTCCTCCAGCGTTGAGGCAAAACGCATGGTGTCTTCCTGCACACGCTGTGCAGCACCTTCGATGTGCCGCAGTCGTTGCCAATTTGCCATGTAATATTCGTTCATAGCAGTACGCCAACGGAAAACGTAATGGCTAACGAAGAAATTGTTCAGCACTGCCACTGTTACTGCAATCATGGCAATGCCGGTAAAACTAACGAGACTGGCATAGAGTTCACCAATCGGAACCTTATTCGGGGCGCTTAGTGCTTTTTGGATCAAATCGTAGAAGGGTGCATACCATGCATTAATTGCAACGCTCACTTCCACCATGAACCAGGTAACGAAAATGATCAGTGCAGATCCCAAAATCGACCAAAACTGCCAACGATGCGGAGAATACTTGAACCAGAAGAGTGCAAACAGCCCCACACATACCGTGTAGTAGGCATAAAATACGATAAAGCTGAGCGACCAGAAGCGCGCCGCGCTAATCGGCACCTCGTCTGTCGCCCCCGTGATGCGCGTCAGCCATGCGCCGCCGCCCGCCTGCCAGAAAATGACAGCGATCAGTGCCCAAATAAATGCCGACAGGAAAAAAGGCCCCGGCTTTGGGAAAAAAGACTTAAACATAATGCTTCCTTCTTGTTGTTATGGCTGTTGCTGTGTACAACACGTCACCACACGAAAACCTGCCCGAGCCAGCCTCCCGGCTCCGGCAAAAAGGTCAGACCCGAGCGTTAATTATTAGTTCGCTTTCCAGTTTTCAAGAATTGTTTCGGTGCGTTTCACTGCGAGAGGATTCGCCGGCGCAATGAAGTTACGCCAGACGTCGTTGTGATGGTTAATCAGAATCTGTGCTTCAGCAGCCGGACGGTTGGATGTGGTATGGGCATCTTCCGCCACGGTGATGTGATAACCCCGGCTAACGCCGTTCTTGATCGTCGCATCGACGCAGTAATCGGTGGCGCAGCCGCAGATGACAAACTCGCGAATGCCCTGCTCCCGCAGCAGCGTCTCAAGCCCGGTGTTGTAGAAGGCATCACAGGCCGTTTTGGTCACGTAAAGCGCGTCGGCAGGCTGATGGAGTTCAGGCAGTAGCGCAAACCCTGCACTCCCCTCTTCCAGCCCCCCGGCCTCGGTGTGCTGTATAAAAATCACCGTGTCGGCTGCCTGCGTAAGCTGGTTGATCAGAGAGACACACTTTTCGCGCTGATGACGCGGGGTTTCAAACACGCCGTTCTGCATATCGACAACCATAACCACACGCTTCTCAGACATACCGTTCTCCGTAAGATTGAGTGACACTGGTGCCTATCATAAGCCCGATGTCACAAAATGGGAGATGGCTCGCAAGTAAATTGTTCATATTTACCCATGGTTACGTTTTTCTCGCTATCGTTATGCAATTCGGGGCATTGCACGGTACCGATTAGTAGTATAAATACCCATTACTTTCCTCATTCACTTCATGGATGCTTTTCGTTGAAACGTTGTCTGCTCTCTTTTGCCGCGCTGTGTGCGGTGAGCTTCTCTACCGCCCAGGCAGCCCAACCGCTGACGGCTCCCGTTTTAGCTTCAGATATTGCCGATCGCTACGCGAACCTTATCTATTACGGCAGCGGCGCGACCGGAATGGCGATGGTCGTCATCGACGGAAACCAGCGCGTATTCCGCAGCTTTGGCGAAACGCGCCCGGGAAATAACATTCACCCGCAGCTGGATTCCGTCATCCGCATCGCATCCTTAACCAAGCTCATGACCAGCGAAATGCTGGTGAAACTGCTCGACCAGGGCGTGGTGAAGCTCGACGATCCGCTCAGCAAATACGCGCCGCCAGGTGCCCGGGTCCCCACGTATCAGGGGACGCCGATCCGGCTTGTGAACCTTGCTACCCACACCAGCGCCCTGCCGCGTGAGCAGCCAGGCGGAGCGGCGCATCGTGACGTGTTTGTCTGGCCAACGCGCGACCAGCGCTGGAGCTATCTGAGTACCGCCACGCTGAAAGCAGCACCGGGCTCGCAGGCCTCTTATTCAAACCTGGCGTTCGACCTGCTGGCAGATGCCCTCTCAACGGCGGCTGGCAAACCCTACACGCAGCTGTTTGAAGAGCAGATCACCCGTCCGCTCGGCATGAAAGACACCACGTTTACCCCGTCCCCGGACCAGTGCCGTCGCCTGATGGTGGCGGAGAAAGGTGCCAGCCCCTGTAATAACACGCTGGCGGCCGTGGGTAGCGGCGGCGTTTACTCCACCCCTGGCGACATGATGCGCTGGATGCAGCAGTTCCTTTCCTCGGATTTCTACTCGCGCAGCAGCCAGGCCGATCGTATGCAGACCCTGATTTATCAGCGTACTCAGCTGCATCGGGTCATCGGAATGGACGTACCGGGTAAAGCCGATGCGCTCGGCATGGGCTGGGTCTATATGGCACCGAAAAATGGTCGTCCGGGTATTATTCAGAAAACCGGCGGCGGCGGCGGGTTCATCACCTATATGGCGATGATCCCCCAGTCAAACGTGGGCGCGTTTGTGGTGGTGACCCGCTCTCCGCATACGCGTTTCGTCAATATGAGTGACGGTATTAATAACCTGGTGGCAGAACTGAGCGCCAATAAAGCCCAGGTGCTTACCGCGTCCAACTGATATTAATATTCCGTGGGCAAGCGGTTGATGCTGACCAGCTTGCCCCGGCTCATATTGATATAGTTTCCCTGTCGCAGGGCGGCCAGAACTTCGGCAACAACAGAACGTGAAATGCGTGTGCTTTGCTGAATATGATTCATCACACCGATTTTTGAACGCAGCGTTTCATCCCACTCGGCCATATTTAACAGCATCGCGCGGATCTGGTGATAGGAGTTATTGCCCACCAGCTGCATATCGCGTTTTTCAAGAATGTAATTTATCCAGGATAACCAGCAGAAGGCCTCTTTCCACAGGGAATACTGCTGGATCTGTTGACGGGTAGTTTCCGTGGATAAATAAAAACCGGTACAGGCCGTTTTAGCCATCACTCTGTATTCCTGAGAGTGATTAATGACCACCGTAGACAGCCCGAAAATAAAAGGTGCCGTCGCAATCCCCACCAGCAGCTCATCGGAAGGGCGATAGACCTCAATAACACCGGTTTGTAATACGATCGTGCGAGGCTCAATTGATTCGCCTGACGTAATTAATTGTTGAGGAGCACATGTAAAAGGGGTACTGGCTGCTATTAACCCCTGTTCGAGCCGGCGTAATTCAGAAAGTGGTTTCGCATTAACGTTCATGCAGACCTCAAGTCATCCGTATTTGTCGGTTCAATATTATTTTTATTGCTTCTGTAAAAAGCGGGGGAAGATAACCCCTCCCCCGCTTTTATTCATTACCAGGTATATTTCACACCCAGGTTTGCGCCCCAGTTCTGGTCAACGTCACCGCCGCCCAGATAAGTGGCATCCGTGTAAGCGCTGAAGTTCTTCGTGAAGCTGAACTGGGTGCCCAGCCCAACACGAACAGCGGATCCTTTCACGCCGTTATCAATGCTGTCACCGTTAATATCGGCATTGTTATCGGCGTCGTCATAGACCCAGGCCAGTTTGAAGTAAGGCGTCAGAGCCTGATCGCCGCCGTAGTTGAAGGTATAACCCGTATCAACACCAAGTTCATAACGCAGGCTATCGTAAGATTGTCCATCAACGCGCATGTCATTGCTCAGACGATAGTCATCACCAGACTGGAACAGACCCGATACGGCTGCGTATGGGGTAACGTAGCCAGAGAGGTTTGGTTTCCAGTCATAGCCCAGCTTCAGCCCAAAACCAACAGCGTCACTGGTGGTATTGCCGTCAACATACTGGCCGTTGCTCATGTTAGCGGAAAGATCGCTGTTGAAGCGGGTGTAGCTCAGGGAGCTGTCGAGGAAGAGATCGTTCGTAAACTTCGCTGACGCGTAGATCATCGCCGTCTGGCTATCCTGATCGACCTGACCGGTACGATCGCTGATATCTCCCTTCGCGAAACCTGCCGCCCCACCGACGATCCACTTCGCGTTATTACCGTCAATCTGGGTATCCAGACCCACCATAATACCGCTCACGTCCTGATCGTAGCTGATAACGCCATTGTCACCGTCGAAATTGCCGCCGAAGTAGCTCACCCACGCTCCGCCATTATCCGCCAGGCCGTGACGGCTGTTGGTCAGACGCGCACCTACGGTATCCTGCTGCAGATTCCAGATATTGGTATTGGCAGAAGGAATGCTCAGCGCCATATTGGCATAGTCGGTCAGCGCTTTCTGCTGGAGGACAACGGTGTCACCCTGCTGCTGCGCCTGGTAGGTATAGGCCCCTAAATCGGCTCTGTTTGCAGCAGTAAAGCTGGCTGCAGTATCCGCATTATTGTCATAGATGCGAACGATCTCTTTGTTTTTGTAATCAGCAACGGAACCCGCTCCGGTCGCGTCATCGATACGGACCTGATAGTTACCGGCGACGTCACCGTTCACCGCCAGATGGCCGTCAGAGTTAATGGCCACTACGCCGTAGTCATAATCAGCGCTGCGCTTATCGTTAGTGATATAGCGTGCGTTGTTCAGATCGCTGTTCAGCACGTAATCACGGCTGGCAACGTTCAGCACGCCGCCATCGGTCAGTACCATATTGTGCGTATCAACCTGACCCAGCCCCAGCGCCAGCTCTGCACCGTTATCCACGGTGATGGTGTTGGCATCGAGCTCGGCCGTTTCTTCCGTCAGCGCCGCACGGCTATCGCTGTCCAGATACAGATGGTCGGTAGCCACGCCGCCGCTGTCGCCGATATTCAATGAGGACGCATTGGTCAGAGTGATGGCGTCCGCCAGCAGGCCTGAGTTTTCAACGTTGACCTGAGACTGGTTGTTGACCGTCAGGGTGTCGATGTTAGACACCTTACGGGTATCCCACTCGGAACCGTTGTCCAGCGCGATGTTAAACAGACCGCTCTGATACACCGCTTCGCCCGCAACATGTCCGTTGTCGTCATAGGTGGAGTCCGGCCAAATGCTGTTAGGGGACAGAGCGTTCCAGTCTACGTTGCTGTAACCCTGGCCATACATCTGCGCCGTGCCAATAGCCTCGACGCTGGACTGTGCTGCGCCGACCCATTTGCTGCCGTTGGTAAGCGTCACATCCAGCTTATCGGTGCCATCCCAGCCGTTGGTGGTTGGGTTATAGATGCCGTCTTCGGTGGTATCGGTTGCCGGATCGCCGTTCGGGTAGAAGTTGTTGTCGAAGGTGCTGGAGAACAGAATATCGCCAGTAACGGTGGAATGATCGAACGTGGCGGTGGTTTGCATCGCGTTATCAGACGCGCTGGCGGCCACAATCAGCGCCGCATCGTCTGCCGCGGTCGCGCTGGTTTCACCATAGTCGCTCGGCTTCGCGGTTTGACCGTAGAATCCGCTGGTACCTAAATCGCTGTACGCACCGGAAGTCAGTACCGAATCTTTCACCAGTAGCGTGTCGGTAAAGACGTTGCTGCTGTTGGCTACGCCTTCAACGCCGTCGTATGGCGTATTATCCAGCTCCTGGTACCCCTGCGTCAGGGTAATCCCCGCGACGTGAGAATTATTCTGGATAACAATATCCGATTCCACATCCAGGGTAATCGCATTACCCAGATCGTACGTATCCAGATAGTGTCTTTCCGTATTTTCCCCATTCACGACATCATACGCATAATGCTCGTACGTATCGTTAAGGGTGGAATTATCAACGGTCAGGCTAAAACGATCGTATTGCGTATGATGGGTGCCGTCAGCATCCACGCCATCAGCACACGTGGTGGTCATACACTCAGAAGTAATCATGCCGTTAATGGTGCTATTGGAAATACTCAACGCATTCGCCCGGCCATTGATGCCATCATCCAGGTAGTACGTTGAAATAACACCATTCACGGTGGCTTTATTAATCACGGGATAAATATCACCATCATGGATGGCATCCGAGTAATCCCAGTCGGCATAACCATAATACCAGGGGGTGGACGCTGTATTATCGTATCCGAAGGTATTATATGTCGTACCGGAAATATCCTTCGCATTGGCCTGAGAAGCGATAGCCAGGGTGCAGGCTAATGCAAGTTGAGATACAACGAGTTTCTTTTTCCATGTTTGCATTGGGTCATCCCTCCTCAGGGACGTAAGCAAGTTTGTCCATCAATGAATTTGCAATATTTAATTGCGGAGGGAATTATGCAGTTTCATTTCGAAAAGGTTCAATGAATGTTTCCATTAAGTCCGTATTCAGACAAAAACACATTCAGACCACAAACCATAAGGCGTCATAAAATAAATATTATAAAAACAGAATGTTAATACACGGCTAAACCAATCGGAAAAACACACCGAAAAATAATAAATCATTTTTAATTATGCTTTCATTTCCATATAGAAATAACACGAATATTTCATTCTCCTCTCAGCGTTATACTGACCTGCATTATATATTATTTATGACAGGCAAACTCACCTGCCGCATTTCACAAAAGCAAAATGCCCACTTTAGTAAAACACCCGTCTTCACTTTGATGTACACTAGCCCTCTTTGTTCCACAAACATCAGGCATACCATGACCGATTTAATTGCACGCCCACGCCGCCTGCGCAAGTCACCTGCACTGCGCGCTATGTTTGAAGAGACAACCCTGAGCTTAAACGATCTGGTGTTGCCGATTTTTGTTGAAGAAGAGATCGATGACTACAAGGCCATCGAAGCCATGCCGGGCGTCATGCGCATTCCGGAGAAATATCTGGCGCGTGAGATCGAACGTATCGCTAACGCGGGGATCCGCTCGGTGATGACCTTCGGCATCTCCCACCATACTGACGCGACCGGCAGCGACGCGTGGAAAGAAGATGGCCTCGTCGCCCGCATGTCACGCATCTGCAAAGAAACCGTGCCGGAAATGGTGGTGATGTCCGACACCTGCTTCTGTGAATACACCTCGCACGGCCACTGCGGCGTGCTGTGCGATCACGGCGTGGATAACGATGCTACCCTGCTTAACCTCGGCAAGCAGGCTGTTGTCGCGGCCGCGGCAGGCGCAGATTTCATCGCACCTTCTGCCGCGATGGACGGACAGGTTCAGGCGATTCGTCAGGCCCTGGACGCGGCCGGTTTCACCGACACCGCCATCATGTCCTACTCCACCAAATTTGCCTCCTCCTTCTACGGCCCGTTCCGTGAAGCAGCCGGTACGGCGCTGAAAGGCGATCGTAAAACCTATCAGATGAACCCGCTGAACCGCCGCGAAGCGATTCGTGAATCCCTGCTCGATGAAGCCCAGGGCGCAGACTGCCTGATGGTAAAACCGGCTGGCGCGTACCTGGATATCCTGCGCGACATCCGCGAGCGCACCGAGCTGCCGCTGGGCGCTTATCAGGTGAGCGGTGAGTACGCGATGATCAAATTCGCCGCCCTGGCGGGTGCCATTGATGAAGAGAAAGTGATCCTGGAAAGCCTGGGGGCGATCAAACGCGCGGGCGCGGATCTAATCTTCAGCTACTTCGCGCTGGATCTGGCCGAGAAGAAAATTCTGCGTTAATCCGCTTTAGCGCCGGGTGGCGGCTTCGCCTTACCCGGCCTACGCTCTGCTCAAATCTTCACCCAACTGCAATACAACCGACATCTGCGCCTTCTACTGTCTTCGCAAGACGGCAGGAGGAGTGACCATGTTTAGCCTCGATAGCGTTCTCGACGATCTTTGGCCTCAGGCGAGGCCCGCACCCTGGCAAAAAAGTCTGTTAAAAAGACTGTTCTACGAAGACGAATTTCAGCAATTTGCCGCAGCCCACCGCCACCTGAAAGGCCTGGATATGGTGGAGCAGGTTCTGGAACACCTGGATATTCTCTGCACCGTTTCCGCCCGCGATCTCGAACAAATCCCCGAACATGGCCCGCTGGTCATCATTGCCAACCACCCGACGGGTACGCTGGACGGACTGGCGCTGCTGTATGCCGTCTCCCGCGTGCGGCGCGATGTTAAAGTCGTAACCAACCGGATGCTGACCCACCTTGAGCCCCTCAGCTCGCTGTTTATTCCGGTGGACAATATGGGCGGCAGGACGGCGAAAACGTCTCTGGTGCAGATGGAACTGCATCTGCAAAACGCGGGCGTGCTGATCTTCTTCCCGGCAGGCGAAGTGTCCCGCCCCACGCGCAAAGGCATTCGCGATAAAAAATGGCACTCCGGCTTTATCAAACTTGCTGGCAAGCTGCGCGCCCCGCTGCTGCCGGTGCATATTCAGGCGCATAACAGCCTGCTCTTTTATGCCAGCACGCTGGTCTCCCCGACGCTGTCGATGCTGCTGCTGATGCAGCAGATGTTCCGCCGCCGCCACAGCCAGCTGCCGATCAAAATCGGCCAGCAGATTGCGTGGCATCACTGGCACAGCGCTAACCTTTCGTCGCGTGAGATGGCCGAGCAGTGCCGTCAGCACGTGATGCGTCTTGGCAAGGGAGTGCCCGGCGTCTTTAAAACCCAGTGCGCCATTGCCCGTCCGGAAGACCGGGCCACCCTGAAACGCGCGCTGGCGCAGGCCGAATGTCTGGGCAAAACCAGCGACGGTAAAACCATCTATCTTTGGCAGCGAAACGGTCAGGAAGACGCCCCGCTGCTGCGCGAGCTGGGCCGCCTGCGCGAGATTGCCTTTCGCGCGGTGGAGGAAGGGAGCGGCAAACGTCGGGACACCGACAGCTACGACGATGATTATCTGCACCTGATCCTGTGGGATGAGGACGATCTGGAGATCGTCGGGGCGTATCGCTTTATGCCGACGGCCATGCAGATCGAAAAGCGCGGCGTTGAGGGGTTGTACAGCTATAGCCTGTTTCACTACGACGACAAAATGCAGGACGTGCTGGAACACGGCATTGAGCTGGGGCGCAGCTTTATTCAGCCGCGCTACTGGGGGCGCCGCGGCCTGGACTATTTATGGTCCGGCATTGGCGCCTATCTGGCGCGTTATCCGCACTACCGCTACCTGTTTGGCCCGGTCTCGATTTCCGGTGGCTTACCGCCTGCCGCGCGGGATCTGCTGGTCGCCTTTTACCGCCTGTGGTTCCCGGCGACGCATCCGCTCGCCGCCTCGCGCCAGCCGTATCCCGCGTCCCTGCCGGACGTGCTGGCGCAGTTTGGCGGCGTGGATTACGTGGACGATCTGACGAAGCTGAAATCCCTGCTCGGCAATCTTGGCTGCGGCATTCCGCCGCTCTACAAGCAATATTCCGAGCTGTGCGAGCCCGGCGGCGTGCAGTTTATTGATTTTGGCAGCGACCCGGCATTCAACAACTGCGTCGACGGGCTGGTGCTGGTGGATTTGTGTTACCTGAAGGCGAACCGCTATCAGCGGTATATTGAGGCGCACCTTTGAATGTGCGGTATTTTGGGGGCCGGGTAAGGCGTAGCCGCCACCCGGCAATTGTGCACCGTTTTCGCCGGGTGGCGCTGCGCTTACCCGGCCTACGGGTGCGACGGGGTTAAGGACGATAAAACGGCTTATCGCCCAAAATCGTCGCCCGCTGCATAATCCGGCGCTGCGGCAGATAGTCCGCATTGGCATAATGCTGCGTCACGCGGTTATCCCAGATCGCCAGATCGTTCTCCTGCCAGCGCCAGCGCACCTGGAACTCCGGTTTGGTGATATGCGCAAACAGGAAACCTAACAGCGCCTCACTCTCTTTTTCCGTCACGTCCACGATGCGCGTGGTGAACCCTTCGTTCACAAACAGCGCCTGTTTGCCCGTCACCGGATGGGTCCGCACCACCGGGTGCAGCAGCGGAGGATGCTTCGCCACCGCTTCCTGCCAGCGCTGATGTTCCTCTTCCGTTTTACGGTACTTGTACTCCGGGAACGATTTTTTGAAGTCGTGCTCCGCCCGCAGCCCGCTCAGCAGCGTCCGAAGCGGCGCGGAGAGCGCCTCATACGCCGCAATCCCACTGGCCCACAGCGTATCGCCCCCCGTCTCCGGCAGCCGTTTCGCCGCCAGAATCGCCCCCGCAGGCGGTGTGTCGATAAAGGTCACATCGGTATGCCAGTTATCGTTATCCGGCGGGTTATCGTTGTGGGTGTCGAGGACGATAATCTCCTCCACCCCTTCCGCATGCGGATAGACCGGGTGGATATGCAGATCGCCAAAGCGCAGGGCCAGCGCGCGCTGCTGCTGCGGGGTGATCGCCTGCTCGCGCAGGAACACCACCTGATGGCGCAGCACCGCGTGGTACAGCTGCTCAAACTGGTTATCGCTCAGCGGACGGGTCACATCCAGGCCCGACACCTGTGCACCAATGTACGGCCCCAGCGGGGTGATGGTCAGACGTTCACTCATTGTATTTCTCCATGCCAGGGCGTCAGACGGCGCTGTAACGCGCGCAGCCCCAGTTCTAATCCGAAGGCGATCGCGGCGATCACCGCGATCCCTGCCAGCACCACGTCAGTCGCCAGGAACTCTCCCGCCGACTGCACCATAAACCCAAGGCCGCGCGTGGCCGCAATGAGCTCCGCCGCCACCAGCGTGGACCAGCCCACGCCAAGGCCGATGCGAAGCCCGGTTAAAATCTCCGGCAGTGCGCCCGGTAAAATCACGAACAGCAGCACCTGCGTACGGCTGGCTCCCAGCGACTGCGCCGCGCGGATCCGCACCTGCTGGGCGCTCTTCACGCCCGCCAGCGCCGACATGGCCACCGGGGCAAAAATCGCCAGATAGATCAGCAGGATTTTTGACGTTTCACCGATGCCGAACCAGATCACCATCAGCGGCAGATAGGCCAGCGGCGGGACCGGACGATAAAGCTCAATCAGCGGGTCGAGGATGCCGCGCACCGTCGGGCTCAGCCCCATCGCAATCCCCACGGGAATGCCGATAATCACCGCCGCCAGCAACGCCACCAGAATGCGCGCCAGGCTGGCACCCAAGTGCTGCCAGAGTGTGGCATCCATAAAGCCCTGCGGCCCGGCGATGGTAATGAGTTTGGCCAGCACCTGTCCCGGCGGCGGCAGAAACAGCGGGCTGACCCACTGCAGGGCAGCAACTGCCCACCACACCGCCAGCAGCACCAGTAGCGTGCCGACGCTCAACGTGATTTGACGTGAGAAAGGCCAGCGCAGCGCCAGACGCGTGCGGCGCGTTTTTTCACTGAAGACGATGCTCATGAGAAGGCCTCCCGCTGTTCAAACACGCGGCTTAAAACGTACTCACGCTGTTCGATAAACAGCGGATCGGATTTGATGCTGCGCACGGGTTCCCCCGCGACGTAGCGGCGGGCGAAATCCAGCGGCAAGCGCTCCAGCACGCGGCCCGGCCCCGGGGACAGCAGCACCAGCTCGGTG
Organism: Enterobacter sp. BNK-22; assembly: GCF_048684805.1. Classification (NCBI taxonomy): domain Bacteria; kingdom Pseudomonadati; phylum Pseudomonadota; class Gammaproteobacteria; order Enterobacterales; family Enterobacteriaceae; genus Enterobacter; species Enterobacter sp. BNK-22. The sequence goes on from NZ_JBLQTT010000001.1 coordinate 2,590,790, forward strand.
GCCATAAACACCGCCTCTTCGATATCGTGGGTAATCAACAGCACCTGCTTGCCCGTCTCATGCCAGAGGCGCAGCAGCAGGGTTTGCATCTGCTCGCGGGTGAAGGCGTCGAGCGCCCCGAACGGCTCGTCCAGCAGCAACAGCTGCGGATTCGCTGCCAGCGCGCGGGCAATCCCGACACGCTGTCGCTGGCCGCCGGAAAGCTGCCAGATATAGCGTTTTTCCGCGCCTTCCAGCCCCACTTTTTTCAGCATCGCCCGCGCCGTTTCCAGCCGCTGTTCACGATTGATACCCGCAAGCTGCAGCCCAAACGCCACGTTTTCCTGCACGTTGCGCCACGGGAGCAGGCCTTCATTCTGGAAGACCACGCCGCGCTCGGCGCCGGGGCCTTCCACTTTTTTGCCTTCCAGTTGAATGGAGCCATGCTGATAAGGGACAAACCCGGCGATCAGATTCAGCAGCGTGGTTTTTCCGCATCCGGACGGACCCAGCACCACCAGCAGTTCACCGCTGTCCAGCGTCAGGTTGATCTCCTCCAGCGCGGGTTTGCCACCGTAATCAGCAGACAGATTTGTAATATTCAGCATGGCGGACTCCTTATTTCACAAAACGATCGGTCACGTACTGGCTGTAATCCGTCGCTACCGCGGGCACTTTGCCCTGCTCTTTCAGGAAGGTGGCGGTATCAACAATCGCTTTGTTTACCGGCCCGGTCAGCTGCTGCACCTGCTGCGCGGGGGTCAGATAGGTATTGCCCTTCACCAGCCCCGGTACGTCCGCTTCCGGTACGCCGCTCAGGCGGGAGAGTTTTTCCAGGTTGGCGGGCTGCTTCAGCCATTCATCCGGGTTACTGATGTACGGCTGCTGGGCGTCAATCGCGCTTTTCGCGAAGGCTTTCACCACCTCAGGATGTTTCTCGGCGAAGTCTTTACGCACGACCCACACGTCGAGCGTTGGCGCGCCCCACTGGCCCACTTTTTCGGAGTCGGTCAGCACGGTGCCGTCTTTTTCCAGCTCGTTCACGGCCGGTGCCCACACATAGGCCCCGTCAATGTCGCCGCGCTGCCAGGCCGCGATAATCGCCGGCGGCTGGAGGTTAATAATTTGTACCTGCCCCGGCTTGATGCCCCAGTGTTTGAGCGCCGCCAGCAGGCTGTAGTGGGTGGTGGAGATAAACGGCACGGCGATGCGTTTGCCGATCAGGTCTTCCGGTTTGGTGATGTTTTTCTTCACCACCAGCGCTTCAGAGTTACCGAGCTGCGAGGCGAGCAGGAACACCTCAATCGGCACCTGCTGGCTGGCCGCAACCGCCAGCGGGCTGGAGCCGATATTGCCGATCTGCACGTCGCCGGAGGCTAACGCACGCACCACGGACGCGCCGCTGTCGAACTTGCGCCAGTCAACTTTCGCGCCGCTCTCTTTGGCAAAGGTGTTATCCGCCTGCGCGACTTTCGCCGGTTCCGCAGAAGTTTGATACGCGACGGTGACGTCCACCGCCTGCGCCTGAAATGCCCACAGCGCCAGTGCGCCGAGTAGTGTGATTCGCGATGAAATTGCCATAGTGCCTGCTCCCCTTGTTGTTATGAGGGCAGTATTTCCAACGCGGGAATTTTGATAAAGGAATAAAAATGAATCGCTCATAACGATTCGTTTTTAGATAAAAAGCGGGAAAGGATAGTTGGTTTTGTGCGTTTGTTTATGCCGGGTGGCGCTACGCTTACCCGGCCTACATATTGTGCGATCCGTAGGCCGGGTAAGGCGCAGCCGCCACCCGGCAAAAAACTCAGCGCTTCGCGTTAAGCTCAGCAATATCCTTCGGCGTAGTGCGACAGCAGCCGCCAATCAGCTTCGCGCCGGCGTCCAGCCACTGGGGCAGATACCCCGCCAGCGTCTCGCACGCTTCGCCGTGGTGGTGCCAGGTTTTGGTCACCGCATCATAATGCTCGCCCGAGTTCGGGTAGACCACCAGCGGCAGCGACGTCAGGCTTTGCAGGTGCTTCAGTGCCGCCGTGGTGTTTTCCAGCGCGATACAGTTAATGCCCAGCGCGACGATATGCGGAGAGTCGGCCAGCGCGCTGACCACGTCACGCAGAGGCGTGCCGTCGCTCAGGTGTTCACTGTCCCGCAGGGTAAAAGAGAACCACGCCCGGGCGCGGGGATACCCGGCCAGAAGGGCCGCCAGCGCCTTAATCTCGGCAAAAGACGGCAGCGTTTCGCAGGCCAGCAGGTCAGCGCCCGCATCCAGCAGCGCTTCCACGCGCGGACGGTGGAAGTCGGTGAAGGCTTCCGCACTGCGCACGTAGTCGCCGCGATACTCTGAGCCATCCGCCAGATAGGCACCATACGGTCCAACGGATCCCGCCACCAGCAGCGTGCCCGCATGCGGATTTTCAGCCAGATACGCTTCACGCGCCTTACGCGCCAGCTCCACGCTTCTGCCAATCAGCGCCCGGGACTGCGCCTCGTCCAGGCCGCGCGCCGCAAAACCCGCAGGCGTGGCCTGATAGCTGGCGGTGATCGCCACCTGCGCACCTGCGCGGTAATAATCAAGATGCACTTCGCGGATAAGCTCCGGGTTTTCCATCAGCACTTTGGCAGACCAGAGGTTGTCTGCCAGGTTACAGCCGCGCGCTTCCAGCTCCGTCGCCATCGCGCCATCCAGCACCACAAACGGCTGCTTTTCAAGGAGGGCGGTAAGCGGATTATTCTGCGACATGTTCGGGCTCCTGCGATGTCATATTTCGGGTCAGATAGTAGGCACCATAGCACAGGGCGACAAACGGAATCCCGCAATAAAGGGCAATGCGCTGGCTTGGGTCAAACCACAGGCCGACACAGGCCACCACGCAGAGGATAAAACCGAGCACCGGTACCAGCGGATACCACGGCGCGCGGTACTGCAACGCAGAGAGCGGCTGCCCGGACTGCAGATGGCGACGACGGAAAACGAAGTGCGACGCGCAGATGCTGATCCAGACGGCCACCACCGCAAAGCCAGAAATCGCCGAGAGCGCGACAAACACAGTGTCAGGCGCCACGACGCTTGAGAACAGCGCCAGCACGCCGCCGAGCATAGAAACCGACAGCGCCGTCAGCGGCACGCCGTTTTTGTTCACTCGGGCAAAGCAGCGCGGGAGCGTTTTCTCATTAGAGAGCGACCACAGCATGCGCCCGGAGGCGTACAGCCCGGAGTTCGCCGCCGAGAGGATCGCCGTCAGAATCACAAAGTTAAAAATATCCGCCGCGTAAGGAATACCGACCTTTTCAAACACCAGCACGAACGGGCTCTTTTCCACGCCAGCCTGCTGCATCGGGATCAGCGCCGCCAGCACAAACACGGTGCCGATAAAGAAGATGATCAGGCGCGCAATGGTGGTACGGATCGCGACCGGAATCACCTTGTGCGGATTTTCCGTTTCCCCTGCGGCAATACCGATAAGCTCGGTCCCGGAGAAGGCAAAGTTCACCGCCACCATGGTCATCAGGATCGGCAGGCCGCCGTGCGGGAACCAGCCCTCGGCGGTGATGTTGCTTAAGCCCGGCGCGGGGGAACCGTCCTGCATCGGGATAAAGCCAAAGACCGCCGCGCCGCCAAGAATAATGAAGGCGATGATGGTGATGACTTTCACCAGGGAGAACCAGAACTCACCCTCCGCAAAGAAGCGCGTGGAAATGACGTTCAGGCCAAAAATCACCACGCAGAAGACCACGCACCACGCCCAGACGGGCACCTGCGGGAACCAGTACTGCATGCAGAAGCCCGCGGCGGTAAAGCTCGAGCCGAGCGCTACCGTCCAGGTGAGCCAGTAGAGCCACGCCACGGTGTAGCCCGTCGCCGGGCCAAGATAGCGCGCGGCATAGACGTGGAACGCGCCGGTTTCCGGCATCGCCACGGAGAGTTCGCCCAGACACTGCATCACCAGCCAGACCACCAGCGCGCCGATCAGATAGGCCAGCAGCGTGCCCGCTGCCCCGGTCGTGGAAATGATGTAGCCGGTATTGAAGAATAACCCTGTCCCAATCACGCCACCCAGCGAGAGCATGATCAGGTGGCGTGTTTTCATGGTGCGCTTAAGCTGCCCATTTTCTTGTTGTGTTTGCATATTACCTTCTATACGTATGGACATCTAAACATCCAAAGAAGGTGTGTTATACCGCGATTGTTAATAAAAAGCTAGATGACCAGACGCAAACGGGCGCGCCGCGCGCTGAGTCTGGGATGGGTTGTGAGGATGACATAGAGAATCGGACGCCAGGCCATAAGCACCTCCGCAAGCAGATACTTACAGCATGGTGCGGGAAAAGGCGATCTTCGGTCAGTCGAAAGTGGTATCCGTAAAGCGCGAAGTCATACCGTAACACTGCCCGCAGGACGGGTAAGGCGCAGCCGCCACCCGGTGCAAGGTTGGTAATTCTCACAATCGGTTCTATAGTCGTCACAGTTTCTTAGTAACCAGGACTGACTGATGCGCTTTAACGGACTGACTAAAGGTTTCTTTATTTTCATTCTCGCCCTCGTGACCTGGGCCTTCTTCGACGTGCTGTCGCCCTACTTCTCCGCGATACTGTGGGCCGCCATTCTGACCGTTATCTTCAACCCGGTAAAAAACAAGCTGCGCACCGCGCTGGGGGAGCGCAACGGGCTGGCCTCGCTGTTGACCATCGGCATTATCTGCCTGATCGTCTTTATTCCGCTGATGGTGATCCTCTCCTCGCTCGCCATTGAGCTGAATGTGGTTTACACCAAACTGCAGGAGAACAACACCCAGTTCCCGGAAGTGGTGGCGAGCATCTTCAACCACCTGCCTGACTGGGCCAGCGGCTTCCTCGCGGATCACAACCTGACCAACGCGGCGCAGATCCAGAAAAAACTCTCCGATGTCGCGCTGCAGGGCGGACAGTATCTCGCCGGCAGCGCGTTCCTGATCGGCAAAGGCACGTTTGGCTTTGCGATTAGCTTTGGCATCATGCTGTATCTGCTGTTCTTCCTGCTGAAAGACGGCCCGTATCTGGTACGCCAGATCCTCGACTCCCTGCCCCTGTCCGACTTCGCGAAGCAGCACCTGTTCGCCAAATTCGTCGGCGTGTCACGCGCCACGGTAAAAGGGACGGCGGCGGTGGCCGTGGTTCAGGGCATCCTCGGCGGGATTGCCTTTGCAATTGCCGGTATCGACGGCAGCGTGCTCTGGGGCGCACTGATGGCGTTCCTTTCCCTGGTGCCCGCCATCGGCTCGGCGATTGTCTGGGTGCCCGCCGCTATCTTCCTGTTCGCCACGCACCAGATCTGGCAGGGGCTGTTTATTGTCGGTTTCTTCGTGATCGTCGTCGGGCTGGTGGACAATATTCTGCGCCCGCTGCTGGTGGGGAAAGACACCAAAATGCCGGACTACCTGATTCTGATCTCCACCCTCGGCGGCATGGAGCTGTACGGCATTAACGGCTTTGTGATTGGGCCGCTCATCGCCGCGCTGTTTATCGCCTGCTGGAACCTCTTCTCCGGACGCGATCACGAAGGCAACGTCGAAGAGCTGGACGCGGATTTCATCGAAGAAGGAAAAAATCCTCCAGATTTGTAAGGACGTGACGATAAAGACCACACCAGGCGGCGCTGTGCCGCCTTTTTTTTCGCCTTAAATCAGACGTTTTCTATAATTTGAAGAACGCCATCCTACTCATGTCGTAAAAGGATCATCTGGTGCGAATCGCGACGATAACAAACTGGGCCTATGGTGCCACGGTCTGCCTGACCATCGCCTCCGGCATCATCATGCTGATGGCGTCCAGTGCGGATACCCTCGAACGTCAGGCCGTTGAACAACGGCAGAAATTTGATCAGCTGACGGAAGATATCGAAACCGATATCTGGGCGCAGTCTGATTTAGCGCGGCTGTACGTCATTAAAAAAGATCCTCAGGTGCTCAAGGAATATAACCAGGCAGAAAACAGCCTGAAGCGCATCGAGCTTCGGCTGGAAAAGCTGCAGGATAACGGCGCATCGGATGAAGAACTGGCCCTGCTGCATGAAGGAATAAAGATCGTCGATGAGCTGCAGGACGAGCAGCAAACCGCCCTCGCCAGCCTGGAACGCGGTGAAGACGCCCAGGCCGTTGCCTTGCTCTATGGTCAGCCCTATGAGCAGGAGCTGGATCGCGCACAGAATCAGATCGATCACTTTCGCCAGATACTCGACAAGCGCGTTATCGGCTCCGTAAAAGATGCGACAAAAAAATCGAAAGCGCTGCGTACCGCCTCTGAGCTGACGGTCGGCCTGACCGCCCTGCTGTTCCTGTTTGTACTCGGCTTTATATTAAAGCGCCGCGTGCTGCGCCCCGTAGTGCGCCTGAGCGACGTGGTGCACCGTCTGGCATCCCAGGATTACGCGGTTGAAACGCCCAATTTCAACCAGATCGATGAGATAGGCGATATGGCTCAGGCCATCAGCATCTTCCGTGAAAACGGCCTGGCGCGTCAGCGTCTGGAAAAAGAGCGCGATGCCGACTGGGCCATCCGCGAGCTGCTGGCGCGCATGACCCAGCGGCTGCAGGGGTGTGAGAACTTTAACGATGTGATTAACGTGGCGGAGCTGTTTGCCCCCAATATCGCGCCGGGGATCGCGGGCCGCCTCTACGTCCTTGACCGCGAGCCGTGGCAGATGCGCTGCGTCGCGCAATGGCTTTCGCCGGTGGGTGAAGAGACGACGTTCCACCCGGACGAGTGCTGGGCCGTGCGTCGCGGGCAGAGTCACCCGCCGGTGAACGGCGAGCCGGATATTGCCTGCTACCATCTTCCGGCATCCCAGGCGGAAAGCGCGCTTTGCGTGCCGCTTATCGCTCAGGGCGAGGCCATTGGCCTGCTCTCCTTCCAGAATATCACGGCGGACAATGCCCCTTCCCGCGCGTATCTGGAGCTGATGGCCGAGGCGCTCGGGCTGGCGTTGGCCAACCAGCGTCTGCGCGACGCGTTGCTGGAAAAAGCGTTGTTTGACCCGCTCACCGGCCTGCGTAACCGTCATCATCTGGAAGATACCCTGCAAACCCAAACGGCACAGGCGATACGCACTGGCGTACCGTTAAGCTGCATGATGATTGATATCGACCACTTCAAGAGCATTAATGACCGTTTCGGCCATGAAGCGGGCGATCTGGTGATCAAAAGCGTGGCGTCAATTGTTCAGCGCGCCGCACATGACAACGGGCTGGCATTCCGCTACGGCGGCGAGGAGTTTCTGGTGCTGCTTTCCGGTGCCGATGAAGCAGAAGCGTACGCCTGCGCGCAGAAGATTTACACCGGCGTGCATGAGCTGTCGCTTCGCTACGGGCTGACCGAGATTGGGCCGGTGGACGTGTCGATTGGCATTGCCAGCTACCCACAACATGCCCAGACCGACAACCTGCTGCGCGCTGCGGATGTGGCGCTATACCGGGCAAAAGAGCTGGGACGCGCGCGGATTGTGAGTTTTGGGATGCTGGAGGCGGGCTGACGCTGATTCTCGCGCCCTGACTTTCCCCGATTCAGGCGCGCGTGATAGCCCAAAGCACGACAATCCCCAGGGCATTGCTCCGCTTTTCCATATACAGGGTGGTATCGGAATAAACGTTACCCTGCGGGTTACAGATGCGGATCTCTTTCTTTAATTCCGGCTCGTAGACTTCCGCACCCGAGCAGGTGTGGCGGGTACTGGACTCATACCGGTAAGGTTTGCTCCAGGCCGAATAGTCCCCCTCCAGCAGCCAGGCCGTTGTAAAGACCGCGAACATGGCAACCGGCAGGCTGCAAATAAAGAAGCCGAGGTAGATTTTTACCGCGTCAGCAAGGCGCTTACCTTTCAGTCTCCCCTTTCTGATGAAATAGACCATCGGCACCAGCGCCAGCAGCAACGCCGCACAGGCAAGGTACTGCTCCCCGCGGATCGAAAGGTATGTCACGCGGTAAATGTTGACTGACCAGACCACAAAAGCCGATATCAGTGCTATCCCGCCCGCGATGAGAGGGATCCAAAAGGAAAAACGCGCTTTTTTCATGGTGGACTCGTCCTTGTCATTCTTGTCGGGTCAGAAGGTCAATCATTGCCCGGGTGGCTGCTGACTGACGTCGGTGCGGGGCAAACAGCACGGAGAAAGGTCGCGATCGTCCCCGAAGGTGCGGCAGCACCTCAACTAACTGGCCGCCCTGTATTCTGTCGCGGACGATAAATTCATAGCTTTGGCAGATCCCTATCCCCTGCTCCGCCAGCGAAACCACGCCGAGTACATCGTCTGATATTTCGATAGCTGAACCCGGCATCCAGTCAATATCGCGCCCTTCATCATGAAATACCCAGGGGGCGATACGCCCGGTGCGCGGCATGATAAACGGCAGGCACTGATGGCGCTGCAGCTCTTCCAGCGTCTGAGGCTTTCCTCTCCGATGCAGGTAGTCCGGGGAGGCGACCAGGAGCAATGACGCGTCTTCCAGCTTACGCGCCACAAGTCCACTGTCAGGCAACTGTCCCAGACGGATCGCCAGATCGAACCCCTCTGCGATCAGGTCAACGTTGCGATTGGTAATGTTCAGCTCCACCTGTACGCGTGGGTAGCGTTGATTATAATGCGCCAGCAGCGGCGGCAGGCGGTAGTGGGCATAGGTGGTTGGGACACTCATTCTCACGCGACCGGTCAGATCGCCCTCCTGACCCCGGCCAACGCGTTCGGCGTCATCGAGCAGAGAAAACGCAGAACGCGCCTGCTCAAGATAGACGCGTCCGGCTTCAGTCAGCCCCACCCGGCGGGTCGTGCGCTGTAACAGTTGCCGTCCAAGACGCGCTTCCAGACGGGTGACCGCGCGGCTCAGTACCGAAGGGGTGGTTGAAAGGGCAACCGCTGCGGCAGTAAACGAGCCGTGCTCAACCACAGCAATGAAGACTTCTACGTCGCCGAGGTAATCGAATTTCCGGCTCATTTTGCTCTCTCAGGAACAAATGTTTTTCAATTTGGCTAATTTATCTCCCGTTGGGCGATGAGTAAAGTGGCCAGCATTCATCACCTGAACGCGCTACTGGAGCCTGTCAATGTTCAACCGCCCCCTTATTCTGCCCGCCATCGCAATGGCGGCGTTGTTCGCTTTCCCGAGTGTTGTCAACGCGGCGAACCACCCGCCTCTGGAGCGCTGGCGAAGCTATGCCGGTGTGAGCTGGGATACCGCTCAAGACGGGAAGATTCCTGCGACGTTTTCCGGTTCGGTCAATGCACCTATTGCAGGTATCCACTTTGATGCAATGGACAGGGCCTTTGTCAGCACGCCCCGCCTGGTTTCCGCCGCAGCACCCGCCACGTTAAGCATTCTGGATACGACGGCGCAGTCTGGCCCTGCCCGCCTGACGGCGTTTCCCTCCCGCGAGGGGAATGCGGTGAACACCGATCCCGCTCAGAGCCTGCGGAACGTGCTCGGTTTTTATATTGACCGTAAAAACGGCTGGCTATGGGCACTGGACATGGGGTTTGTTGCAGGCGAAACAGAGTCCCCCACGGGGGCGCAGAAACTGGTCGTACTGGATCTCCGCTCTGGCCGCACCATCAAACGTATCGCCCTGGACGACGTAGCGGACCGCAAGGCCAGCTTTCTGAATGATGTGGTGGTCGATGAGAACCGCCGTGTCGCCTATATCTCCGACAGCGGCTCGCGGAGTGCGCCTGAAAACCAGGTGGGACTAATTATCGTCGATTTCGCTACCGGTACAGCCCGGCGCGTGCTCGATCGTCATCCTGCGCTGCAGATTGAGCCAGGCGTAAACGTCGTCTCGCACGGGGTTGAAGTCTGGCCTGGTAAACCATTACTGATTGGTATCAATGGTATTGCGCTTTCACCCGATGCGGGCACGCTGTACTGGACGGTGACAACCGGCACGCACGCCTATGCGGTACCAACTGCGATACTGAGGCAGCCTGCGTCAACCAATGCGCAAATTGCCGGGCAGATCCGCGATCTGGGTCGCGTGGGGGGCAACACCGACGGAATGGTGACAGATGTAAAAGGTAACCTCTACATTACCGATGTCACACGCAATGGTATCGTCAGATACGATCCTGAAACCCATTCCATGTCGCTAATTGCGGCAAGCGAAGAGGTGCGCTGGCCAGACACGCCGGCAATCCGTCCGAACGGAGACCTGGTATTTACCTCGAGTCGCCTCAATGACCACTTCGCGGGAACCGTTAAACCGGGAGAAGAACGCTATGATTTGTGGCGCTTGCGTCTCGATGCTTTACAAAAATAAGGGCAGGTAAACCAGGAGACCTGCATATATGGGCTCATAATTTCACACGTTCTTATTTCCTTAAAGGCTGAACGTGATGTCTTCCCCCTGCTCAGAAAGAAGTGGTTAATATTGCGCTCCTGGAAATTCCGTGAGGCGCGTTTTACTTCGCGCTTCACCGAAGTAACGCACGTTTGCACAACGTAGACTGGGCCTTCGTTAATCAGAGGATGATAAAATGAAAACCCAGCAGGTCGATTTTGCTTCTTTATATTTTGGTACACCGGTCGCCATTATCTCCAGCCAAAATCCTGACGGTTCAACCAACCTGAGCCCGGTCTCCTCGTGGTGGATCCTCGACCGGAATATCGTGTTCGGGCTTGGCACCTCCGGAAAGTGTTATGAAAATATCACAGGTAACCCCGATATTGTTCTGAACATCCCGGACAGCAGGCTCTGGCCGAATATAGAAGCTATCGCAAATAAAACGGGAAAAGCATCGCCACCGGAATGGAAGAAAAAAATGGGATATGTTTTTGAACAGGACAAATTTAGCTGCGGGAATTTCCATAAGGAAAAGGCGGTGACGATTAACTCCTTGAGAATTAAAGAGTGTCCTGTACAAATAGAGGCTAAGGTTTTCGGGATATCGCCCCTGACCGGTTCGCAGGGGAACCTGGTGTCCGTTGATGCCACGATAACCTGCGTCCACATATCTGAGGCATTATTAATTCGTACTCAGAGAGGAGTAAAATTTAATGTGGAGAAATGGAACCCCCTCTATTATCTATTTCGCCACTATTTCTCGCTGGGTCACCGACTCGGTCACAACTTCCGCCACGATGAGTAACCCGGTCTTTTTGACAGCGGAAAGGTTTAAACTTTTCGTGATATTCTTTCTTTACGCCCCTTAGTTCCTATACTCGAGCCATATTCGCCACTGTATTAACACCTGTCACGCACAATACGTTGCGCATGACAGGTGAAGATATTTTCTTCTGGAAAAACGTCTATGTCGAAACTGGATTTGAGGTCCAAAAAAACCTGGGGCGCGCTGGCAGCGATCGCCGTTGTCGCCGGTACGCTGGCATCTGCTTTTGCATGGACGGCGGGCTGGCTTGGGTCACGCACGGTCAGCCAGGCACTGGTGGGTGAAACACCGAAACCCTTCCCACCGGGTTTTCGCCGCGCGCATGGAAAAGGCATCTGCTTTGCCGGCACCTTTACGCCAAACGGCTCGGCGGATTCCCTTTCAACCTCCCGCCTCTTCTCACAGCAGGAAGTGCCCGTAGTGGGTAGATTCTCTATTGGTACCGGCGATCCGCATGCACCGGATAGTACGACCAAAACCCTGAGCATGGCGCTACTACTGAAAACAGATGACAAGCAACAATGGCGGATGGCGATGAACAACGAGCCTTTCTTCGCCACGCACAGCCCGGAAGGTTTTCTGACCTTGCGAAAAGCCACGTCCGTTGATGCGGCCACCGGCAAACCGGATCCGCAGCGTCTCAAAGACTTTTTGAAAGCGTACCCGGAGGCGGAGAAATACCTTAAATGGGCGGCACAAAAACCCGCACCCGGCAGCTTCGCAGGCGCGACATTTTACAGCATTAACGCCTTTTACCTTGTGAACGCGCAGGGGGAACGTCAAGCCGTTCGCTGGATGATGCGTCCGCACGAGCCTTTCCTGTCGATAAGCAATGAGCAACGACAGAAAGCCGATGACAACTTCCTGTTCGAAAACCTGCGTCAGCGCCTGGCGCAGAAGCCACTCTACTGGGATTACGTTTTGCAGCTCGCACAGCCGGGCGATCCGGTGGATGACCCTTCCCAGCCATGGCCGGACGATCGCAAAAAGGTGGTAGCCGGTACGCTGGAAGTGACGCGCGTCGAAGCACAATCCACAGGCGCGTGCCGCGACGTTAACTTTGATCCTTCTGTCGTTCCTGCAGGCGTTGCGGTGTCTGATGATCCCATCTTAAACGCCCGCTCCGCGGCCTACTCCCACTCTTTCAGCCGCCGTGAACGGGAAATCGGCTACGGCAAAGCCACCGAAGCCGTGCAAAAGCAGGAGGTAAAATGAGCTCAAATAAAGACAGGCGAGAGCACGCGCCGCAGCATTTCAATACCCTGACGCGAAGCCTGCACTGGCTGATGGCGGTGATGATCCTGGCCATGCTGTTCATCGGTGCCGCGATGATGACGTCGTTACATCACCGGATTTGGCTAATCGACCTCCACCGGCCGCTGGGGATCGCCATTTTACTGCTGGCACTGGTGCGTCTGGTCAACCGGCTCCTGAGCCGCACGCCCCCACTTCCTGCCGATTTGCCCGCCTGGCAGGTGCTTGCCGCAAAGGCATCACACTGGATGCTGTATGGGTTAATGCTGGCAATGCCGCTGCTGGGCTGGGCGCAGCTGTCGGCAGCGGGCCTGCCGATTGTGATGTTTGATGGCGTCAACCTGCCGGCAATTGTCCCGACCAGTCCGGCACTCTTTGCCTGGTGTCACGACGCCCATAGCCTTCTGGCAAAATTGCTTTTTGCCGTGGTGCTGGTCCATCTCTCCGCCGCACTCGTTCATGCGTGGATCTACCGGGACGCAGTGTTTGCCAGCATGGCGAAAGGGAGTAAGTCGGCGTCAGCCCTCCGGGATGACCTGAAGTAAGGCAAGCGCCAGGGGACACGCACAATCAGAATGTTCGTGTCCTCGCTTATCATCGCCATCCTGAAACAGCGCACACAACCGGGGCGCGTATTTAGCCGCTAAATTCGCGCGCCAAAAAGCCACGGACACCCCACAATTATCGTGGAAGATAATATCTCTAAATTAAAGCGATTATTTTTTAAACAGAAGAGCATTTATGCCCGCAATTTTAGCTTTTATCAAAAAGTTAAGAGTCGCTCGCGCATCAAACATCCTGACACCCGCAACACATAACTCATTGATTAAAATGACTTTACATCAATAAAAACGATAAAACCCCCGACTCCCCAACAAAATATATCAACTCGTGTGATATCTAAATTATAATTCTTATACTTCTGTTAAAAAGGTGGAGGTCAAAATGCGATTAACCCTACTGCTGTTATGCTGTCTGGTACAAAGTGTAACCTGGGCTGGCGACCTGCCAAAACCAGTTGGTAAACCCATTTTAACGATTTACGGTAATATAGAAAATACCAACGAAAATGGAAAAGCAGTGTTTGATCTCGCCAGCCTTGAAAAACTCGGAGTAGTGAGTTTCGAGACGACCTCTCCCTGGTATAACGGTCGTACGAAGTTTGAGGGTGTCCCCATGAGCAAGCTCATGGATTATGTGGGTGCAAAAGGTACGAACGTGAATGTTATTGCGCTCAATGATTACTCAACCATCATCCCTCTCAGCGACTTTAAAAAATACAACGCCATCCTTGCCTTAAAGGTCAATGGCGAATATATGCGCATCCGCGATAAAGGCCCATCGTTCATTGTATACCCCTATGACAGTCTTCCTGAGTTGAATAATCAGATTTATTACTCACGATCAGCATGGCAGGTAAGCAAAATGAAGATTGAGTAGCCGTTCAGGAGAACATAATGAACAGGATACTGGTTGGTATCATTTTTTCTCTTTTTATCACGACAGGATATATTGCATACCTTGTTTATGATCGACAGCAGGAATTGCAAAAACTGACTCAATACACTGAGTCCTGGTCCGTGGCACAACTGGTATCAGAGTATTACCGTTTTGAATCATGGCTTGGTCTATACGCAACCGATACTGATGACGTTACGATAGACCAGGTCCGCATGCGCCTCGAAATTATGCTCAGTCAGGGCGATTTAATGAAGGGGGGCGATTTAGGTCGCTACATTGATAGCGATAAAACGCATCAGGAGCTCGCTTTACGCTTAGAAAATATACTGGCCTATCTGGATAGTCATCTTGAAAAAATGAGCCATCCGGAGTTACAGGCGTACCTGACAAATATGCATGAGCTCGACGCACCGCTCAGCCAGCTGTCTGCAACGGCATTAACGAAAGATATTAATACGGTTAATGAATCCAACAACAAAATACAAATCCTGTATTATATTTATTCCGCACTTTCTTTACTCCTGGTGATTTTAAGCTTTATTCTTGGCTTCTTAATGATCTACCAGAATAAAAACATCCTGAAAGCACACATGCAGGTTAAAAGCCTGGCTGATGAACTTCAAATATCAAAAGAAAAACTGCAAATTCAGAACTCGAAGCTGGAGTATGATGTTTATCATGACTCCCTCACCGGCATGAAAAACCGCCTTTTCTTCTGGGACGATCTCAACAAAATTAATCTTCAGGCAGATAAAAACCACGTCCCCGTCACCGTAATGTTATTTGATTTAGACCGCTTCAAAGAGGTCAACGATACCTATGGCCATGATACGGGAGATTTGCTGCTGAATCAGGTATCCCGACGGCTGACCTCAATGAGCAGCGCAACGAATACGTTTTACCGCTTGGGCGGCGATGAATTCGCCCTTCTCTCCAGCGGACTCACGGAAACCGCCGCCGTTTCGCGCGCCAAAGAAATCAGCGATCATATCAGCCAGCCCTATACGATTAATAACCAGCTGATAAAAATTGCCACCTGCGTGGGCATTGTTTTATCTGATAATGAACGCCGCTCTGATTACCTTTATAAATTTGCCGATCTGGCGCTCTACGAGGCGAAAAAAGAAGGTTCGCAGCAGATCAAGGTCTTCCGGCAGTGGATGCTGCAAAGACTGCAGGAAAGCAGGACCCTTGAACATGATATGGCTCTGGCGATCGATCACAATGAATTCGTCGTGTATTACCAGCCTATTGTCGATTCATTCAGCAATGAAATTTACGGCTATGAAGCGCTTATTCGCTGGATACACCCGGTGAAAGGGATACTCGCGCCAGATTATTTTATTTCCGTCGCTGAAAAAACGGGAATGATCAATGAGATCGGCAAGTCGGTGCTTGAGATGGCCTGCCGGGAAGCGGTATCCTGGGCGGTGCCGGCCAGGATCTCGGTGAACGTCTCACCCGTTCAGTTAGGCACAAAATCTTTTACCACGATGGTGCAGTCCATCCTGAAAGAGACAGGGCTACCGGCCAACCGACTCGAGTTAGAGGTAACAGAGTCTTCGCTCTTCAGTGACAGCAACATGCCGATCACTATTCTCAAAAAGCTCCGGGCACTGGGTGTCAAAATTTCCATCGATGATTTCGGAACGGGATATTCCTCGCTCTCACGACTGAGTGAACTTAATTTTGATAAAATTAAGATAGATAAATCCTTTGTGAATCCGATATCCACGCAGGATGATGCCCTTAATATCGTTAAATTGATTACCGGCATGGCGAAGAGCCTCAATATGCGGGTCATTGCAGAGGGTGTTGAAACCGAAGCGCAGCTTGAACGTCTTCAGGCGCTTGGCTGCGATCTCGTGCAGGGGTACCTGTTCGGAAAACCACAGGCTGAGATTGACAGGAAGATTAGATACGGTTGAAATGGTTGTGCGGTTTTTTCTGGCCCAAAATCACGTAGACGGTTGATAATCAAAGGTTAAACAATGAAAAAAACAACCCCGGAGTATACGCCTGTTGATTTATCTCGTTGGCCAAGGAAGGAGCATTTTGAAGTCTTCCAGTCATTTGCTGAATGCACAATTAACCAAACCGTTCTGATCGACATTACCGCGCTGCGAAAACATATCAAAGCGGTGGGATGGAAGTTTTACCCGACGATCATTTTTCTCCTTTCTAACATCATGAACCGGCATCCTGAGTTCCGTATGGCCATGAAGGACAATGAGCTTGTCATATGGAATGAAGTTCATCCCAGCTACACCATTTTCCACCCCGAAACGGAGACGTTTTCGTCATTGTGGAGCCACTATGACGGCAATATTCATCACTTCCAGAACACGTATGCAGAAGATACGGCCCGCTATGGCAATAACCTTTCCTACTGGCCTAAGGAAGAGTCCCGGGAAAATGTCTTTTTTGTCTCGTCTATTCCGTGGGTAACGTTTACGAACTTTACGATGAACATAGCGCATATGAAGAACTTCTTTTCGCCTATGTTCACGTTTGGGAAATACTACGAGCAGGATGGAAAAGTGCTGTTACCGCTCGCGGTGCAGGTGCATCATTCGGTGTGCGATGGCTTCCATGTGGCAAGGATGTTTAATGAGTTGCAGGAGATGTGTGATGGTTTGCCGGAGCTGTCAGAGGAACCTGGCGCATGATACGTAAGAAGTGCTGATGGTTTCCATCTGGCAGGAGTGAGTGTGAGAAGCCTACCGGCCTTTCATTATTTTATGCGCTTTCCATGTGAGGCCACACCGTATCCAGTAGAGGACCATAGAGATCTGCGTTCCTGCACGTTATGGAGACGGCACACTGCGCCACTATCGATGAGAATGTCTGCCGGGAACGCTGCCCAAAGGGCAGGTTCTTTTCGGGGGCATCGATGCTGACGAGACGAACACACATGAGGCTGTTGTAAAGTTCTGCGCTCCCCCTGTCAGGCTGGAGGCGTACCCAATAATTTACTGGCGGCGCCGGAAACTAACGCTATGGTAAATCACCTGCTTTTAACAAAACGATTGCATGGTCAAGCTGCTTGTAGAGTTTGTGTCTCAAATCGTCTAACTCGTCATTTTCCCGAATGAGAGGTATGCCATTTTTATGAAGCACAATATCGTTAAATGATCCCATCCCGCCGTAGAGTTTTTTCAACGAGTAAATGGATGACTCACAATCAACATCGAGCTCGATGGCTAGTTTTTCGAATGTTTTTGCCCATGAATCCTCATCATTTGAGGAGAGGATTTTGATGATATCAGTTACCGTTTTCTTTATTTCATTTTTCATTTCAAACCACCACTTTCAAGTATCTTAACGCCAGGTATTTTCCACGGGGTAGGTATCACAACTTGCTCAGAGCCACCGGAAAAAAGGTCTGTTTGATAGCCAACTTCTCCAACATATACTTTCGTTCCTGCGGGTATTTGTATCTTGTGAAAGCTATCAAGAGGGGATTCACTTCCGTTAGGCCATTTGGGGAGCAGAGCCTTATCTATTCTGGTCTGGAGAACTCCCTGAGGTTGTTCATATCCGAAAAACTGACCTAATGGTCGGCCCTCAATACCACCTCTGTAGAAGCTCGTGTCTGTTGATAGAGTGATCTCTTTATATGTACCACTGGAGAAAGTTTCAGCCAGCTCTTTAGGTAATGGTCCGGGTTTTATCATCGAGTATTCACCCTCGACTTTTCCCAGAACATGAAGATTGCTAAGCTCACTCGCCGTTCCCAGTCTGCCCAGGCCAAGGCCCGCAGCAACAGAAGCACCAGCGATAATCAGCCCTTTATTATCCATAACCTGATCGTAACCCGCCGGTGCATCACCACCGAGCTGCTGCGCGGTCTGACGGAATCCCTCGATATTGCCATTATAGATCCCGCCCGCGGCCAGCAACCGACCGGCAGTTTTGCTGTTGATGGTTTTTGCGGCCTGGGCATGTTGCACCGGTGCCGCATGGCGGACCTGATATCTCGGGCGTTTCAGTTGCCGGGACAGGATGTGTCGGAGTCGAGTTTGAAGGAACAGAGGCAGGTCATTGCGAAGGTCACCGGATGTCGTCAGCACGCCCGAAATGGCATGGCCGGTGATGTCTTTTCTCAGCAGAACGAGCTTCCCGGATTTGATGTCGTCGAGCGTGTCACGGTATGCCATCCAGGGATGTTGCCAGTGGTACAGTTGATACCGGCGGACAAACCGGGTGTAGCCCTGTGGCAAATTCCACTCCTGAATGATGCGGTTAGGCCTTGCAGTATCTACGAGGTCTCCTGCCGCCGTATCCGGGTGAATAATGTGAGGAATGTCCTCAAGGTAGATGTCATCCAGTGACATTGCCTGGCTGTGATGAAGCATATTGCCCCTTTTACGCTGCCATTATGTGCCACATTATCGCTCATTCCGGAAATCTGGCAAAGACACGAATATAGCAGGTAATGGCCAGTTGTGTGGCTGTAAGCAACGGGTTCTGCACGCTGAGAAGAAAGCACACTGCTTGCGGAAGATGACAGACAGCCCACATTAGCGCCCCATCCGAACGTAAATGATGACGAAGATCTGTTTGTTGTTTAACCACGGACGGCGCAAACCGAACAGGAATATATACACAATCCTATACACATTCCGTATCGGATTCTACTGGATGGTTACGGACAGCGACGGACTAAAAAGAAATAAAATCGTTATAAAGCAAGGTGTTTATGGATGAATACGGACGTTTGGGGAAGTTGAAATGGTGCCGATAATAGGAGTCGAACCTACGACCTTCGCATTACGAATGCGCTGCTCTACCAACTGAGCTATATCGGCCCTGAGAGGCCGGTTACGAGTGTAACCACGGGGCAAAAGGTTAGATCTATCCGGGTGATGCGTCAATGCCCTTTTGAATCAAACGGCTATTTTTGCATCACCCGTGATTATTTACGCACGAATCGTATCGTCGCCGAAGCCGATCCACTTGTACGTGGTCAGCGCTTCCAGCCCCATCGGACCGCGCGCGTGCAGTTTCTGCGTGCTGACCGCCACCTCAGCGCCGAGGCCGAACTGGCCGCCGTCGGTGAAACGGGTGGAGGCATTCACATACACCGCAGAGGAATCCACTTCGTTCACGAAGCGATCGGCATTGCGCAGCGTACGCGTCAGGATGGCGTCAGAATGCTGCGTGCCATGCTCACGGATGTGCGCAATCGCGTCGTCGAGATCGCTCACGATTTTCACGTTCAGATCCAGTGAGAGGAACTCGTCGTCATACTGCTCCGCGTTGACGGGAACGACGTTAGCCGGGCCATCCTGCAGCAGTGCGAGCGCACTGGCGTCAGCATGCAGCGTCACGCCGCTCTCTGCCATCTGTTTGCTCAGGGCCGGCAGGAAGGTGTTCGCTATGTCCTGATGCACCAGCAGCGTTTCAACGGTGTTACAGGTGCTAGGACGCTGGGTCTTCGCGTTAACGATAATCTTCAGCGCAGGAGCAATCTCAGCGCTGTCGTCTACCACGATATGACACACGCCAATACCGCCGGTGATCACCGGAATCGTCGACTGCTCGCGGCACAGCTTGTGCAGGCCCGCGCCACCGCGAGGGATCAGCATGTCGATGTATTTGTCCATGCGCAGCATTTCGTTGACCAGCGCGCGGTCCGGGCTCTCAATTGCCTGCACGGCACCCGCCGGTAAGCCACACTCTTCCAGCGCCTGCTGAATGACTTTCACCGTCGCGGCGTTGGTGCGCCAGGTCTCTTTCCCACCGCGCAGAATAGCGGCGTTACCGGTTTTCAGGCACAGGGAGGCAACATCCACCGTCACGTTTGGACGGGCTTCATAAATAACGCCGATAACGCCGAGCGGCACGCGACGGCGCTCCAGGCGTAAACCGCTGTCCAGCAGCCCACCGTCAATCACCTGCCCTACCGGGTCGGCCAGATTGCAGACCTGACGAACATCGTCGGCGATGCCTTTCAGACGGGCCGGGGTCAACGCCAGACGGTCGAGCATCGCTTCGCTCAGACCGTTGCGACGCGCTTCCAGTAAATCCTGCTCGTTGGCGAGCAAAATTTCCTGGGACTGAGATTCCAGATAATCAGCGATTTTTTCCAGCACGCGGTTTTTCTCGCGGCTGGAAAGGAGCGCCAGTTTATAAGAGGCGGCCTTCGCGGCGGCGCCCATTTGTTCCAGCATGTTCTGGCTCCTTAACGAATAATCATGTCATCGCGATGCACGGCAACCGGGCCATATTCATAGCCCAGAATGGCGTCGATCTGCTGCGAATGGTGACCCGCGATGCGGCGCAGGGCATCGCTGTTATAGCGGCTTACGCCGTGGGCGATGTCGCGGCCTTCGATGTTACGGATACGGATCACTTCACCACGGGAGAAGTTGCCTGTCACGCTTTTAATTCCTTTAGGAAGTAATGAACTTCCTCGTTCCAGAATCGCGGCGGTCGCCCCTTCATCGACGACGAGTTCACCCGCAGGCGGCGCGCCAAATATCCAGCGCTTACGGTTTTCCAGCGGAGATTCCTGAGCGTGGAAGCGGGTGCCAACGGAGATGCCTTCCATCACGTCGCCAATCACGCCAGGACGGCTGCCCGCGGCAATGATGGTGTCGATACCGGCGCGGCACGCCACGTCGGCGGCCTGCAGCTTGGTCCCCATCCCGCCCGTTCCGAGGCCGGACACGCTGTCACCGGCGATGGCGCGCAGCGCATCGTCGATACCATGAACGTCGGTAATCAGCTCAGCTTCCGGGTTGGAGCGCGGATCGGCGGTGAACAACCCCTGCTGATCGGTCAGAAGCAGTAATTTATCGGCGCCGGCCAGAATGGCGGCCAACGCAGAGAGGTTATCGTTATCACCCACTTTGATTTCAGCGGTAGCAACGGCATCGTTCTCATTAATGACCGGAACGATATTGTTGTCCAGCAGCGCGCGCAGGGTATCGCGGGCGTTCAGGAAGCGCTCTCTGTCTTCCATATCCGCACGCGTCAGCAGCATCTGCCCGACGTGGATGCCATAGATAGAGAACAGCTGTTCCCAGAGTTGAATGAGTCGGCTTTGTCCCACGGCGGCCAGCAGCTGTTTGGAGGCGATCGTCGCGGGGAGTTCGGGGTAACCCAGGTGTTCACGCCCGGCGGCAATCGCCCCGGAGGTCACAATCACAATACGATGCCCTGCGGCATGTAACTGAGCGCACTGACGTACAAGCTCAACAATGTGGGCGCGATTTAGGCGGCGCGATCCGCCTGTTAAAACACTGGTACCGAGTTTTACCACCAGCGTCTGGCTGTCACTCATGATTCTCTGCCGTTCAACGATAAGGGAAAGTAATGTCGAACGAACGTTTTAGCAGGAGTCAGCCCCGTTGCCAACTGCCTTAGCACATCGCGAAACACTTTGTTGCGCGGGATCAGGAAGCGTAGCGGGAGAATTTGACACTTTTATTACCGAAATAATAAATCACAGTTTTTTAAAATTATTCTTAGTTTGTCATAAAAGTTTCATTCCAGAACGATAAAACCCTTCCTGTTTTTTCACGGGACTTAAGCATGAGCTTATCGTCCAGCGAATTTTTTAGCGCGTTTATAAGACAGGATCGAAAATGAAAAAGAGCACTCTGGCATTAATGGTTATGGGCGTAGTGGCTTCTGCATCCGTTCACGCAGCTGAAGTTTATAATAAAGATGGTAATAAGCTGGACGTGTACGGCAAAGTGAAAGCCATGCACTACATCAGCGATGATGCCACCAAAGACGGCGATCAGACTTACGTTCGTTTCGGTTTTAAAGGCGAAACCCAGATTAACGATCAGCTGACGGGCTATGGTCGTTGGGAATCTGAATTTGCCGGTAACAAAGCCGAGAGCGACTCCTCTCAGAAAACCCGTCTGGCGTTCGCGGGCCTGAAGCTGAAAAACTTTGGCTCTCTGGATTACGGTCGTAACCTGGGTGCGCTGTATGACGTCGAAGCATGGACCGACATGTTCCCTGAGTTCGGCGGCGACTCTTCCGCGCAGACCGATAACTTCATGACCAAGCGCGCGACCGGTCTTGCCACCTACCGCAACACCGACTTCTTCGGCGCGGTTGACGGCCTGGACATGACCCTGCAATACCAGGGTAAAAACGAAAACCGTGACGCCAAGAAGCAGAACGGTGACGGTTTTGGTACCTCTCTGAGCTATGACTTCGGCGGCAGCGATTTTGCCGTCAGCGGTGCTTACACTAACTCTGACCGCACCAACGCGCAGAACCTGCTGGCACGTGGTCAGGGGCAGAAAGCCGAAGCCTGGGCAACCGGTCTGAAATATGACGCGAACGATATTTATCTGGCAGCGATGTATTCAGAAACCCGCAATATGACGCCAATTTCTGGCGGATTTGCCAATAAGGCACAGAACTTTGAAGTCGTCGCACAATATCAGTTCGACTTCGGTCTGCGTCCTTCCCTGGGTTATGTCCAGTCTAAAGGCAAAGATATCGAAGGTATTGGTGACGAAGATCTGGTGAAATATATTGACGTTGGCGCGACCTATTACTTCAACAAAAATATGTCCGCGTTTGTTGATTATAAAATTAACCAGATTGACGACGATAATAAACTGGGCGTGAGCAGCGATGATATCGTTGCCCTGGGTATGACCTACCAGTTCTAAGATTATCCGAATAAGAAAATCCCGGCAGATAAGCCGGGATTTTTTTTGCCCGGTGGCGCTGCGCTTACCGGGCCTACGGGATAGTGCATTTTGTAGGCCGGGTAAGGCGAAGCCGCCACCCGACGCTGTGACGCTATCAGGCAGTCAGCTTCACCGCTTCGCTGGAAAAATCATCCGCTGGCTCGAACTTAAGGTCCAGGGTGGCCAGCAGTGCGCTCGCTTTGTCGTGAAACTCTTTCAGGGTATATTCCAGGCGATCGATCACTTCCTGATCTTTAATGGTGGTGGCCTGCCAGTTACCGTCTTTATTAAACAGGCCAAACTGGTAGCTATACGTAAAGCGTTTTTCCTCTGCTTCCATTTCCATCCACCAGCCCCAGAATTCACGTTTTTCGGGTGCAGGCTTCACGTTGACGCATACAGCCAGGCAGTCGAAAAAAAAGCGATTCTCTTCACACTGCTCTTCTCGAATATACGGGCCAAGAGCCATGAACTTCTTAATCAATCTACTTTTCGGGTGTCCACTCGGTAACGTCATTGCGATCTCCTTTTGTGAAGCCACTGTTTTACCAAACCAGCGAAATTTAGCAATCTATTAACACAATCTCTGAGCGATCCAGCGCGTAATCTCTTTCAGAGCTTTATCGAAATTCTGATAGACCGGGCTGAACGGCACCTCAAGTAATTTGCCATCCGCAGATGACGACGTGATTAAGCGCGACTCTTCTTCCGGACTGAACGGATCGTTTTTCCAGAAACCCGACAGCATCGGCGTTGGGCAGCGACGTCCCAGTAACCCTTGCGTTTTTAACGAGTAGCGATTGAGCTCCACGCGCAGCGCTTCGTCTGATGCATCATGCATGCCAAGACGGCTGGCCAGCACATCAAGGTACATTTCAGGCACGCTCCCCTGGCGGGCGGGATCGCTGAGCAGAGCGTGAACGACCGGACCAAGGCAGGCGACGGCTTTCAGGCGGGAGGATTCAAGGTAAGCCAGACGCACCGCGACGTTTGCACCAAAGCGGAAGCCAAATGCCGCCACGCGGGTGTGGTCAACCCACGGGATGTTTTCCAGCGCTTTTAGCGCATGCTGGTGCAGCAGGCTGGAATCCTGAGTCAGTTTCCATTTGGAGGAGAAGCCGATTGAGGGCATATCCAGCGTCAGCATCGCGATCCCTTTTGGTGCGAAGTAACGCTCATACAGGCTGTAATAATCGATCTGCAACGAATCCAGCCCCCCGCACATCAGCACGGTCGGGAACGGACCTTCACCTTCAGGCATATGCAGGAACCCGGTAATGGATGACCCACCCGGAATGGTAAACTCGAGTTCGCGCATCTGGCCCGGCAGGCGTTGAGCTGCCTCTTCGTAAGCGCGATTCGCCAGCGCCTGTGCCTGCTCAGCCAGCTCATCACCTTTCAGATGTGGATACGCGGCAATGGCGTAGAGATTGGCCGCATGCAGCCAGTGCTTGCCGCTGCGCGTGGCATCCTCTTCCTGAGTGGCTTTTTGCTGCCAGAGCATCGCCTGTTTAGACCACTCGTAGATCCAGTTTCCCCCCGGTACCCCACCACCGTATCATAGAGTTCGCTGTCGGTGCGCTCGGCTTCACTCATCACGATACGCGCCTGCACATCAAGGATTTCACGAGGATCGATACCGCGCCAGACCCACATCAGGCGGTTAATCATACGATACCAGTGGGGCACGTTTTTACCGTCTAACGCGGACTGCACGGCAGGCTGGGTCCCCGGATTAAAGCGACGCACCAGCGTCGACGTTTCAGGGTGTTTGAAACGGGGTTTGAAAAGTGTCTCGGTGAGATTCGCCTGCGTCATTGCGTTGCCTCCATGAATACGTCATATGAAGACTATTGTAACGCGTGGCAGGTCAAAAAGAACAACGCCCGGCATAGCCGGGCGTGTAAAGTTACGTACTGGTATTAACGGCCTGAAATCGGCGGTACGAAGACCACGCCCATATCCCATGGCTGTTCAATCCAGGTATCCTGCGGGATATCAATCACGTAATCGTCAACCAGCGGGCGACCAGCAGGTTTCGCGAAGATAGTGACGAAATGGGCTTTCGGATACATTTCGCGGATAGCCACCGCAGTACCGCCGGTATCCACCAGGTCATCAATAACGATGAAGCCTTCACCGTCGCCTTCCGCGCGTTTCAGCACTTTCAGCTCACGCTGGTTATCATGGTCATAGCTGGAGATGCAGACGGTATCGACATGACGAATACCCAGCTCACGTGCCAGCAGCGCCCCCGGTACCAGACCGCCACGGCTGACGGCAATAATGCCTTTCCACTGTTCGGAAGGCATCAGACGCGCAGCCAGTTTGCGTGCGTGAATCTGCAACATGTCCCAGGTGACGACGTATTTTTCGCTCATGTGAAGTGTCCCAGCCTGTTTTTATACGGCTTAAAAAGTGTTCGAGGGGGAAATAGGTTGCGCGAGATTATAGAGATCTGACGCACTAAAAACCAGTGTTTAGCGCCCTCAGCCTGAGTTTTTACATGCTTTATGCTACCAGCCAGCAGAGAAAGTGGTATTCTCAGTTTCATCTCGCAAGCCTGACTTGTGGTAACTATTAACCTGCTAACCCTGTGACCTGCAACCCTGTTTGCAGCGCCTCGACAAGGAGACTTATCGTGTCTGAACTGTCTCAACTATCTCCGCAGCCGCTGTGGGATATTTTTGCCAAAATCTGCTCCATTCCACACCCTTCCTACCATGAAGAACAGCTTGCCGAACATATTATGGGCTGGGCGAAGGAAAAAGGCCTGCATGCGGAACGTGACCAGGTTGGCAACATTCTGATCCGCAAACCCGCCACCGCAGGCATGGAAAACCGTAAACCGGTTGTGCTGCAGGCGCACCTGGACATGGTGCCACAGAAGAACAACGACACCGTTCACGACTTCACCAAAGACCCGATCCAGCCGTACATCGACGGCGACTGGGTGAAAGCGCGCGGTACCACCCTGGGCGCGGATAACGGCATCGGTATGGCCTCTGCGCTGGCCGTGCTGGCTGACGACAGCGTTGAGCACGGTCCACTGGAAGTGCTGCTGACCATGACCGAAGAAGCGGGCATGGACGGGGCGTTCGGTCTGCAGGCGAACTGGCTGCAGGCGGATATCCTGATCAACACCGACTCCGAAGAAGAAGGTGAGATCTACATGGGCTGCGCGGGCGGAATTGATTTCATCTCTACCCTGCCGCTGTCACGCGAAGCGATCCCTGCCGGTTTCCAGACCTTCAAGCTGACGCTGAAAGGGCTGAAAGGCGGCCACTCCGGCGGTGATATTCATCTGGGTCTGGGCAACGCCAACAAGCTGCTGGCACGCTTCCTGGCAGGCCATGCGGCCGAGCTGGATCTGCGTCTGGTAGACTTCAACGGCGGTACCCTGCGCAACGCGATCCCACGCGAAGCCTTCGCCACAGTGGCAGTGCCAGCGGCAAAAGCCGACGAGCTGAAAAAACTCTCCACCGTGTACCTGGATATCCTGAAAAACGAACTGTCGGCGAAAGAGAAGAACCTGACAGTGGTGCTGGAATCCGTCTCCACGGATAAAACCGCGCTGACCGCGAAGTCTCGTGACACCTTCGTTCAGCTGCTGAACGCGACGCCAAACGGCGTGATCCGCAACTCTGACGTGGCGAAAGGCGTGGTGGAGACCTCACTGAACGTGGGCGTGGTAACCATGAGCGACGACAGCGCGGAGATCATCTGCCTGATCCGCTCCCTTATCGACAGCGGTAAAGAGTATGTGGTGAGCATGCTGGAATCTCTGGGCACGCTGGCGGGCGCGAAAACGTCTGCAAAAGGCAGTTACCCGGGCTGGCAACCGGATGCAAGCTCTCCGGTGATGGCGCTGGTGCGTGAAACCTATCAGCGTCTGTTCAACAGCACGCCGAACATTCAGGTGATCCACGCGGGTCTGGAATGCGGTCTGTTCAAGAAACCGTACCCGGACATGGACATGGTATCTATCGGGCCAACCATTACCGGTCCGCACTCGCCGGATGAGCAGGTTCATATCGAAAGCGTCGGTCACTACTGGACGCTGCTGACTGAACTGCTGAAAGCGATCCCTGCGAAGTAACATCTTCATCCCAACCCTCTTCCTGTGGAAGAGGGTGAAAAACCCAGGCCCGGTAAGCGTAGCGCACCGGGCTTTTTTACAATCCCAATACCAGCTGTCGCTCTAACTGCGGATCCAGCAGCGTGACGTGCAATCCCACCAGCCTCACCCCTCGCCCACCTCGTCGCTCTTCCCATGCCTTTTTTGCCGTCGCGATAAGATCGTCTTTATTCAGACGCGGCCAGACATGTTCCTGCGTGGTCTGCTGGAAATCGTTGAATTTGAGCTTGATGCCCTGACGGGCAATGAGCAGGTCCGGCTTCACCTTGCTTAAGCGTCGTTCCAGCTCCGGGTAGAGTTGTTCCGTGATAATAGATTCGCACTCGGACCAGTCATGAATATCTTCAATGAGGGTACGCTCAACGCCGACGGATTTCCGCAGCCGTTCGCTGTTAACATCACGATCGTCAATCCCCTGGCTGCGCTCCCACAGCACGCGGCCAAACTTCCCGAAGCGCTTAAGCAGCATCGCGAGATCGCTTCGCTGCACGTCTTCACAGGTGCGTAACCCCATGCTTTCCAGCTTTGCGGCGGAGACTTTTCCTACCCCGGGGATTTTGCCGAGCGGCAGCGTTTTTAAAAATGCGGGCACCTCTTCCGGCGTAATGACGTACTGGCCGTTGGGCTTATTTAAATCAGAGGCGATTTTGGCAAGGAATTTAACGGGCGCCACACCCGCCGATGCCGTCAGATTCAGCTCGTTGAAAATCGTCTGGCGGATCTCCTGCGCCATCAGGGTGGCGGAGCCGTGGCAGTGCACGCTGTCGGTCACATCCAGATAGGCTTCGTCCAGCGACAGTGGCTCTATCAGAGAGGTATAGCGGGAGAAAATTTCCCGAATATGAAGGGAAGCCTCTTTATAGGCGTCGAACCGCCCGGGCAGAAGCGTGAGATGAGGGCAAAGCTTTAAGGCCATCGCCGTCGGCATGGCGCTTCGCACGCCAAATTTGCGCGCAGGATAGTTGGCGGTGCTGATGACACCACGCTGAACGCGGCTGCCGCCAATGGCGATGGGAATATCCCGCAGCGCCGGGTTGTCACGCATCTCCACTGCGGCAAAAAAGCAGTCCATATCAACATGGATTATTTTGCGCATAGTAAGCCCTCACTCATCACTGGATAAGTATACAGTAAATGAATGAGGATTGAGAAGCAGATGTAAGAATGCCGGGTGGCGGCGTTGCCTTACCCGGCCTACAAAAACTTAAATAATGCGCTGCTGCTCGCGCGCCATGCGTTTTTTGCGGGCGTCGCACGGTTCCGGGCAGTCGCAGACCTTCTCCATACCAATGGAGGAAATACCGCCGCAGCTGCCCTGAATGCTTTTCCGCTTAACGATCCAGCCTAACGACATGCCGAAGATGACAAGCACAAAAACCACAAAGGTTGCCAGAAACGTCAGCATCATCAGCCTCCAAAGTCATCAAGCATGATGTTCTCATCTTCGACGCCGAGATCTTTCAGCATCTTAATCACGGCGGCGTTCATCATCGGCGGACCACACATATAGAACTCGCTGTCCTCGGGCGCCGGGTGCTGTTTGAGGTAGTTTTCATACAGCACGTTGTGAATGAACCCCGTATAGCCCGTCCAGTTATCTTCCGGCTGCGGATCGGAGAGCGCCACGTGGAAGGTAAAGTTTGGGTTTTCACGTGCCAGCTGTTCAAACTCGTCGTCGTAAAACATTTCGCGCAGCGAGCGCGCCCCGTACCAGAAGCTGATTTTACGCTTGCTGCCGAGCCGCTTGAGCTGGTCAAAAATGTGCGAGCGCATCGGGGCCATACCGGCACCGCCGCCGATAAAGACCATCTCCGCGTCGGTATCTTTCGCGAAGAACTCTCCGAACGGACCGGAGATGGTCACCTTATCTCCCGGCTTCAGAGACCAGATGTATGACGACATCACGCCCGGCGGCGCATCCGGCACATTCGGTGGCGGCGTGGCGATACGCACGTTGAGCATGATAATGCCCTTCTCCTCCGGGTAGTTGGCCATCGAGTAGGCGCGCAGCGTCGGCTCTTTTACCTCTGATACAAAGCGGAAGAGATTGAATTTGTCCCAGTCGGCGCGGTACGCCTCCGGAACGTCAAAGTCCGCATACGCCACGGTATGCTCAGGACACTCAATCTGAATGTATCCGCCGGCGCGGAACGGGACATCTTCCCCTTCCGGCACCCGCAGCTTCAGCTCTTTGATAAAAGTGGCTTTGTTATCATTAGAGATAACCTCGCACTCCCATTTTTTGACGCCAAAAATCTCTTCCGGCAGCGCAATCTTCATGTTCTGACGCACCGCGACCTGGCAGGCCAGACGGCAGCCCTCTTTTGCCTCACGCTTCGTGATATGCGCCAGCTCGGTAGGCAGAATATCGCCGCCCCCCTCTTTTACCGTCACGCGGCACTGCCCGCAGGAGCCGCCGCCGCCGCAGGCAGAAGAGACAAAAATTCCGTTACCGGAGAGCGTGTTGAGCAGTTTATCTCCCGCAGGCGTGCGGATCTGATTCTGCGGATCGTCGTTAATATCAATCACCACGTCGCCGGAATTCACCAGCTTCGCCCGCGCCGCCAGAATGAGTCCTGACAGCACCAGTACGATCAGCGTGAACATCACCACGCCAAGAATAATTTCCATCTTTTAGCCCTTATAGCTGCACACCGGAGAAGGACATAAAGCCCAGCGCCATCAGACCGGTGGTGATAAAGGTGATCCCTAAGCCACGCAGACCCGCAGGCACGTTGGCATATTTCATTTTCTCGCGGATCCCCGCCATTGTGACAATCGCCAGCATCCAGCCGATACCGGAGCCGAAACCGTACACCACGGATTCACTGAAGTTGTAATCACGCTGAACCATAAACGAGACGCCGCCGAAGATGGCGCAGTTCACCGCGATCAGCGGGAGGAAGATCCCCAGCGCGTTGTACAGCGACGGGAAGTACTTATCGAGGATCATCTCCAGGATTTGCACCAGCGCCGCGATCACCCCAATAAAGGTGATGAAGTTCAGGAAGCTGAGATCAACCCCTTCCACCAGCGCGCCGTCCCGCAGCACGAAGTTGTACACCAGATTGTTAATCGGAACCGAAAGCCCCAACACAACGGTGACCGCCACGCCCAGGCCAAATGCCGTGGAGACCTTTTTAGACACAGCAAGGAACGTACACATGCCGAGGAAAAACGCGAGCGCCATGTTTTCAACAAACACCGCGCGCACAAACAAACTCAGGTAGTGAGCCATCGTCGGTTACTCCTTTTCCTGCTGTTCTGGTTTTAACGTACGAATCAGCCAGATCAACAAACCGATAATGAAAAATGCGCTAGGGGCCAGCAGGAACAGGCCGTTTGGCAGATACCATCCGCCGTTTTGCACCGTGTCCAGCACCGTGATGCCAAACAGCTTGCCGCTGCCAATCAGCTCTCGCAGGAACCCCACGGTCAGCAGGATCGCGCCATAGCCGAGGCCGTTACCGATACCGTCCATAAAGCTCGCCAGCGGCGGCATTTTCATGGCGTAGGCTTCCGCACGCCCCATGACGATACAGTTGGTGATAATCAGCCCGACAAACACCGAGAGCTGTTTGGAGGTTTCATAGGCGAAGGCGCGCAGCAGCTGATCGACCACGATCACCAGCGAGGCGATGATCGCCATCTGCACGATGATCCTCACGCTGTTGGGAATGTGGTGGCGGATCATCGAGATAAACATGCTCGAAAACGCCGTAACCAGCGTGACGGCCAGCGTCATTACCACCGCCGTTTCCAGCTTGGTCGTCACCGCCAGGGCTGAACAGACGCCCAGCACCTGCAGCGTGATCGGGTTATTGGCGAGCAGTGGGCCAATGAGCACCTTTTTCACTTCTTTCAGTTCACCGGTATCAGCCATTGTTCAGCGCTCCTTCACGTACGTTTTTCAGGAAAGGACCAAAGCCCAGCTCGCCCATCCAGAAATCAAAACTGTGCTGCACGCCGTTTGAGGTGAGCGTGGCGCCGGAAAGCCCGTCGACCGCGTAGTCGTCACCGGGACGTGCCGCTCCTTTCATCACCTTCAGCGCAGGCAGACCGTTATCGTCGAGCACTTTCTTGCCGACAAACTGTGCCCGCCAGTTCGGGTTTTCCACTTCGCCGCCCAGCCCCGGCGTTTCGCCCTGGTCATAATACATAATGCCTTTAACGGTGCGGCCATCCGTATCAAGGGCCACAAAGGCATACATCATTGACCACAGGCCGTTGCCGTAGACAGGAAGCACCACTTCCTGAATGCGTTTTTGGGGGTCACGCACCAGGTAAATTTCGGCGAGATTGCTGCGGCGCTTAATTCCGGCAGGGTCTTGCGATGCCTCGAGCGTCAGGCTCATCTGCGGATCTTTCAGCGCCAGCGCCTGGTTGAAGGTTGCCGGGTCTTTATCCAGCAGCTGGCCGGTTTTTAAATCCACCAGACGCGCGGAAATACGTTCGGCAAAGACGGCCGAAACCTCATCTGCGCTCATCCCCTCCTGCATCAGCCCGGCCACGGCCAGAATGTTGAGCTGTTTATCCAGGGCACGTTGCTCCTGCTGCAGGGGTTTTAACCCCACGGCAGAACCGGCCACGACAATGGAGCAGACCAGACAGAGCACCAGCACCACCAGCAGCGTTTTGCTGATGCTGTCGTTATTTTTGACTTCAGCCACGCGCCTTCCTCCGCTTGATGTTGGCCCGCACCACCAGGTAATCGAAGAGTGGCGCAAACAGATTGGCAAACAGAATCGCCAGCATCATGCCCTCCGGATACGCCGGGTTGACCACGCGGATCAGGACACACATCGCGCCAATGAGCACGCCATAGCTCCATTTACCTTTATCGGTAAACGAGGCCGAGACGGGGTCCGTCGCCATGAACATCATGCCGAACGCGAAGCCCCCCAGCACCAGATGCCAGTACCACGGCATAGAGAACATCGGGTTGGTGGTCGAACCGATAAGGTTGAACATCGTGGCGGTCAGCACCATGCCGATCATCACGCCCGCCACAATCCGCCAGGAGGCCACGCGCCCAAACAGGATGATCGCCCCGCCAAGCAAAATCATCAGAGTCGAGACTTCACCGATAGAGCCGGGAATGTTGCCAATAAAGGCATCAAACCAGGTCACGGGCTGACCCGTCGCGTTGTTCACCAGCGTTTCGCCGCCGTGTGCCGCCCACTGTGAAAGCGGCGTCGCGCCGGAAAAACCGTCTGCCGCCGTCCAGACCAGATCGCCTGAGATTTGCGCCGGATAGGCAAAGAAGAGGAACGCACGTCCCGCCAGCGCCGGGTTGAGGAAGTTCCGCCCGGTGCCGCCGAAAATTTCTTTAGCAATGACCACGCCAAAGCTGATGCCCAGCGCCGCCTGCCAGAGCGGTAAGGTTGGCGGGACAATCAGGGCAAACAGAATCGAGGTCACGAAGAAACCTTCGTTGATCTCATGTTTACGGATGATGGCGAACAGCACTTCCCAGAAGCCACCCACGATAAATACCGTGAGGTAAA
This sequence comes from Enterobacter sp. BNK-22, assembly GCF_048684805.1. Lineage (NCBI taxonomy): Bacteria > Pseudomonadati > Pseudomonadota > Gammaproteobacteria > Enterobacterales > Enterobacteriaceae > Enterobacter > Enterobacter sp. BNK-22. The sequence continues at coordinate 2,622,921 of NZ_JBLQTT010000001.1, forward strand.
TCGGCAGGAAGAACACCGCGCCCAGCGTCATCATGCTGATCCAGCCTGCGTCTGGCGCAAAGTTCACCCCTAACGACTGGGCCAGGCGGTAGTGCCAGTCAGACTGAAGCACCTGCGCCAGCTGCTGCGCATCATACATGTGGTGCAGCGCCGGAAGGGTCTGCAAACCGACGTTGTACATCCCCCAGAACATCGCCGGGAAGACTGCAAACCACACCAGAATCATCATCCGTTTAAGGTCGATGGCGTCACGAACGTGCGCCGCCCCCTTCGTCACCAGACCCGGCGTATAGAAAATGGTCGCCGTTGCTTCATACAGCGGGTAGTACTTTTTGAGCTTCCCTTCGGTAAAGTGCGGCTCCATTTTTTCAAAGAGGTGTTTTAAGCCCATCGGTTATCCTTCCTGCTCAATGCGGGTTAACACCTCGCGCAATACCGGTCCATATTCGTATTTTCCCGGACAGACATAGGTACAGAGCGCCAGATCTTCTTCGTCCAGTTCCAGGCAGCCCAGCGCCTGCGCGCTGTCGGTGTCACCGGCGAGCAGATCGCGCAACAGCATGGTCGGCAGAATATCCAGCGGCATGACGCGCTCGTAGTTGCCAATCGGGACCATGGCGCGCTCGCCACCGTGCGTAGTGGTCGAGAAGTTAAACAGCCTGTTACGCAGGAAGTGGCCCAGCGTGGTCCGGGTGACGGAGTATTTTTCCGCACCGGGCAGCACCCAGCCGAACAGCTCTTTGTCGCGCCCTTCTTGCACAATGCTGACCTGCAAATGGAAACGCCCCAGATAGGCGTACGCCTGCACAGCATGGCGGCCACTGAGGACCGAACCGGAAATCAGCCGGTTTTCGCCCGCTTTGGTTTCGTCGGTCAGCAGTTCATTGAGATCCGCGCCAATCAGCGTTTTCACCAGACGCGGGTTTACCGCCTGCGGCCCGCCGATGGCGATGACGCGTTCTGCGCACAGCTCTCCGGTGGTGAAGAGCTTCCCGATGGCGATGACGTCCTGATAATTAAGGTGCCAGACCTGTTTCGCCAGGCTTACCGGCTCAAGAAAGTGGATGTGCGTTCCAACCAGACCCGCCGGATGCGGGCCCGCAAACGCATTAAACGTGACCTGCCCCTGCGGATGTCCGCCGAGCTTGCCGCCGCCGGCCTGGCATACGTGGACTTTCCCCGACGTCAGGCGGGTTAACACGGTCAGCCCGGCATCAAAGGCTTTGCGCTGCGCCAGGATAACCGGCTGCGGGTCCACGCTGAGCGGGTTGGTGTCCATTGCCGTGACGAAAATCGCGGCCGGTTCCGTGCCCGGCACAGGGGATTTGCTGAAGGGACGGGTACGAAGCGCGGTCCATAAACCGGACGCCAGAAGCTGAGCCTGTACAGCGTCACGGCTCAGCGACACGAGGTCTGCGGCATCGTAATGGGCGAATTCACGCTGTTCGTTGCCTTCAATGCGGATAACCACCGACTGCAGAACGCGTCGTTCGCCACGGTTAATCGCCACAACGGTGCCACTTGCGGGGGCCGTGAACATCACGCCGGGATTTTTTTTGTCCTCAAAGAGCGCCTGGCCTGTGATCACGCGATCGCCTTCCTGTACCAGCATAGAAGGTCGCATTCCCAGGTAGTCGTCGCCCACAATGGCGACATGACGGACACGTGCGCCTGTCGAAACGTGCTGCGCGGGCACGCCTGCAATCGGCAGATCAAGTCCTTTTTTTATTTTAAACATGTGGTTAGCAGGTTTCCATGAACAACAATCCAGTGGCCGCGAAGTGTAACATTTTCCCCTTCTCGCGGGCAGGGAAACCGCCGTCGCGCGCGCCAAATTGCGAGCTAATGCGCAAAGTTCCTGGAGCCATCGCGATTTTGATGGTTTATAAAGTAAAACTAATTTGTAAACTCACCGCCCGGCTCTTGCGAAAATCTATAGCGGTGCTAATGTGAGCGCTCCTAACAGAATAATCTGATTTCGGGTCTCTTTTGCCGTCCTGGCAAGTTGGTCATGGTTTTATCAAGGAACTAGTAGTATGCGTAAAATCGCATTGTTCATTGCGATGCTTCTGATTCCGTGCATGTCGTTTGCCGGACTGCTCAGCAGTAATAGCTCAACGACGCCGGTCAGTAAGGAATATAAACAGCAGTTAATGGGATCGCCGGTTTATATTCAAATCTTCAAGGAAGAACGCACTCTCGATCTGTATGTGAAGATGGGCGAGACATATCAGCTGCTTGATAGTTACAAAATTTGTAACTACTCCGGCGGACTGGGGCCAAAACAACGTCAGGGCGACTTCAAAAGTCCGGAAGGGTTCTACAACGTTCAGCGCAGCCAGCTCAAGCCTGACAGCCGCTTCTATAAAGCCATTAACATCGGCTTCCCGAATGCCTATGACCGTGCACACGGTTATGAAGGTAAATACCTGATGATCCACGGTGCCTGCGTGTCTATCGGCTGTTATGCGATGACCGATTCCGGCATTGATGAGATCTTCCAGTTCGTGACCGGCGCGCTGGTCTTTGGGCAGCCTAGCGTACAGGTCAGCATCTATCCGTTCCGCATGACGGACGCCAACATGGCACGTCACAAGTACTCATACTACGCGGATTTCTGGCAACAGCTGAAGCCGGGTTATGACTACTTTGAGCAGACCCACAAGCCACCGGTGGTCTCTATCGTAGATGGCCGTTACGTGGTCAGCAAACCGCTGAGCCACGAAGTCGTCCATCCACAGCTGGCGTCAAATTACACGGTCCCCGAGACAAAATAGCACCCACTCGCCTGGCATAATCTTTTGCCAGGTTTCGTTGCCCGTCAGCGGCTGCGTTGCAATAACAGTGACCACATCGTTCGGTGTGGTCTCCTTCTGAAAGTCTATTTCCACATCCTGATCCAACAGCGTCGCCACGCCAAACGGCGCACGGCGGGTGATCCAGAACAGATTCGTCGAGCAGAACGCCATCACATAGCGGCCGTCAGAGAGCAGCATGTTGAACACGCCTTTTTCACGTAGCTCGGTCGCCAGCGTCGCGATGTATTTAAACACGGCAGCCATGTTGCCTGGCGTACGGGGATAGCGCTCCGTCAGCTTGTGCAGCAGCCAGCAGAAGGCTTTTTCGCTGTCGGTTTCGCCAACCGGGCGGAAATTGCCCGTTTCCAGCGACTTATAGCCCGTGAGTTGCCCATTGTGCGCGTAGGTCCAGTTACGGCCCCACAGCTCGCGGGTAAACGGATGGGTATTTTCCAGCGCCACTTCGCCGCGGTTAGCCTGGCGAATGTGGGCGATCACCGAACGGGACTTGATGGGATAGTCCTGCACCAGTTTGGCAATCGGTGAGTTAAAGCTGGGCTGTGGATCTTTGAACGTGCGACACCCTTTACCTTCGTAGAAGGTGATGCCCCAGCCGTCTTTATGCGGCCCGGTTCCTCCACCGCGCTGCACCAGCCCGGTGAAACTAAAGCAGATATCGGTTGGCACATTCGCGCTCATCCCGAGCAGTTCGCACATACATCACCTCCACAACAGCGGGGGCAGCGCCCCAATGGATATGCCCCCCGCGAAGTCTTACTTAGCCATCTCTTTTTCAATCAGCTGGATCAGGATGTGGATCACTTTGATGTGAATTTCCTGAATGCGGTCAGCATAACCGAAGTGCGGAACGCGAATTTCAACATCCGCCGTACCGTCCATCTTACCGCCATCTTTACCCGTCAGGGTGATGACTTTCATCCCTTTTTCACGCGCGGCGGCGATCGCTTTGATCACGTTACCGGAGTTGCCGGAGGTAGAAATCCCCAGCAGCACGTCGCCTTCACGGCCTACCGCTTCAACGTAGCGAGAGAAGATGTGGTCGTAACCGAAGTCGTTGCCTACGCAGGAGATGTGGCTCACGTCGGAAATCGCAATCGCCGGGTAGCCCGGGCGGTTTTCGCGATAGCGACCGGTCAGCTCTTCTGCGAAGTGCATCGCGTCACAGTGAGAGCCACCGTTACCGCAGGAGAGCACTTTGCCACCCGCTTTGAAGCTGTCGGCCAGCAGGACCGCAGCGCGCTGAATAGCGTGAATATTGGCATCATCTTTCAGAAAGTTAGCCAGCGTTTCCGCCGCTTCGTTCAGTTCGTTACGAATAAGATCCTGGTACATGAGGATAATCCTTCAGTATTGATGAAATAACACAGTGGAGTGTACCGGATAGCGCGAAAAGCGAGAAGCTAAAGCCATGCGAAACGTCCGGCGTTTTGCTTTTTCGTGCCGAGTAAAACGCGAACAATGTGAACCAGGTTGTAATTATTTTGTAAACACATTGCTAAAGGAAATAACATCAACTACAACCATATCATCACAAGTGGTCAGACCTCCTACAAGCAAGGGAGCTTTTCTTTATGATGATTTTGAGCATTCTCGCAACCGTTGTTCTGCTCGGTGTGTTGTTCTATCACCGCGTAAGTTTATTCCTGAGCAGCCTGATTCTTCTGGCCTGGACGGCTGCGCTTGGCGTCGCAGGTCTCTGGAATATCTGGCTTTTAGTCCCTCTTGCCATCATCCTTCTGCCGTTTAACTTTGCCCCGATGCGTAAATCAATGATCTCTGCACCGGTGTTCAAAGGCTTCCGCAAAGTGATGCCGCCAATGTCGCGCACTGAAAAAGAGGCGATTGATGCGGGCACCACCTGGTGGGAAGGTGACCTGTTCCAGGGCAATCCGGACTGGAAAAAGCTGCATAACTACCCGCAGCCGCGTCTGACCGCGGAAGAACAGGCGTTTATTGACGGCCCGGTAGAAGAAGCCTGCCGTATGGCGAACGACTTTGCTATCACCCATGAAATGGCCGATCTACCGCCAGAACTGTGGGCGTACCTGAAAGAGCATCGCTTCTTCGCGATGATCATTAAGAAAGAGTACGGCGGTCTGGAGTTCTCCGCTTACGCTCAGGCTCGCGTGCTGCAAAAGCTGGCAGGCGTTTCCGGGATCCTGGCGATTACCGTTGGCGTGCCTAACTCCTTAGGCCCGGGCGAACTGCTGCAGCATTACGGTACGGAAGAGCAAAAAGATCACTACCTGCCGCGTCTGGCACGCGGTCAGGAAATCCCTTGCTTCGCGCTGACCAGCCCGGAAGCAGGCTCCGATGCGGGCGCGATTCCGGATACCGGCGTGGTCTGCATGGGCGAGTGGCAGGGCGAGCAGGTGCTGGGCATGCGCCTGACCTGGAACAAGCGTTATATCACGCTGGCCCCTATCGCCACCGTGCTGGGTCTGGCCTTTAAGCTCTCTGATCCGGAAAGACTGCTGGGCGGCGAAGAAGATCTGGGTATTACCTGTGCACTGATCCCAACCTCCACCCCAGGCGTCGAGATTGGTCGTCGTCACTTCCCGCTGAACGTGCCGTTCCAGAACGGCCCAACCCGCGGCCAGGATATCTTTGTGCCGATTGACTACATCATCGGTGGTCCAAAAATGGCCGGTCAGGGCTGGCGTATGCTGGTGGAATGTCTGTCGGTGGGCCGCGGTATTACCCTGCCGTCGAACTCAACCGGCGGTCTGAAGTCAGTGGCGATGGGGATTGGTGCCTACGCGCACATCCGCCGTCAGTTCAAAATCTCCATCGGCAAGATGGAAGGTATCGAAGAGCCGCTGGCGCGTATCGCGGGCAACGCCTACGTGATGGACGCCGCCGCCACGCTGATTACCTACGGTATTATGCTGGGCGAAAAACCGGCCGTACTGTCCGCCATTGTGAAGTACCACTGTACCCACCGCGCGCAGCAGTCAATCATTGACGCGATGGATATTGCAGGCGGTAAAGGCATTATGCTCGGCGAAGGCAACTTCCTGGCGCGCGGCTATCAGGGCGCACCGATTGCCATCACCGTGGAAGGGGCAAACATCCTGACCCGCAGCATGATGATCTTCGGTCAGGGCGCAATTCGCTGCCATCCTTACGTGCTGGAAGAGATGGCCGCTGCGCAGAACAACGACGTGGATGCCTTCGATAAGCTGCTGTTCAAACATATCGGTCACGTGGGCAGCAACAAGGTGCGCAGCTTCTGGCTGGGCCTGACGCGCGGTCTTACCAGCGCCACGCCGACCGGCGATGCAACTAAACGTTATTATCAGCATCTGAACCGTCTGAGCGCCAACCTGGCCCTGCTGTCTGACGTTTCCATGGCGGTGCTGGGCGGCAGCCTGAAGCGTCGCGAACGTATCTCTGCCCGTCTGGGCGATGTGCTGAGCCAGATCTTCCTGGCCTCTGCGGTCCTGAAACGTTACGACGATGAAGGCCGTCAGGAAGCGGATCTGCCGCTGGTGCACTGGGGCGTGCAGGATGCGTTGTATCAGGCTGAACAGGCGATTGACGATCTGCTGGCGAACTTCCCGAACCGCTTCGTGGCAGGCGCCCTGCGCGTGGTGATCTTCCCGACCGGTCGTCACCATCTGGCGCCGTCCGACAAGCTGGACCACAAAGTGGCGAAGATCCTGCAGGTTCCGAGCGCAACCCGCTCCCGCATCGGTCGCGGTCAGTACCTGGCACCGACGCCGCATAACCCGGTGGGTCTGCTGGAAGAAGCGCTGCTGGACGTGATGGCCGCCGATCCGATTCACCAGAAGATCTGTAAACAGCTGGGCAAAAACCTGCCGTTTACCCGTCTGGACGAACTGGCAAAACAGGCGCTCGCCGGTGGCATTATCAATAAAGATGAAGCCGCTCTGCTGGTGAAAGCCGAAGAGAGCCGTCTGCGCAGCATTAACGTGGATGATTTCGAACCGGACGAGCTGGCGACGCAGCCGGTAAAGCTGCCGGAGAAGCACCGCAAACCTGAAGCGGCATAACGCGTTTCGCTTATACAAACCCCGCCTCGCGCGGGGTTTTTTATTGCCACATTTTCTCGTTATGTCGTGCTACAGTGTCAAAAAGTGGTCGTTTGAGGAGTCTGAATTGTGCCTGGTCTGAAGATTTCTATTTTGCAGCAACCTTTAGTGTGGATGGATGGCCCCGCCAACCTGCGCCACTTTGATCGTCAACTGGAAGACATTACCGGGCGTGATGTGATTGTCCTGCCGGAAATGTTCACCACCGGCTTCGCCATGGAAGCGGCAAAACAGTCAATGCCTCAGGATGAGGTGGTCGCCTGGATGCACGCCAAAGCGCAGCAGACTAATGCGCTGATCGCCGGCAGCGCCGCCCTGCAGACCGAACGCGGGCCGGTGAACCGCTTCCTGCTGGTGGAGCCGGAAGGGAACGTGCATTTTTACGATAAACGCCACCTGTTCCGCATGGCGGATGAACATCATCACTATGAGGCCGGTAACGAGCGCGTGGTGTTCGAATGGCGCGGCTGGCGTATTCTGCCGCTTGTCTGCTACGACCTGCGTTTCCCGGTGTGGTCGCGTAACCGCAACGATTACGACCTGGCGCTGTATGTTGCCAACTGGCCTGCACCGCGCTCCCTGCACTGGCAATCGCTGCTGGTGGCGCGCGCGATTGAGAACCAGGCGTACGTGGTGGGCTGCAACCGCGTGGGGACGGACGGCAACGGGCATCACTATCGCGGCGACAGCCGGGTGGTGAATCCGCAGGGCGAGATCATCGCCACCGCCGAGCCGCATCAGGCGACGCGTATTGATGCCGAATTATCGTTAACGGCGCTGAAGGAGTACCGGGAGAAGTTTCCGGCGTGGCAGGATGCGGATCCTTTTAGCATTGAGTGAAAAAAAGCCGGGTGGCGGCTACGCCTTACCCGGCCTACCAATGTTGCTCGCTTCTTTTAACTCACCAGCGCCTGCCCGTCCTTGCGGCTTTCCGTCGCGGCCACGTAGTGTCCTTCCGGCAGGCGGTAAATCACCTGCGCGCCACCGAAGTTGTAATCCTGAAGCGGATCTTCCACCACGATCTGATGCCCGCGCTCGCGCAGAGCGGCAATCGTGTTGCGATCGAACGTCGATTCAACGATCACCTCCCTGCCCTGCACCACGCGCCAGCGCGGAGCGTCGATTGCCGCCTGCGGGTTTTGCCCGTGCAGCATGATGCGCAGCGCCATCTGCATGTGCCCCTGCGCCTGCATCGGGCCGCCCATCACGCCAAAGGACATCAGCGGCTGGCCGTTGCCGTCCATCGCAAAGCCCGGAATGATGGTATGGAACGGGCGCTTGCTGCCCGCCAGCGCGTTCGGGTGCTCAGGATCCAGCACAAATCCGCAGCCCCGGTTTTGCAGGCTGATCCCCGTATCCGGCACCACAATGCCTGAACCGAAGCCCATATAGTTGGACTGAATAAACGAGACCATCATCCCGCTGGCGTCCGCGGTGCTGATGTAGACCGTGCCGCTCTGCGTCGGGGAACCGTAGACAAAATCAGAGGCATAGTCGTGGTTGATCAGCGCCGCGCGCGACTTCAGATAATGGTCGCTCAGCAGCTCTTTTGCCGCGAAGGCCATGTGTTCTTCGTCCGCCACGTAGCGGTCGAGATCCGCCAGCGCCAGCTTCATCGCCTCGATGGAGAGATGCAGAGACTGCACGGAATCCGGATGATGCTTCTCAATGCCGCACTGCTCAAGGATGCCGAGCGCAATCAGCGTGGCGATCCCCTGACCGTTAGGCGGGAGCTCCTGCACCGAACCGCCCGCGAAGTCGCGCGACAGCAGCTTTACCCAGTCCACGCGATGGTTGGCCAGATCCTCAGCCGTCAGGTGCGCGCCATGTTCTTTGGCGAAAGCGGCAATTTTCTGCGCCAGCTCGCCGCGGTAAAAGGCGTCGCCGTTAGTTTTCGCAATCAGCTCCAGCGAGTTCGCCTGCGCCGGGTTACGGAAGATCTCCCCCACGCGCGGGGCGCGGCCTTCCGGCGCGAAGCAGGCGCTGAAGCCCGGCTGATCTTTCAGCTTGTGATAGCCGCGCTGCCAGAGATGCCCAATCAGCGGGGAGACAGGAAAGCCGTTGCGCGCGTAGTCAATGGCGGGCTGCGCCAGCGTGGTCAGCGGCAGCGTGCCGAAGCGTTCCGCCAGGGCGACCCAGCCGGATACCGCGCCCGGCACGGTCACCGCGTCCCAGCCGATTTCCGGCACTGCGGTTTTTCCGGCAAACAGATCCGCATGCCAGCTCGCAGGCGAACGACCGGACGCGTTCAGGCCGTGCAGCTTTTCACCGTCCCAGACGATGGCAAAGGCGTCGCTGCCGATCCCGTTGCCGGTCGGCTCGACCACCGTCAGCGCCATCGCGGTGGCAATGGCCGCATCCACGGCATTTCCCCCCAGCTGCAGCATCTTCATTCCCGCCTGCGCCGCCAGCGGCTGCGACGTTGCAACGGCGTTATGGCCCAGCATCGGCGGGCGTCGTGAATCGTAACCGGACGTAAAATCAAGCGCTTTGGTCATCATGACTCCTTAGTCATGGCGCGGATCGAGCGCATCGCGCAGCCCGTCGCCGAGTAAATTAAAGCCCTGCACGGCAAGGAAAATCGCCACACCGGGGAAAATGGACATCCACGGGGCCTGCTCAAGAAAACCTTTGGCGGTATTGAGCATAGAGCCCCAGGACGGATTGGGCGGCTGCTGTCCCAGCCCCAAGAACGACAGGCTGGCTTCAGCGATAATCGCCGAGGCAATGGCCAGCGTGGCCTGCACCAGGATCGCCGACATCACGTTGGGCAGGACGTACTTGATGATGATCCAGCGATCCGGCAGGCCAATCGCCCGCGCGCCGTCGATATACTCTTCGTTGCGAATGGCGATCACCTGCCCGCGCGTCAGGCGGGCGAAGATCGGCATCGCCGAAAGACCGATGGCGATCATCGCGTTGGTCAGGCTCGGGCCTAAAAATGCCCCCAGCGCGATCGCCATGATCAGGAACGGGCAGGCCAGCAGCGCCTCGATCACGCGCGAGATGACGCCGTCCCACATCTTCTGGAAGTAGCCCGCCACCAGCCCCAGCGGTACGCCGATAACCACGGCAATTACCACAGACAAGCAGCCCGCCATCAGCGAGGTGCGCGCCCCCCAGATAATGCGGGACAGGATATCGCGCCCCAGCTCGTCGGTGCCGAACCAGTACATCGCCGACGGCGCTTTGCGCACCGCCAGGAAGTTGGCCTTGACCGGATCGAACGGGGCGATCCACGGCGCCAGCAGCGCCACCAGCACAAAGAAGCCCACCACCGCCGCGCCAATGACCGCACTTTTATTGCCGAGGAATTTCTTCAGCACCCGGTTTTGCGCCCCCGGCAGCGCAGGCACAACGGTTTGCGTCGTCAGTTCCGCCATGGTTAACCTCGCATTTTCGGGTTGATGAGGACGTAGAGCACGTCGGCCAGAAGGTTCAGCATCAGGAAACCAATCGCCACGATCAGCACCACGCCCTGCACCACCGCATAGTCACGGTTGAAAACCGAGTCGACGATCATCTTGCCAAAGCCCGGAATGGTGAAAACCTGCTCGGTCAGCACCGCACCGCCCAGCAGCTCGCCAAACAGCAGCGTGGTGAGGGTGATTACCGGCACCAGCGCGTTGCGAAACGCGTGCTTCAGGATCACCGCTTTCGGCAGCAGCCCTTTCGCCCGCGCGGTGCGGATGTAATCCGCTTTCAGCACGGCAATCATCGAGGCGCGGGTATGGCGCATCAGCGTTGCCGCGAGGCCCGTTCCGAGCACGGACGCGGGCAGCAGCAGCGTGCGCAGGTTCTGGAGCGGATCTTCACTGAACGGCACATAGCCGGACGCGGGGAGCCATTGCAGGTTCACCGAGAAGACCAGAATCAGCAGGATCCCCAGCCAGAAGTGCGGGATCGAGATCCCCGAGATCGCCACGAAGTTCGCCCCGTGATCGACCCAGCTGTTTTTGTTCACCGCCGCGAGGATCCCCATGCTGATGCCAAACACCAGCGCGATAATCATCGCCAGCAGCGACAGCTCCAGCGTCACCGGCAGTTTGCTGGCAATCAGCTGCGTCACCGGCTCGTGCGTGCGTAAGGAGACGCCCAGATCGCCCTGCAGCGCCCGCGTCAGCCAGTGGAAATACTGCACGGGGATCGGCGCATCGAGGTTCAGCTCCGCGCGCAGCTGAGCGATAACTGCCGGGTCGCGCTCCTCGCCGGCCATGGCGATCAGCGGGTCGCCGGGCAGCAGCTTTTGCAGCCCAAACACCATCATGCTCACCAGCAGTAGCGTCGGAACGGCCAGCAGCAGACGTTTGCAAATCAGTTCCAGCATGGGTTCTCCTCAGGACGGTTATTTCGCCAGCGTTAAGCCAGCCAGACGCACGATGCCGTCCGGGTAAGGCTTGAAGCCCTGCACGCTTTTGTTCAGGCCAAAAATACGCGGCTCGAAGTAGAGGTAGGCAATCGGCATATCCGTTTGCAGCTGTTTCACCACCTTGTCGTACAGCGGCTGGCGCGCAGCCTGGTCGGTGCTCTGGCGCGCCTGGGTCAGCCACTCATCGACCTGCGCATTGCTGTAGCGGCCGTCGTTCAGGGTGCCTTTGCTGTTGATAAAGCCGTAGATGCTGCCGTCCGGATCCGGGCGCCCCGACCAGCCGGAGAAGCTCAGCTGATAGTCCCCGCTCTGCTGGCGGTCCAGCAGCGTGGCGAATTCGGTCATCTGCAGGTTCAGGTTAAAGCCCGCCTCGGCGACCATCGCCTGCAGCACCTGCCCCACCTGCTGTGAGGTGGGGTTGTTCGGCACCAGCAGGTTGACGGTCAGCGGCGCGCTGACGCCAGCCGCTTTGAGCAGCGCTTTGGCCTTGTCGACGTCACGCGGCGGGACCGGCAGGTTGACGTGATACGGGCTGACCGTCGAAAACGCCTGGTTGGCTGGCGTATACAGTCCTTCAAAGACCACCTGGTTTAGCGCATCGCGGTCGATAGCCTGCGAGAAGGCCTCGCGCACGCGGGCATCTTTGAACGGGTCGTTGGCCGGCACCTTGCCGTTGTTGATGTTGAAGGTGATGCCCTGATAGCCCAGGCCCGTTACCTTCGCCAGCGCCAGCTTGCTGTCGGCTTCGACGGTTTTCACGTCGCTGGCGGCAATCCCTTCGGTCAGATCGAGATCGCCCGCGCGCAGGTTCGCGAGGCGCACGGAGGCATCCGGGATCGGCAGATAGATGATTTTGTCGAAGTGGTAGGCGTCTTTGTTCCAGTAGTTTTCGAAGCGGGTCAGCACGATGCGGTCCTGGGACACGCGGCTGTCGAATTTATACGGGCCGGAACAGACGGGATGGGCGGCAAAGTCAGGCTTTTTCGCCGCCTCGGGGGCCATCATTGCGCCCGCGCGGTCGGTAAGCTGCATCAGCAGCGCGGCATCGGGGGTCTTCAGGTGCAGCGCAATCTGCATCGGGCCGGTGACCTCGACCGATTCAACGGAGGAGATCTCGCTCTTACGCAGGGAGCCTTTCAGGATCAGGGCGCGGTCGAGGTTGTATTTTGCCGCAGCGGCATCGAATTTCTCACCGTCGTGGAAGGTCACACCTTCGCGCAGATTAAGCGTCAGGGTTTTACCGTCGTCACTCCACGCCCAGTCTTTGGCCAGACCGGGGACGACCTTCAGGTTTTCATCCACGTCCACCAGCCTGTCGCACAGGGAGGCAAAGACGAAGCGGCCATAGTAGGTGCGCGCCAGATGTGGGTCGAGCATGTCCGGATCTGCCCCCAGGCCAATACGCAGCACGCTTTCAGAATGGGCGGGCAGCGCCGCGCCAAGCAACATAACACTTCCCAGTACGGTCAAAAGAGAATTACGCATTGTCATTATCATGAGTTCCTTGAAGGAAGGGATGAGTGGGTGGCCGCGTGTTCAAACAGCGCGCGGCGGCGCAGAAAAGCGGCGGATGGCGGTGCGATCTGGATAACGCTGCGATCGCGGTTGATCTCCTGCCAGCGGTGGCAGGCAACCTGACGCCCGCCATCGAGCACCTGATTAATCGGCTCGACCTGGCGGCATTCGTCGGTAACGTACGGGCAGCGGGTGTGGAAACGACAGCCGGACGGCGGGCTGGCAGAGTTCGGTAAGTCCCCCAGCAGCAGCGGCGCGGCGCGTTCAGCGCCCGGCTGCATCTGCGGCGCCGAGGCGATCAGCGCCTGCGTATAAGGATGCAGCGGCGCGTCAAAGATCTCATCCACGGTGGCGAGCTCGACGATTTGCCCAAGGTACATGACCGCCACGCGGTCGCTCATGTGGCGGATCACCGCCAGACCATGGGCGACAATCACCATTGTCAACCCCAGCTGGTGCTTCAGGCTTTCCAGCAAATTGACCACCTGCGCCTGAACGGAGACGTCCAGCGCGGATACCGGCTCATCGCCCAGCAGCAGCTTCGGTCCCGAGGCCAGCGCGCGCGCAATGCCGATACGCTGGCGCTGCCCGCCGGAAAACTCGTGCGGGTAGCGCCCGGCCCAGGCGGCGGGCAGGCCTACGGTTTTAAGCAGCTCGGCAACGCGGTACTGGCGGTCCGCTTTCTTCATGTTCTGGTGCAGCCACAGCGGCTCGCCGACGATCTCCTCCACCGTCATGCGCGGGTTCAGGGAGGCGAAGGGATCCTGAAAGATGATCTGCAGCTCGCGGCGGAGCTGATTGAGCCGCGCGCCCGAGGCATGGGTGATCTCTTCCCCCTGATAAAACACGCGCCCTTCGCTGGCGGCCAGCAGGCGCAGCAGCAGGCGGCCAAGCGTGGATTTTCCGGAACCGGACTCGCCGACAATCGCCAGCGTTTCGCCCGGCATCACGGCAAGCGACACGCGATCGACCGCCGTCACAAACCGGGCCGGGGTAAAGAGTTTTTTCGGACCGGGGAACTGCTTGCTGAGGTCCCGTGCTTCAAGAATGGGCGTGGTCATGCGGTCTCTCCCAGGGCGATGTGGTGTTCGAGCGGCACGCGGAAGCAGGCAACCTGATGGCCCGCGCCGAGCGTGGCGAGCTGCGGTTTTTCATCATGGCAGCGCGCCTGCGCAAACGGACAGCGGGTGGCAAAACGACAGCCCTTCGGCATGGATTCCGGCAGAGGTACCGAACCGGGAATGGTGGAAAGCGGGCCTTTACGTGCGCCAAGGGAGGGAATCGACCCCATCAGGCCGATGGTGTACGGGTGCTGCGGATCGGCAAATATCGCCTCAACGCTTCCCTGCTCTACCACCTGTCCGGCATACATCACCGCCACCTGCTGCGCCACTTCGGCCACCACGCCTAAATCGTGGGTGATCATCAGCACCGCCGTGCCGGTCTCTTCTTTGAGGGCGTTGAGCAAGGCGAGGATTTGCGCCTGGATGGTGACGTCGAGCGCGGTGGTCGGTTCGTCGGCAATCAGCAATTTGGGATGGTTGATCAGCGCCATGGCAATCATCACGCGCTGGCGCATGCCGCCGGAAAGCTGGTGAGGATAAGCCTTGAGACGCATCTCTGCCGCCGGGATCTGCACTTTCTCGAGGATCTGCAGCGCGACCTTCATCGCCTCTGCGCGCGAGACGTCCTGGTGTCGCATGACCGCTTCACTCAGCTGATCGCCCAGCGTAAACGCCGGATTGAGCGAGGTCATCGGCTCCTGGAAAATCATCGCCAGCTCGCTGCCGCGCAGATCGGCATATTCCCGCGGCGAGAGCTTGCGCAGATCGTGGCGGCGAAACTGCATCTCCCCGCTGACGATCCGTGCGCTGGCGGGCAGTAACCCCATCAGCGCCAGTGAGGTGATACTTTTCCCGCAGCCGGACTCTCCCACCAGCGCCAGCGTTTCACCCGCCCTGACGGTCAATGAGATACCGTCAAGCACGCTAACCGGCGAGCCCGCGAACGTAACGTTGAGGTTTTGTACTTGCAGTACGGGCGTGGCGTCCTTAAAGGGGATTGTCGTCATGGCGTGAAGTCGTCCTCAAGGTGGATCGCCTGAATCAGGGCGGTTTGCAGGCTGAGCAGGTGTTCGCGCATGGCGGCCGCAGCTTCATTAGGCTGGCGATGGATAATCGCCGCCATGATCTTGTGATGGTGGTCGTTATAGCTATCGACACGTTCGGGCGTGCGGGCTAATTCGCGCAGATGCTGCCAGCCCGGTTCACGTCTGACGGCATCAATCGCATCAAACAGGCCGAGCATCAGACGGTTGCCCGCAGCCTCGGCAATTGCCCGGTGAAAGGCGCTATCCCAGAGTTCGTTGAGATCGCGGTCATCCGGGCTGACCTTATCGATGCGTTCCAGCATGCGCTGCATAAGCGCGAGGTTTTCCCTGGTGGCACGCAGTGCCGCAAGCCGGGCCAGGCCGGGTTCAAGCTGAAGACGAGCTTCCATCACTTCCAGCAGGTTGGTTTGCTGCACCAGTCCCTGAAGGGCCAGCGGTTCAACAGGTGCTGACGGGCCGATAAAGGTCCCTTTGCCCTGCTTACGCCAGATACGCCCCTCCTCTTCCAGTACGTCCAGCGCACGACGGACTTCACGTCGCCCTACGCCGAGAGTGTCCGACAGCTCACGTTCCGTGGGCAGCGGAATGCCTGGTGTTGACTCATGCTGGTTGATTAGCCCGCGCAACTGCTCAAGCGCGGTGCTGGAATTGGCCAGAAACCGTGACGGCTTTTCCATATTGGTTCGCTCGCTTTCATCATTGCTTTATTTTTATTAACGATAAGTTATTGATATGGAATGAAGCTTATCGTGCTAATGATTAAGCAATAACCAAACCAATACGTAATTGGTTCGCTATTTTTTTGGCAAGCGGGAGATAACCAAATGATTCTGCGTGAATTATTTTTACAGAAAGACACATTCTGAATGAGTTCTGAAGAGAGGCATGGTGGCAAAATGCACAACGATAGTGCAAATAACGCACTGCAACCGTGCAATTGTTAATTAATTGCACCATTGATATTAACTTTTTGTTAACGATAAGTGAGAGTATGGGATTACAGAACGCTGAAACGACGAAGGCCTGAATCATTTCTGATTCAGGCCTTCTGAATAGTGGCGGAACGGACGGGACTCGAACCCGCGACCCCCTGCGTGACAGGCAGGTATTCTAACCGACTGAACTACCGCTCCACTGTTCCCGTTTGGGGAACGAGGCGCATATTACGGTGCGCCTCCGATCTCGTCAACGCTTTTTCTCGCGTTTTGAATCGTTTGCTGCAAAATTCGCCCAAACGATGATTTTACAGGCATTCCGGCGTTTTTTCAGGCACGCCAGAGACAGCTGCCGCCTTTCTTCTGCACCAGATCAAGACGGGATTCGTGGTTAAGCAGCTCTTCATCACTGGCTAAAACAACCCGTAGTCGGCTTGCCTGACGGACAACACGCTGAATACCCGCTTCGCCCTGCGTCTGCTGAGACTCATTTTCCATACTGAACTTCATTGACGTCTGCCCGCCGGTCATCGTCAGATAGACATCGGCGAGGATCTGGGCATCGAGCAACGCCCCGTGGAGCGTTCGTTTGGTATTGTCTATCTCGTAGCGCGAACAAAGTGCATCCAGGCTGTTACGCTTGCCGGGGAACATCTTCCTCGCCAGCGCCAGACTGTCTGTTACCTTACAGAAGGTGTTCGTCTTCGGGATATCACGATTAAGCTTGCTGAATTCATAGTCCATAAAGCCGATATCGAACGAGGCGTTATGGATGACAAGCTCGGCACCCTTGATGTATTCCAGGAACTCGTCAGCCACATCCGCAAACGTCGGCTTATCCAGCAAGAACTCATCGGCAATACCGTGAACGCCGAACGCTTCGGGATCCACCAGCCGATCGGGCTTGAGGTAGACGTGGAAGTTGTTCCCCGTAAGACGACGGTTCACCACTTCAACGGCGCCGATCTCGATGATCTTATGCCCTTCGTAGTGCGCGCCGATCTGGTTCATACCGGTGGTTTCGGTATCGAGGACGATCTGGCGAGTAATTGCAGTGCTCATAGCGGTCATTTATGTCAGACTTATCGTTTAACTGAACGTTTCAAATACAGGAAGTCTACCAGAGATGCGTAAACAGGTAGAAATTTTCACCGATGGATCTTGTCTCGGCAACCCAGGTCCCGGCGGCTACGGCGCGATTATGCGTTATCGCCAGCACGAAAAAACTTTTAGCGAAGGCTATTTTCTGACCACCAACAACCGGATGGAGCTCATGGCGGCCATTGTGGCGCTGGAGGCGTTAAAAGAACATTGTGACGTGGTGTTAAGTACCGACAGTCAGTACGTCCGCCAGGGAATTACCCAGTGGATCCATAACTGGAAAAAACGCGGCTGGAAGACGGCCGATAAGAAACCGGTCAAGAACGTCGATCTCTGGAAACGTCTTGATGCTGCGCTGGGCCAGCACCAGATTAAGTGGGAGTGGGTTAAAGGGCACGCCGGCCATCCGGAAAACGAACGCTGTGACGAGCTGGCGCGTGCGGCGGCCGCTAACCCAGCGCATGAGGACGCGGGTTATCAGCCTGAATCCTGATCACGGCTTTTTGTATTGCCGCGTGGCGCCAACGGTCTGACGGATTGGCGTTTTCGATTTGCTCTGCTTCATGGGATTAAGCGTAAGGGGAATGGTTCGCTTACGCGCGACGATAAACTGCATGCAGCCTAAGGCAGGCAAATGCGTGCTCAACAAGACGCCCCCCTGCCGCGCCCAGGGCAGCACCTGAAAACCGCCGTAGCAGAGCACTTCGAAGTTCAGCAGTGACAGCCAGTCGAGCTGGCGCATCATGGTGAACATCCGGCTGTTGTAAGGCGGCGTCCGACGCAGCACCGGTACCAGCTTACGCAGGCCCATCAGGCTCAGCGGATTGAATCCGCTCAGTACCAGCCAGCCGTCATCAATCAGCACGCGATCGGCTTCGCGAAGCAGACGGTGCGGATCGCTGCACCAGGGTAACGTATGTGAGAGCAAACACGCATCAACGGATTTTTCCGCAAACGGCAGATGTAACGGGTCTGCTTTCACCTGAACCGGCGATCCGCCGAGAGAGACGTTGACCTGATGCGAGATAGCGCAGCTTTCGGTATTGATTTCCGCGCTGAGATTGCCAATCTTAAGCAGGTGAAAGCCATACATTTTCGCCAGCCAGGGCTTCAGCTGTTGCTCTAACGCTTCGCGATAGTATTCACCCCAGGGCAATTCCGCCCAACGTTCCGGTGCTGCGACAGTCTGAGGTATCCTTGCCGGTTTCATCAACACACCCGCCACGCTATTAGAGGTAATGTATGAATCTTATCAGTATTTCCGCTTTTGAGGACAATTACATCTGGGTTTTGGTGGACGATGAACGTCGATGCGTCATTGTCGATCCCGGAGAATCCGCCCCCGTACTGCGCGCAATAAAAGAGAACGGCTGGCAGCCGGAAGCCATTCTGTTAACGCATCATCATCACGATCATACGGGCGGCGTGCCTGAACTGCGCGCCCACTTTCCGCATATTGTGGTTTACGGACCGGCAGAGGCACAAGATAAGGGACTCACGCAAGTAGTCGAAGAAGGCGAAAAAATCCTCATACGTGAGTGGGAGTTTTCCGTATTTGCTACACCGGGTCACACTTTGGGACATCTGTGTTTCTACAGTAAGCCTTATCTTTTTTGCGGCGACACGCTGTTCTCCGGAGGCTGCGGAAGACTGTTTGAAGGCACACCAGCACAAATGTATCAGTCTTTACAGAAGATTAACGCATTACCCGATGATACCGTTATTTGTTGCGCGCATGAGTATACATTAGGAAATATGAAGTTTGCCGTCAGCCTGTTGCCTGAGGATCGGGCGATTCAGGATTATTATCACAAAGTGAAGGAGTTACGTGCAAAAAACCAAAAAACACTCCCCGTAATTCTGAAAAACGAGCGCCAAATTAATTTATTTTTACGAACAGATGATATTGATTTAATTAATAAAATTAACCAAGAAACAAATTTGCAACAACCAGAACAGCGATTTGCATGGTTAAGGTCAAAGAAAGATAACTTCAGATAATTGCGGGTTGCCTTTTCAAAATTTCGCCGTTATCATCGCTCGTCTTTTAAGCAACTATTGACACACACATGAAGGCAAAAGCGATATTACTCGCCTCTGTCCTGCTTGTAGGTTGCCAGTCGCAGAACGGCAGCAACGTACAACAGCACGCACAGAGCCTTTCTGCAGCTGGTCAAGGGGAAGCAGGGAAGTTTACAAGTTCGGCGCGCTGGATGGACGATGGAACATCTTTCGCGCAGGATCAAGACTTGTGGACCTCTATTGGCGACGAGCTAAAGATGGGAATTCCGGAAAATACCCGGATTCGCGAACAGAAACAGAAGTATTTAAGTAATAAGAGCTATCTCCACGATGTAACGTTACGGGCAGAGCCGTATATGTACTGGATAGCCGGGCAAGTTAAGAAACGTAACATGCCTATGGAGCTGGTACTCCTACCCATAGTGGAGAGCGCTTTTGACCCACACGCGACGTCTGGCGCCAATGCCGCAGGCATTTGGCAGATCATTCCGAGCACCGGGCGAAACTATGGTCTGAAACAGACCCGCAACTATGATGCGCGTCGCGATGTTGTCGCTTCAACGACAGCCGCTCTCGACATGATGCAACGTCTGAACAAGATGTTTGACGGCGACTGGCTGTTAACGGTCGCAGCGTACAATAGCGGCGAAGGTCGTGTACTGAAGGCAATGAAAGCGAATAAAGCACGGGGTAAATCCACCGATTTTTGGTCGCTCTCACTGCCACAGGAAACAAAGATTTACGTACCGAAAATGCTGGCACTGAGCGATATTCTCAAGAACAGCAAGCGTTACGGTGTGCAACTGCCAACACCAGACGAAAGTCGTGCACTGGCGCGTGTTCGCCTCAGCAATCCGGTTGATATTCAACAGGTTGCTGATATGACGGGTATGTCGGTAAGTAAACTGAAAACCTTTAATGCTGGCGTTAAAGGCTCAACCCTGGGGGCGAGTGGTCCGCAGTATGTAATGGTTCCGCAGAAACATGCTGAGCAGTTACGTGAGTCTTTAGCTTCGGGTGAAATCGCTGCCGTTCAGTCAACGCTGATCGCGGATGCCTCACCCGTCAACAGCCGCAGTTATAAGGTTCGTTCAGGTGATACGCTTTCAGGCATTGCATCACGTCTTGGCGTGAGCGCAAAAGATCTCCAGCAGTGGAACAATCTGCGCGGATCGGGCTTGAAAGTGGGTCAGAATCTGACGGTTGGCGCAGGTAGCAGTGCGCAGCGTCTTGCCAACAACAGCGATAGCATTACCTATCGCGTGCGTAAGGGTGATTCGCTGTCCAGTATCGCAAAACGTCACGGCGTGAACATCAAAGATGTGATGCGCTGGAACAATGATACTGACAATCTGAAACCAGGCGACCAGCTGACGCTGTTTGTGAAGAACAGCGCGACGCCAGACTCCTGATAACACGACCGAAAGATAAAAAGGCACCGATTCCCCTCGGTGCCTTTTTTGTTTATCCCGCTTTTTGCGCTTCCGCCATGATGGTATCGCTGGTAAATGAACCATCGTCCTGCAGTTCAAAGTACGCCTTCACCTCTGCGGACGCACTCTCCTGATACAGCCTGATTGCCTGACTTAACGCTTCCGGGGTGCGCATACGCGCAATCCACGAGCTAAACTCCAGCGGCAAACGGTCTGTGATTAACGAGCGTGTAATCAGTCCCGCTTCCGTGATAAGCGATAACCACTCTCCGCTGGCGTAGTTTTGCACATGCGAGGTGTCGCGCAGCGCTTCCACCGTTTGCAGCCAGATATTGCGCACCGGATGTCCAGGCGACATCACATCCATAATAATGAAGATGCCACCCGGCTTCAGAACGCGTTTGACTTCACGTAATGCCTGGCCAACATCGTGCCAGTGGTGCGCGGAATAACGGCTGATCACCACCTCAAACGCGGCATCATCAAAAGGTAAGGATTCGGCATAGCCCTGACGCGTATCAATGTTGTCCAGCCCCTTCGCTTTCGCCGCTTCAGCAACCACCTCCAGCATCTGGCTGGATAAGTCATATGCGGTAACCTGCGCCACCTGCTGCGCAGCCGTGAAGCTGGCATGCCCTGCCCCGCAGCCTAAATCCAGCACGTGCGCCTGCGGAAATGCCGACAGGCGCTCACCGAGGCGTACCAGATCGCGGCCTGAAGCGTGTACGGCGCTGCTCAGATACGCATTTGCCTGCGAACCAAACTGTTTTTCTACGTTGTCATGATGGGAGTGTGTTGTTGTCATCGTACTGTCCTTTGTGGGTTAAAAATAAAAGGGCAGCACCTGCACAGGCCTGCCCCACGGCAGACCTGACACACCATTATTTATCAGGTTTGCCGGGACTGAATTCGACGAGTAGAGGGTTATGATCGGAGGCGCGCGTCACCAGCACGGAGGCATCGTGCACGCTCAACCCACGATAGAAGACAAAGTCAAGAGGACGACCAAAGGCTTTTTTGCGCTGGTCATCGCTAAAACGAACTTCACGCAGCGACATTTCGCGCGCAAAGCGGTACAGCGC
Source organism: Enterobacter sp. BNK-22 (assembly GCF_048684805.1). Lineage (NCBI taxonomy): Bacteria > Pseudomonadati > Pseudomonadota > Gammaproteobacteria > Enterobacterales > Enterobacteriaceae > Enterobacter > Enterobacter sp. BNK-22. The sequence goes on from NZ_JBLQTT010000001.1 coordinate 2,644,362, forward strand.
ATTCATGCGCGGACGGCTCCAGGCATTGAAATCGCCGGCCATAATGATGGGCCCGCTGTGATGCGCTATCTGATCACCAATCGGAAGTAACTGCTTACTGTACACATCCACGCCCAGGCTGAAGTTCACCGCGTGGATATTCACGACCATCAGCATACGGGTATCCGGCAGCGGATAGACCGTCACCAGCGCCGATTTCGCCAGGCGCAGAATAGGCTCTCGTTCGCGCAGTGGACAACAATAGACGGGATGTGCCGCTGAAAGCGTCATCACGCCCGAGGGATGCTGCGGCAGAACAAAGGCGGGTACCTGGTCGGCGGCAAGATAGTGAGTGGTAGCAAACCGAACGAGTTCAGGCGTGGTTTGCGCCTCCTGGAGCAGGACCAGATGGGCATCTTTGCCAAAATTCTTGAGGACCGATAACCACTCCGCACGCTGCTGCTTAAAGATATTCCACACCAGTACACGGATTTTTTCATCGCTGCTTAACGGCGTGCCGGCGGGTAATGCCTGGCTTATGCTCGCAAATGACCCCGGAGGCAAGATCCTCTCCGCGGGCATTCCGGCTACATAACGCATGGCATAGGTATTTTTTCGCACTTTTGGAAACAGCCTCTGTAACATGAACCAGTCCGGAAAACGGACTGGTTCTAATGTTATAGGGACTTTAGGTCACACTTTCAACGCAATTTCTGAGAAACCGCTTTCCAGTTTTGTAAGCAAGCGCTTACTGATGTTAACCCAGCGCGACGCGGGTGGGTTTATCAAGACGTCCGCTCAGCCCAATCAACAGGAAAGCGACCAGGACAATCACCGCGCCAATCCATGGCGTCTGGGTTAATCCGAAATGTTCGACGGTTTGCCCACCAATGATGGAGCCCAGCGCGATACCAATATTAAAAGCGGCAATATTCAGGCCGGAAGCCACATCCACCGCATTGGGCGTATAAAGCTCGGCTTTCTGTACAACGTAGACCTGAAGCCCGGGCACATTACCAAAGGCGAAGATCCCCATGACCAGTACCGTGACCAGCGCGGCGTACTGTAGCGAAGCCGTGAACTGGAAAATCATCAACAGAACGACCAACGCGGCGAAAATGAATTTCAGCGCCGGTACCGCACCATGCTTATCCGCAAGCTTGCCGCCCCAGATATTGCCAATCGCAACGGAAATACCGTATCCCAGCAAAATCCAGCTCACGGCATTGGGGGAGAAACCCGCCAGGTCCTGCATCATCGGTGCAAGGAAAGTGAAGGCGGTGAATACGCCACCATAGCCCAGCGCCGTAACCGCGTAGATGATCAGCAAACGCGGATGCGTGAGCACCTTCAGCTGATCGCTCAGGCTGGCGCTGGCCCGGCCAGGAATATTCGACGGCACCAGCAGCAGGCTGGTCACCAGGGCAATGACGCCCAGTAAGGAGACGGCCAGGAACGTTTCACGCCAGCCGAAGTGTTGTCCGATAAACGTGCCCAACGGTACGCCTGTGACGAGTGCAACGGTCAGCCCACCGAACATGATCGCAATGGCGGAGGCCGCTTTCTCTTTTGGTACCAGGCTGGTTGCAATAGTGGAACCAATCGAGAAGAACACCCCGTGTGCAAGGCCGGTCAACAGACGAGCGATGACCAGCGTGGTGTAGTCCGGCGCCTGCCAGGCCAGCACGTTGCCGGCGGTGAACAGCACCATTAATGCAACTAACAGCTGCTTACGCGGAAAGCGTCCGGTCAGGGCCGTCAGCACGGGGGCACCGACGGCAACACCCAGGGCATAGATGGACACCAGCAATCCGGCGGAGGGCAATGAGATCGCAAGCTGGTTAGCAATGGTGGGAACCAGTCCCACGATAACAAATTCGGTCGTGCCAATTGCAAAGGCACTGATCGTCAGGGCAAGAAGCGCCAGTGGCATAAAATACTCCGTATCATCAGGATTAAGATGACAGGCAGTATGCGCCAGTGCTTAAATAACAAAAACGGTCAAAATATCAATAGAATTTTGCGAGTGATGCAACAATGAAAGCAACGTCAGAAGAGCTGACAATCTTTGTCGCCGTCGTCGAAAGCGGCAGCTTTAGCCGCGCGGCCGAACAGCTGGGACAGGCTAACTCAGCCATTAGCCGCTCGGTTAAAAAGCTGGAGATGAAGCTTGGGGTGAGCCTGCTTAACCGAACGACGCGGCAACTGAGCCTGACGGAAGAAGGAGAGCGTTATTTTCGCCGCGTGCAGTCGGTACTGCAGGAGATGGCCGCAGCCGAGACCGAGATTATGGAAACCCGCAGCACGCCGCGTGGGTTACTGCGCATTGATGCGGCCACGCCGGTTGTGCTTCACTTTCTGATGCCGCTGATTAAACCTTTCCGCGAACGTTATCCGGAGATGACGCTCTCTCTGGTCTCCTCAGAGACGTTTATCAACCTCATCGAGCGAAAGGTAGATGTGGCTATCCGGGCGGGAACGCTGACCGATTCAAGCTTGCGTGCCCGCCCTCTGTTTGCCAGCTACCGAAAAATTATCGCGTCGCCACAGTATATTGCTGAACATGGTAAACCGGAGACGGTTGAAGAACTGAAGCAGCATCTGTGCCTGGGCTTTACGGAGCCGGTATCGCTGAACACCTGGCCTGTCGCCTGCCATGATGGGCAACTTCATGAAATTACAAGCGGATTGTCGTCTAACAGCGGGGAAACGCTGAAGCAGCTGTGCCTCGAAGGCAATGGTATCGCCTGCCTGTCAGACTATATGATCGATAAGGAGATTGCGCGGGGTGAACTGGTGGAATTGATGGCCGATAAACGCCTGCCGGTCGAAATGCCTTTTAGCGCGGTATATTACAGTGACAGAGCGGTGAGTACGCGCATTCGTGCCTTTATTGATTTTCTGAGTGAACATATAAAAACAGCTCCCGGAGGAGCTGTGTGAGGGTTCAGGCTACAGAGGATGAGTCAAACTTAATCCCAGTGAGGAGCTAAGCCTTCCGGGCTGACCAGGCGATCGTTGCATTCCAGGGCTGCGATCGCTTTTTTATCTTCAGCATCCAGGTGAAGATCCGTTGCTAACAGGTTGCTCGCCAGGTTTTCACGTTTAGTTGAAGATGGGATCACGGCATAACCTTCACCCATTGCCCATGCCAGAATAACCTGCGCGGCAGTCGCGTTATGTTTCTCAGCGATACGCGTAATCACTTCATCTTTCAGCGCTTTACCATAGGCCAGCGTCATGTATGAGGTGATGTGGATCCCGTGCTGTTTTGCCCAGTCCACGACTTTGCGGTTCTGCAGGTAAGGAGACAGTTCAATCTGGTTGGTCGCAATATTTTCTGCACCTACAGCCGCAATGGCTTTTTCCATCAGCGGGATCGTGAAGTTGGAGATCCCAATTTCGCGGGTTAAGCCCTGCTTTTTCGCTTCCAGCAGCGCCTGCATGAATTCTTCCACGGAGACGGCATCGTTTGGTGATGGCCAGTGGATCAGAGTCAGATCAACGTAGTCAGTACGCAGTTTTTTCAGGCTTTCTTTCAGGCTTGGGATCAGCTTGTCTTTGCTGAGATTCTCAATCCAGATTTTCGTGGTAATGAACAGCTCATTACGCGGTACACCGCTCTCTTCGAGAGCTTGTCCAACGGCAGCTTCGTTTTCATAGATCTGCGCCGTATCAACTGCGCGATAGCCCAGCTCGAGTGCGGTTTTAACTGATGCGATAACAACGTCGTCTTTCAGGCGGAATGTGCCCAGACCAAATGCAGGGAGAGTCATAATTTTCCTCAATCGTTATGTTCGTAAACTGAGGACGATTATCGCTGGCGGTGTTATAGAGAAAAAGATCGTAAAACGCAGAGGATTTTTGCTGATTTCGCAATAATTAAACGTCAGATAAGAAAAAAGCCCTGAGCGTTAACTCAGGGCTTTTAATAAGTGGCGGAACGGACGGGACTCGAACCCGCGACCCCCTGCGTGACAGGCAGGTATTCTAACCGACTGAACTACCGCTCCACCGAAGACTGCTTGTAACCACCGGATTAATGCACCGGCTTACTACTTAATTTGATGCCTGGCAGTTCCCTACTCTCACATGGGGAGACCCCACACTACCATCGGCGCTACGGCGTTTCACTTCTGAGTTCGGCATGGGGTCAGGTGGGACCACCGCGCTAAAGCCGCCAGGCAAATTCTGTTCATCTGTATCAAGGCTGAATTTTGATTGTGCGTCTCTTCGCCGAAACATCTTCGGCGTTGTAAGGTTAAGCCTCACGGTTCATTAGTATCGGTTAGCTCAACGCATCGCTGCGCTTACACACCCGACCTATCAACGTCGTCGTCTTCAACGTTCCTTCAGGACTCTCAAGGAGTCAGGGAGAACTCATCTCGGGGCAAGTTTCGTGCTTAGATGCTTTCAGCACTTATCTTTTCCGCATTTAGCTACCGGGCAGTGCCATTGGCATGACAACCCGAACACCAGTGATGCGTCCACTCCGGTCCTCTCGTACTAGGAGCAGCCCCCCTCAATTCTCCAGCGCCCACGGCAGATAGGGACCGAACTGTCTCACGACGTTCTAAACCCAGCTCGCGTACCACTTTAAATGGCGAACAGCCATACCCTTGGGACCTACTTCAGCCCCAGGATGTGATGAGCCGACATCGAGGTGCCAAACACCGCCGTCGATATGAACTCTTGGGCGGTATCAGCCTGTTATCCCCGGAGTACCTTTTATCCGTTGAGCGATGGCCCTTCCATTCAGAACCACCGGATCACTATGACCTGCTTTCGCACCTGCTCGAGCCGTCACTCTCGCAGTCAAGCTAGCTTATGCCATTGCACTAACCTCCTGATGTCCGACCAGGATTAGCTAACCTTCGTGCTCCTCCGTTACTCTTTGGGAGGAGACCGCCCCAGTCAAACTACCCACCAGACACTGTCCGCAACCCGGATCACGGGTCTACGTTAGAACACCAGCCATTAAAGGGTGGTATTTCAAGGACGGCTCCATGCAGACTGGCGTCCACACTTCAAAGCCTCCCACCTATCCTACACATCAAGGACCAGTGTTCAGTGTCAAGCTATAGTAAAGGTTCACGGGGTCTTTCCGTCTTGCCGCGGGTACACTGCATCTTCACAGCGAGTTCAATTTCACTGAGTCTCGGGTGGAGACAGCCTGGCCATCATTACGCCATTCGTGCAGGTCGGAACTTACCCGACAAGGAATTTCGCTACCTTAGGACCGTTATAGTTACGGCCGCCGTTTACCGGGGCTTCGATCAAGAGCTTCGCGTTGCCGCTAACCCCATCAATTAACCTTCCGGCACCGGGCAGGCGTCACACCGTATACGTCCACTTTCGTGTTTGCACAGTGCTGTGTTTTTAATAAACAGTTGCAGCCAGCTGGTATCTTCGACTGATTTCAGCTCCACCCGCAGGGGCTTCACCTACATATCAGCGTGCCTTCTCCCGAAGTTACGGCACCATTTTGCCTAGTTCCTTCACCCGAGTTCTCTCAAGCGCCTTGGTATTCTCTACCTGACCACCTGTGTCGGTTTGGGGTACGATTTGATGTTACCTGATGCTTAGAGGCTTTTCCTGGAAGCAGGGCATTTGTTACTTCAGCACCGTAGTGCCTCGTCATCACACCTCAGCGTTAAAAGGTACCGGATTTACCTGGAACCTCCGCCTACATGCTTAAACCGGGACAACCGTCGCCCGGCTAACATAGCCTTCTCCGTCCCCCCTTCGCAGTAACACCAAGTACAGGAATATTAACCTGTTTCCCATCGACTACGCCTTTCGGCCTCGCCTTAGGGGTCGACTCACCCTGCCCCGATTAACGTTGGACAGGAACCCTTGGTCTTCCGGCGAGCGGGCTTTTCACCCGCTTTATCGTTACTTATGTCAGCATTCGCACTTCTGATACCTCCAGCATGCCTCACAGCACACCTTCAACGGCTTACAGAACGCTCCCCTACCCAACAACGCATAAGCGTCGCTGCCGCAGCTTCGGTGCATGGTTTAGCCCCGTTACATCTTCCGCGCAGGCCGACTCGACCAGTGAGCTATTACGCTTTCTTTAAATGATGGCTGCTTCTAAGCCAACATCCTGGCTGTCTGTGCCTTCCCACATCGTTTCCCACTTAACCATGACTTTGGGACCTTAGCTGGCGGTCTGGGTTGTTTCCCTCTTCACGACGGACGTTAGCACCCGCCGTGTGTCTCCCGTGATAACATTCTTCGGTATTCGTAGTTTGCATCGGGTTGGTAAGCCGGGATGGCCCCCTAGCCGAAACAGTGCTCTACCCCCGAAGATGAATTCACGAGGCGCTACCTAAATAGCTTTCGGGGAGAACCAGCTATCTCCCGGTTTGATTGGCCTTTCACCCCCAGCCACAAGTCATCCGCTAATTTTTCAACATTAGTCGGTTCGGTCCTCCAGTTAGTGTTACCCAACCTTCAACCTGCCCATGGCTAGATCACCGGGTTTCGGGTCTATACCCTGCAACTTAACGCCCAGTTAAGACTCGGTTTCCCTTCGGCTCCCCTATACGGTTAACCTTGCTACAGAATATAAGTCGCTGACCCATTATACAAAAGGTACGCAGTCACACCACGAAGGTGCTCCCACTGCTTGTACGTACACGGTTTCAGGTTCTTTTTCACTCCCCTCGCCGGGGTTCTTTTCGCCTTTCCCTCACGGTACTGGTTCACTATCGGTCAGTCAGGAGTATTTAGCCTTGGAGGATGGTCCCCCCATATTCAGACAGGATACCACGTGTCCCGCCCTACTCTTCGAGTTCACAACCTGTGCATTTTCGTGTACGGGACTGTCACCCTGTACCGTGCGACTTTCCAGACGCTTCCACTAACACACAAGCTGATTCAGACTCTGGGCTGCTCCCCGTTCGCTCGCCGCTACTGGGGGAATCTCGGTTGATTTCTTTTCCTCGGGGTACTTAGATGTTTCAGTTCCCCCGGTTCGCCTCGTTAACCTATGTATTCAGTTAACGATAGTGCAACGAATTGCACTGGGTTTCCCCATTCGGACATCGCCGGGTCAAAGGTTCATATCACCTCGCCGGCGCTTTTCGCAGATTAGCACGTCCTTCATCGCCTCTGACTGCCAGGGCATCCACCGTGTACGCTTAGTCGCTTAACCTCACAACCCGAAGATGTTTCACTTCATGATTGCGAAAATTTGAGAGACTCGAACACACCTTAAAGATGTGTCGTTTCAATTTTCAGCTTGATCCAGATTTTTAAAGAGCAAAACTTCGCAGTGCACCTTTTCAGGTTCACTCTGAAGTTTTCTTGGGTTCGCAGTAAAAGATGGTGGAGCTATGCGGGATCGAACCGCAGACCTCCTGCGTGCAAAGCAGGCGCTCTCCCAGCTGAGCTATAGCCCCATCGTTTTGCAATCTCTGTACCGCTCATCCTTTAAAAGGAGTTTGGTAGGCCTGAGTGGACTTGAACCACCGACCTCACCCTTATCAGGGGTGCGCTCTAACCACCTGAGCTACAAGCCTGCAGAGATTTTTACTGCTGTTTTTCATCAGACAATCTGTGTGAGCACTGCAAAGGCAGGTTCTTTAAGGTAAGGAGGTGATCCAACCGCAGGTTCCCCTACGGTTACCTTGTTACGACTTCACCCCAGTCATGAATCACAAAGTGGTAAGCGCCCTCCCGAAGGTTAAGCTACCTACTTCTTTTGCAACCCACTCCCATGGTGTGACGGGCGGTGTGTACAAGGCCCGGGAACGTATTCACCGTAGCATTCTGATCTACGATTACTAGCGATTCCGACTTCATGGAGTCGAGTTGCAGACTCCAATCCGGACTACGACGCACTTTATGAGGTCCGCTTGCTCTCGCGAGGTCGCTTCTCTTTGTATGCGCCATTGTAGCACGTGTGTAGCCCTACTCGTAAGGGCCATGATGACTTGACGTCATCCCCACCTTCCTCCAGTTTATCACTGGCAGTCTCCTTTGAGTTCCCGGCCGGACCGCTGGCAACAAAGGATAAGGGTTGCGCTCGTTGCGGGACTTAACCCAACATTTCACAACACGAGCTGACGACAGCCATGCAGCACCTGTCTCAGAGTTCCCGAAGGCACCAATCCATCTCTGGAAAGTTCTCTGGATGTCAAGAGTAGGTAAGGTTCTTCGCGTTGCATCGAATTAAACCACATGCTCCACCGCTTGTGCGGGCCCCCGTCAATTCATTTGAGTTTTAACCTTGCGGCCGTACTCCCCAGGCGGTCGACTTAACGCGTTAGCTCCGGAAGCCACGCCTCAAGGGCACAACCTCCAAGTCGACATCGTTTACGGCGTGGACTACCAGGGTATCTAATCCTGTTTGCTCCCCACGCTTTCGCACCTGAGCGTCAGTCTTTGTCCAGGGGGCCGCCTTCGCCACCGGTATTCCTCCAGATCTCTACGCATTTCACCGCTACACCTGGAATTCTACCCCCCTCTACAAGACTCTAGCCTGCCAGTTTCGAATGCAGTTCCCAGGTTGAGCCCGGGGATTTCACATCCGACTTGACAGACCGCCTGCGTGCGCTTTACGCCCAGTAATTCCGATTAACGCTTGCACCCTCCGTATTACCGCGGCTGCTGGCACGGAGTTAGCCGGTGCTTCTTCTGCGGGTAACGTCAATTGCTGAGGTTATTAACCTCAACACCTTCCTCCCCGCTGAAAGTACTTTACAACCCGAAGGCCTTCTTCATACACGCGGCATGGCTGCATCAGGCTTGCGCCCATTGTGCAATATTCCCCACTGCTGCCTCCCGTAGGAGTCTGGACCGTGTCTCAGTTCCAGTGTGGCTGGTCATCCTCTCAGACCAGCTAGGGATCGTCGCCTAGGTGAGCCGTTACCCCACCTACTAGCTAATCCCATCTGGGCACATCTGATGGCAAGAGGCCCGAAGGTCCCCCTCTTTGGTCTTGCGACGTTATGCGGTATTAGCTACCGTTTCCAGTAGTTATCCCCCTCCATCAGGCAGTTTCCCAGACATTACTCACCCGTCCGCCGCTCGCCGGCAAAGTAGCAAGCTACTTTCCGCTGCCGCTCGACTTGCATGTGTTAGGCCTGCCGCCAGCGTTCAATCTGAGCCATGATCAAACTCTTCAATTTAAGTTTGATGCTCGTGAATTAAACTTCGTAATGAATTACGTATGTTCACTCAGAGACTTGAGTATTCATTTTTCGTCCGAGGACGTTAAGAATCCATGTCACTTTGAGTGCCCACACAGATTGTCTGATAAATTGTTAAAGAGCAGTGCAACGCGGCTTTCGCTCACCGTTGCGAGGTGGCGTATATTACGCTTTCCTCTTTCAGAGTCAACCCGTTATTTCAGGATTTTTTCTCTTCAACCGACCGCGGTGTTTGTGAAGTGATTCACATCCGCCGTGTCGATGGAGGCGCATTATAGGGGGCCGCCGAGGAATGACAAGCGGAAAAATGCATTTTTATTTCAACCGCTCATCTTTTCGCCAGAAAGGCTATTTTTGGTGCTTTTTAATCTCTTTTGGCAGCTCGGCCAGACTATTAATTACCCAATCCGCCGCATTCTCAGCTTCTGGCGTCACAGGCTTGCCGGTGCGCACTAATATTTTGGTCCCTACACCCGCTGCTGCAGCTGCCTGCATATCTTCCAGTTTATCGCCCACCATATAAGAAGCCGCCATATCAATGTGCAGGAACTCCTGCGCAGAGATGAACATTCCCGGATGCGGCTTACGGCAATCACAGGTCTGACGATATTCTTCTACGGTTCCCTGTGGGTGATGCGGACAATAGTAGATGCCATCGAGATCCACACCGCGGTCGGCCAGTGACCAGTCCATCCATTCCGTCAGCGTCTCAAACTGCGCTTCGGTAAATTTACCGCGTGCAATACCGGACTGGTTCGTCACCACCACCAGCGCATAACCCATCTCTTTCAGCTGGCGCATGGCATCTATTACGCCCTCGATAAACTCGAACTCATCAATCTCATGGACATAACCGTGATCCACATTAATAGTGCCGTCACGATCGAGGAAAATTGCGGGTACTGATTTTGCCACCGGTTTGCTCCTGAAAAAGGCATGTTCGACTAGTATCTCATGAATCGCAGCGCAATAAAGTGCTCATCGTACAGAGTTGGATTGATTTAGACGTCTGGATGCCTTAACATCCGTTTTGTTTACGGTCATCACCCGTATCTGGCAGAAGAAAATGCCACGGCTAACTTACATACGATAAAAATAATCTAATGATTAAACTTTCCAATATCACCAAAGTGTTCCAGCAGGGGAACCGAACCATTCAGGCGCTGAACAACGTCAGCCTGCATGTTCCTGCTGGTCAAATTTATGGCGTCATTGGCGCATCGGGTGCAGGTAAAAGCACGCTGATCCGTTGTGTTAACCTGCTTGAGCGCCCAACCCAGGGCAGCGTAGAAGTTGGCGGCCAGGAACTTACCGCCCTTTCAGAGAAAGAACTCACCAAAGCGCGTCGTCAGATTGGCATGATTTTCCAGCACTTTAACCTGCTGGCCTCCCGCACCGTGTTCGGCAACGTTGCCTTACCGCTTGAGCTGGATAACACGCCGAAAGAAGAAGTGAAGCGTCGCGTCACCGAGCTGCTCGACCTCGTGGGTCTGGGCGACAAACATGATAGCTACCCGGCAAATCTGTCAGGTGGGCAAAAACAACGTGTGGCCATTGCCCGCGCGCTGGCAAGCAATCCTAAGGTACTGCTGTGCGATGAAGCCACCAGCGCACTGGATCCGGCAACCACGCGTTCGATTCTGGAACTGCTGAAGGACATTAATCGTCGCCTGGGCCTGACGATCCTCCTTATTACGCACGAGATGGACGTGGTGAAACGCATCTGTGACTGCGTGGCGGTCATCAGCAACGGTGAACTGATCGAGCAGGACACGGTAAGTGAAGTGTTCTCGCATCCGAAAACCCCGCTGGCGCAGCAGTTCATCCAGTCCACGCTGCATCTGGATATTCCGGAAGACTATCTGGAGCGTTTGAAAACCGAACCCGCTGCTGACAGCGTCCCGATGCTGCGCATGGAGTTCACCGGTCAGTCCGTTGATGCTCCCCTGCTTTCCGAAACCGCACGTCGCTTTAACGTGAACAACAACATCATCAGCGCGCAGATGGATTACGCCGGTGGCGTCAAGTTCGGCATCATGCTGACAGAAATGCACGGCACACAAGAAGAAACCCAGGCAGCCATTGCCTGGCTGCAAGAACATCACGTAAAAGTAGAGGTACTGGGTTATGTCTGAGCCGATGATGTGGCTGCTGGTTCGCGGCGTTTGGGAAACGCTGGCAATGACCTTTGTCTCTGGCTTCTTTGGTTTTGTGATTGGCCTGCCGGTCGGCGTGTTGCTGTACGTGACGCGTCCGGGTCAAATCATTGAGAACGCGAAGCTGTACCGTACGCTCTCTGCGCTGGTGAACATCTTCCGTTCTATCCCGTTCATTATTTTACTGGTGTGGATGATTCCGTTTACCCGCGTGATCGTCGGAACGTCTATCGGTCTGCAGGCGGCGATCGTTCCGCTGACCGTTGGCGCTGCGCCGTTTATCGCCCGTATGGTGGAAAACGCCCTGCTGGAAATCCCAACCGGTTTGATCGAAGCTTCCCGTGCGATGGGTGCCACGCCGATGCAGATCGTCCGCAAGGTTCTGCTGCCGGAGGCACTGCCAGGGCTGGTGAATGCGGCAACCATTACGCTTATCACCCTGGTCGGTTATTCGGCGATGGGCGGTGCCGTAGGCGCGGGCGGTTTAGGTCAGATTGGTTACCAGTACGGCTATATTGGATATAACGCGACCGTGATGAATACCGTTCTGGTATTGCTGGTTGTTCTGGTTTACTTAATCCAGTTCTCTGGCGATCGCATCGTCCGGGCTGTTACGCATAAATAACGTTACACACAACACAAACTCTACGAGTTAAGGATAAAACATGGCGTTAAAATTAAAGACCTTCGCAGCAGTAGGCGCGCTGATCGGCTCTCTGGCACTGGTGGGTTGCGGTCAGGACGAAAAGGATCCAAACCACATTAAAGTGGGCGTTATCGTAGGTGCAGAACAGCAGGTTGCGGAAGTTGCTCAGAAAGTGGCAAAAGAGAAGTATGGCCTGGACGTGGAGCTGGTGACCTTCAACGATTACGTTCTGCCGAACGAAGCGCTGAGCAAAGGCGATATCGACGCGAACGCCTTCCAGCATAAGCCATACCTGGACCAGCAGATCAAAGATCGCGGCTATAAACTGGTGGGTGTCGGTAACACCTTCGTTTATCCGATTGCCGGTTACTCTAAGAAAATTAAATCACTGGACGAACTGCAGCCGGGCTCTCAGGTTGCCGTGCCTAACGACCCAACTAACCTTGGTCGTTCCCTGCTGCTGCTGCAGAAAGTGGGCCTGATCAAACTGAAAGACGGTGTTGGCCTGCTGCCAACCGTTCTGGACGTCACCGAGAACCCGAAAAATCTGAAAATCGTTGAACTGGAAGCACCGCAGCTGCCACGTTCTCTGGACGATGCGCAGATTGCTCTGGCCGTTATCAACACCACGTACGCCAGCCAGATTGGCCTGACGCCAGCCAAAGACGGTATCTTCGTTGAAGATAAAGACTCCCCGTACGTTAACCTGATCGTGACTCGCGAAGACAACAAGGACGCGGAAAACGTGAAGAAATTCGTTCAGGCCTATCAGTCAGACGAAGTTTACCAGGAAGCCAACAAAGTGTTTAACGGCGGCGCTGTTAAAGGCTGGTAATCTCACCTCAGTGTAATATCATCAGGACGGGCTTATGCCCGTCTTGTCATTTGTGCAGTCAACTGATTCAATATCTGACGTTTTGATTATCCATTGAGGAAATATTATGCGTGCTTTACCGATCTGTCTTTTAGCACTCATGCTGAGCGGCTGTTCTATGCTAAGCAGATCTCCCGTTGAACCTGTTCAAAGCACGGCAACCCCGCCAAAGACCGAGCCTGCGAAACCGAAAGTGGTTCGCCCTGCGCCGGTTCGCATTATCACGAAAGCGGACGAACTCGTCGGTAAACCGTTCCGTGAACTGGGCGAAGTGAGCGGCGAATCCTGTCAGGCGACTAATCAGGACTCACCACCGAATATTCCGACTGCGCGTAAACGCATGCAGATTAATGCCGCAAAAATGAAAGCTAACGCGGTCCTGCTGCACAGCTGTGAAGTCACCAGCGGCACGCCGGGCTGCTACCGTCAGGCGGTGTGCATCGGTTCTGCGCTGAATATCACGGCGAAATGAGTGCATTTCAGTTCGAGCAGATAGGCGTTATCCACTCTCCTTATAAAGAGAAGTTCGCCGTCCCCCGCCAGCCCGGCCTTGTCACCAGCGGACGCGGTGAGCTTCACCTGATTGCGCCTTACAATCAGGCCGATGCGGTACGCGGGCTCGAGGCGTTCAGCCATCTGTGGGTGGTGTTCGTGTTTCACCAGACGATGGAAGGCGGCTGGCGTCCTACCGTGCGTCCTCCTCGTCTTGGCGGCAATGCGAGAATGGGGGTGTTTGCGACGCGCTCGACCTTTCGTCCAAACCCGGTTGGCATGTCGCTGGTTGAACTGAAAGGCATACGCTGCCAGAAAGATCAGGTGATACTTGAGTTAGGTAGCCTGGACCTGGTCGACGGCACGCCGGTGATCGACATCAAACCCTATTTACCCTTCGCCGAAGCCCTTCCGGACGCGCGTGCAAGCTATGCCCAGGACGCACCACAGGCGGATATGCCGGTGTATTTTACCCCTGAGCTCGCCTCGCAGCTCGGTCAACTGGAGAAACGCTATCCTCGCTTACGGGATTTCATCACCGAAGTGCTGGCACAGGACCCGCGACCGGCCTACCGTAAAGAAGAGGAAGCAGGAAAAACGTACGCCGTCTGGCTGCTGGATTTTAACGTTCGCTGGCGCGTCACCGGGGCAGGTTTTGAAGTGTTTGCCCTGGAACCCAGGTAATTTTGTTCTCCTCTCTTTTGGCATCTTTGCCACACTGGTAAACTAAACCACTTTTTTTGTGTCAGGCTGGTGTTTCAGCCTGTTCCAATCGTCGAAATGGAACCGTAACAACATGCGTACTAGCCAATATCTGCTCTCCACTCTGAAGGAGACGCCTGCCGACGCCGAAGTGATCAGCCATCAGCTGATGCTGCGCGCCGGGATGATCCGCAAGCTGGCCTCCGGGTTATACACCTGGCTGCCGACCGGCGTGCGCGTCCTGAAAAAAGTCGAAAACATCGTGCGTGAAGAGATGAACAACGCCGGTGCTATCGAGGTGTCCATGCCTGTGGTTCAGCCCGCTGACCTGTGGCAGGAGAGTGGCCGTTGGGAACAATATGGCCCTGAACTGCTGCGCTTCGTCGATCGCGGCGAGCGTCCGTTTGTTCTCGGCCCAACGCATGAAGAAGTCATTACCGACCTGATTCGTAATGAGCTGAGCTCTTACAAACAGCTGCCGCTGAACTTTTTCCAGATCCAGACCAAGTTCCGTGACGAAGTTCGCCCACGTTTCGGCGTTATGCGCTCTCGCGAATTCCTGATGAAAGATGCCTACTCTTTCCATACCTCTCAGGAATCCCTGCAAGAGACGTACGACGCAATGTACGCGGCATACAGCAAAATCTTCTCCCGCATGGGTCTGGATTTCCGCGCGGTGCAGGCTGATACCGGCTCCATCGGCGGTAGCGCATCCCATGAGTTCCAGGTTCTGGCGCAGAGCGGTGAAGACGATGTGATCTTCTCTGACTCCTCTGATTACGCGGCGAACATCGAATTTGCAGAAGCGCTGGCACCAAAAGAACCGCGTGCTGCGGCAACGCAAGAGATGACGCTGGTTGATACGCCAAACGCGAAAACCATTGCCGAGCTGGTTGAGCAGTTCAATCTGCCGATCGAAAAAACCGTTAAGACCCTGCTGGTGAAATCCACCGAAGGGAGCGCTTACCCGCTGGTTGCCCTGCTGGTGCGTGGCGATCACGAGCTGAACGAAGTGAAGGCCGAGAAGCTGCCGCAGGTCGCCAGCCCGCTGACGTTCGCCACTGAAGCGGAAATCCGCGCCGTGGTCAATGCTGGGCCAGGTTCACTGGGTCCAGTCAATCTGCCGGTGCCCGTTGTTATTGACCGCACGGTAGCCGCGATGAGCGACTTCTCCGCTGGTGCGAACATCGACGGTAAACACTACTTCGGCATCAACTGGGATCGCGACGTGGCGACGCCGGAAGTGGCTGACATCCGTAACGTGGTCGCAGGCGACCCAAGCCCGGACGGTCAGGGTACCCTGATGATCAAGCGCGGTATCGAAGTGGGTCACATCTTCCAGCTGGGCGATAAATACTCGCGCGCGCTGAACGCCGCCGTTCAGGGTGAAGATGGCCGTAACCAGATCCTGACCATGGGTTGCTACGGTATCGGGGTAACGCGCGTGGTAGCTGCGGCGATTGAGCAGAACTACGACGAGCGCGGCATCGTCTGGCCGGACAACATCGCACCGTTCCAGGTCGCTATTCTGCCAATGAACATGCACAAGTCTTACCGCGTGCAGGAGCTGGCCGAGAAGCTGTATGCCGAGCTGCGTGCGCAGGGTATCGAAGTGCTGATGGATGACCGTAAAGAGCGTCCGGGCGTGATGTTTGCCGATATGGAACTGATCGGTATCCCACACACCGTCGTGATCGGCGACCGTAACCTCGATAGCGACGAGATTGAATACAAATACCGTCGTAGTGGCGAAAAACAGATGATCAAGACCGGCGACATTCTTGATTACCTGGTGAAAGCCATCAAAGGCTAAACAAAAAAACCCCGCTCAGGCGGGGTTTTTTAATGGCGCTACGTCAGCTTATTTGCTGTTACAGTCTTTGCCCGCAATAAATTTCGCGTCTTTGTCCGCCACCAGCGTTTTCACCATCTCTCCGCTATCCGGGTTTGGCTCCAGCGTAAAGTGACCGTCCACCGTCAGCAATATCGGCTTGCTGTCATTGCCGCGCGCCACAGCGTAATCACGCTCAAGCTGGGCATTGTTTGCCACGCTGACCTTCTTGCCGGTTGCGCAGTCGGTAAAGATCGCCGCATCCGCCATATAGAAGTACATCCCGCGCATTGCCATCGGCGTCGCGGGCAGAGCCGCTTTCACCGGCGCCAGCGTGTAGTTGAACTGGGATTCAATAGGATTACCTTCGCGGTCGAGCATCTCCATGCTGTCACCTTTAGGGCGGAACCAGGTTTTCTCGCCGGAGGTATCGGTGAGGACAAGCTTCTCCGCTGTACGCGCCCATGTTCCATAAGTCGCAAAAGAAGAAGGCGCTTTCCCGCCCTGATAGCGCTGGTTCATCACCCAGGTGCCGTCTTTTTGCAGGAACAGGGACGTTTCAATGCCTTCACAGTCCGCGCAAGGCAATACGCCGCGCCAGCTCTGCTGCATTGGTTTTAATTCTTCCGTTTGCGTGGGTTGCAAAACCTGCGTTTCTGAACGGTTGTTACACCCGAAAAGCGCAAACAGCGTACTCACTGCCAGCGCTGACCATAATGCTTTTTTCACAATGAATTCCTTATGAAATTTGTGTTCCCTTTCGTCACTCTGTCGGGCGACGAACTTTACCGCGTAATGCTTTCACTGTGGATTTTTGGGCCTTCGAGGACAGCCGACGCTCTTTCGATGCGCGGGTTGGCCGCGTTGCCCGGCGGCTTTTTTGTACTGCCGTTAATTCTTTGATGACCGCCACCAGCCTGGCGATGGCCGCTTCCCGGTTGAGCTCCTGGCTGCGGTATTCCTGGGCTTTGATCACCATCACGCCATCGCTGGTGATGAGGTGATGGCTGGCAGCAAGCAGACTTTCTTTATAATACTCTGGCAGGCTTGAGGCCCGAATGTCAAAACGCAAATGGATAGCCGTTGAGGCCTTGTTAACGTGCTGCCCACCGGCCCCCTGAGCACGGATGGCGGTGATCTCCAGCTCGTTGTCCGGAATGCTGACGTTTCGGGACAAGACGATCATGAGGCCGGTTGCCACGCCGTTAAATGAATTTCCAGATTATTCTGAGAATCAGAAAGCCAGATTGCACCGTCCTGAATCGTCGCCTGCAACACCATGGTCCGGCTGGCAAAGTCGCTCAGCTGCGCCAGTTGCTCATCATCCAGATACCAGACGGTGAGATTTTTAAACTGCCCGCACTTGCTCTTGTTTTGCTGCCACCAAATCTCTGCAGCACGCTGATTATACGCGAATAAGGCCACTTCAGCGGACTGGGTGCAGGCCTTCTTAATTCTGCGCTCGTCCGGCAGTCCGAGTTCGATCCACAAATCGATACCCAGATGATCGTTGCGCAGCCAGGCTTCAGGCTCGTCTTCTGCGCTTAACCCACGGGTAAACTGCAGACGCTCGTCAGCGTATTTAATCCACGCCAGCAGGCGCAGCATCATGCGCTCCTGGGTTTCGGAGGGGTGGCGTGCCAGCGTCAGCGAGGCGTCCAGGAACTGGTTGCGATCAAGATCGGCCACATTGACCACTGCTTTATAGATTGTCGCTTTCAGCGCCATGAGAGAACTCCATTCGAATCAGGCGCTCATTGTAGCGAAAACCGCGGCAAAAGGCTGTTGTAGGGTGATAAATACACCGCTATCAAGGCGCTGATATTGCTTAAATGAGTATGGTATAGTCACCTTGCTAAACCGAGTTTATCTTCGTAGGCTTAATGATATCTCACAGTAAGTCAGTGCGCTGGCGGGAGGGGATGTGAATAATTATTGTGAGTTAATTCGCAAACGGTATGCGGAAATCGCCAGCGGAGATCTGGGGTATGTCCCGGACGCGTTGGGCTGTGTATTGAAAGTGCTTAATGAAGTGGCCTCTGATGAGAGCCTTTCAGAGTCGGTCAGGGAAAAAGCAGCGTATGCTGCGGCGAATTTACTGGTGAGCGATTATGTCGATGAATGATACTTATCAACCCATCAATTGTGATGACTATGACAACCTCGAACTCGCCTGCCAGCATCATTTATTACTGACGCTGGAGCTAAAAGATGGCGAAGTGTTGAAGGCGAAAGCCAACGATCTGGTTTCACGTAAGAACGTGGAATACCTGATAGTGGAAGATGCCGGTGCGACGCGTGAGCTGCGTCTGGATAAAATAGCCAGCTTCAGCCACCCGCAAATCGGCACCGTCGTGGTGAGCGAATCCTGATGACACTAACGGGCAGCCAGGCTGCCCGTTACGCTTTCTGCCAATCAAACCTGACCCCGTCTTCCGCCCATCCCGCTTCCGTGATGAAAACCCCTGCCGCAGCAATCAACGTTTCACCATAGAACAGCAGCGGCGTGGTGTCGCGCAGCCACGGTGGCACATTGCACTCCTGCCAGATTTTCTTCAGCTTGCGGCCCCCGTTGCGCCCGACAATATGCAGCATGCCGCCAGCCTTAAAGCGTACCGTTACCGGTTCACCGGGCTTCGGCGGCCGCACATGACCAGACGGTATGAGGGAGATACGTCCAGCCTCAGCGGGCAATATCAGCGGAAGCTCAGGAGAAAGCCAGTCGAGCACCACATCCGTCAGGCAGGGCGTTGATTTTACCCACCAGAGTTCCCCTTTATAGCGTCTTACGTCAAAACCGTTCAGATGGACGCGCGGGGAAGCATCGTCCCGCGCCAGGGCAACCTCGTCCCAGATACGGCTCAGCATCGCCCTCGACGGCATCGCAGCGTGATGAGAGGCCAGCCAGCGTCGTAGCAGCGCGGCGCGACGTACCGGGCTCATCGCTGTCAGCGGTGCAATCGCCAGCGCACCGTCTTTAGAAATCAGTTCAGCCAGCTCGTCACTCAACAGCTCGTCCAGCAGCGTTTCCTGTTCGGCGCACAGCATAGCGCTTCTTGCCGTCGCGTCGGCAAAATGCGGCCAGCGCTCGCTCAATAGCGGGAGGACGCGCAGACGCAGAAAGTTACGATCATAGCCGTCATCCTGGTTACTCTCATCTTCGATCCAGCTCAGCTGATGTTCTCGCGCCCAGGCTTCAAGCGAGGCGCGCGTCTCGCCAAGCAGCGGACGCAGTAACGTTGTGCCGGCAAATACCGAACGCGCCGGCATGGCAGAAAGCCCCGCTGGTCCGCTTCCCCGCTTAAGCGCCAGCAGAAAGGTTTCACACTGATCGTCCAGATGCTGGGCCGTGACCAGCGCTTCTCCAGCATGTAATGCCCCGGCAAACGCGGCATAGCGGGCTTTACGCGCCTGCGCCTCGATGCCCAGCCCTTCCTCTACCAGCGTGACGCGCTCGACGAGGAGCGGGATCGCCCATGCCGCACACAAGGCTTCGCAGTGCGCCACCCACTCCTCTGCGTGAGGACTTAATCCGTGATGAACATGTATCGCCCGCAGCTGGACGTCAGGCTCCTGGTCGCGCCAACGCTTAAGACGATGGAGCAGAACGGTGGAATCCAGGCCACCGCTAAACCCCACCAGCAACTGGCGGTACGGTGAAACGGCGTGTGCGATAGCGGGTAAGGTCATAGGGAATTACACATAAAAAATGCCCGAACTGAGCGGGCATTATCACACAGGACGAAGATTACTGCTGATAAAGCTCCAGCGGCAGGCCGTCCGGGTCGTTGAAAAAGGTAAAGCGCTTGTCGGTGAACGGATCGACGCGGATTGCTTCACACGTCACGCCGTGCGCTTCCAGATGTTTTACTGCGCTATCCAGGTCATCGACGCTGAAGGCGAGATGGCGCAGGCCGCAGGCTTCCGGGCGGGACGGACGCGCAGGCGGAAAAGGAAAAGAGAACAGTTCAATCACATACTGCCCGTTTAACGCCAGATCGCCCTTCCAGGAGTCGCGCTCCTCGCGGTACGCCTCGCTCAACAGCGTAAAGCCGAGAATGTCGCAGTAGAAGGCCTTACTCTTCGCGTAATCGGTCGCAATGATCGCAATATGATGAACCTGTTTTAAACCCAGCATAGCTTCTCCTTTTTATGATGCCTGAACGTTACAACCGAAAACCCGCACCATGCAAGCGGTCACCCTTATTTTAGGACTCGCACCCAGTAAACGCCGTTTTCGTCGCGCTTCGCACCGTGGATATCCGTCTCAAAACCGGGGTAGTGACGCCCTACCGAACAGAGCATCAGCAGGAAATCGAGCACCGCCCGACTCTCCTCGGTAATCATCTCTCCTGGCATCAGGAGCGGTACGCCCGGCGGGTAAGGCAAGATCATGTTGGCCGATACGCGTCCAACCAGATTTTCCAGCTCGACGGTTTCGACCTCCCCTCTCACCTGGCGCTGCCACGCCTTGTGCGGGGTAAACTTCATCTCCGGCAACACATCAAACGCCTGAAGCATCAGACGCGGCAGATCGTGCTGACGGATCAGCCTGTGGATCCCCTGGGCCAGATCCTGAATGCGCATATTACGGTAGAAGTCGGGATCCTCCGCATAGAGATCCGGCAGCATGTTCTTTACCCGCAGGTTGAGATCGTAGGCGCGCTTGAACTCCATCAGACCGCGCAACAGCCCCATCGCCCGGGTTTTATCGATCCCGATACTGAACAGGAACAGCAGGTTATAGGGCCCGGTCTTCTCCACCACCACGCCACGTTCATCAAGGAATTTCGCGACCAGCGCGGCCGGAATACCTTCCTCGCTCATCTTTCCCTGCTCATCCATGCCTGGCGTCAGGATCGTCACTTTTACCGGGTCGAGGAACATATGGTCGCAATCGGCATCCCGGAAACCATGCCAGTCTTCGCCGGGCGAGACGGGCCAGCACTCCGCCTCATCAATCTCTTCCGGCTGCCAGATATCAAAGAACCAGCCGTCGGCTTCCTCTTTCAGCCGCTGAACCTCTTTGCGGAAATGCAGCGCGCGCTCCACCGAACGGTTGATGAGACGTTTGCCCGGATTGCCACGCAGCATCGCCGCGGCCGTTTCGATAGACGCCACCAGCGGATAGCTCGGTGAGGTGGTGGTATGCATCATAAAGGCTTCGTTAAAGGTCTCTTCGTCATACTCGCCTTTGATGTGAATCAGTGAAGCCTGGGAAAACGCCGCCAGCATTTTGTGCGTCGACTGCGTTTCGAAGAACACTTTACCCGGCACGCGCTCACCGCTCATGCCGCTCTTACCCGCGTAAATCGGGTGAAAATTGGTGTACGGTACCCACGCGGAATCGAAGTGGATCGACGGCACATCCAGCGTCTTTTTGATCCAGTTCGTGTTGTACAGCAGACCGTCATAGGTCGAGTTGGTGATCACCGCATGGACAGGCCAGCCTGCGCCGGCCACTGCCGCGACCTTGCTTTCAATGGCTTCATGCATGAACTCCCGGCGCGGAATGCCGCCAAGAATACCGAGCGCGTTACGCGTGGGTGACAGCCAGAGCGGTACGACGTCACTCATCATCAGCAGGTGCGCCAGCGATTTATGGCAGTTACGGTCAATCAGCAAGGTGCTGCCCGCAGGCGCGGCGTACATCCCGACGATTTTGTTCGAGGTCGAAGTGCCGTTGGTCACCATATAGCTCTGCTCGGCCCCAAAGGTGCGGGCGATATACTCTTCAGCTTCCAGATGCGGGCCGGTATGATCCAGCAGCGAGCCTAGTTCGGTGACTGAAATGGACACGTCCGCTTTCAGCGTGTTGCCACCAAAGAAATCATAGAACAGGCAGCCGACCGGGCTTTTTTGGTAGGCCGTTCCCGCCATATGGCCCGGCGTACAGAAGGTATATTTTCCCTCTTTCACGTAGGTGAAGAGCGCCCGGGTAAACGGTGGCGTAATGTTATCGAGATATTCATTCGTGTACTGCTGAATGCGGGTCGCAATGTCTTCCGCCACGCCGAGTGAATATTCAAAGAACCACAGCGCCATACGCATATCATTGGCGCTGACGTCCATGGTTGAGTGGGTATTAATAAAGGCGTACAGCGGGAGATATTCGTTCAACTTGTTGATATCGCTGCACAGTTCGAGGTCATATTCATCCCAGTCGAAGATCACGCCGCAGATACGCGGGTTATGCTCGATGAACTTCAGCAGATCGGCGCTGTTGTGCGGCCAGATTAGCTGATACCCGCGCGACTGCAGGGCTTGCTCCAGCTCCTTAATCGGCTCATCTTTATAAAAGACGCCGTGTGGCCCCATAACGGCAATGATATTCATGGGCTTCCTCCTTAAAAAACATTAGCTAAGCATAGTCCGGCTAAACCGCAGGTATAAAAAAAGCCGCAACATTGTGCGGCTTTTCAGATAATTGTGAAGCTTACGCGTAGCCGTAAGTCATCAGACGCTGGTAACGGCGGTTGAGCAGATCTTCTTTGCTCAGCATGTCTAGGTCGGCCAGATCGGCCAGCAGCTGCGCTTTCAGGGACGCGGCCATCACTTCTGGCTTACGATGTGCACCACCCAGCGGTTCAGGGATGATGGAATCGATCAGCTTAAGCTCTTTCAGACGTGGCGCAATGATGCCCATCGCTTCGGCAGCCAGAGGTGCTTTGTCGGCACTTTTCCACAGAATGGACGCACAGCCTTCCGGGGAGATAACGGAATAGGTGCTGTACTGCAGCATATTCACTTTATCGCCCACGCCAATCGCCAGCGCGCCACCGGAACCCCCTTCACCGATAACGGTACAGATGACCGGCACCTTCAGACGAGACATCTCGCGCAGGTTGCGTGCGATGGCTTCAGACTGACCGCGCTCTTCCGCGCCCACGCCAGGGTAGGCACCCGGGGTGTCGATGAAGGTGATGATTGGCATGTTGAAACGCTCAGCCATCTCCATCAGACGCAGGGCTTTACGGTAGCCTTCTGGGGCTGGCATACCGAAGTTACGACGGATTTTCTCTTTGGTTTCACGACCTTTCTGATGACCAATGATCATCACCGGGCGTCCGTCCAGACGCGCGATACCGCCAACGATAGCTTTGTCGTCAGCGTATGCGCGATCGCCTGCCAGTTCGTCAAATTCGTCAAACGCCAGGCGGACATAATCCAGGGTGTACGGACGCTGTGGATGGCGAGCCAGCTGGGCCACCTGCCATGCGCCGAGATCGGCAAAGATTTTGCGCGTCAGCTCTACGCTTTTCTCGCGCAGACGATGCACTTCTTCGTCGATGTTAATATCCAGTTTTTCATCCTGACGGCTTACCGCTGTCAGAGAATCGATTTTCGCTTCCAGCTCAGCAATCGGCTGTTCGAAATCAAGGAAATTCAGACTCATAGTATTCCTGTATTAGTCAAACTCCAGTTCCACCTGCTCCGAACCAATGAGGCCACGGAGATCGTTCAGTAAACGATCGCTCGGAGAGACACGCCACGTTGCACCAAAGCGCAACCGCGCACGTGCATCCGCCCTCTGATAGTAGAGATGTACTGGAATTGTCCCCGAGCGGTGGGGTTCCAGAGACTGACGGAGTCGGTTTAAAAGCTGGTCATCAATTTGCCTGTCCGTCAGCGAGATAGCAAGCCCGCGAGCATATTTTTCCCGGGCTTCGTCAATGTCCATCACTTCGCGGGCGGTCATTTTAAGCCCCCCACTGAAGTCATCAAAGCTGACCTGTCCGCTGACGATAAGTATGCGGTCTTTTTCCAGCAATTGCTGGTATTTATCCAGCGCGTCGGTGAACAGCATCACCTCCAGACGCCCGGAACGGTCATCCAACGTACAGATGCCGATACGATTGCCGCGCTTGGTGACCATAACCCTTGCAGCAATCACGAGCCCCGCAGCCGTGGTGATTTTACCACGTTCTGTCGGATGCATGTCTTTTAGCCTGTGGCCGCCGACATAGCGCTCAATTTCTTTAATGTACTGGTTGATCGGGTGACCCGTCAGGTACAAGCCTAACGTTTCACGCTCGCCGTCCAGCACCACCTGTTCTGGCCACGGCTGGCAGTTGGAATACGACTGTTCAATCTGCTCCGGCTCTTCCGCCAGCACCCCGAACATATCCGCCTGGCCAATGGCTTCCGCTTTCGCGTGCTGATCCGCCGCTTTCAGGGCGTCGCCCAGCGAGTTCATTAGCGCGGCGCGGTGCGGCCCCAGCCTGTCGAACGCGCCGGACATGATCAGTTTTTCCAGCACGCGGCGGTTCAGTTTTTTGGTATCGGTACGGGCGCAAAGATCGAACAGTTCGCGGAAATAGCCGCCGTTGTTGCGCGCTTCGATGATCGCCTCGATCGGCCCCTCACCTACGCCCTTGATCGCGCCAATCCCGTAAACGATCTCCCCGTCGTCATTAACGTGGAAATGGTAAAGACCCGAGTTGATATCCGGCGGCAGGATCTTCAGCCCCATGCGCCAGCACTCATCCACCAGCCCCACCACCTTCTCGGTGTTGTCCATATCCGCGGTCATTACCGCAGCCATAAACTCAGCAGGATAGTGCGCCTTCAGCCACAGCGTTTGATACGACACCAAAGCATAGGCGGCGGAGTGGGATTTGTTAAATCCGTACCCGGCGAATTTCTCCACCAGGTCGAAAATTTTCATCGCCAGTTCGCCGTCAACGCCGTTTTTCTTCGCACCGTCTTCAAAGATGGAGCGCTGCTTGGCCATCTCTTCCGGCTTTTTCTTACCCATCGCACGACGCAGCATGTCCGCGCCGCCGAGGGTATAGCCGGAAAGCACCTGGGCGATCTGCATCACCTGTTCCTGGTACAGGATGATGCCGTAGGTGGGCTCCAGCACCGGCTTCAGGCTTTCGTGCTGCCACTGAACGTCCGGGTAGGAAATCTCTTCGCGCCCGTGCTTACGGTCGATAAAGTTATCTACCATCCCTGACTGCAGCGGGCCCGGACGGAACAGGGCCACCAGCGCGATCATATCTTCGAAGCAGTCGGGCTGCAGACGCTTAATCAGATCTTTCATGCCGCGGGATTCAAGCTGGAAGACGGCGGTGGTCTCCGAGCGCTGCAGCATGTCGAAACTTTTCTTGTCATCCAGCGGGATGGCCGCGATATCCAACGGCGGCTCGCCGTTCTTCTCGCGGCGGGCGTTGATCATCTCCAGCGCCCAGTTGATGATGGTCAACGTACGCAGGCCAAGGAAGTCGAACTTCACCAGCCCGGCGTATTCTACGTCGTTCTTGTCAAACTGGGTAACCGGGTGTTGGCCCGCTTCATCGCAGTAAAGCGGTGCAAAATCCGTAATTTTAGTCGGGGCGATAACCACGCCCCCTGCATGCTTACCGGCGTTTCGCGTGACGCCTTCCAGCTTGCGCGCCATGTCGATCAGCGCTTTGACTTCTTCGTCCGCTTCGTAGATTTCCGGCAGCTGCGGTTCAGCCTCAAAGGCTTTTGCCAGCGTCATGCCCGGATCGGGCGGCACCAGTTTAGAGATGCGATCAACAAACCCGTACGGGTGGCCCAGCACGCGGCCCACGTCACGGATAACCGCTTTCGCCGCCATCGTACCGAAGGTAATGATCTGCGATACCGCGTCACGGCCGTACATATCGGCCACGTGCTCGATCACCTGATCGCGTTTCTCCATGCAGAAGTCGACGTCGAAGTCGGGCATCGAGACACGTTCCGGGTTGAGGAAACGTTCGAACAGCAGGTCGAATTCCAGCGGATCGAGGTCGGTAATTTTCAGTGCATACGCCACCAGCGAACCTGCACCGGAGCCACGCCCCGGTCCGACCGGCACGCCGTTATCCTTCGACCACTGGATAAACTCCATAACGATCAGGAAGTAGCCCGGGAAGCCCATCTGGTTGATCACCTGGAGTTCAATGTCCAGCCGTTCGTCATATTCAGGGCGACGCTTTTTACGCTCTTCTTCATCCGGGAACAGGAATTCCAGACGCTCTTCCAGACCTTCTTTTGATTTCGCGACCAGGAAATCTTCCGTGGTCATATCTCCCGTCGGGAACTGCGGCAGAAAGTATTCGCCGAGGCGGACGGTGACGTTGCAGCGCTTGGCAATCTCTACGCTGTTTTCCAGCGCTTCGGGGATATCGGAGAAGAGCTCACACATCTCCTCTTCGCTGCGCATGTACTGTTGTGCAGAGTAATTACGCGGTCGCTTCGGATCGTCGAGGGTGAAACCATCGTGGATCGCCACGCGAATCTCATGCGCGTCGAAATCACCCGCCTCAAGGAACCGCACGTCGTTGGTGGCCACCACGGGCAACCCGCGCTCTTCTGCGAGCGCCACCGCGGCATGAAGATAGCTCTCTTCATCCTGACGGCCGGTACGGATCAACTCCAGGTAATAGCGATTCGGGAAATATTCTTCATAGAACGAGACGCATTGATCCACCAGCGCACTATTGCCGCGCAGCAGACATTTGCCGACGTCACCCATACGGCCACCCGATATCAGCAGCAGCCCTTCGTTCAGCTCGGCCAGCCAGTCACGGTCGATCCACGGCCCCAGCGCGCCATAGCCGCGCTGATAGGCTTTTGAGATAAGCAGGGTGAGGTTTTGATAACCCGTGTTGTTCATCGCCAGCACGGAGATTTGCGTCATTTCATCGCCGATGAGATCGCTCTGCACATGAAAATCTGCACCGACGATGGGCTTCATCCCCGCGCCGTGCGCCGTTCCGTAGAACTTCACCAGGCCACACAGGTTGGTAAAATCGGTGATCGCCAGCGCGGGCATGCCAAGAGAGGCCGCCTTTTTTACCAGCGGCCCGGTCTTCGCCAGCCCATCGATCATGGAGTAGTCGCTATGCACCCGCAGGTGTACGAAACGTGGTTCAGCCATCTTCAGATTCCGCGTTACTTAATTGCTTGCGTAATGATTCAGGACACCCGTCCCAGGGCGCGTTTTACCGGGCCAAAACTGCGCCGATGGTGTTCGGTTGCGCCATGTTCAGCCAGCCTCTCCAGGTGGAAAGGTGTGGGATATCCCTTATGCTGGGCGAAACCATACTGAGGGTAAGTGAGGTCCAGCGCAGCCATTTCGGCGTCGCGTGTCACTTTGGCAATAATAGAAGCTGCGCTAATTTCTGCGACCCGGCTATCGCCTTTGACCACTGCCATTGAAGGCATGGGCAGTGCCGGACAGCGGTTGCCGTCAATCAGGACATATTCAGGGGCGATTTTCAGCCCCGCTACCGCACGCTGCATCGCCAGCATCGTGGCGTGCAAAATATTCAGCTCGTCTATCTCATGCGGTTCAGCGCGCCCGAGGCTCCAGGCCAGCGCTTTCTCCTGAATCTCACTAAACAGCGCTAGCCGGCGCTTTTCAGACAATTTTTTAGAGTCGTTCAGCCCGACGATCGGCCGAGCCGGGTCGAGGATCACCGCAGCGGTCACCACGGCTCCCACTAACGGACCACGACCCACTTCATCCACGCCCGCCACAAGGTGGGTGTGAGGATAAACAAATTCCATCATTTTGCTAACTCCAGCACCGCATCGGCCGCTTGCTCATCAGCATGACAGCGGATCAGTTGATGCAGTTCGCGGAAGGTATCGTGCATCTGGTGGCTGGTTTTACCGTTGGCCAGCAGCGGCAGCAGCGCCTCCGCAAGCGCCTGCGGCTGGCACTCATCCTGCAGCAGCTCTTTCACCAACTCGCGCCCGGCAAGCAGGTTTGGCAGGGAGACATAATCCGTTTTCACCAGACGTTTTGCCAGCCAGAAGGTAAACGGCTTCATGCGATAACCGACCACCATCGGGCATTTCGCCAGCATACATTCCAGCGCCGCCGTGCCGGAGGCCAGCAGTGCGGCATCGCTCGCATACATTGCTTCCCGCCCTTGCCCGTCCAGAAGACGGACGTGAAGATCCGGGGCGACGTCTGCTTTGATGCGCTCAAACTGCTCGCGGCGTTTGGCATTCACCAGCGGCACGACCACTTCGAGATCGGGGTACGTCTGGCGAAGAATTTGCGCTGTCTTGAGGAAATCAGCGCTCAGCATCTCCACTTCTGCGCCACGGCTGCCCGGCAGCAAGGCCAGACAGTGCACATCATGGGGAATGCCCAGCATGTCGCGCGCCGCGTTTTTATCCGGATCCAGTGGCATTGCATCCGCCATGGTATGACCGATAAAACGGCACGGAACATTAAATCTGTCGTAAAACGCTTTTTCGAAAGGCAGGAAAGCCAGCACCAGGTGGGTGGACCGTCCGATTTTGAAAACGCGTTTCTGTCGCCACGCCCAGACGGACGGACTGACGTAGTGAATGGTTTTAATGCCCTGCTTTTTCAGGTTCCCTTCGAGGGTAATATTGAAATCAGGTGCATCGATACCGACAAACACATCGGGTTTGAGTTCGGTAAAGCGGCGGGTGAGATCGGCACGAATGTGCAGCAAACGGCGCAGCCGTCCCAGCACCTCAACGATACCCATCACGGCCAGCTCTTCCATTTCGTACCAGGCTTCACAGCCTTCAGCCTGCATCAGCGGGCCAGCAACGCCGACAAAGCGAGCATTGGGTACACGCGCCTTAAGCGCACGGATGAGACCTGCACCAAGAATATCGCCGGAGGTTTCTCCGGCGACCAGGGCTATCGTAAGCGGACGACTGTCGACCATTAACGAATCAGACCCCTTGTTGAACGGTCAAAGAACTCCATGAACGCGTCCACTTCCGGGTGCTTTTTCGCCAGTTCGGCAATTTCCGGCTTCGCCTCTTCCAGCGTTTTACCGCTGCGATACAGCAGTTTGTACGCGTTGCGGATGGCAGTAATCGCTTCGCGACTAAAGCCACGACGCTTGAGGCCTTCGATGTTCACACCAAACGGCGTGGCATGGTTGCCCTGCGCAATCACATACGGTGGGACGTCCTGCGCCACACCGGAGCATCCACCGACCATCACGTGCGCACCAATGATGCAGAACTGATGGACTGCGGTCATGCCACCAATGATGGCGAAGTCATCAACCGATACGTGTCCTGCCAGCGTGGCGTTGTTGGCAAGAATACAGCGGTCACCCACGGTACAGTCGTGCGCGATATGCGCATTCACCATAAACAGGTTATCGCTGCCCACCTTCGTCAACCCACCACCCTGTACTGTTCCACGATGAATGGTGACGCTTTCGCGAATACGGTTACGATCGCCAATTTCCAGACGGGTCGACTCACCAGCATATTTCAGATCCTGGTTAACTTCGCCGATGGAGGCGAACTGATAGATCTCGTTATTGCAGCCAATGGTCGTGTGACCATTCACGACAACGTGAGATTTCAGTACTGTACCCTCACCAATTTCGACATGGGGTCCAACAATACAAAACGGGCCAATGTGGACGTTAGCACCAATGATGGCACCGGTTTCCACAATCGCGGTAGGATGAATAAAGGCGGATTTATCAATCACGTATCAGGACTCCCGGCTACGAGCACACATCATCGTCGCTTCGCAAACAACTTTGCCGTCAACCAGCGCTACGCCTTTGAAGCGAGTCAGGCCACGACGCGTTTTTTCAAAAGTGACTTCCATGATCATCTGATCACCAGGCACGACAGGGCGCTTAAAGCGCGCTTCATCAATACCCGCGAAGTAATACAGCTCACCTGGCTCCAGTTTACCGACGCTTTTGAACGCCAGAATACCGGTAGCCTGAGCCATCGCTTCCAGAATCAACACACCCGGGAAGATAGGCTTACCAGGGAAGTGCCCCTGGAAGAACGGCTCGTTCACGGAAACATTTTTCACTGCGCGCAGAAAACGACCTTCTTCAAAATCCAGCACACGGTCTACCAGCAGAAACGGGTAGCGGTGCGGCAGAAGTTCTAAAATCTCTTCAATATGCAGAGTATGAGTGTCAGTAGTCAAAATACTCTTCCTGTCAAAATGTACTGATAACAATAATAACACGGCCTGCCGGTTTATTAGAAAGCCGACAGGCCGGGAAAAATAGCGTTCAACGGATGACGCTTAGTCTTGTTGATCGATCTTACGCTCAAGAGACTTGAGGCGCTTGCTCATATCATCAATGTTCATCACCAGAGCTGCTGTTTTACGCCATACCTTGTTGGGCTGAAGCGGAATGCCGGACGAATAGACGCCAGGTTCAGTGATAGGACGCATTACCATGCCCATTCCCGTCACGGTCACCTTGTCGCAAATTTCCATATGGCCATTAATCACGCTCGCACCGCCAATCATGCAATAACGGCCAATTTTCAGGCTGCCCGCCATGATGACGCCACCTGCAACCGCGGTATTGTCGCCAATCACAACGTTATGCGCAATCTGGCACTGGTTATCGATGATAACACCATTGCCAATGATCGTGTCGTCAAGCGCGCCACGGTCAATGGTGGTACAGGCGCCGATCTCCACGCGATCGCCAATAATGACGCGACCAAGCTGCGGGATCTTCACCCAGTTACCGCGATCGTTGGCGTAACCAAAGCCATCAGAACCAATCACGGTGCTGGACTGAACGAGGCAGTTTTCGCCAATTTCCACGTCATGATAAACGGACACATTGGCCCACAAACGGGTCCCCGCGCCGATTTTCGTATTTTTCCCAACGAAGCAGCCTGGGCCAATGACGACGTTATCGCCCAGCACAACGCCGGATTCGATAACCGCATTCGCCCCAACGGCGACGTTGTTACCCAGCCTGGCCGTCTCATCAATCGCTGCGCTGGCAGCAATGTTCTGGGCCGGTTGCGGCGTGGTATCAAGAATTTGAGCCATGCGTGCATACGTCAGGTAGGGGTTTTTCACTACCAGCGCGCTTACAGTGGCAAATGGAAGATCGTCCTGCGTCAGAACAACAGCTGACGCCTGGCATTGAGCCAGTTGCTCACGGTACTTAGGGCTTACCATGAAGGTAATCGTGCCAGCTTTAGCAGATTGCATGGACGCAACAGCGGTGATGACGATATCGCCATCACCGTGTAATTCTGCATCCAACTGCTGAGCTAAATCAGCCAGTCGAATTGAAGGCATTACTTATTTAACCTGTTTCAGAACATCAGCAGTGATGTCTTTAACATCTTTGCTGTTGAAAGCAACGGCGTTCGCATCAACAACCAGATCGATGCTCTGATCGGCAGCCACTGCTTTAACAGCGGTCTGAATGCGAGTCACCAGCTTGCCGCGTTCTTCGTTAGAACGACGCTGACGATCCTGCTCGAAAGCCTGCGCTTTCTGGGAGAACGTCTGGCGCTGAGCCATTACGTCTTTTTCCAGCTTGCTGCGGTCGCTTGCTTTCATGGTAGAACCATCACGCTGCAGACGCTGCATTTTGGACTGAAGATCATTTTCCATACCCTGCAGTTCGCTTGCACGGCCTTTGAATTCGTTTTCCAGAGTCGCAGAAACACCTGTTTTCTGTGCAACCTGCTGGAACAAATTACCCATGTTGACGATTGCAATTTTGTCTGCTGCCTGAGCAGAAGTTGCCATCGCTAAACCGAGACCTGCAGCTAATAACCACTTTTTCACAATTAACTCCTTACCATCCCATTGGCACCAGAAGGTACCGTTCTTTGCGTGGCAAGGCGATCGTTTTACCGATCGCCAGTTGTCAGCGCTACACTGCCAACGCATTCCTTTGCTGCGGATTATTACCAGGTTTTACCAATGTTAAACTGGAATTGCTCCGACTTATCTCCATCATATTTCTTAAACGGCTGGGCGTAAGAGAAGACCAACGGCCCCAGCGGTGACATCCATTGTAATGCGATACCGGCAGACATGCGAATATTGCTCGGATCGCTGTAGTCAGGAACACCTGCCGCACGCATCTGGGCCGTATTCTGCCAGTTGGTATCCCACACCGTGCCCGCATCCCAGAAGAAGGACGTACGGACGGAGTTCGCGTATTTATCGCTGATAAACGGCGTTGGAGTGATGAACTCCAGGCTGGCAACGGCCATAGCATTACCGCCGACTGCGTCATCGGAGCTACAGACATTTTTATTACCGTTTGCATCTGTAGCGGATTTATCGCAGTTATCCTTGTCGTTCCCGCCGTAGTAAACCGCTTTCGGACCAATGTTGTTGGACTGGAAGCCACGTACGGTGCTGGAACCACCGGCATAGAAGTTTTCATAGAACGGCAGTTCTTTGCCGCCTAAACCATCACCATAGCCCCAGCGGGTACGTCCCAGAACCACCCACTTATGATCGTCATCGATCGGGAAGTAGGACGCGGTATCCAGCGTCACCTTATAGAACTCGTTATCGGAGCCCGGCACGGTGACTTTACCGTTCAGGTTGACGCGAGAACCTTCCGTTGGGAAGTAGCCACGGTCGAGACGGTTATAGGTCCAGCCGTAGTTGAAGGTGAAGTCATCCGCCGCAAAACCGTTATTATCGCTGGTGGTGCTCGCTGACTGGCCAATAGAATCCAGATAACGCCACATCGCCACCTGCGGTTGCATATTGGACAGGTCGTTATGCACGTAACCTAAGCCCGCACGCAGGGTGTTGTATTCGTTGATCGGGAAGCCAAGCGTACCGTCCACACCGTAACTCTTGTTGGTGTACGAGGACAGATCCGCATCGTCTGCTTTAAAGTCGTTATAGAAGATACGACCGCCCAGGCTCACACCGTCAACGGTGAAGTATGGGTTCGTTACAGAGAACTCAGAGTAAGTCTGGTAGTCGTTTTTGGTACCGTTAATTCCGACAGAGTAACCCGTACCCAGCCAGTTATCCTGCTGCACGCCGACCTGGAAGCTGACGCCGCTTTCGGTACCGTAGCCCACACCGAAGTTGAAGCTACCGGTGTTACGCTCTTTCACTTTATAAACGACATCAACCTGATCCGGGCTGCCCGGTACGCGCTGGGTGTCGGTGTCCACCGTTTCAAAATAGCCCAGACGGTTCAGACGCTCTTTACCCTGATCAACGAGATCGCTACCTAACCATGCGCCTTCCATCTGACGCATTTCGCGACGCAGAACGGAGTCTTTGGAGGTGTCGTTACCGACGAAGCGGATCTTACGCACGTAGAAACGGTTACCCGCGTCAACATTCACGTGCAGCTTAACGGTTTTATCCGCGTCATTGATTTCCGGCTGAGTCTGTACGCGCGGATAGGCATAACCATAACGGCCGAGCAGCTTCTTAATGCTGTCTTCCATTTTGGTGACCTTGGAACCGCTATAGAGATCGCCTGGCTGAATTTTGGTCAGCGATTCGATTTCAGCAGAATGCCCCGCCAGGTTACCACTTACCTCAACACCCGAAAGCTTGTACTGATCGCCTTCAGTGATGTTGATCGTAATGTAGATGCCTTTCTTGTCCGGCGTCAGACTCACCTGAGTCGAGTCGATATTGAAACGCGCGTAACCACGATCCAGATAGTAGCTGCGCAGGGTTTCAAGGTCGCCCGCCAGTTTCTGTTTCTGGTATTTGCGATCGCCTACCACGTTCCACCATGGCACTTCATCGCGCAGCTGGAAGGTGGAGATCAGTTCGTCGGTGCTGAACGCGTGGTTGCCGACAATGTTGATCTGCTGGATCTTCGCAGAAACACCTTCCTGGAAGACCAGCTTCAGGTCAACACGGTTACGTGGCAGCGGAGTAACAACCGCTTTCACGCTGGCGCTGTATTTACCGACGCTGTAGTAGAAGTCTTCCAGACCTTTTTCAATGTCTGAAAGGGTTGTGCGGTCCAGAGACTCCCCCACACGAACACCGGATGCTTCAAGGTTTTGCTTGAGCATGTCATCTTTCACCGACTTGTTGCCGGAGAAAGTGATACTGGCGATCGTTGGACGTTCTTTTACCTGTACCAGCAGCGTATCACCATCGCGCAGGACGCGGACATCCTCGAAGTTGCCGGTGGCAAACAGAGCACGGATGGTGTTACTGATATCATCATCATTAACCGTATCGCCGGGGCGCACAGGCATACTGAGGAGGGCCGCACCAACGGCGACACGCTGAAGGCCTTCGAAATGAATGTCTTTCACTACGAACCCGTCAGCACCGTATACGGTGGCGCTGCTAAACAGCAGCGACGCTATGAGCAACTTTTTCATCGCCATCGTTATTATGCGTTCTTCCTAACTAACTCTCTTACAACCGAGAGAAATCATTGAAAAGTGCAAGCCCCATTAACAGCACCAGCAAAATCGAGCCAATGCGATAACTAAAGTCTTGAACTCGCTCGGATACCGGTCCGCCTTTTAGCTTTTCAATCGCTAAAAACAGCAGATGACCCCCGTCTAAAACGGGAAGCGGGAACAGGTTGATTATCCCAAGGTTCACGCTAATGAGCGCGAGGAACATGAGATAGTAAATCACCCCGAATTCCGCTGACATCCCAGCCCCCTGAGCAATCGAAATTGGCCCACTGAGGTTGTTCAGTTTCACATCACCGGTTATCAATTTCCCCAACATGTTGACCGTCAGCTTCATCAGTTGCCATGTTTTATCCGTGGCTTCAAGGATGGCGCTGAACGGCCCATACTGGCGTATTGTCTTGTACTCATCTGGCAGCGGGATCACTTTTGGCACAACGCCTGCAAACCCTTCTGCCTTCTTGCCGACCGACTTCGTATCCGGGATCAGCGTCAGCGAAAGCGGACTGCCCTGCCTTTCAACTTCCAGCGCGAGAGACGTACCCGGATTATCGCGCACCAGAGTAACAAAGGTCATCCACTCTGTTAATGGTTGACCATCGACTTTAACGATCCTGTCGCCTGCTTGCAAACCCGCTTTGCTCGCCGCCGAGTTGGCCTGGACTTCGGCTAATACCGGCTCGATCTGTGCGCCGCGTGGACGAATGCCCAGCGCAGCGACGGGATCCTCTTTGTCCGGCTCGAAACGCCAGTGACGTAAATCGAGCACTTTGTCCTGACGGGCGTCTGACCCAAACGGCGATACGCTGATGGTGGTCTGCGGATCGCCAATTTTAGCAACCAGCTGCAGTCGCACGGCATCCCAATCAGGGGTTTCGATACCATCAATCGCTTTAAGTTCCATCCCGGATGTAATTTGCGCACTCGCCGCGATGGAGTTGGGGGCAATTTCACCGACAACCGGACGTACGCCAGGGACGCCGATGATAAACACCAGCCAGTAAGCGAAAATCGCAAAGATGAAGTTGGCTACCGGTCCGGCAGCGATGATGGCGGCGCGTTGTCCAACGGTTTTATTGTTGAATGCGCTGTGTCGCAGCTCAGGCGCGACAGGCTCGACGCGTTCGTCGAGCATTTTGACGTAGCCGCCCAGCGGGATAAGGGCGATGACAAATTCCGTGCCGTGGCGATCGGTGCGCGTCCAGAGTGATTTACCAAAACCGATGGAAAACCGCTCTACGCGCACACCACAGCGGCGAGCAACCCAGAAATGGCCAAATTCATGCACGGTAATCAGTACACCCAGTGCAACTATGAACGCCGCCAGATTCCAGAGAATGCTCAGCATAAAACCTTCCGTTAAATCGTCCCGAATACCAGTAAAAGCAAACACGCAAACACGGGAACAGCCGCTGTCAGGCTATCAATGCGATCCAGTATACCGCCATGCCCTGGAATCAGGTGTCCACTGTCCTTAATCCCTGCTTCACGCTTGAACATACTTTCGGTTAAATCACCGAGCACGGAGGCAAGCGCAGCAAAAATCGAGCACACCAGCAGTATTGACGGTGCCACTTCAAGATTCGCCCAGACGCCGTAGCCCCAGGAGATGATCGCGGCCGTAAACAAACCGCCGATGAATCCTTGCCAGGTTTTGCCCGGAGAAACCTTCGGCGCCAGCTTATGTTTGCCAAACAGTTTACCAAACATATAGGCCCCGGAGTCAGCCCCCCAGACGAGAATCATCACATAAAGCAGCCAGATCGCACCGCTGTAGTGGTTTTCGTCGTAGTGCCAGGCGCGCAGCGCAACCATACCCCAGAAAAAAGGAATAATGGTGAGCAAACCAAAAATCAGTCGCAGCACTTTTGAATGACGCCATAACGCCGCGGAGCCGGGATAAAACAGCACCAGCAACAGCGCGGCCACCCACCAGGCCAACGATATCCACAAGGAACCGGCCACCAGGGGCTGATGAATATCATGATGATATTCAGGCAACGTAAACAGCATTATGGCCAGAATAAAGCCACACAGTACCGCAAGCCATACTCGCTGCGTGCGCGAGGTAAAGCCGCTAAACTGTCCCCATTCCCACGCGGCGAGCATGCACACCACCAGCGTAACAATAGCGAATCCCACCGGGGGCAGTAAAAACAGCGCCGCAATGACAATGGGTATTAATACAAAAGCGGAAATCAGGCGATACTTCAGCAAAAGCTACCCCCATCAGGCGTTATCGCCACCAGGCTCGGTGCCGCCGAAACGACGCTCTCGATTGGCAAAGGCATGCAGCGCACCTTCAAAGTCTTGTTCATCAAAATCGGGCCAAAGAACATCCGTAAAGTAAAGTTCAGCATAGGCAATTTGCCATATCAAAAAGTTACTTATGCGATGTTCCCCCCTGTCCTAATTACCAAATCCACAGGTGCCTGTTCATTCATGCAGATTTGCTTGCTCAGCGCCTCTTCATCAATTTGGTCGGGTCTCAACAGCCCTTCCTGAACCTGTTCGGCCAGATGCCGAACGCCCTGGATAATATCCCAGCGTCCGCCGTAATTCGCCGCAATATTCAGCGTCAGTCCGGTATTATTTTCCGTCAGCGCTTCTGCTTTGCGAATCCGTTCCTGCAAACGTGAGTTAAAACGACTGGTATCGCCAATGATACGCAGGCGGACGTTGTGGCGGTGCAGGCTTTTTACTTCGCTGTCTAGCGCCCACACAAACAATTCCATCAACGCAGTCACTTCCTGCAGTGGTCGATTCCAGTTTTCACTGCTAAAAGCATAGAGCGTTAACGCATCAATGCCGTTATTGGCGGCAAAAGAAACGGCGCGGCGAACAGATTTCGCCCCAGCTTTATGCCCAAAGGCTCGTATTTTCCCTTGTCTTTTCGCCCAGCGGCCATTGCCATCCATAATGATTGCTACAT
Source organism: Enterobacter sp. BNK-22 (assembly GCF_048684805.1). Classification (NCBI taxonomy): domain Bacteria; kingdom Pseudomonadati; phylum Pseudomonadota; class Gammaproteobacteria; order Enterobacterales; family Enterobacteriaceae; genus Enterobacter; species Enterobacter sp. BNK-22. The sequence continues at coordinate 2,681,270 of NZ_JBLQTT010000001.1, forward strand.
GACGGCAGCCATGCGCTGGCAAGTTTTCGCTTATTGGTTGATTCGCAGACAACATAACGCGTTTTTTGTCCCTGAAAAGGATTTAACGGTACTCAGGAATACTGAAGCCGATACATAAAAAAGCCGTGTAAAACCACGGCTCACCTGACCACGTAAAGTCAAATACCTGCGATCAGGTGGCGCAGACTATATCACTGAAGCCCAACGCTAACAAATAGCACGACGACTAGTGGTTGCTTTATCACCAGCTTGCGAGACGTGTCACCTGTTGGCGCGCAATATTACGCGCAGCTGCATCCACCGCCAGCACCTCTTCCACGCTCTGTGGTTCGCGCAAATCCATCATCTCCAGTACCGCTAAATTCAACGCCGCGATATCGGTAAAACGAATTTGCTGATTCAGAAATGCTTCAACGGTAATTTCATTGGCTGCATTCAGTGCCGTTGTCGCCGCCTGCCCCTGGTCAAAGGCCGTCATCGCAAGCTTCAGACAAGGGTAACGGTCGTAGTCTGGCTCACTGAACGTCAGGGAACTTAGCTTGCAGAAATCAAGCGGCTTCACGCCGGACTTCACTCGATTCGGCCACGCCATGGAATGGGCAATTGGCGTACGCATATCCGGTTCGCCCAACTGCGCCAGCACGCTGCCATCCTGATAACGCACCATCGAATGAATCACCGATTGTGGGTGAATCAGTACTTCCATCTGTTTCGCTGACGCATTGAACAGCCAGCGCGCTTCAATGTATTCCAGACCTTTGTTCATCATGGTGGCAGAGTCAACGGAGATTTTACGCCCCATCGACCAGTTCGGATGACGGCACGCCTGATCCGGCGTCATGGCACGCAGTTCAGACAGTGGCGTTTCACGGAACGGGCCACCAGACCCGGTAAGCAGAATAGACACGACGCCATTCTGCTCCAGGTCAGCGTACCCCAGGTTCTGTTGAAAAGGTTGCGGTAAACTCTGAAAAATCGCGTTGTGCTCGCTGTCGACGGGCAAAAGACGCGCCCCGTGCTGCTTCACCGCCTCCATAAACAAGCGTCCGCATGTCACCAGCGACTCTTTATTGGCCAGCAGAACGTCCTTACCGGCATCAATCGCGGCAAGCGTCGGCAATAATCCTGCCGCCCCGACGATGGCCGCCATCACCTGATCCACGTCATCCAGCGCCGCCATCTCGCAGGCCGCCTGTTGACCACTCAGCACCTCGGTTACGCTGCCCTTCTCAAGCAACTGTGCTTTCAGCAGGCGCGCGCTCTCTTCGTCATCCATCACCGCATAGCGGGGCGTAAACTCCAGGCACTGCTCAACCATTCGCTGCACATTCTTACCGGCCACCAGCGCTGTCACGGTGTAAAGTTCAGGATTATGGCGAACGACGTCGAGAGTACTGCAACCGATAGAGCCGGTTGAGCCGAGGAGTGTTAAATGCTTCATGAGATGCCCGAAAAGTTAGACCAGATAAAAGCAAAACGCCGCCAGCAAGACCCTAAGTCTCTCTGAACGGCGTTTATCAGTGTACGACAGAAATCAGAACTGCATCAGTTCCGCTTCTTTATCTGCCAGCGCCGCATCAATTTTCTTGATGGCAGCGTCAGTCATTTTCTGAATGTCGTCCTGGGAACGACGATCGTCATCTTCACTGATCTCTTTTTCTTTCAGCAGCGCTTTGACTTTATCGTTCGCGTCGCGGCGAACGTTACGCACGGAGACACGACCCTGCTCAGCTTCGCCACGCACCACTTTGATCAGGTCTTTACGACGCTCTTCGGTCAGCGGTGGCAGTGGAACGCGGATGTCAGCACCCGCAGAGCTTGGGTTCAGACCGAGGTCAGACGCCATGATCGCTTTCTCAACCGCCGGGCCCATAGAACGATCGAATACGTTGATTTTCAGCGTACGGGTATCTTCTACCGTCACGCTCGCCAGCTGACGCAGAGGGGTTGGCGTACCGTAGTACTCGACGATGATGCCATCCAGCAGGCTTGGGGAAGCACGGCCAGTACGGATTTTGCTGATTTGGGTTTTGAACGCTTCTACGCATTTTTCCATGCGTACTTCAGCATCTTTTCTGATGTCGTTAATCACGTTACGAATCCTTGAAAACTTGTCTCAGGCAGACTATCCGCCAGCACAGCGCTACAGGTGTGCTAAGTATAGTCGCGTTTAATTCATGACAACGCCAAAGGCGCGCCCGGGTAAGATACCACTACAAAATAAAGCGGAATCTTACCTGTATTTATCGTCAACGGAAATTATTCCGTGATCAAAGTGCCTTCTTTTTCGCCCATGACCACGCGACGCAGTGCGCCAGGTTTGTTCATGTTGAAGACACGGATCGGCAGTTTGTGGTCACGAGCCAGCGTGAAGGCGGCAAGATCCATCACTTTCAGCTCTTTATCCAGCACTTCGCTGTAGCTCAGCTGATCGTACATGGTTGCAGACGGATCTTTTGCCGGGTCGGCAGTAAACACGCCATCGACTTTGGTCGCTTTCAGTACCACATCAGCTTCGATCTCGATACCGCGCAGGCAGGCAGCGGAATCGGTCGTAAAGAACGGGTTACCCGTACCGGCGGAGAGGATCACCACGCGGTTGTTGCGCAGCAGGCTGATAGCTTCTGCCCAGCTGTAATTATCGCATACGCCATTCAGGGGGATCGCGGACATCAGGCGGGCGTTCACATAGGCGCGATGGAGCGCATCGCGCATCGCCAGGCCATTCATCACGGTTGCCAGCATACCCATGTGGTCGCCCACAACGCGGTTCATCCCCGCTTTCGCCAGACCAGCACCACGGAAAAGGTTGCCACCGCCAATGACCACGCCAACCTGGATGCCCAGTTCGACCAGTTCTTTGATTTCCTGTGCCATGCGATCAAGGATGCTTGCGTCAATACCGAAGCCTTCCGATCCCTGCAGCGCTTCGCCACTCAGCTTAAGCAGAATGCGTTTGTACACGGGTTTTGCATTGGTAGCCATGTTTCTTTCCTGAGACTGTCAACGATTAAGATGGGGGTTAATTCTGGCGACATGATATGCCGCAAATCAGTACAGCGATACTGGAGCCTGTCTGATTTCCTGTGACGGGTGACAAAAAGAAGCCGCCCTCAGGCGGCTCCTTTTCAATCATTAAGACTGCTTGGACATTGCAGCAACTTCTGCTGCGAAGTCAGTCTCAACTTTCTCGATGCCTTCGCCCACTTCGAAGCGGATGAAGCCAGTTACGTCAGCGTTGTGCTCTTTCAGCAGCTGAGCAACAGACTTGCTTGGATCCATAACGAATGGCTGGCCAGTCAGAGAAACTTCGCCGGTGAATTTCTTCATGCGGCCTTCAACCATTTTCTCTGCGATTTCTTTTGGTTTACCAGACTGCATCGCGATGTCCAGCTGAACCTGGTACTCTTTCTCTACCACTTCAGCAGACACGTCTTCTGGCTTAACGAATTCTGGCTTGCTTGCAGCGATGTGCATAGCCAGCTGTTTAACCAGCTCTTCGTCAGCGCCTTTAGCCGCAACCAGAACACCGATACGTGCACCGTGCTGGTAAGAGCCCAGAACGTCGCCTTCCAGAGAAGCAACGCGACGGATGTTGATGTTCTCACCGATTTTAGCAACCAGCGCAACACGTTCTTCTTCGAACTGTGCTTTCAGAACTTCAACGTCAGTGATTTTGCCAGCAACCGCTGCGTCCAGAACTTTGTTAGCAAATGCCTGGAAACCACCATCTTTAGCAACGAAGTCAGTCTGGCAGTTAACTTCCAGAATGATGCCGTAGGTGCCGTCGATTTTAGTGATGATCACGCCGTCAGCAGCAACGTTGCCTGCTTTTTTAGCTGCTTTGATCGCACCGGATTTACGCATGTTTTCGATTGCCAGCTCGATGTCGCCGTTCGCTTCAGTCAGCGCTTTTTTGCAATCCATCATGCCTGCGCCAGTACGCTCGCGCAGCTCTTTTACCAGGGATGCGGTAATTTCAGCCATTCTTAAATCCTCGGGAGATGTGAACTGCCCGGCCGGGGGCCAAACAGTGTAAATTGAAAAAAGGGGCCGGTAATGGGCCCCTATTCATACACGGTACTAATAAGGGGTAAAACCTTATTATTCAGCTTCTACGAAGCTTTCTTCCGCCTGAGAAGCCAGATCCTGGGAACGGCCTTCACGAACGGTAGCAGCTACAGCGCTCAGGTACAGGCTAACAGCACGGATTGCGTCGTCGTTACCCGGGATAACGAAGTCAACACCGTCCGGATCGGAGTTGGTATCAACGATAGCGAATACCGGGATACCCAGGTTGTTAGCTTCTTTGATTGCGATGTGCTCGTGGTCTGCATCGATTACGAACAGCGCGTCTGGCAGGCCGCCCATATCTTTGATACCGCCCAGGCTGTTTTCCAGCTTGTCCAGTTCACGAGTGCGCATCAGCGCTTCTTTCTTAGTCAGCTTGTCGAAAGTACCGTCCTGAGACTGGGTTTCCAGATCTTTCAGGCGCTTGATGGACTGACGAACAGTTTTCCAGTTGGTCAGCATGCCGCCCAACCAGCGATGGTTCACGAAGAACTGGTCGCAGCTGTTAGCAGCATCTTTCACAGCTTCGCTTGCAGCGCGCTTAGTACCAACGAACAGAATCTTACCTTTACGGGAAGCGATCTTGTTCAGCTCAGCCAGGGCTTCGTTGAACATTGGTACCGTTTTCTCAAGGTTGATGATGTGAACTTTGTTACGTGCGCCGAAGATGAAAGGCTTCATTTTCGGGTTCCAGTAACGGGTCTGGTGACCAAAGTGAACACCAGCCTTGAGCATGTCGCGCATGGAAACAGTTGCCATGTTTAAAACCTCTATATTGAAAGTTGGGGTTATGCCTCCACGTATCCCATATTACCGACCCCGAAGGGCACCCCGGAATATGTGCCGATACGTGTGTGTTGTTACACAAAGTGAGATTTGTCGCTCCCGTCCAGCCTGTGTATCTGAGATGGATCGGAAGTCCGGCGCGCTTTATACCACAAAACACGACCAGAAACCAACAGTTGTTGGCGGAGTGTGCTGTTAATGATTCTCAATTTGGCACGAAGCGTGCCTGACTGATACCATTGACGACACTTAGACTAGTATTGTCGAAAAAATCGACACCGATGGACAGATTACATGGCTATCTCTATTAAGACACCTGAAGAAATTGAAAAGATGCGCATCGCCGGTCGTCTGGCCGCGGAAGTGCTGGAAATGATCGAGCCGTTCGTGAAGCCGGGCGTCAGCACCGGTGAACTGGACCGCATCTGTAACGACTATATCGTGAACGAGCAACACGCGGTTTCCGCCTGCCTCGGCTACCACGGTTTCCCGAAATCCGTCTGCATCTCTATTAATGAAGTGGTGTGTCACGGTATTCCGGACGATGAAAAACTGCTGAAAGACGGCGACATCGTTAACATCGACGTGACCGTCATTAAAGACGAGTACCACGGTGACACCTCAAAAATGTTCATCGTTGGCAAGCCGACCATTCTTGGCGAGCGTCTGTGCAAAGTTACCCAGGAAAGCCTCTACCTGGCGCTGAAAATGGTGAAACCGGGTATTCGCCTGCGCACCATCGGCGCGGCAATCCAGAAATTTGTCGAAGCAGAAGGGTTCTCCGTGGTACGCGAGTACTGCGGTCACGGCATTGGCCGCGTCTTCCACGAAGAGCCGCAGGTTCTGCACTATGATGCCGATGACGGCGGCGTGGTGCTGCAAAAAGGCATGACCTTTACCATTGAGCCAATGGTCAACGCGGGTGATTACCGCATCCGTACCATGAAAGACGGCTGGACGGTGAAAACCAAAGACAGAAGCTTGTCTGCGCAGTACGAGCATACTATTGTGGTAACAGACAACGGCTGCGAAATTATGACGTTGCGCAAGGATGACACCATCCCGGCGATACTGACGCACGACGAATGATAAAAAAGCCGGCAAATGCCGGCTTTTTTAATGGCTATAGCTTTTTCTTATGGGTGGCGCACGATGAGTAATCTTTTACCCGAACAGTATGCTAACACAGCCCTTCCCACCCTCCCCGACCAGCCCGATAACCCGGGCGTCTGGCCGCAGCACGAGCTGACCTGTGCCGGCATCAAGGCGCACATGGATGTCTTTCACCGCTGGCTGGGCAGCGCATTTGATGCGGGCATATCAGCAGAACAGCTGATTGAGGCGCGCACCGAATTTATCGACCAGCTGCTGCAGCGCCTGTGGATCGATTACGGATTTGGACAAATCAGCGATGTTGCGCTGGTTGCCGTCGGAGGCTATGGCCGCGGTGAGCTGCATCCGCTTTCCGATATCGATCTCCTGATCTTAAGCCGCAAAAAGCTGCCGGACGAACAGGCGCAAAAAATCGGCGAGCTGCTGACCCTGCTCTGGGACGTAAAACTGGAAGTCGGCCACAGCGTGCGTACCCTGGAAGAGTGTCTGCTGGAAGGGCTGTCGGACCTGACCGTCGCCACCAACCTGATTGAAACCCGCCTGCTGATTGGCGACGTCGCGCTGTTCCTGGAGCTGCAAAAACACATCTTCAGCGACGGCTTCTGGCCGTCAGAAAAGTTCTTTGCCGCGAAAGTCGAGGAGCAAAACCAGCGCCACCAGCGCTACCACGGCACCAGCTATAACCTTGAACCCGATATTAAAAGCAGCCCCGGCGGCCTGCGCGACATCCACACGCTACAGTGGGTCGCCCGCCGCCATTTTGGCGCCACCTCGCTGGACGAAATGGTTGGCTTCGGCTTTTTAACCGAGGCGGAGCGTAACGAGCTCAACGAGTGTCTGCACCTGCTCTGGCGCATCCGCTTTGCCCTGCATCTGGAAGTTACGCGCTACGATAACCGTTTGCTGTTTGACCGCCAGCTCAGCGTGGCGCAGCGCCTGAATTACCAGGGCGAGGGTAACGAGCCGGTTGAGCACATGATGAAGGATTTCTTCCGCGTAACCCGCCGGGTGACCGAGCTGAACCAGATGCTGTTGCAGCTGTTCGACGAGGCCATTCTGGCCCTGACGGCCGACGAAAAGCCGCGCCCGATTGATGACGAATTCCAGCTGCGCGGCACGCTTATCGATCTGCGCGACGAAACGCTGTTTATCCGCGAGCCGGAAGCGATTCTGCGGATGTTCTATACCATGGTGCGCAACAGTACCATCACCGGGATCTACTCCACCACCCTGCGCCATCTGCGCCACGCGCGCCGCCATTTGACGGAGCCGCTGTGCTATATCCCGGAAGCCCGTTCGCTGTTCCTGAGCATGCTCCGCCACCCGGGCGCCGTCAGCCGAGGCCTGCTGCCGATGCACCGTCACAGCGTGCTGTGGGCCTATATGCCGCAGTGGTCGCACATCGTCGGGCAGATGCAGTTCGATCTGTTCCACGCCTACACGGTGGATGAACACACGATCCGCGTGATGCTTAAGCTGGAAAGCTTTGCGAAAGAAGAGACGCGCTCCCGCCACCCGCTGTGCGTCGAGCTGTGGCCGCGCCTGACCCATCCGGAGCTGATCCTGATTGCCGCCCTGTTCCACGACATCGCCAAAGGTCGCGGCGGCGACCACTCGGTGCTCGGCGCGCAGGACGTGCTGAAATTTGCCGAGCTGCACGGCCTGAACTCACGTGAAACGCAGCTGGTGGCCTGGCTGGTGCGCCATCACCTGCTGATGTCGGTCACCGCCCAGCGCCGTGACATTCAGGACCCGGAAGTCATAAAACAGTTCGCCGAAGAGATCCAGACGGAAAACCGCCTGCGCTATCTGGTCTGCCTGACGGTGGCCGATATCTGCGCCACCAACGAAACCCTGTGGAACAGCTGGAAGCAAAGCCTGCTGCGCGAGCTGTACTTCGCCACCGAAAAACAGCTGCGTCGCGGGATGCAGAACACGCCGGATATGCGCGAGCGCGTGCGTCACCACCAGCTGCAGGCGCTGGCGCTGCTGCGGATGGATAACATTGATGAAGAGGCGTTACATCAGATTTGGGCCCGCTGCCGCGCCAACTATTTTGTCCGCCACAGCCCAAACCAGCTTGCGTGGCACGCGCGGCATCTGCTCAAGCACGATCTGTCCCAGCCGATGATCCTGCTGAGCCCGCAGGCCACCCGCGGCGGGACGGAGATTTTCATCTGGAGCCCGGACCGCCCTTATCTGTTTGCTGCGGTCTGCGCCGAGCTGGACAGGCGTAACCTGAGCGTGCACGATGCGCAGATTTTCACCACCCGCGACGGCATGGCAATGGACACCTTTATTGTGCTGGAGCCGGACGGCAGCCCGCTGTCGTCGGACAGGCATGAAGGGATACGTTTTGGTCTGGAGCAGGCGATCACCCAGCGCAGCTGGCAACCCCCGCAGCCGCGTCGCCAGCCGGCGAAATTGCGCCACTTCACCGTGGATACCGAGGTCAATTTCCTGCCAACCCACACCGATCGTAAATCGTTCCTTGAGCTGATCGCGCTCGACCAGCCGGGGCTGCTCGCCCGCGTCGGCCAGGTTTTTGCCGATCTGGGAATTTCGCTTCATGGAGCCCGAATTACAACCATTGGCGAGCGAGTAGAAGATTTATTTATAATCGCCACCGCCGACCGGCGTGCCCTTAATAATGACCTGCAGCTTGAAGTGCAACAACGGTTGACAGCAGCCCTCAATCCAAACGATAAAGGGTGATATGTTTTTTAGTGAAATGGAAAGAGTAAACAATGCAGCAGTTACAGAACGTTATTGAGTCCGCTTTTGAGCGTCGCGCCGAGATTACCCCGGCAAATGTGGATACCGTGACCCGTGAAGCGGTAAACCAGGTGATTTCCCTGCTGGATTCCGGCGCGCTGCGCGTGGCAGAAAAAATCGACGGTCAGTGGGTCACTCATCAATGGCTGAAGAAAGCCGTGCTGCTCTCTTTCCGCATCAACGATAACCAGGTTATCGACGGAGCAGAAAGCCGCTACTTCGATAAAGTGCCAATGAAGTTCGCTGACTACGACGAAGCGCGTTTCCAGAAAGAAGGTTTCCGCGTGGTACCGCCTGCGGCAGTGCGCCAGGGCGCCTTCATCGCACGTAATACCGTGCTGATGCCATCCTACGTGAACATCGGTGCCTACGTTGACGAAGGTACCATGGTCGACACCTGGGCAACTGTCGGTTCCTGTGCGCAGATCGGTAAAAACGTTCACCTGTCCGGCGGCGTGGGCATCGGTGGTGTTCTGGAGCCACTGCAGGCTAACCCGACCATCATCGAAGATAACTGCTTCATCGGCGCGCGCTCTGAAGTGGTTGAAGGCGTGATCGTGGAAGAAGGCTCCGTGATCTCTATGGGCGTTTACATCGGCCAGAGCACCCGTATTTACGATCGTGAAACCGGCGAAGTGCATTACGGTCGCGTTCCGGCGGGCTCCGTCGTGGTGTCCGGCAACCTGCCGTCAAAAGATGGCAAATACAGCCTGTACTGTGCGGTTATCGTGAAGAAAGTGGATGCGAAAACGCGTGGTAAAGTGGGCATCAACGAATTGCTGCGCACCATCGATTAATCGGGTATAACAAAAAGCGGGGGCAACCCCGCTTTTTTTATATCTGAGGGTGGCGAAAATAGATTTTTTCGTTAATTATTCAAAGGTTATGTTGAGATCAAGGGTACCGCTATGTACGATAATCTGAAAAGTCTGGGCATTACCAATCCTGATGAAATTGATCGTTACAGCCTCCGCCAGGAAGCCAACAACGATATTTTGAAAATCTATTTTCACAAGGACAAAGGAGAGTTTTTCGCCAAAAGCGTGAAGTTTAAATACCCACGCCAGCGTAAGACCGTTGTTGCTGACGGTGTAGGACAGGGATACAAAGAAGTACAGGAAATCAGCCCTAACCTGCGCTATGTGATCGATGAACTCGATCAGATCTGCCAGCGCGACCGCACCGAAGTCGATCTCAAGCGTAAGATCCTTGACGACCTGCGTCACCTTGAAAGCGTTGTTACCAATAAGATCAGCGAGATTGAAGCGGATCTTGAGAAGTTAACCCGGAAATAAAAGCAAAACGGCAATCCTTGATTGCCGTTTTTAAGGTTTGCGCCCTCTCCCCATGGGAGAGGGATAGGATGAGGGCACCAGACCGCATTCAGTCATCTCTGCTCGTCCAATTGCAGCGCCACATACAGCAGCAGCCTGTCGTCGAAATTCCCCAGATCCAGCCCCGTCAGCTCTGAAATTCGGTTTAACCGATACTCCAGGGTATTGCGGTGGATAAACAGCGCTTTTGACGTCGCCAGCGGCTGCACGTTATGACGGAACCACGCCTGCAGAGTCCGGCGCAGCAGGCCGTTATTGTCCATGGCTTTCAGGCGCGCCAATGGCCGCGCCAGCTCATTGGCCTGCCAGCCACCGCGCAGGCTGTCGAGCAGCACCGGCAGCATCAGGTCCTGATAAAAATAACTGCGGCTCTCCGGCATTCGCTGCTTGCCCACCATCATGGTGGTGCGTGCGGTACGCCAGGAGCGGGCGATACTGCCCGGCCCGGTAAAATAATTGCCCAGCGCAACGCGAAAACGCAGTTGGCCATTCTCCTTCATTCGGGCGATCAGCAGCTCCACGCGACGACGATGATCGTCCGCATCCCAGCGGCCGAACGCATTAAGCGCTGGTTTGAGCACCACCATTTCCGTCAGAGAAACGATCGCCACCAGGTTATCGCGCTCCGGCGTCGCCAGCGCATTTTGCAGCTGCTGCAGTTCGGCCATCGCGCTGTCTACGCCCAGCTGGCCGCTATCGACTTCAATCACCGCCACCACGCGCGGCTGATTCAGGTCGATCCCCAGACGCTGCGCCCATTCACTGAGCGCAGGCGTATGCTCTTCCGCCTGAATAAGGTTCATCACCAGCTCCTCACGCAGGCGGCTGTCCTGAGCGAGCAGGTGCATCAGGCGCGACTGCTCGAGCATCATCTCCGCCGTCATGCAGACCAGCTCACCGTATTTTCGCAGTGACTCGGGCTCGCCGGTGAGACCGATGACCCCCACAATCTCGCCTTCGAGGCGCAGCGGTAAATTGATGCCCTGACGGACGCCGTGCAGGTGTTTCGCTACCGCATCGTCGATATCGACCACGCGCCCCTGGGAGAGCACCAGCAGCGCGCCTTCGTGCAATTCCCCAATACGCTCGCGATCGCCGCTGCCAATAATGCGCCCGCGGGCATCCATTACGTTGATATTGGTATCAATGATGCGCATGGTGCGCGCCACGATATCCTGCGCCATTTTGGTATCAAGATGCCAGCCAGCCATAGAACCCTCCTGTGAGCAGAGCTCAAGCATAGGGATGTTCAGCGACGGCTGCATTGTGCGAATGCACAAAGAGAGAAGAAGAAGTATGGACTTGTGGGAAGGGTCACAGAAACGAGAAAGCCCCTGCGAACAGGGGCTTCAGAGGATTACTGCATCAGCAGGTAAATAGAGGTATCACCACGCTGGATATTCAGCGCCAGCACGGAAGGCTTGCTGTCGAGAATTTTACGCAGTTCAGCGATATTTTTCACCGGCTGCTGGTTAGCGCCCATGATCACATCGCCTTTCTTGAGGCCGATACGGGCTGCCGGTGAATTCGCTTTCACGTTGTTCACCACCACGCCTTTGTCTGCGCCTTTGTTGCTCATCTCGGCACCTTCAATCCCGCTGAAGATGGTGCTGGAGTCCACCTGATTCTGGCTGCTCTGCTGCAGCTCCAGGCTCACGTTAACCGCTTTACCGTCGCGCAGCAGACCAAGGGTCACTTTGCTGCCGATAGGCATAGAGCCGACTTCCGCACGCAGGGCGGCAAAGCTGCTGATCGGTTTACCGTTCAGGGAGGTGATCACATCCCCCGCTTTAATGCCCGCTTTAGCGGCAGAGGAGTTCGGCATCACCTGGCTGACGAATGCCCCGCGCTGGGCGTCAACCTTCATCGCCTTCGCCAGTTCGGAGTTCAGTTCCGTACCCAGGATACCCAGCTCACCGCGTTTCACCTGGCCATACTGCACCATCTGCGCGGTCAGGTTTTTCACCATGTTACTTGGGATAGCAAAACCGATCCCGATATTGCCGCCGTCCGGGGCAAGGATCGCGGTGTTGATACCGATCAGTTCGCCGTTCAGGTTGACCAGCGCACCGCCGGAGTTACCGCGGTTGATCGCCGCATCCGTCTGGATGAAGTTCTCATAGTTCTCGGCATTGAGGCCGCTACGGCCCAGCGCAGAGACGATACCCGAGGTCACGGTTTCACCCAGACCGAACGGGTTACCGATCGCCACGGTATAGTCGCCCACGCGCAGCGCGTCGGAGTCGGCAATTTTAATCGCCGTCAGGTTTTTCGGATCCTGAATCTGGATCAGCGCAATGTCAGAACGCGGGTCTTTGCCGACCACTTTGGCGTCAAACTTACGGCCATCGCTCAGCTGAACCTTAATGCTGTTCGCGTTATCGACAACGTGGTTGTTAGTGACGACGTAGCCTTTCGCTGCATCAATGATTACCCCCGAGCCAAGCGCCATGAATTTCTGCTGCTGGCCGCCGCCCTGGCTGTCATCCCCTGCGCCACCGCCCTGACAGAACGGAGAGCTCTGGAATGGCGAACCGTCCTGGCAGAACGGCGAGTTGTCGCCGAAGAACTGCTGGAAGTTACGCGGCATGCGCGGCGTATTGACGGTCGTGCTACCCTCAACGTTAATACTCACCACCGATGGCATCACTTTTTCGAGCATCGGTGCCAGGCTTGGCATCTGCTGCGCGGTTGCTGCCGACGACGCGGTCTCGGCTGCAGTAGCAGTCAGAGGAGACAGCGCTAAACCTAAACTCAGAGCCAGTGCACTCATTGCTAATGTGGTTTTTTTCATGTTTCTCAATCTCGATTTACAGGTAACGCAAAATTGCTGTGTAACTCAGATTCGTTTTATACCGCTTAGTTCCGGCGATAAGTTTATGGAAAAGGTAAAAATTTATTGGCCGTCTTTACAAAACTCCGGCGTTATTCCACCGCCATCAGCTTGCGATATTCATCCCAGGCATACAAATCCGTCATGCCGCTGATATAGTCCTGGATAAGACGGCAGCGATAATAATATTCCATCACCGGCCACTGGGGAGAATGACGATCCAGCTTGCCAATCGCTTCGACATACGCCAGACGGTGTCGGGTAGAGAGTTTCTGATAAAGTCGGGATTCGATGGGGATGCGGCGCACGCGCTCGTGTTCCACCAGCTCGCTGAATTCGTCAACGGACAGCTGGAGCAGCGGGGCATAAATTTCCAGTAACCCGCTGATCACCCGGTAGCCCTGCAGCTCTAACTGTTCGACATCCGGATGGCTGAAGACATGCCGCATCGCCACATGTTTATAAAGCTCGAGGAGCTGGCTGAAACTGCTGTCATCTTCCAGTAGCGCATGGTTGAATTCCCCGCTGAAAATCAGCGGCAAATTATCAATAAAGCGCGACGCCGCGTACGGCACCAGCTTATTTAATGTATTTACCCGCAAATACATAAAGAACTGGTCTTCCGTACTGCGGCTTAATGTATTTGAGCGCGATTTATCCCAGGCATTTTCGACAACCTGCGCAAACAGCGAGCCTTTTTCATGGGTGCCCCAGGCCGTATAAAGATGCTGATAAAGCTCCTCGACGCTGAAGATTCTTTTCTCAACCGCGTCTTCCAGATCGGCCACGCAATAGGAAATATCATCGGCGGCTTCCATAATCCAGGTCAATGGAAAGCGGCCGTTTGGCGTCAATGAAAGTTCTTTACGTAGCCGTTCAATATAGGCCTCTTCGGAAAGATAATAGCCCGGTTTTTTCATTAAATAACTGTGGGACGCGGGCGTCTCCCCCGTCCACCACGCGGGGCGCGTATATTTCAGAATGCAGCCGACCTGTGCCCAGGTCAGGTTCATACGCATCAGGGAGTGGACCAGCCGGATCCCCTGCGCGTTGCCCTCAAAATGACAGAGATCCTGGCGCACCTTGCGGCGCAAATCGTTCAGCCCCTCTTCGCCTTCACGCAGGCGTAAATCGCGTACGATGCAGCGGTCGTCGCTCAGCGGCTGGCTTACCGCATCCGAAGGGTAAAGCCGTTGTTTAAACCAGTCATTAATTGCCGCCTCACCAAAATGACCGAAAGGCGGGTTGCCGATGTCATGCATCAGGCAGGCCATCTCAACGATACTCTCGAAAGGCCCCGTCAGCTCGTCCAGACCATAGGTTTCCAGCAAGCGCTGCTCTTTGAGACGGCTCAAAATCTCTTTGGCTATATAGCGCCCGACCTGCTGCACCTCCATAGAGTGGGTTAAGCGCGTGCGCACTGCGGCGTTACGCTCCAGCGGAAAGACCTGGGTTTTTTGCTGCAGACGGCGGATGGCGGGCGAGTTGATGATCCGCCCGCGATCGCTTTCGAAGATACGCAGGATCTCATGTTCGCTCTTGTCGCCCTGCGGCGAACGGAAACGTCGGTGCCAGTTAATTTTGGTGCGAAAATCGATTGGTGACATGTGCTCCCCCGCGTGAGAATGCGTTTCCCCTTAACCGCATGATAGACTATGCATCTTAACAAGGCACATCGCGAGTAAATCTATGAAAATCGGCATTATTGGTGCAATGGAAGAAGAAGTTACGCTCCTGCGTGACAAAATTGAGAACCGTCAGACCCTCTCTCTGGGGGGTTGTGAGATCTATACCGGTCAGCTAAACGGTGTTGACGTGGCTCTGCTGAAATCAGGCATCGGTAAAGTCGCTGCGGCGCTGGGTGCCACCCTGCTGCTTGAGCGCTGCAAGCCGGACGTGATCGTGAATACCGGCTCTGCGGGCGGCCTGGCGCCGACGCTGAAGTTGGGTGATATCGTTGTTTCCGACGAAGCGCGTTACCACGATGCTGACGTCACCGCGTTCGGTTACGAGTACGGCCAGCTTCCGGGCTGCCCGGCAGGGTTTAAAGCGGACGACAAACTGATTGCGGCGGCAGAGACCTGCATTGCGGAGCTCAACCTCAACGCGGTACGCGGTCTGATTGTCAGCGGTGACGCGTTCATCAATGGTTCCGTGGGTCTGGCGAAAATCCGTCATAACTTCCCTCAGGCGGTGGCCGTTGAGATGGAAGCGACTGCGATTGCGCACGTTTGCCATAACTTCAACGTACCGTTCGTGGTGGTTCGCGCCATCTCTGACGTGGCTGACCAGCAGTCCCACATCAGCTTCGACGAGTTCCTGACCGTTGCGGCAAAACAGTCCACCGTGATGGTGGAACGCCTGGTGCAGAATCTGGCACGTGGCTAAACATACCCTCAGGGCGCTTGCCGCCCTGCTTCTTCTCGCCCCGCTGTGGCTCTATGCTGTACCGCGCGTGATTACGCTCTCTCCCGCCAATACGGAGCTGGCGTTTGCCGCCGGCATTACGCCCGTCGGCGTGAGCAGCTTTTCCGATTATCCGCCGCAGGCCGCGGGGATTGAGCAAGTGGCTACCTGGCAAGGGATGAACCTTGAGCGCATCGTGGCGCTGAAACCGGATCTCGTGCTGGCCTGGCGTGGCGGCAACGCCGAGCGGCAGGTCAATCAGCTCACTTCCCTTGGCATAAAGGTCATGTGGATTGATGCCGTCAGCATTGAACAGGTCGCACAGGCGCTACGCGCCCTGGCACCCTATAGCCCTACGCCCAAAAAAGCCGAGGCTGCGGCGAAACAGATGCTGAGCGACTATGCCGCGCTGAAATCCCGATACGATACCCCTGTTAAAAAGCGCATCTTCCTGCAGTTTGGCAGCCAGCCGCTGTTCACCACCGGAAAAGGGTCGATTCAAAACCAGGTGCTGGAAGTTTGTGGCGGTGAAAACATCTTTGCAGCCAGCCGGGTGCCGTGGCCTCAGGTAAGCCGTGAGCAGGTTCTGGCGCGCCAGCCACAGGCCATCGTCGTGGTCGGAAATGCGAGCGAAATTCCCAAAATTGAGCAATTCTGGCAAAAGCAGCTAAAAATACCGGTAATACCCCTCAACAGCGACTGGTTTGAACGCGCCAGCCCGCGTATTATCCTCGCCGCAAAACAGCTCTGTGCCGCGCTGGCAGAGAGTCACTAACATAAGACCCTTTTCGAGGATTTAACGATGCTCGTTTATTGGCTGGATATTCTTGGCACAGCCGTTTTTGCTATCTCCGGCGTCCTGCTCGCCGGAAAACTACGCATGGATCCGTTTGGCGTGCTGGTACTAGGCGTGGTGACCGCCGTGGGCGGCGGGACAATCCGCGATATGGCGCTGGCGAATGGCCCGGTGTTTTGGGTGAAAGATCCGACCGATCTGGTGGTCGCGATGGTCACCTGCCTGTTAACCATTGTGCTGGTTCGCCAGCCCCGCCGATTACCAAAATGGATATTGCCGGTACTGGATGCCGTCGGTCTGGCCGTGTTTGTCGGTATTGGCGTCAATAAGGCGTTTAATGCGGGCACCGGTCCGATGGTGGCGATCTGCATGGGCGTATTAACCGGCGTAGGCGGCGGGATCATTCGCGACATTCTGGCGCGTGAGGTACCGATGATCCTGCGTACTGAAATTTACGCGACGGCCTGTATTGCGGGCGGCATTGTCCATGCGACCGCGTACTACACGTTTGCATTTCCGCTGGAAAACGCCGCGATGCTGGGGATGGTCGTGACGCTGGTGATACGTCTAGCGGCGATACGCTGGCACCTGAAGCTGCCGACGTTTGCGCTGGATGAAAATTCAAGATAGGCGTCGTTTATAAGCCCGGTGGCGCTTCGCTTACCGGGCCTACAATCCGCATTCAGGCTTAAATGCTGAACGAAGAACCACACCCGCAGGTGCTTGTTGCGTTCGGGTTGGTGACCACAAAGCGCGAACCTTCCAGACCCTCGGTGTAATCCACCGAACCGCCCACCAGATATTGCAGGCTCATCGGGTCAACCACCAGCGCAACGCCCTGTTTCTCGATGGTCATATCGCCATCGTTAACCTGATCGTCAAAGGTAAAACCGTACTGGAAGCCGCTGCAGCCGCCGCCGGTAATATAGACACGCAGTTTCAGATCCGGATTGTCTTCGTCGGCAATCAGGGTTTTCACTTTGTTGGCTGCTGCTTCGGTAAACTCCAGCGGCAACGCTACATCATCACTCATCTTATGCTCCCATGAATACTGCTACTGCTATTGGGTAAAATTCACCCAATTCTTTGTGTCATTATCTAATACCCTGGTAATTCATTCAAGTATTCTGCGTTGCGGCCCGCTCCGCCTCTTGTTTTGCCAGAGTACGTGCAAGAATGGTGGAGTATAGCGGTTTTCCACCCAGGAACTGGGCTAATAGTGTCGCGCCGAGACAGGTAATGATCATTGGCAAAATGAGCTGGTAATTATCCGTCATCTCCAGCACCAGCACGATCCCGGTCAATGGCGCGCGCAGGGAGGCGGCAAGCAGCGCGCCCATTCCGGCCACCGCAAAGGTCCCGGCGTCAAGGTGATAGGCGGGAAAGCCCGCTTCCGCCGCCATACCAAACGCGGTGCCCAGCAAGGTTCCCAGCGCCAGCATCGGGGCAAATATCCCACCGGGCGCGCCGGAGGAAAAACAGAGCACCGTCGTGATGACGCGGGAGATAAACATAAACAGCAGCAGACCCACGCTAAAGTTCCCCGCCGCCGCAATGGGGATCAGCCCGAACCCGCCGCCTGCGGCATTCGGCTCGATAAACCCGAGCACGCCGCAGATTCCGCCCAGCAGGCCCCCCATCAGCACCCATTTGGTCGTATTCCCACCGTGAATACGCTGGAACATATCCTGAGCGCGTAGGATAAAGGTGTTAAACAGCGGCCCCACCACGCCAAAAATCATGCCGAGGATCAGGTAAAGCCACAGGGTGTTCACCGGCGCGTTGGTCAGTTTACCCACCTCAATGACCGCCCCTTCGCCATTAAAGAGGCGAAACACGATGCTCGACATAATGACGCCGGTAAACACCGCTTTAATGGAGATCAGGTTGTAGCGAAACTGCGCGCGCATCTCTTCGATGATAAACAAAATGCCCGCCAGCGGCGCGTTAAAGGCCGCCGACAGCCCCGCCGCCGCACCGGTTGCCAGCAGCGTATGGCGCGCTTCGGCGCTGCGCATCCGAAACAGATCGCCCACCATGCGGCCGACGTTCCCGCCCAGCTGAACCGTAGGCCCTTCCCGGCCAAGAACCATCCCCGCGCCCAGCGAACCCATGCCGCCGATAAACTTCACAGGGATGACACGCCACCAGCGCACCGGACGCAACTCCTCCAGGGCCCCTTCAATTTCCGGGATGCCGGACCCGCCCGCCTCCGGCGCAAATTTACGCACCAGGAAATACCCCACCATGGCAAACAGCGCCGACAGCCCGAACGCAGCAACCCAGACCAGCCATCGGCTGTCGGCGAAACCGGCCACGGTTCCCACTCGCCAGTTGAGCACGGCATTAACCGCTTTTTCAAATGCCACGCCCACCAGACCGGCGAGTGTTCCCACCACGGCAGCGGCCAGCAGGATCGCCAGCGGCGTTTTATCGCGATTGAGCAGCCGTCGAATACTGATTCGATGCTGGGCGCGCGTAAACTGTTGTTCTTCAAAAGACGGAGAATCTGATTTCATGTCCTGTACTTATTCGTCATACAAAAAGCCGCGAGGATTTTACCAGAGACAGCCCCACCGTCTCCTGAAAATTACTTAACAAATCTTAAAGCATTACCCGGCTAAAAATTTCATAACCTTCCCCGAATCACTTAGAATAGTGGGCTTAATCATTTTATACGAACCAGGAACGACGCCATGAGCAAGTCTGAAAACCTCTACAGTGCAGCCCGCGAGCTTATTCCGGGTGGCGTGAACTCACCTGTGCGCGCCTTTACCGGCGTGGGCGGCACGCCGCTGTTTATCGAACGTGCTGACGGCGCGTATCTGTATGATGTCGATGGCAAAGCCTATATCGATTATGTCGGCTCCTGGGGCCCGATGGTGCTGGGACACAACCACCCGGCCATTCGTAACGCGGTGATTGAAGCCGCTCAGCGCGGCCTGAGCTTCGGTGCGCCAACCGAAATGGAAGTGAAAATGGCGGAGCTGGTTACCGAGCTGGTCCCGACCATGGACATGGTGCGCATGGTGAACTCCGGTACCGAAGCGACCATGAGCGCCATCCGCCTGGCGCGCGGCTTTACCGGTCGCGACAAGATTATCAAGTTTGAGGGTTGCTACCACGGTCATGCGGACTGCCTGCTGGTGAAAGCGGGTTCCGGCGCGCTAACGCTCGGCCAGCCAAACTCACCTGGCGTACCGGCTGACTTCGCGAAGCATACCCTGACCTGCACCTACAACGATCTGGACACCGTTCGCGCGGCGTTCGAGCAGTATCCGCAGGAGATCGCCTGCATCATCGTTGAGCCGGTTGCGGGCAACATGAACTGCATTCCACCGCAGCCTGATTTCCTGCCGGGCCTGCGCGCCCTGTGCGATGAATTCGGTGCGCTGCTGATCATCGATGAAGTGATGACCGGCTTCCGCGTAGCGCTGGCGGGCGCCCAGTCTTACTACGGCGTCGAGCCGGACCTGACCTGCCTGGGTAAAATCATCGGCGGCGGCATGCCGGTCGGCGCATTCGGTGGACGTAAGGACGTCATGGAAGCGCTGGCGCCAACCGGCCCGGTTTACCAGGCGGGCACGCTCTCCGGTAACCCTATCGCGATGGCGGCGGGCTTTGCCTGCCTGACCGAAGTGGCTCAGCCAGGCATCCACGAAACCCTGACCGACCGGACCACGCAACTGGCAAACGGTCTGCTGGACGCCGCAGAAGAGGCCGGTATCCCTCTGGTGGTCAACCACGTGGGCGGCATGTTCGGGATCTTCTTCACCGAGGCGAAAACCGTGACCTGCTATCAGGACGTGGTGAAGTGCGACGTTGAACGCTTCAAGCGCTTCTTCCACCTGATGCTGGAAGAAGGCGTGTACCTGGCACCGTCAGCGTTCGAAGCGGGCTTTATGTCCGTGGCGCACAGTGAAGAAGATATCAATAACACCATTGACGCGGCGCGTAAGGTGTTTGCGAAACTGTAAGATGTGCGGCTTGATGCCCTCACCCCAACCCTCTCCCACGGGGAGAGGGAGCAAATACTAAAACGGCAATCTAAGGATTGCCGTTTACTTTTATTACCGACTCTGCTTTCTCAACAGATAAATAAAATACGGCGCACCGATAAAGGTCGACAGCAGACCCGCCGGGATCTGATACGGGAACAGCACCATTCTTCCGCACCAGTCCGCAAACACCAGCATCACCCCGCCCGTCAGGGCCGACATCACGATATGGGGCATCGTCCGGCGGAACCCCATCATTCTGGCAATGTGCGGCGCCATTAGCCCCACAAAACTCAGCGGGCCAATCGTCATGGTCGCCGTCGCCGTCAGGCACGCAGCGAGCAGCAGCAACGCTATACGCGCTGGCGTCAGCGCCATTCCCACCGCGCGCGCGGTTTCCCCGCCGAGCGGAAGAATGGTCATCCAGCGACGGCACAGCGGCACCATCGCCAGCAGTACGATCATTACGATCCCGGACCCGATCGCCTGGCTGCCGGTCGCGCCGTACGTTGAGCCGGATATCCAGGTCAGGATCTTCGCCATACGCGGATCGCCGCTTGCCTGCAGCATCATCAGCAGCATCGTGAATGCGGTGCTGAGCGCCATCCCCGCCAGCAGCATACGGTGCGGTGAAAACCCGCCTCGACCAGCGGCAATCAGGATAATCATCAGCGTAACCGCCGCCCCGAGACTGCCGGCAGGCAGCAGCCAGCCAAACGCATTGCCCGGCACGAAGAACAGCATCAGCACCACGCCAAAGGCAGCGCCAGAGCTGATCCCGAGCACTTCCGGGCTCGCCATCGGGTTGCCGGTCAGACGCTGAATAATGCATCCTGCCACCGCCAGCATCACGCCTGCGATCAGCGCAGCGAGGATACGCGGCCAGCGCCACTGCAGCAGGGCGTTGAGTAAATCACCCGTTGCCCAGTGCCAGCCCGCGGCATCGCGTCCGAATGAGAGCGCCGCGAACGAGGCGATAATCAGCACCGCCAGCCCGACAAGGCTAAACCACAGTACCGACTGACGCTCAGTATGGACTTTATCACCCGCATCCATCGCCGGTGCGCTCATGCTGCGCAGGCGCGGAAGCAGCCACAGGAGCAGCGGCGCCCCGATCAGCGCGGTGACCGAGCCGGTGGAGACTTCACGCCAGACCTGCGCCAGCCAGAGAATAAGCTGATCGGAAAGCCAGAGGATCAGCGCCCCAATCAGCGGCGCCAGCATCAGACGCGCCAGCAAGCGACGCGCTCCGAGCATCTTCGCCAGCAGCGGGGCAAACAGGCCGATAAACCCGATGATGCCGACCGCGTTCACCAGCAGGGCGCTCAATACAATCGCCAGCGTCAGCGCCGCCAGGCGAGCCAGCGACAGCGCCAGCCCCAGGTTGCGCGCCACGCCATCATCCAGTCCCATCAGCGTCAGAGGACGCAGGAGCAGCAGCGTCAGCACAACACCGCCAGCCAGCTGCGGCCACAGGCGCTGCACCACGCTCCAGTCGGTCTGGGTCAGCGTCCCGGTACTCCACATGAACATGCTTTGCAGCTGATCGTGGTGGAACAGAACCAGCAGCTGGTTGATCGCCCCACAGTACAGGCTGACCACCAGCCCGGCCAGAATCAGCGTCACCGGGGAAAGACGTTTACCCCAGGCCACGCCAAAGACCAGCGCGCCCACCGCACACGCTCCGGCAAGCGCCGCAAACTGCGAGGCTAACGCCCCCGGCAGCGTCCACAGCGTGGTGATGGTGATCCCTAGCTGGGCGCCGGTCGCGACGCCGAGTGTGGTGGGTTCCGCCAGCGGGTTACGTAAAACCTGCTGGAACAGCACGCCCACCAGCCCTAAACCGGCACCAACCAGCAGGGAGACTGCCAGACGCGGCAGCAGGCTGTAGTGGAACAGCATCTGCTGAATATTGTCGATATCCGGCGAGGCCAGCGCGGCACCCCACTGCGCGCGCGGTAATGCGGCCGAGAGGTTAAACCCGGTTAACGCCAGCGCGGCAAGGAAAATCAGCACCAGCAGAAGCGCCGGGAAGCGGGCAATCCGTGAACTCATGCTTTACCTCCCAGCGCGTTATCCAGCACGCGGGCAAAATGCATGGCCGACAGCGTCGCGCCGTAGAACCAGACCGCCGGGGCGCGCTGGAAGCGTTGCTCACGGACAAACGGCATCGCCTGCCAGAGCGGCGTCGCCATCAGGGTTTGCATGGCGCGCTCGTTGCCGTGATCGAAGCACAGCACATCCACGTCGCGAAACGCCGCGAGACGATCGATACCCACAGCGGTACTGCCCCAGAACGTCATCTCCCCTTCCCAGGCATTACGAATACCAAAACTGTCGAGGACTTCCTGGAACAGGCAGTTTTTACCGAAAACCAGCATATGGCGGGCATCCAGCAGCGTCACCATCAGCAGCGGACGATCGGCCCGGTGAGCAAAACGCGGCTTCAGAGCGTCAATCAGGGCATCGAATTCGTCGAGATGTTTTTTAGCCTCCGCCTCACGGTTGAGGAAATGCGCCATCTCGTTAACCGACTTTTTCGCCATCGCCAGCGGTTTTTTACCGTCGCTGAAAGCAAATCCACGTCCGGGCGCAATGCGCGCCATAGTCTCTTCTGACGGACCGTAGCCCGCGGACCAGAACAGGAACGACGGTTTCATCTGGGTGAGCAGCTCGAGGTTTGGCTCCGTCCGCAGGCCGACGTCGATTACCGAGTCCGGCAGCTTCGGCTCGTTCACCCAGAGGTTATAGTTAGGAATGTCCGCCACGCCGTAGGGCGTGACGCCGAGCGCCATCATCAGCTCGACCGGCAGCCACTCCAGCGCAACTATGCGGTGCGGATCGACGGCGGCGGCACGCGCCGTATTCATTTTTAACAGCAGCGGTGAGAGGGCCATCGCCGTCAGCAGGCGACGGCGGCTAATGCGCATGTTGTCGAGCATCAGTAGACGAAGCTCACCGGTGCAGCCCCGGCCGGGTGAGGCAGAATACCCATCGGAATACCATAAATATGTTCCAGCGTTTCGCTGCACATCAGCTCGGACGGCGTTCCCTGCGCAATCATTTCGCCGCCGCACAGCGCGACAAGGTAGTCGCAATAGCGCGCCGCCATGTTGATGTCATGCAGCACCGCAATCACCGTCAGACCGCGCTGCTGGCTTAAGCGGTGCACCAGCGCCAGGACATCGACCTGATGGGCGATATCGAGCGCGGAGGTGGGTTCATCAAGGAGCAGGCAGCGGCTGTCCTGGGCCACCAGCATCGCAATCCACGCGCGCTGGCGTTCACCGCCGGACAGGCTATCCACCAGACGGTGCGCCAGCGGCTTTAGCCCGACCAGCGCAATCGCCTCTTCCACTTTCTCTCTGTCGGCCACGCCAAAGCGTCCAAGCGCGCCATGCCACGGATAACGCCCAATCGCCACCAGCTCTCGCACCGTCATCCCCTCCGCCTGCGGCAGCTGCTGCGGCAGATACGCCACTTTGCGGGCAAACGCTTTGCTGCTCCAGCTCTCGAGCGGTTGGTCATCCAGCAGAATGTCGCCTTCTGAAGGCGGCTGATGGCGTCCCAGCATCTTGAGCAGCGTGGACTTACCGGAACCGTTGTGACCAATCAGGCCAGTGACTTTACCTGCGGGGAACGTCAAAGAGAGCGGATGCAGCAAGGTGCGCCCGGGTACGCGAAAGGAGAGATGGTTGAGCGTAAAGGTGGTGTCGGGTTGCGTTTGATTATCCTGCATATCAGCCAACTTAAATAAAAAGGGCACGGCGAACCGTGCCCGGACAGAGATTAGAAGCGGAAGGTCGCGGTGGCAACAACCTGACGTCCTGCGCCCCAGTAGCATGCATATTCGCTGTAGCAGCTGGAGACGTATTCACGATCGAAGATGTTGTTCACGTTGACGCCGACGGATGAGCCCGGCAGTCCAAAGCGTGCCAGGTCGTATTTCACGGTCGCGTCAACCAGTGCGTAGCCCGCGACGTTGAACGACTGGTAGGCTTTTGGCGACGAGGCAGAGTAGTAGGACACGGTGTTACCGATGTAACGGGTGCCTGCCCCTACCGTCAGACCGCTCAACGCCGTCTCGTGGAAGGTGTAATCTGCCCACAGAGACGCCATGTTACGCGGCACTTCCGCCGGACGACGGCCTTCATACCAGGTATCGTGCGTGTATTCCGCATCAGTAAAGCTATAGGAAGCCGTCACGTTCACGTTGGCAGATACTGCCGCTTTCGCTTCCAGTTCGAAACCGCGAGAGCGAATTTCACCGCCCTGTACGCTAAAGCCGCTGGTCGGGTTCGCCGGATCGGCCGTCAGGTTGTTGTTTTTGGTCAGCTGATACACCGCAGCGGTGACCACCACAGGCAGATCTTTCGGTACATACTTCACGCCCGCTTCATACTGCTTGCCGCGAGCCGGATCGAACGGTTTGCCGCCCTGGGTTGCGCCGGAAATAGGCTCGAAGGATTCGCTATAGCTGAAGTACGGCGTAATACCGTTATTAAACAGGTAGTTGATCCCGCCGCGCCAGGTGAATGCCCGATCGTTGATTTCAGCCGTCGTGTCGGAGGAACGCGTCAGTGTGGACGTTTTGGCAAAATCATAGCGTCCACCCAGGGTCAGTACCCACTTATCCCACTCAGCCTGATCCTGCGCGTACAGGCCCGTTTGCTCCTGACGATTGAGCACGGCATACGGGAAGTTCACGTTGATATTGGCATTGTTGTGCTGCGGATTCGTCATGCTGATAGGGTCAGCGCTGCCGTAATCTGCATCAATATCGTTACGCATGCGCAGGTAATCGACGCCCGTTAACAGAGTATGATCCACTGCACCGGTCGCAAATTTGGACTGCAGCTGGGTATCGACCGTGAACGAGTTGAGGTCCTCATCAGAGCGCACGTACGCGCGGCTGATCTGAGCCGGTGCAATATAGCCGTTACCGTAAACGGAACGGTAAAGCGTATTGATTTTGGTGTAGCGCAGGTTTTGACGCACGGTAAAGGTGTCATCAAACTGATGCGAGAAGCTGTAGCCCACCATTTTCTGGCGACGGGAGATCTTGTTGTCTTCGTCACCTTCGTTGAAATCGGTCGGCAGCTTGTGCGCGTTGCCGTTGGCGTCATAGTAAGGCACAACGGTACCTTCCCGCGGCAGCCAGCCGTAATAGCCTGCATCCGGATCGCTCTGGAAGTTGCTCAGGAAAGTAAAATCGGTTTTATCGTCAGGACGCCAGCTGAAAGCAGGTGCAATAGCGTAGCGGGAAGATTTCACCATCTCCTGCTGCGCATTTTCGCTGCGCCCCAGACCGGTCAGACGGTATGACCACACGCCGTCATCATCAATCGCATCGCTGAAATCAAACCCTGTCTGCCACAGGTTATCGGTACCCATTTTGAACTGAATTTCTTTCAGTGGCTCGGTGGTTGGCCGCTTGCTGACCATGCTGACCACGCCGCCCGGGTGGCTTTTACCGTACAGAACGGACGTAGGGCCGCGCAGCAGCTCGACGCGCTCAAGGAAATACGGATCCATGGACGCTTCAGAATAGTTATCACCCTGCAGCTTCATCCCGTCCAGATACTGGTTGGTATTCACGGTACTGGAGGTGGTGAACCCACGGATAGAAACAACATCATACGTTGTTGACGCGCCGCGCGTTGCGAACACGCTCGGCGTATAGGCCAGCGCCTGTTTAACCGTACCCGGCTGCTTCATATCCATCTCTTCGCGGGTGACGACAGAAATAGACTGCGGGGTTTTCTCAATCGGGGTATCGGTCTTGGTCGCGGTGGCGGTGCGTTTGGCCGCAATCGTGGGTGCCGGTCCCCAGGCACTTTCCTGTGCCGCAGGTGCTGCGGTTACCGTGATGGTTTCTTCTTTTTTCGGGGTTTCTGCCGCATGAGCATACGCGGACACGCCGGCAACCGCTGTGGCGACGACGACCGCGAGTTTACGCAGCGACGTGTTCATTGGCTGAGCAGTATTGGAAAGCGCCATGATGTTTCTCTGATGGAAAAGTGAATGATAACGTAAACGAGAATTATTATTATGAGCGCCAGAATAATATGCGAAACGCGGGTTGCATAGCAAGCAGTAAGCGGCCCTACGAGAATTAAGGGTATAAGAAATAGACAAGAGAAAACGAAGGGTTAATCAGAGTTAAAGTGAGGGTTAACGAAATGAGGTTTACGGGTAAAAAAAGCCCCCTTCCGGGGAAGAGGGCTTTAAAAGTTAGTTACCGCCAAACATGTCCTTAATCCAGCCGGCTACGCCATCGCTGTCTTTCTTCTCATTCTGCTGCTGCGGCTGTTGCTGCTGCGGCTGCTGTGGCTGAGAAGACTGATCGAACGGGTTGCCGGTCGGCTGTTCAGGCTGGCTCTGCTGGCACAGGGAATCCGGGTTGGTTGTCCAGACCGGCAGAGTACGCATTCCGCCGCCGCAGACGAAGTTACCGGAGCTGTCCACGCCCATATCGACGATATCTTCCGGCGCGACAAGGTTCAGCGGCACTGGTGACTGATTCGCCAGATAGCGCTGGTAAATCGACATCGCCCCGCTCGCCCCGTACAGCTTGGTCGGCTGGTTGTTGTCGCGTCCTACCCAGGTAATGACCACTTCACGGCCATCGATACCGGCAAACCAGGTATCAACGTTGTTGTTGGTGGTCCCGGTCTTACCTGCCAGATGCAGGCCCGGATACTTCGCACCCAGTTGACGACCCGTACCACGCTGCACCACCTGCTGCATCGTCCACAGCGTCATGTAGGCCGCCTGAGCAGGAACGGCACGCTCCGCCTGCGGGAAGCTCTGATACAGCACAGAGCCATCCTCGGCAATCACCGAACGCAGGGCGGACAGCGGCGCGCGGTTACCGCCGCTGGCGATGGTCTGGAACGCCTGCGCCACTTCGATCGGCGTCAGGTTAAGCGCCCCGAGGATCATCGCCGGCACCGGGTGCAGCTGATCTTTCGCCACGCCCAGCTTCTGCCAGGTATCGACAATGGCCGGCAGGCCCAGCGACATGCCCAGGTTTACCGTCGGCACGTTCATGGAGCGCGTCAACGCATCTACCAGCATCACCTGACCGCTGAACTGCTTATCGTCGTTCTGCGGTGACCACACCTGGCCGTTAGGCTGGCGCAGGGAGATAGGCGCATCCGCAATCCAGGTATTCAGACGATACTGGTTTGGCTGACTCAGGGCAGTGAGATAGGTCGCCGGTTTTGCCAGAGAACCGATCGAGCGACGCGCCTGCATGGCACGGTTGTAGCCTGCAAACTGCGGCTCGGCACCGCCCACCATCGCACGAACTTCGCCGGAGTTGCGGTCAACCACCACCATCGCGGTTTCAAGATCGGAGAGCTTACGCTGTTTCTTCAGCGCCGGAATACCTTCCACCGCCGCTTTTTCTGCCGCATCCTGCGCCACGGAGTCAAAGGTGGTGAAGATCTTCACGCCGGAGAGATCTTTGACCTTATCGCCAAGCTTGCTTTGCAGCTCCTGACGCACCAGCTGCATAAACGCAGGCTGAGGCGAGATCACCCCACCGCGCGGCTGAACGCCAAGCGGACGTGCGCTCAGCATGTCGTACAGCTCCTGGTCAATCACCTGCTGTTGTTGCAGCAGACGCAGCACCAGGTTACGACGCTCCAGCGCCAGTTTCGGGTTACGCCACGGGTTATAAATGGACGCCCCTTTCACCATGCCCACCAGCAGCGCCTGCTGGTCCAGGCTCAGCTCTTCCACCGGACGACCAAAGTAGTACAGACTCGCCAGCGGGAAGCCGCGGATTTCGTTATCGCCGCTCTGACCGAGGTACACCTCGTTCATGTAAAGCTCAAGGATACGATCCTTGCTGTAGCGCGCGTCCATCAGCACGGCCATGTAGGCTTCGTTCGCTTTACGCCAGTAAGATCGTTCGCTGGAGAGGAAGAGGTTCTTCACCAGCTGCTGAGTCAGCGTACTCGCTCCCTGCACGGTACGACCGGCAGTCAGGTTCGCCAGTACCGCACGACCAATCGAGTAGAGGCTGATGCCGTCGTGCTCGTAGAAGTGACGGTCTTCGGTCGCCAGCAGCGTATCGACCAGCAGATCCGGGAAGCCGTTACGCGCCACGAACAGACGCTGCTCGCCGTTTGCCGACGAGAGCATGGTGATCAGACGCGGATCGAGACGGAAGAAACCGAACTGGCGGTTGTTATCCATGTTCTCGATGGTATCCAGACGATCCCCGTCAAAGGTCAGACGCGCGCGCACCTGACCCTCTTTGCTGTCCGGGAAATCAAACGGACGACGGATCATCTCAATGCTGTTCGCCTGCACGGTAAATTCGCCAGGGCGCGTCATTTTTGACACCTGACGATACTGGGTGGCTTCCAGCAGTTTTACCATTTCGTTTTTCGTGATGGACATATCTGGCTCAAGGTTCACCATACGGCCATACACTGCCGCAGGTAACTGCCAGACTTTACCGTCGATACGGCTGCGGATCTTCTGATCCAGATACACGCCGTAAATTGCCATCAGCACAACAAAAACAATAAAGAGCTTCAGCAGCAGCCAGAACCAGCCGCGTTTGCCCCGAGGCTTGCGCCCTTTGCCTTTCCCTTTACGCGGCATCGGTTCTTCATCCTCATCATCGTCTTCATAGTCATCGTCATAGTCCTCATCTCTGAGGCGACGACGGCTTACTTTTTCTTTCGCCGGACGCGTTGGTTTTCCCTTACGTCCTATTGGCTCGCGGTCATTCCCCGCCATGCTTTTTCTCCGCAACTTTCAGGCGCAAAGGCCAGATTTTCTTTTCTTTCACAGGCCTGTGAAAGAAGAAATCTCTCAAAATTAGTTCTCCCTCTCCCTGGGGGAGAGGGCCGGGGTGAGGGCATCAGGCCACACATCCCTTTCAGGAATATTTCTTCGTCCGCTTCGTCGGCGCCGTATTCGCCGGATCGTCCGGCCAGACGTGTTTGGGGTACCGCCCCTTCATCTCTTTCTGCACGTCACGGTAGCTCCCCGCCCAGAACGCCCCTAAATCTCGGGTGATCTGCAAGGGGCGATGCGCAGGCGACAGCAGTTCAAGCACCAACGGCACGCGTCCTTCAGCGATAGACGGCGTGGTTGCTTCACCAAACATCTCCTGCATCCGAACCGCCAGCGCCGGCGGATTATCCTCATGATAACGGATGGCAATCCGGCTTCCGGTCGGCACAGTGTAATGCCCTGGCAGTTCACTATCCAGACGTTGACGCAATGACCAGTCCAGTAAATTCTGTAACGCAGTCTTAACATCAAGCGCTTTAAGGGCGCGCAGAGAGTGCACGCCGCTCATCTGCGGCAGTAGCCAGCGTTCAAGCGTAGCCAGCAGCGTCTCATCATCCACCGCTGGCCAGCCCTGTTCCGGTAGCCACTTTGCGGCGCAGTGCAGGCGAATGCGGTACTGTTCCGCCTCCGGCGTCCAGTTCAGCACGCTCAGCCCTTTTTCCCGAATGCCGTTCAGCATAGCCTGATGAAGCTCGTCTTCCGACGGCTTCGCCAGCGGCTTCGTCCCGAGCGTCAGTTTCCCAATCTGGCTACGACGAAACGCCTTCAGCGTGCCCTGCGCATCATCCCACTCGACGATGTCCGATTGCTTAAGCAACTGCGGACAGCTACGGGTCAGGGCGTCAATATCGACGGCAATCGCCTGCAGGATACGCGCATCGGGGGAGTTGCTCCCCTGCAGCAGGAGCGGCGCAATTAGCCACTCATGACGCGTCAGGGCGTCATCGCTGTCCAGCATCGCCCCCATGCCGTTTGCCAGCTGATAGCGACCGTCCAGCCCGCGCCGACGCGCAATCCTGTCCGGAAACGCCTGCGCTAACAGCCGGGAAATCCTCTCGCTCTCTGGCACGCCGCCGCGGCTGTTAAGCCGTTTGCACAGTTGCTGCGCCCGCTGCTGCCAGTTCCCCTGATTGCGTGAAAACGCCTGCCCCAGATCGCTGCTGCCTCCGCGTGGCGGCTCCTCAAGGATAGCCGCCAGTTTAGCCGCCGTGGCAATTTCATCATCCCCTTGCGCGGCCACCAGCATCGCGGCCAGACGCGGATCGTTGCCCAGCGCCGCCATTTTCTGGCCGCGTACCGTCAGACGTTCGCCCTCCAGCGCGCCAAGCTCAGTTAACAGACTGCGCGCAGCGGTGAGGTTAACGACAGGGGGAGAATCAAGCCAGGTAAGCTGTCCAGGATCCGGGCAACCCCACTGCAGCAGATCCATCACCAGGCCCGACAAATCACTTTGTAAAATTTCCGGCGTGCTTTGCTGCGCCGCGCGTTCAGCCTGCTCTGCGCTGGTCAGATGCAGGCAGATCCCCGGCTCGAGACGCCCCGCGCGGCCCGCGCGCTGCACCATTGACGCCTGGCTGATGCGCTGCGTCAGGAGTTTAGTCAGCCCGGTGCGCGGATCAAAGCTTGCCACCCTCTCCTGCGCGCTATCCACCACCAGGCGAATACCTTCGATGGTCAAACTGGTTTCAGCGATGTTGGTTGCCAGCACCACCTTGCGCTGCCCCACCGGGGCAGGAAGGATAGCTTTACGCTGCTCCTGCAGCGACAGCGCGCCGTAGAGCGGGCACAGCAGTACATCACCGCCTACGCGAGAGGAAAGCTGCTCCTGCACGCGCTGGATCTCACCGACACCCGGCAAAAACAGCAGCAGGGAACCGGGTTCCTGGCGCAGCAGTTCAGCAGTGGCAATGGCGACCGCCTCGTCAAAACGCAGGTGGGAGGGAAGCGGTTGATGGCGGCGTTCAACAGGAAACGCTCGCCCCTCAGAGCTGATAACCGGCGCATCAGGTAGCGCCTGCCGTAGCCGCACATTGTCCAGCGTCGCCGACATTATCAGCAGACGGAGATCGTCACGCAGTCCCTGCTGAACGTCCAGCAACAGCGCAAGGGCCAGATCCGCCTGCAGGCTGCGCTCGTGGAATTCATCCAGGATCACCAGCCCGATGCCGGTCAGCTCCGGATCGTTTTGCAGCATGCGGGTGAGAATCCCCTCGGTGACCACCTCAAGGCGCGTGGTCGGGCCCACGCAGGTCTCGGCGCGCATCCTGTAACCTACCGTTTCGCCCGGTTTTTCATTCAACAGTTCCGCCAGGCGCTGCGCCACGTTGCGCGCGGCCAGCCTGCGCGGCTCCAGCAGGATAATTTTCCCGCTGATGTTCCCGTCTTTCAGAATTTGCAGCGGCAGCCAGGTGGACTTACCCGCCCCCGTCGGGGCATTCAGCAAAACCTGCGGGGCATGGCGTAAGGCAGCGAGAAGGTCAGGAAGAACGACGGCGACCGGCAATGAGGACACTAACAGCTCCAGAGGGTTAACATTAGTCGGCGTACATTGTAGCATCGGCGCATATCATTACCGAGTCCTCCGTATGCCTGAGTCGAAACGGCTGTTTTTTGCCATTGAATTGCCCACAACACTACAGCGTCAAATTGTTCGCTGGCGCGCCGATCGCTTCCCGCCGGAAGCCGGTCGTCCTGTCGCGGCGGCTAACCTGCACCTGACGCTGGCCTTTTTGGGCGATGTCAGTGCCGAAAAACAGCGGGCGTTAGCCGCACTGGCCGGGCGTATTGCCCAGCCGGAATTTACGCTACACCTCGACGACGCGGGTCAGTGGCTGCGTTCGCGCGTGGTCTGGCTGGGGACGCGCCAGCCTCCGCGCGGATTATTGCAGCTGGCGAACATGCTGCGCGCGCAGGCGGCGCGCAGCGGCTGTTATCAAAGCCCACAGCCGTTTCATCCGCACATTACCCTGCTGCGCGATGCCGGTCAGGCCGTTGCCATCCCGGCACCAGGTTTTCACTGGGCCTTTCCGGTCAACACATTCGCGCTTTATGAATCCGTCTTTACACAGGGGCGCACCCGCTATACGCCGCTACAGCGCTGGACGCTGGGCAACACCGAAAGGAACTCTGATGAAGTTTAGTCCTCCCCTGCAGCACGCTACGCTTATCCAACGCTACAAACGCTTCCTCGCCGATGTGATCACGCCTGAAGGCGAACCGCTCACCCTGCACTGCCCCAATACCGGTGCCATGACGGGATGCGCGACGCCGGGTGACAGGGTCTGGTATTCCACATCAGAAAATACTAAACGCAAATATGCCCATACCTGGGAAATGACCGAAACCCAGAACGGGGCATTTATTTGCGTTAATACCCTGCGCGCCAATCAACTGGTTAAGGAAGCGCTGACCCATGGCGTAATTCCCGAACTGGTTGGTTATGGCACGCATAAAAGCGAAGTGAAATATGGCGATGAAGGCAGCAGAATTGACTTCATGTTACAGGCGGAAGACAGGCCGGAGTGCTATATTGAAGTGAAATCAGTGACGTTAGCGGAACAGGAAAATGGCTACTTCCCGGATGCGGTAACGCTACGTGGCCAGAAGCATCTGCGAGAGCTAATGAGTGTTGCGGCGGCGGGCAAACGCGCCGTATTGCTGTTTGCAGTGTTGCATTCAGCCATTGAACGTTTCTACCCTGCCCGCCATATTGATCCTAAATACGCGCAATTGTTGAATGAGGCACAAAAGCAGGGGGTAGAGGTTTTCGCTTATAAAGCGGAACTTTCTGCCGATAATATGACTCTGAGATCCTCTCTTCCCATTGTCTTATAAGGGATTAGACGATTGACGATTAAGTGTTCTGGCCGCGTGCGCAAATACGCTTTTCCTCACAGGCTTGTCAAGTGTTACGTTTAGATAATTGCCATACGGAAAAGCATCTGCTATTTATAGCGACCTGATTTTTCCCCCAACACGGGGATCGATAGTGCGTGTTAAGGAGAAGCAACATGCAAGAAGGGCAAAACCGTAAAACATCGTCCCTGAGTATTCTCGCCATCGCTGGGGTGGAGCCGTATCAAGAGAAACCGGGCGAAGAGTATATGAACGAAGCCCAGCTGTCGCACTTCAAGCGTATTCTTGAAGCATGGCGTAATCAACTCAGGGATGAAGTCGATCGCACCGTTACTCATATGCAGGATGAAGCTGCTAACTTCCCGGACCCGGTAGACCGTGCCGCTCAGGAAGAAGAGTTCAGCCTCGAACTGCGTAACCGTGACCGCGAACGCAAACTGATCAAAAAGATCGAGAAAACGCTGAAAAAAGTCGAAGACGAAGATTTTGGCTACTGCGAATCCTGCGGTGTTGAAATTGGCATTCGTCGCCTGGAAGCGCGTCCAACCGCCGATCTGTGCATCGACTGCAAAACGCTGGCCGAAATCCGCGAAAAACAGATGGCCGGTTAATACCAGCGCTGTTTACACACTCCAAAGGCGGGAGTCTCTCCCGCCTTGTTACTGTTGATATGTCTGAATCACACTATATTGGGCGCTTCGCGCCATCTCCTTCCGGTGAATTACACTTCGGCTCATTAATTGCCGCGCTCGGCAGCTACCTGCAGGCTCGCGCCCGCCAGGGAAAATGGCTCGTCCGCATCGAAGATATTGACCCTCCGCGTGAAGTTCCCGGTGCAGCAGAGACCATTCTGCGTCAGCTGGAACATTACGGTCTTCACTGGGATGACGAGGTTCTCTGGCAGTCAAAGCGTCACGAGGCCTATCGGGAACGTCTGGCCTGGCTTCGCGCTCAGGGGCTTTCCTATAACTGCACCTGCACCCGCGCGCGCATCCAGAGCGCAGGCGGCGTCTATGACGGCCACTGCCGCACGCTGAACAACGGTCCTGAAAATGCCGCCGTGCGCATCAGACAGCACTCCCCGGTGACGCACTTTAACGATTTACTCTCCGGTGAGATTCATGCCGATGATCGTCTGGCGCGTGAGGATTTTATTATTCACCGTCGCGATGGCCTGTTCGCCTACAACCTGGCCGTGGTGGTGGACGATCATTTTCAGGGCGTGACGGAAATAGTGCGCGGGGCGGATCTGGTCGAGCCGACCGTGCGACAAATCTCGCTCTATCATCAGTTTGGCTGGACGGCGCCGGATTACATTCATCTGCCGCTGGCGGTTAATGCGCAGGGCTTAAAATTGTCAAAGCAGAACCACGCCCCGGCCCTGCCAGACGGCGATCCGCGTCCTGTTTTGATCGACGCGCTGCGATTTCTCAACCAGAATGTAATCAACGAATGGCAGGATTTGCGTATTGACGAACTGCTGAAAATGGCCATTGCTAACTGGACGCTCGCGGCAGTGCCAAAAATCCAGCATTCTCAAATGCGTTGCGCTGAGCTATGATTAGCCGCTTTTTTCATAACAAAACACACTACGAGGTGTACCATTTTTACCCGAGTCGCTAATTTTTGCCGTAAAGTGCTAAGCCGCGAAGAGAGCATGGCGAACGATGCTATTGCACAGCCACACATGTCGGTTATTCCGCGTGAGCAGCACACTATTTCCCGCAAAGATATCAGTGAAAATGCCCTCAAGGTGCTCTATCGTCTGAATAAAGCGGGCTACGAGGCCTATCTCGTGGGCGGTGGAGTGCGTGATTTACTGCTGGGCAAAAAACCCAAAGATTTCGACGTGACGACCAGCGCCACGCCTGAGCAGGTGCGCAAATTATTCCGTAATTGCCGTCTCGTTGGCCGCCGTTTCCGTCTGGCTCACGTGATGTTTGGGCCGGAAATCATCGAAGTGGCGACCTTCCGCGGCCACCACGAAGCGGGCGCGTCCGATCGCACCACGTCGCAGCGCGGCCAGAACGGTATGCTGCTGCGCGACAATATCTTCGGCTCTATCGAAGAAGATGCTCAGCGTCGCGACTTCACCATCAACAGCCTTTATTACAGCGTGGCGGATTTCACCGTGCGCGATTACGTCGGCGGCATGCAGGACCTGAAAGAAGGTCTGATCCGCCTGATCGGCACGCCGGAAACGCGCTACCGTGAAGATCCCGTGCGTATGCTGCGCGCCGTGCGTTTCGCCGCCAAGCTGAATATGCGCATCAGCCCGGAAACGGCAGAGCCAATCCCGCGTCTGGCGACGCTGATTAACGACGTGCCGCCTGCTCGCCTGTTTGAAGAGGCGCTGAAGCTGCTGCAGGCCGGCCACGGTTTTGAAACCTACAAACTTCTGCGCGAATACAACCTGTTCCAGCCGCTGTTCCCGACCATTACCCGCTACTTTACCGAAAACGGTGACAGCCCAATGGAGCGGATGATTGCGCAGGTGCTGAAAAATACCGATACCCGCATTCGCAACGACATGCGCGTGAACCCGGCGTTCCTCTTTGCCGCGATGTTCTGGTATCCGCTGCTGGAAACGGCACAGCGTATTACCCAGGAGAGCGGGCTCGCCTATTACGATGCGTTCGCGCTGGCCGCCAACGACGTGCTGGACGAAGGCTGCCGCACGCTCGCCATTCCGAAACGGATTACCACCCTGGTGCGCGACATCTGGCAGCTTCAGCTGCGCATGTCCCGTCGTCAGGGCAAACGCGCCTGGAAACTGATGGAGCATCCTAAATTCCGCGCGGCCTTCGATCTCCTGTCGCTGCGCGCGGAAATTGAACGCAACCAGGAGCTGCAGCGTCTGGCGCAGTGGTGGGCTGAATTCCAGGTCTCCGCCCCGCCAGAGCAGAAAGATATGCTGACCGGGCTGGATGAAGAGCCGGAACCGCGTCGCCGTCATCGTCGCCCGCGCAAACGCGCGCCGCGTCGTGAAGGAACAGCATGACCCTCGCGTATATTGCCATCGGCAGCAATTTAGCCTCTCCGCTGGAGCAGGTGAATGCTGCCGTACAGGCGCTGGGCGACATCCCACAGAGTCGGATCGTGGCGGTCTCCTCGTTCTACCGCACGCCGCCGCTGGGGCCGCAGGATCAGCCAGACTACCTCAACGCCGCCGTGGTCCTTGAGACTGAACTGGGTCCCGAAGCGCTGCTGGACAATACCCAGCGTATTGAGTTTCAACAGGGCCGTGTGCGCAAAGCCGAACGCTGGGGCCCCCGCACGCTCGACCTCGACATTATGCTGTTTGGTCACGAGACGATTAACACTGAACGTCTCACCGTTCCGCATTACGACATGAAAAATCGCGGGTTTATGCTCTGGCCGCTGTTTGAAGTCGCCCCTTCCCTTACCTTCCCTGACGGGCTCTCGCTAAAGGCCGTTCTCAACAGTCTCGGTGCGGAAAAACCCGCTCGCTGGTAAAGCCGTTTTTTTATTGGTTAACCATAAAATATTTGTGGTTAATCGATTGCCTAAAATCATTGTTCCCTCGAATGTTACTGTTAGAATGCGCAAAGATTCGCTTTTGGGCTATCAGGAAACAGTATGAAACCAACCACCATCTCCTTACTGCAGAAATGCAAACAGGAAAAAAAACGCTTCGCGACCATCACCGCGTATGACTACAGCTTCGCCAAACTGTTTGCCGAAGAGGGGATCAACGTCATGCTGGTCGGGGATTCGTTAGGGATGACGGTACAAGGACATGATTCCACCCTGCCGGTGACGGTTGAGGACATTGCTTACCATACCCGCGCCGTGCGCCGTGGCGCTCCAGCCTGTCTGCTGCTTTCCGATCTGCCGTTTATGGCTTATGCCACGCCGGAACAGGCATTCGAAAACGCGGCGGCAGTGATGCGTGCCGGTGCCAATATGGTCAAAATTGAAGGCGGCGCCTGGCTTGTTGATACGGTGAAGATGCTCACCGAGCGCGCCGTGCCGGTGTGCGGGCATTTAGGCCTGACGCCGCAGTCCGTGAATATCTTCGGCGGCTACAAGGTGCAGGGCCGCGGCGATGCCGCCCAGACGCTGCTGGATGATGCTCTGGCGCTGGAAGCCGCAGGTGCACAGCTGCTGGTGCTGGAGTGCGTGCCGGTTGAGCTGGCGAAACGCATTACCGACGCGCTGTCCATTCCGGTGATTGGTATTGGGGCAGGTAACGTCACCGACGGTCAGATCCTGGTGATGCACGACGCCTTCGGTATCACCGGCGGACACATCCCGAAATTTGCCAAAAATTTCCTCGCCGAAGCGGGCGACATGCGCGCTGCGGTCAGGCAGTATATTGCCGACGTTGAATCCGGTGTTTACCCGGGTGAAGAACACAGTTTCCATTAAGGAGTCTCGTTGTGCTAATCATTGAAACCCTGCCGCTGCTTCGCCAGCATATCCGCCGCGCGCGTCAGGAAGGTAAACGTATCGCACTGGTCCCGACCATGGGCAATCTGCATGACGGCCACATGAAGCTCGTCGACGAAGCCCGCGCGCGGGCAGATATCGTGGTGGTCAGTATCTTCGTGAACCCCATGCAGTTTGACCGCGCAGACGATCTGGCGCGCTACCCGCGCACCCTGCAGGAAGATTGCGAGAAGCTAAAAAAACGCCACGCGGATATCGTCTTCTCACCTGCACCGGCGGATGTTTACCCGCAGGGTACCGAAGAGGCAACCTACGTTGACGTCCCGGGTATTTCCACCATGCTCGAAGGCGCGAGCCGCCCGGGCCATTTCCGTGGCGTTTCCACAATCGTCAGCAAGCTGTTCAACCTGGTACAGCCGGACGTTGCCTGCTTTGGCGAGAAAGATTTCCAGCAGCTGGCGCTGATCCGCAAGATGGTTGCGGATATGGGTTACGATATCGAGATTGTCGGCGTACCGATCGTACGCGCAAAAGACGGCCTGGCACTCAGCTCGCGTAATGGCTACCTGACCGCCGAACAGCGTAAAATCGCGCCGGGTCTCAGCAAGGTCATGAACACCATGGCTGAGCAGATGCTGGCAAAAGAGTTAACAGCAGAAGAGATTATCGCCCTTGCCGAGCAGGCGCTTAACGATAAGGGGCTTCGTGCTGACGACGTACAAATTCGTGATGCTGATACGCTGCTGGAATTAACCCAGAACAGCAAGCGCGCAGTCATCCTGGTGGCGGCCTGGCTAGGTCAGGCGCGTCTGATCGACAATAAAGTGGTTGAGCTGGCGTAGTTCCTTTCACCCCTGATAATTATAGGTAAACGTAATGATTCGCAAAATGCTGCAAGGTAAGCTTCACCGTGTGAAAGTCACGCAGGCCGACCTGCACTATGAAGGCTCCTGCGCCATTGACCAGGATTTCCTTGATGCAGCAGGTATCCTCGAAAACGAAGCGATTGATATCTGGAACGTGAACAACGGTAAACGCTTCTCTACCTACGCGATTGCCGCCGAGCGCGGTTCTAAAATCATCTCCGTAAATGGCGCTGCGGCGCACTGCGCGGACGTGGGTGATATCGTGATCATCGCCAGCTTCGTGATGATGTCTGACGAAGAAGCGCGTCGCTGGCAGCCTAAAGTCGCCTACTTCGAAGGCGACAATGAAATGAAGCGCACCGCAAAGGCGATTCCGGTTCAGGTTGCATAAGCACTACCCCTGCGGCTGATTGCTGATCAGCCGCGACATCGTCTCCAGCGAATCCGTTCTTAAGATATACAGGCGCTTCAGCAAGAACGGATTATCCCCCGGTTTGACCTTCCCTCGTACCGTCGTCACCGCCAGATGGAACCCGGCGTCATTCGCAGCTTTAATCGCCTTATCGTCATAACCGCCGAACGGATACGAGAGGTAAAGCACGTGCGGGTTAAACTGCGCCAGGTCGCGGCGCGAGCGCTTAAAATCAAACAAAATATTGTGATAGCTGCGGCTCAGTAAAATGGGCTGATGGTTGTCGTCGACGCGGTGCAGGAAGTGCGTGTGGGACTGATAGTCGAACACGTCATGCATCTGCTCCAGCTCCGACACGCTCATAAACTGCAGAAATTTTGGCGCCCATTTTTGCGGGTGGCGCTTGATACGCGACGAGATGATGAACGCCGTCGCCTTAAAGCCATACGCTTTGAGGATCGGGTAAGCATAGCGATTAACGGACTTCAGGCCATCGTCGAAGGTAATCACCACCGATTTCGCCGGCAAGTTCATCTTGTTGCGCACATACCCTTCCAGCTGATACAGGGTCAGGGTGGTATAGCCCTGATCGCGCAGCCAGGTCATCTGGTTGTTGAACGCACGCACACTGGTGGTCGTGGAGGTATGGCGAAAACGGGTGTTCTCTTCGTCGCGCAAAATATGGTGGTAGGTAATGACCGGAATGCCGTTATCTTCCTGCGCGTCCAGGCTGCTGATCCAGGCCAGGCGGTTGCCGATGCGGATCTGGAACCAGGTCTGATTGAGGCGATCTTTGAGCTTGTTCAGGATCGGATAGCGAAGATTGGCGCTTAAGGTGCCGAAGGGTGCGCTACCGTTGTTCGGGGCGTTATAAACGGGCGTGTCTTTCCACGTTATCAGGTTTTGATTGCTCAGCGGTTTATTCAAATCCCCCAGGCCATCCTCGACGCGCTGTTTGCCCTGCACCGGCTCCAGGTGCCCCTTGTCGATAAAGCCCGTGCCAAATCCGAAGCGAAATTCATAGTAGTCCGCCGCCGCAGGCACCACCGCAAGGATCTGCCCTGCCCGCACGTTGCCAACGTTAATGACGCTGTTGCCGACCTGCGCCCAAATCGCCGCATCTTCGGTGGTTTGCATATATTGAGCAGGCAGTCTTTGCTGACTTAATAAACTGGCAGAAGAAGTGCCGGAGACGAACATCAATAGCAGGAAAACAATACGCGTGAACATGAGGGTCTTATTCGAAGCGGAAATACTTATGCCATTGTAGCAAAAGCGACATCAATACCAATGTTTAATTCTTATACAGGTCATGAAGCAGGACAAAGGGGGGATTTTTTTGCTGCTGATGCCACAAGCTGCTGACGCCCGGTGTACCCTGCGCGACGATAGCGTTACGGAACGCCGCGCTGGTTAATGTTTCGCGCTGGGGATACATCATTTCAAGCAATGGAAGGCTAATACCGGAGATTACCTCGCAGCCGTCGTGCTTATGGCTCATCAGAGCCGCTGCACGGTACGGCGCCGCGCCGGATTTATCAGTAAGAAAAATGACGCCCTCTCCGGTGTCAGTTTCATGCAGGGCATCGCACATCATCCGGCCAAGCATATTGGTGCTCAAGCCGCGCCAGTAGTTGACGGCGCGACACTGTGGCAGTGGACCAAACCTGGCTTCCAGCTTCAGCAGCATGTCCTGCGCCCGTTCATCGTGGCAGGTGATAACCCATCCCAGCATAACTCTCTCCTTAGCAGGCAAGTAGTTTAGCGGAGTGAAGGTTAGCTTACGGTGATAACTGTCAAAGAAAATGCCCGGCAAACAGAATGTCGCCGGGCTGAGGGCTAGCTGCGCAGACCGCGTCCGCGCTGGATCAGGTACCAGCACAGCAGGTAGAAGACGATGATGAACACCGCCAGCACCGCCACCGTGGTAAACAGCGGCACATCGGTGATGCCGAGGAAGCCGAAGCGGAAGCCGCTGATCATATAGACGATCGGGTTCAGGTGCGACAGCGCCTGCCAGAACGGCGGCAGCAGCGTCAGGGAGTAGAACACCCCGCCAAGATAGGTCAGCGGCGTCAGCACGAAGGTCGGGATCAGGCTGATGTCGTCAAACGTTTTGGCAAACACGGCGTTCAGCAAACCGGCCAGCGAGAAGAGGATTGCCGTCAGGAGCAGCGTCAGCGCGACGAACAGCCAGGAGTGCACCTGGAACGGGACAAAGAACAGCGAAATCGCCGTGACCAGGATCCCGACGCACAGCCCGCGCGCCACGCCGCCGCCGACGTAACCGGCAATAATGACGTGCGTTGGCACCGGTGCCACCAGCAGCTCTTCAATATTGCGCTGGAACTTGGCGCTAAAGAACGATGACGCCACGTTGGCATAGGCGTTGGTGATCACCGCCATCATAATCAGGCCCGGCACGATAAACTGCATATAGGTAAAGCCGTGCATCTCGCCAATCCGGGAGCCAATCAGGTTACCGAAGATGATGAAATAGAGCGTCATCGTGATGACCGGCGGCACCAGGGTTTGCACCCAGATGCGCATAAAGCGGTTAATCTCTTTCGCCCAAATGCTTTTCAGCGCGACCCAGTAAAGATGCGTCATGCCTTGTCTCCTTGTTTATCCTGCACCAGAGAGACAAACAGCTCTTCCAGTCGGTTCGCTTTGTTACGCATACTTAAGACCTGAATACCCTGCGCGCTCAGCTGTGAAAACACGCTGTTGATGCCCTGCTCGCGCAGCACTTCCACTTCCAGCGTCGAGGTATCGACGAGGCGGTATTGATAACCTTCGAGCTTCGGCAGCGGGCTCTTTGCCGCCAGATCGAGAATAAAGGTTTCTGACTTCAACTTGGAGAGCAAGTTCTTCATCGAGGTGTTTTCCACCAGCTCGCCGTGCTGAATGATGCCGATGTTGCGGCACAGCATTTCTGCCTCTTCCAGATAGTGGGTGGTCAGAATAATGGTGGTGCCTTTGTCGTTGAGGTCTTTCAGGAAGCCCCACATGGAGCGGCGCAGTTCAATATCGACACCCGCCGTCGGCTCATCAAGAATCAGCAGTTTTGGCTCGTGCATCAGCGCGCGGGCAATCATCAGGCGGCGCTTCATCCCGCCGGATAACATCCGGGCGCGTTCGTTACGCTTTTCCCACAGGTCGAGCTGCTTGAGGTATTTTTCGCTCCGCTCCAGGGCCTCTTTACGCTCAACGCCGTAATAACCCGCCTGGTTAACGACAATCTGCTGCACCGTCTCAAACGGATTGAAGTTGAACTCCTGCGGCACCAGACCCAGCTGACGCTTGGCGTTCACCACATCTTTTTGCAGGTCATAACCAAAGACGCTCACCCGGCCGGACGTTTTATTGACCAGCGAACTGATAATCCCAATGGTGGTCGATTTCCCCGCCCCGTTCGGCCCCAGAAGCGCGTAAAAATCACCGGCCTCTACTTTTAGATCTATTCCGCGCAGCGCCTGAACGCCGCCCGGATAGGTTTTTTTAAGCTGCTCAAGCTCCAGTGCAATTGCCATGAAATTAACTTACCTTCAGTTCTGACACACGTTGTGTGGTTTCATTAAAAGTCGGGTTACCCTATAGTAGCGCAACGCAATTACTCGGTTACAGGTCGCTAACCTCCATGAACAACATAGATACACTCATCAGCAACAATGCACTATGGTCAAAAATGCTGGTGGAGGAAGACCCCGGATTTTTTGGAAAACTCGCGCAGGCGCAAAATCCACGCTTTCTCTGGATTGGATGCTCCGACAGCCGCGTACCGGCGGAGCGCCTGACCGGCCTCGAGCCCGGCGAACTGTTTGTTCACCGCAACGTAGCCAACCTGGTGATTCACACCGATCTCAACTGTCTTTCTGTTGTTCAGTATGCCGTTGACGTTCTGCAAGTCGAGCACATCATCATTTGCGGCCACTACGGCTGCGGCGGCGTGCAGGCGGCGGTTGAAAACACGGAGCTGGGGCTCATTGATAACTGGCTGCTGCACATCCGCGATATCTGGTTCAAACATAGCTCACTGCTGGGCGAAATGCCGCAGGAGCGTCGCATGGATACCCTGTGTGAACTCAACGTGATGGAGCAGGTGTATAACCTGGGCCACTCAACGATCATGCAATCGGCGTGGAAACGCGGGCAGAAAGTCTCGATCCACGGCTGGGCGTACGGTATTCACGACGGTCTGCTGCGCAACCTAGAAGTGACCGCCACCAACCGGGAAACGCTGGAGCAGCGTTACCGTTCGGGAATTGCCAACCTTCAGCTTAAGCACGTAAACCATAAATAAAGCCGGGTAGCGGCTGCGCTTACCCGGCCTACATGTGCCCATTCGTAGGCCCGGTAAGCGCAGCGCCACCGGGCAACAAACCGCAATTACTCGTCCAGCAATACCACTTTCCCAACATACGGCAGATGGCGATAACGCTGTGCGTAGTCAATGCCGTAACCGACGACGAATTCGTCAGGAATAGAGAAACCGACAAACTCTACCGGCACCTGCACTTCACGGCGGTCAGGTTTATCCAGCAGGGTGCAAATCGCCAGCGATTTTGGCTCACGCAGGCTCAGGATCTCGCGCACTTTTGACAGCGTGTTGCCGGAGTCGATGATGTCCTCAACGATCAACACATCTTTACCACGAATATCTTCATCCAGATCTTTCAGGATTTTCACATCACGGGTGGTGGACATGCCGCTGCCGTAGCTGGAGGCGGTCATAAAATCGACCTCATGGGGCACGTGCACTTCACGGCACAGGTCGGCCATGAACATGAAAGAGCCGCGCAACAGACCGACCAGCACCATTTCGCTGCCGCTGTCCTTGTAATGTTCGGTGATTTGACGACCCAGTTCGGCGATACGCGCTTTGATCTCGGCTTCCGGGATCATCACTTCAACAGTATGTTTCATATTACTAACCAAATGATTTTAATGAAAATCTCTCAATACGGATGAGTTAATATCCAGCACTGATACGCAAGCCA
Organism: Enterobacter sp. BNK-22; assembly: GCF_048684805.1. NCBI lineage: Bacteria > Pseudomonadati > Pseudomonadota > Gammaproteobacteria > Enterobacterales > Enterobacteriaceae > Enterobacter > Enterobacter sp. BNK-22. Next base: position 2,724,748 of record NZ_JBLQTT010000001.1, read on the forward strand.
GCCATTATATCAGCAAATGGATAACCCTGGCGTATGAGTTATAAAAAGCAAATATTGTGATTCCGATCACACTTGTTAATACCTATAATTAGTTGCTAGCAAATTATTAACAAAAACTGACGAGTACACTTTCTATGGCTGAAACAAACTCTAAACAGCCGCGTCTACTGGTGACATTAACAGCGCTATTCGCCGCCTTCTGCGGCCTGTACCTGTTAATCGGTGGCGTCTGGCTGGTCGCGATCGGCGGCTCCTGGTACTACCCGATTGCGGGCCTGGTTATGCTTGGCGTAACCGTCCTGCTCTGGCGTAGAAAACAATCTGCACTGTGGCTGTATGCCGCACTCCTTCTTGCCACCATGATCTGGGGCGTCTGGGAAGTCGGCTTTGACTTCTGGGCGCTGACGCCGCGCAGTGACATCCTGGTCTTCTTCGGTATCTGGCTGATCCTGCCATTCGTCTGGCGTCGCCTGATCGTGCCGTCCAGCGGTGCCGTTGCGGCGCTGGTGGTGGCGCTGCTGATCAGCGGGGGTATCCTGACATGGGCCGGCTTTAACGATCCGCAGGAGATCAACGGTACGCTGAATGCAGAATCGACGCCTGCGGCAGCGATCTCACAGGTCGCTGACGGCGACTGGCCTGCCTATGGTCGTAACCAGGAAGGCCAGCGTTACTCTCCGCTGAAGCAGATCAACGCGGACAACGTTAAGAACCTGAAAGAAGCCTGGGTATTCCGTACCGGCGACCTGAAGATGCCGAACGATCCGGGTGAACTGACCAACGAAGTGACGCCAATTAAAGTCGGCGATATGCTTTATCTGTGTACGGCGCACCAGCGTCTGTTCGCGCTCGACGCGGCCACCGGTAAAGAGAAATGGCACTTCGATCCGCAGCTGAACTCCAACCCGTCCTTCCAGCACGTGACCTGCCGTGGCGTCTCTTATCACGAAGCGCGCGCCGATAACGCGAGCCCGGAAGTGGTTGCCGACTGTCCGCGCCGCATCATGCTGCCGGTCAACGATGGTCGTCTGTTCGCCATCAATGCCGAAACGGGCAAGCTGTGTGAAACCTTTGCCAACAAAGGTATCCTGAATCTGCAGACCAATATGCCGGACACCACGCCGGGTCTGTACGAGCCAACCTCGCCGCCCATCATCACTGATAAAACCATCGTGATTGCCGGTTCGGTAACGGATAACTTCTCCACGCGTGAAACCTCCGGCGTTATCCGCGGTTTCGACGTGAATACCGGTAAACTGCTGTGGGCCTTCGACCCGGGCGCGAAAGATCCGAATGCGATCCCGTCGGACGAGCACACATTTACCTTTAACTCGCCAAACTCCTGGGCACCTGCAGCGTATGACGCGAAGCTGGACCTGGTCTACCTGCCGATGGGTGTTACTACGCCAGATATCTGGGGCGGTAACCGCACGCCGGAGCAGGAACGTTATGCCAGCGCTATCGTGGCATTGAACGCGACCACCGGTAAGCTGGCCTGGAGCTATCAGACCGTACACCACGATCTGTGGGATATGGATATGCCGTCCCAGCCGACGCTGGCGGACATTACCGTTAACGGCAAAACCGTTCCGGTGATTTACGCCCCGGCGAAAACCGGCAACATCTTCGTACTGGATCGCAGCAACGGCAAGCTGGTTGTGCCGGCACCGGAAAAACCGGTTCCGCAGGGTGCGGCGAAAGGTGATTACGTCAGCAAAACCCAGCCGTTCTCCGATCTGAGCTTCCGTCCGAAGAAAGACCTGAGCGGGGCAGACATGTGGGGTGCCACAATGTTTGACCAGCTGGTGTGCCGCGTGATGTTCCATCAGCTGCGCTATGAAGGCATCTTCACGCCGCCTTCTGAGCAGGGCACGCTGGTCTTCCCGGGTAACCTGGGGATGTTCGAGTGGGGCGGGATCTCCGTTGACCCTAACCGTCAGGTCGCTATTGCTAACCCAATGGCGCTACCGTTCGTTTCCCGTCTGATCCCACGCGGTCCGGGCAACCCAATGGAGCAGCCGAAAGACGCGAAAGGCAGCGGTACCGAAGCCGGTATTCAGCCGCAGTATGGCGTACCGTTCGGCGTAACGCTGAACCCGTTCCTGTCGCCGTTTGGTCTGCCGTGTAAACAGCCTGCCTGGGGTTACATCTCCGGTCTGGATCTGAAAACTAACCAGATCGTGTGGAAAAAACGTATTGGTACCCCGCAGGACAGCATGCCGTTCCCGATGCCGGTTCCTGTGCCGTTTAATATGGGTATGCCAATGCTGGGTGGCCCAATCTCCACCGCCGGTAACGTGCTGTTCATCGCGGCAACCGCAGATAACTACCTGCGCGCGTACAACATGACCAACGGTGAGAAACTGTGGCAAGGCCGTCTGCCTGCGGGTGGACAAGCCACGCCGATGACCTATGAAGTGAATGGCAAGCAGTACGTTGTCATCTCCGCGGGCGGTCACGGTTCGTTTGGCACGAAGATGGGCGACTATATTGTCGCGTATGCACTGCCTGACGAAAACAAGTAACTGAAAAGCCCGGTGGCGCTTACGCTTACCGGGCCTACTGGTACGCTATATAGGCCGGGTAAGGCGAAGCCGCCACCCGGCTTTTTTTATACGGTAAAGCCCAGCATCATCCCCGTATCTTCATGCTCCAGCAGATGGCAGTGCGCCATATAGGCAAACTCCTTCGGCGCATCGTGGTCAAACTTCACCAGCACCTCGCTGACGCCGCCTTCCACCTTTACCGTATCCTTCCAGCCCGCGCGATGCGCGTCCGGCGCTTTGCCGTTCTCAGAAAGAATGCGGAACTGCGTACCGTGAATATGGAACGGATGCAGCATCATGTCCCCTTCACCTGAAATCACCCAGCGCTCAAACTGCCCTTTTGTCGCTGCAAACATCGGCGTGTTCATGTCGAACGCTTTACCGTTGATCATATTGGCGTTATGGAAATCAAAGCCATGGTCGCCGTGATTCATGTTACCCATGCCACCCATTTTGCCGTGGTCCATATTCATGTGGCCCATCATCTGCCCGTGATGCATCCCCGCCATTGCCTTATCACCATATTTTGCCATCAGCGCCTGCATGCCCATCATATCGAGCATCGGGTTCATGGAGAGCTGCAGTTTGCGTTGCGTAAGCCCATCAAGCGACGGAAGTGCAGGTAGAGTGGTTAACGTATCAGGCAGCGTGCCGGAAGCGGTCACCTGTAACGGCTGAATACGCAGCACCGGATGCGGCTTGTCAAACGGCGCGACCGCCATCCCCATCTGACTAACCGGCAGGGTCACGAGGTCAAACGCCTTGCCGTCGCTGATATCCACCAGCACCTCAAAACGCTCTCCCATCAGCATCGGCAGTTCGTTGACCTTCACCGGCTCAGGCAGCAGCCCGCCGTCGCTGGCGACCACGTACAGCGGACGCTTATCGCTGGCGGCGAAGTTGAGTGAACGCGCGTTACAGCCGTTGAGCAGACGCAGTCGCAGCCAGCCTTTCGGCGCAGCGTGCTGAGGATAAATGGCGCCGTTGGTCAACAGCGTGTCGCCAAACCAGCCTACCGCCGCGCTCATCACGTCCAGTTGGTAATCAATTTGCCCGTCAGTGGTGAATTTCTTGTCCTGCACAATCACCGGCACATCGTCGATGCCCCACTGTTTCGGCAGGCGCAGCAGGCGACTCTCGTCGTCTTCAATCAGCACCAGTCCCGCTAGCCCCATCGCCACCTGATGGCCCGTTTTGCCATGCTGATGCGGATGGAACCAGCAGGTTGCCGCGCGCTGGTCAGGCGTAAAGGTGACGCTGCGCGAACCGCCTGCTTTGATGATGCCCTGCGGCCCGCCGTCTACCTCGCCCGGCACTTCCAGTCCGTGCCAGTGCACCGTCGTCTCTTCAGCAAGCGTATTGTGGATATCCACCGTCACCGCCTTCCCTTTGCGCAGCTGCAGCGCCGGGCCGAGCAGATTACCGTTATAGCCCCAGGTTGTCGCGTTGTGCGCACCGAACAGCGTGCTGCCGGACTGAACAACAAGCTTGATACGGCTACGGGCATCCGCGGTCAGCAAATCAGGGATGGGTAAGGCAGGCCTGTCAGCCGCAAAAACCGCGCGGCTCCAGAGAGGCAATGCGCTGGCAGCACCCAGCGCAACGGAATATTTTAAAAAATCACGACGTTGCATGTTCATTTCCTTATTTCCAGCAGGCGATCTTTTGAGCATAAACCCTCCCCTTACCGGAAGGTCAAGTAAAGCGGCAATAATAAAGATCGTCGCACTGGCACCAAGTATGCTAACGTTAATTTTCCGTGAAGAAGTGGTAGAAGCAATGAAGACGTTTTTCAGGACAATTTTGTTCGGTAGCCTGATGGCAATGTGTGCGAACAGCTATGCGCTAAGTGAAAATGAAGCGGAAGATATGGCCGATTTAACGGCAGTTTTTGTATTCCTGAAAAATGATTGTGGCTACCAGAATTTACCCAACGGGCAAATTCGCCGCGCGCTGGTCTTTTTTGCCCAGCAGAACCAGTGGGATCTCAGCAACTACGACAGCTTCGACATGAAGGCGCTCGGCGAAGACAGCTACCGTGACCTAAGCGGTATTGGCATTCCCACTTCTAAAAAATGCAAAGCGCTGGCTCGCGACTCACTCAGCCTGCTCGCCTACGTCAAATAACCTTCCCGACGCCCCCTGTTGAACCTATAGCCGTGCAACCACGGTTATAGTTAGCTATCATGTTTCGCTCATTTTTTGTGAGCGTAACGGATGTTAACAAAGGAGGAGTCCGCGTATGGCCGACCACACGTTGTGGCATGAAACACTGCATGACCAGTTTGGTCAGTACTTTGCCGTTGATAACGTGCTCTATCATGAGAAAACCGATCACCAGGATCTGATCATCTTCGAGAATGCTGCCTTTGGCCGCGTCATGGCCCTGGACGGCGTCGTGCAAACGACCGAGCGAGATGAGTTTATCTATCATGAGATGATGACCCACGTCCCGCTGCTGGCCCACGGCCACGCGAAGCATGTCCTGATTATCGGCGGTGGCGATGGCGCAATGCTGCGTGAAGTTTCCCGCCATCGTTCCATTGAAACCATCACCATGGTGGAAATCGATGCGGGCGTCGTCTCTTTCTGCCGCCAGTATCTGCCCAACCACAATGCCGGCAGCTATGACGATCCGCGCTTTAGCCTGGTGATTGACGACGGCGTTAACTTCGTTAACCAGACCTCGCAGACCTTTGACGTGATCATCTCCGACTGCACCGATCCTATCGGTCCTGGCGCGTCGCTGTTTACCTCCTCGTTCTACGAAGGCTGCAAGCGCTGTCTGAACCCGGGCGGGATCTTCGTCGCCCAAAATGGCGTCTGCTTCCTGCAGCAGGATGAAGCGCTGGATAGCCACCGTAAGCTGAGCACCTATTTCGAGGATGTCAGCTTCTATCAGGCGGCAATTCCAACCTACTACGGCGGGATCATGACCTTTGCCTGGGCGACGGATAACGACGTCTTACGTCATCTCTCCACCGAAATTATTCAGGCCCGCTTCCATCAGGCCGGCCTTCAGTGCCGATACTACAATCCGGCTATTCATACCGCAGCGTTTGCTCTGCCGCAGTACCTGCAAGACGCATTATCCACTAAGGGGGTGAGCTAATTGAAAAAGCTTAAACTGCATGGCTTTAACAACCTGACCAAAAGCCTGAGTTTTTGTATTTACGATATCTGCTATGCCAAAACAGCGGAAGAACGCGATGGTTACATCGCCTATATCGACGAACTCTACAACGCCAACCGTCTGACCGAGATCCTGTCAGAAACCTGTTCCATAATCGGCGCCAACATCCTGAATATCGCCCGACAGGATTATGAACCCCAGGGCGCCAGCGTGACCATCCTGGTCAGCGAAGAGCCGGTTGACCCGAAGCTTATCGACAAAACGGAACATCCGGGCCCGCTGCCGGAAGTGGTGGTTGCCCACCTTGATAAGAGCCATATCTGCGTCCATACCTACCCGGAGAGTCACCCGGAAGGTGGGCTGTGTACGTTCCGCGCCGATATTGAAGTGTCGACCTGCGGCGTGATCTCCCCGCTCAACGCGCTGAACTATCTCATCCACCAGCTGGAATCAGATATCGTCACGATTGATTACCGCGTGCGCGGTTTTACCCGTGACGTCAACGGCATGAAGCACTTCATCGACCACGAGATCAACTCTATTCAGAACTTTATGTCCGAGGACATGAAATCACTGTATGACATGATGGACGTGAACGTGTATCAGGAAAACATCTTCCATACCAAGATGTTACTTAAGGAATTCGACCTTAAGCACTATATGTTCCACACGAAGCCGGAAGATTTGAGCGAAGAAGAGCGTAAGGCGATTACTGACCTGCTCTGGAAAGAGATGCGCGAGATCTACTACGGCCGCAACATTCCGGCCGTGTAAGTGTTGCCCGGAGCAGGGACGCTTCGGGAAGTTACCGCTGTTTCATGAACTCGCGGTAGGCATTCACCACCTGAAGGAAGTCTTCAACGCCGCACAGCGACAGGCTTTCTTCGTCATAGTAGCTCATCCCCTCTTCCATCTCGTCGCCTGAAAACTCGAGCTGGTTGGCACGCACCATGACCTCTTCCCCGTCCATCCACAGCGTGTATTCGTGCCCGGCGCGTTGCCAGGAGCGTTCACTGCCTTTCACCGTATTTGCCGCCTGTTCAACCTCATCAAGAAGGGCGAGATTTTCTTTCACCTCTTCGTTAAACCAGTGTCCAACGGCTTCGTGGCCCATCGACATACGCACTTTCACCACTCCGGTGATGTCGCGCAGAAATTCGTAATCCATAGTGTTTTCCTCTGCAAAGCCATTAGGGTAATTATCGCAGCAGAGAGGAAGAAAAAAAGCGTGAGAGGTGGGAGGAATGAAAATAAAAAGGTGAGAGCAAGACCCTGCGGCCTGATGCCCTCACCCCGTCCCTCTCCCACGGGAGAGGGTGCAAACACTAAAAACCGTCTCGTAGAGACGGTTTTGCTGTTTATACCGCCGTCTGGAAGATAACCCCGTCAGCCTTCTCGGTATACTGAGAGAGCTGGTCGAAGTTCAGGTAGCGATAGGTATCCACCGCGGTCTTATCCACCTGAGCCACAAAGGTCTGGTACTCTTCCGGCGTTGGCAGTTTGCCAATCAGCGCCGCAACCGCCGCCAGCTCCGCAGAGGCCAGGAAGACGTTCGCACCGGTACCTAAGCGGTTCGGGAAGTTACGGGTCGAGGTGGAAACCACCGTCGCGCCGTCGGCGACGCGCGCCTGGTTGCCCATACACAGGGAACAGCCAGGAATTTCAATACGCGCCCCGCTCTTACCAAACACGCTGTAGTAGCCCTCTTCGGTCAGCTGAGCCGCGTCCATACGGGTTGGCGGCGCCACCCACAGACGGGTTGGCAGCTGGCCTTTGTGGGTATCCAGCAGCTTGCCAGCCGCACGGAAGTGGCCGATGTTGGTCATGCAAGATCCGATGAACACTTCGTCGATCTTCTCGCCCTGAACTTCGGACAGCGGACGCGCGTCGTCCGGATCGTTCGGTGCACACAGGATTGGCTCTTTGATATCCGCCAGATCGATGTCGATCACCGCCGCGTACTCTGCGTCAGCATCGGCTTCCAGCAGTTGCGGATCGGCCAGCCATTTCTCCATGCCCTGGATACGACGCTCCAGCGTACGACGGTCGCCGTAGCCTTCTGCAATCATCCACTTCAGCAGCACGATGTTAGAGTTCAGATACTCGATAATCGGCTCTTTGTTCAGCTTGATGGTACAGCCCGCAGCTGAACGCTCAGCGGAGGCATCGGTCAGCTCGAACGCCTGCTCAACCTTCAGATCCGGCAGACCTTCGATTTCCAGGATACGGCCAGAGAAGATGTTTTTCTTCCCTTTCTTCTCAACGGTCAGCAGACCCTGTTTAATCGCATACAGCGGGATCGCGTGAACCAGGTCGCGCAGGGTGATACCCGGCTGCATTTTACCTTTGAAGCGCACCAGCACCGATTCCGGCATATCCAGCGGCATCACGCCCGTCGCCGCAGCAAACGCCACCAGACCGGAACCCGCCGGGAAGGAGATACCGATTGGGAAACGGGTATGGGAGTCACCGCCGGTACCCACGGTATCCGGCAGCAGCATGCGGTTCAGCCAGGAGTGAATTACGCCGTCGCCCGGACGCAGGGAAACACCGCCGCGGTTCATGATGAAGTCTGGCAGCGTGTGGTGCGTGGTTACGTCAACCGGCTTCGGATATGCCGCAGTGTGGCAGAAGGACTGCATCACCAGATCGGAAGAGAAGCCCAGGCACGCCAGGTCTTTCAGTTCGTCACGGGTCATTGGGCCAGTGGTGTCCTGAGAACCTACGGAGGTCATCTTCGGCTCGCAGTATGCGCCAGGACGAACACCGGCGACGCCGCAGGCGCGACCGACCATTTTCTGTGCCAGAGAGTAACCGCGATTGCTCTCCGCAACGTCTTTCGCGTGACGGAATACATCACTGTGCGGCAGACCCAGCGCTTCACGCGCTTTGGTGGTCAGGCCACGACCGATGATCAGCGGAATACGGCCACCGGCACGCACTTCGTCGATCAGCACGTCGGTTTTCAGCTCAAAGCTCGCCAGCAGTTCGTTGGTTTCGTGGTTACGCACTTCACCTTTGTACGGGTAAACGTCAATCACGTCGCCCATGTTCAGGTTGGAGACGTCCACTTCGATCGGCAGTGCGCCCGCATCTTCCATGGTGTTGAAGAAGATCGGTGCAATTTTACCACCGAGGCACAGGCCGCCACCGCGTTTGTTTGGCACATGCGGGATGTCGTCACCCATGAACCACAGCACGGAGTTGGTCGCGGACTTACGGGAAGAACCGGTACCCACAACGTCACCCACGTAGGCCAGCGGGAACCCTTTTTTCTGCAGGGCTTCGATCTGTTTGATCGGGCCAACGCTGCCTGGCTGATCCGGCTCAATGCCTTCACGGGCGTTTTTCAGCATCGCCAGGGCGTGCAGAGGGATATCCGGGCGAGACCACGCGTCCGGTGCCGGAGAGAGGTCATCGGTGTTGGTTTCACCGGTCACTTTGAAGACGGTGACGGTGATTTTTTCAGCAAGTGCTGGACGATTCAGGAACCATTCGGCATCAGCCCAGGACTGCATCACCTGCTTCGCATAGACGTTGCCTGCTTTGGCTTTTTCTTCCACATCGTAGAAGTTATCGAACATCAGCAGCGTAGACGAGAGCGCTTTAGCGGCAATCGGTGCCAGCTTGTCGTTATCCAGCGCGTCAATCAGCGGATGAATGTTGTAACCACCCTGCATGGTGCCGAGCAGTTCAATGGCTTTTTCAGGAGTAACCAGTGGGGAGGTGGCTTCGCCTTTGGCGATAGCAGCAAGGAATCCGGCTTTTACGTAGGCAGCTTCATCTACGCCAGGCGGTACGCGGTTGATCAACAGATCTAACAGGAATTCTTCTTCGCCCTTAGGCGGGTTCTTCAGCAGCTCGACGAGCGCGGCCATTTGGGTTGCATCTAAAGGTTTGGGTACAATTCCCTCGGCGGCACGTTCTGCTACGTGCTTACGGTATTCTTCTAGCACGACGGTTCTCCTCGCTCTCATTGTCATATGCGGCGGGCGTTCTCTTCACGCTCCTGTGAGACAGCAGTTTGTAGGGTAAATGCCCGATACCGCGTCGGGCAGCATAGCAGGATTTCTGCACAGTGTTAATCCGTTTACAAAAAAGCAACATTAAAAAATTTGCTGAATCGTTAAGCATGGTGTAGCGGGGTGAGGAGGTGAATTTTGGGGACAAAAAAACCGCCTGATAGCGGTTTATTTGTTGCCTTGCGGTGGTAGCACACCGGGTTGGCAGATTTGCGGCAATGCACTCGTCATGAATAATGCTCCTGAGTATGTAGATACGCAAGTCCATATTTTGTGTTTACGAGCCGCCATCCAGTTTCGAATGAAAAAGAATGAAACTGCATTTCACCTCTTTTCAGTCCATTTAGGCTGTAATACTGTTGCGTTCGGCCTGCTTCGCTGGTGTAGCAACCAGTCACCGGGCCCGGGAGCAGTTCCGTAACCTACGCGGCAATGTACTCATTTGCCTGGTTCTGCCTTTCCCGGTGGAGAATGAACCCGCGTAGCCTGTACAGGAACGCACGCAATGGAGATGCGAATCACTGCGCTGATCGTTGTGACTGGTTTACTGCTAACCGCGCTGCACGGTGGCTGGAACATATCCGACATCACGGTGCTGTTTGTCGTCAACCTCGGCAACTAGCTGCTGGCCGCTCGTAAGAGCGGCCTTCTGAATTTCCTTCGGTTTTTCCCGCATCGCATATAATTGTGTAATAAATACTCACACTCTTTATTCGGACGTACCGGACGCTTCCCAATAAAAGTCAAAACAGTAAAAGACGGGTGAATAATACTCACGCCAACCGTAACGCCTCACGGCACAGCGCTTGTCTCGTTGGAGTCATTTTATGAAGTTGCCCTTTAAGCCACATCTGCTCGTCCTTCTGTGCAGTGCCGGGCTGCTTGCCGCCTCAGGCATCATGTTTGTCAAAAGCCGCGCAACGGAACCCGTTGCGCCCGCCCCCGTCGCTCAACAACCGGCGGCCCCCGCTGCACCGGCAGCAGCAACGCCCGCCCCTGTCGTCGCGCCAACCTATACTGCCGCGCAAATCGATCAGTGGGTTGCCCCTATCGCGCTCTACCCGGACGCCCTGCTGTCACAGATCTTGATGGCCTCGACTTACCCGGCCAACGTGATTCAGGCGGCGCAGTGGTCAAAAGACAACCCTAAAATGGAAGGGGACGCCGCCATTCAGGCTGTTGCCAGCCAGCCATGGGATCCGAGCGTCAAATCGCTGGTCGCGTTTCCTCAACTGATGTCGCTGATGGGTGAAAACCCGCCGTGGGTACAAAATTTGGGCGATGCATTTCTCGCGCAGCCGAAAGACGTGATGGATTCCGTTCAGCGCCTGCGCGCGCTGGCACAGAAGACAGGCGCGTTACAATCCACGCCTCAGCAGACGGTCACCACCGTGACTAAACCGGCTCCGGCTAAAACCAGCACCACCGAGGCAACGACGACAACCACAACCACGTCTGCGCCCGCGCCAACGGTGATCAAAATTGAATCTGCCGATCCGCAGGTTGTGTACGTCCCCACCTATAACCCCAATACGGTTTACGGGACCTGGCCCAACACTGCCTATCCGCCCACCTATCTCCCGCCTACACCCGGGGAGCAGTTTGGCAACAGCTTCGTCAACGGCTTAGGCTTCAGCCTGGGTGTCGCCACAACCTATGCCATTTTCAGCAACATCGACTGGGATGACGACGATGACTGGGATCACCATCATGACGGTGACTGGGATAATCACGGCGGCTATAACCGCAACGGTGATAACAACATCAATATTAACGTTGAGAACTTCAATAAAATCAGCGGACAGCGTCTGACGGACGCCAACCGTACCTGGCAGCATAACCCGGCCTATCGGGAAGGTGTGCCCTATCCGACTAACCAGCTCAACACCCGTTTCCACTCCACCAGCACGACTACCGGGCTAAGCTCAACGCAGCAAAAACCGGTTAACCGGGACAGCCAGCGTCAGGCGGCCCTGAGCCAGATGGAGAAATCCACGGGTAAAACCCTCCCGCAAACGGCACGTCCCGGCACGAAAGACGTACAGCGTCAGGCCTCAAGTGAACAGCTGAAGCAGATTTCCCAGCGCAATAACTACCGTGGCTACGACACCAAACCGCAGACGGCGAAGCGAACCACCACACAGCAGCGAGAGAATCGCCAGACCACCGCGCAGAGACAAGAGAAACGTGTTACGCAGCCCGCGCAGCAACGCACTCTGCAGCAGCGGAACAGCCAGCCCCGGGCCAATGCGCTGAGCGGCAACGACAGCCGCTCCGCCAACTGGCAGGCGCAGCAGCAGCGTGGTGCGCAAAGCAGACAGCTTGCGGCTCGCCAGCACCAGCCGCGTCAGGCGTCTGGTGGACGCGCTGAACGCCGTGAAATTCGACATCGCTAAGGGAACCGACATGAAAAGTAAACTACTCAGTGGAATGGTGTTGTTCATGCTTTCGGCCTCGGCGATGGCGCAGCAGTCTTTCAGCACGCCCGATCAGGCGACCGATGCGCTGGCCAACGCCATTGGTGAGCATAATGAGCGCGCGATGAGCAATCTGCTTGGAGAGAACTGGCGCGATTTTCTGCCCCCTGAAGGCGTTGATCCGGATGCCGTCGATCGTTTCCTGCGCGACTGGAAAGTCCGTCATAACACCGTTGTCGAAGGGGATACGGCGCATCTTGTTGTCGGCGATAACAGCTGGCAGCTTCCCATCCCGGTGATCAAAACCGCCACCGGTTGGCAATTCGATATCAAAGAAGGGGCGGAAGAGATCCTGACCCGCGAAATCGGGCGTAATGAACTTGCCGCCATTGAAGCCTTACATGCCTATGTTGATGCGCAGCAAAGCTACTTTGCGATGAACCAGAAATACGCGCAGAAGATTGTCAGCTCGAAGGGCAAAAAAGACGGTTTGTACTGGCCCGCCTCTCCCGGCGAAGCGCCCAGTCCGCTCGGACCGGCATTTAGCCCAAAAGAGCCGGGGACCGGCTATCACGGCTATCGCTTCCGGATCCTGCCGGATAAAAACGGTTTCGCGATGGTGGCCTGGCCGGTTAGCTACGGCGAGACGGGCGTGATGAGCTTTGTAATAAATCAGGAAGACAAGGTGTACCAGTCCGATCTCGGCAGCGAGTCGGAGCAAAAGGCCCGTGCGCTGGCCTCATACGCGCCTGATAAGACCTGGCAGCCCGTCGAACCCTGAATACCCGCTCTGCCTGTAGGCCGGGTAAGGCGAAGCCGCCCCCCGGCTTTTTAACTTACAGAATATTGGCGACTGATTTCGCCAACTGAGCTTCCAGAACCGGTTTGGCTTCTTCAAACTTCAGGTTTACTTTGTTAGCGTTCGACACCACGCGGGTTTGATACTTCGCACGGTCGCCCTGCCGATCAGCCCCGCAGCCAGCCCCACGCCCAGCGCTGCGCCGGAGGAGTTGCTGTTGTAGGCCGTGATACCGGCACCCAGCGCGGCACCCACAGCGGCGCCTTCATAGCCGGTTTTCAGGTAGCCCTGAGATTCACGCAGGTCCATTTTGTCTGCTTTCAGAACGTTAGCCTGCACCCAATAGTATGCGCTGTCAGGAGAGCTGGTGACCTTGTATCCCTTGGCACTCAGATTGTTTGCCAGCAGCGTCTGCAGGTTGCTCATGTCTTTATCAGAAGTGTTTTTAACCTGAATGTAGACCGTTTTTTCACTGGATGGCTCAAGCCAGATGGTTTCACTCATCTGCGTTTTTACTTCCAGGTTGCGTTTTTTCACCGCCGTCGTCATCGCACCGCACCGCACCCGGTCAGCGCCATCACTTAATGGGTAGTTTTCAGGCAAAAAAAACGCCTCCAGAGGAGGCGTTAGCAATCAGGGAAGAAACTTATTTCTTCTTCGCTTTCGCGTTTGGCAGGTCGGTGATGCTGCCTTCAAACACTTCTGCCGCCAGGCCCACGGACTCGTGCAGAGTCGGGTGTGCGTGGATGGTCAGCGCGATGTCTTCAGCGTCACAACCCATTTCGATAGCCAGACCGATTTCACCCAGCAGCTCGCCGCCGTTGGTACCGACAATCGCACCACCGATTACGCGGTGAGTCTCTTTGTCGAAGATCAGTTTGGTCATACCGTCTGCGCAGTCGGAAGCGATAGCACGGCCAGAAGCAGCCCACGGGAAGGTGGCGGTTTCGTAGCTGATGCCTTTCTCTTTCGCTTCTTTCTCAGTCAGACCAACCCATGCCACTTCTGGCTCGGTGTACGCGATAGATGGGATCACTTTCGGATCGAAGTAGTGCTTCATGCCGGCGATAACTTCAGCGGCAACGTGGCCTTCGTGAACACCTTTGTGCGCCAGCATTGGCTGACCGACGATATCGCCGATAGCAAAGATGTGCGGCACGTTGGTGCGCAGCTGTTTGTCAACGCGGATGAAGCCACGGTCGTCCACTTCCACGCCAGCTTTGCCCGCGTCGAGGTTTTTACCGTTCGGTACACGACCGATAGCCACCAGCACGGCGTCGTAACGCTGTGGTTCGGATGGGGCTTTTTTGCCTTCCATGGAAACGTAAATACCGTCTTCTTTCGCTTCAACGGCAGTCACTTTGGTTTCCAGCATCAGGTTGAATTTCTTGCTGATGCGCTTGGTGAAGACTTTAACGATGTCTTTGTCAGCAGCCGGGATAACCTGGTCGAACATTTCAACCACGTCGATCTCTGAACCCAGCGCATGGTACACGGTACCCATTTCCAGACCGATGATACCGCCGCCCATAACCAGCAGACGCTTAGGAACGGTTTTCAGCTCCAGCGCATCGGTGGAATCCCACACGCGTGGATCTTCATGTGGAATGAATGGCAGTTCGATTGGGCGAGAGCCTGCCGCGATGATCGCGTTGTCGAAGTTGATCACGGTTTTGCCGTTTTCGCCTTCCACTTCCAGGGTGTTCGCACCGGTGAATTTACCCAGACCGTTTACCACTTTCACTTTACGGCCTTTGGCCATACCCGCCAGACCGCCGGTCAGTTGAGTGATAACTTTCTCTTTCCAGGTACGAATTTTGTCGATGTCGGTTTTCGGCTCGCCGAAGACGATACCGTGTTCAGCCAGCGCTTTGGCTTCTTCGATAACTTTCGCTACGTGCAGCAGCGCTTTAGAAGGGATACAGCCGACGTTCAGACAAACACCGCCGAGGGTGCTGTAACGTTCTACGATGACGGTTTCCAGACCTAAATCCGCTGCGCGAAATGCTGCGGAGTAACCTGCCGGGCCTGCCCCAAGTACTACGACCTGAGTTTTGATTTCTGTGCTCATCATGACCTCTTAGTTTATACCCGTCGTCCACCGGGTCGTTCTATCCGCCCGCAGTTTACAAAATTGTTAACAATTTTGAAACAACAAACGGCTCACGAATTGTCGCTTTCGCCAATAACCTCACAAACACCATGAGATTATCAGAAAAAAGCCGGCCGACTGGCCGGCTTTTCGATTACATCACCAGGCGGCGAATGTCGCTCAGCATGTTGTTGATGATGGTGATGAAACGCGCACCATCAGCACCGTCGATCACGCGGTGGTCGAAGGACAGAGAGATTGGCATCATCAGACGCGGCACGAACTCTTTGCCATTCCACACCGGCTCCATCGCGGACTTGGACACACCGAGGATAGCCACTTCCGGCGCGTTCACAATCGGCGCGAAGTGGGTGGTACCCAGGCCGCCGATGCTGGAGATGGTGAAGCAGCCGCCCTGCATTTCGCCGGCAGTCAGCTTACCATCACGCGCTTTCTTGGAGATGGTGGTCAGTTCACGGGACAGCTCAGTGATGCTCTTCTTGTTCACGTCTTTGAAGACCGGAACAACCAGACCATTTGGCGTATCAACCGCAACACCGATGTTGATGTATTTCTTCAGCGTCAGCTTCTGGCCGTCTTCGGACAGGGAGCTGTTGAAGCGTGGCATCTGTTCCAGAGCCGCAGCAACCGCCTTCATGATGAAGACCACTGGGGTGAATTTCACGTCCAGTTTACGCTTCTCAGCTTCGGCGTTCTGCTGTTTACGGAACGCTTCCAGATCGGTGATATCGGTCTTATCGAAGTGCGTAACGTGCGGGATCATCACCCAGTTACGGCTCAGGTTCGCACCAGAGATTTTCTGGATACGGCCCAGTTCCACTTCTTCGATTTCGCCGAACTTGCTGAAGTCCACTTTCGGCCATGGCAGCATGCCCGGGATACCGCCGCCAGCGGCTGCAGCTGGTGCAGCTTCGGCGCGTTTCACCGCGTCTTTCACGTAGGTCTGAACGTCTTCGCGCAGGATACGACCCTTACGGCCGGTCCCTTTCACTTTCGCCAGGTTCACACCGAATTCGCGCGCCAGGCGACGAATCAGCGGCGTCGCGTGGACGTAAGCGTCGTTTTCAGCGAACTCTGATTTTTCTGCTTTTGCAGCAGGGGCAGCGGCTGGTTTAGCAGCCTGAGCCGGTGCAGCAGCCGGTGCTGGAGCAGCCGCAGCAGCCGGAGCTGCGGCAGGCGCAGCGCCTTCCACTTCGAAGACCATGATCAGAGAGCCGGTAGACACTTTGTCGCCGGTGCTGATTTTGATCTCTTTAACGGTACCCGCGAATGGCGCAGGGACTTCCATAGAAGCCTTGTCGCCTTCAACGGTGATCAGTGACTGTTCAGCGGCAACTTTGTCGCCCACTTTTACCATCACTTCGGTGACTTCAACTTCGTCACCGCCGATGTCCGGTACGTTAACGTCTTTCGCGCCGCCAGCAGCGGCTGGTGCTGCGGCTGGTGCCGGAGCAGCGGCCTGTGCAGGCGCGGCAGCAGGTGCAGCACCTGCCACTTCGAAGATCATGATCAGGGAGCCAGTAGACACTTTGTCACCGGTGTTGATCTTGATCTCTTTAACGGTACCCGCAAACGGTGCTGGCACTTCCATAGAGGCTTTGTCGCCTTCTACGGTGATCAGTGACTGCTCGGCCGCAACGGTATCGCCCACTTTCACCAGAATCTCAGTCACTTCAACTTCGTCACCGCCGATGTCAGGCACGTTCACTTCTTTCGCACTCGCGGCAGCTGCTGGAGCAGCGGCGGCCGGAGCGGCTTTCTTCTCTTCCTGCGCAGGTGCAGCAGCGGCTGCACCGTCGGCGGAATCGAAAATCATGATCAGTTTGCCAGTCTCGGTTTTATCGCCAACAGAGACTTTGATCTCTTTAACGATGCCAGCCTGAGGAGACGGGACTTCCATAGAGGCTTTGTCGCCTTCTACGGTGATCAGCGACTGTTCAGCTTCAACTTTGTCGCCTACTTTGACCAGGATCTCGGTGATTTCAACTTCATCAGCCCCGATGTCCGGTACATTGATTTCGATAGCCATTATTCTTTTACCTCTTACGCCAGACGCGGGTTAACTTTTTCTGCATCGATGTTGAATTTGGTGATTGCGTCCGCAACCACTTTCTTATCGATTTCGCCACGTTTAGCCAGTTCGCCCAGTGCTGCTACAACCACGTAAGAAGCATCAACTTCGAAGTGGTGACGCAGGTTTTCGCGGCTGTCAGAACGACCGAAGCCGTCAGTACCCAGAACGCGATAATCATCAGCTGGAACGTAAGTACGAACCTGCTCAGCGAACAGTTTCATATAGTCAGTAGACGCCACCGCTGGCGCGTCGTTCATCACCTGAGCGATGTACGGAACGCGTGGGGTTTCCATTGGGTGCAGCATGTTCCAGCGCTCACAATCCTGGCCATCACGCGCCAGTTCAGTGAAGGAAGTCACAGAGTACACATCGGAACCGACACCGTAGTCTTTCGCCAGGATCTGTGCTGCTTCACGAACGTGACGCAGGATAGAACCGGAGCCCAGCAGCTGAACTTTGCCTTTGCTACCTTCGATGGTTTCGAGTTTATAGATACCTTTACGGATACCTTCCTCGGCACCTGCTGGCATTGCCGGCATGTGGTAGTTTTCGTTCAGGGTGGTGATGTAGTAGTAAATGTTCTCCTGCGCTTCACCGTACATGCGCTGCAGACCGTCATGCATGATGACTGCCACTTCGTACGCGTAAGACGGGTCGTAAGAGATACAGTTAGGGATAGTCAGAGACTGAATGTGGCTGTGACCATCTTCGTGCTGCAGACCTTCACCGTTCAGGGTCGTACGACCGGAAGTACCACCGATCAGGAAGCCGCGAGCCTGCTGGTCGCCTGCCTGCCAGCACAGGTCACCGATACGCTGGAACCCGAACATGGAGTAGTAAATGTAGAACGGGATCATCGGCAGGTTGTTGGTGCTGTAAGAGGTCGCAGCAGCCAGCCAGGATGCGCCTGCGCCCAGCTCGTTGATACCTTCCTGCAGGATCTGACCTTTCTCGTCTTCTTTGTAGTAAGCAACCTGCTCACGGTCCTGCGGGGTGTACTGCTGGCCGTTCGGGCTGTAGATACCGATCTGACGGAACAGACCTTCCATACCGAAAGTACGCGCTTCGTCGGCAATGATTGGCACCAGGCGATCTTTGATCGACTTGTTCTTCAGCATCACGTTCAGGGCACGAACGAAAGCGATAGTGGTAGAGATCTCTTTGTTCTGCTCTTCCAGCAGCTGAGAGAAGTCTTCCAGCGCTGGCAGTTCCAGCTTCTCGGTGAAGTTAGGCTGGCGAGCTGGCAGGTAGCCTTTCAGCGCCTGACGACGTTCGTGCAGGTACTTGTGCTCTTCAGAGCCTTCCGGGAAGGTGATGTAAGACAGGTTTTCTACCTGCTCATCGGTGACTGGAACGTTGAAACGGTCGCGGATATAACGCACGCCGTCCATGTTCATTTTCTTAACCTGGTGAGCGATGTTTTTACCTTCTGCGGTATCACCCATGCCGTAACCTTTGATGGTGTGGGCCAGGATTACAGTCGCTTTACCTTTGGTTTCACGCGCTTTTTTCAGTGCAGCGTAGATTTTCTTCGGATCGTGACCACCGCGGTTCAGGGCCCAGATCTGCTCATCAGTCCAGTCTGCAACCAGGGCTGCGGTTTCTGGATATTTGCCGAAGAAGTGCTCACGCACGTAGGCACCGTCTTTGGATTTGAAGGTCTGGTAGTCACCGTCAACGGTTTCGTTCATCAGCTGGATCAGTTTACCGCTGGTGTCTTTACGCAGCAGTTCGTCCCAACGGGAACCCCACATGACTTTGATCACGTTCCAGCCAGCACCTGCGAAGATGCCTTCCAGTTCGTTGATGATCTTGCCGTTACCGGTTACCGGACCATCCAGACGCTGCAGGTTACAGTTGATGATGAAGCACAGGTTGTCCAGCTTCTCACGGGTCGCGATGGTGATCGCGCCTTTGGATTCTGGCTCATCCATTTCGCCGTCGCCCAGGAAGGCGTATACGGTCTGCTCAGAGGTGTCTTTCAGACCACGGTGTTCCAGATACTTCAGGAATTTCGCCTGGTAGATCGCACCGATTGGGCCCAGCCCCATTGATACGGTCGGGAACTGCCAGAATTCAGGCATCAGTTTAGGGTGCGGGTAAGAAGACAGACCTTTACCGTGAACTTCCTGACGGAAGTTGTTCATCTGCTCTTCAGTCAGACGACCTTCCAGGAATGCACGTGCATAGATGCCCGGAGAGATGTGGCCCTGGAAGTACACCAGATCGCCGCCGTCTTTCTCGTTCGCTGCACGGAAGAAGTGGTTGAAGCACACTTCGTAAACGGTCGCAGAAGACTGGAAGGACGCCATGTGGCCACCCAGCTCCAGGTCTTTCTTGGATGCGCGCAGAACGGTCATGATGGCGTTCCAGCGAATTGCAGAACGGATACGACGTTCCAGATCCAGATTGCCCGGGTATTCCGGTTCGTCTTCGACGGCAATCGTGTTTACGTAGTTGCTAGCCCCTGCACCTGAAGCAACCTTCACACCGCCTTTGCGGGCTTCAGAAAGCAGCTGATCAATCAGATACTGAGCGCGCTCAACACCTTCTTCACGGATGACCGATTCGATCGCCTGTAGCCAGTCGCGAGTTTCGATCGGATCCACGTCATTTTGGAGACGTTCTGACATGGGGGTATTCCTTATCTATCTAATACGTTGATTTGTCTGGAACCTGTCCCATTGTGCTCTTGGGCAAGAACACAATAAGACAGGTTCTGCGTTTAGTTGCCGCGCTCTAAAAGTACCTGGCGCTTAATCCTTTCGTTGCTGTATGCGGCGTAATGAACGTTCGCGACGCGATTGTTCACGGCTGCGGTCCAGCAAGATTTCCTCAATGAAAGCCAGATGGCGGTGCGACGCTTCGCGCGCCTGCTCCGGTTCCCCGGCCATTATCGCCTCGAATACTCGGGTGCGATGGTTGCTTACCAGTGGGAGCATGTCCCGACGGGCATACAACAATTCAAAATTTTGACGAACGTTCTGGGCCAGCATCGGCTCCATGCAGCGTAGCAGATGGAGGAGCACCACATTGTGTGCCGCTTCGGTGACGGCGATTTGATACTGGACGACGGCGCTGGACTCGGCGTCTAAATCGCCGGACTTCTGTGCCCGTTCAATGGCCTGATGCAGTTCGCGGATACGCACGCGATCTTCATCAGTGCTGCGAAGGGCGGCGTAATAGGCCGCAATACCTTCCAGCGCGTGACGGGTCTCAAGCAGGTCAAACTGGGATTCTGGGTGGTCAGAGAGAAGTTCTACCAGCGGATCGCTGAAGCTCTGCCACAGGCTGTTTTGCACAAAGGTTCCGCCGCCCTGGCGACGAAGCAGCAAGCCCTTTGCTTCGAGACGTTGAATCGCCTCACGCAGAGAAGGACGTGAAACGTCGAACTGTTTTGCCAGCTCGCGTTCTGGCGGAAGTTTCTCACCCGGGCGCAGAGTCCCTTCGAGGATTAAAAACTCCAGCTGCTGCTCAATCACATCAGATAGTTTTGGTTGGCGAATTTTGCTGTAGGCCATATTCCCTGTCTTACGCCTTTTTGCCCGGAGTCAATTGGTCTTACCAATTTCTATTTCGTATCGCTAAAGTAACAAAGTATTCACCTTCTGTCCATATTGGTTTTGATTGAAATCAGTAAACCCTGCACATTTTAACAACCTTACAGAAATAACGTTTCAGAAATGTAACTTTGCACAAATGAGTTGATTACCCCCAAAGAGGGAGTTTTAACCATAATGAAACGAGGGTTTTTGCAATCTGAAGCGATTCAACAAGGCAAATAATGAAAATTCGCCCACTTAAGGCGCATTTCTATTCTATAGGTTGGGAGAGGAACAACGAGCGGGCCGATTTACAAATGCTTTCTTTTTATTCAAGTCGTCATCACCCCTTCATAAAGCAGGTGCATTCGCAGGCACTTACCACTATTCTGGCGCTTACGGAAGTCATCTCCGCTTTTTTCGGTCTCGTTTACCGTAAAGAAATAAATACAGAATATGGATTTTCATAATTACACACGCTCAGCGTGAACATAACAACCACACACGAGGTTTCAAATGGAAGCTCAACAGCACGGCGATCAGCTAAAGCGCGGGCTTAAAAACCGCCATATTCAGCTCATCGCACTGGGCGGTGCGATTGGTACCGGCCTGTTTCTGGGCAGCGCATCCGTTATCCAGTCTGCCGGTCCGGGCATTATTTTGGGTTACGCGATTGCGGGTTTCATTGCTTTTCTGATCATGCGCCAGCTGGGCGAAATGGTAGTAGAAGAGCCGGTCGCGGGCTCCTTCAGCCACTTTGCCTATAAATACTGGGGCAGCTTTGCCGGTTTCGCCTCGGGTTGGAACTACTGGGTGCTGTACGTTCTGGTTGCCATGGCCGAACTGACCGCCGTCGGGAAATACATTCAGTTCTGGTATCCCGAAATCCCAACCTGGGCTTCTGCTGCAGCCTTCTTCGTCATTATCAACGCCATTAACCTGACTAACGTTAAAGTGTTCGGGGAGATGGAGTTCTGGTTTGCCATCATCAAGGTCATTGCCGTGGTGGCGATGATTATCTTCGGCGGTTGGCTGCTGTTCAGCGGCAACGGCGGCCCGCAGGCCACCGTGCGCAACCTCTGGGAACAGGGTGGCTTCCTGCCTCACGGCATGACCGGTCTGGTGATGATGATGGCCATCATTATGTTCTCCTTCGGCGGTCTGGAGCTGGTAGGGATCACTGCCGCTGAAGCCGACAACCCTGAGCAGAGCATCCCGAAAGCCACAAATCAGGTTATCTACCGTATTCTGATCTTCTATGTGGGCTCACTGGCCGTGCTACTCTCCCTGCTGCCGTGGACGCGCGTCACCGCCGACACCAGCCCGTTTGTGCTGATCTTCCACGAGCTGGGCGACACCTTTGTCGCCAACGCCCTGAACATCGTGGTGCTGACCGCAGCGCTCTCCGTATACAACAGCTGCGTATACTGCAACAGCCGTATGCTGTTCGGCCTCGCCCAACAGGGCAACGCACCGAAGATGCTGCTTAACGTTGATAAACGCGGCGTGCCGGTGAATACCATCATTGTTTCCGCCATCGTGACCGCCCTGTGCGTGCTCATTAACTACATGGCACCGGAATCGGCGTTTGGCCTGCTGATGGCGCTGGTGGTCTCTGCTCTGGTCATCAACTGGGCGATGATCAGCCTGGCACACATCAAGTTCCGCCGCGCGAAACAGCAGCAGGGCGTCACCACGCGCTTCCCTGCCCTGCTCTATCCGCTGGGTAACTGGATCTGCCTGCTGTTCATGGCGGCCGTTCTGGTGATCATGCTGATCACGCCGGGTATGGCGATTTCCGTCTACCTGATCCCGGTCTGGATTGCGATCCTGGGCGTGGGCTATCTGTTCAGTCAGAAAAGCCGTAATGCCATGAAGGCGCACTAAGCCTCCCTCCGCGGTACCTGCTTTTACGGGTACCGCGCGTTGTTACCTTCCTCACACTTTCGCGCCCACAGCGCATTTATCCATATCACCGCCCTGATACTGCAACGCATATATCCCTTCGCCAGCGAATAATTCTCTCCATACCGTAAACCGGAGAGCTGTCGATGGATAACAACACACTGTCAGTAAAAGAAAAGATCGGCTATGGGATGGGCGACGCCGGATGCAACATTATCTTTGGCGCCATCATGCTGTTTGTTAACTATTTTTATACGGATATTTTTGGCCTCGCCCCTGCGCTGGTCGGCGTGCTGCTGCTGTCTGTCCGCGTGATTGACGCCGTAACGGACCCGATCATGGGCGCGATTGCCGACCGTACCCGCAGCAAATATGGCCGGTTTCGTCCATGGCTGCTGTGGATCGCTTTCCCCTACGCGCTGTTCAGCATCCTGATGTTCACCACGCCAGAGTGGAGCTATAACAGCAAAGTTATCTATGCCTTTGTCACCTATTTCCTGCTGTCGCTGACCTATACCGCCATCAACATCCCCTACTGCTCGCTGGGCGGGGTGATCACTAACGACCCGAAAGAGCGCGTCGCCTGCCAGTCGTATCGCTTCGTGCTGGTCGGCATCGCCACGCTGCTGCTCTCATTAACGCTGCTGCCGATGGCCGACTGGTTTGGCGGGGACAACAAAGCCAAAGGCTACCAGATGGCGATGACCGTACTAGCGCTGATTGGCACCTGCATGTTCCTGTTCTGCTTCGCCACCGTGCGCGAGCGCGTGCGCCCGGCGGTGCAGACCAACGATGAGTTGAAAAACGATCTGAAAGACGTGTGGAAGAACGACCAGTGGGTGCGCATTTTGCTGCTGACGCTCTGCAACGTCTGCCCCGGCTTTATCCGCATGGCGGCCACCATGTATTACGTTACCTGGGTGATGGGCCAGAGCACCCACTTCGCCACGCTGTTTATCAGCCTGGGCGTTGTTGGCATGATGCTCGGCAGCGTGCTGGCAAAAGTGCTGACCGACCGCTGGTGTAAGCTGAAGGTCTTCTTCTGGACCAATATCGTGCTGGCGATTTTCTCCTGCGCCTTTTATTTCTTCGACCCGAAAGCCACCGTCACCATCGTGGTGCTCTACGTCCTGCTGAACATCCTGCACCAGATCCCGTCTCCGCTGCACTGGTCGCTGATGGCCGACGTGGACGACTACGGCGAGTGGAAAACCGGGAAGCGCATCACCGGCATCAGCTTCTCGGGCAACATCTTCTTCCTGAAGCTGGGGCTGGCGATTGCCGGGGCGATGGTCGGGTTCCTGCTCTCCTGGTACGGCTACGACGCGGGCGCGAAAGCGCAAAGCGCGGACGCCCTTAACGGGATCGTGCTGCTCTTTACCGTCATTCCCGGCATTGGATACTTAATTACCGCGGGCGTGGTGCGTCTGCTGAAGGTGGATCGTGAAACCATGAAGCAGATCCAGGCCGATCTGGAGAAACGCCGCACCAACTACCGTGAACTGAACGACTATCAGGAACTGAAAGCCGCAGAGACAAAATAAGGAGAGCCAAATGCATCAGTGGCCAAACCCGTTTATCGAACAACGCGCCGATCCGTACATTTTACGCCATGAGGGGCAGTACTATTTTATCGCCTCCGTGCCGCAGTACGACAGGCTGGCGATCCGCCGCGCAGCGTCGCTTGAAGGCTTACGTCATGCCGAAGAAGTGGTGGTCTGGCGTAAACCCGACGCTGGCCCCATGAGCCAGCTGATATGGGCGCCGGAACTGCATCATATCGACGGAAAGTGGTACATCTATTTTGCCGCGACGCACACGCAGGCGCTCGATGCACTCGGGATGTTCCAGCACCGCATGTTTGCCATTGAATGTACCGACAGCGATCCACTTACCGGCACGTGGGTGGAAAAAGGGCAAATCAAAACCCCGTTCGATACCTTTGCTCTGGACGCTACCACCTTTGTGCATCAGGGGAAACGCTGGTATCTGTGGGCGCAAAAGGCACCGGATATCACCGGGAACTCCAACCTTTATCTGTGCGAAATGGCGAACCCGTGGACGCTAAAAGGCGAGCCGGTGATGCTCAGCAAACCGGAGTATGACTGGGAGTGTCGCGGATTTTGGGTTAACGAAGGCCCGGCGGTGCTTTTCCATGGCAACAAACTGTTTATCAGCTATTCCGCCAGCGCCACCGATGAGAACTACTGCATGGGGCTGCTGTGGATAGACCTGAATGCCGATCCGCAAAACCCTGCAAACTGGCACAAATCCCCGCGCCCCGTATTCGCCACCAGCTACGAAAACCGCCAGTTCGGCCCGGGCCACAACAGCTTTACACAAACGCCGGAAGGGGAAGATGTGCTGGTGTATCACGCGCGAAACTACACCGAAATTGAGGGCGATCCGCTATACGATCCGAACCGTCATACCCGCCTGAAGCACGTCCGCTGGAATGAAAACGGGATGCCTGATTTCGGCATCCCGCCTGCGGATACGCTTTAGTCTTTGCGGCGCGCTGGCTTACACCAGCGTGCCGTAGATCGTCAGCAGCGCCACGATAACCACCACCACAAACGACGTTTTCTTCGCCATGGAGACAGCGGCTTTCGGTGTTTCAATCTTGTCAGTATGCGGCTCACGCGCCAGCGAGAACTGCGCCAGACGCGTTAACACCTGATACTGCGACGTATGGCGGTCAGCCAGCGAAGCAAACCATGCGGGCAGCGCTTTCTCACCGTGTCCAATTAACGCGTACACCACGCCCACCAGACGCACCGGGAGCCAGTCGAGCACGTGCAGGATGGCATCGATGCCGGACAGCAAACGTTCATGCGGCGTCAGATAGCGGGCAAGCCAAGTCTGCCAGGCGCGCAGGAACGCATACCCCATCAGCAAGACCGGTCCCCACGGGCCGCCTACCACAAACCAGAACAGCGGCGCCAGGTAGTAACGGAAGTTAATCCACAGCAGCGCGTTCTGCAGTTCGCGCAGAAACTCGCGCTCGTCGCAGTCCGGCGGCACGCCGTGGATCATCGTCAGCTCGCTCGCCATGGCACCGCGCGCATGGGCATCGTCACGGGAGGCGGCTTTCAGGTAGGCGTGATAGTGCAAACGCACCTTGCCCGCACCAATGCACAGCACGCCGAGCAGGATCCACACCACCAGCAGCGGCACGTTGAAAAACAGTCCATGCAGCGCGCGCAGCAGCAGGAACGTAATGACCATCACCCCAGCCATCATCAGCAGCGTACGCAGCAGAGAAAAGTGCTTAATCCGGCGGAAAAGCACCTCCAGCCGGTGATCCAGATGCCAGTGCTCGCCGAGCTTGAACAGGCGTTCAGCGATGATGACCAGCAGCATGGTAAACAACGTCATGGTATCTCCTTATTCTGACGACGCGGTGAGCATGGCGCGGAACCGCGTCCAGTCGAATGCCGGGCCGGGATCGGTTTTTCTCGCCGGGGCAATATCACTGTGTCCCGTAATATTGTCGGCGATGGCCGGATAGAGTCCGATAAGCGTGCGGGTCACAGCCGCTAACTGTTGATACTGTGAATCGGTGTAGGGCGTGGTATCCGTGCCCTCCAGTTCGATCCCGATAGAAAAATCGTTGCACCGTTCGCGCCCGTGATACATCGACACCCCGGCATGCCAGGCGCGCTTATCAAAGGGAACATACTGAACCACTTCACCATCGCGACGAATCAGGCAATGAGCCGACACGCGCAGATGCGCAATCTCAGCAAAGAAAGGATGGGCATCGGGATCAATCGTTCCCGTGAATAACGCATCGATCCACGGGCCGCCAAATTCCCCCGGCGGGAGACTAATATTATGAACCACCAGCAGTGTGGGCTTTTCATCCTCCGGGCGGCAGTCGTGGTGCGGCGAAGGCACATGCCGCGCATCCACCAGCCATCCGTTTTCTAACAACATGCTGGAACTCCTTATGTATGGTGCTGTTACTCGGTTCAGAGTAGCATGTTTCAATATTATGATTCGTTACCAATTTGGAGTTTTATCATGCCGCCTCGCCGCTACAACCCCGACCACCGACGTGAAGCGCTTCTGGAACGTATTAATATGGATATTCCGGCAAGCGTTGCCCATGCTTTGAAAGAAGACCTGGGCGGTGACGTCAATGCCGATAAAGATATTACCGCACAATTGTTGCCAAAAGAGACACGCTCCCACGCGGTCATTATCACCCGCGAAGAGGGTGTTTTTTGCGGCAAGCGCTGGGTTGAAGAGGTCTTTACCCAACTGGCGGGCGATGATGTGCAGGTAACATGGCACGTGGAAGATGGCGATAGCGTCACGCCAAATCAGCCGCTGTTCGAGCTGGACGGCCCCTCCCGCGTCTTGCTGACCGGCGAACGTACCGCGCTCAATTTTGTACAAACGCTCTCTGGCGTTGCCAGTGAAGTGCGCCGCTACGTTGACCTGCTGGCCGGCACCCGAACCCAGCTGCTGGATACCCGCAAAACGCTGCCGGGCCTGCGCACGGCGCTGAAGTACGCGGTGCTCTGCGGCGGCGGCGCAAACCATCGTCTGGGCCTGTCCGACGCTTTTCTGATTAAAGAGAACCACATTATTGCCTCGGGCTCCGTGCGCCAGGCGGTGGAGAAGGCCTTCTGGCTGCACCCGGACGTGCCGGTTGAAGTGGAAGTGGAAAACCTGGACGAGCTGGAGCAGGCGATTAAGGCCGGGGCCGATATCATCATGCTCGATAACTTCGAAACCGAGCAAATGCGCGAGGCGGTAAAACTGACCAACGGCCGGGCCCAGCTCGAAGTGTCCGGAAACGTCACCTTCGAAACAATCCGTGAATTTGCCGAAACCGGCGTGGATTACATCTCCGTCGGCGCGCTGACCAAGCACGTTCGCGCTCTCGACCTCTCGATGCGTTTTAAATAGTCATTCCTCTCCCCTCTCCGCCCGGAGAGGGGAATTTCAGTCCCGCTCGCAAATCCGCTGTTCCTCCCTGCAACGCGGCATAAATTCTCTGAATGCGCTCTCCCGTTCCTTTTTTTGCCCCTCGTTTCTGCCCTTTCGCGCTGACAGAGTAGCGCCACTTAACGTAAGGAGCAGATATGAACAGACAACACGGATTCACTCTCATTGAGCTGATGGTGGTCATCGGCATTATTGCGATTCTGAGCGCCATCGGCGTACCTGCCTATCAGAACTACCTGCGCAAAGCGGCGTTGACCGATATGCTGCAAACCTTCGTCCCCTACCGCACCGCCATTGAGCTTTGCGCGCTGGATCACGGGGGCGTGGAGAGTTGCGATGCCGGCAGCAACGGCATCCCTTCCCCCACCACGACACGCTACGTGTCGGGAATGAGCGTAGCGAAAGGGGTCGTGACCTTAACAGGACAGGAAAGTCTTAACGGGCTGGAAGTGGTCATGACGCCGCAGTGGAACGACGCTAACGGTATGACGGGCTGGACGCGTCTCTGCAACATCAGCGCTGATAGCGCCCTGAAGCAGGCCTGCGAAGACGTTTTCCGCTTCGACAATAACTGAGGAGCGAAAAATGAAGACCGATCAACTCGTGGCGCTTTGTCTTCGCCATCACGCACTGCTGCTTACCAGCGACAGTGAAATGGTCAGCATTGCCGTCGTGGGTAACCCCGCGGCCGAACTCATGGAGGCGCTGCGTTTCGCGACTCAGAAACGGATTGATATTGAGTGCTGGAGCGCTGAGCGCATGGAAAAACACCGGCAGCTCACGTCACAATCGCATCTGCCCGGTGTTTCGCAAACGCATTCAACGGTAGATATCCTCAACCACACGCTGCAGCAGGCAATTAACCAGCGCGCCTCTGATATTCATATCGAACCGATGGAGCACGCGTGCCAGATTCGTTTACGTATCGACGGCGTACTTTGCCCGCAGCCTCCGCTTGCGGCGGAACTGGCTAACCTGCTCAGCGCGCGTTTAAAAGTGCTGGGTAACCTGGATATTGCTGAGCGCCGTTTACCCCAGGACGGCCAGTTTACGATTGAACTGGCCAACGAGCCGGTTTCGTTTCGGATCGCGACGCTTCCCTGCAGCGGCGGCGAGAAAA
Source organism: Enterobacter sp. BNK-22 (assembly GCF_048684805.1). NCBI lineage: Bacteria > Pseudomonadati > Pseudomonadota > Gammaproteobacteria > Enterobacterales > Enterobacteriaceae > Enterobacter > Enterobacter sp. BNK-22. Next base: position 2,753,378 of record NZ_JBLQTT010000001.1, read on the forward strand.
TTGTGCTGCGTCTCCTGCAGCAGGTTCCGCAGGCCCTTGAGCCGAAAGCGCTTGGCATGAATGCTGAGCAGTTGGCCTGTTTTAATGCGGTTCTCCACCAGCCGCAGGGGCTGATTCTGGTCACCGGGCCTACCGGCAGCGGCAAAACCGTGACGCTGTACAGCGCGCTGCAGTCGCGTAACACCCCTGACGTCAACATCTGCAGCGTCGAAGATCCTATTGAGATCCCCCTTGCCGGATTAAACCAGACGCAGATTAATCCCCGGGCGGGTTTAACCTTCCAGAGCGTGCTGCGGGCGCTGCTGCGTCAGGATCCCGACATTATTATGGTCGGCGAAATCCGTGACGGTGAAACGGCCGGGATTGCCATTAATGCTGCCCAGACCGGGCACCTGGTGCTGTCGACCCTGCATACCAACTCGACGACGGAAACGCTGGTTCGCCTGGAGCAGATGGGCGTCGCACGTTGGATGATTTCCTCCGCGCTGACGATGGTGATTGCCCAGCGACTGGTTCGACGTCTGTGCCCGTACTGCCGACAGAAAAGCGGGGAGCATACGGACTTACCTCGATCAGTATGGCCCAGACCGCTTCCACGCTGGCAGCCTACCGGCTGCGAGCGCTGTTACCACGGTTTTTATGGCCGCGTGGCCATTTTTGAAGTACTTGGGATCGACAATGCCCTGCGGCAGGCCATTGCCAGCGGGGCGGGAACAGACGTCATCGAGGCGAGCGCCCGCCAGGCAGGGATGATTTCTCTTTTTGAACACGGCTGCATGGCCGTCGAACAGGGGCTAACCACGATTGAAGAGTTGCTGCGCGTCCTGGGAATGCCCAATGGCGGCTAATCATCTCTGGCGCTGGCGTGCGCTCACCAAAGATGGAGAACCCCGAAGCGGGACACTGTGGGCCACGGACCGCAATGCGGCCTTCACCCGGCTAATGCGTAACGACCTCCATCCTCTGACGCTAACCCGATGCGCGCAGCGGCACCGCTGGCGGCAACACCACTGCGACGAGATGTTTCATCAGCTCGCCACGCTTCTGCAGGCTGGACTGACATTATCCCACAGTCTGCAAATGCTGGCAGAGCAGCATCCGTTAAAACCGTGGCAGGCGCTGCTGCAAAGCATTGCCGATGAGCTCAGTGAAGGATGCCCGTTTTCGGCGTCGCTAAAAAAGTGGCCAGCCGTTTTTAGCCCGCTGCATGTCTCGATGGTGAAGACCGGGGAGCTGACAGGGAAGCTGGAGGCGTGCTGTCGTCAGCTCGCGCAGCAACAAAAAGCGCAGCAGCAGCTCAGTGCAAAAGTGAAAAAAGCGCTGCGTTACCCGGCGATCGTCCTGACGCTGGCTGTAGTGGTTGTGCTGGCGATGGTCACCCTGGTCCTGCCCGAGTTTGCTGCGATCTACAAAACGTTTAATACCCCGCTTCCCGTGCTGACACAGATGGTCATGGGAATGGCCGCCTTTATGCAGTCATATGCCCTCGCGTTGTTCGCCCTGCTACTAACCCCCTTTGCCGTCGCCTGGGCTCTGCGGCAGAACCCTCGCTGGCAGCAAATCCTGATGCAGACGCCCGTGATGGGCGCACTGGCAAAAGGCCAAAAGCTGGGACACATCTTTACCGTGCTGTCACTCACGCAACAGGCAGGCATCCCCTTTTTACAGGGTCTGGAGAGTGCAGAAGAAACCGTTGAGAGCCGGTACTGGCAAGGGATACTTCGCAACGTGCGGGAGGACATTGAAAAGGGTCTACCCGTCTGGTCATCCTTTCAGAAGGCGGCATTGTTTACCCCGCTCTGTATTCAGCTTTTACGAACCGGTGAGATGTCAGGTGCGCTGGACATCATGCTGGCAAACCTTGCCCGTCATCACACGGAACAGACCTTTCAACGAGCAGATAACCTGGCGGCGCTTCTGGAGCCGCTGCTACTGATTGTGACGGGGGTCATTATCGGTACGCTGGTGGTGGCCATGTACCTGCCGATATTCCACCTGGGAGATGCGATGAGCGCGGGATAGTACAACAGGGCTGGCGCACGGGCATGCGCCAGCGAAAGCCATTACAGGCTATTGAATACGCGGTTTTCCTGTTCCTGAACGCGAATAAACGTCGTACGCTTTGTCAGCTCTTTCAGGCGGGATGCGCCCACGTAGGTGCAGGCAGAGCGCAGGCCGCCGAGGATATCGCGTGCGGTGTTTTCAACCGGGCCGCGCAGGGGCAGCTTCACGGTTTTGCCTTCTGCCGCGCGGTATTTTGCCACGCCACCGACGTGACGGGTCATCGCAGACTCAGAGCTCATGCCGTAGAACAGCATAAATTTCTCGCCGTTCTCTTCAACGACGGTACCACCGCTCTCTTCATGGCCTGCCAGCATACCGCCAAGCATCACGAAATCCGCGCCGCCGCCGAAGGCCTTTGCGACATCACCCGGCATCGTGCAACCGCCGTCGCTGATGATCTGGCCGCCCAGTCCGTGCGCCGCGTCGGCACATTCAATGACGGCAGAGAGCTGCGGATAACCGACGCCGGTTTTGACGCGTGTGGTGCATACGGAGCCCGGACCAATCCCTACTTTCACGATATCGGCACCGGAGAGGATCAGCTCTTCACACATTTCACCGGTCACCACGTTGCCCGCGATGATGGTTTTCGTCGGCCAGGCCTCACGCGCCTTGCTGACGAACTGCACGAAGTGCTCGGAGTAACCGTTCGCCACATCAATACAAACGAAGTTCAGCGCCGGGTTAGCCTTCAGGATCTGTTTGGTCTTCTCGAAATCCGCATCGGAGGTGCCGGTGGAGACCATCACGTGCTTCACCACATCAGCAGAGGCGGACGCAACAAACGCATCCCACTCTTCAGGGCTGTAATGTTTGTGAACCGCGGTGAGAATATCGAACTGTGCCAGCGCGGTTGCCATCTCAAAGGTTCCCACAGTATCCATATTGGCAGCGATGATCGGCACGCCAGACCAGGTCTGACCGGAATGCTTAAAGGTGAATTGACGTTCGAGTTCAACGTCTGAGCGACTTTTCAGTGTAGAGCGTTTAGGGCGGATAAGAACGTCTTTGAAACCTAACTTCAGATCTTCTTCGATACGCATGTGCGGATTCCTGGGGTTAGAGGCAAATATGTTAAAAGCACAACTCCAGTGACGCTATCATACGCACTAATACCTGCTCCGCAAGACTGCGAAATTCTCTTTTTTTACGCTACAATCCTATAAATTTACCTGGTAAAAAGCCGGTAAACAAGGCTAAACAGTGACTGGCGCATCTGTGATTTTTAATCAACTGATTTTTATAATGAATAATTCCCAGGATTTTATTTAATGGGGTATATCGTTGCATTAACCGGCGGCATCGGTAGTGGCAAAAGTACCGTTGCGGACGCGTTTTCTCGTTTGGGTATCACGATTATCGATGCCGATATTATTGCCCGCCAGGTGGTAGAGCCCGATACACCCGCGCTAAAGGCCATCGCAGAACACTTTGGTCAGGCCATCATCAATGCCGATGGCACCCTGAATCGCCGCCAGCTTCGCGAATGCATTTTTTCCGATTCCGCGGAAAAAGCCTGGCTTAATAGCCTTCTCCACCCCATCATCCACCAGGAAACGCAGCGTCAGATCGCCGCGGCCCGCTCGCCCTATGTCTTGTGGGTGGTTCCGCTGCTGGTTGAAAATCAGCTGCAGAAGAAAGCCGACCGGGTGCTGGTGATTGATGTCACCCCCGAAACGCAAATCCAGAGAACCATGACGCGCGACCACGTCTCGCGCGAGCATGCTGAACACATTCTTGCCGCTCAGGCCGCGCGCGCTCAGCGCCTTGCCGTGGCGGATGATGTCATTGATAATAACGGCGCACCAGATGCCATTGCATCGGATGTTGCCCGTCTGCACGCGCAGTATCTGACGTTTGCCGCGCAGGCCGTTGCACAGGAAAAACCATAATGTCGACACACATCCTTTTTGAGCATCCGCTCAATGAAAAAATGCGTACCTGGCTGCGCATCGAATTCCTCATTCAGCAGCTTTCACAACATCTGCCGGTTAACGATCACGCTACGGCGTTGCATTTCTTCCGCAATGTAGGCGATCTGCTGGATGTGATTGAACGCGGCGATGTCCGCACAGAATTGCTTAAAGAGCTGGAGCGCCAGCAGCGTAAGTTACAGGCATGGGCTGAGGTTCCGGGGGTGGATGTAAGCCGTATCGATTCCCTTCGCCAGCAGCTTAAAACCAGCAGCAGCATCCTGATGGCTGCACCGCGCGTCGGGCAGTTTTTGCGTGAGGACCGCCTGATTGGCCTGGTGCGCCAGCGCCTGAGCATCCCTGGCGGTTGCTGCAGCTTCGACTTGCCGACGCTGCATATGTGGCTCCATATGCCACAAGCCCAGCGTGACGCGCAGGTGAACAGCTGGCTTGCAAGCCTGGAGCCGATGCACCAGACGCTGTCGCTGATCCTCGATCTGATCCGTAACTCAGCGCCGTTCCGCAAGCAAACCAGCCTGAATGGTTTCTACCAGGACAACGGTGATGATGCCGATCTTCTGCGCCTGAATTTATCGCTTGGCGAACAGCTTTATCCGCAAATTTCCGGGCATAAGAGCCGCTTTGCGATTCGCTTTATGCCGCTGGACAGTGAAAATGGCACCGTGCCGGAACGCCTCGATTTTGAACTGGCCTGTTGTTAAGGAGTGCCGATGTCTGATGTCACCACCGTAAACTGCCCTACCTGTGGCAAAACCGTTGTCTGGGGCGAAGTGAGTCCATTCCGCCCATTCTGCTGCAAACGCTGCCAGCTTATTGACCTGGGCGAATGGGCGGCGGAAGAGAAACGTATTCCGAGTAAAGGCGATCTCTCGGACAGCGACGACTGGAGTGAAAATCAGCAGTAATCTGTAAAGCCTGCTGGCGCGTCGCTTAGCAGGCCTTCGGTTGTGCAACGAGCCGCATGATCACAGGCTCGTTGGCTGGCGGGAATTTTTCGGCATCACTTGCCTGAAGCGCCACCCAGTTACCCGGCTGCCCCTCTTTTCCCCAGGGTTCACCTTCCCAGTTTTCCACCAGCCAGAACCACAGCGTAATGTGCCTGTCCGGGAACTGGTATTCGAGCTTATCAAACAGCGTTGCGCCAAGCGGGGTGATCCCGACTTCTTCCTGAAGCTCGCGAACCAGCGCCGCTTCCGGCGTTTCACCGGCCTCAATTTTTCCGCCAGGAAACTCCCATTTGTTCGCCATATGGGCGTCGGCAGCACGCTGGGTGATAAAGATTTGGTTTTGCGGGTTGCGAATAATCCCGACGGCGATTTGCAGTATTTTCATATTGTTAATTCCATAAAAAAGGCACAGATGTCTGCGCCTTTTTATTTTTTATGAATTTAGCTCAGACGCCCGTGGCACGCCTTGTATTTTTTACCGGAGCCACACGGGCACGGATCGTTACGACCCACTTTACGATCGCCAGTCTGCGCGGCGATCGCCGCTGCAGCTTCGCTGTCGTCGGTCTGGTGGCTCAGCTGTTGCATTTGTGCCAGACGCTCGGCTTCTTCACGACGCTGCTGCTCCATCGCTTCTACCTCTTCCGGCATACGCACCTGAACCTTGCTCAGGGTGCTGATCACTTCATACTTCAGCGACTCAAGCATAGAGGCAAACATGGAGAAGGACTCACGCTTGTATTCCTGCTTCGGATCTTTCTGCGCATAGCCACGCAGGTGGATACCCTGACGCAGGTAGTCCATCGCCGCCAGGTGCTCTTTCCACAGGGAATCCAGCGTCTGCAGCATCACGCCTTTTTCGAAGTGACGCATCATCTCAGCGCCAACAACCTCTTCCTTACGCTTGTAAACATCCAGCGCGGTTTCGTAGATACGCTCGCGCAGGGTCTCTTCGTGCAGCTCAGGCTCTTTATCCAGCCACTCTTTGATAGGCAGATCGAGGTCAAAGTCGTTTTTCAGACGTTCCTGCAGGCCTTCGATGTCCCACATCTCTTCCAGAGACTGCGGTGGAATATGCGCATCAATCGTGGCTTTAAACACATCTTCACGAATGCTGTTGATGGTTTCGCTCACGTCGGACACGTCCAGCAGTTCGTTACGCTGGGTGTAGATCGCACGACGCTGATCGTTAGCCACGTCATCGTATTCCAGCAGTTGCTTACGAATATCGAAGTTGCGGCTTTCCACTTTACGCTGGGCGTTCGCGATCGCTTTGGTGACCCACGGGTGCTCAATGGCTTCGCCTGGCTTCATGCCCAGCTTGCGCATCATGCCGGACACGCGGTCGGAGGCGAAAATACGCATCAGCGCATCTTCCATCGACAGATAGAAGCGGGAAGAACCGGCATCCCCCTGACGACCCGCACGACCACGCAGCTGGTTATCGATACGACGCGATTCATGACGCTCGGTACCAATGATATGCAGACCGCCGGATGCCAGCACCGCGTCGTGACGCACCTGCCAGTCGGCCTTGATCTGCGCAATCTGTTCAGGTGTTGGGTTTTCCAGCTCAGCCACTTCGGCCTGCCAGCTACCGCCCAGCATAATATCGGTACCACGACCCGCCATGTTGGTGGCGATGGTTACCGCAGCCGGATAACCTGCCTGCGCAACAATATCCGCTTCTTTGGCGTGGAATTTGGCGTTCAGTACGTTGTGCTTGATGCCCGCTTTGGTCAGCTCGTGAGAAACCACTTCGGATTTTTCAATGGAGATGGTCCCCACCAGAACCGGCTGGCCTTTAGCAGTACGCTCGCGAATGTCTTCGATGATCGCCTGAATTTTTTCCGCTTCGGTCATGTACACCAGGTCCGGCATATCCTTACGGATCATCGGACGGTTGGTTGGAACAACCACGGTATCCAGCTTGTAGATAGAGCTGAATTCAAACGCTTCGGTATCGGCAGTACCGGTCATGCCCGCCAGCTTCTCGTACAGACGGAAGTAGTTCTGGAAGGTGATAGACGCCAGCGTCTGGTTTTCGTTTTGAATATCCACGCCTTCTTTGGCTTCTACAGCCTGGTGCAGACCGTCAGACCAGCGACGCCCCTGCATGGTACGGCCGGTGTGCTCATCGACAATGATCACTTCGCCGTCTTTGACGATGTAGTCGACGTCGCGGGTGAACAGCGCGTGGGCACGCAGCGCGGCGGTCACGTGGTGCATCAGCATGATGTTGCTCGGGGAGTACAGAGACTCTCCCTCTTCCATAATGCCTTCAGCAACCAGCAGCTCTTCAATTTTCACCAGACCACGTTCGGTCAGGTTCACCTGGCGCGCTTTTTCATCAACGGAGAAGTGGCCTTCACCCTGGAAGGTATCCGAGTCTTCTTTCTCCTGACGCAGCAGGTGTGGAATGATTTTGTCGACTTTACGGTACATCTCGGAGCTGTCTTCAGCCGGGCCGGAGATGATAAGCGGGGTACGCGCTTCATCGATCAGGATGGAGTCCACCTCATCCACTAGCGCATAGTGCAGCTTACGCTGGACACGCTCTTCAGGGCTGAATGCCATGTTGTCACGCAGGTAGTCGAAGCCGTATTCGTTGTTGGTACCGTAGGTAATGTCCGCGTTATACGCTTCACGCTTGGCTGGCGCAGGCAGGCCGGACATGTTGATGCCGACGGTCATGCCGAGGAATTCGAACAGTGGACGGTTGTTTTCGGCATCACGCTGCGCCAGATAGTCGTTGACGGTAACGACGTGAACACCTTTACCGGTCAGCGCGTTCAGGTAAGCCGGCAGCGTTGCGGTCAGGGTTTTACCTTCACCGGTACGCATTTCCGCGATGCAGCGCTCGTTAAGCACCATACCGCCCAGCAGCTGAACGTCGAAGTGACGCATGCCGAACACGCGCTTACTTGCTTCACGCACGACAGCAAACGCTTCCGGGATCAGGCTTTCTAAGGTTTCACCTTTTTCCAGACGCGCACGGAATTCCGCCGTTTTCGCTTTCAGCTCATCATCAGAGAGCTTCTCCATCGCCGGTTCCATACCGTTGATGACGGCAACAGCTTTGCGCATACGGCGCAGAGTACGATCGTTACGACTACCAAAAACTTTAGTTAATAATTTGATTAGCATAATAAATTCTCAAACGCCCCATCATGGGCAGATAAATTAAGGTATTGAAAAAGTTAATTTAGCTGAGGCGTTGAGGCCCGGCGCGAATGCCGTGAACCTGGCTAATCCAGGTTGAGACAGAGAATGAAACAGGAGGAACGAGCGCGCGTTGCGCCGTCTCGCGCACCATTACCGGCGGCTGGCTGTCCTGCGTAAGCAGTGCATTAAGCGTGTCCAGCAGGGCAAGATGCTGGGCCTGCACCGGCAGCGTCTCTTCCGCCACAGGCATTGCCTGGGGCGCCATCGCGAAGGAGAGATGGCGGATAACCGTGCGGATAGCGTGCTGGTGCCAGTAATCAACGGAGAAATTCGGGCGGCGGCTGGCTTCAAGCCACGCGAGGTTTGTAAAGTTAACCCGCGTGTTGAGATCGTGTTTGGTGGTAGAGGTCTTCGCTGGCGTCGCCGCTTCGGCACTGTTGCTGAGCGCAGGCAAGCCGAGACTCGCCGCGACCATCCCTAATAAGAGATGCGGCCAGAAGTAACGTCTGCCAAATTGTCGCCAGCGCGTCAGTATTCCGCTCACTTGCTCCACCACATAAGCCAGCCTGTAACAGGCTACTTTTAAGTTATTTTTTTAAGCGCCCAGATATTACCACTAAAGCCAATGCACATCAGCAGGAATGAGGTGCCGCCGCGGGGAAAAACGGTCAAGAATGCAGCTAACGCACGCATTTTCTGCGCAAGACAAACAAGAGATAACGCTGGGGCAAACGAAGAAGGGCAAAAATAAAAACGACTGGTCTTCCTGGTCGGAGAGAGTACCAGGTTAACCAGTCGATTTTTTACGAAACGGCGTGAACCGTTACGCCAGAACCATGTTTGGCGCTTTGAAAGCCAGCGGCAGTTCTGCTTCGTCTTCGAAGGTCACATATTCCCAGGCTTCCTGTTTTGCCAGGACGGCCTGCAACAGTTTGTTGTTCAGCGCATGACCGGATTTGAACGCGGTAAATGCACCAATGATATTGTGACCACACATAAACAGGTCGCCGATAGCGTCCAGCATTTTGTGACGAACGAATTCATCTTCGAAACGCAGGCCGTCTTCGTTCAGTACGCGATAATCGTCAACAACGATGGCACAATCGAAGCTGCCGCCCAGGCACAGGCCGCGGGACTGCAGATATTCGATATCACGCATGAAGCCAAACGTACGGGCTCGGCTGATCTGGCGCATAAACGCATCAGCAGAGAAGTTCATCGCGTAGCGCTGGGTGCTGGAATCAATCGCCGGATGGTTAAAGTCGATGGTAAAGTCCAACGAGAAACCATTGTACGGTTTAAATTCAGCCCACTTGTCGCCATCTTCGACGCGAACGGTCTCTTTGATGCGAACAAATTTCTTCGCGCAGTTCAGTTCTTCGATGCCGGCATCCAGCAACAGATAGACGAACGGTGCAGCACTGCCATCCATAATCGGGATTTCTGGCGCATCAACTTCAACAATAATGTTGTCGATACCCAGACCCGCCAGGGCGGCGTTCAGGTGCTCTACGGTAGAAATCCGCACGTCATGCTCGTTCACCAGACAAGTACAGAGCATAGTATCACGCACAGATTTGGCATCGGCCGGAAAATCTACCGGTGGATTCAAGTCGGTGCGACGATAGATGACCCCGGTATTGGCCGGCGCAGGGCGTAACGTCAGCGTGACTTTCTTGCCGGTATGTAAACCGACACCCGTCGCCTGAACGATACGTTTAAGTGTCCTTTGTTTGATCATCGTATAATCTCGCCAAATTAACTATCCAACCGAGAGTGTATATCACTAACGGTGGGCCAGTTTAGCACAAAGAGCGCAAATCCCCTAATTCCAGCCAATTCTTAATCAGCTTGCTTACGCAGGAACGCCGGGATATCCAGATAATCTGGCTCTTTCGCCGTTTGCGGCGTTGGGTCGTTCACCACTTTCGCGGCCGGTTTCTGCTCCTGAGTCAGCGGAGACATACCGTGCTGCTGGTAACGATCCATTACCGGTTGCTGAGTCTGCTTGTTAGTCACTAAGGTGATCTCAGGACGCTTGTCCATACCGATACCGGTCGCAACAACGGTAACACGCAGCTCGTCGTTCATTTCAGGGTCAAGCGAAGTACCGATTACCACGGTAGCGTTGTCAGAGGCGAACGCACGGATAGTGTTACCCACGGTTTCGAACTCATCCAGACGCAGGTCAAAGCCAGCGGTAATGTTGACCAGCACGCCACGTGCACCAGACAGATCGATATCTTCCAGCAGTGGAGAAGAGATGGCCATTTCAGCCGCTTCTTCTGCACGGTCTTCGCCGCTAGCCACGCCAGAGCCCATCATCGCGTAGCCCATTTCGGACATCACGGTGCGAACGTCTGCAAAGTCAACGTTCATCAGGCCAGGACGGGTAATCAGTTCAGCGATACCCTGAACCGCGCCTTTCAGCACGTCGTTTGCTGCGCCGAAGGCGTCCAGCAGGGAGATACCGCGACCCAGAACCTTCAACAGCTTGTCGTTCGGGATGGTGATCAGCGAGTCCACGTGCTTGGACAGCTCGGTGATACCCTGCTCCGCAAAGGCCATACGCTTCTTGCCTTCAAAATTGAAAGGCTTGGTCACGACAGCAACGGTCAGGATACCTAAATCTTTAGCCACTTCAGCTACAACAGGTGCTGCGCCGGTACCGGTACCGCCACCCATACCTGCTGCAATGAAGACCATGTCCGCACCTTCCAGTGCAGCGCGCAGGGCTTCACGATCTTCTTCAGCCGCATTGCGGCCCACTTCCGGGTTAGCCCCTGCTCCCAGCCCTTTGGTGATACCACCGCCGATCTGGATAGTCTGGCCTACAGCCGTCTTACGCAGTGCCTGTGCATCGGTGTTAACTGCAAAGAATTCAACACCTTCAATGCGTTCACGCACCATATGCTCTACGGCGTTACCGCCGCCGCCACCGACGCCGATGACTTTAATCACCGCGTCGTTGGTCAGTTCCATAGGTTCAAACATAATTTCTCTCTCCGTTGTGCCTGTCGCCCGAGACCGCTAATTCTCTCCGGTCTCTTAAAAAAATTAAAACTCTTTTCGCAACCAGTTGTTCAGTCGTTTGACCCACGACCCCACTGAGACGCGTTTTTCCACTTCCGCTTCACCACTGAGATGAGATTCCTTCCCGTAGTGGAGCAGGCCCACAGCCGTTGAATAATACGGCTCCTGAGCATAATCCGTTAAACCGGTGATATTCAGCGGCGCACCAATACGCACCTGCGTATGGAACACGCGCTGTGCACAGGCCGCAAGACCTTCAATTTGCGCTGCACCGCCGGTTAATACAATCCCCGCCGCAAGATGATGCTTGACGCCCTGCTGACGAAGCTGTTCCTGTAACTGTAAAATTTCTTCGTTGACCAGGTTGAGCAGCTCGGTATAGCGCGGCTCGATCACCTCTGCCAACGTCTGGCGCTGCAGGCTGCGCGGTGGACGACCACCGACGCTTGGCACTTCAACGCTCTCATCTTTGCCAACAATAGAGCCCAGCGCACAGCCGTGGCGCACTTTAATCGCTTCTGCATCGCTCGGTGGCGTACCAAAAGCGTAAGCAATATCGCTGGTCACGACGTTCCCTGCGTACGGGATCACTTTGGTGTGGCGCAACGCACCGCCGGTATACACGGCCATGTCCATTGTACCACCACCAATATCGACCACACAGACACCCAGTTCACGTTCATCTTCGGTCAGCACGGAATAACTTGCCGCCAGACCGGCGAAAATAAGTTGGTCAACTTTCAGGCCACAACGTTCAACGGCTTTTACAATGTTCTTCGCCATATCGTTGTGACATGTGATCAGGTGCACTTTTGCCTGCATACGAACGCCTGACAGACCAACCGGGTTCTTGATCCCTTCCTGGTAGTCAATCGCATATTCCTGCGGGATCACATGCAACACGCGATGCTCATCGCGGACACGCACGGATTTCGCCGTATGCACAACGTTTTCAACGTCTTCCTGCGTCACTTCCTCTTCGGAAATCGGCACCATACCGATTTCGTTCTGGCAGCTAATGTGCTTACCAGAAAGGGCAAGATAGACAGAAGAAATCTGGCAATCTGCCATCAATTCAGCCTGATCGATGGCGCGCTGGACGCACTTCACCACCGATTCAAGATCGTTTACCCCACCTTTATCCATACCACGGGACGGGCAACTGCCCACGCCAATGATATTGACCATACCGTCGGGCAGAACTTCCCCTACTAAAGCGGCAACCTTCGCGGTGCCAATCTCCAGTCCAACTACCAGTTTTCTGTCCGTCGCCTTGATCATTGTTGTTCTGCCTGTACCTGTGCCTGATTCTGTTGCTGATTAGGTTCCTCGACCGGAGCCGGTACCCAACCGACTGCTGCGCCTGAGTCATAGCGCAAATCAACGTAGCTTATCCGTTTGCCGTCAGTCTGTGCCTGCTGCTGTAAAACCGGGTAAAGTTCGACAAAACGCGCCAGACGCTTCATGGTGTCCCCGCGCCCCAGGTTGAGCTTAATGCCGTTCGTTAACGTAAGCTGCCAGGAACGGCGCGCCGTCATGGCAGCATCTTTTAACGTAAACCTGTCCTTCGCCAGCACCTGACCCATTTCACGAAAACCCTGTAACACTTCGTTTTCGCTGCCTTCAGGGCCATACAACATCGGTAAATTTTGCTTGTTGACACGATCGGCCGGGACGCTGAAGGAATTTCCGTCGACGTCAACCATGTGCTGATCATTCCAACGCGCAATGGGCACATATTCAACCAGATGAATCTTCAATTCATCAGGCCATTGCTTTCTTACGCTCGCCTGTTTTATCCATGGCAGACGTTCAATCTGGCTCTGGATAATATTGACGTCCTGAGTCATAAAGGTGCCAGGCGAGCCCAGTGCCAGTATTGACTGGCGAATATCGTCGTTACGCGTGTAGTGACGCTCACCGGTGACCACCAGCTTAGAAAGTGGCAACCGCTGCGCATCTTCCATCCAGCCCAGGACCATCCAGCCGCTGATAAACACGGTGCACAGCACCCCGAGCAGGAAAATGATGCCTGCAAGACGCGTTCCATTACTGCGGCGTGAAGAGGTGTATTCTTCCTCGTCATCGCGGTTGCGCGTGTTCAATGCAGCCTGAGACATATCAGCCCGCCTGGTCCAGAATGCGTACGACTAACTGCGAGAAGCTCATCCCCGCCTGACGCGCGGCCATCGGCACAAGGCTGTGGCTGGTCATTCCCGGAGAGGTATTGGCTTCCAGCAGATAAAATTGTCCATCCCGGTCCTGCATCACGTCGATGCGCCCCCAGCCCTGGCAACCCAGAACATGCCAGGCTTTAAGCACCAGGGACTGTAAATCGGCTTCACGCTCAGCTTCAAGACCACTTGGGCAGAAATATTGCGTCTCATCAGAGAGATACTTCGCCTCATAATCATAGAAGACTCCAGCGGGTTGGATACGGATTGACGGTAAAATTTCTTCGCCAAGCATCGCGACGGTAAATTCCGGCCCGCTAAGCCATTTTTCTACCAGAACTTCATCATCATGTTGAAATGCCAGCGCTAAAGCGGACGCTAAATCGTCAGCTTTGTCGACTTTGGACATTCCCACGCTGGAGCCTTCCCGGCTGGGCTTTACAATAACCGGTAAGCCCAGTTCAGCAATGCGTGCATTAACGCTATCCGACAGGCCCAATTCAAATTCGCGTCGCGTCAGCGCTACCCATGGTGCGACAGGTAACCCTGCGCCCTGCCACAGCAGCTTGCTGCGCAGTTTATCCATAGAGATAGCGGAAGCCATCACGCCGCTCCCGGTGTACGGCAGGCCGAGCAGATCCAGAAGCCCCTGCAGGGTACCGTCTTCGCCGCCACGACCGTGTAAAGCGATAAAAACTTTATCGAAGCCCATGGCTTTTAACTGCGTCACGTCGACCTCTTTTGGGTCAACCAGGTGCGCATTGACGCCACCTTCACGCAGGCCCGCCAGTACAGCCGCGCCGGAATTCAGGGAAACCTCGCGCTCGGCGGAGGTGCCGCCAGACAGGACAGCAATCTTATCAGCCATGATGCTCATCCTCCTGGTTTTGCGGCTTCAGTTTGATTTCAGCTAAGGTACGGGCGATTTTGCCGATATTTCCCGCACCCTGAATCAGAATCAAGTCGTTACCTGTCAGGACCGGTGCCAGAATTTCCGCCACCTGGGCAGGGTCAGAAACCAGAATAGGGTCAACCTTACCGCGTCCACGAATGGTGCGACACAGAGAACGGCTGTCTGCGCCCGGAATCGGCGTCTCGCCTGCGGCGTACACATCCAGCATTAACAGGGTATCAACCTGCGACAGGACGCTGGCGAAATCATCATACAGATCGCGCGTACGCGTGAAACGGTGCGGCTGGAACACCATCACCAGATTCTTGTCCGGCCAGCCCGCACGTGCGGCTTTAATGGTGGCGTCCACTTCGGTTGGATGGTGACCATAGTCGTCCACCAGCATCGCCGTACCGGCTTTACCGTTTACCGGATCCAGCGGGAATTCACCGAGGAAGTCGAAACGACGACCGGTGCCCTGGAAGCTTTCCAGCGCGCGCAGGATCGCATCATCATCAATGCCTTCTTCCGTCGCGACGGCCACTGCTGCTGCGGCATTGAGCGCGTTATGGCGCCCTGGCGCATTCAGCGTCACGTGCAGCAGCTCTTTGTCCTGACGCGCCAGCGTGAAGTGCCCCTGCGCGCCAATCTGTTTGTACTCTTCCACGCGGACGTCAGCGTCTTCACTGAAACCGTAGGTGGTGATTTGACGACCCACGCGTGGCAGCAGCTCGCGGATCACCGGATCGTCTACGCACATCACCGCGCGCCCGTAGAACGGCAGGTTGTGCAGGAAGTTGATAAAAGTCTGCTTTAAATTCTCGAAGTCACCCTGGTAGGTATCCATATGGTCCGCTTCGATGTTGGTGACAATCGCCACCATCGGCTGCAGGTGCAGGAACGACGCGTCGCTCTCATCCGCTTCAGCAATCAGATAACGACTGTGTCCCAGACGCGCATGCACGCCCGCGGCTTTGACCAGGCCGCCGTTGACAAACGTCGGGTCGAGACCCGCTTCTGCATAAATACTGGAGACCATCGCCGTGGTGGTGGTTTTACCGTGGGTCCCGGCAATCGCTATGCCGTGGCGAAAACGCATCAGTTCCGCCAGCATTTCTGCACGGCGGATCACCGGAATGCGCGCGTCATGCGCGGCAACGATTTCCGGGTTGTCAGAGGAGATAGCGCTCGATACCACTACCACGCTCGCATCGCGCACGTTTTCCGGGCGATGATTGAAATAGATAGTCGCCCCAAGCGACGCCAGCTGCTGCGTTACAGGGTTTGGCGCCAGGTCAGACCCGCTGATCTGATAGCCTTCGTTAGCTAACACTTCGGCAATACCGCCCATGCCAGCACCACCGATGCCAACAAAGTGAATGTGCCGGACGCGACGCATCTCGGGCACGATTGAACGCAGTTTTGCCAGTTGTTGTGTATTCATTCTCTAAACGCCATCGACTACTTAAAATTCGTGCCGCGCTTCACGCGCTGCGAGGGTTAAGCCTGAGCTGCCAGGCTCACTTCTTTTGCCACCCGTTCCGTCGCATCAGGGATAGCCGCCGCGCGCGCGCGTTCAGCCATCTCAAGCAATACGTCTCTGTTCCAGCCCGCCAGGGTGGTGGCGACCGCGTCGGCGGTAAATTGTGGCTGCTCAAAAATTTTCGCCGCACCGGCTTTCTCAAGCGGCAGGGCATTCCAGTACTGCTGTCTGTCTTTGTGCTGGAAAGGCACAAACAGAGCCGGCAGCCCCGCGGCAGCGATTTCGCTTACCGTTAAGGCACCAGAACGACAGACCACGACATCGGCCCAGGCATAGGCTGCCGCCATGTCGTCGATAAATTCCGTCACGTTATGCTGCGGCTGCCCCGCCTCGGCATAAGCCTGCTCAACGGTCTGCTGAGCGCCTTTTCCACTCTGGTGCCAGATGGTGACGGCATCACCCAGCTTTGCGGCAACCTGCGGCATCGTCTGGTTTAAAATACGTGCGCCCTGAGAGCCGCCGACGACCAGCACACGCACCGGCCCTTCACGACCCGCCAGGCGAGCATCCGGCAGCGGCAGTGCCAGTACGTCTACGCGCACCGGGTTTCCCACCACATCCGCTTTCGGGAACGCGCCGGGAAATGCCTGCATGACTTTGGTGGCGATTTTCGCCAGCCATTTGTTGGTCAGACCCGCAATACCGTTCTGCTCATGCAGCACAACGGGAATACCTAACGACCACGCGGCTAACCCACCTGGACCCGAGACATAGCCGCCCATGCCCAGCACCACATCGGGCTTAAAGCGCTTCATGATGGTGCGCGCCTGACGCCAGGCGTTAAAAATGCGCACCGGTGCCAGCAGCATTGCCTTGAGGCCTTTGCCCCGAAGGCCGGAAATACGAATAAAGTCGATCTCAATACCGTGTTTCGGTACCAGGTCGGCCTCCATGCGGTCTGCGGTTCCCAGCCAGCGTACCTGCCAGCCCTGATCCATTAAATGGTGCGCAACCGCCAGTCCCGGGAACACATGTCCGCCGGTACCGCCTGCCATCACCATTAACCGCTTCGGTTGATTCATCGTGAACCTCGTGTAAACGCCTGGGCTTTTTCCAGACGCGTCTCATAATCTATGCGTAACAACAGCATGATGGCCGTCGACATAATCAACAGACTGGAACCACCATAACTGATCAACGGCAACGTCAGACCTTTGGTCGGCAGCATACCTGCTGCGGCCCCGACGTTAACCAATGCCTGGAAGCTAAACCAGATACCAATTGAGCAGGCCAGGAAGCCTGAGAAACGGTGATCGATCTCCAGCGCTTTCCGGCCGATGGACATGGCGCGGAAAGCGACGAAGAATACCATTAATAGCGCTAATACCACACCGATATAACCCAGTTCTTCCGCAATAATGGAGAAGATGAAGTCAGTATGCGCTTCCGGTAAATACTCCAGTTTCTGTACCGAGTTACCCAGCCCCTGCCCCCAGAGCTCACCGCGCCCAAAGGCCATGAGTGACTGCGTCAGCTGATAGCCGCTGCCGAACGGGTCTTCCCACGGGTTCCAGAACGAGGTCACGCGGCGAATACGGTAAGGCTCGGCGAGGATCAGCAGCACAACCGCTGAAATCCCCATCCCGATAATGGCGATGAACTGCCACAGCTTTGCGCCCGCCAGGAATAGCATGGCCAGCGTGGTGACAAACAGTACCACCACGGTACCGAGGTCAGGCTGCGCCAGCAGTAATACCGCCAGCACCAGAATCACGCCCATCGGTTTTAAGAAGCCGCGCAGGTTATTACGCACTTCATCTACCTTACGCACCAGGTAGTTCGCCAGGTAGCAGAACAGGGAGAGCTTGGTAAATTCCGCAGGCTGAATACGCAGCGGGCCAAAGGCGATCCAGCGTGATGCCCCGTTTACGGAACTCCCCACCACCAGAACGATCAGCAGCATAATGATCGACGCGATCAACATCGCCGTACTGTGCCGCTGCCAGAACTCCATCGGCAGACGCAAGGTCACCAGCGCCAGGCAGAATGCCAGGATAATGTACAGACCATCACGCTTGGCAAACAGGAAAGGATCGTTCGCCAGACGCTGCCCGACGGGCATTGACGCTGACGTCACCATAATAAAGCCGACCGCCGCGAGCCCCATCGTGAGCCAGAACAGCGTGCGGTCGTACATGATCAGGCTGTCGTTATCTTTTTGACGAGAGCCCATCACCCAGCCTTTGAGTGCCGCAAACAACCACACCAGGATCCCAAATCCTGGCAGGCGCGGCATTTTCAGGCGAGGGAGAGATAAACGCATCAGCCTAACTCCTTCGCCAGGCGGGTAAAGACATCACCACGCTGTTCGAAATTCTTGAATTGATCGAGGCTGGCACAGGCCGGAGAGAGCAGCACCATATCACCCGGCTTCACGCGAGGGGCAATCAGCCGCATCGCCTGTTCCATGGTTTCGGTTTGCTCGGCGACCTCAGGGCGCAGTGCAGCCAGCTCGCTGCCGTCACGGCCGAAGCAGTATAGACGGACGTTATCACCGGAGAGATATGGCTTCAGGGACGAGAAATCCGCTGATTTACCGTCGCCGCCCAGCAGCAGATGCAGGGTACCGTCAACGTGCAGGCCGTTCAGCGCGGCCTCCGTGCTGCCCACGTTGGTGGCTTTGGAGTCGTTGATCCAGCGCACGCCGTTGTGCTCCAGCGCCAGCTGGAAACGGTGTGCCAGGCCGGAAAACGTGGTTAATGCTTTCAGGCTTGAGGAGCGCGGCAGCCCCACTGCGTCCGCCAGCGCCAGCGCCGCCAGCGCATTGGTATAGTTGTGCTGACCAGAGAGCTTCATCTCTTTCACGTTCAGCACTTTCTCACCTTTCACGCGCAGCCAGGTTTCACCCAGCTGGCGGTTCAGATGATAATCACCCATGGTGATGCCAAAACTAATGCAGCGGTCGTCTGCGCCACGCACCGGCATGGTCAGCGCATCATCGGCGTTCACTACGCAGACTTTGGCATTCTCATAAACGCGCAGCTTGGCAGCACGGTACTGCTGCAGACCAAATGGATATCGGTCCATGTGATCTTCAGTCACGTTGAGGATCGTCGCAGCGGCAGCATGCAGGCTGGAGGTCGTTTCCAGCTGGAAGCTGGAAAGCTCGAGAACATACAGTTCACAGCCTTTGTCCAGCAGCATCAGAGCAGGCAAACCAATGTTACCGCCAACGCCGACGTTCATGCCCGCCGCTTTTGCCATTTCCCCCACCAGGGTGGTGACGGTGCTTTTACCGTTAGAACCGGTAATCGCGATAACGGGCGCCTGCGCTTCGCGGCAGAACAGCTCGATATCGCCGACAATCTCAACGCCTGCATCTGCGGCAGCGCTCAGGGAAGGATGCGCCAGCGCCATACCCGGGCTGGCGACAATCAGATCGGCTGCCAGCAGCCAGTCATCATTCAGACCACCAAGGTGGCGTTCAACCTGTTCCGGCAGTTTATCCAGACCCGGCGGAGAGACACGCGTATCCATCACGCGCGGCGTCACGCCACGTGCGAGGAAAAAGTCCACGCAGGAAAGGCCCGTGAGGCCTAACCCGATGATAACGACTTTTTTACCCTGGTAATCTGCCATGATTAACGTACCTTCAGCGTTGCCAGGCCAATCAGCACCAGCATCAGCGAAATAATCCAGAAGCGCACAATGACGCGCGGCTCCGGCCAGCCTTTTAGTTCATAGTGGTGGTGAATCGGCGCCATACGGAAGATGCGCTGGCCGCGCAGCTTGAAGGAGCCGACCTGCAAAATTACCGACAGCGTCTCAACCACAAACACGCCGCCCATGATCACCAGCAGGAATTCCTGACGCAGCAGCACGGCAATAATGCCCAGCGCGCCGCCTAACGCCAGTGAACCGACGTCACCCATAAAGACCTGAGCCGGATAGGTGTTGAACCACAGGAAGCCCAGCCCCGCGCCGACAATCGCCGTACAGACGATCACCAGTTCACCCGCGTGGCGCAGATAAGGGATGTGCAGGTAGTTCGCGAAATTCATGTTACCGGTCGCCCAGGCCACCAGCGCAAAACCGGCCGCCACGAAGACGGTAGGCATGATTGCCAGGCCATCTAGACCGTCGGTCAGGTTAACGGCGTTACCAGTGCCGACAATCACAAAGTACGCCAGCAGAATGTAGAACAGACCCAGCTGCGGCATCACGTCTTTAAAGAACGGCACGACCAGCTCGGTCGCTGGCGTGTCTTTCCCTGCCAGATACAGCGCGAAGGCCACGCCCAGCGCGATCACCGACATCCAGAAGTACTTCCAGCGGGCAATCAGGCCTTTGGTGTCTTTACGGACGACTTTGCGGTAATCATCGACGAAACCAATGATCCCGTAACCCACCAGAACCGTCAGCACACACCAGACGTACGGGTTGGACGGGTACGCCCACAGCAGTACGGAAACGACGATGGCAGTCAGGATCATTATCCCGCCCATGGTCGGGGTACCGCGCTTGCTGAAGTGCGATTCCGGGCCGTCGTTACGCACAACCTGGCCGAAAGAAAGCTTTTGCAGACGGGCAATCATGCGCGGGCCCATCCACAACGAGATGAACAGCGCAGTCAGCAGGCTGACGATGGCGCGAAACGTCAGATAGGAAAAGACGTTAAAGCCTGAGTAATATTTGACCAAATGTTCGGCCAGCCAAACTAACATGTCCCGTTCTCCTGTAATGCGTGCACAACCTCTTCCATGGCGGCACTACGTGAACCTTTCACTAACACTGTCACAATTTGTTTTTCTGTCATTAATGCCTTAAGGCGCTCAATCAACGCGGCTTTTTCGGCAAAATGCTCGCCAACGCCGCAGGCCTGGCTAATCGCCTGGCTCAGTTTTCCTGCGCTCAGTACACAGTCCAGCCCCGCCGCTTTCGCCGCTTCACCGACCTGGGTATGACAGGCTTCGCTTTCGTCGCCCAGCTCTGCCATGTCGCCAACCACCATGATGCGGTAGCCCGGCATTTCAGATAACACCTGCACCGCCGCCGTCATCGAGCCAACGTTCGCGTTGTAGGAGTCATCCAGCAGCAGCTTGTTTTCCGCCAGTTGGATTGGGAACAGGCGTCCCGGCACGGCTTTCAGGTTCGCCAGCCCGGCTTTGATCGCCTCATGTGAAGCGCCTACCGCCGTTGCCAGCGCCGCCGCCGCAAGGGCATTGGCGATGTTATGGCGACCCGGCAGCGGCAGCAGCACCTCCACGCCACCCGTTGGGGTGGTGAGGGTGAACTCGGTGCCGTGCGACGTCACATGGATATTGGTCGCCGTAAAATCACTGTTGGCCGCATTTGGCGAGAAGCGCCAGGTTTTACGCGCACCAATGATGCTCTGCCAGTTCAGCCAGTCGTTGTTATCGGCGTTCAGAATGGCGATACCGTTTTCCGGCAGGCCGGTGTAAATCTCGCCTTTCGCTTTTGCCACGCCTTCCAGCGAGCCAAAGCCTTCCAGGTGCGCAGCCGCGAGGTTATTCACCAGCGCCGCTTCCGGGCGCGTCAGGCTCACGGTCCAGGCGATTTCACCCTGGTGGTTTGCACCTAACTCGATCACCGCATAGTCATGCTCTTTGGTCAGGCGAAGCAATGTCATCGGCACGCCGATGTCATTATTGAGGTTGCCCGCGGTATAAAGCGTATTGCCGCACTGGCTGAGGATGGCCGCCGTCATCTCTTTCACTGACGTTTTGCCTGAGGATCCGGTCAGGGCGACGACGCGAGCCGGCACCTGCTGACGAACCCAGGCCGCCAGCTCGCCGAACGCGAGACGCGTATCTTTCACCACAACCTGCGGCAGATCGATATCAAGCTTGCGGCTGACCAGCAGCGCACCGGCGCCGTTCTCTTTGGCCTGTTCAGCAAAATCATGCGCGTCAAAACGCTCGCCTTTCAGCGCCACGAACAGACAGCCAGCGGTGACTTTGCGGGTGTCCGTCGTCACGGCATCAATGGTCAGGTCTTGCCCGTGCAGGTCGCCGTGCAGCACCGCAGCGGCCTGGCTTAACGAGAGGCTAATCATGCGACGACTCCCAGCAGGCGAGCTGCCGTTACGCGATCCGAGTAATCCAGACGGCGGTTGCCCACGATCTGATAATCTTCATGGCCTTTACCCGCCAGCAGAACAACATCATTCTCCTGGGCCTGCATGATGGCGTTCGTCACGGCTTCCGCCCGGCCTTCCACGACGCGCGCGCGGCCCGCATCCAGCATGCCCGCCAGAATGTCGTTAATGATGGCGCGCGGCTCTTCCGTACGTGGGTTGTCATCGGTGACAACCGGAATATCTGCGAACTGTTCCGCAATAGCACCCATCAGCGGGCGTTTGCCTTTGTCACGATCGCCGCCGCAGCCAAACACGCACCAGAGCTTACCGGTACAGTGCAGGCGCGCCGCTTCCAGCGCTTTTTCCAGCGCATCCGGCGTGTGGGCATAATCAACCACAACGGTCGGTTTGCCCGGCGCGCTAAACACTTCCATACGGCCACAAACTGGCTGCAGACGCGCGGCGGTTTTCAGCAGTTCAGCCATCGGGTAACCCAGCGCCAGCAGCGTTGCCAGCGCCAGCAGCAGGTTGCTGACGTTAAACGCCCCCATCAGGCGGCTTTCAATTTCGCCTTCACCCCAGGAAGAGGCAAAGCGGATGGTCGCTCCGCTATCGTGATAATTCACCTCAACCGCCTTCAGCCAGCGGCCGTGGCAGTTCGGATTGATATGGTCTTCCATCGATACGGCAACCGCATCCGGCAGCTTCGCCAGCCAGCGGCGGCCGACTTCATCGTCGGCATTAATGATCGCCTGACCACAGTGGTGAGTGGAATAGAGCAGCCATTTCGCGGCTTCGTAGTGCTCCATATCACCATGATAATCAAGATGATCGCGGCTCAGGTTGGTAAACACGGACGCGGCAAATTTCAGCGCCGCGACACGGTGCTGTACCAGACCGTGCGAAGAGACCTCCATCGCGGCAAAGGTTGCGCCCTGCCCTGCCAGTCCGGCAAGCACGTGCTGTACGTCAACCGCGGAGCCGGTGGTGTTTTCCGTCGGGCTCACTTTGCCCAGCAGACCGTTACCCACGGTCCCCATCACCGCGCCGGTTTCACCCAGCAGCTGAGCCCACTGCGCCATCAGCTGCGTGGTGGTGGTTTTTCCGTTCGTACCCGTTACGCCAACCAGGCGCAGCTGGTCGGAAGGTTCGTGATAAAAACGCCCCGCCAGTGCGGAAAGACGTTCGTTTAACTGGCTGAGATAGATGACCGGCACGCCGTGCATTTCACGGATCTCACCGTCGGTTGCCTCATCTTTAGCCTCAGCAATAATGGCAGCCACACCTTGCGCAATCGCCTGCGGGATATAACGACGCCCGTCCGCCTGATGACCGACCACCGCCACAAAAAGATCGCCAGACGCAGCCACGCGGCTGTCCAGTACCATCTCTCGCAGTGCTCGCTCCGGTGCATTTGGCACCCACGGAGCGAGAAGGTCGCGCAAATTACGATCTGCCACCTGTACCCTCGCCTTGATTAATTACAAATTCACTTTTTTCGCCCGTCGCCAGCGCATCCGGTTCAATGTTCATGGTGCGTAACACGCCGCCCATGATGGCCCCGAACACAGGCGCGGAGACGGCGCCGCCGTAGTATTTACCCGCCTGTGGATCGTTTATCACGACCACCAGCGCAAAACGCGGATTGCTTGCAGGCGCAACGCCTGCGGTATAGGCAATGTATTTGTTGATGTAACGGCCGTCTGGCCCCACTTTTTTCGCTGTACCGGTTTTAATGGCGATACGATAGCCTTTAATCGCCGCCTTCACGCCGCCGCCGCCCGGCAGCGCCACGCTTTCCATCATGTGCACTACGGTACGAACGATGGATTCCGGGAAGATACGCTCGCCCGGCACCGGTGGATCAACTTTGGTAATCGACAGCGGGCGATAAACGCCATAGCTGCCAATCGTTGCGTAGACTCGCGCTAACTGTAACGGGGTTACCATTAGCCCGTAGCCGAAAGAGAAGGTGGCCCTCTCTATGTCAGACCACCGTTGTTTTTGAGGATATAAGCCACTGCGTTCTCCGACCAACCCCAAATTGGTCGCCTTTCCCAGTCCAAAACGTGAGTAAGTCTCTACTAACGCTGAGGACGGCATCGCTAACGCCAGCTTTGAAACACCGACGTTACTCGACTTCTGTAACACCCCGGTCAGGGTCAATTCGCTGTAGCGCGCCACGTCTTTTATCTCGTGGCCGTTAATACGGTATGGGATGGTGTTCAGAACCGTGTTTTCATTGACGATGCCGCGCTGGAGCGCGGTCATCACCACCATCGGCTTCACCGTGGATCCAGGTTCGAACACGTCGGTAATCGCCCGGTTACGCATGGCATCTTTTGCGGTGCCGGTAAAGTTGTTCGGGTTGTAGGACGGACTGTTGGCCATCGCCAGCACTTCACCGGTGCTGACATCCACCAGCACGGCGCTGCCTGACTCCGCCTTGTTGAACGCCACGGCGTTGTTCAGCTCGCGGTAGACCAGCGCCTGCAGGCGCTCGTCGATACTCAGGGCCAGGTTATGCGCTGCCTGACTGTCCGTAGAGGAGATATCTTCGATGACGCGCCCGTAGCGGTCCTTACGCACGATTCGCTCGCCCGGCTGACCGGTGAGCCACTTATCGAAGCTTTTTTCAACGCCCTCAATCCCCTGGCTGTCGACGTTGGTGAAGCCAATGAGGTGAGCGGTTACTTCGCCGGATGGATAGTAACGACGGGATTCTTCACGCAGATGAATGCCCGGTAGCTTCAGTTTGCGAATGTAGTCCGCCATGTCAGGGTTAACCTGACGCGCCAGATAGATAAAACGCCCTTTCGGGTTCGCGTTAACGCGGGAGGCCAGCTGATCCAGCGGCATTTTCAGCGCATCAGCCAGCGCTTTCCAGCGGTTATCAAGGGTAATGCCACCGGCGTCGTGCAGCTCTTTCGGATCGGCCCAGATAGCCTTCACCGGCACGCTCACCGCCAGCGGACGACCGGAGCGGTCGGTGATCATCCCGCGGGACGTGGAGACCTCCTGAACGCGCAGAGAGCGCATATCGCCCTGGCGTACCAGCATGTCAGGCGCGACGATTTGCAGCCAGGCCACGCGGCCCAGCAGAAAACCCAGCGCCAGTAAAATGCAGCCGCAAAGCAACGCAAAACGCCAACTGATAAAGTTGGCCTGTTCTTCCTGACGTTTTGGTTTTAGCGTTTTTGCCGCTGCTTTCATGCGTCGCGTTTTCCCTTATTTTTGTACTACGATATTTTCCTGTGAAGGATCAACATGCTGCAGCTGCAGCTTTTCCGTTGCGATCCGTTCAACCCGGCTGTGATCGCCGAGCGCATTTTCTTCAAGGATCAGATTTCGCCATTCAATATCCAGCGCATCGCGTTCCAGTACCATCTGCTCGCGTTGCGCAGTCAATAAACGTGTATGGTGGGCTGTCGTCACCACCGTTACTGCCGTGACAATGATGCAAATGAACAGACAGAGTGGCAGTTTCCCAAACCGCAAAAGATCGTCGCCGATCACGCCAGGCAAGGCATGGCGCTCGTTGCTTCCTAACGAATCCTTAACTTTGCTTAGGGTCTCTGTCACTCTGCCGATCATGCGTTCGTCCTCTCTGCAACACGCAGCACTGAACTACGGGCGCGTGGATTCTCTGCCACTTCTTCTTCGCCCGGCATCAACTTGCCTAATGCTCGCAACTGACGGCCACCCAGCTTCCTGAGTTGTTCTTCCGTCATCGGCAGCCCCGCTGGCACCTGTGGACCGCGGCTTTGTTCACGCATGAAGCGTTTCACAATACGGTCTTCCAGCGAATGGAAGCTGATGATGGATAACCGCCCACCCGGGGCAAGCACGTCGAGCGAGCTTTTTAGCGCCAGCTCTATTTCCTCCAGTTCACTGTTTACCCAGATGCGAACCGCCTGGAAGGTACGGGTCGCGGGATGTTTGTGCTTATCCTTCACCGGGGTCGCTGCCGCGATCACCTCGGCCAACTCTTTGGTGCGGGTCATTGGCTCAATGCGGTTGCGCTCAACAATGGCGCGCGCAATACGTTTGCCAAAACGCTCTTCGCCAAACGTTTTAATGACCCATGCAATATCGGCTTCGTCAGCGGTCTGTAGCCACTCGGCGGCGGATTGTCCGCGCGTCGGGTCCATCCGCATGTCCAGCGGACCATCACGCATAAAGGAGAAACCGCGTTCAGCGTCGTCAAGTTGGGGTGAAGAGACGCCAAGATCGAGAAGAATCCCGTCGATCTTGCCCGTCAGGCCGCGCTCAGCCACATAGTCCGCGAGCGCAGAGAAAGGTCCATGCACGATGGAAAAGCGTGGGTCATTGATGGTCTGTGCAACGGCAATTGCCTGCGGATCGCGATCGATTGCCAGCAGACGTCCCTCCTCACCCAGTTGGGAGAGGATCAAACGCGAGTGGCCACCGCGACCAAATGTGCCATCAATGTAGATGCCATCCGGACGAATATTCAGGCCGTTAACGGCCTCGTCCAGTAACACCGTTTTATGTTTATAATTTTCCATCATATTTATAGAGACAAGTCCTGCAGTCGTTCCGATAATGTCGCGGAATCAGACTGCTCAGCGTCGATATCTTCCTTGACCTGTTGATACCAGGTCGTTTCATCCCACAGTTCAAACTTGTTGAACTGCCCGACCAGCATCACTTCTTTTGTCAGACCGGCATGTTGCCGCAACACAGGGGCAATCAGTAATCGCCCTGCGTTATCCATCTGACATTCACTGGCATGTCCCAATAACAGCCGCTGCACGCGGCGTTCCTGCGGGTTCATGCTCGACAGTCGCGACAGCTTTTGCTCAATAATTTCCCATTCAGGTAAGGGGTAAAGCAGCAGGCAGGGGGAGTTAATGTCAATGGTGCAAACCATTTGACCCGCAGCGTTCTCAATCAGCTGGTCGCGGTATCGGGTTGGTACCGATAAACGCCCTTTGCTGTCGAGATTGACTAACGTTGCTCCACGGAACATGCCAGTCTCACCCCTCCTCACCACTTTAACCCACAAATTCCCACCTAAAGGAGTTTACGGAGCGAGGGAAAAGCTTGTCAAGCCAGGACTCTCCGTATAAGGACTCGAAAGCCCTCTATTTACAGAGTTAAACAGTCCTGGTTAATAACTGCACAACTGGCGAGGCAAAATTAACGTTATGAATATTTGTAAGAAAAAAACCGAATATGCACACTAGCGTTAAGGCTCACTCAATATCATCGCAGATAAATATAAAGTGTCAGTTTGCGACGCGGGCAGCATTTTATGACAGATTCTCAGGGGATGACAGCGCCAGATTCACCCAGGCACACGGTAAGCGCAGTGGTTAGCACGTAAGCTGGCAAAGGAAGAGGAAAAAACGTCTGAATATTCATCGACCGAAGAGGGTTTGTAACAAAATAATACAAAGAATACCGTTTAAAATCGCTGAGATGTTCTTTAAAGAACAATTTAAAAGCCAAAATGAATTAAGAAAAATAGGCGATTATGATCTCACAAGAATTATCCTAATTTCTCTCCGGGAATTATCCGCACGAATTATCGTAGCAAAATGGGGCAGATTTCGCCGCCCCAGTCATTTCATTTTTGGCGGCTTAAAATTCCGCGATGGTAGAGATTACGTTTGATACGCGTCAGGCCCGGCTTTGGTTTGCGGGGTTCATCCAGACTCGCCAGCACAATCTCCAGCACGCGTTCAGCCACGTCGCGGTGACGCTGTGCAACCGCCAGCACCGGGCACTGAAGGAAGTCGAGCAGCTCGTTATCCCCGAACGTGGCAATCGCCAGGTCGGAGGGGAGTTTACCTTCACGGCGTAAGGTGACATCCATGACGCCCTGCAAGAGCGCAAACGAGGTCGTGAACAGCGCCTGAGGCATCGGGTGGGTTTCCAGCCATTTCTCGAACAGCTGCGCGGCGGCTTCACGTTCGTAGCTGTTGGCATAGAGGTAGTGAACCTCGCGCGGATCGTCTTTCCAGGCGGTTCTGAATCCCTGCTCGCGCAGGAAGCTCACCGAAAGCTCGGGCAACGCACCAAGATACAGCACCGTTTCCGCCGGGAACGTCCGCAGCTCTGCGGCCAGCATTTCGGCATCATCCTGATCCGCACCCACTACGCTGGTGAAATGTTCACGATCGAGCGCGCGATCCAGCGCCACGATTGGGAACGGGTCGTTCGCCCAACGCTGGTAGAACGGATGTTCTGGCGGTAAGGAGGTCGAAACAATAATGGCATCCACCTGGCGCTGGAGCAGGTGCTCAATGCAGCGCATCTCGTTATCAGGCTGATCTTCCGAGCAGGCAATCAGCAGCTGATAGCCACGCTGGCGCGCCTGACGTTCAAGATAGTTGGCGATACGGGTATAGCTGGTGTTTTCCAGGTCCGGGATCACCAGACCAATAGAGCGGGTGCGCCCGGCGCGCAGACCGGCTGCGACAGCATTCGGATGGTAGTTATGTTCACGAACCACCGCCATAACTTTTTCAACGGTCTTGTCGCTGACACGGTACTGCTTTGCTTTACCGTTAATCACATAGCTGGCCGTTGTTCGTGACACGCCGGCTAGCCGGGCGATTTCATCCAGTTTCACAATTGCCCCTTAAAAAAAGAAAAGAGTCCATGGCCCTGTCAAGGTTATGGTTAAATCTTTTAACATCTAAACGCAGAAAAGCCTTCGCGGCAACCGCTTTTATCTGCGTTGTCGGCTGATTACGCAAAAAAAAGCCCGGCTTTGGTGACCGGGCAGAAAGAGGCGAACCTTTTTGACAACTAACGCATGATTTTCTCGCCGCGTGACAGACCCACGACACCCGATCTTGCGACTTCAACAATTTTTGCCACATCCCGCACGGACGTCAGGAAAGCATCCAGCTTGTCACTTGTCCCAACCAGCTGAACCGTATAAAGAGAAGGCGTGACGTCGATAATCTGTCCGCGGAAAATATCCGCATTGCGTTTAACTTCTTCACGCCCGTAGCCGGTGGCCTGGATTTTCACCAGCATGACCTCACGTTCAACGTAGGCCCCCTGCCCCAGCTCGCTCACGCGCAGCACATCAACCAGCTTATGCAGCTGTTTTTCAATCTGTTCAAGCACTTTGGCGTCGCCAACGGTTTGAATCGTCATGCGCGACAGCGTGGGATCCTCCGTCGGCGCGACGGTCAGGCTTTCAATGTTATAACCGCGCTGCGCAAAAAGACCAATGACGCGCGACAGTGCGCCAGACTCGTTTTCCAGTAAAACCGATAATATCCGGCGCATATCAGGTTCTCTCCGTTTTGCTTAACCACATTTCATCCATACCGCCCCCCCGAATATGCATCGGATAAACGTGTTCGGTTCCATCAACAATCACATCCATAAAGACAAGGCGGTTGTTTTTAACGTGCTCAAGCGCTTGTGCGAGCTTCGTTTCCAGCTCGGCCGGATCGGTCACTCGCATCCCAACATGGCCATAAGCTTCAGCAAGACGAACAAAATCCGGCAGCGATTGCATATAGGACTGCGAATGACGGCCAGAGTAAATCATATCCTGCCACTGCTTCACCATGCCGAGGTAGCCGTTATTCAGGTTCAGCACAAGAATCGGCAACTCATACTGCAGTGCGGTAGACAGCTCCTGAATGTTCATCTGAATACTGCCGTCTCCGGTCACGCAGACGACGGTTTCATTCGGCAGGGCCAGCTTCACGCCCAGCGCGGCAGGCAGACCGAAGCCCATGGTGCCTAAGCCACCCGAGTTGATCCAGTGACGCGGTTTATCAAACGGGTAATACAGGGCGGCAAACATCTGGTGTTGGCCCACGTCTGAGGTCACATACGCCTCACCTTTCGTCAGTCGCCACACCGCTTCGATGACCGCCTGCGGCTTAATGTTTTCGCTTTGCGTGTCATATTTCAGGCACTGACGCGCTCGCCACTGTTCAATCTGCTGCCACCAGTCGCGGATATCATCCAGCGGCTGGGTCGCGTTCTCCTGAGTCAGCAGATCCAGCATCTGTTCCAGAACCTGACGAGCATCACCGACGATCGGCACATCAGCCGACACCGTTTTTGAAATGGACGTCGGATCGATATCAATGTGCAGCACGGTGGCGTTCGGGCAATACTTCGCCAGATTGTTGGTGGTGCGATCGTCAAAACGCACGCCGACGGCAAAGATCACATCGGAGTGATGCATCGTCATGTTGGCTTCATAGGTACCGTGCATACCCAGCATGCCCAGCGCCTGGCGGTGAGTGGCGGGAAACGCCCCCAGCCCCATCAGCGACGACGCCACAGGAAGGTTGAGTTTTTCGACCAGCTCACGAAGCTGGGTTTCACAGGCAGCGTTGATCGCCCCGCCGCCGACATAGACGACCGGTTTTTTGGCTGCCAGAAGCGTTTGCAACGCCCGCTTGATCTGTCCTTTATGCCCCTGCGTTGTCGGATTGTAAGAACGCATGCTCACCGAGTCAGGCCAGACGTACGGCAGCTTGTTTGCCGGGTTCAGAATGTCTTTAGGCAGATCGACCACCACCGGTCCCGGGCGTCCGCTTGCTGCCAGCCAGAAGGCTTTTTTCAGTACGCCGGGAATGTCTTCGGTTTGCTTGACCAGAAAGCTGTGCTTCACAACGGGACGGGAAATCCCGACCATGTCACACTCCTGAAAAGCATCGTAGCCAATCAGCGAGGTTGCTACCTGCCCGGAGAGGATCACCAGCGGGATAGAGTCCATATACGCCGTCGCAATACCGGTAATGGCGTTTGTCGCGCCGGGGCCGGACGTGACTAAGACCACGCCTACTTCACCCGTCGCACGCGCCAGACCGTCGGCCATGTGTACAGCCGCCTGCTCGTGACGTACCAGAACATGGTCAATGCCCCCTACCGTATGCAGCGCATCATAAATATCCAGGACCGCGCCGCCAGGGTAGCCGAACACTTGCTTTACGCCCTGATCGATCAGCGACCGCACGACCATTTCCGCGCCAGACAACATCTCCATGCTTTGCCTCCAGGCATTTTGTTATAGACGGACTGCCGAATTCATTTCCGCACCGTCTTACGATCGGGATGAACCAATCTTATATTTTGCAGAGTGTTCTTTACCTTAACCGCTCGTTATGAGGCAGGCAATTAGCAAACCCGGGGAGATAAACGGTGCGTAAAGCAGAAAAAGCAGCCGTTAACTGAAGATATGGTTAATTCCTCTGGGAATAGAGGACGGTGTGATAAATCATCGCTGAAAAGCGGGGCAATGCAGGAAATCATCTATTTTTGCGTACCGAAGAGCGGCCCGAAAAAATGCATCACAGAACAAAATAGTAATTATCTATAAAAATTCAGGATAAATCACAAAATCCGATGCGATTTATCCTGATGCGTTTACCGGCGGCAGATACCGACCAGCAACTCTTCCATCCACTGGTGTCCCTTATCCCTTCCGGCCGCTTCATGCCAGGAGAGATAGCAGGTTCGGCTATTTAACTTAAGCGGCAGAGGCAAAATTTGCAGATTTAACGGGTCAGAAAACTCTTCTGCCAGCCAGCGCGGTGCAATCGCCACCAGATGTGTTTGGGAGACAACGTTTAATACGCTGACCATAGCCATCCCCTGATAAGCCACGCTCGCCTGCTTATCCGCAGAGTCATACCATGGCAGGCTAAAGGAAGCATATCTGTCGAGGGCAACAACGGCATGCTGCTCGTTATAGACATCATTTTCGCGTAGCGGATATTTCAGCCGGGGATGATTTTTACTGGCCACCAGAACCATTTCATCTTTAAACAGCGGTACGCAGGAAAATTCAGGACGACGGAACTCTTCATACCCAAGGACGAATTCAATCTCCTGATAGCGTAACTGATGCTCTGTACTTTGGTTCAGGGATGATTTAAAAACCAGATGGATATTTGGCGCGATCTCTTCGACTTTATTATAGATAATTGAGGTTAAATAATTATCTAATGGACTGCAGACACACAGATGAAATGTGCGCTCGCTGCTTAAAGGTTCAAAGCCCGATCCCGGCAGCTCGTTTTGTACCAGCTGCAACGCCTGACGGATTGAGCCGAACAGCTGGAATGCGCGCGCAGTAGGCTGGATCCCTCTTCCGTAACGAACAAACAATTCGTCGTTAAACATGACCTTAAGCCTGGCAACGGCGTTACTCACAGCAGGTTGTGACATCCCCAACGCCTGGGCCGCGCGGGTGATATTCTGTTCCTGCATGACAGCATCAAACACCGTCAGAAGATTAAGATCCACCGTGCGTAACTGCGGTTTAATCCCATCAGTAGCTTGAGGTTGTTTAATATTATTTTCTGACACTTCTGACTCCACTGTCACGCTACACTCCCTTTGCTCACGTACGGTAATAATCTCGAAAAATATGATTTATCATGCCAATACGATCAGCGAAAGAGAATTATTTAAAATTCAGAATATATAAAGACGCTATACAAACGAAAAGAAAATAGCGCAAATGATATGTTTGACTTTAGGATTTAAATGAAACCATAAACCAAGTAAATACACAATGACCGCCAGATTAATGATGACTTAAGTATTATTAAACTGTTATCGCCACCGCTCATTAGTTAGTTAATAACATGTTACCTCTGTTCATTTTTTAGCGACGCGTAATAGATTCACCGTAATTATAACTTAATGATAGTAAACCCCTTTATGTACAGAATACTCTCTGTAACGCACGTCACTCATTTTAAACAATTATATTTATTTATTTCTGCAACTGTTTTCTTCAGTCCAAAATTAGACAATTAGTCGGTTCGCAAAAGCCAAAACCAGCACAATTAGCTAAAGTAAAATCCTGCCAGTTCCGCCCGTCGGGTCCGTTTTTATCGTCAGGGGTTGACATCAACTGCCGTATCCAGTACCACTAAAAGCATATTGAATTTAACGGAGCACGATTCATGATTCGCACCATTCGTTTCACCGGTCTACTACTACTAAACGCATCCACTGTGCGCGGTAGACTGGCGGGCGAAATTCAGCGTTGAATCGTCACCAGTAAGACTAAAAACCCGCGCCACTGCGCGGGTTTTTTTATGCTCGTAGCAAGGCGCCCTAAGACTGACAAGGACCTAACCCATGAGCCAGCAAGTCATTATTTTCGATACTACTTTACGTGACGGTGAACAGGCATTACAGGCAAGCCTGAGTGTAAAAGAGAAACTGCAGATCGCGCTGGCTCTCGAACGTATGGGTGTCGACGTGATGGAGGTGGGTTTCCCGGTCTCGTCTCCGGGTGATTTCGAATCCGTCCAGACCATCGCCCGCACCATTAAAAACAGCCGCGTATGTGGTCTGGCGCGCTGTGTAGAAAAAGATATCGACGTTGCAGCCGAGTCACTGAAAGTGGCCGAAGCGTTCCGTATCCACACCTTTATCGCCACCTCGCCCATGCACATCGCCACCAAGCTGCGCAGCACGCTGGATGAGGTGATTGAGCGCGCGGTGTACATGGTGAAACGCGCACGCAACTACACCGATGACGTTGAATTCTCCTGTGAAGATGCAGGCCGTACGCCAATCGACGATTTGGCGCGCGTCGTGGAAGCTGCCATTAACGCGGGCGCCAAAACCATCAACATCCCGGACACCGTCGGCTACACCATGCCGTTTGAGTTCGCCAACATCATCACCGGCCTGTATGACCGCGTTCCAAACATTGATAAAGCGATTATCTCCGTCCACACCCACGATGATTTGGGTCTGGCCGTGGGCAATGCTATCGCCGCCGTCCACGCTGGCGCGCGTCAGGTAGAAGGCGCGATGAACGGCATCGGTGAACGTGCGGGCAACTGTTCGCTGGAAGAAGTGATCATGGCGATCAAAGTGCGCAAGGACATCATGGACGTGCACACCCGCATCAATCACAACGAGATCTGGCGCACCAGCCAGACCGTCAGCCAGATTTGCAACATGCCTATTCCGGCCAACAAAGCGATTGTCGGCACTGGCGCCTTCGCGCACTCCTCCGGTATTCATCAGGATGGCGTGCTGAAGAACCGTGAAAACTACGAAATTATGACCCCGGAATCCATCGGCCTGAACCAGGTCCAGTTGAACCTGACCTCCCGTTCCGGTCGCGCGGCAGTGAAGCACCGCATGGAAGAGATGGGTTATAAGGACAGCGATTACAACATGGATCAGCTGTATGACGCGTTCCTGAAGCTGGCCGACAAAAAAGGGCAGGTGTTCGACTATGACCTGGAAGCGCTGGCCTTTATTAACAAACAGCAGGAAGAACCAGAGCACTTCCGTCTGGATTACTTCAACGTGCAGTCCGGATCCAGCGACATCGCCACCGCCTCGGTCAAGCTGGCCTGCGGAGATGAAATTAAAGCAGAGGCAGCTAACGGTAATGGACCTGTCGATGCGATTTACCAGGCCATCAACCGCGTTACCGAGTACGACGTTGAGCTGGTCAAATATGACCTGACGGCCAAGGGCCACGGCAAAGATGCACTGGGCCAGGTCGACATTGTTGTGACCCACAATGGCCGCCGCTTCCATGGCGTGGGTCTGGCGACCGATATCGTTGAATCCTCCGCGAAAGCGATGGTGCATGTGCTGAATAACATCTGGCGCGCCGCCGAAGTCGAAAAAGAGTTGCAACGCAAAGCTCAGAATAAAGAGAACAACAAGGAAACCGTGTAATGTCGAAGAATTACCATATTGCTGTGTTACCGGGCGACGGTATTGGCCCGGAAGTGATGGCACAGGCGCTGAAAGTACTGGAAGCCGTTCGCGCGCGTTTTGCGATGAAAATCACCACCAGCCACTACGATGTGGGCGGTATTGCGATTGATAACCACGGTACGCCACTGCCAAAAGCGACCGTGGAAGGCTGTGAAAATGCCGATGCCGTGCTGTTTGGTTCCGTCGGTGGTCCAAAATGGGAACATCTGCCGCCAGCAGAGCAGCCAGAGCGCGGCGCGCTGCTGCCGCTGCGTAAACATTTCAAACTGTTCAGTAACCTGCGTCCGGCGAAGCTGTACCAGGGTCTGGAAGAGTTTTGCCCGCTGCGCGCCGATATCGCCGCCAACGGTTTCGACATTCTGTGCGTACGTGAACTGACCGGTGGGATCTATTTCGGTCAGCCCAAGGGGCGCGAAGGCAGCGGTCAGCATGAAAAAGCGTTCGATACCGAGGTGTATCACCGCTTCGAAATTGAACGTATCGCCCATATCGCGTTTGAGTCGGCGCGCAAACGCCGCCATAAGGTGACCTCGATTGATAAAGCGAACGTGCTGCAGTCTTCCATTCTGTGGCGCGAGATCGTCAATGAAATCGCTAAACAGTACCCGGACGTTGCGCTGTCGCACATGTACATCGACAACGCGACCATGCAGCTGATTAAAGATCCGTCCCAGTTTGACGTGCTGCTGTGCTCCAACCTGTTCGGCGATATTCTCTCTGACGAGTGCGCGATGATCACCGGCTCGATGGGCATGCTGCCATCCGCCAGCCTGAATGAAGAAGGCTTCGGCCTGTACGAGCCTGCGGGCGGCTCCGCACCGGATATCGCCGGCAAAAACATCGCTAACCCGATTGCGCAAATCCTCTCTCTGGCTCTGCTGCTGCGCTACAGCCTGGATGCAGGCGATGCAGCAACCGCAATTGAAAACGCCATTAACCGGGCGTTAGAAGAAGGCGTTCGTACCGGTGATTTAGCACGCGGCACGGCGGCAGTCAGTACCGATGAAATGGGCGACATTATTGCCCGCTATGTCGCTGAAGGGGTGTAATCATGGCTAAGACGTTATATGAAAAATTGTTTGATGCGCACGTTGTCTACGAAGCACCAAACGAAGCCCCACTGCTGTATATCGACAGACATCTGGTACACGAGGTGACCTCTCCCCAGGCATTCGACGGCCTGCGCGCGCACAAGCGTCCAGTGCGCCAGCCGGGTAAAACCTTCGCGACGATGGATCACAACGTTTCCACCCAGACTAAAGACATTAACGCCTCGGGTGAGATGGCGCGTATCCAGATGCAGGAGCTGATTAAGAACTGCAATGAATTTGGCGTTGAGCTGTACGACCTGAACCATCCGTATCAGGGCATCGTCCACGTGATGGGCCCTGAGCAGGGGATTACCCTGCCGGGCATGACCATCGTCTGCGGTGACTCCCATACCGCAACCCACGGCGCGTTTGGCGCCCTGGCGTTCGGGATTGGCACTTCCGAGGTAGAACACGTGCTGGCGACGCAGACCCTGAAGCAGGGTCGCGCCAAAACGATGAAGATTGAAGTGAAGGGCAAAGCGGCACCAGGCATTACCGCGAAAGATATCGTGCTGGCGATTATCGGTAAAACCGGCAGCGCAGGCGGTACCGGCCACGTCGTTGAGTTCTGCGGCGACGCTATTCAGGCGCTGAGCATGGAGGGTCGCATGACCCTGTGCAACATGGCCATTGAGATGGGTGCCAAAGCCGGGCTGGTCGCGCCAGATGAAACGACCTTCAACTATGTGAAGGGCCGTCTGCACGCGCCGAAAGGGCAGGATTTTGACGACGCGGTAGCGTACTGGAAAACCCTGAAAACCGACGACGGGGCAATGTTTGATACCGTTGTCACGCTGCAGGCAGAAGAGATTGCCCCTCAGGTGACCTGGGGTACCAACCCGGGTCAGGTGATTTCCGTCAACGACGCCATTCCCGATCCGGCTTCCTTCGCCGATCCGGTCGAGCGCGCCAGTGCGGAAAAAGCGCTGGCCTATATGGGGCTGAAGCCCGGCGTGCCGTTGACCGACGTGACCATTGATAAGGTGTTTATCGGCTCCTGCACCAACTCTCGTATCGAAGATTTGCGTGCGGCGGCAGAGATCGCCAAAGGCCGTAAAGTCGCACCGGGCGTGCAGGCGCTGGTCGTTCCAGGTTCTGGTCCGGTGAAAGCCCAGGCGGAAGCCGAAGGTCTGGATAAGATCTTTATCGAAGCAGGCTTCGAGTGGCGCCTGCCAGGCTGTTCCATGTGTCTGGCCATGAACAACGATCGCCTGAATCCGGGTGAGCGCTGTGCCTCCACCAGCAACCGTAACTTTGAAGGCCGTCAGGGCCGCGGTGGGCGCACCCATCTGGTCAGCCCGGCAATGGCCGCCGCTGCGGCAGTCACCGGCCATTTCGCCGACATTCGCAGCCTGAAATAAGGAGACAATCATGGCAGAGAAATTTACCCAACATACAGGCCGGGTTGTCCCCCTGGACGCCGCGAACGTCGATACTGACGCCATTATTCCTAAGCAGTTTTTGCAGAAGGTGACGCGTACCGGCTTTGGCGCGCACCTGTTCAACGACTGGCGTTTCCTGGACGACAAAGGCGAAGTGCCTAATCCGGAGTTCGTTCTGAACTTCCCGGAATACAAAGGTGCCTCCATTTTGCTGGCGCGGGAAAACTTTGGCTGCGGCTCGTCGCGTGAGCATGCGCCCTGGGCGTTGACCGACTACGGCTTTAAGGTGGTTATTGCTCCCAGCTTCGCGGATATCTTCTACGGCAACAGCTTCAACAACCAGCTGCTGCCGGTGACGCTGAGCGATGAGCAGGTCGATGAATTGTTTGCGCTGGTTAAGGCCAATCCGGGCATGTCGTTTGAAGTGGATCTGGAAGCGGAAGTGGTGAAAGCCGGGGATAAGACCTACAGCTTCAGCATTGATGCGTTCCGCCGTCACTGCATGCTGAACGGTCTGGACAGCATTGGTTTGACGCTGCAGCACGAAGACGCCATCTCAGCGTACGAGAAAAAACAGCCTGCGTTTATGGGCTAAAGGCAATGGCCCGCGAAATGCGGGCCATTGATAAGGGTGCGTTGAGGCTCAACCACTCTGGAGAGGCGGGGAAACTTCCCCGCCCATACCGCTAACGTTTTGCTTCGTAAGCCAACACTGCCGCCATTTCTGTTTTCTCCTGTCTGAAATGCAATTCACACAACGAATCACGGACCATCCAGGTGAAGATCAACAACGTCGTACAGATCAGAAATAAACCTAACAGCAGAGTACGTTTTGGCATTCCAGCCTCCTTATTGCTTTTCGGCAATGAAGAGACTAACCTCGCAATGTTGGTTGTGAAGTTGGTCTCCCCATCAATCTTTTGATGTGGGACTCTCCACTGTTTGCCTCTTGCGAAAGCCTGAGGCAAACAGCCTCAAGCACCCGCCACGCACTCTATTCCCCTTCGTGATCTCTGTCAGAATGTCGTTCCATTTTGTGAAGCCGTCTTCCAGAATCAGACGTCTTTTACCCGGCAGGTCAGCAGGAGCGTCACAACGGATAGCGCCGCAATCATCCAGTAAACCGACGTATGACCATAGCTTTGCGCCAGCGCGCCCTGGATCACACCGGCCAGAATCACCCCGGTTGAAATACTGTTCGTAAAGAGCGTCGTGGCCGATCCCGCGCGTCCGGGCATCAGATCCTGAAACCAGAGCATGCCGATTCCGGCGACGATCCCAATGAACACGGCATTAAACAGCTGCAGCGCCAGCAGCGCTTCGCGCGAGTGGAATAAGATCAGCCCAAGATAAAACAACACCCCGGCAGCAACCGCAACCACCATCATTTTGCGTTTACCGAAACGCTTTACGTAATATCCCGCCAGAATCATTGCCGGAATTTCCAGCCCGGCAGCGGTCCCCATTAAGATCCCCGCAAGCTTGTCCGGTAAGCCCAGATCGCTGCTGATCCACAGCGGCATGTCGATGATGTACATGGTATTGCAGGTCCACATCAGCGTGGAGGCAATAAACAGCATACGGACGTTTTTGTCCTGCCAGCCGCTCACCTGGGTGAGCGGTTTATCCGCTGTCTGTTCGACGCGCGCCACGGACGGCAGCGCAAAGGCTATCAGCGCCAGGCTGATGACAAAAATCCCGGCCGCGATGGTGAACATGGTGGTAAAGCCGTAGTTCAACGCCAGCATGAAGGCCAGCGGCGGACCAATGACCCACGCCAGCGAGAGCTGGGCACGCATCACCGAGCTGAACATCACCACTTCCCTCGCCGAGCTATCCGCATATTCCCGCGCCAGGGCGAACAGTTGCGGCATGGCAGTGTTCGCAAGAGAGGCGAGCAGCACGCCGCAGGTAATGAGCGTCAGGTAATGACGGTTAAAAGCAAAGAGCAGCGCGTTACCCACGGCCATGGCGCAGCAAAAGAGGATCAGCCTGCGGCGATCGCCCTGGCTGTCCGATCGTTTCGCCAGCGCGAGGCTGACCAGGATCCCGGCAATCGCGTTGACGGTATAAAACAGCCCCACCCAAAACGGCTGCGCCCCCACCTCGCGGCTGAGAAACAGGCTCAGCGTCGGCGCCTGCAGCGCCCCCGCCACGCCCATCATAAAGGCCACCAGCATAAAAGCGGCATACACGCCGTTCAGGCGTCGCCCCATCGTCATCAACCACAGCATGCGCAAGTCCTTGTGAAAGCGAATCGAAATTGGGTGAAAGAATAAACGAAAAAAGCCAGCAAAAACATTTTTGCTGGCGGGTGATAAGCACCAATACTCAGTCACACATGATCGAGGCGAGTCAGCGAGAAGAGGCCGGTTTCGTAACGTCCCACTGCATCAGTTCTTCTAACATTTTCAGCCGTTGCTCGGCACACTGGCGGGCCAGCCAGGACGATCCTTTTGTCGCTGAAAAGTACTGCTGATAAAACTGGCGTGCGGTAGACCTCTTCATCATTTACCTCCTCGCTTCATCGGGAAGCATTATTGGCCTAATATAGGGATTAATAAATTGCTGGTTTTTTGTCAGGAGTTCCCCTTTTATGCCTTCCGGTCGTCTGCAGCAACAATTTATCCGCCTCTGGCAGTGCTGCGAGGGGCAATCGCAGGAAACGACGCTCAACGAGCTGGCTGACCTGCTTAGCTGTTCCCGCCGTCATATGCGCACGTTGCTCAACACCATGCAGCAGCAGGGCTGGTTAAGCTGGGAAGCGGAAGCGGGACGCGGGAAACGCTCGCGACTGACCTTTCTCTACACCGGGCTGGCATTGCAGCAGCAGCGTGCAGAAGACCTGCTCGAGCAGGACCGCATCGATCAGCTGGTCCAGTTGGTGGGCGACAAAGCCGCCGTGCGCCAGATGCTGGTTTCCCATCTCGGACGCAGTTTTCGTCAGGGCCGACACATTCTGCGGGTGCTCTACTATCGGCCAATGAAAAATCTGTTGCCCGGCACGGCGTTACGGCGCTCAGAAACCCATATGGCCCGGCAAATCTTCAGCGGCCTGACGCGAATAAATGAGGAAAACGGGGAACTGGAGGCGGATATCGCGCACCACTGGCAGCAGCTTTCCCCGCGCCACTGGCGCTTTTTCTTACGCCCTGGCATCCACTTTCACCACGGTCGCGAGCTGGAGATGCACGACGTCATCGCCTCTCTGGAACGCGCCCGCAGGCTGCCGCTCTACTCGCATATTTCGCGCATCCACTCCCCCACGGCCTGGACGCTGGATATTGAACTGTCGCAGCAGGACAAGTGGCTTCCCTGGCTGCTGGGCTATGTACCGTCGATGATTTTGCCCGGCGAGTGGGAATCGATGAACAATTTTGCCAGCCTGCCAATTGGCACCGGCCCCTACGCCGTGTCCCGCAATAACAGCAATCAGCTGAAAATCCGCGCGTTCGATGACTACTTTGGCTATCGGGCGCTGATCGACGAAGTGAACGTGTGGGTATTGCCGGATCTCAATGAAGACCTGAGCTGCGGGCTGACGCTGGAAGGCCCCACCACGGGAGAAAAGGCCGTGGAGAGCCGCCTGGAGGAGGGATGCTACTATCTCCTCTTTGACCGCCGCACCCACCGCGGGGCAAACCAGGACGTCCGGAAGTGGATTAGCCACGTGTTGTCCCCTTCCAATCTGATCTACCATGCGGAAGCGCAGTACCAGACATACTGGTTCCCGGCGTACGGCCTGCTTCCGCGCTGGCACCACGCCCGCCCGTCGCACCGCGACAAACCCGCAGGGCTGGAGTCCATCACCCTGACCTACTACCGCGAGCATGTTGAGCATCGTTTTATCGCGAGGATCATGACCCGCCTGCTGGCAGCGGAGGGAGTCAGGCTGGACATCAGGGAAGTGGACTATGACGAATGGCATCAGGGGGAGATCGCCAGCGATATCTGGCTCAACAGCGCCAACTTTACCCTGCCGCTCGATTTTTCCCTTTTCTCGCATTTGTATGAAGTCCCGCTGATCCAGCACTGCATCGACCGTGACTGGCAGCAGGATGCCGCCCTGTGGCGTGCGGGCGAGATGAATCTAGCCGTGTGGTGCCAGCAGCTGCTGGCCGAGCAGGCCATCGTCCCGTTAATCCACCACTGGCTGATGATTCAGGGCCAGCGCAGCATGCGCGGCCTGCGGATGAACACCCTGGGCTGGTTTGATTTCAAATCCGCCTGGTTTGCGCCCCCGGAGCCATAACGCTTTCGTAATATTCACCAAATCATTACAATAGCGCCGTTCTCAACGGGGTGCTGCATCACAGATGTGCGCTGAGATAATACCCGTCGAACCTGATCCGGATAACGCCGGCGAAGGGATTTGAGGCTGTCGCTCAAAATCCTTTGCCACTCAACCCTGAGGTGCAAAGTGTTAAAAAAAGTTCTCCCCCTGCTGGCGCTGTTCGCGCTGCCCGCTTTAGCTAAACCCGTCCTGACGGTCTACACCTACGACTCTTTCTCTGCCGACTGGGGCCCTGGCCCGGTTGTCAAAAAAGCTTTTGAAGCTGACTGCAACTGCGAGCTGAAGTTCGTGGCGCTGGAAGATGGCGTTTCACTGCTCAACCGTCTGCGCATGGAAGGGAAAAACAGCAAGGCTGACGTAGTGCTCGGTCTGGATAACAACCTGCTGGAAGCCGCCTCGCAGACCAAACTGTTTGCCAAAAGCGGCGTCGCAGCAGAGGCCGTTAACGTGCCTGGCGGCTGGAAGAACGACACCTTTGTGCCGTTCGACTACGGATACTTTGCTTTTGTTTACGACAAAAACAAGCTGAAAAACCCGCCGAAGAGCCTGAAAGAGCTGGTGGAAAGCGACCAGAAGTGGCGCGTGATTTATGAAGATCCGCGGACCAGCACGCCGGGCCTGGGTCTGCTGCTGTGGATGCAGAAAGTCTACGGCGATAAGGCGCCGGAAGCGTGGCAGAAGCTGGCTGCCAAAACCGTGACCGTGACCAAAGGCTGGAGCGAAGCCTATGGCCTGTTCCTGAAAGGCGAAAGCGACCTGGTGCTGAGCTACACCACCTCCCCGGCTTACCACATTATCGCCGAGAAGAAAGATAACTATGCTGCCGCAGATTTTGCGGAAGGGCACTATCTGCAGGTGGAAGTGGCCGCGCGTACCGCTGCCAGCAAGCAGCCTGAGCTGGCCGAGAAGTTCCTGAAGTTTATGGTTTCGCCGGCATTCCAGAATGCCATTCCCGCAGGCAACTGGATGTATCCGGTCACCAGCGTTGCGCTGCCTGCAGGTTTTGAACAGTTGACCAAACCGAAAACCTCGCTGGAGTTTACGCCGCAGCAGGTCGCCGCGCAGCGTGCCGCATGGGTAAGTGAATGGCAACGCGCCGTCAGCCGCTAATTCCCGGCTGGTTGCTTCCCGGACTGCTCGCCGCCGTCGTAATGGTGGCAGTCAGTCTGGGAGCTTTTCTTGCGCTGTGGTTTAACGCGCCAGAGAGCGACCTGCTCGCTCTCTGGCGCGACA
The DNA here is from genome assembly GCF_048684805.1 of Enterobacter sp. BNK-22. Lineage (NCBI taxonomy): Bacteria > Pseudomonadati > Pseudomonadota > Gammaproteobacteria > Enterobacterales > Enterobacteriaceae > Enterobacter > Enterobacter sp. BNK-22. The sequence continues at coordinate 2,795,890 of NZ_JBLQTT010000001.1, forward strand.
GCTACCTCTGGCACGTCATTCGGTTCTCTTTCTGGCAGGCGTCTCTTTCTGCCCTGATGTCGGTGCTCCCGGCTATTTTTCTTGCACGCGCGCTGTATCGGCGGCGTTTCCCCGGCAGGCAGGCTCTGCTGCGCCTGTGCGCCATGACGCTGATCCTGCCCGTGCTGGTGGCGGTATTTGGCATTCTGAGCGTTTACGGTCGCCAGGGGTGGCTGGCTTCGCTGTTCGGCCAGCTTGGTCTGGAATGGTCATTCTCGCCTTACGGACTGCAGGGCATCCTGCTGGCACACGTCTTTTTCAATATGCCGATGGCAACGCGCCTCTTTTTGCAGGCGCTGGAGAATATTCCAGGCGAACAGCGCCAGATTGCCGCCCAGCTCGGCATGCGCGGCGCGTCGTTCTTCCGCTTTGTCGAATGGCCGTGGCTGCGCCGCCAGCTCCCGCCCGTGGCAGCATTAATCTTCATGCTCTGCTTTGCCAGCTTTGCCACCGTGCTGTCACTTGGCGGCGGGCCGCAGGCCACCACCATTGAGCTGGCGATTTACCAGGCGCTGAGTTACGACTACGATCCCGGTCGCGCCGCACTGTTGGCGATAGTCCAGATGGCGTGCTGCCTTGCACTGGTGCTGTTGAGCCAGCGGCTGAGTAAAGCCATTCCCGCTGGCAGTCATCAAATAACCGGCTGGCGCGATCCGCAGGACAGCCTGCACAGCCGCGTCAGTGATGTTATCCTGATCGGGCTGGCGCTTCTGCTGCTGTTGCCGCCGCTGCTAGCCGTTATCGTTGACGGACTGAACCTCAATCTCATGTCCGTCCTGCAACAGCCCCTCCTCTGGCAGGCCACCTGGACCTCGCTGCGTATCGCGCTGGCTGCCGGATTACTGTGCGTCATCCTGACCATGATGCTGTTGTGGAGCAGCCGTGAGCTTTACGCCCGCCAGGCGCAAAAAGCCGGACAAATGCTGGAGCTGACGGGCATGCTGATTCTGGCGATGCCGGGGATCGTGCTGGCAACGGGCTTCTTTTTACTGTTCAACAGCACCCTCGGCCTGCCGGAAAGGGCAGACGGCATTGTGATCTTTACCAACGCCTTAATGGCCATCCCTTACGCGCTCAAGGTGCTGGAAAACCCGATGCGCGACGTCAACAGCCGCTACAGTTTGTTGTGCCAGTCGTTGGGCATGCAGGGCTGGCAGCGGCTGAAGGTGGTTGAACTGCGCGCGCTAAAACGTCCGCTTGCTCAGGCGCTGGCGTTTGCCTGCGTGCTCTCTATTGGAGACTTTGGGGTCGTGGCGCTGTTCGGCAATGACGATTTCCGCACGCTGCCATACTGGCTCTATCAGCAAATCGGCTCTTACCGCAGTCAGGACGGCGCGGTCACCGCGCTGTTACTGCTGCTGCTGTGCTTTGCCTTATTTACCGTTATCGAAAAACTTCCGGGGCGTGATGTTAAAACTGACTGATGTAACCTGGCTTTATCAGCATCTGCCGATGCGCTTCACGCTCTCCGTGCGCCAGGGAGAGATGATCGCCGTGCTTGGCCCAAGCGGTGCCGGGAAAAGCACCTTGCTCAATTTGATCGCCGGTTTTCTGCAACCTGCCAGCGGGTCGATAGCCATCGATAATCGTGATTTCACCAACGCCCCTCCGGCTAAACGTCCTGTCTCAATGCTGTTTCAGGAAAACAACCTGTTCACCCACCTGACGGTGCGGCAAAACATCGCGCTGGGAATGCACCCGGGACTCAGGCTGAACGATGATCAGCGCCATAAGCTGGAGGTCATTGCCGCGCAGATGGGGATCGCCGGGTTTATCGACAGGCTGCCGGGCGAGCTTTCCGGTGGGCAGCGTCAGCGCGTGGCGCTGGCACGTTGTCTGGTGCGCGAGCAGCCGATACTGCTGCTGGATGAGCCGTTCTCGGCGCTCGATCCCGCGCTGCGTCAGGAGATGCTGGCCCTGGTGCAGGAGGTCTGTCAGCGTCAGCAGCTGACGATGCTGATGGTGTCGCACAGCATCGAGGATGCCGCACGGATTGCCCCGCGATCGGTGGTGATCGCGGAGGGACGCATTTTGTGGGATGGAGCAACAGAAGCATTAATGAGCGGAAAAGAAAGCGCTTCTGGATTATTGGGTATAAAACCGTAGGCCGGGCAAACGCAGTGCCGCCCGGCGCTTAACGGCTCACCACCTTCAACAGAATCTCACCGTACACCGGCATCAGCGGGTGACGAATCAGCGCCACCAGCGCCACCACCGCCACACCCAGCGTCAGCGGGGCCAGCCAGAGCAGGCGAGTACGCGGGAGGTAGCGTGTCAGGCGATCGATATTTGCCTTCGCGCTGCGCCACAGTCGCCAGCAGAGCCATGCCGCCAGCCACAGCAGCAGCGCCGTGCCCAGCAGCAGCCACTTAAACTCACCGCTTTGCATACCGTCAGGAATATCGATGGCGGCCCCTGCAAGGATCCCCGGCAGGAAGTAGAACGGCGGCCAGAAGACGCAGCCGATAATGTTTGGCACCACGAATTTCGCAACGGGCAGATCCAGCATCCCGGCCACCATCGGCACCAGCGGACGCGTTGGCCCAACGAAGCGGCCGACGAGGATGGTAAACATGCTGTGCTGGTGCAGCGCATGCTCGGTCTTATCCAGCAAGGCTTTGTTCTTTTTCATGAACGACCAGCGGTGCAGCGGCTTCTTAAAGCGCCAGCCCAGCCAGAAGGAGATCCAGTCGCCGAGCAGGCAGCCGATAATTCCCGCCAGCCACGCCTGCCAGAAATTGACCTCACCGCTGCCGATAAGCGCCCCAAGCCCCGCCATCATCACGGTGCCGGGCAGGATTAACCCGACGAGCGCCAGCGACTCCAGAAACGCCACCAGCGCCACGGCGATGAGCGAGTACATAACGGACTGGGTAATAAAGTGTTCCAGCAATGCCTGCATAACTATTCCGGTCAGAAAACGAATCAGCGATTCTGCTTAGCGCCCCGCACCGCGTCAAGGCAACAATTGTCTGAATAGTTTACAGGTTGCTTCCCGCATTCACCTGTTTGTTTATCTTTTTTTACCGTTTATTCACATCCTGCGCGGAATTCACTGGGGCTGGCACCGGTGCATTTTTTAAATACGCGGGAGAAATAGAGCTGATCCTCAAAGCCCACATTGCGCCCCACGGTGGCGATGGGCATCCGGGTGGTGCTGAGCAGCAGCTTCGCCTGGCTGATCCGCTGATCCTCACGCCAGCTCAACACGCTGACGCCCAGCTGCTGGCGGAACAGATGCGACAGACGCGACGGCGACAGGCAGACGTGCTGGGCAACGCTGGCGATATCAAACTGGCTATCGGCCAGGTGGTCGCTGATGTACTGGCAGGCGTCGCGCACGCGGTTATCCAGTGGCGGGTTAAGCGACGCGTTAATCGCCTCCATCCGTCGCAGTAGCAGTTGCTCAAGCAGGTTAATCGCCAGCAGTTCAGCGTAGCGCCCACCGGCCTGTCCCGCCTCGATAATCTGCGCAAAAAGTTCGCGAAACTGCGCCAGATGCACCTCATCCGGGCGATAAAAACCGGTGTGCGCAAAAATCGCCGGCCAGGAAAGCCACTCCTGCCAGTAGGCCCGCGGACGGAAATAGACCCACTGGTGATACCACTCTTTGGCATCCGGATGACGGCCGTAGTGGTGGATCTCCCCCGGCGGGAACAGCAGGATATCCCCCGGGCGGCAGACAAACTGCTGGTCGCCGTTTTTGATGATCCCTTCCCCTCGCACGGTCAGGTTGAGGATATATCCTTTCATCCCAAGCGGTCGGTCGACGTAAAAGTCGAGATATCCTTCAGCCTCGATAGGAGTCAGTCCCGCCACAAGGTGCGCGTTAAACGAGTATCCCGGCAGCAGAGGATCGTTTTGCGTTTCGGCCATAGATTCAGTTCTCCCAAGGGTCCTCAAGGAAACCAATTGTCCATATCATTAAAAGCAGCTTAAAAATGGCCCGCGAAAAGATCCAAAAAGCATCACGCCGCTTTTACGCCCGCCATGTTTCAGCCTTTCCCCCTGATTTCTCCACCTGAGCAGGCAGATAAGCAGTAACAAAAGTGTCTATAAGTGCGGCAGAAATGTCCACATTGAATATTTGCACGGCGTCACACTTTCCGTTGTAACAGCAATTTAGTCCATAAGATTAGCGGATCCTGCCTGACGACTTTTGTCCCCAGTCTCTAATGTTCTTCCATACCTCTTTTTTCGATGGAGCAACACCATGGCAATTGCGATTGGCCTCGATTTTGGCAGCGATTCGGTTCGCGCGCTGGCAGTGGACTGTACGTCCGGCCAGGAGATAGCAACCAGCGTTGAGTGGTACCCGCGCTGGCAAGAGGGGCGCTACTGCGATGCGCCGAACAACCAGTTTCGGCATCACCCGCGTGACTACATTGAGTCGATGGAAGCGGCCATTAAAACCGTTCTGGTCGAACTGACCGACGCCCAGCGGGCGGATATTGTTGGGATTGGCGTCGACAGTACCGGCTCCACGCCTGCCCCTGTGGATGCCGATGGCCGCGTGCTGGCGCTGCGTCCTGAGTTTGCCGACAACCCGAACGCCATGTTCGTGCTGTGGAAAGACCATACCGCCGTGGAAGAGGCCGAAGCCATCACCCGCCTGTGCCATCAGCCGGGCAAAACGGACTACTCGCGCTACATCGGCGGGATTTACTCCAGCGAATGGTTCTGGGCCAAGATCCTGCACGTCACCCGTGCCGACGCAACCGTTGCGCAGGCTGCAGCGTCATGGGTTGAGTTGTGCGACTGGGTGCCTGCTCTGCTCTCCGGCACCACGCGTCCACAGGATATCCGCCGCGGTCGCTGCAGCGCCGGGCATAAATCCCTGTGGCATGAAAGCTGGGGCGGCCTGCCTCCGGCAGCCTTCTTCGATGAACTCGACCCGATCATCAACAAGAGCCTGACATACCCGCTGTTTACCGACACCTTTACCGCCGATATTCCCGTCGGCACCCTCTGTGAGGAGTGGGCGACGCGCCTCGGCCTGCCGCAAAACGTGGCGATCTCCGGCGGCGCGTTTGACTGCCATATGGGCGCCGTGGGCGCGGGCGCACAGCCAAACACGCTGGTCAAAGTTATCGGTACCTCCACCTGCGACATCCTGACGGCGGATAAAGCCACCGTCGGCGACCGCGCGGTAAAAGGCATCTGCGGCCAGGTTGACGGCAGCGTGGTGCCGGACTTCATCGGTCTGGAGGCCGGTCAGTCCGCGTTTGGCGATATCTACGCCTGGTTTGGCCGCGTGCTGGGCTGGCCGTTGGATAGGCTGGCGGCGGCGCATCCTGAACTGAAAACCCAGATCGCTGAGAGCAAAAAGCAGCTTCTGCCGCAGCTCACCGACGCCTGGGCCAAAAATCCGTCTCTCGATCACCTCCCGGTGGTGCTGGACTGGTTTAACGGTCGTCGCACACCGTTTGCCAACCAGCGCCTGAAAGGGGTGATTACCGATCTCAACCTCGCGACCGACGCGCCTGCGCTGTTCGGCGGCCTGATTGCCGCAACGGCCTTCGGTGCCCGCGCCATTATGGAGTGCTTCACCGAGCAGGGCATCGACGTGAATAACGTGATGGCACTGGGCGGCATCGCCCGTAAAAACCCGGTGATCATGCAGGCCTGCTGCGACGTGCTGAACCGTCCGCTGCAGATTGTGGCGTCCGATCAGTGCTGCGCGCTGGGCGCGGCGATTTTCGCCGCCGTCGCCGCGGGTGTCCATGCGGATATCCCCACCGCGCAGCAGCACATGGCGAGCGCCGTCGAAAACACCCTTCAGCCGCGTGCTCAGCAGGCACAACGCTTTGAACAGCTTTATCAGCGCTACCAGCAGTGGGCAAAAAGCGCCGAACTTCACTATCTCCCTGTCGCCGCCCCGGCCAAAAGCACCGCGGACACTACGGCAACCCTGACCCATTAAGGACACGATGATGACCATTTTTAATAACTATGAAGTGTGGTTTGTGATTGGCAGCCAGCATCTGTACGGACCGGAAGCGCTGCAGCAGGTAACGAAACACGCGGAACACGTCGTTAACGCGCTGAACGCGGAAGCCAAACTGCCGTGCAAGCTGGTGCTGAAACCGCTGGGCACAACGCCGGATGAGATTACCCATATCTGCCGCGACGCGAACTACGACGATAAATGCGCCGGTCTGGTGGTGTGGCTGCACACCTTCTCACCGGCAAAAATGTGGATCAACGGCCTGTCTATCCTCAACAAACCGCTGCTGCAGTTCCATACCCAGTTCAATGCCTCCCTGCCGTGGGACAGCATCGACATGGACTTTATGAACCTGAACCAGACCGCACACGGCGGCCGCGAGTTCGGCTTCATCGGCGCGCGTATGCGTCAGCAGCACGCGGTGGTCACCGGCCACTGGCAGGATGGTAAGGCGCAACAGCGTATCGGATCCTGGATGCGCCAGGCGGTTTCGAAGCAGGATACCCGCCACCTGAAAGTGGTGCGTTTCGGCGACAACATGCGTGAAGTGGCGGTCACCGACGGTGACAAAGTGGCCGCGCAGATCAAGTTCGGCTTTTCCGTGAATACCTGGGCCGTGGGCGACCTGGTGCAGGTGGTGAATGACATCAGCGATGGCGACGTAAGCGCGCTGGTGGATGAGTACGAAAGCAGTTACCGCCTGACGCCTGCGGCACAGATCAACGGCGACAAGCGTCAGAACGTGCTGGATGCGGCGCGCATCGAACTGGGCATGAAGCGCTTCCTGCAGCAGGGCGGTTTCCACGCCTTTACCACCACTTTTGAAGATCTCCACGGTCTGAAACAGCTGCCGGGTCTGGCAGTACAACGTCTGATGCAGCAGGGCTACGGCTTTGCCGGCGAAGGCGACTGGAAAACTGCCGCTCTGCTTCGCATCATGAAGGTGATGTCGACCGGTCTGCAGGGCGGCACCTCCTTTATGGAGGACTACACCTACCACTTCGAGAACGGCAATGACCTGGTGCTCGGCTCGCACATGCTGGAAGTGTGTCCTTCCATCGCGGTAGAGGAAAAACCGATCCTCGACGTGCAGTACCTCGGCATCGGCGGTAAAGCCGATCCGGCGCGTCTGATCTTCAACACCCGCACGGGCCCGGCCATCAACGCCAGCCTGATCGATCTGGGCGATCGTTTCCGCTTGCTGGTGAACTGCGTCGATGCGGTTGAAACGCCACATTCTCTGCCGAAACTGCCGGTCGCCAACGCCCTGTGGAAAGCACAGCCGGATCTGCCAACCGCGTCAGAAGCCTGGATCCTGGCCGGTGGCGCGCACCATACCGTCTTCAGCCACGCGCTGGATCTGAACGACATGCGTCAGTTCGCCGAGCTGCACGATATCGAACTGACCGTCATCGATAACGATACCCGCCTGCCCGCCTTCAAGGACGCGCTGCGCTGGAACGAAGTCTATTACGGTTCAAAACGCTAAAGCACGGAATGCCCGGTGGCGCCGCGTTTACAGGGCCTACGATCCTGTAGGCCGGATAAGCGAAGCGCCATCCGGCACTGGAGACAACAATGTTAGAAGAGCTCAAACGGCAGGTACTTGAAGCCAACCTGGCGCTGCCGAAACATAATCTGGTCACCCTGACCTGGGGCAACGTGAGCGCCGTTGACCGCGATAAAGGCGTGTTCGTGATCAAGCCTTCCGGCGTCGATTACGCGGTGATGACGGCGGACGATATGGTCGTTGTCAGCATCGAAACAGGTGAAGTGGTGGAAGGCAACAAAAAGCCGTCATCCGATACGCCCACTCACCGCCTGCTCTATCGATCTTTCCCGACCATCGGCGGTATCGTGCATACCCATTCGCGCCATGCCACCATCTGGGCGCAGGCGGGTCAGTCCATCCCGGCGACCGGCACCACCCACGCGGACTACTTTTACGGCACCATTCCCTGCACGCGTTTGATGACCGATGCGGAGATCAACGGCGAGTACGAGTGGGAAACCGGTAACGTGATCGTCGAGACCTTTGAAAAACAGGGAATCGACGCGGCGCAAATGCCCGGCGTGCTGGTGCACTCCCACGGTCCGTTTGCCTGGGGGAAAAACGCGGAGGACGCGGTGCATAATGCCATCGTGCTCGAAGAGATCGCCTATATGGGGATCTTCTGTCGCCAGCTGGCGCCGCAGCTGCCGGATATGCAGCAAACCCTGCTGGATAAACATTACCTGCGCAAGCACGGTGCGAAGGCCTACTACGGGCAGTAACCCCTTGCCCGGTGGCGCTGCGCTTATCGGGCCTACGGAACCTGCAGGCCGGATAAGCGCAGCGCCATCCGGCGAAACAGGCACTGTATAAAACCCCAGCAAACCTACCTCAACCAGGCTATAATCAGGCCTGGTTTTGTTTTCTGGGATAACGGCGTGGCGCAGGCGCAAGAAGGCTTTTTACTGACCCGACACTGGCGGGATACGCCTCAGGGCACCGAGGTTGAATTCTGGCTGGCAACGGACAACGGCCCGCTGCAGGTGACGCTGCCGCCGCAGGAATCCGTGGCGTTTATTCCAGAAGCGCACGTCGAAAAAGTGAAACAGCTGCTGCGCGGTGAAAACGGCTGGCGCATTACCCCGCTTGAGCTGAAAGATTTCCACCGTCAACCGGTTTATGGCCTTTACTGTCGCGCCCATCGTCAGCTGATGCGCTATGAAAAACTGCTCCGCGAAGCGGGCGTGACGCTCTACGAAGCCGACATCCGCCCACCGGAGCGCTTTCTGATGGAGCGGTTTATTACCGCGCCCGTCTGGGTCGACGGCACCGCGCACAACGGCAGTCTCGTTAACGCGCGGCTGAAGCCGAACCCGCACTACCGCCCTCCGCTGAAGTGGGTCTCCCTGGATATCGAAACCACCCGCCACGGCGAACTGTACTGCATAGGACTAGAAGGCTGCGGCGATCGGGTTGTCTATATGCTCGGGCCGCCAAATGGTGATGCCTCTGCGCTGGATTTCCGGCTTGAGTACGTCAACAGCCGCCCGCAGCTGCTGGAGAAGCTTAACCAGTGGTTTGCCGACTACGATCCCGACGTTCTGATCGGCTGGAACGTGGTGCAGTTCGACCTGCGCGTGCTGCAAAAACACGCCGAGCGTTACCGCATCCCGCTGATGCTCGGGCGCGGCAACAGCGAGCTGGAATGGCGCGAGCACGGTTTTAAGAACGGCGTTTTCTTCGCCCAGGCGAACGGTCGCCTGATTATCGACGGCATCGAGGCGCTCAAGTCCGCCTTCTGGAACTTCTCTTCCTTCTCTCTCGAAGCGGTGGCGCAGGAGCTGCTTGGCGAAGGCAAATCCATCGACAACCCCTGGGACAGAATGGACGAGATCGACCGGCGCTTTAACGAAGACAAGCCCGCGCTCGCCACCTATAACCTGAAAGATTGCGAGCTGGTCACGCAGATTTTCCACAAAACCGAAATTATGCCCTTCCTGCTGGAGCGCGCGACGGTGAACGGCCTTGCGGTCGACAGGCATGGTGGATCGGTTGCCGCCTTTAGCCATCTCTACTTTCCCCGAATGCACCGGGCAGGATATGTCGCCCCTAACCTCGGGGAGGTGCCGCCGCAGGCCAGCCCCGGCGGCTACGTCATGGATTCCCGGCCAGGATTGTATGATTCCGTTCTGGTGCTGGACTACAAAAGCCTCTACCCGTCGATAATCCGCACCTTCCTGATCGATCCCGTCGGGCTGGTTGAGGGCCTGGCCCAGCCGGATGATGAACACAGCACCGAAGGCTTCCTCGGCGCACGCTTCTCGCGGGAAAAACACTGCCTGCCCGACATCGTGGGAAACATCTGGCACGGCCGCGATGAGGCCAAGCGCCACGGCAACAAACCGCTATCACAGGCGCTGAAAATCATCATGAACGCCTTCTACGGCGTGCTGGGTACCAGCGCCTGCCGCTTCTTCGACCCGCGTCTGGCATCGTCGATCACCATGCGCGGGCACGAGATCATGCGTCAGACCAAAGCGCTGATTGAGTCCCGGGGCTATGACGTCATCTATGGTGACACCGACTCCACCTTTGTGTGGCTTAAGGGCGCGCATTCAGAAGAAGACGCCGCGCAAATCGGCAAAGCGCTGGTCGCCTTCGTGAACGACTGGTGGCAGGAACATCTGCAGAAAGCGCGGTTAACCAGCGCGCTGGAGCTGGAATTTGAAACCCATTTCGCCCGCTTTTTAATGCCCACCATTCGCGGTACCGATCAGGGCAGCAAGAAGCGCTACGCCGGGCTGATTCAGGACGGCGACGCGCAGCGGATGGTGTTTAAAGGGCTCGAGACGGTACGTACCGACTGGACGCCGCTGGCGCAGCAGTTCCAGCAAACGCTCTATCTGCGGGTGTTTCGCAATGAACCGTATCAGGACTACGTGCGCGAGACGATAGCCAGCCTGATGGCGGGCGAGCTTGACGCGCAGCTGGTGTATCGCAAACGCCTGCGCCGCCCGCTCGCGGAGTACCAGCGCAACGTTCCTCCGCACGTGCGCGCCGCGCGCCTTGCGGACGACGAAAACGTCCGGCGCGGCCGCGCGCCGCAGTATCAGAACCGGGGCACCATCAAATACGTCTGGACGATAAACGGTCCGGAACCGGTGGATTATCAGCATTCGCCTCTGGATTACGAACACTATCTGACGCGTCAGCTTCAGCCGGTTGCCGACGGAATTTTGCCCTTCATCGACGACGACTTTGCTACACTGGTTACAGGGCAACTTGGCCTATTTTGACACGTGACGAAATGGCTGCCATCCAGTACCATAGCGCCCTTTCCATTCCCGGACCCATTTTTCGATGACCGTCTTTTTTGACGGTGGTCGAACTATTGCCTGCAATTAAAGATTAGAGCCGAACAACTATGCCTTTTACACTTGGTCAACGCTGGATCAGCGATACAGAAAGCGAACTTGGATTAGGAACCGTCGTTGCCGTTGATGCGCGCATGGTTACCCTCCTCTTCCCTGCCACTGGTGAAAACCGCCTGTACGCTCGCAATGACTCCCCTGTAACCCGCGTGATGTTTAATCCGGGTGACACCGTGACCAGCCATGACGGCTGGCAGCTCAAGATTGAAGACGTAAAAGAAGAGAATGGACTGCTCGCCTACATCGGCACTCGCCTGGACACCGACGAGGCCAATGTCATCCTGCGCGAAGTGCTGCTCGACAGCAAGCTGGTGTTCAGCAAGCCGCAGGACCGCCTGTTTGCCGGGCAAATCGACCGTATGGATCGCTTCTCGCTGCGCTATCGCGCGCGTAAGTTCCAGAGTGAACAGTACCGCATGCCGTGGAGCGGCCTGCGCGGCCAGCGCACCAGCCTGATCCCCCACCAGCTGAACATCGCCCATGACGTGGGCCGTCGCCACGCGCCACGCGTGCTGCTGGCAGATGAAGTGGGCCTGGGTAAAACCATTGAAGCGGGTATGATCCTGCATCAACAGCTGCTTTCCGGCGCCGCCGAGCGCGTGCTGATCGTGGTGCCAGAAACCCTGCAGCACCAGTGGCTGGTTGAGATGCTGCGCCGCTTCAACCTGCGTTTCTCTCTGTTCGACGACGAACGCTACGCCGAAGCGCAGCACGATGCGGACAACCCGTTTGAAACCGAACAGCTGGTGATTTGCTCCCTGGACTTCGTGCGCCGCAGCAAGCAGCGTCTTGAGCATCTGTGCGATGCCGAATGGGACCTGATGGTGGTCGACGAAGCGCACCACCTGGTCTGGAGCGAAGATGCGCCGAGCCGCGAATATATGGCTATCGAGCAGCTTGCCGAACGCGTGCCTGGCGTCCTGCTGCTGACCGCAACGCCGGAACAGCTGGGTCTCGAAAGCCACTTCGCCCGTCTGCGCCTGCTTGATCCCAACCGTTTCCACGATTTTGAGCAGTTTGTGGAAGAACAGAATAACTACCGTCCGGTGGCGGATGCCGTCGCCCTGCTGCTGGCGGGCAAGCGTCTTTCTAATGACGAACTCAACACCCTGAGCGATCTGATCGGCGAGCAGGATATCGAGCCACTTTTGCAGGCTGCGAACAGCGAGAGCGACAACGCGGAATCCGCGCGCAAAGAGCTGATCGACATGCTGATGGATCGCCACGGCACCAGCCGCGTGCTGTTCCGTAACACCCGTAACGGCGTGAAAGGGTTCCCGAAACGCGAACTGCACACCATTAAACTGCCGCTGCCGACGCAGTATCAGACGGCGATTAAAGTCTCCGGCATTATGGGCGCGCGCAAAACGCAGGAAGAGCGCGCCCGCGACATGCTTTATCCGGAGCAAATCTACCAGGAGTTCGAAGGCGATACCGGCACCTGGTGGAACTTCGATCCGCGCGTGGAGTGGCTGATGGGCTACCTGACTGCACACCGCTCCCAGAAAGTGCTGGTGATCTGCGCCAAGGCGGCTACCGCGCTGCAGCTGGAGCAGGTCCTGCGCGAGCGTGAAGGTATTCGCGCCGCCGTGTTCCACGAAGGCATGTCCATCGTTGAACGCGACCGTGCCGCGGCGTGGTTTGGCGAAGAGGACAGCGGCGCGCAGGTTCTGCTGTGCTCGGAAATCGGCTCCGAAGGCCGTAACTTCCAGTTCGCCAGCAACCTGGTGATGTTCGATCTGCCGTTCAACCCGGATCTGCTCGAGCAGCGTATCGGCCGTCTGGACCGTATCGGTCAGGCCCATGATATTCAGATCCACGTGCCGTATCTGGAAAAAACGGCCCAGTCCGTGCTGGTGCGCTGGTTCCACGAAGGTCTGGATGCGTTTGAACATACCTGCCCGACGGGCCGCACCATTTACGATCAGGTGCATAGCGATCTGATCGGCTACCTGGCCGCGCCGGAAAACACCGACGGCTTTGACGATCTGATTAAGGCCTGCCGTGAGAAGCACGACGCGCTGAAAGCCCAGCTGGAACAGGGTCGCGATCGCCTGCTGGAGATCCATTCCAACGGTGGCGAGAAAGCGCAGGCGCTGGCTGAGAGCATCGAAGAGCAGGATGACGACACCAGCCTGATTAGCTTCTCGATGAACCTGTTCGATATCGTCGGTATCAACCAGGACGATCGTGGTGAGAACCTGATAGTCCTGACCCCGTCCGATCACATGCTGGTACCGGATTTCCCGGGCCTGCCGGAAGATGGCTGTACGATCACCTTCGAGCGTGACGTGGCGCTGTCCCGTGAAGATGCCCAGTTCATCACCTGGGAACACCCGCTGATCCGCAACGGGCTGGATCTGATCCTCTCCGGCGATACCGGCAGCAGCACGATCTCCCTGCTGAAAAACAAGGCGCTGCCGGTGGGGACGCTGCTACTGGAGCTGATTTACGTTGTGGAAGCGCAGGCGCCGAAGCAGCTGCAGCTCACCCGTTTCCTGCCGCCGACGCCGGTCCGTCTGCTGCTGGATAAAAACGGCACGAACCTGGCCGGACAGGTCGAGTTCGAAAGCTTCAACCGCCAGCTGAGCGCGGTGAACCGCCATACCGGCAGCAAGCTGGTTAACGCGGTCCAGCAGGACGTGCACGCTATTCTGCAGCAGGGCGAAACCCAGATTGAGAAAGCGGCCAGAGCGCTGATCGATGCCGCACGCGCGGAAGCCGACGAGAAACTGTCTGCGGAGCTGTCGCGTCTGGAAGCGCTGAAGGCCGTGAACCCTAACATCCGTGACGACGAGCTGGCGGCGATTGAAAGCAACCGTCAGCAGGTGCTGGAAAGCCTCAACCAGGCTAGCTGGCGTCTGGATGCCCTGCGTCTTATCGTTGTGACGCATCAGTAACCGGAGCGCAAGATGGTGATGGAGCCGTACAATCCGCCGCAGGATCCCTGGCTGGTCATTCTGTATCAGGATGAACACATTATGGTGGTCAACAAGCCCAGCGGGCTGTTGTCCGTGCCGGGGCGTCTGGATGAGCACAAAGACAGCGTGATGACGCGCATTCAGCGCGATTATCCTCAGGCGGAGTCTGTCCATCGCCTGGACATGGCCACCAGCGGCGTGATTGTAGTGGCGCTGAACAAAGCGGCGGAACGCGAGCTGAAGCGCCAGTTCCGCGAGCGCGAGCCGAAAAAGCAGTATGTCGCCCGCGTCTGGGGTCACCCCGCGCAGGCGGAAGGGCTGGTAGATTTACCGCTGATCTGCGACTGGCCGAACCGGCCAAAGCAGAAGGTGTGCTACGAAACCGGCAAGGCCGCGCAGACCGAGTATGAAGTGCTGGAGTACGCGCCGGATAATACCGCGCGCGTCCTGCTTAAGCCGATTACCGGTCGCTCACATCAGCTACGCGTGCATATGCTTGCCCTGGGTCATCCAATTCTGGGCGACCGGTTTTACGCGCCGCCTGAAGCGCTGGCCTTAGCGCCACGTCTGCAGCTGCACGCGCAGACGCTTACCATCACCCATCCGGCCTTCGGTAACGCGATGACGTTTAAAGCTCCGGTGGACTTCTAATCCACTCTCAATAAATATTTGTTATCGGGCACGCGCCTGATAACAAATATTCAAAATCCATATCTCCCGCATCAATATTAAAGCCATCACAAATAATATTCACAAAAGTTATTGCTTATAATAACGCCTCTCTCATTTATTTAAAAAAACTAAAATACATATTAAAAAATAGTAAATTGAATTAACGTCGGTCATTGTTAAAAATCCACCTAAAAAATAAGGAAATACTAATCCCACTGGCTCCCAGGGCAGGTTGTTTCGCTAGTCAAAAACATTCAGAAACAATCGACTCATTAATTTACAAGGACGTATATGAACAGGACTTACAACATCATCTGGAATTGCGCCAGAAATATGTACATTGTTGCCTCTGAGTTTTCCCGTGGAGACAGCAAAACCCGCTCACGCGTTCGCGCTGGAGGGGCTATCGCGACCTTTATTTTATCCGGCATTGCGGGTTCGGCACTCGCGACTGACAGGACGTTTGAGGCTGTCCCAGGTGATAACGAGATCAGCGGCGAATACTCAACCACAGAGAATGTTACCGCAGCGGTAACAGCCCAGGGTTCCGATGTCGTTGTTAACGATAGTGGCGCGCTGACAATATCGACTAGCGGAGACTCAGCGATGGGCCTTTACGTTTTCAATGGCGCGAAAGTCACGCTAGACGATCCCAACACCACCATTACTACTTCTGGATATGGCATGGCCAGGGGGCTCGTTAATCAACAAGGAACGGTCACATTAGCTAACGTTACTATAAAAACCACCGGTGATTTTGGTAATGCGGGCATATTTAACAATGGCGAAATGACCGGCACCGGGGTCACCATTAGTACAACCGGTAGCGAGAGCTACGGGATTCAGAATTACACCCAAACGTTCACCTTAGACTCATCAAAAATTGATACTTACGGTGAAAAGTCTATCGGTTTATCCAATTTCGGCCGAGCAGCGCTCTCGGATACGCAAATTGCCACGCATGGACAGAATTCTGACGCGATATCCTCCAGTAAAGCAACCAGCGCTGTCGTGCTGAATAACGGTTCTGTCATTACGACAGGGGAAAATTCACGGGCGGTGGTTATCAATAACGGCGGGGAATTTGATGCAACCGGCACCTCGATTACCAGTGAACAGTCTGTAGCCATCATCTTGCAAAACGCCAGCAATGCCGCCATCGCTAACAGTAATATTTCCGGTAGCAATGCCGTCTTCTCGTTCAGCGGTGGAAAAAATGCCGCCACAATTGACGGCGGAAGCATTACGGCAACCGCATCCGGAGGAAGTGCTTTTGCCGTGGATTCAGGATCTGCCGATATTAGCGTGAAGAATGTGCAAACGATGAATGCAGACAATCTGCTCACCGTGGCCAATACCGCCGATGCAGTCACCCTGAGCGCTCAAAACAGCAAGCTGTCCGGCGCCGTTAAGGCTAGCGGTGATAATGTCAGCATGAATCTGGATGAAAACAGCCAGTGGCTGCTTACCGGCGATTCCAGCGTCGGTAATCTTTCCAGTAACGGGCGCATCACGCTCGGCGATGAAAACGGCAGTGCCGGTACGCTCAATGTCGGTAATCTCATCCTTCAGGATAACAGCCAAACTGATGTCTACCTCGATGCAAACGCGACAAGTGCCCCTGTTATCGCTCAGAATGCAACGCTGAATGGCACGCTGAATATTACAGGTTACGGTAGTGCCAGCACGCTTTCAGCGGATAGCACCTTCACGGTGATTGACGCTGAAAATGCAATCAATGGCAATTTTACCCACCTCACCGTCGCGGGTATGGCATCAGGATCCGTTGACTTCATCACCTTTAGCGGCACCGTTGACCCCGCCGACGTGACGAATTACGTCCTGACGCCGTCATTAGCCTGGTATGCCAGCCAGAACCCAACGCCAACGGCGGCTCACGGCACATTCACCCTGAACAATGCTGACGGCAGCTTTACGCTGAGCACGGCGCTTGTCGATCAAAATGCTAACGCCACGACGGGATGGGACGGTAAATCACTCACCAAAGAGGGGCAAGGTACGCTGATTCTGAATGCCGCAAACAGTTACAGCGGCACAACAGATGTTAACCAGGGCACGCTCTGGCTGGGCGAGGCCGGCGTTATCGGCGTACAAAACAGCGAGCAGGCCGTGAATGTCGCGGCAGGCGCGACGTTTGGTGGCGACAACGGTGTGGTGAACGGCAATGTTAACAGCAAAGGCACCGTTCAGTTCAACGACACGCTTACGATCAATGGTGATCTGAGCAACGCAGGCAGCATTATCAGCGGCAATATCGAAGGCACCGACGGCACAACGACCGGTAACACACTGATCGTAAACGGCGATTATACCGGTAACCAGGGGTCTCTGACGCTGAATACGCAGTTAGGCGACGACACGTCGCCAACCGATATGCTTAACATTACGGGGAATACGTCCGGTAACACTACCCTGTACATTAACAACGCAGGCGGTCAGGGGGCCCTGACCCAAAACGGAATTGAAGTGATTAAGGTCGGCGGTGAATCAAACGGTACCTTTGTTCAGGGTAACCAGGTCCAAATCAACGCCTACGAATACCGTCTGTATCAGGACTCAGGGAACTGGTATCTCCGTTCCCAGGCCACGGGTGAGGGTGGCGACGTAACGCCTCAGTATCGTGCTGATATCGGTTCATACCTTAGCAATCAGTGGCTGGCTCGCGATCTGCAGATGCAGACCCTCTCAGACCGAGAAGGCAGCCAGTTCAAATCGCAAAACGGCACGACATGGGCGCGTTTCAAAGCAGGTAAGAACCAGTCCACTGCGGCAGAGAGCAATATTGATATCGACAGCAACTACTCCCAGTTCCAGATGGGGGGCGATGTTGCAGCCTGGAACAACGGCGAACAAAGCCTGGTGGTCGGGGTTATGGGTAGCTATATGAACGCCAGCAGCGACAGCAAAGGCAATAGAGGTGCTGACGGCAGCCGCTTCAGCGCTGACGGTAAAGTCGATGGCTATAACCTCGGCGTCTATGCCACCTGGTTTGCCGATGCCCGACAGCATCAGGGTTTTTATGTCGACAGCTGGTATCAGTACGGGATGTACCACAACAGCGTAGATAACGGGGACGTTGGCTCAACGGATTACGATTCAAACGCCAGCGCTGTTTCGCTGGAAACGGGCTATCGCTACGATGTCGCACTCGGCGACAACACGCTGAGCCTCACGCCGCAGGCACAGATCGTCTGGCAGGATTACCGTGCCGATGACATCAAAGACAGCAGCGGCACAACGATTGATGGGCAAAACGGTGACAGCTGGACCACCCGTTTAGGTCTGCGAGTTGACAGCAAGATGAATAAGGCGAACGACGCGGTTATCCAGCCGTTTGCGGAGGTCAACTGGCTGCATACCTCTGAAGAAACGGCAGTTAACTTTGGTGACACACAGATCAAACAGGATATTCCTGCCAATCGTGCGGAGCTGAAAGCGGGTGTTCAGGCGAATGTGAACAAGCAATGGAGCGTTATCGCCCAGGTGTCCGGACAGAAAGGTGATAATGATTACAGCGATGTAAACGGCAGTCTGAACGTACGCTACAGCTGGTAATCACGTAGAAAGGGCCTGGCAGTTCATCCTGCCAGGCCCTTCTTCATTCCACAGAGGGGCTTATTTAAAGCCTTTCTTCTCTTTAATCAGTTCGTACGCTTTCTGAATTTCCTGCGCCTTTTGCTTCGCCATCTCCATCATTTCCGGCGGTAAGCCTTTCGCGACCAGCTTGTCCGGATGGTGCTCGCTCATCAGCTTACGATAGGCACGTTTGATCGTGGTCTGATCGTCAGAAGGCTTTACGCCAAGTACGTTACAGGCATCTTCCAGCGTCGGACCACGCTGCGCCTGCTGCCAGGCACCGCCAGACGACTGCTGATGATAGCCGCCGCCAAACTGCGCCCCGCCCTGCATCATGCGCAGGAACTGATCGAACTGCATACGGGAGATACCCAGCTCTTCCGCAATCACGTATAAAACATCGCGCTCGTTAGGGTGAAGCGAGCCGTCGGCGAAGGCCGCCTGGATCTGAATTTCCAGAAACATCCGAATTAAATCAAAACGGCCGAAGCAGATGCTGCGGAACTGACGCATTTTTTCGCGAAGCGGATAGTTATCGGATTTCCCGATGCGAAACGCATTTTGCGCTTCCAGGCGGGAGTCACCGTGCAGATTCATGCGGTCCATAAAGACGCTGGCAATCTGAATATCGGCTTCCGTAACGCGGCCTTTGGATTTGGTTAAATGCCCCATCACCTCAAAAGTGGTGGAGAAAAAGAGTGACTGACGCTCGCGCTGATTGGCAAACCAGGCCATTTTGCGGCTGCGCGCCTTATCAAACATATGGCCAATAATAAGCCCCAGCACTATTCCCCAGAACCCGGCCCCCATGATGATGGCGAACGCAACGCCGATTATTTTACCCCAATACTGCATATACTCCCCGGATAGTCATATTCCTGGCCGACGCAACGTCATCATCACTGTGTTCAAGTCACGGTCAATTGAAGGACATCGCCTATAATTTGCTTTATCATACTCGTCATTCGATAGCGAGCCTAACACTCTGGCACGCAAACGGGCAGGATTAACGCTGGTACTGCGCAGATGAGTAAGATAGTCTCTGAGCGTTTGTAAGCCGTAGCCACTGATGACGGAACAATAAAATACAACGTATGAAAAAACGTATCCCCACCCTCCTGGCCACAATGATTGGCACCGCCCTGTACAGTCAACAGGGGCTGGCGGCCGATCTCGCCTCGCAGTGTATGCTTGGCGTCCCAAGTTATAATCGCCCACTGGTGAGTGGCGATACCAATAGCTTGCCGGTAACCATTACTGCCGACAGTTCAAAAGGGACTTACCCTGACAATGCCACGTTTACAGGCAATGTCGATATTAATCAGGGCAATAGCCGCCTGCAGGCAGATGAAGTGCAGTTGCACCAGAAGCAGCCAGAAGGCGCGGCCGAACCGGTACGCACGGTGGATGCGCTGGGTAATGTGCACTATGACGACAATCAGGTCATCCTGAAAGGTCCGAAAGCATGGTCAAACCTGAATACCAAAGACACTAACGTCTGGAAAGGTGATTACCAGATGGTGGGTCGCCAGGGGCGCGGTGACGCAGACCTGATGAAACAGCGCGGTGAAAACCGCTACACCATCCTGGAAAATGGCACGTTCACGTCGTGTCTGCCGGGTTCAAATACCTGGAGCGTGGTCGGGAGCGAAGTGATCCATGACCGCGAAGAGCAGGTCGCTGAGATCTGGAACGCCCGCTTCAAGGTGGGTCCGGTCCCCATATTCTACAGCCCTTATCTGCAGCTTCCCGTGGGTGACAAACGTCGCTCCGGTTTCCTGATCCCGAATGCCAAATACAGCACCACGAACTACTTTGAGTTCTACCTGCCGTATTACTGGAACATCGCGCCCAACATGGATGCGACGATCACGCCGCATTATATCCATAAGCGCGGCAACGTCATGTGGGAGAACGAATTCCGCTATCTGACCCACGCCGGCGCGGGTCTGATGGAGCTGGATTATCTGCCGTCGGATAACGTTTACAAGGACGACGCCAGAAACGTCTCGGGTGATAACCGTCACCGTTGGCTGTACTACTGGCAGCATTCCGGGGTGATGGATCAGGTGTGGCGCTTTAATGTTGACTACACCAAAGTCAGCGATTCGGCTTATTTTAATGACTTCTCGTCCAAATACGGCTCGAGTACCGATGGCTATGCCACGCAGAAATTCAGCGTAGGCTATGCGGTGCAGAACTTTGACGCAACGGTCTCGTCCAAGAAATTCCAGGTGTTTTCTGACCAGTCCACGCCTACCTATGGCGCTGAGCCACAGCTGGACGTCAACTGGTATCAGAATGACGTGGGACCCTTCGACACCCATGTTTACGCTCAGGCGGTGCATTTCGTGAACACGGATTCGGACATGCCTGAAGCCACGCGTGTTCACCTTGAGCCGACGATCAATCTGCCGTGGTCTAACGACTGGGCAAGCCTGAATACCGAAGCCAAGCTAATGGCGACGCACTATCAGCAAAAAAATCTCGATAATTACAACGCAACGAACAGTGCGCATCTGGAAGAGTCGGTTAACCGAACGCTCCCTCAGTTTAAAATGGACGGCAAGCTGATCTTCGAGCGTGATATGGCCCTGCTGGCGGATGGGTATACCCAGACGCTTGAACCGCGTATGCAGTATTTGTACGTGCCATACCGCGATCAGAGCAACATTCAAAACTACGACTCCTCTTTACTGCAGTCTGACTACAGTGGCCTGTTCCGCGACCGTACTTACGGCGGTCTGGACCGCATCGCCTCAGCGAACCAGTTAACGACCGGCGTCACAACACGTGTTTATGATGATGCCGCCGTTGAACGTTTTAACGTTTCTGTGGGTCAAATCTACTACTTCACAGAGTCTCGCACGGGCGATGACAATATTCAGTGGGAGAAAGACAACAAAACGGGATCGATAGTGTGGGCGGGAGATACCTACTGGCGTATGACTGACCGTTGGGGCCTGCGTGGCGGTGTGCAGTATGACACGCGTCTCGACAACGTTGCTAACAGTAGTGCAGCCATAGAGTATCGTCGCGATGAAGATCGTATGATTCAGGTAAGCTATCGTTACGCTAGCCCAGAATATATTCAGGCAACGCTACCGAAAAGCAATGATCAGAACAGCATCAACTACTGGAAATCGCCACAATATTCGGATGGTATTTCTCAGGTCGGTGCGGCAGCGAGTTGGCCCATCGCCGACCGTTGGTCAATCGTAGGCGCTTACTACTTTGACACTAACGCGAATAAAGCTGCTGACCAGATGGTGGGGCTGCAATATAACTCCTGCTGCTACGCGCTGCGTGTCGGTTACGAACGTAAGCTTAACGGCTGGGAAAACAATCAAAGCAAATACGATAACGTGATTGGCTTTAACTTCGAGTTACGCGGCCTGAGTTCCAACTACGGTCTGGGTACGCAGAAAATGCTGCGCTCGAATATTCTGCCTTACCGCAGTTCCTTGTAATGTGCTTGATTTGCAACGTAATCCGCTTTGCGGTTAATTGAAATGGAAAAAGTATGAAGAACTGGAAAACGCTGCTGCTCGGTGTCGCTATGGTTGCGAATACCAGCTTCGCGGCCCCCCAGGTTGTTGATAAAGTCGCCGCGGTGGTTAACAACGGCGTCGTGCTTGAAAGTGACGTTGACGGTCTGATGAAATCGGTGAAGCTCAATTCGGGCGAAGCGGGTCAGCAGCTTCCGGATGACGCCACACTGCGCCATCAGATCCTGGAGCGTCTGATCATGGATCAGATCGTTCTGCAGATGGGGCAGAAAATGGGTGTGAAGGTCACTGACGAGCAGCTCGATCAGGCGATCGCTAACATCGCGAAACAAAACAACATGTCTTTAGACCAGATGCGCAGCCGTCTGGCCTATGACGGCATCAGCTACGCCACCTACCGTAATCAGATCCGTAAAGAGATGCTGATTTCGGAAGTGCGTAACAACGAAGTGCGTCGCCGCGTCACTATCCTGCCTCAGGAAGTGGACGCGCTGGCAAAACAGGTGGGTAACCAGAACGATGCGAGCACGGAGCTGAATCTGAGCCACATTCTGATCCCACTGCCAGAGAATCCAACGTCCGATCAGGCTGCGGAAGCAGAAAGTCAGGCGCGTTCAATTGTCGAACAGGCGCGTAACGGCGGTGACTTTGGCAAGCTGGCCATCACCTACTCCGCAGACCAACAGGCGCTGAAAGGCGGCCAGATGGGCTGGGGACGTATTCAGGAGCTGCCATCCATCTTTGCCCAGGCCCTGAGCACGGCGAAGAAAGGGGATATCGTCGGTCCAATCCGTTCAGGCGTGGGCTTCCACATTCTGAAAGTGAACGATCTGCGCGGCCAGAGCCAAAATATCTCCGTTACCGAAGTTCACGCTCGCCATATTCTTCTGAAACCGTCACCAATCATGACTGACGATCAGGCGCGTGCGAAGCTGGAACAGATTGCAGCAGACATTAAGAGCGGTAAAACCTCGTTTGCGAAAGCAGCAAAAGAGTTCTCGCAGGATCCTGGCTCTGCTAACCAGGGCGGCGATCTGGGCTGGGCGGCAGCGGATATCTACGATCCTGCCTTCCGTGACGCGCTGATGAAGCTGAACAAAGGCCAGATTAGCGCGCCGGTCCACTCTTCGTTTGGCTGGCATCTGATCGAGCTGATGGACACCCGTAATGTTGATAAAACGGATGCGGCGCAGAAAGACAGAGCCTACCGTATGCTGTTTAACCGTAAGTTCTCCGAAGAAGCAGCCACCTGGATGCAGGAACAACGCGCCAGTGCTTACGTGAAAGTGCTGAGCAACTAATGAAACAGCATCGTGTTGTTATCACGCCCGGCGAACCCGCCGGGATTGGGCCTGACCTTGTTGTCCAGCTCGCCCAGCGCAGCTGGCCAGTAGAACTGGTTGTCTGCGCGGATGCAACACTGTTACAGGACCGGGCAACGCTGCTCGGTCTGCCTTTAACGCTCATCCCTTACGTTGAAGGCCAACAGCCTGCACCGCAGCAAGCCGGTACCCTCACCCTTCTTTCGGTTCCCCTTCGTACGCCGGTCATTCCTGGCCAGCTCAGCACGGAAAACGGCCACTATGTGGTTGAAACCCTTGCGCGCGCCTGCGACGGTTGCCTGAAGGGCGAATTTGCCGCCCTGATTACCGGCCCCGTCCACAAAGGCGTGATCAACGAAGCGGGCATACCGTTTACCGGGCATACGGAGTTCTTCGAAGAGCGATCGCACAGTCCGAAAGTGGCGATGATGCTGGCGACCGAAGCGATGCGCGTTGCCCTGGTGACCACCCATCTGCCGATCAAAGCGATTCCGGATGCGATCACCCCCGATCTCCTGCGCGAGATCATCGGGATTTTGCATCACGATCTGCAGACAAAATTTGGGATCCCGCAGCCGCATGTGCTGGTTTGTGGCCTGAATCCGCACGCGGGCGAAGGCGGACACATGGGCACCGAAGAGATCGACACCATCATTCCGGTACTCAACGAAATGCGGGCGAAGGGAATGAACCTCAGCGGTCCGCTGCCTGCTGATACCCTTTTCCAGCCGAAATACCTGGATAATGCCGACGCCGTGCTCGCGATGTACCACGATCAGGGCCTGCCCGTGCTAAAATACCAGGGCTTTGGCCGCGGGGTGAATATCACCCTCGGTTTACCCTTTATTCGAACGTCCGTTGACCACGGTACTGCGCTGGATCTGGCAGGCCAGGGGAAAGCGGATGTCGGCAGTTTTATTACGGCGCTTAATCTCGCCATCAAAATGATTGTTAATACTCAATGACTAATCGAGTCCATCAGGGCCACTTAGCCCGTAAACGTTTCGGGCAAAACTTCCTTAACGATCAGTTCGTGATCGAAAGCATTGTCTCGGCTATTAATCCACAAAAAGGCCAGGCGATGGTCGAAATCGGCCCGGGCCTTGCCGCACTGACCGAGCCGGTAGGCGAACGCCTCGACGAACTGACCGTCATCGAACTGGACCGCGATCTGGCCGCACGCCTGCAAACGCACCCGTTCCTCGGGCCGAAGCTGACTATCTATCAGCAGGACGCCATGACCATGAACTTCGGCGAACTTTCGGAAAAAATGGGCCAGCCGCTGCGCGTATTCGGCAACCTGCCGTATAACATCTCCACGCCGCTCATGTTCCACCTCTTTAGCTATACTGATGCCATTGCCGATATGCACTTCATGTTGCAAAAAGAGGTGGTTAACCGTCTGGTTGCAGGCCCGAACAGTAAAGCGTATGGTCGTTTAAGCGTGATGGCACAATATTACTGCAACGTGATCCCGGTACTCGAAGTACCGCCGTCAGCGTTCACACCGCCACCGAAAGTGGATTCAGCGGTTGTGCGCCTTGTGCCGCACAAAACGAAACCGTACCCGGTTAAAGATCTGCGTGTACTGAGCCGCATTACCACTGAAGCCTTTAACCAGCGTCGTAAAACGATCCGTAACAGCCTCAGCAATTCGTTCACCGTTGAGGTATTAGCTGAACTGGGGATCGACCCGGCAATGCGTGCGGAGAACATTTCCGTAGAGCAGTACTGCAAGCTGGCTAATTACATCAGCGAAAATGCGCCGCCGAAGGAGAGTTAAGCCATGATTGATTCGCCCCGCGTATGTGTCCATGTACAAAGCGTCTATGTTGAATCACAGTCCTCGCCGGACGAAGAACGTTTTGTCTTTGCTTACACCGTGACCATTCGCAACCTGGGGCGGACGCCCGTGCAACTGCGCGGACGCTACTGGCTTATCACCAACGGCAATGGCCGCGAAATCGAAGTTCAGGGGGAAGGAGTGGTCGGTGAACAGCCCCACATCGCCCCTGGCGAAGAGTACCAGTACACCAGCGGCGCGGTGATTGAAACGCCGATGGGTACCATGCAAGGCCATTATGAAATGGTCGATGTCGATGGCAATGGCTTCCGCGTTGCCATTCCCGTGTTCCGTCTCGCCGTAACCACACTTATTCATTAATCTAATGTCTACATATCTGATTGGCGACGTTCACGGTTGCTACGATGAACTGATCGCATTATTAAAACAGGTCGACTTTACGCCAGAACAGGACACGCTCTGGCTGACGGGCGATTTAGTCGCACGTGGCCCCGGCTCTCTTGAGGTATTGCGTTTTGTCAAATCACTGGGCGACAGCGTGCGCATGGTGCTGGGCAATCACGATCTGCATCTGCTGGCAGTGTTCGCCGGGATCAGCCGCAATAAACCAAAAGATCGCCTCACCCCGCTGCTGGATGCGCCGGACGCGGACGATCTGATTAACTGGCTGCGCCGTCAGCCCCTGCTTCAGGTCGACGAAGAGAAAAAGCTGGTCATGGCGCATGCCGGGATCACGCCACAATGGGATCTTGAAACAGCGAAAACCTGTGCGCGTGACGTTGAGGCAGTGCTGGCAAGCGATTCGTATCCTTTCTTCCTCGATGCCATGTACGGCGACATGCCGAACCACTGGAGCGAGGATCTCAGCGGTCTGGCCCGTCTGCGCTTTATCACGAACGCCTTCACCCGCATGCGTTTCTGCTTCCCGAACGGACAGCTGGACATGTATTCCAAAGAGACGCCGGAAAGCGCACCGGCCCCGCTCAAACCGTGGTTTGCCATTCCGGGACCGGTGACAAGCGAGTACAGCGTGGTATTTGGTCACTGGGCTGCACTGGAAGGAAAAGGGACGCCGGACGGGATTTACGGTCTGGATACCGGATGCTGCTGGGGCGGAGAGCTAACCTGCTTACGCTGGGAAGATAAAGCTTACTTTGTTCAGCCGTCCAACCGACAGCTGGACTTAGGGGAAAGTGAGGCCGTCGCCTCCTGAATCATGCCCCCTCCCGGGCGGGAGAGGGCAAATCACTTAACGACGTTCCAGGATCTCGAAGCAGTAGCTGTGAGAGTTCTGTGCATCCGCATCGTGGAATTCGCTGAATACCGATTCCCACTCGTCCGGATCGTAGTCCGGGAAATGGGTATCCCCTTCCACTTCCGCATCAATATGGGTCAGATACAGCTTCTGCGCTTTAGGCAGGAACTGCTCGTACACGCGCCCGCCGCCAATCACCATGATCTCTTCGGCATTGCCGCATGCAGCAATCGCCTCGTCGACGGATTTTACCCATTCGACGCGATCGTCAGTACCCGGCTGGCTACTGATAACGATATTTTTACGGCCCGGCAATGGACGACCAATCGACTCCCAGGTCAGGCGGCCCATCACTACCGGCTTGTTTAACGTAGTACGTTTAAACCATGCGAGATCGGCAGGCAGGTTCCACGGCATGGCATTTTCCATACCGATAACGCGGTCCACCGCCAGCGCTGCAATCAGACTGATCATTGAAAATTTCCCGGATGCAAAAAATTGCCGCCACTATACGGAAAGCTTAATCTTTCGTCGACTGGCGGCAGAGTAAAGATACAGAAATTTTTTAATATTGCTGGCAACTCCACTTCACGCGGAAGGTTTACTCTCCGGTTCGTCAGACGGATCCCCGGTATGCTTGCCCTCTTCTGTGCCCTGCCAGCCGTGACGCTGGATCAGCGACAGGTGATTGCGATCCTCATTGATGATTTCCGTCAGCATGGCGCTGGTGCGTTTAAACACTGCCGCACGCTCCGTGGCCGTACTGCCCGCCATCGCCGCCATCTCTTCCACCATTTCGGTATTAAAGCGACGGAACAGATCCGCCCGTTCGCGGGCTTCATACGCGCCGAGCCCCAGGTTTTCCAGCGCCATGCGGCCAGACTTCAGCGCGCCTTCAAAGGTTTCACGCTCGGGGGCTGCGACGCCCGCCTGCCTGAGGCGGATATAATGATCAACATCGCGCGCGCGGGAAATGATGGTTAGATCCGGAAAATGCTCTTTCGCCATTTCCACCATCTGCAGGCTGGTCTCCGGATCGTCAATCGCGTTAATCAATACCTCCGCTTTCGCCGCCCCGGCGGATTCCAATAGATCGACGCGCGTTGCATCGCCGTAAAACACCTTCATATCAAATTTACGCAGGGTATCGACATGGTCGGGGTCGTGATCGAGGATAACCATTTTCACCCCGCTGGACAGCAACAGACGACCAACGATCTGCCCGTAGCGGCCAAATCCGGCAATGATGACGCGAGGCTGCTCCTCGTCAATCTCATCGGCTTCGCGCTCCTGATCGCTACCCGATTTTTCCAGACGCGTCAGCACCACCAGCAGAACGGGCGTCGCGGCCATCGACAGTGCGACTGCCAGCGTCAGCGCTTTTGCCCACTCGGGATCGAGGACGTTTGCCATCTGCGCCGCGCCAAAGACCACGAACGCAAATTCGCTCCCCTGCCCCAGCAGAACCGCAAACCAGCTGCGCTGCTTATTCGGCACCTTCAGCGGACGCGCAATCAGCCACAGCATCGCCATTTTAATGATCAGGAAGCCGACCAGCAGGACGACGATCCGCAGCGGGTGCGTCACCAGCGTGCCGAAGTCGACGGACATTCCTACGCCGATGAAAAACAGCCCCAGCAGCAAGCCTTTGAACGGCTCGATATCGCTTTCCAGCGCGTGACGGTATTCGGAACTCGCCAGCAGAACGCCCGCCAGGAAGGCCCCCATCGCCATCGAAAGACCGGCTTCCTCCAGCAGCAGACCGAAACCAAACACCAGGAAGAGCGCAACGGCACTGAACACTTCGCGAAGGCCCGAGCGGGCAACGAACCGCAGCAGCGGGCGGGTGACGTAGCGACCAAGCAGCACCACCAGCGCCAGCGCCCCCACGACTTTTAATGCCGACAGCGCGAACGCCCCCAGCGTCGTGGAGGAACCGCTGGCCGCCAGCAGCGGAATCATCGCCACCAGCGGGATAGCGGCAATGTCCTGGAACAGCAGCACTGAGAACGCGCTGCGTCCCATCTGGGAGACCGTCAGATTGCGCTCGTTCATGGCCTGCATGGCAATGGCGGTCGAGGAAAGCGCCAGCGTCATGCCGATAAGCTCTGCCACTTTCCAGTCCATGCCCAGCAGGATGCAGAACCCACCCAGCAGCAGGCCGCAGGCCACCATCTGCAGCGCACCGCCGCCAAATACCGAGGCGCGAAGCTTCCACAGGCGCTGCGGATCGAGTTCCAGACCAATCACAAAGAGCATCAGCACAACGCCAATTTCAGCGAAATGAAGGATCGCCTCTGCATCCGTCACCAGTCGAAAGCCCCACGGCCCAATAACGCAGCCCGCAATCAGGTAGCCGAGAACAGAGCCCAGCCCCAGGCGTACCGCCACGGGCACAATCAGCGCCGCTGCGCCAAGGTATATCAGCGCCTGTATCAGCGTATGGCTATCCATGGTGCGCCTCCTGCCACTCAAGTAAGCGTTGTTTATAATGGCGAGCCTGCGCCTGCAGCGTTTCGTCATCGCAGACAAAGGTGCAGTGCATCGCAAAAGGCGGGAGCCAGTTCAGGCCGCAGTAGAGCGCGGTCGCCTGCAGCGGCTGTGCCAGGACCTCAAAACCCGGGAAGGAACCAATATCAAAGTGGCTTTCTCCTCCGCCCGTGGTGACCGCCCACATCAGGCTTTTCCCTTTTAGCGCATGACCATTGTGGCCATACGCCCAGCCGTGGGAGAAGACCTTATCAATCCACAGCTTCAGCAGCGGGGGCGTGCTGTACCACTGCATGGGATGCTGCCAGACGATCAGATCGGCACGGGAAAGCGCCTCCTGTTCAGCGGCGATATCGATGTTGAAATCGGGATAAAGTTGATAGAGAGAACGTATCTCTACGTTATCAAGCGTCCTTACCTGCTCAAGCATCCGCTTATTCGCATGCGAGTGCTGCGGATAAGGGTGCGCGTAAATAATGAGTATCATCAAATGGCCTGTCTTCTTCTCTTCTTGTAGCAGTGAGTGTAGACAGTTAACCCGCCCGGTGAAAGGGGCGTAGAGGCCATGAAAAGGAAAGCGCAGCTATTGGTAATCATCATTCGCAGGACGTTTTTATCTTCGCAAAAGATCCATGACATGAATTCCTCCCGTTAATCCATATAAAGATGAGATATTTTAAGAAAATCTAAAATAATTTTTTAATAAATCGATCTATACATAACACATTGAAAAAATAATAATTTTATGCTCTTTGTCGCGAGCTCATTCTTTTACTTCGCATATAAACGTTATTTTAATGCGTT
The DNA here is from genome assembly GCF_048684805.1 of Enterobacter sp. BNK-22. NCBI lineage: Bacteria > Pseudomonadati > Pseudomonadota > Gammaproteobacteria > Enterobacterales > Enterobacteriaceae > Enterobacter > Enterobacter sp. BNK-22. The sequence continues at coordinate 2,825,173 of NZ_JBLQTT010000001.1, forward strand.
ATATCGCGCCCTTCTTATTCAAATGGATGTGTACATGAGCAACAATTATTTCAGACTCAATAAAACAACCAGAACGCTGGGCAATCTGTTTCCTGCCTTGTTGATATTCACGCCCGCCGTAGCCTTTTCCGGTACGATTGACCAGTCCACCTCCGTGCCGCAAGATTTCTCCGCCGACACTGAATACGTCATAAGTAAAGACGTTACGATCACCTCTTCCGGGAATGAGGCGGCCGTCTCCGTAACAGGGTTTAACGTAAAAACGGCCACCAATCAGGGAAATATTTCTGGAACGGCAAACGGGCTAGAGATTAATACTGGCGCGCAGCGCGTCATTATTAATAATGATGTCAACGCAAATATTACATCTAAAACAGGCAACGCTATTAACATCCAGTCAATGCTGGGTGACTTAAATAATGAGGGAAATATTTCCGGCTCTGAAAATGGGATCTTTGTCAGTGAATCTTCCTCTGCAATAAATATTTCCAATACGTCATCGGGAGTGATAAAAGGTAAGAACGGTATCAGCGCTCAAACAGGGGCCGGTATAGATAACAGCGGTACAATCACCGGCACGAGTGACAACGGTATTATCCTGAGCGATGGCAATTCGAAAATCATCAACACGGGTACCGTTCAGGGCCTTCAGAACGGCATCAACGTAACGGATACGGCGAAAGTTGATATCACTAACAAGGGCTCGATTGGCGGTGGCGGTACGGCGATTACGTTTGCCAGCAGCAAAAATAATACATTTGTACTTGATACAGGCTCGTCACTGAAAGGCGACGTCATTTCTAGCGTCTCTAAAGGAAATACGGTAACCCTGGCAGGAACCGGCACAGAAGACAGCAATTTTGTTGGCTTATCGGAAGGCGATGGCTTTGCTTCTTTAGAAATGGACGGCGAAAGCTGGGCGCTCTCAGGGAATATCGACATTATCGGTTCTGGCAATTCGCTGCTGGTTAACAGCGGTGATTTAATCCTGTCGGGGAATGTGTCTAATGCAGGCACGACTCTCGTTGCCGAAGATGCTTCTCTCCAGCTGGGTGATGGCACGAAAACGGCGACGCTGAGCGGTGGATTGACCAACAACGGCACCCTTATTTTTAATCAGGGCAGTAATACGGCGTTCGCAACCGGCATTACCGGTAGCGGCAATGTTGAAAAAGTGGATTCCAACACCCTGACGCTAACCGGCAAAAACACCTACACGGGTGATACCGTTCTGCATAGCGGCACCACGCTTGTCGCTGTTGGTTCAACGCTTGGTACAAAGAATAGCAACGCGACGATTACTGTCGAAAATGGCGCTCAGTTTGCCACTGCTGGCGAAGTAAACGACAATATCAACATCCTCACGGGTGGTACGCTGGCAGCATGGAATGCGATTCAGGGTAACGATACGCTGAGCGTTTCAGGTATCGATACGGTCAACGGCAACGTCACCAACGGTGGCACACTGTTACTCAGCGCCGCCAATAACAGCGTTGGCAATAATTTCACCATTAACGGCGACTATACCGGCTCTGCGGGCAGTCAGATCGTGATGAACAGTACCCTGGGTGAAGACAACTCGCCAACCGATCATCTCACCATTACCGGCAGCAGCTTTGGCCAGTCCGACGTCAGCGTTAACAACATTGGCGGCCTGGGCGCGCAAACCGTTAACGGCATGGAAATTGTCAGCGTTGGCGGCAGCTCCGAAGCCCAGTTGACCCTTGCCAAACCGGTGGTTGCCGGTGCGTGGGAATATAATCTCTATCAGCACAGCAACGGCAACTGGTACCTGGAGTCAAAGGCCACGCCTTCCGATGAACCGTCTGATAATACCGATGATGGCGATAACACCGACAACGGTGATAACACCGACAACGGCGGTAACACCGACAACGGCGGTAACACCGACAACGGCGGTAACACCGACAACGGCGGCAACACCGACAACGGCGGTAACACTGACAACGGCGGTAACACTGACAACGGCGGCAACACTGACAACGGCAGCAACAGCGGTCCTGAGGTCATGGCTCCGGAGGTTGGCGCTTACTTAGGCAACTACCTTGCCGCGCAGAGCATGTTCCTGCACAAGCGTGACGATCGCGACCAGATCACCTACCGTAATGAAGAAGACCTCAACACCTGGATGTACGTCAAAGGTCGCTACCATGAAAACAATGCAGGCGGCGACAAAGTCAGCTATGACACCACCACCACCGTGCTTCAGGTAGGCAGCGACTTTATGAGCAAGCCTATGGACAACGGTATTCTGCGTGCGGGCGGCATGTTTGGGGCCGGTCAGGCGAAAACCCACTCTGATGCAAAACACAACGTGCGTGATGCGCAGGGCAAAGTGGACGGCTTTAACGTCGGCCTGTATGCAACCTGGCAGGAAGATCAGAAGCTGCGCCTGGGCAGCTACGTTGATACCTGGGCCGCCTACAGCTGGTACAACAATAAAGTGACCAGCAATCGCAACGATGAAGACTACGACAGCACCGGTTTTGCCGCTTCCGTCGAAGTGGGCCATGCGTGGGTGGTTGATTCAGAGAATGAGCGCACCTGGAAAATCGAACCGCAGGCTCAGATCGTCTACAGCTATCTGGATCAGGAAAATCATACCGATCGCGACGGCGTGCGGGTGACAACGCTGGACAATGACGGTCTGTTTGGTCGTCTGGGCGTCAAATCAAGCTACTTCCAACAGAAAGATGTGAAAGCCTGGCAGCCGTACGTTGCCGTGAACTGGCTGAAAGGTGCGGGTCAAAACGATCTGGCGTTTAACGGCGAGACTGTCAGCAACGATACGCCGGAAGATCGTGGGCAGCTGGAACTGGGCGTCACCGGTAACCTGAACGACACCACCACGCTCTCCCTGCGCGCCAGCGGCGAGTGGGGTGAAAACAGCTATGCTGCTTATGGCGGTCATATCCTGCTGAACCACCGCTGGTAATCGTTCCTGAAAGACTAAAAGCCGTGGCAAACGCCACGGCTTTTTTATTAGTTATCCAGCTCGCCCATTGATTTAACCTGATCGCGGTTGATCTGCTCGGTCTGACCCGTTTCCGCATTTTTATACGACACCAGACCGGTATCATCATCGACCTCTGGTTTTCCGTCGGTGACAATGGTTTTGCCATCGGTGGTTCTCACTGCCTGGTTAGAGGAACAGCCCGCGACGGTAAACGTTGCAGTGGCGGCAAGAAGGGTGGCGATCAGTAATTTATTTTGCATGGTGTTTTCCCCTGCTCTCAGTTGAATTTCGTTATCGACCTAATGATTTTAGGCTAACTCACTGAATGCGGATGAAAAACCAGAAGGTTCTGAAGATGGATAAAGAAAAAAGCAGGGCGGGTAAGCGAAGCGCCACCCGCCATTTGCCCGGCGGCGCTACCGCTTGCCGGGCCTACGCAGATTACTTGCTAATCTGCGCGTGCATTTCCTGAACCGAAATCACCTTCTCGGTGGCATCCGCGTTCAGCGCCATGGCTGTTGCGAAACCGCCGTTCAGGGTGGTGTCGTAGTGCACTTTGTACTGCAGCGCGCTGCGGCGAATCAGCTTGGAGTCTTCAATCGCCTGGCGGCCTGCGGTGGTGTTGATGATGTAGGTGTATTCGCCATTCTTGATACGATCCTGAATGTGCGGACGACCTTCATGCACCTTGTTCACCAGACGCGGGTTGATGCCCGCTTCACCCAGCACAATCGCCGTACCGTGGGTCGCGTCCAGCTCAAAGCCCTGCTTCAGCAGCTTGGCGGCCAGGTCAACCACGCGCTCTTTATCGCCTTCGCGAACAGAGAGCAGCGCACGGCCCGATTTTCTCATGGTTGAGCTACTGCCCAGCTGCGCCTTCGCGAACGCTTCTGCGAAGGTGCGGCCTACGCCCATCACTTCCCCGGTTGAGCGCATTTCTGGCCCTAACAGTGGGTCAACGCCCGGGAATTTGTTGAACGGCAGCACCACTTCTTTCACCGAGTAGTACGGTGGAATGATCTCTTTGGTCACGCCCTGCTGTGCCAGCGTCTGGCCTGCCATCACGCGCGCCGCCACTTTCGCCAGCGGAATACCGGTGGCTTTGGAGACGAACGGTACGGTACGTGCCGCACGCGGGTTGACTTCAATCAGGTAGACTTCGTTATCTTTCACCGCGAACTGGACGTTCATCAGGCCGCGAACCTGCAGCTCGAAGGCCAGCTTCTGCACCTGCTGGCGCATCACATCCTGAATTTCCTGGCTCAGGGTGTACGCAGGCAGAGAACAGGCAGAGTCACCGGAGTGCACGCCCGCCTGCTCGATATGCTCCATGATGCCGCCAATCAGCACCATTTCGCCGTCGCAGATGGCATCAACGTCCACTTCTACCGCATCGTCGAGGAAGCGGTCGAGCAGCACTGGCGCATCGTTGGAAACGCTCACCGCCGTCTGGAAGTAGCGACGCAGGTCGGCTTCGTCGTAGACGATTTCCATCGCGCGGCCGCCCAGCACGTAGGAAGGACGCACCACCAGCGGGTAGCCAATCTCTTTCGCCTTCTCTACGGCCTGTTCGATGGCGGTCACCGTGGCGTTCGCCGGCTGTTTCAGCTTCAGACGGTCAACCGCCTGCTGGAAACGCTCGCGGTCTTCCGCACGGTCAATCGCATCCGGGCTGGTACCGATAACCGGTACGCCTGCCGCTTCCAGCGCGCGCGCCAGCTTCAGCGGAGTCTGGCCACCATACTGCACGATAACGCCTTTTGGCTTCTCGATGCGCACGATTTCCAGCACGTCTTCCAGGGTAACCGGCTCGAAGTAGAGGCGGTCGGAGGTGTCGTAGTCGGTGGAGACGGTTTCCGGGTTACAGTTGACCATGATGGTCTCGTAACCGTCTTCGCGCAGCGCCAGCGAGGCGTGTACGCAGCAGTAGTCGAACTCGATGCCCTGGCCGATACGGTTTGGACCACCGCCCAGCACCATAATCTTGTCGCGGTCGACGGATGGGTTCGCTTCGCACTCGTCTTCATAGGTGGAGTACATGTACGCGGTGTCGGTCGAGAATTCAGCCGCGCAGGTGTCCACGCGCTTGTAGACCGGGTGCAGGTCATACTGGTCACGCAGCTTGCGGATTTCCGCTTCGCGCACGCCCGCCAGCTTAGCCAGACGCGCATCGGCGAAGCCTTTACGCTTCAGCACACGCAGGAAGTCAGCATCCAGGCCGTTGATGCCCAGCTCGGCCACTTTCTCTTCCAGACGCACCAGCTCTTCAATCTGCACCAGGAACCAGCGGTCAATGTTAGTCAGGTTGAAAACGCCGTCGACGGAAAGACCGGCACGGAAGGCATCGGCGATGTACCAGATACGCTCTGCACCCGCGTCTTTCAGCTCGCGGCGGATTTTGGTCAGCGCTTCCGGGTCGTCCAGGCTCACTTTCGGGTCGAAACCGGTCGCGCCCACTTCCAGACCGCGCAGCGCTTTTTGCAGGGATTCCTGCTGCGTACGGCCAATCGCCATCACTTCCCCGACAGATTTCATCTGAGTGGTCAGACGGTCGTTCGCGCCTGCAAATTTCTCGAAGTTAAAGCGTGGAATTTTGGTCACAACGTAGTCGATGGACGGCTCGAAGGACGCAGGGGTGCGGCCACCGGTGATGTCGTTCATCAGCTCGTCGAGGGTATAACCCACCGCCAGTTTCGCCGCCACTTTCGCAATCGGGAAGCCGGTCGCTTTAGAGGCCAGCGCGGAGGAGCGGGACACGCGCGGGTTCATTTCGATAACAATCAGGCGGCCGGTTTTCGGGTTCACGGAGAACTGCACGTTTGAACCACCGGTTTCCACGCCGATTTCACGCAGTACCGCCATCGAGGCGTTACGCATGATTTGGTACTCTTTGTCGGTCAGCGTCTGGGCTGGCGCAACGGTGATGGAGTCACCGGTGTGGATACCCATCGCATCGAAGTTTTCGATGGAGCAGACGATGATGCAGTTGTCGTTTTTATCACGCACCACTTCCATCTCGTACTCTTTCCAGCCAATCAGCGATTCATCAATCAGCAGCTCTTTGGTTGGAGAGAGATCCAGACCGCGTTCGCAAATTTCTTCGAACTCTTCACGGTTGTAAGCGATACCGCCGCCGGTGCCGCCCATGGTGAACGATGGACGGATGATGCACGGATAGCCCACGTCAGCCGCAACGGCCAGCGCTTCTTCCATGTTGTGTGCGATACCGGAGCGCGCGGTGTCGAGGCCGATTTTCTTCATCGCCACGTCGAAGCGGCGACGGTCTTCGGCTTTATCAATCGCGTCGGCGGTCGCACCAATCATGGTGACGCCGAATTCGGCCAGCACGCCCTGACGCTCCAGCTCGAGCGCGCAGTTCAGCGCCGTCTGGCCGCCCATGGTTGGCAGCACCGCGTCCGGACGCTCTTTCTCGATGATTTTACGCACCACTTCCCAGTGAATCGGCTCGATGTAGGTCGCATCTGCCATTTCCGGGTCGGTCATGATGGTAGCCGGGTTAGAGTTAACCAGGATGACGCGGTAACCCTCTTCACGCAGGGCTTTACACGCCTGCGCGCCGGAGTAGTCGAATTCGCAGGCCTGGCCGATGACGATCGGGCCAGCGCCAAGGATCAGGATGCTTTTTATGTCTGTACGTTTTGGCATTGTCTTCTCGGCTCCTGATTATTTAGCGGTCTTACGGTATTGCTCGATAAGTTCGATGAAGTGATCGAACAGCGGCGCGGCGTCGTGTGGGCCCGGGCTGGCTTCCGGATGCCCCTGGAAGCTGAACGCTGGCTTATCGGTACGATGAATCCCCTGCAGGGTGCCATCGAACAGCGACTTATGGGTCACGCGCAGGTTAGCCGGCATTGAGGCCTCATCGACGGCAAAGCCATGGTTCTGCGCGGTGATCATCACCGTATTGTTATCGATATCTTTCACCGGGTGGTTACCACCGTGGTGGCCGAACTTCATTTTGACGGTGTTCGCACCGCTCGCCAGCGCCAGCAGCTGATGGCCGAGGCAGATGCCGAATACCGGGATGTCGGTTTCCAGGAAGGACTTGATGGCAGCGATGGCGTAATCGCACGGCGCCGGGTCGCCAGGCCCGTTGGACAGGAAAATACCGTCCGGATTCATCTTCAGTACGTCTTCAGCAGACGTTTGTGCCGGCACCACCGTCAGGCGGCAGCCGCGGTCAACCAGCATGCGCAGGATGTTGCGCTTGGCGCCGAAATCGTAGGCCACCACGTGGAACGGCAGCTCGCTCTCTTTTTTCGCTTCCGGCAGGTCGCCTTCCAGCGTCCAGCTACCCTGAGTCCAGCTGTAGGCTTCTGCGGTAGTGACTTCTTTCGCCAGGTCCATGCCGTTCAGGCCCGGGAAGGCTTTCGCTTTTTCCAGCGCCAGCGTCGCATCGAGGTTATCACCCGCGATGATGCAGCCGTTCTGTGCACCCTTCTCGCGCAGCAGACGCGTTAACTTACGGGTATCGATATCGGCAATCGCCACGATGTTATGGCGCTTCAGGTAAGAAGAGAGGTCTTCGGTATTGCGGAAGTTGCTGGCAATCAGCGGCAGGTCACGAATGACCAGGCCCTGCGCATGTACCTGAGAGGATTCTTCGTCAGCCGCATTGGTGCCGACATTGCCGATATGAGGATAAGTAAGAGTAACGATTTGGCGAGAATAGGAAGGATCAGTGAGGATTTCTTGATAACCGGTCATTGAAGTATTGAAAACGACTTCCCCAACCGCCGAACCCGTTGCCCCTATGGCCCGACCGATAAACTGGGTTCCGTCTTCCAGAACCAATAGCGCTGACTTAATCAAAACACCCTCCAGAGAATATTCACTCACTTTATTTGCATATTAATTCATAACCATGTCATGGATCAATGCAAATGTGTTGCCAGCGGATTTTTGGCAAACGGCGGCATTCTGGAGATTTGGTGGGTAAAAGTCAACTTAAAACCGATATTTTGTTTAGTCTTTTGCGTATCTGACGAGGTGAGTGAAGCTTAAGCGACAAAAAGATCAGGTAAATCACTGCGGAAAACGCTTGCGCACCTGTTTTAATGAAAAATGAGTCGGCACAGCATCAAAAAGTGGACCAAATGGTCAAAATTTACATTTCAGTAACGATAATTAAGGGGAATAGATATACTTTCAAGGCTAAATAAACGAAATTAGCACGAAACAGATAAAATAAAAGGGCAATAAATTATTGCCCTATGCAATCAAGGAATTACGACTGCAATAACCACATCACGATGGGTAATAATGCTTACAGATTGTTGAGATCAAGCACATCTCTCATATCAAAAAGACCATTTTTCTTCTCTTTCAGCCACAAGGCGGATCGAACGGCACCATTGGCAAACGTCATTCGGCTGGACGCTTTATGCGTAATCTCGACGCGCTCGCCGATATCGGCGAACATCGCGGTATGTTCACCGACGATGTCACCCGCCCGGACGGTTGCGAAACCAATGGTGCCCGGCACGCGCTCCCCGGTGTGGCCTTCGCGGGCATAGACCGCGCAGTCTTTTAAATCTTTATCAAGTGCATGAGCAATCGCTTCGCCCATTGCCAGCGCCGTGCCTGATGGCGCATCAACCTTATAGCGGTGGTGAGCTTCGACAATCTCAATATCGGTGTAGTTGCCCATCACCTTCGCCGCCTTCTCCAGCAGCTTCAGCATGACGTTAACGCCCACGCTAAAGTTTGCGGCGAAGACAATCGCAATCTCTTTGGATGCATCCTGGATAGCCTGCTTACCCGCATCGTCAAAACCGGTGGTGCCGATCACCATCCCCTTGCCGTGCTGACGGCAAAACGCCAGATGCGCGAGCGTCCCTTCAGGGCGGGTAAAATCGATGAACACATCGAAGTCATCTTTAACCGCGTCCAGGCTGCTTTGTACGGTGACGCCGGTCTTTCCCGCGCCCGCCAGCTCGCCAGCATCGGTCCCCAGAAGTGATGAACCGTCACGCTCCAGCGCCGCGCCAAGTGCTACGCCATCCATCTGAAGTGCCGCCTGAATCAGCTGACGGCCCATACGTCCACCCGCGCCCGCAATGGCGACACGGATCTGTGCATCATGCATAGTTATTCTCTTACGTTAAAATGATGTAAACCGTTTTCAGATTAACCAGCCTTTCTGAGCACTGCCAACTGAAAACACCAATAATTAGAATTTAACGTGAAACCGACTTAAATATCAGTAAAAGACATGATTTTGTCGTCACGATAAAGTAACGGGTAAAAAAAAGGCCAGCACAGGAGGTGCTGGCCTTTCATCAGAAAAGGGACTATTCGACTTCGCGGGCGTCGATTCTCAGCTCTTTCGGCACTTCGAACACAATGTTCTCTTCGCGTCCTTCCAGCGGCACCGCTTCGCCGCCGCCCAGCTCCTGCAAACGGGAAATGACGTTTTGTACCAGAATATCGGGCGCGGATGCCCCGGCCGTCACGCCTACGCAGGCCGCGTCTTTAACCCACGCTTCCTGAATATCCGTGGCATCGTCGATCAGGAACGCCGCCTTCCCCATTCGCTGTGCCAGTTCAGCCAGACGGTTAGAGTTGGAGGAGTTCTTAGAGCCGACCACCAGCACCACGTCCGCCTGTTCAGCCAGCGCACGCACTGCTTCCTGACGATTGGTGGTGGCGTAGCAGATGTCGTCCTTGCGCGGCCCGACGATTTTCGGGAAGCGCTGACGCAGGGCGTCAATCACGTCTGAGGTATCGTCGACGGAGAGCGTCGTCTGGGTCATAAACGACAGGCGCGCTTCGTTTTTCACGTTCAGCGTAAAGACATCTTCAGGCGACTCCACCAGGTACATTCCCCCTTCAGGGTTGCTGTACTGGCCCATGGTGCCCTCGACTTCCGGGTGGCCGGCATGGCCAATCAGGATCGACTCTTCACCACGGCGGCTGGCGCGCGCCACTTCCATATGCACCTTGGTCACCAATGGGCAGGTGGCATCGAAGACGGTCAGATCGCGACTTTTCGCTTCGTTACGGACCGCCTGGGAGACGCCGTGCGCGGAGAAAATCAGGATCGCACCGTCCGGCACTTCGCTGATCTGCTCGATAAAGATGGCACCGCGTTCGCGCAGGCTGTCGACCACGTAGCGGTTATGCACCACTTCGTGACGTACATAAATCGGCGCGCCGTAAATCTCCAGCGCGTTTTCAACAATGCTGATAGCGCGGTCTACACCGGCGCAGAAGCCGCGCGGGTTAGCCAACAGGATCTGCATTTCAGGCCTCCAGTGCCGGATCGATTTCCAGCACTTCAACATCAAAATGAACGGTACGCCCGGCAAGCGGATGGTTGAAGTCAACGGTAATCGAGTCGCCGTTGATTTCGCGGATCACGCCAGGCATTTCGCTGCCGTCCATAGCGGTAAAGAGCATAATCGCGCCGATTTCCGGTTCACCTGCGTCCATAAACTCGCGGCGCGAGAAATACTGGATCAGGTCCGGGCTTGGCACGCCAAATGCCGCATCCGGCTCCAGCGAAAAGGCTTTTTTCTCGCCCTCTTTCAGGCCCAGAAGCTGCTGCTCAAGACCTTCAGACAGGGAGGTATCGCCAAGACGAAACAGGGCCGGTTTGCCGTTATTGCGGGTGGACTCAGCCGTTGAACCATCATCCAGCTTCAGCGTGAAGTGAACGAGAACCGCGCTGTTGCTCTGTACGGATTTAGACATGCAAATTGCTCGCTTGTTTTGGGTCACCTGTTGCCCGGTGGCGCTACGCTTACCGGGCCTACGGGAAGCCACAAATTCTGTAGGCCGGGTAAGCGTAGCGCCACCCGGCATTGATGCTTACGCCTGCTCTTTCGCAGCGGGTTTAGGCAAGAAGCCTTCCAGCACGATTAACGCCGCACCGATGCAAATGGCGCTATCAGCGAGGTTAAAGGTCGCGAAGTGCCAGTCGCCGACGTAGAAGTCGATCATATCGACCACAAAGCCGTGCCACAGGCGATCAAACAGGTTGCCCAGCGCGCCGCCAATGATCAGCGCGTAGGCGATGTTATTCAGCTTTTGCGTTGCCTTCGAGCGGTACATCAGCACCGCCAGGATCACGCAGATACCGAGAGCGATACCCGCAAAGAACCAGCGCTGCCAGCCACCGCTGTCAGCAAGGAAACTGAACGCCGCACCGTAGTTGCGCGCGTAGTGCAGGTTAAGCGACGGGAACAGCGGGACCGTCTCCCCCAGAGCAAAGTTCTGGAGGATCAGGAATTTGCTGCCCAGATCAATAATCAGCACCACCACAACCAGCCACAGCCAGCGCAGTCCTGTTGAACAGAGAGTTTTACTCATCAGGCAAACTTACGTTTTTCGCCGTCACCGGCGACGTTGCTTACACAGCGTCCGCAAATGTCTGCGTGTTCCGCCACCTGACCGACATCGGTGGTGTAATGCCAGCAGCGCGGGCATTTCTCACCGTCGGCTTTGCTCAGCGCGACTTTCAGTCCTTTGAGCAGTTCGCTCTGCTGAGCATCAGCAGAAGCCTCGGCATAATCCGCAACTTTCGCACCGGAGGTCAACAGGACAAATCGTAATTCATCGCCCAGCGCCGTCAGCTTCGCCGCCAGCTCTGGCTCCGCGTACAGGGTCACTGCCGCTTCCAGAGAGCCGCCGACTTTCTTATCAGCACGCGCCTGCTCGATAACCTTGTTCACTTCGCCACGTACTTTCAGCAGCTCGTCCCAGAAGGCATCGTTCATCGCTTCGGTGCTGGAGAGATCGAACAGACCTTCGTACCACTCGCCGGTGAAGACATACTTCTCGCGGTCGCCTGGCAGGTAACCCCAGATTTCATCCGCGGTGAAGGACATGATCGGCGCCATCCAGCGTACCAGCGCTTCTGCGATATGGAACAGTGCGGTCTGGCAGCTACGACGCGCTACGCTGTCCGCTTTCGCGGTGTACTGGCGGTCTTTGATGATGTCGAGGTAGAACGAGCCCATCTCAATGGAGCAGAAGCGCATCAGGCGCTGCACCACTTCGTGGAAGTCATAAGACTCATAGGCCTTCAGGATATCTTCCTGCGCCGCTTTCGCGCAGCCTACCGCCCAGCGGTCCAGCACGACCATCTCTTCCGGTTTCACCATGTCTTTTGCCGGATCGAACCCGTTCAGGTTCGCCAGCAGGAAGCGCGCGGTGTTACGGATACGACGATAGCTGTCGGCAGCGCGTTTCAGGATCTCGTCAGACACCGCCATTTCGCCGGTGTAGTCGGTCGATGCCACCCACAGACGCAGAATGTCTGCGCCCAGCTTGTTCATCACATCCTGCGGAGAAACGGTGTTACCGATTGATTTGGACATCTTACGGCCCTGACCATCCACGGTGAAGCCGTGAGTCAGTACCTGACGGTAAGGCGCTTTACCCTTCATGGCGGTAGAGATCATCAGAGATGACATGAACCAGCCGCGGTGTTGGTCAGACCCTTCCAGATACATATCGGCAGCGTGACCGGCAAACTCCGGACGCACGTCAACCACGGAGGAGTGGGTAGACCCGGAATCGAACCACACGTCCAGGGTATCCGGCACTTTCTCGTAGTTATCCGCATCAGCGCCCAGGATGTCGCGGGCGTCGAGATCCCACCACGCCTGAATGCCGTCAACTTCGACGCGCTTCGCCACTTCTTCCATCAGTTCCAGGGTGTTCGGGTGCAGCTCATGCGTCTCTTTATGCACGAACAGCGACATCGGCACGCCCCAGGTACGCTGACGGGAGATACACCAGTCAGGACGGTTAGCCACCATGGATTCGATACGCGCCTGGCCCCAGTCCGGGATCCACTGCACGCCTTTGATCTCTTTCAGAGACTGCTCGCGCAGGCCCTTCTGATCCATGCTCACGAACCACTGCGGGGTCGCACGGAAGATGATCGGGGTCTTGTGACGCCAGCAGCACGGATAGCTGTGCTGCATTTTTTCAACGTGCAGCAGCGCGCCGCTGGTGCGCAGCATGTCGACGATAATGTCGTTCGCTTTGAAGACGTTGATACCGTCCAGCGCCGGGTAGGTGCCAGGCAGGTAAGAACCGTCCGGGCCAACCGGGTTAGCGATTTCCAGACCGTACTTCAGGCTGATGTTGTAGTCGTCAGGACCGTGGCCACCGGCGGTATGTACCGCACCGGTACCCGCTTCCAGCGTCACGTGGTCGCCGAGGATCGCCGGAACGTCGAAGTCCAGGAACGGGTGTTTGAAGCGCATCAGCTCCAGGGCGTCACCTTTCACGGTGCCCAGCACGGTGTAGTCAGTGATATGCGCACGCTTCAGCACGCTCTCAACCAGATCTTTCGCCAGGATAACCGCCTGACCGTCAATCTGCACCAGCGCGTATTCGAACTCACCGGACAGGGAGATCGCACGGTTGGCAGGCAGAGTCCACGGGGTGGTGGTCCAGATCACCAGAGAGATCGGGCCGTTTACCGAGGCGACGCCAAATTTGGCTTTTACCGCATCCTGATCCACCGCGTGGAAGGCCACGTCGATAGACGGAGAGGTTTTGTCGTAATACTCCACTTCCGCTTCTGCCAGCGCAGAACGGCAGTCCACGCACCAGTGCACCGGCTTAGCGCCTTTGTGCAGGTGGCCATTACCGATGATTTTGCCCAGCGCACGGATAATGTTGGCTTCCGTTTTGAAGTCCATGGTCAGGTACGGGTGCGACCAGTCGCCCAGTACGCCCAGACGGATGAAGTCAGCACGCTGACCGTCAACCTGCGTGGCTGCGTATTCGCGGCACTTCGCACGGAACTCGGCGGCGGTGAACTTCTCACCTGGCTTGCCGAACTCTTGCTCGACTTTCAGCTCGATTGGCAGACCGTGGCAGTCCCAGCCCGGAACGTAAGGCGAGTCATAGCCCGCGAGTCCTTTGGACTTCACGATAATGTCTTTCAGAATCTTGTTAACCGAGTGACCAATATGAATGCTGCCATTCGCATAGGGAGGGCCATCATGCAGAATGAAGGTTTTTTTGCCTTTTTTGGCTGCACGAATGATGCCGTACAGGTCATCATCAGTCCAACGCGCCAGCATTCCCGGTTCGCGCTTGGCGAGATCGCCGCGCATCGGGAACCCTGTTTCCGGCAAATTCAGGGTTGATTTATAGTCACTCATCAGATTCTCGGTTCCGTATTTATCACGTAGGCAGTTAAGCCGGTTCTAAAGCCCAAAAAACTCGCGGGCCGTCAATTCATCTCGCGCAATTTGCGCTTTGAGTTCATCCAGCGAACCAAATCGCTGCTCATTGCGTATTTTTTTACGCAGTATTACATCTATATGGCGACCATACAGGTCCATTACAACGTCCAGCAGGTGCACTTCTAGCTGTTGACGCACACCGGCGACGGTCGGACGCGTGCCAATATTGGCGACGCCGTAGAACGGTTTATCGCCCAGTCCTGCCACTTCTACCGCATAGACCCCTTTAACCGGGGAAACCTGACGACGCAGCGGTATATTCGCCGTCGGGAAACCTATCGTGCGGCCCAGCGCATCGCCATGGACCACGCGGCCAGAGATGGTGAACGGATGCCCCAGCAGGGTTTCTGCCGTATCCAGTTCGTCATCGGCCAGTGCCCGGCGTACCGCCGTGCTGCTGACGCGTACGCCGCCTTCACAGAAGGTCATCGCGCTGGTGACGTCAAAACCGTACTCCAGACCAGCCTTCTGTAATAGCAAGAAATCGCCCTGACGACCAGCGCCAAAGCGGAAATCATCGCCCACGGCAAGAAACTGCACGCCAAGACGCTTAACCAGCAGGTCGCTGACGAAATTTTGTGCTGTCAGCGCGGCAAAGCGGCGATCGAAACGTACGCACAATACGTAGTCCACACCGGACTCAGCCAGATAGCGCAACTTCTCGCGCAGGCGTGTAAGACGGGCGGGAGATTTATCGCCCGCGAACAGCTCCAGCGGCTGCGGTTCGAAAATCATCACTACAACGGGCAGACCGCGGGCCTCCCCTTCTTTACGCAATCCCTGCAACAGCGCCTGATGACCACGATGCACGCCGTCGAAATTACCAATGGTCAGCACGCACCCGTGCGGGGCTCTGCTGAGATTATGTATGCCGCGTATCAGCTTCATGTCTGGCTCAAAACAGTGAAAATCGCCAAAGTATACCTTGTACAGCGGTTAAGGTTAACCGGCGATTGTTCGTGCAAAACAGAAAGCCGTAATGATTTCATCAGGCTGACCTTTCGCAGCGAAAAAATCTGCTCGCGAACTGCGATTTTTATGCCGAAAAGCTGTATTCACGAACAACAAGCTGGTAGAATCCTGCGCCATCACTACGTAACGTAGCGTCGCCACATTAACGGCGCTTATTTGCACAAATCCATTGACAAAAGAAGGTATAGAGGGCATATTCCTCGGCCTTTGAATTGTCCACATAGATCATATTTGGGAGTTGGACCTTGGCTAATATCAAATCAGCTAAGAAACGTGCCGTACAGTCTGAGAAGGCTCGTAAGCACAACGCAAGCCGTCGCTCTATGATGCGTACCTTCATCAAGAAAGTATACGCAGCTATCGAAGCTGGCGACAAAGCTGCTGCGCAGAACGCATTTAACGAAATGCAACCAATCGTGGATCGTCAGGCTGCTAAAGGTCTGATCCACAAAAACAAAGCAGCGCGTCATAAAGCAAACCTGACCGCGCAGATCAACAAACTGGCTTAATCGCCGCTTGTTGTTGCTTGTTTTAAAAGAACCCGCTTAACGCGGGTTTTTTTATGTCTTCAGATTGCCGGTGGCGTAAACAGCGCCGAGTAGTCACGGTTACAGATTCGCTGTACCGCGGGGTGCTGAATCATTCTTTCGGCAAATATGGCGTGATACTCCTCCATCACGTTATCCACTCTGCCTATCTCCGTAATCTTGTCATCCGAATAGAGATCGTGCGCGTAGAGCGTCGGCGCAACAAAGATGGCGTTATGCGCTTCACCAAAGGCTTTCATCAGCGCCGCATCGTCGAACTCACCGAGGATTTCCACCTTCAGCCCCTGGGAATTAAACCAGTTCAGCAGCTTGCGTCCGAGCATGGAACGCCTTCCCGGCACCAGCAGGCGACGCTCTTCCAGGCAGGCCGGGAAGGGTTTCTCCGGCGGCGGATTAATGCACCAGAAGCTCACGCCGCATTCACCAATCTTCACCGAGAACAAGCCTTCCTGCTGCGTGGAGTCAATCGGGCAGTCCGAGATAATCATGTCCAGCTTGTGCTGGCTTAGCTGTTCCAGCAGCATCTCGTGAGTGGATTCAAAGCAGCGAAGATGAATTTGTTCATCTTCAACCACCGCTGCGTCCAGCACGCCGCTCACCAGCCGTTTGGACAGCGCATCCGCCACACCAACATCAAAGAGCAGGTTCGACTCTTTGCGGTAGTTGACGATATCCAGCATCTCCTGGCTCAGGGTGAACATCTTGTCCGCGTAGCGGAAAACCAGTTCACCCAGTTCGCTGGGTTCAATCCCGCGCCCCTTACGCTTGAACAGCTTGCCCTGCAAACGCTCTTCCAGCGCCTTAATTTGCCCGGTGATGGTTTGCGGCGTCAGGTAGAGCGCCTCTGCTGCCCCGACCACCGATCCCTGTTTATAGACGTGCCAGAAGTAGTAAAGATGGTTGTAATTCAAATGAGACATCGCGTCTTCTCTCCCTGAGTGTGTATCGGGAGAAGGCTCGCCTCCTCCCGGTGTTCCGTTATGCCTGGACGGCCTGTCCGGACAATTTTACCTTCAGCAAGGTATAACCGATTACCGCGGCCAGTAATGACCCGATAAGAATGCCGAGTTTCGCCCAGACGATCAGCTCAGGCGCATGCGCGCCAAACGCCAGCGTCGAGATAAAGATCGACATCGTAAACCCGATACCACACAGCACGCCGACGGCCATAATCTGCTTAAACGTGGTGCCGTGCGGCAATGACGCCAGCTTCAGTTTCGTCGCCAGCCAGCAGAAGAGACTAATACCCAGCGGCTTACCGATAAACAGCCCGGCAATAATGCCCAGCGGCAGCACGGACGTTAGCCCGTCCAGCGTCACCCCGCCGAGGGAAACGCCCGCATTGGCAAACGCAAACAGCGGCAGGATCATAAAGGCGACCCACGGATGCAGCACATGCTCCAGCTGTTTGGCAGGCGACTTGCCGTCCTGCGGCTTCAGCGGCACGAAGAAGCCGACGATCACCCCAGCCAGCGTGGCATGCACGCCCGATTTCAGCACCGCCGTCCACAGCACCATCCCCACGAGGATGTAGATACCGATGCGGCGCACATTAAAGATGTTCAGCAGCGCCAGCACCGCAATCGCCCCGGCAGCCACGCTCAGGGACAGGATCGACAGATCGCTGGTGTAGAACAGCGCGATAATCACAATGGCGCCAAGGTCATCAATAATCGCCAGCGCCATCAGGAAGATTTTCAGGGCTACCGGCACGCGGCTTCCCAGCAAGGCCAGCACCCCGAGCGCAAAAGCGATATCCGTCGCAGCCGGGATCGCCCAGCCGTGACGTGCGATCGGATCCTGCCAGGTGAACGCCAGAAAGAGCAGCGCCGGCACCACCATCCCGCCGAGCGCAGCAATGACCGGGAACGCCGCACGCTGGCGGCTGGCAAGCGAACCCAGCACCAGCTCACGCTTAACCTCAAGCCCCACAAGCAGGAAGAACACCGCCATCAGCGCATCGTTGATCCACAGCAGCATGTTCTTGTTGATTTCCAGCGCCCCGACCTTCAGCTCAACGGGCGTTTCCAGAAAAGCATGATACAGATCGCGGGTCATTCCGACGTTGGCCAGTACCATCGCGGCCGCAGCAGCCATAATCAGGATCACGCCGCCGGATGCCTCACTGCTAAAGAAACGGTGTAGTAATTTCACTTTAGTTCTCTCTTTTACAACAATACCTCGATAAAACCATAATACCAAGCCAGATAACTCGGCGAAAACAGATTAATATTGAGTATAGATTCAGTTTAACCGAGCAATACCGATAAAAAGAAAAAGCCCGGAATCGCTTCCGGGCTTTTGCGGATGAAAACCAGCTGATCGATTAGCGGGTCAAATCATCGAAGAATTTTTTGACGCCATCGAAGAAGCTTTTGGAACGCGGGCTGTTTTTCTCACCCGTCGGGCCACCGAAGCTCTCCTGCAACTCTTTCAGCAGCTGTTTCTGCTTGTCGTTCAGGCCAACCGGCGTTTCCACGACGACGCGGCAAAGCAGGTCGCCCTGCGCACCACCACGAACGGATTTAACGCCTTTACCGCGCATGCGGAACAGCTTGCCGGTCTGGGTCTCGCCCGGGATCTTCAGATTGACGCGACCATCCAGCGTCGGTACTTCAATTTCGCCACCGAGTGCCGCCATCGCGAAGTTGATCGGCACTTCACAGTACAGGTTATTCCCTTCACGCTCGAAAATCGCGTGCTGTTTCACCTGCACCTGTACGTACAGATCGCCTGCCGGTGCGCCGTGTTCGCCTGCTTCACCTTCGCCCGCCAGACGGATGCGGTCGCCCGTATCGACGCCAGCTGGGATCTTAACGGACAGGGTCTTGGTTTTCTCAACGCGACCGTGGCCGTGGCACTTGGTGCACGGATCTTTAATCAGCGTACCGCGACCATGACAGTGCGGACAGGCCTGCTGTACCGCGAAGAAGCCCTGACGCATCTGCACCTGGCCGGAGCCGTGACAGGTTGGACAGGTCTGCGGCTGCGTACCCGCTTTCGCGCCGCTGCCGTGGCAGACGTCACACTCTTCCAGCGTCGGAATACGGATCTCTTTGGTGACGCCGCGAACGGCCTCTTCCAGCGTCAGATCCATGTTGTAGCGCAGATCCGCGCCGCGCGCCGCGCGCTGACGACCACGACCGCCGCCGAAGATGTCGCCAAACACATCGCCAAAGATATCGCTGAAGTCAGCGCCGCCGCCAAAGCCGCCGCCACCGAATCCACCGCCGCCCATGCCGCCCTGTTCAAAGGCTGCGTGACCGTACTGGTCATAGGCCGCACGTTTTTGTGCATCGGTCAGGACTTCATAGGCTTCTTTGATCTCTTTAAATTTTGCTTCAGCCTCTTTGTCACCCTGATTACGGTCCGGGTGGAATTTCATGGCCAGGCGCTTATACGCCTTTTTGATTTCACGCTCTTCCGCAGTTTTCGGAACGCCTAAAATCTCGTAATAGTCTTGCTTTGCCATTGGTTTTTTTAAGCCCCTTAACATGCGAGCACGGGCGTGGAGAGTTCTCCTACGCCCGTGCCGATTAATTACCCTGCATCAGGGCGATTATTTTTTGTCTTTAACTTCTTCGAACTCAGCGTCGACAACGTCGTCGTCTTTCGCGTTGTTCGCAGAAGCGTCAGCGCCCGCCTGCTGTTGAGCGTGCTGCTGCTGAGCGATTTCCATCAGCTTCTGGGAAGCCTGTGCCAGCTCCTGCATCTTCGCTTCGATGTCCGCTTTGTCTTCGCCTTTCAGAGACGTTTCCAGCGCGCTCAGTGCAGTTTCGATAGCAGTTTTGTCTTCCGCTGGCAGCTTATCGCCGGCTTCTTCAACCTGCTTACGGGTGCTGTGCAGCAGATGGTCACCCTGGTTACGGGTCTGAACCAGCTCTTCGAACTTACGGTCGGATTCCGCGTTAGCTTCGGCATCGCGAACCATTTTTTCGATTTCTGCTTCGTTCAGGCCAGAAGATGCCTTGATGGTGATCTTCTGCTCTTTACCGCTGTTTTTGTCTTTCGCAGACACGTGCAGGATACCGTCAGCATCGATGTCGAAGGTGACTTCGATCTGTGGCATGCCGCGCGGTGCCGGGTTAATACCGTCCAGGTTGAACTGACCCAGAGATTTGTTATCCGCCGCACGCTTACGCTCGCCCTGCAGCACATGGATGGTTACCGCAGACTGGTTGTCTTCAGCGGTAGAGAACACCTGGCTGTGCTTGGTTGGGATGGTGGTGTTTTTGTTGATGAGCGCAGTCATCACACCGCCCATGGTTTCGATACCCAGAGACAGCGGGGTAACGTCCAGCAGCAGTACGTCTTTCACTTCACCGGTCAGTACGCCACCCTGAACCGCTGCACCAATTGCCACCGCTTCGTCCGGGTTAACGTCTTTACGTGGCTCTTTACCAAAGAACTCAGCCACTTTCTTCTGCACCATTGGCATACGGGTCTGGCCACCAACGAGGATAACGTCGTTGATATCAGACACGGACAAGCCAGCGTCCTGCAGAGCAACTTTCAGTGGCTCGATAGAACGGTTCACCAGGTCTTCTACCAGGCTTTCCAGTTTCGCACGGGTCACTTTGATGTTCATGTGTTTAGGACCGGTCGCGTCTGCGGTGATGTACGGCAGGTTCACGTCGGTCTGCTGAGCGGAAGACAGCTCGATCTTCGCTTTCTCAGCGGCTTCTTTCAGGCGCTGCATAGCCAGCGGGTCGTTACGCAGGTCAATGCCCTGATCTTTCTTGAATTCGTCAACGAGGTAGTTGATCAGACGGGTATCGAAGTCTTCACCACCCAGGTGGGTATCACCGTTGGTTGCCAGAACTTCGAAGGTTTTTTCGCCGTCAACTTCGTCGATTTCGATAATAGAGATATCGAAGGTACCACCACCCAGGTCGTAAACCGCGATAGTACGGTTGCCGACTTCTTTATCCAGACCGTAAGCCAGAGCAGCCGCGGTTGGTTCGTTGATGATACGTTTTACTTCCAGACCTGCGATACGGCCAGCATCTTTGGTTGCCTGACGCTGAGCATCGTTGAAGTAGGCAGGAACGGTGATAACAGCTTCCGTTACCGGTTCGCCCAGGTAATCTTCAGCGGTTTTCTTCATTTTTTTCAGCACTTCAGCAGAAATCTGCGGTGGTGCCGTTTTGGTGCCTTTCACATCAAGCCATGCATCGCCGTTATCTGCTGCGATGATTTTGTAAGGCATGATGGAAACGTCACGCTGAACTTCTTCGTCCTGGAAGCGGCGGCCGATCAGGCGTTTAATCGCAAACAGGGTGTTTTGCGGGTTTGTCACTGCCTGACGTTTAGCCGGCTGACCAACCAGAGTTTCACCATCCTGGGTATAAGCAATGATAGAAGGCGTGGTGCGATCGCCCTCGGCGTTCTCCAGCACGCGTGCAGTAGTGCCATCCATAATCGCTACACAAGAGTTGGTTGTACCCAGGTCGATACCAATAATTTTACCCATCTAAACGTCTCCACTAAAAATTCAGTCAACATGTGGTTGTGTACCTGTAATAAGGGCAGAACGTGCTTTTTCAACTGCCCAGATTTGATTTTTTTCAGGTCCACACACTGCGGTTGACTACAAGATGGGGTCGCGACGGCATCCATCAAGGGGGAATGATAAAAAAAATTTTAATTTCACCCTGATGAGATCATAGACGCCATCGATTGCGCCCATTATGATGCCGCGCCCCGTCAGGGAGAACTGACGCGGGTTTAACCATTTCACCATATTAATGATGATTTTTTTGAGGACTTATGGGCAACACTAAGTTGGCTAATCCGGCTCCGCTGGGCCTGATGGGTTTTGGCATGACCACTATTCTGCTGAACCTGCACAATATCGGGATGTTCCCGATGGATGGCATCATCCTGGCGATGGGCATTTTTTACGGCGGTATCGCGCAAATTTTCGCGGGCCTGCTGGAATATAAGAAAGGCAATACTTTCGGCTTAACCGCCTTCACCTCTTACGGTTCTTTCTGGCTGACCCTGGTTGCCATTCTGCTGCTGCCTAAAATGGGCATGGCAGACGCGGCAAACGCCCACTTCCTGGGCGTTTATCTGGGCCTGTGGGGCATCTTCACCCTGTTCATGTTCTTCGGTACCCTGAAAGGCAACCGCATGCTGCAGTTCGTCTTCCTGAGCCTGACCGTCCTGTTCGCCCTGCTGGCGATTGGTCACCTGGTGGATAACGAAGGCATCGTTCATGTTGCAGGCTGGATTGGTCTGGTTTGCGGCGCAAGCGCTATCTACCTGGCAATGGGTGAAGTGCTGAACGAGCAGTTTGACCGCACCGTGCTACCGATTGGTGAAAAACACTGATCCTTCTGTCGTGTCCGCCTCGCGGGCACGACATCCCTTCTTCTGCCCAAGCCAAATCCCTAATCCCAGCCCCATCACCGACAGCGCCAGCACGTACCAGGCCGGAGCCATGGGAGACACGCCCATCAGGACCGTCACCGCAATCGGCGTCAGCCCACCGAAAATGGCATACGACACGTTGTAGGAAAACGAAATCCCGGTGAAGCGAACCTCTGGCGGGAACGCGCGCACCATCACGTACGGTACCGCCCCGACAACGCCCACGCACAGCCCTACCACGCCGTACAGCAGGAACAACTGTTCAGGATGGCTGCCTGCCAGATGGTAAAACGCCCAGCTTGAAGCGGCCAGTAACAGGCTGCCGACAATAAAGGTAACGCTGGCACCGAAACGATCCGCCGCCAGCCCGGCGGCCAGACAGCCAAAGCAGAGCATGATTGTCGCGATACTGTTTGCCTGTAGCGTCACGGCAGGGGCGAAACCGTACTGCTTTTGCAGCCAGACTGGGGACATCAATATCACTACCACAATGCCCGCCGAGAGCAGCCAGGTGAACAGCATCGATACCACCACCGCTTTTTTATGGCGTACCACGACCGCCTTCACCGGCAGCTCCTGCGCCAGCGCTTTGCGCTGCTGCATTTCGAGGAAAATGGGGGTCTCCTGCAGCCAGCGGCGCAGGTACATCGCGACCAGACCAAACGCCCCGCCCAGCAGGAACGGAATACGCCAGCCCCAGTCGTGTACGGTCTGCTGCGTCATGCTGGTATTCACAATGGTGGCGACCACCGAGCCGAGCAGGATCCCGACCGTTAGCCCCGCCGTTAAGGTTCCGCAGGCGATACCAATGCGGCGCACGGGAACATGCTCCGCGACAAACACCCACGCGCCCGGCACTTCACCGCCAATCGCCGCCCCCTGCAGGACGCGCATCAGCAACAGCAGCAACGGCGCGAGAATGCCCATCGAGGCATAGGTAGGCAACAGACCAATGGCCAGCGTCGGCACGGCCATCAGCAGGATGCTAAGGGTAAACATCTTCTTACGGCCGACCAGATCGCCAAAGTGGGCCATGATGATGCCGCCCAGCGGACGCGCCAGATACCCGGCGGCAAAAATGCCGAAGGTTTGCACCTGACGCAGCCACTCCGGGATATCTGCCGGGAAGAAGAGCTCCCCCACCACGGCGGCGAAGAAGACGAAGATAATGAAATCGTAAAACTCCAGCGCGCCGCCTAAGGCCGCGAGCGTGAGGGTTTTGTAATCCTGTCGATTCAGAGGTCGGGTGTTATGTGACATAGCGAACCATTATGCGTGTATTGTGGATTTATTTTTACAGCAAACGTAAAGAAAAAATTACTATACCGTAAAACCGTTACCACGCTATCGCCGCTTCAGCTTATGTCACATATTGATTAATTTCAGGAGATTGTTTCGCGACGCGCGTTTTTAGGACGAAAAGCTGCTACCACTTTCTCATCGGTTTCAACATACGGGCCGTCAAGTAGCTGTATACAATACGGTACACTTGCAAAGATACCGTGAACGATGACGCTACCGTCTTCCGCTTTAAGCCCTTCCAGAGTCTCTTTGATCGACTTCGGCTGGCCCGGCAGGTTCAGGATCAACGCCTGCTTGCGGATCACCCCCACCTGGCGGGAAAGAATGGCCGTCGGAACAAAGTGTAGACTGATCTGGCGCATCTGTTCCCCGAAGCCAGGCATTTCACGATCGGCAATCGCCAGCGTCGCGTCCGGCGTCACGTCGCGGCGTGCGGGGCCGGTTCCGCCGGTGGTTAACACCAGGTGACAGCTCATCTCATCCACCAGCTCACACAGGGTCTGCTCGATGATCGGCTGTTCGTCGGGAATCAGGCGAGTCTGGATCTCAAACGGGGTAGTCAGTGCACTGGCCAGCCACGCTTCCAGAGCGGGGATGCCTTTATCCTGGTAAACACCGCTGGAGGCGCGGTCAGAAATCGACACTAAGCCGATGCGTAAGGTATTCATATCCATTCCATTCAAAGAGTACTGATTAAAGGGAATGATACACGCAGAGAGGGGATTCAGACAGGGGACGAAAGCAGTCGCGTGACCGGGAGCCCGGTCACGCAGAATGATTACAGCAGGTCGCCGATCATTTTTTCCAGTTTGCCCTGGTCAACAGCAAACTTACGGATACCGTCCGCCAGTTTGTCTACCGCCATTGGATCCTGGTTGTGCTGCCACAGGAACTCGGATTCAGTGATGCGCTCTGGGCGTGCTTTCACTTCACCGGTGTAGGACAGTTTACGCTCCAGGGTACCTTCGCTTTCTGCCAGCTCTTTCAGCAGCGCAGGCGCGATGGTCAGGCGGTCACAGCCAGCCAGCTCGATGATTTCACCGACGTTACGGAAGCTTGCGCCCATAACCACAGTCTCATAGCCATGCTGTTTGTAGTATTCGTAGATTTCAGTCACAGAAATCACGCCTGGATCTTCAGCCGGTGCGTACTCTTTCTTATCGGTGTTGGCTTTGTACCAGTCCAGAATACGGCCTACGAACGGAGAAATCAGGTATACGCCCGCTTCTGCACAAGCACGCGCCTGAGCGAAGGAGAACAGCAAGGTCAGGTTACAGTTGATACCGTCTTTTTCCAGCTGCTCTGCAGCGCGAATACCCTGCCAGGTAGAAGCCAGTTTGATCAGGATACGGTCGTTGCTGATGCCCGCGTCGTTGTACATTTTGATCAGACGTTTCGCTTTGGCGATAGACGCTTCGGTGTCGTAGGAGAGACGCGCATCCACTTCGGTAGAGATACGGCCAGGAACCAGTTTCAGGATCTCCAGACCGATGTTCACTGCCAGTTTGTCAGTGGCATCCACAACCTGCTGCGCGCGGTCATTGCTCTGCGCTTTCGCCCAGGTCACTGCGTCGTCAATCAGTTTGCGATACTCAGGGATCTGTGCGGCGTTAAGGATCAGAGAAGGGTTGGTTGTGGCATCCTGCGGCTGGTACAGCTTCATTGCCGCGATATCTCCGGTGTCAGCTACGACAGTGGTGAACTGACGAAGGGAGGTCAATTTATCCGTCATGATAGTGTTTCTCTTTTAACGTGCCCTGGATAATTCACGCTACCGACAGCATGCCTGCAGCGGAAAAATGACAGGTTTACTTGTTAGGGGGATGTAACCGGTCTGCCCTGATGATAACACGACCGAGGGGTAGCGCAACCGCAGACCGTGCGCTTAGGCAGAGTATGATAAACTGGAAATATTAACAGGCTGCTAAGCAACAGCATGCCCAATCAGTGGTAGCGCTTACATATTCACATTGGCATCAACAAGAGGGACGTTAATGCCTGATTTCTTTTTCTTTATTAACGAAGTCCTTTGGGGTTCGATAATGATATACCTGCTTCTGGGAGCAGGGATTTGGTTTACGCTACGCAGTGGGTTTATCCAGTTTCGTTATATTCGCAAGTTTGGCAGAAGTCTGAAAAACAGCGTCACGCCTCAGCCGGGCGGATTAACGTCATTCCAGGCGCTCTGTACCAGCCTCGCGGCTCGCCTCGGCAGCGGCAATCTGGCGGGCGTTGCGCTGGCTATCAGCGCCGGTGGGCCGGGCGCGGTCTTCTGGATGTGGGTGACGGCGCTACTCGGGATGGCCACCTCCTTTGCCGAAAGTTCGCTTGCACAACTCTACAAAGAGAAAGATAAGCACGGCCAGTTTCGCGGTGGTCCAGCCTGGTACATGGCGCGTGGCTTAGGGATGCGCTGGATGGGCGTCCTGTTCTCGGTTTTTTTACTGCTCGCGTACGGTCTTATTTTTAATACCGTCCAGGCGAACTCGGTTGCCAACGCCCTGCGCTATGCCTTCTCCTGCCCCGAGTGGATCGCGGGTCTCGCTTTAGCCCTCGTCGTTCTGCTTACCATCTCGGTCGGTCTCAAGGGCATCGCTCGCCTGATGCAGTGGCTGGTGCCCATTATGGCGCTGCTCTGGGTTGCCGCGAGCCTGTTCGTTGCCGCACTGCATCTCGACCAGGTGCCGGGCGTGATTGCCACCATCGTCAAAAGCGCCTTTGGCTGGCGCGAAGTGGCCTCCGGGGCGCTGGGCTACACCTTCAGCCAGGCGCTGATGGCGGGTTTTCAACGGGGCATGTTCTCCAATGAAGCCGGTATGGGGTCAACCCCCAACGCGGCCGCCGCCGCCTCTTCCTGGCCGCCGCACCCGGCCGCACAAGGCATTGTGCAGATGATTGGCGTCTTTACCGATACCATTATTATCTGTTCCGCCAGCGCCATGATTTTGCTGCTGGCAGGCCCCGTACCGCACGCGTCGGGCACCGTCGGGATACAGCTTCTCCAGCAGGCGCTGGTCAACCTGACCGGCGGCTGGGGAGCCGGATTTGTCTCGCTCATCCTGATCTTGTTTGCCTTCAGTTCGATAGTGGTGAATTACCTTTACGCCGAAAATAACCTTATTTTCCTGAAACTCGACTCCCGCGCCGCAATCGGAACCCTGCGCCTGGGGGTTATCCTGATGGTGATTGCAGGCTCCCTGCTCAGTATGCCGCTGGTCTGGCAGCTGGCCGATATCATTATGGCGCTAATGGCGATCACTAACCTCACGGCAATCCTGCTGCTCTCGCCCGTGGTGACCCTGATTGCCAGAGACTATCTGCGTCAGCGCAAACTCGGCGTTCCGCCGGTCTTTGATCCCGCCCGCTATCCCGATATCAAGGCGCAGCTTGCCCCCGGCACGTGGGATGATTTGCCGCGGCAATAACAGCTATCGATCAATTCGGGGCGATTTTTTGCTAAAGTCGCTCTAAATTTCCTGCAAGGACTGGATATGCTGATTCTTATTTCACCTGCAAAAACGCTCGACTACCAGAGCCCGCTCGCCACCGAACGCTATACCCAGCCTGAACTGCTGGACTATTCGCAACAGCTGATCCGCGAAGCGCGTAAGCTCTCTGCGCCGCAAATCGCCTCGCTGATGAGCATCAGCGACAAGCTGGCAGACCTTAACGCGACCCGCTTTCATGAATGGCATCCGGATTTCACCCCTGCCAACGCTCGTCAGGCGATTCTGGCATTTAAAGGCGACGTGTATACCGGCCTGCAGGCGGAAGATTTTAGCGAAGCCGATTTCGATTTTGCCCAGCAGCATCTGCGCATGCTGTCGGGTCTGTACGGCGTACTGCGCCCGCTGGATCTGATGCAGCCGTACCGTCTGGAGATGGGGATTCGTCTGGAGAATGCCAAAGGCAAAGACCTCTACCATTTCTGGGGCGATATCATCACCGATAAGCTGAATGCGGCGCTGCGTGCACAGGGCGATAACGTAGTGATTAACCTGGCGTCCGATGAATACTACAAGTCGGTGAAGCCGAAAAAACTGGATGCCGACATCATCAAGCCGGTATTCCTTGACGAGAAGAACGGCAAGTTCAAAGTGATCAGCTTCTACGCCAAGAAAGCGCGTGGCCTGATGAGCCGCTACATTATCCAGAACCGCCTGACGAAGCCGGAGCAGCTAACCGCCTTCAACAGTGAAGGCTACTTCTTTGACGAGGCATCGTCAGGGAAAGGCGAACTGGTGTTTAAGCGCCACGAGCAGTAAAAACAAACCCCGCCAGCTGGCGGGGTTTTGCATTAGTGGTGTTTCCAGTCCGGGCCGCGATCGTCGCGGCGGTCATCGTGGTGATGGTCATCGTGACGATCGTCGTGTTTACGATGCTCATCATGCGGACGCCAGTGGTTATCGCGCCAGTCATAATGCGCTTTCCACCAGTCGTGGCCGCGCCAGCGGCCGCCGTCCCAGTAATGCCCGTTATTATCCCGGTCGCCAATCTGCAGTTTGACCGCGGGTACGAGGGTGATTTCGGATGCCTGTACCGCCATGGGAGCGACCAGCATCAGTGAAAGCGCAATCAGCACAGGTTTCAGTGTAGACATCGGTGACTCCTTATTATCTTTGCCCAACGTGGGCCGATGTAAGGAGAGTACGCGAGGGGAACGGGGGATGTTATTCTCTGCAATCCTAAACGCTAAGTGACCGCATTTATTGGGAATTTCTACTTTTTCCCTGCTATTTTCCTCCTTAATTTCTCCATAAAAAAAGCCGGGTGGCGCTTCGCTTACCCGGCCTACGATTTGTTCGTCGTTGTAGGCCCGGTAAGGCGTAGCCGCCACCGGGCAACACAATCACGCACGCGTCATCATTGGTTGTAGGTCGGGTAAGGCGTAGCCGCCACCCGACAAAAAATCATGCGCGAGTCATCATCAGCTTACGCAGCGCGGCAAAGTCTGCCGGCAGCTCATGAGACAGCAGCGGCAGGTCGGCACGCTCGGCCAGCTCTTTTGGTAGCGGCAGCGTTTCGCCCAGAATCGCCTCCACGCTCTCTTTGAACTTCGCCGGATGTGCGGTTCCCAGGAACAGGCCGTATTCACCCGGATTAAGCTGATCGCGCAGCGCGCGGTAGGCGATCGCCGCGTGCGGTTCAGAGGTATACCCCACCGCCTTCAGCTCGCGCATGGTGGATTTGGTGGTCTCATCCGTCACCGCGGCATAGCCCAGGTCACCCAGGCGCCAGATCTTACGGCGGAACAGCTCTTCCACGCGCGGCCAGTTGTTTGGCTGTGACACATCCATCGCATTGGAGAGGGTCGCCTGCGTGGCGTTCGGCGCCCACTTCCCGTCTTTCAGGAAGCGCGGCACGGTGTCGTTGGCATTGGTGGCGGCGATAAAGCGTTTCACCGGCAGACCCAGGGATTTTGCCAGCAGGCCCGCCGTCAGGTCACCAAAGTTACCGCTCGGCACGGAGATCACCAGTTGGTTGCGCGCTTCCTGCGGCAGTTGCGCCACCGCTTCGAAGTAGTAGCAGATCTGCGCCAGCAGACGGCTGATGTTGATGGAGTTGGCGGAGTTCAGACCCAGCGCCACCTTCAGCTCTTCGTCGTCGAAGGCCTGCTTGACCAGCGCCTGGCAGGCATCGAAATCACCGTCAATTGCCACGGTTTCAATGTTGCCGCCGAGGGTGCAGAACAGTTTCTCCTGCAGCGGGCTGATTTTACCTTTCGGATAGAGGATCACCACGCGGACGTTTTTCAGGCCGTAGAACGCGTGGGCTACCGCCGCGCCGGTATCGCCGGAGGTTGCGGTCAGGATGGTCACCGGCTTGTCGCCGCTGATGTGGGTCAGCATCTGCGCCATAAAGCGGCCGCCGAAGTCTTTGAACGCCAGGGTCGGGCCGTGGAACAGCTCCAGACAGCCGACGTCAGGCTCAACCTGCTTAACCGGCGCCGGGAACGCGAATGCCGCGCGTACGCGCTCTTCCAGCAGCTCCTGCGGAATTTCATCGCCGATAAACGCGGACAGAATTTTGGTGCTGCGGGTGACAAAATCCTGCTTAAGCAGGTCATCAATCTCGGTCAGCTGGAATTCCGGCAGGTCATGAGGGAAAAACAGCCCCTGATTTTTGCCCAGTCCCTGAGTCACCGCCTGCGCGAAGCTGACCTGCTCGTTATGATCTTTAAGGTTGTAGAGTTTCATTAATTATCCCAGTACTCGTGCGCCAGCCGTGTCCAGACGGCAAATATGAACAAAGCCTTCCTGATTTTGCAGGTAGTGTTTAGAGAGCCAGTCCGCCACGCGCTGCGCAGTGTCTGCCTTGTCGCACAGGGCGAACAGCGTCGGGCCGGAGCCGGAGATGCCGCACGCCTGCGCGCCGATATCCATTGATGCCTGTCGCGCCTCGTTAAAGCCGGGCAGCAGCTTCGTGCGGTACGGCTCGGCAATGACGTCCTTCATCAGTTTGGCCGCCAGCTGCGGCTGGCGGGTGTAGCAGGCGTGGATAAAGCCCGCCAGATGACGCCCGTGGGCAATACAGTCCTGACGACGATACTGCGCGGGCAGGATCGCCCGCGCTTCCGCGGTTGAAACCTTGATACCCGGATAGGCCAGCACCCACAGCCACTCATCAAACCCTGGCACCTGCTGGCTGATGATGCCATTTTCTTCGATCATCAACTGCATGCCGCCGAGGAAGCACGGCGCCACGTTGTCATAGTGAATGCTGCCGGAGATACGCCCTTCCAGCTCGCCCATTAAGCCCAGCAGGCGGTTGTTGTTCAGCGGCTTGCCGCAATGCTCGTTCATTGCTACCAGCGCGGCGACCACCGAGCAGGCGCTGGACCCCAGACCCGAGCCGATCGGCATACTTTTTTCCAGCGTCATGGCGACCGGCACGTTTTTGCCGATCTCCTGACAGAAGCGTTCCCAGCACTGATAAACGATATTTTCGCGCGGCTCAGACGGCAGTTTACTGGCGAAGCGGCCCACGTTATTCAGGCTGAAGCTGTCTGCCGCTTCCACCGTCACCGTATCACCCAGCAGCGAACCATCCACCGGCGTCACCGCCGCACCCAGCACGTCAAATCCGACGCTCATATTCGCGCTGGAAGCCGGGGCATAAACTTTGACCATGTTAAACTCCTAACTTCCATGACAGGGTACGCAACAGATCGGCAAACACACCCGCCGCCGTAACATCGTTCCCTGCGCCATAGCCGCGAAGCACCAGCGGCAGTGGCTGATAATAGTGGCTGTAAAACGCGAGGGCGTTTTCGCCGTTTTTGACTTTGTACAGCGGGTCGTTGCCATCCACTTCGGCAATCTTCACCCGGCACACGCCATCTTCTTCAATGTTGCCAACATAGCGCAATACCTTACCTTCATCACGGGCTTTTGCAACGCGAGCGGCAAACGCGTCGTCAAGCTGCGGCAACCTGGCCATAAAGGCGCCAACATCGCCGCTGCTGTCAAATTCTGCCGGCAGGACCGGTTCAATCACGATATCGGAAAGCTCAAGCTCACGGCCCGTTTCGCGGGCGAGGATCAGCAGCTTGCGCGCCACGTCCATACCGGAAAGGTCGTCACGCGGATCCGGCTCGGTATAGCCCAGCTCGCGCGCGGCGCGGGTGGCTTCCGAGAGGCTCATCCCCTCATCCAGCTTGCCGAAGATAAACGACAGCGAGCCGGAGAGAATGCCGGAGAAACGCTGCAGTTCGTCGCCCGCGTTAAGCAGGTTCTGCAGATTCTCGATAACCGGCAGGCCTGCCCCCACGTTGGTGTCGTACAGGAACTTGCGGCGCGACTTGCTCGCCGCCAGACGCAGTTGGTGATAGTAATCCATCGACGAGGTGTTGGCCTTTTTGTTCGGCGTCACCACGTGGAAACCTTCACGCAGGAAGTCCGCGTACTGGTCGGCCACCGCCTGGTTCGAAGTGCAGTCGACGATGACCGGGTTAAGCAGGTGATACTCTTTTACCAGACGGATCAGGCGGCCCAGGTTGAACGGCTCTTTTGCCTCCTCCATCTCGGCCTGCCAGTTTTCCAGGTTCAGGCCGTGGACGTTGGTCAGCAGCGCTTTGGAATTCGCGATCCCGCAGACGCGCAGGTCGATGTGTTTCTTCTTCAGCCACGCCTGCTGGCGCTTCACCTGCTCCAGGAGCGCGCCGCCCACGCCACCCACGCCAATCAGGAACAGCTCGATGACCTGATCGGTGTTAAACAGCATCTGGTGAACCACGCGAACGCCGGTGGTAGCATCATCGTTATCGACGACAACAGAAATTGAACGCTCTGACGAGCCCTGGGCAATCGCCACGATATTGATATTGGCGCGCGCCAGCGCGGCAAAGAATTTGGCGGAGATACCGCGCAGGGTGCGCATACCGTCGCCCACCACGGAGATGATCGCCAGACGCTCCTGAATCGCGAGCGGCTCCAGCAGCTCTTCTTTCAGCTCCAGATAGAACTCTTCCTCCAGCGCGCGGCGGGCGCGCAGGCAGTCAGCCTGCGGCACGCAGAAGCTGATGCTGTATTCGGAAGAGGACTGGGTGATCAGCACCACCGAAATACCGTTGCGGGACATGGCCGCAAACACGCGTGCCGCCATGCCGACCATTCCTTTCATTCCCGGGCCGGAGACGCTGAACATCGCCATATTGTTGAGGTTGGAGATGCCTTTCACCGGCAGACCGTCCTCATCGGTGCTCGCGCCAATCAGCGTACCCGGCGCCTGCGGGTTACCGGTATTTTTAATCAGGCAAGGGATCTGGAACTGGGCAATCGGGGAGATGGTACGCGGGTGAAGCACTTTGGCGCCGAAGTAGGAAAGCTCCATCGCTTCCTGGTACGACATCGACTTCAGCAGCCTGGCGTCCGGTACCTGGCGCGGGTCGCAGGTATAGACGCCGTCGACGTCAGTCCAAATCTCGCAACAGTCCGCGCGTAAACAGGCAGCCAGCACGGCGGCGGAGTAGTCGGAGCCGTTACGACCCAGCACCACCAGCTCGCCCTTCTCGTTACCGGCAGTAAAGCCCGCCATCAGGATCATGTGGTCAGACGGAATTTTGCTGGCGGCGATACGGCGGGTTGATTCGGCAATATCAACGGTGGATTCGAGGTAGTGGCCCACCGCCAGCAGTTTTTCAACGGGATCGATCACGGTCACGCTATGGCCGCGCGCTTCCAGCACGCCCGCCATGATGGCGATAGAGAGTTTTTCACCGCGACAAATCAGCGCCGCGTTGATGCTGTCCGGGCACTGGCCGAGGAGGCTGATGCCGTGCAGGACGTGTTTAATTTGCGCGAATTCCTGCTCAACGAAGGACTTCAGCTGCGCATGCGGGAAGCCAGGCAGCGCCTCCGCCAGCCCTTGCAGTAAGTCAGCGAAGATACGCTCTGCGTCGCTGATGTTCGGAAGTGCATCCTGACCACCGATGGTCTTTTCAATCATCGCCACCAGATGGTTCGTGATTTTTGCCGGGGCAGAGAGCACGGTCGCAACCTGCCCCTGCCTGGCGTTGCTTTCCAGGATATCGGCAACACGCAGAAAACGTTCTGCATTTGCCACTGATGTACCGCCGAACTTCAACACTCGCATGGTTCTACCTCGTTTCCTTTAGCCGAAAAAAAAGCCCGCACTGTCTAGGTGCGGGCTTTTTTCTGTTTTTCCTGTACGCGTCAGCCCGCATCGTTACCTGTGGTAATGATGATGGTTGTGGTAATGGTGGTGATGCTGATGCGTTTCATGGATGTTGTGTACTCTGTCATTATTATCTGTCTGTGCTGTATTCTTTTAGGGTTAAAGGATCGGGCACCTTAAGTCAACGAATTTTTAATTTGATCACAATTCGGGAGACTCTCACGTCCCGCTGTGTGCAGATTTATTTTCATCCGATTCCCCCATGTGCAACCCATCCAGACAGACTTATTCGCCATAGTAAAAACTTATGGCAGTGTTTTACTCGGCCAATTTTTTTTCAATATCGTGTAGCAAACGGTGCAGCATGGCGGTGTCCCGCTGTTCAAGACGCCCCAAACGCTGCTGCAACCAGTCAGCCATTTTTTGATCGTCCGCCACCCCCAGATGCACGAGCAGGTTTTCTACGCGCGCGCGAAGTGCGGCAAGCTGATTTTCATCGGTTCCTGTATTTTGCGACGGGGGAATTTGTATTAAGGATGCTAATTGATAGCAATACACCATGACCGCCTGGCCTAAATTGAGGGACGGATAATCCGCGACCATCGGTGCCCCCGTCAGCACGTCCGCCAGTTCCAGCTCTTCATTGGTTAATCCAGAATCTTCACGCCCAAACACCAGCGCCGCTTTCTCCAGCCACTGGCTTTTCTCGCTGAGCATCGGCACCAGCTCCGCTGGCGTGGCATAGTAGTGGAACTTCGCCCGGCTGCGCGCCGTGGTTGCGACGGTAAACGAAATATCGTGCAGCGCATCGGCAAGCGTAGCGTAAGTGGTTATATTATCGAGAATATCTCCCGATCCGTGCGCCACCCAACGGGCGGCGGGTTCCAGATGGGCCATGCTGTCCACAATACGCAAATCGGTAAAACCCATGGTCTTCATGGCACGCGCCGCTGCGCCTATATTTTCTGCTCTGGCTGGGGCAACCAGTACAATCGACAGATGCATTTATGCTCTCTTTTTAATCAGTTAGCCGGTAAAAATGTGATGCACTTCAACATATTACGCAGCGCGAATTTACAAAATTGCAACACAAATCACCGAAATAGCGTTTCATAACAAATTAAAAACGCTAAACTATTCTGTGTCTGAACAATCAGTTAGAATGTTAACAGAACACTATTATCCTTATGTTTTATAATGATAATAGCGACATGAATACCCTATTCTGATTGGATTCGCTTCGTTTATAAATCAATGTCCGCAACTAGTTGGTTTATTGAAAAATTGTGACAAAGGCTAGCATTCGGCTACGATGATTTCATCAAACTGTTAACGTGCTACAATTGAACTTGATATATGTCAACGAAGCGTAGTTTTATTGGGTGTCTGGTGTCACTTAGCCTGTTATGTTGCTGTTAAAATGGTTAGGATGACAGCCGTTTTTGACACTGTCGGGTCCAAAGGGAAAGTACCCAAGACCAAGCTAATGATGTTGTTGACGTTGATGGAAAGTGCATCAAGAACGCAATTACGTACTTTAGTCACGTTAAGCCGATCATGTTAATTTGCGACATGCATCAGGCAGGTCAGGGACTTTTGTACTTCCTGTTTCGATTTAGTTGGCAATTTAGGTAGCAAACATGCAGACCCCGCACATTCTTATCGTTGAAGACGAGTTGGTAACACGCAACACGTTAAAGAGCATTTTCGAAGCAGAAGGCTACGATGTCTTTGAAGCGACCGATGGCGCAGAGATGCATCAGATCCTTTCTGAAAATGATATCAACCTGGTGATCATGGACATTAACCTGCCGGGCAAAAACGGTCTTCTTCTGGCGCGCGAACTGCGCGAGCAGGCGAACGTCGCGTTAATGTTCCTGACGGGCCGTGATAACGAAGTTGATAAAATTCTTGGCCTGGAAATCGGTGCGGATGATTACATCACCAAGCCGTTCAACCCTCGCGAGTTAACCATTCGTGCACGCAACCTGCTGTCCCGTACCATGAACCTGGGCACGGTCAGCGAAGAGCGTCGTAGCGTCGATAGCTACAAATTCAACGGCTGGGAACTTGATATCAATAGCCGTTCGCTGATTAGCCCGAACGGCGAGCAGTATAAACTGCCGCGCAGTGAATTCCGCGCGATGCTGCACTTCTGCGAAAACCCGGGCAAGATCCAGTCCCGTGCAGAGCTGCTGAAGAAAATGACCGGCCGTGAGCTGAAGCCGCACGACCGTACCGTAGACGTCACCATCCGTCGTATTCGTAAGCACTTCGAATCTACGCCAGATACGCCGGAAATCATCGCCACGATCCACGGCGAAGGGTACCGTTTCTGCGGTGACCTGCAGGAGTAATCCCGCAGTTAAGGCATTAAAAAACGGCGCATTTGCGCCGTTTTTTTATTCCCGCCACGGCATAATCGGCACCGCGCTGATCGCGTTTTTCGGCGAGCCTTCCACCACTTTGTCAGAATAGGCAAGGTAGGCCAGCGTATTGCGTTTGGCGTCGTAGAAACGCACAACCTGCAGCTTTTTGAACACCAGCGAGGTCCGTTTCTGGAATACCACGTCGCCCTGCGCTTTGCCGTTTTTAATTTTATCGCTCAATTCAACCGGTCCCACCTGCTGACAGGAGATCGCCGCATCGGAGGTGTCCTCCGCCAGTCCCAGGCCGCCTTTGATACCGCCTGTTTTCGCACGGCTGACATAGCAGGTGACGTTTTTCACGTCTGGATCGTCAAACGCCTCAACGACAATTTTGTGGTCCGGGCCAAACATTTTGAACACGGTATCGACGGAACCAATCTGTTCCGCCTGTGCAGCGCGTCCGACCATCAACATCAGCGCGGTGAAGAGCAAAGTCTTGTATTTCATATTGTTACCATTCTTTAAAATTACACTGAGCGATTATTCAACACTTTAGACAAAAATGTAGCAAGATCACAGGATTAGAATATATTTGCCCATAATGCCCTGCAAAAAGCATGAATGCGCAAAAAAAACACTGAATGCTAAAACATCAAAAAATGCTATTATCCGCTAACCTGTTATCAGGCACCTGCTGTTTTAAGGATGAGGATAGTATATGGATCAGGCTGGAATTATTCGCGACCTGCTCACCTGGCTGGAAGGTCATCTCGACCAGCCTTTGTCACTGGATAATGTGGCGGCTAAAGCAGGCTATTCCAAGTGGCATCTGCAAAGGATGTTCAAGGATGTCACCGGTCATGCTATCGGGGCCTATATTCGCGCACGTCGTTTATCGAAATCTGCTGTGGCTCTGCGCCTGACCGCGCGCCCGATTCTGGATATTGCCCTGCAATATCGTTTCGATTCGCAGCAGACTTTCACCCGCGCCTTTAAAAAACAGTTCTCGTTGACGCCAGCGCTGTATCGTCGCTCGCCTGACTGGAGCTCGTTTGGCATGCGTCCGCCGCTGCGTCTGGGCGAGTTCGCGATGCCGAAGTATGAAATTATTACCTTGCCGGAAACCCATCTGATCGGCACAACGCAGAGCTACTCCTGTTCACTGGAACAAATTTCCGAGTTCCGTCATCAGATGCGCGTTCAGTTCTGGCGCGACTTCCTGAGCCACGCGCCGGCGATCCCGCCGATCCTGTATGGTCTCAACGAAACGCACCCAAGCCAGGAAAAAGACGACGAGCAGGAGGTGTTCTACACCACCGCGCTGACGCCAGAGATGGCCAATGGCTACATTCAGGGTTCGAAGCCTGTCGTGCTGGAAGGCGGCGAATACGTGATGTTCGCCTATGAAGGGCTGGGAACGGGGGTGCAGGAGTTTATCCTGACCGTTTACGGAACCTGCATGCCGATGCTGAATCTGAATCGCCGTAAAGGTCAGGACATTGAGCTCTACTACCCGGCTCAGGATGCGAAACCGGAAGAAGGCCCTATCAATCTGCGTATGGAATTCTTGATTCCAATACGTCGTTAACGCTGCAGTTCGTCAAGCGCAGGGGCATCAAGATGCGAAATGTCCCCTGCCATCTCCACGACCCAACCTGACGCCAGCCACGCGCTTTCCTGATAATCAATTCGGGAAATGGAGCAGTTACGCAGACGCAGACGGCGCTCAGCGTAAGCCGGTAACCCCAGAATGGTGCTCACCAGGCAACCCAACGCAATCCCATGACTCACCAGCAGCGGACGGCTTCCCGCCGGAAGCTTCAGGCATTCCGCCAGGGCGGCATGCATACGTACGCTGAGCTCCTGCATGGATTCGCCCTCAGGAATACGGCCATCTTCGGTACCGTTCACCAGCGTGCGGCGCCAGCCCTCTTCCGTTTCCGTCAGCGTATCGATATGGCGTTTTTCCAGCACGCCCATATCCAGCTCGCGCAGGCGCGGCTCAAGCATGACGTCACAGCCGCAGGCGTCTGCGATGATGCGCGCCGTCTGCTGTGTGCGACCTAAATCGCTGGTAATGACGTGGGTAATGCCCAGCGTTCTGGCACGCTCTGCCACCTGCCACGCTTGCTGCACACCCTTCTCAGTGAGAGGACTGTCTGACTGGCCTTGAATACGTCGCTCGGCGTTCCACTGCGTTTCACCGTGGCGAACAAGGTATACCTGTAACATGCTTTTTTTCCGTTATACTGCGATGAGTTTTTTTTGAATCGAGCTTAATTATGCACCATGTTGTCTCTGCTACCACTAATCCTGCCAAAATTCAGGCAATTCTAAGGGCATTTGACGAGATCTTCGGCGCAGGATCCTGCCATATTGAGGCCATCGGCGTCGAGAGTGGCGTTCCTGAACAGCCGTTTGGCAGCGAGGAAACGCGCGCTGGCGCACGAAATCGCGTGGCAAATGCCAGGGCTGCGGCACCGGATGCGGACTTTTGGGTGGCGATTGAAGCCGGTATCGACGAAGGCGCAACCTTTAGCTGGGTGGTGATCGAAAGCCGTGAACAGCGCGGCGAAGCGCGTTCGGCCACCCTGCCCCTGCCGGAAATCATTCTGGAAAAAGTGCGTGCGGGTGAAGCGCTCGGGCCGGTGATGTCGCAGTACACCGGCATTGATGAGATTGGCCGTAAAGAAGGGGCGATTGGCGTCTTTACCGCAGGCGCGCTGACGCGTTCAGGCGTTTACCACCAGGCGGTGATCCTGGCATTAAGCCCGTTCCATAACGCGATTTATCGTTAGGTATTTTTCAACAACACCGCTTCCAGCCACTGACGCAGCTCAACGGGCGCCGATTTCAGGCTGTTCGATCCGCGGGTAATCGTTGCGATGCCCGCGCCGAGCTCATTTTTCAGCTCGCGCTGGCTCATCTCGCCGCGCAGTAACTCTTCAATGATCCGCACGCGCGTGCCCAGCGCCTCACGCTCGTCCGGCGTGAGCATCAGCTGCATCAGGGGTAAATGCAAATCCTGCTCGTAAGACTGGCGAAGCAACTCCACAAAACGAAGCCACTCCTGATGACGTTGTTCGGCCATTGCCGAGGAATACGGGGAATGCTGGGTCATGTTATGCTGCCTCTTGTACTCATTAGCGAGTACAGCATAACACAACCCACGCCGATCAGTAACGTCTCTGCCACTCGGCATCGCTCATCAGGGTATCTTTCTGCCCCATGAAGTAGCGATAGTAGGCGTCGTAGGCCAGCACGTTCTTCACGTAGCCGCGCGTTTCCGAGAACGGGATGCTCTCGACAAACGCCACGGCGTCGATGCGTCCGGCGCTGTTGCCGAGCCAGGTGCGCACGCGACCCGGTCCCGCGTTATAGGCCGCCGATGAGAAGATGCGGTTGTTGCCGAACTGCTGATACACATACTGGAGATAGCTGGTACCGATATTGATGTTGGTATCCGGATCGAGAAGCTGTGACGGGCTGCTGTATCCAGGGATGTTAAACATCTTCACCGTGTGCGTCGCCGTTCCCGGCATAATCTGCATCAGGCCGCTGGCGCCCACCGGGGAACGGACTTTCGGGTTCCAGGCACTTTCCTGACGGGCAATGGCCATCGCGTAGCTTTGCGGAATATCTTTGCCGCGGGTATAGCGTTCGAACAGATCGTTGTACGCCAGCGGGAAACGCTCCTCCAGATGATCCCACAGCTTACCGGCGATCGTCGCCTGCACGCTCAGATCCCACCAGTGGTTATCAAAGGCATAGCGGGCAAGCTGGGCTTTTTCATCGGTGGTGCGGCTGGTCACCAGATTCGCCCATTCGCTGCGCGCGGTGTTATCCATATTCCAGTACATCAGCTCGCGAACGCGCGCCATTTCTGGCCCCTGCGTCAGCGCCGGGTTCGCGTTAGCGGGCGCCTTATCAATGCGGAAGGTGTACTCCTCGCCCAGGCGCTGCGCGGCCGCCATCGGGTAGAACCCGCGCTGCTGCATCAGCGTATGGAGAATCTCTTTGGCTTCATCATCACGACCGCGCTCCATCAGCAGATCGGCCTGCCAGTAGCGCCATTCGTCTTTCTCTTTGGCCTCCATTGGCAACCGCGCGAGCCAGGTATTGAGCCCGCGACGATCGCCCGTACCCAGCGCCATACGCACGCGGCGCTCCACCAGCGACGTGGAGTTCGAACGCATAATGGCATCGTCTCGCCAGCGCGCCTGCTCGTCGGTCACATCGGTGCCCATCAGTCGCCACGCCACAATATCGCGCAGCTCCTGGGTTTGCTCCTCATTAAGCTGCTGCGCCTGCACCAGCTGCGGGATCATCAGTCGCGCGTTTTCCAC
Organism: Enterobacter sp. BNK-22; assembly: GCF_048684805.1. NCBI lineage: Bacteria > Pseudomonadati > Pseudomonadota > Gammaproteobacteria > Enterobacterales > Enterobacteriaceae > Enterobacter > Enterobacter sp. BNK-22. Next base: position 2,864,932 of record NZ_JBLQTT010000001.1, read on the forward strand.
ATCGTCACGCGCCACGCTGGCAAAAGCCACCGCCGCCATCTGGCGGGTAAAATCGGTCGCGCCCGTACTGCGGGCAAAGGTCAGCACGCTGTTGGGATCGTTTGCCAGCGAGATAACCGCCGTAGAGATCGTCTGGTAATCGGACGGCATCTGCCCCGCCAGCGTGGTCACCAGCCGCGTGTTGCCTGCCTTCATCGCCAGGCGGATGCGCTCAAGATAGGACAGCGGGTCCTGCTTGCCGGAAGCACGCCACGCGCCAAACAGGGAATCACAGGCGTTCGGCTGATTTTTCCCGGTCAGCCAGAGCTCTTTCGCCCCGGCCCAGGCCTCTTCCTGCTGGCCGGTCGCCCATTTCGCGTAGTAATAGTTACACTGGGCTTCGGTGGTATTCGGCTTTTCTGGGCTAAACGCCAGCAGCCCGCGCCAGTCTTCGCGACGCGCCAGCTCATTCACAAAACGAGACTGGAGATTTCGGGCTGGCGGCAGGGTCGGGTTCGCCTGAATGAAGTTATTCACGGTGACGGTTGGCTGGTTCATGAGATCGTCCGTGATCTGGCGATACTCGAGATACGGATACAGCGGATAATCCTTTAGCGTCGGCATCAGCGCCTGCACGGTATCCATCTGCTTGTTGTCCCACGCCTGTTTAATCTGAGCGTAACGACTACGTTGTTCATCCAGTGAATCGGCATGCACCGCCTGGCTTACCGCCATTACGCATACGCTGGCAGCCAGCAGACGCCAGACCACCTGTTTGGCTTTTTCCACAAGCTCTTCCTCATTGTTTTTTCGTCAATTGCAGCGTCTTGCCACGTCAAAGTCTAATTAACTTATGCTAACCAGGCATCCTTCAACGCGCCACGTCATGGACACTTTTTTACCTTTCTTGCGCGTTTTAACACTCCCGACGTTCCTGGCTGGGATTAGGGCGGGAAAAAGGCTACACTTCGAGGCTGAAATTCCTTCTCATTACGATAAAAGAGGCGAAGTCCAACGTGGCTCAATTCGTTTATACCATGCATCGTGTCGGCAAAGTTGTCCCGCCGAAACGTCATATTCTTAAAAATATCTCGCTGAGCTTCTTCCCGGGCGCAAAAATCGGTGTTCTGGGTCTCAACGGTGCCGGTAAGTCCACCCTGCTGCGCATCATGGCCGGCATTGATACAGACATCGAAGGTGAAGCCCGTCCGCAGCCTGGCATCAAGATTGGCTACCTGCCGCAGGAACCTCAGCTGAACCCGGAACACACCGTTCGCGAATCCGTTGAAGAAGCGGTATCCGAAGTGGTTAACGCCCTGAAAGGTCTGGATGAAGTGTATGCCAAATACGCCGAGCCGGATGCGGACTTCGACAAGCTGGCCGCACAGCAGGGCAAGTATGAAGAGATCATCCAGGCGCACGACGGTCACAACCTGAACGTGCAGCTGGAGCGCGCGGCGGATGCCCTGCGTCTGCCGGACTGGGATGCAAAAATCGCGAACCTCTCCGGGGGTGAACGCCGCCGCGTGGCGCTGTGCCGCCTGCTGCTGGAAAAACCAGACATGCTGCTGCTCGACGAACCAACTAACCACCTGGATGCGGAATCCGTGGCGTGGCTGGAGCGCTTCCTGCACGACTTCGAAGGCACCGTTGTGGCGATTACCCACGACCGTTACTTCCTCGACAACGTCGCCGGCTGGATCCTGGAGCTGGACCGCGGTGAAGGTATTCCGTGGGAAGGCAACTACTCCTCCTGGCTGGAGCAGAAAGATCAGCGTCTGGCTCAGGAAGCATCTCAGGAAGCGGCCCGTCGTAAGTCTATCGAGAAAGAGCTGGAGTGGGTGCGTCAGGGCGCGAAAGGCCGTCAGTCTAAGGGCAAAGCCCGTCTGGCACGCTTCGAAGAGCTGAACAACACCGAATACCAGAAACGTAACGAAACCAACGAACTGTTTATTCCACCTGGAGCACGTCTGGGGGATAAAGTGGTTGAAGTGACCAACCTGCGTAAGTCTTACGGCGACCGTGTGCTGATCGACGACCTGACCTTCTCCGTACCGAAAGGCGCTATCGTCGGGATCATCGGTCCGAACGGCGCGGGTAAATCAACCCTGTTCCGCATGATGTCCGGTCAGGAACAGCCAGACAGCGGCTCTATCACCCTGGGTGAGACCGTGAAGCTGGCCTCCGTTGACCAGTTCCGTGACGCGATGGATAACAGCAAAACCGTGTGGGAAGAAGTCTCCGGCGGCCTGGATATCATGCGTATCGGCAACACCGAGATGCCAAGCCGCGCCTACGTTGGTCGCTTTAACTTTAAAGGCACCGATCAGGGCAAACGTGTAGGCGAGCTGTCCGGCGGTGAGCGCGGTCGTCTGCACCTGGCGAAGCTGCTGCAGGTGGGCGGTAACGTTCTGCTGCTCGATGAACCAACAAACGACCTGGATATCGAAACCCTGCGCGCGCTGGAAAACGCCCTACTGGAATTCCCGGGCTGCGCGATGGTTATCTCGCACGACCGCTGGTTCCTGGACCGTATCGCGACCCACATCCTGGACTACCAGGACGAAGGTAAGGTGGAGTTCTTCGAAGGTAACTTCACCGAATACGAAGAGTACAAGAAACGCACGCTGGGCGCCGACGCGCTGGAGCCGAAGCGTATTAAGTACAAGCGTATTGCGAAATAAAAGCAAAACGGCAACTTCGGTTGCCGTTTTTTATGGTTGTTCCCTCTCCCGTGGGAGAGGGTCAGGGTGAGGGCATCAGGCCGCACAGTGTATAGGCCGGGTAAGGCGAAGCCGCCACCCGGCTTTTTTATTTGCCCACGTAATACCGCTTCACCTCGTCAAACTGCATCGCAAAGTCGATATAGCTCATCAGCGCGGGCGAATTCAGCTTGCGGCTCGGGTAGGCCAGCCAGAGGTCGTTGCCTTCAACGTTCCACTCCGGCAGCACCTGCACCAGCGCGCCCTTTTCAACCTTATCTTCCAGCAGAAATGCAGGAAGCAGCGTGATCCCCGCACCGGCCATCGCGCACTCACGGGCGTATACCAGATTATCGGTCATGTGCGCGTTATCCGGCAGGTAGCGGTAATCCTCATTCTCGCTTCGCAGAAGCCACTCCGACCAGGCTCTGTGCGTAATGCTGCGGTGCTCCACCAGTTGACGGGGATGCGTTAGCGGCGCCCGGCGCGCCAGATAGTCCGGCGAGGCCAGCATGTAGCGCGGACAGTGTCCGATCATTCGGCCAATCAGGGAGGAGTCCTGCGGCTTGCCGGTACGCAGCGCCACGTCAAAGCCGGACTCGACCAGATCCACTACATCATCAGAGATCGACACGTCCAGCGAAACCTCAGGATAGCGAAGCTGGAACTCGGCATTCATATGCGCCAGCAGCGTCGCGCCAATCCCAGCCGGACAGGTGATGCGCAGCCGCCCGCTCGGGTTTTCGCGCAGGCGCTGAATGGCATACTCCGCCCGCTCGCTGGCCGCCAGCATTTCGCGGCAGTGCACCAGATAGTGCTCGCCCGCAAACGTCAGGTTCAGCCTGCGCGTGGTGCGGTTAAGCAGGCGGATACCCACCTGCTGCTCCAGCTGGCTAATTCGCTGGCTGACGCTGGATTTCGGCAGTTCGGCTTTCTGGGCTGCCGCGGTAAAGCTGCCCATCTCCGCCACCAGCGCGAAAAGCGCCATATCCTGCAGCTGTTTAAACATGATTGTTCATCCTGTACGAACGCTGAGTTCTTGATTGTCCATCTTATCATGCAGCTGGCCACTTAATAGACTAGCCTCAACAAAACGCATGCCATTGAGGAGCACACCATGTCAGTTAAAGCCATTGCCGTGAACCCGGAAAATCCGTCCACCTTCATTGAAATCACCCCACCGATGCCACAGCCCGGCGAGCACGATCTGCTGGTGGAGGTGAAGGCCGTCTCCGTTAACCCGGTCGATACCAAAGTCCACGCGGGCATTGCCAAAAACGGGCTGAAAGAGCCGCGCGTGCTCGGCTGGGATGCCAGCGGGATCGTCAAAGCCGCTGGCGCTGGCGTCACCGGATTCAAACCGGGAGATGAGGTGTGGTATGCAGGGGACATCACCCGCCCGGGCAGCAACACCACACACCAGCTGATCGACGCGCGCATTGTCGGGCACAAACCGACAAGCCTCGGCTGGGCGGCTGCCGCTGCACTGCCGTTGACCGCGCTCACCGCGTGGGAAGGCCTGTTTGAACGGCTGAATATTCAGGATGCCGGTACGGACAAAACCCTGCTGATCATCGGCGGTGCGGGCGGCGTGGGATCGCTGGCGATCCCGTTTGCGAAGCACAACAGCAAGGTAAAGGTCATCGCAACGGCCTCCCGTGAAGATTCCGCCCAGTGGTGCCGCGATCGCGGTGCAGATGTGGTGGTGAACTACCGCGATCTGAAAGGCGAACTGGCGAAGCACGGGCTGACCTTTGTGGATTACATTTTCATCCTCAACGATACCGACGGACACTGGGAGGCGGTCAGCGAACTGATTGCGCCGCAAGGGCATATCTGTTCTATCGTGGAGAATGAACACCCGCTGAACCAGGACAAACTGAAGTCGAAATCCGCCGCGCTGCACTGGGAATTTATGTACACCCGCAGCATGTACCAGACCGCTGATATGGCGCGTCAGGGTGAGATCCTCAATGAGGTGGCGAAGCTGGTGGATAACGGCTTGGTGGAAAGCTCACTGAGTGAAACGCTGCACGGGCTGAGCGTGGAAAGCATTACGGAGGCGCACCGTAAAGTGCTGGACGGGCATATGCGTGGGAAAGTGGTGATTGAGTTCTGAGTGGCTTGTTCCCCCTCACCCTAACCCTCTCCCCATAGGGGAGAGGGGATAGCACGGAGCCGTCTTTAACCCTGCTCCCCCATCATCTCCTTCACCAGCTCGACGCAGCGCAGGAAACGGGAGTCGTAGTCCGACTCTTCCACGTGCACAAACTCAACGTTGTTTTCGTTGAGCATATCCACCAGCATGGTCTGGAATTCACGCCTGTCGACGGAGCTGCCGAGGCTGCGCATGCCGTCGGCCACCCACGGGGTGTTGTTTTCCAGCAGGATCACCAGGTCAAAGCGGTATTCGTCAATCAGCGCCTGCACGAACGGATGTTCACGCCCTTCGTACTTTTTGCAGAACGCCTGGGTGGTGACAAAATCGGTATCGATAAACGCCACCTTGTTGGCGTATTTCACCGCGAAATCAATGTACTGGGCATGACCGAGCGCGATTTTGTCGTAGTCGGAATACTGCAGCGCCATCTCATCACCGCCCAGATGGGAAAAGACATAGTCGCGCCCGTACTCCCACGCGCTGGTGGTATTGAAGATATTCGCCAGCTTGTTGACCAGCGTTGACTTACCGCTCGACTCGCCGCCCAGGATGGCGACGGTGCGCACAAAGAACGGCTTCACCTCGGTTGGGATGTAGTCCCAATAGCGGAACGGGTTTTCGCGGATCTGTGCCCCGCTGATGTTCATGAAGGTGCGTTTCGGATCGATCAGCACCGTCTCAATGCCCAGATGCTCGCGGAACTGCGGCGCGTCGGACTCTTCAGAGGTGTAAATCCAGTTAGGCGCAATGCCCTTCTCTTCCATAAACGCTTTGATGCCGTTGCTCCACACGTCCCAGCCGTGCGGGTACGGCTCCATGCCCTCTTCGTTAAAGGCGTGAATACGGATGTTTTTCTGGTACTTGAAGGTCTGAAGCAGCCAGCGCAGGCGGTCCGGCACGGTCGGCTGCTGCGACATGGCGCTGTCTTCAAACAGCTGGCGATCGCGGGTTTCATCGTACCCCATGATGATGTGCAGCTCGTCCACCTGGCTGCAGGCGCGCTGGATCAGATAGATATGCCCGGTATGCAGCGGGTAAAACTTGCCGAACACCACGCCGATGTTCTTTTGCATACGCGGGAATTCCAGCCCCAGAAAGCGGTGCAGCGCTTCGAGCTTCTGCGCGCTGGGGCTTTTGATTTTGGCGTTCAGCAGTTGGCTCAGGTAGCCTTTGGTCATGCCGCTGGCGTCTGCCACCTGCTGCAGCGTGCAGCCCTTCTGGCGGATAGCGGTCTTGATGTAGTCAAATGATGACATAAATTACGGTGCCTCCTGCAAAATCGAATACGTAATTATAAGTCGTCAAAGACATTTAACGCATCTGCGAGTTTCTTCACGCCAAAAACCTGCATCCCTTCCGGGATTTTTTTCGGCACGTTGGCAGCCGGAACAATCGCGCGACGGAAACCGTGTTTTGCCGCCTCGGAGATTCGCTCCTGCCCGCTGGGCACCGGACGGATTTCCCCGGCAAGGCCCACTTCGCCGAAGACGACCAGATCCTGCGGCAGCGGTCTGTCGCGCAGACTGGAGACCATCGCCAGCAGCAGCGCCAGGTCTGCGCTGGTCTCGGTGACTTTGACGCCGCCGACAACGTTCACGAAGACGTCCTGATCCGCCATCTGCAGCCCGCCGTGACGGTGCAGCACCGCCAGCAGGATCGCCAGACGGTTCTGTTCCAGACCAACCGCTACGCGCCGCGGGTTGCCCATCATCGAGTGATCGACCAGCGCCTGAATTTCGACGAGCAGCGGGCGCGTCCCTTCCCACAGCACCATCACCGAGCTGCCGGAGGTGATCTCATCGCCACGGCTCAGGAAGATGGCCGACGGGTTGCTGACTTCACGCAGCCCCTGCTCGGTCATGGCAAACACGCCCAGTTCGTTCACCGCCCCAAAGCGGTTTTTATGACTGCGCAGGGTGCGGAAGCGGGAATCCGCGTCGCCATCGAGCATCACGGAGCAGTCGATACAGTGTTCGAGCACCTTCGGCCCCGCCAGCGAGCCGTCTTTGGTCACATGGCCCACCATCACAATCGCCACGCCGCGTGTTTTAGCAAAGCGCGTCAGGTAGGCCGCGGTTTCACGGACCTGCGCGACGCTGCCCGGCGAGGACTGGATGTCCGCCATGTGCATCACCTGGATGGAGTCGATCACCATCAGCTTCGGCTGCTCTTCTTCGGCGATCATGCAGATCTGCTCGATGCTGGTTTCCGACAGCATGTTCAGGTTGCCGGTCGGCAGGCCCAGACGGTGCGCGCGCATCGCCACCTGCTGCAGGGACTCTTCCCCCGTGACGTACAGGGTTTTCATCTGCTCGGCGAGCTTGCAGAGCGTTTGCAGCAGCAGGGTTGACTTGCCCGCGCCCGGGTTACCACCGATAAGAATCGCGCTGCCCGGCACCACGCCACCGCCGAGCACGCGATCGAACTCTTTAAACCCGGTGGAGAAGCGCGGCAGCTCTTCGAGGCTGATGTCCGAGAGCTTCTGGACTTTCGCTACGCCCGCATTGCCCGCGTAGCCGCTCAGGCGTTCATTGCGCGCCACGCTCGGCGAAGCCGCCACACCACGCACTTCGGTGATGGTGTTCCAGGCATGACAGGCGCTGCATTGCCCCTGCCAGCGCGGATAATCCGCACCACATTCATTACAGACAAATGCGCGTTTTGGAGCTTTCGCCACGGTTTACCTCGTTATTTCTCTGCGGCCTGCGTGCCAGGTGGCGCTTACGCTTACCCGGCCTACAAAGCAGACCGTTATTTCTGATTAAGGCTGCCGGAGAGAATGCAGAACACTCCCATCAGGTCAGCGTGACGGATAGTCACTTCCGTCTTTTCATTCACTTTTGGCTTGGCATGGTAGGCAATGCCCAGGCCGGCCGCTTTGATCATCGGCAGGTCGTTCGCACCGTCCCCGATGGCGACGGTCTGGACAACCGGAATTTCATATTTTTCCGCCAGACGCGTCAGCGTATTGGCTTTGTACTGGGCATCCACAATATCGCCGATCACCTGGCCGGTCAGCTTGCCGTCCATGATCTCCAGTTCATTGGCCACCACGGTGGTCAGATGCAGTTTTTCCCGCAGATAATCCGCGAAGAAGGTGAAGCCACCGGAGGCGATCGCCACCTTCCAGCCGAGGGACTGCAGCTTCAGCACCAGTTGCGTCAGCCCGGGCATCAGCGGCAGCACATCGCGCACCTGGCGCAGAATGTTGGCATCGGCCCCTTTCAGGGTCGCCACGCGCTGTCTCAGGCTGGCGGTGAAATCCAGCTCGCCGCGCATCGCACGCTCGGTGACTTCCGCCACCAGCTCACCGCTGCCCGCCAGCTTCGCAATTTCGTCAATACACTCGATCTGAATGGCGGTAGAGTCCATGTCCATGACCAGCAAGCCGGGAGTTTTCAGGTGCGGAATTTTACCCAGTGGTGCGACATCCAGCCCGGCGTCATGCGCCAGGCGCGTGGCGCGCTGCGTCAGAGAGCCCGCCAGACGAATGACCTGGTAGTCTTCCACGCACCAGGCGGCAACGATGACCATCGCGGCCCCCAGTTTGGTTTGATACTGGGTCAGGCGTTGCTTATCCAGACCGCGTCCGTACAGCAGCCAGCCGCTACGACCGGCATGGTAATCCAGAGGCATCACCTCATCGCCACTTAAAGAGAGCGGCAATCCTGGCCATAAAGAGACATCCGTTGGCAGGTCACACCAGGTAATGTTCGGCATTAAAGCTCCTGTAATTTCGTTCGCGCCGGAAGGTTGCAGAGGGAAAATAACGCATGAGGCTACCCTGTAACCATCACTTCTGGCAACATTAAGCCGTAAATTTTCAGCAGGTGGAATATGGCTCGCGCAAAACTGAAATTCCGGCTCCATCGAGCCGTGATTGTCCTTTCCTGTCTCGCACTCTTAGTGGTGCTGATGCAAGGGGCATCGTGGTTTAGCCAGAATCATCAACGGCAACGCAACCCGCAGTTTGAAGAGCTGGCCCGCACGCTGGCACGCCAGGTGACGCTCAACGTCGCACCGTCCATGCGAACCGAAACGCCGGACGAGAAGCGAATAGGCCAGGTTTTACGCCTGCTGACGGAGAACAGCCGCATTCTTGATGCGGGCGTCTATGATGAGCAAGGCAACCTGATTGCCCGCGCGGGCGAACATGTCGACGTGCGCGACAGGCTGGCGCTGGACGGCAAAAAAGCCGGCGGCTACTTCAACCAACAGCTTGTTGAACCTATTCAGGGCAAGAATGGCCCTCTGGGGTATCTGCGCCTGACGCTCGACACCCATACTCTTCCGACTGAAGCCAAGCAGGTCGATAATACCACCAACATTCTGCGCCTGATGCTGCTGCTTTCGCTCGCCATTGGCGTTGTGCTGGCGCGCACCCTGCTTCGCGGCAAACGCACGCGCTGGCAGCAATCCCCGTTCCTGCTGACCGCCAGCCGGTCGGTCCCCGAAGACGAAGAGAGCGAGAAGAAAGAATAGTGATAAAGTAGGCGAACGATTCAGAAAAGGAACTTTGCCATGACGACGTTACGCCTGCTTATCTCTGACTCTTGCGATCCCTGGTTTAATCTCGCGGTGGAAGAGTGCATCTTCCGCCAGATGCCTGCCACCCAGCGCGTCCTCTTTCTCTGGCGTAACGCCGATACGGTGGTCATTGGTCGTGCGCAAAATCCGTGGAAAGAGTGCAACACCCGGCGCATGGAAGAAGACAACGTCCGCCTGGCGCGCCGGAGTAGCGGCGGCGGTGCGGTGTTCCACGATCTGGGCAATACCTGCTTTACCTTTATGGCGGGAAAACCGGAATACGACAAAACCATCTCAACATCCATCGTCCTCAACGCGCTCAATGCGCTCGGCGTGACGGCTGAAGCCTCGGGACGCAACGATCTGGTGGTCAAAACGCCCGACGGTGACCGCAAGGTCTCCGGCTCTGCCTATCGTGAAACGATGGATCGCGGCTTCCACCACGGCACCCTGTTGCTGAATGCCGATCTGAGCCGTCTGGCGAACTACCTTAATCCTGATAAGAAAAAGCTACAGGCTAAGGGCATTACGTCCGTACGCGGGCGCGTGGCGAATCTGGTGGAACTGCTGCCCGGGATTACTCACGAGCAGATTTGCGATGCGATCCGTGACGCTTTCTTTGCACATTACGGTGAGCGGGTAGAAGCCGAAGTGATCTCCCCGGACAAAACGCCGGACCTGCCCAACTTCGCCGACACTTTCGCCCGCCAGAGCAGCTGGGAGTGGAACTTCGGTCAGGCCCCTGCCTTTTCCCATCTACTGGACGAACGTTTTACCTGGGGCGGCGTGGAATTGCACTTTGACGTTGAGAAGGGCCACATAACCCGCACGCAGGTCTTTACGGATAGTCTCAATCCGGCACCGTTAGAGGCGCTGGCCGCGCGTCTGCAGGGCTGTTTGTATCGGGCGGATATGTTGCAGCAGGAGTGTGATGCGCTGATCGGCGATTTTCCGCAACAAGAAAGAGAATTGCGGGAATTATCGGCCTGGATCGCCCTGGCTATAAAATAACCCGGATAAAAAAGCGGTGAATAAATGCACCGCTTTTTTATTATTCGCCTCCTTCTACATGTAAATACATGCACAAATGTATTTACCCGCATTAATATTTCTCAAAACAAAAATTAGAATTAATCATTATAGAATTAACATTAACCATTAATAGAATCCTCGCGCTTGCAACACTGCAAGTTAATGACTTCATGATAATTAATACAATTATTCAATTATTGGTTAAGGAATAACAATGAAAAAAGTTCTTCTTGCAACACTGATTGCAATGACATCCACGGCAGCGCTGGCAGACGGCAGCATCGTGATGAAGGTTCAGGGTAAAATGAACCATGCTTCTTGCACCCCTGAATTAAGCAACGGCGGTTCTATTGATTTTGGGACTATCGCGCTGGATCAGCTCTCTCCAACCCAGACCAACCAGATGGGCCAGAAAGACATGTCTCTGACCATCAACTGCCCGTCTGCAACCAAAGTTGCCTGGAGTATTGCCGATAACAAAGAAGACTCCAATGCGGCAAACGATCTGAGCTCCAGCGAGTTTTATATTCGTGATGCCAAAGACAATGGCGGCGACGTGTATGGTGCTGGCACCACCTATGGCGTGGGCACCACTGCCGCTGGCGACAAAATTGGTGCGTATGCGATCAGCACCCGCGTCAATGAGATCACGGCTAACGGCATGCCTGCCCAGGCTATCTATGCCCCAGCCTACGTGAACAGCAAAGGCGAATACATGTGGCGCAACCTGGCGTCTGGCGTTATCGCTAACGGTAACGCGGAAATTATGACCGCAACCAAGCCTGGCTATACCGCACCGCTGGCCATCACCAACGTGGTTTATCCGTTCAAAGTGTCTCTGGCGATTGTTAACACTAACCGCCTGTCCACCACGGATGAAGCTCAGTTGAGCGGCGAAACCACCATCACGCTGGTTTACCTGTAATCATTGACGATTGGTCACTATCACGGCGGAGTATTCCGCCGTTTTCATTTAAATAAATACATTCATAAATGTTTAAATGAGCCTTATTAAATCTCAAAGCACGTGTAAGTAAAACTAATTATTGAATTACTTAAATCATTACTAAAATCGGCGCTGCTTGTCATGCCGATACTTATCGATTTGCAAGTCATTTTTAAATTAAAAATATCTGAGTTATTAACTCTTTCTATGGTTAAGGAATAACAATGAAAAAGCTCCTTCTCGCTACCGTTTTATCAATGGCAGCGACTGCGGTCTATGCTGAACCGACTGCAATGCTGAAAGTTCAGGGAACGCTGACCAGCGCTGGTTGCGTGCCTGAAATCAGCAACGGCGGTCTGGCAGATTTCGGCGAAGTGGGTCTGGATTCGCTTTCCTCCTCCGCGGCCTACCAGGCTGGCCATAAAGATGTGACATTCACCATCAAATGCCAGTCGGCTACCCGCGTAGGCTGGACGATCAAAGATGACCGTGCAGATTCAAATGCCGGTAAGAATAAAACATCAAGCGAGTTCCACGTGGATAACGGCACGGCGAACGGTGCTCAGGCATCCGGTAACTACCAGTTGAACGGCGTGGGTAAAACCAGCGCAGGGGAAAACATCGGTGCCTATTCCGTTGCGACCTATCTGACTTCCGTCACCGCAGACGGCGCAACGGCTCAGCCTATTGCCGCGTCTATGTACACCGGCGGCGCCATCAGCAGCAGAAGCTGGGTCAACATGTGGACCAGCGGCATCATCATGAACGACGGTACCGACGTAATGACCGTTGCCAAAACGGGTGAGCGTGCGCCAATGGCCTTCACCACTGCGGCTTTCCCACTGAAAATCGCGCTGGCTACCGCGCCAAGCAAAGATCTGACCCTGACCGACAAAACCGATCTCGACGGCCAGTCCACTATTACGCTGGTTTATCTGTAATTCAGCATGTTGCCGCAAAACTCTCCATTTCGATGGGGAGTTTTTTAATACCGTTAACCACGAAAAAATCATGACCAGAATAATGAAAACTTCATCCCTGTTTTCCGTCCTTTTATTCGCGCTTCCCACCACGCTGTTCGCCGCAGGCATGGTACCTGAAACCACGCTGCTGATGATTGATGAAGCCAACCACGGCGGCGTAATGAGCGTCAAAAATACCGACACCATACCGACTCTGCTCTACACCTCTATTAACGATATCGAAGGGGAAAATGGCGTAAAGCTCAACGTCACCCAGCCGGTTGTTCGTCTGGAACCAGGCCAGGAACAGCAGGTGCGTTTTATTCTTGAAACCGATAAACCTCTCACGGTCGAACACTATAAGCGCGTGATCTTCGAAGGTATTCCGCCGAAGAACAAAGATAAAAACGTGAAGGTGGGGATTAACCTTCGCCAGGATCTGCCGGTACTGATCCATCCGAAAAGCCTGCCTGTCGTCACCGACGCGTGGAAGTTACTGACCTGGTCGCTGGAAGGAAAAGAGGTTGTGGTGCGCAATACCTCCCCTTACGTCGTGCGCTTCTCAACCGCCATTACCCTACTTCCATCGCGAGCAACCGGGCTGGTCAACAAGACCTTTATCCTGCCGGGTGAAACCATGAAAGTGCAGATGGACAAGCCGATGGGTAGCGCCGATAACGCAGTAGAGTTCAGCCCCGCCAGCCGCTACGGGATTGAAGTGGATAACTACACAGCCCCCCTTAAACGCTAAAACGACAGGGTGCTTTGGTGACTGAGCTATCATTGCGCAACAGGATGCGCCGAGCGGCAGTAGTGGCAGCATTACTGCCGTCTTCCGCGCTGCATGCGTCCGATGTGGACTTTAATACGGATATTCTGGCGACACGTGGCATCAGTACCAACCTCGCCCACTATTTCTCTGAAGCTCAACGCTATCTGCCTGGCAAGCATGCCGTGCAGGTAAAAATAAACGGCATTGAAAAGGGCAGCCTCGCCGTCAAGATAGGGGACGAAGGGCAGCTCTGCGTTGATGATGATTTCATCAGCGCCGTGGGGCTTTTACCGCTAAATATCAGCGAAAAAGAGACGTGTCATGACCTGCTCAAAGACTACCCTTCAGCCACGATCACGCTCATGCCCAACACCGAGTCACTGGAGATCTTCGTTCCGGCAGAAGCCATGGATAACGGGTTCTATGCCGCCAGGTTTTACTCTCACGGCGGCGTTGCGGGCCTCATTAACTACAACGCTTTCACCAACTACAACGAATATGGCAGCGGTGGCAACAGCACGTTTTCACAGGGAAATATCGGTACCGGTATTAACATTGCAAACTGGACGCTGCGCAGTAACTACATCCTGACGGACGATAACGGCACCCGCAGTGCCGAGAATCTTTACACCTACGCTGAGCACGTTTTTGAAGAGAAAAAAATGCGTGCGCAGGTCGGTCAAATCAATATCAACTCCGCCCTGTTTAGCGGCGCGCAAATTACCGGGGTCCAGCTCATGCCTGAAACCGGTCTTCAGCCCAATATTCAGGTCACGGAAGTCTCTGGTATTGCCCGTACAAACCAGGCTCGCGTAGAAGTTCGTCAGTCCGGTCAGGTTATCTATTCTTCGCTGATCAATGCCGGTCCCTTCACGCTGCCGGACGTACCGGTTTTGCGCAGCAATGTCGACCTGGATGTCAGCGTTATCGAAACCGATGGCTCAACAACCCATTTCACCGTGCCCTCATCAGCCCTCAACGTCATCGGGAGCAACCGTGCCGAGGGGTTAAATCTGGCACTTGGTCAGGTTCGCGACAGTGGCGATGAAAAGAATTCCCCCTGGGTGTTCACCGTGTCTGACGGTACGAGCCTGACTACACGCCTGACTGCCGTTGCGGCAAGCGTGCTGGCCGAGAAATACCAGTCTACCGGTGCAAAGCTCGACTGGTCCGTCAATGAAAACTGGCTCATTTCACCCAGCGTATTGCTGAGTCAGTCCCGCTTTTATGATACGCAGCGGGGCAGCAAGTTTGAGCTCAGCAGCAATATTTTACTCCCCGCGCAGCTGACGCTCGGGCTCAGTGCTTCCCAGTATAACGGCGACTTTCGTGAGCTTACCGAAGCCATGGACGAAGAATCGCAAAGCTATGAAAACGCATGGAATACCAGCCTCAGCTGGAACAACGAATACATCGGCTCCCTCTCTTTACAATACAGCGCGAACTCTGGCGATGAGAGCAGCGGTGACTCACGCTATCTGATGGCCTCGTGGAGCAAAAGCCTGGGGCGTACCTCGCTGTCCGTAAACTGGCAACACGCCATGAGCAATAGCGAAACAGAAAACAGCACCAGCAACAATGACGATCTCTTCTATGTCAGTCTGATCGTCCCTCTGGGCGACGATCGCGTCAGTACCTACATGCGTACTCAGGGTGAAAAGCAAAACTATGGCGTCCAGGACAGCGGTTCTGTCGGCCGAAACCTCAACTACAACATTTCTGCCGATCGCGATAATCAGGACAAAAGTGATTCCTTTAACGGCAATATCACGACCAACCTGCACTATACCCAACTTGGACTGTCTGCTGGTCTGAATGACGGAAACCAGCATAACTACAGCGCATCGTTAGGGGGTGGCATTGTCATGCACCGCCATGGCCTCACCTTTGCCCCCTTCCCGGTGAAAGAGACCTTTGGCATCGCAAGGCTAAGTGAGCCGGAAAGCGGGATAGAAATCACCACACCCGATGGCACCGTCTGGACAGATTACTGGGGGCAAGCCGTCGTTCCCGGGCTCAGAGAGTGGCAGAAATCACAAATTGTGATCAATACCAGCTCGCTGCCGCAGGGGATGGATTTATCAAATGGTATCCAGACCGTGTCCGCGGCCTACGGCTCATTTGCACAGGTCGATTTCCAGGTGCTGAATACCCGTCGCGTGATGCTGAAGGTAAAACATGTCAATGGCGGCTGGCTCGAAAAAGGGCTAAGTATCGTGGACAAAGACAGCAACTATATTGTCAGCGTGATGGATAACGGCAGTGTGTTTATTTCTGATGCCTCGACGACGCCGGAGCTGTATGTCGTGGACGACAATATGACGCGTTTATGCCAGATCCACTACACGCTGAATGAAGAGAAAGATAAAGACGCCTATTACGAAAAAGCAGAAGGAACATGCCAGTGAAAATAGTTAACGTGATGCTGAGCGGTCTGACATTATTTTTCGCCTCTCAGGTATTCAGCGAGGAGTGCCAGATGACCCTTTCTCAGCCGACCGTCTCGTTTGGCCGATTCAAACAGGACGATATTGCTGCCTCGCTGAAAAACTGGAATCGCATGCCCGCAAAAGAGGTGATGATCAACGTGTTTTGCCCTCAGCCTCAGGTCATGGCCCTGTTCATGCAGTCCGCATCTGGCGCCAACGGCGGCGTGCTGTTTGGGCAGGAGGGACGGCTGGCGCTGGTCGCGAACAACATGACGGTAGACGGACGCCACTACGATCTCGTCAAAACCACCGACCGGGTAAAATTTACCTCATCAGACAGCCCCAAAGAACATGTTTTCCTGAAAAACAACGACGGCATCATTGCTCGCCAAAACGCGACACCGATTCAGGGCAAGCAAATGAGCGTAACCATAAAACTTATACCCATCATTAATAATAACCAGCTGCGCAGAATTTCCGATAATACCGACCTGGAAAGCACTCTCGCCTGGGAATTATTAACTAGCGAGTAAAAGAATTCACCTTCGTATTCATTTTTTGGGTGAAGAGTAAGAAGAAAAATAAACCTTTTAAATTATGGATCCGTCCATTCAATTTAATATTCATTACATCTATGTTAAGGATTAACCATGAAAAAGAGTCTCCTTGCCGCCGCACTGGCACTGGCAGCGACCTGTGCTCATGCGGGTGACACAGCGGTACTGAAAGTCAAAGCGTCGCTGACCGGCAATTCCTGTACGCCTGAACTCAGCAACAATGGCGTGATCGATTTCGGTACCGTCCAGGTCGGCGATCTCTCTCAAACCCAGGCAACCCAGCTGGGTGAAAAAGGTCTGACACTCACGATCAACTGCCCAACGCCGACTAAAGTGGGCTGGAGCATCGCGGATAACCGCGCAGACACCAACGCCAGCACCGGCAGCAGTTCCAATCTGAAGGTGATGAATGCGACGTCTAACGGTGGCGAGCTGCGCGGCAGCATCTCGACCTTTGGTCTGGGTAAAACGCATGACGGTAAGAACATCGGCGCATACTCAGTGTATACCAGCACCGGTGACGTCACGGCGAATGGCGCAACGGTTGAGCCTATCCGTACTGCGCTGTCTGCAGGTACAAGTATGGGCCGCTGGCAGAAAGCCAATGGTGGCACCATTGCGAACAAAGACCTGGGTCTGATGAGCGTGGCATCTGCCGGTAAAACCGACCCGATGGCGGTGACCAGCGTCTCTTTCCCGCTGAACGTCTCGCTGGCAGTGGAAAACCTGAAGAAGCTGTCTCTGACGGAAGACACCGAGTTTGATGGTCAGGCGACGATCAGCGTCGTGTATCTGTAAGAAGTGAAAATGCCGGGCAGCGAATGCCGCCCGGCAGACAACATTACGCTTTATCGCCCAGCAGAACGGATTCCAGCGCGATTTTGATCATGTCGTTGAAGGTGGTCTGACGCTCAGCGGCAGTGGTCTGCTCATGAGTACGGATATGGTCGGACACGGTGCAGATGGTCAGCGCTTTCGCACCAAACTCAGCCGCAACGCCGTAGATGCCCGCCGCTTCCATTTCCACGCCCAGAATGCCGTATTTTTCCATCACGTCGAACATCTCGCCGCCGTCTGGTGCATAGAACAGATCGGCAGAGAAGAGGTTACCCACGCGCGCGTCAACGCCAAGCGCTTTTGCCGCGTCAACCGCGTCACGCACCATGCCGAAGTCAGCGATTGCCGCGAAGTCATGGTCTTTGAAACGCATGCGGTTTACTTTGGAATCGGTGCAGGCACCCATGCCGATAACCACGTCGCGCAGCTTAACGTCCATACGCACCGCGCCACAGGAGCCCACGCGGATGATTTTCTTCACGCCGAAGTCGGTGATCAGCTCTTTGGTGTAGATAGAGCAGGATGGGATACCCATACCGTGACCCATGACGGAGATTTTGCGGCCTTTATAGGTACCGGTGAAGCCCAGCATGCCGCGTACGTTATTCACTTCACGCACGTCTTCGAGGAAGGTTTCTGCAATGTGCTTCGCGCGCAGCGGGTCGCCCGGCATCAACACGACGTCAGCGAAATCACCCATTTCTGCATTAATGTGAGGAGTTGCCATCTTCAGTTCCTTTTACATTGTTGTTTTTGCCGGGTGGCGGCTATGCCTTACCCGGCCTACAAAACCGTAGGCCCGGTAAGCGAAGCGCCACCGGGCAATGACATCAGAACATGGCCTTGCCATATTCCATGTCAGACGTACCAAAATATTTCGCCAGGGTCTGGCCGATGTCCGCGAAGGTTTCACGGTGACCCAGCGAGCCCGGCTTCACTTTCGGGCCGTACACCAGCACCGGAATGTGCTCGCGGGTGTGGTCGGTACCGGTCCAGGTTGGGTCACAGCCGTGGTCCGCGGTCAGGATCAGAATGTCATCTTCACCCACCAGCTCCATCAGCTCCGGCAGACGGCGGTCGAACAGCTCAAGACCCGCAGCATAACCCGCGACGTCGCGACGGTGTCCCCAGGAGGAGTCGAAGTCCACGAAGTTGGTGAAGACAATGGTCTTGTCGCCCGCTTCTTTCATCTCTTTGATGGTGGCATCGAACAGCGCATCGAGACCGGTCGCTTTGACCTTTTTGGTAATGCCGCAGTTAGCGTAGATATCCGCGATTTTACCCACGGACACCACGTGACCGTCTTTCTCATCGACCAGCTTCTGCAGCACGGTTGGTGCCGGCGGCTCAACGGCCAGATCGTGACGGTTACCGGTACGCTGGAAGTTACCCGCTTTGTCACCAATAAACGGACGCGCGATCACGCGGCCGATGTTGTAGCCGCCTTCGGTCAGCTCTTCGCGGGCGATTTCGCACAGCTCGTAGAGTTTATCCAGGCCAAACGTCTCTTCGTGGCAGGCAATCTGGAACACGGAGTCAGCAGAAGTGTAGAAAATCGGCTTGCCGGTTTTCATGTGCTCTTCGCCGAGCTGGTCCAGAATCACGGTACCGGAAGAGTGGCAGTTGCCGAGGTAACCCGGCAGGTTGGCACGCTTCACCAGCTTATCGAGCAGCTCCTGCGGGAAGCTGTTCTCGTGATCGGAGAAGTAACCCCAGTCGAACAGCACCGGCACACCGGCGATTTCCCAGTGGCCAGACGGGGTGTCTTTACCGGATGAGAGTTCGTGCGCCCAGGCATAGGCGCCCACGACTTCCGCGTTGCCGTCCATACCGGCTGCGATTTTACCGGTAGAGCCTTCATGCGCTTTCACCAGCCCGAGGCGGGTCAGGTTAGGTAGAGTCAGAGGGCCTTTACGACCGTTGTCCGCTTCGCCTTTCGCACAGGCTTCCGCGATGTGACCCATGGTATCGGAACCCACGTCACCAAAACGTTCTGCATCTTCGGTTGCGCCGATGCCGAATGAGTCCAGCACCATAATAAATGCACGTTTCATAATTGTTCTCCGTACGTAGTGCTTCAAAAATTATCGATCAGATCAGTATACCGCTATTCGGTGATACGGCGATAGACAGTCGGTGTGGTTTCCGGTGCTTTATCGTCAAGCATGATGGCCGCTTTCACCGCTTTCGCCGCTTCCTGCCAGCTGGCTTCGTCTTTGGCGTGGATCACCGCCAGCGGACGTTGGCCGTCAACGCTGTCGCCCAGACGGGCCATATCGGTAAAGCCGACGCTGTAATCAATGGTGTCTGAGGCCTGACGACGACCGCCGCCCATTGAGACCACCGCCATGCCGAGGGCACGGGTGTCCATGGCGGAGACAAACCCTTCGCTATCGGCATACACCGCTTTGCTGAGCGTCGCGGTGGGCAGGTACTTCGCGTAATTTTCGACGAAGTCGGTCGGGCCTTTTTGCGCCGCGACCATGCGGCCGAAGATCTCCGCCGCTTTGCCGTTGTCCAGCACCGCCTGCAGCTTCGCGCGGGCGTCGGCGTCGTCTTTGGCGAGCTTGCCGGAGATTAACATCTCCACGCACAGCGCCATGGTGACGTCGAACAGACGCGGGTTACGGTATTCCCCGGTGAGGAACTGGACGGCTTCACGCACTTCGACGGCGTTACCGGCGCTGGAAGCCAGCACCTGGTTCATATCGGTGAGCAGTGCGGTAGTGCGCACGCCTGCGCCGTTGGAGACGCCAACGATCGCTTCGGCCAGCGCCTCAGAGAGTTCATAGGTTGGCATAAACGCGCCGCTGCCTACCTTCACGTCCATCACCAGCGCGTCCAGCCCTTCTGCCAGCTTCTTCGCCAGGATAGAGGCGGTGATCAGCGGGATGGAGTCAACGGTCGCGGTGATGTCGCGGGTCGCGTAGAAACGCTTGTCTGCCGGAGCAAGAGAGCTGGTCTGGCCGATAATCGCCACACCAACGTCTTTAATAATGTCGCGGAAGCGGTTGTCATCCGGGAAGATATCGAAGCCCGGAATGGCTTCCAGTTTGTCGAGCGTACCGCCGGTGTGGCCCAGGCCGCGCCCGGAGATCATCGGGATGTAACCGCCACAGGCTGCCACCATTGGGCCGAGCATCAGGGAGGTCACGTCACCCACGCCGCCGGTGGAGTGTTTATCCACAATCGGGCCGTTAAGGTTGAGGCTTTTCCAGTCCAGAACGGTTCCTGAATCTCGCATCGCCATGGTCAGCGACACGCGCTCAGGCATCGACATATCGTGGAAGAAAATGGTCATCGCCAGAGCCGCAATCTG
Source organism: Enterobacter sp. BNK-22 (assembly GCF_048684805.1). NCBI lineage: Bacteria > Pseudomonadati > Pseudomonadota > Gammaproteobacteria > Enterobacterales > Enterobacteriaceae > Enterobacter > Enterobacter sp. BNK-22. The sequence goes on from NZ_JBLQTT010000001.1 coordinate 2,885,155, forward strand.
CCCTTCTGAGACGGTGTTATCACGAATGCCGTTGATGAAGAAGCGGATCTCTTCGTCGCTTAATGCATGACCATCACGTTTTTTACGAATAATTTCTTGTGCGAGAAACACGGTAACCTCCATGCGGAATCGGGGGAATTGTGGCGGGTGGCGCTACGCTTACCCGCCCTACGATCCTGTAGGCCGGATAAGCGAAGCGTCATCCGGCATTGTTGGCAATCAGTAGCTGCTTGCGCTCTTACCGTCGCCGTGACCCAGCGCCTTCAGCAGGCTGGCCAGCAGGCTGGACGCGCCGAAGCGGTAGTGGCGGGAATCGGCCCAGTCGGCGCCGAACAGTTCGTCGGCAATCGCCAGGAACTGCTGCGCGTCTTCGGCGGTACGCACGCCGCCCGCAGGTTTGAAGCCTACGGTTTTGGACACGCCCATGTCGCGGATCACTTCCATCATGATGCGCGCGCTTTCCGGGGTCGCATTTACCGGCACTTTACCGGTAGAGGTTTTAATGAAATCCGCACCGGCTTTGATGGAGATTTCAGAGGCTTTACGAATCAGCGCCTCTTCTTTCAGCTCGCCGGTTTCGATGATCACTTTCAGCAGCACGTTGGCCGCCGCACACGCGTCTTTACAGGCCTTCACCAGGTCAAAACCGACCTGCTCGTTACCGGCGATCAGCGCGCGGTAAGGGAACACCACGTCAACTTCGTCTGCACCGTATGCAATCGCCGCGCGGGTTTCTGCCAGCGCAATCTCGATATCGTCGTTGCCGTGCGGGAAGTTAGTCACGGTTGCAATGCGCACGTCCGGGGTGCCCTGCTCTTTCAGCGTTTTACGGGCAATCGGGATAAAGCGCGGGTAGATACAAACGGCTGCGGTATTACCCACTGGCGTTTTCGCCTGATGGCACAGGGCGATGACTTTCTCATTGGTGTCGTCATCGTTCAGGGTAGTCAGGTCCATCAGTTTCAACGCGCGCAAGCTGCTTGCAGTTAAATCGGTCATAACAATCTCCAACGGCAGTGCCGTATAAATTTTACCTTGCGGGTCTGTGAGTATTCTAACATCCACCCGCATCCACACTTCGACATTCATCACAGTTAATGAAAACTGCGTACAAATTTGCATTACTGTAATGAGATCTTCTTCAAACTTTAGTGCGCAAATTGCCGACTAAAGCAGCAATACCCCCTGTGGGATCAAAAGCGTCAACAGGCAGGCTTTCTACAATCCGTTCATCATCCGCAGAACATTCAAGGAAGCGAATATGCCCCACTCCAGCCCCGACGCCCTGCAGCAACGTTGCCAGCAAATTGTGACAAGCCCGGTGTTAACCCCGGAACAAAAACGTCATTTTCTGGCGCTGGAAGCGGAAAACAACCTGCCGTATCCGGCACTTCCTGAAGCTGCGCGCGCCGCGCTGGACGAGGGGTTTATCTGTGACATGTTCGAAGGCCATGCGCCTTACAAACCCCGTTACGTTCTGCCGGATTACGCAAAATTTCTGGCTAACGGTTCAGAATGGCTGGAGCTGGAAGGGGCAAAAGATCTCGACGATGCCCTCTCGCTGTTAACCATCCTCTACCATCATGTTCCGTCCGTCACATCGATGCCGGTCTATCTCGGCCAGCTTGATGCGCTGCTGCAACCGCATGTTAGAATTCTAACACAAGAAGAAATCAATAGCCGAATAAAACGTTTCTGGCGCTATCTTGACCGTACGCTGCCGGATGCCTTTATGCATGCCAATATCGGGCCGGAAGATACGCCCATCACCCGTGCCATTCTGCATGCCGATGCAGAGCTGAAGCAGGTCGCGCCGAACCTGACCTTTGTTTATGATCCAGAGATCACCCCGGATGATTTACTGCTTGAGGTGGCGAAAAACATATGTGAATGCAGCAAACCGCATATTTCTAATGGCCCGGTGAATGATAAAATTTTCACAAAAGGCCGTTATGGCGTGGTGAGCTGTTACAACTCCCTGCCTCTGGCTGGCGGTGGCAGCACCCTGGTGCGTCTCAACCTCAAGGCCATCGCCGAACACAGCACGTCAAGTGAAGACTTCTTCAGTCGCGCCCTTCCGCACTACTGCCAGCAGCAAATGGCCATCATTGATGCCCGCTGCGATTTCCTGTATCAACAATCCGGCTTCTTTGAGAATAGCTTCCTGGTGAAAGAGGGGCTGATTGATGCCGATCGGTTTGTGCCGATGTTTGGCATGTACGGTCTGGCAGAAGCGGTAAACGTGCTCTGTGAGAAAGCAGGCATCGCGGGACGTTACGGAAAGGATGAACAGGCCAACGCGCTGGGCTACCGCATCAGCGAACAGCTTGCGGCGTTTGTCGAAAACACGCCGGTGAAACACGGCTGGAAGCAGCGCGCGATGCTCCATGCGCAGTCGGGGATCAGCTCCGATTCAGGCACCACGCCAGGCGCGCGCCTGCCCTACGGCGACGAGCCGGATCCCATCAGCCACCTGCTGGCGGTGGCTCCCCATCACAAGCACTACTCTTCCGGGATAAGCGATATCCTAACGCTGGATGAAACGGTAAAACGCAACCCGCAGGCGGTGGTCCAGCTGTGCCTGGGCGCGTTCAGGGCGGGTATGCGCGAGTTTACCGCCAACGTGGCGGGTAACGATCTGGTGCGCGTCACCGGGTATATGGTGCGGCTATCGGATCTGGAGAAATACCGGGAAGCAGGGTCGAGAACGAACACCACGTGGCTGGGGGAAGAAGCCGCACGCAATACCCGCATTCTGGAACGTCAGCCGCGCGTGATTAGCCATGAACAGCAGATGCGCTTTAGTTAGTCAGGTCATCCCTTTTTCCTGCGTGGACGGACCGGGCAGCCGCCTGGCCCTGTTCCTGCAGGGTTGCAACCTGCGCTGTAAAACCTGCCACAACCCGTGGACGATCGGCCGCTGCAACGACTGCGGGGACTGCGTGCCCCACTGCCCGCACGACGCGCTGACCATTCAGGCCGGGCGCGTCTGGTGGCAGGAGAGCGACTGCCAGCAGTGCGACACCTGCCTGCACCTGTGCCACCAACAGGCGACGCCCATGGCGCACCGCCTGAGCGTGGAGGAGATCCTCACCCAGGTCCGCAAGTCCGCACCGTTTATCGAGGGAATCACCGTAAGCGGCGGTGAGGCCACAACGCAATTGCCGTTTTTAGTGACGCTGTTCACCGCGATCAAAGCCGATCCCGCTCTACATCATCTGACCTGCCTGGTCGACAGCAACGGTTTGTTAAGCGAAACCGGCTGGCAAAAGCTGCTGCCGGTACTGGATGGCGCGATGCTGGACCTGAAAGCATGGGGGAACGAACACCACCGCTTCCTGACCGGACGCGACAATGCGCAGATCAAGCAGAGTATCCGCTGGCTGGCAGAACGCCACCGTTTGACGGAGCTCCGCCTGCTGGTGATTCCGGGGCAGTGTGACTATCTGGAACACCTCAAGCCGCTGACGGCGTTTATCCACGGGCTGGGAAACGTGCCGGTACGCCTTAACGCGTTTCATGCGCATGGCGTGTACGGTGAGGCGGCGTCGTGGCGTAGCGCCACGCCCGAGGACGTTGAACCGCTGGCGCGGGCGCTGGAAAAACAGAGGATAACGGTGATCCGCCCGGCGCTTTATCTATAGCGTGATGCCAAATACCGAACGCGTATTTTCCAGCAGCGCATCGGCAATTACCTCTTCCGGCTCCTGTCGCAGTTCACACAGGGTGGTGAACACACGCGCCGCCTGTTCCGGGCGATTCGGCTGTCCCTGAAAACCGTTCAGCGGCATGTCCGGCGCGTCAGTTTCCAGCAGAAGCGCCGACAGCGGCAGCTGTGCCATCACGTCACGGGTTTTACTGGCGCGCGGATAGGTGATGGTGCCACCCACACCAATTTTGTAGCCCAGTTCAATGAAACGCTGCGCCTGCTGCAGGCTGCCGGAGAAACCGTGTACGACGCCCCTGCGCGGCAAATCGATGCGCTTCAGGTGCATTGCCAGCTTATCGTGCGTACGTCTTGAATGGAGGATCACCGGCAGATCGTGACGCTTCGCCAGCCTGAGCTGCGCGTCGAGGATCGTCTGCTGGCGCTCAAAATGCGGATCCTCGCGATAAAGATCGAGGCCGATCTCCCCGATGGCGACAAGCTTGTCCTCTGCGGTCTGCAGGATCTCATCAAGTCTCTCAATGTGCTCATCACGATGCCGCTCAATCACGATCGGATGCAGGCCGAGCGCCGCATAGAGCGCGGGGTGCTGTGCAGCAAGATCCAGCACCCGGGAAAAGTAAGCCGCTTCCACTGACGGCACAATAATGGCCTGAACGCCTGCGTCAGCCGCTTTCGCAATACTGTGTTCTTCATCTCCCGTAAACGGTGGGAAATCAAAGTGGCAGTGGGTATCGATAAAGCGGTGCGTCACGCCAGATCCTCGTTATCCAGTAAAGCGTCATTCGCCTGCGGAATGTCCACCAGGGGCACCGTCAGAGCGTCGTTGGCTACAATCGCAGGCGGCGTAATAATGCGTTTATGGCGATGAAGCGGCGGTTGCTCCGCCAGCATTTTCCCCACCGTCGCCAGGAAGTAGCGTCCGCACAGCCGCCCCGTTTTATAATCCATGCGCAGCGCAGGGACGCGGCTGCCCAGCGCCATGCTCAGCAGCGGCTTAGGCGGATAAATTTCAAAAATACGCAGCTTACCCGGTGGCTTTTCAATGAAACGCTGCATCGCGCCGTAGGTGGTTTCATGCTGCTTCGCGATGTTCACCAGCGGCTGCAGGCTGCTGTCGCCCAGCCAGCGCTCCATCCGCTTAAACCACTGTGGGGTGTAATACATTTGCGACGGTACGGTACGGATCACCACAATGGTTTTCGCCCCGCGACGGGCGGCTTCCTGCACCGGCACGGCGTCACTGATCCCCCCGTCCAGATAGCTAATGCCGTCCAGCAGCGCACCGGTACGATAAAAACCGGGAATGGCGCTGGAGGCGCGGATGATGTCCAGCCAGTTCTCCTTCTGCGGAGAAAAATAGCCCGGCGAATAGTCATCCCCCCGGCTGGCGCACATCCAGAATTCTTTACCGCTATCAAACAGGCGGGCCGCGGTGTCCATGGCCAGCGGCATCTGGCTGGAAGTTGATTCCAGCAGCCAGTCGAGGTCGATCAGGTTACCGCCGCGCACAAAGCGCACCGGATTAAAAAATTCTTTCGCCGTGGTGTAGCGCATGATGACCTTTCGCGCGTATCCGGGCTGGTTACAGACATAGGCAGAAAGATTCTGTGCCCCGGCAGACGTGCCGAAGTACAGGTCAAACGGGTTGAACTGCGCGCGCATAAATTCGTCCAGCACGCCAGCGGTGAAAATGCCGCGCTGTCCGCCACCCTCGCAGACCAGCGCGAGTTGACCTGCGCGAAACGGTTTTAACGTCAGCGGCGCAATGTTGCCGAGCGTAACGGGAATTCGTTGCCCCACCTCTGCTTTCCTGTTTTGATTATTTTATAACACCACAGTAACGCACCCGACCTGTTACGCAAATAAGAAAAAGCCAGTCGTAGTGACTGGCTTTATTTTGTTGACGGAATATTGCGTTTGCTACGGACGTCGACGCCCCGTAAACAGGCTGACCAGGAACAGAATAATACCGACAACGAAGACAATTTTAGCTGCCCATGCCGCTGTACCTGCCAGTCCACCAAAGCCCAATGCGGCGGCAATTAACGCGATAACCAGAAATATAATGCCCCAACGAAACATAAGCTTCTCCTTTACCATAGTTAATGTCGGCCGCTAAACGTGAGCGCTCAGGTCACTCACCGGCGTTTTTCCAGAGTCGTTCTTATATCGCCCGCAGGTTTTAGCCAGACGGGCGAATGGTCCAGATTTACTTCGTTTTCAGATCGTTTTTAACGCTTTTCACACCATCAATCGCTTTCGCAATGGACTCGGCACGTTCACTTTGCGCCTGCGAATCTACCGTACCGGAAAGCTGAACCACACCATCGGTGGTTTCCACTTTCACCTTACGGGACGGCACGATGTCATCTGCTAAAAGTTTAGCTTTGATTTCGCTGGTGGTGGCTGCATCACCGGCATAACCTTTCACCGACGCGTTTTTGCCGTCACGGACGTGCAATTTATCGCTGACGGAGGCAACGCCTTCGACGCCTTTCGCCACTTTCACCGCCTGTTCTGCCTGAGCCTGGCTTTCAACAAAGCCGCTCAGCGTGACCACTTTTTTGTCGGTCTTAACGGAAATATCGGTGCTCTTGATGGCTTCATCATCCACCAGTGCGGCTTTCACTTTTGCTGTGATAGAGCTGTCATCCATGAAATTGCCGACTTTATTCATAGAGCTATCGATTTTTTGCCCTGCGCTGTCAGCCGTGGATTGTGCTTTATCCATGGTGCTGCTTTCCGCCAGGGCGGAGCCGCTCACCAGAACGCTACCCAGTGTTACAGCCAGCAGAGTTTTAGAAATCTTCAGTCTTGTCATATTCATCGATCTATTCCTGTGTTGACCCGTTATTCGGGCTACGTACTTCCTTAGTAGTGATATATATTGCGAATAAACACGCGAGCAAAATGGATAACCTAAAGCCATGCATTGAACAGTTAATTTATCCACGCCCGGTGTTAAACACTGAGTTAAATATAGATCACTCTCACAGAGCCGCTTTCAGAATTGGGTAAAAAACGCGCGAATAGCGTGAAATTGCGTTGAATTAAGAACATTCCGCAAGGGATTAATAAGACAGGAATAAAAGAAGAGCACGGCTGCTGCCGTGCTCTGAGAGGGGATTAGTGCTCGCGGGTTTTACGGAACTGAACGTCCGGATAACGTTCCTGCGTCAGGTTCAGGTTGACCATCGTTGGCGCGATATAGGTCAGGTTATCGCCGCCATCCAGTGCCAGCTGAACTTCATTCTTACGCTTAAATTCTTCGAATTTCTTCACGTCAGAACACTCAACCCAGCGCGCGGTCGCGACGTTCACCGATTCGTAAATCGCTTCCACGTTGTATTCGCTCTTCAGGCGCGCAACAACCACGTCAAACTGCAGCACGCCGACCGCACCAACGATCAGATCGTTGTTCGCAATCGGGCGGAAGACCTGCACGGCGCCCTCTTCGGAGAGCTGAACCAGGCCTTTCAGCAGCTGTTTCTGCTTAAGCGGATCGCGCAGACGAATGCGACGGAACAGTTCCGGTGCGAAGTTCGGAATACCGGTGAACTTCATCATTTCACCCTGCGTGAAAGTGTCGCCGATCTGGATGGTGCCGTGGTTGTGCAGACCGATGATGTCGCCCGGATAGGCTTCTTCAACGTGCGAACGGTCACCCGCCATAAAGGTCAGCGCGTCGGAGATGACAACGTCTTTCCCGATACGCACCTGACGCAGCTTCATGCCCTTTTCATATTTACCGGACACCACGCGCATAAAGGCCACGCGGTCACGGTGTTTCGGATCCATGTTGGCCTGAATCTTAAACACGAAGCCGGTGAACTTCTCTTCTTTTGCTTCCACTTCACGGGTGTCGGTTTTGCGCGGCATTGGCTGCGGCGCCCACTCCACCAGACCGTCGAGCATGTGGTCAACGCCGAAGTTACCCAGTGCGGTACCGAAGAAGACCGGGGTAATTTCGCCGCTCAGGAACAGCTCTTTGTCGAATTCGTGAGACGCGCCCTTGACCAGCTCCAGCTCGTCGCGCAGCTGCGCGGCCAGCTCTTCCCCGACCGCCGCGTCCAGATCCGGATTGTCCAGACCTTTAACAATGCGCACTTCCTGAATGGTGTGGCCTTTACCGGTCTGATACAGGTAGGTTTCGTCTTTATAGAGGTGATAAACGCCTTTGAACAGCTTACCGCAGCCAATCGGCCAGGTGATTGGCGCACAGGCGATCTTCAGCTCGTTTTCCACTTCATCCATCAGCTCCATCGGATCGCGGATGTCACGGTCGAGTTTGTTCATAAAGGTGAGGATCGGCGTATCGCGCAGACGGGTCACTTCCATCAGCTTACGGGTACGATCTTCTACACCTTTCGCGGCGTCGATCACCATCAGACAGCAGTCCACCGCCGTCAGGGTACGGTAGGTATCTTCGGAGAAGTCTTCGTGGCCCGGGGTGTCCAGCAGGTTCACCAGGCAGTCGTGATACGGGAACTGCATCACGGAGGTGGTAATCGAAATACCACGCTGCTTTTCCATCTCCATCCAGTCAGATTTTGCATGCTGGCTGGAGCCACGGCCTTTAACGGTACCCGCAGTCTGGATCGCCTGTCCGAACAGCAACACCTTCTCAGTGATGGTCGTTTTACCGGCATCGGGGTGCGAGATAATGGCAAAAGTGCGGCGCTTGGCCACCTCTTGCAGATAAGGAGACAACGTCATAATTAAATCTTCTTTTATAAGCGCGGCAGCACGCCACGCATCATGGAATACAAAATTGCGGCTATTTTACCCATCAATGGGGGGCAGGCAATCATTGTTTACACAGGAGTTGCTCCAGTTCGTTCAACGACGTCACGGTCCAGGTCGGCTCGATGCCGTCAGGCTTCTCACGGCCATGCGCATTGAGCCACACGGTCGACAGACCGGCCTTCATGCCGCCCAGAATATCTGACTCTGCCGTATCCCCCACCATCAGGACACGATCGCGGTCGGGATTGCCGGCCTGCGCCAGCGCGTAGTCGAAAATTCGCGGATCTGGCTTCGGCACGCCAACCTCTTCCGAGATCACCAGCGCGTCAAAATGATCGCGCAGGCCGGTGCGCTCAAGGCGGATCTGCTGCAGGGCGGTAAAACCGTTGGTGATGATCCCCAGTTTCACCTTACCTTTCAACGCATTCAGCAGGGAAACCGCGCCCGGCAGCGGCGCACAGATATCGGCCATGGCGTTAAGGAAAGCCTCGTTCAGCGTTCCCGGACTGACCTTTAAGCGTTCCGCCCAGACGTCAAAGCGCTGGTGCTGAAGCTGTAACGCGGTGATGGCACCGTTCTGGTAATCCACCCACAGCGGTTTGTTGACCGCCTGATAGTCCTGAAAATCTTCAGCGGTGAAGGTTACGCTATAGTCGAGAAACATCCGCTGCAGGCCGCCAAACGAGTCGAACGTAAACAGCGTTTCGTCGGCATCAAAGAAAATCCAGTCCCATTTCATCGTTACAACCTTATTTTTTATTATCCAATCGGCAGAGCCATTATGATGGCGTCTTCACGTCCCTCTGCGGTGGGGTAGTAGTTACGGCGGATTGTCGCCTCGTTAAAGCCTAAGCTTTCATAGAGCGCGATGGCGGCGACATTCGACGCGCGCACCTCCAGCCACAGGGTGAAAACGTCACGGGTTTCGAGCTCACGGATGAGGTGCTCAAGCAGTTCTCTTCCCAGCCCACGGCGCTGAAACGCGGGATCAACCGCGATATTAAACAGCGTCGCCTCATCAAGAACAACCTGCGTGATCGCGAAAGCGGCCATGGTGCCGTCAACGTCCAGGCGGTAGTTCAGATACCGTTCGCCCTGATTGCTGGCAAAGGTTTTTTCGCTCCACGGAAACGCGTGGGCGCGTGTTTCAATCGCGAACGCTGTGGACAGGTCAGGCGTCGTGAGGGAAGAAATCGTGTTCATATTCGCAGATTTGTTGCCATAGCGCGCTGCGCGCTTTTGGGTTGGCTTTCAGTTCGTCCAGCGCTGGCGAGCAGATCTGGCTCCCCTGAAGAGAGATCTCATTCGCCTCTCCGATACGCCAGCTGTTACAGCGGCTATCAGGAGGCAGCATCGCGACACGCTCTGGCGTCAGCGGTAAAACCTGGTCGGCCGTCAGCTTCAGGCTGCGAAGGACATCATCGATCAGGGGGTCATTCAGGGCAGGCAGTTCTTCCGCCACCATCACCAGACGAACGTGCGCCGGGATGGAGATGGCGATTTCGCCCTGCAACGCCGTCGGGCGACGCAAAGCCCACTGGGTGATGCCCAGTTGCTGCAACTGCCAGTCTCGTCGGGATGTCATAGGGAAAACTCCTGTCTCTCAGGCGCGCAAATATAGCAAATGTGTCGAAAGTGCGCCATCTACCTACTATAATCCCCGCCTGAGTTTATTGAGGAACAATTCATGTCTGCATTTACCCCGGCAAGTGAAGTCTTGCTGCGTCACAGTGATGATTTCGAAGAAAGCCGTATTCTGTTTGCCGGAGATATGCAGGATGACCTGCCCGCACGTTTCGACTGTGCTGAAAGCCGTGCCCACACCCAATACTACCACCACTGGCAGGTGCTGAGCCGCCAGATGGGCGAGCGCGCGCGCTTTAGCCTGGTGGCAGAGCAGAGCGATATCGCCGACTGCGATACGCTGATCTACTACTGGCCGAAGAATAAACCGGAAGCCCAGTTCCAGCTGATGAACCTGCTCTCCCTGCTGCCGGTCGGCTGCGATATTTTCGTGGTCGGTGAAAACCGCAGCGGCGTGCGTAGCGCGGAACAGCTGCTGGAAGGCTATGCGCCGCTGAACAAAGTCGACAGCGCTCGCCGCTGTGGTCTGTACCATGGCCGTCTGGAAAAACAGACAACATTTGATGCGCAGGCATACTGGGATGAGTACCAGCTTGACGGCCTGACCATCAAAACGCTGCCGGGCGTGTTCAGTCGCGATGCGCTGGATACGGGCAGCAAGCTGCTGCTTTCCACTCTGACGCCGCACACCAAAGGCAAAGTGCTGGACGTGGGCTGCGGCGCGGGCGTGCTCTCTACCGTGCTCGCCAGCCATTCGCCAAAAGTGCGCTTAACCCTGTGTGACGTGAGCGCCCCGGCGGTTGAAGCCAGCCGCGCAACGCTTGCCGCAAACGGCATTGAAGGCGAGGTGATTGCCAGCAACGTCTTCTCCGACATCACCGGTCGCTTCGACATGATCATCTCTAACCCGCCGTTCCACGACGGTATGGAGACCAGCCTGGAAGCAGCACAAACGCTGATCCGTGGTGCAGTCCGTCACCTCAACAGCGGCGGTGAGCTGCGTATCGTCGCGAACGCCTTCCTGGCGTACCCGAAAGTGCTGGATGAAACCTTTGGCTTCCACGAAGTTATCGCCCAGACGGGTCGCTTTAAGGTCTACCGCACCGTGATGACACGTCAGGCCAAAAAGTAATCGCCTCCCCTCCAGGCCGGATACGCGAAAGCGCCATCCGGCTATACAGGGCGCGTCCATCGGCCATTTTTCCATCAATCAAGGCATCACGCGCACTTTTCTGTTGACGTAAAGCTGAAAACATCTAGAATGCGCCTCCGTGGTTACGATACTTTTACAGTATCGATGGTATGCGAAGGTGGCGGAATTGGTAGACGCGCTAGCTTCAGGTGTTAGTGTCCTTACGGATGTGGGGGTTCGAGTCCCCCCCTCGCACCATAAATCACGATGATATTGCTCGCACTGGGCGAAGGTGGCGGAATTGGTAGACGCGCTAGCTTCAGGTGTTAGTGTCCTTACGGATGTGGGGGTTCGAGTCCCCCCTCGCACCAACGAGGCGATATCAACATAGCAATAAAGAGTAAGATGACTGTGCGAAGGTGGCGGAATTGGTAGACGCGCTAGCTTCAGGTGTTAGTGTCCTTAGGATGTGGGGGTTCGAGTCCCCCCCTCGCACCAATTATCTTACACCCCCTCTGAGTATCTTCTTTTCCCTGTTATTTCAAACTCATCAGTATCACCAGAATTCCGCTGACCAGCGCGACACACGATGGCAGTAAAACAAAGTGACGCAGTTGCTTATGCCAGATCATGCCTGACGTGACTAACAGTCCTGACACAATGATGGCTTTCCAGGTATCAAGAGAGAGATCGGCAAACGTCAAACCGCCGAGAATGGCTCCCGGTAGCAATACCCCCCAACCGCTGCCCAGCGCCCTGTTCAACATGATCTGCCCTCTTTCAACGATAATGATAACCAATATCATATGACAGAGATTATCATTTGTCAGCTGAATGAATCAAAATCCATCGACCTTTACCTTTCCCGTAATGACAGGAATTGCCTAAGGTGATAAATTGCGCACCTGTTAACAACGTCTAAAGATTTTCTGATAATTACTCTTTGCGCTTTTTGCATATTTTATTGCGAAACGACATCTATTTATTTGTTTTAATTAAATTTTAATAAAAACACACGACTATGACATCACAATCCTGGCGGTCTTTGGTTCACAGAAAATATCAATTATCGTTACGTTTATTTTTATTTCTGAACGCAACCTCGGCAGTGTTCTCGGTAACAAACCCGCTCAATTCTGTACGACTGTTTTCCGCCCCTCTGATTGCTATTTTCTCCATCAGTACCGGCCTGTTCATCTGGCACTGGCGAAAGCGCGCGCGGAAGATAAATATTCCTGTCGTTTCAGGGATCTTCGGTATTTTGTGGGCCTGGCAAATTGTCTCCAAATTCGCCTTAATTACCCACGATCATGCGACGTATTTGTTAATCGCGCTTTTAACGGTACTTTTTATCGGCACGCTGGCGTTCGCCAGTAATATCAAAGCCTTTACGCTGCATTCACTGCCCACCTTTATTGTCTGCCTGTGGTTAAGCGATCACGATATATGGCTGAGAATGACCTATTCTTTCGCACTTCCTGTGGTGGCAATTGCTATTCATAACATTTTGCAAAGACGCAACGACCGTTTCGCTCAGGAGCTGCTCTCTCGCCTTCTGGAAGAACGAGAAACCCTTACCGATCTCAGCATGATGGACCCGCTTACCGGGCTCTATAATCGTCGCGGTCTGCAAAGCCGTCTGGAGAATCTGCCCACGGTAGAAAATGGCGAGCACTTTGTCCTGCTGATGGATATCGACCACTTTAAAGCCTATAACGACCATTACGGCCATATGATGGGCGACCAGGCGCTGAAGCGCGTCTCTGCGGCAATCCGCGATGCCGTGCGTTCTCGCGATATTGTGGCGCGTTTTGGTGGGGAAGAGTTTATGGTGCTGCTGACCAACATTTCACTCGAACACGCCCGCCAGACGGCCGAGCGGATCCGTCAGAAAGTGTACGATTTGAAAATCCCGCATCTGTTTAACGAAAGCGTCGCGACAAACGTCACCATCAGCATTGGTATCGCCATTTTCGAGGATGAAGACGTGGAAGGCGCGCTGGAAAAAGCGGACAAAGCCCTCTATGAAGCAAAGCATATGGGACGCAATAACATTCTGTTAAGTGAAAAGATTCAGACGGCGTAGACATAACGACGATGTCACCCGGACAAAAGTCTTGCCATTGGTATGAGCAATAGTTAGGATTGGCAATCATTATCATTTAGATTTCTATCTATCCTATGGCCACGCATACTGCACACATCGTCGAACCTCTCCTCTGGCGAGCGCCGCTCACCAGCGGGAATGCTTCGCTTGCAGATGCGATACGGGACAAAATTGCGGAAACGCGCGCCCACCTGCTGGACTTTATCCGGCTTGATGAAGCGCCCCCGTCCCATGCGATGACACTCTCAGAGTGGCGACAGCCGTCAAAGCTGCAATCGCTGCTGGCCACCTATTCCGACCATATTTATCGCAATCAACCCACCCTTACGCGGGAAAATAAACCCCTGCTCTCTCTCTGGGCGCAGTGGTATATCGGGTTGATGGTGCCGCCGCTCATGCTGGCGCTGTTAACACAGAAGAGCATGCTGGAACTCTCGCCGGATAATTTCCATGTTGAGTTTCACGAAACCGGACGTGCTGCCTGCTTCTGGATTGATCTCCACGAAAACCACAGCGCTGAACCCCTGACGGCTCAGGAACGTATAGAGCAGCTCATCACCCAGACTCTGATCCCGGTGGTGGAAGCGCTGGAAGCGACGGGAGAGATTAACGGGAAGCTTATCTGGAGCAATACGGGCTATTTAATCCACTGGTATTTAACGGAAATGAAGCCGCTTCTCGGTGATGAGAACGTTGAGGCCCTGCGTCAGTCCTGTTTCTTTGCCAGGCAGCTTTCCGATGGCCGTGACAACCCGCTATTCCGCACCGTTGTACTCCGTGACGGGCTTCTGGTTCGCCGCACCTGCTGCCAGCGTTATCGCCTGCCGGACGTTAAGCAGTGTGGAGATTGCACGCTGAAGTAGAGCAGTGAATTGCCCGGTAGCGCTTCGCTTACCGGGCCTACAAAAACAAAAAACGGCAACCTGCGTTGCCGTTTTGTTTTTACCTATGCTACCTGTTGATTGTCCTCTTCCGCGCTACGCTGCGCTTCTTCCGCTTCCTGCTCCAGCAGCTGCTTCTCATACACTTTGAAGAACGGGAAGTAGATAATCGCCGATACGCAGGCCAGAACCACAACCAGAATAGCCGCGCGGAAGTCCCAGCCCAGGGCCCACGCTGCGCCTATCGGCGCCGGTGCCGTCCAGGGAACGACCGAGATGACGCGCCCAATCAAATCAAACGTCATCGCCGCCCACGCCAGCACGGCGTTGACCATCGGTGCCAGCAGGAACGGAATAAAGAACACCGGATTCATTACAATCGGTGTACCGAAAATGACCGGCTCGTTGATGTTAAAGAAGCTGGGAACCACGCTCAAACGGCCAATAGAGCGTAAATGCGCTGAACGACTGCGCAGATAGCAAATCACCAGCCCCATCGTGGCTCCCGACCCGCCAATCACGATAAAGAACGTCCAGAACGCCTCCATGAAGATGTGCGGCAGAGGCTGGCTGGCGGCCAGTGCCGTCTGGTTAGCGCCCAGGTTAGTCAGCCAGAACATCTGCAACATTCCGGAGACGATGGCAGCGCCGTGGATCCCGGCGAACCACAGCAGATGACCAATCAACACGGCCAGCAGGATCGCCGGCAGAGAATCCGCCGCGGAAACCAGAGGTTTAAAGACCGACATAATGGCCTGCGGGATCAGCATGCCGAACTGAGACTGAATCACCAGGCTCAGAGGATAGAGGGTCACCACCACCACCAGCACCGGAATCAGCAGATCAAAAGAGTTTTTGATCATCGGCGGGACCTGGTCCGGCAGTCGAATGCCGATGTTATGCGCTTTGAGGAAACGCATCATCTCAACGCAGTAAATCGCCACCAGAATCGCGGTAAAAATGCCCGTTCCCCCAGACTGTCGACAGGGAGCGTGCCTTTGGTTTTGGGTGCCGCGACCAGCAGAAACGCCATCAGCGACAGCATGGCGCACATAAACGGGTCCAGCTGATGAGATTTGACGTAGTGTTTGCCAAGGTTATAGGCAATCGCCGCACAGATATAAATGGACATAATGCCCATTGTCATATCAAACGGCGTCAGGATTTGGCCCTCAAACTGCTTCGCCATATCCAGCCAGGCGCGGGCGAAACCCCAGGTGGTATCAGGCGAAAAAGGTGGGTAAGCGAACACTAACAAAAACGAACCCACAATCATAAATGGCATCGCGGAGATAAACCCGTCACGAATAGCCATAACATGACGCTGGGACGAGATCCGCCCGGCTATCGGGCTGACGTAATTTTCGACGAAACGGAATATCAGGTTAAACGCAGCATGGTTGGCAGACATGGCAGATCTCCTGTCAGACGTTTGTTACGGGCACATACGCGCCGCACGTTGTTCCATACATCAGCTTCACAACCTTGCTGGCTTGCCAACCAGCGGTACTGCTCAGACGAAATGGTTTCATATTTGGCTCTTATTATTGGATACAGGGGACGTTACGTACTCAGTATTAATCTACGCTTCCCGCTCTGCAACCGGTTACTGTAACCGGTTTCTGTGATTGTGAAGAGGATCCAGAAATCAGCCGTTTGGGATATTTGTTACTTAAGAGATATTTACAGAGCATAATTTCTTATGACAGATTACGCAGGATATTTGTCAGGAGGAAACAATGAGTTTGCAGTCTGTACAGCAGTTTTTTGCCGACAACGCGCCGGATATAGACGTTATTGAGCTTAGTCAAAGTACTGCTACCGTTGCGTTGGCTGCTGCCGCCCATCGTGTCGAGCCGGGACAAATCGCCAAGACCCTGTCACTCAAGGTTAAAAATGAGGTGATTCTGGTCGTGGCGAAAGGCGATGCGCGTCTGGATAACAAAAAGCTGAAAGACACGTTTGGTGCGAAAGCGCGCATGCTCAGCAGTGATGAAGTAGTGACCATCACCGGTCATCCCGTTGGCGGCGTGTGCCCGTTCGGGCTGGAAAACCCGCTCGCGGTATATTGCGATATCTCTTTAAAGCAGTACGCCGAAGTGCTGCCTGCCGCAGGCGCAATTCACAGCGCTGTGCGCATTTCACCTGACAGAATGGCAGAGCTGACTTCCGCAAAATGGGTGGATGTCTGTATCTGATTGACGCGCCAGAGCGTATCTGGCGCGCAAAAACGGTTTATAAAAAGGTGGGCGTGAGGAGAGTCAAACATTGCGGCTCTCTTGCAGGAAGATGCGTAATAATATCCGCCGCATCAAGTAACCCTACGTCTGAATTCACGCCCAGTTTCACCATCGCATTAAACTTATGTGCCCGGATGGTCTTAATATTCCGTTCAAGATGTGCCGCGATTTCAGGGATGGAATACCCGCAGGACATATAACGCAATATTGCCCGTTCTGTGGGGCTCAGCATCCTGTTTTGGCTCCGGTACCAATGATTCAGCATATTGTCATTGATACGCAGCGTTTCGCTCAGCAACTCCACGAGTTCCTTCTGCAGATGCTCAAGCGTCACCGATTTACTGACGACACCGTGCAGGCGTGATGGAGAAAGATGGCTAATGAGCCGTGCTTCCATCTCGTCAGAAACCAAAATGATGCGCTGGATATGGCCGTGCGTAAACGCAAGGTCCCGCAGGTGCGCCAGGCAGTTACGACGCTCCTCTCGCGCATCGGAAAGGGAATAGATCAGCGAGAAAAAATTAACGTGACGAAGTGCATTCTTAAAGCTGTCAAATTCACTAAACAGGTGTAGTTGGTAATGGCTCAGGCCGGGCATGGCAAAAAGATGCTGTAGCCCGACAGCCGTCATCGTGCAACTTTCGATGATGGCGATATGTCTTGTTGAATCGGTTTTTTCCATTCCTCGAACTCTCCATAGGCTGACAACAAACTCAGCTCTCTCATTCCCTGTGTACTGTTGATCCAGGCGTACATATCCGCATTGCTGCGTAATGAAAGCCGTCGCATCGCACTGTTTTTCTGCGCACTGATGGTTTTATTGCTCTTCTTAAGCAATGTGGCGATTTGGTTAATCCCCCATCCTTTCCCTAACAGACGCAGGACCTTACGTTCGGAGTGCGTAAGCGCGATAACGTGTTCGTTTTCATCCTCCGTGCCCTGAGGCTCCGGGGTTAATAACGTCTGGCTTATCCGCTCTGCCCGCTCACTCCCTGCCCGAATCGCGTTAACCACGCCTTCAATGGGCTCCATATCAGAAAGCAACGTACTTTCCGGGCGCATAAGTAACTCAACCGCAATAGGGTAAAGCGGACGCGAGACTAAAAAGATCCAGTGAATGTCCCGGTATTGATTCAATAAACTGTAATATTCTTCAAGCGCACCCCGAGGATTCCTGTATTCGCCTGAAATATCGGCAATAATGACGTCCGCGCGGCGTAGCTGGAGCAGCGTTAATTCCTGCAATGAGCGGCAATAGCTCAATTCAAAATCGGGGAAATGACGTGCCATCACGCCCCCTAACCCGTTTTGCATCACGGGCATCCGGCTAATGACAACGCCATGCTTACCATGCAATGACAACATAGACCCTCCGTGTCCATTTTTCATTTGATGAGTAACATTAAAACACATCAACGTATGACTATTTCGTCCCTGAGTGTAAGACTGGTTAATACAAGCAGAAGATGAGATGTATGCTTAGTTTAAGAAATGCCTAAACAGCAGTAATATCTCACAAAGCGAAATAAAATTTAATTGTGGAGTCATTAAAATAACGACAATTTAAAATTAGAATAACTAAATACAAATATTTTATATTTTGATATTAATAATTCACAGCATTAATAAATTAATCCCGCCCCCTTTCACGACACCGCCTGCCACTGTTTGCACAAACCTTGATCTGACCCACAGCAAGAGGGACTGCACTTTGTGCTAAAAGTACTCATTATGGGCTAACCGGCAACCTCTCCATCTTTTTCAGGACACGACATGCAGGCAGAGCGGTCAACGCAGCGTGCTATCACGCGGCTATGTATTCAGTGCGGTCTTTTTCTGCTCCAGCACGGCGCGGAAAGCGCGCTGGTTGAGGAGCTTTCCACCCGGCTGGGGCTGGCGCTAGGGATGGACAGCGTCGAAAGTGCCATCTCATCCAATGCCATCGTGCTGACCACGATTAAAGACGGTCAGTGCCTGACCTCCACGCGCAAAAACCATGACCGCGGCATAAACATGCACGTCGTGACCGAAGTGCAGCACATTGTCATCCTCGCTGAACATAAGCTTCTCGATCTCAGGGAGATTGAAAAACGGTTCAACCAGATCAAGCCATTACGTTATCCGCGCTGGCTCGTCGTGTTGATGGTAGGGCTCTCGTGCGCCTGCTTTTGTAAGCTCAACAAAGGCGGATGGGACGGAGCAATCATCACCTTTTTCGCCAGCAGTATCGCCATGTATGTTCGCCAGTTGCTGACGCATCGGCAGCTGCACCCGCAAATTAACTTCTGCATTACCGCATTTGTCGCCACCACGGTTTCTGGCCTGCTGCTGCGTCTGCCGCAGTTTGCCAACACCCCGACCGTTGCCATGGCCGCCAGCGTGCTTCTGCTGGTTCCGGGCTTTCCGTTGATCAACGCCGTCGCCGACATGTTTAAAGGGCACATCAATACCGGTCTGGCACGCTGGGCTATCGCCAGCCTGCTGACGCTGGCGACCTGCATCGGCGTGGTCATGGCCATGACACTCTGGGGGCTACGCGGATGGGCGTGATCGATTTTCTGCTGGCACTGGCGCAGGACATGCTTCTGGCCGCGATTCCGGCCATCGGCTTCGCGATGGTATTTAACGTCCCGCAACGCGCTCTGCCGTGGTGTGCCCTGCTGGGCGCGATTGGCCATGGCTCACGCATGGTGATGATGACGGCGGGTTTTAACATCGAATGGTCGACATTTATGGCCTCCATGCTGGTCGGCAGTATCGGCATTCAGTGGTCGCGCTGGTACCTGGCACATCCCAAAGTGTTCACCGTTGCCGCAGTGATCCCGATGTTCCCGGGCATATCGGCCTATACCGCAATGATTTCCGCGGTGAAAATCAGCCATTTCGGCTATACCGAGCCTCAGATGATCCTCCTCCTGAGCAACTTTCTTAAGGCGTCCTCCATCGTCGGCGCGCTCTCCATCGGGCTGTCGATCCCCGGCCTGTGGCTATACCGCAAACGCCCACGCGTTTGATATTTGTGTTATTTCGCTGCCGTGGAGATAATCCGTCTGGTCCGTTTGGTGAAAATAAGGAAAGGATGTGGCTAACCCTGGCAGCGAACACCCCGATCACAGTGAAGAATCCAGCCTGAAAGAGAAAATCTTTCAGAGCGCCATCGCGCTTTTTGCCGAGTATGGATTGAACGGTGCACGGATGGAGCAGATCGCAGAGAAAGCGGGCACCACCAAACGCATGGTGGTTTACCATTTCAAGAATAAAGAGAACCTCTATCTCCTGGTACTGGAACATGTTTACACCCAGATTCGCGCCAGTGAAAAAGCGCTAAGCCTGACGGGAATGCCCCCGGTCGAAGCGCTGGTCAATCTGGTTGAAGCCACTTTTGACTATCATGCCGACCACCCTGACTACATCCGGATTATCTGCATGGAAAACATGCAGCGCGGCCGCTTTATGCAGCAGTCGAGCTATCTCCGCCAGGTCAACCGCAGCGCGCTCGACCTGCTGGAGGAGATCCTGCGCCGGGGGAAAGAAAAACAGCTCTTCAGTGAGACGGTAGACGCCCGCGATCTTCATCGTCTGATAAGCAGCTTCAGCTTTCACTACGTTGCCAACAGCTACACCTTTACGCTGCTGTTTGAAGAAGGCGCAGACGAGCAGGCGCAGCGCCAGCACTACCGCAAAATGGCCGTTCAGGTGGCGCTCCGTTACACCTGCCCATAAAATTGCTTGCAATTAAATCGCACACTATCTATATTCATCTCATGAACGCGAAAACGAACGATGCAACCGCTGCGCTCAAGCTGGATAACCAGCTCTGCTTTGCCCTCTATTCGGCAAATCTGGCGCTTAACAAGCTGTACCGGCAGTTGCTGGCACCGCTGAACCTGACCTATCCACAATATCTGGTGATGCTGGTGCTGTGGGAGCAGGATGATATGACGGTGTCGGACATCGGTGAACGGTTGTTCCTTGACTCTGCGACCCTGACGCCGCTGTTGAAGCGTCTGGAAAGCGCCGGGCTCATCAACCGCCACCGTTCACGCAAAGACGAACGTCAAGTCGCCGTCACCCTGAGTGAAGCGGGACGTGAGCTCCAGCAGCAGGCTTTGGGTATCCCCCATGCGGTGGGGTGCGCAGCGCAGTGTGATACTGACACCCTGCTGGCGCTCAAACAGCAGCTCGAACTTTTGCGACAACAGCTACACCGCGCGTAACGCTATACTTTACGCGTTATTATTTACCCATATATATCGCACGCTATTTAATAGCACACGTTAAAACAAGATGAGGAACCTGCCATGTCTTTAGAAAAAGTTGTTTATACCGCCAAAGCAAAAGCCACCGGTGGCCGTGACGGTCGTGCCACCTCCTCCGATGGCGTACTGGACGTCAAACTGGGTGTGCCAAAAGAGATGGGCGGCATGGGGGGAGACGTGACCAACCCTGAGCAGCTGTTTGCCGCGGGCTACTCTGCCTGCTTCCTGGGCGCGATGAAGTTCGTGGCGGCACGCGACAAATTTACCCTGCCAAAAGATGCCTTTATTGAAGGCGAAGTGGGTATTGGTCCGCTGCCTACCGGTTTTGGTATCGAAGCAAAACTGAACATCCATGTTGAAGGTATGGATCCTGCGGAAGCTAAAAAGCTGGTCGATGCGGCGCACATTGTTTGCCCGTACTCTAATGCAACCCGCGGCAACATCGACGTCACGCTGAACATCATCGCGTAATAACTGCCTGACGGCGCTGCGCTTATCAGGCCTACAACTGTAGCCCCGGTCAGCGCAGCGCCGCCGGGGAAATCCCCTCCTTCCCTTTCCCCTCTCTGTGCTACCATAAGCCCATATCACGCCCGTAGTCATCAGTAGAGTAAGCGTTATGTCCTCCAGAATTCTGACCACCAGCATTGCTGGTATTGATGCCTTTATGCGCGACCCTCGCGGTGTGTTGACCCACGCCGAAGGGGGCACGGTTGCGGTTTTTGCCGACAACGCGCCAGCGTTTTACGCAATCACACCGGAACGTCTGGCACAGCTTCTGGAGATCGAAGCGCAATTGTCACGCCCGGCAAGCGATGTCACGCTGGATAATCAGTTCTTTGATGAACCGGTTAACGTTCCCGTGACCGTTCCGATGGGTAAATTTGCCCTCTATTCGGGCTGGCAGCCGGATGCGGATTTTCAGCGGCAGGCCGCGCTGTGGGGCATTGCGTTAACCCAACCCGCCACCGCGGAAGAGCTTGCCGCGTTTACCGCCTGGTGGCAGGCGGAAGGGAAAGTGTTCACCCATATTCAGTGGCAGCAAAAGCTCGCGCGTCATCTCCAGATTACCCGCGCCGGCAACAATGGCCAGCCAAAACGTGATATCAATGCGTTTTCAGAACCGGATAAACAGATCCCCAGCGGATTCCGAGGTGCGAAATGAAGAACGTCGGCGACCTGATGAAACGTCTGCAAAAAATGATGCCTGCCAACGTGAAGCCTGCTTTCACCACCGGTGAAGAGCTGCTGGCGTGGCAAAAAGAGCAAGGTAAGATCCGCGCCGCCGCGCTCGCCCGCGAAAACCGGGCGATGAAAATGCAGCGCACCTTTAACCGTTCTGGTATTCGTCCCCTGCACCAGAACTGCTCGTTCGATAACTATAAAATTGAGACCACCGGGCAGATGAACGCGCTGGCCGCCGCGCGGCAGTACGTGGATGAATTCGACGGCAATATCGCCAGCTTCATCTTTAGCGGCAAGCCGGGCACCGGCAAAAACCACCTTGCTGCCGCCATCTGCAACGAGCTGCTTCTGCGCGGTAAATCGGTCCTCATCATCACCGTGGCCGATATCATGTCCGCGATGAAAGACACCTTCAGCAACCGTGAAACCACCGAAGAACAGCTGCTTAACGATCTGAGTAACGTCGACCTGCTGGTCATCGATGAGATTGGCGTTCAGACGGAATCCCGCTATGAAAAAGTCATCATCAACCAGATTGTCGATCGCCGTTCCTCGTCCAAACGCCCGACCGGCATGCTGACAAACCACAACATCGACGAGATGACCCGCTTGCTGGGGGAACGCGTCATGGACCGCATGAAGCTGGGTAACAGCCTGTATGTCATCTTCGACTGGGACAGTTACCGCAGCCGCGTCACCGGGAAAGAGTATTAAGACAGTTCCAGGAATCCCCGACAGGTCGCAGGTATATACTGGAACCCCTTCGGCCCAAAACGGACCTTTTTGAGAGAGCCATGATGAAAAAACAGATTCTAATCAGCACCTTTTTAGGCGCGCTGCTGGTAACCGGTGCAGCGCAGGCGGCGTCCTGGCAGGAGTCTCTGTCAAGCGCAGCAAACGAGCTGACCAAAGAGAGCAGCAGCACGCAGGGCGGACTCTCCGCCTCTTCCCTCACCAGCCTGCTGGGCAACAGCGGTCAGAGCCTGAGCGCGGGCACGATGAACAACGCGGCGGGGATTCTGGAATATTGCGCGAAGCAAAAACTGGCCTCCGTGACCGACGCGCAAAACGTGAAAAACCAGGTGCTGGGTAAACTGGGTCTGGATACCCAGGAGCAAAAAGCGGACACCAACTACATGGACGGCATTCAGGGCCTGCTTAACGCGCAGAACGGGCAGCAGCTTAACCTGAGCACCCTCGGCAACTCTTCTCTGGCCAAACAGGTTAAAACCAAAGCCTGCGATCTGGTGCTGAAACAAGGCGTTAATTTCATCTCCTGATCCACCCCATTTTCTGCCACAACACGCCGCGTTTAATGCGATAGTCTTGCAACGCGGCGCTAAATGAGCGTTTTTCCTGCCTGCCACCGTCTCAGCGTCCGTTTGTCAGGATGTGCACGTCTTCATAAAAACGATTTTCTAAACCAAATCCTAACAACAGCACACTTTCGTGACACTAAAATTGCAGCTTAACGACATCGCAATTACATTGTATGACCCAAAAAATAAACAGTTAGCCAGCGAAGCATCTGGCGTCACGAGGATATGCTGTTGTCTGAATTCCTGTCTCTTATCCTTTTTCTGGCTTCTGTCGGCGTTTACGCCTGGAAAGCCGGCCGTCACACCTGGTGGTTTATCGCCACGCTGGTGGTGCTCGGCATTTTTATTATTTTAAACATTACCTTATACGCCAGCGATTACTTTACCGGTGACGGCATTAACGATGCGGTGCTCTACACGCTGACAAACAGCCTGACGGGCGCGGGTGTAAGCAAGTACATTCTGCCGGGGCTCGGCCTTGTCGTTGCGCTGGTCACCATTTTTGGCGCACTGGCCTGGGTGCTGCGTCGACGTCGCCATCATCCGCACCATCATGGCTACAGCCTGCTGGCGTTATTCCTGGCGCTGGCCTCCGTCGACGCCAGCCCGGCGTTCCATCAGATCACCGAACTGGTGAAATCCCAGTCGCGTGACGGCGATCCGGATTTCGCGGCTTACTACAAAGAGCCGTCGAAAACGATCGCTAACCCGACGCTCAATCTGGTCTATATCTACGGTGAAAGTCTGGAGCGCACGTACTTTGATAACGATGCCTTCCCGGACCTGACGCCAGATCTGGGTGCGCTGAAAAATGAAGGTCTCGATTTCAGCCACACCATGCAGCTGCCCGGTACGGATTACACGATTGCCGGTATGGTTGCCTCCCAGTGTGGTATCCCGCTGTTCGCGCCTTTTGAAGGTAACGCCTCAGCCTCCATGTCGACCTTCTTCCCGCAGAATATTTGCCTCGGCGATATCCTGAAAAACTCCGGCTACGAAAACTATTTTGTGCAGGGAGCAAACCTGCGCTTCGCCGGAAAAGATGTGTTCCTGAAATCCCACGGTTTTGACCACCTGTACGGCTCAGAAGAGTTAAAAACGACGGTTGCCGATCCGAGCTACCGCAACGACTGGGGCTTCTATGACGATACGGTACTCGACGAAACCTGGAAGAAATTCGAGGAGCTGTCCCGCGCGGGCAAGCGTTTCTCTCTCTTTGCGCTGACGGTGGACACACACCATCCGGACGGGTTTGTCTCGCGCACCTGCAAGCGCAAAAGCTATGACATTGATGGTAAAAACAACAAATCGTTTAGCGCCGTCACCTGCAGTCAGGAGCACATTGCCGCGCTGGTCGAGAAAATCAAAGCCTCGCCCTGGTTTAAAAACACCGTCATCGTCGTCTCGTCCGATCACCTGGCGATGAAAAACAGCGCGTGGGACCAGCTCAACAAGCAGGATCGCAGCAATCTGTTCTTCGTCCTGCGCGGCGACCAGCCGCAGCAGGAGGAGATCGCCACCAAACGCAACTCCATGGATAACGGCGCCACCGTGCTGGACATCCTGGGCGGCGACAACTTTATTGGCCTGGGCCGCAGCACGCTGTCGGGGCAATCCCTGTCGGAAGTGTTCCTCAACATGAAGGAAAAAATCCTCGCCTGGAAGCCCGACATCATCCGCCTGTGGAACTTCCCGAAAGAGATGAAGGACTTCACCGTCGATCGGGATAAAAACACCATTGCCTTCTCGGGCAGCAACTTCCGCCTGCCGCTGCTGGTACGCGTGTCGGAGGGTCGCGTTGAGCCGCTGCCAGAAAGCGAGTATTCCGCGCCGCTGCGCTATCAGCTGGCCGATTTTGCGCCACGCGATAACTTCGTCTGGGTCGACCGGTGCTACAAAATGGGCCAGCTCTGGTCGCAGCCGCTGGCGCTCTCTACCGACTGGTGCGTTTCTCAGGGCCAGCTCGGCGGCGAGCAAACCGTGCAGCACGTGGATAAGGCAAACTGGAAAGGCAAAACCGCCTTCAACGATACGGTGATTGATACCGCGCGCTATCAGCGTAACGTCGATATGCTGAAAATCGTCGACAACGATATTCGCTACAAAGCGGACAGCTTTATCTTTAACGTGGCTGGCGCGCCGGAAGAAGTGAAGCAGTTTAGCGGCATCTCGCGGCCGGAGTCCTGGGGACGCTGGTCCAACGCGCAGCTGGGCAATGAGGTGAAAATTGAGTACACCCATCCCCTGCCGGAACAGTTCGACCTGGTGATCACCGCCAGGGCCTATGGGCCGAATGCTAAAAAGCCCGTCCCCGTGCGCGTGGGCGATCGGGAGCAGACGTTAACGCTTGGAAACGACGTGAGCACGCACACGCTGCATTTTGAGAATCCTTCACGCAGCAATACCCTGGTCATCGTGCCGCCGGACCCGCAGTCCACGAACGAGGGGAATATCCTTGGGCATTCACCGCGCGAGATCGGGATCGGCATGGTCGAAATCAAAATCATCAGCAAAGCGGGTTAATGCACGTCGCGCCCGGCGTTCTGCCGGGCGCTTATGAAAATAAATAATCCTATATAATTCTTATAAATTAGATAAAAACACTTTATATAAGCCATTTTTATCTATAAATATCCTGCCAAAAACCAAATCCATAAAATGTACAGCTCCTGAAATCACCACGGAGCGTTACGCACGTTTATCATGCTAACCGGCTATAAGTTCGAATCCATCCGGGCACTGCGCAGTGAAAATGTGATTGCCTGGGAGGTATTGTCCACGGCAAAGCCCAACGTCAATCTTGAAGATTACTTTGGCTCGATGTCGGCGACGCAGCGTAAAGCGCACTTCTTTGCGCAGCTTCGTCACGCCATGTTTTGCAAGGATGGCGACAAGTATTATCTCAATGCGACATCGGATTTACTGCTGGAAACGGACTTCCTCGACAGGCTAAAAGAAGAAACCCCGTGCCCGGAGAGACTTGCTATCGAGATCACCGATCTCCATACGATGGTCCAACTCGACGATACGCAAAGCCGGGTGCTGCAAAAATGCATCGCGACGCTCCATCAGTGGGGGATAGAAGTGTGGGCAGACGATGTCTGCGAAGACCTTCTTCCCGACCTGCTGACCAGCCAGATCCGCTTCTGCGGCATCAAAATTGACAAACATACCTTCTGGAACGGACGGACCGAGCAGGCGAAGTTTCTGCATCTCACCCGCGAGTGCAAGCGCGTCGCCAGCAAGGTGCTGATCGAAGGCATCGAAACCGCGGGTGATTTCGCGCTGGCCCGCGCCAGCGAGGCCGATTACGGCCAGGGCTATCTGTGGGGGAGAAAATGACCCCTTTCATTCCGAATGCTGGCGATAAGGTCATCGTTCTGCGCGGCAACGCCTGTTTATGGCCTTGCCCCACTTTTTGCTGCCACAACCTGGCGAAATGCCATCAAAAACGCTGCCTGCTGGACGCTCAGTCATTCGCTTTGTAATTGCACTGTTACTCACGTCAGGAAATAAGATCATGAAAATTATTCCCACCGTTGTATGTTGTTCCGCTCTCCTGCTTCCTGCTGCTGCGATCGCCGCAGACAGTACCGCAAGCGCGACGATGCACGTCTCACTTGAGGTCGTGAAGTCGTGCACCCTCAAAGCCAACGATCTTAACTTCTCGCGTCACGGCTCCGATGAGTCGAGCGAAATCCAGGCCAAAACGCAGGTCGATATCGTCTGTACCAACGGCACGCCGTTCACCCTCACCGCCACCAGCAACGACGGCGAAAACGGTACCTTCTGGCTGAAGCCGGAAAATGGCGAAACGGGCGCGCAGAAGATTGCGTGGAAGCTCTTTGCTGACGAAGGCAAACAGACGCAAATCACCGGTACGAATGGCCTGGACGATACCGGCAACGGAGCGGAACAGGAGGAAACGCTGTATGGCGTCATTGACGCCGGGGCGCTGACAACCGCCCAGGCAGGGAACTACAGCGACGATATCACGTTAAAACTGGAGTATTGATCGTGCGTCGTTACCTTCCCTGCTTCATTTTGTGGCTCATGATGCTGGCGCTGCTGTCGCGCTACGCGCTGGCCGCCACGCTTCAGGTGGCCCCGGTAACGCTCGATCTGCAGAGCGACCAGCGGGCAGCGGCGGTCTATCTCACTAACAGTGGGAAAGCGGCTATCCGTGCGCAGATTCGAGTATACGAATGGACGCAAAAAAACGGTAAAGATGTGCTGGTGGCCACCGGGGAGGTGGTCACCAGCCCGGCGATGACATCACTGGCGCCGGGCCAGCAGCAGCTGGTGCGCATTATCGTCATGCAGCCCGGCAACCGTGCGCAGGAACAAAGTTACCGGCTGGTCATCGACGAACTGCCGGACGCCGCGTCCCGTGCCGCCAACCCCTCCGCGGTACACTTCCTGCTGCGCTACTCGATTCCGGTGTTTATTGCCGGGAACCAGAGCGCGCCCGTCAGCCACGATGCCCTGAGCTGTGAGCAGGCAGACATACCGGCCACTCTCCGCTGCTTTAACGCCGGAAACTCCCACATCCGCCTGAGCCACCTTGAGGCCCTGACGGCCGATGGGAAAGTTGTAGGGTCGATTAAAGGCCTGGCGGGCTATGTGCTCCCGGGACAAACCGCCCTTTTATCGCTCAAGCAGCCCACACGTCACGCGCTCAGCACGCTGCGCGTCTATCTCAATGATGACCATCATGCCAGCCAGATACCTCTGCGCCCGCTCGCTTCTCGCGCTCCTGTTTTGGCTACCGCTCATGCTGTCAGCCCGGACTGACCCCGCCGACACCGTGCAATGGCTGGCCATTACCGTGAACCACGCCCCGCGAGGCGAACTTTGGGCCTGCCGGGTGGTGGATAATGCGCTATGGATAAGCCGCAGCGACATGAAAAAGCTGGGGCTTCACGCCCCGGAGGATCGCGCCGGGTGGGTTGAGCTGACCTCCCTGCCGGGCCTGAAGATCAATCTCGACGTGCTGTCCCAGCAGGTTTCAATTACCGCAGAGGCCGACGCGCTCGAAGGCCAGCAGCATCTGACCGTCTCAAAGCCCGCGCCGATGTACCGCTATCCCGATGCGCAGCCCGTCAGCGCCTATACGCTCGGATACGCGCTCTACGCCAGCGACGTGCAGGGGAAGCGCCAGCTCAACGCCCAGACCATGCTGACCGCGTCCGGCGGGCTGCCCGGAACGTTCAGCAGCAGTTTTTCAAGCCATGCCGGGGAGGAAAACAGCGCCGGTCGACCGACCCACACGCGTCTCGAAACCCGCTGGCAGTGGGATAACACCGACTCGCTGACCACGCTGGCGCTGGGCGACAGCGTCACCACCGGCACCCGCTGGAGCCGACAGGTGCGCTTTGGCGGGCTGCACTGGGCACGTAACTTTGAGCTCAATCCCCAGCTCAATACCGAACCGCGCAGCCGCTATAGCGACACCGCCGTGCTGCCTTCCACAGTCGATCTGTATATCGACGGCCTTAAGCAGAGCAGCCAGCGCGTCACGCCGGGAGACTTTCTGCTGGATACCCTGCCTTCCTTCACCGGAAGCGGGCAGGCGGAGGTGGTGATTACCGATATCAATGGCCAGCGTCGCACCGTACAGCTCGATCTCTACGGCGCGCCGGGCATGCTGGCGGAAGGGCTCAGCAGCGGTTCGCTGGACATCGGCTGGATGCGCGAAAACTACGCCCTGCACTCCGACGACTATGCCGCCTCGTCGTTGCTGGACGCAGGCTGGCGCTATGGGGTGAATAATCACCTGACGCTGGCGCTGCATACGGAGCAGCAGCGCAGGCTGCACAACGTGGGCACGGGCGCTGACTGGCTGGTCTCTCCCGCCGTAGGGGTGCTCAGCCAGCACGTTGCCGTGAGCGACAGCCCTTACGGTCAGGGCGTTCAGTGGGGCCTCGGCTGGCAGTGGAACGGCAGAGGAACGGGCATTTCTGCCAGCACCGTCCGTACCGAAGCGGATTTCGCCGACAACGCCCGCATGAGCGGTGCCGCGCCCGTCAGGCGCAGCGACAGCGTGTGGGTAAGCCAGTCCATCCCCCATTTCGGTACCGTGGGCGCGGGCTGGGTACAGCAGAACATTCAGGGCAGCACAGAGCGTTACCTCAACGCCTCCTGGTCGGTATCGCTGCCGGCACACATCTCCACCACGCTGAGCTACACCCGCTCGTTTACGGATGCGTCGAGTCACGTTCAGCTGCTGTTTTCCGTCCCATTGGGTCGCGAGGACACGCTCTCCGCTCAGGCCAGCCGGGATACGCCGCGCATGGATTACCGCCACCAGCCGGACGATGAGGCCGGCGGCTGGTCATGGGAGCTGGGCCAGGGCTTTGGCGAACGACGTGAAAAATATGCGGACGTAGGCTATCTGGGCCGCGCGGGCGAATGGCACGTTGGGTTGCAGCAAGGTGCCAGCCAGGGCAACCAGTACGCCTCCGCCGAAGGTAGCCTGACGCTGCTGGACGGCAGCCTGCACGCGCTGCGCTACATCCAGCAGGGCATGGCGCTGGTCTCCACGCACGGTGTTGGGCACGTACCGGTGATGCTGGAAAACCGCCCGGCCGGTGAAACGGATGAGGACGGTTATCTCCTGCTGACCGATCTGCCGCGCTACCACAACAGCAAAGTCAGCATTAACCCGCTCGATCTGCCCGCCGATGTGATCGCCCCCGTCACCGACATGCATGCCAGGCCGGGCAACAGCAGCGCGGTCAAAGTCGAGTTTAACGTCCATCACGCCGTCACAGTTCAGGCCCGGCTGGTCGACAGCCGCCGCAGGCCGCTCCCGCTGGGCAGCGTCGTGTCAACGCCGCAGGGTGCCACCATCGTGGGACGCGACGGCTTTATCTGGCTTGAAGATCCGCCCCTGCCGGGTGAGCTGGTGGTGAAGACCGGTGAGGGGGAGTGCCGGGTCACGCTTCCGGCGCCCCGTACCGGGTCATCTATACAGAATATCGGAGAACAACTGTGTCATTAAGAGCACCGTTATTATTGCTGATCGTCCTGTCCGTGAAGGCGATGGCGGCAGCCTGCTGGATAACCTCCATGCCCGCCATTAACTTTGGCAACGTCGTGGCGGGCAATACCACCTCCGTCAACACCGAGGTCAAGTTTAGCTGCCAGGCCGACAACGAGGGCAGGACGGAATATCTCAACGTCTGCCTGAGCAGCGTAGACGCCCCGCCCTTTGAGATGATCTCGCCGGGGGATCAGGAGGGAAAACAGTACACCCTCCTCTTCCGCCTGCTGAACGGTGCAGCGCGATCTCAGGAGCTGGGGCCTGCCAGCAGCGGGAACCTGATTCAGCAAACCCTGGCCGCGGAAAGCAATGCCAACGTCAGCGGTACCTTTCCGCTTATCGCGACCATTCCGGCAGGGCAAAGCCAGCTTCCGGCCTACCATTATTACAACTACAACATGAATCTGCGTATCGCCTGGCACAGCTCCCTGCGTCAGGATGCCCTGCAAAACTGCTCGGACGGTTCCGCAGAGGGGGAGCAGGTGCAGGGCGGCACCAGCGCGCAGGCCGAAATCAGCCAGGGGTGCTACATCGAGCGCGTGACGCCCCTTAACTTCGGCACCCTGACCAGCACCGCGACCCTGCGTCCGACGCGTTCCACCGCCACCCTGACCACGCGCTGTCCGGCCGGAACCGCGTTCACCCTTGCCATGGGCAAAGGCAACCATGCCAGCGGTAACCAGCGGCAGCTCTGCAACAGCGAGGGCCAGTGCCTGCGCTACGGGCTCTGGCAGGATGAGGCGGCCACGCAACGCTGGGGAGATCAAAGCAGCGGCGATGCGCTGCAGGTCACCAATCCCGCTGGCGGCACCCAGAACTACACCGTTTACGGCGAGGTTCCGGCGCAGCCGCTAACCGGCACCGGGGAATTTATTGATGACGTGATTATCACGCTGACTTATTAAACCACCCAAAATCCTGTCTGGATCAATGTTATCGGTAACAGTGGCGTTAAAATAGCCAGCAATGCAGCCCGGAAGGCGTAGGCCTTCTCTTTTTATTTTTTATCTCTGTTTTTATTACAAGAACTTATGAAATACCTGCTTGCTGACGCCATCGTCTACAACGACGAGGACGGTTCTGTTTCTCTTATCAATGCGCCGGACGAGGATGCGCAGCTCCTCACCTGTACGGCAAATACCATCATGAAGCTGCTGGTTCAGCATCATGGGAACGTGGTTGAACGGGAAACCTTTCTCCAGGAAGTCTGGGATCGGCGAGGGCTCCAGGGGTCTAACAACTCCTTAAACCAGTACATCAGCATTCTGCGCAAGATGCTGGCGACCCTGCTTCCCGACGCGCTGTTTATCGTTACCGTACCGAAAACAGGCTTTATGCTCAGCGCCGATGTCACGGTCACTCCGCTGGAGGAGGCTCCGCCGACCGCCGAAACGGCGAAACCTGCATGGCGCGTTCGCCCGGAAGGGCTGTTCTGCGGCGCGCTCACGCTGGTCGTCGTTGCGCTATGCCTCTGGATCGCGCTCATCAAGCCGGAAAATTCACAGCGGGAGATCCATCTGCTGACGCACATTGGCACCTGCCCGGTCTACACCTTTACGCCGCTGGCGGACGTGTTTCACGGGAAGGCGATTACGCTGGCGCAAACGCTTCAGAAGGACGGCCATCTTCCGTGCCTGAAAAATTCAATTTTCTACATGCACATTCAGAGAACGCTTTTCTACGGCCACGAAGGGCGGCTGGTGCTCTCCCAATGTTCCCTCACGCAGGGTAAAGCCAGCGCCTGTCGTACGCTTTACTATTACGAGTGGTGATATGAGACACAAAAAAGTTTGGCTAATCCTGATCCTCAACCTGCTGCTGCTGGGCACCGTGCTGGCGTGGTACTTTCACACGCCCCCGCTGTCGGTGGCCTGTGACGGAAACCTGACCTTCTCCGACCGGCGCGACAGCCACG
The DNA here is from genome assembly GCF_048684805.1 of Enterobacter sp. BNK-22. Classification (NCBI taxonomy): domain Bacteria; kingdom Pseudomonadati; phylum Pseudomonadota; class Gammaproteobacteria; order Enterobacterales; family Enterobacteriaceae; genus Enterobacter; species Enterobacter sp. BNK-22. The sequence goes on from NZ_JBLQTT010000001.1 coordinate 2,917,238, forward strand.
ATTTCACCTTTGACGGTGAGATCATTATGCGTTTTCATCCCGACAAAACGGGGTACATCACGGTTAACGGCAGTGTGGTGAATGCCCCGCGCAGCTGGGAGGTTTCCCGCCAGGAGATGTTTAAATGGCGTCACGTGGAAGGTGAACTGTATGAGATCGTTATTCAAAAAGTGGAGCGTTTTAGCCATGACGCCATGCCGCCCGGGGTCTTTGAAAAATACGTTGCCGGCCTGACGCTGGGCAATAAAAGGCTTCTGACGATCGAGCGCACGCCGGAAGACGCGCTGGTGATCAGCAATTTCTATTCGCCGGTGCTGATCTGCTCGGAATAATGTCGACGGGTCAGGTTATACTTGCCGCCATGACTATTCGCATTCGCCCCACCACTCTCAACGACGTTGCCGCCCTGCCCGCCATTGAACGCGCGGCGGCCGGGCGCTTCCGTGACTTCCCGGAACTCGCCTGGCTTGCCGACGGCGAGGTCATTTCCGCTGAGCAACACCTCGGCTATGTCGAACGCGGGCTAAGCTGGCTGGCGCTGGCAAACGACCACCCCGTCGGGTTTATCCTTGCCGAAGCCCATCCGTCATCACTGTTTATTGTCGAACTCTCGGTTGATCTGGACTGGCAGGGAAAAGGGATCGGCAGGCAGCTCATCGCCTGCGTGGCAGACCATGCCCGTAACAGAGGGCTGACAGCGCTGACGCTGACGACGTTCAGGGACGTCCCGTGGAATGCGCCGTTCTATGCGCGGCTGGGGTTTGAAAAAATGACGACGCTGACGCCTGAACTGCGTCAGAAAAGGGAAGAAGAGACAGCGCACGGTTTCGCATATGAAACGCGCTGCGCCATGCGCCTGCCTCTGTAATATCGCCCGGTGGCGCTGCGCTTACCGGGCCTACAAAACCACGAACCGTAGGCCGGGTAAGGCGCAGCCGCCACCCGGCAAAACCACGAACCGTAGGCCGGGTAAGGCGCAGCCGCCACCCGGCACAACATACGGCGTTAGAAGGTTTCCCAGTTATCACCTGCATCAGCGGTAACCGTTTTACGCGCCATCGCCGGTGCTGAAACGGTTTTCGCAGAAGCGAATTCGCGCGCTTTCATCTGCTCCTGCTGAATGCGGAACACCGCCACGGCCTGCGTCAGACGGCTTGCCTGCTCTTCCAGTGCGGCTGCCGCTGCGGCAGACTCTTCCACCAGCGAGGCGTTCTGCTGGGTCACGCGATCCATCTCTGCCACCGCCAGACCGACCTGGTCGATACCGCGGCTCTGCTCGTCAGACGCAGAGGCGATTTCACCCATGATGTCCGTGACGCGGGTGACCGCATTCACGATCTCACCCATGGTTTCACCGGCGCTTTCGACCAGCGTTGAACCCACTTCCACGCGACCCACGGAGTCTTCAATCAGGCTCTTGATCTCGCGTGCCGCCTGGGCGCTGCGCTGGGCCAGGTTACGCACTTCACCTGCTACCACCGCAAAACCGCGGCCCTGCTCGCCCGCACGCGCCGCTTCTACCGCCGCGTTCAGTGCCAGGATGTTGGTCTGGAAAGCAATGCCGTCGATCACGCTGATAATGTCGGCAATTTTCTGCGAACTGCCCGCGATATCGCGCATGGTCTGCACCACGTTATCCACCACTTTGCCGCCTTTCTGCGCGGTTTCGGAGGCGCTCAGGGCAAGATGGCTCGCCTGACGGGCGTTCTCGGCGTTCTGCTTAACGGTCGCCGTCAGCTGCTCCATGCTGGCAGCGGTCTCTTCCAGGGAAGCGGCCTGCTGTTCAGTACGGGAGGAGAGGTCATTGTTGCCCATCGCGATTTCACTCGCGCCGCTGTAGATCGCATTCGCGCCGTTACGCACGTCGCCAACAGTACGCACCAGCTCGCCCTGCATATGGCGCAGCGAGTCGGCCAGTTCACCCATCTCGTTGGTGCCCTGAACCTCAATGCGCTTCACCAGGTCGCCGCTGGCGATATGGCGAATGTTGTCGATCAGACGATTCAGCGGGGAGATCAGCGTCTGCTTGATGTTCAGCCAGACGGCCACGATCACCACCAGCACGGCAATCAGGACGCTGATCAGCACCCAGATAGCCTGGCTGTAGGAGCTGTTGCTGTCTTCGACCGCCATCTGGTACAGCTTGTCGTTCTGCTGCAGGTAGCTCACGTACTGCTTCTCAAAACCGTCCTGGTAACTCTGGGTCGGCTGATCGAAGAAGGCGTTGATTTTGCCCGCGCCCAGCAGCTGGATCAGCTCCGCCAGCGCGCCGTGGTAAATATCATAGTTACGCTTGATCTCCATGGCATCCGCATCGCTTTGACGCGGATCGCGCGGCAGGGCTTCGTAGGCAGCCCAGTTTTTTTCCGCCTGTTTCAGAGACGCAGACGCGATTTGCATCAAATCGTTCACGGTCGCGCCGCTGCCGATATTGCTCTGATCCATCATGTAGCGGATACCCGCGCGGTTCAGGGTATTACGGGTTTGCAGCAACGCTACCCAGCTGGCATTCAGCGTGGACTGTTGCTGGCGAATGGTTTGCAGGACGGTGAAATTCTCTTTGTCATTCTTCAGAGCATTAAAGAAAAGACCACCGGATGTGAGTTGTAAAAGGCCAAATATCGCTAAAACCAGCATTAAGCTGGTGACAATCTTGATACGGTTTAACATGTTTTCTCTTTCCTCAGACAGATACAGAATTTTCGGCCTGGAAAGGGAAAACTTTACGAAATTCATCCTGGAATTTGTGGTTTTTACTCTTCATCCCGCGCTGCGTTATGACGGTTTCCGAGTTCAATAAACTCTTCCAGCAGCGCCGTCAGCTGTTTCATCTTCTCCGGCGTATATTCCGCCTCAATCTGCTGATACGCCTCTTCCACCTGCGCCTGGGCGTGCTCATACAGCGCATTGCCCTCTTTGGTCAGCGAGACGTACAGCTTGCGCTGGTCGTTCACCGGCTTTAAGCGCAGCACCAGGCCGTCGCGCTCCATACGCGTCAGAATGCCGGTCAGGCTCGGGCGCAGGATGCAGGTGCGAAACGCCAGATCGTGAAAATCCATCGACGGATGTTCAGCCAGCACGCGCACAATACGCCACTGCTGCTCGGTCAGATTATGGCGCTTCACAATCGGGCGGAAGTAGGACATCGCCGCTTCCCGCGCCTGCAGCAGCGCGATGGTTAATGAATCATGCATAGCCTGTACCCTTCACATCATTAACAAGTAAACAAACACGAAAAGATGTTTTTATAAACAACACGTTTTCTGCCCAAAAGTCTAACAGAAACCCATTAATTTTATTAAACACCTGATTTTATTATACATAAAAAAGAATATGTAAATTTATTGTTATTCATATCACAAATTTTTCACTTCTGATTGCGAAATAAACAGCAAAAGCATAAAACCAGATCATTAACATATTAATGAAATCCAAACCGGACCTCCGGCCTGAGGAGTATGTGAATGAAAGGTACCGTTTTTGCCGTCGCCCTCAACCATCAAAGCCAGCGCGAAGCCTGGCGTGAGGCGTTTGAAAAAGCCCCCTACAACACGCCGCCGAAAACGGCGGTGTGGTTTATCAAACCGCATAACACCGTGATTCGCGCGGGCGAGCCCATTCCGTTCCCGCAGGGGGAAACGGTGCTGAGCGGCGCCACGGTGGCGGTGGTGGTCGGTAAAACCGCCAGCAAGGTGCGCGTGGAGGACGCCGCGGAATATATTGCAGGATACGCGCTCGCCAACGAGGTGAGCCTGCCGGAAGAGAGCTTCTACCGCCCGGCCATCAAGGCCAAATGCCGGGACGGATTCTGCCCGCTTGGCGAACCGGTCGCCGTTGATCACGTGGACAACCTGACCATCATCACCGAGATCAACGGCCGCGAAGCGGACCACTGGAACACCGCCGATCTGCAGCGTAACGCTGCCGAACTGCTGAGCGCCCTGAGCGAGTTCGCCACCCTTAATCCCGGCGATGCGATCCTGCTCGGTACCCCGCACAGCCGCGTTGAGATCCGCCCGGGCGATCGCGTGCGTATTCTGGCGGAGGGGTTTCCGCCGCTGGAAAACCCGGTGGTGGATGAACGCGACGTCGCTAACACACACCGCACGCCGCCGCATGCCACGCTGTTTGCCCTCGGTCTGAACTATGCCGATCACGCCAGCGAGCTGGACTTCAAGCCGCCCACCGAGCCGCTGGTCTTTATCAAAGCGCCGAACACCTTCAACGGTGACAACCAGACGTCGGTGCGCCCGAACAACGTCGAGTACATGCACTATGAAGCGGAGCTGGTGGTGGTCATCGGCAAAACGGCGCGTAAGGTGAGCGAAGCCGAGGCGATGGACTATGTTGCGGGCTATACGGTCTGCAACGACTACGCCATCCGCGACTACCTGGAAAACTACTACCGCCCGAACCTGCGGGTGAAAAGCCGCGACGGGCTGACCCCCATTTCCCCCAACATCGTGCCAAAAGAGGCCATTCCCGACCCGCACAACCTCGCCCTGCGCACCTTCGTGAACGGCGAGCTGCGTCAGGAAGGCACCACGGCGGATCTGATCTTCAGCATCCCGTACCTGATTGCGTACCTGAGCGACTTTATGACCCTGCAGCCGGGCGACATGATTGCCACCGGCACGCCGAAGGGGCTGTCCGACGTGGTGCCGGGCGATGAGGTGGTGGTGGAAGTGGAAGGCGTGGGACGCCTGATGAACCGAATTGTGAGTGAGGAGACGGCAAAATGAAAAAGATAAACCATTGGATCAACGGTAAAAACGTCGCGGGCAGCGACTACTTCCACACCACTAACCCGGCCTCCGGCGAGGTCCTGGCTGAAGTGGCCTCCGGCGGTGAAGCCGAAATCCATCAGGCCGTTGCCGCCGCCAAAGAGGCGTTCCCGAAGTGGGCCAACCTGCCGATGAAGGAGCGCGCGCGCCTGATGCGTCGTCTGGGCGATCTGATCGACCAGAACGTGCCGGAGATCGCCGCCATGGAAACCGCCGATACCGGGCTGCCGATCCACCAGACCAAAAACGTGCTGATCCCGCGCGCCTCGCACAACTTCGAATTTTTCGCCGAGGTGTGCCAGCAAATGAACGGCAAGACCTACCCGGTTGACGACAAGATGCTCAACTACACCCTGGTGCAGCCGGTGGGCGTCTGCGCGCTGGTGTCGCCGTGGAACGTGCCGTTTATGACCGCCACCTGGAAGGTCGCGCCCTGTCTGGCCTTAGGTAATACCGCGGTGCTGAAGATGTCCGAGCTCTCCCCGCTGACCGCCGACCGTCTGGGCGAACTGGCCCTCGAAGCGGGTATTCCGGCGGGCGTGCTGAACGTCGTTCAGGGCTACGGCGCGACGGCAGGCGATGCGCTGGTGCGGCATCACGACGTGCGCGCCGTCTCTTTCACCGGCGGCACCGCCACCGGGCGCAACATCATGAAAAACGCCGGGCTGAAGAAGTACTCCATGGAGCTGGGCGGCAAATCTCCGGTGCTGATTTTTGAAGACGCGGATATCGAGCGCGCGCTGGACGCCGCCCTGTTCACCATCTTCTCCATCAACGGCGAGCGCTGCACCGCGGGCTCGCGCATCTTCATCCAGCAGAGCATCTACCCGGAATTCGTCAAGCGCTTTGCCGAGCGCGCCAACCGCCTGCGCGTGGGCGACCCGACCGATCCGAACACCCAGATTGGCGCGCTGATTAGCCAGCAGCACTGGGAAAAAGTCTCCGGCTATATCCGCCTCGGCATCGAGGAAGGCGCAACCCTGCTGGCGGGCGGCCCGGACAAACCGGTCGATCTGCCTGCACACCTGAAAGGCGGCAACTTCCTGCGCCCGACCGTGCTGGCAGATGTTGATAACCGCATGCGCGTGGCGCAGGAGGAGATCTTCGGGCCGGTGGCCTGCCTGCTGCCGTTCAAGGACGAAGCGGAAGGGCTGCGCCTGGCCAACTACGTGGAGTACGGCCTGGCGTCGTACATCTGGACCCAGGACGTCAGCAAAGTGCTCCGTCTGGCGCGCAACATCGAAGCGGGCATGGTGTTCGTGAACACCCAGAACGTGCGCGATCTGCGCCAGCCGTTTGGCGGCGTGAAGGCCTCCGGCACCGGCCGCGAGGGCGGCGAGTACAGCTTCGAGGTGTTCGCAGAGATGAAGAACGTCTGCATCTCCATGGGCGACCATCCGATTCCAAAGTGGGGGATCTGAAAATGGGTAAATTAGCGTTAGCGGCAAAAATCACCCACGTGCCGTCGATGTATCTCTCCGAGCTGCCGGGTAAAAACCACGGCTGCCGCCAGGGCGCTATCGACGGACACAAAGAGATCAGCAAGCGCTGCCGGGAGCTGGGCGTCGATACCATTATCGTCTTCGACACTCACTGGCTGGTGAATAGCGCCTACCACATCAACTGTGCGGACCATTTTTCGGGCGTCTACACCAGCAACGAGCTGCCGCACTTTATCCGCGACATGACTTACGACTACGACGGCAACCCGGAACTCGGCCAGCTGATTGCCGACGAGGCGGTGAAGCTTGGCGTGCGCGCCAAAGCGCACAACATTCCGAGCCTGAAGCTCGAGTACGGCACGCTGGTGCCGATGCGCTACATGAACGCGGATAAGCACTTCAAAGTGGTCTCTATTTCGGCGTTTTGCACGGTTCACGACTTCGCCGACAGCCGCAGGCTGGGCGAGGCCATCGTTAGCGCCATTGAAAAATACGACGGCACCGTGGCGGTGCTCGCCAGCGGCTCGCTGTCGCACCGCTTTATCGACGACCAGCGTGCCGAGGAAGGGATGAACAGCTATACCCGCGAGTTCGACCGCCAGATGGACGAGCGCGTGGTGAAGCTGTGGCGCGAGGGTCAGTTTAAGGAGTTTTGCAGCATGCTGCCGGAGTACGCCGACTACTGCTACGGCGAGGGCAACATGCACGACACGGTGATGCTGCTGGGCATGCTCGGCTGGGACAAATACGACGGCAAGGTGGAGTTTCTCACCGAGCTGTTCGCCAGCTCCGGCACCGGCCAGGTCAACGCCGTTTTCCCGCTGCCCGCCTAAGGAGCCACCATGCCGCACTTTATTGCTGAATGTACCGACAACATCCGCGAGCAGGCCGACCTGCCGGCGCTGTTCGCCAAAGTGAACGAGGCGCTCGCCGCCACGGGCATCTTCCCGCTCGGCGGTATCCGCAGTCGCGCCCACTGGCTGGATACCTGGCAGATGGCCGACGGCAAGCACGATTACGCCTTTGTCCATATGACGCTGAAGATTGGCGCGGGGCGCAGTCTGGAGAGCCGGGAGGCCGTGGGGGAGATGCTGTTTGGGCTTATCAAAGCGCACTTCGCGGCGCTGATGGCGAGCCGCTACCTGGCGCTGTCGTTTGAGCTCGACGAACTGCACCCGACGCTCAATTACAAACAGAACAACGTGCACGCGTTGTTTAAGTAGACATCTTTTCCGCCCGGTGACGCTTCGCTTACCGGGCCTACAACGGCTCGAACGTAGGCCGGGTAAGCGCAGCGCCACCCGGCAACAGCCGCATAAAGGATACGCCATGCTCGATAAACACACCCATACCCTGATCGCCCATCGTCTGCATCAGGCGGAACAGTCCCGGGAGCAGATCCGCGCGATCTCGCTGGACTATCCGGAGATTACGATTGAAGACGCCTACGCCGTCCAGCGCGAATGGGTGAGCCTGAAGATCGCCGAAGGCCGCGTGCTGAAGGGCCACAAGATCGGCCTCACCTCCAAAGCGATGCAGGCCAGCTCGCAGATCAGCGAGCCGGACTACGGCGCGCTGCTGGACGACATGTTCTTCCATGACGGCAGCGACATTCCCGTCGATCGCTTTATCGTCCCGCGCATTGAAGTGGAGCTGGCGTTCGTGCTGGCAAAACCGCTGCGCGGCCCGAACTGCACGATCTTCGACGTCTATAACGCCACGGATTACGTCATCCCCGCGCTGGAGCTGATCGACGCCCGCTGCCACAACGTCGACCCGGAGACCCAGCGTCCGCGCAAGGTCTTCGACACCATCTCCGATAACGCCGCCAACGCGGGCGTGATCCTCGGCGGCCGTCCGATTAAGCCCGACGAGCTGGACCTGCGCTGGATCTCCGCCCTGCTCTACCGCAACGGCGTGATCGAAGAGACCGGCGTGGCCGCAGGCGTCCTGAACCACCCGGCCAACGGCGTGGCGTGGCTGGCCAACAAGCTTGCGCCGTACGACGTGCAGCTTGAGCCTGGCCAAATCATTCTCGGCGGCTCGTTTACCCGTCCGGTGCCCGCCAGCAGAGGCGACACCTTCCACGTCGATTACGGCAACATGGGCTCCATCAGCTGCCGCTTTGTCTAGGAGAGCACGATGCAAAACGCATTTAAAGCGGCGCTAAAAGCAGGCCGTCCGCAAATTGGATTATGGCTGGGGCTGACCAGCAGCTACAGCGCCGAGCTGCTGGCCGGAGCAGGCTTCGACTGGCTGCTGATCGACGGCGAGCACGCGCCGAACAGCGTCCAGACCGTCTTAACTCAGCTGCAGGCTATCGCCCCTTATCCCAGCCAGCCGGTGGTCCGCCCGTCGTGGAACGACCCGGTGCAGATCAAACAGCTGCTGGACGTGGGTGCGCAAACCCTGCTGGTGCCGATGGTGCAAAACGCCGACGAAGCGCGGCTGGCGGTACGTGCCACCCGCTACCCGCCTGCGGGCATTCGCGGGGTGGGCAGCGCCCTGGCGCGCGCGTCGCGCTGGAACCGCATTCCCGATTACCTGCAGCAGGCCAACGACGCCATGTGCGTGCTGGTGCAGATTGAAACCCGCGAGGCGCTGAAAAATCTGCCGCAGATCCTGGACGTGGAAGGCGTCGACGGCGTGTTTATCGGCCCGGCGGATCTGAGCGCCGACATGGGCTTTGCCGGCAATCCTCAGCACCCGGAGGTGCAGGCCGCCATTGAGCAGGCGATCGCGCAGATATGCGCTGCCGGTAAAGCTCCCGGCATCCTGATGGCGAATGAACCGCTGGCAAAACGCTATCTTGAGCTCGGCGCGCTGTTTGTTGCCGTCGGGGTCGACACTACCCTGCTTGCCCGCGGCGCGGAAGCGCTGGCGGCACGCTTTATCGAAACACCGGTTACGTCAGTTCATAACAATAAATCCGTCTACTAAACGTAAGATCTGGAGCGCACCATGACGACCTCTACCCTGCAAACCCATGATAATAAAGCTGTTGAACACCGCGTCATTCACAAGCTGTTCCGACGCCTGATCGTCTTTCTCTTTATCCTGTTTGTCTTCTCGTTCCTCGATCGCATCAACATCGGCTTCGCCGGGCTGACAATGGGTAAAGATCTGGGCCTCACGTCAACCATGTTTGGCCTGGCCGCTACGCTGTTTTACGTCACCTACGTACTGTGCGGCATCCCGAGCAACATCATGCTGGCGAAGATCGGCGCACGCCGCTGGATCGCCGGGATCATGGTGGTATGGGGTATTGCCTCTACCTGCACCATGTTCGCCACCAGCCCCGAGACTCTCTACGTCCTGCGCATGCTGGTGGGCATTGCCGAAGCCGGTTTCCTGCCGGGGATTCTGGTCTATCTCACCTGGTGGTTCCCGGCCTATCACCGCGCCCGCGCCAACGCGCTGTTTATGATTGCTATGCCGGTCACCATGATGCTCGGCTCGATCCTCTCCGGCTACATTCTGGCGATGGACGGACTGTGGAACCTCAAGGGCTGGCAGTGGCTGTTCCTGCTGGAAGGGCTGCCGTCAGTGGTGCTCGGCGTGGTGACCTGGTTTTACCTCAACGACACGCCGGACCAGGCCACCTGGCTGGATGAGGACGAAAAGCAGGCGCTCAAAACGATGATCGCCCGCGAGCAGGAGGTCGCGATTGCCCAATCCGTCACGCCGCGTTCCACGCTGCGCGAGGTGCTGACCCCGGCGGTGCTGCTCTACACGCTGGCCTACTTCTGCCTGACCAATACGCTGAGTGCGATCAACATCTGGACGCCGCAGATCCTGCAAAGCTTCAACACGGGCAGCAGCAATATCGTCATCGGCCTGCTGGCAGCGATCCCGCAGTTCTGCACCATCCTCGGGATGATCTGGTGGAGCCGCCGTTCCGACAGGCTGAAAGAGCGAAAAAAGCACACCATCCTGCCGTACCTGTTCGCCGCGGCGGGATGGATGCTGGCCTCCGCGACGGATCACAGCCTGATCCAGCTGCTTGGCATCATCATGGCCTCAACCGGATCGTTTACCGCCATGGCGATATTCTGGACCACGCCGGATCGGGTTATTAGCCTGCAGTCCCGCGCGGTGGCGCTGGCGGTGATCAACGCCATCGGCAACGTCGGCTCCGCCGTCAGCCCGCTGCTGATTGGGATCCTGCGCGACGCGACCGGCAGCTTCAGCTCGGGGCTGTGGTTCGTGGCCGGGCTGCTGGTGGTTGGCGCGCTGGTGCTGACGCGCATTCCGATGACGCAGCGGGATCAACAGAGGAACGATCATGTGCCAGAACCCTATCGCCAACATTGATATCAGCAAGGAGTACGACGAAAGTCTGGGCACCGACGATGTGCACTACCAGTCGTTCGCCCGCATGGCGGCCTTTTTTGGCCGCGACATGCAGGCGCATCGTCACGACCAGTACTTTCAGATGCACTTTCTCGATACCGGGCAAATCGAGCTCCAGCTCGACGATCACCGCTATTCGGTGCAGGCCCCGCTGTTTGTCCTCACCCCGCCGTCGGTGCCGCACGCGTTTATCACCGAATCCGACAGCGATGGTCACGTGCTGACGGTGCGCGAGGATCTGATCTGGCCGCTGCTGGAGGTGCTCTACCCCGGCACGCGGGAGGCGTTTGGCCTGCCGGGGATTTGCCTCTCGCTTGCCGACAGGCCGGACGAGCTGGCGGCGCTGAAGCACTACTGGCAGCTGATTGCCCGGGAATCCACGGAGCAGTTGCCCGGGCGCGAGCATACCCTGGTCCTGCTGGCGCAGGCGGTGTTTACGCTGCTGCTGCGCAACGCGAAGCTCGACGACCACGCCTCAGGCGGCATGCGCGGCGAGCTGAAGCTGTTTCAGCGCTTTACCCAGCTGATCGACACCCACTACCACCAGCACTGGACGGTGCCGGAATACGCCAGCGAGCTGCACCTGACCGAATCTCGCCTGACCGATATCTGCCGCCGCTTCGCCAACCGTCCGCCAAAACGCCTGATCTTCGACCGCCAGCTGCGGGAGGCCAGGCGCTTGCTGCTCTTCTCCGACAGCACCGTCAGCGAGATTGCCTGGCAGCTGGGGTTCAAAGATCCGGCCTATTTCGCCCGCTTTTTTAACCGCTTAGTGGGGTGCTCGCCCAGCGCATACCGGGCGCAGAAAGTACCGGTTTCCTGAACGCATCACGGTTCGTAGGGCGGGTAAGCGCAGCGCCACCCGCCGAAAAGCCGCACAGATCACAAAACCACATCCCACCCGAAAAGTACCCGTCGTTGTCCCAATCGTCCCTTCACGTTACGTCCCTCTCAGGCTTCAATTAAACAACAAAAACAAAACATAAATTTAACAACACTATTCCGATACGAGGTCCCTATGAAGCCTGAAGAGTTCCGCGCCGATACCAAACGTCCGTTAACCGGTGAAGAGTATTTAAAAAGCCTGCAGGACGGACGCGAGATTTATATCTACGGCGAGCGCGTCAAAGACGTCACCACCCATCCGGCATTTCGCAATGCGGCGGCCTCCATCGCGCAGATGTACGACGCGCTGCACAAGCCGGACATGCAGGACACGCTGTGCTGGGGCACCGACACCGGCAGCGGCGGCTATACCCACAAGTTCTTCCGCGTGGCGAAAAGCGCCGACGACCTGCGCCAGCAGCGCGATGCCATCGCCGAGTGGTCGCGCCTGAGCTACGGCTGGATGGGCCGCACGCCGGACTATAAAGCCGCGTTCGGTTGTGCGCTGGGCGCCAATCCGGCCTTCTACGGCCAGTTCGAGCAGAACGCCCGGAACTGGTACACCCGCATTCAGGAAACCGGCCTGTACTTCAACCACGCCATCGTTAACCCGCCGATCGACCGCCACAAGCCAGCGGACGAGGTAAAAGACGTCTACATCAAGCTGGAGAAAGAGACCGACGCCGGGATTATCGTCAGCGGCGCGAAAGTGGTGGCCACCAACTCCGCCCTGACCCACTACAACATGATCGGCTTCGGTTCCGCGCAGGTGATGGGCGAAAACCCGGACTTCGCGCTGATGTTCGTCGCGCCGATGGATGCCGAGGGCGTGAAGCTGATCTCCCGCGCCTCCTACGAGATGGTGGCAGGCGCAACCGGATCCCCGTACGACTACCCGCTCTCCAGCCGCTTTGACGAGAACGACGCCATCCTGGTGATGGATCACGTGCTGATCCCGTGGGAAAACGTGCTCATCTACCGCGATTTCGACCGCTGCCGCCGCTGGACGATGGAAGGCGGTTTCGCCCGCATGTACCCGCTGCAGGCCTGCGTGCGCCTGGCGGTGAAGCTCGACTTCATCACCGCCCTGCTGAAGAAATCCCTGGAGTGCACCGGCACCCTGGAGTTCCGCGGCGTGCAGGCGGATCTCGGCGAAGTGGTGGCCTGGCGCAACATGTTCTGGGCGCTGAGCGACTCCATGTGTTCCGAAGCCACACCGTGGGTCAACGGCGCGTATCTTCCTGACCACGCGGCGTTGCAGACCTACCGCGTGATGGCCCCGATGGCCTACGCCAAGATCAAGAACATCATCGAGCGTAACGTCACCTCCGGGCTGATCTACCTGCCGTCCAGCGCCCGGGATCTGAACAACCCGCAGATCGACCAGTATCTGGCGAAATACGTGCGCGGCTCCAACGGCATGGATCACGTCGAACGCATCAAGATTTTGAAGCTGATGTGGGATGCCATCGGCAGCGAGTTTGGCGGCCGTCACGAGCTGTATGAAATTAACTACTCCGGCAGCCAGGATGAGATCCGCCTGCAGTGTCTGCGCCAGGCGCAGAGCTCAGGCAACATGGACAAGATGATGGCGATGGTCGACCGCTGCATGTCCGAATACGACCAACACGGCTGGACGGTGCCGCACCTGCACAATAACAGCGATATCAACATGCTGGATAAGCTGCTGAAATAGCGCAGCGGGAGGTTTTCATGCAATCAGAACAACGCCTGCGTTTTCGCGACGCGATGGCCAGCCTGTCGGCCGCGGTCAATGTTGTCACCACCGAGGGTGAGGCCGGACGCTGCGGCATCACCGCCACCGCCGTCTGCTCGGTCACGGACACCCCGCCGTCGGTGATGGTATGCATCAACGCCAACAGCGCCATGAACCCGGTATTCCAGGGCAACGGCAGGCTGTGCGTTAACGTGCTGAACCACGAGCAGGAGATCATGGCTCGCCATTTCGCCGGGATGACCGGTATGACGATGGAGGATCGCTTTGCCCTCTCCTGCTGGCAGAAAGGCCCGCTGGCGCAGCCGGTGCTCAAGGGCGCGCTGGCCAGCCTTGAAGGCGAAATAAGCCAGGTGCAAACCATCGGCACGCATCTGGTTTATCTTGTTGAAATTAAAAACATCATCCAGAGTGATGCGGGCCACGGCCTGATCTACTTCAGGCGCCGTTTCCACCCGGTCATGCTGGAGGCGGAAGCCGCCGTATGATCTCCCTCGCGCTGGCCTTTTTTCCGGCCAGCGCCGCTTTCTGCAAAAACTCCTAAGGTTTCCGCTAAATCACGCCGTTATATACCCATAAGAGAAATTTTCTGTGCCTGAATACTGACAGGTTGTGTCAGTGCACCCGCATCATTCAGCGCATGCCTATATATACAGGATGACCTTATGGCTAAAACGACGCGGAGCCGCTCGGCTGAACGTCTGGTCGATATTCTCCTTGAGCTACATTTAAACGGTGTGGTAAACCGCAGTGCGCTAATGGAGAAATTTAAAATTACCGAGCGCACCGTCTATCGGGATTTAAATGCACTCTCTCCCATTGTTGAACATACCGGTAACGGGCTATATCGTCTGATTCATTCTGCACAATCGCCCGGCGGACAAGGATTGCACCACACTCTGGCTAACTTTCTGAATGCCGACAGCTTTTTCCCTGAAAGAAATACGGAATTCTGGCAAAAGCTTGAAACGCGCGTAGACGAAAACCATATTCTTATTCTTGGTAATGAAGCGGAACACACGTTAGAACGCGATATTCGCCGTCATTTAACGAAAGTCGAGAAATCGATTAAAAACCATAATGTTTGCCAGATCGTTTATAAGGGCAAAACCCGCCTGATTAATCCCTATAAACTCATTAACAAAAAAAATATATGGTATTTACAAGCCACCGAAAATAGCCGACTGAAATCCTTCTCATTGAGCCAGATTAGCTGGTTTGATATTCAGAAAACGACCTTCACTCCCGAAGAAAATGTCCTTGAGCTGCTGGAAAAAAGCCTTGATCCCTGGGTGTCCGAAGATACTTTCGCGGTGAAAATATTCATTAAAGATAATATTTCACATTACTTCCTGCGCCGCGATCTTCTGCCGGAACAGGAGCTGCTGGAGGAGCAACAGGGCGGCGTCACGCTGCGCTGCCAGGCGGCCCACGAGAACCAGATCCTGCCGCTGCTGTTCTACTGGCTCCCCCATATTCAGATACTGGAACCAAGCTGGCTGAAGGAGAAGCTCATCAGGACGCTGGAAAGCTATCTGGCCGTGGAGCGTACCCCGAATAATCAAGTGATCTCAATCACATAATTTCGCCCACTGGCGGCGAGCCGAAACCGCTCGTCGCCGCCTTTGACCGCTCACCCGGCACTTTCAACCACTCATTCATTTACCGTCCTTTACGCGCGCGTTGATCTGGCACGATCGCTCCAGCATTAATCAATACCTCCTCACAACGAACCCTGACCCTTTTTTCTTTACATAAAAAACCAGGTCTTACTATGGATACTAAAAAACTACTGAAGCACGTGCCCTGGGCCTTACTCGGGATCCTCGGCGCTTTTTGTCTGGCGGTTGTCGCATTACGCCGGGGCGAACACGTAAGCGCCCTGTGGATCGTGGTCGCGTCGGTTTCCGTCTATCTTGTGGCTTATCGCTACTACAGCTTATACATCGCGCAGAAGGTCATGAAGCTCGACCCGACGCGTGCCACCCCGGCGGTCATTAACAATGACGGCCTGAACTACGTGCCAACCAACCGCTACGTGCTGTTTGGTCACCACTTTGCCGCGATCGCCGGTGCGGGCCCGCTGGTCGGCCCGGTACTGGCCGCGCAGATGGGCTACCTGCCGGGTACGCTCTGGCTGCTGGCGGGCGTGGTGCTGGCGGGTGCGGTGCAGGACTTTATGGTGCTGTTTATCTCTTCTCGCCGTAACGGCGCCTCTCTGGGTGAGATGGTCAAAGAGGAGATGGGCCGCGTACCGGGGACTATCGCCCTGTTCGGTTGCTTCCTGATCATGATCATCATCCTTGCGGTGCTGGCCCTGATCGTGGTGAAAGCGCTGGCCGAAAGCCCGTGGGGTGTCTTCACCGTCTGCTCTACCGTACCGATTGCGCTGTTCATGGGGATCTACATGCGATTCCTGCGTCCGGGACGCGTGGGTGAAGTGTCGGTGATTGGTATCGTACTGCTGGTCGCCTCCATCTACTTCGGCGGCGTGATTGCGCACGACCCGTACTGGGGCCCGGCGCTGACCTTCAAGGACACCACTATCACCTTCGCGCTGATTGGCTATGCATTTATCTCCGCGCTGCTGCCGGTCTGGCTGATTCTGGCCCCGCGTGACTACCTGGCCACCTTCCTTAAAATCGGCGTTATCGTCGGTCTGGCGATCGGCATCCTGCTGATCAACCCGGATCTGAAAATGCCTGCGGTAACGCAGTACATCGACGGTACCGGTCCGCTATGGAAAGGCGCCCTGTTCCCGTTCCTGTTCATCACCATTGCCTGCGGTGCGGTCTCCGGCTTCCACGCCCTGATCTCCTCGGGTACCACGCCTAAGCTGCTGGCGAACGAGAAAGACGCACGTCTGATCGGCTACGGCGCGATGCTGATGGAGTCCTTCGTGGCGATCATGGCGCTGGTTGCCGCGTCCATCATCGAACCGGGTCTGTACTTTGCGATGAACACCCCACCGGCGGGTCTCGGCATCACTATGCCTAACCTGCATGAGATGGGCGGCGACAACGCGGCGCTGATTATGGCGCAGTTGAAAGACGCCAGCGCACACGCGGCGGCGACCGTCAGCTCCTGGGGCTTCGTGATTTCGCCTGAGCAGATCATGCAGACCGCGAAAGACATCGGCGAACCGTCCGTGCTGAACCGCGCCGGTGGCGCACCGACGCTGGCCGTCGGTATCGCACACGTGTTCCACAAAGTGCTGCCGTGGGCGGACATGGGCTTCTGGTACCACTTCGGTATTCTGTTCGAAGCGCTGTTCATCCTGACCGCGCTGGACGCCGGTACCCGTGCGGGCCGCTTCATGCTGCAGGACCTGCTCGGTAACTTCGTGCCGTTCCTGAAGAAAACCGACTCTCTGGTGGCGGGCATTCTGGGTACGGCGGGCTGCGTCGGCCTGTGGGGCTACCTACTGTATCAGGGCGTTGTCGACCCGCTCGGCGGCGTGAAGAGCCTGTGGCCGCTGTTCGGTATTTCAAACCAGATGCTGGCTGCCGTGGCGCTGGTGCTCGGCACCGTGGTACTGGTGAAGATGAAGCGCACCAAATACATCTGGGTCACCGTGGTGCCTGCGCTGTGGCTGCTGCTCTGCACCACCTGGGCGCTTGGCCTGAAGCTGTTCAGCGCCAACCCGCAGCTGGAAGGCTTCTTCTTCATGGCTAACCAGTACAAAGAGAAGATTGCCGCAGGCGGCGCAGACCTGACTGCCCAGCAGATTGCCAACATGAACCATATCGTGGTGAACAACTACACCAACGCGGGTCTGAGCATTCTGTTCCTGGTGGTGGTATACAGCATTATCTTCTACGGCATCAAAACCTGGTTGAAAGTGCGTAACGCTGAAGGCCGTACGGACAAAGAAACCCCGTACGTACCGGTGCCGGAAGGCGGCGTGAAGACCTCTTCACACCACTAACACAATGGCGGGTGGCGCTGCGCTGACCCGCCCTACAACGGTACTGTAGGCCCGGATCGCTGCGCGCCACCGGGCTTTTTCTTATCAGGACACGTTATGTTTGGTAACTTAGGCGAAGCAAAAAAATACCTCGGTCAGGCGGCGAAAATGCTGATTGGCATTCCGGACTATGACAACTACGTTGAGCATATGAAGACCAACCATCCGGATAAGCCATACATGACCTACACCGAATTCTTCCGCGAGCGTCAGGAAGCGCGCTACGGCGGAAGTGGAGAAGGCGGCGTCCGCTGCTGCTAAAGGAGAGACCATGATCCCGATTGCCGTTACCCTGCTGACCGGTTTCCTCGGCGCCGGTAAAACCACCCTGCTGCGCCACATTCTGAACGAGCAGCACGGCTTCAAAATCGCCGTCATCGAAAACGAATTTGGCGAAGTCTCCGTAGACGACCAGCTGATTGGCGATCGCGCCACGCAGATCAAAACCCTGACCAACGGCTGCATCTGCTGCACCCGCTCTAACGAGCTGGAAGACGCCCTGCTGGACCTGCTCGACAGCCGCGATCGCGGTGAAATCGACTTTGACCGTCTGGTGATCGAGTGCACCGGCATGGCCGACCCCGGCCCGATTATTCAGACCTTTTTCTCCCATGAGATCCTTTGCCAACGCTACCTGCTGGACGGCGTGATTGCCCTGGTCGATGCGGTCCACGCGGACGAGCAGATGAACCAGTTCACCATCGCCCAGTCTCAGGTGGGCTACGCCGACCGCATCCTGCTGACCAAAACCGACGTGGCGGGCGAAAGCGTTAAGCTTCGCGAGCGCCTGACGCGCATCAACTCCCGCGCGCCAATTTACACGGTGACGCACGGCGATATCGACCTGTCTCAGCTGTTCAACACCAACGGCTTTATGCTGGAGGAGAACGTCACCGCGAAACCGCGCTTCCACTTTATGGGAGACAAGCAAAACGACGTGGCGTCGATTGTGGTGGAGCTGGATTATCCGGTAGATATCAGCGAGGTTTCCCGCGTGATGGAGAACCTGCTGCTGTCGTTTGCCGACAAGCTGCTGCGCTACAAAGGGATGCTGTGGATTGACGGCGAGCCCAACCGCCTGCTGTTCCAGGGCGTGCAGCGCCTGTACAGCGCCGACTGGGACCGACCGTGGGGCGATGAACCGCCGCACAGCGTGATGGTGTTTATTGGTATACAGCTGCCGGAAGAGGAGATTCGGGCGGCGTTTGCGGGTCTGAAGAAATAGCCTCCCCGCTTAACTATGCGCTCCGAACAATCCCCTCTCCCCTATGGGGAGAGGGGTGAGCGGTAAACTTATTGCACCGCCTCCGGCAGCGTCACAATCCACAGCTCGCTGTCGGACTCCGGCTTCTTCAGCGGCTTCACGCTGAGCGTGGTTTCCACCGGTTTATCATCCAGCGTCAGCTTGCCTTCCGCGTTTACCCGGTAATCCTTGAGCTTCTTGCCCTCGACCGGGTTTTGCATCGCGACCTTCACGCCAAAATCGTTATCGTTCGCCACCGCAAGCGTTTTGCTGTCGATCAGCGCCAGTCCTTCAGCCTTCTCCTGCTGCCAGCCCAGCGCGCGGAGGTCGACCACCTGCGTTTTTGCTGCAAGCGTAATGCCGCGCTGCGCCAGGGTTTTCTCATCATCAAATTCCGGGTACTCGCCCGGCTTGTCAAAGGCGGAAAGATCGCTCGCCTTGCTGAGATCCACCTTGTAAATCAGGTTACGCATTCCGTCGTTTTTATCGCTTCCCTGCTCAATCAGCAGGATGTGCTGATTATCGAGCGCCACGATATCGCCGATTTTGGCGTCGCTGTTTTTGTCGTAGGCCGCGCTGTCGATAGGGTAACCGTACATCGCGGTTTTGCCGGTCGCCGGGTCAAAGCTCACCAGACGGGTGAACAGCGCCTGCTTTTTGCTCTTACCGTCGATGTCCAGCGTGCTCTGCACTGCGGCGATAATGCGTCCGTCCGGCATCCGGGTCAGGCCTTCAAAGCCCCGGTTGGGCTGGCGCCATTTGATGATGTTTGGCAGACCGCCCGCGATGGATTTTTCCCCTTCCACGGCCTGCGGCCCGTGGATCGCGAGGATCTTGCCTTTGCTGTCGACGTTAATCAGGAACGGGCCGTACTCGTCGCACAGCCAGTAGCCGCCTTTGCCGTCCGGCGTGATGCCTTCCGTATCCAGTCCGCGATTGTCACCCTTGAGCGTCTTTAAGGTATCGCTGAACGCCACTTCATTGGTGGAACCAATCACGCCGCTTTGCAGCGGCAGACCGTTAATCTCGCCTTTATCGTCATGCAGCGGGCGGGCATCAACCGCCTCCGCTTTGCCGTTCTGGACGCGGATGGTCATCAACAACGGCGCGAAATCTGGCGTGACAAATATTTTGGCTTCGTTTTTACCCATTTTTGGCGCATCGGCGTTGGGACCACGATCGGTCACGGTCGCAAACGTCAGGGCATCGCCCTGCTTGCCCGTAAACAGCAGGCCAGAACCAATCCCCACCGGGAGCCCATTCGGAAACGCATCGGCAAACGCGCCGCTGTATTTCACATGGGAGCCCTCGGGGAAGCTGACGACATAGCGCTCAGCGGTAGGCTGTGCCGCCAGGCCAGAGAAAGAGAGCGCACAACCGATAAGCACAGGAATAATTTTTCTTTTCATATTGTTAGCATCCAGTAAGTGAAGCCAACAACGTAAAGAATAAACGTGTCAGAAAAATGACATAGAAAGGCAACCGGCGTGCGCGGGTGAACGTATATTCATTGCCCGGAAATGTAAGGTTGTGTTGTATTGTGTG
Source organism: Enterobacter sp. BNK-22 (assembly GCF_048684805.1). NCBI lineage: Bacteria > Pseudomonadati > Pseudomonadota > Gammaproteobacteria > Enterobacterales > Enterobacteriaceae > Enterobacter > Enterobacter sp. BNK-22. Next base: position 2,937,192 of record NZ_JBLQTT010000001.1, read on the forward strand.
TCATCTGAAATACTTTTGGAAATTATTAGAAACTCAATTAATTCGCCTCTAATCACTATCCCTTCCTCGTTCAGTTTATGTTTAGTCAAAAAATTAAACGGTGCCTAAACGTCCGAACATCACGCGTTGACACCTCGACAATCAAACATCGATGCAACATTTCAAATAAAAAAGTTAACAATATCAGTATAAAACAGCGACCTTCATCACATTTGCAGTCATAAACATCGCTTGTTAAGGTGCCCCCAGATGAATTTAATGACGAGGCATAAAATATGAAAAAACTGAATATCCTTCTTCTTTCTGCTCTGACTGCCCTCTCGGGTTCCGCTCTGGCAATGGGTGGCAGCATTGAGCAGGGTAAAAACTTTACCAACCTCAACCTGGAAATGGGGAAATCCTCATCCGGCCTGTATGCCGAAAGCAACTGGCTTAAAAACACCGATGACGGTACCCAGACCGGCGGCGTGGGCGCAGGCTACAACCTGGAAGTAGGCCCGGTAATGCTGAATGCGGGTGCCAAAGCCATCTACATCGGCCCGAAAAAAGGCGATAACGGCGTGGCGTTCCCGATCGGCGGCGGCGTAAACGTTGCCCTGACCGACAGCATCCACGTGTACGGTGAAGGCTACGTGGCGCCAGAAGGGCTGAACAACAGCGTGAAAAACTACGTGGAAGCCAACGGTGGCGTAAGCTGGACGCCAATCGCGCCGGTGACCCTGAAAGTGGGCTACCGCCACGTGAGCGTTGATGGTAAAGACGGTCGTCCGAACCACACGCTGATTGACGGCGCATATGTAGGCGGTGGAGTCACCTTCTGATGAAACACCGCATGACCGCGCTTTGCGTTCTGAGCCTCACGCTGATGCTCACCGGCTGCGTCCAGTACAAATGGGTGAAACCGGGCGTCAGCGACGCGGAAATGAATAAAAAGCTCACGGAATGCGAAGCGCAGGCACTGATCGATCTTCCCCCGGATAACGTGGTTACCGGTTCGAGCTCGGAAAAAACGGACAAATCGAAAAAGAAAAAGGATATTTCCACGAGCTACACGGTTGAAGATGCGAATGAATATCGCCGGGATACGCTGGTTGACAGCTGCATGTTCAAAAGCGGCTGGGACAAGATCGAAGTGCAATAATCCCCTTAAAAAACCTGCCGGCTGGCAGGTTTTTTATGACCTCTTACTGACGCACCACCACCAGCTTCTGGTTCACAAACTCTTTGACCCCCAGATCCGACAGCTCGCGTCCGTAACCGGAGCGCTTCACGCCGCCGAACGGCAGCTCTGGCGCGGTATCGGTAAGCCAGTTGATGTACACCATCCCGGTCTCGATCCGCGACGCCATTTTCTTCGCACGCTCGATATCCTGACTGAATACCGCCCCGCCCAGGCCGTAGTGGGAGTCGTTCGCCAGCGCGACCGCCTCGTCGTCGTTTTTCACCACGTACATCTGCGCTACCGGGCCGAAGAACTCTTCGAAGTACGCCGGGTTGTCGCGCGAGATGTTCGTCAGGATCGTCGGTTCAAAAAAGCTCCCGTCGCGCTGCACCGGCTTGCCGCCATAGTGCAGCGTCGCGCCGTTTTTCACCGCCTCGTTAACCTGTTTGGTCAACGTTTCTAGCGCATCTTTCGACGACAGCGGCCCCAGCGTAGTACTTTCGTCCAGCGGATCGCCAATCTTCACCTGCTTAAACGCCTCGGTGAATTTGCTCAGGAAGGCATCCGCGATCTTTTCATGCAGGATAAAGCGCTTCGCCGCGGTACAGACCTGCCCGGCGTTGTTGAGACGCGCATTCACGCCAGTCTTGACGGCTTTGTCCAGGTCCGCGTCGTCCAGCACCACGAAGACGTCGTTACCGCCCAGCTCCAGCGTGGATTTCTTAATGTGCTTCGCCGCCTGTGCGGCCACCACACTACCGGCTTTTTCGGAGCCGGTTAATGCGGCACCCTGCACGCGATCGTCGGCAATGATGTTTGCCACCTGCTCGGACGAAATAAACAGGTTAGTCCATGCCCCTTCCGGCGCGCCCGCCTCGCGGACCAGGTGGGCAAAGGTCTCGGCGCAGTGCGGCACGATGCTGGCATGCTTGGCGATCACCGGGTTGCCCGCCGCCAGGTTTGGTGCCAGGACGCGCATCAGCTGGTAATACGGGAAGTTCCACGGCTCAACGGCCATCAGCACGCCGATGGGATGATGCTCCACCCACGCTTCCCCGAGTTCGGATTGATACTTCACCGGGGCCAGGAACTGCTTCGCGTTGTCAGCATAATAGCGGGCGATCTGCGCGCACAGCTTCACTTCGCCGCGGCTCTGTTCGATGAGCTTACCCATCTCCTGGCTGGCGATTTTCGCCAGATCCTCGGTGCGCTCGTCGATCAGATCGGCAAGCTTATGCAGCACCGGCAGGCGCTGATTGATGTCGCCTTTCGCCCAGTCCGAATGATAAAGCGCATCGGCCGCCTTCAGTGCCGCGTCGATATCCGCGTCGGTATGCGAGGGGTATTCTTTGATGAGCTGGTTAGTGGCAGGATTTACTGTCTGATAAGCCATGTCGAATCTCCTTGTTTTACCGCTTAGGGTATTAAGGGTAGTCAACATGACTGGCCGTGGACGTAAAGTTGGGTATATCCGGAAGGTTCTTAATGAAGCGCTGCCAGACGGTTCGCTGACGTGGTATAAAAAACGTCCAGAAGGAGGGCTTATGACCGATACCCGACACATCCGGCAGACTTTTCACCGCGCCTCAGGCCTTGAGCTGCGCAGCACGTGGCAGAGCAAGCAGGCGTACAAACGCCACAGTCACCCTCAGCTCTCTATCGGCGCGATTATGGAAGGCCAGACCTGCTGCATTTGTCATGACAAAGAATACATTCTTAACCCCGGGGACCTCATTGTGATCCCGGCCTCTGCGCCGCACAGCTGCAACCCCGTCGCCGGGCAACCGCGCAGCTACCATATGCTCTATATCGACACCGATATTCCTCTGGCGTTACAGGTGATTCGCGACCCTACGCTGTTTAAGCGCTACCTGGATATTGTTGAGATGATGTCGCCTGTATCCGTGGACACGCTGCTTTCAGCCCTGCCCCGCTGCGTGGAAAACGCAGATGCGCTTCGCTCAACCAGTCAGCACGTGCGGCAGGCGTTTCTTGCCGACCTGGCCACACCGCCTTCGCTTGACGAACTTGCCCAACGATTCTCGCTGCGCAAGGAGACGCTGATCCGCACCTTCCGGCAGGATACCGGCCTGACGCCGGGCAGCTTCCTCAACATCTCCCGCGTGGAGTTCGCCAAAGCGCGGCTACGTGCCGGGGACGACATCGCCGACGTCGGCTACCAGAGCGGCTTTGCCGACCAGAGCCATTTTCATAAGACCTTCGTCAGCTATACCGCCGCCACGCCGCGCCAGTACGCGACGGGCCGATCAATATCTGACAATAAATAACGCTGGTATCACCGTAGCCTGACCTCAGATTGTTAACCGAGGTTGCTATGGAACTGTTCTTCCCTTCTGCTTTTCTCGCCCTGGCGCTGGCGCATTTTGTTGCGCTGTTGAGCCCGGGGCCGGACTTCTTCCTGCTGGTGGGCTACGCGGCGCGCTACCGACTGCGCGGCAGCGCCGGATTGTGCGTCGGCATCGCCGCGGGTAACGCGCTTTATATTGTTCTGGTGATTATCGGCTGGAGCGCGCTGCGCCAGTTTGCATGGCTGTTTACGCTCATCGAGTTATCCGGCGCACTGTACCTGCTGTGGATCGGCTCGCATCTGGTGCGCAGCCAACCGCAGGCGATGAGGCTGAATGAAACCCGTCAACACTGCCCCTCGCTGCGCAAGCAGATCCTGCTGGGGCTCGGCTCGGCGCTGCTTAATCCGAAGAACGCGTTGTTCTATCTGGCGCTGATGACGGCGCTACTGGGGCCGGACGTGACGCTGCTTCAGCAGGCAACGTGCGGCGTCTGGATGGTGACGGTGGTGCTGGCGTGGGATCTGGCACTGGTGTCGATGATGGGGCTATCGTCGGTGCAACAGAAGCTCAGCCGTGCGCTGTGGCTGATAGAGCGCACGGCGGGGGTGGTGCTGATGGGGTTTGGCGGGTGGGTGCTGTGGCGGGTGATATGAAAGAATCCTATCAGCCGTTTTCTATGCCCCTAACCGATAATCCCAGTCATCCGAATGAATAACGTTACCGTCACGGTAATGCCAGGTAATCTTTTCATAACGAAGCAAAACAAGCTCAAGATGACCCTGTTTTTCATGGTAAGTCTCTTTCACGTCATGCATTAATGAAAACACCGTGACGACCTTCACCGCTTCCAGCGTTATCGTGAAATAGATTTCTTCCTGACCGGCATCATTGATTCTGTACAGGTCGATAGTCGCTTTCCTGAGCGTACCGCCCGTACTGAGTGCTTTATAGAGAAAAACGCTGGAGGCATCAATTTCCTTCTCAATCAGAAAGGGACGATGCTGGCGTTTGCTCAATGCTCTGCCATTATGCAGGTCAGAATTATAGCTTACGTTATGATAGAGCCCTAAAACCTCAATCTGGTTTTCACGGTCTTTAACTTTCACGCTGCCTTTTATGCTATTACCCGCATCGTCAGTTAATGACATATATCCTGGAATGGCCATTTACATATCCTTATCGAATGGAAAAGAGTGTTCAACAGTTGAGATCATAACGGCGAGACATCTTTTACCCTCCGGACTTTTTATTTTGAACATCTCCCTGATTGAATCCACAACAAGTTTATTACTCTCTGCCTCGGTTTCGGGGAAATTCGCAAACGCGCATATTTGTTCAACAGTGAGTAACGGTTTATCGTCTTTTAAGATTGCTAAGACACCTTCAGGGTTATGTGGGATGGCTTCAGAAAGCGCCGCCTTTAAATCTTCAGCCGTACTGGCGTCCACTCCGGGTTCAAGGGCACTCGCCACGGCTAACCATGCCTGAGTTCCTTTACTTATCTCTGGTATGACATGATTCCACCATTCCGACTCACCCGTATCATTTGAATCCAGCTCCGCTACAACAGACATGGCGCCTTTGTCGTTTATCATCTGCAATATCTGTTCAGGAGTGTGTTTTTTGGCAAATAACCCCATCGGTAAGCACAAGAAGAATAGCGCAATAATATACTTCATTATCGCACCACCAGTATTGTATCACCCGAATCATAAATCATATGACGCTTGTCCTGACCGTTCATAATGATGCAACCTGCTGATGCAGAACCTGGCGGCTGGCCTTTTTTATCACCGTGAATTTGAAAATGATCTCTACCAAAGGTATTGGTCCCCGCTATAGGCTCAAGAATAATGGCCTCAGCACTTTTATGATTATTCCACCCGGCAATAAAATAAATACCTCTGGGAATGGGGCCTCTGTTTCGTTGACTTTCACACTCTGGCTTATCTTTCGATTCACCCGCACCGCTGTAGCAGTTAGCGACAAACACACCATTATGGCTCAATACCCCCGTCGAAACTTTATACTCCCATGTCATCGATACCGTCTCCTTTCATAAATAGTCCTTTATCTTATGGCTAGCAGGAACGTTAAAATGACTACGACGGTCACAAAACATTACGTCCGAAAATAAATAAGCACAAAAAATATAGAAAAATTAATAATAGAAAATTTAGATGTATATATTTTTTATATAGACGCCATTGGTTCACACTGAGTATGCGTCTCCCCCTTACACCAGTTTTGCACTTTTGGTTCACTTGCCTCTATCCTTAACCCATGGAAAAAATAGCTGAACTCAAACGCGCCAAGCTGCTGGCGCTGTCGCTGCTGCTGGTTGCCGCCGCGGCCTTTATCACCACCCTGTTCCTGCCGCAGACCTTCTGGGTGCGCGGCGTCAAGGCCATTGCCGAGGCGGCAATGGTCGGTGCGCTGGCTGACTGGTTTGCGGTCGTCGCGCTGTTCCGCCGGGTGCCGATTCCCTTTATCTCCCGCCATACGGCGATCATCCCGCGCAATAAAGACCGGATCGGCGACAATCTCGGCCAGTTCGTGCAGGAAAAGTTTCTGGATACCCAGTCGCTGGTGGCGTTGATCCGCCGCTATGAGCCTGCCCAGATGATTGGTGCCTGGTTCAGCAAGGCTGACAACGCCCAGCGCGTCGGGCTGCATCTGATGCAGGTAATGAGCGGTTTTCTCGAGCTGACCGACGACGGGCGCATTCAGCGCCTGCTCAAACGCGCGGTGCATAAGGCCATCGACAAGGTCGATTTCACCGAAACCAGCGCCGTGATGCTGGAGAGCATGACCAAAAACAACCGCCATCAGGTGCTGCTGGACACCATCATCAACCGGCTGATTACGCTGATTCAGCGGGAAAGCACGCGGGACTTTATCGCCGACCAGATCATCCACTGGCTCAAAACCGAGCATCCCCGCAAAGCGATGGTGCTGCCCACCGAGTGGCTGGGCGATCAGAGTGCGGAGATGGTATCGAACGCGGTCAACACGCTGCTGGACGATATCAGCCACGACCGCACGCACCAGATCCGCCAGGCGTTTGACCGCGCCACGCTGAAGCTTATCGACAACCTGAAAAACGATCCGGACATGGCGGCCAAAGCCGACAACATCAAGCATTACCTGAAAAACGATGAGGCGTTTAACCGCTATCTGGGCGAGATGTGGGCCGATCTGCGCCAGTGGCTGAAGGCGGATATGCAGAGTGAGGACTCGCGCGTGAAGCAGCGCATCGCCAACGCCGGGCTGTGGTTCGGTGAAACGCTGACGAACGATGCGAACCTGCAGGCCTCGCTGAACGAGCATCTGGAGCAGGCCGCGCACCGCCTCGCGCCGGATTTTGCTGCGTTCCTGACACGCCATATCAGCGACACGGTGAAAAGCTGGGATGCCAAAGACATGTCCCGCCAGATTGAGCTGAACATTGGCAAGGATCTGCAGTTTATCCGCGTCAACGGCACCCTGGTGGGCGGGACGATTGGCCTGATCCTGTTTTTACTCTCGCAGCTGCCTGCCGTGCTGGGACATTAATCCGCTTTGGGCGGCGCGATGACGTAGCGCGTCGCCTCGAAGCGGTTCAGGATCAGGTGCACCAGAAAGACCATCGTCAGCGTCGCCACCAGCGAAAAGGTGACGGAGGTGATGCGGTACAGATCGCTGAACACCAGGTCAGTGTCCGGGTGCATGTTCTGCCCGAACATTATCCCGATGGTGGTGATGCTGGAGAAGCCCACGCCCGCCCCCACCTTCTCCATCACGTGGAGTCGCGCACCAAACGCCAGCCCAAGGCCGATCAGCGGCATCATCAGCAGCATATGGCTGCTGTGATCGTAGAGGATCAACTGCACCACCAGAATATAGAGACAGCCCAGCACCACGCCGACCACGCGCCAGATGGAGCTCATCACCGCGCCGCGATAGTGCATCGGGAACAGGATCAAAATCCCTGCCATCAGCGCCGAAAGCGAATCGCTTAAGTCGCTGATCTGAAAAACGACGAATATCAGCGTCGCGACGGTACCGGAGAGCAGCGACTCGTGGCGCACGCGGGCGTCGTCTTTCTCAATCAGCGGCGGCGGCTTGCGGGGCTCCACGTCCGGCAGGAGATAGTTCATCAGCGCGCTCAGGCACACCGCCATCACGCTCGCTTCGATGTTGGAAAACAGCAGCGTGTGCCAGTTGGTGGTGGGGTAGCTCATAAAGTTGAGCATCACGCTCTGGCACACCACGCCCATCGAACCGAACAGAAACAGCGGGCCTTTACTCATAAAGCGAAAGCGCATCACGTACAGGGCAAACACCACCAGCGTCATGATGATCGGCCATTGCGACAAATAGCCGATGATAATCACCATTTCAACGCAGTTGAGCGATGCGCTGAAGATAAACTGCTTCGCCACGTGGCGGTTAAACACCGGCACCAGCGAGAGCAGCATGATCGGATAGACCACGAAAAAGACGCCGTAGCTGGTGTTATAGAAACTGGAGATGCTGAGCGCAACCATCCCGGCAAAGACGATGCGCAGGGTCTGGCGAAAGTCGTTTGCCGTGTAGACGATGTTGCCGTGCGGGGTAAAGACCCGCGCCAGGGTACTAATAGACATAGTGAAGCAGGCTTACCAGGTGGATCTGCATCCCGGAGAAGAAGCGCGCAAACGGCCCTTCGCTGTTGTAAAGCTGCACGGTCGCGCGGGCGCCGGTCGGCAGATGCTTCGGCAGCGCCTCGTCCAGCGTCACGTGAATGCGCATGCGCTGGGCGTCGCGCACCCAGCGGTTGGAGGTTTCCGGCTCGGAGAGTTGGCCGTTAACGGCCTCCTGACCTGCCAGGATCCCCGCGTCGCTGCTGGTGACGTGGGCGCGGAAAACGTGTCCCGGGAAGGCGTCAAACACCACGGCCGCATCGGTGCCCTGATGCGTATGGCGCAGGCTCTTCTCACGGAAATCGGCCACGATATCGGTCTGGTTGTTCACCAGCGCCAGCGCGGCGGAACCGGATGAAGCATAGAAGCCGGGGCTCAACTGCAGGTTACTGATCGTACCGTCCGCCTGGGCGTAGACCTTCGTCCAGCCGAGATTCAGCTCTGCTTCATCCAGCGCGTTACGGTATTTTTGCAGCGTCACGTTGCGGTGCTCGTCCCGCTCGCCGCGCTGGATACGCAGGTTCTGGATGTTGGCCTGAATTGAGCTGACGGACTGTTCACTGCTCTGCCAGGTGGTGCGGACTTTATCCAGATCCGCCTGCGAGACGTTCTGCAGCGTACTCAGCTTCTGGTAGCGATCAAAAGTCACTTTGTCGTTACGCGCGGTCAGCACGGCGGTTTTCAGGCTGGCCTGCGCGGCGGCGATCTGCGCATCCAGCTGTTCGTTGGACAGGCGTGCCTGCTCGAGCGCGATTTGCGCCGCTTCCACCTTATTGCGAAACGGCGTGTCATCGAGCTCAAACAGCAGATCGCCTCTCTTCACCTGGCTGTTGTTGTGGACGTGTACCGCCGCCACGTAACCGGAGACGCGCGGAGACACCGGCGTCACCACGCGCATCACGGTGGAGTCCGGCGTCAGCGGGATCCAGATATCCGCGACGATAAAGTAGACAAACATCAGCAGGAAAGAGGCAATACTCACCCTTACCCAGCGGGCAAACTTTTGTTCAGGGGTCATTATTTTTCGGTCTTGTTATCTTCTTCGCGGATTGTCCGCAAATTGCAGGCGATTTGATTCAACGTGGCGCTGAAAATGTCGAGATGTTCCGGCGCGATGTTTTGCGATACGCGCGCCTGATACGTCTCAATCACCTGAGTGAGCCTTTGTAACAGGGCTTTTCCCTCAGGTGTCAGCGTCAGAAGCCGGATGCGCTTGTCATAAGGCGATACAGCGCGCAGCAGGTATCCCTGCTTTTCCAGCTGTGTCAGGGTGCGCATCAGCGGCGGCAGTTCAATGCCCTGCACCTCCGCCAGCTCACTCATTGAGACGTTATCCCCGAGCTGATGAAGCTGCATCATCACCGTCCAGCTCGACTGGGTTAACCCGGTATCGAGAATGGCCTCGTCGATGACGGCACGCCACTGGCGCACGATCATCGCCATCCGCATGCCCATCGGTCTGCGGCAGAACAGTTCTTCTTCACTCATGGGGAAACCTCTCGTCACACGCGGTCAAGATAATAGTTATCAGGGTAACTATCAAGAAACGAGAGGCGAAAGCGCAGGAATTGCGAAAGGTCTTACTGGAGGCGATGTATGCGTAGGCCCGGTAAGCGCAGCGCCACCGGGCGTTTTTAGCGGCTAAAAAGCCTCTTTACAGCGGCCTTACCCGACGCCGTCACCACCACCTCCCGATACCCCGCCACCCGCTGGATCCAGCCTTTATTTTCCAGATGGTCGAGCAGCAACGCGCCGGCTTCTCCGCCAAGGTGAAACCGCCGCTCGCTCCAGTCCAGGCAGGCGCAGCAGGCCTTCCGGCGCGGATGCGCGCTTAACGAAATGCCGAGCGTCAGGAACTGCTTCCGGCCATAGAGTGTCAATGCTGAACCATCAGCCTCCAGCCAGCCTTCCGCCTGCATGAAATCATAAATCTGCACCGCCACCGCGCCTGCGAGATGGTCATAGCAGGTCCGGGCTTCACGCATGGCTTTCGGCGCGGTGGTTTCCGGCGGGGTCATGCGGCTCCACGAAAGCCCCATCATCTGCTCCACCAGCGCCGCCACGTCGTGCCCGGCAAGACGATAATAGCGATGCCGCCCTTGCGACAGGCAGGTTATCAGTTGCCCTTCAAGCAGTCGGGCGAGATGCCCGCTGGCGGTCGACGGTGCGACATCTGCCGCCGCGCTCAGTTCAGTGGCCGTCCACGCCCGCCCGTCCATTAGCGCACAGAGCATCTTCACGCGCGACGGATCGGCCATTGCAGCCGCTACAGCGGCAATCGCCTTTTCCAGCAACGCGCTGTTATCAGGGGGTAAACTCGTCTTAAGCATGGGCCGCCCAGGGTTCGGTGATCTCTGCGGCCAGCTTATCATCATCCGTCAGCAGAATAAGGTGATTCGCATGGTCGCTGTACTGAGTCATGATTGACACACCGCGTGCCGCCAGCGCCGCTGCGATCTCCCCCAGCTCGCCAGGGCGTTCCTGCTTAAGCTTTCTGATCACCGGCTTTCGCACCGCCTGCACGGTAAACCCGGCGTCAAGCAGCACGCGTCGCGCTTTTTCCCCGTCTTCCACCAGGAAATGGGCATGTGTACCAAATACGCCACCGCCCTCCAGCCCCACGCCGTTGCGGCCCAGCAGCTGCCCAAAGCGCGCCAGTTCACCCGGGATATCGCGAAAAATGACATGAACGTCATACATCGGCATGCCCTCCGGTTTCAGAGGTATATTCCCGCACGACCTGCGCCACCCGAATGCGGTAGTACGCAAAAATTGACTCACGCCCTTCGGCCTGCGCCGCCTGATGAAAGACGTTCTGCTTCCAGCGGCGGACGGCCTCTTCATCCCGCCACCAGGAAAGGGAGAGGATTTTGCCCTCGGTGGTCAGGCTCTGGAACCGTTCGATATCAATAAAGCCGTCGATGTCGGCCAGCAAAGGCTTAAGCTCTGCAGCAAGCTGAAGATAGCGCGCCTGATGGGCAGGCGCGGCTTTGGCTTCGAAAAGGACTGCGATCATGGTTTTCTCTCCGTTGTGATGTTGGGGAGAGAATGCAGGAGGGAAAAGCACAATGCTTCGGTAAGGAGCGAAGTGTTGCGCCGGATGGCGCTGCGCTTATCCGGCCTACGGGCTCATGTAGGCCCGGTAAGCGCAGCGCCACCGGGCGGGTTTTAACCCACCATCGACCTCGGCTCCATAAACGCCCGAATTCCCCACTCACCCATCTCGCGCCCCAAACCGGAGTGCTTAAACCCGCCGAACGGCGCTTTCGGTTCATGGGCCAGGGTGTTCACCAGCACGCGACCGGCAACAATCTGCTGCGCCACGCGTCGTGCGCGGTCCACATCGCCGCCCAGCACCATTGCGCTCAGGCCGTAGTCGGTGTCGTTGGCAATGGCGATCGCCTCCGCCTCGTCACGATAGGGGATCACGCACAGCACCGGGCCGAAAATTTCGTCGCGGGCAATGGTCATCCGGTTGTTCACGTCGGTAAACAGCGTCGGACGCACGAACCAGCCGTCCTGCGTGCCGTCCGGTCGTCCTTCACCGCCCGCCAGCAGGCGTGCCCCCTCTTCGAGACCTTTACGGATATAGCCCTGCACCCGAAGCCACTGCTTCTCGCTGACCATCGGGCCGACGTCTGTCGTGCTGTTGCGCGGGTCGCCGGATTTCACCGCCGCCACGGCCTGCGCCAGCGCGGTTTCGATCTCCGTCTTGAGCGAGTAAGGCACCAGAATGCGCGTCCCGGCCACGCACGCCTGCCCGCTGTTCATAAACCCGGCCTGGATCACCAGCGGGATCGCCTGCGCCAGATCCACATCATCCAGCAGGATCGTCGGTGATTTACCGCCCAACTCCAGCGTCACGCGCTTAAAGCTTTCCGCCGCGTTGCGCAGGATCGCCTTGCCGGTATTCGTGGAACCGGTGAACGAGATTTTTGCCACGTCCGGATGACGGCTAATCGTTTCGCCGACCGTCTCGCCGCGTCCGGTGACGATATTAAATACCCCTGGCGGTAATTCAGCATCGCGCAACGCTTCAGTGACAATCTGCGTTTGCAGGGCGCTCATTTCGCTCGGCTTGATCACCGCCGTGCAGCCCGCGGCGAGCGCGGCCGCCAGTTTGCCGCAGATAAACCCGGCATCGCTGTTCCACGGCGTAATCAGCCCGGCCACGCCAAGTGGCGTCATCTGCACCGTTGCGGCACCTGCGGAGGTGACAAACTCAAACGCCTCCAGCGCCTCGATGGCCTGCGCAATCACCTCTGCCGGATAGCTTGCCATCCATGCCGAGCGCGAGGCGGGCGCGCCGTACTCCTCGACAATGGCGTCCAGCAGCGCATCGTGACGGGCGGCCACGGCGGTGTGCATGCGCTTCAGCGCGGCGATGCGTTCCTGCTTTGTGGTCTGCGACCACGCCGGAAACGCCGCTTTTGCCGCCGCGATAGCGCGTTCAGCGTCAACCTCATCCGCCAGGCGAACCTGGCCGATGACCTGCGCCGTCGCGGGATTGTACAAATCAAACCGTTCGGTACCGTGCGGGGTAACAAACTCGCCGTTAATAAAAATCTGTTCGATAGTGTGCATATCACCCTCCTCAGGCTGTGTGAGCACAGTCTGGCACGGCTTCTCCGTTGCGATAATCCACGCTATGCTGCAAGGGTTGTTTCGATTTTCAGGATAATCTATGCATCGTTCAGGTCTGACAGAGCTGGAAGTGGTGATGGCGGTGGTGCGACGCGGCAACTTTCGCGGCGCAGCGCAGGAGCTGGGGATGTCCGCCACGGCGGTCAGCAACGCCATCGCCGGGCTGGAGAGCCGCCTTGAGACGCGACTTTTCAACCGCACCACCCGCAGCGTAGCGCTTACCGACGCCGGACAGCGCTACGTGGCGCGTATCGGCCCCGCCCTGCAGGAGATCCGTCTCGCCGGGGAGGCGATCCACAGCGAAACCGGGGAACCTGCCGGCACGCTACGGCTAAACGTGCCGAATCATATCGGCACCCTGTTTCTGGACCAGCTGCTGATCGACTACATGATCCGCTACCCGAAAATGCGCGTGGAAACGGTGAGTGAAGCAAGGATGATCGACATCGTTGCCGAAGGCTATGACGCGGGGATCCGCCTCGAAGAGTCCGTTCCGCAGGACATGATCGCCGTGCCGCTGACCGGTGAGATCCGCCAGCTCGTCACCGCCACGCCGGACTATTTCACCCTTCATGGCATACCCGAGACGCCGGACGATCTGCTTTCACATCAGGGGATCGGCATGCGCATGGCTCACGGTGGGATCTACCGCTGGGAGCTGGCCCGTCGGGGGGAAACGTACGCGCTTGCCGTGCCGCCGCGCTTTGCGACGTCCGATCTTTTTGCCTCGATCCGCGCCGTGAAAGCGGGATTAGGGGTGGGATTTTTACCGGAACTCTATATTCGGGACGAGCTGAAAAGCGGGGAGCTGGTGAGCGTCTTAAACGACTGGACGCAGCCGTTTGCCGGGCTGCGCCTGTACTACCCCGGCCATCGCCACGTCCCGCCAGGGCTGCGGGCGCTGGTGGCGATGATCCGCGAGCGCGGAATTATTCCAGGTTAGCTTTATTCAGCCCGTACGCCGCATCCAGCGAACCGGGCGCCATGCGGGAGGTGATCCCCAGACGGTTCCAGGCGTTGATCGCCACGATGGCGAAGTTCAGCTCTGAAATCTCCACGTCCGAGAAGTGCTCCGCCACGCTGCGGTACAGCGCGTCACTCACCCCGTGAACGCCAATCTGGGTCAGCGCTTCGGTGAAGGCCAGCGCGGCTTTTTCACGGGCGCTGAACAGCGGGGACTCGCGCCAGGCCGCCAGATGGTACAGGCGCAGTTCGCGCTCGCCGGCGATTTTCGCCTCTTTTGAGTGCATATCCAGACAGAACGTACAGCCGTTCAGCTGCGACACGCGAATGTCGATCAGGTGCTTCAGCGCCGGATCGATGGAGGTTTTTGCCACCTCCATGCTCAGGGCAGACAGCGCGTTGGCGAGGGCAGGTGTAACTTTATGGTGATTAACGCGAGTGCTCATGGTCTTTCCTCTTTTTGTGCGGCATGTACCGTGCGATGAGGCAAATCTACGCCGTTCATGACATAGTAAAAAGATACAAAAAGCGTGAAACGAGGTAGGACATGAAGCCGGGCTATCACGAGATTTATTCCCGCTATCGCGACAACATCATGCGCGGCGTGCTGAAGCCGGGCGACAGGGTGCCTGCCATCCGCGTGCTGGCGGAAGAGCTGAAGGTGGCGCGTAAAACCGTCGAAACGGCGTACGCCATTCTGACGGGTGAAGGGTATCTGGTGAGCCAGGGCGCGCGCGGCACGCGGGTTAACCCGGACTTACTGCTGCCGGATAAGGCTACCCCTGCGGAGCAGCCCACCGGAGCGCTTCCGGCCTCGCTCATCAGCCAGCGCGAGCGGGCCGGGTTTCTGCGCCCCGGCATCCCTGCCCTCGACAGTTTTCCGTATAAAAAATGGCTGCTGCTGGCAGGCCAGGCGACGCGCGCCATGCGACAGGAGGAGATGCTCAACCCGCCCGTTCTGGGCTGGTATCCGCTGCGCCAGGCCATCGCCAGCTACCTCAATATTTCACGCGGTTTATCCTGCACCGCTGAACAGGTGCTGATCACCAGTGGCTACAGCGGCAGCCTGCGCCTGATCCTCGACACCCTCGCCAGCCGCAGCGACAAGGTGGTGTTTGAAGATCCGGGTTACTTTATGGGCCAGCAGTTGCTCAAGCGGATCGTGCCGCGCCTGCATACCGTGCCGGTCGATCGCTGCGGCATCGACACGGACTACCTGCTGCACCACCATCGCGACGCCCGATTTGCCATCGTCACCCCGTCGCACCAGAGCCCGCTGGCGGTCACGCTCTCCCTGCCGCGTAAGCAGCAGCTGCTCGACTGGGCCAGCCAGAACGAGGCGTGGATTATCGAAGACGATTACGACGGGGAGTTTCACTACACCCGCAAGGTGCTGCCGTCGCTGAAAAGCCTCGACCATCACGACCGGGTGATTTTTATGGGTACCTTCAGTAAAACCATCATGCCGTCGCTGCGCATGGGCTACCTAGTGATGCCCGCCAGCACCGTCGGAGCCTTTATCGACTGCGCGGACATCACCACCAGCGGCCAGCCGGTGCTGACGCAAAAGATCCTCACCGCGTTTCTCAACGAAGGGCATTTTTTCCGTCATCTGAAAAAGATGCGCGCGCTGTATCAGACCCGCCGCGACTGGATGATTGCCGCCCTGCAGGAGGTGTATGGCGATCTGTTTTTCACCGAGCAAAACGACGGAGGGATGCATATCGTGGCGTTCCTGACCAAAGGAAGCCGTGACCGGGAAGTGGCGCGCTGTTGGCAGGAACAGCAGCTGCAGGTCAATGCGCTCTCGGAGTGGTATCGCGGGTCGGGCAAACGTTACGGGCTGGTGATGGGCTATAACAACGTGCGCTCGTATCAGGAGGCGCTGGATTTACTGGAAAGGCCGAAGCGGCAGACGTTTGCGCTGTTGCGCTAAACATCGCCGGGTGGCGGCTTCGCCTTACCCGGCCTACTCGATCCCGTAGGCCCGGTAAGCGTAGCGCCACCGGGCGATGATACGGCTCACACATCATATCGCGATAACCCAACGTCCTTGAGTTGCTCGTCGCTCATCTGGCTCAGGATGCGGCGGGTGCGGTTGATGCGATACCAGTTACGCAGCGTTTTTGCGATCCAGACAAACACAATAAACGGACGTTTTGAACGATTCTCGTAGAATTCCATGATGCTCTCCTCACTGTGTCAGTGGGGTTATCATCCCGGAAATCCACCCGTGCAATACAGATGCAAAAACAACTTTTGTTTAACATACAGATCCGCTAAAACAGTATCTGCATTGCAATTTTCGCAGCAATCTGTACTGGTTTTATAATCTGTATGGTGAAAACAAAGGATACAGCATGACACGCTACCAACATCTGGCCAATCTTCTGGCAGAACGCATTGAACAAGGGCTGTATCGCAGCGGCGAACGTCTGCCGTCGGTGCGCACGCTGAGTCAGGAGCACGGCGTGAGCATCAGCACCATACAGCAGGCCTACCAGATCCTCGAAAACCTCCAGCTGATCACGCCTCAACCGCGCTCCGGCTATTTTGTCTCACCGCGCAAAGCCCAGCCGCCCGTTCCGGCGATGACGCGCCCGGTGCAGCGCCCGGTGGACGTTACCCAGTGGGATGAGGTGATGATGCTGCTGGACGCCCGCGCCGACAAAGAGATGCTCTCCTTCGGCGGCGGTTCGCCGGACATTAACCAGCCGAGCCTGAAGCCTCTGTGGCGCGAGATGAGCCGCATCGCGCAGCATAACCCTGGCGAGATGCTGAGCTATGACGTGCTTGACGGGCGCCTGGAGCTGCGCGAGCAGATCGCCCGTCTGATGCTGGACGGCGGCTCCACCGTTTCGGCAAGCGACATTGTGATCACCAACGGCTGCCACGGCGCGCTGTCGATCGCCCTGCTGTCGGTATGCAAACCGGGGGATATCGTGGCGGTGGAATCGCCGTCGTTTCACGGCACCATGCAGATGCTGCGCGGGTTTGACATCAAGGCGATTGAAATTCCCACCGACTCTGAAACCGGGATCAGCATCGAGGCGCTAGAGCTGGCAATGGAGCAGTGGCCAATCAAGGCGGTGATCCTGGTGCCCAACTGCAATAATCCGCTCGGGTTTATCATGCCGGAGGCGCGGAAAAAGCAGGTGCTGGCCCTCGCCCAGCGGCACGATATCGTGATTGTCGAGGATGATATTTACGGCGAGCTGGCGGCGGAGTACCCGCGCCCGCGCACCATTCATTCGATGGATATCGACGGCCGCGTGATCCTCTGCAGCTCGTTTACCAAAACCGTGGCGCCGGGCCTGCGCGTCGGCTGGATTGTGCCGGGACGCTACTACGACCGGGTAATGCACATGAAATACGCCGCCGGCGGATTTAACGTGCCGGGCACGCAGATGGCGGTGGCGGCGTTTATTCGCGACGGTCATTACCATCGCCATGTGCGCCGTATGCGCCAGATTTATCAGCAGAATATGGAAACCTACACCTGCTGGGTGCGGCAGTATTTTCCGGCAGAGATTTGCGTCACGCGCCCGCAGGGCAGCTTCCTGCTGTGGATTGAGCTGCCGGAGAAGGTCGATATGGTGTGCGTCAGCAAGCAGCTGTGCCGGCTGAAGATCCAGGCCGCGGCCGGGTCGCTGTTTTCCGCCTCCGGGAAGTACCGTAACTGCCTGCGGATCAACGTGGCGCTGCCGCCTACGGAGAAACATCGCGAGGCGCTGAAAAAGCTGGGTGAAGCGATTGTGATTGCGATGGAGGAGGACTAGTGCGGCCTGATGCCCTCACCCCAGTCCTCTCCAACGGTTCAGTAAGCCCCTATAGCGGGCTGGTTTAAATGCCATTACTCAACCAGCCGCTGAGTTACAGAGCGCTGCCCTGCTCCTGACGTGACGGCGCGTGCGTCAGGAACTGCACCTCAACGCGGCGATTACGCTCATCGCTGGGTGAAATCCCTTTTAGCGGCTGAGAGTCGCCAAAACCGGCCACAATCACACGATGCGATTGCTGATCGTTGAGGTTCGCAATTAACAATTTACGTGCTTCACGGGCTCTGGCAGCCGAGAGCGTGTAGTTATCGTCATACACGGTACAGAACCTGGTGTAATCGACCACAGGGTTATTCACGCTGATGTTATCCGTGTGCCCCTCAACAAAAACCTGAGTGTTCGTCGAACCGCTCACGAACGCCTGAATCCGTGGTGCCAGACGAGCAAGTGCATCTCTTGCCTGAACGGTGATACAGGCACTACCGCGGGCGAAGATTTTATCGCGCAGCGTAATTTTTCCGCTGGCTATATCAAACCCCACCAGCGCAGCATCCCCCTGATCCACCATCTCCTGCTGCATGCTGTGCATCATGGCATTCAGTTTCTGTTGCGCGGCTGCCTGGCCGCTGTTTTTCTCCTGCTCGCGTTTTACGTCAGCCACTTTGTTTTGCAGTACCGATAACACCAGCATCAGCATCACCACGGCCATGACCCCTGCCATTAGATCGGAAATAGAAATCCACTCATTCGGTTTATCTTTCATCGGCAATATCAGACCTCAACACGTTCGGCGACAAGCTGTTGAGCCGGGAGCAACTTATCGATGCGGGTGCACAATACAGACACCTGAGTGGTGATCTGTTTAACGGTTTCCGGCAATGTACCCAGCAGATCGAAGGCCTCGTTAAAGCGCGTGATGTAGTGCTCCATCTTACGGTTGCCTTCGGAAACGGCGGCCAGACCGAGAGCGATCTCCTTCGTGACGCGCTGAATATAGTTTGTCATAGAGGTGACTTGTTCATTCAGCGTCATGCTGGTTTCGGAGAATTCATCCATCGCCTGACGTTGAATTTTCGCCGCGGCTTCGGTTCTCTCTTTCACCGTGGTCATGGTTGAATCGATCTTCGAAGACATGTTGTTAACCGACTCGCTGATCTGCGAAGTGGCGGATTCCAGCTGGTTGGCCATCTGCGTCATGTTGCCGCGGAAAGACGCATCCATGCTGGCGATAGCACCGTTAAGGGAGGTTTCTATCTGGCCCATTGTCGTACTGAGCTGATGAGTAGACTCCGCCAGCTTATCGCTCATCTGCTGCACGTTGCGAGTGAAGTCGGCATTCATCTCATTCACTACCTGCGACAGCTCTTGCTTAATGCCGGTCATGAGCTCACTAAGTTCGGCACCCAGCGCGGTAACCACTTTTTCCAGGCTCATCGCCGAGCCAGAGACTTGCTGCGAAGCATCACTCATAGTAGTCGCCGCCTGCTGCAGTGCCACCAGGTTCTCTTCACTTTTACGGGTGTAAGTTTCCAGCAGATTGCGCGACTGATTATTAATATCTGCGATCTCTTTTAACGCCGCCAGATGGTATTGATGACGCTGCGCTTCCTGCTCTTCACTGCGTTTTGCCTGCTGACTGAACTCCTCGCGCAACGCGACAGTTTGCAGCGCCATCGCCTCCACCAGACGCTCGGTAGCCGCGTTACGTCCAGCTTCACGCTGCTGCTGCCGGGAAGCGTTTTCCTCCGCCTGCAGAGTATATTCTTCGGTCAGGGAGTGCTGCAGTTTGGCCATACACCAGTTGAGACGGCGCTCTTCATAGCCATTTTTCGACTCCCAGATTTTGAGGGCGATAAAGGCAATAATCCCCCAGGTTGAGGTTTTGAATTTCGTGCCCAGCCCCTGCATCATCTCCATCAGGTCGCGCATGGAGGAGTCCATTGCACCAATGCTGTTTCCCGCGTTATGCAAAATGCCGGAAGCTTTATCGAGCGCCAGCCCCAGCCCAAGAAAGGTTCCCAACAGACCAAGGATCAACAGCATACCCGGCATAATGGCGGCTATTTTCTCAGCTTTGGTCGCCAGTGATTGGCTCAGCTCAGCGGCCGATCCCATTTCTGCACTCACCCCCGGCTGAGCAGCCTGTAATCCACTTTGCTCCCAGGCCTGCTGCCAGCGCGCTTCCTGTGCATTGCGCCTGACGGAGAGCCAGGTGTAGATTACTGCCAGCAGCATTACGCCGAAAAAGCCCATCTGCAGCGCATCAAAGCCTGGGATCAAAAAGTGGCCAATTTCAGTTAGCAGATTCATGCTACCACCTCGACGAGCAGACCCGCTTCAGTACGTTTCTGGCAATCGGCAGCAAATATGTTGGCGAAATCGGTAATTAAGCTCTGTTCCTGCCTGGAAAGAGAAGACCAGGCGCGATCGTTTTGCGAGCAGTCGATCAGCAGTGCACCCACAATCGCCCCCTGATCGAGCAGATATGCTTTGCCTTCCGCAATCAGCTGCTGTTCTTCTTTTTCGAGCATCTGTAGAAAGCCTTCCGCCGCGTTGACGTAGCTATGGCGCGCCAGTAGATCGTCGCCTAATTGTTCCAGATCGGCCGTATCACGCGGCAGGGTGATTTTAAGATCGTTCAGCACGCCCACTTCAGCCGGTTCAAGTTCTTCGTATTTTAGCGCGCGCACCAGACGGTTATGCAGCAAACGATCTTTCGAAAGCGCGCTGTTTTTCTTCTCCCACTCTTCTTCCAGAAGCTGACGGCTTTTCTCCCATGCAATAATCATCTCTTCGAAGACAAACGGGATAATCGGCTTGCCGAATAGTCTCTGAGTGAGGTTATCCAGACGCAGAGTATCGGCATCACTAAACTCTGCCTCCTGCTGGATCAGCGCGTTCGCGGCATAAACCATAAAGTGCATATCCGCATCGACATCGCTGATGGACTTCACGGCCTGCATACGGGTTTCATAGAAGGCGAGCAGCTTTTGCACTGCACGCAGGCGCAGGAAATACTCGAAGTCCTGCAGCGTATCTCGCTTCACGGCGAAATCCACTTCTGCTTTTGCGATAAGATAGCTGTTCACCAGTGCGAAAGCCGACACAGCCTCTTTCTCCTCACCACTCAACTCACCTTCCGCTTCAGCCATAGCCTGAGCATGATGGCGAGCCTCTTCAAGCTCCTGCTCCTCCATTTGTTTCTGGTGGGCGTTTTTACACCAGTTAATGACCCACTCCAGGGCTTTCTGCAGCTTTTTTACCAGCGGTTGTTTATCAAGTTTTTCCAGCCATGCCAGCGCGCGATCCAGCCCTGCCAGCGCGCTCTTTACCCATGGCAATGTGATAAAACCGCCTAGCATCTGAAGAATTTTACGTCCCGTGCCGATATGCGGCTTAATGCGTTGCCACATCTGGCTGACTTTGCCAACAAAACCTTCCGCTTTTTCTGCCATGAAACCGATCGCTTTTCCGGCCATTTCTTTTGCTTTGCTGACGACGGATGAAGCGACATCACGTACGTACGAGACTGCAGAGCAAATACGACTCCATAAACCCATGATTCAACCCTTAGCTCAAACCGAGCATTTTTTTTGCTGTGTTAATGTGTGGTGGAACGAAAGATGCCGCGTTCGATATCGCGCCGTAAGCATCACGAATTTGCGCAAGTGCACTTTCAAGATGCTTAAGCGTAAGTTTTTGTTCTGATTCCAATACGGCTTTAGGTAGAGCCAGGCGCATGGCATTCCGGATATCTCGGCCAGAGAGCCCTTCGGAGAGAGACACGGCGCTTTCCAGCATCGTTTCCCGTGCATCGGCAAGCGGAATAGCGCGCACGAGCAATTTTTCCCAGATGCGAAAACGCTCTTGGCTGCCGGGTAACGTAAAACCAACATGGTGAGAGATACGGCTGAGGAATGCGCTGTCGTAGTTTTTGACGAAGTTGGTAGCAAAGATGACGATACCGGTATGCTTTTCCAGCTCAATCAATAAGGTGGAACGCATCGCGTTTACTTCATTATCAATGCCCTGAGTAACAGATGAGAGACGTTTACCCAAAAGGGTGTCTGCTTCATCAAAGAACAACACGGCCTCTTCCTCCGTGGCCTGACGGAAAAGAGCAGCGATATTTTTCGCGGTTTCCCCCATAAATTTGCTTTCGAGATCGGCAATACTGACAACCATAATCTTGCGCTTAAGCGAACCCGCCAGCGCCTCTGCCGTCAGGGTTTTGCCGGTTCCTGGTGGGCCAAAAAAATTCAGCACGATCCCGTTCCCCGTAGGGTCGACCGCTGCGAATTCCCATTCCACGTAAATTTTATGGAAGTGGTCAATTTTGGCTCTGGCTTCATCAAGCTGGGCAATGACCTGCGTCGTCAGCGCCACATCGTTTTCTAGCGTAAAACGGGGAATAACCGCTGATGCAAACGCCTTATTTTCTTCACCGGCTGCTTTCTCCAGGCCCTGCGTAAATTGCGGTCGAATTCGTCCCAGAGACATGTATTACCTCATTATGGGCTGTGGGAAATTTGAATTAAGTTGCTGGTGCAATATTGGTTAACGGCAAGAGCGTCGAAAACTCCAATGATATTTCCTACCGTTTCGAGCAGACCTACCAATATTGGTCAGTGAAAAGAAAATAGAGGATGGGACTGACAAAATGTGTCAGAAAAAAATATGGTTCAAGAAATATGAAGAATACCTGGAAAAGGTTCCAGGCATCACCATGATTACGCTTTAAGAGGAAGGGGGGCGATGGAAACCAGCTCCTGGAGCAGTAGCGCGTTATCTTCCGATTTAAATAACAGACGCAAATCTTCCTGCTTACGGGTAAAGGCAAGTGACTGTGGCTCAACGCGACCGCTGATGCTCTCCTTAACTTTGCTATTACACCACTGGCGGTAATGTTCCAGCGTGGCAGCATAGCGGCGTGAGTTTTCGCGCATCAGGTGCTCTGCCAGCCTGAATTTCCCGTAGCGATCGCAAAGTTGACTCTCGATGTAGATCGCTTTTGGCACCAGATCGAGCATGAGAGTAATGAAATCCAGAACCTGTTCTAAATGCCTGTCGCTGAGTTTATCGGCAAAGGAGAGCAAGTTATCAATAAACGAGAGAACCTCGTTGCGTTCATTGCCCATTCGGACAATGAGGTGTGCCGCAACGTCATGCGTCTCATCCACCAGCGTGCGATCCAGCAACATAACGCGAGCAGACTCCACGACGCCAAAGTAGCGAGACAGTTTATCCATGTAGAAAATAACATTCTGCGCGTGCACATCTTCGGAGATCAGATCCATGCTCTGCTGCAGTTGATCAATTTTTTTCGACAAATACATGGTTTGTACCACCATTGCCCCCACGATGATCCCCGTGGAGACGCCGACTGCAGCCAGCTGAACGGTCTGTGCCATTTGTGTAAGTTGTTTGATGTCGCCAATGGAGGCCGTTTCCAGCACCACCTCTTTTAGCGGAAGGTGTTGAGCGATCCCGCTTTTACCGGACATGGCGTGCCAGTACGCTACGCCATCACGAATAATGACGTGCCCGGTTTCCAGCGCGCTTTTAACCTCTTTGTACACATTCACCCAGTCGATAGTAAGCAACGTTTCCTTCATCAAAAGAAATCTCCAACTTTGTTTAGCATTTGCTGGCGCATGGCAGCAATTTGCACCACGGCAGGCAGCGTAACGCGAAACGCCGGGCCGCTGATGGCCGGGATAGTTAGTAACGCGGTAATGGCCATGCCGATCGGACCGGCAAAAATCCCAATCGCGCGTACCAGTCCCGCATTGGCGGCCAGCGCCAGTCCCCTGCCCAGCACCGCTTTCGCAACGGCATTCGCTACGATCATCGCCACCTGGTAGGACATAAATCCGCCCATACGGATTGCGGTGATGATTGCCGTCAGTGCCGCACCACTAGCAAGATTCCCGTCAATTTTGAGTTCGCGGCGGATGTTGCGGCGCTCTTCCTCATTCATTTTATCCCAGGAGTCAGTGAATAATTTTGCGAGAAGGGCCTGCTCAATATCGACAGTATCCGCAGAGAAATCGGCTTTAACGGAGAGTTTCTTGCATACGTCCGTCAGGATTTCTTTATAAAGCACGCCGTTACCACGGAAGAGGTTAACAAAGGTATCGCCACCGAAATGTTGTAGCTCCGCCCCGATGAGTTGCCAGACCTGCTTATAGTTTTTACCTGCATCCTGAAATGCTTTCTCACCCGTTAAGGACTCAGTGTAACGCGTCGACCCGTCTTTATCCGTGGTGAGATAGTTAACCAATACTTCCAGCATCTCGTTGTCTGAGTAGCGAAGTAGCTCCAGGTCTTGATCTGTTCTGTATTTTCCCATTATCTCTTACCAGCCGAAGGCTATTTTCAGTTTAAATTACGTAATTTTTAAGGGTGCCTGATAGGTGTTAACGGCATTTGCAGAAAAAACTGCAATGAAAACCCTTCTCTTTTTAGGTAGTACAAGAATAACCGCAGGTAATGACAGAACATGTCAGCGGAAAGCAGAAAAAAACGGCCTTAACCCGAAAGCTAAGGCCGTATTGACGGTAAACGTCACTACTCGTCGAAGTACCAGTATCCCTGGTTAATCAGCCCGGTGAGTTCCTCGACAAACGCCGGGTTTTTCAGCGCATCGCCCAGCTCGGCCTGACCGAGTTCGGTGTAGCGGCACAGCGCATCCGCCGCCTTCGCGTCTACCGTCTCCAGCTGTTCGCTGTTGATGAAGAAGCTGCCGTTGATGTTCAGCACGCGCAGGCCGCTCAGGCGAGACAGCGTTTCGCCGCCCTGCAGCGCGTCCAGCACCTCTTCCGGCGCGTACGGCGGCTCGGCGGCGGCAATATCCAGCTCGTGGCGCGGCGTGGAGACAAAGCTGCCGAACCATTTTGTGAAATCATCGGGCTTGCCGATCATGTCGATCATCATCTGACGAATGCGATCGAGCTCGTACTGCTCCACGCGGCCCGGGTGTTCGCGGCAGGTCAGATCCGGATCGCTGTAGTGCTCGCCGCCCAGATCGTTTTCCAGCGCATAATCGGCGAAGCTGCTGATCAGATCGCGGCCGTTTGGCCCACGGAAGCCGACGGAGTAGTTAAGCGCCGTTTCATGGGTAAAACCGTCGTGAGGGAATCCAGGCGGAATGTAGAGAATATCGCCCGGGGCCAGATCTTCGTCGATGATCGGCTCGAACGGATCCACATGCAGCAGCGCCGGATGCGGGCAGAACTGACGCATCGGCAGCTTGTCACCCACACGCCAGCGGCGGCTGCCCATCCCCTGAATGATAAACACGTCGTACTGATCGATATGCGGACCCACGCCGCCGCCCGGCACGGAGAAGGAGATCATCAGATCGTCCAGACGCCAGTCCGGCAGAACGCGGAACGGACGCACCAACTCCGCCGCGGGCATATGCCAGTGGTTCACCGCCTGCGCCAGCAGCGACCAGTCGGTTTCGCCCAGATCGTCAAAGTGCTCGAACGGCCCATTGCTGGCCTGCCATTTACCGTTGAAATGGCTCACCAGACGGCTATCGACCTCCGGCTCCATCGCCAGACCCGCCAGCTCGTCCGGGGTAATCGGGTCGACAAAATTCGGGAAGGCATTTTTCAGCACAACGGGTTGCTTTTGCCAGTATTTCTCAAGAAATTCCGGCCAGTTCAGGTTCAGTTGATACGCCATGGGTAGCACCAGTGAGAAGGGAAACAGGCGCGATTATGGAAGACTGTGCATCAAACCGCCTTGTCGTGGGTCAAATGTCGAAGTTTCTTCAACCAGACGTAAAAATTCATCCCGCTGCGGATGGGCTATTTTTGGATTCCAGGCGATACCAATATCCCAGCCGACAGGATCTGTCTCCAGCGTGATAAGCCTCACGCCTGGCGGTAAAAAATGTCTGACACTCCCGGGCACTAAGGCAGTCCCATTGCCGCCCGCCACTAATGCCAGCAAGGTAGGAATATCGTCAGCCATGGGTCCAGGAAGCGCGGTTGTTTTCGTATTTTTTTGCCAGAGTGCAGTTTGTTCAGCCAGACAGGGCATAACATCCGGGGATAATTGTAATAATGGCAAGGACGATAAGACGTCAGTCATATTCATGGTGTCTATTCTTTTATCCCCCGGAACAGCCAGAACAAGTTTCTCCTCAAACAACGCTCTTCCCGTCAGCGCCCCTGCCACCGGCATCCTGATGAAGCCTATATCCAGCTCTCCCTCCGTCAGCATGTGGCACTGAAGACTCGAGGCCATTTCTTTTATTACCACCTCACAATCGGTAACTGTTCGTCGAAAATGGTTTATCCATATCGGTACATGATGAAAAGAAGAAATACCCAATCCCACCCTGAGCGTTTTGTAACATGTTTTTTGAAATATTTTAGCCTGCTTCAACAGTTCGTCATGGGCAGACAAAATGGCGTTTGCATTCGACAACAGATGATGACCAAACGCTGTGAGCGTCGCGCCCTTTCTGCCGCGGATAAAGAGGGTCCCCTTCATCACCTCTTCCAGCATTTTTATCTGCTTCGATAACGCAGGCTGAGTGATAAACAGTGCCTGAGCAGCGTGCTGGTAATTGCCCTTGTCCGCCAGAGTAATAAACGCCCGTATTAATTTAATATCAATTCCTTTCATTTATAGAACCCAGGAAAAATGGAATTATAAAAACACCAGGCATTAGTCCATGATATTGCCCCATAAAGTCGGACCTGACAGTCATTCACAACAGAAACATATATTACGAATTCATTTTCAATATGAATAATTACAACCAGGGAGTCACGAATGTGTAACGAACATATCCCTCTTTCAGCCGTTCTTTTTGATATGGACGGCGTGTTAATTGATTCAAACCCCGTCATAGAACGAGCATGGACAGAAGCTGCAGCCATGTATGGAATAGATATTTCCAATGAAGATATTGTGCAGCATATTCATGGCCAGCCAGGTCATTATACTATCCGCGCGCTATTTGGTCATCTTCCCCTCCATGAACAAAATAACGTTCAGAACCATGTTATCTACGTTGAAAATACGGCTGAGTATGCGCCCATTCCTGGCGTGGCGAAACTGATTGCTTCCCTGCATAGCGCAGGAGTGACGGTGGGGATTGTGACGAGTGGGTGGAAGGAGAAAATAGAGCGTGTCGCGGCCATGCTTGATATTTCACAGTCTGTGTCGGTTATTGTTGAACGAGATGATGTTGAACGAGGTAAACCCTTCCCGGATCCCTACTTAGTCGCAGCCCGGCGTCTGAATATACCCGCCAGGAATGCCCTGGTATTCGAAGACTCCGTTAGCGGAGTGACATCAGCCGTCGCCGCCGGGGCGTATTGTGTCGGTCTCGGTGCAGCAGAACTGCTTAAGCACGGCGCCAGACTGACACTTCAGGACTTTACCGGGGTTGCTATTGCAGCGACAGAAGCGGGGAAAGTGGTGATGACTATTGACTCGCAAACGCAGCTGGAGCTGAAATCCTGCCGATAAACGGACCGATGAGGTCTGGGTTAGCGCCCGTTTCCGGGCGCAATAACACATTAATCCAGCTTCAGCTCGTCATAATGGGTAATCAGTTTACCCACGATACCGTAGTCCAGCGCTTCCGCCGGGGACATCCAGAAGTTGCGGTCGGTGTCTTTTTTCACTTTTTCCAGCGGCTGGCCGGTAGCGTCGGCGATCAGCTTGTTCACGCGCTCCAGCATGCGGATGATCTCGCGCGCTTCGATCTCAATATCCGTCGCCTGACCGCGCACGCCGCCCAGCGGCTGGTGGATCATAAAGCGGGTATTTGGCAGCGAGTAGCGGTGCTCTTTTTTCGCAGCCAGGAAGATGGTGATCCCGGCGCTAGCGACCCAGCCGGTGCCGATCACGTGCACTTCCGGGCGAATGAATTTGATGAAGTCGTGGATGGTGTCGCCCGCTTCCACGTGGCCGCCCTGGCTGTTGATGTACAGCTTGATCGGATCGTTGCTGACGCTTTGCAGCAGGATCATCTGGGTGATCACTTTCTGCGCCAGCTCCTGGTTGATCTCACCGGAGATCACAATCGAACGAGACTCCAGCAGTTTTTGCTGCAGAGCGCCCGCGCCGTTTGACCCTTCCGCTTTTTCCTTGTCGCTTTCTTTCAGTGTGTAATGCATTGTTATTTCCTCAGCTTGTCGCGCTCAAAACCAGAGTGTAGCCTGTTTTACCGATCAAAGTCCTCACCGACAAATCACGAGGGAGCTTATGCATATTGCCCATGTTGCACTGTGGACCCGAAACCTGAACGCCCAGGTTCAGTTCTGGGAAACGGTTTTTAATGGCCGCAGCAACGAACGCTACGTCAGTAAAAATCGTCCCGGGTTTGAATCACACTTTATTACGCTGAATGACGGACCGACCATCGAGCTGATGAAGCTGCCGGACCTGCCCGCAGCCCCGTCACATCCGGAGTTTATCGGCTGGGCGCATATTGCCATCAACGTCGGCAGCAAGGCGCAGGTGGACGACATGGCCGAACGGGCGCAGGCCAGCGGCACGTTGCTCAGCGCCCCGCGCATGACCGGAGACGGCTTCTATGAAGCGGTGATCGCGGACCCGGACGGCAACCGGATTGAGCTTGTCGGTGCATAACATCAGCGTTTCGTTCCTGAACTCGCCCGGTCACGGATCGCTATACTTCATATGATTATCATATTGTTAAATGATAATTATATTTAATGTGTTAAGATGAAAGTCAGCATAAACAGTCCCTTACGTCACTCCTGGGGGGCTGTTTGCATCCTCGACATGTAAAACAGCACCGGGGCGGTGAATGGAACACATTGTGTATGTGGTTGATGACGATGACGCAGTCCGACAGTCCGTAATCGGGCTGCTGGAATCCGCAGACTTAAACGCCATCGGCTTTGCATCGGCAGAAGCGTTTCTTCAGCACCGCTTTGAAGAGCTCCCCTCGTGCGTGGTTCTGGATATGCAGATGCCCACCATCTCGGGTTTTGAGGTGGCAGATGCCCTCAAGGACAGCGGGCGTGAAATCCCGATTATCTTTCTCACCGGCCACGGCACTATTCCGATGTCGGTGCGCGCCATTAAAGGCGGCGCGTACGAATTCCTCACCAAGCCCGTCGAATCTAACGCGCTTATCGACGCCATTGAGTCCGCGCTGCAGCTGGCGGAAAACAACGCCGAGCGCAATAAAGAGCACTACGCCCTGAAGCAGCGCCATCTCTCCCTCACGCCGCGCGAACACGAGGTGCTCACGCTGGCGATAAGCGGCATGCTGAATAAGCAAATTGCCGCCGAGCTGGGCGTCAGTGAGATCACGGTGAAAGTGCATCGCCGCCGCGTAATGGAGAAAATGCAGGTGCGCTCCGTGGCAGAGCTGGTCAGGGCCGTTGAGCGCCTGACCAAAAGCCAGCCTGCGGAGTAACGTTTACCCTTCCTGTACCGCCAGCGGCAGCGCAAAGGCAAACACCGTGCCGTAAGGCTCCCGGCGGCGCGCGCTCAGCTTCCCGCAGTGGCGCTCAATGATGCTGGCGCTGATGGTCAGCCCCATCCCCATCCCCTGTGGCTTGGTGGAGTAGAACGAGTCAAAAATCTGCTCCAGCCGCTCGGGCTCAATGCCGCTCCCGGTATCGGCGATCTCAACGATCGCTTTCCCGTCCGCGTTGCTGGTGCTGAGGGTGATGGTGCAGGCGCGATCCTTCACCTCGGCCATCGCCTCAACGGCGTTCATCACCAGGTTAAGCAGCACCTGCTGGATCTGCACGCTATCGCCGGTGATAAAGCTGTCCTGCGCCTTCAACAGGTAATCAACGCTAATGTGTCGCTGCTCCAGCTCGCTGCGGGAGAGCGCGATGATATGGTGGATCAGATAGTGCAGATCGATGCGCGAGAAGGTGGGATCCTGCTTGCGCGTCAGGGACTGGATGCTGCGAATGATCTCCCCCGCCCGCGCGCCTTCCGCGGCGATCTCTTCCAGCCCTTCCCGCACTTTATCCAGCCGGGCCGGCTCCCGGCTGAGCCAGCGCAGGCTCGCTCCGGCGTTAGAGACGATCGACATCAGCGGCTGGTTGATCTCATGGGCGATAGAGGAGGTCAGTTGCCCGACGGTGGTGGCGCGGGACACCCTCGCCAGATCCGCCTGCGCCACCCGCATGGCATCCTCTGCGGCGCGCTGGCTGGTGATATCGGTGATGATACCGTAATACTCGTTCACCTCGCTGCCCACGCCCACCGGATCGCCAATGCCGAGGATATAGCGCGTTGAACCGTCGGTACGCTTCACCCGAAACTCCGCGCGCATGGAGAGCCCTTCGCGCACGCTCTGCGTGACGATGGTGCTGATGCGGGCGTAATCGTCTTCATGAACGAAGGTCAAAAATTCCGCCATGGAGATCATCTTTTGCTGCTCGGGCAGGCCGAGGATGCGGGCGTACTCCTCCGAGACAAACATCAGATCCTGCTCCAGCTCCCAGCGCCAGCTGCCGGTGTGGCTGATCTGCTCGCCCAGCATCAGCGAGGTCTGGCTGGCGCGTAGCTCTTTTTCCACCCGACGGCGCTGGATGTTCTCCCCCAGCAGCTCGGCGTACAGCCGCGCCGTTTCCAGGGAGACCGCAGCCTGCGCCCCCAGCAGGCTCACCACGCGAGAATGCTCGGCGGTGAAAACCTCCGGCATCAGACGGTTTTCCAGGTAGAGCACGCCCACCAGCCGCGCCTGTTTGAACATCGGGACGCACATGACGGCCGCCCCCGAGGTCACCAGATAGGGATCCTGACTGAAGGGGTGAAACTCCTCCGGCTTACCGGTGCGGATCTCCTGCCCGGTGCGGATCACCGCCGCCAGCACCGACAGGGGCATGTCGGTCGCCGTCGGCACGTCTTTCAAGATCCGCACCCGCACGCCTTCAGTGCTGGTCCAGGCGCTGGCCTCGATCTCCGGGATCAGGTTATCGCTCACGCGAAGCAGCAGGCCGCGCTGCGCCCCGGCGCGTTCGAGGAGGATCGTCATCAGGTTTTCGATTAAGCGCTCAAGATTGATCTCTTCCGACAGCGCGCGGGAGGCTTTGATGACGCTCTGCAGATCGCGGATCGTCTCGTTCTGGGCGAACGCCACCGTGTCATAGGCGCTCGCCTGCCCTGAGGCCAGCAGATGCGGGAAATCCTGCTCCAGCTGGCGCACCTTGGCCTGCGCGCCCGCCCGGCCCCAGGCGGCAATTGCGCCACGGAAGTGTGCGTCAGAGGCGGTTGGATAGCCGCAGGCCAGCGCAAAGCGGCCCGCCAGCTCGTGAGCCAGGGCATTAATCGGATTAAACCCGCCCTCGCGGGAGAGCCGGACCGCCTTCTCATACTGCTCAAGCGCGATGCTGTTCATCCCGTCCAGACGCACGATTTCGGCGTAGATCAGCGCCTCTTTATCCGCGAACGTGCCGGGATTAATGCGCGCCCAGAGGGCGATTTTGTCATAGTGGGCGTGAATGCTGCGGCGGTGGTTCGCTGAGAAGGTCTCCGGCGTTAACTGACGGGAGAGCGCCAGCGCGCTGTAAAGATGGTAATCCAGCAGATGGATGTGCCCCGGCGCAGACCACGCGTACCACCCCGCCATCTCCAGATCCGCCTGCGCGTCGGCATACTCGCCGCAGGTAAAGTGCGCCATGCCGCGGTAGAGCCAGTACCAGAACAGCATGGTGGAGGTCTGCTCCGGTGCCTGCTCCGGCGACGCGGGCAGCAGCGCCTCCGGCAGCACCTGCGATGCGGTCCAGGTGCCGATAACCGGCGTGCGCAGGAACTCAACGTAGCCGCGCTGGACCATCAAAATGGTCTCCACGTCCTGGAAGTGGGTTTTACGCACGAACGCCAGGCCGCGATCGATGCTGGTCAGCACCCCGTCAAGGTGATCGCCCCGGGAGAGGAAATTAATGACCTGGTGGCAGGCCGCAAAGCAGGCCATCGTCATATCCCCGTGGGTCACCGCCGAGGTAAAGCAGGCTTTCGCGCACTCGATGGTAAACGATAAGGGCTGGGTCCAGACGCTGAGCTGGTCGAGCGGCAGCAGGGTTTTGGCTTCAAACGCGTCGTAGCCGTGGCGATTGACCAGTTCGCGGGCCAGCGTGCCGTACTGAAAGCCGAGGCGATACTCGGCGTAGCGGTGGCCCATCAGCACGCCAAACCAGGCCATCGCCGTGGTGGAGGCGCCGGTAATACCGTGGTCGAGCGTCAGGTGCATCATGCGGCAAAGCAGTAAAAAGTGCAGGCGCGGACAGATGAAGCTGGCGCAAATGCTGGCGCTGTAAAGCAGGTTCATCACCGCTTCGGTTTCCGGGTTATCCATCCGCGAGAGCGGGGCAAACAGGCTTTGCGGCGCGTCGCCCGCGCGGTTACAGAAGTGTTCCCAGGCCTTGTCGCAGTCGGCATCTTCCGGATAGCGGCCGATCTGAATACCAAAGACCCCCAGCCAGCAGAGCGCCGCCTCCAGCGCCAGACGGCTGTCCGACTGGCGAATGTACACTTCCACCAGCAGATTGGCCGCCAGCGCCTTTTCGGTCAGCCCGCCGGGGCACCCGAGGATGGCGTCACACAGCTCGCGGGTGCGCGCCAGGTGCCCCAGCGCAAACTCGCAGCCCGCCTCTTCGATATCGAGCATAAAGTCTGACACCGTCCCGGCGTTGCCCAGCGCTCGGGCAGTCTGGATATAGCTCAGCGCCGAAAGGTAATCCCCCGAGCGTTTCGCGCGTCGCGCGGCCAGCAGGCTCAGCTCGCGGAACATCTGGCGCTGCGGGGCAGGCTGGATGCTGTCCAGCGCGGCCGTGACGTGATGTACGGCGCGGAACAGCAGCTCGTTCCCCGCCGCCTGCCGTGCGGCGTCGGCCAGCAGGCTGGCGGTGGTCAGATGAAGATGGCTTTTCTCATGCCGATCCAGCAGCGCAAAGGCGGCCTCCTGCACCCGGTCGTGGGTGAAGGAGTACGCTTTCTCCGTCAGCACGATCAGCTGCGCCATGACCGCCGGATGCAGCGCGTAGCGCATTTCCGCCATCGATATACCAACCACGCGGCAGATCATCTCCATTTCGCCCGTGCCGCCGAGGCAGGCAAGGCTGCCCAGCAGGCGACGCGTCTCGTCGGGCAACTCTTCCAGCTTCTCCAGCACCAGGGTGACGACGTTTTCGGTGTAATGCCGGGCGCGGATCGCCTGCAGATCGTAGTGCCACTTGTCCTGATATTTGTTGTGCACCACCAGCCCGTCATCGACGATGCGGCGGAAAAATTCGTGTACAAAGAGCGGGTTGCCCCCGGTCTTTTCATGGATCAGCGTGGCGAGGTCGGTCGTCGCCGTGCTGCGGGTGCGAAATACCGTCCCCAGCCAGCGGGACACGGCTTTGACCGACAGCGCCTGCGGGACAATTTCGCTCGCGCGCTGCGCCGCCTGCGGCAGGCTCGCCAGCTGCTGTTGCAGCGTGGGGTCGGACAACGAATCGATGTCGCGGTGAGCCACAACCACCAGCAGCGGGATCGCGCCGCAGTTCACCAGCAGGTAGTTGAGCGTATGCAGGCTGGCGGCGTCGCTCCACTGGAGATCGTCGAGCACCAGCACCAGCGGGCAGCCCTGCGAGGCAAAGGTTTTCACCAGCGCCAGCACCATATGGCTGAAGCGCGCCCGGGCATCAATGGAAAACGTATCCGCCGGGAAGCGCGGCTTGCGCTCAAGCAGCAGGCCCAGCTCGGGCACGAGGCTGACGGCCAGCGCCTCGTGTCCTTCCAGGGCGCGAGAAAGACGGATTTTCCACTTCGCCACCTCGTCTGCTGGCAGGCCCAGCAGGTGCAGGGTCAGGGGGCGGAATGCGGAGCTTAATACGCCGTAGGGCAATGACGGTGAAAACTGATCCACTTTGCCCACCGCCAGCAGCACCGTACGCTGCTGGAGCGTTTTTAACGCCGTCGCAATGATGGAGGATTTGCCGATCCCCGACGGCCCGCCGATGGTCACCAGCTCCGGCACGCGGTTCTGCCCCACCCGCTCAAACGCGGCAATGACGTCATTCGCCTGCGGATGCGTCGCGAACAGCGAGTCTGCCAGAAGAATCGCCGGGGTGCGGTCCTGCTGGCCGGGGGTAAAGGCAACGATCTCGCCCTCACCGGTCAACGTCGCCTGGCAGCGGCGGAGGTCGGCAATCAGCCCGTCAACCGTCTGGTAGCGGTTATCCGGGTGCTTCTCCAGCAGCTTCAGGATGATGGTCGACAGCATTCCCGGCACGTCCGGGCGTATCGCATCCGGGGCCAGCGGCGCCGAGGCAATATGGTAGTGCGCCCAGTTGGTCCGATCGTCCTCCCCCCGTTCAAACGGCAGGCGTCCGGTCAGGAGTTCATACAGCACCACGCCGAGGCTGTAGAGATCGCTGCGGCCATCGACGGGGCGCTGGGTGCGGGAGGTGTGCTCCGGGGACATATACGCTGGTGTGCCGCCTGAAATGGCAAGCCGGGTCTGCGCGAAGGCGCCGGAGAGGCTGCATGAAAGGCCAAAGCTGCCCAGACGGCAGGTGGCATCGTGATGAACAAAAATATTGCCGGGCTTGATATCGCCGTGGATCAGGTTTTGCAGATGCATCTGGCGCAGAGGAACGCAGATCTGGATCGCCAGCTCGATAAAGCGCGCGATCCCCGAGATCGCCCTGCCCGCGCGCCGCGCCAGCAGCTCAAACGAAAACGGAGCGTACACCAGCGCGAAGCGTCCCCGGTACTGGGTGGACGCGACGGCGCGAATGGCCCAGCTGTCCTGCAGCGCGTCACGCAGCGCAAACTCGTTTTTCAGCAGCCGGGTGGCCCGCTCTTCCTCTTCGTCGCTGACCGCGGTGGCGATAATGAACGAGCCGCCGGAATGAGGATGTCGCGCATGCATCCAGGCGATTCCGCCCTCCTGCGCCAGCACGGTAAAAATCACATCCTCTTTAAGGACAAAAACCCGCCCCTGGTGAAGATTTCCCTGGGCGGGCCAGAATGCAGGCTGCTCGTGTTCGTTCATCCGCGATCCTTATTGTCGGCGGGTCAGCTCCCGCTGAATATGATCCAGCAGAATATCGATGTTAATCGGCTTACGCAAAAAAGCAGCGGCGCCCAGACCGAGAGCGTACCGCTGCATATTTTCATCAGCATGACCGGAGATAAAGAGCACGGGCGGAGGCGGTACGGCCAGCAGCCGCAGCTTGTCAAACAGCTCAAGGCCGCTCATGCCCCGGAGCTTGATATCGGTGATCACCAGCGCCGCGCCGGACAGGGCAAGCGGATGGCTCAGAAATACCTCTGCCGAATCAAACGTGTCGGTTGAATAGCCTTCCGACTCCAGGAGATTACTCAACCCGCTGCGGACGGAACGTTCGTCATCAATGATGGCAATGCGCCACGGCAGCGTCATGCTGTTATTCCTCTAACCAGTCATTTAACGTCGCGAGGGTCCTTCGCGGGCGCAGGGGGCGCCGTGCCGCTGATTTTCGGTACGCATTCGTGACGAAACCAGGCGAGGGTGAGCGGTTCGCGACTCAGTAAACGTCGTCCCACCGGGATGAGCTGTTCACCCACCAGCATGCCAAACAGGCCAAGCAGGGCGACAACCGGCGGTGCCGGGGAATGGACGTCGAGCAGAGCGTAAATTACCCCAGCAACCACGCCGCACACCAGCGAAATTATCCATGCTTTCATGATGACGCTCCCGTCTGCGATGCCGCCTGCGGAACGGTCACCTGAGGAGGTGGGGCGCCGTCGCGGGATAAGAGATGGCGCGTCGCCTGTTCACCCGCCAGCATCCCCAGCAGACCAATCAGCGCCAGCGCGGGCGGCGCGGGGGAGCGCACCTTCAGCACGGCATACATCAGGCCAATCAACACGCCTGCCGCAAGGGATATCAGCCCAGTACTCATCGTGAACTCCAGAGAAAGAGGCAGCGGCGAGCCGGATGAGGGACCAGCCCGCCGACGGGACTTAGCGAGCCGGGACCGGCGCTAAGGTGCGGTGCTCGCTCTTCTGGCGAGACGGCGCTTTGTGCACCATGGTGTAGGCGTAATCCACGCCCATGCCGTACGCGCCGGAATGCTCGCGCACGATGTCCATCACCGCGGTGTAGGTCTCTTTACGCGCCCAGTCGCGCTGCCACTCCAGCATTACCTGCTGCCAGGTCACCGGGATCACGCCCGCCTGGATCATGCGCTGCATCGCGTAGTCGTGGGCTTCTTTGGAGGTGCCGCCGGACGCGTCCGCCACCATATAAATTTCGTAGTCGCCTTCCAGCATCGCGCAAAGGGCAAAGCTGTTGTTGCACACTTCGGTCCACAGACCGGCAACCACGACCTTCTTCTTGCCGTTGGCCTTCAGCGCGTCGCGCACCTTCTGGTCGTCCCAGGAGTTCATGGAGGTACGCTCCAGAATGTCCTGACCCGGGAACACGTCCAGCAGCTCAGGATAGGTGTTACCGGAGAAGCTTTCGGTCTCTACGGTGGTGATGATGGTCGGGATGTTGAACACCTTAGCCGCTTTCGCCAGCGCCACGGTGTTGTTTTTCAGCACCTGGCGGTCAATCGACTGCACGCCAAACGCCATCTGAGGCTGGTGATCGATAAAGATGATCTGACAGTTCGCAGGGGTTAACACTTCGAGCTTTGAAGAGGTCATAGCATTTTCCAGTGGTTAAGGGTAGAAATCGCCGCGAGCGCCGCGACGATAAAGTCACCCTCATCCTGCGGTTTTCCTTCTCCGCGCGTAATTATCTCTTCGTATAGTTAACCTTAGGTATAGTTATACTTTGGTATACCTATCCTATTGTATAACTGGATCTTTGCCGAAACCGGTTCCCATAATCCTGACCATTCCCCTCTCAGTCAGGAGCAGTTATGGATACCCTCGGTAAAGCCGATCTCATTCTGGTTAACGGCCAGTTTCACACCGTCGATCGCGAGAATCCTGTCGCGGAAGCCGTTGCCGTACGCGATGGAAAATTTCTGGAAGTGGGTACCGTCGCCGAGGTGATGCAGCACCACGGCGACGGCACCAAAGTGGTCGACTTAAAAGGCCACACCGCCATCCCCGGCCTGAACGACTCGCACCTGCACCTGATCCGCGGCGGGCTGAACTACAACCTCGAGCTGCGCTGGGAAGGCGTGCCCTCCCTGGCCGACGCCCTGCGGATGCTGAAAGAGCAGGCGCTGCGCACGCCGTCGCCGCAGTGGGTGCGCGTAGTCGGCGGCTGGACCGAGTTCCAGTTTGCCGAGCGCCGCATGCCGACCCTCGACGAAATTAACGACGCCGCGCCGGATACCCCGGTCTTCATCCTGCACCTGTACGACCGCGCCCTGCTCAACCGCGCCGCGCTGAAGGTGGTCGGCTACACCAAAGACACGCCAAACCCGCCGGGCGGGGAGATCCAGCGCGACGCCAACGGCAACCCGACCGGGATGCTGATCGCCCGTCCGAACGCCATGATCCTCTACGCCACGCTGGCCAAAGGGCCGAAGCTGCCGCTGGAGCAGCAGGTCAACTCCACCCGTCAGTTTATGCGCGAGCTGAACCGTCTGGGGCTGACCAGCGCCATCGACGCGGGCGGCGGCTTCCAGAACTACCCGGAAGATTACGAGGTGATCGCCGAGCTGCACGCGAAAAAGCAGATGACCATCCGCATCGCCTACAACCTCTTTACCCAGCGTCCGGGCCACGAGCTGGAAGACTTTGAAAAATGGACCGACATGCTCACGCCGGGCCAGGGCAGCGACTTCTTCCGCCACAACGGCGCGGGCGAGATGCTGGTCTTCTCTGCCGCCGATTTTGAAGATTTCCTCGAACCGCGCCCGGATCTCGCGCCGGGCATGGAGGACGAGCTGGAGCGCGTGGTACGCCATCTGGTGGAGCACCGCTGGCCGTTCCGCCTGCACGCCACCTATAACGAATCCATCAGCCGCATGCTGGACGTCTTCGAGAAGGTGAACCGCGACATTCCGTTCAACGGCCTGCACTGGTTCTTCGACCATGCGGAAACCGTGTCACAGGCCAACATCGACCGCATCAAAGCGCTCGGCGGCGGCATTGCCGTCCAGCACCGCATGGCCTTCCAGGGCGAGTACTTTGCCGAGCGTTACGGCATCGAAGCCACCCGCCACACGCCGCCGGTGGCGAAAATGCTCGAGACCGGCGTGCCGGTGGGCTTAGGGACGGACGCCACCCGCGTGGCGAGCTACAACCCGTGGACCGCGCTCTACTGGCTGGTCTCCGGCCGTACCGTCGGCGGAATGCAGATGTACGACCACAGTGCCCGTCTGGATCGCGATACCGCCCTGATGCTCTGGACCCAGGGCAGCGCGTGGTTCTCCAGCGAGCAGAACCAGAAGGGGCAGATTAAAGTCGGCCAGCTCGCCGACCTGGCGGTGCTGAGCAAAGACTACTTCCGCGTGCCGGAAGAGGAGATCAAGGGCATCGAGTCCGTTCTCACGGTGGTCAACGGCGACATCGTCTACGCCGCGGGCAGCTTTGGCCCGCTCGCGCCGCCGGCCATCCCGGTTCTGCCCGAGTGGTCCCCGGTGGTCAAGGTGCCGGGCCACTACCGCAGCGCGCCGCCGCAGGCCGCACGCGTGGGTATGAGCGCCGTCCACCACTGCAGCGGCCCGTGCGGGGTTCACAGCCACCAACATGACTTCGCCCGCACGTCAGCGATGCCGGTGTCCGACGATAACGCTTTCTGGGGGGCGCTGGGCTGCAGCTGCTTTGCATTCTGATGAAAAACACCACTATGCCGCCCCGGATCGACCTGGGGCTGTTCTTCCTGCGCCTGACCGGCAGCCTGCTGCTGCTCTACGTGCACGGCCTGCCGAAGGTGCTGCACTTCAGCGAAGAGCTGACGCGCATTGAAGATCCGTTCGGCTTCGGGCCTTACGCCAGCCTGATCCCGGCGATTGTCGCCGAGGTGGTTTGCCCGCTGTTGATCATTGCGGGCGTTTACACCCGCCTGGCGTGCCTGCCGATTATCGCCGTGCTGCTGGTGGCGATGCTGGCGGTCCACCCGACCTGGTCGATTGCCGAAGGGCAGTTTGGCTGGCTGCTGCTGATTATCTTCACCACTCTCGCCCTCACCGGGCCGGGCCAGTGGCGGCTGCAGCGTAAGGCAACGGAGAGGTTCGCATGACTCAGGTTAACGACGTTCGCGACGCACACGTCGAGACGACGCCCGCACCGACGGTTTCACCCTGGCAGCCGCTGAGCCAGCCGGTGTTCCGCATGCTGTGGATCGCCACGGTGGTCTCTAACGTCGGCTCATGGATGAGCGACGTCGGCATCAACTGGAGCATGCTGACCCTGAGCGCCGACCCGCTGGATATCGCGCTGGTGCAGGCGGCCAGCAGCCTGCCGATGTTCCTCTTCGCCCTGCCGTCCGGGGTGATGGCGGACATCGTTGACCGGCGTAAATACCTGCTTTTCTCCCAGCTGTGGGTGTTCATCGCCGCCACCGGGCTGACGGTGCTCTCCTTCACCGGACACGTCACCCCCACCGTGCTGCTGGTGGCGACGTTTCTGCTGAGCGTGGGGGCGGCGATGAGCTCGCCGCCGTTCCAGGCCGTGGTGCCCGATCTGGTGAGCAAGCCGGAGCTGGGCGCCGCCGTGGCGCTGAACTCGCTCGGGGTGAACATCAGCCGGGCGATTGGCCCCGCGCTGGGCGGTTTCCTGCTGTCGCTCGCCGGGCCGTGGATGGTGTTTGCCCTGAACGCGCTGTCCGTGGTGGGCGTGGCGTGGGTACTGTGGCGCTGGCGTCCGGCCCCGTCCATTCAGCGTCTGCCGCCGGAGCACTTCTTCTCTGCGGTGCGCACAGGCATCCGCTACGTGCACGCCGCCCCGGTGCTGCGCAACGTGCTGGTGCGTACGGTGGCCTTCTTCGTTTTCGGCAGCGCAGGCTGGGCGCTGCTGCCGCTGGTGGCGCGCCGCGAGCTGGGCCTGGGCCCGGCGGGCTACGGCGTGATGCTGGCGTGCATTGGACTGGGGGCGATTGCCGGGGCGATCCTGCTGCCGCGCCTGCGCCAGCGGCTGAACGCTGACCGCCTGATGGTGGCCGCGAGCCTGGTCTTTGCCCTCACCATGCTGGCGCTGGCGTTTGTGCGCCACGTCTGGCTGCTCAACCTGTTTGAGTTCTTCACCGGCTTCGCGTGGATTGCGGTGCTCTCGACGCTGAACCTCGGCGCGCAGCGCAGCGCTGCCCGCTGGGTGAAGGCCCGCGCACTGGCGGTCTACCTGACGGTATTCTTCGGCTCGATGACCACAGGCAGCGCCATCTGGGGGCAGATAGCCTCCCGCTTCGGCACCCCGACCGCGCTGGTTGTCGCCACGCTGGGGATGGTGCTGGCAAGCGCCACCGTGTTCCGCTGGAAGCTGGAGAAAGACCCGGAATTAAACCTCGACCTGAGCGGCCAGCCGCTGGACGGCGTGGAGATCGACCTGCCGAACGAGCGCGGCCCGGTGCTGGTCTCGCACGAGTACATCATCGACCCGCACAACACAAAAGCCTTCCTGGAGGCGGTACACGAGCTGCGCCGGGTGCGACGCCGCGCCGGGGCGATGAGCTGGGCGGTATACGAGGATATTGAGCGCCCCGGCCTGTTTATCGAGACCTTCCTGATGGGCTCGTGGATTGAGCATCTGCGCCAGCAGGAGCGCCACACCATGAATGACCTCCTGCTGCAGAGCCGCGTTCTGGCTTTTCATCAGGGCACAACATCACCGGCAATTCGTTATCTGGTCGCGCCGGTATAACCCTAACCATCACCTGCACAGGAACACACTATGGCAACGTTTAAGGCAAAAGACGGCACGCAGATTTACTACAAAGAAGGCGGCGCGGGCAAACCGGTTCTCTTCAGCCACGGCTGGCCGCTGGACGGCGACATGTGGGACAGCCAGCTGAACTACCTGGCCGAGCGCGGCTTCCGCGCCATTGCCTTTGACCGCCGCGGCTTTGGCCGTTCGGATCAGCCGTGGAACGGTTACGACTACGACACCTTTGCGTCCGACATCAACGACCTGATCACCACCCTTGACCTGCAGGACGTGACGCTGGTGGGCTTCTCCATGGGCGGCGGCGATGTGACCCGCTACATCAACAACTACGGCAGCGCGCGCGTCGCCGGTCTGGCGCTGCTGGGCGCGGTGACGCCAATCTTCGGCAAATCCGACTCCTTCCCGAAGGGTGTGGATCAGAGCGTGTTCGACGGCATTCGCGACGGACTGCGTAAAGATCGCGCCCAGTTCATCAGCGACTTCGCCACCCCGTTCTACGGCACCAACGCCGGGCAGACCGTTTCTGCCGGTGCCCTGACGCAGACGCTGAACATCGCCCTGCTGGCCTCCCTGAAGGGCACCATCGACTGCGTGACCGCGTTCGGCGAAACCGACTTCCGTCCGGATATGGCGAAAATCGACGTGCCGACGCTGGTGATCCACGGCAGCAACGACCAGATCGTGCCGTTTGAAAGCACCGGCAAGCTGGCGGCAGAGATGATCAAAAACGCCACGCTGAAGGTGTACGACAACGCGCCGCACGGCTTCGCGCTGACCCACCAGGACCAGCTTAACGAAGATCTGCTGGCGTTTGTGAAGTCGCTTTAACTCTTAAAAAGCGAAGCCTGATGGCGCTTCGCTTATCAGGCCTACAAGGGCTGGTCCTGTAGGCCGGGTAAGGCGCAGCCGCCACCCGGCGCTTTCGCAGACGCGTTCCGCTCCGCCAGCAGCCGACAAATCTCCGCGTGCTTCTCCTCGGTAAAGGTAAAGCGCGACATAAAGCCCATTCGGATCAGCGACCCTATTGCCGGCAGCAGGCAAATCCCGAAGAACAGCCCCGACAGCACGCTCTCACTCTGAATTTGCGCCTGCGGCACGTATCCGATCATCGTCAGAAACACGCCGATAAGCCCGCCGCCCACAGCTACCGACATCTTGCCGGTGAAGGTCTGCCCGGAGAAAGTGATCGCCGCGCAGCGCTTGTGTGTGTGGTACTCCGCGTACTCGATGGTGTCGGCAATCATCGACGAGGTGAGAATGTTGGTCATCATCACGAACAGCGTGCTCAGGCCGAGCAGAATAAACAGCATCGTCACCTGCTGATAGCCGACAAACCACATCACCACGCGCACCGCCACGTCCAGCCCGCAGAGGATCATAAACAGCTTCCGCTTCTGCATCCGGCGCGTCAGCATCGGGGCGACCAGGCACAGCACCGCCGCGACTATCCCCATCACGCCAATCGCCATCTGCAGGCTGCCGTCGCCCAGGTTGTTGATAAAGAAGTAGATATAGAGCCCGCCCGCCACGTTGTGGAACACGCAGAAGAAGAACGACAGCAGGACGATAAACAGCGGCTTGTTCTGGCGCAGGTTGTGGAAGGTGTCGCGGATGGTCACCTTTTCCGGGCTCGGCGGCACGCGCTCTTTGATCTGCATGAAGCCGTTAAGCATCAGCGGCAGGCCCACCAGCATCATCACCAGCGCCGCCATAAAGTAGCCTTTGTCATTGCTGTACTGGGCGAAGTAGGCCGCCAGCTTCGGGAAGAAGATGTTGGCGCAGGCAATCCCGGCGTTCACCCCGAGCATCGCCGCCGTCACCGCGCGGGTGCGCTGCCCGGAGTCGTTGGTCATCACCGACGACATCGACCAGAACGGGATATCGGAGATGGCGTACAGCGTCCCCCACAGGATGTAGGTCACCCCGGCGTAGAGGATTTTGGTGGTCATGTCCGCTTCGATTTTATAGAACGACAGCAGCGTGACGCCGGTGATCAGCAGCGGGGCGATCAGCAAAAAGTGGCGAAACTTGCCGAACCGGCTGTTAATGGTATCCATAATGCTGGCAAACAGCGGATCGTGAACCGCGTCCCACGCGCGGGCAATCAGGAAGATGGTGCTCGCCGCCAGCGCCGAGATCCCCAGCACGTCGGTGTAAAAATAGTTAATAAACGAACCCACTAAACCAAAGCTAAAACACTGACCTAAACCATAACCAAAATAAGACCACAGCTCGCGAGACGGTATTTTCATTGTCATTGCCATTGTTATATGCCTGCCTGGTTGCCCGGCGGTGGACCGCCGGGTCGATATTATTAGTCCTGCGCCTGTGGGGCGATCTTGCGCAGCTGCTGCATCAGGGCGATTTCACGGCGCGAGAACGGAATGCCGTTCTCTTCAAACACGTCGTGGAACCAGAGGCGGCAGTAGTCCGTGGACTCCTTCATCACCACCGGCCACGGCAGCCACGTCTGGGTTTTGCCGCGCACCAGCCCCCACTGATACGGTGCGACCTTCGCCGCGTACATCAGCGGAAGCTGCTCCTCGATGGTGCTGCCCACGTGGCGCGCCAGCCATTCGGTACAGAACAGCGGTCGACCGAGCTGTTGCAGCTGCTGGATAATCGCCGTCATGCGCCCGGTGTGGGTGTAGGCGTGGAAGCTCACCACGTCCGAGAGCGCCAGCGCGGTCTGGTCAAGCGGATGCTGGAAGAACGTCTCGCCCTCCTCTTCCGGTGGCAGGCGCCACGCGCAGACGGTAAGCGGCTGGGTTGGATCTTCTTCACGCACCCACTGGAACGCCAGCTTCATCAACTCGTGAGCGCAGGTCTCCAGCTTCGCGTCGTACTGCACCTCCTGCGTGCCGGTCGCGAAAATGCCGCGGTTGCCCGGCTCGTTGTAGAGATCCCACAACAGCACGCGCTTATCGTCGCGGA
Source organism: Enterobacter sp. BNK-22 (assembly GCF_048684805.1). Classification (NCBI taxonomy): domain Bacteria; kingdom Pseudomonadati; phylum Pseudomonadota; class Gammaproteobacteria; order Enterobacterales; family Enterobacteriaceae; genus Enterobacter; species Enterobacter sp. BNK-22. The sequence continues at coordinate 2,980,432 of NZ_JBLQTT010000001.1, forward strand.
ACTGGCGGACAACGTCGCGGATATAGCGCTCAATGTCTGCCCAGCAGTCCGGATCGCACACCTTGTCACGCCCCGGGCTCGCCGCCGCCTGGCTGTTGTGCTTGCCCGGCACCGGCGGCTTTTGCGGGCCGAGGTACGGCTCGTCGCCGGAGAAGCCGCAGTCGTCCATCAGGGTCAGCATGGTGCTGAACCCGTGATCGTCGGCAATCGTCAAAAAGCGGTCGATGCGCGCCATCAGCCCGTCGCGGTCGTGCTCCCAGACGATAAACGGCAGGTTGATGCGCAGGGTGTTGTAGCCCGCGTCCGCCGCCCAGCCCAGCTCGCGCTCGATGGTGGCGGCATCGAAGGTCTCTTCCTGCCAGATATCGGTCCAGTTCACCGCCGTCGACGGCAGATAGTTAAACCCACACAGCCAGCCCTTCTGCTGATACCACGTCTGTGCCTGCTCCCTGCTCCACTGCTCTTTCATTACGCGTCCTCTTACTGATAATATTTAGCTAATAAATATTAGCTGAAGGATAAATGCGCAAATCACGGCGTTGAGAAAAGCGATGCCCCTCACAAAGTTCACGCTTCGATGAATGAGAAACGTGATCAACGGCGCGTAAGCGTGCGGTTAGGGTATGATGCGAATTCGCGAAAGGGAGAGGACGGATGAAGCGAAAAACGAAAGTGACGATGAACGATATTGCGCGGGCGGCAGGGGTGTCGCAGGCGACGGTATCGCTGGTGCTTAACCAGTCCCGCAACATCAAGCTCAGCGACGACACCCGCCAGCGGGTCATCGGCGTCGCTACCGAGCTCGGCTACGACCGCCTCCCCGCCGTACACGCCCCGCGCAACCAGGAAGAGATCGCCCTGCTGGTCAGTTCCATGCAGAGCTTCGACCCGTTTATCGACGCCATCAGCCAGGCGCGGGAAGCGGCGTGGCGCAACGAGACCCTGCTCACCGTCTACGACTACGGCGACGACATCGAGCTGGCGCTGAACATCATCCGCCAGCTGGAGAAGCGCAACTGCATCGGGATTGTCCTCGCCTCCCCGGTCACCACGCTGGTGGACATGACGGCGTTTCAGGATTGCACCCGTATCCCGCTGGTGCTGCTCAACCAGCGCGACCCCGGCTCGCCGCTGCTGCCGTCGTTTATCCCGGACGACTACGCCAACGCCTTCCAGGTGACTAAACACCTCATCGCCTGCGGGGCGACACGCATCGCCCACATCACCGGCGAGAGCTGGATGGAGGCCTCCCGCCAGCGTCTGGCGGGCTACCAGGCGGCATTGCAGCAGGCCGGACTCGCGTGCGACGACAGCCTGGTGCGCCAGACCAACTGGCAGTTCAGCGAGTCCTTTACCGCCACCACCTCCCTGCTGGAACTGGCCGAGCGCCCGGACGCCATCTTCTGCGCCAGCGACTGGCTGGCGATTGGCTGCTATCAGGCGCTGGCGGTGAACGGCGTGCGCATCCCGCAGGATATGCTGCTGGCGGGCTACGACGACCAGAAGATCTCCGAGCAGCTCACCCCGCCGCTGACCAGTATCCAGCTGCCCTACAGCGAGCTGGGACGGCTGGCGGTGGAGTACCTGTGCAATCAGGAAGATGCCGCCACGCACGTGACGCTGGCGGGCAGGCTGAAGGTACGCGCCTCAAGCCTCGTCTGAGGTAAACACCATCCCCGCATAGGGCTTCTCGCGACACGCCGCCAGTCGCGCGGCGAGGCTGCCCACGTGCAGCTCCAGCTTGTGCCCGTCCGGGTCGAGAAAATAGAACGACGCCCCCTCGCTTTTGTTCTGCTTCCAGACGGTGACGCCCGCCTGCTCAAGCCTTTGCGAGAACGGTTCAAAATCCGCCTCCACGACGGTAAACGCGTAGTGGGTGTAGTCGCTCTCCTGCGGCGGCACGTTCCTGCGCGCCTCATCGTACGACAGGCAGACCCACAGATCGCCGCAGGTAAGATAAGCCCCGGTATTCCAGCGGGCGTGCAGGGTCAGCCCCAGCAGCTCGTGCCAGAAGGTGACGCTTTTTTGCAGGTCGCTGACCGCGAGAGTCAGGTGGTTGAGTGATTGCAGCATGACGTGCCCTTTTGTTTTTCGCGCCGGACGTGATACGGTAAAGAGATGAACATAAACCACGCCGTGCTCACCGTAAACCGCTGGTGGCTGCCTTCTTAAAGGCGGCACGGAGTAGTTTTCCCCATTTTCAGATAGCCGCCGAAAGGCGGCTTTCACACATCTAAGACCCCTTTCGGCAACTGCACATTAAGGAGTCTTTATGAACACGCAAACCATCCTCACCGGCGACCGCCCAACCGGCCCGCTGCACCTCGGCCACTTCGTCGGATCGCTGCGCCAGCGCGTGGCGCTCCAGCAGACGCACAACCAGTTTGTGCTGATTGCCGACCTGCAGGGGCTGACCGACAACGGCAGCAACCCGCAGAAGATCCGCGACAACATCCCCGAAGTGCTGGCCGACTACCTCGCCGCTGGCATCGACCCGAACCTGACCACCATCTGCCTGCAGTCCGCCCTGCCCGCCCTCGCCGAGCTGACGATGCTGTATATGAACATCGTCACCGTCGCCCGCGTGGAGCGTAACCCGACGGTGAAAAACGAGATTGCGCAGAAGGGGTTCGCCCGCTCGCTGCCGGTCGGGTTTATGGCCTACCCCATCAGCCAGGCGGCGGACATCACCGCGTTCAAGGCCGAGTGCGTGCCCGTCGGCGACGATCAGCTGCCGATGATTGAGCAGACCAACGAGATTGTTCACAAGATGAACAGCCTGCTGCCCGCCCCGGTGCTGCGCCACTGCAAGGCGATGCTGAGCGACACCAGCCGCCTGCCCGGCATCGACGGCAGCGCCAAGATGTCGAAATCGCTGGGCAACACGCTGCACCTGTCGGCCAGCGAAGAGACGATTCACCGTGCGGTCAGCGCCATGTACACCGACCCGAACCACCTGAAGGTGAGCGACCCGGGGCAGATTGAGGGGAACGTGGTGTTTACGTACCTCGACGCGTTTCATCCGGACAAGGAGAAAGTGGCGGCAATGAAGGCGCACTATCAGGCGGGCGGGCTTGGGGACCGGGCGTGCAAGAACGAGCTGGAGGGGTGTTTGCAGGAGCTGATTGCGCCGATGCGGGAGCGCAGGGCGATGTATATGCGGGATAAGGGGGAGCTGATGGCGATGCTGAAGCGCGGGACCGAACGGGCGCAGGGGGTGACGCAGGAGACGTTGAGGGAGGTGAAGGTGGGGCTGGGGGTGCCGGTGTTTAGTTAAAGTCGATTTAGCGGTGGAATGCGTGAGACTGGCATGAAGCTGCTAACTTGATTATTGCGTAAATAAGCGAGGCACAAAAATTCTTAAATGCATTATTAGCCATTTTCGTTTGTCATTCTGTTAAGAGCGCTATATTCATAGATTCTTTATATTTTAAACGTCGCGGCAACTGCTATGAGTAAGTTTATTATTTCCATGCTGAATACGTTACTTTGTGTTTTTGTGATTGTGTTATGCCTCATATGCGTGGGCGTTACTGATAACTGGAAAGAATGCACAATAGCTATAACCATCACTTTAGGATGCGCACATTTCATGGCCGTTTTACTGAATCGTGTATTGCCTCATAAGTTATCTATCTTAGAAGGAATACTGGAATTATTGGGCGGACCACTATTAGTTATAGGCGCAATTGTGTGCTTTGATGTATTCAAACCCTGGCCGTTAAAAATCATTGGTATGTTTGCGTGGATTTTTTTGATTTTCTTTTTACCTTCAATAATAAGTCCCAGGCGTTAACTCGATCTACTGATGAATGTCTACGTCATTTCTGTACCAAAGGAATTCAATATAATGCAACCTACTCTTTCGCAGGTCATTGAGGTTGTGCGTCAGTCCTCTGGACATAATCGCAAGCACATTGATGAGAACACCCTAATCGAAGCCGACCTTGATATCTGCGGCATGGATGGCGATGCCCTGATAGAAGACTGCGAGGAAGCGTTTGGCGTTACGCTTGTCACTGAAGAAGATGGCTATGAGAAAACTTTTTCCCTCGCTGAAAACGAGTTTCTTTTTAGCACAGAGGGCATAGATTACTTTGGTATCTGCCGCTTGATTCGCAGGTTGCGAGGCATTCCGGAACCTGTGATACGCGATTTAACCGTTGGCGAGCTTCATGCAGTGCTGGTTAAGGCAGTTAAAGAACAGGTAGATCATGATTGAGTTATTTTTAGCATAGTGCGGGCATGTGCTCATATGCCCGCACTAGTTAGTCTTAAGTTTAAACGGCCTTCCCACTCCCACGCTTAATCACCGGAACATCACCTGTATCATTCAGCGCTCCCGGAAAGGTCTTCAGCCACTGCGCGACTTTCTGTTTATTTATATTCACCACGCTCATGCCTTCCAGGCATCCCCATAATTCTCTTGTATGTTGTGGCGTAATCACAATACAGTCTTTCATGGCGCGGATTTTTACGGGCATGCCGTCGATAAAGCCCGCACGGGTTAACCACTCGCCGCCCAGCAGAAGGTATTTCATGTCTATGCGAGCATAGAGTTCGCAGCAGGCGGCACTGTCCTGCTGCGTTTCTGCGCGGGGATGGACGGGCGCCGCGTTGGGTTGGTTGCCGTGAAGACGGCGGGTGCTGTTTTTGCGTACCAGCTCGCGGTTTTCAATCATGCCGGTGAAAGCGTCTGATTCTGTTTTGCAAACAGTAAACTCTGGCTTAAAATTCGTCGCAGCCATTTTCAACTCCTTTTCAGTTGTTTGTGGTTAGCGGTATGGGGGTGTTGCAGCACCTTCATATCGCGAGTTCTCTCTTTAAATATTCCTTGATACTTCCTTTGCCGTTCGGCGTAATTTCTGGTGCTCATTATACAGGGCTGAATATAAATACAGCGGTTTGGCGTGGGGTAAATTTGAAATTTGCGAGGGAGATTCAGGAAAAGGGTTGGGTCAGGGAAATTACGCAGCGAGGACTATCAGAATATAAGATGAGTGGCCGCATGAACCTCAGAGCAACCATTCGCCGATCTGCGGGCTGGCAATGAGTCGTTTTATTATCAAGTTCGGTGACCGACTGAGCGATCACCTTTAATACGATGGCAGTTACACAGAATTACGGACAGGCTCCTTTGAGAGGATAAGCGTTAATAAAGAGGAGGCACTCAATGCCTCCTTTCTATTTGTTACGCTCTTACGTTCCAATCGTCCGTATACTGAACATTACCATCAACATAACGCCAGGTGATTTTGTCATACATCAGGGAAACAGATTCCATGTGGTTGATCTGCGAGTTTCCTGCCATCTTAGCGTTTGGCATCCCTGGGTTAATGCCCGTCACTTTCACACCCTCAATGGTCATGACGAAGTAGCACTCTTCTTGTCCTGCATGGTTAATGCGATACCAGCGAATCTCCGCACTTTTCAACGTTTGACCGGTGGCAACGGCTTTGTATAGGTACGGGCTGGAGCTATCAAACTCCTTTTCAATCATCATCGGAGAATGTGAACGCTTGCCAGTAATCTTCCCGTTGGCACTGTCTACTGGAATGTTCAGACCATGACTAAAGCCAACAATCTCTATACTCCCCTCACGATCCTGAACGTCTACAGCTCCTTTAATGTCTGCGCCGCCATCGTCCTTAAGCCACATGTAAGCCGGAATAGGCATTTTACAAACTCCTTTTAGTTGTGATTTTCTTCGTGATGAACCAGTAGCAAACAATCGTTAAGAGCAACTGAAAGCCCACAATCGCCGCCATTGTGAAATTTGAATACGTTTGATCCGGGAATAAAGACTGATAAGGCAGCAAGCGAAATAACGCCCAAAAAAGGAAGGTAAACCCGAAGATTTTAGCTAACCGTCGCAATGTGGAACTGAACCACTCTCTGGGGATACCAGCTGGACTAACTTTGTGAGTCGCGCCACGGTACGCCGTGGTAATAGCGCTCATGACAGGTACGCTGATTAATGTATTGATTAAGATGCTAAAGTAGCCGTCTAACGATTCCCAAACTTCTGAATCAGGTTCACCTAAAATGAAGCGGGTAAACTTGTCGGCGCTTTGGAAATCGAAAAGCTCCGTAATAGAATTAACTAATCCATCATACGGAACCATTTCAGCAACGATCAGCATAACAACAGCGAAAAGCACTATCTTGATGAATAAACTAAGGGCATGTTTTGCCATTGGAGATCACCTCAATCGTGCCGTATGCCTGTAGCTTCCTCATGCAAGGAACATCTATTCTCTGGCTTCTCAACAGAGCATTACGCAACATGGCAAAGTCAGAATCATGCGGGAGAGTGATACAACCTTCTGATAGTACGCCTGGATGCAAACGGAAATTGCCACGCTTAACGCTCTCAATCCATGTGTAATCGTCGATCCCCCAATCATCACGCCATAATGCGAACCATTCAGAATGTTTGAATGTTGCGCCATTGGCGAAGTGATTATAAATGTCTCTTCCCACTGTGTTTAGCTGTGACTTGAGTCCACCTTGAGGGCGGTCAACAATCCAGTACTTACCCGCTGGTACTGGCCCCTCTTTGGGGATCATTCCACATGCCCCACGATTACGGTAAGCACCATTACCAGAGAAAGCTAAAAACGTGCCTATACCAGGAAACGATAACGGGGAGTAGTACGCATCATTAATTACGAACTTTCCATGTAGAGCCATAGATAACCCTTTTATCTATAATGATTTGTTGGCTTATCGTACTCCTACGCAATCGGACATAAGAAGGTTTTCTTCCGAGAGACCTCTGATTTTCAGACAATAGCCCGCTGGTGGTAAGACAACGTGTAAGGCTGTTAGGCGATAACATCAGAGGTGTGTCAGGAAGCGAAGTTTATCAAGTTGACCATTTACCCCCAGGGGCGAGACCGAACCGCTGGCAGAGTAAGTATCCCGGCAAAAACGAACCATTCACTTTTAGAGATCTTCCGGCATACTGATTATGTCCGCCTGAGGAGCTCGCCTTGCGTAAAGCCCGATTCACTGACCACCAGTTCATTGCCGTTCTGAAGTCCTTCGAAGCCGGACGTGCCGTTAAGGATGTCTGCCGCGAAGCCTGTATCTCTGAGGCCAGCTATTAAAATTGGAAAGCAAAATATGGCGGGATGGAAGTAGATGATATTTAAAAAACCAAAGATCCGGAGGATGAAAATCGTCGCCCAAACAGATGTTTGCCTATTTCAGCCTTGAATGCCGGGCTCTGAAAGACGTTACCAAATAAAAGCTTTAAAAACAGCGATAATCCGTGAACTCGCCAGCTATCTGACGGCGCAATTTGCCATGAGTTTACGCTAGGCCTGCAGGACATTATCGCTGAGCAGGAAGATTTATTTTTACCAGCTCGATGCCCAGATGATGGAGCGGTGATCCAGGCACTGATTGAGCTGGTAGAGCGCTATCCGCGCTACGGTTTTAGAAGTTGTTTCAACTGCTGCGCAGGCGAGGCAATACCTAAAACCATAAACGCGTTCATCTGCTTTACACTGAATATAAATACAGCAGTTTGGTGTGGGGTAAATTTGGAATTTGCGAGGGGGATTCAGAAAATAAAATCAGACGAATTAAAGCAAGACACAAATACTGGGTTTTGGTTCTAAATCACTGGAAAGCCTTTCGAGAGGAGAAAGTACATCGAAGTACTCTATTTTGTTTAGAGCTGCTGAAGAATGTTTTTTTTCTTCTCCGAGTCCAACTTTGGCCAAAGACGGACTAAAGAGGCAAGTTCATCATCTTCTGTGTAGAAGTATGCTACAGGCACTTCAAGAACTTTAGCGAGATGCCGGACGACTTCGATGCTTGCCTGGTGAACCCCTTTCTCGTAGCGATTGATACGAGCGCTCGCTGCAAACTCATCTATGCCAGCCAAAATACCCAGACTTTTTTGCGATAACGCCATGTCTAAGCGCACCTCTTTGAGGCGTCGACTGAAGAGCTGATTGTGGGAATTGGAAGTTTTCATAACTACGATAATCGTAGTTAATGCCCAAAGAAGATACTACGTTTTACGTAGTGCAACCGCTAGAGTGATTTTTACGTAAGATTTTCAAAAATTCTCGAGCACACTCGCAAAACTACGTAAAACGTAGCTTTATAGATTCCAAAGAAGCTACGAATAACGTAGTGTCTGGTTCAGTAATTTTTCCCAAGGGCATATGAAAAATGGTTTGGTACAAAGCATATGTATTAGCGGCTATCAAAAGTAAGGAGGTTTTCCTCGCCACTTTCGGTGTAAGCACCTACACAACGATTAACGCTCTTGGGAGACCGTGGCATAAAGTAAACTTCTTCTATGCCAGACCAATCATATCAATCCAGAGCTCATAAGGCCTAATTGTGACTTCAAATCTTTGGCTCGAGGTTTACATTCAAGAAGAATCAAACACAGCAAACAGTTACGTCAAATCACACGTAAATCTTTAACATTTTGTGTTTTATCATCATAAAAATTTCGTTCTAAGAAATTTTTACGTAAAATGTAACGTAATTCAGTCTACAAACAGGGACTAGATCATGGCTAACTTTGATGCAGATTATTGCTACTCTTTCCCCGCAGTTAGGGGCGTCCAGGCTGGACGGCCATTCTATATCGCCACTTGCCCCATGCGCATCATTCCGAAGATCTTCAGCTTCGATGAAACAGACGTGCCCCCTGAGCTGCGCGCTCAGCGCATCTTAAATAAATCACGCATCCCAGAAATGGTGCGTTATTTACTTGAAAATCCTAAAGATTACGTGTTCTCTGCGTTAACTGCATCCATTGCGGTCGATGTACAGTTTGACGAGTTCGAAAACTCCAACAATCTTGGAACGCTTCGCGTACCAATGGATGCGCAAATTCTTATCAATGATGGTCAACATCGCCGTAAGGCTATTGAAGATGCCCTTTCGGAGCGTCCTGAATTAGGACAGGACAACATCCCCGTATTGTTCTTTGTTGATGAAGGTTTACGGCGTAGTCAGCAGATGTTTGCTGATCTGAATAAATACGCCATCCGTCCAAGCCCATCACTCTCCGCGCTTTACGATCATCGCGACGTAAGCTCGAACCTTGCTCGCTATCTTGCGATGTCTATCGAGCCCTTTATTGGTCTTACTGAACTTGAGAAATCCAGTATCAGTTTGCTTTCGAATAAACTGTTCACGCTAAGCAGCATTAAACAGGCAACACGTGCCCTGCTTGGTAAAGACCCCAAAGTAGGCAGCATTGAGGACAATACGCATATAGCTACGCTATACTGGCAGGCTATTTTCAAAGTTATGCCAGATTGGCAGCTTGCTGCACGTAAAGAAGTGTCTCCGGCGCAGCTTCGCCAGGATTATGTACATGCTCATGGTATCGGTTTGCAGGCTTTGGGCCTTCTGGGCCGTTCACTACTGGCTGAAGAACCTGAGCACTGGCAGGAAAAACTTACGAAGTTAAAATCCTTTGACTGGCGTAAAAGCAATCCTGAGATGATTAAGCGCGCAATGCAGCATGGCAAATTGAGCAAAACCGGCACCGCCATTCAGCTAACTTGCAACGCTTTAAAAATTGCGCTGTCTCTCCCCCTTTCTCCTGAAGAAAAAGAGCTTGAAGCTCAGATGGTTGTATCATGAGTACATTAACTCAGGCCTATGATCTGGCCGACTATGAAGATTTCATAAACGAAGAGCAATTTGCTGGACGTACTCTCGCTGATTTTGTCTCTGAAGTTCAGCGTGTCTACTGCGCAGATAAACGCCCTTGGGTGATTGGCTATAGTGGCGGTAAAGACTCGTCAGCAGTCATTACTCTTGTTTATCTGGCGTTGATGGGTCTTCCGCCGGAAATGCGTACGAAGGATGTGTTTGTCGTTTCCTCTGACACTCTCGTAGAGACGCCGGTTGTAGTTGACCTCATTAAAAAAACGATGCTCCAGATTGAAGCTGGCGCTAAGCGCGACGGCTTACCGATCACACAACATGCTGTAACCCCAAAAACCAACGAGACATTCTGGGTAAATCTGCTTGGTAAAGGCTATCCAGCGCCTACCCGTAGTTTCCGCTGGTGTACAGAACGCATGAAAATCAACCCGGTAAGTGACTTTATCAAAGATAAAGTCAGCCAGTTTGATGAAGTTATCGTCGTTCTTGGATCGCGCAGCAGCGAAAGTGCATCTCGCGCTCAGGTCATTGCAAAACACAAGATTGACGGCTCGCGTCTTGCGCGCCATACCACCCTGTCTAATGCATTTATTTACACCCCAATTGATACTTGGGATGTAGAAGATGTATGGAAATTACTTCGTGGTGCATTCAGATATGCGCCTGATGACATTGATGAATGGGAAAGCCCTTGGGGGGGTAATAACCGCCCTCTGTGGACTCTTTACATGGATTCCTCAGCTCAGGGTGAATGCCCGCTAGTCATCGATGACAGTACGCCTTCCTGTGGTAACTCCCGCTTTGGTTGCTGGACATGTACTGTCGTCACAAAAGATAAAGCGATGGAAAGCTTAATCCAGAACGGTGAAGAGTGGATGTCACCACTTTTGAAATACCGCGACCTGCTGGCTTTCACAACCGATCCAGTAAACAAAGATACCTACCGCAACTATAAACGACGCACAGGTAAAGTGAGTTATCAGTATGCGAAGGATGGCGAGGAACTTACGGCTGAGCGTAAACATGTGCCAGGTCCTTACTGGCTTAAGTATCGCCAGGAATGGTTGAAGGAATTGCTGACGATTGAGCGTGATATGAACGCTCAGGGACATACAATTACATTAATCACTGAACCAGAGCTTCATGCCATACGCCAGCAATGGCTAAAGGATCCCAACGAGCCTGATTGGTACGACACATTACCAGGCATTTATCGCGAGGTTTATGGCAAGGATCTGGACTGGGTTATAGACGATCAATCACGTTTTGACGCCAGCGATGCAGAACTTCTCGAACAAATTGCCCAAGGATTTGATGTTGTCCCTGAAATGGTTATGAAATTAATCGAGCTTGAAGTTTCAATGGAAGGCCTTAGCCGCCGACAGGGGATCTTCGACAAGTTAGGGACGATCCTCAAGCAAGACTGGGGAAGTCTTGAAGAGATAAAACAACAGCAGGAAGCTTTGCAGAAACGTAATGAGCGTGATGTTCATCAGGAAGAAGTAGCAAGCATAGAAGCTGAACTGCAGATGTTGCAGCGGAGAATTGCCGAAGTCAGCGAACCAAGCCTGCTTACCAGTGAGGAAAAAGAACGTGTTAATTAAACAGCTGGTACTGCGTAATTATCGGGTTTTCAATGGAACCCATGTTATCGATCTGGCTCCTAAAAAACGACAGAACGATGATAACCCGCGTCCTATCGTTTTGTTCGGTGGGTTAAACGGCGCAGGTAAGACATCAATACTATCCGCTATCCGCCTGGCCCTTTACGGTAGGCTTGCATTTGGTTCAACAACTCAGCAGCAAGAGTATGTGGAAGAGCTTAGTGCTCTGGTGCACAACGGCTCAACTTTGGGTGAACAACCCGATGAGGCTTCTGTCGAGCTTATTTTTACCTACAACAAAGGTGGTCAGGAGGCTGAATTTACCGTTACCCGCACCTGGCAAAAAGGTAAGCGAGACAAACTGTCATTACAGCAGGATGGTAAACTCATTGAAGGACTTGGCTATGATCAGTGCCAGGGCTTTTTAAATGAATTAATCCCCCACGGCATAGCCGATCTGTTTTTCTTCGATGGTGAAAAAATTGCGGAGCTAGCTGAGGATGAATCGGGAAACATTCTCCGCACGGCCGTGCGTCGTCTGCTGGGTCTGGATCTAATCGAGAAGCTTCGGAACGATTTAACGATTTTCATTAAACGCCAGCAATCAGGTCAACTGGCTGAATCTCAACAACAGAAACTTCTAGAACTTGAGAAACAGATTAAAGAATTGGCCTTTAAGACCGAGCAAATTCTTGAAAAGGCTGATTTCGCTAAATTACGTATTGACCTTATCTCCAAGGAAATTGTGCAGAACGAGACTCTACTAAATGCACAAGGGGGTGCTTTTGCTCAAACAAAAACCCAGGAGAAACAGAAGGTCGAGACGCTTTTAAAAGAAAAAGAACGTCTGGAAAAAGCGCTTCGGCATGAGTGTGATAGCTCACTACCGTATGCTTTAGCTCCAAAAACTCTGGGTCGTTTGCTAGAACAGATTAGTGCGGAGACGCAAATAAAACAGGCAAATAGCTTCGAGAAGGAATTGAATCAATTCCTTACGCAACTCAAAAGCGACATTTCCTTCCGTTCAGGAAGCACAGGCAAAATTGCTGCTGAGGCTATAGAAGATAACCTTAAAACATATCTTGCTGATAAGCCAAAAGGTGAGTTGCTGTTTGACATATCTGAACGTGAAGCTGGAATGATCCAGCAGTCTATCGAACAAGATAGTAAAAAAGCCTGGCAACGTTTTGACCTTTATCGTAACCAGCTGGCAGAGGTAGAAGAACAATTAGAGCAAGCCGCAGCAAACATCGCCCGGGCGCCGGAAGATGATCAGCTGATGGATATTTTTGAAAGACTCCGTGAGCTGGATCGCCAACGTGAAGCTAAGCGGCAGGAGTATCGCTCATTGCTGGAAGAAGCAAAAAATACCAAACAACAGCAACTTGATTGCGCTCGCCAGATTCAAAAAGCTCATGACGCAGCGCGCAACCAGCATAGCTTTAATAGTGCATTCAACAATGCGCAAGAGACAATCAGCTTGCTTGATCGGTACAGTGAACTGTTAACTCAGGCACGAGTAAAAACCCTTTCTGCTAACTTCGAAGTTGCTTACCGTAAGTTAGCCAGAAAAGAAGATTTGCAGCTTAATGCGCATATCAATCCAGAAACGTTTGATGTTGAACTGGTGGATGAGAACGACAAAGTTATCAACCGTAAATTACTTTCCGCTGGAGAGAAGCAAATTTATGCGATAGCGATTCTTGAAGCATTGGCTAAAACATCGGGTAGAGACCTGCCGGTAATCATTGATACTCCGCTAGGGCGCTTAGATTCTCAGCATCGAGATAAGTTAATCAATCATTACTTCCCTTATGCAAGTCACCAGGTCGTGTTGTTATCTACAGATACTGAAGTTGATGAACGGTATTTTGTTGATCAATTGCGTGATGATATCTCTCATGCATACGAGATTATTTTTAATTCTCGAACTAAATCGTCAGTTCTCAAGCCTGGATACTTCTGGAATTTAACGAAGGAGGAAATTTAATGCTTCCTAATAGAATGCAATTAAATCATCAAACGGAAGAGCAACTGAAGCGTTTGAAAACTTACACAGGGTTGACCCCCAATATTTCTGCAAGACTTGCTTTCTTTTTTTCTGTTGAAAGCGGGTTTAGATACGATGAAAAAAATAACAGAGACAAACTTGATGGAAGTTTAGTTTTAGACAAAATAACTTGGCTTGGTGAGACGCTATTGCTAACAGAACTAACGCTGAAAATGTTATACCCGACCTATAATGAAAAGGAAATGCATAAAATATGGGCTTCTCATGTACAAGATGGGATTGCACCTCTAAGAAATTATAAAAATTTAAGAGATTTTACTCAAGCTTTGTAATGAAACCAGCCCTATTATAGGGCTGGTTAATTTTTTAATTACACATATCTGAGTTCAGTGGCCAAATTTTAATTGCCAGATCAGCAAGATAGCTACAACGATTAAAAATTGATTCCTCAGACCAATTTGGTAGTGTAGATATTTGTTTTGCGCTATTGAATTCGGAAGAAGAAAATACGCTTTTCTTTTCATCAAAGACAGAGTTCTTGATTTTTCTATTTTTTCCTTTCTCAAGCAAGATCACATTCCCAACAGAATTAACCCAACGACTGTAAGGTTTACTGAAATAATCCAAATTACTGCCCCATACTTCATGGTTTTTAGGGAATATATGCTCTAGGTCTACCTCTAAGAAGTCAGGAATTAAGGCTTTAGTCGCACCCAGATGTAAATCTACTTTACATGAAATATATTTCAATATTGTCGAACTTTCAGTTTCAAATAGGCTAAAACTTTCAATGAAAGAGCCTTGAACTTTTTCTATCAGCGGAATGAAGTTTTTCAAAACATCAGCATCAGATTTACCAGCTTTAAGATCAGCAAGAATTTTCTTAAAGAGAGAATCTATTTCACCAATACCATAATCACAAACTGTTACCCACCTAAACAATAAATTCAATGATAATTCAGCCAACTTTTCAAGAATACTTTCTTTATTTTTTAGTGCGTAAAGGAAACAAGGCAAATGGATTGTATAGCCCAATAAATTCATTTCGGCTACTTTTTCTGCCCATTTATCGTTGGTATTTATCTTAGGCCAATTAAGATTTGACTTATTTTTTAGCTTACTAAATGGTTCAGAATTTTGAATAAGCTCACTTAGAAAATTCCTAGTATTGATTTCGTCATTACCAATTTTTTTTCTGATTGTTTGATAAAGCGTTGCTTTTGTAACATCCGTTGATTCGTAAGAGTTCCAGTAAACCTTAATATAATCTACGAAACTTGCAGGAACAGCCTGAATTTTTTTTACCAAGTCATCCCATTCGCAAAGCGCTGCATCTTGATAATTACTCGAAATATTGCTTAAGATCTTATTTTTTAGCAGGTCAGCAACAGAGAGGTCCATCCCCTTTGAGTTAAGAGATTCAAATATTATGTAAGCGTCGAAATCATCTTCAACTGTGATAGTTACGAACTTCAGTTTCGTAATAACGAAGCGGAAAAATTTTTTGAGTTCAGTTAAAGAATTACTACGGCCAAAAAATTCTTTTCTTACTTTCTCTTGGAAAAAACGCTTTGCTTTTGTTATTCTGTTTGATTTATTTACTACATTAGTAAGAACTTCTCGTTTTGATATATCTAAAGCATCTTCAAAATATTTTGAATCTTTGTTATTTGCTCGCAAATAATAGTCATCTTGTTTAATGTGTCTGTTGACGCTTGAAAATAAAGAGTCAGCAGCATCTTCTCTTTTCTCAGTCGTTGAATCAAGATCATCAGAACTAATTACGCCATCAACAACAAGCTTAGAATAATCCTGGATTACAGACAGCAATAACATGAAGCTAATCGTTCTTTGTTGTCCATCAACAATATCATACTGAGTTCCGTTCTTACCTCGACTTGCTAATAGTAACGTCCCCATAAAATATTCTTTACCTTCATTATAAGAGGTAATAATATCAGTCCATAGTTCGCTAAGCTCATTGCTGGCAGTCCATGAGTAATCACGTTGATATCGGGGAATAAAATATCGAGTATCTAAACCATAAAATATCTGCTCTAAGTTTTTGCCATCTGCTTTAATGTTCACGGTTACTCCAAGATTACTCTAACAATAAATACACGAATGAATTATACCACACTATTAAATATGCATATGAATAATAATTGATATATATATCATACTAGTAGAAACCTCAGGTAGTCATCATAACGGTGAATACTTCGTGAGTTAAAATATATTACTTGTATCAAAAGCACCTTAATAATATCAAGGTGCTTAAGAGTTACATTCGAAACCATACACAAATATCAATATTAAGACAAAAGATCTTCAATATTATTGATATCAACAGCATTGTTACTACTCTGCTCATTTGATATCTCAGTCGCAGCACTAAGCATATGAAGAAGAATTACTTCAGACTTATCTTTCAATGGGAATTCATGTAACCAATCATTGATAACATTCATACCAGCATTGACAGCACTTTGAAAATGGTCCCAGCACTGATTTATGTTCTCTTCTCTAAGGCACTCCATACCATTAGTTTTGTTTATACCAATCAAATATATTAAACCTTCCATTTGATTATTAGTAAATACAGTATCTCTGGCTGATTTTCCTCTTGTTTTGATTTGTACATTATCTAAACGCCAGCCAATTGATGCTGCAAAACATGCGAAATGCATATATGTTGGAAAGATCTTGTCTTCATCCACTACTTCGGTAAGAAGATCATCAAATTGGGCATCGAAATAAATTTCCATTAAATTTCCTTAATCAATGAACCTTCAAAATCCGACTCATAAATTGATTGCTGATGAACTATATTTTTGATTTCAATGAGATCAGAGGGCTTTTCATTTTGCTTTTCAGTTTTATGTGAAATAATCAAATATTCTTTGCCAACACGATCTTTTATTGAAGAGTCAACGGTCCCACTCCAATGAGAAGAGGAAAGTAGTAATATCAATTGCTCACAGCATTGAGGTAAAAATATTGCTGTTGCTTGGCGATATGTATCGTCAAGCTCACCGAAAGGGGCATCAATGAAAAATGGTGCAACAGTACCTTTGATTAAAAAACGATTATCTCCTGAAGCCCGTTGTGCACAAAATCCTAAAAGTGCTGAAACAAAGGATAGATTTAAAAGGAGATTTTCCCCCTTACTTTTTGCAACTAAAGAACCATCTGGTCTTGCTAATTTAAAGTCGAAGTTTTCCGTAACTCTAACGTTAAATTCTTTCCTTGAAAAGTTATTCAAAATAACATTTACACTTACTGCAATATTATTTCTAGCTGTTAATTCATAATTCTTTAGTTTCGATTCACATAAACGGACTAGTTTCTCTAACTTCTCAATATCTCGATTATATTTATAAACCAAATCATTGTCTGGCGCATTAGAACTTATCCATCGGTCACATTCACCAATTCTAGTATTAAGTACAGAAATATTTTTTTCAATATTACTCATTCTAATTTTTGCGTTTTCTTTTTGTGTCGATATAGAATGTATCTCTTTATTAATTGTTGCAACCTCTCTTTCTCCACCATCACCTATATCTTCTAATTGTTGTTGGAGGTCAGCTATTTCAAGTGTAGATATTTGTTTTTCTCTTAATAAATTTGCAATCTCCTTATCAATATCTTGGTATGCCGTAATAAATTCTTGTGGTTTCTCAGAAAGATTTCCTATAGACCCTGCAAAATGTACTGCTGCGAGTCTTTTTTGTTTTATATCAGCTGTATTAGCTTTATTCCTTAAGCTTTTGATATGCTCATATTCAGAAGATAAAGGATTAACCTCTCTGCCACAAATGCATAATTTTGCGTCAATAATCTTATTAATTAAACTCTCATCATATGGAGAAGGTATCTCACCCAAAACCTCCTTTTCAGTAATATTTAGCATCGTATCGTTTGCTAATTTATAGCCAAAGAGTATCATTCCATATTGGTAAATTAATTTTTTTTGTTTAGCCATAAGTTCGCTAGTTTTTGCTTCGATGTGCTTTACCCTTTTCTCTTCTGCTTGTTTTTTGTTTTGTATATCAGAGACATTATATACTTTTATATTCTTAAGTCTCTCACTCAGTGCATCTAACTCAATCTGATAATTTTCAATATTATCTTTACAAACTTCTCTAGCAGAAATCAATTCTCTCCTGTCATACTCCAGATCAGTTTTTATTTTATATTTAGCACTATATTCATTATTTTTTTTTGTTATTTTTTGAATCTCTACCTTTCTTCTTGAAATTAATTCAATCAGATCATCCTTTGCATATTCAGCAGATGTGAATCCTAATATGTCTCTTATTGCCTTCCTGAACTTAGTCAAATTATTATTATTATTAATGTTAGCAATACCCTCACCATGGAAGAAAAAATAGTCAGCCATTTGAGAAGGAATAACACTTTGAATAAATGGTAATGCTAACTTAACTTGCTTAATAAATGTACCATTTTCTAATTCGTATACAATAACATCATTATTCTGTGTGCTATTATTATATTCTCGTTTTATATAAAATTCTTTACCTTCATGATTAAATATGATCTCTACAGTAGCTATAATATTTCCTTGACTCAATGAAAAAATATTCACTATTTCACGGGGGTTTTCAAAGTCATTAGTAAAGCGATTATAAAAACACCATAAAATTGCATTTAAAAGAGTGGTTTTTCCTAGACCATTTTCACCATGAATTAAAGTAATGTTTTTTTCCTCATCTGTGGAAAAAACAATAGTGTTACTTCCATAGAATTGCCTAAAGTTGGTGACTATAATCTTGTTTAATTTCATGTTATGACTCCAAGTATTCTTTCAATATTGAATCAATATAATTCAACCGAATTTTATCATCAGAAGGATTCGATACAGAACGAGCAACTCTTTCATGATCTATTATTTTTTGAAGAATTCTATCTTCATCGGTTGATAAAAAGTCGGGGTCTTTCTCCAAAGAATCACGAATCTGTTTAAGTATTTCTACATGATTGTTAGACATCTACTATCTCCGTTTCGATCGCTAGGCGGCTAAATTCATGAATTCTTGCTTCCTCCCGTTTTATTAAGGAATCAAGTGCTTGAGAGTTCCTATTAGTGGGAGGAGATACAATAAAATCATAAATCACTGCAAACTCTTTCCCAGTACTTTTACGTAAGATGCGTCCCCTTCGTTGAATATACTGCCTTGTACTATTTGCACTAGCTAAAATAAATGCATACCTACAATCTGGAATATCAATTCCTTCATCCAAAACTCTTTTAGCTACCAGAGAATCTAAAGTGCCATTTTTGAATGCCTCTAAATATTCTTCTCTCTGAATATTCGTTTGTTCACTGGTAAATCGAGCATTTTTATAACCATATTTGGCGAGTACCCTTGTAACTTTATCAATGATTTGTGTTGAACCATATTCTTCGTTAACTTCTTCTGATAAATCACTCCCCTCGCCGCAGTAAAATAAGGATTTTGATTTTATCCCTTCATTTTTTAGAAGTTTATCTAATTTGTAATATTTGCTTTTTATAGCTCCCAACATTCTTGTACGCCTTAAAAGCAGATGCAATAGTTGACTTTCATCAATACTAACCCCTTTTTCTCTTTTACCTTCTAAAACTGAAATGGATTTCGAAATCTGCAAGTAACTCTCAACTTCATCATCATCCATTTCACAATATATTGTTTTATATTTATATGGGCACAACACATTGTCTTTCAATGCATCTTCAAGATCGTACTTAGCAATCGGCTGCCCATATATATTCCTGAGAAAAACTGCTGAATCCGAGTAATAGTCCTCCCATGGTGTGGCAGATAATCCAATTTTGAATTTTGCTTCAGGGACAATTCCGTTCATTTTGAATGAACCATGATGATGACATTCATCACAAATAAAAAGCATTCCATTTGGATTAATCTTATTCAATTCAAACTGAAAATCATTTGATTTCAACGTTGCATTAATAACAATAATAGCGTTGAATTTTTTATTTTTCGCTAAATTTGACGATGCGACAATTTTTTTTAATTGAAAACTCCAGTTGTTTTTTGAAAAACCACAAATCAAGGGGAATATATTATAACGAGCCATTTCTTTTCGCCATTGCTCAGCTAAGGCTTGATACGGCACAGCTACAATAAAAAACAAATTACTATTCATATGTTGAAAAAGCTTTGTTGCTGCATGTAATGCAGTAATCGTTTTCCCAGCACCTGTTGCCATTGTAAAAATCCCTTTAAATGAATTATTCTGCCACTCCTTGATTGCATTTTCTTGATGTTTTTTCAGAGAATAAGGCAGCCCATTAATATAAAGAGGGATTTTTGGATTGAGATTGTCCTCGAAATCAATACGCACAAAATCTTTAGAATTTGTATTAATTTTAGAAAACAACTCATTGAAATAATTTAAATCCTTCCCCTTGGAATATTCTTTTATTGAAGAAATAAAATCTGGTGTTGCTGGTACAACCTTAATGTTTTTAACGTTGTTATTCCATAATGAATCAAATTTTCGCTCTATTTGAATTCCATACTTAGCATATACCTCAGAATCAATGTCACTAAATACCATTATCGATTCACTATTTACATCGCCACTTAAAGCACTTCCTGTTTCATTAGCGGAACCTCCAAATGATATTTTCCTTCCATCCTCTGATATCAACACGCCAATTTTTTCATGATACATTCCATTATTTTTTAGAGCAAATTTGATATCGAGATTACCGTTAAAAACAAGATATGAAAGTAACTCTATACCTGCCTTCAATACGTTTGAAGTACATTCATAATAAATTCTGTTTAATGTTTCTGCGCAACATTGGCTTAAAAAGGAGTTTTTTTTAGTTTCGTCTATTGCATCAAACTCCTCTCGTGACAACGGAGAGCCTATTATCAACTGCATCCTTCCATCGTTATGAATGAACTGAAAAAGCCCTTGCGCAGCTAACATTATTGATGATGAAGAAAAATAACCAACCGCTCTTTTATATATTTTTGCTAATGGTAGAGCTTTATTATAAAAATCTTTAATAATGTCATCATAATCAGTATCGTATACAACGTTTGGTTTAAACTCAGATAACGTTTTTTTGCTGTCGAACATCATCTCCTCCGCTAAACAACATTCTCAAAGCAATCTGAGTTCCTTTAAAAATGCCCATTGGTTCAGAATACTCCTAAATAATATTTAGCAGGTTTTAAAGGGGACATCAATGAGAAAGCATGTAAAATGCGAGGATTATGCAAACAAAAAAAGCCGCCCTTAAGCGACTTTGATTTGCATCTTATGGTGCCGAAGGCCGGACTCGAACCGGCACGTATTTCTACGGTTGATTTTGAATCAACTGCGTCTACCGATTTCGCCACTTCGGCACTGAAGGGGATGCGGAAACGTTGTGGATTATACCTGTCGCGCGCCGCCATGCAAGCGACGACGCGCTAAACCCGCGCTAAGTGCCCAAAAAACCAGCGCTACCGTCAGTCCAGCTCAGACACCGCCAGCCGAATCACCCTCGCCGCCTTCTGCTCCGGCAGCGCCAGCACCTTCGCCCACATCTCCTGCACCATATCGCAGGAGAGCTTCTCTTTGCCCACTGCCTTCTCCGGCATCTGCAGCAGCTGGATGCCCTCGCCGTACTTATCGGCAAGTTGCTTCATAATCGGTCGCACATCCTCGACGGCCGCCTCGCGTTCGGCGGGTGTCACGATGTGGCGATTTTTGCCGTAGGCCGCGCGCATCATGTCGGCGTCGGCCTGCATGCGCCGCGTCATCAGGACTTTATCCAGCATGCGCATCGGGTTCACGCCGCCCTTCACCATCGGGTAGAGGAAGCGGAAGCAGGCGTCGTCGCTCACCTTCTGGATGGCGGCGGTCTGCTCCATGTTGATGGTCATGTAGTTCACCACGTTGGCGTCCGGGGCGTTTTGCAGGCGCGACATCTGCAGATGCAGGATCTGCGGCTGGATGGTGTCGATAATCTGCTGCTCCGGCTCGCCCGCTTTTTGCAGGGCAGCCATCTGGTCGAGGATGCGCTGATGCAGCGCGGGCTCCTGCTCCTTAATCACCTGCCAGGCGGGCATCGCGTTGAGGGTGGTATCAATCTGGTGTTCGGGGGCACGCTGCTTATCGAAGAATACCCAGAACGCCACGGCGGCGGCCGCGACGACGACAATCACAATACGGGTCCACGTTTTATTCATCTCGCATCCTTATCCTTTCGCTATGCCGGTTTACACCGGCACGCCGCTGTGGAAGCGAAACTCGGTGTCCGGTGTCGAGATAAGTGTGGCTTCAATTTCGCCAAAAAGCTTTATACGCGGTGAGATATCGTCGTCGCTCACCTGCTGCGCCAGCGTCAGGTAGTCCTGATAGTGGCGCGCTTCCGAGCGCAGCAGCGAGAGATAGAACTTCTGCAGCTCGTCGTCGAGGAACGGGGCCAGCGCGGCGAAGCGTTCGCAGGAGCGGGCTTCGATGTAGGCGCCGCAGATGAGCTTGTCGATCAGCGTCAGCGGTTCGTGGGTACGCACTTCCTTCAGCATCCCTTTGGCGTAGCGGCTGGCGGTGATTTTGACGTACGGAATGTCGCGCGCCAGCATCGCCTCGCGCACCTGCCAGAAGTGGTGCAGCTCCTCTTTAATCAACAGCACCATGCTGTCGATGAGCGCCTGGCCCCACGGGTCGTCGGTTTTGGGCATCACGCTTTTGCCAATCTGCCTGTGCAGGGCAATGAAGTTCGGCTCCGGGCCGTCGCGGAAGGTGAACTGTTCGTAGGGTTTGAGCCAGTCGAGCAGCGCGTCGGCACCGCTTTCGTCGGCGACGTATTTACGCACCAGCAGCAGCGCGGTCTGGGCGGCCTTGAGCTCGCACACCATGTGGTCTGTGAGCAGCAGCGGCAGGTTTGCCGGGTCGCGGGCTTTATCAATCCATGCTTGCGGGGTCGGGCACTGGAGGAAGTTGAGTACGGGGGCGAGTATCTGCGGGTAATCCATGGTTCTGCCTTGAAAAAGCGGTGGCGCGGGCCACCGCCTGAATCACTTAGTGACGCACACCGTCGTCGTCTTCGTCGATGTAATCTTCGTCGTCGCCTTCTTCGCCGTCTTCACCGTTCGGATCTTCGAAGTAGGTTCCCCAGCCGTCGTATTCCACGTCAAACTTCTCGGCCAGGTTCATCAGCTGTTCGACCTGCGCGTCGATCAGCTCCGCCTTCAGCGCGCCTTCGCTCAGGATGTCGCAGCAGATGACGGTGTCGCCCTCTTCCACTTCCAGCTCTTCCGGCTCGGTCACTTCGTAGCCCAGCTTGAAGGCTTCCACGGCCATTTTTTCCAGCGCGTCGAAATCATCCGCAGAGAAATGGTGCTCGATGGTGTACAGCGCGTCCGGATCGCTACCGTCTTCCAGCAGCTCTTCAATAATCAGACGCGTCTCTTCGCGTTGCTCTTCCAGTAATTCCGGGTTTGCCATGGCTCAATCCTCTTTAAAGTGCGGCAGATACTTCTATTTTCACACACGGACGGGTTTGCCTCCACCTTTGTTGGAAAGATTTGTGAAACGGGGTTGCAAATGAATAATTACACATATAAAGTGAATTTTAATTCAATAAGTGGCGTTCGCCATGTGAGGATAAAATGTCTGATCTGTACAAGAAACACTTTCTGAAATTGCTCGACTTTACCCCTGCACAGTTCACTTCTCTGCTGACCCTTGCCGCACAGCTCAAAGCCGATAAGAAAAAGGGCAAGGAAGTACAAAAACTTACCGGTAAAAACATCGCGCTCATCTTCGAAAAAGACTCGACCCGTACCCGTTGCTCTTTCGAAGTTGCCGCATTTGACCAGGGCGCGCGCGTTACCTATTTAGGGCCGAGCGGCAGCCAGATTGGGCATAAAGAGTCAATTAAGGACACCGCGCGCGTGCTCGGGCGGATGTACGACGGCATTCAGTATCGCGGCCACGGCCAGGAAGTCGTCGAGACTCTGGCGCAGTATGCGGGCGTGCCGGTGTGGAACGGGCTGACCAACGAGTTCCATCCAACCCAACTGCTGGCGGACCTGCTGACCATGCAGGAGCACCTGCCGGGCAAGGCGTTTAACGAGATGACGCTGGTCTACGCGGGCGACGCGCGCAACAACATGGGCAACTCGATGCTGGAAGCGGCGGCGCTGACCGGGCTGGATCTGCGCCTGGTGGCCCCGAAAGCCTGCTGGCCGGAAGAGAGCCTGGTAGCGGAGTGCAGCGCGCTGGCGGAGAAGCACGGCGGGAAAATCACGCTGACGGAAGACGTGGCGGCGGGCGTGAAGGGCGCGGACTTTATCTATACCGACGTGTGGGTGTCGATGGGTGAAGCCAAAGAGAAGTGGGCGGAGCGTATCGCGCTGCTGCGCGGGTATCAGGTGAATGCGAAGATGATGGCGCTGACCGGCAACCCGGACGTGAAGTTCCTGCACTGTCTGCCAGCGTTCCATGACGACCAGACCACGCTCGGCAAGCAGATGGCGAAGGAGTTCGATCTGCACGGCGGGATGGAAGTGACGGACGAGGTGTTTGAGTCGGCGGCGAGCATCGTGTTCGACCAGGCAGAAAACCGGATGCATACGATTAAGGCGGTGATGGTGGCGACGCTTGGGGAGTGATTGACTCCTCTGCGGTCTGGTGCCCTCACCCCGGCCCTCTCCCACGGGGAGAGGGAGAAAACCCAGCCCGTAGGCCCGTGCAAGCGAAGCGCCGCCGGGCGAATCAGGCGGTGATGCGGCCTGGTGCCCTCACCCCGGCCTTCTCCCACGGGGAGAGAGAACACCCAGCCCGTAGGCCCGTGCAAGCGAAGCGCCGCCGGGCGAATCAGGCGACGATGCGGCCTGATGCCCTCTCCCACAGGGTGAGGGAGAACACCCAGCCCGTAGGCCCGTGCAAGCGAAGCGCCGCCGGGCGAATCAGGCGACGATGCGGCCTGATGTCCTTTCTCCCACAACCCGCTCTACTTAATTGATTTTTCACCCCGAAAAAGGTACGTTTTCGCCTTAATTCCAGCGTGGACATACCAGCATTATGCCGATTATTCAGTCTGTTGAACGTGCGTTGCAGATCCTCGACCTGTTCAACGAGCAGGCCACCGAGCTTAAGATCACCGACATCAGCAAACTGATGGGGCTGAGCAAGAGTACCCTCCACTCGCTGCTGAAAACCCTGCAGCTTCACGGCTATATCGATCAGAACCCGGAGAACGGCAAATATCGCCTCGGCATGAAGCTGGTCGAGCGCGGCCATTTTGTCGTGGGCTCCATCGATATTCGTCAGAAGGCGAAAGGCTGGCTGACGGAGCTGTCCCAGCGGACCGGGCAGACCACCCATCTGGGGATTCTGGACGGGCGTGAAGGGGTCTATATCGAGAAGATTGAAGGCAAGCTGGCCGCCATCGCCTATTCGCGCATTGGCCGCCGCCTGCCGGTTCACGCCACCGCCATCGGCAAGGTGTTGATTGCCTGGCTGGGCGAGGCCGAGCTGAACGCCCTGCTGGAGGGTTATCAGTACACCACCTATACCCCTTCCACCCTCGCCTCTCGCGAAGCATTAATGGCCGCTCTGGCGCAGACCCGCGAGCAGGGTTACGCCCTGGATAGTGAAGAGAACGAGCAGGGCGTGCGCTGCGTGGCGGTGCCGGTGTGGAACCACGAGTCCCGCGTGATTGCAGCCCTGAGCCTGTCGACGCTGACCTCCCGCGTGGACGACGCAGAGCTGGCTAATTTCCGCGAGCAGCTTCAGCAGGCCGGGCTCCAGCTCTCACGCGCACTAGGCTACCCGGCCTGAGCCGTTAAACCGGCTCGTAGGTGAAGTAGTCAAAGTCTGCGTGGCAGCCGTCGCCGCTGATGTCCTCGCAGTGCAGCCCCACAAACGCGCCGGTAAAGAAGCCGCGCCCGCCGATGTAGTCGTCCGACAGCTTCCACGCCTCATACGTCACCGGCACGGTGTGCCACGTCTCGCCGTCGAACGAGTAGCTGTAGCGGTAGACCAGCGTATCCACGTCCACCCGCAGCCAGATGCTCTCCGCACACTCCGGCACCGAAATCGGCTGCTCGTGCAGCGGCCACGACGGCACGTTGTGGTCGAGCTGGATCACCTTAATCGTTCTCCCCTGCCCCTCCTCGTAGTCCACAAAGCAGTAGCTCCAGTTTTTGCTGTTGTAGTAGCAGGTCAGCCCCGCGCTCTGCTGGAAGTGGACCGGCGAGAACTGCATCCGCGTCTCGGCCCGGAAGGTGAAGTGCTGCCAGCGGCGCGCCACGGTCGACTGGGTGAAGGTCGAGTTGAGCGAGTCGTTGCCGTAGAGCCGTAAGTAGCCCGGGCGCGCGGTGAGCGAGCCGAGGGTGTCGTCGAACGGAATGCGCAGGGTCTGCAACTCCGGGTCAAGCGAACTGGCGTCGAAATCCTCCCGCCAGCTGCCCTGAACGGCTGCAGGCTGCTCCGCCACCTGCGGGCCTTTCACGGTCAGCTGCGCGTGCTTGCCGCCTTCCACGTACGGCCAGCCGTCGCGCCATTCAATGCGGGCGATACCGGTCTCGCGCCCCAGCGGGCAGTAGCCACGCCCGCCGGAGGCCAGCAGCGGCACGCCGGGCAGGCGCAGCGGGCGGCTGGTGAGGTAGGCCATGAACCACTCCCCCGTGTGGGTCTGCAGCAGCGAGCCGTGGCCGCTCTTCTGCAGCGGGTTCTCCGGCAGGTGCCAGCTGGTCATCATCGTCACGTCCGGGTGCAACTCGTACGGCCCGTCGATGTTTTTGGAACGCAGCACCACGACGGCGTGCTCGTAGCTGGTGCCGCCTTCGGCGACCATCAGGTAGTACCATCCCGCGTGGCGATACAGGTGCGCCCCCTCGGTGTAGCAGAGCGGCGTGCCGGTAAACAGGGTTTTGCGCTCGGGCGAGAGGGTGTCGGTCTGCGGGTCAAACGCCTGCATCACGATGGTGTTGTGCGGGTTGCTGTGGTGGCGCGGCCCCCACGGGCGGTAGAGGTAATATTTGCGGCCATCGTCGTCGTGGAACAGGGACGGGTCAAACCCGCCGTTGCCCATCGGGATCGGCTCGCTCCACGGCCCCTCAATGGACGGCGCGGTGACGAGGAAGTTGCGGCCATTTTTCCACGGCGAGTCGACAATCTTCACGTCGGTGTAGAGCAGCCAGAATTTACCGTCGGCGTAGCTCAGGCACGGCGCCCAAATGCCGCCGGAGTCCGGGTTGCCCTTCATGTCCAGCATCGACACGCGGTTCAGCGGGGTGCTGACCAGCGACCAGTTTTTCAGGTCGCGGGAGTGGTAGATGCGCACGCCCGGGAACCACTCGAAGGTCGAAGTGGCGATGTAGTAGTCCTCACCCTGGCGGCACAGGGACGGGTCCGGGTTGAAACCGGTCAGAATAGGGTTAGTGATTTGCATAGTGCCTCCGGTTAATGGGATGCGGCTGTCGCGGCGTCGGGAACGGCCTCGCCCTGCGCCGCGCGGTGCTTGATCAGCTGCTGGCTGATGGCCTCCACGCGGGCGTCGGTAAGCTTGTAGAACGACAGCATGATGAACATGCCCGCGTAGAGCACCACCGGCACCACGCAGAACAGGATTTTGATGGTGGTCAGCACTTCCACCGGCTGCACGCTGCTGCTGGCGGAGTAGTTAACGTACGCCAGGATCCAGCCCACCACAGCCCCGCCAATCGCCAGGCCAATCTTCAGGCTGAACAGGTAGGTGGAGAACACCAGGCCGTCGAGGCGGCGCCCGCTGCGACTCTCCTCGTAATCCACCACGTCAGAGGCCATCAGCCACTGCAGCGGCGTGGTGGTGTTAAAGACGAACAGGAACAGGATGTTGAGGGCGAAGATCAGCGCGATATGTTCCGCCGGGGTGACGAAAATCAGCAGGCTGATAAGCGAATAGCCGACGATGATCCACTTGAAGGCGGTGACGCGGTCGAAGCGCCCCAGCAGGCGGGAGGAGCAGAGTGAGCCAAACATGGTGGCGAGGCTGCCGTAGAGTAAAAACTGGGTCGCCATCTCCGGGTGATCCATCACGTATTTGACGAAGTAGAGCGTCGCCCCGCCGCGCACCACGTTGGAACAGGTCGCCATCATCTTGAACGCGCACATGATCCGCCACTGGCCGTTGCCGAGCAGCAGCTTGAGATCTTTCGCCACCGACGAGCCCGGCTGCACCTCAAAGGTGTAGCGCTCTTTGGTGGTGAAGAAGCAGACGTAGAGCAGCACCACGCCGGTCAGGCCCAGCACGCACATGGCGCCGAAATAGCCCACCTGCTCGTCCCCTTTGCCGATGATGCTCACCAGCGGCAGGGCAATGCCGCTGATGGCGAGCGATCCCGCCGCCGCCAGGAAGAAGCGCCAGGACTGCAGGGCATGACGCTCTTTCGGGTCGGCGGTGATGACGCCGGGCATGGCGCAGTACGGCACGTTAACGAAGGTGTAGACCAGGGTCAGAAGAATGTAGGTCACGCAGGCGTAGATAATTTTGCCCTGCGCGGAGAAGTCCGGCGTGTAGAAGGTCAGCACGCAGACGATGCCAAACGGGATGGCGCCCCACAGCAGGAACGGGCGGAACTGGCCGTGCCGCGTGCGGGTGCGGTCGACCAGCAGCCCCATCAGCGGGTCGGTCACGGCGTCGAGCACGCGGGAGATTAAAAACAGCGTCCCCATAATGCCCGCCGACAGGCCAAAGACGTCGGTGTAGAAGTAGGCCAGCAGGAACATGGTAGCCTGCCAGACGAAGCCGCAGGCGGTGTCACCCAGCCCGTAGCCAATTTTGTCTTTCATGGTTAATTGCGTCATCAGAATTACACCCTTATGTAGTGTGCTGAATTACAACATCGTGTTAATGGAGTGTAATGAGCTGTTCAATTAACCAGCAATGGTCATATCTTATTTCTGAATTACGTTATTTTGCTTTTGTGACGCCAACGATATATCACAACTTATTGATTAAATTGATAAAATAAAGACAGGCAAAAGCCGTCCACAGAATATATTCCGTAGACGACAATCGCGTGAAAAATAATTAAAGTCCGAGTGCTTTTTTACCGGCGTTAATTACCTCGATAATTTTATCGGTGTCATAAATACAGCCTTTCCAGGTGCCGCCGCTGACCGACTGCAGTGCCGCCCACAGGCGGGTGTCGTCCGGCAAAAAGTCGTGGGCGTGCAGGTCCGGGTGCGTCTGCCGCATTGCCAGCTCGCGCGCGCCCTCCTCCGGCGTCAGCGGGTTATCCGCCGTGCCGATAAAGTTCACGCTGCCTGTTAATGTCAGCCGGTCGACGGCTATCTCGATGATGTCGTTATCGCGCAGCTTGCCAATCGGCCCGCCCGCCAGCGCCTCCGGCGACACGTGGCCGAAGCAGGCGCCTGTCGACACGCCGGAGAAGCGCGCATCGGTGATTAACGACACCGTCTTGCCCCACGAGATATGCTTCAGCGCGGAGGTGAGCTGATAGGTCTCTTCCATGCCGGTGCCGGACGGCCCGCCGCCGATCACCACCATGATATCGCCCTGCGCAATTTCTTCCCGCTTGATGGCCTTGATCGCCTGCGCTTCCGAGACAAACACCCGCGCCCGACCGGTGTGGCGGTATACGCCATCTTCACCGACGACCGACGGGTCGATCGCCGTGGCCTTGATCACCGATCCTTCCGGCGCAATGTTGCCCGTCGGGAAGCAAACCGTTGAGGTCAACCCTTTCGCTTTTGCTTTCTCCGGCGGCAGGATCACGTCATCCGGATCCACGCCATCCTGCTCGCGCAGGCACTGGCGGAAGCGCGCCCGGCGTTCGGACGCCTGCCACCAGTCGAGGTTTTCGCCGACCGTCTGGCCGGTCACGGTCATGGCGTCCAGATGCAGCAGGCCAAGATCGCGCAGGTGAAGCATCACCTCCGGAACGCCGCCCGCGAGGAAGGCGCGCACGGTCGGGTGATAGTCCGGGCCGTTGGGCAGCACGCTGACCAGGCGCGGCACCTTACGGTTGACGCGCGTCCAGTGCTCTACGTCCGGAATAGTACAGCCCGCTGCGTGGGCGATGGCCGGAATGTGCAGCAGTAAATTGGTGGAGCCGCCGAACGCCGCGTGGATCACCATGGCGTTTTCGATGGCTTTATCGGTGAGGATATCGCGCGTGGTGATGCCGTGGTTATCCAGCTCGCTGACCGCGCGCGCCGACTGGCGGGCGATCTCCAGCCACACCGCCTGCCCGGACGGGGCCAGCGCGGAGTGCGGCAGCGCCAGCCCCAGCGCTTCCGCGACCACCTGCGAGGTGCCCGCCGTGCCGAGGAACTGACATCCGCCGCCCGGCGAGGCGCAGGCGCGGCAGCCCAGCTCGGCGGCCTCCTGCAGGGAGAGTTCGTGGTTGGCAAAGCGCGCGCCGATAGTCTGCACCTTACCCGCGTCTTCCCCCACGGTTGGCGGCAGCGTCGCCCCGCCCGGCACCAGAATGGTCGGCAGGTCGTGCATCGAGGCCAGCGCAATCATGGTGGCGGGCAGCCCTTTATCACAGGTGGCGACGCCAATCACCGCCCGGCGTGTCGGAAGGGAACGGATCAGGCGGCGAAATACGATCGCCGCGTCGTTACGGTACGGCAGGGAGTCGAACATGCCGTGCGTGCCCTGAGAACGGCCGTCGCAGGGATCGCTGACGAAGGCCGCAAACGGGATCCCGCCGTTGCGGGTGATCTCCTTCGCCGCCGCCTGCATCTGCATGCCGATCTCCCAGTGCCCGGTGTGGTAGCCCAGCGCGACCGGGCGTCCGTCCCCGGCGCGGATGCCGCCCTGGGTGCCGATAATCAGCACCTCTTTGCCGGTCAGCTTGTTGGCGTCCCAGCCCATCCCGGCGTTCTGCGTCATGCCGAACAGGTTGCCGCTAGGGGATTCCATCAGCATCTGCGGGGTCAGCGGCAGTGCGCCCTGCGGCCCCGCCGCGTGGGTGATCACCGCATAAAACGCATCGTCCTGTGGGGTGAAAATCTTCTCGATGGTCATGGTTATCGTCCGGCTCAGCAGAGCTTGAGCTGTTGCAGCAGGGTTTTCAGCTGCGCCTTGCGCGGCGCGTCCAGGGGTGACGCGGGCGGCAGCACGTGCGTGGAGATCGGGCGGCCGCAGAGCACAATCGCCTCTTTAATCACGTTCACAAACGGCGTATCCAGCTGATACATCTGCGGTATTTGCAGCAGGGTCTGATGATACTCAGCCGCTTTCGCCACGTCTTTATCTCGCCAGGCTTTCAGAAGATTCACCGACACCTGCGGAGCAAAGTTGACGCTCGCCGAAATCGCCCCGTCGCCGCCGAGCAGCAGGGTATTGAACAGATGATCGTCGTAGCCGCAGAGCACGGTGAAGTGCGGGTGAGCGGCTTTGACGGTATGGATCATGCTGCGCAGGTGGGCAACGGAGTCGATGGTGTCTTTGATGCCGACGATGTTACTGCGCGAATCGGCCAGGGTTTTCACCAGCGCCGGGGTCAGATCCTGCC
This sequence comes from Enterobacter sp. BNK-22, assembly GCF_048684805.1. Taxonomy (NCBI): domain Bacteria; kingdom Pseudomonadati; phylum Pseudomonadota; class Gammaproteobacteria; order Enterobacterales; family Enterobacteriaceae; genus Enterobacter; species Enterobacter sp. BNK-22. The sequence continues at coordinate 3,011,214 of NZ_JBLQTT010000001.1, forward strand.
CGGTCAGCGCCGGGAAGTTATAGAGCATCACCGGCAGCGTGACGCTGTCCGCCACCTGCTCGAAATAGCGGATCAGGTTCGCTTCCGACACCTTCCAGTAGTAAGGGTTGATCACCACGATGCCGTCCGCCCCCGCCTGCTGGGCGTGCTGGCTCAGTTCAATGGTTTCCCGGGCGTTGGTGCCGCCGGTGCCGATCAGGACCGGTACGCGACGATCGACATGATCGATAGCAAATTGGGCAATGGTCTTACGCTCTTCGGCGCTGAGCTGGGAAAACTCGCCGCCGCTGCCCAGGAAGAACAGGCCGTCAACGCCTGCCGCGATCAGATCGTCGATCAGCGCGGCGGTGCCCTGCTTATCGAGCTGGCCATCGGCGGTAAAAATAGTGGAGACAGGGGGAATGATTCCCGTAAACAACGCGGACTGCGGCATGAGATCTCCTTGCTGAATCATGATGTTCTACATTATAGAACAGCGTTCATTAAATTAACGATCATACTATGACGCAGGAAAAGCGCAGGTAAATGAGAGATGCAGAGGGAGTGCGGGAAATTTAAGCTGGATCACATATTGTCCCCCCTCACCCCGGCCCTCTCCCCTGTGGGGAGAGGGTTAGGGTGAGGGGTAAGGGTTACTCTACAAGCATCTTCACCACCACTTTCCTGACCTTAGCAGGTGCCCCCACCGCGCACAGCGGCTTGTGCACCTCACCCGGCCAGAACACCACAAAATCCCCTTCGCTCAGCACCACGGTTTTCTCCTGCCCGCCTTCCGGCAGGAAGGCGATGTCTTTGTCCGCCAGCCAGTCGGTGTCCGGCGTGCCGGGCGGCAGGGTGCTGAATGTCATCCCTTCCTGTCCCTTCATCACGATCTGAATATCCAGATAGCGCGCGTGGTACTCGGCGCGACGCTCGGCGAACGGCTGGGTTGTATCTTCAGAGACCAGATAAAACAGGCTGTTGCCGTTGATGTCTTGCTTGCCGAGCGGCGTCGCGTCGGTGACGTGGGCTTTAACATGCTCGATGGCCTGTCGCAGTTCGTCAGGCAGCCAGGAGTGCAGATGGTGGATGTTGCCGATAATCATCAGAAAACCCTCGATATAAAACAACGTTTCATTTTCATCTTTTATACGAGAATTCTCACTGCCATACCACCGCTTTCTCGAGGGGTTTTGCGCCAGCGCATGTTTATCGGGAATGGTGTTAATTTGCTGTTAAGCCCTCGCAGGCATTTATGCAGTCATTATGCATATCTTCAGTTCTTCGTTATCACGGCCTTGCGCTAACTTACTGATCGTCATGCCTTAACAACAAAACTCGCTACAGCTTCACATTTTATCACTTTGATAATTTGCTATTAAATTCAATAAATATTTATTGATTTTCCTTAAGCCAAAAATAGTTAATTAGCAATATTGCATAGCCATTCCCAGCCACCTTTAAAAACAATTAAAATCAATGGTTTAAAAAAATATTTCAAAGCATGAAATTCTACAAAACACTAACAACTGCAAATAATGACAACGGATAATGCTTAGCTATTCACCTCGCCAGAATAACCAATTAATCATTATCTGATGCGAATCATGCAAATGAAAACAAACCGCTTAATATCCATTTTCGCGTGAGCAACATCACAATACGGATTATTTAACTGCCTAGTATGAATCACGAAATCAATTGAGCTTAGCCGCCATGAAATTAAATGCATCACATGGCGCATGCCCTTTTTATTCTGAAAAACAGTTAAAGGAATAATTATGGAAAAGCATTACGTCGGTTCTGAAATTGGTCAATTGCGTAGCGTTATGCTGCACCGCCCAAATTTAAGTCTGAAACGCTTAACGCCATCGAATTGCCAGGAGCTACTTTTCGATGACGTGCTCTCGGTTGAGCGGGCGGGTGAGGAGCATGACATCTTCGCAAACACGCTGCGCGAGCAGGGTGTGGAAGTCCTGCTGTTGACCGACCTTCTGACACAAACCCTTGATATTGCAGAGGCGAAAGCCTGGCTGCTGGAGACGCAAATCTCCGACTATCGCCTCGGCCCTACCTTTGCTGGCGACGTCCGCGGCTGGCTGGCGGATATGCCGCACCGCGAACTGGCGCGCAGGCTGAGCGGCGGATTAACCTACGGTGAAATTCCGGCGGCCATTAAAAATATGGTAGTGGATACCCACACGGCGAATGATTTTATTATGAAGCCGCTGCCAAACCATTTATTTACCCGCGATACCTCCTGCTGGATCTATAACGGCGTCTCTATTAACCCGATGGCCAAACCGGCGCGTCAGCGTGAAACCAATAACCTGCGGGCAATATATCGCTGGCACCCGGCGTTCGCCGACGGCGATTTTATTAAGTATTTCGGCGACGAGAATATTAATTACGACCACGCCACCTTAGAAGGCGGTGACGTATTAGTGATTGGCCGCGGCGCGGTATTGATCGGCATGTCCGAACGCACGACGCCACAGGGCGTGGAGTTTCTCGCCAACAGCCTGTTCAAACACCGTCAGGCTGAGCGCGTGATCGCCGTTGAGCTGCCAAAACACCGCTCCTGCATGCACCTCGACACCGTCATGACCCACATCGACGTGGATACCTTCTCCGTCTACCCGGAAGTGGTGCGTAAAGACGCCCAGTGCTGGACGCTCACCCCGGACGGACGCGGCGGCCTGCTGCGCACGCAGGAAACCGACCTGCTGCACGCCATCGAGAAAGCGCTCGGCATTAATCAGGTACGCCTGATCACCACCGGCGGCGACGCCTTTGAAGCTGAACGCGAGCAGTGGAACGACGCCAATAACGTGCTGACCATCCGCCCCGGCGTGGTGATCGGCTACGAGCGCAACGTCTGGACCAACGAGAAGTACGACAAAGCGGGTATCACCGTGCTGCCCATCCCTGGCGACGAACTCGGACGCGGCCGCGGCGGCGCGCGCTGCATGAGTTGCCCACTGGAACGCGACGGAATTTAAAGGAGCCATCATGGAACGAAAACCCACTCTGGTTGTGGCTCTGGGCGGCAACGCGCTGCTCAAGCGCGGCGAGCCGCTGGAAGCGGAGATCCAGCGCCAGAACATCGAGCAGGCCGCCCGCACCATCGCCGGGCTGACGGCGCAGTGGCGCGTGGTGCTGGTACACGGCAACGGGCCGCAGGTCGGGCTGCTGGCGCTGCAGAACAGCGCCTACGACAAAGTCACGCCCTACCCGCTGGACGTTCTCGGCGCCGAAAGCCAGGGAATGATCGGCTACATGCTCCAGCAGGCGCTGAAAAACAGCCTGCCGCAGCGGGAGGTGAGCGTTCTGCTCACCCAGGTGGAAGTGGACGCCGCCGACCCGGCCTTCAGCAACCCGACCAAGTACATCGGCCCGGTCTACAGCGAAGCCCAGGCAAAAACGCTGGCGGCGGAGAAAGGCTGGGTGTTTAAGGCCGACGGCAGCTACGTCCGCCGCGTGGTGCCGTCACCGCAGCCGAAGCGCATCGTCGAGAGCGACGCCATCACGGCGCTGATCCAGCGCGACCATCTGGTGATCTGCAACGGCGGCGGCGGCGTACCGGTGGTGGAACACGCTAACGGCTATCGCGGCATTGAGGCGGTAATCGACAAAGACCTCTCCGCCGCCCTGCTGGCGCGCCAGATCGAAGCCGATGCCCTGCTGATCCTCACCGATGCCGACGCGGTGTACCTCGACTGGGGCAAACCGACCCAGCGTCCGCTGGCGCAGGTGACGCCGGAACTGCTCAGGGGCATGCAGTTCGACGCCGGATCGATGGGGCCGAAAGTGGCCGCCTGCCGCGAGTTCGTTGAAGCCTGCAACGGCATTGCCGGGATCGGCGCGCTGGCCGACGGCGCGGAGATCCTCGCGGGCGAGAAAGGCACGTTGATTCGTAACTGAACACTCATTTTAAAAAGGATTTAGCCATGACCATCAACCTGAAAAACCGCAACTTCCTGAAACTGCTGGACTACACCCCGGCGGAGATCCAGTACCTGATTGACCTCGCCATTGAGCTCAAGGCCGCCAAAAAAGCCGGGCGCGAGAAGCAAACCCTGGTCGGGAAAAATATCGCCCTGATCTTTGAAAAAACCTCCACCCGCACCCGCTGCGCCTTCGAAGTGGGCGCGTTCGACCAGGGCGCGCAAGTGACCTACCTCGGCCCAAGCGGATCGCAGATTGGCCATAAAGAGTCGATGAAAGACACCGCCCGCGTGCTGGGCCGCATGTACGACGGCATCGAATACCGCGGCTATGGTCAGGCCATCGTCGAAGAGCTAGGCGAGTACGCAGGCGTGCCGGTGTGGAACGGCCTGACCGACGAGTTCCACCCAACGCAAATCCTCGCCGACCTGATGACCATGCTGGAGCACTCGCCGGGCAAAACCCTGCCGGAGCTGAGCTTTGCCTATCTCGGCGACGCGCGCAACAACATGGGCAACTCCCTGATGGTCGGCGCGGCCAAGATGGGGATGGATATCCGCCTCGTCGCGCCGAAATCCTTCTGGCCGGAAGCGGGGCTGGTTGAGCAGTGCCGCGCCATTGCGAAAGAGACGGGCGCGCGCATCACCCTCACCGACGACGTGGAAGAAGGCGTGCAGGGGACCGATTTCCTCTACACCGACGTGTGGGTCTCCATGGGCGAGCCGAAGGAAGCCTGGGCCGAGCGCGTCAGCCTGATGAAGCCGTATCAGATTAACGCCCAGGTGATGAAGGCCACCGGCAACCCGAACGTCAAGTTCATGCACTGCCTGCCGGCGTTCCACAACGAGCACACCAAAGTGGGCCGCGAGATCGAGATGGCGTACGGGCTGAAGGGACTGGAGGTAACGGAAGAGGTCTTCGAATCACCAAACTCCATCGTCTTCGACGAGGCAGAGAACCGCATGCACACCATTAAAGCGGTCATGGTGGCGACACTCGGCGACTAATCACCGCCCGGCGCGCCGCGGGTGCGCCGGGTTTAAGGAGAACATCATGGGCAAGTTTAAGTTTCCCTCCGCTTACACCATTCTCTTTTTTCTGATTGCCGTTGTGGCGGCGCTGAGCTGGGTCGTTCCCGCCGGTCAGTACCAGATGGCGATGAACGACACCCTCGGTAAAGAAGTCCCGATTGCCGGAACGTATGCGCACGTGGCGGCACATCCGCAGGGGCTGGTTTCCGTCCTGATGGCACCCATCGCCGGGCTGTACGATCCGGTTTCCGGCCAGGCCGGGGCGATCGACGTAGCGCTGTTTATCCTGATCATCGGGGGATTTCTCGGGATCGTCACCAAAACCGGGGCGATTGACGCCGGGATCGAGCGTGTTACCACCCGGCTGCGCGGACGCGAGGAGTGGATGATCCCGATCCTGATGGCGCTGTTTGCCGCAGGCGGCACCATTTACGGCATGGCCGAAGAGTCGCTGCCGTTCTACACCCTGCTGGTGCCGGTGATGCTGGCTGCCCGGTTCGATCCGGTTGTCGCCGCCTCCACCGTGCTGCTCGGCGCGGGGATAGGCACGCTGGGTTCCACCATTAACCCGTTTGCCACGGTCATCGCCGCCAACGCCGCCGGGATCCCCTTTACCAACGGCATCGCCCTGCGCGTGGCGCTGCTGGTCATCGGCTGGATCATCTGCGTGGCGTGGGTGATGCGCTACGCCCGCAAGGTGCGCAAGGATCCCTCGCAGTCGATTGTTGCAGACAAGCAGGAAGAGAACCTCGCCCATTTCCTCGGCAACAAGGGCGAACAGTCGCTGGAATTCACCCCGGTGCGCAAAATCATCCTGGTGATTTTTGCCCTCGCCTTCGCGGTGATGATTTACGGCGTTGCGGTGCTGGGCTGGTGGATGGCGGAGATCTCCGCAGTATTTCTCGCCAGCGCGATTCTTGTCGGCCTGATCGCCCGCATGAGCGAAGAGGAGCTGACGTCGACGTTTATTAACGGCGCGCGAGATTTGCTGGGCGTCGCGCTGATTATCGGCATCGCGCGCGGTATCGTAGTCATCATGGATAAGGGCATGATTACCCACACCATTTTGCACAGCGCGGAAGGGCTGGTCAGCGGGTTGTCCACGGTGGCGTTCATCAACGTGATGTACTGGCTGGAGGTCGTGCTGTCGTTTCTTGTGCCTTCTTCATCCGGCCTGGCCGTTCTGACGATGCCGATCATGGCACCGCTTGCCGATTTCGCTAACGTCAACCGCGACCTGGTGGTCACGGCTTACCAGTCGGCCTCCGGCATCGTAAACCTCGTCACGCCAACCTCAGCGGTGGTCATGGGCGGGCTGGCTATCGCCCGGGTGCCCTACGTGCGCTATCTGAAATGGGTGGCGCCGCTGCTGGCGATCCTGACGGTGGTGATTATGGTGGCGTTAAGTCTGGGGGCGTTGTTGTAATTTGCCGGATGGCGCTGCGCTTATCCGGCCTACGGATCGGTGCGGTGTCACCGGTTATTTCGGGAACTGATATGGGAAACATGATGGATTACGAAGAGTACTCTCCCAAAGAACAACTGCAGCTCACGGTGTGCCAGCGTTTGATCGCCGAAAAGAGTTATCTTTCGCAGGAAGAGATTCGCCGCGACCTGCAGGAGAGAGGGTTTGACAGCATCAGCCAGTCGACCGTTTCGCGATTGCTGAAGTTGCTCGGAGTCATAAAAATTCGAAATGCCAAAGGGCTAAAGATTTATTCGTTGAATCCTCAACTGCGCCCTGCCCCTGACGCCGCACGTACCGTTTCGGAAATGGTGGTGAGCGTCGAGCATAATAGCGAGTTTATCCTTGTCCATACCGTCGCCGGATATGGCCGCGCGGTGGCGCGTATTCTGGATTATCACCAGCTTCCGGAAATATTAGGCGTGGTGGCCGGCAGCAGTATTGTCTGGGTCGCCCCCCGGGTGGTGAAGCGCACCGCGCTGGTGCATAAGCAAATTAATTATTTACTCAGAACGAATTAATATTCATAAAGAACCGTTTGCATTGAGTAAAGCGTGCATTAAATCGCTTGATCCGAAAAGCGAGCTGCGTATAATGCCCGACAATTTGCCGGGAGGAAGCATGGTCAAGCGTGTACGACATAACGTCTTACCGCGTCTGAAATCAGACGCTGGCCTGCCGTTTTTCTTCCCGTTGCTAAACCTATTCCCAGAGCCCCTCATTTGAGGGGCTTTTTTTTGCCCGGCGTCAGGAGATAAACATGAATCCGCTTTATCAAAAACATATCATTTCCATAAACGACCTCAGCCGCGAAGAGCTGGAACTGGTTCTGGAAACCGCGGCAAAACTGAAGGCCAATCCGCAACCGGAGCTGCTGAAGCACAAGGTGATTGCGAGCTGCTTCTTTGAAGCCTCGACCCGCACCCGCCTCTCCTTTGAGACCTCCATGCACCGCCTGGGCGCGAGCGTGGTGGGTTTCTCGGACAGCAGCAACACGTCGCTGGGTAAAAAAGGCGAGACCCTGGCGGATACCATTTCAGTGATCGGCACCTACGTCGACGCGATTGTGATGCGTCATCCACAGGAGGGCGCGGCGCGTCTGGCGACCGAGTTTTCCGGCGGCATTCCGGTGCTGAACGCCGGTGACGGTGCCAACCAGCACCCAACGCAGACGCTGCTGGACCTGTTCACCATTCAGGAGACCCAGGGCACGCTTGAGAACCTGAACATCGCCATGGTTGGCGACCTGAAATACGGCCGCACCGTTCACTCCCTGACCCAGGCGCTGGCGAAATTTAACGGCAACCGCTTCTACTTCATCGCCCCGGACGCGCTGGCAATGCCGCAGTACATCCTCGACATGCTGGATGAGAAAGGCATTGCGTGGAGCCTGCATGCCAGCATCGAAGAGGTGATGAGCCACGTGGATATTCTGTACATGACCCGCGTGCAGAAAGAACGTCTGGATCCGTCCGAATACGCCAACGTGAAGGCGCAGTTCGTGCTGCGCGCCAGCGACCTGGAAGGCGCACGCGACAACATGAAGGTCCTGCATCCGCTGCCGCGCATCGATGAGATCACCACAGACGTCGATAAAACGCCGCACGCCTGGTACTTCCAGCAGGCCGGAAACGGCATTTTCGCCCGCCAGGCGTTACTGGCACTGGTTCTGAATCGCGAATTAGCTCTGTAAGGGGAGACGACCATGACACACGATAACAAACTCCAGGTTGAAGCCATCAAGCGTGGCACCGTGATTGACCACATCCCTGCGCAGGTGGGCTTTAAGCTGCTGACGCTGTTCAAACTGACCGAAACCGACCAGCGCATCACCATCGGCCTGAACCTGCCGTCGGGCGAGATGGGCCGCAAGGACCTGATTAAAATCGAGAACACCTTCCTGACCGACGAGCAGGTTAACCAGCTGTCGCTGTACGCGCCGGACGCTACCGTCAACCGCATCGACGAGTATGAAGTGGTCGGCAAATCCCGCCCGAGCCTGCCGGATCGCATCGAAAACGTGCTGGTTTGCCCGAACAGCAACTGCATCAGTCATGCTGAGCCGGTTTCCTCCAGCTTTGCAGTGAAAAAACGCGCCGATGACATCGCGCTCAAATGCAAATACTGCGAAAAAGAGTTTTCTCATTATGTGGTGCTGGCCAACTAATTGAGGTTGGTAATGAAATCCCGGCTGTTATAATGGCCGGGAACATTCTTAACGCTGTAATTCTGGAGAAAACATGAGCAAAGTACTCGCGACGGAAAATGCACCAGCCGCTATCGGCCCTTACGTTCAGGGCGTTGATCTGGGCAGCATGATCATCACTTCAGGTCAGATCCCCGTAAACCCAAAAACCGGCGCGGTGCCGGAAGATGTCGCGGCGCAGGCGCGTCAGTCGCTGGAAAACGTGCAGGCTATCGTTGAATCTGCCGGCCTGAAAGTGGGTGATATCGTGAAAACCACCGTGTTCGTGAAGGATCTGAACGATTTCGCGACCGTTAATGCCACCTACGAAGCGTTCTTCACCGAGCATAACGCCACCTTCCCGGCGCGCTCCTGCGTGGAAGTGGCGCGTCTGCCAAAAGACGTGAAAATTGAAATCGAAGCGATTGCCGTTCGTCGTTAATTCGCTTTGTCGATAAAAAAGGCAGCCCAGGCTGCCTTTTTTGTTGCTTGCTACTGATTCCGCGTTGCTCTCAGTAGCGTCTCCAGCGGATAAACCGCCGCAATCACCACTTCGTCCTGCACCTTCGCCGCGTTATCCAGCTCGCTCTGAATCGAGGCGATCTCTTTGTCATCCAGCGTGCCCTGACGCGCCACCAGATCCGTCAGCCGCAGGCCAATGGAGGCGAGCTTATCCACCTCCTGGATCACCGGCTTCATTGCCTTCAGCTGATAGCTGTTTTCGCTTAAGGCCAGCGCGTCGCTGGTGTTGCTCTGCCAGCGGTTAAAGACGTGGCGCAGGGCGTCGGCGCTTTCCGTGTCTTCCGCATCGCTCACCAGACGGTCCGCCCATTTGTGCATCTGGCGCACGGTGGCGCTTTCGGCGTTCAGCGCATCCGCAAAGCGGTTGAGCGGCTCGAACTGATGATAGTTTCCGGCCTGGAACTTCAGGTGCTGACGGGTGTAATACTGCGCCGGTTCAATGGCCTGAGCGAGGATCTGCAGCGGCAGGGTGTCGGCATTACCGGCGAGGCGCGTGAACTGCACCTGCTGCTGGGTATGCTGCTGCAGCCCGACCGACACCGTCGACCAGCTGTCCATCGCCTGCAGGCGGGTGTACATGTTGTCGACATCGTTGACGTCCTGCGCGGACCACAGCCGCTCTGCCACCGCAAACGTACGCGGCCACAGGCGGATATCCAGCACCGGCGCCACCACGTTTTCCGCCCACAGCGCCGCTTCGCCGCCGAGCAGGTTGGCCTGGTTCGCCACGTCCGGCACGACGGGCGGAACGCCTTTCGGCACGTCGTCCAGACGCGTGCCGCTAATCGGGTAGCGCGTATTCCCGACAAGGAAATAGCCGGAGAGTTTGTCGTTATCGACGGTGACGACCGGGCGCGTTTCACCCATCCACGTATCGACGGTAAACGTGACCTGGCTGTCATCGCGCCACTCGATGTTCTGCACCGCGCGGCGGGATTTCCCGGCAAAATCAATAAACCCGCGCCAGCCGGCATCCCCTTTCACCAGGGTGAAGCTCCCCTCCACCGGCTTGCCCTTCAGGCGCGGCATGGAGAAGGCCCAGCTCTGGGCGCTGTCGGTGTCGGCTATCACGTCTACGCCGTTTAACCCCTGCGGGACGATCTCGTTGCGGTAGTGATAGGCGGTGGACTGGGGCTGGTCGAGATAAAAGCCGGTCGACAGAATGCCCTTGTAGCCGTTCTGCGCCACCTGCCCCAGCGCGTCCTGCCCCTGCCAGGACTGGATCAGAATGCTTTTCGGTAAGTCAGGATGGTAGATCTCGTCCCAGCCGACCATCTGGCGGTGATGCTTCTCAAGGATCGTTTCCAGCTTGCGGTTGAAGTACGCCTGCAGCGCGTGGCTGTCCGCCAGCCTGTTGTCGCGCATAAACTGCTGGATGGCCGGGTTCGCTTTCCACTGGCTGTCGTCCACTTCGTCGCCGCCGATGTGCAGATACGGATCGGGGAAGATCGCCGCCAGTTCGCTGACCATCGCGTCAGCAAAGGCGTAAGTCGCCTCTTTGGTGGGATCGAGAACCGGCTTCAGCACGCCCCAGTGGCGTTCCATGGCGTACGGCCCCGGGGCGCTCATCAGCTCCGGGTAGGCCACGGCAATCGCCGAGGCGTGGCCCGGCATGTCGATCTCCGGCACCACGCGAATGCCGCGCTCGGCGGCGTAACGCACCACCTCACGCATCTGTTCAGGCGTGTAGAACAGCCCGTCGCTGGCAAGCTGCGTCAGCTTAGGGTAGCGCTTCGAGCTGAAGCGCCAGCCCTGGTCGTCGGTCAAATGCCAGTGCAGCACGTTGAGCTTCGCCGCAGCCATGCCGTCGATCTGGCGTTTGATATCCGGCAGCGGGATAAAGTGACGTGCCGAATCGAGCAGCAGCCCGCGCCACGGGAAGCGCGGCGAATCTTCAATGGTCACCCACGGCAGAGAGGTGTTTTCCGCCCCGTTCTGCATCAGCTGGAGCAGGGTTTCCATGGCGCGCAAGGCACCGAAACGGGTGTTGGCGGAGATAGTCACGCCGTTGGCATCCACCGTGAGCTTATAGCTTTCGTCGCTGTCCGGCAGCGGCTGCGGCTTTACCTTTTTGGCAATCGCGATGCGGATGGTCGGTTTGTCTGGCTTTTCAGCCTGAGGCTGCAGCGTCCAGCCGGTTTGCAGGGCGATGCGCTGGCGCAGGCGGTTGACGGCGTCACCGAGATCGTCCCCGCTGACGCTAATGGATACGTTGTTGCTGAGCACCAGCGCGCCCTGGGTCGTCGGGCGTTCGACCTTTGCAGGCCAGGGCATCAAAGGGAGATCCCCTGCCGGGGCGGCAAAGGCAGAGGCGCCGAGCATAAGCCCGGCGGTTAAGAGACTGTACCGTAACATGAATGTTCCTTATCTGACGGGCCAAATAAAGGCAAAACATTCTGTTAACATGCGCTCAATTTGTCGTCAAGCGAATGCGCCGACGGAGATCACAGGTTGTTGAATTTGGGAGGAAAGCTATTGCCCGGTGGCGCTGCGCTTACCGGGCCTACGTTTCGGGAGTAGGCCGGGTAAGGCGAAGCCGCCACCCGGCAAACATAACTTACTGCCACCCATACCGACGCGCATAGAACCCTTTCACCATCTGCGTCAGCACCATGTAACCCGCGAGGATCGCCACCAGCCACGGGAAGTAGCTCAGCGGCAGCGCCTGCAGCTGCAGGTAGCTCGCCAGCGGTGAGAACGGCAGCGCGATGCCGAGCGCCATCACAATCCCCGTCATCACAATCAGCGGCCATGCGGCACGGCTCTGGATGAACGGAATGCGGCGCGTGCGGATCATGTGCACAATCAGCGTCTGCGACAGCAGACCGACCACGAACCAGCCGGACTGGAACAGCGTCTGGTGTTCCGGGGTGTTGGCGTGGAACACAAACCACATCAGGCAGAAGGTCAGAATGTCGAAGATGGAGCTGATCGGGCCAAAGAACAGCATAAAGCGCCCGAGATCTGCCGGGTTCCAGTGCTGCGGCTTCTGGATCTGCTCGTCATCCACGTTATCAAACGGGATAGCCACCTGAGACACGTCGTACATCAGGTTCTGGATCAGCAGGTGCAGCGGCAGCATCGGCAGGAACGGCAGAAACGCGCTCGCCACCAGCACGCTGAAGACGTTACCGAAGTTGGAGCTGGCGGTCATCTTGATGTACTTGAGCATATTGGCAAAGGTACGGCGCCCTTCGATGACGCCCTCCTCCAGCACCATCAGGCTTTTTTCCAGCAGAATGATATCCGCCGCTTCACGGGCAATATCGACCGCTCCGTCTACGGAGATACCGATATCCGCCGCACGCAGAGCGGGCGCATCGTTGATGCCGTCGCCCATGAAGCCCACCACGTGCCCTTCGCGCTTAAGCAGGGTGACGATGCGCTCTTTGTGCATCGGCGTCAGGCGGGCAAACAGCGTGGTGCGCTGGGCAAGCTTCGCCAGCTCGTCATCGGAGAGATGTTCAATATCGCTCCCCACCACCACATCACCCGCGTCCAGACCCACCTCGTGGCACACTTTCGCCGCCACCAGTTCGCTGTCGCCGGTGAGGATTTTTACGGTAATACCGCTCGCCTTCAGCGCTTTGAGCGCCGGTGCGGTGGTCTCTTTCGGCGGATCGAGGAAGGCGATGTAACCCTCGAGGATCAGATCGGATTCGTCGATACGCTGATAGTCCCCCTCGCGCGCCGGCAGGAACTTGCTCGCCACCGCCACCACGCGCAGCCCCTGACGGTTCAGGTTGTCGGTGACGCGCTTGATGCGGCGCAGCATGGTGTCGTCCAGCGGCACGATGTCGCCGTTATAGCGCACCTGTGTGGACACGTTGAGGATCTCCTGCAGCGCGCCTTTGCAGATCAGCTGATGCACATCCGTCTGCTCGCTCACCACCACCGACATGCGGCGGCGCTCGAAGTCGAACGGGATCTCATCCACCTTCTGCCAGCGGCCGGAGAGCGTGCGTGCGGACTCTTCATCCACCCCTTCCAGCACCGCGACGTCGAGCAGGTTTTTCAGCCCGGTCTGATAATGGCTGTTCAGCCACGCGCTGTGCAGCACGCGCTCGCTGGTTTTGCCGGAGATATCAGTGTGGTTCTCCAGCACGATTTTGTCCTGCGTCAGGGTGCCGGTTTTATCGGTGCAGAGAATGTCCATCGCGCCAAAGTTTTGAATGGCGTCGAGGTGTTTGACGATCACCTTCTGTTTAGAGAGCTTCACCGCCCCGCGCGCCAGCGTAGAGGTGACAATCATCGGCAGCATTTCCGGCGTTAAGCCGACGGCCACGGAGAGCGCAAACAGCGCCGCTTCCCACCAGTCGCCTTTGGTGTAGCCGTTGATCAGCAGCACGATCGGCGTCATCACCATCATGAAGCGGATCAGCAGCATGCTGACGCGGCCAATCCCCTTCTGGAAGGCATTCGGCTCGCTCTCCTGCTCGCTGACGCGCCCGGCAAGCTGACCAAACCAGGTGTTGCCCCCGGTAGCGGTGACAATCGCCTGCGCGGTGCCGCTGACGACCGTGGTGCCCATAAAGCACAGGGTGTCGCACTCGAGCGGGTTCATCTGCTGCGGGTCGCGGCTGCGCGCCACCTTTTCAACGGGCAGGGATTCCCCGGTCAGGGAGGCCTGCGCCACAAACAGATCGCGTGCCTGGATGATGCGTAAATCCGCCGGGATCATGTCCCCCGCGGCCAGCTTCACCAGATCCCCCGGCACCAGCTGGTCGATAGGCAATTCCACCCAGGCGTTTTCGCCGAGATCGTTGATCACGCGCGAGACGGTCGCGGTGTTGCTGACCATCGCCTTCAGGGCGTCCGCCGCTTTGGTGGAGCGGGCCTCCTGAATAAAGTTCAGCAGCGTGGAGATGCCCACCATCAGGGCAATCACCCCTGCGGCAAACAGATCTTCCGTCGCATAGGAGATGAGGCCAAGCACGGTCAGCAGCAGGTTGAACGGGTTGCGGTAGCAGAGCCACAGATGCACCCACCACGGAGACGGCTTTTGCGCCGGAATGAGGTTATCGCCATGCACGGCGCGGATTTTTTCCACTTCTGCCGCGTTCAGCCCTTCCGGGTGTCCGCCAAAGGCGCGCCAGACTTCATTTTCATCCATCGCCGCCACGTTCAGGCAGCGTTCGGTCAGGGACGCGGGGATCGCCGCCCCCGCCATGTTTTTGGCATTGGGCAGCGGGTCGCGCTGAACAAGACGGTGTGGCAGGTGGCGGCTCAGCAGGGCCTGCAGCTGCCGGGTGATATTTTTAAACATAGTCATTCCTCCGCATCCGCAAACGCGGACGCAGCTTTTCCTTCAGGCGTGGCAAAGCCGTACCTGAGAGGCACTCAATTTTTCAAGCAGGAACGTTTGGGACGTTGCTGCCTCACATCACCGGTGAGTCAGCAACAGGCTGGCTTACCGGAAAGAACGCATTCTCCCGTTCAGGAGAGGTGTGGGATCGGGATCCATGAAGCCTCCGGTAAGTAAAAAGTAGGGTGTCGCCGCGCAGTATAAGGATTTAAGCGTACCCTTTGTGACGATTCGGGCGGTATTATACCCCCCTGCAAATAAACCGAACGTAAACCAGACTTTGCCCATAGCGAAATCGCGCTATAGCATTAGGCTCAATTGACCATTTTGTCGTTGTTACAGGGAATACAGCATGCAGAACCGCCTTACGATTAAAGACATCGCGCGTTTAAGCGGCGTGGGGAAATCAACCGTCTCACGCGTGCTGAACAACGAAAGCGGCGTCAGCGAACGCACCCGCGAGCGCGTTGAGGCGGTCATGAATCAGCACGGCTTTTCCCCTTCCCGCTCCGCGCGCGCCATGCGCGGACAGAGTGACAAAGTGGTCGCCATCATTGTCTCGCGCCTGGATTCTCTGTCTGAAAATCTTGCCGTGCAGACCATGCTACCCGCCTTCTATGAGCAGGGATATGACCCGATCATGATGGAGAGCCAGTTCTCGCCACAACTGGTGGAAGAACATCTGGGTATGCTCCAGCGGCGCAACATTGACGGCGTGGTGCTGTTCGGCTTTACCGGCATCAAAGACGAGATGCTAAAACCCTGGCAGCCGTCGCTGGTGCTGCTGGCGCGCGATGCCCACGGTTTTGCCTCTGTCTGCTATGACGACGAGGGCGCGATTATCACCCTGATGCAGCACCTGTTTGACGAAGGCCATCGCCATATCAGCTTCCTCGGCGTACCGCACGCGGACGTCACCACCGGCAAGCGCCGCCATGAGGCCTATCTGGCCTTTTGCAAAAAGCACAACCTCTCCGCCGTGGCCTCCCTGCCGGGGCTGGGGATGAAGCAGGGCTACGAGCAGGTCGCCAGCGTCCTGACGCCGCAAACCACCGCGCTGGTGTGCGCCACGGATACGCTGGCGCTGGGCGCGAGTAAATATCTTCAGGAACAGCGTATCGATAACCTGCAGGTGGCGAGCGTCGGCAGCACGCCGCTGATGAAGTTTTTGCACCCGGAAATTATTACCGTCGACCCGGGTTATGCCGAGTCCGGCAGACAGGCCGCCGCGCAGCTGATCGAGCAGATCAACGGGCGCGCTGAGCCGCGTCAGATCGTTATTCCAGCCCACCTTTCTTAACCCCCGCTCAACGGTTTATTGTGATCTTCGCCCGATTTCGGGAACGTTCCCATTTTCGCCGTCACGCTGAAGGAGTAGGCTTGCGCTCAGGTCATTACACCCCTCACCATCTGTCATGAGGTTTCATGATGAGTAAAGTCAAACAAGCAGATATCGATCAGTTGATCGTCCTGGTCGGCGGCCGCGAAAACATCGCTACCGTCAGCCATTGCATTACCCGCCTGCGCTTCGTGTTGAACGATCCGGCCAAAGCCAACCCGAAGGCCATTGAAGAACTCTCCATGGTTAAAGGCTGCTTCACCAACGCCGGTCAGTTCCAGGTTGTAATTGGTACCGAAGTGGGCGATTACTATCAGGCTCTGCTGGCAACGACCGGGCACTCCTCCGCCGATAAAGAGCAGGCGAAGAAGGCCGCGCGCCAGAACATGAAGTGGCACGAGCAGCTGATTTCCCACTTTGCGGAGATCTTCTTCCCGCTGCTGCCAGCGCTGATCAGCGGAGGCTTGATCTTAGGCTTCCGTAACGTCATCGGCGACGTGCCGATGAGTGACGGCAAAACCCTGGCGCAGATGTATCCGGCGCTGAAAACCGTGTACGACTTCCTGTGGCTGATTGGCGAGGCGATCTTCTTCTATCTGCCGGTGGGGATCTGCTGGTCCGCGGTGCGCAAGATGGGCGGTACGCCGATCCTCGGTATCGTACTCGGCGTCACGCTGGTCTCTCCGCAGTTAATGAACGCTTACTTACTTGGTCAGCAGGTGCCTGAGGTGTGGAACTTCGGCCTGTTTACCATCGCCAAAGTGGGCTATCAGGCGCAGGTCATTCCGGCCCTGCTGGCGGGG
Organism: Enterobacter sp. BNK-22; assembly: GCF_048684805.1. Classification (NCBI taxonomy): domain Bacteria; kingdom Pseudomonadati; phylum Pseudomonadota; class Gammaproteobacteria; order Enterobacterales; family Enterobacteriaceae; genus Enterobacter; species Enterobacter sp. BNK-22. The sequence continues at coordinate 3,027,791 of NZ_JBLQTT010000001.1, forward strand.
CTGGCGCTGGGCTTTATTGAAACCCGACTGAAGCGCATCGTGCCGGATTACCTTTATCTGGTGGTGGTGCCGGTGTGCTCGCTGATTCTGGCGGTCTTCCTGGCGCATGCCTTTATCGGTCCGTTTGGCCGCATGATTGGCGACGGCGTGGCCTTCGCGGTGCGTCACCTGATGACCGGCAGCTTCGCCCCGATTGGCGCCGCGCTGTTTGGCTTCCTGTACGCTCCGCTGGTGATCACCGGCGTGCACCAGACCACGCTGGCCATTGATATGCAGATGATTCAGAGCCTCGGCGGCACGCCGGTCTGGCCGATTATCGCCCTGTCTAACATTGCGCAGGCGTCCGCGGTGACCGGCATCATCATCGTCAGTCGCAAGCACAACGAACGCGAGATCTCCGTTCCGGCGGCCATCTCCGCCTACCTGGGCGTCACCGAACCGGCGATGTACGGTATCAACCTGAAATACCGCTTCCCGATGCTCTGCGCGATGATCGGTTCCGGTCTGGCGGGCCTGGTGTGCGGACTGAACGGCGTAATGGCAAACGGGATTGGCGTCGGCGGCCTGCCGGGCATCCTCTCCATCCAGCCCGCTTACTGGCAGGTGTTCGCCCTGGCAATGGCCATCGCGATTATCGTCCCAATGGCACTGACTACCGTGGTTTATCAGCGTAAGTTCCGTCAGGGCTCGCTGCAGATTGTTTAATCTCTCTCTTTCGGGGCGCAGTTGCGCCCCTTCGCATTTGCAGGAACACACTATGAATACCCTTCCTCACTGGTGGCAAAACGGCGTTATCTACCAGATTTACCCCAAGAGTTTCCAGGACACCACCGGCAGCGGTACCGGCGATTTACGCGGCGTGACGCAGCGTCTGGACTACCTGAAAACCCTCGGCATCGACGCCATCTGGCTGACGCCGTTTTATATCTCCCCGCAGGTGGATAATGGCTACGACGTGGCGAATTACACCGCCATCGACCCGGCGTACGGCACGCTGGATGATTTCGACGAACTGGTCGCCGAGGCGCACCAGCGCGGCATTCGCATCGTGCTGGATATGGTGTTCAACCACACCTCAACCCAGCACCCCTGGTTCCGGGAATCGCTGAACAAAGCGAGCCCGTACCGCCAGTTCTACATCTGGCGCGACGGCACGCCTGAGCAGTTGCCCAACAACTGGCGCTCCAAGTTTGGCGGCAACGCCTGGCGCTGGCACGCGGAGAGCGAGCAGTATTACCTGCACCTGTTCGCGCCGGAGCAGGCGGACCTCAACTGGGAAAATCCGGCGGTGCGCGCCGAGCTGAAAAAGGTGTGCGAGTTCTGGGCCGACCGCGGCGTCGACGGCTTGCGCCTCGATGTCATTAACCTGATTTCGAAAGATCAGGATTTCCCGAATGACGAGACGGGTGACGGTCGCCGCTTCTACACTGACGGGCCTCGCATCCATGAATATCTGCAGGAGATGAGCCGCGACGTCTTTACCCCGCGCAACCTGATGACGGTAGGCGAGATGTCCTCGACTTCGCTGGAGAACTGCCAGCAGTATGCTTCTCTCGATGGCCGCGAGCTGTCGATGACCTTTAACTTCCACCACCTGAAGGTGGACTATCCCGGCGGCGAAAAGTGGACGAAGGCGAAGCCGGACTTCGTGGCGCTGAAAACTCTCTTCCGCCACTGGCAGCAGGGGATGCATAACAAAGCCTGGAACGCGCTGTTCTGGTGTAACCACGACCAGCCGCGCATCGTGTCGCGCTTCGGTGACGAAGGAGAATACCGGGTTCACGCCGCGAAAATGCTCGGCATGGTGCTGCACGGTATGCAGGGCACGCCGTATATCTATCAGGGCGAAGAGCTGGGGATGACGAACCCGCACTTCAGCCGCATCACCGATTACCGCGACGTGGAAAGCCTGAACATGTTCGCCGAACTGCGCGCCAACGGCCGCGATCCGGATGAATTACTGGCCATTCTGGCGAGTAAGTCCCGGGATAATGGCCGCACGCCAATGCAGTGGGACGCATCGCACAATGCGGGCTTTAGCGAGGGCGAACCGTGGATTGGCGTCTGCGATAACTACGAAACCGTGAACGCCCGCGCGGCGCTCGACGATGCGGATTCCGTCTTCTATACCTATCAGTCGCTGATTAGCCTGCGCAAAACCCTGCCGGTGCTGACGTGGGGGGATTATGAGGATCTCCTGCCGGAACACCCTTCTCTTTGGTGCTACCGTCGCCAGTGGCAGGGACAGACCCTGATCGTTGCGGCGAACCTGAGTAATACGCCTCAGGAATGGCAGACAGACCTTCTCAGCGATAAGTTGCAGGTGTTGATGAGTAACTACCCGACACCGCAAACGACGTCGCTGCGTCCGTTTGAAGCCGTCTGGTGGTTGCAACAGTAACCGTCCTGCCGGGTGCAGCCCTGCACCCGGCTTACTTTACTGTTTTTGTTGAATAATTAATCAGATTTTTCTCTTCCACCTTTACAATCTCTGAAGCGCCCGTCGTTTGTACTCTCGTCTTTTTACTTTGTTCTGAATCAAATAAATCGCAAACATGTTTGATGCAAATCACTATATGTAGCACTTAAAATGCACGCCGACCCAACATCTTGTATTTATCGTCTACTATTCCAACAACAAGACGGCGCTTACGCTGGCCGGAATTGTGGATAACACGAGCTGGGAACGCGGGAAGTCTTTGGCCTGGCGGGAAATGCGTCCGGTGAATACTTCTCCACCTCTGTGGATAACCTGTTTTCAAAAATGGAGTGATCATGACACCGCATGTGATGAAACGTGATGGCTGTAAAGTGCCGTTTAAATCAGAGCGCATCCAGGAAGCCATTCTGCGTGCAGCTAAAGCAGCGGGAGTCGATGACGCAGATTACTGCGCCACCGTCGCAGAAGTCGTTAGCAGCCAGATGAATGAACGCAGCCAGGTCGATATCAACGAAATCCAGACCGCGGTTGAAAACCAGCTGATGGCAGGGCCCTACAAGCAGCTGGCGCGCGCCTACATTGAGTACCGCCACGATCGCGACGTGCAGCGCGAGAAGCGCGGTCGTCTGAACCAGGAGATCCGTGGCCTGGTGGAGCAGACCAACTCCGCCCTGCTCAATGAAAACGCCAATAAAGACAGTAAAGTGATCCCGACCCAGCGCGATCTGCTGGCCGGTATCGTCGCCAAACACTATGCCCGCCAGCATCTGCTGCCGCGCGACGTGGTTTCGGCGCACGAGCGCGGCGAAATTCACTACCACGATCTCGACTATTCGCCGTTCTTCCCGATGTTCAACTGCATGCTGATCGACCTGAAAGGCATGCTGACCCACGGTTTTAAAATGGGCAACGCCGAGATTGAACCGCCTAAGTCAATCTCCACGGCCACCGCGGTCACGGCGCAGATTATCGCCCAGGTCGCCAGCCATATTTACGGCGGCACCACCATTAACCGTATTGATGAAGTGCTGGCTCCGTTCGTCACGGCAAGCTTCAACAAGCACCGTAAAACGGCTGACGAGTGGCACATTCCGGACGCTGACGGCTACGCGCACTCCCGCACCGAAAAAGAGTGCTACGACGCGTTCCAGTCGCTGGAATATGAGGTAAACACGCTGCACACCGCCAACGGCCAGACGCCGTTTGTGACCTTCGGCTTTGGCCTGGGCACCAGCTGGGAATCGCGTCTGATCCAGCAGTCCATTCTTCGCAACCGTATTTCCGGCCTTGGCAAAAACCGCAAAACCGCGGTGTTCCCGAAACTGGTGTTCGCGATCCGCGACGGCCTGAACCACAAGTTTGGCGATCCAAACTACGACATTAAACAGCTGGCGCTGGAGTGCGCGAGCAAGCGCATGTATCCGGACATCCTGAACTACGATCAGGTGGTGAAGGTCACCGGTTCGTTTAAAACGCCAATGGGCTGCCGCAGCTTCCTCGGCGTGTACGAGGATGAAAACGGCGAGCAGATCCACGACGGGCGCAACAACCTCGGCGTGATTAGCCTCAACCTGCCGCGCATCGCGCTGGAAGCGAAAGGCAATGAAGACGCTTTCTGGGCGCTGCTGGACGAGCGCCTGCAGCTGGCGCGTAAGGCGCTGATGACCCGTATTGCCCGTCTGGAAGGGGTCAAAGCCCGCGTCGCGCCGATCCTCTACATGGAAGGGGCCTGCGGCGTGCGCCTGAAGGCGGACGATGACGTGTCTGAGATCTTCAAAAATGGTCGTGCGTCGATTTCGCTGGGCTATATCGGCATTCACGAAACCATCAACGCGCTGTTTGGCGATACGCACATGTACGACAGCGAAGCCCTGCGTGAGAAAGGCATCGCCATCGTTCAGCGCCTGCGCGACGCAGTAGACCAGTGGAAAGAGGAAACCGGCTACGGGTTCAGCCTGTACAGCACCCCAAGCGAGAACCTGTGCGACCGCTTCTGCCGTCTGGACACCGCCGAGTTCGGGATTGTGGAAGGTGTGACCGACAAAGGGTACTACACCAACAGCTTCCACCTCGATGTCGAGAAGAAGGTCAACCCGTACGACAAGATCGACTTCGAAGCGGCGTATCCGCCGATCGCCAGCGGCGGCTTCATCTGTTACGGCGAGTATCCGAACATTCAGCACAACCTGAAGGCGCTGGAGGACGTGTGGGATTACAGCTACCAGCACGTGCCGTATTACGGGACCAACACGCCTATCGACGAGTGCTACGAATGCGGCTTTACCGGTGAGTTCGAGTGTACGAGCAAAGGCTTTACCTGCCCGAAATGCGGCAACCACGACGCGGCCCGCGTCTCCGTGACTCGTCGCGTATGCGGCTACCTCGGCAGCCCGGACGCACGTCCGTTTAACGCTGGCAAACAGGAAGAGGTGAAGCGCCGCGTGAAGCATCTGGGGAATGGACAGCTCGGTTAATCCGCTGCCACGTTAATGCCCGGTGGCGCTGCGCTTACCGGGCCTACGGACCGCTCTCTTTTGTAGGCCGGGTAAGCGCAGCGCCACCCGGCGTGGTTATTCGCGATGAACTATCACCAGTACTACCCCGTCGACATCGTCAACGGCCCCGGCACCCGCTGCACCCTGTTCGTCTCAGGCTGCGTCCACGAATGCCCCGGCTGCTACAACAAAAGCACCTGGCGCCTGAATTCCGGCATGCCGTTCACCGCGGAGATGGAAGATAAAATCATCAGCGACCTGAACGACACGCGCATTCACCGCCAGGGAATTTCGCTCTCCGGCGGCGATCCGCTGCATCCGCAAAACGTGCCGGATATTTTGAAGCTGGTGAAGCGCATTCGCCGCGAGTGCTCGGGAAAAGATATCTGGGTCTGGACAGGCTACAAGCTGGATGAGCTGAATGCGCAGCAGATGGAAGTCGTGGATCTGATTAACGTGCTGGTCGACGGCAAGTTCGTGCAGGATTTAAAAGACCCGGCGCTCATCTGGCGCGGCAGCAGCAACCAGGTTGTGCATCATTTGCGTTGATCAAAGGCGGATGTTATCCATCCGCCCTTATCTCAAAAACGACTCAAACTCTCCATCGCCACCGCCTTAAACCCGGCAAAATCCTCGCAGCTACAGAGCCGTGACATCGCCCGCTCGCGCAGGAAGGTGACGAAGATATCGTAAATCGCCATCGCCTCTTCGTATTCGCTTTTGCTGATGGCAAGCAGGAAGATGACGTGCGCGGTTTCGTCGCCCCACTGCACGCCGTGCGGGGCCAGCACGGTGTAGACCACCGTTTTCTGCGCCAGCAGGCCGAGGGAGTGCGGCAGCGCGATGCCGTCGCCGAGCATGGTACTGACGATAGCTTCACGCTCAACAACCGAATCCAGAAACTCCGCGCCAACAAAGCCTTCGGCCTCAAGCTGTTCACACAGCTCGCGGAACAGCGTCTGCTGATCGATCGGCTTGTCGATAATGCGGAAGTGGGCCGCGTCGAAGTATTTATCCAGCATCCACGGGCGGGTGCGGTCCACCAGCACCAGTTTGCCAATCTGTTCTAACTGATAGTCGGTCGGGAACGGGGCGATCATCACCACCGGTTTTGACTTTTCGCTGACGCGGGCGGTGGCGATCACAAAGTCTTCGCCAATCGATTCCGCCAACTCGTACTCGCGCAGGGTGAGCGTGCGCGTCACCTCAATCTGCGGGTATTTACGCTGCAGCACCGCCTCAATCATGCGCACCATCGCGTTACCGGCGTCGCATACCAGCAGCACGCGCGGCTGACGCTGGTAGCCAATGTTGTAGTGGCGCTCCAGCCCGACGCCAATATGCAGTACCAGGAAACCAATCTCGTTTTCGCTGATCACATACGGCGTGTATTTGCCCCAGCTCGACACCGCGGCCAGCGTCATGTCCCACGCCATTGGGTAGTGCTGCTTGATGTTATCCAGCAGCGGATTGGGGATCATGATTTGATACCGCACGCGGGTGATCATGGTTTTAATATGCGTCAGCAGATCCGCGTGCAGCTGCGCGTCACTAAGCAGGTTGTAGTTATAGTGGGTGTTGATGTAGCGCAGGATGTAGTTGACCAGCGCTTCATCGTCATCGGCATTAATCGCGCTGGGCGCGATCTCCTGGATCTGCCGCGCCGCAATGTGCACGCACAGCCAGCTCTCCTCCGACGGCGAAAGCGTTTTGCCCGCCAGCTGCTGGATGGTCACCGCGATATCCTTCGCCGCCTCGCGCACGTTCTCTTCCACGTCTTCGGCATGGAATTCCGGCAGCGGATAACCTTCGCTGATGCGACGTACCGACACCGCGCAGTACAGGCGCAGGAACAGCTCGCCTTCATCAGTCAGGCGAATGTGGTGACGCGTCAAGGCGTCGTGCAGCACCGGCACCATCTGCTCCGCCACGCCCGCATTCAGCGCCACGTCGGTCACCAGCGGGTTCAGGCTGTCCTGCTGCGCCAGCTCCCAGAGCAGATCGGTCAGGCACGCGCGGGTCGACATCTCGCTGCCAAACAGCTTCATCCCATGGCGCGGACGGGTTTCCAGCGTCAGGTTGTAACGATGAAACCACTCGCGTACCTCCGCCATGTCGCTTTGCAGCGTGGCGCGGCTGACGAACCACTCGTCCGCCAGATCCTCCAGCTTAAGCGAAAACGCCGAGGTGAGAAAACGCACCACCAGATAATGCACGCGCTCCGGCCCGGTCCGTGGGATACGCAGCGCGCGCGGGTGGGATGCCTGAAGCTGCTGATAGCGCTCGGCATCCTCAATTTTGAGCTGGTAGCCGTTGCCCCGGCTCAGGATAAACTGCGCGCCGTGGCTGGCCAGCAGCGCGTTCAGGGCGGTGATATCCGCACGGACGGTTCGCGTGGAGACCGACAGCCGCTGCGCCAGCTCGTCCTGCGGCAGCGTCTCGTTTTGCAACAGATCGAAAAGTTGCGCTAAACGTTGGTTCGGAAATCGCACGTCGTTGTCCTCTAACAGCTTAAGGTGAAATGACCATCTGGGATGGGCTGCCGACCGGGGTATAGTCCGGTTCGAAGCTCAATTTCCCGTCCTGCGCCACGCGGAAACGGGTAATGCTGTCGCTGCGCTGGTTCATGACGTACAGCCAGCGTCCCTGCTTATCGAGCGTCAGGGTGCGGGGATAATCACCACGCGTCCACACGTCATCCTGATGCGTCAGCGTGCCCTCTGCTGTTACGGTAAAGTGCCCGATGCTGTTATGCAAACGGTTAGCCACATACAGTTGCTTACCATCGGCGCTTAATGCGAGCCCGGCAGCAAAGCTGGTGCCTTTGTAAACTTCCGGCAGAGCAGAGACCGTTTTATCCTCTTTCAGGGTGCCGTTGGCGTTCACGGTATACCGGGTGAGCGTCGACGCCTCTTCGTTAATCAACCACAGGGCATCGCCCTTCGGCGTAAAGACAAAGTGGCGCGGCCCGGCGCCTTTCGAGGAGGCGCTGATAAACGGCGGATCGTTCGGCGTCAGCTTTCCTGTCCGATCGTCAAAACGGTACTGATAGATGCGATCCAGCCCCAGATCGGTGGAAAACACGTATTTCCCGCTTGGATCGGCGGCGATCATGTGCGCATGGGGGCCGTTATGATCGCTGATCGCGAAACTGCCCTCCGCAGCAGCTTCGGGCTTCGCCGCGCCCGGTTCGCCTTGATCCTGATGTTTGTCCGTGGCTTCACCCAGGCTGCCGTCTGCATTGACGGGTAAAACGGCAATTGAGCCGCTGACATAGTTCGCCACCAGCAGATGCTGGCCGTTCGGCGTCAGGGAGAGATACACCGGCCCGGCACCGCCGGAGGCCACCTGATTGAGCTGGCTCAGCTCACCGTTATCGCCGACGCGCAGCGCCTGCACCACGCCCTGCTCTACTTCGCTTGCCAGATACAGCGTTTTGCCGTCCTGTGAAAGGGTCAGCTGCGCCGCATTCGGCAGTTTGCTCACCAGCGTTTTATCGTTCAGCGCGCCGGTTTGCGGGTTAACAGTAAAACGGTACAACCCTTCACCGTTCGGATTATAGGTACCCACCCAGGCATATTGCGTCTGGGCGACAGCGGCGGTGGCGAGCATCGAGAGTGAAGCGACAAGCAAGGTACGGGTGTGCATGGTGGCTCCTGTATATATGTGAGTTCTACTTCACCAGCTTCTTCGTCATCGCCAGCAGGGTACGCACATCTTCCGGACGCGTATCACCGCTGGCTTTGTCGATAATCGAGCTGTAGATATGCGGGATGATTTTGCTCACGCCCGCGTCGAGGGCGATCTGCAGGATCTCCTCATAGTTTTCCAGATCGATACCTCCGGTCGGCTCCAGCCAGAAGTCGTGACGGGCGCAGGCTTCCGCCACCGCTTTGTACTCGTCACGGCACTTCAGGCCGCCCATCGGGAAGTATTTGATAGAGCTGCCGCCGAAATCTTTCAGCAGAGCAATCGCCGTTTCAACCGGCACGATGCCGTCCGGCGCTGCGCTGCTCAGCGGGCCGGTGGAGATTTTAACCATCCCGACGGTGCCGGTCGGAGAGACCAGACCGTTAACCACAGAGTCGTTCTGTCCCAGCAGCGCGCGGCTGGTAGCGACGCCGGTAAAGACCTGGTTAACGTGCTGCGGCTGCACCTGACGGGAGATCTCGCTCACCATCGCCGACTGGTTCGGATCCCCCGCGCCGAGGCCAACGGAGAGCGCGTTATCTATCAGCGCCGCGTACTCGCGCATATCCGCTACCGCGCTGGCCACGTCCGGGTAATTTTTGGAGAGCACGCCCACCAGCACATGACCTTCCGCCGCCTCGTAGATGGCGCTGGCGTTGGCCTTCGACCCTGCCAGCACGTTCAGACAGACGCGGTCACGGTAAAAGTTGGGGGTCAGTTTCATGCGTTTTTCTCCTGTCCTAACACTTCGCTAATGCGGCGGTACACGATGTTCAGCTGATCAGCATTCACGCTGCGTACATCCGCTTCGATAATCCCTTCGTTGGCCTTGTAGCCACGGAAGTAAATGGCGTATTCGCCCTGCTTCAGCTTCGCCACCAGGTCACCCGTGCCGACGCCGGTGGTGGCTTCGTCAAATTTAATCTCGGTGCGGGCGATGTCGCGTCCGGCGCTGTCCCAGACCACGCGCGCGGTCACACCGTTCAGGGTGTTGAGCGCCTCGATAAACGGCGTCATTTTCGCCACCATCTCGTCGCCGCTCTCTTTGGTGGCCGTCAGATAGTGTTCGATGGCGCAGGTCAGGCCAAGAATGCCCTCTTTACCCACCTTCATGGCACGGCCAATGCCCGCCGTCTGGCGTTTGACCCACTCAACGTACTGGGTTTTGCCGATCACCAGCCCGCTGGTTGGGCCTTCGATCGCCTTCGCGCCGCTGTAGATCACCAGGTCCGCACCGGAGCGGTAGTAAACATGCAGATCTTCTTCCGCCGCGGCATCAACGATGAGCGGCAAGTCGTGTTTACGCGCGACAACCGCCGCCTGCTCGACGCTGAGCATGCTTTTCTGCACGCAGTGGTGAGATTTGATATAGAGGATCGCGGCCGTGCGCGGGGTGATCGCCGCCGCCAGCTGATCGGCGGAACATTCGTTGGCGTAGCCCGCCTCCACCAGCCTGCCGCCGCCCAGCGCGACCATGGTGCCCACCGGCGCGCCAAAGTTCACGTTGTGGCCTTTCGGCAGGACGATTTCGTTGTTCTCAATTGGGGTAACGTGCAGATTTTCCAGCAGCCAGTCGCTGTCTTTGACCAGCACCGCCGCCACGGACTGGGCAATGCCCGCCGACGCGCAGGAGACGACCGTCGCCCCTTCCACATCCAGCAGCTTCGCGATGTACTCCCCGGTTTTATTGACCAGATCCTTCATCTCGAAATAGTGATTCATACCGTCCATCGCCGCCTGTACCACCTCCGGACGCGGCGTGGAGACGCCCAGCGCCGTCATGCGGCCAGAGGTGTTGATAACCTGCTTTAAGCGGTACTTCTCATAAATCGAAGGCATTTTCCGTGCTCCCTTGTTCGGTCATGTAGCCCTTGCCCGCGCGGATCGCGGCAAGCGGCACCAGAATGTGTTCAGCCTGCAGGCTGTCGTTTTCGGCATCCGTCAGCACCGTCGGCTGACGTTTGAGGATGAATAGCGTCAGGTCGGCGTCGAGACCCGGCTGAATACGGCCCTTGCGCGTCAGGCGCAGACCGTCGGCGGCGTTCGCCGTGACGCAGTCAATCACCTGCGGCAATGACATGCCGATGGCGAGAAACTTCGACATCACGCTTGCCAGCGAGCCTACCGGGCCGTTGATGCGGTTGCGGCAGTAGATATCTGAGCTGATGGTGTGCGGCAGAATGCCCATCGCGATAGCGCGTTTTGCCACCTCAAAGCTAAAGCTCGCCGTGCCGTGCCCCACATCCAGACGCACGCCGCGCTTCAGGGCAGAGGATATGGAGGCGCGCAGCTCGCCCGAGGGCGTCAGAATGCGGTTAGGCTTGCCGTTATAGCAGTGGGTAATGATGTCGCCGGAACTCAGGAGTTCGGCGATTTCGTCGAGATTTGGCGGGTTGTTGCCGATGTGCACCATCAGCGGCAGGTCGCCGTTCTCTTTCTGAATCGCATTCGCGCGCTCCAGCGGCGTGATGCCGTTGTCACCGACCACGCTGCTGCTCATGCGTGCCTTCAGGCCGACGATAAAATCAGGGTGGCGCTTCACCGCCTGCTTCACCGCATCGGCATCAACATTAGCCATATTGGCCAGCTCGTTCTGGGCAATCAGCCCCACGCGGGAGATGTTCAGCAAAGCAAAAACCTCGGTGGAGGCCTTGCGGGTTATCGCGTAGAAATCGTCCACATCGTCGGCGCCGGTGCTGCCCGCGTCCACTACGGTGGTGACGCCGGTGGCAACGCCCACGCTGTCGGGTTCGTCGTGGTAAATCGGGGAATTCGGGTAGCAGTGTACGTGGGAGTCAATCCAGCCTGCGCTGACGAACACTTCACCGTTCAGCTCAACCGTTTTATGCGCGGGCGCGTTAATCTCGCCCAGCGCCGCGATTTTCCCGTCCTGAATGGCGATATCGGTCAGGGTATCGTCTGTGAGGCGCGCACGGCGCAGGAGTAAATCAAACATGAGGATCTCCTGATAAGGCGGGCGCCAGCGCGCCCGCGGGTATTAAAGGGCAACCGGGAACAGCCAGCCCAGAATCATCGCGCCGAGGATAGCGCCACCGGTAATCGGCTTCTGCCAGATGTAGAACAGCAGCGCACCCACCAGCGAGCCGACGCCGATTGGAATGGAGGCGGTCATGGCGCTGAGGATGATCAACGGCCCGAGGAAGCGGCCGGAGGCGTTGCCCGCGCCCATCATCACGTCTGCGCCGTAGGTGGAGTTGCTCTGGTTGATGGTGAACTTACGCGCCAGGATGATGACGTAGCCAATCGCCAGACCAATCACCAGGCCGGTGATCAGCGAAGCAATGAAGTTGGTCACCGGGAACATGATCCCCGCGCCCAGCAGCAGCGCCGGTACGCCGAGGCCTACGCCGGTCTGGATCGCCCCGCCAATGTCGAGAATACCGACCAGCGACCCTTCGATAATACGGGCGAACAGGAAGCTCGCGCCAAACGCTGCCACCGCGCCGTAAACGCCGGTATCAATACCCGCTTTCAGCATCGCCACGAAGGCCACTTCGTTAAACGCGCCGATGCCGTAGAGGTAGTACATGTGCGTCCCGGCAAACACGCCGGAGGAGAGCAGGCCAACGAAGATCGGGAACGACCAGTCGGCATACCAAAAACCTTTATTCTGTTCCATTTAGAGGCTCCTGTTATTTACCGCTGAGCGAGTTGTGGATCATGTCGAGCCAGTTCGGCACGGTCAGATGGAAGGATTCGATCATCTTCATGTCGAAGCCGCGGAAGAAGCCGCTCAGCACGAAGAGCAGCACGATAGCCGCCATCATCACTTTGGTGACGTGGTTCCAGCCGCTCTCTTCCACGCCTTTCCCGATCAGGATCCCCAGCACCAGGCCCGGTACGGCGTTGCCCATAATCAGTTGCGCCGCGCCGCCGAAGATGGTGGCCCAGAAGCCCGATTTTTTACCCGCATCGATGGCCGCCAGCCAGAAGATCACCGGCATCACGGTGTTCACCAGCAGGTTCGCCGCCGGCACCAGCACCTTCACGGCGGTGACCTGAAGCGCAGCAGGAACGGAGGAGGCGGTCAGGTTAAGGAAGGTCACGACGATCATGCCGATCACGCCGCAGGCAATCGCCATTTTGCGGGGATCGTGCAGCGTTTCGCCGACGTTACGGTTTTTGATCATCAGTGCAGCCGCACCCCAGTTCGGGATGATGCGGTGGTCAACGTCCTGTGTGAAAGCCCCTGCGGCCACGGAAGAGGCCCAGGCGTTAAAGAAGAAACCTAACCCAAAGGAGAAGTGGGACGCCGGATCCCCTTCACAGGAGTTCAGTTCCCCCAACGTACGAAACGCGCCCATACCCTGAGTGGTAGGCGCATGAAACATGCGTGCAGCCCCGGCGCCCACACCGACGCCAACCAGGCCGCCAATGATGAGCGATTTTATTAATATAATTAAGAACATCAGTCTGCCCTTTTATGAATAATCAGCGTTGCGTGACGAAATCCACCTGGTCGAGATTGATGGCTGTCACGTTGACGGTCACATCCAGCTCCACGCTGTAGGTGCGTCTTTCCCGGCGCAGAAAGAAGAACAGAAACGCTTCTTTACGCACCGCTTCTTGCGCCTGAACGACCTGCACATCCTGTGGCTCAATACGCAGTAAGATATGCGGTGAGGCTTTCATCACCGCGGCCTGAACGTGGTTGAGCGCGTCGGCAAAGGCGCGCGCTTTGGCGTCGCCCTTCCCCATCACTCTCACCGTGGTTGTGAACTGTTCTTTCATGCTTATGCGCCGTATTTCTTCTGCCACGCCTGTACCAGACGCTCGCCAAGCTCTTCTTTATCCATAAAGCCAAAGCCCAGCACGTTGCAGCCTTCGTTGATGGCGGTCACGCCCTCTTCCACGGAACGCATGCCGTATTTGGCTTTGTAGCCATACTTGGTCTGGGCGGTGATGGCACCCGCGCCGCCGCTGCCGCAGAAAGAGATGCCGAAAGTGGCGTTTTCCGCTTTCATCACGTCGCCCAGCTTCATGTCTGCCGCCATGCCCGGTACGACAACCGCGCGTCCACCTGCTTTTTCCACACCGGCAGCCACTTTCTGACCTTTACCCAGGCGATCGCCAATCACGACTGTAATCTGTTCCATGTGTTGCTCCTTAAAGGTTGTCTTTTGCGACTTCAAAGTGAACGGAGAGCAGCCAGGCTTCTTCATCAGGAAGGTTGCCAAACTGCGCGACCACTTCACGGGCAAGCCGCATTGAATCCGGTGAAATTTCGTCAAACAGCTCTGCTTCAACCTCCGGCAGCGGCTCGCCGGTCACGGACCGGTGCGCCATGGCGCGCACGTGGGAGGTGAGCATCTGCTCCTGTACTGCATTGGGGATGATGTTGTTCCGGGCCAGCAGGGCATAGACCTGCTGCAGCATGGTGTTTGCGAGTTGATCTGTTTGCACCGCCTGTTCCCCAACGTCGTTCATTACCGCTCCGTTAATCACTGGTCTTACCCCGTTAATGGCTCTGGATTAAAACTAACGGTGGGAGGGAAGGGTTTGTAGCGAGTTGTTTTCCACTTCGAAGTGGAAAGGCGAGCCGCAGCAGTGATCTGTGCCACATAAATGCGCCGAATCTGGATAAATCGATGTATTCACGTGATGAATATCACGCTATTACGCGGGAACGAACGGGTAAGCAGAGTGGAAAAGATTCCGAGCAGGCTCGTAGAAATGTGACGTGGATAAGGTTTTCTTATGGGGATTGGGTAGAGTGGCGGCGGGTGCTTGAGACTGACCGTCTCAGGCATGGGACGGAAAGTGGAAAGCCCCGCCTGATAGAAAATCAGGGCGGGGGCTCGAAACGACACGTCACGACCGTGGAGTTCGCTACCTCGCCCGCTTTAAAGCAAGGAGGCATCCATGAAACGCAGAAACCCAAGTATCGGGGTTTTGATGATTATTGCTTTGACAATAATCATCTTAACGCTGGTGACGAGGAAAACACTGTGCGAAATCCGTTTTCGAAACGGCTCGCTTGAAGTGACAGCGCGGATGGATTGTCGCTCCGGCCAGTAGGGAGCAAGGATGCGGGGGCGCGTCATGCGCCTCCGCATACGGGGAAGGACGTACAGCTCAGGCACCCAATTAACGATACTTTTTGTGGTACGTATTGCGCGTGGTCACAAACTGCTCGGCCGCCGCCTGGGCCTCTTTCACTTTGCCTTCGTTAGCGAGCTTCAGCGCGCCGTCGATCTGGCCGACCAGCACGTCAAAGCCGTGGCGGTAGTCTTTCATCTCTGCACTGTCTGCCGCTTTGCTTTCCAGCTTCGGCGGCGTCGCTTTTTGGGCGTCCAGCGCCGCTTCACGCATTTTGGTCAGCGCGTCTTTCATTTCCGCCGCATTGTCGGTTTTCTGCACCACCTTCAGGTTTTGACCGAGGATGCCCATGTCGTCTTCAAGATCGGCAGCAAACGCAGAAGAGCCAAGAACCAGCGTTGAAGCTGCGACGATCGCTAACAGATGTTTACGCATTGCTCACTTCCTTTTTTATTATTAACAAAACGCTATCTCTATTGTCCGGCGATTTTCATTTCCGGAAGTAATACAGAACCACACTGTATATTGCTGCGTGTTTCAATATCGTTACCGACCGTAACGATATTGCGCCACATATCCTTCAGATTGCCAGCGATGGTAATTTCGCTCACCGGATACTGGATTTCACCGTTTTCCACCCAGAAACCCGCCGCACCGCGAGAGTAGTCTCCGGTGATGCCGCTGACGCCCTGACCCATCAGCTCGGTCACCACCAGACCGGTGCCCATCTCTTTCAGCATCTGCTCAAAGTTGAGGCTCTGCCCGGCAATGCGCCAGTTGTGAATGCCGCCCGCGTGCCCGGTGCTTTTCAGCCCCAGCTTGCGCGCGGAGTAGTTGGTTAGCAGCCACTGGGTCAGCACGCCGTCTTTGACAATGTCACGACGCTCGGTGCGCACGCCTTCGCTGTCGAACGGCGTGGAGGCCAGCCCTTTCAGCAGGTGCGGATGTTCTTCGATGGTCAGCCATTCCGGCAGGATCTGCTTGCCCAGCGAGTCGAGCAGGAAGGTTGATTTACGGTAAACGGAGCCGCCCGCAATCGCGCCCACCAGATGGCCAAACAGACCGGTCGCCACTTCATTGGCAAAAATCACCGGCGCTTTCATGGTGGAGAGTTTACGCGGCGACAGGCGAGACAGCGTGCGTTCGGCACACTCTTTGCCTACCCACTCCGGAGACTGCAAATCCCCCAGCGCGCGGCCAATGGTGTAGGCGTAGTCGCGCTCCATGTCACCGTTCTCTTCGGCGATGACGCAGCTGGAGAGCGAGTGGCGGGTAGAGCAGTAGCCCTGCAGCATGCCGTGGCTGTTGCCAAAGACTTTGATGCCGTAGTGGCTGTTAAAGCTGCCGCCTTCGGTATTGGTGATGCGCTTATCCGCCTGCAGGGACGCCTGCTCGGCACGGGCAGCCAGTTCAATGGCTTCGTCCGGCGTGACTTCTGCCGGGTGGAACAGGTCGAGATCCGGCGCGTCAAACGCCAGCAGGTCTTTATCGGCCACGCCGGCGTAAGGATCCGGCGAGGTGTAACGGGCGATATCCAGCGCGGCCTGCACCGTACGGGCGATGGCATCCGGACTGAGATCGGTGGATGACGCACTGCCTTTGCGATTCTGGTGGTATACCGTGATACCCAGCGCGCCGTCGCTGTTGAATTCGACATTCTCCACTTCGCCATAGCGGGTGCTCACGCTAATGCCGGTGGTTTTGCTGACCGCCACTTCGGCGCCATCTGATTTTTCTGAAGCAAGCATCAGCGCGGTGGAGACGGCTTCTTCCAGAATCTTACGCTGCGCTTCAACTTGTGAGGTTACTTTCATCGCAAATGCCATACTGTAAGAGAGAGTTAACTGAAGTCTAACAGAGAACCGTTTTTCAGTGCGCGTCTTAACTGGTAACATTAGCCTCTTTTTTTAAGGAGCCTGACATGACTAAGCAGCCCGAAGACTGGCTCGACGACGTTCCCGGTGATGACATCGAAGACGAAGATGATGAGATCATCTGGGTCAGTAAAAGTGAAATTAAACGTGACGCCGAAGAGTTAAAACAGCTTGGCGCGGAAATGGTAGAACTGGGTAAAAACGCGCTGGATAAGATCCCGCTCGACCAGGATCTGCGCGATGCCATTGAACTGGCACAGAAAATCAAAAAAGAAGGCCGTCGTCGCCAGCTTCAGCTTATCGGGAAAATGCTGCGTCAGCGCGATGTTGATCCGATCCGCCAGGCGCTGGACAAGCTGAAAAACCGCCACAACCAGCAGGTTGCGCTGTTCCACAAGCTGGAGCAGATCCGCGATCGTCTGATTGAACAGGGTGATGACGCCGTACCGGAAGTGCTGAACCTGTGGCCGGATGCCGACCGCCAGCAGCTGCGTTCCTTGATCCGCAACGCGAAGAAAGAGAAAGAAGGGAATAAGCCGCCGAAGTCTGCGCGCCTGATTTTCCAGTATCTGCGCGAGCTGTCTGAGAACGAAGAGTAATCCGCTCCCCTCACCCCGGAGGGGCGAGGGGGAAAAGAACGTAGGCCCGGTAAGCGTGAGCGCCACCGGGCTTTTTTTTACGCGTCGGCGGCCGCTTCCGCTTTCTTCGCCAGCCCGTCCAGCAGCTTCTGATGGATCCCACCAAAACCGCCGTTGCTCATCACCAGAATATGGTCGCCAGGCTGAGCGGCTTTCACCACCATATCCGCGAGCGCATCCACATCTGCGCTCCAGTGTGCCGGCTGAATGCAGGCATCGGCCACTTCCGCGACCTGCCACGGAATATGCTGCGGCTGCAGCAGGAAGACTTCATCGGCACGTCCTAACGACGGCGCGAGATCGTCTTTGCAGATGCCCATCTTCATGGTGTTCGAGCGTGGTTCCAGCACCGCCAGAATGCGCGCGGTACCGCCAACTTTGCCACGCAGGGCGGCAAGCGTGGCCAGAATGGCCGTTGGGTGGTGCGCGAAATCGTCATACACGGTGACGCCGTGGGCTTCACCGCGCAGTTCCAGACGGCGGCGGGCATTGATAAACGAGCCCAGCGCATTCGCCGCATCCGCAGGCTGAACGCCCACGTGACGCGCTGCGGCAATCGCCATCAGGCCGTTGTGCATATTGTGTTCGCCCACCAGGCCCCACTTCACCTCACCCACTTTTTCACCGTCGAGCAGCACTTCCCACTCGGAGGCATCGGCATTGAGTTTCTTCGCCTGCCAGTGGCCCTGCTCGCCCACCAGCTCCTGCTCGCTCCAGCAGCCCATTGCCAGGGTCTGCTTCAGGTTAATGTCGTTTTCCGGCAGGATGATGCGGCCCTGGCCTGGAACAATGCGCACCAGGTGGTGGAACTGTTTCTGAATGGCCTTCAGGTCGTCAAAAATATCCGCGTGGTCAAACTCAAGGTTATTGAGGATCAGCGTGCGCGGGCAGTAATGCACGAACTTAGAGCGCTTGTCGAAGAACGCGCAGTCATACTCGTCGGCTTCGATCACAAAGAACGGGCTGTCCCCCAGGCGCGCAGAAACGTCAAAGTTGCCCGGTACGCCGCCGATGACGAAGCCCGGCTTATAGCCACAGGCTTCGAGGATCCAGGTCGCCATGCCCGCGGTAGTCGTTTTGCCGTGGGTACCGGCAACGGCAACCACCCAGCGGTCACGCAGGACGAAGTCATGCAGCCACTGCGGGCCGGACATGAACGGAATATTGCGTTCCAGTACCGCCTCAACGCACGGGTTGCCGCGGGTCATGGCGTTGCCAATGATCACCAGATCCGGCTCGGGATCCAGCTGGCTGGCATCGTAGCCCTGAATTAAAGCGATGCCCTGTTTCTCCAGAAGTGTGCTCATTGGCGGATACACATTGGCGTCCGAACCTGTCACCTCATGGCCCAGCGAGCGCGCCAGCATTGCCAGTCCGCCCATGAAAGTGCCACAAATCCCCAATATATGAATGCGCATACGTCACTATCCTTCTTCAATGTGGCGCACATTTTACTCACATGTCGGCGGGTGTGAAACGCATTTCAGGAAAATCCGTATCCTGCTGGCGCGATTCACCTCTGCGCTACTATTTGAATATTTGTTAAGATTGTTGGGCTTTAGTCGTTTTAGTGAACATACAATCGCTCTACTCACAAAGATGCAGGGAAAGTGTTATGAAAACGTTAGGTGAATTTATTGTCGAAAAGCAGCACGAGTTCTCTCATGCTACCGGTGAACTCACTGCTTTGCTGTCGGCAATAAAGCTGGGCGCTAAGATCATCCACCGTGATATCAACAAGGCCGGTCTGGTCGATATCCTGGGTGCCAGCGGTGCCGAGAACGTTCAGGGCGAGGTTCAGCAGAAACTCGATCTGTTCGCAAATGAAAAACTGAAAGCTGCACTGCGCGCGCGCGACATCGTTGCGGGTATCGCCTCCGAAGAAGAAGATGAAATTGTTGTTTTCGAAGGGTGTGAACACGCGAAATACGTTGTTCTGATGGATCCGCTCGACGGCTCCTCCAACATCGACGTTAACGTTTCTGTCGGTACCATTTTCTCCATCTACCGCCGCGTTACGCCTGTTGGCACGCCGGTGACCGAAGAAGATTTCCTGCAGCCGGGCATTAATCAGGTTGCTGCTGGTTACGTGGTTTATGGCTCTTCCACCATGCTGGTGTACACCACCGGGTGCGGCGTACACGCCTTTACGTACGATCCTTCCCTGGGCGTTTTCTGTCTGAGCCAGGAACGCATGCGCTTCCCGGAGAAGGGTAACACCTACTCCATCAACGAAGGCAACTACATCCGCTTCCCGAACGGCGTGAAGAAGTACATCAAATTCTGCCAGGAAGAAGATAAAGCGACGCAGCGCCCTTACACGTCCCGCTATATTGGCTCTCTGGTCGCGGATTTCCACCGTAACCTGCTGAAAGGCGGCATCTACCTCTACCCAAGCACCGCCAGCCACCCGGACGGGAAACTGCGTCTGCTGTACGAATGCAACCCGATGGCGTTCCTGGCCGAACAGGCGGGCGGCAAGGCGAGCGACGGTAAAGAGCGTATTCTGGAGATCGTGCCGGAAAGCCTTCACCAGCGCCGTTCATTCTTCGTCGGCAACAACCACATGGTTGAAGACGTCGAACGTTTCATCCGTGAGTACCCGGACGCATAATCCCTCTCTTCAGGGGAGCCGATCCGGCTCCCCTGGTCATTTATATATTTTACCGTATAAGTGTTTATAAAAAACATGCTTTAATC
This sequence comes from Enterobacter sp. BNK-22, assembly GCF_048684805.1. NCBI lineage: Bacteria > Pseudomonadati > Pseudomonadota > Gammaproteobacteria > Enterobacterales > Enterobacteriaceae > Enterobacter > Enterobacter sp. BNK-22. The sequence goes on from NZ_JBLQTT010000001.1 coordinate 3,047,688, forward strand.
TTCGCCACTGCTCCTGCATTATTTCCATAACAGTTTGACAGATATTTCGTGGAGCAGAATCGCAATGAAAAATTATTCCCGTGCTAATACCGGTATTGATTTAAATCTTATCCCTGTATTTATTGAAATCGTCCGCTGCGGCAGCATGGCAAAGGCCTCTTTGCGTCTGGAGATGTCCCGTCCCGCGGTGAGTCTGGCATTAAAGCGTTTTAATCAACTCTTTGATGAGCCGTTATTTTTCCGTAAAGGTTTATATCTTGAACCGACTGAAAAAGCGTTAGCCTTAACCAGCTCGCTGGAAATATTAATGGGTGAAATTCACGATAATATCGGGGCGCTTAATTCCGGAAGGAATAAAACCCCGGCACAGAACGTACCGGGGCTGGGTAATATTATGCCGCGTTCTGAGTCGTCACTTTGAATGATGACATGGCTTCCATCAGCTGACGCGACTGCTCCTCAAGGGAGCGGGTCGCGGCGGAGGATTGCTGCACCAGCGCCGCATTCTGCTGCGCGGTTTCGTCCATCTGGTTCACCGCAATATTCACCTGCTCAATGCCGCGGCTCTGCTCATGAGACGCGGTCGCAATCTCACGCATCAGTTTGGTCATACGCAGCACTTCGGTTGCGATCTCGTCCATCGTTTCGCCAGCCTGCTGGGCCAACTCGCTGCCCTCGTTAACGTGGGTCTGAGAGTCGCCGATAAGCGTTCGAATCTCTTTCGCCGCGTCGGCGCTGCGGCTGGCAAGGTTGCGCACCTCGCCCGCGACGACGGCAAAACCGCGCCCCTGCTCGCCCGCACGCGCCGCTTCCACGGAGGCGTTAAGCGCCAGAATATTGGTCTGGAAGGCAATGCCGTCGATGACGCTCAGGATGTCAGCGATACGCGCCGAACTGCCGGAGATATCGCGCATTTTTTCAATCACGTAGCAGACCATTTCACTGCCGTGATCGGCCGTGTCGGACACCGATTTCGCCAGCTGGTGCGCCTGCTCGGCGTTATCGGCGTTGAGCTTCACCGTCGCGGTGATCTGTTCCATGCTGGCCGCGGTCTGCTCCAGCGACGTGGCGGTGGATTCCGTACGCTCGGCGAGATCGCGGTTTCCCAGCGTCAGCTCGCGGCTGCCGGTGTCAATCTGCGCGCTGGCATCGCGTACCCGCAGAACCGAGTTCATCAGCGACTGACGCATCTCCTCTATCACCGCGTTAAGGCGGTTAAACTCCTGGCTCGCGGGTGCAGCCAGCGTATGGGTTAAATCGCCCGCTGCTACATTCTCCAGTTGAGCAATCGACGCCGAGAGCGGCTTGAGCAGCATATGGCGCAGCGCCAGCCAGGCCAGCACAATAATGCCCGCCGTCAGCAGCGCCGCCACGATAATCAGGATCAGGACGCGGGTTTTGCTCGCCTGCACGGCACTCACTTCCGCCAGACCTCGCGCTTCGCTCCATTTCTGAAACGCCTGCATGTCATTATCGAACGTTGACGCCAGCGGGATCAGCGTCTTCTCCAGCAGATCGTAATACCCGTCCGCGCTCTGGTCATTGAGGGTTTTCAGCATCGGGTTGATCCCCTGCTGGGTATACGCCCCCAGGCTGGCCGCCACCTTATTGAGCAGCTGTTGCCCCTGCTCGTCAGCCACGCCGCCGTCGATCACGCCCTTCAGCGTTTTCTGGGCCAGAGCGACTTCCTGGTTGATGTTTTTTACCGCGTTGGCCGCATCGTCCAGCATGCCGATTTCCATCATGCGAACGGCCTGCCCCGCTTCATTGCGCGCGCGCAGGATCAGCGTGTAGCCTGAATTAAGCTGCACCATTTGCTCACCCTGAAGGTGATTAATACGCTGCAGCGAAGAAGAACTCTGTGTGAGGGCATAAATGCCAATGCCGCTGACAATCAGCAGCAGAAGGGTCATAACGGCCAGTAAAGAGAGCAAGCCGGTACGAATCGATAGCGTTTTCAGCATGATATTATTTCCGGTAGCGAGATATTTCTGGGCATAAAAAAAGAGTATCGGCCGCTACCGGAAAATGTTTAGACTTTAAGCAAATTCAGCGTGTTATCGCTCTGTTACCGATGTGTTTACGCGAGTAACAGGCGAGCTTTGACGGTTCTCCCAGAGCACCGTCAGACCACGCTGTAGGGCAATAAAAATAAACAGCAGAATGCCGATGGCGATCTTCGTCCACCAGGAGCTGAGCGTGCCGTCAAAGTTGATATAGGTTTGTATCAGCCCCTGAATCGCCACGCCGAACAGCGTCCCCAGCACCGTCCCCACGCCGCCGCTGAGCAGCGTACCGCCGATGACCACAGAAGCAATCGCATCCAGCTCAACGCCCACGCCTGCGAGGGCATAGCCCGCCTGGGTGTATACCGAGAAGACGATACCCGCCAGCGTCGCCAGGCCGGTCGAGAGCATATAGATGCGGATGGTGGTGCTGCGGGTCGAGATCCCCATCAGGTTGGCCGACGTGGCGTTGCCGCCAATGGCGTAAACCTGATTGCCAAACCGGGTACGGTGAGCAAGGAAGATGCCAATGACGACCACGCCCAGCATCAGCAGCCCCATCGCGCTCAGGCGGCCGCCGCCGGGGATCTTCCACGCCAGGCTGGAGAGCGTGTCGTACACCGGATGGTTAATCGGGATCGACTCTTCCGACACCAGGTAGCTCACCCCACGGAGGAAGAACATTCCCGCGAGGGTAATAATAAACGCCGGAATCTTTAACGCGTCGATCAGCAGCCCCATAAAGGCGCCAAACGCGCAGCCCATCACCAGCACCAGCGGAAACGCCACCAGCGGTGAGATGCCCCAGAAGCCGATCGCCTTTGCGAGAAATACGCCCGTAAACGCGATCACCGAGCCGACGGAGAGGTCGATCCCGCCGGAGAGGATCACAAAGGTCATGCCGACGGCGATGATGCCTAAAAAGGCGTTATCGGTCAGGATATTGCAGATCACGCGCGTCGAGGCAAAGCCGGGGAACTGCGTCAGACAGTAGAGGTAGCCCAGCACAAACACGCCCAGCGTGATCATTAGCGGTAAATTACGTTTTATCATGGCCACGGATCCCCTTAATGATGCTGACAAAGCGCGGCGACTGGACGATCAGCACGCAGAGCACGACCACCGCTTTCACCACCTGGTTGAGTTCCGGCTGGAAACCGGAGAGCAGGATCCCGGTGTTCATGCCCTGAATGATCAGCGCGCCGATCACCGAGAGCAGCAGGTTAAAGCGTCCGCCCATCAGCGACCCGCCGCCGATGACCACCGCCAGGATCGCATCCAGCTCCAGCCAGAGCCCGGCGTTGTTGGCATCGGCTCCGCGGATATCCGCCGCGACGATCACCCCGGCGATGGCAGCGCAGATACCGCTCAGCACGTAGGTCAGCATCACCATCAGCCGCGTGTTGACCCCGGCGTTGCGCGCGGCGCGGATGTTGATCCCGACGGCCTCAATGAACATGCCCAGTGCCGTTTTGCGGGTGAAAAGCCAGAACACCACTAACGTCACCAGGGCAATAATCACCGGCGTCGGGAAGAACAGAAGGTTGCCGCTGCCGAGCCACGCCAGGCTCGGTGAGTTGAAGGTAACAATCTGGCCGGAGGTAATCAGCTGCGCGACGCCGCGCCCGGCCACCATTAAAATCAGCGTGGCGACAAAGGGCTGGATTTTCAGGACCGCCACCAGAATGCCGTTCCATAACCCGGCCAGCACGCCGGTACCTAAGGCTGCCAGCAGGACCACCGGCAGGCTGTGCCCGGCCACGGTCATGGAGGCGGCCGTGGCCCCGGCGATAGCCATCACCGCGCCGACGGAGAGGTCAATCCCGCCGGTGGCAATCACCAGCGTCATCCCGATGGCCAGCAGCGCCACGGGCGCGGCACGGTTTAAAATGTCTATCGGGCTGCCAAACAGGCGGCCATCCTGCACGATGATCTGGAAGAAATGCGGGGCAACCAGGCTATCAACCAGCAGTACCACCAGCAGCGCCGCGATTTGCGGCGTGCCGGTTGGCCAGCTGAAGCGGCGCTTTGTCTCACCGGTTTGCGAAAGCGAACGGGACATCACGATTCACTCCTTATGCCGCGATGGCATTCATGATCGCCGGAACGGACAGCTTATCCAGCGGGATCTCTGTCACCTGTTTACGATCGCGCATGATGATGACGCGATCGGCATAGCCCACCAGCTCTTCCAGCTCGGACGAAATGACCAGCAGCGCCAGACCATCAGCGCACAGGGTCTCGATAAGCCGGATAATTTCGGCGTGCGCCCCCACGTCAATGCCGCGGGTCGGTTCGTCGAGGATCAGGAACTGGGGTTTGGTCAGCAGCCAGCGCGACAGCAGCACTTTCTGCTGGTTACCGCCGGAGAGAAATTCAATGGGCTGTTCCGCGCTCGGGGTGCGAATGCCGAGCTGGCGGATAAAGCGTTCGGCAATGGCGTTCTGCTCTTTACGAGGGATCGGCCTCAGCCAGCCGCGCTGGGCCTGTAGCGCCAGAATGATATTTTCCCGCACCGAGGCCGCGGCAATAATGCCGTCCGTTTTCCGGTCCTCCGGGCAGAAGCCGACGCCGAGACAGGAGGCCTGATGCGGCGATCGCAGGGTTTGCGGTTTGCCCTTGATCAGCGCGCTGCCGCTGTCGGCGGGCTTGATCCCGAAGATCACCTCGGCGGTCTCGGTTCGACCCGAGCCTAACAGGCCCGCCAGCCCGACAATTTCGCCTGGCCGCACCTCAAGGTTAAACGGCGAGATGACCCCTTTTTTACCGTAATCGCTGAACGCGGCGACCGGCTTCTCGCTCAGCAGCGTGCGGCCCGCGCGCTGAAGGGCGTTGGTCTCCAGCTCGCGGCCCAGCATCATTTTGACCAGCTCGATCTGCGGCAGCTCGCGGGTTTCGCGGCAGCCGACAAAGCTGCCGTTGCGCAGCACCGTAATGCGATCGCTTACCTCATACACCTGATCGAGGAAGTGGGTAACGAAGATCAGGCTGACGCCCTGATCGCGCAGCTGGCGCATCAGGGTAAAGAGCATCTCCACCTCCTGGGTATCGAGGCTGGCGGTGGGTTCGTCGAGGATCAGCACCTTTGCGGAGAGATCGATCGCGCGACAAATGGCGACGATCTGCTGCATCGCCACGGAAAAGCGGTTCAGCGGCTCGCGGACGTCGAGGGAGAAGCCGTAGGATTCCATCAGCTTTGTCGCCCGCGCCTCCATCTCTTTACGGCGCAGCAGGCCAAAGCGTCGTGGCTCTCGGCCAATAAACAGGTTATCCGCCACCGACATATTCGGCAGCAGGTTCACTTCCTGATAGACCGTCCCGATCCCCAGCTGCTGGGCATGGGCGGTGTTTTTGGGTGAAATGGCGTTGCCTTCCAGCCAGATGGTGCCGCGGTCAGCGTGATAAACACCGGTCAGGGATTTAATCAGCGTCGATTTTCCCGCGCCGTTTTCGCCCAGCAGCGCCATGATCTCCCCGCGCCGCAGGCTGAAATCAACGTTATCCAGCGCCTTTACGCCGGGGAAGAATTTACTCAAGCCCTCTGTGCGGAGGATTTCCTGGTGTTGTTCAGTGGTCATGGTTTCCCCCTCACCCTGACCCTCTCCCCGGAGGGGAGAGGGGATTGATCGTGCCAGTTGTTAATATCCAGCTCCGCCCTGCCTTTCTCCCTCTCCCCTCCGGGGAGAGGGCTGGGGTGAGGGGCGCGGGTCTTAGTAGCCCATATTTTTCTTCTTCTCTAACTCTTCTTTCGCCGTATCAGGCAGATAGAGCGTGGACTTGGTGACCGTCACTTTCTCCGGCATCGTGCCGTCTTTCTTGAATTTCTCCAGCGCGTCGAATGCCGGGCCCGCCATGTTCGGCGTCAGCTCCACGCTGGCGTTGGCTTCGCCGTCGATCATCGCTTTGTAGATGTCCGGCACGCCGTCGATAGAGCCGGTGAGGATATCTTTGCCCGGCTTCAGGCCCGCTTCTTTAATGGCCTGAATCGCACCGATCACCATGTCATCGTTGTGGGCGTAAACCATGCAGATGTTCTTGCCGTTGTTTTCAGCCTTAATGAAGCTCTCCATGACCTCTTTACCTTTGCTGCGGGTAAAGTCGCCGGACTGAGAGCGGATAATCTTGATGTTTGGCGCTTTCGCGATGGCTTCAGCAAAGCCTTTTTTACGGTCGATGGCCACGCTCGCCCCGACGGTACCCTGCAGCTCAACGACGTTACACGGCTTGCCGTCGACCTGTTTTACCAGCCAGTCACCAATTAACTGCCCTTCCAGCACGTTATTGGCCGTCACGGTGGTCATATAGAGAGATTTGTCTTTGACGTCGATGGAACGATCGAGGAGGAAGACCGGGATCTCAGCGTCTTTCGCTTCCTTCAGGACGGGTTCCCAGCCGGTCGCCACGACGGGGGCAATAAAGATGGCATCCACGCCCTGGGCGATAAAGGAGCGCACGGCTTTGATCTGATTCTCTTGTTTTTGCTGACCATCGGCGATTTTCAGGGTAATACCGCGTTTCTGAGCTTCGCTTTTCGCCACGTTGGTTTCTGCCGCTCGCCAGCCAGATTCAGAGCCGACTTGCGAAAAACCTACGGTTAAGGGAGCGGCCATCGCCATAGACGACATGGCTGCCGAAACGGCTGTGACCAGGAGTAAGCGCTTCCACATATGAACGTCCTCGTAGGGTGAGTTATTGTTGGTTAAAAGATGTTCTGCGGAATGACTATAGCCCATGAAATATGTAACGAATTGCGTTACATCACACTTCAGAAAAGTGAATAAAACGTTAATCACAAGTTTGTAATCGCTTTCATTTCTCCATGAAAAATGCGGCTGAGTTTATGGATTTTTCTGTCATGGAATCGGTCTGAAAAGTGGGAATAACGTGGAGAGAAGGCGAAAACAGGCGGAGACATTCAGCGCGAGTTGGCTATAATACCTGCCACTTGTTTACCATCCATTTTAAAGGACACCGACATGAGCTTACTCAACGTCCCAGCGGGTAAAGAACTGCCAGAAGACATCTACGTAGTTATCGAAATCCCGGCTAACGCAGATCCGATCAAATACGAAGTGGACAAAGAGAGCGGCGCCCTGTTCGTAGACCGTTTCATGTCTACCGCGATGTTCTATCCGTGCAACTACGGTTACATCAACCACACCCTGTCTCTGGACGGTGACCCGGTTGACGTGCTGGTCCCAACGCCATACCCACTGCAGCCAGGCGCAGTGATTCGCTGCCGTCCCGTTGGCGTGCTGAAAATGACCGACGAATCCGGTGAAGATGCGAAGCTGGTTGCGGTACCGCACACCAAGCTGAGCAAAGAATACGATCACATCAAAGATGTGAACGACCTGCCAGAACTGCTGAAAGCGCAGATCACTCACTTCTTCGAGCACTACAAAGACCTCGAAAAAGGCAAGTGGGTTAAAGTTGACGGCTGGGACAACGCAGAAGCAGCGAAAGCGGAAATCATCGCCTCTTTCGAACGCGCTGCTAAGAAGTAATTCTTACTGCCGATTAAAAAAAGCCCCGCATGCCGGGGCTTTTTTGTGGCTGGAACATGCAGGCCGGGTAAGCGCAGCGCCACCCCGCAAGAGGCGTAAAAAAACAACGCCACCTCACGGTGGCGTTGTTTTTTTTCAGTACTGGTCTCTGTCTAACCAGTTACCGCTTACAATCCGCGTTAACCCTTCGACCGGACGCTGGTAGACATACATCCACGCACTTCCGTACGGCGTCTGGATCAACTGGCGCGCGTATTCACCGCCCCTGGTGCGCAAGGCATCAAGTTCGGCAAGTGTCGCGTTATCAATACGATAAACTTCACCCTGTACTGTTCCTTCGCCGGGAACCGCGCCTGGATAGTGGCCCAGGCTGTACAACTGGTAGTTCTCGATATTGTAATTCCCCAGCAGCAGGGCATTGGTCATCCAGTGACTGTTGCCTTGCTTGGTTCGTAAACTGCCGTAGACAAATATTCGCATTGCTAAAACTCAAACTGATAGAGCAGATCAAGTGCCTGGTCTACGCCGGACACTGCTTCCAGATATAGCTTAGGCATCAGGCGATAGCGTAACGTGAGTGTTGCCAGTGAGTCAAAGATCCCCACACCATATTTTACCTGCAGACCCGGCAGTACATAGCCGCTGACCACCACCTGCGAGGAGTCACCCACGCCCTGGGTGTCCAGCGCCAGATTGCTTACGCCGAACGTCTCGCCGATTTTACCCACAACCTGCCCACTTTGTGCAACCCCCAGCCCCACTAACATCGAGGTCATCGCCGCACTGTCGCTCTGACCGCTGTCGAGACCTTGTCCACGCAGCAGGTAAGAGAGAGCTTCCTGCTGGGACATCGCTGGGTCAGAGAAGATCTCCGCCTTCGGTTCGTCAGCAGAACCGGTGACGCGTACCCCAGCAATGACGTCGTTTTCCGTCGCTTCCGGGTTACGAATCGCTTCGATGTTCAGCAGGGGCTGATCCGGTGGACCGGAGAACAGCAGCTCGCCTTTACGGACAATCAGATCCTGACCATAAGCGTGGAAACGCCCTTCAGGAATATTGATTTGCCCGTTCAGGCCAAGCCCTTGTTTATCCTGCGCCACCTTCAGGTCGCCCGTAAGCCTCGCCTTCAGCCCAAACGCATCCAACCGCACGTTATTCCCCACGTGCACGATAAGGTTACTATTAATCGGTATGCCAGCGCTCTTCTGTTCGACAGGTTTCAGATTTTCATTGAGCATAACTTCATCACTTGAGACGCCGACCGCACTTTCCGGCACATCGTGAACCACGATGCGCGCCCACGGCACGTCGACGCGACCGTCAAGCGTGAAGAGGCTTGGCGTGGCTTCAAAGACCACATCAGGCGAGACGTCCAGACGCACCATCGGCGGTACGGTGATGCGCACCTTACTGCCTTTCGCGGCAATACGGGCGCGCCAGTTATCGAGCTGGCTCCAGTCCGCGTCGCCGCTTAGGTTGATTTGTCCTTGCTGCGTCAGTACCGAGCCGCTTAGCGTCGAGCTCATGCCGTTGAAGTTCATGGCGATCTGGCTGGGCTGCATGTCAAACGGCATAAAGTTGCCGTCAATATCCACGCCGCTGAGCCGCAGTTGGCCGAACAGCTGAGGGTTTTGCGCATTGCCCGCCAGACGCAGGTTGGCATTCACCATGCCCTCGGCTTTTTCCCCGCGTGCGAAAATCGGGTTCACCATCGCCAGGTTGAAGTTGCGGATAGTGACGTTGCCGCCCAGATTTCGCCGTCCCTGTGGGTCGGTAATTTGAACCTTCCCGTCAAACTGACCGTTATTGGTGAGGCGAATCAGCCACCCCAGCTCCGCACGGTTGTTATGCAGGTCCGCGCTCAGGTTCAGGGTGTCGAAGGCCACCGGCAGCGGCGCGTCATTCACCTCCTGCGTCACCTTCACGTTACGCCCGGACAGCGTGACGCTACCCTGCGGCAGCCCCTCTTTGGTGGTGTCCCAGGCGACATCGGCTTTCCCACTGAAGACGCCGCTCGCCTGCGTGGTATCCGGCATAAACGGTTTTAGCATCGCCAGATCGAAGCGGTTGAGGTTGATCTGCGCGCGCCCTTCCGCGCCCGCATCGATGGTCTGCGGCACGCACAGTTCCGCATTCGGGTTGGTCCAGCAGTGCGGCCCAATGCTGATCTTCTGCTCGGCGTTGCGGTAGTCCAGAGCAATGGCGCGCGACAGCGCCAGCGGCCCGACCGGCGTATTGAAACGGGTGTTATCCAGCGTCCCTTTCCAGCGCGCCTGTTTGCGGTCGAAGCTGCCGGTCAGGTGAAGCTGGCCGGAGACTGGCTCGCCCTGCACCCGCAGCTGGAGGTCGTGCTGCTTCTCGTTCCCTTTCGCGTCCAGGGTGACCAGGCTGATGTTCACGTCCGGCTGGGAAATACGCTCCACGCGCAGGTTCAGGTTACCGCCGATCTGGTCGGTGGATTTCACATCCCCTTCCACGCGGACGCGGGCAACGCTTAGCTCTTGCCAGCGCAGGTTATTGGCGGTGATATCCGCCAGCAGCTGCGGTGCGTCTACCGTGCCGCGCACCTTCACGAGTCCTTTCGCCGTACCGCCAAGCCCCGGCAGGGCGTTATCCAGATTCGGCGCGTCGATGGTGGCATCCAGATTAAGATCTTTCACCCCCAGCTCGCCTTTGATATCCGCCGTGTTGCGCCCCAGGGCCACGTGCAGGCCCGGGATAACCCACTGCAGATAACTGTTGCCTTTCACCGAGCCTTCAACGTTTACCTTGTTCTGCTTCACGTTCCCGGTGAGCTTGATCTCCGGCACGTCCATCTGCCACGTGCCGCCGTACAGGCTGCCGCGGGTTTTGATCAGACCATCGAGCTTCGACGGCCAGTCCGGCACCTCTTTGGCGGTGTTAATGCCCGTCAGCTTCAGCTCGCCGCGCCAGCTGATCGCCTGCTGCCAGTCGAGCAGCGCGGTCAGCTCGGTTTTACCTTCCAGCGCCGCGACGGTCAGCTTGTCGAGGTTGACCTGCTGTTCGTTGCCCTTCGCATCCAGGGTGATGTTCGCGGGCGGCACGCCCTGCCCCTTCACCGCGGTGCGGAACGAGAGCGTGTAGTCGGTCATCTTGCCGCTCAGCTTCAGCTTCAGGTCATCGGCCTGGAACTGCTTTTCGCCGGTGAACGGCCAGGAAAGCTGCTTGCTGACAACCTCAAGATTGAGCGGCAGCCCGGCTTCCGCCAGCTGGGTTTGCGCACGCAGCGCCATGTCCACCGGACCGGAGAGATTCACGCCAACATCGAGCTTATCGCGCAGCGCCCCGCCCACCTTGACCTTCACTTTCTCGCCTTTCAGCGGGTCGATGTTCAGGGTGCTATTCAGCGTGATATCCACCGGCCAGCTGTCGCGAAGCAGGGCATTACCTGACGCATTCACCGAGCCCTGGTTGGTGTCGATATCCAGCGCGTCGAGCTTCATGTTGCCGTCAATGCTGCTGACCTTCAGCAGCATGTTATAGACCGTCAGGTCGGTATCGCCCGTCAGACGCAGCTGTTCGCCTTTGAATTCCTCAATGTTAAGGTTCAGCGGCAGATGAACGTCGGTCATTTCCGGCAGCACTGGCTTCGAGAAGAGGTCTTTCAGCGTTTCGCCCAGCGGCTTCTCTTCCGGCTGCGGGTTCTGGATCTTCGGCTCGACGATCTCTTCCTGCGCCACGTCGGCCACTTTCGGCAGTGCGATCAATAAGCCCTGCAGGGACGTTGGCGTCAGGGTGAGGTTTTTCTCCTGCCAGCGCAGGCCGGAGGTGAAATCCATCACGGACACGGTGGTGTCGTCGATTTTGATATTGATGTTATCGAGCGCGACCCGATAAAGCGCGATCGGGTACGGCGTGGAGAGATTCAGCGGGCCGCTGTCCTCTTCTTCAACCGGCGCAGACTTCGGCATTTTCTTCGAGTCTATCGCCACGTTGACATCTTTTAGCGACAGATCGTTGACGCAGAGCTTGCTGTCCCGCAAACAGCCCAGCTTCACCGCCAGGTGAAACTCCCCGGCGTTAACCGCCACGCCCGGCTGCTCATAGCGAATGTTCTTCAGGCGCAGGTCGCGCCAGCCGCCCGTCACCTGGCCAATTTCCAGCCCCGGCACCCAGCGGTTCGCGGCGTTAAACAGCAGATGCAGCCCGGTCGTCGTTCCTACCAGAAACGCCACCGTCCCGAGCAGCAGCACAATAAAGATCAGCACTCCGAGGCTTATTTTCTTCCATAAACTCATAATTCAGGCCCCAGACCGATGTAAAACTGTAATCCGTGTTCATCTTTGTCACCCACCGGCACGGCGAAATCGAGCTTAATAGGCCCGACGGGTGACTGCCAGCGTACGCCGACGCCCGCGCCGGTTTTAAAGTCGCTGCGGCGGATATCGTTCACCGCTTCACCGCCGTCAACAAACATGGCGCCCCACCACTTTCCGCTGACGTTGTACTGGTACTCCAGCGAGCCCGTCGCCAGTTTTGACGCACCGGTCAGCTGGCCCTTTTCGTTCTCAGGTGAGATCGATTTGTACTTATACCCGCGTATGCTGCGGTCGCCCCCGGCGAAGAAGCGCAGATCCGGCGGAACGCGCTCGAAATCGCCCGTTTCAATCCAGCCGAGATTGCCTCGCATCACAAAGCGATGTTTGTCGTACAGCGTGCGGATCCAGACGTTTTGCGCCTGAAAGACGGAGAAGTCCACGTCGGAGCCCCAGGCGGTGTTGGAATAATCGATGGAGTAGCGCTGTGAGTCGCCCCAGGTCGGCATCAGGCCCCCGCGCGAGCGGGTGCGGCTGATCATCACCCCCGGATAAAGCAGCATAGTGGTGTTGGTGACGTTAGCCTGGGTAAAGTGATCGAGGCTCCAGCGCAGGTTAATGGCGCGCTGCCAGCCGCTGGAGAGATCCCAGAAGCGGGAGACCGCAAGCGTCGTCGAGTCCTGCTCGGTGTCGTTCAAATCGGTGCGCTTAAAACCGCCCTGCAGAAGGTAATACTGCTCAAGCGGATTTTTCAGCAGCGGCATTTTGTAGCTGAAATCCAGCTGCTGCTCAGGCGCAGAGAGGCTCAGGCTGGTGGTCAGGCTGTGGCCGTACGAGTTCACCCACGGTTTTTTCCACGAGGTTTTCACCCGTGGCCCCACGTCCGTCGAGTAGCCCACACCGGTCTCAATGGTGTTCTCGGTGCGCGGCGAAACAACGCCATGCAGCGGCAACACCTTGGTTTTGCGTGACTTAGCAAATTCCGGTGCGACAACCACGGAGTTAAACCAGCCGGTAGCGGAGAGGCGTCGGTTCAGCTCTCCGAGGTCGCTCGACTGGTAGTAGTCCCCTTTTTTGAAGGGCACGAGGTTTTGCAGGTACTCTTCACGAATTTGCGAACCTTCGAACGTCACGTCGCCAAAGCGGTAACGTTCTCCGCTGTCGTAGTCGATATCCCAGAAGGCCTGACGTCGCGCCAGCGCAATGCCCAGTTGGCTTTTGTTGAACTGGCTGTCAAAGTAGCCCTTACGCAGGGAAACGCTGGTCAGCTCTTTTTTGAAATGGTCGTAGTCGCCGTGATTAAGCACGGTACCGATTTTCGGCCGCGTGCTGAGCAGGTCCAGGTAATCCCGGTCGGTACGCGCCCCGCCGCGCAGGATAACGTTCGTGCCACCAATCAACACCGGCTCGCCCGGCGAAACGCGGGCAATAAGCACCTGGCGCCCCTTCTTTGGAGGCGGACGGAGGTCAAAATCAATGGTGGGTTCGTAATAACCCAGCGCTTTCAGCCCCTCGCGGATCGCATCATCGACACGCGCGCGAAAACGCCGGTCCGGCGTCACCTCATCACTCTGGATGGTCGATAACTGCGCACGTACGTTTTTTTGTAGCGCCCCGGATAACCCCTCAACCTGCAAACGGACATTCGCCGCGCTGGCAATCCCGCTTGTCAGCAACACACTGACTAAACATAACTGGCGGATTTTTGTCACGTTTTCTCCTGAATATCCCTGTTTCCACCCTGGAAGCAAATGAAGTGCCGCTCCGCGGCAAAATACGGCCTGTTGGCCAAAAACCCGAATCGCGGGTTGAAAATGGGTGTAACACCCAAATATTTCTTATGATTAAATCTAGTCTCATTCAGCGCATTTATTGTGTTCAATTAAACGCTTCGTGACAACCTTAACTGAAACATCGCACCCCGGGAGGCCCCATCGTGAGTTTATTCGACAAAAAGCATCTGGTTTCACAAGCAGATGCATTACCGGGACGCAACACCCCTATGCCTGTAGCGACCTTACACGCCGTCAATGGCCATTCCATGACCAACGTGCCGGATGGCATGGAAATCGCCCTGTTCGCCATGGGCTGCTTCTGGGGCGTTGAGCGCCTCTTCTGGCAGCTGCCCGGCGTTTACAGCACGGCAGCCGGCTACACGGGCGGTTACACGCCGAATCCAACCTACCGCGAAGTCTGCTCCGGCGAAACCGGCCATGCGGAAGCGGTACGCGTGGTCTATGACCCTGCGGTAATCAGCTACGAACAGCTTCTGCAGGTCTTCTGGGAGAATCACGACCCGGCGCAGGGCATGCGTCAGGGCAACGATCACGGCACGCAGTACCGCTCGGCTATCTATCCGCTCACGCCTGAGCAGGATGCCGCCGCGCGCGCCAGCCTGGAGCGTTTCCAGCAGGCCATGCGTGAAGCGGGCGATACGCGCGAGGTGACCACGGAAATCGCGACGGCGAAACCGTTCTACTACGCCGAGGACGATCACCAGCAGTATCTGCATAAAAACCCGTACGGCTACTGCGGCATCGGAGGCATCGGCGTTTGCCTGCCGCCACAGCTGGCCTGATCACTGATCCAGCGCCACGCGAGCCGCGTGGCGCGTGGCATTGCTGACCGAGCCGTAATCCATCACTTTGCCCTGCAACAGCAGGTTAAAGACCGGTGCCTGCGGTCGGTTGAGCCGCGTTTGCAGCAGGTGAACGGCCTCAATTCCCAGCTCGCGGCAGGGCACCGTCACGCCCGTGACCGGTTTTTCCAGACGGTGCGCTAAATTCCATGCAAAATCGGTCGTGATAAGCGAAATGTCTTCCGGAATCCGCAGCCCGTGTCGCGTCAACGCCCTTACCACCCCTTCCGTCATGCTGGTACTGTTCGGGAAAATCACCTCCGGCCACTGCGAGCGGTCATGATTCACTAACCACGCATCCAGCGCCTGCTCGGCCTCTTCTGCGGTAAACCACTCCGTCACGAGCAAATCGCGCTGGGGATCGAAGGCGACATGAAAATGACGGTACGCCTCTTTGATACCGTCCAGACGCGCGTACAGCGTATCCCGCCGCAGGCAGGTGAGCGTGAGCACGCGGCGATGCCCCTGCTCGAAAAGGTACTGCATGGTGGTGAAGCCGATCGCCCGGTGATCGGGTGACACGGAATCCAGTACCCGATCCCGGTCAACGGAATTAATTAACACGCAGGGCTTATTCAGGGTGCTTGCCAGTTTAAATATGGTGGAATCATCAGTGCCAATAATAATTATCGCGTTAATATTCTTATGGCTGGCCTTTTCCATAAAGACTTTCACATCGGCGTGCTGCTCTTCTAAACCACAGCACGTGACCCACACATTATGCCGCGCGCAGGCTTCAGCAATTCCTTTCGTCACTTCCAGATAAAAAATATCCCCGCGTCCCTGAAAGGTTCTTTCCGGTGCAAAAACAGCGATACCGTTAATGAGCAGTCTTCCGCTCGCCATAGACTCCAGCACACCGAGCTCCCGCGCGGTGCGAACGATCGCCTCCCTGGCTTTATCGCTGGTGTAAGACTTGCCGCTTAATACCCGCGAAACCGTGCTGACGGAATAGCCCGTCAGAGCCGCAATTTCCTCCATTTTTAACTTGCCCGGCATAGTGTGACCTCGCTCTCATTCAGTTTTTGCAAATATTTGCAGAAACAGTCCTTTGATTTTAAAACCAAATTTCAAAACGCCTGGAGATTACTTAATCACCTTGCGAGTATTCTCACAAAAACACATTGTCGCTACCGCTCCCCTTTCCTATTTTCCGGTCATCACTCATTTCAACTGAAATTAAGGTGTGACATGGAGAAGGTACGTTTTGGCATTATTGGAATAGGTAATATCGGTACGGTCCACGCGCGTTATTTACTGGCGGGTACGGTCAGCGACGCCTGCCTTGCCGCAGTTTGTGATAATGCGCCGGAAAAGCATCCGGCCATTCGCCAGCTGGTCGGCACCCTCCCCGTGTTCAGCGACGCGCAGGAGATGCTCCAGAGCGGGCTTATCGACGCGGTGATTGTCGCTACGCCCCACTACGAGCATCCGCGCCTGTCGATGCTGGCGATGCGCAACGGCATCCACACCCTGTGTGAAAAACCGGCGGGCGTGTATACCGCCCAGGTACAGGAGATGAACGCCTGCGCCCAGGCGTGCGATGTGGTGTTCGGCATTATGTACAACCAGCGCCCGAACCCGCTCTACCAGAAGGTGAAAGATCTGATCGACAGCGGCGAGCTGGGTGAGATCCGCCGCTCCAACTGGATCATCACCAACTGGTATCGCTCGCAGAGCTATTACAACTCCGGCGGCTGGCGCGCCACCTGGAAAGGAGAAGGCGGCGGCGTGCTGCTCAACCAGGACCCGCACCAGCTCGATCTCTGGCAGTGGCTGGTCGGTATGCCGGTCCGTCTGCGCGCGTTCTGCCAGTTCGGCAAGCATCGCGATATCGAAGTGGAAGACGACGTCACCGCCTATGCCGAGTATGCCAACGGTGCGACGGGCGTGTTCATCACCACCGTGGCGGAAACGCCGGGAACCAACCGGCTGGAAATCGTCGGCGATCGCGGCAAGGTGGTCGTCGAAGAGGGCAAGCTGCGCTACTGGCGGCTGCGGGAATCTGAAACCGCCTTCAATGCCCGCTGGCAGAACGGTTTTGGTGAGCCTGAATGCTGGGAGGTCACGCTTCCCGTGGCCCCGGAATGCAGCGAACACCACGTCATTACCGCCAACTTCTGTGCCGCCATCCTGCGCGGCGAGCCGCTCATTGCGCCGGGTCTGGAAGGGATCCACGGGTTGACGCTCTCCAACGCCATGCACCTCTCCACCTGGACGGACGACTGGGTCGAGTTCCCGCTCAACGAAAAACAGTATCTGCGCCTGCTTCAACAACGCATCAGCACCTCAGTGGCTAAAGAGACAGCCAGCGTCACGCTGGACGCCTCAGGCACCTGGTAACTCCGGAGAAGAATCAATGTTAAATGTCGCTATTGTGGGAACAGGGAATATCTCGCACAACCATATTCAGGGCTATTTGCAGTTTGGCCAACGCTGCCGGATCGTCGCGCTGGTTGATATTTATCCGGAAAAAGCCCACGAGAAAAAAGCGCGCTACGGCCTGACGGACGCCCGCGTGTATGACAGCCACCAGCAGATGCTGGCGTCAGAACCGGATATCGATATCGTCGACGTCTGCACGCCGCCCTACGTCCACGCAGAGATCAGCATTGATGCCCTGAACGCGGGCTGCCACGTGCTGTGCGAAAAACCGATGGCCGCCTCGCTGGAGGAGTGCGACGCGATGATCGCCGCACAAAAGGCCAGCGGAAAAATGCTCTCCATCATTGCCCAAAACCGCTTTACCGATGCCTTCTGGCGCTTAAAAGCAGCGCTGGATTCGGAGCTTGCGGGCAAGGTTTGCCACGCGCAGGTGGACTCCTTCTGGTGGCGCGGACACTGCTACTACGACCTGTGGTGGCGCGGCACCTGGGAAAAAGAGGGCGGCGGCTGCACCCTTAACCACGCGGTTCACCACATCGACGCCATTCAGTGGATGCTGGGCTTTCCGTCCGAGGTGGTGGCGATGATGACCAACGTGGCGCACGACAACGCTGAAGTCGAAGACCTTAGCGCCGCGATCTTCAAATACCCCAGCGGTGCGCTCACCCAGCTTACCGCCTCGGTCGTGCACCACGGGGAAGATCAGAAAATCATTATTCAGGGTGAGAAGGCGCGCATCTCCGCGCCGTGGCAGGCCTTTGCCAGCGTCAGCGCCGATAACGGCTTCCCGCAGGAAACCCACGACCAGCAGCGCGAAGCGCAGCTCGACGCGGTGTTTAAGCAGACGCCGAAGCTCGAGTGGACGCTGCACGCCGGGCAGATTAATGACCTGCTTTCTGCCATCGAGCACGGCACGGCACCGTTAGTGGATGGGTTACAGGGCAAACGCTCGCTGGAGCTGATCGCTGCGATCTATAAATCCGCCATTACCCGCACCGTGGTCTCGCTGCCGATTCAGCGCGACGACCCGTTTTACCGTACCGGCGGGACGAGCGCCCTTGCTCCCCGTTTTTATGAAAAATCCGCAAGCGTCGCCAACTTCAGCGAAGTGGGTGCGATTCCCCTTGGCAAAGACCTGGATTAAGGAGTGACACCATGAACAAAAATGACGGAATGAACTACGCGCCGGTGGGTAAACCTCAGCCGGTCGTCCGCGAGGGGGAGTTTGTTTTTGCCGCTGCCGCGCTCGACCACGGCCATATCTACGGCATGAGTAACGGCCTGATTGAAGCCGGGGCCACGCTGAAGTGGGTGTACGACCCCGATCCGGCAAAAGTGGATAAATTTATCCAGCAATACCCGCAGGTCAACGTGGCGGAGTCGCTGGAGGTGATTCTCAACGACGACGAAGTGCGTCTGGTGGCCGGTGCGGCTATCCCGTCAGAGCGCTGCGCGCTGGGGCTGAAAGCGATGGCGGCCGGCAAGGACTACTTCACGGATAAAGCCCCGCTCACCACCCTTGAACAGCTGGCGGATGCCAAAGCGATGGTTGAGAAAACCGGCCGGAAATACGCCGTGTACTACAGCGAACGTCTCCACGTGGAGAGCGCGGTGTTTGCCGGACAGCTGGTGCAGCAGGGGGCCATTGGCCGCGTCGTCCAAACCCTGGGGACAGGCCCGCACCGGGAAGGGACCGGCCGCCCGGACTGGTTCTACGATCGTCGCTACTTCGGCGGCATTCTGTGCGACATCGGCAGCCACCAGATTGAGCAATTTCTGTTTTATACGGGCAACCGTAACGCCACCGTGGTCGCCAGTCAGGCACGCAATTTCAACCATCCGCAGCATCCGGCATTTGAAGATTTCGGCGACGCAACAATCAGGGGCGAAAACGGCGCCAGCGGTTATTTCCGCTGCGACTGGTTCACCCCCGACGGACTCTCAACCTGGGGCGATGGACGTCTGACGCTGCTCGGCACCGACGGGTATATCGAGATCCGCAAATATGTCGATCTCACCCGCGGCGAGCAGGACGTGGTTTATCTCGTCAATAAAGAGGGGGAATTCCGCTATCCGGTCGCCGGACAGGTCGGGTTCCCGTTCTTTGGCGAACTGATCCTCGACTGTCTGCATCGTACCGAAAACGCCATGACGCAGGCGCACGCCTTCAAAGCGGCCGAGCTCTGCGTGAAGGCCCAGATGCTGGCCAACGCGACGGAATAACGGGAGGCGACAATGACGATCCTGAACACGGCGGTTATCGGTGCCGGAGCGATTCACGGCTGCCATGTGAATGCGTTGCGCCTGCTCCCCAACGTCGCGCTACGCGCGCTGGTCGACATCGACAGCGTCAAAGGGCTGGAGTTGGCAATGCGCTATCAGTGCCGCTTCTATCAGGATTACCGGGAAATGCTGCTGGATGATGCCATCGACGTGGTCCACATCTGCACGCCGCATTTCGAGCATAAAAGCATGATCCTGGCGGCGCTCGCCGCCGGGAAACATGTTTTCTGCGAAAAACCGGTGGGCATGAACAGCAGCGAACTCGTAGATATCACCCGCGCCGCCGAACAGGCGTCGGGTCTGCTCGGCGTGTGCTACCAGAACCGCCTCAACCCCACCAGCCTGCGCATTCGCCAGATGCTGGAGGACGGCGGGCTGGGAAAAATGCTCAGCATTAAGGCCGTGCTGACGTGGTCACGCTCGGGCGCGTACTACACCGAAAGCCCGTGGCGCGGGCGGCTGGCAACGGAAGGTGGCAGCCTGCTGATCAACCAGGCCATTCATACCCTCGACCTGATGCAGTGGTTTGCCGGTGGCGTAACGCGCGTGAAAGGCGTGGTGGACAGCGGCGAGCTGGCGGACGTGACCGAAGGGGAAGACAGCGCAATGGCCACGCTGCACTTTGCCAACGGCGCGCGCGGCCTGTTTTACGCCAGCAACTGCAATACCACCGATTCCCCACTTCTGATGGAGATCCACTGCGAACAGGGCTCGCTGCTGCTGAATAACAACGTGCTCTGGTGCATCACCCGCGGCGAGCGCCTCAGGCTGGCCAGCGATGACTCTCCCGACGGCTCGGTCAAAAGCTACTGGGGGCTGGGGCACGAACAGGCGATCCGCAGGTTTTATCACGCCATCACCCACCCGGGGCACACGGATTACACCAACATCCGTGAAGCCGGACATTCACTCACGCTTGTGGAGGCTATTTACCGCTCATCTCAATTAAGACAATGGATAGATATCAATAACTAGAACGTAATTTGTATTCCAGCACTCATTAAAAAAACGACCCGGAAAACGGGTTAATCATTACCCTACACTGGATATTATTATGGTCAAACCAACTGAACGTAGAGTGGGTTATGGCGTAGCGCTCGGCTACGGCGTAACCGATCTTTTTGGCGGAGGCGCTTTCGCCATTATCGGCACCTGGCTGTTATTTTTTTACACCACCTATTGCGGACTCTCGGTCATTGAAGCGGGATCGATATTCGCCATTGCCCGCGTGATTGATGCGCTATTAAGCCCGATAATGGGTTATATCACCGATAACTTCGGGGATACCTGGCTCGGGCGTAAATTTGGCCGTCGCCGCTTCTTTTTATTACTCAGTTCACCGCTCATGTTTTTGTATGCCCTGTTATGGCTGACGGACATGGGCTACTGGTACTACCTGGGCACCTACCTCTCTATTGAGCTGCTGTCGGCGATGGTGCTGGTCCCCTGGGAGACCCTGGCGGCTGAAATGACGAACCGGTATGAAGAGCGTAGCCGCCTGTCCGGCGTGCGGATGATCTGCTCCCAGCTGGGCGGTTTTCTTGCGGTATCCGTCCCCGGGGTGATTATGCAGTTCACGGGGAAAGATAATCCGTTTACCTATACCCTCACCGGGCTGATATTTTCCTGCGTGTTCTGCCTTGCGGTATTTATTACCTGGTACACCACCTGGGAAGCGAAGGATGTGCAGCAGGAATCCAGTTTTAAAGTGGATAACCAGCGCAGCGGCGGGCTACTGAATCACCTGAAATATCTGGTGCTGGATCTCTTTTCCTCCTTCCGTATCCGCGCGTTCCGCCTGCATATTATTATTTATATCTTTTCGTTCACGGCGATGGACGTGTTCGGTTCGGTGTTTACCTATTATGTCGTGTACTGTCTGAGCCAGGATGCGGCTGCGGTATCCGGCTGGCTGAGCATTGCGGCCTTCGCCTCGGTACCCGGCACCTATGGGTTTATGCTGTTGCTGAACCGGCTGAACGTCACGCCGTCTGCTGCCCTGCGGCTCTCCTACGGCTGTATCTTCCTGGTGCTGGCCTTCCTGTTTACGGTCTACCTCACCAAAACGCAGGTACCGACGCTGCTGTTCTCCGCGGTCTTTATTCTGCTCGGTGCCGCCCGCTCTGGCCTCTACTATATTCCGTGGAATATCTACAGCTTCATTCCGGATATTGACGAGATGGTGACCCAGCAGCGCCGCGAAGGAATTTTTGCCGGGGTGATGGTCCTGACCCGCAAGAGCACCGTGGCGATTGCCATCATGATTATTGGCCTGGTGCTGCAGGAATCCGGCTTTGTGAAGGGCAGCGGCGCGCAGCCTGAAAGCGCGCTGGGGGCGATTATCGGCCTGATGATCTTCGCAACGGCAGCCCTGCTGGCGGTAAGCTTCTTCACCACCTACAGGTTCAAGCTCACCCGTGAGACGCACAAGCTGCTCCTCAAGGAGATTGCGCGCCGTAAGCTGGGTGGCGATTACCGCGACTGCGACGCCAGCACCCGCGTGGTGATTAAGCAACTCACGGGCTATGAATACGATCAGGTATGGGGAGGCGATGCCACCCGTCGGGCGGTGGGCGATGTCCGCCTGTCTACCGTGAAATAACGCGATGTACCGGACAGCGCCCGCTGTCCGGTCTGTTTTATGCCAAAAATGTGACCTCTGGCAGATTTACATCTCTTTACGCTATACTACCCGCTGAAATAATCGGCTCAACGCTACGAGCTGGTGTTCAATGTGTTTCCACACAAATGGTATCAACTCCCCTTCTGAGGATCTGGCGAGAAGCCGGATAAACTATGTTAAACAGTATTTTAGTAATACTTTGTCTGATTGCCGTCAGTGCATTTTTCTCGATATCCGAGATCTCGCTGGCCGCGTCCCGTAAAATCAAACTGAAGCTGCTTGCCGACGAAGGCAACATCAACGCCTCACGCATTCTCAAAATGCAGGAAAATCCCGGTACGTTCTTTACCGTGGTGCAAATTGGTCTGAACGCGGTCGCCATTCTCGGCGGTATCGTGGGCGATGCGGCGTTTTCCCCGGCGTTTTATAGCCTCTTTGCGCAGTACATGTCCGCCGAACTGGCCGAACAGCTGAGCTTTATCCTCTCCTTCTCGCTGGTGACCGGGCTGTTCATCCTCTTCGCCGACCTGACCCCGAAACGCATCGGTATGATTGCGCCAGAAGCTGTGGCTTTGCGTATCATCAACCCGATGCGCTTCTGCCTGTTCGTGTTCCGCCCGCTGGTGTGGTTCTTCAACGGCCTGGCAAACGTCATTTTCCGCATCTTTAAGCTACCGATGGTGCGTAAAGACGACATCACCTCTGACGATATTTATGCGGTCGTGGAAGCCGGCGCGCTGGCCGGGGTGCTGCGCAAGCAGGAACATGAGCTGATTGAGAACGTATTCGAACTGGAATCCCGTACCGTGCCCTCTTCCATGACGGGCCGTGAAAGCATTATCTGGTTCGATTTACATGAAGATGAGCAGAGCCTGAAGAACAAAGTGGCGCAGCATCCACACTCTAAGTTCCTGGTCTGTAATGAAGATATCGACCACATCATCGGTTACGTCGACTCCAAAGACCTGCTGAACCGCGTGCTGGCGAACCAGAGCCTGGCGCTGAACAGCGGCGTGCAGATCCGCAATACCCTGATTGTGCCGGACACCCTGACGCTCTCAGAAGCGCTGGAAAGTTTCAAAACCGCCGGGGAAGACTTCGCGGTGATCATGAACGAATATGCGCTGGTGGTGGGTATTATCACCCTCAACGACGTCATGACCACGCTGATGGGCGACCTGGTAGGCCAGGGGCTGGAAGAGCAGATTGTTCAGCGTGACGATAATTCATGGCTGATTGATGGCGGCACGCCGATTGAAGACGTGATGCGCGTGCTGGATATCGACGAGTTCCCGCAGTCCGGAAACTACGAGACCATCGGCGGCTTTATGATGTTTATGCTGCGTAAAATCCCGAAACGCACCGACTCGGTGAAGTTCTCCGGCTACAAGTTTGAGGTGGTGGATATTGATAACTACCGCATCGACCAGCTGCTGGTGACGCGTATCGACAACAAACCGACCGTACTGGTGCCGAAGCTGCCGGATGCGGAAGAGAAGGTGTCGGCGTAACGTTCTGGCCCCCACAAACATCAACGGCTCCCATCGGGAGCCGTCTTTTTATCTACTACTACTGCATAGCACGTTGGTTAAGCCATCTCAGTTTGCAGACGCATAACCTGACGGTTGACTTCGGACATCACAGACAGGTGCTGTTTGTCCTTCACTTTTGGGACAAGGATTTTGCCCTTATCAAACTCAAAAGCGCCAACATCCTTGATGTACAACCGTCCACGGAACAGGATCTTCACGTACTTCGCCACCTGAAGCGGGTTGTAGCGTTGGAAAATTTTCATTCTTGTATCTCCTGCGAATCATACGCTCTTGCGGTGCCACAATCGGCCCGACTGTCCTGAGCGCAAATTTTAATGCCCAATGACTATAGACCAGAACTACGGTGTTACCCAGTGTGCATAAGTTTATTTACCGTTTGATTACAATTATTCAGAATAATCTTTGCAAAGCGTGACTGAGCGCAGTATAAGCCGTCGTTTTTTCATGGATATGTGCGTTCACCCGCAAACTGGCATCGGGATTGCGGGAAAACCACATTGATCGCACTTATCATTAAAAGCGTATGACCAAGTGGTCGGATCACCTGCAAACAATAAGGAAACGCCATGACCCTACGTAATATCCTTGCAGCAGCCTGCCTGCTGCTGCCCCTGTGGGCGAGTGCTCACAACATTGAAAAAGGACAACGTGTACCGCCAGTCGGCATTGCTGACCGGGGAGAATTGATTCTCGACAATGATAAGTTTAGCTACAAAGCCTGGAATAGCGCGCAACTCGCGGGCAAAGTGAGAGTTGTACAACATATTGCCGGTCGTACATCTGCAAAAGAGAAAAATGCCAGCCTGGTGGAAGCAATCAAGGCCGCAAAATTCCCTCACGACCGCTACCAGACCACCACGATCGTGAATACCGATGACGCCATTCCGGGCTCCGGGATGTTTGTGCGCTCAAGCCTTGAGAGCAATAAAAAGCTCTATCCGTGGTCACAGTTTATCGTCGACAGCAACGGCGTCACCCGTAAGGCCTGGCAGCTGGAGGAAGAGAGCTCCGCGATTATCGTGCTGGATAAAGAAGGTCGCGTGCAGTGGGTGAAAGACGGGGCGCTGACCCAGGAAGAGGTGCAGCAGGTTGTCGACCTGCTGCATAAGCTGCTGGCTCAATAAATAGAGACGCGGAAGCCGGGGTTGAGGAAGGATTCGCGCGGGGTGTAGTCCAGCGGCTTGCCCTGCCAGTCATGAACATGCGCCCCGGCGGCCGCAGCAACGGCATGCCCGGCGGCGGTATCCCAGACGTTCGTCGGCCCAAATCGGGGATAGAGCTGAGCCTGTCCTTCCGCCACCAGGCAGAATTTCAGCGATGAGCCAATCGAGGTGGTCTGGTGTTCACCCAACTGCTGCAGGTACTCCTGCAGCTCGCTGTCGCTGTGCGAGCGGCTAATCACCACCAGCGGCGGACGCGCATCGCGCACCTGGATCTGCTTGCGCACGCCGCACTCTTCTTTCCACGACTTCCCTTCTGCAGCACTGTACATCACCTTCATGACCGGCGCGTAGACCACGCCCAGCACCGCTTTACCCTTCTCAATAAGGGCGATATTGACGGTGAATTCACCGTTGCGCTTGATGAACTCTTTTGTCCCGTCCAGGGGGTCAACCAGCCAGTAACGCTGCCAGTGCTGGCGTTCGTCCCAGCTTTGCGGCGCTTCTTCTGACAGGACGGGGATGTCCGGCGTTAAGGCCTGTAACCCTTTCAGGATCACCTTATGCGCCGCGATATCTGCCGCCGTGACCGGAGAGTCGTCCGCTTTGCTGACGACCTCCATAGGTTTAATACCGTCATACACCTGCATGATGGCATCTCCCGCATCCCGTGCGAGCTGACAAATTTTATCTAGCATTTTCCACCTCTTTGTTAACGCAGTGAGGTTAACTCTTTGTTTTAGTTATATCGTAATGTGAACAATTCCGCTATCTGTGAAGCAATTCCGGTTTCAGGTTACATTTTTCTGTCAGGATTCACATTTCTGTAAGCAACAAGCTATAGATACATACTCTTTTGTGGTCTGCATCGAAAAAAGGACTCCTCTGATGATTAAGTTTAGTGCAACGCTTCTGGCGACGCTGATTGCAGCGAGCGTTCAGGCGGCGACGGTAGATCTGCGTATTCTGGAAACGACAGATCTGCACAGCAACATGATGGACTTCGATTACTACAAAGATACCCCGACGGAAAAATTCGGACTGGTACGCACGGCAAGTTTGATCAATGCCGCACGTGGCGAAGTGAAAAATAGCGTGCTGGTCGATAACGGCGATCTCATTCAGGGCAGTCCGCTCGGGGATTACATGGCGACTAAGGGGCTGAAAAAAGGCGAGGTCCATCCTGTTTATAAAGCGATGAACACCCTGGACTATACCGTGGGTAACCTTGGCAACCATGAATTCAACTACGGTCTGACATACCTGCACGATGCCCTGGCAGGTGCAAAATTCCCGTACGTTAACGCCAATATCATCGACGTTAAGACCCAAAAACCGCTCTTTACCCCTTACCTGATTAAAGAGACCGAGGTTGTCGATCGGGACGGGAAAAAGCAGACGCTGAACATCGGCTATATTGGTTTTGTCCCGCCGCAGATCATGACATGGGATAAGGCCAACCTCGACGGTAAGGTGACCGTTAACGACATCACCGAAACCGCGCGCAAATACGTGCCGGAAATGCGTGAGAAAGGCGCCGATCTGGTGGTCGTTGTCGCCCACTCGGGTCTCTCCGCCGACCCGTACCAGGCCATGGCAGAAAACTCCGTTTACTACCTGAGTGAGGTTCCGGGCGTCGATGCGATCCTGTTCGGCCACGCCCACGCGGTCTTCCCGGGCAAAGACTTCGCCAGCATCAAAGGGGCGGATATCGGGAAAGGCACGCTCAACGGCGTGCCGTCGGTGATGCCGGGCATGTGGGGTGACCATCTTGGCGTAGTGGATCTGGTGCTGAATAACGACGGCGACCGCTGGAAGGTGACGCAGTCAAAAGCCGAAGCGCGTCCGATCTACGACGCGGCAGCGAAGAAATCACTGGCGGCGGAAGATAAAAAACTGGTCGACGTGCTGAAGCACGATCACGACGCCACGCGCGAATTCGTCAGCAAGCCGATCGGTAAATCCGCTGACAACATGTACAGCTTCCTGGCGCTGGTGCAGGACGATCCGACCGTCCAGGTCGTCAACATGGCGCAGAAAGCCTATGCCGAACACTTTGTGCAGGGCGATCCGGATCTGGCGAAGCTGCCGGTCCTGTCCGCCGCTGCGCCATTCAAAGTGGGCGGACGTAAGAATGACCCGGCAAGCTATGTTGAGGTCGAAAAGGGCCAGCTCACCTTCCGTAATGCCGCCGATCTCTATCTCTATCCGAATACGCTGGTAGTGGTTAAAGCCACCGGGAAAGAGGTAAAGGAGTGGCTGGAGTGTTCTGCCGGACAGTTTAACCAGATTGACCCGCGCAGCAGCAAGCCGCAGTCGCTGATTAACTGGGACGGCTTCCGCACCTACAACTTCGACGTGATCGACGGCGTGAACTACCAGATTGACGTCACCCAGCCGGCGAAATATGACGGTGAGTGTCAGGCGATCAACCCGCAGGCGGAGCGCATTAAAAACCTGACCTTCAACGGCAAGGCGATCGACCCGAATGCCACCTTCCTGGTGGTGACCAATAACTACCGTGCCTACGGCGGTAAGTTTGCCGGTACGGGAGATAGCCATATCGCCTTTGCCTCGCCGGACGAGAACCGCTCGGTGCTGGCGGCGTGGATCAGCGCGGAGTCGAAAAAGGCCGGCGAAATTCATCCGGCGGTGGATAACAACTGGCGTCTGGCGCCGATCCACAGCGATACGCCGCTGGATATCCGTTTTGAAACGTCACCGTCCGACAAGGCAGCCGCGTTTATCAAGGAGAAGGCGCAATATCCGATGAAGCAGGTCGCGACGGATGATATTGGGTTCGCGATTTATCAGGTGGATTTGAGCAAGTAGCGGCGATTGTGCCGGGTGGCGGCTTCGCCTTACCCGGCCTACCCGTAATCTTCCATCCCGTAGGCCGGGTAAGCAAAGCGCCACCCGGCTTTTACGCCGCGCGATCGTCCCGATTCGCCATCACCTTCGGCGTATTTACCTCAATCCAGTCCGCCAGCGCGGCGACTTTTTCGCTGACCTCAATACCCATCGGCGTCAGGCTATACTCTACGTGCGGCGGCACGACCGGATACGATACGCGATCGACAAACCCGTCCTGCTCCAGCGCCTGAAGCGACTGGGACAGCATCTTTTCGCTCACCCCGCCCATTTTACGGCGCAGATCGCTAAAGCGATGCGTCCCCTGGCGCAGCGCCAGCAGAATCAGTACCCCCCAGCGGCTGGTAACGTGTTTGAGCACCTCTCGTGAAGGGCACTGTTCCGCGAAAAGATTGCCATCGCGCATTTGTTCGCTGAGCGTCGGTATCGTTGTTTTCATACTTACCTTTTTGTACGTACTTACTAAAAGTTAGCTATGGTGCTAGTGTGCCACAACACCAGACAAACACGAAGGAGATTCATCATGATCGCGATTACCGGCGCCACCGGCCAGCTTGGCCATCTCGTTATCGAACAGCTGTTGAAAACCGTACCGGCTAACCAGATTGTAGCTATCGTACGTAACCCGGCGAAAGCGCAAGCCTTAAACCAGCAGGGAATTGTGGTGCGTCAGGCGGACTACACGGATGAAGCCGCCTTCGCCGCCGCGCTGAGCGGCGTGGATAAGCTGCTGCTGATCTCGTCCAGCGAAGTCGGCCAGCGCGCAACCCAGCACCAGAACGTGATTAACGCCGCCAAAACGGCAGGGGTGAAATTTATCGCCTACACCAGCCTGCTGCATGCGGATACCTCACCGCTCGGCCTGCACGTTGAACACGTTGCCACTGAAAAAGCGCTGGCGGCGTCCGGCATTCCTTATGCCCTGCTGCGCAACGGCTGGTATACCGAAAACTATCTGGCGAGCGCGCCACCTGCGCTGGAACACGGCGTGTTTATTGGTGCGGCAGGCGAAGGCAAAATTGCCTCAGCCACCCGCGCAGACTATGCCGCGGCGGCAGCCAAAGTGATTGCTGAAGAGGGCCACGCGGGCAAGGTGTATGAACTGGCGGGCGACCACGGCTGGACGCTGAGCGAACTGGCGGCTGAACTCAGCAAACAGAGCGGGAAGCCGGTCACCTACCAGAATCTCAGTGAAGCGGATTTTGCCGCCGCGCTGAAGAGTGTCGGCTTGCCTGCCGGTCTGGCCGATATGCTGGCGGACTCCGATGTCGGGGCCTCCAAAGGCGGGCTCTTTGACGACAGCCATACGCTGAGCAAACTGATCGGACGCGCCACCACGCCGCTGGCGCAGAGCATCAAAGCCATTCTGTAATTGTTACGGGATGGTTATTTTTTGTGGCATCCCCTCTGGTCATCTTTGATAATGAAAAGATGACCCACGAGGAGGCTTACCGTGCAAGGCGTACCGGAACAATTTAATGATGAAAGAGACAGCGCGCGCTTTCGCCATCTGGCGCAGCTGCCGGGCCTGGAGTTGTACCACGCGCACATTTCTGACTACGCCTTTGAGCCTCACACCCATGAAGCCTTCGGGATCGGCACGATTGAAACCGGTGCCGAACGCTTTCGCTATCGCGGTAGCCAGCATCTCGCGGCGGAAAAATCCGTCGTTACCATGAACCCGGACGAGATCCATACCGGCGAATCCGCCACCGAGGGCGGCTGGCGCTACCGGATGGTCTATATCGAACCCGATCTGCTGGAAGAGGTGACCGGTCTGCGGCACTGGT
Source organism: Enterobacter sp. BNK-22 (assembly GCF_048684805.1). Lineage (NCBI taxonomy): Bacteria > Pseudomonadati > Pseudomonadota > Gammaproteobacteria > Enterobacterales > Enterobacteriaceae > Enterobacter > Enterobacter sp. BNK-22. Next base: position 3,076,781 of record NZ_JBLQTT010000001.1, read on the forward strand.
GGTTCAGCGACGTGACCCGTCATGACCCGTTGCGCTCGCAGCAAATCGGCAGGCTTATTTACGGCTTATGGCACACGGACGATCCGCTTGCGCAAAAAGGATTACTGCTGGATCTGATTGAGACCTTCCAGCCGTTTGCCCATCACGCGCCGCGGGTTCAGGAAGGCGCGCACCGCTTCGAACGGGTACGCGAGTACCTGCACGACAACTATATGCGCGCCCTGACGCTGGACGAACTGGCCAGCGTCGTTTCACTCAGCCCGTATCATTTCCAGCGCCAGTTCAAAGCCCATTTTCACGTGACGCCGCATCAGATGCTGATGGCCATTCGCCTCTGGCGCGCCAAAGCGTTCCTCACCCACGGCATGCCCGCCGCAGAGGTTGCCGCCGCAACCGGGCTGACCGATCAGTCGCATCTGACCCGCGCGTTTACCCACCGCTACGGCATTACCCCCGTGCGCTACCAGAAGCAGGTCACCCGGCGCTAATGCGCAACCTCATACAATACGCACGCATTTGCCCCTCCTACACTGAGAACAAAGTAAATACCTGTGGATGGAAAAATGATTAGTGGAGTGTTGTATGCCCTGCTGGCCGGGATGATGTGGGGGCTGATTTTTGTCGGCCCGCTGATCGTGCCGGAGTACCCGGCGATATTGCAGTCGACCGGACGTTATCTGGCGCTGGGGCTGATTGCCCTGCCCCTGGCGTGGCTGGGGCGCGCGCGCTTGCGTCAGCTCAGCCGTCAGGACTGGGGCACCGCACTGGCGCTGACCATGATGGGCAATCTTATCTATTACGTTTGCCTCGCGAGCGCCATTCAGCGTACCGGTGCGCCGGTATCGACCATGATTATCGGCACGCTGCCGGTCGTCATCCCCGTCTTTGCTAACCTGCTCTACAGCCACCGCGATGGCAAACTGGCGTGGTCAAAAATGGCCCCGGCGCTGGTCTGCACTGCCCTGGGGCTGATATGCGTCAATATTGCCGAGCTGCGTCATGGGCAGGGGGATGTTGACCTGTGGCGATACGGCTCTGGCATTCTGCTGGCGTTCATTTCCGTGGCGTGCTGGGCCTGGTATGCCCTGCGCAACGCGCGCTGGCTGCGAGAGAATCCGGACAAACACCCAATGATGTGGGCGACGGCGCAGGCGCTGGTCACGTTGCCCGTATCCGTCGTGGGGTATCTCGGCGCATGCCTCTGGCTGGGCCATCAGCAGCCGGACTTCGCCCAGCCCTTTGGGCCAAGACCGTGGGTGTTTATCGGCCTGATGGTGGCGATTGCAGTGCTGTGTTCATGGGTGGGCGCGCTGTGCTGGAATATTGCCAGCCAGAAGCTGCCGACGGTGATCTTAGGGCCGCTGATTGTCTTCGAAACCCTGGCCGGACTGTTGTATACCTTCCTGATGCGCCAGAGCGTGCCGCCGTTGTTCACGGCCTGCGGGATCGTGCTGTTGGTCGTGGGCGTGGTGATGGCGGTGAGAGCGAAGCCGGAAAAACCGAGTGTTGTTCCGGCGTCGGAGATGTGAGTATTGCCCGGCGGCGCTGCGCTTGCAGGGCCTACAAAACCGTAGGCCCGGTAAGGCGTAGCCGCCACCGGGCAAGACCTTAAAACGTTTCCCAGTTCCCTTCAGACGCCGCCGCGACAGGCTGCGCTTTTGGCACATAGGTTTTCACCGGCGCCGCTTTAACCGCCTGGTTGCGGGTGATTTTAAATACCGCCACCGCTTCGTTCAGACGTGCAGCCTGATCTTCCAGCGCCGCCGCTGCGGCCGCAGACTCCTCCACCAGCGAGGCGTTCTGCTGGGTCACGCGGTCCATTTCGGCTACCGCCTGGCCCACCTGGTCAATACCGCGGCTCTGCTCGTCAGAGGCCGAGGCTATTTCGCCCATGATGTCGGTGACGCGGGTGACCGCATTGACGATCTCGGCCATCGTGGCTCCGGCTTCGTTAACCAGCTGCGAACCCGCGTTCACGCGTTCGCCGGAGTCGTCGATCAGCGCTTTGATCTCTTTCGCCGCCTGAGCGCTGCGCTGGGCAAGGGTACGCACTTCCCCTGCCACCACCGCAAAGCCACGGCCCTGCTCGCCTGCACGGGCCGCTTCCACCGCCGCGTTGAGCGCCAGAATATTCGTCTGGAAGGCAATCCCGTCGATCACGTTAGTGATTTGCGCGATCTTGCTGGAACTGGTGGCGATCTCATCCATCGTACGTACGACGCCCTCCACCACGTTACCGCCCTTCTTCGCCGTTGAGGAGGCATCCAGCGCCAGACGGGAAGCCTGACGCGCGTTATCGGCATTCTGCTTCACCGTTGCCGTCAGCTGCTCCATGCTGGCTGCCGTCTCTTCCAGAGACGCAGCCTGCTGCTCGGTGCGGGAAGAGAGATCGTTACTGCCTGCAGAGATTTCGCCTGCACCGGTGTAAATGGTATCTGCGCCTTCACGCACTACGCCCACGGTGTTCGCCAGCGAAGTTTGCATCTCCTGCACGTTGCGCGCCAGGATAGCCATTTCATTTTTACCGTCGGCCTGAATCGGCTGGGTGAGATCGCCTGCCGCAATGGCGCGAATATGGTTAATCACCTCTTCCAGCGGCAGCAGCAGCACGCGGCGCATCGCAATCCAGCTGGAGATAATCACCACAATTACCAGCAACATGACCGCAGAGAGGATCCACAGGATGCGCTTGTAATCACTTTCGTTATCCTGAATGCCTTTATCCGTGAGCGCAGCCTGCGCTTCACGCCATTCACGATAAACCGTCTGCATCGCGTTCTGTTTTTGTTCGGCATTCTGCTTGAACATATCTTCCAGATTGCCCTGGCTCAGCAGAACGTTCATTTGTGTCAGCGTCGCAGAGTAAATGCGGTACTGCTCTTCGAGTTGGTTAGTCAGGCTCTCATCCAGGCCTGGCGTATTCGGCAAGGCATAGTATTTATCGTAATGAACCTGCGCTTCAGTCAGCAGATTTTTCGCCGTGGTCACCAGCTCATTCAGCTGACCGCCGTTAATTTGCGAGGCCATGCTGCTTTGCAGGCGCAGCATCCCGCGGTTCAGGGTGACGCGCGCCTGGTTCAGACTGATCCACGCATCGGTAAACTCCGCCACGTTCTTGCTGGAGAGCTGCGCCACGGTGAAGTTGTCTTTATCGTTGTTCAGGGCGTTGATAAAGATACCGGCGGAAATCACTTGCATGATGCCGAGCACAAGCAGCACCGAAATCAGAAGGGTAATGACTTTTATACGTTTAAACATGCGTTGCCTTTGTTATATGCAGGTTTGTCTGACGTGGATATATCGGCAGGCACAGCGGGTTGTTTACTGTTTCTCCACCTTTAAAAAGTTTCGAAACCACTTTCCTGAGCCCATTCAGAGAGTTAAATCGGATATTTTTTTGTGATCTGCATCTCATTTTTACCCGTCCCTCTAAAGGGTTATAGCGCCACCTTAAAGATGCATTTAATATGCATCTTATATTATTGAGAATGAGGTAACTGCTATGGCCTTTCGCGACCAACCCCTCGGCGAGCTGGCGCTCTCCATTCCTCGCGCTTCTGCGCTGTTCCGTAAATACGATATGGACTACTGCTGCGGCGGTAAGCAAACTCTGGCGCGTGCGGCGTTACGCAAAGAGCTGGACGTTGAGGTGATTGAAGCCGAGCTGACGCAGCTGGCCGCGCAGCCCATCGACAAAGACTGGCGAACCGCTCCGCTCGCGGAAATCATCGACCATATCATCGTGCGTTACCATGACCGTCACCGTGAACAGCTGCCGGAGCTGATCCTGCAGGCGACCAAAGTCGAGCGCGTCCATGCCGACAAACCTTCCGTACCGCGCGGTCTGGCGAAATACCTGACCCTGCTGCACGAAGAGCTTTCCAGCCATATGATGAAAGAAGAGCAGATCCTCTTCCCGATGATTAAACAGGGAATGGGAAGCCAGGCGATGGGGCCCATCAGCGTGATGGAGAGCGAGCATGATGACGCAGGCGAACTGCTGGAGGTGATCAAACATACCACCCAAAACGTCACGCCGCCGCCAGAAGCGTGCACAACGTGGAAAGCGATGTACAACGGCATTAACGAAACGATCGACGACCTGATGGAGCACATCAGTCTGGAGAATAACGTTCTGTTCCCGCGGGCATTGGCGGGGGAATAAAAAAGCCCGGTGGCGCTAGCGCTTACCGGGCCTGCAACGTCCTCGAACGTAGGCCGGGTAAGCGTCAGCGCCACCCGGCAACATGCTTAACGCATGCCAGCCATACGTTTCTTACCGATAAACATCCAGCCCAGCCCCAGCGCGATAAACCACAGCGGCGTGACGATCAGCGCCTGACGGGTATCATCTTCCAGCGTCAGCAGAACCAGCACGAAGACGAAGAACGCCATGCACACCCAGCACATCAGCTTGCCCAGCGGCATCTTGTAGATCGATTTTTCATGCAGGTGTGGGCGCTGTTTGCGGTACACCAGATAGGAGCAGAGGATGATGGTCCAGACGAACATAAACAGGATCGCAGAGACCGTGGTGATCATGGTGAATGCGCCAATCACGCTTGGGTTCACGTAGAGCATCACCACACCACCCAGCAGACACATGCAGGAGAAGGTCAGCCCTTTTGCCGGTACGGCACGCTTAGAGAGCTTGGCGAACGCGCTCGGCGCCACGCCTTCCTGCGCCAGACCAAACAGCATACGGCTGGTTGAGAACACGCCGCTGTTTGCGGAAGAAGCCGCAGAGGTCAGCACCACGAAGTTAATCAGGCTCGCTGCCGCAGGCAGGCCTACCAGCACGAACAGCTCAACGAACGGGCTCTTGCTTGGCACCACCGAGCTCCACGGCGTCACGGACATAATGATAATCAGCGCGAAGACGTAGAACATGATGATACGCACCGGAATGGAGTTGATGGCGCGCGGCAGGGACTTCTCAGGATCTTTGGTTTCCGCAGCGGTTGTTCCGACAAGCTCAATCCCCACAAACGCGAACACCGCAATCTGGAAGCCGGCAAAGAAGCCGCTGATGCCTTTCGGGAACCAGCCGCCGTCATTCCACAGATGGGTAAACGACGCCTGAACGCCGGTTGGTGACTGGAAGTGGGTGAGCACCATTACCAGGCCCACCACGATGAGCCCGACAATGGCCACAATTTTGATCATTGCGAACCAGAACTCCATCTCACCGAACATTTTAACGGTGGCGAGGTTAAGGCTCAGCAGCAGAACGATGACCGCCAGCGAGGCCACCCAGTCCGACAGCCCCGGGAACCAGAACTGCGCGTAGGCGGTAATCGCCACGACATCCGCCATACCGGTCACGACCCAGCAGAACCAGTAGGTCCAGCCGGTAAAATAGCCCGCCCATGGTCCGAGCAGGTCTGAAGCGAAGTCGCTGAAGGATTTGTATTCAAGGTTCGAGAGCAGCAGTTCACCCATTGCACGCATCACGAAGAACAGCATAAAACCGATAATCATATAGACGAATATGATTGACGGTCCGGCGAGACTGATGGTTTTGCCTGACCCCATAAACAACCCGGTACCGATGGCACCCCCGATGGCAATGAGCTGAATATGACGGTTTGTGAGATTGCGCCGTAGCGACTGTTCAGACGACGCCTCTTCGTCGGCGACGACTTTGACCTGATCTACCATGTGATATTTTCCTGTTTATGCCTGTCTGTGTTGTTAAGGCTCTTCTGGCCTTTAAATACGTCAAAAAAATGACGTTCCCTTGTAAGGGCTAATCGATATTAGGTAAGAATCGGCGGGATGAATACTATGATTTAGATATTATGTTAATAATATGTTGAAAGTGAGTGTCATATCACTCATACAGCGCGAAACAGCTCACAAAAATACACGCAACAGTTTCGTTTGCAAGATAAAATATTGATTCCGGCTTAACTATAGGTTTTCACGCTATTTTCCCCTCCCCAGCCGGGGAGAGGAGATAAGAAAAGTCGATTACAGAATTTCCAGCAGCTCGACTTCAAAGACCAGGGTGCTGAATGGCGGGATGGACGCGCCAGCGCCGCGCTCGCCGTAGGCCAGGTTGTGCGGAATAGTCAGTTCCCATTTAGAACCCACTGGCATCAGGGTCAGCGCTTCGATCCAACCTGCGATAACGCCATTCACCGGGAACTCAGCCGGTTCGCCGCGCGCCACGGAGCTGTCGAAGACGGTACCGTCGATCAGCTTACCGGTATAGTGTACGCGAACGTGGTCGGTACGCGCCGGGATCGCGCCATCACCCTGATTGATCACGCGGAACTGCAGACCAGACTCGGTGCTGTTCACGCCTTCACGCTCACGGTTCTCTTCCAGATATTTCACACCTTCGGCGGCCATCTCTTCAAAACGTGCGCGACGCACGGCGTCAGCACGTTCGTGGATTTCACGCAGCGCACGGTGCACAACGTCAACCGGAACGGCAGGCTGTTTACCTTCCAGCGCGTCAGCGATACCCGCCACCAGCGCTTCGGGTAACAGACCTTCCAGGCCGGATTCGCTCAGCTGCTGTCCTACCTGCAAGCCGATACCGTAACTTGCCTGCGCTTCGATAGTGTCAAAAGTCGGGGTGGTCATGGGTTTTCCTTCCATCACATTTAAAGTAGCGGGCAGCATATCAGCCATGCCCTTATGGGTAAAACTTTGTCTGAAGTTAAGGTGACAAACCGCGACGAAACAGAAACAATAGAGAGAACCAGGATTAATCCCGAACTGATGTCACGGATGTCGGGTTTACTACGCCGTTCAGGCAGTTAGCAAACTATACTTCGGGGCACAGGATAAAAAATACGCGGAGCAGGAGGAGTGCCATGCCCGGGCGATTTGAACTGAAACCTACCCTGGCGAAAATCTGGCAGGCGCCGGACAATTTTCGCATCATGGACCCGCTGCCGCCTCTGCATCGCAGAGGGATCATCATTGGTGCGCTGATGGTGATTGTGGGCTTCCTGCTTCCTTCCGGTGGCGATGATGTTGATACCGCCCCCGTCACCCGCAATGCTCAGCTGGATATTCAGTCGCAAACCCGACCGCAGCCTGACGCACAGCCGATGCAGACGCAGCTCGTCACCCCGTCTAACGACCCGGGTCAGGTCGCGCCGGTTGAGCCAGAGCCCATTCAGGACGAACAGCCGCAGGAACAAGCCGCCGCCCCGTCTCAGCCTCAGGCGCAACAGCCCACCGGCATTGAGCAACAGTGGCGTTCCTATCGCGTAGAGTCGGGTAAAACGCTGGCGCAGCTGTTCCGTGACCACAACCTGCCGCCGACAGACGTGTATGCCATGGCGAAAGTGGAAGGTGCGGGTAAGCCGCTCAGTAACCTGCAGAATGGCCAGATGGTGCAAATACGCCAGAATGCCAGTGGGGTGGTGACAGGGTTAACGATTGATACCGGAAATGGACAACAGGTGCTGTTTACCCGCCAGCCAGACGGCAGTTTTATCAGGGCACGTTAAGGACTGGGATCTGTAAAAAGCAAAACGCCGGCACAAGGCCGGCGTTTCAACGTGAGCAGAGTAAAAAATTACTCAGCTACAACGTTAACAACCAGTTTAGCGAACACTTCGCTGTGAACCTGGAAGTCAACTTCGTGCTCACCAGTGGTACGCAGAACGCCGTTCGGCAGACGAACTTCGCTCTTAGCCACTTTAACGCCTGCTGCAGAAACTGCATCAGCGATATCGCGGGTACCGATGGAACCGAACAGTTTACCTTCGTCGCCAGCTTTGGACGCGATGGTAACGGTGCCCAGTGCGTTGATTGCTTCAGCGCGAGCATTAGCAGCCGCCAGAACGTCAGCCAGTTTGGCTTCCAGTTCAGCGCGACGTGCTTCGAAAAACTCTACGTTTTTCTTGGTAGCTGGAACAGCTTTACCCTGTGGAACCAGGAAGTTACGAGCGTAGCCCGCTTTAACGTTTACCTGATCACCCAGGCTGCCCAGGTTTGCTACTTTATCAAGCAGAATAACTTGCATTACCTTATCCTCTTAAAGTCGTATTAATGGACCGTGCCCGATTACTGATGACGATCAGTGTACGGCAGCAGGGACAGGTAGCGAGCGCGTTTGATAGCGCGAGCCAGCTGACGCTGATATTTTGCACGAGTACCGGTGATACGGCTTGGGACAATCTTACCGCTTTCGGTGATGTAGTTTTTCAGCGTTGCGATATCTTTATAGTCGATCTCTTGAACGCCTTCCGCGGTGAAACGGCAGAACTTGCGACGACGGAAATAACGTGCCATATGGCTAGTCTCCAGAATCTATCAAATCAATCTGCTCGGCATGCAGAACCATTTTGCTCAGACCGTTCTTTGCCTTGTGGCAAGAGATGAACCCCTGAACGATTACTGCACTACCGACCGTTAAACTGTGAGTAATGGCCTGGTTTTCGTGTCCGCTAATAATAACGGGCATTTGGCACCACGCCTGCCGGTGAAACCCGGCTTCCTCTTGCACAGAACGATGCTCAAGCACGAACTGGCAATGCGGAATTCCTGATGGACTGACCTTTCGAAGGGGAGCCCTGCATACGATGCCGGACAACGCCAGACGGTTGGTCATCAGAAATTACTCTTCAGAATCCCCAGCATCAGAATCATCTGCGGTTTCGTTTGCGAAATCATCGCGACGCTCACGGCGCTCGTCTTTCGCTTTAACCATCGGAGATGCTTCGGTAACTGCGTGTTTAGTACGCATAACCATGCTGCGGATAACGGCATCGTTGAAGCGGAAGTTAGTTTCCAGCTCATCGATCACTTCCTGCGGCGCTTCAACGTTCAGCAGAACGTAGTGAGCTTTGTGCAGTTTGTTGATCGGATAAGCCAGCTGACGGCGGCCCCAGTCTTCCAGACGGTGGATCGTGCCCGCTGCTGCAGTGATTGCACCAGTGTAGCGCTCGATCATACCCGGAACCTGTTCGCTCTGGTCAGGATGGACCATAAAAACGATTTCGTAATGACGCATCGAATTGCTCCTTACGGATTATTCAGCCTCCTGTCTGGGTCAGCCGAGGCCCGGGGAGGCAAGGAACGTGTTAAAGGTCGGCTGAAAAATTGACGCGTCATAATACTTGCGCGCCCCCGGAAACTCAAGCTGATTGCACAAATAATTCGCACAAAGCGCGAAGCGGGTCTAAGTGGGTGATTTAAAATTACTCACACCCGGAAGCGGTGTTTTTTTGAACAACTGCATCAGAAATGGTCACGCTTCCCCGCCGGAGGAATGATTACACTTTAATCAGAGATCACCTGAACAGAAGAAGGAGTCCCCCTCTCAGAGCACGCAGTCGTGGAGCGCATATCATGAAACAAATCGCATTAGCCCTAATGGCAGCGCTTTTGCTCAGTGCAAACGCGATGGCAGCCATCAAGATAGACAGCCGACAGGCCAGAAACATGGATGATGTGCAAAGCTTGGGCGTCATTTACATCAATCATAATTTCGCCACGGAAAGTGAAGCAGATCAGGCCCTTAATCAAGAAACCGATGCACAGGGCGCAACCTATTACCACGTGATGTTAATCCGTGAGCCCGGCAGCAACGGCAATATGCACGCCAGTGCAGATATTTACCGATAACGCGTTAACGCTAGCACCAGGAAAGCCAACAACGAGAACATAGCCATAGTTGACGTTGCCCCCTGCCCGGGGGCTTTTTTTTTGTGAATGGCTCCGGAATACCACCGGTTACAACTGTTTTTCGGTATTCCAGAGCACTTATTCACTTCTGCCCGTAATAGGCATTCGGGCCGTGCTTGCGCATGAAATGCTTATTCATCAGATAATAATCAATCCCCTGAAGCTGTGGGTTGATGCCGCGGGCAATCCACGCCATGCGTGCCACCTCCTCCATGACAACCGCATTGTGAACGGCGTCGTGGGCATCTTTTCCCCAGGCGAACGGGCCGTGCTGATAGACCACAATACCCGGCGTATGCAGCGGTTCGCTTTCACCCAACGTTTCGATGATAACCTTCCCGGTGTTGAGCTCGTATTCGCCTTCCACTTCAACCTGCGTTAATGCGCGCGTGCAGGGGATGTCGCCAAAGAAGTAGTCCGCATGCGTTGTTCCCAGCGCCGGGATCGCCAGCCCCGCCTGTGCCCAGGCCGTGGCATGGGTCGAGTGGGTATGCACAACGCCGCCGAGTGAGGGATAACGACGATAAAGCGCCAGATGGGTCGCCGTATCTGAAGAGGGACGCCATTTTCCCTCTACGACGTTTCCGTCAAGATCGACCACCACCATATCGTCAGCGTTCATGGTGTCATACGCCACACCGCTCGGCTTAATCACGATCAGCCCCTGTTCGCGATCGATAGCGCTGACGTTACCCCAGGTGAAGGTGACCAGGCCATAGCGCGGCAGATCCATGTTGGCTTCAAAGACCTGCTGTTTAAGCTTAAGCATGTTCAGCCTCCAGTAACCCCGCGCGCGCCATACGCTCGCGCACCCAGTCCCGCGCCTTTGCTACTTCCGCCGCAGGGTTTTCCGACGTTTCGCTCCACATCTCGATCAGATAAGGCCCGCAATAGCCGGTCTGCCTGAGCGTCTCGAAGCACCGTTCGAAATCCACCACCCCTGTGCCGAACGGTACGTTTTTAAACACGCCAGGACGGGTATCTTTGACGTGCACCGCCACGATATGCCCCATACCTGCCTGCAGTTCCATCTGCACATCGTTATCCCATGCCGACAGGTTGCCGATATCAGGATAAAGCTGGAACCACGGGTTATTCAGATAGTGCGCGTAGCCCAGCGCCTTGCTGATGGAGTTCATCAACGGGTAGTCCATGATCTCCATCGCCAGCGTGACCTGCGCACGGCTGGCCATCTCAACGCTCTCCTTCAGGCCGTCACGGAAACGACGGCGCGTTTCATCGTTGGCTTCCTGATAATAAACGTCATAACCCGCCAGCTGGATCACGCGGATACCCACGTCCTGCGCAAAGCGAATGGCTTTACGCATGATCTCCAGCCCCTGAGCGCGCACAGCATCGTCTTCACTGCCGAGAGGGAACCGCCGGTGGGCGCTCAGGCACATCGACGGCACGCGTACCCCCGTTTCGGCGATGGCGCTCACCAGCGCCAGGCGCTGTTCACGGCCCCAGTCGAGACGAGAGAGGCGTTCGTCCGTCTCATCCACGGACATTTCGACAAAATCGAAGCCCAGCTGTTTTGCCAGCTGTAACCGCTCCAGCCAGCACTCCCCCGCAGGGAGTGCCTTTTCATAGATGCCAAGCGGGACCTGTTTGGACAACATACCCGCTCCTTAGCCCCAAAGCTGAGCGATTGAGCGTTTGAACTGACGCGCCGCTTCCACCGGAGACGCCGCATCACGAATGCTGCGACCGGCAATAAAGACGTGAATCGGAATGCCCTTGAACAGCGGCAGATCTTCCAGTGCCAGGCCGCCGGTAACGGTGACTTTAAAGCCCATATCCGCCAGACGTTTGATCGCGCTGATATCCGCTTCGCCCCACGCCACCCCTGCGGCCTGCGCGTCGCGGCTGCGGTGATACACCACCTGCTGAATACCCGCATCACGCCACTCCTGGGCCTGCTCCCAGGTCCAGAAACCGGTCAGCTCAATCTGCACGTCGCCGTTAAACTCTTTTGCCACGTCCAGCGCGCCTTTGGCGGTGTTGATATCCGCACAGCAAATGACGGTGACCCAGTCGGCGTTGGCTTCGAAGCACATGCGGGAGAGGATTTTTCCTGCGTCGGCTATTTTGGCATCTGCCAGCACGATTTTGTGCGGATAAAGCGCCTTCAGGTCGCGAACGGCGCGAACGCCCTCGCCCACGCAGAGAATGGTACCCACTTCGATGATATCGACTTCTTCCGCAATCAGACGGGTCGTTTCATAAGCGTGGGACAAGGTCTGGTTATCAAGCGCAACCTGCAACATGGGTAATGACATTTTCAATTCCTCTTAAACAGCCGCCGCTGTGGCGTTATCAATTAAATCCAGCACGTCCTGCTCGGTACGGCAGGCGCGTAAACGGTCGAAATTGGCTTCGTCATCAAACAGATTGACGATCTGCATGATGCCCACCTCCTGGTGGGTGTTAGCGTCAACAGCGGCCATGGTGATCAGGATGTCGACCGGGTCATTATCTTCGTGGTTAAACACCAGCGGCGTTTTCAGCGTCACCAGCGCGAAGCCGGTTTTCTTGACGCCCTCTTCCGGGCGGCCATGCGGCATCGCCAGGCCCGGCGCAATCACAAAATAAGGGCCATGTTGCGCCACGCCATCCAGAATGGCCTGGTAGTAACGCGGCTCGACAACGTCAGCCTTAACCAGCAGATCCACGCTCAGCTTTACCGCTTCCTGCCAGGTGCTGGCCTCAGCCTGTAAAAGGATGGAGTTATTCTCTGCCAGCGAATCACGTAGTTTCATATGGCGTCCTTACTTCACGTCTTGTGGAAAGTGCTCTTTAATCACTTCCAGCAGTTTTGGTCCGAAATCCGCAGGCGACAGCATGTTGCGCACGCCCACCACGTATTTATTACCCGACACACTGATTTCGCCGGCGATATGAGTAGAGGCGATGATGATGTCCGCGCCGTTCAGCTCACTTTTGTATTCACCCACTGCGCAGCTGTTCACCGTGTGGTCGATGTTGGACTGGGTTAAAAACTGGTCCACTTTCATCTTCATGATCATGGAGCTGCCTTGCCCATTACCACACACAGCCAGGATACGTACGGTCATAATCGAAACTCCTTAATGAGCAGAGACTTCTGCTGTTTGTTTTTCCGCGTCTTCTTCTGCTCGCAGCGAACGGCCAGCGAAGAACATATAAGCCAGAGCAATCAGGATGATGATGGCCATAAAGACCAGCCCGATGGAGGCAAAGCCCTGCATCATCGGCGGTGCCAGAATTGACCAGTCCGCCATGCCCATCCAGGCGCTCATACCGGTGAGCTTGACCGCCCACACGCAGCCGAAGATTTCCACCATGCCCATCACCAGGCAGATTTTGAGCGCCGCACGCCAGCCGCCGAAGTGGTTAGCGAATACGCCGATGGTGGCGTTGGAGAAGAACATCGGGATAAAGCCCGGAATAATCAGGATTGAGGAGCCGCAGCCGACCAGAATGCCCACCGCAATCAGCTGGCCGATAGTGCCCCACATAAAGCCCCAGACCACCGCGTTTGGCGCGAAGCTATAGATAGCGGCACAGTCGATGGCCAGTACCGCGCCAGGGATCAGGCGCTGGGAGATACCGTTGAACGCTTCCGACAGTTCGGCAACGAACATACGTACGCCCTGAGTGATGATGAAGATCGCCACCGCGAAGGAGAAACCGGTCTGCAGGATGTAAACCGTCCAGTGGGTTTTGCCTGCCATCGCCTGCACCACGTCAATACCAAAGGAGAGCAGAATGGCACCGAAGAAGATGGTCATGACAATTGCGGTCGAAACGATGTTGTCGTGGAAGATATTCAGCCAGCCAGGCAGCTTGAGGTCTTCAACGCTCTCTTCTTTTTTGCCCAGGTATGGCGCAACTTTATAGGCAATCCAGGAAGCAAACTGCTGCTGATGGCCGATGGAGAAACCGCAGCCGTCCGTCACTTCCTGAGTCGGCTTGTACATCATGTTGGAGGTGATACCCCAGTAGAGCGAGACCAGCACCGCGGTGCAGATAATCGTGGTCCACATTGGGTAACCGAAGATATAGAGAGAAACCGCGATCAACCCCGCCTGCTGGAACATGATGTGCCCGGTGAGCATGATGGTGCGAATGCCGGTAATGCGGCGCAGGAGAACGTAGATAATGTTTAGCGCCAGAGCGAGCAGCACCGCATACCCCACCCAGCTATAGGCATCACCCATGCGCTCGATGGTGGCCATCATTGACGCGTAAGTGTCAGAAATCGCACCGTTGATGCCATACACTTCGGACATTTTGGCGACGACCGGCTTAAAGGTGCTGGTCAGAATGCCAGACCCCGCCTGTAACAGCATGAAACCGATAATGGTTTTGATGGTGCCTTTAATAATCACGCTGACGCTTTTGCGCAGCAGGATATAGCCCAGACACGTAACGATACCCAGCAGCAGCGGGGCGTTGGTCATTACCTGATTAAAGAACACGGTAAAGACGTTGTAGAGGATCTCCATAACTCTCTCCAGAAATGAGAACACGAGGGGTAATCCCTGTGCGGTTGGTGTCATCACTCTATTAATCACAAATAATCACCACAAGATTGCATTTGATTATTTGTGACGTATCACGCAATTTATTTCCATGCAGTTAATAATGATTTTCACTACTGCATTGCAAAAACAAATTAATCTTTATAATTCATCAAATTAATGAGTTGCGCGTACTACTATAACAAGCAAGAAGCGGAGAATCTGTGAAGTTGAACGGATAAAAATCCGCATTTTTACCATTGCAAAGCGCGTCAAATGGTGCCAGCATTAATCACAACAAATCACCAAGTGATTACTTTTGATTAAACCAGGAGTCAAAACGATGAGTAAAGTGAACACCATCACCCGTGAGTCATGGATTCTGAGCACCTTCCCGGAATGGGGCAGCTGGCTGAATGAAGAGATCGAGCAGGAACAGGTTGCTCCTGGTACCTTTGCGATGTGGTGGCTGGGCTGCACCGGTATCTGGCTGAAATCAGAAGGCGGCGCCAATATCTGCGTCGATTTCTGGTGCGGCACCGGCAAGCAGAGCCACGGCAACCCGTTGATGAAAAAGGGTCACCAGATGCAGCGCATGGCGGGCGTGGAAAAACTGCAGCCGAACCTGCGTACCACGCCGTTTGTGCTCGATCCGTTTGCCATTCGCCAGATCGACGCCGTGCTCTCCACTCACGATCACAACGATCATATCGATGTGAACGTGGCGGCAGCGGTGATGCAAAACTGTGCTGACGATGTGCCGTTTATCGGGCCGCAGACCTGCGTGGATCTGTGGATTGGCTGGGGCGTGCCGAAAGAGCGCTGCATCGTGATGAAGCCTGGCGACGTGGTGAAAATTAAAGATATTGAAATCCATGCGCTGGATGCCTTTGACCGTACAGCACTGATTACCCTGCCTGCCGATCAGAAAGCCGCAGGTGTACTGCCGGACGGTATGGATGAGCGCGCGGTTAACTATCTGTTTAAAACCCCTGGCGGCTCCCTGTACCACAGCGGCGACTCTCACTACTCCAACTACTACGCGAAGCACGGTAACGAGCACCAGATCGACGTGGCGCTGGGCTCCTACGGTGAGAACCCGCGCGGCATTACCGACAAAATGACCAGCGCCGACATGCTGCGCATGGCGGAAGCGCTGAATACCAAAGTGGTGATTCCGTTCCACCACGATATCTGGTCAAACTTCCAGGCCGATCCGCAGGAAATCCGCGTGCTGTGGGAGATGAAAAAAGACCGCCTGAAGTATGGCTTCAAGCCGTTCATCTGGCAGGTCGGCGGCAAGTTCACCTGGCCGCTGGACAAAGATAATCTTGAATATCACTACCCACGTGGTTTCGATGATTGCTTCACCATTGAGCCAGACCTGCCGTTCAAGTCCTTCCTCTGATTGTGCAGCCACATCGCCAGACTTCATGTCTGGCGATGTCATATTTCTTTTAGTAATTTCACGCTATTTCAAATATCATCTTTTCAAATCAATTCTTATCGGAATAGCTCATGACGGAAGCGCAACGGCATCAAATTCTCCTGGAACTCCTGGCGCAAACCGGGTTTATCACCGTCGAGAAAGTGATCGAACGTTT
The DNA here is from genome assembly GCF_048684805.1 of Enterobacter sp. BNK-22. Classification (NCBI taxonomy): domain Bacteria; kingdom Pseudomonadati; phylum Pseudomonadota; class Gammaproteobacteria; order Enterobacterales; family Enterobacteriaceae; genus Enterobacter; species Enterobacter sp. BNK-22. The sequence continues at coordinate 3,092,544 of NZ_JBLQTT010000001.1, forward strand.
AGGGATCTCCCCGGCAACGGCGCGGCGGGATATCAACAAGTTGGATGAAAGCGGCAAGCTGAAAAAGGTCCGCAACGGCGCGGAAGCGATCAGCCAGCAGCGCCCTCGCTGGACGCCAATGAATATTCATCAGGCGCAAAATCATGATGAAAAAGTGCGGATTGCCAGAGCCGCGTCGCAGCTGGTGAATCCCGGTGAGAGCGTCGTGATCAACTGCGGTTCCACGGCATTTCTGCTGGGCCGTGAAATGTGCGGCAAGCCGGTGCAAATCATCACCAACTACTTACCGCTCGCTAACTATCTGATCGACCAGGAGCATGAGAGCGTGGTGATCATGGGCGGGCAGTACAACAAAAGCCAGTCCATCACCCTTAGCCCTCAGGACAGCGAAAACAGTCTCTATGCCGGGCACTGGATGTTTACCAGCGGCAAAGGCCTGACGGCAGATGGCCTGTATAAAACCGATATGCTGACCGCGATGGCGGAACAAAACATGCTCAACGTTGTGGGCAAGCTCGTTGTGCTGGTCGACAGCAGCAAAGTGGGCGAGCGCGCTGGCATGCTGTTCAGCCGTGCCGAACAGATCGACATGGTGATCACCGGCAAAGGCGCCAACCCTGAGATCCTCCAGAAGCTGGAAGATCAGGGCGTAAAAGTGCTGCGCGTTTAAAGGTGCTGGCGGAAAAACGCCACCGTAGCGTCCAGCGCCGTGGGCGTGATGCGGTGGCGGACGCCCGCTTCCCACAGACAGGTGAGATTACCGTCCAGTCCTGCATTCATTAACGCCTGCTGTAGTCGGAAGGTTCCCTCAGGCGGGACCACATCATCCGCGTCGCCGTGCCACAGCAGCAGCGGGCGATCCGCCAGGCGCGGCAATGCCCGGGTCACGTCCCACTCTTCGAGCGTCGCGGTAATTTCCGCTAAATCCTGAGGGGGAAAGAGCGTCTTCGCCAGCGATGTAAAATAGCCCGAGCCCATCAGGCAGGCGACCGATTTCACTTCCGGATGATGCGTCATAATCCCCAGCGCCGTCATACCGCCCATCGACGCTCCGGCCACGGCCAGACGATTCTCTGTCACCAGCCCTGCCTCATAAAGCGCATCGCGCAACCCGGCAAACTCGGTCAGACTCCCGTGCAGAATGTGCCAGAACTGCCCAAGTCGCGCCTGTTCGTTACCCATAAAGCGGGCGCCGTGGTCAGGCGCATCCGGCATCACCACGCGAAAACCCGCCTGCGCCAGCGCAACCGCAAAATAACTGTAAACCAGCTTCGATGAGGTAAACCCGTGATAAAAAACCACAACAGGCAGTGGTTTATCACGTTTACCCGCTGGCATAGCGTGTAAAATTTCATGGTCGCCGAAGTGGCGTATTTCAATTTCAATCATTGTCGACCCTGTACGAATGTATGATTCATAATGTTGAGAACTGGGTTACGCTTTCACATCATTTTCATTCGAAATATACGTCCCAGATAACACTTCGGGAACATTCCCCCAAAACTAAATTCACAGACAACTACACTATGGCTATCAGGAAACGAGATATGGTTATGCGCAGGTTTGCTGCTTTAGTGCTGGTGTTTCTGCTCAGTGGCTGTAGCGCGCTGCAGGGAACGCCGCAACCCGCTCCACCGGTCGCCGATCATCCACAGGAGATTCGTCGTAATCAGACGGAAGGATTACAACGAATGGGCACCGTCTCCGCGCTGGTTCGCGGCTCCCCGGATGACGCAGAAGCGGCAATCAAAGCACAAGCCGTCGCCGCCAAAGCAGATTATTACGTCATCATTATGATCGACGAAACCATCATAACGGGACAGTGGTATTCACAGGCCATTTTGTACCGTAAATAATGGTTTTCCTTTGAACGAGATTTACACTGCTTTGCGTCCATAGACATTTTCCTGTCCACAATAAACTCCATGCCCGCGTCAATGGAAGGGAGTTTATTCGCGAAGGATTGCCCGGCGGATACCGGAGATATGTGAAATGGAGCTGACGATGAAACGAACTCTTGCTTTGACCTCTCTGTTGCTCTCAGCAGGCCTGGTGAGCACCACTGCGCAGTCAGCAGAATTCGCCAGTGCTGACTGTGTAACTGGCCTGAATGAAATTGGCCAGATCTCCGTGAATAATATCTCGGGGAGCCCGCAAGACGTTGAACGCGTTGTGGCATTAAAGGCTGATGAGCAGGGTGCTTCATGGTATCGCATCATCCAGATGCAGGAAGATAACCATATCGACCACTGGCGGGTACAGGCCATTCTCTACGTGTAATATCCCTCCTGATAAAAGCCACTTATTTTTAGTGGCTTTTCGCTTTTGCAAATTTTTTATCTAATCAAAAACCAAACAATAACAACAAAATAACATTTTGTTACATTAATTCAGTAAACGTAATCCCCGCTCTGCCGTTGAAGAACCATACCTTTTCAATGATGAGCAATTTATGATCAATGTTTTTCGCCGTACAGGCCTGGGGGCGAAGCTGTCGCTGCTTACGGGCGTCAGTGTCGCCACGCTGTTTCTGCTTTTCACTTTTCTGCTCAGTCAAAAAGCCAGCCAGCAGCTTGAAGCCCTTGCGGTAGAAGACCTGCATAATCAGTCCACCGGCATGGTCGACATGGTGCAGATGTTTAACACCAGCCTGAGTGAAGAGGTTGAGAGTTATACCCGGCTGTTTACCACCTTTTTACCGCAGCCCCTGAATAGTGACCCTTCCCAACCCCAGACGATCAACGGGCTCAGCGTCCCGCTTCTGAAAGGCGGCGACACCGGGCTGCATGAAAATAACACCCTGTCGGACGACTTCCTGAACCGTACGGGAGCCATCTCGACGCTGTTTGTACGCAGCGGAAACGACTTTGTTCGCGTAGCGACCTCCCTGCGCAAAGAGAATGGCGAGCGGGCGATGGGCACCGTGCTGGATACTTCCAGTCCGGCCTTTGCCGCCGTCAACAAAGGTGAAGTCTACCGCGGCCTGGCGCTGCTGTTTGGCAAACGCTACATCACCCAGTATCAGCCCGTAAAAAACGCCGAAGGACAGGTCATTGCGATCGTCTTTGTCGGAGTGGACATCACTCACTCCTGGAACGTCATGCGCGAGAAAATTCTCAACCGCCGCCTGGGTGAGAGCGGTCACTTCTTCGTGCTGGATCGCAGCAACGGCAAAACGCGCGGGCAATACCTGTTCCATGCCGGTGAAGAGGGACAGTTGCCGAAGTGGGACGACGCGACGCAGCAGCAGCTTCTGGGTGACAAGCCCGGCACGCTGGAACGCGTAAGCGACGACGGCCGCACGCTGAAAATGGCGTATACCCCGCTGCCAGGCTGGAACTGGACTATTGTCGGCGAAGTGGATAAATCGGTGCTGCTCGCAAGCGTCAACGCCATGCGCGATCGTTTCCTGCTGGCCGGCGTGGTCTTATCTATCCTGTTTGCTGGTCTGTTCGTGGTCATTATTCGCCGCGTGCTGACCCGACCGCTGCGCAATGTGATCCATCTTGCCCGGCAATATGCCGCAGGGGATCTCCGTTCCAGCCTGCCCGTGACGCGCCAGGACGAAGTCGGCCAGCTGATCGACGCTATCAACGGCATCGGTGGCGGCCTGCAAAAAATTGTCCTGCAGGTCCGCGAGGCCGCAGGCGAGATCCATTTGGGCACCAACGCGCTGGCCGCCGATACCGGCGAGATTTCTGAGCAGATCAACAAGCAGGCCAGCAGCGTGGAAGAGACCTCCGCCAGCATGGAGCAGCTGGCCGCCACCGTGCAGCAAAATGCCGCCAACATGGAGCAAACGCAGCAACTGGTGGGTGAAACCTCGCTCGCGGTGCATCAGGGCGGTGAGACGGTCACCCACGCGGTGTCGACGATGGACGACATTCGCGAGGCGTCAAAACGCATCGAAGACATCACGCGCGTGATTGAGTCTATCGCTTTCCAGACCAATATCCTGGCGCTGAATGCGGCAGTGGAAGCGGCCCGCGCGGGCGAGCACGGGAAAGGGTTTGCGGTGGTCGCGCAGGAAGTTCGCGCCCTGGCAGGACGCAGCGCTAACGCGGTGAAGGAGATTGAACAGCTGATTGGCGATACGCTCAGGAAAGTGAGTGAGGGCCATGCGCTGTCTGAAAAGACGCGCCTGGCGATGGATGACATCATCATTCATATCGATAACATCAGCCAGCTGGTCACCGAGATTAACCATGCTTCACGCGAGCAGTCCGCCGGGATTGGCCAGGTGAATCTCGCCATGACCCACATTGGCGAAGCGTCGCATATTAATGCCGATCGTATCTCACGCAGCGAACAAACGGCTCAAACGCTGCGTGAGAAGGGATCACATCTGGCCCAGCTGGTGAGCCTGTTCCAGCTAAAAGGTTAACCGACTCTGCCCGTCGCACGCAGCAGCAGGTCACTTTGCACCTGCTCGCTCATCAGCGTGCCGCCACGGGTATCCAGCATCATGCGGCACCACGCCTGCGCCACCGGGGGCGATGCGTGCCGCAGCATTTCGCTCCCGGCACCCAGCAGGAAAAGCTGCTGCGCAATTTCCCGCCCCTGCGCCTCCTGCGGTTTACGCAGTTTTTGCTGAAGCTGTCGCCAGCTGCGGTCGAAGTGTCTGTCCTGCCCTTTGACCTGTGCAAACTCCTCGGCAAGCAGATCGTGAATACCCGGCTGCTTCGCCAGCACACGCAGCACGTCCAGGCACATGATGTTGCCGGACCCTTCCCAGATGCTGTTCACCGGCATCTCGCGATACAGGCGGGGAAGTTCGCTCTCCTCGCAGTACCCGACGCCGCCCAGCACCTCCATCGCTTCAGCCACAAACGGGATGCCCGCTTTGCACACGCTAAATTTCGCGGCCGGGGTAAACAGCCGCGCCCATGCCGCCTCCTGCGGATCCGCGCGTTTATCCCACGCCCGCGCCAGGCGGAACAGCAGCGCCGTTTGCCCCTCCAGCACCAGCGCCATCCGGCTTAGCACTTCGCGCATGAGCGGCTGATCGATAAGATTTTTGCCGAAGGTCTGGCGCTGATGCGCATGGTACAGCGCCACGGACAGCGCCCGACGCATGAGTCCGTGGCTGCCCAGCGCACAGTCAAAGCGCGTCAGACCGCCCATTTTGAGGATCTGCCGTACCCCTTCGCCCTCTTCCCCCAGCAGCCAGCCGGAGGCATCGAGAAACTCCACCTCGCTGCTGGCGTTGGAGCGGTTCCCGAGCTTGTCCTTAAGGCGCTCCAGCCGGACGGCGTTGCGCTGTCCATCAGGCAAAAAGCGCGGCACAAAAAAGCAGGACAACCCGCCCTTCGCCTGCGCCAGCACGAGATGCGCATCGCTTTGCGGGACGGAGAAAAACCATTTATGCCCCACCAGCCGGTAGCTGCCGTCGCCGCATTTTTCCGCTTTGGTGGTGTTGCTCAGCACGTCCGAGCCGCCCTGCTTTTCCGTCATCCCCATACCGATCAGCAGGCCGCGCTTTTGCGCGCCAGGCGCCAGATGCGGATCGTAGCGATCGCTGAGTAGCGGCGTCAGCCAGTCGTGAAATATTTTGGGAAGCGCCTGCTGCAGAAGCGGCGTGGCGGCAAACGTCATGGTGACCGGACAAAGCGTGCCCGCTTCCACCTGAGCATGAAGCACAAAGCGTGCGGCCCGCGCGACAAACGCCCCTTTACGCGCCTCCTCTTCCCATGCCAGGTTATGTACCCGATTGGCACACAGCCCCTGCATCAGCAGGTGCCATGCCGGATGAAAGCGGACGTCATCCAGTCGCTCTCCGGTGGCGTCATAGCGAAGCAACTCCGGCGGATTCACGTTCGCCAACCTGCCCAGCTCCAGCGACTCTGCGGTGCCTAACTGCTGCCCGATGCTGGCGAGCAGCTCGATATCCCACTCGGCCCCTTCACGCGCGACCGCATCGCGCAGCGCGCAGTCCGAGAGGAAAAGGTTGCTGTTAGAAAGTGGTGCGGGTTGATTGAAAACGGTATGGGTCTGCCAGTGCATACTGTCTCCCTCCTTCAGTGGCAATGACGATAAGTATGGACAGACCGCGCATACGCTGCATGGGAGGGGAGTCACACGTTCACGATCCCGCTGATATCATTCGTGAAATAGCTCACAGAACATAAGAATAAACTATTTCATGACTTCGCTTTTGTTGAATAATTTATTCTTACCCTTTTCAGTGAGGATCGTTATGCAACCGGATGCGCACAAGCGAGCATTAATTGCCGGCTCCATTGGTAACTTTATCGAGTGGTATGAGTTTGCGGTCTACGGTTTTCTGGCGACCGTCATTGCGAAGAACTTCTTCCAGCTTGAAGGGGAAGCAGGGCTTACCAGCCTGATCCTCACCTACGCCTCATTCGCCATCGCCTTCTTCTTCCGTCCGCTGGGTGCGGTGGTGTTTGGACGCATCGGCGACCGAATTGGCCGTAAGCCGACGCTCATTATTGTGCTGGTGCTCATGACGCTCGCTACCGCCGCCATCGGCATTGTGCCGGTCTACGCCAGCATCGGGATTGCCGCACCGCTGATCGTTACGCTGCTTCGCATCCTGCAGGGGCTGTTCGCGGGCGGCGAGTACGGCGGTGCGGTCTCGCTGATGACGGAGTTTGCTCCGCGCGGCAAGCGCGGGCTCTATGGTGCCTGGCAGTCCTTTACCGTGGCGCTGGGGCTGTTAGCGGGTGCAGGCATCGTGGCGCTGCTCTCCGCCCTCCTCACGCCTGAGGCCCTGCACGACTGGGGCTGGCGCATTCCTTTCTTCCTGGCGCTGCCCATGGGCGTCGTTGCGCTGTGGCTTCGTGTCAGCATGGAAGAGACACCCAGCTTTGTGCAGCAGCAGGATAAACCGGTTGTCGCTCAGGCGGATACTGCCGCCACGCTCCGGGCCATCGTGATGGGGATTGGCCGCGTAATGGTCTGGTCTGCGGCGGGGTACACTTACCTGGTGATTATGCCGACCTATCTGCAGTCGGCGCTGCACACCGGGTTTAACCAGGCGCTGCTGATCGCGGTGATTTCGAACGTTGGGTTTGCGCTGACCATCATTCCGTCGGGGATCCTGAGCGATAGGATCGGGCGTCGCACAGTGATGATTATCGCCACCGCGCTGCTGCTGATCCTCGCCCTGCCGCTGCTGAAACTTCTGCAGGCGGAGTCCAGCACGCTGGCGGTGAAAGCGATAGTGGTATTGATTGCGGGCGGCCTGGTGGGCATGCTGGCAGGGCCGGGCCCGGCGATGCTCTCTGAGATGTTCCCGACGCGCGTACGCTATACCGGGCTGGGGCTGGCCTACTCGTTATCGAATGCGATTTTCTCGGGCTGTGCGGGATTAATCATTACCGGGCTGATTAAGCAGACGGGTAACCTGGATATTCCGGCGTACTACGTGATGGCAACGGCGGTGGTGAGTATTTTCGCATTAATGACGCTGAGGAAGGATGACCATCTGCGGTCGTTAGAGGAGTGAGGTTGTTTTGCCGGGTGGCGGCTTCGCCTGACCCGGCCTACAAAACCGTAGGCCCGGTAAGCGAAGCGCCACCGGGCGAAAATCAGCTGCGCTGACGCACCGCTTCAAACAGGCAGATGCCCGTCGCAACAGACACGTTCAGGGAGGACACGCTGCCCGCCATCGGGATGCTGATTAGCTCGTCGCAGTGCTCGCGGGTCAGACGACGCATGCCTTCACCTTCCGCCCCCATCACCAGCGCCAGACGGCCGGTCATTTTGCTCTGGTACAGAGTATGATCCGCTTCACCGGCAGTCCCGACGATCCAGATGTTCTCTTCCTGCAGCAGACGCATGGTGCGCGCCAGGTTGGTCACGCGGATCAGCGGAACGTTTTCCGCCGCGCCGCAGGCCACTTTCTTCGCCGTCGCGTTCAGCTGCGCGGAGCGATCTTTCGGCACGATCACCGCATGCACGCCCGCCGCATCCGCGCTGCGCAGACACGCGCCGAGGTTGTGCGGATCGGTAACGCCATCGAGGATCAGGAAGAATGGATTCTCCAGCTCAGCGATAAGATCCGGCAGATCGTTTTCCTGATACTGACGGCCCGGCTTCACGCGAGCAATAATGCCCTGGTGCACCGCCCCGTCACTTTTTTCATCCAGGAACTGGCGGTTCGCCAGCTGGATCACCACGCCCTGTGCTTCCAGAGCGTGGATCAGCGGCATCAGACGTTTGTCTTCACGCCCTTTCAGAATAAACACTTCCTGAAAACGCTCCGGTGCGCGCTCGAGAAGGGCCTGCACCGCGTGGATGCCGTAAATCATTTCACTCATTGATGGTTCTCGTAATAAGTATTTCCCCTCTCCCGGTTGGGGAGAGGGTTAGGGTGAGGGGAGAATTTACTCCGCCTGCTTTTTCTTAGCCGCGCGCTTCGCTTTGGTGGCGGCCGCTATTTTCTGTGTCTTCGCGGAAGGTTTCTTCGCGGAACGGGCTTCTTTCTTCGCCGCCTTCGGCTTCTGCTTCTTCTCGCCGCGGAACGCGCTATCCGGCTCGAAGTTCACCTTCTTACCGGCCTGACGGCGCTTGCCGCTCGTTTTGCCATTTCCGCCTTTTTTCGCTCTTTCGCGCTCGGTTTTACCGACGTTACGCGGGGCGCGCTCGCTGGAGATCAGGCTGAAGTCGATTTTACGGTCGTCCATATTCACGGCCTCAACCTTCACTTCCACGCGGTCGCCCAGACGATAGGTCTGGCCGCCAGATTCGCCGATCAGACGCTGGCCGACCTGGTCGAAGCGGTAGTAGTCGTTATCCAGGCTGGAGACATGCACCAGACCGTCGATAAACAGCTCATCCAGACGAACGAAGAAACCAAAGCCGGTCACGCTGGCAATCACGCCTTTGAAGACATTGCCGACCTGGTCCAGCATAAAGTCACACTTCAGCCAGTCCGCCACGTCGCGGGTGGCCTCATCGGCACGGCGTTCGGTCATGGAGCAGTGCTGACCCAGCTGCAGCATCTCTTCCATCGAATAGTGGTAGCCACCGGTTTCGGTGGTATTCCCTTTATGTCCCTGCTCCTGCGCCAGCAGATACTTGATCGCACGGTGCAAAGAGAGGTCAGGATAACGACGGATCGGCGACGTAAAGTGGGCGTAAGACTGCAGCGCCAGGCCGAAGTGACCGCGGTTTTCCGGATCGTAAATCGCCTGCTTCATTGAGCGCAGCAGCATCGTCTGCAGCATTTCTGCATCAGGACGATCGCTAATGGATTCCAGCAGCTCGGCGTAATCGCGCGGCTCTGGCTTGTTGCCGCCCGGCAGCTCCAGGCCCAGTTCGGCCAGCACGGAGCGGAACGCGGTGATGGCTTCCGTCGACGGTTTATCGTGAATACGGAACAGCGCCGGTTCTTTGGCTTTCTCAACGAAGCGTGCCGCCGAGATGTTCGCCAGAATCATACACTCTTCGATCAGCTTGTGCGCATCGTTACGCTGGGTCTGTTCGATACGCTCAATGCGGCGCTCGGCGTTGAAGATAAACTTCGCTTCTTCGCTCTCAAAAGAGATCCCACCGCGCTCTTCGCGCGCCTGATCCAGCGTTTTGTAGAGGTTATGCAGCTCTTCGATGTGTTTGACCAGCGGCGCATACTGTTCGCGCAGATCCTGGTCGCCCTGCAGCATATGCCAGACCTTGGTATAGGTCAGACGCGCATGCGAGCTCATCACCGCTTCGTAGAACTTGTAGCCGGTTAAGCGCCCTTTGGTGGAGATGGTCATCTCACACACCATACAGAGGCGGTCAACCTGCGGGTTCAGGGAGCACAGACCGTTAGAGAGCACTTCCGGCAGCATCGGTACAACCTGCGACGGGAAGTAGACCGAGGTACCGCGGCTGCGCGCTTCGTTATCCAGCGGGGTATGCGGACGAACATAGTAGCTTACGTCTGCAATCGCTACCCACAGACGCCAGCCGCCGCCGCGTTTTTTCTCGCAGTAGACAGCGTCATCGAAGTCACGGGCGTCTTCACCGTCGATCGTGACCAGCGGCAGGGAGCGGAGATCCACGCGGCCCACTTTGGATTCTTCCGGCACTTCTTCACGCAGGCTTTCGATCTGCTCTTCAACCGCTTTCGGCCAGATGTATGGAATTTCGTGGGTGCGCAGCGCCATATCAACGGCCATGCCGGTGCCCATATTATCGCCCAGCACTTCGACGATTTTACCTACCGCTTTGGTGCGACGGGTTGGGCGCTGGGTGAGTTCCACCACCACCACAAAGCCCATGCGGGCGCCCATCACCTCTTCAGGTGGGATCAGGATGTCGAAGCTCAGACGGCTGTCGTCCGGCACCACGAACCCCACGCCCGCGTCGGTAAAGTAGCGGCCGACAATCTGGCTGGTTTTTGGCACCAGCACGCGCACGACGCGCGCTTCGCGGCGACCTTTACGGTCGGCGCCCAGCGGCTGCGCCAGAATTTGGTCGCCGTGGATGCACATTTTCATCTGTTCAGATGAGAGATACAGATCGTCTTTACGGCCTTCCACGCGCAGGAAGCCGAAGCCATCGCGGTGACCAATGACGGTCCCTTTCAGCAGATCGAGGCGTTCTGGCAGCGCGTAGCACTGGCGGCGGGTAAAGACCAGTTGCCCGTCACGCTCCATCGCGCGCAGGCGGCGGCGAAGGGCTTCAATTTGCTCTTCACCTTCAATGTTTAATTCAACAGCAAGTTCTTCACGATTGGCGGGTTTTTCGCGTTTTGTTAAGTGTTCAATGATGAACTCGCGGCTGGGGATAGGATTCGCGTATTTTTCGGCTTCGCGTTCCTGGAAAGGATCGTGTGACATGTCGGTTCCTCCGTTGTCAGCTCCGGTGGAAATTTTCTTCATTCCACCAGCAATAATTTATAAAGCGGTTGATTCTCTTCAACCAAATCGGCCAGCGTGTAGTTATCCAGTTCCATGAGAAAACTTTGCACGGCCTTAGAAAGCGCCTGTTTCAGGCGGCAAGCGGGCGTGATGTGGCAGAACTCGCTGCTGCAGTTCACCAGAGAGAGCGGCTCCAGTTCACGTACCACATCGCCAACACGAATACTCTGTGCCGGTTTACCAAGACGGATCCCACCATTCTTCCCGCGGACGGCAGCAACGTATCCGGCACGACTAAGTTGATTGATTATTTTGACCATATGATTACGGGATACGCCGTAGACCTCTGTGACTTCAGAGATACTGGTCATTTTCCCATCGGGTAACGACGCCATGTAGATCAGCGCGCGTAAGCCGTAATCGGTGAAACTTGTTAACTGCACATCAACCTCAGGAAAAAGGGAAATCGCGGACAAACCGCAGAGATATTCATTAATGATGATAAACCAGCCAGATAGTTAGCGGCTAATTTATTTGACAGACGGGGCGAAAAAGCGGAGATCCAGGAGCGGTCGCCGGATGGCGCTACGCTTATCCGGCCTACGGGTCTCCCCGCAGGCCAGCAGTCACGAAGATTATGCGTCGAACGGGTCGCGCAGGATCATCGTTTCAGTACGATCCGGGCCGGTAGAAATAATATCGATCGGCACTTCGGTCAGTTCTTCAATACGCTTGATGTAATCCAGCGCCGCCTGCGGCAGGGCGCTACGCTCTTTCACACCGAAAGTGGTCTCAGACCAGCCCGGCATGGTTTCGTAGATTGGCTCAATGCCTTCCCAGTCGTCAGCAGCCAGCGGAGTGGTGGTCACTTCGCGGCCATCTGGCATACGGTAGCCTACGCAGATTTTCACTTCTTTCAGGCCGTCCAGTACGTCCAGCTTGGTCAGGCAGAAGCCAGACAGGGAGTTGATCTGCACTGCACGACGCACGGCAACCGCATCCAGCCAGCCGGTACGACGACGACGACCGGTGGTCGCGCCAAACTCGTTACCCTGCTTGCACAGGAACTCGCCGGTTTCATCAAACAGTTCGGTCGGGAATGGACCGGCACCCACGCGAGTGGAGTACGCTTTGATGATACCCAGAACGTAATCCACATAACGTGGACCCAGGCCAGAGCCGGTCGCCACGCCACCCGCGGTGGTATTAGAGGAGGTGACGTACGGATAGGTACCGTGGTCGATGTCCAGCAGCGTACCCTGCGCACCTTCGAACATGACGAAATCGCCACGCTTGCGCGCCTGGTCCAGCAGATCGGACACATCAACAACCATACCGGTCAGAATGTCTGCAATCGCCATGACGTCATCCAGCACTTTCTGGTAGTCAACAGCGTCAGCTTTGTAGAAGTTCACCAGCTGGAAGTTGTGATATTCCATCACTTCTTTCAGCTTTTCAGCGAAGGTCGCTTTGTCGAAGAGGTCGCCCACGCGCAGACCGCGACGTGCAACTTTATCTTCGTAAGCCGGGCCGATACCACGACCGGTGGTGCCGATCGCTTTCGCGCCACGCGCTTTTTCACGCGCTACGTCCAGCGCCACGTGATAATCCAGGATCAGCGGGCAGGCTTCGGAGAGCAGCAGACGCTCACGAACAGGGATACCACGGTCTTCCAGACCTTTCATCTCTTTCATCAGCGCCGCTGGAGACAGCACAACGCCGTTACCGATGATGCTGGTGACGTTTTCGCGAAGAATGCCTGATGGAATAAGATGGAGGACGGTTTTTTCACCGTTGATTACGAGAGTATGGCCTGCGTTGTGACCGCCCTGGTAGCGCACAACATATTTAGCCCGTTCAGTCAGAAGATCAACAATCTTCCCTTTACCTTCGTCACCCCATTGGGTGCCCAGTACGACGACGTTGTTACCCATTTTTTTCAAAATCACCGTTTGCTTAAAAATGGATTCTACCATCGCTTTTTCAGATATACAGCACTTTTTGACCTCAAAATACGCCGATTGCGCCTACTTTTTGATCAGCCAATCGTTTTCCTCAACATGTAGTAGATCACGATGCCCGCAACCACAAGACCGCCGCCAAAACGACGTAAAATATTATCCGGCAGTTGGCTCATGGTGGCGATCATTCGACGCCAGGCGCGTGGATAGAGCATCGGTCCCAGACCTTCCAGCACCAGGACAAGGGCCAGCGCGAGCCAGATCGTTGAATTCATTTTTGTTCCTTATAAAAGAAAACCACCGCTCCGTGGGGAGCGGTGGTTTGAATACTCAAACGAGCCTGAGTTTATCGCGTTGCGTTAGTCGGCGTCTTCATATAACGGAAGAAATCGCTGTCCGGGCTGAGCACCATCACATCCTGGTTGCTCTGGAAGCTATTCTCGTAAGCACGCAGGCTACGGATAAAGGCATAGAAGTCAGGATCCTGGCTGAAGGCATCAGCAAACAGTTTCGCGGCTTCCGCATCACCTTCACCGCGCAGGATACGGCCCTGGCGCTCAGATTCCGCCAGCGTCTTGGCCACTTCGTAGTCCGCAGCAGCACGCAGCTTCTCCGCCTCTTCCTGGCCCTGTGAACGGTGACGACGGGCGACCGCTTCACGCTCGGCGCGCATACGGTTGTAAATCGCCTCGGACACTTCCACCGGCAGGTTGATCTGCTTGATACGCACGTCCACCACTTCGATACCCAGCGCAGCCATACTGTTCGGGTTGATCACCGGCACTTTACCGTTGGTTTCTGCCTGAACGCGTTCAGCCGCTTTAGCAATTGCATCGTCAGCTGCTGGCGTTGAAACTTCATCTTCAGTGCCCGCGGTGCCGGAGTTCAGCGCATCGCGAACTTCCAGGGTCAGACGGCCACGGGAGTCGGTCACGATGTCTTTCACATCCAGACGACCAATCTCGGAACGCAGACGGTCAGAGAACTTACGTTTCAGCAGCACTTCCGCCTGAGAAACGTCACCGCCGCCCGTTGCCAGGAAGTAACGGCTGAAATCACTGATGCGCCATTTGATATAGGAATCAACGATCAGGTCTTTCTTCTCTTTGGTCACGAAACGGTCGGCCTGGTTATCCATGGTCTGGATACGCGCATCCAGCGTTTTCACAGACTGAATGAACGGCACCTTGAAGTGCAGGCCCGGTTCGTAAATGACCGGACGTTTGTCGCCATCACGCACGACGCTGCTGAACTGGAACTTGATCCCACGCTCGCCCTCTTTCACCACAAAGATCGAGGTATAAAGCACGACCAGTACGATGACGATGATCGCAATAACTGACTTACGCATCCTTATTCCCCCTGACGCTGGTAGTCGTTACGCTGCGCGTTAGCACGGCGTTGGTCCATAATGTCACCATCGTTCGAAGAAGGCGTTGTGTTCGTGCTGGCGCTGCCCGTTGAGGATGGCGGCAGACGCAGCAGGTTGTTCGCACCGCTGTTATCTTTTGCTGCCGGAGCAGAACCGCCTTTCAGCATCTGATCCAGCGGCAGCACCATCAGGTTTCCGCCTTTACTGTCGTTAACCAACACTTTGCGGGTGTGGCTCAGCACTTTTTCCATGGTCTCGATATAGAGACGCTCACGGGTAATTTCCGGCGCCGCTTTATATTCAGGCAGGATCTTCGCAAAGCGAGCTACTTCACCCTGTGCTTCCAGGATGGTCTGGGTCTTATACGCACGCGCTTCTTCCAGAATACGCTGCGCCTGACCGTTAGCACGCGGCTGAACTTCGTTGGTGTAAGCTTCTGCTTCACGGATGTACTGCTGTTCGTTTTCACGTGCAGCAATCGCATCGTCAAAGGCCGCTTTTACCTCTTCCGGCGGACGGGCAGCCTGGAAGTTGACGTCCAGCAGGGTAATACCCATGTTGTACGGACGAATGGTCTCTTCCAGCTCACGCTGGGTATCGCTACGAATAACGGTACGACCTTCGGTCAGAATGCGGTCCATGGTGTATTTACCGATCACACCACGCAGGGCGCTATCGGTCGCCTGACGCAGGCTGTCATCGGCGCTGGTCACGCTAAACAGATAACGCTCAGGATCGGTCACGCGGTACTGCACGTTCATCTCAACGCGCACGACGTTTTCGTCAGAGGTCAGCATCACGCCAGAGGCGGCCAGTTCACGGACGGATTCCACGTTGACCGCAGTCACGTCGTCAATGAAGGTCGGTTTCCAGTTCAGGCCCGGCTCAACCAGATGGCTGAACTTACCGAAGCGGGTCACCACACCGCGTTCCGCTTCTTTAATGGTGTAGAACCCGGTAGCAGCCCAGATGATTACCACTGCAGCGGCAACAATACCCACTACGCGGCCACCCATTTGCGGGCGCGGCCCCTGGGTGGAATTTCCACCTGAGCCAGAACCTTTACCTCTGCCAAGACCACCAAGCTTTTTGCTCAGCTTGCGGAAGATATCATCCAGATCCGGCGGCCCCTGCTCGCGACCACCTTTGTTGCCATTTCCCCCAGAGTTGCCGCCTTGATTATTGCTGCTTCCCCACGGGTCGCGGTCCTGTCCGTTATTACCGGGCTGATTCCACGCCATGTATATGCTCCATATTTGTTATGCAAGGGCGAATTATTCAGGCATCCCCTTTCTGATCAGACGATATAGTCGACCAGCGCAGGTTCTTGTTTACAGAGGCGACGCCAGTCAACGATCGGCATACGCACCTGCATCCCCACGCTGCCGTCATCCTCCATCCACTCTTTTTCTATCGCCTGAAGCTGATAAAACCGGCTGCGCAGCCTGCCTTCCTGTGGCGGCAGTCGCAGCGTGTGCTGAGCTACCTCACCGGAAAGACGTTCTGTCAAAGCCTGGAAAAGCAGTGGCACACCAATACCGGTCTGGGCAGAAAGCCAGACCCGAATCGGTTTGTTCTCTTCATCTCTGTCGATACGCGGTTCGAAATCGTCCAGCATATCGATCTTGTTCATGACCAACAGCGTGGGAATTTCGTGGGCGTCGATCTCTTCGAGCACCACGTTTACCGCGTCGATGTTCTCCTGCACGCGCACGTCTGCCGCATCAATCACATGCAGCAGCAGCGTCGCCTGTCGCGTCTCCTGCAGGGTGGCCTTGAATGCCGCCACCAGGTCATGCGGCAGGTGACGGATAAACCCTACGGTATCCGCCAGCACCGTTTCACCGACGTCTGCGACGTCAATACGGCGCAGCGTAGGGTCCAGGGTCGCAAACAGCTGGTCTGCGGCATAAACCTGGGCCTCGGTTATCTGGTTAAACAGGGTGGATTTACCGGCGTTGGTATACCCCACCAGCGACACCGTCGGGATGTCGGCTTTGGTTCGTGCCCGACGCCCCTGCTCACGCTGTTTCTCAACCCTTTCCAGACGTGAGAGGATCTGGGTAATTCGGCCACGCAGCAAACGACGGTCGGTTTCGAGCTGGGTTTCACCCGGGCCGCGCAAACCAATCCCGCCTTTTTGTCTTTCAAGGTGGGTCCAGCCACGCACCAGACGCGTTGCCAGATGGCGCAGCTGCGCCAGTTCAACCTGCAGTTTCCCTTCGTGGGTACGTGCACGCTGAGCAAAAATGTCTAAAATCAATCCCGTGCGATCGATAACACGGCATTCGCAGAGAGCTTCCAGGTTGCGCTCCTGGGCTGGAGACAGCGCATGATCAAACAACACGACTGACGCGCCGGTTGCTTTTACGGCATCCGCAATTTCGACTGCTTTACCTTCACCAACAAAATACTTTGGGTGCGGCGCTTTACGGCTACCGGTAATCACCTGCATTGCTTCGACACCGGCGGAAGAGACCAGAGATTCAAACTCCTGGAGGTCTTCCATATCTTTGTCTTGCGAAAAATAGATGTGTACCAGCACCGCCTGCTCACCGGCATCATAACGGTCAAACAAGCGTAAACCTCTCTAAAAAGATCAGCGGGGAACGCAGGATCCCTGGCTCCCCGTGTGGATAACAGTGCGAAACCTTATTCGGTCTCGTCGCTGTCCTGCGCTGGCGTTGAAGAACCCTGCGCGTTGCTGCCATGATGGTAGTTACTACCTGTGCCGCCGCCAGCGTTATTGCTGTGATGAGATACCGGACGGGACGGAACAACAGTAGAAATAGCGTGCTTGTAGACCATCTGACTGACCGTGTTTTTCAACAGAATCACGAACTGATCGAAAGACTCAATCTGACCTTGCAGCTTAATACCATTCACCAAATAAATAGAAACTGGAACACGTTCCCGACGCAATGCGTTCAGGAACGGATCTTGTAAAGATTGCCCCTTAGCCATTCTATCTTTTCCTTATATGCTTGTTTTGTACTTAGAACCTTGCGATTCTGAAAAATTGCGCACGATACGTCTCAATTGTACACATTCAGTGAGCGATATCACCAACAACCTCAATCACGTCGTTTAACGCCTGTTGTGGTTTTTCACTGTCTAACCAGTGAACCCCTTCCCAACCGCGCAACCAGGTGATCTGGCGCTTCGCTAACTGTCTCGTGGCGCAAACACCTCGATAAACCATTTCATCGTATGAAATCTCACCTTCAAGATACGACCACATCTGGCGGTATCCCACACAACGAATGGAAGGCATGTCCGTATGCAAATCTCCACGGGCAAATAACGCCCGCACTTCTGCTTCAAAATCTGAAGCTAACATCTGATGAAAACGCTGCTCAATTCGCTGATGGAGCAGTTCACGGCTCGCCGGGGCGATGGCGAACTGATGCACCTGATACGGCAGAGCGTCTCCTGACGTTTGCGTCAGTTCCGTTAAAGTTTTACCCGAAATGAAAAAAACTTCCAGTGCCCGGGAAAGCCTTTGCGGATCATTTGGATGGATCCGTGCTGCGGCAACCGGATCAATCTCCGACAGTTGCTGATGCAAAACGTCCCAACCCTGCTCTGCCGCCTGCTGCTCAATTTTCGCTCTTACTTCCGGGTCCGCGGATGGCAGAGGTGATAACCCCTCCAGCAGCGCCTTGAAGTAGAGCATGGTTCCGCCAACCAACAGCGGTATACGCCCCGCCGCCGTTATCTCGGCCATCTCGGCTAAGGCATCCCGGCGAAAATCCGCTGCGGAGTAAGCCTGAGCCGGGTCGAGTATATCCAGCAAACGGTGCGGTGCCGCACGCAGCTCTTCTGCGCCAGGCTTCGCCGTGCCGATGTCCATCCCCCGATAAATGAGGGCGGAGTCGACGCTAATCAACTCTACAGGCAAAACTTTACGCAACTCAATGGCGAGCGCCGTTTTGCCGGAGGCCGTTGGGCCCATTAAAAAAATTGCCTTAGGCAGGCTCGCCTTACTTACATCAATCATGTTTCAGGGCGTTCATCGCCGTTTGTAAATCAACAGGTTGTAATAATCCACCCGGCGGCGTTTTCACCAGATGCGGACAGAGGCGTTCCACCTCCGCCAGCACGCTAATGGCTTGTGCCATGCTCCACGGCGTGTGTTCGCTTGCCAGATGACGGGCGATCCACTGCGCGGTGTTAGCGGCATCAAACGCTGTTTGCTGCGCCAGGTAGCCTATCAGTTCAGGAATCAAGTTTTGTAAATTTTGTTGGCGTAAGGGTAAAGGCACTGCACGAATTGTCACATGTTGCGGTTCGAGCACAGTTTCAATCCCCATCTGCGCCAGCTGCGCCTCGGCGCGCTGCAATACCCTTGTTTCATCAGGGGATATTTTCAGGCGAACCGGAATTAACAGCGGCTGCGCACAGGCGGCATTTTCGCCCGGCGTGAGCTGCACCTGTTTGAGCCAGCGTTCGGCCACCGGCAGTGCCAGAAGCATCAATTTACCGTCACGCTCCAGCAGCGCCATATCCGGCGCGATGATCGTCAGCACACGACCAAAACTCTGGCTGTGGCCGTCCAGAGAAGGCTGAGGCGCCGGAATGGATGTTTTACGCTCCACGGCTGGCGTTTCCAGCAGTTTGCGGTACAACGCGCCCTGCTGCTTTTGATAGCCGGGCTGGACATTCGGGTAATTGGCACCCGTTGGACGCGGTGCGCCCCCGGCGGAGGAAAAGCGCGGCGCTTCCGGTTCACGCGCGACGGCGGGCTCCGCAAAATGGTTGCGGCCCGCCGCGACGCGGTTTTCCGGGATTGGGCGTGGCGCCGGTTCTGCGTGTTCCAGCGGCAACGACGTTTCCACCTGCTGCTGCAGCACGCTCAGCACGCCCTGATAGATAAAATCATGCACCAGTCGCGACTGGTGGAACCGCACTTCGTGCTTGGCAGGATGGACGTTCACATCCACCTGATGCGGGTCGATGTCCAGATAAAGCACGAAAGCAGGCTGCTGATCGGCCCCGAGCTTGTCTTCACAGGCCTGGCGAATGGCGTGATTGATGAGACGGTCGCGCATCATGCGGCCGTTGACGTAGCAATACTGGATCTCCGCAAACGCAGCGCTGCTCGCGTTCGGATCGGCTACCCAGCCGCGCAGCGCCAGATCGCCGTGCTGCCACTCAATGGCCAGCGCCTGTTCCAGAAACGGGGTCCCGCAAATGGCGCCCAGGCGACGCTCTTTCTGTCCACCTTCCGCCACCGCGCGATACTGACGCATCACCTTGCCGTTGTGGCTGAGGTTGATGGTGACATCGAAACGCGCCAGCGCGATACGGCGGATGATCTCGTCGATATGTCCGAATTCGGTCTTCTCGGTACGCATGAACTTGCGTCGGGCGGGGGTGTTGTAGAAGAGATCTAATACTTCAAGCGTCGTGCCGACAGGGTGCGCCGCGGGTTTGACCGTCACATCCATATCGCGCCCTTCCGCGTAAGCCTGCCAGGCTTCCTGCTGTTCGGCGGTACGGGAGGTCAGCGTTAAGCGCGAAACCGAGCTGATACTGGCCAGCGCTTCACCGCGAAAGCCGAGGCTAATAATCGCTTCCAGGTCATCCAGAGAAGCAATTTTACTGGTGGCGTGACGGGCCAGCGCCAGCGCCAGCTCCTCTTTTTTATGCCACAGCCGTTATCACGAATGCGGATGAGCTTTGCGCCACCGCGCTCGATATCAATATCAATACGGGTCGCGCCTGCATCAAGGCTGTTTTCCACCAGCTCCTTCACGACCGACGCAGGGCGTTCCACCACCTCACCGGCGGCGATTTGGTTCGCAAGCTGCGGCGGCAGAACCTGAATCGGCATGAATTCTCCTTAGTTGGTCGCGGTCATCTCACCCGGCAGCGCTGCGCTGGCCGTCTGGCCTGCGCCACTCTGTGGCGCAGACTGCAGCGGATGGGCATCAAAGTATTTACGCAGACCGTTATAAATCGCTTCGGCAATTTGCTGCTGATAGCTGTCGCTTCCCAGCAGACGCTCTTCACCGTTGTTACTGATAAAGCCCGTCTCTACAAGGATGGACGGGATATCTGGCGAGCGCAGAACGCCGAGGCTGGCATGTTCAGGACGACGCTTATGCAGCACGCCAATACTTTGCAGTTGGTTCAATACGTTAGTGGCGACATCATACCCGACGCGCTGAGAATGACCGAATTGTAAATCCAGCACCGCCTGGCTGAGATACGGGTCTGACTGGCTGTTTGCCAGCACATCGCCCGCGCCGCCCAACAGTTCGGACTGCTTCTCATGCTCTTCCAGCCAGTTGGCCATTTCGCTGTTGGCGCGACGGTTCGAGAGTACCCATACCGAGGCGCCGGTCGCGTTACGGTTTGGCGCAGCATCCGCGTGGATGGAGACCAGGAAGTTCGCATTCTGCTTACGTGCAACGTCCGAACGCCCCATCACCGAAATGAAGTAATCCCCGTCGCGGGTCAACACGCCTTTGAACATAGGGTCGTCGTTGAGCAGCGCACGCAGCTTACGGGCAATGGCGATGGTGACATTTTTCTCTTGCGTCCCCCCCGGGCCAATCGCACCCGGATCCTGTCCACCGTGACCCGCATCAATGGCGATAATCACTTTGTCACCGCTGGCCGCTGCACGGCGCGCACTCGCTGCCGGACGCGTTACCGTATTGCTGCTGGTTGCCGCAGTGATGCGATCGTTCTGCGATTTAAACGGATTACGCGCAGGTTCAGCAGGACGCGGCGTATACACCGGTTCTTCGACGCGTTTCGCAACGACCGGCGGCGGTGGAGGCGGTGGCGGGACATCGGCATTGATGGTAAAGACCACCGTATAGTTCGCCCCGTTTTGCTGCTTCACCGCCTTCGTTTTGCCCTTTTCGGTCAGATCGACCACCAGGCGTAACGACTGACTATCCTGCGGCGTACCCGAACGGATACTCTTCACCAGGTTGTTGCCGCTGAACTGCAGCGGGAGTCCCTGGATCACGCCTGTCTGTTTGATATCCAGCGCCACGCTGTGGCTGTCTGGCTGTGAAAACGCATACTCAGGATCGCCCATAAAGCTGAACGTGATCCGGGCCTGGCTTTCGCCGTTCGAGACCTGAATATCTGAGAGGTTTGCCGCCCCGGCCTGCGCGCACAGCAGCACGGTGGCAGCCAACAACCAACCTTTAACGCGATTTATCATCCCGTCATCCCTACGCTTAACCGGCCAGTCGCGCCAGTAAGGAACTGCCTGATGAGGAAACAGCACTGATGCGTGCCTCACGCCCTTGTGCCTGGTAATCTAAGTGAATTTCGACATCCGGGTCAGGCAGCACACCCGCACCTTGTTGCGGCCACTCCACCAGGCAGATGGCATCATTGGCAAAATAATCACGGATCCCCATAAATTCCAGCTCCTCAGGATCCGCAAGGCGGTATAAATCGAAGTGGTACACCATGAGATTTTCAAGGGTGTACGGTTCTACCAGCGTGTAGGTTGGGCTTTTCACATTCCCGTTATGCCCTAACGCCTGTAGAAAACCCCGGCTGAAGGTGGTTTTACCCGCACCTAAATCACCATACAGATAAATGACGGTTGCCCCCTGACAGGCCTGCGCCACGCGCTTGCCGAGTTCTAAAGTGGCTTGTTCATCAGGTAAAGGAATCGCTCGATTAGTCATTTTCTACGTCAATCACATCCGGGTTAACAACACGCCGCAGCGTGCAAAAGAGATCGGTGGCCAGCATACCGCGTGTACCGGAACGCGCAGCCAGTTTATCCGCCGCAACGCCGTGAGCCACGCAGCCCGCGCAGGCTGCATCATAAAGGGGAAGTTTCTGTCCAAGCAATGCGCCGATGATGCCGGAAAGCACATCGCCCATGCCGCCGCTCGCCATGCCCGCATTTCCGGCATCAATAATGCCCTGCGTCTCGTCACAGGCGACAACGGTTCCTGCCCCTTTTAAAACAGCAACACCTCCGTAACGTTTTACCAGACGCTGAGCAGAAAGTAAGCGATCGCTTTCAATTTCTGCCACGCTGCAGTTAAGCAGCCGCGCGGCTTCGCCGGGGTGTGGCGTCAGAATGCGATTGTGACGCTTATCCGGGTTTATTGCCAGAAGGTTAAGCGCGTCGGCATCCCAGAGCATCGGTTTACGAAAATTCTCGACCTTTTGCAGAGCCTGTTTACCCCACGCCTGCTGTCCAAGCCCGGGACCGATCACCACCACGTCCGCCCATTCCAGGCTTTCCTCCAGCGTCTGGAGCGTAAGCTCATGGACCATCAGCTCCGGTCGGGCGGTGATGATTGGCGCAATATTCTCAATGCGAGTGAGCACTCGCACTAATCCGGCGCCGCTGCGCAAAGCCGCTTCACCGGTCATGCGAATCGCACCTGCCGTACCGTGGTCGCCGCCTACAATGACCAGCCTGCCGTGATCGCCCTTATGGGACGTCGGCCGGCGCGGCGGGAGCCACGCTGCAAGCTGCGATGCATCAAAACGCGCGATGCGCATGTCCTGCCCGGCGAGCCAGTTCTCCAGTCCCAGCGCACTGTGGTGCAGCACGCCGACGACATCCCGCGCTTTGCCGGTCAGTAACCCCGGCTTGAGGGCGATGAAGGTCACCGTATGTGCCGCTTGAATCACCGCCCCCGGCGTCGCGCCGGTTTGTGCCATCAGTCCAGAGGGAATATCCAGGGCGACTACCGGCGCGGAATGTCTGTTAGCGTATTCAATAAGCGCGGCAACGTTTTCGCGCGGCGCGCTGCGCAGCCCGGTGCCCAGCAGCCCGTCAACAATCAGATCAACATCCTCTGGCCAGACGATATCAGGCGCATGAATCACACCGCCTGCGTTCAGCCATGCCTCCCGCGCCGCGCTGGCCTCTTCCGGCAGCGGTTTATCACTTTCAAGAGCCAGCAAGGTCACGCGGAGACCCGCAGCCACCGCGAGACGGGCAACGACGTAGCCATCACCGCCGTTGTTGCCGTGCCCGCACAGAATCAGCCAGTGGGCGGCCTGCGGCCAGGCGCTACGGGCAACGTCAAACGCTGCCTCACCCGCGCGGAGCATCAGTTCATACAGGGTAATCCCGAGGCTATCTGCGGCCTCTTTTTCGGCGCGCCGGAGGTCATCCGCATGCCAGATGGAATGTGGTATACTTGCGGGGTTTTTCTTCACCGTATGGTCCGTCATGTCACAGCCCCTCGATCTCAATGAATTAGCGCAAAAAATAAAACAGTGGGGTGCTGAACTTGGCTTCCAGAAGGTGGGCATTACCGATACCGACCTTTCCGCCAGCGAGCCGAAACTGCAGGCCTGGCTGGATAAACAATACCACGGCGAAATGGAGTGGATGGCGCGTCATGGCATGATGCGCGCCCGTCCACACGAGCTTTTGCCGGGCACATTACGCGTCATCAGCGTGCGCATGAATTATCTGCCCGCCAACGCGGCCTTTGCGCGCACGCTAAAAGATCCCTCGCTGGGTTACGTTAGCCGGTACGCCCTGGGACGTGATTACCATAAGCTTCTGCGTAACCGTTTAAAAAAACTCGGGGAAACTATTCAGCAGCACTGTGTTTCGCTGAATTTTAGACCCTTTGTCGATTCCGCGCCTATTCTTGAGCGTCCGATCGCCGAAAAAGCCGGGCTTGGCTGGACAGGTAAGCACTCACTTATCCTTAGCCGCGACGCCGGATCGTTCTTCTTCCTCGGTGAACTGCTGATCGATTTACCGCTGCCGGTAGACGGCCCGGTAGAGGAAGGCTGTGGCCGCTGCGTGGCCTGTATGACCATCTGCCCTACCGGCGCCATCGTTGAGCCCTACACCGTTGATGCGCGCCGCTGTATCTCCTACCTGACTATCGAACTGGAAGGAGCCATTCCAGAGGAATTCCGACCGCTTATCGGCAACCGCATCTACGGCTGCGATGATTGCCAGCTCATCTGCCCATGGAACCGCTATTCGCAGCTTACTGACGAAGAGGATTTCAGCCCGCGTAAGGCGCTCCATGCCCCGCCGCTCATTGAGCTGTTCGCCTGGTCCGAGGCCTGGTTCCTGAAAGTGACGGAGGGTTCGGCTATTCGCCGTATCGGCCATCTGCGCTGGCTGCGAAATGTCGCCGTCGCGCTGGGGAATGCCCCGTGGGATGAAGCCAATATTCGGGCGCTTGAAAGCCGTCGAGGTGAGCACCCACTTCTTGATGAACACATAGAATGGGCGATTGCGCAGCAGATAGAGAAGCGTAATGCCTGCGTGGTCGAGGTGCAGCTACCGAAGAAACAGCGTCTGGTGAGGGTGATTGAGAAAGGGCTTCCGCGGGATGCCTGAACTATTCACAGCCTGTGAATAAAATTACAAACTCAAGCGCCATCTGGGCTGGAGATGAGGTCAAGTGATCTCAATAACATTTTGAAATCAAATTTTATACTGTAAATACAGTGCGTTATGTAGATATTATTCACCCTGCTAAGTTTTAACCCTGTTTCGGTTAAGCGCAGTTTCTGTGGATAACTCTGTTCACAAGAGTATTTCAGAGACAATAGAAAACGTCCCCAGCGACGCTTTTCGCTGTGGATATTTTAGAGATGAAGAAGAATTTGGAGCGGGAAACGAGACTCGAACTCGCGACCCCGACCTTGGCAAGGTCGTGCTCTACCAACTGAGCTATTCCCGCTTGGGTGGTCCGTGCTGTGGAAGCACTTTCAAATTTTGGAGCGGGAAACGAGACTCGAACTCGCGACCCCGACCTTGGCAAGGTCGTGCTCTACCAACTGAGCTATTCCCGCTTGGGCAGTCTGTGCTGTGAAAGCACTTTCAAATTTTGGAGCGGGAAACGAGACTCGAACTCGCGACCCCGACCTTGGCAAGGTCGTGCTCTACCAACTGAGCTATTCCCGCAAATCTGCACTGCTTTTGTTGCTGTCGTAACGTGTAATTCTCTGTCGTTACGGGAGGCGCATTATACGAGAAATCCTTTTAGCTGCAACCCCCCTTAAAGCGATTTTTTCGAAATTCAGTTCAAATGCTTATTTAATCGGCAAGCTGAACAATTTAACGACAAAAACCCGGCCACGCAAGGCGCCGGATCTCAAAATCACAGCTTAATAAAGTTTTCGCGGTAGTAGGAAAGCTCCGCCACGGACTCTCGGATATCGTCCATCGCCTGATGCGTCCCCTGCTTTTTAAAGCCGTCGAGGATTTCAGGCTTCCAGCGACGCGCCAGCTCTTTCAGCGTGCTGACATCCAGATAACGGTAGTGGAAGTAAGACTCCAGCTCCGGCATGTACTTAAACAGGAAACGACGATCCTGACCGATGCTATTCCCACAAATAGGCGATTTGCCCGCCGGAACCCACTGTTTCAGGAACTCAAGCGTCGCCAGCTCCGCCTCACGGTCACCCATGGTGCTCGCCTTCACGCGCTCCACCAGACCACTGCCGGTGTGGGTACGCACGTTCCACTCATCCATCAACGCCAGCTGGTCATCGGACTGATGCACCGCTATCGTTGGCCCTTCTGCCAGGATATTCAGGTTGGCGTCCGTCACCAGGGTTGCAATTTCAATGATGCGATCGCGCTCGGGATCCAGCCCGGTCATTTCGAGATCGATCCAAATCAGGTTGTTTTCATCCGCGCTCATGTTATTTTCCACCCTTCTCGCATAACCGGCAGTAGCAGGTTAACTAGTATTAATTAGAGTGTATCATAGAGGTTTTGCCCCCTACGGGCGACCAGGAGCCAGTGCGATTGAGTAAAAATAAACTCTCCAAAGGGCAGCTGCGCCGCGTGAATGCCAATCACCAGCGCCGTCTTAAAACCACTGCGGAGAAGGTCGATTACGACGACAACCTGTTTGGCGACCCAACGGAAGGCGTAGTCATCAGCCGTTTCGGTATGCACGCTGACGTGGAATCCGCCGATGGTGCGATTCACCGCTGCAACATCCGCCGGACCATTCGTTCTCTGGTGACCGGCGACCGCGTCGTCTGGCGGCCGGGGAAAGAGGCGGCGGAAGGCGTGACGGTAAAAGGTATCGTTGAAGCGGTCCATGAGCGCACGTCCGTGTTAACCCGTCCCGATTTCTACGACGGGGTCAAACCGATCGCCGCCAACATTAACCAGATTGTTATCGTATCGGCGATTTTGCCCGAATTGTCGCTCAATATTATCGACCGATACCTCGTCGCCTGCGAAACGCTGCAGGTTGAGCCGATTATCGTGCTGAACAAAATCGATCTGCTGGACGACGACGGAATGGCCTTCGTCAATGAGCAGATGGATATCTATCGCAAGATTGGCTACCGCGTCCTGATGGTCTCCAGCTACACCAAAGATGGCCTGAAACCGCTGGAAGAGGCGCTTACCGATCGCATCAGCATCTTTGCAGGCCAGTCCGGCGTGGGCAAATCGAGCCTGCTGAACAACCTCCTTGGCCTGCAACAAGAGATCCTCACCAACGATGTCTCTGATGTCTCGGGCCTGGGCCAGCACACCACCACCGCGTCACGCCTGTATCACTTCCCGCACGGGGGCGATGTCATCGACTCCCCGGGCGTGCGAGAGTTCGGTTTATGGCACCTGGAGCCGGAACAAATCTTTAACGGATTTGTCGAATTCCATGATTATTTAGGCGCTTGCAAGTACCGCGACTGTAAACACGATAACGACCCAGGCTGCGCTATCCGTGAAGCGGTTGAGAAAGGCGAAATTGCGGAGACCCGCTTCGAGAATTACCACCGTATTCTTGAGAGCATGGATCAGGTAAAAACGCGTAAAAACTTTTCTGATTCTGATAACTGACAACTAAGCTAAGCATCGCTAAAATCGTCCCCTTTTTTCAGGTTCCGGCGGCTTAACGCCGGATCAGGAACGACAAAACAATGGCCTGGAGGCTACCTTGTTAAACGCATTTAAACTTTCGCTTCAATACATTCTGCCAAAACTGTGGCTCACTCGCCTGGCGGGCTGGGGCGCGAGCAAACGCGCAGGCTGGCTGACCAAACTGGTCATCGACCTTTTCGTAAAATATTACAAGGTCGATATGAAAGAGGCGCAGAAGCCGGATACCGCCAGCTACCGCACCTTCAACGAATTCTTCGTGCGCCCGTTGCGTGACGACGTGCGACCGGTGAACACCGACCCTAACGTCCTGGTGATGCCTGCAGACGGCGTGATCAGCCAGTTGGGTAACATCGAAGACGACAAAATTCTGCAGGCGAAGGGCCATAACTACAGCCTGGAAGCGTTGCTGGCGGGTAACTACCTGATGGCGGATCTGTTCCGCAACGGTACCTTTGCCACCACCTATCTGTCACCGCGCGACTACCACCGCGTGCACATGCCGTGTAACGGCATCCTGCGTGAAATGATTTACGTCCCGGGCGATCTGTTCTCCGTGAACCACCTCACCGCGCAGAACGTGCCAAACCTGTTTGCCCGTAACGAGCGCGTCATCTGCCTGTTCGATACTGAATTTGGCCCTATGGCACAGATTCTGGTCGGTGCGACCATCGTCGGCAGCATCGAAACCGTCTGGGCTGGCACCATTACCCCACCGCGCGAAGGCGTGATCAAACGCTGGACCTGGCCTGCCGGTGAAGCGGAAGGCTCTGTGGCCCTGCTGAAAGGCCAGGAGATGGGGCGCTTTAAGCTGGGCTCCACCGTGATCAACCTGTTTGCGCCGGGCAAAGTGAAGTTGGCTGAACAGCTTGAAAGCCTGTCGGTGACAAAGCTGGGCCAGCCGCTGGCGGTCTCTACTGAAACCTTCGTGACGCCAGAGGCAGAGCCTGCTCCGCTGTCACAAGAAGAGATCCAGGCCGAGCACGACGCCAGCCCGCTGGTTGACGACAAAAAAGACGAAGGCTAACAACAGAAGGATCGCTGACGTGCGCCCGATTATCGTTCTACTGATGGCCTGGTGCCTCAGCATGGGGGCGTACGCAGCGACAGCCCCCGACGCCAAACAGATAACCCAGGAACTGGAGCAGGCAAAAGCGGCCAAACCCGCTCAGCCAGAGACCGTCGAGTCGCTCCAGTCCGCACTGAACGCGCTTGAGGAGCGAAAAGGCTCGCTTGAGCGCGCTCAGCAATATCAGCAGGTTATCGACAACTTCCCCAAACTCTCGCAGACGCTGCGCGCGCAGCTCAATAATTTGCGTGACGAACCGCGCGATGTGCCCGCAGGGATGACCTCCGACGCGCTGAACCAGGAGATCCTGCAGGTCAGCAGCCAGCTTCTGGAAAAGAGCCGCCTTGCTCAGCAGGAGCAGGAGCGAGCGCGCGAAATTGCCGACTCTCTCAGCCAGCTTCCGCAGCAGCAAACCGACGCCCGTCGCCAGCTTAATGAAGTTGAGCGCCGCGTGGGTACGCAAAACGGCAACACGCCCCAGGCACAGGCCCAAAATCTGGGCCTGCAGGCAGAATCGGCTCGCCTGAAGGCCCTTGTCGATGAGCTTGAGCTAGCGCAGCTTTCCGCCAATAACCGCCAGGAGCTGTCGCGGATGCGCTCAGAACTCGCTCAGAAGCAGAGCGAGCAGCTGGACGCGTATCTTCAGGCCCTGCGCAACCAGCTCAACAGCCAGCGCCAGCGTGAAGCGGAGCGCGCGCTGGAAAGTACCGAGCTGCTGGCAGAAAACAGCGATAACCTGCCTGCCGGCATCGTCCAGCAGTTTAAGGTCAACCGTGAGCTTTCGGCCGCGCTGAACCAACAGGCGCAGCGTATGGATCTGGTGGCCTCGCAGCAGCGTCAGGCCACTAATCAAACCCTTCAGGTTCGCCAGGCGCTTAACACCCTGCGCGAGCAGTCCCAGTGGCTCGGATCGTCAAACCTGCTGGGCGAAGCGCTGCGCGCCCAGGTCGCGCGGCTGCCGGAAATGCCCAAGCCGCAGCAGCTGGATACCGAAATGGCCCAGCTGCGCGTTCAGCGGCTGCATTTTGAAGATCTTCTCAACAAACAGCCGCAAATCCGCCAGATCCGTCAGGCTGACGGACAGCCTCTGACCAGCGAGCAAAACCGTATTCTTGAAGCCCAGATGCGTACCCAGCGTGAACTGCTGAACTCTCTGCTCCAGGGCGGGGATACGCTGATTCTGGAGCTGACCAAGCTAAAAGTGTCCAACAGCCAGCTGGAAGATGCGCTGAAAGAGGTGAACGAGGCGACGCACCGTTATCTCTTCTGGACGTCAGACGTGCGTCCAATGACCTTCTCGTGGCCAATTGAGATTGTTCAGGATCTGCGCCGTCTGATTTCGCTGGATACCTTCAGCCAGTTGGGACAGGCCAGCGTGATGATGCTCACCAGCAAAGAGACCATTTTCCCGCTGCTGGGGGCGTTGATTCTGGTGGGCTTCAGCATTTACTCGCGCAGACATTTCACCCGCTTCCTCGAGCGTTCCAGCTCCCGGGTGGGGAAGGTTACCCAGGATCACTTCTGGCTGACGTTGCGCACCGTATTCTGGTCGATTCTTGTCGCCTCCCCGCTGCCGGTGCTGTGGATGACGCTGGGCTATGGCCTGCGGGAAGCCTGGCCCTATCCGCTTGCGGTAGCGATTGGCGATGGCGTCACCGCCACGGTACCGCTGCTGTGGGTGGTGATGATTTGCGCCACCTTTGCGCGACCCAATGGCCTGTTTATCGCCCACTTTGGCTGGCCGCGTAATCGCGTGGCGCGCGCCATGCGTTACTATCTGATGAGCATCGGGCTGATTGTGCCGCTGATTATGGCGCTGATCATGTTCGATAATCTCAACGACCGCGAATTCTCAGGCTCGCTGGGCCGCCTCTGCTTTATGCTGATATGTGGAGCGCTGGCCATCGTCACGCTCAGCCTGAAACGCGCGGGTATCCCGCTCTATCTGGATAAAACCGGCAGCGGCGACAACATGTTCAACCGGCTGCTCTGGAACCTGCTGCTCAGCGCACCGTTGATTGCGATGCTGGCAGCCGCGGTGGGTTACCTGGCGACGTCGCAGGCGCTGTTGGCACGTCTGGAAACCTCGGTGGCCATCTGGTTCCTGCTGCTGGTGGTGTATCACGTGATCCGCCGCTGGATGCTGATTCAGCGCCGCCGTCTGGCGTTTGATCGTGCCAAGCATCGCCGGGCGGAGATCCTCGCCCAGCGCGCGCGGGGTGAGGAAGAGCCAAACCACGTCAACAGTACGGAAGGCACGACGGAGGCGGATGAGGTCGAGCTGGATCTGGATGCCATCAGTACCCAGTCACTGCGTCTGGTTCGCTCTATCCTGATGCTGATTGCCCTCCTGTCGGTCATCTTCCTGTGGTCGGAGATCCACTCCGCATTTGGCTTCCTGGAGAACATCTCGCTGTGGGATGTGACCTCCACGGTGCAGGGCGTTGAAAGCCTGGAGCCGATCACTCTAGGGGCAGTGCTGATTGCCATTCTGGTGCTGATCATCACCACCCAACTGGTGCGCAACTTCCCGGCGCTGCTGGAGCTGGCGCTGCTGCAGCATCTGGATTTAACGCCGGGTACGGGCTATGCGATCACGACCATTACCAAGTATCTGATCATGCTGTTTGGTGGACTGGTTGGGTTCTCGATGATCGGCATTGAGTGGTCGAAGCTCCAGTGGCTCGTCGCAGCGCTCGGCGTCGGGTTAGGTTTTGGTTTACAGGAGATCTTCGCCAACTTCATCTCTGGTCTGATCATTCTGTTCGAAAAACCGATCCGTATTGGCGATACCGTCACGATCCGCGATCTGACCGGCAGCATCACGAAGATCAACACCCGTGCGACGACGATCAGCGACTGGGATCGGAAAGAGATCATCGTGCCAAACAAGGCGTTTATTACCGAGCAGTTCATCAACTGGTCGCTGTCAGACTCCGTTACCCGTGTGGTGCTGACGGTACCGGCACCGTCGGACGCTAACAGCGAAGAGGTCACCCAGATCCTCTACACCGCCGCTGAGCGCTGCTCGCTGGTGATCGACAACCCGGCGCCGGAAGTCTTCCTTGTGGATTTACAGCAGGGGATCCAGATTTTCGAGCTGCGTATCTACGCCGCCGAGATGGGACACCGTATGCCGCTGCGCCATGAGATCCACCAGCTGATTCTGGCGGGCTTCCGTGAGCACGGTATTGATATGCCGTTCCCACCGTTCCAGATGCGTCTGGAAAGCCTGGACGGGCGTAAAACGGGAAGAACGCTGACGTCAGCGGCGCGTACGCGCCCGGCGGGCAGCCTGTAACGCGTTTCCCCTCCCTTTCGGGAGGGGAATATTCCCGCTACGCCACTTCTGCGATGAACGCCGTCGCGCGTCGACGGTAATTCTCATAAATCCCCATCGCTAACAGCGAGAAGAAAATTGGGCCGCCCACCATCCACAGCGCGCTGTTCAAGTCGTTCGCCTCAATCACCGGCTGAATAATGGTGAAGATGTTGGCAAACGCCACCACCAGCACCACCACCGTGGTGGCCAGCAGCGTTGCCGCGCGGGTTTTGAAGATCACAAACGGACGTTCAAGGTCCTGCTTCGCCTTAAAGAACGGGAACGCCAGGGTCAGGAACAGGTACGGCAGGGTCATCGACACGTTTGCCATCAGGGTCAGCTTGTTGTAAAACGCAGACGCCGTATCGCCGCCAAATGACACCAGCAGAATGAACGCACATACCAGCAGGCACTGCATCCACATCGCGTTAGCAGGCATCCCCGTCGTGTTGAGCTGGGTCATGCGCGCAGGCCACAGCGCCTTCGGCGTACCCTGAATAATCGCTTTCAGTGGCGAATAGATCAGCGTGAAGAATGCGCCGGTATAGGCGAGGAACATCGACAGACCGGTAATACGCGCAAACCAAATACCCAGCGTTGCCGCCGCATCCGGCGTCAGGTTCATCGCCTGCCCCAGCGTCATCCCCAGGCTTTTCATCAGCACATAGGTGATGTTCCCGAGGTTGGTGGTGCTGTTGCTCAACACCTGTTGCCAGTTGGTGCTGACCCCCCAGAGGAAAATCGCCAGCGAATAGCCGATGGAAATCACGATGGCGGCAAAAATAATGCCTTTGGCAAAGTTTTTCTCCGGGTTCTCGGTCTTGTCGACCAGACCGCCAACGGCTTCAATGCCGCCGTAAGCGAAGATGGCAAACACCACGAAGGAGAGCATAGCCAGCCCGGACTGGTAACCTGGATTAGGCGATGAAACGAAGTTCACTTCCTGCGCAAAATGACCACCGTTCAGGCACAGGATAGCGATACTCACCAGCAGCAGCACCAGGTTCAGGCACATCACGGAAATCCCGCCCACGGCGGTAATCCGGGCAATTTTATTGATACCTTTAGACGCCACCAGCGTCACGACAACCATCCAGCATACCGCCAGAATCCCGACGACCTGCGTGGAGCTCAGCCCGGCTAACGACCAGACCTGGGTTTTATCGGTGCCGAAAACAAACGTCGAGAACGGCACCCAGACTTTAGCGGCCGTACTGACCATCCAGACGACGTAGGATGAAAACCACATAAACGTACCGATAAAGGCATAACGCGGGCCGACGCTGTTGTTCATCCATGAGTAAATCCCGCCCTCTTCTTTCCGGTAAGCCGAGCCCATCTCCGCCATCATCAGCGCAAACGGGATAAAGAAGAACAGAGCAGAAACGATATAAAACGGCGTCGCGCTATAGCCCATCAGATAGAACGCGGAGGGGCTGTTGGCAAAGCCAAACACTGAGGTAAATATCATCAGGATGAGCCCGGTGAGGGTCATCTTTTTGAGTGAGTGGGACATAGAACCATCCAAAGCGGAATTAAACTGCGCGGATGGTAGCAGAAGACCAGACTAATATTGTGGCTATAAGGGCCAAATTAAGAAAAAGACCCGTATATTGATAATATGGCAGTTTTTAATGTGGCAGGGCCAAATGACCGAGTAGGCCGGGTAAGCGACAGCGCCACCCGGCAATTCTTTAAGCGCGATCGACCGTAAAGGCAATCACATCGCCCAGCTGCTCGGCGCCCAGCGCCAGCATCACCAGACGGTCTACGCCCAGCGCCACGCCGGAGCAATCCGGCAGACCCGCTTTTAACGCTTCCAGCAGGTTGGTATCGATCGGCTGCTGTGGCAGGCCGCGCGCGGCGCGCTTGCGGTTATCCTGCTCGAAACGCTGCGCCTGCTCGCGGGCGTCGGTCAGTTCGTGGAAGCCGTTCGCCAGCTCAATACCTTTGTAATAGACCTCAAAACGCTCAGCGACACGATGGTCTTCGGTACTGATCTGCGCCAGTGACGCCTGGCTTGCCGGGAAGTGATAGACAAACGTCGGACGGTCTTTGCCAATCTGCGGTTCCACGCCGAAGGTGAACAGCAGCTGCAGCAGCGTGTCGCGATCCTCTTCGGTATCCGCCACGTTGCTCAGATCCAGTTTTGCCGCCACTTCGCGCAGCTGGGTTTTGTCCGCCGACAGCGGATCGATTTCCAGATAGCGCTGGAAGGCCTGCTGATAAGAGAGCGTTTCAGCTTCAGAGCAGTCCAGAACCTGCTGCAGCAGATCGTCCACCTCATTCATCAGGCGGTACATATCATAATGCGGTCGGTACCACTCCAGCATGGTGAATTCCGGGTTGTGGTGACGCCCCATCTCTTCATTGCGGAAACTGCGGCACAGCTGATAGACCGGACCACACCCCGCCGCCAGCAGGCGTTTCATGTGGTATTCCGGGCTGGTCATCAGATACAAATTCATGCCCTGAGAGTGGCCGGGGCCAACAAAACGGGTTTCAAACGGGACCAGATGAATATCCGTTACCGTTGCCTGACTCATGCACGGGGTTTCCACCTCCAGGACGCCGCGGTCGGCAAAGAAACGGCGGATCTCCGTCATAATTGCAGCGCGTTTTAACAGATTAGGGATGGATGCGCTCGGCTCCCAGGTGGCCGTTTCGCTCATGAGTTGTTCTCCGATTTCAGACAAGGGCACGAAGTCTACTCGTTAGCAGGGACAGAGACAAATTTTGCGCAGTAAAAAAGCGCATTTCATTTAGGTGAACAATTGCGTGATGCAATTCATCAATCTCAATGATAAATCGCCGGACAGAACAGCAAAAAAATCGAACACGTCAAATTTCCCTGACATCTACACGGTTATACTGTTTTACCCATAAAGGAGCAGTGGAAACGCTTTCGCAATCGTCCTTTTGGACGGGTGAACTACCTTTAGTTTGTCGCGTTGCGAAATAACAAAAATCTGGAGGAATGTCGTGCAAACTTTTCAGGCCGATCTTGCCGTAATAGGCGCTGGCGGGGCTGGATTACGTGCTGCGATTGCTGCAGCGCAAGCTAATCCCAACGCTAAAATCGCATTGATTTCAAAAGTCTATCCAATGCGCAGCCACACGGTGGCCGCAGAAGGAGGGTCCGCCGCCGTTGCGCAGGATCATGACAGCTTTGAATACCATTTCCACGACACGGTTGCAGGGGGCGACTGGCTTTGTGAACAGGATGTCGTTGACTACTTTGTGCACCATTGTCCAACGGAGATGACCCAGCTTGAGCAGTGGGGTTGTCCGTGGAGCCGCCGTCCGGACGGCAGCGTCAACGTTCGCCGCTTCGGCGGCATGAAGATCGAACGCACCTGGTTCGCTGCCGATAAGACCGGCTTCCACATGCTGCACACCCTGTTCCAGACCTCCCTTCAGTTCCCACAAATTCAGCGCTTCGATGAGCATTTCGTCCTCGACATTCTGGTGGATGATGGACACGCGCGCGGCCTGGTGGCGATGAATATGATGGAAGGCACGCTCGTCCAGATCCGCGCCAATGCGGTGGTGATGGCGACGGGCGGTGCGGGCCGTGTTTATCGTTATAACACCAACGGCGGCATCGTTACCGGCGACGGTATGGGTATGGCGCTCAGCCACGGCGTGCCGCTGCGCGATATGGAATTCGTGCAGTATCACCCAACCGGTCTGCCAGGATCCGGCATTCTGATGACGGAAGGCTGCCGCGGTGAAGGCGGTATTCTGGTCAACAAAAACGGCTACCGCTACCTGCAGGATTACGGCATGGGTCCGGAAACCCCGCTCGGCGAGCCGAAGAACAAGTACATGGAGCTCGGCCCGCGCGACAAAGTCTCTCAGGCTTTCTGGCACGAGTGGCGCAAAGGCAACACTATTTCCACGCCGCGCGGCGATGTGGTCTATCTCGATCTGCGCCATCTGGGCGAGAAAAAACTGCTGGAACGTCTGCCGTTCATCTGCGAGCTGGCGAAAGCCTACGTCGGCGTCGATCCGGTGAAAGAGCCGATTCCGGTACGCCCAACGGCGCACTACACCATGGGCGGGATCGAAACCGATCAGCAGTGTGAAACCCGTATTAAGGGTCTGTTCGCCGTGGGTGAATGTTCCTCCGTGGGCCTGCACGGCGCCAACCGTCTCGGCTCAAACTCGCTGGCCGAGCTGGTCGTCTTTGGCCGCATGGCGGGCGAGCGCGCGATGGAGCGGGCGGCAACCGCAGGCGAAGCCAACGGTGCCGCGCTGGATGCACAGGTCGCCGACGTTGAAAAACGTCTGAAAGATCTGGTGAACCAGGAAGGTAACGAGAACTGGTCTAAGATCCGCGACGAGATGGGCCTGTCGATGGAAGAAGGCTGCGGTATCTACCGTACCCCTGAGCTGATGCAAAAAACCGTCGACAAGCTGGCGGAACTGCAGGAGCGCTTCAAGCGCGTGCGCATCACCGATACCTCCAGCGTCTTCAACACCGACCTGCTCTATACCATCGAACTGGGCCACGGCCTGAACGTGGCGGAATGTATGGCGCACTCTGCGCTGGCGCGTAAAGAGTCGCGTGGGGCGCATCAGCGTCTTGATGAAGGCTGTACCGAGCGTGACGACGTCAACTTCCTGAAACACACGCTCGCCTGGCGCGATGCGGATGGCACCACACGTCTGGACTACAGCGACGTGAAAATCACCACGCTGCCACCGGCTAAACGCGTGTACGGTGCAGAAGCAGAAGCCGCCGAGAAGAAGGAGAAGGCGAATGGCTGAGATGCAAACACTCAAAGTTGAAGTGGTGCGCTACAACCCGGAAGTGGATGCCGCACCGCACAGTGCTTTCTATGAAGTCCCTTACGACGAGCAAACCTCCCTGCTGGACGCGCTCGGCTATATCAAAGACAACCTGGCGCCAGACCTGAGCTACCGCTGGTCCTGCCGCATGGCGATCTGCGGCTCCTGCGGCATGATGGTCAACAAGGTGCCGAAGCTGGCCTGTAAGACCTTCCTGCGTGACTATACCAAAGGCATCAAGGTCGAAGCCCTGGGCAACTTCCCGATTGAACGCGATCTGGTGGTCGATATGACCCACTTTATCGAAAGCCTGGAAGCCATTAAGCCCTACATCATCGGCAACCCGCGCACGCCGGATCAGGGGCCAAACACCCAGACCCCGGCTCAGATGGCGAAATACCATCAGTTCTCCGGCTGCATCAACTGCGGTCTTTGCTACGCTGCCTGTCCACAGTTTGGCCTGAACCCCGAGTTCATCGGCCCGGCCGCCATTACCCTGGCGCACCGCTATAACGAAGACAGCCGCGACCACGGTAAAAAAGAACGTATGGCGCAGCTTAACAGCCAGAACGGCGTCTGGACCTGTACCTTTGTGGGTTATTGCTCCGAAGTCTGTCCGAAGCACGTCGACCCGGCCGCCGCTATTCAGCAGGGTAAAGTGGAAAGCTCGAAAGACTTTCTTATCGCTACCCTGAAACCACGCTAAGGAGTGCATGATGACGACTAAACGCAAAGCCTATGTGCGGCCTGTGCCGTCCACCTGGTGGAAAAACCTGCCGTTTTATCGCTTCTACATGCTGCGTGAAGGCACGGCGGTACCGGCAGTCTGGTTCAGCCTTGAGCTGATGTACGGCGTTTTTGCCCTCAAGCATGGCCCGGAAACCTGGGCCAGCTTCGTCGGTTTCCTGCAAAACCCGATCATAGTCATTCTGAACCTGATCGTGCTCGCGGCCGCGCTGCTGCATACCAAAACCTGGTTTGAACTGGCGCCAAAAGCGGCGAACATCATTGTAAAAGGCGAGAAAATGGAGCCAGAGCCGGTGATTAAGGGGCTCTGGGCGGTGACGGTTCTGGTCACCGTGGTCATTCTGTTTGTCGCACTGTTCTGGTAAGGAGACACCTGTGATCAATCCAAATCCAAAACGTTCTGACGAGCCGGTCTTCTGGGGCCTCTTTGGCGCAGGCGGCATGTGGAGTGCCATCATTGCCCCCGTCATCATTCTGCTGGTCGGCATTATGCTGCCGCTGGGGCTGTTCCCGGGCGATGCGCTGAGCTACGAGCGCGTACTGGCGTTCGCGAGCAGCTTTATCGGCCGCGTGTTCATCTTCCTGATGATCGTCCTGCCGCTGTGGTGTGGCCTGCACCGTATTCACCATGCGATGCATGACCTGAAAATCCATGTACCGAGCGGGAAATGGGTATTCTACGGTCTGGCGACCATCCTGACCGTGGTGACGCTGATTGCGGTGGTCACCCTCTGACGCCTCTGGCCCGCCATCCGGCGGGCCTTTTATTTCTGCATCTTCCCCACCAGCCACTGGGCAAACTCACTCATTGCGGGCGTTTCTGCGCGTGACTGCAGCCTCGTGAGCCAGTAGCTGCCAAGGTCAATCTGCGTCGCAAAGGGTTGCACAATGCGCTCACTGTTCAGCAGGTGGGTAAACATATCGACAGGGGCAATCGCTATGCCCGCGCCTGCCTGCGCGGCTTCCAGCATGGTCACGGACGAATCAAACACCATCACCCGGTGCGTCGGTGAAGGCGGATGTTCTCCCGCGGCCTGCATCCAGGCGGTCCACTCGTCGCGCCGGTAAGAACGCAGCAGGGTAAACTTCAGGATATCGGCAGGAGTATGCAACGCGGCAGCGATATCAGGCGTGCAAAGCGGTGCCAGCGGCGCAGAACAGAGAAATATCGCTTCCGTGCCGTGCCACGCCCCTCCGCCATAGCGAATGGCGTAATCAAGCCCCTCGGCTGCCGGATCGACGCGATTGTTGTGCGTCGACAGCTGAAGATCGATATGCGGATAGCAGCGACGAAAGTCAGCGAGCTGCGAGAATAATATCCCCGTAGCAAAGGTACCCACCACGCCAATTTTCAGCTTCTCCTGAGCGCGCTGGCTGGCAAAGCGATCCAGCATTCCGGCAATTCGGTCGAACGAGTCATTCAGTACCGGCAGCAAATTCTCGCCTTCCGTGGTCAACATCAGCCCACGGGAAACGCGGACGAACAGCTGGCAGTTCAGGTGCTGCTCCAGCGCCTTTACGTGCTGGCTAATCGCGGAATGGGTGACATTCAGCTCAATAGCGGCATGCGTAAAACTGAGGTGCCTGGCGGCGGCTTCAAACGCCCGCAGGGAATTAAGAGGAAGATAGCTGCGCGTCATGGTCTCGTCCGTTAGAAAAATTAACAGCTAATGCTAAATTTAACCGTTTGTCAGCCACAGTCAAATCTCACAGACTACAGCGGTCTGACGGGCCCGGACACTCCCTTGAACTGCTATTACGGAAGATAACTAATGATGAAGAAAACCCTAAGCTGTGCCCTGCTGCTCAGCGTTGCCAGCGCTGCATTCGCCGCACCGATGTCCGAAAAACAGCTGGCTGAGGTGGTGGAACGCACCGTTACGCCGCTGATGAACGCGCAGGCCATTCCGGGTATGGCGGTGGCGGTGATTTATCAGGGTCAGCCGCACTACTTTACCTTCGGTAAAGCTGATGTTGCAGCGAACAAACCTGTCACCCCGCAAACCTTGTTCGAGCTGGGTTCGATAAGTAAAACCTTCACCGGCGTATTGGGTGGCGATGCGATTGCGCGCGGTGAAATAGCGCTGGGCGATCCGGTGACCAAATACTGGCCTGAGCTCACGGGCAAGCAGTGGCAGGGCATTCGCATGCTGGATCTGGCAACCTATACCGCAGGCGGTCTGCCGTTGCAGGTGCCGGATGAGGTCACGAATACCGCCTCCCTGCTGCGCTTTTATCAAAACTGGCAGCCAAAGTGGAAGCCGGGCACCACGCGGCTTTACGCTAACACCAGCATCGGTCTTTTTGGCGCGCTGGCGGTCAAACCCTCCGGCATGAGCTATGAGCAGGCCATGACGACGCGGGTCTTTAAGCCGCTCAAGCTGGACCATACCTGGATTAACGTCCCGAAAGCGGAAGAGGCGCATTACGCCTGGGGATACCGTGACGGTAAAGCGGTCCACGTTTCGCCAGGGATGCTGGACGCGGAAGCCTATGGCGTAAAAACCAACGTGCAGGATATGGCAAGCTGGGTGATGGTCAACATGATGCCGGACTCCCTTCAGGATTCCCCACTTAAGCACGGTATTGCCCTGGCACAGTCTCGCTACTGGCGCGTGGGAGCCATGTATCAAGGATTGGGCTGGGAAATGCTGAACTGGCCGGTCGACGCCCAAACGGTGGTCGGGGGCAGCGACAATAAGGAGGCGCTGGCGCCGTTGCCTGCAAGAGAAGTGAATCCACCGGCACCACTGGTTAAGGCCTCCTGGGTCCATAAAACGGGCTCTACCGGCGGATTTGGCAGCTACGTGGCATTTATTCCTGAAAAGCAGCTCGGCATTGTGATGCTGGCGAATAA
Source organism: Enterobacter sp. BNK-22 (assembly GCF_048684805.1). Classification (NCBI taxonomy): domain Bacteria; kingdom Pseudomonadati; phylum Pseudomonadota; class Gammaproteobacteria; order Enterobacterales; family Enterobacteriaceae; genus Enterobacter; species Enterobacter sp. BNK-22. The sequence continues at coordinate 3,132,309 of NZ_JBLQTT010000001.1, forward strand.
AAGCTATCCGAACCCGGCACGCGTTGAGGCGGCATACCGTATCCTCGACGCGCTGCAGTAAAACATTGCCGGGTGGCGGCTTCGCTTTACCCGGCCTACAAAATCCACGGTGTGCGGCGAAATACCCCGCACACTCTTCCGCATTTTTCCTGCTGTCATCTACACTTAACAAAAAACAGTAAGGAAACTCCTATGCGCATTCTGCCTGTTATCGCCGCGGTGACAGCCGCGTTTTTAGTGGTTGCCTGCAGTTCTCCTACCCCACCGCCTGGCGTTACCGTCGTCACGCCTTTTGATGCACAACGCTTCCTTGGAACATGGTATGAAATCGCGCGCCTCGACCATCGGTTTGAGCAGGGCTTAGAGAAGGTCACTGCGAATTACAGTCCGATGGATGATGGCGGTATTCAGGTGATCAACCGGGGCTATAATCCCGATCGTGAGATGTGGCAGCAGTCGGTTGGGAAAGCGTACTTCACTGGCGACCCGCGGCGGGCCGCGCTCAAGGTCTCTTTCTTTGGCCCGTTTTATGGCGGCTATAACGTGATCGCGCTCGACAGAGAGTACCGTCACGCGCTGGTCTGCGGGCCGGATCGCGACTACCTGTGGATACTCTCCCGCACGCCAACTCTTTCACCAGAAATGAAGCAGCAGATGCTGGACGTCGCGACCCGGCAAGGGTTTGATGTGTCAAAACTTATCTGGGTAAAACAGCCCCATTAGTGGGTGCTGAGCTTAAGCCCAACGATCCCGGCCACAATCAACGCGAGGCTGGCGATACGCGCCAGACTCGCTGACTCGCCAAGCAGCAGAATGCCGGTGATGGCAGCTCCCACCGCGCCAATACCCGTCCAGACGGCATAAGCCGTTCCCACAGGCAGAGAGCGCATCGCCCAGGATAACAGAACGATACTGACGATCATGGCGGTAACGGTAATGACGCTGGGCGTCAGGCGGGTAAATCCGTGGGTATACTTGAGTCCAATCGCCCATACCACTTCGAGCAGGCCAGCAATAAAAAGAATGATCCAGGACATGTCAGGCTCCTTAACTTAATGCAAGTTGGGGCCGTCCCCGGTGAAAGAAACGCTTACGGGTCGTCCCGTAAGGCAGAGATTACGCCCCCTATTGTGGTTAGCGTGCTATTTTTTTTCAATCATTTTTTGCTGAACACGTTAAGGCAAGAAATAGCCGCAGTATGGCGCGGAGTTCCGGCTTTTAGCACTCATCCGACTTCTCTATGATGATGTGCTTTCTGATGGCAGGAAGCCAAACCACTAGCCGACTGCGAATAAAATATGTTCAAAATTCTTTTGATTGACCGTTGTCACTTCACCCGCGCGGGGTTTGAAGCATGGCTCAATCATTCCGGTTTGTTCCCGGGACACTACGTTGTGACCGGGCTGAATAATCTGTTTCTTGCCAGAGAACACATTCTGCAATGGAAACCTGCGCTGGTCATCGCTGACCTGTACGGCTTCAGGCAGGATATTCACCATTTTCAGCAGCTCTCTTCTCTGCTTAACGCCAGTGAACGCTTACCGTTTATTTTACTGCAGTCGGGAGAGGACAGCGGCATGACCGACTGGCTTGGGAAGTTCCCGGTGTGGTCGTCACTGTTGAAAAACGCCAGTCTCAAAGAAGTGGCGACGGTTATCAATGACGCATTACGCTCGCGCGCAGGCGCTGACAGACCAACGGCGGCGGCCCCCTTGCTGACCCGCCAGGAAGAGAAGGTGCTGACATTGTGGATGGACGGCGCGAGCAATCAAAAAATTGCCGCTCACCTGAGTATCAATGGAAAAACGGTTTATACCTATAAACGCAATATCCGCATGAAATTACATATGGATACGCGTTTTTCTCCGTTCTTATCCCTGCAGGAATCAGAAAGCTGACGGTACGAAACCCGGGTGGTCCCGTACCGTTTATTCGTTACTGCTGAGCTTTTGTTGCCGCACCAGAGATTGCGCTACCACCTTCAGAAATATCCTGACCGACGCCACGCGTGGTATTACAGGCCGTTAACACTGAAGAAAGTACCAGGACTGAAAAGATCGCTGCAATTGTCTTCTTAACCATAATATCTTCCTTTTATAGCCAAAGTTGTTTTGTGTATAGCAACTTAAGGATAGACAAAATCCCGCCGGTTGACGGAAAAGGACACATTTTTAGGAAAATTAGACGAACTTAGCTGGCGGCGTGAGAAATGATATGACCCAGATCCTGGATATCTTGTCCCATTCCACGCGTGGTGTTACAGCCGGAAAGTAATGCACTGGAGAGCGCTAACAGAAGCAGAATTTTAACGGTACGTTTCATCATCCCTGCCTGCAAAAATCAGGCGCAGCGGGCGCTGCGCCTTCAGTCATACGTAAATTACTTCACGCGGGACACGTATTCGCCGGAGCGAGTATCCACTTTGATCACTTCGCCAGTCTGTACGAACAGTGGCACTTTCACCACTGCGCCGGTAGACAGTTTGGCTGGCTTACCGCCGGTACCTGCGGTATCACCCTTCAGACCTAGATCGGTTTCAACGATTTCCAGTTCTACGAAGTTTGGTGGGGTTACCGCGATAGGCTGGCCGTTCCACAGGGTCACGATGCACTCAGCCTGATCCAGCAGCCATTTAGCGCTGTCACCTACCGCTTTCTCATCAGCAGAGAGCTGTTCGAAAGTGGAGTTGTTCATGAAATGCCAGAACTCGCCATCGTTGTACAGATAGGTCAGGTTCATATCAACAACATCAGCGCCTTCAGCAGAGTCAGTAGACTTGAAGGTTTTCTCAACACGGGTACCGGTCAGCAGACGGCGCAGCTTAACGCGTGCGAATGCCTGGCCTTTACCTGGTTTAACGAATTCGCTGGCTTCAACCGCGTACGGTTCGCCGTCCATCATGATTTTAAGACCAGCACGAAAATCGTTGCTATAGTACGTTGCCATAAGGCCCTCTAAATTTGTTAACTGGTAGCTAAGCCACAAAATGGCGCATATTGTAACCCTAAACACCCCGTCCAGAGAAGATTGGTTATCGCAACTTGCCGATGTAATCACCAGTCCTGATGAATTGCTGCGTCTTTTAGACCTCGATCAGCACCCAGAGTTGCTTGCAGGCCGCGAGGCAAAGCGCCTTTTCGCCCTGCGCGTTCCCCGTGCGTTTGTGGCGCGGATGGAGAAAGGCAACCCCGACGATCCGTTATTAAAACAAACGCTTACTTCGCAGGATGAATTCATTACTGCGCCGGGATACAGCACCGATCCGCTGGAAGAGCAGAACAGCGTGGTGCCGGGTTTACTGCATAAGTATCTCAACCGCGCCCTGCTGCTGGTCAAAGGCGGATGTGCGGTAAATTGTCGTTATTGCTTCCGCCGGCACTTCCCGTACGCCGAAAATCAGGGCAATAAACGCAACTGGCAGGTCGCGCTGGACTATATTGCCGCCCATCAGGAGCTGGATGAGATTATTTTTTCCGGCGGCGATCCACTGATGGCGAAAGATCATGAGCTGGACTGGCTGCTGACTCAGCTTGAAGCTATCCCGCACATTAAGCGCCTGCGCATTCACAGCCGCTTACCGATTGTCATTCCGGCACGTATCACCGACGGCCTGGTGTTACGACTGGAGCAGTCCCGCCTGCAGGTGCTGCTGGTGAATCATATTAACCACGCGAACGAAATTGACGATGCGTTTTGCGCGGCGATGGCGCGACTGCGTAAAGCGGGCGTGACGCTGCTGAATCAGAGCGTGCTGCTGCGCGGCGTGAATGACAGCGCCCGCGTGCTGGCCGATCTGAGCAATGCTCTGTTTGATGCGGGCGTGATGCCGTATTACCTGCACGTGCTGGATCGCGTACAGGGCGCGGCGCATTTCATGGTGACGGATGAAGAAGCCCGGCAGATTATGCGCGAACTGTTAACGCTGGTTTCAGGCTATATGGTGCCGAAGCTGGCACGTGAGATTGGCGGAGAGCCGAGCAAGACGCCGCTGGATTTGCAACTGCGGCAGCACTAAAAAGGCAGGTGGCGCTACGCTTACCTGCCCTACAGGGCCGGGCGCAGCGCCATCAGCACATTACATCAGTTCGGGCACTTATAGACCTGGCCCGTCATCTGGCTGGCGGTCGGCACGAAGCTGGACAGCATACTCTGCGTTGGGCTGCTTACGCCGTAAATCACGTTGCCACCCATTGCCGCAGCCTGATTGCGCAGGGCATTCGCCGCACCGCGCATTGAGCCACCTTCTTCGCCATGCTGCCCTGACATCCAGTTACTTTGCTCACCGGTTGCCGTGCCTAACAGCTGGCATTCAGTGCCAGGCTTATCTTCCACAAAGCGAACGCCCTGGCCCGCTGCCGACAGCTCATTGCTGGAGCTACACCCCGCCAGCAGCAGTGCTGCCCCTACAATCCCTGCACAGACTTTTACGCGCATGTTATTCCTCGTTTTCAATAAGCTGGACAGTAGTTGTCCGTATGTAAATCTTATACCTAAAAGATGACCAAAAGAAAAACGTTGAGCAATTCTGCGGGCCTGATTCCAGTCATCCCGTCCCTGATATCCTAAATGAATTCTGATATTGGCCTTTGGGATATCGTGTTTTCTTCTCCGATCGTTTTTAGTGATGCGACGTACAACTTTTGTACGCAACGAAAAGGAGGTTACATGAGTGCATCATCCTCAGGAGTGGAAAGAGTGACGTGGGTGGGCTATCTGGCGTTTGTGCTGACCATCGTTTTTTTCTCCGGTTTTTTCGCAAAAAGCACTGACTGGTGGCGCGTGCTGGACTTTACCGTCTTAAACGGCAGCTTTGGCCCGGTTAACGGCGCCCTGACGTTTCGCGGAACGGGCGGAACGGGGGCGAAAGACGGTTTTCTGTTTGCCCTTGAGCTGGCTCCCTCGGTCATCTTATCGCTCGGTATTATTGCCGTCACCGAAGGTCTGGGCGGGCTGCGTGCCGCGCAGCAGCTTATGACGCCTGTTTTACGTCCGCTGCTTGGTGTGCCGGGCGTTTGCTCCCTGGCGCTGATTGCCAACCTGCAAAACACCGATGCGGCGGCAGGGATGACCAAAGAGTTAACCGATGAAGGCGCGATTACGGACCAGGAGCGCGCTATTTTCGCCACCTTCCAGACCAGCGGTAGCGCCATCATTACTAACTATTTTTCTTCCGGTGCCGCGCTCTTCACCTTCATTACCGTCCCGGTGATTACGCCGCTGGCCGTCATTCTGGTGTTTAAGTTTGTTGGCGCGAACGTCCTGCGCCTGTGGATCGCCCACATGGAAAATCGTCTTCAGGAGGAAGAACATGATCGCCCAGCCGCGTAAAAATATCATGGATATGTTTATTGATGGCGCCCGCCGCGGCTTTACCATCGCCACCACCAGCCTGTTGCCGAACGTCGTCATGGCGTTTGTCATCATTCAGGCGCTCAAGGTCACCGGCCTGCTGGATATTGTCGGCAAACTATGTGAGCCGATTATGGCGCTGTGGGGCCTTCCGGGCGCGGCGGCAACGGTTCTTCTGGCCTCGGTGATGAGTATGGGGGGCGGCGTGGGCGTCTGCGCCAGCCTGGTCGCCGCCGGCACGCTCAACGGCCACGATGCTACCATCCTGCTGCCCGCCATCTATCTGATGGGCAATCCGGTGCAAAACACCGGCCGCTGCCTGGGGACCGCCGGGGTGAACCCAAAATATTATCCGCATATTATTACTCTTTGCGTCATTAATGCCCTGATCTCGATGTGGGTGATGCAGCTACTCTTCTGAGGAGATAAAAATGGATTTTTCAGTGCTGACCCCCCACCTTTTCCGCAACGCGCATCTCTTCGCTCCGGAGGATAAAGGACTTTGCGATCTGCTGATCGCTGCGGGGAAAATCGTGGCGATCGAAAAAGCGAGCCAGGGAACAACGAGGCCAGACTGCCCGGAAAGCGATCTCGCCGGGGCGGTGGTCTGCCCGGGGTTTATCGACCAGCATGTGCATTTGATCGGGGGCGGCGGTGAGGCAGGCCCTCACACCCGCACGCCAGAGGTTCGCCTGTCTGCACTCGTGGCCGCAGGCATCACCTCCGTTGTTGGCCTGCTCGGCACCGACGGCGTAACCCGCCATCCTGAATCGCTGCTGGCAAAAACGCGGGCGCTCGAACATGAAGGGATCAGCGCATGGATGCTGACGGGCGCGTACGGGCTGCCTTCACCGACAATCACCGGCAGCGTAGAAAAAGACGTGGCGCTGATAGACAAAATTATCGGCGTGAAATGCGCAATCTCTGATCATCGTTCTTCCGCGCCAGCAGACCACCAGCTCGCCAGTATGGCTGCCCAGTCTCGCGTAGGTGGGCTGTTGGGTGCCAAAGCGGGCATATCCGTGTTTCACCTCGGCAACAGCCCAAAGCTGCTGGAGCCGCTATTAAGCATCCTGAATAATGCCGACGTTCCCCGTGTAAAACTGCTGCCAACCCACGTTAACCGCGCCCAGGCGCTGTTCCATGCCGCGCTGAACTATGCCCGCGAAGGCGGCTTTATCGACATCACGACCAGCATCAGCGAACCGATTGATGCCGCCAGCGCCATCGTGATGGCCCGCGAGGCGCAGGTGCCGTTTAACCGGCTTACGCTCAGTTCTGACGGTAACGGCAGCCAGCCGAAATTTGATGAGAGCGGCAATCTGGTGGGTATAGGCGTGGCGGGGTTCGAATCCCTGCTCGAAACCCTGCAACAGCTGGTCAACCGACATCAGTTGCCGCTGGAAGAGGCGCTTCTTCCGTTTACGCAAAACGTGGCGGCGTTTCTCGGTCTGGAACATAAGGGCCGGATCGCGCCCGGATGCGATGCCGATTTCCTGGTGCTGACGGATGACCTGCAGATCCGCGACGTCTGGGCCAAAGGGCGCCAGATGGTGCGTGAAGGTGCCGTGTGCGTCAAAGGGACTTTCGAATAGCACGCAATAAAAAACCCCGGGCATTTCTGCCCGGGGTTCGTTCTGAGAGGTTCAGAACAACATGATTACATCATGCCGCCCATTCCACCCATGCCGCCCATACCAGCAGCACCTAAGTCAGGCGCATCGCCTTTTGGCAGGTCGGTCACCATGCACTCGGTGGTGATCATCAGACCAGCAACAGAGGCCGCGTACTGCAGAGCAGAACGGGTCACTTTAGTTGGGTCCAGGATACCGAAGTCGATCATGTTGCCGTATTCTTCGGTTGCAGCGTTGTAACCGTAGTTACCTTCGCCCGCTTTAACCTTGTTCGCCACTACAGATGGCTCTTCACCGGCGTTAGACACGATCTGACGCAGAGGGGCTTCCATTGCGCGCAGCGCAACTTTGATACCCACGTTCTGGTCTTCGTTCTGAGCAGTCAGGCCAGCCAGTTTAGCGGCAACGCGCACCAGCGCAACGCCACCACCCGCAACCACGCCTTCTTCTACCGCAGCACGGGTCGCGTGCAGGGCATCGTCAACGCGTGCTTTTTTCTCTTTCATTTCAACTTCGGTCGCAGCACCGACTTTGATTACCGCAACGCCGCCTGCCAGTTTCGCTACGCGCTCCTGCAGTTTTTCACGGTCGTAATCGGAAGTCGCTTCTTCGATCTGCTTACGGATCTGACCTACGCGGCCCTGAATAGCGGCTTCTTCACCCACGCCATCGATGATGGTGGTGGTGTCTTTGTTGATCACAACGCGTTTCGCCTGGCCCAGGTCTTCCAGGGTCGCTTTTTCCAGCTCCATACCGATCTCTTCAGAGATCACGGTACCGCCGGTCAGGGTAGCGATATCCTGCAGCATCGCTTTACGGCGATCGCCGAAGCCAGGTGCTTTAACCGCAGCCACTTTCACGATGCCGCGCATGGTATTAACCACCAGGGTCGCCAGCGCTTCGCCTTCAACGTCTTCAGCGATGATAACCAGCGGTTTGCCTGCTTTCGCAACGGCTTCCAGCACTGGCAGCATTTCGCGGATGTTGGAGATTTTCTTGTCAGCCAGCAGGATGAACGGGCTTTCCAGCTCAACAGCGCCAGTCTCTGGCTTGTTGATGAAGTATGGGGACAGGTAACCGCGGTCGAACTGCATACCTTCAACCACGTCCAGTTCGTCTTCCAGACCGGTACCGTCTTCAACGGTGATCACGCCTTCTTTACCGACTTTATCCATCGCTTCCGCGATCAGTTTACCCACGGTTTCGTCGGAGTTAGCGGAGATGGTACCTACCTGAGCAATGGCTTTAGAGTCAGAGCACGGTACGGACAGCGCTTTCAGTTCTTCAACAGCGGAGGCGACAGCTTTGTCGATACCACGTTTCAGATCCATTGGGTTCATGCCCGCCGCAACGGCTTTCAGACCTTCGGTGATGATAGCCTGCGCCAGAACGGTCGCGGTGGTGGTACCGTCGCCTGCAGCGTCGTTCGCTTTAGAGGCAACTTCTTTCACCATCTGCGCGCCCATGTTTTCGAACTTGTCTTCCAGCTCGATTTCACGTGCCACAGAAACACCATCTTTGGTGATGGTTGGCGCGCCGAAGGATTTATCCAGCACTACGTTACGGCCTTTCGGGCCCAGGGTCACTTTAACTGCATCTGCCAGTACGTTTACGCCGCGGAGCATTTTTACACGAGCGTCGTTACCGAATTTTACGTCTTTAGCTGCCATGTTCTTATTTCCTCAAATTCTCGTGCGTAAATTACGCTTCAACAATTGCCAGAATGTCGCTCTCGGACATGATCAACACTTCTTCATTGTCGATCTTCTCGGATTTCACGCCGTAGCCATCGTTGAAAATTACGATGTCACCAACTTTAACGTCCAGCGGCTGCACAGTTCCGTTTTCCAGGATGCGGCCCTTACCGACAGCGATGATTTCGCCACGCGTTGATTTGGCTGCTGCAGAACCGGTCAGAACGATGCCGCCAGCAGACTTGGTTTCAACTTCTTTACGTTTGACGATCACACGATCATGTAACGGACGAATACTCATTGATAGCTCTCCTTTGAGAAAGTCATTATCAGTTATGGATGACGCCGGCCCGCATGCGGTTTTCCGACTAGTGCCCTGAGAGATGGGGATAGCTTTTTACCCCTTCAAGGGGGAGTTGAAAAAAAAATTTGCGAAAGTGTTACCATCGCCTCTCTTTTGGTATTGGCAGGGCGATGTCAATGAGTGGACTCAAGCAGGAGTTGGGGCTGGCGCAGGGCGTTGGCCTGCTCTCAACCTCCTTGTTAGGTACGGGCGTGTTTGCCGTACCCGCACTGGCGGCGCTGGTGGCAGGAAATAACAGCCTGTGGGCGTGGCCGGTGTTGATTGTACTGGTTTTCCCGATAGCCATTGTGTTTGCCATCCTGGGGCGGCATTTCCCCAGCGCGGGCGGCGTGGCGCACTTTGTCGGCCTGGCCTTTGGCGCACGGCTGGAGCGAGTGACCGGCTGGCTGTTTCTCTCCGTCATTCCGGTTGGCCTCCCGGCGGCGCTGCATATTGCGACAGGTTTTGGGCAGGCGCTGTTTGGCTGGCATCATGAGCAGCTGTTGCTGGCCGAGCTGGGGACGCTGGCTATCGTCTGGTGGGTGGGCTCACGCGGCGCCAGCTCCAGCGCCAACCTGCAGACGCTGGTTGCAGTGCTGATTGTCGCGCTTGTGGCCGCTATCTGGTGGGCGGGCGATATCACCGTAAAGGAGATTCCCTTCCCGGCGGTAACAGACGTCGACCACGCGCAGCTTTTTGCCGCGCTCTCCGTCATGTTCTGGTGTTTTGTCGGTCTGGAAGCCTTTGCCCATCTGGCGTCGGAATTTAAGCAACCTGAACGTGATTTCCCCCGCGCGCTGATGATCGGCCTGCTGCTGGCGGGTACGGTCTACTGGGCGTGTACCGTGCTGGTGTTGCACTTCCACGCGTTCGGCGCGGATCTCGCCGCCGCGGCATCGCTGCCGGGTATCGTGGTTGAACTGTTTGGTGTGAAGGCGCTGTGGATCGCCTGCGTTATCGGCTATCTGGCCTGTTTTGCCAGCCTCAACATTTATATCCAGAGCTTTGCCCGTCTGGTGTGGTCGCAGGCGCTGGATAAACCTGATAACCGCCTCGCGCGCCTGTCTAAACGCCAGCTGCCGCTGAATGCCCTGAATGCCGTACTGGGCTGCTGCGTGCTGAGTACGCTGTGCATTTACGCCCTGAAGATCAATCTGGATACGCTGCTCGTCTATGCCAACGGCATTTTTATTATGATCTACCTGCTGTGTATGCTGGCGGGCTGCCGTTTGCTGAAAGGCCGTTATAAAGCACTGGCGGTTGTTGGGGGGCTGCTGTGCCTGCTGCTGCTGGCGATGGTGGGATGGAAGAGCGTGTATGCCATCGTCATGCTGGCGGTGTTGTGGCTGGCGCTTTAGTAGGCCCGGTAAGCGAAGCGCCACCGGGCAACAAAATCACCGATCGTCTTTGTGATCCAGACGGTCGTGCTGTTCATCCTTACGCTGATATTCCCCTTCAAACGTGTCGCCAGGCCCAGTGCTGAACCCACCGCCGGGCATACGGCTAAAGCGCAGATGCGGCAGCAGCTTCATGGTCAGGTGCTTTTGCACCGGCGGAAGAAGCAGCAGAAGGCCGAGGAAATCGGTGAAGAACCCTGGCAGAATCAGCAGCAGCCCCGCAATAATCAACGACACGCTTTTGATCATCTCTTCCGCCGGGCTTTCGCCTGCGGCCATCTTCTGCTGCATTATCAGGAAATTTTTGAAACCCTGATTACGCACCAGCGACATGCCGATGACGGAGGTGAAAATCACCAGAATCAACGTCAGCAGGACGCCCAGCACATGGGCAACCTGGATGAAAATGGAAATCTCAATGTAAACATAGAGAAAGAAAGCAATAAACGGTATCCAGCGCACTGGCATCTCCTGTGTGGCAGAGGCCATCGGGCCCCTGTCTGAATGTGTTCGCGACGCGCGTTTGTATGAGATGGTGACGGTTAGCGAAAATTCAATCAGTTTGCACGGATATTTTTTTTGGAAATATTAAAGCGGTGACCCATTTCACAGATTAATAATTATCATGGAATCGGCTCGATAATAAGTGATCCAGCTTACGGCAATTCGCTATCATCAGCATATGATCTCGAGCATCTGGCTGATTGAGGGAATAATCGTCGGCCAGAAAATATTCAAAACCACATAAATACTGTGTGTTTAGTACAATCCATCGGCAGCTTGAAAAGAAGGTTCACATGTTAAACAACATTCGTATCGAAGAAGACTTGTTGGGTACCAGGGAAGTTCCAGCGGATGCCTACTACGGTGTCCACACTCTGAGAGCGATTGAAAACTTCTACATCAGCAACAGCAAAATCAGTGACATCCCTGAGTTTGTTCGTGGCATGGTGATGGTGAAGAAAGCCGCAGCCCTGGCCAACAAAGAGCTGCAAACCATTCCTAAAAGCGCGGCAAATGCGATTATCGCGGCCTGCGATGAAGTGCTGAACAACGGCAAATGCATGGATCAGTTCCCGGTTGACGTCTATCAGGGCGGCGCGGGCACTTCCGTCAACATGAATACTAACGAAGTACTGGCAAACATTGGCCTGGAGCTGATGGGTCACCAGAAAGGTGAATACCAGTACCTGAACCCGAACGACCACGTCAACAAATGCCAGTCCACCAACGACGCCTACCCAACCGGCTTCCGAATTGCGGTGTATGCCTCCGTGGTGAAACTGGTGGATGCGATCAACCAGCTGGGCGATGGCTTCCAGCGTAAAGCGGTTGAGTTCCAGGACATTCTGAAAATGGGTCGTACCCAGCTGCAGGATGCGGTGCCGATGACCCTCGGTCAGGAATTCCACGCGTTTAACGTACTGCTGAACGAAGAGACCAAAAACCTGCTGCGTACCTCCGAGCTGCTGCTGGAAGTGAACCTGGGCGCCACCGCCATCGGTACGCGTCTGAACACCCCGGATGGCTATCAGCAACTGGCGGTACAGAAGCTGGCTGAAGTGTCCAACCTGCCGGTTGTGCCTGCAGAAGACCTGATTGAAGCGACCTCCGACTGTGGCGCCTACGTCATGGTACACAGCGCGCTGAAACGTCTGGCGGTGAAACTGTCCAAAATCTGTAACGACCTGCGCCTGCTCTCTTCCGGTCCGCGCGCTGGCCTGAATGAAATCAACCTGCCAGAACTGCAGGCGGGTTCATCCATCATGCCGGCCAAAGTGAACCCGGTCGTGCCAGAAGTGGTGAATCAGGTTTGCTTTAAAGTCATCGGTAACGATACGACCGTAACCATGGCCTCTGAAGCGGGTCAGCTGCAGCTGAACGTGATGGAGCCGGTAATTGGCCAGGCGATGTTTGAATCTATCCACATTCTGACCAACGCCTGCTACAACCTGCTGGAAAAATGCATTAACGGCATCACGGCGAATAAAGAAGTCTGTGAAGGTTATGTCTATAACTCCATCGGGATCGTCACCTACCTCAACCCGTTCATCGGCCACCACAACGGCGACATCGTCGGTAAGATTTGTGCCGAAACCGGTAAGAGCGTGCGTGAAGTGGTGCTGGAGCGCGGGCTGTTGACCGAAGCCGAGCTGGACGATATCTTCTCGGCCCAAAACCTGATGCACCCGGCATATAAAGCGAAACGATATACCGATGAAAGCGAACAGTAACCGTTCAGGCTAGGCTTCTTAAGGCACGTCACTTGTGACGTGCCTTTTTTCTTTTTAGGCGTTACCAAAATACAACAATTCAATATCAACTTGTTAATAAGCAAGGCAGGTCCTTATGTTTGGAGCAGAACTCGTCATCGTCTTGTTGGCGATTTATTTGGGAGCACGACTCGGGGGTATCGGCATCGGTTTTGCCGGCGGTCTTGGAGTGCTCGTTCTTACCCTTATCTTTCAGATTAAACCCGGCGCTATCCCGTTCGACGTTATCGAAATCATCATGGCTGTTATTGCCGCTATTGCCGCCATGCAGGTGGCAGGCGGTATGGACTACCTGGTAAGCCTGGCGGAACGCATGCTACGCCGCCACCCTAAATACATTACCTTCCTTGCTCCGCTGGTGACCTGGTTTATGACCATTCTCGCCGGTACTGGCCACACCGCTTTCTCCACGTTACCGGTGATTACCGAAGTGGCGAAAGAACAGGGTATCCGTCCATCGCGTCCGCTCTCTATTGCGGTCGTCGCGTCCCAGATCGCCATTACCGCCTCGCCGATTTCCGCGGCGGTGGTCTTCTTCGCCGGTATCCTGGAGCCGATGGGCGTGAGCTACCTGACGCTGCTGGCGATCTGTATCCCGGTGACGCTGATTGCGGTGATGATTACCGCTGTGCTGTGCAACTTCCTCGGCGCTGAACTGAAAGACGACCCGGTTTATCAGGAGCGTCTGGCAAAAGGTGAAGTGAGCCTGCGCGGCAGCCAGGTCTTCGAACTGAAGCCACATGCGAAACGCTCCGTGCTGCTGTTCCTGATTGGGATTGTCGCCGTCATGTTCTATGCAACCGCCATCAGCGATACCGTGGGTCTGATCCAGAACCCGGTCCTGCCGCGTAACGAAGCGATTGTAGTGTTCATGCTCACCATCGCAACGCTGATTAGCATCACCTGTAAAATTGACACCAGCGAAGTGCTGAACGCCAGCACCTTCAAATCCGGTATGAGCGCCTGCGTGTGCGTGCTGGGTGTGGCGTGGCTCGGTGATACCTTCGTGAAAGCGCACATTAGCGACATTCAGACCGTAGCAGGCGACCTGCTGCATAACTACCCATGGCTGCTGGCGGTCGTGCTGTTCTTTGCGGCTACCCTGCTTTACTCTCAGGCAGCGACCACCAAAGCGCTGATGCCTGCGGCTCTGATGCTGGGCGTCACCCCGTTAACCGCTATCGCCTCGTTTGCTGCTGTTTCTGCCCTGTTCGTGCTGCCTACCTACCCAACCTTGCTGGCGGCCGTTGAGATGGACGACACCGGCTCAACCCGTATCGGTAAGTATGTGTTTAACCATGCGTTCCTGATCCCGGGCGTGGTCGCCATTTCACTCTGCGTGATCCTCGGCTTTATCATCGGTGGCGTGGTGCTGTAAACCGTTCCCGGTTGTAAAAATAGTTAAAATCGGGCCGCTCTGCGGCCCGTTTCATTAATGACCAACCGCCTTGCGTGATATAGTGAAACCTTTCGTGATGAGGAGGTCGACTTGTGAACACGCCTGATGCCGTTGTCGTACTGTGTACCGCCCCTGATGAAGCCTCTGCCCAGGATCTCGCCGCCAAAGTGCTGGCCGAAAAACTGGCAGCCTGCGTCACGCTCCTCCCCGGCGCGACCTCTCTTTACTACTGGGAAGGTAAGCTGGAGCAAGAGTACGAAGTCCAGATGTTGCTCAAAACCAATCTGGCGAATCAGCAGGCACTCCTGGACTGCCTCAAATCTCATCATCCTTACCAAACCCCGGAGCTGCTGGTCCTGCCAGTGGTTCATGGCGATAACGATTATCTCTCATGGCTCAACGCTTCCTTACGCTGATCCTGCTGCTGTGCAGCACATCAGTATTTGCCGGGTTGTTTGACGCGCCCGGCCGTTCGAACTTCATTCCTGCCGATCGGGCATTTGTTTTCGATTTTCAGCAAAACCAGCATGACCTTACGCTTAACTGGCAGGTGAAAGAGGGCTATTACCTCTATCGCAAGCAGGTAAGCATTACGCCTGCTCAGGCCAGCGTGGGCGCTTTACAGATGCCCTCTGGCGAGTGGCATGAAGATGAGTTTTACGGCAAAAGCGAAATCTATCGCCAGCACCTGAGCGTGCCTGTTACGGTGAATCAGGCGGATAAAGGTGCGACCCTGACGGTGACCTATCAGGGGTGCGCGGATGCCGGATTCTGCTATCCGCCTGAAACAAAGGTGGTTCCGCTTAGTGAGGTGAAAGCCTCTGCCACGGTTCCCCCTCTTCCTTCGGGCGAGAAGCGTGAAGCTCCCGCTGACCTTCCGTTCTCCGCGCTGTGGGCCTTACTGATTGGCATTGGCATTGCCTTCACGCCGTGCGTGCTGCCGATGTATCCGCTCATCTCTGGCATTGTGCTGGGCGGCAAACAGCGCCTTTCCACCGCCCGCGCGCTGCTGCTGGCCTTTATTTACGTGCAGGGTATGGCGCTGACCTACACGGCACTCGGCCTTGTGGTCGCCGCTGCCGGGTTGCAGTTCCAGGCCGCACTTCAGCACCCTTATGTGCTGATTGGCCTGTCGGCGATATTTATCCTGCTGGCACTGTCGATGTTTGGCCTGTTCACGCTGCAGTTACCGTCAGCTCTGCAAACCCGCTTAACGCTGATGAGTAATCGCCAGCAGGGTGGTTCGGCAGGCGGCGTGTTTATGATGGGGGCCATCGCCGGGCTGATTTGCTCCCCTTGCACCACCGCACCGCTGAGCGCCATCCTGCTCTATATTGCCCAGAGCGGCAATCTGTGGCTTGGCGGCGGTACGCTGTACCTTTACGCGCTGGGCATGGGCCTGCCGCTGATTCTGGTTACGGTTTTCGGCAATCGACTTCTGCCGAAGAGCGGCCCGTGGATGGAGACGGTGAAAACCGCATTTGGTTTTGTGATTCTGGCGCTGCCGGTGTTCCTGCTGGAACGCATTACGGGTGACGTATGGGGCTCTCGCCTGTGGGCGATGCTCGGTGTAGCGTTCTTCTCCTGGGCGTTTATCGTCAGTCTGGGGGCGAAAAAAGCGTGGATGCGCCTGGTGCAAATCCTCCTGCTCGCCGCCGCACTGGTGAGCGTGCGTCCTCTTCAGGACTGGGCGTTCGGCTCGCCGGTCGGCCAGACGCAGGCGCATCTGAACTTCATCCAGATTAAGAACGTTGATGAGCTCAACAGCGCGCTCGCACAGGCAAAAGGCAAGCCGGTGATGCTCGATCTCTATGCCGACTGGTGCGTCGCCTGCAAAGAGTTTGAAAAATACACCTTTAGCGATCCTCAGGTACAAAACACCCTGAAAGAGACTGTTCTGCTCCAGGCGAACGTAACCGCCAATAATGCGCAGGATAAGGCTCTGCTGAAGCAGCTTAACGTGCTTGGGCTGCCAACCATCCTGTTCTTCAATCAACAGGGACAGGAGCAGCCAGAACAGCGTGTAACCGGCTTTATGGATGCCGCGGCATTCAGCGCGCATTTGCGCAATCGCCAACCGTAAACAACACTGTAAACGTAACACACCGTTGGGAATAGCGGAGGAGACAACCGTGCAACGCGAAGACGTACTGGGACAAGCCCTGCAATTACTTGAGATTTATGGGATCGCCAGCACCACGCTTGAGATGGTAGCCGACCGTATCGATTACCCCCTGGATGATCTTAAGCGCTTCTGGCCGGATAAAGAGGCGCTCGTTTATGATGCTCTACGCTATCTCAGCCAGCAGGTTGATATCTGGCGCAGGCAACTGATGCTGAATGAAGAACTGACTGCGGAACAAAAGCTGCTGGCGCGCTATACCGCCCTGACGGAATGTGTCAGCAACAACCGCTATCCGGGCTGCCTGTTTATTGCGGCCTGTACGTTCTATCCCGATCCCGACCATCCTGTCCACCAGTTGGCGGATCAGCAAAAACGGGCAGCGCATGACTTCACTCACGAGCTGCTGACCCGTCTTGAAGTGGATGACCCGGCAATGGTGGCGAAACAGATGGAGCTGGTGCTGGAGGGCTGCCTGAGCCGCATGCTGGTGAACCGTAGCCAGGCCGACGTGGATACGGCGCACCGACTGGCGGAAGATATTCTGCGCTTTGCTCAGTGCCGTATGGGTGGGGCATTGACGTAAGCGAGCCTGTTAAATTTGCCCTATTCGACGCGTAAACCATCAGATTGCCGCAAAGTTAAGCAATTGAACAGCTTTTCCCGAAATAATGTTGACGATAAGGCGCGATTGCGGTTTAATGCGCTCCGTTGCCCGGATAGCTCAGTCGGTAGAGCAGGGGATTGAAAATCCCCGTGTCCTTGGTTCGATTCCGAGTCCGGGCACCACTATTTAAAGAACCCAGCCTATGGCTGGGTTTTTGCTTTTCTGCGTTTATAAATCCCTTCTTTAGTATTCTTGCTTCTTTTTACCGTGGGATCGTGCGGTCTGCCATGCCCGGTGGCGCTGCGCTTACCGGGCCTACAAAACCATCCGGCATGATTTCTGACGCACAAAGCAAAAAACCCCGCACCTTACGGTACGGGGTTCTTCTTATTTGATGCCTGGCAGTTCCCTACTCTCACATGGGGAGACCCCACACTACCATCGGCGCTACGGCGTTTCACTTCTGAGTTCGGCATGGGGTCAGGTGGGACCACCGCGCTAAAGCCGCCAGGCAAATTCTGTTAATCTGTATCAAGGCTGAATTTTGATTGTTCGTCTCTTCGCCAAAACATCTTCGGCGTTGTAAGGTTAAGCCTCACGGTTCATTAGTATCGGTTAGCTCAACGCATCGCTGCGCTTACACACCCGACCTATCAACGTCGTCGTCTTCAACGTTCCTTCAGGAGACTTAAAGTCTCAGGGAGAACTCATCTCGGGGCAAGTTTCGTGCTTAGATGCTTTCAGCACTTATCTTTTCCGCATTTAGCTACCGGGCAGTGCCATTGGCATGACAACCCGAACACCAGTGATGCGTCCACTCCGGTCCTCTCGTACTAGGAGCAGCCCCCCTCAATTCTCCAGCGCCCACGGCAGATAGGGACCGAACTGTCTCACGACGTTCTAAACCCAGCTCGCGTACCACTTTAAATGGCGAACAGCCATACCCTTGGGACCTACTTCAGCCCCAGGATGTGATGAGCCGACATCGAGGTGCCAAACACCGCCGTCGATATGAACTCTTGGGCGGTATCAGCCTGTTATCCCCGGAGTACCTTTTATCCGTTGAGCGATGGCCCTTCCATTCAGAACCACCGGATCACTATGACCTGCTTTCGCACCTGCTCGAGCCGTCACTCTCGCAGTCAAGCTAGCTTATGCCATTGCACTAACCTCCTGATGTCCGACCAGGATTAGCTAACCTTCGTGCTCCTCCGTTACTCTTTGGGAGGAGACCGCCCCAGTCAAACTACCCACCAGACACTGTCCGCAACCCGGATCACGGGTCTACGTTAGAACACCAGCCATTAAAGGGTGGTATTTCAAGGACGGCTCCATGCAGACTGGCGTCCACACTTCAAAGCCTCCCACCTATCCTACACATCAAGGACCAGTGTTCAGTGTCAAGCTATAGTAAAGGTTCACGGGGTCTTTCCGTCTTGCCGCGGGTACACTGCATCTTCACAGCGAGTTCAATTTCACTGAGTCTCGGGTGGAGACAGCCTGGCCATCATTACGCCATTCGTGCAGGTCGGAACTTACCCGACAAGGAATTTCGCTACCTTAGGACCGTTATAGTTACGGCCGCCGTTTACCGGGGCTTCGATCAAGAGCTTCGCGTTGCCGCTAACCCCATCAATTAACCTTCCGGCACCGGGCAGGCGTCACACCGTATACGTCCACTTTCGTGTTTGCACAGTGCTGTGTTTTTAATAAACAGTTGCAGCCAGCTGGTATCTTCGACTGATTTCAGCTCCACCCGCAGGGGCTTCACCTACATATCAGCGTGCCTTCTCCCGAAGTTACGGCACCATTTTGCCTAGTTCCTTCACCCGAGTTCTCTCAAGCGCCTTGGTATTCTCTACCTGACCACCTGTGTCGGTTTGGGGTACGATTTCGTGTTACCTGATGCTTAGAGGCTTTTCCTGGAAGCAGGGCATTTGTTACTTCAGCACCGTAGTGCCTCGTCATCACACCTCAGCGTTAATAAGGTACCGGATTTACCTGGAACCTCCGCCTACATGCTTAAACCGGGACAACCGTCGCCCGGCTAACATAGCCTTCTCCGTCCCCCCTTCGCAGTAACACCAAGTACAGGAATATTAACCTGTTTCCCATCGACTACGCCTTTCGGCCTCGCCTTAGGGGTCGACTCACCCTGCCCCGATTAACGTTGGACAGGAACCCTTGGTCTTCCGGCGAGCGGGCTTTTCACCCGCTTTATCGTTACTTATGTCAGCATTCGCACTTCTGATACCTCCAGCATGCCTCACAGCACACCTTCAGCGGCTTACAGAACGCTCCCCTACCCAACAACGCATAAGCGTCGCTGCCGCAGCTTCGGTGCATGGTTTAGCCCCGTTACATCTTCCGCGCAGGCCGACTCGACCAGTGAGCTATTACGCTTTCTTTAAATGATGGCTGCTTCTAAGCCAACATCCTGGCTGTCTGTGCCTTCCCACATCGTTTCCCACTTAACCATGACTTTGGGACCTTAGCTGGCGGTCTGGGTTGTTTCCCTCTTCACGACGGACGTTAGCACCCGCCGTGTGTCTCCCGTGATAACATTCTTCGGTATTCGTAGTTTGCATCGGGTTGGTAAGCCGGGATGGCCCCCTAGCCGAAACAGTGCTCTACCCCCGAAGATGAGTTCACGAGGCGCTACCTAAATAGCTTTCGGGGAGAACCAGCTATCTCCCGGTTTGATTGGCCTTTCACCCCCAGCCACAAGTCATCCGCTAATTTTTCAACATTAGTCGGTTCGGTCCTCCAGTTAGTGTTACCCAACCTTCAACCTGCCCATGGCTAGATCACCGGGTTTCGGGTCTATACCCTGCAACTTAACGCCCAGTTAAGACTCGGTTTCCCTTCGGCTCCCCTATACGGTTAACCTTGCTACAGAATATAAGTCGCTGACCCATTATACAAAAGGTACGCAGTCACACCACGAAGGTGCTCCCACTGCTTGTACGTACACGGTTTCAGGTTCTTTTTCACTCCCCTCGCCGGGGTTCTTTTCGCCTTTCCCTCACGGTACTGGTTCACTATCGGTCAGTCAGGAGTATTTAGCCTTGGAGGATGGTCCCCCCATATTCAGACAGGATACCACGTGTCCCGCCCTACTCTTCGAGTTCACAACCTGTGTGCTTTCGTGTACGGGACTGTCACCCTGTACCGTGCGACTTTCCAGACGCTTCCACTAACACACAAGCTGATTCAGACTCTGGGCTGCTCCCCGTTCGCTCGCCGCTACTGGGGGAATCTCGGTTGATTTCTTTTCCTCGGGGTACTTAGATGTTTCAGTTCCCCCGGTTCGCCTCGTTAACCTATGTATTCAGTTAACGATAGTGCAACGAATTGCACTGGGTTTCCCCATTCGGACATCGCCGGGTCAAAGGTTCATATCACCTCGCCGGCGCTTTTCGCAGATTAGCACGTCCTTCATCGCCTCTGACTGCCAGGGCATCCACCGTGTACGCTTAGTCGCTTAACCTCACAACCCGAAGATGTTTCACTTCTGATTGCGAAAATTTGAGAGACTCGAACACACCTTAAAGATGTGTCGTTTCAATTTTCAGCTTGATCCAGATTTTTAAAGAGCAAATATCTCAAACGTGACTCGCAAGTCAGTTTTGAGATATGACGGCAGGTGACTTTCACTCACGAACCAGCAAGTGGCGTCCCCTAGGGGATTCGAACCCCTGTTACCGCCGTGAAAGGGCGGTGTCCTGGGCCTCTAGACGAAGGGGACACTGAAGTCTCAATCGCAAGACGCCTTGCTATTTACTTTTCATCAGACAATCTGTGTGAGCACTGCAAAGGCAGGTTCTTTAAGGTAAGGAGGTGATCCAACCGCAGGTTCCCCTACGGTTACCTTGTTACGACTTCACCCCAGTCATGAATCACAAAGTGGTAAGCGCCCTCCCGAAGGTTAAGCTACCTACTTCTTTTGCAACCCACTCCCATGGTGTGACGGGCGGTGTGTACAAGGCCCGGGAACGTATTCACCGTAGCATTCTGATCTACGATTACTAGCGATTCCGACTTCATGGAGTCGAGTTGCAGACTCCAATCCGGACTACGACGCACTTTATGAGGTCCGCTTGCTCTCGCGAGGTCGCTTCTCTTTGTATGCGCCATTGTAGCACGTGTGTAGCCCTACTCGTAAGGGCCATGATGACTTGACGTCATCCCCACCTTCCTCCAGTTTATCACTGGCAGTCTCCTTTGAGTTCCCGGCCTAACCGCTGGCAACAAAGGATAAGGGTTGCGCTCGTTGCGGGACTTAACCCAACATTTCACAACACGAGCTGACGACAGCCATGCAGCACCTGTCTCAGAGTTCCCGAAGGCACCAATCCATCTCTGGAAAGTTCTCTGGATGTCAAGAGTAGGTAAGGTTCTTCGCGTTGCATCGAATTAAACCACATGCTCCACCGCTTGTGCGGGCCCCCGTCAATTCATTTGAGTTTTAACCTTGCGGCCGTACTCCCCAGGCGGTCGACTTAACGCGTTAGCTCCGGAAGCCACGCCTCAAGGGCACAACCTCCAAGTCGACATCGTTTACGGCGTGGACTACCAGGGTATCTAATCCTGTTTGCTCCCCACGCTTTCGCACCTGAGCGTCAGTCTTTGTCCAGGGGGCCGCCTTCGCCACCGGTATTCCTCCAGATCTCTACGCATTTCACCGCTACACCTGGAATTCTACCCCCCTCTACAAGACTCTAGCCTGCCAGTTTCGAATGCAGTTCCCAGGTTGAGCCCGGGGATTTCACATCCGACTTGACAGACCGCCTGCGTGCGCTTTACGCCCAGTAATTCCGATTAACGCTTGCACCCTCCGTATTACCGCGGCTGCTGGCACGGAGTTAGCCGGTGCTTCTTCTGCGGGTAACGTCAATTGCTGAGGTTATTAACCTCAACACCTTCCTCCCCGCTGAAAGTACTTTACAACCCGAAGGCCTTCTTCATACACGCGGCATGGCTGCATCAGGCTTGCGCCCATTGTGCAATATTCCCCACTGCTGCCTCCCGTAGGAGTCTGGACCGTGTCTCAGTTCCAGTGTGGCTGGTCATCCTCTCAGACCAGCTAGGGATCGTCGCCTAGGTGAGCCGTTACCCCACCTACTAGCTAATCCCATCTGGGCACATCTGATGGCAAGAGGCCCGAAGGTCCCCCTCTTTGGTCTTGCGACATTATGCGGTATTAGCTACCGTTTCCAGTAGTTATCCCCCTCCATCAGGCAGTTTCCCAGACATTACTCACCCGTCCGCCGCTCGCCGGCAAAGTAGCAAGCTACTTTCCGCTGCCGCTCGACTTGCATGTGTTAGGCCTGCCGCCAGCGTTCAATCTGAGCCATGATCAAACTCTTCAATTTAAGTTTGATGCTCGTGAATTAAACTTCGTAATGAATTACGCATGTTCACTCAGAGACTTGGTATTCATTTATTGTCCAAAGACATTAAGAATCCATGTCACTTTGAGTGCCCACACAGATTGTCTGATAAATTGTTAAAGAGCAGTGCAACGCGGCTTTCGCTCACCGTTGCGAGGTGGCGTATAATACGCTTTCCTCTTACAGAGTCAACCCGTTATTTCAGGATTTTTTCTCTTCAACCGACCGCGTTGTCTGTGAAGTGTTTCACATCCGCCGTGTCGATGGAGGCGCATTATAGGGAGTTCCCGAACGACCGCAACCGAAAAGTTGCAAAAAAATGACTGACTGCTGCATTCCCCAGCAAAACCCCGCCTTATACCCTTTTATGCACATAGTTATCCACAATCATGCACGGGTCCGGACGCGATCCCACGAATTGAGCGGGAAGATCAACTATACTAGCGGCAAATACTCTCCTCTGTGCAGGCCGCTTCATGACCACACAACGCCTCACCCGTGACTGGCGTCTCCCTACCGCTGGGTTGATGCTGCTGGCAATTCTCTTTGCCGGTTTTACCCTGCATACGCACTGGAACGCCTTTATCCAGTGGTGTCTTGCCACGCAAATTACCCTGCACCGTTATCTGGTGATGTACCTGCTGCAGCTGAATAACCACCAGTACAGCGGTGGGTTATGGCTGTTAACGGGGGCTTTCCTTTATGGTGTTCTTCATGCCATCGGACCTGGGCACGGAAAATTCATTGTGACGACCTATCTGACCACCAATAAGGAAAGCGAGCTGGCCGCCCGGGTCGTCCCCTTCCTGGGTAGCCTGATGCAGGGCGTCAGCGCCATTCTGTTTGTCTTTATTCTAGCGGTGGGGTTCAACCTCGCCTCAGGGGATATCAGTACCAGCCGCTGGTACGTGGAGAAGATCAGCGCAGTACTTATTGGCGCATTCGGCGCATTTGTCATTTACCAGGCGCTGAAGAGTCTGCGCCCGCGCAGGATGTCTGTCTCTGCCATTAAGCCGCTTCATCAGCACGACGAACACTGTGGCTGCGGCCATCACGGCGTAGGCACAGACCTGACGCAGGGCGACTGGAAAACCCGTCTGGGCGTGATTCTGGCAATTGGGGCACGCCCGTGCAGCGGGGCGATTATGATTCTGATGTTTTCGAACGCGCTGGGCATTGTTACCTGGGGAGTGGCCGCAGTCATGACCATGTCTCTGGGAACCGCGCTCTCTATTGTGGGGCTTTCCCTGGCTGTACGGTACGCCCGCGAACGTACGGTGACCTGGTTCGGAGAAAGCGCCTCATTAAGCTGGCTGGTGCCGGCAGTCAAAATAGCCGGAGGGATAGTCCTGATCCTGTTCGCGACGGTGCTGTTCCTGACGGTGATCCCCATCAGTGCCAATGGCGACTACATCGCCGCCGGATGCTAATAAAAGAAAACCCGCCGTTGGCGGGTTTCTTTATTACTCGTTGATGCGTGGATGCTGATCCACCAGTCGGGAGCGTTTTTTCTGCAGCTCTTCAATCTCGGCGTCAATATCCTCAATCTTCTGCTCTACATTATCGTAGTGCTCACGCAGGATCTCTTTCGCCTCCTGAATATCCGATGCCGCAGGCGTGGCGCCTTTCAGAGGACGATTCGCCGTCTCCTTCATGGTAATACCGGTAATCAAACCAATCACCGCGATCACCATCAGGTAATAAGCCGGCATCATCAGGTTCTGCGTGCTCTCCACCAGCGAGGCGGCAAGCGTCGGGGTCAGACCGGCAATCAGTACCGAGATGTTAAAGGCCGCGGCCAGCGCGCTGTAGCGAATGTGGGTCGGGAACATCGCGGGCAGCGTTGAGGCCATCACCCCGATAAAGCAGTTAAGGATCACCGCCAGCATCAGCAGACCGGCAAAAATCAGCCCCAGCACATCGCTGTTAATCAGAATAAATGCCGGGATTGCCAGCGCAAACAGCGCAACGCTTCCCAGAATAATGAACGGTCGACGGCCAAAACGGTCACTCAACAGGCCCATAATCGGCTGCACAAACAGCATACCGACCATGATGGCGATAATAATCAGCACACCGTGATCTTCCGAGTAGTGCAGGTTATGCGACAGATAGCTCGGCATGTAGGTCAGCAGCATGTAGTAGGTCACGTTGGTCGAAATCACCAGACCAATACAGGTCAGCAGGCTGCGCCAGTGCTTAGTGGCAATCTCTTTGAACGATACCTTCGGACCATCCTGCAGCCCTTCACGGTCACCCTGTTCCAGCTTATCGACGTGCTGCTGGAACGCAGGCGTCTCTTCAAGCGCATGACGCAGGTAGAGACCAATGATCCCCAGCGGCAGTGCCAGGAAGAACGGTATACGCCAGCCCCAGTCGAGGAAGTTCGCTTCCCCCACTACGGTTGAAATCAGCACCACCACGCCCGCGCCCAGAACGAACCCGGCAATGGAGCCGAAGTCCAGCCAGCTTCCCATAAAGCCGCGCTTACGGTCGGGGGAATACTCGGCAACAAAGATCGAGGCGCCGGTATATTCACCGCCCACGGAGAAGCCCTGTGCCATCTTACAGATCAGCAGCAGAATCGGTGCCCAAATGCCGATGGTAGCGTAAGACGGGATAAGACCGATACAGAATGTACTGATCGACATAATGACGATGGTGATAGCCAGGATCTTCTGACGACCATATTTATCACCGAGCATACCGAAGAACAGACCACCCAGCGGGCGAATCAGGAAGGGGACGGAGAACGTACCCAGTGCGGCAATCATCTGCAGGCTGGGATCGGCCCCGGGGAAAAACACTTTACCTAACGCATAGGCCACAAAGCCGTAGACACCAAAATCGAACCATTCCATCGCATTACCGAGCGAGGCTGCGGTAATCGCTTTACGCAGTTTTGCGTCATCAATAATGGTGACGTCGCGAAGCGTGATGGGTTTAATCTTTTTCCTTCTCAGCATAGCTATCCTCGTTGACTCGGCCCTGTCTGTTTCACAGTCCAGTTTACGTTCTGTGAACCATGGGATCCGCTCCATGCGAATCGCCTTATTCAAGCGTAGCAGGTTTACTTACATTGACGTTTTACGTCGATACAACCGAACCTGTTGACGCCTGCCTGGGCAGTTAATGACCTTTTTACCCTACCAGCGTTTATATTTGTGATCAACTTCACACATATTTCAGCGTCAGGTCAACTCGTTCCCGGATTTGTCAATGAGTGCAAATAAGCACTTTCTCATCCCCGCCTTTAGAGCCCCTTCACACACATCATGAGTTCTTTCTCAACAAAAAAACAAACCACGTTTTCTCACATCCAATTTACATAAATTTTCATCATCAGGAAGCCATCGATGTTTTTACATTGAATATGTGACAAAGATAACTAAAACGATGTTTTATTTTCATTGAATCAATATTCCATTGATCGCATGATAAATCCGAATACAACGTTTCATGTGTTTTCCAATGAGGTCAATCGAGAGCACGCATTTATTTTCCTTGCAGGGTTATCGAGAAATGCCCCTCAAGCACAAACGCCAATCAATTGAATTTATTGACTAAATTTTAGCACCGATCGCCCGTCAGGCGGGGTCAGATGTGAGGATTGTCTATGAAGATTAAAGCCACGATAGAACGCATACCCGGCGGTATGATGCTGGTTCCGCTGGTACTGGGCGCCATCCTGAATACCCTTGCCCCTGATACCGGGGCTTATTTTGGCGGTTTCACAAAAGGCATGATAACGGGCACGGTTCCGATTCTTGCCGTCTGGTTTTTTTGTATCGGTGCATCCATTAATTTACGGGCGACGGGTACCGTATTACGGAAATCCGGTACGCTGGTAATAACCAAAATAGCGGTAGCCTGGGCAGTAGCGATGATATGCGCGATGTTCATCCCGGAGACTGGAATTCAGACCGGGTTCTTCGCGGGATTATCGGTCCTGGCGATTGTCTCAGCGATGGATATGACTAACGGCGGATTGTACGCCAGCCTGATGAATCAGTACGGGACAAAAGAAGAGTCCGGCGCATTTGTGTTGATGTCTCTGGAGTCTGGCCCGCTGATGACGATGCTGATCCTGGGGTCTGCTGGCCTGGCCTCTTTTGAACCCCACCACTTTGTCGGTGCGATCCTGCCCTTCCTGATCGGCTTTGCCCTTGGCAATCTCGATCACGATCTGCGTGATTTCTTCAGCAAAGCCACGCCGGTGCTGATCCCGTTCTTCGGCTTCGCGCTGGGGAACACCATCAATCTGAAGGTTATCCTTGATACCGGCCTGCTGGGTATTGTGCTGGGTGTCGCCGTAATTATCATCACCGGTATCCCGCTAATCATTGCCGACCGCGCGATCGGCGGAGGAAATGGCACAGCGGGCGTCGCCGCCTCTTCAGCCGCAGGCGCTGCCGTCGCCAACCCGGTGATTATTGCCCAGATTAACCCGGCCTTCGAACCGGTGGCCGCTTCCGCGACGGCGCTGGTTGCGGCCAGCGTGATTGTCACCGCGATTCTGGTGCCGATCGTCACGGCGCTGTATGCGAAACGCTACGGGAATATGCAAGAGACCCAGCCTGAACCGAAACCAATTGAAATGAATCATTAACGCGCCGCACCAAACCACTCCCTCTCCCCCCGGGGAGAGGATCAAGGTGAGGGGAAGAAGGGATTCACCCAAAAATCTCTTCCACCATCCCGTCCACCAGCCGTTTTGCCGAACAGAGCCTCGGCATACCCAGCGCGACGGTCTGCCAGTTTTGCGTCACTGACCAGCTCACCGGATGCTTATCCGCCTGACACCAGTCCCCCAGCCAGCCCAGCATATCTTTATGATCGATCAATCCCGGCGAAGCCGGCGTTGTCAGCCACTGGTGATAAAAATGGCGGGTCGTGGGGGAGGCATTGATGCCCTGCGCCAGATAGTTAGCCGCCATGCTGCGCAGGTTATCCTTAAGCATTGCCGCCACATCTTCGTTCGCGAGACGGCATGCGTCGCCAAATGCCCCCCAGCGCAGCTCCTCCAGGACGATAAAACAGCGCCCGGCCAGCGACCAGCCATCATAATGCCCGGCCCGCCAGCGGGTAAAAATTTGCTCGCTGTGCTCACCCGCCTGCACCGTCAGGCCGCGCTGGGTCAGCGCCTTTTCCTTATAGGCTGCGCGTTGGGTAAAATGAGACACGAGATCGGCGTACTGCTGCGTCAGTCCAGGGGACTGCAGGGTGCGCGGGTGAGTCTGCTGACGCAGCGCAATCAGCTTCTCTGCCATCAGCGTCAGCGCGAGATGACCCGGATCAAGCATGCTGGCCAGTTTTTCCGCCAGCCCCAGGCGCAGCCCCGCATTTTCATTGAGCATCCCCGCCATCGCCCAGGGGCGTAGCCGGGTATGCGTCATGATTTCCTGCGTCAAACGCTCACGAAACTGCAGCTGCTGTGGTCCCAGGCGAGGATGACGCGCTGCGTCTCCCCCCTGCACCAGATCGACCATAAATTTTGGATTAATACACTCCAGCGTTCGCCCGGGGCCGTCCAGTAGTGGTGTTGTCATGGTTGCTCTGCCGCGAATAGGGTTTGAATATCATCGCGTAACAGTCGGGTATCTTCCTGTATCCACGTCGCAGTAGTGATGCTTTGCTTCAACAACTGGCAGAGCGCTCGGGTTGAGTGCTCATTTTGCTGACGCACTGCGAGGCTATCACGCAAGCTTTCCTGTAACCCGGTCAGGCACAACGAAAATTCTGCAAAGAACGTCGCCATTCCTGCCGTAACAGAGACATCGACCTGCGCGGACAAAGCTTTACGTATTTGTTCACAAAACTGATCAATATGTTGCTTAAATTTGTCATGTAGCTGCGCAATGTCGATAACATACCGCGTGCGCGTTTCCACATACTCGTCCCAGCCCCAGCCCGGATTATTGAGCCAACGAGAGACCGTTTCACGCATGCTGCTCCCGCCGGAGGGAGGGACGGCCTGGCTGTCGTCCTGAGCAATCGCATCGTTGAACAGCGCCCGCGTATTGAAGTTAAGCTGGCTTGCCTGAAACGCCGGGAAGCTGATCCGTGCCCGAAAACCCGCATGGCTCAGATGCTCTTTAATACGCGTTTCGATGGGACGCATGGCTTCGTTCAGAGAGCGTGCCAGCGTGGACTCCAGCTGATCGAAGCGTAACGCCAGCTCCCGGCCGATCTTCGTCTGGGCATCCAGCATCACCTGCTCGCAGGAGGCGCGTAATTTACTCAGCGCAATCTGCGCCTGCCCTTCATCGTCCAGAACCAGCTGCTTCAGCACCTCACCGCGAAGGTTCTGCCGTTCGGTGCCTGGCAAATCAAGAATCGGGTGCGTGCTGAACACCAGGTCAATCTCATGATGTAGCGCGGTTTTTTGGGACCCGATAAAGTCCGCGGTAGCGCTCAGCGCTTCCTCAACCTCGTGTTTCACCTCATCGCTCACCACGCACTGACGCGTCTGCAAAAGCGCCATGTCCTCTTCCAGACGTGCGATATTCAGTTCGAGCGCCTCAAAGGCCACCGTCAGCCCCTGATAGCGGAAATCGAGATACTCGCGGGCATTTTGCGCGTAGTTGAGCAGCTTATGCGAGGCCGAACGCAGCGCGTATAGCGAGGCATTGGCATAGGCGGCGTAAATCAGCTTACGTATCGGTTGCTCGAAGAGCGAATCTTCCCAGAGCAAATCGGCAGAATGTCGGATATGGTCGATATCGTCCAGGTCCGCCGTACGCCAGCGACGTCCGAGTGCCGCTTCGGCGAAATCCTGCACCCAGGGTTGCTCCTGATGATCCGGCAGTTGCCCGTGCGTACTCAACTCGTAGCGCGCGCGGTTCGCCAGATACGCCCACATGGACGACACGGGATAAATCTGCCCAGGCGAAATATTGCCTTTCATTAAGGTGCCGGAGATCATCGCCCGGATTTGTTCTTCATCGTCGCTATTGCGATCTTTCTGATCGAATTTATTCACCAGCGCATACAGCGGCACCGATTTTCCCGCCGCGGAAATGGCCTGGCGGACTTCTTCATCAGAGATGGATTTAAGCTGGGTATAATCCATCACGGCCAGCACCGCCGATGCGCGAGAGAGTTGCTCGCTGAGCATTTTTTGCAGATGCGGCTGTCCGGCCTCGTTCGGCCCGGGTGTGTCGAGCAGCGTCAACTGCCCGAGGTGGGCATCCAGGCCCGCAAGATGCACGAACTCCACTTCAATGACCGGGATATGTTCGATAGCCGCATATTCCGAGAACGGAAACGCCACGCCCAGCGCCTGGGAAAGTCTCACCAGGTCATTGAGGCTTTTCAGACAATGAAATATCGGCTGCGCGCCCAGATGATGCTTCTCAAACGCTTCCCCTTTTTCAATGCGCTCCAGCAGCGTATTCATGTCTTTATCAATTTCCAGACGCTGGGCCAGCTTCCCGCGATCGTAATCGCATAGCTGTTTCTGAAGCAGTTGGATCAATTCATCAATCGGGGAGGCATGAGAGAAATGCAGCACCGGCTCCTTCTGGCCCGGCGTGTGGCGAATCAGCGTCGGCAGCGCCGTCATCGGACGATTGCGGTTCGGCAGCACTTCGGTACCCACAATCGCATTAATGGTGGTCGATTTTCCCGCTTTCATGGTGCCCACAATGGCCAGGACCATTTCCAGCCGGGTTATTTTCCGTAATTCATTATTCAGCATCGCCTGCTGCGCGTCGACGCCGCGCGCGCTAAAATGCAAAGGTAAAACGTTGTTCGTTTCGCCTGTAATAGCAGCCGCAGTGCTCTCCAGCATTGCAGTCGGCATTGATTTCAACGTATCAAGATTTTGCAGGGCAAGCTGTAACAAACGCTCCGCTTCCTGGCTTAATTCAAAAATGGTCTGTGTGTGCATGATAAAAGCCTTTCCTTAACGCAAATTTATTACTTTTATTAAGCCACTTGTTTTAATTATGTCGTTCAGGCTTATATGATCACGTGTGGAAAACATGTTCGCCGAAATATAACTGATTGAAGATAATCAGAAATAATTCACTATCCTTGCATGGCGTGTATAGCTTCTCTCCTGGCCCGTTAGCCAAAAGAAAAAAGCGTAGCCCATTTTTAAGAAACTTCAGGATATATCATCATTATTTATCCACCTAAAAAGAGAGGTAATGCGCCACTGCCATAAGATATGTAGGGCAGTGAAGTCCGGCGATAAATAACAATGTGTCGCTTCACCTTATCCGAAATGGCAGAGCGTAGCAATTTGCTGCAATAAAATATTCGATATATTTATCGTCATTTCTTCCCACCGTGTTAATGGGCATAAGCATCGCTTAACTGACTGACAGAACGTGTCACTCCCGATACGCTTTTTGCCTTTTTTAATTCACAATATCACCGACAACGGTGTGGATTTGCGCTATACTTGCCGCCTTTTTCGGCACCCTGCCGTCATTTTGCTGGCACTTTCCAGCGCGTTTACACTTTTGAGGATACCGATATGTCACTTCCACACTGCCCAAAATGCAATTCTGAATACACCTATGAAGATAATGGCATGTTCATCTGCCCGGAATGCGCTCATGAATGGAATGATGCCGAGCCGGCTCAGGATGCTGATGCGCTCATCGTGAAAGATGCGAACGGCAATCTGCTGGCGGACGGTGACAGCGTTACCGTCGTTAAGGACCTGAAGGTGAAAGGCAGTTCTTCCATGCTGAAAATCGGCACCAAAGTGAAGAATATCCGTCTGGTTGAAGGCGATCATAATATCGACTGCAAAATTGACGGCTTCGGTCCGATGAAACTGAAATCTGAGTTCGTGAAAAAGAACTGATTTACCCGCCCGGTGGCGCTTCGCTTGCCGGGCTTTCGGGAACTACACTTAATGGGCTTTTCTTACGTGAGGTAAAGATTATGCCGTTAAGTCCCTACATCTCTTTCGCCGGCAACTGCGCTGAGGCCACCGCCTTCTACCAGCAAGCCGTCGGCGCAGAGCTTCTCTATAAAATTACCTTCGGCGAAATGCCAAAAAGCGATAACAGCGATGAAGGCTGTCCGTCCGGTATGCAATTTCCGGATTCGGCTATCGCCCACTCCAACGTCCGCATTGCGGGCAGCGATATCATGATGAGCGACGGGTTGCCGCCCGGCAGTAACGCGCAGTACGCGGGCTTTACGCTGGTGCTCGACACCCAGGACGTCAATGAAGGCAAGCGCTGGTTCGACAACCTTGCCGATGGCGGGAATATCGAAATGGCCTGGCAGGAAACCTTCTGGGCGCACGGTTTCGGTAAAGTCACCGACAAATACGGCGTGCCGTGGATGATTAACGTCGTCAAGCAACAAACGTCGTAGGCAGGACACGCGCAGCGCATCCGCCCACAGCGCCGGTGGCGCTGCGCTGACCGGGCCTACGGTGATTGTCATCAAACTCCGCTCAACTCTTCAAACTCCCGCAACCTGCACTTAACCCAAATGTCACATTGATGCGCCAGCATGAGGCCACATTTATCGTGAGGCCCAGCACATGCAAACTGTCATCCGCGTAGAGAAACTGAGCAAGACCTTCAATCACAACAAGGCTCTGCATGCCGTTGATCTGACCGTCCGGCAGGGCGACATGGTGGCGCTTCTCGGGCCTTCCGGCTCGGGTAAATCCACTCTTCTGCGCCATTTGAGCGGGCTTATCACCGGCGATAAAACGCCGGAAAGCCACGTCGAGCTGCTGGGTAATACCGTGCAGCGCGCGGGGCGTCTGGCGAGCGATATCCGCAAGAGCCGTGCCCAGACGGGCTACATCTTCCAGCAGTTCAACCTGGTAAACCGCCTGACTGTGCTGGAGAACGTGCTGATTGGCGCGCTCGGCAGCACCCCGTTCTGGCGCACCTGTCTGCGCTGGTTCACCCCTTCCCAGAAGCAGGAAGCCTTACAGGCGCTGACCCGCGTCGGGATGACGCACTTCGCCCACCAGCGCGTCTCCACCCTGTCCGGTGGACAACAGCAGCGCGTGGCGATTGCGCGCGCGCTGATGCAGAAAGCGCAAATCATTCTCGCTGACGAACCCATTGCCTCGCTGGACCCGGAGTCCGCCCGCATCGTGATGGAAACCCTGCGCGACATTAACCAGAACGACGGCATTACCGTGGTGGTCACGCTGCATCAGGTGGATTACGCCCTGCGCTATTGCGAACGCATCGTCGCCCTGCGTCAGGGACACGTGTTCTTTGATGGCGCGAGCCATCAGTTTGATAACGAACGTTTTGACCATCTCTACCGCAGCATTAACCGCGTCGAAGAGAACGCGCAGGCTGCTTAATTAAACCCGATCCGAGGAAAGTACATGAGCTACAAAGCCGTTGCCGCGCTGGCCTTTACCAGCATGTTCAGCCTCAGCACCCTGTTAAGCCCGGCGTATGCACAAGAGCAGGAAAAAGCGCTGAACTTCGGCATTATTTCGACGGAATCACAGCAAAACCTGAAACCTCAGTGGGAACCGTTCCTGAAAGATATGGAAACCAAACTGGGGATCAAAGTGAACGCCTTCTTCGCCCCGGACTATGCAGGCATCATCCAGGGGATGCGCTTTAATAAAGTAGACATCGCCTGGTACGGCAACCTCTCCGCCATGGAAGCGGTGGACCGCGCGAACGGCCAGGTCTTTGCCCAGACCGTCGCGGCAGATGGCTCCCCGGGCTACTGGAGCGTGCTGATCGTCAACAAAGACAGCCCAATCAACAACCTCAATGACATGCTCGCCAAACGCAAAGAGCTGACCTTCGGCAACGGCGATCCGAACTCTACCTCCGGCTACCTTGTCCCTGGCTACTACGTCTTCGCCAAAAACAACGCCTCCGCCAGCGACTTCAAACGCACGGTGAACGCCAGCCACGAAACCAACGCCCTGGCCGTGGCCAACAAGCAGGTGGATGTTGCCACCAACAACACCGAGAACCTCGACAAGCTGAAGACCTCCGCACCGGACAAGCTGAAAGAGATCAAGGTTATCTGGAAATCCCCGCTGATCCCCGGCGACCCGATCGTGTGGCGTAAAAACCTGTCCGAAAGCACCAAGGACAAGGTGTACGACTTCTTTATGACCTATGGCAAAACGCCGGAAGAGAAAGCAGTCCTCGAACGTCTGGGCTGGGCACCGTTCCGCCCGTCAAGCGACCTGCAGCTGGTCCCGATTCGCCAGCTGGCGCTGTTTAAAGAGATGCAGGGCGTGAAGGACAACAAAGGCCTGAAGGACGAGGAGAAGACCAGCAAAGTGGCCGCGATTCAGGCCCAGCTTGAAGACCTCGACCGCCTGACCGCCGCGCTCGGCGCGATGACCAGCGTGAATAAAGCGGTGCAGTAACGCTTTTCGCCCGGTGGCGCTGCGCTTACCGGGCCTACATTTTGGATCGTAGGCCGGATAAGCGTAGCGCCATCCGGCACACAAAGCCCCACGGAGCCAAACATGCAAACCATCACCCTCCCACCGCCAAAGCGCAGCTGGTTCTCGCTCATAAGCTGGGCCATCCTGCTGGCGGTGCTGGTTATCTCCTGGAAGGGCGCGGAAATGGATCCGCTGCTGCTCTTCAAAGACGCGGGCAACATGGCGACCTTCGCCGCCGACTTCTTCCCGCCGGACTTCAGCCAGTGGCAGGACTACCTCAGCGAAATGGCGGTCACCCTGCAAATCGCCGTCTGGGGCACCGCGCTGGCCGTTATTCTCTCTGTTCCGTTTGGCCTGATGAGCGCCGAAAACATCGTGCCGTGGTGGGTATACCAGCCCATGCGCCGCCTGATGGACGCCTGTCGAGCAATCAACGAAATGGTCTTTGCGATGCTGTTCGTGGTCGCCGTCGGCCTGGGTCCGTTTGCGGGCGTCATGGCGCTGTTCATCCACACCACCGGCGTGCTCTCCAAGCTGCTCTCCGAGGCGGTCGAAGCCATTGAGCCCGGTCCGGTGGAAGGCATTCGCGCGACCGGCGCCAACAAAATCGAAGAGATCCTCTACGGCGTTCTGCCACAGGTGATGCCGCTGCTGATCTCCTACTCCCTGTACCGCTTTGAGTCCAACGTCCGCTCCGCCACCGTCGTCGGCATGGTGGGCGCAGGCGGGATTGGCGTCACCCTGTGGGAAGCGATTCGCGGTTTCCAGTTCCAGCAAACCTGTGCCCTGATGGTGCTTATCATCATCACCGTCAGCCTGCTGGATTTCCTCTCTCAACGTTTGCGTAAGCACTTCATCTGAGAAGCGAGGCTTTGTTTTCTATGCACTTATCCAGACATCCGACCAGTTACCCTACCCGCTGGCAAGAGATTGCGGCGAAGCTCGAAGTGGAGCTGCGCACGCACTACCGCTGCGGAGACTACCTTCCTGCCGAGCAGCAGCTTGCCGACCGCTATGAAGTGAACCGACACACTCTGCGCCGCGCCATTGACCAGCTAGTCGAGCGCGGCTGGGTCCAGCGCCGTCAGGGCGTGGGCGTGCTGGTGCTGATGCGCCCGTTCGACTACCCGCTTAACGCCCAGGCGCGCTTTAGCCAGAACCTGCTGGATCAGGGCAGCCACCCGACCAGCGAAAAGCTGCTCTCGGTATTACGCCCGGCCTCCAGCCACGTGGCGGACGCGCTGGGTATTCAGGAGGGCGACAACGTCATCCACCTGCGCACGCTGCGCCGGGTCAACGGCGTCGCGGTGTGCCAGATAGACCACTACTTCGCGGATCTCACCCTCTGGCCGGTGCTGCAGAATTTCTCCAGCGGTTCGCTGCATGATTTTCTTCAGAATGCGACAGGCATTGCGCTGAAACGCACCCAGACGCGCATCAGCGCCCGCCGCGCGCAGGCGAAAGAGAGCAAAGTGCTCGAAATCCCCAATATGGCCCCGCTGCTCTGCGTGCGCACCCTCAACCACCGTGACGGCGAGATCGACGCGACGGAATACTCCGTCAG
This sequence comes from Enterobacter sp. BNK-22, assembly GCF_048684805.1. NCBI lineage: Bacteria > Pseudomonadati > Pseudomonadota > Gammaproteobacteria > Enterobacterales > Enterobacteriaceae > Enterobacter > Enterobacter sp. BNK-22. The sequence goes on from NZ_JBLQTT010000001.1 coordinate 3,167,449, forward strand.
CCTGACCCGCGCCGACATGATCGAATTCACCATGGAGCACTGAATGCACTTCGACACCGCCACCCGACAGCGCTGGATGCGCGTGCTGGCCCACAGCCAGCCTGCTGCGCTGTCTGCCCGCATGAACGCCCTTAGCCTGGCTCCCGGGTACGACATCCTCCGCGCGCCGGAGATCGGCCTTGTGCAGATCCAGGCGCGCATGGGCGGCACCGGCGAGCGCTTTTTCGCCGGGGATGCCACCCTCACCCGCGCAGCGATCCGCCTGCACAGCGGCACGCTGGGCTACAGCTACGTGCTGGGGCGTGATAAAGCCCACGCCGAGCGCTGCGCGGTCATCGACGCGCTTTTACAGGAACCACCGCATTTCCAGACGCTGATGGAAACCCTTATTTCCCCGCTGGAGGCCGACCGCGCCGCACGTCTTGCCGCGCGTCAGGCCGAAGTGAATACCAGCCGGGTCGACTTCTTTACGCTCGTTCGCGGAGACAACGCATGACGCTTCAACCTGCTTTTACCCTGGCCGTCCAGGATGCCCAACACAGTTTTCGTCGCCTGCTGAAGGCCATGAGCGAGCCGGGAGTTATTGTCTCGCTGCACCAGCTCTCCCAGGGCTGGCTGCCGCTAAATCTGGCCACCACCAGCGTACTGCTGACCCTGGCCGACAACGATACCCCGGTATGGCTTTCGGGCGCCCTGTCGAACGACATCGCCAGCCAGAACCTGCGTTTTCACACCGGCGCTCCGCTGGTCGATCAGCCCCGGCAGGCGATCTTTGCCGTGGCCGACGAACAAATCAGCCATGAACAGCTGAATGCCCTGAGCGAAGGCACCGCAATCGCGCCGGAGACCAGCGCCACGCTGATTTTGCAGGTTGCCAGCCTGAGCGGCGGCCGCATGCTGCGCCTGACGGGCGCAGGCATCGCCGACGAGCGCATGGTCGCGCCGCAGCTGCCGGAGTGCATCATTCACGAGCTGACCGAGCGCCCGCACCCGTTCCCGCTGGGCATTGACCTGATCCTGACCTGCGGCGAACGCCTGCTGGCCATCCCGCGGACCACCCACGTGGAGGTGTGCTGATGTACGTTGCCGTTAAAGGGGGCGAGAAGGCCATCGCCGCCGCCCATGCGCTGCAGGCGCACAGACGACGGGGCGATGAACAGCTCCCCGAGCTGAGCGTCGCCCAAATCGAGCAGCAGCTTAATCTCGCCGTAGACCGGGTAATGACCGAAGGCGGCATCGCCGACCGCGAGCTGGCGGCGCTGGCCCTGAAGCAGGCCAGCGGTGATAACGTGGAAGCGATCTTCCTGCTGCGCGCCTACCGCACCACGCTGGCGAAACTGGCGGTCAGCGAGCCGGTGAATACGGCGGAGATGCGCCTGGAGCGCCGCATTTCTGCCGTTTATAAAGACATCCCCGGCGGCCAGCTGCTTGGCCCTACCTGTGACTACACCCATCGCCTGCTGGATTTTACCCTGCTGGCGAACGGCGAAGCGCCACGACTCAGTACCTCTGACGCCGAACAGGAACCGTCTCCGCACGTCTTCAGCCTGCTGGCGAAACAGGGCCTTGCGAAGGCGGAAGAGGACTCCGGCGCGCAGCCGGATGACATCACCCGCACGCCGCCGGTCTACCCGTGTTCACGCTCGTCCCGCCTGCAGCAGCTGATGCGCGGCGACGAAGGCTATCTGCTGGCGCTGGCCTACTCCACCCAGCGCGGCTACGGGCGTAACCATCCGTTTGCCGCCGAAATTCGCAGCGGCTACATCGACGTTGAAATCGTGCCGGAAGAGTTAGGTTTTGCGGTGAACGTCGGCGAACTGCTGATGACCGAATGCGAAATGGTGAACGGTTTTGTCGCGCCCGAAAATGAAGACCCGCACTTTACCCGCGGCTACGGGCTGGTGTTTGGCCTTGGCGAGCGCAAGGCGATGGCCATGGCGCTGGTCGACCGCGCCCTGCAGGCGCCGGACTACGGCGAACACATCGCGGGCCCGGCGCAGGACGAAGAGTTCGTTCTGGCCCACGCGGATAACGTCGAGGCCGCGGGCTTCGTCTCGCACCTCAAGCTGCCGCACTACGTCGATTTCCAGGCCGAACTGGAACTGCTGAAACGCCTGCAACGGGAGCGCAAACATGGCTAACTTAAGCGGCTACAACTTTGCCTATCTGGATGAGCAAACCAAACGCATGATCCGCCGAGCGATACTTAAAGCGGTGGCAATTCCGGGCTATCAGGTGCCGTTCGGCGGCCGCGAAATGCCGATGCCCTACGGCTGGGGTACCGGCGGTATCCAGCTCACCGCCAGCGTGATCGGTGAAGCAGACGTGCTGAAAGTGATCGACCAGGGCGCGGACGACACCACCAACGCCGTGTCGATCCGCAACTTCTTTCAGCGGGTAACGGGCGTCGCGACCACGGAAAAAACCGAAGACGCGACGCTGATCCAGACCCGCCACCGCATTCCGGAAACCCCGCTGACGGAAGATCAGATTTTGATTTTCCAGGTACCGATCCCGGAGCCGCTGCGCTTTATCGAGCCGCGCGAAACCGAAACCCGCACCATGCACGCCCTGGAAGAGTACGGCGTGATGCAGGTGAAGCTGTATGAGGATATCGCCCGCTTCGGCCATATCGCCACCACCTATGCCTACCCGGTGAAGGTCAACGGGCGCTACGTCATGGACCCGTCGCCGATCCCGAAATTCGATAATCCGAAGATGGACATGATGCCCGCCCTGCAGCTGTTCGGTGCCGGACGTGAAAAACGCATCTACGCCGTCCCGCCCTACACGCGTGTCGAAAGCCTGGATTTCGACGATCACCCGTTTACGGTGCAGGAGTGGGACGAGCCGTGCGCCATCTGCGGTTCCAAACACAGCTATCTGGATGAAGTGGTGCTGGATGACACGGGCAAACGGATGTTTGTCTGCTCCGACACCGATTTTTGCCGCCAACAGAGCGAGGCGAACGGCCAATGAAACCGCTGCTTTCGGTTAACAACCTGACCCACCTGTATGCGCCGGGCAAAGGCTTTAGCGACGTGTCGTTCGAGCTGTGGCCGGGTGAAGTGCTGGGGATTGTCGGCGAGTCCGGCTCAGGCAAAACCAGCCTGCTGAAGTCCATCTCCGCGCGCCTGACGCCGCAGAACGGCGACATTTTGTATGAGGGCGCCTCGCTCTACGGCATGAGCGAGGCCGAGCGCCGCCGCCTGCTGCGCACCGAGTGGGGCGTGGTGCACCAGCACCCGATGGACGGCCTGCGCCGTCAGGTCTCGGCGGGGGGAAATATCGGCGAACGCCTGATGGCCACCGGCGCGCGCCACTACGGCAATATCCGCGCTACGGCGCAACACTGGCTGGAAGAAGTGGAAATCCCCGCCTCGCGCATCGACGACCTGCCCACCACCTTCTCCGGCGGTATGCAGCAGCGCCTGCAAATCGCCCGCAACCTGGTCACGCACCCGAAGCTGGTGTTTATGGATGAACCCACCGGCGGGCTGGACGTCTCGGTGCAGGCTCGCCTGCTCGACCTGCTGCGCGGCCTGGTGGTAGAGCTGAACCTGGCAGTGGTGATTGTCACCCACGATCTGGGCGTTGCGCGCCTGCTGGCGGACCGCCTGCTGGTGATGAAGCAGGGTCGAGTGGTGGAAAGTGGGTTAACCGACCGTGTGCTCGACGATCCCCACCATCCCTACACCCAGCTGCTGGTGTCGTCCGTGTTGCAGAACTGAGGTTGCTGCTGCCGGGTGGCACTGCGCTTACCCGGCCTACGAATAGCGCACCTGTAGGCCGGGTAAGGCGTAGCCGCCACCCGGCAACACGAACACCGCATCTTGTAGGCCGGGTAAGGCGAAGCCGCCACCCGGCAAAACAAATCGCGAGGCCAACATGATCCACGTACAAAACGTAAGTAAAACCTTTGTGCTCCACCAGCAAAACGGCGTGCGTCTGCCGGTTCTGCAAAATGCCTCTCTGGAGGTTAATCGCGGCGAATGCGTGGTGCTGCACGGCCATTCCGGCAGCGGAAAATCGACCCTGCTGCGCTCCCTCTACGCCAACTATTTACCCGACGAAGGCCATATTCATATTCGCCACGGCGATGAATGGGTCGACCTGGTACAGGCCCCCGCGCGTAAGGTGCTGGACGTGCGCCGCACGACGATCGGCTGGGTGAGCCAGTTTCTGCGGGTGATCCCGCGGATCTCCGCCCTCGACGTGGTGATGCAGCCGCTGCTGGATCTCGGCGTGCCGCGCGAAACCTGCGCCGCCAAAGCCGCCAGCCTGCTGACGCGCCTCAATGTGCCCGAGCGCCTGTGGCACCTTGCCCCGTCGACCTTTTCCGGCGGCGAGCAGCAGCGCGTCAACATCGCCCGCGGCTTTATCGTCGATTACCCGATTTTACTTCTGGATGAACCTACCGCCTCGCTCGACAGCAAAAACAGCGCCGCCGTGGTGGAACTGATCGAACAGGCCAAAGCGCGCGGGGCGGCGATCGTCGGGATCTTCCACGACGAGAACGTTCGCACCCGCGTCGCGGACCGGCTGCACCCAATGGGGACTCCCGCATGATTATCAATAACGTCAAGCTGGTACTGGACAATGAGGTGGTTGGCGGCTCGATTGAGATCCAGGACGGAACAATCCGCGCGTTTGCCGAAACCCAGAGCCGCTCACCCGAAGCGATGGACGGCGACGGCGGCTGGCTGCTGCCGGGGCTGATCGAACTGCATACCGATAATCTGGACAAGTTCTTCACGCCACGGCCGAAGGTGGACTGGCCCGCGCATTCAGCGATGAGCAGCCACGACGCGCTGATGGTCGCTAGCGGCATCACCACCGTACTGGACGCGGTGGCCATCGGTGACGTGCGCGACGGCGGCGACCGTCTGGAGAACCTGGAGAAGATGATCAACGCCGTGGAGGAGACGCAAAAACGCGGCCTCAACCGCGCCGAGCACCGCCTGCACCTGCGCTGCGAGCTGCCGCACCACACCACCCTGCCGCTGTTTGAAAAGCTGGTAGGCCGCGAGCCAGTCTCGCTGGTCTCCCTGATGGACCACTCGCCGGGGCAGCGTCAGTTCGCCAACATCGAAAAGTATCGCGAATACTATCAGGGCAAATATTCTCTCAGCGATGCGGAGATGGCCCGTTACGAAGAAGAGCAGTTGGCGCTTGCGGCGCAGTGGTCGCAGCCTAACCGTCTCAGGATCGCGGCGATGTGCCGGGACCGTAATATCGCGCTGGCCAGCCATGACGACGCCACACACGATCACGTGGTCGAATCCCATCAGCTTGGCAGCGTGATCGCCGAATTTCCCACCACGTTCGAGGCGGCTGAAGCCTCCCGCAAGCACGGGATGAACGTGCTGATGGGCGCACCGAACATCGTGCGCGGCGGCTCACACTCCGGCAACGTCGCGGCAAGCAAGCTCGCTTCCCTCGGCCTGCTGGATATCCTCTCGTCCGACTATTACCCCGCCAGCCTGCTCGACGCGGCGTTCCGGGTGGCCGACGACGAGGGCAACCGCTTTACGCTACCACAAGCGATTCGCCTGGTGACGAAAAACCCGGCCTCGGCGCTTAACCTGCAGGATCGCGGCGAGATAGCCGAAGGCAAGCGGGCGGATCTGGTGCTGGCCCACCGCAGGGGCGAGCACATCCATATCGACCACGTCTGGCGTCAGGGAAAGAGGGTGTTCTGATGGGAAGACTTATCTGGTTAATGGGGCCGTCCGGCTCCGGTAAGGACAGCCTGCTGTCCGCCTTACGGCAGCAGGAGCATCCGCAACTGCTGGTGGCGCACCGGTACATTACCCGGGCGGCGAATGCGGGGAGTGAAAACCATATCGCCCTGAGCGAGCAGGAGTTTTTCACCCGTGCCGGGCAAAATCTGCTGGCGCTGAGCTGGCACGCCAACGGCTATTACTACGGGATCGGCATCGAGACCGATCTGTGGCTGCATGCGGGGTTCGACGTGCTGGTCAACGGTTCACGGGCGCATCTTTCGCAAGCGCGCGCCCGCTATGGAGCGGCCCTGCTGCCGGTCTGCCTGCAGGTTTCACCGGACGTCCTGCGCAGCCGGTTGCAGAGCCGGGGGCGTGAATCCGCCCGTGAGATCGACCAGCGGCTGGATCGTGCGGCCCGCTATACCCCGTCCGACTGCCACGTCCTCAATAACGACGGAAGTTTGCTACAGTCAGTCGAGACCTTTTTATCGCTTATCCGTCAGAAGGAGAAACAGCATGCCTGACTGCACGCTTCGTCCCGCCACCGCCGACGATGCGCAAATCGTTTACGCGTTAATCTGCGAGTTAAAGCAGGCCGAGTTCGATCGCCAGACGTTTCACGCGGGCTATCTTGCCAATCTGCAGGATCGCAATATGCGCTATCAGCTTGCCGAACTGGACGGGCAGGTCATCGGCATGATCGGCCTGCACCTGCAGTTTCATCTCCATCACGCGCGCTGGATCGGCGAGATCCAGGAGCTGGTGGTGATGCCGCAGGCGCGCGGGTTAAAGGTGGGCAGCCAGCTGCTGGCCTGGGCGGAAGGGGTAGCACGAGAGGCCGGCGCGGAGCTGACCGAACTCTCCACCAGCGTGAAGCGCGTGGATGCCCATCGTTTTTACGTTCGTGAAGGATATACGCAGAGCCATTTCCGATTCACCAAACCGCTGTAGAGGTACGTTATGAGTCTGACGATCACGTTAACAGGAACCGGAAGCGCGCAACTCGTGCCGGTCTTTGGCTGCGACTGCGCGGCGTGTCGCCGGGCGCGCCTGCAGGATAACTATCGCCGTCGTCCCTGTAGCGCGGTGGTCAAATTCAACGATGCGGTGACCCTGCTGGATGCCGGTATTCCGCACCTGATGGACGACTGGGCCGCAGGCAGCTTTCAGCAATTTTTGCTGACCCATTACCATATGGATCACGTCCAGGGACTCTTCCCCCTGCGCTGGGGCGTGGGCGCGACGATCCCCGTTTACGGTCCGCCGGATGAAGCAGGATGCGACGACCTGTTTAAACATCCGGGGATTCTGGATTTCAGCCACACGGTCGACCCCTTTGTTATGTTTGAGCTTCAGGGTATGCGGGTCACGCCGCTGCCGCTCAACCATTCGAAACTGACCTTCGGGTATTTGCTGGAGTCGGCCCACAGCCGCGTGGCCTGGCTGTCCGACACCGCCGGACTGCCGGAAAAAACGGTGAAGTTCCTGCTCAACAATCAGCCGCAGGCGATGATTATCGACTGCAGCCATGCACCGCGCGACGAAACGCCGCGAAACCATTGCGACTTAAATACCGTGATGGCGCTAAACGAGGTGATTGGCTGTCCGCAGGTGATCCTGACGCACATCAGCCATCAGTTTGACGTATGGATGATGGATAACCCACTGCCCGACGGCATTGAAGCGGGGTATGACGGGATGGTGCTGGTACTGGACTGAGTTTTGCCGGGTGGCGGCTGCGCCTTACCCGGCCTACGGTCCAGGTTTTTGCAGGCCTGCGTCAGCGAAGCGCCACCAGGCTTTAGCCTCGATCGTAATCGTCTTCTAACCTGCGCTCATCCTCTTCTAACCGACGCCTGTCGTCATCCAGCTGGCGCTGGCGCTCGTCTAAACGGCGGCGTCTGTCTTCGAGCTGCCGACGACGATCGTCGTACTGTCGACTGTCGATTTGACGGCTGCGGTCATAACGATCGTCGTCGTCATTGCTGCGGCTGCTGCTGGGGTTGTAGGCATCGTTGATCGCCTGCTGAATGTTGCCAATAGCATCATCAACAATGTCGGCATGAGCCAGTTGGCTGGTGAGAGACAGCAGACCAAATAACAGAGCAGTTGAGTAACGTTTCATAAGGCCAGACTCGCAGGTGAACTGGCCTTACGATAATGAACAGCAGGAAACGGGGGTAGCGGAGGAATCTCAAATTCAGTTGTGTCCTGGGACTTCCATCAGTTGATTCGCACGCTGTTTATTTTCTGCGACCAGGACGATGCCGTAGCATTTTTGATCCGGCGAATGGCTCCAGATACGATCTTCGGGGATACACCCTCCGTCATAGATAACCTTGCTGCCATCATACGGCCAAAATGCGCCCTGCTCGGTATCGAGAACAAATACAGCGATTTGGTCAGACTCGCGGGCAATTTTCTGCCAGAGCATCTTCCCACCCTCATATTGTTCAAAGTCGCTGACAAGTGTCACGCCACACTGTAATACCAGGGCTTCATACAGGCGAGTTGCCAGTCCCTTGTCACGCTCGGCGGGATCAACACAGATACCTTCTACCTGAATAACATTGGCATCTTCCCAACAGCGCTCGACGGCAATGATATCTTCACCCAAATGCGTTTTACGTTGTAAATCCAGGGCAGCAACAACCCGATGCCGGGGCACCCCATCGAAGGTTTCGATATCCGCTTCAATAATCGCAGCTCTTGGCGTCTGGCTGTCAAAAATAACATGTAGCACTCGCCCGGAAAGCTCAAACTCATCAACGAGTTTAAACGACCTGGCAATTGTGCTCGGGCTGTATGTTGTAGGCATCACGATCATTTGTGAGTCCCCCTTTGTGAGTACCGGCATAATTCCTTTTATATCCCAATCTGCTAAATTTTGCGCAGATTAACATCACCGGCGTCAACGATGCTCTTGATGAAATCCTAAACAGGGGCATTTAAAAGCATATTTTCCGCAGAGCCTGCGCCAGCTGCGCCCGCGTAAACGGCTTACGCAATAACGGAACGTCCGGCAGCTGAGGATTATGCGAGGGCCGTAAATCCTGGCCGCTGATCAGCAGCACCGGAAGCTGCGGATAATGACTGCGCACATGGCTAATCACCTCGGCCCCGCTCAGGCTTCCGGGTAACATCAGGTCGCTGATAAACATGCCAATATCCGGCGACGCCGCCAGCATGTTCAGCGCCTGCTCGCCGTTGTCCGCTTCGAGCGTCAGATAGCCAAGCTGGTGCAACTGCTCGCACAGGGTCTGACGGACATCCGCTTCATCCTCCAGCACCAGCACCAGGCGCTCACTCTCGACGGAGGCGGTGGCTGACAGCGCTTCATCAGCTGCAGCGGCGGGCTGCGTCGAGCGCGGGAGGTGAAGCCGCACGGTCGTTCCCTGTCCCGGCGCGCTTTCAATCTCCACGCGACCACCGGACTGGCGCACAAAGCCGTACACCATCGACAGGCCTAACCCGCTCCCGCTCCCGGTCTGTTTGGTGGTGAAGAACGGTTCAAAGACCCGGGATTTGACCTCCTGCGACATGCCGCTGCCGCGGTCAATGACTTCCAGCGCCACCATATCCTGCCTGCGTCCGTCGCTGCGGGTAACGCGCTGATTCCAGGTGCGAATTTTAATCACCCCGCTTTGCCCTTCCATCGCATCGCGCGCGTTCATCACCAGATTAATGATGGCGTTTTCCAGCTGGCTGACGTCGATCCATGCGGGCCATGCCGGGGATTGCGCTTCAATTTCCAGGGTCAGGGTGGCGGGCAAGGAGTGACGCAGCAGTTCCCGGAGGTTCTCCAGCAGCGGCTGCATCTCTACCGCATGCGGCGTCAGGGATTGCTTGCGGGAAAACGCCAGCAGGCGCTGGGTCAGTAAGGCGCCACGCTCGGCCGCCTTCAGCGCCCGGCTGATGCGCGGCGCGTCGTTTGATTCGGGGTCGGTGAGCTCAAGACTGCCGATGATCACCGCCAGCAGATTATTAAAATCATGCGCCAGCCCGCCCGTCAGTTGCCCAACGGCCTTCATTTTCTGGCTGTGCAGCAGCGCCTCTTCCAGCCCCTGACGCTCAATGCGGTCGATCTCCATCTGCGTGGTTTTTTCTTTCAGCAGGCGCGTGGTGTGCTCAAGCGAGGCGGTATTGCGGGCAAAAACGTTAAACGCGCGCGCCAGTTCACCCAGCTCATCGCGCCGCTGCAGCGCGGGGACGGACACATCCTGTTCGCCGTGAGCAAGACGCGACATCGCCCGGGAAATGGCCGTCAGGTTGGAGGCCAGATTGCGGTAGATATACCAGCAGGCACACCCGGTGATGATCAGTGCCAGCACGGCGAAAATGGTGATAAATACGCTGATGGATTGCAGTTCGTGATGGCTCTGGGCGGTGCGAAGCCGGGAGGCCTGCGCCACCTGCTCAACGTACTGATTGATGTCGCTGTTGAGGATCGCCACCAGCGCCTTGATGTGGAACATATACCAGCTTATCGCCAGATCGCTCTCCTCCAGCTGCTTCGACAGCGGGGCGAGCTGACCTAGCTCGGCATTAAAATCAGGCAGAACCGTCTTTACGACCGGCTGTGCGGCACGCCGGGGCAACGTTGCGGCCACCGCGTCCAGTTGCTGGATGGTCGCGCGCGGCGAAGGGGTATCGATGGCGGCGGCGATCAGCCGGTCCATCTCCATCAGCTGCTGCGCACCCGGTACGTTACTGTCATAACGGCGGTTGATGTCCTGCAGATGACGCAAGTAACTCTGGCTTTGGTATAGCGAGCTCAGCAACGTGTTACGCTCAAGATGGCGTCGCTGTCCGCGCTCCAGCATCTCCGTCACGCTCTGCTGTAACTCATTGCTTCGTTGAATAATACGCGCCACCAGGGCTGGCTCCTGCTGCGCCAGCGGCGCCTCCGCAAGCTGCTCTAGCGAATGGCGCAGGGCCATTTGCGTCTGCTTGAGGCGCTCGGCTTCCCCTTTGTACTCGAGCGCCCCCACCACCTGCGAGAGCCGCACCGCCGCCGTCGCCACGTTGGCGGTATCGCGGGCCAGGTTCATGCTGCCGGTCATATCGTCCAGCGTTTGCTGCTGCACCTGCTCCTGGATTTGACTGGCGTGACGGAAGCCGAGCACCGCCACACCGCTCACCATCAGCGTCACGGCGACCACCAGCAGATTGAAAATCAGCAGGCGACCGCGGGCGCTGGCGAAGAACGGGGGGCGGTGTGATGGCATGAAGTTGGGTTCCTGTGTGGTTTGATGTCCCCTCACCCTAACCCTCTCCCCAAAGGGGCGAGGGGATGATTTGCTCCCTCTCCCTTTCAGGGAGAGGGCTGGGGTGAGGGTAAAAATATTCATAACTATGACAAATATGAACAGCTTCTGACATTTTGCATTTACGCACCTGTGATGAAGTGCAGAAATCGGCATTCACAGGAGATCCGCCATGAGCAGAACCCCGGTATTAGAGATGCGCAACATTGCCAAAACGTTTGGCAGTTTCCACGCGCTCAAGGGTGTGGATTTGACGGTTTTTCCCGGTGAGATCCACGCGCTGATGGGTGAAAACGGCGCGGGAAAAAGCACGCTGATGAAAATCCTCGCGGGGGCCTATACCGCCACCCACGGCGAGATCCTGATTGACGGTCAGCCGTTTCACATTAAAGGACCGAAGGATGCGCTGGCCGCGGGCATCACCCTGATTTATCAGGAGATGCAGCTCGCGCCCAATCTGACCGTAGCCGAAAATATCTTCCTCGGCAGCGAACTGTCGCGCGGCGGGATGGTGCAGCGCAAAGAGATGGCTGCCCAGGCGCAGGCGGTGATTGACCGCCTCGGCGCACAGTTCAGCGCCACCGATCTGGTGATGAAGCTCACCATCGCCGAACAGCAGCAGGTAGAAATTGCCCGCGCGCTGCACCGCAATAGCCGCATTCTGGTGATGGATGAACCCACCGCCGCTCTCTCCTCGCGGGAAACGCATCGCCTGTTTGAACTGATTTTACGCCTGCGCGATGAAGGGATGGCGATCATCTATATCAGCCACCGCATGGCGGAAGTGTATGAACTCTCTGACCGCGTCAGCGTTCTGCGCGACGGGCAGTACGTCGGCAGCCTGACGCGCGACAAGCTCAACGCCTCCGAGCTGGTGCGCATGATGGTGGGACGACCGTTAAGCGACCTGTTCAACAAGGAGCGTGATATCCCCCTCGGCAGCCCGCGCCTCAACGTGCATCACCTCACCGACGGTAAAAAAGTACAACCCTGCAGCCTGCAGGTGCGTTCCGGCGAAATCGTCGGGCTGGCGGGGCTGGTCGGGGCCGGACGTTCCGAGCTGGCACAACTCATCTTCGGCGTGCGCAAAGCCACGGGCGGCATGATTGAGGTCGACGGCGAGCCGGTGGTGATCCACTCCCCGCGTGCGGCCATCGAAAATGGCATCGGTTTTCTCACCGAGAACCGCAAGGAGCAGGGACTGTTTCTGGAGCTGGCGGCGCAGGAGAACATCACCATGGCGACGCTGGAGCGCGACGCCACCTTCGGCATGTTAAACCGCAAAAAAGCGCAGGCCATCTCCGATGACGCCATCACCCTGCTTAACATCCGCGTGCCCCATGCTCAGGTGCGCGCGGGCGGGCTTTCGGGCGGCAACCAGCAGAAGCTGCTCATCTCCCGCTGGGTCGCCATCGGCCCGCGCATTCTGATTCTGGACGAACCCACGCGCGGCGTGGACGTCGGGGCGAAAAGCGAGATTTACCGCATCATGAACCAGATGGCGCGCAAAGGGGTGGCGATTTTGATGATCTCCAGCGAGCTGCCGGAAGTGGTGGGGATGAGCGACCGGGTGTACGTGATGCGCGAAGGCAGCATTGCGGGCGAGCTCCACGGGCGCGACATCTCTCAGGAAAACATTATGACGCTGGCAACCGGCGTGAACGACACTCATCATCAGGCGGTGCAATCATGACAACTCCAACCCATCCGCAGCAGGTGGCGAAATCCGCCTCCGCCAAAAAAATGCTGATGAGCGATCTGATGCAAACGGTCGGTATTTTGCCAATTCTTATCCTGATTGTGGCGGTATTTGGCTTTATTGCCCCGAACTTCTTTACCGAGAGCAACCTGCTCAACATTACCCGTCAGGCGTCGATCAACATCGTGCTGGCGGCGGGAATGACCTTCATTATCCTCACCGGCGGGATTGACCTCTCCGTGGGGTCGATTCTCGGCACCACGGCGGTAGCCGCGATGGTGGTATCGCTCATTCCTGAATTCGCCGGGCTGTCCATTCCGGCCGCGCTGATGCTCGGCATGGTGCTGGGCCTGTTTAACGGCGCGCTGGTGGCCTTTGCCGGGCTGCCGCCCTTTATCGTCACGCTCGGCACCTACACGGCGCTGCGCGGCGCGGCATACCTGCTTGCCGACGGCACGACGGTCATTAACTCGAACATCAACTTCGAGTGGATCGGCAATAACTATCTCGGCCCAATTCCCTGGCTGGTGGTGATCGCCCTGGCGGTCATCGTGGTGTGCTGGTTCATCCTGCGCCGTACCACGCTCGGCGTTCATATCTACGCCGTGGGCGGCAACATGCAGGCGGCGCGCTTAACGGGCATTAAGGTCTGGCTGGTGCTGCTGTTTGTCTACGGCATGAGCGGCCTGCTCTCCGGCCTCGGCGGCGTCATGAGCGCCTCACGCCTCTACAGCGCTAACGGCAACCTCGGCACGGGTTACGAGCTGGATGCGATTGCGGCGGTGATCCTCGGCGGCACCAGCTTTGTCGGCGGGATCGGCACGATCACCGGCACGCTGGTCGGCGCATTGATCATCGCCACCCTGAACAACGGCATGACGCTGATGGGCGTCTCCTACTTCTGGCAGCTGGTGATCAAAGGGGCGGTGATCATCATTGCGGTGCTGATCGACAAATACCGTACCCGACACCATCAAAGTGCATAACAACAATACCCTACGAGTGAGGAAGACAAGATGCGTTTGAAACCGTTAGTAACTGCGCTCTGTGCTGGCGCGCTGCTTGCCGCAACGCCGTTTGCGCAGGCGAAAGATCTGAAGTCCATTGGCGTGACGGTGGGTGACCTGGCTAACCCGTTCTTCGTGCAGATCACCAAAGGTGCCGAGCTGGAAGCGCGCAAGCTGGCGGGGGATAACGTCAAGGTGACGCTGGTCTCCAGCGGCTACGATCTGGGCCAGCAGGTGGCGCAGATCGACAACTTCATCGCCGCGAAAGTGGACATGATCATCCTCAACGCCGCGGACTCCAAAGGGATCGGCCCGGCGGTGAAGCGCGCGAAGGACGCCGGGATCGTGGTCGTGGCGGTTGACGTCGCGGCGGAAGGGGCTGATGCGACCATCACCTCCGATAACACCCAGGCGGGTGAGATGGCCTGTAAGTACATTACCGACCGCCTGAAAGGGAAAGGCAACGTGGTGATCATCAACGGACCGCCGGTCTCAGCGGTGCAAAACCGCGTGGAAGGTTGCCAGACGGAGTTCAAAAAACATCCGGATATCAAGGTGCTCTCGGATAACCAGAACGCCAAAGGCAGTCGTGAAGGCGGTCTGGAAGTCATGACCTCCCTGCTGGCGGCCAATCCGAAGATCGACGGCGTGTTTGCGATTAACGATCCGACTGCGATCGGCGCCGATCTGGCCGCGAAACAGGCTCAACGTAATGAGTTCTTTATCGTTGGCGTGGATGGTTCACCGGACGGTGAGGAAGCGCTGAAGCGCGAAAACTCGCTGTTTGTGGCGACCCCGGCGCAGGATCCGCAGGTTATGGCGGCAAAAGCGGTGGAGATCGGCTATGACATTCTCCAGGGCAAACCTGCACCGAAAGCGCCCGTGCTGATCCCGGTGACGATGATCGATAAAAAGAACGTCGGCACGTATAAGGGGTGGACGGTTAAATGATCCTTTTCCCTCTCCCGCAGGGAGAGGGAACTGTTTTCAAGGAGTCCCCATGAAACGCTCCGACATCAATGAAATCCTCGGCCACACGCGGCAGTTTTTCTCCATGCACGACGTTCATCTCCCGCCTTTTGCCAGCTTTCCGCCAACGAAATGGCAGCAGCTTGACCAGGCCGCATGGCAGGAAGTGTTCGACCTCAGGCTCGGCTGGGACGTGACGGCATTCGGCGGCAATAACTTTGCCGCTGAGGGCCTGACGCTGTTTACCCTGCGCAACGGCTCGCCTAACGGCGTGCCGTATGAAAAAAACTATGCCGAAAAAATCATGCACGTGCGGGACGGCCAGGTCACACCGATGCATTTTCACTGGCGTAAACGGGAAGACATCATCAACCGGGGCGGCGGGAATCTGATCGTGGAATTATGGAATGCCGGGGCGCATGAAGAGACGGAAAACACCGACGTGACGGTCACCGTCGACGGCTGCCGTCAAACCCACGCCCCCGGCAGCCAGCTGCGCCTCACGCCAGGGGAAAGCATCTGCCTGACGCCCGGTCTTTACCACAGTTTCTGGGGCGAACGCGGCTTCGGCGACGTGCTGGTCGGGGAAGTATCCTCGGTCAATGACGATGAACACGACAACCACTTTTTGCAGCCCGTTGCCCGCTATAACAACATCGAAGAAGACGAGCCGGCGCTGCTGGTACTGTGCAACGAGTACAACCTGTTTCGGATATAAGGGGTGAATGATGCCATTGATTTCTCTTGCCGACGGTCTTGCCCACGCCAGACAACACCGCTATGCGCTGGGCGCATTTAACGTGCTCGACTCCCACTTCCTGCGCGCGCTGTTCGCCGCCGCAAAGCAGGAGCGCTCGCCGTTTATCATCAATATCGCCGAAGTGCACTTTAAGTACGTGTCGCTGGATTCGCTTGTCGAAGCGGTGAAGTTCGAAGCCGCCCGTCACGCTATTCCCGTGGTGCTTAACCTCGACCACGGCCTGCATTTCGAGGCCGTGGTGCGCGCCCTGCGCTTGGGATTCAGCTCGGTGATGTTCGACGGCTCTACGCTGAGCTATGAGGAAAACATCCGCCAGACGCGGGAAGTGGTGAAGATGTGCCATGCGGTGGGCGTCTCGGTGGAGGCGGAGCTGGGCGCGGTCGGGGGTGATGAAGGCGGCGCGCTTTACGGACATGCGGATGAAGCCTTCTTCACCGATCCACAGCTGGCGCGCGAATTTGTCGATTCAACCGGCATCGACGCGCTGGCCGTCGCCATCGGCAACGCACACGGCAAGTATAAAGGCGAGCCGAAGCTCGATTTCCCTCGCCTGGACGCCATTCGTCAACAGACGGGACTGCCGCTGGTTTTACACGGCGGCTCCGGGATTAGCGATGCCGACTTCCGCCGCGCCATCGAGCTGGGCATTCATAAAATCAATTTCTATACCGGGATGTCGCAGGCCGCGCTCGCCGCCGTGGAGCAGCGTATGGCAAAACGCCAGCCGCTCTACGACGAGTTTGCCGAGCTGCTGCTGGGCATAGAAGAGGCAATTACGGATACGGTCGCCGAACAGATGCGCATCTTTGGCAGCGCGGGGCAGGCATAATGGAACGCAAAGGCATCATCGCCGCAGGCAATATGCTGGTGGACCACGTTCACCAGATCGTGCAGTGGCCGGAGCGCGGCTGGCTGGCGGAAATCACCCACAGCGAACGCTCAACCGGCGGCGCGCCGCTCAACGTCCTGCTGACGCTGGCGAAAATGCACGTTGGCCTGCCGCTGCAGGCGGTGGGGCTGATTGGCGAAGACAGCGACGGAGACTACATTCTGGCGATGCTCGACCAGTACCACGTCAACCGCCAGCGCGTACAGCGCACCACCTTTGCGCCAACCTCCATGTCGCAGGTGATGACCGATCCCAGCGGACAGCGCACCTTTTTCCACTCACCGGGGGCCAACCGCCTGCTGGATCTTCCCGCTTTCGATCGCTTAGACGGATCGATGAAGATCTTCCATCTCGGCTATCTCCTGCTGCTCGACAGCCTGGATATGCCCGATGACGAATTTGGCACCCGCAGCGCGCGGCTGCTGGCACAAATGTGCGACCAGGGGTATGAAACCTCGCTCGACCTGGTTTCCCGCAAGGGTGACCCACGCTATCAGCCGCTGGTGCTCCCTGCCCTGCGCCATCTCGACTATCTGGTGATTAACGAGCTGGAGGCCGGTGAGTTTAGCGGCCTGACAATGCGTGACGAAAACGACGCCCCGCACATTGCCCATATCGCCGATGCCGCGGCGCAGCTGCTGGCGGCAGGCGTACGCCAGCGGGTGGTGATCCACTGCCCGGAAGGCGCATGGGGAGAAGCCCGCGGTGAAGAGGGTCGCTGGATCCCGTCATGGATGCTGGAGCAGGAAGAGATTATCGGCAGCGTCGGCGCGGGCGATGCCTTTTGCGCGGGCTTTTTATACGGCTGCCATGAATCGCTGCCGCTGACAGAGAGTATTTATCTGGCGCACGCCTGCGCGCGGGCAAGCCTGCTGGCGGCCAATGCGATTGACGGTGCAAAAACGCTGGCCGAGCTGCAGGCGTTTATTCGCGAGAGCGTGTAATTTAACAATAATTGCGATATTTCATTACAGTTCTATGAATTTTACATCCCCGAACTACACTTTCTCCATCTGGCATATTCGGCGTGGGCAGCACACTGTCCGCACGCTTTTCCGAAATGAGATAGAAAGAGGACAAGGGAAAAATGTTCGCAGCCATCATCATCGGTATTTTCATTATCAGCGTTATTTATGCGCATTCACGCGGCAAAGAAAAACAGACGCTTTCTCGTCAGCTCTTCGACCATTCGACGTTCATGGCGCCCATCAATATGTTTATGACAGCGTTTTCTTCCCTGCCCGCCAGGCAGCCTTTCTTTGAAACAGAACGCTTCCCGGAATTAAATAAGCTGACGGAAAACTGGCTGGTTATTCGCGAAGAGGCCCTGCGTTTGCAGCATCATATTAAGGCGGCGGAAAATAATAACGACGCTGGCTTTAACACCTTTTTTAAACGCGGCTGGAAACGTTTTTATCTGAAGTGGTATGCCGATGCCCATCCCTCCGCGCAGTCTTTATGCCCGGTGACCACCCGGCTGGTAAGTGAAATCCCCTCGGTGAAGGCGGCCATGTTTGCCGAGCTGCCGGCGGGGGCGAAGCTTGGCAAGCACCGGGACCCGTACGCGGGCTCGGTTCGTTACCATCTGGGCTTATTCACACCGAATGACGATCGCTGCTTTATTGAAGTCGACAGGCAGCGCCACAGCTGGCGGGATGGTGAAGCCGTTATTTTTGATGAGACCTATGTCCACTGGGCAGAGAATAAAACGGATCAAACGCGCATTATTCTTTTCTGCGATATTGAGCGTCCGATGAAATGGCGCTGGGCGCAGGCGGTTAACCATTGGGTGGGAACCACGCTAATGTCTGCAGCCAGCTCACCGAATGACGAGAATGACAGCACTGGCGGCATTAACCGTATTTTTAAATACGTTCATGCAGGCCGCGAGCGGGGGCAGCGTCTGAAAAAAAGAAACCGTAAGGCCTATTACGCCCTCAAGTATCTGTGCATCGCTGCAATCTTTGCCGCCATCATTGTTCCGGCGATAACGTAAGTCTTATGCCGCCTGTTCGGGCCGGCTCACATCGGTGGCAAACACGTAACCCAGCCCGCGGATCGTTTTGATAAGCGCAGGCTGATGCGGGTTAGCCTCTATTTTCCGGCGCAGGCGCATGATCAGCACGTCAATCGTGCGATCGAACACGTCGGCGCTTTCGCTGTGGGTCAGCTCGAGCAGCCTGTCACGGCTCAGCACCCGACGGGCATTTTGCGTGAGCGCCAGCAGCAGGCCGTACTCGCCCTGGGTTAAGGGCACAGGATTACGCTGCGGATCGCTCAGCTCGCAGCGGGTGGTATCAAGCGTCCATCCGTTAAACGCAATGCCCGCGACGGGCGCTGCGGGAGCTTCCGCCGCCAGCACGCCCGTACGGCGCAGCACCGCTTTCACGCGGGCAACCACCACGCGCGGGTTGAACGGTTTGCCAATATAATCGTCGGCCCCCATCTCCAGCCCCACCACCACGTCTGACTCGCTGCCCAGCCCGGTTAACATCACAACCGGTAGCGCCGGACGCTGCTTTTGCAGCTGCAGCAGAACCTGCAGGCCGTTGATATCCGGCAGCATCATATCCAGCAGCACAAGCGCGATATCCGGCTCCTGTTGTACCCGGCGCAGCGCATCCTGGCCGTTATGGCAGACAAGCACGCTAAAGACGTGCTCGCTCAGCACGTCCTGAAGCAGTTCGCAGACTGCCGTATCGTCATCAACCACCAGAATCGCCGGTTTCATCGTATGCTTCCGTCAGGGGATTATGTTAAGTCTGAACTATTCTGCCGTCGGCTCCAGTCAAAAGGTTTTTTCAGTGACGGAAATTCAACCCATGTCACATCCGCCGCCCTGTCGACACGTCAATTTTGACGATTGGCTGCTTTTTGTCAGGGTTTTTACCCCGAATGGGCCGTAAAGTCAGGGGATACCCATACAAAAAACATGGCATAGAAGCTGCATAGTGGGTGCGAACGATTCGATTAACTGGAGCAGACTGATGAAAAAAGTCGTCACGGTTTGCCCTTATTGTGCCTCAGGTTGCAAGATCCACCTGGTGGTCGATAACGGCAAAATCGTCCGGGCGGAGGCCGCACAGGGGAAAACCAACCAGGGCACGCTGTGCCTGAAAGGTTACTACGGCTGGGATTTTATTAACGATACCCAAATCCTTACCCCGCGCCTGAAAACCCCTATGATCCGCCGCGAGCGCGGCGGTAAGCTGGAAGCCGTCTCCTGGAACGAGGCGCTGGATTACGTCGCCACGCGCCTGAGCGCCATCAAGGCCAAGTATGGCCCGGATGCCATCCAGACCACCGGCTCTTCCCGCGGGACGGGAAATGAAACCAACTATGTGATGCAAAAATTCGCGCGCGCCGTTATTGGTACCAATAACGTCGACTGCTGCGCTCGCGTCTGACACGGCCCATCGGTTGCAGGTCTGCACCAGTCGGTCGGTAACGGCGCAATGAGTAATGCCATCAACGAGATAGATAATACCGATCTCGTCTTCATCTTTGGTTATAACCCGGCGGATTCTCACCCTATCGTCGCGAACCACGTTATTCGCGCTAAACAGAATGGGGCGAAAATCATCGTCTGCGATCCGCGCAAAATTGAAACCGCGCGCATTGCGGATATGCACATTGCATTGAAAAACGGCTCGAACATCGCGCTGTTGAATGCAATGGGACACGTCATCATTGAGGAGAACCTGTACGACCAGGCGTTTGTCGCGACCCGTACGGAAGGCTTTGAAGAGTATAAGAAAATAGTCGAAGGCTACACGCCAGAGTCGGTTGAAGCGATAACCGGCGTCAGTGCGCAGGCGATCCGTCAGGCGGCCAGGATGTATGCCGGGGCGAAAACCGCCGCCATCCTCTGGGGCATGGGCGTGACCCAGTTCTACCAGGGCGTGGAGACCGTGCGCTCTCTGACCAGCCTCGCGATGCTGACCGGTAATCTGGGTAAAGCCCACGTTGGCGTGAACCCGGTGCGTGGTCAGAATAATGTGCAGGGCGCCTGCGATATGGGCGCGCTGCCGGATACTTATCCTGGCTACCAGTACGTGAAGTTCCCGGAGAACCGCGCCAAATTCGCGAAGGCCTGGGGCGTGGAAAGCCTGCCGGAACACACCGGGTACCGCATCAGCGAACTGCCGCACCGCGCGGCGCATGGCGAAGTGCGTGCGGCCTACATCATGGGTGAAGATCCGCTTCAAACCGACGCCGAGCTCTCTGCAGTGCGTAAAGGGTTTGAGGATCTGGAGCTGGTGATTGTCCAGGATATCTTCATGACCAAAACCGCGGCGGCGGCGGATGTCATTTTACCGTCGACCTCCTGGGGCGAGCATGAAGGCGTCTACACGGCGGCCGACCGCGGCTTCCAGCGCTTCTTCAAGGCAGTCGAGCCGAAGTGGGATCTGAAAACGGACTGGCAGATTATCAGCGAAATCGCCACCCGTATGGGCTACCCGATGCACTACAACAACACCCAGGAGATCTGGGACGAGTTGCGCAGCCTGTGCCCGGACTTCTACGGCGCCACCTATGAAAAAATGGGTGAGCTGGGATACATCCAGTGGCCGTGCCGGGATGAGTCGGAGGCCGATCAAGGCACGTCCTATCTCTTTAAGGAGAAATTCGACACCCCGAACGGGCTGGCGCAATTCTTCACCTGCGACTGGGTCGCGCCCATTGATAAACTCACCGATGAGTATCCAATGGTGCTCTCCACCGTACGTGAAGTGGGCCACTACTCCTGTCGTTCGATGACCGGCAACTGCGCCGCGCTGGCGGCACTGGCGGACGAACCGGGCTATGCGCAAATCAACACCGCCGATGCGGAACGCCTCGGTATTGAGGACGAGGCGCTGGTGTGGGTGAATTCGCGCAAAGGGCGGATCATCACCCGTGCGCAGGTCAGCGATCGTCCAAACAAAGGGGCGGTCTATATGACCTATCAGTGGTGGATTGGTGCCTGCAACGAGCTGGTAACGGAGAATTTAAGCCCGATAACCAAAACGCCGGAGTATAAATACAGCGCCGTCAACGTTGAGCCGATTGCGGATCAGCACGCGGCGGAACAGTACGTGATCGACGAATATAACAAGCTGAAAGCCCGACTGCGCGAAAGCGCAATGGGTTGAAGTCGTTAATTTATCGTTTAATAAAGGGAGTGATATATTCACTCCCATTTTATTTTCGATTAATTCATAAGAAATAGAAATTATTATTCTGGAAAGCGGCTCGCAGAAATAATGTAATTTTCGCGAAAAGAAATTACATCTTTGCATTTTAATTCAGCGAGATAAGATATGCGGCGGGTGCTTAAGACTTTCTGTCTTGAGCATTGTTGAGGGACAGAAAGTAGAAAGCCCCGGGAAATTTTTATTTACCCGAGGCTACTCCCTCAACTCCCAACAGGTTGAGAGTAGCCTCTTATTCTTTTTTTGACAAGGAGTAAAAGGCATGACGCCATTAAAAACTGCGTTAGGCATCGTCTTTATTGTTTGCCTGACGATAGTGATCTTTACCTTTATTACTCGCGGCAGGCTCTGCGAGTTTTCAATAAAGAGTGAACATCAGGAGGTGGCGGCTAAATTAGCCTGCAACCCAGGCTAACCTCTATGGGCGGAACAACGGTTTCGCCCGGCTTGTAGGATGCTGAGGTCTTAATGCACCCATTTTTTTCTTTTGCGCCCGCGATTATACTGCGCGGCGTGTACCCAGATGATAAGAATCCATGAAAGCCATTTTTCTGTTGTTAGTGTTTTTAACGTCCTTCGCCCGCGCGGATGAGATAGGCAGCCAGTATCGGAAACAGGCGGAAGCCGGTGATGCGCGTGCCCAGTATTATCTTGCCGATACGTACTTCAGCTCCGGCGACAGCAAGCAGGCCGCGCTGTGGGCCGAGAAAGCCGCGAAAGGCGGCGATGTCGACGCCATGGGGTTGCTCTCGCAAATCCTCTTTACGCAGGGAGATTACGCACAGGCCAAAGCCCTGGCCCAACAGGCAAACATTGCTGGCAGCAAACGCGGCGCGATCATGCTGGCGCGCATTCTGGTAAATACTCAGGCGGGGAAAACGGACTATCCCCAGGCCATCAGGCTGCTGCAAACGGCAACCGAAGATATCGACAGCGACTCTGCGGTCGATGCGCAACTGCTGCTGGGACTCATTTATGCCAACGGCGTCGAGGTAGCGCAGGATGATGTGCAGGCCGCCTCGTGGTTCAAGCGGAGTTCAGCCCTTTCGCGTACCGGCTACGCCGAGTACTGGGCAGGGATGTTGTTCAGGCACGGTGAGAAAGGCTTTATCACGCCAAATAAGCAGAAAGCACTGTACTGGTTGAACCTGAGCTGTACTGAAGGGTTTGATACGGGATGTGAAGAGTTTGATGCGTTGAGCGGAGAATAAAGTGCCGGGTGGCGGCTTCGCCTTACCCGGCCTACAAGACCCGCAGGCCCGGTAAGCGCAGCGCCACCGGGCTTAAGAGGTTAGCGATCGGCAGTCTTATCAAAACGACCCAGCACCTCGCGTTCATACGCCAGCGCCTTTTTACGATCGAATTTGTGTTCCCACTTGGCGATAACCAGCACCGCCAGTGCATTACCCACCACGTTCAGCGCCGTACGCGCCATGTCGAGGATACGGTCCACACCGGCGATAAATGCCAGACCTTCCAGCGGAATACCGACGCTGCCCAGCGTCGCCAGCAGCACCACGAACGAAACGCCCGGTACGCCTGCGATACCTTTAGAGGTCACCATCAGCGTCAGCACCAGGACGATCTCCTGCCACAGCGACAGATCAATGCCGTACAGCTGGGCAATAAAGATAGCGGCGATACTCTGGTACAGCGTGGAGCCATCCAGGTTAAAGGAGTAACCGGTCGGCACCACGAAGCTGGTGATCGACGCTGGCGCGCCGTAGGCTTCCATCTTCTCAATAATACGCGGCAGCACGCTCTCAGAGCTTGCCGTGGAGTAGGCCAGAATCAGCTCATCTTTCAGGATACGGATCAGGATCCAGATGCTCAGCCCGCACAGACGCGCCACGATGCCCAGCACCACCAGCGCAAAAAACAGGATCGCGAAGTGCACCAGAATCACCAGCTTCGCCAGCGGCCAGAGGGAGGCAAAACCGAAGTTCGCCACGGTGACGGCGATAAGCGCAAACACCCCTACCGGCGCGTAACGCATCACCATGTGGGTCACTTTAAACATGGTCTCGGAGATAGAGCGGAACACGGTTACCAGCGGTTCGCGGTGCGTCGCGGGCAGAGAGGAGAGCCCCAGACCAAACAGGACCGAGAAGAAGATAATAGGCAACATCTCGCCCTTCGCCATCGAGGCCACGATGTTGGTCGGTACCAGAGAAAGGATAGTGCCCATCAGGCCGTGCGCATGGCTCTGCACGTCAGCGGTTGTACTTTGGTATTTCGAAATATCCACCGTAGCCAGCTGCGACATATCAATCCCGGAACCCGGCTGGAACACGTTCGCCAGGGTGATACCGAGAATGATCGCAACCGTAGTGATCACTTCGAAATAGATAATGGTTTTCGCACCAATACGACCTAACTGCTTCGCATCGCCGACGCCCGCAATACCCACCACCAGCGTCGAGATCACAATTGGTACCACAATCATCTTGATCAGATGAATAAAGATATCCCCTGCCGGTGAAAGCAGGTTCGCAATCAGCCAGTCGCGGCTGTCGCTGTGATAGTGGAGGTAACTGCCCAGCAAGATGCCCAGCACAAGGGCAATTAAGATCTGCCAGGCCAGGCTGACTTTAACGTTTTTCATAGAAACTGACTTCCTCAATGAAGCGCCTTATTCACTCAAACTGCATGAATAGGGGGACATACTGATAGGGTATGAATTGTGTTGCGTCGATTTATGGGATTTTTTAACGCGGCGTATGAGTATCATTTGCGCGGCCTGTTGCGCAAGCCTTAAAGAACGACGCATTTCACTCGTAAAAGCGTCCGTGACGGGAGTTTCTCCTGTTTCTAATAAATAACCTTTTGTTATAAAAACGCTTTTTTAAACATAAATGTGAATAATCGTCAGCATAAATTATTTTCCTTCAAAGTTTCATTCGCTCATTTTTCAACCTGTTCAAACAATGCGTGATCTGTAGCCCAAATAATAAACAAAGCTTGTAAAGCCCCTACTATTAACGTTTTTGCGACATATTATTAACATCTTACAAGGAGAAAAAAAGCCATGAGCCAAATACACAAACATGACATTCCCGCAAACATTGCGGACCGTTGCCTGATCAACCCGGAGCAGTACCACGAGAAATATCAGCAATCTATCACCGCCCCGGACACCTTCTGGGGTGAGCAGGGTCATATCCTGGACTGGATCAAACCTTATCAGAAGGTGAAGAACACCTCCTTTGCGCCCGGTAACGTCTCCATTAAATGGTATGAAGATGGCACGCTGAACCTGGCGGCGAACTGCCTTGACCGTCACCTTGCCGCGCGCGGGAACGAGACGGCGATTATCTGGGAAGGCGATGATGCCTCGCAGAGCAAACACATTACTTATAAAGAACTGCACCGCGACGTGTGCCGCTTTGCCAACGTCCTGCTGGATAAAGGCATTAAAAAAGGCGACGTGGTCGCAATCTATATGCCGATGGTGCCGGAAGCGGCGGTGGCCATGCTGGCCTGCGCGCGTATCGGCGCCATTCACTCGGTTATCTTTGGTGGGTTCTCGCCAGAGGCGGTTGCGGGTCGTATTGTCGATTCAAGCTCAAAACTGGTGATCACCGCCGATGAAGGCGTGCGTGCAGGACGCGGTATCCCACTCAAGAAAAACGTCGACGAAGCGCTGAAAAACCCGAACGTCAAAACGGTCAGCAACGTCATCGTCCTTAAGCGTACCGGCGGCAAAATCGACTGGCACGAGGGGCGCGACCTGTGGTGGAACGACCTGATTGAAAAAGCGAGCGACCAGCATCAGCCTGAAGAGATGAATGCGGAAGATCCGCTCTTCATTCTTTACACCTCTGGCTCAACCGGCAAACCGAAAGGCGTGCTGCACACCACCGGCGGCTATCTGGTCTACGCGGCCACCACTTTCAAATACGTCTTCGACTACCACCCGGGCGACATCTACTGGTGCACCGCCGACGTGGGCTGGGTCACCGGGCACAGCTACCTGCTGTACGGCCCGCTGGCCTGTGGCGCAACAACGCTGATGTTTGAAGGCGTACCCAACTGGCCAACCCCGGCGCGTATGTGCCAGGTGGTCGATAAGCATCAGGTCAATATTCTCTACACCGCGCCAACGGCAATCCGCGCATTAATGGCGGAAGGCGATAAAGCCATCGAAGGTACCGACCGCTCTTCATTGCGCATCCTCGGTTCCGTGGGCGAGCCGATTAACCCGGAAGCCTGGGAGTGGTACTGGAAGAAAATCGGCAACGAGAAATGCCCGGTCATGGATACCTGGTGGCAGACCGAAACCGGCGGTTTCATGATCACCCCGATGCCGGGCGCCACGCAGCTGAAAGCAGGCTCGGCAACCCGTCCATTCTTCGGCGTGCAGCCTGCGCTGGTGGATAACGAAGGCAACCCGCTGGAAGGCGCCACCGAAGGCAACCTGGTGATCACGGACTCGTGGCCGGGTCAGGCGCGTACCCTGTTCGGCGATCACGATCGCTTCGAGCAGACCTACTTCTCGACCTTTAAAAACATGTACTTCAGCGGCGACGGCGCCCGCCGTGATGAAGACGGTTATTACTGGATCACCGGACGCGTGGACGACGTGCTGAACGTCTCTGGCCACCGTCTGGGCACCGCGGAGATTGAATCGGCGCTGGTGTCGCATCCGAAGATTGCCGAAGCGGCCGTTGTCGGTATTCCGCACAACATTAAAGGCCAGGCGATTTACGCCTACGTCACTCTGAACCATGGGGAAGAGCCGTCGCCAGAGCTGTACACCGAAGTGCGCAACTGGGTGCGTAAAGAGATTGGCCCACTGGCCACGCCGGACGTGCTGCACTGGACCGACTCGCTGCCGAAAACCCGCTCCGGCAAAATCATGCGCCGTATCTTGCGCAAAATCGCGGCAGGGGACACCAGCAACCTCGGTGATACCTCAACGCTCGCGGATCCTGGCGTGGTGGAAAAACTGCTCGAAGAGAAGCAGGCCATCGCAATGCCATCGTAATCTTTTCTCCCTCTCCCCGTGGGAGAGGGCCGGGGTGAGGGCATCAGACCGCACCTTCCTCCCTCACCCTCTCCCCATAGGGGAGAGGGGATAAAAACAAACCAACCTTACCTTTGGAGACTCTGTGATGAATGACCATATTTGTCAGCAGATAGAGAATAGTGCGCACTACAGGGAGCTCGTCGATAAGCGGCAACGGTTTGCCTTCACCCTTTCCATCATCATGCTGATTATCTATGTCGGCTTTATTCTGCTGATCGCCTTTGCGCCGCACTGGCTGGGCACCCCGTTACACGAGGGGACCAGCGTGACGCGCGGTATTCCCATTGGCATTGGCGTGATTGTGATTTCATTTGTGCTGACCGGCGTCTACGTCTGGCGCGCGAACGGTGAATTCGATCGTCTTAATAAAGCGGTACTGCAAGAGGTAAAAGCATCATGAAGCGAGTCCTGACGGCGCTAGCCGCCACACTTCCCTTTGCCGCCCACGCGGCGGATGCCATTACCGGCGAGGTACAGCGCCAGCCAACCAACTGGCAGGCGATTATCATGTTCCTGATTTTCGTGGTGCTGACGCTGTACATTACGTACTGGGCGTCGAAACGCGTGCGCTCCCGTAACGACTACTACACTGCAGGCGGCAATATTACCGGCTTCCAGAACGGGCTGGCGATTGCGGGTGACTTTATGTCCGCCGCCTCGTTCCTCGGGATCTCCGCGCTGGTCTACACCTCCGGCTATGACGGCCTGATTTACTCCCTCGGCTTCCTCGTCGGCTGGCCGATCATTCTGTTCCTGATTGCCGAGCGCCTGCGCAACCTGGGTCGCTATACCTTCGCCGACGTGGCCTCGTATCGCCTGAAGCAGGGGCCGATTCGCACCCTCTCCGCCTGCGGTTCGCTGGTGGTAGTGGCGCTGTATCTGATCGCACAGATGGTAGGCGCGGGTAAATTGATCGAGCTGCTGTTCGGCCTGAACTACCACATCGCGGTGGTACTGGTGGGTGTGCTGATGGTGATGTACGTCCTGTTCGGCGGCATGCTGGCCACCACCTGGGTGCAAATCATCAAAGCGGTATTGCTGCTGTTCGGCGCCAGCTTTATGGCCTTTATGGTGATGAAGCACGTTGGGTTCAGCTTCAATAACCTGTTTACCGAAGCCATGGCGGTCCACCCGAAAGGGGAAGCCATTATGAGCCCGGGCGGGCTGGTGAAAGACCCGATTTCTGCCCTGTCGCTCGGTCTGGGCCTGATGTTTGGTACAGCAGGTCTACCGCACATTCTGATGCGCTTCTTCACCGTGAGCGATGCGCGTGAAGCGCGCAAGAGCGTCTTCTACGCTACCGGCTTCATGGGCTACTTCTATATCCTGACCTTTATCATCGGCTTTGGCGCGATCATGCTGGTGGGGGCAAACCCGGCGTTTAAAGATGCCACGGGCGCGCTGATTGGCGGCAATAACATGGCGGCGGTGCATCTGGCCGACGCGGTGGGCGGCAACCTGTTCCTCGGCTTTATCTCTGCCGTGGCCTTCGCCACCATTCTTGCGGTAGTTGCGGGTTTAACGCTGGCCGGGGCGTCGGCGGTCTCGCATGACCTCTACGCCAACGTTTTCCGCAAAGGCGCGAGCGAGCGCGATGAGCTGAAGGTCTCCAAAATCACCGTGCTGGTGCTGGGCGTTGTGGCGATCCTGCTGGGCATCCTGTTCGAGAAGCAAAACATCGCCTTTATGGTGGGGCTGGCCTTCTCCATCGCGGCAAGCTGTAACTTCCCGATCATCCTGCTCTCCATGTACTGGTCGAAACTGACCACCCGTGGCGCGATGATTGGCGGCTGGCTGGGGCTGCTGACGGCGGTGATCCTGATGATTCTGGGCCCGACGATCTGGGTGCAGATCCTCGGTCACGCCAGCGCCATCTTCCCGTATGAATACCCGGCGCTGTTCTCCATTGCCGTGGCGTTTATCGGTATCTGGGTCTTCTCGGCCACCGACAATTCGCCGGAGGGTAACCTGGAGCGCGAGAAATTCCGCGCCCAGTTTATTCGTTCACAAACCGGTCTTGGCGTTGAGCAGGGCCGCGCGCACTAAACCTTTCTCCCCGGCCATTCTGGCCGGGGAGCTTAAAACATCACCCACGCCACCAGCGGTGCAACCAGCACCATCACCACGCCCGACAGCATCATTACCAGGCTCGCGACAACGCCCTCCTGCTGGCCCAGCTCATAGGAACGTGCCGTGCCCGCGCCGTGCGACGCCGCGCCAAATCCCGCGCCTTTGGCCATTCCTTCCCGAATAGAAAGCCGCAGAAAGAGCATATCGCCCACTGCCATCCCAAAGACGCCCGTCACCACCACAAACAGCGCCACCAGGTCCGGCTGTCCGCCGAGGGGTTTAGCCGCCGCCAGCGCAAACGGCGTGGTCACCGAGCGCACGGCCAGGCTGCGCTGAATTTCATCGGGCAGCGTAAACAGTCTCGCCAGCCAGACGGAGCTACAGACCGCGACCACCGTGGCGGTGATCACGCCTGCGCTGAGCGACATCCAGTGGCGCCTGATAATCGCCAGGTTGTCATAAACGGGCACGGCAAAGGCGATGGTCGCCGGGCCGAGCAGCCACAGCAGCCAGTGGGACTCACCAATGTAGTTCTGCCAGGAAATGTGGCCGAAGACCAGCATCAGCACCAGCAGGATCGGCGTGAAGACCAGCGGCATCAGCGGCAGCGCATGAAACCGGCGATACAGCCGCTTGTTGGCGAAGTAGATCCCGAGCGTCGCGATCAGGCACAAGACGCTGATCTGAAAGTTAGTCATGTTTGTGCCTGCTGATTTCAAACCGGTAGACTTTATCCACGACCCAGGCGGTCGCCCCCAGCACCATCAACGTACTCAGCGCGATCACCGCAAAGATTCGCCAGCCGTCCACCATCAGCAGTTGCGCATAGTTCACCACCGCCACCACGGCAGGGACAAAGAACAGCAGCATCTCCGCCAGCAGCCAGCGCGCCCCGGCGCGCACCCAGTTAAGGGGGATCACGCGACAGAGGATGAGCGTCAGCATCAGCAGCATCCCCACCAGGTTGGCAGGCAGCGGCAGGTGGAGCCAGCCGACAAGATATTCGGCGAAAACAAACAGTCCCGCGTAGAGCAGTACCTGAACCGGGACCTGGAGTCGTTGTACAACGGCAGGCGTAACACGGCTTAACGCCACGGCCATGGGGGTTTTCCTCAAAAATGAGACGAGGCGCCAGTATAGTGAGCGCACGGTGTGGACTGAAATGAATTAAAATCATCAAAGGTATAGTTTCGAGGAATAATCATGGACATAAGAACGCTGCGCTATTTTGTCGAAGTGGTTCGTCAGCAAAGTTTTACCCGCGCAGCGGAGAAGTTGTTTGTTACCCAGCCCACCATCAGCAAGATGCTGAAAAACCTCGAAGATGAACTGAACTGTACCCTGCTGATCCGCGACGGGCGCAAGCTGCTGCTGACCGACACCGGACGCGTGGTGTTCGAACGCGGGCTGGCGATTCTGGCGGAGTTCCGCCAGCTGGAAGCAGAGCTGGACGATATTAATCATCTGACCAAAGGGGTGCTTCGCCTCGGCATTCCCCCGATGGTCGGCATGATGATGGCCGGGCCGATTAGCCTGTTTCGCCAGCGTTATCCCGGCGTAGAGCTGAAGATTTCGGAGTTTGGTGGGTTAACCGTCCAGCAGGCCGTCACTAACGGCGAGCTCGACGTGGCAATGACCGCCCTCCCCGTTGAGGAAGAGAGCGGCCTGGCGACGCTTCCGCTCTTTAGCCACCCGCTGTGCGTGCTGGTGCCCCGCTCCGGCGACTGGCTAAAGAGGGAGTCGGTGAAGCCTGAACTGCTCGGCGAGCACCCTCTGCTGATCTACAACGAAGACTTCGCCCTCAGCCGCCAGCTGATGACGCTGTTTAACCAGCATAACGTCAAGCCGCGCATTGCGGTACGCAGCGGACAATGGGATTTCCTGGCCGCGATGGTGCAGGCGGGCGTGGGGATTGCCATTCTGCCGCAGCCGATTTGCGAGCGTCTGGATAAAAACACGCTGCGCTGGATCCCGCTGGAGAGCGATCTGCACTGGCAGTTAGGGATGATCTGGCGTGAAGGGGTCTATTTGTCGCAGAGCGCGCAGGCGTGGCTGCAGTGTTGTGAGGGGTTTTGGGTGCGGTCTGAATAGTGCCCGGTGGCGCTTACCGGCCTACGTTCGAACCGTAGGCCGGGTAAGGCGAAGCCGCCACCCGGCAAAACAGCGCTACTGATTCTCTATCAACAGCGCTTCCAGCAGGTCCAGATCGTGCAGCAGCTTTTGCAGCGTCTCGTTGCTGATCTGGCGCGTGGCGCGCAGGTGGTACAGTTCGGCACGCTCTGAGCGCAGCGCTGCCAGACGGAACCGGCGTTCCAGATTCTCCTCCTGCAGCGAGCTTTCCACATCGTTACGCCCGTCCGCACGGCGGCGAAGGTTACCAATTACGCGGGAACTCACCTCCGTCAGCAGCTGATTATCGATGTTCTCTTCCGCATCCGCGGCCAGGCGCTCTTCCATTTTCTGGATGGCGACAATCGCCACTTCGGCGGTGGCCGCACGCGCAATGCGCTCTTCCTTGTGCTGCTGGGTCGAATCACCGACATCAATATGCTGGAGTAAAATCGGCAGCATAATCACGCCGACAAACAGTGAGAACAGAATGACGCCCGCCGCCAGGAACACCAGCTCGTAACGCGCCGGGAAGACGTCGCCCGTCGGCAGCAGCAGCGGAATGGAGAGGACACCGGCAAGGGTGATCGCCCCGCGTACGCCCGCAAAAGAGGCAATCAGCAGTTCACGCGTTGTCCACGAGCCAAACTCCATCGGCTTTTTCTTCAGGAAGCGGACGCTGAAGTTTTTCATCGTCCACAGCCAGCCGAAACGCACCAGCATCAGCGCCAGGTAGATCAGCACGATATCGGTAAACAGCATCCAGACCTCAACGTTCGGGTCGGCTTCGGCCGCCACCAGCGAGGATTCCATAATGCCCGGCAGCTGCAGGCCCAGGAGCAGGAACACCATGCCGTTAAAGACAAACTCCAGCATCGCCCAGGTGCTGTTGGCACGCAGACGCATAGCCAGCGGCGCGCGGCGCATCACGCCAGAGCGGGTAATGGTCATCCCTGCCGCCACTGCCGCCAGAATGCCCGACACGCCGATATGTTCGGCAATCAGATAAGAGGCGAACGGCAGCAGGAACAGCAGTACGATCTGCGTAGCGGGTTCATCGCCGCCCCAGCGGCTGAGGAACCGCAGCGAGCGGCCGTACAGCCAGCTCACCACGAAGCCCGCGAGAATACCGCCAATCGCCACCTTGAAGAACTCCAGCGTCGCGCCGCCGACGGTAAAGACCATCGTGCCCATCGCAACGGCCACGGCAAACTTCAGGGCAACCAGGCCGGAGGCGTCGTTCATCAGCGCCTCCCCCTGTAAAATCCCCATAATTTTCTTCGGAATACGACCTTCACCCACAATGCCGGACAGCGCCACGGCATCGGTTGGCGACAGCACGGCGGCCAGCGCAAAGGCAGGAATTAACGGGATACCCGGTACCGTCCAGTAGATCAGAAAACCAATCCCGACGACGGTGACCACCACCAGCGCAAGTGCCAGGCCGAAGATCTCTCGCCCGTGCTCAAGGAATTCGCGCGTGGGCGTTTTCCAGCCATCGGCAAACAGCAGTGGCGGAATGAACAGCACGAGGAACAGTTCTGGGTCAAATTCCACGTGCAGGCCAAACGTCGGCCACGCCAGCAGCGCGCCGATGGCAATTTGCATTAATGGCAGGGGGACCTGAAAGGGCAGTACGCGTGTAACCACCCCGGATAGCGAGACCACAAGGGTCATGATGAGTATTGTGAAGAAGATTTCCATGCGTTCCCTGTTTGCTGTGTTGCTTATGTACTCCGGAAGGCGTCGTGCCTTTTATTCTATCTTCCCCAGAGTAACGCAAAAGGCAACAGGATGAGTCCTGAAAATAAAAACGGGCGGCCTGAGCCACCCGTTTTCGCATCAAAGGCCAATTTAGATTGCCCAGCCGCCCGCGTAAAACGCCACCAGCGCAACGGCAATCACAACGGTGCCAACGTTCAGCTTGCGCCATTCCCCGGAGACCAGACGACCAATCACCAGCGATGCGAAACCGATCATAATGCCGGTCACGATGTTACAGGTCAGCACGATAAAGACCGCGGTAATCAGGCCAGACATCGCGTCCACGAAATCCGCAAAGTCGATTTTCGCCACGTTGCTCAGCATCAGCAGGCCAACGTACATCAGCGCTGGCGCGGTCGCGTACGCCGGAACCAGGTAGGAGAGCGGAGAGAGGAACAGGATCAGCATGAACAGCACGCCCACGGTGATCGCCGTCAGGCCGGTTTTACCGCCTGCCGCCGTACCCGCTGCGGACTCGATGTACACCGCCGCAGGCGCTGCGCCCACCAGGCCTGAGAAGACGCTGCTCAGGGAGTCCGTCGTCAGCGCTTTGCCACCGTCAATAATCTGACCGTCTTTATCCAGCAGGTTCGCCTGACCGGCCACCGCACGAATGGTCCCGGTCGCGTCAAACACCGCGGTCATTACCAGCGCCAGCACGCTTGGCAGGATGACCGGGTTCAGCGCGCCAACGATATCCAGGCTGCCAATCAGAGAGTTGCCTTTGTCATCACTCAGCGACGGCATGGCGAAAATGCCGGAGAAGTGGACGTTCGGATCGAAAATCAGGCCGACAATGGAAACGCCGATAATGGTCAGCAGGATGCCGCCCGGGACTTTCAGTTTTTCCAGACCGATAATCACCGCCAGCCCGATCAGCGACATGATCACCGGGAAGCTGGCGAAATGGCCGAGCGCCACCGGCAGACCGTCCAGCGGGTTCTTGATGACCAGACCGACGCCGTTGGCGGCGATCAGCAGCAGGAACAGGCCGATGCCGATGCCGGTACCGTGCGCCACGCCCTGCGGCAGGTTGCGCAAGATCCAGCTACGGATGCCGGTCGCTGAAATAACGGTAAACAGCACACCCATCAGGAACACGGCGCCCAGCGCAACCGGTACGCTGATGTGCTGGCCCAGCACCAGGCTGAACGCGGTAAACGCGGTCAGGGAGATGGCGCAACCAATCGCCAGCGGCAGGTTCGCCCACAGGCCCATCACGATAGAGCCCACGCCGGCCACAAGGCAGGTCGCTACAAAGACAGCTGCTGGCGGGAAGCCCGCTTTGCCCAGCATGCCCGGCACAACGATGACGGAATACACCATCGCCAGAAACGTTGTCAAACCGGCAACGATTTCCTGACGCACGGTGCTGCCGCGGGCCGAAATTTTAAACATGGCGTCAAGTGAACCGCCAGTACGCGCAGATGGCGTAGACATAGAAAACATCCCCTGAGAGTTTTTTAGGAAGTCCGTAAGCGAGGTGGAGACGCCACTGCCAGCTAAACGTCAAATCCTTGTGTTGCGTTTGCGACGAAAGGGCGTCACAGAAAAAGCAAACGTTTAGCTCCGCGCTTACAAACGGGTGGTCAAATTAAGGCAAACGATTATCTAGCCTAATCCCCGCCCTTTTCAACTGAACTTTATCGTTTTTCGCTAAAATTCACTTATGACGCTGAAGAAATAAACAGAGGATGCGCAAACGTTATCGTCTATGCGCAATTTGTTTACATTTCAATCCTCCCCCGGGATGAATAACGGCCCCCCTTGTGCCAGGGTTCGTTGCCAGCCAGGGCTGTTTTCAACCTTCGTTTTCCATGCCTGACTATGCGGCAAGTTGTTAATACCGCCGCGCGCCAGCAGGGCAAAGATCGGGAAGCTCATCTGGATGTCGGCCATGCTGAGCGAATCCCCGGCAAACCAGCTGTTTTTAGCAAGGTGCGACTCAATAAAGCGTGCATGGGTTTCCAGCTGGCGGTTGAGGTACGCTTTCTGCACCCCCTGCCCCAGCGCTTTTCCCAGGGTTCGGATACCAAACGGCACGGGCGGCTTGCCGAGGCTGTTGAAGACCAGCTTCATTAACAGCAGCGGCATCAGCGATCCTTCCGCGTAGTGCAACCAGAAGCGGTACTGCACCTTATGCGCGGGATCTAAAGGCTTAAGCCGCGACTCGGGATCGTACGTCTCCTGCAGATACTCCAGAATGGCGCCTGACTCTGCGAGGATCAGTCCGTTATCTTCGATGACCGGTGATTTGCCCAACGGATGCACCTTTTTGAGCGCCTCAGGTGCCAGCATGTTCTTTTCGCGCTGATAGTGAACGATCTCATAAGGCAGACCGAGTTCTTCCAGCGCCCAGATTACGCGGTGCGAGCGCGACTGGTTTAGGTGGTGTACCGTGAGCATGGCTTTCTCCTGTTATTCATACTTTTTAACTATAGAAAATTGAACAACACCGCGAAAAAAATTCGGCTAAAAACCGGTCAGCGTCGCTGGCGAAAAAACGGGCCTTGCATAGAATTAAAGTGTCAGCACAATCCGGAACCTCCCCAACCAGCTCGACACGAGGGGTGCTGATGTCGGGGGAAACCCTCCCGTGAACCAGCGGGATAGAGAGAAAGACAAAGACCGGGAAAAACTAAAGCGCCCTTTGTGGCGCTTTAGTTCTTTATTGTGCGGGGTTTTGCCGGGTGGCGGCTGCGCCTTACCCGGCCTACATTTGACGGTTTGGTAGGCCGGGTAAGCGAAGCGCCACCCGGCAAACCACTCTCAATCTTCCTCCAGCAACCGCGCTCCCGTCCCCTGCTCGCCCAGTTTGTCGCCGGGGTTACGCAGCGGGCAGTCGCTGCGCGACAGGCATCCGCAGCCAATGCAGCCATCCAGTTCGTCACGCAGCGCGACCAGCGTATGAATACGCCTGTCCAACTCTTCACGCCACTGGGACGACAGCTCTTTCCACTCTTTCGGGCTCAGCGTGTGCCCTTCCGGCAGCACGCCAAATGCCTCGCCGATCGTGGCCAGGGGAATTCCGATTCGTTGCGCAATTTTGATAATCGCCACGTAGCGGAGCACGTCGCGGGTATAGCGACGCTGGTTGCCGCCGTTACGGATGCTTTTAATTAACCCTTTGCTTTCATAGAAGTGGAGCGCCGATACCGCCACGCCGCTTCGCTTTGCTACTTCGCCGGGGGTTAACAGCGCTTTAATGCGCGGCAATCTCTTTTCCATAAAACCTCTTTACCTCAAGTTAACTTGAGGAATTATACTCCCCCGCAGAGAAAACGACGAATTAACCGAGATAGTTGTATCTACAGAGGGGCAACCTTATGTCGCATCAGCAGATTATTCAGACGCTTATTGAATGGATTGATGACCATATCGACCAACCGTTGAACATTGATGTGGTCGCGAAAAAGTCGGGCTATTCGAAATGGTATTTACAGAGAATGTTCCGTACGGTCATGCATCAGACGCTGGGTGAGTACATTCGTCAGCGCAGACTGCTGCTGGCGGCGCAGGCGCTACGCTCAACGCAGCGGCCGATTTTTGATATCGCGATGGATCTTGGCTATGTGTCGCAACAAACCTTTTCCCGCGTGTTTCGCCGCGAGTTTGACCGCACGCCGAGCGACTATCGCCACCAGTTGAATTAATCACGCTCAGTGCAAAGGTTGCTGCTGCCAGGTCATAAATTCCTGGGGCGGCATCGCTTTCGCGAAGTGCCATCCCTGACAAAACTGGACGCCGCGCTTCAACAGCCAGCTCACCTGCTCTGCCGTCTCAACCCCTTCCGCAATGGTTTTCAGCCGCAGGCTTTGCGCCATCTCGATAATATGCTCGGCGATCAGGTGGCTGGTGCTGTTGGTCGTTAAGGTATCGATAAACGATTTATCGATCTTCAGGATATCGACGTTCAGCGAGTAGAGATTGTGCAGGTTCGAGTAGCCGGTACCGAAATCATCGATCGCCACTTCATACCCCGCCTGACGAAAAGCCTGAATCACCGGCGTGGTTTTAGGCACATCGATAAAACCGCGTTCCGTCACTTCAATTTTGATTTGCTGCGCGCGGACGGCATAGTGGCGGGCCTTCTCAGAAATCATGGCGATCAGCCGCGAGGAGTGGAAATCCGTCGCCGACAGGTTAATCGAAATATAGAGATGCGGATGTTCGGCAAGGAAATGGCCCAAATCGCTGAACACTTCCTCAACGACATAATCCGTAATCCGCTCACTCATCCCCTCATTTTCAGCCAGCGGAATAAACTCAGCCGGGCTCATCACCTGCCCGTTAAAACCAGGCCAGCGTAATAACGCCTCCGCGCCGACACACCGATTGTTCTTGATATCAATAATCGGCTGATAGTGCACGCAAAGCTGGCGTTTGTTCAGCGCCCTGTGCAGTAAACGCCCCGGCGAATTGAGCTCACGATGGGTACGGGACCAGACCAGCAAAATAATAATGCTGCAAATCATTCCCAGCGGCAGCGTTAATGTCGCCTGATGGTAAAGCGTTTCATAAAAGCGTTTATTCGATGTCGACACGATGGCCGCAATCGGTCTTTTGGGGGATGTGACGATCGTATAAAAGCGGTTATCTTTTTGAAATACCGATTCCTTATCCCGAATCATCGAATTTAATAAAGAAACATTGGCTTTCTGACTGACGGAAAAGAAAGCATTGGTTACCGTGTCGTATACCCCCCACGAGAGAGAATGATCCGCAGACATGACTTCGCTGTATGAAAGTGGATTAACGACCACCACATAATTTCCACGCTGCATATATGTCATTTTATAACCAGTATAAAATGGGGTGTCGCGATAATAATAGATAGCGACGTCAGGTTTACGCGTGTAATTAGCGACGGGAATGGCGTAGGGACGATCCGGTGTAAAAACGGTCGAACAAAGAAAATTCTGACCTTCAGCATAAATTAAATCGGCAACAAACAGGCGGCCACGAACAACGTTCAACATATATTGACGGTGTCCCGGGGTGCAAAGCTCGCCCCGATATTTTTCCGCCTCGTCGCGGGCCAGATCAACCTGCTGTATAACCAGCTCTGTTTTGTCTAAAGCCAGTTCAGCAAATGTCCGTAGCTGGGCGCTTGTTTCAGACACGGCTCTTAGCTGGGCAAACCATAGCGCAAGCATCACCGGCAGCATAACTACCATGATGATCCCTACCACCCTGAGCATCTTGCGCTGCGCGCTACGATTCATTTCCCGCCCTATATCCCTGCATGTTGTACGCCTGTAGTAATGAAGGCCGGATGCTGTGTTAAACAGGTGATTACGTTGCATGAATCATGCGAAGTTAGCAACTGACTTTTCGTATTAAAAATCTTAAATTTCGTTATGACGATAATATTTTCCCGTAAGTGAAACTGTAAGTATTCGTTCCGTTTCAATTAAGGAAAATAATTATCCAGCCCGTAAGGGCGGTGGGAAGATAACACAACAGACGATTGTTGATTAAGCCAAACTTCTGGCAGCATGAAAAAAGCACACCGTCATCATGACGTTTTATGCTATTTGATCGGGTGTATTGTGTTCACTGATTTATAAATAATCAGCCGCCACCACCGTTTTTCCTCGCCCCAAATGCTTAGCCTCATATAACGCTTTATCAGCACGCCTTAGCAAGGCTGAAGTATCCCGCTGTCCCCCGCGGACTTCCACGACCCCTGCGCTAAACGACAGCGACAGCGTTCTCTCACCCACAATCAGCGGATGAGTTTGCAAAACGGTGCGCAACCTGGCGGAGAGTTGCGCAGCGCCATTGCCGTCAGTTTGCGCCAGCAGGAGCAAAAATTCCTCCCCTCCCACGCGCCCTAATGCGGAGCCCGAAGGAGCCAACTCACGGATAGCATTACAGAAGTGAAGAAGCGCCGCATCGCCCACCGGGTGTCCCCACTCGTCGTTGATCTGTTTGAAAAAATCCAGGTCAAACATCAGGACGCAAAAATGGCTGTTAGCCTCCTGCCTGGCACTGGCGGCCAGCGCAAGCTCCAGCTGCTGCAAAATCGCCGACCGGTTAAAGCAGCCGGTGAGATCGTCAGTGGTGGCTTTAACTTCGAGCTGCTGTTCGGCTTTTTTCCGCTCGGTGATATCCAGCCCAATATTGAGGATAGAATTGTCCGGCAACAGAATGTTTGACCACAGCACCGTCAGCGGGGTGCCGTCTTTGCGTAGCGGATGCCACTCATACATATCCTTCAGCGGCGAGACATTGACCGACTCTCTTACCCGCCGCCGCTCTTCAGGATCGGGATAAAACAGCGAAAGCGGATCGGCATGTTCCGCGATCTCCGCCATCGTCCAGCCGAATACTTTTTCACATTCGGCATTCCACAGCACGCAGCGGTTAAATTTGTCGAAAGAGTTCATTAAAACCGGGGCGCGTTCAAAGAGCGTCTTATATTGCGTCACGACGCGCTGCATTTCCTGCGCCGTTTTTTCTCGGGCAATAATTTCCGCAAAATAGTCTTTTAATTTTTCGACCAGCACCACGACGATATTTTTCAGAATCGGCAAAGAAGAAAGCCTTTCTTCGAACGCTAAAAAGAAATAGCCGCTGCAGTGCCAGTTTTGAGTTGAAAGCTTGCACAGCACACCGCTTTGCAGCTGCGTATAGCCCGGGTGCTGAGGAGGAAATAACGTGCGGCCAATATTCTCTTTCCAGTAAACCACCCGCCACGATCGATGATGCCGCTGGAGCAGCGTGTTCGCCAGGAAATCGGCCACGTCGAGGGGATGGCAGGTCATCTCCCCGGCGGACACCACGCGCTTCAGCCCGTCATCACCGTTAACGCTGACCCAGGCAAGGCTTGCGCCCAGCGCGCGACTGATGGTCGCCAGCATGTCGGCCAGAGAACATTGAGCATGAAGCTGGGGCATTAACTTAGCCAGCGCATGCAACGCCTGCATGCTGTCATTAACAATCTCACGTCGGTTTTCTTTCATTTTTTTCGCTGATTATCAGGCGATAAACCGGACGCAACTTTCTTCAGATTCGAAAAATCGACAAACCAACGCGCAGGCTGAATCTCAGCGTAGCGAATTAAAAACAACGTTGTGTGTAATTAAAAACGTACAAAAAAAATAAAAAAATAATGAAATTCAAAAACCTGAAAGGTTAGCTGCGAGTAAAATTAATTGTCCACTCAAGCATAAGCCATAGGGTTATTGCTGTAAACATTGTACAGAGTGCGTCTTTTTGCATCAGTTTTGCTATCTTAAT
The DNA here is from genome assembly GCF_048684805.1 of Enterobacter sp. BNK-22. Lineage (NCBI taxonomy): Bacteria > Pseudomonadati > Pseudomonadota > Gammaproteobacteria > Enterobacterales > Enterobacteriaceae > Enterobacter > Enterobacter sp. BNK-22. The sequence continues at coordinate 3,207,178 of NZ_JBLQTT010000001.1, forward strand.
GAATTCATTATAAAGAGTGCGGGAACTGGGGAACTTAGCCAGCAAAGATATATTTTCACTCAGGCACCCACTGATTCTCGGCAACTATGAATCGCTCGTTTTTCATCATCCCGGGACTGGCGAATAAAACAGCAAACGTGATATACTTCACACAACTTATGTAACGAAAACACTCTGTTTCATTCAGTTCGTCTGTTTTATAGAGGATGGGTTTTATGGCAACCATTACTACCAGCATGGTACTCCTGCGCTGGCCTTTGTTGAGTGCGGTACTGATGTTTTTGGCCAGCACGCTGAACATTCAGTTTCGTAAATCTGACTACGCGGGTCTCGCTGTCATCAGCACGCTGTTGGGGCTGGGGGCTGCCTGCTGGTTTGCAACGGGTCTGCTTGGCATTACCCTGCTGGATATGGCCGCTGTCTGGGAAAATATCAAAGTGGTGATGGTTGAGGCGATGAGCCACACGCCACCAGACTGGCCAATGGTGATTACCTGATCCCTTATGAAATAAAAAAACCCAGACGATGTCTGGGTTTTTTGTTTGGGGAACGCGGAAATCAGAACGGAATATCGTCGTCGAAATCCATTGGCGGTTCGTTAGACGGTGCAGGAGCAGACTGCTGCTGCGGGCGAGACTGCGCGCCGCCGCTGAACTGGTTGCCACCCTGCGGCTGCTGAGGCTGACCCCAACCGCCCTGCTGCTGGCCGCCACCTGCTGGTGCGCCACCGCCCTGACGGCCACCCAGCATCTGCATGGTGCCGCCGACGTTAACCACCACTTCCGTCGTGTACTTCTCAGCACCGGACTGATCGGTCCATTTGCGGGTGCGCAGCTGGCCTTCGATATAGACCTGAGAACCTTTACGCAGATACTCACCGGCCACTTCGGCCAGTTTGCCAAACAGCACAACGCGGTGCCATTCGGTCTGCTCTTTCATCTCACCGGTCGCTTTATCACGCCAGGATTCGGAAGTAGCCAGCGTAATGTTGGCAACTGCGCCACCACTCGGCATGTAGCGTACTTCCGGGTCCTGGCCCAGATTACCGACGAGAATCACCTTGTTTACGCCTCTGCTGGCCATGTTCGTGTCTCCTGAATACGTTTCTTAATAGTGTAAACGCGCGAGTGTACCATTTCCATGCTGCACTTTGATAGTTGCGTAGCACGTTCCAGAGTTCTCCCGCAACTCCACATTGTTACACAGCGAATCAGAAAATGCATTCCAATACTGTATATTCAAACAGGTCAAATTGTGTCATAATTAGCCGTTTCTGACAGCCGTTTGTCCTTCAAACAAACCAGGCAATCCGTGTTCCAACCGGGAAAGGTGAATGGATAAGATCGAAGTTCGGGGCGCCCGCACCCACAATCTCAAGAATATCAACCTGATAATCCCTCGCGACAAGCTGATTGTCGTGACCGGGCTGTCGGGGTCTGGCAAATCCTCACTGGCTTTCGACACCCTGTATGCCGAAGGACAGCGTCGTTACGTTGAATCACTGTCTGCGTACGCGCGTCAGTTCCTGTCGCTGATGGAAAAACCGGATGTCGACCACATTGAAGGGTTGTCCCCTGCTATCTCTATTGAGCAGAAATCCACCTCGCATAACCCGCGTTCAACGGTCGGTACTATTACCGAAATCCATGACTACCTGCGTCTGCTGTATGCCCGCGTGGGTGAGCCGCGCTGCCCGGACCACGACGTCCCGCTCGCGGCACAAACCGTCAGCCAGATGGTGGACAACGTCCTGTCGCAGCCAGAAGGCAAGCGCCTGATGCTGCTGGCGCCGATCATCAAAGAGCGTAAGGGTGAGCACACCAAAACCCTGGAAAACCTGGCAAGCCAGGGCTATATCCGCGCCCGTATTGACGGCGAAGTGTGTGACCTGTCCGATCCGCCCAAGCTGGAACTGCAGAAGAAGCACACCATCGAGGTGGTGATTGATCGCTTTAAGGTGCGTGACGATCTTGCCACGCGTCTCGCAGAATCGTTTGAAACGGCGCTGGAACTCTCCGGCGGCACGGCCGTGGTCTCCGACATGGACGACCCGAAAGCGGAAGAGCTGCTCTTCTCCGCCAACTTTGCCTGCCCGATTTGCGGCTACAGCATGCGCGAGCTGGAACCGCGCCTGTTCTCGTTCAACAACCCGGCGGGCGCCTGCCCGACGTGTGACGGCCTGGGCGTGCAGCAGTATTTCGATCCGGACCGCGTGATCCAGAATCCGGAGCTGTCCCTGGCGGGCGGCGCCATTCGCGGCTGGGACAAGCGTAATTTCTATTACTTCCAGATGCTGAAGTCGCTGGCAGAGCACTATAAGTTCGACGTGGAAGCGCCGTGGGCCAGCCTCAGCCCGAACGTACACAAAGTGATCCTGTTCGGCTCTGGCAAAGAGAACATCGAGTTCAAATACATGAACGATCGCGGTGATACCTCCGTGCGTCGCCACCCGTTCGAAGGGGTGCTGCACAATATGGAGCGCCGCTACAAAGAGACCGAATCCAGCGCGGTGCGCGAAGAGCTGGCGAAGTTCATCAGCAACCGCTCCTGCGCCACCTGCGAGGGCACGCGCCTGCGTCGCGAAGCGCGCCACGTGTTTGTGGAAAATACGGCGCTGCCGACCATCTCAGACATGAGCATCGGCCACGCGATGGACTTCTTCAATAACCTGAAGCTCTCTGGCCAGCGCGCGAAAATCGCCGAAAAAGTCCTGAAAGAGATTGGCGATCGCCTGAAGTTCCTGGTGAACGTCGGCCTGAACTACCTGACGCTTTCCCGCTCGGCAGAAACGCTCTCCGGCGGTGAAGCCCAACGTATTCGTCTGGCGAGCCAGATTGGTGCGGGCCTGGTGGGCGTGATGTACGTGCTGGACGAGCCGTCAATCGGCCTGCACCAGCGCGATAACGAACGTCTGCTCGGCACCCTGATCCACCTGCGTAATCTCGGTAACACGGTGATTGTGGTCGAGCACGACGAAGACGCGATCCGCGCCGCAGACCACGTGATCGACATCGGCCCGGGTGCCGGCGTCCACGGTGGCCAGGTGGTGGCGGAAGGGACGCTGAAAGACATTATGGCGGTGCCCGAGTCGCTGACCGGCCAGTACATGAGCGGCAAGCGCAAGATTGACGTCCCCAAACAGCGCGTGGCAGCGGATCCGGAAAAAGTGCTGAAGCTGACCGGCGCGCGCGGCAATAACCTGAAAGACGTCACCCTGACCCTGCCCGTCGGGCTGTTTACCTGTGTCACCGGCGTGTCCGGCTCCGGTAAATCGACGCTGATCAACGATACGCTGTTCCCGATTGCACAGACCGCGCTAAACGGTGCGACGCTGGCAGAGCCGGCACCGTACCGCGACATTCAGGGGCTGGAGCATTTCGATAAAGTTATCGATATCGACCAGAGCCCGATTGGCCGTACGCCGCGCTCTAACCCGGCAACCTATACCGGCGTTTTCACGCCCGTACGTGAACTGTTTGCCGGTGTGCCGGAAGCGCGTTCACGCGGGTATACGCCAGGGCGTTTCAGCTTTAACGTACGCGGCGGCCGCTGCGAAGCGTGCCAGGGCGATGGCGTGATCAAGGTTGAGATGCACTTCCTGCCGGATATCTACGTGCCGTGCGACCAGTGCAAAGGCAAACGCTATAACCGCGAAACGCTGGAGATTAAGTACAAGGGCAAGACCATCCACGAAGTGCTGGACATGACCATCGAAGAGGCGCGCGAGTTCTTTGACGCCGTTCCGGCGCTGGCGCGTAAGCTGCAGACGCTGATGGACGTCGGCCTGACCTACATTCGTCTGGGGCAGTCCGCCACGACGCTGTCCGGCGGTGAAGCGCAGCGCGTGAAGCTGGCGCGCGAGCTGTCAAAACGCGGTACTGGCCAGACGCTGTATATCCTGGATGAGCCGACCACCGGTCTGCACTTTGCCGACATCCAGCAGCTGCTGGACGTGCTGCATCAACTGCGCGATCAGGGCAACACTATCGTGGTCATCGAACATAACCTGGACGTGATTAAAACCGCGGACTGGATTGTCGATCTCGGCCCGGAAGGCGGCAGCGGCGGCGGTGAAATCCTCGTCTCCGGTACGCCAGAGACCGTTGCAGAGTGCGAAGCCTCGCACACCGCGCGCTTCCTTAAACCGTTGCTGTAATTGTCACACGGAGAGCTGCTGTCGGGTCGTTTCCGGCAGCAGCTCAACCGCCTGCTGATAGGATGCGTCCACCAGGTAGTAAATTTGTGAGCCTGGAATCGATCCATCCAGATAGACGGTGCTCCAGTGCGCCTTATTGAGGTGCTGGCTCGGCCTCACGTCATCATGCTGCTGACGGAGTAAATCGGCCAGTTCAGGGCTGGTTTTCAGCGATGCCGCAGGACGGCCTTCCACCTCTTTCACCATCGCAAACAGCACATCCCCCACCTTAACCTGCGTGGCCTTCCAGTCGCTGTGGACGCTCTGCTCCGCGCCGGGCTTGCTCATGCAGTACTGAAGTATCTCCGAAATTGTCATCTTTATTCCCCTTGTAGCGTGGCGATAATTTTACGCGAACCACCGTGAATGCGATGCTCTCCCAGCCAGATCCCCTGCCACGTGCCCAGCAACAGCCGCCCGTTGTGGACCGGCAGCATCAACGATACGCCCAGCAAAGAGGATTTAATATGCGAAGGCATATCGTCCGCCCCCTCATAGTCATGCTCGTAAGGGGCGTTGTCCGGGACGCTCTTCAGAAAATGCCGCTCCATGTCAGACCGGACGGTGGGATCGCAATTTTCATTCAGCGTCAGAGAGGCAGACGTATGCTGAAGCAGCAGATGCAGCAAACCCGTTCTGACGCGCGACAGGTCGCGGAGTTGCCCGATGACTTCATCCGTCACCAGGTGAAATCCGCGTGGCTTCGCGCTTAAGGTCAGGGTCTGTTGGTACCACATAGGCTGCTCCGTGATGAAAGATGAATCTTTCTAAGTGTGCAGCAAGAAGACGAAAGGTAAAACCCGCAGCAGCGAGATTTGATTAAAAAAGAGTCAAACTCGCTGCCAGGGACTCAGTACTCCGAGTTGACGATCACCTCTTCGCCAAACTTTCCGGCCATCGGCAGCGGTCGATAGGTAGAGTTAGACGCGCGTAACACCCTGATCCCTCTGGCACCTGCATCCTGCGCGGCGGTAATGTCGTTATCCGAATCGCCATAAAACACTTTGATGTTTTTCTTTTCCAGCCACTGGGTTTTGGTGTTTTGCCCCTCTTTGTCACCGGCAAAAATGACCGGGTTCATGTTGGCTGCCGGGATCTGGAAATCGTCCTGCAGGGTTCTGGAGACGGTTTCCGTTTTGGTCTGGCTACGACCGGTGACGAAATAAATACTGTCGCCACGCTTAACATGCATAGCAATTACCGCCCGGGCGACCTCTTTCGGAATGCTGTACTCGTCCCAGCCGTTATTCATTTTTTCCCAGAACTCCGGGTTCTTCAGATACGCTTCGCTGTCGGGAGAATACATTTTTTTGCCGCGCCAGAATCCTGGGCTTGAGAATAACACGGTATCGTCAATATCGAAGCCCACGGCCATTGGTGGGCGCCCCATCAGGCTGTTTTCGATTTGGGCCACGGAAACCCAGTGAATGGGCGCCTGCTCGGCGAGAATGGCGGCGGTAGTGCCGGTGTAAAGCGGCGTCGGGGCGGAAGCTCGCGCGACGACGGCGCTGTTAAGTGAGAACAATAAGCAGGCGGCGCTGAGCGCCAGTGTGATCTTGCGCATATTTTCCCCTGAATATTCAGCTTGTTATCGTTTTATTTTGAGTGAATGGTCAAAAAACTATCCGACCATAACCCCAGCGGGAGGTGAAGGGAAGGAGTTTTTGCTTATGAAGCGGAATAAAAAGAAGACGATCACAAAGCGCAGTGCCACCGGGCAATGACTGGCACCGGCGCGAACAAAAAAGCCGGGTGGCGGCTGCGCCTTACCCGGCCTACATATAGCATGCAAGTAAGTGAATACTTACATTACGGAGGCAAACGCCTGCGCCACGCGATGAACGTTGCCGGCATTGAGGCCCGCCACGCACATACGGCCGCTGGCGATCAGGTAGACGCCGAACTCTTCGCGCAGGCGATCGACCTGCGCCGCGCTCAGTCCGGTATAGCTGAACATCCCGCGCTGCTTGAGCAGATAATCAAAGTTATGCCCAGGCACAGCCTCTTTCAGGACATTAACCAGCTCCTGACGCATCGACAGGATGCGCTTACGCATCGCCTCCACTTCGCCAAGCCAGGACGCTTTCAGCGTTTCGTCACCGAGAACCGTTGCCACCACCTGCGCACCAAAGTTTGGCGGGCTGGAGTAGATACGGCGCACCGTCGCTTTCAGCTGACCCAGCACGCGGCTGGCTGCTTCGGCGTCTTCACATACCACGGAAAGACCACCAACGCGTTCACCGTACAGGGAGAAGATTTTAGAGAAGGAGTTACTCACCAGAACAGGCAGCCCGGCGCTGGCAGCGGCGCGGATGGCATAGGCGTCTTCTTCCATACCCGCGCCAAAGCCCTGATAGGCAATATCGAGGAATGGGATCAGGTTACGGGCCTTCAGCACCTCGATCACCGCATCCCACTGGGCATTGGTGAGATCGGCACCGGTCGGATTATGGCAGCACGGATGCAGCAGCACAATACTGCGCTCCGGCAGGGTGTTCAGTTTTTCCAGCAGCGCGTCAACGCGCACGCCGTTCGTTTCGCTGTCGAACCACGGATAGGTCGCCACCTTAAAGCCCGCGCCCTCGAAGATCGCAACGTGGTTTTCCCACGTCGGGTCGCTGACCCACACGCCTGAATCCGGGAAATATTTTTTCAGGAAGTCTGCGCCCACTTTCAGCGCACCCGAGCCGCCCAGCGTCTGGATGGTCGCCACGCGTTTTTGCGCGAGCACCGCGTGATCGGCGCCGAACAGCAGCGGTGCGATGGTGTTGCGATAAGCGTTTAGCCCTTCCATCGGCAGATACAGAGAAGCGCCGTGTGGAACAGCGTTCAGACGCGTTTCGGCTTCAGCTACGGCTTTTAATTGAGGAATAATGCCATCCTCGTTGTAATACAGACCGATGCTGAGGTTCACTTTGTCGCTGCGAGGATCTTCTTTAAAACGCTCCATTAAGGAGAGGATAGGGTCGCCGGCATAGGCGTCAACTTTCTGAAACACGCGATGGTTCTCCGGAATTCGATGAGGCAGGGATTTCAACAATAAACCGGAAGCAGGTGAAGGTCGAGTGCGATATCAGGCCAGACACTCGATATATCGGCAAATGCAATCGATTCGCTCAGGCACCGAGCCCTGCACGCGCAGAAAAGGAATGTTTCGTTGTGATAGCTCTGCTTCATACCATACCTGCTGTCTGTGGCGAAACGCCTCCCCCTGCCGGGTGCCATCCTGCACAAACGGAAAATCATCTCCGCAAAGTACGACCAGTGCATAGTCTCGTTCAGCAAGCGCCATTAACGCCTGCGGCGCGCTGCCAAACTGATCGAGCGCGTAAAACAGGGTCGTTAAAGGGGACGTATCACAGACCAGATAAGGCGCCGTGCAGGCTAATTCTTCCCGACGCACCTGCTCGCGGGCAATATGCAGCAAATCCTCCAGATCAAGGATGCCGTTCTTCTTTTCCCAGTGTTCACGACCATACTCTGCAACGTACGGAACGTTTAGCGTTTGCGCCAGTGCCTTTGCAAGCGTGCTTTTGCCCGTCGATTCTCCACCTAATAAGCAGATACGAAAAACAAAGCTGCGATACACCTCAGGGGACATCATCTTGCGATAACGATGAACATCAGAGCGGATGAGCGTTCCCGAGGGAGCTTCTGGTCCCTGTTGACGCTGGAGACGCACGTGCGCAACCGGTCGTCCGAAACGCTGGCTCAGGACAGTGGCAAACCCGTCTCCATAGTCTTCGGCAGTAAATACCGCCTCTGGCTGACAATGCAGAATGTCCTCACATAGCGTTGCAACGTAATGCCGGTGAAGATCGTCATCAGCGTCATTCGGTGGCGGTGGCGCAAGGCCATATGAAGCCAACACTTGCGGCGAAAGCACTAGGTGGCGACATTGTGGGAAGCGCGTTGTTAACCAGTTAAGCCGCTTTTCAGGTTCGTAACCGTGTATTTCCGGCGACGAATAGCTGATGATACAGACCGTCTCGCACTGCTCAAGTGCCGTATTGATGAGCGCTTCATGGCCCGCATGTAATGGTGCGAATTTGCCTACCACCAGACCGTTGGCATATAGCGTCATTGCGCACGGATCTCCTTGCGCCACTGATACAGTCCGTGCCACGCATTAAACCAAAACACCAGATATAAACCGGCGGTCAGATACAGTTCTCTCGTCGCGTACAGCGGTACTGCCAGCGTGTTAACGGCAAGCCAGATGTACCAGTTTTCCAGACGCCGTCCCATCAACATAAACTGAGCAAGAATGCTGAATGTCAAAATGATGGAGTCCAGCCAGGGGGCCCATGCATTGGTATAGAGATGCAGTATCCACCCGTATACCACTGCTACGCTTATGGCGCAGGCCAAAAGCATAAAAAAATGTCCCGGTCTGGTACGACGGACAGGCAAGACCTCTCCATGATTGCCTTTAAGCCAATGCAGCCAGCCGGTTATGCTCGTTATGATGAAAAAGAACTGAAGGGTAACGTCAGCATAAAGCTGCACAGAATAGAAGACCCAGGCATAAAGCCCGCTACCGATGATGCCTATCCACCACGTATGGATATTGTTTCTGGCGGCCAGCCAGACGGAGAGAGCATAGGCCAGACACGCAGCGATTTCTGAAGGGGACATTATCCTTCCCTGGAATAAAATGTTAGTCGACGTACTTCATCGCCACCCGAGACGTCAGGCGGGTGATAAGTTCGTAAGCACTCACTTTCGTGATTTCAGCAATACGTTCAACGGGTAAACCTTCCCCCCACATCACCACATCGTCGCCGGGTTTATCCTGGGCTTCAGGCCCCAGATCGACACAAATCATGTCCATCGCCACGCGGCCAACGATCTTCACTTCGCGACCGTTGACCAGCACCGGCGTACCCGTGGGTGCAGCGCGCGGATAGCCATCGCCATAGCCCATCGCCACGACGCCGAGGCGGGTATCACGCTCGCTGATCCAGGTGCCGCCGTAGCCCACCGGCTCACCGGCTTTGTGTTCGCGTACGGCAATCAGAGTAGACACCAGAGACATGACTGGCTGAAAACCCATGTCCGGCCCCCAGGGTTTATTCTCCAGCGGCGACACGCCGTAAAGAATGATGCCCGGTCGCGCCCAGTCGAAATGCGACTGCGGCCACAGCAGGATCCCGCCGGATGCGGCGATCGAGCGCATCCCCGGCTTGCCTTCGCAGAAGGTATTAAAGATATCCAGCTGCCGCTCGGTCGCACCGCACTCGGGCTCATCGGCACGGGCGAAGTGGCTGACAATATTCACCGGCTGACGCACGTTTTTGCACCGGCATAAACGCTGATAAAACGCTTCGGCGCTTTCCGGACGCACGCCCAGACGATGCATGCCCGTATCAAGCTTCATCCACACGGTCACCGGCTCGCTCAGCTCAGCGGTTTCCAGTGCGGCCAGCTGTTCTTCGTTGTGTACCGCCGTGTGCAGATGCTGATCTGCGATGGTTGGCAGATCGGTGGCTTCGAAAAAGCCTTCGAGGAGCAGAATCGGTTGGGTAATCCCCCCCGCGCGCAGGCGGAGGGCTTCTTCAAGACGGGCGACGCCAAAGGCGTCGGCATCGGGGAGCGTTCGCGCGGTCTCAAGAAGACCGTGTCCGTAAGCGTTCGCTTTCACGACTGCAACGAGCTTGCTGGCGGGGGCCAGTTCACGCAGACGTTGCAGGTTGTGTCGCAGAGCGCGGCGGTAAATCACAACAGTTGCCGCTTGCATTTGAATTCCTTAGAAATTACTCATCATCATATTGAGGACCGGCATAGTTGTCGAAACGCGACCACTGTCCGTTAAAGGTCAGACGTACCGTCCCGATCGGGCCGTTACGTTGTTTACCAATAATAATTTCGGCGATCCCTTTCAGGTCGCTGTTCTCGTGATAAACCTCATCACGGTAGATAAACATGATTAAGTCGGCATCCTGCTCGATGGAGCCGGATTCACGCAGGTCGGAGTTGACCGGGCGCTTGTCAGCACGTTGTTCCAGAGAACGGTTAAGCTGCGACAGTGCCACCACCGGCACGTGCAGCTCTTTGGCTAATGCCTTGAGCGAGCGGGAAATTTCGGCGATCTCCAGCGTACGGTTGTCGGAGAGCGACGGGACGCGCATCAGCTGAAGGTAGTCGATCATGATAAGGCCGATACCGCCGTGTTCACGGGCGATACGACGCGCGCGGGAACGGACTTCCGTCGGCGTCAGGCCGGAAGAGTCATCAATATAGATGTTACGTTTTTCCAGCAGAATGCCCATGGTGCCGGAGATGCGCGCCCAGTCCTCATCGTCGAGCTGGCCGGTACGGATGCGGGTCTGGTCCACGCGCGACAGCGATGCCAGAGAACGCATCATGATCTGCTCAGAGGGCATCTCAAGGCTGAAAATAAGTACCGGCTTATCCTGCAACATCGCCGCGTTTTCGACGAGGTTCATCGCAAAGGTTGTTTTACCCATCGACGGACGCGCCGCGACGATAATCAAATCCGACGGCTGCAGACCGGCGGTTTTCTTGTTGAGATCGTCATAGCCGGTGTTTACCCCGGTCACACCGTCGTGCGGCTGCTGGAATAGCTGTTCGATACGGGCGACGGTGGCGTCGAGGACGTCGGCGATATTTTTGGGGCCTTCGTCTTTGTTGGCGCGGCTTTCGGCGATTTTGAAGACGCGGGACTCGGCAAGATCGAGCAGGTCTTCACTGGTGCGACCCTGCGGATCAAAACCGGCTTCGGCGATCTCATTCGCCACCGAGATCATCTCGCGGACAACGGCACGTTCACGCACGATGTCGGCATAAGCGCTGATGTTTGCCGCACTTGGCGTGTTTTTTGACAGTTCTGCCAGATAGGCAAACCCGCCGACGCTGTCCAGTTGTCCCTGGCGCTCCAGCGACTCCGCGAGGGTGATCAGGTCAATCGGGCTACCCGACTCCTGCAGGCGCGCCATTTCGGTAAAGATATGACGGTGCGGACGGGTGTAGAAATCCTCAGACACCACGCGCTCGGCGACGTCGTCCCAGCGTTCGTTATCCAGCATTAAACCGCCCAACACCGACTGTTCCGCTTCAATCGAGTGCGGCGGGACTTTTAACCCTGCGACCTGGAAATCACGCTCGCGAGGTTCAGTCTGTTTGTTGAAGGGTTTGTTTCCTGCCATAGTGAATGGAGTTACCGAGATAAAGAGTGGGTCGAAAGATTACCACATTCTGGAGGAAGCATGGCAACACGTATTGAATTTCACAAGCATGGTGGCCCTGACGTACTCAACGCGGTGGAGTTCACTCCCGCCGCGCCTGGCGAAAACGAAGTGCAGGTTGAAAACAAAGCCATCGGCATAAACTACATTGACACCTATATTCGCGGCGGGCTCTACCCGCCTCCGTCGATGCCAAGCGGACTGGGCACCGAGGCAGCCGGTGTCGTCATCAAAGTGGGCAGCGCGGTTAAGCATCTTAAAGAGGGCGACCGCGTGGTGTATGCGCAATCTGCGCTGGGCGCTTACAGCTCCGTCCACAACGTCCCGGCGGATAAAGCCGCCCTGCTGCCTAACGCCATCTCCTTTGAGCAGGCGGCAGCCTCCTTCCTGAAAGGGTTAACCGTTTACTACCTGCTGCGTAAAACCTATGAAATTAAACCCGATGAGCAGTTCCTGTTTCATGCCGCGGCGGGTGGTGTCGGGCTCATCGCCTGTCAGTGGGCAAAAGCGCTGGGCGCAAAACTGATCGGCACCGTGGGCAATGCCCAAAAAGCGCAGCGCGCACTGCAGGCGGGCGCCTGGCAGGTGATTAACTACCGTGAAGAGAGCATCGTCGAACGGCTGAAGGAGATCACCAGCGGCAAAAAGGTGCGTGTCGTGTATGACTCGGTTGGGAAAGACACCTGGGAGGCATCGCTGGACTGCCTGCAGCGTCGTGGGCTGATGGTGAGCTTCGGAAACGCCTCAGGTGCTGTCACCGGCGTGAATCTCGGCATCCTGAACCAAAAAGGCTCGCTGTACGTCACGCGCCCTTCCCTGCAGGGTTACATCACCAACCGGGAAGAACTTGAGGAAGCCAGCAATGAGCTGTTCTCACTGATCGCCAGCGGCGTCATTAAGGTGGATGTGGCAGAAGCGCAGAAATACCCGCTAGCCGATGCGCAGCGTGCGCATGAGGTGCTGGAGAGCCGGGCAACGCAGGGGTCGAGTTTGTTGATTCCCTGAGCCCCAAAAAGAAATTGGGCTTCCCGTGGGAAGCCCTTTCTTTTTTTAGTTCGGCTGTATGTAGGGTACAGCGCGATGAATTCTTTAACGGCAGTCATAGTGACAGATTCGATAAGTAAATCCTATTCTGTTCTAAGCCATGCTGCCGGAAAAGTTACAACTCTGTGACGAACCCCTCAATACCTTAGTAACGGAAGCGGTTATTGCGCTGATAACTGGGTACTTTTGGCGATTTAATCGCCCGTATCACCCACACCACCGCCACGGCCAGCAGTAGCCACGGCAGCAGTTTGATCGTCAGGGCAAACAATCCGCCAATAAACATGACGACCGTCGCCACCACGATAGCCGCCAGAATGCCGAGCAGCGAAATGCCCGTTGCTAACAGCATGACAAAAAAGCCAATCACAAAAAGTAGTTCCAGCATGATGCTCTCCCACGAGTTCCCGAATGATGCTGCAAACATTACAAGAATCATGCCAGACATAACGTGTTGTTCTTAAAGCAAAACGCCCCACGAGAATTCGCAGGGCGTGGTGAATTTGACGAATTTTTAGCGAAAGTTATCGCTTGTCTGCCACCAGTCGCAGCGCATGTTCCAGCACCTCGATATCGGCACCGGCTTTATGTGCGTTTTCGCTCAGGTAGCGACGCCACTGACGCGCGCCCGGAATGCCCTGGAACAGCCCAAGCATATGGCGGGTGATATGGCCGAGATACGTACCGTTGCTCAGCTCGCGCTCAATGTAAGGATACATCGCCCGCACGACGGCAACCGGATCGGTGTCTGCACCTTCGATGCCAAAGATTTCGCGATCGACCGTCGCCAGAATGCCCGGATTCTGATACGCCTCGCGCCCAACCATCACCCCATCCATATGTTCAAGGTGCGCTTTGGCCTCTTCCAGCGACTTGATGCCGCCGTTAATGGACATGGTCAGGTGCGGGAAGTCACGCTTCAGCTGATACACGCGCGGATAGTCCAGCGGCGGGATTTCACGGTTCTCTTTCGGGCTCAGGCCGGAGAGCCAGGCTTTTCGCGCATGGATGATGAACATCTCGCATTCACCCTTTCCGGAGACCGTATTGATGAAATCGCACAGAAATTCGTAGCTGTCCTGGTCGTCAATCCCGATACGGGTTTTGACCGTCACCGGAATGGAAACGACATCACGCATCGCCTTGATACAGTCCGCCACCAGCTGGGCATTCCCCATCAGGCAGGCACCGAACATACCGTTTTGCACACGGTCGGACGGACAGCCAACGTTCAGGTTGATCTCGTCGTAGCCGCGCGCTTCTGCCAGCTTCGCACACTGCGCCAGCGCGGCCGGATCGCTGCCGCCCAGCTGCAGGGCAACCGGATGCTCTTCTTCGCTATAGGCCAGATAGTCGCCCTTGCCGTGAATGATTGCGCCTGTGGTCACCATTTCGGTGTACAGCAGCGTATGGCGGGAGAGCTGGCGCAGGAAATAGCGGCAGTGTCTGTCCGTCCAGTCGAGCATCGGCGCAATGGAAAAACGGTGTGCAGGGAAAGCGGTCTGTAATTCTGACGACATGGCGAAGTTTTAAGCATCTGGTGGAAAAGGGGCGCTACTATAGCACAAAGAAAAGCCGGAGGCGCAGCGCCTCCGGTTGACTTTAGAACGTCATGCTCAGTTGAGCCCCTGCGCCCCAGGTTTCGTCTTCACCGTACAGGCCCATCAGGTCAACATGCACGGTGCTAAACGGCGCGAAACCGACACCGCCGGTAAAGACATTGCTGTCGTTACCCTTCACGTCGGCACGATAACCCGCACGGACCGCCAGCCAGCTCAGCGGCGTCACCTCGGCACCGACACCCACGTACTGCGACGTATCTTCGCTCTTGAAGCCTTTGGTTTCCGTCAGATCGCCATCGGCGGTCAGCGTCACCAGGTCGTTGTGCCAGGCAGCACCGGCGGTCACCAGCGGACGGATCTGATAGGTGTCTTTATAGCTCACCACTTCTCCCGTACGGCCATTGCGGATACGGATATCTTTGGTGTCGATATCACGCGACATCAGGTTTTGTCCGCTCACGCCAACGGTCCAGTTTTCGCCGAAATCGGCCGCAATACCGGCATCCACGTTGAAGCCCGTATCGTCAGTACGGTAGCGGCTGTCGTTCCACTTGTTACTATCGTAATCGTAGATTGACGTGGTGTAGTTATAGACCCAGGTTTTTTGCAGCTTTGGTGTTACGCCCACGGAAACCGGGACGCCGCCGAGATCAAACTGACGGGCAACGGCAACACCGTAGTCGGAGACAATCGCCGCCCGGCCGGACGCCGTTGAGTTGAGGTTCTTGGTGATCTGATCCGTACCGTTCAGCGCAGCATCCAGCGCAACACCGGCCGCCACCACATTACTTCGTTGAATACCACGCAGATAATCAATGTCTTGCTGATCGATAGACGAGCTCACCCGGCCATGTGCATAACCTTTCGCCATGAAGGCGACGGAAAGGACATCGTTAGGGATACTCACCGCAAGCCCTGCACCAGCCGTTGCGCGTGCGGTTTTGCCTTTGAGATAGTCCAGCTCATCGGCCAGATCTTTGGCCGCGCCCTGGAATTGATTAATGGAACCTAACGGATTGGTGATAATTTCTCGTGGCGTGAGATTATCAACCACATCCTTGTAGTGATTGATTTTGTCATTGATGTTATCAATCTCGTCCTGAAGATTGTCTTCATCCGTCACCTGCACCCCAACGGCTGGCAAGATGACCGTCACATCATCGTCCGGTTTTGCCTTTGCCAGCAGCGCCGGGTTGATTAACGCCCCACTGCCATAGCTTCCCGACGCCACGCCGGTGCCACCCATGGCGTCGCTGCGTGATTCTGTCCAGGTATTGGCTGCTCCCGCCTGATTTGCCATAAACAAGGAGACAGCAATGCTAACCACCGAAAATTTAAAATTTTTTTTCACAGTATGCCCGTTATAGTCTGTTATGAAATAACCCCTGTCTGTTATCACCCAAACAGGAACGAACTATTGCTGTGAATAAGTAGTAAAAGACCCGCTATTTCTTTCCCTAAGTAAAACTCCCTTACGGCCTGTTATATTTTGTGACGGCCCTCAATATTTATAGAAGAGGAAATTATTTTTTCCCAGGTTTTCCATCATGCGGCCCAAAAAACTGTGGGGGATGGTCTACCCAGCGATCTTCCCGCGTGGCGGCATACTCAGGGTTGAGCGGATAGTAGATGCGGTTGTGCTTCTTGTTGGCCTCGCCAACGACCAGTAACCGAACCTCGTCGTCCGTGTTGTTGATAAAGGTATGACAGATGCCGGTTCCGGCGGGAAAACCTACACTGTCGCCAGGCTCCAGCTTCCACAAGTAGCCGTTAATCCAGGCTTCAGGGTAACCTTCGAGCACGTAAATAAACTCTTCTTCGTCGCTCTCCGCATGCGGATAGGACGTTCTGCGCCCCGGCGGCAGGCGCTCATGATGGATGCCAATACGCCCGAGCCCAAGCCTGCGAGCCAGCGGTGCGCCGATAGAGAACAGCTCATCGCTGTCGGGGTAGGTCGAGTCATCCGCGCCTTCCACGTCGCGCCAGTGCCGAATACAGTCAGGTCTTTTCATTATGCATCTCCCGGTTTGCGATGGGTCAGGTATAGCACAGACTGGCGGATCTCGGTGTTTTTAGCAGAACATGATAAAGTGGGGGTTTTCCGTCCTATAACATCCGGGGTGCTACATGGATAAGTCCACAAAAGAGCTGTTAGCGCAGGCCGAAAAGCTGTGTGCGCAACGCAATGTGCGCCTGACTCCGCAGCGCCTTGAAGTCTTACGCCTGATGAGCCTGCAGCAGGGTGCCATCAGCGCCTACGATCTGCTGGATCTGCTGCGCGAAAGCGAGCCGCAGGCAAAGCCGCCGACGGTCTATCGCGCACTGGATTTCCTGCTTGAACAAGGGTTTGTGCACAAGGTGGAATCCACCAACAGCTATGTGCTGTGCCATCTGTTCGATCAGCCCACCCACACATCGGCGATGTTTATCTGTGACCGCTGCGGCGTGGTGAAAGAAGAGGCTGCGGAAGGCGTGGAAGATATTATGCATACGCTGGCAGCGAAAATGGGTTTTGCCCTGCGTCATAACGTGATTGAGGCGCACGGGCTCTGTTCTGCGTGCGTGGAGGTGGAATCCTGTCGTCATCAGGACGCGTGTCAGCACGACCACTCTATTCTGGTGAAGAAAAAGCCGCGTTAACGGCAAAAGAAAAGGCGGCTTAGAGCCGCCCTGTGGGTTATTCAGCGTTACCAGCGGTAGTCGTTGCGTTTTTCCCAATCGCCCACTTCTTTTTCCGCCTGGTCTTTTGCGTAGCCGTAACGTTCCTGAATTTTACCGACAAGCTGATCGCGTTTACCTTCGATGACGGTCATGTCGTCATCCGTCAGCTTACCCCACTGTTCTTTCGCTTTACCTTTGAACTGCTTCCAGTTGCCGCCGATTTCGTCTTTATTCATCATCGTGTCCTCTTCGTTAAGCGTCGGGTCGTAACGTCCGTTACGTTCTTTTCTGCTGGACGTGATAATTATTGTAGTTAAGGATTCCGTAGTTAATTTCATATTCGGAATCTTTAACCGTCACGATATATCGGAGCGCGGGGGAAACCAGGTATTGTTTTGCCAGTGTCGATGCCAGATAAACGCCAGCGACAACCCGCGCAGTGAGAGGAAGACGGCCAGGGCCAGCCACAAACCATGATTCCCCAGCCAGGGGAGCGTCAGCAGCGTCAGGCCAAACCCGGCCGCCGCGACGGCCATGCTGTTACGCATTTCGGCCCCGCGCGTCGCACCAATAAACATGCCGTCCAGCAGATAACACCAGACGCCAACCACCGGTAAAACGACTTGCCAGATGAGATAGTGGCTCGCCAGCTCGCGTAGCGCAGGGAGAGAGGTAAGCAATGCAACGATCTGCTCACCAAAGCAGGCGTAAACCAGGCCAAAGGCCAGCGCCACCAGTCCCGACTGACGGCAGGCTGCCCGCCAGATCTCCCGAAGCTGACCGCTTTCGCGCGCACCGTACGCCTGCCCGGAATGCGCTTCAACCGCATAGGCAAAACCGTCCAGCGCGTAGGCGGTAAACGTCAGCAACGTCATCAATACTGCGTTGACCGCGACGATGTCTGGCCCCAGTCGAGCCCCGAAAACCGTCAGCGCCCCGAAGCAGAGCTGGAGAAGAAGCGAGCGCAGCATGATGTCACGGTTGAGGGCCAGCAGCTTACGGATATTGCCGCGCCATGCGGTTTTGAGCAGCGCCAGGGTGATCCCGCGCATGGCCAGTACACGCCAGACCATCCATAAGCCAATGATAAAGGTCCCGTATTCGGCAATCGCCGTTGCCAGCGCCGCGCCCTGCACGTTCATATGCAGACCCATGACCAGCCAGACATCCAGAACAATGTTGAGCAGGTTACCCACCACCAGCAAAATCACGGGCGCACGGGCGTACTGCACGCCCAGTAGCCACCCCAGCAGAACCAGGTTAGCCAGCGACGCGGGCGCGCTGAGCCAGCGGATTTCAAGGAAACGTCGCGCCTGCTCTAATACCGCCTCGCTGCCGCCAACAATATGAAGCGCAAGATCGATCAGGGGTGCCCGCAATAAAACGATGAACGCACCCGCGCCAAGCGCGAGGATCAGCGGCTGCACCAGCGCGCGCGCCAGACGCAGCGGATCTTTCGCGCCATAAGCCTGTGCGGTAAGACCGGTGGTGCTCATGCGCAAAAAGAGCAGCAGCATAAACAGGAAGCTGGTTGCCGTCGCGCCAATCGCCACTCCGCCAAGATAAACCGGTGAGTCAAGATGGCCTATAACGGCAGTATCGACCAGCCCCAGCAAGGGTACGGTAATATTGGAGAAAATCATCGGCAGAGCAAGACGCCACAATGCCTTATCGGATGCCGTCAGCAGTGACATGAAAGATACCGGGAGTGGGGAATGAATCAGGCTACAGCGGTGCCATAGCCTGTCAGGAAGAGGTTACAGCCATTCACCGTTGCGAATCACCCCGACCGCCAGTCCTTCGATAGAGAAGTTCTGTTCGCGGAGATCGACCACAATGGGTGAAAACTCGCTGTTTTCAGGCAGCAACTGTACGCTGTTACCCTGTTTTTTCAGACGCTTAACGGTCACTTCGTCATCAATGCGCGCCACCACCACCTGGCCGTTTCGCACATCCTGTGTTTTATGCACCGCAAGCAGATCGCCATCAAGAATACCGATGTCTTTCATCGACATGCCGCTGACGCGCAGCAGGAAGTCAGCACTCGGTTTGAACATGCCAGGATCGACCTGGTAATGGCCTTCAATATGCTGCTGAGCCAGTAAAGGCTCACCGGCAGCAACACGCCCTATCAGCGGAATGCCCGTCTCTTCTTCCACCAGCAGGCGGATACCCCGTGACGCGCCCGAGACAATCTCAATCACGCCCTTACGCGCCAGCGCTTTCAGGTGTTCTTCGGCAGCATTTGGAGAACGGAAACCCAGACGCTGCGCGATTTCCGCACGCGTGGGTGGCATACCCGTCTGGCCGATATGATCCCGGATGAGATCAAACACCTCTTGCTGCCTGGTCGTTAACGCTTTCATTCCGCCCCCTGGGTGTATATACAGTTATGCTGTGAGTATATACAGTCAAAGGCGATTTTGGAACCAAAAACTGCACAAAAAACCAGGGACTTAATTATTCCTCGAGGCTCATCGGAAATGTGACCAAAGCAGCGTGACCCAAGTGATAACGGCAGTGATAATCGCCAGCAACACGGCAGCAGAGCCCATGTCTTTTGCACGGCCAGAAAGCTCATGGAAATCGGCACCAATGCGATCCACAACGGCCTCAATAGCGCTATTAAGAATTTCCACTATCATCACCAGAAGAACGGAACCGATAAGCAGTACGCGGGTAATCGCATCAACATCAAGGAAACAGGCGACGATCACCGCGATGATAGCGGCGACGCCCTCCTGGCGAAAGGCGGCTTCGTTGACCCATGCGGCACGGAAACCTTTCCATGAATAGCCGGCGGCTTTGATGATACGTGTTAACCCAGTGGTATTATTGGCCATTAAAAGAACCTTTTTTAAAAAAGAGCGTCAGTAACAGGAGCCGTAGCGCGTTTCGCTACAGCCTGAAGTATGACGGGTAACAACAGAAATTTTGCGCGCTTTCTGTTATCCTTGCGCCGCAATTGCATTATTAACCAGAGGCTTTACATCGTTTATGTCCGGCTGGCCACGAATTTACTACAAATTACTTAATTTACCATTAAGCATCCTGGTAAAAAGCAAGTCTATCCCAGCAGAACCCGCGCTGGAATTGGGGCTCGATACGTCACGCCCCATTATGTACGTTTTGCCTTATAACTCGAAGGCTGACTTACTGACGCTTCGCGCCCAATGTCTGGCGCATGACTTACCTGACCCGCTTGAACCGCTGGAAGTTGACGGTACGCTGCTGCCGCGCTACGTGTTCATTCACGGTGGACCGCGCGTGTTTACCTATTACACGCCAAAAGAAGAGTCCATCAAGCTGTTCCATGACTATCTCGACCTGCACCGCAGCAATCCCGATCTGGATGTGCAGATGGTGCCGGTATCGGTGATGTTTGGTCGTCGTCCGGGCCGTGAAAAAGGCGAAGAGAATCCGCCGCTGCGCATGCTTAACGGCATCCAGAAGTTCTTCGCGGTCTCCTGGCTGGGACGCGACAGCTTTGTGCGTTTCTCCCCTTCCGTTTCGCTGCGTCGCATGGCGGACGAGCACGGCACCGACAAGATCATCGCGCAAAAACTGGCGCGCGTGGCGCGTATGCACTTCGCCCGTCAGCGCCTGGCTGCCGTAGGACCACGCCTCCCGGCTCGTCAGGATCTGTTCAACAAGCTGTTGGCCTCCAAAGCGATTGCCCGCGCCGTTGAAGATGAAGCGCGCAGCAAGAAAATTTCGCATGAGAAAGCCCAGCAGAACGCCATTGCGCTGATGGAAGAGATTGCAGCGAACTTCTCTTACGAGATGATTCGCCTTTCTGACCGTATTCTCGGCTTTACGTGGAACCGCCTCTATCAGGGCATTAACGTCCATAACGCCGAGCGCGTGCGTCAGCTGGCGCATGATGGCCATGAGATTGTCTATGTCCCCTGCCACCGCAGCCACATGGACTACCTGCTCCTTTCCTACGTGCTCTATCATCAGGGGCTGGTACCACCGCACATCGCAGCCGGTATCAACCTGAACTTCTGGCCAGCAGGTCCGATTTTCCGCCGCCTGGGCGCGTTCTTTATTCGTCGTACCTTCAAGGGCAACAAGCTCTACTCCACCGTGTTCCGCGAGTATCTGGGCGAGCTGTTCAGCCGCGGCTATTCCGTGGAGTACTTCGTGGAGGGCGGTCGTTCCCGTACCGGACGTCTGCTCGATCCGAAGACCGGCACGCTGTCGATGACCATCCAGGCGATGTTGCGCGGAGGTACCCGTCCGATCACGCTGGTGCCTATCTACATCGGCTACGAGCACGTGATGGAAGTGGGCACGTACGCGAAAGAGCTGCGTGGTGCGACCAAAGAGAAAGAGAGCCTGCCGCAGATGCTGCGCGGCTTGAGCAAGCTGCGTAATCTCGGTCAGGGCTACGTGAACTTCGGTGAGCCGATGCCGCTGATGACGTACCTGAACCATCACGTTCCGGAGTGGCGCGAGTCCATCGATCCTATCGAAGCGGTGCGTCCGGCCTGGCTGACGCCAACGGTTAACGGCATCGCATCCGAGCTGATGGTGCGCATTAACAACGCCGGTGCGGCTAACGCCATGAACCTGTGCTGTACGGCACTTCTGGCTTCACGTCAGCGCTCGCTGACCCGTGAACAGCTCACGGAGCAGCTGGATTGCTATCTGGATATGATGCGTAACGTGCCGTACTCGGTTGATTCGACCGTGCCTTCTGCAACCGCCAGTGAACTTATCGATCACGCGTTGCAGATGAACAAGTTTGAAGTGGAGAAGGACACGATCGGCGACATCATCATTCTGCCGCGCGAGCAGGCAGTGCTGATGACCTACTACCGCAACAACATCACGCATATGCTGATGCTGCCGTCGCTCATGGCCGCCATTATTACCCAGCATCGTCATATCTCCCGTCAGGAGCTATTGCGCCATCTTGAGACCATCTATCCGATGCTGAAAGCGGAGCTGTTCCTGCGCTGGAGTAAGGATGAGCTGGCGACAGAACTGGATAAGATGACGGAAGAGATGCGTCGCCAGGGGCTGATTACCCTGAACAACGACGAGCTGCACATCAATCCGTCACGCTCCCGCACCCTGCAGCTGCTGGCGGCCGGTGCGCGCGAAACGCTGCAGCGCTACGCCATTACGTTCTGGCTGCTGAGCGCGAATCCGTCTATCAACCGCGGTACGCTGGAGAAGGAGAGCCGGACGCTGGCCCAGCGCCTGTCCGTTCTGCACGGCATTAACGCCCCTGAATTCTTCGACAAAGCGGTCTTCAGTTCCCTGGTGCTGACGCTGCGTGATGAAGGCTTCATCAGCGATACGGGTGATGCCGAGCCGGAAGAGACGCTGAAGGTGTACCAGATGCTGGCAGAGCTGATTACCTCGGACGTGCGCTTGACGATTGAGAGCGCCACGCAGGGTGAGTAACACAATGCCGGGTTATGGCCCGGCCTGACGCCATGGATAATAAAAAGGCCCGGTAAGCGCTGACGCTACCGGGCCTTATTTTTAGCCTTGTTAAATCACCGCATTTAGCTGAGCAGCGTAAAGGCAATCATCCCGACAATTGCACCCGTCGTGCCGAGAATGGTTTCCATCAGCGTCCAGGTTTTCAGGGTTTGCGCTTCGGTGGCGCCGGTAAACTTACCGAACAGCCAGAAGCCGGCGTCGTTAACGTGAGAGACCACAATCGAACCACCCGCGATACAAATAGAAAGCGCGGCCATCTGGGCACCGGAGTAGTTCAGCTGTTCAATCACCGGCATCACCAGACCCACGGCGGTTAAACACGCCACGGTAGCAGAACCCTGGATGATACGTACCGCCGCGGCCAGCACAAAGCAGGTCACCGCAATCGGCAGGCCCATCCCGGTCAGCGCTTCACCCAGAGCCGGGCCCACGCCGGAATCCACCAGCACCTGCTTGAACACGCCGCCTGCACCGATCACCAGCAGGATAATCCCCGCAGGCTGCAGCGCAGCACCGCAAATCTCCATCACCCGGTCTTTTGGCATCCCCTGACGCATCGCCAGGCCGTAAATCGCCACCAGGCACGCCACCAGAATCGCCGTAAACGGGTGACCGATGAACTCAAACCACTCGTAGGCAGTGGACCCCACCGGCACAAAGCGCGCAGCGATGGTTTTCAGACCCACCAGCACCAGCGGCAGCAGGATCAGCGACAGGCTGAAGCCGAAGGATGGCATTTTGCCCTCGCCCAGGTGCGGCTCGGTGATGTCATCCGGAATATGCAGCTCAACGTAACGGCTGATGAAGTTGCCCCACAGCGGGCCGGCGATAATCATCCCCGGGATTGCCGCGCACAGGCCAATCAGAATCATCCAGCCAAAGTCGGCGTGCATCTGGGATGCCAGCAGCATCGGGGCGGGTCCCGGCAGCAGAAACGCCGCCGCCGCCGCCACGCCCGCAAACAGCGGAATGACCAGTTTCACGAGGTTAGTACCGGTATGGCGCGCCATGGAGAATGCGACGCTTATCAGCAGCACAACGGCTACTTCGAAGAACAGCGGCAGCGCGCAAATCAGACCGGCCAGACCAATCGCGTAATGCGCACGGCTGTGGCCGAAGGATTTCAGCATCTTGACGGCAATCTGGTCGACCGCACCCGTCTCGTGCAAAATCTTGCCAAACATCGCGCCCAGCGCGACCACAATCGCCAGGAAGCCCAGCGTACCGCCCATCCCTTTTTCCATTGTCGCGGCGATCTTGTCGAGCGGCATACCGGAAAAGAGACCTGCACCAATAGAAACCACCATCAAAGCAACAAAGGCGTGCATACGCGCCTTCATCACTAAAAACAGCAGCAGCAATACCGAACCCACTGCTGTCAAAACTAGCGTTAATGTACTCAAAACTTACTGCCTTTTATTAATGACCTCGATGGTGCTGGCAACAACACCCTCCAGTGACTGATCGATATCAACCACTAAGACGTCTTTCTCGTCTTCACCCGGTTCCTGCAGCGCTTCGAACTGCGTTACCAGCATCTGGGTTTTGAAGAAGTGACCTTTCCGCGCCTTCAGGCGGCTTTCAATCACCTCGAAATCCCCTTTCAGGTAGATGAAAGAGAGGTTTGGGTTGCCGTCGCGCAGCAGGTCGCGATAGGTTTTTTTCAGCGCGGAGCAGACGATCAGGGAGACTTTGTTGGTGCGCTGCATCGCGAACGCGGCGTCATTCAGCGCCTGCAACCACGGTTTGCGGTCGTCATCGTTCAGCGGCTCGCCGGAGGCCATTTTCATGATGTTGCTGCGCGGATGGAGGAAGTCGCCATCAAGAAACGCAGCCTGGAGTTGATGCGCCACTTCGCTGGCCACGGCTGATTTCCCGCTACCGGAAACGCCCATCAGGACGTAGACGTGGTGATCGTGATTAGTCGTGCTCAAAGGGTGTCCCTCAGTCAATTGTTACGGGTAACAGTTATCGGTAACATTGTCCTGCTGGGGCAAAAGAGAAGCAATATCCAAACGTGCGCGAAGTGAATAAGTGTGAGCTACTTCAAATTTGTCAGTTCAAATAGATCCACCCGGTGACAAGGTGAAACCTAAATCTAACATTTTCGGGGTCACCGTCTCGCCACGAATGCGCGCCAGCAGGCGTTCTGCGCCAATACGGCCCATACGTTCACGCGGCGTCAGGACGCTCGCCAGACGCGGCTCCATCACCTGGCCAATATCGTGGCCGTGGAAACCGGCGATCGCCATATCATCAGGGATCTTCAGCCCCAGACGCTGACACTCAAATGCTGCGCCGACCGCAAGGTCATCGTTGGTACAGAAAATACCGTCCAGTTGCGGATACTCGCGTCGCGCCTGACGCATCAGCTCAATACCCGACGTATAGGAAGAGGACTGCTCCACCATCACGCTGTACGGGGTTAAGTTCGCGTCGAGCATCGCCTGCTCGTATCCCTTCTGTTTGATGATAGTACGTTCATCAAGACGCGCACCCAGATAGGCGATATGACGATGCCCACGGGCGATGATGGCCGCCGTCATCTGACGCGCCGCTTCGAAGTTATCAAACCCCACGGCGATGTCGAGGCATGGCGACTGGCTGTCCATCAGCTCCACGACCGGAATACCGGCCACTTCAATCATTTTGAGCGTGCGGGCAGTGTGGGTACGTTCGGTTAAAATCAGGCCGTCAATGTTCCAGGAAAGCATCGATTCAAGACGTTCCTCTTCGAGTTCAGGCTTGTACCCGTAGTGGGCGAGCATGGTCTGGTAGCCAAACGCATCGGTGACGCTTTCAATTCCACGTAATACTTCTGCGAAAACCTGGTTGGTCAAAGAAGGAAGCAGAACGCCCACCGCGCGGCTGGTCGCATTGGAGAGAATATCGGGCGCGCGGTTGGGGATGTAACCCAGTTCATCAAGGGCAGCGGCAATCTTGCCACGTAACGCCACGGAAACCTGTTCCGGGTTACGTAAAAAACGGCTGACCGTCATTTTGGTCACACCGACGCGATCGGCGACATCCTGAAGTACGGGGCGTTTCTTTTTCATCGTCCTGAGAAATCTTGAAGTGAGAGATTTGCTCAGTTTACCACGGACAAAGCCCATCCTTCCCCTGTCAAAGGGAAGGATGGGGATTTATTTATGTTTTATTACACCGGCGGCAGGTCAAACAGCAGAATTTCGCTTTCGCTGTCGGCGTGCACGGAGATCGCCTGCTCGTCCCAGATGGCCAGACCATCGGCGGTTGTCGCTTTGGTCCCGTTGATGGACACGTCGCCTTTCACCACCTGGATCCAGACGCGGCGGTTAGCGGCAATCTGATGCACGGACTGTTCATCTTTCGCCAGCGCCCAGCGGTACAGCTCCATATCCTGATGCACTTTCAGGGAGCCTTCACGCGCATCCGGGGAGAGCACCAGTTGTTTACCCTGTTTCGCGTCGAAGCGGCGCTGCTCGTAGCGCGGCGTGATGCCGGTCTCTTCTGGAATGATCCAGATTTGATACAGGTGCAGTTTTTCCGTTTTGCTTGGGTTGTACTCAGAGTGACGCACCCCGGTACCCGCGCTCATAATCTGGAACTCGCCCGCCGGAACCTGCTCTTTGTTGCCCATGCTGTCCTGGTGCTCAACCGCGCCTTCCAGCACATAGGTCAGGATTTCCATGTCTTTGTGCGGGTGGGTACCAAAGCCCTGGCCTGCATCAATCACGTCGTCGTTAATCACGCGCAGTGCGGAGAAGCCCATGAAGTTCGGGTCGTAGTAGTCGGCAAACGAGAATGAATGCCATGAGTCCAGCCAGCCATGATTCGCGTGACCACGTTCGTTTGCTTTGCGTAAGTAGATCATTGTTTTCACCCTCAGTTCGTTTCGATGGAGTAAGTGTGGACGCAAACGGCCTGGGATCATAGAGGGTGAAAATTGACTCCTCTGTTCAAAAATTGTGAACAAGTGCAGAGGAGCCGTTTTTGCTTATTTTGCGAGGGTTATCGTGGCAGGAGAAGCCTGTTCGAAGGCCCGTTCAAGGATTTCGAGGTTGGTCAGAACGTCAGATTCCTTGACGTAATTCGCCATGCCGTTTGTGAGGGTCTCAAACAGCGCATCATAGACGCGGCCATAGTCGCCGGTTTCCGGCTTCAGCGTTTCTTTGACCGTCACGCCCTCGTCGTTCACATACTCCAGCACGCCCACGGAATCGTCCGCGGCAAAGCCTGGTTCACCCGGCATGATATTGGCCTTCAGGCTGGTCTCCTGCTGGTCGATACCGTATTTGATAAACGAACCTTTAGTGCCGTGAACGATAAATTTCGGGTAGTCGATTTTCACCAGGTGACTGGTTTTGACGATGGCCTTCAGATCGCCGTAGAACAGCTGGGCTTCGAAGGTATCGTCCGGGTTGGCTTTGTTGCGCAGGCTGCGAATGTCATACGCCACGTGGTCCGGGCGGCCAAACAGGGAGATGATCTGGTCCATGGTGTGCACACCCAGACCATAGAACGAACCATCCTGAGGCAGTCCGGGTTGCGTTTCCGCCACCGGACGGTAGTAATCGAAGTGACTTTCGATTTCCACGATGTTGCCGAGCTTGCCGCTTTCAATCGCTTTTTTCGCCGTCAGGAAGCAGCTGTCAAAGCGACGGTTCTGATACGGCGTGACGGTCAGGCCTTTGCTTTTCGCCAGCGCGAACAGCTCTTTCGCTTCGGCAATAGTCGGGGTGAACGGCTTTTCTACCAGCACGTTTTTACCCGCATTGAGCGCGCGTTTGGCATAGTCAAAATGGCTGTCGGCGTGGGTGCAGACAACCACCAGCTTCACCTGCGGGTCGTTAAGCACCTCATCGAGATCGCTGGTGAAGTGGATGTGGGAATACTGCGGAGATTGCTCTTCCGGCTTCGCGCGGCGGCGGTAGATATGGGCCACATGCCAGCTGTCTTTGCGGTTAAGAACATACGGCAGGTGATAGCGGGTCGTACTTTTACCAAATCCAATAAATGCGCAATGTAGTGTCATAGCTCAGTCCTTTTGGAAGGTTACTGAGTCTAACCATAACAAAAAAAAGCCAGCTAAAAGCTGGCTAAAGTAATACTGGAAGCAATGTGAGCAATGTCGTGCTTTCAGGTTCCCGTAGGGGTCTTCCTGAATGCAGAGCAATAATAATCATTCTCATTCGCACTTGTCCAATACTTTTTGCAAAAAATAGCGGTTGACTCAAATTTTAAAGTCATTGATGTTGGAAGGGACGTTTAACTGACTGAGGAACAAGGAATGAGTGAGATAGTGATACGCCACATCGAACCCAGCGATGCAGAAGCTTTACGTGACATCATGTCGCATCCTGATGTGTATCACGACACGCTACAGCTCCCTCATCCTTCTATGGAAATGTGGCACGAACGCGTTGCGACAAAACCAGGCCGGCGCCATCTCGTTGCCTGTCTGGACCAGCGCGTTATTGGACATATGGCGCTGGACGTAATGGAAAACCCGCGTCGCAGCCATGTTGCCACATTCGGCATCAGCGTGGCTGCGGATATGCAGGGACGCGGCGTAGGCCGCAGGCTCATGAGCGAGATGATCAACCTGTGTGACAACTGGTTGCGCATTGAACGTATCGAACTGACGGTCTTTGCCGATAACCCCGCGGCAGTTGCCCTCTATAAAAATTTTGGTTTTGAAATCGAAGGGACCGGCAAGAAATTTGCCCTGCGCAACGGCGAATATGTGGACGCGTATTATATGGCGAGAATGAAGTGACACACTCCCCTCACCCCGGCCCTCTCCCCATAGGGGCGAGGGAGAAAAGACCGCACCGTGCAATCCCCTCTCCCCTATGGGGAGAGGGTTAGGGTGAGGGGAATAATCAATACCCCGCCGTCAAATCATCCACCGAACGCGGATCTGATGCGCCAAACAGCGCTCCGTCCGGCCCCACCATAATGCTCTGGGTGCTGCCCATCGCCTCTTTCACCGCCACCTTCTGCCCACGCTGCTCAAGCAGTTTAATGGTGTCCGGGCTAAAGCCCTTCTCGACGCGCAGCTCGTCCGGCAACCACTGGTGGTGGAAACGCGGGGCGTTGGTGGCTTCGGCGACGTTCATCCCAAAGTCGATGCTGTTCACCACCATCTGCAATACGGTGGTGATAATCCGGCTGCCGCCCGGGCTACCGGTTACCAGCCAGGTTTTGCCCTCTTTCACCACGATGGTGGGCGACATGGACGACAGCGGACGTTTCTTCGGCCCTACCGCGTTCGCATCGCCGCCGACCAGCCCGTAGACGTTCGGCACGCCCGGCTTGGCAGAGAAGTCATCCATCTCGTTATTCAGCAGAATGCCGCTATTACCCGCCACAATCCCGGTGCCGAAGGTCGTGTTGAGCGTATAGGTCACCGCCACCGCGTTACCGTCTTTATCCACCACCGAGAAGTGGGTGGTCTGGTTGCTTTCATACGGCGCCAGCTTGCCGGGGCGGATCTCGCTCGACGGCTTAGCCTTGTTGATGTCGATCTGATCGGCAATAGATTTGGCATACGCCTTGTTGGTCAGCGCCTGCCACGGCACCTTCACGAAGTCCGGATCGCCGAGATATTCCGAGCGGTCGGCGTAGGCGCGTTTTTCCGCTTCCGCCATCACCTGCATGGCATCCGCGCTGCCGAAGCCGAACTTGTGCATATCGAAGTTTTCAAGAATGTTGAGGATCTGCACGATGTGAATGCCCCCGGAAGACGGTGGCGGCATGGAGAAGACCTCGTACCTGCGGTAGGTGCCGCTAATCGGCTCGCGCTCTACCGCCTTGTAGTCCGCCAGATCCGCTTTGGTGATGAGCCCGCCGTTCTTCTGCATCTCTTGCGCAATCTGGTCGGCAATCGCCCCTTTGTAGAAGGCGTCCGGACCGTGCTCCGCAATCAGCTCCAGGCTTTTGGCGAGGTTCTTCTGCACCAGCTTATCGCCCTTCTTCAGCGGCTCGCCGTCTTTCCAGAAGATGGCCTTGCTGTTTTCGTGATTCGGAATCACTTCGCTGCCGTAGGTTTTGAGGTCGTCTGCCAGCGCGTCATTCACCACAAAGCCCTCCCGCGCCAGCTTGATAGCAGGCTGTACCACCTTGTTCAGCGGCATCGTGCCGTATTTTTCCAGCGCCAGCGAGAAGCCCGCAACGGTACCCGGCGTGCCGGACGCGAGATGCGAGGTCAGGGATTTTTTACTGTCCGGGTTCCCCTGGTCATCAAGGAACATGTCCCGTGACGCCTGAGAAGGCGCCATTTCACGGAAGTCGATAGCGGTGGTTTTCCCGTCTTTGGTACGCAGCATCATAAAGCCGCCGCCGCCCAGGTTCCCCGCCTGCGGGTGCGTCACCGCCAGCGCGTAGCCGACGGCGACCGCCGCATCCACCGCGTTACCGCCCTGCCTGAGAATATCGACGCCCACGCGGGTCGCCAGCGCATCCACGGATGCCACCATGCCGTGGGTTGCCCGCACGGGATGAAAAACATCTTCCTCCACGCCGTAAGAGACCGGAGGCGCCGCGGGCGGGTTGGCCGCCACGCTAAATGTACCGCCTGCCATCAGCGCGGCGAGGGCGACCCAGCGCAAAAACGTTGGTTTCATCATTATTGTTCTCCAGGTGAAGGGATCCATATTCCCCGCTTAAGCCTGGTTCACAACTCCTAAAAAATCATCGTCATGGTGAAATCAGGGTAAACTTAAGAGAGACCTCAACAGGAGGAAATGACAATGAAACGCTTATTGATTCTTACGGCGCTGATCCCCTTTGCCGCGCTCGCACAGCCACTCAACACCATGAATAACCCGAACCAGCAGGGGTATGTCATCCCGAGCCAGCAGCGTATGCAGACCGAGATGATGAGCCAGCAACAGCAGCAAAAAGGGATGCTGAATCAGCAACTGAGAACGCAGACCCAGATGCAGCAACAAAGCCTGCAAAATCAGATGAACGCCAACACCCAGCGCGTGCAGCAGGGGCAGGTGCGCGAGCAGCCGCTGCCGAATAAAAACGGCGGAATGTTAGGTGGGATGACCTCGTCAGGTAGCGGACAGCAGCATATGCTGCCGCCGCAGTCGAATGGCAGTATGCTTAATCCGCAGAACTAAAGTCCGGGCCGATCAGGTCAATCGCATCGGTACAGATGCTGTCCACGCCCCAGCGCAGCAGTTCGGCCGCACGCTGGGGTTTATTGACGGTGTAAACCAGAATACGCAGACCCGCGTCTTTTAGCATCTTCACCCGCGCCTCATCCAGCAGCTTGTGATTAAGATGAATAGAGACACACGCTAAGCGCGTCGTTAGCTCGCGCCAGTCCTCGCGCCACTCGTCCAGCAGCAGTCCGCGCGGCAGTTCCGGCGCTGCGGCCTGCGCGGCCTCCAGCGCATCGATTTCAAATGATGACAGCAGCGGCGCGGTCATCCCCTCCCAAAGCTCGCGCGCGGCAAGGGCAATGACTTTACCCGTCAGCGGCCCGGTGCCGGTGGTCGGTTTAATTTCGATATTGGCCATCATGCCATGCTGGCGACAGCGATCGGCCACTTCCGCCAGCAGCGGCAGCGGTTCGCCTTTGAATTCGCCGCTGTACCAGCTTCCGGCGTCGACTTTCAGCAGATCGCGCCACGGCAGCTCGCCCGCGACGCCCCAGCCGTTGCTGGTGCGTTCGAGGTTATCGTCATGCAGCAGGAAAATCTCGCCGTCTTTCGACAGCTTGGCGTCGAACTCGATCATCGTGTGGCCGTAGCGCGCGCCAACGTCAATCGCCGCCAGGGTATTCTCCGGCGCCAGCTTACCGCCGCCCCGGTGGGCGACGACATGGGGATAAGGCCAATTGCTCATACTCGTTGTCCTGTTTCACCGTCAAACAGGTGCAGATGATTTTCCGGCAGGTGTAGCCACAGCGTACTGCCTGCTTTAGGGCGCTCCTGATGTGCCAGACGCACCACCATTTTTTGTTCGCCCCAGCGCCCGTGCGCCAGGTTATCTGCACCCAACATCTCCAGCGTGTCCATCACCAGCGGCACGCCGCCTTCCGCCTGAGTGGTTAAACCGATATGTTCCGGGCGGATACCGAGCGTCATCTTACGCCCGGCGTAGCCACGATAGTACCAGTTGATCGGCAATGCCATCCCGCTTTCCAGCTCAAAGTGCGAGCCCGCGCTGCTGATGCGCCCTTCCAGCAGATTCATCGCCGGGCTGCCGATAAAGCTCGCCACAAAGCGGGTGGCTGGTTTCTCATAAACCTCCACCGGGGTACCAATCTGCTCGGCAACGCCTTTGTTCATCACCATCACGCGCTGGGCGAGGGTCATGGCTTCGACCTGATCGTGGGTAACGTACAGCGATGTGGTTTTCAGACGACGGTGCAATTGCTGCAGCTCAAGACGCATCTGCACGCGCAGCTTGGCGTCGAGGTTAGACAGCGGCTCGTCGAACAGAAATACCGCCGGGTCGCGCACGATGGCGCGCCCCATCGCTACGCGCTGGCGCTGGCCGCCGGAAAGCTCGCGCGGGCGGCGCTTGAGCAGGCCGTCCAGCTCCAGAATACGGGCGGCTTCTTTCACGCGCTCCTCGATATGGCCTTTGCCCATGCCGCGGATTTTCAGCCCCCAGGCCATATTCTCCTCCACGCTCATGTGCGGATAGAGAGCGTAGTTCTGGAAGACCATCGCGATGCCTCTGTCTTTCGGCTCCATCTCGGTGACGCGCTGGCGGTCAATCCAGATATCCCCGGAGGTCACGCGCTCCAGCCCCGCCACCATGCGCAGCAGGGTGGATTTGCCACAGCCGGATGGGCCGACCATCACGATAAACTCCCCGTCCGCCACGTCGAGCGTGAGCGGCTGAATCACCTGGGTTTTGCCGTCCCAGCTTTTGGTTACTGCCTGAAGTTTTAAACCTGCCATCTTATTTCTCGCTATCGACCAGGCCGCGGACAAACGCGCGCTGCATGGCTAAAACAATGACTACGGGTGGGATAAGGGTAAGCAGCATCGCCGCCATCACCTGGTTCCAGAGGGTGGTGCCTTCGCCGGTGGCAATCATGCCTTTGATGCCCGCCACGGCGGTGCCGAGATTGACGTCCTGAATAATCAGCAGCGGCCACAGGTACTGGTTCCAGCCGTAGATAAAGGTGATCACAAACAGCGCCGCAAGGTTGGTTTTCGACAGCGGCAGCACGATGTCGCGGAAGAAGCGCATCGGCGAGGCGCCGTCGATGCGCGCCGCTTCAATCAGCTCGTCCGGCAGGGTCATAAAGAACTGGCGGAACAGGAAGGTGGCGGTCGCCGAGGCCATCAGCGGCAGGGTCAAGCCCGCGTAGCTGTCGAGCATCTTCAGGTTGGCGATCACTTCCACCGTCGGGAAGATACGCACCTCCACCGGCAACATCAGGGTGATAAAAATCATCCAGAAAAACAGGTTGCGCAGCGGAAAACGGAACCAGACGATGGCGAAGGCCGAGAGCATCGACACCGTAATTTTGCCGACCGTAATGCCGAACGCCATGATGAAGCTATTGAGCATCATCAGCCAGAACGGCGCGCTGTTGGCGCCCACGCCCTGGGTCCAGATGGTCTTCATGTTCTCGAACAGATGTGTGCCTGGGATCAGCGTCATCGGCGTGTCGAACACCGCTTTGGTGTCCAGCGTGGCGGCGACAAAGGCCACGTACAGCGGAAACAGGATGACGATAATCCCCAGAATCAGCATGGTATGGCTGAAAATCGTCAGCCCGCGACGGTTCTCAATCATTGGTAGCGCACCTTACTTTCGACATAGCGGAACTGCACCACCGTGAGGATGATGACGAGGAACATCAGCACCACCGACTGCGCGGCGGAGGCGGAGAGATCCAGCCCGGCGAAACCTTCGCGGTAGATCTTGTAGATAAGCGTCGTTGTCGCCTGCACCGGGCCGCCTGCGGTGGCCGCATCGATCACCGGGAAGGTGTCGAAGAAGGCATACACGAGGTTAACCACCAGCAGGAAGAAGCTCACCGGGGCGATCAGCGGCAGCGACAGTCTGAAGAAGCGACGAATTGGCCCAGCGCCGTCAATCGCGGCGGCTTCCACCAGCGAACGGGGAATGGACTGCAGCGCGGCAAAGAAGAACAGGAAGTTATAGCTGATCTGCTTCCACACCGAGGCAAACACCACCAGGAACATGGCCTGACCGCTGTTCTGGGCGTGGTTCCAGTCGTAGCCGAACTCTGCCAGGAAATGGGTGATCAGCCCGCGACCGGGGTTAAACAGGAAAATCCACAGTACGGCAGCGACGGCGGGTGCCACGGCGTACGGCAGCAACATCAGGGTCTGATAAATACGACTTCCGCGCACCACGTAGTCCACCAGCGCGGCGAAAAACAGCGAGGCGACAAGGCCGCTGACGGTGACCAGCGCGCTGAACTTCATCGTCGTCCAGAAGGCGTCCAGGTAGTAGCTGTCATGGAACAGCGCGGTAAAGTTGTCCAGCCCGACAAACTGGCTGGAGAGCCCAAACGGATCGACGCTTTGTACCGAGTACCACAGCGCTTCGCCCGCAGGCCAGATAAAGAAGATAACGGTGATGACCAGCTGAGGCGCGACCAACAGGTACGGCAGCCAGCGGGAACGGAACACCGGACGGGATGATGACATAGGTTAGCTCTGTAGGTATTCACCCCTCACCCTAACCCTCTCCCCAGAGGGGAGAGGGGACTGCACGGAGCCGTCTTTTCTCCCTCGCCCCTGTGGGGAGAGGGCCGGGGTGAGGGGCAGGTTTGAATTACGATTTCGTCGACTGCTCAAAGCGGCGCAGCAGCTGATTTCCGCGCTCTACTGCGGAATCCAGCGCCTGCTGTGGCGTTTTCTTCCCGGTCCACACGCTTTCCAGCTCTTCATCCACGATGGTGCGGATCTGCGGCATGTTGCCCAGGCGCAGGCCTTTGGTGAACGGCAACGGCGGCTTGTTCAGCATCTGACGCGTCGCGATATCCGCGCCCGGGTTCTTGCTGTAGAAGCCCTGCTCGCGGGTCAGGTCATACGCGGCTTTGGTGATCGGCAGGTAGCCGGTCTTCTGGTGCCATTCGGCAGCGTTTTCCGGCTTCGCCAGGAAGTCGAGGAATTCGGCCACGCCTTTATAGGTGCCCTTGTCTTTACCCTGCATCACCCACAGGCTCGCCCCGCCGATGATGGCGTTCTGTGGCGCGCCCTTCACGTCAGCGTCGTACGGCATCATGCCCACGCCGTAGTTGAATTTGGCGTAGTGACGGATATCCGCCAGCGAGCCGGACGAGGCGGTGGTAATGGCGCAGTCGCCGTTGTAGAACTTCTCGGTGGATTCGTCTTTACGCCCGAAGTAGCTGAAGTCGCCCTTCTTGTTGAGTTCTTCCAGCAACGCAATGTGCTTCACCTGCTCCGGCTTGTTGAACTCCAGTACCGCATCAGTGCCGTCGAAGCCGTTGTTTTTGGTCGCCACCGGCAGGCCGTGCCAGGCGCTGAAGTTTTCAATCTGGATCCAGCCCTGCCAGCCGCTGGCGTAGCCGCACTTCATCCCCGCCGCTTTCAGCTTCGCGGTGTATTCGGCCAGGTCCTGCCAGGTTTTTGGCGGCTGCTCCGGGTCTAAACCGGCTTTCCTGAAGGCGTCTTTGTTGTAGTACAGCACCGGCGTGGAGCTGTTAAACGGCTGAGACAGCAGATGTCCGGTTTTGGAATCGGTGTAGTAACCCGCTACGGTCGGCACAAACTGGGATTCATCGAAGTTGATACCCGCTTCTTTGAACACTTCATAGACCGGCTTGATAGCTTTGGAGGCCATCATGGTGGCGGTGCCCACTTCATAAACCTGTAACAGTGCAGGCGCGTTGCCGGTACGGAAGGCGGCGATGCCCGCGCTCAGGCTCTGCTCGTAGTTACCTTTGTACACCGGCACAATTTTGTAATCCGGATGGGTGTCGTTGAAACGCTGCGCCAGGGAGTCAACTTCTTTACCCAACTCCCCTTCCATGGAATGCCAGAACGGAATGGTCGTCACAGCCATTGCGTTCGTCGCAAAAGCCAGACCCAGTGCCAGACCCAAAGCTGTGTGTCGTAACGATGTCATTGTCATCTCTCTTATTGTGCCGGATGCGCGATATCACGCGTTTTATGCTCGCGAGGTAACATGACATGCTCGAATGACAGAAAAATAACTGTTTGTTTACAGATAAGTGACAGTAAAGGGTCAGGGGGATGATGGTTGTGTGAAGGGGGTTTATGTGAAAAAGCCGGGTGGCGGCTTCGCCTTACCCGGCCTACTTGATACCGTAGGCCCGGTAAGCGCAGCGCCACCGGGCGATACAGACGGCTCAGCCGCCCAGGTAAGCGCTCCGCACCGCTTCGTTCGCCAGCAGCGCATCGCCGGTGTCTTCCAGCACCACGCGGCCGTTCTCCAGCACGTAGCCACGGTCAGCGAGCTTCAGCGCCTGGTTGGCATTCTGCTCGACGAGGAAGATGGTCATCCCCTCTTTACGCAGCTGCTCAATGGTATCGAAAATCTGCTGGATGATGATCGGCGCAAGACCGAGCGACGGCTCGTCCAGCAGCAGGAGACGCGGCTGGCTCATCAGCGCGCGGCCAATTGCCAGCATCTGCTGTTCACCGCCGGACATGGTGCCCGCACGCTGAATGCGACGCTCCCACAGGCGCGGGAAGAGTTCGTACACCCACTTGATGCGGGTCTGGTATTCATCGCGATGGGCGAAGAAACCGCCCATCGCCAGGTTCTCTTCCACCGTCATACGCGAGAAGACGCGACGCCCTTCCGGGACAATCGCCACCGCCTCACGCATGATTCTGGCCGTCTGCCAGTCGGTAATGTCCTTACCATCGAACACAATCCGCCCGCTGGTGGCGCGCGGGTCGCCGCACAGGGTGCCGAGCAGCGTGGTTTTGCCCGCGCCGTTGGCGCCAATCAGGGTCACGATTTCACCCTGATTGATATGCAGGCTGACGTCGTGCAGCGCCTGGATCTTGCCGTAGTGCGCGTTGACCTTGTCGAACGTTAACATCGCTTTTTCCATCTTATGCCTCACCCAGGTATGCGCGGATCACGTCCGGGTTGTTGCGGATCTCTTCCGGCGTGCCGTTTGCCAGCGGCGTACCCTGGTTAACCACGTAGATACGGTCGGAAATGCCCATTACCAGCTTCATGTCGTGCTCAATCAGCAGAATGGTGGTGTCGTGGTGATCGCGCAGTTCGGCAATCAGCTCGTCCAGCTCTTTGGTCTCTTTCGGGTTGAGGCCGGCCGCCGGTTCATCGAGCATCAGGATCTCCGGCTGGGTCACCATGCAGCGCACAATCTCCAGACGACGCTGGTCGCCGTAGGCCAGGTTACTCGCCTGACGGTTGGCGTGCTGCAGCAGGCCAATGCGGTCGAGCCAGGTGGCGGCGCGATCGAGCGCTTCATCCTGGGCGCGGCGGAAGGCCGGGGTTTTCAGCAGGCCGGAGAACAGCCCGGTTTTCAGCTGCTGATGCTGCGCGACCAGCAGGTTCTCAATCACCGTCATCTCGCGGAACAGACGCACGTGCTGGAAGGTACGCACCACGCCCATGCGGGCAATCTGCTGGCCCGGCAGCCCTTCAAGATGCTTGTCGCGCAGCATGATGGTGCCGCCCGTCGGCTTGTAAAAACCGGTCAGGCAGTTAAAGACGGTGGTTTTCCCCGCGCCGTTCGGGCCAATCAGGGAGACAATCTCTTTCTTGTGCAGATCCAGTGACACATTGTTGACCGCCAGCAGGCCGCCAAAACGCATCATCAGACCGTTAACGGATAATAATGGCTGACTCATGCCTGCTCTCCTTTCGCTTGCCCGTTCTTCAGCTTCAGCTGTGGACGGGTCATCGGCAGCAAGCCCTGCGGACGCCAGATCATCATCAGCACCATCAAACCACCCAGCATTAACATGCTGTATTCGTTAAAGTCGCGCATCAGCTCGCGCGAGACCACCAGCAGGATGGCCGCGAGGATAACGGCAAACTGCGAGCCCATCCCGCCGAGCACCACAATCGCCAGCACAAAAGCGGATTCGGCAAAGGTGAACGATTCCGGGCTGACGAAGCCCTGACGCGCGGCAAACAGCGTCCCGGCGAAACCGGCAAACGCGGCGCTGATGGTGAACGCGGTCAGCTTGATGCGGGTCGGGTTCAGGCCCAGGGAACGGCAGGCAATCTCATCTTCGCGCAGCGCTTCCCACGCGCGGCCCAGCGGCATGCGCAGCAGGCGGTTAATCACGAACAGGGTAATCACCACCAGCAGCAGCGCCACCAGATAGAGCCAGATGACGCGGTCGGACGGGTCATACTTCACGCCGAAGAAGTTACTGAAGGTGTCCCAGCCGCCTTCGCGGGCGGTACGGCTGAACTCCAGGCCAAAGAAGGTTGGTTTCGGGATCTGGCTGATGCCGTTCGGTCCGCCGGTCACTTCGGTGTTGTTCAGCAGCAGGATACGGACGATTTCGCCAAAGCCTAAGGTCACAATCGCCAGGTAGTCACCGCGCAGGCGCAGTACCGGGAAGCCGAGCAGGAAGCCGGCCGCGGCTGAGACCAGCCCCGCCAGCGGCAGGCAGGTCCAGAAGCCGAGCCCGTAATAGTGATTCAGCAGCGCGAAGGTGTAGGCGCCGATGGCGTAGAAGCCGCCGTAGCCCAGCACCAGCAGGCCAGAGAGCCCCACCACCACGTTCAGACCAAGACCGAGGATCACGTAGATCATGGTGAGGGTAGCGATATCCACGGTGCCACGAGAGACCACAAACGGCCACGCCACGGCAGCCACCAGCAGCGCCACGAGGAACAGCTTCTGCTTAACGGTAGACCCGTCGATGGCCGGCAGAACGAATTTCGGCCCGGAGACGTTTTTCAGCGACTTCTGGAACAGCGGACGCAGCAGCTGGAACAGGAACACCACGGCAGTGCCGATAAATACCCACTGCCAGCGGATGTCGGGGGCGGCATCCACCACCAGCTTCGTCCCATCCAGACCTAACTGGACGCCCATAAAGACGCCTGCCAGCACGAAGAACATGGCGGCAGAGAGCAGCGCCATTGCAAAATGCATCGGTTTCATACTTTCTCTACCTCCGGACGGCCCAGAATGCCGGTAGGCATGACCAGCAGAACCAGAATCAGCAGGGCAAACGACACCACATCTTTATATTCCGTGCTCAGATACGCCGAGGAGAGCGCTTCCGCCACGCCCAGGATCAGGCCGCCAATCATCGCGCCCGGAATACTGCCGATACCGCCCAGCACCGCCGCGGTAAAGGCTTTCATCCCGGCCATAAAGCCGATGTACGGGTTGATTACGCCGTAGAACTGGCCGAGCAGGACACCTGCGACGGCCGCCATCGCGGCGCCAATCACGAAGGTCAGGGCAATCACGCGGTCGGTGTTGATCCCGAGCAGGCTCGCCATCTTCAGGTCTTCTGCGCAGGCGCGGCAGGCGCGTCCCATCCGCGAGTAGCGGATGAACAGCGTCAGGGCAAGCATCGCAATAAAGGTCACGACCCAGATAACCAGCTGCATGGTGGTGATAGAGGCCGCGAAGTTTTCACTGGCCCCCACAATCCACTGGCCGTTAAACAGGCTTGGCAGCGCCACGTCGCGCGAGCCTTCGGTCAGGCTGACGTAGTTTTGCAGGAAGATCGACATCCCGATGGCGGAAATCAGCGCAA
Organism: Enterobacter sp. BNK-22; assembly: GCF_048684805.1. NCBI lineage: Bacteria > Pseudomonadati > Pseudomonadota > Gammaproteobacteria > Enterobacterales > Enterobacteriaceae > Enterobacter > Enterobacter sp. BNK-22. Next base: position 3,245,999 of record NZ_JBLQTT010000001.1, read on the forward strand.
TCAGGCGTTTGGAGCTGCGCACCGGCCGGTAGGCCACGCGCTCGATGCTCCAGCCGTAGGCGCTGGCAATCACAATCGCGCCGACAAACCCGGCGGCGACCAGCAGCCAGCTACTGTCGATGCCCATCATCATCAGGGCGGCGATAATCATAAAGGAGACATAGCTACCGATCATGTAAACCTCGCCGTGGGCGAAGTTAATCATGCCGATAATGCCGTAAACCATCGTATAGCCGATGGCGATCAGCGCGTAGGTGCTTCCCAGCGTGACGCCGTTAAACATCTGCTGCAGGAAATAGAGAAACTGCTCGGACATATGCAAACCTTTTTATACCCGCCCGTCAGTCCGGGCGGTGGGATAATTATTTGGCGGCCGAGGATGACCCGTCGGCGTGCCACTTAAAGACACCAAACTCAAATCCCTTCAGATCGCCTTTCTCATCCCAGTTCAGCGGCCCAATCACGGTGTTCGCCCCGTGTGCTTTTAAATCTTTCACCAGATCCAGCGGTTCTTTGCTGCCGGTACGATCCAGCGCGGTGGCCAGAGACTGCACGGCGGCGTAGGTGATCCAGACGTACGGACCACTCGGATCTTTCTTCTGCGCCTTGAGCGCATCCACGATAGCCTTGTTGGCCGGATCCTGGTCATAGCGTTTTGGCATCGTCACCAGCATGCCTTCGGCAGAATCCCCGGCGATGTTGGACAGGGAAGCATTGCCCACACCCTCTGGCCCCATAAACTGGGTCTTCAGACCGGTGGCGCGCGCCTGACGCAGCATCTGCCCCATCTCCGGGTAGTAGCCGCCGTAGTAAACAAAGTCGATATTCTCTTTTTGCAGACGAGCGATCAGCGCGGAGAAGTCTTTTTCACCGGCGGTAATCCCGTCGAAGAAGACGATGTTTGCGCCGCCTTTTTTCAGGCCGTCCTGAACGGAGCGCGCCAGGCCTTCACCGTACTGCTGCTTGTCATGAATAATGGCGATACGCTGCGGCTTGACGGTTTCAAGGATGTATTTGGCGGCGGTTGGCCCCTGAGAGGAGTCCAGCCCGGCGGTACGCATGATGTGCTGATAGCCGCGCTGGGTCAGTTCCGGGTTGGTCGCACCGGGGGTGATCATCAGAATGCCTTCGTCTTCGTAGATATCAGACGCGGGCTGGGTGGACGACGAGCACAGGTGGCCGATCACATACTGGATGCCATCGTTGACGATTTTGTTAGCGACCGCGACGGCCTGTTTCGGATCGCAGGCGTCGTCATATTCTACGCCCACCAGCTTGTCGCCTTTGATGCCGCCCTTAGCGTTGATGTCTTTGATGGCCTGGCGCGCACCGTTGAACTCCATGTCACCCCACTGGGCAACAGGGCCGGACATCGCACCCACTACCGCAACTTTAATGTCCTCCGCCATGGCGGCATGCGAGATCGACAGTGCGACCATCCCCGCGATTAACGTCTTCGCGTTCCTTTTCATCTCTGAATCCCCATTCGTGATGTCGTGTTTATATTTTGTTTTATTATGGTTAAAAAGCATTCTGTACTTTTAATGAACAACGCTATTTTTACCAGTGCCTTTAATGGTTTAGCGCAGGTTTTTGTCAAAAACCAGACTAAAATCTCTATTTTTCAGGCGATTAAGCAAAGATAATATTCTGAAATCAGGCAGAGATAAACAACTAAAAGTGCAGTTTGCAGCATAAAATAACGGTACAAAGCGCCGAATAAATCACTACCCATCAGGTTAAAATTCTGCGTATTTTTCGATCCATGTGTTTTCAAACTGCCCAACGCGTTGCCAAAAAACTAATCACCTGGCGAATGAGAATAAAAAGAGGAAGCCCCTGAGTGAATAAATTGAGTACACTGCCTCTACTCAATTTGATTTGGACAAGTAGCTAATGAAACTGACTATCGTGCGTCTGGTGACCTTTAGCGACCAGGATCATATCGACCTGGGCAAGATCTGGCCGGAATATTCCCCTTCGTCGCTACGCGTGGATGAAACCCACCGCATTTATGCCGCGCGTTTTAACGAGCGCCTGCTGGCAGCGGTTCGCGTCACCCTGAGCGGTACAGAAGGGGCGCTGGACTCGCTGCGCGTGCGTGACGTCACCCGTCGTCGCGGCGTGGGACAGTATTTAATTGAAGAAGTGATCCGCGAAAACCCGAGCGTGACCTCCTGGTGGATGGCCGACGTGGGCGTGGAAGACCGCGACGTGATGGCGGCGTTTATGCAGGCGTTAGGCTTTACGGCGCAGGAGAGCGGGTGGGAGAAGCGCTAAAAGAAAGCCGGGTGGCGGCTGCGCCTTACCCGGCCTACAATTTCTACCGCATTTTCCCAAGCATTTCGTGTTGCAGGAAGGCGGCAAGTTATGAAATCCCCGGGAGCTTACATAAGTAAGTGACCGGGGTTGAATAACGCAGCCAACGCACCTGCGGCGCGAAAGGCGACGGGAAAATTATTTGGCGTCTGTCGCCGTGCCATTGGCATGCCAGTCAAACACGCCGAACTCGAAGCCCTTCAGGTCGCCCTTCGCGTCCCAGGAAAGAGGCCCCATGACGGTCTCAACCGTGTTCGCTTTCAGCCAGGTGGCAATCTCAGCCGGATCGGCTGACTGGTTCAGGCCCGCCTGCAGAGACTGCAGCGCCGCATAGGTGGTCCAGACGAACGCGCCGCTTGGATCCTGTTTCTTCGCCTTGATGGCATCTACGATAGGTTTGTTCGCAGGAACCTGGTCGTAGTTCTTCGGTTTGGTCACCAGCAGGCCTTCAGCGGATTCACCTGCGATGTTAGACAGAGAAACGTTCGCCACCCCTTCCGGACCCATGAACTGGGTTTTCAGACCCGCTGCGCGCGCCTGGCGCAGGATCTGACCCATTTCCGGGTGGTAGCCGCCGTAGTATACGAAGTCGATATTCTCTTTCTTCAGACGCGCCACCAGGGTGGAGAAGTCTTTCTCACCGGCGGTGATCCCGTCGAAGAACACCACGTCGGCATTGGCTTTCTTGAGGTTGTCCTGCACTGAACGCGCCAGACCTTCACCGTACTGCTGCTTGTCATGAACGATGGCAATGCGCTTCGGCTTCACTTTTTCAACGATGTATTTCGCCGCGGTTGGGCCCTGGTCAGAGTCCAGACCGGTGGTACGCAGGGTCAGCTTGTAGCCGCGCGCGGTCAGCTCCGGTGCGGTCGCAGCCGGGGTGATCATCAGGATACCTTCGTCTTCGTAGATGTCAGACGCGGGCTGAGTAGAAGAAGAGCACAGGTGACCGATAACGTATTTGATCCCGTCGTTCACCACTTTGTTCGCGACCGCGACCGCTTGTTTCGGGTCGCAGGCATCATCATATTTTACGATCTGCAGTTTTTCGCCCTTAATACCACCTTTGGCATTAATGTCTGCAACCGCCTGTTCTGCGCCAGTAAACTCCTGGTCGCCGTACTGCGCTACCGGTCCGGACATGGCGCCAACCACAGCCACTTTAATGTCTGCCTGCGCCATGGTGCTGAATGCCAACGCGATACATCCTGCCAGTAACGCTTTACCCTTCATGTTCATCCTGAGATTCCCCATTATTATGGTTATTACGATTGTTGTGATGTTGTTGTGCAGCGCTTTATGTCAGTTATAGGTGTGCTGTTCGCGCTTTTTCAGCATACTCTGCTAAAACATACCCGATTTTTATGATTTTGGAATAGCTAATTTGAAATGAATATATGATAGGCCCGGCAGGGATTTTCGCCGGGCATATGGCTTTAACGTGTCAGCGAGGCGGAGATAATGTCCAGCGCTTTACGGAACTGCACTTCGGGAATCGTCAGCGGATACAGGAAACGAATGACGTTGCCGTAGACGCCGCAGCTCAGAAGAAGCAGCCCTTCCTGCAACGCCCGCTCCTGCACCTGGCGGGTAAATTCCGGCGAAGGATGGCCCGTTTGCGGGTCGTTAAACTCAACCGCTACCATCGAGCCCTGGGCGCGAATATCCGCGATATACGGGCAGTGTTCCTTCGCTTTGTTCAGCACTTCCACCAGGTGATGGCCAAGATGCGCCGATCGCGTACAGAGATCTTCCTCATCAATCACGTCCAGTACGGCATGCGCCGCCGCAATCGCCAGCGGGTTACCTGCGTAGGTGCCACCCAGCCCGCCCGGCGCGGGCGCATCCATCACCTCAGCACGTCCCGACACCGCCGAGAGCGGCATCCCGCCCGCCAGGCTTTTCGCCATGGTGATCAGATCCGGTTTCACGCAGTGGTGTTCCATCGAGAACAGCTTGCCGGTGCGGGCGAAGCCGCTTTGGACCTCGTCGGCAATCAGCAAAATGCCGTGGGTATCGCACAGGGCGCGCAGCGCCTGCATAAAATCAGCAGGAGCGATGTTGAAGCCGCCCTCCCCCTGAACCGGTTCGAGAATTATCGCTGCGACCTGGTCAGGAGCAATATCCGCTTTAAAGATACGTTCCAGGCTTTTTAACGCCTCAGCGGTGCTGACGCCGTGCAGTTCATTCGGATACTGCGCGTGATACACCGAGCCGGGGAAGGGCCCAAAGCCGAGCTTGTACGGCGCAACCTTGCCGGTCAGCGCCATGGTCATAAAGGTGCGGCCGTGGAACGCGCCGCCGAAGGTGATAAGGCCAGGACGTCTGGTAAAGGCGCGGGCAATTTTTACGGCGTTTTCCACCGCTTCTGCGCCCGTCGAGAAGAACGCCGTTTTGGCAGGGCCGTCAATCGGCACCCGTGCGTTGATGCGCTCGGCAAGCGCCACGTAGCCTTCGTACGGCACGATCTGGTACGCCGTGTGGGTAAAGGCGTGGAGTTGTTTTTCGATGGCGGAAATGACTTTGGGATGGCGATGGCCGGTATTCAGCACCGCGATACCGGCGGCGAAGTCGATGTACTCATTGCCCTCGACATCCCACACCGTGGCGTTTTCTGCTTTATCGGCATAGAAGTTACACATCACGCCGATGCCACGCGGCGTCGCCTGTAAACGCCGGTCGTTCAGTTCGTTGTTTTTCACCCTGTCCCCCTGAGAAAGTCGCCTGCTTAGCGCATCAGTAAGTGTTTGCCAGGGGGAGGGAATTCGCCAGAGCGGGCGCTAAAAAAACAAAACCCCCAGACTCTCATCCAGGGGTTCTCGGTGTACTTCGCGGAAATTACGCTTCGATAGCGGCGCGAAGTTTTTTCATGGCGTTCTTTTCAAGCTGACGGACACGTTCCGCAGAGACGCCGTAGCGGTCGGCCAGCTCCTGCAGCGTGGACTTGTTGTCTTCGTCCAGCCAGCGGGCGCGGATAATATCCTGGCTACGTTCGTCGAGGCCTTCCATCGCATAGCTCAGCTTGTTCGCGGCCTGATCTTCCCAGTTATCCTCTTCGATGCCGTCAGCAAAGTTAGAGGTTTTATCCTGCAGATACAGAACCGGTGCCATTGGCTGGCTGTCGGATGCGTCGTCGTCGGAGGACATATCAAAGGTCATGTCCTGCGCGGCCATACGGGATTCCATCTCACGCACGTCTTTGCTGGATACGCCCAGCTCGCGCGCCACCATTTCCACTTCATCCTGATTGAACCAGCCCAGACGCTGCTTGGTTTTACGCAGGTTGAAGAACAGTTTGCGTTGCGCTTTTGTCGTGGCGACTTTCACGATACGCCAGTTGCGCAGCACGTATTCATGAATTTCTGCTTTGATCCAGTGTACGGCGAAGGAGACAAGTCGCACACCCACTTCCGGGTTAAAGCGACGCACAGCCTTCATCAGGCCGATGTTACCTTCCTGAATCAAGTCCGCCTGCGGCAGGCCATAGCCCGCATAATTACGAGCAATGTGAACAACAAAGCGCAGGTGAGACAGGATCAGCTTTTTCGCTGCTTCCAGATCGCCCTGGTAATGCAGCTTTTCAGCAAGCTCCTTTTCTTCCTCGGCCGTTAACATCGGCCAGGTGTTCGCAGCCCGGATGTAAGATTCCAGGTTACCAACAGGGGCTAAAGCTAAAGTTTGCATTTCTTTGGTCATTCATTCCTCTCAGTGTTTCTTCTGGTCCAGGTTGTCCCCGTCAGGCAACAACCATGCCAAAGCGTTTGAGCAACGAGATTAGCATTCACTCTTTTATCAGACAGTGATTTTATCCACAAGTTCCAGGTGCAACGGTGAATAAATTACGCACAAAATGTGACATGGAGATGATAACAGGGGAAGAGACAACAGGGACGCTTTCCCTGCAGAGCGAACATCTCGGTGCAGGGAAAGATTATATCACGCTTTTATTAGTCGGGAGTAAAGTGACGTAAATGTTGAACGGTTGCCAGCCACGCGGCCACCCACCCAATCATCGAACACACCAGCAGCAACAACAGGCACTCATCGAACCCTAAACCACTGATATCAAACTTGGTTCCGAAAACCTGCGCCACTTCAGTCACGGCAGAGGAAAGCCGCATCACCAAAATTTCTGACAATATCAGTGAAAGAAATGCGCCGGAAAAACCGAGCAGTGCGCCACCATAAAGGAACGGTCGGAGGATGAAGCCATCCGTCGCACCAATCAGTTTCTGCACGTTGATGGTGTCGCGACGGGCGAAGATGCTCAGGCGAACGCTGTTGCCGATGACGAGGAAGACCGCCGCCACCATCAGCACGCCAATCATCGCCGCGACGCGGCCTACGAGCCCGGTCAGAGCAGAGAGACGCGCAAACCAGCTGTCATCCATGCGCACTTCATCAATCCCCTTAATGCGCGTGATGCGATCGCGCAGGGTGTTAAGCGAATCGGTCCCCTGGAAATCCAGCTTCGGGATCACCACCGCCACGGCGGGCAGCGGGTTCTCTTCGAGCATATCCAGCGCGCCGCCAAAGCCAGACCAGTTCCTGAACTCACCCAGCGCGTCTTCACGTGAGAGATAATTGACCTTCTCCACGCCCTGCTCGGCCTGAATTTGCCCAACCACCTGCGCCGCCGCGTTATCGTCGAGCGCTTTATCCAGATAGACCGTGATCTGCGGAGACGGATAATACTGCGACGCCGCCTGGTTGACGTTTTTATAGACCATATAGCAGACGCTTGGCAGCGTGAGGGAGATGGCGATCACCATCACCGTCAGGAACGTCGCCAGCGGTTTGCTTTTCAGGTCCTGCAGCGCGCCGTGGAACGCGTAGCGCACCTGCTCGTTAAACACGTTGGTTTTACGGGAGGCTGGCTTTGGCGTGGCCTTCTGGCGCTTCGGCGCATTACGATTGCCGTCACCCCCGCCCTGCGGCTTACGGAAACGGTCAAACCGGTTCCCGAACTGCCGAATCTGGTTTATTGCATCACGCTTATTCACCGTGGCCTCCGTGCAAATGACCGTCGCTCAGGGTCAGCATGCGGTACGAACGACGGGAAATCAGCCCGATGTCGTGCGTCGCCATCAATACGGTAACCCCCACGCGGTTAAACTCCTCAAACAGACGCAAAATCCCTTCTGACAGGGCATCGTCCAGGTTACCGGTCGGTTCATCCGCCAGCAGCACCGCAGGCTTGTTCACCACCGCACGGGCGATACCCACGCGCTGCTGTTCACCGCCGGAGAGCTGGATTGGGAAGTTCTTCGCTTTGTCCAGCAGCCCGACCTTATCCAGCGCCGCGGAAACGCGACGGCGGATATCATCATAGCTGGCGCCGGCAATAATCAGCGGAATGGCCACGTTATCGAAAACGGTGCGATCCATCAGCAGGTGGTGATCCTGGAAAATCATGCCGATCTGACGACGCAGGAACGGCACTTCGCGGTTTTTCAGGCGGCTGATCTCATGGCCGCCGAAAAAGATTTTCCCGGCGCTTGGCCGCTCGATCCCACAGATAAGCTTGAGCAGGGTACTTTTCCCCGCGCCGGAATGGCCGGTCAGGAATGCCATCTCGCCCGGCTGCAGGTGGAATGTGACCCCCTGCAGCGCTTGTCTCCCACCGAGATAGGCCTTGCTGACGTGTTCAAAGCGAATCATTGTTAGTCCTCTCGGGCAAATAATGCCTCAATAAAGTCGTCCGCCTTAAACGGACGTAAATCCTCAATACGCTCGCCCACACCGATGTAACGGATAGGAATGCCGAACTGGTCGGCCACGGAGAAGATCACCCCGCCTTTCGCGGTGCCGTCCAGTTTGGTCAGCGTGATCCCCGTCAGTCCTACCGCTTCATGGAACAGTTTTGCCTGGCTGATGGCGTTCTGTCCGGTGCTGGCATCAATGGTCAGCATAATTTCATGCGGTGCGTCTTCGTCCAGCTTCTTCATGACGCGAACGATTTTCTTCAGCTCTTCCATCAGGTGCGATTTATTCTGCAAACGCCCTGCGGTATCGGCAATCAGCACGTCCACGTTGCGCGCCTTCGCTGCCTGGATGGCGTCGAAGATCACGGATGCGGAATCCGCGCCGGTATGCTGAGCAATGACCGGGATGTTGTTGCGCTGGCCCCAGACCTGCAGCTGCTCAACCGCCGCCGCACGGAAGGTGTCGCCCGCCGCCAGCATCACCGATTTACCCTGCTGCTCGAACTGACGTGCCAGCTTGCCGATGGTGGTGGTTTTACCCACGCCGTTCACGCCGACCATCAGAATAACAAATGGCGTTTTGCCTTCAATATTAAGCGGTTCGTCAACTTTTGCGAGAATTTCACCCATCTCGTCTTTCAGCAGGCCGTACAGCGCTTCGGCGTCACGCAGCTGTTTGCGGCTCGCCCCTTCGGTCAGATTAGTGATGATCTTACGGGTGGTTTCGACCCCCACGTCCGCAATCAGCAGTTGCTCTTCCAGCTCTTCAAACAGATCGTCGTCGATCTTCTTGCCGCGGAACAGACTGATAAATCCGGAACCTAAGTTTTCTTTGGTTTTAAGCAGGCTGCGCTTCAGGCGCGCGAAGAAACCTTCTTTGGTCGGTTTTTCCTGCTCCTGAACGGTCTCTTCTTCGGTTCTTCTTCCACCGGCACCACGATGACCGCTTCTTCAGCGGCCTCGGCCGCCAGCGCCTGAGCTTCCAGCTCTTCGTCGGTCAGCTCTGGCTCAAGCGCCGCCTCTTCTTCCACCGCCTCAACAATTTCAACGGTTTCCGCTTCGGCCTGCCACTCTTCGGCAGACACCGCTTCGTCTTTGACCTCTTCCGGCAGCGGAAGCTCTTCGTGTTCGATAGCAGCCTGTGGTGCTTCGATAGCGGCTTCTACGACAACCGGCTCTGGCTTCTCGCTTTCCTGAACCTGTTCAGTGACCTCAACCACCTCTTCAGCAAAGGTTTCAACCTCTTCTTTGCTGTGCGCCGTCTCTTCCGCGTCGACAACCGCGGCGGTTTCTACAGGCGTTTCAGGCTGCGACGGCTCTTCAACGGCATGTTGCTCTTCGGTTTTCTGTTCTGTTTCTTGCTCTTTTTCACCGAAGCCCAGCCAGGAAAAGAAGCCACGTTTTTTTTGTTTTGCCATCTGCGACTACACTCCTCGCGGCGCTATATACATGGAAGCTAAAAAAATGATGAAATAGTCTAACACTTTACTTAATTGACATCACCGCCCGCAATCGCAGGCCAATTGTTAACAGAGCTTTCCTGAGATGAAGAAACCCAACCGCGCCCCGGCCGGTCAAATTCGTATTATCGGCGGTCAATGGCGAGGCCGGAAATTACCGGTGCCGGACAGCCCCGGTTTACGCCCCACTACCGATCGCGTGCGCGAGACGCTGTTTAACTGGCTGGCCCCGTCAATGGTAGACGCCCGCTGCCTGGACTGCTTCGCCGGAAGCGGTGCGCTCGGGCTGGAAGCGCTGTCGCGCTATGCTGCCAGCGCCACGCTGCTGGAGATGGAGCGCGGCGTGGCGCAGACGTTGCAGCAAAATCTGGCGACGCTGAAGGCGAGCAACGCGAAAGTGGTGAACACCAACACGCTGAGCTTCCTCGCACAAAAGGGCACGCCGCACACCGTGGTGTTTGTCGACCCGCCGTTCCGCAAGGGGTTGCTGGAAGAGACGTTATCCCTGCTGGAGCAAAACGGCTGGCTGGCGGATGACGCATTGATTTACGTGGAAAGCGAAGTGGAAAACGGTTTACCGCCGGTTCCCGCCCACTGGGATCTGCACCGTGAAAAAGTCGCAGGTCAGGTTGCTTATCGTCTGTATCACCGTCAGGCACAAGGAGGATCCGATGCCGGTACTGATTAATCTGGGACGCTTGCTGATGCTGGGCGTCTGGGCGTTTTTGCTGCTCAATCTGGTGCACCCGTTCCCGCGTCCGATGAATATTTTCGTTAACGTCGCGCTGATTTTCACCTCGTTCATGCACGCCCTGCAGATGGTGATGCTGAAAAACGGTCTGCCGAAAGACGGCCCGCAGATGACGGGCTGGCAGCAGCTGCGCGTGTTTATTTTCGGCGTGTTTGAGCTACTGGTGTGGATGAAGAAGTTTAAGGCGCAGGTGAAGAAGTAAGGTGCGCGCTATCGCCCGGTGGCGCTTCGCTTACCGGGCCTACGAAACCCTGTAGGCCGGGCAAACGCAGTGCCGCCCGGCGTTACCGCTCCGGTGCAAACCCTTCGAATCGCGACCCTTTGTAGCTCAGCGTTCCTTTCTCTCCTACCGTCAGCTGGTGGTACTGTTGCGCCTCCAGGCGGAAGGTCATCTCGAGGCCGCCCGTTTCCGGCTTAAAGCTCGCTTCATAGCGCATTGTTGTGCCCGCAGGCGTCACCTGCTGCTGGCGCGAGCGGCGATCATTGAGCGGTTTTTCTCGTTTGTTCGTCACCACCACGCGCTTTTGCATCAGCGGTGCGGCATCGTTATCCGCCTTCTCGCGGCGCTGCTGCACGAAGCGGAACGAGGCGGCAATGACGATAATCGCCACCACGATAATGAAAAACAGCGGCATCTTGCTCATTCTACAATCCCATCAGATTATGCGGAATTCAGGATACCCTGCCTTCCCCGGCATTGCCAAACGCCCGCCCGCGTCACTACACTGGATCAGAAACTGATTATTCAGACTTAACAGATACAGGGAGTTAATATGCTTTGGTCATTTATCGCTGTCTGTTTTTCCGCATGGCTTTATGTCGATGCGTCGTATCGTGGTCCCACCTGGCAGCGCTGGCTGTTTAAACCCGTCACGCTGTTGCTCCTGTTGCTGCTGGCCTGGCAAGCGCCGATGTTCAACGCCGTCAGCTATCTGGTGCTCGCCGGGCTGTGCGCCTCTCTGATTGGCGACGCCCTGACCCTGCTGCCGCGCCAGCGCCTGCTGTATGCCGTAGGGGCATTTTTCCTGTCGCACCTGCTGTATACCATCTACTTCGCCAGCCAGATGACGCTCTCTTTCTTCTGGCCGCTGCCGCTGGTCCTGCTGGTGATTGGCGCCCTGCTGATCGCGGTGATCTGGTCGCGTCTGGAAGAGATGCGTTTGCCGGTCTGCACGTTTATCGCCATGACCCTGGTGATGGTATGGCTGGCAGGTGAACTGTGGTTCTTCCGTCCGACCGCTCCGGCAATGTCCGCATTCTTCGGCGCCGCGCTGCTGCTGATTGGGAATATCGTGTGGCTGGGCAGCCACTATCGCCGCCGTTTCCGGGCGGATAACGCGATTGCCGCCGCCTGTTACTTTGCCGGGCACTTCCTGATTGTGCGTTCGCTGTATATCTAAATAACGCTTGACTCTGGAGTCGACTCCAGAGTGTATGCTGCGGTTAATGAGAAAATTATCATTGCCGGAGACTGCCATGTCGACTCCAGAAACACCCAAAAAAGTTCCTCAATTCTCGGCGCTTAAGCTCAGTCCGGTTCCGCCTCAAGATGGCTGCTGCTGCGAAGGCGCGTGCGAAACGCAAACGGAAATGCTGCCCGAAAGCGGCAACCGCTACAGCTGGGTCGTTAACGGCATGGACTGCGCCGCCTGCGCCCGTAAAGTAGAAAATGCGGTGAAACAGGTGCCGGGCGTCAGCCACGTTCAGGTGCTGTTCGCCACCGAAAAGCTGCTGGTTAGCGCCGAAAACGACGTCAGCAAACAGGTTGAAGCCGCGGTAAGCAAGGCGGGTTACAGACTGCGTAGCGAAGCCGCGCCCGCGGAAAAAACGTCATCCCTGCGGGAAAACCTGCCGCTCATCACCCTCATCATCATGATGGCCCTGAGCTGGGGGCTGGAACAGATTAACCATCCGTTCGGCAACCTGGCGTTTATCGCCACCACGCTGGTCGGTCTGTTCCCGATTGCCCGTCAGGCGCTGCGCCTGATGAAAAGCGGCAGCTGGTTTGCCATCGAAACGCTGATGAGCGTGGCGGCCATCGGCGCGCTGTTTATTGGCGCGACGGCAGAAGCGGCGATGGTGCTGCTGCTGTTCTTAATCGGTGAACGCCTTGAGGGCTGGGCAGCCAGCCGGGCGCGTAAAGGGGTCAGCGCGCTGATGGCGCTGAAGCCGGAAACCGCCACGCGCGTGGTAAACGGCACGCGAGAAACGGTCGCCATCACGACCCTTCGTCCGGGCGACGTGATTGAAGTCGCGGCAGGCGGACGCTTGCCTGCAGACGGTGCGCTGCTTACCACCACCGCGAGCTTTGATGAAAGCGCCCTGACCGGAGAATCCATTCCGGTTGAACGTGAGGCGGGTGAAAAAGTGCCTGCAGGCGCCACCAGCGTCGACCGTCTGGTGCAGCTCACTGTGCTTTCCGAGCCGGGTGACAGCGCCATCGACCGCATCCTGAAGCTGATTGAAGAGGCCGAAGAGCGCCGCGCGCCGGTCGAACGCTTTATCGACCGCTTCAGCCGCATCTACACGCCCGCCATTATGCTGGTTGCCCTGCTGGTTACCGTCGTTCCGCCGCTGTTCTTTGGCGCGCCGTGGGAGGGGTGGATTTATAAAGGGCTGACGCTATTGCTGATCGGCTGTCCGTGCGCGCTGGTGATTTCCACCCCGGCGGCCATTACGTCCGGGCTGGCGGCTGCGGCACGTCGCGGAGCGCTGATTAAGGGCGGCGCGGCGCTGGAGCAGCTAAGCCAGGTCCAGCATATCGCTTTTGATAAAACCGGTACGCTGACCGTCGGCAAGCCGCAGGTGACCGGCGTGTATCCGCAGGACATCAGTGAAGATGAACTGCTGACCCTGGCCGCCGCCGTTGAGCAGGGGTCCACTCACCCGCTGGCGCAGGCGATTGTGCGAGAAGCGCAGTCGCGCGGACTGAACATCCCTCCGGCAACCGCCCAGCGGGCGCTGGTCGGGACAGGGATTGAGGCCATCGTTGACGGTAAAAAGGTACTGATTGTCGCGGCGGGCAAGTCTTCTACGCCAGAGGTGGAGGCGCTAGAACAGACCGGACAAACTGTCGTGACCGTCATGCAGGACGGCACCGCAAAAGGGAGGCTGGCGCTGCGCGACACCCTGCGCGATGACGCAAAAGAGGCCGTGGCGGCGCTGCATCAGCTGGGCCTGCAGGGCGTGATACTCACCGGCGATAACCCGCGCGCGGCCGCCGCCATTGCCGGTGAGCTGGGGCTGGCGTTTAAAGCCGGATTGCTGCCGGCGGATAAGGTCAGCGCGGTAACGGAGCTGAATGCTCAGGCGCCGCTGGCGATGGTCGGTGACGGGATTAACGATGCCCCGGCGATGAAAGCCTCCACCATCGGTATTGCGATGGGCAGCGGTACCGACGTCGCACTGGAAACGGCTGACGCGGCGCTGACCCACAACCGCCTGACCGGACTGGCGCAGATGATCGATCTTGCGCGCGCGACGCGGGCCAATATCCGTCAGAACATCGGCATCGCGCTGGGGCTGAAGGGGATTTTCCTGGTGACCACGCTGCTGGGCATGACCGGGCTGTGGCTGGCGGTGCTGGCGGATACCGGCGCGACGGTGCTGGTGACGGCGAACGCGCTCCGGCTGTTGCGTCGCCGGTAAAAAAACGCCCGGTGGCGCTGACGCTTACCGGGCCTACATATCCTGCTAAATCGTAGGCCGGGTAAGGCGAAGCCGCCACCCGGCTTTTTTTATATGAAGTAGCTCATCGCCAGCCCTAAAAACAGCACCAGACCGACGTAGTTATTGTTCATAAACGCCTTGAAGCAGGCGTCGCGTTCGCGCTTCGCAATCAGCTTTTGCTGGTAGGCAAACAGCAGCCCCGCCACCAGCACGGACCAGTAAAACTCCCAGTTCAGCCCGTTCAGGCGACCGATCGCCACCATCAGCGCCAGTACCGCGACCTGCAGGATACCAATAATCAGCTTGTCCTGACGGCCAAAGAGGATGGCGGTGGATTTGATGCCAATTTTCAGGTCGTCATCGCGGTCAACCATCGCGTATTGCGTGTCGTAAGCCACGGCCCAAAGTATGTTCGCCAGGAACATCAGCCAGCAGCTGAGCGGTAAGGACTCACTAACTGCCGCAAACGCCATCGGAATCGACCAGCCAAACGCCGCCCCGAGCACCACCTGAGGCAGGTGGGTATAGCGCTTCATAAACGGATAAACCCAGGCCAGAGCCAGGGCCGCGACGGAAAGCAAAATGGTCATAGTGTTGAGGGTTAACACCAGCAGGAAAGAGAGCAGCACCAGAATGATGAACAGCACGCGGGCTTCTTTCCCGGTGACCTGCCCGCTGGGTAACGGACGACCGGCAGTACGCTTTACATGGCCGTCGAATTTACGATCGGCATAATCATTGACCACGCAGCCCGCCGCGCGCATCAGCCAGACGCCAGCCACGAACACGCCAAGGATCCACAGCGGCGGCACGCCCGGCGTGGCAACCCACAGCGCCCATAGGGTCGGCCACAGCAGCAGCAACGCGCCAATCGGTTTATCGGTACGCATTAAGCGGTGATACGCCAACAGCTTATTCTGCGTCAGGCTCCACTCCATTTTTTTCTTCCTCTTAGTACAACGGCGATGCCGGTAAAAAAAGCTCCGTCAGAATTAACGGCTTACCGCTCAGGCGAAGGCGGGAACGACGCCCCCACAGTTCTGCATCACGACCAATCTCAATAAAATCCCGGGTAAGCTCAGACGAGGTGAAAAGGTAACGCCCCAGCGGCGTTTTCCCCAGACGTTGCAGCGCCAGTTCTGGCCCGGAAAGGGTGGACTCGGGCACCACCGTCCGCCCGGCAAGCCACGGCTCGCCATCGGCACAAAGTAAAATTTCACGCAGCCAGTAACGTGGCTCGTGCGGCAGCAGCGGCAGCTCGTTGGCGATCTCATCGCCAGAGACAAACCCTTCCTGAATCAGGGTCACCGTGACCGTTTTTCCCTGCTGCTCAAAACGTTTCGTCATGGAATCTTCCAGCAGTAACCAGTCCAGTTGCTGGGGATCAAGCGCAGGTATTTGGTCGAAATAGCGCAGCGCACGCAGTTGCGTTAGCGCAGGGTGTGACATGCCAGACTCTCCGATACATAACGTACAGGCATTGTATCGCAGAAACACGGATTGAGGGGGGCCAAACGTTATTTAACGATCACGATCGCAACAAGAGTGCAACAGCCCGGCGGAGACGAAAAAAAGTGCGCCCACTCAGGCGCACCAAACGACTAACAAATCAGCACTGCGGGGAAACGGTTACCCCTTGCCTTTTACACTGCTGATAAAGGTGGAACGGGCAGTGGTTGAACCTAAACGTTCGGCTTCATCAAGCAGTTTCAGCGCTTTATCGACATCGCCGCGCTTCACCGCCTGCTTGATGGCATTGTTGAAGTATTCTTCGGTGTCGTTCAGTACCGGCTCAGCTTTCTTCGCCGGGGCTGGCGCTGCGGTCGCTACCGGTGCGGCTGCGGTGGCAGCAGGTGCGGTATAGGCAGGTGCAGCGGTATTACCTACAGTGACAGGGCCGGTACCGGAGGAGCCAAACAGCGGGCCAACCAGGACGCTGGACGCACTGCTGGTCGACACTTTCAGCTTCACAAGGCCGTCAGTGGTATGGCGGGCAATCGGGTCCGGAATATCCGGCACGGCGTTACCTACGCCTTTGGCATAGGCCTTAGCGGGATCAAGCAGCGTAGTGGTTTGCTGCAAATCTTTTTCCGTGGTGAAGACGAGAACATAAATTTTCTGCTGACCCAGCGCAGGCGTCAGGCGCATTACCCCTTCCAGGCGGTCTGCGCTCATGACACCGGGTTCCTGATAGGTAAAGTATTCGCTCGGGAAGAATGCAGAAGGCGTCATGTTCTGGTCAAGAATCAGCACGTTCGGTGCAAAGACGCTGGTCTGTTTATTGACTTCACTGGAGAGCGTTAACGTCAGTTCGCCAATGTTAGCGGGCACGCTGTATGCGACCACCGGGCCACTGATGCCAGGAACATTAAGCGGTTGTCCCCCCGTCGAGAGCTGGGTCGTTTGGGCTTTAGATTGATCGACAGGCGTCCAGACCAGCTGTTGCAACGCTGCGGCCGGTATGGCCGGCGCGGATGTTGTGTTTTGCGGAACGAAATTCACATTAGCGAGCGTTACAGCAGGCGCGCTCGCCAGCAGCCCTGCGGATAAACAAAGGGCAAGGAGAGTTTTGTTCATTTTCATTGTTATCACCTCAAAATGCACAGGTCAGCGGTAGCCAGGCAATAGCGCGCCGTCCCAAGGATTGAGGGGCTTGCGCCCCTCAGTTTGGTCATTACGTCAGGTTAAGACGGTATTACCACCAGATTTCCATCTGGGCGCCGAAGGACCACTCGTCGTTGTCACCGCGGCTGTAGGTTGTGGCTTTGGTATCGCTTTTTGCAATGCCGTTGTCATAACCCCATTTCTCATCCCACTTCGCGTAAGTTGCGAAGACACGGATCGCTGGACGGGACCAGATGCTGTCACCGGCCTGCCATTGCTGTGCAAGGGTAATTTTGTACTGGTTGTTGGTATCGTCAGTTTTCTGCGACTTAACGTTGTCGTAGCCCACTTCAAGCAAGGTGCTCATGATTGGCGTCCATTTATACATTGGGCGCACACCCACGGTGTACCAGGTCGTACCGTTGTTGTCGTCACGATCGATATCCTGATACATACCGACGTACATCAGATCCCAGCTGTCACCCAGAGAGATCGCACCGTGGTCGAGAATACGAACCAGAGAGCCGTTGTTGTTGATCTTGTTGTCTACAACACCAATTTCAGCGTCTTTGTCATAGTTGTTGCCGGTGAAGGAACCCTGAGGAATACCTTTGCCCTGAGTGGTCATTGCATCGGTAGCGTACTGGACAACAAACTTGTTGTAGCCTTTCAGCATGCTCTGGGTATGTTCAGCGGTGAACATCCAGCCATCTTTAGATGCGCCGTCAGCGAAGCTGTAACCGTCAGTTTTGTTAGCTCGGCCATAGTCAACACCCAGCTCCAGCGTACCGCCCGGGTTGATTTCCATCTGCGCTAAACGCACATCGAAGACGTCGTTAGCGGTGTCTTTGAAGTTATGATAGATATCGTTGCTGGTGAAGATGTATGAACCGCCCGCTTCCTGAGAACGGGTCGCGGCCAGAGACAGTTTACCGAAGCCCAGATCGACGTTTTCGATACCCGCACCAGGACCTGAAATATCCCAGTAGTAGAAGTCGATCATGTGGACGTCATGACGCTGATAGAAGCGCTTACCGGCCCAGATGGTGGAACCTGGCAGCCACTCAATCAGGTTTTTACCCTGCACGTTGGCTTCACGGAACGCCGGATCAGTGGCTTCCCAGTCGTTCTGTTGCGCCACGGAGTACGCTACGTTGGTGTCGAAGTAGAAGCTCTTGTCGCCTTCTTTCCACACTTCCTGGCCCAGCTTCAGTTCCGCATAGGTTTCACATTCGTTACCCAGACGGTATTTACTTTGAGCACCGGTTGCCTGGAAGCACTGTTGTTCGCCGCCACTCCCCGTCCAGCCGATACCGGAACGAGCATAACCATGGAAATCCACGGCCATTGCCTGAGCAGACATTACGCCCGCTGCTACGGCAACTGCCAGAGGAAGTTTGCGCAGAGTAATCATCATTCTATCTCCTGAGATCATTGCTTTTCTTTGAACACTTCACCTGTCGGTTTCGTGTCTTCTTTTGGGATTGCTTAAACGCCTGGCTCTTTGTGCAACCGACGACATGCAGTGCCATCCTCACGGAACAGATGGCAGCGCTCTGGCGGCAAGCCGATAGCGAATGTGGCACCCTCTTCTACCAACACCACGTCGTTCTGGCGGTAGACCAGGTTCTGACGGATGGCGGGGATCTGGATATGAATCTGTGTTTCGTGACCAAGCTGTTCGACGACCTGAACCTCACCTTCCAGCGTCACATCGGCGATGTGGCTCGGCAGTAAATGCTCAGGACGAATACCGAGGGACATGTTTGCCCCCACCTGTACGTTGGCGCTGTCGACCGGCAGCCACACCTGCTGGCGGTTTGGCAGCTCCACCTGTACCTGTTCAATGGCTGTCGCGGTCACTTTGACGGGCAGGAAGTTCATCTTTGGCGAGCCAATGAAGCCCGCAACAAAGCGGTCTGCCGGGTAGTGATACAGCTCCAGCGGTTTGCCCACCTGCGCCACGCGGCCGGCATCCAGCACCACGATTTTGTCGGCGAGGGTCATCGCTTCGACCTGATCGTGGGTGACGTAAATCATCGTGCGGCCAAGACGCTTGTGCAGACGGGAGATTTCGATACGCATCTGGACGCGCAGGGCGGCATCCAGGTTGGAAAGCGGTTCATCGAGCAGGAAGACGCGCGGCTCGGCAACCAGCGTACGGCCGATCGCCACACGCTGACGCTGACCGCCTGAAAGCGCTTTCGGCTTACGCTCCAGCAGGTGCGCCAGCTGTAACACTTCCGCCACCTGCGTCACGCGCTGGTTAATGACCTCTTTCTTCGCGCCGGCCAGCTTCAGACCAAAAGACATGTTCTCGGCGACGGAAAGATGGGGATAGAGAGCATAAGACTGGAACACCATGCCTACGCCACGTTCGGCAGGCGGGATGTCATTCATTCGGGTATCACCGATCAGCAGGTCGCCGCTGGTGATGGTTTCAAGACCGGCAATCATACGCAGCAGAGTTGATTTACCGCAGCCTGATGGGCCGACAAATACCACGAATTCACCTTCGTGGATGTCCAGATTGATGTCTTTCGACACCACAACGTCACCCCAGGCTTTCGTTACATTACGCAGCTGTACGCTCGCCATGCCCTTCTCCCTTCGTTACAACCTGTCACCGACAGAAACATTCAAGATAAGTTCACTATGGGGTATCCATTACTTTCCCGAATCCTCCACCCCCCGGCTTTTTTATGGGGGAGGAGGCGGGAGGATGAGGGAGCAGGCTCTGCGACCGGCACGGGCGGGCCAGGGCAAAATTCGTGAAGCCGCCTGCAAAATTCAGTGCGTTTTTATGTGCGCCAGCACTCATAACTTAAATTTATGCAACGGAGATCACACAAACGGGGGGTGGGGCGTAGGGGTTGGGAGGATGGAAAGAGGATGTCAAATAAGGAGACTGAGTCACGTTGAACCACTGAAGTCATACCACGAGACATCACCAAAAAGGATGGCAGATATGAATATCAAGACTGGCGCACGCGTTTTCGCATTGTCCGCCCTCGCAGCAATGATGATTTCCGCACCGGCGCTCGCCAAAATTGAAGAAGGCAAACTGGTTATCTGGATTAACGGCGACAAAGGCTATAACGGCCTGGCCGAAGTGGGCAAAAAATTCGAGAAAGACACCGGCATCAAAGTGACCGTAGAGCATCCGGACAAACTGGAAGAGAAATTCCCGCAGGTTGCGGCAACCGGCGACGGCCCGGACATCATCTTCTGGGCGCATGATCGTTTCGGCGGTTACGCGCAGTCTGGCCTGCTGGCTGAAGTCACCCCGGATAAAGCGTTCCAGGACAAACTGTTCCCGTTCACCTGGGATGCTGTTCGCTATAACGGCAAGCTGATCGCGTACCCTGTCGCGGTCGAAGCCCTGTCTCTGATTTACAACAAAGACCTGGTTCCTAACCCGCCGAAAACCTGGGAAGAGATCCCGAAACTGGATAAAGAGCTGAAGGCGAAAGGTAAATCCGCCCTGATGTTCAACCTGCAAGAGCCGTACTTCACCTGGCCGCTGATTGCTGCCGACGGCGGTTACGCGTTCAAGTTTGAAAACGGCAAATACGACGTGAAAGACGTGGGCGTCGACAGCGCAGGTGCGAAAGCGGGTCTGACCTTCCTGGTTGACCTGATCAAGAACAAACACATGAACGCGGATACCGATTACTCCATCGCGGAAGCGGCGTTCAACAAAGGCGAAACCGCGATGACCATCAACGGTCCGTGGGCCTGGACCAACATCGATAAGAGCAAAATCAACTACGGCGTGACGCTGCTGCCAACCTTCAAAGGCAAGCCGTCTAAACCGTTCGTTGGCGTGCTGAGCGCAGGCATCAACGCTGCCAGCCCGAACAAAGAGCTGGCGAAAGAGTTCCTCGAAAACTACCTGCTGACCGATCAGGGTCTGGATGAAGTGAACAAGGACAAACCGCTGGGCGCCGTCGCGCTGAAATCTTTCCAGGATCAGCTGGCGAAAGACCCACGTATCGCGGCCACCATGGATAACGCCCAGAAAGGCGAAATCATGCCGAACATCCCACAGATGGCCGCATTCTGGTACGCCACCCGTACCGCGGTTATCAACGCTGCAAGCGGTCGCCAGACCGTTGATGCCGCGCTGAAAGATGCTCAGGGTCGTATTACTAAGTAAGCAGAAAAACGGCGGGTAGCGCGTGCGCTTACCCGCCCTACGACTACGGCACGATCCGTAGGTCAGGTAAGCGCAGCGCCACCTGACGATAAGATTCCACCGTTGTAGAGGAAGAACCCCATGGATGTCATTAAAAAGAAACGCTGGTGGCAAAGCGACGCGCTGAAGTGGTCAGCGATCGGTCTGCTGTGCCTGCTGGTGGGTTACCTTGTTGTTTTAATGTACGTACAAGGGGAATATCTGTTCGCCATCATGACGCTGATTTTAAGCTCTGCTGGCCTGTATATTTTCGCCAACCGTAAAGCCTACGCCTGGCGCTATGTCTACCCTGGCGTGGCCGGGATGGGGCTGTTTGTCCTGTTCCCGTTGATTTGTACCGTCGCTATTGCGTTTACCAACTACAGCAGCACCAACCAGCTTGCGCAGGAACGCGCGCAGCAGGTCCTGCTGGACCGCTCATACCAGGCAGGCAAGACCTTTAACTTCGGCCTCTATCCTGCAGGCAATGAGTGGAAGTTAGCGCTCACTGACGAAGCAAGCGGGAAATACTATGTCTCTGACGCCTTCAAATTTGGCGGCGAGCAGAAGCTGGCCTTAAAAGAGGCGCAAGCCCTGCCGGAAGGTGAACGTGCCAACCTGCGCGTCATCACCCAGAACCGTCAGGCGCTGACCCAGCTCACCGCCGTGCTGCCGGACGAAAGCAAAGTGATCATGAGCTCGCTGCGCCAGTTCTCAGGTACCCAACCGCTCTATACCCTGGCGGATGACGGCACGCTGACCAACAACCAGAGCGGCGTGAAATATCGTCCGAATAACGACATTGGTTTCTATCAGTCCATTACTGCCGACGGCAAATGGGGTGATGACAAGCTCAGCCCGGGCTACACCGTCACCATCGGCTGGGACAACTTTACCCGCGTGTTTACCGACGAAGGCATTCAGAAACCGTTCTTCGCCATCTTCGTCTGGACGGTGGTCTTCTCCGTACTGACCGTGATCCTCACCGTGGCCGTGGGCATGGTGCTGGCCTGTCTTGTCCAGTGGGAATCCCTGAAGGGCAAAGCGATCTACCGCGTGCTGCTGATTCTGCCGTATGCCGTGCCGTCGTTTATCTCGATTCTGATTTTCAAAGGGCTGTTTAACCAGAGCTTCGGTGAAATCAACATGATGCTGAGCGCCCTGTTCGGCATCAAACCGGCCTGGTTCAGCGACCCAACTACCGCCCGCTCGATGATCATCATCGTGAATACCTGGCTGGGCTATCCGTACATGATGATCCTGTGCATGGGGCTGCTGAAGGCCATCCCGGATGACCTGTACGAAGCTTCGGCGATGGACGGTGCGGGCCCGTTCCAGAACTTCTTTAAGATTACGCTGCCGCTGCTCATCAAGCCGCTCACCCCGCTGATGATTGCCAGCTTCGCCTTTAACTTTAACAACTTCGTGCTGATTCAGCTGTTGACCAACGGCGGCCCGGACCGCCTGGGCACCACCACGCCGGCAGGCTATACCGACCTGCTCGTGAGCTACACCTACCGTATCGCCTTCGAAGGCGGCGGCGGTCAGGACTTCGGTCTGGCGGCGGCGATTGCCACCCTGATCTTCCTGCTGGTAGGCGCACTGGCGATAGTGAACCTGAAAGCCACGCGTATGAAATTTGACTAAGGAGGGCACTGAACATGGCTATGGTACAACCCAAATCTCAGAAACTGCGCCTCCTGGCGACGCATTTAGGCCTGCTGATTTTTATCGCGGCGATCATGTTCCCGCTGCTGATGGTAATCGCCATCTCCCTGCGTTCGGGTAACTTTGCCACCGGGAGCCTGATCCCGGACGAAATCTCCTGGGAGCACTGGAAGCTCGCGCTGGGCTTCAGCGTGGAGCACGCGGATGGCCGCGTCACGCCACCGCCGTTCCCGGTGCTGCTGTGGCTGTGGAACTCGGTGAAAATCGCAGGCATTACCGCGATCGGTATCGTGGCGCTGTCCACCACCTGCGCTTACGCCTTTGCCCGTATGCGTTTCCCGGGCAAAGCGACGCTGCTGAAAGGGATGCTGATTTTCCAGATGTTCCCGGCGGTGCTGTCGCTGGTGGCGCTGTACGCCCTGTTTGACCGCCTGGGCCAGTACATTCCGTTTATCGGTCTGAACACCCACGGTGGCGTGATCTTCGCCTACCTTGGCGGTATCGCACTGCATGTGTGGACCATTAAAGGCTATTTCGAAACCATCGACGGTTCGCTGGAAGAAGCGGCCGCGCTGGATGGGGCTACCCCGTGGCAGGCGTTCCGCCTGGTGCTGCTGCCGCTGTCGGTGCCGATTCTGGCGGTGGTGTTTATCCTGTCGTTTATCGCTGCGATCACCGAAGTACCGGTTGCCTCATTGTTACTGCGTGATGTGAACAGCTACACCCTGGCCGTGGGTATGCAGCAATACCTCAACCCGCAAAACTACCTGTGGGGCGACTTTGCCGCGGCGGCCGTACTCTCTGCCATCCCGATTACCGTGGTGTTCCTGCTGGCGCAGCGCTGGCTGGTCAACGGCCTGACGGCGGGCGGTGTGAAAGGTTAAGTTTCATTTTGTTATGCCACTGCAACCCTCAACTTTAGACGTATTGTATTGACCCAACTTGTGACTGTTGTTAGGCGCTCTTCGGAGCGCCATTTTTTTATTCTCGCTTCAGCCGCTTCGAGTTACACAGCCAGAGGGTGATCACCAGCAGCAGGATCGCCGCCGAGTAGATCAGCACGTCGAGCGGGGATTTATGATCGACGATGATCAGCCGCACAATCGCGGTGATCCCGATGTAGACAAAATAACGCAACGGGAAGTGAAAGCCGGACTGAAAATACTTCACAATCAGGGCGATAAATTCAAAGTAGAGAAAGTAGACCACCAGTCCTTCCACCAGCGCATATTTGCTGGTTTGTTCAGGGGCAAACAGCACATCCGCCAGATGCACCGTCTCCTTACCCAAAAAGACGACCAGTATCAGGCCAAGGCTCAACAGACCGAGGTTCAGCACGGTCTGGAGGACAGTTGAGATAAACTCAACGCGCGGGCGAGTCAGGGATGTCATACAGCACCTCATTCTCCAGGGCGAGGTTTCTGTATAACGCAAAAATGTGACGGAGATCTATATTTTTTGTTTATGTTTAGCGCATTCGCCCGGTGGCGCTGCGCTTACCGGGCCTACAAAAACCGTAGGCCGGGCAAACGCAGTGCCGCCCGGCGTGAAGCATCAGCGGAAGTTAATGTTCTTATCGCTCGTCATGTCGTACAGCTGGAACTTACGTCCAAGCTGCTGACCGCCGTCGCGCGTCAGCGGCGTCCAGCCGATGGCCGCGCGGCTGCGGGTTGGACCGGATGAGAACAGATCCAGCGGAATCGACACGTAAACCCCTTTGGTGAAATCCCCTTCCCCATATTCGTCCGGCGAGACGTTGGTGATGGTGGCGTAGCCGCCTACCACGACGCCACTGTCGAAGTGTTTGGAGATGTCCAGCGTGCCGCCTTTGTCGCCCGCCAGGTACTGGCCGACGCTGGCTTTCACCAGCACGTCAGGCGCGAACGACGGCGTCCAGTAGGCGGTCAGGTGGCCGGTTTTGACGCTGTAGTCGGTGAACTTCATCATGTCCTGGGCGCTGCGCCAGTCACGCTGTTTGACGTAGTTGGCATCAATCCCGAACGCCCAGTTGCTGTCGACAGGACGATAAAGCACTTCTGCCCCCGCGCCGCCGTACATGGTTTCCAGATACCCGCCGTACACCTGGCCGTAAAAGCCGTTGCCGAAGTACTGGAAGTAGTTGGCCTGCAGGTTATTCACGTAGGCATCGTTCTGCACGTACTCACGCACGCGGGTACGCACGCGCGGCAGCGTCGAGTCTTTTGGCGGATTGGTGTAGTTGAACTTGTCGTAGTTGTTGGCGATGTTGCCGAACAGGCTGCCGGTGGTCAGCAGGTGGTCGGTGAGCCACAGATCCGCCGTCGCCATAACGCCCAGCTGATACATGTAGAAGTTTTCCGGCCCGCCGACGGACTGGTTCAGCACCGGATCGATATGGAAATCGAAGCGCGACTTGTCGATATACCAGCCCTGCTCGGTGGTCTCCGGCACGATCGGCTCAACGCGTTTTTGCACCAGCTCGGTTTCATGCCCAAGCGGTTCGCCCTCCAGGTGGCGCTTAAGGCTGGCAACGTCCGTTTCCGTCGTCACCTGCGGCAGGTTGAGACGATTCTCCGTCACGCGGATCGTGCGGATCCCGTCCGGGAGATCGTTCATGATGATCCGGTTGGCGCGCTCGATCCCTTCCCGCGAGTCGCGGTATTTCACCTGCTCGCCGGTGACGTAAAGCGTATCGCCTTTCACCTGAATTTTCGGATCCGCCAGACCGGCATTGTATTTCAGCAGCGTCAGCTGGTTTGCCACCACGGAGTGCTGCAGAATCGCATCCTGTGGCTCCGGCTGGTATGCAGGCCGCGCGTTATCATTGTAGTGCGGCCGCATGTCGTTAAAGTTGGTACGCAGCGTGAAGCCAAACATCACCGTATTGCCGCGCTCGTAGCTGAGGTTAACGTCGGCCCAGTCGGTGACGCGATAAATGGCGCCGACGTTAAACTTGCTCTTCTGCTCAATCTTCCCGGCGAAGTCCTGCGAGTAGTCATTCCCCTCGTACTCCAGCTTCAGGCGTAACGGCTGCCAGGGCGTCTGATATTCAACGCCGCCAAACAGTGACGCCGGACCGTGGAACATCTGGTCACCGTTGATGGAGCCCGCTTTCTGGTAGCTGTTATCGCGATAGCAGTATTTATCGCTGTAGGAGCAAAACGGGTTTTTCACGTTGCCGCTGGTGCCGAGATAGCCCCATCCCAGACCGAGTGAGAAATCAAACGGTCCCCAGGCCTTGCTGGCCACGATGTATTCCGCGTCAAACAGGCCGGTACCGCCGATATCTTTGGCGCCCACGGAGACCTGCGGCATCCAGTAGCTCTCTTCCCACAGGCGCAGCTTGACGTCGAAGGCTTTATCTTTGTAGGTCTGATCGCCTGAGAACGCCTCGACGCTGCTGTATTGTTTCGTCCGCACGTCGGTATAGCGCAGCGTGGTTTCAAGCCACGGGAACAGCTGCACCGACGCCGAGTAGTAGCGATACTGGTCGTTATCACGGTAGTTAAGGCTAATTTCCCCTTCACGCGCCATACGCGCGGTGGGCGTTTGCAGTAAACCGACGCCGCCGAAGTCTGACTGAGACGGGCCAATGGGTGCCGGATACGTTTCTGCATGGCAGGCGGCACTCACGCAGAGCGCCAGCATGCTGTAGAGATAGGTTCTTTTCATTATTCCGGTATCCGCTGAATCAGGGAGTGAAGGATATCGGCGTTAAGCCCGTCATACGCCTTCGTCCAGAAATGGTCGGCAAAACCGACAAAAATAATACTGCCCGGCATGGGTTCGATATGACGCTTATTCCAGTAAGCGACGGGGGCTTTTTGCGTTTGGCCGTCAGGGTAAACCACCCAGGCATAGCTGTTATCCGCGCCGCTCAGCAGACTCTGCTCGTCGAGATAGCTCGCCACGTCACGACCGGGGGTAAAGGGCTTATTACCCGGGCTGCTGATAAGCCCCATCACGGTCACCGTCGTCGGCTTCGCCGGAAGCCAGAGCGTATAGTCCCCTTCCAGCGTGGGGTTGCCGTTTTCCGTGACGCGCACGTCATCCGGGTCAAGATTGACGTTCTGTCGGCCCGTCACCTTCAGCGCCTGCAGTTGCTGACGGACGCTATTAATGGCCGCCGCGTCGTCGCCATCTTCCTGTTCCGCGAGTCCCGTTAGCCTGGCAAGAAGCGCCTTGTGCTGCTGTTCCGCTTCCACGGTCTTCTGCCGTTCAGCGATGACCGCGCCTGGCCACCAGCTGTTGGCGAGCCTTGGCTGTCCGACAAGATCGAGCAGGTGTTCGGCGTGGGTTAAGGTTTTGGGTTTTTCACTGTCCGGCGTGTAGACCTTTACTGTCCCGGCGGACCATGCCAGCGGCGCGGCAAAACTGGCGATAAGCGCAACGTGAATGAGCGTTTTCATGATTTCGCCGCCTTGATCAGGGTGGTTTTGACCGGGAAGAAACCGGCACCGAGATACTGTAAGGACTGACGGATCTGCCCTTCCTCGTCGATCCAGAAGCGGTTATGCCAGGTGGCCTGGTCGGTGGTGACCTCTTCATCCAGCACGCGAACCTGCGTTTCGTCGCTGCCGACTTTCACGCTGTCGGTGCCGTCCCAGCGGAAGGTCGAGCGTGCCGTGGCGTAACGCACCTGCTTGTGTTCGGTCCAGCCCATCGTGCGCGTCCAGCCTGCGCCGTCGGCGATCTGGTTCGGCTTGATCAGCGGGTCGTCGGCGATATTATTCACCTCCAGCAGGTTATCGCCGCCCAACAGGGTTTTCACGATACGGCCATGCTGCGTCACGATGGTGGCCTGATCCTGCGTCACCCATTTCTGCTGCCCGTTTTCATCGAAAGCGAGCACCACAAACAGTTGCGGGCCATCGTTAAGCTGCATGTACTGACTGGCATAGGGCATGTTCTGAAGTTCGTCATCGGTCAGATGCACGCCCGGTGTGCCGAACAGGCTTTCCCACAGTGAGTTTCCCAGCCCCTTAGTGGTGGCCGAGCACGCCTGCAGCAGCAGGCAAATCAGAATGATTGCAGGTCGCTTCACGACTCTTCTCCGAAGGGGCGAAATAACCACACCGAAGTGTGGTTATGATTAAAACACCCGCTATTACTGGGTGCTGGTTGTCGTGGTGGTCGTGGTTCCGGTGTTGGAGCCATCACCGCCACCGGTTGCCGCCAGCGCGACACCCACGGCTGAACTTACGGTGCTGGCGCTGGCTGCGGTAGAACTCCCCGCAGACGCAGACGTCGCAGCCGACCCTGCCGCTTCCCCGACCTGAACCGGAGCTGCATAGACAGATGTCGCCGCAAGCGCAGATATGGCAAAAATGCCATACAGTACTTTCTTCATAACAATTTCCCTTCAATGAATGAATGGAGATTTGCCCGAAAAGAATTTCAGGCGGAATCGAGTATACACAACTACTGCCGTGGGTTTGCCGTAAGGGGAAATAGGGAGAGGGTTTTCGGACTAATGGATAAAATCGAAATGAAAGGAAAAACAGACAAATATATAATCAATAAAAATCAATAAGTTATAATATATAGATATTAACTGACTTCTGCGTATTTTCTTAAAATAAACCGCAGCAATTAACGGGTTAAGCGTCTTTTTCGGATTAAACTCAGAAACAGAATTTGAGTTAACTAACAGACATCAGGAATTATCCGATAAAAAAATGCCGGCATTAAGCCGGCACGTTTTCATGACGTTTTAATTACGCACGCCATGCTTTATAACGGTTGATCAAACCATTGGTCGAGCTGTCATGGCTGGTAATCGCTTTATCATCACCCAGCTCTGGCAGAATACGGTTTGCCAGCTGTTTGCCCAGCTCAACGCCCCACTGGTCAAAGGTGAAGATGTTCAGTATCGCGCCCTGCGTGAAGATTTTGTGCTCGTACAGAGCAATCAGCGCACCCAGGCTGAACGGCGTGATTTCGCGCAGCAGGATGGAGTTGGTTGGACGGTTGCCTTCGAACACTTTGAACGGGACAACGTGGTCCAGCGTGGCCGGATCTTTACCCTGGTCGCGGTATTCCTGCTCTACCACCTCGCGGGATTTACCGAACGCCAGCGCTTCGGTCTGGGCGAAGAAGTTGGACAGCAGCTTCGGATGGTGATCGGACAGCGGGTTATGGGTGATAGCCGGCGCGATGAAATCGCACGGTACCATTTTGGTGCCCTGGTGAATCAGTTGGTAGAAAGCATGCTGGCCGTTAGTACCCGGCTCGCCCCAGATGATTGGGCCAGTCTGGTAGTCCACCGCGTTGCCATTACGGTCCACGTATTTACCGTTGGATTCCATGTTGCCCTGCTGGAAGTACGCAGCAAAGCGGTGCATATACTGGTCGTACGGCAGGATCGCTTCGGTTTCAGCGCCGAAGAAGTTGTTGTACCAGATCCCGATCAGCGCCAGCAGCACCGGCAGGTTTTTCTCAGGCGCGGTGGTGGAGAAGTGTTTGTCCATCGCGTGCGCGCCGGAGAGCAGCTCAACGAAGTTGTCGAAGCCCACGGACAGGATGATGGACAGGCCAATCGCAGACCACAGGGAGTAGCGGCCGCCAACCCAGTCCCAGAACTCGAACATGTTCGCGGTATCAATACCGAACTCGCTGACGGCTTTACCGTTGGTAGACAGCGCCGCGAAGTGTTTCGCCACGTGCTTGTTGTCGCCCGCGGTTTTCAGGAACCAGTCGCGCGCGCTGTGGGCGTTGGTCATGGTTTCCTGGGTGGTAAAGGTTTTAGACGCAACCAGGAACAGGGTGGTTTCCGGGTTCACGTTCTTCAGCACTTCGGCGATGTGGGTACCGTCGACGTTAGACACAAAGTGCATATTGAGGTGGTTTTTGTACGGACGCAGCGCTTCGGTCACCATGAACGGGCCGAGGTCAGAACCGCCGATACCGATGTTTACCACGTCGGTGATCGCTTTGCCGGTGTAGCCTTTCCAGCTACCGGAGATGATCGCTTCGGAGAAGGTTTTCATCTTTTCCAGCACCGCGTTCACTTCCGGCATGACGTCTTTGCCGTCAACGATGATTGGCGTATTGCTACGGTTACGCAGAGCGACGTGCAGCACGGCACGGTCTTCGGTGCGGTTGATCTTCTCACCGGAGAACATGGATTTGATGGCGTCCGCCAGCTCGGTTTCTTTCGCCAGATCCTGCAGTTTTGCCAGCGTCTCTTCGGTAATGCGGTTTTTAGAGAAATCCACCAGCATCAGGTCGTCGAAAGTCGCGGAGAACTTGTTGAAACGATCGGCATCTTTCGCGAACAGATCCGCGATGGTGACGTCTTTCATTTCATCAAAATGTTTCTGGAGTGCCTGCCAGGCAGCGGTCTGCGTTGGGTTGATGTTTTTCATTAGCAATACTCTTCTGATTTGAGAATTGTGACTGCGGTCGATTGTAGCGCCTGCAAATAAAAATTGTGATGGTTTTTATGCCATTGCCCTGGCCTGCATCAAACACAGGTGAAAAGACCCGAAAAGTATAGCTGCTGAAGCGCCTTCCAGGAGCGGTGAAATGTCGGTCAAAATGCCCTAAAACGGAGCATAAAATCTGGCCCTGTTATAAGTCCTGTTTCTCAGGGGTACCCCCCCATAAAAAATCCGCATAATCCCAGCATTGACAGGACCTCCCCCGCATTTTATTTATAGGGCCGTATTTTGCGCCTGCACCTGTTTTCGTTTCACTCTTGTGCCAAGGTCGCTTATTCATTCCCTGACACGAGGTTGTTATGACGAGTTTTGTGGTCGCCAAATTTGGCGGCACCAGTGTGGCCGATTACGATGCCATGAACCGCAGCGCCGATGTGGTGCTGGCCGATCCGAATACCCGCCTGGTGGTGCTGTCTGCCTCTGCCGGCGTGACGAACCTGCTGGTTTCTCTGTCTGAAGGACTGGAAGCGACAGAACGTTTCGTGAAGCTGGATGCACTGCGCAAAATTCAGTTCGACATTCTTGAGCGTCTGCAGAACCCGAACGTCATCCGCGAGGAAGTGGAACGTCTGCTGGAAAACATCACCACCCTGGCAGAAGCCGCCTCGCTGGCCACCTCCACCGCCCTGACCGACGAACTGGTCAGCCACGGCGAGCTGATGTCCACCCTGCTGTTTGTTGAAATCATGCGCGAGCGTAACATTCAGGCGCAGTGGTTTGACGTGCGTAAAGTGATGCGCACCAGCGACCGCTTTGGTCGCGCCGAGCCGGACGTTGAAGCACTGGCCGAGCTGACCAATCAGCAGCTGGCCCCGCGTCTGGCAGACGGTATCGTGATCACCCAGGGCTTTATCGGCAGTGAAGCGAAAGGCCGCACCACCACGCTTGGCCGTGGCGGCAGCGACTACACCGCCGCGCTGCTGGGCGAGGCCCTGCATGCCACGCGCGTGGATATCTGGACTGACGTTCCAGGTATTTACACCACCGACCCGCGCGTCGTTTCTGCGGCGAAACGTATTGATGTGATCGCGTTTGAAGAAGCGGCTGAAATGGCCACCTTCGGCGCGAAAGTGCTGCATCCGGCAACCCTTTTGCCGGCCGTACGCAGCGATATTCCGGTCTTCGTCGGCTCGAGTAAAGATCCGAAAGCGGGCGGGACGCTGGTCTGCAAGAAAACGGAAAACCCGCCGCTGTTCCGCGCCCTGGCCCTGCGCCGTCGCCAGACGCTGGTCACCCTGCACAGCCACAATATGCTGCACTCCCGCGGTTTCCTGGCGGAAGTGTTTGGCATTCTGGCGCGCCACAATATCTCCGTGGATCTGATCACCACCTCTGAAGTGAGCATTGCGCTGACGCTGGACACCACCGGTTCTACCTCAACCGGTGATACCCTGCTGACGCAGTCGCTGCTGATTGAGCTGTCTGAACTGTGCCGCGTGGAAGTCGAAGAAGACCTGGCGCTGGTTGCCATCATCGGCAACAAGCTGTCGCGCGCCTGCGGCGTGGGCAAAGAGGTGTTTGGCGTGCTCGACCCGTTCAACATCCGCATGATTTGCTACGGTGCGTCCAGCTATAACCTCTGCTTCCTGGTGCCAGCCGATCAGGCCGAGCAGGTGGTGCAGAAGCTTCATCAGAATTTGTTTGAATAAGCGCAAGAATGGCCCGGGCATTTTCACTACCGGGCCATTCTTTAGCTTTTCATTACTGTTCTCATCAGCAACGAATCCAGATCTTTTAAATTTCCTTCTCTGCTGTCGGGTAGTACCGGCGGTACTTCTCCTCTCACCAGCTCATTTTGCAAAAAAGCGTGGAGTAATGGCCGTTTAGGACCATATTCCGCTTCACCTGCGCGCTGTTTTATTTCCAGCAATGCATCGATTTCCGCACGTAACGGCGCACACAGTTCGCTCCCGGCAAGCAGTTCGGCAAAACGCATCGGTGGAACGCCTTTCCCCGCTTCTACCCACCGCGCCGCCAGCAAAGGTCGCAGAACATAAAAGTACTTTTTCAGCCGAACCGTTTCCCCCTGTAAATATCCACGGAAGTTTTTTCGAGCCATTGAGTAGTAATGCCAGCGGGCGCGCAATGGCGAAAACCACGCGGGTATCAGCGCGCGCAACTCGGCCAATACCGTCTCATCCTCCTGATAAACAACAGGGGAATCCAGCCACTCGATAAGCGTCGGGTTTGCCCCCTTCAGCAGACCCAGTGTCTTGCGCCATTCCCAGCCACAAACGTCCAGTTCATCATCTATCGGCAGCTCGATCACATCCCGCTGGGATTCGACGCGCAGATACCATTCTGGGCGGTGAACGTACAAAAACCGCACATCATAATCGCTATCCGGTGAGGCAAATCCCCATCCCCGGCTGCCCGATTCACAGGCGTAGAGCACGCGCACGTTATAGCGCTGCTCTATATCGCGAAGTTGCGCGCAGACTCGTGCGCGCATCGCGCTATCAACATCGTTGTTGCTCATTTTTTTATCCTTTTACACACACTACCTGACGCAGGGTATGAACGATTTCCACCAGCGACGATTGCGCGGCCATCACGGCATCAATGTCTTTATAGGCCATCGGCGTTTCATCGATCACCTCATTGTCTTTGCGACACTCTACGTGAGAGGTCGCCTGAATATGGTCGCTAAGGGTAAAGCGTTTTTTTGCCGCCGTTCGGCTCATCACTCGCCCAGCGCCGTGGCTGCAGGAACAGAAGCTTTGCTCGTTGCCGAGGCCACGCACGATGAAGCTCTTTGCGCCCATTGAGCCCGGAATAATCCCCATTTGCCCTTTCTGCGCCGACACCGCACCTTTGCGCGTGATCAGTACCTCTTCCCCAAAGTGATGCTCTTTCTGCACATAGTTGTGATGGCAGTTAACCGCCTCCTGCTGCGTAATAAAGGGCTTAGTCACTTCGCGAGAGAGCGCCGCCAGCACGCGCGACATCATCACTTCCCGATTGTGGCGGGCAAAATCCTGCGCCCACTCCACCGCCTCGATGTAGTCCTCATAGTGACGACTCCCCTCCTGAAAATAGGCCAGATTTTTATCCGGCAGATGTCCCAGGTGATGCTGCATATCCTGCTGTGCCAGGGCGATAAACACATTACCGATGGCGTTTCCTACGCCGCGCGAGCCGCTGTGCAACATCACCCAGACGCGCTGCTGCTCATCGAGGCAAATTTCAATAAAGTGATTTCCGGTACCCAGCGTGCCCAGATGCTGATAGTTGTTGGTTTTCCGCAACTGCGGGTATTTATCCGTGAGTTGTTTAAAACGTGGGGCCAGCACCCACCAGCGATCGTCCACTTCTTTCGGTGGCGTTTCCCACGCGCCTTTATCCCGTCGAGAACGGGTATTGGTTCTCCCATGCGGTACTGCCTGTTCAATGGCGCTACGTAAACCGCTGAGATTATCCGGCAAATCACCGGCCACCAGCGACGTGCGAACGGCAATCATCCCACAGCCAATATCCACGCCAACCGCCGCAGGAATAATTGCCCCTTTGGTCGGGATCACGCTGCCGATGGTTGAGCCTTTACCGAGATGAACGTCGGGCATCACCGCAAGGTGTTTGAAAATAAACGGCATCTTTGCGGTATTCAGTAACTGCGCCTGTGCCTCTGGTTCCACGGGCACACCGTGAGTCCACATTTTGATCGGGGCGCCGTATGGCGCTGTCAGTAATTCAAAATCATTCTGTTGCATTGCGTTATCCTTTCAGGTTAACAAGGCCGTGTAATACCTGGTCCAGGCCACCAAATACTGAAATTTTGTCGATACGCTCCGCGACCCTTTCCAGGGTTTCCAGCTCTTTTAAACGCAGCGCCACCGGGTTGTTCTCCATCACCTTTGCGGTGTTTAACAGCGATCGTGTCGCCGCCGTTTCTTCACGTCGGCGAATAACATTCGCCTGGGCCGATTTTTCGGCCTCTACCAGACGGGATAAAATCGTTTTCATATCACCAGGTAAAACAATATCTTTTACCCCAAGCGACGCAATTTCCATTCCAAAGGATGACAGGCGGCCTTGCACCTGTTTGCTGACCACCTCGTCAATGATCTGCTTATCTTCAAGTAACTCATCGAGAGTGCGGGTGCCGACCGCTTCACGCAGTGCGAACTGGAGTTCGCGGTACAAATGTTCCAGCGGTTTCGTAAGCTGTCCGCAGGCCTGCAGCACGTCGCTGTAGCGCCAGTTAGCCGCCAGGTTCAGGCGCAGGTTAACTTTGTCCTTCGTCAGGATCTCCTGCCCGCTCACTTCCACCACCTGAAGGCGCGTATCCACTACCTCTGCCTCAACCAGATGGTTAATTTTCCAGTAAGCCGTCAGTCCCGGCGGTAACAGTGCCTGAATTTCTCCGTCGATTTTCACCACCCCGACGTGCCAGGCAGGTACCTGTACGACCAGCATCGCGTCACGCCCTTTTACCGCGCCATTGCGACGCGGCTGCAGAGCAGCATTCATCACGTCCTCCGGCACCCGCACATCACGGGTATCAATTCTTCGCAGGCTCAACGCCGCATCCTGCTGCCAGTACAGACGACGTGTACAAGGCGGCACAATCTCCTGCAATACGCCATTGTTCGATAACACCCCGATTTCATCCGCAGTAAGATCAACCGCCAGGCAGTAACGTGCCACCCAGTCAGGCTGAAAGCGACGCAGATAATCCGCCAGCGCACCCGGCACCTCGCTGCCGTCCTGGCTCACCACCAGCACGTCGTCAGTATTGAACCAACCCA
Source organism: Enterobacter sp. BNK-22 (assembly GCF_048684805.1). Lineage (NCBI taxonomy): Bacteria > Pseudomonadati > Pseudomonadota > Gammaproteobacteria > Enterobacterales > Enterobacteriaceae > Enterobacter > Enterobacter sp. BNK-22. Next base: position 3,280,521 of record NZ_JBLQTT010000001.1, read on the forward strand.
GACGGTGTTCACCCGCCTCCAGTACCCGGTAATAATCGCCAGCTTTTGCTACCAGTCCTAACTGACCTTTTTTTATCGTGATTTTTTTAGCCATTTTATATTCCTTAAAGTCAGGCGCGGGTGCAGGCACGAAATCACAGGGGAATGCCTTTTCGCCTGCGATCCGGCGCCATTACCGGCGACCTTCATTGGGATTGCTGACTGCGCAATCCCTGTATTTACTTTGATGTTTACAACCAGTTTTCATTGGGAGAATGAATCGGGAATCGAACCCTTCTGTCTGTCATTGGTTGACGGAACGCCCCCGGAAAACAGCCTTGCCGTTCCTGGTGCGCCGACGGGGCCTTAACCCCCAGTGTGCTCAACGTCGTGACGTTATCTGTATTGCCAGAAGCGTGCCAAAAACAAAAATCGCCGTTTTTATTTTTTATTTTATTGATAATTAATGATTTTTTATTTATCAGGCTTTTCATGCATTGCCGTTCGGCTCAACATTTTTTATCCTGTTATATCGACAATTATCTTTCTGGATAAACATGAAGAAGCGGAAGGTGGTAATCGGGGTGCTTGGCACCGTGATGGATAAACGGGGAAAGCGGGCTAATCGCTTTCGCAAATGGCGACCGACCGTCGGGCTGTGCCAACAGCCGGATTTCCCGGTCGACAGGCTGGAGCTGCTACATCAACCGCGAGATCTCGGCATGGCTCAGCAACTGGCGGAAGATATTGTGCTGGTTTCCCCCCACACCGAGGTGCGTCCCAGCACGGTAATCATTGAAGACCCGTGGGATTTCGAAGAGGTTTATGCCGCGTTTCTCGATTTCGCCACCCAGTACACGTTTGATACCGATCACGAAGAGTATTTCGTCCACATCACCACCGGCACGCATGTGGCGCAGATCTGCTGGTTCCTGCTGACGGAAGCCCGCTATCTTCCCGCCAGCCTTTTGCAGACTGGCCCTGCCAGAAAAGAAGCCTCTGCTGAGGAGACTGCAGCCGGAACTTACTCAATTATCGACCTGGATTTAAGCCGCTACACAACCCTTACCAACCGTTTTCAGCGCGAGCAGCAGCAGTCAATCTCATTTCTGAAAGCGGGCATTGATACGCGAAATGCCACCTTTAACACTCTTATCGACAAGATTGAACGCGTGGCGCTACGTTCAACAGCCCCGATCCTGCTGACCGGCCCCACCGGCGCGGGCAAGTCGTTCCTCGCGAACCGCATTTATCAGCTTAAGCAGTCACGCCATCAAGTTTCCGGCAAGCTGGTTTCCGTCAACTGCGCGACCCTGCGCGGTGATAACGCCATGTCCACGCTGTTCGGCCATGTGAAAGGAGCCTTTACCGGCGCACTGTCGGCGCGCAGCGGCCTGCTGCGTGAAGCCGATGGCGGCGTCCTTTTCCTCGACGAGATTGCCGAACTAGGCCTGGATGAACAGGCGATGCTGCTCAAAGCCATTGAAGAGAAAACTTTTTTCCCGTTTGGCTCCGATAAAGAAGTTCACAGCGATTTTCAACTTATCGCCGGAACCCACCGTAATATGCGCCAGTGGGTGGCCGAGGGACGTTTTCGTGAAGATCTCTATGCCCGTATTAATGTGTGGAGCTTTGCCTTGCCCGGCCTTGCCCAACGGAAAGAGGACATCACGCCGAATGTCGACTACGAACTTCAACGTTTCTCTCGCGAAAGCCAGACGCAAATCCGCTTCGATAAAGAGGCGCGCGAAGGCTATCTGGCCTTTGCCTGTTCCAGCAGGGCGCTGTGGCGGGGCAACTTTCGCGAACTGAGCGCCAGCGTCGCACGCATGGCGACGCTGGCGGAACGAGGGCGTATTACTCAGGATCTGGTGCTGGAGGAGATCTCACGTCTTCAGACCGACTGGCAAACTGACGTGACGCAGCCTGCAACTGACATGGAGATTGACCTCTTTGACCAGCGGCAACTTGAAACGGTGCTGGAGGTATGTCGCCGCAGCGCATCGTTGTCTGAAGCCGGACGTGAGCTGTTTGCCGTTTCACGGCTCAAAAAAGCCAATCCTAACGACGCCGACCGACTGCGCAAATATCTGGCTCGCTTTAGTCTGAGCTGGGAAAGCATCCGGTCATAATTCATTTGAATATTACTTCCTTACGCGATAAACAATAACTATAGCCGGGCTCGATCCCGGCTTTTTATAACAAACACATACAACATTCATCGCAAGGAAATCATTATGTTATCCGCTATTACGCGGCTGTTCCCGTTATGGGCGCTGCTGCTCTCCGTACTCGCGTATTACACGCCCACCACGTTCACCGGTATTGGTCCGTGGGTCACCACGCTGCTGATGCTGATCATGTTCGGTATGGGCGTGCATCTGAAAGTCGACGACTTCAAACGCGTGCTGTCTCGCCCTGCGCCCGTCGCGGCAGGAATATTTCTGCACTACCTGGTGATGCCGCTCGCGGCGTGGCTACTGGCGATGGCCTTTAAGATGCCGCCCGACCTTTCCGCCGGGATGGTGCTGGTGGGCAGCGTGGCCAGCGGCACGGCGTCCAACGTCATGATCTATCTGGCGAAAGGCGACGTGGCGCTCTCCGTCACTATCTCGTCCGTCTCTACACTGGTGGGCGTGATTGCCACGCCGCTGTTAACCCGCCTGTACGTGGATGCGCATATTCAGGTGGACGTGATGGGTATGCTGCTGAGCATTCTGCAAATCGTGGTGATCCCGATTGCGCTGGGGCTGGTCATTCACCATCTTTTCCCGCGCGTGGTGAAGGCCGTTGAGCCATACCTGCCCGCATTTTCGATGGTCTGTATTCTGGCCATCATCAGCGCCGTGGTGGCGGGCTCCGCCTCGCACATTGCTTCCGTAGGCTTTGTGGTGATCGTCGCGGTGGTGCTGCATAACACCATTGGCCTGCTGGGCGGCTACTGGGGCGGGAAACTGTTTGGCTTCGACGAATCGACCTGCCGCACGCTGGCAATCGAGGTAGGGATGCAGAACTCCGGCCTGGCGGCGGCGCTCGGTAAAATCTACTTCTCGCCGCTGGCGGCCCTGCCGGGTGCGCTGTTCTCCGTCTGGCATAACCTCTCCGGCTCGCTGCTGGCGGGCTACTGGTCCGGCAAACCGATTGAGGAACAAACGAAAAAAGATGCGGTGAAGCAGGGTTAATTGACTCAGCTTGCTTTACACTGAAGCCTCTCTCTCAGGAGGCTTCAGCAATGGCGACACCACGTTTGACCCAGAAAGACATGACGGAAGCCGAGCAGCGCGAACTGAAAACGCTTCTCGACCGCGCCCGCATCGCGCATGGCCGTACGCTGACCAACGCCGAAACCAATCAGGTGAAAAAAGAGTACATCGACAAACTGATGGCGCAGCGTGACGCCGAGGCGAAAAAAGCCCGCAAACTGAAAAAGCAGCAGGCTTACAAGCCGGATACCGAAACGACCTTTTCCTGGTCGGCCAATACCTCTACCCGTGGAAGGCGCTAGCTAGCGCCCTTTCTTTTTACGGCCAGGCTGGGTAAATCGCTTCCCGTTGCCCGGTCTGCCGCGTCCTTTCTCTTCCGCCTGCGGTGCCTTCACGACCGGACGCTTAATCGCCTGGGTTTTCGGTTTTGCTTTGGCTTTCGGCTTCGCTTCGGACGAGGAGTTCTCGATAAGCTTGAACAGCTCGATCAGTTCGTCGTCCGTTAAGTCGCGCCATTCGCCCAGCGGAATGCCGGACAGGCTGACGTTCATGATGCGCGTGCGCTCCAGCTTCGTCACTTCATAACCGAAGTACTCGCACATGCGGCGGATCTGGCGGTTTAAGCCCTGCACAAGGGTAATACGGAACGCGAACGGCGCTTCTTTCTTCACCTTACACTTTTTCGTAACGGTACCGAGGATCGGCACACCGGCGCCCATACCGCGAATAAAGTGGTCCGTGACCGGCTTATTCACCGTCACAATGTACTCTTTCTCGTGATCGTTACCGGCACGCAGGATCTTGTTGACCAGATCGCCGTGGTTAGTGAGGAAAATCAGCCCCTGAGAGTCTTTATCCAGACGGCCAATCGGGAAGATACGGCTGCTGTGGTTCACGAAATCAACGATGTTGTCCCGCTCGCCATCTTCCGTGGTGCTGACAATCCCAACCGGTTTGTTCAACGCGATAAACACCAGGTCTTCGGCATCACGCGGTTCGATGAGCTGACCATTCACTTTAACCACATCGCCAGGCATCACCTGGTCACCAATCGTGGCGCGTTTGCCGTTGAGGAACACATTACCTTGTTCAATGTAACGGTCCGCCTCGCGACGTGAGCAGATCCCGCTCTCGCTAATGTATTTGTTTAATCGGGTTGATTGAGTTGGCAGCATAGTTTCTCCTGTGAAGGGCGAAATATACCTTAGGTATGGACTGGAAAAAAAGATTAGCCGACGGTAACTGAGACGGGTTTTTTAGTTTGCGAGACGCTTTCAGGATTTTGCATCCTGTCATTTACCCATGTGTTCAAGCCTTTTAGTTTTACTCTCCATGGAGAAGTATTTGTAGTTTATAAATCACAGGGAGTAATATGAAGGAGATTGTTCAGACAGAATCCTTCCGACGCTGGGAGCAAAACTTAAAAGATCGACGAGCGAAGACCATTATCGCTTCCCGCCTCTTTCGGTTGGCAAATGGCTTAGCTGGCGACGTTAAACCCGTGGGAGAAGGTATAAGTGAGCTAAGGATCCACTTTGGTCCGGGCTACAGAATCTATTTTAAAGACCAGGGCAATTACATCATCGTGCTGTTATGTGGTGGTGACAAAAGCAGCCAGGCCAGAGACATACTGATGGCAAAAATGCTGAGCAATGTATCCCAATGGCAGGAGTGAATGAGCATGCATAAATTAACACCTTACGATCCCGCCAACGCGTTGGTGGATGACGAGGAAATCGCCGTGTTTATCGCTGATGCACTAGAAACAGGCGACTCGACATATATCGCTAAAGCCCTTGGTGTTGTCGCGCGAGCCAAAGGCATGTCGAACATTTCACAGCAAACCGGTTTATCACGTGAGCAGCTTTATCGGTCATTCAGTGATAAAGGAAACCCAACGCTCAAAACTACGCTCGCGGTCATGAAAGCATTGGGTTTTGGGTTAACACTCAAACACGCCGGGGATTAATACTCATCCCGCTGGTCATCTTCATCCGGCTGTTCCATCACGCTGTAGGCCACCGCACAGAACAACGAGTTAAGGCGCTTCATATCGCCCAGCAGTCCCAGGTGGAGTGAGCTGGTTTCGATACTCTGCACGTTTTGCTGATGCAGACGCTCAACGTGGGCGTGCGAGTAGCGGCGGTTAAGAATGCGGAATCGATGCTTGTTACGGCGCAGGCGGCGCGCGCTCGGGACGTCGCTGGAAAAGAAGACCAGCATCGCCAGCTTCAGGTTACTGACCAACTGCTCGTGCAGCGCTTCCAGCTCCTTCAGGCCTTCAACGGAGAACGCCCGGCGTGCGGCCAGCGACTTATCGGCGATCTCGCTGCCCATGCGCTCAACGATATCGGAGGCCTGCTCAAGGTTGAGCGACATCTCAATGATTTCCGCCCAGCGGCGGGACTCCTCCTCCGCCAGCTCGTCCTGCGGCATGCGCGCCAGGTAGAGCTTAATGGCGGTATAGAGCACGTTGATATCATCCGCCAGTCTGCGCAGCTCTTTCTCCTCCCGCGGCTCGCCGTGCATTACCTTTTGCAGGCCTTCGAGCATGGTCTCCATCGCGTCGCCCATGCGCAGCGTCTCGCGTGCGGCATTCGCCAGCGCCAGCGCCGGGGTGTCCAGCGCGGAGGTATCCAGATGCTTCGGCTTCAGGCGCGCATCCAGCTCCGGTTCGTCCTGAATGAGTCGTTCGCAGAAGCGGGCCATCGACCCGGCAAAAGGGACCATCGCCAGGCAGCGCACCAGGTTGTAGAACACGTGGAAATAGATCACCAGCTCCGCCTTCGGCAGCGGGAGGTTGTCCATCAGGTTCGCCAGCGGATGGATAAAGGGCAGGATAATCAGGCTGCCCACCAGCTTAAACAGCAGGCTACCGAGCGCCACGCGGCGGGCGGCAGCGTTGGCGGCGCTGTTATTGAGCATCGCCAGCAGGCCAGAGCCGAGGTTGGCACCGATCACCAGACACAGCGCGACCGGGAAGGAGATCGCCCCGGCGGCGGTGAGCGTGGCCGTCAGCAGCACGGCGGCCAGGCTGGAGTAGCTGACGATGGCAAACACCGCGCCAATCAGCGCGTCGAGCATGATGTCCCCGGTCAGGGAAGCGAAGATGACCTGAACGCCGTTGGCCTCGGTAATCGGGGTGACCGCCTGCACAATCAGCTCCAGCGCCAGCAGGATCAGCCCCAGGCCAATGCCCACGCGTCCAAGCTGGCCGGCCCGCGTCTGTTTGCGGCCGAGGAAAAAGATGACGCCGACAAAAATCAGCAGCGGCGACAGCCAGGAGAGGTCAAACGTCAGGATACGCGCCATCAGCGCGGTACCCACATCAGCCCCCAGCACAATGACCAGCGCCGGGGCCAGCGCCACCAGATCCTGCGCCACAAAGGAGGTGACAAGCAGGGTTGTGGCGTTGCTGCTCTGAACCAGTGCCGTTACGCCAATGCCCGCGCAGAAGGCGAGCGGCTTCTTCTCAACGCTGCTGCTGAGAACGGTACGTAAACGGGCGCCAAAAACGCGCATCACGCCGGTACGGACGATATGGGTGCCCCATACGAGCAGTGCGACTGCAGAGAGCAGATGTAACAGGGTCAGCACGGAAGGTTTTCCTCCTTATCATTATTCGTTTTCCATAGGTTTAGTATAAGGGGTTAAGCGTAAGAAAGAGACAAGGCACCCTTGAGGTGCCTTGTTTGTTGTAAGGAAAAGTGACGTTAGTCTGCGTCGTAGCCTAAGTTCGGGGCCAGCCAGCGCTCGACTTCTGACACGCTCATGCCTTTGCGCAGGGCGTAATCTTCAATCTGATCGCGCTGCAGCTGCGCCACGGCAAAGTACTTGCTGTCCGGATGACTGAAGTACCAGCCTGAAACTGACGCACCCGGCCACATGGCGAACGACTCGGTGAGCTTCATCCCGGTATGGGCTTCGACGTCCAGCAGTTGCCAGATCGTGCCCTTTTCGGTGTGCTCCGGGCAGGCCGGATAGCCCGGTGCCGGACGAATCCCCTGGTAGTTTTCGCGGATCAGCTCCTCGTTGCTGAGGTTTTCATTCGCCGCGTAGCCCCAGTGCACCTTACGCACGCGCTCGTGCAGGTACTCGGCGAAGGCTTCCGCCAGGCGGTCGGCTATCGCTTTCACCATGATTTTATTGTAATCGTCGTGCTGCGCTTCGAACGCGTCCGCCAGGGCATCTTCTTCCAGACCGCCGGTCACGGCAAAGGCGCCAATATAGTCGGCTTTACCGCTCAGCTTCGGCGCGACAAAATCGGCCAGGCAGTAGTTGGCAAAGCCCACTTTCTCGGTTTGCTGACGCAGATGGCGGCTGACCGCCAGTACGTGAGTGCGGGTTTCATCGCGGTAAATTTCGATGTCGTCACCCACACGGTTAGCCGGGAACAGGCCCACGACGCCGCGCGGGTTAAGGGTTTTCTCCGCACTCAGCCTGTCGAGCATATCGTTGGCATCTTTAAACAGGCGTTTCGCCTCCTCGCCAACCACCTCATCTTCCAGGATGCGCGGATATTTGCCCGCCAGCGACCAGGTCATAAAGAACGGCGTCCAGTCGATGTAGTTGCGCAGCGTTTCGATGCTGGCGCTGACTTCCTGAACGCCCAGGCGATGCGCGACCGGTGGCGTATAGCTCGACCAGTCAAACGCCAGATCGTTATCGCGCGCCGCCTGGAGTGAAACTGGCGGGGTGCGCGGTTTCTTGCGCCCGTGCTGGATGCGAACGGTTTCGTACTCTTTGCGGGTGCGCTCGACAAACTCGTCGCGCTGGGTGTCAGAGAGCAGCGCGGAGACCACGCCCACCGTGCGCGAGGCGTTCTGCACGTAGACCGTCGGCCCGCTGTAGTTCTGCTCGATTTTCACCGCCGTGTGCGCTTTGGAGGTGGTCGCGCCGCCAATCAGCAGCGGAATGGTGAAGCCCTGACGCTCCATCTCCTTCGCCACGTTAACCATCTCGTCCAGCGACGGGGTGATCAGCCCGGAGAGGCCAATCAGATCGGCGTTCACTTCGCGCGCGGTCTTGAGGATTTTATCCGCCGGAACCATCACGCCGAGGTCGATAATCTCGTAGTTATTACACTGCAGCACCACGCCGACGATATTCTTGCCGATGTCGTGCACGTCACCCTTGACGGTGGCGATGACCATCTTGCCGTTGCTGGAGCCTTTCTCTTTGCTGGCCTCGATAAACGGCTCCAGGTACGCCACGGCCTGCTTCATCACGCGGGCGGATTTCACCACCTGTGGCAGGAACATTTTGCCTTCACCGAACAGATCGCCTACCACGTTCATGCCGTCCATCAGCGGCCCTTCGATCACTTCAATCGGGCGGGCTGACTGCTGACGCGCCTCTTCGGTGTCCTGCTCGATAAACTCGGTGATGCCTTTTACCAGCGAATATTCCAGACGCTTTTTCACGTCCCAGGCACGCCACTCTGCCTGCTGAACGTTGGCTGCGTCATCCGACTTGCTGCCGCGGTATTTCTCCGCCAGGTCCAGCAGCCGTTCGGTGGCGTCGTCGCGGCGGTTGAGGATCACGTCTTCCACCGCGTCGCGCAGCTCTGCGGGCAGGTCGTCGTAAATCGCCAGCTGGCCGGCGTTAACGATCCCCATGTCCATCCCGTTGCGGATGGCGTAGTAGAGGAACACGGCGTGGATCGCTTCACGCACCGGGTCGTTACCGCGGAACGAGAACGAGACGTTCGACACGCCGCCGGAAATGAGGGCATGCGGCAGCTCGCGCTTAATGTCCTCGCACGCGCCGATAAAGTCCTGGGCGTAGTTATTGTGCTCTTCGATGCCGGTCGCCACGGCGAAGATGTTCGGGTCAAAGATGATGTCTTCCGGCGGGAAGCCCACCTCTTCGGTCAGTATTTTGTACGCGCGGCGGCAAATCTCAATTTTACGCGCGCGGGTATCGGCCTGGCCCACTTCGTCGAAGGCCATGACCACCACGGCGGCACCGTAGCGGCGGACCCTCTTCGCGTGGTGGATGAAGACATCAATGCCCTCTTTCATGGAGATGGAGTTGACGATGCCTTTACCCTGAATGCACTTCAGCCCCTTCTCGATCACGTCCCATTTGGAGGAGTCGATCATGATCGGCACGCGGGCGATGTCCGGCTCACCGGCAATCAGGTTGAGGAAACGCACCATCGCCGCTTCGGCGTCGAGCATCCCCTCATCCATGTTGATATCGATAATCTGCGCGCCGCTTTCCACCTGCTGGCGGGCAACGTCCAGCGCTTCGCTGTACTTCTCTTCTTTGATCAGGCGTTTAAACTTCGCGGAACCGGTGACGTTCGTACGCTCACCCACGTTCACAAACAGGCTGTCTTCACCAATGGTCAACGGCTCAAGGCCGGAGAGGCGACAGGCAACCGGCAGTTCGGGCAGCCTGCGTGGCGGCAGTCCGGCGACGGCATTGCTCATGGCGGCGATATGCTCCGGCGTGGTGCCGCAGCAGCCGCCGACGATGTTCAGAAAGCCAGACTCGGCCCACTCGCGGATTTGTGCCGCCATGGTGTCGGCATCCAGATCGTATTCACCGAAGGCATTTGGCAGACCGGCGTTCGGGTGCGCGGTGACGTAGCATTCCGCGATGCGCGACAGCTCCTGCACGTACTGGCGCAGTTCATCCGGGCCCAGCGCGCAGTTCAGGCCGAAGGAGAGCGCGTCGGCGTGGCGCAGGGAGTTATAAAACGCTTCGGTGGTCTGGCCGGACAGGGTACGGCCAGAGGCGTCGGTGATGGTGCCGGAAATCATGATCGGCAGGTCAACGCCCAGCGCCTCGAACTCCTCTTTCACCGCGTAAATCGCGGCTTTGGCATTGAGGGTATCGAAGACGGTTTCAATCAGGATCAGATCTGAACCACCTTCCACCAGCGCTTTGGTCGATTCACGGTAGGCCGCAACCAGCTGGTCAAAGGTGATATTACGAAACGCCGGGTCGTTGACGTCCGGTGAAATCGACGCGGTGCGGTTCGTCGGGCCAAGCACCCCGGCAACGTAGCGCGGCTTATCCGGCGTGCGGGCCGTCCACTCGTCGGCGCAGGCTCGCGCCAGCTTCGCGGCTTCAAAGTTGATTTCCGCCGACAGGGATTCCATCTGGTAATCCGCCATGGCGATGGTTGTCGAGTTAAAGGTGTTGGTTTCAACGATATCCGCACCCGCTTCGAAGTAGGCGTTGTGGATATCCTTAATCACGGACGGCTTGCTGAGCACCAGCAGGTCGTTGTTCCCTTTCAGGTCGCAGGGCCAGTCGGCAAAGCGTTCGCCGCGGAAATCATCTTCACTCAGGCGATAGCCCTGGATCATGGTGCCCATGCCGCCGTCCAGCACCAGAATTCGTTCATTTAACTGCGCACGCAGTTGCTCTACTTTGCTGCTCACACTTGCTCCCGACAACGCTCAACAAGGCCAAAAGGCTGCGTTCCATACTGGCACAATCTCGCAGGGTGGAAAAGCCGCTCAGCGGTAACATGAGACATGTTCACCATCACTCCTCCGATCAGTCAGGATAACGGTTGCAAATTCACCAAATAAAACGAAAATGATTTCCACGATACAGAAAAAGGAGATCGTCATGGTCGCGACCGTTCCCGCTAAACGCGGCAGAAAACCTGCTGCCACCACCGCCGCCGCACAACAGGGCGGACAGGTTCAATCGCTCACGCGCGGTCTGAAGCTGCTGGAGTGGATAGCCGAGTCGCACAGCAGCGTGGCCCTGACGGAGCTGGCCCAGCAGGCTGGCCTGCCGAACTCCACAACACACCGCCTGCTGACCACCATGCAGCAGCTGGGTTTTGTCCGCCAGGTGGGCGAGCTGGGACACTGGGCGGTGGGCGCGCATGCGTTTATCGTGGGCAGCAGCTTCCTGCAGAGTCGCAACCTGCTGGCGATTGTGCATCCGATTCTGCGCAAATTGATGGAAGAGTCGGGCGAGACCGTGAATCTGGCCGTGCTCGACCAGAGCGACCATCAGGCGATTATCATCGACCAGGTACAGTGCACGCAGCTGATGCGCATGTCCGCGCCGATTGGCGGTAAGCTGCCGATGCACGCGTCCGGGGCGGGGAAAGCATTTCTCTCTCAGCTGAGCGAGGAGCAGGTGACGGGGCTGCTGCACCGTAAAGGGCTGCACGCCTATACCCACGCCACGCTGGTGTCACCCGTCCATCTGAAAGAAGATCTGGCCCTGACCCGCAAGCGCGGCTATTCGTTTGACGACGAGGAGCACGCCCTCGGCCTGCGCTGTATCGCAGCCTGTATTTTTGACGAGCACCGCGAGCCGTTTGCCGCCATCTCTATCTCCGGGCCGATTTCGCGTATGACCGACGATCGCGTAACCGAACTGGGTGCGCTGGTGATTAAGGCGGCGAAAGAGGTGACGCTGGCGTACGGTGGGATTCGTTAAGCATGCATTGCCGGGTGGCGGCTTCGCCTTACCCGGCCTACATGATGCCCTCTGAAAATCTGATGCAAAACCGCTGCTTGCGGCGGTATGCATACACATCTTCGACATGCCCATTTTTGATCCGCGTTTGCAGTCCGCGCCAGTAGCTGGCGCGAAACAGATCGGCATGCATCTCTTCGAATAGCGGCCCGATGCGCGGATCGGCGCACAGCCAGTGGCGAAACTCTTCGGGAAACACATCGCCCGGTGAAACGCTGTACCACGGCTCGCTGGAAAGCTCATCTTCCGGGTAACGGGGCGGTGGGATATCGCGGAAGTTCACCTCGGTCATATAGCAAATTTCGTCGTAATCGTAGAACACCACTCGCCCGTGACGGGTGACGCCGAAGTTTTTAAACAGCATATCGCCCGGGAAGATGTTGGCGGCGGCAAGCTGGCGAATCGCGTTGCCGTACTCTTCAATCGCATCTCTTAAAGCCTGACCCTCGGACTGCTCCAGCCAGATATTCAGCGGCACCATGCGTCGTTCAATGTAGAGATGGCTAATGACGATCTTGTCACCAAGATCGGTGATTTTGGCGGGTGCTTCCTGCATTAAAAGCGCCATGAGTGCCGGATCGATCTGCTGTTTATCCAGCACAAAGTTTTCGAATTCCTGAGTATCCGCCATGCGCCCGACGCGGTCATGCTCCTTAACCAGCTGGTAGCATGCGCGGACGTGCGCGGCGGTCATCTCTTTCTGCGGCGCGAATCTGTCCTTAATTACCTTAAAGACCCGGTCAAAGCCCGGCAGCGTAAACACCAGCATCACCATGCCGCGAATGCCGGGCGCTTCGATAAACTGCTCATCAGCGGTAGTGACATAACGCAGGTATTCCCGGTAGCTTTCCGTTTTAGCGTGCTTCTGGCAGCCAATAGCCATATACAGCTCGGCGGTGGTTTTGCCCGGCAGGATCTCGCGCAGCCACTCCACCAGCGCGGCAGGTAACGGTGCATAGACCATAAAATAGGAGCGGGCGAAGCCAAACACGATGCTGGCCTCGGCGCTGGTGGTCAGGCAGGTATCGACAAACAGTTCCCCACCGTCGGTGCGGTGAATGGGCAGCAGAAACGGCACAATGGCCGTCGGCGTAACCAGTTTGCCCACCAGCCAGGCGGCTTTATTGCGGTAGAAAAGCTCATTGGCCACCTGCAAATGGCTGTGGCTGAGCACCTCTGCACCGAACGTTTCGTTGAGATGGGCGTGGATATACCCGATATCCCGGGTTTTATTCTCCCAGGGCAGGCGCAGCGGCAGATCTGTAAGCACGCGGTGCAGGAGCTTTTCCCATCCGCGATCGGGGAAGAAATCTTTCGCCAGCGGACGCGGAATGGTACGAAAGCGTCGCTCGGGCTGGGAGCTGAAGATAAATAACCGCTCAGGAGATAATGAGCGGTGGTCAAATAACCGGCAATAGACGGAGTTGAAAAAGCTCTCCGCAATCTCGAAGCGCGGGTAGTCGGGTAACAAATGGGTGTAATGCTCTTTTACGCGCAGTAAAAATTCCGCGTCCGGACTTTTACCGTCGGTAATACAGCGCAACTGCTCCACCACCAGACCCACGTGGTGGTCATAAAGATGGATACGCTGCTTCATGGCCTGCTGAACCGCATGCCAGTCTGCGTGTTCGAAGCGCTGCTGCGCGCCGGAGGTCACTTCAAGAAAACGACCATACTGGGCATCGAAGCCCTGCAAAATAGTTTGGGCAATCAGTAATTCCAGGCCACGCGACATATATTCCCCCTCACCACCAACCCTCTCCCCAGGGGGGAGAGGGGAAAAGATTAGAACTGTGCTTCTTCCGTTGAACCCGTCAAGGCGGTGACGGAGGAGGTGCCGCCCTGAATAATCGTGGTCACATTATCAAAGTAGCCGGTGCCCACTTCCTGCTGGTGAGAGACGAAGGTATAACCATCTTTGCCCGCCGCAAATTCCGGCTGCTGCACCTTCTCAACGTAGTGCTTCATGCCCTCACCCTGCGCATAGGCGTGCGCCAGGTCGAACATGTTGAACCACATGCTGTGGATGCCTGCCAGAGTAATGAACTGGTATTTGTAGCCCATGTCGGACAGCTGCTGCTGGAAGCTGGCGATCGTTTTGTCATCCAGCTTTTTCTGCCAGTTGAAGGACGGCGAGCAGTTGTAGGCCAGCAGTTTGCCCGGGTACTTCGCATGAATGGCATCAGCAAAGCGTTTTGCCAGCGCCAGATCCGGCGTGGACGTTTCACACCAGACCAGATCCGCGTACGGCGCGTACGCCAGACCGCGGCTGATCGCTTGCTCGATACCCGCGTGGGTACGATAGAAACCTTCACTGGTACGCTCGCCGGTGATGAACTCGCTGTCGTACGGATCGCAGTCAGAGGTGATCAGGTCAGCCGCGTCGGCATCGGTACGGGCAATGACCAGCGTCGGCACGCCGAGCACATCAGCAGCCAGACGCGCGGCAACCAGCTTCTGAACCGCTTCCTGTGTGGGAACCAGCACCTTCCCGCCCATATGTCCGCACTTCTTCACTGACGCCAGCTGATCTTCGAAGTGAACGGCCGCTGCACCGGCTTCAATCATCGATTTCATCAGTTCAAAGGCGTTCAGCACGCCGCCGAAGCCCGCTTCCGCATCTGCAACGATCGGCAGGAAATAGTCAATAAAGCGCGGATCGTTAGGTTCGATGCCCGCCGCCCACTGGATCTGATCCGCTCGACGGAAGGTGTTGTTGATCCGATCCACGACCGACGGCACGGAGTTAGCCGGATAGAGCGACTGATCCGGGTACATGCTGGAGGCCAGGTTGGCGTCCGCCGCCACCTGCCAGCCGGAAAGGTAGATAGCCTCAATACCGGCCTTCGCCTGCTGCAGGGCCTGACCGCCGGTCAGCGCACCGAGGCTGTTGATGTAGCCTTTTTTGGAACCACCGTGCAGCAGCTTCCACATTTTTGCCGCGCCATTTTGCGCCAGCGTGCATTCCGGATTGACCGAGCCGCGTAATTTCACCACGTCCTCCGCGCTGTACGGACGGCGGATGCCTTCCCAGCGAGGTTGTGTCCACTCTTTCTTTAATTCTTCGATTTGTTGGGTACGGGTTTTCATGTGCAGATGCTCCATATTGTTATGTGGTGAGTTACGCCAGGAAGCGGTAGCCCGGCAGGGTCAGGAAGTCGATTAAGTCATCTGATGTGGTGATTTGCTCCATCAGGCGCGCAGCGTCGTCAAAGCGTCCGCTGCTGAAGCGGTGTTCGCCCAGCTCGTCCTGGATCACCCGCATCTCTTCGGCCAGCATCTGGCGGAACAGGGATTTGGTCACCGGCTTGCCGTTGCTGAGCGTTTTTTGATGGTGGATCCACTGCCAGATAGAGGTACGTGAGATCTCCGCCGTCGCAGCATCTTCCATCAGGCCGTAGATCGGCACGCAGCCGTTGCCGGAGATCCACGCTTCGATGTACTGCACCGCAACGCGGATATTGGCCCGCATCCCCTCTTCCGTCCGTTCGCCCGCGCACGGGGCCAGCAGCTGTTCTTCAGCCGTTGGGGCATCGTCTTCACGCGTGACAAACAGCTGGTTTTTATTGTCGCCAAGCACGCGGTTAAAGACGTCCATCGCCGTATCGGCCAGACCCGGATGCGCGATCCACGTCCCGTCATGGCCGTTACGTGCTTCAAGCTCTTTGTCGGCTTTCACCTTGTTGAGCACCTGATTGTTGCGCTCGGCATCTTTGCTCGGGATAAAGGCCGCCATGCCGCCCATCGCGAAGGCTCCGCGCTTGTGGCAGGTTTTGATCAGCAGACGCGAGTAGGCGCTCAGGAACGGTTTATCCATGGTCACGACCTGGCGATCCGGCAGTACGCGATCGGGGTAGTTTTTCAGCGTTTTGATGTAGCTGAAAATATAGTCCCAGCGTCCGCAGTTCAGGCCGACAATGTGGTCACGCAGGGCGTGCAGAATTTCATTCATCTGGAACACGGCAGGCAGCGTTTCAATCAGCAGGGTGGCTTTGATGGTGCCGCGCGGCAGGTTGAAACGATCTTCCGCATAGCTGAAGACTTCGCTCCACCAGGCTGCTTCCTGCCAGGCCTGCGTTTTAGGCAGATAGAAATACGGGCCGCTGCCCTTCGCCAGCAGGGCTTTGTAGTTGTGGAAGAAATAGAGCGCAAAATCAAACAGGCTTCCCGGAATGGCTTCACCACGCCAGGTGACATGTTTTTCCGGCAGGTGCAGCCCACGCACGCGACAGATCAGTACCGCCGGGTTCGGTTTAAGCTGGTATATTTTGCCGGCTTCGTTGGTATAGCTGATGGTGCCGTTTACGGCGTCGCGCAGGTTGATCTGTCCATCGATGACCTTACGCCAGTCCGGCGCCAGCGAGTCTTCAAAATCGGCCATAAAGACCTTAACGTTGGCGTTCATGGCGTTGATCACCATTTTGCGCTCTACCGGACCGGTGATCTCAACGCGACGATCCTGTAAATCTTCAGGGATGCCGCGGATTTTCCACTCGCCACGGCGAATGGAAGCGGTTTCCGAAATAAAACCAGGCAACTTGCCGTTATCAATTTCCTGCTGCTGATGAATACGTGCCGCCAGCAGCTTATTGCGCTGCGGCGTAAAGCGGGTCACCAGTTCAGTCAGAAATTCTACCGCTTCTGCCGTCAAAACTTGCTGTTCTTGCTCGCCATACGGCTGGGTAAAGGCCAGTTCATCGACCGTCGTTGCCTGTTGAGTCATTACTCTGCTCCTCATCAAAGATCCAAAATCACGCTCCCGATGCGAACGAAAGATCGTTGGGTAGTTTTCGCTCAGCAGAATTAAGACTATCTCTATTTTTTCTAAAATCAAAAACAATTTCCATTTTAATTATAAATTGCAATTAATTGATTGATTTTATTGAAATTAAAGTTTTAAAGAATGATGAGTGGCATTTCGGAAATAAAAAAGGCACCCGAAGGTGCCTGATTTGAATAGCTGAAACGCTTTAGGATCGTTTAGTGCAGACGATTACTCCAGCGTTGGATTCATGTGACGCAGATCGTATGGTGTTATCTGGTAGACGTAATAGTTGAGCCAGTTAGTAAAAAGCAAATTCCCGTGGCTGCGCCAGGTCGCTCTCGGTTTGTTTTGCGGATCGTCTTTCGGGAAATAGTTGTACGGGACATCCGGGTTCAGACCCGCTTCGACATCACGGAAATACTCTGACGCAAGGGTGTGCGGATCGTACTCAGGATGTCCGGTCACAAAGGCAATGCGCTTATCTTTACTGGCAAACAGGTAAGCGTCCCCATCTTCCGTTTCGGCCAGAATCTCCAGATCGGTGTAATCACGAATCAGCTGGGCCGGGAAGTCAGCGTAGCGGGAATGCGGAGCCAGGAAAGAATCATCAAACCCGCGTGTCAGCAACGCATGGGGATGGAGAATATGGTGTTCGTATACGCCGGAGAGCTTTTCAGTGCGGGTTTGCTTGGGGATGCCATAGAGAATATTCAGTGCGGCTTGTACCGCCCAACAGACAAACAGCGTGGACGTGACGTGATCTTTTGCCCACTCCAGAACCTGCTTGATCTGCGGCCAGTAAGCGACATCGTTAAATTCCACCAGGCCCAGCGGCGCGCCGGTCACAATCAGACCGTCGAAGTTTTCACCCTGAATGTCATCAAAGTTGCAGTAGAAGTTGTTCAGATGCTCAGAAGGCGTATTGCGTGACTCACGGGCGTCGATTCGCAGCAGTTGAATATCGACCTGCAGCGGGGAGTTCGACAGCAGACGCAGGAACTGGTTTTCTGTTTCGATCTTTTTGGGCATCAGATTGAGAATAAGCACCTTCAGCGGGCGAATTTCCTGACCTGTCGCACGTGAAGTCGTCATCACAAAGACATTTTCTTCACGCAAGAAATTGACGGCTGGTAGCTCGTCCTGCACCCGAATCGGCATAGCTTTGTATCCTCACAGCATACGTATAAACGTTTAGACATCCAGACAGCTAACGATACCCAGAAATGGCTTGAATGTCGAGTCTGCAAGCAGAAGGTGAGAAAGTTTCAAGGAGAGGATGGTGCGGTCTGCCATGCCCGGTGGCGCTGCGCTTACCGGGCCTGCAGGTTTTGTAGGCCGGATAAGGCGAAGCCGTCATCCGGCATGTTTTCTGGCGTGCAAAGCAAAAAACCCCGTACCTTACGGTACGGGGTTCTTCTAATTGATGCCTGGCAGTTCCCTACTCTCACATGGGGAGACCCCACACTACCATCGGCGCTACGGCGTTTCACTTCTGAGTTCGGCATGGGGTCAGGTGGGACCACCGCGCTAAAGCCGCCAGGCAAATTCTGTTAATCTGTATCAGGCTGAAATTTGATTGTTCGTCTCTTCGCCAAAACATCTTCGGCGTTGTAAGGTTAAGCCTCACGGTTCATTAGTATCGGTTAGCTCAACGCATCGCTGCGCTTACACACCCGACCTATCAACGTCATCGTCTTTAACGTTCCTTCAGGAGACTTAAAGTCTCAGGGAGAACTCATCTCGGGGCAAGTTTCGTGCTTAGATGCTTTCAGCACTTATCTTTTCCGCATTTAGCTACCGGGCAGTGCCATTGGCATGACAACCCGAACACCAGTGATGCGTCCACTCCGGTCCTCTCGTACTAGGAGCAGCCCCCCTCAATTCTCCAGCGCCCACGGCAGATAGGGACCGAACTGTCTCACGACGTTCTAAACCCAGCTCGCGTACCACTTTAAATGGCGAACAGCCATACCCTTGGGACCTACTTCAGCCCCAGGATGTGATGAGCCGACATCGAGGTGCCAAACACCGCCGTCGATATGAACTCTTGGGCGGTATCAGCCTGTTATCCCCGGAGTACCTTTTATCCGTTGAGCGATGGCCCTTCCATTCAGAACCACCGGATCACTATGACCTGCTTTCGCACCTGCTCGAGCCGTCACTCTCGCAGTCAAGCTAGCTTATGCCATTGCACTAACCTCCTGATGTCCGACCAGGATTAGCTAACCTTCGTGCTCCTCCGTTACTCTTTGGGAGGAGACCGCCCCAGTCAAACTACCCACCAGACACTGTCCGCAACCCGGATTACGGGTCTACGTTAGAACACCAGCCATTAAAGGGTGGTATTTCAAGGACGGCTCCACGCAGACTGGCGTCCACGCTTCAAAGCCTCCCACCTATCCTACACATCAAGGACCAGTGTTCAGTGTCAAGCTATAGTAAAGGTTCACGGGGTCTTTCCGTCTTGCCGCGGGTACACTGCATCTTCACAGCGAGTTCAATTTCACTGAGTCTCGGGTGGAGACAGCCTGGCCATCATTACGCCATTCGTGCAGGTCGGAACTTACCCGACAAGGAATTTCGCTACCTTAGGACCGTTATAGTTACGGCCGCCGTTTACCGGGGCTTCGATCAAGAGCTTCGCGTTGCCGCTAACCCCATCAATTAACCTTCCGGCACCGGGCAGGCGTCACACCGTATACGTCCACTTTCGTGTTTGCACAGTGCTGTGTTTTTAATAAACAGTTGCAGCCAGCTGGTATCTTCGACTGATTTCAGCTCCACCCGCAGGGGCTTCACCTACATATCAGCGTGCCTTCTCCCGAAGTTACGGCACCATTTTGCCTAGTTCCTTCACCCGAGTTCTCTCAAGCGCCTTGGTATTCTCTACCTGACCACCTGTGTCGGTTTGGGGTACGATTTGATGTTACCTGATGCTTAGAGGCTTTTCCTGGAAGCAGGGCATTTGTTACTTCAGCACCGTAGTGCCTCGTCATCACACCTCAGCGTTAAAAGGTACCGGATTTACCTGGAACCTCCGCCTACATGCTTAAACCGGGACAACCGTCGCCCGGCTAACATAGCCTTCTCCGTCCCCCCTTCGCAGTAACACCAAGTACAGGAATATTAACCTGTTTCCCATCGACTACGCCTTTCGGCCTCGCCTTAGGGGTCGACTCACCCTGCCCCGATTAACGTTGGACAGGAACCCTTGGTCTTCCGGCGAGCGGGCTTTTCACCCGCTTTATCGTTACTTATGTCAGCATTCGCACTTCTGATACCTCCAGCATGCCTCACAGCACACCTTCAGCGGCTTACAGAACGCTCCCCTACCCAACAACGCATAAGCGTCGCTGCCGCAGCTTCGGTGCATGGTTTAGCCCCGTTACATCTTCCGCGCAGGCCGACTCGACCAGTGAGCTATTACGCTTTCTTTAAATGATGGCTGCTTCTAAGCCAACATCCTGGCTGTCTGTGCCTTCCCACATCGTTTCCCACTTAACCATGACTTTGGGACCTTAGCTGGCGGTCTGGGTTGTTTCCCTCTTCACGACGGACGTTAGCACCCGCCGTGTGTCTCCCGTGATAACATTCTTCGGTATTCGTAGTTTGCATCGGGTTGGTAAGCCGGGATGGCCCCCTAGCCGAAACAGTGCTCTACCCCCGAAGATGAATTCACGAGGCGCTACCTAAATAGCTTTCGGGGAGAACCAGCTATCTCCCGGTTTGATTGGCCTTTCACCCCCAGCCACAAGTCATCCGCTAATTTTTCAACATTAGTCGGTTCGGTCCTCCAGTTAGTGTTACCCAACCTTCAACCT
The DNA here is from genome assembly GCF_048684805.1 of Enterobacter sp. BNK-22. Classification (NCBI taxonomy): domain Bacteria; kingdom Pseudomonadati; phylum Pseudomonadota; class Gammaproteobacteria; order Enterobacterales; family Enterobacteriaceae; genus Enterobacter; species Enterobacter sp. BNK-22. The sequence goes on from NZ_JBLQTT010000001.1 coordinate 3,300,749, forward strand.
GCCCATGGCTAGATCACCGGGTTTCGGGTCTATACCCTGCAACTTAACGCCCAGTTAAGACTCGGTTTCCCTTCGGCTCCCCTATACGGTTAACCTTGCTACAGAATATAAGTCGCTGACCCATTATACAAAAGGTACGCAGTCACACCACAAGGGTGCTCCCACTGCTTGTACGTACACGGTTTCAGGTTCTTTTTCACTCCCCTCGCCGGGGTTCTTTTCGCCTTTCCCTCACGGTACTGGTTCACTATCGGTCAGTCAGGAGTATTTAGCCTTGGAGGATGGTCCCCCCATATTCAGACAGGATACCACGTGTCCCGCCCTACTCTTCGAGTTCACAACCTGTGCATTTTCGTGTACGGGACTGTCACCCTGTACCGTGCGACTTTCCAGACGCTTCCACTAACACACAAGCTGATTCAGACTCTGGGCTGCTCCCCGTTCGCTCGCCGCTACTGGGGGAATCTCGGTTGATTTCTTTTCCTCGGGGTACTTAGATGTTTCAGTTCCCCGGTTCGCCTCGTTAACCTATGTATTCAGTTAACGATAGTGCAACGAATTGCACTGGGTTTCCCCATTCGGACATCGCCGGGTCAAAGGTTCATATCACCTCGCCGGCGCTTTTCGCAGATTAGCACGTCCTTCATCGCCTCTGACTGCCAGGGCATCCACCGTGTACGCTTAGTCGCTTAACCTCACAACCCGAAGATGTTTCACTTCTGATTGCGAAAATTTGAGAGACTCGAACACACCTTAAAGATGTGTCGTTTCAATTTTCAGCTTGATCCAGATTTTTAAAGAGCAAAACTTCTTAATGCACTCAAAAGTACATTCAGAAGTTCATCATTCATCAGACAATCTGTGTGAGCACTACAAAGGCAGGTTCTTTAAGGTAAGGAGGTGATCCAACCGCAGGTTCCCCTACGGTTACCTTGTTACGACTTCACCCCAGTCATGAATCACAAAGTGGTAAGCGCCCTCCCGAAGGTTAAGCTACCTACTTCTTTTGCAACCCACTCCCATGGTGTGACGGGCGGTGTGTACAAGGCCCGGGAACGTATTCACCGTAGCATTCTGATCTACGATTACTAGCGATTCCGACTTCATGGAGTCGAGTTGCAGACTCCAATCCGGACTACGACGCACTTTATGAGGTCCGCTTGCTCTCGCGAGGTCGCTTCTCTTTGTATGCGCCATTGTAGCACGTGTGTAGCCCTACTCGTAAGGGCCATGATGACTTGACGTCATCCCCACCTTCCTCCAGTTTATCACTGGCAGTCTCCTTTGAGTTCCCGGCCTAACCGCTGGCAACAAAGGATAAGGGTTGCGCTCGTTGCGGGACTTAACCCAACATTTCACAACACGAGCTGACGACAGCCATGCAGCACCTGTCTCAGAGTTCCCGAAGGCACCAATCCATCTCTGGAAAGTTCTCTGGATGTCAAGAGTAGGTAAGGTTCTTCGCGTTGCATCGAATTAAACCACATGCTCCACCGCTTGTGCGGGCCCCCGTCAATTCATTTGAGTTTTAACCTTGCGGCCGTACTCCCCAGGCGGTCGACTTAACGCGTTAGCTCCGGAAGCCACGCCTCAAGGGCACAACCTCCAAGTCGACATCGTTTACGGCGTGGACTACCAGGGTATCTAATCCTGTTTGCTCCCCACGCTTTCGCACCTGAGCGTCAGTCTTTGTCCAGGGGGCCGCCTTCGCCACCGGTATTCCTCCAGATCTCTACGCATTTCACCGCTACACCTGGAATTCTACCCCCCTCTACAAGACTCTAGCCTGCCAGTTTCGAATGCAGTTCCCAGGTTGAGCCCGGGGATTTCACATCCGACTTGACAGACCGCCTGCGTGCGCTTTACGCCCAGTAATTCCGATTAACGCTTGCACCCTCCGTATTACCGCGGCTGCTGGCACGGAGTTAGCCGGTGCTTCTTCTGCGGGTAACGTCAATTGCTGAGGTTATTAACCTCAACACCTTCCTCCCCGCTGAAAGTACTTTACAACCCGAAGGCCTTCTTCATACACGCGGCATGGCTGCATCAGGCTTGCGCCCATTGTGCAATATTCCCCACTGCTGCCTCCCGTAGGAGTCTGGACCGTGTCTCAGTTCCAGTGTGGCTGGTCATCCTCTCAGACCAGCTAGGGATCGTCGCCTAGGTGAGCCATTACCCCACCTACTAGCTAATCCCATCTGGGCACATCTGATGGCAAGAGGCCCGAAGGTCCCCCTCTTTGGTCTTGCGACGTTATGCGGTATTAGCTACCGTTTCCAGTAGTTATCCCCCTCCATCAGGCAGTTTCCCAGACATTACTCACCCGTCCGCCGCTCGCCGGCAAAGTAGCAAGCTACTTTCCGCTGCCGCTCGACTTGCATGTGTTAGGCCTGCCGCCAGCGTTCAATCTGAGCCATGATCAAACTCTTCAATTTAAGTTTGATGCTCGTGAATTAAACTTCGTAATGAATTACGTATGTTCACTCAGAGACTTGGTATTCATTTATTGTCCGAAGACATTAAGAATCCATGTCACTTTGAGTGCCCACACAGATTGTCTGATAAATTGTTAAAGAGCAGTGCAACGCGGCTTTCGCTCACCGTTGCGAGGTGGCGTATATTACGCTTTCCTCTTTCAGAGTCAACCCGTTATTTCAGGATTTTTTCTCTTCAACCGAACCGCTTGTTGTGTGAAGTGATTCACATCCGCCGTGTCGATGGAGGCGCATTATAGGGAGTTCTCCGCAGGCCGCAACCGCTAAATGACAGAAAAATGACTGACTGCTGCATTCCACAGCAAAACCCCGCCTTATACCTTTTTACACACAGACTTATCCACAATGATACGAAAAAGTAAAAATGTGCGAGCGTTGCGCAAACGTTTTCGTTAAAATGCTCGCGCTTAACAAGGATGCCTCGTCAGGTGTGTTAGATGAGTTTTTCACAGGAAAATTCATCTAACGCTCTCTGTAATCGTGAAATCCAGGGGATTTACCATGCAACAACGTCGTCCAGTCCGCCGCGCTCTGCTCAGTGTTTCTGATAAAGCCGGTATCGTCGAATTCGCTCAGGCACTTTCTGCACGCGGTGTGGAGCTGCTTTCCACAGGCGGTACCGCTCGCCTGTTAGCAGATAAAGGTCTGCCGGTAACCGAAGTGTCCGATTACACCGGTTTCCCGGAAATGATGGATGGACGCGTCAAAACCCTGCATCCGAAAGTCCACGGCGGTATTCTTGGCCGTCGCGGCCAGGACGACGCCATTATGGAACAGCACGACATCGCGCCGATCGACATGGTTGTCGTTAACCTCTACCCGTTTGCCCAGACCGTTGCCCGCGAAGGCTGCTCTCTGGAAGATGCTGTAGAGAACATTGATATCGGCGGCCCGACCATGGTGCGATCTGCGGCCAAGAACCATAAAGATGTCGCCATCGTGGTAAAGAGCAGCGATTACACCACCATTATTAATGAGATGGACGCCAACGAAGGGTCGCTGACCCTGGAAACGCGTTTCGACCTCGCCATCAAAGCCTTCGAACACACCGCGGCGTACGACAGCATGATCGCCAACTACTTCGGTAGCCTGGTACCGGCTTACCACGGTGAAAGCAAAGATCCGTCCGGCCGCTTCCCGCGCACCCTGAACCTGAACTTCATTAAGAAGCAGGATATGCGTTACGGTGAGAACAGCCACCAGCAGGCGGCTTTCTATATAGAAGAAGAGGTAAAAGAAGCCTCTGTTGCAACCGCTCAGCAGGTGCAGGGCAAAGCGCTCTCCTATAACAACATTGCCGACACCGACGCCGCGCTGGAATGCGTGAAAGAGTTCAGCGAGCCAGCCTGCGTTATCGTCAAGCACGCCAACCCATGCGGCGTGGCGGTAAGCACGTCGATTCTGGAAGCTTACGATCGCGCGTACAAAACTGACCCAACCTCCGCGTTCGGTGGCATCATTGCCTTCAACCGCGAGCTGGATGCGGAAACCGCACAGGCCATCATCTCCCGCCAGTTTGTCGAAGTGATCATCGCGCCATCGGCCTCCGATGAAGCGCTGAAAATCACCGCGGCAAAACAGAACGTGCGCGTACTGGTTTGCGGCCAGTGGGCAGAACGCGTGCCGGGCCTGGACTTCAAACGCGTAAACGGCGGTCTGCTGGTTCAGGATCGCGATCTGGGTATGGTGACAGAAGCCGACCTGCGCGTGGTGACTAAACGTCAGCCGACCGAACAGGAACTGCGTGACGCGCTGTTCTGCTGGAAAGTGGCGAAGTTCGTGAAATCCAACGCCATCGTCTACGCGAAAGAGAACATGACCATCGGGATAGGCGCAGGCCAGATGAGCCGCGTTTACTCTGCGAAAATCGCGGGTATTAAAGCAGGTGACGAAGGCCTGGAAGTCAAAGGCTCCGCCATGGCCTCTGACGCCTTCTTCCCGTTCCGTGACGGTATCGACGCCGCAGCCGCTGTCGGCATCACCTGCGTGATCCAGCCAGGCGGTTCAATCCGCGACGACGAAGTGATTGCCGCTGCCGACGAACACGGCATCGCGATGATCTTCACCGACATGCGCCACTTCCGCCATTAATTCCCGGAGCTGAAAATGAAAGTATTAGTGATTGGTAACGGCGGACGCGAGCACGCGCTGGCGTGGAAAGCGGCGCAGTCTCCGCTGGTGAAAACGGTCTTCGTGGCACCGGGCAACGCCGGTACCGCACTGGAACCCGCGCTGCAGAACGTGGCTATCGGCGTGACCGACATTCCGGCGCTGCTCAGTTTTGCCAAGAGCGAGAAAATCGACCTGACCATCGTCGGCCCGGAAGCGCCGCTGGTGATTGGCGTGGTGGATGCGTTCCGCGCAGCGGGCCTGAAAATCTTCGGCCCAACGGAAGGCGCCGCGCAGCTGGAAGGCTCCAAAGCTTTCACCAAAGATTTCCTCGCGCGTCATAACATCCCGACGGCGGAATATCAGAATTTCACTGAAGTGGAGCCTGCTCTGGCCTACTTACGTGAGAAGGGCGCGCCGATTGTTATCAAGGCCGACGGTCTGGCCGCCGGTAAAGGCGTGATCGTCGCGATGACGCTCGACGAAGCCGAAGCCGCGGTTCAGGACATGCTGGCAGGTAACGCCTTTGGCGATGCGGGCCACCGCATCGTGATTGAAGAGTTCCTCGACGGTGAAGAGGCGAGCTTTATCGTCATGGTCGACGGCGAGCACGTTCTGCCGATGGCCACCAGCCAGGATCACAAGCGTGTGGGTAATGGCGACACGGGTCCTAATACCGGCGGGATGGGCGCTTACTCCCCTGCTCCGGTCGTGACTGACGACGTCCACCAGCGCACCATGGATCGCATCATCTGGCCTACCGTGAAGGGAATGGCAGCAGAAGGGAATACCTACACCGGTTTCCTTTACGCAGGTCTGATGATCGATAAGCAGGGTAACCCTAAGGTCATCGAATTCAACTGCCGCTTTGGCGATCCGGAAACGCAGCCAATCATGCTGCGCATGAAATCCGATCTGGTGGATCTGTGCCTGGCAGCCTGCGATGGCAAGCTGGACGAGAAAACCTCCGAGTGGGACGAGCGTGCGTCTCTCGGCGTGGTGATTGCTGCGGGTGGTTATCCGGGCAACTACAGCACAGGAGATGAAATCCACGGTCTGCCGCTGGAAGAGAGGGAAGGTGCGAAGGTGTTCCACGCCGGTACGAAGCTGGCTGAGGACGATCGCGTTCTGACCAACGGCGGCCGCGTGCTGTGTGCAACCGCGCTGGGCCATACCGTGGCAGAAGCGCAGAAGCGCGCCTATGCGCTGATGGCGGATATTCACTGGAACGGTAGCTTTAGCCGTCAGGATATCGGCTATCGCGCGATTGCGCGCGAGCAGGGGGAGTAATTCCTCCTCGCCCTAACCCTCTCCCTCACGGAGAGGGGAACGTTCGTAGGCCGGATAAGCGTCAGCGCCATCCGGCTTAATCCACAGAACTCAGAAACTCTTCTCTGTCGGCTGCCAGGTGCAGAAGTCTTCGTTCGCCACCAATAGCAATTGAGAACCTTCCGGTGCCTCAAGCCACGCCACACTCACTTCCATTGATGAATGACGCTGACGGCGTTGAATGTGTTCGGTCGCCCAGGATTCAAGCTCAGGCTTGACCGTTTGCCCTTCGCAGGTCGTCACCGTCCCGTCGTTATGCCAGCGCCCCTGGCGCAGCACGACGCGTCCCAGACGAAGCGCATCGCTGGTCTGGCGGATTTGTTCGGCCCGGTAACGGTAGAGGGCGATTTGATCGCTGGAAAGCTGCTGTTTTTGACCGCTGACTTCGCGCTGCATAAAGCTCAGCTCGCCATGGTCGTCAAAACGCACTTTCACGTGTTCGGGGGTCTTGCTGTAGACGTTCAGCTCAATCAGCGACAGGTCATCTCCCTGCCAGCGATACTCCGCCGTCGATGTATTGCCGCTATGCCACGGGCTAAAGGCAGAAAGCAGATGCACTTCGCCGCCGGAATCTTTACGCCAGATCCTGACCGCGCCCTGGTTGTCCGCGTAGCCGCTGGCGGTAAACGGCGGCAAAGCGGTGTCGTGGCTACAGGCTGACAGCAGCAGCATGCCTGCCAGCGCGAGCGTTCCGCGCCAGAAAGACAAAAGGGGCGTTGCCGCCCCTTCGCTAAAACTGTTCACTGCCACGCGTCTTACTTAACTGCGTCTTTCAGTGCTTTACCAGAAACAAATGCCGGCACGTTCGCTGCGGCGATTTTGATTTCTTTACCGGTCTGCGGGTTGCGGCCAGTACGCTCAGCGCGGTGGTTCACTTTGAAGGTACCGAAACCAACCAGTTGTACAGCATCGCCTTCTTTCAGAGACTCAGTAATAGCAGCCAGGGTAGATTCCAGAGCAGCTTTAGCCTGCACTTTAGACAGATCAGCCTTGTCCGCAATTACATCAATCAGTTGAGTCTTGTTCATAAGTTATCCTTTCAATGTGTTTATCGCTTGCTAAGCATCGAGTGCGACGAAAATGCCAAAAAAGCACTCTCCTGCATACACGCACCGATAGCCACTTTTTTTCGCCCCCCAAATGTAGACCAGACAAGGGGCGAAAGGGAAGAGTCGAGGAGCGACAAAACGGGCGTTATCTCAAGTTTTCTTATCTCATTGGTTAAAAATTATACCAATATTACTCTCACCGGCCTCACGTAAGTCCGCACGCAGCCCTTTTATCAGTTCAATATCGCGTTCTTCACACTCTGCCAGCAGGCGGAAAATTTCCCACTGGATATCCCATTCTTGCTCAACGGCCGGGTTTGCGCGCAGCTCTTCGTCGGTCATTTCGCGACCTTCCTGGGTCATTTCCAGCATCGCCACGGTAGTGATAGAGGCCTTACTGACTTCGATAGCGTGCTCCAGCGTCTCACCGCTCAGGCGGGAGTGGAGCAATTCGCTTAACGCCACACAGGCATCAATTGCCGGGTAGACGCCGTACAGGTCAAAATCATCCGCCACCGGAATCGCCTCTTCCAGCTTTTCAAGCTGAGAGTCGAAATTCACCTTCGCGTCTTTCACCGTCAGCGTTTCCCAGATCAGATCCAGAATGCGGCGGTAAATATGGCCATCACCAAAGCCCGTCTGCTTGCAGAACGCGGCATAGTTGGGATACATGCGCTCGCACAGGCAAGCCATAAAGGTGACGTGCTGCCAGCTTTCCAGCTTTTCAAGGCGCAGGTGAATCGGGTTTTGTAGCATGATGATCTCTCGAATCGAAAATTAGGCGCAGTTTACCTGAATCATCGCTGAATTTCCTGCCAACGAACAAAAGCCGGACGCGAAGAGGCCACCGCGTCAGCCCAGCGCGTCGGCTCCGGTAAACGGTAGCCCTTCATGCAGCGCTGTACCCACGCCAGAGCGCTGTCCATGCTCACCCGATGGCCGGTGGCGATGAACAGTGGATTACAGCGAGCCTTGCTGCGCCAGACCCACGCCAGCTGCTCGCCCTTATGGATGAGCGGCGCCAGCGCACCCGGCTCGGCGGAGAGTGGCTCAAACGCGCCGCACAGGCGTTTCTTGGCAACGCCAATGGTCGGCACATCCACCAGCAGCCCAAAGTGGCTGGCAACGCCTAAGCGGCGCGGGTGTGAAATCCCGTGCCCATCGACAAACAGCAGGTCAGGTTTTTGCGAGAGCTGCTCCCACGCTGCCAGCAGCGCGGGATATTCGCGAAAGGAGAGAAAGCCGGGAATATAGGGCATGGTGGTGGCAATACGCGCGACCTTGTACTCCACCAGCTCGAGCGAAGGGTACTTCAGTACCACCATCGCCGCTCGCGTCACGTCCCCACCCTGCTCGAACCCGACGTCTGCTCCGCCAATGTACTGCGGAGGATCCTTATCCAGACGATCCTCGCGGATCACCGATGAGGCCAGTTCGATTTGTTGAGCGCGTAGCGACGCGAGATCCATAACGACTCCTTACTTGTGATACTGGGCAGAAAGCCGATGCACCGCCTCCACAAATACGTCTGCGTGCTCTGGCGGTACATCCTGATGAATACCGTGGCCGAGGTTAAAGACGTGGCCTTCCCCCTGGCCGAAACCAGACAGTATAGTCGACACTTCTTCTTCAATGCGGGCAGGCGGTGCATAGAGCATGGACGGGTCCATATTGCCCTGCAGCGCCACTTTGTCGCCCACGCGGCGGCGGGCATCGGCAATATCGGTGGTCCAGTCGAGACCCAGCGCGTCGCAGCCGGTGGCCGCCATCGCTTCCAGCCACTGGCCGCCACCTTTGGTGAACAGCGTCACCGGCACGCGGCGACCTTCGTTTTCACGCAGCAGGCCGTCGACGATTTTATGCATGTAGTACAGGGAGAACTGCTGATAATCACGGCCGGTCAGCACGCCGCCCCAGGTGTCGAAAATCATCACCGACTGTGCACCGGCTTTAATCTGCGCGTTCAGATAGAGCGTGACGCTCTTCGCCAGCTTGTCGAGCAGCGCATGCAGGGCCAGCGGCTCGGCGTACATCATCTTTTTAATCAGGGTGAAGGCTTTGCTGCTGCCCCCTTCCACCATATAGGTCGCCAGCGTCCACGGGCTGCCGGAGAAGCCAATCAGCGGCACTTCGCCTTTCAGCTCGCGACGAATGGTGCGCACGGCGTTCATCACGTAGCCCAGTTCACCTTCCGGATCGGGGATCGGCAGCTTGTCCACGTCGGCTTTGCTTTTAATCGGAGAAGTGAAACGCGGGCCTTCACCCGTTTCAAAGTACAGGCCAAGGCCCATGGCATCCGGAATGGTCAGAATATCCGAGAAGAGGATCGCCGCATCCAGCGGGAAGCGGCGCAGCGGCTGGAGCGTCACTTCACAGGCCAGCTCGGCGTTTTTGCACAGCGACATAAAATCGCCCGCCTGCGCGCGCGTGGCTTTGTATTCTGGCAGATAGCGTCCCGCCTGGCGCATCATCCACACCGGGGTGACATCAACGGGCTGTCGCAGCAGCGCACGCAGATAACGATCGTTCTTCAGTTCGGTCATTTTTGCAGTTCCTTAAGCGTCATGGCCTCAGTGTAACACTACTCATACTCGGCCCGACACATCGCTACGGTATCTTCTATCAGCCGGCGCGCCACGGTGCCCGGCGGTGGTAACAGCGGTAAATCGTCGTAGCGATACCAGTTCGCGTCCAGCAGCTCTTTCTGATCGATAACGATCTCGCCACTGTCGTATTCGGCCATAAAGGCCGTCATCAGCGACTGCGGGAACGGCCACGGCTGGGAGGTAACGTAGCGCAGGTTCTTCACTTTGATCCCGCTCTCCTCCATCACCTCGCGCGCCACCGCCTGCTCCAGCGTTTCGCCCACCTCGACGAAGCCGGCCAGCACGGTGTGAACGCCGTTGCGATGGCGGGTATGCTGCGCCAGCAAAATAGAATCATCCCGGCGGATAGCGACGATGATGCACGGCGCAATCTGCGGATAGTAGCGCTCGCGGCAGTGGCTGCAGAGCATCGCCCACTCGGTTTTGCTCGGACGCATGGTATGACCGCAATAGCCGCAGTATTTATGCGAGCGGTAAAACTCCGCCAGCTGCACGCCGCGCCCCGCCAGCTGGAACAGGCCCACGTCCAGATCCAACACCTGGCGAACGGATCCCATATCCTGACGACGCGCTTGCTGGATCAACCACACGGGCTCACCCTGCCACTCGCCGATCTTTAGCGCTGGCTGGCCCACGAGATCGAACGTTTCCGCTGCACCGTAGGGCAGTTCACCACCGGGCAACCACAATTTTTGTTCGTGGCTGACGATCCACCAACCCAGATCTGATTTTTCAATAATACGATCCATATCTATTGCACTACCTTCGCTTCACTGACATGTTGTTAGCATTGTGGTTACATTCTGGATAAGCAGATTCAATCCTACACTTTGCGGAGTCGACCATGTTAAACCAGCTAGAAAGCCTGACTGAGCGCGTTAGAGGAAGTAACAAACTGGTGGATCGCTGGCTTCATGTGCGCAAGCATCTACTCGTGGCTTATTACAATCTGGTCGGCATTAAGCCTGGCAAAGAATCGTTTATGCGGCTGAACGAAAAAGCGCTGGATGATTTTTGTCAGGGCCTGGTCGACTATCTGTCCGACGGCCATTTCAATATTTATGAACGCATTATCCGCGAAATGGAAGGGACAACGCCGTATTTAGCGGCCAGCAAACTCTATCCGCTGCTGGAGGCCAACACCCAGCAGATCATGGATTACTATGATTCCACGCTCGAGAATGCCATCGATCACGATAACTACCTTGAGTTTCAGCGGGCGTTATCCGACCTCGGTGAAGCGCTGGAGGAGCGATTCACGCTGGAAGATAGGCTGATTAGCCTCGTCCTTGATGCCAGTCCCGAAGATAACGTCGCGCGCCCGGCTTGAGTTCTTAATCGTTAACGAGTAATTTACAACCATTCGCCCCTCTCACGAGGGGGATTTTTCTTGTCGGAGTGCCCAGAGCGAAAGCCGGGCTGAGACCGTTAATTCGGGATCCGCGGAACCTGATCAGGTTAATACCTGCGAAGGGAACAAGAGTCACACTGCTGTTGTATCGCCCCCCGGGCGATCCTCTCTTGCTTCATCCGTCGTCTGACAAGCCATGTCCTTCACTTTTGGAATGAGCTATGTCTACTGCAAAACTGACCCGCCGCGAACAGCGCGCACAGGCCCAACACTTCATCGACACCCTGGAAGGCACCGCTTTCCCGAACTCGAAACGCATCTACATTTCCGGCTCGCAGGCCGATATCCGCGTCCCGATGCGCGAAATCCAGCTCAGCCCGACGCTTATCGGCGGCAGCAAAGAGAATCCGCAGTATGAAGACAACGAAGCCGTACCGGTGTATGACACCTCCGGCCCGTACGGCGATCCCTCTGTTACGATCAACGTTCAGCAGGGTCTGGCAAAGCTGCGCCAACCGTGGATTGAGGCGCGTAACGACTGCGAAGAACTCAGCGTACGCAGTTCTGCGTACACCAAAGAACGCCTGGCCGACGACGGTCTGGACGCGCTGCGCTTTACCGGCCTGCTGACGCCAAAACGTGCCAAAGCGGGCAAATGCGTGACCCAGCTGCACTACGCCCGCCAGGGGATCGTCACGCCGGAGATGGAGTTCATCGCCATCCGCGAGAACATGGGCCGCGAGCGTATCCGCAGCGAAGTGCTGCGCTACCAGCATCCGGGAGAGGGCTTTGGCGCGCGCCTGCCGGAGAACATCACGCCGGAGTTTGTGCGTGACGAAGTGGCCGCCGGGCGCGCGATTATCCCCGCCAACATCAACCACCCGGAATCCGAGCCGATGATTATCGGACGCAACTTCCTGGTGAAGGTTAACGCTAACATCGGTAACTCGGCCGTCACCTCCTCCATCGAAGAAGAGGTGGAAAAGCTGGTCTGGTCAACGCGCTGGGGCGCGGACACGGTAATGGATCTCTCCACCGGCCGCTATATTCACGAAACCCGCGAGTGGATCCTGCGTAACAGTCCGGTACCGATTGGCACCGTCCCGATTTATCAGGCGCTGGAGAAGGTCAACGGCATTGCCGAAGACCTGACCTGGGAAGCGTTCCGCGACACGCTGCTGGAGCAGGCCGAGCAGGGCGTCGACTACTTCACCATTCACGCGGGCGTGCTGCTGCGCTACGTGCCGATGACCGCGAAGCGTCTGACCGGTATCGTCTCGCGCGGCGGTTCCATCATGGCGAAGTGGTGCCTCTCCCATCACCAGGAGAACTTCCTCTACGAACACTTCCGCGAGATCTGCGAAATCTGCGCCGCCTATGACGTCTCCCTCTCGCTGGGCGACGGCCTGCGCCCGGGCTCCATCCGTGACGCCAACGACGAAGCGCAGTTTGCCGAGCTGCACACGCTGGGCGAACTGACCAAAATCGCCTGGGAGTATGACGTGCAGGTGATGATTGAAGGCCCGGGACACGTGCCGATGCAGATGATCCGCCGCAACATGACCGAGGAGCTGGAGCACTGCCACGAAGCGCCGTTCTATACCCTGGGGCCGTTGACCACCGATATTGCGCCGGGTTACGACCACTTCACGTCAGGCATTGGCGCGGCGATGATCGGCTGGTTCGGCTGCGCCATGCTCTGCTACGTGACGCCGAAAGAGCACCTCGGCCTGCCAAACAAAGAGGACGTGAAGCAAGGGCTGATTACCTACAAAATTGCCGCCCACGCGGCGGATCTGGCCAAGGGCCATCCGGGCGCGCAAATCCGCGATAACGCCATGTCGAAGGCGCGCTTTGAATTCCGCTGGGAAGATCAGTTCAACCTGGCGCTGGACCCGTTCACCGCCCGCGCCTACCACGACGAAACCCTGCCGCAGGAATCGGGCAAAGTCGCGCACTTCTGCTCCATGTGCGGACCAAAGTTCTGCTCGATGAAAATCAGCCAGGAAGTGCGCGACTACGCCGCCACGCAAACCATTGAAGTGGGTATGGCGGACATGTCTGAAACCTTCCGCGCCAAAGGCGGCGAAATCTACCTCAAAAAAGAGGAGGCGTAATGTACCAGCCCGATTTCCCACCCGTCCCCTACCGTTTAGGGCTCTATCCGGTGGTGGACAGCGTGGCGTGGATAGCGCGACTGCTGGAGGCAGGCGTTCGCACCCTCCAGCTGCGCATCAAGGATAAGCGCGATGACGAGGTGGAAGCCGATGTGGTTGCCGCCATTGCGCTGGGGCGTCGGTATAACGCCCGGCTGTTTATCAACGACTACTGGCGGCTGGCCGTTAAGCACCGGGCGTACGGCGTGCATCTGGGTCAGGAGGACCTGGAAACAACGGATCTGAGCGCAATCCGTGAAGCCGGGCTGCGTCTTGGCGTGTCAACGCACGATGACATGGAGATCGACGTGGCCCTGGCGGCCCGTCCCTCTTACATCGCGCTCGGTCACGTCTTCCCGACGCAAACCAAGCAGATGCCCTCCGCACCGCAGGGTCTGATGCAGCTGGCGAGTCACGTTAAACGCCTTGCCGATTACCCCACCGTCGCCATCGGCGGAATCAGTCTTGAACGTGCCCCGGCGGTGCTGGAGACCGGCGTCGGCAGCATCGCCGTCGTCAGCGCCATCACCCAGGCGGCAGACTGGCGGTCCGCCACCGAACAGCTTTTACAGCTGGCAGGAGCCGGTGATGAATGATCGCGACTTTATGCGCTACAGCCGTCAGATCCTGCTGGAGGATATCGCCATCGACGGCCAGCAAAAACTGCTCGCCAGCCGGGTGCTGATTGTTGGCCTGGGGGGATTAGGTGCACCCGCCGCGCTCTATCTGGCAGGTGCGGGTATCGGCACGCTGGTGCTAGCCGACGACGATGAGGTCCACCTCAGCAATCTGCAGCGGCAAATCCTCTTTACTACCGACGATATCAACCAGCCGAAAGCGAAAATCACCCGGCAGCGGCTGAACCAGCTTAACCCGGATATCGAGCTGATTGCCTTACAGGTGCGTCTTAGCGGTGAAAGCCTGCACCGTGAAGTCGCCCTTGCCGACGTGGTGCTGGACTGTACCGACAACATGGCGACGCGCCAGGCGATCAACGCCGCCTGCGTGGCCAATCATACGCCGCTTATCACCGCCAGCGCGGTGGGGTTCGGCGGGCAAATGATGGTGCTGACGCCACCGTGGACGCAGGGCTGCTATCGCTGCCTGTGGCCGGACGATGCCGAGCCGACGCGCAACTGCCGTACGGCGGGTATTCTGGGTCCGGTGGTCGGCGTGATGGGCACCATGCAGGCGCTGGAGGCTATCAAGCTGCTCAGCGGCATGGAGACGGAACGCAATACGCTGCGGCTGTTTGATGCCCGCTCCAGCGGCTGGCGCCAGCTGGCGTTACGCCGCGCCAGCCGCTGCCCGGTATGCGGAGGCCGCGATGCGCATTCTGTTTAACGATGAGCCGATGAGATGCGACGACGGGCTTACCGTTGCCGCACTGCTCGACAAGCTGCGTCAGCTCAAGCCGGGAACGGCGCTGGCGCTCAATCAACAGATCCTGCCGCGCGAGCAGTGGGAACATCAGCAGGTCAATGAAGGCGACCAGATCCTGCTGTTTCAGGTTATCGCAGGGGGCTGAGATGTTACGTATTGCCGATAAGGTTTTTGATTCGCATCTGTTTACCGGAACCGGAAAATTCGCCTCGCCGCAACTGATGGTGGATGCCATTCGTGAAAGCGGCAGCCAGCTGGTGACGCTGGCGCTCAAGCGCGTGGATCTGCGCCATCACAGCGATGCCATTCTGGCTCCGTTGCTGGAAGCAGGCGTGACGCTGCTGCCCAACACCTCCGGAGCGAAAACCGCCGAAGAGGCGATTTTCGCCGCACAGCTGGCGCGTGAAGCGCTCGGCACCCGCTGGCTGAAGCTGGAAATCCATCCGGATGCCCGCTGGCTGCTGCCCGACCCGATTGAAACGCTGAAAGCGGCTGAAAAGCTGGTTCAGCAAGGGTTTACCGTCCTGCCTTACTGCGGGGCCGACCCGGTGCTGTGCAAACGTCTCGAAGAGGTCGGCTGCGCCGCCGTCATGCCGCTGGGTGCCCCCATTGGCTCCAACCAGGGGCTGGAAACCCGCGCGATGCTGGAAATCATTATTGAGCAGGCTACCGTGCCGGTGGTGGTTGATGCGGGCATTGGCGTGCCCAGCCATGCCGCGCAGGCGCTGGAAATGGGGGCTGACGCGGTGTTGGTAAATACGGCTATCGCGGTTGCCGACGATCCGGTCATGATGGCGCGGGCATTCCGCCTGGCCGTGGAGGCCGGCCTGCTGGCAAGGGGATCAGGTCCCGGCTCGCGCAGTTTCCAGGCGCAGGCCACCAGCCCGCTGACCGGTTTTCTGGAGGCGATCTCATGAGCACGTTTACCGAGCGCTGGCGACAGCTTAACTGGGACGACATTGCCCTGCGCATCAACAGCAAAACGGCGGCTGACGTGGAGCGCGCGCTGCATGCCCGTCAGCTGACCCGCGAGGATCTGATGGCCCTGCTCTCCCCGGCGGCCAGCGCTTACCTCGAACCGATGGCTCAGCGAGCGCAGCGGCTCACCCGCCAGCGTTTTGGCAACACGGTAAGCTTCTACGTGCCGCTCTATCTCTCCAACCTGTGCGCCAATGACTGCACCTACTGCGGCTTTTCCATGAGCAATCGCATCAGGCGAAAAACCCTTGATGAGGATGAGATTGCCCGTGAGTGTGCAGCCATCCGTGAAATGGGCTTTGAACATCTTCTGCTGGTCACGGGCGAACATCAGGGGAAAGTGGGAATGGACTATTTCCGTCAACATCTTCCCGCCATTCGCCGTCAGTTTGCGTCGTTACAGATGGAAGTGCAGCCTCTGTCGCAGGAGGAGTACGCGGAGCTCAAAACGCTCGGGCTGGACGGCGTTATGGTCTATCAGGAAACCTACCATGAGGCGACGTACGCCCGGCACCACCTGAAAGGCAAGAAACAGGATTTCTTTTTCCGCCTGGAAACGCCGGACAGGCTGGGTCGCGCCGGCATCGACAAAATCGGTCTGGGTGCGCTGATCGGGCTCTCCGACAGCTGGCGGGTGGATTGTTACATGGTGGCGGAACATCTGCTTTGGCTTCAACAGCGCTACTGGCAGAGCCGTTATTCCATCTCCTTCCCGCGCCTGCGTCCCTGCGCGGGAGGAATTGAACCGGCTTCTCTGATGGATGAACGCCAGCTGGTGCAGACCATCTGCGCGTTTCGCCTGCTTGCCCCGGAAGTGGAATTATCGCTCTCAACGCGCGAGTCCCCGGCGTTTCGCGATCGCGTTATCCCGCTTGCGATTAACAACGTCAGCGCATTTTCCAAAACGCAGCCAGGCGGCTACGCCGACGATCGTCCGGAGCTGGAACAGTTTGTACCGCATGATGGCCGACGTCCGGAAGCGGTCGCTGCCGCCTTGACAGCGCAGGGTCTACAGCCTGTCTGGAAAGACTGGGACAGCTGGCTGGGAAGAGCCTCGCAGTGACGTTGAAACGCACTGCAACACGTTAAAAAATTGTCGAGGCGCAACGAAAAGGCAAAACCGGAGGATTGTCAGCGATCGTCCGGTTTTTTATTGTCACACGGTCAGCAACGGATGCTGACCAGGGCGAAAAGCTTCTTCCTCGTTTCGCCCTGCCTCTGGTGCATTACACAAACGGTCCCTGCCAGTTTAATAAGTATTTTCTTAATGGTTCTTAAGATAAATCATCCCGTCAGAAATCGTGTGCCGTATAATTCACCGCTAACCGCAGGACAGCGACTATGCTGAGAGGATATCGGCAGACGAAAAGTATTCACCATCAGGAACGATGTACAGCTCATGGCACTTCACAGCAAAAAGCTCTCTTTTACCCGGCCCATTATGCTCAGCTTCGCGGGGATCCTCTGCAGTTTTGCGGTGATCGCGATCGCAGTGACGCTTTCGCAACGGAAGGATTTTCTTGAGGATTATCATAAGATCAATAGCAACTTCACGCACAACCTTGCGGTGAACTACACCGAATCTATCCTGCGTGAAAACGACTATATCCTGGGCCGTTCCGCGATGTACTTTGCGCGCGACGACAGGCTAAACGAGACGCTCAACGTCAACCCGACGCAAGGGCTGCAGATGATGATGCATCTGCAGAACCTGATGCCGACCGTCTCCTCCATCTCGCTGGCGGACACGCAGGGGCATTATCTCCGCGCGCCGGAAGTGCTCCCCACGGAGACGAGTAAAACCTTCGATCCCCGGACGCGACCGTGGTTTGTCGCTCAGGCGGAAGCCAGCATCTTCAGCCACTATACCCGACCCTACATGGACTACTTCACCGGCCATCCGACGGTGACCCTTTATAAGCCTTTGATTTCGCCTGAAGGGAGACTGAAGGGAACGCTCGCTTTCCATCTCGATTTGACCTCCATGGGCTTCACCCTGCGTCAGATGGTGGCGCCCGTTCAGGGGGAATTCTTCGTCGTCGAACGCGATGGTGCCGTGGTGCTGCATCCGGATACCGGCGCGCTCTTCAAGCAGTACGTGAGCGAAGCGCTGATGGACAAAATGACCAGCGGCGAAGGTCATCTTTACGACAAGAAAAGCAACGCCTGGTATTACTACTACTCGTTTACCAACCCGGACTGGTTTGTCATCTACCGGGTATCCGGCGCGACGCTTACCGATATTACCCGCCACGAAACGACAATCGTTGGCTGGGGGTTTGCGCTGGCGGCCATCATCATCATCCTTTTCGGCTTATACCTCCGCCACGCCTCGCGTAGCGTGTTGATGCATATTATCAATGCCATCAAAACCGGCGATGTCAGCGAGGCACCGCGCCTGGAAGCGATGCTGAGCCACACGATTCAGTCCAATAAAGAGCGCGAAATGGCGTATGTGCGCCAGGCCACCCATGATGCGCTGACGGGCTGTAAAAACCGCCGCGCGTTCGACAGCGATGTCGCAGAGCTGCTGAATACTCAGCAGCCTTTCGCGATGGCGCTGGTGGATATCGATAACTTCAAGTCAATTAACGACACGCTGGGTCACCTGACCGGTGATATCGTTCTGCGCAACGTGGCTCGGGAAGGGATCCAGATTATGCAGCCACATCACGTTTCGGTTTACCGTTATGGTGGAGAAGAGTTCGCGGTCATCTTCCAGGCGGAGAAGATGTCTTCCGCGCTCTCCTTGCTCGAAGCATGGCGCACCGCCGTTGAAAATCGCGTCTGGCGGGAAGAAAACCTGCGCGTTACGTTCAGCGGTGGTCTTGGAGAGTGGCATTTTGAACCGCTGGAACAATTCGTCGGAAGCGTTGATAACGCCCTCTACAGCGCCAAACAGCAGGGAAAAAACCGCATCGTTCGCACATCCATCAGTTAATCCTCTCTCCTTAACCCTGCCCGTTTCGACGGGCCGGGTACCCGCCAGTGTAAAATTGTAACCGGTTTCAGAAAATCGCCTGTTTCTTTGTGATGCCTGACACACAATCGCGGTAAAGCGGTTGTTGAAGCGGTCTGCACGGGATAATTATCAATAAACACATGTAGATCGAGGCTGATTATGAAGAACATCGTTTTATGCTGTGCAGCGGGAATGTCAACCAGCATGCTGGTTCAACGTATGAAAGACGCCGCGCAGAAAAAAGGGGTTGAAGTCACCATTAAAGCCGTTCCGGTTGCGGAGTTTAAAGACAACATCGCGACGGCCGACATCGTATTACTGGGGCCACAGGTTAAATACGAGCAGGCTAAATTACAGGCACAGGCCGACCCGTTAGGTAAAAAGGTCGCGGTGATCGACATGATGGATTACGGCATGATGAAAGGTGATGCCGTACTGGATAAAGCGCTCAAACTTCTGGAGTCATAATGGAAGACTTAGAAACCACGATTATGGAACTGCTTGTTAACGCAGGTGCAGCGCGCAGTGCGGCCCTGACGGCGTTGCAGATGGCGCGTAAAGGTGAGTTTGACGAAGCTGAAAAAGCGATGGAAGAGTCGCGTGAATATGTGAAACATGCGCACACCATACAGACGCAGCTTATTGGTCTTGATGAGGGGACCGGGAAGCTTCCGGTTAACCTGATCACCGTCCACTCTCAGGATCACCTGATGAACGCCATGGTCATTCAGGACCTGGCAGGCGATATGATTGAGCTTTATCGCCGGATCCCGTTAGTGAATTGAAAACATGCAGATGTAAAAAAACCCGCCGAGGCGGGTTTTTTATTAGCGGCTCAACGATTACTCGTTGTCGGAACCACCCAGACCTGCGTTCAGCAGTTCTGCCAGGCTCGCGGATGCATCTTCAGCAGTCACCTGCGGTGCAGCTGGCAGTTCGCCCGCAGCACGACGACGCATACGATCCTGATGGTACGCATAACCGGTACCAGCCGGGATCAGACGACCCACGATAACGTTCTCTTTCAGACCGCGCAGTTCATCACGTTTACCTGCAACAGCGGCTTCGGTCAGGACACGAGTCGTTTCCTGGAACGATGCTGCAGAGATGAAGGACTCGGTTGCCAGAGACGCTTTGGTGATACCCAGCAGATCGCGCGAGAAGGTCGCACCGATTTTGCCGTTCGCTTCCAGTTCGCGGTTAGCGATCTTGACGCGTGAGTATTCAACCTGCTCGCCTTCCAGGAACTCGGAGCTGCCCGCGTTTTCGATGGTTGCTTTACGCAGCATCTGACGAACGATAACTTCAATGTGCTTATCGTTAATCTTAACGCCCTGCAGACGGTAAACGTCCTGTACTTCGTTGGTGATGTAACGCGTTACCGCGTGTACGCCACGAAGACGCAGAATGTCGTGCGGAGCTTCTGGACCATCGGAAACCACGTCACCACGTTCTACACGTTCACCTTCGAACACGTTGAGCTGACGCCACTTAGGAATCATCTCTTCGTACGGTTCGCTGCCATCTACTGGTGTGATAACCAGACGGCGTTTACCTTTGGTCTCTTTACCGAAGGAGATGATACCGCTGATTTCAGCCAGGATTGCAGGCTCTTTCGGACGACGCGCTTCGAACAGATCCGCAACGCGTGGCAGACCACCGGTGATGTCCTTGGTACCGCCGGATTCCTGAGGAATACGCGCCAGGGTGTCACCAGAGCTGATCTGTACGCCATCTTCCAGCTGTACAATCGCTTTACCCGGCAGGAAGTACTGCGCAGGCATATCGGTACCAGGGATCAGAACGTCGTTACCCTGAGCATCAACGATTTTCAGTGCAGGACGCAGATCTTTACCACCAGTAGTACGTTCAGCAGAATCCAGAACCACCAGAGAAGACAGACCGGTCAGCTCGTCGGTCTGACGAGTAATGGTCTGGCCGTCAATCATGTCAGTGAAGCGGATGAAACCACTTACTTCGGTGATAACCGGCATGGTGTGTGGATCCCAGTTTGCAACGGTTTCACCGCCGGCAACCTGCTCGCCATCACCTTTCGCCATAACCGCACCGTAAGGCACTTTATAGCTCTCTTTGGTACGACCGAATTCGTCGATCAGCTTCAGCTCGGTGTTACGGGAAGTGATAACCAGTTTACCGCTGGAGTTCACAACCGACTTCGCGTTGCTGAGCTTGATGCTACCTTTGTTTTTCACCTGGATGCTGGATTCAGCAGCCGCACGAGATGCCGCACCACCGATGTGGAACGTACGCATCGTCAGCTGTGTACCCGGCTCACCGATGGACTGTGCCGCGATAACGCCGATGGCTTCACCTTTGTTGATGATGTGGCCACGCGCCAGGTCACGACCGTAGCAGTGTGCACATACACCAAAGTCGGTGTCACAGGATACAACGGAACGGACTTTCACGGAGTCAACAGAGTTTGCTTCCAGCAGGTCACACCAGTGCTCATGCAGCAGCGTGTTGCGTGGAACCAGAATGTCTGCCGTACCCGGCTTCAGAATGTCTTCCGCGGTTACACGACCCAGAACGCGATCGCGCAGTGGCTCTTTAACATCACCACCCTCGATAACCGGGGTCATGGTGATACCTTCGAGGGTGCCACAATCGTCTTCGGTCACAACCAGGTCCTGCGCAACGTCAACCAGACGACGCGTCAGATAACCGGAGTTCGCTGTTTTCAGTGCGGTATCCGCCAGACCTTTACGCGCACCGTGCGTGGAGATGAAGTACTGGAGTACGTTCAGACCTTCACGGAAGTTCGCGGTGATTGGCGTTTCGATGATGGAGCCATCTGGCTTCGCCATCAGACCACGCATACCTGCCAGCTGACGAATCTGTGCTGCAGAACCACGCGCACCGGAGTCGGCCATCATGTAGATGCTGTTGAAGGAAACCTGCTGCTCTTCTACGCCGTCACGGTTAATCACGGTTTCGGTCTGCAGGTTATCCATCATCGCTTTGGATACACGATCGTTCGCCGCGGCCCAGATATCGATAACTTTGTTATAGCGTTCGCCCGCGGTAACCAGACCAGACTGGAACTGCTCCTGGATCTCAGCAACTTCAGCTTCCGCTTCAGAGATGATCTCGTGTTTCTTCTCTGGGATGACCATGTCATCGATACCAACAGATGCACCTGAACGCGCTGCATACGCAAAGCCGGTGTACATTGTCTGGTCAGCGAAGATAACGGTCGGCTTCAGACCCAGAATGCGGTAACAGGTGTTCAGCATTTTGGAGATCGCTTTCTTGCCCAGCGCCTGGTTGACGATGGAGAAAGGCAGACCTTTCGGTACGATCATCCACAGAATGGCACGGCCAACGGTCGTGTCTTTCAGGCTGGTTTTCGCAACGAATTCGCCGTTTGCATCTTTTTCGTATTCGGTGATACGCACTTTAACGCGCGCATGCAGAGAGGCCAGGCCAGCGCGATAAATACGCTCAGCTTCTTTCGGGCCAGTCAGCACCATGCCTTCGCCTTTGGCGTTAACACAGTCACGGGTCATGTAGTACAGACCCAGTACAACGTCCTGAGAAGGAACAATGATTGGCTCACCGTTCGCTGGAGACAGGATGTTGTTGGTAGACATCATCAGCGCACGCGCTTCGAGCTGGGCTTCCAGCGTCAGCGGTACGTGAACAGCCATCTGGTCACCATCGAAGTCGGCGTTATATGCCGCACAAACCAGCGGGTGCAGCTGGATAGCTTTACCTTCGATCAGGACCGGCTCAAATGCCTGGATACCCAGACGGTGCAGGGTTGGTGCACGGTTCAGCAGTACCGGGTGTTCGCGGATCACTTCGTCCAGGATATCCCAAACGACGGCTTCTTCACGCTCAACCATTTTCTTCGCGGCTTTGATGGTGGTGGCCAGGCCACGCAGTTCCAGCTTGCCGTAGATGAACGGTTTGAACAGCTCCAGTGCCATTTTCTTCGGCAGACCGCACTGATGCAGACGCAGGTATGGACCTACGGTGATTACAGAACGACCGGAGTAGTCAACACGCTTACCGAGCAGGTTCTGACGGAAACGACCCTGTTTACCTTTGATCATGTCGGCCAAAGATTTCAGAGGACGTTTGTTAGAACCGGTGATCGCACGACCACGACGACCGTTATCCAGCAGGGCATCTACCGCTTCCTGCAGCATACGTTTTTCGTTGCGTACGATGATGTCCGGCGCAGCCAGATCCAGCAGACGTTTCAGACGGTTGTTACGGTTGATCACGCGACGATACAGATCGTTCAGATCGGACGTTGCGAAACGACCACCATCCAGCGGAACCAGTGGACGCAGATCTGGCGGCAGAACCGGCAGAACGGTCAGGATCATCCACTCTGGTTTGTTACCAGACTGAACGAACGCTTCCAGCAGTTTGATACGCTTGGTCAGCTTTTTACGCTTGGTTTCGGAGTTGGTTTCGTTCAGCTCTTCACGCAGCTGCTCGCACTCTTGCTCCAGATCCATGCTCTTCAGCAGGGCCTGAATAGCTTCCGCACCCATCTTCGCGTCGAATTCGTCACCGAACTCTTCCAGCGCGTCCAGATACTGCTCTTCAGTCAGGATCTGATGACGTTCCAGGTTCGTCATCCCGCCTTCGATAACCACATAAGATTCGAAGTACAGAACACGTTCGATATCACGCAGCGGCATATCCAGCAGCAGACCGATACGGGACGGCAGGGATTTCAGGAACCAGATGTGAGCAGTTGGGGACGCCAGCTCGATGTGGCCCATACGCTCACGGCGTACTTTGGTCTGGGTCACTTCAACGCCGCACTTCTCACAGATCACACCACGGTGTTTCAGGCGCTTGTACTTACCGCACAGGCACTCGTAATCTTTTACTGGCCCGAAAATACGCGCACAGAAAAGGCCGTCACGCTCAGGTTTGAACGTACGGTAGTTGATGGTTTCCGGCTTTTTAACTTCACCGAAAGACCATGAACGGATCATGTCTGGCGAAGCCAGAGCAATTTTGATCGCATCAAACTCTTCGGTTTTAGTCTGCGCTTTCAGAAACTTTAATAAATCTTTCACGGATTTGCTCCCGTCGGAGTTAGCACAATCCGGTGCCGGGGATTAACCCGGCACCAGTGACCTGTTTGAGCGAGAATTACTCGTCTTCCAGTTCGATGTTGATACCCAGCGAACGAATCTCTTTCAACAGTACGTTGAAGGATTCTGGCATGCCCGGTTCCATCTGATGGTTGCCGTCCACGATGTTTTTATACATCTTGGTACGACCGTTCACGTCATCAGACTTAACGGTGAGCATTTCCTGCAGGGTGTATGCCGCGCCGTATGCTTCCAGCGCCCACACTTCCATCTCCCCGAAGCGCTGACCACCGAACTGTGCCTTACCACCCAGCGGCTGCTGAGTAACCAGGCTGTAAGAACCGGTAGAACGAGCGTGCATCTTGTCGTCGACCAGGTGGTTCAGTTTCAGCATGTACATGTAACCTACGGTTACCGGACGTTCGAACTGTTCACCGGTACGGCCGTCAAACAGCGTAATCTGACCAGACGTTGGCAGACCACCCAGTTGCAGCAGCTCTTTAATTTCAGCTTCTTTTGCACCGTCGAATACCGGCGTTGCAATTGGCATACCTTTGCGCAGGTTTTCTGCCAGACGCAGCACTTCTTCATCGCTGAAGGTGTTCAGGTCGACTTTCTGACGCACGTCGGTACCCAGATCGTAGGCACGCTGGATGAATTCGCGCAGTTTCGCGACTTCCTGCTGCTGTTTCAGCATGGCGTTAATCTTGTCGCCGATGCCTTTCGCAGCCATACCCAGGTGAGTTTCCAGGATCTGACCAATGTTCATACGAGACGGTACGCCCAGTGGGTTCAGTACGATATCTACCGGCGTACCGTTAGCATCGTGCGGCATATCTTCGATCGGGTTGATCTTAGAGATAACACCCTTGTTACCGTGACGACCTGCCATCTTATCACCAGGCTGGATCTGACGTTTAACAGCCAGATACACCTTAACAATCTTCAGCACGCCTGGTGCCAGATCGTCGCCCTGAGTGATTTTGCGGCGTTTCGCTTCGAGTTTTTTCTCGAACTCGTGTTTCAGTTCGTCATACTGCTCAGCCAGCTGTTCCAGCTGATTTTGTTTCTCTTCGTCGGTCAGGCCCAGTTCCAGCCAGCGATCGCGTGGCAGTTTGTCGAGCTTCTCAGCTTCAACGCCACCGGCAACCAGCACCGCATAGATACGGCTGAACAGACCCGCTTCGAGGATCTGCAGTTCTTCAGACAGGTCTTTCTTAGCCTGTTTGAGCTGCATCTCTTCGATTTCCAGCGCACGCTTATCTTTCTCAACGCCGTCACGAGTGAAGACCTGAACGTCGATAACCGTACCGGAAACACCGTTTGGTACGCGCAGAGAAGAGTCTTTAACGTCAGACGCTTTCTCACCGAAGATGGCACGCAGCAGTTTCTCTTCTGGCGTCAGCTGGGTTTCACCTTTAGGCGTAACCTTACCTACCAGAATGTCGCCGCCGGTCACTTCCGCACCGATGTAAACGATACCGGATTCATCCAGTTTGGAGAGCGCAGCTTCACCCACGTTAGGGATGTCAGCGGTGATCTCTTCTGGCCCCAGCTTGGTGTCACGGGACACACATGCCAGTTCCTGAATGTGGATGGTGGTGAAACGATCTTCCTGAACCACACGCTCGGAGACGAGGATGGAGTCTTCGAAGTTGTAACCGTTCCACGGCATGAACGCTACGCGCATGTTCTGACCGAGCGCCAGTTCACCGAGGTCGGTGGACGGACCGTCTGCCAGCACGTCGCCGCGCTCAACTGGCTCACCCAGAGATACGCAAGGCATCTGGTTGATACAGGTGTTCTGGTTAGAACGGGTGTATTTGGTCAGGTTATAAATGTCGATACCTGCTTCGCCCGGATACATCTCGTCTTCGTTAACTTTGATAACGATACGGGATGCGTCGACGTACTGAACGGTACCGCCACGCTTAGCAACTGCAGTAACACCGGAGTCAACGGCAACAGCACGTTCCATACCGGTACCAACCAGCGGCTTATCAGCGCGCAGAGTTGGAACGGCCTGACGTTGCATGTTCGCACCCATCAATGCACGGTTGGCGTCATCGTGTTCCAGGAACGGGATCAGGGACGCACCGACGGATACCACCTGCTGGGTGGATACGTCCATGTAGTCAACCTGGTCGCGGCTGAACAAGCTGGATTCGCCTTTGCTACGGCAGGTCACCAGATCTTCTACAAAGTGGCCTTCGTCATCCAGGTTGGAGTTCGCCTGAGCGATAACGTAGTTGCCTTCTTCGATAGCAGACAGGTAGTGAATTTCGTCGGTTACAACACCGTCAGTCACTTTACGGTACGGCGTCTCAAGGAAACCGTATTCGTTCGTCTGTGCGTACACGGACAGGGAGTTGATCAGACCGATGTTTGGACCTTCAGGCGTTTCGATTGGACATACGCGACCGTAGTGCGTCGGGTGTACGTCTCGAACTTCAAAGCCTGCACGTTCACGGGTCAGACCGCCTGGGCCGAGTGCAGAGATACGACGTTTGTGCGTAATCTCAGACAGCGGGTTGTTCTGGTCCATGAACTGAGACAGCTGGCTGGAACCAAAGAACTCTTTCACTGCTGCAGAAATCGGCTTGGCGTTGATCATATCCTGAGGCATCAGGGTATCCAGATCGCCCAGAGACAGACGCTCTTTCACCGCACGCTCTACACGCACCAGGCCAACGCGGAACTGGTTTTCCGCCATTTCGCCGACGGAACGGATACGACGGTTGCCGAGGTGGTCGATATCGTCCACTTCGCCTTTACCGTTACGGATATCGATGAGCTTCTTCATCACTTCGATGATGTCGTCTTTGCTCAGGATACCGGAACCTTCAATTTCGTCGCGCAGCAGAGAACGGTTGAACTTCATACGACCAACCGCAGACAGATCGTAGCGGTCTTCGGAGAAGAACAGATTCTCGAACAGGCTTTCCGCCGCTTCGCGAGTTGGTGGCTCACCAGGACGCATCATGCGGTAGATTTCAACCAGCGCACTCAGACGATCGGT
The DNA here is from genome assembly GCF_048684805.1 of Enterobacter sp. BNK-22. NCBI lineage: Bacteria > Pseudomonadati > Pseudomonadota > Gammaproteobacteria > Enterobacterales > Enterobacteriaceae > Enterobacter > Enterobacter sp. BNK-22. Next base: position 3,327,270 of record NZ_JBLQTT010000001.1, read on the forward strand.
CGTTGGGTCGACGCGTACAGTCTCAGAGATGTACGGACCGTGGTCCAAATCGTTGGTGAACAGCGTTTCGATACGTTTGTGGCCAGCCTGACTCAGCTTAGCCAGCAGATCCAGGCTCAGCTCCATGTTCGCCGGGCAGATCAGCTCGCCAGTTGATTCATCAACGTAATCTTTCGCGGCTACTTTTCCTGCAATGTATTCAACCGGAACTTCGATGTGTTTGATATCATCTTTTTCCAGCTGGCGGATGTGGCGCGCGGTGATACGGCGACCTTTTTCCACATACACTTTGCCGTCGGCTTCGATGTCGAACGACGCGGTCTCACCACGCAGACGTTCCGGCACCAGCTCCATCTGCAGCTTGTTGTCGCGGATTTCAAAGATCACTTTCTCAAAGAACAGGTCCAGGATCTGCTCAGTGGTATAGTTCAGTGCACGCAGAATGATGGTTGCAGGCAGTTTACGACGACGGTCGATACGGACAAACAGGTTGTCTTTTGGATCGAACTCGAAGTCCAGCCAGGAACCACGGTAAGGAATGATGCGTGCGTTATACAGTACTTTACCGGAAGAGTGTGTTTTACCTTTATCGCTGTCGAAGAAGACGCCCGGGCTACGATGCAGCTGGGAAACGATAACACGCTCAGTACCGTTGATAACGAAAGTACCGTTGTCAGTCATGAGTGGAATTTCACCCATGTAGACTTCTTGTTCTTTAATGTCTTTTACGGTGCCTTCCGGCGCTTCGCGCTCGTAGATCACCAGACGCAGTTTTACGCGCAGCGGTGCGGAATAGGTCACGCCACGGATCTGACATTCCTGAACGTCAAACACCGGTTCGCCAAGGCGGTAGCTGACGTACTGCAGCTCGGAGTTACCGCTGTAGCTCTGAATCGGGAACACGGAGCGGAAGGCTGCTTCCAGACCGTACTGCCCTTCAGGATCTTGCTCGATAAACTTCTGGAACGAGTCAAGCTGGATAGAAAGGAGATATGGAATGTCCAGAACTTGTGGACGTTTACCAAAATCCTTACGAATACGTTTTTTCTCGGTATAGGAGTAAACCATAGGGTTCCTCAGCTCGCTGACAAGTCGACCCATCTGTCCGACGAAGGGACAGTTTGTGCAACACCATTTTGTGGACCGGAAAATTGAATACTTTCCGCAATACCTGTTGCTATCACGCTTAAATCATTTCGTCGCGATTTACACAGAGCGAGCACCCTGTCGCAATATATTAAGTCGTCGATAGAAACATGCATTGTCAGGACAATCAGCAGTCAAACAGTGTGAAATGCTACTGATGCCTTACAGCGCAAAAAGGCTGGTGACTAAAAAGTCACCAGCCATCAGCCTAATGACTTAGGCTGCAACCAGAAAAGTTGGCTTATTTAACTTCAACTTCAGCGCCAGCTTCTTCCAGAGATTTTTTCAGTGCTTCTGCGTCGTCTTTGCTCACGCCTTCTTTCAGCGCAGCTGGAGCAGATTCTACCAGGTCTTTAGCTTCTTTCAGACCCAGGCCAGTTGCGCCACGTACTGCTTTGATAACAGCAACTTTGTTCGCGCCAGCAGCTTTCAGAATTACGTCGAATTCAGTTTTTTCTTCAGCAGCTTCAGCCGGGCCCGCAGCTACAGCTACAGCAGCAGCAGCAGAAACACCGAATTTTTCTTCCATTGCAGAAACCAGCTCTACAACGTCCATTACGGACATAGCTGCTACTGCTTCAATGATTTGATCTTTAGTGATAGACATTTAAATTGTTCCTGAAAATCAGAATAAGTTTATACGTAAGCAAATGCTTTATAAAGATAACTGCGATTAAGCAGCTTCTTTCGCATCGCGTACAGCAGCCAGAGTGCGAACCAGTTTGCCAGCCGCAGCTTCTTTCATGGTTGCCATCAGGCGTGCAATTGCTTCTTCGTAGGTCGGCAGGGTTGCCAGGCGATCGATTTGCGATGCCGGGATCAACTCACCTTCAAAGGCTGCAGCTTTGACCTCAAATTTTGCATTCGCTTTCGCGAACTCTTTGAACAGACGAGCAGCAGCGCCCGGGTGTTCCATAGAGTATGCAATCAGGGTCGGACCAACAAACGTGTCTTTCAGGCACTCGAACTGAGTACCTTCAACTACGCGGCGCAGCAGGGTGTTACGAACAACACGCATGTATACGCCAGCTTCACGACCTGCTTTACGCAGTTCAGTCATTTTGTCTACAGTAACGCCACGGGAATCCGCAACTACTGCAGACAGCGCGCCTTTGGCTACTTCGCTGACTTCAGCAACAATCGCTTGTTTGTCTTGAAGATTTAAAGCCATTAGCTTTGCTCCTGGATGTTTGCCGGAACTCATGTTCCGGAACTCACTTCACTCTTCCCAACGGAAAGAGCGTCTTAATACGGTGAGCAGAAACAAGCCAGAGTATCCAAAAATAATCTTAGCGTTCTGTCACCGTCTACGCAGGGGATTAAGTCTCTTGCGAAACACCTGCGGTCTTCGACGGAGGCCTGGATTAGGCCAGGCTCCAACGAACAAATCTTTTAGCCGCTAACTTTTGTTAGCAAACGTGGGGGTAAGATTGTAGACAAAATCACCGCCCACGTAAAGGCATTAGTTTGCAGCAGCGCTCAGGCCAGCCTGGTCAACTGCAACACCTGCACCCATGGTGGTGGAGATGCTAACTTTCTTGATGTACACGCCTTTCGCCTGAGTTGGTTTTGCTTTTTTCAGCGCAACCAGCAGAGCTTCCAGGTTTTCTTTCAGTTTGTCAGCGTCAAAGTCCACTTTACCGATGGTGGTGTGGATGATGCCGTTTTTGTCGTTACGATAACGAACCTGACCTGCTTTAGCGTTCTTAACCGCTTCAGCAACGTTAGGAGTTACAGTACCCACTTTCGGGTTTGGCATCAGGCCGCGTGGACCCAGAACCTGGCCCAGCTGGCCAACAACGCGCATTGCATCTGGAGAAGCAATAACAACGTCAAAGTTCATTTCGCCTTTCTTGATCTGATCAGCCAGATCTTCCATACCTACCAGTTCAGCGCCGGCAGCTTTAGCAGCTTCAGCGTTTGCACCCTGAGCAAATACAGCTACACGTACGGAACGGCCAGTACCGTGTGGCAGTACAGTTGCGCCACGAACGTTCTGATCAGATTTACGCGCGTCGATGCCCAGGTTAACGGCAACGTCAACGCTTTCAACGAACTTAGCAGTTGCCAGTTCTTTCAGCAGAGCGATAGCTTCGTTGATGTCGTACTGTTTGGTCGCATCAACTTTGTCACGGATCACGGACATGCGCTTGGTCAGTTTAGCCATTTCTTAGTCCTCCACTACCAGGCCCATGGAACGTGCAGTACCTTCGATTGAGCGAGTCATCGCTTCAATGTCGGCACCAGTCATGTCGGCAGCTTTGGTCTGCGCGATTTCCTGCAGCTGAGCGCGGGAAATTTTACCCACTTTGTCTTTGTTCGGTTTACCGGAACCAGACTTGATACCAGCCGCTTTCTTCAGCAGAACTGCTGCTGGAGGGGTTTTGGTAACGAAAGTGAAAGAACGGTCAGCGTAAACAGTGATTACGACTGGGATTGGCAGACCTTTTTCCAGGGATTCAGTTTTTGCGTTGAACGCTTTACAGAATTCCATGATGTTCACACCCTGCTGACCCAGAGCTGGACCAACTGGTGGACTTGGGTTCGCCATACCAGCTGCAACCTGCAGCTTGACGTAGGCTTGTACTTTCTTAGCCATTCTAAAATCCTCTGATTGGGTAATAGCGCCTCAGCGAGGCTCCCCGTGAATAAAATTCGTTTTACGGGCCGGGCCCATAAAAACAAAAGGCGCGAAATTGTATTCCAATCTCGCGCCCTGTGCAACGATTAAATCGTCGCTTTTTTGATCGCTGCTTAGGCTTTTTCGACCTGAGCAAAGTCCAGTTCTACCGGGGTCGCACGACCGAAGATAGATACAGAAACTTTCAGGCGGGACTTCTCGTAGTCCACTTCTTCAACGACGCCGTTAAAGTCAGCAAACGGACCGTCATTAACACGCACCATTTCACCCGGTTCAAACAGCGTTTTCGGACGCGGCTTATCACCAACCTGCTGCAGGCGGTTCATAATCGCATCCACTTCTTTGTCGCTGATTGGCGCCGGACGGTCAGACGTGCCGCCGATAAAGCCCATCACGCGCGGTACGCTGCGCACCAGGTGCCAGCTCGCGTCGTTCATCACCATCTGAACCAGCACGTAACCCGGGAAGAATTTGCGTTCGCTTTTGCGACGCTGGCCGCCACGGATCTCGACCACTTCTTCGGTCGGAACCATAACTTCGCCAAATAACTCTTCCATGTTGTGTAATTTGATATGCTCACGCAGCGACGTTGCTACGCGGCCTTCAAAACCGGAAAACGCCTGAACGACGTACCAGCGCTTTTTAGGGGCTTCAGACATCTCAGAACCTCAGGCCAGTGATAAAGGATACCAGGCGAACCAGAATACCATCCAGTCCCCACAGGATCAGTGACATTACAGCGGTAACCGCCGCTACGATCAGCGTGGTGTGCAATGTTTCCTGGCGAGTCGGCCAAATTACCTTACGGACTTCGGTACGCGCTTCGCGAGCAAAAGCGACAGTCGCTTTGCCTTTCGTCGTCAACAGCGCGACACCACCCGCTGCAGCAATCAGAATTACCACTGCAAGCGCGCGTAGCGGCAGCATCATGTCACGATAAAGGTAGTTGCCGACAATCGCTACGATCAGCAGAACGGCTACTACTACCCATTTCATCGCTTCCAGGCCGCGCCCGCTCCCTTGAGCTTCGGTATTCGCACTCATAAACCAACCTGTCAGAAGTATTCTACAAACATTTTCACCCCGCGATTGCGAGGCAAACCAAATCGAAATGCTAATTCGCTTTTCGAATTATACGCTCTCTGCAGAGCCTGTCTCAGCAATGATTATGACAAAAATAATCACTGATGAGCCAGGTTCTGACGTGAAAGCGTGCAAAAAGGGCATCAAATGATGCCCTTTTATTGCGCATTGCGTCAAATGTTATCAGCAATTAGCCGAGAACTTTAGCAACCACGCCCGCGCCAACGGTACGGCCACCTTCACGGATTGCGAAACGCAGACCGTCGTCCATCGCGATTGGGTGGATCAGCGTCACAACCATCTTGATGTTGTCGCCTGGCATTACCATCTCAACGCCTTCTGGCAGTTCGATGGTACCGGTCACGTCAGTAGTACGGAAGTAGAACTGTGGACGGTAGCCTTTGAAGAACGGAGTATGACGGCCGCCTTCGTCTTTGGACAGGATGTACACTTCAGATTCGAACTTGGTGTGCGGCTTGATTGAGCCTGGCTTAGCCAGAACCTGACCACGTTCGATTTCTTCACGTTTGATACCACGCAGCAGAACACCAACGTTCTCACCAGCACGGCCTTCGTCCAGCAGTTTGCGGAACATTTCAACGCCAGTACAGGTAGACTTCGCAGTCTCTTTGATACCAACGATTTCAACTTCTTCACCAACTTTGATGATACCGCGCTCTACACGACCGGTAACAACGGTACCACGACCGGAGATGGAGAATACGTCTTCGATTGGCAGCAGGAATGGCTTGTCAATCGCACGCTCTGGTTCTGGGATGTAAGAATCCAGGAAACCAGCCAGTTCGATGATTTTCGCTTCCCACTCTGCGTCGCCTTCCAGCGCTTTCAGAGCAGAACCACGAACGATTGGGGTATCGTCGCCTGGGAAATCGTACTGAGACAGCAGTTCACGAACTTCCATCTCTACCAGTTCCAGCAGCTCTTCGTCATCAACCATGTCGCACTTGTTCAGGAACACGATGATGTAAGGAACGCCTACCTGACGACCCAGCAGGATGTGCTCACGAGTCTGAGGCATTGGGCCGTCAGTCGCAGCAACAACCAGGATCGCGCCGTCCATCTGCGCAGCACCGGTGATCATGTTTTTAACATAGTCGGCGTGGCCTGGGCAGTCTACGTGTGCGTAGTGGCGAGTCGGGGTGTCGTACTCAACGTGAGAGGTGTTGATGGTGATACCACGAGCTTTTTCTTCTGGTGCGTTATCGATCTGGTCGAATGCACGAGCAGAACCACCGTAGGTTTTTGCCAGAACGGTAGTGATTGCAGCGGTCAGCGTTGTTTTACCATGGTCAACGTGGCCGATAGTACCGACGTTAACGTGCGGTTTTGTACGTTCAAACTTTTCTTTAGACATCGATTGTCCCTCTAAGACACGGATAAATCGGTGATATCACCACATCAACCAGGCGAAATGCCTGAATTGTTGAATACAGTAAAATTGAAACAGAGAGAAACGGGAAGGAGAAGTGAAGTGGTGCTGATACCCAGAGTCGAACTGGGGACCTCACCCTTACCAAGGGTGCGCTCTACCAACTGAGCCATATCAGCACGTATTGGAGCGGGCAGCGGGAATCGAACCCGCATCATCAGCTTGGAAGGCTGAGGTAATAGCCATTATACGATGCCCGCATCCTGAAACTCGGCTACCCAGTTCTTTCTGTAACAAAAAAAGAGATTTCTCTCTTTTTCAGTTTGAGCTGGCTAATTTTTCCAACCAGCTCCGGCGGCATTTACGCTGCCAGAAAGTGGTGGTGGGGGAAGGATTCGAACCTTCGAAGTCTGTGACGGCAGATTTACAGTCTGCTCCCTTTGGCCGCTCGGGAACCCCACCGGACTTGATGGTGCCGACTACCGGAATCGAACTGGTGACCTACTGATTACAAGTCAGTTGCTCTACCTACTGAGCTAAGTCGGCATCAAGTAGCGCGCATTCTATGGATACCTGCGCGGTCATGCAACTAAAAATTTGCATAAAACGTTCTTTCGCTCACATTTTATGCGAACGAAGCGCTAAGCGCTGTAAAAGTAGTCATTGCGGGTCAAATAATCAACATGCACGCGTGATTTACACTATATACACCATAGCGTGACGGCTTCCGCGTAACGCAGCGCTATCCATCTTTTTTCTTATTATTCCTGCCATCTGGTGTTAACCTCCTGCCCATTGTCCAAAATTAACTGTGTGATGAGCCACGATCCGGCAGTATAGCGCTGGCTCACTGAAGCATGCTTATGAGCAAAAAAGAGCAAACGTTAATGACGCCTTATCTTCACTTTAACCGCAGCCAGTGGGCTGCCCTGCGTGATTCCGTCCCTATGACGCTGACGGAAGGTGAAATCGCACGGTTAAAAGGGATAAACGAAGATCTGTCCCTTGAAGAGGTGGCAGAAATTTATCTCCCCCTCTCTCGCTTGCTTAACTTCTATATCAGCTCGAACCTGCGTCGTCAGGCGGTGCTGGAGCAGTTTCTCGGGACGAACGGTCAACGCATTCCTTATATCATTAGTATCGCAGGCAGCGTGGCCGTGGGTAAAAGTACCACCGCACGCGTTCTGCAGGCGCTGTTGAGCCGCTGGCCGGAACACCGCAGCGTGGAGCTGATCACGACCGACGGCTTCCTGCATCCAAACGAAGTCTTAAAAGAACGCGGGCTGATGAAGAAGAAAGGCTTCCCGCTCTCTTATGATATGCACCGTCTGGTGAAATTTGTCTCCGACCTGAAATCCGGCGTGCCTCACGTGACAGCGCCGGTCTATTCGCACCTGATCTACGATCGCATCCCGGGTGGGGATAAAACGGTGGTCCAGCCGGATATTCTCATTCTGGAAGGTCTGAACGTGCTGCAAAGCGGCATGGACTATCCTCACGACCCGCATCACGTCTTTGTCTCGGATTTCGTCGATTTCTCTATTTACGTCGATGCGCCGGAAGACCTGCTGCAGAACTGGTACATCAACCGCTTTCTGAAGTTCCGCGAAGGGGCGTTCACCGATCCGGACTCCTATTTCCACCACTATGCTCAGCTTTCTGAAGAAGAAGCGATCAATGTGGCGACGGGGCTGTGGAATGAGATCAATTACGTGAACCTCAAAGAGAACATCCTGCCGACGCGCGAGCGTGCGAGCCTGATCCTCACCAAGAGCGAGAAGCACGCCGTTGACCAGATTCGCCTGCGGAAATAATAAAGCAGACATAAAAAAACCGGCTTAGCGCCGGTTTTTTTCATTATGCGTGTGGCTTCTCGCCGTTTTCATCCTGATCGACCGCAAAGCAGGCCACCAGTTGGCCGCCATACTCCTTCAGCTGCGGCTGTAGCTGGGTGCAGGGGCCAAAGCGACGGCTGCAGCGGGCGTTGAATGCACATCCCGGCGGCGGATTCAGCGGGCTTGGCAGCTCTCCCGTCAGCTTAATACGCTCACGACGATCGTCCGGGTTCAGACGCGGCGTCGCGGACAGCAGCGCCTGGGTGTACGGGTGGCGAGGGTTATTAAAGATCTGGTCTTTGGTCCCCTTCTCCACGCAGCGCCCCAGGTACATCACCATCACTTCATCGGCAATATGCTCCACCACCGACAGGTCGTGGGAGATGAACACGTAAGAGAGTCCCAGCTCCTGCTGCAGATCCATCATCAGGTTCAGCACCTGCGCCCGCACGGAGACGTCGAGCGCCGACACCGGCTCATCGGCAATCACCACGTCCGGGTCAAGCATCAGACCGCGTGCGATGGCGATACGCTGACGCTGGCCACCGGAGAACATGTGCGGATAGCGGTCGTAATGCTCGGTTTTGAGGCCGACCTTCGCCATCATCGCCAGCGCTTTTTCACGGCGCTGCTCTTTGCTCAGATTGCTGTTAATCAGCAGCGGTTCTTCCAGAATCTGCCCCACTTTTTTACGCGGGTTCAAAGAACCATACGGGTTCTGGAACACAATCTGGATTTTCTGGCGACGCAGCTTCTGCGCCTGCGGATCGTGCTTGAGCAGATCCTGGCCCTGATAATAAAGCTCACCGCCAGTCGGCACTTCAATCATCGTCAGCAGACGGCCCAGCGTCGATTTCCCGCAGCCTGACTCTCCCACCACCGCCAGCGTTTTACCGCGTTCGAGGTTAAAGGAGACGCCGTCCAGCGCTTTCACCAGGCGTTCAGGGGCAAACAGTCCCTTCTTCACCGGGTAATATTTTTTCAGGTCGATGGCCTGCAACAGCGGCTGTTGCGTGGTGGCCTGTTGCGTACTCATAGTGTTGGCCTCCCGGCATCATCGAGTGGGTAGTGGCATTTCGACTGACGACCGTCAGCCAGCTGGTTCAGCTCTGGCTCTTCCGCCCGGCATTTGTCCGTCGCATACGGACAGCGTGGATTGAGCAGACAGCCCTGCGGACGGTCATATTTACCCGGCACCACACCCGGCAGCGATGCCAGACGCGCTTTATCCTGAGCAAACTCCGGCAGCGCGCGTAAAAGCGCCTGGGTATACGGGTGACGCGGCGCGCGGAAGATATCGTGCGAATTTCCGGTCTCGACCACCTGGCCGGCATACATCACGATGATTTTGTGCGCGGCTTCGGCCACCAGCGCCAGATCGTGCGTAATCAGCACCAGCGCCATATTCTCTTTTTGCTGCAGCTCCAGCAGCAGCTCGATGATTTGTGCCTGAATGGTCACATCCAGCGCCGTCGTCGGTTCATCCGCAATCAGCAGCTTTGGCCGACAGGCAATTGCCATGGCGATCATCACGCGCTGGCTCATCCCGCCGGAAAGCTGGTGCGGGTAAACGTCCAGACGCGAAGCCGGGTCAGGAATACCCACCTGGTTCAGGAGATCGATCGCCCGCTGACGACGGGTTTTCTTATTCCCGCCCTGGTGCACCTTAATCGCTTCCATAATCTGGAAACCGACGGTGTAGCACGGGTTCAGGCTGGTCATCGGATCCTGGAAAATCATCGCCACTTCCGCGCCCACCAGCTGGCGGCGCTGTTTTTCAGAAATTCGCTTCAGGTCCTGACCGTTGAACTGCAGGTTTTCCGCCATCACGCGGCCCGGGTAATCAATCAGCCCCATGATCGCCAGCGAGCTGACGGATTTACCGGAACCGGACTCCCCAACGATACCCACCACTTCGCCCTGATTGACGCTGTAGCTGATGCGGTCCACGGCGCGAAACGGGGTGCCTTCATCGCCGAAGTGCACCGATAATTTATCTACATTTAATAACGCCATCTCGTGCCTCTTACTGCTTCAGTTTGGGATCAAGCGCATCACGCAGGCCATCACCCATCAGGTTAAATGCCAGCACCGTCAGCAGGATTGCCAGACCCGGGAAGGTGACAACCCACCAGGCGCTTTGTGCGAACTGCAACACGTCGGAGAGCATGGTGCCCCACTCCGGTGTTGGCGGCTGCGCACCCATGCCCAGGAAGCCAAGAGCGGCCATATCAAGAATGGCGTTAGAGAAACCGAGCGACGCCTGAACAATCAGCGGCGCAAGGCAGTTCGGGAAGATATTGACAAACATCTGGCGCATCGCACCGGCCCCCGCTACGCGAGACGCCGTGACGTAGTCGCGGTTCACTTCCACCAGCACCGCCGCGCGGGTTAAACGCACGTAGTGAGGAAGCGCCACGAACGTCAGCGCCAGGGCGGCGTTACCGATCGACGGCCCGAAGATCGCCACCAGCACCAGCGCCAGCAGCAGGCTTGGCAGCGCCAGCATGATGTCGACGATACGCATGATGATGTTATCAACAATGCCGCCGAAGTAACCGGCAACCAGACCCAGTACGATCCCCATAATCAGGGATAACACCACCACCAGACAGCCGACCAGCAGCGACAGGCGCGCACCGTACATCAGACGCGACAGCACATCGCGGCCCACATCATCGGTCCCCAGCAGGTGCGCCAGGCTACCGCCGTCCTGCCAGGCAGGCGGGGCGAGCAGCGCATCGCGGAACTGATCCGCCGGGTTATACGGCGCCAGCACGTTTGCGAACACCGCAATCAGGATCATGATAGCGACATACACCAGCCCCACCACCGCGCCTTTGTTGCGCTTGAAGTAGTGCCAGAACTCCTGCATCGGCGTCATCGGAACCGGTGCAGCAACAACTTTGTTTTCAGAAACCTGTGACATGATGGCCCCTTACTTCTTATGACGAATACGCGGGTTCACCACGCCGTAGAGCAAATCGACCAGCAGGTTGACGAGGATAATCATCGTCGCGACCAGCAGTACACCGCCCTGCACAACCGGATAGTCACGGCGCTGCAGCGCGTCAATCAGCCAGCGGCCCAGGCCCGGCCAGGAGAAGATGGTTTCGGTCAGGATCGCCCCCGCCAGCAACGTTCCCACCTGGAGACCGATAACGGTCACTACCGGCAGCATGGCGTTACGCAGCGCATGGACGATAATGACGCGCATACGCGTCAGGCCCTTGGCGCGGGCGGTGCGGATGTAATCCTCACCCAGCACTTCCAGCATCGATGAACGGGTCATACGGACGATCACCGCCAGAGGAATGGTGCCCAGCACCATGGCAGGCAGGATCATATGCGCGACGGCATCCATGAAGTTGCCCTCTTCACCCCAGATAGCCGTATCAATCAGCATAAAGCCGGTGAGCGGGTTGGAGTCGTCCAGGAAGACCATATCGCTGACGCGCCCGGAAACTGGTGTCAGGTTAAGCTGCACCGAGACCAGCATGATCAGCATCATGCCCCACCAGAAGATAGGCATGGAGTAGCCGGTCAGCGCGAGGCCCACGGCGGTATGGTCAAAAATAGAGCCACGCTTGACGGCAGCCAGTACCCCAACAGGGATACCCACCGCGGTGGCGAAAATCATGGCGCAGACGCCAAGCTCCAGTGTCGCTTTAAAACGCGGCACGAACTCGTCCCACACCGGAAGACGGCTTTTCAACGAAATCCCTAAATCACCGTGCAGCACGCCCCAGATATAGTGGAGATACTGCTGCCACATCGGCTTATCGAGACCGAGTTCAGCCAGCAGCTGTGCATGGCGCTCAGGGGAAATACCACGCTCGCCCGCCATAATCATTACCGGGTCGCCGGGGATCATATGGACGAAGGCAAAAGTGAGAAGGGTGATACCGATAAACGTGGGGATAACAAGTCCCAGACGTCGGAGGATGAACTGCAACATAACCCGGATTCTCTCTGATGACGCACGACCAGTGGCGTGACGTCTGTATTGCTCACAAATCTTATCCCCTCTCCTTTCAGAGAGAGAATTAAGCACTGCTGCCGGGTGGCGCTACGCTTACCCAACCTACAGACCGTAGGCCAGTGCAAGCGCAGCGCCGCCTGGCGTTGCTTTTAATTATTCAACCGATACGTTTTCGAAGTGGTGTTTGCCCAGTGGATCAACCACGTAGCCTTTCACTTCTTTACGCACTGGCTCGTACACGGTGGAGTGAGCAACAATCAGCGCCGGAGCCTGATCGTGCATAACAACCTGTGCCTGCTTGTACAGTTCAATACGTTTGTTGTGATCGTCGGTCGCACGCGCCGGCTGGATCAGGTCTTCAAACGGCTTGTAGCACCAGCGAGAGTAGTTAGAACCGTCTTTTGCCGCCGCGCAGCTGAACAGGGTGGCGAAGAAGTTGTCCGGATCCCCGTTATCACCGGTCCAGCCCATCATGACTGCCTGGTGCTCACCCGCTTTGGCGCGCTTCAGGTACTCGCCCCACTCGTAGGTCACAATCTTGGCCTGAACGCCAATCTTAGCCCAGTCAGCCTGAACCATTTCTGCCATACGGCGTGCGTTCGGGTTGTACGGACGCTGTACCGGCATCGCCCACAGCTCGACGGTGAAGCCTTTATCCTGGCCCGCTTCTTTCAGCAGCGCTTTCGCTTTCTCAGGATCGTAGGAGTAGTCTTTAACGTCGTCGTTATAGCCCCACATGGTTGGTGGGATCAGGTTTTTGGCTGCAACGCCAGCGCCCTGGTAAACCGCCTTGATAATCGCTTCTTTGTTCACCGCGTAGGTCAGCGCCTGACGCACTTTCACGTCATCAAACGGTTTCTTCTCGGTGTTGAAGGAGAGATAGCCCACGTTCAGGCCAGCCTGCTCCAGCAGGTTGATGTTCTTGTCCTGCTTCATGCGGGCGATGTCTGCCGGGTTCGGGTATGGCATCACCTGGCATTCGTTTTTCTGCAGTTTTGCATAACGTACGGACGCATCAGGCGTGATGGAGAAGACCAGACGGTCAATCTTCGGCTTGGTGCCCCAGTAGCCTTCGAACGCTTTATACAGAATACGGGAGTCTTTCTGGTACTGCAGCAGCTGGAATGGACCGGTACCGATTGGGTTCAGGTCGACTTTCTCCGGCGTACCGGCTTTCAGCATGTTGTCCGCGTACTCTTTGGAAAGAATAGAGGCGAAGTCCATGGCCAGGTCAGCCAGGAACGGCGCTTCAGGACGCGTCAGCACGAACTGAACGGTATTATCGTCCACTTTTTTCACTTCAGAGATCAGATCCGGCAGGCCCATCCCTTCGAAGTATTCATAGCTGCCGCCAGAGACTTTGTGGTACGGGTTCTGGGCGTTTTTCTGACGGTCGAAGGAGAACACAACGTCGTCGGCATTAAAGTCGCGCGTTGGTTTGAAATCTTTGCTGTCCTGCCACTTCACGCCCTGGCGCAGGTGGAAGGTATAGGTTTTACCGTCTTCGCTGACGTCCCACTTCTCAGCCAGACCCGGAATCACTTCCGTGGTGCCAGTTTTGAATTCAACCAGACGGTTATAGATCGGTACAGAGCTTGCGTCGTACGTCGTACCAGAGGTAAAGAGCTGTGGGTTAAAGCCTTCCGGCGAGCCTTCAGAACAGTAAACCAGGGTTTTTGCCTGTACGCTTGCTGCCACGGTCATAGCCACCAGGCTCAGACCAAGCTTCAGCATCCCTGACTTCTTCAAGGAAATACTCATTATTCTGCTCCAATGTGATGTTTTGCTTTGTTGTGTTACGCCGCCAGACCTTTATTTATTTTTTACCCGGTCCGGTCGGAGGTGCCCGAAGGCGTTAAAGGGATGGAGAATCCTTTCAGAAGAGCGTTTGAGTTGCAGCGCAGATCGTCCCTGAAATGCCCCTCATGCCCTACAATCTGTCAACAGAATGTGAAAACGTCAATACAGGTGACGGGGATTTACGCTGAGTGTGAGAAACCGCAAACAAAGATTAAAAAAACCATGAGCGCCAGTTTTCAGCAGGGAAATTTATGCTACTCGCCATGTTGCAGCACAACTCTCTCCCTATTTCGCCACAATCAGTGATTAACTTTTATTCAGAATGGGTAAATTTTCTTGCAGAATGGTGATTATCTGAGCACTAAATACCGCGAACGTTAAAACGCACAGCGAAAAATGCTGAGGTTATCCATAAGCAACGCGAAAAAAGATCAATCTATATATAAAAAAATACAATGGATTATGTCACAAAATCGTTAACAGACAGGGAGAAGCCAGTCTAACAGGCGTTTTGGATACTCTGGTGAGATAAGGTCATAATGCAAAAAGGGCTAACCTTGCGGTTAGCCCTTTTCAGAATGTGGTCGGCGAGAGAGGATTCGAACCTCCGACCCACTGGTCCCAAACCAGTTGCGCTACCAAGCTGCGCTACTCGCCGAATGCGGAGCGCATCTTACTGCTGAGGTGCGCCCCCGTCAATCCCTTATTTTCAAAAAGCCATTCAACTGGCGATATTCTCGCCAGAGCAGCTACTGCGCGGCTTTTGCGCTGTTATCGGGGAGTTTACACCAGTTGTTGTTTTCGTTAATTCCACCATCCGGTGAGGTATAGCCGAGACACCCCATGATGGTGTCATACAGCTCAACGTGACGACGCGGCACCTTCATCTCCGCCTCTTTCTTCAGCTGAGCAAACATCTTCGCTTTCTCCGGGTCTTCCAGATACTTGTCGGACATCCACACCATCATTGGCACGCGGAACTGCTCCGGCGGCGCCATCTTGCGTGGCGTACCGTGCAGATGCTCGTATTCATTGATGGATTCACCGTGGTCCGCCGCATAGAAGACGATCGCTTTCTTATCACGAACCTGGTCAATCACCGTATCAATAAAGTGATCCACATACATTACGGAGTTGTCGTAGGAGTTAATCAGCTGCGCTTTGGTGCAGTCTTTATCCACCCCGACACATTCCGGCGTCCATTTGGCAAAGCTACGCGGATAGCGTTGGGTGTAATTAAAGTGCGACCCTTTGGTATGCAGGATGATCATGTGCTTGCCATCAGGCTTACCGTTGAGGGAGAGTTTCATCTCATCAATCAGCAGCATGTCATCGACAGGTTTTCCACGGTTGCGCGCCTCTGCGCCAATCTGCTCGCGGTAGGAAATGTTTTGCGCCATGGTGTTGCTGTAGAACCACATCTCGCTCTGCATCGCATAGAGGTCAGACGTAAATCCAAGCTGATGCAGCACCGAGAAGACGTTTTGCTCTTTCAGCGTACGCTGCGGGTTGTCGCTCGCCCCGCCCTCGCGCACAAACATGCAGCGCAGGGAGAGCTTGGTGGCGGTATCACAGGAATAGCCACGATAGGCAATCAGGTTCTTTTCCTGCGCCAGTTTCGGCGTGGTATCTCGGTTATAGCCGAGAATACCCATATGATCCCAGCGAGTGGTCTCTCCGATAATAAAGACGACATAGGTATCGTCGATATCCTTTGGCGCAACATAGGTAAATTTCTTTGCCGGGTTTATCAGCGACTTATTATCCGAGGACTCATCCACCTGCGCCCACGCATACAGCCCCAGCGCGGAGATCCAATTAGACGGCAAATACGAGTTGGCGACCACACCGCCATAGCTTGGCAGATCCACGCCGGAGGTACGCTCATCATTCTTCTGCTTCACTTCCAGCAGGCGAATCGGCCCCCAGACCATCAGGCCCGCCAGCAGCACCACGGCGACGCTTCTGAATCGCTTTCCGGGCGTGCGGATCTGGTGAACCAGCGTGTAGCGGCAGCGGTTGCTCCAGATGAGCAGCAGCGGCAAGGCGCTGACGGCCACCAGCCAGAGAATAAAGTGGAGCCCAACAACCTCTTTAGAGAGGTCGATATCCGTGGTCATCACCGAGGCAATAATGCCGTAGCCAATCACCACGTTCATAAAGGTCATGTAATAGCTGGCACCCGCCGAGCACAGCACGATAAACGTTGCCAGCACTCGCCACACGCGACGGCCAAACAGAGTAAGAATACGGAATAAAAAGAAGGTGACCAGTACCGCAGCGACCAATTCGACAACCGCTGCAATTCCTTTCCAGACGGTAAAATCATGCGCATAACCGTCAAACCGACGAAAAAAAACTGCGCCATTCATAAACAGGCCGATGTACAACGCCAGCAAAAAGCAGAGCTTTTGTTGCGCCATCGATTTAATGTATTTCATGCAAGCTACCCGGAACAAGGGACAGTACCACCGCCCACGCTGATTATTACGTGGGCAGATTACATATACGCACAGGGGATCGTTCAGTGAAACGACGACAGGCGTGGTAAGTAGACCACAGAGGAAGGGAAAAGTGGCAGCAGAGTGTGTGATCGGTACAGTTATTTACAAAAAACACTTCAGGAATTTGACAACGCCAGCAAAGCCTCGGTTTTCACATAAGAAACAGGCCGGATAACCGGCCTTATTTAACGTCTCAGGCATGCACCTCTTTGAAGACTTCACGCTGCGGCTGACGAATCGTCGTGGACAGTGCCAGCGAGATAATCAGCAAGGCAAAGATCACGCAGAAGGTCACGTAGAACCCGCCGAACAGGGAGGCAATCAGCGAGCCGCAGATACTGCCAATCCCAAAGCCCAGATAGATAACCCCATAGTTTTTCGCCAGATTGTTCAGGCCAAAGAACTCGCTCACCAGTGACGGGAAGACGGTAATGGTGCCGCCGAAGTTAAAGGCCACGCAGGCAATCGCCGCGAAGAAGGTGACTTCATTCAGCGGAGCGAACAGCAGCGCCGCCATACCGACCAGCGAAACCACCTGCCCAATCGTAATCACGCGGATGCGGGCAATTTTGTCAGACAGAATACCGAGGACCAGACGACCCGAGAGGTTAGCAATGGAAATCACGGTCACCGCGTTGGCCGCCGTGGCTGCATCCAGTTTCACCATCCCCTGCGCGATATCTTTCGCCACGCCGATGACATACAGACCGCTCATGCAGGCCGTCAGGAACATCACCGCCAGCATCCAGTACTGTGGCTTACGCATGGACTGCGCGAGGGTGAAGTCGTTCTCCACCACGCCGTTTACAGATTTCACTTCCTGCTGCGGCGCATCTTTCATCAGCGTGGCGCCGAACAGAATCATCACCAGCACGATAGCGCCCCAGATCATGAAGGTTTTTTCGAGACCGACGGACGCCAGCAGATGGGCGTCGATAAATTTGAACCCGAGGCTGCCCAAACCGTAAGAACCAATGGCAAACGCCGAGATTAAGCCTTTACGTTCCGGGAACCACTTCACGCAGTTTGACAGCGTCAGCAGATACCCCGCACCGTCCGCCAGCCCCACCAGCACGCCAGCGCTTAGCCACAACATCATCAGGTTGCTTGAATGCGCGGTCAGGAAAAAGCCCAGACCCAGCAGGATACCGGACGCCATGGTCACGCGCTTCACGCCAAAACGCTCCTGCAGCTTGCCCGCGACGGAAGATGAAATCGCCAGACCCAGGCTCAGCAAACCAAAGGAGAACGCGACCTGACTGACCGGGGCGCCGAGTTTGTCGGAAAGCGCACTGTTAAACAGGCTCCAGGTATAGACCGACCCCAGCGCAAACTGAGTGACGATGGTACCAAAGAGCGTGAGCCAGCGCGTGCGGTTATAGGTTGATGTGTTCATGGCAGTTGTCCTGCAAGAGAAATTAAGGAAGTTCGCTGAGGACAACGATAAACAAAACCTTAATATGCCTGGGGTAAAACGGCATGAAATGCAGGCGGAACGGAATGAAATGCCTGGAATCGGGAATGAATGACCTGGCACGGGAATAAAGCGATAGCGTGTTAGTACCTGCTATCGCTGTAAACCCTGTGGTTGTTGTATTCGAGATGTTATCGTAACGTTTGAAAAAGTAACAATTCTAGAAATTCGCGCTGACGCCGAGGGTGTATAAAAACTCCTCACCGGTAGTGGTATGCTCCCCCTGAGCCAGCGACGCATAGGCCGCCATGTGGGTATTAAAGGGAATATCTGTTCCTACGGTGACATCCATCCAGCTACCGTTTTGAGCAGGGGCGGGCGTTTGTGGCATACCAAACTGCGATTTCCACTGATTTTCACCAAACTGCTGGTTATAGCTGATCTGCGCCCAGGGCCGGAGATCGCCGTACTGGGTATTCACGCGCCACCCCAGCGTGCTGATGCTGGCATGCCAGAGCGGGTCCGTGACTGACTGTGTCGACGCGCTATCCCCAAACTCGTTGATCATCATGGGAGCCGTGCCGTCATAACGCCACGCCACCACCGGGCCAGTGGTGATGCGCGCTGAAACGGGAAAATTCCAGCCCACGCTCATCGCCCCCTCTGCCGTACTGCCAGACGGTATATTCAGGGCAAGACCCGGGGCGTTTTGCGAAGACTGAATACGCTCAGCGAGAATATCCTCATAGCGCGGTTGGTGATCCGCGTCCCATGTATAGCGTTCCGCCGTATTATTTTGGGCATCTGAAACGATATATTCCTGTTGCCAGGCAGACGCTGTATTACAAAAAAACAGGCAGGCTGAAATTCCCACCAGGCCAGACACAGCATGGCGACCACTGATTTTTTTTATCATCATCAACGCGACCCCAGAGAGAGCCGAATTCGGCGATATTTGTCGTTATTCAGGAAGAGCTTATAGCCCTGTATTAACTATTGTCTTTATAGTAAACACGTCAAGCCAGTCAGAACGAAATTTTTGCGAAATCAGTATCAATAAGGGAGATGACGGATGGAACGTTGCGGTTGGGTAAGCCAGGATCAGCTTTATATCGACTATCACGATCGGGAATGGGGCGTGCCGGAAACGGATGGCAAAAAGCTCTTTGAGATGATCTGCCTTGAGGGCCAGCAGGCGGGGTTGTCATGGATTACGGTACTGAAGAAACGCGAAAATTACCGCAACGCCTTCCATCAGTTCGATCCCGTCGCCGTCGCCGCGATGACCGATGAGGACGTCGAGCGACTGGTGCAGGATGCCGGCATCATCCGCCATCGCGGTAAGATCCAGGCCATCATCGGTAACGCACGGGCTTATCTGGCTATGGAACAAAACGGCGAATCATTTTCAGATTTTGTCTGGGCGTTTGTGAATAACGATCCGCAAGTCACGCAGGCCGCCACACTCGCGGACATCCCGGCCTCCACCCCAGCCTCGGATGCGCTCTCGAAGGCCCTGAAAAAACGCGGCTTTAAGTTTGTCGGCTCCACCATCTGCTACGCCTTTATGCAGGCCTGTGGCCTGGTCAACGACCACGTTACCGGCTGCTTCTGTCATCCGGGAGGTCATCATGATCCGCAAATGGCAAAGTGAAAATACCGCGCCGCTTCTGAGCCTGTGGCTTGAAAGCACCACAGAAGCGCATCCGTTTATCGCGCCGAATTACTGGAAAGAGAATGAGGCCATGGTGCGGGATGTTTACCTGCCGTCCGCTGAAACCTGGGTCTGGGAACAGGACGGCGAACCTTGCGGATTTATCAGCGTGATGCAGTCTCAGTTTGTCGGCGCCCTGTTTGTAGCGCCGTCATGCATCGGGAAAGGGATCGGGCGCGCGCTGCTGAACCATGTTCAACAGCGCTTCCCGCACTTAACCCTGGAGGTGTATCAGAAAAATGTCCGGGCGGTGAACTTCTACCATGCGCAGGGCTTTCGCATTGAAGACAGCGCCTGGCAGGATGACACCCAGCACCCGACGTGGATCATGAGCTGGCAGGCGGATCAAACGCCGTTAAGGTAAGCTCGGGACCCGTATATTTCTCGACCCAGGCCAGCGCCGTGTTTCCTGCGCAGCCATTCCCCAGCTTCGAGCTGGGGAGATCTTTGGTCAGCACATTAACCGCCCCGTTTTTGCAGATACCGCCTTCGGCGAGCTCAAGGTCAGGCCATGCGCCCTGATGAATGCAGATCACGCCCGGCTTAATCCCGTCGCTCACCACCGCCCCTGCCAGCACCTGTCCACGCGAGTTCCAGACGCGCACCACGTCGCCGTCCGCAATCCCGCGCGCTTTCGCGTCGAGGGTATTCAGCGTGATCGGCTCTCGCCCGGCGACCGCATACTGCTCGCGCAGGGAGGTATAGTTAAGCTGACTGTGCAGACGGTGCGCGGGATGGGCAGACAACACCTGCAGCTGATCCGGCCGGGCGTTGCCGTGCCATTCGTCCGGCTCGAGCCACGTAGGATGCGGCGGGCAGTCAGCATAGCCAAAGCTGGCGATGCGCTCGCTGTAGATCACAATCTTTCCGCTCTCGGTTTTCAGCGGATGGTTTTCCGGATCGCGTCGAAAATCAGCGAAACGAACAAACTGCGCGTTCTGTTCGTTCTCCGGCATTTCAATAATCTGGTTCGCCTCCCAGAACTCAGCAAATGGCGGAAGCGTCACGCCCTGCGCCGCGCCGCGCTGTCCGGCAATCTGGTAGAACGTCTCCAGCCATTGCAGATCGCTTTTCCCTTCAGTAAAACGCGCGCGACCGCCCGTTTCCCACAGTTCGCTCAGTTCAGCAAACACGTCAAAATCGTCACGCGCTTCATCACGCGGGGCGACAACGCGCTTCATCGGGACCATATGCTGATTGCTGTAGTCGCCGGTCATGGTGAGATCGTTACGCTCAAACGAGGTGGTCGCCGGGAGGACGATATCGGCGTGTTTCGCCGAAGCGGTCCAGAAGCACTCTGAAATGACCACCAGCTCCGGCTTCTGCCAGGCGCGGATCAGGCGATTGGTATCCTGATGGTGCGTGAAGTTTGACCCGCCCGCCCACCAGACAAATTTAATATCCGGGAAGTGGCGGTCCAGACCATTGTGCTGATAGAAACCGCCCGGATTTTCCAGGGCTTCAACAATACGCGCCACCGGGATTTTATCCACCGCATCCACGCCGCCCTGCACTGAGCCCTGCAAAGACGCCAGCACCGCCGCTTTACGCGTGGGGTTACCACCATTGGCAAAATGATAGGAGAGACCAAAACCGCCGCCCGGCGTACCGATCTGCCCAAGCATCGCGGCAAGGGTCACAAGCATCCAGTGTTTCTGCTCGCCAAACTGCTGACGCTGCATCCCCCAGCCGGACATTAACATCGTGGCATTTTTATGGAATAACGCCGCCAGTTCGCGGAGTTTATCCGCAGGAACACCGCAAATCTCTGCTGCCCACTCTGCCGTTTTCGCCACGCCATCGGACTGGCCCGTCAGGTAGTCGGCGAACTTATCGAAGCCGGTGGTACAGCGCGTCAGGAATTCGACATCGTGCCAGCCGTTTTCCACCAGCGTATGTGCGATACCCAGCATCATTGCCACGTCGGTGCCCATATGCGGGGCAACCCACTCGGCGCTGTCGCCGAAGAAATCCAGGGTTTCAGAGCGCATCGGGTCAATGCAGATGATGCGCTTGCCGCTTTTGCGCAGCGCGTCGAAATAGCCAATGCCCTGCTCGTCGCTGGCATTCCAGGCAATTTTCAACGTGTTAAGAGGGTTAGCGCTCCACAGCACCACCACATTGGTATGCTCCAGCACCAGCGGCCAGCTGGTCTGCTGCTGATACACTTCGTTCCCGCCCACGACGTACGGCATGATCGCCTGCGCCGCACCGGTGGAGTAATCCCCCAGATGACCGGTATAGCCTCCCGCCAGGCTCATATAGCGCTGCAGCAGCGTCGACGCCTTATGCAGCACCCCGTTAGAGCGCCAGCCGTAGGACCCGGCGAAAATCGACGACGGACCGTAACTGTCGCGAATGCGCTTGTGCTGGGTGTGGATCAGCGCCAGCGCGTCATCCCAGCTCACGCGAACAAACTCATCCTGCCCGCGAATACCCTGCGGCTTGTCCGGCGAGGCCAGAAAACCTTTACGCACCATCGGCCAGCGCACGCGCGTTTTGCTATGCACCTGATCGCGAACGACGGTCTGTAAAGAGTTGGGATGTTGTGTTGGCAATGCTCCGCGAGACGACAGAACATTTTCGCCATCGGTTTCGACCAGCATCGGCCCCCAGTGGGCGGCGGTCAGAATGGTTTTCGTTGAGGTGCTCAAGCGTGCGCTCCTGGTTGCGTGCAGGTTTACGGCCTTCTTGTTGAGGCCGTTTATGGTTTGTCACAAATTTCAGAGTTATACCCGGAATTTTCTCCGTATCTGGACGTCATAATCAACTGCCACGCTCGCCGTGGCAAAGAATAAAAAGGATTAAGGAAAGAAGATGAAAAAACGCGTACTCGTTATTGCCGCTCTGGTGAGCGGTGCCCTGGCTGTTTCTGGCTGCACAACCAACCCTTACACCGGTGAACGCGAAGCGGGTAAATCCGGCATTGGCGCGGGTATCGGCTCGCTGGTCGGCGCAGGCGTTGGGGCGCTCTCCTCCTCCAAGAAAGACCGCGGCAAAGGCGCGCTGATTGGCGCAGCAGCGGGCGCAGCGCTGGGCGGCGGCGTTGGCTATTACATGGACGTGCAGGAAGCAAAACTGCGCGACAAAATGAAGGGAACCGGCGTGAGCGTGACGCGCAGCGGCGATAACATCATCCTGAACATGCCGAACAACGTGACCTTCGACAGCAGCAGCGCAACGCTGAAACCGGCTGGCGCGAATACCCTGACCGGCGTGGCGATGGTGCTGAAAGAGTACAACAAGACCGCGGTGAACGTGATGGGCTATACCGACAGCACCGGCAGCCAGGATCTGAACATGCGTCTGTCCCAGCAGCGCGCCGATGCCGTGGCCAGCTCACTCATCACCCAGGGTGTTGAAGCAAACCGCATCCGCACCAGCGGCATGGGCCCTGCCAACCCTATCGCCAGCAACAGCACGGCGGAAGGCAAAGCGCAGAACCGCCGTGTTGAGATTACGTTAAGCCCAATTCAATAGGTAAAAGCAAAACGGCAACCCCGTTGCCGTTTTTAGTGTTTGCGCCCTCTCCCGTGGGAGAGGGTTGGGGTGAGGGCATCAGACCGCAACCTCCGGTAAGCGCAGCACCACCGGGCAAATTACTTGATTCGTCCGATTTTCCCGCTAAGGTATTCTCACTAAATTCAGGGAAATCAGTGATGAGCAAACCAGCCCGGGCCACCATCAGCGACGTGGCGAAAGCCGCCAAAACCGGTAAAACCAGCATTTCGCGCTATCTTAACGGCGAGAAACACCTGCTGTCCGATGCGTTGCTGGCGCGTATTGAACAGGCCATTGCCGATCTCGACTACCGTCCCAGCCTCATGGCGCGCGGGCTCAAACGCGGCCGCACCCGCCTTATCGGGCTGATCATCGCCGATATCACCAACCCCTACTCCGTGAACGTGCTCAGCGGTATCGAAGCCGCCTGTCGCGAGAAAGGCTTTACGCCGCTGGTCTGTAATACCAACAACGAAGTCGACCAGGAACTGCATTATCTCGACCTGCTGCGCAGCTATCAGGTGGAAGGGATTGTGGTCAACGCGGTAGGCATGCGTGAAGAAGGATTAAATCGCCTGCAGCAATCCTCCCTGCCCATGGTCCTCATCGACCGTAAAATCCCGGAATTTGCCTGCGACGTGGTCGGGCTGGACAACACCCAGGCCGCGACGACCGCCACCGAACATCTGATTGAACAGGGCTTCGAGGCCATTCTGTTTCTGAGTGAACCGCTGGGGATGGTCAACACCCGTCGTGAACGCCTGAGCGCATTTCGCGCCACGCTGGAGCGTTATCCCGGCGTGATCGCCGAAAATGCCGAAACGCCGCTGCACGAAGCCGCGCAGCTCGACAACACCCTGCGTCAGTTCCACATGCGCCATCGTGGGATGCGAAAAGCCGTTATCTCCGCCAACGGGGCGTTGACCCTGCAGGTTGCCCGCTCGCTCAAGCGCATTGGCCTGCACTGGGGCAGCGACATTGGTCTGCTGGGATTCGATGAACTGGAGTGGGCGGAACTGGCTGGCGTAGGCATTACCACCCTCAAACAACCCACCTGGCAGATTGGCTATGCTGCTGTTGAACAAGTGGTTCGTCGTATTGAAGGCACCAGCGATGCCGTTCGCGAGCAGGTCTTCTCCGGTGAACTGATCGTTCGTGGCTCTACCGCGCGTTAAATTTCCCTTGTGATAGCGATCATAAATTCAACATCCTGACCTTTTCTTTGGAACCGGTTCCATCTAGCGTAATAGTATTGATATGTTGCGATGGAGTCCGAAGATGGGCAGAAAAATTATGGTGGTCACCGCCGCGTACGGTGCGGAACAGGTGCGGCAGGCGGGAGGTCAACGGGCGATGCTCCCTGTTATTGCTGGCGCGGGGGCAGACGGCGTGGAGATCCGCCGCGAGCTGTTCAACAGCGAAGAGCTGCTGGCGCTGCCTGCGCTGGGCGAATCCATTGAGCTGCTGGGCCTGCTGGCGTGCTACTCCGCACCCGCAGCCCTGTTTATGCCTGACGGCACCCTCAACCCGGACCTGCCCCACTATCTCTCTGAAGCCAACACCCTGAACGCCCTGTGGCTGAAGGTTTCCCTCGGCCATTTCAGCGACACGCAACCGCTCGACGCCCTGCGTACGCTATTGAACACCAGCGGTATGGCGCTGGTCGTGGAGAACGATCAGACCGACTGCGGACAGCTCGCGCCCATGCAGCGCTTCCAGGCCACCTGTCGGGAAATGGCGCTCCCCGTCACGCTGACCTTCGACATGGGCAACTGGCTGTGGGTGGGCGACTCACCGGAAGAGGCCGCGCGTCATCTGGCCCCTGCGGTGAGCTATATCCACGTGAAAGCCGCCGTGCCGCATAAAGATAACTTCCGCGCCGTCGCACCGGACCGCGCCGATGCACGCTGGCTGGATCTGCTCGGCCAGCTGCCTGCCGATGCCCCGCGCGGTATCGAATTCCCGCTGGAAGGGTCGGATTTAACCGCCGTTACCCGCCATTACGTCAACCTGCTGCGCGAGGAGTAAACCATGCACAAGACGCTGGATGTCATCACGATTGGTGAAGCCATGGCCATGTTTGTCGCCACCGAAACGGGCGAGCTGAGTGCGGTGGAGCACTTTATCAAACGCGTCGCAGGCGCAGAGCTGAACGTCGCGACCGGCCTGGCGCGTCTCGGCCTGAACGTGGGCTGGGTCAGCCGCGTGGGGGATGACAGCTTTGGCCATTTCGTTCTCGATTCGCTGAAAAAAGAGGGGATTGATGCCGCTGGCGTCACCCTCGACGGACGCTTCCCTACCGGCTTTCAGCTTAAATCCAAGGTCGAAAATGGAACCGATCCCATCGTAGAGTATTTCCGTAAAGGCTCGGCCGCAAGCCACCTCTCTGTCGCGGATTACCACGCCGATTACTTTGCCTCCGCGCGCCATCTTCATCTGAGCGGCGTGGCGGCCGCGCTGTCTGCCAGCTCGTATGAACTGCTGGATCATGCGGCAGCTACCCTGAAAGCCCAGGGCAAAACGATCTCGTTCGATCCGAATTTGCGCCCGGTGCTGTGGAAAAGCGAAGCGGAAATGGTGGAGAAACTGAACCGTCTGGCGTTCAGGGCGGACTGGGTTCTGCCAGGCCTGAAAGAAGGGATGATCCTGACCGGCGAAAGCACGCCGGAAGGCATTGCTGACTTCTACCTGAATAAAGGGGTAAAAGCGGTGGTGCTGAAGACCGGTGCCGATGGCGCATGGTTTAAAACGGCTAACGGTGAACAGGGTGCGGTCGCGGCAGTGAAGGTCGAGAACGTGGTCGACACCGTCGGCGCGGGCGACGGCTTTGCCGTGGGCGTGATTAGCGCCCTGCTGGAAGGTAAAACGCTGCCGCAGGCCGTCGCGCGAGGCAACAAGATTGGCTCGCTGGCCATTCAGGTGCAGGGCGATAGCGAAGGATTACCAACGCGAGCACAGCTCGGCGTTTAAATTCCCCCTCCCTGTGGGAGAGGGCCAGGGTGAGGCAGCAAGCCGCACCAAATAATTAAACCACCGTGTACCCTACAGACAACGGCGGTAACAACCTCAACAACAGAGGCAAGCCTATGAACAGTTCGACCAATGCAGTAAAACGCTGGTGGTACATCATGCCAATCGTGTTTATCACGTACAGCCTGGCGTACCTTGACCGTGCCAACTTCAGCTTCGCGTCCGCAGCAGGGATCACCGAGGACCTCGGGATCACCAAAGGTATCTCCTCCCTGCTGGGTGCCCTTTTCTTCCTGGGCTACTTCTTCTTCCAGATCCCCGGCGCGATTTATGCGGAACGCCGCAGCGTGCGTAAGCTGATCTTCATCTGTCTGATCCTGTGGGGCGCCTGCGCGTCACTGACCGGCATGGTGAACAATATTCCTGCCCTGGCCGCCATTCGCTTTATCCTCGGCGTCGTTGAGGCGGCGGTTATGCCCGCGATGCTGATCTACATCAGCAACTGGTTTACCAAATCTGAGCGCTCGCGCGCGAATACGTTCCTGATCCTCGGTAACCCGGTCACGGTACTGTGGATGTCGGTGGTGTCGGGCTACCTAATCCAGTCCTTCGGCTGGCGCGAGATGTTTATCATTGAAGGGGTGCCGGCGATTATCTGGGCCTTCTGCTGGTGGGTGCTGGTGAAAGATAAACCTGCCCAGGCGAAGTGGCTTTCCGAAGATGAAAAAGCAGCGCTGCAGGCGCAACTGGATAAAGAACAGCAAGGTCTGAAGGCGGTACGTAACTATGGTGAAGCCTTCCGCTCGCGTAACGTGATCCTGCTCTGCGCACAGTATTTTACCTGGAGCATTGGCGTGTACGGCTTTGTGCTGTGGCTGCCGTCCATTATCCGCAGCGGCGGTGAAAACCTCGGCATGGTCGAAGTAGGCTGGCTGTCATCCGTACCGTATCTGGCGGCAACCATCGCGATGATCATCGTCTCCTGGGCGTCGGACAAGCTGCAGAACCGCAAGCTGTTTGTCTGGCCGCTGCTGCTGATTGCTGCCTTCGCCTTTATTGGCTCCTGGGCCGTGGGCGCAAACCACTTCTGGGTCTCTTATACGCTGCTGGTGATTGCCGGTGCCGCCATGTACGCCCCGTACGGACCGTTCTTCGCCATCATCCCCGAGATGCTGCCACGTAACGTTGCGGGTGGCGCGATGGCGCTGATTAACAGTATGGGTGCACTGGGTTCGTTCTGCGGCTCCTGGTTCGTGGGTTACCTGAACGGTGCCACCGGCAGTCCGTCCGCATCGTACATCTTTATGGGGGTGGCGCTTTTCGCCTCGGTGTGGCTTACTCTGATTGTTAAGCCTGCTAATAATCAACAACACCCTGTCGGCGCTCGCCACGCCTGAATCCTTAAAAAAATCAACGGAGATTAGCATGAAGCCGTCCGTCATTTTGTATAAAGCCCTGCCGGAAGATCTGCAGAAACGTCTTGAAGAGCACTTCACCGTCACGCAGGTGAAGAACCTGCGCCCGGAAACCGTGGCACAGCACGCCGACGCGTTCGCCAGCGCCGAGGGCCTGCTGGGTTCAAGCGAAAAAGTGGATGTCGCCCTGCTGGAGAAAATGCCGAAGCTTCGTGCTACCTCAACCGTTTCCGTGGGTTACGACAACTTCGACGTGGATGCCCTAAACGCCCGCAAGATCCTGCTGATGCATACGCCGCATGCCCTGACGGAAACCGTGGCCGATACGCTGATGGCGCTCATGCTCACCACGGCCCGTCGCGTGGTGGAAGTGGCTGAGCGCGTCAAAGCGGGCGAATGGACAAAGAGCATTGGTCCGGACTGGTTCGGTGTGGATGTTCACGGCAAAACGCTGGGCATTGTCGGTATGGGGCGTATCGGGCTGGCGCTCGCGCAGCGCGCGCATTTTGGTTTTAACATGCCGATTCTGTATAACGCGCGTCGCCATCACAGTGAAGCCGAAGAACGCTTCAACGCCCGTTACTGCGAGCTGGATACCCTGCTGCAGGAAGCCGATTTTGTCTGCCTGGTTCTGCCGCTGACGAACGAAACCCGTCATCTGATCGGCAAAGAGGCGTTTGAAAAAATGAAGACGTCCGCCATTTTCATCAACGCGGGTCGTGGCCCGGTGGTGGATGAGAAGGCGCTGATTGAGGCCCTGCAAAACGGTGAGATCCATGCCGCAGGTCTGGACGTGTTTGAGCAGGAACCGCTGCCGGTAGATTCGCCACTGCTTTCGCTGCCTAACGTGGTTGCTCTGCCCCACATCGGCTCAGCCACCCATGAGACGCGCTACAATATGGCGGCCACCGCGGTTGATAATCTGATTGCCGCATTAGGTGGAAAGGTGGAGATAAACTGCGTGAACCCGCAGGTGCAACGGTAGAAACGAAAAAAACCCGCCAGAAGGCGGGTTTTTAAATTCTTTGCTACTGGGTTGGAAGCTTACAGGCTTACAACGTTACCAGCTGCTGGGCCTTTAGCGCCGCTTTCGATGGTGAAGGACACTTTCTGACCTTCGTCCAGAGATTTGTAGCCATCGTTCTGGATAGCAGAGAAGTGTACGAACACGTCTTTAGAGCCATCGTCAGGAGTGATGAAGCCGAAACCTTTATCAGCGTTGAACCATTTTACCAGACCAGTCATTTTAGCAGACATAGAAATTACCTTATTAACAAATATATTGTGCCTTCCGGCTTGATGGATTGCGTTACAGATTTTTAAGCGATGAAGGAAGGGTCACTACGAAGGGTATCTATGGATAACAATCTGGACTGCTTTACTAAACTGCTTTAGGTCTGTGTAACAAACCGACGGGAACAGTTATACCGATGTGGTAGAGGAATGACAAGCGTTATTTTCTGTATGCATAAAAAAACCCCGCCAGAAGCGGGGTTTTTCGTCTTATTCTGTGGCAGTGACTGCCGCACTCCAGGCCTGGCTAAAGGCCTGATGCTGGGAGGCCAGCGGCCCAATCAGCGTATTGTACTGGCTTGCCTGCTGCGAGGTCGGGAACTGAATACCGTTGGCAACAAAGCTCACCTGCGTATTCTGCTGGGCGATAAAGTCACCCACCTGGACCAGCTGCTGCGTGAAGATTTGCGCGGCTGGAATCAACGGCTGCAGTGCTTCAGACGGTTTGGTCACCACTTTCTCATACACTTTGTCGAAGACCGGTTTGAGATCGTCGCCCTGCTTCAGCGCAGAACGTGACGCGTCAGCCTGCATTTTCGCATTTTGCAACTGCTGGCTCAGCACGCCAAGCGCACCGTTGGACTGGCGCAGCGGTTCACGCTGCGTCATGTAATCCTGTGGAACGCGGATGGCGTTCACGCTATCCACTACCGGGCGGATACCGGAATCCATCGCCTGGCTCACCTGCTGTGAATAACCATAAAGAATGGCGTAATCGGACACGAAGGGGCCAAACTGTTTTTTCTGATCCGCAGTCAGCGTCGGCAACCGCTCGCCGCTGCGCATCACTGTATTCTGCAGAAAATCGATAAACGCTTTGCGCTGATCGCCTTCTTTATCAAAACACCCACTCAGGCTAACAACCATCAACAACGCCGCAATAGGCGCAAACCAGCGAGAGCAGGACTTTCCTGTCGCCATTTTATTACTCCTTTCACCCAAAAAAGCGCACACCGGCACACGCGTGCCCGACGCTGACAAGGATAGTCCAGGTCAGCCTTGCAAGATACTCTTTTCATGCAAAACGGCTATTGCCGATTTATTTCTTATCATTTACAAAAAAATACCTGGCGAAGCCGACATATGACTAATCAGGGAATTAGCATAACTCTCCATATTGCTGAATCGGATACAGCGATCGTTACCGCACGATTAATCACACCCGTGACGATCCTGGGTTGGTATTAGGGACTATTCTTAATTGGCTCTCTGATGTTCTTGATCACGATGTGAGATTTAAGAGGAGTCCTCAATGGAATATAAAGATCCTGAGTTTGAACTGCTGAGCAGTCTGGAACAGATCATTTTTAAAGATGTACCGCAGACGATTACCCTGCAACAAAAATCCAATCCCTTTACAGAATATGAGCAATTGCGCAAAGGGACAGGACTGAAAACCGAAGAATTCGCCAGAGCGATGGGTGTCAGCGTGGCTATGGTGCAGGAGTGGGAGTCAAAACGTGAGAAACCCACCCCAACCGAGTTAAGGCTGATGCGCCTGATTCAGGCCAACCCTGCACTCAGCAAACAGATAGCGTAGTGAAGATTGAATGCCCCCGCCTTTGCGGGGGCTTGTGTTTTACAGGCTATCACAACGCCAACCCGCCTCTTCCCACACCAGCGCATGCGTTAACGTTAAGCCGCTTAAAAACGCCTCATCGTGTGATACCACCAGCAGTGCCCCAGGGAAACCGGCCAGCGCCGCTTCAATGGCCTGGACTGAAGCCAGATCCAGATGGTTGGTCGGTTCATCCAGCAGCAGAAGCTGCGTAGCCTCCGCGCGCCACAGCACGCAGGCCAGGGCAGCCTTAAGACGCTCACCGCCGCTGAGCGCCGCCAATGGGAGCATCACTTTGTCAGCCCCCAGTTGAAGCTGCGCTAAACGGGTTCGCAATACCCCCTCTTCCAGAGGGGTATGACTCAAATTGAGATGCGTCATGACCGACTGCGAGAGATCGAGCCGGGAGAGATGCTGGTCGAGATAAGCACAGCTAACGGAGACCTTACAGGTACCCGAACGGGGAGTCATCTCGCCGAGGATAGTTTTTAACAGCGTCGATTTTCCGCAGCCGTTCGGTCCCTTTAACGCCACGCGCATCGGTCCGTCCATACGCCAGGTAAGCGGTGGAACAGGCACATGCGGC
This sequence comes from Enterobacter sp. BNK-22, assembly GCF_048684805.1. NCBI lineage: Bacteria > Pseudomonadati > Pseudomonadota > Gammaproteobacteria > Enterobacterales > Enterobacteriaceae > Enterobacter > Enterobacter sp. BNK-22. The sequence goes on from NZ_JBLQTT010000001.1 coordinate 3,358,102, forward strand.
AGCACCAGATCCTCCAGCACCAGTACCTGTTTGCCCTCCGGGACCTGACTCCCCGGCAGAGTGAACATCACCGGGTTATCGTCTTCAACCCGCTCACGCGCCTTGTTAACCGCAGCGTTCAGCGCTTCATTTTGCTCGCTGTGCTGTTTTTTCCAGGAGCCGATACGTTCCTTTGCCGCGCCTTTATATTTGACCCGCTCAAACGACGCGATATTCAGGGTATCGACGGTGCGTAACGTCTTTGCCGACCGCCGCTGGCTGTCATCATGCTCTTTTTGCATGCGTGCGCGGGTGCGTTTGCGCTCGGTTGCCGCATGTTCCAGCGCCGCACGGGCCGCCTGCTGTTCGGCATCGCGCTGGGCTTGATAATCCGCATAATTTCCGCCGTAGCTGTGCAGACCCGAGGCGCTCAGCTCAAGGATACGGGGTACCTGAGCCAGTAACTCACGGTCATGGGAGGCCACCAGTACGCCGCCCTGATACCGACTCAACTGGTCGTAGAACCATGCCCGGCCTTGTCGATCCAGATGGTTAGTGGGTTCGTCCAGCAGCATGAAATCCGCTTCAGCCGTAAACGCCCCGCACAGCAGGGCACGAATGCGCTCGCCGCCGCTGAGTTCACCGGCAGGTTTATCCGGATCAAACGGCGGAAGCTTCGCATTGATAAACGCTTCGCTCAGACGTTCGGCTATATCCCAGTAACCGTCGAGCAACGCCAGATCGTCGGGCTGGTAATCGCCGCTGTCGATGCGCTTACGCGCCGCAAAAATCGCGTTATATCCGAGCAGTTCAGCCAGCGTCGTCTGCGAAGAAATGACGTGCTGCTGCGCCACATAGAAATGCGAGCCAAAGCGTTCGATATGACCGGTAGCCGGTTCGTCCAGCCCCGCCAGCAGACGCAGCAGACGCGTTTTTCCGCTGCCGTTGCGGCCAACCAGTGCGCACAGGGAGGATTCCAGCGAAAGATTCAGCGGACCAAAAAGGGTATCGCCCGTCGGAAACTGACAGGTGACCTGATGCAAAATAAAAGAAGGGGACTGCGCAAAATGAGCCATAAGCACTCCTGAATGAAATCAAAACATCCCCTGCCGACGCGGTGGCGTTTAGCAAGGATCGAAATTCATCAGTCGTGTTTGTTCATTTTTGGGGGGTGCTCCAGCGCGAGTAAGTTAACGCGATAAGGATAGCGGTAATGTGTTGACGGTTTCAAGGTTAAATTTTGGACGACTTATACTCCCTCTCCCTTTGGGCTGAGGGATCCCCACAAATTAATGCGAGCAGTGAACAATCCCCTCGCCCCTTTGGGGAGAGGGTTAGGGTGAGGGGGAGCATACGGCTCTGGTGGTCATTCCGTTCACTTTATGTTCCTTGCTACTCTGTAACGACAATACCCGTGAACGTGCCAGGGTGGCTCAGTCGCCACCACCCTGGCTACCCGGGCTCCCGGCGGTAAATCGCCGCTACGCGGTACCTTCGGCTTATTCCTTCCGGCTTATCGGGGACGGGCGGAGGTAACATCCTTGTAAAGCCCACCCTCTCGGCGCATCCATGCGCCTCGCCCCGGCCTACAGGAAACGCCTCAGCGATTTACAGCCGGACCATAGCGTCGCTGTAAGACCTCTGCCTGCAGTATGCTTTTCATTGCGGTAATTTTGCGAGTCTCTTTCCAGAAATGGTAATATCCTCAGTGGCATAGCTCAAATCTGTTGCCGCCTGTTTTGATGAGCAGTAAGTTCTCTTCGCACCTGCAAAATCAGGTGCCGGGTTTAGCATCCTGGCTTATCTTATCGGCGGCACATTTTGTGCAGCATGCTTTGCTACATCTCAATGGTGGGCTGAGCAGGGGCATCGAAAGATGCGCCGGTATCCGATAAGGCCGGTAATGCTAACTCTGTTCAGTCCACCACCAGCGAAGTTAGCATTTCCGGTGGTGGGAGCTTTATCACTTATCGGAGGCTGCCAATATGGCTACTACCCCAACCCACGCTCATTCTTTATTCACCCTGCCCTTCAACCACACCACCGACTTCACCGAACTGGCGGATAACTGCGAACGTTTTACCGACGCACTGGTAGATTGCGAAGAACCCGCCCCAAAAATGGCGCTTTACGGCAGACTTTATGCCTGTCTGAATCTTCTGCAACCCGCGCTTCTGGATCCTGTTCCGGACGCTTTAAAAGCCAGCCTGATCGCGATCGGCTAAACCTGCCGGATGGCGCTGCGCTTATCCGGCGTACGAAAGCCCCATAAAAAAACCCGCCGAAGCGGGTTTTTAGCATTTGTCACAACGGGCACATTACTGCAGCAGCGAAATATCCGCCACGCGCAGGAACAGCTCACGCAGTTTCTCGAGCATAGAGAGACGGTTAATACGCAGCTCTTTATCTTCTACGTTTACCATCACTTTCTCGAAGAAGGCGTCGATAACGTCACGCAGCTCGGCCAGTTCCACCAGCGCTTCCTGGTAGCGACCTTCCGCGAAGACCGGCTCGAGCTTGTCGCGCAGCACCACAACCTGCATCGCCAGGGCGATCTCTTCCGGTTCTTTCAGCGTCGCGGCGTTCACACGCTCGTTCAGCGTCTCGTCGGATTTCGCCAGAATGTTGGATACACGCTTGTTGGCTGCCGCCAGAGCAGATGCCGCTTCCAGCGTACGGAAGTGGGAAACCGCCTTCATACGCGCATCGAAATCAGCCGGACGGGTCGGACGACGCGCCAGCACCGCCTGAATGGTGTCGACGGTGTAACCTTCATCCTGATACCAGGCGCGGAAACGACCGAGCATAAAGTCGATCACGTCATCCACCACGTTCGCGTTGGTCAGCTTGTCGCCGTACAGACGCACCGCTTCTTCGGTCAGGGTCTGCAGATCCAGGTTCAGGTTCTTCTCAACGATGATACGCAGCACGCCGAGCGCAGCACGACGCAGCGCAAACGGGTCTTTGTCGCCTTTCGGATGCTGACCGATACCGAAGATACCCGCCAGGGTGTCCATCTTATCGGCAATCGCCACCGCGCACGCAACCGGGTTAGACGGCAGTTCGTCACCCGCAAAGCGCGGCTGATACTGCTCGTTCAGGGCCACGGCCACGTCTTCCGCTTCGCCATCGTGACGCGCGTAATGCATACCCATCACGCCCTGGGTGTCGGTAAATTCGAACACCATGTTGGTCATCAGGTCGCATTTAGACAGCAGGCCAGCACGCGTTGCGTGATTAACGTCCGCACCGATTTCACGGGCAATCCAGCCGGACAGCTCCGCGATACGGTCGGTCTTGTCGCGCAGCGTACCCAGTTGCTGCTGGAACAACACGGTCTGCAGGCGTGGAAGATGATCTTCCAGACGCTTTTTACGGTCGGTATTGAAGAGAACTCGGCATCCGCCAGACGCGGACGCACGACCTTCTCGTTACCAGAGATAATCTGGATCGGATCTTTCGATTCGATGTTTGCCACGAAGATGAAGTTTGGCAGCAGTTTGCCGTCGTTGGCATAGACCGGGAAGTACTTCTGGTCACCCTTCATGGTGTACACCAGCGCTTCAGCCGGAACGGCCAGGAATTTCTCTTCGAACTTCGCGGTCAGCACAACCGGCCATTCCACCAGCGAGGTCACTTCTTCCAGCAGGCTGTCGCTCAGATCGGCTTTACCGCCAATCTTGCGCGCCGCGTCTTCCGCGTCCGCTTTGATTTTGGCTTTACGCTGTTCGTAGTCAGCAATGACCTTGCCGCGCTCCAGCAGGATCTGCGGATACTGGTCGGCATTGTCGATGGTGAACTCTGGCTCGCCCATAAAGCGGTGGCCGCGGATCACGCGATCGGACGCCACGCCCAGAATGGTGGCCGGAATAACGGTGTCGCCCAGCAGCAGGGTCACGGTGTGAACCGGACGCACAAAGTGCACGTCAGACGCGCCCCATCGCATCAGCTTCGGAATAGGCAGCTTCGCCAGAGACGTGGCAATCATGTCCGGCAGCAGCGCTTCCGCGCTTTCGCCCTTCACGTGCGCACGGTACAGCAGCCACTCGCCTTTATCCGTGGTCAGACGCTCGGCCTGATCGACGGTGATGCCGCAGCCGCGCGCCCAGCCTTCCGCCGCTTTGCTCGGTTTGCCTTCCGCGTCAAAGGCCTGGGCAATCGCCGGGCCACGTTTTTCGACTTCGCGATCTGGCTGGGACGCCGCCAGATTTGCCACTTTCAGCGCCAGACGGCGCGGCGCGGCAAACCACTCAATTTTACCGTGTGCCAGGTCAGCGTTATCCAGCTCGGCAGTCACGTTCGCAGCAAAAGATTCAGCCAGGCTGCGCAGGGCTTTTGGTGGCAGCTCTTCGGTGCCGATTTCCACCAGGAAAGTTTTCTCAGACATGGCCGCCTCTTATTTGTTTCGGTTGCACATCGGGAAGCCAAGGGCTTCACGGGACGCGTAGTAAGCTTCTGCAACGGCTTTGGTCAGGGTACGAATACGCAGAATGTAGCGCTGACGTTCAGTCACGGAGATGGCTTTGCGGGCGTCCAGCAGGTTGAAGCTGTGGGCGGCCTTCAGAATACGCTCGTAGGCAGGCAGCGGCAGCGGAGTCTCCAGCGCCAGCAGCTGCTGCGCTTCTTTCTCATACTGCTCGAAGCAGGTGAACAGGAAGTCCACGTCCGCGTATTCGAAGTTATAGGTGGATTGCTCCACTTCGTTCTGATGGAACACGTCGCCGTAGGTGGTTTTACCCAGCGGGCCGTCGCTCCAGACCAGGTCGTAAACGCTGTCTACGCCCTGAATGTACATGGCCAGACGTTCCAGACCGTAGGTGATCTCACCGGTGATCGGCTTACATTCCAGACCGCCCACCTGCTGGAAGTAGGTGAACTGGGTCACTTCCATGCCGTTCAGCCACACTTCCCAACCCAGACCCCAGGCACCCAGCGTTGGGTTTTCCCAGTTATCTTCCACGAAACGGATGTCGTGGATGGTTGGATCCATACCCAGCTCTTTCAGCGACCCGAGGTACAGTTCCTGAATATTGTCGGGTGATGGCTTAATCACCACCTGGAACTGATAGTAATGCTGCAGACGGTTCGGGTTTTCACCGTAACGACCATCGGTCGGACGACGGGAAGGCTGCACATACGCGGTCGCCATTGGCTCTGGCCCCAACGCGCGCAGGCTGGTCATCGGGTGCGAAGTGCCGGCGCCGACTTCCATGTCCAAAGGTTGAACAATGGTACAGCCCTGACGAGCCCAGTAATCCTGTAAGGTCAGGATCAGGCCCTGGAAGGTCTTGGTATCAAACTTTTGCATAGTATTTCGTGCTGGATACGTGTGGTTTTAAATGGAAGGGACCAGTATACCCGCTGGCTGCAAGATATACAGTACGAAACGGGGTTGTTTAGGGAAAATTGGGAAATAAGCCTTCCGGCCAGAACGCTGACGGCGTCTGGCTGTTGATTATCCGAGCAGGCTAGCGCATGGAGAGGTGTAAAAACTGACCGTCCGCATCAAACGAGCAGACAAAGCCCTCTTTACGCGACGTATGGCCCCGCAGCTCATAGCTGCCCTGAAAACGTTCAAAACCGGTAACGTCAATTTTCTGCACGTCCGAGTTATAGCGGCGAGCGGCCCGATCTTTACAGAGCGCTTCCATATTCAGTGATCGTTCCGGGCTCATTTTACCCTGCTGCGCTTTTTGCACAGGTGCTTCCTGTGGCGCACTGCATCCCGCCAGTATGAACAGCAGAAAGAGTGACGCCACACGCTTCATCATCATTTTTATTACCGCCCTGGTCAGTGGCTGTTATTTTTAGTATCAACGCTTTTATAGATTATGGTCCGGCATTCTGCGAATCTCGTGGCCTCCCGACAAGCCTGCGGAATAAAACTCAGAATTTTCCAAACGAAGACATTTGGACAATGGGAGTCACACTCAATTTACAGGGAATACGAGGAACTGATGCAGTCAAAAATTAACTGGATTGATAACCTGCGAGGAATAGCCTGTCTGATGGTGGTCATGATCCACACGACGACCTGGTACGTCACGAATGCGCACAGCATCAGCCCCGTTAACTGGGATATCGCCAATATTCTCAACTCTGCGTCGCGGGTCAGCGTGCCGCTGTTCTTTATGATTTCCGGCTTTCTCTTTTTTGGTGAACGCAGCGCGCAGCCAAGGCACTTCATCCGCATCGCGGCCTGCCTGGGGTTCTACAGCGCCGTTGCCTTGCTCTATATCACTCTGTTTACCTCAATAAACGCCGGACTATCGCTAAAATACGTGCTGCAAAAGCCGGTGTTCTACCACCTGTGGTTCTTCTTCGCCATTATCGTGATCTATCTGGTCTCCCCCCTCATTCAGGTGAAAAACGTCAGCGGAAAAATGCTTCTGGCCCTGATGGTGGTGATTGGCATTGTCGCCAACCCAAATACGGTCTCGCAGAAAATCGACGGTTTTGAGTGGTTGCCGGTCAACCTTTATATCAACGGCGATACCTTCTATTACGTGCTTTACGGCATGCTGGGGCGCGCCATCGGAATGATGGACACGCAAAAACGTGGTCTGAACTGGCTCTGCGGGGCACTGTTTATCGCTGGCGTGGCGGTGATTTCACGCGGGACGCTGCATGAGCTTCAATGGCGCGGTAATTTTGCCGATACCTGGTATCTCTACTGCGGGCCGATGGTCTTTATCTGTGCCGTATCGCTGCTCACGCTCGTTAAAAACACCCTGAATGCGCGTCCCCTTCCCGTACTGAGCGTCATTTCACGACACTCTCTCGGGATTTACGGTTTTCACGCGCTGGTGATCCACGCGCTTCGGACAAGAGGCGTTGAGCTTAAAAGCTGGCCGGTGCTGGATATCGTCTGGATTTTTGCCGCGACCCTGGCGATCAGCCTGCTGCTGTCGATGCTGCTGCAAAAAATCGACACTCGCCACTTCGTCAGCTAATGCTTCGCTGCCGGGCGCGATGGTACTGGCGCGGGGAGGAAAACCCTGCCGCCAGTGAAGCCTGCTCCACGCCGCGCCCCTGCAATAGCCACTGCTCCGCCACCGCCAGACGCAGCTGCTCCAGATAATCGCGAACGCTAATCCCTAAATGTGACTGAAAAAGCCGGGTGAGATGGCGCGGGCTGACGTGCGCCAGCGCGGCGATATCAGGCAAGCTCCACGTTTTTTGTGGCTCGGCCGTGAGCGCATCCTGCGCCCGATGAATCGCCGGATGAAGATGATTGCGGTAGCGTAGCCACGGGGAGAGCTGGGGATCGTCACCGGAACGGCGGAACCAGACCACCATCTCGCGCGCCACGGCCAGCGCCTTTTCGGGACCGCACAGGCGGTTAATCATATGCAGCGCCAGATCGATGCCAGACGTGATCCCCGCGCTGGTCCAGATGTTCTCATCCTGCACAAAGATGCGGTTTTCTTTAATCGTCGCTGTGGGGGCTGCGGTGCGTAAACGACTGATAACGTCATGGTGGGTTGTACACTGCCGGTTGTTCAGCAGGCCCGATTTCGCCGCCAGCAGCGCGCCAGAACAGACGCACATCACCGTGATATCCCGGCGCTGAATAATCGGCTGCAGGTGCATCAGCCAGTGCTGTATCCGTAACGCCTGTGGTGTCGAAAACTGAGCGCGGGAGTCGCTCACGCCGGGCAATACCAGCAGGCTCCCCTCAGGAAGCCTTTCCGGTAGCGGCTGAATGCCGCTCATCGTCAGGCCTATCGACGTCGGAACGTCCGGTTGCGGCCCAATGTAATGCAGACGAAACGCGTCGCCAGCCAGCACAAAGGTCTCTGCCGGGCCCGTCATATCTAATGACAGCACCCCGGGCAACATGACGAACCAGACGTCGATGGGCATTACAGTGACTCCAGCGTCTCCGCTACCGTTTTAATGTCGGCAAAACGCCCGGACAGTACCGTTTCGGTACGGTGGCGAATTTCCGCTGCACTCAGGGTAATGCCCCTGTACGTCATGGGGAACGTCAGCGTGGCCTCGCTAACAAAGGTCACAGCATAACCCAGATCGGATGCCACCCGGGCGGTGGTTTCGCAGCATTGCTCAGTGCGAATGCCGCAGATAATCAACTGGTTGATATCACGTTCACGCAGCCAGCGATCGAGCCCGGTATCCGTAAAGGCATTATGGACGTGTTTCTGGAAAACCACATCCGGCTGATGACGCAAAAAGGCCATAGGTTTAACAAAGCCGCTTTGCAGCGTGAAGGGGCCGTCTTCATCTACATGGAAAATATCAACGACCGGAATACCGCGCGCCTGGCAGCCTTCAATCAGCCCCAGCATTGCCTGCTGAAAGGCAGGAATGTCGTCCTCCTGCCAGTAATTGCGATGATGGAACGACTGCTGAGTATCAATATTGATGAGTGCAATGCGTGACATGGTGGATCTCCTCGCCAGTGGGTGTGACACCATACTGGCAAGGAAAGGAAGGCACGCACAGACCAAAAAAGGACATCCTCGTGCCGCGGTCGGACAAGCGTGTTTACGACATTAGCGGCAGCAGCTGCTGATAGATTTTACGGAATACCGCGCGCCTTTCCGCGTACCGCGCATGGTTTGCCGCGTCAGGGAAATGCGCCTGCTCAAGGGTAAGCTGCGGCAGCAGTTGCGAAAGCGGTTGTTCCGGATGAATGGCTATCTGCGCCAGACGCGCGGCGCCGAGCGCGGGGCCAACATCCCCTCCCGTACGAAAATCCAGCTGCAACCCGCTGATATCCGAAAGCATTTGTCGCCAGTAAGGGCTTCGCGCACCGCCGCCAATCAGGGTGACGCTTGCGGGTTTCAGGCCGCAGTCGTGGACCACGTCCATTCCGTCAGCCAGCGCATACCCCACCCCTTCCAGAACCGCACGCGCCAGTTCTGCCGGGCCATGCTGATGGGTTAAGCCAAAGAACACCCCTTTCGCTTCCGGGTTGTTGTGCGGCGTACGTTCTCCAGAAAGATACGGTAAAAACCAGACGGCACCCGCAGCGTCATCCGCCTGCTGTGCTGCCGCAATGAGCGCAGGCACGTCGGTCATGCCGGTGAGTTTCGCCGCCCAGTCCAGGCAGGACGCCGCGCTCAGCATCACCGACATCAAATGCCATTTTCCCGGAAGCGCATGACAGAAACTGTGCACAGCGCTTTCGGGATTACTGCGATAGCCATCGCTGACGGCAAAATAGACGCCAGACGTTCCCAGAGACAGCATCGCCTGCCCTGCCTCAACCATGCCGACGCCCACGGCACCCGCAGCGTTGTCACCGCCCCCGGCAACCACCGGTACGGCAGGCATATTCCAGCGTTCCGCAACGTCCGGCAGCAGTGTGCCTGTTACCTCGCTACCTTCGAACAGCGCGGGCATGTGTTCACGGGTCAGGTGGCTGGCATCCAGCATCGCCTCGCTCCAGTCACGTTTCGCCACGTCGAGCCACATCGTGCCGGCGGCATCTGACATGTCGGAGGCGAAATCGCCCGTCATACGAAAGCGCAGATAGTCTTTCGGTAGCAGGACTTTCGCCACCTGCCGGAAAATCTCCGGCTCGTGTCGCTGCACCCACAGCAGCTTGGGGGCGGTAAAGCCGGGCATCATCAGGTTGCCGGTGATCTCACGAGACGTGGGTACACGCGCCTCAAGAAGCGCGCACTCTTCCGCACAACGGCCATCATTCCAGAGGATCGCAGGACGCAACACGCGATGTTCGCTGTCCAGCAAGGTTGCACCGTGCATTTGCCCGGCAATCCCCAGCGCTTTCACGTCACGCAGAGAATGCTGTTCACCTAACGCCTTGATTGCACGATCCGTTGCCTGCCACCACTGCTCCGGGTCCTGTTCCGACCACAGCGGATGCGGACGTGAAACCTGCAGCTTTTCCGTCTGCGTTGCTAACACCTCGCCCTGTTCGCTTAACAGGATGGCTTTCACACCCGATGTGCCAAGATCGATCCCGATATACATTACGGTGACTCCTTTAACAGAAATGCCCGGTGGCGCTAACGCTTACCGGGCCTACGTGCTGTTATTTATCGAACAGGTAGTGATTGACCAGATTTTCCAACAGCTCCTGGTGCCCGCTCTGGTGCTGCGGTGCAAGCTGATGTTGTTCAGCGTACTTCGCGATGTCCGCAAGTGATAACTGACCTTTCAAAATTTGCTGGCCCAGCTCACTGTTCCAGCCGCTGTAACGCTTCGCCACGCGTTTATCGAGCTCGCCGTCTTCAATCATACGAGCCGCCACTTTCAACGCCAGCGCCATGGTGTCCATCGCACCAATGTGGCCGTAGAACAGATCGTATTTGTCGGTGCTCTGGCGACGCACTTTGGCGTCAAAGTTCAGGCCGCCGGTAGTGAAACCACCCGCTTTGATGATTTCGTACATCACCAGCGCGTTCTCTTCCACGCTGTTCGGGAACTGGTCTGTGTCCCAGCCCAGCTGCGCGTCGCCGCGGTTAGCATCGACCGAGCCGAAGATGCCCAGCGCAATCGCAGACGCGATCTCGTGGTGGAAAGAGTGGCCCGCCAGCGTGGCGTGGTTGGCTTCAATGTTCACTTTAATCTCTTTTTCCAGACCGAACTGCTTCAGGAAGCCATACACCGTCGCCACGTCGTAGTCATACTGGTGCTTGGTCGGTTCCTGCGGTTTCGGCTCGATCAGCAGCGTGCCGCGGAAGCCGATTTTGTGCTTATGGTCGACAACCATCTGCATAAAGCGGCCAATCTGCTCGCGCTCCTGACGCAGATCGGTGTTCAGCAGCGTTTCATATCCTTCACGGCCACCCCAGAGGACATAGTTTTCGCCGCCCAGCTGATGCGTGGCATTCATTGCCGTCACCACCTGCGTGGCCGCCCAGCTAAACACTTCCGGATCCGGGTTGGTTGCCGCACCCGCGCCGTAGCGTGGGTTTGTGAAGCAGTTTGCCGTGCCCCACAGCAGTTTCACGCCGCTTTGCTGCTGCTTTGCCGCCAGTACATCCACCATCTGCGCAAAGTTGTTCAGATACTCTTTCAGCGATGCGCCTTCCGGCGACACGTCGACGTCATGGAAGCAGTAGTACGGCACGTTCAGCTTGTGGAAGAACTCAAACGCCACATCGGCTTTGCGCTTTGCCAGTTCGATGGCCTCACCCGGTTGCTGCCATGGGCGGTCAAAGGAGCCCACGCCGAACATATCGGCGCCGTTCCAGCAGAAGGTATGCCAGTAACAGGCGGCAAAGCGCAGATGATCTTCCATGCGCTTACCCAGCACCAGCTCATCCGGGTTGTAGTGACGAAATGCTAAAGGATTGGTCGTTTTCGGGCCTTCGTAACGAACACGATCGAGTTGGTCGAAATAAGCTTGCATATTGAGCTCCATAATCAGGGTATGCGGCGAGTCGTTGATACAGGAGTAATAGTGAATAGACATTTTGGGTTGCTCAATTACGTTATTTCACACTGCTATTGAGAGAATGCACAACTGTGCGCTGGCTCGCAAAATAATGCGCAGACAAACTATTTTTCGGCGCGAATTCCAGAATCAAATGTAATTAAGACGTTACGTATTTTAAAATCCGATCGCGGTCATAAATTCAGAAATAAACCAAATATCGTAATGAGAAGATAAAAATCTGTAATTGCCAGCCCGCCTTTCCGCGTTAAAAATTTGCTGCGTCTCAGCAGTGAATGTTTCTTTTATCTCAGCAACACATACCCCTACAAAAAGGCCTAATAATTATGAAGATAAAGAACCTGACCCTAACGCTCTGCACTACGCTCCTGCTTGCCAGTTTTGCCGGTCATGCCAAAGAGGTCAAAATTGGCATGGCGATTGACGACCTGCGTCTGGAGCGCTGGCAAAAAGATCGCGATATCTTTGTAAAAAAAGCGGAATCCCTCGGCGCAAACGTGTTTGTTCAGTCGGCTAACGGCAACGAAGAAACGCAAATGTCGCAGATCGAGAATATGATTAACCGTGGCGTCGATGTGCTGGTCATTATCCCCTATAACGGCCAGGTATTAAGTAACGTGGTAAAAGAAGCCAAACAAGAAGGCATAAAAGTGCTGGCTTATGACCGCATGATTAATAATGCGGACATTGATTATTATATTTCGTTCGATAATGAAAAAGTCGGCGAATTACAGGCACAAAGCCTGATCGACAAAGTGCCTCAGGGCAATTATTTCCTGATGGGCGGCTCTCCGGTGGATAACAACGCCAAGCTGTTCCGCGAAGGGCAAATGAAGGTCCTTAAACCGTACATCGACAACGGGAAAATTAAAGTGGTTGGCGATCAATGGGCCGACGGCTGGCTGCCAGAAAACGCGCTGAAGATTATGGAAAATGCGCTGACGGCCAACAACAACAAAATTGATGCGGTTGTGGCCTCCAACGATGCCACCGCAGGCGGTGCGATTCAGGCATTAAGCGCCCAGGGGCTGGCGGGTAAAGTCGCCATTTCTGGACAGGATGCCGATCTGGCTGGCGTAAAACGCATTATCGCAGGCACCCAAACCATGACGGTCTACAAACCGATTACCGAGCTTGCCAATACGGCGGCGGAAATCGCCGTGGAACTGGGCAATGGCAAGCAACCTAAAGCAGACGCAACGCTGAATAACGGGCTGAAAGACGTTCCGGCTCGCCTGCTCACCCCTATTGAAGTCAATAAAGAGAACATTGACGCCACCGTCATTAAAGACGGCTTCCATAAGAAGAGCGAACTGTAATCCGGCGCGGCCCCTGCTTTGCAGGGGCGCATCACGTTGTACTGTTCTTCCCTCGGTTTATGTGGAGCAGTTATGCCTTATTTACTTGAAATGAAAAGCATCACCAAGCGCTTCGGCACGGTGAAAGCCGTCGATAACGTCAGTCTCCGGTTGAATCCCGGCGAAGTCGTTTCGCTGTGTGGCGAGAACGGCTCAGGCAAGTCAACGTTGATGAAAGTGTTGTGCGGGATCTACCCGTATGGCAGTTACGAAGGCGAAATCGTTTTTGCTGGCGAAGTTATCCAGGCGACTCACATTCGTGATACCGAACGTAAAGGCATCGCCATCATCCACCAGGAACTGGCGCTGGTGAAGCATCTCACCGTGCTGGAGAACATTTTCCTTGGGGCCGAAATTTCCCGCCACGGCGTGCTGGATTACGACACCATGACGCTACGTTGTGAAAAGCTGCTCGCGCAGGTGAGTCTCAGCATTTCACCGGATACCCGCGTGGGCGACCTGGGACTGGGGCAACAGCAGCTGGTTGAAATCGCTAAAGCGCTCAATAAACAGGTCAGGCTGCTGATCCTTGATGAGCCCACGGCCTCGCTCACCGAACAGGAAACTGCGGTACTGCTCGATATCATTCGCGATCTGCAAAATCACGGCATCGCCTGCATCTACATTTCGCACAAACTGAACGAGGTTAAAGCCATTTCGGACACCATCTGCGTGATCCGCGACGGGCAGCACATCGGCACGCGTGAAGCCGCGGGCATGAGTGAGGATGACATCATCACCATGATGGTAGGACGCGAGCTGACGGCGCTCTACCCGAATGAGCCTCACACCAAAGGTGATGAAGTGTTGCGCGTGGAAAATCTGACCGCGTGGCACCCCGTTAACCGCCACATCAAGCGTGTGAATAACGTCTCGTTTTCTCTGCACAGCGGCGAAATCCTCGGTATCGCCGGGTTAGTCGGCGCCGGGCGCACGGAGGCCGTACAGTGTCTGTTTGGCGTGTGGCCAGGGCGCTGGGAGGGCACGATTTATATCGACGGCCAGCCGGTGAAAATCGACAACTGCCAGCAGGCGATCGCCCGCGGAATTGCCATGGTGCCGGAAGACCGCAAAAAAGACGGCATCGTGCCGGTTATGGCGGTGGGGAAAAACATTACGCTGGCGGCGCTCGATCGCTTCTCCGGCGCGCTGAGCAGCCTGGACGATGCCGCCGAGCAGCAGTGCATCCTTCAGTCACTCGCCCGATTGAAGGTCAAAACCTCCTCACCGGAACTGGCCATTGGCCGCCTGAGCGGCGGCAACCAGCAGAAGGCGATTCTGGCGCGCTGCCTGCTTCTCAATCCACGCATATTAATCCTTGATGAGCCGACGCGCGGAATTGATATCGGTGCCAAATATGAAATCTACAAACTGATTAATCAGCTTGTACAGCAAGGGATTGCCGTCATTGTCATTTCGTCTGAGTTACCCGAAGTGCTCGGCCTGAGCGACCGTGTACTGGTCATGCACGAGGGAAAACTGAAAGCCAACCTGATTAACCAGAACCTGACGCAGGAGCAGGTGATGGAAGCCGCTTTAAGGAGCGAACGTCATGTCGAAAAGCAATCCGTCTGATATCAAAGTCGCCGTTCCGACGCCCGGTGCGTTCGCAGGACTAAAAGCGCTGAACCTGCAGGTGTTCGTGATGATCGCGGCAATTATCGTCATCATGCTCTTCTTTACCTGGATGACGGATGGCTCGTACCTGAGCGCGCGTAACGTCTCCAACCTGCTCCGCCAGACCGCTATCACCGGCATCCTGGCCGTGGGCATGGTGTTCGTGATTATCTCCGCGGAAATCGATCTGTCGGTCGGTTCAATGATGGGGCTCCTCGGCGGCGTGGCGGCCATTTTTGACGTCTGGCTCGGCTGGCCGCTGCCGCTGACCGTGGCGGTCACGCTGGTATTGGGGCTGGTTCTGGGGGCCTGGAACGGCTGGTGGGTAGCCTACCGTAAAGTGCCGTCGTTCATTGTCACCCTGGCGGGGATGCTGGCCTTCCGCGGGATCTTAATCGGCATCACCAACGGTACCACCGTCTCCCCGACCAGCGCGGCCATGTCGCAGATTGGTCAGAGCTACCTCCCGGATGGTGTGGGCTTTACCATCGGCGTGGCGGGGCTGCTGGCATTTGTCGCGTGGCAGTGGCGTGGACGCATGCGTCGTCAGGCGCTGGGGCTGGCGTCGCCAGCATCCACGTCGGTGGTGGGACGTCAGGCGCTCACGGCCGTCATTGTGCTGGGCGCCATCTGGCTTTTAAACGACTATCGCGGTGTTCCGACCCCCGTGCTGCTGCTGACGCTTTTACTGCTGGGCGGCATGTTTATGGCCACGCGCACCGCGTTTGGCCGCCGTATTTATGCCATCGGCGGCAACCTTGAGGCTGCCCGCCTCTCGGGCATTAACGTTGAACGCACCAAACTCGCGGTCTTCGCCATTAACGGCCTGATGGTCGCCATCGCCGGGTTGATCCTCAGCTCGCGTCTGGGGGCGGGTTCCCCCTCTGCCGGTAACATCGCCGAGCTGGATGCTATCGCCGCCTGCGTTATTGGCGGCACCAGCCTCGCAGGGGGTATCGGCAGCGTCGCGGGCGCGGTGATGGGGGCATTTATCATGGCGTCGTTGGATAACGGGATGAGTATGATGGACGTCCCGACGTTTTGGCAGTATATCGTCAAGGGGGCCATTCTTTTACTGGCAGTCTGGATGGACTCGGCCACCAAGCGACGGGCCTGATAACGGTATTGTGACTTAATTGGGAAGTGAGCCATGTTTGAAAAGCGTCACCGCATTACGTTGTTATTCAATGCCAACAAAGCCTACGACCGTCAGGTGGTAGAAGGCGTGGGTGAATATTTGCAGGCGTCGCAATCCGAGTGGGATATCTTTATTGAGGAAGATTTTCGCACCCGTCTGGAGAACATCAAAGACTGGCTGGGCGATGGCGTTATCGCCGACTATGACGACCCCGTCATTGAGCAACTGCTGACCGACGTCGACGTTCCGATCGTGGGCGTCGGCGGCTCCTACCATTCGCCCGAACACTATCCGCCGGTTCACTATATTGCCACCGATAACCATGCCCTGGTCGAGGCCGCGTTTCTCCATTTAAAAGAGAAAGGCGTCCATCGCTTCGCGTTTTATGGTTTACCCGCCACCAGCGGCAAGCGCTGGGCCGTTGAGCGTGAACACGCATTTTGCCAGCTGGTCGCACGGGAGAAGTATCGCGGCGTGGTCTATCAGGGGCTGGAAACCGCCCCGGAAAACTGGCAGCACGCGCAAAACCGTCTCGCTGACTGGCTGCAAACGCTGCCGCCGCAAACCGGCATTATTGCCGTGACGGACGCCCGCGCGCGGCACGTGCTGCAGGTCTGCGAACACTTACACATTCCGGTGCCCGAAAAACTGTGCGTGATTGGCATCGATAACGAAGAGCTTACTCGCTACCTGTCCCGCGTGGCGCTCTCGTCCGTTGCCCAGGGCACGCGTCAGATGGGCTATCAGGCAGCGAAGCTGCTGCATCGCCTGCTGGATAAAGAATCTCTGCCGCTTCAGCGCCTGCTGGTGCCTCCGGTTCGCGTCGTAGAACGTCGCTCAACCGATTATCGCTCCTTAAGCGACCCGGCCGTCATTCAGGCCATGCACTATATTCGCAACCACGCCTGCAAAGGGATTAAGGTCGATCAGGTGCTGGATTCGGTGGGCATTTCGCGTTCGAATCTGGAGAAGCGTTTTAAAGAAGAGGTGGGCGAAACCATTCATGCCGTCATCCATGCTGAAAAGCTGGAGAAAGCACGCAGCCTGCTCATCTCCACGTCGCTGTCGATCAACGAAATCTCGCAGATGTGCGGTTACCCGTCGCTGCAATATTTTTATTCAGTGTTTCGCAAAGAGTATGACACCACGCCGAAGGAGTATCGGGATCGCCACAGCGAGGTGCTGATCTAGAAAAGAAAACGCCTTCCAGTGGAAGGCGTTTTTTTGAGATTACATATGAGCGGCGATTAAGCGCTGGTTATCCTGGTACATAGCGAACAGATAGTTGTTATAGCTCTGTCCCTTCGTCGAATACCCTTTCAGCTTGTGGATCATCGTACTGGCCGTCACTTCCTGGTCCGCTTTACGCAGCTGAGCGCGTGATTTACGGAACGATGAGTAGGCCGGGTGCGTGTTCAGATTCACCACATAGGCGTTCACGGAATCCTTTACGGATTCAAACTGCGAATAGCCTTTCACCTTGCCGGGCGCATTAGTACAACGGCCTTTCACACATTTCATGCCGAAAAGGTTGTTGTTGTTACGCGCAAGCTTGGACGTTCCCCAGCCGCTTTCGGCTGCAGCCATGGTCGCAACCATGCTGCCCGGGATGATATCCACACGCTCAAGGAGAGCATTCCACGGAACACGACGCGTGTTACCGTTCCAGCTCAGCTTGTAGCGCTTCGTGATATCTTTCAGACGCGCGCGCTCTGACGGCGACCAGCGGCTATCGTACTGTTTGGAAATCAGCCAGTTACGATCCGCAGTAATCGCGGCATTTTGACTCGTGATGTAAGGCATTACCGTCCGGAGAAACGCTTTTTTCCTTGGTGTTCCGGAAGGGTATTTTCGCAAATCAGGAAGTGAACTACTCTTTGCACTATTGCGAGAATACTCTTGTTTACTGCTAACCTTACTACTTGTCGTCTTTATTACGTGGGCTTTCTTACTCGTTGTATCCGTGTGCGTCTTCGCAAGCACCTCACCCGAAAATGCCGTGGTGAGTAACATGAGTATCGCAGCCCCATATCGTCGAATGGGAGTCGATATCATTAGGTCTCCTGGTCGGATGTAATCATCCTAACACCTTATTTTTTCACAAATTTGAGAGCGGAATCTCAAATCATATCAAAAATAGACTTCAAGAGCACGTATAGAAATAGTCCAATTCCGAAACTATGTCACCTGAAACTTGCTCATAAAAACATCATTTCCGGAAAAATGTGTGCGTTATCGCAGATAACTGCCTAATTTTGCGCAAGATCACTCATCCTCACGCATCCTCCTGGCAGAAAGCGACAGGGGATGAGTTTTTCCCGCCCGCCTGCTGGCACACTGGTCAAAAAATCCGCGACAGGAACCAGGAATGAAACGCACCGCAATAGCCTTTCTGATGTTACCCGCACTGGCACATGCCGACTGGTCATCGCCGGGGTTTGGCGCATTTCGCGCCGAGGGCACCGGGATTTTCACCAGCCAGGCAAAGCTTGCGAAGGGTACGCGTCCTCTTACGCTGAGTTTTGACAAGACGTGCTGGCAGCCCACAGGCGCGATAAAACTCAATGAGATGCTGTCGCTCAAGCCCTGTGACGGCGCTCCGCCGCAGTGGCGCCTTTTCCGCGACGGTGAATACCAGATGCGGATTGATACCCGATCCGGCACGCCCACCCTGCTGCTGGCGGTTCAGAGCGCGACAGAACAGCCGGTGGCCAACGTTATCCGCCAGTGTCCGAAGTGGGACGGTAAGCCGCTAACGCTGGACGTCAGCCATACCTTCCCGGAAGGCTCCGTCGTGCGCGACTACTACAGTAAACAGACGGCGACCGTACAAGATGGGAAAATCACCCTGCAGCCAGCCGCCAACAGTAACGGCCTGCTGCTGCTTGAGCGCGCCGAAACCGACAAGCCGGCACCGTTTAGCTGGCAAAACGCCACTGTCTATTTTGTACTGACCGACCGCTATGTAAATGGCGACCCGAGCAACGACAACAGCTATGGCCGCCATAAAGACGGCATGCAGGAGATTGGCACGTTCCACGGTGGCGATCTAAAGGGGCTGACCAGCAAGCTCGATTACCTGCAGCAGTTGGGGGTGAATGCGCTCTGGATAAGCTCCCCGCTTGAGCAGATCCACGGCTGGGTAGGCGGCGGAACCAAAGGTGATTTCCCGCATTATGCCTACCACGGCTACTACACCCAGGACTGGACAACGCTCGATGCCAACATGGGCACCGAGGATGACCTGCGTCAGCTTGTTGATGAGGCGCATAAGCGCGGCATTCGCATCCTGTTTGATATCGTCATGAACCACGTTGGCTATGCCACGCTGGCAGACATGCAGGAATTTCAGTTTGGTGCCCTGTACCTTCAGGGTGATGAACTGAAAAAGACGCTGGGAGAACGCTGGACGGACTGGACGCCTGGCGCAGGCCAGACCTGGCATAGCTTCAACGACTATATCAACTTCAGCGACAAGGCCGCATGGGAAAAATGGTGGGGCAAGAAATGGATCCGTACCGACATCGGTGATTACGATAATCCCGGCTTCGACGATTTAACGATGTCGCTGGCGTTCCTGCCCGACCTGAAAACGGAATCCACCGCCCCTTCCGGGCTACCCAATTTCTACCAACACAAGCCCGATACCCACGCGAAAGCGATTCCGGGCTATACCCCGCGCGACTACCTGACCCACTGGCTCAGCCAGTGGGTACGTGACTACGGCATCGACGGTTTCCGGGTGGATACCGCGAAACACGTTGAGCTTGCGGCCTGGCAACAGCTGAAAGACCAGGCAAGCCAGGCGCTGGCCGCCTGGAAAGGTGCTCACCCGGATAAAAAGCTCGACAACGCACCGTTCTGGATGACCGGGGAATCCTGGGGCCACGGCGTCATGCAGAGCGATTATTACCGCCACGGTTTTGATGCGATGATTAACTTTGATTATCAGGAGCAGGCGGCAAAAGCGGTGGATTGTCTGGCCGATATGGATCTCACCTGGCAGCAGATGGCGGAGAAACTGCAAAGCTTCAACGTGCTGAGCTACCTCTCATCCCACGATACGCGCCTGTTCCGCGAAGGGGGTCAGCGCGCGGCGGAGCTGCTTCTGCTGGCACCGGGCAGCGTGCAAATCTATTACGGGGATGAGTCCGAGCGTCCATTCGGGCCGACAGGCTCCGACCCGCTACAGGGCACTCGCTCGGATATGAACTGGCAGGACGTCACGGGCAAGCAGGCCTTAACCGTCGCCCACTGGCAAACGCTGGGTCAGTTCCGCGCCCGTCACCCGGCGATTGGTGAAGGCAAACAAACCACGCTGTCGCTAAAAGAGGGGTATGGCTTCGTGCGCGAGCACAAGGGCGATAAGGTGATGGTGGTATGGGCGGGTAATCAATAGATCAAACCCCTCACCCTAACCTTCTGCCCTGAGGGGAGAGGGCCGGGGTGAGGGGAATTCCACCAGAACTATTCACTACACAAGCCCACGACTGCCCTATAAAACAACAAATCCAACCACACCACCCGATTTGCACCAACACGGTGCTAGCGTTATGGTTACCCACTTTCAAAATAAGCTCGACAGATCACCTGCTATGACGTTTTCACTTTTCGGCGACAAATTTACCCGCCATTCAGGCATTACTCGCCTGATGGAGGACCTCAACGACGGGCTGCGCACACCGGGCGCAATCATGCTCGGCGGCGGAAACCCGGCTCAAATCCCGGAGATGAATACCTATTTCCAGACCCTGCTCGCTCAGATGCTGGAAAGCGGCAAAGCAACCGATGCGCTTTGCAATTACGACGGCCCGCAGGGTAAAACCGAACTGCTGGCACTCCTCGCCGAAATGCTGCGTGACGAGCTGGGCTGGGATATCGAACCACAGAATATTGCACTAACAAACGGCAGCCAGAGCGCGTTTTTCTACTTGTTTAACCTGTTCGCAGGACGTCGCGCCGACGGCACCACCAAAAAAGTGCTGTTCCCGCTGGCACCGGAGTATATCGGCTACGCTGATTCCGGCCTGGAAGAGGATCTGTTCGTCTCCGCGCGCCCGAACATTGAGCTGCTGCCGGAAGGCCAGTTCAAATATCACGTCGATTTCGAACACCTGCATATTGGCGAAGAGACGGGCATGATCTGCGTATCGCGCCCGACTAACCCAACGGGCAACGTGATCACTGATGACGAACTGATGAAGCTGGATGCGCTGGCAAATCAGCACGGCATCCCGCTGGTGATCGATAACGCCTACGGTGTACCGTTCCCGGGCATTATCTTCAGCGAAGCACGTCCGCTGTGGAACCCGAACATTGTCCTGTGCATGAGCCTCTCTAAGCTGGGTCTGCCAGGCAGCCGCTGCGGCATCATCATCGCTAATGAGAAAATCATCACCGCCATCACCAATATGAACGGCATTATCAGCCTTTCTCCGGGCGGCATTGGCCCGGCGATGATGTGCGAGATGATCAAACGCAAGGACCTGCTGCGTCTGTCGAATGACGTGATTAAGCCTTTCTACTACCAGCGCGTTCAGGAGACGATCGCGACACTTCGTCGCTATTTGCCGGAAGAACGCTGTCTTATCCACAAACCGGAAGGGGCGATTTTCCTGTGGCTGTGGTTTAAGGATTTACCTATCACCACCGAACTGCTTTACCAGCGCCTGAAAAAGCGCGGCGTACTGATGGTGCCGGGCGATTATTTCTTCCCAGGTCTGGATAAGCCGTGGCCGCATACCCATCAGTGCATGCGCATGAACTACGTCCCCGATCCGGAGAAAATCGAAGCGGGTGTTAAAATTCTCGCCGAAGAGATCGAAAAAGCCTGGCGCGAAGGCCATTGTTAAATAATAAGGCTCTTCAAATGAAGAGCCTTATTTTTCCGTGATCTGAATCTTATATTAAGGATATATCCTGTAGCGCTTTATTTATCATCCCCCTTGAGTTTCCTTAGGAATATCCCTTTAATTTACGCTCGCTAACTTTCCCCTCAATAATTAAGCATCGATTAAAGATCTTAACTTATTGTTATTTTGAAACAACCCTCTGCAGCTCAGGGAAATACCTTTCCGAGCCACTTTCATGCATATTTAAAAATAGGGCATATACTCACTAATACGCCGCTCGGCGTTCTTTTGCGTGGAGTATTCATATGCTACCTAATAATGTTAGTCGCATCAGCGCTATCGCTGTTGCGGTACTGCTCGCGTTCTCTCTTTCTGCCTGCAGTGGAAGCGGTGGCGGCTCTCATCACTCAACGGCCAAAAATAACCCTGCGACGGGAAGCAGCAGCGGCTCAGGTGATGGAAGTGGCACGACCGCGAACAATGGCGGTTCGGGCAGCAACGGCTCAGGTACCGGGACGGGTTCAGGTACCGGGACAGGCGCTGGTGGCGGAACGGGTTCTGGTTCAGGATCGGGCTCAGGCTCAGGAGGCAATGGCAGCGGAGGAACCGGAACAGGCAACACGGGCGGTGGCGGAACCACTACCGCAGGCGTAAATACGATACTGGGTGATGCCGGTAAAACCGTAACCAGCGTCGGATCCACGGTGGATGGCCTTGGAAGCCAGCTTCCGACAAATAATCCCGTCACATCAACCGTTTCAACCACCGTCAGCGGTGTTGGCAGTGCCGTGTCCACCGTGGGGACAGGCGTCACGACTGGCGTTGGCGATCCAAACAACCCGAACGGTGTGGGCACAACGGTTAAAGGCGTGACCACGTCCGTCACCTCCCTTGGCAATACCGTTTCAACAGTAGGCACGGGCCTGGCGAGCTCCACTTCCGGAACACCGGTCAGCGGCGTAACCGGACTGACGGGCAGCGTGGTCAACAGCACCGGGCAACTGGTCAGTAACACCGGCACGGGTCTCACCAACACGGTAAGCAGCCCTGCGGTCACTCAGGTAACAACCGATACCACGACCCTGGCTAACAAGACGCTGGGCGGGGTACAAGGCGTGACGCAAAGCGTAGGCACCACAACGGGTCTCGGCACACCGGTCAACGGTCTGCTGACCCAGGTGGGTGGCACCGTCAGCGGCGTGGGGACCAACATTAGCAGCAGCAATAGCGGGCTTAGCGGTGTCGGTCAGGTCGTTCAAAATGTCGGCCAGACGGTCACGGATAGCGGTACGCTGGTCAAACCCGCCTCTTCGACAACGGGAGGAAGTTCAGGCTCTCTCACAGCCAATGCAAATGTGGCGGCCACGAACAACAGTCTGGGTGCAACGGTCAATACGACCCTCAATACCCTGACTGCAGGCGTTACGGCCAACGCAGCAACAACATCAAGTCAAAATACGTCAACAGCGAATCCGATTAACGGACTCAACACGTTAACCACCGGTCTGCTGACGCCAAAACAGTAACCTGCTTATTGTCATTCTGCGCCCCTGGTTCAGGGGCGCTTTATACAGCGACACTCCCCCTAACCGGGAATGATGAACAGGGATAGCGCGATGAAACACCACTTCCTTTTTTCGCTGACGGGGCTGGTTGTGCTGAGCATGGCCCGCGCCGATACACTGCCCTCTATTATTAACCCTGATAACCCGGCGCAAGTTTCTCGTAACGTTGCCCCCGAACAGACGGAGGCCGTCCCTCAGCCGAAAGTCAAAATAGAAAAACCGCAGTCAACGCTGACGCCTGAAACGCCCATTACCATTAATCACATTCAGTTTATTGGCGGCACGCGTTATCCCTTGCAGGAATTACTTCAGCCCTTCAGGCCTTACGCCGGAAAAACCGTGCCGCTAAAAACGCTCACCGGGCTGGTAAACGATATTACGGCGCGCTATAAGGCTGACGGTTTTCCGCTCTCCTATGCGTGGCTGCCCGATAATAATTTCCAGCAGGGGAATATTAAAATTGTTCTGGTTGAAGGCTATGTCGCTCACAGCGACATCACCAGTAATAACCCGCACATCGCCGAACGCCTTAAACGTTTGTCCGAAAAAATCATGGCGGAAAAACCGCTGTCTCAGGATACGTTCGATCGCTACAGCCAACTGATGACGCGCACCCCGAACGTTCCGGTCACGGCTAACGCACAGTTGCCAACCAATATTTATGGCGCGGCGGCAATGCAAATAACCGGCAACCAGGAGCGGAGCTGGAATATCGCCTCGACGATCGATACCCGTAAAGGGCAAGATTTAATGATGCTGAACGGCACGCTCAGCAACATGACAAGTTATGGCGATCAGCTTGGCGTGGCCACGCTTGTGCCGTTAGATAGCAACACGCGAAAAAACTATGTCGGGCTCAACTGGCAGCAGTTTTTAAACGATGAAGGGCTGACGATGCAGCTCAAAAGCAGCTATTACCGCGAAGATCCGCGAGATTTTTCGCCCCTGCTCTCTTTGCCGAATAATATCAGCGTCGATTCGAAGCAAAAAACAACGCAATACAACGGTGGCGTGACGTTTGGCTATCCCCTGCTGCTGACGCAAAAATCACAAATTAATCTGACCGGCGGTTTTGATTACACCGACCGCCAGGATGATTATGCTCTTCAGGCCAGACTGCAGGGCAAAACCTATCGTCTGGACTCCGTCAACCAGCACGCGCGTTATCCGGCGCTGGAAGTGGGCGTTAATGGTGCGCATCAGTTCACAACCGCCAGCATCAGCGGCCGACTCAACGTGCGTCAGGGCATTGATGCGATGGGTGCCGATATCGTCTCGGCCCCCAGACCCGATATGAATTTTACGCTCACGAAAAGCTATCTGGACGCAGCCAGGCTGTTTGCCGACAAGTGGCGGCTTTCAACGTCCTGGGAGGGTGACTGGTCAAATAACACGTTGCCAGAACCTGAACGCGTTAGCTTCGGTGCCCAGCGGTTTGGCCGTGGATACCAGGACAGTGAAGCAAGCGGTGATTACGGCTATGGCGGGCAGGTAGAACTGCGCTATATCCAGATGCGAAAAGAGAGTACCTGGCTTGCCACAATCCAGCCCTACATCCTGGCCGATACCGCGCAAACCTGGTTTAACACCTCCGGCTTGCCTCATCAGCGGCTCGGGTCAGTGGCGGCCGGCGTGATGGTAGGCGATACCCGCCACTATAGCGTCACGGTTGAGGCGGCAAGACCCGTAGGGGATGTTCCGACAGACAGTCGCAACAGAGACTGGCGCTACAGTCTGACATTTACGTGGAATTTCAATAAAATGCAGTAAGCCTTTCAGCCCGAATACTGACAGGATCAACGCAGCGCAGCGCGTGGGTTGGACAGGCCTCCACGCAGGCCGGTCCGCCTTCGCGATGACTGCACAAATCACATTTCAGCGCTTGTGCCCTGTTTCCCACCAGCCGTACCTGCATCGCCCCAAACGGACAGGCGACCATACAGCTCTTGCAGCCAATACAGCGCGTCTGCTCAACAAGCCAGGCGACCGCCGTACGGCTGATGGCATGGGTTGGGCAGACGTTGGCACAGGGGGCGTCCTCGCACTGATGACACCCCACCGCCGTTGTGTAGTCGTCCCCTTTCACCACCCGAAGGCGGGAGATAAAAGCCTGCGCGATGAAATCGTCCTGATGCGCGACCGCACAGGCCACTTCACAGGTGCGGCACCCGATGCATTTTTCCGCATCCGCCATGATAAATCGGTTCATCTGTTACGCCTCGCGTACGTTAAAACCCAGCTCTTTTGAGATAGCCTCTGCCGTTTCGCGCAGCGGTTTGAGCAGGTTCTTCTCGCCCACCTGCTTCATGCGCGACGTCGATAGCGAGATAGAGATCGCATACGGGACGCGGCCGTGAATATCAAACACCGGTACGGCAATACAGGAGACGCCCAGCTCGTTCTCTTCTTTGTCCATCGCCATGCTGCGATCGCGAATTTCCGCCAGTTCATCATACATGGCGCTCAGTTCAGTGATGGTGTTGCGCGTCAAAGGTTGGATCTGTTCCTGGTGGCTTTCCCAGTAGCTCGCCACGTAATCCTGATGGCCAAACGCCATGTAGATCTTGCCCATCGCGGAACAGTAAAGCGGCATATGCTGGCCAATATAGGCGCGCGTGCGCAGCATACCGGTTGTCGGTTCGAGCTTATAAATCAGGATTGCGTGGTCATCTTCCCGGCTGGAGAAGTTCACCGTCTCGCCGGTCGCAATGTTCAGCGCTTCGAGGTGCGGAGCGGCCACGTGAATGATATTCAGCGACGACAGCGCCTTTTGCCCGACGGCGATAAATTTGGTGGTCAGGCGATAGCTTCCCGCGGCGGGTGCCGGGGTCACGTACCCGCACGACTGTAGCCCCTGCAGCAAGCGGTGCACGGTGCTCTTGTTCAGCCCCGCCAGTTCCGATAAATGCGCAAGCGGACACCCGTTCGGATAGTTGCTGAGGATCTCAATCAGCATCAGGCCGCGAAACAAGCTCTGGCTGCCTGCTGGCCTCTCTTTTTCTTGCGTCATTTCGCTCTCTTTCATGCTCATTACATGGCTCCTTTTCATCGCGACCTGATGGTAGCGCAAAGTGTGGGTCAGTTCACGATCTCAACAGAAAAAACACAACCAGTTGATTTTAATCGATTTTGAAAAACATGAATGTCGTTGATCTGACAAAATTTGATCGCTATATTTGAAATCAGATTTCGCATAGTGGAATTTAGCGATAAAAAAGCACTCACACTTGCCCTTAAAAGAACAGGAGAACAGGGATGAAAGTGACCTTCGAAGAGTTGAAAGCGGCGTTCAATCGGGTTCTGCTCGATCGCGGCATAAAAGCGGAAACCGCAGACGCTTGCGCCGAGATGTTTGCCCGCACCACGGAATCCGGCGTCTATTCGCATGGTGTGAACCGCTTCCCGCGCTTTATTCAGCAGCTTGATGCAGGGGATATCATTCCTGACGCCCAGCCCAAACGGGTGATGACATTAGGCGCCATCGAACAGTGGGATGCGCAGCGCTCCATTGGCAACCTGACGGCGAAGAAGATGATGGATCGCGCCACCGAGCTGGCGTCCGATCACGGCATTGGTCTGGTGGCACTGCGTAACGCGAACCACTGGATGCGCGGCGGCAGCTACGGCTGGCAGGCGGCGGAGAAGGGCTATATCGGCATTTGCTGGACCAACTCGATTGCCGTGATGCCCGCGTGGGGATCAAAAGAGTGCTGCATCGGCACGAACCCGCTGATCGTTGCCATTCCGTCGAACCCTATCACCATGGTCGACATGTCGATGTCGATGTTCTCCTACGGCATGCTGGAGGTGAACCGCCTGGCCGGGCGCGCATTGCCGGTAGATGGCGGCTTTGACGACGAAGGTCACCTCACCAGAGAGCCGGGCGTGATCGAGAAAAACCGCCGTATTCTGCCCATGGGCTACTGGAAAGGGTCCGGCTTATCCATCGTCCTCGATATGATCGCCACCCTGCTCTCAAACGGATCTTCCGTCGCGGAAGTGACCCAGGACAACAGCGACGAGTACGGCGTATCGCAGATCTTCATCGCCATTGAGGTGGATCGCCTGATCGATGGCCCAACCCGCGATGCCAAACTGCAGCGCATTATGGACTTCATCACCACCGCCGAACGCGCGGATGAGAATGTCGCCATCCGCCTGCCGGGGCATGAATTTACCCGTTTGCTTGAAGAGAACCGCCGCAACGGCATCACGGTTGACGACAGCGTGTGGGCGAAAATCCAGTCTCTGTAAGGAGTGGGCCATGATATTCGGACATATTTCCCAGCCAAATCCGTGTCGCCTGCCGCGGGCAATTGAAAAAGCCCTTCATTTTCTGCGCACGACGGATTTCTCTCTCCTGGCGCCAGGCGTAGTAGAAATTGAAGGTCGCAACATTTTTGCCCAGGTTCTGGATCTGACAACAAAGGATCTGCATGAGAATCGCCCGGAAGTGCATCGCCGCTATCTGGATATCCAGTTCCTGGCCTGGGGTGAAGAGAAAATCGGTATCGCGATTGATACCGGTAATAACGAAATAAGCGAATCATTGCTGGAACAGCGCGATATTATTTTTTATCACGACAGTGAAAATGAGTCGTTTATCGAAATGACACCCGGCAGCTATGCCATATTTTTTCCGCAGGATGTGCACCGTCCTGGCTGTATTAAAAACAAGGAAACCACAATTCGTAAAATTGTGGTGAAAGTGGCAATCAGCGAATTAGATTAATTTTCTGAGATACCCTAAATAATTCGAGTTGCAGGAAGGCGGCAAGAGAGTGAATCTCCAGGAGCTTACATAAGTAAGTGACTGGGGTGAACGAGCGCAGCCAACGCACATGCAACTTGAAGTATGACGGGTATAAATACAGGAACGCGAAATGACCAACACCAGTTTTATTATTGGTGCGTACCCCTGCGCACCCTCGTTTCACCAGAAAGGGGAACAAGAAGAACAAACCTTCTGGCGGGAACTTTCCGACACGCCGAATATTCGCGGGCTGGAACAGCCTTGCCTTGAAAATCTTCATCCCCTTGGTGACGAATGGCTGTTCCGCCATACCCCGGGGGACTGGCAAATCGTGGTCACGGCAGTAATGGAAACCATGCGCCGCCGCGGCAGCAACGGCGCATTTGGCCTGGCCTCGGCTGACGACACGCAGCGTAAAGCGTGCGTGGACTTTTACCGACATTTGCACCAGAAAATTAACGCCGTGAATGCCCGTTATCCAGGCAAAGTGATTGCTCTGGAAATGCAGGCCGCCCCGCAGGCGGGCAATGCTTCCGTCGAACAGGCTACAGAAGCGTTTTCCCGCTCGGTTCGGGAAATCGCGGGCTGGGACTGGGACTGCGATCTGGTGCTGGAACACTGCGATGCCATGACCGGCGCCGCACCACGTAAAGGCTTCCTGCCCCTGGAGCAGGTGCTGGAGGTGGTGAAAGACACGGATATCAGCATCTGCATCAACTGGGCGCGGTCGGCCATCGAAGGCCGTAACACTACCCTTCCCCTTGACCACGTTCAGGCCGCGCTTAATGCCGGGAAACTGGGTGCGCTGATGTTTTCAGGCACCACCCCCGGTGGGGAATACGGTGAATGGCAGGATCTGCACGCGCCATTTTCCTCCTTCTGTGCCGACAGTCTGATGTCCACTGAACGTGCAAAAGCACTCTTTACTGCGGCGAGCGCCGCAACGTTGAAATTCTCCGGTATTAAATTACTGGAAATAAATGCTAATGCTGATGTCAGCCATCGCATCGCCATTTTGCGCGACGGTATTAGCGCAATGAATAAAGCAACGCAATAACAATAAGAAAAGTTTATTCCGGTTACCTACTGAGAGATTAACTATGAATATTTCTACTCATGCTCTACATGCGGATATTCCGCGCCAGCGCTGGCTAAGAATCATTCCTCCTATTCTTATCGCCTGTATTATTTCATATATGGACCGCGTGAATATCGCGTTTGCAATGCCGGGAGGGATGGACGAAGAATTAGGTATTACCGCCACCATGGCAGGCCTCGCGGGCGGCATATTCTTTATCGGCTATCTGTTCCTGCAGGTACCCGGCGGCAAGATTGCGGTGCACGGTAGCGGCAAGAAATTTATCGGCTGGTCACTGGTCGCCTGGGCGGTGATCTCGGTGCTCACGGGTCTCGTGACGAATCAGTACCAGCTGCTGGTGCTGCGCTTCTTACTCGGCGTGGCGGAAGGCGGGATGCTACCCGTTGTGCTCACCATGATCAGCAACTGGTTCCCGGATGCCGAACGCGGTCGCGCCAACGCAATTGTGATCATGTTCGTACCCATCGCCGGGATAATCACCGCCCCGCTGTCGGGCTGGATTATCACCGCACTTGACTGGCGCTGGCTGTTCATCATTGAAGGTCTGATGTCCATTGTTGTGCTGGTGCTCTGGGCATTCACGGTCTACGACCGTCCGCAGGAGGCCCGCTGGATCTCAGCGGCAGAGAAAAACTATCTGGTACAAACGCTGGCGGCTGAACAGCAGGCCATCGCCGGAAAAGAGGTGAAAAATGCCTCGCTCAGCGCGGTGCTGTCTGACAAAACCATGTGGCAACTGATCGCCCTGAATTTCTTCTATCAGACCGGGATTTACGGTTACACCCTCTGGCTGCCGACCATTCTGAAGGAGCTGACGCACACCAGCATTGGTCAGGTGGGGATGCTCGCCATCTTGCCCTACATCGGCGCCATTGCGGGCATGTTCCTGTTCTCCTCGCTTTCTGACCGCACCGGCAAGCGTAAGCTGTTTGTCTCCCTGCCGTTGATTGGCTTCGCGCTCTGCATGTTCCTCTCCGTAGCCCTGAAAGCAAACATCTGGCTGGCCTATGCCGCACTGGTGGGCTGCGGTTTCTTCCTGCAATCCGCCGCCGGCGTGTTCTGGACGATCCCGGCAAGACTGTTTAGCGCAGAGATGGCGGGCGGCGCGCGCGGCGTGATCAACGCCCTGGGCAACCTCGGTGGCTTCTGCGGCCCGTATGCCGTTGGCGTGCTGATCACCCTGTACAGCAAAGATGCGGGCGTCTACTGCCTGGCCGTTTCACTCGCGCTGGCGTCGCTGCTGGCCCTGCTGTTGCCGGCGAAATGCGATGCCGGGGCAGAGCCCAATCCCACGGTAAATCCCCATAAACGTGCGGCCTGATGCCCTCACCCCAGCCCTCTCCCACGGGGAGAGGGAGAAAACCAAACCGTAGGCCGGGTAAGCGCAGCGCCACCCGGCAATTAAGCGAGATGAAGATGAGTGAAAAAGAGACCTTCTGGCTGGGTATCGATTGTGGCGGTACTTATCTTAAAGCCGGTTTATACAACAGCCAGGGCAAAGAAGTCAGTATCGAACGCCGCTCCGTTGCCACGCTCAGCCCGCGAGCGGGCTACGCCGAGCGGGATATGCATCAGCTGTGGCAGCACTGCCACGCAACCATCGCCGCGTTGCTCAAGAATGCAGGCGTAAACGGCAACCAGATCAATGGGGTCGGCATTTCTGCTCAGGGTAAAGGGCTCTTTCTGCTCGATAAACAGGACCAACCGTTGGGCAACGCCATCCTCTCCTCCGATCGCCGGGCACTGGAGATTGTGCAGCGCTGGCAACAGGACGGCATTCCCGAAAAACTCTACCCGCATACGCGCCAGACGCTGTGGACCGGGCATCCGGCCTCGCTTCTGCGCTGGGTCAAAGAGAACGAGCCGCAGCGCTATCAGCAGATTGGCTGCGTGATGATGGCGCACGACTATCTGCGCTGGTGCCTGACCGGCGTGAAGGGTGGTGAAGAGAGCAACATCTCCGAGTCCAATCTCTACAACATGAATACCGGGCAGTATGACCCGCAGCTTACGCGCTGGCTCGGGATCAGCGAGATTGACGGCGCCCTGCCGCCGATTGTCGGTTCAGCAGAAATCTTCGGGGAAATCACCGCTCAGGCAGCCGCCCTTACCGGTCTCGCGGCGGGCACGCCCGTCGTGGGGGGACTGTTTGATGTGGTTTCCACCGCGCTCTGCGCCGGACTGCAGGACGAGCACACGCTGAATGCCGTGATGGGCACCTGGGCCGTCACCAGCGGGATCGCCAGTGCACTTCGCAGCAACGAACCCTTCCCCTACGTTTATGGCCGCTACGTGCATCCGCAGCAGTACATCGTTCACGAAGCCAGCCCGACCTCGTCCGGCAACCTTGAGTGGCTCACCGCGCAGTGGGGCGACATGTCGTTCAGCGAGATCAACCACGCCGTCGCCAGCCTGCCGAAAGCCGAAAGCGATGTGTACTTCCTGCCGTTCCTCTATGGCAGCAACGCCGGGCTGGAGATGACCAGCGGCTTCTACGGGATGCAGGCGCTACACACCCGCGCGCACCTGCTGCAGGCGGTTTACGAAGGCGTGGTGTTCTGCCACATGACCCACCTCAACCGCATGCTCGAACGCTTTACCCACGTTCATGCCCTGCGCGTGACGGGTGGCCCAACCCATTCGGACGTATGGATGCAAATGCTTGCGGACGTCAGCGGGCTGGCGATTGAACTGCCGCAGGTAGAAGAGACCGGCTGTTCTGGCGCGGCGCTGGCCGCCCTGGTCGGCACCGGCGTGTATCCCGATTTCCATACGGCGCAATGCGCCCTCCGACACGACATTCGTGTCATTGAGCCTGACATGCGCGCCCATGCGGCTTATCAGCGCAAGTATCAGCGCTATCAGCTACTGATTTCAGCACTACAGGGCTATCACGCCCGAGTTAAGGAGAACAACCTATGAGCCGACCATTACTGCAGCTGGCGCTCGACCATACCTCTCTTCAGGCCGCGCAGCGTGATGTCGCGACGCTTGCCGATCACGTTGATATCGTCGAAGCGGGCACCATTTTGTGCCTGACCGAAGGGCTAAACGCCGTGCGCGCCCTGCGCGAGCAGTGCCCGGATAAAATCATCGTTGCGGACTGGAAAGTGGCCGATGCCGGAGAAACGCTGGCAGAGCAGGCATTTGGCGCGGGTGCAAACTGGATGACCATCATCTGCGCCGCCCCGCTGGCCACCGTTGAACGCGGCCACGAGGTAGCCCTGCGCCGCGGGGGAGAAATCCAGATGGAGCTCTTTGGTCACTGGACGCTGGACGATGCTCGCGCATGGCATCGCATCGGCGTGAAGCAGGCCATTTATCACCGCGGACGTGACGCACAGGCGAGCGGCCAGCAGTGGGGTGAGGCGGATCTCGCAAAAATGAAAGCGCTCTCCGATATCGGTTTGCAGCTTTCGGTTACCGGCGGTATCACCCCCGCCGACCTGCCGCTGTTTAAGCAAATCAACGTCAAAGCCTTTATTGCCGGACGCGCGCTGGCAGGTGCCGCCAATCCACCGCAGGTGGCACAGGCATTCCATTCGCATATTCGCGACATCTGGGGAGCGTAACCATGCGTCAGCATCCGTTGGGTATTTACGAAAAAGCGCTGCCAAAAGCTCTCTCCTGGCCCGAGCGGCTGGTACTGGCGAAAAGCTGCGGGTTCGATTTTGTCGAGATGTCTGTCGATGAAACCGACGAGCGATTATCACGCCTCGACTGGAGCACCACGCAGCGCGCCTCTCTGGTGGAAGCGATGCTGGAAACCGGCGTGGCGATCCCCTCTATGTGCTTGTCTGCCCACCGTCGTTTCCCGTTTGGCAGCCGCGATGAAACCGTGCGCGAACGCGCCCGTGAGATCATGAGCAAAGCCATCAGGCTGGCGCGTGATTTGGGCATTCGCACCATCCAGCTTGCCGGGTATGACGTCTATTACGAAGCGCATGACGAGGGGACGCAACAGCGCTTTGCCGACGGGCTGGCGTGGGCCGTAGAGCAGGCCGCCGCCGCACAGGTGATGCTGGCGGTGGAGATCATGGACACCGCGTTTATGAACTCCATCAGCAAATGGAAAAAGTGGGACGACATGCTCGCCTCACCGTGGTTCAGCGTTTATCCGGACGTCGGCAACCTGAGCGCGTGGGGTAACGACGTCACCGCCGAGCTGACGCTGGGCATTGACCGCATTGCGGCTATTCACCTGAAAGATACCCAACCCGTCACCGCACAAAGCCCCGGGCAGTTCCGCGACGTGCCGTTTGGCGAGGGCTGCGTCGATTTCGTTGGCGTGTTTAACACGCTGCATCGACTGAACTATCGCGGCGCATTTCTGATTGAAATGTGGACCGAAAAAGCAAAAGAGCCGGTGC
Organism: Enterobacter sp. BNK-22; assembly: GCF_048684805.1. Lineage (NCBI taxonomy): Bacteria > Pseudomonadati > Pseudomonadota > Gammaproteobacteria > Enterobacterales > Enterobacteriaceae > Enterobacter > Enterobacter sp. BNK-22. The sequence goes on from NZ_JBLQTT010000001.1 coordinate 3,391,225, forward strand.
TGGAGATTATCCAGGCGCGCCGCTGGATTGAAGCCCGTATGCAGGAAGGAGGCATGACATGTTAGACGAACTTAAAGCCGAGGTACTGGCAGCAAACCTGGCGTTGCCCGCCCACCAGCTGGTGACGTTTACCTGGGGTAACGTCAGCGCTGTGGACCGCAAAAGCGGCATGATGGTCATTAAACCGTCCGGTGTGGAATACGACGTGATGACGGCGGAGGATATGGTGGTGGTGAATATCGCCACGGGCCAGGTTATTGAGGGGAATAAAAAGCCCTCTTCAGACACGCCTACCCATCTTGCGCTGTATCGTCGTTACCCGGAGATTGGCGGCATCGTGCATACCCATTCGCGCCACGCCACTATCTGGTCCCAGGCGGGGCTGGATTTACCGGCCTGGGGAACCACGCACGCGGACTATTTCTACGGGACCATCCCCTGCACACGCCTGATGACCACGGCAGAGATTGCTGGGGAATACGAATACCAGACGGGTGAAGTGATCATCAAAACCTTCGAGGAGCGCGATCTTAGCCCGATGCAGATCCCGGCGGTGCTGGTCCACTCCCACGGTCCGTTCGCCTGGGGTAAAGACGCTGCCGATGCGGTTCACAATGCCGTGGTGCTGGAAGAGTGCGCCTATATGGGCCTGTTCTCTCGCCAGCTCGCGCCACAGCTTCCGGTTATGCAGCAGGAACTGCTCGACAAGCATTATCTGCGCAAGCATGGAGCGAATGCCTATTACGGGCAGTGATCATTGATAGAGGCTTTAGGGAACAGCAGTACAGGCACGATCGTAGGCCGGGTAAGGCGAAGCCGCCACCCGGCTTTACCACATCAGAAACGCCAGGTCAGGCCGGTCATCAGCGCGAAGCTGTCGTCGCGGTCGATCATCGGGCTATTCTTCACGTCGTCAGGCAACACGGTGTAGACCGCGCTGGCATTGAGATACAGCTTCTGGGTTAACTGATATTTAGCCGCCAGACCAACGTATGGCGTCCAGCTGTCACCGGCAGTGTATTGATCCAGTCCGGAGCGGCGAGACTCGCTGCCGGATACGCCGTAGTAGTAGTCGTTATAGCTTTCGTCGCTGTAGAACACACCCACAGAAGGCGTCAGGGTCAGGTGATCCATTTTGATTGGACGGAAGTATGATACTTCGCCGATCACGCCGCCGCTTTCATCCGTGGCATCACCAGAGACCGCCACTTTCAGCGACCCCCAGCTCTCGTGGCGGTAGTACGCACCGCCGAGGAAGGCGGACGCTTTACGCTCATCCAGCTGCTTCATCTGATGATCATCATTATCGTCAGGGTCGAAATGCAGCGGCATCCACGTTGCGGTCAGGCTTAATTCATTTTTTGCATCTTTCCACAGGATCCATCCGCCCGTGGTCTGGCGAACGTAAAAGCGATCGCCTTCGTAGCTAATTAACGGTACCGCAGTCGTATTTTCGTTATAGCCTTTGTATGGAGACTCATTAAATACAGCCCCCGCTCCAAGTGAAAATTCCCCGGCCATGGCAGACGTTGATGCAAATAACGTGGCAGCGATGAGTAAATTGTATTTAATAGTCATTCTATGTAATCCATTTAAATGCCAAACAAGCGAGGCGCATAATAATGGTTACAAAATTGCCAATGCAACGCTGCGGTTTATATAATATTATATATAAAATCATATAGATGGGTGTGCATGATGAGTACATTACAGCTAAAACCACGCGAATTAAAAATTATCTCCGTCATCGCCGCCACCCACAGCATTGGTGATGCCGCCGCCCTGCTGGGTATGGCGCAGGCCAACGTGAGTAAATATCTGTCTGATTTTGAAACGCGGGTTGGGCTCAAGGTCTTTGAGCGCACCACGCGCCAGCTGGCCCTGACCCAGTTTGGTGAAGCGTTACTCCCCTACGTGAACGCCACGCTGGATAAGAACAGCCAGCTTGTTAATTTCATTGCTGATTATAAGCACGAAAAGCGCGGAAAAGTGACGATCTATGCCCCAACAGGTATCGTGACCTACCTCGCGCGACACGTGATCCATCAGATAGAAGACATCGGTGACATCCGCATCTCCCTGAAAACCTACAATCTGGACCGGAATGAATTTTCAGAAGGCGTTACCTTTCCGGATGACTGCGACATTTTAATTACCTATGCTCAGCCAAAAGACGAAAGTCTGGTTGCCAGCGTGCTGACAAAATATTCCGTTACGGCCTTCGCAACCGTAGAATATTTAAATAAACATCCCTTAACCGGACCTGAAGATTTAATTAATCACTCCTGTATTCTCATTGACTCCATGCTGGTCGATGATGCCAACATCTGGCGTTTTCGCGTGCACGGCAGCGAGGACGTGCATGACTACCGGGTGACCGGTAATTATATTTGCGACAATACGCAGACGGCCCTGGAGCTGGCCAGAAATAATCTTGGGATTGTTTTTGCACCAAAAGAGAGTCTGAAAAAAGAATTAACGAAAGGCATGCTGGTCCCCTGCTTCCCGCATCAGGAAGAGTGGTGGCTCGATCTGACGGCCATCTTCCGCAAACGCGAATACCAGCCCTGGCGCGTGCAATACGTTCTGGATGGCGTCCTTAACTGCCTGCGCCAGCAAATTGCCCAGGCCGCCCACGGACGGCCTGAGCTGGGCGACTAGAACAGCCCCAGTGGTTTATCAGAATAGCTGACCAGCAGACATTTGGTCTGCTGGTAATGCTCCAGCATCATCTTGTGGGTTTCACGTCCGATGCCCGACTGCTTATAACCGCCAAATGCCGCGTGCGCCGGATAGGCGTGGTAGCAGTTGGTCCAGACGCGCCCGGCCTGAATGCCGCGGCCCATTTTATAGGCCAGATTACCGTTGCGACTCCAGACACCTGCGCCCAGGCCATACGGCGTGTCGTTGGCAATCTCCAGCGCCTCCTCTATCGTTTTAAAGGTGGTCACGGCCAGCACCGGGCCGAAAATCTCCTCCTGGAAAACGCGCATATTGTTCTGGCCGAAGAGGATCGTCGGCTCAAGGTAATAGCCGTCCTGCAGATCCCCTCCCAGCACCTTACGACGCCCGCCGGTGAGAATATCCGCCCCCTCTTTCTTGCCGATGTCGATGTAGTTGAGGATCGTTTCCAGCTGTCCGTGCGAGACTTGCGCCCCCATCTGTGTAACGTTATCGAGCGGGTTACCGCTGCGGATAGACTCGACGCGGCGAATGGCCCGCTCCATAAAGCGCTCGTAGATGGATTCCTGCACCAGCGCGCGGCTTGGGCAGGTACAGACTTCGCCCTGGTTAAACGCAAACAGCGCAAACCCTTCCAGGGCTTTATCGAAGAAGGCATCCTCTTCCTCCATCACGTCCGCGAAGAAGATGTTCGGGGATTTCCCGCCCAGTTCCAGAGTCACCGGGATAATGTTCTGCGTGGCGTACTGCATGATCTGCTGGCCCACCTCCGTCGACCCGGTAAACGCCACTTTGGCGATACGTTTTGAGGTAGCCAGATATTCGCCTATCTCCCCGCCCGCGCCGTTCACTACGTTAATCACGCCCGGCGGCAGGAGATCGCCAACGATTTCCATCAGCAGCAGGACCGAGAGCGGGGTCAGACGCGCCGGTTTGAGCACAATACAGTTTCCGGCCGCCAGCGCGGGCGCCATTTTCCAGCTCGCCATCAGCAGCGGGAAGTTCCACGGAATAATTTGCCCGACGACGCCCAGCGGTTCGTGGAAGTGATACGCCACGGTGTCGCTGTCAACTTCGCTGATCCCGCCCTCCTGAGCGCGAATACAGGAGGCAAAATAGCGGAAGTGGTCAATAGCAAGCGGCACGTCAGCCGCCATCGTTTCCCGGATCGGCTTGCCGTTATCCCAGGTTTCCGCCGTCGCCAGCAGCTCCAGATTCTGCTCCATCCGGTCGGCGATTTTGAACAGGATCGCCGCCCGATCCTGCACGGAGGTGTGAGCCCATTTCTCTTTCGCTTTGTGCGCCGCATCCAGCGCCAGGTCGATATCACGCTTACCGGAGCTGGCAATCTCGCACAGCGGCTGGCCGGTAACCGGGGTCAGGTTGGAATAGTATTCGCCGTCGACGGGAGCGACCCAGTCGCCGCCAATAAAGTTGTCATAACGGGGCTTCAGCTTGAGGGGAAAACCATACTCGCCGGGCTGGATACGCGATGAGGGAGGATTGTTTGTCATGTCCGTCTCCTTGCTGTTGGTGTACAACAAGGGTAGTTCCGGCTGGCGATTTTCTCGCCAGCCGGTAACGGTGTTTACGACGGAGGTCACGGAGTTTCAGGAAATAATAACGAATCGCGCAACAGATGATCGTTACCGCGACGGCGGGTAAAGCCGATGCGGTTGAAGTATTCCAGGATCTGGATCGCCAGCTTGCGCCCCACGTTCAGCCGATCGCGGAAATCCGCTGCGCAGGTCGAGCCGCGCGCCTGATCCAGCTCGCGGATCAGGTTGGCAAACGCCACAATGCGATCGTTACGGTAGTAACGATCTTTCACGATCGCGACGATTAGCCCCTGCTGCGCCGCATGGCGCAATACCTGGCGCATCACCTGCTCGTCGGTGTTGGTTTCGCGAGCCAGATCGCGAACCCACCACGGCTCATCGCCAAACAGCGGGGCCGCTTTTTGCCATATGGCCTCTTGCTCGGCGGTGAACCCGGCCTTGTGATCCGGCAGGTGCAGCCAGCCGTGGTGGCTTTTAATCACTCCGCTTTCACGCATGTTTTCGATCAGCAGCAGCACCAGCGCATCGTCTTCCATCGGCAGCGCCATGCGTCGCAGACGTTCGCGCCCCGGGCCAGGCTCGTCCTGATGCTGTTCATGGTAAGTCGCAAGCGTGTTCAGTATCTTACGCTGCCAGTGCGCAGCAACCGGGGCATTGAGCAGGCTGTCGCCAGCCTGAATAAAGCCCGGCTCCTGGGTCAGCTGCCGTAAGCCTTCCCTGCTCAGCTGGCGTGCCCATGCAAAATCACGCAGATTCACCGCCCCGCGATCGAGGTGCACCCGCAGCGCGGCGTTATCCTCTCTGGCCTCTGCCAGCGCGGCCAGCCACTGCAAATATTCCGGCTTACGCTTGCCGCGTCGGGGTGGGTTAAGCGCCACCACGCGCGCGCCTGCCAGCGTTTCCCTTGCAGAAATGTCACGCAGTACCAGACGATCGTTATCTGCCAGCCAGAGCGGCGAATCGAATACCAGCTCGGCAAGGTCGTTTTCCAGTAGCGACACGCGCCCGGTGATATGGCTTGCCGCGTGGTGAATATGCAGCGGCTGCCATTGGGTCAGCGGCATGTGTGTCTGCAGGGAGACGATCACGCGTTCAGAAGGTTCCGGCGGGGCATCGGCCAGCAGCCAGTCTCCGCGATTAAGCTGCTCTTTTTCCGCATCCCCGGCAATGTTCAGCGCGATACGCTGCCCGGCATGAGCGCGGTCAGCGGGCTGGTTTTGTGCATGCAGCCCGCGCACGCGCATCGGTTTATTCACGCCCGTCAGCCAGAGCGTATCTCCCACGCTGACTTCACCACTCAGCGCGGTGCCGGTCACGACCAGCCCCGCACCTTTTACGGTAAACGCCCGGTCGATCGCCAGACGGAAACGATGATGGCTGGCGTGGTCGCGTGTTGAAAGGTGCTGCAAATGGTGGCGAAGTTCGTCGATACCACGCCCTTCTGTCGCCACGGTGACAAAAAGCGATGCGTCGGCAAAACCATACTCCCGCAGAGTCGCCTGGACCGTTTCGCGCACCTCGCTGACGCGCGCATCATCCACGCGATCGGCTTTGGTCAGCGCCACGGTCAGCTGCGGGTTGCCGGTTAGCTGCAGGATCGCAAGGTGCTCGCGGGTTTGCGCCATCACGCCGTCATCGCAGGCCACCACCAGCAGGGCATGATCGATGCCACCCACGCCCGCCAGCATGTTGGACAGAAACTTTTCATGCCCCGGCACATCAATAAAGCCCAGCACGCGACCATCAGGCTGGGGCCAGTAGGCATAGCCCAGATCGATGGTCATGCCGCGCTTTTTCTCTTCCGGCAGGCGATCGGCGTTTACGCCGGTAATGGCCTGCAGCAACGTGGTTTTTCCGTGGTCGACGTGACCGGCGGTGGCAATAATCATTTCAACAACATCTCCAGAAATCGCTCTTCATCTTCAAGGCAGCGCAGATCCAGCCACATTCGGCCGTCGTAAATCCGCCCGATAACCGGCGTCGAGAGACCGCGCCAGCGCGACGACAGGGCGTCAAGCTGGCTGCCGCGCCCGTCACGCGGCATGAACGTCAGCGCCTCACTCGGCAGCCTGTCCGCCGGCAGCGACCCGCTGCCAATCTGCGACTGGCAGGGCTCAATGCGAACGTCAAAATCGGGGTAGTGCGCGGCGACGCGCGGCAGCAGCAGTTCGGCCTGGGCGCGAATCGAGGCGGCATCGCGGCTTAACAGACGCAGCGTGGGCAGGCGGTCGGCCAGTTTTTCCGGGTGGAGATAGAGCCGCAGCGTCGCTTCCAGCGCGGCAAGCGTCATTTTATCGGCGCGCAGGGCGCGCTTAAGCGGATGCTGCTGCAGCTGCGCAATCAGCTCGCGCTTGCCGACGATAATCCCGGCCTGCGGCCCGCCCAGCAGTTTGTCGCCGGAAAAGCTGACCAGGCTCACGCCCGCCGCAATCATCTCTTGCGGCATCGGCTCTTTTGGCAGCCCGTACAGGCTCAGATCCACCAGCGAGCCGCTGCCGAGATCGGCAATCACCGGTATATTCAGTTCGCGCCCAATCGCCGCCAGCTCCGCCTCGTCAACCGTTTTGGTGAAGCCTTCAATATGGTAATTACTGGTGTGAACCTTCATCAACAGGGCGGTATTTTCATTCACCGCCGCGCGATAGTCTTTCGCATGGGTACGGTTTGTCGTGCCCACTTCATGTAGCGTGCAGCCTGCCTGGCGCATCACGTCCGGGATGCGAAACGCCCCGCCAATCTCCACCAGCTCGCCGCGGGACACCACCACCTCTTTACCACTGGCGGTGGCCGCCAGCATCAGCAGCACCGCGGCGGCGTTGTTATTCACAATGCAGGCATCTTCCGCGCCGGTCAGCTGGCACAGCAGCTCCGCCAGCGCACGGTCGCGGTGCCCGCGCCCGGCACCGTCCAGATCGTACTCCAGCGTTACGGGCGTTCGCATGGCCTGCACAACCGCGGCAACGGCCTCTTCCGCCTGCTGCGCGCGCCCCAGGTTGGTATGCAGCACGGTACCCGACAGGTTTATCACCGGGCGTAACGCGCTTTGCGCCTTCTCATCCAGCCGCTGTTCAACTTCCTGCTCCCACGCGCTACACCAGTCGGGCAAGGCGTTTTCTGCCTGAATCGCGCAGCGGGCTTCGTCCTGAAGCAGGCGTAACATTTCCACCGTCGCGGTATGGCCGAAACGCTCAACAACAGCATGAATGCGGGGTTCGCGAAGAAGACGGTCGGTAGCGGGGATCTGGCTGTACAGCGAATGATGAGTAGTCATGAAAGCGCCTGGCGAGTAAATATCTTCCCCCCTCCCGACGGGAGAGGGAGTTAACATGTGAGGGGATTGTACCGCCTCCGACGGCGAAGTGTTATAACCCGCGTCAAGCCTTTGGCGGTTCGGTACGGGCAAAGCTCTCGCGGCTAAACAGCGTGTCTGCAAGCTTCACCAGCAGCGGACGGTCGACGCACCAGCCCGGGGAGACGCGGCGGAAGTTGAGATAACCAATCGCGCAGGCGATGGCGATGGTCCCCAGGTTCAGGCTGTCGGTGGCGATCTTACCCTCCCGGATTAGCTGTTCGCATCTGTCCAGGCTGCGGCTGATTTTTTCCCGCTGGCGTAACAGTTCCGTTTCCGACTGCTGGGCGGCGGGCCTTGCCTGTTCCCGTACGGAGGTTAACGCCGCATCCATAATGCCATCGGCCAGGGCTTCAACCTGCTTCACCGCCAGCGCCGCTTTTGGGTCTGCTGGCAGCATTGCCGGGGCAACGCCCAGCAGCTCGATATACTCCGCAATAATCGGGGAATCAAACCAGTATTCGCCCTCGTCCGTGACCAGCGCCGGGACTTTCCCCAGCGGGTTGTACTGCGCGACGCCGTTTTCCGCGTTGTAGGGCTGTTCATTCACGAATTCAAATTCAATCCCCTTCTCCAGCAGGAGAATCGAGATTTTTCGCACGAAGGGACTGGTATAGCTGCCGATGAGTTTCATTGCCTGATCCTTGATGCCGGAAAAAAGTCAGTATGGATCAAGCGATGAAAAAAGGGCAGGTCTGCATGTCGCATTCCTGCCCTGGAAGGATTAGTGATCGAGGTAGAGGTAGTGCATCCAGCTGGTCATACGCAGCAGTACTTTACGCATAACCGAGACGTGGGCGAAGTGGTCCGAATAGACCGCCACCTGGGCATAGATACCGTCCGGCAGGGCATCGACTTCGGCGTTGGGTTCCAGCTCAATAAGTGCCTGAACGCCGTCCGTTCCCGGCACCACCGTCAGCGACTGCAGCGCGCCCTGCGCCTGATAGGTTCCCCCCGGCACCACCGGCAGAATACTGGTGAGCTTCCCGGAGAAGACCTGGCCCGGCAGCGCGTTAAACACCACTTCCGCTTCATCGCCCGGCTTCAGACGCAGCAGCGAGTTCTGACGGAACTGGGCCACAATCTGACGCTTCTGTTCAGGGATAAAGACCATTACGGGACGCAATGGCAGCGCGGCGGCATAGGTTCCCGGACGAATCAGTACCTGGGTGATGTAACCATTGCTCGGCGCGCGCACCACGGTCTGGTCCAGATTGTATTTGGCTTCGGCAAGCTGGGCGCGTAAGGACGCAATCTGCGACTGTTCACCGTTCACCATGCTGTCTAACTGGCTTTGGATCTGCACCTGTTCAGCCACGGAGCCTTTCACCAGCGCATCCTGTGCCAGATAGTTCTGACGCGCGTTGTCGATATCGCTTTCAGAGAACGGATTCACCTTTGCCTGGCTGCCTTTCAGGTAGCGCTGATAATCTTTATAGAGGCGATCGCGTTCAGCGGAGACGCGCGTGGTATTGGCAACAGCTTCCGCCAGCTGCGCTTTCAGATTATCGATATTGTGCGTCGCGGTCACCAGATCGGCCTGAAGTCTGTCGACGCGCGCCTGATAGCGGCCTGGATCCAGTTTAAATAACACTTCGCCTTTTTTAATTAGCTGGTTATTTTTATCGGTCACTTCGCTGACCACACCGGTCACCTGCGGCGTGATTGGAATAGAAATAACCGCTTTTTGCGCCGTAAAGGTATACGGGTGGTTATAGTTCATTAACAGAATAAGTCCGGCAACAATAAATACGCCGCCTAATGTTGCGGTGGCAAGCGTCCACTGGTTGACCGGAATTCGGAATATTTTAAAGATGGCCCAGGCAAATGCCACGTAGGTCAAAATAATCAACAGATCCATGATTAGCGCTCCAGCGTGTTCTTATCAGCAGCAGGCTTTACCGCGCCCAGCTTTTGTTCGAGTTCCGCCACGCGTTTGGCGAGCGCATCCATGCCCGGGACCTCATCAGGCTTTGTGATGTGGTTTTGCATGCCCCAGCCGCGATCCTCGCGGTACAGCGTGGCCCAAATCCACAGGAATGGCCAGATGGCATGAAGCGTAAACAGGCTAATCCAGCCAGCCGTATGAATGGCATCGGCATGCGGATGGTTACGCTTTTTGGCCATATTATAAGGAATATCATGGATGGCGATGATTCCGTAAAAGAGAACCAGAAATACAAAAATCAATACGCCCAGCGCAAAATAGTTGAGAAACATATTCTCCTCACTTAAACAACGTCAACTCATTAAATTAATAAAACGGTACGCAACCTAATTAATTTTTTATAAACACGGGGTTGTGCTTACTATTTCCGAGCCGGGGAGTATCGGTTTTTATAATATCTCCATGCAAGTTTATAAGCGTGTCAAAATATATCCTGAATAATAATAGACTTAACCTTACAATATGAGCGTAATCCACCTTTTAACTTTTCGCCATACCACACATCAAAAGTGGTTTTTTAGCTTATCGTGTCGTGCAATATCATCCTGGCGCTGAATCGCGACGCAGAGTTTGCCGCCGATCACAGCCGGAGAAATCCGCATAAAAATATTTTGTGAAATCAGTCACAATCCAGAAACAAACCCACCAGAACAAAACGTGACAACAATCACATAAAAGAGTGGATTTTGCTTTTTTTGTCGCCATTGTATTTTTTTTGCCCGCAAATTTTGTGATTGAGATCACTTCATTGATATCCCTACCCCCTGCCTTTACGTGACGCGCATCACACAAATTTTCCCTGTCTGGACAGTTGAACGATTCAGTGCCAGATTTCACAGCATCAGAACAGGGTCCGGCTACCTCTGCCGCCTCATTAACAATAAACCTCGGGCCACAAGCCTAAGCGTAAACAGAAGAAGGGGTGTTTTATGTCATCCGATTTCAAGATCAAAGTTCAAAGCTTTGGTCGTTTCCTCAGCAACATGGTGATGCCAAATATCGGCGCGTTTATCGCGTGGGGTATCATCACCGCATTGTTCATTCCGACAGGGTGGTTGCCTAACGAAACGCTGGCGAAACTTGTTGGCCCAATGATTACCTATCTCCTGCCGCTGCTCATCGGTTTCACCGGGGGTCGTCTGGTGGGCGGTGACCGTGGCGGCGTCGTGGGTGCTATCACAACCATGGGTGTTATCGTCGGTGCGGATATGCCGATGTTCCTCGGTGCGATGATTGCCGGTCCTCTGGGCGGCTGGGCGATTAAGAAATTCGACGTCTGGGTTGATGGTAAGATCAAATCCGGCTTCGAAATGCTGGTGAACAACTTCTCTGCGGGCATCATCGGGATGATCCTCGCCATTCTGGCGTTCCTCGGCATTGGCCCTGCGGTTGAAGTGCTGTCCAAAATTCTGGCGGCAGGCGTTAACTTCATGGTGGCGCACGAGATGCTGCCGCTGGCGTCTATCTTCGTTGAACCGGCGAAAATCCTGTTCCTTAACAACGCCATCAACCACGGCATCTTCTCGCCGCTGGGTATCCAGCAGTCTCACGATCTCGGCAAGTCTATCTTCTTCCTGATTGAAGCTAACCCGGGTCCAGGTATGGGCGTTCTGCTGGCGTACATCTTCTTTGGCCGTGGCAGCGCTAAACAGTCTGCTGGCGGTGCGGCGATCATCCACTTCCTGGGCGGTATCCACGAAATTTACTTCCCTTACGTGCTGATGAACCCACGTCTGATCCTGGCCGTTATCCTCGGCGGTATGACCGGTGTGTTCACCCTGAGCGTGCTGGGCGGCGGTCTGGTTTCTCCAGCCTCTCCGGGTTCTATCCTGGCGGTACTGGCGATGACGCCAAAAGGCGCTTACTTCGCGAACCTCGCGGCTATCTTTGCGGCAATGGCCGTCTCCTTCGTGGTCTCTTCTATCCTGCTGAAAACCAGCAAAGTGAAAGAAGATGATGACATCGAAGCCGCAACCCGTCGTATGCACGACATGAAAGCCGAATCCAAAGGCGCGACGCCACTGGCAGCCGGTGATGTCTCTAACGACCTGAGCCACGTGCGTAAAATCATCGTTGCCTGCGACGCCGGTATGGGTTCCAGCGCAATGGGTGCAGGCGTGCTGCGTAAGAAAGTGCAGGATGCGGGCCTGACCAACATCTCCGTGACCAACAGCGCCATTAACAGCCTGCCGCCGGATGTTGACCTGGTTATCACGCACCGCGATCTGACCGAACGCGCCATGCGTCAGGTACCACAGGCACAGCACATTTCGCTGACCAACTTCCTCGACAGCGGCCTGTATACCAGCCTGACCGAACGTCTGGTTGCCGCGCAGCGTCACGAAGACAACGAAGTGAAAGTGCGTTCCAGCCTGCAGGACAGTTTTGACGAGAGCAACGCCCACCTGTTTAAGCTGGGTGCGGAAAACATCTTCCTCGGCCGTACCGCGGCCACCAAAGAAGAAGCAATTCGCTTTGCCGGTGAGCAGCTGGTGAAAGGCGGCTACGTTCAGCCTGAATATGTCGACGCGATGCTGGAACGCGAAAAACTGACCCCGACCTATCTGGGCGAATCCATCGCGGTGCCGCACGGTACGGTTGAAGCGAAAGATCGCGTCCTGAAAACCGGCGTCGTATTCTGTCAGTACCCGCAGGGCGTGCGCTTCGGTGAAGAAGAAGACGACATCGCCCGTCTGGTGATTGGTATCGCTGCTCGCAACAACGAGCACATTCAGGTGATTACCAGCCTGACCAACGCGCTGGATGATGAAACGGTTATTGAGCGTCTGGCCAACACCACCAGCGTTGAAGAAGTTCTGGCTCTGCTTAACAAATAACGGTACTCCTCCCTCTCCCCCGGGGAGAGGGCTAGGGTGAGGGGAAAACGTTCCTCACCCCAGCCCTCTCGGGTAAAAACATTGATGAAGGTTAACACTATGAAAGCATTACATTTTGGAGCAGGTAATATCGGTCGTGGTTTTATCGGTAAACTGCTGGCAGACGCGGGCATTACCCTGACATTCGCCGATGTGAATCAGGTTGTCCTGGATGCCCTGAATGCCCGTCATAGCTATCAGGTCCATGTGGTCGGTGAAAACGAGCAGGTTGAGACAGTATCTGGCGTCAACGCGGTCAGCAGTATCGGCGACGACGTTATTGACCTTATCGCCAGCGTCGATCTGGTTACCACCGCCGTGGGTCCGGTTGTGCTTGAGCGCATCGCCCCTGCGGTCGCGAAAGGCCTCGCAAAACGTAAAGCGCAGGGTATCGATACCCCGCTGAACATCATCGCCTGTGAAAACATGGTGCGCGGCACCACGCAGCTGAAAGGCCACGTGCTCAACGCTGTGGCAGACGAAGACAAAGCCTGGGTTGAAGCGCACGTGGGTTTTGTGGATTCCGCCGTGGATCGCATCGTTCCGCCTTCCGAATCCGCGACCAACGATCCGCTGGAAGTGACCGTAGAAACCTTCAGCGAGTGGATCGTCGATAAAACCCAGTTTAAAGGCGCGCTGCCGACCATTCCGGGAATGGAATTAACCGATAACCTGATGGCATTTGTCGAACGCAAACTCTTCACGCTGAACACCGGGCATGCTATAACCGCGTACCTCGGAAAATTGGCCGGTCATCAGACCATTCGTGACGCGATCCTCGATGAGAAGATCCGCGCAGTGGTAAAAGGGGCAATGGAAGAGAGCGGCGCGGTGCTGATTAAACGCTACGGTTTCGATGCGGATAAACATGCAGCATACATCCAGAAAATCCTCGGTCGCTTTGAAAACCCGTATCTGAAAGATGACGTTGAGCGCGTGGGCCGCCAGCCGCTGCGTAAGCTGAGCGCGGGCGACCGCCTGATTAAGCCGCTGCTGGGCACGCTGGAATACGGTCTGCCGCACGCCAACCTGGTGAAAGGGATTGCCGCCGCAATGCACTACCGCAGCGAGCAGGACCCGCAGGCGCAGGAACTGGCTCAGCTGATTGATACCCAGGGCGCGCAGGCTGCGCTGGCGCAGATTTCCGGTCTGGACGCCAACAGCGACGTGGTTGTGGAGGCGGTTAACGCATACAACGCAACCAAATGATGCACAATGCGGCGCAGGTTAGCCTGCGCCCGGATAACAGATTGTCAGATATGCAGGCAATAATGGAACAAACCCAGGCCTTTGAAAATCGTGTGCTTGAGCGTCTGAATGCTGGCAAAACCGTACGAAGTTTCCTGATTGCCGCCGTCGAGCTGTTAACCGAGGCGGTGAATATCCTGGTGCTTCAGGTGTTTCGCAAAGACGACTACGCGGTAAAATATGCTGTAGAACCGTTACTGGACGGAGACGGACCGCTGGGCGATTTATCCGTGCGTCTGAAGCTGATTTATGGTCTTGGCGTGCTGAACCGACAAGAGTATGAAGATGCAGAGCTGCTAATGGCGCTGCGCGAAGAACTCAATCACGACGGTAATGAATACACCTTTACCGACGATGAAATCCTGGGGCCGTTCGGGGAGCTGCACTGCGTCACCGCGCTTCCTCCGGCACCGCAGTTTGATAACAGCGACCCTGAGCTCTACGCGATGCAAAAGCTGCGTTATCAACAGGTTGTCCGTTCCACGATGGTTCTCTCCCTGACTGAGCTGATTTCCCGAATCAGCTTAAAAAAAGCGTTTCAGAAGTAAGCCTGCTCACATTGGTGTATCCTTCCCTGTAAATTCCCCGTTTTCAGAGTTATTTGTCATGAAAGAAGTCGAAAAGAACGAAATTAAACGCCTGAGCGATCGCCTGGATCTCATCCGCCACCAGATGGCGGGCCTGTCACTGGTGGAGTCCGCCGAGAAGTATGCCGAACTTGAAAAAGAGACCGCGAAGCTGGAAGCAGAGATCGAGCGCCTGCGCGAAGTCAAAGGCCAGAAGCTGAGCAAAGAAGCGCAGAAGCTGATGAACATGCCGCACCGTCGTGCGATCACCAAAAAAGAGCAGGCCGACATGGGCAAGCTGAAGAAAAGCGTCCGTGGTCTGGTGGTGGTTCACCCGATGACCGAGCTTGGCCGCGAAATGGGCCTGAAAGAGATGACGGGTTTTTGTAAGACGGCGTTCTGATTTCATGCCGGGTGGCGCTACGCTTACCCGGCCTACTCTTTTCCCCTTCGTGTGAATTGGTCCAACCAATAGCGCAACCAATCCTTCCCCGGTTCACAATTCCATTATTTCCGCTCACAAAACCATTGCTAGCTCATAACATCTGGTTAACCATTCATTGTCATTAACCCTACAACACAACATTGGCAGGACCACTTTTACACAGACTGTGACGCAGAGATGAGCGGAGACTCGCCCGCAGCGCAGGCTGTCTGGTCCCCAGGAGACCTGCATGAGCCTCTGGCAACAAAACTACGACCCGGCCGGCAATATCTGGCTGTCGAGCCTGATCGCATCGCTTCCGATCCTGTTCTTCTTCTTTGCGCTGATTAAGCTCAAGCTGAAGGGCTACCTTGCCGCGACGTACACCGTCGCCATCGCCCTGCTGGTGGCGCTGTTCTTCTACAAAATGCCGGTCGATCGCGCGCTGGCCTCCGTCGTCTACGGTTTCTTCTACGGCCTGTGGCCGATTGCGTGGATCATCATCGCCGCGGTCTTTGTCTATAAAATCTCTGTGAAAACCGGGCAGTTCGACATTATCCGCTCGTCGATTCTCTCCATTACGCCGGACCAGCGCCTGCAGATGCTGATTGTCGGCTTCTCCTTTGGGGCGTTTCTGGAAGGCGCGGCAGGCTTTGGCGCACCGGTGGCGATCACCGCCGCGCTGCTGGTGGGCCTGGGCTTTAACCCGCTGTATGCCGCAGGTCTGTGCCTGATTGTGAACACCGCACCGGTGGCGTTTGGTGCAATGGGTATTCCGATTCTGGTTGCGGGCCAGGTGACCGGCCTGGACAGCTTTGAGATTGGCCAGATGGTGGGGCGCCAACTGCCGTTCCTGACCATTATCGTCCTGTTCTGGATCATGGCGATTATGGACGGCTGGCGCGGCGTGAAGGAGACCTGGCCTGCGGTGATGGTGGCGGGCGGTTCGTTCGCGATTGCCCAGTACCTCAGCTCGAACTTCCTTGGCCCAGAACTGCCAGACATCATCTCTTCACTGGTTTCCCTGGTCTGCCTGACGCTGTTCCTGAAACGCTGGCAGCCGGTCCGTATTTTCCGCTTCGCCGACATGGGCGCCTCGCAGGTCGATCAAACCCTGGCCCGCACCGGTTATACCGCAGGACAGGTGATTCGCGCCTGGTCGCCGTTCCTGTTCCTGACCGCCACGGTTACGCTGTGGAGCATCCCGCCGTTTAAAGCCCTGTTCGCCCCGGGCGGCGCGCTGTACGACATGGTGATTAACATCTCCGTACCGTTCCTCGACAAGATGGTCGCCCGTATGCCGCCGGTGGTGCACGCCGCCACGCCGTATGCCGCGGTCTATAAATTCGACTGGTTCTCCGCCACCGGGACCGCCATCCTGTTTGCCGCTATTCTTTCCGTGGTGTGGCTGCGCATGAAGCCTGCGGCTGCGGTGCAGACTTTTGCGGCGACCGTTAAAGAGCTGATGCTGCCGATCTACTCCATCGGCATGGTGCTGGCGTTCGCGTTTATCTCGAACTACTCCGGCTTGTCATCGACGCTGGCACTGGCGCTGGCGCATACCAGCCACGCCTTCACCTTCTTCTCGCCGTTCCTCGGCTGGCTGGGGGTGTTCCTGACCGGTTCCGATACCTCGTCTAACGCCCTGTTTGCTGCGCTGCAGGCCACGGCGGCCCAGCAGATTGGCGTGTCGGACGTCCTGCTGGTGGCCGCAAATACCACCGGCGGCGTGACCGGGAAAATGATCTCCCCACAATCCATCGCCATTGCCTGTGCGGCGGTGGGACTGGTCGGTAAAGAGTCGGATCTGTTCCGCTTTACCGTGAAACACAGCCTGATATTCACCTGCATGGTCGGGGTGATCACCACCCTGCAGGCCTATGTCTTAACCTGGATGATCCCATGATAGTGATGCCCAGACGCCTGTCCGACGAGATTGCCTCTCGCGTGCGGGCGCTGATTGAAGAACAACAGCTGGAAGCGGGCATGAAGTTGCCCGCCGAACGCCAGCTCGCCGCCCAGCTTGGCGTGTCGCGCAATTCACTGCGCGAGGCGCTGGCGACGCTGGTCAGCGAAGGGGTGCTGGTAAGCCGTCGCGGCGGCGGCACCTTTGTACGCTGGCAGCATGACGACTGGTCCGAGCAAAACATCGTTCAGCCGCTGAAAACGCTGATGGAGAACGACCCGGACTACAGCTTCGACATCCTTGAAGCGCGTCACGCCATCGAAACCAGTACCGCCTGGCACGCAGCCATGCGGGCAACCGACGCCGACAAAGAGAAACTCATCGCCTGCTTTGAGGCCACGCAAAGCAGCGACCCGGACATCGCCTCCCAGGCGGACGTGCGTTTTCACCTGGCGATTGCCGAGGCGTCGCACAACGTCGTGCTGCTCCAGACCATGCGCGGGTTCTTCGACCTGCTGCAATCCTCCGTGAAGCAGAGCCGCCAGCGCATGTATCTGGTTCCGCCGGTGTTTGCCCAACTGACCGAACAACACGAGGCGGTGCTCAACGCCATTCTGGCCGGTGATGCCGAAGCCGCGCGCAAAGCGATGATGGCGCATCTCGGTTTCGTGCATACCACCATCAAACGATTCGATGAAGACCAGGCCCGACAGGCGCGTATTACCCGTCTGCCTGGCGACAGTGATATTTCCAGGGAGAACAAAGCATGATCATTTCAGCAGCCAGTGACTATCGCGCCGCGGCGCAGCGCATTTTGCCCCCGTTCCTGTTCCACTACATTGACGGCGGGGCGTATGCCGAATACACCCTGCGCCGCAACGTGGAAGATCTGTCGGAGGTGGCTCTGCGCCAGCGCGTGCTGAAGAATATGTCTGACCTGAGCCTTGAGACAAAACTGTTTAACGAAACGCTTTCCATGCCCGTCGCGCTCGCACCTGTCGGTTTATGCGGCATGTACGCCCGTCGCGGTGAAGTGCAGGCCGCCGCCGCCGCAGATGCTAAAGGCATTCCGTTTACCCTTTCCACCGTGTCCGTCTGCCCGATTGAAGAGGTTGCCCCGACCCTCAAGCGGCCGATGTGGTTCCAGCTGTACGTCCTGCGCGATCGCGGCTTTATGCGTAACGCGCTGGAGCGCGCCAAAGCGGCGGGCTGCTCCACGCTGGTCTTTACCGTTGATATGCCGACCCCCGGCGCGCGCTACCGCGATGCGCACTCCGGCATGAGCGGCCCAAATGCGGCGCTCCGCCGCTACTGGCAGGCGGTAACGCATCCACAGTGGGCGTGGGACGTCGGCCTGAACGGTCGTCCACACGATCTGGGGAACATCTCGGCGTATCTGGGTAAACCCACCGGGCTGGAAGATTACATCGGCTGGCTGGCGAATAACTTCGATCCGTCCATCTCCTGGAAAGACCTGGAGTGGATCCGCGAATTCTGGGATGGCCCGATGGTGATCAAAGGGATCCTCGACCCGGAAGATGCCCGTGATGCGGTCCGCTTTGGCGCAGACGGGATTGTGGTCTCTAACCACGGCGGACGCCAGCTCGACGGGGTGCTCTCCTCTGCCCGCGCCCTGCCAGCTATTGCCGATGCGGTGAAAGGCGATATCGCCATCCTGGCCGACAGCGGGATCCGCAACGGGCTGGACGTGGTGCGTATGATTGCGCTGGGTGCCGACAGCGTGCTGCTGGGACGCGCGTATCTGTATGCTCTGGCGACGGCCGGTCAGGCAGGCGTGGCGAATCTGCTTAACCTGATCGAAAAAGAGATGAAGGTGGCGATGACGCTGACCGGTGCGAAAACCATTAGCGAAATCAGTAAGGATTCCCTGGTGCAGGAGTTAAGCAAATTACCGGCAGCGCTGGCTCCACTTGCTCAGGGAAACGCGGCCTGAATCCCCCCTCGTTAACACCTCTTTCTCATGCGTCCGATCTCCCCCTCGGGCGCTTTTTTATGCCAAAAATAACATCCAGATAACATATTGGATAAGAAAATTTGACATATACATGCCGTCCGCAATTGTATAGACAAGCAAAGACAAGAACACAAAAACAACATCACATCAGAGGGGAGCGTATGACCTATTCAGGTAAGGTGGATATTCAGCAGGTGATCGACGACAGTCGCTTTTCAGGGTTTCACTGGCTGCTCATTGTGCTGGGCTTTCTGGTTCTGGCGATCGATGGCTTTGATACGGCGGCAATGGGCTACATCGCGCCCACGCTGTCGGCAGAATGGGGGATCCATAAACAGGATCTGGGGCCGGTGCTGAGCGCGGCGCTGCTGGGGCTGTCGTTGGGCGCGCTGATCGCCGGTCCGGTATCGGACCGGATGGGCCGCAAGCGCGTACTGGTCTTTTCGTGTCTGTTCTTCGGCCTGGCAAGCCTGGGCACGGCCTGGGCGCAAAGCCTCAACACCCTGACGCTGTGGCGCTTTCTGACGGGCCTGGGGCTCGGCGCCGCCATGCCGAATGCCATTACACTGATCTCCGAGTTTGCCCCCCAGCGCTGCCGCGCCATGGCGATTAATACCATGTACTGCGGCTTCCCTCTGGGTGCGGCGGGCGGCGGCGCGATCTCGTCCTGGCTTATCCCCCACCACGGCTGGCGAAGCGTGCTGCTGACCGGCGCAATTGCGCCGCTGATTTTAACGCTGCTGCTGGCACTGCTGTTGCCGGAGTCGGTGAAGTTTCTGGTGCAGCGCGGGAAAGACGTCATGCAGGTTCGCCGCATTGCCAGCCGGTTCGCCCGCGGTACGCTGGAGGGCGTCACGGGCTTTTTCCTGGCGGAGGAGAAAGTCGCGTCTAAAAAAGGGAGCGTGTCGCAGCTGTTTTCGATGCCCTGGCTGCCCGGCACCCTGATGCTGTGGGTGACCTACTTTATGGGGCTGGTCATCTACTACGTCCTGCTGAGCTGGATGCCGACGCTGATGCAGGGGATGGGTTATGCGCTGGCGGAGTCCGCCTGGCTCACCTCGCTGTTCACCTTCGGCGGCACGGCCGGCATTCTGCTCGCCGGCTGGATGATGGACCGCTGGGAAGCGCACAAGGTTGTCGCGGGCGGGTTTATCCTGACGATGGGGCTGATCCTGCTACTCGGCATGGAGCATAACCATATCGCCCTGTTTGGCGGGTTGATTTTCCTGATGGGGATCGCGATGAACGGCGCGCAGTCGGGCATGCAGACCCTGGCCGCCACCTTTTATCCCACCGAGTGCCGCGCGACGGGCATCGCCTGGATGCAGGGGATTGGCCGCTTTGGCGGCGTGGCGGGCACCATGACCAGCGCCCAGCTTCTTTCGATGCAGTGGCAGGCAGACAGTATTTTAATGATCCTCAGCGTACCCGCTCTTGTGGCCGCGGCGGCAACCGTCTACAAAATGCTGTACAGCCGCTCGCAAGACCCCGGCGTCGCGTAGGTCCTCTCTTTTCTGCTATTCTGCCCCCGCAATTAAGGGGGCAGTATGCTTAACATCGTTTTATTCGAACCAGAAATTCCGCCAAATACCGGCAATATTATCCGCCTGTGCGCCAACACCGGTTTTCGTCTGCACATCATTGAGCCAATGGGCTTTACGTGGGACGACAAACGCCTGCGCCGCGCGGGGCTGGATTATCATGAATTTACCGCCGTTATTCGTCACCATGATTACGCCGCGTTTCTGGAAGCCGAGCAACCGCAGCGCATGTTCGCCCTGACCACCAAAGGTACGCCAGCGCACAGCGCCGTAAGCTATCAGGAGGGTGACTATCTGATGTTTGGCCCGGAAACCCGCGGCCTGCCGGCCACGATTCTGGATGCCCTGCCCGCTGAGCAGAAAATCCGTATTCCGATGATGCCGGATAGCCGCAGCATGAACCTGTCGAATGCGGTGTCGGTAGTGGTGTATGAAGCATGGCGCCAGCTTGGGTATCCGGGCGCCATTCTCAGACGTTAAATGCCGTCACCATACTCAAACGTATGGTGAATACCGTTGAAGTGCTGATCCATATCCATGGACGGCTTATCGCTGTCTGGCTTACCGACGATGCGCGCCGGTACGCCAGCGGCGGTGGTGTGCGGCGGAACCGGCTGGAGCACCACGGAGCCTGCGCCGATCTTCGCGCCGCGCCCGACTTCGATATTGCCGAGGATTTTGGCACCCGCGCCTATCATCACCCCTTCGCGAATTTTCGGATGGCGATCGCCGCTGGTTTTCCCGGTACCACCAAGGGTAACCGACTGCAGGATCGAAACGTCGTCTTCAATCACGGCCGTTTCCCCGACAACAATCCCGGTGGCGTGGTCGAGCATGATCCCACGGCCAATCTTCGCCGCCGGGTGAATATCAACCTGAAACGTCACGGAAACCTGGTTTTGCAGGAAGATGGCCAGCGCGCGGCGGCCTTCATTCCACAGCCAGTGCCCAATGCGGTACGCCTGCAGAGCGTGGAAGCCTTTCAGGTACAACAGCGGGGTAGAATATTTATCGACCGCCGGGTCACGCGTGCGCACGGCCTGGATATCACAGGCGGCAGAGGCGATCATTTCCGGGTCAGCGGCGTAAGCCTCCTCCACCACCTCACGAATGGCAATCGCGGGCATGATCGAGGACGCCAGCTTGTTGGCGAGCATATAGCTGAGCGCGCTGCCGAGGTTTTCGTGCTTGAGTAGCGTTGCGTGGTAGAAACTGGCCAGCATAGGCTCACAGTCGGCCAGCGCCCGGGCTTCGGCTTTAATGTTGTTCCAGACGATATCCAGTTCTTCACACGGCATTGCTAACTCCAGACGATAGTATAATGACCAGCCAGTTCTGCGCTGGCTGGGTCATTCAGGTGACAACGGTTCCGACTAGTTACTGCTGCGCTCGTCCTTGCGCGCACGACCTAATAAGGTCAATGCTGCCTCGCGCGCATTTTTTCCGCAATACAATACCTGATAAATTTCCTCGGTTATTGGCATTTCGACACCGAAACGGTGCGCCAACTCGCGGACTTCTTTGGTATTGCGGTAGCCTTCAACCACCTGGCCAATCTTCTCCTGCGCGTCTTTCACATCGCTGCCCTGTCCGAGCATCATGCCAAAGCGGCGGTTACGAGACTGGTTGTCGGTACAGGTCAGCACCAGGTCGCCCAGGCCAGCCATCCCCATAAAGGTGGCCGGATCGGCACCCAGCGCTTCGCCCAGGCGGGACATCTCGGTCAGACCGCGGGTGATCAGCGCCGTACGGGCGTTGGCACCAAAACCTATGCCGTCGGACATCCCGGCACCAATCGCAATCACGTTCTTCACCGCCCCACCCAGCTGCACGCCGATAAAATCGGGGTTGCTGTAGACGCGGAAGCTCTTGCCGCAGTGCAGCAATTGCTGGAGATCGTCGGAGAAGGCCTGATCGGTTGAGGCCAGCGAAATCGCCGTCGGCAGGCCAGCGGCCAGCTCTTTGGCAAAGGTCGGGCCGGAGATGACCGCCAGCGGGATCGCATCACCCAGCGCTTCGCGGGCAACGTCCTGCAGCAGGCGTCCGGTTTCGGCTTCCAGTCCTTTTGTCGCCCAGACAATACGCGCATCCGGGCGCATCAGCGGCTTAATCTGACGCAGCACGTCGCCAAAGACATGGCTCGGAACCACAATCAGAATGTTGCGGCTGGCCGCCAGCGCGGTCGCAAGGTCGCTTTCAAGGTGCAGGGAGTCAGGGAACGGAACGTCCGGGAGAAACGCGACGTTGCAACGATCGCGCTGCAGCGTGGCGATATGTTTTGGGTCGTGGCCCCACAGGACCACCTCGTGACCATTTCTTGCCAGAGTAATGGCAAGAGCGGTGCCGTATGAGCCGGCACCGATCACAGTCATTGACGCATTAACAGTGCTCATCAGGCATCCTGATGTTGTTCAGCACCTTCGCCAGCCTGCTGCTGCAGATAGTTCATGAACAGCGCATCAAAGTTAACTGGCGCAAGGTTCAGTTGCGGGAATGTACCGCGAGAAACCAGGCTGGTGATGCATTCACGTGCATACGGGAACAGAATGTTCGGGCAGTACGCACCCAGGCAATGCGCCATCTGGTTGCCTTCGATGCCGCCGATAGAGAAGATACCGCCCTGCTGTACTTCACACAGGAATGCAGTTTCTTCGCCCAGAGAGGCGGTAACGGTCACACGCAGCACGACTTCATACACGTCATCTGCCAGCTGGGTAGATGCGGTATCCAGATCAAGTTTAACCTCTGGCTGCCAATCTTTCTGGAAAACGTGTGGCGCATTTGGCGCTTCGAAAGAGACATCTTTGGTGTAGATACGCTGGATCTGGAAAGTCATCTCGGTGTTGTTTTGTTCTGACATGGAAATACCCTTTTTAATTGTCCTAAAGTCTCTTAGCTCAGCAGCGGATCGAGTCCACCACGGGCGTCGAGCGCATACAAGTCATCACAGCCGCCAATGTGCTGCGCATCAATAAAAATCTGTGGAACCGTCGTACGACCACTACGTTGGATCATCTCTTCGCGTTTAATCGCGTCACCGTCGATCGGCAGTTCCTGGAACGTGACGCCTTTACTGTTCAGCAGCGCTTTCGCACGATGGCAGAACGGGCACGTCGCTTTGGTATAGATCTCAATATGGGCCATGACTGAACTCCTTATTTACCGCGCACCAAAGGAAGATTTTCCCCGCTCCAGCCGGAAATACCTTCTTTCAGCACCGTTACGTTTTCGAAGCCTGCTTTATGAAGCGCACTGGCAGATTCCTGTGCCTGCATGCCGGTCGCATCCACAACGATAATCGGCTGGGCTTTGTGTTTTTCAAGCTCACCGACGTTGTTCGCTTTGATTTCAGCTGGCAACAGGTTGATTGCGCCCGCAATGTGACCTTTGCGGAAATCGTCACGCTGACGCAGATCGACAACGACGGCATCTTCTTTGTTAATCAGACGCGTCGCTTCACCACGGGTGATAACCTTAATCTTAGACGTCAGGCTCTTAAATGTGGTGAACAGCACAGCAGCCAGCAGGCCAATCCACGCGATGCTCAGAACCGGATGGCGGCTAACGAATTGCATAATTTCTTGCATGGAGGGTAACTACTCCCGACTAAGTGATAAAAAAAACCAGGACAGGAGTATACCTGTGCGTTCTGGCAAATACAGCCAGCGACCCTAACCTAATCCATTTTCTGCGGCATGCCACCTAAAAAAATGCCTCAAAATGGTCTGGTCAGCACCTTGCCCCTGCGCTTTCTTTGATCTTCTGCGGCTATTTGATCGATTCAGCTGTAGTAAAATTACGCAAATTTTGACTCTTGAGCATGAGGTTGTCGCAATGTCGGTTTCTAAAAAACCTATGGTACTGGTGATTCTGGATGGCTATGGCTACCGTGAAGACAGCCAGGATAACGCTATTTTCAACGCCAAAACCCCGGTCATGGATGCCCTGTGGGCAAAACGTCCGCATACGCTGATTGACGCGTCTGGCCTGGAAGTGGGCCTGCCGGACCGCCAGATGGGCAACTCCGAAGTCGGTCACGTTAACCTGGGCGCCGGGCGTATTGTGTACCAGGACCTGACGCGTCTGGACGTTGAAATCAAAGAACGCACCTTCTTCTCCAACCCAACGCTGTCAGGCGCGGTTGATAAAGCCGTTGCCGCTGGCAAGGCCGTTCACATTATGGGCCTGCTCTCTGCCGGCGGCGTTCACAGCCACGAAGATCACATCATGGCGATGGTTGAGCTGGCCGCTGAACGCGGTGCGGAAAAAATCTATCTGCACGCCTTCCTGGACGGCCGCGACACGCCACCACGCAGTGCAAAAGGCTCCCTGAAAGCCTTTGAAGACAAATTCGCCGCGCTGGGTAAAGGCCGCGTGGCCTCCATCATTGGTCGTTACTACGCCATGGACCGCGACAACCGCTGGGATCGCGTTGAACAGGCCTATGATCTGCTGACCCTGGCAAAAGGGGAATTCCAGTTCGCGACCGCCGTTGAAGCCCTGGAAGCAGCTTATGCACGTGATGAAAACGACGAATTCGTGAAAGCATCCGTGATCCGTGCTGAAGGCCAGGCCGATGCCGCGATGGAAGACGGCGATGCGCTGATCTTCATGAACTTCCGCGCTGACCGCGCGCGCGAAATCACTCGTGCGTTCGTCAACAGCGACTTCGACGGTTTTGCCCGTAAGAAAGTGGTAAACATCGACTTCATCCAGCTGACCGAATACGCGGCAGACATCAAAGCCCCATGCGCTTACCCACCTGCCTCGCTGGCCAATACCTTCGGTGAGTGGATGGCGAAGAACGACAAAACGCAGCTGCGTATTTCCGAAACGGAAAAATACGCGCACGTGACCTTCTTCTTTAACGGCGGCGTTGAAGAGCCGTTCAAGGGCGAAGAGCGCATTCTGATCAATTCCCCGAAAGTCGCCACCTACGATCTGCAGCCAGAGATGAGCTCTGCAGAATTGACTGAAAAACTGGTTGCGGCCATCGAGAGCGGTAAGTACGACACCATCATCTGTAACTACCCGAACGGCGACATGGTCGGTCATACCGGGGTGATGGAAGCGGCAGTGAAGGCGGTTGAAGCGCTGGACCACTGCGTTGAGCAGGTGGCGAAAGCGGTTGAATCCGTTGGCGGCCAGCTGCTGATCACCGCGGATCACGGTAACGCTGAACAGATGCGCGACCCGGCGACCGGCCAGGCACACACCGCCCACACCAACCTGCCGGTTCCGCTGATTTATGTGGGTGATAAATCAGTGAAAGCCGTAGAAGGCGGCAAGCTTTCTGACATCGCGCCAACCATGTTGTCGCTGATGGGGATGCCGATCCCTGAAGAGATGACTGGTAAGCCGCTGTTCATCGTGGAATAATCGCTCCCCATGAGGGGAAAGGCGATTTTTTCAATCACATGGGTCGTGAAGCCGCTTAGGTTATCAGTCAGACCTCTGTTTTACGCCAGCGCACTCAGCGCTGGCGTATTGCTGTGCGCCGCATCCGCCCACGCGGATGACCGCGACCAGCTGAAATCCATTCAGGCCGATATCGCCGCCAAAGAGCGTGCGGTACGCCAGCAGCAGCAGCAGCGCGCCGCCCTGCTCGCCCAGCTTAAGCAGCAGGAAGAGGCCATCTCCGCTGCCACGCGTAAACTCCGTGAAACGCAAAACACCCTTGCCCAGCTGAATAAGCAGATCGACGAGATGAACGCGTCGATTGCCAAACTCGAGCGCCAGCGCGATGCGCAGGAGCGCAATCTTGCGGCACAGCTTGATGCCGCATTCCGCCAGGGTGAACATACCGGACTCCAGCTGATCCTCAGCGGCGAAGAGAGCCAGCGCGGCCAGCGCCTGCAGGCCTACTTTGGGTATCTGAACCAGGCGCGTCAGGAGACGATCGCGCAGCTGAAGCAGACGCGCGAAGAGGTCTCCACGCAAAAAGCCGAACTGGAAGAGAAGCAGAGCCAGCAGCAGACGCTGCTCTACGATCAGCAGGCCCAGCAGGCGAAGCTCGAGCAGGCGCGCAACGAGCGTAAGAAAACCCTGGCCGGTCTCGAGTCCTCGATTCAGGAAGGACAGAGCCAGCTGAGCGAAATGCGCGCCAACGAATCCAAACTGCGTAACAGCATCGCCCGTGCGGAAGCCGCGGCGAAAGCGCGCGCCGAAAAAGAGGCTCGCGAGGCGCAGGCCGTTCGCGACAAGCAGCAGGAAGCCTCCCGCAAAGGTACCACCTACAAGCCAAGCGAAAGTGAACGTTCCCTGATGTCGCGTACCGGCGGCCTGGGCTCACCTCGCGGCCAGGCTTTCTGGCCCGTTCGTGGTTCAATTCTGCATCGCTATGGCGAACAGCTGCAGGGTGAGCTACGTTGGAAAGGGATCGTTATCGGTGCGTCTGAAGGTAGCGAAGTGAAAGCGATTGCCGATGGTCGTGTTATTCTGGCCGACTGGCTGCAGGGTTACGGACTGGTGGTGGTAGTCGAACACGGTAAAGGTGATATGAGCCTTTACGGCTACAACCAGAGCGCGCTGGTCAGCGTCGGCACGCAGGTGCGCGCGGGCCAACCCATCGCCCTTGTGGGCAGCAGTGGCGGTCAGGGCCGCCCGTCACTCTATTTCGAAATTCGTCGTCAGGGTCAGGCGGTCAATCCACAGCCGTGGTTGGGAAGATAAGTTTTGCTTCAATTTCGTCGAATCGTTTTCTCCGTCGTCAGCGCGCTGGCGCTGGCTGCACCGGTATACGCAGGTAAGCTCGCTATCGTGATTGATGACTTTGGTTATCGTCCGCACTATGAAAATCAGGTGCTGGCGATGCCGTCAGCCATCTCCGTTGCCGTCCTGCCAAATGCCCCCCACGCGCGTGAGATGGCGACCAAAGCCCACAGCAGCGGGCATCAGGTTCTCATCCACCTGCCCATGGCCCCGCTCAGCAAGCAGCCGCTGGAAAAAGATACTCTGCGCCCGGATATGAGCAGCGAGGAGATCGAGCGCATCATCCGCGACGCCTACAACAAGGTGCCGTATGCCGTAGGGCTGAATAACCATATGGGCAGCGCGATGACCTCCAGCCTGTACGGGATGCTAAAAGTGATGCAGGCGCTGGAGCGTTACAATCTCTACTTCCTCGACAGCATGACCATCGGCAACAGCCAGGCGATGCGCGCCGCTCAGGGAACGGGCGTAAAGGTGATTAAGCGCAAGGTGTTCCTGGATGACACCCAGAACGAAGCCGATATTCGTATGCAGTTCAATCGCGCGGTACAGCTGGCCCGCCGCAATGGTTCGGCCATTGCCATCGGTCACCCGCACCCGTCGACCGTCCGCGTCCTGCAGCAAATGCTGCCGACCTTACCTTCCGATATCACGCTGGTGCGCCCGAGCGATCTGCTTAACGAGCCGCAGGTGGATACCTCTACGCCGAATTCTGCGCAGCCCGTGCCGACTGCACCGCGTAATCCGTTCCGCGGCGTGAAACGCTGCGTACCGAAGCAGCCGCTTGAACCGGTCTACGCGACCCGCTTCTTCTCTGTCATCGGAGAAAGCATCAGTAACAGTACGCTGGTGAAATACGTCCAGCAGCAGTGGCAGGGATGGGGTAAGAAAGCCTGACCGCCTGACGCTTATTTCGCAATCTGAGAGTCCGTCTGCTCATTCGCAACGGGCTCTTTTTTCTCCTGATGCTGATACCAGGATTTGAAATACTTCAAAAAGCTGTAGGCTGTAGCATACAGACCCGTCACGACCCCAACCTTGCCCTGACGCCAGGCTCCGCTGAACAGATACCATTTGAAGAACGCCCCGATGGCGCTGATGATGCCGCGTCCGATCGAAGGGCGAGCCGGCTGGTACTTCACCAGCCGGGTGGTGTAGCTGTTGAGCTTGTTGAACACTTCATGAAGGTTATAAAACGTGTCGTGACGCACCCGCCCCGGCATTTTCATGGCGACAATCTTGCCTTCAACTTTGTCATCCACGGGTCGTTGGTTGAAGCGAGCCTGGGTACGATTGAACAGCCGCACCGGGAAATCAGGAGAGGAAACAGGGTAGATTGTACGCACCTCCTCACCCAGCACGTGCCAGTACCGGGCGATACGCCAGGCGCGATCGGCGGAAGGTTCATCCCCGGCTTTCAGGGTCAGAATAAAGTCGACAGTCTCCGCGTCCAGAATCTCGTCGCTATCCATGCAAAGCACCCAGTCATTGCTCGCCAGATCGATCGCATGGTTCATCTGCACGCCATGCATAGCATAGGGGTGATGATGAAGGGAGAGCCCGTACTCGCGGCAAATAGAAAGAGTGGCATCCGTACTGCCGGAATCCAGAACGACAATTTCATCTGCCACCGTCAGCAGCGGAGGAATCACCTCGCGCAGCAAACGCGCAGAATTACAGGTCAATAAACAAACGGTAAGCTTGAACATAGGCGCTGTAAACTTAAACGGATAATCAACAAACTTTATAAGTGTGCGGGTAAAAAAGCGAAGGAAAAATCGAAATAATCTGATTGCGGATGTAAGAAACGTGAAGAGGTCGTAAAAAAAGCGCCCGAAGGCGCTTTCTCTGTTACTCCCAGCTCAGGATCACTTTCCCTGACTGGCCGGAACGCATCGCGTCAAAGCCCTGCTGGAACTCATCGATGGAGAAACGGTGAGTAATAATCGGGGACAGATCCAGACCGGACTGAATCAACGCCGCCATCTTGTACCAGGTCTCAAACATCTCGCGGCCATAGATACCCTTGATGAACAGCCCCTTGAAGATCACTTTGTTCCAGTCGATAGACATATCCGACGGCGGAATGCCCAGCATCGCGATACGACCACCGTGGTTCATGGTATCGAGCATGGTGCGGAACGCCGGCGGCGCGCCGGACATCTCCAGGCCCACGTCGAAGCCCTCGGTCATGCCCAACTCTTCCATCACGTCGGTCAGGCTCTCTTTCGAGACATCCACCGCGCGGGTGACGCCCATTTTGCGCGCCAGCGACAGGCGGTATTCGTTCACGTCGGTGATCACGACGTTGCGTGCACCCACGTGCTTCGCCACGGCCGCCGCCATGATGCCGATTGGGCCCGCACCGGAGACCAGCACGTCCTCACCCACCAGATCGAAGGAGAGCGCCGTGTGTACCGCGTTGCCAAACGGGTCGAAGATGGAGGCCAGATCGTCAGAGATATTGTCCGGGATTTTGAAGGCGTTAAAGGCCGGGATCACCAGATATTCCGCGAAGCAGCCCGGACGGTTCACGCCCACGCCGATGGTATTGCGGCACAGGTGCGTACGCCCACCGCGGCAGTTCCGGCAGTGGCCGCAGGTAATATGGCCTTCACCGGAAACGCGGTCGCCGATTTTGAAGCCTTTCACTTCCTGGCCGATACCCACCACTTCACCGACATATTCGTGACCGACAACCATCGGTACAGGAATGGTTTTCTGCGACCACTGGTCCCAGTTGTAGATGTGAACGTCAGTACCGCAGATAGCTGTTTTACGAATTTTGATCAGCA
Organism: Enterobacter sp. BNK-22; assembly: GCF_048684805.1. Lineage (NCBI taxonomy): Bacteria > Pseudomonadati > Pseudomonadota > Gammaproteobacteria > Enterobacterales > Enterobacteriaceae > Enterobacter > Enterobacter sp. BNK-22. Next base: position 3,420,805 of record NZ_JBLQTT010000001.1, read on the forward strand.
GATCGTTATGACCGACTTCCGGTTCCGGCACGTCGGTCATCCAAATCCCTTCTTCCGCTTTCAGTTTGGATAACGCTTTCATCATACGTCCTCAGGCAATGACGCCCAGCTGTTTACCGATGCGGGTAAAGGCTTCCACCGCACGTTCAATTTGTTCAGGCGTATGCGCCGCAGACATCTGGGTGCGGATACGCGCCTGACCTTTTGGTACCACCGGGAAGAAGAACCCGGTGACATAAATCCCTTCTTTCTGCAGTTCGCGGGCAAATTGCTGCGCCACGACCGCATCGCCCAGCATCACCGGAATGATCGCATGATCGGCACCGGCCAGGGTGAACCCTGCTGCGCTCATTTTTTCACGGAACAGACGGGCGTTAGACCACAGACGGTCGCGCAGCCCGGCACCGGACTCCACCATCTCCAGCACTTTGATAGAGGCGGCAACAATCGCCGGCGCCAGGGAGTTGGAGAACAGATACGGACGGGAGCGCTGACGCAGCCACTCAACCACCTCTTTGCGCGCAGCGGTATAGCCGCCGGATGCGCCGCCGAGCGCTTTGCCCAGCGTACCGGTGATGATGTCCACGCGGCCCATGACGTCGCAGTATTCATGGGAGCCCCGGCCGTTTTCGCCGACAAAGCCCACTGCGTGAGAGTCATCAACCATCACCAGCGCGTCATATTTATCTGCCAGGTCACATACACCCTTCAGGTTGGCGATCACGCCGTCCATGGAGAACACGCCGTCGGTGGCGATCAGCACATGGCGAGCGCCCGCTTCACGAGCCTCTTTCAGGCGCGCTTCCAGCTCAACCATGTCGTTGTTGGCGTAGCGGAAACGCTTCGCTTTGCACAGGCGCACGCCGTCAATGATGGACGCATGGTTCAGGGCGTCGGAGATAATGGCATCTTCTGCGCCGAGCAGGGTCTCGAACAGGCCGCCGTTGGCGTCAAAGCAGGAGGAGTACAGAATCGCATCTTCCATTCCGAGGAAGGTTGCCAGCTTTTGCTCAAGCTGCTTGTGGCTGTCCTGGGTTCCGCAGATAAAGCGTACGGAGGCCATGCCGAAGCCGTGGGTATCCATGCCGTTTTTGGCAGCGGCAATCAGCTCAGGGTGATTCGCAAGACCTAAGTAGTTGTTCGCACAAAAGTTGATCACATGGCTGCCGTCGGCAACGGTGATGTCCGCCTGCTGGGCAGACGTGATAATACGCTCTTCCTTGAACAACCCTTCCGCACGTGCGGTCTCGAGGTCGCTGTTTAACTGTTTGTAAAAATCACCACGCATTGCAATTCTCCAGACTCGGCAAATTTCGGGACATATTACCCAAACCTATAGTTCATGACGAGATGACACGTCATCTCTTGTCGTTTTTGCAGCATAAATCACGTGTACCCTTGCGCTATGTCGGTGAATGGCTGAAGGGCAGCCATACTAATGATATGATAGAAACATTAGCGTCCGGGATTGTCCCCGGGCTCCACACTTCAAAGGTTACAGTTATGATCATCGTTACCGGCGGCGCAGGCTTTATCGGCAGCAATATTGTTAAGGCTCTCAATGACAAAGGCATCACCGACATCCTGGTGGTTGACAACCTGAAAGACGGCACCAAGTTCGTTAACCTGGTGGATCTGAACATCGCTGACTACATGGATAAAGAAGACTTCCTTATCCAGATTATGGCAGGTGAAGAGTTCGGCGAGATCGAAGCCATCTTCCACGAAGGTGCCTGCTCGTCCACTACCGAGTGGGACGGCAAGTACATGATGGACAATAACTATCAGTACTCCAAAGAGATCCTGCATTACTGCCTGGAGCGTGAAATTCCGTTCCTGTATGCCTCTTCTGCTGCCACCTACGGCGGGCGCACCTCGGACTTCATCGAGTCCCGTGAATATGAGCAGCCGCTGAACGTCTACGGTTACTCCAAGTTCCTGTTCGACGAATACGTACGTCAGGTACTGCCAGAAGCGAACTCGCAGATCGTCGGTTTCCGCTACTTCAACGTCTACGGACCGCGCGAAGGCCACAAAGGCAGCATGGCGAGCGTGGCGTTCCACCTGAACACCCAGCTGAATAACGGTGAAAGTCCAAAACTGTTCGAAGGCAGCGACGGCTTTAAGCGTGACTTCGTCTACGTGGGTGACGTGGCCGCCGTAAACCTGTGGTTCTGGGAAAACGGCGTGTCCGGCATCTTCAACCTCGGTACCGGCCGCGCAGAGTCCTTCCAGGCGGTGGCTGACGCCACGCTGGCGTACCATAAAAAAGGCAGCATCGAGTACATTCCGTTCCCTGACAAGCTGAAAGGCCGTTACCAGGCGTTCACGCAGGCCGATCTGACTAACCTGCGCGCCGCAGGTTATGACAAGCCGTTCAAGACCGTTGCCGAAGGCGTAACGGAATATATGGCCTGGCTGAACCGCGACGCGTAAGTATGAGAATTCTGGTGATCGGCCCGTCATGGGTGGGCGACATGATGATGTCGCAAAGTCTCTATCGCACGCTCAAGGCGCGTTATCCCCAGGCGATAATCGACGTGATGGCACCCGCGTGGTGCCGTCCGCTGTTATCGCGTATGCCGGAAGTGAATGAAGCGATCCCGATGCCGCTCGGCCACGGAGCGCTGGAGATTGGCGAGCGCCGCAAGCTCGGCCATAGCCTGCGCGAAAAGCGGTACGATCGTGCGTATGTCCTGCCCAACTCCTTTAAATCCGCGCTGGTGCCCTTCTTTGCGGGCATCCCGCATCGCACCGGCTGGCGCGGCGAAATGCGCTACGGTCTGCTGAACGATGCGCGGGTGCTGGATAAAGCGGCCTGGCCATTAATGGTGGAGCGCTACGTGGCGCTGGCCTATGACAAAGGCGTGATGCGCAGTGCGAAAGACCTGCCGCAGCCGCTGCTCTGGCCCCAGCTTCAGGTTAACGACGGTGAAAAATCCCAGACCTGCAGCGCGTTTGGCCTTTCGTCTGAACGCCCGATGATTGGCTTCTGCCCTGGCGCCGAGTTCGGTCCGGCAAAACGCTGGCCGCACTACCACTATGCGGAGCTGGCGAAACAGCTGATCGACGAAGGCTACCAGATTGTCCTGTTCGGTTCGGCAAAAGACCACGAGGCGGGTAATGAAATTCTCGCCACGCTCAGCACCGAGCAGCAGGCCTGGTGCCGAAACCTGGCCGGTGAAACGCAGCTTGAACAGGCCGTTATTTTGATTGCCGCCTGTAAAGCCGTAGTAACGAACGACTCCGGATTAATGCACGTTGCTGCCGCGCTGGATCGTCCGCTGGTGGCGCTGTATGGCCCAAGCAGCCCGGACTTCACGCCTCCGCTTTCCCATAAAGCGCGCGTCATCCGCCTGATCACCGGCTACCACAAGGTGCGCAAAGGCGATGCTGCAGAAGGCTATCATCAGAGCCTGATCGACATTACGCCAGCACGCGTTCTCGAAGAACTCAACGCACTGCTGTTGAGCGAAGAAGGATAACGAATGCGGGTATTGATCGTTAAAACCTCTTCGATGGGTGATGTTCTGCATACGCTGCCGTCGCTGACGGACGCCATGCGGGCCATCCCAGGCATTCGTTTTGACTGGGCGGTGGAAGAAGGCTTCGCGCAGATCCCCACCTGGCATGAAGCGGTTGACCGCGTGATCCCGGTGGCGATTCGCCGCTGGCGGAAAGCGTGGTTCTCCGCACCGATTAAAGCCGAACGCAAAGCCTTCCGCGAGGCGGTGCGGGAACAGCATTACGACGCCATCATTGACGCGCAGGGGCTGGTCAAAAGCGCCGCGCTGGTAACGCGTCTGGCACACGGCGTAAAGCACGGGATGGACTGGCACAGCGCCCGCGAACCGCTGGCGAGCCTGTTTTATAACCGCCACCACCACATCGCAAAGCAACAGCACGCGGTGGAACGTACCCGCGAGCTGTTTGCCAAAAGCCTGGGCTATGCGAAACCGGAAACCCAGGGCGACTATGCGATTTCCCGGCATTTCCTGCACGCCTCATCGCAGAAAAGCGATCCTTATCTGATTTTCCTTCACGCGACAACCCGCGATGACAAGCACTGGCCGGAAGCGCACTGGCGCGAACTGATCGGCCTGCTGGCAAGCGCGGGGCTGCGTATCAAACTCCCGTGGGGTGCACCGCACGAAGAGGCACGAGCCAAACGTCTGGCAGAAGGGTTTGATTACGTGGACGTTCTGCCGCGCATGAAACTTGACGGCGTCGCTCAGGCGCTGGCAGGCGCTACGGCTGTAGTCTCCGTGGATACGGGCCTCAGCCACCTGACAGCGGCGCTGGACCGTCCTAACATCACGCTTTACGGCCCAACGGACCCGGGGCTGATCGGCGGCTATGGAAAAAATCAGTATATCTGCCGCCCGGAACACTCATCGCAGTTGAGCGATCTCAGCGCCGCTGCGGTATTTGCGCAATTAGAGCCTTTGCTGGCAGCAGAGAGAGCCTATGTCTGATTTTTTCTCAGCGGAGCGCCCGCCAAAGCGCGTGCTGATTATTAAGCTTCGTCACCACGGTGACGTTCTGCTTACCTCGCCGGTGTTTACCGTGCTGAAAAAGAACTGGCCGAACGTGGAAGTCGATGCGCTGGTTTATGACGATACCCAGGCGATGCTGACCAGCCATCCGCATATCGACCAGGTGCATACTATTGGGCGCAACTGGCGCAAGAAGGGCTGGTTTGAACAATTTCGCCTCTACCGCGCCCTGCTGAATACCCTGAAAGGCCGTCAGTATGACGTGCTGATTAATCTGACCGAACACTGGCACGGCGCGCGTCTGGCGCGTCGCCTGAAACCGCGTGTCTCCGTCGGCTTTAAGCCGGATAAACGCGGGGGCCTGGCACGTCGTCGCTGGGTGAAATCGTTCACCACGCTCTACCCGGCCATTCAGGACAACAGCCGCCATATGGTGGAAGTCAATCTGGATGCCCTGCGCCGAATCGGTATTCATCCGCAGTCCGACGAAGACAAGCATACGCTTTTTGTGCCTGGTGACGCGGCAGAAGCCTCTGTGGCCGAAAAACTGGCCGGGTTTGGGCTCACGAGTAAATCCTACATTCTGGTTCACCCGACCTCGCGCTGGATGTTTAAGGCCTGGGATATCAAAAAACTGGCAGCGACCATTGATAACCTGGCGGCGCGCGGCCTGCCGATCGTCCTTTCCGCCGCACCGTCAAAAGAAGAGAAGGCCTACATGGATGAGCTGCGCGCAGCCCTCACCCAGCCGGTCTTTGATTTAAGCGGTCAGCTGAACCTGAAAGAGCTGGGTGCGCTCATGAAGCACGCCCGGGTGTACTTCGGCGTGGATTCCATGCCAATGCATCTTGCGAGCGCCGTCGGTACGCCAACCGTCGCCATCTTTGGCCCTACCGGCGCCATCAAATGGGCACCGTGGGGGGTAAATTATCGTGTGATTGTGGCCGGGTTTACCTGCCAGCCGTGCGGCAAAGCGGGCTGCGGAGACAGCGGTGTCTCTGACTGCATTACGGCTATTACCCCACAGCAGGTGCTGAGCGCAATCGATACGATGCTTCTGGAAACGGAAACCCCTGCATGAAACTGGCCATTGTTCGACAGACCTACAACCCCAACGGTGGCGCAGAGCGTTTTGTCTCACGTGCGCTGAACGTGCTGGCGCAGGATACCTCCCTTGATGTCACGCTGATTGCTCGCCAGTGGGAGGATGCCGCAGGCTGGAAAACGTTGACGGTCAATCCGCCGTTTCGCAATCGCATCGCGCGTGAATCCGGTTTTGCCGTCGAAGCCGCCGCGCATTTTGAGCAGTTTGATATTGTGCAAAGCCACGAACGCATACCGGGTGCCACCATCTTCCGGGCGGGCGACGGTGTTCACGCCACCTGGCTTGAGCAATATGGTCGTATTCTGTCGCCACTGGCGCGTTGGGCGCAGTCTCTGAGCCGTTATCACCGCTACATTCTGCAGGCCGAGTCGCAGATGTTTACCCATCCGCAGCTGCGCAAGGTGATCTGTAATTCGAAGATGGTTCGCGATGATATCGCCCGTCGCTTCGGACTGTCGGAAGACAAGCTGACGGTGATCTACAACGGCGTAGACACCGTTCAGTTTAGTCCTGAGGTCCGCGCCCTTTCGCAGCGTGATGCGCTGGGTATTCCCCGTAACGCACCGGTACTGGCGTATGTTGGGTCAGGCTTCAGCCGCAAAGGCGTCGCCACCGCGCTGCGCGCTATTGTGGCGCATCCTGACGTCTGGCTGCTGATTGCCGGCCGTGATAAACATGCGCGGAAGTTCGAAAAGCTGGCGCAGGCGCTGGGAATTTCCTCTCGAGTGAAGTTCCTGGGCCCCGTAGCCAACGTGTGTGAAGTGTATGGCACGGCTGATGCCCTTATCCTGCCGACGCTCTACGATCCCTTCCCGAACGTCTGCGTGGAAGCCCTGGCCTGTGGTTTGCCACTGCTCACCAGCCACGGTTGTGGTGCGGCGGAGTGGATAACCGAGGGTCAAAACGGCTGGGTACGCGATGCGCTGGACAGCGAAGGTTACCAGCACGCCATCTCGCTGTGGCTAAAAGGCCGTGAACAGGGTGTCGATTACGCCGCTGCCGCGCGTGCGACTGCGGAACCTTTCACCCTGGACAGAATGGCCCGAGAGCTACAAACGCTTTATCGCGATTTGCTGCGCTGAGCGGCATCGGAGAAGACCTTCTCCATCGCATCCAGCATACATTCGCGGGTAAAGTGCGTGCTCAGGTAGTCATACCCCTGTTGCGCGAGCGTCTCGCGAAGGGCTGAGTCGGCATAGAGTTTCATTATGGCATCGCGCAGTGCGTTTTCGTCGCGCTGGGCGACCAACAATCCCGTCTGCCCGTTAATCACCGCATCCCCCGTTCCACCGGCGTCCGTCGCAATGGTGGCAATACGGGTGGCTAACGATTGCAGGACGCCCTGCGGCACACCTTCCATATCATGCGAAGGACTCAGCGCAATATCAAAGGCCGGAAACCAGCGTTCCGGATCGGGTTGATGTCCCGCCATAACCACGCGCTGCTGTAATCCCAGCGCGGCGATTTCCTGTTCCAGCGTCGCCTTGTGCGGGCCTTCGCCGACAATCGCCAGCTTGATGTGTGGATTGTCGATTTTCGCCAGGGCGCGCAGCAGTACGCTATGGCCTTTGTTCGGGCGCAAATGCGACACCACGCCCAGCCAGAAATCGTCTCCAGACAAGCCACAATGCACGCGGGCTTCTTGCTTATCTGCCGGGTGAAAGCGTTGCGTATCGACCCCGCTTGGCACCGACGTACTCTGGGACATCGGCACGCCAATATTTGCGACCTGATGGCGCAGCGCCTCCCCGGTAGTCACGATGTGCGCGCAGGCGGTGCGGAACAGCCAGCGTGTCGTCCAGTTGTTACGCGGAACGCCGGACGCATGACGGGTTCTAACCAGCGGTACGGGGTTGGAGAGCGTCAGATTCGCCAGCGCCACCAGCCAGGTATCGGCAGAGTTATGGCTATTGATGACGTCAATCGACTGACGGTTATCCTTCAGCCAGCGACGCAGCAGCTGCAGGTTTTTAAGGTTCTTACGCTTCAACGGCATCGTGACCACCGTCAGACCGGCACTGCGTGCCAGCGCGTGGAGCGGCGCAGTTTCCGGACAAAGGAGAGTCACCTGATGGCCACGCTGAATCATCCCAAGCGATTCGTTGATAATGCGCAGAGGCTGCCCGCCTTTGCCGCCGTCTGCTTCAGTGTGAACAATGTGCATATATTTCCTGTCGTTTAGCTGAAACCGCTGTCCTGGCTGCCGATTATATACGTGGGTATTACGATAATGCACAGGCGGATTAATCTTGCTTACAAACATTGTCCTTCTGTAGTTATGGCTTATGTGGTAATTTTCTCAGGCTTTTATTCCACTCAAAATCAGTGGAATCTGCGTATGGCATTGTTAACTAACCGGTATTAACGCCGAGATCCTTTACCAGTACCAAAATTATGACAAATACTCGTAACATCCTGACAGGTCTTTTAGTACTGTCTGTACTGGCTTTATGTTTTATCTGGCCAATCCCAAACGATCAGCTACCTTTTCATCGTAATGGACTGATTTATCCTAATATTGTGGTGGCGCTCGGTCTTTTCTTTAGCTCCTCAGTGGCGAGAAAAGCGCTGGACTTAAACAAAATTAAGTTCGTGCTTATTGTGCTCTGGGCATTGACCTTCTTTATCCTGATTAACGGCTTTTTTGTCGCGCCAGATATTAAAGAAATGGTGTCGACCTGGGATGGTCAGTGGTTACGCCCGGTATTGCTTTTCTGCGCGGGTCTGGTGTTATTACCGGTAATTCAGGAGCGCTTCCCCTCTTTATCGGCAGCCCGTTTCTTTACTCTCGTCGTCCTTTTTTTCTGGGGCGTCGTCTGTATCCATCTCCTTGATACCGTCTGGCTTTACTGGCGAGACGGCGTAATCCACTGGGGCGAAACGCGGATTGTTTATAACCGCACGCGCATGAGCTTCCAGATCAATATGATCACCGGTTTCCTGCTCGCCGAACTGCTTGCGCGCGGCCTGCTTCATCAGCGTTTCTTACGCCTGAAGACACCGTTCCTCGCCTTTATGCTGCTGTGTAACCTTGTCTGCACGGCGTTAGTCGATACCCGCTGGGGAACGATCGGCCTGGTTGGCAGCCTGTTCTCCACTTTCATTCTGCTCAGCCTGCACAGCATGCGTCGCAGCCGGGTGTTGCTCACAGGCGGCATTCTTTTGGGCATTACTATCGCTTCTGCGCTTCTGGGCTATGCCTCCTGGAAAACCGATCCGCGCTGGCAAAGTCTGGAAGATGATGCGGTAACAGGCTGGAACGCGCCTTTTACCAGTTTTTGCTATAACAGAACCAACGGAACTGTACCGACTAACGATCTAGGCCGACCAATGGACCACTCCAACGGCTGTCGCGCGAGCTTCTTCCATCAGGGATGGAAACTGGTGGGTGAACATCCTGCGGGAATGGGGCCTCGCAAAGAGGCCTTCCGTTACGTGCTGCGTCGCGACACGCAGGACAACCGCATTAACATTCCGCACAGCCACTACGGCCTGATTGAGTTTGGTATCCAGAACGGGGTTGCGGGCATTGCAGGCTGGCTGATTCTGCTGGCAGGCTGCTGGTACATCGGCTGGCGCGAGTTCCGCCATGGCAATATGATGGCAGGCATGTTCTTGCTGCTGTTTACGGTTGGTTTCTTCTCCCGCACCATGGTTGACCACAATTTGAAAGATCACTACCTGGAACAATATATGCTGTTAACCGGGTTACTTGTGGGAATGTGCGCGTTACGACCCGCTAAACGGACAGAAACAACCTCCTGATAGCGTATATTGCGCCGATGATAACAGGCATCGGCGCAACGTTACCCATCAGAACTCTTTTGCCTGCCGGCTGTCGAAAAGCCATTGCACATTGCTGTATCGCTCGTTAGCCGCATCTCACCGCGTTAAATTACGGAGTAAGCATGTCTGGAACGCCTCAATTAAGCCTCGTTGTCGCCGTCTATAATGGCGAGAATTTCCTGAGCGCTTTTTTTGACAGCATAAAGAAACAGAATCTGCCCAGCCTGGAACTTGTTATTGTTAATGACGGCTCAACTGACGGCTCCGCAGATATCATCGCCCGCTACGCCAGTGAATTCAGTCATTTTAACGTCATCAACCAGCCCAATGGGGGTGTCTCTGCGGCCCGTAATACCGGTCTGGCCGTGGCTACGGGCGAGTACGTCGCGTTCCCGGATATTGATGACGTTATCTATCCGGGTATGTATCCGCGCCTGCTGGAGATTGCACTCGCCGGGCAGTTGGACGTCGCGACCTGCAACGGTACCTATATTTATGATGACGGACGCCCGTCGAAGAAGATTTTCCCTTCAGATAAACTTGCGTCAACCGGCGTGCTGGACGGCCCGACCTGGCTGCAGATGGCGCTCGAATCGCGCAAGTTCCTGCACGTAACGTGGCTGAATATCTATCGACACGCCTTTATCAAAGAGCAGGGCTTCAGCTTTGAACATGGTCTGCGCCATCAGGACATCCCCTGGACTACGGAAGTGCTGCTCACCGCCAGACGCGTGCAGTATATTGATGAGGTCTATTACGATTACCTGATCCATTCCGCTTCCGTTTCCCATACGCCAGGCACGGACGACACGCGCATGCGCTCTTCGCGCCATTACATGAAGATTCTGGAGATGCTGGACGCCATCAACAAACGCTATCCGGAACAGGTGAAACGCGTACCCGCCTGCCGCTGGCAAATCGCCAAAGAGGGTCTGGGGATCCTGCATAGCATTAACAACATTGACGATATGGCCAAAAAACGCGAAATCACCCGTGAGCTTTTCGATCGCGGTATCTGGACGCTGATTTGGCAAAATGCGCGCGGCTTCCGCCAACGGTGGCGTCTGGGACGTCGCTACTTCCGTCTTAAAAAACTGGCTGGCTAACGGAAATTATGAACAAACTTAAATTACACGCGGTTTCCCGCGCGGATTTCATCGCTAAAAACTACGCAGATTTCCAGACCCTTCTGGATAACCATGTCAATCCTGACGACATTCCGGAGCGATTTTATTGCGGTGGTCGCGGAGGCTGGACGTTTCAGACCACCCTGGCGCTGAAGCACTATTATGGTGATGCAATCGAATGTTCGTTTGGCTCTGAATGCAGGCCGGATGCCATTAACCTGATGCATAACGATGACTTTGGTTCCCGAGTGAAGCCGTGGCGTGGCTTCACCGTAGTCGCGCGTGCGGACCGCCCTCCCGTCATTGGCGCAGATGTTGTCGTCGACCAGAATCCGGAAGTGGACAATCATAGCAATCGTATCTTCGTCCCCTACTGGCCACAGCCGGGCGTAAAACCGCGTGAGCGCAACGACGAGACAATCAAAACCGTCGCATTCTTCGGCCGTGTAGACAGTTTCCCGGACCAATACCGCGAAGGGAACTTTAAGCAACGCCTTGCCGAACAAGGTATCGAGCTACGCATCTCGTTCGATAACTGGACAAACTACCAGGACGTGGACGTGTGCATCAGCTTCCGCAAATCACACGATCATAAACTGGCGCGTAAGCCTGCCAGTAAGCTCATTAACAACTGGCTGGGGAAAACGGTGATGGTCTGCGATGACGAGCCGTCTTATCGCGCGATCCGTGAAAGCGAGCTGGACTACCTGATCGCCAAAAACCCTGATGAAGCCTTCGATGCCATCATGCGTCTTAAAAATTCCCCTGAACTGTATCGTCAGATGCGCGAACAGGGTGAAAAACGCCTACAGGTCTATTCCCGCGAAGCGGTCGCCGCACGCTGGTACGCCCTGTTTGAGGATATCTGGCGTAAAGGATTGCACAATCGTCCTACGGTAGTTCGCGCACTGCGCTTTGGTTTTGGTAAAGCCATTCGCCCGCTGACTAAAAAGTTCTGATCGGAATAGAGCCCTTCCATGTTCAAAACAACGACACACTCTTCGTTCACCCCACGCAGCAATCTGTTGCGCACCCTGGGGTTGACGCTGGCATTCTTGCTGCTGTTCTCGCTCTCAGAAATCATCATTCTGCTGAAAGATCATGTCTACCAGCCGAAATCCGGTGATATCTCGCTGTATCTGATCATCTCCCTGCTTGCCGCGGCCAGTGCGCGTTTCTTCCTGACTCGCCTGCTGCTGGCCGTGACGTTTATCGTTCAGATATCGGAAGCGGTGTACTACCAGTTCTACGGTCAGTTCTATGGCCCGAGTGAAGTCTGGCTGGCGTTCGTGGAAACGAAAGACATTGCCAGTGGGATCACCGACAGCCTGGGTTCACTGGGCATTTACTTTGGCATTATGATTGTGGCGGTCGTGTTTGCGCTGGTCTTTGCGCGTCGTCTGGCGCCGCTTTGGCACAAATGGATTGCGCTTCCTTGCCTGCTTGCCATCGTCGTGATGTTTGTCGGCCAGTTCTACAAAGCGGTCGACGGGCAGATGTACAAGTTCAACCCGGACCTGCGGCACTCCCTGCTGCGTAACGGCCTGTCTGCGATGAGCTTCAGCGCCATACGCCTGATCCCGGAAGCGATGTCAGGAGAAAACCAGAATCTGACCCATTACGATCCCTACCAGGTCAAACCTGTGAAGGATACGCGTGCGGGCAAATATTCGATTATTCTGGCGATAGGTGAAAGCCTTAACCCGCACCACGTCAGCGCCCTGGGCTACGAACGCGATACCACGCCCGAGCTGAAAGCGCTGCTCCAGCAGTATCAAGGTACAGGCCGTCTGATTGTCTCCAACGCCGTATCCACCCGCGTGGCCATCCCGATGCTGGTGAATAATCTGCGCGAGCCGGATAACTACGGGGCCTATAAATCGAAATCCACCAATATCTTCGCCAACGCGAAGAAACAGGGTTATCAGACCGCCTTTATCTCCGCCCAGGGACTGGAAGGGCTGAGCAACTGGATTGGTATCCATGATATTGATCTGTGGGAAGATACCCAGATCCGCCCGGCACCGGATGTCGGCGCAGACGTTGTTCTGACGCCATCCGTTGAGAAAGCAACGCTGGACTGGAACAAACCGTTCCTGATGGTGCTCAACAGCCGCGCTCCACATATCCCGTACGAGCGTAATATTCCGCAGGGCTTCGCGAAATTCTCTACGCCGCGTCTGAGTGATGATGTGGCGCAGAAGAAAAATGAGTATGACGATGCAGTCCGCCTGTATGACAAAGAACTCGCGTCCGCGATTCGCACCGCGCTGGCAAAATCCAAACTGCCGGTGCTGGTGTTTATCACCTCCGATCACGGGGAACGCGTGGGCGATAACGGTCTGTTTGGCCACTCGGTTGTAGAAATGCCAATTGCTCAGGTACCGTTCCTCTACTTCAGCAACGATCCAGCTTACGCCATGAAGGAGATCAGCCCGCAGATGCCGCTCAACCATTATCAGGTGGCAACGCTGATCAACAAGATGCTGGGCTACGACGTCAGTAATCCAAATCAAAAAGATGACAGCTTCTTTATCACTGGCGGTGACATTCGCGGACTTTCGGAGCGCGTAACCTACCATCTGAACGCCCTCCCCGAAGCGGAGCGCTAAACGGTGAGACAAGAAACGGGCAAGAAATTGCCCGTTTTTTTCAGGCGAATGAGCGTAACGCAGGCAAATGGGTGTCTTAAAACACCAAAGAGATAGCTTTAGACGGCTCAAATGCTTAGAATTTGCCCGCCGAAACTAAAAAAACGGATAATCGCTTGGAATTGTTGTATACCGCTCTGCTCTACATCATTCAGCCACTGGTGTGGCTGAGACTGTTGCTTCGTAGCCGTAAAGCGCCTGCGTATCGTAAACGCTGGGCTGAACGCTATGGCTTCTGCCGCAATAAAGTCGCGCCGGACGGTATTTTGCTGCATTCCGTTTCTGTCGGTGAAACGCTGGCGGCAATCCCGCTGGTTCGCGCCCTGCGTCACCGCTACCCGTCGCTGCCGATTACCGTCACGACGATGACGCCAACCGGCTCGGAGCGCGCGTTATCCGCTTTTGGCAAAGACGTTCATCACGTCTATCTCCCTTACGACCTGCCCTGCGCCATGAATCGTTTCCTGAATACCGTTCGCCCGAAGCTGGTGATTGTGATGGAAACCGAACTGTGGCCGAACATGATTTCCGCCCTGCATGCCCGTAAAATTCCGCTGGTGATTGCCAACGCGCGCCTGTCAGAGCGCTCGGCGAAAGGTTACGGCAAGCTGGGTAAATTTATGCGCCGCTTGCTCAGCAAGATCACGCTGATCGCCGCGCAGAATGAAGAAGATGCGGCACGCTTTGTCTCTCTGGGCCTCAAACGCAACCAGCTTGCAGTGACGGGCAGCCTGAAATTTGATATTTCGGTTACCCCGGAACTGGCCGCCCGCGCGATCACGCTGCGTCGCCAGTGGGCCCCGCGTCGTCAGGTCTGGATTGCGACCAGTACCCATGACGGTGAAGAAGAGATTATCCTGCAGGCGCACCGCAAGCTGCTGGAAAGCTTCCCTGATTTACTGCTGATCCTCGTGCCCCGCCATCCGGAGCGTTTCAAAGATGCCCGTGAAATGGTGCAGAAAGGCGGTTTCAGCTTCACGCTGCGCAGCAGCGGGGAGATCCCGTCTGGCAGCACCCAGGTGGTGATTGGCGATACGATGGGCGAGCTGATGCTGCTGTACGGCATTGCTGACCTCGCGTTTGTCGGCGGCAGCCTGGTGGAGCGCGGCGGTCATAACCCGCTCGAGCCGGCAGCCCACGCCATTCCGGTGCTGATGGGGCCACATACGTTTAACTTCAAAGATATCTGCGCGAAATTACAGCAGGCCGATGGTTTAATTACCGTGACCGATGCGGATTCGGTAGTCAAAGAGGTATCGACCCTTCTGACTGATGAAGATTATCGCCTGTGGTACGGGCGTCATGCCGTTGAAGTGCTGCATCAGAACCAGGGCGCCCTGACCCGTCTGCTGCAACTTCTGCAACCTTACCTGCCCCAGCGGAGCCACTGATGTCAACGCGTCTGTCGGTCGTGATGATCGCCAAAAACGCCGCCGACCTGCTTCCGGACTGCCTGGCATCAGTTGCCTGGGCTGACGAGATAGTCATTCTTGACTCCGGAAGTACGGACAGCACGGTGGACGTTGCCCGGGCAGCGGGTGCAAAGGTGTTTACCGACGCTGACTGGCAAGGCTATGGCATCCAGCGCCAGCGCGCGCAGGGGTTTGCCACTGGTGATTATGTCCTGATGCTCGATACTGACGAACGTATTACGCCAGAACTTCAGCAGGCCATTCAGGCGGTGCTTTCCTCGCCTCAGCCTGGTGCCGTATACAGCATTGCCCGTCGTAACTATTTCCTTGGCCGATTTATGCGCCACAGCGGCTGGTATCCAGACCGCGTGACGCGCCTTTACGAGCGCGAGCGCTATCAGTACAACGACAGCCTGGTTCATGAATCTCTGGCCTGCGACAACGCCCGGATCATCCCCCTGACGGGCGATTTGCTACACCTGACCTGCCGGGATTTCGCGAGCTTCCAGCGTAAACAGCTCAACTATGCCACGGCTTGGGCGCAGGAGCGTCACCAGCGCGGCAAGAAGGCCTCACTGACCGGTATCTTCACCCACACGCTGGGCGCGTTCCTGAAAACGCTGCTGCTGCGTGGTGGAGTGCTGGACGGTAAGCAGGGCTGGTTACTCGCGGTAGTGAATGCCCAGTATACTTTCAACAAATACACCGAGCTGTGGGCGCTCTGCCGCGGCTACTCAGAGAAAACGTGAGCCATGAGCACAAAAGCGATTTATCCGGGTACCTTCGATCCGATCACCAACGGTCATCTTGATATCATCACCCGTGCGGCGTGCATGTTTGACAAGGTGATCCTGGCCATTGCCGCGAGCCCCAGCAAAAAGCCAATGTTTGACCTCCACGAGCGCGTGCAGCTTGCCACCGATGCCATTTCGCACCTGCCGAATGTTGAGGTGGTCGGGTTTAGCGACCTGATGGCTAACTTCGCCCGCGCCCAGCAGGCGAACATTCTGATCCGCGGCTTACGCGCGGTGGCAGACTTCGAGTATGAGATGCAGCTGGCGCACATGAACCGCCACCTGATGCCGGAGCTGGAGAGCGTGTTCCTGATGCCCTCCAAAGAGTGGTCGTTTATCTCGTCCACGCTGGTAAAAGAGGTGGCGCGTCATCACGGGGACGTTACCCATTTCCTGCCGGTTAACGTCCACCAGGCGTTGATGGAAAAGCTAAAGTAGCCCTATTTCTGGCACTGACGGCAGTAGAACGTGGCGCGCTGGGCGTGCTTCGTGGCAATAATGGGCGTACCGCAGACTCTGCACGGTTCGCCTTTACGGCCATACACCTGCAGCTCCTGGGCAAAATAGCCCGGCTTGCCGTCACTTTGCAGGAAGTCCTTCAGCGTTGTTCCCCCCTGTTCAATCGAGCGCAGCAATACGGCTTTAATCACGCGGACCAGCAGCTCACACTCCTGCGCCGACAGCGAAGAGGCCAGCCGATCGGGATGGATCCCGGCGGCAAACAGCGATTCGCTGGCATAGATATTCCCCACGCCGACCACCAGCTTGTTATCCATCAGCCACGGCTTAATCGGGCTTTTCTTTTTCGCGCACTTCGCTTTCAGGTATTCCGCGTTAAACGCGTCTGAGAGCGGCTCCGGGCCCAGATGCGCGAGCACGTTATGCCCTTCCAGCTCTTTCGTCCACAGCCACGCGCCAAAGCGCCGTGGGTCGGTATAACGAAGCACTTTGCCGTTACTCATCACCAGATCGACGTGGTCGTGCTTTTCCGCCGGCAGTTCTTCGGTAAGAACGCGCAGGCTCCCGGACATCCCCAGATGGATAATGATCCAGCCGTCGGGCAGTTCCAGCAGCAGGTATTTCGCGCGACGCTGCACGCTAAGGACGGGTTGATCGCTCAGGGCGTGGATCTCATCGGACACCGGCCAGCGCAGACGCCCGTTACGGACAACCGCGTGAAGAATCGTCGCGCCGACCAGATGGGGCTCAATGCCGCGACGGCTGGTTTCTACCTCAGGTAATTCAGGCATGGTTCCTCCGTTGAGATGCAGAATGCAAAAAACCCCGCAGTTGCGGGGTTTTTCGATACAAGGAGACTAAAATTATTTGATTTTAGCTTCTTTGTACAGTACGTGCTGGCGTACAACTGGATCGAATTTTTTCAGTTCCAGTTTTTCCGGCTTAGTACGTTTGTTCTTCGTGGTGGTGTAGAAGTGACCTGTACCAGCAGAAGAAACCAGCTTGATTTTCTCGCGAATACCTTTAGCCATGATTTATTTCCTCTTTAAGTACTTAGTACTTTTCGCCACGGGCACGCAGTTCGGACAGAACTGTATCGATGCCTTTCTTATCGATTACACGCATACCTTTAGCAGATACGCGCAGGGTGACAAAACGCTTCTCGCTCTCAACCCAGAAACGGTGAGAGTGCAGGTTCGGCAGGAAACGGCGTTTAGTCGCGTTCAGTGCGTGGGAACGGTTGTTACCGGTCACCGGACGCTTGCCAGTAACTTGGCAGACTCGGGACATGTCTATTCTCCAAAAATCAAATTAGCTCGAGCTTCGTATGGGGTATCGGCGCCTCGTCAGGCTTTACAGCCCGGTCATCGCATAGTTCTAAGTGAACTCTCGATTGCCAGGCCCAAATGCCAAACCCGAGATTCTCAAAGGTGGCGTAGTATACGCTGACTCGGCGGTGTGCTCAAGTCCCGAACAGACAAAGATCCCGATGGATCGCGAGAAATAGCCTAAATCCAGCCATGTTCTGCAAAAGAAATGTACTCTCCGCGGCCAATTATCAGATGGTCCAGCACACGAATGTCCATGAATTGACAGCATTTGATAATGCGCTCGGTGATTTCTTTGTCCGCTCTGCTCGGTTCTGCACAGCCAGAGGGGTGATTATGCGCGAGGATCACGCCCGCTGCATTCACTTTTATCGCTTCCCGCACAATTTCACGCGGATGTACCTCAACGTGGCTTAACGTACCGGCAAAGAGGCAGCTATGTTTCAGTACCCGGTTTCGGTTATCGACAAAGATCACCATAAAGATCTCGCGCTCGATATCGGTTAACTGGCTTTGCAGGTATTCACGCGTCATCGCTGGCGTCAGGATCGGATCGTCCTTCTCCATGCGGACATTGTAAAAACGGCGGGCAAGTTCGGCAATGGCCCTCAACTGGGCATATTTCGCCACGCCGATCCCCTCAACATGCTTAAACTGCGCCAGCTCGGCGGTCAGTAAACCGTACAGCGAACCGAAACGTGCTATCAGCTCTTTTGCCAACGTAAATACCGTTTTGCCGGGCGTTCCGGTACGTAAAAAGAGCGCCAGCAGTTCATCATCTTTTAACAGGGTGACGTCGTAGCGCAGCAGTTTTTCACGCGGCAGCAGCTGCTCATCCTCTTCTTCCATGCTCTTTCTCCCTTTTTAACCGCATGCTGCCACAGGCCCATCCGGCGCTCGACGGCCACGTTGCGTTCTTGCGTAGCGTCTCGCAAAGTGGTCGAAGGACAAAATCACCCCGTTTTGGGGATTGTGATAAAATGCCCGCTCTCTGGTGAAACCCAACAGGAAAGAATCATGATGAGCCTGGCCGGTAAAAAAATCGTTCTTGGCGTGAGCGGCGGTATTGCTGCCTACAAAGCGCCGGAGCTGGTGCGTCGTCTGCGCGAGCGCGGGGCAGATGTGCGGGTCGCGATAACCGAAGGCGGTAAAGCCTTTATCACTCCTCTGAGCCTGCAGGCCGTTTCAGGATACCCGGTATCTGACAGCCTGCTCGATCCGGCTGCCGAAGCCGCGATGGGCCATATTGAGCTTGGGAAATGGGCAGACCTGGTTATCCTCGCCCCCGCCACCGCGGATTTAATCGCTCGGGTGGCGGCCGGTATGGCAAACGATCTGGTTTCCACCATTTGTCTGGCTACGCCTGCCCCTGTTGCCGTCGTTCCGGCCATGAACCAGCAGATGTACCGTAATGCTGCCACTCAGCACAATCTTGAGACGCTGGCCTCACGCGGCCTGCTTATCTGGGGTCCGGACAGCGGCAGCCAGGCCTGCGGCGATGTTGGTCCGGGCCGCATGCTCGATCCGCTAACGATTGTAGATATGGCCGCAGCCCATTTTTCGCCTGTCAACGATCTGCAACATCTCAACATCATGATTACCGCGGGCCCCACGCGCGAGCCGCTGGATCCGGTGCGCTACATCACCAACCATAGCTCCGGCAAAATGGGCTTTGCGATTGCCGCCGCCGCCGCAAAGCGTGGCGCGAACGTCACGCTGGTGAGCGGCCCGGTCTCTCTGCCTACCCCTGCGTTTGTGAAGCGAATTGACGTTACCACCGCGCTGGAGATGGAAGCCGCCGTGCAGGCACATGCGCAAAACCAGCAGATTTTTATCGGCTGTGCGGCCGTTGCAGACTATCGTGCCGAGACGATCGCCGAGGCTAAAATTAAAAAGCAAGGCGATGAATTAACACTAAAAATGGTGAAAAACCCGGACATTGTTGCCGGTGTCGCCGCACTAAAAAGCCACCGTCCATACGTTGTTGGGTTTGCCGCAGAAACGAATAATGTGGAAGAATATGCCCGGCAAAAACGTACCCGCAAAAACCTCGATTTGATTTGCGCGAACGACGTATCGCTGGCCACACAAGGATTTAACAGCGACAGCAACGCACTGCACCTTTTCTGGCAGGATGGAGATAAAGTCTTACCGCTTGAGCGCAAGGAACTCCTGGGCCAACATTTACTCGACGAGATCGTTACCCGTTATGATGAAAAAAATCGACGTTAAGATTCTGGACCCGCGTGTTGGCGAGCAATTTCCGCTGCCAACCTATGCCACCTCCGGCTCTGCCGGTCTTGACCTGCGCGCCTGTCTCGATGACGCCGTAGAACTGGCTCCGGGTGCCACGACCCTGGTTCCGACTGGCCTGGCGATTCATATCGCTGACCCGTCGCTGGCGGCGGTGATCCTGCCGCGTTCTGGCCTGGGCCATAAGCACGGCGTTGTGCTGGGTAACCTGGTGGGACTGATCGACTCCGACTACCAGGGCCAGCTGATGGTCTCCGTCTGGAACCGTGGTCAGGACAGCTTCACCATTGAACCGGGCGAGCGTATCGCACAGATGGTCTTTGTACCGGTGGTACAAGCAGAATTTAACCTGGTGGCAGACTTTGATGCCACCGACCGTGGCGAAGGCGGCTTCGGCCATTCCGGGCGCAAATAACTGCCCGACAGACACGTATCCCACAGCGTCATAATGCAATAACAAACCGCAAACGTTCGTTTGCGGTCGCTGTGTGGATGCCAGCCTGGCAAGTGCTTATTTTCAGGGGTATTTTGTAACATGGCAGAAAAACAAACCGCGAAAAGGAATCGTCGCGAAGAAATACTTCAATCTCTGGCTCTGATGCTTGAATCCAGCGATGGCAGTCAACGCATCACCACCGCTAAACTGGCCGCCTCCGTAGGCGTGTCTGAGGCGGCGCTGTACCGTCACTTTCCGAGCAAGACCCGGATGTTCGACAGCCTGATCGAGTTTATTGAAGACAGCCTGATCACACGCATCAACCTGATTCTGAAAGACGAAAAAGACACCACCGCGCGTCTGCGTCTGATTGTGCTGTTAATCCTGGGCTTTGGTGAACGCAATCCGGGCTTAACCCGTATCCTGACCGGCCACGCGCTGATGTTTGAACAAGACAGACTGCAGGGCCGCATTAACCAACTTTTCGAACGCATTGAAGCGCAGCTGCGCCAGGTGCTGCGCGAGAAGAAAATGCGTGAAGGTGAAGGATACAGCATTGATGAAACGCTGCTGGCAAGCCAGATTCTGGCGTTTTGTGAAGGGATGCTCTCCCGCTTTGTGCGTAGCGAGTTCAAATACCGCCCAACGGACGATTTTGACGCCCGCTGGCCTTTAGTCGCAGCACAATTACAGTAACGCCATCGCCGGATGGCGGCTTCGCCTTATCCGGCCTGCGAACGGGTAGGCCCGGTAAGCGTAGCGCCACCGGGCAATACAATTAAACCCCGAACGCTTCGCGATACGCTTTTACCGCTGCCAGATGGTCCGCCATCTCAGGCTTCTCTTCCAGATACGCAATCAGCTCTTTCAGGGTGATAATCGACGTCACTTTGCAGTTGTAGTCGCGCTCCACTTCCTGAATGGCGGAGATCTCTCCACGACCACGCTCCTGACGATCCAGCGAAATCAATACGCCAGCCAGCGTTGCACCGTTGGCCTGGATAATCTCCATTGATTCGCGGATCGCCGTGCCTGCGGTGATCACGTCGTCGACCAGCATGACGCGGCCCTGCAGCGCGCTGCCGACCAGATTCCCGCCTTCACCGTGGGTTTTAGCCTCTTTGCGGTTAAAGCAGTACGGCACGTCGCGGTCATGGTGTTCCGCCAGCGCCACCGCGGTGGTGGTCGCAATCGGAATGCCTTTATAGGCCGGGCCAAACAGCAGGTCAAAATCAATCCCGGAATCTACCAGCGCTTCGGCATAGAAACGGCCTAACAATGCCAGATCGCGCCCGGTATTAAACAGCCCGGCGTTGAAGAAATAGGGACTTTTACGCCCGGATTTCAGCGTAAATTCGCCAAACTTAAGTACCTGCTTGTTAAGCGCAAACTCAATAAACTGGCGCTGATACGATTTCATGGATTTGCTCCTTTGGTTTTCTGTCTTACAGGCAAAAAAAAGGCGACTCATTGGTCGCCTTTAAAATCAATTTTCTAACGCCGCTTTCTGCGTCGTGACAATGGATTCGATTCCCCCTCGGGCCAACGCCAGCAGGGAGAGAAGTTCTTCGTGAGTGAACGGCTCGCCTTCTGCCGTGCCCTGCACCTCAATGATGCGACCATCTTCGGTCATCACCACGTTCATGTCTGTCTCTGCCGCGGAATCTTCAACGTATTCCAGATCGCAAAGCGCTTCACCGTTAACGATACCGACGGAGACCGCCGCAACCATGCCTTTCATTGGGTTGGTTTTCAGCTTACCGGCTGCAACCAGCTTGTTCAGGGCATCGGCCAGCGCTACACAGGCGCCGGTAATCGATGCCGTACGCGTGCCGCCATCGGCCTGAATCACGTCGCAGTCCAGAGTAATCGTGAATTCGCCGAGGGTTTTCAGGTCAACGGCGGCGCGCAGCGCACGCGCGATCAGACGTTGAATTTCCATGGTACGACCGCCCTGCTTACCCTTTGCCGCTTCACGGGCATTACGGGTATGGGTCGCGCGCGGCAGCATGCCGTATTCTGCGGTGATCCAGCCCTGACCCTGACCTTTCAGGAAGCGCGGAACGCCTTCTTCGATGGAGGCGGTGCACAGCACTTTGGTGTCACCAAACTCAACCAGCACGGAGCCTTCAGCGTGTTTTGTATAGTTACGGGTCAGGGTGACGGGACGCACCTGATTGGCGCTACGACCTGATGGACGCATGATGGATTCTCCGGCTTGAAACGAATGTGGCTGCGCATTATACGGATAAAGGACGCTTATTCCTATCCTGAGAAGCCCCCGAAAGCTATAATCCCCCCATCTCTCCTTTAAAAACGGGAATGTCTATGATCCGCAGTATGACCGCCTACGCCCGGCGTGAAATCAAGGGTAGCTGGGGTAGCGCCACATGGGAAATGCGCTCGGTAAACCAGCGTTACCTGGAAACGTATTTCCGTATGCCGGAGCAGTTCCGCAGCCTTGAGCCTGTTGTACGCGAGCGTATCCGTACGCGCCTGACGCGCGGTAAAGTGGAATGTAACCTGCGCTTTGAGCCCGATGCCAGCGCACAGGGCGAGCTGATCCTCAACGAAAAACTGGCGAAACAGCTCGTCAATGCGGCGAACTGGGTCAAAATGCAGAGCGATGAAGGCGAAATCAACCCGGTTGATATTCTGCGCTGGCCTGGCGTCATGGCCGCCGGTGAGCAGGATCTGGACGCCATTGCCGCTGAAATCCTGGCCGCCCTCGACGGCACGCTGGATGACTTTATCGTTGCCCGCGAAACCGAAGGTCAGGCGCTGAAAGCGATGATTGAGCAGCGCCTTGAAGGCGTCAGCGCTGAAGTGGCTAAGGTTCGCACCCATATGCCGGAAGTGCTGCAGTGGCAGCGCGAGCGCCTTGTCGCCAAACTGGAAGAAGCAGAAGTTCAGCTGGAAAACACCCGTCTGGAACAAGAGCTGGTGCTGATGGCGCAACGTATCGATGTCGCTGAAGAGCTGGACCGTCTGGAAGCGCACGTTAAAGAGACCTACAACATTCTGAAGAAGAAGGAAGCGGTGGGCCGCCGTCTGGACTTTATGATGCAGGAGTTCAACCGTGAGTCGAACACCCTGGCGTCTAAGTCTATCAATGCAGAAGTCACCAACTCCGCGATTGAGTTGAAAGTGCTGATTGAGCAAATGCGCGAGCAGATCCAGAATATTGAGTAATGTCTTTCCGGGTGGTGTCGACGGTGCCACCCATTATTATTTCTAATCCATCCCAACACCTGATTTTGCGTTTCACCGCCGCTCATCAAGCTCATTCAACTTAACTTGATAAAAATATATAGGGCAAACCCTGTCGCCTTAGAAAAACTCAATCGTGATCTTGCGCACAAATCGCTAACCTCCCCGCATTCACACCGGAGGGTATATGCTGCTTCACATTCTTTATCTCATTGGCATCACCGCAGAAGCCATGACCGGCGCACTTGCCGCCGGACGTCGCCGTATGGACACCTTCGGCGTGATCATTATTGCTACAGCGACCGCGCTGGGCGGCGGTTCAGTACGAGATATCCTGCTGGGACATTATCCGCTCGGCTGGGTAAAAAACCCTGAATACATTGTTATTGTCGCGATTGCCGCCGTGTTGACCACCATCGTGGCGCCCGTTATGCCCCATCTTCGCCGTCTTTTTTTAGTCCTTGACGCTTTGGGCCTGGTGGTTTTCTCCATTATCGGGGCGCAAATTGCGCTGGATATGGGCGAAAGCCCGGTCATAGCCACTATCGCCGCGGTCGTAACAGGTGTATTTGGCGGCGTACTGCGCGATATGTTCTGTAAGCGCATTCCATTGGTTTTCCAGAAAGAGCTTTACGCTGGAATATCCTTTGCCTCTGCCGTTCTGTATATTGCTTTACAACATTACGTTTCGAGCCATGATGTTGTGGTCATTGCCACGTTATTATTTGGTTTTACGGCTCGCTTGCTGGCGCTGCGCTTAAAACTGGGATTGCCCGTTTTTCATTACACGCAGGACACCCATTGAATTCTCAACAAAACCACAACAAAGTAGTAAAAAGCACCTTTTGTTATCCCATATAACCGGGCCAAACGCGATAAAATGTCGCAACTTTGTCCCCATAAACTTGCGTTAAAACAATGTCCTTTGCCAAAACGTCAGCACTGATTATTAATAAAAAACTCAGCAGCCATTTTTTAATTTTGCTGCTCGTTTCCGTGCTGATTCAGTTATGGCCAGTATTTTTAACACAACCTGCGCGATTCGCAGTCCGCATTGCGATTTGTAATGCGCTCTTACTGGTATGCGCCGCAGCGATCTATCGCACGCTTCCCGGTAAGATCGTCGCATTTGTTTTAACCGCCCTGCTTACGTTAAATTTTGCGGTTGCTTACAGCACATGGAGTGTCTACCAGAGCGAATTTAACACCGTATTTGCGATGAGTATTCTCGGCACTCACGTAGCCGAAGCGAAAAGCATGTCAGGTTTATACCTGCACTGTTTACCAGCCGCGGTTGCTTACTTTGTTGTCACCTGGTACGCAATCAAATCGACGAGCGAGCATGTTTCTTCCCGTGTGAGAACTGTCGGCTTCGTTCTGCTTGCCGTTTATTTGGGCTGGTATTCAACGGCGAACTGGCTGAAAAAACGCCACGACCTTGAAGTTTATTATCCGCTAAGCTCGCGGATTTTAACCAATACGCCGTTTTACACCGGTGCAGAGTTCATTATTGCCCATCGCGATAACGCGCTGGCGGAGAAAATTAGCCAGCACAGCGTCAATTATCCTGCATTGCAATATCATGATACGGGCATCGAAAACTATGTTGTTATCGTGGGTGAATCCGCACGTCGCAGCAATATGAAGCTCTACGGTTTTCACCAGGATACCACGCCTGTAGAATCCAGGCTGGCGAAGGACGCCCTCATCTTTAGCAATGCTATTGCCCCAGCGTCAGCCACCGTGCTTTCCGTGCCGATGATTTTAAGCAAAGCTGATCCAGACCACTTCACCACCGATAAGCTTGCTGACAATATCGTTAGCGTCGCTAAAAAAACGGGCTATCACACCGAGTGGATTAGCGCCCAGGGTAACACAGGCAAGAGCAATAACTACATTGTGGCCATTGCCTCTATCAGCCATAAAGCCCAGTGGATTGATACCCGTTATGACACCGAGCTTTTACCGGCCCTGGATGAGGCGCTTAAAGCCCCCGGCAAGAAGTTAATTTTCCTGCATATCAACGGCAGCCATGAGATGGCCTGCGATCGGTATCCGGCATCAGCGAATATTCTGCATACCGGCAACAAATATGAAGATTGCTACAATAACGCGATTCTGTTTACCGACTACTTCATTGGCGAAGTAGCTAAACGTCTGCAGGGCAGCGCATCCTCTATGCTCTATTTTTCAGACCATGGGCTGGAAAAAAACCCACAACTGAATTCCATCTATATGCATGGCTCACGCAACCCAAGCAAAGAGGCTTACCAGGTCCCCCAGTTTATCTGGTATAGCCAGCAAGCCCTGAATGCCCAAAAAAGAGCGGTGGGGTGGGTACATGAAGCGTGGCCCACAGCAAGCAATTATGAGTTGATGTTAACGTGGCTTGGAATCACAACGGGTGTTGATCAATGCGGCTCGGTGCTTGCACCGTGCTATCAGGCTCCTACACTTATCCCGGTAATTGATGGCGGCCGCCACATCTATGACTACGATCAGCTTCGCGAAACCTTCAGTTCACCAGACAGACATACCCCCTGGCGCAAAGCTAAAGCAAGCTCGCTCTAAAATCCGGGTAGACCCTGCTTGCCTAGCCAGGAAGCCAGGCCGGCAACGCCAGGGTCATGGATGAATGCAACAATTTGTCGCGCCTTCTTCTCTCCCGTTCCCGGCAGGCTCTGCCAGTCCTTTGCGTTACGTCCGCTCAATGTTTGCCACGTTACGTCCCCCATCGCCTTCAGCGAAGCCTGCGTCAGCGGAACACCCAGTGCCATGAGCCAGCGAATAAAAGGCTTCTCGCGTACCAGATTAAATCGATGCCAGAGCGCCAGCCCGCGCGCGGAGGAAAATCCAGGCGTAGCCTGCATTTGCGCCTGCGTTAATAACAGCCACGAAAAGAGATGTTCAAAATGATGCGCCTGCCAGAGGGTCCGCCAGCCTGACTCACCTAATCCTTCAATATCAAATACCTGCTTTGAGCTGAGCCATGCCAGTCGGGCAAAGAACTGCTCCATACATTCCGGCGAAGCATAGAAACAGCTAAGCGCATGATACCGTGAGGCGGGAGGCTCAGGTTTATGTCTGTCCGTCCCGCGCCAGACCACCTTATCAAACCGGGGAATACCCTGCCCGGCCAGGCTGACCTGGATCTGATCCCCCGGGGCAATATCCAGCCGCTGCCAGCGCTCAACTGAGCCCAGACTCACCCGCTGCACCTGTTTATCATCCAGTTGCACGGGTTCCAGCGCGGCTACAACGGACATTTTGCCCGTTCGCCCCACGGAAAAATGAATATCACTCACCTCGGCCACCTGGGCTGCTGGCATATATTTCCACGCAACCACCCAGTTGCCTTCGCCCGGCAACCAGCCTTCCCCCGCAGGCGCATCCTCCGACCGCACCACAATGCCATCCGTGGCAAAGGGTAATGCAGCTACGTGCCAGGCCGCGCGTTGTTTCTCGACGGCGTCAACAGATTCGGCGGGTAGCGTATACCGTGCCGACAGCGTAAAACCGGCCTGAGACAGTTCAGCTAAAGATGTCTGCATATTTTTCGGCCCATCCGGCCAGGCCCAGATGAATACGCCAAGCTTATTCAATAGCGCGTTATCCTTTTGGCGCATCATCGCACCTGCCACCTTTGCGCGAGCGTTCATCCCACCCATCTGCCGCTGAATGTGACTGTCGCTTAGCCAAAAAAGCTCGCCCTGTAAGACGCTGTTCGCCAGCTTGCCGGTGAGCTTTTGCGAAACAGACGGGATTAAACGTAGCTTCCCGGTCCAGTCCTCCCCTTTCAGGCCATCACCGCGACTGATGGCCTGGATTAACTTTCCGTCACGGTAGACCAGCGTTACCGCCACACCGTCAACTTTGGGCTGCATCCACAGATGTTGCCGCGCACGCATCCATTGTTTCAGCTCCTCTTTGCTGGCCACCTTGTGTACGCCCGTATGGGCAACAGGATGTTTGACGCTCCCGGTCAGCGGAGGAAGTTTCTCTCCTGAGAATTCAGTGCCAAAACAGCGCTGCCACTGCGTTAACCGCCCGTTAAGCTGATCGTAAACCTCGTCGTTAACTTCGCTCACGCCCTGCTTCCAGTAAGCGTCATCCCAGCGTTTGATTTGCGCGCTTAATGACGCCATCTCTTTCTCTGCTTTTGCCTGCGACCAGACCGGACATACCGCCGCGCCATAGCCACACCACAACAGCATTAACCCGCTTATCCATCGCCACATCGCTACCCCTCCTTTGCGTTGCAGAAGGTATACCCCGATGTCTGAAACAACGCTAACGGCAACGGTTCACACTGCGAGACGCTATCCGGTATTTCCTGGGGTTGCTGAAAACCACGGATAAAACCTGAAAACGGCACGCAAAATTCAATAATCCAGGGGAAAAAGTGTGACAAAGGCTACGTCACACGGCAGTGACGTGTATAATAAGCCCGTATGTAGGACTTCTTCGTTAACACATACAAAAGACTCTCATGGCTCAAGGCACGCTTTATATTGTTTCTGCCCCTAGTGGCGCGGGTAAATCCAGCCTTATTCAGGCACTGTTAAAAACCCAACCGCTGTACGACACACAGGTTTCTGTTTCTCACACCACGCGAGCGCCGCGTCCGGGTGAAGTGCACGGTGAACACTATTTCTTTGTGGATCACGACGAGTTCAGAGCGATGATCGGCAGAGATGCGTTTCTTGAACACGCTGAAGTATTCGGTAATTACTACGGTACCTCGCGTGAAACCATTGAGCAGGTTCTGGCCACGGGCGTGAATGTGTTCCTGGATATCGACTGGCAGGGTGCACAGCAAATTCGCAAGAAAATGCCTGACTCGCGCAGTATCTTTATTTTACCGCCATCGAAAGATGAGCTGGATCGCCGCCTGCGTGGCCGCGGTCAGGACAGCGAAGAAGTCATCGCAAAGCGTATGGAACAGGCTGTTGCAGAAATGAGCCATTACGCGGAATATGATTACCTTATTGTGAATGATGATTTTGATGCCGCGCTGAGCGATCTCAAAACCATTCTTCGTGCAGAACGTCTGCGTATGAGCCGCCAGAAGCAGCGACATGACGCATTAATCACCAAACTGTTGGCAGACTGAACCCACTTTCAGTATCATGCCCAGTCATTTCTTCACCTGTGGAGCATTTTAAGTATGGCACGCGTAACTGTTCAGGACGCTGTAGAGAAAATTGGTAACCGTTTTGACCTGGTGCTGGTCGCCGCGCGTCGCGCTCGTCAGATGCAGGTAGGCGGTAAAGATCCGCTGGTACCGGAAGAAAACGATAAAACCACCGTTATTGCACTTCGCGAAATCGAAGAAGGTCTGATCAACAACCAGATCCTCGACGTGCGTGAGCGCCAGGAGCAGCAAGAGCAGGAAGCCGCAGAACTGCAGGCCGTAACCGCTATTGCTGAAGGTCGTCGTTAATTAAACCTGCGGGTCGCCCTTGTATCTGTTTGAAAGCCTGAATCAACTGATTCAAACCTACCTGCCTGAAGACCAGATTAAGCGTCTTCAGCAGGCGTATCTCGTTGCACGTGACGCTCACGAGGGCCAGACACGTTCAAGCGGTGAACCCTACATCACGCACCCGGTAGCGGTGGCCTGTATTCTGGCCGAGATGAAACTCGACTACGAAACGCTGATGGCCGCGCTGCTGCACGACGTGATTGAAGATACCCCTGCCACTTACCAGGACATGGAACAGCTGTTTGGCAAAAGCGTTGCCGAACTGGTGGAAGGGGTCTCTAAGCTTGATAAGCTGAATTTCCGCGACAAGAAAGAGGCGCAAGCCGAAAACTTCCGCAAGATGATTATGGCGATGGTGCAGGATATCCGCGTCATTCTCATCAAACTCGCTGACCGCACCCACAACATGCGCACGCTGGGCTCACTTCGCCCGGATAAACGTCGCCGCATTGCCCGTGAAACTCTCGAAATCTACAGTCCGCTGGCGCACCGTTTAGGTATTCACCACATTAAAACCGAGCTGGAAGAGCTGGGTTTTGAAGCGTTGTACCCGAACCGCTATCGCGTGATTAAAGAGGTGGTGAAAGCCGCACGCGGCAACCGTAAAGAGATGATTCAAAAGATCCTCTCTGAAATCGAAGGGCGTTTGCAGGAAGCGGGGATCCCGTGCCGCGTCAGCGGTCGCGAAAAACACCTGTACTCCATCTACTGCAAAATGGTGCTCAAAGAGCAACGTTTTCACTCGATCATGGATATCTACGCCTTCCGCGTGATTGTCCACGATTCAGATACCTGTTATCGCGTGCTGGGGCAGATGCACAGCCTCTATAAACCGCGTCCAGGGCGGATGAAAGATTACATCGCCATTCCAAAAGCGAACGGCTATCAATCTTTGCACACCTCGATGATCGGGCCGCACGGCGTGCCTGTTGAGGTGCAAATTCGTACCGAAGACATGGACCAGATGGCAGAGATGGGTGTGGCCGCGCACTGGGCCTATAAAGAGCACGGTGGCGAAAGCAGCACGACCGCACAAATCCGCGCCCAGCGCTGGATGCAGAGCCTGCTGGAACTTCAGCAGAGTGCGGGTAGCTCGTTTGAATTTATCGAGAGCGTGAAATCCGATCTCTTCCCGGATGAGATTTACGTTTTCACCCCAGAAGGCCGCATTGTCGAACTGCCTGCAGGCGCAACACCGGTCGACTTCGCTTACGCCGTGCATACCGATATCGGCCATGCCTGCGTGGGCGCGCGCGTCGACAGACAGCCTTACCCGCTGTCTCAGCCGCTCTCCAGCGGCCAGACGGTGGAAATTATTACCGCGCCGGGCGCACGTCCGAACGCGGCCTGGCTGAACTTTGTCGTGAGTTCTAAAGCACGCGCCAAAATTCGCCAGCTGCTGAAAAACCTCAAGCGTGATGATTCCGTCAGCCTTGGGCGTCGTCTTCTCAACCACGCGTTGGGCGGCAGTCGCAAGCTGGCTGAAATCCCGCAGGAGAACGTCCAGCGTGAACTGGAGCGCATGAAGCTCGCGTCGCTTGATGACCTGCTGGCAGAGATTGGCCTCGGCAACGCCATGAGCGTGGTGGTGGCGAAGAACCTGCAGCAAGGCGACACGACAGCCGTGCCTGCAGCTACGCCAGGCCACGGACATCTGCCGATTAAAGGCGCGGACGGGGTGCTGATCACCTTCGCAAAATGTTGCCGTCCAATTCCTGGCGACCCGATTATTGCGCACGTCAGCCCGGGTAAAGGGCTGGTTATCCACCATGAATCCTGTCGTAACATCCGCGGCTACCAGAAAGAGGCCGAGAAGTTTATGGCGGTCGAATGGGATAAAGAGACCGCGCAGGAATTTATCACCGAAATTAAGGTGGATATGTTCAACCATCAGGGTGCCCTGGCGAACCTGACGGCAGCGATCAACACGGCGTCTTCCAATATTCAAAGCCTGAATACGGAAGAAAAAGATGGCCGCGTGTACAGCGCCTTTATTCGTCTGACCGCCCGCGACCGCGTGCATCTGGCAAATATTATGCGCAAGATCCGCGTCATGCCGGACGTGATTAAAGTCACCCGTAACCGAAACTAGCGGCATGAATTCACAACGTTACGCGCGGATATGCGAAATGCTCGCCAGGCGTCAGCCTGACCTGACGGTCTGCATGGAGCAGGTCCATAAACCGCATAACGTCTCTGCTATCGTTCGTACCGCCGATGCCGTCGGTGTGCATGAAGTGCACGCCGTCTGGCCGGGTCACCGGATGCGAACCATGGTCTCTGCCGCGGCAGGCAGTAACAGCTGGGTTTCCGTCAAATCTCACCAGACAATTGGCGACGCCGTATCGCACCTGAAAGGGCGCGGGATGCAGATCCTTGCCACTAACCTGTCCGCTAAGGCCGTGGATTTCCGCGAGATCGACTACACCCGCCCGACCTGCATTTTGATGGGTCAGGAGAAAACCGGGATCACCCAGGAAGCGCTGGATCTGGCGGATCGGGACATCATCATTCCGATGATTGGCATGGTCCAGTCACTCAACGTCTCCGTGGCCTCCGCGCTCATTCTGTATGAAGCGCAGCGCCAGCGTCAGAACGCCGGCATGTACGAGCGCAGCAACAGCATGCTGCCGGAAGAGGAACAGCAGCGCCTGCTGTTTGAAGGTGGCTATCCGGTACTGGCTCGCGTTGCGAAGCAGAAAAAATTGCCTTACCCCCACGTCAACGCGCAGGGCGAAATTGAAGCCGATGCCGAGTGGTGGGCCACCATGCAGTACGCCGGGTAAGCGATGAAAGGCCGCCTGCTGGATGCCATCCCGCTCAACAGCCTGACGGGCGTGGGCGCGGCGCAAAGCAATAAGCTGGCTAAAATTGGCCTGCACACGGTGCAGGATCTCCTGCTTCACCTCCCCCTGCGTTACGAAGACCGCACCCAGCTTTACAAGATTGGCGATCTCCTTCCCGCCATTTACGCCACCGTTGAAGGCGAAGTTCTGAACTGCAACATCACCTTCGGCGGACGCCGGATGATGACCTGTCAGATCAGCGACGGCACCGGCATTCTCACCATGCGTTTTTTCAACTTCAGCGCGGCGATGAAAAACAGCCTGGCAACGGGCCGCAGGGTGCTGGCCTATGGCGAAACCAAACGCGGGAAGTACGGCGCAGAGATGATCCACCCCGAGTACCGCGTGCAGGGCGATCTCAGCACGCCGGAACTGCAGGAGACACTTACCCCGGTTTACCCGACGACCGAAGGCATCAAGCAGGCGACGCTGCGTAAGCTCACCGATCAGGCGCTGGAGCTGCTGGATACCTGCGCCATTACCGAGCTGCTGCCGCCCGAGCTGGCACAGGGCATGATGAGCCTGCCCGAGGCGCTGCGTACCCTGCACCGCCCGCCGCCAACGCTGCAGCTTAGCGACTTAGAAAGCGGCAAACACCCCGCTCAACAGCGTCTTATCCTTGAGGAATTACTGGCCCATAACCTGAGCATGCTGGCGCTGCGCGCCGGCGCGCAGCGTTTCCATGCCCAGCCATTAAGCCCGCGTGATGAGCTCAAAGATAAGCTGCTGGCCTCCCTGCCGTTTAAACCCACCGGCGCACAGGCGCGCGTCACCGCCGAGATTGAACGCGATATGGCGCTCGACGTGCCGATGATGCGCCTGGTGCAAGGCGACGTGGGGTCCGGTAAAACGCTGGTTGCCGCGCTGGCCGCCCTGCGTGCGATTGCCCACGGCAAACAGGTCGCGCTGATGGCACCGACCGAACTGCTGGCGGAACAGCACGCCAACAATTTCCGCGCCTGGTTTGCGCCGCTCGGGATTGAAGTCGGCTGGCTTGCCGGAAAGCAAAAAGGCAAAGCGCGCCTTGCGCAACAGGAGGCCATCGCCAGCGGGCAGGTCCAGATGATTGTCGGCACGCACGCTATCTTCCAGGAGCAGGTGCAGTTCAACGGCCTTGCGCTGGTGATTATCGATGAACAGCACCGCTTCGGCGTGCATCAACGTCTGGCGCTGTGGGAAAAGGGACTGCAGCAGGGCTTCCACCCGCATCAGCTGATCATGACCGCCACGCCGATCCCGCGCACCCTGGCGATGACGGCTTACGCCGATCTGGATACCTCCACCATCGACGAACTTCCCCCGGGTCGTACGCCAGTCACAACGGTTGCCATTCCTGACACGCGTCGCAGTGATATCATCGATCGCGTGCGCAACGCCTGCACCCACGAAGGGCGTCAGGCCTACTGGGTTTGTACGCTGATTGAAGAGTCGGAACTGCTGGAAGCGCAGGCTGCCGAAGCCACGTGGGAAGAGCTTAAGCTGGCGCTGCCGGAGCTGAACGTGGGCCTGGTTCACGGACGCATGAAGCCTGCCGAAAAGCAGGCGGTGATGCAGTCGTTTAAGCAGGGCGAGCTGCATTTGCTGGTCGCCACGACGGTCATTGAAGTGGGCGTGGACGTCCCGAATTCTAGCCTGATGATTATCGAAAACCCGGAACGCCTGGGCCTGGCCCAGCTCCACCAGCTGCGCGGACGCGTTGGCCGTGGCGCGGTAGCGTCCCACTGCGTCCTGCTCTACAAAGCCCCGCTCTCGAAAACCGCTCAGATGCGTTTGCAGGTACTGCGCGACAGTAACGACGGTTTTGTGATTGCGCAAAAAGACCTTGAGATCCGCGGCCCCGGTGAACTGCTGGGCACGCGTCAGACGGGGAACGCGGAATTCAAAGTCGCGGATTTGCTGCGCGATCAGGCCATGATCCCCGAGGTTCAGCGCCTCGCCCGCCACATTCATGAACGCTACCCCGAACAGGCGGCAGCGTTAATTGAGCGCTGGATGCCGGAAACCGAACGCTATTCCAACGCCTGATTCAGGCAAACATCGGCAGCATCAGGTACAGCTTAATCACCAGCGCGTTGACGATATCAATAAAGAACGCTCCGACCATCGGGACCACCAGAAACGCCATGTGCGAAGGCCCGAAGCGTTCGGTGATCGCCTGCATGTTGGCGATAGCCGTTGGGGTGGCCCCCAGACCAAACCCGCAGTGACCCGCCGCCAGCACCGCCGCATCATAGTTTTTGCCCATCATCCGCCAGGTGACAAACATGGCGTACAGCGCCATAAACAGGGTCTGCACCGCCAGAATCGCCACCATTGGCAGCGCCAGCGAGGCCAGCTCCCACAGCTTGAGGCTCATTAGCGCCATCGCCAGGAACAGCGACAGGCAGACGTTGCCGAGCACTGACACCGCCCGTTCAAACACGCGGTAGAAGCCCATTAGCGCCAGACCGTTGCTCAGGATCACCCCGATAAACAGCACGCAGACAAAGGTCGGCAGCTCAAACGCTGAGCCCGCCAGCCATTGCGCAACCACTTTGCCCACGGTCAGGCAGATGGCGATCATCGCGATGGTTTCAATCAGCACCAGCGAGGTAATACTGCGCCCGACGTCCGGCTTTTCGAATGCTGTCGGCACCAGCTCATCGTCCGGCCTGCCGTCCGGCGTGGTGGAGTGCTTCACCAGATAGCGAGCCACCGGGCCGCCAATCAGGCCACCCAGCACCAGACCAAAGGTCGCGCAGGCCATCGCCACTTCCGTCGCGTTTTCAAACCCGTAGCGCTCAATAAATAACTTGCTCCACGCGGCCCCGGTACCGTGACCGCCTGACAGAGTGATCGACCCTGCCAGCAGCCCCATCAGCGGATCCAGTCCCAGCAGCGACGCCATCCCGATACCAATGGCGTTTTGCATCAGCAGCAGCCCCACCACCACAATCAAAAATACACCGAGCACCTTACCGCCCGCCCGCAGGCTCGCCAGGTTGGCGTTCAGGCCGATGGTGGCAAAGAAGGCCAGCATCAGCGGGTCTTTCAGGGACATATCAAAATCGATTTCCCAGCCCATGCTTTTTTTCAGCACCAGCAGGGCCAGCGCCACCAGCAGACCACCGGCGACAGGTTCAGGAATGGTGTATTTCTTCAGAAGGGAAACGCTATGTACCAGCTTACGACCAAGCAGTAAGACCAGCGTTGCGGCAACAAGGGTCGACAACGTATCGAGATGAATCATAGAAGGCTCCTTTTTTGCGCGTGTTCCCTACACACGCGGCGTTATCCTGGGCCGGTTTGCGCTCTTCATGAGCCCCGGCGCAAAAAGTGTAATTTTTTTTCCCGATGCGTTGTAGAAAACCTGCTCACAGCGGCAGATTTTCTTGCCTTTTTTTGCTGGCAATCGTTTGCTTTTACCAGGTGGTCAGATAAAATGCCCGCTTTTCCACCGTGGGATTGCCGCCGATGTCCGTTAACACCATAGAGTCGCCTGATGCGCAACCGATTGCGCAGAAGCAAAATAGCGAACTGATTTACCGCCTTGAAGATCGCCCGCCGCTGCCGCAGACGCTTTTCGCCGCCTGCCAGCATCTTCTGGCGATGTTTGTTGCGGTGATCACCCCGGCGCTGCTGATTTGCCAGGCGCTCGGCTTACCGGCGCAGGACACGCAGCACATTATCAGCATGTCTCTTTTCGCCTCCGGCGTGGCCTCGATTATTCAAATTAAAGCGTGGGGTCCGGTGGGGTCGGGATTATTGTCGATTCAGGGCACCAGCTTTAACTTCGTGGCGCCCCTGATCATGGGCGGTACGGCCCTGAAAACCGGCGGCGCGGATGTCCCGACCATGATGGCGGCGCTGTTCGGCACCCTGATGCTGGCCAGCTGTACAGAGATGGTGATCTCCCGCGTTCTGCATCTGGCTCGTCGCGTTATCACCCCGCTGGTTTCCGGCGTCGTCGTGATGATTATCGGCCTGTCGCTGATTCAGGTGGGCCTTACCTCCATCGGTGGCGGCTATGCCGCGATGAGCGACCACACCTTCGGCGCGCCGAAAAACCTGCTGCTGGCAGGCGTCGTGCTGGCCATCATTATTCTGCTTAACCGTCAGCGTAACCCTTACCTGCGCGTCGCCTCGCTGGTGATCGCCATGGCGGCGGGTTACCTGCTGGCCTGGGCGCTGGGCATGCTGCCGGAGAACACCGCGCCGACCAACAGCGCGCTGATCACCGTCCCCACGCCGCTGTACTACGGTCTGGGCATTGACTGGGGCCTGCTCCTGCCGCTGATGCTGGTCTTTATGATCACCTCTCTGGAGACCATCGGCGACATCACCGCCACCTCCGACGTCTCCGAGCAGCCCGTTTCCGGCCCGCTGTACATGAAGCGCCTGAAAGGCGGCGTGCTGGCGAACGGCCTCAACTCGTTTGTCTCTGCGGTCTTCAACACCTTCCCGAACTCCTGCTTCGGTCAGAACAATGGCGTGATCCAGCTGACCGGCGTGGCCAGCCGCTACGTTGGCTTCGTGGTGGCGCTGATGCTGATCGTCCTCGGCCTGTTCCCGGCGGTGAGCGGCTTTGTACAGCACATTCCGGAGCCGGTGCTGGGCGGCGCAACGCTGGTGATGTTCGGGACGATCGCAGCCTCCGGCGTGCGTATCGTCTCCCGCGAGCCGCTGAACCGCCGCGCGATCATGATTATCGCGCTGTCGCTGGCCGTCGGTCTGGGCGTTTCTCAGCAGCCGCTGATCCTGCAGTTTGCCCCGGACTGGGTGAAAAACCTGCTCTCTTCCGGCATTGCCGCAGGCGGTATCACCGCTATCGTGCTGAACCTCGTTTTCCCGCCTGAGAAAAACTGATTTCTCTCACGGCAGGCAGTCAATGCCTGCCGTGACATCTAATTACACCATTCCCGCCTTGAGGATTGCGCATAAATCGTGCATAACTCCCTTATGTGCGTTTTGCGGGATGGAAGACCATGAAATTTATTGGAAAGCTACTCGTCTATCTTCTGGTAGCCCTGCTCATTGTGATGCTGGCGCTCTATATTCTGCTCCAGACCCGCTGGGGTGCGGCTCAGGTCAGCAGCTGGGTAACGGTGAATACCGACTACGAACTCAGTTTCGACAAGATGAATCACCGCTTTTCGTCGCCTTCCCACCTCATTCTGGAAAACGTTACCTTCGGTCGGGACGGAAAACCCGCCACCCTGGTAGCCAAAAAAGTGGATATCGGCCTGAGTAGCCGCCAGATAACCGATCCGCTGCACGTGGACACCATCACCCTGTTCGACGGCACGCTTAATCTCTCCCCGCAGACCGCGCCGCTGCCTTTCCAGGCCGATCGTCTGCAGTTGAACAACATGGCGTTCAACAGCCCGAATACCGAATGGGATCTGAGCGCGCAGAAGGTGACGGGCGGCGTCAGCCCATGGCAGCCGGAAGCGGGCAACGTGCTGGGTAATCACGCGCAGATCCAGATGAGCGCAGGCTCGCTGACTCTGAACGGCGTACCGGCCACCAACGTGCTGATCGAGGGCCAGCTTAACGGCAAGGAGGTGGTGCTGAACACGATTGGTGCCGATATGGCCCGCGGCTCACTCACCGGCTCCGCCCTGCGCAACGCCGACGGGAGCTGGATTATCGACACCATGCGCCTGAACGAAATCCGCCTGCAGAGCGATAAAACGCTGACCGCGTTCTTCGCGCCGCTGGCCACTATCCCCTCTCTGCAGATTGGTCGTCTGGACGTGACCGACGCCCGGCTTCAGGGCCCGGACTGGGCGGTGACCGATCTCGATTTAAGCCTGCGCAACCTGACGCTAAGCAAAGGCGACTGGCAGAGCCAGGAGGGCCGTCTGTCGATGAACGCCAGCGAGTTTATCTACGGCTCGCTGCATCTGTTTGACCCGATCCTGAATGCGGAGTTTTCCCCGCAGGGTATGGCGCTGCGTCAGTTCACCTCCCGCTGGGAAGGCGGCATGGTGCGCACGTCCGGTAACTGGCTACGCGACGGCAAAGCGCTGGTGCTGGACGATGTCGCCATCGCCGGGCTGGAGTACACCCTGCCGCAGAACTGGAAAACGCTGTGGATGGCGCCTCTACCGGAATGGCTGAACAGCGTCACGCTGCAAAAATTCGGCCTGAGCCGCAACCTGGTGATCGACATCGATCCTGCCTTCCCGTGGCAGATCACTTCTCTGGATGGCTATGGCGCAAACCTGCAGCTTGTGAAAGATCGTCAGTGGGGCGTCTGGGGCGGCAGCGCGACCCTGAACGGCGCGGCGGCGACCTTTAACCGCGTCGACGTACGTCGTCCGTCGCTGGCGCTGAATGCCAATGCCGCCACGGTGAATATTACCGACCTCAGCGCGTTTACCGAAAAAGGCATTCTGGAAGCGACGGCGACCGTTTCACAACTCCCGCAGCGGCAGACCGCAGTGAGCCTGAACGGGCGCGGCGTACCGCTCAATGTGCTGCAACAGTGGGGCTGGCCTGCGCTGCCGATTGCAGGCGACGGCAATATTCAGCTCACCGCCAGCGGCAGCGTGCAGGCCAGTGCGCCGCTGAAGCCAACGGTGAATGGGAAGCTGAGCGCGGTGAATATGGATAAGCAGCAGGTAGAGCAGACGATGACGGGCGGCGTGGTGTCGGCGGTGGCGCCGGCACAGTAAAAAGCCGGGTGGCGGTTTCGCCTTACCCGGCCTACGAGGTTTTGGTTCCCTCTCCCTGTGGGAGAGGGTCAGGGTGAGGGCATCAGAGCGCATAATTACCGTAGGCCCGGTAAGCGAAGCGCCACCGGGCATTTTCCACCTCAGAGCTGAACCACCACCTCATTCCCTTCGGCTTTCACCACCACGCCCCATTCGCTGCCCGCCTGCGAACCGCCCTTCACGCCGCTCACCGTCTGCACGTTGCGCAAACACACCGACCAGTTTTGCGCGTCTCCCGTGCCGGTAAAGGTCACGATGTCGCCCTGACGCGATGCCTTCAGCGTAAACGCCACCGCGCCGTTCGCAGAAGGCACTTCGCTCACTGCCGTTGCGCCATCATCCAGGTTAAACAGCTGGAAGGCCGTCCCCTCGTGCCATGCGTAGTCGGGCTTCTGGTTATTATTGCCCAGCGCCAGCAGCGTGTTGTCGCGCACGTAGACCGGCAGGCTCATGAAATCGTGCTGCTGCTTATGCCAGCGGCTGCCCTGGATTTCGTCGTTGTGCCACAGGTGCGTCCAGCGGCCTTCCGGCAGGTAGAACTGCACGTCCCCCGCCTCGGAGAACACCGGAGCGACCATCAGGGCATCCCCCAGCATGTACTGACGGTCGAGGTAATCGCACGCCGGATCGTCCGGGAACTCCAGCATCATCGCCCGCAGCATCGGCGTGCCGAACTCGCGCGCCAGCGTCGCCTGACGGTACAGATACGGCATCAACTGGCACTTGAGTTGCGTGAAGTGGCGCACCACGTCGCAGGACTCGTCATCGTACGCCCACGGCACGCGGTAGGATTTGCTGCCGTGCAGGCGGCTGTGGCTGGAGAACAGCCCGAACGCACACCAGCGTTTATAGACGTGCGACGGAGCGGTGTTTTCGAACCCGCCGATATCGTGGCTCCAGAAACCGAAGCCGGACAGGCCAATCGACAGCCCGCCGCGCAGGCTTTCCGCCATTGATTCGTAGTTGGCGTAGCAGTCGCCGCCCCAGTGCACCGGGAACTGCTGCGCACCCACTGACGCCGAGCGAGCAAACAGCACCGCCTCTTCTTCCCCCACCGTCTCTTTCAGCACGTTCCACACCAGCTCGTTATAGATGTAGGCGTAATGGTTGTGCATTTTCTGCGGATCGGACCCGTCGAACCACTGCACGTCCGTCGGAATACGCTCGCCGAAGTCGGTCTTGAAGCAGTCGACGCCGATATCCACCAGGCCTTTCAGCTTGTCGGCATACCACCGGCACGCGTCCGGGTTGGTGAAGTCGTAAATCGCCAGCCCCGGCTGCCATTTGTCCCACTGCCACAGGGAGCCGTCAGGGCGCTTGAGCAGGTAGCCCTTCGCTTTCAGCTCCTGGAAGATCGGCGACTTCTGGCCAATGTACGGGTTAATCCACACGCAGACCTTCAGCCCTTTCTCCTTCAGGCGGCGGATCATTCCTTCAGGGTCCGGGAATGTCACCGGATCCCACTCGAAGTCACACCACTGGAAGGCCTTCATCCAGAAGCAGTCGAAGTGGAAGACGTGCAGCGGCAGGTCGCGTTCGGCCATACCGTCGATAAAGCTGTTCACCGTCGCTTCGTCGTAATTGGTGGTGAACGAGGTGGTGAGCCACAGGCCGAACGACCAGGCAGGCGGCAGCGCCGGACGCCCGGTGAAGCGGGTATAGCGGTTCAGCACCTCTTTTGGCGACGGGCCGTCGATCACGAAGTACTCGAGATATTCGCCTTCAACGCTGAACTGCACCTTAGAGACTTTCTCAGATCCCACTTCAAACGAGACGTTTTCAGGATGATTCACCAGCACGCCGTAGCCGCGGTTGGTCAGGTAGAACGGGATATTTTTATAGGACTGCTCGGTGCTGGTGCCGCCGTCGCGGTTCCAGGTTTCGACCGTCTGGCCGTTGCGCACCAGCGCGGTGAAGCGCTCGCCCAGACCATAGACCGTTTCCCCCACGCCCAGATCCAGACGCTCAAAAACGTAATTGCGGTGGGTATTGCTGTCCTGCACGTAGCCGTTATTTTTCAGCTGGCTGCCGGTAATACGCTGGCCGTTGCGCAGGAAGTCCAGCGCCCAGAACTCGCCTTTGGTGACGCGCACGCTGACGCTGCCGCTTTTCAGCTCAGCAAATTCGGCGTTGTTTTCGATCTCAACCTTCACGTCTTTCAGGACGTTCAGCGGATAATGTGGACCATTGTTCAGCGCGCCCTGGAAGTGCTCGATGCGCACCCCGACAATCCCTTCCTGTGGAGCAAACAGGCGCACCGTGAACATCAACGTGTCGAGCTGCCAGGTGCGTTCGCGCACGTCACGCGGCGCCACATACACCACCAGGTCATTCCCCTGCTGCTCCACGTCGAACACCTGAACCGGATAGGTCACATTCAGGCCCGGTTGAATAAGCCAGTTTCCATCACTGATTTTCATACTCTCGTCCTCTTAGTTCTGCAATTCTTTGCTGACCGGCAGGGTTTCAAATTCCTGCTGATTACGGCGCGCGCCCTGTGCCAGCTCGCCCAGGATTTTGGTCAGGAAGGGGGTTTTCAGCGTGTAGTAGCGTTTGGCGATGATGGCGCTCAGCACATAGCAGACCGCCGGGGCCAGGGTAAACAGGCCGATAATGATGCTGATGGTCGCGCTGTTCTGGGTTTTGGCCGCCGCGTCGTAGCCGCCGCCTGCCAGCATCCAGCCGATCATCGCCCCGCCCAGCGCCAGCCCCAGCTTCAGCACGAACAGCGTGCCTGCAAAGCTGATGCCGGTCAGGCGCTTGCCGTTGGTCCATTCACCGTAGTCGACGGTATCGGACATCATGACCCACTGGATCGGCGTCACCAGCTGGTGCAGCACGCCAATGACGAAGATAAAGGCGAACATCACCACGGTGGCATGCATCGGGACGAAGAACATCGCCACGCTGACCACCGCCAGCGCGGCGTTGGTCCACCAGAAGATGCTGACCTTGCACTTCCAGTCGGTGAGCGGTTTCGCCAGCGCGGAGCCAATCAGGTTGCCGACGCAGTAGGTGGTGAGGAACGCGACGAACACTTCCGGCGAGCCCATGATCCAGGTGCAGTAGTACATCATCGCGCCGCCGCGCACGCAGACGGCAAGGATGTTGAGGATGGTCAGCACGCCCACGATGCGCCACTGGTCGTTTTGCCAGATATCGCGCAGGTCTTCCCGCATGGAGGTGGTGCTCGGCGGCACCTGGATGCGCTCTTTGGTGGTGAAGAAGCAGAACGCCAGCATCAGGAACGCGACCACCGACAGCACGGCGATGCCGCCCTGGAAGCCGAACGCCTTATCGTCGCCGCCAATCAGCTTCACCAGCGGCATCATCAGCACCGTGGAAAGCATGCCGCCCGCGGTCGCCAGCACAAAGCGCCAGGACTGAAGGGAGATACGCTGCGTCGGGTCACTGGTGATCACGCCGCCCAGCGCGCAGTAAGGAATATTGACCACGGTATAGAGCAGGGTCAGCAGCGTGTAGGTCACGGCGGCATAAACCATTTTACCGTTGAGGCTGAGGTCCGGCGTGGTGTAGGCCAGCACGCAGATGATGCCGAACGGGATCGCGCCGAACAAAATCCACGGTCGGAACTTGCCCCAGCGGCTGCGGGTGCGGTCGGCAATCAGCCCCATGCACGGGTCGGAGATCGCATCCAGCGCGCGCGCCAGCAGGAACATGGTGCCGACAAATCCGGCGGGAATGCCGA
This sequence comes from Enterobacter sp. BNK-22, assembly GCF_048684805.1. Taxonomy (NCBI): domain Bacteria; kingdom Pseudomonadati; phylum Pseudomonadota; class Gammaproteobacteria; order Enterobacterales; family Enterobacteriaceae; genus Enterobacter; species Enterobacter sp. BNK-22. The sequence goes on from NZ_JBLQTT010000001.1 coordinate 3,462,600, forward strand.
AAATATCGGTATAGAAAAACATCATGTACAACATGACGTTATCAAAAATGATGTGGCTGGCGGCGTCTCCCATGCCGTAGCCAATCTTCTCTTTTACTGACAATACTTCGCTCATCTTTTTTTATCCTTCACGCTATTGGGGGCGCTGAGACCGGTTACAGTGTTTTTAAACCATTGTTTCTTGAGCGGGTATTGCGTTTTCTGGTTAGCAGATTACGTTTCTTGTTTTTTGTGATCGCGGTAAATATTGGGGAGCACAAAGGGCTAACATGAGGATTTTCTTAGGAATTAACTGAAACAGGGGGGTACAGGTCAAAAGAGAGGTGAAAAAAGTGGTGTTGGGTATGTGGTAAATGCCTGAAAGTAGCTATAATGCGCCCCGCCTCCATGTAGCAATGCAGGCGCGGAAGATCGTCATCTCCGGTGAGGTGGCTGGACTTCAAATCCAGTTGGGGACGCCAGCGTTCCTGGGCAGGTTCGACTCCTGTGATCTTCCGCCAAAAATTCATTTCTTTTTATACAAAGCTTCGAGTGCTGCTAATAAGTCTCTTAATCCAGTATTGAAATCTTTTCTAAAATCCGCATATTTTTTTGTTTTTAATAACTCAGGTATTTTGCAATCTTTCAAAAGTAAGGGAAGTACATGAATACGATCATGCTCAATCTCACTCCAATACTTACTTTGCCATTCTCTCTCAACCCATTTTGAAGAAATAGCATTTTCAGAAAGGATAACAATTACAAAATCAGCTTCCTCTAATCCGTTAGAAACTCGTTCAGGTATACTTTCACCAACTTTAATATCCCATTCATCCAACCATGGGATATATCCATTTGCTTCAAGATCCATACATAACATTTTTGCAAATGGTTTATCCAATGACGAATGAGAGATAAAGACTTTAGCTCCACTTGGTTTACTCATGTAGCGCTGCTCCACAATTTTTTCTAGAAAAGTAGTTTCAACGTAATGTAACTCTGAAAAATAACTGCTTAATTTTTTATATGGAATTCTGTTTTTAACATTAAAAGGTGAGCATAACTCTGTAAGTTCATTTTTCCTTTTCATTAGATCATGCATTGAAGGGTAGTCTAAATCATCATAAGGGATAGCGTAGTGCTCTGTAGCTAACAAAAAATTACCAAAACAGACAATAGCAACTGGAGTAATATTCTCGTTGTTTTCCAGACTATCATTTTCATCCCATTCAAAATCATCTGGAAAAATCAAATCATCATCATCGTAATAACCAATACGCCCTTTAAATTTCCCAGAGACTACTTTAACGGCACCATATCGATCCATTTCTTTAGGCATAGCTGAATCCCATACTCTCAATATGAACCCTTAGGTTCAATTTTCCTTAATCGCAAAGCCTCCCTCGCCATTTCCTTCAATCAATTGGCGAGACTCATCTCTTCCTCAGCCGCCACAGCATCCAACTGCTCCTTCAATGCCGGATCAATGCGCATCTTAAACTGCGGAGACTGCCCGTCGCCTTTTGTTTTTTTTCGCGCGATATAATTGACATAAGGTCACCTAAACCTCCTGTATTAGCAACGCCTCGATGTGCGGGAACACAACCGGAGCGTCAAACCTCACCAACTATCAAGAAGTTGATTATGGCTGATTCACATTCTACCCCAGACCCCGACCAATCCGGAACCGAGCGTTCGTTAATTCTGGGATACCGCCCGAACGTTTTCGACAAATCCACGCCGAAAATCATCCTTTCCGGCAAGTGGCTGCGCGCAGTGGGTTTTGATACCGGACAGCAGGTCACGGTAAAGGTCATCAAAGGGTGCATCGTTCTGGTGGCGTATAACGAGCAAGAGCAGCGGTTGCAGGACGATTATAAACGGACGAAGGCAAAGCTCATTGAGATAGAGGACGCGCTTGCGGCGATTCAAACTCCACGTCCTGGAAAGCGGCTCGCAAACGTGAGTACTAACCACCGAGCTTAACGTTGAGAATTTGGAGGCGGCATTACTGATAATGATGTCATCCATTATCCGGCAGGAGAAAATGATTAACATTCACTATCCGGAAATCCCGGATAGTTCGCCTGAAGGGAAACATCAGGTTTTCAGAAAGATAGTTAACCATAACGGGTACCGCTCTCCCGAGGCGCCCAGTTCCACCAGGAACCCTCAAACGCCCCAGTAATACCAGAACGAACGCCAGCCTCACTCTCCAGCATGAATGAAAAAACGCTGGAAAGCGCCTCGCAATTTCTTAATTGCACGATCCGTTTGAAATCCCCTCTTTGTCATACTCCTGCCACTAACAGCCTGGCTGTCGATGACTGCCATTGTATTTATTAACTACAGCTTATATTCTTTTTATAAGCTACAGCTTATCATGGACGAAAGCATGTGGACGGTTCGGTTCGGAAAGGTATTCGAGCAGTGGTTGTTTGAACAAGAAGAAGGATTACAGGATAAGGTACTGGCAGACCTGCTAAATCTGCAACACTATGGGCCACGTCTTCCTCGTCCCTATGCAGATACGGTTAAAGGCTCACGGTATAAGCATATGAAAGAATTACGTATTCAATATGCTGGTCGTCCTGTTCGTGCTTTCTTCGCATTTGATCCTGTACGTCAGGCCATTGTGCTTTGCGCGGGCGATAAGAGTAACGACAAAACCTTTTATGAAAAAATGATTCGCATCGCAGATGCCGAATTTTCCCTTCATCTGACAAGCCAAGAGGCAGCCAAGTGAAAACCTTAAATGAAGTGATTGCGTCACGTTCACCGGAAAGCCAACAACGTATTAAAGAGATGGCAGAGGAAATGATCCTCGAAACGGGTCTGCAACTTTTACGTGAAGAGCTCAGGCTTTCGCAAAAAAAAGTTGCCGACCTGATGGGGGTGAGCCAGCCCGCAGTAACTCAGATTGAGCAACGTGGAAATGAACTAAAAATTGCCACGCTTAAGCGTTACATCGAGGCAATGGGTGGGAAACTCTGTATCGACGTTGAACTTCCCACAGGAAAACGCGTTGCATTTCATATCTAACAAGTGTGATTCCTGCGTTAAGTGAATATTCACTTAGCCAACCGCATATGCAGCAACGGAAACGGATTCCCCTGCCCGTCCAGTTCCGAGCGTCCGACCTGCTCAAACCCCATATGGCGATAAAACGCGACGCCCTGCGGGTTCTGCTCATTCACATCCACTTCGTTCGCGCCGAACGCTGCGATGGCGTGTTGCAGCAGCAATTTCCCAACGCCTTTCCCCCGGCTCGCATCGTCAACAAACAGCATTTCAATGCGGTTTTCATCCACGCCTAAAAAGCCGTGAATAACGCCTGCGTCATCCTGGGCCATCACGACGGTGAGGTTAGGCAAATACGCGTTAAGCAATAACGGGCGCAGCGCCGCGATATCGCTTTCCTGTAAAAAGTGATGGGTAGCGCGGACGGAGGATTCCCAGATCGCAACCAGACGTTCGAAGTGTGTGGGGAGTGCGGTTTCTATTTTCATGGGGGGATCATGTGCGGTTTAGGACGTTAATTCAAGTCACTCCTTGCGCTCTGTTCCCCCTCACCCTAGCCCTCTCCCTCAGAGAGAGGGAACTGACCGTGCGGTTTTTCATCCCCTACCCTGATCTCCATCACCGCATACACCCCGTCCTTCGGCACGATCACGGTGACGTTTTCCACCGCCACGCCCGCCGCGAGGTGGATGTCCTGCAGCTGCTGCAGCGTCCTCGGGTGAATATCCTCCCAGCCGATACCGCGCAGCACAAAGTCAATGTGTGGGCTGCTGGTCAGCATGTTCGACACAATCACCGCCCCGCCGGGTTTGACCAGCCGCAGCGCGCGCTGGAGGAAAATCACCGCATCGGTATCGTTGAAGTATTCGAAAATCCCCAGCGCGTCGACCAGTTCGGCCTGATGCTCGCCCAGCTCCAGCAGCAGGTCCTCGTTACGCACCAGCGTATGGAGCAGGTTGCGCCTGAGCAGCGTCAGCTGTTCGCCCACCACAATACCTTCCTGCGCCGCCATGGTTTCCGCCCAGCTCAGCGCTACGGGGTCTTTGTCCACCAGCGTGAGATAGACCTGCTGGCCATCAAGCTTTGCTTCACGTAGCGCCTCCAGCACCGGAATGGCGGCGCCGCTCGCGAGGCTGACCCAGTTGTTCTCGCTCTCATTGTGAATGTACTTATCCACCAGCGCGGCCAGCACCCGGGCGCGGGAACGCACGCCGATGGCATCATTTGCGTGGATAAACCACTGGCGGCTGTCGCTGTCCATTTTTGTTCCATCGGGCAGGCGGTCTTCCAGCGGGTTTTGCACCACAAACAGCGCCAGCGCGGAGGGGACCAGCCGGGTGCGCCACGCGGTGAGGGCCGGGCGGTTACGGAAGGCCTGTTCGGAATAGCGGTTCTGGGGGACAAGCACGGCCTGCCCGCCCTCGTCGTATTCCACCCGCGGCGGACGGAGCGCTGGCTCGGCTTTCAGGGCGCGGTCAAGGGAGGCGATCTCCCGGGCAGCATCGTCTTTCATCGGCCACTGGTCGCTGACGTCGGGAAATGACGCGCTGAAAATCGTCATATTTTCCGGCGCATCGCCGCGAAAAGGCTGCCAGTTCATGTCGTCTTCTCCCCGTTAGGCTTTTAACGGAAGTCTATCCAGGCGAGCCAGTAATGCCCCAGGAAGAAAGCACGATTTTTATTGCTTCACCCACACCAGCTGATCAACCCGGAAGCCCAGGCTGCGCGCAGTATTCAGGTAGTCCTGCTTCACCGCATCCGGGATGGTCGGCGTGCGCGACAGGATCCACAGGTAATCGCGGTTCGGGCCGCTGACCAGCGCATACTGGTACTTATCGTCCAGTCTGATCACGTTATAGCCGCCGTAGAACGGGCCGAAGAAGGAGACCTTCAGCGCGGCCGTGGTCGGTTCGCCGGTAAAGTACGCTTTCCCCTCGCTCTCGTTCCACTTATTCTTCACCGGATCGTAGCCCCGGTTAAGCACGCTGATACCGCCGTCGCTGCGCTTGCCGTAGGTCGCCGTCACCTGCTCCAGCCCGCGTTCGAAGCGGTTTTCCAGACGGGCGACTTCGTACCATTTGCCGAGATAGCGGCTGGCGTCAAAGTGGGTAATAGGCTGCACGCCTTTCGGCGGCGTGGGGGATTTACAGGCGACCAGCGTCAAAGCAATCGCAACACCGGTCACAACAGGCCATAGCTTCATGAGAATTCCTTTCATTTGCACGGTTGGATGTTAAGTGTAGTGCACCGTTTCGGCGCTTCATCCCGTTCGGGAAAATTCGTAGTATATTGAGAGTATTCCTCCACTCTGGACACGGACATGGCTTACTCCATCGGCGAATTCGCCAGACTCAGCGGCATCACCGCCACCACCCTGCGGGCGTGGCAGCGTCGCTATGGTTTACTCAAGCCACAGCGCACGGAAGGCGGCCATCGCCAGTACAGCGATGAGGACGTCCAGCAGGCGCTCAAAATCCTCGACTGGGTAAAAAAAGGCGTCCCGATCGGCCAGGTCAAACCGCTGCTGGAACGCCCGATGCCGGGCCGGACCAACAACTGGCAAACCCTGCAGCAGAACATGCTGCAACGCCTGCAGGACGGCAAAGTCGAGTCCCTGCGCCAGATGATTTACGACGCAGGACGCGAGTACCCAAGACCCGAGCTGGTCGCGAACGTGCTGCGCCCGCTGCGCAGTCAGGTTTCGGCCAACGTGGCCGCCGCCATGACCCTGCGCGCAATCCTCGACGGCATCATCATCGCCTACACCTCGTTTTGTCTCGAGGGTGATAAAAAAGCGCCGGGCGATAATATTCTGCTCAGCGGCTGGCACCTGAACGACGCCTGCGAGATCTGGCTCGAAGCCTTAACGCGCACAGGACAGGGACACCGAATCGACATTCTGCCCTCGCCTCCGGCCGCGCTGGCCCCGGAAATTTTCCCGGAGCGCAAATGGCTTCTGGTCACCAGCGGCAAGCTCACCGCGGCGCGGAAAAAGCAGGTGGAGCAGTGGCAGCAGCAGGTATCGCTTGAAGTGATTATCCTCTGATCATTTTCTCCTGCGGGAATCTTCACGAAAAGTTGAATATTTTCCCGCGCCGCAGATGCTAACGTTTTCCTGTCACGAATAACTCCACAGGAAAACACCATGAAAAAAACTACCCCTCTGCTGATGCTGGCCGCGATGGCCTTTACCCCTGCCGCCTTTAGCGCCGCTCCTGCTGGCACCCTGAGCGTACACATCCTCGACCAGCAAACCGGCACGCCTCCACCGGGCGTCACCGTCACGCTGGAAAAGCAGCAGCAGGACAAATGGACCCCGATCGCCAGCGGTAAAACTGACCAGGATGGACGCATCAAATCGCTCTATCCGCAGGACCAGGACATGCAGCCTGGCGTGTATAAAGTGACCTTCAAAACCGCAGAGTACTTCCACGGCAAAAAGCTCGACTCCTTCTTCCCGGAGATCCCGGTGCTGTTTACCGTGACACGCACCAACGAGAAACTGCACATCCCGCTTCTGCTGAGTCAGTACGGTTACTCGACCTATAAGGGCAGCTAAGATGCATTGATTCTAAAGGAATAAAAAAAATAGTTCCGCGAATACTTGGACAAATTAGTCATGTTGTGTAAGTTTTAATTATATGAACGGGAGGACGACACCATGACGACGAAACCAGTGCTGGGTATTAGCGGATGTTTGACCGGATCCGCCGTTCGCTTTGACGGCGGACACAAGCGTATGGGCTTCGTCATGGATGAACTGGCCCAGTGGGTGAATTTCAGGCCCGTCTGTCCGGAAATGGCCATCGGCCTGCCGACCCCTCGCCCGGCGCTGCGTCTGATCGTGACGGAACACGGTGAAACGCAGATGCGTTTTAGCCATGCGCCTCACGAAGACGTTACGCAGAAAATGGCGGACTTTACGGCAGATTTTTTGCCGAAAATCGGCGATCTCGCTGGTTTTATCGTCTGCGCTAAATCCCCAAGCTGCGGCATGGAACGCGTGCGTCTGTATGATGAAAACGGCAACCGGGGCCGCAAGGAGGGGGTCGGGCTGTTCACCGCCGCCCTCCTTGAAACCTGGCCGTGGCTGCCCGTGGAAGAGGATGGACGCTTGCACGATCCGGTGCTGCGGGAAAACTTTGTCGAACGTGTTTTTGCCCTGCACGAACTGAACACGCTGCGTAAAAATGGCCTCACGCGCCGCGCGCTGCTGGACTTCCACAGCCGTTACAAACTCCAGCTGCTGGCGCACCATCAGGCGGGTTACCGTGAAATCGGCCCGTTCGTTGCCTCGCTGCACGAGTGGGAAGATCTGGACGCTTTCTTCGTGGCGTACCGGGAAAAGCTGATGACCATCCTGAAAAAACCCGCTTCGCGTAAGAATCACACCAACGTGCTGATGCATATTCAGGGCTATTTTCGTAACCAGTTGAACACCCGCCAGCGCGGCGAGCTGCGCGACGTGATCCTGCATTATCGCAACGGACAGTTGCCTATCCTCGCCCCGATCACGCTGCTGAAGCACTACCTGGCCGAATACCCCGACCGGTATCTGATGACGCAAAACTACTTTGATCCCTATCCTGATGATTTGGGTCTGCGTCTGGCAGTCAAGTGATGAAAAAAATGCGAAGGCCCCATTGACCCGTAGAGGCCCAAAGCAGTACCCCGTTTAGACGACATCCTCACTGTCGTCTCTTTTTTGCATTTCATCTCAAAGACTGTGATTATATACAGGCTTATTCTGCGAAAGGGGCCTGCCTGTGATCCACACCCTGCACATTCAAAACTACCGCTCCATCCGCGAGATGTCGCTGGAGCTGGAGCAGCTCAATATCGTCTTCGGGCCGAACGGCACTGGAAAATCAAATATCTACAAGGCGATACACCTGATGCACAGCGCCGCGCAGGGGCAGTTTTCCCAGGCGCTGGCAAACGAGGGCGGCATTCTAAAGGTGTTCTGGGCAGGCAAAACCCGTAGCGACCAGCTACGGCGGATGAACCTCGCGGTGGAAACAGAGAGCTACGAATACGAGCTGCAGGTCGGGTTTGTGGAGAAGCTGCCCTATCCCTCGCAGTTTCAGCTCGACCCGGTGATCAAAGAGGAGTCCATCTGGCTGAGCGGCCAGCACCGTCGACCTTCGTCACAGCTGATGAAGCGTAAGAACCAGGCGGTGTTTCTGAACAACGTGCATCACGAGAAGGTGACCCACAGCGGCACGCTGTACGAGAACGAATCGGTATTCGGACAGCTCGGCGAACCGCATCTTTACCCGGAAGTGTCGCAGATGCGCGAGTCCCTGCGTAACTGGCGATTTTATCATGAGTTTTCTGTATCAATCGGCTCGGCGATGCGGGCCCCGCAGGTCGGTTTCCGCTCCCCGGTGCTGGCCAGCGACGGCGCTAACCTGGCGGCCGCGTTTCAGACCATCGTCGAGATTGGCGACGAGCTGTTGCTGATGCGCATCCTTGACCAGGCCTTCCCCGGCTGCATGTTTTACAGCGACAACACCGGCGGACGTTTTCGCATGATGATGCAGCGCGAGGGGCTGAGCAGACCGCTGGAACCAGCGGAGTTTTCCGACGGTACCCTGCGCTTTCTGTGCCTGGCGGTAGCGCTGTTAAGCCCGCGCCCACCGGCGTTTATCGCGTTGAACGAACCGGAAAACAGCCTGCACCCGCAGATGCTGCCTGCCCTGGCGAGCTTAATCGCCGAGGCCAGCCGCTACTCGCAGATCTGGCTCACCAGCCACTCGCCGGAGCTGGCACAGTTGATTGAGAAGCAGCGATCGTTTTCGCTGTATCAGCTGTCGATGGTGGAGGGAGAGACACGGGTGGAGAGGCTGGGGTAGCTCTATATCCTCATCTCTTACTCACCGGGGTGGATTCTTTTCTTTCGACATAAAGCATTGTATTCCTCCAATGATTACCCCACCACTAATGGAAAGGTTAACGGCTTCAACAAGATCACTCATTGGAAAATCAAATTGCCCGATGAAAAAATAGGTAACAAAGGCTATCAGCAAACGGCCGCACAAAAGCGTGGCAAAAATGCCAGCGATCCAAACAGCTACCAGCAATAGGAATAATTTTATCCTCGTAGTAAACATTATTTTTTCTCGCTTAATTTGTTTTGTATAGCCTCAGTGGCAGCCTGTCCTTTGCTTCCGAAATATTCAGAACTCAATGACTCCAGAACCGTTCCTGTAAATTTCGGAATCACATATTGCGGGAGCATTTCTTGTACTTTCTCATAACCCTTGCCTGTTAATACCCCTCCCGCTGTTCCTATTCCTGCACCAATGGTGGGAGCAAGTGGATCTTTCCCTTGCAACACAGCCCCCGCATAAGCACCAGCCATGCTTGCGCCTTCGGTAAACCAGAATCCACGCCCTTGCGTTAATCCACTAACCCCTGTTGCTACAAGTGCGTCGGTTACGCTGAAGGGATCATTACTGTTTAATTGAGACCACACATTTGCTGTGCCACCAATCATTCCAGAAGCCACGACGGATCCTGCCGTTGCCGCTCCAGGTAATAGTGCGGGAGCAACTACACTTGACATTCCCGCACCCCATGCTTTAACTAGCCCTGTAGCGGGTTGCTGATTTTCAGGCAAGTCTCCTTTTGCCAGCTTATTCAACATGGCCTGCTTTTCATCCGCAGATGCACCTTTGTCTTCCGCATAATTGTTCAATGAGCCTGCAGAAGTCATATATTTGGCCAGACCATCAGGTAGAGGGAAAGAATTGGCATTATTCTCAGCCGCATTCTTCCCGCTTTGCGCACCCGTTGCTGCCGAGACCGTCTTATTCCCCGCAATTCCTCCAGCCATCCCCGCCGATATTGATGCCAAAGTAATGACCGTCTGCTTTTGATCTTCGCTCAGTTTCGACAAGTCTTTAACATCCGGATAGAGCAGGCTGGCTATAGCATGCGCAGCTAGCTCGCCCGTTGCCGCCCCTGCAGCTCCCGCAGCGGCGCTGTTGCCCTGAAGAGCCGCCACCGCGCCGCCCAGAATAGCGTGCGCAACGGTATTAACGGTAGGATCGCCTTCGGTTGATTTAAGCAGATGCGCCAGCTCAGGCGCCGACGCGCCTGCCAACGCACCCGCAATATTACCTCCCGCCAGTCCCTGAAGTGCCGCCGTTGCCGCCTGAATACCGCGCTGAATATCGCTGCCTGTACCGTACTTCGCCATTGCCGTCTGGCCAGCCTGATTCACGATTTGCTTATCACTTGGGTTAGCATTACCTTCCGATTTCAGCTTCTCTTTGGCCGCCTTCAGCGCCTCCGGATCGGTCATGGCGTTCCGTGCCGCTATCTCACCCTGCGTCCGCGCGATATCCGCCGCCTGGCTGCCGATATCACTGATAAGCCCGACCGCTTTCAGGCGATTTTGCTCTTTCTCCTTGTCGAAGATTGGGCTGATGCTGTCGTTGGCATGTTCGGTATCCCGGCTCAGGTTTGCCACATCCTGCTTCTGATTATCCCGATCGCGAACGATAATGGTGCCGTCTGCCACCGCCGCCTGGCTGGTGCCTTCCGCATGGCCGCTGTGGCTTGCGCCTGAAATCATGCCGCCCGGCATTTTGCCTTTAAAGGTATCGCCAAAACTACCGCTCCCACTCAGGCTCACACCCGTATGGCTGACCTTATAATCCGCCTCGTTGTGAAGGTCGCTAAAGCCCAGCGTTCCCGTGTCTAACGAATTTTTGTCAGCCGTCGCCGTGGAGGCAATAACCGCGCCATCCAGCTGTGTGTGACGGCCAACCGTGACGTCAAATCCACCATTACCGGCAAACAACCCCGTCTGCTCTTGAACGGAGTCGTACGTGCTCTTCATCTTATCCTGACTGGCACTGATGTAGCCGGAGCCAGTCATACTTCCGAACGTGAAGCTGCCGCCCGCCGCTACGCTGGTCTGCTTAGATTTGTAATCATTATTGTCCTGCTGACTACTCATCAAAAGATCGCGGCCAATATCAGCGACAATCTTCTCACCGTTGACCTGCGCCCCGTTCAGAATGCCATCTCTACCGCTGGTCATGGAGACCGTACCGCCGCTGTCCAGCGTGGTTTCGGTCCAGGCGGTGCCGTTACCTTTTTCATTACCTTTAGACGCATTCACATTGGCGAAAACACTGATCCCCATCCCGCCGCTGCCGCCCCCAATACTTACGCCCACACCACCACCGCTGCTGCTGTTTTTGCCGGTGGTTTTCTGCGTGTTGGCCGCTCCCGTCAGCAGGATGTCGTTTTCAGCATTCAGCGTGGCGTCACCGCCCGCTTTCAGCTGACTACCGCCGATCAGGATATCGCCGCTATTCGCACTCTTACCTTTGCCCGTGGCGGTAATGGAAAGATCGTTTCCGGCATTGATCGTGCTGCCCGCTACCGTGTCGCTATCGGCATGCTGCTGAGATTTCGATTTCTGGCTAGTCAGAGAGAGGCTGACACCAAATCCGTTCGCTGGATCGCCAGTCTGCTGAGCAACAACCGCTCCCTGCGCCGCCTGTACGCCCGAGAGTGTCGCTTTCGTTGCCTGCAGGGCAGCCAGACGTCCATCACTTTCTTTAGACGCCTCCTGTGCAGTGGTTACAGCGCTGTTGATTGCGCTACCCACTACGCCAGACAGAGCCACCGTAATGCCACTGGATTTTTGTTCAAACTTCTCATCGCGGGCGCGTTTGTCATGACCCGGCTCGATTACCACGCTGTCGCCGGCGAGCGCCATATTTTTGCCAGCCACCAGGTCAGCACCGCCGACATGCAGCTGATTACCGGCGGCAATATCAACGCTCCCCCCCGTCGAGCCCACCGTACTGAAGCTCTGGCTCTGGGTGGTACCCTTCTCACGGAGATCCTGGGTACTTTTGCTGCTGCCGATGGTGAAACCAATCCCGCCCGAGCCCATCAGGCCGGATTTTTTCTCTTCCTTAAAGCGCCAGGAGGTATCGCTGTTCGTCGCTGCCACAATATCGACGTTGTTGCCCGCCTTAAGCTGCACGTCGCCATCGCCCGCCACGGCGGAGCCGTTCACCAGCAGGTTATTGCCCGCAACGACCTGCACGTTATCGCCGCTCAGCAATGAGCCGGATTCACGCGTCGCGCTGTCCTCCTCGATGGTGTGGGTGGTTTTCTTGCTCAGGAACCCTTTTTTGGTTTTGGTCTGCTCTTTGTAGTGATAATCGCTTTCGGTAGCGGTATTAAGATTGACGTCGCGGCCTGCCGCCACGCCGATATCGCCCTTCGCCGTCACCTGCGCGGCTTCGGTAGTGACATCGCGCCCGGCGAGGATCTGGGTATTCGCCCCGCTGGCGATCTCGGTTCCCTGCTGGCGTACCGATTCGTTGATGACGGTTTTCTTGCCTGACTTATAGCTATCGCCCTGTGTGGTCTCTTCCGCCGCCAGATTCACGTCGCGACCCGCCTGCAGCCCGACGCTTTTCTCCGCTGCCAGCGCGGCGGCCTGAGCGTTGATATCCTGCCCGGCCTTCAGCACCAGGTTATCGCCTGCGGAAATCGTGGTGCGGTCGAGCCCGGTGCTGTGGGACTCGCTTTTCCCTTTACGGCTGCTTTCGCTGGTCTGTGCCGCGTTCAGATTGAGATCGTTGCCCGCACTCAGCCCCGCGCTGCCGCCCGCCTTCAGGTCGCTGGCGGTCACGTCAAGGTTGTGCCCGGCGTTCACCAGCAGGTTGCCGCCCGCGGTGACGTTACTGCCCTGATACGTGACGGACGAACGGCTGGTTTTCGCCCGGCTGGAGCTGAATGCGTCGTTGATCTGATTCGCGTTGACGGCAATATCGCCCCACGCGTTCAGCAGCATATCGCCGCCGGAGGCCAGGTTCGCCCCGGTAACGGTGATGTTTTTCCCCGCCTCAAGCGACAGGCCATCCTGCGCGGTAATAGACGCCGTGTTGCCCAGCAGGGTGTCTTTCAGGCCGATCTTGCCGTACTTCCCTCCGGCGTTGATATCAATCTGCTCAACCTGGGTCAGGTTGTTGATGCTGCCGTCCAGGCTCTCCAGCGCGACCGTTTTGCCGCTGATGGTGGAGCTGATGTTATTGATATCGCCGATGGCACTCAGGTTCAGGTCGCCGCCCGCTTTCATCAGGCCGTTGTTGAGGTTGCTGATGCTGTTCTGGCTGTCGAGCATCAGGCTGTTTTTCGCCAGCAGCGAACTGCCGCTGTTGGTGATGTCGCCGCCCTTCAGGGTAACGTTGTTACCCGCGATTACGCTGCCGTTATTGACGGTGACGTCCTTCGGTGACAGGTAGAGTTTCGGCACCATCACGGTTTCGCCGTTGACGGTGGCTTTCTCCCACCACAGCAGGCTGTGGTCGAGCGCGGCAATCTGATCGGCGGTCAGCGAGACGCCAAACTGCAGGCCCAGCGACTGCTGCGCCGCCGCCGCGTTATCCATCAGATAGCGCATCTGATCCAGATCGGAACCGATGCCGTTCAGGTAGCGGTTACCGGTCTGGTTGAGCACCACGTTGGAGACATAACGGGTATCGAACGCCGCATCACCGAGGAAGCGGTAATCGTAATCCGGGTTCAGGTTGAGTCGGCCGAGCATGTAAGACGAGCCGAGGAACTGCTTCTCGTCGGTAAACGCCAGCCGCGTCTCCTGCGGCGCCGTGGACGATGGTTTGACCCCGAGCATCGCGTTCAGATCGGCAAACAGGGCGGGATCAAGCTGTCCGAGACCGTTCAGTTTCGGGTTGATGCTGATCAGGTACGGGCTTTTCGGGTTATCGGAGAAGACGAAATAGCCGTTGTTGCCCGACGGCAGCGGGTAAGCGCTGGTATCGACGCGCTGGCCCTGATAATGCCCGACGGCTCCGCCCTGAGCGGTTCTGAGATCGGCGGTGGTGACCCCGGCGTTCGCCAGTGCGCCCAACTGGCCGAGGTTCGCGTTGCCTTTCTGCCTGGTGCCAATGTCGCTGAGAGGCGTGCCGGACGCGCCGCCGTTTTCCAGCGCGCCGCCGCCGTTAAGCTGCTGCAGCGCACCCTGGAGCTGATCGTTCCACTGCGGCGAGTTCACCGCCACGGTGCCGGTCGTGTTCAGCCCCTGTTTTTGTACGCCGCTGCCGACGCTCTGGTTGCTGAGGGTGTTCAGCGACGGCGTGGAGATGACGTTGCTGACGCCACCAGCATTGGCGGTGGTATTGGTGTTGCTGATGTTACTGGTGAAGTTTGCGGTGACGTTACCGCTTGCCTGGATGACGGCGCGGTAGAGTTCACCCGGTTGGAATTCTGTTTCATGCCCAACCAGATTGTACTCAATAGTATCATTCTGGAATTTGATATTCTTACTACCAGCCACGCCTAACTTACTTGTTGCGTAACCAACAGACGCAGATAACGGTTTATATTCATAAATCAGGTAATCAACCTCACTACCTGCCTGCCAGCTCTGGTTATTTAATTGATTTCCAGACAGGTGAATATCACCGTTTGCCAATATATTGCTGGCATTATTATCAAGTCTGGAAGCCTGAATAGTCAGGTCACTACCTGAAGAAATACGCCCTGATGGAGAATCGCCCCCTGTGATAACAGTTGTGCTGTATCTTCCGGAAAAACGCTGCCTGACTGTATTTTTAAAAGGAGCCAGATAATAGTATGTGGAGCGATGGATATTACATGCACTATTAGCTCCACAGTTACCAGCACCCGGACCAGTAATGACTTCTCGCGAATAAAAACCATAACTTCCATCTGGCAGAGCCGTAACAGGCACATCTATTGTTGACTCACCTGTCATCCAGTCATCAACTGGTTGTACCTGACTCTGAGTTGAAGCTTTAAGCCCTTCCCGCTCATTTCGTAAGTTGATGGTTTTAATATTAAGACTTCCACCCTGCGTCTCAATATTCCCCGACGTGTTCACCACCTGGCTGTTCGCATTCCCTGCCGCATCTCGCTGCATCCACAGGTTGTTCCCCGCCATGATGTCGCCGCGCTGGTTGGTGATGCTGTCGGCAAACAGCGCCAGGTTATTCGCCGCGTACAGCAGCGCGGTGTTGACGATGGCGCCCGGCGCGCTCAGGGTCAGCGAGCCGCGCGTGCCGGTGAAGCCGTCCACAGTAATATTGCTCCGGCTGGCCACGGTGATGTCACCTCCGCCCTGCACCGAGCCCGCGGCGTTCAGCGCCACGCTGCTGCCGGAAAGCGTACTCGCGCCGCCGCCAGTGGTGATTTGTCCGTTGTTGCTGAGCTGTCCGCCCGCGTTCAGGTTGACCGCCTGCCCCTGCAGCACGCTGCGGTTATCGATGTCGCCGCCGCTGTTGATGGTGAGGGTTCTGCCTGCCGCCACAGCGGTTCTGCTGGTAAACGCGTTCGTCAGCTGCAGCGTTAAGTCCCCCAGGGACACCAGCTGGCCGGTAAGGTCCAGCCCACGGCTTTGCAGCCACAGGTTGCCGCCGCTCAGCAGCTTGCCGCCCGCGCTCTGGGTTACCTGGTCCGCGCCAATATTCAGCTGCGTGTTGCCGAGCAGCGTGCCGCTGTTGTTCAGCTGGCTGTAGTTAACCGTCAACTGTCCCGCCTGGGTGGTGCCCTGGCTGGCGAAATTGGTGCCGGTCAGGGTGGCGCGATCGGCCACCCACGTGCCGCCGTTGGTGGCGTTTGCCGCATTCAGGATCAGGTCGGTGGCCTGCAGCCAGCCGGTGCCGGTGAACTGCGGCGTGCCGAGCGTCAGGCGCGCGCCGGAAAGCAGCCTGCCGTCATTACGCGCCTGCGAGGAGGCGGTCACGCGCGTCTCGCCGCCGCCCTGGATCAGGCCGTAGTTAAACAGCGCGGGCGTGGTCAGCGTCAGCGCATCGCGGCTGACGATTTCGCCTCCGCTGTTGTTGGTCAGTGTCCCGCTGAGGGCCAGCGTCGCGCCGTTATCGCCCTGCAGACGTCCGTTGTTGGTGAGCGCCCCGGTGGTAATGCCGAGCGTGCCCCCCTGCATTTTGCCGTCGCTGGTAACGGAGGCCGCCGTGATGTTCAGCGCCCCGCCGGACAGCAGGGTGCCGCCAGACTGCTGGCTGACCGCGCCGGTCTGGCTGAGGGTCACGCCATTCACGCCGCTGATGGCGCCGCTGTTGCTGAGCGTACCGCCTGTCAGCGTCAGGTTTTTCGCCGCCCACTGCCCCTGGTTCGCCAGCGTCGCGGCCTGCAGCGTCGCCGCACCCAGCGCGGTGATCCTGCTGCCTGTGGTTCCGGTGAGCGTATCGGCCAGCGTCATCTGCAGCGCGTCGGCGCTCTGCACCGCGCCGCTGTTATTGAGCGACCGGGCGTTAAGCAGAATATTCTGTGCCTGCCAGCTGCCGGCGTTGGTCACCGCGCCGGACGCAATCGTCAGAGTACCCTGGGTGAGAAGCTTACCGCCTGCGCCGTTGATCAGCTCCTGCTGAGGCGCGGCCATCGCCATGCGCGCCATCAGCCGCTGCTGCCCCTGAACGGTCAGGCTCTGCAGACCGGTTAAGGTGCCCTGGTTGTTAATGCTGTTCTGATGCAGCGCGAGGGTGTTCCCCTGCACGGTGCCGCTGTTTTTAAGCGTGCTGCCGCCGAGCGTCACATCGCCCTCGCTGAGGAGCTGCCCGCGGTTATCCAGCGTCTGTGCGGTGATATCCGCCCGGCCCTGGCTCATCAGCGAGCCGGTTGAGGTCAGTGTGCCGCCGGTCGTGGCCGTCAGCGGTCCCTGGCTGAGCAGAGACCCGCCGTGCGTCCAGTCGCTGGCGCGGATGTCCGCGCCGTTCCCCTGCAGCGTGCCCTGCGTGGTCAGCTGGCCTGCATCCAGCGTCAGCATGCCGCCGGAGAGGGTGCGCGAGGCCGCGCCCGTGGTCAGCGTGGTGCCGGTGAGCGCCAGGCCGTTCGTTCCCTGCATCAGCCCGCCGTTGTTCATATCGCGGGCAGTGAGGGACAGCGTACCGCCCGTGATGCGCCCCGGGTTCGCCAGGGTGTCCGCGGTGAAGGCGGTCGTGCCGCCGCTCTGCAGCAGCCCGGTATTCGTTAACGCCCCGCTGAGCGTGCCGCTGAGTCCCGTCTGCCCGTTCACCGTGCCGCTGTTGGTGAGGGTGGTGCCGGTCATGCCCAGTGTGGCGCCCTGCAGCGTACCGGCGTTGGTCAGCTGTCCGCCCGTCAGCGTGAAGCCGCCGCCGGAGAGCCATTTACCGTTCAGCTCGTTGATAAAGCGGTCGGCGGTGGCGTTAACCGCGTTGCTGCCCTGCATCAGGCCGCTGTTGCGCAGCTCAGTACCGCCTGCTGTCAGCGTTTTGCCCGCCACCGTGCCGCTGCTGGTCAGCGTCGTCGCGTTAAGCACGGCATCGTCGGTGGCAACGATGTTCCCCGTGTTGGTCAGGGCATTGCTCAGGCCCAAATCCAGGCTCTGCGCCTGAATATCGCCCCGGTTCGTCAGGTCGCTGCCCCGCAGGGTGAACCCGCCCTTCACCAGCAACAGGCCAGCGTTATCGAGCGTGTCGAGGGATAAGTTCAGAGGACTGCCGCTCACCAGCTGCCCGGTGGCGCCGTTGCTCAGCGCGCGGGTGGTCAGCACCAGCGTGTCGTTGCCCTGAAGAATCCCGGTGTTGTTCAGCTGCGCAGCCTTCACAGTGAGGGCTTTCCCGGCCAGCTGGCCGTCGTTGAACAGCTGCGCCGCCGTCAGCGTGAACAGATTCTGGCTGAGCAGGGCACCCGTGTTATCCAGCCTGCCGGTCGCGGAAAGCGTCAGGGCGTCCAGCGTCTGAACGCTGCCCTGGTTATTCAGGCTCCCGGCGTCAAACGTCGCGCTGCGCCCCTGAAGGCTGCCCGCGTTGCTGAGGGTTTGTCCGCTCAGCGTCAGGCTCTCGCCGCCCGTCACCTGGCCCTGAGGCTGGTTCGTGAAGGTGTTCCCGGACCAGGCCAGCGTGCTGCTGCCCTGAAGCAGGCCGCTGTTCTGCAGGTCGCCCCGCAGGGTCAGCACTTTCGCCAGCAGCTGGCCACGGTTATCGGTCCTGTCGGCCTGGACGTCCAGCGCCTGCTGGCTGAGCACCTTACCGCTGTTGGTCAGCGTGCCGGTCACCGCCGCCGTCACGCCCGTTTCCCCCAGCGCGTTACCGGTGTTCATCCACTCACCGGTGGCCAGGTTCAGGGTGTTGCCCTGCAGCAGCCCGGCGTTGTTCAGGGTGGTGTGGTGCAGGGCGAGCGCGCCGCCGGAGAGCAGCATACCCGCCTGCTGGTTAGTGAGCTGTGCCCCCGTAGCCGTCAGGGAGTGTGTCCCCTGCAGCGTGCCGCCGTTGGTCACCGACGCGCTGTTAAACTGCGCGTCGGTACCGGCCATCAGCCCGCTGTTCGTCAGGCTGGCGGTAGTCAGCGTCAGGCCGTCCCGGGCAATTACCCGCCCGTCGGCATCGTTGCTGGCCTGTCGGGTCAGGTTCAGCAGCAGCGCGGTGGCGCTGAGCTCGCCGCTGTTGACCAGCGTTTCACCGCCGAGCGTCAGCGTTCCGCTGCTGCGCAGCGCGCCACGGTTAGTAAGGTCTGCCACACCGAGCGTCAGCGCCGAGTCCCCCTCGACGGTGCCCTGGTTTTGCAGGCTGTTCGCCGTGATGTGCAGGTCGCTGGCTGCAATATTGCCCGCGTTCGCAAACGCAGTGCCGTTCAGGGTGAGCCGGTCGTCCGCCAGCAGGCGTCCGGTATCGGTGTTGGTCAGGCTGAGGTAGTCGCTGCTCAGGCTGACGCCGTTGATTTCACCCTGGTTTGTCAGCGTGTCGCCCCGGAGGCGCAGCGTGCCGTCGGTAGTGATAAGCCCGCGGTTAGACAGCACCGGAACGTTCAGCGTTAAATCCTGCGTGCTGTAGACCGATCCGCCCGCGAGGTTTGTGAGTGACCCGGTCTTCAGGCCGAGCAGGGTGGTCCCCTGCAGCAGTCCGCTGTTCTCCACCGAGGCAGCGTCCAGCGCCAGCGTACCGGCAACCAGCGTACCACTGCTGGTGATGCGTTCAGGAGCCGTCAGGGTCATGCGTTCCGCTTTTGCGACGCCGGACTGGAGGATGTTCTGTCCGCTGAGCGCGATGGCGCTGGCGGTAAGCTCTCCGCCGCTGGTCAGGTCGCCGGTCGCGTTAAAACTCAGCACGTTACCGGTGGATTTCCCGGCGTGCGCAATCGTGCCCGCCGTCACCGACAGCGCCCCCTTCGCCGCCTGCGTGCCATTCAGCGCGGCATTCTGCGCCTGCAGGGTAAGCCCCTGCCCGCTCTGCAGATGCGCATCCTGGCCGGTGGTCAGGTCGCCGGTACTGACGGTTAATGCCCCCGCCGCGTCCGTCTGCCCGTTCAGGCTGGCGCTGCGGGTCGCGGTAATCTGAACATTGCCCTGACTGGTGGTACGGGACGCCTGACCGCTGGTCAGGGTGCCGGTCTGCGCCGTCAGCGCCGTCGCGCCGGACAGGGTGCCATTCTGTTCAAGCGTGTCTGCCGTCACGCTCATCGCCCCGTCAGCCAGCAGGCTGCCGCTGTTACGCAGGGTCTGCTGCGCCGCGACGTTTGCATTGCCTTTCGCGCTCAGCGTGCCCATCTGCTCCAGGGTACCGGCGCTTAGCGCCAGGTTGCCGGCGCTCTGCAGGGTACCGCTGTTAGTGACCGTCTGCCCCTTCAGGGTGACGTCGTTACCCTGCACCATGCCGCCGTTTGTCAGCTCTCCTGCGTTCACGTCAAGGTGGCCTTTCGCCGCCAGCTGGCCGCTGTTGGACACCCTGTTGCCGGAGAGGGCAATGTCGCGCCCCGCATTCACCTGCCCCTGATTACTGACGGCGCTGCCCGTCAGGCGGACATCGCCCGTGGCATCGGCCCGGCTCTGGCCGTCCATCATCAGCTGTCCACCGCTCAGGGCCAGACGCTCCCCTGCCGAGACCGCACTGGCCGTGGATGACAGCGTGCCGCCGCTGCTGAGGGTCGCGCGGGTATCGCTACCGCTGCGGGTATTCGTCAACGTGATATCTTTCCCGACCGTCACGCTGAGCGCACCTTTGCTGGTGACGCTGCCGCCGCGCTGCGTCAGGCTGCCGTCGGTGGACAGCGTGGTGTCGGCCTGACCCGTCAGCGTCGCATCCGCAAGCGCCATTCCCTTTTTACTCGTGACGGTTAGCGCCCCGCCCTGTGCCGACACGCCGCCGCCGTTTACGGTCAGGGTATCTTTACTGTCCAGTGTCGCCGCGCCGCGGGAGACCAGGGAGGTATTGCTGAGCGTCATCCCCTGCCCGCTGCTCACCGACAGCGCGCCTGCGCTGTTTGTCCCGCCACCCGTCGTCTGCACTTTCCCCGCAGCGGAAAGGCGCATATCGCCCTGGCTGGCGAGCGTGCTGTTATTGAGTTTCACATCCTGCGAGCTGGTTACATTCACCGCGCCACCGGCCTGATGGCTGCCGTTGAGGACCACTCCCGCGCCATTCGCGGTAATCGAGCCGCTGGCCAGGCTGTTCGTGACCGTCAGTTTCCCGCCCGCGTCCAGCTGAATATCGCCCTGGCGCGCGGTGAGGTTGCCGAGGTTCACCCCCACGCCCGTCTCGCTGGAGACCAGGCGGATACGGTTGGCATACATCCCGCCGAGCGCGCCGGTATCCACGGCCACCACGGGCGCGGCACCCTCACCGGCAATCGGCTTGACGCTGCCGTCTGCGCCCACGCGGTTCGCCCCTGCCGTTACCGTCAGGTCGTTCGCATGTATCGCGGCGTTCACTTCCGTCGCGCGCGCAATGATCGACAGCGCGTCGCTCTTGCTGGCATCCAGCCCCTGGCCTTCAACCGTGATGGCGCCTTTCGTCACCTCCAGCGCCTGCAGGTTACCGCTGGCGTCGAACTGCGGTTTCCCCGTGGTCAGGGTGACGTTCGGGGTGTTGATAAATCCGCACCCGTTACAGGTAATGCCGTACGGGTTGGCCACCATGACGTTTGCTGCTTTACCGGCGACTTCCGTGTAGCCCTGTAACTGCGAGCGGCTGGCACCCGTGACTTCGTTGATAATGCCTTTCGCTTCCCGCCCGGCCTGCAGGTTGGGGTTGTTCTGGATAAGCCCGCCCAGCTGGGTCTGGGTTAAACGGTCCGTGCCGTTATTGAGGATAAGCCCCTCTTTGCCGACGTTATACTCACCGAACTGGTTATGCGAGATACCCGCCCCGTTGGGCGTGGCAATGTTGACGACCGGCACCCCGTTCCCCGCCCGATCGACCGTGGTCTGCCCGGTCGGCGTCAGCGCCGCCGCGACGGCAGGTGCCATCGGCTGCCAGACCATTAAGCCGCAGACAATCCAGCTGATCAGACGCTGCGAGAAACGAACGGGTGGGTGACGGGTATCCATAGTCGTAGAGTCTCTTAAAGCATGAAGGCAATGCGCCAGTTAACGCTCACATGATCCGGGCCGAGCCAGTCGGGGTAGTGCAGGGGCGTGCCGACCGAAATCTGGCTGCTGTACCAGCGCCCTGCGCTGCTCAGCCCCACCGAGCCTCCCCATAACGTGCCGGAGGCAAAGCGGTCCTGACGGTCTTTTTCCAGCCAGCCGCCGTCAACGGCGACCGTTGCGCTCACCGCGCCAATCACCGGAAGGGTGAAGAGGGAATACCCCAGCTCGTTACGCCAGTAGCCGCCGTTATCCCCGGACAAGTACTGCTCTTTAAAACCGCGCACGGAGCTTTCGCCGCCGAGCGTCAGGCGCTCGGAACCGTACAGCCGATCGGGCGACCACTGACCATAGGCGCTGGTCAGCCACCAGGCATTACGGGTAATCGGCCGCTGGAAGCTGGCGTTCAGACTCCATTTGCGGAATTCCGCGCGCGGCATATCCCCGGACTTATCTTCGTCGGTTTCGGCATTGAACCACGGCATGCCGTGGCTCCAGGTCGGGTTGAAGGTCGCCACGCCGCCCAGCATTTTTTGCGTGTGCGTAATGCCCAGAATCAGGCTGGAGAGGTTGCGCGTGCTGCTCTGAAGCGGCGCGTCGTTGAGCCAGTTGCGGCTGGAGCGCTGAACCACGCCAGCCGCAATGCCGGTTTTCACCTCCCCGTTGCGGAAGACCACCCAGGACGCGTTAACGCGGTGGGTTTTGGTATCGCCCGTGGAGAGCCAGTTGAATCCCTGGTTACTGATGGTGGTCCGGTAGTTACTCCAGGCGTAGCTGTAGTCCAGTAATCCGTAGCCAAACGGCACGCTGACGCCCGCCTGGAAATTCTGCGCATCGTACGCGCTGGCAAAATCGCTGCTGCGCCCGCCGCTGACAAACCATTTATCCGCCAGCCCCAGCATATTATTGGCGGTGAGCACGCCACTCAGCTGATCTTCGCCGGTACTCTTCTGCCCGCTATTATCCAGGCTTACGGATACACTTAAGGGAAATTCCGGTTTTGCCGTGAGATTAACGATGGAATATCCGGCCTGCGTTCCCGGAAGAATTTCAATCTGAACCGGGTCGGTACGCAAACGGTTAATTTGCTCCATGCCCTGTTCAATATCGCGTAAATTAAGGATGCCGCCCACCCGTCCCGGAAACGCCATTTTCAGCATACGCGGCGTTTCGCCTTCCAGACGGATCGCTTCCAGTCTGCCTTCCAGCACAACAATATTCAGCTGACCGCCGGAGAGATCCTGCTCGGTAAGAAAAGCGCGGCTGGTGATATATCCCCGGCTGATATACCAGTCAGAAATATGGGCGAGAAGTTCTGTTATTTTCGCCATATCCAGACAGCGGCCCTGCCACGGCGCGACAAGGGCCTGCCGGTTTTTCGGGGAGATTAAGGTCGCACCGGAAAGGGTAATGGTATGAATAGTAAAACAGGGCCCGGAGCCGGTAACAGGCAGCGGTCTGGCGGGCGCAGGGCGAGGAATACTGCGCTCCAGTTCCTCACGCTGTTGCTGGTTCTGTAATAAAAGCTGCTGCTGTTGCTGTTGAATGGAATCGCGATCGGCCGGCGATAAAGGTGCAGCACTCACCCTCGCTGAAAAAAGCGAAAACAATAAGATAGCAACAGCATAATTTACTAATGAAATTATTCTAATTTTTATTTCGGCGCTATTCATCCATGCCACAAAAATGTCCGCAATGATTATTTTTGTAATATAAGAGTTTTCTTAAAGAGAGTATATCAAATTTGAATTAGGGCTCCTAAAATTAATAGTTATTTCAGAAGAGTGAGAAGGGTATTAAGAGAAAATAAGAAGGGATTTAACTCACCCTTAAATCTTGAGTTAGCCGTAATACACTAGGCATGAAGCCGAAACGTCTTTCGCCACTCCGCCGGACTAACCCCAAAACGCGCCTTAAACTGCTGTCGCCAGGTGACGGCGGAATTAAATCCCACCAGCTCAGCCACGCGCTCAACGGGCATATTTCCGGCTTCCAACAGGATCTGGCTGCGCCGCAGGCGTTCGGCGGTCAGCCAGTCGGTGACGCTCATCCCCGTCGCGTTAATAAAATGACGGGTCAGGGTGCGGCGGCTCATCGAGACCACCTCCGCCAGCGAGTCCAGACTATGCGGTTCGGTGATGTGCTGCTGCAGGTAGTCGATCAGACAGTTAATGCGTCCGTCGCGGGTATCTTTAGGTACCGGCTGGGCGATGAACTGCGCCTGCCCGCCCTCGCGGTGGGGCGGAACAATCATTCGACGGGCAATCTGGTTAGCGACCACGCTGCCAAAGCGCTGGCGAATGATATACAGGCAGCAGTCGAGGGCTGCGGCAGTACCGGCGGAGGTGATGATATTGCCGTCATCCACGTAAAGGGCATTAATATCCAGCTGAACGTTCGGAAAGAGCGACTGAAACTGACGTTCGAACTCCCAGTGGGTGGCCGCGCGTTTGCCGTCGAGGATCCCCGCCCAGGCCAGCACAAACGACCCCAGACACAGTCCGACGATTTCCGCACCGTAGTCTCTCGCCTGCACCAGGCTGTCGAGCAGCGACTGCGGCGGGCGTTCAAGAACGTGCTGCCAGTAAGGAACGACAACAATATCGGCCTGCCCAATGGCGGTAAAATCCTGCGTGGCGTTGAGAGCAAATCCGTCTTTTGAGGTGAGAAATCCTGGCGTTTCGGCGCAGATCGTCACGTTAAAGCGCTTTTCTCCGGAGACCGAGTCGCCAAACAGAATGCAGGGAACGGAGTAGTGGAACGGGCTGAACCCGTCTACCGCGACAATCGCGACGTTGATTAGCGACATCTGTCTCTCCTTTCCCTTTCAGACACTTAGAATATAACGGTTTCGCCATCCTGGGGAATGCTCACTGCGTCACTCACCTGGTTGGCTTCAACGTACTCCCGCAGCGCGCTGCGGGTTAACAGACAGTGGTTAATGGCTTCCATATGGATCGCCACAATTTTAGCCTGCGGCAGCAGGAAATGGACGTTGAGCACATCCTCCTGCCCCATAATAATGGGCCCAAAACCAATGACGTGGGCATAGCCGGCGTTCAGCACCACCACGTCCGGCTGGTGCTTTTGCAGATCGGCCGCCACCTCGTCACGCCAGACGGTATCCCCGGCAATATAGAGCGTCTTCTCATCAGGATGACGCAGCACCACGCCACAGGCCTCGCCCAGCCGCTCCGCCAGTTCGGGCACGGCGTATGCGCGATCGGTACCGTGCTGGCCGCCGTGGGTCTTCGCAATTCGAATCTCGCCAAAGGTGGTCTCGTCGGTCATGACCGTCAGGTTGCTAAACCCCTGGCTGCGCAGCAGCGCGGCGTCGCGGTCATTTTGTACGTAGATCGGTTTGTCTTTGGCGATCAGTTCCGCTGCGGCGCGATCCCAGTGATCGTCATGGGTATGGGTGACGATCACCGCGTCGGCGTCCAGCAGCGCGTTGACGTCAACGGGGAGTTCGACCGTCGGGTTGCGGCGTTCGGCATGGGCTGTGCCAGGGAAGCCCGGATAAGCGCCCTGTGGGGCCAGCATCGGGTCGACTAAAAGACGTTTTCCGGCATAGGTAATCAGCTGGGTGGCGTTGCGAATGTGGGTGATGTTCATGGGCTATCCTCCGGTTGGTGTGATAAGGAGGATAGCCAGCCGTCGCGCGGCACGCTGTGGGTTAAAGAGCGATTACCGATGAAATCGGGCCAATTTACGTCACCGTGCTTTATGCGGGTGTTTTTACCAGCCCGGCACCGCCCCGCCGTTAAAGATCGTCTCCGCTGCTTTCGCTACTTCAGGGGACTGATACGACTGGATAAATTCCTTCACGTTCTCCGCGTCTTTGTTGTCTTCGCGCGTCACCACGATGTTCACGTACGGCGAATTTTTGTCTTCGATAAAGACGCTGTCATGCACCGGCGACAGCCCGGTTTGCTGAATATAGGTGGTGCTGATGATAGCGACATCCACTTTCGGGTCGTCCAGCACGCGCGGCAGCTGCGCCCCTTCCAGCTCCATGATTTTCAGCTGCTTAGGGTTGGCGGTAATATCCAGCGCCGTCGGCAGCAACCCGGTATCTGGCTTCAGGGTGATGAGCTTCTCTTTTTGCAGCAGCAACAGCGCGCGTCCCAGGTTGGTCGGGTCGTTTGGAATGGCAATGGTTGCGCCGTCCTTCAGGTCAGACACGGATTTGATTTTGCGGGAATAGCCAGCCATCGGGAAAACAAAGGTGTTCGCCACGGCCACCAGCTTGTAGCCATGCGCCTTGTTATCCTCTGCAAGGAACGGGCGATGCTGGAAGACGTTGGCATCCAGCTCCCCCTGGTTGGTGGCATCGTTAGGCAACAGCGAGCCGCTGAAGCCCACCAGCTCCACGTCCAGGCCATATTTCTCTTTCGCCACCTTTTTGGCGACTTCCGCCACGTCCTGTTCGGCGCCGTTGATGACGCCGACTTTAATGTGTTTGGCATCGCTGCCACTTTGATCGCACCCTGCCAGCAGCAGGCCAGCCAGTACCAGAGCACCCAATCGACGTTTCACAAGACAGTTCCTTTTGCTGAATGTTGTAGTGACTATATCGACAACGAGGCGGGGAAATAAAAACCGAAAAAGAATCAATAAGAAGGATCGGTTATATGCGGGTATGGCCGGGTGACGTTGCACCACCGGGCATCAGGGATCACAACGTTGTCGTCCAGTCCTCGACGGCAAGCTCCTGCACCATTCTGAATGCACGATCGTTAGTAACAATCGTTGTTCCCCGACTGATAGCATGTGCAGCGATCAGTTGATCGAGATCCCCCATCACTTTCCCTTTCTTTTCCAGGGTTGCACGGAGTTCACCGTACGTTGCTGCGGCGTCGCTGTCCCAGTCGCAAATCGTGATGGTATTGAGAAACTCCCGGATTGTTTCTTTCAATCTACTGCTTTTCTTCTTGTCAGCACCATACAGCAATTCCGCTTCGGTAATGCTTGGGATACAAACGTCACCCGGCGCCAGACATGTCATTCTGCTTACAACCTCCGGGTGTCGTTTAAACAAGTGACTCACAATATTCGTATCCAGCATATGTCTCATGAGCATGCTCCATCCAGAGGGTCTCTTGTCGTAACACTCTGATTGCGTTCCTCCTTGCTCAAAAACGTATCTGGTACGTCCGTTTCTGCCAGCATGCGGAGAAAATTATCCCAGCTCTTTATTAGAACAGGTTTTGCCGCCAAAACGACATTCCCCTCCTCATCCCGTCGGATGTAGACGCTCTCCGCATCAAACGCGAATTCAGCAGGCAGCATAACGGCCTGATTCTGACCCTTTCTGAATAGTTTTGCTGTGCGTTCCATTGCTATCTCCATGGATGACTTGACCAGGCCAAAGCATGCGCCAGGGCCCGAAAAGAAGACAAGCAACACGTTTTAAATTAGGAAAGCGGCTCGCAATAAATAGCAGAATGCATAATGACAGAAACGGGCTTAAAGGGCTTTCGCCAGGTAATGTCGCTGCATGCCCGGGTACGGATAATCCTGCAAAGACATCTGCAGCTGGTACCCCTGCTTTTCATAGAACGGACGCGCCTGGAAGCTGGCGGTATCGACCAGCGCGTGCTTGCAGCCTTTGCGCCTGGCTTCTTCTTCGGCTGTTCTGATGAGCTGGCTGCCCACGCCGGTTCCGCGCACGGTATCGCTCACCCAGAGGTAATCAATATTCAGCCAGTCGCCTTTGCGCACCCCAATGAGCCCGCCGAGCATGGTGCCGTTTTCGTCCCGCACGTAAACGCCAACGTCGCCGCTAAAATTTGTTAGATCGAGAAACTTTCCGTTAAAAGCCCTCAGCCCCGTCAGTAACTCCTCTTTCTCCTGCGTCGTAACATTATCAGTAATGCTCAGGTGCATATTTTTTCTCCTTGTTATCTGTGCCGTTTCACTATCTCACACACGCATCGTGGAGAAAATTCATACTTTCGGCTGGCGTCGCTACACTGAATGTAACGATATATTTCATGGGAAGCCTGTGACTTCTAATGGGGGTTGTTGATGAAAGCTGCGCATCTGGTCTGCCTGCTGGTTTGTCTGCTCTTCGCCGCGTTTGTCCATGCTCAGGAAAAGGAGGATCCGGCGAAAGAGGCGCAGATTAAGCAGCAGGTCATGAAAGATATAAAGAAAACCTGTACGCCACAGAAAAAGCAGAGCGATAAGGCCTGGCAGGCGATGATTTTGTCGTCAGAGGCCAATCAGCTGCTGATCAAAAATGCCGTTACCGCCGTGAAGCGCGACAACCTGGACGCCTACTGGGCGGCGGTTGGTCAGGTGGATTGTATGGAAGATTATTGAATGCTGCTTGCCGGGTGGCGGCTGCGCCTTACCCGGCCTACAAAATATTTTTAACGCTTACGCACATCCGGAATAATTAAATCCCCGCGCAGCACATACGAGCCCAGCATCTGCGTTTTCTCCGTCAGCCAGCTCACGATACGCGCCGCCATGGCATCCATTGAATATTCAATCGCCGGGATCACCGGAATACCCGGCAGGTGCAGCGATCCGGCCAGGCTAAAGACCATAATGTCGTCCGGCACGGATTTATTAAACGCCTGCAGCTGCGGGATCACCCGCTGGGCTTCCTGCTCGTCCGCCACCAGCAGTGCGTTGAAGTTCAGCGTGCTGGCGTTATTCAGTAGCTCCTGTAGCGCAACGGACGAGGAAGTCGCGTCCATGAACACAAGGTTGCGATTAAAGGGCAGGAAATTTTTCTCCAGCGCGTGCTTGTAGCCGAGCAGAACCTGGTCGGCAAACCCGCTGCCGTGCGGGTGGATCAGGGCAATCTGCCGTCGACCCTGGCTGGTCAGGTAGTTACAGGCGGTTTCGGCGGCAAAGGCGTGATCGAACTGAATGCTGTTGGAATTATCAGACTCCATGCAGTCGACCAGGATGACGTTGTCCATATCGACGTCCAGCGGGAAACGCGCGCCAATCACCAGGATGTCATCGCAAAGCCCGCGAGAGAGTTCTTCAAGGGCGTGCATCACTTCCGCTTTACTGTGCGCGAAGCGCAGCAGCAGGTGTTTTTGATGCTGGCTGAGCTGTTTTTCCAGCGCGTAGAGATAACCGGTGGTCTGGTTAATATTTTCCTGCGCGCAAATGACCCCGATACAGCCCGTCGACTGGCTCAGCAGCGACTGGGCAATCACGTTAGGCCGGTAGTTCAGCTCATCCACCGCTTTCAGTACGGCCTGACGGCTGGCTTCCTTTACGCCACGCGACCCACTCAACACTCGCGATACCGTGGCTTTAGACACCCCGGCAAGACGTGATACATCATTGATTGTCGACATCTCTTTCCCCTGGCAGGCTTACCTCGCGCCTGCAAATTCCATGACCGCTTCGGCTCACATTATAGCCAGAACGGAGTATATCCGTTTCCGTTTTCCATGGAAACCGATTTTCCGTTTCCACTCAAAATGATGTCAAAACAGCCAAATTATGTGACCTACATCCGGTTAATTAGCCTCATAAGTATTGGATCTTGATGGTTGTCACAGTTCTGTCTTTTATGAATGGAAACCGGTTTCCGTATCATGTCCAATCATCCTCGCAATAACTTTTTACATTTAGAGGATGGTTGTCGATGTTCAAGATTATGCTGTGCTGCTCTGCCGGGATGTCCACCAGCCTGTTGGTCAGCAAAATGGTCGATGTCGCGAAAGAACGTGGTTTGCCGGTGAAGATTGATGCGTACGGTGTTTCCGAATTTGATACGCAGTTTCCGCAATACCAGGTGGTACTTCTCGGACCGCAAGTGAAATACATGTTACAGACACTCTCAGACAAGGCGGCGACGCATGGCATTCCGGTGCAGCCCATCGACATGATGGACTACGGCATGCAGCGTGGCGATAAAGTACTGGACTTTGCTCTGTCGCTCATCGAAGCGGCACACTAAAAGGTGTTCACATGAGTTCGTTATATCAATCCATGGTCGCGGTAATTGAGCAGTCAATCACCCCGCTGGCCGCGAAGCTCGGTCAGCAAAAGTATGTGATTGCCATCCGCGACGGCTTTACCGCCGCGCTGCCGTTTATGATCATCGGCTCGTTTATGCTGGTGTTCATCTTCCCGCCGTTTTCGGCGGATACCACCAACAGCTTCGCCCGCGGCTGGCTGGATTTCTCCCAGACCTACCGCGAACAGCTGATGCTGCCGTTTAACCTCAGCATGGGCGTGATGACCTTCTTCATCTCGGTAGGGATTGGGGCGAGCCTGGGGCGTCAGTTTAACCTCGACCCGGTGATGTCCGGCCTGCTGGCCTTTATGGCCTTCCTGCTGGTCGCCGCGCCGTATGCCGACGGCAAAATCTCGACCCAGTATCTCTCCGGCCAGGGCATCTTCACCGCGCTGATTACCGCGATCTACGCCACCCGCGTCTACGCCTGGCTGAAGCAGAACAACGTCACCATCCGCCTGCCGAAGGAAGTGCCCACCGGCGTGGCGCGTTCGTTTGAGATCCTGATCCCGGTGATGGTGGTGATCGGCACGCTGCATCCGCTGAACCTGTTCATTGAAGCGCAGACCGGGATGATTATCCCGCAGGCGATCATGCACCTGCTGGAGCCGCTGGTGTCCGCGTCTGACTCCCTGCCCGCCATTCTGCTCTCCGTGCTGCTGTGCCAGATCTTCTGGTTTGCCGGTATCCACGGCTCGCTGATTGTTACCGGCATCATGAACCCGTTCTGGATGGCCAACCTCTCGGCAAACCAGGCGGCACTGGCCGCAGGCGCGGCGCTGCCGCACGTTTACCTGCAGGGCTTCTGGGATCACTATCTGCTGATTGGCGGCGTCGGTTCCACCCTGCCGCTGGCGTTCCTGCTGCTGCGCAGCCGCGTTACGCACCTGCGCACCATCGGCAAAATGGGCGTGGTGCCGAGCTTCTTTAACATCAACGAACCGATTCTGTTCGGTGCGCCGATCATCATGAACCCGATGCTGTTTATCCCGTTCGTGTGCGTTCCGCTGGTCAACGCCTGCCTGGCGTACGGTGCAACCAAGCTCGGCTGGCTGGCGCAGGTCGTCTCGTTAACCCCGTGGACTACCCCTGCACCGATTGGCGCCTCGTGGGCGGCGAACTGGGCGCTGAGCCCGGTGGTAATGTGCCTGGTCTGCATGGTGATGTCGGCGCTGATGTACCTGCCGTTCCTGCGCGCCTATGAACGTACGCTGATGAAAAACGAAGAGCAGAAAGCCCAGGCTGCAACCGTGGGTGCCGCTGAAGCCACAAGCAATTAAGTCAAAGAGGAAGGGTCATGAAATACGCATTTCCCGATAACTTCTGGTGGGGCAGCGCAAGCTCCGCTCTCCAGACGGAAGGGGCAAGAGAGGGTGAAACCACGTGGGATTACTGGTTTGCCCGCGAGCCGAACCGTTTTCACAACGGCGTGGGGCCGCAGCAGACCTCCACGTTTTATCAGCACTGGAAAACGGACATTCAGCTGTTGAAACAGCTGAACCACAACAGCTTTCGCACCTCGATTAGCTGGGCGCGCCTGATCCCCGACGGTATCGGTGAAGTGAACCCGGACGCGGTCGATTTTTATCATCAGGTCATTGATGAGCTGAATGAACATGGCATCACGCCGTTCATCACCCTGTTCCATTTCGACATGCCGATGGCGATGCAGGAGATAGGCGGCTGGGAAAACCGTGACGTGGTGGACGCGTACGCCCGCTATGCGCAGATTTGCTTCGAGCTGTTCGGCGACCGCGTGCTGCACTGGTTTACCTTCAACGAGCCGATCGTGCCGGTGGAAGGCGGTTATCTGTACGACTTCCACTATCCGAACGTGGTGGATTTCCGCCGGGCGGCCACCGTGGCGTATCACACGGTGCTGGCGCATGCGAAGGCAGTTCAGGCTTACCGCGCCGGGCATTACGCGGGGGAGATCGGCATCGTGCTGAACCTGACGCCGTCGTATCCGCGCTCGCAAAACCCGGCTGACGTGAAGGCGGCGCACGTTGCGGATCTGATGTTTAACCGCAGCTTCCTCGACCCGGTGCTGCGCGGGGAGTATCCGGCGGATCTGGTGGCGCTGCTGAAATCTTACGACCAGCTGCCCGCCTGCAAGCCGGAAGACGGTTTCCTGATTGCGGAAGGGAAAATCGACCTGCTCGGCATTAACTACTATCAGCCGCGTCGCGTGAAGTGCCGCGACAGCGCGGTGAACCCGCAGGCGCCGTTTATGCCGGAATGGTTCTTTGATAGCTACGAGATGCCGGGCCGCAAGATGAACCCTTACCGCGGCTGGGAAATCTACGCGCCAGGTATCTACGATATTCTGATTAACCTGCGCGACAATTACGGTAACCCCCGCTGCTTTATTTCTGAAAACGGGATGGGCGTCGAAAACGAGCAGCGCTTTATTGAAAATGGCCAGATTAACGATCAATACCGCATTGAGTTTATTTCTGAGCATTTAACCTGGCTGCATAAAGGCATTAGCAAAGGGTGTAATTGTCTTGGCTACCATATGTGGACATTTATCGATAACTGGTCGTGGTGCAATGCCTATAAAAATCGCTACGGATTTATCCAGCTCGATCTGGAGACGCAGCAGCGCACCATTAAGAAAAGCGGAGAGTGGTTTGCCACCACCGCCTTAAATAATAGTTTTGAAAAAGAGTAATGATAATGATCGCATTAGAAGAAGCCGTTATGGAAATTATCGTCAATGCTGGCCAGTCCCGCAGCCTGTGCCTTGAGGCGCTGCACGCGGCGCGCCAGGGCAACATTGACGAAGCCAAAAGCCTGCTGCGCGAAGCCGACGGCTATGCGCGCCAGGCGCACAAGATGCAGACCAAACTGATCGAGCAGGACGCGGGTGAAGCTCGCCAGCCGATGACCTTAATTATGGTGCACGCGCAGGATCATTTAATGAATTCGCTATTAGCGCGTGAATTGTCTGAAGAAATTATTCATTTATATCAGAGATAGTCTATGGCGAAATAAATTAATGTGATACCTCTGTACCTAAAACTAGAAATCCACTTGTTCTGATGATAGCGACATATTCTGTCAGATCGGAGCGGGATGGTTATTGTCTGAATAAAATTAAACTATATTGAGATAACCATGAATACGATTAAAAAACTTCCATTAACCATGGCGGTTATCGCCGCGCTTTGCCCAATTTCCGTGCTCGCACAAGAATTCACCCAGGAGCAAATCGACGCCATTGTGGCGAAAGCGGTGGATAAAGCCCTGGCCGAGCGCCAGGCAAAAATGGATGCCGCCGTCGCGAAAAAAGCGGACGTGGTGACCGAGCCGCAAAGCGCGGCGCAATCCCCGGACATGGCGATTCCGTTCGGGATTAAATTTACCGGCTACGCCCGCTACGGCGCGCACTTCCAGGCCGCCGATCAGAAATACGTGGCTGTCGATGGCTCCTACAACGGCGCGTCCGCGATTGGTCGTCTGGGTAACGAAGGCAACGGCGGCGAGTTCCAGCTCTCTAAAGCCTTCAAGGGCGAAAACGGCGCCATCTGGGACATCAACGTGATGATCGACCACTGGGGCGACGAAGTTAACCTGAAAAAGGCCTATGCCGGGGTGACCAATATTATGGCCTCCAACCCGAACGCCTACTTCTGGGCCGGTCGTGACTTCCACCAGCGTCCGCAGCAGGGCATCAACGATTACTTCTGGATGAACCACGACGGCCAGGGCGCCGGGGTGAAGAACTTCGACATCGGCGGCGTGCAGTTTGACGTCGCCGCCGTGGCGGCGGTGGAATCCTGTAGCCCGGAAGTGATGGAAGACGAAGCGAACCCGTCGCGCATCACCTGTACCGGCGGTTCCGGTACGGGCGACAAAGGCAACTACGCCGCGACGTCTAAAATCCACGGCATGAAGCTCGGTCCGCTGGATATGGAGTTGTACGCCAACTACGGCTTTGACTCGAAAGCGGTGGAGAGCGACGAGCGTCTGAACGCCTGGCAGGGCGGCGTGGTGCTGAGCCACACCAACGACAGCGGCGTGAACAAGGTGATCGCCCGCTACTCCGATAACGCGGACAACAGCGTGTTCAACAAAACCGAGGATCTGACCACGGTCTACGCCAGCTTCGAAGGGCTGTATAAATTCACCCAGGCGACGCAGGTGGAGTACATCCTCGCCTTCCACGACTATGACAACAGCCGCGATAAGACCGACAACCGTAAGAACTACAACGCCATCGTGCGCCCGATGCACTGGTGGAACGACGTTCACTCCACCTGGCTGGAAGCAGGCTGGCAGCACGTTGACTACGATAACGGCGGCGACAACAAGGGCTGGAAGCTGACCCTGTCGCAGAACATGTCTATCGCCATGGGGCCAGAGTTCCGTCCGATGCTGCGCTTCTACGTGACCGGCGGCAAAGTGGATAACGCACGCACCGCGCGCGTGAACAACACCAAAGACGAGACGCTCGACGACTTCAACGTCGGCGCGATGTGGGAGGCGTGGTTCTAGTAGAGCGTCGTTTGTTTCGCCCGGCGGCGCTGCGCTTGCACGGGCCTACAAGGTTTTGTAGGCCGGGTAAGCGCAGCGCCACCCGGCAAGATCCCATGTTATGCTAGAAAAAAATCAACATAGCAGGGGAGAAAATGGGTTCCACACGTAAAGGGATGCTGAACGTCCTGATCGCCGCCGTTTTATGGGGCAGTTCCGGCGTTTGCGCGCAGTACATCATGGAGAAAAGCCACATTTCTTCGCCTTACCTGACCATGGTTCGCCTGCTGTTTACCGGCGTGATCCTCCTGACGCTCTCCTTCGTTCACGGCGACAAGATTTTCTCGGTCATCAAGCATCGCAAAGACGCCCTCAGCCTGCTGTTTTTCTCGCTGGTCGGCGCGCTCACCGTGCAGCTCACCTTCCTGCTGACGATTGAAAAATCCAACGCCGCTACCGCCACCGTGCTGCAGTTTCTGTCGCCAACCATTATCGTGGCGTGGTTTGCGCTGGCGCGGAAAACGCGCCCCGGCGTGTTTGTTCTGTCCGCAATTGTGACCTCGCTTGTCGGGACGTTCCTGCTGGTGACCCACGGCGACCCAACCTCGCTCTCCATCTCGCCAGCCGCGCTGTTCTTCGGCATCGCCTCGGCGTTTGCCGCGGCGTTTTACACCACCTATCCGTCAACGCTGATTGCCCGCTACGGCACATTGCCGATTGTCGGCTGGAGTATGTTGATTGCCGGGTTAATGCTGACGCCGTTCTACGCCGGGCGCGGGACGACCTTCGTCATTGACGGCAGCCTGCTGCTGGCGTTTTTCTATCTGGTTGTGATCGGCACCGCGCTGACGTTCAGCCTGTATCTGAAAGGCGCACAGATGATCGGCGGGCCAAAGGCGAGCATTCTGAGTTGCGCCGAGCCGCTGAGCAGCGCGTTGCTGTCGGTGATGTTGCTGGGCGTGGCGTTTACCCTGCCGGACTGGCTGGGGACGCTGCTAATCGTGTCGTCGGTGGTGCTGATTTCGATGGATTCAAGAAGACGGGTGAGGACATCGGCGTGATCTACGAATAATAGTGATAGCGGCACATTAAAATAGTAAGAGCGCTATCTGACACCCCGTAAACCAGACGGTCAGTATCATTGATTCGACGGGACCAGTATCCGGAAAGGTTACCTTTAAGGGGTTCCGGCTTACCCAGGCCATCGAAGGGTTGACGCTTCGCATCTTCAATCAATTTATTGATTCTGCGAAGCGTTTTCTTGTCCTGCTCCTGCCACCACAGGTAATCATCCCAGCCGTTATCAGTCCAAATCAGTAGCCTGGTCATCAATCAGATCCCTCTGCGTGGTTTTTCCGGTATTTGCCTGTGCGATTGACTCCATCAGTCGGCTGGCGTTAGCAGGCGAACTCATCAGATGGATGGTTTCCATCATCGAGTTGTAGTGCTGCAGAGACATAACCACCGCATCACCCCCGTTTCGGCGGCTGATGATGGTTGTCTCCACGTTGTCATTCACGTCGTCCAACACATCTTTGAGTCGGCTTCGTGCTTCGGTAAACGTCACAACCTGCATATTCCCTCCTGTACAAGTTACGGTACAAGTATATCGATGAAGTGACTATTTATCAATCAACGTGCTTTAACCTTGCCCGCCACCAGCAGCGCGGTCAACAGCATCAGCGTGCCGGAAATCACCAGCGGTGACGTCAGCCCCAGGTGGTCGAGCGCCACGCCGCCAATCGCCGCGCCGCAGGTGTTTGCCAGCTGGATCACCGCCACCTGAATCGACCCGGCTTTTTCCGCCTGATCGGCGAGCGAGCGGGTGATCCACGTCGACCAGCCCACCGGCACCAGCGCAAAGGCAAAGCCCCAGATAATCGCAATCGCAGACGCGACCCACTTATCGCTGCCCCACAGCACCAGCACCGTGGCGCTCACTGCCAGCACCAGCGGCGCCCCCGCCAGCGCCACCTTCAGGGAGCGCTTAAGGAACTGGGACGACAGAGAGGTGCCGACAAAGCTGGCAATACCGAAGCTCAGGAGCACCAGCGTCAGGCCGTCGACGTCAAAGCCCGCCATGGTCATATACACCGGGCGAATATAGGTGAAGAAGGCAAACTGCCCGGCAAAGGACATAAAGATCGCGGTCATCCCCGCCAGCACGCCGGGGCGCTTCAGCAGGCTGAACATGTTCTGCTTGTGGTGCGCCGCTTCGCCCGGCAGGGACGGCAGCGCCTTCCACACCCAGATAACGCAGAGCAGGCCCATCACTGCCGCCGCGTTGAAGACGTT
This sequence comes from Enterobacter sp. BNK-22, assembly GCF_048684805.1. Classification (NCBI taxonomy): domain Bacteria; kingdom Pseudomonadati; phylum Pseudomonadota; class Gammaproteobacteria; order Enterobacterales; family Enterobacteriaceae; genus Enterobacter; species Enterobacter sp. BNK-22. Next base: position 3,498,731 of record NZ_JBLQTT010000001.1, read on the forward strand.
ACGCCAGCCGATAATCCCGCCGAGGAAGCTGCCCAGCGGCGCGGCAATCACCAGTGCGATAGAGACCGCACCAAAGATGACGGACAGCGCTTTCGGCACGGTGCGCGCAGGCACCAGGCGCATGGTCAGCGAGGCGGACATCGCCCAGAAGCCGCCGAGCCCCAGCCCCAGACAGGCGCGCCCCAGCAGCAGCAGGGTAAAGCTTTCCGCGAAGGAGACCAGCAGGCAGGAGAGCGTCAGCAGTACGCTGAACAGAATGACCACTTTGCGGCGGTCGATGGCGCCAATCACCTGGGTGATAAACAGACTGGCAAACATCGCCACAAAGGCGGTGACGGTAACGGACTGCCCCGCCACGCCTTCGGAAATGCCCAGATCCTGCGCCATCGGCGTCAGCAGGCTCACCGGCAGAAACTCAACGGTAATCAGGCAGGCGACGCAGAATGCCACGGCGAAAACGGCCGACCAGTTGGGGCGTGAAACTTCGCTGGTCTGCGGTCTGGTCGAGGGCTGGATATGTTCTGTCATGGCGTCACCTGAAGATAAAAACGTGCGGAAAAGTCGCGCAGTTTATCATCAAAAGTGTGACGAATTTAACGTTTAGACAACTTTTGTGGTTTTTAGAGGAGATCAGTGCAGGTAAAACACGCCCTCTTCCGGCAGGAAGAGCTGGTTATAGCGCAGCTGGAAGGCGTTCAGCTCCTGCGGATCGGGCTCCATCTCGCGCATAAAGCCGAGCGCCAGACGAATTTGCGCATCGGTGATCGGCGCGGCCAGGCGGGCTTTACGCAGCAGGCGGTGCCACGTGTGCAGGTTCTCTTCACTGCCGTCGACAATGCAGACCTGCCAGATCAGCAGCACCTGTGCGGCGTTTTGCAAATGCGCCTCGTCGGGGCGCTCAAGGTAGCGGATAAACTCATTGCCCGGCGTTTTACCGAACTGATCGATCATCGACTCGACCGGCATCGGGGTGATGCCCAGACGCTCGCTTAAACGTTTGATGGCGCGGCGGGAATCTGAGGTCAGGACGCGAAATCCCACCACAAACACCACGGCAAGCGTTGCCAGCATTATCCAGACCATGCGTTCTCCTTTGACTAGCCGCTCATCATAGCGGGAAACGCACCGCGTCGACAGCAGGCATAAACATAATAGTGAACGGAAAAGAGGTGGAAAATCGCTATGAAAGCGGATTTGCACACGCTGAATGAACACACCTTAATACGGTGCAAAGGTGGCTGAGGGTTGGCTTTTGCTGGATGTGAGCCAGCGGCAGGTGTAAAGCCTGCCGCTCAACAACGGGATGACCAGAATGGTTAATGCAGAGGAAGATATGGTTCTTTCACATATTCAGCCAACAGGTAAACCAGGTCATGCAAAAGCCCTGTCAGTGCTTTTTCTACTGGGTCAGGCAGGTTGTTACCTAGCAGAGCCTGTGTAAGAGCTATTGCATAAGAAACCGGAATATCCGTTTCCTGCCAGCAATCAGGCATAGTGGAAGCGGGTAATTCTTCCGCAGAAAGCTTGTCGATTAAATGCACTGGCAGATCATTTTCGCAAAGCTTTTCCATATGCATAAGCGCATTTAGTAAGCGTCCACATAAGGCATTACGTTCTGCGGCATCGTCCGTTTCAACAAGCACGCTCGCAAACGCAGCGCTGAAATCTGCAACATCAAAAAGATCTGCGTTAGAGGGAAGCGGATGAGAGATTAGCTGATAGATAAATTCGTCGTGATGTTCTGGGAAAGTAAGGGTTGGGATAGTAGCCATAAGGCAGCCTCTTTGCGCAATTTTAGGGAATTATCACCACCTGGGTTCCTACGCCCGAGGGTGGTGACGCTGACGAAGGTAGGAAGTACCGATGCACAAAGAAACCGGCCAGCCTGTCGGCTGCTCCGTCAGCGCCACCATGATTCTATCCAGATGTGCACTGCCCTGACAAAAAAATGTCATTTTGTGCATTTATTCAGGTTCCTACGCCCGGTTGCAGGTTTGCTGCAACGAGGGCAATTTATGCCTTGAGAAAGAGTTGGTAAAGGGATTTAGCTAATGACAGGTGAAGCAATTTCATTTTTACGAAGTGGCTTCCAAAATCTTGAGACAATATATAAAAAAGATATATATTGTTTGAAATTCATCACCAACATAGCATGAAATTCTTTTAGGTTTATTTTTATTTGTTTAAGTCAATACACAGGATAGAAAAATGACAAAGCATTTAGAACTACCTTTTAATTGGTCTGATAAAGTTGAAGACTTACCACCTGACACTCTCGAACGTAGTGAATATGCTCGATTCTTAACATCTTTTTTAGTAGATAAAGGAACAAATGGTAATTATGTTTTAAACTTAGACGCACAATGGGGGGCAGGAAAAACATGGTTTATACGTAGATGGATGCATGAAATATCCAATACTTATCCGACAGTTTATATTGATGCATGGAAAAATGATCACTCTGGGGATCCTTTCCTGACAGTTGTTTCAGAGATTAAATCAGCGCTAACAACTAAAACAGAACTCTCTATTTTAGAAAACAATGTAATTAAAGGCACATGGCGATTGATGAAATCAATTGCGCCAGAAGTAACTAAGTGTTTTATTAAAAACAAACTTGGAATTGATACTGCGGATCTAGATCTCGACTCTGAAGCTGATCTTGGTTCAAAAATAGTAGATGAATTACTAAAATCCCATGAGCAAGCAAACTCTTCAGCCGAAAATTTCAAACTTTCTATTCATGAGTGGCTCGAGGCTGTAATTGATACAAATGAAGGCAAGTATGCATACCCGCTCTTCATTTTCATTGATGAATTAGATCGCTGCCGACCGAATTATGCGATTGATATGCTTGAAACAATAAAGCATCTATTTGACATTAGAAATGTTGTGTTTGTTATTGCAACCGACAAAGAACAACTAATTCACTCGATTTGTTCTGTATATGGATCTGGCTTTGATGCCAGAAGATATCTCGATAGGTTTTTTATGCGATCTGTAACATTGAAAAAGAGGAGTTTATTTGATTTCATTGAGAAAAAAGTAAAAGACTCAATTGCATTTAACAAAACCATTCAGAATTGCGACTTAATAATTCATGACAAACACAACCCTAAGATAACTGTTGTAATAGATGTTTTAACTAATATCGCAGATGGGTTTTCTATGGATTTGAGAACAGCAAACTTATGGCTTGAAAGACTTGAATCAATATATAGTCATACAAATAAAAATATTGAATTGGTATTCCTTTCATTTTTACTAGCTATATATACACGCCATGAATCATATTATAAAAAAATGTTGTCTGGGGTTGATTTATTTTCAGACAATTCCAAGGACCCTATTAGCAAAGTGTTCAAACCCTTATCAAATCTTACTGTTCAAACATCGACGGAAGATATATCCCTGAGATCATCATCTTTAAATAATCATCCAATTCATGAATTTATATTTTCAGAAAAAATAAACCCACTAAATTTAATTATAATAATAAGGCAGCAATTTGGTAATGTTCACAATCATCGAAATAAGAAAGAAAAACTACTTAGAGATATTTATAATTCTCCGAATGATTACGAAAAAATTGAAAAGGAAACATATTATACTTATGGGAATCAATATAAGATAAATCAGGCAACTGACATTTACTTTGCTAAATATTATGAAGAAAACCCTATTACATTAAAAGATTACCACGACTTATGTGAGTTAGCGATGTTAATAGAGTAGATGAAGTCTTTCTAGTCTAAAAATAAAAAAAGCCCGGCATCACACACCGGGCAAAGAAGTTACCTGCACACTCAGGCTGTTTTTAATTTCTGCGCACGATTCTCACGGCGAATTTTACGTTCTTCCAGCACGGCAACCATCGCCATCAGGACGATACAGCCGATCGCTGCCGCATCCAGCGCCGCGAAGGTGCCCGCCCAGCCGGTGAGGCCGAAAATTGGCGTGCCGTCGGCGATCATTCCCAGACCCAGCTTGGCGAAGCTGTCGCCGATCAGGTAGGCGAAGGTGCCCTTGATCCCGTCGGCGGCGCCGATCGCTTTTTTCGGGACGAAGCCCACTGCCGCCACGCCGATCAGCAGCTGCGGACCAAACACCAGGAAGCCGAGCGCAAACAGGGATGCGAGGTAAACGTACTGGTTGCTGGCGTGTTGGTAGACGCCGAGGGTAGCGATAATCAGCGCCAGCGCGATACAGGCCACCAGCGCGCGACGGCCGTTGGCGAGGTCGGAGAGCCAGCCCCACAGCAGCGTGCCGACCAGCGCGCCCACTTCGAACAGGGTGAAGCCCTGAATCGCGACCTCTTTAGAGAGCTTCAGCTCCTGGAAGGCGTACACGGTAGACCACTGGTCGATGCCGATACGCACCACGTAGAGGAAGATGTTTGAAAAGCAGAGCAGCCAGATCACTTTGTTTTTCAGCACGTACTCAACAAAGATCTGCCATTTGGTCATCTCGTTCTCTTCGGTCTCTTTGTCCTCTTCGCTGATCTCCTCGCCGAACAACTCTTCGGCTTTGCCGAGGCCGTAGGATTCGGGGGAGTCGCTGCCGAAGCGCAGGCCGATAAAGCCGACAATCAGGGCGATAATCGACGGGAAGATAAACATACCGATGACGTGGCCGTCGAACAGGTAGTTTGCGCCAAACAGCGCCACGCCTGCCGCACCCGCCCCGCCGAGGTTATGGGATATGTTCCACATGCCGAGGTACGACCCTCGCTTGCGGCGCGGCGTCCATTTGGTGATGGTGGAGTAGCTGCACGACCCGCCGGTACTCTGGAAGAAACCGCTCAGGGCGTAGAAGGCGATCATCAGGAACAGGCTAACGGACCCTGCGCCCATGCTGGCGCTGAAGCCGAGCATACAGATGGCGGAGAGGATCAGCATAAACGGCAGGAACTGCTTGGTGTTTTTGCCGTCCGCATAGTAGGACACGACCGTTTTCCCCACGCCGTAGGTGATGGAGAAGCCCAGGCCAATCATCCCCAGCTGCGTCATGCTCAGCCCGTAGGTGGAGATCATGTCGTTCTGCGCGATGTTAAAGTTTTTGCGGATCAGGTACATGGTCAGGTAGCCGATGAAGACCACCAGATAGGACTGCATGAACGGTTTGAACCACATTTTGCGCCGCACATCGAGCGGCAGATCCAGGGTCGGCTTGCGCACCTGATTTAAGAAGGCCAGCATGGTTGGTTTACTCCTGAGCTGATTTTTGCAGCATTGTAAAAATCAGCCGGGAGAGATGCCTGAGACAGCGTCCAGGTAAAACCGGGAAAATTTCTTAGTTTTGCGCCACTCGGGGTGAAAAGGTGAGGCGCATCACATCACACTGGCTTCACGCGGGGCCTGCGCATGTAAAAACGGCAGCAGCAGCAGGGCGGAAATTCCCGCCGCGATGGCGATCACCGCGAAGAAGCCGCTCCAGTGCCAAATGTCGATGACCCGCGCCAGCGGCCAGCCGGAGAGCGATGCGCCGAGGTAGGCAAACAGCCCGACAAAGCCCGTCGCCGCGCCTGCCGCCTCTTTATGGGAGCACTCTGCCGCCGCCATGCCGATGAGCATCTGCGGGCCAAAGACGAAGAAGCCGGTGGTGAAGAAGCACGCCGCCTGCATGACGTAGCTGGCGAACGGCATCAGCCACAGCGACCCGACGGAGAGCAGTATGCCAGCGGCAAAAATCAGGTTCATCGGGCCGCGGTTGCCGTTGAACAGCTTATCCGAGCCCCAGCCCGCCACCAGCGCGCCGATAAACCCGCCCAGTTCGAACATCGTGACCGCCGAGTTGGCAGTGACCAGGTCCACGCCGAGCGTCTCGGACATGTACAGATTGCCCCAGTCGTTGATGGCCGCGCGCACCACGTAGACCAGCACGTAGCAGAGCGAGAGGAGCCAGATGTAGGGGTTTTTCAGCACGTATTTGGTGAGGATCTCCTTGCGGGTCAGCCCCGCGCCCTCCTGCTGCTGGGCAATCTCCATCTCGTCGTGCCGCCAGTCGCCCACCGCAGGCAGACCCACGGTCTGCGGTCTGTCACGCAGGCGCCAGCAGAGGAACAGCCCGGCGACAATCGCAAGGCCACCCGCAATCATCATCCCCGCGCGCCAGCCGTAGTGCAGCGCCGCGGCACCCACCACCATCGGGATCAGCGCCCCGCCGACGTTGTGCGCGGTGTTCCAGACGGCCCACCAGCCGCCGCGCTCGTTGCGCGAGTACCATGCCGTAAGCAGGCGGGCGCAGACCGGCGCACCCCAGCCCTGGAAGAAGGCGTTCAGCGCCCACAGCAGGGCAAAGGCCCACAGCGAGGTAGAGAAACCAAACAGGATGTTCACCACGCCGGTGGCGATCAGCCCTACGCCCATGAAATAACGCGCGTTGGAGCGATCGCTGACGATGCCGGAGAAGAACTTCGACAGGCCATAGGTGATGTAAAACAGCGTCGCCAGCAGGCCGATGTCGGTGCGCGTCATCACGCCGCTGGCGAGAATTTCCGGCGCGGCGGCGTTGAAGCTTTTGCGGGTAAAGTAGAACAGCGCGTAGCCGAGCCAGATGGCGATCAGTATATGGCGACGCCAGTAGCGGTAGCGGGCGTCGATTTCCGCTTTGTCGCCAATCGGCGCGGCGCTGGCAGGGGTTTTAAACATGATAACTCCGTAGCGGCAGGCTGACGCTGACGCGCGTCCCGTGGGTGCAGGAGAGGTTTAGCGTGCCGCCCAGCGCCTTGACGCGCTCTCGCATGCCCGCCAGGCCAAAGCCCTGGTGGCCGGAGCCCGGCGGCAGGCCGCAGCCATCGTCTTCAATTATCAGCATCAGGCGTTCGTCCTGCTGCCAGCCCTGGATCGTGACCGCGCTGGCATTGGCGTGTTTAACAATATTGTTCAGTCCTTCCTGACAGACGCGGAAAAGGGTCACGCGCTGGCCTTCGCTCAGCGCAGATTCGTTAATTCGCCAGTCGAGATGGCTGACAATGCCGCGGCTTTCAAGCTCCATCTCGCGCATCAGGGAACGCACCGCCTGCTCCAGCGACAGGTCATCGAGCTGGCGCGGACGCAGCCTGCCGAGCAGGCGTCGCACCGAGTCATACACGCCCAGTGAAAGCTGCTCGATATGCGCTCCGCCCTGCTTCACGCCCGCGTTTTCCGCCGCCAGACGCTGGACAATCCCCGCCTGGGTGCGGATGGCGGTGATCGTCTGGCCGATATCATCGTGCAGCTCGCGGGCGACCTCCTGTCGCACGCTCTCTTCGGTCTCCAGCAGGCGTTCAGCCAGACGCCGGTTGCGCGCCAGCTCGGTTTGCAGGGACTGGTTCAGCTCGCGCAGACGCTGAATACCCGCCCCGAGCAGCAGCCCGGTCAGGCTCTGGGCCAGTAGCGAGAGCAGCAGATCCACCGGATGGTCGTGCCAGGTCTGGCTGGCAATCAGCGCGATGGCGTTCATCAGGGTCGCGATCAGCGCCCCCTGCCAGCCGTAGTGCCAGGCCAGGGCGATAATCGGCAGCGCCAGGCAAAACGGCGTGAAGCGTGAAAGCTCGGCAGGTAAACCGAGCTGAAGCCAGAGGCTCACCACGAACAGCAGCAGATACCAGATGAGATGCCTGGCGCGCCAGTTCACCGGTTGGGACACCAGCCCCGGACCAAGCGGTTGCCAGACGGTGCTGGAGAGATAGTGCCAGATAACGAGGCAGGTCGGCGCGAGCGTCAGGCCACCGGTTAGGGTGAGCAGCAGCGCGTTGAGCATCTCCTTATCGCCAACCCACGGCAGGGACTGCAGCAGCGCGGCGGCAATCAGCGCCGCCCCCTGGCGCAGCAGCGTGCGCCAGTCGCGCTGGTGACGGTAGCGGGAAATGAGCGCAACCGGGAGAAGCGTAAGCAGGCTTCCGGTCATCAATAATGGCAGATGCGCCAGAGCGACTTCCTGCGCCAGCCAGACCAGCAGCAGCCACTCCGCGCCCAGCAAAACGGGCCAGTAGCCGCGCGGGCACTGGAGCATTAACCCCAGTCGCAGGCCGAAGGGAAACAACAGCACCGCCAGTTCAGGACGTTCCACCAGATGCAGGCTGATGCTCCACAGGCAGAACCACGCGGCAGAGAAGATAAAAAAGCTGGCAACGACGGCGATCAGCCGCGAAAACACGGGACTCATTGCCAGCTGTCAAACATGCGGCGCGCCAGCTCGACGTCGTTGCTGACGTTGAGTTTTTCCATCAGGTTGGCGCGATGGACGTGCACGGTCTTCGGCGACAGATCCAGCTCGGCGGCAATCTCTTTTACCGACATCCCCTGCGCGAGCTTCTCCGCCACCTGACGCTCGCGTCTGGTGAGCGGATCCTGTCGTCCGGCCGCCAGCTTGATGGCGATATCCGGCGTCAGGTAGCAGCCGCCGGTGGAGACGGTGCGCACGGCGGCAATCAGCTCGTCCGGGCTACAGCGTTTGGAGAGGAACCCGCGCGCGCCCGCGTTGAGCGCCTGCTCGACCAGCGCCGGGCTGTCGTGGACCGAGAGCATAATGGTCGCCATCCCTTTCGGCAGCTGGCTTAACAGCTCCAGCCCGGAGAGATCCGGCATCGAAATGTCGCAGATACAGACCTGCACCCCGCGCCCCGGCAGGCCCGCCAGCGCTTCGCGACCGGAGCCAAACTCGGCCACGACCTGGAAATCCGGTTCGAGGTTGAGAAGCTGGGCAAAGCCAGAGCGGACGATAAGGTGGTCGTCGATAAGGGCGATGGTGGTCATGTGTGTTCCTGCGGTCTGAAAAAGCCGGATGGCGCTGCGCTTATCCGGCCTACAAGAGCGAAAGACGCCTACCTTAAGCGATCTATTCGAAGAACACCGCAATTTTGTTAAACATGGTGGGATCGGACTGGTTGCGCGCCACGTTGGTGACATCCTCCAGCTTGTCGATCTGCGCCATCATCTGCTCCAGACGCTGGTCATCGTTGACCAGTAGCCAGATGCGGCTGTGCTCGCTGCCCTGAATCGGCAGACAGAGAATGCCTTCCACGTTAAACGCCCGGCGGGCAAACAGCCCGCAGACGTGGGTCATGACGCCAGGGTGGTTGCGGACGGTGAGTTCCAGAATGACGTTATCATGTTGTTTCTGCATGGCTTATTCTCCCACCATCTCAGTATTTGCCGCACCCGGCGGCACCATCGGATACACTTTTTGTTCAGGGTCGATACGGACGTGGATCAGCGCCGGGCCCGGACGCGAGATCGCCGCCTGCAGCGCCGCGTGGGCATCCTCTTCCGCGTTCAGATCGCAGGTGTGCAGGCCAAAGCCGGCGGCAATCTGCATAAAGTTAATCATCCCCGGATAGGTCGCCGCAAACACGCCCTGCTTGTAGAACAGGCTCTGCTGCTGGTGCACCAGGCCCAGCGCCTCGTTGTTCATCAGGATGATTTTCACGTCTAACTGGTTTTCGGCTGCGGTCGCCATCTCCTGAATGTTCATCATCAGGCTGCCGTCGCCGGAGAAGCAGATGACCTTGCGGTCCGGATTCGCCAGCGCCGCACCAACTGCTGCAGGCAGACCAAAGCCCATGGTGCCCAGACCGCCGGAGGTGAGCCACTGGCGAGGACGGTTCAGCGGGTAGGCCTGGGCGGTCCACATCTGGTGCTGTCCCACGTCGGTGGTGATAATCGCGCTGTCGTCCACGCAGGCGGCCACGGCGTTGATCAGGCCGTAATGGCTCAGCGGGTCGCCTTCGGTTGGGATGGCGCCCGGGAACTCGCGCTGCAGGTCGGCCACCAGCTGGCGCCAGTCGGCGCGACCGGTCGCCTCGGTTTGCGGGATCAGCTGCGCCAGCACTTCGGCTACGTCCCCCTGAATCGCCACGTGCGGCTGCTTGATTTTACCCAGCTCGGCGCGATCGATATCCACGTGAATGATTTTCGCATTCGGGCAGAATTGCTCGGTTTTGCCAATCGCCCGGTCATCAAAACGTGCGCCCATAACAATCAGCAAATCCGCCTCTTGCAGGATGTAGTTGGTGCTGCGCGCGCCGTGCATGCCCAACATCCCCAGGGACAGCGGGTGCGCTTTTGGCAGCATGCCGAGCGCCATCAGGGTCATGGTGGTCGGCAGGTTGGCTTTTTCCGCAAACTGGCGGATTTCATCCGCGGCGTTGATCGCCCCGCCGCCCAGATAGAGCACCGGACGTTTGGCGGCGTTAATCATGGCGGCGGCGTCGCGCACGCTCTCCGCGCTAAATGCTGGCGCGGGGGCACGCTCGCCCGGTTCAGGCAGAACGTCGATCTCAATTTCTGCGGTCTGGACATCCTTAGGAATGTCTATCCACACCGGGCCCGGGCGGCCGGACTGCGCAATGCGGAACGCATCGCTGATAACCTGAGGAAGCTCGGCGATGTCGCGAACTAAATAGTTATGTTTGGTGATGGGGATAGAGATGCCGTAGGTATCCACTTCCTGGAACGCATCGGTACCGATCATCGAGGACGGCACCTGGCCGGTAATGCAGATCAGCGGAATGGAGTCGAGACGCGCGTCGGCGATGGCGGTGACCAGGTTGGTTGCGCCCGGGCCGCTGCAGGCCATACAGACTGCCGGTTTACCCTGCGTGCGCGCCATGCCCTGAGCAATAAAGCCTGCCCCCTGCTCGTGGCGTGCCAGCACGTGGCGGATCTGCGTGCTTTGGCTTAACGCATCGTACAGCGGCAGCACCGTGCCGCCGGGGATGCCCGCAACCGTGGTAATGCCCTGTCGCTCCAGCAGATGAACGATCAGCTGCGCGCCGGTAAAACGCGTCTTGGTGGATGTTGTGCCCGAACTTGCCATGCTCCAGTCCTTTTCTTCTGAGCCGACTTTCCGGGGAGGGTCCTAAACGAAAAACCCCGCCCGGTTTGCGCCGGCGGGGTTTTGGATTCGTGTGTTGATCCAGTCCCTACGGCGCATTGCCGACGACCACCACCACACGCACGACGACCACTGCGGCTGGTTGCGCAGTTTTTAGTAGGGTCGAAGTGAAGATGGATGAAGTCATTGGGAACCTGTGTTTGGAATCATTGATTGAATTTATACAAACACAGGTTTTGGGGCGTGACAATGGAAAAATTTTCATCTGCGCAAAAATGCGTCAGGGATCACGTTTCGTTTGTTGGATGATGAAAACAAAAAACCCCGCCTAAGCGAGGTTTTTATCAGGGTTTTGCGGTTGGTCGCCGCAGAACACACTGTGTTACGTCAACGCAAAAAGTATACGCGATCGAAGACGAACGCGCAATTCCGGCACGGATTTTGACGTTTTTGAGTATGGATCGCCTTTCGATTTTTGTCCAAAAAATACTGTTCATACATACAGTATTTATCTATACTGAGGGTGTTCGCAGTGAGCGAGGGGGCCGCAGTTCTACCGGCGCAACGAAGTCCTGGCTGAAACGGGTGGTGCCGTCAGTGCCTTAACCCCTGAAGTGAGCACACTGTGTTACGTCAATCCTGGTGCTGGCAACAGGCGGCGGAAAGGTACGCCAGCATCGTGCTCCTTTTAACCAAAAGGAGACGCGTATGAGCGTAGTGGATATGGTGATACTTATCCTCAAACTCATTGTTGCAGTACTGCAACTGCTTGATGCTGTCCTGAAATTCCTTCGGTAATTCAGGTTCAAGTCGCACCTGAGAGGGGCGGGCAACCGCCCCTCTTTAATAACGAGGGAATGCTATGTCGCGTCTGTTAATTGAGCCTGTCACACCGGATGAGCCCGGGTATATCGCCCTGAAGGCGGAAAGTATTGCACTGAATTTTAACATGCTGCGCAGGCTTGAAGAGAGCTGGCAGCGGGGTGAGAACCGCTTTAACGCGCCGGGCGAAAAGCTGTTAGGTGCGTTTCTTAACGGCAAGCTGGTGGGCGTGTGCGGCCTCAACCGCGATCCGTTCAGCCAGCAGCCGCGCGCTGGACGTATTCGCCATCTCTACGTCAGCGAGAAGTGCCGCGGGCTGGGGATTGGCAAGCAGCTTTTAACCGTCGTGATGGCCGATGCCAGCATCTGGTTCGATTTCCTCAACACCCATGCGCCGGACGCTGCCTACGGGTTTTATCGCCGGGCAGGTTTTACGCTGGTCTCGGACGAACCGCGGGTGACGCACCGCCTTTTTTGTGCGGTGTAACCGGCTGGCAGCTTCAGGGCGTGAATGTTACAGTTGAGTGACAATTCATCACCCGATACGCCATGACCATCACCGTATTCTGCATTTTGCTGTTCGCCGCCCTGCTGCATGCCAGCTGGAATGCCATTGTCAAAGCCGGAACGGACAAGCTCTATTCCGCGATTAGCGTCAGCGGCTCCGCCACGCTGATTGCCCTGGTGCTGCTCCCCTTCTCTCCACAGCCCTCTGCCGCAAGCTGGCCGTTTTTGTTAGTCTCCTGCGCCTTACAGGTGGTGTACACCGTGCTGGTGGCAAAGACCTATCAGGTCTCCGATATGAGCCAGACCTATCCGCTAATGCGCGGCACCGCACCGCTGCTGGTGGCGCTGATCAGCGTGCTGGCGCTTGGCGATCGTCTCTCCTGGCTCGCCTGGTCCGGCATTGGGGTAATTTGCCTGTCGATTCTGGCGATGGCGATGAACGGGCGCATGCAGTCGCGCAAGGGGATCTGGCTGGCGCTGCTAAATGCCTGTTTTATCGCCGGGTATACGCTGGTGGACGGCACCGGCGTGCGGCTGTCAGACACCGCGCTGGGCTATACGCTGTGGACTTTCTTTATGAACGGCTTTTGCCTGCTGGGCTGGGCGATGGTCGCGCGTCGACGTGAGGCGTCCGGCTACCTGCGTCTGCACTGGAAAAAGGGGCTGCTCGGCGGCGTTGGCACCATGGGCTCGTACGGTCTGGCGCTGTGGGCAATGACGCAGGCACCGCTGGCGGTGGTCGCGGCGCTGCGGGAAACTTCCATACTCTTTGGCGCGCTGATCGCATTTTTGCTTTTAAAAGAAAAGGTTGCGGGCCTGCGCATCGCGGCGGCGCTGGGCATTGCTGGCGGCGCCATTCTGCTGCGTCTGGCGTAAAGCACTGGCAACATTAGTTGCCGTTCTTGTTTACAAATCCTGCCTTTACCGGTTTTTTCATTCACCACAACAATGCTTAAATTGTCATCTCTCTGTGGTAGATTCCTCGCGCATTTATGGGAATGCGCAGTCACTTATTCTTCATTTTTCTCTTTTGGCAAAAGTATTCAGCGACATGAAAAAGCAACGGAACGTTAACTTATTGTTGATGCTGGTGTTACTGGTGGCCGTCGGTCAGATGGCGCAAACCATCTACATTCCGGCGATTGCCGACATGGCAAAGGAATTAAACGTCCGCGAGGGCGCAGTACAGAGCGTAATGGCAGCTTACCTGCTGACCTATGGCGTTTCGCAGCTCTTCTACGGCCCGCTCTCCGACCGCGTCGGGCGTCGCCCGGTGATCCTGGTGGGCATGAGCATTTTCATGGTGGCGACCGTCATTGCGATGACCACCCATAACCTGACCGTATTGATTGCCGCCAGCGCCCTGCAGGGCGTCGGGACCGGCGTCGGCGGGGTGATGGCGCGAACCTTACCGCGCGATATGTATCAGGGTACCCAGCTGCGCCATGCCAACAGCCTGTTGAATATGGGCATTCTGGTCAGCCCGCTGCTGGCCCCGCTGATCGGCGGCCTGCTGGACACGATGTGGTCCTGGCGCGCCTGTTACGCCTTCCTGCTGGTGCTCTGCATGATTGTCACCTTCAGCATGGCGCGCTGGATGCCGGAAACGCGCCCGCAGGACGCGCCGCGCACGAAGCTTCTCGCCAGCTATAAAACGCTGTTCGGCAACGGCGCGTTCACCTGCTACCTGCTTATGCTGATTGGCGGCCTGGCGGGTATCGCGGTGTTTGAAGCCTGCTCCGGTGTACTGCTGGGCGCGGGGCTTGGCCTGAGCAGTATGGTGGTGAGCATTCTGTTTATTCTGCCGATCCCAGCGGCGTTCTTCGGCGCGTGGTTTGCCGGGCGACCAAACAAACGCTTCTCCACCCTGATGTGGCAGTCGGTGATCAGCTGTCTGCTGGCGGGTCTGATGATGTGGATCCCGGGGCTGTTTGGCGTGATGACCGTCTGGACGCTGCTCATCCCGGCGGCGCTATTCTTCTTCGGCGCGGGGATGCTGTTCCCGCTCGCTACCAGCGGCGCGATGGAGCCGTTCCCGTTCCTCGCAGGTACGGCGGGCGCGCTGGTGGGCGGTTTGCAGAACATCGGTTCCGGCGCGCTGGCCTGGCTCTCGGCGATGATGCCGCAGACCGGGCAGGCTAGTTTGGGCCTGTTGATGACGCTGATGGGGCTGCTGATTTTACTGTGCTGGCTGCCGCTGGCGTCGCGTGTCCCGCATCATGAGCAGCCGGTTTAACCGCATGATGGCCCGGCTTCTCGCCGGGCTTTTCACAGACAGGGGCGATCATCGCCTGCAATAACGGCTCTGGCGCAGGCCGCCAGGCGCCCTCTTCCCCGTCGTAAAACTGGAAATCCGCGTTAAGCGCATACGGGATTTTCGCCTTTTGCAGCTCGCAGGCCATAAAGGTAGCGAACGCTATTTGCGAGGCGGTTGGCGTAAAGCGGCTTGATTCTCCCACGCCCCAGCCCCCAACCCAGCTAACGTGCCCGGTTTTTTGCTGCCAGTGCAGCGCGGCATTGATGCGGTTACGGATTGCCGCTTTCTCCGCCGCCGTGCCGGACGTCCACGGGTATTTACCGCCATTCTTCAGCGGCCCCCACGGGAAAATATGCCACTCCGCCAGCAGATAGTTTTGGCTGTGTGCGGGCAGCTTCAGGCTGGATAACTCCTCCGGCGCGGCACGCAGGCGTGGCGCGATGAAGATCATGCGCTGTGGGTCGATGTCGTGGATCGCTTTGATGGTTTTTTCATAGACGCGGTTTAACGACGCCAGATTGTGGTTGAGCTTGTCGGCCGGCTCATAAATGAGGTCAAAACCCAGCAGCGGGTAGCTCTGACCGAAATAGTGCGCCACGGCAATCCACCAGTTGACCGTCTCTTTCTCGTTATCGGCTTTCGGGTCGTTTTTATATTCATCCGCCTGATACGCGACTATCGGGATCACGCCATACTGCTCGCAGGCTTCCACCAGCTTGCGCAGGTGGATCAGCCGCGCTTCCGTCGGCTCATCGGCGACACGGATGCGCACGTGGGTAATGCCTTTAGCCCGAAAATCGCGTACCACCAGCGGGTCGAATTCACGTATGCCGCGCTCGGTGCGCGCCCAGTCCACATCCATCCCGACGCCCAGCTGCTGCGCATAAAGGGCGGCCGTCAGCGGCGGCTCAGCGGCAATGGCCCAGCCGGAAGAGATCAGTAATGCACAGGCAATAAAAGGCTTTAACACGGTTTACCCTGGATAAATCGAAAGCATTACCTGTATTTAGCACGCTTTTTCACATTTGGTGTAGCGCGAAAGCGTAATAATTCTTCAACCTGCCAGTTCTCTCAGCCAGCCGATAAAGGCGTCAATTTTCGGCCACTGACGGCCCGAAAGCGTCGAAATATAGTACTGCTGATGACATTTCAGGGTCTTGTCACCAAACGGAGCGATCAGTTCGCCCCGTTCAAGCCGTTTTTGCACCAGCCGCTTTCTGCCCATCGCGACGCCGACGTGATTAATGGCCGCAATGATCGCCAAATCGGAACGATCGAAACCAATGCCCGATGATGGCGGCATATTCACCGCAAAGTGCTGCGCCCAGCTCAGCCACTCATCCGTACCGGAATCATTACTCCAGGCCTGACGGTCATGCAGCAGCGTGCAGTGGCTGAGGTTGTCGGGGTTTTTCAACAGCTCATGCTCGCGGGCATAGTGCGGCGAGCAGACGGGCAAAATCTCTTCGTCCATCAGGAAGTGGTGAGACAGATGGTTTGGCGGCGTATCGTCGAAATAGAGCGCCAGATCGACACCCGTTCGCTGCATATTGACGTAATCATTGCCGGTCAGGACGGTGAGCGATATTGACGGATAGCGGCGGGTAAAGTCACCCAGCATGGGTACCAGCCAGCACTGGGCGATCGACGGCCGGGAGTAGACCGTCAGCGTGCCGGACAGCGCCTGGTTTTTGATATCCAGGATCTCCTGATTCAGGGTGTCGAGGGACGATTTTAGCGTCCAGTAAACGCGCTTTCCCTCCTGCGTCAGCTCGACTTTACGGTGCGAACGGACAAACAGCTGAATACCCAGCTCCTCTTCCAGCAGATTAATGCGGTGGCTCACCGCGCTGGGGCTAAGCGACAGTTCCTCCGCCGCCAGCGCGAAGGATTCATGCCGGGCCGCCACTTCAAAGGTGTACATTTTCGACAGTTGCCAGCCGTTGAGCAGCCGGTTTCTGGCTTCATTTGCATCGGTCATCACAATTCTCACGCGTGGTTTCTGCACTCAGCATACCGTTTAAGGGTGAATTTATGTGAACCTAATGCGAGTTAAGTGCGTTTTTTAGAGCGCAGTCACTCAGTTGATTCAATCTGGCTCACCTGAACGCCAATTTATATCGTTTGTCAGCCCACGCCGCTTTTTCGTCCAATACCCCCAGATGACATAAGGGTGAGGTGAGATATGGGATCTCAGGTCTGGGTTGTGGCAACGCTGCTGGTCAGCATTGTGTTGATTGTTTTAACCATCGTAAAACTGAAGTTTCACCCGTTCCTCGCGCTGCTGCTGGCGAGCTTTTTCGTCGGCGCAATGATGGGAATGAGCCCGCTGGATATGGTAAACGCCATCGAGAGCGGGATTGGCGGCACGCTGGGCTTCCTGGCGGCCGTGATTGGTCTGGGCACCATTCTCGGCAAGATGATGGAGGTTTCCGGCGCGGCAGAACGCATCGGGATCGCCCTGCAGCGCTGCCGCTGGCTGTCAGCAGACGTGATTATGGTGCTGGTGGGCCTGATCTGCGGCATTACGCTGTTCGTGGAAGTGGGCGTGGTCCTGCTGATCCCACTGGCGTTTTCCATCGCCAAAAAGACCCACACGTCGCTGCTTAAGCTGGCCATTCCGCTCTGTACCGCGCTGATGGCGGTGCACTGCGTGGTGCCGCCGCATCCGGCTGCGCTGTTTGTGACCAATAAATTAGGGGCGGACGTCGGGACGGTGATCGTCTACGGCCTGCTGGTGGGCCTGATGGCCTCTCTGGTCGGCGGCCCGCTGTTCCTGAAACTACTCGGCAATCGTCTGCCGTTTAAACCGGTTCCGGCGGAATTTTCAGACCTGAAGGTGCGGGAGGAGCATACCCTGCCGTCGCTGGGCGCCACGCTGTTCACGGTGCTGCTGCCGATTGCCCTGATGCTGGTGAAGACCATCGCCGAACTGAATATGGCAAAAGACGGCACGCTGTATACGCTGCTGGAGTTTATCGGCAACCCGATCACCGCGATGTTTATCGCCGTGTTTGTCGCCTACTACCTGCTGGGGATCCGCCAGCACATGGGCATGGGCGCGATGCTGACCCATACGGAGCACGGCTTTGGCTCTATCGCCAACATTTTGCTGATTATCGGCGCGGGCGGCGCGTTCAACGCCATCCTGAAAACCAGCGGACTGGCGGACTCGCTGGCGCATATTCTCTCGAACCTGCACATGCACCCTATCCTGCTCGCCTGGCTGGTGGCGCTGGTGCTGCATGCCGCCGTTGGCTCCGCGACGGTCGCGATGATGGGCGCCACGGCCATCGTCGCGCCGATGCTGCCGCTCTACCCGAACGTCAGTCCGGAGATCATTACCATTGCCATCGGTTCCGGCGCAATTGGCTGCACGATCGTCACCGATTCCCTCTTCTGGCTGGTGAAGCAGTACTGCGGCGCGACCCTGAATGAGACCTTCAAATACTATACGACGGCGACGTTTATCGCCTCGGTGCTTGCACTTGGCGGCACATTCCTGCTTTCTTTCATTATCTGAGCGCGAAGAGACGTATTATGGAAAACGCAACTATCACTACTTTAACCGCACAGTTTCCTCTGGTTGAGGATCTGATTGCCCTGAAAGAAACCACCTGGCTTAACCCGCGCACCACCACGCTGGCGGAAGGGCTACCCTATGTCGGGCTGACCAAAGCCGACGTGGACGACGCCCATGCGCGACTCAACCGCTTCGCGCCGTATCTGGCGAAAGCCTTCCCGGAGACGGCGGCAACGGGTGGGATTATTGAATCCGAACTGGTCGCGATCCCGGCAATGCAGGCGCGGCTGGAGAAAGAATCTGCTAAGTCTATTCCCGGCACGCTGCTGCTGAAAAAAGACAGCCATCTGCCGATTTCCGGCTCGATTAAAGCGCGCGGCGGTATCTATGAGGTGCTGACCCACGCGGAAAAGCTGGCTCTGGACGCCGGATTACTGAGTGTTGAGGATGACTACAGCATCCTGCTGGAGCCGCGCTTTAAGGACTTCTTCAGCCAGTACAGCATTGCGGTAGGCTCAACCGGCAACCTGGGGTTGTCCATCGGTATCATGAGCGCCCGCATCGGCTTTAAGGTGACGGTGCATATGTCCGCCGACGCCCGCGAGTGGAAGAAAGCCAAACTGCGCAGCCACGGCGTCATCGTCGTGGAATATGAGCAGGATTACGGCGTGGCGGTGGAGCAGGGACGCAAAGCGGCGGAAAGCGATCCGAACTGCTTCTTCATTGACGATGAAAACTCCCGCACCCTGTTCCTGGGCTACGCGGTGGCAGGCGAGCGGCTGAAGGCGCAGTTTGCCGCACAGGGCCGCGTGGTGGATGCCGATCATCCGCTGTACGTCTATCTGCCGTGCGGCGTCGGCGGCGGCCCTGGCGGCGTGGCGTTTGGCCTGAAGCTGGCCTTTGGTGACAACGTCCACTGCTTCTTCGCGGAGCCCACGCACTCCCCGTGCATGCTGCTGGGCGTCTACACCGGCCTGCACGACGAGATTGCCGTACAGGACCTGGGCATTGATAACGTAACGGCAGCGGACGGGCTGGCGGTAGGACGCGCGTCCGGCTTCGTGGGGCGCGCGATGGAGCGCCTGCTTGACGGGTTCTATACGCTTTCCGATCAGAGCATGTACGACATGCTCGGCTGGCTGGCGCAGGAGGAAGGCATTCGGCTGGAACCGTCCGCGCTGGCGGGCATGGCCGGACCGCTGCGCGTGCCTTCAGATGCCAGCGTTACCCACCTGGTGTGGGCGACCGGCGGCGGCATGGTGCCGGAAGACGAGATGGCGAAGTATCTGGCTAAAGGGAAGTAATTATGCCGGGTGGCGGCTGCGCCTTACCCGGCCTACGGTTCGCGGCAGTTGTAGGCCCGGTAAGGCGTAGCCGCCACCGGGCTTTAAAAGCTCACAATTTGCTGAATGTGGGTCATCGCAAACAGCAGTGAGAGAGAAAGCACGGCCAGGGCGATCAGGAACTTATCCCGCACCGCCTTCGGCTGCACAACATCCTCTTTTGCCACGTCCATCAGGTTACGACTGCGGGTATAGCGCCATAAAACGATCGCCACCAGCGCCAGCACAACAAGCGAGATCCAGAACGGCACCCCGGTGCGGTGCCAGTTGTGCTTAATCGCCAGGGCAATCAGCGCACCATACCCCAGCAGCGTGCGCAGCCAGGCGAGTGACGTTCGCTCCGGCTGCAGGCCGGGGTCCGCTTCGCGTCGCGCTTTGCGGCTATCCGCCATAGAACACCAGCACCATCACCACGCCCGCCACCACCAGCAAAATCGCGCTGATGATAAGTAATCCACGCGTATAGGGCAGATCCTGCTTCAGACGCATCGCCTTCTCATTGCGCAGCCAGCGCAGGTAGCCGTAAATTGCCAGCACGCCCGCGAACAGGCACAGCAGCAGCGCCAGCACCTCGCGAATCAGCGGGGTGGCGAAATCAGGCGCGAGCTGGTCGAGCCCCACCCCGGCGGCAAGGAATCCCAGCGCGGTGCGGATCCACGCTAAAAACGTGCGTTCATTAGCCAGCGAGAAGCGGTAGTCCGGCGCTTCGCCGAGGCGGGAAATTTTCATGAAGGTTCCTTGTCGTGCAACGGGCAGGCTTCAGCATAGCGTAAATCGACAAGGACAAGGAGACCGGCATCGGGCGATGCCGGTCGGGACGATCAGTGCAGCTCCGGCCAGAACCCCTTATTGGCCTCGATCAAGTCATCCAGAATCGCTTTCGCGACCGACGCGCTCGGCACGGTTTTCGACAGGGTAATCGCCTGCCAGAGTTTCTGGTACGAGCGCTGCTCCCAGGCATCCACCACCAGTTTTTCCACCGCCACCTGCTGGCTCATCAGCCCTTTCTGGAAGTGCGGAATATCGCCCACCGTGAGCGGCTCCGGTCCGTTATGGCCTACCAGGCAAGGAATCTCCACCATCGCATCGGCATCAAAGTTATGGATGGCCCCGTTGTTTGGCACAATCAGCAGCATGCGTTCCTGGGTATTAAAGGCAATCGCGGTCGCCAGATCGACGATGTACGACGCGTGTTCATCGATTTCCAGATCGCCGGCGGAGGATTTTCCCGCCTCGATAATCGCCCGGCAGGAACTGAACACGTTCTTCTCACGGTGATCCATGACCTCATTGGCGCGGGTGCGTTCCGGGTTGGAATGTGCGACCACGTAGTCCGGGAACAGGTAATACTTCAGGTAGGTGTTCGGCATGGTATCCGGATCCAGCGCCTGCACGTCTTTTGCTTTAGCGAACGTATCGTTCCAGCTCGCTTCGGTATGCGCATCTTCTGAAGGTGGAACATAACCGTTTTTCGCCACGTATTCGCGCAGCTTCGGCATCAGATCGTTGCCGTTCAGGTCTTCAATTGACGTCCACCAGCCGAAATGGTTCAGGCCGTAGTAGCGCACGCGCATCTCTTTGCGGTCTTTCAGGCCGACAATCTGTGCCATGCGCCCTTCGATGCCGATCGGCATATCGCAGATGTTGAGGATTTTGGCGTTCGGACGCAGGCGGCGCGTGGCCTCCGCAACAATCGCCGCCGGGTTGGAGTAGTTCAGCATCCACGCGTTCGGGGAGTACTGCTCCATGTAATCCACCAGCTCCAGCACGCCGCCGATAGAGCGCATGCCGTAGGCAATTCCGCCCGGGCCGCAGGTTTCCTGGCCCAGCACGCCGTGGCGCAGCGGGATTTTTTCATCTTTTTCGCGCATCGGGTATTTGCCCACGCGGATATGCGCCATCACGAAATCGACATCGCTAAAGGCCGCTTTCGGATCGGTGGTGTAGCTGAATTCAATCTCCGGGGCCTGCTCCTTAAGGATGATTTTGCACGCTTCGGCGATGGTCTCCTGACGCGCGCCGTCGTTGTCATAGAACTTCAGGGCGCGCAGCGGGAAACGGTCACGGTTGGCTAACAGCATCAGGACGATACCAGGCGTAAAGGTGCTGCCGCCGCCTGCAATGACAACTGAGAATTTTTTCATGATATAGCCTCTGTCAGGGTGGTTTGTTCATTCGTTAAGGGGGTTTTCATCAGCGATTCCAGCTGGTCGCGCACCTGAGGAACGTGCAGGCCGACAATCACCTGAATGCCGTTGCCGCGTCGCACCACGCCGTGGGCGCCGAGGGCTTTGAAGACGTCATCGCTTTGCGTTTTCGCCATATCGACCAGGGCGATGCGCAGGCGGGTGGCGCAGTTGTTGATGCTTTCGATGTTGGCCGCGCCGCCGAGCGCCTGCAGGAATCCGGCGGCCTGCCCGACCTGCTGGCTGGCCGCGGCCGGGGCGGTGGTTTGCCCGCGCGCCGCCTTATAGTCGGCCTTGCTGTAGAGCTTGATTTCGCTCTCCTCCCGGCCCGGGGTTTTCAGGTTCAGACGTGCAATCAGCGTTTTGAAGACCACGAAGTAAACTCCGGTGAAGCAGACGCCAATGCCGATCTGGGTAAAGACCGTCGCGGCGTGGTTATGGAACATCGGGATCCAGTTTTGCGGCAGGAACTGGTCCAGCAGGCCGCCGCCCATGTTCCCGACCACGCCGAAGGTGTACATCACCGTCGCCATGGTCGCCGCCAGCACGGCGTGAACGGCAAACAGCAGTGGCGAGATAAACAGGAAGGTGAATTCGAGCGGTTCGGTAATGCCCACCAGCACCGCGGTAAGCGTGGCCGGGACCAGCAGCCCCGCGACCTTGACGCGGTTTTCCGGCGACGCGGTGTACCAGATCGCCAGCGCAATCCCGACCGAGCCGAACACTTTTGAGTTACCGTGCAGGGCGAAGCCGCCTTCCGGGAAGAGGGTTTTCAGCGGCAGGGTGCTCTGGCTGAATTCCTGCAGATGCTGCGCCCAGTAGACCTGAATCCCCCCTTCCACCGCCGCCGGGCCGAAGATGAACGGACCGTAGACGAAGTGGTGCAATCCGGTTGGGATCAGAATGCGTTCCAGGAAGGTATAGACCCACACGCCCAGCGCCCCGGCAGAGCGCAGGAACGCCTGCAGGGACTCAATGCCCATCTGCACTTTCGGCCAGCCCAGCAGCGTCAGCCAGGCGCAGGGGATCATGACGAAGAACGCGAGGATAACGACAAACGAGCTGCCCTGGAAAATCCCCAGAAACACCGGCAGCGGCTTGTCAAAATAGCGGTTATGGATGGCGGTGACGATGCCTGAAATCACGATTGCACCGATGATGCTGGTATCGAGCGTTTTGATGCCGGCAATCATCGCCAGCCCGCTACCGGCCGTCGGTTCGGCGGAGAAGTCGACGCCAAAGAAGTGGCCCCAGGTCATCCCCATCGCGTTGATGAAGTAGTTCCAGGTCAGGAAGCTAATCAGCACCGCCAGACAGGCACGGCCCTGGGCCTGCTTCGCCAGGCCAATCGGCAGGCCGACGGCAAAAATCAGCGGCATATTGCGGAACACCGCCCAGCCGCCCTCTTCAATGATGTGAACAATCTGCGCGAAAAGATGATCGGGGGCCGTTAAGGCTTCGCCGACAAACAGCGGGTTGCGAAGCATGATGGCTATTCCCACCACGATCCCGGCGAACGGAAACAGCAACACCGGGGTAAACATGGCACCGCCAAAACGTTGTATTTGACTGAGCATTTTTAAATCCTCATGAAACAACCTGTAGGGGTAGAGGCCTTTATGGTTTTTTGCTGGCCTGAGGTGAGCATAAGAACTTACTGATGCGCGAACATGGCGTGCCGCTGCGATTCGTGATCGCATTCATGGTTTTATTTTGACCAATCAGGTCTACTTTTTGCGGTAAATATGGACATGTCAGGACGCTATCCACGCCCTGATAAGGGCAGAGAGGTCTACTGGTGATCTACAAATCCATTGCTGACAGATTGCGGCTGCGGCTGAATTCGTCGGACTACAACATCGGCAGTCCGCTGCCGGGCGAGAAAGCGCTGGCGCAGGAGTTCGGCGTGGCGCGAATGACCATCCGCAAGGCGCTGGATCTGCTGGTGAGCTGGGGGCTGGTTGAACGGCGGCACGGCAGCGGCACGTTTGTGTCACGCAAAGACGTTCACCACGAAACCACCAACCTGACCGGGCTGGTGGAGGTGTTGCGTCAGCAGGGAAAAGAAGTGCAGAGCAAGGTGCTGCAGTTCGAAGTGATGCCCGCCCCGCCCGCCATCGCCAGCCAGCTGCGAATTCAGGTGGATGAGCGGATCTACTTTTCCCGACGGGTGCGCTACGTGGACGGAAAGCCGCTGATGCTGGAGGACAGTTTTATGCCGGTGAAGCTGTTTCGCAATCTGTCGCTGGCGCATCTTGAAGGGTCAAAGTTTGATTACATAGAGAAGGAGTGCGGGATCACCATCAGCGGCAACTACGAGAGCCTGACGCCGGTGCTGGCCGATAAGCAGCTGGCGGGTTATATGAACCTGCCGGAACAGACGCCGCTGCTGCGTATCACCTCCCTTTCCTACAGCGATAGCGGCGAGTTCCTCAATTATTCCGTGATGTTCCGCAATACCAGTGATTACCAGG
Organism: Enterobacter sp. BNK-22; assembly: GCF_048684805.1. NCBI lineage: Bacteria > Pseudomonadati > Pseudomonadota > Gammaproteobacteria > Enterobacterales > Enterobacteriaceae > Enterobacter > Enterobacter sp. BNK-22. The sequence goes on from NZ_JBLQTT010000001.1 coordinate 3,522,661, forward strand.
TGGACTACCATCTGCGGCGCATCCACCCGGACGACCTGCTAGCCCATCCCCCAGAACAGCACCGCCAGTAGCTGCGGGGTGATGATGCGCAGGAACATCACCAGCGGGTAGACGGTGGCATAGGAGAGCGCTGCCGCGCCGCTGGTGGTGTGCAGGTTGTTGGCAAAGGCCAGCGCGGGCGGATCGGTCATGGAGCCCGCCAGCATGCCGCACAGCGTCAGGTAGTTCATTTTGGCGAACATCCGCGCCAGTATGCCCACCGTCAGCAACGGAATCGCCGTGATAAAGATGCCGTAGCCGACCCAGCTCATCCCTTCGCCTTTGACCAGCGTATCGACGAAATCCCCGCCGGACTTCAGCCCGACCACCGCCAGGAACAGCACGATGCCCAGCTCGCGCAGCGCCAGGTTGGCGCTCGGCGGCATAAACCAGTAGAGCTTACCGATGCAGCCGATACGCCCGAGGATCAGCGCCATAATCAGCGGCCCGCCCGCCAGGCCCAGCTTGAGCGCAACCGGGAAGCCCGGCACGTACAGCGGAATAGAGCCGAGCAGCACGCCAAGCCCAATACCGATGAACACCGGCAGCATCTGCACCTGCTGCAGTTTCTGCTGGGCGTTACCCACCATATCCGCCACGGCGTCGATGGACGAGGGGCGACCCACCAGGTTGAGGATATCCCCGAACTGCAGGCTGGCCTCGGGGCTGGCGACAAGCTCGACACCCGCACGGTTGAGGCGGGAGATCACCACGTCATAGCGCTCTTTTACCTGCAGATCGCGTATTTTTTTACCCAGTACGTGCTCGTTAGTCACCACAACGCGCTCCACCCGCATATCGGTGCCGCGCGTGGAGAGCGAGGTATCCACTTCCTGACCAATCACCAGACGGGCATTGTTCAAATCGCCGGGCTGGCCAACCAGGTGCAACAGATCGCCTTGCTGAATGATGGTGCCGGGCGCGGGCACCATCAGCATATCGTCGCGCTTAAGGCGGGAGCAGATAATATTGGCGCTGTTCAGGATCGGCACGTCCTGAATCGCCATATTGTTCAGGTTGGGGTTATCAACCCGAATGTTGATGGTTTTGATCGGCATATGGCCGTTGGTGAGGGTGGTTTCGTGGTCCTTTGCCTCTTTATCGACGTTAATGCGAAACAGGACGCGGACCAGCCACATGGAGAGCAGAATGCCGCAAATGCCAAACGGATAGGCCATGGCGTAGCTCATCCCCATCTGGTCGACGATGCCGGGTTCGATGCCCAAATCGCGCAGGATTTGCTGCCCGGCACCGAGCGCGGGCGTGTTGGTGACCGCCCCGGAGAAAATGCCCAGCACCACGGGCAGCGGGATAGCAAAGATTTTATGCAGAATGGCGGTGACCAACCCGCCCATCACCACAATGCCGAGGGCAAACAGGTTGAGCCGTAAGCCGGAGACACGAAGAGAGGCGAAAAAACCCGGCCCCACCTGAATCCCGATGGTATAAACGAACAGGATCAGGCCGAACTCCTGAGTAAAGTGGAGCATTTCGGCGCTCAGCACCAGCCCGAGCTGGTCGGCAAAGTGCCCAACAAAAATGCCGCCAAACAGCACCCCGCCGATCCCAAACCCGACGCCGCGGATTTTGATATTCCCTATCCACAGGCCAACAACAGCGACCAGGGCCAACACGCTGACGGTTAACGCGATATCACTCATGATCCACTTCCTTGGCATAACCTTAGTTATGCTAAGGATTCTCTCAGAGCCGTGGGCGGTTGTATGGGCGATGGCGCACAAAAAAGCCCTGCCGGGGCAGGGCCTTGTGCGGTCTGTGAGCGATGTCGGGTGGCGGCTGCGCCTTACCCGACCTACAGGTTCGGCGGGCTTGTTAACTGTTTAACGCCGGCCGGTCGCTAATGGCGATACGCTGTGGCGCGATGGCTTCCGGCACGTTACGGGTCAGGTCAATATGCAGCAGCCCGTTGGTAAACGTTGCGCCGGAGACGTCCATATGGTCTGCCAGAGTAAAGCTCAGGCTAAACGGCTGATTAACCAGCCCCTGATGCAGCCATTTGGTCTCGGTCTCTTGTTTCTCTGGCGTACCTTTCACGGTCAGACGCGTGCCTTCGAGCTGGATATCCAGATCCTCCTGACGGAAGCCGGCCAGCGCCAGGGTGATGCGATAGTGGTTATCGTCGCTTTTTTCGATGTTGTACGGCGGAAACGTCTGTTGCTCAGCGGTGTTTTGCAGGGCATTAGCCAGTTTGTCAAAACCAATCCACTGACGAAGTAAGGGGGATAAATCGTAGTTACGCATACTAAATCTCCTTCTGAGAAGCGAGTTCGGCACAGTTTAATTTTGTGCGCAGTTGTTCCTGCAAATCCGGATGGATTCGCATATGCTCCCGTTACGGCAAGCAAGTCTGGATGGGCCGCTCGCGCGACCCGCATAATTAGTTAATTTCGATACGACGCGGTTTTTTCTCTTCCGGAATCACACGTTCCAGTTCGATAAACAGCAGGCCGTTGACCAGGTTCGCGCCTTTCACGTGAATGTTCTCGGCTAACTGGAACTTGCGTTCAAAGTTGCGCTCAGCGATGCCCTGGTAAAGGTAGGTACGTTCTTTCTGCTCGGCCGTATGGGAACCTTTCACCACCAGCAGGTTGTCCTGCGCGGTGATCTCCAGTTCGTTTTCTGCAAAACCGGCGACGGCAATGGCGATGCGGTAGTGGTTTTCGTCAACCAGCTCAACATTGTATGGAGGGTAGCCGTTGCTCTGGCTTTGGTTATTTTCTAAATGGTTAAACAGGCGGTCAAAACCAATTGCAGAACGGTATAGCGGAGAAAGATCGAAGTTACGCATAAATAAAACTCCTGAAATCAGCGAGAAAATTAAGCCTTCCACCATGGACAGGCCTTTGCGCCCCCCGAACACCCATCAGGCGAGTTCATTATCGGGTCGTATTCTTAAAATGGGTCTGCAACCGGGCTTTTCAAGCACGACGACTGCACTTTTTTTTGCACTTTCCTGCATCTCGCTTAGACTGGGACAACAGCACAAAGGGTTAAATTGCGATGGCTGCCACAGTGCGGGGTTATCGGGCTATCCATTTTGGTTAAGGCTCGTTATAACCCTGAGTTGCAGGTCTATGCAGTGCCATTAACGATGACTGAGTGATGATGAAAAATGTTCTGATAAAGCTGACGACGTTCAGCGGGGTTGTTTTACTTTGCGGGTGTTCGAGCGTGATGTCTCACACCGGCGGTAAAGAAGGAACATATCCGGGGACGCGCGCCAGCGCGGCGATGATCTCCGATGACGATACAAACTGGGGCACCAAATCCCTGGTTATCCTGGATATGCCGTTTACGGCTGTGGCGGATACGCTTTTGCTGCCGTGGGATATGTTTCGTAAGGACAACTCCGTGCGCTCACGGGTAGAAAAAAGCGAGCAGGAGAATCTGGCGACAAACGCCGTTATCCCGCCCGCTGACATGCCTCCACGCTAGTTCTGCGCGGTTTCCGTTAACCAAAGTTGACGGAAACCTCCTGTCTCTTCCATCCACGCGATAAAGCGCCCGTCCGGAGAAAACACGACGGCATCAGCAGACGGCGGATTGCCGTGATCGGACGTCAAAAACGTCACCTCTCCAGTCTGCGCGTCACAGCAGGCGATCCGGTTTTCGAGCACAAACCCCAGTCGGTCACCCGCCGGATGCCAGTTAAACGCAGACTGAATACCGCTCGCGGTCTGCGTCAGCTGGCGCGGCTCGCCGCCCTCAGGCGAGATCAGCCACAGCTGCACAATGCCGTTATCGTCGCGCATCAGAAACGCGATCTGCGTTCCCTGCGGGTTGCTGCGAACCCAGTGACGCGGCACGTTCACCAGACCCGGATAAGCCCTCTGATGCGTAAAGGTCAAACGACGCTGCTTCACCCCTGCAGGCGGGGCTGGCAGGGTCTCTTCGGTGCCCTGCAGCGGCGCATCGCCCGCGCGTTTCCAGCTCTGCTCCTCTTCCGGCAGGTCGACGATAAACAGTTCCGGAACTTTTTCGCCCTGCGCAGAGAGGGTATCGCCGATAAACGCCAGCCTGGTGTTGCCCACCCAGCCCTCTTCATAGGCGCGGTTAATCTCGTCGCTGCCCGGCTGCGGGTTGGGCGTCGTGCGGCTGACCAGCACGCTCCAGTAAGCGCCCGGGTATTCGCGGGGATGGTTACCCTGCGGCTTCACCGGGCCGTAAGGCGCCGCCACGCCGACGTTGCGTAAATCACGTTTAGGGTCGCGCACGTGCAGCACGTGATCGTTATAGGTAAAGCTGACGAGCTGGCCGTTCGGGCTGAAGACATGGACGTGGCTGCCGCCGCGCAGCGCGCCAGGGGTGTACGGCGAAGTGATATCCATCGCGTCCAGGTTGCTCACCTGACCGTGATGCGCAATCACCCCCTGACGATGATGAAAATCGTAGTGCCAGTCTGCATCCGGGTTTTTCGGACCGTGGATAAAGACGTATTTCTCTTGCGCAGGATGAACGGTCACCACGCCAACGTGCGCGCCGTCAGTGGCGCGGTAAACCACGTCTACCTCACCCGTGCCGACGTTGACCCGCTCGATGGTTTCTCCGGTGAACGATGCACCTGACGGGCGCACGTCATAGACCAGCCACTGGCTGTCCGGCGTCCAGATATTGATGTTGGTCAGCTGGTGGTTGCGGGAAGCGAAGGTGATTTGTTTCATGAGGATACCCTGATGCGCTGTTATCGCATCAGGGTATAGCAAGCGGGTGTTTAGTTCAGCACAAACTTCTCAATGGCGTAAGCCACGCCGTCTTCGAGGTTAGATTTGGTGACAAAATTAGCCACTTCTTTCACCGACGGAATGGCGTTATCCATCGCCACGCCCATGCCCGCGAATTCAATCATCGCGATGTCGTTTTCCTGGTCGCCCAGCGCCATGATTTCGTCCGGCTTGATGCCCAGCGCGTCGGCCAGCGATTTCACGCCGGTGCCTTTATTGACGCGTTTATCGAGGATTTCAAGGAAGTACGGCGCACTTTTCAGCACGGTGTATTTCTCTTTCACCTCGGCCGGAATGCGCGCAATCGCTTTATCCAGGATCTCCGGCTCGTCGATCATCATCACTTTCAGGAACTGGGTGGCCGGATCCATCTTCTCGGCTTCACAGAACACCAGCGGAATGGTCGCCACGTAGGATTCATGTACCGTGTAGTAGCTGATATCACGGTTGGCGGTATAAAGCGTATTGCGATCGAGGGCGTGGAAGTGGGAGCCCACTTCACGGGACAGTTTTTCCAGGAACCGGTAGTCATCGTAGCTCAGCGCGGTTTGCGCAACCGTACTGCCATCCGCGGCTTTCTGTACCAGCGCGCCGTTATAGGTGATGCAGTAGTCGCCAGGCTGATTCATGTGCAGCTCTTTCAGGTAGCTGTGCACGCCCGCATACGGACGCCCCGTGGTGAGGACCACATTCACACCCTTGGCGCGTGCCGCGGCGATCGCGTTCTTAACGGCTGGAGAGATAGTGTGGTCTGGCAGCAACAGCGTGCCGTCCATATCGATTGCAATAAGTTTGATAGCCATGAGTTCCCCGGGATAAATGAGTGCTGCCTCATGCTAACGCGATTAAGCACACAAAAATAGAGCTATATTGCGCAACAAAAGCCCCCTTTTACGCTTCTCCCGGGGAATAAAGACCTACTCGCGAGTGAGAACGATTTTACCAAACGCACCGCGATCCAGATGCTCAAGTGCCTGTTCAAGCTCGTTAAAACGGTAGCGATGCTCAATCACGGGTTTCAGGCCGGTGACATCAACAGCGCGGACGAAATCTTCCAGCGCCCTGCGGTGTCCTACACCGATCCCCTGAATGACGGGAGATTTCAGCAACAGTTCGCCAGCAGAGAGCGAAATGTCAGTGCCGGCCAGCACGCCAATGACCGAGATACGTCCATGAACGGCAACGGCGCGCAGGGAGTGCTTCAGGTTCTCCCCGCCCACGGTTTCAATAATATGGTCGATACCGCGATCCTGCGTCAGTGCCAGCGTATTTTCAGCCCAGTCGCCTTTCAGGCGGTTGATGCCCTGGCTGGCCCCCAGTTTTTTGGCCAACTCCAGCTTTTCATCGCTCCCCGAGGTGACAAATACCTCTGCGCCGTGCGCTTTGGCAATTTGCAGGGCGAAAATCGCCACGCCGCCCGTCCCCTGTACCAGCACCGATTGCCCGGCGCGCAGCTGGCCGCGTTCCACCAGCGCGAACCAGGCGGTAAGCCCTGCACAGGGTAAGGTGCTGGCCTCTGCGTCATCCAGGGTTTCCGGCGATGCCGCCAGCGCGTCTTCCTTCACAATCACATACTCGGCCAGCATTCCCTGGAAGTATCCGCCGGACGTTCTATAGGGCAAATTGCGCGCGTCCGCCTGCGGTTTACCGTCGATCCACTCCGGGAAGAAGGTTGAGATAACGCGAGCGCCGGGCTGGAAACGCGTGACGCCTTCACCAACGCTGTCTACGACGCCCGCCATGTCAGACGCCGGGGTAAACGGGAAGGAGAGCGGAATCGGCATCGTGCCTTCAATCACCATTTTATCGCGATAGTTGAGCGCAACGGCATTCACCCGCACGCGTACTTCACCCGGGCCTGGCTGTGGAATGGGCTCCTGAGTGAGTGTGAGGCTCTCGCGCCCGAGGGCGTTCATCGTCCAGCGTTGCATTGTCTGTGTCATTTCTCTCTCCTGCGATCAAATAAGCTTCAGTACCGACAGTCTAGCGTTGACTCTTCGTCACCAGTGGCGATAAGTTTTCTCTTTATTGATGCCTGAATGGATACAATCCATGACCGATACGCTGAAAGATATTCCTGTTTTTGTCGCTGCCGTGGAGGCAGGAAGCTTTGCACAGGCCGCAGTTCGCCTGCACCTGTCGCGCTCGGCGGTGGGAAAAAGCATTGCTCGCCTTGAGGAACGCCTCGGAGTACGGCTCTTTCAACGCACCACACGCAGCCAGCGGCTGACCGATAACGGCGCCCTGTTCTACGAGCGCTGCCTGCGCGCGCTGGAGGAGATTCGGGGCGCAGAGTCGCTGCTTGAAACAGGGAAACAGCAGGTCAGTGGTCGCCTGCGTGTTGCCATGCCGGTGCTCTTTGGTCGCCAGTGCGTCGCGCCGCTGTTGATTGAACTGGCGCAGGAACACCCCGGGCTTGAGCTTGAAATGTCGTTCAGCGACCGCGTGGTGGATCTGGTAGAGGAAGGGTTTGATATGGCGGTGCGTAACGGCACGCTGCAGGACAGCAGCGTGCTGGTCGCCAGAAAGCTGGGGGAACACCGCATGGTGCTATGTGCCGCGCCGGATTATCTGCAGAAGAAAGGCCAGCCGCAAAGCGTGGCTGATTTACCCCATCATACGGCGATTAACTATCTGCGCGCAGGCAGAGTCCTCTCCTGGCAGCTGATGGATAATGAAGGGACCTCACACAGCTTTACTCCCCGTTCATCACTCAATATGGATGATTTGCAGGCCATCTGCGACGCGGCGCTGACCGGGCACGGCATTGCCTGGCTCCCCTGCTGGATGGCCGTTAAAGAAATCCATCAGGGAAAACTCGTCCCGCTCCTGAAGCAGGCGCCGGATGTGCATTTTGACGTCCATGCGGTCTGGCAGCAGACGCCGCACCTGCCGCTGAGGGTAAGAATGGCCATAGACACGCTGGCGAGCCGTTTACCGTCCGTGATGTCGCTGGATATGCCTGCGCCCATAAAAAAGCCGCGCTAAAAGCGCGGCCAGTTATCGTGCGGTATAACGTCGATTAAATATCGATATTTGCCGCTTTCAGGGCGTTCTCTTCGATGAAGGCACGACGTGGTTCAACCGCATCACCCATCAGGGTGGTGAACAGCTGGTCTGCAGCAATCGCGTCTTTAACGGTAACGCGCAGCATGCGACGGCTTTCCGGATCCATGGTCGTTTCCCACAGCTGCTCTGGGTTCATTTCGCCCAGACCTTTATAGCGCTGGATCGCGAGGCCGCGACGGGACTCTTTCACCAGCCAGTCCAGCGCCTGCTCGAAGCTGGCTACCGGCTGACGACGTTCGCCACGTTCGATGAACGCATCGTCTTCGATCAGGCCGCGCAGCTTCTCGCCGAGCGTACAGATGCGACGGTATTCCGGACCGGTCACAAATTCGTGCTCCAGCGGGTAGTCGGTGTCGACGCCGTGGGTACGCACGCGAACGATCGGCTCGAACTGATGATCGGCGTTCTGCTGAACATCGCATTTCCACTGGCTGCCGTGCTGCTCTTTCTCGTTCAGATCGGTCACCAGGGCGTTCACCCAGCGGGTGACGGTCTGCTCGTCGCTCAGATCGGCTTCGGTCAGGGTTGGCTGATAAACCAGCTCCTTCAGCAGCGTTTTCGGATAACGGCGTTCCATACGCGTAATCATTTTCTGCGTGGCGTTGAACTCGGACACCAGCCGCTCCAGCGGCTCACCGGCCAGTGCAGGAGCGTGCGAGTTCGCGTGCAGGGTCGCGCCATCAAGTGCGATCGCGATTTGGTACTGATCCATCGCTTCGTCGTCTTTGATGTACTGTTCCTGCTTGCCTTTCTTCACTTTGTACAGCGGCGGCTGGGCAATGTAGACGTGGCCACGTTCAACGATTTCAGGCATCTGACGATAGAAGAAGGTCAACAGCAGCGTACGAATGTGCGAGCCGTCGACGTCCGCATCGGTCATGATGATGATGCTGTGGTAGCGCAGTTTGTCCGGGTTGTACTCGTCACGGCCGATGCCGCAGCCCAGCGCGGTGATGAGCGTCGCCACTTCCTGAGAAGAGAGCATCTTGTCGAAGCGCGCCTTCTCAACGTTGAGGATTTTACCCTTCAGCGGCAGGATAGCCTGGTTCTTACGGTTACGGCCCTGCTTCGCAGAACCGCCCGCGGAGTCCCCTTCCACAAGGTACAGTTCGGACAGCGCCGGGTCGCGTTCCTGGCAGTCAGCCAGCTTGCCCGGCAGGCCAGCTAAGTCCAGCGCGCCTTTACGACGGGTCATTTCACGGGCTTTACGCGCCGCTTCACGGGCACGCGCCGCATCGATAATTTTGCCCACCACGATTTTCGCGTCGGACGGGTTTTCCAGCAGGTATTCGCTCAGCAGTTCGTTCATCTGCTGCTCAACCGCCGATTTCACCTCAGAAGAGACCAGCTTGTCTTTGGTCTGTGAGGAGAACTTCGGATCCGGCACCTTCACGGAGACAACGGCAATCAGGCCTTCACGGGCATCGTCACCGGTGGCGCTGACTTTCGCTTTCTTGCTGTAGCCTTCTTTGTCCATGTAGGCGTTCAGGGTACGGGTCATCGCCGCACGGAAGCCTGCAAGGTGAGTACCACCGTCACGCTGTGGAATGTTGTTGGTGAAGCAGTAGATGTTTTCCTGGAAACCGTCGTTCCACTGCAGCGCCACTTCCACGCCGATACCGTCTTTTTCGGTGGAGAAGTAGAAGATATTCGGGTGAATAGGCGTTTTGTTCTTGTTCAGATACTCAACGAACGCCTTGATACCGCCTTCGTAGTGGAAGTGGTCTTCTTTGTTGTCACGCTTGTCGCGCAGGCGAATCGAGACGCCGGAGTTCAGGAACGACAGTTCACGCAGGCGTTTCGCCAGGATGTCGTACTCAAACTCGGTGACGTTGGTGAAGGTTTCGAGGCTCGGCCAGAAACGCACCATGGTACCGGTTTTGTCGGTGTCGCCCGTAACGGCCAGCGGTGCCTGCGGCACGCCGTGCGTATAAAGCTGACGATGGATTTTGCCTTCGCGCTGGATAACCAGCTCCAGCTTCTGCGACAGGGCGTTTACTACCGAAACACCCACGCCGTGCAGGCCGCCGGAAACTTTATAGGAGTTATCGTCGAACTTACCGCCTGCGTGCAGGACGGTCATGATCACTTCCGCCGCAGAGACGCCCTCTTCCGGGTGAATACCGGTTGGGATGCCACGACCGTCATCGGTGACGGAGACGGAGTTGTCCGCATGGATGGTGACCACGATGTCTTTACAGTGACCCGCGAGCGCTTCGTCGATAGCGTTATCTACCACCTCGAATACCATGTGGTGCAGACCGGTGCCGTCATCCGTGTCGCCGATATACATACCCGGGCGCTTACGCACCGCATCCAGCCCTTTCAGGACTTTGATACTGGAGGAGTCATAAGAATTCGACATCAACGTTTCTCGCTCATTTCAACTTGGGTTAATCCGTTATTTTACCCTTTTCCACGGTAAACATCTTCGAATTTTCGTCCGACATGTCTATAACGTGTTCAGCGCTTATTGCGCTGACGAAAACCTGCGACTGCGTGGCTTTTAAGCGGCTGGCAAGCAGCCCGCGCCGCGCGTCGTCAAGTTCCGAGGCAAAATCATCTATCAGGTACAGGCAGCGTCGCCCGCTCTCGCGGGTAAGAAACTCCCCCTGTGCCAGGCGTAGCGCACACATCAGGAGCTTGAGCTGCCCGCGCGACAGCGTGTCTTCCACCGGCGCACCGTCAGCACGAATGCGGAAATCCGCCTTGTGCGGGCCGTGCGCGGTGTAGGTCAACATGCGGTCGCGCTCGAAGCTTCTCTCTAACACCTCGGCATAGTCCGTCTCTTTCTCCCAGCCGCGCTGGAAGGAGAAGGTGAGAGAGAATTCAGGTAAAAACTGTTTGCAGGTGTCGGCCATGTCTTCGGCGATACCTGCGCTGTATTCGGCACGCCAGCGGCTGATCTGTTCCGCGAGAGGGATTAACTCCATGTCCCACGGACGCAGCTGGGCGTAGCGCGTCACCTGACGCAGTGCGGCGTTACGCTGCTTGAGCAGACGCTTCAGGTTGCTCCAGGCGTTAAAGAATCCGGCTTCGTTGTGAAAGCATCCCCAGTCGAGGAACGCTCTTCTGTATTTGGGGCCGCCGTTGAGTAAAGTAAACCCCTCGGGCGTGATCAGCTGCATCGGCATCAGCAGCGCCAGCTCGGCCACCTTGTGACCGTCGGTACCGTCGATGCGCACCTTGCTGTCGCCCTGCTTGTCTTTGGTCAGGCCGATGGCGGTCTCCCGCTCCTCGCCCTGTAAACGCCCGTGCAGAACAAAGGATTCCTGCTCGTGGCGAATGACGCGACCAATCTGCAAACTGCGAAACGCCCGGCCGTGGCCGAGCGTATAGATGGCTTCCAGCACGCTGGTTTTGCCGCTGCCGTTCGCGCCAACCAGGAAGTTAAAGCCAGGGGATAAAGCGAGATCCGCGCTCTCGATGTTGCGAAAGTCGCGGATCAACAGACGGGTGAGCGACATTACAGTCTCATTGGCATGACAACATAGGCAGCCGACTGTGATGCGGCATCTTCAATCTGTACGCTCGAAACGGAGTCGGTCAGCAGGATGCGCACGTTCTCGCATTTCAGCGCATTCAGCACATCCAGCACGTAGCTAACGTTGAAGCCGATTTCCATCTCAGCCCCGGCGTAGGTGACGTCCAGAATCTCTTCTGCCTCTTCCTGCTCCGGGTTGTTGGCGGTGATTTTGATCTGGTTTTCACTCACATACAGACGCACGCCGCGGAATTTCTCGTTAGAGAGAATGGCCGCACGTGCAAACGCCTGCTTGAGGCTATCGCAACCGGCTTCCAGCGTTTTGTCCGGGTTCTTCGGCAATACGCGGCGATAATCCGGGAAACGGCCGTCAACCAGCTTCGATGTGAAGACAAAGTCGCCCACGTGAGCGCGGATGTTATTGCTGCCGATCTGCACGCGCAGCGGCGTGTCGCCACCGTCGAGCATACGCATCAGCTCAATCACCCCTTTACGCGGCACGATCACCGAATGGTTTGGCAGTGAGTCGCCAATCGGCATGGAACAGACCGCCAGACGGTGGCCGTCGGTCGCCACGGTACGCAGCTCTTCACCTTCGGTTTCGAACAGCATGCCGTTTAAGTAGTAACGAACGTCCTGATGCGCCATGGAGAACTGCGTGGCTTCAATCAGACGCTTCATCGTTGCCTGCGGCAGGGTAAATTCCACTTCGCTCTGCCAGTCGTCCAGGTTCGGGAAGTCCGCAGCAGGTAGCGTGGAGAGCGAGAAACGGCTGCGGCCAGAGCGCACCAGCATACGGTCGCCTTCTAGCTGCACGGCGATTTCAGCGCCTTCCGGCAGCCCGCGGCAAATATCAAAGAATTTACGTGCCGGAACCGTGGTCGCGCCCGCGTCGTGCGGCTGCGTCAGCGTAACGCGCGCGATCATTTCCATTTCCAGATCTGTACCGGTCAGCGACAGCGTACCGTCCGCGACCTGAAGCAGCAGGTTTCCGAGAATAGGCAGCGTTGGGCGGCCACCTAGTGGGCCACTCACCTGTTGCAGCGGTTTTAATAAATGTTCACGTTCAACGGTAAATTTCATAGCGTCACGATGATAATGTTCTGATTAGATTGGAAAAATCTTCTTTTATGTCGTGGCTTTCTTCGCGTAACTGCTCAATCTTGCGACAAGCGTGCAGCACGGTCGTATGGTCACGGCCACCAAACGCATCCCCGATTTCCGGCAGACTGTGGTTGGTTAACTCCTTTGCCAGCGCCATCGCCATCTGACGCGGACGCGCCACCGAGCGGGAACGACGTTTAGACAGTAAATCTGCCACTTTGATCTTGTAGTACTCAGCCACCGTCTTTTGAATATTGTCGATAGTGACCAGTTTTTCCTGCAATGCCAGCAAATCGCGCAGCGCTTCACGCACAAAATCGATGGTGATCGCACGACCGGTGAAGTTGGCATTGGCGATAACGCGGTTCAGTGCCCCCTCCAGCTCACGCACGTTGGAGCGCAGACGCTTGGCAATGAAGAACGCCACTTCACCCGGCAGGCGAATGTCGTTTTCATCGGCTTTCTTCATCAGGATCGCGACGCGGGTTTCCAGCTCCGGTGGCTCGATCGCCACGGTCAGGCCCCAGCCGAAGCGGGATTTCAGACGATCTTCAACGCCGTTGATCTCTTTTGGATAACGATCCGAGGTCAAAATGATCTGCTGATTACCTTCCAGCAGGGCGTTGAAGGTGTGGAAAAATTCTTCCTGCGATCGTTCTTTGTTGGCAAAGAACTGAATGTCATCGATCAGCAGCGCATCAACGGAACGATAGTAGCGTTTAAACTCTTCGATCGCATTGTTTTGCAGGGCTTTTACCATGTCCTGAACGAAGCGTTCGGAGTGCATATACACCACTTTAGCATTGGGCTTGCGCGCCATAATGCCGTTGCCCACCGCATGAAGAAGGTGCGTTTTACCCAGACCCGTGCCGCCATACAGAAACAGCGGGTTGTAGGCCCCACCGGGGTTATCAGCAACCTGGCGAGCCGCCGCGCGCGCCAGCTGGTTCGACTTACCTTCAACGAAGTTATCGAACGTGTGTTTCACGTTTACGTTAGAGCGGTAGGTTGGCTCAGCCGGTGCGGGAACATTATCCCAGCCCTGACGAGCGGGTGCGACGCGAGGGGCCGGAACAGGAGCGGCCTGAGCAGGCGCTGCGACGTTCACGGTTTCACGAACGGTTTGGGTGACCGGCTTTGTACCCACTTCAAAGCGCAGCTGTGGGGCATCTGACCCGCAGAAATCGTTCAGCAGTCCATTGATGTTATTAAGGTATTTGTCCCTTACCCAATCGAGCACAAAACGGTTTGGCGCATACAAAGCCAGCGTGTTATCGCTCAGTTCCGCCTGCAACGGGCGGATCCACATACTGAATTCTGTGGCTGGTAACTCATCCTGCAATCGGGCAAGACACTGCTGCCAAAGCGAAAGTGACACGGCGGACTCCACTCGAACAATAAAAGAAAACTATTGAATATTCATGATTGTTGGCGCACATCGGCATGACCCTGTGTAAAGGGGGACGTGCGAATTGCTATCTGCAATTTATCCTGACCAGGATCCTGGGATCCCGATCGGGACCGCGGATCATAGCCTAAACTGAGCCAGAGATCTTCTGTTTCTCACAGATTCTTCCCGATTTATCCACAGGAAGATCAGAAACCGGTTAAGTGTAAACGATCCTGGCGCGAGTGCCCCACGATTTAGCCCGCATATTGGAAAAATTAATGAGCACAGACAATTTATTGCTTAAATGATCTAACGAAGATCCGGGACGATCCTTGCGCTTTGTCGGTGAGCCCGTATAATCCTCGACCCGGCGCGTGATGCTCATCTTCCTGCGTCGTCCGTTGCTCATTTTCCACGCGAAAACGTGCGGAAATACGCGGGAAATAAGGAAAGAGAATTGACTCCGGAGTGTACAATTATTACAATCCGGCCTCTTTAATCACCCACGCTGAGGCGTTAGTCGTTCGAAACTCGTTCGGGTATACGCAAAAGTCAGTGAATTTATTCAAGTTTAGGTAGAAATCGCCATGAAACGCACTTTTCAACCGTCTGTACTGAAGCGCAACCGTTCTCACGGCTTCCGTGCTCGTATGGCTACTAAAAATGGTCGTCAGGTTCTGGCACGTCGTCGTGCTAAAGGCCGCGCTCGTCTGACCGTTTCCAAGTAATAAAGCTAACCCCTGAGTGGTTAAGCTAGCATTTCCCAGGGAGTTACGTTTGTTAACTCCCGCTCATTTCACTTTCGTCTTCCAGCAGCCACAACGGGCTGGCACGCCGCAAATCACCATCCTCGGCCGCCAAAATTCGCTGGGGCATCCCCGCATCGGTCTCACAGTCGCCAAGAAAAATGTTAAGCGTGCGCATGAACGCAATCGGATTAAACGTCTGACGCGTGAAAGCTTCCGTTTACGTCAGCACGAACTGCCTTCAATGGATTTCGTGGTGGTGGCGAAGAAAGGGGTTGCCGACCTCGATAACCGTGCTCTCTCGGAAGCGTTGGAAAAATTATGGCGCCGCCACTGTCGCCTGGCTCACGGGTCCTGATAGCCCTCATTCGGGTCTATCAACGCCTGATTAGTCCGCTACTCGGGCCGCACTGCCGTTTCACACCAACATGCTCAAGCTACGGAATTGAGGCATTGCGCAGGTTTGGAGTGATAAAAGGCAGTTGGTTGACGGTGAAACGCGTATTAAAATGCCACCCTTTACACCCAGGTGGAGACGACCCCGTCCCTCCAGGACCCTTTGATACCAGAGAACACTAACGATGGATTCGCAACGCAATCTTCTTATCATCGCTTTGTTGTTCGTGTCTTTCATGATCTGGCAGGCGTGGGAGCAGGATAAAAATCCTCAACCACAACAGCAGGTCACGCAGACAACGACCACCGCAGCGGGTAGCGCCGCCGACCAGGGCGTACCGGCCAGTGGCCAGGGGAAACAGATTACGGTTAAGACCGATGTGCTTGAGCTGACTATCAACACCCGTGGTGGTGATGTTGAGCAGGCGCTGCTGTTAACCTACCCGAAAGAGCTGAAGTCTAACGAACCGTTCCAGTTACTGGAAACCACGCCTGAGTTTATCTACCAGGCGCAGAGCGGCCTGACCGGTCGTGATGGCCCGGATAACCCGGCTAACGGTGCGCGTCCACTGTATAACGTCGAGAACGACACCTTTGTGCTGGCTGATGGTCAGAACGAACTCGTGATCCCGATGACGTACACCGACGCCGCAGGCAACACCTTCACCAAAACCTTCACCCTGAAGCGCGGTGAATATGCGGTGAACGTGGGCTACAGCGTACAGAACGCCAGTGCGAAACCGCTGGAGCTGTCGACCTTTGGCCAGCTGAAGCAGTCCATCAATCTGCCGTCACACCGTGACACCGGAAGCAGCAACTTTGCGCTGCATACCTTCCGTGGCGCGGCGTACTCCACGCCTGACGCGAAGTACGAGAAATACAAATTCGACACCATTGCCGATAACGAAAACCTGAACGTCAGCGCTAAAGGCGGTTGGGTGGCGATGCTGCAGCAGTATTTCGCAACGGCGTGGGTGCCAAACAACGACGGTACCAACAACTTCTACACCGCGAACCTGGGTAACGGTCTTGCAGCCATCGGCTACAAATCTCAGCCGGTTCTGGTACAGCCGGGTCAAACCGGTAAGCTGGCCAGCACCCTGTGGGTCGGCCCGGAAATTCAGGACAAAATGGCCGCTGTTGCGCCGCACCTGGATCTGACCGTGGATTACGGCTGGTTGTGGTTCATCTCTCAGCCGCTGTTTAAGCTGCTGAAGTTCATCCACAGCTTCCTGGGTAACTGGGGCTTCTCCATCATCGTTATCACCTTCATCGTTCGTGGCATCATGTACCCGCTGACCAAAGCGCAGTACACCTCCATGGCGAAGATGCGCATGCTGCAGCCGAAGATTCAGGCAATGCGTGAGCGTCTGGGCGATGACAAACAGCGTCAGAGCCAGGAGATGATGGCCCTGTATAAAGCAGAGAAAGTGAACCCACTGGGTGGTTGCTTCCCGCTGCTGATTCAGATGCCAATCTTCCTTGCACTGTACTACATGCTGATGGGTTCCGTTGAGCTGCGCCACGCGCCGTTCGCACTGTGGATCCATGACCTGTCCGCACAGGACCCGTACTACATCCTGCCGATCCTGATGGGCGTGACGATGTTCTTCATCCAGAAGATGTCGCCGACCACCGTGACCGACCCGATGCAGCAGAAGATTATGACCTTTATGCCGGTCATCTTCACCGTGTTCTTCCTGTGGTTCCCGTCAGGTCTGGTGCTGTACTATATCGTCAGCAACCTGGTGACCATTATCCAGCAGCAGCTGATTTACCGTGGTCTGGAAAAACGTGGCCTGCATAGCCGCGAAAAGAAAAAGTCCTGATCCGATAAGTTAACGCTAAAATAAGGGCGGTCGATTGACCGCCTTTTTTATTTGTATTGAACGAGAGCAACCATGAGCCATAACGACACTATCGTCGCCCAGGCAACCCCACCGGGACGCGGTGGTGTAGGCATTCTGCGTATCTCCGGCCTGAAGGCACGCGAGGTGGCCGAAGCGGTACTGGGTAAGCTGCCAAAGCCGCGCTACGCTGATTACCTGCCGTTTAAAGATACCGACGGCACGCCGCTGGACCAGGGCATTGCGCTGTGGTTCCCCGGCCCGAACTCCTTTACCGGTGAAGACGTGCTGGAGCTACAGGGCCACGGCGGCCCGGTTATCCTCGACCTGCTGTTAAAACGGATCCTGACCCTGCCGGGCCTGCGCATTGCGAAGCCGGGCGAGTTCTCCGAACGTGCCTTCCTCAACGACAAGCTCGACCTGGCGCAGGCGGAGGCGATTGCTGACCTGATCGACGCCAGTTCTGAACAGGCGGCCCGCTCCGCCCTGAACTCGCTGCAGGGGGCATTCTCCGCGCGAGTGAATCACCTTGTGGAAGCGCTTACTCACCTGCGCATCTACGTGGAAGCGGCTATCGACTTCCCGGATGAGGAGATCGATTTTCTCTCTGACGGTAAAATTGAAGCCCAGCTCAACCAGGTGATGGCCGATCTCGACGCCGTTCGCGCCGAAGCGCGCCAGGGCAGCCTGCTGCGCGAAGGGATGAAGGTGGTGATTGCCGGACGCCCTAACGCCGGGAAATCAAGCCTGCTGAACGCCCTGGCGGGACGTGAAGCGGCAATCGTGACCGACATTGCCGGTACCACTCGCGACGTGCTGCGCGAGCACATTCACATCGACGGCATGCCGCTGCACATCATCGATACCGCCGGTCTGCGCGATGCCAGCGACGAGGTTGAGCGCATCGGTATCGAACGCGCCTGGCAGGAGATCGAGCAGGCCGACCGCGTGCTGTTTATGGTGGACGGCACCACGACCGACGCCGTTGACCCGGCGGAGATCTGGCCAGACTTTATCGCCCGTCTGCCGGCAAAACTGCCGATCACCGTGGTGCGTAACAAAGCGGACGTGACCGGCGAAACGCTCGGTATCAGCGATGTGAATGGTCACTCACTTATTCGCCTGTCGGCGCGGACCGGTGAAGGCGTGGACGACCTGCGTAACCATCTCAAGCAGAGCATGGGCTTTGACACCAGCATGGAAGGCGGCTTCCTGGCGCGTCGTCGTCACCTTCAGGCGCTGGAAGAGGCGGCGAACCACCTTGTTCAGGGTAAAGCACAGCTGATCGGCGCGTGGGCGGGGGAACTGCTGGCGGAAGAGCTGCGTCTGGCGCAGCAGAATCTGAGCGAGATCACCGGGGAGTTTACGTCGGACGATCTGCTGGGACGGATCTTCTCGAGCTTCTGTATTGGTAAGTAATTCCCGCTAATCCATGGTGATTTCCTCCAGGGAAATCACCATTGTCCAAATGGCAACTCGCCTAATCCCTTTTCACCCTCTATCCTGCATGCCTGCATCTATGGGGGGTTTATGGCGCGTTTTCTGTTTTGTAGTTTCGCATTAGTTCTGCTTTATCCGTCCGGTATTGATATGTATCTGGTGGGATTACCGCATATCGCCCGCGATCTGGGCGCCAGCGAAGCGCAGCTGCATATTGCGTTTTCGGCCTACCTTGCGGGGATGGCGTCGTCGATGGTCTTTGCCGGGAAGATCGCGGATAAAGCAGGCCGTCAGCCTGTCGCTATCGCCGGAGCCATCGTTTTTGCCCTGGCGTCCCTTCTTTGCTCACAGGCGCAAAACAGCACCGTGTTTCTGACCGGGCGCTTTATCCAGGGCATCGGGGCGGGCGGTTGCTACGTGGTGGCGTTTGCCATTTTGCGCGACACCTTAAGCGCCCAGCGTCGCGCCAAAGTGCTGTCGATGCTGAACGGCATTACCTGCATCATCCCGGTGCTGGCCCCGGTCGTGGGCTATCTGATCATGCTGAAATTCCCGTGGCAGAGCCTGTTCTGGACCATGGCGGCGATGGGCGCGCTGGTGTTTATCCTGTCGATCGCTGTGCTAAAAGAGACCCACCCTGGCTCGCAGAATACCGGCCATACCGCAACCATTCACCCGGCAGAGAAGCTTCTCAACCGCTTTTTCCTCAGCCGTCTGGCCGTGACCACGTTAAGCATGGCGGTGATCCTGACCTATGTAAACGTTTCCCCGGTGTTGCTGATGGAGACCATGGGCTTCGATCGCGGTGAGTATTCCACGGTGATGGCATTAACCGCTCTGGTCAGTATGGCTGTGTCGTTCTCCACCCCGTTTGCGCTGAATATCTTCCGCCAGCGCACGCTGATGCTGACCTCACAAGTTTTATTCCTCGCCGCAGGCGCGATCCTGGCGACCACCAGCTCGCATGCGGTGATGCTGGTGGGCATTACGCTCATTTGCGCCGGGTTCTCGGTTGGCTTTGGCGTGGCGATGAGCCAGGCGCTTGGTCCCTTCTCGCTGCGGGCAGGCGTGGCCAGCTCGGTGCTGGGTATCGCGCAGGTCTGCGGCTCGTCGCTGTGGATTTGGCTGGCGGCGGTCATCGGGCTTAACGCGCTGAATATGCTGATCGGGGTTCTGATTGGCTGTAGCATAGTCTGCATTACCTTACTTATGGTCATCCAGCCCGCGGCGCACTATGAAGAAGCCCATCAGCAGTCTCGATCTTAACCTGTTGCTGTGCCTGCAGCTTTTGCTGCAGGAGCGCAGCGTTACCAAAGCGGCGAAGCGGATGAACGTGACGCCGTCAGCGGTGAGCAAATCGCTGGCTAAGCTGCGCGACTGGTTCGATGATCCGCTGTTTGTCAAAACGCCGCTAGGGCTGCTGCCGACGCCGCTGACGGTGAGCCTGGAGCAGGATCTGGCTGACTGGATGCAAATCGGCAACCAGATCCTCGATAAATTCCACCATGACTCTCCGGGCGGGCTGACGTTCGTGCTGGCCGCGGAAACGCCGCTGATGCTGATCCGCTTCAATACCCTGCTGGAGCAGGTGAACCAGCGCTATCCGCAGGCGACGGTGAAAATGCGCCAGTGGGATTACGACTCGCTGGACGCGATTACGCGTGGCGAGGTGGATTTGGGCTTCACCGGGCGTGAAACGCATCCGCGATCCCGCGAGCTGCTTAAGCTGATGCCGTGGTTTATCGACTACGAAATCCTGTTCAGCGACCGCCCCTGCGTCTATCTGCGCGAGGATCATCCGGCGCTTCAGCAAGAGTGGAATCTGGAGACCTTCCTGCGCTATCCCCATATCAGCATCTTCTGGGAACGCAGCGATACCTGGGCGCTGGATGAGGTGCTAAAGGAGATGGGACGCGAGCGCACGATCGCCATGAGCCTGCCGGGCTTCGAACAGGCGATGTTTATGGCGGCGCAGCCCGGCCATCACTATATCGCCACCGCCCCGCACTACTGTCACCACTACAATGAACTCCACCAGCGGAAGCTGATCGCCCTTCCCATTCCGATTGATGAGGAGCAGGCGGAAAAATTGACCGTGCCCTTCACGCTGATCTGGCATAAACGGAACAGCCACAATCCAAAAATCCTCTGGCTGCGGGAGACCATCAAGGCGCTGTACGGTGCGAGCGATCCAATTTTTGCCTAAGAAAATGTAAAGTTCGGTCCTAAGGCTTCTCTTACGCCCATTTACTGATTAAAACAGGAGGCAAGTTAAGCGATAATCATGTAACCGTTTAACCGATTACGACCATTATCAAGGAGCGAAAAATGGCTACGCACTTTGCAAGAGGGATACTGACAGAAGGACGTCTCGTATCGGCAAGAATTTCTTCAGCCTGTCACCGTGAAGCACTCACGCTTCCGGAGCACCGCAGGTCGCGGTTTTTAGCGTCCCGGGCGCTTCTCGCGGAACTGCTGTTTATGCTGTACGGCACCAGCGAGCTGCCGGATATCATAACCCAGCCAGAAGGCCGTCCGGTCTTTGCTGACCCGGATCTCCCTCGTTTTTCCATTGCCTACACGGGCAATATCATTGGGGTCGCGCTGACCACCGAAGGGGACTGTGGGCTCGATATGGAGCTTCAGCGCGCGACGCGCAGCTTCCACGGTGGTAACGCGCATGAAGACTATCCGCTCTCCAGCAATGAGAAGCTGTGGGTACGCAACCAGAACGATCCTGTCGAAGCCAGAGCGCAGCTCATTACCTTGCGCCAGAGCATTCGTAAGCTCTGCGGATGCGCCTCAGACGACGCCAGCCTGCTGCAGCTGTTGCCTGGCTCTGGACGTCTGCGCGCCACGCAGGCCACGCTGGTAGAAGCGCTCTGCGACGCTGAGGATGTGCTCATTTGGTCCATCGCGGTGACCCCCGCCATCGAACGCATGAAAATCTGGGAATTTGACAGTCAACAGGGATGGCGTAGCCTTCCTGATGTGCCCGAGCGCGCCAACGAGCCCGCCGCACGTCTGATGCGATTAACCAGTTTACCGGCAGAAAAAGCATTTACCCTAAGCTGATCCAATCAGGGTCATCATGATGAAACAGGAGTAATCATGTCTGATACGTTGAAAGTCGTTACGTTACTGGGAAGCCTGCGCAAAGGTTCATTTAACGGGATGGTCGCCCGCACGCTGCCACAGCTGGCGCCTGCAGGTATGGAAATTAACGCCCTGCCGTCTATTGGCGATATTCCGCTTTATGATGCTGACGTACAGCAGGAAGAAGGGTTCCCGCAGAGCGTTGAGGCGCTGGCCGAACAGATCCGCCAGGCTGACGGCGTGGTTATCGTCACGCCAGAGTACAACTACTCTGTACCCGGTGGTCTGAAGAATGCCATCGACTGGCTGTCCCGTTTACCTGAGCAGCCGCTGTCAGGCAAACCGGTGCTGATCCAGACCAGCTCCATGGGCGCGATTGGCGGCGCGCGCTGCCAGTATCACCTGCGTCAGATCCTGGTCTTCCTCGATGCGATGGTGATGAACAAGCCAGAATTTATGGGCGGAGTGATTCAGAACAAGGTCGACCCGCAAACGGGTGAGGTGGTGGATCAGAGCACGCGCGACCATCTCTCTGGCCAGCTGACGGCGTTCGGGGATTATATTAAGCGGGTTAAAGCCTGATAAAAAAGCCCGGTGGCGCTAGCGCTTACCGGGCCTACACTCGTCGGTAGGTCAGGTAAGCGAAGCGCCACCTGACACCACAAACCGCACCTTAGTGTGCGTCAATAAACACAATCTTCAGCACAAACAGCAGCGCCACAACGATGACGCACGGGCTGAGGTCGCGGAAGCGGCCGGTACCGATCTTCATTACGCAGTAAGAGATAAAGCCCAGCGCGATACCTTCGGTAATCGAGAAGCTGAACGGCATCATCACGGCGGTAATAAACGCCGGCACCGCTTCGGTTAAATCATCCCACTTCACGCGAGACAGGCTGGAGGTCATCAGCACCCCCACGTAGATCAGCGCACCCGCCGCCGCGTACGGAGGCACCATGCCCGCCAGTGGCGAGAGGAAGATCACCAGCAGGAACAGAATACCCACCACAACCGCCGTCAGGCCGGTACGGCCGCCCACGGACACGCCGGAAGAGGATTCAATGTAAGCGGTAACAGACGAGGTCCCGATAAATGAGCCGGTCACAGAGGAGATACTGTCCACAAACAGCGCCTGCTTCATGCGCGGGAATTTGCCTTTCTCATCTGCCAGACCCGCTTTGTCGGTCACGCCGATCAGCGTACCGGAGGAGTCGAACAGGTTAACCAGCATGAAGGAGAAAATCACGCCCGCCAGGCCCAGGTTCAGGGAACCCGCCAGATCAACATGACCAACAACGGTAGAGACGCTCGGTGGCGCGGAAACGATGCCGTTATAGTGAACGTCGCCCAGCATCCAGCCCAGCAGCGTGGTGACCACGATGGACACCAGCACCGCCGCATGAATATTGCGGGAAGCCAGGATCGCGATGATAAAGAAGCCCAGCACGCCCAGCAGCACGTTATGAGAGGTCAGGTGACCGATGCTCACCAGCGTATCCGGGTTCGCCACAATAACACCGGCGTTTTTCAGCCCCATCATCCCGATAAACAGACCGATACCGCTGGTAATGCCCACGCGCAGGCTCACGGGGATGTTCGCAATCATCCAGTAACGCACGCGGAAAATGGTCAGCAGCAGCAGGCCAACCGCGCCCCAGAAGATGGCGCCCATACCCACCTGCCACGGCAGACCCATCGCCTGAACCACCACGAAGGCAAAGAACGCATTCAGGCCCATCGCCGGTGCCAGCGCGACCGGCAGGTTAGCGAACACGCCCATCAGAATGCTGCCAAGGGCCGCGATCAGACAGGTTGTTACGAAGACGGCGCTGGTATCCATGCCAGCAACGCCCAGAATTTGAGGGTTAACAAAAACGATATAGACCATCGTCAGGAAGGTGGTGAAACCGGCGATCACTTCGGTGCGTGCCGTCGTGCCGTGCTCGCGCAGTTTAAACACGCGCTCAAGCAGACCCTGACCAGATGTCTGGGTAGTGTGTTGTTGACTCATCATCAATTTCCGAACAAGGAGGGAAAATTCGTCGCTATCCTATACCAAAATGCGACAATAGTGGCGGTTACGTGATACTTTTTTCATTGAATTTGCTTATACGGCAACGATTGCGTTCCGGTGAACTGCCGTACGTAAACGTTAAACTGGTTAAAAGGGAAAGGCATGTCCGGAATTGAAGCGGTATTTTTCGACTGCGACGGTACGCTGGTCGACAGTGAGGTCATTTGTTCCCGCGCGTATGTGGCCATGTTCCAGGAATTTGGCATTACGCTGGAACTCGAAGAGGTGTTTAAACGCTTTAAGGGCGTGAAGCTCTACGAGATCATCGACATCATTAACGAAGAACACGGCGTCGTTCTGGAGAAAGCGGCTCTGGAACCGGTGTACCGCGCCGAGGTTGCACGCCTGTTCGATTCGGAGCTGGAGGTGATTCCGGGCGCAAACGCGCTCCTGGATGCCATGACGGTGCCGATCTGCGTGGTCTCCAACGGTCCGGTCAGCAAAATGCAGCACTCGCTGGGCAAGCTTGAGATGTTGCACCACTTCCCGGAAAAACTGTTCAGCGGCTACGATATCCAGCGCTGGAAGCCGGACCCGGCACTGATGTTCCATGCGGCAAAGGCGATGAACGTTAACGTAGAGAACTGCATTCTGGTGGATGACTCGTCTGCGGGCGCGCAGTCGGGGATTGATGCGGGAATGGAGGTGTTTTACTTCTGCGCCGACCCGCACAACAAGCCGATCGATCATCCCAAAGTCACGACCTTCACCGATCTGGCGCAGCTACCCGCGCTGTGGAAGGCCCGCGGGTGGGATATTACGCGTTAAG
Organism: Enterobacter sp. BNK-22; assembly: GCF_048684805.1. Taxonomy (NCBI): domain Bacteria; kingdom Pseudomonadati; phylum Pseudomonadota; class Gammaproteobacteria; order Enterobacterales; family Enterobacteriaceae; genus Enterobacter; species Enterobacter sp. BNK-22. The sequence goes on from NZ_JBLQTT010000001.1 coordinate 3,546,857, forward strand.
CAGACCCTCCCGGCAGGGAGGGCGACAGGTTTATCTGAAGAGCTTTTGAACAAACTCAGCATAGGCCGGACGCCAGACATCCATTTCGTGATTCAGACCGGGGTACATTTTATAGTCGAATTTGATGCCCTGCTTTTCCAGCTCCGCTTTCAGACCGGCGATATCTTTGCCGGTCACCGAATCGCGCTCTCCCACGACGACGGTGAAGTTATGCAGCTGACGGTTAATGGCCTCCGGCTGCTTAAAGCGTGCGGCCACGCCGTCGTCAGGCACGGTTGTTGTGGTAACGCCGCTGAACGTCCCCAGCCAGCCGAAGCTCTCCAGATGGTTCATACCGGATACGAGCGCCTGATAGCCGCCCTGTGACAACCCCGCCAGCGCCCGGCCGTCAGCATCTTTACGCACGTTGAAGCGTGTATCCACCAGCGGAATAATCTCGCTCATCAGTTCACGGTCTGCGGCTTTCGCATTAAGCGGGTAGAAGGATTTCCGGCGTTCTGCCGGGGGGAAATTTTCGGGAATGGCCTCAGCGCTCTCCGTCTCGGTGTCGGGAACGACCACCAGCATCGGTTTGATTTTCCCCTCGGCCATCAGGTTATCCATCATTTGCGGCAGGCGGCCCTGCTCGATTGTCGAGAGCCCGGTATCCCCAAAGCCATGGTAGAAGTAGAGCACCGGTAGAGGTTCTCCTCTGCCGTTGTAGCCAGGGGGAGTCCATACATAGACGCGGCGCTCTGACTTGAGTGACGGCGAGTGCCAGGTCAGGGTGGTGAGATCGCCATGCGGTACGGCACGATCGTCGAGAATGCTGCCCGGAACCAGAATCAGGCTGGTGTTCACCTGCCGCTGAGGTTTTTGATAACGGCTTCCCGTGTCGACTGAACGGAAACCATCGATGTCGAAATAATATTCGTAGAGATTCGGGGCCATCGGCTCACTTTTCCATGTCCAGACGCCATTTTTCTCTTTCGTCATATCATGGGAAACCTGGGTTTCAGGCATTGACCCCGTCACCACGGAGACTCGCGTTGCGCCGGGCGCAAACAGGCGAAACGTAATGCTTTTATCCGCATTGACCTGCGTCACATAGCGGCTGACCGGGGTAGCCGGGTCGGGTGTCGCTGGCAACGGTGCGGCAATCACGTTTGTTCCAGCACCGATCCCGATGCTGATAGCCATCGCCAGGCACGCTAATGAATTTTTCATATCCCATCCTTTGCTGTTTTTTTCGTCTCACGTTAGCGTGTTTCGAACGTCAGGCAACGGATGAAGGGGAGAATTGTGATTACTATAGAAATAATAACGCCGGTAAGTACCGGCGTTATTATCAGATGACAGGATTACTCTTTTGGATCTTTACCCGCCAGCAGCTTGTCCAGCTCGTCGCCGCCCACGTGACGGAAGTCCTGACCCTTCACGAAGTAGAAAATGTATTCGCAAATGTTCTGGCAGCGGTCGCCGATACGCTCAATGGAGCGCGCACAGAACAGGGCCGTCAGTACGCTTGGGATCGTACGGGAATCTTCCATCATGTAGGTCATCAGCTGGCGCACGATGCCTTCATACTCCTGATCGACTTTCTTGTCTTCGCGGTAGATACGCACCGCTTCGTCCAGATCCATACGCGCAAAGGCATCCAGCACGTCGTGCAGCATCTGCACGGTGTGGCGGCCCAGCGACTCCAGGCTGACCAGCAGCGGCTGGTGCTGCTGAGAGAACTTCTCCAGCGCGGTACGGCAGATTTTATCGGCGACGTCACCGATACGTTCCAGCTCGGCGATGGTTTTGATGATCGCCATCACCAGACGCAGGTCGCTCGCCGTCGGCTGACGCTTCGCGATAATGCGCACGCAGGCCTCGTCGATGGCGACTTCCATCATGTTGACGTTTTTGTCGCCTTCAATGACGCGCTTCGCCAGCTCGCTGTCCTGGTTGTGCATCGCCGTAATCGCATCAGAAAGCTGCTGCTCGACCATGCCGCCCATGGTCATCACCTGGGTGCGAATGCTTTCCAGCTCTGCGTTGAACTGGCCGGAAATGTGTTTATTAAGATTGAGGTTGTCCATGGTTTCTCCACATGCACTAAGGCAAATCAACCGTAGCGGCCAGTAATATAATCTTCGGTTTGTTTCTTCGCGGGCTTAGTGAACAGATCGTCCGTGTTACTGAACTCAATCAATTCACCCAAGTACATAAACGCCGTGTGATCGGAACAACGTGCAGCCTGCTGCATGTTGTGGGTCACGATAACCACGGTGTAATCCTGCTTCAGCTCGGTGATCAGTTCTTCAATACGACCGGTTGAAATCGGGTCCAGCGCTGAACACGGCTCATCCAGCAGCAACACTTCCGGGCGAATCGCAATACCGCGCGCAATGCACAGACGCTGCTGCTGACCACCGGAGAGAGAGTACCCGCTCTGGTGCAACTTATCTTTGGTTTCGTTCCATAATGCGGCCTTGGTCAAAGCCCACTGCACGCGCTCATCCATATCGGCACGGGAGAGCTTTTCAAACAGGCGAACGCCAAAGGCGATGTTGTCATAAATGGACATCGGGAACGGCGTGGGTTTCTGGAACACCATCCCCACTTTCGCGCGCAGCAGGGCGATATCCTGAGCCTGGGTCAGAATGTTTTCGCCGTCGAGGATGATTTCCCCTTCAGCGCGCTGCTCCGGATAGAGCGAATACATTTTGTTAAAGGTACGCAGCAGCGTGGATTTCCCGCAGCCGGACGGACCGATAAATGCCGTGACCTGGTTCTTTGCGATATCCAGGTTGATGTTCTTCAGGGCATGGAATTTGCCGTAGTAGAAGTTCAAATCACGAACCTGAATCTTACCCGGGGCAGTATCAACCATACTCATTGACTCATTTCCTCATTCGGCGCCGCGATCTGCCGCGCCGTAAAAAATTAACCGTGTTTCTTCTTCGCGAAAATGACGCGCGCCAGAATGTTCAGCAACAGTACGCAAAGGGTAATGATCAGCACCCCGGCCCAGGCCAGCTGCTGCCATTCCGCGAAGGGGCTCATCGCAAATTTAAAGATCGTCACCGGCAGGTTGGCGATCGGCTGCATCATGTCCGTGCTCCAGAACTGGTTGGAGAGGGACGTAAACAGCAGCGGTGCCGTTTCACCCGCGATACGCGCCACCGCCAGCAGGATACCGGTCATGATCCCGGAGACCGACGCCTTCAGCGTAATCGCAGAGATCATCTTCCATTTCGGCGTACCCAGCGCGTAAGCCGCTTCACGCAGGCTGTCCGGCACCAGTTTCAGCATGTTCTCGGTGGTTCGAATCACAATCGGCACCTGCAGCAGCGCCAGCGCAATGACGCCCGCCCAGCCGGAGAAGTGTTCCATCTGCGCCACCACCACGGTGTAAACGAACAGACCCACGACGATAGACGGGGCTGACAACAAAATATCGTTAATGAAGCGAATCACTTCCGCCAGCCAGGATTTACGGCCGTATTCTGCCAGGTAGATGCCCGCCATGATGCCCAGCGGCGTGCCGAAGACCGTCGCCCAGAGGATCAGCAGTCCGCTGCCCGCCAGGGCATTCGCCAGGCCACCACCCGCCGTGTTCGGCGGCGGCGTCATTTCGGTGAACAGCGACAGTGACATTCCGTCAATCCCGCGAACGACCGTCGAGAAGAGGATCCAGACCAGCCAGAACAGGCCGAATGCCATCGTCGCCATAGAGAGCGTCAGGGCAATGCGGTTTTTCATGCGGCGTCTGGCCTGCATTTTGCGGCGGGATTCCGCCAGTTCAGCAGTTGCTTGCATTTCGAGAGTGGCCATTAGCGTGCTCCCTCATTTTTAGCGAGACGCATAATCATCAGCTTGGAAATCGCCAGAACAATGAAGGTAATAACGAACAGAATCAGACCCAGCTCCATCAGCGCCGCGACGTGCAGACCCGATTCCGCTTCCGCAAATTCATTCGCCAGCGCAGAGGTAATACTGTTACCCGGCATATAGAGCGACGCGCTGTCGAGCTGGTAGGTGTTACCAATGATAAAGGTGACCGCCATGGTTTCACCCAGCGCACGACCTAAGCCCAGCATCACGCCCCCGATCACCCCATTTTTGGTGAACGGAAGGACGATGCGCCAGATCACTTCCCAGGTGGTGCAGCCGATACCGTAGGCCGACTCTTTCATCATCACCGGCGTTTGTTCGAAGACATCGCGCATAACCGCCGCAATGTACGGAATAATCATGATGGCGAGGATCACGCCAGCCGCCAGAATGCCGATACCGAAAGCCGGGCCAGAGAACAGGGCCCCCACAAACGGAATGGCAGAGAGGACGTTACCCACCGGTTCCTGGAAGTACGTGGCGAACAGTGGCGCAAAGATGAACAGGCCCCACATGCCGTAGACGATACTCGGAATAGCTGCCAGCAGTTCGATGGCGATCCCCAGCGGACGACGCAGCCAGCCCGGCGCCAGCTCCGTCAGGAACAGGGCAATACCAAAGCTTACCGGAACCGCAATCAGCAGGGCGATGAATGAGGTCACCAGCGTGCCGTAAATTGGCACCAGGGCACCGTAGATGTCGTTCGGCGCGTCCCACTCTTTGGTCCACAGGAAGGAGAAACCGAATTTCTGGATGCTCGGCCAGGAGGAGAAAATCAGAGACACGATAATGCCGCCCAGCAGCAATAGCACAATCAGCGCAGCCAGTTTGACCAGCGCGCTGAAAATCATGTCACCTTTTTTACCCGGAGGGTTAAATGCAGGCTTGGTTGCAGCCATAAATTACTCTTCTGTTAAACGCGTTTACGAAATCGCCGGGTGGCGCTTGCGCTTACCCGGCCTACAGTCGGAACCGTAGGGCGGGTAAGCGCAAGCGCCACCCGCCATTTTCGTCAGAATGCTAAATTAATACAATGCTTTACCGCTGCTGTCTTTTACGTTGGTTTTCCATGCAGCGCGAATCTGCTCAACCACGTTGTCTGGCAGGGTGGCGTAATCCAGAGCGTTAGCCTGTTTGCCGCCGTTTTTGTATGCCCAGTCGAAGAACTTAAGCACTTCAGCGCCCTGCTCAGGTTTCTTCTGCTCTTTGTGCACCAGGATGAAGGTGGTAGAGGTGATTGGCCATGCACCTTCGCCCTTCTGGTTAGTCAGATCCTGCGCGAAGGATTTGCTCCAGTCAGCGCCTTTGGCGGCGTTAGCAAAGTTCTCTTCGGTCGGGCTAACCGGTTTGCCGTCGGCAGAAACCAGTTTGGTGTAGGACAGGTTGTTCTGCTTCGCGTACGCATACTCTACGTAGCCGATGGAGCCAGGCAGACGCTGTACGAACGCGGCGATACCGTCGTTACCTTTACCGCCCAGACCGGTAGGCCAGTTAACGGTAGAGCCGGAGCCGACTTTAGATTTCCACTCTTCGTTCACTTTCGCCAGGTAGCTGGTGAACACGAAAGAGGTACCGGAACCATCCGCGCGGCGAACCACGGCGATGTTCTGAGAAGGCAGCTTCAGGCCTGGGTTGAGCTTAGCGATCGCTTCGTCATCCCATTTTTTGATGTTGCCCAGGTAGATGTCACCCAGCGTTTTGCCGTCCAGCACCAGCTCGCCCGACTTCACGCCCGGCAGGTTGATGGCCAGAACCACGCCACCGATCACGGTAGGGAACTGGAACAGGCCTTCCTGAGCCAGTTTGTCATCAGACAGCGGAGCGTCAGACGCGCCGAAATCAACCGTGTTCGCGGTAATTTGTTTCACGCCACCGGAGGAGCCGATACCCTGATAGTTAACCTTGTTACCGGTTTCTTTCTGGTAGGTATCCGCCCATTTGGCATACACCGGCGCAGGGAAGGTTGCACCAGCGCCAGTCAGGCTTGCTTCTGCAAATACAGAGAACGCGCTCAGAGATAAGGTCGCGGCGACAACAGTTGCGACAGTGGTACGCATAACTTTCATAATGTCTCCTGCAAGATTTTCGTAAATCGTTGTTTAGTGGCTACGATGAGCAAAATAGGACAAACAGGTGACAGATAAATGTACGAATTATGACAGTTTTATGACAATGAAAATTTAACTTAAAATTAAACAAAACAAAGCTTAATTTTCATCGAGTTAGTCACTTTTATGACAGGTTGTTTTCAGAAATATTTTCTTTATGTGACACTGAAAAAAGTAGCTGAAGATGACAAATTGTCATTATTAAAAATGAGAAAGGATTGATGAAAAACAAACCAGGCAGGATAAAAAAGCTCCACCCGAAGGTGGAGCCTGAAGGGTTTATTCTACAGTGACCGATTTCGCCAGGTTACGCGGCTGGTCGACGTCGGTGCCTTTGATTAGTGCCACGTGGTAAGCCAGCAGCTGCAGCGGAACGGTGTAGAAGATCGGTGCAATCACCTCTTCCACATGCGGCATCTCGATGATGTGCATGTTGTCGCTGCTGGCGAAACCGGCATCTTTGTCGGCGAAGACGTACAGGACACCGCCGCGGGCGCGCACTTCTTCGATGTTAGATTTCAGTTTTTCCAGCAGTTCGTTATTTGGTGCCACAACGATGACCGGCATATCGGCGTCAATCAGCGCCAGCGGGCCGTGTTTCAGTTCGCCTGCCGCATAGGCTTCAGCGTGAATATAGGAGATCTCTTTCAGCTTCAGCGCGCCTTCCAGCGCAATCGGATACTGATCGCCACGACCCAGGAACAGGGCGTGATGCTTGTCAGAGAAATCTTCCGCCAGCACTTCAATGCGTTTGTCCTGAGACAGCATCTGCTCAATACGGCTCGGCAGCGCCTGCAGACCATGAACGATGTCATGCTCAACGGAAGCATCTTCGCCTTTCAGACGCGCCAGCTTCGCCACCAGCATCAGCAGAACGGTCAGCTGAGTGGTAAACGCTTTAGTGGAGGCCACGCCGATTTCGGTACCCGCTTTGGTCATTAGCGCCAGATCGGATTCACGCACCAGGGAAGAGCCCGGGACGTTACAGATGGCCAGAGAGCCCAGGTAACCCAGCTCTTTAGACAGTCGCAGCGCAGCCAGGGTATCCGCCGTTTCACCAGACTGGGAAAGGGTGATCATCAGGCTGTTACGACGCACCGCAGATTTGCGATAGCGGAATTCAGACGCAATTTCCACATCACACGGCACGCCCGCCAGGGATTCAAACCAGTAGCGAGAAACCATACCGGAGTTGTAGGAGGTGCCGCAGGCCACGATCTGAATGTGCTCAACCTTGCTGAGCAGTTCGTTCGCGTTTGCGCCCAGCTCGCTCAGATCCACTTCACCGTGGCTGATGCGCCCGGTCAGGGTGTTTTTGATGGCGTTTGGCTGCTCGTAAATCTCTTTCTGCATGTAGTGACGGTAAGCGCCTTTATCGCCCGCGTCGTACTGCAGGTTAGATTCGATCTCCTGGCGCTTCACCTGCTCGCCTTTGGTATCGAACACGGTCACGCTGCGGCGAGTCACTTCGGCGATATCCCCCTCTTCCAGGAAGATAAAGCGGCGGGTTACCGGCAGGAGCGCCAGCTGGTCAGAGGCGATAAAGTTTTCACCCATGCCCAGACCGATAACCATTGGGCTACCGGAACGCGCAGCCAGCAGCGTGGACGGATCGCGGGAATCCATGATCACCGTACCGTACGCACCGCGCAGCTGAGGGATAGCACGCAGCACCGCATCACGTAGTGTACCGCCCTGCTCCAGCTCCCAGTGCACCAGGTGAGCAATCACTTCGGTGTCGGTTTCAGAGACGAAGGTGTAGCCGCGCGCTTTCAGTGCTTCGCGCAGCGGTTCGTGGTTTTCGATAATGCCGTTGTGCACAACCACGATGTGTTCAGACACATGCGGGTGCGCGTTGCCTTCAGACGGTTCGCCGTGCGTCGCCCAGCGGGTATGCGCAATACCGGTTCCCCCGTGCAGCGGATGTTCTTCCGCGGCCTGGGCCAGCATCTGCACTTTACCGAGACGACGCAGACGGGTCATATGACCTTCTGCATCGACGACAGCCAGACCGGCAGAGTCGTAACCACGGTATTCCAGACGACGTAAACCTTCGAGAAGGATTTCAGCAATATCACGCTGCGCAACTGCGCCAACAATTCCACACATAATTTATATTCCGAATTTAGGCATTATGCCTGCGTTGTCGCTGACCTGTATTTGCCCTTTCCGGGCGCCCCGAGCCTTGTAGAGAGTGGGGTTATTTTTATGGGTACTGCTTGTGGGGGGAGATATATATTTATCTCCTCTCCCGGGTTTGCCTGATGACGGCTACGCCTTATCAGGCCTACTCAATCGTAGGGCGGGTAAGCGTAGCGCCACCCGCCTTGTTGTTATTTTTTCTTCACCGGGCGTTTCCAGCCCTGCTTGCTGACCTGCGGAACGCGGCTTAATACCAGCTCGTTCTCAGCCACATCGCGCGTTACGGTTGTTCCAGCGGCAATAGTCACCCCGTTACCCACGGTAACCGGTGCCACCAACTGCGTATCGGAGCCAACGAACACGTCATCACCAATGATCGTTTTAAACTTATTGGCGCCGTCATAGTTACAGGTAATCGTCCCTGCACCAATATTCACGTTATTGCCAATTTCCGCGTCGCCCAGATAGGTCAGATGACCGGCTTTAGAGCCTTTACCCAGACGCGCTTTTTTCATCTCCACGAAGTTACCCACGTGAGCGCCTTCCAGCAGCTCAGCCCCCGGGCGCAGGCGCGCAAACGGGCCGATAGTACAGGCCACGTCCAGACGGGCATCTTCCACCACGCTGTACGGGCTGATTTCGCAGTCGTCACCGATGATGCTGTTTTTGATCACGCAGCCGGCGCCAATTTTGACGCGGTTGCCCAGCGTCACGTTACCCTCGAGGATAACGTTAGTATCAATTTCAACGTCACGCCCGTGAGATAATGAGCCACGCAGATCGAAACGCGCCGGATCGCGCAGCATCACGCCTGCCAGCAGCAGTTTTTCAGCCTGTTCGGACTGATAAACACGCTCAAGGCGGGAAAGCTGAAGACGGTTATTCACCCCTTCGGTTTCGCTGATGCGTGCCGGATGGACCGCCGCAATCTCGCGCCCTTCGTGGTACGCCATCGCAATAATATCGGTGATATAGTATTCACCCTGCGCATTGTTGTTGTTGAGCTTCGACAGCCAGCGCTTCATATCCGCGCCATTGGCAATCAGGATACCGGTGTTGATCTCCTGAATCTGACGCTGCGCCTCACTGGCATCTTTATGCTCAACAATACCCGTAACGTTGCCGTTTTCACGGGTGATACGGCCATAACCGGTTGGATCGTCCAGCACGACGGTTAATAAACCGATGCCGCCCTGCGGTTTGGCTTCACGCAGGCGAGCCAGTGTTTCAACAGAGATCAGCGGGACATCGCCGTAGAGCATCAAAATGTCTTCGTCATCCGCAAAGAAGGGCGCTGCCTGCTGCATGGCATGGCCTGTACCCAACTGTTCAGCCTGAAGCACCCAGTTGAGCTTGTCGTCGCTCAGCGTCTTTTTAAGCAGATCGCCGCCGTGGCCGTAGACCAGGTGAACCTGATTAGCACCCAGTTCATTCGCTGCATCAATGACATGCTGCACCATTGGCTTTCCTGCAAGCGTGTGAAGCACTTTAGGCAGGTCGGAATACATGCGGGTCCCTTTGCCTGCAGCAAGGATCACCACGCTCATCGCACTGTTTGACATACGCATCCTGACGGTAGTTTGAGTGAGAAGTAAAAACGTTTGATGCTTAAAATTCTACATCTTTTTCAGCATGAATTAAGGCCGAAAAAAAAGCCAGCCTGGTATCCAGACTGGCTTTTGTGCTTTTCAAGCCGGTGTTACATCGCTTTTTTGGTCAACTCGATAACGCGCAGTTTCGCGATCGCTTTGGCCAGCTCCGCAGACGCCTGAGCGTAATCCACGTCACCATGAGAGCTGTTAATGTGCTCTTCAGCCTTACGCTTCGACTCCAGGGCTCGCGCTTCGTCGAGATCCTGGCCACGAATAGCGGTATCGGCCAGAACGGTCACACTGCCAGGCTGCACTTCAAGAATGCCGCCGGACAGATAGATAAACTCTTCGTGACCGAACTGTTTAACGATGCGGATCATACCAGGCTTAATGGCGGTGAGCAGCGGTGCGTGACCCGGGAAAATACCCAGTTCACCTTCACTACCCGTTACCTGGATTTTCTCGACCAGACCAGAGAACATTTGTTGCTCTGCGCTGACGACGTCCAGGTGGTAAGTCATTGCCATATCACCCTCCGATTAAGGCGTTAAAGTTTTTTGGCTTTTTCCACAGCTTCTTCGATGGAACCAACCATGTAGAACGCCTGCTCTGGCAGGTGATCGTATTCGCCTTCCATGATGCCTTTAAAGCCACGGATGGTGTCTTTCAGGGAAACGTATTTACCTGGAGAACCGGTGAATACTTCCGCAACGAAGAACGGCTGGGACAGGAAGCGCTGGATCTTACGCGCACGTGCTACCACCAGTTTGTCTTCTTCAGACAGTTCATCCATACCCAGGATGGCGATGATGTCTTTCAGTTCCTGGTAACGCTGCAGCAGGGACTGTACGCCACGCGCGGTGTCGTAGTGTTCCTGACCAACAACCAGTGGATCCAGCTGACGGCTGGTGGAGTCTAGCGGGTCAACGGCCGGGTAGATACCCAGAGACGCGATCTGACGGCTCAGTACCACGGTTGCATCTAAGTGCGCAAAGGTGGTGGCTGGTGATGGGTCAGTCAAGTCATCCGCAGGTACGTATACCGCCTGAACGGAGGTGATAGAACCGGTTTTGGTAGAGGTGATACGTTCCTGAAGAACACCCATCTCTTCCGCCAGCGTAGGCTGATAACCTACCGCTGAAGGCATACGACCCAGCAGAGCAGATACTTCAGTACCGGCCAGGGTGTAACGATAGATGTTATCAACGAACAGCAGAACGTCACGGCCTTCGTCACGGAACTTCTCAGCCATCGTCAGGCCGGTCAGCGCAACGCGCAGACGGTTTCCAGGTGGCTCGTTCATCTGGCCGTAAACCAGGGATACTTTGTCCAGAACGTTGGAGTCGGTCATTTCGTGGTAGAAGTCGTTACCCTCACGAGTACGTTCACCTACGCCCGCAAACACAGAGTAACCGGAGTGCTCGATCGCGATGTTACGGATCAGCTCCATCATGTTTACGGTTTTACCTACACCCGCACCACCGAACAGACCAACTTTACCGCCCTTCGCGAACGGACACATCAGGTCGATAACTTTGATACCGGTTTCCAGCAGTTCCTGAGAGCTGGACAGCTCTTCGTAGGAAGGTGCCGCGCGGTGGATAGCCCAACGCTCTTCTTCACCGATGTCGCCTTTCATGTCGATTGGCTGACCCAATACGTTCATGATACGACCCAGTGTTGCTTTACCTACCGGGACTTCGATCGGGTGCTCAAGGTCTTTTACTTCCAGACCACGACGCAGACCGTCGGAAGAACCCATCGCGATGGTACGCACGATACCGCCGCCGAGCTGCTGCTGAACTTCCAGCACCAGGCTCTCGTTACCATTCTGTACCTCAAGCGCGTCGTACACGCGTGGTACGGCGTCCTGAGGGAACTCGACGTCCACCACGGCGCCGATTACCTGGACAATCTTTCCAGTAGCCATCTTGAATCCTCTACGTAATTCGTAAACCTGGTTAAACCGCGGCGGCCCCCGAGACGATCTCGGTGAGTTCCTGAGTAATGCTGGCCTGACGAGCTTTGTTGTAAACCAACTGCAGCTCTTTAATCAGGCTGCCGCCATTATCGGTCGCGGCTTTCATCGCCACCATTCGTGCGGCCTGCTCGCTGGCCAGGTTTTCTACAACGCCCTGATAAACCTGAGATTCAACGTAACGACGCAGCAGGGTATCCAGCAGCGGTTTCGGATCGGGTTCATACAGGTAATCCCAGGTTTTTTGCTTCAGCTCGCCATCTTCTGATGCCGGTAACGGCAGCATCTGAGTGAGCGTTGGAACCTGAGACATGGTGTTAATGAATTTGTTGCTGACAACGTACAGTCTGTCCAGACGGCCTTCATCATAAGCCTGCAACATCACTTTAACCGGGCCGATCAGTTCGGACAGGGACGGGTTATCACCCATACCGGTCACCTGAGCGACAATGTTGCCACCAACGGAGTTAAAGAAAGAGACGCCTTTAGAGCCGATCATTGCGATATCGCACTGAACGCCTTTTTCAGACCATGCTTTCATATCCGCCAGCAGTTTTTTGAACAGGTTAATGTTCAAGCCGCCACACAGACCACGGTCGGTCGACACCACCAGGTAGCCCACGCGCTTAACGTCGCGTTCTTCCAGGTAAGGGTGCTTATATTCCAGATTACCGTTTGCAAGGTGACCAATCACTTTGCGCATGGTTTCTGCATAAGGACGGCTGGCCGCCATGCGATCCTGCGATTTACGCATTTTGGAAGCGGCGACCATCTCCATCGCTTTAGTGATCTTTTGCGTGTTCTGGACGCTTGCGATCTTACTACGTATCTCTTTTGCGCCGGCCATGAGCTTCTCCTCAATGCCAGGCGGCTTGTCCTGAGACAAGCCGCCGGACGATTACCAGGATTGGGTTGCTTTGAAGGAATCGAGGATAGCTTTCAGCTTGCCTTCGATTTCGTCGTTATAGCCACCGGTCTGGTTGATCTCTTGCATCAGCGGAGCGTGATCACGGTCGACGTAAGCCAGCAGAGCGGCTTCGAAGCTACCGATTTTCGCCAGTTCCACATCTTCGAGGTAACCGCGTTCAGCCGCGAACAGAACCAGGCCCTGCTGAGCAACAGACATTGGTGCGTACTGTTTCTGCTTCAGCAGCTCGGTCACTTTCTGACCGTGGCTCAGCTGTTTACGGGTTGCTTCGTCCAGATCGGATGCGAACTGAGAGAACGCAGCCAGTTCACGATACTGTGCCAGCGCGGTACGGATACCACCGGACAGTTTCTTGATGATCTTGGTCTGAGCAGCACCACCAACACGGGATACGGAGATACCCGGGTTAACTGCCGGACGAATACCGGAGTTAAACAGGTTGGTTTCCAGGAAGATCTGACCATCGGTAATGGAGATTACGTTGGTCGGAACGAACGCAGAAACGTCACCCGCCTGGGTTTCAATGATCGGCAGAGCGGTCAGAGAGCCCGTTTTACCCTTCACTTCACCTTTGGTGAAGTTCTCGACGTATTCCGCGTTAACGCGGGAAGCACGCTCCAGCAGACGAGAGTGGAGGTAGAATACGTCGCCAGGGAACGCTTCACGTCCAGGTGGACGACGGAGCAGCAGGGAAACCTGACGATAAGCAACAGCCTGTTTAGACAGGTCATCGTATACGATCAGCGCATCTTCACCGCGGTCACGGAAGTATTCGCCCATTGCGCAACCGGCGTATGGCGCCAGGTATTGCAGTGCAGCAGATTCAGACGCGGTCGCCACCACAACGATGGTGTTAGACAGTGCGCCGTGCTCTTCCAGTTTACGAACCACGTTGGAAATGGTGGACGCTTTCTGGCCGATGGCCACGTACACACATTTGATGCCGGAGTCACGCTGGTTGATGATGGCGTCGATAGCCATCGCGGTTTTACCGGTCTGACGGTCACCGATGATCAGTTCACGCTGACCACGACCGATTGGGATCATGGCATCAACGGACTTATAACCTGTCTGAACAGGCTGATCTACGGACTGACGGTCGATAACGCCCGGTGCGATAACTTCGATTGGGGAGAAGCCATCGTGCTCAACCGGACCTTTACCGTCGATTGGCGCACCCAGGGTGTTAACAACGCGACCGAGCAGGCCACGGCCAACCGGCACTTCCAGAATACGGCCAGTACACTTAACCTTCATGCCTTCGGCGAGGTCAGCGTATGGACCCATCACAACTGCACCAACGGAGTCGCGCTCCAGGTTCAGTGCGATAGCGTAACGGTTACCCGGCAGGGAAATCATCTCACCCTGCATACAATCGGCCAGGCCGTGGATGCGGATAACACCGTCACTTACAGAAACAATAGTACCTTCGTTGTGAGCTTCACTCACAACATTGAACTGAGCAATGCGCTGCTTGATCAGTTCGCTGATTTCGGTGGAATTCAGTTGCATGCTCCAGTCCCCTTAAGACTGCAAGACGTCTGCAAGGCGCTCAAGACGGCCGCGTACGCTGCCATCAATGACCATATCACCCGAGCGGATGATTACGCCTGCCATTACAGACTTATCGATTTTGCAATTCAGCTTAACTTTGCGTGACAGACGTTTTTCCATCGCGGCGGTAATTTTCGCAAGCTGTTCGTCACTCAGTTCAGTCGCAGAAGTCACTTCGACTTCAGCGGTAGCTTCACTAAGGGCACGTAAGTGCTCAAACTGCTCGAGAACATCCGGGAGCACACGGAGACGACCATTCTCTGCCATCACCTTAATCAGGTTCTGGCCGTTGGCATCCAGTTGCTCTCCGCACACGGCGATAAACGACGCGGCGAGGGTTTCAGGTGCTAACGCACCGGAAAGCAACTCGGCCATTTGTTCGTTTTTCGTCACCTCAGCGGCAAACGCCAGCATATTCTGCCAGCGATCGACATTTTGGTGTTCGATAGCAAAGTCAAAAGCTGCTTTGGCGTAGGGGCGAGCTACCGTAACAAATTCAGACATCAGCCCCTCCCTCCTTACAGTTCAGCGACAAGTTTGTCCACGATGTCGCTGTTAGCAGCTTCATCCACGGAACGTTCGATGATCTTCTCGGCGCCAGCAACAGCCAGAATCGCAACCTGCTTACGCAGTTCTTCACGAGCACGTTTACGCTCAGCTTCAATTTCAGCCTGAGCCTGTGTCACGATCTTAGTACGTTCCTGTTCTGCTTCAGCTTTGGCTTCGTCCAGGATCTGCGAACGGCGTTTGTTAGCCTGTTCGATGATAACCTGAGCTTCCGCTTTCGCTTTTTTCAGCTGGTCTGTCGCGTTGGCCTGTGCAAGGTCCAAATCTTTCTTAGCGCGTTCTGCAGAAGCCAGACCGTCAGCAATTTCTTTCTGACGTTTTTCGATGGCAGCCATTAAAGGCGGCCATACATACTTCATGCAGAACCAGACAAAGAGAATAAACGCGATGGCCTGGCCGAGGATTGTTGCGTTCATGTTCACAGCACAATACCTCTTTAATATCTGTGGCTTAGGGTTTTAAAACTACTACTACGCGACAGCAAACATCACGTACAGACCCAGACCTACAGCGATCATTGGGATAGCATCCACCAGACCCATAACGATAAAGAACTGAGTACGCAGCAGAGGAATCAGATCAGGTTGACGCGCAGCGCCTTCCAGGAATTTGCCCCCGAGGATGCCGATACCGATCGCAGCACCGATAGCCGCCAGACCCATCATCACAGCGGCAGCCATGTACAGCAGATCCATATTCAGGTTTTCCATGACAGTCTCCAGTTTGTTTCAATTAAAACGTAGTAGTGTTGGTAAAAAATCAGTGCTCTTCAGACGCCATCGACAGATAGACGATCGTCAGAACCATGAAGATAAAGGCTTGCAGCGTAATGATCAGGATGTGGAAAATGGCCCACGGCACATTCAGAACCCACTGTGACCACCACGGCAGAAGACCCGCGATCAGAATGAAAATCAGCTCACCCGCATACATGTTGCCGAACAGTCGCAGACCCAGTGAAACAGGTTTGGACAGCAGGCTAACGCCTTCCAGGATCAGGTTGACCGGAATAAACGCCCAGTGGTTGAACGGCTGCAAGGTAAGCTCTTTCACAAAGCCGCTTACGCCTTTCATTTTGATGCTGTAGAAAAGAATCAGGATAAACACGCCCAGCGCCATCGACAGGGTGATGTTCACGTCCGCAGACGGTACCACACGCAGTGCAGGCAGGCCGAAGATGTGCTCGCCGATGAACGGCAGCAGATCGATTGGCAGCAGGTCCATCAGGTTCATCAGGAAGACCCAAACGAACACGGTCAGCGCCAGCGGAGCAATCAGCTTGCTCTTACCATGGTACATGTCTTTGACGCTGCCATGGACGAAGCCGATGATCATTTCGATGAAGGTCTGGAATTTCCCTGGTACACCGCTGGTCGCTCGTTTAGCAACACCGCGGAACATGGCCAGGAACAGAAGACCCAAAACCACCGAGAAGAACATGGAGTCGATGTTGATCGTCCAGAAGGTGGCCGGGGGGTTATGTGGATCCACCAGCGAGAATGTACGCAGGTCCAGCTGAAGGTTATTCAGATGGTGACCTATGTAATCCTGCGGCGTCATATTTTCTGAAGCCATGATGCCTTTTACCCTTTGTTATTGATTACAGCTGGAGCCAGAACTTGTACCACCAGCACCAAAACCCACGTTGCTATCAGCGGCATGAAGACCACTTTCAAAACCGCCAGCGCCATCACCAGTAGAGCAAAGGTCAGCAACACCTTACACACTTCGCCGAGGGCGAAGGACCAGGCCACGCGGCCTTTGGCAGGTGTATGCGCCTGATGACGCCAGGCAAAAATCATAAACAACACGTTTGGCAGCACAACCGCCAAACCCCCGCACACGGCGGAGATGCCCCAGAAGGGGTCTTTGAGGCTAAACAGCAGTCCACTTGCTATCACAGCCAGAAACTGAATGAACAGAAGCTTACGAGCAACGTTTCTACTCAAGAGCGACACAGACATCACGTTTTTACTCCTGCTCCCTTCGAGGTATGCCGCGTGTCGTATAAAACGTCCTTTAAGGCTCAGAGTCAAGCATCAAAAAGCGGTCAAATTATACGGTGCGCACCCGTGATTTCAAACATTAAGTAGCGAAAAGGTGAATAAATGTTTAAATATTTTTCCCCACCGCTATTTTTTAACTTTCGCTGAAAGCGTCAACCTTCGACCAAAACTGCAAACAGCGCGAAAACGTTGACGATAAAGCGTGCACGAGATCACAAAACACACATTTGCGATAAGGTTGTATTTATCAAAGGCGCAAATCGCGGAAATTTATCTTTATGAAATTAAACGCAAAACGTCGTAACTATTTTCAAAACAGCCCAGTACACAATAAAAACCTTTTATTGACATTCTTAATAAATAATTAACATTACGTTCTGGTTACTGCCTTCCACTTTTAGCAGACTTATATTTTCACAGATGACTATCTTCTCGGTGAATACTAGTTACTTCGTTAACCGGAAGAAAAACCTTAGTGAAGCAGAGGTTAAAAGCTGCCCGATAAATCCCCGCTAGTTGTGCTGTTTTTTAACATGATAAGAACAGCACGAATTCCACATTTTTTATTAATTTTTTAAAAATTGTTTGGCTTAATTATCACCAGGTGACGTTCACCTTCGAGCTGAGGAATCTCTAATTTCTCAATAGACTCGACAGCAAAACCGTCCGGAAGCTGTTCAATCTCATCGCCTGGCAACTGCCCTTTCAGCGCATAAAAGCGGCCGTTTTCCGCAGGTAAGTGTTTGCACCAGCTCACCATATCGTTGAGCGACGCAAATGCGCGGCTGATAACCCCATCAAACGGCGGCTCTGCCGGGAACTCCTCTACCCTGCTCTGCACGGGCGTGATGTTCTCAAGCTTCAGCTCATGCTGTACCTGACGTAAAAAGCGCACGCGTTTGCCGAGGCTGTCCAGCAGCGTGAAATGGCTCTCAGGGCGAACAATCGACAGCGGAATACCCGGCAGACCAGGGCCCGTCCCCACGTCGATAAAGCGTTCACCTTTCAGCCAGGGGGCAACCACGATGCTGTCGAGAATGTGGCGAACGAGCATCTCGTTGGGGTCGCGAACAGACGTCAGGTTGTACGCTTTGTTCCATTTGTTCAGCATATCGACATAGGCCACCAGCTGATTTTTCTGGTGATCGGTGAGCGAAATACCTGCCTGATCCAGCAGACGAGAGAGTTTGTTGAGCACGGTGAATACCTGTTGAGAGACTTAAGTGGCGGGTGGCGCTTCGCTTACCCGCCCTACGGAGTTCAGTAGGCCCGGTAAGCGCAGCGCCACCGGGCAATTTCAAGGCTTTACGCGCTACGGCGCAGCATGCCCTGCTTTTTCAGCCACACCAGCAGGATCGAAATCGCCGCTGGAGTCACGCCCGAGATGCGGGACGCCTGGCCGATCGATACCGGTTTGTGATCGTTCAGCTTAGCGATCACTTCGTTGGAAAGGCCCGTCACCTGGCGGTAGTCCAGCATTTCCGGCAGCAGCGTGTTTTCGTTACGCTGCTGTTTTTCGATCTCATCCTGCTGACGCGCGATGTAACCTTCGTACTTCACCTGGATCTCAACCTGCTCCGCCGCTTCAGCATCTTCGAGGCCCGGCGCGAACGCGGTCAGTTTGACCAGGTTCTCGTAGGTGACTTCAGGACGGCGCAGCAAATCTTCACCGCTGGCCTCGCGCGACAGCGGCGCGGTTAAGTGAGCGTTTACTTCAGCAGCGGTTTCCGCCTGCGGATTCACCCAGGTGGTTTTCAGACGCTGACGTTCCTGTTCAATGCGCTCCAGCTTCTCGTTGAAGCGCGCCCAGCGTTCGTCATCGACCAGGCCGAGCTCGCGGCCCATTTCGGTCAGACGAAGGTCGGCGTTATCTTCACGCAGCATCAGGCGATATTCTGCGCGAGAGGTAAACATACGGTACGGTTCTTTGGTACCCAGCGTGCAGAGATCGTCAACCAGCACGCCCAGGTACGCCTGAGAACGGCCGGGTGCCCAGCCTTCTTTCTCGGCAGAGAAGCGCGCAGCGTTCAGGCCGGCAAGCAGGCCCTGTGCAGCCGCTTCTTCGTAGCCGGTGGTGCCGTTAATCTGACCCGCGAAGAACAGACCGTGGATGAATTTGCTCTCCAGGGTCGGCTTCAGGTCACGCGGATCGAAGAAATCGTACTCAATAGCGTAGCCAGGGCGAACGATTTTTGCGTTCTCCATACCCTGCATTGAGCGAACAATTTGCATCTGCACGTCGAACGGCAGGCTGGTGGAGATGCCGTTCGGGTAAATTTCGTTTGAGGTCAGCCCTTCCGGCTCCAGGAAGATCTGGTGCTGGTTGCGATCGGCAAAGCGCATCACTTTGTCTTCAATCGACGGGCAGTAGCGCGGACCGATCCCTTCGATCACGCCAGCGTACATCGGGCTGCGATCGAGGTTATTGCGGATCACATCATGGGTTTTCTCGTTGGTATGCGTGATATAGCACGGCACCTGCTGCGGATGCTGTGCCGCATTGCCCATGAACGAGAAGACCGGCATTGGGTTATCACCGTGCTGTTGCGCCAGCACGCTGAAATCAATGGTACGCGCATCAATACGCGGCGGCGTACCGGTTTTCAGGCGGCTAACGCGCAGCGGCAGTTCGCGCAGACGGCGAGACAAGGGAATAGACGGCGGATCGCCAGCACGACCACCGCTGTAGTTATCCAGGCCGATATGAATTTTACCGTCCAGGAATGTCCCCACGGTCAACACCACGGCTTTGGCGCGGAATTTGAGGCCCATCTGGGTCACAGCGCCTACGACGCGATCGTTCTCAACGATAAGATCTTCGACCGCCTGCTGGAAGATCATCAGGTTCGGCTGGTTCTCCAGCGCGGTACGCACCGCCTGACGGTAAAGTACGCGGTCTGCCTGTGCACGGGTCGCACGAACAGCAGGCCCTTTGCTTGCGTTTAGTATCCTAAACTGGATGCCAGCATGATCGATCGCTTTCGCCATCAGGCCGCCAAGTGCATCCACTTCTTTTACCAGGTGTCCTTTCCCAATGCCGCCAATCGCCGGATTACAGGACATTTGTCCCAGCGTGTCGATATTGTGTGTCAAAAGCAGGGTCTGCTGACCCATTCGCGCTGCGGCCATTGCGGCCTCAGTGCCTGCGTGACCCCCGCCAATGATGATGACGTCAAAAGGATCCTGATAAAACATGGTGGTCTGCCTCGCGTAAAGCGGTATGAAAATGGATTGAAGCCCGGGCCGTGGATTCTACTCAACTTTAGTCTTTCGAGAAAGCATTGGGATCCTGGGCTATTAAAAAGAAGATCTTTTTATTTAGAGATCTGTTCTATTGTGATCTCTTATTAGGATCGCGAACCCATGTGGATAAGTCCGATCTCATAAAGAAGATCATGTAGTTAGAAAGGATCGTTTGCTGTGAATGATCGGTGATCCTGGACCGTATAAGCTGGGATCAGATCGCGACTTTATACACAGGCCAAAAACGACGCTACGGTTGTTCTTTGGATAACTACGGGTTAATACGAGCTTTTAACCAGAGTTATCCACATCTGTTCGCACGATCTTTAATCGTTTTTGAGTAAATTTTTCCATTCCGCGAGCCAGATCTCGGCTGGATCCTCCGGAATGTCATGATCGAGGATGTTGATCTTGAGTGTTTCACCCAGCTGTTTTGCTCCGCAGGAGGTCACAGCGGCTTCGACTTTCTCTATTGCCCCGCAAAAAGTGTCATATTCACGACTGCCGATCCCTACTGCGCCAAAACGGACGTTTGACAGGTCGGGCTGCTGTTCCAGTAGTTCGTCATATAAAGGTTGCAGGTTATCCGGCAGATCGCCCGCGCCATGCGTGGAGGTGATCAGCAGCCAGACCCCGTCAGTCGGGAGATCTTCCAGCAACGGGCCGTGCAGGGTTTCTGTGGAAAAGCCCGCCTCTTCCAGCTTTTCAGCCAGATGTTCCGCTACGTATTCTGCACCACCCAGGGTGCTGCCGCTGATAAGGGTAATGTCCGCCATTGATCGCTCGCCCAGATAAAGAGACGGCCATTGTACGCTGTGAACGAGCTGGGATCTACCTGTGGAAAATGTGGGAATGGATTTGCCCGATCACGGGCGGATGGTACGCATGATCGGGTTTTGCAGGGAGATCAGGGTCTCGGTGGACTGAATTTCATCGATTGTTTGGATCTTGTTGATAAGTACCTGCTGGAGCGCGTCGATGGATCGGCACATGACTTTAATAAAGATGCTGTAGTGCCCGGTGGTGTAGTACGCCTCGGTGACTTCATCCAGCGCGTTCAGTTTCGCCAGGGCGGAAGGGTAGTCTTTGGCGCTTTTAAGAATGATGCCGATGAAGCAGCAGACGTCGTAACCCAGCTGCTTCGGGCTGACGTCAATGCGAGCACCGGTAATGATCCCTGCCTGCTTCATCTTCTCTACGCGAACGTGAATGGTTCCCGGGCTGACGCCAAACTGTTTCGCCAGTTCGGCGTAGGCGGTACGGGCATTGGCCATTAACGCCTCCAGAATGCCGCGGTCGAGATTGTCGATCTGATAATTTTCCATAGCTTTTTCTTATGAAGATTAATGAATCACTCTATTCTAGCGCCTTATTTTATCGAATCAAAAGTGAAGGTGGCTTTTTGTTGATGGGTTATTGAATAAGGTGCCATTTCTGTTGCTTAATCAATATCAACAGGACGCAGGAGTATAAATAATGAAAACCGCTTACATCGCAAAACAACGCCAGATCAGTTTCGTAAAATCCCATTTTTCCCGCCAGCTGGAAGAGAAGCTTGGGCTGATTGAAGTCCAGGCGCCGATCCTCAGCCGCGTGGGTGACGGGACGCAGGATAACCTCTCTGGATGCGAAAAAGCGGTACAGGTGAAAGTGAAAACACTCCCAGATGCTCAGTTCGAAGTGGTTCATTCACTGGCGAAATGGAAGCGTCAGACCCTGGGACAACACGACTTCAGCGCGGGCGAAGGGCTCTACACGCACATGAAAGCTCTTCGCCCCGATGAAGACCGCCTTTCTCCGATTCATTCCGTTTATGTTGACCAGTGGGACTGGGAGCGAGTGATGGGGGATGGCGAGCGTCACGTCGGCACGCTGAAATCCACCGTTGAGGCGATCTACGCCGGGATAAAAGCAACCGAAGCAGCCGTAAGCAAAGCGTTTGGTCTGGCACCGTTCCTGCCGGATACGATCCACTTTGTGCACAGCCAGGAATTGCTGACCCGTTTCCCTGATCTGGATGCTAAAGGCCGCGAGCGCGCGATTGCTAAAGAGCTGGGTGCGGTGTTCCTGATTGGGATCGGCGGCAAGCTGTCTGACGGTAAGCGCCATGACGTTCGTGCGCCGGATTATGATGACTGGAGCACCACCGGTGAGGGTGAATTTGCCGGTCTGAACGGCGATATTCTGGTCTGGAACCCGGTACTGGAAGACGCATTCGAGCTTTCTTCTATGGGGATCCGCGTGGATGCTGACGCGCTGAAGCGCCAGCTGGCGGTGACCGGTGATGAAGATCGTCTCAAACTGGAGTGGCACCAGGCGCTGCTGCGTGGGGAGATGCCGCAGACGATTGGCGGCGGTATCGGCCAGTCCCGTCTGACCATGCTGCTGCTTCAGCTGCCCCATATTGGTCAGGTTCAGTGTGGCGTCTGGCCGCAGCAGGTTCGCGAAAGCGTCGGCTCTCTTCTGTAATTAACGCTGCCAGCGTCTGAGCAGGCGGCTGCGCAACCCGGTATCAAAGCGCCAGATATGATCGAAGATGCGCATGATGCCGGGTTTTCCATGGGCGGACATCGCCACTGCATGAAAACGGTGCTGATGCACACGCTGTAATTCCTTCACTTTATTTATCACGTCATCCGGCAGCCGCTGGGCGATAAAATCGGAAATCACCACCGCGTCAGCGTCGTACCAGTCGCCGCCCTGCATCCGCTCAACGATGCTGCGAAAACAGCTGGCCAGATCGGTGCCGCCGCGAAAACGCTGGCTCAGGAAGCGGATTGCCTGCTCGATCCCCTGCTGGTTCGTCAGCTCATAGCCTACGACTTCGCTGGAGAACAGCATGATGAAGCAGCGACGGCGATCGGCGAGCGCCACGCGCATCAGCGCCAGACAAAACGCTTTTGCACACTGCTCGTTAAACCCACCCATCGATCCGGATGTATCCACGCAAACGATGAAGGGTCCGCGCGGCTGTTCATCAAAATCCTGATGAACGACCGGCCGCTGGCTGATTTTCTCGCGCCAGGCTTCACCGTGCAGCCGGTAGGTAAGGAGCTGTTTTTCCACCAGTCGACGGTAAAACTCATACTCCAGCTCGGTCATCCCCAGCGTGCTCAGCTCCGTGGGCAGCAGACGCAGAATATCATCGCTCTGCTGGAGCCCGTCGACCTGCTCCGGAACGGTGGCCGGCTCACGCACCAGGGTGCGGAAGGTTTCCATCGGGGCGTCTTTCTTTGGAACTGACTTCGCCTCCCTTGAGCGTCCCAGCTGTTCTGCAAGCTTCATCAACTCGGGCTGCTGCGTCAGAAAATCGCCGTATTTGACGATCAGCTGATAGTCCCCGCGCCGGAGCTGGCCGGCGCTCATATCCCAGAGACGCCCTGCCGCGTTCTCATTTTCCACCAGCACCTGCTCAAGCTGGCCGCTTAAGGTCATGCGTTCCTGAACTTCACTGAGCAGCTGTTCGCGCTCTTCATCCAGCAGCTGCTGGTTTAGCGTCGTGGCCTGCACCACCAGGCTGAGACGCCAGCGCTGTAAAAAGAGGGTGTGCAGTGCGGGAGTGAACGTGGCGTTGTCCGTGACCAGCCCCCGGGCCTGGCTGGCAAACGGGGAGTGGACCTTGTCGAGCAACGTCAGGGTTTGCGGAAGCTGGACGATAAACTGCGGCGTGGAGAGCCGCTGGCACTGCTGATAGCAGGCCACCTCTTCCGTTAACTCAGGCGGAACTTCGGTCTCCCTGAAGCGCTGACGCAAATTTTCGCGCCAGCGCGGAAGATCGTCCGTCATCGCCTTTTTGAGCTTCGGAAATTTTTCAAAGAAGGCTGCCAGCTGCGGCGAAGCCAGAAGGGTTATGACCACTTCTTCGATCAACCCTTCCTCGCTGACGGCCAGCATGACGTTAAGCGTATCCAGAGTTAGCATTGACGCGCCTGTTTAATCTGCGCGCTGACGTCCTGCAGGCTGGCTTCAATGCGACCTAACCAGTCGCTATGAATAAAGAGGCATTTTTGCTGCTCGCTAAAGCGGGTGTGCTGCTGGTGCCATTCGGTATCCAGCGCGTCCAGCTGCTGCTTAATCTCTTCGGGAACGCTGTCAGAGGCGGTTCCCGGAAGCGCGAGACGCGAGCCCTGCAGGCTGACGTCGCGGATCACCAGGTGCTGGCTGCTGTCGACTTCCATATTCAGCGGCTGCGCGAAACCGATACCGTTGAGCTTTCCGCGGATCTCTCCGCCCTTATCCAGCCACTGCGCCAGCGCTTCGCGCTCAATCGTCACGTGCACCACCTGCATATCATGCAGCTTGAGCGGCTGCTGGAGCAGCAGGGTCAGCGTCGGGCTGGTGAGTTCGGCGGGTAATTCATAGTGCGGTTTGCGGGCGAACATCCCCCCCAGGCGATTCACTTTCAGCGCGGTTTTATCACTTTGCTGCTGCTGAAGCTGGATGCGCCGCTGGGCAATTGCCCCCAGTTGGTTGAGCATCGCCTGCTGTCCCCAGGCGTGTCCGGTCATCAAAACGTCAAGCTGCTGCTGCATCAGATTCATGCCTTCCGCGTCGTGCCAGAGGCAATCTTTCAGCAGGATCAGATCGATGGGGGCAACAGCATCGCGGCCGCTAAACAGGGCGCTGGTCTGCAGGAGGCGGATCGCTTTTTTCCAGCGGCGATCGGAGACATAGGGCGCAGAAGGAAGATGATCAAGCTGCTGACGCAGCAGATAGATCAGCTCGAATACCGCGTCCGGCAATGTGATTTTGCCAATATCCTGCTGCCACTGGTAATACTCTTCATCCGTCACCTGCAGCGAAGCGGATACCGGGTTTTCACTTTCATCCTGCTGGCTGATCAGCATGGAGCGGAAGTTAGACTTATCCTGTACTTTGTCCAGCCACAGGCGGATGAGCATACGGTCATACAGCGCTTCCAGGCTGCTGTCGGCTTCGGGCAGTTCGTTAGAGGCGGCCACCAGCAGGCGCATCGGGATTTTCTCTTCACTGGCGCCGTTACGGAACCGACGTTCGTTTATCGCCGTGAGCAGGGTGTTCAGAATGGCCGGTCCCGCTTTCCAGATCTCATCAAGAAAGACAATTTCTGCCTCAGGCAGATACCCCGCCGTCAAACGCTCGTAGCGCCCTTCATCTTTCAGCGCCTGAATGGAAAGGGGGCCAAACACCTCTTCCGGGGTAGAAAAGCGGGTCATCAGGTATTCAAACGCGCGGGCGTTCTGAAAAGCAAACTTAAGCCTGCGGGCAATCAGGCTTTTGGCGATGCCCGGTGGCCCAAGCAGAAACACGCTTTCACCGCTCAACGCCGCCAGTAAACAGAGGCGAATGGCGTGGCTACGCTCGAAAAGGCCTTTCTCCAGCGCGCTGCTGAGGCGGGAAATTCTTTCTGCTAATAAATGTGAGTGAGCCATAATAGTTTTGCATCCTTTCGCCGTCGTGGCGGCCAATTGAAGCGAGTATAGACGTTTCAGTCAGGGCTGGTAATAGACTGAAGTGCGGCGCAATTTTCTTTGCGCTACATTAATGCGGTTGCATTTAGGGGTACGATTTTGCATTGAATCGTGCATACTGTGCGCTTTTTGTGGGCCAAGGGACCAGGAACACATTTGTTATTCAAACGAAAAGACTAGTCTATGAGCACTGATAATAAGCAATCATTACCCGCAATAACGCTTGCGGCGATCGGGGTTGTCTACGGTGATATTGGCACCAGCCCGCTTTATACGCTTCGTGAATGTCTGTCCGGCCAGTTTGGCTTTGGTGTTGAGCGCGATGCCGTATTTGGCTTCCTGTCCCTCATCTTCTGGCTGCTGATCCTGGTGGTTTCTGTTAAATATCTTTCCTTCGTTATGCGCGCTGATAACGCGGGCGAAGGCGGTATCCTGACCCTGATGTCCCTTGCAGGGCGCAACACCTCCGCCAGAATGACCTCCGTGCTGGTGATTATCGGCCTGATTGGCGGCAGCTTCTTCTATGGAGAGGTGGTTATTACGCCCGCGATTTCGGTCCTCTCGGCGATAGAGGGGCTGGAGATTATCGCGCCGCAGCTTGATACGTGGGTGGTCCCGCTGGCGATAATCGTGCTGACGCTGCTGTTTGTGATCCAGAAGCACGGTACCGGGCTGGTGGGTAAACTGTTTGCACCAATTATGCTGGCCTGGTTCCTGATCCTGGCCGCGCTTGGCTTGCGCAGCATTATTGCTAACCCGGAAGTGCTGCATGCGCTGAACCCCTACTGGGCCGTGCATTTCTTCCTCGAATACAAAGTGGTTTCCTTCGTGGCGCTGGGGGCGGTCGTGCTCTCCATCACCGGCGTTGAAGCGCTGTATGCTGACATGGGTCACTTCGGGAAACTGCCTATCCGCGTGGCCTGGTTTATTGTGGTGCTGCCGTCGCTGGTGCTGAACTACTTTGGCCAGGGCGCGCTGTTGCTCAAAAATCCGGAAGCGATAAAGAACCCGTTCTTCCTGCTGGCGCCTGACTGGGCGCTGGTGCCGATGCTGATCCTGGCGACGCTGGCGACCGTCATTGCCTCTCAGGCGGTGATTTCCGGCGTGTTTTCTCTGACGCGCCAGGCCGTGCGTCTGGGGTATCTCTCGCCGATGCGCATCATCCATACTTCAGAGATGGAGTCGGGCCAGATCTACATCCCGTTCGTTAACTGGCTGCTCTATTTCGCGGTTGTGATTGTTATCGTCAGCTTCGAGCACTCCAGTAACCTGGCGGCGGCGTACGGTATTGCAGTAACCGGTACGATGGTGCTGACATCGCTTCTCTCCACTACGGTGGCGTACCGAAACTGGCACTGGAATAAATTCCTCGTGGCGATGATTCTGGTGGGCTTCCTGTGTATTGACGTGCCGCTGTTCTCCGCGAACCTCGACAAGATTGTCTCCGGCGGCTGGCTGCCACTGACGCTGGGTCTGGTGATGTTCATCGTCATGACCACCTGGAAAAGCGAGCGTTTCCGCCTGCTGCGGCGCATGCATGAGCACGGGAATTCTCTGGAGGCGATGATCGCTTCGCTGGAGAAATCTCCGCCGGTCCGCGTGCCGGGCACTGCGGTGTACATGTCTCGCGCCCTGAACGTCATCCCGTTCGCGCTGATGCATAACCTCAAGCACAACAAAGTGCTGCACGAGCGCGTGATCCTGCTGACGCTGCGCACCGAAGATGCGCCTTACGTTCATAACGTGCGTCGCGTGCAAATCGAGCAGCTCTCTCCGACATTCTGGCGTGTGGTGGCGAGCTACGGCTGGCGTGAAACGCCAAACGTGGAAGAGGTGTTCCACCGCTGCGGTCTGGAAGGGCTGAGCTGCCGGATGATGGAGACGTCGTTCTTTATGTCTCACGAGTCGCTGATCATCGGCAAGCGCCCGTGGTATTTGCGCCTGCGCGGCAAGCTGTACCTGATCCTGCAGCGTAACGCCCTGCGCGCGCCTGACCAGTTTGAGATCCCGCCTAACCGCGTGATAGAGCTGGGTACGCAGGTCGAGATTTAAGTCCTTTCGAAAATGCCGGGTGGCGCTTCGCTTACCCGGCCTACCAAACCCGTAGGCCCGTGCAAGCGAAGCGCCGGCGGGCAATTTCTCCCATCAATATTTCACTTAGCGAAACGTTTCGACGTCGATCACAAATCTGTTACGTCATGGTGGTTTTCTGAACATTTCTGAGGCTACACTTCTTTTAGCGAAACGTTTCGCTAGTGGAGCAAGAAAATGAAGAAAGGCACTGTACTCAACTCAGAAATCTCATCGGTTATTTCCCGTCTTGGGCATACCGATACGCTGGTGGTTTGCGATGCAGGCTTACCGGTTCCGCGCAGCACAACCCGTATCGATATGGCGTTAACGCAGGGCGTACCTTCGTTTATGCAGGTACTGGACGTGGTGACCGCGGAGATGCAGGTTGAGGCGGCCATTCTCGCGGCGGAAATCAAACAACATAATCCGCAACTCCACGAAACGTTGCTCAGACATCTTGAGCAACTGCAACAACACCAGGGAAACACCATCGAAATTCGTTACACAACGCACGAACAATTCAAACAACAAACCGCAGACAGTCAGGCGGTGATTCGCAGCGGGGAGTGTTCCCCGTATGCGAATATCATTCTCTGTGCTGGCGTCACCTTCTGAGGCCATCATGGACGCATTACTGCAACTCAAAGGGATCGATAAGTCGTTCCCGGGCGTAAAAGCCCTCTCCGGCGCGGCGCTGAACGTTTACCCCGGGCGCGTAATGGCGCTGGTGGGCGAAAACGGCGCCGGCAAATCCACCATGATGAAAGTGCTGACCGGTATCTATCAACGCGATGCCGGTTCACTCCTCTGGCGGGGTAAAGAAACCACCTTCACTGGCCCGAAATCTTCTCAGGAAGCGGGTATCGGCATTATTCACCAGGAGCTGAACCTGATCCCGCAGCTCACCATTGCGGAGAACATCTTCCTCGGCCGTGAATTCGTGAACCGCTTCGGCAAGATCGACTGGAAAACCATGTATGCCGAAGCCGACAAGCTGCTGGCGAAGCTGAACCTGCGCTTTAAGAGCGACCGCCTGGTCGGCGATCTCTCCATCGGCGATCAGCAGATGGTGGAAATCGCGAAGGTGCTGAGCTTTGAGTCGAAGGTCATCATTATGGATGAACCGACCGACGCCCTGACCGATACCGAAACCGAATCCCTGTTCCGCGTTATCCGCGAGCTGAAATCGCAGGGGCGCGGGATTGTCTATATCTCTCACCGTATGAAAGAGATCTTTGAAATCTGCGATGACGTCACCGTCTTCCGCGACGGGCAGTTTATTGCCGAGCGCGAAGTGGCCACACTGACCGAAGATACGCTCATCGAAATGATGGTGGGACGTAAGCTGGAAGATCAGTACCCGCATCTGGATAAAGCGCCGGGTGAGATCCGCCTGAAGGTGGACAACCTCTGCGGTCCGGGTGTGAACGACGTCACCTTTACCCTGCGCCAGGGCGAGATCCTGGGCGTGGCGGGCCTGATGGGCGCGGGACGTACCGAGCTGATGAAAGTGTTGTACGGCGCACTGCCGCGCACCAGCGGTTATGTCACCCTCGACGGCCATGAAGTGGTCACCCGCTCCCCGCAGGATGGTCTGGCGAACGGCATTGTCTATATCTCCGAAGACCGCAAACGCGACGGCTTAGTGCTGGGCATGTCGGTAAAAGAGAACATGTCCCTGACTGCGCTGCGCTATTTCAGCCACAGCGGCGGCAGCCTGAAGCATAAAGACGAGCAGCAGGCGGTGAGCGATTTTATCCGCCTCTTTAACGTCAAAACCCCGTCGATGGAGCAGGCGATTGGCCTGTTGTCCGGCGGGAATCAGCAGAAAGTGGCGATTGCGCGCGGGCTGATGACGCGCCCGAAAGTGTTGATCCTTGACGAGCCAACCCGCGGCGTGGATGTGGGCGCGAAGAAAGAGATCTATCAGCTGATTAACCAGTTCAAGGCCGACGGTCTGAGCATCATTCTGGTCTCTTCCGAGATGCCAGAAGTATTAGGCATGAGCGATCGCATTATCGTCATGCATGAAGGGCATCTCGGCGGTGAATTCACTCGCGAGCAGGCCACCCAGGAAGTTCTGATGGCTGCCGCTGTGGGCAAGCTTAATCGCGTGAATCAGGAGTAAGAAGATGACTACCCAGGCTGTTTCTGGTCGCCGCTATTTCACAAAGGCGTGGCTGATGGAGCAAAAATCGCTGATTGCCCTGCTGGTGCTGATCGCGATTGTGTCGACCATGAGCCCGAATTTCTTCACCGTAAATAACCTGTTCAACATTCTGCAGCAGACGTCGGTGAACGCCATTATGGCGGTCGGCATGACGCTGGTGATTTTGACCTCAGGGATCGATCTGTCCGTCGGTTCCCTGCTGGCCCTCACCGGCGCGATCGCCGCTTCGCTTGTCGGGATTGAAGTTAACGCGCTGGTGGCCGTGGCCGCGGCCCTGGCGGCAGGCGCGGCGATTGGCGCCGTCACCGGCGTGATTGTGGCAAAAGGCCGCGTTCAGGCGTTCATCGCGACGCTGGTGATGATGCTGCTGCTGCGCGGGGTGACCATGGTTTATACCAACGGCAGCCCGGTCAATACCGGCTTCACCGATAACGCCGATCTGTTTGGCTGGTTCGGTATCGGTCGCCCGCTGGGCGTCCCGACCCCGGTCTGGATCATGGCTATCGTCTTCCTGGCGGCGTGGTACATGCTGCACCATACCCGTCTGGGCCGTTACATCTATGCGCTGGGCGGTAACGAAGCGGCAACGCGCCTGTCCGGGATTAGCGTTAATAAAGTCAAAGTCATCGTGTATTCCCTGTGCGGTCTGCTGGCGTCACTGGCGGGCATCATCGAAGTGGCGCGCCTCTCTTCCGCGCAGCCGACGGCGGGTACGGGGTATGAGCTGGATGCCATTGCAGCTGTGGTTCTGGGCGGTACGAGTCTGGCGGGCGGTAAAGGTCGCATTGTTGGGACATTGATCGGCGCACTGATTCTCGGTTTCCTGAATAATGGTTTGAATTTGTTAGGTGTTTCCTCCTATTACCAGATGATCGTTAAGGCAGTGGTGATTTTGCTGGCGGTACTGGTAGACAACAAAAAACAGTAACTGACGACACTACAGGACATCTTAGATATGAACATGAAAAAACTGGCTACCCTGGTTTCCGCTGTCGCGCTGAGCGCAACCGTAAGTGCTAACGCCATGGCGAAAGATACCATCGCGCTGGTTGTCTCTACGCTTAACAACCCGTTCTTCGTCTCCCTGAAGGACGGTGCGCAGAAAGAAGCGGATAAACTGGGCTACAACCTGGTGGTACTGGATTCACAGAACAACCCGGCGAAAGAGCTGGCTAACGTTCAGGACTTAACCGTTCGTGGCACCAAAATTCTGCTGATCAACCCAACCGATTCTGATGCCGTAGGCAACGCCGTGAAGATGGCAAACCAGGCGAAAATTCCGGTGATCACCCTGGACCGTCAGGCAACCAAAGGCGACGTAGTGAGCCATATCGCGTCTGACAACGTTCTGGGCGGCAAAATCGCGGGTGACTACATTGCGAAGAAAGCCGGCGAAGGCGCGAAAGTTATCGAACTGCAGGGGATTGCCGGTACGTCTGCCGCCCGCGAGCGTGGCGAAGGCTTCCAGCAGGCGGTTGCAGCGCATAAATTCAACGTACTGGCCAGCCAGCCTGCGGACTTCGACCGTACTAAAGGTCTGAACGTTATGCAGAACCTGCTGACCGCACATCCTGACGTACAGGCGGTCTTCGCGCAGAACGACGAAATGGCGCTGGGCGCGCTGCGTGCCCTGCAGACTGCAGGTAAATCTGATGTGATGGTTGTCGGATTTGACGGCACGCCGGATGGTGAAAAAGCAGTAAACGATGGCAAACTGGCTGCGACCATCGCTCAGCTGCCTGAGCAGATTGGCGCCACTGGCGTTGAAACTGCCGACAAAGTGCTGAAGGGCGAAAAAGTTCAGGCTAAATACCCTGTTGACCTGAAGCTGGTTATCAAGCAGTAAAAGGCGAATCAGGCCGTCACGGCGGCCTGAGGGACACCAATAAAGAAAAGTGTGGCATACGCCACCGGGTAACACCGGTGGCGCTCTCAGATGGACAACCCAACCATGAAAACCGCAGGCAACCTCGTCGTCCTTGGCAGTATCAATGCCGATCACATTCTTAACCTTGAATCGTTCCCTGCACCGGGCGAAACCGTCACGGGTAGCCAGTATCAGGTCGCTTTTGGCGGTAAAGGGGCAAACCAGGCCGTTGCCGCTGGCCGCAGCGGAGCGAATATTGCGTTTATCGCCTGCACGGGCGATGACGATACCGGTGAGCGCGTACGCAAGCAGCTGGCAAGCGACAACATTGATATCGCACCGGTCAGCGTTGTTGCAGGAGAGTCTACCGGCGTGGCGCTGATTTTCGTCAACGCAGAAGGTGAGAATGTTATCGGTATTCATGCTGGCGCTAACGCAGCGCTGACGACGGAGCGCGTAGAAGCGCAACGTGCAATCATCGCCGGAGCGGAAGCCCTGCTCATGCAGCTGGAGTCACCGGTTGAAAGCGTGCTGGCCGCGGCGAACATTGCGCATGAAAATCATACCACTGTCGTACTTAATCCGGCCCCTGCCCGTGTATTATCTGACGAGCTGCTGGCGCTGGTGGACATCATCACGCCGAACGAAACCGAAGCCGAAAAGCTGACGGGCATTCGCGTTGAAAACGATGATGATGCCGCGCGAGCCGCGCGTGCGTTGCACGACAAAGGCATCGGAACGGTGATCATCACCCTGGGCAGCCGTGGGGTATGGGCAAGCGTAAACGGTGAAGGCCGTCGCGTGCCGGGCTTTAAGGTGAAGGCGATTGATACCATTGCAGCGGGAGATACCTTCAACGGTGCACTGGTGACCGCGCTGCTGGAAGGCAAGAGTATGGATGATGCGATCCGCTTCGCGCATGCGGCTG
This sequence comes from Enterobacter sp. BNK-22, assembly GCF_048684805.1. Taxonomy (NCBI): domain Bacteria; kingdom Pseudomonadati; phylum Pseudomonadota; class Gammaproteobacteria; order Enterobacterales; family Enterobacteriaceae; genus Enterobacter; species Enterobacter sp. BNK-22. The sequence continues at coordinate 3,579,327 of NZ_JBLQTT010000001.1, forward strand.
CCGCGATTGCGGTGACGCGCAAGGGCGCTCAGCCTTCCGTTCCGTGGCGTAAAGAGATCGATGAATTCTTAAGTCAGCAGGGGTAACGCTTGGCCACAATGAAAGATGTCGCTCGCCTGGCGGGCGTTTCTACCTCGACGGTGTCTCACGTCATTAATAACGATCGCTTCGTCAGCGAGGCGATTCGGGAAAAAGTCGAAGCGGCAGTAAAAGATCTCAACTATGCGCCGTCTGCGCTGGCGCGTAGCCTTAAGCTCAACCAGACGCGTACGATCGGTATGCTGATCACCGCCAGTACCAATCCCTTTTATTCTGAGCTGGTTCGTGGCGTGGAGCGCAGCTGCTTCGAGCGTGGCTACAGCCTGGTGCTGTGCAATACCGAAGGGGACGAGCAGCGCATGAACCGTAACCTGGAAACGCTGATGCAAAAACGCGTCGACGGGCTACTGCTGCTGTGTACCGAAACGCACCAGCCCTCGAAAGAGATTATCCAGCGCTACCCCTCCATTCCCACGGTGATGATGGACTGGGCGCCGTTCGACGGCACCAGCGATCTTATTCAGGATAACTCTCTGCTGGGGGGCGATATGGCCACCCAGTATCTGATCGATAAAGGCTATACCCGCATCGCCTGTATTACCGGTCCGCTGGACAAAACCCCGGCGCGTTTGCGACTGGAAGGGTATCTCGCCGCGATGGCGCGGGCGGGCCTTTCCGTGCCGGAAGGGTACCGTATTACCGGTGATTTTGAGTTTCACGGTGGTTTTGAAGCGATGCAGACGCTGCTGGCGCAGCCGCAGCGTCCGCAGGCGGTGTTTATCGGCAACGACGCCATGGCGTTTGGTGCCTATCAGGCGTTATATCAGGCCGGTTTGCGTGTTCCCGACGATATGGCGGTAATCGGCTACGATGATATTGAGCTGGCCAGCTATATGACGCCGCCGCTCACCACCATCCATCAGCCAAAAGATGAGCTGGGCGAGCTGGCCATCGATGTGTTGATCCACCGAATGGCTCAGCCCACGCTGCAGCAGCAACGCCTGCAGCTTACTCCTGTTCTGATGGAGCGGGGTTCGGTTTAGCTTTCGCCTTATGGCGTTCTTTTATCAGGTTACGGCCATCTTTCGGTTTTAACAGCATAAAGACCAGCGCTGAAACGACGGTGAGTGCGCCCATGGTGATAAAGGTATAGTGGAACTGCTCGACGGTGTTCGCGCTGTCGAAACCTTCATAAAACCGCAGTACCGCCGCGCTCACGGCCACCCCTAAACTGATCGACAACTGCTGGGTGACTGCCAGCACGCTGTTGCCGCTACTGGCGTTCTCGTCGGTCAGATCCGCAAGAGTGATGGTGTTCATTGATGTGAACTGCGTCGACATCGCCATGCCCAGCACAAACAGCGGCAGTATCAGCATCCAGACGGGAAGCGAGGCGGACTGCAGCGAGAACTGCGCAATCATCAGGCCAATAAAGACCGTCACGCCAACCAGCGTCTTGCGATAGCCAAACCAGCGTAGCACCTGCGTCACGGTCGATTTTGCCAGAATCGAGCCCATCGCCGTAGGGGCCATCATGCAGCCGGCAATCAGGGCCGGATAGCCGAAACCGACCTGCAGCATCAGTGGCATCAGGAACGGTACGCAGCCGGTTCCCAGACGCGAGGCAATGTTTCCCGCGATCCCGACGGAAAAGGTTCGGGTGTTGAAGAGCCCAAGAGAGATTAACGGCGTCGGGTGACGGCGCGCGTGACGTATATAAAGAAGGAACAGCAGAATCCCGGCGAGGATAACGGAGAGCGCCATCCATGTCGCGACGATCTTCTCGCCAAACAGCTCCATCCCGCTGGAGAATAGCACCAGGCTTAGGCCAAACAGGAAAAATCCCCCCATGTCGAAGCTGCGTCTTGGCGTGGTGAAGTTAGGCATATATTTGCGGGCATACAGCAGCCCCGCAACGCCAATCGGAATATTAATCAGGAAGATCCAGTGCCAGCTTGCCCAGGTGACAAACACGCCACCGAGTACCGGGCCAAGTATCGGGCCGACCAGTCCCGGCATGGTGACGAAGTTGAGCACGGGAAGCAGTTCGCTTCGAGGGTAGGCTCGTAATAAGGCAAGGCGTGCCACGGGCATCATCATCGCGCCGCCAATGCCCTGTAATACGCGGAAGATAACCAGTTCCGTTAAGGACGAGGAGAGCGCACAGGCCAGCGAACCGAGCGTAAAGAGCGTTACGGCCAGCATGAAAACTCTGCGGGTACCGAAGCGGTCGGCCAGCCAGCCGCTAACCGGAATTAACATTGCGACCGTCAGGGTGTAGCTGATGATGGCGGACTGCATCGCCAGCGGGGAGCGGTTAAGGCTTTGCGCAATAGCGGGAAGCGCGGTGTTGAGGATGGTGGCATCCAGTGCCTGCATAAAAAACGCCATGGCTGCAATCCACGGCAATCCGGCCATGCTGCGCGCTTTTTTCTTTGTCATCTATTTACCTGCTGGTGGGTTGGCGCAGCCAGTAATGCCTGGCACGCACTCAGGGCTCGCTGCCCGTCGCTTTCCTGAATGGCATCTACTATCGCCTGATGCAATTCCAGTTTTACCACGTCGTTTTGTGTAATAGAGGTAAAGTAAGTGTGGTACACCGAATGGAATAATGAGGCAAAAGAGGTGAGGAACGGATTGGCGCTCATCATATAGATATGTTCATGCCAGGCCATATCGACTTCAACCCAGCGTTCGCGGTTGAAGTGTTTTTTCAGGAACACCATCTCTTCCATCAATGCGTTAAGCTGCGCTTTTTGCTCTGCCGTGCCAAGCGTGGCGGCAAGCAGACATGCCTGAGGTTCAAGACTGCTGCGCATCACCAGAAAGTGATCGACAACCTGATGAAAGTTATCTTCCGTCATCCACCAGGAGAGCAGCTCCTGATCGAGAAAATTCCAGTTACTCTGGGGCATCACGCGCGTGCCAATACGCGGGCGCGGAAGCACCATCCCTTTTGCCGTCAGGGTTTTCACCGCCTCGCGAACCGCGGTACGGCTCACCCCAAACTGCTCACCCAGCTCCATTTCACCCGGCAGGATGCTACCCGGGGCATATTTACCCGCTAGAATTCGCTGCGCCAGCTTTTCTGCCAGCACATACGACAGGTTTTTTTGGGCGGCCAGCTGTTGTGCGCTTAATGGCATCGCTTTTATTCCTTAAAGATTCATGCTGATAATTATGCCACCTCGAATGTGATTGTGGTTGCAGATACATCAAATAGAACAATTTGTAGCTTGATTTCACCGCTGCTGGTGAAAAAAAACACGGATAGAAACTTTTTTTAAATTTCCTCTTGTCACGCCGGAATAACTCCCTATAATGCGCCTCCACTGACACGAAACAACGGCACACACGCCGCCGGGTCAGTAGAGAATAGCGAAAATAAACGCTTGACTCTGAAGCGGGAAAGCGTAATATGCACACCCCGCGCCGCAGCGAAAACGAAGCGGCACTGCTCTTTAACAATTTATCAGACAATCTGTGTGGGCACTCAAAGTGACATGGATTCTTAATGTCTTCGGACAATAAATGAATACCAAGTCTCTGAGTGAACATACGTAATTCATTACGAAGTTTAATTCACGAGCATCAAACTTAAATTGAAGAGTTTGATCATGGCTCAGATTGAACGCTGGCGGCAGGCCTAACACATGCAAGTCGAGCGGCAGCGGAAAGTAGCTTGCTACTTTGCCGGCGAGCGGCGGACGGGTGAGTAATGTCTGGGAAACTGCCTGATGGAGGGGGATAACTACTGGAAACGGTAGCTAATACCGCATAACGTCGCAAGACCAAAGAGGGGGACCTTCGGGCCTCTTGCCATCAGATGTGCCCAGATGGGATTAGCTAGTAGGTGGGGTAACGGCTCACCTAGGCGACGATCCCTAGCTGGTCTGAGAGGATGACCAGCCACACTGGAACTGAGACACGGTCCAGACTCCTACGGGAGGCAGCAGTGGGGAATATTGCACAATGGGCGCAAGCCTGATGCAGCCATGCCGCGTGTATGAAGAAGGCCTTCGGGTTGTAAAGTACTTTCAGCGGGGAGGAAGGCGGTGAGGTTAATAACCTCACCGATTGACGTTACCCGCAGAAGAAGCACCGGCTAACTCCGTGCCAGCAGCCGCGGTAATACGGAGGGTGCAAGCGTTAATCGGAATTACTGGGCGTAAAGCGCACGCAGGCGGTCTGTCAAGTCGGATGTGAAATCCCCGGGCTCAACCTGGGAACTGCATTCGAAACTGGCAGGCTAGAGTCTTGTAGAGGGGGGTAGAATTCCAGGTGTAGCGGTGAAATGCGTAGAGATCTGGAGGAATACCGGTGGCGAAGGCGGCCCCCTGGACAAAGACTGACGCTCAGGTGCGAAAGCGTGGGGAGCAAACAGGATTAGATACCCTGGTAGTCCACGCCGTAAACGATGTCGACTTGGAGGTTGTGCCCTTGAGGCGTGGCTTCCGGAGCTAACGCGTTAAGTCGACCGCCTGGGGAGTACGGCCGCAAGGTTAAAACTCAAATGAATTGACGGGGGCCCGCACAAGCGGTGGAGCATGTGGTTTAATTCGATGCAACGCGAAGAACCTTACCTACTCTTGACATCCAGAGAACTTAGCAGAGATGCTTTGGTGCCTTCGGGAACTCTGAGACAGGTGCTGCATGGCTGTCGTCAGCTCGTGTTGTGAAATGTTGGGTTAAGTCCCGCAACGAGCGCAACCCTTATCCTTTGTTGCCAGCGGTCCGGCCGGGAACTCAAAGGAGACTGCCAGTGATAAACTGGAGGAAGGTGGGGATGACGTCAAGTCATCATGGCCCTTACGAGTAGGGCTACACACGTGCTACAATGGCGCATACAAAGAGAAGCGACCTCGCGAGAGCAAGCGGACCTCATAAAGTGCGTCGTAGTCCGGATTGGAGTCTGCAACTCGACTCCATGAAGTCGGAATCGCTAGTAATCGTAGATCAGAATGCTACGGTGAATACGTTCCCGGGCCTTGTACACACCGCCCGTCACACCATGGGAGTGGGTTGCAAAAGAAGTAGGTAGCTTAACCTTCGGGAGGGCGCTTACCACTTTGTGATTCATGACTGGGGTGAAGTCGTAACAAGGTAACCGTAGGGGAACCTGCGGTTGGATCACCTCCTTACCTTAAAGAACCTGCCTTTGCAGTGCTCACACAGATTGTCTGATGAAAAGTAAATAGCAAGGCGTCTTGCGATTGAGACTTCACGTCCCCTTCGTCTAGAGGCCCAGGACACCGCCCTTTCACGGCGGTAACAGGGGTTCGAATCCCCTAGGGGACGCCACTTGCTGGTTCGTGAGTGAAAGTCACCTGCCGTCATATCTCAAAACTGACTTGCGAGTCATGTTTGAGATATTTGCTCTTTAAAAATCTGGATCAAGCTGAAAATTGAAACGACACATCTTAATGGTGTGTTCGAGTCTCTCAAATTTTCGCAATCAGAAGTGAAACATCTTCGGGTTGTGAGGTTAAGCGACTAAGCGTACACGGTGGATGCCCTGGCAGTCAGAGGCGATGAAGGACGTGCTAATCTGCGAAAAGCGCCGGCGAGGTGATATGAACCTTTGACCCGGCGATGTCCGAATGGGGAAACCCAGTGCAATTCGTTGCACTATCGTTAACTGAATACATAGGTTAACGAGGCGAACCGGGGGAACTGAAACATCTAAGTACCCCGAGGAAAAGAAATCAACCGAGATTCCCCCAGTAGCGGCGAGCGAACGGGGAGCAGCCCAGAGTCTGAATCAGCTTGTGTGTTAGTGGAAGCGTCTGGAAAGTCGCACGGTACAGGGTGACAGTCCCGTACACGAAAATGCACAGGTTGTGAACTCGAAGAGTAGGGCGGGACACGTGGTATCCTGTCTGAATATGGGGGGACCATCCTCCAAGGCTAAATACTCCTGACTGACCGATAGTGAACCAGTACCGTGAGGGAAAGGCGAAAAGAACCCCGGCGAGGGGAGTGAAAAAGAACCTGAAACCGTGTACGTACAAGCAGTGGGAGCACCTTCGTGGTGTGACTGCGTACCTTTTGTATAATGGGTCAGCGACTTATATTCTGTAGCAAGGTTAACCGTATAGGGGAGCCGAAGGGAAACCGAGTCTTAACTGGGCGTTAAGTTGCAGGGTATAGACCCGAAACCCGGTGATCTAGCCATGGGCAGGTTGAAGGTTGGGTAACACTAACTGGAGGACCGAACCGACTAATGTTGAAAAATTAGCGGATGACTTGTGGCTGGGGGTGAAAGGCCAATCAAACCGGGAGATAGCTGGTTCTCCCCGAAAGCTATTTAGGTAGCGCCTCGTGAACTCATCTTCGGGGGTAGAGCACTGTTTCGGCTAGGGGGCCATCCCGGCTTACCAACCCGATGCAAACTACGAATACCGAAGAATGTTATCACGGGAGACACACGGCGGGTGCTAACGTCCGTCGTGAAGAGGGAAACAACCCAGACCGCCAGCTAAGGTCCCAAAGTCATGGTTAAGTGGGAAACGATGTGGGAAGGCACAGACAGCCAGGATGTTGGCTTAGAAGCAGCCATCATTTAAAGAAAGCGTAATAGCTCACTGGTCGAGTCGGCCTGCGCGGAAGATGTAACGGGGCTAAACCATGCACCGAAGCTGCGGCAGCGACGCTTATGCGTTGTTGGGTAGGGGAGCGTTCTGTAAGCCGTTGAAGGTGTGCTGTGAGGCATGCTGGAGGTATCAGAAGTGCGAATGCTGACATAAGTAACGATAAAGCGGGTGAAAAGCCCGCTCGCCGGAAGACCAAGGGTTCCTGTCCAACGTTAATCGGGGCAGGGTGAGTCGACCCCTAAGGCGAGGCCGAAAGGCGTAGTCGATGGGAAACAGGTTAATATTCCTGTACTTGGTGTTACTGCGAAGGGGGGACGGAGAAGGCTATGTTAGCCGGGCGACGGTTGTCCCGGTTTAAGCATGTAGGCGGAGGTTCCAGGTAAATCCGGTACCTTTTAACGCTGAGGTGTGATGACGAGGCACTACGGTGCTGAAGTAACAAATGCCCTGCTTCCAGGAAAAGCCTCTAAGCATCAGGTAACATCAAATCGTACCCCAAACCGACACAGGTGGTCAGGTAGAGAATACCAAGGCGCTTGAGAGAACTCGGGTGAAGGAACTAGGCAAAATGGTGCCGTAACTTCGGGAGAAGGCACGCTGATATGTAGGTGAAGCCCCTGCGGGTGGAGCTGAAATCAGTCGAAGATACCAGCTGGCTGCAACTGTTTATTAAAAACACAGCACTGTGCAAACACGAAAGTGGACGTATACGGTGTGACGCCTGCCCGGTGCCGGAAGGTTAATTGATGGGGTTAGCGGCAACGCGAAGCTCTTGATCGAAGCCCCGGTAAACGGCGGCCGTAACTATAACGGTCCTAAGGTAGCGAAATTCCTTGTCGGGTAAGTTCCGACCTGCACGAATGGCGTAATGATGGCCAGGCTGTCTCCACCCGAGACTCAGTGAAATTGAACTCGCTGTGAAGATGCAGTGTACCCGCGGCAAGACGGAAAGACCCCGTGAACCTTTACTATAGCTTGACACTGAACACTGGTCCTTGATGTGTAGGATAGGTGGGAGGCTTTGAAGCGTGGACGCCAGTCTGCGTGGAGCCGTCCTTGAAATACCACCCTTTAATGGCTGGTGTTCTAACGTAGACCCGTGATCCGGGTTGCGGACAGTGTCTGGTGGGTAGTTTGACTGGGGCGGTCTCCTCCCAAAGAGTAACGGAGGAGCACGAAGGTTAGCTAATCCTGGTCGGACATCAGGAGGTTAGTGCAATGGCATAAGCTAGCTTGACTGCGAGAGTGACGGCTCGAGCAGGTGCGAAAGCAGGTCATAGTGATCCGGTGGTTCTGAATGGAAGGGCCATCGCTCAACGGATAAAAGGTACTCCGGGGATAACAGGCTGATACCGCCCAAGAGTTCATATCGACGGCGGTGTTTGGCACCTCGATGTCGGCTCATCACATCCTGGGGCTGAAGTAGGTCCCAAGGGTATGGCTGTTCGCCATTTAAAGTGGTACGCGAGCTGGGTTTAGAACGTCGTGAGACAGTTCGGTCCCTATCTGCCGTGGGCGCTGGAGAATTGAGGGGGGCTGCTCCTAGTACGAGAGGACCGGAGTGGACGCATCACTGGTGTTCGGGTTGTCATGCCAATGGCACTGCCCGGTAGCTAAATGCGGAAAAGATAAGTGCTGAAAGCATCTAAGCACGAAACTTGCCCCGAGATGAGTTCTCCCTGAGACTTTAAGTCTCCTGAAGGAACGTTGAAGACGACGACGTTGATAGGTCGGGTGTGTAAGCGCAGCGATGCGTTGAGCTAACCGATACTAATGAACCGTGAGGCTTAACCTTACAACGCCGAAGATGTTTTGGCGAAGAGACGAACAATCAAAATTCAGCCTTGATACAGATTAACAGAATTTGCCTGGCGGCTTTAGCGCGGTGGTCCCACCTGACCCCATGCCGAACTCAGAAGTGAAACGCCGTAGCGCCGATGGTAGTGTGGGGTCTCCCCATGTGAGAGTAGGGAACTGCCAGGCATCAAACAAGTGAAGAGGCCATCCGAAAGGATGGCCTTTTTGCGTTTATACGCCAAAAAAACGGCAGACCGGGTAAGGCAAAGCCACCACCCCGGCACGTCAGACCGCACTCCACGTCACAATAAAGCCCGCAATCCCATCCACATCATTTAAGTCCAGCACCGGAACCTCAAGTGGCAATACCACATCACTGGCCACCGCAATGACATGCTCATCCAGCGTTAACTCGCTGAAATCATGCCCGGCATCGCTTCTGAACAGCAGGATCTTAGGCACTGCCTCATGCTTAAATCCCTCAATCAGCACCAGATCCAGGGTGGAATGATCCATCCGACTGACCAGATAAGCGAGATCCAGCGGGGCCTCATCCGACGTTTCTGTCATTAGCGCCCAGCGCTGAGGGCTTGCTACCATCGTTTGTGCTGCTCCGGCCTTACGCAGCTCATAGCTGTCTTTTCCTGGCGTATCGATATCCATGTTGTGATGACTATGCTTAATCAATCCCGGACGAAGGCCTCTGGCACACAGCGCGGGTATCAGCTTTTTCAGCAGCGTGGTTTTCCCGGTCCCACTCCATGCGGAAATGGCTAAAAGAGGTATCATTTTTTCTCCTGCATCATCTGCAAATCTTCATGCGTATTCACGTTCACAAACGCTGATTTCACATCGCTAAAATCAACGGAATGGCCGCCAGACTCACGCATGAAGACCATCACCCTGCGCTCTCCCGCAGCCAGATAGCTCTGCAGAGCAGGTACTAGCGATCGATGCATCAACGCGATAGCAGGATGGTCACGCTCGCCGTCATGTACCCAAACCACAGGTGCTGTACCACGAAGCAGGAACAGACGCTCGACGAGATCGGAGGGAATAAACGGGTTATCGCAGGGACAGAAGATAAACCACTCTCCGTGCGACTGTTGCATGACCGAAAGCATACCGGCAAGCGGGCCCGGGTAATTCTCAAGGCTATCCTGATAAACGGCGTACCCGCTTTGCCGGTAAGTGTCGATATGCCTGTTCGCGCTGATGGCCATTGTCGTCACCTGGCCGGCGAGCGTATCGGCGACATGCTGCCACAAGGGTTTTCCATTAAGAAGCTGAAGCCCCTTATCTTTACCGCCCATTCGCGTTGCTCTGCCGCCTGCCAGAACGACCCCGATGATTTCCTGGCTAACATTCACGAATATCGCCTCTTTTATTGTGGGATTGACCCTGCTAACGTGTCACTCTAAATGAAAGGAGCACCACCATGAAATGTAAACGTCTGAATGAAGTTATTGAACTCCTCCAGCCCGCCTGGCAAAAAGAGCCAGAACTCAATCTGATGCAATTTTTACAGAAACTGGCGAAAGAGTCAGGTTTTGACGGCGATCTGGCAGACCTTTCTGACGACATCCTGATCTACCACCTTAAAATGCGCGACTCCGCCAAAGATGCTGTTATTCCTGGTATTCAGAAAGATTATGAGGAAGATTTTAAGACCGCATTGCTGCGCGCCCGAGGCGTAATTAAAGAGTAAAAGCTTGTAAGCGGCGGCACCGAAATCGCCACAAGATGATATCCTGAATCATTCGTATAATTTCCGGATGATCGGATGAACGACCAGGCTTTTACTTTCCAGACCTTACACCCGGACACCATTATGGATGCCCTGTTTGAACAGGGTATTCGGGTGGATTCCGGGCTAACACCATTAAACAGCTACGAAAACCGCGTCTATCAATTTCAGGACGAGGATCGTCAGCGCTACGTCGTAAAATTCTATCGTCCTGAACGCTGGTCCGTTGAACAAATTCAGGAAGAGCATCAGTTTGCTCACGATCTGCTGGATGACGATGTCCCCGTTGCCGCGCCCCTGAAATTCAATAACCAAACGCTCCTCACACACGAAGGGTATTACTACGCAGTATTCCCAAGCCTGGGTGGTCGTCAGTTTGAAGCGGATAATATCGATCAGATGGAGTGGGTTGCCCGCTATCTTGGGCGTATACACCAGACGGGGCGCAAAAAAGCCTTTATTGCCCGCCCGACGATGGGGATTCAGGAATACCTTCTTGAACCGCGCGAACTATTCGAAACGTCTGCAATGATCCCCGCTGCGCTAAAGGATGATTTCCTCAACGCCACCGATAAGCTTATTGCTGCAGTGAAAACCTGCTGGCGCGATGATATTTCCGTCCTGCGCCTGCATGGCGATTGTCACGCCGGGAATATTCTCTGGCGTGATGGACCGCTGTTTGTCGATCTCGATGATGCGCGTATGGGGCCAGCGGTTCAGGACCTGTGGATGCTGCTCAATGGCGACAAAGCCGAGCAACGCATGCAGCTTGAAACCATTATTGAAGCTTATGAAGAATTTAGCCCGTTTAATTCAGACGAAATTGCCCTGATTGAGCCTTTACGTGCGATGCGTTTTGTTTATTATCTCGCATGGTTAATCAGGCGTTGGGACGATCCGGCATTTCCTCGCAATTTCCCGTGGCTTACCGGAGAGGATTACTGGCGTAGCCAGATATCTACATTTACTGAGCAGGTTAAGGTTCTTCAGGAGCCCCCTCTGCAATTAACGCCGATGTATTAATTGGACACACCCAGGAGAGAGTTAATCATGAAAAAAATTTGGCTGGCGCTGGCAGGTATGATTCTGGCATTTAGCGCTTCTGCTGCGCAGTTTACCGACGGCAAACAGTTCATCACGCTGGACAAGCCGGTCGCTGGCGAGCCACAGGTTCTGGAGTTCTTCTCGTTCTATTGCCCACACTGCTATCAGTTCGAGCAGGTGCTGCATGTTTCTGACAACGTGAAGAAAAAGCTGCCGGAAGGCACCAAAATGACCAAGTACCACGTTGAGTTCCTGGGCCCATTGGGTAAAGACCTGACTCAGGCATGGGCGGTGGCGATGGCACTGGGCGTGGAAGATAAGATCACTTCGCCAATGTTTGAAGCCGTACAGAAAACCCAGACCGTTCAGACCACTGCGGATATCCGTAAAGTGTTCGTTGATGCGGGCGTGAAAGGTGAAGAGTACGATGCCGCATGGAACAGCTTCGTGGTGAAATCACTGGTTGCCCAGCAGGAAAAAGCGGCTGCTGATCTCCAGCTTCAGGGCGTTCCGGCGATGTTTGTTAACGGCAAATATCAGCTGAACATGCAGGGCATGGACACCAGCAGCATGGATATTTTCGTACAGCAGTATGCAGATACCGTGAAATACCTGGTTGAGAAGAAGTAATTTCGTTGATGTAAAAACGCCGGTCACTGACCGGCGTTTTTGTATGAAGATTTTATCTTGTCTATCTGTTCGTCTTTCTCTTTCCAGAGCGTATTAAGCCACTGCTGGAAACGACGTTTGAAGTTCTTATCGTTTACGTAATCACCGTGCAGTTCAGCGTCAATCGGAACCAGGTCGACGTGCACGACAATGCGCGTCAGTTTGCCGCTGAGCATATCGAAGAACGGTGTCCTGTCGTTTTCCGGATAGCAGAGCGTGACGTTAAGAAGTTTATCGAACTGTGCTCCCAGTACGTTAAGCGTCATCGCAATCCCTGCCGCCTTTGGCGGCAACAGATGCTGATAAGGAGAGCGAGTTTGCTGGCGCTTCTCTTCCGTAAACCGGGAACCTTCAACAAAGTTCACGATGGTCGTAGGATGTGCACGAAACTTTTCACAGGAACGGCGCGTGGTCTCCACATCCTTACCGCGACGTTCCGGATGACGAATCAAATAGCTGCGCGAATAGCGTTTCATAAACGGCATATCAAGCGCCCAGCAGGCCAGCCCGATAAAAGGCACCCAGGCGAGCTGCTGTTTCAGGAAGTATTTGTTCATCGGGATGTGTTTGCGAAAAAGCACGCATAACACCACGATGTCCGCCCAGCTGTGGTGATTGCAGATCAGCAGGTACCAGTTCTTTTTGTTGAGACTCTCCAGCCCTTTGACATCCCACTTCAGATGCGGGTTAAGGCACAACAAGATCGCCAGCCCTTCGCACCAGCAATACATCATGAAGTTACAAAATGCGGACACGGCTCGCCACACCACGGGTACGGGCAGCAGCAGTTTAATGATCCCAGCGAGAATGATAGGCACGGAACAGGCGATCGTCACCAGGATAGTTAAAATGATGCTTAGCAGTAATGTTATTGCAGCGAGCAATCTCGACATGATGAGCTTTTTCAAATAGTTAGCTGTAAGTGAGCGACCGGCTAGTCGACGCTGGGCGCTGATTTTACCAGAAAACAAACGAATGAATGGCGCTTTCACATGATGATTTGGCGGCTTTTACCCTGGCGCAGCAGATTTCTCTGGGGTTCTGCGCGAATCAAGGCTTATATCCACATAGACTAAATTGCCATCAGTTGACCATATAGATAAGATCTAACAACATAACAGCATGATAATTAAGATCTAAATATTACCTCATATGTGTTTTTCGCGTCTGTTATTCATATGAAGTGAAAATATTCACAAACTTATCCACAGTTTTATTTTTGCGAGCGATCCTCACGATCGCAAAATCTTTTCCTGTATCTGGCGCTAATAACTGATGTTTTCATCCTTCTGTGGCATCCTTTACTCATAAATTGATTAAAGGCACGGACATTATGGTTCAGATCCCAGAAAACCCTCTTATTCTCGTCGATGGCTCTTCTTACCTGTATCGGGCATACCATGCGTTTCCTCCTCTGACCAATAGCGCAGGGGAACCTACCGGCGCAATGTACGGCGTGCTGAATATGCTGCGCAGCCTGATTCTGCAGTATCAGCCAACCCATGCGGCCGTTGTGTTTGATGCGAAAGGCAAAACGTTCCGCGATGAGTTGTTTGAACATTACAAATCCCACCGTCCGCCAATGCCTGACGATCTGCGTGCGCAGATAGAGCCGCTGCATGCCATGGTAAAAGCCATGGGGCTACCGCTGCTGGCCGTTTCTGGCGTTGAAGCCGATGACGTCATCGGTACGCTGGCGCGTGAAGCCGAAAAGATGGGGCGTCCCGTGCTGATCAGCACCGGTGATAAAGATATGGCACAGCTGGTGACGCCAGGGATCACCCTGATTAACACCATGACCAACACCATTCTGGGGCCTGAAGAGGTCGTCACTAAGTATGGCGTTCCGCCAGAGCTGATTATCGACTTCCTCGCGTTGATGGGCGATTCCTCGGATAACATCCCTGGTGTTCCTGGCGTCGGTGAGAAAACCGCGCAGGCGTTGCTTCAGGGGCTGGGCGGGCTGGATACGCTCTACGCCGAATCAGACAAAATCGCCGGGCTCTCCTTCCGTGGTGCAAAAACCATGGCCGGGAAGCTGGAAGAGAACAAAGAGGTGGCTTATCTCTCCTATAAGCTGGCAACCATCAAAACCGATGTCGAACTGGAGCTGGGCTGTGAACAGCTGGAAGTGCAGCAGCCTTCTGCGGACGAGCTTCTGAGTCTGTTTAAGAAATACGAATTTAAGCGCTGGACCACTGACGTGGAAGCCGGCAAGTGGTTGCAGGCAAAAGGGGCGAAACCTGCGGCAAAGCCGAAGGAGACGATTGTCGTTGATGCAGAAGAGCAGGCGGAAGAAGAAGCTGTGGTGCTTACCTTCGACAACTACGAAACCCTTCTTGAAGAGTCGCAGCTCATTGCCTGGATCGAAAAACTGAAAAAAGCGCCGGTCTTCGCCTTTGACACCGAAACGGACAGTCTCGATAACATTTCTGCCAATATGGTAGGCCTGTCATTTGCGACAGAGCCTGGTCATGCGGCCTATGTTCCCGTGGCGCACGATTACCTGGACGCGCCGGAACAGCTCTCCCGTGAACGCGTGCTTGAGCTGCTGAAGCCGATCCTGGAAGACGAAAAGGCGCTTAAGGTTGGGCAAAACCTCAAGTACGACCGCGGTATTCTGCAAAACTACGGCATTGAACTGCGCGGGATCGCCTTCGACACCATGCTCGAATCCTACATTCTGGACAGCGTTGCGGGCCGCCATGATATGGATTCCTTATCTGACCGCTGGCTCAAGCACAAAACCATCACCTTTGAAGAGATTGCCGGTAAAGGGAAAAATCAGCTCACCTTTAACCAGATTGCTCTCGAAGAGGCAGGACGCTACGCGGCGGAAGACGCTGACGTCACGCTGCAGCTGCACCTGAAGATGTGGCCAAAGCTACAGAAGCACGAAGGTCCGCTGAACGTGTTCCAGAATATTGAGATGCCGCTAGTGCCCGTGCTGTCCCGCATTGAACGCAACGGCGTGAAAATCGATCCAACGGTGCTGCATAACCACTCCGGGGAACTGGCGCAGCGTCTGACCGAGCTGGAGCAAAAAGCGCATGAGCTTGCAGGCGAGCCGTTTAACCTCTCTTCGCCGAAGCAGCTGCAAACCATTCTGTTTGAAAAGCAGGGCATCAAGCCGCTGAAGAAAACCCCTGGCGGTGCGCCTTCAACCTCTGAAGAGGTGCTGGAAGAACTGGCGCTGGATTATCCTCTGCCAAAAGTGATTCTGGAGTACCGTGGTCTCGCGAAGCTGAAGTCTACCTACACTGATAAGCTCCCGCTGATGATCAACCCGAAAACGGGCCGCGTGCACACCTCATACCATCAGGCTGTCGCGGCGACCGGTCGTCTCTCGTCAACCGATCCCAACCTGCAGAACATCCCGGTACGTAACGAAGAGGGCCGCCGTATTCGCCAGGCTTTCATCGCACCAGAGGATTATCTGATTGTCTCGGCGGACTACTCGCAAATCGAACTGCGCATTATGGCGCACCTGTCCCGCGACAAAGGCCTGCTGAGCGCTTTTGCCGAAGGGAAGGATATCCACCGGGCGACTGCAGCCGAAGTCTTCGGTCTGCCGCTGGACAGCGTAACCAACGAACAGCGCCGCAGCGCTAAGGCGATCAACTTTGGGCTGATTTACGGCATGAGTGCATTTGGGCTTTCGCGCCAGCTCAACATTCCGCGTAAAGAGTCGCAGAAGTATATGGATCTCTACTTCGAGCGTTATCCGGGCGTGCTGGAATATATGGAACGTACCCGCGCGCAGGCGAAAGAGAAAGGCTACGTTGAAACCCTGGACGGCCGCCGTCTCTATTTACCGGACATCAAATCCAGCAACGCCGCGCGCCGCGCGGGTGCAGAGCGTGCCGCGATCAACGCCCCGATGCAGGGCACCGCGGCGGACATTATTAAGCGTGCAATGATCGCCGTTGATGCCTGGCTCGAGAAAGAGAAACCGCGCGTGAAAATGATCATGCAGGTACACGATGAACTGGTATTTGAAGTGCACAAGGACGACCTCGACGCCGTGTCGAAGAAGATCCACGAACTGATGGAAAGCAGCATGACGCTGGACGTGCCGTTGCTGGTGGAAGTGGGAAGTGGTGAAAACTGGGATCAGGCTCACTAACGGTTCTTCGCATAACGCGCTGTTTATGTAAGTTTGCAACATAAGAACGCGCGTTTTGTGACGATCATTAGAATTCCCTATGTAAAGAATGAAAAAAAACTACAAAAAGTGCTTTTTCTGCAGCACAAAAAGGGGTAGAGTTATCGGCGTAGGGTACAGAGGTAAGATGTTCTATCTTTCAGACCTTTTACTTCACGTAATCGGATTTGGCTGAATATTTTAGCCGCCCCAGTCAGTAATGACTGGGGCGTTTTTTATTGCGGCAAAGAAACTTTCGGGCAAAAAAAAGCGCGGCCATCGCCGCGCCCGGTATTACTCTTCTTCCGCTTCCGTCGCGGGTTCCAGCTCGTTAAACCAGGTGTCGAGCTTTTGACGCAGCTTGTCCACGCCCTGCTTTTTCAGCGAGGAGAACGGTTCAACCTGCACATCGCCGTTGAACGCCAGTACCGCTTCGCGAACCATATTCACCTGCGCTTTACGCGCGCCGCTTGCCAGCTTATCGGCTTTTGTCAGCAGCACCAGCACGGCGATATCGCTTGCCACCGCCCAGTCGATCATCTGCTGATCCAGATCTTTCAGGGGATGGCGAATATCCATCAGCACCACCAGACCTTTCAGGCACAGGCGTTTTTCCAGGTATTCACCCAGCGCACGCTGCCACTTGATTTTCATCTCTTCGGGTACCTGCGCGTAACCGTACCCCGGTAAGTCGACCAGGCGTTTGCCCTCTGCGACTTCAAACAGGTTGATCAGCTGGGTACGGCCAGGTGTTTTTGAGGTACGCGCCAGGTTCTTCTGATTGGTCAGCGTATTCAGGGCGCTGGATTTCCCCGCATTAGAGCGGCCAGCAAAGGCCACTTCAATACCGGTATCAGAGGGGAGGTGGCGAATATCGGGCGCACTGGTGACAAAATGCGTCTGTTGGTAGTTCCAGGTAGTCACGTGGTCGTCTCCAAAATCGTAATCTGAGGGGGATTATACCTGAATGCAGGCAAAAGGCTTTTCTGATTGCTATGCCCTGTAGGCGAATGCCCCCACCGGTGTGAGAGATCGGCCAGTGATGCTATGGGAGATTTCAGAGAATTCGCAGGCGTTAAAAAACGCAAACTGTTTTAAATCATAAGCTTATTTTCGGGTAATTGTCTGAAAATCTCTTTTTATACCGTTTCGTTGCTTGTTAGTTTAACGGAACAAGGTAAAGTGTGCGTCAGGGCGAGGAAGCCAACAGGAAATCGACTTAAGGATTAGGGTCAGGAGCGCCAGGAGGCGAAGACGCAGGATTGTCAGGACGACCAGCGCCTGGAGGCGTTTTAACAGGAAATGGAACCGTATCACGGACGGTATTAGCCAAGGGATAAACAGGGTTTGTTGTTGGCAAACATGGAATGTCTGACCCGCTAAGGGTTGTGAGTCAGGAAAAAAGGCGACAGATTGCTCTGTCGCCTTTTTTCTTTGCTTGCTTTCTGCTAGATTTCGCCGCAATTCTATACTGAAGAAAACGACTTAAAGATAAAACATCATGAAAAAACCAACCTCCGCTGCGGGCGCGAAACGCCCTGCAAAAGCACGCCGCAAAACGCGCGAAGAACTGAACCAGGAAGCGCGCGACCGCAAACGCGACAAAAAACATCGCGGTCATGCTGCGGGTAGCCGTGCCAACGGTGGTGGTGCAGCGGGCGCTTCTGCAAAAGGCAAACAGCAGAAAGATCCTCGTATCGGCAGTAAAACTCCCATTCCACTGGGCGTGACAGACACCCCGGTCACTAAGCAGCACAAACCAAAGAGCGAGAAACCTATGCTTTCACCGCAGGCTGAGCTGGATTTGCTGGAGAATGATGAGCGCCTGGACGCGCTGCTGGAACGTCTTGAAGAGGGTGAAACCCTGACCGCTGAAGAGCAGTCATGGGTGGATGCCAAACTGGATCGCATCGACGAGCTGATGCAGAAGCTGGGTCTGTCTTACGATGATGAAGACGACGAAGAAGAAGACGAAAAGCAGGAAGATATGATGCGTCTTCTGAAGGGTGGAAACTAACATTTGCACCCGGCAGGCACGATAGTCCTGCTTATAACCCTTCCGGTTATATGTTATCTGGTGTGGTTATTCGTTAAACTACGGCGGTTGTCGCGGCGACAGAAGTGGCTGCGCACCCGAATGATGGCCCGCAATGGGGTCAGAACGGGCCGCCGTATACGAACGCGACACCAACGGAAGGAGTGAGCATGTCAGCACCAACTATCGACTGGGATTTGGCCCTAATCCAGAAATATAACTATTCCGGGCCGCGTTATACGTCATACCCCACCGCGCTGGAGTTCTCCGATGCCTTCGGCGAGGGGGATTTTCAGCAGGCTGTTGCGCGCTATCCTGAGCGTCCGCTGTCGCTCTACGTCCATATTCCGTTCTGCCACAAGCTTTGCTATTTCTGCGGCTGCAATAAAATCGTGACCCGCCAGCAGCATAAAGCCGACCAGTACCTTGACGCGCTCGAACAGGAAATTGTGCATCGCGCGCCGCTGTTTAAAGGCCGTCACGTCAGCCAGCTGCACTGGGGCGGCGGTACGCCAACCTATCTGAATAAAGCGCAAATCAGTCGCCTGATGACGCTTCTGCGCGATAATTTCAGTTTTAACGACGACGCAGAAATCTCGATCGAAGTCGATCCGCGTGAAATTGAGCTGGATGTCCTCGATCACTTACGCGCCGAAGGCTTCAACCGCCTGAGCATGGGCGTACAGGACTTCAATAAAGAGGTTCAGCGTCTGGTGAACCGCGAGCAGGACGAAGACTTTATCTTTGCCTTACTCAACCATGCGCGTGAAATTGGCTTCACCTCGACCAATATTGACCTGATTTACGGCCTGCCAAAGCAAACGCCGGAAAGCTTCGCCTTCACGCTGAAGCGCGTGGCCGAACTCAACCCGGACCGTCTGAGCGTCTTTAACTACGCGCATCTGCCGACGCTGTTTGCCGCCCAGCGTAAAATCAAAGATGCCGATCTGCCTTCTGCTCAGCAGAAGCTGGATATCCTGCAGGAAACCATCACCTCGCTGACCGACACCGGCTACCAGTTTATCGGTATGGATCACTTTGCCCGTCCGGATGACGAACTGGCGGTCGCTCAGCGCGAAGGGGTCCTGCACCGCAACTTCCAGGGCTACACGACCCAGGGCGATACCGATTTGCTGGGAATGGGCGTCTCCGCCATCAGCATGATCGGCGACTGCTACGCGCAAAACCAGAAAGAACTGAAGCTGTATTACCAGCAGGTTGATGAGACGGGCAACGCGCTGTGGCGCGGCATCGCATTAACGCGCGATGACTGTATCCGTCGCGATGTGATTAAGGCGCTTATCTGCAACTTCCGTCTCGATTTCAGCGACGTGGAAGCGCAGTGGACGCTGAACTTCAGCGATTATTTCGCGGAAGACCTGAAGCTGCTGGCGCCGCTGGCGAAAGACGGGCTGGTGGATGTGTCGGAGAGCGCGATTGAGGTCACGCCAAAAGGGCGTCTGTTGATCCGCAATATCTGCATGTGCTTCGACGCGTATCTGCGTCAGAAAGCGCGTATGCAGCAGTTCTCGCGGGTGATTTAAACTGCAATGCCGGGTGGCAGCTTCGCCTTACCCGGCCTACAAAAGTGCGAAATGTAGGCCGGGTAAGCGAAGCGCCACCCGGCTTTTCATCGCCAACTCGCTAGCTAAACAGCCCAACCAGCGCCGCGCACAGTACCGCCGCAACGGCGGTTTGTGGCGTGTGGCTTTCAGCGGCTCCGCTAGAGAGCATATTCACGAATGTTTCCAGCATGATGTTCACCCCCAATTTCCGGGCACGATCATACAAAACTCATCGGAACAGTAAAGCGCAAAATAACGGCAATTTGCGCTCAATTAATAACCTTTACACAAGCGCGGATATTACTCCATTCCCAGCTCTTTCAGCTTGCGCGTCAGGGTATTGCGTCCCCATCCCAACAGGCGAGCGGCTTCCTGCTTGTGGCCCTGCGTATGACGAAGCGCGGTAGTTAACAGCGTACGCTCCATCTCAGGCTGCGCTTCAGACAGCAGGTTTTGATGACCGGAACGCAGCGCGCGGTCGGCCCACTGCGCCAGCAGCGTTGCCCAGCTGTCCGGCAAAGCATGCCCGGTGCTGCTTTCAGGCGCGGTCGCTTCAAACAGCTCGGCCGGTAAATCCTGAATCAGCACTTCCTGACCGGCAGCCATCACGGTTAACCAGCGGCAGGTATTTTCCAGCTGACGCACGTTGCCCGGCCACGCCAGGCGCGTCAGAGCGGCATCGGTTTCCGGGTGAAGCTGCTTGGCCTCCACACCCAGCTCGCGGGCGGCTACTTGCAGGAAATGGCGCGCCAGGCGGGGAATATCTTCCCGGCGTTCACGCAGCGGCGGCAGATGAACGCGAATGACGTTCAGACGATGGAATAAATCCTCACGGAATTTGCCTTCCTGCACGCGCTGCTCCAGGTTCTGGTGGGTCGCGGCGATAATACGCACGTCCACCTTCACCGGCGCATAACCGCCCACGCGGTAAAACTGTCCGTCGGCCAGCACGCGCAGCAGACGGGTCTGGACATCCAGCGGCATATCGCCGATCTCATCCAGGAACAGCGTGCCGCCGTCTGCCTGTTCGAAGCGCCCCTGGCGAATGGTATTTGCGCCGGTAAACGCCCCTTTTTCGTGCCCGAACAGTTCGGATTCAATCAAATCCTTCGGGATCGCCGCCATATTCAGGGCAATGAACGGTGCTTTTGCCCGCGGGCTGTGGCGATGCAGCGCATGCGCCACAAGCTCTTTACCGGTTCCCGATTCGCCGTTAATCAAGACGCTGATGGACGAGCGGGACAGACGGCCAATAATGCGAAACACGTCCTGCATCGCCGGCGCTTCGCCGATGATGTCGGTGGTTGGCCCAAAATCGGGCGCGTGGCGCGGCTGTTGCTGCTCCTGATAATGGCTAATCGCGCGCTCGACCAGCGCCACCGCCTCGTCGATATCAAACGGTTTGGGCAGATAATCGAATGCCCCTTGCTGGTAAGCGCTCACCGCGGCATCCAGATCGGAGTGTGCTGTCATTATGATGACCGGAAGCATAGGGTGGCGTTGTTTGATCTGCTTTAACAGCGCCAGCCCGTCCATGCCCGGCATGCGAATATCCGACAGCAGAACATCGGGCGTTTTGGTGGTGAGTGCGTCGAGCACTTCGCTGCCGCTCTCAAACGTCGTGCAGCTTAATCCCGCCCCCGTGAGCGCGCGTTCAAGCACCCAACGGATGGAGCTATCGTCATCGACTACCCAGACTATCCCTCGTTGCATAAACGTCACCTTTATTTTTTAATCGGCAGGAAAACCGAAAACTCGGTATGTCCCGGCCAACTGGTAAATTCAATTTTTCCAGAGTGTTGATCAATCAAACTGCGGGCAATGGATAAGCCCAGGCCGGTTCCGCCTTCGCGACCGCTGACCATCGGGTAGAACAGGGTGTCCTGCAGATGCGATGGAATGCCGGGCCCGTTATCCTCGACGTCGATTCGGGCTGCAAGCCGATAGCGCACGCCATGTAACGTGAGCTGGAAGGCGGTACGGGTGCGTAAAATAATCTCGCCCCCGTCAGGCCCCAGCGCCTGCAGGGCATTGCGCACAATGTTCAACAGGACCTGCTCAATCTGATCCGGGTCATGAGCCAGTTCCGGCAGGCTTGGGTCGTAATCACGTACCAGCGTGACGTTCTCCGGCAGCTCCATCGAGACGAGCTTGACCACCCGTTCAGCCACTTTATGGATGCTTTCTGTGACGTGCATTCCCGGCTGCTGTGGCCCGAGAAGGCGGTCAACCAGATTCCGCAGACGGTCCGCCTGCTCGATGATGACGTTGGTGTACTCCGCCAGCGCAGGGTCAGGCAGCGCCTTGGTCAGAAGCTGCGCCGCACCGCGTAATCCGCCCAGCGGGTTTTTGATTTCATGCGCCAGACCGCGCACCAGGTCTCGGGCGGCAATTTGCTGTGCATGCTGAAGCTGTTCCTGGCTCAGTCGGCGCTGATTATCCATCGGCGCCATTTCCAGCAGGATCAGGCCTTCGGGAAGACGTTGCGCGGTCAGCGACAGAATGTGCGAACGCCCGTCGATCACCAGCGTCACTTCGTTATCGGTGAAACCCTGGCCTGCCTGTAAACTTTCCTGCATCAGGCCAATATTCAGCGAAAAATAGCTCAGGAGTTCCGGAAGTGGGGTGCCGAACAGTTTACGTGCGCTTTGGGCAAGCAGCTGCTGTGCCGCCGGGTTGGCGTAATGAACGGCCAGCTCGTCATCGACCAGCAAAATGCTGTTAATCAAAGAATTGAGGATCTGCCCAGCATCGGGCAGCGTGCCAGTTGCCATTCAGCAGTCTCCTGGAGTCGTTTGCACTAATTTAGTGCAGTATAGCGTTTTCGGCGTCAAAAGCGCGTGAGATCAGATTGTTGGTGGAGAAAAAAGCCCATCCGGAGATGGGCTAAAAGTTTCCACGGCAACTACCCCCGGCGCTTGTCACGCCGGGTAAAACAACTTAATTAAACGCTGTAGTACAGTTCGAACTCAACCGGATGCGGAGTCATACGCACGCGGTCATTCTCTTCAGTGCGCAGCGCGATGTAAGCATCGATAGCGTCGTCAGTGAATACGCCACCTGCAGTCAGGAACTCGCGGTCTGCGTCCAGCGCCTGCAGGGCTTCTTCCAGAGAGCCAGCAACCTGTGGGATCTCTTTCGCTTCTTCTGGCGGCAGGTCGTACAGGTTTTTGTCCATCGCTTCGCCCGGGTGGATCTTGTTCTTGATACCGTCCAGACCGGCCATCAGCAGTGCTGCGAAGCACAGGTATGGGTTAGCCGCTGGATCCGGGAAGCGCACTTCGATACGACGCGCTTTAGGAGACGCCACCACCGGGATACGGATAGAAGCAGAACGGTTACGCGCAGAGTAGGCCAGCATCACTGGCGCTTCGTAGCCCGGGACCAGACGCTTGTAGGAGTTGGTGGTTGGGTTCGCCAGGGCGTTGATCGCTTTAGCGTGTTTGATTACGCCGCCAATGTAATACAGCGCCTGCTCGGACAGACCGGCATATTTGTCGCCAGAGAACAGGTTGGTACCGTTCTTGGACAGAGACATGTGGCAGTGCATACCGGAACCGTTGTCGCCAAACATTGGTTTTGGCATGAAGGTCGCGGTTTTACCGAAACGGTGCGCAACGTTGTGCACAACGTATTTGTAGATCTGAATTTCGTCCGCTTTTTTGGTCATGGTGTTGAAGCGGGTAGCCACTTCGTTCTGACCCGCCGTCGCCACTTCGTGGTGGTGCGCTTCAACAACCAGGCCCATCTCTTCCATCACCAGACACATGGTGGAACGAATGTCCTGTGCAGAGTCGACCGGAGGAACCGGGAAGTAACCGCCTTTCACGCCTGGACGGTGACCTTTGTTACCACCTTCGTATTTGGTGGAGGAGTTCCATGCGCCTTCGATGTCGTCGATAGCCACGTGTGAGCCAGAAATAGACGCACCAAAACGGATGTCATCGAACAGGAAGAACTCTGGCTCTGGCCCGAACAGAACGGTGTCTGCGATGCCGGTAGAACGCAGGTACTCTTCAGCGCGTTTCGCGATAGAACGTGGGTCGCGGTCGTAGCCCTGCAGGGTGCCTGGCTCGAGGATGTCGCAACGGATGATCAGGGTAGGTTCTTCGAAGAACGGATCAATGACCGCAGTGGTCGCATCTGGCATCAGAACCATGTCGGATTCGTTAATGCCTTTCCAGCCACCAATGGAGGAGCCGTCAAACATTTTGCCTTCTTCAAAGAATTCGGCGTTCACCTGATGAGCAGGGATTGTGACGTGCTGTTCTTTACCTTTGGTATCGGTGAAGCGCAGATCAACAAACTTCACTTCATGTTCGTTCAGCATCGTCAAAACGTGTTCAGCGGACATACTTAACTCTCCAGATTGGTCATTGTCGTCGTGGTAACGAGGTCTTCAATTTCTGTTTGTACTGGCTGGTGCCATGTATTTTTTATAAAGCGAAATCTGTGCCAACTTTTAAAACACCCCAAAAAGGCGTTATCATGCGCACCATAGTGCAAAAGGGCTGCACCACGATGGATTTGTTGCACCAGTATAGTGCTTCAATGTGAACATTGAGCACCATATTGGTGCAATTTACGTTAAAGTGCCCTTTTACCGCTCCGTGAAAGCGATCACAAAGCATCTCTGCAATACTTGTTTGCGGGGGATGTTTGTGATCCTGTTTTGTAGTGCGATTAATCCGTGTACAATAACGCGCTATTTCTAAATGCCTGAGGCAAAGTTGTGATCGAAAATTTGCGTAACATCGCCATCATCGCGCACGTTGACCATGGTAAAACTACCCTGGTCGATAAGCTGCTGCAGCAATCCGGTACGTTTGATGCGCGTGCCGAAACCCAAGAACGCGTGATGGACTCCAACGATTTGGAGAAAGAGCGTGGGATTACCATCCTCGCGAAAAACACCGCGATTAAATGGAATGACTACCGTATCAACATCGTTGATACCCCAGGGCACGCCGACTTCGGTGGTGAAGTTGAACGTGTAATGTCCATGGTAGACTCCGTTCTGCTGGTCGTTGACGCAATGGATGGCCCAATGCCACAGACGCGCTTCGTGACCAAAAAAGCATTTGCCCATGGTCTGAAGCCAATCGTTGTTATCAACAAAGTTGACCGCCCTGGCGCGCGTCCTGACTGGGTTGTTGACCAGGTATTCGACCTGTTCGTTAACCTCGACGCGACCGACGAGCAGCTGGACTTCCCTATCGTTTACGCCTCTGCGCTGAACGGTATCGCAGGTCTGGACCACGAAGACATGGCTGAAGACATGACCCCGCTGTATCAGGCGATTGTTGACCGTGTTCCTGCGCCAAACGTCGATCTCGACGGCACCCTGCAGATGCAGATCTCTCAGCTCGATTACAACAACTACGTTGGCGTTATCGGCATTGGTCGTATCAAGCGCGGTAAAGTGAAGCCGAACCAGCAGGTCACTATCATCGATAGCGAAGGCAAAACCCGTAACGGTAAAGTTGGTAAAGTACTGACTCACCTGGGCCTTGAGCGTATCGAGAGCGACATCGCTGAAGCGGGCGACATCATCGCTATCACCGGTCTGGGTGAACTGAACATCTCCGACACCATCTGCGATCCGCAGAACGTCGAAGCGCTGCCAGCCCTGTCCGTTGATGAACCAACCGTATCCATGTTCTTCAACGTCAACACCTCTCCGTTCTGTGGTAAAGAAGGTAAGTTCGTTACCTCTCGTCAGATCCTTGACCGCCTGAACAAAGAGCTGGTGCACAACGTTGCGCTGCGCGTTGAAGAAACCGAAGACGCTGATGCATTCCGCGTTTCGGGTCGTGGTGAGCTGCACCTGTCTGTTCTGATCGAAAACATGCGTCGTGAAGGTTTCGAAATGGCGGTTTCCCGTCCGAAAGTTATCTTCCGCGAAATCGATGGCCGTAAACAAGAGCCGTTCGAAAACGTGACGCTGGACGTTGAAGAGCAGCACCAGGGTTCTGTGATGCAGGCTCTGGGTGAGCGTAAAGGCGACCTGAAAAACATGAATCCAGATGGCAAAGGCCGCGTACGTCTCGACTACGTGATCCCAAGCCGTGGCCTGATCGGCTTCCGTTCTGAGTTCATGACCATGACTTCAGGTACCGGTCTGCTGTACTCCACCTTCAGCCACTACGACGACGTTCGTCCGGGTGAAGTGGGCCAGCGTAACAACGGCGTGCTGATCTCCAACGGTCAGGGTAAAGCGGTTGCGTTTGCGCTGTTCGGTCTGCAGGATCGCGGTAAGCTGTTCTTGGGTCACGGTGCTGAGGTTTATGAAGGCCAGATCATCGGTATTCACAGTCGTTCTAACGACCTGACCGTAAACTGCCTGACCGGTAAGAAACTGACCAACATGCGTGCGTCCGGTACTGACGAAGCAACGGTTCTGGTTCCACCGATCAAGATGACTCTGGAGCAGGCTCTGGAATTCATCGATGATGACGAACTGGTCGAAGTGACTCCACAGTCAATTCGTATCCGTAAGCGTCACCTGACCGAGAACGATCGTAAACGTGCTATGCGCGGTGCGAAAGAAGACTAATACGGTTAATCCGTAGGCCGGGTAAGCGCATGCGCCACCCGGCAACGAAAAAGCCGCTGAGCGATCAGCGGCTTTTTTATTAGAACGAATACCGTAACCCTAAACGGATTCGGTACTGCTCCCGGTTGTAATCATTCCACCTGTCCAGCCACTGCAGTTCGAGGTACGGCAGCCAGTTTCTGTCGATTTTATAGCTGAACTTGTTGGTAATTTCCCAGTGATGGTCTTTGCCATTTTTGCTGTGGTAATCATTCACCCGCTGGAAAAAGTGCGGCTCAAAGGTGTAGAAAAACGCATCCGTCACTTTGAAATTCCAGTAGTTGGCAAATTCGTGCGTGTCATTCTTATCCATCTGCCCGTTATAGTCCGGCGTATCGTAGTTGTTATGGTTATAGCGATAGCGGAACGTCAGATTAAACCAGTCTGTAAATTTGTAGTTGGTATCTAAATAAACCGCACCGCCGGACCCTGCACTGCTGTCGTTAATCAATCCACCGGGCTGGAAGGTGAGTTTGTCGGTCGGCTTAAAGAGCGGATACCACCCCTCGATTTCGTTATAGCTGTGCTTAAGTTCATCCCATTTACCTACGTTATAGGCGTTGGTGAACATCAGTCCCGCGCCCATATCGAAGTTATAGCCCGCACGCAGGATCACCTCGTGCAGCTCTGAGGCCGTATTGTAGGCTTCGCGGGTTTCGACATAGGCCCCGGCAAATACCGGGCAGGACACAGACGACACGATCAGTACAGTGATGATTCTATTCATAATTTGTCCATGTATCAGGTACAGAAAGGCCTCCCTCCTGATAAACAGGAAGGACATAGTGGCCGGATTTATTGTTATAAAGTGACTGCTGACGCTTTATTGTTGGTGGTTATCTCAGGGGTATTCGCGGTTTGTTTCTTCCGTTTTCCAATCTCCTCGATAATAAAAGCGAAGCGCGCTTCGTTGAGTTTATAAAACAGCCCCATGGTCACGGCAGCAACAATCGCCAGGCCGCACGGCCAGAGGAAAATAAGCTGACGCAACCCAAGCAGCGTGCCCGCGCTCTGCACGGCATGGGGAACGTAGCCAATCTGGGTCAGCATAATGCCGGGCAGGAAACCGGCGAGCGCGGCGGAGATTTTGCGCGAGAAGGTATAGCCGGTATACACCGACCCTTCGGCGCGAATGCCGGTTTTCCACTCGCCGTAATCGACGGTATCCGGCACCAGTGCCCAGTTCAGGCTGTTCACAAACGCGGTGCCGAAGAAGGCCATGCAGGAAAACAGCACGAACAGCAGGGAGCTGGTCCCCCAGAAGAAATTCAGCACGTCGCCCACTGCCCACAGCGCCAGGCCACCCAGATAGACCGGTTTCTTGCCAAAGCGCTTCACTGCGCCGGGCACCAGAAACACGCCAATCAGGATGCAGCCCATGCTGAAAAAGCCCATCCATGACAGCAGATGCAGATCGTTCAGCACGTACTGGGTGTAATAGACCTGAATCGCTAGCTTGATGTTAAACGCGGCGAGGGTACACAGGTTGGCGATGCACAGCACCAGCAGCGGCGGATTGCGGAAAATCGCACAGAACGATTTCAGAATGCCGGGCTTGTGGTGATCGGGTGTGAGCTCCACGTAGCGTTCTTTAACTCCGCAGTAGCACCACCACATGCAGAACAGACCGCCAGTGACGAACACCAGCGCGGCCACCAGATAGCCGAGGGAGGGCTGGTGGACGAACAGCGCCTGAATGGGCATAAAGCCGACGGTGCAGAGTAACAGCCCCACCGTTGCGCCGCCCTGACGCCAGGCCGCCAGCTGCGCGCGCTCGTTCGGGTTTTTGGTGATGGCCGGGACCATCGCACCGTAGGCGCAGTTCATCAGGCTGTAGCAGAGGCCAAACATCATGAAGAGCACGGTGGCGAGCGCCGTTTTCACCGTCAGGCTAAAGTCGTTGGCCATAAACTGCGCCGTCGCGACCAGCGCCACCGGCACGGAGGCGTAAAGAATGAATGGCCGGAATTTTCCTCTTGCACCGATGTGACGCCGGGAATCGAGCAGTACGCCGGTTAGCATGTCGGTAAACGCGGTAAAAAACTTCGCTACCAGGAAAATAATGCCGCCATAGAACGCCGGCATGCCCAGTTCGTCTGTATAAAACTTCAGCAAATACAGCGTACCAATACACAGCATCAGGTTCGAGCCAAAATCGCCCATCCCGTAGGCGCACTTCTCTCGCAGGCTCAATTTCAGGGTTAACGGATCAGTGTTATGTGTCATGGTCGATCCTCAGAGCGCCCCGCAGGGCGCTCTATCACGTCATTTATGCCGTACGTTTGCGCAGTTCGATTTCTTCGACGATGCGCACATACATCTTCTCGTTGAGGTTATAGAAGCAGCCCATCGCCACGATGGTGATGACCGCCAGCAGGCTCGGGTAGATAAATATCAGCTGCCGCAGCCCTTCAACCGTGCCACTGGATTGCACCACGTTGGGCACATAGCCGATCTGCGTGAGCATGATCCCCGGGAAGAAGCCTGCCAGCGCCTGGGATACTTTCCTGAAGAAGGTAAAGCCGGTGTAGACCGTCCCTTCGGAGCGCACGCCGGTGCGCCACTCGCCGTACTCCACGGTATCGGACACCAGCGCCCAGTTCAGGCTATTCACAAACGCGGAACCGAAGAACGCCAGGCAGGAGAACGCCACAAAGCTCACCGAGCCGCCGCCGAAGAAGTAGTTGAGCAGATCGCCCGCCACCCAAATCGTCAGCCCGCTGATGTAGACTTTTTTCTTGCCGAAGCGCCGCACCGCGCCGGGCATCATAAAGACGCCGATAAAAATGCAGCCCATGCTGAAGAAGCCCATGTACGACAGCAGGATCGGGTCGTTCAGCACGTACTGCGTGTAGTAGACCTGAATGGCAAGTTTGACGTTAAAGGCACCCAGCGTGCACAGGTTCGCGATGCACAGGATAAACAGCGGACGGTTTCCGGCGATGGCGCGAAATGACTGCAGCAGCCCCGGTTTTTGCGCCGGGTTAGCGGGCTGCGCCTCGACGTAACGCTCGGTCACCCCCTTGTAGCACCACCACATAAAAAACAGCCCGAACAGCGAGAAGAGGGTGGCGGCAAAGATGTAGCCAAGCTGGTCATTGCCTTCAATCAGGTTCATCACCGGAACAAAACCCACGGTACAAAGCAGCAGGCCCAGTGTAGCGCCGCCCTGACGCCAGGCGGCCAGCGAGGCGCGCTCGTCCGGGTTTTTAGTAATGGCTGGTACCATCGCGCCGTAGGAGCAGTTCATCATGCTGAAGAACAGGCCGTACAGCATGAACAGCACCGTCGCCATCACCGTTTTACCGGTGATTTCAAACGGCGTGCCGACGAAGTTGGCAATCGCCAGTAAGGTCACCGGGAACGCCGCATAGAGCACGAACGGGCGGAATTTTCCTTTCGGGCCGATCTTGCGCCGCGAGTCGAGCATGATCCCGGTGCCCATATCGGTGAAGGCGGTAAAGAACTTCGCAATCAGGAAGATGATTCCGCCGTAGGTACCCGGCAGCCCCAGAACATCAGTATAAAACTTCAGCAAATAGAGCGTGCCGATATCCAGCAGGATGTTTGAGCCGAGATCGCCCATCCCGTAGGCGAGTTTTTCTTTAAACGGCAGGCGTAGGGTTGCCGGATCGGAAGTTTGTTGACTCATTATTGTTCTCCGTCTGCCCGCAGGTTTCCCTGCGGGCGAGCCTTATCAGATATCACGTAAGGTGCTAAATAGATCTGCCCATTCGCTGTGCTGGCGGTAGAAGACCGGCGGCTTGCCGAGCGGGGCATCAACGGTCACGTCACCGCCCCGGCAGATTTCCCCGGTCCACGCATTCACCCAGCTGTCCTGCGGCAGATAGAGCGACCAGTCGCGGCGCCCCTCTTCATGAACCGGCGCTACCAGCAGATCGCGGCCAAACAGGTACTGGTATTTCAGCGTGTAGGCGCGCGCGTCGTCCTCGTAGTGCAGGAACAGCGGACGCATCACCGGCAGGCCGCTTTTTGCGTTCTGCGCGACGGCGGCTTTGATATACGGCTTCAGGGTGGTGAAGACGGTGGTCATGCGCGCGAAGTGCGCGATGGTTTCCGCGTCGCCGTCAAACTGCCAGTTATCGCCTGGACGGTTGCCCTCATGGGTACGCATCATGGTCGTAAAGGCGCTGAAGTCGCACCAGCGCAGCAGCAGCTCTTTGCTGCGCTTCATCTCGAACAGCGTGGTATAGCCGCCGATGTCGCTGTGATGCAGGCCGTGCCCGGTCATCGCCAGAGAAAGCGCGGCAGGCACTACCGATGCCAGACCGTCGTCAAGGCTCCAGTCGACGTTCTGATCTCCCGCCCACATCATCACCGAGTGCTTCTGGCTGCCGGTGTAGCCCGCGCGCATGAAGAACAGGATCTCGCCGAGCTTGCCGGTCTCCTGAAGCGCTTCGTAGTTACATTTGGCCCACAGGGCAGGCCAGGCGTTATGCATGATCTCCGCGCTCACGCCGTTATGCAGGAAGGTGTCGGTCGGCAGGTACTCCCCGAAATCGGCCATCCAGCCGCCGCAGCCCAGTTCGATCAGATTCTTTTTGATGACTTCTTTGTACCAGTCGTAGGCTTCCGGGTTGGTCAGGTCGATAACGCCCGCGTAGAACTCGCCGAACTCAACGTGGTAGTCCTTGCCGTCGGCGTTTTTGGTCAGATAGCCGCGCTTCGACGCCTCTTCGCAGAGATCTTTATCGCTGGCGACGTACGGGTTGATATAGGAGAGGAACTGCACGCCTTCCTCTTTCCACTTCGCAATCCGCGCATCAAGCTGCGGATAGAGCGCGCTGTTCCACTTCCAGTTCCACATCACGCGCTTGCCGAAGGAGGTCATGCGAATGCCGGACCAGTCCTGCGCCCAGATGCCGTTGACCTTTACGCCGCCGTTACGCATGGTGTCGAGCTTCTGCTGGCACACCTCGGTGCCGCCCTGAATGCCCAGCGTCACGCCGTCGTACACCCAGTCCGGCAGCTCCGGCTGACGCCCCAGCAGGCCGGTCAGTTTTTCCAGCAGATCGACGTAGGTTTCTGCGCATTCGAAGCGCAGCGTGGCGTTATCTTCCCAGAACGCCAGCTCGTGGAAATCCGGCGCGCTGAAATCAAAGTTCATGTAGCAGCTGTTATCCACGTGGCAGTAGTACTTCTGGGTGCTCACGAAGGTAGGCTGCGGGAAGAAGGTCCAGTAGTAGTCGCCGCCCGCGTTCTCTTTGCAGTCGGCCTGCCAGGTGACGTAGGTCTGCTTATTGCGGCCCACGCCCTGCTCGCTGGTCCACAGCGGGAACGGCTTGCCGCGCAAATCGAAATACGAGAACTGCTCGCCGCAGCCGTAGATATGATCGTCTGGCTGAGCTGCCAGCCGCAGCCAGATGCGGTTATGGCTGGCGGCGTCATTTTTCAGCTTCAGCTCCAGACGGCCTTCCGCATCCACGCCCACCAGCAGCGTCGCGCTTACCGCATCGCCGCGGGTAAAGCGGATCGCCCAGCCCGCGCTTTGCTGCGTGACGGTCGCGTCCGTCAGGGCAATCTTTTCGTTGAGCTTGTCTTTGATGCTGAAGTTGCCGCGAAACATCTCGATATCCGCCTCGCCTGCGCCAATCCACAGGCAAGGGGCATCCGCGGTGTGGGATAAAATCAGACGGTCCTGCCAGCGCAGGGTGAAGCCACTTTCGTTATTTTTCAGGTCAATATTGTGTAGGGTACGCATAAACACTCCGTCTTAATTATTTGGCCTGGCTATCCAGTAATCCGGCGGCGACGGCAGGGGCTAAGCCCGGGGCCAGCGGCAGGCGGGGGATCACCAGGCAGTGCAGCAGGTGGTAAATATCCTGCTTGCCGTCCCAGACTTTGGTGGTCACTTCGTTGTTGGTGTCCAGCTCCTGCCACCAGGATCCGTTCTCGTAATCCATCAGGTATTTGATGCAGTAATCCCACCACTTCTGATACCAGGCTTCGTACTGCGCTTCGCCGGTGACGGTATAGAGGGCATAGGCCGTGCCCATCGCCTCGACGATTGGCCAGCGCACGCGTTCGCGGACGATTGGCTTGCCGTCCCAGCCCACGGAATAGACAAACCCGTCGGCGCCGTCGGGTGCCCAGGCGTCGCGGATGGTGGCGTGGAACAGGCCTTTCGCATCTTCCAGCAGCCATTCAGGCGGGGTCTCAAAGCGCGCTTCCAGGGCGGCGCGCAGGTGCAGCATCAGGCGGCCCCACTCGATCCAGTGTCCCGGCGTGCCGCCGTAGGCGCGGAAGCGGTGGGCGGGATTATCAATGTTGTAGTCGCGGATCGGGTTCCAGCTGGTGTCGAAATGTTCGTTAACGCGATACTCACCTTTGCGCGCTACGTCGTGAATAATCACCGACGCGATGCGCAGGGCGCGGTCGAGCCATTTACGATCGTGGGTCACGTCATAAACGATCAGGAAGGCTTCCACGGCGTGCATGTTGGCGTTACCGCCGCGGTAATCTTCCGTTTTGCTGAAGGCTTCATCCCATGACTCCAGGCACATCTGCTCCTGTTCGCTCCAGAAGTAACGCTCAATCACCTCGATGGCATCGTCCAGCAGCCTGCGCGCCTGCGGATGGCCGGTGGTGACGGCGCTCGCCGCGCCCAGCAGAACGAAGAAGTGCTGATAGCCCTGCTTGGAAGCGTCAATGACGCCCTCATCGTTAACGCAGGCGTACCAGCCGCCGTGCTGCTTGTCGCGCAGCGGGCCATTCAGGGCGTTAATGCCGTGCTCAACCAGGGCATACGCACCGGGACGCCCCATGTTCGCCGCCACCGCGTAAACGTGCAGCATACGCGCGGTGATCCACAGATGCGTGCCCATATCGCTACGCACCTGGCCGTTATTGCCCAGCCAGCCAAAGCCGGTCGGTACGGCGGCGTTTTTACCGAAATCGAGAATGCGGTCGGTCTCTTGCTCGAGCCAGCGGTTATGGCTCAGGGTGTTAAACCATTTCATGTTCGGGTCCTTTCTTAACGGCGAGCCATCATTTCGTCGACGATCTCACCCAGACGCTGAAGTTTGGGGACGGAGATATCACGCAGCATCAGCTCGGTGTCCGGCAGGCCAATCACAGAGGACCAGACGGCACGACCGGCTAAAAAGCCTGAGGCCCCCGCCTGCATGGCGACGCTTACGGCGCGCGGGAATAACTTATCGTCCACGCCGGACGAGAGGATCACCCACGGCATGGCGATGTTCTCATTCAGCTTCTGCGAGGCTGCCAGCAGCGCCTGCTGCGTGCCCTTGCCAAACAGCGGCATCTCCACTTTGTAGAGGTCGGCACCGCTGTCGCCCAGCTCTTTAGCCGCGTCGATAATCGCCTGTTCGCGGTTAAACGCGGCACCGCGACGCGGCGGACGCACCACCGGCTCGATAATGCTCAGCAGACCGTTATCGTGGCACAGCGTGTTGAACGCCTTCACCATCTCAAGGCGCTGCTGCGGATCTTCATCGCTGCGCCACAGCACCAGCAGCTTCAGTGCTTTGCCGCCATCGCGTTTGACCGCCTGCGCGTCGACGTTCTTGTCGATCACTACGCTGTCGACCGGAAGACCATTCCCCGGGATAAACTCGTCGGCGGCCACAATCATTGCGCAGCTTTTAGCTACGGCCTGCTGCTCGACAATCTGGCGATAGCAGAACTGCTGGTCGACGAGAATGGCAGAGGCGTACGGTGACAGAATTTTTGCCGCGTTGAGCTTAAAATCCGTCAGGTGCTGGTCGGTTACCGGAACCGGCGCGCCTGCTGCAGCAAACATCAGGCGCATCGCTTCGCGCTGATCCACGGCCAGCATCGCAAAACCGCCGGAAGGTCGGGTGATATCTTTCAGGGTGTACATCGTCATTCCTCAGTCCTTTCGTATCAGAGTGTTTTTTTCAGCCCGGCAGATGCGCGAACCTGTTCAAGAATGGCTGTCCAGTCCTCGCGCCCGCGCCCGGCGGCGCGTGCCTGGTTGTAAACCTCGCGGGAGGCCGCGCCCAGCGGCATCGGAACATGGAGTTGGTTAGCCACGTCGAGGGCGATCCCCAGATCTTTATGCGCAAGGTCGATCATGAAGGCGGGTGAAAGATCCCCTTTCAACACCTTGTTCGGCCATGAGGTCGTGAAGTGGCCTTTACCCGCAGGCGTACCGCTCATGACCTTCAGCGCCACATCAAATGAGAGCCCCAGTGCTTCACACAGCACGGCCGCCTCCGCCGAGAGAGCGTTCAGGGCAATGCTCATGTAGTTATTGATAAGCTTCACGCGGATGCCCATGCCTGGCCCGCCGGCATTAATCAGCTCATTGCCCATCGCCATTAAGACCGGAGTGGCGCGCTCAATTTGCTGCGCCGTGCCGCCTGCCAGCAGGAGCAGCGTGCCGGCGATGGCATGATCTGAGGTGCGTCCGACAGGCACATCCATCAGGCTGAAGCCGCGTTCAGCCATGTCGCGGATCAGCGCGTCGGTTTGCAGTGGGTGTATGGTGGACATATCAATGACTAGCGCGTCGCGGGACAATCCTTCGCACACGCCGTTTTCGCCAAACAGCACGCTGCGTACCAGGTCGCCGTTTGGCAGCATGGTGATGACGAATTCGGCGTCCGTGGCGGCCTGCGCGGGTGTTGTCACCGCCCGTGCGCCGCTCTCTACCAGCGCCTGAACCGCCTGCGGGTTCACATCGAAGACGTTAAGCTGATGACCTTGTTTCAACAGATTCTTCGCCATTGGCGCGCCCATCTGTCCTAAACCGATAAATGCGATTGCTGACATGCCTCTCTCCTGTCACATCGTGTCAATTTTTGCGCGTTTATGTTGTCTGTTTTTGATCGTATTTGTAATTTATAGTCAAAAAATTGACACGAGTCACTTTTTAAACATTTGATGAAATTAAAATGAAAGCATCAGAAATCGCAGAAGGAATCACCATGGCTCGCATCGTTTGTGTCGGTATTACCGTGCTGGATCGCATCTGGTATCTCGATGACTTACCAAAGGAAGGTGGGAAATATGTCGCAAAGGACTATACGGAAGTGGGGGGCGGCCCGGCGGCAACTGCGGCTGTGGCGGCGGCGA
This sequence comes from Enterobacter sp. BNK-22, assembly GCF_048684805.1. NCBI lineage: Bacteria > Pseudomonadati > Pseudomonadota > Gammaproteobacteria > Enterobacterales > Enterobacteriaceae > Enterobacter > Enterobacter sp. BNK-22. The sequence goes on from NZ_JBLQTT010000001.1 coordinate 3,614,636, forward strand.
AACTGGGCGCGGAAGTGGATTTTATTGGCCGGGTGGGGGACGACGATACCGGCAGACGGCTGCTCGCGGAGCTGGAATCCCTGGGGGTGAAGACCCGTTACACCCGCGTATTTAAGGGTGCCCGATCGTCACAATCGGCGGTGCTGGTGGACGCGGGCGGAGAACGCGTGATTGCCAACTACCCCAGCCCCGATCTCCCTGCGGCGGCAGACTGGCTGCATGAAATCGACTTCTCGCAGTGGGATATTGTTTTAGCCGACGTGCGCTGGCATGACGGGGCGAAACAGGCGTTTACCCTGGCCCGTAAGCAAGGTGTGCCGACGTTGCTGGATGCGGATGTTACCCCACAGGATATTGCGGAGCTGATTACCTTAAGCGACCACGCGGCCTTCTCCGCGCCGGGGCTGCGGCGTTTAACGCAGCTGGATAAAACCGAAGATGCACTGAAAAAAGCACAAACGCTCACAAATGGACATGTGTATGTCACTCAGGGGCGAGACGGCTGTTTCTGGCTGGAAGACAGCACGTTGTGCCATCAGCCCGGCTTTGAGGTGGACGTGGTGGATACCACCGGGGCGGGCGACGTTTTCCATGGCGCGCTGGCGTTCAGTCTGGGGCAACAATCGTCCACTACAGACGCCGTCCGCTTTGCCAGTGCCGTCGCAGCGCTGAAATGCACGAAGCCCGGTGGGCGTGCAGGTATACCCGACTGTGATCAAACCCGCTCTTTTTTGTCACTTTTTGTATAAAATGCGGGGCGAGATGGTTTTCAGAGGACAGCCCATGAGTCTTACCGAACTGACCGGCAACCCGCGTCACGATCAGCTGCTGACGCTGATTGCCGATCGCGGCTATATGAACATTGATGAACTGGCGCAACTGCTGGATGTCTCCACGCAAACGGTGCGCCGGGATATCCGCAAGCTGAGCGAGCAGGGACTGATCACGCGTCATCATGGCGGGGCGGGCAGGGCATCCAGCGTGGTGAACATGGCGTTCGAACAGCGCGAAGTCTCGCTTACCGAAGAGAAGCGAGCGATTGCCGAAGCCATTGCGGACTATATTCCCGATGGCTCCACCATCTTCATCACCATCGGCACGACCGTAGAGCACGTTGCCCGGGCGCTGCTGAACCATAATCATCTGCGCATTATCACCAACAGCCTGCGGGTGGCGCACATTCTGTATAAGAACCCGCGTTTTGAAGTGATGGTGCCAGGTGGCACGCTGCGCCCGCACAATGGCGGGATTATCGGGCCTGCGGCGACGGCGTTTGTGTCTGGTTTTCGGGCGGATTATCTCGTGACGAGCGTGGGAGCCATTGAGCACGACGGCGCGATGATGGAGTTTGACGTCAATGAAGCCAGCGTGGTGAAAACCATGATCGCCCACTCCCGGCACATTCTTTTAGCGGCCGATCATACGAAATTTACCGCCTCCGCTGCGGTGGAAATTGGCAACGTGGCGCAGGCCACTGCACTCTTCACTGACGAGATGCCTGGCTCGGCTCTGCAAAATCATCTGAAATCCAGTAAAGTTGAAATCGTCCTGGCCAGCACCGGCGATGATATCGCCTGAAGCAAAAAAAGCCGCTGAGTAAACAGCGGCTTGAACATTGTTATTTAAAGCTGTATTTCACCCCCAGCATCCCCTGCGTATCGCTGTAGCCTTTGTCGCCTATCTGCTGAGCCACGTTGCCCCATACGCTAAGCTGCGGCGTAATCTGCCCCTCTACGCCTGTCTTGAGTTCACCGATATTGCGCGTACCACGCATCTCATTGCTAACGTCATCCATGCGGATACGCGTGGTCTGGGTGTTGTGGATCCAGTTCGCTTCGATAAACGGCTGGAAGATCCGTGACTTACCGTCGTCAATCGCGTTATGTCCGCTGATGTAGGCCTTCACGCCGAGACGTGTCATCAGGTTGCCCTGAGTCTCGTCTTTCACCCGCGTGCCGTTGCGTTCGCGATGGTCGTCAGCCTGCACGTCCATCCAAACGGCCTGCGCTTTCGGCTGGAGCCAGTAGCTGTTGCGGCCGCTTTCGCCCACCTTAACGCTATAGCCTGCTTCTACAGAGGCGGTCACGCCGCTGGAGCGATAGTTTTCAGTGGCCTGATCCTGTCCCATCACCTTATTGTCGAACCAGTTATACAGCACCCAGCTATCAACATAAGTGCCACTTTTATCCGCGTCGTTTGCGTACCAGGTACCGTACAGACCGACGCTATAGCCATTCACTTCACCGCGTGAGTGGTAGCCGGTCAGGCTGGAAGCGCTCCGGCTCTGACTGTTGCCGTAGCCCGCCATCAGGCCAAGATGCCAACGGTCCAGACCGTCGGTGCTCCACTGAGCGACATCGCCACCCAGCTGCAGCACGTAGCGATTGGCGGTGGTTTTTAACTGGCCGCTGCCGTCTCTGAAACGCGTATGACCGCCGACGTTACGCATCCACAGGCTCGTCACTTTCTGCTCGCCAGTGAGCATGTCGGTGTACTGCGTTTCACCCAGACGATCGTGCAGGCGGGTCATAAACAGCGTATTTGCCGCATAGCTGTTTGCCAGATAGCTACCAAATTCCGGGCGATACTGATGCTCGCTTTTCGGTGGTGCAGGCGGTGGGACCGGCTCTTGCGGCGGAATCACTGGGTCAACGGGCGGATCTACCGGGTCGACTGGTGGGTCCACGGGGTCAACAGGCGGGTCTACGGGGTCGACCGGTGGGTCAACAGGATCAACGGGCTCAACCAGGCTGGTCAGGAACCAGTTTTTACCTTTTTGCACCACGTTATAGTCATAGCCCCCCGCCACGATACGGCTGACTTTCTCAAACGTCCCGTCAGAGTTACCGCCAACGCTGACAATTTCAATCCCTTCTACGGTTTGCGCGCCAGTACCGCCAATGTTGTTCACTTCCACCCCGGTATGACCGGACGTGTTGCCTTCAACAATCAGTTTGTCCGTTTCCGAAGTGTCGTCAAACAGCACGGTATTGAAAACCAGCTTGCCGCCGTTGCCGATAAAATCATCCTTGATGGTCAGCGTTTGCCACGCCGCGTCCTCTGCATGCTGAAAATTAATCGTGCCGCCCGCATTCAGCGTCAGGCTGGTTAGCATGGAGCTGTCGCGCAGATTCCAGACGGCATCATTCATCGTCAGTGCGATAGTACCGGTACCCGCGGCGTTGCTCTCAATGAAGGACGCCCCATTCCACAGGGAGTTGTCATCCATCGTCAGCGTAATGGTACTGTTTTGTGCCGGAAGCGTGCTGGTGGCCGCGACGCCGCCCGCGGAAAGGACATCGCCGTTGAGGATGAATTTGCCTCCAGCGGACGCGTCAATTACCCCGCCGTTACTGGCGTTCAGGGCATAGCTACCGTTGTCGCGATGGCCTGCGGTGGTAATGGTTGCACCACCCGCGAGGGCTATCACGCCGCGTGACCAGGCATACATCCCGTGCGGCGCTTGCGCAGAGCTGCTGGTTTTCTCGCTGCTGTTTACCGCAATGGTGACGTTATCTCCCAGATTCACCGCACCGGTGTAAGCATAGACGCCATGCGCGCTGGCACCGTTGGTCGTGATAGTGGCGCCTTCATCAAGGGTGATAGTTGACGAGCCGGTAGAATAAACCCCGGAAGCACTGGCCGCGTCGGTGGTAATCGTCGCGCTTTTGCCTAGCTCAATTTTTGACGCAGAGCCCGCATACAGGCCATAGGCCGATGTGCCGTACGTTTCGATGGTCGCCTCATCTCCCAGACGAACGTAAGAGCCGCTCTGGTTGGTTCGGATCCCTTCGGCGTAGGTACCGCGCGTCACAATATGGGCACGATCGCCGACGATAACGTTATTTTTTGCCTTCGACGCATCATTCAGTGCATAGGCGCTAATCCCGCGTCCTGTGCTGCCCGTGGTTTCGATATAGAGATCGTCCCCCACATAAATATTGGCGGAGCCAAGCGATCCCTGGCTGAAGGAGCTGTAGCCGGCATTGATGCCGTCACCGCTTTGGCCATTAACGTAAATATGGGTGCGGTCGCCGGTAATGATAAATACCGGGTTGTCCGGCGTGTTCATACCGTGAGTACGAATACCGTCGACGTCTTTACCATTATTGGCAGCCACTTTTGACTGGGTGCGAATAGTCAGATCGTCACCAAATATCACCCCCGGACTGCCGGACGTGGAGTTCTGAATAACGGTAACGGAATGCTCAAAGGCTTCCGCCCCAGGCCCTTCGAGGGTGATCCCATCTCCGTAGATCGGGATATTACCGGCGCTGTACTGGTAGACATAGTTAGGATCGCCGGTATTTTTGCTAAAGTTCGTGTTTGCCGTTGCAGGTATCATCGCCTGTATTTCTGCAGGCAAATCCGTTACCGCTCCGGAAGCGGGTAAATTAGAAAAATCTATTACCGCTGCATGTGCGGTAAATAGCGCTGACGACAACGCCAGCGAAATCGCAGCGGCGACTGGTGAGTGTTTCATTAAATATGGCATGACTGCCCCCTTTCTTTCAGGCGTAGAACATCCTCCACACCATTAAATGTGGGTAGGTAAACAGGTTGAAATTACAAAATAGAAACGAGAATTTTATGAATGCTGGTACCTAACTTCCTCTCAAGTCGTATTTTATGGACGTAAATTTTTTTAACATCAATGCCGTCTGTTTTTATAATCTCCTGAAGGCACGCTCCTGACAAAAATCTGTTAAGTAACGTGAATTCAACAGCATTTAAGATACTGCCGCGTCTGCTATTCACTCGTCTCCCGGTGAATAGATGGCTAATTTTTTCTTTTAATATAATGTCACTGTCATTCGAATAAATAACTCCCTTTATTTCACTGCGGTGAGTGAGAAAATAATTGGCCAATGCTTCCAGCTTGCGGTCTGAGATAATCACAATGTTCATGTTAGTTCTCGCCAGACGTTCAATCCATTGCGGATCGGCAAGTGCGCGCAGGTTGTACATTGAAAAGTCTACAAATATAAATCCGCGTAATAAGTGATTCTTGTTTCCTCGCACTATTTTATTTTCTACTGCAATCTGCAGGAAATGGTTATCACCTGGCCAAACTGCGAACGAGGCGTTTTCACAATATTGTGAACGTACTGTGTTATCTGGATATAACTGACAGGACAATTCACAGCTTATACAGCGGACAACCTTATGCGACGATGTTATCATCCAGTCCACTCCTGTCTTATTTTCACCGTCAATATTTCACTGCCATGCAAATGTGTCAATCTTGAAACATATCCAGTGGCCCTCTCTTGTTTATGAAAAATAGTGATAAAGAATATAAATTCCTGGTGATGCCTATTCTGTCAGGCCATAGCCATCGCGAAAGGACATATGTTGGCCAACGTATTCCAGGAATATTCGTCAGTACCTTAAGATTATTCGACAAAAAAAATCCCAGGGGAAGATTCACGAAATAGCACTAAAAGCTAAAGATTCGTTTCTTTAATCTGCCGCAACGACCGTCTTTTCTCTTGTTGTGGCTCAATATAATTATTTGGTCTGGCGAAGTGTAATGAAATCTCATTATGTCGTTTTAGATGAGAAAAACCTAAGAAAAACATCTCTTAACCTATTGAAAATAAATGTGTTATTTTTAATCTTAGTTGGAATGGTATCGCGTCCTGATCCTTCTGACCTATACTCTTGTTAAATATACGTATGTGTTTTTGGTGTATATGGTTAAGTATTGTTATTGCTGAGGAAAGGAAAATTGTATCTCATTAACAAATTGGTCGAGTATGATCCAGAAAACAAAACCCTGGTAAATCATATTTCCGGGCGCTCGATACAATTGCAGCTTCCTGCCAACCTCTGTTTTCTCTATCTCGTCACCCATCCCGGAGAAATAATTTCGCAAAATCAGTTAATGATAGTGGGATGGGGTGAGCGCAATGACGTCACCACACCGAATACCTTTTATCAGGCTATTTTGACATTACGCAACGCCCTGGCTGAGGTGGGGTTACCGCGCGATACGGTAAAAACGATTTCGCGTCGTGGGCTTATGCTTTCCGAAGCCACCCAGGTTGAACGATTTATTCCAGGCGCTGAGCCGGTAATAGCCAATAAAGACGCAGTCGTTGCCGATAGCACCGCGGTGAAGAGTCCGGCCTGGCTGATAATAACGACCGCAACGCTTTTGCTGATCGCGCTTATCAACGGGGGGATGTTATACAAACAGCACCAGAACATGCCGTTTAGTCACTACATTCCACTTTCTACGGGCAGCAGTGCCTGCCAGCTTTTTTTTGCGCCTAACGAACCTATGCAGGACCATTACTTGCGCTTGTTAAACAATAACCCTGGCCTGTGTGCTGAAAAGCGATATGTTTTTCTCATTGGCTACAGTAAAACGGAGCGAATCGCGGCGTTTGCCTGTAATAAGGATCCGCGTCGCGACGCGGCCGCGTTTTGTACCACCCATTATTTTTGGGCACACGAGCAATGATGACTTTTCGAAACCGTATTATTTTGCTGGCGGCGATTCTGGTGGCGGCTATTACCAGCGGCTGGTTAGCTTACTCGAATATGTCGAGTACGCCGATACGCTGCACGGGAAATGTGGAATGGACGATTGGTAAAAACCGATTTGTGGGTACGGTTTCCTGGCGAATGCAGCATCGGGAGGGCGCCACCATCATTAACGGTAAATTATTTGGTCAGACGGTGTCTGAAGTTAACCGGACCATCTATTTTCACTACAGTTACCATCAGAATGCGCGCGTGTTAAATAACGATCGTATTGTTAAAACCTTCGCCGATAATGCGGATGAGGCTGATATCAACGCAACGTTACCGGGCTTTTACCGTACGCCGGGTCGGGACCTGAGCCTGATGATTGATGAGTACCGGGGGGCCTGGCTTTTTGCCGCGTCAAACGTCCCTTCACTTTACTGTCGTAAAAACGCGCCGTAAAAATCGATCGCACACCTTAGAGCGCACGCATAGTCAAATCTCTTTATTCCCGCTACAGTTACCTCTCCACGGCGAGCAGGAGATAAACATGCTTTATATCTTTGATTTAGGAAACGTCATCGTCGATATCGATTTTAATCGCGTGTTGGGTGCATGGAGCGACTTTAGCCGCGTGCCGCTGGCAACGTTAAAGCAAAATTTCGCGATGGGTGAGACCTTCCATCAGCATGAACGCGGCGAGATCAGCGATGAAGAATTCGCTGAACGTTTCTGTCAGGAGATGGATCTACCGTTAAGCTACGAGCAGTTTTCACACGGCTGGCAGGCCGTATTTGTCGCCATCCGGCCTGAGGTGATCGACATCATGCATAAGCTTCGCGAGCAGGGACATCGGGTCGTTGTGCTGTCAAACACCAACCGCCTGCATACCACGTTCTGGCCTGAGGAGTACCCTGAAGTTAAGGCGGCGGCGGATAAGATCTATCTCTCGCAGGAGATGGGGATGCGTAAGCCTGAAGCGCGAATTTATCAGGCTGTTCTGCAGGCAGAGGGATTCACCGCGGCCGATGCGGTCTTTTTCGATGACAACGCCGATAATATAGAGGGAGCTAACCAGTTGGGTATTACGTCAATTCTGGTGACCGGAAAAGAGACGATACCTGACTACTTTGCGAAGCAGCTATGCTAAAAACCGTTCATCAAAAAGCCACGCACCATACTCGCCCGCTGCGGGCCTGGCTGAAACTGCTCTGGCACCGGATTGATGAGGACAATATGACCACGCTGGCGGGTAACCTCGCTTACGTGTCATTGCTCTCGTTAGTGCCGCTGGTGGCGGTCATCTTTGCCCTGTTCTCCGCCTTTCCGATGTTTGCGGACGTCAGCGTGCAGCTTCGTCATTTTGTCTTCGCGAATTTCATTCCGGCAACCGGGGATGTTATCCAGAACTACATTGAGCAGTTTGTTGCCAATTCCAGCAAGATGACGGCAGTGGGAGCGTGCGGTCTTATCGTCACCGCGCTGCTGTTGATGTATGCCATCGATAACGCGCTGAACACGATCTGGCGGAGTAAAAAAGCGCGGCCAAAGGTCTATTCCTTTGCCGTATACTGGATGATCCTCACGCTGGGACCGCTGCTGGCTGGGGCGAGCCTGGCAATCAGTTCTTATCTGCTCTCCCTGCGCTGGGCGAGTGATTTAAACGGCGCTATTGATAATGTGCTTCGCATCTTTCCGTTGATCCTGTCGTGGCTCTCGTTCTGGCTGCTCTATAGCGTCGTGCCGACCACGCGCGTGCCTAACCGCGATGCGGTCGTGGGGGCGCTGGTGGCGGCATTGCTCTTTGAGCTCGGTAAGAAAGGGTTTGCCCTCTACATCACTATGTTTCCGTCCTATCAGCTGATTTACGGCGTGCTGGCGGTGATCCCCATTTTGTTTGTCTGGGTCTACTGGACCTGGTGTATCGTCTTGCTTGGTGCTGAAATAACTGTCACTCTCGGTGTATACCGCGAACTTAAAAAAGCAGCAGCAACTGAAAAACAACAAGAAGCAGACCAACCATGATTGCATTGATACAGCGCGTAACCCGTGCCAGCGTCACCGTGGAGGGAGAGGTGACGGGTGAAATTGGCCCAGGACTTTTGGTGTTGTTAGGTGTCGAAAAGGATGATGACGAACAAAAAGCCAACCGCTTATGTGAGCGCGTGCTGGGCTACCGTATTTTCAGCGATGCGGAAGGCAAAATGAACCTGAACGTCCAGCAGGCAGGCGGCAGCGTGCTGGTGGTTTCCCAGTTTACACTGGCAGCGGATACCGAGCGCGGCATGCGCCCGAGTTTCTCCAAAGGGGCCGCGCCGGATCGTGCAGAAGCACTTTACGAGTACTTTGTTGAGCGTTGTCGCCAGCAGGAAATGAATACGCAAACCGGACGATTCGCTGCAGATATGCAGGTATCGCTGGTGAACGATGGCCCCGTCACATTCTGGCTCCAGGTATGAGCATACTTACGGCATGGCCGCGGGTAACAAGAGAGAGTACAGCTATGTATCACCTTCGAGTACCGCAAACGGAAGAAGAGTTAGACGCTTATTACCAGTTCCGCTGGGAAATGCTGCGCAAGCCACTGCATCAGCCAAAAGGCTCTGAACGCGACGCCTGGGACGCGATGGCCCACCATCAGATGGTGATGGACGAAGAGGGCAACCTCGTGGCCGTCGGGCGTTTGTATATCAACGCCGATAACGAAGCGTCTATTCGCTTTATGGCGGTTCATCCCTCCGTGCAGGACAAAGGTCTGGGTACGCTAATGGCGATGACCCTGGAATCCGTCGCCCGTCAGGAAGGCGTTAAGCGCGTCACCTGTAGCGCCCGCGAAGATGCCGTTGAGTTCTTCGCTAAACTCGGTTTTGTGAATCAGGGGGAGATCACGACCCCGCAAACCACGCCGATTCGTCATTTTTTGATGATCAAACCCATCGCTACGCTGGACGATATTCTGCATCGCGCCGACTGGTGCGGACAGCTCCAGCAGGCCTGGTATCAGCACATCCCGCTCAGTGAAAAAATGGGCGTGCGCATTCAGCAGTACACCGGACAAAAATTTATTACCACCATGCCGGAAACCGGCAATCAGAACCCGCACCACACGCTGTTTGCCGGCAGCCTGTTCTCACTGGCCACGCTTACCGGCTGGGGACTGATCTGGCTGATGCTGCGCGAGCGCCATCTGGGTGGCACCATCATTCTTGCTGATGCTCATATCCGCTATAGCGCACCTATCAGCGGCAAGCCGAGTGCGGTGGCCGATCTGGGGTCACTGGGCGGCGATCTGGACCGTCTGGCTCGTGGCCGCAAGGCTCGCGTCCAAATGCAGGTTGAACTGTTTGGCGATAAAACACCGGGCGCGGTGTTTGAAGGCACCTATATCGTTCTTCCGGCGAAGCCTTTTGGCGCGTATGAAGAGGGTGGGAACGAGGAGGAGTAATCTCCTGTTCACGCTCCCCGGGCGTGCTGAATCCGCCCGGCGACATCCCGCATAACGTCTCGCGCTGACTGGCTAACGCCGCCAAGCTGAAAGAAGCCATGGATTACGCCCAGCCAGCGCTGAGCGGTACACTTCACACCCTGCTCTGTCAGATGCTGGAACAACATTTCGCCCTCATCACAGAGCGGATCGTACTCTGCAGTAATAATGTGCACAGGCGGAAGACCGTAAAAATCATCGCGCCACAACGGGCTTGCTTCGGGGTGCTGGCGGTCGGTGTCAGCGAGGTACATTTCATACCCACTGAGCAGGGTATCGCGGGTGATGATGTAATCCGTGCCATTGAGGGCATAGCTTTCAAAACTGGCCGTGGCGTCGAGCATGGGGTAGATGAGAATGAGCTGGGCAGGTTGCCACAGCCCTTTAACCTTAAGCCGCAGCGCCGTTACCAGCGCAAGATGTCCCCCTGCGCTGTCTCCGCAAAGGGTGATCCGGTTTTTATCCACGCCCAGTTTGTCCGCATAGTGCCAGACCAGATCTGCACCTCTTTCCGCATCGTCATGTGCGGCGGGGAAAGTATGCTCCGGCGCCAGCCTGTACTGAATCGCAATCACCCGGCAGTTGCCGTAGCAGGCTAACTGACGGAGTTGGTTGTCATGGGTATCAAAGCCGCCGCTGATAAAGCATCCGCCGTGGTAGTAGATGGCAGCAGGCAATAGTTCAGGTGCATTGAGAGGTGAAAATACCCGAATGGTAAGACCCTCAAGAACAAGCGTCTCCACCTGAACGCGCGTTTCGGTCTCCCCGGCAAGCCCCGTGCTGGCAATATAGCCTGCTCGTCGCACCTCAATGCTCTGGCGACGTGACGAGGGCCGACCTGCAGCGATAAATCCCTGAACCAGCTGTGCAATACCCTGTTCCAGCGCCATGAAAATTCCCTTTTACTGTATGGATGAACAGTTTTATAGCCTGGTTTGATTCAAAAGAAAACAAGAATAGTGTTGAGGGCAACAATCTGGAAAGCGGCTCGCAAAGGCGATAACGCGTCTCTCAACGAGAATGGAGGGGATCTGGCATGAAAGGCGGCGGGTCAAGCTGTCGAATTACAGGCCGGGCAAGCACGCGCCGCCCGGCACTGTCACAGGGAATTACTCCCCTTCACCCGGGAACAGGAACGGGTTGATCGAGCTGCGGGCAAAGCCCTCCTGCTCCATCTTCGCGTCCAGAATCAGCGAGGCGAGATCGTCGGCCACCGCTTCGACTTTCGGGTCTTTTTCCTGATACAGAATCTTCAGGTAAGTGCCGCAGTCGCCGCAGCTTTCGGCTTTCACCGCTGCGTCTTCATTTTCCAGCGACCAGTAGTTCAGATCGCGGGTCTGTTCGCAGTTGCTGCACTTGATGCGCACCACGTGCCACTCGGTTTCACACAGGTTGCAGTGCAGGTAGCGCAGCCCCTGCGTGGTGCCGATTTGCACCATGCTGGAGACCGGCATAGAGCCGCAGACCGGGCAGAACTGGCGCGCCTCGCCGTATTCGGCGCGCGCTTTACCCGGGATCAGGCTCGCCATTTGCGCCCAGTAAAGCGACAGCGCAGCCCAGATAAACGGCGCTTTATCGCTGCTGACCAGCGAGAAGTCGGAGGCAAACAGCGCGCTCGCCATCTCTTCCAGCTCTTGTTCGGACGCTTTTTCCAGATTCTCAATGACCGCCAGCGCGGTACCGCTCATCTCCGGCTTCAGCTCGGCAATGAGCGAATGCAGCAGCTTTTGCCAGTGCTTGTCGCGCGGCAGGACGTGAATGTCCAGCGGCGGCTTGCCCTGCGCGTTGGCTTCTTTGATGCGCGCGGTCAGATCCATTTGCAGCGGGTGATCGTACAGCACCACTTCCTGCGCGTGGGCGACCAGCGCGGCAAAACGCAGAAAATCGCCCAGCGGGTTGTTCTCTGCCAGCTCGCGCAGACGCTCTGCGCGGCGGTTATAGAGGTTCTTGAGTCTGGGGAATAACAACGGCGGAATATAATCCGCCGTGCGTTTCTCGCTCGACCCCAGCTCATCTTGCGGGATTATGCGAATACTCATTCAGATGACTTTTCCTGTTTCTGGCGGACTTCACGGTACCAGCGCGGGTGATGCTTCTTCGCCCACGTACTGGTTACCCATCCTTCCACCATCGCGGTAATGGTGCCTTTCACCCAAAGGGCGGCGTAGATATGCACCATGATAACCACAATTAACGCCACTGCGGCAAATGAATGCAGCATCAGCGCGAATCGGATCACCGGGATTGAGAAAGCAGGCGCAAAGTACGGACGCCAGATGATCACGCCGCTCACCAGCAACAGGACCAGGAAGATAATCGCCGCCCAGAATACGCATTTCTGGCCGAAGTTATAACGCCCGGTGTCACCCACTTCCTCGTTGACGACGATCTTACGAATATTCTTCGCCCAAAAGATATCATCCCGATTGATTAGGTTATGGTGCCAGTAGCGGAAAAACATAATGATGAACGACGCGAACATGATGACGCCCACAAACGGGTGCAGGATGCGCGCCAGCTGTGGTGTCCCCATGATCTGCATCAGCCAGTTGAAGGACGGGAAGAAGAACCCCAGCCCGCTTATCGCCGCCAGCATGAAGCAGAAGGCGGTGACCCAGTGGTTGATGCGTTCCGGCGCGGTGTAGCGCACGATGGTGTCACGTTTTCTCATTTGCGCACCTCGTCTTTCTCTTCATGCAGGTTGTCGTCTTCCTCTTCCGCGCGGTTCGGACCGACGCCGACGTAGTGGAAGATGCTCGCTGCGAAGGTGGCAGCAAAGCCCACCGCTGCCAGCGGTTTCCAGATGCCTTTCCAGAACTTCACGGTGGCGCTGATTTCCGGGTTCTCCGGCAGGCCGTGATACAGATTCGGCTTGTCGGCGTGGTGCAGCACGTACATCACGTGCGTACCGCCAACCCCGGCCGGATCGTACAGGCCCGCGTTGTCGTAACCACGGGTTTTCAGCTCGCCCACGCGTTCTGCCGCCAGCGTTTTCATATCCTCTTTGGAGCCAAAGTGGATCGCGCCGGTTGGGCAGGTCTTCACGCATGCAGGCTCCTGGCCGACGGTAACGCGGTCCACGCACAGGGTGCATTTGTAGACGCGGTTGTCTTCCGGGTTCAGGCGCGGTACGTCGAACGGACAGCCCGCGATGCAGTAGCCGCAGCCGATGCACTGTTCGGACTGGAAGTCGACGATGCCGTTGGCATACTGAATGATAGCCCCTTCTGACGGACATGCCTTCAGGCAGCCCGGATCCGCACAATGCATACAGCCGTCTTTGCGGATAAGCCATTCCAGTTTGTCGTTCTGCTCCACTTCCGAGAAACGCATCACCGTCCAGGACTTGGCGGTCAGGTCTGCCGGGTTGTCGTACACCCCGACGTTGTGACCCACTTCGTCACGCAGGTCGTTCCACTCAGAGCAGGCCACCTGACAGGCTTTACAGCCGATACAGGTCGTCACGTCGATAAGCTTCGCCACTTCCTGCTGGTGGTCCCGCGCCTGAGGCGCGGGCGTGAAACCGTTAGTCGCGGAACGACGGATAATGTCTTGAGATTGATAAGCCATAAGTCGTCTCCGTTACACCTTTTCCACGTTCACGAGGAAGGCCTTAAACTCCGGCGTCTGCGTGTTCGCATCACCGACGAACGGCGTCAGGGTGTTCGCAATGAACCCTTTCTTCGCCACGCCCTCATAACCCCAGTGAATCGGAATACCGATGGTATCCACCTGCTGACCGTGAACGTTCAGCGTGCGAATACGCTTGGTCACCACCGCCTTGGCCTTAATGTAGCCGCGGTTAGAGGAGACCTTCACGGTATCGCCATGGGCAATGCCGAGCTTGTTCGCCAGCTTCTCGCCGATCTCCACAAACTGTTCCGGCTGCGCGATGGCGTTAAGCAGCGCGTGCTTGGTCCAGTAGTGGAAGTGCTCGGTCAGACGGTAGGTGGTACCCACGTACGGGAACTTGTCTTTTTTACCCAGCGCTTCAAAGTCGCCCTTGAAGATACGGGCAGCCGGGTTAGAGACCACGTTCGGGTGCAGCGGGTTGGTGCCCAGCGGCGTCTCAAACGGCTCGTAGTGTTCCGGGAACGGACCTTCCGCCATCTTATCGATAGCGAACAGACGCCCCATCCCTTCAGGCTGCATGATAAACGGCCCAACGTCGCTGCCCGGTGCGGCAGTGCTGTAGTCCGGAATATCCACGCCGCCCCATTTCGCGCCGTCCCATTTCAGCAACTGACGCTTCGGATCCCACGGGTTGCCCTGCGGGTCAGCGGACGCACGGTTATAGAGGATGCGGCGGTTGAGCGGCCACGCCCATGCCCAGCCCAGCGTATTGCCCAGACCCGACGGGTCGGCGTTATCGCGGTTGGCCATCTGGTTGCCTTTCGGCGTCCAGCTACCGGCAAAGATCCAGCAGCCGCTGGAGGTGGTACCGTCATCGCGCAGGTGGGCGAAGGTACTGAGCTGATCGCCTTTCTTCGCCAGCACGGTGCCGGTGGCCGGGTCGATAACGTCCGCCAGCGCCTTACCGTTGCTCTCCATCGCCACTTCTTCCGGCGCTGGGTTTTCCGGCGTCGAGTAGTTCCAGGTCATGTTCAGGACCGGTTCCGGGTTCGCGCCGCCTTCTGCCGCGTACATCTTACGCAGGCGCAAGAAGATACCGGCCAGGATCTCGCCGTCGTTCATGGCGATGCCCGGGGCGTCCGCGCCTTTCCAGTGCCACTGCAGCCAGCGTCCGGAGTTGACGATAGACCCATTCTCTTCCGCAAAGCAGGTCGAAGGCAGACGGAACACTTCAGTCTGAATCTTCGACGGATCGACGTCGTTCGATTCGCCGTGGTTCTGCCAGAAGGTCGAGGTCTCGGTATTGAGCGGGTCAATTGTCACCAGGAACTTCAGTTTCGACAGCGACTCAACAACCTTGTTCTTGTTCGGGAACGAGGCAACCGGGTTAAAGCCCTGGCACAGATAGCCGTTCACTTTGCCCTGGTGCATCATCTCGAAATACTGCAGAACGTCGTAACCTTTGTCCCACTTCGGCAGCCAGTCAAAGCCCCAGCTGTTTTCCGCCGTCGCTTTATCACCGAAGAAAGCTTTCATCATCGAGACGAAGAACTTCGGATAGTTGCCCCAGTAGTTCACCTGGCCTTCAAGCAGCGGTTTAGGCGTGCTGGCCGTCAGGTAGGTTTGCAGGTCGGTCTGTTTCTCGCTTGGCAGGTTCATGTAGCCCGGCAGGCTCTGAGACAGCAGGCCGAGGTCGGTCAGACCCTGAATGTTGGAGTGACCGCGCAGGGCGTTCACGCCGCCGCCTGCCATCCCCATGTTGCCGAGCAGGAGCTGAACCATCGCCATGGTGCGGATGTTCTGCGCGCCGATGGAGTGTTGCGTCCAGCCAAGGGCATACAGGAACGACGCAGTTTTGTCTTTCGCGCTGGTTTCGGCGATAAGCTCGCACACCTTCAGGAAGTCCGCCTTCGGCGTCCCACAGATGTTTTCGACAACCTCCGGCGTGTAGCGGGAAACGTGCTCTTTCAGCAGGTTCCACACGCAGCGCGGGTGTTGCAACGTGGTGTCGCGCTTCGCAAAGCCTTTCTCATCCAGCTCGTAGTTCCAGCTGGTTTTGTCGTACTTGCGTTTTTCAGCGTCGTAACCGCTAAACAGGCCATCTTCGAAGTGGTAATCCTCACGCACGATCAGGCTGGCGTTGGTATAGGCTTCGGTGTATTCGCGGTTGTATTTTTCGTTGGTCATCAGGTACAGCAGTACGCCTGACAGGAAAGTGATGTCAGTACCTGAACGAATAGGGGTGTAGAAATCCGCCACTGACGCAGTACGCGTAAAGCGGGGATCGATCACAATCAGTTTCGCACCGTTGTGGATTTTGGCTTCCATCGCCCAGCGGAACCCGACCGGGTGCGCTTCAGCGGCGTTACCGCCCATCACCACAATGAGGTTGGCGTTCTTGATGTCGACCCAGTGGTTGGTCATCGCACCGCGACCAAATGTTGGAGCAAGACTTGCTACCGTTGGTCCGTGTCAGACACGCGCCTGGTTGTCGACCGCGAGCATACCGAGTGCACGCGTAAATTTCTGGGTTAAATAACCGGTTTCGTTACTGGAAGCAGAGGCACACAGCATCCCGGTGGAGAGCCAGCGGTTGACCGTGACGCCGTCGGCGTTCTTCTCAACAAAGTTGGCATCGCGGTCTTCTTTAATCAGTTTAGCGATGCGGTCAAACGCCTCTTCCCAGCTGATTTGCTGCCATTTGTCGGAACCCGGCGCGCGATATTCAGGGAATTTCAGGCGGCTTTCGGAGTGGATAAAGTCCACCAGACCGGCCCCTTTCGGGCACAATGCGCCGCGGTTAACCGGGTGATCCGGGTCGCCTTCGATATGGAAAATAGACGCTTTGGCGTTTTTAGCACCGTCGCCGAGGCTATACATCAACAGCCCGCAACCGACAGAGCAGTACGTACAGGTATTACGGGTTTCACGGGTGCGCAGCAGTTTATACTGCCGCGTTTCCGCCAGCGCTACGCCGGGCGCAAAGCCCAGTGCCGCTGCCGTGGTGCCTGCCATACCGCCAGCGCAGATCTTAAAGAACTGCCTTCTGCTGACCTGCATGGGTCACTCCTTGTTTCGACATTGCTTACATATGTAGTTTTGACTTCGCGGTTGAAGAATGACCGCAAAGGAGAAAAATTTGCGTTAATCCCTCAATTCCACGAGGGATATCATCAGAATACCACATTGTCGGTACCGCTGTTCTAATGGCGTTAATACAAAGTGAACGTATTATCACCATGTTGATTATAAAGTGTGATATCGATCACATTAACAGCTCTGCATGTTAAAGCGATGTAGCCGGTGTCAGGTTGCACCCCTGCTAAATGAGTAGGAGAATGGTTGTCGAAAAGTTGATCCATACTATGCGTACAGCCTGTGGTTTATGCTGCAATAGCACGCTCGCTTCCGTGGTTGTTCAGGAATACCGCTGTGTCTAAACAAAACCGTGATCCCCACTCGTCACCCCTGCCTGCCGGCATTGTGGAACTGTCGGTACACCGACCGCCCCGCATAACCGATGCCACGCCCGATTTTCTGGCGGAAGAAGTGCCCGTTGCGCTCGTTTACAACGGCATCTCGCATGTGGTGATGATGGCATCTCCGAAAGATCTTGAGCTGTTCGCCATCGGTTTTTCCCTCTCGGAAGGCATCATCGAGCATCCGCAAGAGATCTACGGCATGGACGTGGTCCAGGCCTGCAACGGTCTTGAAGTGCAAATCGAACTCTCCAGCCGCCGCTTTATGGGGCTTAAGGAGCGTCGTCGCGCGCTGGCCGGGCGTACCGGCTGCGGCGTGTGCGGCGTTGAGCAGCTTAACGATATTGGCAAGCCCGTTGCGCCACTGCCGTTTACTCAGACCTTTAATCTGGCGCACCTCGACCCCGCCCTTGAGCATCTCAACGACGTACAGCCCATCGGCCAACTGAGCGGCTGCACGCACGCGGCGGCGTGGGTATTGCCGTCGGGAGAGATTGCCGGTGGGCATGAAGACGTGGGTCGCCACGTGGCGCTGGATAAGCTGCTCGGTCGTCGTGCGCGTGAAAGTCAGATCTGGCAGCAGGGCGCGGCGCTCGTTTCCAGCCGGGCCAGCTACGAGATGGTGCAAAAGTCCGCCATGTGCGGTGTGGAAATTTTGTTCGCGGTGTCGGCGGCGACCACGCTGGCGGTAGAGGTAGCGGAGCGCTGTAACCTGACGCTGGTGGGTTTCTGCAAGCCGGGAAGGGCGACGATTTATACCCATCCTCAGCGATTAATAGTTGATCAGTAATTTTGAATGATATTAGCAAATCCTTCCGCTTTTAGTTGTTCGCGATGAGGTCTAGTATTTATCTCATCAAGGCACGGTGCCTTACCTAAACAACTTAATGAAAGGGTTTAAATCATGAAAAGCATCAAAACTTTTGTCGCTGTAATCGCTCTGGCTGCTTCTTTCGGTTCTTTCGCTGCGCAGACTGTGACCGCAACCGCCTCTACCATTGATGGTGCAGAAGCGAAAATCGCGGCTCAGGCTCAGGAAGCGGGCGCGTCATCGTACAAAATTACCCAGGCATTCTCCGGTAACCGCGTACACATGACTGCTGAACTGAATAAATAAGCGAGTCACACCGTCGAAAGAGCGCCCCCGGGGCGCTTTTTTAGTTTATGCCCGCCACGCGCAGCAATGCCGTCACCACCGCCGCGGCCACAATGACCACGATTAACGGCATTTTCCGCCAGGCCAAAAACACCGCAAACGCCACGCCCAGCACGCGCGCCATGCCTGCGAAGTGTTCTCCCTCATAAAAGGTGGTCGCCAGCGCGACGGAGAACAGCAATACCGTTGCCGCATCTGACAGCAGCGCCTGAGAACGCTCCGACAGCGCCAGCCGGTTGCCGAGTTTGGCGCCGCCAAGGCGCATTAAATAGGTTCCGGCAGAAAGAATGGCGATGCCGAGAATAAAGACCGTCATGTTTTCCATTATTTTTTCCTCGCGGCAAGACCGAGTAAAGAGAGCAGTACCGGTAATCCCACCGGGGCAAACGGCACGGCGGCCAGCGATAACACGGCGCCGCTGCAGGCGCGGATCAGCGTGGTACGGTTTTTAAATGCGGGAACCACTAATGCCAGCAGAATGGCCGGAAATACCGCGTCCAGCCCGATGGTTTCCGGGTCGGGCAACAGTTTGCCCACCATGGCACCCAGCAGCGCGCCCAGCGGCCAGATGATGGCAACGCCTAAGCCGCACAGCCAGTAGGCGGCTTTACGCTGTTCGGCGGTTTTTTGCGACAGGCCAAACACCACGCTTTCATCGTTCATGATGTGGCAGCCCAGCAGGCTCAGACCGCGCTTGCCCACCAGCTCACGCACCGTCACGCCAAACGGCACATGCCGCGCGTTAACCAGTAAACCTGCCGCCGCAGCTGCCAGCGGATTGCCGCCGCTCGCCACGATGCCGATAAACATGAACTCAGACGCGCCCGCCAGCACGGTAATGGAGAGCACAAACGGCACCCAGACCGGGAAACCGTAGGCCATCGCCAGCGAGCCGTAGGACATCCCGACCACGCCCACTGCGAGGCAGACCAGAATGATTGCTTTTATGGTGTCGCCTTTCAGACAAGAGAGATGATGCTTCATACAATTTTAGCCATATCGAACGTGTATCCATTATAATGAACGCAACGAAACTGATTTTCAAGACGAACGATTTGTTCGTTTTATAGAACGCGAGGCCGTTATATGACGCAGCCGATCAGCCTGATCGCCAAAAGTCTGGTGCGAGAACGCCTGCGAACCGGGCTTTCACTGGCGGAAATTGCCCGCCGTGCCGGGATCGCAAAATCCACGCTTTCCCAGCTGGAGTCCGGCAACGGTAACCCTAGCCTGGAAACGCTGTGGTCGCTCTGCGTGGCGCTGGATATTCCTTTCGCCCGTTTGCTTGAGCCACAGTTGCCGACCACGCAGGTGATCCGCCGTGGAGAAGGGACAAAAGTGGTGGCTGGACAGGCTAACTATGAAGCCATTTTACTGGCGGCATGCCCCCCCGGCGCGCGCCGCGATGTCTATCTTCTGATGACCCAACCGGGAGCAGACCGTATTTCACAGCCGCATCCACCGGGCTCGGTTGAACATATTATTGTGACGCAGGGGCGGGCGCTGGTCGGTCTGCTCGACGCGGCGGAAGAGCTCGGCGCAGGGGATTACATTTGTTATCCCGCCGACCAGCCGCATATCTTCAAGGCCCTGGAGCCAGACACTTACGCGCTGCTGGTGGCGGAACAAAACTAACAGAGATACGGAAACTCATGTCGCTTAAAGCCATTGCCAAAGAACTGGGGCTGTCAGTCACCACCGTCAGCCGCGCCCTCAACGGATATGACGACGTCTCCGCCGAGACGCGCGCACGCGTGGAAGCAGAAGCCCAGCGCCGTGGTTACCGACCGAACACCTTCGCCCGCCGCCTGAAGATGGGCAAAATTGACGCCGTTGGGCTGGTGTTCCCGGTCCATCCTGTTCCGCTCAATAACAGCGTATTTATGGACATGGTCGGCGAAATTAGCCACGAACTGGCGCGACATGAAATCGATTTGTTGCTGATTGCCGATGACGATCTGGCCGATAAACACAGCTACATGCGCATGGTGCAAAGCCGCCGCGTGGATGCGCTGATCGTGGCACACACGCTGGATCACGATCCCCGTCTTGAGCAGCTGCAGGCGGCCGGTTTTCCATTCCTGGCGCTCGGGCGCAGCCATCTCCCGCAGCCGTACGCGTGGTTTGATTTCGACAACTACGCCGGTACGCATCAGGCTACCCGCTGGCTGATCGAGAAAGGCCATCAGCGTATCGCGCTACTTGGCGAAAGCAACAATCAGGCGTTTATCACCCAGCGCCGTCAGGGCTATCTGGACGCGTTGCGGGAAGCCGGGCTTTCCAGCGAATGGCTGCGCGCTATGCCGCCTTCGCGCCGCGTTGGGTATGCCACCACGAAAGAACTGCTTGCCCTGCCGCAGCCGCCCACGGCCATCATCACCGACTGCAACACCCACGGCGACGGCGCGGCGATGGCCCTGGCGCAGCTGGGGCGTTTATCCGGCGACAACGCCGTCTCACTGGTGGTCTATGACGGACTACCCCAGGACAGCATCGTCGATATTGACGTGGCGTCGGTGATCCAGTCCACCCGCCAGGGCGTCGGGAAACAGATTGCCGATATGGTGCGCCAGCTGATTAACGGCGACGATATTGAACAGCTTCAGGTGCTCTGGCAGCCAGAATTCTCTCCGGGCCAGACGGCTTAAATAGCGCAAAATTTTAAAGCCGATCACAGAACCGAAACGTTTTGGTTTGTATCCGAAACGTTTCGGATCAACACTCAGATCATCCCGATGACAGGAGATGTCTGATGCAAGATTCCGTTTTACGTCTCGAAACCACGACGGTAGACGTGGTGATTAAAACCCATCCGTTCGCCGAAATTCTCTACTGGGGGCCTCACCTTCGGCACTTTTCGCCGCAGGATGTTACTCTGCTCGCGCGTCCTGTTGCCAACGGCAGGCTTGACGTCGACTCCCCGGTCACGCTGATGGCCGAGCTGGGGCACGGCCTATTTGGCTCGCCGGGCATTGAGGGGCATCGCCAGGGGCTGGACGGTTCCCCGGTGTTCAAAACCACCCAAGTGCAGCAGGGCGTAAATACCCTGACGATAACCGCCGAAGATGAGCATGCGGGACTGCGCCTGACCAGCGAGCTGGCGCTGGATGCCAGCGGCGTGCTGGTGGTTCGTCACGGTTTAACGAATCTGAAAGCGATCCCCTGGCAGGTGGACCGTTTCGCCGTCACGCTGCCGGTGGCCGAGCGCGCGCAGGAAGTGATGGCCTTCCACGGACGCTGGATCCGTGAATTCCAGCCGCACCGCGTAAAGCTTGAACACGACAGCTTCGTGATTGAAAACCGCCGGGGTAAAACCTCCCACGAGCACTTCCCGGCGCTGATTGCCGGTACGCCGTCGTTCAGCGAAATGCAGGGTGACGTCTGGGGCGTGCATCTGGGCTGGAGCGGTAATCACCGCCTGCGCGCGGAAGCGAAAACCGATGGTCGTCGCTACCTGCAGGCCGAAGCGCTCTACCTGCCGGGTGAAATGGCGGTTGAGGAGGGCGATACGCTCTGGACGCCGCGCCTGTATGCCAGCTACTCCACGCAGGGTCTGAACGGCATGAGCCAGCCGTTCCATCGCTACCTGCGCAACAACGTCATCCGCTTCCCGGAAAACAAACCGCGCCCGGTGCACCTCAATACCTGGGAAGGGATCTACTTCAACCACGATCCGGAGTACATCATGCGCATGGCCGACGAGGCTGCCGCCCTGGGCGTGGAGCGCTTCATCATTGATGATGGCTGGTTCAAAGGTCGTAATGACGACCATGCGGCGCTGGGCGACTGGTATCTGGATGAGAAAAAATACCCGAACGGCCTGACGCCGGTGATCGACCACGTCAAGCGGCTTGGCATGGAGTTTGGCATCTGGGTAGAGCCGGAGATGATCAATCCGGATTCCGATTTGTACCGCGCGCATCCTGACTGGGTACTGGCGCTGCCGGGCTATCCCCAGGCGACCGGACGACACCAGCTGGTGCTCAATCTCAACATCCCGGAGGCCTTTGATTACCTGGTGGAGCGCATGAGCTGGCTGCTGGGCGAGCATGCGGTCGACTACGTGAAGTGGGACATGAACCGCGAGCTGGTGCAGCCGGGACACAACGGTAAAGCCGCTGCCGACGCGCAGACCCGCCAGTTTTACCGCCTGCTGGACGTGCTGGGCGAGCGCTTCCCGCATATTGAGTTTGAATCGTGCTCCTCCGGCGGTGGGCGCATTGATTATGAGGTACTGACCCGCAGCCACCGCTTCTGGGCGTCTGACAACAACGACGCGCTGGAGCGCAGCACCATCCAGCGCGGCATGAGCTACTTCTTCCCGCCGGAGGTGATGGGCGCGCATATCGGTCATCATAAATGCCACGCCACCTTCCGCCAGCATAGCATCCAGTTTCGCGGCTTGACGGCCCTGTTTGGCCATATGGGGCTGGAGCTGGATCCGCTCACCGTGGACGCACAGGAGCGCGAAGGCTATCGCCATTACGCCGCGCTGCACAAGCAGTGGCGAGAGGTGATCCACCATGGTACCCAGTGGCGTATTGATATGCCGGATGCCACCACGCTGGCGCAGGGGATGGTGAGCGAAGATAAGGCGCAGGGGCTGTTTATGGTCAGCCAGCTCGCGATGCCGGATTACAGCCTGATGATGCCGCTGCGCATGGCGGGACTGGAGGCTAGCGCGCGGTACCGCGTCATGCTGCTCGATCACCCGAATATTCAGATTACGGGCGAGGGAGGGCACACCATGCGCAAGCTGCCAGAGTGGATGGAAACGCCGCAAACGGTGAGCGGCGAGTGGCTGATGCAGGCGGGCATTGCGCTGCCGATTCTGGATCCGGAAACCGCCGTTCTGATTGGCGTTGAACGCGTGTAAAGGTGACGGGCCGGGCAGCCGGCCCTCCGTTGAGGATAAAAATAATGAACACAACAACCTGTACCCACAAAGACAACCCTAACTTCTGGATCTTCGGGCTGTTCTTCTTTCTCTACTTCTTCATCATGGCCACCTGCTTTCCGTTCCTGCCGATTTGGCTGTCGGACATCATCGGCCTGAATAAAACCCATACCGGGATTGTCTTCTCCTGCATCTCGCTGTCGGCCATCGCGTTCCAGCCGCTACTGGGCGTTATTTCGGACAAGCTGGGGCTGAAAAAACACCTTCTGTGGATCATCGCGGTGCTGCTGGTTCTGTTCGCACCGTTCTTCCTGTACGTCTTCGCGCCGCTGCTGAAAACCAATATCTGGCTGGGGGCGCTGAGCGGTGGGTTGTATATCGGCTTTGTCTTCTCAGCGGGGTCGGGGGCGATTGAGGCCTACATCGAACGCGTGAGCCGCAACAGCTTCTTTGAATACGGCAAGGCGCGGATGTTTGGCTGCCTCGGCTGGGGCTTGTGCGCCTCCACGGGCGGCATCCTGTTCGGCATCGATCCGTCGTATGTTTTCTGGATGGGATCGGGAGCGGCATTGCTGCTGATGCTGCTGCTGGTGGTCGCGAAGCCGAAGCCCAACCAGACGGCGCAGGTCATGGATGCCCTGGGCGCGAACCAGCCGCAAATCACCGCAAAAACCGTGTTCAACCTGTTCCGCCAGCGCAGAATGTGGATGTTTATCCTCTACGTGATTGGCGTGGCCTGCGTGTATGACGTTTTCGATCAGCAGTTTGCCACCTTCTTTAAAACCTTCTTCGCCACGCCGCAGGAGGGGACCCGCGCCTTTGGTTTCGCAACGACTGCCGGGGAGATTTGTAATGCCATCATTATGTTCTGTTCGCCGTGGATCATTAACCGCATCGGCGCGAAGAACACGCTGCTGATCGCCGGGGTAATTATGGCGACGCGCATTATCGGCTCGTCGTTCGCCACCACTGCCGTGGAGGTGATTGCCCTCAAGATGCTGCACGCACTGGAAGTCCCGTTCCTGCTGGTGGGCGCTTTCAAGTACATCACCGGGGTGTTTGATACCCGACTGTCGGCGACTATCTATCTGATCGGCTTCCAGTTTGCCAAACAGTCGGCGGCGATTATTCTCTCCGCTTTTGCCGGGAATATGTATGACCGGATCGGCTTCCAGGAGACGTATCTGATGCTGGGCTGTTTCGTGCTGGCGATTACGGTGGTGTCGGCGTTTACGCTGAGCAGCAGGCAGGAGATTGCCGCCGCCGCGGGGGCGGCAGCGCTAACACATCAGTCCAGGTAAAAGACCTCTTTAAGTTCCGCACTCACCGGGCTGTTATCCGGGTTAGACGGCATGACGTCGCCCATATGTTTCCACCAGCGCTGGCAGACGTCGGTATTCGCTACCGCGTTCCAGCGCTCCTCCGATTCAATCTCCACGGTCGCAAACAGCAGGTTACGTGCTTTGTCGAGATAAATGGCGTAGTGGTGAGCGCCGTGGTCTTTCAGCACCGCTTCAAGCTCGGGCCAAATTGGATTGTGGCGACGCGCGTACTCCTCGTGCGCGTCCGGGTTCACCTGCATCACAAACGCTTTGCGGATCATAATGCCTCCAGATAGAGCTCGCGGACTTCATCGCGGCTGGCGGTGCGCGGATTGCATGGCGCACACGGATCCGCGAGGGCTTTATCCAGCCAGCCTTCGATATCGGCTTTAGTGACGCCGAGCTGGCTGAAGCCCGCAGGAATGCCGACGCGAGCGCTCAGGTCGCGAATCGCCTGAATGGCGGACATGCTGGCGGCTTCATCACTCATGCCGCGGGTATCGACGCCCATCGCCTGCGCCACGCGGGCGAAGCGGGTGATTGCGTGCGGGCGGTTAAAGCTTTCGACGATCGGCAGCAGAATGGCGTTGCACACGCCGTGCGGCAGGTTATGCGTCGCGCCCGGCTGGTGCGCCAGAGCGTGTACCAGACCCAGACCCGCACTGTTAAACGCCATGCCCGCCAGATACTGGCCAAACGCCATCTGCTCGCGCGCCTCAAGGTTATGACCGTTATCAACCGCTTCCGGCAGCCACAGGTTGATCAGGCGAATCGCCTCCAGCGCGTTGGCATCGGTCAGCGGGTGCGCGCCAACGGACACATAGGCTTCAATGGCGTGGGTTAATGCGTCCATACCGGTTGCGGCGGTCACGGAGGCCGGAATATCCAGCATGACGCTGGCATCGTCCACGGCGATATCCGGGATGATGTTCGGGTCGATGATCACCTCTTTCACCTGACGCGCGGAGTCGATGATCACCGCATTACTGGTCATCTCCGCCGCCGTCCCTGCGGTGGTGTTGATCGCTACCAGCGGCACCCCCGCATTTTTCACCTTGCCGACGCCGGAATAATCGGTTGACGGGCCGGGGTTAGCGGTGAGGATTTTAATCGCCTTGGCGGTATCAATCGGGCTGCCGCCGCCAAAGGCAATGACGTAATCACACTCTGCGTCCCGGTAAGCCGAAAATCCTTTTTGCACCAGCGCTTCTGTTGGGTTCGGGAACACCTCATCGAACAGGTGATACGACATCTGATGGGCGTCCAGCGCGGTAAACAGGCTGTCGAGCAGGCCCAGCTTCACCAGCTGGCCGTCGGTGACAATCAGCGCTTTTCCCCACTGCTTGTTCGCTACCAGATTGACCATATCGCCGATTGCGCCCGCGCCGTGAAGGCTGATTTTTGGAAGCGCCAACATAAAGCTCATGATAATTCTCCTTAACGATCAACGTTTGTCCTGCAAAGGCGTTATGCGTATAAATCCAGCGCGGATTGCAGCGGGCTCACGCCAAAGCGCTTGCCGAGGGCGATGAGCGCTTCCCGGGGAATGGTCTGCTTCATGCCGCCCATGGCGTACACCTTCACCAGCACTTCCGCTGATTTCTCGGCGGTGTCGATCAGGCCAAAGGTTTCATCCAGCGTTGGACCGCTGCCGAACACGCCGTGGAACGGCCATAGCACCAGAGAATGTTTTTGCATATCAACGGCGGTTGCCTGGCCGATTTCGTCGGTACCCGGTACCATCCACGGCAGAATGCCCACGCCATCCGGGAATACCACCAGACACTCGGTACTGCCTTCCCAGAGCTTGCGGGTGATGACATCGGCGCTGTTTTCCAGCACGTAGGTCAGGGCGATCAGGTTCGTGGCGTGGCAGTGCATGATCACGCGGTCCTTGCCATTGGTCGCTTTGATGCGCTCGCAGTGGGAGAGGAAGTGCGCCGGCAGTTCGGAGGTGGGCACCGCTTCATCCGTCAGCCCCCACAGAATGTGGTAACCCGCGCCGTCGCTGTCCACTTTCACCACGCCGAGGTTGGCCTCCGGGTCGAGCTGGACGTTACGGAAAAACTTGCCGGAACCGGTGACGATAAACGGCGTGTTGGCGAGCAGCGGCATCGGCTGGCTCAGCGCGATATAGCGCGGCTTCGCGTGGAAATCGGCCGCGAAAGGTTCGATATCCGCGTCGTCCAGGCGCAGCGTCAGGTTGCCGCCGTTGCGCTCGTCCCAGCCTTTCAGCCAGGCGTCGGAGGTGGCTTTGATCATGCCCTGGACGAACCAGGAGTGGGTGATAGTCTGCATACTGTGGTTCCTTTGAAAATGCCGGGTGGCGCTACGCTTACCCGGCCTACTCTTACCTGTAGACCCGGCAGGCAACGTGCTGCCGGGCGATGTTTTTACTGACGAGCGGCGAGAACGTCTTTCTCATACGCCCGCACGTTGTTCAGCCACTGGCTGCCCGCTGGGGCATCGTTACGCTGGCAGTACATCTCCCACACTGCCTGCCACGGCAGGGATTTCTGCTCTTCCAGCAGCGCCAGACGTGCGGTGTAGTCACCATTAGCCTCCAGCTGTTTCAGCGTGGCGACTGGCTCCAGCAACGCGCGCAGCAGGGCTTTCTTCATATTGCGGGTGCCGATAACCCACGCCGCGATGCGGTTGATGGAGGCATCGAAGAAGTCGAGGCCGATGTGTACGCGGTCAAAGAGATCGTGGCGGATGATTTCGCTGGCAATCGCCTGGGTTTCGTCATCCAGCAGCACCACGTGGTCGCTGTCCCAGCGCACCGGACGGCTGACGTGCAGCAGCAGACGCGGCACGTAGAGCATGGCGGCGGAGATTTTGTCGGAGATCACCTCGGTCGGGTGGAAGTGGCCAGCATCCAGACACAGCGCGGTCTGGCGGCTGGTGGCGTAACCCATATAGAACTCGTTCGAGCCCACGGTATAGCTCTCGGCGCCTATGCCGAACAGCTTGCTCTCGACGGCGTCGATGTGGTGCGCCGGGTCCAGCTTCTCGCTGAGAGCCTCATCCAGCGCGGCCAGCAGGCGCTGGCGCGGAGCCAGACGATCGACGGTGATATCCTTCATGCCGTCCGGGATCCAAATGTTCATCACCGACGGTGTGCCGAGCTGCTCGCCGAAATACGCCGAAACGCGGCGGCTGGCCTTCACGTGATCGATCCAGAACTGGCGGATGTCGTTGTCCGCGTGGGCGAGAGTAAAACCGTCCGCACTCAGCGGATGTGAGAAGCAGGACGGGTTAAAGTCCAGGCCCAGCCTGTTGGTTTTGGCCCACTCTACCCAGTTCTTAAAGTGTTCCGGTTTGATTTCGTTGCGCGCCACCGGCTCATCGGATTCGAGATAAATTGCATGCAGGTTCAGGCGCTTTGGCCCCGGGATCAGGCTCAGCGCCAGTTCAAGGTCGGCGCGCAGTTCGGTCGCGTTGCGCGCTTTGCCTGGATAGTTACCCGTGGCCTGAATACCCCCCGTCAGGGAACCGCCTGGGTTCTCGAAGCCAGCGACGTCATCGCCCTGCCAGCAGTGCATGGAGACGGGCAGGCGGTCGAGCTGGCGCAGCGCCTCTTCGACATCCACTCCGACGGCGGCGAAACGCTGTTTAGCCAGATCCCAGGCTTGTTCTAATTGAGTTGTCATGCACAAAGCTCCTTAGTCAGTCGGTTTTGCTGAAACTGCGCGCGAAAGCGAGCAATTTCATGGCAGGGATTGGGTGTGAAGGTGGTCAGACTGGCGTTCGCCGTCACCACCGAACGGAAGTCGTCAACGTTGGAAAGTTCGTCCAGAGTCATCAGCTGAATGCCGATATTGCCGAGCGTGGAGGCCTCCACGGGACCTGCCACCACGGTGACGTCGCAGGCATCGGCGCAGAGCTGGTTCAGCAGCTGGTTCTGGCAGCCGCCGCCCACGATATGCAGTTGGCTGAAGGGTTTTCCGCGAAGGCTCGCCAGCTCGCTGAGGATGTCGGCATACAGCAGGGCGAGGCTGTCAAAAATGCAGCGCGCCAGTTCGGGAGGGCTGGACGGCACCGGCTGCCCGACCTCGACGCAGGCGGCCTGAATTTCGGCGCTCATGTGCGCCGGATTGATAAAGCGCTCATCGTTCGGGTTGATCAGGAACGTGCAGGCCTTCAGCTTCTCGGTTTCGGCGATAAGCGCAGGCAGGTCGGTAATGTTCTGTTCTTTCAGTACCCGCTGGAGCAGCCACAGCCCCATGATGTTTTTCAGTACGCGGTAGCGGCCTTCGGCACCCCCTTCGTTGGTAATGTTTGCGGCCATGGCAGCATCGCTGGCGTACGGGGTTTTGCTCTCAAAGCCCATCAGCGACCAGGTGCCGGACGAGAGGTAAGCCGCGTCTTTGCTCGCAAGTGGGGAAGCAATCACCGCGCTGGCGGTATCGTGGCTGGCGACGGCAACGACAGGAATTGCGTTCCCCTGTGGGCAAATCCAGTGACCGATCACATTACCCGGGTGGGTTGGTGTACCGAACCAGGAAGGCGACGCTCCCGTCCAGGCCAGCAGATGTTCATCCCAGTTATCCGAGTTGATGTTGACCAACTGCGTGGTGGTGGCGTTGGTATATTCCCAGTTCATGTTGCCGGTCAGGCGGTAGCTCAGGTAGTCCGGGATCAGCAGCGCATGGGCCACGTCCGCCACCAGCTCTGGCTGTTGCTCGACCAAAGCGCGCAGCTGATAAAGCGTGTTAAACGGCAGAAACTGAATGCCGCTGCGTCTGTAGATGTTGTCCTTGCCAAGCTGGGCGATAGCGTGCGCCATCAGGCCGTCGGTGCGGTTGTCGCGATAAGAAACCGGCAAGCCGACGCGTTCGCCATGGCTATCAAGCAGAACGTAGTCCACGCCCCAGGTATCAATGCCGATGCTGTCGATGCGAATACCATCGTTGCAGACGTTGTTCAGTCCGATACGGATCTCCGCCTCCAGGGCATCGATATCCCAGGCCACAAAGCCGTCCTGCTTTTGCAGGCAGTTGGCGAAACGGTGCATTTCGCGAAGCGCAAGCGTGTGCTGCTCACGGTCCCAGCTCGCGAGCATTACGCGCCCGCTGGATGCGCCTAAATCGACAGCCACACAATGGCGAAAAGTCATAGTCGGGTCCTTTCTTAAGTCATTAGCGGTGAGTGTAAAAAAGGGAAGAAAAAGTCACCTTCTCACCACTGACAGGCCAAATCTCGCGCTGGCAAGAAAGCAAAGGTGAATGTGAGGGAGTTCACAGTTTCCAGTGGTGGCGGGATTTTCAGGCAGTGTGACGCTGACCGCATTTCCCGAACTTTCCCCCTGTTTCTTGAAAAATGGACAGCTTTTGCGAGGTTTACTGCCAAAAATTGAAGGTGAGTGCGGAAGGCCTTAATTACTATTTTGAGAACATTTTTCATTGGTGGAGGCCGTTATGACCGTACTGCACAGCGTGGATTTTTTTCCTTCAGGAGGGGCGCCTGTCGCGATTGAGCCACGGCTTCCTCAGGCCGCGTTCCCGGAGCATCACCATGATTTTCATGAAATTGTGATTGTTGAGCGCGGGACAGGTATTCATGTCTTCAATGGCCAGCCTTATACCATCAGCGGCGGTACGGTGTGCTTCGTGCGCGACCACGATCGGCACCTGTATGAGCATACCGACAACCTGTATCTGACGAATGTGCTCTACCGTTCCCCGGATGCGTTCCAGTTTCTTTCGCGGCTGAATCAGCTGTTGCCCCAGGAGCAAGACGGACACTATCCGTCGCACTGGCGCGTGAATCAGTCCACCCTGCAGCAGGTGCGTCAGCTGGTGGGCCAAATGGAGAAGAGCGAGGACGGGCGGGAGACGCACGCCATTGCCACGCGCGAACTGCTGTTTATGCAGCTTCTGGTGCTGCTGCGCCGCAGCAGCCTGGTGGAAGGGCTGGAAGATAACAACGCGCGCCTGAACCATCTGATGGCCTGGCTGGAAGATCATTTCGCTGAGGATGTCTGCTGGGAAACGCTTGCGGATGATTTTTCACTGTCGCTGCGCACCCTGCATCGCCAGCTTAAACAGCATACCGGTATGACGCCGCAGCGATATCTCAACCGTCTGCGCCTGATCAAAGCGCGTCATCTTTTACGTCATACCGACGAAAGCGTCACGGATATCGCCTATTGCTGCGGTTTTGGTGACAGCAATCACTTTTCAACGCTGTTTCGCCGGGAATTTAACTGGTCGCCGCGTGATATTCGTCAGGGGAAAGACGCGATGCTTCAGTAACGCGAGGGCAGTCACCGTTTTATTTCCGCAAAAAAGATAATAGTGTCAGGTTATTCGGCGTAGAGGTCGTGGTGTGGCTGCTCAGTTAATCCTTCGCAAAGATGATTTTTATGCCTCCGCGAGCCAGGCCGTGACGGTGGCCGACCGCTACCCACAAGACGTCTTTGCCGAACATACCCACGAGTTTTGCGAACTGGTGCTGGTATGGCGCGGTAACGGCCTGCACATCCTCAACGACCGTCCCTACCGCATCACGCGCGGAGATCTGTTCTACATTCGCGCGGAGGATAAGCATTCCTACGCCTCGGTTAATGACCTGGTGCTGCAGAACGTTATTTACTGTCCGGACAGGCTCAGGCTTAACGTAGACTGGGCCGCAAGCATCCCGGGTTTTCTTGATGCTAAGGGTTCTCCGCACTGGCGCTTAAGCAGTAACGGCATGGCTCAGGTACGGCAGGTTATTTCTCAACTGGAGCAGGAGAGCCAGAAGAACGACCCCGTTTCTAACCAGCTAGCGGAGTTGCTTTTCGCCCAACTGGTGGTGACGTTAAAGCGCCATCGTTACGCCACTGATAACCCCTCCGCCACGACGCAGGAAGCGCTGCTGGATAAGCTCATCACCACGCTTGCGGGCAGCCTGAATAAAAACTTTATACTGGAGAAATTCTGCGAGCAGGAGCAGTGCAGCGAGCGCGCGTTGCGCCAGCAGTTCCGCACCCTGACCGGGATGACGGTCAACCACTATCTGCGCCAGCTACGCATCTGCCATGCACAATATCTCCTTCAGCATACGGAGTGGATGGTCAGTGATGTGGCGATGTGCTGCGGCTTTGAAGACAGTAACTACTTTTCAGTAGTGTTTAATCGCGAGGTGGGGATGACGCCGGTACAGTGGCGTCATCGCAGTCGAAAGGGGTCGTGATCAGTTTGCCATGCCGAGCCCAACGATATTGGCAGCGATAATGATCACCACGCAGCCGAGGCTCAGTACGCCAACCGGACGATGTCCGGCGTTCTTCCACTCTTTCAGCACCAGACCGACCAGCCCGCCACACAGTACGTAGAAACTCATGTGCAGCATCCAGCTGACGTAGTCGTATTGCACCGGAATGCTGGCATGGCCCCAGGCGTAGAAGAAAAACTGTAAATACCACATCAGGCCGCCGAGCGCGGAGAGTAACACGTTGGTGATGATAAGCGATGTTGCCAGCGAGAAGTCGGTTTTTACCGACAGGTTTTTTACTTTTGCGAGACGAATGAAGCAGAAGCCCAGGTTAACCATCGCGCCGCCACCCATAATCACGACATAGCTTGGCAGCGCAACGTACAGCGGGTCGACGCCCAGCGCGGCGGCGGCGTCATGCATAGGCCTGGCAGCATTCATCGCGAACGACATACCGGCCGAGAAGATGCCGCACATCACCGCCAGCAGCAGACCTTTCTTCAGGTTAAAATCTTCGGCTTTAATGCCCATCTTGCGCTCTTTCAGCTGCCCCGCGCGAGTCACGATTCCTACGCCAACGACCGCCACCAGCACGCCCAGGAGCGTCATCCGCCCACCCTGAGTATTAATAAGCACCTCGACGTTGCCGTTGAGAACTGGCGTCATCAGGGTACCGACGATCAGCGTAATGCCAATCGCGATACCAATGCCCATCGACATGCCGAGATAGCGCATGGTGAGGCCATAGTTGATGTTACCGACGCCCCACATCGCGCCGAACAGGAACACCGGCAGCAGGGTGGAAGCACTGAAGGAGGAGAAGTAACCCCAGAAATCGGGCAGCAGCATGGCGCTAATGGTCCAGGGCAAAATCAGCCAGGACACGACCCCGCCAACGGACCACATGGTTTCCCATGACCAGCCTCTCACCTTTTTAAACGGAGCATAGAAACAGGCTGCACTGGCAGCGCCTATCAAATGCCAGAAGATACCCATCGTAATCGCATGATTCATTTTTACACCCTCATCGTTTTTATCGTCAGTGGCTTCTCTTCGACTTGAGGAGTGTAAAAATTAGGCAGTCCGGGAACCTTCAGAAGGTTGCCGCACAGGTGTTCTGGATGGCAATCAGCACGTTAACCGCGTGAGCAGACTCACATTTCCGCTATTAATCGAAAACTGAATAACCTTATAAAAACTACGGCATTGATAATCATTTTCAATATCATTTAATTAACTATAATGAACCAACTGCTTACGCGGCATTAACAGCTGTGCCGCCCGACAATAATGGAGAGGATTATGAGTTATACACTGCCATCCCTGCCGTATGCCTACGACGCACTGGAACCGCATTTCGACAAGCAGACGATGGAAATCCATCACACTAAACACCACCAGACCTATGTGAACAACGCGAACGCCGCGCTGGAAAGCCTGCCAGAGTTCGCTAACCTGCCTGTTGAAGAGCTGATCACCAAGCTGGACCAGCTGCCAGCGGACAAGAAAACCGTGCTGCGTAACAACGCGGGCGGCCACGCAAACCACAGCCTGTTCTGGAAAGGCCTGAAGACCGGTACCACCCTGCAGGGCGACCTGAAAGCGGCTATCGAGCGCGACTTCGGTTCTGTTGACAACTTCAAAGCGGAATTCGAAAAAGCCGCTGCAACCCGCTTCGGCTCCGGCTGGGCGTGGCTGGTTCTGAAAGGTGACAAACTGGCGGTGGTTTCTACCGCGAACCAGGACTCCCCGCTGATGGGTGAAGCGATCTCTGGCGCATCCGGCTTCCCAATCCTGGGTCTGGACGTGTGGGAACACGCTTACTACCTGAAATTCCAGAACCGTCGCCCGGACTACATCAAAGCGTTCTGGGACGTGGTGAACTGGGACGAAGCAGCAGCGCGTTTCGCCGCTAAAAAATAAGGTTGCATTGACGCCTGTGAGAAGCGAGTCTGATGGCTCGCTTTTTTTGTATCTGCGTAATGGAGGCAGCGATGCATTACCCGGTGAATGTATTTACAGGCAAGGTAAGGGAGTACGACGGCAGCCGCCCGAGCGCCATCGCCAAAATTCAGGTCGACGGTGAGCTGACGTTAACCGACCTTGGGCTTGCGGGCGACGAGCAGGCCGAAAAGAAGATCCACGGTGGGCCCGAGCGCGCACTGTGCCACTACCCGCGCGAGCACTATCAGCACTGGAAAACCGAGTTCCCCGAGCAGGCGGACCTCTTCGTCGCCCCCGCGTTTGGCGAGAATCTCTCCACCGAAGGGCTCACCGAAAAGAACGTGTTTATAGGTGATATCTACCGCTGGGGCGATGCCCTGATTCAGGTGACGCAGCCGCGCTCGCCGTGCTTCAAGCTCAACTTCCATTTCGGTATTCATGACATGTCGGCTCAGATGCAAAGCGCGGGTAAAACCGGCTGGCTGTACCGTGTAGTGCTGGCTGGGCAGGTGTCAGCGGATGCGCCGCTTGAGCTGGCATCACGCCTGAGTGAAGTGTCTGTTTACGACGCCTGCGCCATTGCCTGGCATATGCCGTTTGATGACGAGCAGTATCATCGCCTGCTGTCGGCAGCGGGGCTATCGACCAGCTGGACAAGAACGATGCAGAAGCGGCGTTTAAGCAGCAAGATCGAGGATAATTCGCGGAGGTTGTGGGGTAAATAGAACTCCGTAAAGCGTAGGCCGGGTAAGGCGAAGCCGCCACCCGGCACTAACAGCTACGAACGCTTATACAACGGTAGCCACAGCGTTAACCGCAGCCCACCCAGCGGGCTGTCATCGGCTTTCACCCAGCCGCGGTGCTGCTGCATGGCGGTTTCCACAATCGCAAGCCCCAGCCCCGTACCGCCCGATTCCCGGTCGCGCGCTTCGTCGGTGCGGTAGAACGGACGGAAAATCTGCTCGCGGTCTTCCGGGCTGACGCCTGGACCGTCGTCGTCGACAATGACGGTGATCCCGTCTTTATCCACCGAGAACGCCACCTCAATCTTCGTGTGCGAGTAGCGCAGGGCGTTACGCACGATATTCTCCAGCGCGCTTTCCAGCGTGTTGGGGTTACCGTACAGCGGCCACGGACCCGGCGGGAAGTTGACGGTGAAGGATTTGCCCATCTGCTCCGCTTCGAACGCCGCGTTATCCAGCACTTCATGCCACAGATGATTGGCTTTCACCGTTTCGCTCACCAGCGCGTTTTTCTGCTGATTGCGCGACATGACCAGCAGATCGTTGATCATGCTGTCCAGACGATGCGCTTCGGTTTCGATACGCTCCAGCTCTTTGCTCTCCCCGCTGCGGCGGCGCAGCAGCGCGGTGCCAAGCTGTAAGCGCGTAAGCGGGGTGCGCAGTTCGTGCGAGATATCCGACAGCAGACGCTGTTGTGCCGTCATCATGCGATCGAGAGCGCTCACCATCTGGTTAAAACTGGTCCCGGCGGCAAGGAACTCCTGCGGTCCGGCTTCCAGTTCAGGGTGTTGTCGCAGGTTACCCTGTGCCACTTCATCAGCCGCATTTTTCAGCTTACGGGCCGGTTTTGCCAGGCTCCACGCCAGCCATAACAGCAGCGGCGAGCTGACCAGCATAGTAACAATCAGCAGCAGGAGAGGGCGGTCAAACAGCAGGTTGATGAAGTCGGACTGGGAGCTGCTCGCGGGGCGAATCAGGTAGAGCTGATAGTTATCCTCGCCATCTCTGACGGAGAACGGCCCCACCATTTCTACGCGGCCATATTTTTTCTTCTGGGGGTGATCGGCGTTATCTGCCTGGCCAATGAAGTTGCGGATAATCTGCATTTCATTGCGATCGGCGCCAATCACGCGGCCTTCGCTGGTCACCAGCAGCAGGCGTTGTCCGGGCGGCGCCCACTTGTCGATAGCGCGAAATAGCCTGCGCCACCACATTAAATCGTTTGGCGGATCGTTTGCCAGCTCGGCTTCCACGTGCTGCTCGATCATCACGCCCTGACGTTGCTCGCTGTCGAGAAGCTCCGTCATCTGGCGTGAGTCGAGTTTTGGCAACATCAGTACGAGCATTAAAACCAGTGCCAGCGTCAGCCAGAAGATGGCGAAGATGCGGGCGGTTAAGCTTCCTATCATGAAGCGGAAACCATCAGATAACCGCGACCACGCAGGGTTTTAAACCATGGGTGACCGTCTTTACGCTCCGGCAGCTTACGGCGCAGGTTAGAGATGTGCATGTCGATGGCGCGGTCAAACGGGGTCAGACGTTTGCCCAGCACTTCCTGGCTTAAATGTTCACGCGAAACCACCTGGCCGAGGTGCTGCGCCAGAAGATACAGCAGGGTGAACTCCGTGCCGGTCAGTTCCAGCGTCTGGCCATCAAAGCTCGCTTCCTGACGGCCCGGGTTCAGGCTCAGGGAGTCGACTTCAAGGGTAGGTGAGCTGTTGTCGGTATTCTGCTGCTGCTCGCTCCAGTGGGAACGACGCAGGATCGCGCGAATACGGGCGACCAGTTCGCGGTCGTTAAACGGCTTCGGTAAATAGTCATCCGCGCCCAGCTCAAGGCCGAGTACGCGATCGAGTTCGCTGCCGCGAGCGGTCAGCATGATAACGGGAGTCTGGTGTGTCTGGCGAAGCTCTTTCAACGTATCAATACCGTTTTTCTTCGGCATCATCACGTCGAGCAAAAGTAAATCGATGCTGTCGTCAAGGAGACTCAGCGCCTGCTCGCCATCATGGGCAACCAGGACGTTGAAACCTTCCATGTCGAGCAACTCCTTTAAAAGGGATGTGAGCTCTCGGTCATCATCAACTAACAGGATTTTATTCATTGTTTAAATACCTCCGAGGCAGAAATTACGACATCAAGGCTGTCTAATCCATGACTTTACGTTGTTTTACACCCCCTGACGCATGTTTGCAGCCTGAATCGTAGACTGTCTCTCGTTGAATCGCGACACGAAAGATTTTGGGAGCAAGTGATGCGCAAAGTTACCGCTGCCGTCATGGCCTCAACGCTGGCGTTCAGTGCGTTTAGCCAGGCTGCTGTAGCTATCATCAGCGATAACGGTTCCTCACAAGAGGACACAACGCAGCACAGTAGCCAAAGCCATATGTTTGACGGCATAAGTTTAACCGAACATCAGCGTCAACAGATGCGAGATCTGATGCAGAGGGCGAGACACGACCAGCCCCCTGTTAATGTTAGCGAAATGGAGACAATGCATCGCCTTGTCACCGCAGAAAATTTTGACGAAAGCGCTGTGCGCGCTCAGGCCGAAAAAATGGCACAGGAACAGGTTGCTCGCCAGGTTGAAATGGCGAAGGTCCGCAACCAGATGTTCCACTTGCTAACGCCCGAGCAGCAAGCGGTTTTGAACACCAGACATCAGCAGCGTATGGATCAGCTGCGTGAGGTTGCACGGATGCAGCGAAGCTCAGAAACGACGTTTTTCAGTAGCAATAGCAGTACCCGTAGTAACCAGTAAACCCTGTTTTCCTTGCCATAGACACCATCCCTGTCTTCCCCCACATGATGTGGGGGTTTTTTTTGCCCCGCATTCTGATTTGTTAACCGTTTATTCATCCTTCGACTCCACATGCTTCCGTTATACTAGCGGCATGACATGACAGGAGCGTTTATGAATCAATCCTATGGAAGACTGGTAAACCGGGCCGCCATGGCCGCGACGATCATGGCGTCGTGTTTGCTGGTCATTAAGGTTTTTGCGTGGTGGTATACCGGATCGGTCAGTATTCTGGCGGCGCTGGTGGACTCGCTGGTCGATATTGCCGCCTCGCTGACCAACCTGCTGGTGGTGCGTTACTCGCTGCAGCCAGCGGATGAAGAGCACACGTTTGGGCACGGTAAAGCGGAGTCGCTGGCCGCGCTGGCGCAGAGCATGTTTATATCCGGTTCTGCGCTGTTCCTGTTTCTCACCGGCATTCAGCATCTCGTCTCGCCGACACCGATGAACGATCCCGGCGTCGGCGTCGTTGTGACGATTGTCGCGCTTATATGCACACTTGTTCTGGTAACGTTCCAGCGCTGGGTCGTTCGCAAAACGCAAAGTCAGGCTGTACGGGCGGATATGCTTCATTATCAATCTGATGTTATGATGAATGGGGCTATTCTTATTGCGCTCGGTCTGGCCTGGTATGGCTGGCATCGGGCCGATGCGTTGTTTGCGTTAGGGATTGGTATCTATATTTTATATAGCGCCCTGCGGATGGGGTATGAAGCGGTGCAATCACTGCTTGACCGCGCCCTCCCGGACTCAGAACGCAATGAAATTTTTTCTATCGTGACCGCCTGGCCCGGCGTCAGCGGTGCGCACGATCTTCGAACGCGGCAGTCAGGGCCGACCCGCTTTATTCAGATTCATATTGAAATGGAAGACAACCTGCCACTGGTTCAGGCTCACGTGATTGCTGAGCAGGTTGAGCAGGCGATTTTGCAGCGTTTTCCTGGTTCAGACGTCATCATTCACCAGGATCCCTGCTCGGTTGTACCCGGACATGTTGGGCTTTCGTAATTCGTTGTAAAAAAGTGAGCCAGGCCAGCATTTTGTGTATAAATTACCGCCATTTGGTCTGACCTGAATCAATTCAGCTGGAAGGGATTGATATACTATTTGCAGTATTCGTTGGTCGATAAGTTTCTTCCGGCAACAGATTTCAATTTTGCATTCCTAAGTTCAGAGGTAGTCATGATTAAGAAAATCGGTGTGTTGACAAGCGGCGGTGATGCGCCGGGCATGAACGCGGCAATTCGTGGGGTTGTTCGCGCGGCGCTGACGGAAGGTCTGGAAGTTTTTGGTATCTATGATGGTTACCTGGGTCTGTATGAAGACCGTATGGTTCAGCTCGACCGTTACAGCGTCTCTGACATGATCAACCGTGGCGGTACCTTCCTTGGGTCTGCACGCTTCCCGGAATTCCGTGATGAACACGTTCGTGAAGTGGCTATCGAGAACATGAAAAAACGTGGCCTGGACGCCCTGGTGGTTATCGGTGGCGACGGCTCGTACATGGGTGCAAAACGTCTCACTGAAATGGGCTTCCCGTGCATCGGTCTGCCAGGCACTATCGACAACGATATCAAAGGCACCGACTACACCATCGGTTACTTCACCGCGCTGGGAACCGTAGTGGAAGCGATTGACCGCCTGCGTGACACCTCTTCTTCTCACCAGCGTATCTCTATCGTTGAAGTGATGGGGCGTTACTGCGGTGACCTGACCCTGGCTGCGGCGATTGCGGGTGGTTGTGAGTTTGTTGTGGTTCCGGAAGTGGAATTCAGCCGTGAAGATCTGGTGGCTGAAATCAAAGCCGGCATCGCGAAAGGCAAAAAACATGCGATCGTGGCTATCACCGAGCACATCTGTGACGTAGACGAGCTGGCGAAGTACATCGAAACCGAAACCAAGCGTGAAACCCGTGCCACCGTACTGGGGCACATCCAGCGTGGCGGTTCCCCTGGCCCGTACGACCGTATTCTGGCGTCCCGTATGGGCGCGTACGCAATCGAACTGCTGCTGCAGGGCCACGGCGGCCGCTGCGTCGGTATTCAGAACGAAAAACTGGTTCACCATGACATCATCGACGCGATTGAAAACATGAAGCGTCCGTTCAAAGGTGACTGGCTGGACTGCGCGAAAAAACTGTACTGATTGGCTCTGTTGCCCGGTGGCGCTGCGCTTACCGGGCCTACAAAAGCACGACTCGTAGGCCGGGTAAGGCGTAGCCGCCACCCGGCTTTTTTATGCGTGCACGCTTTTTTATTCCACTACGTTATAGCCAATCTTTTTTTATTCTTTAATCCTCGATTCGCTTTCTGGCACGCTGCATTCATCAAAACACTACACAAGAGAGCTGGGCGATGAATAAATGGGGCGTGGGTTTAACATTATTGCTGGCATCGACCAGCGTTCTGGCTAAGGACATCCAGTTACTGAACGTGTCATACGACCCGACGCGTGAACTGTACGAGCAATACAACAAAGCGTTTGCGGCACACTGGAAACAGGAAACCGGCGACAATGTCGTGGTTCGCCAGTCTCACGGCGGTTCTGGCAAACAGGCGACCTCCGTCATCAACGGTATCGAAGCCGACGTGGTGACCCTGGCGCTGGCCTACGATGTTGACGCGATCGCCGAGCGTGGCCGTATCGACAAAAACTGGATCAAACGCCTGCCGGATAACTCCGCGCCATACACCTCGACCATCGTTTTCCTGGTCCGTAAAGGCAACCCGAAACAGATCCATGACTGGAATGACCTGATTAAGCCAGGCGTGTCCGTCATCACCCCTAACCCGAAAAGCTCTGGCGGCGCTCGCTGGAACTACCTGGGCGCGTGGGGCTACGCGCTGCACCACAACAATGGCGACCAGGCCAAAGCGCAGGAATTCGTGAAAGCACTGTATAAAAACGTTGAGGTGCTGGACTCCGGCGCGCGTGGTGCCACCAACACCTTCGTCGAGCGCGGGATCGGCGACGTGCTGATCGCATGGGAAAACGAAGCCCTGCTGGCCACTAACGAGCTGGGTAAAGACAAGTTCGAGATCGTGACCCCAAGCGAATCTATTCTGGCTGAGCCGACCGTCTCTGTTGTCGATAAAGTGGTTGAGAAGAAAGATACCAAAGCGGTGGCAGAAGCCTACCTGAAGTATCTCTACTCGCCAGAAGGCCAGGAAATTGCGGCGAAAAACTTCTATCGCCCACGCGATCCGGCGGTGGCGAAGAAATACGAAAGCGTCTTCCCTAAACTGAAACTCTTCACCATTGATGACGAGTTCGGTGGCTGGACGAAAGCGCAGAAAGAGCACTTCTCTAATGGCGGCACGTTCGACCAGATCAGCCAGCGCTAACCATTAGCCAATGACACGGTGACCCGGCGTGAGAAATCCGCCGGGTTTTTTATTTGGTCATCATTTTGCGTTACTCTTTTGCCTCTATTGAAAACAGGGAACGCGTTGTGAAAAAAATTATCTTATTGATCCTCATTGTCATCGCCCTTGTCGCTGGCGGCGTGTACTGGATGAAAGCGGGTAATCCGAAT
This sequence comes from Enterobacter sp. BNK-22, assembly GCF_048684805.1. Lineage (NCBI taxonomy): Bacteria > Pseudomonadati > Pseudomonadota > Gammaproteobacteria > Enterobacterales > Enterobacteriaceae > Enterobacter > Enterobacter sp. BNK-22. Next base: position 3,655,243 of record NZ_JBLQTT010000001.1, read on the forward strand.
GCGTTGCGACATATCGTTCTCGACCAGTGCGTGCCGAATCAGATCCAGAATCGTAACCCGGCACCGTGTGCGCAGGTGAAAACGGATGCAGGCTATGTGGTCTTTAAAGACCGCAACGGGCCGCTGCAATATCTGCTGATGCCGACATATCGCATCAACGGCACCGAGAGCCCGCTATTGACCGAAGCGCACACGCCGAACTTTTTCTGGCTGGCCTGGCAGTCGCGCAGCTTTATGACCCTGAAGCGCGGATCCGAGGTGCCTGACAGCGCCATTTCGCTAACGATTAACTCGCCGACAGGGCGCACGCAGAACCATTTTCACATTCATATCTCCTGTCTGCGCCCGGACGTGCGCGAGAAACTCAACGCCGCGCAGGGAGAAATCAGCACCCAGTGGCTGCCGCTTCCCGGCGGGCTGGAAGGGCATGAGTATCTTGCTCGTCGGGTGACGGAGAATGAGCTGGTGCAGCGCAGTCCGTTCATAATGCTGGCTGAAGAGCTTCCGGAAGCGCGCGCCCATATGGGGCGCTTTGCCCTGGCGATGGCGCAGCAGTCGGATGGTTCGTTTGTGTTGCTGGCAACCGAACGTAACTTGCTGATGCTTAACCGCGCGTCAGCTGAGGAACTGCAGGATCATCAATGCGCTATTCTAAATTGACCCCACCATAAATAGCGTTTACTCGCCCTGCCTGTCGCCGTAGACTTGCTGAAAAATTCTACAGGAGACAGGTATGTCGCTCTGGTCAACGTATCCTCTGCTGGTACCCTCACTGATCGTTGGCGTCACTATCGTGCTATGGGCGACGTCGCTGTTGCCGGAATTTATCACCGCGCTGCTGTTCTTTACGGCGGCAATGACCGCGAAGATCGCCCCGCCGGAGGTGATTTTCGGCGGTTTTGCTTCCTCGGCCTTCTGGCTGGTCTTCAGCGGATTCGTGCTCGGCGTGGCGATCCGTAAAACCGGTCTGGCAGACCGGGCCGCCCGGGCGCTGTCGGCAAAGCTCACCGACTCCTGGGTATTAATGGTAGCGAGCGTGGTGCTGCTGAGCTATGCGCTGGCGTTTGTGATGCCGTCGAATATGGGACGTATTGCGCTGCTGATGCCGATTGTCGCCGCAATGGCGAAACGCGCCGGTATCGCCGACGGCTCCCGCGCCTGGTTTGGTCTGGCGCTGGCGGTAGGGTTTGGGACGTTCCAGCTTTCGGCAACGATTCTGCCCGCTAACGTGCCTAACCTGGTGATGAGCGGTGCGGCGGAAGGCTCGTACGGCATCCATCTGAACTATGTCCCGTATCTGCTGCTGCACACGCCGGTGCTGGGCGTTCTCAAAGGCCTGATTCTGATTGGCCTGATCTGCTGGCTTTTTCCCGGCAGCCCAAAACCGCCGAAGGAACAGGCGCCGTCTGAGCCTATGGGGCGGGACGAAAAGCGTCTTGCCTGGCTGCTGGCGGTGGTGCTGGGGATGTGGGTGACAGAGAGCTGGCACGGCGTGGGGCCCGCCTGGACCGGGCTGGCGGCATCGGTCATCGTTATGCTGCCCCGCATCGGTTTTATCAACGGGGAGGAGTTTTCTGCGGGGGTGAATATGCGTACCTGCATTTACGTCGCGGGCATTCTTGGGCTGGCGATCGTCGTGACCCAAACCGGCATCGGAACGGCGGTGGGCGAGGCGTTGCTCCGCATTATGCCGCTGGATGCAAACCGGCCGTTCACCAGTTTCCTGGCGTTGACCGGTATTACCACCGCACTCAACTTCATTATGACCGCCAACGGCGTTCCGGCGCTGTATACCACCCTGGCGCAAAGCTTCTCGGATGCGACCGGCTTCCCGCTGCTGTCGGTGATCATGATTCAGGTGCTCGGCTATTCCACGCCGCTGCTGCCGTATCAGGCGTCGCCGATCGTGGTGGCGATGGGGCTAGGAAAGGTGCCTGCCAGGGCGGGGATGGTGCTCTGTCTGGCGCTGGCGATAGCGACGTATCTGGTGCTGCTGCCGCTGGATTATCTGTGGTTTAGCCTGCTGGGACGGCTGTAAAAAAGCCCGGTGGCGCTGACGCTTACCGGGCCTACAGAACTGTAGGACGGGTTAGCGCAAGCGCCACCCGCCACAAAGGCAATTACGCCTGTTTAGCCGCTTCTGCCGCTTTAACGATCACCGCGAAAGCGTCCGCTTTCAGGGATGCACCGCCAACCAGCGCGCCATCGATGTCTGGCTGGGTGAACAGCTCAGCAGCGTTAGATGCGTTAACGGAACCGCCGTACTGGATGATCACTTGCTCAGCCACTTTGGCGTCAGCTTTCGCAATGTGGTCACGGATGAATTTGTGAACCGCCTGAGCCTGCGCAGGGGTTGCTGATTTGCCGGTACCGATCGCCCAGACTGGCTCGTAAGCGATTACCGCGCCTTCGAACGCTGCCGCGCCCTGGGTTTTCAGCACTGCGTCGATCTGACGTGCGCACACTTCTTCAGTTTTGCCCGCTTCGTTTTCTGCTTCGGTTTCACCGATGCACAGAACCGGGATCAGACCCTGCTCTTTCAGCACGGCGAATTTCTTCGCGATGAACTCGTCGGATTCTTTGTGATAGGTGCGACGCTCGGAGTGGCCGATGATGATGTATTTCGCGCCGATATCTTTCAGCATTTCAGCGGAGGTTTCACCGGTGAACGCGCCAGACAGGTTAACGTCAACGTTCTGCGCGCCCAGAATGATGTGGCTGCCGTCAGCGGCACGTTTAGCCAGATCCAGATACATATCCGGCGGAGCGATAGCAACCGCGCAGCCGGTCACGCCAGCCAGCTCTTTACGCAGGTTCGCAACCAGTTCGTTTACCATGTGGCGGCTGCCGTTCAGTTTCCAGTTACCCATCACTAAAGGATGTCGCATTTCAATTCTCCACGCTCAATAAGCGAATTAAGGAATATGGCCACCCTGTCGGGCAGCATGGTCTGTGAATCAGTATAGAGATTTTCCCTCGAAAGGCTTTGCTTTTTGTCATTAATTCGCCCCGCCAAGGGTGTCAGATAGTGCCAGCTTAATCGGTTCAACAGCGAAGGTCAGTCCTTTTTCGCCGTTGTCCGCTACAACATAGCGGATTGCGCCTTCGGTATCGGCGTAGTAACGCTTGTTTTTACCGGCGGTGAGGAGTTTTTGCAGCTTTTGCTGGCTTTGCTTTTTCGTCAGCGCAGGGGTAAACGCCTGCAAGACCGCGCTCATATACTCCAGCGCTTTTGCCTTCGCGGCTTTCTGCTCTGGCCCCTGTATTGGCAGCCAGGTGATTTGCATGCTTTTGATTTTTAACGTCCCGCGCTCCAGCGCCGTGGAGGCATACAAATTCTCGTTAATCTTGCTTGCCGCACGGGTCAGGGTAGGCGTGTCGCGGGGGCCATCAATGGCACGAAACTCATCCAGCGGCAGCGTGGGGTTGGCCTGATTGAAGGCTTCACGAAACTGGCTGATGGACTGATCGAACGACGGTGCGCCCGCCAGCAGATACGGTGCGGTGGTCGGGGCTGTGGTTTCGGCGGCGTGCAGGGTAAAGCCCGCGCTGAGCAGCGCTAAACACAGGAAAAGAGAATGTGTCGAACTTTTCATCAACATTGCCCCTGGCCGTAAGTGCTCATGATTAAAACGATATCTGGTCGGCTTGTCAAAAGGTCACAACTCCAGGGTAAAATGCGCGCGATATGATAATAAGGAACCTTACATGACCATACAGCAGTGGCTGTTTTCATTCAAAGGGCGTATTGGACGCCGTGATTTCTGGATCTGGATGGTGACGTGGGTTGTCGCCATGCTGCTTCTGTTTTTCGCTGCCTATAACGCATGGCTAAGCACGCAAACGGCGGCCTTCGCGCTGGTCTGCCTGCTCTGGCCAACGGCGGCTGTCGTCGTGAAACGCCTGCACGATCGCGGTCGTTCCGGCGCGTGGGCATTTCTGATTATTCTGGCGTGGATGCTGGTGGCGGGAAACTGGGCGATGCTGCCGTCCATCCTGCCGTGGGTTGTGGGCAGGCTGCTGCCGTCGGTCATCTTCGTGATGATGATTGTCGATCTGGGCGCGTTTATTGGCACCCAGAGCGAAAACAAATACGGTAAAGACACCGTTGAGGTGAAATACCGCTGATCACCAGTAGTGTTCGGCGGTCATATGGCCTGGCCGGCGGCGAAGATGTTTCGTCATCTGCCGGGTATCCTTCAGAAGCTGCTGCGTGTCCCGTACCATCTGCGGGTTGCCACACAGCATGACGTGGCTGGTTTCAGCGTTCAGCGGCAAACCCACCGCCTCTTCCAGGGCACCACTCTCAATAAGCGCCGGCACGCGGCCGGTCAGCGTTCCTGCTACGGTTTCACGGCTGACCACCGTCTGAATCTTTAACTTTCCGCCGTACTGTTGTTCCAGCGCCTGCATTTGCGGCAGGTAGCTCAGATCTGCAGCGTAGCGCGCGGCGTGCACCAGCACGATGTTTTTAAAGCGCTCGAGGTCTTTGCCGTACTGCAAAATAGAGAGATAAGGACCGATGGCCGTGCCGGTTGCCAGCATCCAGAGCGTGTCACAATCCGGGATCTCTTCGAGCACAAAGAAGCCTGCTGCTTCACTCACGATCTGCACTTCGTCGCCGGGCTTAAGGGCGGCAAGGCGCGGGCTGAGTTTACCGTCAGGAACGGTGACCAGATAGAACTCGAGATCCGGGCTATCAGGCGCGTTAACGTAAGAGTAGGCGCGCTGCACGCGCTCGCCGTCGACATCCAGCCCCAGCTTCGCAAATTGCCCGGCTTTAAACGGGTGTACAGGAGCATGCACGGTGAGACTAAATAGCGCATCGGTCCAGAACTGTACCTTTGTGACTTTACCTGTTACCCAGTCCGCCATGATCTTCTCCTGTGCTGTTTCTCTGTTCTATCTTCCGTACTTAACGGGGAGATTTCCAGCCCATTTGGGCCGGAAAGCTCTATCGATCAAACGGTTTTACAGAATGTGCGTCTGTACGTCCGGGTCTTTGCGGTCGAGATAGTGGATAGACTGGATGCGGCGAATGGTGCGCGATTTGCCGCGGATCAGCAGCGTTTCGGTGGTCGCCATATTGCCCTTGCGGGTGATGCCGTCCAGTAGATCGCCTTTGGTGATACCTGTCGCCGAGAAGACCACGTTATCGCTACGGGCCATATCATGTAGCGCCAGCACTTTGTTGGCCTCAATGCCCATCGCTTCGCAGCGTGCCAGCTCGTTTTCCCCGATACGGCGGTTCTCTTCGCTGTCGCCTTTCACCTCGTGGCGGGGCAGCAGACGAGCCTGCATATCGCCGTCCAGCGCGCGGATCACTGCCGCAGAGACTACGCCTTCCGGTGCGCCGCCGATGCCGTACAGCACGTCCACTTCGCTGTCCGGCATGCAGGTCAGGATCGAGGCGGCAACGTCACCGTCCGGAATGGCAAACACGCGCACGCCGAGCTTTTGCATCTGCGCGATGGTGGCGTCGTGGCGCGGTTTGGCCAGAATGGTGACGGTGAGTTCGCTCAGCGGTTTGTTTAGCGCGCTGGCGACGTTACGCAGATTCTCTTCCAGCGGCAGGCTGAGGTCGATTGCGCCTTTTGCGCCAGGACCGACAATCAGCTTTTCCATGTACATATCCGGCGCGTTAAGGAAGCAGCCCTTATCGCCTACGGCCAGCACCGCCAGGGCGTTGGCCTGACCCATTGCCGTCATGCGCGTACCTTCGATCGGGTCGACGGCGATATCCACAGCATCACCTTTGCCGGTACCGACTTTTTCACCGATATAGAGCATTGGCGCTTCGTCGATCTCGCCTTCGCCGATCACGATAGTGCCGTCGATGTTGACCTGGTTAAGCACAATGCGCATGGCATGGACGGCTGCGCCGTCGGCGGTATTTTTGTCACCACGACCCAGCCATTTATAGCCTGCAAGGGCGGCCGCTTCGGTGACGCGGGAAAACTCGATAGCAAGTTCACGTTTCATGAGGTACTCGTGCAATCAAAAGGAATTGCACGAAGTTTATCACAGAGTGGGGAGGGGGGTTTTAAGTCCCCTCTCCCCAAAGGGGAGAGGGGTAAGTTTGTCTTACTCGTCGTGCTCTTCCCACGCCAGGGCGCGTTTCACCGCTTTCTTCCAGCCGCTGTAGCGGAAGTTACGCTCGGTGGTTTCGATGCCCGGACGGAATTCGCGTTCGATCACCGCTTTTTCCTGCAGCTCGTCCAGGTTCTGCCAGAAGCCTACCGCCAGACCGGCAAGGTACGCCGCGCCCAGCGCCGTCACTTCACGCACTTCAGGACGCTCAACGCGGGTGCCCAGAATGTCGGACTGGAACTGCATCAGGAAGTTATTCGCGACCGCACCGCCGTCCACGCGCAGGGCGTGCAGACGAATGCCAGAGTCCGCCTGCATCGCTTCCAGCACGTCGCGCGTCTGGTAGGCGATGGATTCCAGGGTGGCGCGAATAATGTGGTTAGAATTCACGCCACGCGTCAGACCGAAAATCGCGCCGCGTGCATACGGGTCCCAGTACGGTGCGCCCAGACCGGTGAACGCAGGCACCACGTACACGCCGTTGGTGTCTTTCACTTTGGTCGCGAAGTACTCGGAGTCGAACGCATCGCTGATCAGCTTCATCTCGTCACGCAGCCACTGGATAGACGCGCCGGCCATGAACACCGCACCTTCCAGGGCATAGTTCACTTCGCCGCGCGGGCCGCAGGCAATGGTGGTCAGCAGGCCGTTTTCTGATTTCACCGCTTTCTCGCCGGTGTTCATCAGCATAAAGCAGCCGGTGCCGTAGGTGTTCTTCGCCATCCCTTCCTTGACGCACAGCTGGCCGAACAGCGCCGCCTGCTGGTCACCGGCGATACCGGCGATAGGAATACGGGTGCCGCCTTTACCGCCGATGTTGGTCTGGCCATATACCTCAGAAGATTTGCGCACTTCAGGCAGCATCGCGCGTGGGATATCCAGCGCGTCCAGCATCTTGTCATCCCACTCCAGGGTGTTGATGTTGAACAGCATGGTACGCGAGGCGTTGGTGTAGTCGGTGACGTGAACGCGTCCCTGGGTCATCTTCCAGATAAGCCAGGTGTCAACGGTACCGAACAGCAGCTCGCCGCGCTTTGCACGCTCACGTGAACCTTCCACATGGTCGAGGATCCATTTCACTTTGGTGCCGGAGAAATACGGGTCAACCACCAGGCCGGTGGCGCTGCGCACGTACTCTTCCATGCCGTCGCGCTTCAGCTGTTCGCAAATCTCAGAGGTACGGCGGCACTGCCAGACGATGGCGTTGTAAATAGGCTTACCGGTTTCACGTTCCCAGACAATCGTCGTTTCACGCTGGTTAGTGATACCAATCGCGGCAATCTCGTCGGAACTGATATCGGCTTTCGCCAGCACTTCGACCAGCGTGGAGCTTTGTGACGCCCAGATCTCCATTGGGTCGTGTTCTACCCAGCCTGGACGAGGGTAAATTTGCTCAAATTCGCGCTGTGACACGCTGACGATGTTCGCGTCATGATCCATTACGACAGCGCGGGAGCTGGTAGTGCCCTGGTCGAGCGCAACGATATATTTTTTTTCGGTCATGGTATGTGTCCCGTAGTCAGATTACAGCGAAGCTTTTTGTTGTGCGGTAGAAGTCGTTTCCTTCTCCTCTTCCACACAGGTGTCGCACGGTAAATGGCGACCAATTAATTTGCGGTAGCTGAACGCACCCAGCGCAGCCCCGACAACTGGCGCAAACAGCGGTACCAGGAAGTAAGGAATGTCTTTGCCGCCGGTGAAGGCGACGTCGCCCCAGCCTGCGATAAAGGCGAACGCTTTAGGTCCGATATCACGTGCCGGGTTCATCGCGAAGCCGGTCAGCGGGCCCATGGAAGCGCCAATCACCGCAATCAGCAGGCCAATCAGCAGAGGGGCCAGCGGGCCGCGCGGAATGCCGTTTCCGTCGTCGGTCAGCGCCAGGATAACGCCCATCAGAATAGCGGTAATCACCATTTCAACTGCGAACGCCTGCACAAAATTGATATGCGGGTTTGGATAGGTTGAGAAGATGCCTGCCAGATCCAGACTTTCGACGCTGCCGCGCACCATATGATGCGTCTGTTCGAAGTCGATGAAAAGATTGTAATAAAGCCCGTAAACTAACGCCGCTGCGCAAAACGCGCCGGCAAACTGAGAAAGAATGAAAGGAACAACTTTGCGTCCGTCGAAGCACGCGAACAGCCACAGTGCGATAGTCACCGCCGGGTTAAGATGTGCACCAGAAACCCCTGCAGTCAGGTAGATGGCCATCGCCACGCCCAGACCCCAGATGATACTGATTTCCCACTGACCAAAACTGGCACCCGCCACTTTCAGTGCAGCGACACAGCCCACTCCGAAGAATATCAACAACCCGGTACCAAGGAACTCGGCAATGCACTGGCCTTTTAAGGTTGATGTCTGACTCATAATCGGAATCCTGAAGAAATTGATGTTTATTGTTAGCATGGCCGCCCGTGACAGCCACGATGCCCTGTAGACATAGTGTTAATTTATCGTTAACGAGCAAAAACGAGAAATATCGAAATCAAAATGTGTGGTCTGTGTCAATAAAATGAGCGTTTTCGCGCCATAAAGCACATTTTTACAGCAGTACAGGATCGGTACAGGAATGAGAGCTGAATCATTTCATTAACGAATGAGTTAACAATTTAGGGGGATATGACGCGAACGCACCAGGACCAGACCTAAAAGTGTTGCAAACCGCGATCTGCGCGGTGTGTCGCTGGACACAGAGCGCCGCGCTCCATACAATCGACGGTATATGTCGTGCGCGTTTATGTTAAAGCGTCGCCTTGCAATTCAGGAGAGGTAGCATCATGTCTTTAGAAGTGTTTGAGAAACTGGAATCGAAAGTACAGCAGGCGATTGACACCATCACCCTGCTGCAGATGGAAATTGAAGAGCTGAAAGAGAAGAACAACAGCCTGGCGCAGGAAGTACAGAACGCGCAGCACGGCCGCGAAGAACTGGAGCGCGAAAACAACCAGCTGCGCGAACAGCAGAACGGCTGGCAGGATCGCCTGCAGGCGCTGCTGGGACGTATGGAAGAAGTCTGATTCCCATTGGGATGAACTGAACAGGCCGGGTAAGGCGATGCCGCTACCCGGCTTTTTTTTGCCAGTTATAAAAAAGGCCGCCAGAGGCGGCCTTAACGCTACTTGTCCTGCGCTGTCATAGCAAAAGCAACGAACACATTCGGTTCATCACTCTTTACAACGAGTACGCTGGCGACAATGAACGCGATACATAAATAGCGTTTCATTATGCGGTCCCTGCTGCTAACCGCTCCACCGTTCACCACCGGTGATAAGTCGGTGGACACAAGCCCTGGTGTGGGCTGTTTTACGGTTGTGAATACACCTTTCCCTGGACCGATGCCCATGTGCGAGATGGCGGAAAGGGACGCAGCATCATAGTTAACATCAGCCTCGCCGTTAAGATGTGCAAATAAAATTAGGATTTTATAAAGGGTTTAAGGGATTGCCTGCCATTTATTGAGAGGTATGATAAAAGTCCCTGGTGTGGAGCTGTAAATCCTCCCAACGGACCGCGAATCCCGAGGGACAAAAAAACCGCCACATTGCTGTTGGCGGTTTTTTTATGGTCCACGCTTACGGTTTTATTACTCAATATCCAGCGGATCTTCGGAAAGGATAATGCCGGTATTATCGGCATAAAGATGGTCGCCGGAGAAGAAGGTCACGCCGCCGAAGTTAACGCGCACGTCGCTTTCGCCGATACCGTCACCCGCTGCCCCTACCGGTATGGCCGCGATGGCCTGAATCCCGATATCCAGGTCTTCCAGATCGTCCACCTGACGCACGGAACCGTACACCACAAGGCCTTCCCACTCGTTCTGCACGGCAATACCGGCCAGCTCAGCATCAATCAATGCGCGCCGCACGGAACCGCCGCCATCGACCACCAGTACGCGGCCGCGGCCGTTCTGTTCGAGCAGATCGTACAACAACCCGTTATCCTCGAAACATTTCACCGTGACGATCTGTCCGCCAAACGACGACCGCCCACCAAAGTTGGAGAACAGCGGTTCAACGACGTTGACATCTTCCTGGTAGATGTCACAAAGCTCGGAGGTATCGTATTTCATAGGTTTAACGCTCAGTTGCTGCGAATGTGTTCAGTATATCGTGCGAAATGCGTTGTTGGCAAAATCATCAATTGTTAATTGATATTTGTCAGCTAACTGAGCGTCTGGCTTAAGACAATCCCGATGACGAACAACAGGTTAGTCAGCAGCGCGCCTTTTACCGTGCGCTCCAGCATCGGCGGCATGGCGGCCGGGCTACGTTCACGCATCACAAAACGGGCCTGCTTAATCAGCAGCGGCGCGGCAAGCACAAACAGCCAGCCCCACAGACTGTGCAGGGAAATCAGGTTAAACAACGCCAGGCAGACCAGGGCCCCCATCAGCAGGCAGGCATGGTAGCGACGCGCATTCACTGGCCCCAGACGGACCGCCAGGGTGTTTTTACCGTTCTCGCGATCGCTGTCGATGTCGCGCAGGTTGTTGATGTTGAGCACCGCTGTCGCCAGCAGACCGCAGGCGGTCGCAGGCAGGAACAGGGCAGGGATTACCGTATGCGCCTGTAAGTACCAGCTTCCCATGACGCTCAGCCAGCCGAAGAACACCAGTACGGAGATATCACCGAGCCCAATATAACCGTAAGGTCGCGTGCCGACGGTGTAGGTGATGGCCGCGATAATGGCCAATAAGCCTAGCACCAGAAAACCAATGAAATCGCTGGGAGTCTTAGATGCCACCGTCACCAGCGCCAGACCCGATAAACAGATCAGCACCACGGTGATGATTAACGCGCGCTTCATCTGCGCCTGGGTAATCACCCCTTTTTGCATTCCACGCAGCGGCCCGATACGGTCAGGTTTGTCGCTGCCTTTCACCGCGTCGCCGTAGTCGTTGGCGAGGTTGGAGAGAATTTGCAGCAGGCCGGCGGTAATCAATGCCAGCGCGGCGACCAGCGGATCGAAATAACCCTGCCACCAGGCAAGCGCCGTACCGACGATAATCGCGGCGAAGGCCAGAGGAAGTGTTTTAGGGCGCAGACTTTCGAGCCACGCCTGCGTACGGCTGATGTCAGTCATAAGTATTTAGCCAATAAAAATGGGGGCATTAGCCCCCATTAAACGTGATGAGAATCCAGTAACCGCGATTATAGGATAAAACGGCTCAGATCTTCATCTGCCACTAACGCATCCAGATGTTTACTCACATATTCTGCGTCAATGGTAACGGTTTGACCGTTCAGGTCGCTCGCGTCGTAAGAGATATCTTCCACCAGGCGTTCCAGCACGGTATGCAGACGACGCGCACCGATGTTTTCGGTGGTTTCGTTCACCTGCCATGCAGCCTGGGCAATACGTTTGATACCGTCTTCGGTGAACTCGAGGTTCACGCCTTCGGTCGCCATCAGCGCTTTGTACTGTACGGTGGCAGAGGCGTTTGGCTCGGTCAGGATACGCTCGAAATCTTCGGTGGTCAGCGCCTGCAGCTCAACGCGGATAGGCAGACGGCCCTGCAGTTCCGGGATCAGATCCGACGGGCTGGCAACCTGGAAGGCACCTGATGCGATAAACAGGATGTGGTCCGTTTTCACCATGCCGTGCTTGGTGGAGACGGTGCAGCCTTCAACCAGCGGCAGCAGGTCGCGCTGAACGCCTTCGCGGGACACGTCCGGGCCGGAGCTGTTGCCGCCGCGCTTACAAATTTTGTCGATTTCGTCGATAAACACGATACCGTGCTGCTCAACCGCGTCGATAGCGTCCTGCTTCAGCTCTTCCGGGTTCACCAGCTTCGCCGCTTCTTCTTCAATCAGCAGCTTCATCGCGTCTTTGATTTTCAGCTTACGCGCTTTTTGCTTCTGACCGCCCAGGTTCTGGAACATGGACTGCAGCTGGCTGGTCATCTCTTCCATGCCCGGAGGCGCCATGATTTCCACACCCATTGGCGCGGCAGCGAGATCGATCTCAATCTCTTTGTCATCCAGCTGGCCTTCACGCAGTTTTTTGCGGAACGCCTGACGTGCAGCAGACGGTTCCGCCTGCTGTTCAGCCTGACCCCAGTTGTTTTTTGCCGGCGGGATCAGCACGTCGAGAATGCGCTCTTCGGCCATCTCTTCCGCGCGATAGCGGTTTTTCTCAATCGCCTGGACGCGCACCATTTTGATCGCCGAGTCGGTCAGATCGCGGATGATGGAGTCCACTTCTTTACCCACATAGCCCACTTCGGTGAACTTGGTGGCTTCAACTTTGATGAACGGCGCGTTAGCCAGCTTCGCCAGACGACGGGCGATTTCGGTTTTACCGACGCCGGTCGGGCCGATCATCAGAATGTTTTTCGGCGTAACTTCGTGACGCAGCTCTTCGTCAAGCTGCATACGACGCCAGCGGTTACGCAGGGCGATAGCCACGGAGCGCTTGGCGTTATCCTGGCCGATAATGTGTTTGTTCAGTTCGCTGACAATTTCGCGTGGGGTCATTTCAGACATGGGAGATCCTTACGCTTTGGAGGTCAATTCTTCGATGGTGTGGTTGTGGTTGGTATAGATGCAGATATCACCTGCAATATCCAACGCCTTCACCGCGATATCACGCGCGTTCATGTCGGTATTTTCCAACAGCGCGCGGGCAGCAGCCTGGGCATAAGGGCCGCCAGAGCCGATGGCAATCAGGTCATTTTCCGGCTGAATCACGTCACCGTTACCGGTGATGATAAGCGATGCGGTCTCATCGGCGACCGCCAGCAGCGCTTCGAGCTTGCGCAGCATGCGGTCGGTACGCCAGTCTTTCGCCAGCTCAACGGCGGCTTTCACCAGATGACCCTGGTGCATTTCCAGTTTACGTTCAAACAGTTCAAACAGCGTGAAAGCATCCGCCGTGCCGCCTGCAAAGCCGGCGATCACTTTGTCGTTGTAGAGACGACGCACTTTCTTCACGTTGCCTTTCATGACGGTATTACCCAGCGTGGCCTGGCCATCACCGGCGATTACCACATGGCCGTTACGGCGTACACTTACTATTGTTGTCACGAGCAGACCCCCTGGTTACAGAATCGGGAAACAGAAGCCCTGAGCCTGTGCTCAGGGCTGAATTAAATGATAGATGGGGGGGAATTTGGGGGTTTCAACCCCCGGAGGCGAGTCGAATGCAGTTTGTGTGACCGGCGATTTTCAAACGAGAAAGGGTGCCATCGGCATTTTCTTTGCCTTTGACCGGACCAATCACTACGCGATTCCAGCCGTTATTGGTGGTAATACGCGAATCAAACCCTTCAAAGGCCAGCTGCGCGCGCACCGTTTCCGCCTGCTCCGCACCTTTGAACGAACCGCACTGTACCATCCAGCGACGTTCGTCTTTTTTCTCCGCCGTCTGCTTCGGCGCTTCGGTCTCTTTCGTTACCGGCGCGGCCTGCTGCGTTTTCGGCTGCTGGGCGGTGGTATGCGCTGGCGTCTGGAGCAGATCCTGATACGGCTGAGCCGCCTGCTTCTGCGGCTGCGTTTTAGGCTGCTGCTGGACAGGCTGAGACTGCACCGTACGCGTCGGCTGCTGATACGGCTGTTCCGTGACCCGCGGCTGTGCCTTAGGCTGCTGTACCGGCTGAGTTTGCGCCCACTGCTGTTGCTGCTGAATCTGCTGTTGTGCCTGGCGACGCTGCAGCGTTTGCTGACGCTGTTCCGGCGTCTGCTCATTCCACGGCACTTCGTTCAGCTGCGTAGGCTGCTGGCGCATATCGGCCTGCATTTGTGCCAGCAGCTGACGCTGTTCATCCGTCAGCTGATTCGCATTCTGCACTTCACCACCCGCAGAAGGTTCGGTTGGCGCACGCACCCCAGGCTGACGGCTCTCCAGCTCTTTGATATAGCGCCAGCGCTCTTCAGGCTTCGGAGGGAGGCCATTTCCGGCGACTTTACTGGCCTGAAGCGCCTCGGACTCTTCTTTTTTATGGTGCGTGATAAAGTACAGGCCACCAATAAAGGCGACGACTACAGCCGCAGCAATAGCGACCATTGCTGGCGAGACAGCAGGCAGGTTACGTTGCTTTTTTCTTGAGCTACTCTTTTTGCGTCGCGAAGGTGCCGGCTGGCCGCGACGTACATAATCTCGTTGTGCCACTATCGTTTCGCTGTATTTATTCGTTCGTCAGTCCGCCATGTTACTTAAGCGGCGGGGCTTTGACCAGATAAGGGTATCCGAAAGACGTTTACTTTAAGTCAATGCCTGGGTCGTGCCGCGGACGATCAATTCGCAGTCCAGCAACCGTGAGCCGCTGCTAACTGTTTGACCGTGAAGCTGATCCAGCAGAAGCAGCATCGCTTCGCGGCCGATTTGGTAGCGCGGCTGAGCGACCGTTGAGAGCGGCGGATCGCAAAATTCCGAAAGCGAAATATTATCGAATCCGATGATGGATAAATCTTTCGGTATGCGAAGACCGCGGCGTTTGGCATACGATAATGCGCCCAGCGCCATCACGTCGCTGTGACAAAATACGGCGGTTGGCGGCTCAGGCAGGTCCAGAAGTTTCTCCAGCGCCTGTCCACCCGCAGCGAAGGTAAAATCACCGCGCGCAATGTAGTGCGGATCGACGGTGACGCCGGTCCGGCGCAGCGCCTGAACGTAGCCCTGCAAACGGTAGTGACACAGCGGCATCTCTTCCGGCCCGGCGATACAGCCAATACGCTTATGCCCCAGCTCCTGGAGATAGTTTACGGCGTTGAACGCGGCGGTAAGGTTATCGATATGGACCGTCGGCAGCTCCAGCTCTGGCGCAAACTCGTTGGCCATGACCATCGGCGGTAAATTACGCTGCTCTTCGATGCTGGCATCAAACGGCAGGCGAGAGCCAAGCAGCAGCATGCCGTCAATCTGCTTGGTGATGATGAGGTCGATGAAGGTTTTTTCCTGCTGGTTCTGGTGGGCGCAGTCGCCAATCAGCACCAGATACCCCTGTTCCGCCGCGGTGACTTCAATACCGCGGATAATCTCGCTAAAGAAAGGGTCACAGATGTCCGGCACAATCACCAGGATGGTGCGCGACTCGTTGCGTTTGACGTTACGCCCCATTGCCTGCGGAAAATAGCCCACTTCAAGCGCAGCCTGCTCCACCCGGTTACGGGTCGCCTGGGAGACTTTATCCGGGTTCATTAATGCGCGGGATACTGTTGCCGTAGAGACCTGTGCTTTCTGGGCAACGTCTTTCATGGTCGCAGTCGCAACCTCTTTCCTGGACTTCAACGTCTTCTCCTCGCCTGAACACCGAACTTCTGACATCACCATTTTTACAGATAGTTAATGGAATCGGTTACAGAATTTTCATAAAAAGTGTGAGGAGCGTTAAATTTTTCGATCCAGCTTCAGCCTTCGATGGGGTCGACGTCCAGAACCCACTTCACTTTTCGCGCTTCGGGCAAGGTGTTTATCAGCACCAGCGCGCCGCTGACGATATGCTGAAGACGAATACGCGAGGGGTGCTGGAGCAAGATCTGCCAGCGGAAACGACCGCCGCGTTTTGGCGCGAGGGCAGGCACCGGGCCCAAAATCCACAGCTGGTTATCCACCAGCGGGCTGGCCTGCAGGAGGTTTCTCAACTGTTGCAGGAAAAGTGGCGCCTGCTGGTTGTTATGATCTTCCGCGCGGATGATGACGTGGCTGGTCCACGGCGGCAGTTGCATGGTCTGGCGTTCGGCCAGCGCCTGCTCGGCAAAGGCGTCATAGCCTTTGTGCAGCAGGGTTTGCAGCAGCGGGTGCTCCGGGTGGTGTGTTTGCAGCACTACTTCGCCCTGTTTACCGGCGCGTCCTGCGCGTCCGGCTACCTGGGTGTAAAGCTGTGCGAAGCGCTCGGCGGAGCGGAAATCTGCCGAGAACAGCGCGCCGTCCACGTCCAGCAGGGCGACCAGCGTCACGTCCGGGAAGTGGTGGCCCTTGGCCAGCATCTGGGTGCCAATCAGGATGCGCGCGCCGCCGCGATGCACTTCCGCCAGCTGTTGTTCCAGCGCGCCTTTGCGGCTGGTGGTGTCACGGTCGATACGCGAAATCGGCACGTCCGGGAAGAAGGGCCCAAGCGCCTGTTCCAGCTGTTCCGTCCCCAGACCGACCGGCACAATATGCGTTGAACCACATGACGGGCACTGGCGCGGCACCGGGCGCTGGCTGTCGCAGTGGTGGCAGCGCAAATGCCGCTGGGCCTGATGGAAGGTGTAGTAGTGATCACAGCGCGGGCACTCGGCAATCCAGCCGCAGTCGTGGCACAGCAGGGCGGGGGCAAATCCACGACGGTTGAGGAACAGAATGACCTGATTCCCCGCCTGCAAATGCTGGCGCATGCGGGTAATCAGCGCAGGCGCTAGCCCCGCCTGAACCTGCTGACCTTTCAGATCCAGCACGTGCTGAATGGCCGGACGGGCATTCCCCGCCCGGCGCGTCAGGCGCAGCATGTGGTATTTACGCTGGCGCACGTTGTGCAGCGTTTCGAGCGCAGGCGTGGCGGATCCTAAAACAATAGGAATTTGCTCGCTGTGCGCGCGGTAGACGGCCAGATCGCGGGCGTGATAGCGCCAGCCTTCCTGCTGTTTATAGGAGCTGTCGTGCTCTTCGTCGATCACGATTACGCCAAGATTTTTAAACGGCGTGAACAGCGACGAACGGGTGCCAATCACAATCGCCGCTTCGCCGTTTTTCGCTTTCAACCAGGCACTGAGGCGCTCGCTGTCGTTCAGGCCGGAGTGCAGAACCTCAACCGGCGCGTTAAAGCGCTCGCGGAATCGGGCGATAGTTTGCGGCGTCAGGCCAATTTCCGGCACCATCACCAGCGCCTGTTTGCCTTGCGCGAGCACGTTTTCCAGCACGCTCAGGTAAACTTCGGTCTTGCCGGAACCGGTGACCCCCGCCAGCAGCCAGGCAGAGAAATGATCGGAGGCGCTATGAATCGCGCCTACCGCGGTGGCCTGCTCGGTATTCAGACGCAGGCGATCCCCTGACACGGAGAAATTTTCCCGCCAGTCGTAAAGGGCAGGCGCTTCGCTTGCCAGGTCGCTCAGCCCTTTCTTTCTCAATGCCTGTAGCGCCGTTTCGCTGACCTCAAGCTCGTCGACCTGATGTCGCCAGATTTTCCCCTGACGCAGCGCCGCCAGCGCCTGCTGCTGTTTCTGCGAACGCTTCAGGCTGTTGATGTCGACGGCCTGGCCTTCCTCCGTGGCAAACCAGTACCACATCGGCGCGTGGCTGGCGCTTTTGCCCTGACGCAGCATCATTGGCAGGGCGTGGAACAGGACGTCGCCAATCGGGTGATGATAATAATCTGCCGCCCACAGCAGCAGTCGCCAGGTGCTGGTGGAGTAAACAGGCTCGCTGTCCAGCACCTCAACGACCGATTTCAGTTCGTTAAGCGGCAGTTCGCTTTTATCGCTGATGGAGACAACGATCCCCACGCGCTGCTGTTTGCCAAACGGCACGGTCACGCGGCAGCCCGCTTTGGCGTTCATGCTGTCGGGCAGCAGATAGTCAAAGGTGCGGGGAAGCGGAACGGGCAGGGCAACGTGAGCGACGGGCATCGAATCTTCCTGACTTGAAAAGTGGCGCGTTAGTATACACATTAGTAAAAGCGGCGTGCGGATCAGTTTGCATACGTTGGTCAAATTCTGTATGATTCGCCGCCTTTGGTGTACTTTACGCCAAAGAACTTACAATCAACATCGCGTGGTGTCTGGCGTTAGGGCTGGAAGAGCGACGCGGCCTTAACTGAGGTTCTCCCATGAAAAAAGATATTCACCCGAAATACGAAATGATTACTGCAAACTGTTCTTGCGGTAACTCTATCCAGATCCGCTCTACCGTGGGTCACGATCTGAACCTGGACGTGTGCGGCAAATGCCACCCGTTCTACACTGGTAAGCAGCGTGATGTTGCAACCGGTGGCCGTGTTGACCGCTTCAACAAGCGTTTCAGCATCCCGGGCGCTAAATAAGCATCCAGAAAAAACCGCCTACGGGCGGTTTTTTTGTGCCTGTTATATCTCTTCTGAATAAATCACACCTGGATATTTCTATCTAAAATAATTAATTACGCATCATTGTATTAAAATATTTGTCTGATGTATTCTTTAACGGATAGTGAACTGCATCTCTCATTTCTTTAATTTTTTGCCACCTTTTAATGAGTGTGTCAAAAATTAAAAGGTTTCTCTCGTTTCGTAAAATTACACTTCGCCCGTCAAACATTCTTATTCGCCATTACGACAAGGTGGCTTTCAGGGCGCATTTACTTCGAGGGAACTGTTATGAAATTGAAGCAAGTCTTATTTGTGCTTCCGTTAATATCGTGCGCGGCGCAGGCGGGATATGTGGATTACCGACACGAGTATTACGACGATGGGCGTAACTATGACCGTGTATACATGTCACACCGCTTTGGCACCGGCTTTGGCGTAGCGGTTGAGGCGGTATCGCGCTCCGATAACAAGCAGTCTAACGACGCGCTTAATAATATGGAAAGTAACAGCAACGAATATACCGCAAGCTATCAATTTACCTGGCAAGGTTTTATATGGCAGCCGGGCGTCGCCGTTGAAATGGGTGATGACATGGCCATCTATAAGCCTTATCTGCGCGTACAGTATAATATTAATGACAGCTGGTGGACGGCGTTTCGTTATCGTACGGAGTACACTCGCCGTAATGCTGACGGTAAAGATGACCGTATGGTTTATCGTCCGGAAGTGTGGCTGGGTTATAATATTGATAGCTGGATGTTCGAGTTAAACGGCATTTATAAATTCGCCGATAACGAAGACCTGTATAACAATAAAAAAGAAGATTACGAATATAACTTCCGCGTGGCGTATAACATCGACTCGTGGATCCCGTTTATCGAAGTGGGCAATGTCTCTTCCGGCTATAACACCGCCACCAGCGACGATCGCCAGACGCGTCTGCGCGTGGGTTTAGGCTACAACTTCTAAAAACTATCCCGCTGAGTCACCTCAGCGGGATCACACCGCAGTTAGTATTCCCACGTCTCCGGATCAATACCCAGTTCACGCATGATTACTTTCGCCTCTTCCGGGATTTCGTCACTACGCTCTTTGCGCAGATCGTCATCGTTCGGCAACGGTTGACCGGTAAACGCATGCAGAAACGCTTCGCACAGCAGTTCGCTGTTGGTTGCGTGGCGCAGGTTATTCACCTGACGACGCGTACGTTCATCGGTGAGGATCTTCAACACCTTCAGAGGAATGGAAACCGTAATTTTCTTTACTTGCTCACTCTTCTTACCGTGCTCAGCGTATGGGCTGATATATTCGCCGCTCCATTCAGCCATGAGATACCTTTAATCCTCTCAGTCATTTATTCAAAGGTGCAAAACCGGTAACCACCCGTTTTGAACCGCAATCTTGCCTAGTTTACCGTAGAGACGATACCGTGGCACGGATATTGCCGCTGCAGCGTGCACTAAAGCATATAATTTTAACGGCTATTTGCGCATTGCTCAATCTATACGCAAAGAAGTTTAGATGTCCAGATGTATTGACGTCCATACTTTCAGTGTTTACTCTGGTGCCTGACTTTTCACCTCATTCGCCAGGAAGCCCTCACCATGACGCGTAAACAGGCCACTATCGCAGTGCGTAGCGGATTAAATGATGACGAGCAGTACGGCTGCGTTGTCCCGCCCATTCATCTTTCCAGTACCTACAACTTCACCGGATTTAATGAACCCCGCGCGCATGATTACTCGCGTCGTGGCAACCCTACGCGTGACGTGACCCAGCGTGCGCTGGCCGAACTGGAAGGTGGCGCAGGTGCTGTGTTAACCAACACGGGGATGTCCTCCATTCACCTGGTGACCACAGTGTTCCTGAAACCAGGCGACCTGCTGGTTGCGCCGCACGATTGCTACGGCGGCAGCTATCGCCTGTTCGATAGCCTGGCGAAACGCGGCTGCTATCGCGTATTGTTTGTCGATCAAAACGACGAACAGGCGTTGAAACAGGCGCTGGCAGAGAAACCGAAGCTGGTTCTGGTAGAAAGTCCAAGCAATCCATTGTTGCGCGTTGTCGATATTGCGAAAATTTGTCAGCTCGCAAGGGATGCGGGAGCGATAAGTGTAGTGGATAATACGTTCCTCAGTCCGGCCCTTCAGAACCCACTCGCACTGGGTGCCGATCTGGTATTGCATTCATGCACTAAATATCTGAACGGCCATTCTGACGTGGTAGCAGGCGTGGTGATTGCCAAAGATCCGGATGTTGTCACCGAACTGGCATGGTGGGCCAATAATATTGGCGTCACCGCAGGCGCCTTCGACAGCTACCTGCTGTTGCGCGGCATCCGCACGCTGTCGCCGCGCATGGACGTGGCGCAGCGCAATGCTCAGGCGATTGTCGACTTCCTGAAAACCCAGCCGCTGGTGAAGAAACTGTATCACCCGTCGCTGCCGGAAAATCAGGGGCACGAGATTGCCGCGCGCCAGCAGAAAGGGTTTGGCGCGATGTTAAGTTTTGAACTGGACGGTGACGAGCAAACGCTGCGTCGCTTCCTGAGCGGGCTGTCATTGTTTACGCTGGCGGAATCCTTAGGTGGGGTTGAAAGCTTGATCTCCCACGCCGCGACCATGACGCACGCAGGAATGGCACCCGAAGCACGTGCCGCCGCCGGTATTTCTGAGACGCTGCTGCGGATCTCAACCGGTATTGAAGATTCTGAAGATTTAATTGCCGATCTGGAAAATGGCTTCCGGATCGCAGCCAAGGGGTAATCATGAGTGTGATAGCGCAGGCAGGGGCGAAGGGTCGTCAACTGCACAAGTTTGGTGGTAGTAGTCTTGCTGATGTGAAATGTTACCTGCGTGTCGCAGGGATCATGACGGAATATTCACAGCCGGGTGACATGATGGTTGTCTCGGCGGCGGGCAGCACCACCAACCAGTTGATTAGCTGGCTGAAACTGAGCCAGACCGATCGCCTTTCTGCGCATCAGGTGCAACAGTCCTTACGTCGTTACCAGAGCGAGCTGATTGCCGGTTTGCTGCCTGCGGACGTAGCGGACGGGCTGATCAGCGCCTTCACGCATGACCTTGAGCGTCTGGCCGCCCTGCTGGATAGCGGCATTACCGATGCGGTGTATGCCGAAGTGGTGGGGCACGGTGAAGTGTGGTCCGCGCGCCTGATGGCTGCGGTTCTGCAACACCTGGGTGTGGACGCCGCCTGGCTCGACGCGCGTGATTTCCTGCGCGCCGAACGCGCCGCGCAGCCACAGGTGGATGAAGGCCTGTCCTACCCGCTGCTGCAACAGCTGCTGGTGCAGCATCCGGGCAAACGCATTGTGGTTACCGGCTTTATCAGCCGCAGCAACGCGGGTGAAACCGTGCTGCTGGGCCGTAACGGCTCCGACTACTCGGCAACGCAAATCGGTGCGCTGGCGGGCGTGTCCCGCGTCACCATCTGGAGCGACGTGGCCGGTGTTTACAGCGCGGACCCGCGCAAAGTAAAAGATGCCTGCCTGCTGCCGCTGCTGCGCCTGGATGAAGCCAGCGAACTGGCGCGTCTGGCCGCACCGGTGCTGCACGCGCGCACGCTGCAGCCGGTTTCCGGCAGCGATATCGACCTCCAGTTGCGCTGCAGCTACACCCCGGATCAAGGCTCCACGCGCATTGAGCGCGTGCTGGCGTCCGGTACCGGGGCGCGTATTGTCACCAGCCACGACGACATCTGCCTGATTGAATTCCAGGTTCCTGCGGGCCAGGACTTCAGGCTGGCGCATAAAGAGATCGACACGATCCTGAAACGCGCCCAGGTGCGTCCGCTGGCCGTGGGTGTTCACAATGACCGCCAGCTGCTGCAGTTCTGCTATACCGCAGAAGTGGCGGACAGCGCCCTGAAAATTCTGGATGAAGCCGGTCTGCCGGGCGAGCTTCGCCTGCGTCAGGGGCTGGCGCTGGTGGCGATGGTGGGCGCGGGCGTCACCCGTAACCCGCTGCACTGCCACCGCTTCTGGCAGCAGCTGAAAGGCCAGCCGGTGGAATTTACCTGGCAATCGGAAGAGGGCATTAGCCTGGTGGCCGTTCTGCGCAAAGGGCCAACCGAAAGCCTGATTCAGGGTCTGCATACCTCCCTGTTCCGCGCGGAAAAACGCATCGGCCTGGTGCTGTTTGGTAAAGGCAACATCGGTTCCCGCTGGCTGGAGCTGTTTGCCCGCGAACAGGTCACGCTTTCGGCGCGTACCGGGTTCGAATTCATTCTCGCAGGCGTGGTGGACAGCCGCCGCAGCCTGCTGAACTACGAAGGACTGGATGCCAGCCGCGCGCTTGCCTTCTTTAATGATGAAGCCGTCGAGCAGGATGAAGAGTCGCTGTTCCTGTGGATGCGTGCGCACCCGTATGACGATCTGGTGGTGCTGGACGTTACCGCCAGCGAACAGCTTGCCGATCAGTATCTTGATTTCGCCAGCCACGGTTTCCACGTCATCAGCGCCAACAAGCTGGCGGGGGCAAGCAGCACCGACAAATACCGCCAGATCCACGACGCGTTTGAAAAAACCGGTCGTCACTGGCTGTATAACGCCACCGTGGGTGCGGGCCTGCCGGTAAACCACACCGTGCGCGACCTGATTGAAAGCGGCGACAGCATTCTGGCGCTGAGCGGTATCTTCTCCGGCACGCTCTCCTGGCTGTTCCTGCAGTTTGACGGCACCGTACCGTTCACCGACCTGGTGGATCAGGCGTGGCAGCAGGGCTTAACGGAACCCGATCCGCGCGTTGACCTCTCCGGTAAAGACGTGATGCGCAAGCTGGTGATCCTGGCGCGTGAAGCGGGTTATGACATCGAACCGGATTCCGTCCGCGTCGAGTCGCTGGTGCCTGCCGGCTGTGAAGAAGGTTCTGTGGACCATTTCTTTGAAAATGGCGAAGAACTTAACGAGCAGATGGTGCAGCGTCTGGAAGCCGCGAACGAGATGGGGCTGGTGCTGCGCTACGTGGCGCGTTTCGAGGCCAACGGAAAAGCGCGAGTCGGTGTCGAGGCGGTGCGTCCTGAACATCCGCTGGCGGCGCTGCTGCCGTGCGATAACGTCTTCGCCATCGAAAGCCGCTGGTACCGCGATAACCCGCTGGTGATCCGCGGCCCGGGCGCCGGGCGTGACGTTACCGCCGGGGCCATCCAGTCCGACATCAACCGTCTGGCTAAGCTGCTGTAAAAAATCAATTTCCCTCTCCCTGTGGGAGAGGGTTAGGGTGAGTGCAGTCTTATGCACTCACCCCCATCATGAATTTCCCTCATCTTCCCTGAGCAAACCTCACCGTTATTGTTGATTATTTCTATTGACGTCCCTCCGCTTTTCCGTCATTTTTACATCTGGACGTCTAAACGTATAGAAGTTCACAACACAACAGACAATGACACGCGATTGATAGGGGTAGGGTATGAGCTTTTTTCACGCCAACCAGCGGGAAGCACTGAACCAGAGCCTGGCCGAAGTAAACGGCCAGATTAACGTCTCTTTTGAATTTTTCCCGCCGCGCACCAGTGAAATGGAGCAAACCCTGTGGAGCTCTATCGATCGTCTCAGCAGCCTGAAACCGAAGTTTGTCTCCGTTACCTACGGTGCGAACTCCGGCGAGCGTGACCGTACCCACAGCATCATTAAAGGCATCAAAGATCGTACCGGTCTGGAAGCGGCGCCGCATCTCACCTGTATCGACGCCACCCGCGACGAGCTGCGTGCCATCGCCCAGGATTACTGGAATAACGGCATTCGGCATATTGTTGCGCTGCGCGGCGATCTGCCGCCGGGCAGCGGTAAGCCGGACATGTATGCCGCCGATCTGGTTGGGCTGTTGAAGGGCGTGGCTGACTTTGATATCTCCGTTGCCGCCTATCCTGAGGTTCATCCGGAAGCGAAAAGCGCCCAGGCGGATCTGCTTAACCTCAAGCGTAAGGTGGATGCCGGCGCGAACCGCGCCATTACCCAGTTCTTCTTTGATGTCGAAAGCTATCTGCGCTTCCGTGACCGCTGTGTCTCCGCGGGCATCGACGTTGAAATTATCCCGGGTATTCTGCCGGTCTCTAACTTCAAACAGGCGAAGAAATTTGCTGATATGACCAATGTGCGTATTCCGCTTTGGATGTCTAAAATGTACGAGGGGCTGGACGATGACCCGGAAACACGCAAGCTGGTGGGCGCAAACATCGCGATGGACATGGTGAAGATCTTAAGTCGTGAAGGGGTGAAGGATTTCCACTTCTACACGCTGAACCGTGCTGAGATGAGTTACGCCATATGCCACACGCTCGGCGTTAGACCAGGCGTGTAACAAAAAAGAGCCCTCTTCGGAGGGTTTTTTGATTTATAAGGGTTTTATTTTCCTGCCATATCAGCAATGCTGCCTTTGACGTACAAAACTCATGTATTTTCCATGGGAAATTAAACGGATTTAACTATCGAATCTGTGGGTTATCTCAACTATACCTTATCAACAAGGGCGTATATCGTAACGGTAACACTGTAAAAGGGAGCATAGCGATGAGCACGTCAGACGAGACCAATAAAGCGGCATCAGTCGGCAAATGCCCGTTCCATCAGGGCGGCGTCGATCACAGCGCGGGCGCAGGTACAGGCAGCCGCGACTGGTGGCCAAAACAACTCCGCATCGATCTTCTTAACCAACATTCCAATCGTTCGAACCCGCTGGGTGAAGACTTCGACTACCGCAAAGAATTCAGCAAACTTGATTACTCTGCCCTTAAAGGCGACCTTAAAGCACTCCTAACCGACTCTCAGCCGTGGTGGCCAGCCGACTGGGGCAGCTACGCGGGCCTGTTTATCCGCATGGCGTGGCACGGCGCGGGTACCTATCGCTCCGTTGACGGGCGCGGCGGGGCTGGACGCGGTCAACAGCGCTTTGCGCCGCTGAACTCCTGGCCGGATAACGTGAGCCTGGATAAAGCGCGCCGTCTGCTGTGGCCCATCAAGAAAAAATACGGACAAAAAATCTCCTGGGCTGACCTGTTTATCCTCGCGGGTAACGTGGCGCTGGAGAATTCGGGCTTCCGCACCTTTGGTTTCGGTGCCGGGCGTGAAGACGTCTGGGAACCGGATCTGGACGTGAACTGGGGTGATGAAAAAGCCTGGCTGACCCACCGCGATCCGGAAGCGCTGGCGAAGCGTCCTCTGGCTGCCACCGAAATGGGCCTGATCTACGTGAACCCGGAAGGGCCAAACGCCAGTGGTGAACCGCTGTCGGCGGCGGCAGCGATTCGCGCGACCTTCGGCAACATGGGCATGAACGATGAAGAGACCGTGGCGCTGATTGCAGGCGGCCACACCCTCGGCAAGACTCACGGCGCGGGTGAAGCCACCCACGTGGGCACCGACCCGGAAGCCTCACCAATTGAAGCGCAGGGCCTGGGCTGGGCGAGCACGCTCGGCACGGGCGTGGGCGCTGATGCCATTACCTCCGGTCTGGAAGTCATCTGGTCACAAACCCCGACGCAGTGGAGCAACTACTTCTTCGAGAACCTGTTCAAATACGAATGGGTGCAGACCCGCAGCCCGGCAGGGGCGATTCAGTTTGAAGCCGTTGATGCGCCGGAAATCATGCCCGATCCGTTCGACCCGTCGAAAAAACGCAAGCCGACCATGCTGGTCACCGACCTGACGCTGCGTTTTGACCCGGAATTCGAAAAGATTTCCCGCCGTTTCCTGAACGATCCGCAGGCCTTCAACGAAGCCTTCGCGCGCGCGTGGTTCAAACTGACCCACCGTGATATGGGGCCAAAATCGCGTTACCTTGGCCCGGAAGTGCCGAAAGAAGATCTGATTTGGCAGGACCCGCTGCCGCAGGCGGTGTTCAATCCGACCAAAGAAGACATTGAAAGCCTGAAGGCGGAAATTGCGGCGTCCGGTCTGTCCGTCAGCGAACTGGTTTCTGTGGCCTGGGCGTCGGCATCGACCTTCCGCGGCGGCGACAAACGTGGCGGTGCCAACGGCGCGCGTCTGGCGCTGGCGCCTCAGCGTGACTGGGATGTGAACGCCGCGGCGGTTCGCGCGTTACCGGCGCTCGAAGCTATCCAGCGCACCACCAACAAAGCCTCTCTGGCCGATATCATCGTGCTGGCGGGCGTGGTAGGCGTTGAGCAGGCCGCAAAAGCGGCGGGCGTGTACGTCACCGTGCCGTTCACGCCGGGCCGCGTGGATGCGCGTCAGGATCAGACGGATATCGAGATGTTTAACCTGCTCGAACCGATTGCCGATGGCTTCCGCAACTACCGTGCGCAGGTGGATGTGTCCACTACGGAGTCGCTGCTGGTTGATAAAGCCCAGCAGCTGACGCTGACCGCGCCGGAGCTGACGGTGCTGATTGGTGGCCTGCGCGTGCTGGGTGCCAACTTTGATGGCAGCAAGAACGGCGTGTTCACCAACCGTGAGGGCGTGCTGAGCACTGATTTCTTCGTGAATCTGCTGGATATGAACACCCAGTGGAAGGCGACCGACGAATCCAATGAGCTGTTTGCCGGAAGCGATCGCGCCAGCGGTGAAGTAAAATATACCGCCACCCGCGCCGATCTGGTCTTCGGTTCTAACGCCGTCCTGCGTGCGCTGGCAGAGGTTTACGCCAGCGATGATGCGCATGAGAAGTTCGTTCGCGACTTCGTTGCCGCATGGGCGAAGGTCATGGATCTGGATCGGTTTGACGTGAAGTAACCTTTGTGCCGGGTGGCGGCTACGCCTTACCCGGCCTGGAAATTAAAGTGCCATGTAGGCCGGGTAAGCGCAGCGCTACCCGGCTTTTTTATTACTCCCACTCCTGCAGGAATCGCTGTCCATACTGGTCGGCCACCAGCAGTGCCGCATAGACCTGATCCGGCGTGACGCCGCCGGGCATGTTGTGGATGGTTTCTCCTTCCGCACAGGACGCTTCGGCGATCAGACGCATTTTGGCCGGAATATCCTCTTTGATGTTCAGCTGTGCCAGCGTGATTGGCAGCCCAACGCTGTGGCAAAGCGCCGCGACGGTTTCAATTTCTTCTACCGGCGCATTTTCCAGCACCAGCTGCGTCAGCGTACCAAACGCCACTTTCTCCCCATGATAGAAGTGATGCGCGTCCGGTACCGCCGTCATACCGTTATGAATAGCGTGTGCCGCCGCCAGCCCGCCGCTTTCAAAGCCGACGCCGCTGAGATAGGTGTTGGCTTCGATGATGCGTTCCAGCGCAGGCGTCACCACATGCTGCTCCGCCGCCAGCATCGCTTTTTCACCCTCTTCAACCAGCGTGTTGTAGCACAGCTCCGCGAGCGCCAGTGCCGCCTGGGTGCATTTACCCCCGGCCATGGTGGTCGCACCGCTGCGCGAGCAGGCGCGTGCTTCAAACCAGGTCGCCAGCGCGTCGCCAATCCCGGCGGCCAGCAGACGTGCAGGCGCACCTGCTACCACTTTCGTATCCACAATGACCATGTTCGGGTTGTGCGGCAGCATCAGGTAGCGATCGAACTCGCCGCTGTCGGTGTAAATAACGGAAAGGGCGCTGCACGGCGCGTCGGTGGAGGCAATAGTCGGCGCAATGGCGACCGGCACGTTCATAAAGTGGGCCAGCGCTTTGGCGGTATCCAGCGTTTTACCGCCCCCAATACCCAGCACCGCCAGGCAGTCGGCGCTGTCGGCCAGTCTTTTCAGCCGATCGATTTCATTTTGTGAACACTCGCCGCCAAACGGCGCGATTTCGGCATGCAGTTCGGCTTTTTTAAAACTTTGTCGTAGGGTTTCTTCGGCAAAACCCAGCACAAATTTATCGCCGACGACCAGCCAGCGGTTGGCCAGCGGTTTTAGATAGTCGCCGAGACGGGTCAGTACGTCAGCGCCCTGGATATATTTCCCCGGCGATTGAATGATACGGTCCATAACAATTCTCCCTTAGAGGTTGAGGTTACCAAACGCGTTTTTCCAGTCCTGCTCGAACTTCTCTATGGCTGACTCTACCGCCGGTGTGCCGAGCATGTGTTGCGCTACGTCTAAGGGAAGCGTGATTGCTTCACATCCTGCCAACAGGCAGTCCAGCGCCTGACGCGGCGTTTTGAAGCTGGCGGCCAGCACCTTGCTTTCCGGCGCGTGCAGTTCCAGCAGGGACTGCAGTTCCTGAACCATGCGAATGCCGTCACCGCCCTGCGCGTCGACGCGGTTTACATACGGCGCGACATATTTCGCCCCTGCGAGTGCGGCGAGCAGGCCCTGCGCCGCGCTGTAAACGGCGGTGCCCAGTGTGGTTATCCCCTCTTTTTTCAACGCTTTAATTGCGATAAGCCCCTGAGCCGTCACCGGGATTTTCACCACAATGCCCGGAATGGCGTTACTCAGACGTTTGGCTTCCGCCACCATGCCTTCCGCATCGCGGCTCATGGTTTGAGCAAACAGCGTGCCTTCCGGCCCGATGGCTTGTTGCAGGCGCGGCAGCACGTCCCAGATGGATTCACGGCTGGCGGCAATGATGCTCGGGTTGGTGGTGACGCCCACGATGGGAAAGATGCGCGCCAGGCGTTCTACTTCCGCCACGTTGGCGGTATCCAGGTACAGTTCCATTATTTTTCCTTAAGTCAGAAAGGTTGAATAAAGGATACGGCGCACCCAGGCGCGGCGAATACAGGTCAATTTTGCCAAATACTGGACAAATGTAATGTCCTTAGAGAAGTGAGAGAGCGATCACAATGCTACTTTTTGGCGATCAACTGGCTGTGGTACTGGCGTCGATATTCGGAAGGGGAACGTTCGGTGTGCTTGCGAAAGAGACGGCAAAAGTAGTTGCTGTCCGTAAATCCGCAGCGTGTGGCGATATCTTTAATTTTGAGATCGTAGCCTTTCAGCAGCTGACGCGCATGTTCCAGGCGCGTTTTTGTTAAGTATTCATTGAATCCGACGCTGCCGACTTTCTGAAATAGATGGGAAAGGTAATTTGGGGAGATGTAGAACGCTTGTGCCACGGATTCGCGAGTTAACAAAGAGGCATAATTTTCTTCGATATAGCTCCGAACGGCTTCGAACAGCGCCCGGCTGCGGCTGTCGGTGTGAATTTCACTGCCAAGCAGATCCCGGCAGTGGCTGAGCAGGCTTAAAACTACCAGCTTTGCTGTGTCTTGTTCCTCAGGCTGCATCTGTAATTCGGTGAGCGTTTGCAGAAGAAAAGCTCCCGTTCGCGGACCACGTCGGGCAACCTGGAGTTGTTGTAAGAGCACATTGTCACGCTGTAACTCGATTGTAAGCTGCTGCTTACCAAAATGTATGCTCAGGGCGTGAGGCGCGGGATACGTGATTTGTCCAAAAAAAGAAAAAAACGCCTCGCAGGGAGTGCCAAGGATAATACCGAGGCAGGGAGAGGTTCGGGGATGCTGTTCAGCCAGCGCTGAGAAACGAATCTGACCCAGCGGTAACGTGCGGTTCACCAGGTCAGTCAAAATCTGGGTGATATCGTAATGCATAAGGAGACTACCGAAATTTGCCGGGTGGCGCTAACGCTTACCCGGCCTACTTATCGTAGGCCCGTGCAAGCGCAGCGCCGCCGGGCGTAAAGCCTTAGCCGGTGTTACGCATACCTGCCGCAACGCCCGCAATCGTCACCATCAGCGCCTGTTCAACGCGTGGATCTGGCTCTTTCCCTTCTTCTTCCGCCAGACGCGAACGGTGCAGCAGCTCTGCCTGCAGGACGTTCAGCGGGTCGGTGTAGATGTTACGCAGCTGGATAGACTCGGCAATCCACGGCAGGTCCGCCATCAGGTGTGAGTCGTTGGCGATATCCAGCACCACTTTGATGTCGCCTTCCAGCAGTTCGCGCAGTTCTTTACCCAGCGCCCACAGCTCTGGCTTCACCAGGCGCTGATCGTAGTATTCCGCCAGCCAGAGGTCAGCTTTCGAGAAGACCATCTCCAGCATTCCCAGACGGGTAGAGAAGAACGGCCAGTCGCGACACATGGTCTCCAGCTCGCTCTGTTTGCCGTCTTCCACCACTTTTTGCAGTGCGGCACCGGCACCCAGCCAGGCGGGCAGCATCAGACGGTTCTGCGTCCAGGCAAAGATCCACGGGATTGCACGCAGAGACTCTACGCCGCCGGTCGGTCGACGTTTTGCAGGACGTGAGCCCAGCGGCAGTTTACCCAGCTCCTGTTCAGGCGTGGCTGAACGGAAGTAAGGCACGAAATCTTTGTTTTCACGCACGTAGCCGCGGTACAGATCGCAGGAGATAGCCGACAGCTCGTCCATGATGTGGCACCAGGAGGCTTTCGGCTCCGGCGGTGGCAGCAGGTTCGCTTCCAGGATCGCGCTGGTATAAAGCGACAGGCTGCTGATGGTCACTTCCGGCAGGCCGTACTTGAAGCGGATCATCTCACCCTGCTCGGTCACGCGCAGGCCGCCTTTCAGGCTTCCCGGCGGCTGTGACAGCAGTGCCGCGTGTGCTGGCGCGCCGCCACGGCCAATTGAGCCACCGCGTCCGTGGAACAGGGTCAGCTCGATACCGGCTTTTTCGCAGGTTTTGATCAGTGCATCCTGCGCCTGATACTGCGCCCAGGATGCCGCCATCACGCCCGCATCTTTCGCGGAGTCGGAATAGCCGATCATGACCATCTGTTTGCCCTGAATAAAGCCGCGATACCAGTCGATGTTCAGCAGCTGGCTCATCACGTCGTTGGCGTTGTTCAGGTCGTCGAGAGTTTCAAACAGCGGGGCGACCGGCAGAGCGTAGTCGATTCCCGCTTCTTTCAGCAGGAGGTGAACGCCCAGCACGTCGGATGGGGTTTTCGCCATGGAGATCACATAGGCGGCGACCGATCCTTTCGGTGCGTCCACGATCGCTTTACAGGTGTTGAGCACTTCGCGGGTATCGTTGCTTGGCTCCCAGTTGCGCGGCAGCAGAGGGCGCTTGGAGTTCAGCTCGCGGATCAGGAACGCCTGCTTGTCAGCTTCGGACCAGCTTTCATAGTCACCGATGCCGAGATAGCGGGTCAGCTCGCCCAGCGCTTCGGTATGACGGGTACTTTCCTGACGTACGTCGATACGCACCAGCGGCACGCCAAAACACTTCACGCGACGCAGGGTGTCGAGCAGTTCGCCGTTGGCGATGATGCCCATCCCGCAGGCCTGCAGCGATTTATAACAGGCGTAAAGCGGCTCCCAGAGCTGTTCGTTCTGGCTGAGCAGGCCTTCTGGTTTTGGCAGGCGCTGGCCTTTCAGGCGCGCTTCCAGCCAGGCCTGAGTGGCCATCAGCTGACCACGCAGCTTTTTCATCAGGAAGCGGTACGGCTCGCTGGCGCCTTCTTCGCCGGCCAGCGCGCGCAGTTCCGGCGTCGCTTCAACCATCGACAGCTCGGAGATCAGCACCTGAATGTCTTTCAGGAACAGGTCGGTCGCTTTCCAGCGGCTCAGCAGCAGGACGTGGCGGGTGATTTCCGCGGTAACGTTCGGGTTACCGTCGCGGTCGCCGCCCATCCAGGAGGTGAAGCGAACCGGCACGAAATCAACCGGCAGACGGTAGCCCAGGTTCGCTTCCAGCTGTTCGTTCAGCTCGCGCAGGTAGTTTGGTACCCCTTCCCACAGGCTGTTTTCCACCACCGCAAAGCCCCATTTGGCTTCGTCGACCGGGCTTGGGCGATGCTTACGAATTTCATCGGTGTGCCAGGACTGGGCAATCAGCTGGCGCAGACGGCGCATCAGCTGGTTGCGTTCATAGTCGGCAATGTCTTTGTTATCCAGCTGCTTCAGGCAATTGTTCACTTCCACCATTTTGTGGATCAGGGTGCGACGGGTGATCTCGGTTGGGTGAGCGGTCAGTACCAGCTCCAGCGAAAGCGACTCCACCGCTTTTTTGATGGTGGCTTCGTTGAGGTCGGGCTGGTCTTTCAGTTTACGAAGGGTGCGGGCAATGACTTCCGGGTTGCTGGCCGCTTCGCCGTTTGGCGAAATGCTGTGGTATTGCTCAGCGGTGTTGGCCAGGTTCAGGAACTGGCTGAAGGCGCGCGCAACGGGCAGCAGCTCATCGTTAGAGAGGTTCTGCAAGGTGGTGAGCAGCTCCTGACGACTGGCCTCGTTACCGGAACGGGAAGATTTAGACAGCTTGCGGATGGTTTCAACGCGGTCGAGGATGTTTTCCCCCAACGCATCTTTGATGGTATCTCCAAGCACTTTGCCGAGCATACTGACATTACTACGCAACGCGGAATATTGTTCGTTCATAAAAACCCAGTCACCCCATCATTTTTGTTTATGCCCATGTGAAAATCTTTTGGACATTATTTTGTCATCTCCCTTTATAAAGCCACGTAAAACCCCCGTCGTCAATTGCTGCGAAAACGGTTCAGCAAACGAATAAATGTGGGCAATTTACGAAATTTAATTCGCATTGCGTCAGATAAGAGATGCTTATGGAAATGTGACGGAGATCGCGGGATTTACTCCCCCTCACTCTGCCCTCTCCCCAAAGGGGAGAGGGTGTTCAAATTCCCTCTCCCTTTTGGGGAGAGGGTTAGGGTGAGGGGCAGTTTTTAATGCCAGCAGAAGTGATGCACAACCTGGGTAATCAGTTCGCGGGTGGGTTTGATAAAGCGGGTTTCCAGATATTCATCCGGCTGGTGCGCCTGGTTGATGGACCCAGGGCCTAGAACCAGCGTCGGGCAAAGCGTCTGAATAAACGGCGCTTCGGTGCAGTAGTTCACCACGTCGGTTTTCTGGCCGAGCAGCTTTTCTACCACGTCGACCAGTTGATGGTCCGGCGGGCATTCGTAACCCGGGATGGGCGAATGCAGTTCGGAGACCGTCAGGCGACCCGGCCAGCGTTCGCTCACCGGGGCCAGCGCCTCATTCAGCAGGCCGTCGAGATCGCTCAGGGTCATGCCCGGCAGCGGTCGGATGTCCATGTGCAGCTCGCAGCAGGCGCAGATACGGTTCGAGGCATCACCGCCGTGCAGGCTGCCGAGATTGAGCGTTGGATACGGCACGGTGAACGCCTCATAGTGGTAACGCTCTTTCAGATCGTCGCGCAGGGTCATGATGCGGCCGATGGCGTCATGCATCAGCTCAATGGCGTTCACGCCGCGCGCCGGATCGCTGGAGTGGCCGGACTGGCCGAGCACGCGCACGGCGGTAGAGATATGGCCTTTATGCGCGCGAATCGGCTGCAGAGACGTCGGTTCGCCGATGATCGCGCAATCCGGGCGAATCGACGTGTTTTCAGAGAAGTAGCGCGCGCCCGCCATGCTGGTCTCTTCATCAGCGGTCGCCAGAATGTAGAGCGGTTTTTTCAGCTTCGTCACGTCCACGTCACGCAGCGCGTCAAGGATAAAGGCGAAGAAGCCTTTCATGTCGGCGGTGCCCAGACCGTAGAGCTTATTGTCGTGCTCGGTCAGGGTGAACGGATCGCGCGTCCAGCGGCCATCGTCGAACGGCACGGTGTCGGTATGACCGGCCAGCAGCAGGCCGCCAGCACCGGTTCCGGTACTGGCGAGCAGGTTAAATTTGTGGCGAGTGCCGGGGACGGGCTGAACCTCAACGTTAAACCCAAGATCGCTAAACCAACCCGCCAGCAGATTGATTAAAGACTCATTGCTCTGATCCAGCGCTTCTTCCGTTGCGCTGATAGACGGTGTGGCAATCAGGGCGCGGTAGATCTCGATAAATGGCGGTAAGTTCATTTTCATTGTTGACACACCTTAGGTCGTGATAGTATCAATATTCATGCAATGAATGTGAATAAAAATACATTAACGTTGAGCATAAAGGAACCCGATGTTGAATACGCTGATTGTAGGCGCTAGCGGTTATGCGGGCGCAGAGCTTGTAAGCTACGTGAATCGCCATCCACATATGACCATAACCGCTTTGACCGTGTCAGCGCAAAGCAATGATGCAGGAAAGTTAATTTCTGATTTGCATCCGCAGCTTAAGGGCCTGGTCGATCTGCCGCTGCAGCCCATGTCTGACATCAGCGAGTTTACTGACGGCGTCGACGTGGTGTTTTTAGCCACCGCGCACGAGGTCAGCCACGACCTGGCGCCGCAGTTCCTGGCGGCTGGCTGCGTGGTCTTCGACCTCTCCGGCGCGTTCCGCGTTAACGACGGCGCGTTCTACGAAAAATATTACGGTTTCACCCATCAGCACCCTGATCTGCTTGAAAAAGCGGTGTACGGCCTGGCGGAGTGGAGCGCAGATAAACTGAAAGAAGCGGATCTGATTGCCGTTCCGGGCTGCTACCCGACGGCGGCGCAGCTTGCCCTGAAGCCGCTGATCGACGCGGGTCTGCTGGATCTGAACCAGTGGCCGGTGATCAACGCCACCAGCGGCGTGAGCGGTGCAGGACGCAAGGCGGCGATCTCTAACAGCTTCTGCGAAGTGAGCCTTCAGCCGTATGGCGTGTTTAATCATCGTCATCACCCTGAAATCACGACGCATCTGGGCGCGGACGTCATTTTCACCCCGCACCTGGGCAGCTTCCCGCGTGGGATCCTCGAAACCATTACCTGTCGCCTGAAACCGGGCGTGACCAAAGAGCAGGTGAGCGAGGTCTTCACGCAGGCGTACGCGGATAAACCGCTGGTACGTCTGTACGACAAAGGCGTGCCGGCGCTGAAAAACGTGGTCGGTCTGCCGTTCTGCGATATCGGCTTTGCCGTTCAGGGTGAGCATCTCATCGTGGTGGCCGCAGAAGATAACTTACTGAAAGGCGCTGCCGCACAGGCAATGCAGTGTGCAAATATTCGTTTCGGTTTCCCTGAAACGCAGGCTCTTATTTAAGGTGTGATGATGAACCCATTAATTATCAAACTCGGTGGTGTACTGCTGGACAGCGAAGAAGCGCTGGAGCGTCTGTTTACCGCGCTGGTGAACTATCGCGAATCACACCAACGTCCACTGGTGATTGTGCACGGCGGCGGCTGCGTGGTGGATGAGCTGATGAAAGGGCTCAACCTGCCGGTGATCAAGAAAAACGGCCTGCGCGTGACGCCTGCGGATCAGATTGACATTATCACCGGTGCGCTGGCGGGTACGGCGAACAAAACCCTGCTGTCCTGGGCGAAGAAACACCACATTGCCTCCGTTGGCCTCTATCTGGGCGATGGCGACAGCGTAAAAGTGACCCAGCTCGACGAAGCGCTCGGTCATGTTGGACTGGCGCAGCCGGGTTCGCCTAAGCTGATTAACACGCTGCTGGAAGGCGGTTTCCTGCCGGTGGTGAGCTCTATCGGCGTGACCGAAGAGGGTGAGCTGATGAACGTTAACGCTGACCAGGCGGCAACCGCACTGGCGGCAACGCTGGGTGCGGACCTGATCCTGCTCTCCGACGTGAGCGGCATTCTGGACGGAAAAGGCCAGCGCATCGCAGAAATGACGGCAGAGAAAGCCGAGCAGCTGATTGCGCAGGGCATCATCACCGACGGCATGATCGTCAAAGTGAACGCCGCGCTGGATGCGGCGCGCACGCTGGGTCGCCCGGTAGATATCGCCTCCTGGCGTCACGCGGAGCAGCTCCCGGCGCTGTTTAACGGCACGCCGATTGGCACGCGTATTTTAGCGTAATCGATTTAATGTTTTGTAGGCCCGGTAAGCGCAGCGCCACCGGGCAATGAAATTCAAAGATATTAAGGAAGCATGTTATGGCACTTTGGGGTGGGCGTTTTACACAGGCAGCGGATCAGCGGTTCAAACAGTTCAACGACTCTTTGCGCTTCGACTACCGCCTGGCCGAACAGGATATTGTCGGCTCTGTGGCCTGGTCCAAAGCGCTGGTGACGGTGGGCGTGCTGACCCCAGAGGAACAGCTGCAGCTGGAAGAGGCGCTGAACAATCTGCTGGAAGAAGTGCGTCTGGATCCGCAGCAAATTCTGCAGAGCGATGCCGAAGATATTCACAGCTGGGTGGAAGGTAAATTGATCGACAAGGTCGGCCAGCTGGGTAAAAAGCTGCATACCGGCCGGAGCCGTAACGACCAGGTCGCCACCGATCTGAAGCTGTGGTGTAAGGATACCGTAGGCGAACTGCTGGCGGCTAACCGTCAGCTGCAGACCGCGCTGGTGGAAACCGCACAGAATAATCAGGACGCGGTGATGCCGGGCTATACCCACCTGCAGCGCGCGCAGCCGGTGACCTTTGCGCACTGGTGTCTGGCCTATGTAGAGATGCTGGCGCGTGACGAAAGCCGTCTGCAGGATACCCTGAAGCGTCTGGACGTCAGCCCGCTGGGCAGCGGCGCGCTGGCGGGTACTGCTTACGAAATCGACCGTGAACAGCTGGCAGGCTGGCTGGGCTTTGCCTCCGCTACCCGTAACAGCCTGGATAGCGTCTCCGATCGTGACCATGTGCTGGAACTGCTCTCTAACGCGTCTATCGGTATGGTGCACCTGTCGCGCTTTGCCGAAGATCTGATCTTCTTTAACTCCGGCGAAGCGGGCTTCGTCGAGCTGTCTGACCGTGTGACGTCCGGCTCTTCGCTGATGCCGCAGAAGAAAAATCCGGACGCGCTGGAGCTGATCCGCGGGAAATGTG
The DNA here is from genome assembly GCF_048684805.1 of Enterobacter sp. BNK-22. Lineage (NCBI taxonomy): Bacteria > Pseudomonadati > Pseudomonadota > Gammaproteobacteria > Enterobacterales > Enterobacteriaceae > Enterobacter > Enterobacter sp. BNK-22. The sequence continues at coordinate 3,691,834 of NZ_JBLQTT010000001.1, forward strand.
GCCGCGTGCAAGGCGCGCTGACCGGCATGATGATGACCCTGAAAGGGCTGCCGCTGGCGTACAACAAAGATATGCAGGAAGACAAAGAAGGGCTGTTCGACGCGCTCGACACCTGGCTGGACTGTCTGCATATGGGCGCGCTGGTGCTGGATGGCATTCAGGTGAAGCGTCCGCGCTGTCAGGAAGCGGCGCAGCAGGGCTATGCGAACTCGACCGAGCTGGCGGATTATCTGGTGGCGAAGGGCGTACCGTTCCGTGAAGCGCACCATATTGTCGGTGAAGCGGTGGTGGAAGCCATTCGTCAGGGTAAACCGCTGGAAGATCTGGCGCTGGCCGATCTGCAGAAATTCAGCGCGGTTATCGGGGATGATGTGTATCCAATACTGGCGCTGCAGTCCTGCCTGGATAAGCGTGCGGCGAAAGGCGGCGTGTCGCCTAAGCAGGTGGCGCAGGCGATTGCGGATGCGAAAAACCGGCTGGTTTGAACCGTGCGGGCTGGTGCCCTCACCCCGGCCCTCTCCCTGTGGGAGAGGGAGAAAACGGAGCCTGGCTTAGCGCCAGGCTTTTTTACGCAAAAAAAAGCGGACCACGGGGTCCGCAAAAGTTCACGTTGGCTTTAGTTGTTCGAGTTTTGAGAGAAACTCGCTGACGGTGCGGGGACGTCAAGGGTCAAACACGTGCCGCCTCGTCTATGTGGTGTATTATTCAACAGAATGCTTGATAGGGATAATCGTTCGTTGCTATGCTATCTATCGCCATGAACTATCGTGGCGACGGAGGATGAATAATGAATATTCGTGATCTTGAATACCTGGTAGCGTTAGCCGAACATCGTCACTTTCGCCGCGCGGCAGATTCCTGCCACGTCAGCCAGCCCACGCTGAGCGGCCAGATCCGCAAGCTGGAAGACGAGCTGGGCGTGATGCTGCTGGAGCGCACCAGTCGTAAGGTTCTGTTCACACAGGCAGGTCTTCTGCTGGTGGATCAGGCGCGCACCGTGCTGCGCGAGGTCAAAGTGCTCAAGGAAATGGCAAGCCAGCAGGGGGAGGCCATGTCCGGCCCGCTGCATATTGGCCTGATCCCAACCGTTGGCCCGTACCTGTTACCGCACATCATTCCGATGCTGCACCAGACGTTCCCGAAACTCGAAATGTACCTGCACGAAGCGCAAACCCATCAGCTGCTGGCACAGCTGGACAGCGGCAAGCTCGACTGCGCCATTCTGGCACTGGTAAAAGAGAGTGAAGCCTTTATCGAAGTGCCGCTGTTCGATGAGCCGATGATGCTGGCGATCTATGAAGATCACCCGTGGGCGAACCGCGATCGCGTGCCGATGGCCGATCTGGCGGGTGAAAAGCTGCTGATGCTGGAAGATGGCCACTGCCTGCGCGATCAGGCGATGGGCTTCTGCTTCGAAGCGGGTGCGGATGAGGATACCCATTTCCGCGCAACCAGCCTGGAAACGCTGCGTAATATGGTCGCGGCGGGAAGCGGTATTACGCTGCTGCCTGCGCTGGCGGTACCGCACGAGCGTAAACGTGATGGCGTGGTCTACTTGCCGTGCATTAAACCAGAGCCGCGTCGTACGATTGGCCTGGTCTATCGCCCTGGGTCACCGCTGCGCAGCCGCTATGAGCAGCTGGCAGAGGCCATCCGTGGTGCGATGGATGGCCATTTTGACAGCGCGTTAAAACAGGCGGTTCAGGCCGTTTAGTGCCGCGACCCGATAGGCTTCCGCCATGGTCGGGTAGTTAAAGGTGGTGTTGACGAAGTACTCAATGGTGTTACCACCACCTTTCTGCTCCATGATCGCCTGACCGATATGAATGATTTCCGCGGCGCGTTCACCAAAGCAGTGAATCCCGAGGATCTCTTTCGTCTCGCGATGGAACAGAATTTTCAGCGTACCCACGCTCATCCCCACGATTTGCGCCCGCGCCAGATGCTTAAACTGCGCACGACCCACCTCGTAAGGCACCTTCATTGACGTCAGCTGCTGCTCGGTTTTCCCTACGGAACTGATTTCCGGGATGGTGTAGATGCCCGTAGGGATATCTTCAATCAGATGCGCCGTCGCTTCGCCTTTCACCAGCGCCTGAGCCGCAATGCGTCCCTGGTCGTAAGCGGCTGAGGCCAGGCTTGGATAGCCAATGACGTCGCCGACCGCGTAAACGTGCGGCAGGGCGGTCTGATACATGCTGTTGACCTTCAGCTGACCGCGGCTGTCGGTTTCAAGCCCGATATTTTCCAGCTGCAGGGAATCGGTGTTGCCGGTACGGCCGTTGGCGTACAGGAGGCAGTCCGCTTTCAGCTTCTTGCCGGACTTGAGGTGCATGATCACCCCGTCGTCGCAGCCTTCGATCTTCTCGTACTCTTCGTTGTGACGAATGACCACGCCGCTGTTCCAGAAGTGGTAGGAGAGGGAGTCCGACATCTCCTGATCGAGGAAGGCCAGCAGGCGATCGCGAGTGTTGATCAGGTCAACTTTGACGTCCATTCCGCGGAAGATCGACGCATATTCGCAACCAATGACCCCTGCGCCATAGATAATGACGTGGCGGGGTTCATGGTGCAGGCTCAGAATCGAGTCGCTGTCGTAGACGCGCGGGTGCGAGAAGTCCACGTCGGCCGGATGGTATGGGCGTGAACCGCAGGCAATCACAAATTTTTCAGCGGTGATGGTTTCAACCGACCCGTCGTGGCATTCGAGTGCCAGGGTGTGTTCATCCACAAAATGCGCGTTGCCCTGCAAAATTTCACAGTGGTTACGCTCATAAAACCCCTGACGCATGCGCGTCTGCTGGTTAATGACGGTATCCGCGTGGTTCAGGATGTCGGCAAAGGAGGAACGAAGAAGTCGGGAGTGGTCGCTGTAAAGAGGGTTCTGGTTGAATTCGATAATGCGGCTAACGGCGTGGCGGAGGGCTTTCGAAGGGATGGTGCCCCAGTGGGTGCAACCGCCGCCGACATTATGGTAGCGCTCAATGACCGCTACTCTGGCTCCCTGTTTCACCAGACCCATAGCAGCGCCTTCGCCGCCGGGGCCGGAACCAATAACTATTGCGTCGTAATCGTAGGAATGTGGCATGGCAAGGCTTACCTGTTCTTATACATAAAAGCAACAGAATCATAACATCATTGCCAGAGTAACCCAATTATCGTTGTGCTTTTTTCCGGCAGTGGAGCACAAACCGCACGTAAACAATCATTCACAAAGCCAGGCAAACAGATTAATTTTATTCTCTGGTATAGTGCCATCAGGCCTTTGGAAGGATTCAACTATCGTGATGGGCGTAAGAGCACAACAAAAAGAGAAAACCCGGCGTTCGCTGGTGGAAGCCGCATTCAGTCAACTGAGTGCTGAGCGAAGTTTTGCCAGTTTGAGCCTGCGCGAAGTCGCACGCGAGGCCGGGATTGCGCCAACGTCCTTCTATCGTCACTTCCGTGATGTGGATGAACTGGGCCTGACCATGGTCGACGAGAGCGGTTTGATGCTGCGTCAGCTGATGCGCCAGGCGCGTCAGCGTATCGCCAAAGGGGGCAGCGTGATCCGTACCTCCGTATCGACCTTTATGGAATTTATCGGCAATAACCCCAACGCGTTTCGTCTGCTTCTGCGTGAGCGTTCGGGCACGTCGGCGGCGTTTCGTGCCGCCGTCGCACGCGAAATTCAGCACTTCATCGCGGAACTTGCCGACTATCTTGAACTCGAAAACCATATGCCGCGTGCGTTTACCGAAGCACAGGCCGAGGCGATGGTGACGATTGTTTTCAGCGCAGGTGCCGAAGCGCTGGATGTCAGCATTGAACAACGCAAGCAGCTTGAAGAGCGACTGGTATTGCAGCTCAGGATGATCTCCAAAGGCGCGTACTACTGGTATCGCCGTGAACAAGAGAAACTGGCACATCAAACCGAAGAGTGAAGGTGAGTAATGAAACAGTCAGGTCAGGATAAAGGGACGCTGTTGCTGGCATTGATCGCTGGCTTATCCATTAATGGTACGTTCGCCGCTATTTTTAGCTCCATCGTGCCGTTTTCGATTTTCCCGCTGATTGCGCTGGTGCTGACGGTGTACTGCCTGCATCAACGCTACCTGAACCGCACCATGCCGGTGGGGTTACCGGGGCTGGCCGCCGCCTGCTTTATTCTGGGCGTATTGCTGTACAGCACAGTGGTGCGCGCGGAGTATCCGGATATCGGCTCTAACTTCTTCCCTGCGGTACTGTCTGTGGCGCTGGTGTTCTGGATTGGCTCGCGCATGCGTAGCCGTAAAAGCCAGTTACCGGAATAAAGGTTTTTGTCATTGTAGGCCGGATAAGCGAAGCGCCATCCGGCTTTTTGGCAGGTGGCGCTTCGCTTACCTGCCCTACAAGGCCACATTACTTCGCCGTGAGCAGTACACCGCACTCCATATGGTGCGTATACGGGAACTGATCGAACAGCGCCAGACGTTCAACCTTGTGCGTCTGGCCTAACGTTTCCAGGTTCTTGCACAGCGTCTCCGGATTACAGGAGATGTACAAAATACGCGGGTACGCCTGCACCATCTTCTCGGTTTCGCTGTCCAGGCCACTGCGCGGCGGGTCGACAAAAATCGTCTCACACTGGTAGCTCTTCAGATCGATGCCTTCCAGACGGTTAAATTGACGTACACCGTTCATCGCCTGTGTGAACTCTTCTGCGGCCATACGAATGATCTGCACGTTGTCGATATGGTTGGCGGCAATGTTGTACTGCGCGGCGGCAACCGACGGTTTGGCGATTTCCGTTGCCAGGACGCGATCGAAGTTACGCGCCAGCGCCAGCGAGAAGTTGCCGTTACCGCAGTAGAGCTCAAGCAGATCGCCCGTTGATCCTTCCGTCGCCTTCAGCGCCCACTCCAGCATCTGCACGTTCATTGCAGCGTTCGGCTGGGTGAAGCTGTTCTCGACCTGACGATACACCATCTCTTTACCCGCCACCGGCAGACGCTCGTCGATGTAGTCCTGATCCAGCATGATTTTGGTTTTTGTCGCGCGGCCAATCAGGTGAACGTTGATGTTCTGCGCACGCAGCGCATCGCGCAGCGCTTCTGCCTGCTCGCGCCACTCGTCGTTCAGGGCTTTGTGGTACAGCAGGGAGACAATCGCCTGATTGCTTTGCGTGGTCAGGTAGTCAATCTGGAACAGCTTGTGGCGCAGTACCGGGTTGTTACGCACGCCGTCCATTATCAGCGTCATTAATTGGTTAATGAGCTCACTCGCTGCCGGGAAGCTGTCCACGCGGATACGGGACTTCGTCTGCTGATCGAAAATGATGTGGTACAGGTCGTCACCGTCGTGCCAGATGCGGAACTCGGCACGCATGCGGTAGTGGCTGACAGGAGAGCGGAACACCTCGGGAACGGGCGCGTTGAAAGGCGTCATCATACTTTGCAGGCGGACAACTTTCTCTGCCAGCTGCGCGTCGTACTGTTCTGTCGGGAGGTGTTCTGGGGTCATGATGCGTCCTGAGTGATAAAGAATTACGCGGCGATTGTAGGGATTGTTCAGGGGATGTCCAGATTTAATGGCCAATAGCTGTCTGGACATCCATACGTGTCTAATTGTAGCATTCTGTTTCCGGTCTCCTGAGAGTGAAAAGGGAATCCAGTGTAAATCTGGAGCTGACGCGCAGCGGTAAAGACTGGCGGGATGAGCGTTGTAGACACTGTGAAAATGGGAAGTCTTCATCCTTATATAGCCACCTAGCCCGAAGACCTGCCGGGATCACGTCGCATTTGGTTTCATCATCGCGTGCTATCGATGAGGCCTGCGGCATCCTTCTTATATTGTGGATGCTTTAACAATGATTAAAAAAGTATCGCTGTTGACGGCGTTGTCCGTCACGGCATTTTCGGGCTGGGCGCAGGATAGCGCAGACTCGTTGGTGGTGACGGCAAATCGTTTTGAACAACCTGAAAAAACTATTCTGGCTGCAAACACGGTTGTTACGCGTGCCGATATTGACCGTTGGCAGTCAACCTCGCTCCTGGATGTTATGCGCCGCCTGCCCGGCGTGGATACGGCGCAAAGTGGTGGGATGGGGCAACTCTCTTCTCTCTTTATCCGTGGCACCAACTCCAGCCACGTCCTGATCCTTGTTGATGGGATCCGCCTTAACCAGGCGGGCGTCACGGGGTCGTCCGACCTCAGCCAGTTCCCAATCTCCCTGGTACAGCGAATCGAATATGTTCGTGGACCGCGTTCGGCGGTATACGGCTCAGACGCGATCGGTGGCGTCGTAAACATTATTACTACTCGTGCGAAGGACGGTACCACGCTGAATGCTGGCGTAGGCTCGCACGGCTACCAGAATTATGGTGGCAGTACTCAGCAAACACTGGGCGACAGCACACGCGTCACGCTTGCGGGTGATTACACCTATACCAAAGGGTTTGATGTGGTTGCGGACGGCAACAATGGTGGCCTTGCCCAGACCGATCGCGACGGCTTTATGAATAAAACGCTCTACGGCGCACTGGATCACGCATTCTCGGAGCAGTGGAGCGGTTTTGTTCGCGGCTTTGGCTACAGCAACCGTACTGCCTACGACGGTTACTACAGCTCATTTACCCCTGACGTACTGGTCGATACCCGCCAGCTTTATAGTCAGACCTGGGATGCAGGATTGCGCTTCAATGATGACATCTTCCATTCACAGCTGCTCACCAGCTATAGCCACAGCAAGGACTATAACTACGACCCGAATTTAGGCCGCTACGATTCGACAGCCACGCTGGATGAAATCAAGCAGTACAATGTCCAGTGGCTCAACTCCGTTGATGTTGGCCAAGGGAACATTGGCGCGGGCGTTGACTGGCAGAAGCAGAGCACCGAGCCGGGTACAAACTACGTGACCAACGGCTACGACCTGCGTAACACCGGCGTCTACCTGACCGGGCTGCAGCAGTTTGGTGACTTCACCCTGGAAGGAGCGGTTCGCAGCGATGACAACTCTCAGTTCGGTCGTCATGGCACCTGGCAAAGCAGTGCGGCCTGGGAGTTCGTGGAGGGTTACCGTTTCGTTGCTTCTTATGGTACGGCCTATAAAGCACCGAATCTGGGTCAACTCTATGGTTTCTATGGCAATGACCATCTTGATCCAGAAGAGAGCAAACAGTGGGAAGGTGCGTTTGAAGGCCTGACGGCAGGCGTGAGCTGGCGCGTATCCGGCTACCGTAATGACGTTGATAATCTCATCGACTTCGATAATAACCTCCAGCAATATTACAACGTCGGTAAAGCACGCATTAAAGGTGTGGAAGCGACAGCATCGTTTGACACGGGGCCGTTGACGCATACTGTAGGCTACGACTACGTGGATGCCCGCAATGCCGCAACCAACGAACTTCTGGACCGCCGTGCTAAGCAGCAGGTGAAATATCAGCTCGACACGCAGATCTATGATTTCGACTGGAGCCTGACTTATCACTATCTTGGTACGCGTTACGACACTGACTTTGGTACTTACCCGTCTGAGAAAGTAAAAATGGGCGGTGTAAGCCTGTGGGATGTCGCAGTTTCGTATCCTGTCACCTCACACCTTACAGTTCGTGGTAAAATAGCCAACCTGTTCGATAAAGATTACGAGACAGTTTATGGCTACCAAACTGCAGGACGGGAATACACCTTGTCTGGCAGCTACACCTTCTAATCCGCGTCCCACCGTGCTGGTGTTTGATTCCGGCGTCGGTGGGCTTTCGGTCTATGATGAGATTCGGCATCTCCTGCCGGATCTCCATTACATCTACGCCTTCGATAACGTCGCTTTCCCGTATGGGGAAAAGAGCGAAGATTTTATTGTCGAGCGCGTGGTGGAAATCGTCACTGCGGTACAAAAGCGCTATCCCCTTGCGCTGGCCGTCATCGCGTGTAACACGGCGAGCACTGTTTCTCTTCCCGCCCTGCGTGAAAAATTCCAGTTCCCGGTTGTGGGCGTCGTTCCTGCAATAAAGCCTGCCGCGCGTCTGACAGCCAACGGCATTGTGGGCTTGCTGGCCACGCGAGGCACGGTAAAGCGTCCTTATACCCGCGAGCTGATCGACCGTTTCGCTAATGAATGCCAGATTGCGATGCTCGGTTCGGCTGAGCTGGTGGAGATGGCGGAAGCGAAGCTGCATGGCAAGTCGGTATCACTCGACGAGCTGCGTCGTATTCTTCGTCCGTGGCTGAGGATGCCCGAACCCCCGGATACCGTTGTGCTGGGCTGTACCCACTTCCCGCTACTCCAGGAAGAGCTATTAGAGGTACTGCCGGAGGGGACGCGTCTGGTGGATTCCGGAGCGGCTATTGCCCGTCGTACGGCATGGTTGCTGGAGCATGAAGCCCCGGATGCGAAATCTACCGATGCGAATATCGCGTTTTGTATGGCGTTAACAAAAGAAACTGAACAACTTTTACCCGTTTTACGCCGTTATGGCTTTGAAACGCTCGAAAAACTGGCGCTATAGCACGGTTTTGAGCAAAAAAGAGACGGTTGAAAGTTTTTTTTAAAAGAGGGGTTGTCAACGTCTGAGAACTCCCTATAATGCGCCTCCACTGACACGGAACAACGGCTTACAGGCCGCCGGGTTAGCGGGGTTCAGAGATGAACGCCAACAGAGAAAAGCGAAAATAATCACTTGACTCTGAATGAGGAAAACGTAATATACGGGACCTCGCAACGGTGAGCGAAAGCCGCGTTGCACTGCTCTTTAACAATTTATCAGACAATCTGTGTGGGCACTCAAAGTGACATGGATTCTTAATGTCTTCGGACAATAAATGAATACCAAGTCTCTGAGTGAACATGCGTAATTCATTACGAAGTTTAATTCACGAGCATCAAACTTAAATTGAAGAGTTTGATCATGGCTCAGATTGAACGCTGGCGGCAGGCCTAACACATGCAAGTCGAGCGGCAGCGGAAAGTAGCTTGCTACTTTGCCGGCGAGCGGCGGACGGGTGAGTAATGTCTGGGAAACTGCCTGATGGAGGGGGATAACTACTGGAAACGGTAGCTAATACCGCATAACGTCGCAAGACCAAAGAGGGGGACCTTCGGGCCTCTTGCCATCAGATGTGCCCAGATGGGATTAGCTAGTAGGTGGGGTAACGGCTCACCTAGGCGACGATCCCTAGCTGGTCTGAGAGGATGACCAGCCACACTGGAACTGAGACACGGTCCAGACTCCTACGGGAGGCAGCAGTGGGGAATATTGCACAATGGGCGCAAGCCTGATGCAGCCATGCCGCGTGTATGAAGAAGGCCTTCGGGTTGTAAAGTACTTTCAGCGGGGAGGAAGGTGCTGAGGTTAATAACCTCAGCAATTGACGTTACCCGCAGAAGAAGCACCGGCTAACTCCGTGCCAGCAGCCGCGGTAATACGGAGGGTGCAAGCGTTAATCGGAATTACTGGGCGTAAAGCGCACGCAGGCGGTCTGTCAAGTCGGATGTGAAATCCCCGGGCTCAACCTGGGAACTGCATTCGAAACTGGCAGGCTAGAGTCTTGTAGAGGGGGGTAGAATTCCAGGTGTAGCGGTGAAATGCGTAGAGATCTGGAGGAATACCGGTGGCGAAGGCGGCCCCCTGGACAAAGACTGACGCTCAGGTGCGAAAGCGTGGGGAGCAAACAGGATTAGATACCCTGGTAGTCCACGCCGTAAACGATGTCGACTTGGAGGTTGTGCCCTTGAGGCGTGGCTTCCGGAGCTAACGCGTTAAGTCGACCGCCTGGGGAGTACGGCCGCAAGGTTAAAACTCAAATGAATTGACGGGGGCCCGCACAAGCGGTGGAGCATGTGGTTTAATTCGATGCAACGCGAAGAACCTTACCTACTCTTGACATCCAGAGAACTTTCCAGAGATGGATTGGTGCCTTCGGGAACTCTGAGACAGGTGCTGCATGGCTGTCGTCAGCTCGTGTTGTGAAATGTTGGGTTAAGTCCCGCAACGAGCGCAACCCTTATCCTTTGTTGCCAGCGGTTAGGCCGGGAACTCAAAGGAGACTGCCAGTGATAAACTGGAGGAAGGTGGGGATGACGTCAAGTCATCATGGCCCTTACGAGTAGGGCTACACACGTGCTACAATGGCGCATACAAAGAGAAGCGACCTCGCGAGAGCAAGCGGACCTCATAAAGTGCGTCGTAGTCCGGATTGGAGTCTGCAACTCGACTCCATGAAGTCGGAATCGCTAGTAATCGTAGATCAGAATGCTACGGTGAATACGTTCCCGGGCCTTGTACACACCGCCCGTCACACCATGGGAGTGGGTTGCAAAAGAAGTAGGTAGCTTAACCTTCGGGAGGGCGCTTACCACTTTGTGATTCATGACTGGGGTGAAGTCGTAACAAGGTAACCGTAGGGGAACCTGCGGTTGGATCACCTCCTTACCTTAAAGAACCTGCCTTTGCAGTGCTCACACAGATTGTCTGATGAAAAAACAGCAGTAAAAATCTCTGCAGGCTTGTAGCTCAGGTGGTTAGAGCGCACCCCTGATAAGGGTGAGGTCGGTGGTTCAAGTCCACTCAGGCCTACCAAACTCCTTTTAAAGGATGAGCGGTACAGAGATTGCAAAACGATGGGGCTATAGCTCAGCTGGGAGAGCGCCTGCTTTGCACGCAGGAGGTCTGCGGTTCGATCCCGCATAGCTCCACCATCTTTTACTGCGAACCCAAGAAAACTTCAGAGTGAACCTGAAAAGGTGCACTGCGAAGTTTTGCTCTTTAAAAATCTGGATCAAGCTGAAAATTGAAACGACACATCTTTAATGGTGTGTTCGAGTCTCTCAAATTTTCGCAATCAGAAGTGAAACATCTTCGGGTTGTGAGGTTAAGCGACTAAGCGTACACGGTGGATGCCCTGGCAGTCAGAGGCGATGAAGGACGTGCTAATCTGCGAAAAGCGCCGGCGAGGTGATATGAACCTTTGACCCGGCGATGTCCGAATGGGGAAACCCAGTGTGATTCGTCACACTATCGTTAACTGAATACATAGGTTAACGAGGCGAACCGGGGGAACTGAAACATCTAAGTACCCCGAGGAAAAGAAATCAACCGAGATTCCCCCAGTAGCGGCGAGCGAACGGGGAGCAGCCCAGAGTCTGAATCAGCTTGTGTGTTAGTGGAAGCGTCTGGAAAGTCGCACGGTACAGGGTGACAGTCCCGTACACGAAAACACACAGGTTGTGAACTCGAAGAGTAGGGCGGGACACGTGGTATCCTGTCTGAATATGGGGGGACCATCCTCCAAGGCTAAATACTCCTGACTGACCGATAGTGAACCAGTACCGTGAGGGAAAGGCGAAAAGAACCCCGGCGAGGGGAGTGAAAAAGAACCTGAAACCGTGTACGTACAAGCAGTGGGAGCACCTTCGTGGTGTGACTGCGTACCTTTTGTATAATGGGTCAGCGACTTATATTCTGTAGCAAGGTTAACCGTATAGGGGAGCCGAAGGGAAACCGAGTCTTAACTGGGCGTTAAGTTGCAGGGTATAGACCCGAAACCCGGTGATCTAGCCATGGGCAGGTTGAAGGTTGGGTAACACTAACTGGAGGACCGAACCGACTAATGTTGAAAAATTAGCGGATGACTTGTGGCTGGGGGTGAAAGGCCAATCAAACCGGGAGATAGCTGGTTCTCCCCGAAAGCTATTTAGGTAGCGCCTCGTGAACTCATCTTCGGGGGTAGAGCACTGTTTCGGCTAGGGGGCCATCCCGGCTTACCAACCCGATGCAAACTACGAATACCGAAGAATGTTATCACGGGAGACACACGGCGGGTGCTAACGTCCGTCGTGAAGAGGGAAACAACCCAGACCGCCAGCTAAGGTCCCAAAGTCATGGTTAAGTGGGAAACGATGTGGGAAGGCACAGACAGCCAGGATGTTGGCTTAGAAGCAGCCATCATTTAAAGAAAGCGTAATAGCTCACTGGTCGAGTCGGCCTGCGCGGAAGATGTAACGGGGCTAAACCATGCACCGAAGCTGCGGCAGCGACACTATGTGTTGTTGGGTAGGGGAGCGTTCTGTAAGCCGTTGAAGGTGTGCTGTGAGGCATGCTGGAGGTATCAGAAGTGCGAATGCTGACATAAGTAACGATAAAGCGGGTGAAAAGCCCGCTCGCCGGAAGACCAAGGGTTCCTGTCCAACGTTAATCGGGGCAGGGTGAGTCGACCCCTAAGGCGAGGCCGAAAGGCGTAGTCGATGGGAAACAGGTTAATATTCCTGTACTTGGTGTTACTGCGAAGGGGGGACGGAGAAGGCTATGTTAGCCGGGCGACGGTTGTCCCGGTTTAAGCATGTAGGCGGAGGTTCCAGGTAAATCCGGTACCTTTTAACGCTGAGGTGTGATGACGAGGCACTACGGTGCTGAAGTAACAAATGCCCTGCTTCCAGGAAAAGCCTCTAAGCATCAGGTAACATCAAATCGTACCCCAAACCGACACAGGTGGTCAGGTAGAGAATACCAAGGCGCTTGAGAGAACTCGGGTGAAGGAACTAGGCAAAATGGTGCCGTAACTTCGGGAGAAGGCACGCTGATATGTAGGTGAAGCCCCTGCGGGTGGAGCTGAAATCAGTCGAAGATACCAGCTGGCTGCAACTGTTTATTAAAAACACAGCACTGTGCAAACACGAAAGTGGACGTATACGGTGTGACGCCTGCCCGGTGCCGGAAGGTTAATTGATGGGGTTAGCGGTAACGCGAAGCTCTTGATCGAAGCCCCGGTAAACGGCGGCCGTAACTATAACGGTCCTAAGGTAGCGAAATTCCTTGTCGGGTAAGTTCCGACCTGCACGAATGGCGTAATGATGGCCAGGCTGTCTCCACCCGAGACTCAGTGAAATTGAACTCGCTGTGAAGATGCAGTGTACCCGCGGCAAGACGGAAAGACCCCGTGAACCTTTACTATAGCTTGACACTGAACACTGGTCCTTGATGTGTAGGATAGGTGGGAGGCTTTGAAGCGTGGACGCCAGTCTGCGTGGAGCCGTCCTTGAAATACCACCCTTTAATGGCTGGTGTTCTAACGTAGACCCGTGATCCGGGTTGCGGACAGTGTCTGGTGGGTAGTTTGACTGGGGCGGTCTCCTCCCAAAGAGTAACGGAGGAGCACGAAGGTTAGCTAATCCTGGTCGGACATCAGGAGGTTAGTGCAATGGCATAAGCTAGCTTGACTGCGAGAGTGACGGCTCGAGCAGGTGCGAAAGCAGGTCATAGTGATCCGGTGGTTCTGAATGGAAGGGCCATCGCTCAACGGATAAAAGGTACTCCGGGGATAACAGGCTGATACCGCCCAAGAGTTCATATCGACGGCGGTGTTTGGCACCTCGATGTCGGCTCATCACATCCTGGGGCTGAAGTAGGTCCCAAGGGTATGGCTGTTCGCCATTTAAAGTGGTACGCGAGCTGGGTTTAGAACGTCGTGAGACAGTTCGGTCCCTATCTGCCGTGGGCGCTGGAGAATTGAGGGGGGCTGCTCCTAGTACGAGAGGACCGGAGTGGACGCATCACTGGTGTTCGGGTTGTCATGCCAATGGCACTGCCCGGTAGCTAAATGCGGAAAAGATAAGTGCTGAAAGCATCTAAGCACGAAACTTGCCCCGAGATGAGTTCTCCCTGAGACTTTAAGTCTCCTGAAGGAACGTTGAAGACGACGACGTTGATAGGTCGGGTGTGTAAGCGCAGCGATGCGTTGAGCTAACCGATACTAATGAACCGTGAGGCTTAACCTTACAACGCCGAAGATGTTTTGGCGAAGAGACGAACAATCAAAATTCAGCCTTGATACAGATTAAACAGAATTTGCCTGGCGGCTTTAGCGCGGTGGTCCCACCTGACCCCATGCCGAACTCAGAAGTGAAACGCCGTAGCGCCGATGGTAGTGTGGGGTCTCCCCATGTGAGAGTAGGGAACTGCCAGGCATCAAATTAAGTAGTAAGCCGGTGCATTAATCCGGTGGTTACAAGCAGTCTTCGGTGGAGCGGTAGTTCAGTCGGTTAGAATACCTGCCTGTCACGCAGGGGGTCGCGGGTTCGAGTCCCGTCCGTTCCGCCACTTATTAAGACATTAAGCCTGCCTTACTGGCAGGCTTAATGGCAAAAAACTTTAGGGGCGTAGCTCAGTTGGTAGAGCACCGGTCTCCAAAACCGGGTGTCGCGAGTTCGAGTCTCTCCGCCCCTGCCATATATAATCCTTTGCTTCGGCAAAGGATTTTTTTTTGCCTGTAATCCTGTAAAAACGCCTCTTCTTACTGTTCAGCCAGCATTCCTGCTGGCTGATGTATCAATCCATTACATTGATTTTTAACAGATCTTTTATCTGTGACTGCTTATCACTGTTTTGCAGCCAAATCGCATACAGCGGTCTGGTAAGCGTGGTGGAATCCAACACCGTATGCAGCCCCGCTTTAGTGTCTGCCCAGCGAACAGGTAACCAGGTACAACCTCTCAGCAAGGGCAGTTGCTGACAGGCGATCTCCGCAGAGCTGGTCGTTAACTGTGGAACATCATCAGGTGCAATCAATCCCGTCTCATGCTGCTGAAAATCTGGCCCCCATTCGAGGCGCAAATAGGTCAGGTCTGCCTTCATCATCGACGGTTCAGAGGCATAAAGCGCCAGGCCAAACTGACCGACGATCTGGCTGCTAAATTCGTCCATCTTGGGGGCTTCGGTTGTGATCAGAAGATCAAGCTGACGCTCATGAAGTTGCTTAACCAGCGACTGCCGTTGCGCAATCCTGGCTTCAAATTGCAGGTGGCTATGAGAGTGATAAAGCCGGGTAAGCCACTGACTTAGCATACATTCCCACAGGGAAGCGCTGGCCCCTATCGAGAACTCATTATGCCTCGAAGTATGTGCAACCTCTTTGCGTGCCGCCTGCCAGGTATTCATCAGCGTTTCTGCGTACGGCAGCAGTTTTTCACCGGCGGGCGTGAGGCGAATATTGTTGCGATGGCGGGTAAAAAGATTCACACCCAGTTGATTTTCCAGCTGTCGAATACGAAAACTGACTGCTGACTGCGTCAGGTAAAGGGCTTCCGCTGCTCGCCCAAAGTGGCGTGTTCTGCTCACTTCAAGGAAAGTTTTAAGCAATTCCGTATCCACATCTTTCTCCGCAAAATTATTTGTCGTTATGATTTAAATGTTTTGTTTTACACTCTGTCAAGCGTAACTAATACTCCGCGCCATAAATAGCTCGGCCAAAGAATTAGGAGCGTGTAGGATGGCGGAAAGCTTTACGACGACTAATCGTTTTTTCGACAATAAACATTATCCGCGCGGGTTCTCTCGTCACGGCGATTTCACCATCAAAGAAGCTCAACTGCTTGAGCGCCATGGTTATGCCTTTAACGAGCTGGATCTGGGTAAGCGTGAACCTGCAACCGAAGACGAAAAACAGTTTGTTTCTGTTTGCCGTGGTGAGCGTGAGCCGCAGTCTGAAGCGGAACGTGTGTGGATCAAGTATATGGCACGCATTAAGCGTCCAAAGCGCTTCCATACGCTGTCTGGCGGTAAGCCACAGATGGAAGGTGCAGAAGACTACACCGAGTCTGATGACTAAGATGATAAGAAGGGGCTACGGCCCCTTTTTTTATGCCAGCAACTTCTGCAGATGCAGCAGCAAACGATCGATAGCGCGATAGCTCAGCGCCTCCTGCAAGTGTTTTCTCTCAATGTCAGTACATCCCTCCACGTCAGCAATGGTTCTGGCCACTTTTAGCAAACGCTGCCACGCACGTATAGATAGCCCAAAGCGCGTCAACGTCTCCTCCAGCCATACCGCATCCTCACTGTTAAGGGCACAAAACTGCCGGATCCCGGCATTATCCAGCCGCGCATTTAGCCTGTTCTGGCGAGTGTACTGTCGTGCCTGGGCGGCGATCACCCGCTCGCGTACCTTCGCAGAGCTTTCACCCGTGATGCCCGTCTGCCTGAGCAAGCCCGGAGGAGGAAGCGGGATTTCGAGAGATAAATCGAAACGGTCGAGGAACGGACCGGATAACTTTCCCAGATAGCGCAGCGTCTGCTCCGGCGTACAGCGGTTATGGTTGCCCTGGTAGTGGCCCGTCGGGCTGGGATTCATCGCAGCGACCAGTTGAAACTGCGCGGGATAGCTTATTTTGGCCCGCGTGCGCGAGATATGTATTTCGCCAGATTCAATAGGTTCTCTCAGCGCATCCAGCACGCGGCGCTCAAACTCGGGCAGCTCATCGAGAAACAGAATGCCATTGTGCGCCAGTGAGATCTCTCCCGGCCCGGGGATAGACCCGCCGCCGACCATTGCCGTCAGTGAAGCGCTATGATGTGGGGAACGAAAAGGACGACGGCGCCACTGTTTTTGCAACGATGCAGAACTGATGAGGCTATATATGGCAGCGCTTTCCAGCGCTTCATGATTATTAAGCGGCGGAAGCAGCCCGCTCAGCCTGCTCGCCAGCATCGTTTTCCCCGTACCTGGCGGGCCAATCAACAGAAGATTGTGTCCACCTGCGGCCGTAATCTCCAGCGCCCGCTTCCCTTGCTCCTGTCCCATAATCTCGCTGAGATCCTCCGGGACGTCGGCTATAACCTCGTCACACTCCTCCGGTTCGGACAGTTCATGTCGTCCTTCCAGCCAGGCACAAACTTCCTGTAAATGTCCCGCGATGAGGCATCCTTTTTCCGCGATAAGACTCACTTCTGATGCGTTTTCATTGGCCACAATGATTTGCCGGCCTGCTCGTATGGCCTCTAGCGCTCCCGATATCGCGCCGGGAACGCCTCTCAGCGCGCCTGTGAGCGCGAGTTCACCCACGAACTCATACGAGCCTAGCCTTGTCGTATTAAGCTGCTCAGAAGCCGCGAGAAGGGCAATTGCGATAGGTAAATCGTATCGTCCCCCTTCTTTAGGCAGGTCGGCGGGAGCAAGGTTGATGGTTATCTTCTTCGCAGGGAAGGTATAACCGCTATTTATTATTGCGCTACGGACGCGATCCCTGGCTTCTTTAACCGTCGTTTCAGGTAACCCGACAAGCGTGAGTCCGGGCAGCCCATTACTCAAATGCACCTCTACGGAAACAAGCGGTGCCTTTACCCCGAGGGCCGCACGCGTATAAACAACTGACAGTGACATTTGCACTACCTCCTGGTGTGACTATGTCAGTGCTCGTTATGTTTGTTTATTGCCATTTCGTGAATTTACGCCGCTTGTTCAGGGGTTTTAATGGCGCATTGCAACAATTTCATAATCGTGGAAAGCTCCTCGCAGAACGAAAAAATCCTGTTTTGACGGTTAGCACCACAGTAAAAAAATGAAAAATATTCATTTTCTAATTTCCGTATATAAAACAACGCTTTTAAGAAATATGATTCGCGGGCTAACCAAATCCGTCATAAATAAATCTTGTGTTTAATTTGAAAACTGTGATAACTCTTTAGGTATTCCTTCGAACAAGATGCAAAAAGAACTGAAAATGACAGCCCTTCTACGAGTGATTAGCCTGGTCGTGATTAGCGTGGTGGTGATTATTATCCCACCGTGCGGGGCTGCACTTGGACGAGGAAAGGCTTAGAAATCAAGCCTTAACGAACTAAGACCCCCGCACCGAAAGGTCCGGGGGTTTTTTTATGACTAAAAAAAGCAAATGAGGAGCAGAGAATGACGACTAGCACAAAATTCTGTTTCTCCCGATTTATGACGGGGAACTAACTATGAATGGGGCACAGTGGGTAGTACATGCGTTGCGCGCGCAGGGAGTCGAGACAGTATTCGGTTATCCGGGTGGCGCAATTATGCCGATTTACGATGCACTGTATGACGGCGGCGTGGAACATCTCTTGTGCCGACACGAGCAGGGCGCAGTGATGGCGGCCATTGGTTACGCCCGCGCGACCGGTAAAACCGGCGTGTGTATGGCGACGTCAGGCCCTGGCGCAACTAACCTGATCACCGGCCTGGCTGACGCGCTGCTGGATTCTGTTCCCGTTGTCGCCATCACCGGGCAGGTGGCGTCTCCGTTCATCGGTACCGACGCTTTTCAGGAGGTCGATGTACTGGGTTTATCGCTGGCCTGCACCAAACACAGTTTTCTCGTTCAGTCTCTGGAAGAGCTGCCGCGCGTCATGGCTGAAGCATTCGAGGTAGCCAGCTCCGGCCGCCCTGGCCCGGTTCTGGTGGATATCCCGAAAGATATCCAGGTCGCACTCGGCGAACTGGAGCCGCACTTCTCCACCGTTCGAAGCGACGACGCGTTTCCGCATGCGGCAGTTGAAGAGGCGCGTCAGATGCTGGCGCAGGCAAAACAGCCGATGCTGTACGTTGGCGGTGGCGTAGGCATGGCGCAGGCCGTTCCCGCCCTGCGTGAATTTATTGCGGTAACGCAAATGCCTGCCACCTGCACGCTGAAAGGGTTGGGTGCGGTAGATGCAGACTACCCGTACTATCTGGGCATGCTCGGGATGCACGGCACTAAAGCGGCAAACCTGGCGGTGCAGGCGTGCGATCTGCTCATCGCCGTCGGTGCCCGTTTTGACGACCGCGTTACCGGCAAGCTGAATACCTTTGCGCCGAACGCCAAAGTCATCCATATGGATATCGACCCGGCGGAGATGAACAAGCTGCGTCAGGCGCACGTCGCACTGCAGGGCGATCTCAACGCGCTGTTACCGGCATTGCAGCAGCCGCTGGATATCAACGCATGGCGTCAGCACACCGCCGATATGCGCGCTGAACACGCCTGGCGTTACGATCACCCGGGCGAGGCCATCTACGCGCCGCTGCTGTTGAAGCAGTTGTCCGACCGTAAACCGGCAAACAGCGTGGTGACGACCGATGTCGGCCAGCATCAGATGTGGTCAGCCCAGCACATGACCTACACCCGTCCGGAGAATTTCATCACTTCCAGCGGGTTAGGGACGATGGGCTTCGGTCTGCCAGCCGCCGTTGGCGCACAGGTTGCCCGCCCGAACGATACCGTAATCTGTATCTCCGGTGACGGCTCCTTCATGATGAACGTTCAGGAGCTCGGCACCGTTAAGCGCAAGCAGTTACCGCTGAAAATCGTCTTGCTCGACAACCAGCGTTTAGGGATGGTTCGCCAGTGGCAACAGCTGTTCTTCCAGGAGCGTTACAGCGAAACGACCCTTACCGATAACCCCGATTTCCTCACGCTGGCCAGCGCTTTTGGCATCCCTGGTCAGCACATCACCCGTAAAGATCAGGTTGAAGCGGCGCTCGACACCATGCTGAACAGCGAGGGGCCTTACCTGCTTCATGTCTCAATCGACGAACTCGAGAACGTCTGGCCGCTGGTACCGCCTGGTGCCAGTAACTCACAAATGATGGAGAAATTATCATGATGCAGCATCAGGTCGCCGTACAGGCTCGCTTCAACCCGGAAACCTTAGAGCGCGTTTTGCGTGTGGTGCGTCATCGTGGTTTTCAGATTTGCTCTATGAATATGGAGACGGCCACTGACGCCCAAAACAT
Source organism: Enterobacter sp. BNK-22 (assembly GCF_048684805.1). NCBI lineage: Bacteria > Pseudomonadati > Pseudomonadota > Gammaproteobacteria > Enterobacterales > Enterobacteriaceae > Enterobacter > Enterobacter sp. BNK-22. The sequence goes on from NZ_JBLQTT010000001.1 coordinate 3,711,304, forward strand.
CAGTATCGAATTAACCGTTGCCAGCCCGCGGTCGGTCGACTTACTGTTTAGTCAGTTATCAAAGCTGGTAGACGTTGCCCATGTTGCCATCTGCCAGAGCACAACCACATCACAACAAATCCGCGCTTAAGCGTGACAGGACGAAAAAATGACGACAAAAAAAGCTGATTACATTTGGTTCAACGGTGAGATGGTTCGCTGGGAGGACGCGAAGGTCCACGTGATGTCCCACGCGCTGCATTACGGTACCTCCGTGTTTGAAGGCATCCGCTGCTACGATTCTCACAAAGGGCCAGTGGTGTTCCGCCATCGCGAACACATGCAGCGTCTGCATGACTCAGCCAAAATTTATCGTTTCCCGGTATCTCAGAGCGTGGATGAGCTGATGGAAGCCTGCCGCGACGTGATCCGTAAGAACAACCTGACCAGCGCCTATATTCGTCCGCTGGTCTTCGTGGGCGACGTCGGTATGGGCGTGAACCCGCCAGCGGGCTATACCACGGATGTGATCATTGCCGCGTTCCCGTGGGGGGCTTATCTGGGTGCAGAAGCCCTGGAACAGGGGATCGACGCAATGGTCTCTTCCTGGAACCGCGTTGCACCAAACACCATCCCGACCGCGGCTAAAGCGGGCGGTAACTACCTTTCTTCCCTGCTGGTCGGCAGCGAAGCGCGCCGTCACGGTTACCAGGAAGGTATCGCACTCGATGTAAATGGCTACATCTCCGAAGGCGCAGGTGAAAACCTGTTTGAAGTGAAAGACGGCATTCTGTTTACGCCGCCATTCACCTCGTCCGCGCTGCCGGGCATCACCCGTGACGCCATCATCAAGCTGGCGAAAGACTTGGGTATCGAAGTGCGCGAGCAGGTGCTGTCCCGCGAATCCCTCTATCTGGCCGATGAAGTATTTATGTCCGGTACTGCGGCTGAAATCACGCCGGTACGCAGCGTAGACGGTATCCAGGTGGGCGAAGGCCGCTGTGGCCCGGTCACCAAACGCATTCAGCAAGCGTTCTTTGGCCTCTTCACCGGCGAAACAGAAGATAAATACGGCTGGTTGGATCAGGTTAATCACTAAATATAAATTTGGGACGGCACGCACCGTCCCATTACATAGTCAGACGGGAGTAAATAAAGCATGCCTAAGTATCGTTCAGCCACCACCACCCACGGCCGTAACATGGCGGGTGCCCGCGCACTGTGGCGCGCCACCGGAATGACCGACGCCGATTTCGGCAAGCCAATTATCGCCGTGGTGAACTCCTTCACCCAGTTCGTACCGGGCCATGTGCACCTGCGCGATCTGGGTAAGCTGGTTGCCGAGCAAATCGAGGCCTCCGGCGGCGTGGCGAAAGAGTTCAACACCATTGCGGTGGATGACGGTATCGCGATGGGCCATGGGGGCATGCTCTATTCACTGCCGTCGCGCGAGCTGATCGCCGACTCGGTGGAGTACATGGTTAACGCCCACTGCGCCGATGCGATGGTCTGTATCTCCAACTGCGACAAAATCACCCCGGGGATGCTGATGGCCTCCCTGCGCCTGAATATTCCGGTGATCTTCGTCTCCGGTGGCCCAATGGAAGCGGGGAAAACCAAGCTCTCCGACAAAATCATCAAGCTCGACCTGGTCGATGCGATGATTCAGGGTGCGGATCCGAAGGTTTCTGACGAGCAGAGCGATCAGGTGGAACGCTCCGCGTGTCCGACCTGCGGCTCCTGTTCCGGTATGTTCACGGCTAACTCCATGAACTGCCTGACCGAAGCGCTGGGTCTGTCTCAGCCGGGCAACGGCTCGCTGCTGGCGACCCATGCCGACCGTAAGCAGCTGTTCCTCAATGCCGGTAAACGTATCGTTGAGCTGACTAAGCGCTACTACGAGCAGGACGACGCCAGCGCGCTGCCGCGCAGCATCGCCAGTAAAGCGGCATTCGAGAACGCCATGACCCTGGATATCGCCATGGGCGGCTCCACCAACACCGTTCTGCACCTGCTGGCCGCCGCGCAGGAAGCCGAAATCGACTTCACCATGAGCGACATCGACAAGCTTTCCCGTAAAGTGCCGCAGCTGTGTAAGGTTGCGCCAAGTACGCAGAAGTACCACATGGAAGACGTGCACCGTGCCGGTGGCGTCATCGGTATCCTCGGCGAGCTGGATCGCGCCGGGCTGCTGAACCGTGACGTGAAGAACGTGCTAGGGCTGACGCTGCCGGAGTCGCTGGACCAGTACGACGTGATGCTGACCAAAGACGACGCGGTGAAAAAAATGTTTCGCGCCGGTCCTGCCGGTATTCGTACCACGCAGGCATTCTCGCAGGATTGCCGCTGGGACACCCTGGACGATGACCGCGCCGAAGGCTGCATCCGCTCGCTGGAACACGCCTACAGCAAAGACGGCGGTCTGGCCGTGCTGTACGGTAACTTTGCGGAAAATGGCTGCATCGTGAAGACCGCTGGCGTGGACGACAGCATCCTGAAATTCACCGGTCCGGCGAAAGTGTACGAAAGCCAGGATGAAGCGGTAGACGCTATCCTGGGCGGTAAAGTGGTGGAAGGCGACGTGGTGGTCATCCGTTATGAAGGGCCAAAAGGCGGCCCGGGTATGCAGGAGATGCTCTACCCGACCACCTTCCTGAAATCGATGGGCCTCGGTAAAGCCTGCGCGCTGATCACCGACGGTCGTTTCTCCGGCGGCACCTCCGGCCTCTCTATCGGTCACGTTTCGCCGGAAGCGGCAAGCGGCGGCAACATCGCCATCATCGAAGACGGCGACCTGATCGAAATCGACATTCCGAATCGCGGCATTCAGCTCAAGCTGAGCGACCAGGAGATCGCGGCCCGTCGTGAAGCGCAGGAAGCGCGCGGCGACAAAGCCTGGACGCCGAAAGACCGTCAGCGTGAAGTCTCCTTCGCCCTGCGCGCCTACGCGAGCCTTGCCACCAGTGCAGATAAAGGCGCGGTGCGCGATAAATCGAAACTTGGGGGCTAACGATGGCCGAGTCGCAACCCTTATCCGCCGCCCCTGAGGGGGCGGAGTACCTGAGAGCGGTGCTGCGCGCGCCGGTCTATGAAGCCGTGCAGGTCACCCCCCTGCAGAAAATGGAAAAACTCTCTTCGCGCCTCGACAACGTTATCCTGGTGAAGCGCGAAGACCGCCAACCGGTGCACAGCTTTAAGCTACGCGGCGCCTACGCGATGATGGCCGGGCTGACCGACGAGCAAAAAGCGCGCGGCGTGATTACCGCCTCGGCAGGTAACCATGCGCAAGGCGTGGCGTTCTCGTCTGCTCGCCTGGGTCTGAAAGCGCTAATTGTGATGCCGGTTGCTACCGCAGACATCAAGGTCGACGCGGTGCGCGGTTTCGGCGGCGAAGTCTTACTCCACGGGGCCAACTTTGACGAAGCCAAAGCCAAAGCGATTGAGCTGGCGCAGCAGCAGGGGTTCACCTGGGTGCCGCCATTCGACCACCCGATGGTGATTGCCGGGCAGGGGACGCTGGCGCTTGAACTGCTGCAGCAGGATGCCCATCTCGACCGCGTTTTTGTCCCGGTGGGCGGTGGCGGTTTAGCCGCAGGCGTGGCGGTGCTGATCAAACAGCTGATGCCGCAGATCAAAGTCATTGCCGTGGAAGCGGAAGACTCCGCCTGCCTGAAAGCGGCGCTGGAGGCCGGGCATCCGGTCGACCTGCCGCGCGTCGGGCTGTTTGCCGAGGGCGTGGCGGTGAAGCGTATTGGCGATGAAACGTTCCGCCTGTGCCGGGAATATCTCGACGATATCGTCACGGTGGATAGCGATGCCATCTGCGCGGCGATGAAAGATCTGTTCGAAGACGTGCGTGCGGTGGCGGAACCTTCCGGCGCGCTGGCACTGGCGGGCATGAAAAAATACATCGCACAGCACAACATCCGCGGCGAGCGTCTGGCGCACGTGCTTTCCGGTGCCAACGTGAACTTCCACGGTCTTCGCTACGTGTCCGAACGCTGCGAGCTGGGCGAACAGCGTGAAGCGCTGCTGGCGGTGACCATTCCGGAAGAGAAGGGCAGCTTCCTGAAGTTCTGTCAGCTGCTGGGCGGTCGTTCGGTGACGGAATTTAACTACCGTTTTGCCGATGCCAAAGATGCCTGCATTTTTGTCGGCGTGCGTCTGAGCCGTGGCGTGGAGGAGCGCAAAGAGATCCTCAACCTGCTTCATGAAGGCGGCTATAGCGTGGTCGATCTCTCTGACGATGAGATGGCGAAGCTGCACGTGCGTTACATGGTCGGTGGCCGTCCTTCGAAGCCGCTCAAAGAACGCCTGTTCAGCTTTGAATTCCCGGAATCGCCGGGCGCGCTGCTCAAGTTCCTGCACACGCTGGGCACGCACTGGAACATCTCTCTGTTCCACTACCGCAGCCACGGCACCGACTACGGGCGCGTGCTGGCGGCGTTTGAACTGGGCGAGCACGAGCCGGATTTCGAAACGCGGCTGAACGAGCTGGGCTATGAGTGTCACGACGAAACCCATAACCCGGCGTTCCGGTTCTTCCTGGCTGGCTAGTGGTAGAGCTGCGCGTAGGCCGGGTAAGCGTAGCGCCACCCGGCTTCAGTGGTTCGGCAATATCGTCCAGAACGCATCAATAAGCGGCTCATGCAGCCGCTTTTTTTGTGCGCATACGCCAAGCTCAAACGGCGTTTTCTCATCGCTGCGTTCCAGAATCATCACGCGATTGCGCACCGGTTCCGGGCTATTTTCCAGCACCACTTCCGGCAGTAGGGCCACGCCGCAGCCGAGCGCCACCATCGACACCATCGCCTCATGACCGCTGACGGTGGCGTAAATCGACGGGTTGCTGATTTTCTGACGGCGGAACCACAGCTCAATGCGACGTCGCACCGGCCCCTGATCGGCCATGATAAACGGCACCGTCGACCAGTCCGGTTTTTCCACCGACACCTGGTTACGCACCGGGCAGGGCAGCGCCGGGGCAATCAGCACCACCGCCAGATTCTCCAGCATCGAGAACGCTACCGCGCCCGGCAGGGTTTCCGGCTTCCCGGCAATGGCGAGATCCGCTTCGCCCGTCACCACTTTTTCCATTGCGTCGGCGGCGTCACCGGTAGTGAGCTTAATTTCAACGGACGGATGCGCCGCGCGGAAGCGGTCAAGGATGGGCGGCAGATGGCTGTAGGCGGCGGTCACGGAGCAAAAAATATGCAGTTCGCCGGAGAGTGACGGCCCCTGCTGATCGATAGAGTGCCGCAGCTGCTGGTACTGCAACAGCGTCTGCTGGGCAAAAATGCGCAGCTCTTCGCCCGCTTCCGTGAGGGTGACGGTGCGGTTATCGCGCACGAACAGCGGCTGGCCAAGGTCTTCCTCAAGGCGTTGGATCTGGCGTGAAAGCGTGGAGGGGCTAACGTGCATCGCCCGCGAGCTGCGGCCAAAATGACGGCTTTCCGCCAGGTGAAGAAACATTTTCAGATCGCGTAAATCCACCGATTCCACTCCCTCTTTTTACATTGCAAAAATTGCAATGTGACGTTGTGAATATATCAATTTCCGCAATAAATTTCCTGTTGTAATGTGGGTACATTCTCGCTGAAACGCGAACCGAACAATAAGACACACAACATCACGAGGTATCACCCATGGTTAACTACTTTAATACACTGAACTTGCGCCAGCAGCTGGCGCAGCTGGGCAAATGCCGCTTCATGGCGCGCGACGAATTTGCCGATGGCGCAAGCTACCTTCAGGGTAAAAAAGTGGTCATCGTCGGCTGTGGCGCACAGGGTCTGAACCAGGGCCTGAACATGCGTGACTCCGGTCTGGATATCTCCTACGCCCTGCGCAAAGAAGCGATTGCCGAGAAGCGCGCTTCATGGCGTAAAGCGACCGAAAACGGCTTCAAAGTGGGTACCTACGAAGAGCTGATCCCGCAGGCGGATCTGGTGGTTAACCTGACGCCGGACAAGCAGCACTCTGACGTAGTGCGTTCCGTACAGCCGCTGATGAAAGACGGTGCCGCGCTGGGTTACTCCCACGGCTTTAACATCGTTGAAGTGGGCGAGCAGATCCGTAAAGACATCACCGTGGTGATGGTGGCACCGAAGTGCCCGGGTACCGAAGTACGTGAAGAGTACAAGCGTGGTTTCGGCGTGCCGACCCTGATCGCGGTACACCCGGAAAACGATCCGAAAGGCGAAGGTATGGCGATTGCCAAAGCATGGGCAGCGGCGACCGGCGGCCACCGTGCGGGCGTGCTGGAATCTTCCTTCGTTGCCGAAGTGAAATCTGACCTGATGGGCGAGCAGACCATTCTGTGCGGCATGCTGCAGGCCGGTTCTCTGCTGTGCTTCGATAAGCTGGTGGAAGAGGGTACCGACCCGGCATACGCGGAAAAACTGATTCAGTTCGGCTGGGAAACCATCACCGAAGCGCTGAAGCAGGGCGGTATTACGCTGATGATGGACCGTCTGTCCAACCCGGCAAAACTGCGTGCTTACGCGCTGTCTGAACAGCTGAAAACCATCATGGCGCCGCTGTTCCAGAAACATATGGACGACATCATCTCCGGCGAGTTCTCATCCGGCATGATGGCTGACTGGGCGAACGACGATAAGAAACTGCTGACCTGGCGTGAAGAGACCGGTAAAACTGCGTTCGAAACCGCGCCACAGTATGAAGGTAAAATCGGCGAGCAGGAGTACTTCGATAAAGGCGTCCTGATGATCGCGATGGTGAAAGCAGGCGTTGAGCTGGCGTTCGAAACCATGGTGGATTCCGGCATCATCGAAGAGTCTGCGTACTACGAATCACTGCACGAGCTGCCGCTGATTGCGAACACCATCGCTCGTAAGCGTCTGTACGAAATGAACGTGGTGATCTCTGATACCGCAGAATACGGTAACTACCTGTTCTCTTACGCCTGCGTACCGCTGCTGAAAGAGTTTATGACCACTCTGCAGACGGGCGATCTGGGTAAAGCGATTGCAGAAGGTGCCGTGGACAACGCGCAGCTGCGCGATGTGAACGAAGCGATTCGCAGCCACCAGATCGAGAAAGTGGGCCACAAACTGCGTGGCTACATGACCGATATGAAGCGTATCGCGGTAGCGGGTTAACAACTTTGTCGGGTGGCGCTTCGCTTACCCGACCTACAAAACCGTAAGATGTAGGCCGGGTAAGGCGTAGCCGCGCCACCCGGCTTTTTTATTTGCGATACAGCACTTTAATCACGTGGTAGCCGAACTGCGTGTGCAGCGGGCCGGTTGGCTCCAGCACCGGGCAGGAGAAGACCACTTTATCGAACGCCGGTACCATCTGACCCTGGCGGAATTCACCCAGATCGCCGCCGCGTTTGCCTGACGGACAGATAGAGTGCTTCTTCGCCAGTTTGCCGAAGTCGGCGCCGTTTTTGATCTGCTCCAGAAGATCCAGAGCCAGTTTCTCTTCTTTAACAAGAATATGCAGTGCTGCTGCTGTTTTTGCCATGATCGTGCCTTGAGTGGTATGGATTAGGCTCGCTATACTACCACGCTGTTATTCTCCCCTCCTGACTTTCATTGAGTGATCATTTATGCGTTTAAACCCCGGACAACAACAAGCCGTCGAATTTGTCACCGGACCGTGTCTGGTGCTGGCGGGGGCTGGATCCGGTAAAACCCGCGTGATCACCAACAAAATTGCGCACCTGATCCGCGGCTGTGGCTATCAGGCCCGGCACATTGCGGCGGTGACGTTTACCAATAAAGCGGCGCGTGAGATGAAAGAGCGTGTCGGCCAGACGCTGGGGCGCAAAGAGGCGCGCGGCCTGATGATCTCCACCTTCCACACGCTGGGGCTGGATATCATCAAGCGCGAGTATGCGGCGCTGGGCATGAAGTCCAACTTCTCCCTCTTTGATGATACCGATCAGGTGGCGTTGCTCAAAGAGCTCACCGAGGGGCTGATCGAAGATGACAAGGTTCTGTTGCAGCAGCTGATCTCGACGATCTCAAACTGGAAAAACGATCTGATGACCCCGGCCCAGGCCGCGGCGATCGCCAAAGGCGAACGGGATCGCATCTTTGCCCACTGCTACGGTCTGTACGATGCGCACATGAAAGCGTGCAACGTGCTGGACTTCGACGACCTGATCCTGCTGCCGACGCTGCTGCTGCAGCGTAATCAAGAGGTTCGCGAGCGCTGGCAGAACAAAATCCGTTACCTGCTGGTGGATGAGTATCAGGACACCAACACCAGCCAGTACGAGCTGGTGAAGCTGCTGGTGGGGCAGCGCGCGCGTTTCACCGTGGTCGGCGATGATGACCAGTCAATTTACTCCTGGCGCGGCGCGCGTCCGCAAAACCTGGTGCTGCTGAGCAAAGATTTTCCGGCGCTGCAGGTGATTAAGCTGGAGCAGAACTACCGCTCCTCCGGGCGTATCCTGAAAGCGGCAAATATCCTGATCGCCAATAACCCGCACGTGTTCGAGAAGCGTCTCTTCTCCGAGCTGGGCTACGGGACGGAGCTGAAAGTGCTCAGCGCCAATAACGAAGAGCATGAAGCGGAGCGCGTCACCGGTGAACTGATCGCCCATCACTTCGTCAATAAAACCGAATATAAGGATTACGCGATCCTCTATCGCGGGAATCACCAGTCGCGCGTCTTTGAAAAGATGCTGATGCAGAACCGCATTCCGTACAAAATCTCGGGCGGGACCTCGTTCTTCTCACGGCCAGAGATCAAAGACCTGCTGGCCTATCTGCGCGTACTCACTAACCCGGATGACGACAGCGCGTTTCTGCGCATTGTGAATACGCCAAAACGCGAGATTGGCCCGGCGACGCTGCAAAAACTCGGCGAGTGGGCGATGACGCGTAACAAAAGCCTGTTTACCGCCAGCTTCGACATGGGGCTAAGCCAGACGTTAACCGGTCGCGGCTATGATTCGTTAACGCGATTCACCCACTGGCTCGGCGAAGTGCAGCGTCTCGCGGAGCGCGAGCCGGTGGCGGCGGTGCGCGATCTCATTCACGGCATCGACTATGAGTCCTGGCTGTACGAAACCTCGGCCAGCCCGAAAGCCGCTGAGATGCGCATGAAGAACGTTAACCAGCTCTTCAGCTGGATGACCGAAATGCTGGAGGGCTCCGAAATCGACGAGCCGATGACCCTGACGCAGGTGGTCACCCGCTTTACCCTGCGCGACATGATGGAGCGCGGCGAGAGCGAAGAAGAGGCCGATCAGGTACAGCTGATGACGCTGCACGCGTCAAAAGGTCTGGAGTTCCCGTATGTCTATCTGGTTGGTATGGAAGAGGGGTTGTTACCGCATCAGAGCAGCATTGATGAAGACAATGTCGACGAGGAGCGCCGCCTGGCCTACGTGGGGATCACCCGCGCGCAGAAAGAGCTGACGTTCACACTGTGTAAAGAGCGCCGTCAGTATGGCGAACTTGTCCGCCCGGAGCCGAGCCGTTTCCTGCTGGAACTGCCGCAGGATGACCTGATCTGGGAGCAGGAACGCAAAGTGATTACTGCGGAAGAGCGGATGCACAAGGGGCAGGCTAACGTGGCGAACATTCGCGCCATGCTGGCAAAAGCCAAAGAGAAAGGATAAAGATGAGTAGGCCGGGTAAGGCGAAGCCGCTACCCGGCAATGTTCAGCGTATTACTTCACTTCCAGCACCCAGTGCACATAGCTCTGCCACTGGCACTCCTGATCGATCATCTCTGCCCCAAGCGGGTGACGTTCAATCCAGTTTTCCGGCAGCGTCAGCGACAGTTTTTCGTCATCAGCCACCAGGCCGATCGCAGGCAGCAAATCATCGCGACGTCGGCTGGCAAACAGAATCGCCAGACGCAGCAGGCGGCACAGATGTTCGGCCACGCGCGGCGGTACGGCGTTTTGCTGATGCAAAGACGAGAGATCAACGGCATTGGTCTGGTTCAGCAGCAGCGTTGCCAGCAATTTTTTCTGTGCGGGTGTATAGCCCGGTAAATCCAGGTTGCGCACCAGATACGCTGCATGAGCAGGAGCCTGCTTAAAATCAATACTCAGCCCCACTTCATGGAGCGCACAGGCGCTCAGCAGTAAATCGCGGCTCAGTGGTTCAAGATCCCAGACGTTAGCGACCTGATCGGCGAAGCGTGACGCCAGCTGCGATACGCGTCCTGCCTGATCGATATCAACCAGAAAACGACGCTGCACGTTGCGCAGGGTACGGCTGCGGATGTCCTGATCGACCGACAGATGCAGCATCCCGTAGACCAGACCTTCACGCAGCGCGCCGCCGGCCAGGGTCATACACTGGATGTTCAGTTCGGTAAAAATAGCGATCAGAATAGCCAGCCCGCTCGGGAAAACCAGCGCGCGTTCGAGCGTCAGGCCTTCAATTTCCAGCTCTTCAAGGCGTCCACATTGAATGGCGCGCTGTTTTAGCTGCTGAAGCTTGGCAAGCGTAATCCGCTCGTCCATTCCCTGCGCCATCATGATTTCCTGCAGGGCCTGAACGGTGCCCGACGCACCCACGCAGACTTTCCAGCCGTGATAGCGCAGCTCGTCCATCACCGGACGTAACACCTCGCGCGCCGCATTTTCTGCCTCATCGAAGTTCTCTTTACCCAGATTACGATCGGTAAAATAGCGCTCAAGCCAGGTCACGCAGCCCATCGACAGGCTGAACAGCGAGGTTGCCTGCGCGCCGGTGCCGGTCACCAGCTCGGTACTGGCACCGCCGATATCCACCACCAGGCGGCGATCGTCACCCCCCGTGGTATGTGCAACCCCCTGATAAATCAGGCGAGCTTCTTCTTCACCGCTGATAACCTGAACCGGGCAACCGAGAATTTCCTGCGCTCTGGCAATAAAATCCACGGCGTTAACCGCCAGGCGGAGTGTCGCGGTGGCGACGACGGTGATTTGGGCATGCGGGATATCCTGCAGACGCTCGGCAAAGAGTCGCAGGCACTGCCAGCCACGTTCCATGGCTTCAGGCGAGAGATGATTGTCGCTGCTCAGGCCCGCCGCGAGGCGGACCTTGCGCTTAATGCGCGTCAGCGTTTGTATGCTTCCTGCCACCTCGCGCACAACCAGCATATGAAAACTATTCGAACCGAGATCGATTGCTGCATAAAGCGAGGTGGAGCTGAGCATATTTTCTTAACCTGAACGACGACGATTACGCGGTGCGCCGCCTGAACGACGCGGTCCATTGCCGGAGCGTGGGCGGGTTAGCCGCTTAGGCGGCGGCAGTTCGCTTAACAGCGCTTCCGGATTGTATTTGCTCTGCGGAATAGAGTGACCGATGTAGGTCTCAATGGCCGGAAGATTCAGCGCATACTCTTCACACGCAAGGCTAATCGAATGACCGCTTGCGCCCGCACGACCGGTACGACCGATACGGTGTACGTAGTCTTCACAGTCGTCTGGCAGATCGTAGTTAAAGACGTGCGTTACGGCTGGAATGTGTAAACCACGTGCAGCCACGTCGGTGGCGACCAGAATATCGAGATCGCCACGGGTGAACTCTTCAAGAATTCGCAGGCGTTTTTTCTGCGCGACGTCGCCAGTCAACAGGCCAACACGATGGCCGTCTGCAGCCAGATGGCCCCAGATGTCTTCACAGCGGTGTTTGGTGTTCGCGAAGATAATGGCGCGATCTGGCCACTCTTCTTCAATCAGCGTTTGCAGCAGGCGCATCTTCTCTTCATTCGAAGGATAGAAGAGCTCTTCTTTAATGCGGTGACCCGTTTTCTGCTCCGGTTCCACTTCCACGTACTCGGCGTTGTTCATCTGTTCGAACGCCAGTTCGCGCACACGGTAGGAGAGGGTTGCAGAGAACAGCATATTCAGGCGCTGGGTAGCCGGAGGCATACGACGGAACAGCCAGCGGATGTCTTTAATGAAGCCCAGATCGTACATACGGTCAGCTTCATCGAGCACCACAACCTGGATGGCACCGAGGTTAATGTGGTTCTGTTTGGCGTAATCGATAAGACGGCCGGTGGTACCGATCAGGATATCCACACCGCTTTCCAGTACTTTCAGCTGTTTATCGTAGCCGTCGCCGCCATAGGCCAGGCCCAGATTCAGGCCGGTAGCCTGCGCCAGGGGTTCAGCGTCTGCGTGGATCTGTACCGCCAGTTCTCGCGTCGGGGCCATAATTAGCGCGCGCGGCTGGTTAACTTTGCGGTCTGCAATCGCTGGGTGAGAAAGTAAATAATGAAACGTTGACGTTAAAAACGCCATCGTTTTGCCGGTACCGGTTTGCGCCTGCCCGGCAACATCGCGACCGGCCAGCGTCAGCGGCAGCGCGAGGGCCTGAATGGGCGTGCAGTTATGAAACCCTTTATTTTCAAGGGCTTCAATCACCTTCGGGTGCAGCGCGAAGTCGGAAAACTTCTGTTCTGTTAAATGTGTTTTGCTCATAGTGTGGTAGAATATCAGCTTACTATTGCTTTACGAAAGCGTATCCGGTGAAATAAAGTCAACCTTTAGTTGGTTAATGCGACATCAACACGTCGTTGGTGGAGACAAAACCAACGTACCAGGCTTATTCCTGTGGAGTTATATATGAGCGATAAAATTATTCACCTGACTGACGACAGTTTTGACACGGACGTACTTAAGGCTGACGGGCTGATCCTCGTCGATTTCTGGGCTGAATGGTGTGGTCCTTGCAAAATGATCGCCCCGATTCTGGATGAGATCGCCGACGAATATCAGGGCAAACTGACCGTTGCCAAGCTGAACATCGACCAGAACCCGGGCACCGCACCAAAATACGGTATCCGTGGCATTCCGACCCTGCTTCTGTTCAAAAACGGCGAAGTGGCGGCGACCAAAGTGGGCGCGCTGTCCAAAGGTCAACTGAAAGAGTTCCTGGACGCTAACCTGGCGTAAGGTTTCTCCGCTGCGCGTTCAGAGCTCCCGGCTAAATGATCTGGAACTCTGGACGCCCGGCTGAAGTCGTGCTAAGTTAGCTATGACTTCGTTTTAAACATATCTTGTTGTTTGAATCTTGTTTTACCCGATACTTCCCGCTGTTGACATATCCAGTGCGTGAAGTGGCTAAATTCCGGGCTTGTCACTCAATCCGTCTTGTCGTTTCAGTTCTGCGTTCTTTCCCTGTGACCAGACAGCGAACAGACATGAGTTGATGGCCGCTAAACAGGCATGGATGACCCTGCCATACCATTCACAACATTAAGTTCGAGAATCACCCCGAGTTTAAGAACCCACACCATTATGAATCTTACCGAATTAAAGAATACGCCGGTTTCTGAGCTGATCACTCTCGGCGAAAATATGGGGCTGGAAAACCAGGCTCGTATGCGCAAGCAGGACATCATTTTCGCCATCCTGAAGCAGCACGCTAAGAGTGGCGAAGATATCTTTGGCGACGGTGTGCTGGAGATATTGCAAGACGGATTTGGTTTCCTCCGCTCTGCAGACAGCTCCTACCTCGCCGGCCCTGACGACATCTACGTATCCCCCAGCCAAATCCGCCGTTTCAACCTCCGCACAGGTGACACCATTTCAGGTAAGATTCGTCCTCCTAAAGAGGGTGAACGCTACTTTGCGCTGTTGAAAGTCAATGAAGTTAACTTCGACAAACCTGAAAACTCGCGTAATAAGATCCTCTTTGAGAACTTAACGCCGCTGCACGCGAACTCTCGCCTGCGCATGGAACGTGGTAACGGTTCGACCGAAGACTTAACCGCGCGTGTTCTGGATCTGGCATCACCTATTGGTCGCGGCCAGCGTGGTCTGATTGTGGCGCCGCCAAAAGCGGGTAAAACCATGCTGCTGCAGAACATCGCGCAGAGCATCGCCTATAACCACCCAGACTGTGTGCTGATGGTGCTGCTGATTGACGAACGTCCGGAAGAAGTGACCGAGATGCAGCGTCTGGTTAAAGGTGAAGTGGTTGCTTCAACCTTCGACGAGCCAGCATCTCGCCACGTTCAGGTTGCGGAAATGGTTATCGAGAAGGCAAAACGCCTGGTTGAGCACAAGAAAGACGTGATCATCCTGCTCGACTCCATCACCCGTCTGGCGCGTGCCTACAACACCGTGGTGCCAGCGTCTGGTAAAGTGCTGACCGGTGGTGTGGATGCTAACGCCCTGCATCGTCCGAAACGCTTCTTCGGTGCTGCACGTAACGTGGAAGAGGGCGGCAGCCTGACCATCATCGCGACGGCGCTGATCGATACCGGTTCCAAAATGGACGAAGTGATTTACGAAGAGTTTAAAGGTACAGGCAACATGGAACTGCACCTCTCTCGTAAGATCGCTGAAAAACGCGTCTTCCCGGCTATCGACTACAACCGTTCCGGTACCCGTAAAGAAGAGCTGCTCACCACTCAGGAAGAGCTGCAGAAAATGTGGATCCTGCGCAAAATCATCCATCCAATGGGTGAAATCGACGCGATGGAGTTCCTCATTAACAAACTGGCGATGACCAAAACCAACGACGATTTCTTCGACATGATGAAACGCTCGTAACGCAAATAAAGCCAGCGAACGCCACGTTTTTACGTGGCGTTTTTCTTTTATGGACTATACGCTAGTACCACCTACTCCCAATTTTGACGTGTAGGTGTAACAATAAGACGATTCGTAGAGTAAAAACATTAATAGCTTGAATAATATACAAATGAGGTCACAAGAGGTTTACTTTTACCTTCGGGCTATGAGCCTTCATGGTTATACTTCCGAGACTAACATTTGTTGAGAATCCATTGTGAACCTATTCGATACGTTTACTGATCTAACCAGTATTTTTTTATTCACCACCTGTTTTCTGTTTATTGCGCGTAAGGTGGCGAAATACGTGGGGTTAGTGGATAAACCCAACTTCCGGAAACGTCATCAGGGTATGATCCCCCTGGTGGGTGGTATCTCAGTATTTGCGGGTATTTGCTATGCCTTCGCAATTGCTAACTACTATGTCCCACATGTCAAATTATACCTGATGTGTTCAACGGTACTGGTTATCGTCGGCGCGCTTGACGATCGTTATGACATCAGCGTTAAAATTCGCGCCTTTGTGCAGGCGGCAGTTGGCATTGCCATGATGGTCTCAGCAAAACTCTACTTGAGTAGCCTGGGCTATATTTTTGGCTCGTGGGAGATGGTGCTCGGCCCGTTCGGCTATTTTCTGACGCTTTTCGCCGTATGGGTGGCTATAAACGCATTCAACATGGTCGATGGTATTGATGGCTTGCTGGGGGGACTCTCCTGCGTCTCATTTGCCGCGATCGGTTTTATTTTGTGGTTTGACGGACAATATAGTCTTGCTATGTGGTGCTTCGCCATGATTGCCGCCATCCTGCCTTATATCCTGTTAAACCTCGGTGCGCTGGGGCGTCGCTATAAAGTCTTTATGGGTGATGCGGGCAGTACACTCATTGGGTTTACCGTCATCTGGATCTTGCTGGAAACGACTCAGGGACAAGTCCATCCTATCAGCCCTGTTACCGCGTTGTGGATTATCGCTATCCCGTTAATGGATATGGTTGCGATAATGTATCGCCGCTTGCGCAAAGGGATGAGTCCCTTCTCAGCCGACCGACAGCATATTCATCATTTGATCATGCGAGCTGGATTCACCTCCAGACAGGCATTTGTTTTGATAACCGTAGCGGCTGCTATCCTTGCGGGAGTGGGTGTTGCCGCGGAGTATGCTCATTTTGTGCCAGAATGGGTCATGTTGGTATTATTCTTGCTAGCATTTTTCCTGTACGGCTACTGCATTAAGCGCGCATGGAAAGTGGCGCGGTTCATAAAACGTATTAAACGCCGGATGCGTCGTAACAGTGGCAAAAACACAACATTAACTAAATAAAACCGGGACTATGATGACTCAACCGTTGGCGGGAGCGAAATCAGTGGTAACAGAGAATGAACTGGATATTCGGGGTTTGTTTCGCGTGTTATGGGCAGGCAAACTTTGGATTGCGGGGATCGCGCTGGGATTTGCACTGTTAGCGCTGGCCTATACGTTCTTTGCAAAACAGGAATGGAGCGCCACGGCAATCACGGACAAACCAACGGTCAACATGCTTGGGGGATACTATTCCCAGCAGCAATTCCTGCGAAACCTGGATATCAAAGCCAACCTCGCCACGCCAGATCAGGTTTCCGTTATGGATGAGGCCTACAAAGAGTTTGTGATGCAACTGGCTTCGTGGGATACGCGTCGCGACTTCTGGTCCCAGACGGATTACTACAAGCAGCGTCGGGTTGATAACACCAAAGCCGATGCCGCCCTGCTGGACGATCTGATTAACAATATTCAGTTTATGCCGGGCGACGCGCTGCGTAACGTGAATGACAGCGTCAAGCTGATTGCAGAAACCGCGCCGGATGCCAACAACCTGCTGCGTCAATACGTCGCGTTTGCCAGCCAGCGTGCCGCAAGCCATCTTAACGAAGAGCTTAAAGGCGCCTGGGCGGCCCGTACCATCCAGATGAAAGCCCAGGTTAAACGTCAGGAAGAGGTGGCTAAAGCGATTTTCACTCGCCGTGTACACAACATTGAGCAGGCGCTGAAAATTGCGGAACAGCACAATATTTCCCGTAGTGAGACGGACGTGCCGGCTGATGAACTGCCTGACTCTGAAATGTTCCTTCTTGGTCGCCCTATGCTGCAGGCACGTCTGGAAAATCTCCAGGCCGTCGGTCCTGATGTTGACCTCGATTACGATCAAAATCGCGCGATGCTCAATACGCTTAATGTCGGTCCCTCTCTGGACCCGCGTTTTCAGACCTATCGTTATTTGCGAACGCCTGAAGAACCTGTAAAACGCGACAGTCCGCGTCGTGCATTCCTGATGATCATGTGGGGGATTGTCGGTGCACTGGCGGGCGCTGGCGTGGCGTTAACGCGTCGTCGCACAAACTAAGAATGCCGTCTACGATGAAGGCTGCGGCCTTCATCGCCTAATCGAAGAGAATCGATGTGAAAGTACTAACCGTATTTGGCACCAGGCCGGAGGCCATTAAGATGGCACCTCTGGTTCATGCCCTGGCCAGCGATCCTGATATTGAAGCGAAAGTCTGCGTCACGGCCCAGCACCGTGAGATGCTTGACCAGGTCTTAACGCTCTTTTCCATCGTCCCGGATTACGACCTTAATATTATGAAACCGGGGCAAGGGTTGACGGAGATAACCTGTCGCATACTGCAAGATCTCAAGCCGATCCTGGAGTCATTCAAGCCTGACGTGGTGCTGGTACACGGAGATACCACCACGACCGTGGCGACCAGCCTGGCCGCGTTTTATCAACGTATTCCCGTGGGGCATGTCGAGGCGGGTCTGCGTACCGGCAATCTGTATTCGCCGTGGCCGGAGGAAGCCAACCGCACGCTAACGGGCCACCTGGCGATGTACCACTTTGCGCCAACGGAAAACTCGCGTCAGAACCTGCTGCGTGAAAATATCGCCGATAACAAAATCTTTGTGACCGGCAATACGGTCATCGATGCGTTAATTTGGGTACGTGACCGCGTCCTCGCAAACGACGATCTTAAGAAAGAACTCGCTGCCCGCTATCCCTTCCTGCACAACGGTAAAAAAACCATACTGGTGACGGGCCACCGACGCGAAAGCTTTGGCCGGGGCTTTGAGCAAATCTGTCACGCGCTGGCTGAAATCGCCGCGCAGAACGACGATGTGCAGATTGTCTATCCGGTCCATCTCAATCCTAACGTCAGCGAACCGGTTAACCGCATCCTGGGTCATGTGGAAAATGTCCTTCTGATTGAACCGCAGGACTACCTGCCGTTTGTCTGGCTGATGAACCATGCCTGGCTGATCCTTACCGATTCCGGCGGCATTCAGGAGGAAGCGCCCTCTCTCGGCAAGCCGGTTCTGGTGATGCGTGAAACCACTGAACGTCCGGAAGCGGTGAAAGCCGGGACGGTGCGTCTGGTTGGCACCAACGCGCAGCTCATCGTCGAAGAGGTCACGCGCCTTCTGCATGACGATGAAACGTATCAGGCGATGAGCCGGGCCCATAATCCGTATGGAGACGGGCAGGCTTGTGGCCGTATTTTGCATGCACTTAAACACAATCAGGTATCGCTATGAGTTTTACTACCCTCTCTGTCATTGGTCTTGGCTACATCGGCTTGCCCACCGCGGCGGCGTTTGCCTCTCGTCAGAAACAGGTTATCGGTGTGGATATCAACGCCCGCGCGGTGGAAACCATTAACCGTGGCGAAATTCATATTGTCGAGCCCGATCTGGATCGTGTAGTGAAAGAGGCGGTGGAGGGCGGCTTCCTGCGTGCCAGCACGACGCCCGTTGAAGCGGATGCCTACCTGATTGCCGTTCCAACGCCCTTTAAAGGCGACCATGAGCCCGACATGGTCTACGTCGAGGCGGCGGCGAAGTCCATTGCCCCTGTGCTGAAGAAAGGGGCGCTGGTGATTCTGGAATCGACCTCTCCCGTCGGCGCTACCGAGCAGATGGCGCAGTGGCTGGCCGACGCGCGCCCTGATTTAAGCTTCCCGCAACAGGCGGGGGAGCAGGCAGATATCAATATCGCCTACTGCCCGGAGCGCGTACTCCCGGGCCAGGTCATGGTCGAACTGATTAAAAACGACCGCGTCATTGGCGGTATGACGCCCGTCTGTTCCGAACGCGCCAGCGCGCTGTACAAGATTTTCCTGGAAGGCGAATGCGTGGTGACCAACTCCCGTACCGCCGAGATGTGTAAGCTGACGGAAAACAGCTTCCGCGACGTCAATATCGCCTTTGCGAACGAACTGTCGCTGATCTGCGCCGATCAGGGGATTAACGTATGGGAGTTGATTAGCCTGGCGAACCGCCATCCGCGCGTCAACATTCTCCAGCCAGGCCCGGGCGTGGGTGGACACTGTATCGCCGTCGACCCGTGGTTTATTGTGGCGCAGAACCCAGCGCAGGCGCGCCTGATTCGCACCGCCCGTGAAGTCAATGACAGCAAACCTCACTGGGTGCTCAATCAGGTCAAAACCACGGTAGCGGATTGTCTGGCAGAGAGCGGCAAGCGCGCCAGCGAGCTGAAAATTGCCTGCTTTGGTCTGGCCTTCAAACCGAACATTGACGACCTGCGTGAAAGCCCGGCGATGGAAATTGCTCAGATGATTGCCGAATGGCACAAGGGTGAAACGCTGGTGGTTGAGCCGAATATTCATGAACTGCCGGCAAAACTGGCGGGGCACTGCACGCTGACAGCGCTGGATGAGGCACTGGCGACGGCGGACGTACTGGTGCTGCTGGTGGATCATAACGCGTTTAAAGCGACGCCTGGTGATGCAGTGCGTCAGCAGTATGTGGTTGATACCAAAGGCGTCTGGCGTTGAACAGCCTGAACGGGGTACTTGAGCCCCTGCAGTGGGAGAGTGCCTTTTTCGGCCTGCCGTCGGCCATTGTGCGCCTGCGCGATGATGCGCCGGTACTGGCTGAATCAGATTTGAACGCCTGGCAACGGATTCAGGCGAAGATCCCGGCGGACCGTACCGACCTGCTCGACGCGCTCCAGCAACGCGGCTTTCAGCTGGTTGAAGGTGAGGCAGACCTTTCCATAACCCTCACCCGGCACGATGCGCCCGGTGCGGAAATGGCAACCGAACAGGATATTCCCGTGCTGCGTCAGATGGCGGCTCAGGCGTTTGCGCAGAGTCGCTTTCGTACGCCCTGGTATGCACCTGACGATAGCGGACGTTTCTATGCCCAGTGGATAGAGAATGCGGTTAAAGGCACCTTTGATCACGTCTGCCTGGTTTTCCGCGCAGGGGACGGTCAACTCCAGGGGTTCGTCTCGCTTCGCAAGCTCAACGCGCGCGAGGCGCGTATTGGCTTATTAGCCGGGCGTGGCATGGGTGAGAAGCTCATGCAGGCGGCGCTGCACTGGGCGCAGCAGCAGCAGGTTGAGACGCTGCGGGTGGCGACCCAGGTGGGCAACACCGCCGCGCTTAAACGTTATATTGCGAGTGGTGCCAACATCGACGCCACCGCCTACTGGTTATACAGGTGACAAGATGATTCCATTTAACGCACCACCCGTCGTCGGAACGGAACTCGACTATATGCAGTCTGCCATGGGCAGCGGCAAACTCTGCGGTGACGGCGGTTTTACCCGTCGCTGTCAGCAGTGGATGGAACAGCGTTTTCGCAGCGCCAAAGTGCTGCTGACCCCGTCCTGTACGGCATCGCTGGAAATGGCCGCGCTGCTGCTGGATATCCAGCCCGGCGATGAAGTGATCATGCCGAGCTACACCTTCGTTTCCACGGCGAACGCGTTTGTCCTGCGCGGGGCGAAAATCGTCTTTGTGGATATCCGCCCGGATACCATGAATATTGATGAGACGCTGATTGAAGCGGCGATCACCGACAAAACGCGCGCGATCGTGCCGGTTCACTACGCGGGCGTGGCCTGTGAAATGGACACCATCATGGCCATCGCCAAAAAACATAACCTGTTTGTGGTGGAAGATGCCGCCCAGGGCGTGATGTCGACCTACAAGGGACGCGCGCTGGGTACCATCGGCCATATCGGCTGCTTTAGCTTCCACGAAACCAAAAACTACACGGCTGGCGGAGAAGGTGGCGCGACGCTGATTAACGACCGGGCGCTCGTGGAGCGTGCGGAGGTGATCCGCGAAAAAGGCACCAACCGCAGCCAGTTCTTCCGCGGCCAGGTCGATAAATACACCTGGCGCGATATTGGCTCCAGCTATCTGATGGCGGATCTGCAGGCCGCGTACCTGTGGGCGCAGCTGGAAGCCGCGGATCGCATCAACCTGCAGCGCCTCTCCCTGTGGCAAACCTATTACGATGCGCTTGAGCCTCTGGCCAAAGCCGGGCGTATTGAGCTGCCAACCATCCCGGCAGATTGCGTCCACAACGCGCACATGTTCTACATCAAGCTGCGCGATAACGACGACCGGAGCGAGCTTATCGCCTGGCTGAAAGAAGCCGAAATTATGGCGGTGTTCCACTATATTCCGCTGCACTCCAGCCCGGCGGGCGAAGCGTTTGGAACCTTCGCGGGTGAAGACCGTTACACCACCAAAGAAAGTGAGCGGTTGCTTCGTCTGCCACTGTTCTACAACCTCGCGCCAGTTAACCAGCGTACGGTGATTAATACCCTTCTGAGCTATTTCGGCTGATATGTCTCTGGCAAAAGCATCGGTGTGGACCGCCGCGTCCACGCTTGTAAAAATTGGCGCCGGGCTGCTGGTCGTCAAGCTGCTGGCTGTCTCATTTGGCCCCTCTGGCGTGGGGCTGGCGGGTAATTTCCGCCAGCTTGTCACCGTCCTTGGGGTGCTGGCCGGTGCCGGTATCTTCAACGGCGTGACCAAATACGTTGCGCAGTATCATGATGATGCGGCCCAGCTTCGCAGGGTCGTGGGCACCTCCTCGGCGATGGTCACGGGTTTTTCGACCCTGATGGCGATTATCTTTCTGCTGGCGGCGGCACCCATCAGCCAGGGATTATTCGGTCACACCCACTATCAGGGGCTGGTGCGTCTGGTCGCATTGGTTCAGATGGGGATTGCCTGGGCTAATCTGCTGCTGGCGCTGATGAAAGGGTTTCGTGATGCGGCCGGAAACGCGATTGCGTTAATCCTGGGCAGCGTTATCGGCGTGATTGCCTATTATTTCTGCTATCGCCTGGGGGGCTACGAAGGCGCACTGCTGGGGCTGGCGCTGGTTCCGGCGCTGGTGGTTGTGCCTGCGGCATTTATGCTGATGCGTCGGGGCGTCATCCCCCTGAGCTACCTCAAGCCGCAATGGGACACGCTGCTTGCCAGCCAGCTGGGTAAATTTACCCTGATGGCGCTCATCACCTCCGTCACGCTGCCGGTGGCCTACGTGATGATGCGTAACCTGCTGGCGGCGCATTATAGCTGGGATGAAGTGGGGATCTGGCAGGGCGTAAGCAGTATTTCCGACGCCTATCTCCAGTTTATTACGGCTTCCTTTAGCGTTTATTTGCTGCCAACCTTATCGCGTTTGACCTCCAGACAGGATATTACGCGTGAGATTTTCCGGTCGCTGCGCTTTGTATTGCCGGCGGTTGCGGCTGCCAGCTTTACCGTCTGGCTATTGCGCGATGTTGCCATCTGGCTGCTGTTTTCGGCGAAATTCATCGCCATGCGCGATCTCTTTGCCTGGCAGCTGGTGGGTGATGTACTGAAAGTGGGGGCTTACGTTTTTGGCTATCTGGTGATAGCAAAAGCCTCCCTGCGGCTGTATATCCTGGCGGAAATTAGCCAGTTTGCATTACTGACCTCGTTCTCGCACTGGCTGATACCCGCGCACGGCGCGCTGGGGGCGGCTCAGGCCTACATGGCAACCTATATCGTTTATTTCACCGCCTGTTGCGGTGTATTTTTATTGTGGCGTAAACGCGCATGACTGCACTGATTCACATCCTGGGATCGGATATCCCACACCATAACCAGACCGTTTTGCGGTTCTTCAACGACGAGCTGGCATCCGGGGATCCTGATGCGCGTGAGTTTATGGTTGCAGGTCAGGATAAGGGCCTGAGCGAGGCATTTCCGGCGCTGACGATTCGCTTCTGGCCAGATAAGGCCACGCTGGCAAAGGCGGTCGTTGCCAGGGCGAAAGCCGACCGCGAGCAACGATTCTTCTTCCACGGGCAGTTTAACACCGGCCTGTGGCTGGCGCTTCTCAGCGGAGGGATTAAACCCTCCCAGTGCAGCTGGCATATCTGGGGAGCCGATCTCTACGAAGTCTCCCGAGGCTGGAAATTCCGTCTTTTCTATCCATTGCGCCGCATGGCGCAGGGGCGCGTGGGCTGCGTTTTTGCTACCCGCGGCGATCTCAACTATTTTGCTAAACAGCACCCCAACGTGCGCGGCGAGTTGCTTTATTTCCCCACCCGCATGGATCCGGCGCTGAACGCCATGGCCAATGACGCGGTGCGTGAAGGCAAGCTGACGATCCTGGTGGGGAATTCCGGCGATCGCAGTAATGAACATGTCGCGGCGCTCAGGGCGGTGCATCAGCAGTTTGGCGACACGGTGAACGTGGTGGTGCCGATGGGCTATCCCGCCAACAACGACGCCTATATTGACGAGGTTCGCCAGCAGGGACTGGCGCTGTTTAGCGCAGAAAATCTGCACATCCTCAGCGATAAGCTGGAATTTGAGGAATATCTCGCGCTGCTGAGAAAATGCGATCTCGGCTATTTCATCTTTGCCCGACAGCAGGGAATTGGCACACTGTGTCTGCTGATTCAGGCGGGGGTACCGTGCGTGCTTAACCGCGACAACCCGTTCTGGCAGGACATGGCCGAGCAGCATATTCCGGTGCTGTTTACCTCAGACACGCTGAACGTCGAGGTGGTACGTGAAGCTCAACGTCAGCTCACGCTGGTGGATAAAAACAGCATCGATTTTTTTAGCCCGAATTATCTCACGCCGTGGCACCGCGCGCTGCGTATCGCTTCAGGAGACAAAGCATGAGTCAGTTGCAATTCAGCGGCTTACTGGTTGTCTGGCTTCTGAGCGCCCTGTTTATCGCCACGCTCACCTGGTTTGAATTCCGCCGGGTGCGCTTCAACTTTAACGTCTTCTTCTCGTTACTGTTCCTGCTGACGTTCTTTTTCGGCTTCCCGCTCACCAGCATTCTGGTCTTCCGTTTTGACGTGAGCGTCGCGCCACCGGACATTCTGCTCCAGGCGCTTCTGGCGGCGACCTGCTTCTATGCGGTCTACTACGTCACCTATAAAACGCGTCTGCGTTCAGCGCAGACAGCTGCCCCGCGTCGGGCGCTCTTTACCATGAATAGGGTGGAAACCCACCTGACATGGGTGATGCTGATGACCATCGCCCTGGTCAGCGTCGGCATCTTCTTCATGCATAACGGCTTTCTGCTGTTTAAGCTTCACTCCTACAGCCAGATTTTTTCGGCCGAGGTTTCGGGCGTGGCGCTTAAGCGTTTCTTCTACTTCTTCATCCCGGCGATGCTGGTGATCTTCTTCCTGCGCCAGGACAGCAAAGCGTGGCTGTTCTTCCTGGTCAGTACCGTCGCGTTTGGCATCCTGACCTACATGATTGTGGGCGGCACGCGCGCGAACATTATCATCGCCTTCGCCATCTTCCTGTTTATCGGCATCATCCGCGGCTGGATCTCGCTGTGGATGCTGGTTGCGGCAGGCGTGTTTGGCATTGTGGGGATGTTCTGGCTGGCGCTGAAGCGGTACGGAATGAACGTGGCGGGTGATGAGGCGTTTTATACGTTCCTCTACCTCACGCGCGATACGTTCTCGCCGTGGGAAAACCTGGCATTACTGCTGCAAAACTACGACAAGATTGATTTTCAGGGGCTGGCGCCGATTGTTCGCGACTTCTACGTCTTTATCCCTTCCTGGCTATGGCCGGATCGCCCTGGTGTGGTGCTCAATACCGCGAACTATTTTACCTGGGAAGTGCTGAACAACCATTCCGGTCTGGCAATTTCACCCACGCTGATCGGTTCCCTGGTGGTGATGGGCGGGGCGTGGTTTATTCTGCCTGGGGCGGTTGCCGTGGGGCTGATCATCAAGTGGTTCGACTGGCTTTACGTGCGTGGCAACGAAGAGACCAACCGCTATAAAGCGGCCATTTTGCACAGTTTCTGCTTTGGTGCCATTTTCAATATGATCGTTCTGGCGCGCGAAGGGCTGGACTCGTTCGTTTCGCGCGTAGTGTTCTTCATGGTTGTTTTCGGCGTCTGCCTGTTACTGGCCAAACTGTTGTACTGGCTGTTTGACAGCGCCGGGCTTGTGCACAAGCGCGAGCGGCAGGGCAGCACAACGCTGTCGCAAGTCTGAGTAAGGATAGTAATGACTGATAGAATTTCTGCACCGCGCTATGCGCTACGTGGCCTGCAGCTTATTGGCTGGCGCGACATGCAGCACGCGCTGGACTTTCTGTTCGCCGACGGCCAGATGAAATCCGGTACGCTGGTGGCCATCAACGCGGAAAAAATGCTGGCGGTTGAGGATAACGCGGAAGTCAAAAGCCTGATTGAAGCGGCCGAATTTAAATACGCGGACGGGATCAGCGTGGTCCGCTCTATCCGTAAAAAGTATCCTGACGCTAATGTTTCCCGCGTCGCGGGGGCCGATCTCTGGGAGCAGCTTATGGCCCGCGCAGGCGCGCAGGGTACGCCCGTGTTCCTGATTGGCGGGAAGCAGGAGATACTGGCCCAGACGGAGGAGAAACTGCGTCGTCAATGGAATGTTAATATTGTCGGCAGCCAGGATGGTTACTTCAAACCGGAAGATCGGCAGACGCTGTTTGAGCGCGTTCGTGACAGTGGGGCAAAGATTGTCACCGTGGCGATGGGGTCCCCGCGCCAGGAGATCCTGATGCGTGACTGCCGCCTGGTCTGCCCGGATGCCCTCTACATGGGCGTCGGCGGCACGTACGACGTCTTTACCGGCCACGTTAAGCGTGCGCCAACAGTCTGGCAATATCTTGGGCTGGAGTGGCTGTATCGTCTGCTATCGCAACCGACACGCATTAAACGACAGATCCGTCTGCTTCGCTACCTCGTCTGGCATTACACCGGAAAAATGTAATCAAAATGTAGCGCGATATGCTATTCGCGCTGCAACTCGCCTGCAAAACTGCTGATAATCTGTGCAATGCATTCATTTTTTTAATGCATCGTTTGCCATTTGGCAGATTTTAAGAAACCATTCGCACCGTATTTTAGTCCCCCTAAAAAACAATACCCGGTCTTAAGCCGGGAAACAGCAAACACAATCGAGGATCTATGGCAGAGAAAAAACCGGAGCTGCAGCGTGGGCTGGAAGCTCGTCATATTGAACTGATAGCGCTGGGCGGCACTATCGGCGTGGGCCTGTTTATGGGCTCCGCAAGCACGCTCAAGTGGGCAGGCCCTTCCGTATTACTGGCGTACATTATCGCCGGGCTGTTTGTTTTCTTCATCATGCGTTCCATGGGCGAAATGCTCTTCCTGGAGCCGGTAACCGGCTCTTTCGCCGTTTACGCGCATCGTTATATGAGCCCGTTCTTCGGCTACCTGACGGCCTGGTCATACTGGTTTATGTGGATGGCGGTGGGCATTTCAGAGATCACCGCGATAGGGGTCTACGTCCAGTTCTGGTTCCCGGATATGGCTCAGTGGATACCCGCGCTCATTGCCGTGGGGCTGGTGGCGCTGGCAAACCTGGCCGCCGTGCGTCTTTACGGTGAGATCGAGTTCTGGTTTGCGATGATCAAAGTCACCACCATCATCGTGATGATTGTCGTCGGCCTGGGCGTGATTTTCTTCGGCTTTGGCAACGGTGGACATGCTATCGGCTTTGGTAACCTGACCGAAAACGGCGGCTTCTTTGCCGGCGGCTGGAAGGGCTTCCTGACGGCGCTGTGTATCGTTGTAGCGTCGTACCAGGGCGTAGAGCTGATCGGTATTACCGCCGGTGAAGCGAAAAATCCACAGGTCACGCTGCGTAGCGCGGTGGGCAAAGTGCTTTGGCGCATCCTGATTTTCTATGTGGGCGCCATCTTCGTTATCGTGACCATCTTCCCGTGGAACGAAATAGGCTCGACGGGCAGCCCGTTTGTTTTAACCTTCGCCAAAATTGGTATCACGGCGGCAGCGGGCATCATCAACTTTGTGGTCCTGACGGCCGCGCTGTCAGGCTGTAACAGCGGGATGTACAGCTGTGGGCGTATGCTCTATGCGCTCTCGAAGAATAACCAGCTGCCTGCTGCAATGAGTAAAGTTTCACGTGCCGGGGTGCCGGTGGCGGGCGTGGCGGTCTCCATTGCAATTCTGCTGATTGGATCTTGCCTGAATTACATCATTCCTAATCCGCAGCGGGTGTTCGTTTACGTCTACAGCGCCAGCGTCCTGCCGGGCATGGTGCCGTGGTTTGTTATTCTCATCAGCCAGCTGCGTTTCCGTCATGCGCATAAAAAGGCGATTGAAAGCCATCCGTTCCGTTCAATTCTGTTCCCCTATGCGAACTATTTGACGATGGCGTTCCTGATTTGCGTATTAATCGGAATGTACTTTAATGAAGATACCCGCATGTCGCTGTTTGTCGGGGTGATCTTCCTGGCCGCCGTGACGGCTGCCTATAAGCTTTTTGGCCTGGGTCGCCGTGCCACCACGCAGAAAGTGGAGGAATAAGCGGCAAAATGTGCAAACCATAACCAAACGCGCATTTTTTTCAAAAAAGCACTAGACAGCGGGGACGGAGGTACGTAATATCCAGCCCCGCAACGGCGCTAAGCGCCCGTAGCTCAGCTGGATAGAGCGCTGCCCTCCGGAGGCAGAGGTCTCAGGTTCGAATCCTGTCGGGCGCGCCATTTTAGTCCCGGCGCTAGAGCTGCGGTGGTCTGAGAAGTAGTCAGTACCGCGTGAAAGAATACAGTGGTGGCTATAGCTCAGTTGGTAGAGCCCTGGATTGTGATTCCAGTTGTCGTGGGTTCGAATCCCATTAGCCACCCCATTATTGAAAGAGTTGTGAATTGCGAAGGTGGCGGAATTGGTAGACGCGCTAGCTTCAGGTGTTAGTGTCCTTAGGATGTGGGGGTTCGAGTCCCCCCCTCGCACCACGACTTTTTAAATGAATTGAACTAAAAATTCAAAAAAGCAGTACATCGGCGAGTAGCGCAGCTTGGTAGCGCAACTGGTTTGGGACCAGTGGGTCGGAGGTTCGAATCCTCTCTCGCCGACCAATTTTGAACCCCGCTTCGGCGGGGTTTTTTGTTTTCTGTCATTTTCATCCCTGTAGTGATTCCCCGACAGCGTCCGGTTTCATTGTCGCGATTCAGCGACATACAATCCATTGAAAATAAAAGAATTACTCATACTTCCATTTTGCTGTCTCCTCCTGGCGACAGAATTCTGTCCTTACCGATACATTGTGGGGCTTAAGACGGCGCTTAACAGCATAATTTCCTTTTATCTTAAAATGTTGCGTCATGTAAACGTTTTGGGTGCGAACCTGGCACGTTACGTGCAATAATATGCGTGTAGATGCTCATTCCATCTCTTATGTTCGCCTTCGTGCCTCATAAACTCCGGAATGACGCAGAGCCATTTACGGTGCTTATCGTCCACTGACAGATGTCGCTTCGGCCTCATCAGACACCATGGACATAACGTTGAGTGAAGCACCAAATATGTTGTCTTACAGACCTGTTTTAACGCCTGCTTTTATAGCAGGCGTTTTTTTATGCCTTATTCCCGATACCGGCGCACGATCAGGGTAACCATCACCAGGGCCGCTGACGAGACGGCATAGAGTGCCGTTACTGAGCCAAACCCGGCAGCCACTGCCGCAGCGATGCCGGTGAAAAGAGAGGCGCTGAGCGTTTGCCAGCGCCAGGCTTTCCCACTGGCTGAAGCGGTTTGCGTGAGATGAAAACTACTGAGTACCCCAAACGTCCCGGCTGCGAAGAGAATATTCGAGGCCAGATGTGCGATAAAAATCGCCCCCAGTGCACATGCCATCCATCCGGACAACAACGGTAGCGTTCCGTAAGCGGCCAGAAAGATGCCGAGACAAACGATGATGCGCGGCGTGTGAGCGGCAAAACGCGTCAGGCTCTCTTTCTTTAGCAGCATGGGACCGCAAAGCTGACCCATGCTTCTTGCGAAAAGCAGCGGCAGAGCAAGGCCCGCCGCATCCTGAGGATGGATTTGCTGTGCCAGCGCCGGAAGCAGCGCCATAGCCGGTGAGCCGACGGCCGCCAGCGACGGCAGAAGGAGCAGACTGCGTTTCTGCCGAACGGTCAACGTCCGCCAGCGTAATGCCGCAGGGGCTTCCTCTTCCCCGGAGGACGGGAGTGATGGCGCAGAAAACCGGCGTCCAGCCAGCCATAGCATGAGCAGTGACCCGAGAAAGCTGGCGGCATCAATGGCCAGCAGGGTAAACACGGACGTCTTCTGGAACAGCACCACGCCCAGGCCAGTCCCTAACAATACCTGCGAAGCAAAAATCACATTTTCCAGACAGGTCGCAGCAGGCAGCTCTGCTTCGCTAAGTCCGCGCTTAAAGAGCAACGTCAGCGCGGGCCAGCTCATCCCGCTGAGCAGCGCTTCTGTGGATTGTACGGCGAGTAACGCGGCAACGCTGTGATAACCCACACCAAGCAGGGGAAAGAGCAGGGCGAGCAGGCCCAGCCCTTCGGTCAGTATCAGCAGGGATATCGGAGACCAGCGTGAGCATAGCTTTTCGCCGATCGTACTGCCGATAAATCCCGGTACCGTCGCGAAAAGAAAAGCAAGGGTGAGCAGAGCGGGCGGAGCTGACCATGCTAACAGCAAGCCGAAGACCACAACCTGGGTTAAGCCATTCCCCAGCGAAGAAAAGATAAAAGCACAGGCAAGCAGGCGCAGCCAGCGGTGGCAACGCAGCGCTTCAATAAGCGTATATAAAAGCGAGTTCATGACGATTTCCTTTCAAAAACGATTTAGTCCACGCTGCAGCAAGTGCGCGTGTATGAAAAAAAGTTAATGAAAAGACATCGTTACATTGGCGGGTTCGTTTGCAGATGCGGGTGTAAAGAATGTAGCAGGAGAAAGGCGATAAAAAAAGGAGGCCATCTGGCCTCCTGATGAATTACTGCTGCGTACCGTTATTTTGCAGCGTCAGCAACAGCCCATCACGGCGCATGGCGGCCGCCTCTTCCGGCTTATGCTGCTTGTCCAGCGTATCGGCAAGCCATGCGTAGTCGAAGGCATCCGGACGCTGCTTGAGTGCGGCGCGGAAGGCGAGGCTCGCCTCCTGCCATTCGCCGTGCTTCATCAACGACTGACCGAGCGTGCTCCATAGCAGCGGGCGATCGCCAACGGTTTTAATCTGCTGACGCAGCACTTTTTCGATTTGCTCAGGATTGTTGGTTTTCAGGCGCGGGATCACCATCACCAGGCGATCGTCGTACTGGCGCTTCAGACCGTCGAGGAGGATCTCCTGAGCCGTGTCGTGATCGTCACACTCAATGAGATGTTCTGCCATCGCCACCTGCAGAGGAACCTGCTGGCGCGTTTTACGGCTCTGATTCTTCCACCAGGTTTTCAGACCGTCGCTGCCCAGGTCAGCGCGCGCCTGATCCATCAGGCCAATCCACGCCAGACGCTGAAGCTCGTCACGATGTTCATCGTCGCCCACCTCGGCCTTCGCCATCGATGGGATGATGTCCAGCAGTGAGCCCCAGGCGCCGGTACGAATATAGGCCTGCTCGGCAAGACGCAGCACTTCCGGATGACGCGGCGCGACTTCCAGCAGACGGTCGATACCGTGGCGAGCCGCGTGATTCTCATTGCGTGCCAGCTGCAGACGAACGCGCGTGATTTCCACCGGAATCGGGTCGCCGTGAGCCAGCTCAGCCGCTCGCTCCAGGTGCTGATTAGCGCGGGCTTCGTCACCCCGCTGCTGCGCTGCTTCGGCCGCCAGCAGATAGTTCACCACCGGCTGTTCGGCGTGGTCGGCGTTTTTCGACATCAGCTTTTCAACCTGCTGATAGTCACCCTCTGCGAGCTTAAGCAGCGCCTGCTCGGTCTGTTTACGGGCGCGGCGGCGCTTACGGCCAACGAACCAGCCGCGGGTATGGGCACCGGTACGGAAAATACGGCGCAGGATCCACTCGATCGCAAACAGCACCACCACGCCGAGGATCAGAATGATCGTCAGACCCGTTACGCTGGTTTCAATGTTGTAGTTATCGGTCTGGATCAGGACGTAACCCTGATGACCCGCAAGCATAGGCCCCAGGACGATCCCGGCGATCAGCAGGATGAAGAGTAAGAGGACTTTTAGCATCATTACTCTCCCTGCGGTGCGCTTTCAGGCGCAGGAGCCGTAGCTGGAGCCGCTCCGCTCGTCTGCTCTGCCGGTACGCCCGGCTGTGCCAGCAGGTTACGTACGCGCGTCTGCATCAGTTTCTCCAGAATCGGCTGGCTGGCCAGCTTATCCGGCACGTTCATGGTGATGTTCTGCTGGCTGAGCTTATCAATGTCTTCGAGGAAGGCGGTGGTCGTCGCATCATCGGTGTTGTAGTAGGCGCGTACCCACGTTGAGACGTTATCCAGCGCCTGTTTGTAGGTCTCTTCCTGATGACGCGGCACGGCCTGGGCAGCGACCAGCAGGCGGGAACGAATGTTCTCGCGCAGATAGATGTCCTGGTTCGGGGCGAGCAGCGGTACGGCAGTTTCGTCGCGACGGCGGACAGTGATAAAGCTGTCCATAAAGTTCTGCCAGCTTTTTTGCAGGTTAATGCGCCATTCGCTCAGGGAGCTCGAAAGCTCGGTACCGTCGGAATCCATCGGGGAGTCGTCGTCGTTATTATCCGCCAGCTGAAGGTTATCAATCTGATTCGACAGCTGATTCACTTTAAGGATAATGCCGTCGTAATCCACCTGCGAAACGGCGGAGAGGCTGGCGATGTCTTCGGTAATCGCGCGACGGGCGGTAATAAGGCTTGGGTCGTTCATGTCCGCCAGGCTTGCATCGGCGCTTTTCAGCAGCGCGGCAGCGGTGGTGACGTCCTGATCGCTCCAGAGCTTACGTCCGGCGAGCTTCACCAGGAAGTCAGCCTGCGAGAGCAGCCAGGTTTTGGCATCGGTGCCGGAAATGGTGGCGACTTTCTGCTGTACTTCACCCAGCTGTTTGGTCAGCTCTTCCTGTTTGCTGTTCGCTTCGGCGAGCGCCGCGGCCTGCTGCTTAATCACGGCTTCCAGCTCGGTTTTCTGCGTCTCCTGCTCTTTTTGCAGGGCAGTGAGCTGATTCACCAGCGCGTCGCTGGTAGATGTCTGGTTAGCGCTCTGTTGCTTCACCAGCCCGTACAGGCCAACCCCCGCTGCCAGCGCAATGGCGATGGCAATCGCGCTCAGCGTGAGGCTTGTTTTGTTGCTGCCGTTTTTCTTCTCAGCGGTTTTCTCAGTCGTCTCTGGCTGTGGCGTCGTCTCCACAGTCTCCCTGGTCTCTTCAACCACGGCGGAGGATTTGTCGTGTTCCGTCATTATGGCTTCCCATTTGAGAGTTATTGTAATGCGCGCAGCAGCGCATCGTTGTCGGCGTTATCAGCGATCCGAATATCCTGCCAGCCCAGTTCCCGGGCCTGGTTCGCCAGACGCTCACTGACGACCAGAAGCCGACAGCGGAGTAACCAGTTTTCGCGATACCAAAGCGGTATCAGCGCCCAAAGCTGTTGTAACATTTCACCGCTGGTCACCACCAGCGTATTGATGCCTCGCGCGTGCCAGCGCATCGCCTCTTCCGCACCATCGTAGTGTTTTGCACAGCGCTGATAGCACTCAACGAACGTCACGTTCGCACCACGTTCACGCAGCGTTTCGCCCAGCAGCTCGCGGCCCCCATTGCCACGCAAAATGAGCGCACGCTTGCCGGCAACAGTTTGTAATTCAGGTAATTGTAGCAAGACTTCACTGATTTCCCGATCTAACGGGTAACGAACGTCCGCGCTGCTTACGGTATGAAGTGCCAGTGCCGTTGTACGGCCAATCGCGAAATAGCGGGGGGCGGTTGGCCACGCCAGTCCCTGCTGCTGCAGCTGTGCGTGGGCAAATTCCACGGCATGCTGCGACAGCGCAAACAGCAGGTCACCGTCCTGAAGGGTATTCATCTGGTCGGCGAGCGCAGAGAGCTCGCGACCGGGGGAGAATTCAATGAGCGGAAAACTCCAGGCCACCTGCCCCAGTGTGCGCAGACGGCTCACTAACTGCTCTCCTGCGGGAGAAGGGCGGGTGACGAGAATACTCATGCAGGGGGTTCTCCATTGTAAACGTCAGCCAGAATCTCGCGGGCGCCGTTATCCAGCAATTCTTCCGCCAGCGACACGCCAAGCTGCTCGGCATCTTGCGCTTTTCCGCGACGTTCGCCGCGTACCATCTGCGAACCGTCCGGGGCGCCTACCAGCGCGCGCAGCCACAGTTCGCCATTCGTCAATTCAGCATAGCTGCCAATCGGAACCTGGCACCCGCCTTCGAGGCGGGTATTCATCGCCCGCTCCGCTTTTACGCGGGTAGCGGTTTCGTCATGATTCAGTGGAGCAAGCAGCGCGCGGGTACGTGCATCGTCCAGGCGGCACTCGATGCCGACAGCACCCTGACCAACAGCCGGCAGCGACAGCTCTGGCGGCAGCGCCACGCGAATACGTTCCTCCAGCCCCAGACGCTTCAGGCCGGCAACGGCGAGAATAATGGCATCGTAATCGCCGTTATCCAGCTTGCCCAGACGCGTGCCGACGTTACCGCGCAGCGAGCGAATGATCAGATCGGGACGACGCTCCGCCAGCTGACACTGACGGCGTAAACTGGACGTGCCAACCACGCTACCCGCTGGCAGCGCGTCGAGCGAGTCATAGCGGT
Source organism: Enterobacter sp. BNK-22 (assembly GCF_048684805.1). Lineage (NCBI taxonomy): Bacteria > Pseudomonadati > Pseudomonadota > Gammaproteobacteria > Enterobacterales > Enterobacteriaceae > Enterobacter > Enterobacter sp. BNK-22. The sequence continues at coordinate 3,744,651 of NZ_JBLQTT010000001.1, forward strand.
TAGAGACAAACGCATCGCGCGGATCTTCGCGCTCGCAGATGGTCACCAGCCCCAGCCCCTCCGGGAACTCGACGGGCACGTCTTTCATCGAATGTACGGCGATATCGGCGCGGTTCTCAAGCAATGCCAGTTCCAGTTCTTTGACGAACAGGCCTTTGCCGCCCACTTTCGCCAGCGGCGTATCGAGGATCACGTCACCGCGCGTGACCATCGGCACCAGCTCGACGCGCAATCCGCTGTGGCAGGCTTCCAGGCGCTGCTTCACATAATGTGCCTGCCAGAGCGCGAGAGGGCTTTGGCGTGTGGCAATTCTCAAAACATTGTCTAACATGCTTGTTACCGTCATTATCAATCGCTAACCATCCTAACATTGTTGACTCTGGGATGGCAGTTTTACGGTTGATGAAGCGCGAGAGGGACAAGGCGGCGTATTCGTCAGCCATAGCCGTATTCAGGAATTTACACGTACAGAACGGTGCTACACTTGTATGTAGCGCATCTTTCTTTACGGTCAATCGGCAAGGTGTTAAATTGATCACGTTTTAGACCATTTTTTCGTCGGTACCACCAAAAATGATAAGGGCGAAAAAGGGTAACGGTTATCTTTTTGAAATACTGCGGGTCCGTTGTTACTCGTGTTTTGAATAGCTGCGACACCCGGAAACATCAGGCGATACGTCTTGTACCTCTATATTGAGACTCTGAAACAGAGACTGGATGCCATAAATCAACTGCGTGTGGATCGCGCGCTTGCTGCTATGGGCCCTGCTTTCCAGCAGGTATACAGTCTGCTGCCGACATTATTGCACTATCACCACCCGCTGATGCCTGGCTACCTTGATGGTAACGTTCCCCAGGGCATTTGCCTTTTCACGCCTGATGAAACCCAACAGCATTATTTGAACGAGCTGGAACTCTACCGCGGCATGCCGCCGCAGGAGTCCCCAAAAGGTGAACTGCCGATTACCGGCGTTTACTCAATGGGGAGCACCTCATCGGTAGGGCAAAGCTGTTCTTCGGACCTGGACATCTGGGTCTGCCATCAGTCCTGGCTCGATAACGAAGAGCGCCAGCTGCTGCAGCGTAAATGCAGCCTGCTGGAGAGCTGGGCGGCATCGCTCGGTGTGGAAGTGAGCTTCTTCCTGATTGATGAAAACCGTTTCCGCCATAACGAAAGCGGCAGTCTGGGTGGTGAGGACTGCGGCTCGACCCAGCACATCCTGTTGCTGGATGAATTCTACCGTACTGCTGTGCGTCTGGCCGGGAAGCGTATTCTGTGGAATATGGTCCCGTGTGAAGAGGAAGAGCATTACGACGATTACGTCATGTCGCTTTATGCGCAGGGCGTACTGACGCCAAACGAATGGCTGGACCTCGGCGGTCTCAGCTCTCTGTCTGCGGAAGAGTACTTCGGCGCAAGCCTCTGGCAGCTCTATAAGAGTATCGACTCGCCGTACAAAGCGGTGCTCAAAACGCTGCTGCTTGAAGCCTATTCCTGGGAATACCCGACGCCGCGCCTGCTGGCGAAAGACATCAAGCAGCGACTGCACGACGGGGAAATCGTCTCCTTCGGGCTCGACGCCTACTGCATGATGCTGGAACGCGTGACCGAATACCTGAAAGCCATTGATGACACCACGCGTCTTGACCTGGTGCGTCGATGTTTCTATCTTAAAGTCTGTGAGAAGTTGAGCCGCGAGCGCGCCTGCGTGGGCTGGCGTCGTGAAGTGGTCAGTCAGTTAGTCAAAGAGTGGGGATGGGACGAAGCGCGTCTGTCCATGCTCGACAACCGGGCCAACTGGAAAATCGATCAGGTGCGTGAAGCACACAACGAACTGCTCGATGCGATGATGCAAAGCTACCGTAACCTGATCCGCTTTGCGCGCCGTAACAACCTCAGCGTTTCCGCCAGTCCGCAGGACATCGGGGTATTGACCCGTAAGCTTTACGCCGCGTTTGAAGCGCTGCCGGGTAAAGTCACGCTGGTTAACCCACAGATTTCGCCTGACCTGTCAGAACCAAACCTGACCTTTATCTATGTGCCGCCGGGCCGCGCGAACCGCACCGGGTGGTATCTGTATAACCGTGCGCCAAGCATGGATTCCATCATCAGCCATCAGCCGCTGGAATATAACCGCTATCTGAACAAGCTGGTGGCCTGGGCCTGGTTTAACGGCCTGCTGACCTCGCGTACGCGCCTGTTCATCAAAGGCAACGAGGTGGTCGATCTCGCTAAGCTGCAGGAGATGGTCGCGGATGTGTCGCACCACTTCCCGCTGCGTCTGCCTGCGCCGACGCCAAAAGCACTCTACAGCCCGTGCGAGATTCGCCATCTGGCGATCATCGTCAACCTGGAATATGACCCGACGGCGGCCTTCCGCAATCAGGTGGTCCATTTTGACTTCCGCAAGCTGGACGTCTTTAGCTTTGGCGAGCAGCAAAACTGCCTGGTCGGCAGCGTGGACCTGCTCTACCGCAACTCGTGGAACGAAGTGCGTACCCTGCACTTCAACGGCGAGCAGGCGATGATCGAGGCGCTGAAAACCATTCTCGGCAAGATGCACCAGGATGCCGCGCCGCCGGACAGCGTGGAAGTGTTCTGCTACAGCCAGCACCTGCGTGGATTGATTCGTACCCGCGTGCAGCAGCTGGTCTCGGAATGTATCGAACTGCGTCTCTCCAGTACCCGTCAGGAAACCGGGCGCTTTAAGGCGCTGCGCGTCTCCGGTCAGACCTGGGGCCTGTTCTTTGAACGCCTCAACGTGTCGGTACAGAAGCTGGAAAACGCCATCGAATTCTACGGCGCGATTTCGCATAACAAGCTGCATGGCCTGTCGGTGCAGGTGGAAACCAACCACGTTAAGCTTCCGCAGGTGGTGGACGGCTTTGCCAGTGAAGGGATTATTCAGTTCTTCTTTGAAGAGTCGGGTGATAACGCCGGGTTTAACATCTACATTCTGGATGAGACCAACCGCGCCGAGGTGTATCACCACTGTGAAGGCAGTAAAGAGGAGCTGGTGCGCGACGTCAGCCGCTTCTACTCCTCTTCGCATGACCGCTTTACCTACGGCTCAAGCTTTATCAACTTTAACCTGCCGCAGTTCTACCAGATTGTGAACGTCGACGGTCGTACGCAGGTGATTCCGTTCCGCACCCAGGCCGTCACGCCTGCCGCACCTGCCAATCAGGACACCGCGCCGCTGTTGCAGCAGTATTTCTCCTGAGCCTTTTCGCCGGGTGGCGCTTACGCTTACCCGGCCTACGGTTCGAGCCGTTGCAGGCCCGGTAAGGCGTAGCCGCCACCGGGCGACAAAACTACCTGAAACTCACCGCCTCACCCGCCTGTGCGGTCGCGGCCTGTTCCAGCAGATCCCAGAACGGCACGCCGCTGCGGTCGCAAACCCATTCCCCGTCTTTCAGATCGAAATGATAGCCGCCCTGTTTAGCGGCCAGCCAGACCTGGTGAAGCGGCTCCTGGCGGTTAATAATAATTTTGCTGCCATTTTCGAAGCTCAGGGTCAGAATACCGCCGTTGATTTCACAATCGATATCGCTGTCGCCGTCCCAGTCGTCAATACGCTCTTCGATGGTCATCCACAGGTTGTCGGCAAGGCGATGGAATTCACTGTCGTTCATGGTTTTGTTCCTGTTTTTCGTGATGCCGGCAGTATAACCCTAAATAATTCCCGTTGCAGGAAAGCGGCAAACTCTTGCTTTTGTGTCTTCTCCTGCGATGATAGAAACAGATTTGAACTTACGGGCAACTTTATAATGAAAAACGCTTTCCGAACGCTTGCCGTTCTCATCACGCTGTTTAGCCTGACTGGCTGCGGACTGAAGGGACCACTTTACTTTCCGCCTGCGGATAAAACCGCACCCCCGCCGACGAAACCGGTTAACAGCGGCATTGAGTCTTCCACGCCAAACACTAACGACCGTGGCGACAACGGCGGCCCAACTCAGGTTAATCTCTGACGACAACGTTCTGTACCCGCGCAATGGAGCAAATGATGCAGTTCTCTAAAATGCATGGCCTTGGCAACGATTTTATGGTCGTCGACGCGGTAACGCAGAATGTGTTTTTCTCCCCGGAACTGATCCGTCGTCTGGCGGATCGGCATCTGGGCGTGGGGTTCGATCAGCTGCTGGTGGTTGAGCCGCCGTACGATCCCGACCTCGATTTCCACTACCGTATTTTTAACGCAGACGGCAGCGAAGTGAACCAGTGCGGCAATGGCGCGCGCTGTTTCGCCCGCTTTGTCCGTCTGAAAGGGCTGACCAACAAACGTGATATTCGCGTCAGCACGGCCAATGGTCGCATGGTGCTTAGCGTCACCGATGATGAACTGGTGCGCGTGAACATGGGCGAACCTAACTTCGAGCCCTCCGTCGTGCCGTTTCGCGCAAACAAAGCGGAAAAGACCTATATTATGCGGGCGGCCGAGCAGACAGTATTGTGCGGCGTCGTCTCAATGGGTAACCCACACTGCGTGATTCAGGTTGATGATGTGGAAACCGCGGCGGTCGAAACGCTCGGCCCGGTGCTGGAAAGCCACGAACGTTTCCCGGAGCGCGCGAACATCGGTTTTATGCAGGTGGTGAAGCGCGAGCACATTCGTCTGCGGGTTTATGAGCGCGGCGCGGGCGAGACGCAGGCCTGCGGAAGCGGAGCCTGTGCGGCAGTGGCCGTGGGCATCTCCCAGGGGTTACTGGCAGAAGAGGTTCGCGTGGAATTACCGGGCGGTCGGCTTGATATCGCCTGGAAAGGACCGGGTCATCCACTGTATATGACTGGCCCGGCGGCACATGTCTATGACGGGTTTATCCATCTATGAAACAACCAGGGGAAGAACTGCAGGAAACAGTGACGGAACTGGACGACAGAACTGTTGTTGATTATCTGCTGCGCAATCCTGAGTTTTTTATTCGCAATGCACGCGTCGTCGAAGAGATGCGCGTGCCGCATCCGGTTCGCGGGACCGTGTCGCTGGTGGAATGGCACATGGCGCGCGCGCGCAACCACATCAACCAGCTCGAAGAGAACATGACGTTGCTGATGGAGCAGGCCAGCACCAACGAAAGCCTGTTCTATCGTCTGCTGCATCTGCAGGCGCGTCTGGCGTCGGCGCACAGCCTTGACGAGTTCCTCAGCCGCTTCCACCGCTGGGCGCGCGAGCTGGGGCTGGCGGGCGCAACGATTCGTCTTTTCCCTGACCGCTGGCGCATCGGCGCGCCGTCGGGATTTACCCATCTGGCACTGAGCCGTCAGGCGTTTGAGCCGCTGCGCATACAGCGTCTGGGCCATGAGCACCACTATCTGGGGCCGCTTAATGGACCTGAGCTGCTGGTGGTGTTGCCGGAGGCCAAAGCGATTGGCTCGGTGGCGATGTCGCTGATGGGGCGCGATGGCGATCTGGGCGTCATCTTATTTACCAGCCGCGACGCGCATCACTATGAGCAGGGGCAAGCCACGCACCTGCTGCAGGAGATCGCCCTGATGCTGCCTGAGCTGCTGGAGCGCTGGATTGAGCGCGTATGACGGACGGACTGCTCGCCACTGACGTCTCGCGCTTTCTGCGCTATCTCGGCGTGGAGCGTCAGCTTAGCCCCATTACGCTGCTTAACTATCAGCGTCAGCTTGATGCCATCATGCAGATCGCCGACGAAATCGGCCTGAAAAGCTGGCAACAATGTGATGCTGCGACGGTACGCGGGTTTGTTGTGCGTAGCCGTAAAAAAAACCTCAGCCCGGCGAGCCTGGCGCTCAGGCTCTCAGCGCTGCGCAGCTTCTTCGACTGGCTGGTCAGCCAGGGAGGCTTAAAAGCCAACCCGGCAAAAGGGATCGCCACGCCGAAGGCGCCGCGCCATCTGCCTAAAAATATTGACGTTGACGACGTAAACCGTCTGCTGGATATCGATCTGAACGATCCGCTGGCCGTGCGCGACCGCGCGATGCTGGAGGTGATGTACGGTGCCGGGCTGCGTCTGTCTGAACTCGTCAACCTTGATCTCAAGCATCTCGATCTGGAATCGGGCGAAGTGTGGGTAATGGGTAAGGGCAGCAAAGAGCGCCGCCTACCGATTGGCCGCAATGCGGTCTCCTGGATTGAGCACTGGCTTGACCTGCGCGGGCTGTTTGGCTCCGACGAAGATGCGCTGTTCCTGTCGAAACTCGGCAAGCGGATCTCGGCGCGTAACGTGCAGAAGCGCTTCGCGGAGTGGGGCATTAAGCAGGGGCTTAACAGCCACGTGCATCCGCACAAGCTGCGCCACTCCTTTGCAACACATATGCTTGAGTCGAGCGGCGATCTGCGCGGCGTGCAGGAATTGCTCGGCCATGCGAACCTGTCGACCACACAAATTTATACCCACTTAGACTTCCAACACCTTGCCTCGGTGTATGACGCGGCGCATCCACGCGCCAAACGGGGGAAATAATGCGTTTTTACCGCCCACTCGGTCAGATCTCAGCCCTGACGTTTGACCTTGATGACACTCTTTATGACAACCGCGAGGTGATCCTGCGTACCGAGCAGGAGTCCCTGGCGTTTGTGCAGAACTACCATCCCGCGCTGAAGGCGATACAGAACAAGGATTTCCAGAAGCTGCGCCAGTCCCTGCGGGAGACCGAGCCGGACATTTACCACGACGTGACCGAATGGCGTCGTCGCGCGGTTGAGCAGGCGATGCTGAATGTGGGCCTGAGTGTGCAGGATGCCGCCATTGGGGCAGAAGCGGCCATGGAAAACTTCGCCAAATGGCGCAGCCGTATCGACGTGCCGCAGGAAACCCACGACACGCTGGCGAAGCTTGCCGAAAAGTGGCCGCTGGTGGCCATCACCAACGGCAATGCCCAGCCGGAGCTGTTTGGCCTGAGCGATTACTTTGAATTCGTGCTGCGTGCGGGTCCTCACGGGCGCGCGAAGCCGTTCAGTGACATGTACCATCTGGCGGCAGATAAGCTTAACCTGCCGCTGGGTGAGATCCTGCACGTGGGGGATGACCTGACCACAGACGTGGCGGGCGCTATCCGCTGCGGCATGCAGGCCTGCTGGATCAAGCCGGAAAACGCTGACCTGATGATCGCCTCCGATAGCCGTCTTCTGCCGCACGTGGAAATTTCGCGGTTGGCATCCCTCACGACGCTGATATAATCATCAATTGTTCTGTATAAATTAACAGGGTTTTGGCGAATGCACTTCGCCTGCCCGACATGACGTGACGGTGCCAATGGACGTTTCTTACCTGCTCGACAGCCTTAATGACAAACAGCGTGACGCGGTTGCCGCCTCGCGCACCAACCTGCTGGTGCTGGCTGGAGCGGGCAGTGGTAAGACGCGCGTGCTGGTTCACCGTATCGCCTGGCTGCAGAGCGTGGAAAACTGCTCGCCGTACTCCATCATGGCGGTCACGTTCACCAACAAGGCGGCTGCGGAGATGCGCCACCGCATCGCGCAGCTGATGGGCACCAGCCAGGGCGGCATGTGGGTCGGTACCTTCCACGGTCTGGCGCATCGCCTGCTGCGTGCGCACCACATGGACGCCAACCTGCCGCAGGATTTCCAGATCCTCGACAGCGAAGACCAGCTCCGTCTGCTGAAGCGCCTGATCAAGGCGATGAACCTCGATGAGAAGCAGTGGCCGCCGCGTCAGGCGATGTGGTACATCAACGGTCAGAAAGACGAGGGGCTGCGCCCGCACCACATTCAGAGCTTCGGCAACCCGGTCGAGCAGACCTGGCAGAACGTCTACAAGGCCTATCAGGAAGCGTGCGATCGCGCCGGTCTGGTGGATTTTGCCGAGCTGCTGCTGCGCGCCCACGAGCTGTGGCTCAACAAGCCGCACATCCTGCAGCACTACCGTGAACGCTTTACCAATATCCTGGTGGACGAATTCCAGGATACCAACAATATCCAGTACGCATGGATCCGTCTGCTGGCCGGTGATACCGGCAAGGTGATGATCGTGGGCGATGACGACCAGTCGATCTACGGCTGGCGCGGGGCGCAGGTGGAGAACATCCAGCGCTTCCTCAACGATTTCCCCGGCGCGGAAACTATCCGTCTGGAGCAGAACTACCGCTCAACCAGCAACATTCTGAGCGCGGCCAACGCCCTGATTGAGAACAACAACGGGCGTCTGGGTAAAAAGCTGTGGACCGACGGCGTCGATGGCGAACCGATTTCGATTTACTGCGCGTTTAACGAACTCGACGAAGCGCGCTTCGTGGTCAACCGCATCAAAACCTGGCAGGACAACGGCGGCGCGCTGGAGCAGTGCGCCATTCTCTATCGCAGCAACGCCCAGTCGCGCGTGCTGGAAGAGGCGCTGCTGCAGGTGAGCATGCCGTACCGCATTTACGGCGGCATGCGCTTCTTCGAACGTCAGGAAATCAAAGATGCGCTCTCGTATCTGCGTCTGATTGCCAACCGTAACGACGACGCGGCGTTTGAACGCGTGGTGAACACCCCAACCCGCGGGATTGGCGACCGTACGCTGGACGTGGTGCGTCAGGCCTCGCGCGACCGCCAGCTGACGCTATGGCAGGCGTGCCGCGAGCTGCTGCAGGAAAAGGCCCTTGCCGGACGCGCGGCCAGCGCCCTGCAGCGCTTCCTTGAACTGATTGACGCCCTGGCGCAGGAAACCGCCGACATGCCGCTGCACGTGCAGACCGACCGGGTGATTAAAGACTCCGGCCTGCGCACCATGTACGAGCAGGAAAAAGGCGAGAAGGGCCAGACCCGTATTGAGAACTTAGAGGAACTGGTCACGGCAACGCGCCAGTTCAGCTACAACGAAGAAGACGAAGATCTGATGCCGCTGCAGGCGTTCCTCTCTCACGCCGCGCTGGAAGCGGGGGAAGGGCAGGCGGACACCTGGCAGGATGCGGTTCAGCTCATGACCCTGCACTCCGCCAAAGGTCTGGAGTTTCCGCAGGTGTTCATCGTTGGCATGGAAGAAGGGATGTTCCCGAGCCAGATGTCGCTGGATGAGGGCGGGCGTCTGGAAGAGGAGCGTCGTCTGGCCTACGTGGGTGTGACGCGTGCGATGCAAAAGCTAACGCTGACCTACGCCGAAACCCGCCGTCTGTACGGTAAAGAGGTCTATCACCGTCCGTCGCGCTTTATCGGTGAACTGCCGGAAGAGTGCGTGGAGGAGGTGCGTCTGCGGGCGAGCATCAGCCGTCCGGTCAGCCATCAGCGCATGGGCTCGCCGATTGCGGAAACCGATACCGGCTACAAGCTGGGCCAGCGCGTGCGCCATTCGAAGTTTGGCGAAGGTACCATTGTGAATCTGGAAGGCAGCGGCGAGCACAGCCGCCTGCAGGTGGCGTTCCAGGGGCAGGGGATCAAATGGCTGGTGGCGGCCTACGCGAAGCTGGAAACAGTCTAACATTCAGAAAAATATCATTATTTTGCAATAATCTGCTAGCCTTATACAGTCAAGGTCAATTAATGCCCTTCAGCGTTCCGTTGCGTGTTGACGCCACAGTTATAGCTGGCGTAACATGCGCGCACGATTACGCTAAGAGGACATTCGCCTTGGACACACCCAGTAGATACTGGCTCAATTCCCTGTCATCCAGGAACAACTCCTAAGGCTATCTCCTCTTGCTGATGGCCTTAGTGGTTGTCAGCGACTGCTCTATTCCCGTCGCGCTGAGTCAGGCTGTTTAATGGTCTGAAACCCAATTTGTTTCTGTGTGCCCACCGAACTGTCCGATATTTTTTGCATTGGGAGTCCCGGTCATGTTGAGCGCATTTCAACTCGAAAATAACCGACTGACTCGGCTTGAAGCCGAAGAGTCACAGCCCCTCATTGATGCCGTATGGGTGGATCTGGTCGAGCCGGACGACGATGAGCGCCTTCGCGTACAATCTGAGCTGGGGCAAAGCCTGGCAACGCGCCCGGAACTGGAAGACATCGAAGCATCCGCGCGTTTTTTTGAAGACGAAGACGGCCTGCACATTCACTCCTTCTTCTTCTTTGAAGATGCCGAAGACCACGCGGGTAACTCCACCGTGGCGTTTACCATTCGCGACGGCCGTTTGTTTACCCTGCGCGAACGTGAGCTGCCGGCATTCCGTCTCTACCGCATGCGCGCCCGTAGCCAGGCGATGGTAGACGGCAACGCATACGAGCTGCTGCTCGATCTGTTCGAGACCAAAATTGAACAGCTGGCGGATGAAATTGAAAACATCTACAGCGATCTGGAAAAGCTGAGCCGGGTGATCATGGAAGGCCATCAGGGCGATGAGTACGACGAAGCGCTTTCGACGCTGGCGGAGCTGGAAGATATCGGCTGGAAGGTGCGTTTGTGTCTGATGGATACCCAGCGCGCGCTGAACTTCCTGGTGCGCAAGGCGCGTCTGCCGGGCGGTCAGCTGGAGCAGGCGCGTGAGATCTTACGAGATATCGAGTCCCTGCTGCCGCACAACGAATCCCTGTTCCAGAAGGTCAACTTCCTGATGCAGGCGGCGATGGGCTTTATCAACATCGAGCAGAACCGCATCATCAAGATCTTCTCGGTGGTGTCCGTGGTGTTCCTGCCGCCGACGCTGGTGGCCTCCAGCTACGGGATGAACTTCGAGTTTATGCCGGAGCTGAAATGGAGCTTTGGTTACCCGGGGGCGATTATCTTTATGATCCTCGCGGGCCTGGCGCCGTATCTGTACTTTAAGCGTCGTAACTGGCTTTGAGAATCCGCCCGGTGGCGCTACGCTTACCGGGCCTACAGATCCTGTAGGCCGGTTAAGGCGCAGCCGCCATCCGGCAAAAGGCACTACAGCCCTTTACGCACTCTGCGTTGGGTATAAATCGCATCCGCAATGAAAATCGCCAGCGCTACCCAGATAAAGGCGAACGTCACCATCTTATCTGCCCCCGGCACTTCGCCGTAGAACACCACTGCCAGCAGGAACATCAGCGTCGGGCCAATGTACTGGAAGAAGCCCAGCGTGGAGAGACGCAGGCGCGTCGCTGCACCGGTGAAGCACAGCAGTGGAATGGTAGTTACCACGCCCGCCGCCATCAGCATCAGGTTCAGCGACCTCGGGTTGCTGCCCATGTGGCTGGTTGGGCTGTCGGCGATGCCGAAGAGATAAATCGCCGCCACCGGCAGCAGCCAGAGGGTTTCAAACAGCATCCCCGTCTGCGCTTCCACCGCAATCTTCTTGCGTACCAGACCGTAGAAGGCAAAGCTGAACGCCAGGCCGAGGGCGATAATTGGCAGCGAGCCGAATGTCCACAGCTGCACCAGCACGCCGCAGAAGGCCAGAATCACCGCTAACCACTGCATACGACGGAAGCGTTCGCCAAGGAAAATCATCCCCAGCACGATGTTCACCAGCGGGTTAATAAAGTACCCCAGGCTCGCCTCGAGCATGTGATGGTTATTCACTGCCCAGATAAACAGCAGCCAGTTACCACCAATCAGCACGGCAGAGAGTGCCAGCAGGAAGATCTTCTTCGGAGTCTGCAGTAGCGTTTTGACGCCCGACCACTGACGGCTGAGGCTCATCAGCGCAATCATAAAGAAGAACGACCAGATGACGCGGTGAGTGAGGATCTCGTCAGCCGGAACGTAGGCGATAAGCTTGAAGTACGCCGGGGCGATACCCCAAATAAAATAAGCGGCAAGGGCGAGTAAAACGCCCTGCCGCGTCTGTTTAGCATCCATCGGGAAAATCCGTTACAAAAAAGTGAATCAATTTTACCCGATTTTGCCGCCTCAACCCACCATATAAGTGGCGGTTGCGCTGGCGATATAAACCTGTTCTTCGTTGTGTAACTCAACGCGTGCCACGGCAACTTTATTCCCCGCGCGCAGCAGGCTGCTGGTACAGGTAAAGCGATTTCCGCGCCCCGGACGAAGATAGTCGACGCGCAAATCAATGGTGCCCATGCGCGCCAGACGCTGGCGAAGCTCGTCTTCGTTAATGGTGTCATGGCGCGTCAGCGTACTGCCCACGCAGACCAGACCTGCCGCCACGTCCAGCGCGGAGGCGATCACCCCGCCGTGCAAAATACTTTGCGCCCAGTTCCCTACCATCATCGGCTGGTTGTTGAAGCTCAGTTGGGCAAAGTCCTTCTCGTAACGCTCCAGCTCCAGTCCCAGCGCGCGGTTAAACGGCATATGGTAAACAAAAATCTCGCCCACGAGTTTTAACACTTCTTCGGCGGTAAGCATGGCTGACATGAGGCATCACATCCTTATTGTTAACGAAATGTTGATTTTATGCCTCAGTAACGAGGAATGCCACTTTCAGAAACGAGGATGCAGCAGTTGTCGCAGAAGTCTGTAGAATGTTCGCCACATAACTATTCAATCAATTTTACTCTTTAGCAGGAGAACACCACCGATGCGGACGTATCTGGCCTGGTTACTGGCGGCGGTTTCGCTGCCCCTCACAGCCTATGCGCAGGAAGCGACAATCAAAGAGGTGCACGATAAGCCTGCCGTTCACGGTAGCATTATCGCGAACCTTCTTCAGGAGCATGACAATCCGTTCACGCTCTATCCGTATGACACTAACTACGTGATTTATACCCAGACCAGCGATCTCAACAAAGAGGCGATAAGCTCCTATAACTGGTCTGATAATGCGCGTAAAGATGAGGTGAAGTTCCAGCTCAGCCTCGCCTTCCCGTTCTGGCGCGGCATTCTGGGGCCGAACTCGGTGTTTGGTGCCTCTTATACGCAGAAGTCCTGGTGGCAGCTCTCAAACAGCGGGGAATCCTCGCCGTTCCGCGAAACCAACTATGAGCCGCAGCTGTTCCTCGGCTTCGCAACGGATTATGAATTTGCCGGCTGGACGCTGCGCGACGTCGAAGTGGGCTTTAACCATGATTCTAACGGGCGTTCCGATCCGACATCCCGTAGCTGGAACCGCGCCTATACGCGCCTGATGGCGCAGAACGGTAACTGGATGGTGGAAGTGAAGCCGTGGTATGTGGTCGGCAGCACGGATGACAACCCGGACATCACCAAATACATGGGCTACTACCAGCTCAAAGTCGGCTACCAGCTAGGTGATGCTGTGCTGAGTGCGAAAGGCCAGTACAACTGGAACACCGGCTACGGCGGTGCGGAAGTGGGCTTAAGCTATCCGGTAAGTAAGCATGTTCGCCTTTATACGCAAGTCTACAGCGGCTACGGCGAGTCGCTTATCGATTATAACTTCAACCAGACCCGCGTCGGCGTGGGCGTGATGCTGAACGATATTCTCTAGGTTGCTCGAATGTTTTTGCGTTAAACGTTGAAGTTTCTCTCTCAGGCGCTGAAAATAGCGCCTGTTTCATTTCAGGCATATGGGGTTAATGTGGCGCAGGCGGAAGTATTGAATCAGGAGTCGCTGGCTAAACAGGTTTTGCATGAAACCTTTGGCTACCAGCAGTTCCGCCCTGGCCAGGAAACCATCATTGAAACGGTGCTGGAAGGCCGTGACTGCCTGGTGGTGATGCCGACCGGCGGCGGTAAATCCCTCTGTTATCAGGTGCCCGCGCTGGTGCTTAACGGCCTGACGGTCGTGGTATCCCCGCTCATTTCGCTAATGAAAGACCAGGTTGACCAGCTGCTCGCCAACGGCGTGGCGGCGGCCTGCCTTAACTCGACCCAAACCCGGGAGCAGCAGCAAGAGGTGATGGCCGGGTGCCGCACCGGGCAGATCCGCCTGCTGTATATCGCGCCGGAACGCCTGATGCTGGATAACTTCCTCGACCATCTCGCGCACTGGAATCCGGTCCTGTTGGCGGTGGATGAAGCGCACTGTATTTCCCAGTGGGGACACGATTTCCGCCCGGAATACGCCGCCCTCGGCCAGCTGCGTCAGCGCTTCCCCGAGCTGCCGTTTATGGCGCTTACCGCCACGGCAGATGATACCACCCGTCTGGACATCGTTCGTCTGCTGGGGCTGAACGACCCCTATATTCAGGTCAGCAGCTTCGACCGCCCCAACATCCGCTACATGCTGATGGAAAAATTCAAGCCGCTGGATCAGCTCCTGCGCTACGTCCAGGAGCAGCGCGGCAAGTCCGGCATCATCTACTGCAACAGTCGGGCGAAGGTGGAAGACACCGCCGCGCGGCTGCAAAACCGCGGCTTTAGCGCCGCCGCCTATCATGCCGGGTTAGAGAACCACATCCGCGCCGACGTGCAGGAGAAATTCCAGCGCGATGATCTGCAGATCGTGGTTGCGACGGTGGCGTTCGGGATGGGCATCAACAAGCCGAACGTACGCTTTGTGGTGCACTTCGACATTCCGCGCAATATCGAATCCTACTATCAGGAAACCGGCCGCGCCGGGCGTGACGGCCTGCCTGCGGAAGCGATGCTGTTTTACGATCCGGCCGATATGGCATGGCTGCGCCGCTGCCTGGAGGAAAAACCGCAGGGGCAGTTGCAGGATATCGAACGCCACAAGCTCAACGCGATGGGCGCGTTTGCCGAAGCGCAAACCTGCCGTCGTCTGGTGCTGCTCAACTACTTTGGCGAAGGACGACAGGAGCCGTGCGGTAACTGCGATATCTGCCTGGATCCGCCGAAACAGTACGATGGTCTGATGGACGCACGTAAGGCACTCTCGACCATTTACCGCGTGAACCAGCGCTTCGGGATGGGCTACGTGGTGGAGGTACTGCGCGGTGCCAACAACCAGCGTATCCGCGATATGGGCCACGACAAGCTGCCTGTCTACGGTATTGGCAAGGACCAGAGCCACGAGCACTGGGTCAGCATTATTCGTCAGCTGATCCACCTCGGCTTTGCCACGCAGAACATTGCTCAGCACTCCGCGCTACAGCTGACTGAAGCGGCGCGTCCGGTTCTGCGCGGTGACGTTGAACTGAAGCTCGCCGTGCCGCGCGTGGTCGCCCTCAAGCCGCGGGTGATGCAAAAATCGTACGGCGGCAACTACGACCGCAAGCTGTTCGCCAAACTGCGCAAGCTGCGTAAAGCCATCGCCGATGAAGAGAATATCCCGCCTTACGTGGTGTTCAACGACGCGACCCTGATTGAGATGGCCGAGCAGATGCCGCTCAGCGCCAGCGAAATGCTCAGCGTCAACGGCGTCGGCACGCGCAAGCTGGAGCGCTTCGGTAAAGAGTTTATGGCGCTCATCCGTTCTCACGCCGACGGTGATGATGAGGAGTAGTCAGCCGGGCGAAAAAGTGCCAGGATGATGACTCACTGAATTATTTCCCCGCGAGTTAATTATGTTGATGCTATTTCTCACCGTGGCGTTAGTGCACATTGTTGCGCTGATGAGCCCGGGACCTGACTTTTTCTTCGTGTCACAAACGGCCGTCAGCCGCTCCCGCAAAGAGGCGATGATGGGCGTGCTCGGTATCACCATGGGCGTTATGGTCTGGGCGGCCGTTGCGCTGCTCGGTTTGAACCTGATCCTGGCGAAGATGGCCTGG
Organism: Enterobacter sp. BNK-22; assembly: GCF_048684805.1. NCBI lineage: Bacteria > Pseudomonadati > Pseudomonadota > Gammaproteobacteria > Enterobacterales > Enterobacteriaceae > Enterobacter > Enterobacter sp. BNK-22. The sequence continues at coordinate 3,760,071 of NZ_JBLQTT010000001.1, forward strand.
CTGCATAACATCATTATGGTTGGCGGCGGGCTGTACCTGTGCTGGATGGGCTACCAGATGTTGCGCGGGGCGCTGAAGAAAGAAGAGAAAAAACCGGAAGAGCCAAAGGTAGAGCTGGCAACGGGCGGCCGCAGCTTTGTAAAAGGTCTGCTGACCAACCTGGCGAACCCGAAAGCGATTATCTATTTCGGCTCCGTGTTCTCGCTGTTTGTGGGTGATAGCATCGGTGCGGGCGCACGCTGGGGCATCTTCCTGCTGATCGTTGTGGAAACCTTTGCCTGGTTTACCATCGTGGCCAGCCTGTTTGCCTTACCGGCGATGCGCCGTGGCTACCAGCGTATCGCGAAGTGGATTGACGGCTTCGCCGGCGCGCTGTTCGCCGGCTTCGGCATTCATCTTATTATTTCTCGCTAAGCATGACGCGCTGACGCAAGCAGCGCGCCAACCAGCATAAACAGCGAACCAAAGACTTTATTCAGGGCCTTCATCTGCTTAGGCCCTTTAATCCACGCCGCAATCCGCTGCGCCAGCGTCGCGTAACCAATCATCACAATGATATCGACAATAATGGTGGTCGCGCCCAGCACCACGTACTGCATCACCTGGGGCTGATGCGGCACGATAAACTGCGGGAACAGCGCGGCGAGGAACACAATGCTCTTCGGGTTGGTCAGGTTGACGAACACCGCGCGCTTAAACAGATGGCCGCGGTTTTGCGTCTGCGCGAGCGTGTTGAGGTTAATGGAGCCTGCCGCGCGCCACTGCTGGATGCCGAGCCAAATCAGATACGCCGCCCCGGCCCATTTCAGCACTTCAAAGGCCAGCACGGAGCGGGAGAACAGGGTCCCCAGGCCAATCCCGACCAGCACGATATGAATGCCCAGCCCGGTCTGCAAACCGGCAATGGATGCCGCCGCACCGCGATAGCCGTGGTTGATGGAGGTGGTCATGGTGTTAATGGCGCCCGAGCCCGGTGAAAGGCTAAGGATGATGGATGTCAGCAGGTAAGCGAACCACCACTCGAAGGTCATTTGAAACTCCCGAAACGTCTGTTTTTATGCCACAATACGCTATTGTTGAGTCATTTTGTGACCGGTTACGAAAAAACGATATTCCTTGGCTTAGGTGAGTAGAAACCCGATGTTTCAGCAGAAAAAGGACTGGGAAACACGAGAAAACGCATTTGCTGCTTTCTCCATGGGGCCGCTGACCGATTTCTGGCGCCAGCGTGAGGAAGATGCGTTTACGGGCGTCGGGGGCATCCCGGTGCGCTTCGTTCGTTTCCGTAATGAAAAAAATGATCGGGTCATCGTGGTCTGCCCGGGGCGTATTGAAAGCTACGTTAAATACGCCGAACTGGCCTACGACCTGGTCCATATGGGGTTCGATGTGCTGATCATCGACCACCGTGGACAGGGGCTGTCCGGGCGCATGCTTCCGGATACGCACCGTGGGCACGTCGATCGCTTCAGCGATTACGTCGACGATTTTGCCGCGTTCTGGCAGCAGGAAGTTCAGCCCGGTCCCTGGCGTAAGCGATACATCCTTGCGCACTCCATGGGGGGCGCGATATCGACGCTGTTTTTGCAGCGTTATGAACACCAGTGCGATGCCATTGCGCTGACCGCGCCGATGTACGGTATCGTCATACGATTCCCGGACTGGATGGTGCGCCATCTTCTCGACTGGGCTGAGGGCCATCAGCGCATTCGTGAAGGCTATGCCATCGGAACCGGACGCTGGCGCGCGCTGCCGTTCGCCATCAACGTCTTAACCCACAGTCGGCAGCGTTATCGCCGTAACCTGCGCTTTTATGCCGATGAACCACGCTTACGCGTCGGTGGCCCGACCTGGCACTGGGTGCGGGAAGGTATTCTGGCCGGTGAGCAAGTGCTGGCAGGCGTGGGCGATGATGACACGCCAACGCTTCTGATCCAGGCGGAAGAAGAGCGTGTGGTGGATAACCGCATGCATGACCGCTATTGTGAACTGCGCGCCGCCGCCGGTCATCCCTGCGAAGGGGGAAAACCGCTGGTCATCAACGGCGCGTACCATGAGATCCTTTTCGAAAAGGACGCTATGCGCTCAGTCGCGCTCAACGCCATTGTTGAATTTTTCAACAGGCATAATTGATTATCGTTTTCCACCAGAGGTTGAAATCCCTATGTACCAGGTTGTTGCATCTGATTTAGATGGCACGCTGCTTTCCCCTGACCACACCCTGTCGCCTTACGCGAAAGAGACCCTAAAGCTGCTGACGGCACGGGGCGTGAACTTTGTGTTTGCCACCGGCCGCCACCACGTCGACGTGGGGCAGATCCGCGATAATCTTGAGATCAAATCGTACATGATCACCTCCAACGGTGCGCGCGTGCATGATACCGACGGCAACCTGATCTTCACCCACAACCTGGATCGCGATATTGCCGCCGATCTGTTTGGCGTGGTGCACAATAATCCGGCTATCGTCACGAACGTTTACCGTGACGACGACTGGTTCATGAACCGCCACCGTCCGGATGAAATGCGTTTCTTCAAAGAAGCGGTATTTAACTACTCCCTGTACGAGCCGGGCCTTCTTGAGCCAGAGGGGATCAGTAAGGTGTTCTTCACCTGCGACAGCCACGAAGAACTGCTCCCGCTGGAACAGGCGATCAATGCCCGCTGGGGCGATCGTGTTAACGTCAGCTTCTCAACGCTCACCTGTCTGGAAGTGATGGCGGGAGGTGTCTCCAAAGGCCACGCCCTGGAAGCGGTCGCGAAACGTCTGGGCTTCGAGCTGAAAGACTGTATCGCCTTTGGTGACGGCATGAACGATGCCGAAATGCTGTCGATGGCGGGCAAGGGCTGCATCATGCAGAACGCGCATCAGCGTCTGAAAGATCTGCACCCGGAGCTGGAGGTGATTGGTTCTAATGCTGACAACGCGGTACCGAAATACCTGCGCAAGCTGTTCCTTGAATAATCTTCATTTGATTGTTTATTGCTCAGATGTCAACTAAAGAGTTCGCTACAATGCCTGTCCTTCTTTCTGAGAGACAAGCATTGTGGCGCTACTCATTATCACCACTATCCTGTGGGCCTTCTCCTTTAGCCTGATTGGCGAATACCTTGCCGGTTCAGTCGACAGCTACTTCTCGGTGCTGATGCGCGTAGGGCTGGCGGCGCTGGTGTTCCTGCCGTTTCTGCGCACGCGCGGACAGTCGCTGAAAACGATTGTGCTGTACATGCTGGTGGGGGCGATGCAGCTCGGCATCATGTACCTGTTTAGCTTCCGGGCTTACGTCTATCTGTCCGTCTCGGAATTCCTGCTCTTTACCGTGCTGACGCCGCTCTACATCACGCTGATATACGATCTGCTGAGTAAACGCCGTCTGCGCTGGGGATACCTGCTGAGCGCTGCGCTGGCGGTGATCGGCGCGGCGATTATTCGCTACGACAAAGTGAGCGATCACTTCTGGACCGGGCTGATGTTCGTCCAGCTCGCCAATATCAGTTTCGCCATTGGCATGGTGGGCTACAAACGCCTGATGGAAACCCGTCCGATGCCGCAGCATAACGCGTTCGCCTGGTTCTACATGGGGGCCGCGATGGTCGCGGTGGCGGCGTGGTTTATGCTCGGTAACCCACAAAAGCTGCCGACTACCCCCGTGCAGTGGGGCGTGCTGATCTGGCTGGGCGTCGTGGCTTCCGGGTTGGGGTACTTCATGTGGAATTACGGCGCGACGCAGGTCGACGCCGGTACGCTGGGGATCATGAACAACGTGCATGTCCCGGCTGGGTTGTTGGTCAACCTTGCCATCTGGCAGCAACAGCCGCACTGGCCGAGCTTCCTTATTGGGGGAGCGGTGATCCTGGCTTCGCTGTGGGTCCATCGCCGCTGGGTCGCTCCGCGCTCCGCACAAACGGAAGATGGTCGCACGCGTGGTTCCGCGCTGAGCGAATAAACGCCTCCGTAATCGGCTGACGCTGCTCGCCATCGCGCACGGCGGCGTACAGCCGGCTCCACAGTCCTTCACCCAGGGTTTTGGTCACCACCAGACCCTGGCGCTCAAAGCTCTCTACCACCCAGTGCGGCAGCGCCGCGATACCCATTCTGGCCGCCACCATCTGAATCAACAGCAGGGTGTTATCCACGCTTTTCAGCTGCGGACTGATGCCCGCGGGCTGCAGGAAGTGTCGCCAGATATCCAGACGACTGCGCTGAACCGGGTAAATCAGCAGCGTTTCCGTCGCCAGGTCTTCCGGCGTGATGCGCGTTTTGGCCGCCAGCGGATGATCCGGCGCCAGTACCAGGCGTACTTCATAATCAAACATCGGCGAATAGTGCAGGCCGCTGCGCGGCAGAATATCGGACGTCATCACCAGATCCAGCTCGCCCTGCTGCAGCGAGGGCTGCGGGTCGAACGTTACGCCGGATTTGAAGTCCATCTCCACCTGCGGCCATTTCTGGCGGAAGTTCTCAAGCGCGGGGGTCAGCCACTGAATACAGCTATGGCACTCAATGGCGATACGCAGCGTGGTCTGCTGCGGTTCATTGCACGCCTGGAGCGCGCTGGCGATCTGCGGCAGGACCTGATTCGCCAGCTGCAACAGGATCTCGCCCTGGGGCGTAAAGCGCAGCGGCTGGCTCTTGCGCACAAAAAGACGGAAGCCGAGGCGTTGTTCCAGATCGCTGAACTGGTGAGAAAGGGCGGACTGGGTCTGGTGCAGCGTGGCCGCCGCCGCCGCGAGCGAGCCGCAGTTCCGCAACGCTTGTAGCGTTTTCAGGTGTTTTATCTCGATCATGAAAGTCCTTCACTTCGGCATGAACATTTTGCGCTTGAGGAATATACAGTACCTGCCAATTATAGATGTGTAAACATCTGGACGTCTAAATAACGAATTTCACAAGGGGCACACCATGACAATCCGCAATCACACACTCGGTTTCCCTCGCGTTGGCCTGCGTCGCGAGCTGAAAAAAGCGCAAGAAAGCTACTGGGCGGGTAACGCCACCCGTGAAGAACTGCTGGCGGTGGGACGCGAGCTGCGCGCCCGTCACTGGGATCAGCAAAAACAGGCGGGGATTGACCTGCTGCCGGTGGGTGATTTCGCCTGGTACGACCATGTTCTGACGACCAGCCTGCTGCTTGGCAACGTGCCGGCTCGTCATCAGAACAAAGATGGATCGGTAGATATCGATACTCTGTTCCGCATCGGCCGTGGCCGTGCGCCAACGGGTGAGCCAGCGGCAGCGGCGGAAATGACTAAATGGTTTAACACTAACTATCACTATATGGTGCCGGAGTTCGTAAAGGGTCAGCAGTTCAGGCTGACCTGGACGCAGCTTCTGGATGAAGTGGACGAAGCGCTGGCGCTGGGCCACCAGGTGAAACCCGTGCTGCTTGGGCCGGTAACGTACCTGTGGCTGGGCAAAGTAAAAGGCGAGCCGTTTGACCGGCTCAGCCTGCTGAAGGATATTCTGCCGGTCTATAAACAGGTGCTGATTGAGCTGGGCAAGCGCGGCATTCAGTGGGTGCAAATCGACGAGCCGGCGCTGGTGCTCGAACTGCCCAAGGTTTGGCTCGATGCCTTCAAACCGGCGTATGACGCGCTGGCGGGGCAGGTGAAGCTGCTGCTGACCACCTATTTTGAGGGCGTCACGCCGAACCTGAACACCATTACCGCGCTGCCGGTGCAGGGCCTGCACGTTGACCTGGTTCACGGCAAAGACGATGTCGCGGAACTGCACAAGCGACTGCCCGCAGACTGGCTGCTCTCCGCGGGTCTGGTTAACGGTCGTAACGTCTGGCGCGCCGATCTGACCGAGAAATACGCGCAGATTAAGGACATCGTCGGCAAACGTGAGCTGTGGGTGGCCTCGTCCTGCTCCCTGCTGCACAGCCCGATCGATTTGAGCGTGGAAACCCGTCTTGATGCTGAGGTCAAAAGCTGGTTTGCCTTCGCCCTGCAAAAATGTGAAGAGCTGGCGCTGCTGCGCGATGCGCTGAACAGCGGCGACACGGCGGCAATCAGTGCATGGAGCGCGCCGATTCAGGCACGTCGTCACTCGGCGCGTGTGCATAACCCGGCGGTGGAAAAACGCCTGGCGGCCATCACCGCCCAGGACAGCCAGCGTCAGAGCCCATATGAGGTGCGCGCCGAAGCGCAGCGTGCCCGCTTCAACCTGCCTGCGTGGCCGACCACCACCATCGGTTCCTTCCCACAAACCACCGAAATCCGTGGCCTGCGTCTGGACTTCAAAAAGGGCAACCTGGATGCGAATCACTACCGCACCGGTATCGCCGAACACATCAAGCAGGCGATTATCGAGCAGGAGCGGCTGGGGCTGGACGTGCTGGTGCACGGTGAGGCCGAGCGTAACGACATGGTGGAGTACTTCGGTGAGCATCTCGACGGCTTTGTGTTTACCCAGAATGGCTGGGTGCAGAGCTACGGCTCCCGCTGCGTGAAGCCGCCGGTGGTGATCGGCGACGTCAGCCGTCCGGAAGCGATCACCGTGGAGTGGGCGAAATACGCGCAGTCTCTGACCGACAAGCCGGTGAAAGGTATGCTCACCGGTCCGGTGACCATTCTTTGCTGGTCCTTCCCGCGCGAAGACGTCACCCGTGAAACCATCGCGAAGCAAATCGCGCTGGCGCTGCGTGATGAAGTGGCAGATCTGGAAGCTGCAGGCATAGGCATCATCCAGATTGACGAACCGGCCCTGCGCGAAGGTCTGCCGCTGCGCCGCAGCGACTGGGATGCCTACCTGAAGTGGGGCGTGGAGGCATTCCGCATCAACGCCGCGGTGGCGAAGGACGACACGCAGATCCACACCCACATGTGTTACTGCGAATTTAACGACATCATGGATTCGATTGCCGCGCTGGACGCTGACGTGATCACCATTGAGACGTCGCGCTCAGACATGGAGCTGCTGGAGTCGTTCGAAGAGTTCGAGTACCCGAACGAAATCGGGCCGGGCGTGTATGACATTCACTCCCCGAACGTGCCGAGCGTGGAGTGGATTGAAGCCTTGCTGAAAAAAGCGGCCCAGCGCATTCCGGCTGAGCGCCTGTGGGTGAACCCGGACTGCGGCCTGAAAACCCGCGGCTGGCCGGAAACCCGCGCCGCGCTGGCGAACATGGTGAAGGCAGCACAGAATTTGCGTCAGGCATAATTGTGACGCGCGATGGCCGGGCGTCTGCCCGGCCTGGAATGCGCATGCTTAGCGCAGATCTGCGCCGTTGCTGGCAATCACCTTTTGGTACCACCAGAAGGAGTCTTTTTTCAGCCGTTTCAACGTACCGTTGCCTTCATCGTCCTGATCGACATAGATAAAACCATAGCGTTTGGACATCTGCGAGGTGCCCGCACTAATGATGTCGATACAGCCCCACGTGGTGAACCCCATCACCTCCACGCCTTCATTAATCGCGGCCCGCGTTTGTGCGAAGTGCGCGCGGAAATAGTCGATTCGATAGCTATCGTGGATCTTGCCGTTTTCGACCACATCCTTCGCGCCCAGACCGTTTTCAACGATAAACAGCGGCTTCCGGTAACGGTCATACAGCTCCAGCAGCGAGATTTTCAACCCAAGCGGATCAATCTGCCATCCCCATTCGGACGCAGGCAGATACGGGTTTTTCACACCGAGAACGGTATTCCCGGGAATGCGTTCGGCGTCAGGCTGAGTGGATTCGGTCATCGACATGTAATAGCTGAAGGAGACGAAATCGACAGTATGCGCCTTTAAAATACGCCGATCGTCAGGGTGCATTTCAATATGGATATTTCGTCGTTCCAGATCGCGCAGGATCAGCGGCGGATAGTCGCCAAATACCTGCACGTCGGCATAAAAATAGTTTTCCAGGTTTTTCTTCAGCGTGGCTTCAACGTCTTCCGGACGGCAACTGTGAGGATAGGTCGTCAGTTTGGTCAGCATGCACCCGACCTGGCTGCCCGGAATTTTGGCGTGGCAGTCGCGCGTGACCAGTGCAGACGCGACAAACTGATGGTGCAGACCCTGATAGATATCCTGTTTCGCGTTGCCCGGCGCGCTTTTCTCTTCGCGAATGCCCGCGGTCGTAAAGGGATGGCGGTGAATACTGTCTATTTCATTGAAGGTTAGCCAGTAACGCACCAGCTCTTTGTAGCGGTCGAAACAAACATTGCTGAAGCGAACAAAGGCATCAACCACATTGCGATGCACCCAGCCGTTATATTTTTCGCTCAGCGCCAGCGGCATTTCGTAGTGGGAAAGGGTGACCAGCGGCTCGATGTTATGACGACGCAGCTCGCGAAACAGTTCTTCATAAAACTGCAGCCCGGCCTCGTTTGGCTCGGCGTCCTCTCCGGTCGGGAAAATACGTGACCAGGCAATGGATACGCGCAGCACCTTAAAACCCATCTCAGCAAACAGCGCGATGTCGTCTTTATAGTGGTGATAAAAATCGATGCCGCGGCGTTTCGGGTACAGCGCATCATTTTTACCTTCAAACGCGTCGCGAATATTTTCGTCCGTCAGGGCCATGTGGCCGCTGTAATCTTTCACGGAGAGGTTGGGTTTCCAGGCGACAGCGTCGGCAACGGACGGCCCTTTACCGTCCACGTTCCATGCGCCTTCGGCCTGGTTGGCGGCAATCGCGCCGCCCCATAAAAAACCGTGTGGAAACGCGAGGGAATTGTCCATAACACGCACTCCTTATGCGTCATGATGATGGGAAAGGCTTACCCTTTTTTACCACCGTACTGACGGAACCACGTAAGCATCCGCTGCCATCCATCTTTAGCCGATTCAGCGTGATAGCTCGGACGATAGTCGGCGTTAAACGCATGCCCGGCATCCGGGTATACCACGATCTCCGCCTTCGCATTTGCCGCGCGGAGCGCATGGCGCATGGTTTCTACCGAATCCAGCGAAATACCGGTGTCCTGACCGCCGTAAAGCCCTAACACGGGGGCATTTAACTCGGTGGCGATATCAACCGGATGTTTTGGTGAATTCAGCGTTTTTTCACCCACCAGTTTGCCGTACCAGGCGACAGCGGCTTTGAGCTGCGGGTTATGCGCGGCATACAGCCAGCTAATGCGTCCGCCCCAGCAGAAACCGGTGACCAGCAAACGATGGGGATCGCCCCCGTTGCGCGCCGCCCAGCTGGCGACGTGGTCGAGGTCGGCCAGAACCTGCGCATCCGGGACTTTGCTGACCAGGTTGCTGAGCAAGGTGGGAATATCGCTGTAGTCGTTCGGATCGCCCTGACGGAAGTAGAGCTCTGGCGCAACGGCCAGATAGCCTTCCAGGGCCAGCCGGCGGCAGAGGTCGCGAATGTGTTCGTGAACACCGAAAATTTCCTGAACCACGATCACGATGGGCAGCGGGCCGTCTGCCGATTTTGGTCGTGCGTGGTAAGCAGGCATGTTTTCTCCCTGCGTGGGAATAGAGGTCTCACCCGCGGTGATGGCATCTTCAGACGTTGAGACGATGGTTGAGGCATGCGGGGCCGCAGCAGGTGCAAAACCGGTTTTTTCAGTCATGGCATTCTCCGTACCAATCAGTTAGCGCAAAGGTAAATATAGACACCAGGTTAACAACTCACAGTGCCTTAAACGGTCTATCTTTTGTGCAGCACCTGACGATATAACTTGTTAATGTGATGTAAATCACTTTTTGATGGAAATTCGATGCAATCATTTTCATTCATGGTGAGATGCGTCACGAAATTATGCTTACTGCTTCTGTAAAGTACCGTTTTACTTCTTCTGACTAACCGACCCACAGAGGAGTCACCTATGTCTAAGTCTGATGTTTTTCATCTCGGCCTCACTAAAAACGATTTACAAGGGGCTACGCTCGCTATCGTCCCTGGCGATCCAGAGCGTGTGGAAAAGATCGCCGCGCTGATGGATAAGCCGGTTAAGCTGGCAGCCCATCGTGAATTCACCACCTGGCGCGCAGAGCTGGATGGTAAAGCCGTGATCGTGTGTTCTACCGGTATCGGTGGCCCGTCTACTTCGATTGCTGTTGAAGAGCTGGCACAGCTGGGCATTCGTACTTTCCTGCGTATCGGTACCACTGGCGCTATTCAGCCGCATATCAACGTCGGCGACGTGCTGGTGACGACCGCGTCTGTGCGTCTGGATGGCGCAAGCCTCCACTTTGCACCGATGGAGTTCCCGGCGGTGGCAGATTTCGAGTGCACCACCGCGCTGGTTGAAGCCGCGAAATCCGTGGGCGCCACCACCCACGTGGGCGTGACCGCTTCGTCCGATACCTTCTACCCGGGCCAGGAGCGTTACGACACCTTCTCTGGCCGCGTGGTAAGCCGCTTCAAAGGCTCCATGGAAGAGTGGCAGTCGATGGGCGTGATGAACTACGAAATGGAATCCGCCACGCTGCTGACCATGTGCGCAAGCCAGGGTCTGCGTGCTGGTATGGTGGCTGGCGTCATCGTCAACCGTACCCAGCAGGAGATCCCGAACGCCGAAACCATGAAGCAGACCGAAAGTCATGCAGTGAAAATCGTGGTGGAAGCGGCGCGTCGCCTGATCTAGTCCTCTCCCTTCGAAATCAAAGGCCGACACGTTCGGCCTTTATTTTTTGCGTAGCGCCTCGCAGGAAAACCCTTTCAAACTGGACGTTTATACAGCACAATTCTATTTTGTGCGGGTAATACGTTGATGCAGGGGGCATTGTGGATATCTCAATCCTGATTTATGCAATGATTGCGCTGGCGGGCGTGGCGATAGGCTGGCTGATGTCAAGCTATCAGCATGCGCAGCAGAAGGCCGATCAGCTGGCTGAACGCGAAGAGATCGTCGCCGATTTAAGCGCGGCCAGGCAGCAGCTTGCCCTGAGTGAACACTGGCGCGACGAGTGTGAACTGCTCAACAACGAGCTGCGCAATCTCCGCGATATCAACACCTCGCTGGAGGCCGATCTCCGTGAAGTGACCACCCGCCTGGAATCCACTCAGCTGCATGCGGAAGATAAAATCCGCCAGATGATCAACAGCGAGCAGCGCCTCAGCGAACAGTTTGAAAACCTCGCAAACCGCATTTTTGAGCACAGCAACCGCCGCGTTGACGAACAGAACCGCCAGAGCCTGAACAGCCTGCTGACGCCCCTGCGTGAACAGCTGGACGGCTTCCGCCGTCAGGTACAGGACAGCTTTGGTCAGGAAGCCCGCGAGCGGCATACCCTGGCGCATGAAATTCGCAATCTCCAGCAGCTGAATGCCCAGATGGCGCAGGAGGCGGTCAACCTCACCCGCGCGTTGAAAGGGGATAACAAAACCCAGGGCAACTGGGGAGAAGTGGTGCTCACCCGCGTCCTGGAAGCTTCAGGCCTTCGGGAAGGGTACGAATACGAAACGCAGGTGAGTATTGAAAATGATGCCCGCTCGCGAATGCAGCCGGATGTGATCGTGCGGCTGCCCCAGGGCAAAGATGTGGTGATTGACGCCAAGATGACCCTGGTGGCGTATGAGCGTTACTTCAATGCGGAGGACGACTTCACCCGCGAATCGGCGCTGCAGGAGCACATTGCCTCCGTGCGCAATCATATTCGCCTGCTCGGCAGAAAAGACTATCAGCAGCTGCCTGGCCTGCGATCGCTAGACTATGTCCTGATGTTTATTCCGGTAGAGCCCGCGTTTCTGCTGGCACTCGACAGGCAGCCTGAACTCATCACCGAAGCGCTCAAAAATAACATTATGCTGGTCAGCCCCACCACGCTGCTGGTGGCCTTACGCACCATTGCGAACCTGTGGCGCTATGAGCACCAGAGCCGCAACGCGCAGCAGATTGCTGACCGCGCCAGCAAGCTGTACGACAAAATGCGCCTCTTCGTGGACGACATGTCCTCCGTCGGGCAGAGCCTGGACCGTGCGCAGGATAACTACCGTCAGGCGATGAAAAAACTCGCCTCGGGACGTGGCAATCTGCTGGCGCAGGCCGAATCATTCCGCAGCCTGGGGGTAGAGGTTAAACGCGAGATTAATCCGGAATTGGTGGAACAGGCCACCGCCCAGGACGACGAGTTTCGCCTGCGTGAAGGGGCGGACGAACAAAAGACAAACAGTGAAGACAACACGTTAGCGGTGGATTTATCACCAGGCGAGACTCCGGCGCGTTTCTTTCGCGGTGGTTGAAACGTAGGGCAAACGCGCCCAATCTGTTACACTTCACGAACATTTTACTGATAAGCAGGCTCTAAGATGGCTGACGATTCACAAGACACAACGCACTTTGGCTTTCAGACTGTCGCCAAAGCGCAGAAAGCTGACATGGTGGCCCACGTATTTCATTCCGTGGCGGCGAAGTACGATGTGATGAATGACCTGATGTCGTTCGGCATTCATCGCTTGTGGAAGCGCTTCACCATTGACTGTAGCGGCGTGCGTCGCGGACAAACGGTGCTGGATTTAGCCGGTGGTACGGGCGATTTAACCGCGAAATTCTCTCGTCTGGTGGGCGAAACCGGGCGCGTTGTCCTCGCCGATATTAATGATTCCATGCTGAAAATGGGCCGCGAAAAGCTGCGTAACATCGGCGTGGTGGGGAATGTGGAATATGTGCAGGCAAATGCTGAAGCGCTGCCGTTCCCGGACAATACCTTTGACTGCATCACGATCTCCTTCGGTCTGCGTAACGTGACCGACAAAGAAAAAGCGCTGCGCTCCATGTATCGCGTGCTGAAGCCGGGTGGACGCCTGCTGGTGCTCGAATTCTCCAAACCGATTATTGAGCCGCTGAGCAAAGCTTACGACGCCTATTCTTTCCACGTTCTGCCGCGCATCGGTGAGCTGGTGGCCAACGATGCGGAAAGCTACCGCTACCTGGCGGAATCTATCCGTATGCACCCGGATCAGGACACATTAAAAGCCATGATGCAGGATGCAGAATTTGAGAACGTTGAATATTTCAACCTGACGGCGGGTGTCGTCGCGCTGCATCGCGGTTACAAGTTCTGAGTGGAGGTGTCCCGTGCCCTTTAAACCCTTAGTCACCGCAGGTATCGAAAACGTACTGAATGCTTTTCTCTATCGTGCTCCGGCGCTTAAAGCAGCGCGTCAGCGGCTAAACGGGAAGGTATTACGTATTGTTTTAAAAGAGTTCTCGACGCCGCTTGTGCTGGTCTTCAGCGAACGCCAGCTTGACGTTCTGGGGGCGTGGGAAGGTGACGCCGACTGCTCGGTCATCACGCACGTGAGCGTGCTGCCAAAACTGCGCGATCGCCAGCAATTAACGGCGCTTATCCGCAGCGGTGAGCTGGAAGTGGAAGGCGACATTCAGGTCGTGCAGAACTTCGTTGCGCTCACCGATCTGGCGGAGTTCGACCCGGCAGAACTGCTCGCGCCCTTTATCGGCGACATTGCCGCTGAAGGTATCGGGAAAGTCTTTCAGGGTGGCACCTCCTTTGCGCGTAAAAGCCTGCAACGTCAGCAACGCTATGCGGCGGAAGTGCTGACGGAGGAGTGGCGAATGGCGCCCGGTCCACTGGAAGTGGCATGGTTTGCGGAAGAGACCGCGGCTGTTGAACGTGCGGTTGATGCCTTAACCAAACGGCTGGAAAAACTGGAGGGCAAATGACGCCTGGTGAAATTCGGCGCCTCTATTTCATTATTCGTACCTTTTTGAGCTACGGGCTCGACGAGCTTATCCCCAAAATGCGTATCACGCTGCCGCTTCGCATCTGGCGGCGGATGCTCTTCTGGATGCCTAATCGCCATAAAGGTCAGCCGCTGGGTGAGCGTCTGCGCCTCGCATTGCAGGAGCTCGGTCCGGTATGGATTAAGTTCGGGCAGATGCTCTCGACCCGCCGCGATCTCTTCCCGCCGCTGATTGCTGATGAACTCGCGATGCTGCAGGACCGCGTCGCACCGTTTGACGGTGCGCGCGCGAAAAAGCAAATTGAAGAGGCGATGGGCAACATTCCCATTGAGACCTGGTTTGACGATTTCGATATTCAGCCACTGGCATCGGCCTCTATTGCTCAGGTACACACCGCGCGCCTGAAAGAAAATGGCAAGGAAGTGGTTATAAAGGTCATTCGTCCGGACATCCTGCCCATCATCAAAGCAGACATGAAGCTGATTTATCGTCTGGCGCGCTGGGTGCCGCGTCTGCTTCCGGACGGACGTCGTTTGCGTCCAATGGAAGTGGTGCGGGAATATGAAAAAACGCTGATTGATGAGCTTAACCTGCTGCGCGAATCGGCAAACGCCATTCAGCTGCGCCGCAACTTTGAAAACAGCCCGATGCTCTATGTCCCTGAAGTCTATTCTGACTACTGCAGCCAGAACATGATGGTGATGGAGCGTATCTACGGTATTCCGGTTTCGGATGTGGTGGCCCTGGAGAAGCAGGGAACGAACATGAAGCTGTTGGCCGAGCGTGGCGTGCAGGTCTTCTTCACCCAGGTGTTCCGCGACAGCTTTTTCCATGCGGACATGCACCCGGGCAATATCTTCGTGAGCTACGAGCACCCTGAGGATCCGAAGTATATCGGTATCGACTGCGGGATTGTGGGGTCGCTGAATAAAGAAGATAAACGCTATCTGGCCGAGAACTTCATCGCGTTCTTCAACCGCGACTACCGTAAGGTGGCCGAGCTGCACGTCGATTCCGGCTGGGTGCCGCCGGACACCAACGTCGAAGAGTTCGAGTTTGCGATCCGGACCGTTTGCGAACCGATTTTTGAAAAACCGCTGGCGGAAATCTCCTTCGGACATGTGCTGTTGAACCTGTTCAACACGGCTCGCCGCTTTAATATGGAAGTTCAGCCACAGCTAGTTTTACTTCAGAAAACATTACTTTACGTTGAGGGTGTAGGCCGACAGCTCTATCCTCAGTTAGACTTGTGGAAGACCGCGAAACCTTTCCTTGAATCCTGGATTAAGGATCAGGTGGGTATTCCGGCGCTGGTGCGCTCGCTGAAAGAGAAAGGCCCGTTCTGGATAGAAAAAATGCCTGAAATTCCTGAACTGGTTTATGACAGTTTGCGTCAGAGCAAGAACCTTCAGCACAGCATGGATAAAATCGCTCGCGAACTTCAGTCCAGCCGTGTTCGTCAGGGGCAGTCACGCTATCTCTTTGGGATTGGCGCAACGCTGCTGCTGAGCGGTACGCTGCTGCTGATCAACCGCCCGGAGTGGCAGATGATGCCCGCCTGGCTGATGGCCGCCGGGGTGGTTGTCTGGCTTGCCGGATGGCGAAAAACGCGCTGAGTTTGCGTCGCTATCGACGGGTCGCATACGTATAATGCGACCTGACTCATTAATCATCTATCCCTGAGGAACGTGTATGGGTGGTATCAGTATCTGGCAATTGTTGATCATTGCCGTCATCGTCGTGCTGTTGTTTGGCACCAAAAAGCTCGGTTCTATTGGTTCCGATCTGGGCGCGTCTATCAAAGGCTTCAAGAAAGCGATGAGCGATGATGAGAGCAAGCAGGATAAAACCAGCCAGGACGCTGACTTTACTGCTAAATCCATCTCCGACAAGCAAGAAGAAGCCAAAAAGGAAGACGCTAAACGCCACGATAAAGAGCAGGTGTAAGTCGTGTTCGACATTGGTTTTAGTGAGCTCCTGCTGGTCTTTGTGATTGGCCTGATCGTGCTGGGGCCTCAGCGTCTGCCGGTGGCGGTGAAAACCGTTGCGGGCTGGGTTCGTGCGCTGAGATCGCTGGCATCGACCGTTCAGAATGAACTGGCTCAGGAGCTTAAGCTGCAGGAATTTCAGGAAAGCCTGAAAAAGGTTGAGAAGGCGAGCATGGATAACCTGACGCCGGAACTGAAAGCGTCAATGGATGAGCTGCGCGAAGCGGCGGAATCCATGAAGCGCTCCTACAGCATTAACGATCCTGAAAAAGCGAGCGATGAAGCGAACACCATCCATAACCCGGTGGTGAAGGGCAGCGAAGAGCAGCGTGAGGGCGTAACGCCTGCCAGCGCTGAACATCAGGCTGCTGCGCCTGAACAGACGCCGCAGGAAACCGAAGTGAAAAAGCAGGTGCAGCCGGAAAAGCCCGTGGTTAATGCTGCCGAGGCAAAACCCGCCGCGCCCGTTTCCGAATCATCCCCCTCGTCGAGTGATAAAGCGTAAACATGGCTGTAGATGATACTCAACCGCTGATTACGCACCTCATAGAGCTGCGTAAGCGCCTGTTAAACTGCATCATTGCGGTTCTCGTTATTTTTCTATGCCTGGTCTATTTCGCCAACGATATCTACCAGGTGGTTTCTGCGCCGCTGATCAAGCAGATGCCGCTGGGCGCAACGATGATTGCAACAGACGTTGCTTCTCCGTTCTTTACCCCCATCAAGCTGACCTTTTGGGTGTCGTTGATTGCCTCTGCGCCCGTGATTCTGTACCAGGTGTGGGCCTTTGTGGCGCCAGCACTGTATAAGCACGAACGTAAGCTGGTCATCCCGCTGCTGGTGTCCAGTTCGCTGCTGTTCTATATCGGCATGGCGTTTGCCTATTTCGTTGTCTTCCCGCTGGCCTTCGGCTTCCTGACGCATACCGCGCCGGAAGGCGTCCAGGTGTCGACGGATATCGCCAGCTACCTCAGCTTTGTGATGGCGCTGTTTATGGCGTTCGGCGTGGCCTTTGAAGTACCGGTGGCCATTGTGCTGCTCTGCTGGGTAGGGGTCACCACGCCGGATGACCTGCGTAAGAAGCGTCCGTATATCCTGGTCGGCGCATTTGTGGTCGGCATGCTGCTGACACCGCCGGATGTGTTCTCCCAGACGCTGCTGGCCATACCGATGTACTGCCTGTTTGAGGTCGGCGTCTTCTTCTCACGGTTCTACGTGGGTAAAGGGCGTCGGTCGGATGACGAAGACGCGACGTCCGACAAGACCACTGAAGAGTAAAACCAGCCGCCCGTCAGGGCGGTTGTTATATGGGGATTCGCATGTTTGATATCGGACTTAACCTGACCAGCTCGCAGTTTGCGAAAGATCGCGATGAGGTGGTTGCGCGCGCGTTTGCCGCCGGGGTGAAAGGACTGCTGCTGACGGGCACCAACCTGCATGAGAGCGAGCAGGCGCAGCAGCTGGCGCAACGCTACGAACGCTGTTGGTCTACCGCGGGCGTACACCCACATGACAGCAGCCAGTGGACCCCGGAAAGCGGTGAAACCCTGCGCAGGCTGGCGAAGACACCGGAAGTGGTGGCGATTGGCGAATGCGGCCTCGATTTCAACCGTAACTTTTCCACGCCAGAAGAGCAGGAAAAGGCGTTCACTGCCCAGCTTGCGCTGGCGGCAGAGCTTGAAATGCCCGTATTTATGCACTGCCGCGACGCGCATGAGCGTTTCCTGACTCTGCTGGATCCGTGGCTTGAGAAACTGCCGGGCGCAGTGCTGCACTGTTTTACCGGCTCACGGCAGGAGGCGCTGGAGTGCCTGGAGCGCGGGCTTTATCTGGGGATTACCGGCTGGGTTTGCGATGAGCGCCGCGGGCTTGAGCTTAGGGAACTGTTGCCAGCGATCCCGGCCGACCGGTTGCTCCTTGAAACGGATGCGCCTTATCTGCTGCCGCGCGATATGAAACCCAAACCGGCATCGCGACGCAATGAGCCCGCTTATCTGGGGCACATTGTTGAGCGCGTCGCGACGTGGCGCGGAGAGGATCCGCACTGGCTTTCCGTACAGACGGATGACAACGTGCGTAAGCTGTTCGGGATAAACGTTTAAAGTTTACGGAAGTCGGTGTTTTTAACGCTCTGCAACACCTGTTTGTTCAGCAGATTAAGCAACAGCATGGAGCGCGCTTCCCCGTCCGGCTCGGCAAAAATCGCCTGCAGGCCTTCGAAAGCCCCTTCAGTAATCACGACGCTATCGCCCGTGTAGGGCGTTTCCGGGTCGGTAAGGCCTTCGGGCTGCTGATAAATCGACAGCTGGTGGATCACCGATGAGGGAACCGTCGCGGGGTGAGCGCCAAAGCGAACAAAATGGCTGACGCCGCGCGTGGCGCTGATGGTGGTGGTGTGGATCACCTCAGGGTCGAACTCCACGAACAGGTAGTTCGGGAACAACGGCTCGCTCACGGTTGTGCGCTTCCCGCGCTGCATTTTCTCAAGCGTGATCACGGGCGTCAGGCAATTGACAGACTGACGTTCAAGATGTTCCTGCGCGCGCTGAAGTTGCCCGCGTTTGCAATACAGTAAATACCAGGCCTGCATAATCACTCTTTCCCTTAGTTCGGGGCGCAAGCATATCAAAACCCTGGCGGGATCGCTAAGTTGATTATAATGGGCGAAAATGGGGCAGAACGCATAACTTCACGCTAATTTAACAAAATTACAGCATCAAGCAGGCTTACGCCGTATAATGAAGCGCTTACAGAGAGGCCATGATTAACTGCATGAAATACCACGATCTCCGCGACTTCCTGACGCTGCTGGAAAAGCAGGGTGAACTCAAACGTATTACACTTCCTGTTGATCCTTATCTGGAGATGACAGAAATTGCTGACCGCACCCTGCGTGCCGGTGGCCCCGCGTTACTGTTTGAAAATCCGAAAGGGTACGCCATGCCGGTGCTGTGCAACCTGTTTGGTACCCCGCGTCGCGTCGCACTGGGGATGGGGCAGGAAGACGTCACGGCCCTGCGCGAAGTCGGTAAGCTGCTGGCCTTCCTGAAAGAGCCGGAGCCGCCGAAAGGCTTCCGCGATCTGTTCGACAAGCTGCCGCAGTTTAAGCAGGTGCTGAACATGCCCACTAAACGCCTGCGCGGCGCGCCGTGCCAGCAGAAGGTGCTGGAAGGCGATGCAGTTGATTTGACTAAAATCCCTATCATGCAGTGCTGGCCGGAAGATGCCGCGCCGCTGATCACCTGGGGACTCACCGTCACGCGCGGCCCGCACAAAGAGCGCCAGAATCTCGGTATTTACCGCCAGCAGTTGATTGGTAAGAATAAGCTCATTATGCGCTGGCTGTCGCATCGCGGCGGCGCGCTGGATTTCCAGGAGTGGTGTGCTGCGCATCCGGGTGAACGTTTCCCGGTGTCCGTTGCGCTGGGCGCCGATCCGGCCACCATTCTCGGGGCCGTCACGCCTGTACCGGATACGCTCTCGGAGTATGCCTTTGCTGGCCTGCTGCGCGGGACGAAAACCGAAGTCGTGAAGTGTATCTCTAACGATCTTGAAGTCCCGGCCAGTGCAGAAATTGTGCTGGAAGGTTACATTGAGCAGGGGGAAATGGCGCCAGAAGGCCCTTACGGCGACCACACCGGCTATTACAACGAAGTGGATAACTTCCCGGTGTTTACCGTGACGCACATTACGCAGCGTGAAGATGCGATTTATCACTCCACGTATACCGGGCGTCCACCGGATGAACCGGCGGTACTGGGCGTGGCGCTGAATGAAGTGTTTGTGCCGATCCTGCAAAAGCAGTTCCCGGAAATTGTTGATTTTTATCTGCCGCCTGAAGGATGCTCGTACCGCATGGCGGTGGTCACGATGAAGAAGCAGTATCCAGGCCATGCTAAACGCGTGATGATGGGCGTGTGGTCTTTCCTGCGCCAGTTTATGTATACCAAATTTGTTATTGTCTGCGATGATGACGTTAACGCCCGCGACTGGAATGACGTAATCTGGGCCATTACCACGCGAATGGACCCGGCGCGCGATACGGTGTTAGTCGAAAACACGCCGATTGATTATCTGGATTTTGCCTCGCCGGTTTCCGGTCTTGGCTCAAAGATGGGACTGGATGCCACAAATAAATGGCCTGGCGAAACCGACCGTGAATGGGGTCGCCCGATCAAAAAAGATCCTGCTGTGACCGCGCGCATTGACGCGATCTGGGACGAGCTGGCCATAATGAATAACGGTAAACCCTGAGCTGACCGTTAAGCCCTATAGACTTCCCGACAGAGAGAGCGAATGACAACCTTAAGCTGTAAAGTGACCTCGGTAGATGCCATCACCGACACCGTATATCGCGTCCGTTTAGTGCCAGAAGCGCCATTCTCTTTCCGCGCGGGTCAGTATCTGATGGTCGTGATGGATGAGCGTGATAAGCGTCCTTTCTCCATGGCCTCCACGCCAGCGGAGCAGGAATTTATTGAGCTTCATATCGGTGCGTCAGAGCTTAACCTGTATGCGATGGCCGTCATGGACCGCATTCTGAAAGAGCGTGAGATCGTAGTGGATATTCCGCACGGTGATGCGTGGCTGCGCGATGACGAAGACCGTCCGCTGATCCTGATTGCTGGTGGTACAGGCTTCTCCTACGTGCGCTCCATTCTGTTGACCGCCCTGGCGCGTAACCCTGACCGTGATATCACGATCTACTGGGGTGGCCGTGAAGAGAAACACCTGTATGACCTGTCTGAACTGGAAGCGCTGAGCGTCACCCATCCTAACCTGCGCATTGAGCCGGTGGTTGAGCAGCCGGAAGAGGGCTGGCGCGGGCGTAGCGGGACGGTGCTGACGGCAGTGCTGCAGGATCACGGTACGCTGGCGGGGCATGATATCTACATTGCAGGGCGTTTCGAGATGGCGAAAATCGCCCGCGATCTGTTCTGTAACGAACGTGATGCGCGTGAAGACCGCCTGTTTGGCGATGCGTTTGCTTTCATTTAAATAAAAAACCCGCCCCTGACAGGCGGGAAGAACGGCAACTAAACTGTTTCTCTTCGCCAGTGACACGACTGGCGGCGAGGTACCTCTCGTAGGCCGGGAAAGCGCAGCGCCTCCCGGCAAAAGCCCGATGGCGCGATGCTTATCGGGCCTACGTTATAGCCTTACACTCTCTCAAACACCGTCGCGATACCCTGACCCAGCCCGATACACATCGTTGCCAGACCAAACTGGGCATCTTTGCGTTCCATCAGGTTGATCAGCGTCGTGCTGATACGCGCCCCGGAGCAGCCCAGCGGGTGACCGAGGGCGATCGCGCCGCCGTTGAGGTTAATCTTTTCGTCGATCTGCTCCAGCAGCCCCAGATCTTTAATGCACGGCAGGATCTGCGCGGCAAACGCTTCGTTCATCTCAAAGAGATCGATGTCGCTGGCGGTTAAGCCCGCTTTTTTCAGCGCCAGCTTTGAAGCCGGAACCGGGCCGTAGCCCATGATCGACGGATCGCAGCCCACGACCGCCATCGAGCGTACCCGAGCGCGAGGCGTTAATCCCAGCTCGCGGGCGCGGCTTTCGCTCATTACCAGCATCGCGGCGGCGCCGTCGGACAACGCCGACGAGGTCCCTGCCGTGACCGTACCGGTGACGGGGTCAAACGCCGGACGCAGCGTGGAAAGCGCTTCGACGGTGGTTTCCGGGCGGATGACTTCGTCGTAGCTGAACTGCTTCAGAACGCCGTCTGCATCGTGGCCGCCGGTAGGGATGATCTCGTTCTTAAAGGCACCAGACTGCGTGGCGGCCCATGCGCGAGCGTGAGAACGCGCGGCAAAGGCATCCTGCATTTCGCGGCTGATGCCGTGCAGGCGGGAGAGCATCTCGGCGGTCAGACCCATCATCCCCGCAGCTTTCGCCACGTTGCGGCTCATCCCTGGGTGGAAATCGACCCCGTGACTCATCGGGACGTGACCCATATGCTCGACGCCACCGACCAGGCAAGCCTGAGCATCGCCGGTCATGATCATGCGGGCAGCGTCGTGCAGCGCCTGCATTGATGAACCACACAGGCGGTTAACGGTGACGGCCGGAACCGAATGCGGGATCTCCGCCAGTAGCGACGCGTTGCGGGCGATGTTGAAGCCCTGCTCCAGGGTCTGCTGCACGCAGCCCCAGTAGATATCGTCGAGCGCAGCCGGATCCAGCGCCGGGTTACGCGCCAGCAGGCTACGCATCAGGTGCGCGGAGAGGTCTTCCGCACGCACGTTACGGAACGCGCCGCCTTTTGAACGGCCCATCGGGGTGCGAATCGCATCAACAATGACAACCTTTTCCATTGTGACTCCTTAAGCCGTTTTCAGCTCGCCAACCGGACGGGCTGGCTCAACTGCGGGATAGTAGGGTTCGTTATGGCGCGCTTTGTTACGCAGCCCTTCCGGCACTTCATACAGCGGGCCGAGGTGCTGATACTGCTGAGCCATATCGAGATAGCGGGCGCTGCCGAGTGTGTCCAGCCAGCGGAACGCGCCGCCGTGGAACGTAGGGAAGCCCAGGCCGTATACCAGCGCCATATCCGCTTCCGCCGGGCTGGCGATAATGCCTTCTTCGAGGCAACGCACCACTTCGTTGATCATCGGAATCATCATGCGGGCGATGATCTCATCGTCGGTGAAGTCGCGTTTCGGCTGACTGACATCGGCCAGCAGGCTATCCACCGCCGCGTCTTCTTCTTTCTTCGGTTTGCCCTTGCTGTCTTCTTTATAGCGCCAGAAGCCCAGACCGTTTTTCTGACCGAAGCGGTTAGCGTCGAACAGCGCGTCAATCGCGTCGCGATAGTCTTTCTGCATGCGCTGCGGGAAGCCTGCCGCCATTACCGCCTGGGCGTGGTGGGCGGTATCAATGCCCACAACGTCCAGCAGATACGCCGGTCCCATCGGCCAGCCGAACTGTTTTTCCATCACTTTGTCGATTTTGCGGAAGTCCGCGCCGTCGCGCAGCAGTTGGCTAAAACCGGCGAAATAAGGGAACAGCACGCGGTTGACGAAGAAGCCCGGACAATCGTTAACGACGATCGGCGTTTTGCCCATCTTGCTGGCCCAGGCCACCACCTTGGCGATGGTGTCGTCAGAGGTTTTTTCCCCACGGATCACTTCGACCAGCGGCATACGGTGTACCGGATTGAAGAAGTGCATGCCGCAGAAGTTTTCCGGACGCTTCAGCACGCTCGCCAGTTCGCTGATTGGAATGGTGGAGGTGTTAGAGGCCAGTACGGTATCCGGGCGAACCTTGTCTTCCGTTTCCGCCAGCACCGCTTTTTTAACCTTCGGGTTCTCGACGACGGCTTCGACCACCACGTCGACACGGTCGAAACCGCTGTATTCCAGCACGGGCTGAATGGTGGAGATCACGCCTGCAAGCTTCAGACCGTCAATTTTCCCGCGCTCAAGCTGTTTATTCAGCAGCTTGGCCGCTTCGGTCATGCCCAGCGTCAGGGATTTTTCGTTGATGTCTTTCATCACCACCGGCACGCCTTTCCAGGCTGACTGGTAAGCGATGCCGCCACCCATAATGCCCGCGCCGAGTACCGCCGCATGTTTTGGCGTCTCAACGTTTTTGGTCAGCTGTTTGGCTTTGCCTTTCACAAACTGATCGTTCAGGAAGATACCGACCAGCGCGCGAGCCTCATTGGTGTGCGCCAGCGGGACAAAGCTCTGATTTTCGAGCTTCAGCGCTTCATCGCGCCCGAAACGGGCAGCCGCTTCAATGGTTTTCACCGCCGTGATCGGCGCCGGGTAGTGTTTACCCGCCGTCTGCATCACCATGCCTTTGGCGATGGTGAAGCTCATGGTGGCTTCAATCTTGCTGAGTTTTAACGGCTCCAGCTTCGGCTGGCGTTTGGCCTTCCAGTCGAGCTCGCCGTTAATGGCCTGACGCAGAATGGCGAGTGCGCCTTCAACAAGCTTCTCCGGTTTTACAACGCCGTCGACCAGACCAATTTTCTGCGCCTGTTCTGCGCCGACATCTTTACCCGCGGCAATGATCTCCAGCGCGCTGTCGGCACCGAGCATGCGCGGCATACGGACGGAGCCGCCAAAGCCCGGCATAATGCCCAGCTTGGTTTCCGGCAGGCCGATGCGCAGGTCCGGCGTCGCCAGGCGATAGTCGGTCGCCAGCACGCACTCGCAGCCACCGCCCAGCGCATAGCCGTTAACGGCGGAAATAGTCGGGACAGGCAGATCTTCCAGACGATTAAAGACGCTGTTGGCAAAGTGCAGCCACTGGCTCAGCTGTTCTTCCGGTACCAGGAACAGCGAAAGGAACTCGGTGATATCGGCACCGACGATAAAGGCCGCTTTGTTCGAACGCAGCAGCAGCCCTTTTAATTCAGGTTGTTTTTCAAGAACATCCAGCGCCTGGCCAAGACTGGCCACCGTCGCGGTATCAAGCTTGTTCACTGAGCCGGGGGCATCGAACACCAGTTCGGCAATGCCATCTTCCAGCCAGTTGAGGTACAGGGTGTCGCCTTTGTAGAGCATGTCAGTCTCCTGAATCCAGCAATTGGATCTGGTCATACCAGATGAATCGGAGTGTGGGATTTATGTTAATAAAATGCAAATTACTCATTAAGAAATTGCTGCATTGATCACGGTCGGTGGAAATCACGCAGGCGGAGTGAGGTGTGCTAAGATGCGATGACTTGAGGTCAAAAAACGAAAGGAATAATGATGGACTCACTGGCTTCGCTTTATAAAAATCATATCGTTACCCTACAGGAACGTACCCGCGATGTACTGGCCCGCTTTAAGCTGGATGCGCTGCTGATCCACTCCGGCGAGCTGATGAATACCTTTCTGGATGACCACGCTTATCCGTTCAAGGTGAACCCACAGTTTAAGGCGTGGGTGCCGGTGACGCAGGTGCCCAACTGCTGGCTGCTGGTGGATGGCGTGAACAAGCCGAAACTGTGGTTCTACCTGCCGGTCGATTACTGGCACAACGTTGAGCCGCTGCCGACCTCTTTCTGGACGGAAGAGATTGAGGTCATTGCGCTGCCAAAAGCGGACGGTATTGGCGGCCAGCTGCCTGCCGCACGTGGCAACATCGCCTATATTGGCCCTGTTCCGGAGCGTGCATTGGGCCTGGATATTGCGGCAGACAAACTCAACCCGAAAGGGGTGCTGGATTACCTCCACTATTACCGCGCGTACAAAACCGACTACGAACTTTACTGCATGCGTGAAGCGCAAAAGACCGCGGTGAACGGTCACCGTGCGGCGCATGAAGCCTTCCAGTCCGGCATGAGCGAGTTCGATATCAACCAGGCGTACCTGACCGCCACCGGTCATCGCGATACCGACGTGCCGTACAGCAACATTGTCGCGCTCAACGAGCACGCGTCCGTCCTGCACTACACCAAACTGGATCACCAGGTTCCGTCGGAAATGCGCAGCTTCCTGCTGGACGCAGGGGCAGAGTACAACGGCTACGCGGCCGACCTGACCCGCACCTGGGCGGCGAATGCGGACACCGAGTTCGCGCAGCTGATCAAAGACGTGAACGATGAACAGCTGGCGCTGATTGCCACCATGAAGGCGGGCACCAGCTATGTGGATTACCACATCCAGTTCCATCAGCGCATCGCCAAACTGCTGCGTAAGCACCAGATTGTGAAAGACATGAGCGAAGAGGCGATGGTCGAGAACGATCTGACCGGGCCCTTCATGCCGCACGGCATTGGTCACCCGCTGGGCCTGCAGGTGCACGACGTTGCGGGCTTTATGCAGGATGATACCGGTACGCACCTGGCGGCACCGTCTAAATATCCTTACCTGCGCTGCACCCGTATTCTGGAACCGCGCATGGTGCTGACGATTGAACCGGGGATCTACTTTATCGAATCCCTGCTGGCGCCGTGGCGTGAAGGCCAGTTCAGCAAGCACTTCAACTGGGAAAGAATTGACGCGCTGAAGCCGTTTGGCGGTATTCGTATCGAAGATAACGTGGTGATTCACGAAAACGGTATCGAGAATATGACGCGAGACCTGAAGCTGGCCTGATGGAAAGCTGGCTAATACCGGCTGAACCGGTCACCTTTGTTGAGGAAATCAAGAAAAGCCGCTTTATTACGCTGCTGGCGCATACCGACGGCGTAGAGGCGGCAAAAGCGTTTGTCGAGTCCGTCCGGGCTGAGCATCCTGACGCCCGTCACCACTGCGTGGCGTGGGTAGCAGGGCCGCCGGACGATTCGCAGCAACTGGGGTTTTCCGATGACGGTGAACCGGCGGGCACGGCCGGTAAACCCATGCTCTCCCAGCTTATGGGCAGCGGCGTGGGCGAAATAACCGCCGTGGTGGTGCGCTACTACGGCGGCATTTTGTTAGGCACCGGTGGGCTGGTTAAAGCCTATGGCGGGGGCGTGCAGCAGGCGCTTAATATGCTGGTCACTACCCGCAAAACGCCGCTTACCGAATATACTTTATTATGCGATTACGCCCAGCTATCGGGTATTGAAGCGCTGCTGCGGCAGTTTAACGGTGTCATCGCACACAGTGAATATCAGGCAATGGTGCAATTACGCGTGGCGCTTCCTCAGGCGGAACTGGCTGCTTTTTCAGCAAAACTGGCTGATTTTAGTCGTGGTTCGTTGCAATTGCTGCCGATTGAAGAATAATCCCCACCTCACTTTTGAATACCAAAGGAAGCGGCAGAGATGCATTTTCGTGCCATAACCCGAATCGTTGGACTGCTGGTCATACTCTTTTCCGGGACGATGATTCTCCCTGGACTGGTGGCGCTTATCTACCGGGACGGCGCGGGGCGGGCATTTACCCAGACCTTCTTTGTCGCGCTGGCGATCGGCTCCCTGCTGTGGTGGCCGAACCGTCGTCAGAAAGGTGAACTGAAATCTCGCGAAGGGTTTCTGATCGTCGTGCTGTTCTGGACGGTGCTGGGGAGCGTCGGTTCGCTGCCCTTTATCTTCTCTGAACAGCCTAACCTGAGCATCACGGATGCCTTCTTTGAATCCTTCTCCGGCTTAACGACGACCGGGGCGACGACGCTGGTAGGACTGGATTCGCTGCCGCACGCGATTCTCTTTTATCGTCAGATGCTGCAGTGGTTCGGCGGTATGGGGATCATCGTCCTGGCGGTGGCTATCCTGCCAATACTGGGCGTCGGGGGGATGCAGCTTTATCGCGCCGAAATGCCCGGGCCGCTGAAAGACAATAAGATGCGGCCGCGTATTGCCGAGACGGCAAAAACTCTCTGGCTTATCTATGTATTACTGACGGTGGCCTGTGCGCTGGCGCTATGGTTTGCCGGGATGCCCGCGTTTGATGCTATCGGGCACAGTTTTGCGACGATTGCGATTGGCGGGTTCTCTACCCACGATGCCAGCGTGGGCTACTTCGACAGCCCAACGATTAACACTATCATTGCCATTTTCCTGCTGATCTCTGGCTGTAACTACGGTCTGCATTTCTCTTTACTGAGCGGGCGCAGCCTGAAGGTGTACTGGCGTGACCCTGAGTTCCGCATGTTTATTGGCGTCCAGCTGACGCTGGTGATCATCTGTACCCTGGTGCTCTGGTTCCATGATGTCTATAACTCCGCGTTGACCACGCTAAACCAGGCCTTCTTCCAGGTGGTGTCGATGGCGACAACCGCCGGGTTTACCACGGACAGCATCGCCCGTTGGCCGCTGTTCCTGCCGGTGCTTCTGCTCTGTTCCGCGTTTATCGGCGGCTGTGCGGGGTCGACGGGCGGTGGTCTGAAGGTGATCCGTATTCTGCTGCTGTTTAAGCAGGGCAACCGTGAGCTGAAGCGTCTGGTCCACCCGAACGCGGTCTACAGCATCAAGCTGGGGAACCGCGCGCTGCCGGAACGTATCCTCGAAGCGGTGTGGGGATTCTTCTCGGCGTATGCGCTGGTCTTTATCGTCAGTATGCTGGCGATTATCGCAACGGGAGTGGATGATTTCTCCGCCTTTGCGTCCGTCGTCGCAACATTGAATAACCTCGGGCCTGGCCTGGGCGTGGTGGCGGATAACTTTGCCAGTATGAACCCTGTCGCGAAATGGATCCTCATCGCCAATATGCTGTTTGGTCGTCTTGAGGTCTTTACGCTGCTGGTGCTGTTCACCCCTACATTCTGGCGCGAGTAAGGAGCCGTTGATGAAAACACTGATTCTTTTCTCTACGCGAGACGGGCAAACGCGTGAGATTGCCGCCTATCTGGCATCTGAACTCAAAGAGCTGGGGATTTACTCGGATGTGGTTAACCTGAACCGTGCGGATCAGATTACCTGGCAGGATTACGATCGCGTGGTGATTGGTGCATCTATTCGTTACGGGCATTTCCATCCGGCGCTGGATCGCTTTGTGAAAAAGCATACGGCGAAGCTTAATACGTTGCCCGGCGCGTTCTACTCGGTCAATCTGGTCGCGCGTAAACCCGAGAAGCGCACGCCGCAGACCAACAGCTACACGCGCAAGTTTTTACTCAACTCGCCGTGGCAGCCAGAACTGTGCGCCGTCTTTGCCGGCGCGCTGCGCTACCCTCGCTACCGCTGGTATGACCGCTTTATGATCCGTCTTATTATGAAGATGACGGGGGGCGAAACCGATACGCGTAAAGAAGTGGTTTATACCGACTGGTCGCAGGTAGCCAGTTTTGCGCGAGAAATCGCACATTTAACGGGCGATTCGCGACATAAATAAGCGTTAAGTTTGAAAAGTGAGCGAACGAAAAGTTTTTTGTATTTTGTGCTTGTCACTTCAGAATAACTCCCTATAATGCGCCTCCACTGACACGGAACAACGGCACACACGCCGCCGGGTCAGCAGAGAAAAGCGAAAATAAACGCTTGACTCTGAAGCGGGAAAGCGTAATATGCACACCCCGCGCCGCAGCGAAAACGAAGCGGCACTGCTCTTTAACAATTTATCAGACAATCTGTGTGGGCACTCAAAGTGACATGGATTCTTAATGTCTTCGGACAATAAATGAATACCAAGTCTCTGAGTGAACATGCGTAATTCATTACGAAGTTTAATTCACGAGCATCAAACTTAAATTGAAGAGTTTGATCATGGCTCAGATTGAACGCTGGCGGCAGGCCTAACACATGCAAGTCGAGCGGCAGCGGAAAGTAGCTTGCTACTTTGCCGGCGAGCGGCGGACGGGTGAGTAATGTCTGGGAAACTGCCTGATGGAGGGGGATAACTACTGGAAACGGTAGCTAATACCGCATAACGTCGCAAGACCAAAGAGGGGGACCTTCGGGCCTCTTGCCATCAGATGTGCCCAGATGGGATTAGCTAGTAGGTGGGGTAACGGCTCACCTAGGCGACGATCCCTAGCTGGTCTGAGAGGATGACCAGCCACACTGGAACTGAGACACGGTCCAGACTCCTACGGGAGGCAGCAGTGGGGAATATTGCACAATGGGCGCAAGCCTGATGCAGCCATGCCGCGTGTATGAAGAAGGCCTTCGGGTTGTAAAGTACTTTCAGCGGGGAGGAAGGTGCTGAGGTTAATAACCTCAGCAATTGACGTTACCCGCAGAAGAAGCACCGGCTAACTCCGTGCCAGCAGCCGCGGTAATACGGAGGGTGCAAGCGTTAATCGGAATTACTGGGCGTAAAGCGCACGCAGGCGGTCTGTCAAGTCGGATGTGAAATCCCCGGGCTCAACCTGGGAACTGCATTCGAAACTGGCAGGCTAGAGTCTTGTAGAGGGGGGTAGAATTCCAGGTGTAGCGGTGAAATGCGTAGAGATCTGGAGGAATACCGGTGGCGAAGGCGGCCCCCTGGACAAAGACTGACGCTCAGGTGCGAAAGCGTGGGGAGCAAACAGGATTAGATACCCTGGTAGTCCACGCCGTAAACGATGTCGACTTGGAGGTTGTGCCCTTGAGGCGTGGCTTCCGGAGCTAACGCGTTAAGTCGACCGCCTGGGGAGTACGGCCGCAAGGTTAAAACTCAAATGAATTGACGGGGGCCCGCACAAGCGGTGGAGCATGTGGTTTAATTCGATGCAACGCGAAGAACCTTACCTACTCTTGACATCCAGAGAACTTTCCAGAGATGGATTGGTGCCTTCGGGAACTCTGAGACAGGTGCTGCATGGCTGTCGTCAGCTCGTGTTGTGAAATGTTGGGTTAAGTCCCGCAACGAGCGCAACCCTTATCCTTTGTTGCCAGCGGTTAGGCCGGGAACTCAAAGGAGACTGCCAGTGATAAACTGGAGGAAGGTGGGGATGACGTCAAGTCATCATGGCCCTTACGAGTAGGGCTACACACGTGCTACAATGGCGCATACAAAGAGAAGCGACCTCGCGAGAGCAAGCGGACCTCATAAAGTGCGTCGTAGTCCGGATTGGAGTCTGCAACTCGACTCCATGAAGTCGGAATCGCTAGTAATCGTAGATCAGAATGCTACGGTGAATACGTTCCCGGGCCTTGTACACACCGCCCGTCACACCATGGGAGTGGGTTGCAAAAGAAGTAGGTAGCTTAACCTTCGGGAGGGCGCTTACCACTTTGTGATTCATGACTGGGGTGAAGTCGTAACAAGGTAACCGTAGGGGAACCTGCGGTTGGATCACCTCCTTACCTTAAAGAACCTGCCTTTGCAGTGCTCACACAGATTGTCTGATGAAAAAACAGCAGTAAAAATCTCTGCAGGCTTGTAGCTCAGGTGGTTAGAGCGCACCCCTGATAAGGGTGAGGTCGGTGGTTCAAGTCCACTCAGGCCTACCAAACTCCTTTTAAAGGATGAGCGGTACAGAGATTGCAAAACGATGGGGCTATAGCTCAGCTGGGAGAGCGCCTGCTTTGCACGCAGGAGGTCTGCGGTTCGATCCCGCATAGCTCCACCATCTTTTACTGCGAACCCAAGAAAACTTCAGAGTGAACCTGAAAAGGTGCACTGCGAAGTTTTGCTCTTTAAAAATCTGGATCAAGCTGAAAATTGAAACGACACATCTTTAATGGTGTGTTCGAGTCTCTCAAATTTTCGCAATCAGAAGTGAAACATCTTCGGGTTGTGAGGTTAAGCGACTAAGCGTACACGGTGGATGCCCTGGCAGTCAGAGGCGATGAAGGACGTGCTAATCTGCGAAAAGCGCCGGCGAGGTGATATGAACCTTTGACCCGGCGATGTCCGAATGGGGAAACCCAGTGTGATTCGTCACACTATCGTTAACTGAATACATAGGTTAACGAGGCGAACCGGGGGAACTGAAACATCTAAGTACCCCGAGGAAAAGAAATCAACCGAGATTCCCCCAGTAGCGGCGAGCGAACGGGGAGCAGCCCAGAGTCTGAATCAGCTTGTGTGTTAGTGGAAGCGTCTGGAAAGTCGCACGGTACAGGGTGACAGTCCCGTACACGAAAATGCACAGGTTGTGAACTCGAAGAGTAGGGCGGGACACGTGGTATCCTGTCTGAATATGGGGGGACCATCCTCCAAGGCTAAATACTCCTGACTGACCGATAGTGAACCAGTACCGTGAGGGAAAGGCGAAAAGAACCCCGGCGAGGGGAGTGAAAAAGAACCTGAAACCGTGTACGTACAAGCAGTGGGAGCACCCTTGTGGTGTGACTGCGTACCTTTTGTATAATGGGTCAGCGACTTATATTCTGTAGCAAGGTTAACCGTATAGGGGAGCCGAAGGGAAACCGAGTCTTAACTGGGCGTTAAGTTGCAGGGTATAGACCCGAAACCCGGTGATCTAGCCATGGGCAGGTTGAAGGTTGGGTAACACTAACTGGAGGACCGAACCGACTAATGTTGAAAAATTAGCGGATGACTTGTGGCTGGGGGTGAAAGGCCAATCAAACCGGGAGATAGCTGGTTCTCCCCGAAAGCTATTTAGGTAGCGCCTCGTGAATTCATCTTCGGGGGTAGAGCACTGTTTCGGCTAGGGGGCCATCCCGGCTTACCAACCCGATGCAAACTACGAATACCGAAGAATGTTATCACGGGAGACACACGGCGGGTGCTAACGTCCGTCGTGAAGAGGGAAACAACCCAGACCGCCAGCTAAGGTCCCAAAGTCATGGTTAAGTGGGAAACGATGTGGGAAGGCACAGACAGCCAGGATGTTGGCTTAGAAGCAGCCATCATTTAAAGAAAGCGTAATAGCTCACTGGTCGAGTCGGCCTGCGCGGAAGATGTAACGGGGCTAAACCATGCACCGAAGCTGCGGCAGCGACGCTTATGCGTTGTTGGGTAGGGGAGCGTTCTGTAAGCCGCTGAAGGTGTGCTGTGAGGCATGCTGGAGGTATCAGAAGTGCGAATGCTGACATAAGTAACGATAAAGCGGGTGAAAAGCCCGCTCGCCGGAAGACCAAGGGTTCCTGTCCAACGTTAATCGGGGCAGGGTGAGTCGACCCCTAAGGCGAGGCCGAAAGGCGTAGTCGATGGGAAACAGGTTAATATTCCTGTACTTGGTGTTACTGCGAAGGGGGGACGGAGAAGGCTATGTTAGCCGGGCGACGGTTGTCCCGGTTTAAGCATGTAGGCGGAGGTTCCAGGTAAATCCGGTACCTTTTAACGCTGAGGTGTGATGACGAGGCACTACGGTGCTGAAGTAACAAATGCCCTGCTTCCAGGAAAAGCCTCTAAGCATCAGGTAACATCAAATCGTACCCCAAACCGACACAGGTGGTCAGGTAGAGAATACCAAGGCGCTTGAGAGAACTCGGGTGAAGGAACTAGGCAAAATGGTGCCGTAACTTCGGGAGAAGGCACGCTGATATGTAGGTGAAGCCCCTGCGGGTGGAGCTGAAATCAGTCGAAGATACCAGCTGGCTGCAACTGTTTATTAAAAACACAGCACTGTGCAAACACGAAAGTGGACGTATACGGTGTGACGCCTGCCCGGTGCCGGAAGGTTAATTGATGGGGTTAGCGGCAACGCGAAGCTCTTGATCGAAGCCCCGGTAAACGGCGGCCGTAACTATAACGGTCCTAAGGTAGCGAAATTCCTTGTCGGGTAAGTTCCGACCTGCACGAATGGCGTAATGATGGCCAGGCTGTCTCCACCCGAGACTCAGTGAAATTGAACTCGCTGTGAAGATGCAGTGTACCCGCGGCAAGACGGAAAGACCCCGTGAACCTTTACTATAGCTTGACACTGAACACTGGTCCTTGATGTGTAGGATAGGTGGGAGGCTTTGAAGCGTGGACGCCAGTCTGCGTGGAGCCGTCCTTGAAATACCACCCTTTAATGGCTGGTGTTCTAACGTAGACCCGTAATCCGGGTTGCGGACAGTGTCTGGTGGGTAGTTTGACTGGGGCGGTCTCCTCCCAAAGAGTAACGGAGGAGCACGAAGGTTAGCTAATCCTGGTCGGACATCAGGAGGTTAGTGCAATGGCATAAGCTAGCTTGACTGCGAGAGTGACGGCTCGAGCAGGTGCGAAAGCAGGTCATAGTGATCCGGTGGTTCTGAATGGAAGGGCCATCGCTCAACGGATAAAAGGTACTCCGGGGATAACAGGCTGATACCGCCCAAGAGTTCATATCGACGGCGGTGTTTGGCACCTCGATGTCGGCTCATCACATCCTGGGGCTGAAGTAGGTCCCAAGGGTATGGCTGTTCGCCATTTAAAGTGGTACGCGAGCTGGGTTTAGAACGTCGTGAGACAGTTCGGTCCCTATCTGCCGTGGGCGCTGGAGAATTGAGGGGGGCTGCTCCTAGTACGAGAGGACCGGAGTGGACGCATCACTGGTGTTCGGGTTGTCATGCCAATGGCACTGCCCGGTAGCTAAATGCGGAAAAGATAAGTGCTGAAAGCATCTAAGCACGAAACTTGCCCCGAGATGAGTTCTCCCTGAGACTTTAAGTCTCCTGAAGGAACGTTGAAGACGACGACGTTGATAGGTCGGGTGTGTAAGCGCAGCGATGCGTTGAGCTAACCGATACTAATGAACCGTGAGGCTTAACCTTACAACGCCGAAGCTGTTTCGGCGAAGAGACAGACAATCAATTTTCAGCTCTGATACAGATTAAACAGAATTTGCCTGGCGGCTTTAGCGCGGTGGTCCCACCTGACCCCATGCCGAACTCAGAAGTGAAACGCCGTAGCGCCGATGGTAGTGTGGGGTCTCCCCATGTGAGAGTAGGGAACTGCCAGGCATCAAACAAGTGAAGAGGCCATCCGAAAGGATGGCCTTTTTGCGTTTATACGCTGCACAAACTGATCCCCCATCACCCTGCTTATACGGTAAACTACCTGCGTTTTTGCATCAGGATAGCGTCTATGAACCACTCCCTTAAGCCCTGGAATACCTTTGGCATTCAACGCAATGCCAATCAAATTGTACGTGCCGATACTGCACAGCAGCTGCTGGATGCATGGCAAAACGCGAAAGAAAATAACGAACCCGTACTGATTCTCGGCGAAGGAAGTAATGTCCTGTTTCTCGATGATTTTGCGGGAACGGTGATCGTTAACCGCATCATGGGAATTGATGTGGAAGAGCGTGCCGACAGCTGGCACGTGCACGTGGGGGCTGGTGAAAACTGGCACCACCTGGTGCAGTTTACCCTCGAAAAAGGGATGGCGGGTCTGGAAAACCTTGCGCTTATTCCAGGCTGCGCTGGATCGTCACCCATTCAGAACATCGGCGCCTACGGCATCGAGCTGAAACATGTCTGTGAATATGTCGACTGCATCGAGCTGGCGACCGGAACGGCGACGCGTTTAACCGCAGAACAGTGCCGTTTTGGCTATCGTGACAGTATCTTCAAACATGAATATCAGGATCGCTACGTGATTGTCGCCGTGGGTTTGCGTCTGTCGAAGAACTGGCAGCCCGTATTGACCTACGGGGATTTAACGCGTCTCGATCCGGCTACCGTTACCGCACGCGACGTTTTTGACTCGGTTTGCCATATGAGGATGACCAAGCTTCCCGATCCCAAAGTTAATGGAAATGCAGGAAGCTTCTTCAAAAACCCGGTGATCAGCGGCGAAAATGCCCGACGCTTTCTGGAGGAGTGGCCAACCGCGCCACATTACCCTCAGGCGGATGGCAGCGTGAAGCTGGCAGCAGGATGGCTTATCGATCAATGCCAGCTAAAAGGCACTTCAGTTGGCGGGGCAGCTGTTCACCGACAGCAGGCTCTGGTACTGATTAACCAACACGATGCAACCAGCGACAATGTGGTACAGCTGGCTCACTATGTTCGCCAGCGTGTCGGCGAAAAATTTAACGTCTGGCTGGAGCCAGAAGTCCGCTTCATTGGTCGCACAGGTGAAGTCAACGCTGTGGAGACTATCGCATGAAGGACAATACGGTCCCGTTAACCCTGATTGGTATCCTGGCGGATGGTGAATTCCATTCCGGCGAGCAGCTGGGTGAGCAGCTGGGCATGAGCCGCGCCGCCATTAACAAGCACATCCAGACGCTCCGTG
Source organism: Enterobacter sp. BNK-22 (assembly GCF_048684805.1). Lineage (NCBI taxonomy): Bacteria > Pseudomonadati > Pseudomonadota > Gammaproteobacteria > Enterobacterales > Enterobacteriaceae > Enterobacter > Enterobacter sp. BNK-22. Next base: position 3,795,070 of record NZ_JBLQTT010000001.1, read on the forward strand.
ACTGGGGGGTTGATGTGTTTACGGTTCCCGGAAAAGGCTACAGCCTGCCGGAGCCGATTCAGTTGCTGAATGAAGACGCGATCCGCAGCCAGATTGGACATGGCAACGTGGCGGTGCTGCCGGTGATTGACTCGACGAACCAGTATCTGCTGGATCGTCTGCCTGAGCTCAAATCCGGCGATGCCTGTGTAGCTGAATATCAACAGGCCGGTCGCGGCCGTCGTGGCCGCAAGTGGTTTTCACCCTTTGGCGCCAATCTCTATCTGTCCATGTACTGGCGACTCGATCAGGGCCCGGCCGCTGCCATTGGCCTGAGCCTGGTCATCGGTATCGTCATGGCAGAGGTGCTGCACGATCTGGGTGCGGATCAAGTGCGTGTTAAATGGCCTAACGATCTGTACCTCAACGATCGTAAACTTGCCGGGATTCTGGTCGAACTGACGGGCAAAACGGGCGATGCGGCGCAAATCGTCATTGGCGCGGGCCTCAATATGGTGATGCGCAATGTCCAGAATGACGTGGTTAATCAGGCCTGGACTAACCTCCAGGAGGCGGGGATCGTCATCGATCGTAACACCCTTGCCGTACGTATGATTAAAGAGCTGCGCAGCTCGCTCACGCTTTTTGAGCAGGAAGGGCTGGCACCGTTCCTGTCGCGTTGGGAAAAGCTGGATAACTTTATCAACCGCCCGGTGAAATTGCTGATTGGTGATAAAGAGATCTACGGCACTTCCCGCGGTATCGACGCTCAGGGCGCGCTGCTCCTGGAGCAGGATGGCGTGATCAAACCCTGGGTGGGCGGTGAGATTTCCCTGCGGAGTGCCGAATAACCGGATGGAGTGAATGATGCGAAAACCCGTCTGCGCGACGCTGGCCGTCATGATGAGCTTGTTGTTCTCACCCCTCTCTCAGGCGGGACAGGCCTGGGAGAGTTACAAAGCACGCTTTTTCAAACCGGAAGGCCGCATTGTCGATACCGGCAATGGCGGCGTGTCGCATACGGAAGGTCAGGGCTTTGCCATGCTGATGGCAGTCGCCAACGACGATAAGGCCACGTTCGATAAGCTCTGGCAATGGACAAACCGTGAGCTGAAGAACAAAGAGAACGGTCTGTTTTACTGGCGCTATAACCCCGCAGAGTCCAACCCGGTTGCGGACAAAAACAACGCCGCCGATGGCGATGTGCTGATTGCCTGGGCGCTGCTTAAAGCCGATGCCCGCTGGCATGACAAACGCTACAGCGCCGCATCGGATGCCATTACAAAAGCGCTGGTTGCTCATAGCGTCATCCGCTATGCGGGTTACCGCGTGATGCTGCCAGGCGTCCAGGGATTTAAGCTTGACGGTGAAGTGGTCCTTAATCCTTCCTATTTTGTGTTTCCGGCCTGGCAGGCCTTCGCAGGACGCAGTCATTTGCCGGTCTGGCGCGATTTGATTAAGGACGGGAAGCGCCTGTTGGGGAAAATGGGCTCGGGTAAAGCGAATCTGCCCGCTGACTGGGTCTCGCTGACATCAGATGGCAAGCTGGAACCGGCCAAAGGCTGGCCGCCGCGGATGAGCTATGACGCGATTCGTATTCCGCTGTATCTTGCCTGGTCTGATAAGCAAAGCCCACTCCTGACGCCGTGGAAAGCGTGGTTTGGGCAATTCCCCCGGGAGCAAACGCCCGCCTGGGTTAACGTCACCACTAACGAATATGCGCCTTACATGATGGAAGGCGGCCTGTTGGCTGTACGCGATTTAACGATGGGGCAGCCTTCCGGAGAACCCGAAATCACCTCTAAAGACGACTACTATTCGGCAAGTCTGAAAATGCTGGTGTGGATTTCAGCGCAATAATAACGCACTGGCTATCCCCTCTCCCCGATGGGGAGAGGGTTAGGGTGAGGGGGAAATCAGTTACTGCGGATACGGTACCCAATCCCCGCCGTTCAGGCGAACGTACGGTTTGTTCTGATACTGAATCACCACCGCGTTGGCGTTCTCGGAGACTTCTGCCGTTTGCGGCAGTTTGCTGGTGAGCTGATCCCAGTTCACGCTATCTTCCACAAACAGCTTCCCGTCAACGGCACGGGCAACCAGTTCTGAGATTGCCAGATAGCTGGTCGGCTGGGTGATTTCAATCGGTGCGCCCTGATGGGGTGCCTTCATCCCAAAGAACTTGATGCCAGCAGGCACGTTGGTAATCGACGGGCTTGGGATATCACGCAGACCTGACACCTGCATTCTGTCGCCTTTCAGCGCGCCACCGTGCTCAGGTACCACAACCACCATCACTTTACGGCCTGATTTTTCCAGCTCCGTAAAGAACGCGTCCAGCTCGTCGAAGAGTTTCTGCGCACGCACTTTATAATCCGCCGTTTTGCTCACGCCCGGGAAGTGGTTACCGTCGTGGAGCGGCAGGGTGTTAAAGAACGTCGCGCTGCGTGGATTACTGTCTTTTTCGATGGTCTGCAGCCAGCGTTGCAGGACGGCGGAATCGTCATAGACGGGCGAGCCGTCGAAGCCCAGCAGAGAGACAGGAAGACCGGTTTGATCCATCAGCGGTGCCTGCATACCCCCCTGTTCGCGCACCTCTTTCAGGAAGTTGCCGAACTGGCCGTTATGCCCCAGCATCAGATGCTGCGTAAAGCCCAGTTTGGCGAGGTTATCGAACAGATAACACTGGTTGCCGGCGGGTTGATACAGATTCTTATGCGATGCCTGACCGCAGCTTGCACGCAACAGGCGGATGGCCGCCGGGCCGCTGTACGAGGTGGCAGAGTTGAAATCTTTAAACTGAATGTCGAAATGAGACCACAGCGGATGAGACATCAAACCTGCAGCGTCCACGTCTGCCCAGGAGAGCGAGCAGATGTTGATCACCAGCAGTTCAAACGGCTGAGCATCCGCCGGCAGCGCATCCGGGAATTTCGTCTGTCGCTTGTCTTCCGCGGTATAGAAACTGGAGAGCCAGGCGTTCAGGTTTGTGGAGGTCGGCGGTGCGGTCTGGGTTGGGATATCGCCCACCACAGGCGTATCGCCTGCCGTGGTGACGGTGGCCGCCGCGCTTCCCCCGGTGGTGGTCACCGTGGTGGTCGGTTGACCGGCAGGCCACAGCGAAAAGTTTGGCCCAGCCAGCGTCAGCACGTTAAGCCAGATCATAATCGCGACGACAAACACCGTGACGCGGATCCACTGTGACAGGAACAGCCAGGCAACCAGCAGCACAAATACCGCGCCTATCATCTGCCAGTTAATAAACCGCTCGGTCAGATCGAGGATATAGCTGGCGCTAAAGCCCGCCACCTGTGAGCCCTGGCTCATAATGCTGTCCGGCCCCGGTAACCAGGTATCATGCCAGAACAGCGCAAAGCCGAGAGGGATGGCTATCCAGTGACGTAAGCGATGCAGCCTGATATTCGGCAGGGGCATCAGAAGGAAGGCCATAAATACCAGGTTAAGAAGGGGATGGAAATTCAGATAGCCTGCCCACAGCAGACCAAACTTCACCAGAAAGTAGAAGTTCCAGCCGGAAAGGCCGCGCCAGTATTGCCAGAGCGGCGAGGGTGACGAAGCGGTATAGGTAGAATTAGTCATGTTTTCGGTCTGCCTTGACGTGTGATGCCCGTGTCAGTGTTCCGGCTGGTTTTACATAGCGAGGTTTTATAAACAGCACTCTGGCCGTATCACGGATACGACGTATGGAATGGCGTGCATAGTAGCCAAGCGGGAAAAAGATCAGCGCACAGACTATAACCAGTTGAATGATATCGCTGATATTCATGATGGTGCGTTCTCCGCGTTGTCTGTTAATAAGCGAAGGGGCTCCGGATCCGGCGCCAGACATGTCCATCATGTCTGGCATTAAGGATCGGTTTCGCATCGCTCTTAATAGCGAGCGGTTTAGCCCATTGTTCAGGCTGGAGCGCACGCATCTGCACCAGCTCTGCGCTGATCGTATTATCTTCGAACCAAATCATACGGTTCGAGAAAATATCCCCGGTAGGCAGCGGGAAGATATGGTTAAGCGCCGTATCGAGGTCGTTTACCCGGCAGAAGGACAAAAACAGCACCAGGCGATTGTCGCCAATGGTCATGATGTCACCCGTACGATTGGGGCGACACAAGGTAAGAGCCTGTTCAACGCGGATACCGGGTACAGGACGCAGGGCAACCATAACCCCTTTTCCGTCAGCAGGAAGAAGCGTATTGCTCATCATGTTACCGACGGCGTCGCAGAAGGTATCCCATTTTTGGTATCCACGCAGCTTCATCGGCTGCGTCATAGAGAGCAGCGTCGAAATGTCTTCCGGTACATGGCGGCTAAACTGCTGGCCCTGAACGCTTTCGATCAGCGTCAGGCAGCGTGACAGCGGCGCGTTCCAGGGAATGACCATATTTGCACCACAGCCCAGAAGCAGACGCTCATCGGTGGCGCGCAGGCTGGTATTGTTTTCGCGCACGATGATTTTTAACGCGCTTCCGCGCTGGCGGCGCAAGGTGTAGATCTGCCTTGCCAGCGTCTCAATCTGGTTATTCTGCATCAATGAGAAGATAAGGGTTGCCGCCTGGGTTGTGCGGGCTTCGTGGAAAAGGTCTTCGTTAGATTCAAACAGCGACCAGTTTTCCGACAGGGCGGGCGCCCCCTCTAAAACCGCGATATGGCTCAGGATGCGTTTTTCATCACTGCGCGGCTGCACCACGGTTTCTTCCTGCTGTGCCAGGTGCCACTTACCCTCGATGTGTTTCAGCGTAAGTTGTTGCCTGGCGCTCACGCCTTTTTCATTACACCAGAAGGCAATATCGTAGAGATAGCTGCCTACCTGGTCACGAACGCTTGCCAGACCGAACAGGGAACGATATTCACCCATTAAAAGTGAGAACAACTTGTCATTATTACTGCCGGGATTGACTATCAATAGCGTGCAATTTTGAAATTTTGCCCATTTATTGATTTTTTCCAGCCACGGCAGCAGTTTTTCAGCAGGGATATTTTGCAGGACGTTATTTGCACATTTAAGGATCACCAAATAGTGATCCGGATCAATAGTGCACTGAACGTCGCGGGACAAAAAGTATAGACTATCGGCATCCGATGTCATGGAAAATAATCGCACCGTCTGAGGCCCGCGATCGTTTTCCAGCGTGATAATTTTCTTCGGATCTTCGCCCATGCTAATGACGGCCACGCGGGAATCCTTATCCTGGGCAGCAATTGTCTGGTTTACCAGACTGATAGCATCTTCATTCCGGTCCGTATTAATCCACCAGACTCCTCCGACTGGCATGTGGCTCAATTCGTCCCATAATGACTGGATGCCAATAGAAAATATGGAGTCCACGGTGTCCCTCTTTTCGTCTAATTTATCTGTATCTCAGTTTACTAGCGAAAGCGTAGAAATAAACCTAACATTGAAATTAAAGAACATCAGATTTAGCATGTAAATGAAATTTGTCAGGGCAGGAAGCCCCGCAACTTCTTTAGCGTGCGATTTTCCTTAAAGGGATGGAAAAAGAATGGATAATAATGAACCCGGTACCCCAGTCGACTCGACCCTGGGTTACACATTCCAAAACGATTTTCTGGCGCTGACGCAGGCCTTTTCTTTACCTGAAATAGATTACACCGATATTTCCCAGCGGGAACAGTTGGCCGCGGCTATTAAACGCTGGCCGTTATTAGCTGAATTCGCCCATCAACAATAAGGGAGCCATTGATGGCCATACTCGGATTACAGGGTGTCCGTGGGGGTGTGGGTACCACATCTGTTACCGCGGCACTGGCGTGGTCATTACAGCTTTTAGGTGAATCGGTGCTGGTTATTGACGCCTGCGCCGATAATTTACTGCGTATGTCGTTTAACGTCGACTTTACTCGCGAAGAGGGCTGGGCCCGCGCGCTGCTTGACGATAAAGACTGGCAGGATGCAGGTTTGCGCTATACCTCCCTTCTTGACCTGCTGCCGTTTGGTCAACTGACCACCACGGAACGCGAAAATGAAGCCGCATACCAGCGCCTGTTTTCGCAATTTACGCTGGCGCTGCAGAGCCTGAAGGAAAAGGGACACTACAAGTGGATCCTGCTGGATCTGCCGCACGGTGCCGGCACGCTGACCCGACAGCTTATCGCGCAGTGCGATCATGTCCTCTCGATCGTTAACGTCGATGCGAACTGCCATATCCGCCTGCATCAGCAGGGGCTACCTCAGAATGGCCATATCCTGATTAACGATTTGCGCATAGGCAGCCAGATCCAGGACGATCTGTATCAGGTCTGGCTGCAGAGCCAGCGCCGCCTGCTTCCCATTGTCATCCATCGTGATGAGGGCATGGCGGAATGCCTTGCGTCGAAGCAGCCGCTCGGCGAATACCGCAGCGATTCACTGGCGGCAGAAGAGATCCTGACGCTGGCTAACTGGTGTCTGCTGAACTTCGCCAACCGGGCGGAGCATGCAGGGAGTGATGTATGAGTCGTCTCGCCAGCTGGTTACTCATCCCACCGGTCAGTTCGCGTTTGAGCGAACATTACCGGCATTTTCGCCGTCACGGCGCGTCGGCATTCAGCGCCGCGCTCGGCTGTTTCTGGATGATTCTGGCCTGGATGTTTATTCCACTCGAACACCCGCGCTGGCAGCGCATACGTGCCCGGCACAGTGAACTGTATCCGCACATTAATCCTGACCGGCCGCGTCCACTGGATCCGGCGCGTTATCTCATTCAGGCCATCTGGCTGGTGGCGACCTCATCCCGCGCGGAGATAAAAACGCCGCACTGGCGGAGCTTCTCCCGCGTGCAACAGTTACGTGAACGCTACCATCAGTGGCTGGACAGGCTCCCCAACAGCGTCAGCGATAAGACCAGCCATCTGGATAACCACAAAGAGCTCGGGCATCTCCACCCGGGCTTGCGGCGTTTTATCCTCGGCGTGATCGTCGTGTTCTCGCTCATTCTGGCGCTGGTCTGTATTACGCAGCCTTTCAACCCTCTGGCGCAGTTCACCTTCCTGATCCTGCTGTGGGGCGTGGCGCTACTGGTGCGCCGAATTCCGGGTCGCTTCTCGGCGCTGATGCTGATCGTGTTGTCGCTGACCGTCTCCTGCCGCTACATCTGGTGGCGTTATACCTCGACGCTGAACTGGGACGACCCGGTGAGTCTGGTGTGCGGCCTGGTGCTGCTGTTTGCTGAAACCTATGCCTGGATTGTGTTGGTGCTGGGCTATTTCCAGGTGATTTGGCCGCTCAACCGCCAGCCGGTTCCGCTGCCAAAGGACACGACCCAGTGGCCAAGCGTCGATCTTTTCGTGCCGACCTACAACGAAGACCTGAGCGTGGTGAAGAACACCATCTATGCCGCGCTGGGCATCGACTGGCCGAAAGATAAGCTTAAGGTCTGGATCCTGGATGACGGCAACCGTCCGGCGTTCCGCCAGTTCGCGGAGGAGGTCGGCGTCGAATACATCGCCCGTCCGACGCATGAACACGCTAAGGCGGGGAACATCAACAACGCGTTGAAGTATGCCACCGGGGAGTTTGTTTCGATTTTTGACTGCGACCACGTGCCGACGCGCTCGTTCCTGCAGATGACCATGGGCTGGTTCCTGAAGGAGAAAGAGCTGGCGATGATGCAGACGCCGCACCACTTCTTCTCGCCGGACCCGTTTGAACGTAACCTTGGCCGCTTCCGCAAAACCCCGAACGAAGGCACGCTGTTCTATGGCCTGGTACAGGACGGAAACGACATGTGGGACGCCACCTTCTTCTGCGGCTCATGCGCGGTTATCCGCCGTAAACCGCTGGATGAAATCGGCGGTATCGCCGTCGAGACGGTCACCGAAGATGCGCACACCTCGCTGCGCCTGCACCGTCGTGGCTATACCTCAGCCTATATGCGCATTCCGCAGGCTGCTGGCCTCGCAACGGAGTCACTGTCGGCGCATATTGGCCAGCGTATTCGCTGGGCGCGCGGCATGGTGCAGATTTTCCGTCTCGATAACCCGCTGATCGGGAAAGGGCTCAAGCTGGCGCAGCGTCTCTGCTACGTCAACGCCATGTTCCACTTCTTGTCCGGTATCCCGCGACTGATCTTCCTGACCGCGCCGCTGGCGTTCCTGCTCCTTCACGCTTATATCATCTACGCTCCCGCGCTGATGATTGCGCTGTTTGTTCTGCCGCACATGATCCACGCGAGCCTGACGAACTCGAAGATACAGGGTAAATACCGCCACTCCTTCTGGAGTGAAATCTACGAAACGGTGCTGGCCTGGTACATCGCGCCGCCGACGATGGTGGCGCTGATTAACCCGCACAAAGGTAAATTCAACGTCACCGCGAAGGGCGGGCTGGTGGAGGAGGAGTACGTCGACTGGGTGATCTCCCGGCCGTATATCTTCCTGGTGCTGCTGAATATCGTGGGCGTCATTGCGGGTATCTGGCGCTACTTCTACGGTCCGGAAAACGAAATCCTGACCGTCTTCGTCAGTATGGCCTGGGTCTTCTACAACCTGATTATCCTCGGCGGCGCGGTGGCGGTGTCGGTGGAGAGTAAACAGGTTCGTCGCGCGCATCGCGTGGAAATCTGCATGCCAGCGGCGATTGCCCGTGAAGATGGCCATCTCTTCTCCTGTACCGTGCACGACTTCTCTGACGGCGGTCTGGGGATCAAAATCAACGGCCAGGCGAAGGTGCTGGAAGGGCAGAAAGTTAACCTGCTGCTTAAGCGCGGTCAGCAGGAGTATGTCTTCCCCACGCAGGTCGTTCGCGTGGTGGGCAATGAAGTCGGCCTGCAGCTGATGCCGTTGACCAAAAAGCAACATATCGATTTTGTGCAGTGTACGTTTGCCCGCGCGGATACGTGGGCTCTCTGGCAGGACAGCTTCCCGGAAGATAAACCTCTGGAAAGCCTGCTGGATATTCTGAAGCTGGGGTTCCGTGGCTATCGTCACCTTGCAGAATTTGCCCCGTCGTCGGTGAAATTAATTTTCCGGTCACTTACTTCGCTGGTTTCCTGGGTCGTGTCGTTCATTCCTCGTCGTCCTGAGCGGGATGAGGCGAAGCAGGCGGACCCGGTTATGGCTCAACAATGATGATAACGCGATGAAAACAAAACTTTCCTGGTTATGTGCAGTGGCAATGGGGATGAATGCGCTCCCCGCAACAATGGCTAACGCGGCCCCGGGTAACGCAGCGGCAACGCCTGCGCCAACCGTACCTGTCGTCGCGCAAGCAACCGATCCGGTTGTCACCGCGGCACCCGGTCAAACGGAAAACATCCTGCCGAACCAGCCAACGGAGGGGAATACCCAGCCGGCAGACGGCCAGGTCATCGGGCAGGTCATGCCGGGCGTCCGCGGGGCGAATGCGCCCGTCGTTGCGGACAATGCGCCGTCGCGTGACGTGAAGCTGACCTTCGCGCAAATTGCGCCGCCTCCGGGCAGCATGGTGCTGCGCGGCATCAACCCTAACGGCGGCATTGAATTTGGCATGCGCAGCGATGAGGTTGTCTCTAATGCGGTGCTGAATCTTGAATACACGCCGTCACCGTCGCTGCTGCCGACCCAGTCTCAGCTGAAGGTCTATCTGAATGACGAACTGATGGACGTTCTGCCGGTCACGAAAGAGCAGCTCGGCAAGAAAACGCAGGCTCAGGTGCCGATCAACCCGCTGTTCATCACCGACTTTAACCGTATTCGCCTGGAATTTGTCGGTCACTACCGCGATGTCTGCGAAAACCCGGCCAGCAACACGCTGTGGATGGACGTCGGGCGTAACTCCTCGCTGCAGATGACCTACCAGTCGCTGGCGCTGAAAAACGATCTCTCAGCCTTCCCGGTTCCGTTCTTCGATCCGCGTGATAACCGTCCGCTCACGCTGCCGATGGTGTTTGCCTCTTCCCCGGACGTGACCGAGCAGCTGGCGGCCACCATTGTGGCGTCCTGGTTTGGTTCACGCGCGGGCTGGCGCGGCCAGAGCTTCCCGGCGATGTATGACAAGCTGCCGGACAGAAATGCCATTGTGTTTGCCACCAACGCGAAACGCCCGGCTTTCCTGCGCGATCATCCGGACGTCAACGCGCCGACCGTTGAGATGATAAGCCACCCGGAAAACCCGTACGTGAAGCTGCTGGTGGTCTTTGGTCGTGATGATAAAGATCTGGTGCAGGCAGCAAAAGCGATTGCCCAGGGCAACGTCCTGTTCCGTGGCAACAGCGTGGTGATAGATGAGGTCAAGCCGCTGCTGGCGCGTAAACCTTACGATGCGCCAAACTGGGTGCGTACCGACCGTGCGGTCACCTTTGGCGAGCTGAAGACCTATGAAGAACAGCTGCAGGCGACGGGGCTTGAGCCCGCGCCGATTAGCCTGTCGCTGAATCTGCCGCCGGATCTCTACCTGCTGCGCACTAACGGCATTGATATCAATCTGAACTACCGGTATACCGCGCCAGCCACCAAAGACAGCTCGCGCATGGATATCAGCCTGAACAACCAGTTCCTGCAATCCTTCAGCCTGCAAAGCACGCAGGATACGAACCGCCTGATGCTTCGCCTGCCGGTGCTGCAGGGGCTGCTGGACGGTAAAACGGATGTCTCCATCCCGGCACTGAAGCTGGGCGCGATAAACCAGCTGCGCTTTGATTTCCAGTACATGAACCCAATGCCTGGCGGCTCGGCGGAAAACTGCATCACCTTCCAGCCGGTGCAGAACCACGTGGTGATTGGCGATGAGTCGACCATCGACTTCTCGAAGTACTATCACTTCCTGGCGATGCCGGACCTGCGCGCGTTTGCTAACGCGGGCTTCCCGTTCAGCCGCATGGCCGATCTCTCTGAGTCCATTGTGGTGATGCCAAAATCGCCAAACGAAGGGCAGGTCACGACCCTGCTGGACACCATGGCGACCGTTGGCGGACAGACGGGATTACCGGCAATTAACGTCACGTTGACGGACGATGGCAGTCAAATTCAGAACAAAGACGCTGACATCATGGTGATCGGAACCATTCCGGATAAGCTGAAGGATGACAAACATATCGATCTGCTGGTGAAAGCGGCCCAGTCCTGGGTTAACACGCCGCTGCGCCAGACCGATTTCCCGAGCATTATGCCGGATGTGAACGACCGTCAGGCCAGCGCGCAGACGACGATAACGTCTCAGGGGGCAATGGCTGCGGTGGTGGGCTTCCAGTCACCTTACAACGAACAGCGAAGCGTGGTGGCTCTCCTTGCGGACAGCCCGCGCGGGTATGAACTGCTCAATACGGCCATGAACGACAGCGGTAAACGTGCCGCGATGTTTGGTTCCGTGTCGGTGATCCGTGAGTCCGGCGTCAATAGCCTGCGCGTGGGCGATGTGTACTACGTAGGCCATCTGCCGTGGTTTGAACGCCTGTGGTATGCGCTGGCTAACCATCCGGTTCTGCTCGCTATCCTGGCTGCGGTTAGCGTGGTCCTGCTGGCATGGGTGCTGTGGCGTCTGCTGCGAATCATCAGCCGTCGTCGTCTGAACCCGGATGAGTAAGATGTGATGAAAGCCTTTCGCTGGTGTGTATTAGCAGCGGTGATGCTGGCGGCGCTTCCTCTTCGCGCCGCCTGTACCTGGCCTGCCTGGGAGCAGTTTAAAAAGGACTACATCAGCGAGGGCGGGCGTGTCATTGACCCCAGTGACACGCGCAAAATTACGACCTCGGAAGGGCAAAGCTACGCCCTGTTCTTTGCCCTGGCGGCGAACGATCGCCAGGCCTTTGACCAGCTGCTGACCTGGACGCGCGATAATCTTGCCAGCGGCGATCTCAACGGCCATCTGCCAGCCTGGTTATGGGGGCAGAAAGATAAAGAGACGTGGGCGGTGATTGATACCAACTCCGCCTCTGACGCCGATGTCTGGATCGCCTGGTCACTGCTCGAAGCGGGTCGGCTGTGGAAGCATCCGGACTATACCCGCACGGGTAAAGCGCTGCTGAAACGCATTGTCAGCGAGGAGGTGGTGAAAGTCCCGGGGCTTGGCGCAATGCTGCTTCCCGGCAAAGTCGGCTTTGCCGATGAACACGCCTGGCGCTTTAACCCCAGCTATCTTCCTCCGCAGCTAGCGGCTTATTTCACGCGGTTTGGCTCCCCGTGGACCCAGCTTCGTGAAACCAATCTGCGCCTGCTGCTGGAGAGTGCGCCGAAAGGCTTTTCGCCGGACTGGGTGCAGTATCAGAAAAACAGAGGCTGGCGGTTACAGCAGGAGAAAGCGCTGATGGGCGGCTACGACGCCATCCGCGTGTATCTCTGGGTGGGCATGATGAGTGATAACGATCCTCAGAAAGCCCGGCTGCTGACGCGCTTCCAGCCGATGGCGGTAAAGACCATGAAACGGGGTGTGCCGCCGGAGAAAGTGGATGTGGCGACGGGGAAACGCACCGGCGACGGCCCGGTCGGGTTCTCTGCCGCTATGCTGCCGTTTTTACAACAACGTGATGCCCAGGCGATTCAGCGCCAGCGCGTTGCGGACCATTTTCCCGATAACAATGCCTATTACAGCTACGTGCTGACGCTTTTTGGGCAAGGATGGGATCAGCATCGTTTTCGCTTCACCGCAAAAGGTGAATTAATACCGGATTGGGGCCAGGAATGCGCAAGTTCACAGTAAATCTACTCAGTTTATCGCTTGGCCTGGCGCTTATGCCGTGGGCCCAGGCCGCTAACTCTCCGCAGCAAAAACAGCTGCTGGAGCAGGTGAGGCTGGGCGAATCGACACAGCGTGAGGATTTGGTTCGTCAGTCGCTCTATCGCCTTGAGCTGATTGACCCGAACAACCCTGACGTGATTGCCGCACGCTTTCGCTACCTGCTGCGTCAGGGCGATAACGCCGGCGCGCAAAAAGAGCTGGATCGTCTGAAAGGGATTGCGCCGGGTTCGAGTGCGTACCAGTCATCACGCAACACGATGCTGCTTTCTACTCCGGATGGCCGCCAGCAGCTCCAGCAGGCGCGACTGCTCGCCACTACGGGGCACACGCAGGAGGCGATTGCCGCCTATGACAAGCTGTTTGACGGCAACCCGCCGGGTGGCGACGTGGCGACGGAATACTGGAACGTCGTGGCAAAAGATCCTGCTCGCCGCGGCGCGGCCATTAACCAGCTCAAGAAAATAAACAGCAGCAGTCCCGGAAATACGCAGCTGCAGGCGACGCTGTCCCAGCTTCTGTTCCAGAGCGGACGTCGTGATGAAGCCTTTGCGGTATTGCAGGAGATGGCCAAATCCACCAATGGCCGCAGCCAGGCGTCTGATATGTGGTATGACCAAATCAAAGACCAGCCTGCCAGCAGCGCCAGCGTCAGCGCGCTGCAAAAATACCTGAGCGTATTCAGCGACGGGGATAGCGTCGCGGCGGCGCGTGCCCAGCTTGAAGCGCAGCAAAAACAGCTCGCCGATCCGGCGTTCCGCGCGAAAGCCGAAGGGCTGGCGGCGGTGGATGCCGGGCAGGGAAGTAAGGCGGTGGCGGAGCTGCAAAAAGCCGTTAGCGCCAACCATGCCGACAGTGAAGCGGTGGGCGCCCTTGGACAGGCGTATTCCCAGAAGGGCGACCGCGCCCGCGCGGTGGCACAGTTTGAAAAGGCGATTGCCCTCGATCCCCAGAGCGATAATCGGGGTAAATGGGACAGTCTTCTGAAGGTTAACCGCTACTGGCTGCTGATCCAGCAGGGTGATGCGGCGCTGAAGGCGAATAACCCGGCGCAGGCAGAGCGTTACTATCAGCAGGCACGCAATACCGACAATACCGACAGCTATGCCGTGCTGGGGCTGGGCGACGCCGCCGCGGCGCGTAAAGATAACGACGCGGCGGAGCGTTACTATCGCCAGGCGCTGCGGATGGACAGCGGCAACAGCAATGCGGTTCGCGGCCTGGCCAATATTTACCGCGCGCAGTCGCCGGAGAAGGCTTCGCAGTTTATCCAGTCTCTCTCCGCCAGCCAGCGCCGTAGCATAGACGACATTGAACGTAGCCTGACCAACGAACAGCTCTCCGCCCAGGCCGAACAGCTTGAGAACCAGGGGAAATACGCGCAGGCAGCAGACATTCAGCGTCGTCGTCTGGCGCTCTCTCCCGGCGACGTGTGGATAACCTATCGTCTTTCGCGCGATCTCTACAGCGCGGGTCAGCGCAGCCAGGCGGACACCCTGATGCGTCAGCTTGCCCACCAGAAACCGTCCGACCCGGATCAGGTTTATGCTAACGGGCTCTACCTTTCCGGAAACGATCAGGACCGGGCCGCGCTGGCGCATCTGGAGACGCTACCGCGCAGCCAGTGGAACGGCAATATTCAGGAGCTTGCCGACCGCCTGCAAAGCAACCAGGTGCTGGAAACCGCCAACCGCCTGCGCGACAGCGGCAAAGAGCAGGACGCAGAGAATCTCCTTCGCCAGCAGCCGACCTCCACCCGTATCGACCTCACGCTGGCGGACTGGGCACAGCAGCGTGGCGATCTGGACTCGGCGAAAACGACGTACAACGCCGTCCTGCAGCGTGAGCCGCAGAATGAAGACGCGCTCCTCGGCCTGACCGAGATTTACAGCGCGCAGGGTAACAAAGATGCCGCGCGCGCGGAGCTGGCGAAGCTGCCCGCCGCGCAAAACGGCCAGCCGCTGTCGCTCAATATGCAGCGCCGCATCGCGATGGCGCAGGCGGGTCTGGGCGATGCCGCTGCCGCAGAGCAGACCTTCAATAAAATTATTCCGCAGGCTAAATCGCAGCCTGGCTCTATGGAAAACGCGCTGGTGCTGCGTGATGCCGCACGTTTCCAGGCGCAGAACGGCCAGCCTCAGCAGGCGCTGGAAACCTACAAAGATGCGATGGTATCGACGGGTATCACCACGACGCGTCCGGCTGACAACGACAGTTTCACCCGTCTGACGCGTAACGATGAAAAAGACGACTGGCTGAAGCGCGGCGTGCGCAGTGATGCCGGTGAGTTGTACCGTCAGCAGGATGTTAACGTCACGCTGCAGCACGATTACTGGGGCTCCAGCGGTACGGGCGGTTATTCCGATCTGAAAGCACATACGACCATGCTCCAGGTGGATGCGCCGCTCTCTGATGGGCGCATGTTCTTCAGAAGCGATCTGGTCAATATGGATGCCGGGTCATTTGATACCAGGAACGGGACTTACGATCCTAAATGGGGAACCTGCTACGAAACGCCGTGTAGCGGGAACACCCATCAGTCAGACAATGGCGCGAGCGTTGCCGTCGGCTGGCAGAATAAAACCTGGGCGATGGATATTGGCACCACGCCAATGGGCTTTGACGTCGTCGACGTGGTGGGCGGCATCAGCTACAGCAGCGATTTGGGGCCCATCGGCTATACCGTTAACGCCCATCGTCGGCCAATCTCCAGCTCTCTGCTGGCCTTCGGCGGGCAAAAAGATACCAATACCGGCACCACCTGGGGCGGTGTACGCGCCACCGGTGGCGGCGTAAGTATGAGCTATGACAAAGGGGAAGCGAACGGCGTCTGGTCAAGCCTGAACGCGGAAACGCTGACGGGTAAAAATGTGGAGGATAACTGGCGCGTCCGCTGGATGACGGGTTACTACTACAAGCTCATTAATAAAAACAACGAGCGCCTGACGGTCGGCGTGTCCAACATGCTCTGGCACTACGACAAAGACCTGAGCGGTTATACCCTGGGCCAGGGCGGCTATTACAGCCCGCAGGAGTATGTCTCCTTCGCCTTGCCGGTGACATGGCGTAAGCGCACGGAAAACTGGTCCTGGGAGCTGGGGGGCTCGGTCTCCTGGTCCCACTCTAAAACCAAAGACGAGTTGCGCTACCCGATTCAGAATCTGATCCCGACCGATGAGCCAGACCGCTATACCGACCGGGGCGCGATGGAAACCGGCAGCAGTTCTTCCGGTACGGGTTATACCGCACGGGCCATAATCGAGCGGCGGGTCACGTCCAACTGGTTTGTCGGCATGGGCGTGGATATCCAGCAAGCGAAAGACTATACCCCAAGCCACGCGCTGATCTATGTGCGCTACTCTGCTGCAGGCTGGCAGGGCGATATGGACTTACCGCCGCAGCCGCTTATCCCTTACGCGGACTGGTAATCGGATTTTCCTTAATCCATTTGTAAGTCTCTCTTAATAGCGCGGCAATCGGGTATACTCAGGCGCGCCAGGTTTACACCCTGGCGCGCCCTGCGCTTCGAGTTTTGTGGAGAGTCATTTTGCGTGTCAGCCGTTCCTTAACAATCAAACAGATGGCGATGGTCTCTGCCGTCACCATGCTGTTTGTCCTGCTCTTCTGCGTCATTTTGCTGTTTCATTCCGTACAGCAGAATCGCTATAACACGGCTTCGCAATTAGAAAGCATCGCCCGCTCGGTACGCGGCCCGTTGTCTGCCTCCATCCTGAAAGGGGATATCCCCGAGGCGGAAACCATACTGAAACGCATTCAGCCAGCTGGTGTTGTGAGCCGGGCGGACGTCGTGCTCCCCAACCAGTTTCAGGCGCTGCGGATGAGCTTTATCCCGGAACGTCCCGTCCCGATGATGGTGATGCGCCTGTTTGAACTGCCGGTGCAAATTTCGCTTCCCGTCTATTCGCTTGAACGCCCTGCGAATCCTCAGCCGCTGGCCTACCTGGTGTTACAGGCTGACTCCTACCGCATGTATAAATTCGTCATGAGTTGGGTGGTTACGTTGGTGACCACTTGCTTACTTATGACGCTTATTCTCAGCGTGGCGCTCACCTGGTGCATCAACCGGCTGATTGTCCATCCCCTGCGCCGTATCGCCCGCGAGCTGAACACGCTCGCCCCGCAGGATCAGATGGGACACCAGCTTGAGCTGCCGCGTCTGCATCATGACGATGAGATCGGCATGCTGGTGCGCAGCTATAACCTCAACCAGCAGCGCATCCAGCGTCAGCAGGATGAACTGAACAGCAGCGCCACCCGTTTTCCGGTATCGGAGCTCCCCAATAAAGCCTTCCTGATGGCGATGCTGGAGCAAACCGTTGAACGCCAGCAAACCACCGCGCTGATGGTCATTGCCTGCGAAACCCTGCAGGACACGGCTGGGGTGCTTCAGGAGAGCCAGCGCGAAATGCTGCTGCTCACCCTGGTGGAAAAGATCAAATCTGTCCTTGCCCCGCGCATGGTGCTGACTCAGGTCAGCGGCTACGACCTGGTGGTGATTGCCAACGGCGTAAAAGAACCCTGGCATGCGATCACGTTAGGTCAGCAAGTACTCACTGTCATTAATGAGCGGCTACCGATTCAGGGTATCCAGCTTCGCCCGAGCGCCAGTATCGGGATTGCCATGTTCTATGGCGATCTGACCGCGGAACAGCTTTATCGCCGCGCCTTCTCGGCGGCCTTTACCGCCCGGCGCAAAGGCAAAAACCAGATCCAGTTCTTCGACCCGGCGCAGATGGAAAAGGCGCAGCAGCGCCTGACGGAAGAGAGCGACATCCTGACCGCGCTGGATAACCGCCAGTTTGCCCTCTGGCTGCAGCCGCAGGTGGACCTGCAGACGGGAGAGGTGAAAAGTGCCGAGGCCCTGCTGCGTCTGCAGCAGCCGGATGGCTCATGGGAACTGCCGGAAGGGCTGATTGAGCGCATCGAGTCCTGTGGCCTGATGGTTACCGTTGGCTACTGGGTGCTGGAGGAGTGCTGCCGTCAGCTTGCCGCCTGGCAGGAGCGTGGCGTGACGCTGCCGCTGTCGGTCAACCTGTCTGCCCTGCAGCTTATGCACCCGACCATGGTTTCAGAGATGCTGGAGCTGATCCATCGTTACCGCATCAAGCCTGATACGTTAACCCTGGAAGTGACGGAGAGCCGACGCATCGACGATCCCAATGAGGCGGTCGCGATTCTCAAGCCGCTGCGTAATGCCGGTATTCGCATTGCCCTGGACGATTTTGGCATGGGGTACGCCGGGCTGCGTCAGCTTCAGCACATGAAGACCCTTCCGGTGGATGTGCTCAAAATTGACAAAGCGTTTGTCGACGGACTGCCGGGCGACAGCAGCATGGTGCAGGCGATTATCCAGATGGCGCGTAGCCTCAACCTGCACCTTATTGCCGAGGGGATTGAAACCGACGCGCAACGCGCCTGGCTGGCAGAGGCGGGCGTGGAGAGCGGGCAAGGCTTCCTGTTTGCCCCTGCAGTCCCTTCGGATGTCTTTGAAGAACGATACCTTTCTGGCACCGATCACCACGCAAAAGCGTAATTTTGTTGCTGGCTTGTGCGAGCCAGCTCAAAGTTCTTAACATTTGTGTTTCAAATTTGAACTGAGTTTATTTCTGTCCTGTTATGTGGGTGTTATTTTAAAGCCGCAGGTTAACCATAACCTTACAAAGCCTGTGGTTTTTCTTCCCAAGGACACCTTATGAAAACCTCACTCTTCAAAAGTCTTTATTTCCAGGTCCTGACAGCCATCGCCATCGGTATTCTGCTGGGTCACTATTACCCTGAACTGGGCGCGCAAATGAAACCGCTTGGCGACGCGTTCGTTAAGCTCATTAAAATGGTCATCGCGCCGGTGATCTTCTGTACGGTCGTCACGGGCATCGCTGGCATGGAAAGCATGAAGGCGGTCGGTCGTACCGGTGCAGTGGCGCTTCTCTATTTTGAAGTGGTCAGTACCCTTGCGCTGATTATCGGTCTGATCATCGTCAACGTGGTGCAGCCAGGCGCGGGGATGAACGTCGATCCGGCGACGCTGGATGCCAAAGCGGTTGCGGTCTATGCCGAGCAGGCGAAGGATCAGGGCGTGGTCGCCTTCCTGCTGGACGTCATTCCTGGCAGCGTCATAGGCGCGTTCGCCAGCGGAAACATCCTCCAGGTGCTGCTGTTCGCCGTGATGTTTGGCTTTGCCCTGCACCGTCTGGGCAGCAAAGGTCAGCTTATCTTTAACGTGATCGAAAGCTTCTCGCAGGTCATCTTCGGCATCATCAATATGATCATGCGCCTGGCGCCCATCGGTGCCTTCGGTGCGATGGCCTTCACCATCGGTAAGTATGGCGTCGGTACGCTGGTCCAGCTGGGTCAGCTGATTATCTGCTTCTATATCACCTGTATTCTTTTCGTGGTGGTGGTGCTGGGCTCCATCGCCCGTGCGACCGGTTTCAGCATCTTCAAATTTATCCGTTACATCCGCGAAGAGCTGCTGATTGTTCTGGGAACCTCCTCGTCAGAATCGGCGCTGCCGCGCATGCTCGATAAGATGGAGAAACTCGGGTGTCGTAAATCGGTGGTCGGGCTGGTGATCCCGACGGGCTACTCCTTCAACCTGGACGGCACCTCGATATACCTGACGATGGCGGCGGTGTTTATCGCGCAGGCGACCAACAGCCATATGGATATTTTCCATCAGATTACCCTGCTGGTGGTGCTCCTGCTCTCCTCTAAAGGCGCGGCAGGCGTGACGGGCAGCGGCTTTATCGTGCTGGCCGCCACCATTTCTGCTGTGGGTCACCTGCCGGTGGCGGGTCTGGCGTTGATTCTGGGGATTGACCGCTTCATGTCTGAGGCCCGTGCGCTAACCAACCTGGTGGGTAACGGCGTGGCAACGGTGGTGGTGGCGAAATGGGTGAAAGAGCTGGATCACAAAAAGCTCGACGATACTCTGAATAATCGTTCAACTGACAGCAAAAATCCTGGCTTATCCTCTTAATCTTGTCACAAATGCCCGTATTCCCTTGTGGGGATGCGGGCTCCTGCGCATAATAACTGTTCATACCTGTCATAATTCGACAAGATTTTTTTTGGGTATATTTCACTTCGGACCGTGACGTTTTGCCGAACGCGCGGTCTAATCGACGTGTTTTCATCGTCATCTTTAAGAGTGAAGCGCGTCGCGAGGCACTCTTTTTTAACCAGGAATGTTGATCAGGGGTTCACATGCAGGGCACAAAAATTCGACTCTTAACCGGCGGTTTGCTGATGATGGCAGCAGCCAGTTATGTGCAGGCAGATGCGCTCCAGCCAGACCCGGCCTGGCAACAAGGGACATTAGCGAACGGTTTTCAGTGGCAGGTGTTAGCCACGCCGCAACGTCCCAGTGACCGTATTGAAATCCGTCTGTCTGTTAATACCGGTTCCCTCACGGAAAGCACCCAGCAAACCGGTTTCAGCCACTTTATTCCCCGGCTGGCGCTCACTCAGAGCGGCAGCCTGCAAGCGGTTCAGGTGCGTTCGCTCTGGCAACAGGCCATCGATCCAAAACGCCCACTCCCGCCGGCGGTGGTCTCGTATGACTACACCATGTTTAACCTGAGCCTGCCTAATAACCGCAACGATCTGCTTAAAGAAGCCCTGACGTATCTCTCCGATGCCTCTGGCAATCTGGCGATTACGCCGGATACCGTCAACTATGCGTTGAGCAACAGCGACATGGTGGCGACCTGGCCTGGAGATACCAAAGAGGGCTGGTGGCGTTACCGCCTGAAAGGCTCGACGTTACTGGGGCATGACCCGGCCGAACCGCTGAAACAGCCGGTGGATGCTGAGCAGGTGAAAACGTTCTATCAGAAATGGTACACCCCGGACGCGATGACGCTGATCGTGGTGGGTAACGTGGACAGCCGCGCGGTGGTAGAGCAGATCAACAAAGCGTTTGGCGATCTGAAAGGCAAGCGTGAATCGCCTGCCCCTGTTCCAACACTCTCCCCGCTGCGCGCAGAGCCTGTCAGCATTATGACGGACACCGTGCGTCAGGACCGACTCTCCGTGATGTGGGATAACGCCTGGCAGCCCATCCGTGAGTCCGCGGCGCTGTTGCGCTACTGGCGTGCCGACCTGGCGCGTGAAGCGCTGTTCTGGCACGTTCAGCAGACGCTCAGTAAGAACAACGTGAAGAATATCGGCCTTGGCTTTGACTGCCGCGTGCTGTTCCAGCGTGCGCAATGCGCCATTAACGTTGAATCACCGGGCGATAAGCTGAATGCCAATCTGGGCGTCGTGGCGAAAGAGCTGGCAAAAGTGCGTAAAGAGGGGCTCTCTGAAGAGGAGTTCAACGCGCTTGTGGCGCAGAAAAAACTCGAGCTGCAGAAGCTGTTCGCGACCTACGCGCGCGCCGATACCGACATTCTGATCAGCCAGCGTATTCGCTCCCTGCAGAACCAGGTGGTGGACATTGCGCCGGAACAGTACCAGAAGCTTCGTCAGGACTTCCTGAGCGGTCTGACCGTCGATATGCTCAACCAGGAGCTCCGCCAGCAGCTGTCGCAGGAGATGGCGTTGATTCTCCTGCAACCGAAGGGCGAGCCGGAGTATGACATGAAGGAACTTCAGACGACCTGGGATTCCATCATGGCCACCGCGCCGCAGCCGACGCAGTCCGCGACGGCTGATGATTTACATCAGGACGCGACGGATATCCCGCAAGGGCAGTAATGGGTAGACATTCCCTCTCCCTGTGGGAGAGGGTAAAGGTGAGGGCTTAAACAGGCATCGCTTCGCGCGGAATAATCGCCCCGCGATACTGAATGACGGTGCTGGCCGTCAGGTGCCCACGCTGTGCCGCGGCTTCCGGTGTTCCACCCGTCAGGCGTACCGCCAGATAGCCCGCGCTGAATGAATCACCCGCCGCCGTGGTATCAATCACTTTCTCTTTGGCAAGCTTCACCGCCGGGACCTCAACCACTGCTTCACCCGCAATCGCGACCAGGCATGAATCCGCACCGCGCTTAATCACCACTTCACGCACGCCAGCCGCCTGCGTACGTGCAATCACGTCTTCTGCCGGTTTCTCACCCCACAGGGCGTCTTCATCGTCGAGCGTCAGGAAGGCGATGTCGGTGCATTGCAGCATCTGCTGATAGACCTGCTGCGTCTCTTCACGGCTGGACCACAGGCGCGGGCGGTAGTTGTTATCGAAAATAACCTTACCGCCGTTGGCACGACACGCGCGCAGCAGCGAGAGCAGCTTTTCACGGCTGGCCGGGCTGAGGATAGCCAGGCTGATCCCGCTCAGATAGAGATAGTCGAAGGTCGCCAGCTCCTGGCAGATGGCCGCGGCGGCCTCGCTCTCCAGCCAGAATTTGGCCGCGGCTTCGTTACGCCAGTAATAAAACGTGCGTTCGCCAGTGCTGTCGGTTTCGATGTAATAAAGCCCCGGCAGGCGGTTTTCCATACGCTGAATCAGCGACGTTTCAACCTGTTCACTCTGCCAGGCCTCCAGCATTTGCTGGCTGAAGCTGTCCGTGCCCAGAGCGGTAACATAGTTCACGGTGAGCGCCTCAGGCGCAACCTGACGGGCAATATACACCGACGTGTTTAACGTATCGCCACCAAATCCGCGGCTCACTTCCGCGCCTTTTTGTGACAGCTCAATCATGCATTCGCCAATCACGGCAATTTTTTTAGACATAATCGTGAACCTGAACAGAAGAATTAACAGCAGTGTGCGCTGAGTGAATTAACCGGTCAACTATATTAAAACAACGTTCCATTATTTTATTTGAGCCAACGCGTGTTCCTGCGCATTTCTGTCATCTTAATTTCATTTTCCCGGTGAATTGAACATAAAGTTCTCAATTGTCGCGCCGATAATCCTGTGACGAGTCCAGAAAGGCCATCCCAACAACAGGACATCTGAAATGAAGTCAGAGCAGGTTATCCAGCGGCTGAGCACCACGCCTGAGGCAAGTATTGAGAACTTGCAGGAGCATCGCTACTGGCTGCAATGTGAGCGTGCGTACACTTATCAGCCGATATACCGAACAGACGGTCGACTGATGGCCATTGAAATTTTGACCGTCGTAACGCACCCCTCAAACCCTACCCAGCGCATCGCACCGGATCGCTATTTTGCCGAAGTTGCCGTTCGCCAGCGTCTGGACGTGCTGGAAGAGCAGCTCCATATGCTGGCAACGAAGCAGCCCTTTTTCGAACAGCACGATATCCTCGCCTCCGTGAATGTTGATGGTCCCACTCTGCTGGCGCTGCGTCAGAACGCGAAATTGCAGGAGCTGATTGCCACCCTGCCGTGGGTGCGTTTTGAGCTGGTGGAGCATGTCCGCCTGCCGCAGGACTCCTCGTTTGCCTCCATATGCGAATACGGCCCGCTGTGGCTGGATGACTTTGGCACCGGCATGGCGAACTTTTCGGCCCTGAGTGAAGTGCGTTACGACTACATTAAAGTGGCCCGCGATCTGTTCATTATGCTGCGTCAGACCCCGGAAGGGCGGAACCTGTTTACGCTGCTATTGCAGCTGATGAACCGCTATTGCCAGGGCGTGATTGTTGAAGGTGTGGAAACGCTGGAAGAGTGGCGTGATGTGCAAAGCTCGCCTGCCGCGGCGGCGCAAGGCTATTTCCTCTCCCGTCCGGTACCCATGGATCGCCTCGATAGCGTGATAACTACCCTCTGATAAGCCCGCTTCCCTTTGTCTGGACTATAGTTTTACAGGACAGGTCATCAGGAAAGGGGATAAAAATGACAAGAACAACCAGGGTAATCTCCTGGACAGCAGGGATTTTCTTGTTGTTGATCGTGGTCGTCGCCATCATTATCGCGACGTTTGACTGGAACCGTCTTAAGCCGACCATCAACCAGAAAGTCTCAACCGAACTGAACCGCCCCTTCGCCATACGCGGTGATTTAGGGGTCGTGTGGGAGCGTCAGAAAGAGGAGCCCGGCTGGCGAAGCTGGATCCCGTGGCCACACGTCCACGCCGACGACATCATTCTCGGCAACCCGCCGGATATCCCGGCGGTCACCATGATCCACCTGCCGCGCGTTGAGGCCACGCTGGCCCCGCTCGCGCTGTTCACCAAAACTGTTTATTTGCCGTGGATCAAACTTCAACAGCCCGACGCGCGCCTGATCCGCCTCTCAGAAAAAAATAACAACTGGACCTTTAACCTTGCCAGCGACGGCGAAAAGGATCCGAACGCCCAGCCTTCTTCCTGGTCATTCCGTCTCGACAATATTCTCTTCGATCGCGGGCGGATCGCCATCGACGACAAAGTCAGCAAGGCCGACGTGGAGATCCTGGTCGATCCGCTGGGCAAGCCGCTGCCGTTTAGCGAGGTCACGGGGACGAAAGCCAAAGGTGACACGGCAAGCGTGGGCGACTATGTCTTCGGCCTGACGGCAAAAGGACGCTACAACGATCAGCCGCTCAGCGGTAAAGGGAAAATAGGCGGCATGCTGGCGCTCCGGAGCGAAGGCACGCCGTTCCCGGTGCAGGCGGACTTCCGCTCCGGTAACACCCGCGTGGCGTTTGTGGGGACGGTCAACGACCCGATGAACATGGGCGGCGTCGATCTTCAGCTTAAATTTGCCGGTGATTCGCTGGGAGAGCTGTATGAGCTGACCGGCGTGCTGCTGCCGGATACGCCGCCGTTCGAAACAGACGGGCATCTGGTCGCCAAAATCGATACCGAAAAAGCGTCTGTTTTTGACTACCGTGATTTTAACGGCCGCATCGGCGACAGCGATATCCACGGCTCGCTGACCTACACCACCGGAAAACCGAGGCCGAAGCTGGAAGGGGACGTTGAGTCCCGACAGCTGCGTCTGGCCGATCTCGGCCCGCTGATCGGCGTGGATTCCGGTAAAGGCACAAAATCAAAAGAGGTGAAAAAGGACATTCAGCCTGCGGGAAAAGTGCTGCCTTACGATCGCTTTGAAACCGATAAGTGGAACGTGATGGATGCGGACGTCCGCTTCAAAGGGCGTAAAATTGAGCATGGCAGCACGTTGCCGTTGAGCGATCTCTCGACGCATATCATCCTCAAAAACGCCGACCTGCGCCTGCAGCCGCTGAAGTTTGGCATGGCAGGCGGGACGATTTCCTCAAACATTCACCTTGAAGGCGATAAAAAGCCGATGCAGGGCCGGGCGGAGATTCAGGCGCGCAGGCTTAAGCTGAAAGCGCTGATGCCGAACGTCGAGCTGATGCAGAAAACCCTCGGCGAGATGAACGGCGATGCCGACATTCGCGGCGTGGGTAACTCCGTGGCGGCGCTGCTGGGCAGCGGTAATGGCAACCTGAAGCTGCTGATGAACGACGGGCTGGTGAGCCGCAACCTGATGGAGATCCTGGGGCTGAACGTCGGGAACTACATCATCGGGCAAATCTTCGGCGATGATGAGGTACGGGTGAACTGTGCGGCGGCCAATCTGGATCTGGTGAACGGCGTGGCGCGTCCGCAGATTTTTGCCTTCGACACGGAAAACGCGGTGATTAACGTGACCGGAACCGCCAGCATGGCCTCCGAGCAGCTTGATCTGACGATTGACCCGGAGAGTAAGGGGATCCGTATTATCACGCTGCGCTCGCCGCTGTACGTGCGAGGGACCTTCAAAAATCCGCAGGCGGGCGTGAAGCCCGGACCGCTGATTGCGCGTGGCGCGGTGGCTGCGGCGCTTGCGACGCTGGTTACCCCAGCCGCAGCGCTGCTGGCGTTGATATCGCCGTCAGAGGGCGAGGCGAATCAGTGCCGGACCATTTTGTCACAGATGAAGAAGTAAGGTGCGGCCTGTTTTTGCCGGGTGGCGCTGCGCTTACCCGGCCTACATTTGAATCGTAGGCCGGGTAAGGCGTAGCCGCCACCCGGCATTAGCTTACAGAGCCTGGTGCTTCGTCTCGTGCGTCAGCAGCAGCGCAATCAGCGTCAGCGCCGCCATGGCCGCCAGATAGACGCCCACATAGAACAGACCATAGTTTGCCTGCAGCCAGGTGGCGATATACGGCGCAACGGAGGCGCCCAGAATAGACGAGACGTTATACGAGAACGACGCGCCGGTATAACGCACTTCAGTCGGGAACAGCTCTGGCAGCAGCGCACCCATCGGGCCGAAGGTCAGCCCCATCAGGCTCAGGCCAATCAGCAGATAGGCCATCACCAGCGCCGGGCTGCCTGAACCCAGCAGCGGCGGGAAGACGAACAGAGCAAAAAGAATGATCAGCGTGGTGATGGTAATCATGCTCGCGCGACGACCAAACTTATCCGCCAGCAGCCCCGCAATCGGAACCATCACGCCAAACCCGATCACCGCCATCATCAGCATCCACAACACTTCGTTACGCGGCAGACCAAGCCCAACCGGCGCGGCGGCGGTACTGAAGGTCATGGAGTAAACGGTCATGATGTAGAACAGCGTGTAGGTGGCGAGCATGATAAACGTGCCCAGCACGGTCACGCGCACGTGTTTGGTCAGCAGCGTGCCCAGCGGCACTTTCACCTGCTTGTTCGCCGCGGCCACTTTCGCGAAAACCGGGGTCTCATGCAGAGAAACACGCACGTACAGGCCAATCAGCACCAGCACGGCTGAGAAGACAAACGGGATACGCCAGCCCCAGCTCATGAACTGTTCATCCGTCAGCAGCCAGGAGAGCAGCAGGAACGTCCCGTTGGCAAAGAAGAAGCCAATCGGTGCGCCAAGCTGCGGGAAAGAACCGTACAGCGCGCGCTTGCGCGCCGGGGCGTTCTCGGTGGCCAGCAGCGCCGCGCCACCCCATTCACCACCCAGGCCCAGACCCTGACCAAAACGCGCCAGCGCCAGCAGGACCGGCGCCAGAATGCCGATGGTCTCATACGTCGGCAGCAGGCCGATGGCCACGGTGGAGATCCCCATCGTCAGCAGCGAGGCCACCAGCGTCACTTTACGCCCAATGCGATCGCCAAAGTGTCCAAACAGCGCGGAGCCAATCGGACGCGCAACAAACGCGATAGCAAAGGTCGCCAGGGACTGCAGCGTGGCCGCCGTCGGATCGCCCTGCGGGAAGAAAATGTGCGGGAAGACGATGACCGCCGCGGTGGCGTAAATATAAAAGTCGAAGAACTCGATGGCGGTGCCAATCAGCGAGGCGACGACAACTTTATTGCGCGAATTTACCGGAACGTTTTCCGTTTCTGAGTCGAGTGTGGTGGCGGTTGCTTGCATAATATTTTCTTATTTTTGTCGAACGAAAGGCCATATTACGCACAGCAAAAGCGACATTTCAATCTGTAACAAAGCCGCGACCTGGTGATAAAAGCAACAAAAAGCGGATAATTTTCAGGCCAGCCAAAACACGTCTATGAAATGCTTCACAGATTTTAAATATCAGTCAATAAAACTGGTTTTCGGTTAAATAAAAGTTAAGGACTGGATTTATATGCTGAAATGATGAATCGGGCTGAAATTTCAGCCCGGGAGTGGCGTTACCGGTGTGTTTTACCCGGCATTCTCGGGTCGTCTTTGTACTCGGCAGTGGCAATCCATGCTGCGCAGAACAGGGTTAAACGTGCGAAGAAATAGAAGAACGCCATTAACCCCAGCACCGAGCCGAACGCCGCGCCGGAAGGGGATTTCACCAGTGACGGCAGGGTGTACGTCATCACGATTTTGATCACCTCAAAGCCGATCGCTGCAATCAACGTGCCGCGGATCAGCGCCTTCTTGCGCGGACGATGACGGGGCAAGCGCCAGAAGATCCAGAAGAACAGCAGGTAGTTGGCAAAGATAGAAATCGCCAGCCCAATGCTGCGCCAGGCGGGCTTCAGCCATTCGATGTAATCAAGATAGAGCGCGGAGATGATCATCTGCTGCGCGGAGCCCGCCACGGAGGTAATGGAAAGCGTCACGATGAGCGCGACGAGCAGGCCAATCAGCGAAACAAAATCACGGAGATACTTAACCCAGATTTTCTCCTGGTCCTGCGGCTTACGCTCCCAGACGTCGCGCGACTGGGCGCGAATGGCCTCGCGCAGGTTGCCCATCCAGTTAACGCCGGAGTAAAGGGCAATCAGTAAGCCGACGATACCGACGGTGGTACGCTGCTGCACGGCGGTATTGATGGTGCTTTTGAGCGTGCTGGCAAGGGTTGGGTCACTGACGTTATTCAGGATCTTATTAAAGATATCCTGCAGCAGCGTCGGGTGCGAGGCGAGCACAAAACCGGCCGCCGCAAACGACACCATCAGGATCGGGATCATCGACAGGAAGGAAAAATAGGTGATGGCGGCACCAAACTGGTTTCCCATGCGGTCATTAAAGCGTTCGGTCGCGCGTATCAGATGCGCAATCATGGGAAACTGCTGAATTCTGGCGACAATGCCGGTGACGGTCCCCAGCGCTTTGCTGGCGGTACCAGGGGACCTGGCCTCTTCAGGCCCGGTTTCCATCTTTTTGACGGGCTCATACTCTAAATGTTGGGTGGGTCGTTGCGGGTTGTTTTCCGGCGTCACGCGACTTTTCCTTTTCGTTTGGCTGGATGTTATTGAATTATAGCTTGCGACTAGTCCACGTAAGCTTTTGTGAGTTCGGTCAGCCACTCCATGAACAGATGTACCCGGCGGGAGAGGTTGCGCCGGTGGGGATAAATCAGGGAAACAGGCATCGGTTCGGCCCGGTATTGCGGGAGGATCTCAACCAGCTTCTTCGCGCGCAGCAAATCTCGTACCCCAACCCGTGGAACCTGAATGATGCCCAGCCCGGCGAGGCAGGCCGCCTGGTAGGTTTCGGTGCTGTTAACGGTCAATACCCCGCCCGTTTTTATCCACTGCGTCGCACTGCCGTTATAAAACTCAAAGCCCTGCGGGCGAGTTCCCAGCATAGCGGTGTAGTGAATGACGGCGTGCGAGCCTAAATCGTCCAGCGTGTCCGGGTAGCCAAACCGCGCCAGATAGTCCGGACTGGCGCAGTTAATCACCGACAGCTTGCCCAACGGTCGGGCGATAAGCCCTGAATCTTTCAGCGTGCCGACGCGTACCACGCAATCAAACCCTTCGCGGATCACATCCACCAGACGATCGCTGCTGCTGAGTTCCAGCTCAATGCCCGGATAATGCTGCAGAAACGCAGGGAGTTTGGGGATGACTAAATTTCGAGCAACGGCGACGGGCATATCCACGCGAAGCCGTCCGCTGATGCTGGAGGGATCGTGCTGAAACATCCCGTCGAGTTCATCAAGGTTTGCCAGCAGATCTTTTGCCCGTTCGTAATAGACCATGCCGTCCTGCGTCAGGCTGACGCGACGCGTGGTGCGGTGCAATAGCTGGGTGCCAAGCCGGTTTTCCAGGGCCTGAATTTGCCGTGACACGCTGCCTTTTGGCAGCGTTAAAGTTTCTGCCGCGCGGGAAAAACTCTCCAGTTCCGCGACGCGGACAAACAGCTGCATTGCGTGAATTTTATCCATAGATGAAGCTCATTGTTGTTTCCGATGAAACAGTGAAGCGTTTTAACCCACCTTTATTGATCTTCTATCACCTAATAAGCTCTTACTCAATCTCCATAACAGCCAAAACGAGGTTTATGATGACTGAACGTATCGCATTAGTGACGGGTGGTAGCCGTGGTTTGGGTAAAAACGCGGCCTTAAAGCTGGCGGCAGACGGCACGGGAATTGTGCTGACCTACAACCGTAGCCAGCAGGAAGCGCTGGCGGTTGTGAATGAAATTCAGCAAAAAGGGGTTAACGCGGCGGCAATACAGCTTAACGTCGGAGAAGTCACAAGTTTTGATCATTTTGCCCAACAGCTTCAGGAAACCCTCCGAACCGTCTGGCAGCGTGAAACCTTTGACTATTTATTGAACAATGCCGGAACGGGTTTATATGCGCCCTACACCGACACGACGGAAGCCCAGTTTGATGAGGCGCTGAACATTCATTTCAAAGGACCTTTCTTCCTCACCCAGCGCCTGCTGCCGTTGCTTAACGACGGCGGACGGATCCTTAACGTCTCCAGCGGACTGGCCCGTTTTACCCAGCCGGGCTCGGGAACCTACGCGGCGATGAAGGGGGCGATGGAAGTGCTGACGCGTTATCAGGCGAAAGAGCTGGGGGCGCGCGGTATTTCCGTCAATATCATTGCGCCTGGCGCGATCGAAACCGACTTTGGCGGCGGACGCGTGCGCGACAACGCAGAGCTGAACCAGATGCTGGCATCCCAGACGGCGCTGGGACGGGTGGGGCTGCCGGACGATATTGGCGATGCCATTGCGGCACTGCTCAGCGACAAACTGGGCTGGATGACTGCGCAACGTATTGAAGTCTCAGGCGGCATGTTCCTGTGATATCTGCGCTTAAGGAAATCCTTAAGGCGAATGTGTCCAGATACTGACAGATATAAAGAACACGGGGGATTTGTAACGGCTCCATTCGTTGAGTTTTTTCTTAAATAGCGCCTCTGTAGAATCCCCCTTCGCTATTCTCAGAGGGGAAAAAACGATGCGAGTAATCATGTTTGACAGGCAGTCACTCTTTATTCACGGAGCGATACACAGTCTTCAGGCGCTAATCCCGGAAATAACTATAACAGGGACCTGTCAGGCACAAGATTTATGGGCTCAGGCTTCTGCTTCGCCGTCAGCTATCGTCATGATTGATGGGAATTTAATTCAGGACGAAGGGAGCGCTTTGCTGGAAGCGATCGTGCATCGCTTTCCGGCGATACGCGTGATTCTGGTTTTGGCGAAAAAAGAGGCCAGATGGGTGGAGCAACTGCGACAGCGAAACGTCATGGCCATTATTCCCCGCAATGCCAGTCCCGAACGGTTTTCCGCCGTGCTGGATTCGGTAGCCCGAGGGATGGTCTGCTTTCCCGGAGAGTGGGTCCGAGAGCCGACGTCGCCTCAGGCGTTATTATCCTTAAGCGAGCGCCAGCGCGAAGTGTTGAAACTGCTGGCGGCGGGGGAGTCAAATAAAGAGATTGGCCGCAATCTCAACATCAGTGCGGCCACGGTAAAAGCGCACCTTGAGGCACTTTTCCGGCGGCTGGACGTGAAAAACAGAACGCAGGCAGCCATGTACTATACCCGGGCGACGGCCTGAATAAGCGCGTCGGGGAGCGACGTTATCTCTCCGAAACTGAATATCATCATGACCAGCGCATCATGCTGCTGTTGGGTTAATGGACGTGTCAGATTTTCCCGCAGCAGCGTCTCACACAGCCGTATATCTTCATGCAGCAAATGGTCTGCCTCCAGCGGTGTGACAGGACCGTGAAAATGTTCCTGGTCACGGATAACGTGGCCATAGCCGATAACCCATAATCCGTTTTCGTCACGATATTTTTCCAGAGAAAGACCCTGATGTTTTTTTATTAACGCGATGGCGGCAGATGATATTTTCAGCCCATGCTCTTTCATATTCGTTTCCTCTTAATGGCGACACTGTAGAGGAAACGGCTTACGAGAAATATCCGCCAAATGGCTGTTGATCACGCCTTGTTATTCAGATATTCATGCCGCAATAAACCAAATAACCAGTCATTATACCAATGCCCCGCAAGGAAATAGCTCTCGCGTAATTCGCCCTCCAGGCGAAAGCGGACTTTTTCCAGCACGCGTCGTGAGGCGATATTGCCCGCCGTGACGGTGGCGGTAAGTCGGCGTATATCGCCTTCTTCAAAGGCATAGCGGCAAAGCGCTTGCAGGGATTCGAAGCCGTAGCCTTTTCCCTGCGCCTCGGGGGCGAAAAGGAAACCCACTTCGGCGCAATCCGCCTCCCGATGAATATACCCGGTGACGCCCAGCGGGGCCCGGGAGGCGGCGTCACGCACGACGAGGCACAGCCAGTGCGCGCTGCCTGGCGTCCAGGGCGTCAGACGGGCATCGAACGCCTCGCGAATAACTGCGACGGGGCGGTCTTCCGCCACAAAGCGCATGACGTCGGGATGTTGCTGTAACGCCAGAAAAAAGGGCCAGTCTTCTTCCTGCAAAGGTGAGCAGTTCAGGCGAGGGGTAATTAAAACGGGCATTCAGATTCTCCTGACACTTTTTAAATGATTTTAGGGTTGTCACTTTATTTCAACAGAAAGTCAGGTATGGTTAACCGCGTATAAATAAAAAGAAAAAAGGCCGTCTCGTGCCCATTCCGGATGTCTTCGTTGTCGCTTAAGGAAAACAATGACTCTCAGCACATCACATCATATTCGCGAACAGTTCGAACACTGTCTGGCGGTCATTCGCCATGCGTCGGTGGAAATTTTGCTTCTTCTGAATGTACATGCATCTGAGGGCAAAGATCCACGCTGGTTTCTGGAACAACTGGACAGCGCGCGATTAGCCCTGGGCGGCTGGGGAGCCGTGGCGAAAAAACTCAACCTGAATGATGCCGAGATGTCGGAATTTACGCTCCAGCTGCGCCTGCTGCAGCAGCGCGTGCCGCAGTATGAAAGCGGACAGGATGTCAGTGAAAACCAGCTGATTGCGGCGATGCGCTTTGTCACCGCGCTGGAGCACCTTCGCCTGCAGCAGCCGCTGTTGACCTACAGCACAGAGCTGTCTCCGGGCAGCGAACTCCAGCAGCAGCAGGCGCACAAGCAGGTGCGGGCGATAGAGCTGATGATAAAAGGGCTCATCCAGCAGGCCTGGCCCGATCAGGTCAAGCTGAACAACCATCTCAAGACTTTGTTTAACGCCGATCGCGTACGGCGCTGGCTGAAGCTGGGCGAGATCAACGATGTGCTGAGCGGCATGATGTTCAGCGAGCTGGCTCAGATGCTGGTGGATAAAAAGGAGTTCAGCCGCTATTACGCTTCGCTGTTCAGCGATCCGTCCATGCTGACGCTGCTGGTTGAACCGCGTAAAACGCTGCAAACCTTCCTCGATGACATTCGGCAAATTCGCAACAACATCACCGTTCAGAAAACGTTGAGCTCGGCGCAAATTCAGCTGCTGGATAACTACTACGCGCAGATCGCGCGGCCCGTTCAACGCGCGTTTGAAGAGGGGAGAACGCGCGTCAATCCGGCGGGATTCATGGCGGTAGATGCCAGCGAACTGCATACCTTCTGGGAAAAGGCGCAGAAAATGGATCGGGTCACCGGCGGGGATCTGTTTGAAGTCCGCGACACCATTGAAAAGCCGACCCAGCGCGCGCCGCGCACCCCCGAACAACGCGAGCAGCTCATTTCCGGTGCGTTATGGGGGGCAGTTGGCGTTATGGTGATTGCCATCGTGGCCGGGGGATTCTGGCTGGTGACCAGCAGTAAACCGCAGCCTGCGGCCGTCAGCGCGGCTGAAGCGGCACCACCACAGGAAATGCGTGAAACGCCTTCCTCGCGCGAAACGCTCACGCGCATGGGAGTGACCTGGGACGAGAATAATTTCCGCTCGGCTATTAATCGCAACGATACCCGCGTGACCCAGCTCTTTTTGCAGGGCGGTATGGACTGGAAGCTGTCCTGGACCGAAGAGGCGATGTCGGCAGGCTATGACGACGTGCTGGAGCTGATGTTACGCTACCGGCAAAACATGGTGGAGGAGAAGCCGTGTCGGCGCTTCATCAACACGCTCAGCCACGCAATGTCGAACGGCGAGTCTCTGACCTCGGTACGTAAAGAGTACCTCAAAGCTTTCTGCACCGTGCCTGCGGTGGTGAAACGCCAGCAGCACGATCTCGACATGGCCACACGCCGTGCGAAGTCACAGCCGGATGCCACCACCAAAAAATGGCAGTCTATTCAGAGCGCCATTTATGAGGTGATTCGCTGATCTCTCCTCCCTCTCCCTGTGGGAGAGGGCCGGGGTGAGGGCATCAGACCGCACCCCACTTAAGGCTCCCCATACAACCCAATCAGCCGCCGCACCACGCCGTTTGTCCAGCCAAAACCGTCCTGCAGCGGATACTCACCCCCGCCACCTTCGCGCGGCGTGCTGCTGGCGATGTGGTACTTCTCGATTAGCTTATGGTGCGTCTGATAAAAATGGTTCACCGTATGCAGCCAGCTCCAGGCGATCTCATCCCCCAGCGAGTCGTTGCCATACTGCTTGAACCCCTGAATCGCCATCCACTGCAGCGGCGCCCAGCCGTTGGGTTTATCCCACTGCTCGCCGGTTTCATACTCGGTCGCCAGAATCCCGCCCGGCGTGAGCAGTCGCGCCTTGACCGCATCCGACAGGCGCTCAGCCTGCTCATGGGTCGCCATGCCGACATACAGCGGCACGATGCTGGCGGCAGAAAACAGTGCCAGCTCTTCACGTCGCCAGTCGTAGTCGCGGTAACAGCCGCTCTCCTCGTCCCACAGATAGCGGTTCACCGCCTCGCGACGATCGCTGGCTTTCTGGCGGAACAGGTCGGCCGTCTCTTTGTCCCCTTTCGACGCCGAGATGTTGGCAATGGCGCTTTCCAGCTTGAACAGGAAGGCGTTCAGGTCGATGGGGATAAACTGCGTCGTGCGGATGCTGGCGAGCCGCGACGGATCGCGCAGCCAGCGGGACGAATAGTCCCAGCCGGACGCAGCCCCTGCCCGCAGGTCGCGATAGACCTCGTTTGGCGGTCGCCCCGAGTGGCGCGCGGTTTCCACGTCCTCAATCCACGATTCGTCGCGCGGGGTATCACGGTCATCCCAGTAGCGGTTGAGCAATGAACCGTCCGGCATGCGCACGGCGCTGCGGTAGGCCTGGTTAAGCAGCAGCGACTCCGCGCCGTCCATCCAGAAGGCGTACTCCATTTTGAGGTGATCCAGATAGCGTTTTGCACCGCGCACGCCGTCCTCCTCAAACAGCTCTACCATCAGCGCAAAGACCGGCGGCTGGGAGCGGCTGAGATAATAGGTACGGTTGCCGTTGGGGATATGCCCGTAGCGTTCAATCAGCCAGGCGAAGTTGTCCGCCATGCACTTCAGCAGGTCGTTACGACCGCTCTCCGCCAGCCCCAGCATGGAGAAATAGGAATCCCAGTAGTAGGTCTCGCTGAATCGTCCGCCGGGAACGATATAGGCCTGCGGCAGCGCCAGCAGGGAAGACCAGGGAATATGATCCTGCGGCTCGCGCGTCAGCACCGGCCACAGGTTATCAATGTGCTCCTTCAGGGAGAGGCCCGGGTCGGAGACATACTCGGTGCCGAACGTTTCCGGCATCCAGAAGTGGTTCTCCACAAACTGGCGCAGGTCGAAGTCCCGGTGGCGTCTGACCTTGCGGTAGCGGATCAGGATATCCAACGGATCCATTTTCGGCGCGCAGTCGGGGAAGGTTTTGCTGTCCGCAAACAGCCGCGTCGACTGCACATGCTCGAACAGTTCAAGATAGCGGTCTGCGGGCGTCAACGCATCGGAGGCGGGTAGCCCCTCGATCATTTCGGGTTCCGGCTCCGCCTCAATCATTTCATCCAGTTTCAACTCGCAGGGATCGGTCTCGTAGCGCAGCTCTTCTGCAATCTCGAATTCGATGTTCTCGGTAGCCTGTAGTTTCTGGTTGAACATGGTGATAGGGACCTCCGGTTGTGTGTTCAAAAGACAGGTTTATCCGGGCGTCTTATAAGCGTAGACATTCGCTTCGGTAGAGGGGGAGGAATATGTGCGGTAGATCACTATTTTCGGAGCATTCGTTTTGCAACGATTTATGTATGTTAACAGTAGCCTCTCCAGGAGAGGCTACAGAACAAGAGGCCAGCCTGCCGGATCAAAGGCCTTGTTTTAGCCGCGTAGCAATCGGTTCAAATTCCTCGGTGGAATGGCGCTTGAGCGTATCAGGTGCGTTATCCTCAATGGCTTTCCAGTAGGCCCACGGCACCGGTTTTTTCCCCAGCTCATAGTCCATGGCGTCCCAGGCATCTTCACGAAAGGCATAAAATGCCCAGTGTGCATGATGTTTGTCGAGGACGGTCAGGACATCATTAAGCCACTGCCTGCAGCCCTGCAGCGTGCGAACGCAGCCAAACTCTCCCGCGACAACCCGGTTGGCCGGAATACCGTGCTGTTTCGCCCAGTCAAAGGGCGCGTTCATCCATCTCTCTATGGCCGTAGCGTCCCATTTCACCTTTTTACCCCCGAACGTGACCATGCCGGGATAGTCGAACGGCACTTTGCGGCGTGCATTTGGCGTGCTGGTGAAATCATAGGGCTCGTACATGTGGAAGCTGTAGAGCACCCGCTTATCCTCAAGCGCGGACGGCCAGCCAGAAAAACCACGCGCGGAGGCGTACCAGCCTCCATCGACCATTATCGGTGTGGTGGCATCGACCTCGCGGATGGCGGCAATAATCTGATTGTAGAGAGCGGGAAGGTTACGCGCCGTGCTTTGCTGCTGCTGATACCAGGTTTTTAACGCCTCTGGCGACGCCTGCTCGCTAATGTTGCCTCTTTTTTCAGGCGCGGGTTCATTGACCAGGTTCCAGGCCGCAATGCCCGGTTCGTCCTTCAGGGCCTGGGCCAAATCACGCCAGAACTGAGCGGCTTCCTGCCAGTATTTTTTGTCCTGCCAGATGCGGTCATCAAACTGGTTATTGTTATTTTGCGCCCAGCGCATGCCGGGTAAAGAGAGTGGGGCAATAACAACCTGTAGCCCGGCCGCGTGGGCTTTCCTGATGGAGGCTTTGAGCGTCGCGAGGTCTGCGGCCTCGAGCCCACGGTAACCGTCGGCGTTGCCGAGAAGAAAATCTCTCCCGGCAGGTTTCCATTTATCATAAGAGAGGCGAACCCACGTCGCGCCATAGCCACGCAGCGCATCATAGTATTCCTGTGTGGGCGGCAGGCGGTTAAAGCTGTTTCCACCGTGCTGAGGGGTATCCCAGAAGGTGACTTGGTCAGATGAGGAGGCAGCAAAGCAAAAAAGAAGCAGGGTCAACCCGATAAGCGCTTTCATCTCAATTCCTTTTTAGCGTGATGATGATTTTATATTCGCCGGGATGATGAGGCTTTGTCTTTAAATTATCGAGCCATATAAAAAAACTGGCCCGCAAAGGCCAGTTTT
This sequence comes from Enterobacter sp. BNK-22, assembly GCF_048684805.1. Classification (NCBI taxonomy): domain Bacteria; kingdom Pseudomonadati; phylum Pseudomonadota; class Gammaproteobacteria; order Enterobacterales; family Enterobacteriaceae; genus Enterobacter; species Enterobacter sp. BNK-22. The sequence continues at coordinate 3,831,673 of NZ_JBLQTT010000001.1, forward strand.
GATGACGTGCTTTCCTGCGAAAAGCCCTTAACGCATGGTCACAAACTCTTCCGCCGCCGTTGGGTGGATTGCCACGGTGTTATCGAAATCTTTCTTCGTTGCACCCATCTTCAGCGCCACGGCGAAGCCCTGCAGGATCTCGTCCATGCCGAAGCCGATGCCGTGGATACCGACAATCTTCTCGTCCGGACCGACGCAGACCAGCTTCATGCGGCAAGGCTGACGATGCGAGGTGACGGCGGTATACATCGCGGTGAAGGCTGATTTATACACTTTCACCTGGTCGTCGCCATACTGCTCGCGCGCCTGCGGCTCGGTTAAGCCGACGGTGCCGATTGGCGGGTGGCTGAAGACCACGGTCGGGATGTTGCTGTAGTCCAGATGCTCGTCCGGCTTGTTGTTAAACAGGCGCTCGGAAAGACGACGACCCGCCGCAACGGCCACCGGGGTCAGCTCAACCGCACCGGTATTGTCGCCGACCGCGTAAATGCCCGGTACGCTGGTGTTCTGGAATTTATCGACGACGATATAGCCTTTTTCGTCGGTTTTCACGCCCGTCACGCCCAGGTTGAAGTTATCGTTCGCCGGTTCACGGCCAATCGCCCAGATCAGGCAATCGACGGTCTGGCTGCGACCATCTTCCAGCTCCAGCGTCAGGCTGCCGTCTGCATTTTTTACGACCGCTTTTGGCACGGCGTTGGTATGCAGGGTTGGACCTTCGGTGTTCATCACTTCAACCAGCGTATCAACAATCAGCGGGTCAAAGCTGCGCAGCGGCGCGTGTTTACGCACGAACAGGTGCGCTTCGGCACCCAGACCGTTAATCACGCCAGCCAGCTCCACCGCGATGTAACCCGCGCCCACCACGGCAACGCGTTTTGGCAGGGCAGGCAGTTCGAAGAAACCGTCGGAGTCGATGCCGTATTCCACGCCCGGGATGTTCGGGTGGCTTGGGCGACCACCGGTAGCGATCAGGATGTGATCGGCGGTGATCGTCTCACCGTTTACTTCGATCGTTTTCGCATCAACAAAGCGAGCGAAACCGTGGATAACGTCGACGTTATTTTTGCCCAGCACGTTGTCGTACGAGGTATGAATACGGTCGATGTAGGCGGTACGGCTGGCGATCAGCTTGTCCCAGTCGAAGTGATTGATGGTGGTGTCAAAGCCGTAGTCCGGGCCATACATGTGGATAGCTTCACGGATTTGCGCCGCATGCCACATCACCTTCTTCGGTACACAACCCACGTTCACACAGGTGCCGCCCAGCGCTTTGGCTTCAATCAGCGCGCACTTCTGGCCATACATGGCCGCGCGGTTGATGGAGGCGATGCCGCCGCTGCCGCCGCCGATGGCGATGTAGTCATAATGCTTAGTCATAGCTTTTGTCCTTAATCGTGAATTGCCGCGATTGTATACCTGAAATCAATAGTTTCCACCGATGGCTGCGATTACTCCGGCACGATCCAACTGACGGAGGTATGGCCCGTACCGGCTGGCACCAGCGTTTTGTGCAGCCACGGCAGCACGTTGTTCATCTGCGCTTCGAGCTTCCACGGCGGGTTAATGACGATCATGCCCGAGGCGGTCATGCCGCGCTGGTCGCTGTCCGGACGTACCGCCAGCTCGATCTGCAGAATTTTGCGGATGCCGGTGGCTTCCAGGTCCTTGATCATGCGCTTAATTTGCGCACGCAGCACCACCGGATACCATAGGGCGTATGTCCCGGTGGCGAAGCGTTTGTAGCCTTCGTGGATACCGGTCACCACCGCCTGATAGTCGGTTTTGATTTCGTACGGCGGGTCGATCAGCACCAGGCCGCGACGGGAGACCGGCGGCAGCTTGGCTTTCAACTGCTGGTAGCCGTCGGCTTTTTCCACGCGGGCGCGGCTGTCTTTCTGGAATTCAGAGCGCAGCAGCGGGAAGTCGCTCGGGTGCAGCTCGGTCAGCTGGATGCTGTCCTGCTCGCGCAGCAGCTGGCGGGCAATCAGCGGGGATCCCGGGTAGTAGCGCAGCTGGCCATTGCGGTTGAAGTGATTCACCACGCCGATGTACGGCTCCAGCTCGGCAGGCAGGTCGTCCTGCTGCCAGATGCGGGCGATCCCTTCCAGATATTCACCGGTACGCTCGGCATGCTCACCGCTCAGCTGATAACGGCCCGCGCCCGCGTGGGTGTCCAGATAGAGAAACGGCTTCTCTTTCTCTTTGAGCGATTCGATGATCAGGCTCTGAACGGTGTGTTTAAGGACGTCGGCGTGGTTGCCTGCGTGGAAGCTGTGGCGATAACTGAGCATGGGTAATGATATTCCGCTGAATTGACGATTTGCCACAGTTTACAGCAGAACGGCGTAGATTACCCGTAGGCCCGGTAAGCGCAGCGCCACCGGGCTCTTTTCGACAACGTCCGGCATTGAAATCCTCTACACTTAACCCCATTCTAGATCGCATATGCACAGCGCCGGATGCGCGCTTCATTCATCTTATTCAACAGGACAGCGTTTATGACCAATCCATTACTGACGCCTTTTTCGTTGCCGCCGTTTTCTAAAATCCTCCCCGAGCATGTGGTTCCAGCCGTTACGCAATCGCTGGACAACTGCCGCGCGGCGGTAGAAAGCGTGGTAGCGCAGGGCGCGCCGTACACCTGGGAAAATCTGTGTCAGCCGCTGGCCGAAGTGGACGACGTGCTGGGGCGCATCTTCTCCCCGGTGAGCCACCTGAACTCGGTAAAAAACAGCCCGGAGCTGCGCGAAGCCTACGAGCAAACCCTGCCGCTGCTCTCTGAGTACAGCACCTGGGTTGGCCAGCACGAAGGGCTCTACAAAGCCTATCGCGACCTGCGCGACGGCGACCATTATGCCGAACTGAACACGGCGCAGAAAAAATCGGTCGATAACGCCCTGCGTGATTTTGAGCTGTCCGGGATAGGCCTGCCAAAAGAGAAGCAGACCCGCTACGGTGAAATCGCCGCGCGCTTGTCCGAGCTGGGTAACCAGTACAGCAACAACGTGCTCGACGCCACCATGGGCTGGACGAAGCTGATTACCGACGAAGCGGAGCTTTCCGGCATGCCGGAAAGCGCTCTGGCGGCGGCAAAAGCGCAGGCCGAGGCGAAAGAGCAGGACGGCTTCCTGCTAACTCTGGATATCCCGAGCTATCTGCCGGTGATGACCTACTGCGACAACCAGGCGCTTCGCGAAGAGATGTACCGCGCCTACAGCACCCGCGCCTCCGATCAGGGGCCGAATGCCGGTAAGTGGGACAACAGCCCGGTCATGGCGGAAATCCTCGCCCTGCGCCACGAGCTGGCCCAACTGCTGGGCTTCGAAAACTACGCCGATAAATCCCTCGCCACCAAAATGGCGGAAAATCCGCAGCAGGTGCTCGACTTCCTGACCGATCTGGCGAAACGCGCCCGTCCACAGGGTGAAAAAGAGCTGGCCCAACTGCGCGCCTTCGCGAAAGCGGAGTTCGGCGTGGACGAACTGCAGCCGTGGGACATTGCTTACTACAGCGAAAAACAGAAGCAGCACCTCTACAGCATCAGCGACGAGCAGCTGCGCCCGTATTTCCCGGAAAACAAAGCCGTTAACGGCCTGTTTGAAGTGGTGAAGCGCATCTATGGCATCACCGCCAAAGAGCGTACCGATATCGACGTCTGGCACCCGGACGTGCGCTTCTTCGAACTGTATGACGAGAAAAACGAACTGCGCGGCAGCTTCTACCTCGATCTCTACGCGCGTGAGAACAAGCGCGGCGGGGCGTGGATGGACGACTGCGTGGGCCAGATGCGTAAAGCAGACGGTTCTCTGCAGAAGCCGGTCGCCTACCTGACCTGTAACTTCAACCGTCCGGTAAACGGCAAACCTGCGCTCTTTACTCACGACGAAGTGATCACCCTGTTCCACGAGTTCGGTCACGGACTGCACCATATGCTGACCCGCATCGAAACCGCAGGCGTGGCAGGCATCAGCGGTGTGCCGTGGGATGCGGTCGAACTGCCGAGCCAGTTTATGGAAAACTGGTGCTGGGAGCCGGACGCGCTGGCGTTTATCTCCGGTCACTATGAGACCGGCGAACCACTGCCGAAAGAACTGCTGGATAAAATGCTGGCGGCGAAGAACTACCAGGCGGCGATGTTTATCCTGCGTCAGCTGGAGTTCGGCCTGTTCGATTTCCGCCTGCACGCCGAGTTCAGCCCGGAGCAGGGCGCGAAAATTCTTGAAACCCTGGCCGAGATTAAAAAGCAGGTTGCCGTTATTCCCGGGCCAACCTGGGGCCGCTTCCCGCACGCGTTCAGCCATATCTTTGCAGGCGGTTACGCGGCGGGTTACTACAGCTACCTGTGGGCCGACGTGCTGGCGGCGGATGCCTTCTCTCGTTTCGAAGAAGAGGGGATCTTCAACCGTGAAACTGGCCAGTCGTTCCTCGACAATATCCTGACCCGCGGCGGTTCCGAAGAGCCAATGGTGCTGTTCAAACGCTTCCGCGGACGCGAGCCGCAGCTGGATGCGATGCTTGAGCATTACGGGATCAAAGGCTGATTGTTACGTGAAGATCTGCTTAGTGGATGAAACGGGCGCCGGAGACGGCGCCTTATCTGTTCTGGCCGCCCGCTGGGGGCTGGAGCACGATGATGAAAACCCGATGGCGCTGGTGATGACCACAGCGCATCTGGAGTTACGCAAGCGCGACGAACCGAAGCTCGGCGGGATTTTTGTCGATTTTGTCGGTGGCGCGATGGCGCACCGGCGCAAGTTCGGCGGCGGTCGCGGCGAAGCGGTGGCTAAAGCGGTTGGGATTAAAGGAAGCTATCTGCCGGACGTGGTGGATGCCACGGCGGGGCTGGGGCGCGATGCGTTTGTGCTGGCGTCCGTCGGCTGTCGGGTGCGGATGCTGGAGCGTAATCCGGTAGTGGCGGCCCTGCTCGACGACGGTCTGAGCCGTGGCTACGCGGACCCGGAAATCGGCCCGTGGCTGCAGGAACGATTGCAGCTGATCCACGCCTCGAGCCTGACGGCGCTGACCGATATCACCCCGCGCCCGCAGGTGGTCTATCTCGACCCGATGTTTCCGCACAAGCAGAAAAGCGCGCTGGTGAAGAAAGAGATGCGGGTGTTTCAGTCTCTGGTGGGGCCTGATTTGGACGCGGATGGCCTGCTGGCGCCGGCTCGCCAGCTGGCGACGAAGCGGGTGGTGGTGAAGCGCCCTGACTATGCGCCGCCGCTGGCGGACGTTGCCACGACCAATGCGGTGACCACCAAAGGGCACCGGTTTGATATCTACTCAGGCACGCCGGAATAAAAAAAGCCGGGTGGCGGCTTCGCCTTACCCGGCCTACAGTTAGTGCCGTTTGTAGGCCCGGTAAGCGTTAGCGCCACCGGGCTTTTTTGCACTTACTCGTCTTCTTCGTCACGCAGTGGAACAATCAGCATATCCACGTGAACGGTGTTAATCAGCTGGCGCGCGGAAGACATCAGCTTGCTCCAGAAGTCCTGATGGTGACCACACACCACCAGGTCCATGTCATATTTCTTGATCGCATCAACCAGTACCTGGCCCAGGTCGCCGCTGCCGCTCAGGGTTTCGGTAATCGGGTAGCCTGCGTTAGTGGACAGTTCGCTCAGGGCGTGGTGCGTCTCTTCGGAGATACGCTTCTGCATATCGCCCAGATTGACGTCGATCAGACCGGTGTAGAGGTCGGAGTAATTCACATCAACGTGAATCAGCGAAACTTTCGCGTTGTAGGGACGTGCCATGGATACCGCTTTATCAACCAGCACTTTGCTCTCCGGGGAGAGGTCTACCGCGATGAGAATGTGTTTGTAAGCCATAGTGTTACTCCTTCCTTAAGTTATCGATGACTAAATGGGAAAGCCGTCGTCTGATGCTTTCATTACGGCCCAGTTAAACATATTTTTCAAGCTTTGGTGTTGATAACGATTAACCTTGTGGCAAAAAAATTAACGGATCTCCTACACTATTAAATGAGCCGTTCGGATATTAAAACGCGAACCGGATCGACTTTTGGTCATTCTTTCACTGAACTGTCTGTCAGGGCATTGGGGTGCGGTAGCTCAGAAGCCTTGCTTCGTGGGCGGACGCCGGGGAGGATGTATGATTAGCACCGTCGCATTGTTTTGGGCGTTATGCGTTGTTTGCATAGTGAATATGGCGCGCTACTTCTCATCGTTACGTGCGCTGTTAGTGGTACTTCGTGGTTGCGATCCGTTGCTTTATCAGTATGTGGACGGTGGAGGGTTCTTCACCTCGCATGGACAGCCCAGCAAACAGATGCGTCTGGTGGGATATATTTACTACCAGCGCTACCGCGATCATCACGATGAAGAGTTTATCCGTCGCTGCGAGCGCCTGCGTCGTCAGTTCATTTTAACCAGCGCCCTGTGTGGCCTGGTCGTGGTCAGCATGATTGCATTGATGATTTGGCACTGAGCATCACAGCAGGCGGGGTCAGCCCCGCCTTCTTTCCTCTGGCTCAGGGCTTAACCGTGAACCGAAGATCGGAGATATCGCTCTCAATCGAAATAACCTTTCCGCTATAGGTGATATTAACGTCTCCGTTTGTATCAATGCTGGCCGCAGTGATTGTACCCGAACCTTCAATGACAGGATGCTTCATAGCCAACTGATGGATAATGTCGGTGTCTTTCCCTGTTATCTTTTCCGAGAGATAGTAACGGTAGATTGTGGGTACGGTGGCGCCACCCTGATTGTTCACGGTCATATAGAGCCAGACGCTGTCAGATAATTTATAAACGCGTTGAAGTGCATCGTTATTTCGCTGATTAGGCTGGTGGTTTAGCCACACAAATCCAATGACCAGAGCCAGAAGCGAAACCGTAACAAGGCGATGAATCCATTTAGTAGCCGTTTTGAATGGCATACTCTATTCCTTCTCTGATATTGCGTTGGTCCGTTGGATCGTCCCCGTAAGGCGGCTTTTCGTACCATTTTCCCCATTCAGGTTTTGACGTGCCAGCACGGCTTTGAGCCCAACCTGCTCCCATAAGAAGGATGTTTGCAGGAATGCCTGCTGCAGTTCCGGCGGCTCCGAAGTTGAAATTACCAAATGCAGCAAAATAAGGGTCGAACTTTTTGTAATCCCAGGGACCACCATTTCGGACTTTTTGGTAGAACCAGTAATACGTTGAGGGAGTGGCCATGTTACGCGACATGCCATGAAGACGTGCTTCACGCATATTATTTGCTATAACCATTGAGCCAGGTCCTGAAATTGGGACAGAAGCCATACATTCTCCTTTGTCTGGTTTTTCTTCTGACCGTCATCATAGTGTTATCTTCGCAGCTCTTTTGAGCAAAAAATGTTCAGGAAATCCTAATGTTATAAACTGTTCGATTGCAAATAACAGCCATAAAAAAAGCGGGTCAGTTTCCTGACCCGCTTTTTTGTCGCTTTCAACCGATTAAATCAGCTTCAGCGAAATCCAGTACAGCCCGCCAGACAGCAGGATGGATGCCGGAAGGGTGAACACCCAGGCCATCAGAATGTTGGTCACGGTTTTGCGCTGCAGGCCGCCACCGTCAACAATCATGGTACCTGCCACGGACGAGGAGAGTACGTGGGTGGTGGATACCGGCATACCGGTGTAGCTCGCCAGACCGATAGACACTGCCGCCGTCATCTGAGCGGACATACCCTGCGCATAGGTCATGCCTTTCTTACCGATCTTCTCGCCGATGGTGGTCGCCACACGACGCCAGCCAATCATCGTACCGATACCGAGTGCCAGTGCGACCGCCATGATGATCCAGATTGGCGCGTACTCAATGGTGTTGAGCATATCGCCTTTCAGTTTCTTCAGGAGACGCTGGTCGTCAGCATTCACGTCAGGCAGCTTCGCCACTTTATCCGTCACATCAGAGATGCACAGCATAATGCGACGCAGCTGACCACGCTGCTCAACGGTCAGTTTGTCATAACTTTCGATATTGCCCAGCATGCCTTTGGCACGTTCCAGCGCGTTAATCGCGTTTGCCGGATGGCAGTGGAATTCGCCAGGCGCGGTGGTAGCACCGGCTTCCGGAGACGGAATCAACTGGTCAACGCCGGTCGCTTTTTTCAGCAGCTCAGGGTGCTGCTGGAAGTAGGTTTCAACGTTGTTGACCGCATCACGGGTCCGGGTGATTTCGTAGCCGGAGGCGTTCATGTTAACCACGAAGCCTGCCGGAGCAACGCCGATCAGTACCAGCATCACCAGACCAATGCCTTTCTGACCATCGTTCGCGCCGTGTGAGAAAGCCACACCAATTGCGGAAATGATCAGGGCGATACGCGTCCAGAATGGCGGCTTTTTCTTGCCGTCTTTCTTTTCACGCTCTGCTGGCGTCAGGTGAATACGGGAGCGTTTTTTGGTATTGCTCCAGTAACGACGCAGGATGAAGATCAGCCCGCCTGCCACCACCAGACCCACGATAGGGGAGACGATGAGAGAGGCAAAGATCCCCAGTACTTTCGGGATATTTAACGCATCAACAACCGATGTACCGGTCATGAGGGCGTTGGTTAACCCGATACCGATAATCGCGCCGATGAGGGTGTGAGAACTGGATGCAGGCAGGCCGAAATACCAGGTACCGAGGTTCCAGATAATTGCAGCAAGCAGCATTGAGAACACCATAGCGAGGCCATGGCCAGAACTTACGTTAAGCAGCAGATCTGTTGGCAGCATATGCACAATGGCATACGCAACGCTCAGTCCGCCCAGGAGGACACCAAAAAAGTTAAATACCGCCGCCATAACAACCGCAAGCTGCGATCGCATTGCGCGAGTGTAGATAACCGTCGCTACTGCGTTTGCAGTGTCGTGGAAGCCGTTGATCGCTTCGTAAAACAGTACAAAAACCAGAGCAAGCAAGAGTAAAAGCCCGGTATGTAAATCCAGGCCGGCAAACAAATGTAGCATAGGACGTTACGCCATTTTGAGGACATGAACGCGGCGCATTATCCAGGACAAATGCGCAACGGGCAAAGTGAAATATAGACTTTTTTTGACATACCACCTGAATTGAGAAAAGTGCCTGAAAGGATATTCTTTAAATTTCAATGGAATGGCTTTGTAATATCTTTTTACGCTGGTGTGACCACAGAGGAAACTTTACAATCCGCGGCAGTTAACAAAGAGGGTTTTGACGTGGAAAGGTTTGATGCCGTGGTAATTGGCGCCGGTGCGGCGGGTATGTTTTGTGCGGCAATGGCCGGACAGGCGGGTCGTCGCGTGCTGCTGCTGGATAACGGTAAAAAGCCAGGCCGTAAGATCCTGATGTCCGGCGGCGGGCGCTGCAACTTTACTAACCTGTATGTTGAACCCGCGGCCTATTTGAGCCAAAACCGTCATTTTTGTAAATCTGCGCTGGCGCGTTATACCCAGTGGGACTTTATCGACCTGGTGGGAAAGCACGGTATCGCATGGCATGAGAAGACGCTGGGCCAGCTATTCTGCGACGACTCCGCGCAGCAGATTGTCGATATGCTGGTGGCCGAGTGCGAGAAGGGCGGCGTGGTCATGCGCCTGCGCACAGAGGTGCTGGAGGTTTCCCGCGACGACCAGGGCTACACGCTGCAGCTCAACGGCGAAACCGTCAGTGCCGATAATCTGGTGATCGCCAGCGGCGGCCTCTCTATGCCGGGGCTGGGCGCTTCCCCGTTCGGCTATAAGATTGCCGAACAGTTTGGCCTGAACGTTTTGCCTACGCGCGCCGGGCTGGTGCCGTTCACGCTGCATAAACCGCTTCTGGAACAGCTTCAGACGCTGTCTGGCGTGTCTGTTCCCTCCGTTATCACCGCCGAAGACGGCACGGTGTTTCGCGAAAACCTGCTCTTTACCCATCGCGGCCTCTCCGGCCCGGCGGTACTGCAAATCTCCAGCTACTGGCAGCCGGGGGAGTTTGTCACGGTTAACCTGCTCCCGGACTGCGATCTCGATGCGTTCCTCAACGAGCAGCGTACCGCGCACCCGAATCAAAGCCTGAAAAACACGCTGGCAATGCAGCTGCCGAAGCGTCTGGTGGAGTGTTTGCAGGTGCTGGGGCAGATCCCCGACGTGTCGCTTAAGCAGCTTAACAGCCGCGAACAGGAGACGCTGGTGGAGACCCTGACAAACTGGCGCGTGCAGCCAAACGGCACGGAAGGCTACCGCACCGCGGAAGTCACGCTGGGCGGGGTCGACACGAATGAACTCTCTTCCCGCACCATGGAAGCGCGCAACGTACCCGGGCTCTATTTTATTGGTGAAGTGATGGATGTGACCGGCTGGCTCGGCGGATACAACTTCCAGTGGGCATGGGCAAGTGCCTGGGCATGTGCTCAGGCGCTGGCAGAGAAATAATCACGTAACGCAATTATTGCACCAACTTTTCCTCTCCCTTCGACTAAGCTTCGACCAGATGCCCCGCCGCGTTCGCGGGGCCATACTCCTTTTGGTCAGAGCACGTACCATGCAGCTAATCAGCATTATTATTTTGCTTACCCTAACCGTGGTGATTCATTCGCTGTGGATGTTTGGCGTTTTAAAATTCATTACGTTAGAGGTCGATTCTGCGGTACGCATTGTTTTACGCAATGTCGGCATCGTGATCTCTATGATTTTCGCCCATCTCCTGGAAGCCGGGCTGTTTGCTGCGTTTTATTTTGTCATCGACGCGTTTAATGACTGGAACACCAGCTTCTACTTTTCGCTGGTGAGCTATGCGACGGTAGGGTACGGCGACGTCACGTTACCCCAGCACTGGCGGCTCATCGGCGGGGTGGAAGGACTGGTGGGCGCGTTGATGGTAGGCTGGTCTGTGGCGGTTCTGGTCGCGGTGCTGCAGCGTTTACGTGGCATGAGCGCCTAAACGGCAGATGCGCAATCCCCGCCTGGTAAGGTAAAGTACCCCTCCTTGCGTAGCCGATTGGGCTGCGGCTTTAAGGGTGAAGAGGCTGATTAACGGCCCGCCCTGTTTCGTTCCTGGTTTACGCCAGTTTGCATGGTTCTGTGTTTTGTCTGCCAAAAGGGTTTTGTATGTCTGCTGCTCATCTCGGTTTCCCGACGGAAACCGTTGTTGTCTTTGTGGTGATGGCCGTTGGGGCGATGTTTATCGACCTCTTTATGCACCGTCACGACAAACCGATCTCGCTGAAAAGCGCCGCCATGTGGTCCATCTTCTGGGTCATGATGGCGATGGCCTTCGCCGGGTTCCTGTACGTTCACCACGGCGCCGAGATGGCGAGCCTGTTCCTTACCGGCTATGCGCTGGAAGAGGTGCTCTCCGTCGATAACCTGTTCGTGATGATGGCGATCTTCGCCTGGTTTGGCGTGCCGGATAAGTACCGTCACCGTGTGCTCTACTGGGGCGTGCTGGGGGCGATTGTCTTCCGCGGTATTTTCGTGGCTATCGGCACCAGCCTGTTAAGCCTGGGGCCCTACGTCGAAGTGATTTTCGCGCTGGTCGTCGGCTGGACGGCGGTGATGATGCTCAGACGTAATGAAGAGAGTGACGAAGTGGAAGATTACTCGGGTCATCTCGCCTATCGCCTGGTAAAACGCTTCTATCCGGTCTGGCTGAAAATCAGCAGCAATGCCTTTATTCTGACGCAGAAAGAGGTGGATGCGGAGCTTGAAAAGCCGGAAAACCAGGACGTGATGGTCGGACGCGTGAAGAAGGCGAAGCGCTATGCGACGCCGCTATTGCTGTGCGTGGCCGTGGTCGAACTCTCTGACGTGATGTTCGCATTTGACTCCGTGCCGGCCATTATTGCCGTGAGCCGCGAGCCGCTGATTATCTATAGCGCCATGATGTTCGCTATTCTTGGTCTGCGTACGCTTTACTTCGTGCTGGAAGCGCTGAAGCAGTATCTGGTGCACCTCGAGAAAGCCGTGGTGCTGCTGCTGTTCTTCGTGGCGTTCAAGCTGGGGTTAAATGCCACCGATCACTTCTGGCATCACGGTTACAGCATTGGCGCGACGGCCAGCCTGTTTGTGGTATTGGGCGTGCTGGCGCTGGGAATTATTGCGAGCGTGATGTTCCCGGGGAAACGTGAGGCCTGATGTTCCGCCCGGTGGCGCTTCGCTTACCGGGCCTACAGTTTGGTTTTCTCCCTCTCCCTGTGGGAGAGGGCTGGGGTGAGGGCACCAGACCGCACCTAACCCTTAATCGGTGAATTCCGGCGCTTGCGCGGCGGGTGGAAGTGCCGCCAGTGCGGATCCTGCGCCGCCGCCAGCAGCTCGTGATCGCCGCGGGTGTCTCCCCAGGCGCGCAGGTGATAGGCGTTCAGATCGCCATACACTTTTTCCAGCCTGGCCACCTTCTGGGCGCAGCGGCAGTTGTGGCCCGTGATGCGCCCCGTCAGCTTGCCGTTTTTCACTTCCAGCTGCGTGCCAATCAGCTTAATGCCCAGTTTGTCAGCCCACGGCTGAAGCACCAGTGCCGGAGACGCGGAACAGATGGTCACCTCCGCACCGGAATTCACCTCGGCCGCCACGGCCAGAACCCCTTCGGGGCGCATCAGCTTGTTCCAGTATTTTTCGCAAAACGCTTCCGCCTGCTGGCGCAACCAGTGTTCATCCACGCCCGTCAGGAACGTTTTAATCAGCACTTCCTTCAACTCATCGCGCGTCAGCTTGCGACGCACGCAGTGGAGCGTGGGCAGCGCCATCCGCACCAGGCGGCCCGCGAAGTAACGTTTCCCGAAGGCAAAGCGCAGGAAAGGGATAAAGCTGTCGTGGTGCGTTAACGTCCCATCAAAGTCAAAGACAGAGAGCACGCTGGATTTCGCCACCGTCTCGTCGGCAATCATATTGGTCATAAATACGTCTTAGCTGAAATACACATTCTGTGGATCAGTTTACCTGCTTTACCAGGACAGTCCTTACATCACCACCATTTTTTTCTCGATCTTGCGATCTCAAAGTGAGTCCAATTTTGGCCTCGATAAGAATTGGTGAAAAAATGATCTGTCTATATTATCGCCACATCGCACGATATTTAGGGGAACCCTTTGGCCCCCACAGGTAAGGAAAAACTCACTCACTACCTCTTTCTTGATATGACTCTTAGATCGTTTATTTCAATCCTAACGTTTAGTTTTGCGTCGTTTTCTGCATTCAGTTTTCAACTTCCCGCGTCGATGTTATCGATGAACCATGAACTGGCAGTCTCGCCAGCGAAATCTGCGCTGATGCAACAGGATACGGGCCCGCTGCGCTCGCGCATGCTCGATCAATACCAAAAGTGGAAGGGAACCCAGTATCAGTGGGGCGGTACCACGCGCCGCGGGGTGGATTGCTCCGCGCTCATGCAGCACCTGTTCAGCGATGCGGCGCATCTTAATTTACCGCGCACGACCGGCGAGCAGATCCACCGCGGGGTGCAGGTGACGCAATACCGCCTGAGGCCCGGAGATCTGGTGTTCTTCCAGACGGGTCCGAACCGCAGGCATGTCGGCGTTTATATTGGCAATAGCCAGTTCATTCATGCCTCAAGCAGCCAGGGCGTCACGGTCTCAACCCTGACGGATGCTTACTGGCAGGCGCACTACATTACTGCCCGTCGGGTTGCAGGCAGTGCAGCCTGACAGCCTCAGATGATGTCATCCACGACGCCGCCATCAACGCGCAGCGCCGCGCCCGAGGTGGCGGAAGCCTGGGGCGAACAGACATAAATCACCATATTGGCCACCTCTTCAACCGTGGCCGCGCGCTGGATCACCGAGCTGGGGCGGTTGGCCATCACAAACTCTTTCGCCAGTTGCTCCAGCGATTTACCGGTTTTTTCGATTTCATCCTTCATCATCTCTGCGAAACCGTCCGACATCGTTGGCCCCGGCAAGACGCTGTTGACCGTCACGCCGCTTCCCGCCACGAACTTCGCCAGCCCGCGCGCCAGCGAGAGTTGCGCCGTTTTGGTCACCCCGTAATGGATCATATCCGCCGGGATATTGCAGGCCGACTCGGAGGAGATAAACACCACCCGCCCCCAGCCTTTTTGCACCATGCCTGGCAGCAAGGCGCGGGACAGACGCACGCCGGACATCACGTTGGTCTGCCAGTAACGCTCCCAGGTTTCATCGTCGGTGGAATAGAAATCCTGCGGGCCGTAAATCCCGGCATTGTTAACCAGAATGTCGACGTTATTCGCTACCTTGAGGAGCGACTCGACCCCTTCCGCCGTGCTGAGATCGGCAATCGCGGCGCGCACCTGGACACCCGGCACCACCTGCTGCAGCTGCTGAATGCCTTTATTCACCGATTCCGTGCTGCGGCCATTGACGATCACCTCGGCACCGCTTTCTGCCAGCCCTCTGGCAATGGCGAACCCGATCCCGCCGGTTGAGGCGGTCACCAGCGCCACTTTCCCCGTAAAGTCGATTTTCATCATCCGCTCCTTATCGTTTTAACGTTCGGACCTTAAAGCGTAGCAGGTGAGGATGACGGCTCCTGGCTAAAAAGGCGCAGCAGCGTCTCCACCTGCTCGTCAAGCGGGGCGAGGGAGCGCTTAACAATCAGGTGAAGCGGCGTCGCTCTGCGTGCACCGTGGCTCAGCGGCAGGCGTTTCAGGATGCCTTGATCCAGCTGAGTCTGGATGCGTTCCTCCGGCAGCCAGCCGTAGCCGACCTGAGAGAGGACGGCCTCAATGGCGGCATCGATGGTGGAGAAGGTCCATGACTCACCGGCCGCGCGCGCGGCGGGCTGGCTGTCCGCAATCTGAATGAGCGGCCACGGGCGTAGCATGTCATCGTTAAGCGGCGCGTCGAGGTCAAAGAGGGGGTGCTGATGGTGGGCCACGGCAATAAAGTCGATATTCATCAGCCATTCGCCGAGCCCGGTCATGTCCTGGCGGCGGGTGAGGACCATCACATCGGCTTCGTCGTTAATGGCGTCGTCCCGGGTGTTTTCCAGCACCTCGGTGAGTCGTACCTGGGTTTGCGGATACTGCTGCTGGAACTGGCGCAGAATGGCAAACAGGCGGCGGCGGGGGAAAATGGAATCCACCACCAGATCCAGGCGCGTGCGCATTCCGTTGCGAAGGGTCGCTGCGCGCGTCTCAACGTACGAAAAGGCTTTCAGCAGCGGTTTAACCTGGTTGAGCAGCAGTTCTCCTGCCGGCGTTAACACCGCCCGTCGTCCTTCCGGCACCAGGAGGGCCACGCCCAGCCGCTCCTGCAGCAGCGACAGGTTATAGCTCACGGAAGACTGGCTGCGGTGCGTTTCTTCCGCCGCTCGGGCAAAGCTGCCCGCCTCGACCACTTTCGCCAGTAAAGACCATTGTTCAAGCGTCGTCTTATGCATAATTTATCTAAAATTTGGATGAATTTGATTAAAACATAGCGTTATTCATTCATTTTTTGAAGGGGTACGATCGTCTCATCAAAACAAAGGAGACATCTTATGAACACCTTCGACAAACACGACTTAAGCGGCTTCGTTGGCAAACACCTTGTTTATACCTACGACAACGGCTGGAACTACGAGATTTACGTCAAAAATGAGACGACCCTGGATTACCGTATTCACAGCGGTCTGGTGGCAAACCGTTGGGTGAAAGATCAGCAGGCTTACATCGTGCGGGTAGGGGAGAGCATCTATAAAATTTCCTGGACCGAGCCAACCGGTACCGACGTCAGCCTGATTGTGAACCTGGGCGACAAACTGTTCCACGGCACCATCTTCTTCCCGCGCTGGGTCATGAACAACCCGGAAAAAACCGTCTGCTTCCAGAACGATCATATTCCACTGATGAACAGCTACCGTGATGCGGGCCCGGCGTATCCAACGGAAGTGATTGATGAATTTGCCACTATCACCTTTGTACGTGACTGCGGCGCCAATAACGAAAGCGTGATCGCCTGTGCGGCCAGTGAATTACCGAAAAACTTTCCAGATAACCTGTAATAAGCGCGACAATTAACTAAAAAGAAAAGTTCCCGGCTATTTCATATTATTTTGAAATGGCCGGGATTTTTTTTGTTTGTTGATGTATGGTTTAAATGATCCCATTTCAAAATGTTGCGGAAGATCACATCAAAAATATTTAATATTAAATTAACTTGTTGTTTTTCAATTGGCTGCTAGTTGTCTTATAGCGTTGTAAACGCTGTCTTAATTTTTCCCTAAGGAAAGAGAGATACTTTGATATAAGTTTATGGTTCGTTGAAATAAACGGGCCAGCATTTGGTTAATATCAAAAACGTGCCATTTTGATTGCAAGGAAATTAATAATGAGTGATTTTCTGCCTTTTTCGCGACCGTCGATGGGCGCTGAGGAAATTGCGGCGCTTCAGGACGTTTTGATGTCGGGCTGGATCACCACAGGGCCTAAGAATCAGGAACTTGAAGAGGCATTCTGTCAACTTACCGGGAATCAGCATGCGATTGCCGTCTGTTCCGCCACCGCGGGCATGCACGTTACGCTGATGGCGCTGGATATTGGCCCGGGCGATGAAGTCATTACTCCTTCCCAGACCTGGGTGTCCACGCTGAATATGATCGTATTGCTGGGCGCCACGCCAGTCATGATTGATGTGGATAAAGACACATTAATGGTGACGCCAGAAGCCGTTGAAGCCGCCATTACCCCGCGCACTAAAGCCATTATTCCCGTTCACTATGCCGGCGCGCCGTGTGAAATCGACGCTATCCATGCCATCGGTGAACGTCACGGTATTCCGGTGATTGAAGATGCGGCTCATGCCGCCGGAACGTACTACAAAAACCGTCACGTGGGCTGGAAAGGAACGGCAATTTTCTCCTTCCACGCCATTAAAAACATGACCTGTGCGGAAGGCGGCCTGGTGGTCACCGATAACGCGCAGCTGGCACAGCGGATCCGCAGTCTGAAATTCCATGGCCTGGGCGTAGACGCCTATGATCGCCAGACGCACGGCCGCGCGCCGCAGGCGGAAGTGATCGCGCCGGGCTATAAATACAACCTGGCGGACATCAACGCCGCGCTGGCGCTGGTGCAGTTAGGCAAACTGAAAGAGGCCAACAAACGCCGCCAGGAAATCGCTGAACGCTACCTGCTGGAGCTTGCCGATACGCCGTTCCAGCCGCTCACTATTCCGTCATGGCCGCACGTGCACGCCTGGCACCTGTTTATTATTCGCGTTGATGAAGCGCGCTGCGGGATCTCACGCGACAACCTGATGGCGGCGCTGAAAGAGAAAGGCATCGGTACCGGCCTCCATTTCCGCGCGGCCCACACGCAAAAATACTACCGCGAGCGTTTTCCTGATGTATCGCTCCCGAATTCTGAATGGAATAGCGCGCGTATTTGTTCTCTCCCTCTTTTCCCGGACATGACTCATGACGACACAACCCGCGTCATTACCGCACTCCATCAGCTTGCAGGACATTGATATGTTCAGTGCACCGCCTGTACAAAAAGTATCCGTGGTAATCCCGGTTTATAACGAGCAGGAGAGCCTGCCCGAACTGATCCGCCGTACAACGGCCGCCTGTGACACGATGGGCAAGGCCTACGAAATTCTGCTGGTGGATGATGGCAGTAGCGATAATTCCGCGCTGATGCTGACCGAAGCCGCGCAGGCTGAAGGCAGCCACATCGTAGCCGTGCTGCTCAACCGTAACTACGGCCAGCACTCGGCGATTATGGCGGGGTTTAGCCACGTCACGGGCGATCTGATCATCACCCTGGACGCGGACCTGCAAAACCCGCCGGAAGAGATCCCACGCCTGGTGGCCAAAGCCGACGAAGGCTATGACGTGGTCGGCACGGTACGTCAGAACCGTCAGGACAGCCTGTTCCGTAAACTGGCCTCGCGTACCATCAACCGTCTGATCCAGCGCACGACCGGTAAAGCGATGGGCGATTACGGCTGCATGCTGCGCGCCTACCGCCGCCATATCGTCGACGCCATGCTGCATTGCCACGAGCGCAGCACCTTCATTCCCATTCTGGCGAATACCTTTGCCCGTAAGGCAACGGAAATCCCGGTTCTGCACGCCGAGCGCGAGCACGGGGAATCGAAGTACAGCTTTATGCGTCTCATCAACCTGATGTATGACCTCATCACCTGCCTGACCACCACGCCGCTGCGTCTGCTGAGCGTGTTCGGCAGCATTATTGCGCTGGCGGGCTTTGCGATTTCTGTCCTGCTGGTGGTACTGCGCCTGGTCTTTGGCCCGCAGTGGGCGGCGGAAGGGGTCTTTATGCTCTTTGCCGTGCTGTTTATGTTCATCGGCGCCCAGTTTGTCGGGATGGGTCTCCTCGGTGAATACATTGGCCGTATCTATAACGATGTTCGCGCGCGTCCGCGCTACTTTATTCAACGTGTTGTCCGTCAGGAACACAAAGCATCTCAAGAGGAAATTCACCCATGAAAGCTGTTGTATTTGCCTATCACGATATGGGGTGCACGGGCACGCTGGCCCTGCTGGAAGCGGGCTATGACATTGCGGCAATCTTTACCCATCCGGACGCGGCTGGAGAAAACAACTTTTTCGGCTCCGTGGCGCGTATCGCCGCCGAGCGCGGTATCCCGGTTTATGCGCCGGACGACGTTAACCACCCGCTGTGGGTGGAGCGCATCCGCGCCCTCGCGCCTGACGTGATTTTCTCGTTCTACTATCGCAACCTGCTCTCTGACGAGATCTTAGGCCTGGCCGCAAAAGGCGCCTTTAATCTTCACGGTTCTCTGCTGCCTGCCTACCGTGGCCGCGCCCCGCTGAACTGGGTGCTGGTGAACGGTGAAACGGAAACGGGCGTGACGCTGCACCGCATGGTGCGCCGTGCGGATGCGGGCGCTATCGTGGCACAGCAGAAGGTCGCTATTGATGCGGACGACACCGCGCTGCAGCTGCATCAGAAGCTGAACGCGACGGCACAGACGCTGCTGCGTGATGCCCTCCCTGCCATCCTTAACGGCACCTTCAGCGAAACCGCACAGGACGAGAGCAAGGCAAGTTGCTTTGGCCGCCGCGCGCCGGAAGATGGTCGTCTGGACTGGAACAAACCGGCCCGCCAGCTGCACAACCTGGTGCGCGCCGTAACCGATCCGTGGCCGGGCGCCTACAGCTTTGCGGGCGTAAGCAAATTCATCGTCTGGAAATCCCGCGTGCGTGACGACATTCCGGCGGCAAAACCGGGCACCGTCGTCTCCGTCTCCCCGCTGATTGTGAGCTGCGGCGAGCAGGCACTGGAGATCGTTACCGGACAAACCGACAACGGCCTGTACATTCAGGGCACACAGCTGGCGCAGTCTCTGGGCCTGGTGGCCGGGGCGCTGATCACCAGCGCACCGGTTGTTGCCATCAAACGCCGCACCCGCGTGCTGATCCTCGGCGTGAACGGTTTTATCGGTAACCACCTGACCGAACGTCTGCTTAAGGACGATAACTACGAGATTTACGGTCTGGATATCGGCGCGGATGCGATCAGCCGCTTCCTGGACAACCCGCGCTTCCACTTCGTGGAAGGGGACATCAGCATCCATTCCGAGTGGATTGAATACCACATTAAAAAATGCGACGTGGTGCTGCCGCTGGTCGCTATTGCCACGCCAATCGAGTACACCCGTAACCCGCTGCGCGTGTTCGAGCTGGACTTCGAAGAGAACCTGAAGATCATCCGCGACTGCGTGAAATACGACAAGCGCATCATCTTCCCGTCCACCTCTGAAGTGTACGGCATGTGTACCGATAAGAACTTCGATGAAGACACCTCCAACCTGGTGGTCGGGCCGATCAACAAACAGCGCTGGATTTACTCCGTCTCCAAACAGCTGCTGGACCGCGTGATTTGGGCCTACGGTGAGAAAGAGGGCCTGCGCTTTACCCTGTTCCGTCCGTTCAACTGGATGGGGCCACGTCTGGACAACCTGAACGCGGCGCGTATCGGCAGCTCCCGTGCGATAACCCAACTGATCCTGAACCTGGTGGAAGGCTCCCCAATTAAGCTTATCGAAGGCGGGAAACAGAAACGCTGCTTTACGGATATCAGCGACGGTATCGAAGCGCTGTTCCGCATCATCGAAAACAAAGATAACCGCTGCAACGGTGAAATCATCAACATCGGCAACCCGGACAACGAAGCGAGCATTCGCGAGCTGGCCGAGATGCTGCTGGCCAGCTTTGAGCGTCATCCGCTGCGCGATAAATTCCCGCCGTTTGCCGGCTTCCGCGAAGTGGAAAGCAGCAGCTACTACGGTAAAGGGTATCAGGACGTTGAGCACCGTAAGCCAAGCATTCGCAATGCGAAGCGCTGCCTGAACTGGACGCCGACCGTGAAGATGGAACAGACCATTGATGAGACGCTTGATTTCTTCCTGCGCACCGTGGAGCTGTCGGAACAGGTCTCATGAAAAAAGTCGGTTTACGCATTGATGTCGACACCTTCAGGGGAACGCGTGACGGCGTACCCAAACTGCTGGAACTGCTGAGCAAGCACGGTGTGCGCGCCAGCATTTTCTTCAGCGTGGGGCCTGACAACATGGGACGCCATTTATGGCGTCTGGTTAAACCGGCATTTCTGTACAAAATGCTGCGCTCGCGCGCAGCATCCCTCTACGGTTGGGATATTTTGCTGGCCGGCACCGCCTGGCCCGGCAGACGCATCGGCGCGGGTAATGAAGCGGTTATCCGCGAGGCGGCGCAGCATCATGAGGTGGGTCTGCACGCCTGGGATCACCATGCCTGGCAAGCCTGGGCGGGCGTCTGGGATATCCCGCGCCTGTCTCGTGAGGTCGAGCGTGGGATGCTGGAGCTGGAGGCCATTATCGGTCAGCCCGTGCGCTGCTCCGCCGTGGCGGGATGGCGTGCGGATCAGCGTGTCGTGAAGGCCAAAGAGGCCTTCGCGTTTCGCTACAACAGCGATTGCCGCGGAACCGGGCCCTTTTTGCCGCTGTTAGGCGAAAATCGCTACGGTACGGTGCAAATTCCGGTCACGCTTCCCACCTGGGATGAAGTGGTCGGACGCGAGGTTAAGGCGGATGAGTTCAATCGCTACATTCTGGACCGCATTCATCGTGACGCCGGTACGCCGGTGTATACCATCCATGCCGAAGTGGAAGGGATTGCGTATCAGCATGATTTCGACGAACTGCTGACGATGGCCGCTCAGGAGGGCATCGAATTCTGCCCGTTGAGCGAGCTGCTGCCAGACGACCTCAGCACCCTGCCCGTGGGCAAAGTTGTCCGTAATGAACTGGCTGGCCGGGAAGGCTGGCTTGGTTATCAACAAACCGTGAGTCCGGTCCCATGAAAACAGCCCGTTATGGCTTAGCGCTTCTCGCACTGTTTATCGTTTACTACCTCATTCCGGTCGATATCCGCCTGCTTTGGCAGCCTGATGAAACGCGCTATGCGGAAATCAGCCGCGAAATGCTGGCCTCCGGAGATTGGGTTGTCCCGCATTTTCTGGGGCTGCGTTACTTTGAAAAGCCAATTGCTGGCTACTGGATCAACAGCATCGGGCAGATGCTGTTCGGGCACACGAACCTCGCCGTGCGCGCCGGGTCCATCTTCTCCACCGGTTTAGCCGCGCTGCTGGTTATCTGGATGGCCTGGCGTCTCTGGCGGGATAAGCGGACAGCCATTTTCTCCGGCCTGATCTTCCTGACCCTGTTCCTGGTGTATGGCATCGGCACGTATGCGGTGCTGGATCCTATCATCACCCTGTGGCTGGTGGCGGCGATGTGCAGCTTCTGGCTGGCGTCACAGGCCCAAACCGTTGCCGGAAAAGCGGGCGGCTATGTGCTGCTTGGGCTGGCCTGCGGGATGGGGGTGATGACCAAAGGCTTCCTGGCACTGGCGGTACCGGTGATTGGCGTGCTGCCGTGGGTGATCGCCCAGAAGCGCTGGAAAGAGGTGCTGATTTTTGGCTGGCTCGCGATCCTGAGCTGCGTGCTGATTGTTCTGCCATGGGGGCTGGCCATTGCGCAGCGTGAGCCTGACTTCTGGCGTTACTTCTTCTGGGTGGAGCATATTCAGCGTTTCGCCCAGAGCGACGCGCAGCACAAAGCCCCGTTCTGGTACTACATACCGTTCCTGATTGCGGGTAGCCTGCCGTGGCTGGCTCTGCTGCCCGGCGCGTTTCGTCTCGGCTGGAATGACCGACAAAACGCGTGTGGCGGGTTCTATCTGCTGGGATGGGTGGTGATGCCGCTGCTGTTCTTCAGCATCGCCAAAGGCAAGTTGCCGACCTACATCCTGCCGTGCTTTGCCCCGCTGGCGATCCTGATGGCACGCTATGCCTGCCTCGCGGCGGAGAAAGGCGCCAGAGCGTTGCGCATTAACGGCGGGATTAACCTGGCGTTTGGCGTTATCGGCGTGGTGGCGGCGCTGGTGGTCTCCCCGTGGGGACTGTCTAAGCATCCGGTCTGGACCTCGGTCGAACTGTATAAAGTGTTCTGCGCGGTGGTCGCGTTCCTCATCTGGGCCGCGGTAGGCTGGTTTACGTTCAGGCAGAGTCAGCAGCGCTGGTGGCTGGCGGCGTTCTGCCCGGCGGGCCTGACGCTGCTGATTGGTTTCGCCATTCCTAACCTGGTGGTGGATTCCAAACAGCCGCAGTCGCTGGTCGACACCGTGCGCGAGCCGCTTCAGGACAGCCGTTACGTGCTGGCCAATAACGTGGGCGTGGCCGCTGGCCTGGCGTGGGAGCTGAAGCGCAATGACATCACGCTGTATGGTCAGAGTGGCGAACTGCGCTACGGGCTGGATTATCCTGATGTGAAAGATCGTTTTGTCGGTAAAGATGACTTCGCGCAGTGGCTGGCAGAGCACCGTCAGCAGGGACGCGTATCGCTGGTTATCCTGCTGTCAAAACGCGATGACCTTTCGCGGGCTAATCTGCCAGAACCGGACAGCCTGTATATCCAGGGCCGTCTGGCCTACCTGCAGTATCTGCCGAAGTGATGACCTGGATCTGGCTGGTACTGGCAAGCCTGCTCAGCTGTGCAGGACAGCTGTGCCAGAAACAGGCTACCCGTCCGGCGAAAGCCGGGCGGCGTGGCGTGCATATCGCGCTGTGGCTTGGCCTGGCTCTGCTGGCGCTGGGCAGCGGGATGCTGGTCTGGCTGGTGGTGCTGCAGCGCCTGCCTGTCGGCATTGCCTACCCTATGCTGAGCCTCAATTTTGTCTGGGTGACGCTGGCGGCGAAGGTATTCTGGCGTGAAACCGTCGCATCGCATCACTGGCTGGGGGTAGGGTTGATCATCATTGGGATTGTTATCCTGGGAGGAAGCCTGTGAAAGGGGCGTTCTGGGCCTTATGCAGCGTGCTGTTAGTCAGCGCCGCGCAGCTGTTGCTGCGCAGTGCGATGCAGGCACTGCCGCCGGTCAGCGATGTTCTGGCGCTTATTTCCGCGCTGTGGCACTTCTCATCCGGCACGGGGGCGCTGCTGCTGGGGTTGATGGGATATGTGGCCTCGATGGGCTGCTGGTACCTGGCGCTGCATCGCATGGCGCTCAGCAAAGCGTATGCCTTGCTGAGTCTTAGCTATATCCTGGTGTGGGGCGCTGCGATCCTGCTGCCGGGCTGGGGAGAAAGCTTCTCCTGGCACGGGCTGGTCGGCGTCGTGTTTATTATGTTGGGTGTACTGGTGATTTTCCTGCCCCGACGTGGATAATCGACTCGTTGGTCAGGGTATAAGGGGTCGATGTGCAGACGGCAAGGCTCAGCGAGCCGACCTGTAGCTGACTGACCGCGTGTGTCTGCGCAGTGCTGTCGATGCTGACAATCTGCCAGGCACTGCCGCCACGCTGTTTCACAATCGCTTCTTTCCGTGTCCAGATACGCCAGAACGCAGAAAGCCGTTCCTCGGGCGCTTCACGCTCCAGCTCATCATGCTCTGTCACGCTGAATACCGCATTAGCCAGCGCCTGCCAGTTCTTCCTTGGACGAATCACTTCGATATCACAGCCGACTTCGCCTTCATCGCTCATCAGTAAGGCGATATCGTCACCGCTGTGGCTCAGGTTAAACCACAGTGGATGCCCCTTCGCAAAGGCTGGTTTCCCCTGCTCACCGTAAATGATGTCGGGGAGCGGGTGAGGGGATAACGCTCTGGCGAGCAGCATCCTCCCGGCCAGCCAGGAGGCATGTCGGGCACCCTGAGGTGCCCTGTCTGCGAGCGTTGACGCCAGCGGGTCCGCGCTAAGGGTGGAGATCTTTCCCAGTACAAACTGGTACATAGTTACGCCCAGCGTTTAATGATAATCGAGGTGTTGATGCCGCCAAACGCGAAGTTATTGCTCTGCAGATACTCGCAATCGATCTGGCGGGCTTCCCCCATAATATAATCTAAAGCACCGCATTGCTCATCCGGGTGCGTTAAATTGAGCGTCGGGGCAAACCAGCCTTCACGCATCATCTGTAAACTCATCCATGCTTCCAGCGCGCCGCAGGCTCCGAGCGTGTGGCCAAAATAGCTCTTCAGCGATGAAATCGGCACGTTGTCACCATAGATAGCGGCAGTGGCCTGGCTTTCAGCAATATCACCGCGATCGGTGGCAGTACCGTGTGCGGATATATACCCCATATCCAGGGCGCTTAATCCCGCCATGGCCAGCGACTGCTCCATACAAATCTGCATGGTTTCACGCTGAGGCTGGGTGATATGGGCCGCATCACAGTTAGTGGCAAAGCCCACGATTTCGCCGTAGATAGTGGCTCCGCGCGCTTTGGCATGCTCCAGCTCTTCGAGTATCAGGGTGCCCGCGCCTTCCCCAATCACCAGACCATCGCGCTGCGTATCAAATGGCGAAGGGGTGGTTTTGGGTTCATCGTTACGCTGGCTGGTGGCAAACAGCGTGTCAAACACCGCCGCTTCAGACGGGCACAGCTCCTCAGCGCCCCCCGCAACCATAACGGTCTGATAGCCGTGGCGAATCGCCTCCCAGGCGTAGCCAATTGCCTGGCTGCCGGACGTACAGGCGCTTGAGGTCGGGATGACGCGGCCACGTAATCCGAAGAACAGTCCGGTATTCACCGCGGTGGTGTGCGGCATCATCTGCACGTAGGTTGTGCCGGTGATGTTATTGGTGTGCTTTTCGGTGAGCATAGTGGCGAATTCGCTGACGGGCCCGGTACTGCCTGTGGATGAGCCATACGCGATACCCGTTTGCCCATTGGTGAGCACCGTCTCGCCAATCAGCCCCGCCTGCTCCAGCGCCAGCTCGGTGGCGCGGGTCGACATCAGCGACACCCGGCCCATGGCGCGGATCCGTTTGCGGGTATAATGTTCCGGCAGCGTGAAGTCATCAATCGGCGCGCCCAGCAGGGTGTGCAGGCCATCATAGACCTGCCACTCCGGCATTTTTCGCACCGCATTTTCATACGCCAGCAGTCTGCTGGACACGGATTGCCAGTTTTCGCCAAAGGCGGTCACGCCGCCCATGCCCGTTATCACCACGCGACGCGTCATAGCATTCCTCCGTTAATGGAAATGACCTGGCGGGTGACGTAGCCCGCAATATCTGACATCAGATAGCTTGCCAGCCCGGCGACCTCCTCAGCCTGGCCCATGCGTTTCATTGGAATGATGGACATCGCTTCTTTCAGCGCGGCCTCTTCCATTTCAATCATTCCGGTATCAATCAGCCCCGGCGCAATGCAGTTCACGGTGATTTTGCGTTTTGCCAGCTCAATCGCCAGCGCTTTGGTGGCACCGATAATGCCCGCTTTTGCCGCGCTGTAGTTCACCTGCCCGCGGTTACCCATCACGCCGGAAACGGACGATAGGGTGATAATGCGTCCCCCTTTACGGGTGCCAATCATCGGCATAATGCAGGGGTGAATGACGTTATAAAAACTGTCGAGATTGGTGTGGATCACGCTGTCCCAGTCGTCTTCACTCAATGCCGGAAAGGCGCCATCGCGGGTGATACCCGCGTTGCTGACCACGCCATACCATGCGCCATGGGCTTCAATGTCCTGTTCCAGCACCTCGCGGCACTGTTCGCGGTTGCCCACATCAAACGAGAGTAAACGGCCGTTGCCGCCCGCCTGCGTGATGGCGTCCAGCGTCTCCTGCGCGCCTGCGGCATCACGATGGTAATGCACGCCTACGGTAAACCCGTCGGCGGCAAGCTGGCGGGCGATGGCGCGCCCTATGCCTTTGCTGGCCCCGGTGACCAGTACGGAACGACTCATGCGTTAGATCCCTGATTAAAAAGCGAGGTTAATTCTTCTGCGCTTGGCTGGAAGGTGTTGACCCGGCCCGTGGCCAGCGTCTCTTCATTAGCAGAAATTGCGCATTCAAAACTGCCGAAGCGTTCGTCCTGCATCAGCAGCTTAACGGTGATGTCCAGCGTCAAGCCTGCGGCGAAACGCCCGCTGGCGCAGATCAGTTCACGCGCGCCGAGCACCATGCCCAGCGCAATATGCTCCTGCCCCTGCTGCTGGCGATGCCAGCCGGACCAGACGCCGACGGTCTGCGCCATCAGCTCGAGCGCGTACCAGCCCGGCAGGTCGCCATCGGCATTAAGAAATGGTGCCAGCACGCTTTGCCTATCTATCGCGACGCGGCATACCGCCATGTCGTCCGTCACATTCTCAACGGACTCCAGCAACATCATGGGCGCATCGTGCGGCAAATAGGCTTCGGGTGATAAGTAGCTCATGACGCTCTCCCCAGCAGAATGCTGGCGTTGTTGCCGCCAAACGCGAACGAGTTAGACAGAATGACCGGCTTTGTCAGCGCGGTGCGCTGGTGCAGCAGACCGCACGGCGCCAGCGTGTCGTCCGGTGCGTAGCGGGTGAAGTCCTGCGGCGGTAAGGGCAGATCGCGCGTCAGAATCAGCCAGCTCAGGGCCGCTTCGGTGATACCGGCAGCGCCCAGCGTATGGCCGGTAAGGTGTTTGGTAGAACTACAGGGCACGCTTTCCCCAAAGAGATCGTGTACCACCTGCGATTCAATCTGATCGTTAAGCGGCGTGGCCGTGCCGTGCAGGTTGATGTAGCCGATATCCTCCGGCTGCATACCCGCTTCGTTGAGCGCCTGCGTGATGGCCCTGATCGCCCCTTCGCCCTGCGGATGCGGAGCGGAGATATGGTACGCATCGCTGGATTCCCCCGTACCGAGCAGCGCCACGTCCGCGGGCTCACGGCTAAGCACCATCAGCGCGGCGGCTTCACCGATGGTGATCCCCCGACGGTCGCGACCAAAAGGCTCGCAGAGCGTAGGGGAGAAGGATTCAAGGCTGTTAAACCCGTTGACGGGCATCCGGCTCAGGGTATCTGCTCCGCCAACAATGGCGATGTCCACCAGCCCGGCTTCAATCAGACGTTTGCCGCCGATCATCGCCCGCGCGCTGGAAGAGCAGGCTGTCGAGATCGTATAGGCCGGGCCTTCGAGCTGAAGCCAGTTGGCGAGGAAGCGGGACGGATCGCCGAGCTCCTGCTGCGGGTACTGCCAGTGCGTGCTCGCTTCGCCATGGGTCATGCGCTGCACGTGCTCATCGCCTTCATCCAGCCCAGAGGTGCTGGTCCCCAGCACCACGGCCACCCGATCGCGGCCGACGCGGGCGATAGCCTCGTCGACGGTCGACTGAATCTGCGCCAGCGCGGCCAGTAGAAGCTGGTTGTTGCGGGTGCGGTGTGCGGACAGCGTTTCCGGGATGGGCGGCAGTTCGCCTTCCACACCGCCCAGCACGGCATCGGGTGAATCCTGTAACCAGCCGGTTCGGGCATGCATACCCGGCGCTACGCCCGTCATCAGGTTAGCAGCGATTTCATCATGCGAGTTGCCCAGCGCGTTGACTATGCCAACAGCGGAAATATAAATCATCTCAGTCACCCAGATATTGAATGGTGATGTGGTATTTAAAAACGTGTTGCTCGATGCTGATCGGCTCGCGCTTGCCTTTACGCTGCAGATAGACAATCTCCGTCACCAGCTTGCCGCTGGCGTTATGCAGTTCGCGCCGATCGCCCGTGTCAGTCAGCGTCCAGCCCTTCGGCAACTGCGGCTGCCAGGCGCTAATCGGCCAGTGGCTGAGCATCACGTCGGCCAGCACCTGGCTGGCGGGCGGCAACTGCGGCACAACGATCGACTGCTCGGTATGAATACCGGTCTCATCGTACGTCGCCAGGAACAGACGAATGCCCACGGAAGAGAGCCCGGCCAGCGTCACTTTATGCGCATCCGCGTTGAGCATCACCAGCAGGGACTGCGTTTGCCCGTTAAAGCTGCCGGTCAGCAGCTGCTGAGAGCTTACCGCCGGGCTAATGCCGGGCGGCGGGAGCGTAACGCGGGTTCCCGGCTGGAGCCAGGCCTGGGGACGCGTCTCTTGGGTATCGGACGAATGGCTGCAGCCTGCCAGCAGCAGCGCCGCAGCCAGCGCGGCGGCGCGGTAAAAAGCGTTCATTTACGTTTTCTCTCTTTCTTATCCGGCATCGCCAGCGGCGCCAGCAGGAAGGCGGTAAAAATACCGCTCACCAGCACGATACCAAAGCTGCTAATGGCCTGCGTGGCGCTGAAGACGAGCATGCCCAGCGTCATCAGCGTGGTCATCATCGCCAGCGTAATCGCCAGCATCGAGGTCAGCGGCGTGCCGCGCGGGTTGCTGAAAAACAGCGTGTAGTTAATGCCAATGCCGAGCACCAGCACCAGCGCCAGCAGTGAAAACAGGTTTACCGGGTGGCCCGTTGCGGCCAGTACCGCCAGCCCGCAGCTCAGCGACAGCACGGACGGCACCAGGCTTATCAGCCCCTTACGCCAGCCGAGGCGCAGCATCGCCCCGCAGGCAATCACCGCCAGCGCGGCAAACAGAAGCCCCGTCAGCAGCGTGCGGTAGAGGGCAAACAGGGTGTCAAAACTGGCTTTGCGATCGACCCAGACGACACCGTCATGGCGCGCGGCCAGCTCGCCGAGGGCCGCGCTGTTTTTTGCGCCGTCCACCGGTACGAGCACGCCGCTTTGACCGTCGGGCAGGGTCAGCCAGAGCAGACGCCAGCCTTCGCTGGCCGGGCTTTTAAGCCACGCGTCCACGCTGACCGGCATGGCGTCCAGATTCGGGGAGACGGCGTTGAGCCCTGCGCTTTTCAGCACGTTCGTTACTGCAGGCGCGGCGTTTTGCAGCAGCGTAAGATCGCTTTTCTGACGGGCCAGCGAGTTCAGCGGCAGGGTGCGCCAGCGGGTAATTTCTCCCGCTTTCTGCGCCTCTGCCAGCGCCGGGGTAAAGGCTTCCAGCCGCTCCAGTGTTTGCTGAGGCGAAGCGCCATGAACCACAAACCATTTCTGATCCACGCTCTGTCCGGTCAGGGCGGTAATGGCCTTCTCCTGCGCCAGAATATCTTTCGGCAGCGCCTGCAGCTGGGCGATGTCGTCGTCCACCTTCAGCGTGCTTATTCCCACGGCGGAGAGCAGCGCCAGCGCGACGGGAAGACCAATTGACAGTTTTTTACTGCGTCGCCAGGCGGCCAGCCAGCGCAGCATCAGGACCATAAAGGGAACCGGGCGCACCGGTAACCCGCGGCACAACCACGGATGCCAGAAAATCACCGTCAGGCAGGAGGCGCTGAGTCCCACGGCAGCGAACACCGCCATCTGGCGGATCCCGGGGAAGGGGGCCAGCATCATAATCAGGTAGGCGGCGACGGTCGTCAGCAGCGCCAGCAGCAGCGCATTGCGAACTTTGGCCAGGCTTTGCCAGGGAGTATGCTCCGCGCCGTGTACCATCCGTTCAGTCAGGTAGTAAAGCGTGTAGTCTGCCGAAATTCCGATGATGCTCATGCTCATCACCAGCGTCATCAGGTGCAGCTCGCCAAAGAGCAGCAGCGTCACCACCGTCCCCGCCAGCGCGCCGATGGCAATGGAGAGCACGCTCAGCAGCAGCGGGCGCAGAGAGCGGAACACCGCCACGATGAGCAGGAACACGCCAAGCAGGGTGGCGATACCCAGCGTCGAAACATCACGTTTGGCCTGCTGGCTGGCGTAATCGCTGTAGAACATGGTCCCGCGGGAAAGCAGCTGTGCCTGAGGGTAGCGGGCTTTCAGCGTCTCCTGCAGCGCGTTAAGCGTCGTCACGAGCCGGTGGGTCTGCTGCATATCAAATGATGAGCCCGCCAGCTCGCCGTGGAGCAGATACCAGTAGTTTCCCGCCTCATCTTTTGCGACCAGCCAGCCGTCCATCAGCCGCAGCTTCTGGCCGTTTTGCGCCAGAGCGAGCTGCGAGCCGCGCATCAGCATCAGGGGATCGTTTTGCAGCTCTTTACCGCTGACGCCGGAAAAGGCCGAATAGAGCTGAGATAAAATCCACTGTGCCTGCGCTTCTCCGCCGTTTTGCAGGCGGCCGCGGGTGGCGGGGTCAATCAGGCCATTTCGGTGCTGCCAGAAGAACTCTCCCCAGGCCTTTTGCCCGGCGGCGTCCATCGGGCCTTTGACCTCGCTGAGCGAATCAGTGCTTTGCAGCAGCGCCAGCCACTGCTGTGCCACGCGCGGATCCGGCTCTTTGCCGGGGCTGACCAGCCAGACCAGCTGGCGGTCGAGACGCTGCATAAACCCGTCGTTGAGCGCCGGCGGGATCGCCCCCAGCGTCTGCTTCGGCAGCATGGCCAGCACGCTGCTGTTCAGTCGCGCGCCGGGCAGCAGCGACAGCAACACGCCCAGCAGAATCAGGCATAGCGTGGCCCACAGCAGCGCCGGGCGCAGGGATTTACGGTGCGGCAAAGCGTTGGCGTTCGTCATCGGTCAGGCTGGCGGGCGTCAGTTGGTGGCGAGAAAGGGCGATATCGGTACGGTCGCCCTGTTTGTCGTTGAGGCGAATCGTTTCCAGATAGGTCGCGCCGCCCAGATCGAGGGTGGCGAAAATCTTGTCCAGCGGCGTCGTTTTTGGCGTAAGCACCAGCGACCAGCGGCCCGCTCCCAAGTCCTTAAAATCGATGCGGAAGTTCTCTTCCAGCACCTTACGGTCGGCCTGGAACAGGGCGCGCAGAAGATGGTTGAACTGGAACATTTGCGGATTATTGTCGGCAGTGATGGTTTGCGGCGGCTGGCCGTTAATCGCCTGCACCATCCGCTTGTCGTCCAGCAGGAGCGTCATCGGAAACGGCGCTTTTTGATCCCACAGCAGGCCGCTGTCGCGGGCGATCAGCATTTCGCCCTGCGAGCGCAGCGGCTGCGGCATATCTTTTATCGTGCGAACCTGTTCGAAATGCGCGCGCACCACGGGCTGCTCGGTGAAGCGCTGCTGCAGCTCATCCAGCGTCACGGCACTGACCAGCGGGCTGACGATCAGCGCCAGTAAAGGCAACCATTTCATGGTGTTACTCCCATACGTTCAAACAGTATTGCCGGGCTCACAAAGCACATTTCGCGGGTCGCTTCTTCCACCGCCACCTGAATGGTGTAACCGGTGGTCGTGCGTTTGCCGGTCTGCGCATCGAAAATTTGATAGGCAATGCGCAGGCGGTTTTCATACTCTTCAATGTGCGCGCGGACGCGAATACGCTGCTCAAAGGTCACCGCATCGCGGTATTTCACCCGGGTGTCGACGACGGGCCAGACGTAGCCGGAGGCCTTCATCTGGCGATAGCCATAATCAAACTGATTGAGCAGCGCCTCGCGGGCGATCTCAAAGTAGCGGAAATAGTTACCGTGCCAGACCACGCCCATCATATCGACGTCGTGGAACGGAACGGTGATCTCGACTTCAGTCGTAAAGCGGGGATCGGTCAGCACCCTTTACTCCTTCTCACTGGACTCTGGCAGATGCCAGAAATCGAAAAAATTAAACCAGTCGAGCGGCGACATGAGGGCGTAATGTTCCAGCCGCTGCGCATAGTGATCGACGGTATCTTGCAGTGCCTGCTGGCGTTCACCGCGCGGCAGGCGCAGCGGGTCGGCAAACGGCTCGCAGTGCAGGACGAGCTTACCCTGCTGGCGCAGGGCGAAAATCAGCACCACCGGGCAGCGGAGGATGGAGGCCAGGATAAACGGCCCCTGTGGGAACGGTGCAGGCTGGCCCATGAATCGGCTCCAGATCACGCGCCATTCGCCGCCGCGCTGCGGATTCACCGCGATGCGATCCCCCACAATCGCGACCCATTCACCGCGCTCAAGCTTCTCTTTGATGGCAATGGCGGTATCCGGGCCGATGTCGGTGACCGACATCAAATTCACGCCAGCTTCGGGCGCCATTTCGCTCATGATTTGCTTAAAGCGCTGGGCGTTCTCGCTGAAAACCAGGGCGTTGATGATTTTACTGCCTTCCAGCTGAGCCAGGGCCCGGCAGGCCTCTACGTCGCCAAGGTGCGAGGCCAGCAGCAGTTTGCCCTGTGGAGCCGCGATGTTTAACGCTTCGCTCGCGCCGGGGGCAAAGACAATATCGCGATGAAGCTTCAGCTCGCCGCGCCAACTGGCGACTTTATCCAGCATCGCGTTGCCGAAGCGCATGAAATGGAAAAAGCTGTTAAGCCGTGAGGGAACAGGCATGCTCCGCTGACGCAGTTCTTGCTTCACTCTCGCCATCCACTGCCGCGAGGCCTGCCGCGCCGGACGCGCGATAAGCCAGTACACGCCGATAACCGGCCACAACAGCACGGTAAAGGCCCGCCGACCCAGCCGTTCCCAGACGCGCAGCATCAGGCGCATCCCCCACAGACCCTTGACCTCGTCCTGCTGCGCCCAGTGCTGGCGGCGTCGACGGAAAAGCAGGCCGGGCATGCGGGGCAGCATGCCGAAGAAGAGCCGGGTATGCATCAGGGAGATCCGCACGTTATCTTTTAGCGCGTCGAAGTGGGACAAACCGTCCTGCGGATAGGTCACGCGCGTGGGCAGAAAGACGCTGGTGTTGCCCTGCCAGTAGAGACGAACCATCACTTCGGTGTCAAAGTCCATCCGCTTGCCGAGCGGTTCGCGCGCTGCCAGCCGCAGCGTGGGTGAAACCGGATAGACCCGAAATCCGCACATGCTGTCTTTAAGCTGCAGCGATAAGGTTTCAATCCACACCCAAACGTGGGTGATCCAGCGCCCGTAAAGTCGGGAGCGCGGAATAGAGTCATCGTAAATGGGCTGGCCGGAAATCAGCGCGTCCGGGTGGCGCTCCGCCAGCGCCAGCAGTTTGGGGATATCCTCAATGGCGTGTTGGCCGTCCGCATCCACCTGCACGGCGTGGGTGTAGCCCGTCCGCGCGCACTCCTCCAGCCCTCTGATGACCGCGGCACCTTTTCCTGCGTTTTGCGCCAGACGAACCAGCGTCATCTGCGGCTGCTCCGCCGCCAGGCGCTCAAGCTCCCGACGGGTGACTGCGTCGCTGCCGTCATCCACTACCATGCACGGCAGGCCGAACGGCGCGAGACGTGACAGCACGCGGGCAATCATCGCGCCGTGGTTGTAGCACGGGATCAGCACGCAGGGACGAAAGATTACTGACATAGACGAATTTTCCCGCTGCTGGCGGTGTGGCGCTCAGCCCCGGCATGGCGTTGATAGCTGAAGGTCAGCATCTGACGTTCGGCATGCCACTCAAGCATCAGCGTCACCGTGGTTTCCGGCAGCAGTGGTGCCTGAAACTTCACGTTTTGAATGCTGTGAAAGCGATAGCCCGGTGCCAGTAACGTCGTGGCGTAGTGCATCACCCAGTCAAGCTGCGCAACGCCGGGCAGCAGTGGTTGTACGGCGAAATGGCCCTGAAACCAGAACAGCGTTGCGTCGAGATGCAAAACGATCTCCAGCTTCTCCGGCTGTGTCTGGTGGCGCTCAATTTCATGAATTTTCATGAAATAACTCCTCTAACTGCGCATAGACACGCTTGTTCATACTGTTTACCGGCATTTCATCAACTATGCGCCAGTAGCGCGGCACCGCGACAGGTTCAAGCCACGGCAGCAGGGCGCGACGCCAGGCGAACTCCTGCGCTTTTTTATCCTGCACATACCCGCGCTGACGGGCCGTTTCATCCAGAACCAGCAGGGCGCCAATCCCCTGACGACCCCCGCGCGTGACCGGCAGTGCGGCCGCTTCGCAAATACCGTCGAGCTCCAGCAGGCGGCGTTCGATCTCGTTAAGCGAGATGCGTTTTTCTTCAATTTTGACCACCCGCCCGCGGCGACCGGCGATGCTGAAAAGCCCCTCGCTGTCGAAGTGCAGGATATCGTCGAGCTGGAGCCCTTCTGGCTCATGGATCAGTGGCGACGTAACGCGACAGGCGTGATCTTCCTGATGGAAGATCACGCCGGGGAACGGTAGCCAGGGCACGTTATCCTCCTGACGATGGCGCCAGGCGAGGATCCCGGTTTCGGTACTGCCATAAATTTCATCTGGCCAAAGGTTAAGCCAGCCGGAGGTGGTCGAGACGTCACGCCAGGGCAGCATTCCACCTGCTGAAATCAGCATCCTGAGGGGCGGCGCGGCAAGCTCGGTATCCAGGCGCTTCAGGAACGCCGGGCTGCTGATGAACAGGTATTGCCTGTCAGGAGGCAGGGCGGCCAGTTGTTCTGCGTAATAGAGCATCGCGGCATGCAGCGGCAGGCCCAGCGCCATCGGCAAGACGATACGGAATGTCAGGCCATACAGATGTTGCGGTACGACCGAGGCCACAATGCTGCATCCGGCCAGACGCTCACCAAAGCGGTTAGCCAGCAGGCGGGCTTCGCGATCCAGACTGACGATGTGCTTAACCACCCGGCGCGGCGTGCCCGTGGAGCCTGAGGTGAACAGTTCAACGAAGCGGTTTTCGTCAATGGCCGGCAGAGGCACCCAGTGGCTGGCTGTCTGGTGGCTGGAGGCCACCACAATC
Organism: Enterobacter sp. BNK-22; assembly: GCF_048684805.1. Classification (NCBI taxonomy): domain Bacteria; kingdom Pseudomonadati; phylum Pseudomonadota; class Gammaproteobacteria; order Enterobacterales; family Enterobacteriaceae; genus Enterobacter; species Enterobacter sp. BNK-22. The sequence continues at coordinate 3,866,390 of NZ_JBLQTT010000001.1, forward strand.
TGTTTCCCATGAAAACCAAGAGTTCGATCGCTCAGAACGCCGCTAAACAAAGATTGCTGTTCTTCAAGCTGCGAGACGCGGCTATGGCCGGGAATGACCGGTGTTTTACCGGCGTGCAGCGAGGCCAGCAGCGCAACAATAAACAGGTAGCTGTTTTCAAAGCACAGCGCCCAGCGCTCGCCTTCCTGCTGACGCAGGGTCTCGACCAGTAAGGTTACATCGTGGCGCAACTGGCCCAGCGTCCAGGTACGATCGTCGAGCCAGGCAACAGGCGTGTCGTCAGGGCGCGGCGCATTTAACCACTGGCCCAGCGGAAGGGGGTTAGTCATTGTGCATCTCTTTTTTTATCACCCGCTGGCGCACCAGCCACTCTGCTGCCATCAGCATCCCCATCAGGATGTAAGCCACCATACCGTTCCATAGCGTCCACAGATGCATGTCGCCGTGGAGGACGGTAAACAGCGCCATCGTGCCGTTGCCGACGAAAAAACCGCACCAGACGAGGGTCACCTTACGGGTATAGCGCACGCCCTCCGGGGGCAAGTTTGGCTCGCGCAAGCGCGCCAGTCGTTCTACAAGCGGCATCGCTGTCCACAGCGAACCGCCAAACACGGCCAGCATGACAAGGTTGACGACCACCGGGTAGAGCAGCAGCCACTGGTGGGCTTTCAGCAGGTAGCTTGCCGTGCAGAGGGCGATCCCCGCCAGCGCCACGCACTGCACCACATACCGCATCGGGCTTGTGTTCCGCTGCGCCTGACGCAGCCGCAGCAGTAACACCAGAGCCATCACGGGTAATAGCCACTGCAGGCTGTTATGCGCCAGCCCAAATCCAACCAGGAAGGGCCACGCCAGCAGCATCAACCCCGTCAGAAGTGGGATGATCGGGAATGTCCGTCCGCCGCGCACGACGTCTTACTCTTCGCGCAGAAGCTGTTCGACGGCGTCTACCACATCCTGAACGGTACGAACCGATTTGAAGGTTTCCGGCTTGATTTTCTTGCCCGTTTTCTTCTGCAGATGAACAATCATGTCCACCGCATCAATGCTGTCCAGCTCCAGGTCTTCGTAAAGACGGGCTTCAGGGGTAATATCCTGCGGGTCGATTTCAAACAGTCGGGTCAGAAGGCCACAGACTTCCTGATAAATGGTTTCTTGTTCGGTCATCGTGATCACATCTCAGGCGCGTTGAGCGTTGATAAAGGACGCCAGCGTGGCGACGGAAAAGAAGTGCTGGCGCATCTCTTCGCTTTCAGCAGAAAGCACCACGCCATACTGGTTTTTCACGGCCAGACCCAGTTCCAGCGCGTCGATAGAGTCGAGACCCAGCCCATCGCCAAACAGCGCGGCATCGGTATCAATATCCTCTGCGGTAAGCTCGTCCAGATTCAGCGTGGTGATAATGAGATTCTTAATTTCAAGATAAAGCGCTTGCATCATTAATTCCTGACAAAGATTGAAGGCCTGATGTTAATCGATGCTGTAGATGCCGGTTTAACTGCCTTGCCGCCAGCGCCGGTTCTTGTTCATTTGCATCGTAAAATTCGTCGATGTTCACGCGGTCGCGGACATCCACGGTGAAGACAGGTTTTTCTGGCGGCACATCATACCAGCGACTTTTTTTATCCAGCAGATGTTCGCTACAGTGGATCAGCACCACCCGCAGATCGCTGTTACAGCGCACGGCGATATTTGCTGCGCCGCGCTGGAGGGAAATAGCTTCACCAGACCGGGTACGTGTGCCTTCCGGGAAGATTAAAAGCGTGTCGCCCTGAGCCAGACGCTGCTGGCTTGCAGCCAGCAGAGGCTCGGCTTCGCTGTTAATCAGGTAATCCGCCGCGCGGATGACGCCGCTGACAAACGGATTGCGCAGCAGCGCGCTTTTCACCAGACAGTCGGTTTCTGGCATCACCGATGCCAGAATCACGTAGTCAATTAACGTGGGGTGGTTAGCCACCACCAGACAACCCCGATCGTTGCGCAGGGCGTCAAGATTGTGAATGCGATAGTCCAGTACCCCGAGGCCACGGGCAACGGTCAGGAAGAAGCGGAAGCTGGCCGCAATGCTGCGCCGCGCAAGGCGACGGCGGTTGATGCGGTCGCGCTGGACGATCAGCAGCAGGTTGAACCATACCAGTGACAGCAGCAGCCCGCCCACGCCAAACAGCACGAAGCAGAATCCGGTCATCACCAGACGCCATAACCAGTTAATTCGGGCAGTCAGGCGGTTCATGCGCGCGTCCATTGCCACAGCAAACGTTCGCCGGGTACCACAAACTGGCGTGCCTCGCTGAGATAGCGTTGCAGGAACATCAGGCTTTGCGAAAGGGCGGGTTCATCCCCCGTGCTGCCGCTGCGGGTTTCACACTGCAATTCCTTGCCGGATTCAATCACCAGCGCCAGCGCATAGGGCCAGGTGGGCATCTGGTGCGGTAACGCCGGGTGGTAAAATTCCGGCAGTGCGCCGTCAAAATCGACCAGCAAGACGCGGGAGTAGCCCGCCTGCAGCAGGCTCAGGACTTCACATAATGCCTGCTGGAAGGTGTCCAGCCCGGCAGAAATGGATGACGAGACGATAGCCTGGCGTGCGGTAATCGTGAGATTGCCCACCGCCGAGTTGTGCACGGACATGGCGAAGTCGGTAGGCGATACGGATTGCCCCGTCGCCAGAGCATGCAGAATACGGTAGTTGCGCTCCAGCTCGCCGTGGCGGCTGGAATAGACGACGGCATCAATGGCGTGGTGTTGTAGCATAGCGAGACCAATGTCCACCGCCAGCTTACTGCCTGAATTGAGGCGGCGCGCGGTCATCATGGGTAAAGCGGTCAGCCGGGGAAGCGGGGCCGCTGGATCGACGGGCAGCTGCAGGCGTGACCACGCCTGCCACTCTGTGGCATCGTTGAGTCCTGGGGCTCTCGCCTGCCAGTCGATAATGTTCAGTGAAAATTTCATCTACGCGCGTCCGCGAAAAAAACCGTATTCAAAGGGCAGACTTGGCCACCCGGGCAGCTAAGCTGCTCTATTGTTCACGTTTGGTGCATATCAGCAGGGTATGACCGACCCCAAGGTTATCCAGACGCTGTTCAACGCTGAAACCTGCGCTCTCCAGGTAACGATAAAACGCCTCTACGCTGTAAAACCGGCTATTGCCATTCGCCATACAGGTGAAATAGAGCGAGGTGGCATTCAGGCTGAAAGAGGCCGCTTCAAACTTCTGGGCATCCCAGAAAAGCTCCATGATGCACAAACGTGCGCCTGGCTTCATGACCTGTGCGACGCGCGTCAGCATGACGATAATCTGATCCGGAGAGAAACAATCCAGAAACTGGCTCATCCACCAGACGTCGGCCTCACCCGGCAAGGCTGCTGGGCTAAGCATATCGACAGCATGGAATCCAATACGATGAGAAAAACCTGCTTTTGCGATGTTTTCCTGCGCCAGCGCTATCTGCTGCGGCAGGTCGAGGATCGTCACGGCAACATTTTCGTCATAGCGGCAGCAGCGTAACGCCCATTTACCCGTATTTCCGCCCACATCGTACAATTTTGTCGGCGAGCTTGCGAATATATATGGCAAAGCGGCGTCAAACGCGGCGTCGGAATAGTAATGATCAAAGGCGAACCAGCTCTCTTTCGCCTGAGCCGGTAATTGGGATAATGCCGGATAGATGGTTGGCCAGTTGCCAAACACCGCTAATCCCGCAGGTTTTTCTTCCTTCAGGGCGTCCGCCAGGTGAAATAGCCCTTTGTAACAAACGTCCTGAGTGAAATCCATATTTACGCGGGTCATTTCATCGTGCAGTAAAAAGTGGCCCACTTTCGCCAGAAAATAACGTCCATGCTGTTGGGTAACGATCCGCCCGCTTAATCCCATATCCAGCAGTACGCTGACGCCATAGCTGCCGAGCGTGCTGTGTTCGGTTATTTCCTCGAGGCTGGCACCCTCTTTACCTTGTTTATCGAGCCAGGCGAGAATGCCTGAGTTACGCAGACAAAGCGCGGTCTGAAATAACATCGGAGCAAAAGCGATGCGTTGCGCTTCGGTAATGGCATCCAGTGCGCTGAGCGTATCCTTTTCGTACATTGCTGCGTAACCTTTCAGGGCAAGAAATAAGGGTTATCGGGCCAAATGCGGCCCGACTTTAGAAAAATATTACAGTGGGGCGCCCGCGGAGAGGTTCAGCTGAATATCGTGGTCGAGGTTATTCACCCAACGGTTATAATTTTTGTGAATTTTACCGTCAGCCGCTTTCAGGTTCATACTGCTTTCGTAGTTAATGGAATAGCTTGTTGCGGAATAAGGAATACGAACGTCGACCGAGTGGTCGCGCGCCTGCAGACGACCTTTGATAACGCCCGGACCGGCTTCCGTCATGATCCAGTCACGTTTTTGTCCTGCTTTCAAAATCGCTGTTTTTACCTGGTCGGCGGTATGACCCGCGCTCACAGTAGAGTGAACCTGAGCGATTGGGGCAGTACGCGCACAGCCTGCCAGTGCGCCAACGAATACGGCGGCAGCACACCATTTAACGATCTTTTTCATCAACAACTCCATATCAATAATAACAATTAAAGGTAGTGGTTTTTACAAATAATATTCATCCGGCGTTTCTTATGTGCCAGATGTTTTTTTAATCAATATTAAGGTTTGCATTACGTTGACGCGAAGGCGGGCATAATAACATGGAAAATAATTAACAATTTCATTTTTTTTAATTTGCGTTAAATCATGATATGCGTTTCAACGTAATGCGACCGACGTAAACAAAAACAGAATTAATATTTCCTTAACGCAAATAAAAATACCGCGACAGGTTATGAACGCGGTAATTTAAGGCGGATTATTGGCGGTTTAAACCTACCTATAAAGGTAGGTCAGCTACCCAGGCAACCGGCTTTTTGGCCTCCCCGGCCCGAGCAGGATCGCCAGCTTGCTGCCGCCTTTAGTGGTTTCCATCCAGATCTTACACACGCTGGTCAGGGGGACCGACAGCAGCATGCCGACCGGGCCCAGCAGCCATCCCCAAATCAGTAAGGATAAAAATACGACCAGCGTCGACATGCCCAGCCGGTGCCCCATCATGCGCGGCTCGAGAATATTGCCCAGCACCATGTGCACGACGAGGAATAACGCGCCGACCAGCATACATTCGTAAAAACCGTTAAACAGAAACGCCTGAATCATCGGCGGTACGGCGGAAAGCACCGCGCCAATATTGGGCACGTAGTTGAGCAGAAAGGCCAGTACGCCCCACATCAGCGCGAACTGCACGTCCATCAGCATCAGCCCCAGCCAGACAATCACCCCGGTCCAGACGCTCAGCAGCGTTTTCAGCGCCAGATATTTTGAGACCCCCTTCAGCGCCCGGTGTAATCCGGCAATGTGAATTTGGGGATTATTCAACGCAAAGCGCAGCTTATAGGGGACGTGGCGGACTTCAAACAGCATAAACACCACCGTCATGACCAGCAGCAGAATGCTGGCCATCGCGCCGGAAAGCCCCGTCATCAGCGTGGTGGCGTAGGTCATGACCTTCTCGGAATCCATCCTGCGCAGCATTCGTTCAGGTGAGATATGCAGATTGAGAAAGGGCACCATCTCCTGCAGCGCCACAATCTTACGCGTCAGCTCTTTGTTGTACTGCGGCAGCATGGTGGAGAATTCGCTCAGCGATGCCGCCAGCACGCCGAAGAGCGCCGTCAGGGCAATCAGCATCACGATGACGACAATGGTGATGGCGACCGGACGGCTGACGCCCCGGCGAAGAAACCAGGTGACCAGAGGATTAAGCACAATGGCAAAAAAGAGCGCCAGCAGGAGCTGGACAATAATGTCAGCGGCAGCATGGATACCCGCAAGGATAACCACCAGACAGGCGAGCTTTAATAAGATGTGTAGTCCTGCTTTGTCGGACGGGTTAGCGATCATGCGTGTTCCTTAAAATGATGACCCGGTAAGTGTAGTGCCCGGGCTTCGCTTCGTCTGGCACCGTTAATCTGAAAGTCGGTGCTGATTTTCTTATTGGGGCGTGGTAATAGTGAAACACTGTTGTAAAAAATCCAGGTAGAACCCCATGCCCGAACCTGCCGCTGAAACGGCACTGAGCGGACTGCGCCTCAATCTGCGCATCGTTTCCGTTGTTATTTTCAACTTTGCCAGCTATCTCACCATCGGCCTGCCGCTGGCGGTCCTGCCGGGCTATGTCCATGACGTGATGGGCTTCAGTGCCTTCTGGGCGGGGCTGGTGATTAGCCTGCAGTATTTCGCGACACTCCTGAGCCGACCGCATGCCGGTCGCTACGCGGACACGTTCGGTCCAAAAAGCATCGTGGTGGTGGGATTGTGCGGCTGCTTCCTCAGTGGCCTGAGCTACCTGCTGGCTGCCTCAGCCAGCCACTGGCCGTTGGTCAGTCTGGCGCTCCTCTGCCTGGGCCGCGTCATCCTCGGCATCGGGCAAAGCCTGGCGGGAACCGGCTCGACGCTGTGGGGCGTGGGGGTTGTCGGTGCGCCGCACATTGGCCGGGTGATCTCCTGGAACGGGATTGTCACCTACGGTGCGATGGCGCTCGGTGCGCCGCTCGGCGTGGCCTGCTATGCGTTTGGCGGGCTGTATGGGCTGGCCGTCACCATCATGGCGGTCGCGCTGCTGGCGATTCTGTTTGCGCTGCCGCGCCCTAAAGTGAAGGCCAGCAAGGGCAAGCCGCTGCCGTTTCGGGCGGTGCTGGGGCGCGTCTGGCCGTACGGCATGGCGCTGGCGCTGGCGACCACCGGCTTCGGTGTGATCGCGACCTTCATTACCCTGTTCTATGACGCCAAAGGCTGGGACGGCGCGGCCTTTGCGTTAACCCTGTTCAGCTGTGCGTTTGTTGGCGCGCGCCTGCTTTTCCCTAACGGCATCAACCGTCTGGGTGGGCTGAACGTGGCGATGATCTGCTTTGCGATAGAGATTGTCGGGCTGCTGCTGACCGGAATAGCGATGGTGCCCTGGGTCGCGAAAGTGGGGGTCTTCCTCGCGGGAGCCGGTTTTTCACTGGTCTTCCCGGCGCTGGGCGTGGTGGCGGTTAAAGCCGTGCCGCCGCAGAATCAGGGCGCCGCGCTGGCGACCTATACGGTGTTTATGGATATGTCGTTAGGCATTACCGGTCCGCTGGCGGGGCTGGTGATGGCCTGGGCAGGCGTGCCGGTGATCTATCTTGCCGCAGCGGGTCTGGTGATCGTGGCCTTGCTGCTGACGTGGCGGCTAAAAAAATGGCCCCCGGTGCAGGCACCGGAGGCCACGTCATCATCGTGAAACGTTACTGGATCACGATGGTGTTAATGATGTTTTCAGCAGCCGTCTGCGCTTTCTGCTGATCTTCCGCTGGCAGGGTGATCTGCAGGGTCAGGAGTTTGTTATCGACCTTGCCCAGCACGACAGAGGAGTAAGCGGTCTGGCCTTTCGCAGAGATGATGCTGTCCAGCTGCTGCAGCTTATGGCCTTTCAACTCGATGGATTTATTGGTCACGACCTGCAGTTGCGGGTCGCGGCCGCGCTGCTGATCTTCCAGACGTTTGGACAGGACGGCCAGATCTTCGCTGGTGTCGTCGCCCACAATCACAATGACCGCTTTCTGCCCGGTTGCGTCGGAGTAAACGTGCATGTTGTTCGCCTGAGTGCCCAGCTTGCCGCTCTGGTCAGTCATATCGGCTGGCAGAGAGAAGCTGAGTTTGCCATCCATCAGATTCACCGGCTGGCCGGTCGCATTGCTTTCTGCGGATGCGCCCTGAGCAGGCGTTTTCGTGTCGCTGTTATCACAGGCTGCAAGACCCACAACCAGCAGGCCAATCCCGACATATTTAACCAGATTGCGCATTGACTTCTTCCTTTCGATAAACGGCCATAACGGCTCATTCGTTCATCTTATCACAACTGATAAAGCGAACCCTTAACCTGCCTGCAATGCCGTGATTTCAGATTTATCTGCCAGCCTTTTCAGCAGCATATTCAGCAGCACGCCGTACATGGGCAGGAAGAAGACAATGCTGATGAGCACCTTAAAGCAGTAGTCCACCAGCGCGATTTCCATCCAGTGTTCGGCCATAAACGCATCCGGGCTACGCCAGAAGGCGATGAAGAAGAAGGCCAGCGTATCGCTCACGTTACCGAACAGCGTGGAGGCGGTGGGCGCCATCCACCAGCGATGATTCTGACGCAGGCGGTTAAACACGTGTACGTCCAGAATCTGCCCCAGCGCGTAGGCCATAAAGCTTGCTGCGGCGATACGGGCGACAAACAGGTTGAAGTGGGTTAACGCCTCAAAACCCTGCCAGCTTCCCATATAAAACAGGGACGAAACCCCGTACGAGATGAACAACGCCGGGAGCATGACCGCAAAAATAATGCGGCGAGCCAGCGGTGCGCCAAAGATACGCACGGTCAGATCGGTGGCGAGGAAAATAAACGGGAAACTGAACGCGCCCCAGGTGGTATGAAAACCAAAGATGGAGATAGGGAGCTGCACCAGATAGTTGCTGGAGGTGATCACCAGCAAATGGAAAAGCGAAAGCCAGAACAACGCTTTTACGCGCTGAGATTCAGAAAACTGCGTCATATTGTGACCTTTTTATACGTTGGGGTGAGGGAACCCAATAAAAACCGCAGCATGATACTGCTTTGGCAGGACATTGCAATGGTTAGTTTTTACGCAATCGTTAACCTGGTTTGCATTGATCGCAACCGGGCGTAAACTACAGCCGTTTTTACCTGACCGAGAAGATCATGACCGACCTGTTTTCCAGCCCAGACCACACCCTTGATGCCCAGGGCCTTCGCTGCCCGGAACCGGTAATGATGGTACGTAAAACCGTGCGCAACATGCAGACCGGTGAAACGCTGCTGATCATCGCCGACGACCCGGCCACGACCCGCGACATTCCCGGTTTTTGTACCTTTATGGAGCATGAGCTGGTAGCACAGCAGACTGAGGCGCTGCCGTATCGGTATTTGATTCGTAAGGGATAGGTAGGCGGCCTCTGCGGCCTGATGCCCTCACCCTGTGTGCCGAGGGTTCCCCACAAATAATGCCTGCACGGACGACCCCCTCTCCCTAGAGGGAGAGGGCAGGGGTGAGGGGGAACATACGGCTGTGGAGGTCATTCCGTTCACTTTATGTTCCTTGCTACTCTGTAACGACATGACCGGTGAACGTGCCAGGGTGGCTCAATCGCCACCACCCTGGCGACCCGGGCTCCCGGCGGTAAATCGCCGCTTCGCGGTCCCCTCAGCTTATTCCTTCAGGCTATCGGGTCGGGCATGAGCCTGCATCCCTGCAGGCCACGCCCTCTCGGCGCATCCTTGCGCCTCGCCCCGGCCTTACGGAAACGCTTCGGCGATTTACAGCCGGACCAGGGTGTCGCTGTAAGTCATTAATTTTGCCGAAGAAACGTTCATCGCTTCAGGTCAAAAAATGACTGGGGATCCTTCAGCCCACAGAGAGAGGGAGAACGTCATCCCTTCATCCACGCCCGGATCCCGTCCAGGAACATCTGCGTTGCCATCATGACCAGAATCAGCCCCATCAGGCGTTCCAGCGCGTTTACCCCTTTTTCGCCCAGCAGGCGCAGGAATAGGGACGACTGCAGCAGGATAATGAACGTCCCGCCCCAGGCAATCAGCAGGGCAATCACCAGATGGCTCATCTGATTCGGATACTGATGCGACAGCAGCATCAGCGTGGCCAGAATGGTCGGGCCCGCGACGAGGGGGATCGCCAGCGGCACAATAAATGGCTCTTCACCCGCAGGCAGGCCGCTGCTGCTGCCTTCCGCGCTCGGGAAAATCATCTTAATGGCAATCAGGAACAGAATAATCCCGCCGGAAATCGACACGGTTTCGGCACGCAGGTTCAGGAATGCGAGAATTTTTTCACCCGCAAACAGGAAGATAAACATCACCAGCAGGGCGATGAGCAGCTCGCGGATCATGATCGCCCGGCGACGCTTCGGCTCGGTGTGTTTTAGCACCGACATGAAGATGGGCAGGTTGCCCAGGGGATCCATAATAAGGATCAATAAAACCGCGGCGGAAATGATTTCACTCATGTAAATTATCCCTGAAACTCTCTAAGGTTATTATGATAATTAGCTGTATTTCTGATTGCCGGGCAATCATCGATTAATTTCGCTTGCGACTTTGGCAGCATTTTGTAATGTGAAGCATATCCCAGTTCAATACTGGCTTGCACAATCAGCACACACCCTCAGCAGGAAAAAAATGCTATGAAAAACGTTGGTTTTATCGGCTGGCGCGGTATGGTCGGCTCTGTACTCATGCAACGCATGGTTGAAGAGCGCGATTTCGACGCTATCCGCCCGGTCTTCTTCTCCACTTCTCAGCTCGGCCAGGCTGCTCCGTCCTTTGGTGGTACCACAGGCACGTTGCAGGATGCTTACGATCTGGAAGCGCTGAAGGCGCTCGACATTATTGTGACCTGCCAGGGCGGCGATTATACCAACGAAATCTATCCAAAGCTGCGTGAAAGCGGCTGGCAGGGCTACTGGATTGACGCGGCCTCGTCGCTGCGCATGAAAGACGATGCCATCATCATTCTCGACCCGGTTAACCAGGGCGTGATCACCGATGGCCTGAACAACGGCGTGAAAACTTTTGTTGGCGGTAACTGCACCGTCAGCCTGATGCTGATGTCCCTCGGCGGCCTGTTCGCGCAGGATCTGGTGGAGTGGGTCTCCGTGGCGACCTACCAGGCGGCGTCCGGCGGCGGTGCGCGTCACATGCGCGAGCTGCTGACCCAGATGGGCCAACTGCATCAGAGCGTTGCGACCGAGCTGGCAAACCCGGCATCCGCTATTCTGGATATCGAGCGTAAAGTGACCCAACTGACCCGCAGCGGCGAACTGCCGGTGGATAACTTTGGCGTACCGCTGGCCGGTGGCCTGATCCCGTGGATCGACAAGCAGCTGGATAACGGCCAGACCCGCGAAGAGTGGAAAGGCCAGGCTGAGACCAACAAAATCCTCAATACCGCGAACACCATTCCGGTTGACGGTCTTTGCGTACGTATCGGCGCACTGCGCTGCCACAGCCAGGCCTTCACCATTAAACTGAAAAAAGATGTGTCTATTCCGACCGTGGAAGAGCTGCTGGCCGCGCACAACCCGTGGGCGAAAGTGGTACCAAACGATCGCGATATCACTATGCGCGAGCTGACCCCGGCAGCGGTAACCGGCACGTTGACCACGCCGGTTGGCCGTCTGCGTAAGCTGAACATGGGGCCGGAGTATCTCTCCGCGTTCACCGTCGGTGACCAGCTCCTGTGGGGCGCCGCCGAACCGCTGCGCCGCATGCTGCGCCAGCTGGCGTAATAATTTGTTAAATACCAGGGGTGATTTTCACCCCTTTTTTTTGCGTACTACATGGAGTAACACGCGTATGTCTTATTTTTTATCAGGAGTCATCTAGAGCGTTGGCTATGCTTTAAGGAAGAGTCATTTCTTACCTGAGGTTCGAGCGGAGCAGAATGGATGCACATTTTTGTGCTGTCCCGTTCAGGTCACATTAAAAGTCGTCCCGGAGCGCTTAAAAAGGACGACATAAAAAACAGGATGAATACCATGTCCGATCGTGTGGATAGAGACGTGATTAATGCGCTTATTGCGGGTCATTTCGCTGACCCCTTTTCTGTGCTTGGGATGCACCGTACTGAGGCCGGTCTGGAAGTTCGGGCACTGTTACCGGATGCCACAGAAGTCTGGGTGATTGAACCCAAAACCGGCCGCAAGGTCGGTAACCTTGAATGCCTCGATTCCCGTGGCTTCTTCTCGGGCGTGATGCCCCGTCGTAAAAATCCTTTTCGCTATCAGCTCGCCGTTCTCTGGCACGGTCAGCAAAACCTGATTGACGATCCCTACAGCTTTGGTCCTCTGCTTAAAGAGATGGATGCCTGGCTGCTCTCCGAAGGGACGCATCTTCGCCCTTATGAAACGCTGGGTGCCCATGCCGATACCATGGACGGCATTACCGGCACGCGGTTCTCCGTGTGGGCGCCCAATGCCCAGCGTGTCTCCGTTGTCGGACAGTTCAACTACTGGGATGGCCGCCGCCACCCGATGCGCCTGCGTCGGGAAACCGGCATCTGGGAGCTGTTTATCCCCGGGGCGCACCACGGGCAGCTTTATAAATTCGAGATGATTGACGCCCACGGCAAGCTGCGCATTAAAGCCGACCCGTATGCCTTCGAAGCGCAGATGCGCCCGGATACCGCATCGCTGATTTGCGGCCTGCCGGAGAAGGTCGTTCAGACGGAGGAGCGTAAACAGGCTAACCGCTTTGATGCGCCGATCTCCGTCTATGAAGTCCATCTCGGCTCCTGGCGTCGCCACACCGATAACAACTTCTGGCTCAGCTACCGGGAGCTTGCCGACCAGCTGGTCCCGTACGCCAAATGGATGGGCTTTACCCACCTGGAGCTGCTGCCGGTCAACGAGCACCCGTTCGACGGGAGCTGGGGCTATCAGCCCACCGGGCTGTATGCGCCGACCCGCCGATTCGGCACCCGCGACGACTTCCGCTATTTCATTGATGCCGCGCACGCCGCCGGGCTGAATGTGATCCTCGACTGGGTGCCGGGTCATTTCCCGGCGGATGATTTCGCGCTGGCAGAGTTTGACGGCACGAAGCTGTACGAGCACAGCGATCCGCGCGAAGGCTATCACCAGGACTGGAACACGCTGATCTACAACTACGGTCGCCGTGAGGTCTCAAACTACCTGGTCGGGAATGCCCTGTACTGGATCGAGCGGTTTGGCATCGATGCCCTGCGCGTGGATGCGGTGGCGTCGATGATCTACCGCGACTACAGCCGCAAAGAGGGGGAGTGGATCCCGAACGAGTTTGGCGGCCGCGAAAACCTGGAAGCGATTGAATTCCTGCGTAATACCAACCGCATTATCGGCGAGCAGGTGGACGGTGCCGTGACCATGGCGGAAGAGTCCACCGACTTTGCGGGCGTCTCCCGTCCGCCGTCATTGGGCGGCCTGGGGTTCTGGTATAAGTGGAACCTGGGCTGGATGCACGACACGCTCGATTACATGAAGCTGGATCCGGTTCACCGTAAGTATCATCACGATAAGCTGACGTTCGGGATGCTCTACAACTACACCGAAAACTTCATGCTGCCGCTGTCGCACGATGAGGTGGTACACGGTAAAAAATCAATTCTCGACCGCATGCCGGGCGACGCGTGGCAGAAGTTTGCCAACCTGCGCGCCTATTACGGCTGGATGTTTGCCTTCCCGGGCAAGAAACTGCTGTTCATGGGCAATGAGTTCGCCCAGGGGCGCGAGTGGAACCACGACGCCAGCCTCGACTGGCATCTGCTGGAAGGCGGCGACAACTGGCACCACGGGGTGCAGCGTCTGGTACGCGATCTGAACCTGACCTATCGCCACCACAAAGCGCTGCACGAGCTCGACTTCGATCCGTACGGCTTTGAATGGCTGGTGGTGGACGACCATGAGCGCTCGGTGTTTGTCTTTGTGCGTCGTGACAAGGCGGGTAACGAGATCATCGTCGCCAGCAACTTCACCCCGGTGCCGCGTGAACACTACCGCTTCGGCATTAACCAGCCGGGCAAATGGCGTGAAATTCTGAATACCGACTCAATGCACTACCACGGCAGCAACGCCGGTAACGGTGGGCTGGTACAGAGCGACGCCATTGAAAGCCACGGGCGACCCAACTCCCTGAGCCTGACGTTGCCGCCGCTTGGCACCATCTGGCTGATGCGGGAGGGCGAATGACGCAGCTTACGGCAGGTAAACCCGAACCGCTCGGGGCGCGTTTTGACGGAAAAGGGGTGAACTTCACCCTCTTTTCCGCTCACGCTGAGCGGGTAGAACTGTGCGTGTTTGACGGGGAAGGTAACGAGCACCGTTACGATTTACCCGCGCGCACGGGGGATACCTGGCACGGCTACCTGGCCGGCGGGCGGCCCGGCATGCACTACGGCTTTCGCGTTCACGGTCCGTGGGATCCCGCGCAGGGTCACTGGTTTAACCCGGCGAAGCTGTTGATTGACCCGTGCGCGCACCGCGTGGACGGCGAATTTAAAGATGACCCGCTCTTCCACGTGGGCTACGGCGAGCCTGACCACCGCGACAGCGCGCCCGTCGCGCCAAAAAGCGTGGTGGTGAACGATCTTTATGACTGGGAAGACGATGCCCCGCCGCAGACGCCGTGGGGCAAGACCGTCATTTATGAAGCCCACGTCAAAGGGCTGACGTACCTGCATCCGTCGATCCCCAAAGAGATGCGCGGCACCTACAAGGCGCTCGGGCATCCCACTATGATCGCCTACCTGAAACACCTCGGCATCACCGCTCTGGAACTGCTCCCCGTTGCCCATTTTGCCAGCGAGCCGCGCCTGCAGCGGCTGGGGCTGAGCAACTACTGGGGCTACAACCCGCTGGCGATGTTCGCGCTCGAACCGCGCTATGCCGTCCATCCGGAAAAGGCGCGGGACGAGTTCCGAGATGCGGTGAAGGCGCTCCACGCGGCGGGCATTGAGGTCATCCTGGACGTGGTACTGAACCACAGCGCCGAAAGCGATCTCGATGGCCCGACGCTCTCCATGCGCGGAATTGATAACCGTAGCTATTATTGGATCAGGCAGGATGGCGATTACGAGAACTGGACCGGCTGCGGCAACACGCTCAATCTCAGCCATCCGGCGGTCACGCATTTTGCGTATGAATGCCTGAAATACTGGGTAGAGACGTACCACGTCGACGGTTTTCGTTTCGACCTGGCGCCGGTGATGGGGCGCACGCCAGCGTTCAGCCAGCAGGCGCCGCTGTTTGAGGCGATAAAAAACTGCCCGGTGCTCTCGCAGGTGAAGCTCATTGCCGAGCCGTGGGACATCGGTGAAGGCGGTTATCAGGTCGGGAATTTCCCGCCGCTGTTTGCCGAGTGGAACGACCACTACCGCGACGCCGTGCGCCGCTTCTGGCTGGAGCGGAACCTGTCGCTGGGGGAATTTGCCGGGCGCTTTGCCGCGTCGAGCGATCTCTTTAAGCGCGACGGCAAACGCCCGTCGGCCACCGTCAATCTGTTGACGGCGCACGACGGTTTTACGCTCAGGGACTGCGTTTGTTTCAATCAGAAACACAATGAGGCGAACGGCGAAGAGAATCGCGATGGCACTAACAATAACCATAGCTTCAATCATGGTATAGAAGGGTTAGGCGGAAGTCTGGATGTGATAGAGCGGCGACGCGCCAGCGTTCATGCGCTGCTGACAACGCTTTTACTGTCGCAGGGCACGCCGATGCTGCTGGCAGGTGACGAGCATGGTCATAGCCAGCACGGTAACAACAACGCCTATTGCCAGGACAACACCTTAACCTGGCTCGACTGGGGGGAAGCCAACAGCGGGCTGATTCATTTTACCGCTGCGCTGATCCATCTTCGCCAGCAGATCCCCGCGCTGACCGCCAACAGCTGGTGGGAAGAGGGTGACGGCAACGTTCGCTGGCTGAATAAAGACGCGCAACCGTTAAGCGCGCAAGAGTGGCAACACGGCGTACCACGCCTGCAAATCCTGCTGTCGGATAAATGGCTGGTCACGCTGAACGCGACGGATGACGTCGCAGAGATTGTTTTACCTGAAGGGGAATGGCGCGCCGTTCCTCCCTTTGCCGGAGCGGATAATCCGGTAGTAATGGCTGTCTGGCACGGGCCTGCGCACGGAGTGTGCGTATTCCAAAGATGATAAAAAAGGAGTTAGTCATGGTTAGATTAGAGAAGAACGATCCCTTAATGTTGGCACGCCAGCTACCATTAAAAACGGTTGCCCTGATACTTGCGGGCGGGCGTGGTACCCGTCTGAAAGATTTGACCATCAAGCGCGCCAAACCGGCTGTTCACTTTGGTGGTAAGTTCCGTATCATCGACTTTGCGCTCTCCAACTGCCTGAACTCGGGCATTCGCCGCATCGGCGTTATTACGCAGTATCAGTCGCACACGCTGGTTCAGCATATCCAGCGCGGCTGGTCATTCTTCAGCGAAGAGATGAACGAGTTTGTCGATCTCCTTCCTGCGCAGCAACGCGTCCACGGCGAAAACTGGTATCGCGGGACAGCGGATGCGGTGACCCAGAACCTCGACATCATTCGTCGCTACAACGCGGAATACATCGTGATCCTCGCCGGGGATCACATCTACAAGCAAGATTACTCCCACATGCTGATCGACCACGTCGAAAAAGGGGCGCGCTGCACCGTGGCGTGTCTGCCTGTGCCCGTTGCTGAAGCGACGGCGTTTGGCGTCATGCACGTGGATGCGGACGACAAAATTATCGACTTCGTTGAAAAACCGGCGAACCCGCCAACCATGCCGGGCGATGACACCAAATCACTCGCCAGCATGGGGATCTATGTCTTTGACGCAGATTATCTTTATGAGCTGCTGGAAGAAGACGACAAAGACGAACACTCCAGCCATGACTTCGGTAAAGACATCATTCCGAAAATCACGAAAGCTGGCATGGCGTATGCACATCCTTTCCCGCTGTCCTGCGTGCAGTCCGACCCGAATGCGGAACCCTACTGGCGCGATGTGGGCACGCTGGAAGCGTACTGGAAAGCGAACCTCGATCTGGCATCGGTCACGCCAGAACTGGATATGTACGACCAGAACTGGCCGATTCGTACCCATATGGAGTCGCTGCCGCCGGCCAAGTTCGTCCAGGACCGCTCCGGCAGCCACGGTATGACGCTGAACTCGCTGGTGTCCGGCGGGTGCATTATCTCCGGTTCGGTGGTGGTGCAGTCGGTGCTGTTCCCGCGTGTGCGGATAAATTCATTCTGTAATATCGATTCGGCAGTCTTGTTGCCGGATGTCTGGGTAGGGCGCTCGTGTCGTCTGCGTCGTTGCGTGATCGACCGTGCCTGCGTCATCCCTGAAGGGATGGTTATTGGGGAGAATGCGGAAGAAGACGCGCGTCGTTTCTACCGTTCGGAAGAGGGGATCGTGTTAGTCACACGGGAAATGTTGCGGAAGCTGCAGATCAAACAGGAGCGATGATGCAGGTTTTACACGTATGTTCTGAGATGTTCCCGTTATTAAAAACGGGCGGACTGGCAGATGTGCTTGGCGCATTACCGGCGGCGCAAATCGCCGGAGGCGTGGATACCCGAGTCCTGCTGCCCGCCTTTCCGGATATCCGGCGCGGTATACCCGATGCGAAAGTGGTGACCCGCCGTGAAACGTTTGCCGGACGCATTACCCTGCTGTTTGGACATTACAATGGCGTAGGGATTTACCTGATCGACGCGCCGCATTTATACGATCGCCCGGGCAGCCCGTATCATGATACGAACCTGTTCGCCTACACCGACAACGTGCTGCGCTTTGCGCTGCTCGGCTGGGTCGGTGCCGAAATGGCGACGGGGCTGGATCCGTTCTGGCGGCCGGATGTGGTGCATGCACACGACTGGCACGCCGGGCTTGCCCCGGCGTATCTCGCCGCGCGCGGCCACCCGGCGAAATCGGTCTTTACCGTGCATAACCTGGCGTATCAGGGGATGTACTACGCCCATCACATGAATGACATCGATCTGCCATGGTCGTTCTTTAACATGCACGGTCTGGAGTTTAACGGGCAGATCTCGTTCCTGAAGGCGGGGCTGTACTACGCCGATCACATCACGGCGGTGAGCCCAACCTACGCGCGTGAGATCACCCAGCCGGCGTTTGGCTACGGCATGGAAGGGTTGCTGCAGCAGCGCCATCGCGAAGGCCGCCTGTCGGGCATCCTGAACGGCGTGGATGAACAGATCTGGAGCCCGGAAACCGATCTCCTGCTGGCGGCGCGCTACGGTCGTGATTCCGTGGAAGACAAAGCGGAGAACAAACGCCAGCTGCAGATTGCGATGGGCCTGAAGGTGAACGACAAAGTGCCGCTGTTCGCCGTCGTGAGCCGCCTGACCAGCCAGAAAGGGCTGGATCTGGTGCTGGAGGCGCTGCCCGGTTTACTGGAGCAGGGCGGACAGCTGGCGCTGCTCGGCGCGGGCGACCCGGTGCTGCAGGAAGGTTTCCTTGCCGCCGCCGCGGAACACCCGGGGCAGGTGGGCGTGCAGATTGGCTACCACGAAGCGTTCTCGCACCGCATTATGGGCGGCGCGGACGTCATTCTGGTGCCAAGCCGTTTCGAACCCTGCGGCCTGACGCAGCTGTACGGCCTGAAATACGGCACCCTGCCGCTGGTACGCCGCACGGGCGGGCTGGCGGATACCGTATCCGACAGCTCTCTGGAAAACCTGGCGGACGGTATCGCCAGCGGATTTGTCTTTGAGGACAGTAATGCCTGGTCGCTGCTTCGGGCGATTCGGCGTGCTTTCGTCTTGTGGTCCCGTCCATCGCTGTGGCGTTACGTACAACGTCAGGCGATGTCCATGGACTTTAGCTGGCATGTCGCGGCGCAGTCATACCGCGATCTCTATCAACGCTTGATGTAACGAGGCGAAGTTACTGATATGAACGCTCCATTTAGCTACTCTTCACCCACGCTCAGCGTTGAGGCGTTAAAGCACTCCATCGCCTACAAGCTGATGTTCACCATCGGGAAAGATCCGGTTATTGCCAACAAGCACGAGTGGCTGAACGCCACCCTGTTTGCCGTGCGTGACCGCTTAGTTGAACGCTGGCTGCGCTCAAACCGCGCCCAGCTCTCGCAGGAGACGCGTCAGGTTTACTACCTGTCGATGGAATTTTTGATTGGCCGCACGCTGTCCAATGCGCTGTTGTCGCTCGGTATTTATGACGACGTCAAAACCGCACTGGAAGAGATGGGGTTAGATTTAGAAGAACTGATCGATGAAGAGAACGACCCGGGCCTCGGTAACGGCGGTCTGGGACGTCTCGCCGCCTGCTTCCTTGATTCGCTGGCGACGCTGGCGCTGCCGGGCCGCGGCTACGGTATTCGCTACGATTACGGCATGTTCAAACAGAACATCGTCGACGGGCGTCAGAAAGAGTCCCCGGACTACTGGCTGGAGTACGGCAACCCGTGGGAGTTTAAGCGCCACAACACGCGCTACAAGGTGCGGTTTGGCGGACGTATTCAGCAGGAAGGGAAAAAATCCCGCTGGGTGGAAACGGAAGAGATCCTGGCCGTGGCCTACGACCAGATTATCCCCGGCTACGACACTGACGCCACCAACACGCTGCGCCTGTGGAGTGCCCAGGCCAGTAGCGAAATTAACCTCGGGAAATTTAACCAGGGTGACTACTTCGCGGCGGTGGAGGATAAAAACCACTCCGAGAACGTGTCCCGCGTGCTGTACCCGGATGACTCGACCTACTCGGGCCGCGAGCTGCGCCTGCGTCAGGAGTACTTCCTCGTTTCGGCGACCATTCAGGACATCCTTAGCCGCCACCATCAGCTGCACAAAACCTACGCCAACCTGGCGGAGAAAACCGCGATCCACCTTAATGACACCCACCCGGTGCTCTCTATTCCGGAACTGATGCGCCTGCTGATCGACGAGCATAAGTTCAGCTGGGATGACGCCTTTGAGGTGACCTGTCAGGTGTTCTCCTACACCAACCACACGCTGATGAGCGAAGCGCTGGAGACGTGGCCGGTGGACATGCTCGGCAAAATCCTGCCGCGTCATCTGCAGATTATCTTTGAGATTAACGACTACTTCCTCAAGACGTTGCAGGAGCAGTATCCGAACGACACCGGCCTGCTGAGCCGCGCGTCCATCATTGATGAGTCGAACGGTCGTCGCGTGCGCATGGCCTGGCTGGCGGTTGTCATCAGCCACAAGGTCAACGGCGTGTCCGAGCTCCACTCGAACCTGATGGTGCAGTCGCTGTTTGCGGATTTCGCGAAGATCTTCCCGACGCGGTTCTGCAACGTGACCAACGGCGTCACCCCGCGCCGCTGGCTGGCGCTGGCCAACCAGCCGCTCTCTGAGGTACTGGACGAGAATATTGGCCGCACCTGGCGTACCGATTTGAGCCAACTGAGCGAGCTGGAACAGCATATTGATTTCCCGACGGTGAACAAAGCCGTGCGCGAAGCCAAGCTGCTGAACAAAAAACGTCTGGCGGTCTGGCTGGCGATGCACCTCAACGTGGTGGCAAACCCGAAAGCGCTGTTCGACGTTCAGATCAAACGCATCCATGAATACAAGCGTCAGCTGATGAACGTGCTGCACGTGATCACCCATTACAACCGCATCAAGGCCGATCCTACGGCCGAATGGGTGCCGCGCGTGAAGATCTTCGCCGGTAAGGCGGCGTCGGCCTACTACATGGCGAAGCACATTATTCATCTCATCAACGACGTGGCGAAGGTAGTTAACCAGGATCCGGATATTGGCGACAAGCTGAAGGTGGTGTTCATTCCGAACTACAGCGTCAGCCTGGCGCAGCTGATCATCCCGGCGGCGGATCTCTCTGAACAGATTTCCACGGCGGGGACGGAGGCATCCGGCACCAGTAACATGAAGTTTGCCCTCAACGGCGCGCTGACCATCGGCACGCTGGACGGGGCGAACGTCGAGATGCTGGAGCACGTGGGCGAAGACAATATCTTTATCTTCGGTAATACGACGGAAGAGGTGGAGGCGCTGCGCAGGAAAGGCTACTCGCCGCGTCAATATTACGAAGAGGATGAAGAGTTGCGTCAGGTGCTGACGCAGATCGCGACCGGCGTGTTTAGCCCTGATGAACCGAGCCGCTACCGCGATCTGGTGGATTCGCTGATTAACTTTGGCGATCACTACCAGGTGCTGGCGGATTACCGCAGCTACGTGGACTGTCAGGACAAGGTGGACGAGCTGTATCGCCAGCCGGAGAAGTGGACCAGCGCCGCGATGTACAACATCGCCAATATGGGCTATTTCTCGTCAGACAGGACCATCAAGGAGTATGCCGAGACGATCTGGCATATTGATCCGGTGAGGTTGTAAAAACAAAGCCGGGTGGCGGCTTCGCCTTACCCGGCCTGGTTGATCCCGTAGGCCCGGTAAGCGTAGCGCCACCGGGCATTTTTTCACATCAGGACGCCAGCGACAGCTCACGCTTTCCCGCATGTTGCAGTAACCACTGCGCCACGCGAGACTGCTGTTCGGCGTTGAGCCACATCCCTTCTTTGGTACGGCGCCAGATAGCATCGTCCAGACGACGCACCCACTCGTGCTCAACCAGATAACGCAGCTCGGCTTCGTACAGCTCGTGGCCGAAATGTTCGCCCAGATCCGTAATGTCCTTCGCATCGCCCAGGAACAGCTCGGTATTGCTGCCGTAGGTGCGGGCATAGTGGCGCGCCATCCCTTCGGTGATGAACGGGAAGCGACGGCGCAGCTTCGCGGCGTAATCATCGCGGTTATCGCCGATATCACCGCCGGGCAGTACCGCGCCCTTGGTCCATGCCGGGCCAATGCCTTTGTAGTACGGCGCCAGTTTTTCCAGCGCGTGCTCGGCCAGCTTGCGGTAGGTGGTGAGCTTGCCGCCAAACACGGACAGCAGCGGCGCCTGACCGTCAACGTCGTGAATATCGAGCGTATAGTCGCGGGTGATGGCCTGCGGTGAATCAGATTCGTCATCGCACAGCGGACGCACGCCGGAGTAAGTCCAGACCACGTCGTCGCGCGACAGCTGTTTCTTAAAGTGCGCGTTATACACTTTAAGCAGGTAGTTGACTTCGCTCTCGTCGATCTCAACGTTCTTCGGATCGCCTTTGTACTCCACGTCGGTGGTGCCGATGATCGAGAATTCGTCCATCCACGGGATCACAAACACGATGCGCTTGTCTTCGTTCTGCAGAATGTACGCCTGCTTCTGGGTATGCACGCGCGGCACCACAATGTGGCTGCCTTTGATCAGGCGGATGCCGTACGGGGAAGGCAGATGCATGCCCTCGTCAAAGAACTGTTTCACCCACGGGCCGGTGGCGTTCACCAGGCCGCGCGCTTTCCAGCTGAATTTCTCGCCGGTATCGATATCTTCCGCCTCGACAATCCACAGTCCGTTTTCACGGCGGGCAGAAGTCGCGCGAGTGCGGGTTTTCACCTCGCCGCCTTTCTTCTCAACCATCTGCGCGTTCGCCAGCACCAGGCGGGCATCGTCCACCCAGCAGTCGGAATATTCGAATCCGCGCACGATTTCAGGCTTAAGGACCGATTCTGAGCCAAAACGCAAACCTTTCGAACCCGGGAGGCTGGTGCGTTTACCCAGATGATCGTACATAAACAGACCAATTCGGATCATCCACGCCGGACGCAGATGTGGGCGATGGGGCAGGCGGAAGCGCATCGGAATCGCCAGATGCGGGGCCATTTTCAGCAGCACTTCACGTTCGGCCAGCGCTTCACTGACCAGGCGGAATTCGTAGTGTTCCAGGTAGCGCAGGCCACCGTGAATCAGTTTGGAGCTGGCGGACGACGTCGCGCAGGCGAGATCGTTAGCTTCCAGCATCAGTACGGATAAACCGCGTCCTGCGGCATCGACCGCAATACCGGCACCGTTGATGCCACCGCCTATCACAATCAGATCTTTGGTTTCCATAACACCCTCATGCACTTTCGTTAAAGCTCAGAAATGTTCGATATCGCTCATAATAGCAAAGGAACGCGCTTTTGGTAACATCAAAAAAACAATTTAGAGTGATATGGATAACATAATGGCGTTTACCCGCCGCCAGGACGTACACTACGGGGTAAAATCTTGTCGTTGACCACTGTAAAGAGAACACCATGGATCAGTTTGAATGTATTAACGTAGAAGAAGCCCACCAGAAGATGCACCAGGGAAAAGCGGTGCTGGTGGACATCCGCGATCCGCAGAGTTTTGCGATGGGTCATACGCCGGGCGCGTTCCATCTCACCAACGACACGCTGGGCGCGTTTATGCGCGATAACGACTTCGACACGCCGGTGATGGTCATGTGCTATCACGGCAACAGCAGCAAAGGCGCGGCGCAGTACCTGCTTCAGCAGGGTTACGACGCGGTTTACAGCGTCGACGGCGGTTTCGATGCCTGGCATCGTCATTTCCCGGCGGAAGTGGAATACGCTTTTGAGCGCTGATCCCGCTATACTGTCCCCTTTTGTGTGGAAATAAGCGACCGCTGCCCATGTTGATGATCACCTCTTTTACCAACCCGCGCGTCGCCCAGGCGTTTGTCGACTATATGGCGACGCAGGGCGTTATTCTGACTATTCAGCAACATACGCAGACCGACGTCTGGCTGGCCGATGAGAGCCAGGCCGGGCGGGTAAACGAGGAGCTGGCGCGTTTTCTTGAGAACCCTGGCGACCCGCGCTATCTGGCGGCCAGCTGGCAATCCGGCCAGACCGGCAGCGGATTGCACTACAGCCGCTTTCCCTTCCTCGCCACCATTCGCGAGCGCGCGGGCCCGTTTACGCTGCTGCTGATGGCGGCCTGCATCATTGTCTTCATTATCATGAACGTGGTCGGCGACCAGAGCGTAATGATTGCCCTGGCGTGGCCCTATGACCCGTCTCTTGAGTTTGACGTCTGGCGCTACTTTAGCCACGCGCTGATGCACTTCTCGGTGATGCATATCCTCTTTAACCTGCTCTGGTGGTGGTATCTCGGCGGTGCCGTTGAAAAGCGTCTGGGCAGCGGCAAGCTGATCGTTATCACCCTCATCAGCGCCCTGTTAAGCGGCTACGTGCAGCACAAGTTCAGCGGGCCGTGGTTCGGCGGGCTGTCGGGGGTCGTGTATGCCCTGATGGGCTACGTCTGGCTTCGCGGGGAGCGCGACCCGGAAAGTGGCATCTATCTGCAACGCGGATTAATAACCTTTTCGTTAATATGGCTAATTGCCGGATGGTTTGATCTGTTTGGTATGTCTATCGCCAACGGTGCGCACGTCGCCGGGCTGGCCGTGGGGCTGGCGATGGCCTTTGCCGACACGCTCCATGCGCGAAAACGAACATAATTCTCAGGGATAATTGATGAAACAAACACAACGTCATGACGCCATTATCGAACTGGTAAAAAAACAGGGATACGTCAGCACCGAAGAGCTGGTGGAGCAGTTTGCCGTCAGCCCACAAACCATCCGTCGTGACCTGAACGACCTGGCCGATCAGAACCGTATTCTTCGCCACCACGGTGGCGCGGCGCTGCCGTCCAGCTCGGTTAACACCTCCTGGCACGACCGTAAAGCCACGCAGACGGCGGAAAAAGAGCGTATTGCCCGCAAGGTCGCCAGCCAGATCCCAAACGGGGCGACACTGTTTATTGATATCGGCACCACGCCGGAAGCGGTCGCCCATGCGCTGCTGGATCATGAGAACCTGCGCGTGGTCACCAACAACCTGAACGTGGCTAACACCCTGATGCAGAAAGACGATTTCCGCATCATCCTCGCGGGTGGGGAGCTGCGCAGCCGCGACGGCGGAATTATTGGCGAAGCCACCCTCGATTTTATCTCCCAGTTCCGCCTCGACTTCGGCATTCTGGGGATCAGCGGCATCGACAGCGACGGCTCGCTGCTGGAGTTTGATTACCACGAGGTACGCACCAAGCGCGCGATCATTGAAAACTCGCGCCACGTGATGCTGGTGGTGGATCATTCGAAGTTTGGCCGTAACGCGATGGTGAACATGGGCAGCATCAGCATGGTGGATGCGGTCTATACCGACGTGATGCCGCCAGCGGGCGTGATGCAGGTGATTAAAGATAATAATTTGCAGCTGGAATTGTGCTAACGGTTGTGTCGGGTGGCGCTGCGCTTACCCGACCTACAACACCCGTAGGCCCGTGCAAGCGTAGCGCCGCCAGGCAATGAATTACACTCCGTATCCCATCATCTTCAACAGCTGCTGTGCATGCTGTACCGCATCCTGACGATGCGCCACGCCCAGCTTCTGGTACAGGTTGCGGATATGCGTTTTGATGGTGGTCGCCGCCACCGCCAGCTCGCCGGCAATCTGCTCGTTGCTGTAGCCTGAATAGATCAGCCCCAGAACCTGCCATTCGCGCTGGGTGAGCGGGCTGGTGCGGATAAGCTCCGGCACTTCCGGGTGGTTAAGCAGACGTTCAACGAAGTTCTCATCAAAATGCGCGAACTTGTGGCGATGATGCTGGTTAATCTCGCGCAGAATGCGCTGGGCGCGATGCTGATCCAGCTCCGGCAGCGTGTTGAGCTGAATAAGCTGACGCAGCTGCTGGGCCATCACTTCACCCTCAATCACAAAGTGGCTGATAAACCCGGTGCGGTTTGCCAGCTGTAGCGCCTCCAGCAGCACGCGCTGGGCATCGTTTTTACGACCCGCCTGCCAGTAGAGCTGGTTCTGCAGCAGCAGGTTGCGGTTCAGATCGCTCATCAGGCGCAGGCTGCGCGCGTTCTCGTTCAGCTCTTCCAGCACAATCTCAGCAGGCTCTAATTCACCGAGCAGGATCTGCGCGCGGGCAATGTTGCGCCACTGGCTCTGCAGGAAGTGGTTGTTGGCAAATTCCGGTTTTGGCGTCTGACGCAGCCAGTTGGCGGCGGATTTTTTATCGCCGGTCATCTGCCAGTAAATCACCCGGACCTTATCGGCGTTTGACACCCAGTCACTATGATACTGACCGTTGCCGAGCAGGTTTTCCAGGCGGTTAAGATGGTTGCGGGCGTTATCGAGATCGCCGCGCGCCAGCGAGCACTGCACCAGCAGCGCCAGACACTGCAGCTGCTGCTGAGGCTGGAAGCTGGAAAGAACATCCACACCCTGGCGGGCGCAGCTTTCTGCTTCATCCAGACGCGACCATGCCCACAGCAGCTGAGCGCGAATACGCAACAGGAACTCGTGCATCGGCAACTGTTCCAGGTGCTGTTCACGAATCAGCTGGAACGCTTTTTCCTGGTTTTCCCAGGCAGCCTGCAGGAACCCCTGCGCGAATAAAATCTCGCTCTGCTGGATCAGGCTCCACAGCGCGTAGTGCCAGACATCATGACGACGCGCCATCTGTTCGGTTTGCTGCATCAGTGAAAGCGAACGCGTGAGGTCACCTTTGCAGTGCAGCACTTCGCCGTGTACGGAGGTCGCCACGATGCGGCTGTAGAAGTTGGCCAGCGGCAGTTCATCCAGCGCAACCATCGCCAGCCGTTCCGCTTCGTCCGGGTCGCCATCGTTAATGGCCACCTGAGCGCGCAGCGCGTTGAACTCGCCGTGCAGGGTGGTATCCATCTCGCTTTCCATCTCCTGCTCGGCACGCGCCAGCAGGGTGTTCACTTCGCTGTAGCGATGCTGGCTCTGCATCAGCCAGGCCTGCAGCAGCACCAGACGCGGATTCTCCAGCAGGCTTTCCCACGGCAGGGCTTTGAGGGACTCTTCCAGCAGCGTCAGCTCGCTGTGGTTAAACAGGCCCCACGCATGATTGAGGAGGATATCGCGCAGCATGCTGGCATCCCCTGCAGCGAGCGCGTGGTGGATGGCCTCGCTCGGGAAGCCCTGTGCCATCCAGCTTTCGGCAGCGGCGCGGTGGATCTCCGGCAGTTCAACCGCCAGCTCCCACTGACAGCGCTGGCGCAGGAAGCTACCAAACAGCGGATGATAGCTAAACCACTCGCCGGGATCGTCCATGCGCGTCAGGAAAAGGCCCTGACGTTCAATTTCTTCGAGCTGCAGCTGACCGTTTTCACAGCCCGTCACCCGCACGATGAGGGCATCGTTCATGGAGCGCAGCAGCGAGCTTTTCAGCAGGAAATTACGCGTCGAGGGATCGACACTGTTCAGCACCTCGTCCACCAGGTAATCAGAGAGGTGGCTGGCGTTGATGCCGGCCAGACGCCGCGCTGACTGATGGGCTGGACTGTTGTTTTGCCGGGCAGAGAGGGCGATGAGCTGCAGCGCCGTGGCCCAGCCCGCGACGTCATCACACAGGCGGCTGCTTTCAGCGGCCTCAATGGGTGAGGTCAGGCGGCAGTCAAAGAACTGTTTTGCTTCCTGGTGGGTAAAGGCCAGCTGCTGGCTACCCACTTCCAGAAGCTGATCGCGCACGCGCAGGTTGGCAATACCCAGCTGCGGCAGATTGCGTGACAGCACCACTAACGTCAGGTTTTCCGGCTGATGGCGCAGGAAGAAACGCATTGATTCATGAATCACCGGGTTAGTGATGAGATGGTAATCATCAATCACCACGTAAAGCGGGCGATGCCATTCAGCCAGTTCGATAAACAGCTGAGAGAAAAGGGAGGACAGGCTGGCGTACTGGCGCTTTTGCACCATCACCTCACTGGCAACGCAGTGTCCATGGGTGGCTTGCTGTATCGCGGCAATCAGATAGCTGGCAAAGCGCTCCTGCTGGTTATCGCCTTCATCAAGAGAGTACCAGCCAAGATCGCTCTTACCTGCGGCCCATTGCGAAATGAGCGTTGTTTTTCCATAACCTGCAGGGCTCGTAACCAGCGCCAGTCGGAAATTATGCGCGCCGGAAAGTTTAGCCAACAGACGCTCGCGGACCACTGTGTGGTCAAGACGAACCGGGCGACTTAATTTAGACGGAATCAACATAGGTTTCACTTCACTGTGGGGAACGAGAGATTTTATTTTTTTTGCGCTTCGTAATTAATGGTTATAAGGTCGGCCAATAAGTTAACTATTGCAAGTTATGTCTGGATTTGGTGGCTGTGAATTTGCACTCTGTCACAAAACATTCAGACAGAGGAGGGAACTTTCTGAAAAGGTCTTTAATGCCCCGTCAATGCTGGCTTGTATGGCTGTGCTACGGCTGCGCTGAAACTGGTTTCAGAAAGGGATAGTGACGTCGAATTTAATATACTTCTGGTAAAGTTAAGGGAGATTAATAATCTCCTTAGCGATTTCCCGATTGCCGCAATATTATTCTACGTAAGTAATTATTTCGGCGGGGTTTAATTTCACCCGAAACCGCATTTCATTTCTTTGACATTCTCCTCGGTTACTTTTTTATCTTCCGGGCACACTCGAACTATGCTCTGAGAGTGGCCTTGATCACACTTTTCTGCTCATCCCCGCTACTCCTCCCTGTCTAATCCCCCTCGGGAGGAGGAAGAGGGGAAATGAGCCAGGCACACTAGCGCCAACTTGTGTTTTCTTTCTAAAGGATGCCGATCCCCTATGTCACAGCCTACCTTCAACAAAGCTCAATTCCAGGCTGCCCTGACGCGTCAGTGGCAGCGTTTTGGCCTTCATGCTGCAAACGAGATGACGCCTCACCAGTGGTGGCAGGCAGTGAGCGGTGCGCTCGCAGAGCAGCTGGATGCTCAACCCCTGGCAAAACCGGTAAAAGGCCAGCGCCATGTAAACTACATTTCAATGGAATTCCTGATTGGCCGTCTGACGGGCAACAACCTGTTGAACCTCGGCTGGTATCAGGAGGTCGGTGACGTCCTTAAAGAACACGACATTAACCTGACCGACCTGCTGGAAGAAGAGATTGATCCGGCGCTGGGCAACGGCGGTCTGGGACGCCTGGCGGCCTGCTTCCTTGACTCCATGGCGACCGTCGGCCAGTCGGCGATTGGCTACGGCCTGAACTACCAGTACGGCCTGTTCCGTCAGTCGTTTGCTGACGGCCACCAGATGGAAGCGCCGGACGACTGGCATCGCAATACCTATCCGTGGTTCCGCCATAACGCGCAGCTTGACGTGCAGGTTGGCATTGGCGGGAAAGTGACGAAACAAGGTCTCTGGGAACCGGCGTTCACCATCACCGGCGAAGCCTGGGATCTGCCGGTGCTTGGCTACCGTAACGGCGTGGCGCAGCCGCTGCGTCTGTGGCAGGCGAAACACGCTCACCCGTTTAACCTGACTAAATTCAACGACGGCGATTTCCTGCGGGCCGAGCAGCAGGGCATCGACGCCGAGAAGCTGACCAAAGTCCTCTATCCGAACGACAACCACCTGGCCGGTAAAAAGCTGCGCCTGATGCAGCAGTACTTCCAGTGCGCCTGCTCCGTGGCGGACATTCTGCGTCGCCATCACCTGGCGGGCCGCAAGCTGGCGCAGCTGCCGGACTTCGAAGTCATTCAGCTCAACGACACGCACCCGACCATTGCCATCCCGGAACTGCTGCGCGTGCTGATCGACGAGCATCAGCTGAGCTGGGACGACGCCTGGGCCATTACCAGCCGTACCTTTGCCTACACCAACCACACGCTGATGCCAGAAGCGCTGGAGTGCTGGGATGAGAAGCTGGTGAAAACGCTGCTGCCGCGCCACATGCAGATCATCAACAAGATTAACGACCAGTTTAAAAAGCTCGTGGATAAAACCTGGCCGGGCAACAAGGCGGTCTGGGCGAAGCTGGCGGTGGTTCACGATAAGCAGGTACGCATGGCGAACATGTGCGTGGTGAGCGGCTTTGCGGTGAACGGCGTGGCGGCGCTGCACTCGGATCTGGTGGTCAAAGACCTCTTCCCGGAATACCACCAGCTGTGGCCAACCAAATTCCACAACGTGACCAACGGCATCACGCCGCGTCGCTGGATCAAGCAGTGCAACCCGCTGCTGGCGGGCCTGCTGGACAAGACCCTGAAGAAAGAGTGGGCCAACGATCTGGACCAGCTCATCAACCTGGAAAAATACGCTGACGACGCGAAATTCCGCGAGCAGTACCGGGCGATCAAGCTGGAGAACAAAGTTCGCCTGGCGGAGTTTGTGAAAATGCGTACCGGGATTGAGATCAACCCGAATGCGATTTTCGATATTCAGATCAAGCGTCTGCACGAGTACAAACGCCAGCACCTGAACCTGCTGCACATTCTGGCGCTGTACAAAGAGATCCGCGAGAACCCGCAGGCCGATCGCGTCCCGCGCGTGTTCCTGTTCGGTGCGAAAGCGGCCCCGGGCTACTATCTGGCGAAAAACATCATCCTCGCCATCAATAAAGTGGCGGCGGCGATCAACAGCGATCCGAAAGTGGGCGACAAGCTGAAGGTGGTGTTCCTGCCGGATTACTGCGTCTCGGCGGCTGAAATGCTGATCCCGGCGGCAGATATCTCCGAGCAGATCTCAACCGCAGGGAAAGAAGCCTCCGGTACCGGCAACATGAAGCTGGCGCTGAACGGCGCGCTGACCGTCGGCACGCTCGACGGGGCCAACGTCGAAATCGCCGAGAAGGTGGGCGAAGAGAATATCTTTATCTTCGGCCACACCGTGGAAGAGGTGAAAGCCATCAAGGCCAAAGGCTACGACCCGGTGAAATGGCGTAAGAAAGACAAAGTGCTTGATGCGGTGCTGAAAGAGCTGGAGAGCGGCAAATACAGCGACGGCGACAAGCACGCGTTTGACCAGATGCTGCACAGCATGGACAAACACGGCGGTGACCCGTATCTGGTGATGGCGGACTTCACGGCCTATGTCGACGCGCAAAAACAGGTCGATGTGCTGTATCGCGACCAGGAAGCGTGGACCCGCGCGTGCATCCTGAACACCGCGCGCTGCGGTATGTTCAGCTCTGACCGCTCAATCCGTGATTATCAGGCCCGTATCTGGCAGGCAAAACGCTAAGGAAGCGCGATGGAGAGTAAACGTCTGGACAGTGCCGCGCAGGCGGCGGGAATTAGCCTCAGTTACATTAATGCTCACGGCAAACCACAGTCTATTGGCGCCGACACCAAAAGACGTTTGCTGGACGCTATGCACAAAACCGACGCGAAAGCGTCGGCTGCGCCGGTGCCGAACGTGAAGGTATTCACTGCAGGCAAAAAGATGCCGCTCGCGGTGGAGGGGCGCGGCGAGTTTAGCTGGCTGCTCACGACCGAAGAGGGGCATCAGCACAAAGGCCACGCCACCGGCGGCAAAACGCTCAACCTTCCGGCGAAGCTGCCGGAGGGCTATCACACCCTGACGCTCACCCAGGACGATCGGCGTTTCCACTGCCGGGTGATCGTCGCGCCAAAACGCTGCTACGAGCCGCAGGCGCTGCTTGAAGGCAAAAAGCTGTGGGGCGCCTGCGTGCAGCTCTATACGCTGCGGTCCGACAGCAACTGGGGCATCGGTGATTTTGGCGATCTGAAGAACATGCTGGCATCCGTGGGCGAGCGCGGCGGCGCGTTTATCGGCCTCAATCCGATCCACGCCCTCTACCCGGCCAACCCGGAGAGCGCCAGCCCGTACAGCCCGTCGTCCCGTCGCTGGCTGAACGTGATTTATATCGACGTTAACGCCTTAGATGATTTCAAAAACAGCCATGAGGCGCAGGCCTGGTGGAAACTCAGCACCACGCAGCAGGCGCTGAAGCAGGCGCGCGAAGCCGACTGGGTGGATTACTCCACCGTCACGGCGCTGAAAATGGCCGCGCTGCGCCTGGCGTGGAAAGGCTTTTCGCAGCGCGATGACGAGCAGATGGCGGCGTTCCGCCAGTTTGTGACGCAGGAGGGCGAGAGCCTGTACTGGCAGGCGGCGTTCGATGCGCTGCATGCGTATCAGGTGAAAGAGGACGAAATGCGCTGGGGCTGGCCGGTCTGGCCTGAAGCGTATCAATCCGTCGACACGCCGGAAGTGAAAGCGTTCTGTAAAAAATATGCCGATGAAGTGGACTTCTACCTGTGGCTGCAGTGGCTGGCGTACAGCCAGTTTGCCGCCTGCTGGCAGGTGAGCCAGGGCTATAAAATGCCGATTGGCCTGTACCGTGACCTGGCCGTGGGCGTGGCGGAAGGCGGCGCGGAAACCTGGTGCGACCGTGAGCTTTACTGCCTGAAGGCCTCCGTGGGGGCACCACCGGATATCCTGGGGCCGCTCGGCCAGAACTGGGGATTACCGCCGATGGATCCGCACGTCATGGCGGCGCGCGCCTACGAGCCGTTCATCGACCTGCTGCGCGCGAACATGCAGAACTGCGGCGCGCTGCGTATCGACCACGTGATGTCCGTGCTGCGCCTGTGGTGGATCCCGTACGGTGAAACGGCGGATCACGGGGCGTACGTGCAGTATCCGGTTGACGATCTGCTGTCGATCCTGGCTCTGGAAAGCAAGCGTCATCAGTGCATGGTGATCGGTGAAGATCTCGGTACCGTGCCGGTGGAAATTGTCAGCAAGCTCCGTGACAGCGGCGTCTACTCCTATAAAGTGCTCTATTTTGAAAACGATCATGAGAAAACCTTCCGCGCGCCGCAAGCGTACCCTGAACAGTCAATGGCAGTCGCGACGACGCATGACCTTCCTACGCTTCGTGGCTATTGGGAAAGCGGCGATCTGACCCTTGGCAAAACGCTGGGCCTGTATCCTGATGAAGAGGTGTTACGCGGCCTGTATCAGGATCGCGAACTCTCCAAACAGGGGCTGCTGGATGCGCTGCACAAGCAGTGCTGTCTGCCAAAACGTGCCGGGCATAAGGCGTCGCTGATGTCCATGACCTCCACGCTCAACCGTGGTTTGCAGCGTTACATTGCCGACAGCAATAGCGCCCTGCTGGGGCTGCA
This sequence comes from Enterobacter sp. BNK-22, assembly GCF_048684805.1. NCBI lineage: Bacteria > Pseudomonadati > Pseudomonadota > Gammaproteobacteria > Enterobacterales > Enterobacteriaceae > Enterobacter > Enterobacter sp. BNK-22. The sequence continues at coordinate 3,898,820 of NZ_JBLQTT010000001.1, forward strand.
GCCGGAAGACTGGATTGATATGGCGGAGCCGGTGAACATCCCGGGCACCAGCTATCAGTACAAGAACTGGCGTCGCAAGCTGTCCACCACGCTTGAGGCGATGTTTGCCGATGACGGGGTGAACAGGCTGATTAAGGATTTGGATAAGCGGCGAAAAGCTGCCGGGAAGAAGTAATAAAAAACCCGCCAGTGGCGGGTTTTTTATTATCCGGTAGTGCTCATGTAGGTCGGGTAAGGCGTAGCCGCCACCCGACTTAGGGCATCAGACCACCATATTCAACAGCAGCACCCCGACCAGACCGCACACCGAAATAATGGTTTCCAGCGCGGACCAGGACTTGATGGTTTCACCGATCGTCAGGTTGAAGTACTCCTTGAACAGCCAGAAGCCCGGGTCGTTAACGTGAGAGAAAATCACGCTACCGGAACCGACGGCGATAACCATCAGCTCAGGGCTCACGCCCGTGGTGGCAATCAACGGCGCAACGATGCCGCCGGCGGTGATCGCCGCAACGGTCGCAGAGCCCAGCGCAATACGCAGAACTGCGGCAATAGACCAGGCCATCAGAAGCGGCGACACGTTGGTTTCATGCATCATCGCGGCGATGTATTTGTCCACGCCGCTGTCGACCAGAACCTGTTTGAACGCACCGCCACCGCCGATGATCAGGAGCATCATGGCAATGATTTTGATGGAAGAGGTCAGCGTGTCGTTGATCTGATCCATGGAGCGGCCACGGTTCAGACCGAAGGTGAACATCGCGATCAGCACGGCAATCAGCGTTGCCATCACCGGATCACCCAGGAATTCCGCCACGGACAGGAACGCATGACCTTTCGGCAGGATCATCTCTGCCACGGCGCGCATCGCCATCAGGATCACCGGTACCAGAGAGGTCCAGACGCTGACGCCAAAGCCAGGCATCTCTTCTTCGGTGAAGGTTTTAGCGCTGTACAGACCTTCCGGGATAGGCTTATCAATCCCTTTCAGGAAGCGGGCATAAACCGGGCCTGCCAGAATCACCGTCGGGATCGCCAGAATCGTACCGAACAGCAGGGTTTTACCCATATCCGCGTGGAAGATGGTCGCGATAGCGGTTGGACCCGGGTGCGGCGGCAGGAAGCCGTGGGTCACGGACAGCGCCGCGGCCATAGGCACACCGACATACAGCAGCGGGATGCTCGCGGCAGCCGCAATGGTGAACACCAGCGGCAGCATCAATACGAAGCCCACTTCATAGAACAGCGCGAAACCGACGGTAAAGCCGGTTAACACCACTGCCCACTGAATGTTCTTCTTACCAAATTTGTCGATAAGCGTGGTGGCAATACGCTGGGCGCCGCCGCAGTCCGCCAGCATCTTACCGAGCATGGCGCCGAAGCCCATGATCAACGCCAGGCTGCCGAGCGTGCCGCCGACACCGGCTTTAATCGAGCTGATAACTTTCACCAGCGGCATCCCCTGCATCAGACCGACTGCAAGCGCCACCAGAACCAGAGCGATAAATCCGTTCATTTTGAAGCGGATCATCAAGAGCAGTAATAACACAACACCGATAGCAACGATGACTAATGGCATGATTTACCTGGCCTTTGAATTGTTATGGGTAACGTCATTGTTTCAACGACAAATTCCGATTGTCCCAACTGGGAACAGAGAAGTAACGGCACTAATACTGATGCCTTTTAAACGATTAAGTTTAGTCGGCTGTTATGAGTGTGTTTAGTGCCCATGAGAATGATACGGGTAACATGGCGTGATTGAGAATCACCCTGGAAGGCAAAATGTGAATTATGAGACGCAGGTCAACATATAGAGGGGAACGAAGAGGGGGAGCAGGGTTTTGTAGGCCCGGTAAGCGTAGCGCCACCGGGCAATACAGACGGGCACTGAATCAGTAGTAGGAGTGCTCGCCGCGCTGGTGTTCGGTCAGGTCACGCACGCCTTTCAGTTCCGGGAACTCGTTCAGCAGCTGCTTCTCGATCCCTTCTTTCAGGGTGACATCGACCATTGAACAACCGTTACAACCGCCGCCAAACTGCAGAATGGCAAAACCTTCGTCGGTGATTTCCATCAGGGAAACACGGCCGCCGTGGCCAGCCAGCTGTGGGTTGATCTGGGATTGCAGCAGATACTCAACGCGCTCCATCAGCGGGGCATCGTCAGACACTTTACGCATTTTCGCGTTCGGCGCTTTCAGGGTCAGCTGAGAACCCAGCTGATCGGTGACGAAGTCAATCTCCGCATCTTCAAGATACGGTGCGCTCAGCTCATCAACATAGGCGGTGAGCTGTTCAAATTTAAGGGCAGTGTCGGTGGCTTCCACAGCGTCCGGAGGACAATAAGAAACACCACATTCTGCATTCGGAGTGCCTGGATTAATCACAAACACGCGGATCTGCGTCCCTTCTTCCTGATTTGCCAGCAGTTTGGCAAAGTGCGCTTGTGCAGAATCGGAAATACGGATCATAGCTTTGGCCTAATAGTTGACTAAATTACCTGGGTATAATCATACGCCCATTGAAGAAGGGCTACAAGGTACGGCACAGACACCATACCTGAACCGACGCGGCGCCGCTTTGCAAAAGCAGTCGGGAAAGTTCAGCAACGGTACTGCCTGTGGTGACGACATCATCCACAATCGCGATATGGAGACCGTCGACCGGCAATTCAAGGCGAAAGGCATTTTTGAGGTTTCTTTTGCGAAGCCGGGCGCTGAGCTGATGCTGGATGGCGGTGGCATGAACACGTGTCAGCGTGCGGGCATCATACTGACAGCCAAGCCACCGGGCGAGGGGACGGCAGATTAGGTCACTCTGGTTATAGCCCCGCCGCCAGTGCCGACGTCGGTACAGGGGGACATTTACCACCCTGTCGATTTTCGGCAATGCGCGGTGGCGCCGCGCCTGCAAAACCGCCAGCAGTAGCAGTCGGGCAAGGGGCTGAGCTAGCGCACTCTGGCCGGAAAACTTCAGCGCGTGAATCAGCCTGCTCAGCGGCGGAACATAATCATCCACTGCCACCAGCGCACTCCACGGCGGGGATTTTTTCAGGCAGCGGCCGCAGGGCAAAGAGGGATTGGTAGCCGGTAAACCGCATTGTGGACAGGTCCCGATACGCCATTGCAGCGATCGCGTGCAGACGGAGCAGATGCCCCATCCGCTGAGTGCCAGCGGCATTCTGCATAGCCAGCACAACCCAGGTACTGTTAGCATGTGCAACCTCCATGTGAAAAAAGAGAACAGTAACTGATGAAGACGCTGTGGTGGCAGACCGTAGGGACAGGAAATTGCCATCTTGTGCTGCTGCACGGATGGGGCCTGAATGCAGAGATATGGCATTGCATACGTGAGGAACTTGCCTCGCATTTCACGCTGCATCTGGTGGACTTACCTGGCTTTGGCCGCAGCCGCGGTTTTGGGGCCATGTCGCTTGATGAGATGGCACAGCAGGTTCTGGACGCTGCGCCGCAAAACGCTGTCTGGCTGGGCTGGAGCCTGGGCGGGCTGGTGGCAAGCCAGATTGCGCTGTCGCGGCCTGACCGCGTAAAAGCGCTGGTGACGGTGGCGTCGTCGCCCTGTTTTAGCGCGCAGGACGCGTGGCCGGGGATAAAACCCGAGGTACTGGCGGGCTTCCAGCAGCAGCTGAGCGAAGATTTCCAGCGGACCGTAGAGCGGTTCCTCGCCCTGCAGACGATGGGAACTGAAACCGCCCGTAAGGATGCCCGTACGCTGAAGCAAACCGTGCTGTCGCTGCCGATGCCGGAGGTTGAGGTGCTTAATGGCGGTCTTGAGCTGCTGAAAACGGTTGACCTGCGCGCGCCGCTGGCCTCCCTGACGATACCGCATCTGCGTATTTATGGTTACCTTGACGGAATTGTGCCGCGCAAAGTGGCTCCGCTGCTGGATGATCTGTGGCCGAAAAGCCAATCAATGGTGGTCGCTAAAGCGGCACACGCGCCGTTTATCTCACATCCTGACGAGTTTTGTTCGGCGCTGACCGTCTTTATTCGCGAAGTGACCACCACTCCGTGAGGCAGGCTTTTCCTTCCGGGCAATGTTTACAGCTGCCGGACAGACAACCGTCCGGCTCTTCCTGAATCCGCACCGCTTTCCCCATGGCTTCCAGTCTTTCCAGCATGGCATCGATCATCGGCTGCGGCGTATGCAGGCTGAGGCTCAGCTGTTTCGCCTCCATTCGCCCCTGCAGCGCCAGCAGATCACGAACCTGAATCAACGATGCCATGATGTGTGCTCCTTAGTGACAGTCGCCCGCCGGGCTATTGCAGCAGGTTGCGGCGGTTTTACGGTTTGCCAGCAGGTCGATGTCGACGCGGCTGCGTGCCCGCCGCAGCAGACCGAGAACGACCACGTTGAACAGCACAACCGCAAGAATGCAGACCAGGCTGTAGCGCGGATGCTGGCTGAAGTTAACGGTTTGATAAAACAGCGTCGCCAGCGAGTAGGCAATGTTTAACCCCCACAGGATGGAGAACCCCATCCAGCCGCGGCTGGACTCGCGGGCAATCGCCCCCATCACGGAGATGCACGGAATATAGAGCAGAACGAAGATGAGGTAGCTGTAGGCCGCGGACGCGCTGCCAAACTTCTCGCCCATCACGCCCATGGCACCGGTCGCCATCTCACCGTCGCCTTTGCTCGCCTCAATCGGGTTCGCCAGCACGCTCAGGCTGAAGGTGTCCTTCAGGCTTTGCCAGGTTTCCTCTACGGCACCCAGCAGTTCGTCACCGAGGTGAAACTCCGCCGGGTTAAATTCCTGCTCCTGAATGTTCTCGGCGGTGTAGAGCGTGTTCAGGGTACCGACAACCACCTCTTTTGCCATCGCGCCGGTAAACAGCCCGACGGTTGCCTGCCAGTTATCCTCATGCACGCCAATCGGTTTGAAGACCGGCGTGATGACGCGGCTGACGGAGGCGAGGGCAGAGTCGTTAATGTTATCCGCTGCCTGTCCACTCAGGGTGAAGCTGTTCAGGGCGCTCAGGAAAACGCTGACGATGACAATCACCTTACCGGCGCGCAGGACGAAGCCTTTCAGACGCTGCCAGGTCTGGATCGCCAGGCTTTTCAGATGGGGGACGTGGTACACCGGCAGCTCCATCACGAACGGTGACGCCTCACCGCGCATGATGGTGTGCTTGAGCATTAAACCGGTCAGGATCGCCATCACGATGCCCAGCACATACAGCGAGAAGACCGCCAGCGCACCCTGCTGGCCAAAGAAGGCTGCCGCAAAGACCGCAAAGATCGCCAGTCGGGCACCGCAGGACATAAACGGCGCCATCATAATGGTCATCAGACGTTCACGCGGTGCATCCAGCGTGCGCGCGCCCATCACCGACGGCACGTTACAGCCGAAGCCGACGATCAGCGGGACGAAGGATTTACCCGGCAGGCCCAGCGCCTGCATCAGACGATCCATCACGAACGCCGCGCGCGCCATGTAGCCGGAATCTTCCAGGAACGAGAGGAACAGGTACATCATGCCGATCTGCGGCACCAGCGGCAGAACGGTATTGATACCGCCGCCGATCCCCTGTGCGAGGAAGATGGTGAGCCATTCCGGGAAGTGCAGGGTGTAACCCACCCACTGGATCCCGTGGACGAAGAGCGCGACGGAACCGGCGTCAAAAATCGGCTGCAGTGCGCCACCGATGTTAATGGCGAGCAGGAACATCACGTACATCACCAGCAGGAAGATGGGCAAACCGAGGAAGCGGTTAAGCACAATCTTATCCACTGCCGCCGTAAAGCGGCTGGGTTCCGCCGTCAGCGCGTTACTGACCACGTCGCAAATCGAGGCGATGGCCTGGTAACGGGCATCGGCGATGTGCAGCGCCGGGTCGTCCAGCTCGTCGCTAAGACGGGCCACCGTCACGTCCAGCTTATCGGCCGCATGCCCGGCGTAAGCGCGGCTGTAGATATCCCCTTCCAGCATCTGCAGGCCAAGCCACAGGCGCTGTTTCGCAGGCATGCTGTTATCCATCTCCTGCGCCAGCACGTTGGCTTCACGCAGGAGAGGCTGCGCGTAATGCACCAGCTCAACGTCGCGATTTCCCGCGTGACGGTCAATGGCCAGCTTCAGCGCATCAATACCGCGCGCGCGCGTCGAGACCAGCGGAACGACCGGGCACCCCAGGCGCGCGGAGAGGGCATCGACGTCGATGCGCAGCTTTTGTTTCTCTGCGATATCGAGCATGTTGAGCGCCACGATGCAGGGGATACCCAGCTCCAGCAGCTGCAGCGTCAGATAAAGGTTACGCTCGAGGTTTGAGGCGTCGACCACGTTGATCAGCAGATCCGCGTCGCCGCCAAGAATATAGTGACAGGCGATTTGCTCATCGAGCGAGGTTTGCGACGAAATAGTGGTTAAGGAGTAGGTGCCGGGAAGGTCAACCAGCGTCACCTGGTTGTCTGTCGTCGTGAACTGGCCCTCTTTACGCTCAACCGTCACGCCCGCCCAGTTGCCCACGCGCTGGCGAGCCCCGGTCAGCTGGTTAAAAAGCGTGGTCTTGCCGGAATTAGGATTGCCAATTAAGCCAATAGTTAACTTTTTCATTTTTTTAGACTCACTGAAACCGCTGGCTTGTTATCGGGATAAGGCTTCGACTTCTATTAACGCGAGGTCTTTTTTACGCAGGACCAGATTCACGCGTCGGGTTTCGATATGAACCGGATCGCCTAACGGCGCCACGCGTACGACCTGGAATGACGAGCCGGGCAGCATGCCCAGCGACAGCAGCTTCTGCCGATAGGCCGGGCTAATTTCGCGGGTAAAACCGGTAATCTTCCATGCACTGTCTGGAGTGAATTGCATAACGCCTGATTCCACGAAAGGTTAAATTATCTACTATGCGATGATAATGAGAATAGTTTTTATCAGCAATATTAAAACTGTGACGGAATGTTGTTTGCGATATTAATTTACGGCCTTTTTGACCTTGCTCAATATTTGCTGAAATGCCGGGAAAACGAAAAGCGGAGTATTTGTTAACGGGGTGATAATTAGCGGTTTAAATATGGCTACATACTATTTATTTTAATTCCCTGCGGCCTGCTTGCCGGGCGGCACTGCGTTTGCCCGGCCTACAAAACCGTAGGCCCGGTAAGCGCAGCGCCACCGGGCATTTATGACCTTAGCGTTTTTTACCCATCGCGGCCGCCAGCGCATCCATCATCGCGCTGTTGCCTGCAGGCTGGGCATCACGTCCACGCGGTTTTGCCGCTTTCGCGGCCGGACGCTGCTGCTCGCGGCCCCCACCGTTGCCGCCGCGGCGCGCGTTGGTGTCACCCGGCTGCTCGTCCAGACGCATGGTGAGCGCGATACGCTTGCGCTGCAGGTCCACTTCCAGCACTTTGACCTTCACGATGTCGCCCGCTTTGACCACGGTGTGCGGGTCTTCAACGAACTTGTCGGCAAGGGATGAGATATGGACCAGGCCATCCTGATGCACGCCGATATCCACGAACGCGCCAAAGTTGGTGACGTTAGTCACCGCACCTTCCAGCACCATGCCTGGCAGCAGGTCGTTCATGGTCTCGATACCGTCAGCAAAGGTCGCGGTTTTGAACTCAGGACGCGGATCGCGGCCCGGTTTTTCCAGCTCTTTGATAATGTCGGTAACGGTTGGCACACCAAATTTGTCGTCGGTGAAATCGACGGCTTTCAGGTTGCGCAGGGCGCTGCTGTCGCCCATGAGATCTTTCAGCGCCTGCTGGGTAGCGGCCAGGATGCGTTCCACCACCGGATACGCTTCCGGGTGAACGGTGGAGGCATCGAGCGGGTTATCGCCGTGGTTGATGCGCAGGAAGCCCGCACACTGCTCAAACGCTTTTGGCCCCAGACGGCTTACCTTCAGCAACTGCTGACGGTTCTGGAACTGGCCGTTCTCGTCGCGCCAGGCGACGATGTTCTGCGCCATCATGCGGGTTAAGCCCGCCACGCGGGTCAGCAGAGGAACGGAGGCGGTGTTCAGGTCAACGCCAACGGCGTTTACGCAGTCTTCCACGACCGCATCCAGCTTGCGCGCCAGCTGAGTCTGGCTCACGTCGTGCTGATACTGGCCCACGCCGATCGATTTCGGATCGATCTTCACCAGTTCCGCCAGCGGATCCTGCAGACGGCGAGCGATCGAGACCGCGCCGCGCAGGGAAACGTCCAGGTCCGGGAACTCCTGTGCCGCCAGCTCGGACGCGGAATAGACGGACGCCCCGGCCTCGCTGACGATCACTTTCTGTGCCGTCACTTTCGGGAACTGCTTCTGCACGTCGAGATAGAAACGCTCGGTTTCGCGGGACGCCGTACCGTTGCCGATGGCGACCAGCTCGACGTTGTATTTTTCGCACAGCGCCGCCACCACGACGGCCGCTTTCGCTGCCTGGCCGGTGTGCGGATAGATGGTGTCGGTGGCGACCAGCTTGCCGGTGCCGTCAACGACAGCGACTTTTACACCGGTACGCAGACCCGGATCGAGACCCATGGTCGCGCGCAGGCCAGCAGGGGCAGCCATCAGCAGGTCGTGCAGGTTGCGGGCGAACACGTTAATCGCTTCATCTTCGGCACGTTCGCGCACGGTGCCCATCAGCTCGGTTTCGAGGTGCATCAGCACCTTGATGCGCCAGGTCCAGCTCACCACGCCTTTACGCCAGCTATCAGACGGGGCGTTGTTCAGACGCAGACCGAGATGGTCGATGATGATTTGCTCGCAGTGGCTCTCTTTCGGCGGCTCGTCAAACTGCGGGTCGGCGTTCAGGGAGAGTTGCAGCACGCCTTCGTTGCGGCCGCGGAACATTGCCAGCGCGCGGTGGGAAGGGGTGGTGGAAATCGGTTCGTGGTGATCGAAGTAGTCGCGGAATTTCGCGCCTTCTTCCTCTTTACCCGCGACGACGGTAGAGACGATGTGGGCGTTCTTCCACAGGTAATCACGCACTTTGGCGAGCAGGGCAGCGTCTTCGGCGAAGCGCTCCATCAGAATATAGCGCGCGCCGTCGAGGGCGGCCTTGGTGTCCGCTACGCCTTTGTCGGCGTCGATGAATTTCGCCGCTTCGGTATCCGGATCGTGGGACGGTTCGTTCCACAGCAGGTCGGCCAGCGGCTCAAGACCCGCTTCAATGGCAATCTGTCCGCGCGTACGGCGCTTCGGCTTGTACGGCAGATAGAGGTCTTCGAGTTCGGTTTTGCTCAGGGTGCCATTGATGGCGCTTTCCAGTTCGCTGGTCAGCTTGCCCTGTTCGCCGATGGATTTGAGGATCGCCTGACGACGTTCTTCCAGTTCGCGCAGATAACCGAGACGGGTTTCCAGGTTACGCAGCTGCGTGTCATCCAGACCGCCGGTGACTTCCTTACGATAGCGTGCAATAAACGGCACGGTGTTCCCTTCATCAAGCAGGCGAACGGCAGCTTCTACCTGTTCGGCTCTGGCCTGAAGTTCACCCGCAATAATGCGGCAGAGCGAATCTTTCATCATGGCTTTATCATCTGTTGAGTCGAAAAAATCAGGGGATAGTTATACGGGCTGACACGGCAAAATGCCAGCCGGGGAGGGCGCTCTCGGACTATTTTACGTAGACGATCTCATTAACGTACCAGCTGGCTTCTCCGGCTGGGGTCTGCACGACGGCCAGATCGCCCACTTCCTTTTTCAGCAGCGCGCGGGCCATCGGCGAGTCGATGGAGATGTAATCCTTACGACCAAAAATTTCATCGTAGCCGACAATGCGAAAGCGCAGGGTGTCACCGTCGTCGTTTTCAATCTCCACCCACGCGCCGAAGAACACTTTGCCCTCCTGCTGCGGGGAGTAATCGACAATTTTTAGATTTTCGAGGCATTTCGTCAGATAGCGTACCCGGCGGTCAATTTCGCGCAGCCGCTTCTTGTTGTACTGGTAGTCAGCGTTTTCGCTGCGATCGCCCAGGCTCGCGGCCCAGGTCACCTTTTTGGTTACCTCAGGACGCTCTTCGCGCCAGAGGAAATCCATCTCTTTTTTGAGTTTCTCGTACCCTTCGCGGGTGATCAGGGGCGTTTTCATGGTGCTGCCTTTGCTGCCGGTTCTCTGTTTTGCGCACAATACGTACCACACAGTGTAACAGACAGGATTAATAATGATTTATGTGATGAAATGAACAGATAAGCTGCTGTTAAATATGCTTTGTAACAATTTCGACTAGAATTTATACCAGAATTAACTGGTCGAATACGTGCACTTTTTTAGAATACGCTGTTACAAAGACTATCCGAACCTTTGGGAGTACACACAATGCAAGAAAACTACAAAATTCTGGTCGTGGATGACGACATGCGCCTGCGTGCGCTGCTGGAACGTTATCTGACCGAGCAGGGCTTCCAGGTTCGTAGCGTCGCGAACGCTGAGCAGATGGACCGTCTGCTGACCCGTGAATCTTTCCATTTGATGGTTCTCGACCTGATGCTGCCTGGCGAAGATGGGCTTTCTATCTGCCGCCGTCTGCGCAGCCAGAGCAACCCGATGCCGATCATCATGGTGACGGCGAAGGGCGAAGAAGTTGACCGTATCGTGGGCCTCGAAATCGGCGCCGACGACTATATTCCAAAACCGTTTAACCCGCGTGAACTGCTGGCGCGCATTCGCGCCGTGCTGCGTCGTCAGGCGAACGAACTGCCGGGCGCGCCGTCGCAGGAAGAAGCCGTTATTGCCTTCGGCAAGTTCAAGCTGAACCTCGGCACGCGCGAAATGTTCCGTGAAGACGAGCCAATGCCGCTCACCAGCGGCGAGTTTGCGGTCCTGAAAGCGCTGGTCAGCCACCCGCGTGAACCGCTTTCTCGTGACAAGCTGATGAACCTGGCGCGCGGTCGCGAATACTCCGCTATGGAACGCTCTATCGACGTGCAGATCTCCCGCCTGCGCCGCATGGTGGAAGAAGATCCGGCGCATCCTCGTTATATTCAGACCGTATGGGGTCTGGGCTACGTGTTCGTCCCGGACGGCTCTAAAGCATGAGGCGAATGCGCTTCTCGCCGCGAAGCTCGTTTGCCCGCACCCTGTTACTGATCGTCACCCTGCTGTTCGTCAGCCTGGTGACGACCTACCTGGTGGTGTTGAACTTTGCGATCCTGCCGAGCCTCCAGCAGTTCAATAAGGTCCTGGCCTACGAAGTGCGTATGCTGATGACCGATAAGCTGCAGCTGGAGGACGGCACGCAGCTCGTCGTTCCCCCGGCGTTTCGTCGTGAAATCTACCGTGAACTGGGTATCTCGCTCTACTCGAATGAAGCGGCGGAAGACGCGGGCCTGCGCTGGGCGCAGCACTATGAATTCCTCAGCCAGCAGATGGCGCAACAGCTGGGTGGCCCGACGGAAGTGCGCGTTGAGGTCAACAAAAGCTCGCCCGTCGTCTGGCTGAAAACCTGGCTGTCACCCAACATCTGGGTGCGCGTCCCGCTGACCGAAATCCATCAGGGCGATTTCTCGCCGCTGTTCCGCTATACCCTGGCGATCATGCTGCTGGCGATAGGCGGGGCCTGGCTGTTTATCCGTATACAGAACCGACCGCTGGTCGACCTGGAGCACGCTGCGCTGCAGGTCGGTAAAGGCATTATTCCTCCTCCGCTGCGCGAGTATGGCGCCTCGGAAGTCCGCTCGGTGACGCGTGCGTTTAACCATATGGCGGCAGGCGTGAAGCAGCTGGCGGATGACCGTACGCTGCTGATGGCGGGCGTGAGCCATGACCTGCGCACCCCACTGACGCGTATCCGTCTGGCGACGGAGATGATGGGAGAAGAGGACGGTTATCTCGCCGAGTCCATCAACAAGGATATCGAAGAGTGCAACGCCATCATCGAGCAGTTCATCGACTACCTGCGCACCGGTCAGGAGATGCCGATGGAGATGGCGGATCTGAACGCGGTGCTGGGCGAAGTGGTGGCGGCGGAAAGCGGCTACGAGCGCGAGATTGATACCGACCTTCAGGCGGGCGAGATCCAGGTACGCATGCACCCGCTCTCCATTAAGCGCGCGGTGGCCAACATGGTGGTTAACGCGGCGCGCTACGGCAACGGCTGGATTAAGGTCAGCAGCGGCTCTGAGCTCAACCGCGCCTGGTTCCAGGTTGAAGACGACGGTCCGGGCATCAAGCCCGAGCAGCGTAAGCATCTGTTCCAGCCGTTTGTGCGCGGCGACAGCGCGCGCAGCACCAGCGGTACGGGCTTAGGCCTGGCGATTGTGCAGCGTATTGTGGATAACCATAACGGACTGCTGGAGATTGGTACCAGCGAGCGGGGTGGGTTGAGCATTCGCGCCTGGTTGCCGGTTCCGGTGACGCGAGGGCAGGTGAAAGAGAGTTGAAAAAAGGGTGGCACGAGCCACCCTTTTTTGCAGGTCGGGTAAGGCGAAGCCGCCACCCGACATGGACTACAGTTTTGGACCCGCACTCACCAGCGCAGCACCCGCCGGGGTATCGGTATACTTCTCGAAGTTCTCGATAAACAGCTTCGCCAGCGATTCCGCTTTCTCACGCCACTGCTCCGGCGAACCGTACGTATTGCGCGGGTCGAGGATATGCGTATCCACACCCGGCAGCGACGTTGGGATCGCCAGGTCAAACATCGGCAGCGTGAAGGTTTCGGCGTCGTCCAGAGAACCATCCAGAATGGCGTCGATAATGGCGCGGGTATCTTTGATGGAGATACGTTTGCCGGTGCCGTTCCAGCCGGTGTTCACCAGGTATGCCTGCGCGCCGGATGCCTGCATGCGTTTCACCAGCACTTCAGCATACTGCGTCGGGTGCAGCGACAGGAAGGCTGCGCCGAAGCAGGCGGAGAAGGTTGGGGTTGGCTCCGTCACGCCGCGCTCGGTACCCGCCAGCTTGGCGGTGAAACCGGAAAGGAAGTGGTACTGCGTCTGGCTGGCCGTCAGGCGAGACACCGGAGGCAGCACGCCGAACGCATCCGCCGTCAGGAAAATAACCTTCGTGGCATGACCCGCTTTTGACACCGGCTTCACGATATTGTCGATGTGGTAGATCGGATAAGAGACGCGGGTGTTTTCCGTTTTCGACGCATCGTCGAAGTCAATGGAGCCGTCGGCACGCACGGTGACGTTTTCCAGCAGCGCATCGCGACGGATCGCGTGGAAGATATCCGGCTCGGCCTCTTCAGACAGGCGAATGGTCTTCGCGTAGCAGCCGCCTTCAAAGTTGAATACGCCGTCGTCATCCCAGCCGTGTTCGTCATCACCAATCAGACGACGTTTTGGATCGGTAGACAGGGTGGTTTTCCCGGTGCCGGAAAGGCCGAAGAAGACCGCCACGTCGCCTTTTTCACCGACGTTAGCCGAGCAGTGCATGGAGGCGATGCCCCGCAGCGGCAGCAGGTAGTTCATGACCGAGAACATCCCTTTCTTCATTTCGCCGCCGTACCAGGTACCACCGATCAGCTGGATACGCTCGGTCAGGTTGAAGGCAACAAAGTTTTCGGAGTTCAGACCCTGCTCTTTCCACTGTGGGTTGGTGCATTTCGCGCCGTTCATCACGATGAAATCAGGGGTGAAGTCCTGCAGCTCTTCGTCGGTTGGACGAATAAACATGTTTTTCACGAAATGCGCCTGCCAGGCCACTTCGGTGATAAAACGTACGGAGAGACGGGTGTCGGCGTTAGCGCCGCAGAAAGCGTCGACAATAAACAAACGCTTGCCGGAAAGTTGATGGGTGACGAGCCCTTTCAGGTGCTGCCAGGTTTCCGGAGAGAGCGGTTTGTTGTCGTTCTTCCCTTTGCCCTTGTCAGCCCACCACAGCGTATCGCGGGTGGTTTCGTCTCGGACGATATACTTATCTTTCGGCGAACGACCGGTAAAGATACCGGTATCGACGGCGATAGCACCAAGATTCGTCAACACACCGCGCTCGTATCCTTCCAGTGCTGGATTGAGCTCTTCCTGATACAGCGTATCGTAGTCGGGGTTGTAGACGACTTCCTGGACGTCGTGAATACCATAAGCCTTGAGATCTTGCGGGGTTAAACCAGTAACACGCATATCACTGCTCCTTAGCCAATATGTACTGCCTGAAATTGTAGGGTTTTTCTGAGGTTGTTTACCGCGACGGGGCTCATAGATTCACGCATCTGGACAAAACCCTTACTAACGGAAAACGCTGCGACTCCAGTCACAGCGCAGGCGGATTATCGCAGGAATCGCTTTTTGGTTGGGGAAAATGTTCCGAAAAGGTTAAAGGCTGGTGATTTTATCGGAAAGAATGTGAATGTAATCGCATACACGTAAGAAAATTACGTAAGAGTTACATTGGGAAAACGATTCAGCTTGGGTGGAGTTTTTTGCCCCTCAGCCCAGCCCTCTCCCCTTTGGGGAGAAGGTTAAGGTGAGGGGAAGAGAGGTTTAGTGAACCTGCGGATCCGCCGGGGAGGCGTTATTGCGGATCTCAGCGATATCCATCGAATTGAACACATAGTGCGTACCGCAGTAGTCACAGTGCATATCAATTTCGCCGTCTTCCGCCATGATGCTGTCGATCTCTTCATCCGGCAGGGTTTTCAGTGCGCCAGCGCAGCGCTCGCGGGAGCAGGTGCACTTAAACTCCACAGACTGCGGGTCGTAAACGGTCACTTCTTCTTCGTGGTACAGACGCCACAACACGTCGGTCGCCGACAGATTGAACAGCTCTTCCGCTTTGATGGTTTCGGTCAGCGTCGCCAGGTGCTCAAAATCATTGGTCTGCGCGTCCTGCGCAGGCAGAACCTGCAGCAGCATCCCGCCCGCAGCAGGCTGGCCGTCTACTTCACCGGTGCGGATGAACAGGCGCGTCGGCAACTGTTCAGAACGCATGAAGTAATCTTCCAGGCAGGCTGCGAGGGTATCGCCTTCCAGACCCACCACGCCCTGATAGCGCTCACCTTCCTCTGGGGAGATGGTGATCACCAGGTAGCCATTACCCACCAGCGTTTTGAGGTCAGCATTCTCAGGCACGTCGCCCTGAACGCGCGCCACGCCGCGCATCTGCTGCTGGTTATTGCCGTTGATGACCGCCAGCGTCATCGGGCCGTCACCCTGCAGCTGCACGGTGATGTCACCAGCAAATTTCAGCGTCGCCGTGAGCAGGCTGGTGGCAACCAGCAGTTCGCCCAACAGGGTCTTCACCGGCAGCGGGTAGTTGTGGTTTTCCAGAATCTGTTTCCAGGTTTCGGATACGGTGACCAGCTCGCCGCGCACGGCGAATTGTTCAAACAGATAGCGGTGTAATTGGTCGTGTTGGGCCATAATAGTCTCTCGTGCAGGTGAGGGTTACTCGGTCTCACCGTGTTTAAATTTCATCAGATCGCGGCGCTCTTTTTTGTCCGGTCGCCGGTCCGGGTGGGGCATGGTCAGCGCATTCATTTTGCGCGCCAGCGCGGTCTTCTCGCGCTTTTCTATGCTTTCCGCCGTCTCTTCATAAAGCAGTACGGCTTCGGCTGCCGGCCGTCGTTGTTCGGTAATGGCTTTAATCACTACCGTACGTTCATCGTTGCCCTGACGCAGCGTTAAGGTGGCATTCAGCTCAACCAGCTTGCTTGGTTTGCTGCGCTGGCCGTTGTAATGCACTTTTCCGCCGTCAATCATCTCGCGGGCAAGGGCGCGCGTCTTATAAAAACGCGCCGCCCACAGCCATTTATCCAGTCTTACCCCGTCAGAGGTTTTTTCTTTCATGGCCTCTCCTTCACGGTCAGTGAGGGGATCATCTGGCGATAGTCGTTCAGTCCCGGATGGCGCAGATAGCTTTTTTCAGCCAGGCCAGAGTCAGGATTGGTGACGCCCAGACAATAGCGAATGCCAAACTTAGCCGCGGAATCCAGAATGGGTTCGCTGTCATCAATGAACAGCGTGCGTTCCGGCTGCAAACCCGTCTCTTCCTTCACCGCATGCCACAACCGCTGATCCTCTTTCGGATAACCAAATGTGTGGGTGGAAAGTAATAAATCAAGGTGTGATGCCAGACCCGTATGCTCCAGCTTCACGGCCAGGTTATGGGGATGCGCGTTGGTCAGCAAAATGCGGCGCTTGCCGCTTGCTTTCAGCGCGTCCAGGAACGGAACCGTATCCTCGCGCAGCACGGCGCGTGGACCCTGGGCGGTGGTCATGGCACAAATATCCAGACCGAGGCGCTCGCTCCAGTAGTCAAGACAGTACCAGTTTAGCGTATGTTGCACGGCACTATATTGCGAACGAATGAATGCCTGCGCTTCTGCCGGGGAGATCCCCTGCTGCTCGCCATAGGTTTCTGGAACCAGCGTTTGCCAGAAATAGTTATCAAAGGCGAGATCGAGCAGCGTGCCGTCCATATCCAGCAGAACGGTATCAACCTCCTGCCAGGCGATATCAAGATGCATAAGGGGAACTCCAGCCAGAAGAAACGTGCGCGACAGGGTAGCACATCTTGTCGCGCAACGACGTTATCAGATCAGGCTCTCAGAGGAGGGGATCAGCTTAGGATTGAGGCAGTTTTCGTAATATTGCTGGATCTCGGCAAGCCGGGTGCGCGAGCGCTGGTAGCGGCGCAGGGCCATAAAGCCGTTCCAGAAAATGGTAATCAGCATTGCGGTCATCAGCAGAGAGGTGCCGATGTAACGCCATAGCCCTGCGCTATCCGGCATCCGGTGCAGACCGATATGGCGAGTGCCGTTGGCGTCGGTGTAGAGGCTTGTGACGATCCCTTCGGCACTGAACGGCGTTTGCATCAGCATCTGCGCCAGGCGCTGGAATTGACTCCACTGCTCCTGCGCCGGGTAGTCGTAAAGCGCAACCTGCGGATAAGGCTGATCGACCAGGTCGCTGCCCTCATCGCTGACAATCACAAACCCGCCCGGTGCCGGGCTGTTCAGCGCCTGAGCCGCTCGAGTGGTCTCGCGCATCATGAACGGCGACGTGGAAGTGGCGACCAGGTTATCCAGCGATTCAGCGCTCACCGGACGCAGCAGCACGTTGACGCCATCCAGCCGCCCCGCTTCTGCGCGTTTCACCAGCGAGTCCCAGTCTTTACTGTTCCCCAGGTTTACCAGGGCATTTTTAAGACGTATGCACTCATCCTGCGAAGAACAGAGATCCTGCGTTTTCAGAACGATGTCACCAAAATCATCCAGCAGAACCATGCCTGACTTTTGAATGGCCGAGCGCAGCGCGGGGCTGACGCGCGAATCATCGTCCGGTTTCGGGTGCAGCTGGCGGTTAACCGTCTGGGTGAGGGCCGTGGCTTTATTCACCACTTCGGATTCCGGCAGCGGCAGCGGCGGTGCGTCGTTCCAGATAATTTGCGAGCAATCAAACGGCATAAACGGTGAGTTCTGGCGCGTGTTCCATGCCCCCGGCGTGTGAATATTACACATCCCGGTTCCCTTCAGGCGCAGCGTGTCCCCCACGCGGACACCGGCTTCATCCAGCTTGTTGACGCTGGTCGCTTCAATGGTTTGCGCCCCTTTGATCCACGACAGGGTGAATTTGATGGGCATATCCAGCGGCACAAAGAGCAGCAGCATGACTAAGACCAGCGCCGCGCCTCCGGCAATGACCGTGCTGCGAAGCCAGTGCTGAAGCGGGAAATTTTTCACTTCATCATGCAGGGATAAGAAGCGCCCCTGACGCACAACGTGGCGGTCAAGGTAGATATCAATATCGGTTTTCTGGCCCAGATCCTGCGCAATCCACGGTTGCCAGTGGCGCGGGTAGATCAGGTCAATAATTCCCAGCGAAATATTGTTGAGGTGTTCCTGATCGTTTTCACCGAACAGACCCCAGCGCTTTGGCGTACCACGCAGGCAGTGGATCTCGCGCAACGAGGTTTTGGCCGGTGGAGCAAAGAGCCCCCAAAGTCCGCCCGCCAGCAGCAGCACCGCACCGCCTGCCAGCCAGGGGACAAACACATCCGGCGTCAGCAGGCAGATAAAAAAGAGCAGGAAAGCGGCGACGATCAGCAGAGCTTCACGAATACCGTCCGGTCGGCTCAGGGCGTACTCTTCATGGGTTTCCTGGCGAATGTTCAGCAGTTCAATCTGCTCTGTCTCTTCGCCACGAATGGAGGCCTGCGTTGAACTGGCGCGTTCCAGCGCAAAACGCGGGGCTTCCTGAAGATATTCATTCAGCGTGTGGCCGTTAAGCGAGATAACCAGAGGCAATGAATCGGTGTGAATCAGCTCAACGCTGTTTTCGTCATTAATGTATTGCTCCCATGACGGAGGCAGATGCACTTCGACGGAATCCAGGTAATAGCGCCATTTGTTGGGGTCATCAGTGGTAATGCCGTAGCGCGTGATGGAACGCGTCACGCAGAGCACGGTGTCACTTTGCGCATTAAGCTTTAGCGCGACGGGCGCAGTGGTGGCTCCCGTTGGCCCAGGCGTGAGCTGAGAACGGTTCAGGATTTCGAGATAGTTTTCAACTGCATCGCGCTCTTCTTGCGTGAGTTTACGCGTGGTCGCGCCCGCAAATGCATTTAAAAAGGGCAGACGATAACGTCGCTGTACGCGACGCCTGTACAACCACCCTGCAACCAATGCGCCGGCCAGCATAGCAGCGAGAACAATCAAAATGGTGCTCATGCTTTCCCCATCTTACTTATCTTCTTACAGGTGTAGTCAGTAGCACCTTTACATTGAATGAGTGTCTGTGGTTGGCTATCGGCAAGTATGGAGTCGAACTTGAGCATTCTGAAGCGCATCCCAGTGACCGGTGATGATAGCAAAGCCTGTTATGGCGCGATATCAGCAAATTCCTGGAAACATTTCAACCTCTTGACATTTGTTTTGAATTGAGGATTGATCCCAAATACGTTGCATAAATGTAAATAAAGAACAATTGACATTGCCGAAACCGTGCGGCGTATCGCACAATAACCCCAGTTCTCACTGCTAAGACCCATCAAGATGAGCAAACCACTACAAAAACCCACCATTCTGAATGTTGAAACTGTCGCCAAATCGCGCCTGTTTAATGTCGAAAGTGTGGATCTGGAGTTCAGCAACGGTGTGCGTCGCGTTTATGAACGTATGCGCCCCTCGTCGCGCGAAGCGGTGATGATTGTGCCGATTGTCGACGATCATCTGATTTTGATCCGCGAATACGCGGTGGGAACGGAATCTTACGAGCTTGGGTTCTCGAAAGGGCTCATCGACCCGGGTGAAACCGTCTTTGAAGCGGCCAACCGCGAGCTGAAAGAAGAGGTGGGCTTCGGGGCGAATGAGCTTTCATTCCTGAAAAAACTGAGCATGGCGCCGTCCTATTTTTCCAGCAAAATGAATATTGTGGTGGCGGAAGATCTCTATCCTGAATCGCTGGAAGGGGATGAGCCGGAGCCGCTGCCGCAGGTTCGCTGGCCGCTGGCGCACCTGATGGATCTGCTGGAAGACCCTGACTTTAATGAGGCTCGCAACGTGAGCGCGCTGTTCCTGGTACGAGAGTGGTTGAAGGGGCAGGGGCGACTGTAGGCCATAAAAAAAGCCGGGTGGCGGCTTCGCCTTACCCGGCCTATGATGCTTTGCCCGGTTTTTACCGGGCATTTTTATTTTTAGAACAGCTCGTGCGTTTCGCCGTTATCGATGATCTCTGTACCCACCTCATGCACCGCCTGTGTGGTTGGCTGCGTGCCCTCAATGAAATACTCTTCGCGACTGTTACCACCGTTGGCGAGCTGGCCCGTGCTGCGGTCGATATTGACCGTCACCACGCCCGGCGGTGGCGTCAGCGGCTGCTCCGGCACGCCTTCAAGAACGGACTTCATGTAGGCGTCCCAGGCCGGTTGCGCGCTCTTCGCGCCGCCTTCGTAGCCGGAAATCTGATCTTTAATCGCGCCGGATGCCGTGGTACGTCCTAAATCGCGGCGGTGATCGTCGAAGCCGATCCAGACCGAGGTCACTACGCCGGGACCGTAACCGGAGAACCACGCGTCTTTCGAGCTGTTGGTTGTCCCCGTTTTACCGCCGATATCATGGCGCTGCAGATCGCGCCCTGCGCGCCAGCCGGTACCCTGCCAGCCTGGCTCACCGAAGATATTGGTGTTCAGCGCGCTCTTGATCAGGAACGACAGCGGCGTGTTGATCACATGCGGGGCGTACTCCTGCGCGCCGATCTGCGCGACCAGCGCCTGGTTCGCCTGCTCGAGCTGCGGCTGCGGCACCACGCCGTTCTGCTGCTCCTGCGACACGGCAGGATCTTCCATGTCCTTATTCTCAAGCACCTCGGATTTCGGCGTATTGCCATAAATGACCGGAATATCGCAGTCAGGGCAGGCAATTTTCGGCTTCGCCTCGAACAGCACGCCGCCCTGATCGTTCTCGATCTTGCTGATGAAGTACGGGTCAATCAGGAAGCCGCCGTTGGCCATCACCGAGTATCCGCGCGCGACCTGAAGCGGCGTAAAGGAGGCTGAGCCTAACGCCAGCGACTCGGTGCGAACGATGTTCTGCGCCGGGAAACCGAAGCGCTGCAGATACTCTGCGGCATAGTCGACGCCCATCGCGCGCATGGCACGCACCATCACCACGTTTTTCGACTGTCCCAGACCCTGACGAAGGCGAATCGGGCCGGCATACTCCGCAGGGGAGTTCTTCGGCTGCCAGTCGGAACCCGCACCCGCATCCCAGCGGGAGATCGGCACGTCGTTGAGGATGCTGGCGAGGGTCAGCCCCTTATCCATCGCGGCCGTGTAGAGGAACGGTTTGATATTGGAACCGACCTGACGCAGCGCCTGGGTGGCGCGGTTAAATTTGCTCTGGTTGAAATCGAACCCGCCGACCAGGGCCAGTACAGCGCCGTTCTGCGGATTGATAGAAACCAGGGCCGAGTTGACGTCCGGCACCTGCGCCAGCCACCAGGATTCGCCGACCTTGCGCACCCAGATTTGCTGCCCGGTCTGTACCGCATCGGTCACTTTACGCGGCGTGGCGCCCTGCAGGGTATCCGAACGGTACGGACGCGCCCAACGGATACCGTCCATGCGCAGGGAGACGGACGTACCGTCCGCGAGCGTTGCAACGGCTTCCTGAGGATCGGCTTGCGTCACCACCGCAGGAAGGAGCGGACCGTAGGTAGGCAGCGCTCTCAGCGTACTGGTGATTTTTTTGCTGTCCCACGCGCTTTCGCCCACCTTCCAGAGCACGTTTGAGGGGCCGCGATAGCCGTGACGCATATCGTAGTCTATCACGTTGTTGCGTACCGCTTCCTGCGCCGCCTGCTGCACTTTACGGGTGACGGTGGTGTACACGCGATAGCCATCTTCATAGGCCTTGTCGCCATAGCGATTCACCATCTCCTGGCGAACCATTTCGGTCAGGTAAGGCGCTGAGAAGGCGATCTCCGGGGCGTGGTAGTTAGCGTCAATGACGTCGTTGCGCGCCTGGTCATACTCGCTCTGGCTGATATAGCCTTCGCTCAGCATACGTGACAGGACGACGTTACGACGGGCAGTGGCGCGGTCGAGCGAGTAGAGCGGGTTAAACGTGGACGGCGCTTTTGGCAAACCGGCGATGGTGGCCATTTCGCTTAGGGTGAGCTGCTCAACAGGCTTACCGAAGTACACCTGCGCGGCCGCCCCCACGCCATAGGCACGGTAGCCCAGGTAGATTTTATTGAGGTACAGCTCAAGGATCTCGTCTTTGCTCAGCAACTGCTCAATACGGATCGCAAGGAACACCTCTTTGATCTTACGCGTCAGCGTCTTTTCAGGGCTGAGGAAGAAGTTACGCGCCAGCTGCTGCGTAATGGTGCTCGCCCCCTGAGAGGCGTGACCTGAGAACAGCGCAATGCTCGCGGCACGGAAAATCCCCACCGGATCGACACCGTGGTGCTCGTAAAAACGGCTGTCCTCCGTGGCGATAAAGGCTTTCACCATCACCGGAGGGATTTGGTTTAAGGTCAACGGAATACGACGCTTCTCGCCATACTGCGCCATGAGCTCGCCATCGGCGCTATAGACCTGCATCGGGATCTGGAGTCGCACATCGCGAAGCGTGGCGACATCAGGTAGCTGTGGCTCAATATATTTGTACAAACCGTAAATCGAGCCTGCTCCCAGCAGAATGCAACAGACTGCAAGGATGAATAAATACTTAACGAACTTCACCGGAGATTTCCCATTTGGTTTCACTTGGGCAGTTTCTAAACAATCGCGCGGTAGTATAAAGGCAAGCCTGATTCATTGATATAGCCGTCAGGGCGACGGGCGATAAGGAGATCGTGAAGCATGGCCTTCAAAACATGGCAAACGGGCGTTCATATTCAACAGGATAGGGTGCTGATCGTGGCGCTGGCCCGGGAGAAGACCGGCTGGCGCCTGCGGCGCTGGTGGGCAATCCCGCTGGCCGAAGACATCATTCGTGACGGCAAAATTTGTCAGCCAGAACAGCTGGTTGATGCGTTACGCGACTGGCGAAAAACGCTGCCGCATGCCCATCGGGTGTTCCTCTCTTTCCCGGCAGCACGCACCCTGCAGCGGTCGCTTCCCCGTCCAACCGTTGCGCTGCGCGACAGCGAGCAGCTCTCATGGCTTGGCGCCGCGCTCGCCCGTGAACTGGAGATGTCTGCCGATACGCTCTGTTTCGATTACGCGCAGGATACTTTCAGCAATACCTTTCAGGTGACGGCCGCACAAAACAAGGAGGTCGACACCCTTCTGGCGCTGGCGAAAACGCTGCGTTTGCGGCTGGTGACCATTACCCCGGATGCTAGCGCGCTGACGAATCTTCTTCCTGCGCTGGCACCGGCGCAGTGCGTCGCCTGGCGGGACGATCGGCAGTGGCTCTGGGCGATGCGCCACCAGTGGGGACGCCGCTTAACTACCGAAGCAGAAAACGTGGCCGAACTGGCGGCGCTGCTGGCTCTGGGGCCAAATGACATCGCGCTGTTTGATCGCCAACGTGACCCGTGGGAAATCCTGGCGCGCTGCCAGGCTCCGCTGCCGGAATGCGGGGCTGATTATACCGTTGCGCTGGCGTTGGCCATGAGCGAGGTGCCCGAATGAGCATCCTGAACTTTCTGCCCTGGCGACAGCAGCGGCGTACGCGATGCCTGCGTTTCTGGGGCGCAATGTGTGTCGGCACAGTGCTGTTGCTGTTCGTGGTCTTTTTCTGTCTGCGGATGAACCATCTCGTGAGGCTGCGCGCGTTGCAAACGGATCTGACGGGAATGCAGTCCGTGCAGCACGCGCTTGTCGCCCGACAAAGACTGACCGCACAGGCGCAAATGCCCGTGCAGACCCTGCAACGACGCGCATGGCAACCGGTGCTGGAATCCCTTTCCAGCGACATTCCGGCACAGGTCTGGCTGACAGAGCTGCGCTATCAGCCGCCTGCGCTGATATTGACCGGTTATGCCATCACCCTGCCGGCCCTCTCTGTCCTGCGCGATGGGCTGGGACAACTCGCGGGCTTTACGTCCGGGACGGCGGGCGAGCTTCGGCAGGATAGCCGGGGGCACTGGCTGTTTACGCTTCATCTCAAAAGCGAGGAGTAACGCGTGGATACCCTGGTAGAACGCTGGTGCGAAAGCCGTTCCCGGCATCGGGTCCTCTGCTGGTGTCTGGGGAGTCTCCTGGCAGGACTGGTCGCGTGGGGGGCGTTGCTCAGACCGGTAGACAAGCAGTGTGCTGAACAACTACGCCAGCTGATTCAAGATGTGAGCACGAACGCGGCGTTATGGCCTGCCGTCAGAAAGGTGCCGTTTCGTCCGGACGCTGTAAAAGCACGGGCGCTGACGCCGTTCTCCCCGCTCAATTTTCAGGGCGATAACACGACGCTGGTTCACTGGAAGCCGCTGCAAAATGGAGGGGAGCTGGCGCTGGATGCGGAGTGGCAGGCCATTCCGGAGCTTTTTTCCCGGCTGGCACAGCAGGATGTGCAGATCGCGGCTTTCACGATTTCGCCACAAGGTTCGGCGTTACGCCTGCGGCTGGAGCTGGAACATGCGAAATAGCGCGCGATTTTTGCTGGTTTGCTCAGTGCTGCTATTAACCGGTATGCGCGATCCGTTTCGTCCCCCGGACGATCCTTGCGCCATTGGCGAGCTGGCGCAGTGGCACTTTCGCGGCATGGTGGAAGGGCAGGAGACTATCGGCATTTTACAGGATGGGCAAAAGCGCTGGTATCGGCTGAAAACGCATGAGCGCTTCCCGTCAGGCTGGAGGATAACAGCCATCAATGCAGCGGAGCTGGCAGTTGATGTGGGTGACACCTGTGACCCGGGAAAATGGACGTGGTAACGAGAAGGAACGGACAAAAATGAATTTACGGATAATGCTGTGGCTGCTGGCGTTCAGCCATCCCCTGTGGGCCGTCGAGCCAAAACCGGTCACGCTGGTGGTGGATGACGTTCCTGTGGTTCAGGTGTTACAGGCCCTGGTCGCACAGGAGAACCGTAATCTGGTGGTATCGCCTGATGTCAGCGGCACGCTTTCGCTTAACCTGACGCGCGTACCCTGGCGGCAGGCGTTACGGACGGTTGTCACCAGTGCCGGACTCGTCTTGCGCGAGGAAGGCGGCATTTTTTATGTGCATACCGCGGCCTGGCAGCGTGAGCAGCGGGAGCGTTCAGAGCAGGAACAGGCGCGTCGACAGCTTGATGCCCCGCTGGTCACTCAGGGCATTCCCTTTTCCTATGCCGACGCTGGGGAGCTGCAAAAAGCCGCGGAAAAACTCCTGAGCCCAAAGGGGAGTTTGTCTGTCGACACGCGTACCAACCGCCTGCTGATCCGCGATAACCAGACGGTGGTGGAAACACTGCAGCGCTGGGCCGCCCAGATGGATATTCCCATCGAGCAGGTCGAGCTGGCGGCGCATATTGTGACCATTAACGAAAAAAGCCTGCGTGAGCTTGGGGTGAAGTGGAATCTCGCCGACGCTACCGACGCGGGCAAGGTTGGACAGCTGACGACACTGGGCAGCGATCTTTCCGTCGCCAGCGCCACCAGCCACGTGGGTTTTAATATCGGGAGGATCAATGGTCGGCTGCTGGATCTGGAGCTCTCAGCGCTGGAGCAAAAACAGCAGGTCGATATCATCGCCAGCCCGCGGCTGCTGGCCTCGCACGGGCAACCGGCCAGTATCAAGCAGGGCAGCGAAATTCCGTATCAGGTCTCAAGCGGGGAAAGCGGCGCCACCTCCGTTGAGTTTAAAGAGGCGGTACTCGGAATGGAGGTCACACCGGTGGTCTTACCGGGGGGACGTGTGCGCCTGAAACTACACATCAGCGAAAATATGCCGGGACAGGTTCTGCAGCAGGCCGATGGCGAAACGTTGGCTATCGACAAGCAGGAGATAGAAACCCAGGTGGAGGTAAAAAGTGGAGAAACGCTGGCGTTGGGCGGAATTTTTTCCCAGAAGAACAAAACCGGCAGTGACAGCGTACCCGGTCTGGGAAGCATCCCCTGGATTGGGTCGCTTTTTCGTCATGACGGGAAAGACAATGAACGGCGTGAATTAGTGGTGTTTATTACACCACGTCTGGTCGGTATTCGCTGACGGGTAACGATCCCCGCAATGATTTTGCATTCAGTTTGTTGCAGATGTTTGACGTGGGGCATGAATTAGCATACAAGGAGTACCGATTTGAGTTGGACTTACGTCTTATTACCTTATGCGCCCGGCGCGGTGATTTAATCAGTTGCCAAACAAGCCGGAGTATTGAGATAATTTTTAGTCTGACTCTCGCTCTATTGCATATGAGGTTTCAGTTCATGTCCTGCTACGCCGGGTGTCTGCGAAGCGGGGATTACCATTAACGAATAGTCTTAGTAGTACCGATAAAATGGCAGAGAAACGCAATATCTTTCTGGTTGGGCCTATGGGTGCCGGCAAAAGCACTATTGGGCGTCAGTTAGCTCAACAACTCAATATGGAATTTTACGATTCTGATCAAGAGATTGAGAAACGAACCGGAGCTGATGTGGGCTGGGTTTTCGACGTAGAAGGCGAAGAAGGTTTCCGTGACCGAGAAGAAAAAGTGATCAACGAACTCACGGAAAAACAGGGCATCGTTCTGGCAACAGGCGGCGGCTCTGTGAAATCTCGCGAAACCCGCAACCGTCTCTCCGCCCGTGGCGTAGTGGTCTATCTTGAGACGACCATCGAGAAACAGCTGGCACGTACGCAGCGCGATAAAAAGCGCCCGCTGCTGCAGGTTGAAACGCCACCACGCGAAGTTCTGGAAGCGTTGGCCGATGAACGCAATCCGCTGTATGAAGAGATTGCTGATGTGACCATTCGTACTGACGACCAGAGCGCTAAAGTGGTTGCAAACCAGATTATTCATATGCTGGAAAGCAACTGATTCTGGCTTTATATACACTCGCCTGCGGGTAAAAGCATTAAAGGTGGATGTCGCGTCATGGAGAGGATTACAGTTACTCTCGGGGAACGTAGTTACCCTATCACCATCGCGGCTGGTTTGTTTAACGACCCAGCTTCCTTTTTACCACTGAAAGCGGGTGATCAGGCGATGCTGGTCACCAATGAGACGCTGGCTCCGCTTTATCTCGACCGTGTGCGCCACCTGCTTGAGCAGGCGGGCGTAAAAGTCGACAGTGTGATTCTCCCCGATGGCGAGCAGTATAAAAGCCTGACGGTACTGGATACCGTCTTTACCGCATTGCTGCAAAAACCGCATGGTCGCGATACAACACTGCTTGCCCTGGGCGGCGGTGTTGTGGGCGATCTGACCGGCTTTGCGGCCGCAAGCTATCAGCGTGGCGTCCGTTTTATTCAAATCCCAACCACGTTGCTGTCCCAGGTCGACTCCTCAGTCGGTGGCAAAACGGCAGTGAACCATCCGCTCGGTAAAAACATGATTGGCGCGTTCTACCAGCCCGCATCGGTGGTGGTGGATCTCGACTGTCTGAAAACGCTGCCGAAGCGCGAACTGGCTTCGGGTCTGGCGGAAGTGATCAAATACGGCATTATTCTGGACGGTGAGTTCTTTAGCTGGCTTGAAGAGAATATGGATGCGTTGCTGGGCCTCGATGAGGCAAAACTGGCATACTGCATTCGTCGTTGCTGTGAGCTGAAAGCAGAAGTTGTTGCCGCAGACGAGCGTGAAACGGGCTTACGTGCTTTACTGAATCTTGGGCATACGTTTGGTCACGCGATTGAAGCCGAAATGGGCTACGGCAACTGGCTGCACGGTGAAGCCGTCGCGGCCGGCATGGTGATGGCTGCCCGCACCTCTGAACGTCTCGGACAGTTCAAACCGGAAGAGACGGCACGTATCATTGCGCTGCTTGAGCGTGCTGGTTTGCCGGTGACCGGGCCGCAGGAGATGTCGGCGCAAGCGTATTTACCCCACATGATGCGCGATAAAAAAGTATTGGCAGGTGAGATGCGTCTTGTACTCCCGCTTGCAATAGGGAAGAGTGAAGTACGCGGCGGAGTGCCGCACGATGTCGTTCTTGGCGCTATCGCTGACTGTCAGCAGGCGTAACAACTAGAAAGGTCAGGCCACTGTCGCAGGTGGTCGTTTAGCTTCAGGTGAAATGCAAAGTCGTTGGCATAAGCCTTTGAGTGGGGTGTTAAATGGATGAATTCAAACCAGAAGACGAGCTGAAACCCGATCCCAGCGATCGTCGTACTGGTCGTTCTCGTCAATCTTCAGAACGTGATAACGAGCCGCAGATCAACTTTGACGATGTTGATCTGGATGCAGACGATCGTCGTCCTTCGCGCAGCCGCAACGCGCACGAAGAGCGAGCAGAAGAGGATTATGAGTCCGAAGAAGATTCAATGGACGAACAGCCTGTAGAGCGTCGCCCGCGTAAACGTAAAAAAGCCGCTGCGCCAAAACCGGCTTCCCGCCAGTATATTATGATGGGCCTTGGCATTCTGGTGCTTGTGCTGCTGATTGTCGGCATTGGCTCCGCGCTTAAAGCACCGTCAACGAACACAACCGAGCAAACGGCTTCCGCTGAGAAGAGCATCAACCTTTCCGGTAACGATGCGTCTGACCAGGCGAATGGTGCACAGCCAGCGCCGGGTGCCACTTCTGCTGAGCAGACCGCAGGGAACACCACAGCGCCGCAGGATGTTTCTCTGCCGCCTGTTTCTTCAACCCCTGCTCAGGGTCAGGCACCTGCTGCGCCTGAAGGTCAGCAGCGTGTGGAAGTTCAGGGAGACCTGAACAATGCGCTGACGCAGCCGCAGAACCAGCAGCAGGTTGATAACGTCGTGGTTAACTCTACGCTGCCAACTGAACCTGCAACCGTTGCCCCGGTTCGCGGTGGTAACGCTCAGCCGCAAACGGCTGCGACGGAAACCAAACCGCGCCAGACGCAGACTGCGACACGTCCTGAACGTAAGCAGGCGGTGATTGAGCCTAAGCGTGAAACCAAACCTCAGGCAGTGGTGAAGGCGCCTGAAGTGAAAGCTGTTCCGGCGCAGCCGAAACACACTGAAACGGCTGCGGTGAGCGAGCCTGCTAAAGCGCCCGTCACGCAGACTGCGCCGAAAGCCACGGCGACCACCACGGCACCGGCTGCCACAGCGGCGCCAGCAGCGACGGCAACAGCCTCCAGCAGCGCGGCAGGTAAAACGGCAGGCAACGTTGGATCGCTGAAGTCTGCGCCATCCAGCAACTACACGCTGCAGCTGAGCAGTTCGTCCAACTATGACAACCTCAACAGTTGGGCGAAGAAATCAAATCTGAAAAACTACGTTGTTTATCAGACGACCCGTAACGGTCAGCCGTGGTATGTGCTGGTGAGCGGTGTTTATTCGTCCAAAGATGAAGCAAAACGTGCCGTAGCGGCGCTGCCAGCTGACGTTCAGGCGAAGAACCCATGGGCGAAGCCGATTCATCAGGTTCAGGCCGATCTGAAGTAATGTTTAAAGCGCAGGATGCTGTCGGAGCTTTCTCCACAGCCGGAGAAGGTGTAATCAGTTAGTCAGCATGAAAAAAAATCGCGCTTTTCTGAAATGGGCAGGGGGGAAATACCCCCTGCTCGATGATATTAAAAAGCACCTGCCTAAAGGCGAGTGCCTTATCGAACCTTTCGTGGGTGCGGGATCGGTGTTCCTCAACACCGATTTTTCTCGTTATATCCTGGCGGATATCAACAGCGACCTTATCAGCCTCTATAACATCGTTAAGCTGCGTACCGATGAGTATGTCGCCGAGGCGCGCAAACTGTTTACGCCCGAGAATAATAACCCGGACGTGTACTACCAGTTCCGCGCGGAGTTTAACCAGAGCCAGGATCCGTTCCGCAGAGCCCTGCTGTTCCTCTATCTCAACCGGCATGGTTACAACGGCCTGTGCCGGTATAATCTTCGTGGGGAATTTAACGTGCCGTTTGGCCGCTATAAGCGCCCGTATTTCCCACAGGACGAGCTGTATCACTTTGCCGAAAAAGCGCAGAACGCGGAGTTCCATTGCCTCTCCTATGAAGAGTGTATGGAGCTGGCTGGCGTAAATTCGGTGGTTTACTGTGACCCGCCATATGCGCCGTTGTCTGCGACGGCGAACTTCACCGCCTATCACACTAACAGCTTCAGCCCTGCCGAGCAGGCGCGCCTGGCGGAGATGGCGGAAAAGCTGGTCAGCAAAAGAATTCCGGTGTTAATTTCGAATCACGACACGCCTGATACGCGCGAATGGTACAAAGCCGCGAAGCATTTTCAGGTTAAAGTGCGGCGTAGCATTAGCAGCAACGGCGGCACACGTAAAAAGGTGGACGAACTCCTGGCTCTTTATCGCCCCTGAGCCGTTTTGCCCGCCGGTAAACACATTTCAAGGAGAAGCGGATGAAACAGTTTTTGATTGCTCCCTCAATTCTGTCGGCCGATTTTGCCCGCCTGGGTGAAGACACTGCCAACGCACTGGCGGCTGGCGCGGATGTCGTCCATTTCGACGTGATGGATAACCACTACGTTCCAAACCTGACCATCGGTCCGATGGTGCTCAAGGCGCTGCGCAACTATGGCATTACCGCCCCGATCGACGTTCACCTGATGGTGAAACCGGTTGATCGCATCGTGCCTGACTTCGCCGCGGCGGGTGCCAGCATCATCACCTTCCATCCGGAAGCCTCTGAACATGTGGATCGCACGCTGCAGCTGATCAAAGAGAACGGCTGTAAAGCGGGTCTGGTGTTTAACCCGGCCACGCCGCTGAGCTATCTCGACTATGTCATGGACAAGCTGGACGTGATCCTGCTGATGTCCGTTAACCCGGGCTTTGGCGGCCAGTCATTCATTCCTCACACGCTGGATAAGCTGCGTGAAGTCCGCCGTCGTATTGACGAGTCAGGCTACGATATTCGTCTGGAAGTGGACGGCGGCGTGAAAGTGAATAACATTGGTGAAATTGCGGCGGCAGGCGCGGATATGTTCGTTGCCGGTTCAGCCATTTTTGACCAACCGGATTACAAAAAAGTCATCGATGAAATGCGCCGCGAGCTGGCGAAGGTAAGTCATGGATAAATTACAGGCTATTCGGGGTGTGGCATTCGACCTCGACGGCACGCTGGTTGACAGCGCGCCGGGCTTAACGAGCGCCGTTGACCAGGCGCTGTATGCACTTGAACTCCCCGTTGCGGGTGAAGAGCGTGTCGTTACGTGGATTGGCAACGGCGCCGATGTTCTGATGGAGCGCGCGTTGACGTGGGCGCGTCAGGAGCGTGCGTCACAGCGTTCCGCCCAGGGGAAACCGAGCGTCGATCACGCGGACATCCCGCAGGAAGAGCAGCTGCGTATTCTGCGCAAACTGTTCGATCGTTTCTATGAAGAGACCGTCGAAGAGGGCAGCTTCCTGTTCCCGGACGTTCAGGAAACGCTGAGTGCGCTGCACGCGAAGGGCATCCCGCTGGGTCTGGTGACCAACAAACCCACGCCGTTTGTCGCACCGCTGCTCGACGCGCTCGATATCGCGAAGTTTTTCTCCGTGATTGTGGGCGGCGACGATGTGCAAAACAAAAAGCCTCATCCGGAACCGCTGCTGCTGGTGGCAGGAAAATTATCCTTAACGCCTGCGGAGCTGCTCTTTGTCGGCGATTCCCGCAATGATATTCTGGCTGCCCGCGCGGCCGGGTGTCCTTCCGTGGGGTTAACCTATGGCTACAACTACGGTGAAGCCATCACGCTGAGTGAGCCGGACGTCGTTTTCGACCACTTCAAAGATTTGTTGCCCGCACTCGGGCTTTCGCACAGTGAACATCAGGAATTGAATAATGACTAAGCCCATCGTTTTTAGTGGCGCACAGCCTTCAGGTGAATTGACCATTGGTAACTACATGGGTGCGTTACGTCAGTGGGTCAGCATGCAGGATGACTACCATTGCATTTACTGCATCGTCGATCTCCATGCGATTACCGCGCGTCAGGATCCTGAGAAGCTGCGCAAAGCCACGCTGGACACCCTGGCGCTGTATCTGGCCTGCGGTATTGATCCAGAGAAGAGCACTATCTTCGTTCAGTCTCACGTGCCGGAGCATGCGCAGCTGGGCTGGGCGCTGAACTGCTACACCTATTTCGGCGAGCTGAGTCGCATGACCCAGTTCAAGGATAAATCCGCGCGCTACTCTGAAAACATCAACGCCGGTCTGTTTGACTATCCGGTGCTGATGGCGGCAGACATTCTGCTGTACCAGACTAACCAGGTCCCGGTGGGTGAAGACCAGAAGCAGCACCTGGAGCTGAGCCGCGATATCGCCCAGCGCTTTAACGCGATCTACGGCGATGTGTTTAAAGTGCCTGAGCCTTTCATTCCGAAGTCCGGCGCGCGCGTGATGTCGCTGCTGGAGCCGACCAAGAAGATGTCCAAGTCTGACGATAACCGCAACAACGTTATCGGCCTGCTGGAAGATCCGAAATCGGTGGTGAAAAAACTCAAGCGCGCGGTGACCGATTCCGACGAGCCGCCTGTAGTGCGCTACGACGTGCAGAACAAAGCGGGCGTCTCCAACCTGCTGGATATCCTCTCCGGCGTCACCGGCCAGAGCATCCCTGAGCTGGAAAAACACTTCGAAGGCAAGATGTACGGCCACCTGAAAGGCGAAGTGGCAGATGCCGTTTCCGGCATGCTGACCGAGCTGCAGGAGCGTTATCACCGCTACCGTAACGACGAAGCTTTCCTGCAGAAAGTGATGAAAGAGGGCGCGGAAAAAGCCAGCGCGCGCGCGTCCGAAACCCTGAAAGCGGTGTATGAAGCGATTGGGTTTGTGGGTAAACCTTAAGCCTGCTTTGCCGGGTGGCGGCTCCGCCTTACCCGGCCTACGGGACCGTGTAGGTCGGGTAAGCGTTAGCGCCACCCGACAAAAAACCGCTCTACGCCAACAAAAAAACCGGGACACCCCGGTTTTTTTTACGCCTGTAAAACGCTTACTGCTGTGCTGCCGGGCCGCAACCACCGATGATTTTCGAAATGGAGATCGCCGGGTGCAGCAGATAATCGTAGCTGCAATTATTTTTGGTGTTCTGTACGTGACCGGTGCAGGCCGTCAGCGTCGATAACAGGCCAACCAGAACGGCGGCTTTTGCCAGTTTGAACATATGCATTCCTTGTCTAAAAAATGGATGTAATACGAGGGAATAAATGGAAAAGTTCCACTATGCAGGCGGTATGTTATCGGTAGGCGTAAGAGGGGAGTAGTCCGCTTAAGGACTACTCCAGGAAGGGAGAATATGCGTTAGTGATTGGAGAACCAGTTCAGTTTGTCGCGCAGTTCAACCACGCGACCTACCACGATCAACGCCGGGCTTTCAACCTGCTGCGCCAGCTCGCCTAACTGCGTCAGTACACCATCCACCACGCGCTGCGTAATGGCGGTGCCGTTTTCGACCAGCGCGACGGGCATATCCGCATTCATACCGTGCTCCAGCAGCTTCGCCTGAATCGTGGCGGCCTGATTGAGCCCCATGTAGAACACCAGCGTCTGCTTTTCAGCGGCCAGGTTATGCCAGTCCAGCTCGCTGCCGGTCTTCAGGTGGCCCGTCACCAGACGCACGCTCTGAGCGTAGTCGCGATGGGTCAGCGGAATGCCAGAGTACGCTGAACAGCCGGACGCCGCCGTAATGCCGGGCACGACAGAGAACGGAATGCCGGCGTCGCACAGGGTTTCCAGCTCCTCGCCGCCGCGACCAAAGATAAACGGATCGCCGCCCTTAAGGCGCACCACGCGTTTACCTTTCTGCGCCTCGCGCAGCAGGATCTGGTTGATCTCCTCCTGCGGCACGCAGTGGTAGCCCGCCCGTTTGCCCACGAAGACGCGGTCGGCATCGCGACGGACTAGATTCATGATGTCATCGGACACCAGACGGTCGTACACCACAATATCGGCCTGCTGGATCTGCTGTAGCCCTTTCAGCGTCAGCAAACCCGCGTCACCGGGGCCTGCGCCCACCAGCACCACTTCGCCGCGATGGTCCAGCGGTTCGCTCAGCAGCTGTTCGGTCGTCTCTTCAACGGCTTTGGTGTCCTGATTCGCCAGCGACTGCGCCAGCCTGTCGTTCACAAAGAATTTTTCCCAGAAGCGACGGCGCTCGCCCACGGTCGCGAAGGTTTGCTTCACGCGTGAACGCAGCTGCCCGGCATAATGCGCAATCTGGCCAAGATGCTGGGGCAACAGGGCTTCCAGTTTTTCCCGCAGCAGACGCGCGAGAACCGGCGAACGTCCCCCGGACGAGACCGCAATCATCAGCGGCGAGCGGTCGATAATCGACGGCATGATAAAGCTGGCCTCTTTCGGCGCATCCACTACGTTGCAGAAGATACGACGTAACTCGCAGGCGTCGCTCACGCGCTGGTTCACTTCATCGTCATCCGTCGCGGCAATGGTTAGCCAGCAGGTATCCAGCAGGGATTCATTAAACGCGCCCTGCTCCAGCGTGAGCATCCCTTCCTGGGCCCAAACCTCAAACTGGGGAACGAAGGACAGGGCATTCACGGTCAGGCGGGCGCCAGCCTCTAATAGCAGGCGCGCTTTGCGCTCGGCCACGTCGCCGCCGCCCACGAGCAGGCAGTCGCGGTTGCGTAATTGACAAAAAATCGGCAGGTGATCCACGACGTTACCTCACAGCATTCATGGCGGGGGAAGAATTGACGTCAGGATAACAGCAGGAATCGTACAGAACATACGGTTTTTCCTGCCGTTACCCATAAGGGGTCATAAGCCTTTCCTGTTGAAAAGGCGAGGGGTTACGCTTTCAGCTGCACCTCGCCGTCCTTCACGCGGACGTCGTAGTGTTTGACCGAGAAGCTTTCATCTTCCATGCAGAGTCCGTCGGTTAAGCGGAAACGCTGCTTTTTCAACGGGCTGGCGACCCACAGTTCACCCTGGTGCTCGGCAATCAGGCCGCGGGAGAGCACGCTGGCCTCAAAGAACGGGTCGATATTGCTGATGGCAAAAACCTGTTCATCGTGGCGAGGGCGGAAAATCGCCACCTGCTCGTTGCCCAGCAGCGCACAGACGCCGGTGGCGGGGAGAATGTCGTTAATATTGCAGATGTTTACCCACTGGCTCATGCGTTTTCCTCCACCAGCGTGACCGGAATACGTTCATACGGCGTCGCCGGACGATGCTGTTCGCGCTCCGGCACAACCTGTACGTTCGGGTCGCGCTGTGTGCTGTTGATAAAGTGTTTGAAGCGCGTCTGCGCCGCCGGGGTGTTGACGGTTTCCGTCCATTCGCAGATCACCGCCTCGCGCAGGCGCGCCATCTCCGCTTCCAGATGTTCGTTCAGGCCCAGCTTGTCGTCGATGATGACCGATTTCAGGTAATCGATGCCGCCCTCGAGGTTATCGAGCCAGGAGGCGGTACGGGTCAGCTTATCGGCGGTACGGATGTAGAACATCATGAAGCGGTCGAGATACTGAATCAGCGTGTCGCGATCGAGATCCGCCGCCAGCAGGTCCGCATGGCGCGGTTTCATCCCGCCGTTGCCGCACACATACAGGTTCCAGCCTTTCTCGGTGGCAATAATACCCACGTCTTTACCCTGCGCTTCCGCACATTCGCGGGTGCAGCCGGAGACGCCGAACTTCATTTTGTGCGGGGTACGGATGCCTTTGTAGCGGTTTTCCAGCTCAACGCCGAAGCCCACGCTGTCGCCGACGCCGTAGCGACACCAGGTGCTGCCCACGCAGGTTTTCGCCATGCGCAGCGCTTTAGCGTACGCGTGGCCGGTTTCGAAGCCCGCTTCAATCAGCTGACGCCAGATTTCCGGCAGGTCGTCCTTCTGCGCGCCAAACAGGCCGATACGCTGGGAGCCGGTAATTTTGGTGTAGAGGTTAAATTCACGTGCGATACGGCCCACCGCGACCAGCCCTTCCGGCGTGATTTCACCACCGGCCGAGCGTGGAATCACGGAGTAGGTGCCGTCTTTCTGGATGTTGGCCAGGAAGTTGTCGTTGGTGTCCTGCAGCGGCGTATGCTCGGGCTTGAGCACGTACTCGTTCCAGCAGGAGGCCAGCAGGGAGCCGACGGTCGGTTTACACACTTCACAGCCGTAGCCGTGGCCGTGCTTCGCCAGCAGTTCGTCGAAGGACTTAATGCCTTCCACGCGGATCAGGTGGTACAGCTCCTGGCGAGAATACGCGAAGTGCTCGCACAGGTTGTTGTTCACTTCGATGCCTTGTTTCGCCAGTTCGGCGTTCAGCACCTGAGTGACCAGCGGAATACAGCCGCCGCAGCCAGTACCGGCTTTGGTTTCCGCTTTCAGCGCCGCAACGGTGTGGCACCCTTTGTTGATCGCGGAGATCAGCATGCCTTTGGTCACGTCGAAGCAGGAGCAAATCTGCGCGCTGTCCGGCAGTTTATCCACGCCGATGGACGGCTTGCCGCTGGAGGCGTGCGCCGGGAGGATCAGCGCGTCCGGGTTTTCCGGCAGCTCGATGGCGTTGAGCACCAGCTGGAGAAGGTTACCGAAGTCGCTGGTGTCGCCCACCAGCACCGCGCCGAGCAGGGTTTTGTTGTCCTTGCTGACGATGAGTCGTTTGTAGACCTCTTTGCTTTCGTCCAGATAGACGTAGCTGCGGGAATTCGGGGTGCGGCCGTGCGCATCGCCAATACCTCCTACATCCACGCCCAGCAGCTTCAGCTTGGCGCTCATGTCTGCGCCGGTGAAGGCGTTTTCGTTACCGAGGATATGATCCACGGCGACCTGCGCCATTTTGTAGCCCGGCGCCACCAGGCCGTATACGCGGTTGTTCCAGCTGGCGCATTCGCCGATGGCGTAGATATCCGGATCGGAGGTCTGGCAGGTGTCGTTAATCATGATCCCGCCGCGCTGCGCCACGGCCAGACCGCACTGCGTCGCCAGCTTGTCGCGTGGACGAATACCGGTGGAGAAGACGATGAAATCCACCTCCAGCTCGCTACCGTCGGCAAAGCGCATGGTTTTGCGCGCTTCAGTCCCTTCCTGAACGATCTCTTTGGTGTTCTTGCTGGTGTGAACCTTCACGCCCATGCTTTCGATTTTACGACGCAGCTGGTCACCACCCATGTGGTCGAGCTGTTCGGCCATCAGCATCGGGGCAAATTCGATGACGTGGGTTTCCACGCCGAGGTTTTTCAGCGCGCCTGCCGCTTCCAGACCCAGCAGGCCGCCGCCGACGACCGCGCCGCGTTTGCTTCTACGCGCGCAGGATTCGATAGCGTTGAGATCTTCAATGGTACGGTAAACGAAGCAATCCTGTGTTTCCGAGCCTTTAATTGGCGGGATCCACGGGTACGAGCCTGTCGCCATGATCAGCTTGTCGTAAAAAACCGTACGGCCAGCACTGGAGTGGATCACTTTTTCCTGACGGTTGATGGTGATAGCGCGTTCGCCCACCAGCACTTTTACGCCATGCTTCTCGTAGAAACCTTCGCGCACCAGAGAGAGCTCTTCGGCGGTATGATGGGAGAAGTAGGAAGACAAGTGCACACGATCGTACGCCTTGCGGGGTTCTTCACAGAACACGGTAATATCGAACTGCTCAGCATCGGCCTTATCGAGAAGATCCTCAATAAAGCGGTGGCCGACCATACCGTTACCGATGATAGCGAGTCTGACTTTGCTCATTATTGCCTCGATTTCTTTTCTATTATTGCCTACCTTAACGATTCAGCAGGGGCGCTTATTGATGCAAATCAAATACGTCTTCGCCTACTCCTTAGGTGGTATATGACTGATTTGTCAGGATTTTTATAAGTGGCGGAAATCGCAGGCTTTTCGTGTTCGTTGAATTTGTGTACAACTCAGGGGCGGTTTTGCAAAAATCGATACGCCTGAATATCAGCTGCGTTTATGAGGGGAAAGGTATGTCTACATCACCGTTATGGCTTGTTCAGAATGTGCGTTTACCGGGTCGGGATGGGCTGTGGCAACTTGCCATCGAGAACGGGCGATTTGGTGACATCACCCCCATGGACGATACTCACGCCGAAAGTTATGAGGTACTGAACGCGCGCGGTGGTCTCGCTCTCCCACCGTTCATCGAGCCGCATATTCATCTTGATACCACCCAGACGGCGGGGGAGCCGAACTGGAACCAGTCCGGCACGCTGTTCGAAGGCATTGAACGCTGGGCGGAGCGCAAGGCGCTGCTCAGCCATGAGGATGTGAAAGCACGCGCCTGGAAAACGCTGAAGTGGCAAATCGCTAACGGCATCCAGTTTGTCCGCACCCATGTG
Organism: Enterobacter sp. BNK-22; assembly: GCF_048684805.1. Lineage (NCBI taxonomy): Bacteria > Pseudomonadati > Pseudomonadota > Gammaproteobacteria > Enterobacterales > Enterobacteriaceae > Enterobacter > Enterobacter sp. BNK-22. Next base: position 3,936,437 of record NZ_JBLQTT010000001.1, read on the forward strand.
GATGTCTCTGACCCGACGCTCACCGCCCTGAAGGCGATGCTGGAGGTCAAGCAGGAGGTGGCGCCGTGGGTAACGCTGCAAATCGTCGCGTTTCCGCAGGAAGGTATTCTCTCTTACCCGAACGGCGCGGCGCTGCTGGAAGAGGCGTTAAAACTGGGGGCCGACGTGGTGGGGGCGATCCCGCACTTCGAATTTACCCGGGAATATGGCGTCCAGTCGCTGCACATCGCTTTTGAACTGGCGAAGAAGTATGACCGACCGCTGGATATCCACTGCGATGAAATTGACGACGAACAGTCGCGGTTTGTCGAGACGGTGGCCACGCTGGCGTATGAGGCTGGCATCGGTCCGCGCGTGACGGCCAGCCACACCACCGCCATGCACTCCTACAACGGCGCTTACACTTCGCGGCTCTTCCGTCTGCTGAAGATGTCGGGGATTAACTTCGTTGCTAACCCGCTGGTCAACATCCACCTGCAGGGGCGCTTTGATGACTATCCGAAGCGTCGCGGTATCACCCGCGTGAAAGAACTGCAGGAGGCGGGCATTAACGTCTGCTTTGGTCACGACGACGTCTTCGACCCGTGGTACCCGCTCGGCACCGGCAATATGCTGCAGGTGCTGCATATGGGGCTACACGTCTGCCAGATGATGGGCTATCCGCAAATCGACAGCGGCCTGAACCTGATCACCCATAACAGCGCCCGTACCTTCGGCCTGAGCGATTACGGTATTGAAACGGGAAACCCGGCAAATCTGATTATTTTGCCTGCGGAGAGCGGGTTTGAAGCGGTGCGCTGTCAGGTGCCGGTGCGCTGGTCGATTCGTCAGGGGCGGATTATCGCCACCACGCAGCTGGCGCAGACCTGGATCCAGATGGATACCGGAGGAGAAGAGGTCAGTTTCGCCAGAAACAGCCCCTCTGCGTAATGCAAAGGGGCGCAGGGTTTAGTGCGATGCCGCTACCGCGTTGTGCTGGCGGTGGCGGGTCACAAAGCCCAGGATGAAGCACATGATGAACACCACGGCGTACAGACCGTTCGCGGTGTGCAGCGCGGCCAGCGGGCCGCTGTGGGCAACGATCGGGCCCGTCACCACGAAGGTCAGCATGGTGCCGATGGTGCCGCCGGTCAGAACGAAGTTAACCAGCTTCGGCGAGGCCACTTTGGTCTGCAGAGAGCCCAGGGTGATGATCGAGGTGTAGATCGCGCTGGAGAAGAAGCCCAGGGTCAGAATGAACCACGGCATATGTTCCGGGGAACCGTTGATGAACAGATACATCAGCACGGTCGCCAGACCTGCCAGTACGGTCAGAATGCGCTGCAGGTCAAAGAAGCGCAGGATGAAGCTAAACGCCCACATGCCGAACATGTAAGACATCCAGAAATCGCTCACCAGTTTACCCGCATCGTTCAGGCTCATGCCCAGACCTTTGGCGTATTCCGGTACCCAGGAGATAAAGCCCAGTTGGCCCAGGATGTAGCACAGGGCGGCGATGGAGAGGAACAGCACGCCGATACCCCATTTCTCTTTCGCCACAGGCTCTGCCGTGGTTTGCGCTTTCTTGCCCAGTACCGGGAACTCGCAGCCGAAGGTCAGAATAAAGATCGCCACGTAGACCAGACCAATGCAGGCATAGACCCAGTACCATTCAATGCTGCGGGCCAGCAGAACGGCCGCAACCATCGGGAAGATCATGCCGGCCATGCTGAAGAAGGAGTCGGTAAACAGCAGGCGCGCGCCGCGCTGGCGGCCTTCATACATATGGGTAATCAGGAACGTACCGATCGACATGGTGATCCCGCTAACCAGGCCGAGCACGAACATGGCGGCAGAGAACAGGGCGATGCTGTGGCTCAGCATCAGCCCCGCCACGGCGGCGACCATCAGTACAAAGCCGAAGCGAAGCTGGGTTTTCAGCGGCACGATTTCCATCAGCCAGGCATTCAGGAAGATAGAGATCAGGATCCCCGCGTTGAGGAAGGTGAAGGTGTTACTCATGCTGGAAACCGGCAGCTGGAAGTAGTCTGCGATATTCCCCATCACCATCCCGGTGACGATCACCAACGCGCCGGTCAGGGCGTAGGAGAAGAAGCTGATCCATGTGAGCTTGATGCGATTGCTGTTAGTCATGTCTTGCCTGTTCAGAAAAAGAAAAGCGCCCATCGGGCGCTGAGAGCGGGCAGATTTTAGACATTAAAGTGATCTATTCATATCTTTTAAGAGAAATTAGAAGTTCATTGCAAGTTTTTATGTGATCGTGATCACATAAAAAGGCGATAAAACCAATCGTTTGCGTGGTTACAACTGTTTCAATTTCGTAAAATTAGGTAAAAGGCTGGTCTCCGTTCATACTGCTCTTTAGAATCAAGCCATTCGCTTTTTATACTGCGCTTTGTTAAGGAATTCTCATGCTCAAATCAACACTGGCGGCTGTCGCAGCTGTGTTTGCTCTTTCTGCCGTTTCCCCTGCTGCGCTGGCAGCAAAAGGGGACCCTCACGTTCTGCTGACCACCTCCGCCGGGAATATTGAGCTGGAACTGAATAGCCAGAAAGCTCCGGTTTCTGTGAAAAACTTCCTCGACTATGTGAACAGCGGCTTCTACAACAACACTACCTTCCACCGCGTGATCCCGGGCTTCATGATTCAGGGCGGCGGCTTCAACGAGCAGATGCAGCAGAAACAGCCGAACCCGCCAATCAAAAACGAAGCGGATAACGGCCTGCTGAATAAGCGCGGCACGATCTCTATGGCGCGTACCGCGGACAAAGACAGCGCGACCAGCCAGTTCTTCCTCAACGTGGCGGATAACGCCTTCCTCGACCACGGTCAGCGCGACTTCGGCTATGCCGTTTTCGGTAAAATTGTGAAAGGGATGGACGTCGCCGACAAGATTTCTCAGGTGCCTACTCACGACGTCGGTCCGTACCAGAATGTGCCGTCAAAACCTGTCGTGATCCTCTCCGCAAAAGTTCTGCCGTAATTCTTCTGAACGCGGGCTTCTCCTGCCCGCGTGATGTCGCCCTCTCTGCGAAAGCGCGTTTTGCTGCTTATACTTGTGGCAAACGGACTATTCAGGGAGGCGTTAAGTGAAAAAACTCACCGACAAGCAAAAATCCCGTCTCTGGGAGCAGCAGCGTAGCGTCAACTTTGAGGCCAGTTGTCTCCTTGAGAAAGGTAATGGTCCATCGGAGCCCGACATTGAGACCCTTGAGCTTGGGCCTTCCGCGCCCGGGTTACCCCATCTGTGCCTTATTCACCGCCATCTCTACCGCAGAGAGATGAAGCGGGCAGGTGAGTTCCGTACCGACGATATTTTCAAGGGGGATATTCCCTTCTGCCATTTCGAATACATCGAGAAGATGGGGAATGAACTGATGGCGGCGCTGGAAAGCGAAAAGTATCTTGTGGGCCTTGAGAAAGCGGCGTTTGTTGACCGGGTTAGCCACTATTACTGCGAAATCAACATGCTGCACCCGTTTATGCGCGGCAATGGCATTGCCCAACGGGTGTTCTTCGAGCAACTGGCGCTTCACGCGGGTTACGCGCTGGACTGGCGCGATATCGATCCTGAGCAGTGGGTGACCGCTAACCGCAGCGGCGCAACGGGGGATTTAACCGCGCTAAACGCTATCTTTGCCAAAGTAGTGAGCGAAGCGCGGGAATCTGAGTAGAATAGGGCGGCATTTTTTTCGGGAGCCGCCATGATTCTGCTGATTGATAACTACGATTCCTTCACCTGGAACCTTTACCAGTATTTTTGCGAACTGGGTGCAGAGGTGGTTGTTCGTCGCAACGACGAGATCGAGCTCGCCGATATCGAGACGCTGGCTCCGCAGAAAATCGTGATTTCACCCGGCCCCTGCACCCCGTCGGAATCGGGTATTTCGCTGGAGGTTATCCAGCACTATGCCGGCAGGCTGCCGATCCTGGGCGTCTGCCTGGGTCATCAGGCGATTGCCCAGGCGTTTGGCGCCACCATCGTGCGGGCCGCCAAAGTGATGCACGGTAAAACCTCGCCGGTTACGCACGCGGGCACCGGGGTGTTCATGGGGCTCAATAATCCGTTAACCGTGACGCGCTACCACTCGCTGGTGATTGACCCGCCGACGCTGCCTGACGGCTTTGAGGTGACCGCCTGGAGCGATACGCAGGAGATCATGGGGATTCGCCACCGCGAATGGGATCTCGAAGGCGTGCAGTTCCATCCGGAAAGTATCCTCAGCGAGCAGGGGCACGCGCTGCTGGCAAATTTCCTCCATCGCTGAATATCTGTTGCCTTGCTGTGATTTTTTATGCATATTTTGTGATTATATTTTCACAATCAATGTGACATAAAATGGATGGGCATGACATGGCAACTGAACAACCAGCAATTACCCGCGCAACATTTGATGAAGTGATCCTGCCGATTTATGCACCGGCTGAGTTTATCCCGGTGAAGGGAAAAGGCAGCCGCGTCTGGGATCAGCAGGGTAAAGAGTATGTGGATTTCGCGGGCGGAATTGCGGTCACGGCGCTGGGTCATTGCCATCCCGCGCTGGTGGAGGCGCTGAAAACCCAGGGCGAAACCCTGTGGCACACCAGCAACGTGTTCACCAACGAACCGGCGCTGCGCCTGGGCCGCAAGATCATTGAGGCGACCTTTGCCGAGCGCGTGCTGTTTATGAACTCCGGCACCGAAGCCAACGAAACCGCCTTTAAGCTGGCGCGCTACTACGCGACTACGCGCCACAGCCCGTATAAAACCAAAATCATCGCCTTCCATAATGCTTTCCACGGGCGCTCCTTCTTTACCGTCTCCGTTGGCGGCCAGCCGAAGTATTCCGACGGGTTTGGCCCGAAACCGGCCGACATCGTCCACGTGCCGTTTAACGATCTGCACGCGGTAAAAGCGGTGATGGACGACCACACCTGCGCGGTGGTGGTGGAACCTATTCAGGGGGAAGGTGGCGTGACCGCGGCAACCCCGGAATTCCTGAAAGGGCTGCGCGCGCTGTGCGACGAACATCAGGCGCTACTGGTCTTTGATGAAGTGCAGTGCGGGATGGGACGTACCGGGGACCTGTTTGCTTATATGCACTACGGCGTGACGCCGGATATTCTGACCAGCGCGAAAGCGCTCGGCGGTGGATTCCCGGTAAGTGCGGTCCTGACGACGCAGGAGATCGCCTCCGCGTTCCATGTCGGTTCTCACGGCTCAACCTACGGCGGTAACCCACTGGCGAGCGCCGTGGCGAGTGCCGCGTTCGACATCATCAACACGCCAGAGGTGTTGAACGGCGTTAGCGCGAAGCGCGAGCTGTTTGTGAAACACCTGAAAAAGATTGATGAGCAGTTCGACGTGTTCAACGAGATCCGTGGGATGGGGCTGCTGATTGGCGCTGAGCTGAAGCCGCAGTACAAGGGCCGCGCGCGTGATTTCCTGCACGCCGCCGCTCGCGAAGGGGTGATGGTGCTCAACGCCGGGCCGGACGTCATGCGCTTTGCGCCGTCGCTGGTGGTGGAAGATAAGGATATTGAAGACGGATTAACCCGCTTTGCCGCGGCGGTTGCAAAGATCGTCCAGCAGAATTAGTACGGCGTTCGTTTCAGCACGCGCGTTAACCAAACCCCATGATGCGGACGCTGACGCCATGCCACCGACGAAATGGTGTGCATGGTGTTCAGATGCCCCAGCACGCGCTGTAAATGCTGTTCCAGGGTGCTCATTGGGCCGTGGGTCAGCGTTTCCGGCGCTTCCAGAATATTTGAATCCCCCGACTCACCCGGCGAGTCATACTCCAGACGCTGCTGACACCGCTGCAACGCAATTTCACACGACTGCAAATAGCGCTGCGCCAGATCCGGCGTGAGCATCGTGTGCTCGCGCGCCAGCGTGGTCATGGCGTTAATGTGCTCGACGATAAACTGGCTGTGCGTCACCCAGAGCTTCATATCGGCCAGATAGTGCGAGTTAAAGCCCGGCTCCTGCATCGCCTGATTGAGCGAGTTAAACAGGGCGTTGTGCGCCTGGTTGACCTTCATGCGCTGATACGCCAGCGGGGAGGGCTGCGGGTCGTCGCTCAGGATCAGGCGAATGGCCTGCTGGTCGGCTTCCAGCGCGTCGTGGGCGTTCTGCCTGAGCAGTCCGCTTTGCCACTGCGGCCAGAGCCAGACCATACCGCCGAAGGCAATCAGGCAGCCGATCAGGGTATCGATCAGCCTGGCGACAATAAACTGTTCGCCATTGAGCGTGAGTAGCTGCAGGGTGTATACCGCCGTCACCGTGAAGCCCACCATCGCCCAGCCGTAGTTTTTGCGGATAATCAGGTAGCTCACCAGCGTGATCGCCAGCATCCCTGCCAGGGTGTAGCCTTCCGGCACGTGGAAGTGCAGCGTCACGCCCGCAATGATCAGCCCGGCCATGGTGCCGCCCGCCCGATGCAGAATACGCACCCGCGTGGCGCCGTAGCCGTTCTGGGTGACAAACAGCACGGTCATTAAGATCCAGTAGGGTTTCGGCAGATGCAGCGCCATGCCCATCAGGCTGGCGGTACTGAGCATCACGCTAATCCGTGCGGCGTTGCGCAGGGCGGACGATTTAAGCGACAGATAGCTCCTGAGCGCGGGCAATAACGGCAGCCGTTTTTGCTTATCCGCCATCAGATCGCGCGGATAGAGCGGGCGCTGGGTGCGCAGCACGCGGGCGATGCGGCTGAAGTGCCAGGCGGCAAACTGGCCGACCGGGTTATCCGGATGCTGACGGGCGATTTTCTCCAGCGCGCCGAGCTGTTTTTCCATGTTAAAGCGCGTGGGGTAGCGGTGGTAAAGAATGTCGTCAGCCAGCACCCGCAGTCGTGCCGAGACGGTCTGCGCGTTCCAGCGGATCACCGCTTCGGCGTGGCTGCGCTCGACCAGCTTTTGCACCTCCTGCGGATGGTGCAGGCTCACGGAGATATGCTCCTGCAGATCCAGCCCGACCTGGAAGGTGCGCAGCAGCCGTTTGTATTCGTGGTTCTTGTTGGCGGCGAGCATATGCAGCTGCTGATAGCACTGGCTTATCAGATCCACCACCTTCTGCTGGCGCGTCAGCAGCGGCGGTAAGGCTTTTTCCGGATCGGTATGCTGGGTCAGCAGGGTGTATTTGGCTTCGCAGTACTCCGCTAGCTGCACATAGAGCAGGCTCAGGGATTCGCGCAGCGGCTGTTCCCGCCACAGCCAGAACCAGAACCAGTTGAACAGCCCGTACCACAGTGTCCCCAGGGCGTAGATCAGCAGCGGCTCCCACACCGGCATATTCCCGGCGAGGCTTAGCGTGAAGATGGCCGCAATCAGCGACGCGGGAAGCAGGCGAGCGTGCAGCGAACTGATTTCCGCCGTGACGCCGAGCGTCATCGCCAGCACGGTCAGGATCAGCGGCAGCGGGATATCACGAGCCAGTAACAGCTGTACGGCGAGGCTACAGCCGGCAAACAGGCAGCCACCAATAATCAGGCGTTTGAAAAAGCGCTTATGCGGCGTGTCCAGACCGGCGATGTTGCAGCAGGCGGGCACGAGGGAAAACAGCAGGCCTTGCTGAAGATGTCCGAGGATCAGGCCTATGGCCACGGGTAGACACAACACCAGCGTTTGTCGCAGTGCGTAGTTAACTTCCGGGTGATAGATCAGCCTGCGCCACATGGGGAGTAGAGACAAAAACGGCGTGACACCTTGCGATGGCACGCCGTTTGAGCGGAATTAACGCGTTCCGTAGACCACGATGGTTTTACCGTGGGCGGAAATCAGGTTTTGATCTTCCAGCATTTTCAGGATACGGCCCACTGTTTCACGGGAGCAACCAACGATCTGACCAATTTCCTGACGGGTAATTTTAATTTGCATGCCGTCCGGGTGGGTCATGGCGTCCGGCTGTTTCGCCAGGTTCAGCAGAGTTTGTGCGATGCGGCCCGTCACGTCCAGGAAGGCGAGGTTGCCCACTTTCTCTGAGGTGACCTGCAGGCGGCGCGCCATCTGGGAAGAGAGACGCATCAGAATATCAGGGTTAACCTGAATCAGCTGACGGAACTTCTTGTAAGAAATTTCAGCCACTTCACATGCTGTCTTTGCACGAACCCAGGCGCTACGTTCCTGGCCCTCTTCAAACAGGCCCAGTTCACCGATGAAATCGCCCTGGTTCAGATAAGAAAGGATCATCTCTTTCCCTTCTTCATCTTTGATCAGCACTGCCACCGAGCCTTTAACGATGTAATACAACGTTTCCGCTTTTTCACCCTGGTGAATCAGCGTGCTCTTCGATGGGTACTTATGAATGTGGCAATGAGACAAGAACCATTCGAGAGTCGGGTCTGTTTGCGGTTTGCCAAGCACCATGCGCTGTTATCCTCTGTTATAAGCTGTCACCAGAGTCATCAGATGCATCCGGACTCTGGGGTTGCAATCGAATTCTTACCCATACCCTGGGAAGTCGGCTACCGTAACGTTTCGCAGCCAGTAAAGTTTGATGTCCTCTGCATACATGTGTAACGTCAATGTATTACTGTAGCATCCTGAGTGTTTTAGCATAGCTTTCGCCGCGTGTCTCCTGGTGTCTCGCTTCAGCATGATGCAGGTCGCCTTCCATTGCGAGAAATGTAACGCACGCGTAATCTGTCACCAAAAATGCAACGTTGGAGTTTAAGAATATGCAAGCGCGCGTGAAGTGGGTTGAAGGTTTAACGTTCCTGGGCGAATCCGCGTCAGGGCACCAGATTTTAATGGACGGTAACTCCGGCGATAAAGCGCCCAGCCCAATGGAAATGGTGCTGATGGCGGCAGGGGGATGCAGCGCCATTGACGTGGTGTCGATTCTGCAAAAAGGTCGTCATGACGTGACGGATTGTGAGGTGAAACTGACGTCAGAACGTCGCGAAGAGGCGCCACGCCTGTTCACCCACATTAATCTGCACTTTGTGGTCACCGGTAAAGCGCTGAAAGACGCGGCGGTTTCACGTGCGGTGGACCTGTCTGCCGAGAAGTACTGCTCTGTGGCGTTAATGCTGGAGAAAGCGGTAAAAATCACCCATTCGTATGAAGTGATCGAGGCTTAATCTTTTGGCGGGTGGCGCTTCGCTAACCCGCCCTACAAAAGCTACAACTGCACGAACGTAGGCCGGATAAGCGAAGCGCCATCCGGCAACAGACGTCACGCAATCTGCTTTCCTTCCATCAACCGCTCCACCAGCGGCGTCATGATGAGCTCCATCGCCAGCCCCATTTTTCCGCCCGGCACGACCAATGTATTCATGTGAGAAATAAACGAGCCCTGCAGCATCGCCAGCAGCCAGGGGTAATCAATGCCTTCGAGATTGCGGAAATGGATCACCACAAAGCTCTCATCCAGGGATGGGATACTTTTGGCCGCGAACGGGTTGGAGGTGTCCACCGTCGGCACGCGCTGGAAGTTGATATGGGTGCGGGAGAACTGCGGCGTCAGGAAGTTGATGTAATCTTCCATGGAGCGCACCACCGAGTCCATCACCGCCTCTCGCGAATGGCCGCGTTCGCTCATGTCACGCGTCAGCTTCTGGATCCACTCCAGGTTAACGATAGGCACCACGCCAACCAGCAGGTCCACGTGGCGCGCCACGTCGTGTTGCGGCGTGACCACGCCGCCGTGTAATCCTTCGTAAAACAGCACGTCGGTGGGTTCCGGCAGGGGCTGCCAGGGGGTAAAGGTACCCGGCACCTGATTCCAGGGAACGGCTTCATCATAGGTATGCAGATACTTGCGAGACTGCCCTTTGCCGCTCTGACCGTACTCAATAAAGGTTTGTTCCAGCAGGCCGAAGTCATTGGCTTCCGGACCGAAGTAGCTGATATGTTTTCCCAGATCGCGCGCCTTACGGATGGCCATGTCCATCTCCGGACGCGTGTAGCGGTGAAAGCTGTCGCCTTCGACCTCCGCCGCACGGAGATTCAGCTGGGCGAAAATCTTGCGAAATGCGAGGCTGGTGGTGGTGGTTCCCGCACCACTCGACCCCGTAACGGCAATAACCGGATGTCTGGCAGACATAGCAACTCCCTGACTGAAAAGGGTGGAAGATCAGCCTTGAAACGCGTTGCGGGGCATGATATTGACCGTCTCATGCAGTTCTGACCACACCAGCACCACGTCGCCGCTTTTCAGCTGGCGCTTTACATCGTTGACCTTTTGCTCAAGCGAGCGTTCCTGTTCACCATAATCGGTGCCTTCGCGTAATACAAAGCTTTCAATCAGATTATCGAGCGTTTCGGGAGCCAGATCCTGCCAGGGAATAATCATGTTGCACCGTCCAGATAAGGGGTTAGCCAGTCAGGAATACGCGTCTCAAGCCACATTTTCGGGCGGCGCAGCGTGCCGCCGATAAACCCGACGTGGCCGCCGTGCTCGGTCAACTGATAGTGAACGTTGTCGGGCAGGAATTCCTGAGCGGGAATCGAGTGATGATCCATAAACGGGTCATCTTTGGCATGAATGATCAGCGTCGGCTGCGTGATCTTGCTGAGCAGCGGCATGGCGCTGCACTGACGATAATAGTCAATCGCATCGGCGAAGCCGTGAATTTTCGCGGTGATCAGATCGTCGAATTCGCGAATGCGGCGCACTTTTTTCAACTGGCGCAGGCTGACCGGGAGGGTGTCCGGGTAGGCCTTCAGTTTACGCGCCGCGTTGGCCTTCAGCAGGTTGAGCAGGTAGCGCTGATAGACGCGGGAAAAGCCTTTATCCATGTGGTAGCTGCACTGCTCCAGCATGAACGGGGCGGAGACGATGACGGCGGCATCCAGCGGGACGCTTTCCCCCTCTTTAGCCAGCAGGCAGGCCAGCATATTGCCGCCCAGCGAGTAGCCTACGGCCGCGGTGGGCACGGTACCGAAGTTGTCCCGCAGCCAGTGTAAAAACCACGTGCCGTCTTCGGTTTCACCCGAGTGATAGATGCGTTTCTGACGATTCGGTTCGCCGCTGCAGCCGCGAAAATGCATCACCACGCCGAGCCAGCCGCGCGCTTTGGCCGCCTCAATTAACCCGTGCGCATACGGGCTGTGCAGGCTGCCTTCCAGACCGTGAAAAACCACCAGCCGCGGCTTATGGCGAGCCTGATCAGGCGCTTCGCTCCAGGCGAGATCCAGAAAGTCACCGTCTGGCAGGTCTAGCCGCTGCCAGTGTGGGGTGAATTGCACCTTGCGGCGGATCAGTCGCGGCAGCATGGTCTGCAAATGGCGATTGGCGACGCCGCGCATAGGCACGAACTCAGTGCTGTCTTCGGCTGCAATCTCGAAGCCTGATGGAATGATTTGGGTCATAAGCGCGATGCTGATTCTTGTCAGAAATTAACGATACTTTCCGAATTGTACCCCGTTTAGCCTGGTTTTCCGAAACATGAACTGATCCCGATCACAAATATTTACCTTGATTATTACTCTCAGGCTAATGATTCAGCTCTACGCTTAATTGATGCCTTTCTCACCAGAGCGCACACTTTACTCAACGTTAAGCAAATCAAAATGATTAGCTGAATCAGGAGGTTAATAATGTTATCTGGGCAAACACCCACCCGGCAATGGAACACGCGACGCAGCGAAAAAGCGCGTCGTCTGGCCTCCGTACCGGTGCAGGGCAAGGTACTGCCAACCGGCGATCTCGTCGCCATGCTGGAAAAACTGATCGCGCCAGGCGACAAGGTCGTGCTGGAAGGTAACAACCAGAAGCAGGCCGATTTCCTTTCCCGCTCGCTGGCCGAAGTGAACCCGCAGATCGTCCACGACCTGCATATGATCATGCCGAGCGTTGGCCGTAGCGAACATCTGGATATCTTTGAGAAAGGCATCGCCCGCAAGCTGGATTTCTCCTTCTCCGGAACGCAGAGCCTGCGCATCTCCCAACTGCTGGAGGATGGTCAGCTCGAAATCGGCGCGATTCACACCTACATCGAACTCTACTCCCGTCTCTACGTCGACCTGTCGCCCAACGTGGCGCTGATTGCCGGCTTTAAAGCCGACCGCAAAGGCAACCTCTATACCGGGGCGAGCACCGAAGATACCCCGGCGCTGGTGGAAGCCGCCGCGTTCCACGACGGCATCGTCATCGCGCAGGTGAACGAGCTGGTGGATGACGAGTGTGACCTGCCGCGCGTGGACATTCCGGGCTCGTGGATTGACTTCGTGGTGGTGGCCGATAAGCCGTTCTTTATCGAACCGCTGTTTACCCGCGACCCGCGCCTGATTAAACAGGAACACATCCTGATGGCGATGATGGCCATCAAGGGTATTTATGCGGAACACCAGGTGCAGTCCCTGAACCACGGGATCGGCTTTAACACTGCGGCGATCGAGCTGCTGCTGCCTACCTACGGTGAACAGCTCGGGCTCAAAGGCAAAATCTGTAAACACTGGACGCTGAACCCGCATCCAACGCTGATCCCGGCCATCGAAAGCGGCTGGGTCGAGAGCGTGCACTGCTTCGGCGGCGAGCTGGGGATGGAAGAGTACATCCGCGCGCGTCCGGACGTCTTCTTTACCGGTGCCGACGGCTCCATGCGCTCCAACCGCGCGTTCTGCCAGCTGGCAGGTCAGTACGCGGTGGATATGTTCATCGGCTCTACGTTGCAGGTGGACGGCTACGCCAACTCCTCAACCGTGACCCGTGGTCGTCTGTCCGGCTTCGGCGGTGCGCCAAACATGGGTCACGACCCGCACGGTCGTCGCCACGCCACGCCAGCCTGGCTGAACATGATCACCGAACCTGACCCAATGCAGCGTGGCAAAAAACTGGTCGTGCAGATGGTGGAAACCTTCCAGGCGGGCGTGAAGCCGACCTTCGTGGAAAAACTCGATGCCGTTGACGTGGCGAAAGCCTCCGGTATGCCGCTGGCGCCGGTGATGATCTACGGCGATGACGTCACCCACGTGCTGACGGAAGAGGGGATTGCCTACCTCTATCGGGCGAAAGATCTGGAAGAGCGTCGCGCCATGGTCGCCGCCGTCGCGGGGATCACCGACCTCGGGCTGGGCGTAGATGCCAAACGCGTGGCGGAGCTGCGTCAGAGCGGCAAGGTGCTCTATCCGGAAGATATGGGGATCCGCCGCACTGATGCCACCCGCTCTCTGCTGGCGGCAGGTAGCGTGTCTGATCTCGTGGAATGGTCCGGCGGTCTCTATAACCCACCTGCGAAATTCCGGAGCTGGTAATGAAACTTCTCCCCCAGATTCAGGTTGAAGGCGGTGCCGAATGGCTGGCGCGAACCGCCACGCAGTGTCTGATTGACGAAGCACGTTTAAGCCCGAAACCCGGTCTGGTGGACAGTCGGGGAACGGCGCGCACCACGATTTATCCCTTGCGCTGATGGAGCGCTCCGCGCACAGCCTGACCTCCACGTTTCAGGCGCTGGCGCTGCAAAGCTGGCAGCGCCCGGCAGATATCGCACTTCGGCAAACCGTCGGGCGACTCGGTCGCGAAGGCGAGCAGCAGATGATGGCCGCAACCGGTGGCGTAAACACCCATCGCGGCGCGATTTGGGCGCTGGGGCTGCTGGTCAGCGCGGTGGCGATGCTCGGCGGTGATGCCAGGGCGCAAGACGTCGCCCGCACCGCCGCACAGCTGGCGAGACTGCCGGACGACGCGGCGCCGAAGGTGTTCAGTAAAGGCCTGCGCGCCACGCACCGTTACCGCGTGCCGGGCGCGCGTGAAGAGGCGCAGCAGGCGTTCCCGCACGTTATGCAGCGCGCGCTGCCGCAGCTTCGTCTGAGCCGCCTCAACGGCAGCAGCGAAACGCACGCCAGGCTCGACGCGCTGATGGCCATCATGACCTCACTCACCGACACCTGCGTGCTGTCACGTGCCGGAATGGAAGGGCTTGATGCTATGCAGGACGGCGCCCGTGCGGTGCTGAATGCCGGCGGCAGCGCAACGCCTGCGGGCCAGCAGGCGCTGGCGAGGTTAGACCGTCAGATGCTGGCGCTCAACGCCTCACCGGGCGGCGCTGCCGACCTGCTTGCCGCCACGCTGTTTCTCGACCGCGTCGAAACGCCAAATTCAAAGCATTAAGAGGATGTTATGGAAAAAATCACATTGACCGTGCCAGCCAGCCGCACGTTAAGCGGCAGGGCGCTGGCAGGGGTAGTCGGTTCCGGGGATATGGAGGTGCTCTTCACCGCCGAACCGGGTCAGACGTTAACCATTGATATCACCACCTCCGTGGATAACAGCCGGGGGCGCTGGGAGGCGCTGTTCAACCGTCTGCAAACCGTCAGCAGCCTGCCCGCAGGGAAGCTGACCATCCACGACTTCGGCGCGACGCCGGGCGTGGCGCGCATTCGCATCGAACAGGTTTTTGAGGGGGTGAGCCATGCGTGATGACAACAGCTTTATCGAACTGAAAGCGCGCCAGCGCGCGCAGGCCCTGCTCGACGAGGGCAGCTACCGCGAACTGCTGGATCCGTTTGAAGGCATTATTTCTCCGTGGCTTGGGCCACAGGGCATTGTGCCGCAGGCGGACGACGGCATGATGGTGGCGAAGGGCACCATCAACGGCAAGCCTGCCGTCGTCGTGGCGATTGAAGGCGCGTTCCAGGGCGGCAGCATGGGCGAAGTCTCCGGCGCCAAAATGGCGGCGGCGCTGGAGCTGGCGGCGGAGGATAACCGCAACGGCATTCCGACTCAGGCGGTACTGTGCCTCGAAACCGGCGGCGTGCGTCTGCAGGAGGCGAACCTCGGCCTGGCGGCGATTGCCGATATCCACGCGGCGATTGTGGACCTGCGTCGCTACACGCCGGTTATTGGCATTGTGGCCGGAACCGTGGGCTGCTTCGGCGGGATGTCCATCGCGGCGGCGCTGTGCAGCTACCTGATCGTGACCCGCGAAGCGCGTCTTGGCCTCAACGGCCCGCAGGTTATCGAGCAGGAGGCGGGCATTGAGGAGTATGACTCCCGCGATCGCCCGTTTATCTGGAGCATGACCGGCGGTGAAGTGCGCTATCAAAGCGGGCTGGTGGATGCGCTCGTCGGCGACGGTATCAACGCGGTGAAACAGGCGATGAACGACGCGATTGCTAAAGGCGTTCCCGCGAAACATCGCACCGATAACTACGATGATTACCTCGCCCGTCTGACGAATTTCGACACCCGCAAACAGGCTGATGCCGAACAGATTAACGCGCTTTTTGCCCGGGAGGTGAAATGATGAGTAACGCAATGAGCCGTGGCGAACGCTGGCTGGACATCCTCGCCCCGAACGCCAAACGTATCGAGGGGCTATGCCCGTCCGTCCGGGCGGCAGACGGTGAGCTAAACGGCGAGGCGGTACGTTTTGTTGCCGTCGTCCCGGATGCCAACAACCACTTCCCGCGCGCGGCGAAAGGAGAAGTGGGGCTGCTGGAAGGCTGGACCCTGGCGAAAGTGGTCAGTGAAACCGTCGCGGCGGATGCTGACAAACCCGTGAAGCGCCCGATTGTGGCGGTGATCGACGTCCCAAGCCAGGCCTATGGCCGACGCGAAGAGGCGTTTGGGATTCATCAGGCGCTGGCCGGTGCGGCAGCAGCCTATGCAAATGCCCGCCTGGCCGGTCACCCGGTGATTGGGCTTATCGTCGGCAAGGCGATGTCCGGCGCGTTCCTGGCGCACGGCTACCAGGCTAACCGTCTGATCGCCTTTAACGACAAAGGCGTGCTGATCCACGCGATGGGCAAAGAGTCTGCGGCGCGCATCACGCTGCGTACCGTCGACGCGCTGGAAAAACTGGCGGCGACCATTCCGCCAATGGCCTACGACATCAGCAACTACGCCACGCTGGGGCTGCTCTCTAACCTGCTGGATATCAGCAACCCGGATGCCCCGTCCGATAACGATCTGACGCTGGTGAAATCCACCCTGCAACAGGCCATCAGTGACGCTCGTCAGGACACCACGTTGAAAAACCGTCTGGGTGCTGACAATCGCCGCAGCTCGGCGCTCGTACGCGAACGTATGCGAGCCAGCTGGTAAGTAAAAAGAGACCTGCCAGATGCATCAACCCGTGGGCGCGTGACAGCGCCCACGCGGGAACCTGCATCCTGAAAATAATAATCATCGCGCCAGTGCTAAAACTTTTTTACTACAGGTGATTTATGACTTACGTAATTGTTCATGCTCTTGCACCGATTTTCGTCATCATGCTGCTGGGATTCTGGGCCGGCAAGGCAAAGATGGTCGATAACAAAAATGTTTCCCTGCTTAATATCTTCGTAATGGATTTTGCACTCCCTGCAGCGCTGTTCAGCGCCACCGTGCAAACCCCGTGGACCGGCATCGTTGCCCAGTCGCCGCTGATTCTGGTGCTGACGCTGGCGATGTGGATCACCTATGCGGTCATCTACTTCCTCGCCACCGGCGTCTTTAAGAAATCGCCACAGGATGCGGCCGTGCTGACGCTCACCGTCGCGTTGCCCAACTATGCAGCGCTGGGTCTGCCGATTCTGGGCAGCGTGCTGGGTGAAGGTTCCTCTACGTCGCTCTCCGTCGCGGTCTCCATCGCCTGCGGTTCGGTGCTGATGACCCCGTTCTGCCTGCTCATTCTGGAGCGTGAAAAAGCGCGCGCTGAGGGCAATAGCTCCGGCTCAACGCTCTCAATGCTGCCGGTGCTGATGTGGCGTTCCATTAAAAAACCGATCGTGATGGGCCCGCTGCTGGGCGTGATTTTGTCCGCCATCGGCATCAAAATGCCGGAGCTGGTGCTGGCGGCGATCAAACCGCTGGGACTGTCCGCGACCGCTGCGGCGCTGTTCCTGACCGGGGTGATCCTCTCTGCCCGTACGCTGCAGATTAATACCATGGTCATCACCTCCACGATCGCTAAGCTGCTGATTCAGCCAGCCATTGCCTGGGGTATCGTCTTGATTTTTGGTCTGCACGGCTCCGTGGCGATCACCGCTATCCTGATGATTGCGCTGTCTGCGGGCTTCTTCGGCGTTGTGTTCGGTAACCGCTTTGGCGTGCAGTCGCCAGATGCAGAAGCCGTGCTGCTGTTAAGCTCCGTCCTGTGTATCCTGTCGCTGCCGCTGTTTATCTCGCTGACTTCAGGAATGTAACCATGACTACCCCATTACGCCCGCACGACCTTATCTGGCTTACTGCCCGCGATGCGCTGGAAGGCATCACTGAATCCTGGGTGGAGGCCGCCTGGCATACCGGCCTGCCGGTGGTGGTGCGGCGTGATGTGGATAGCGAAGGCCGGATCCCCGTTGGCGTACGCGGTTTACGTCGCGACCAGCGGGCGGCCGGATGGGTGAAGCCCGAAAACGTGTTACGCGTGGTTTCACCGGAAGACCTGAGCGCTGCGGCCGAACTGCTGCGCTCGCCCTTTGTGACTCAGCCACCCGTTCAGGTGGCGCTTCAGCTTTCTCAGCAGGCGTGGCCGTGGACATGGGGCATTACCGGCAGTACCGGCTACGCGCTGGCGACCGGTATCCCGGTGATCCATACCGACAGCGATCTCGATCTGCTTATCCGCGCTCCACTGCCAATCTCACCGGACGCCCTGACGACGTGGCAGTCCCGGCTAAGCCGCGCGCTGTGTCGTGCCGATACGCAGGTGGATACGCCCGAGGGCGGTTTCGCGCTGGCGGAGTGGCTGCGCGACGGCAAAACGCTGCTGAAAACCCGCCGTGGACCGCGCCTGGTGGCGGATCCGTGGCGCAGGGAGGAGTGATGAAAATAGTGTTTACCTTTCCGGGGCAGGGCACGCAGCACGAAGGCATGCTGCAAAACCTGCCGGGAACGGAACTGGCTCAGGCGCGTGAGGTGCTTGGCGCCGAAGTGGATACGCTGGATAGCGCAGACGCGTTAACCCACACCCGCGCGGTTCAGCTTTGCCTGCTAATTGCAGGCGTGGCCTGGGCGCGCCAGCTGGAACGGCGCGGCGTGACGCCGGATATCGTCAGCGGGCTGTCCATCGGCGCTTATCCGGCGGCGGTCATCGCAGGCGCGCTGGACTTCACGGATGCGCTGAAGCTGGTGGCGCTGCGTGGCGATCTGATGGAGCAGGCGTATCCGCACGGCTACGGCCTGACGGCAATTATGGGGCTCACTCTGCCGCAGGTGGAAGACCTTATCCAGGGCACCGGGACCTATATTGCCAACCTGAATGCCGAAACGCAGATCGTGATTGCCGGAACCGATGAAGGAATGGCGGAGGCGGCATCGCGCGCGCTGGCGAAAGGGGCGAGCAAGGCCAAACGGCTGGCGGTCAGCGTGCCGTCGCACTGCGAACTGCTGACAGCACCTGCGCAAAAGCTGGCAACGGCGTTTGAATCGGTCACGCTTTCACGCCCACGCTGCGCCTACCTGAGCGGCAGCACCGGGCGCGTGCTGTGGCAGCCGGAAAAGATCGCCGACGATCTGGCGATGAACATGGCGCGTACGGTGCGCTGGCAGGAGGCGATGATTTCAGCGAATGAACGCGAAGCCCGGCTGGCGATCGAGATGCCCCCCGGCGGCGTACTGACCTGCCTGACGCGTCAGGCGCCGTGGGAAGGAGAGACCATTTCGCTGGAGCGCAGCGGAGTTGATGTGGCGGTACATCTGGCTAAGCGACTCCGTGCGTGATGGTTTAGCCCGGTAAGGCGCAGCCGCCACCGGGCAATAACATCAGGCACTATCCTGCAAACTGCGGGCATACATCCGCCCTTCGGCGGCCAGCGCCCGCAGGCTTGGATCCTGCTCGCGGTTGCGGGCAAAGACGATGGCGATCAGCTGTTGCATCTGGTATGGTTCGGCAAGCTTCAGGAGCTGCACGGAATTCTCATAGACCTTTTTCATCCTGCCCGGCATTAGCGTAAAGCCCACTCCCGCCTGCACCAGACTGAGCATCGAGAAAATGTCATTCACCCGGGTAACAATCTCCGGTTCGAACCCGGCGATATGAAACGCCTCCTGGAAGCCTGCATAGGTGGCGAACCCTTCCGCAAGAGAGACAAATTTTCGATCTTTATAGTCGCGCAGATCGGCCGGGCCGCGGGTATTGAGCGTCGCGGAGGCCGGTGCGGCAAGGAAGATGTCGTCATGGAACAGGGGGAGCACTTCCAGGCTGTTACGGTCGATATCGCTCTCGGAAATGGAGATAAGAATGGCGTCCAGCGAGCCTTCATCCAGCATGTGCAGCAGGGTTTCGTTGGAGCCCATCGTCAGATCCATTTCCAGATCCGGACGGCGCAGCTTCATGCCCATGATCAGGCGCGGCACGGTTTCCAGGGTGAGCGAGTAGAGCGTCCCCACGCGCAGCCGCCCCTGGCCGATCCCGGCAATTTTGCGCGACGCTTCCAGCCCGCGCTCCATCACCTGCATCACTTCCTGACAATATTCCAGCAAGGTCCAGGCGGAAGGGAGAGCAATCAGGTTACGCCCCTTGTGGGTAAAGAGCGGGCAGCGCACGTTCTCTTCCAGCGTGTGCAGCGCACGGTGAACGCTGACGCCGCTCAGGCCCAGAGTTTCGGCGGTACGCGCGATATTCCCCTTCTCCATAAACGTCATGAAGATGCTGAGCTTGCGGAATGTAATCTCGCTCGTGTTATCGAAACTCATAGCCCTCCCGGTGGATCAGTCAGCCTGCAGCATCGCTTCCAGCTGTTCCTGCGCGTCCAGCCACGCCATCTCGCACTCTTCGAGGCTGGATTTGGTTTTCGCCTGGGTTTGCAGGCAGTCCGTCAGTTCGGCTTTACGGCTCTGGTCATACAGACCGCTGTCGCCGAGCTTCTCTTCAACGGTAGCAAGCGTGGCGTTGAGCTTTTCCATCTCTTTTTCGAGACGGGCAATCTCTTTACGCAGCGGCTGCGTCTGAGTGCGCAGCTCCGCTTCACGGCGCTTCTGGTCTTTACGTGCCTGCGCGCTGTTGGCGTTGTCTTTCGTCGACTCCTCCGGCTGGTTCTCCTGCTTCTGCACGTCCGTCAGCCACTGCTGGTAGTCTTCCAGATCGCCGTCGAACGGTTCGACTTTGCCATCGTGCACTAAGTAGAGATCGTCCGTGGTGGAGCGGATCAGGTGACGGTCGTGCGAAACCACCACCAGTGCGCCTTCGAACTCAATCAGCGCTTCGGTCAGCGCCTGACGCATATCGAGATCCAGGTGGTTGGTCGGTTCATCGAGCAGCAGCAGGTTCGGGCGCTGCCAGACGATCAGCGCCAGCACCAGACGGGCTTTTTCACCGCCCGAGAAACGCTCGGTGTTTTCGGTGACCTTATCGCCCTGGAAGCCGAAGCCGCCGAGGTAGTCGCGCAGCTTCTGCTCCATCTCCTGCGGCGCCAGACGCGCGAGATGCTGAATCGGGGATTCATCCGCGCGTAAAAATTCCAGCTGATGCTGGGCGAAGTAACCCAGCTTGATGCCCTTCGCCAGGCCGATTTCACCCTTGACCGGGTTAAGCTCGCCCGCCAGCAGTTTGATTAGCGTCGATTTACCGGCACCGTTGCGTCCCAGCAAACCAATACGTGAACCCGGCACCAGGTTGAGCTTGATGGAGTCGAGAATAATGCGGTCGGCATAGCCCGCACTGACTTTTTCCATTTTCAGCAGCGGATTTGGCAGGCTTTCCGGGGCGCGGAAGCTGAAGTGGAACGGGTTGTCGACGTGCGCCGGGGCGATCATCTCCATGCGCTCCAGCATCTTGATGCGGCTCTGGGCCTGCTTTGCTTTTGACGCTTTGGCCTTGAAGCGATCCACAAAGCTCTGCAGGTGCGCCACGCGCTGCTGCTGGCTTTCGTACATGGACTGCTGCTGGGCAAGACGCGTCGCGCGCTGGCGCTCGAAGGAGCTGTAGTTGCCGGTGTACTCGAACATCGTTTGCTGTTCGATATGAATGATTTTATCCACCACCGGGTCGAGGAAGTCTCGGTCGTGGGAGATCAGAATCAGAGTGCCCTGATAGCTCTTGAGCCACTTCTCCAGCCAAATAACCGCATCGAGATCGAGGTGGTTAGTCGGTTCATCGAGCAGCAGCAGGTCAGAGCGGCAGATCAGCGCCTGCGCCAGGTTGAGGCGCATGCGCCAGCCACCGGAGAAGTCACTGACCGGGCGTTCCAGCTGTTCATTGCTGAAGCCCAGGCCGTGAAGCAGGCTGGAGGCGCGGGAGCGAATGGTCCACGCGTCGATGGCGTCCAGCTTGCCGTGAACGGTGGCAATGGCGTGGCCGTCGTTGCGCTCGTTAGCGGCGTTAAGTTCCGCCTCGAGCTTGCGGTATTCCCGGTCGCCGTCGATAACATAGTCGAGTGCCGGTTCGCTCAGGGCTGGCGTCTCCTGGTTCACCCAGGCGAGCTGCCAGTTCCCCGGGAAGGTGAAGTTACCGCCATCCGCGCTAATCTCGTTTTTCAGCAACGCCAGCAGCGTGGATTTACCACAGCCGTTTTTGCCGACCAGACCCACTTTTTGGCCTGGGTTGATGGTAGCAGTGGCGTTATCCAGCAGGACGCGCACGCCGCGACGAATTTGTAACGAGGAGAAAACAATCATAGAAGCGCCGTATGTTCCGACTATGTTAATTTGTCATTATGATAATGTAAGGTGTGGGCCATTTTCCGCACCGGGCCGCCATGGTAGCCCAAAACAACAACGATACACAAAAACAGAAACAAGACCGGGAGGGGAATGATGTTTCAGACAGCAAAAGTGCTGCTGCTGTATGCCCATCCGGAATCTCAGGACTCGGTGGCAAACCGGGTGCTGCTTAAGCCGGCCACACAGCTCAGTAACGTGACGGTGCACGATCTCTACGCGCACTATCCTGATTTCTTTATTGATATTCCTTACGAGCAGGAACTGCTGCGTCAGCATGACGTGATTGTGTTCCAGCATCCGCTTTATACCTACAGCTGTCCGGCGCTGCTCAAAGAGTGGCTGGACCGCGTGCTGAGCCGGGGCTTCTCCAGCGGGGTGGGGGGCAACCAGCTGGCGGGAAAGTACTGGCGTAGCGTGATTACGACCGGTGAACCCGAAAGCGCTTACCGCCACGACGGGCTGAACCGTTATCCGATGAGCGACATTCTGCGGCCTTTCGAGCTGACGGCGGCAATGTGCCGTATGCACTGGATGAGCCCGATTATTGTCTACTGGGCCCGACGTCAGGATCCGAAAGAACTGGCCAGCCACGCCAGAGCCTATGGTGAATGGCTGGCGTCACCGATTCCGGCAGGAGGTCGTTAATGGAAGGATCGAATTTGCTCCTCGCCGGGGTGCTGTTTTTATTTGCGGCCGTCGTCGCGGTGCCGCTTGCTGCGCGTATTGGTATCGGTGCGGTACTGGGGTATCTGCTGGCGGGGATCGCGATTGGCCCCTGGGGACTGGGATTCATCAGCGATGTAGATGAAATTCTTCACTTCTCCGAACTGGGCGTGGTGTTTCTGATGTTCATCATCGGCCTTGAGCTCAACCCTTCTAAATTGTGGCAGCTCCGACGCTCCATCTTTGGCGTGGGTGCCGCGCAGGTGGTGTTCAGCGCCGCGATTCTGGGGGGCCTGTTAATGCTGACGAATTTCTCCTGGCAGGCGGCGGTGATCGGCGGGATAGGCCTTGCGATGTCGTCGACGGCGATGGCCCTGCAGCTGATGCGCGACAAGGGGATGAACCGCAACGAAGCCGGTCAGCTGGGTTTTTCGGTGCTGCTGTTCCAGGATTTGGCGGTCATCCCGGCGCTGGCGCTGGTGCCGCTGCTGGCGGGCTCCGGCGACGACCACTTCGACTGGGCGAAAATCGCGATGAAGGTGCTGGCCTTCGCGGGGATGCTGATTGGCGGACGTTTCCTGTTACGTCCGGTGTTTCGCTTTATTGCCGCGTCCGGCGTGCGCGAGGTGTTTACCGCCGCGACGCTGCTGCTGGTGCTGGGGTCGGCATTGTTTATGGATGCGCTGGGGCTGTCGATGGCGCTCGGGACCTTTATCGCCGGGGTGCTGCTGGCGGAAAGTGAATACCGGCACGAGCTGGAAATTGCCATCGATCCCTTTAAAGGGCTGCTGTTAGGCCTGTTCTTTATTTCGGTGGGGATGGCGCTCAACCTTGGCGTGCTCTATACCCATCTGCTGTGGGTTGTGGTGAGCGTGGCCATCCTGGTGGCGGTGAAAACGCTGGTGCTGTACGTCATGGCGCGCATTTACGGCTTGCGCAGTTCGGAACGCATGCAGTTTGCCAGCGTGTTAAGCCAGGGAGGCGAGTTCGCGTTTGTGCTGTTCTCTACCGCCTCCTCCCAGAAGCTGTTTAAAGACGATCAGATGGCGCTTTTGCTGGTGACGGTCACGCTGTCAATGATGACCACGCCGCTGTTGATGAAGCTGGTGGATAAACTGCTGTCGCGCCGCCTGAATCCGACAGACGATGAAGACGAAGCGCCGTGGGTGGAGGATGATAAGCCCCAGGTGATCGTGGTGGGCTTTGGCCGCTTTGGACAGGTGATCGGGCGTTTGCTGATGGCGAACAAAATGCGCATTACGGTGCTGGAGCGGGATATCAGCGCGGTGAACCTGATGCGCAAATACGGCTACAAGGTTTACTACGGCGATGCGACCCAGCTCGAGCTACTGCGCTCGGCGGGGGCAGAGGCGGCAGAGTCCATCGTCATTACCTGTAACGACCCGGAAGACACGATGAAGCTGGTGGATCTCTGCCAGCAGCATTTCCCGCATCTGCATATTCTGGCGCGTGCGCGGGGACGTGTTGAAGCTCACGAATTATTGCAGGCGGGTGTGAAACACTTCTCCCGTGAGACGTTTTCCAGTGCGCTGGAGCTGGGGCGCAAGGCGCTGATCTCGCTTGGCATGCATCCGCATCAGGCACAGCGTGCCCAGATGCACTTCCGCCGGCTGGATATGCGGATGCTGCGCGAGCTGATGCCGGTACATACCGATACGGCGCAGATCTCCCGCGTGCGGGAAGCGCGTCGCGAGCTGGAGGAGATCTTCCAGCGCGAGATGCAGCAGGAACGACGCCAGCTCGATGGCTGGGATGAATTTGAATAAAGGGTAACGAAAGATGGCTGTACGTAAACGCTTTATCGCGGGTGCAAAATGCCCGACCTGCCAGGCACAAGATACCCTGGCGATGTGGCGGGAAAATAATATTGATGTTGTTGAGTGTGTTAAGTGCGGTCACCAGATGCGTGAGGCCGACAAAGAGGCCCGCGATCACGTTCGCAAAGAAGAGCAAGTTATCGGGATTTTTCATCCGGACTAGCGATATGCCCTGAGTTTTTTTAAGCTAAAGGGTACACAGGTGCAGATTTCCGCTACAATCTGCGCCAGCAATTTTCCCACGCTCAGGAGATATCATGAAAGTAGCAAAAGACCTGGTGGTCAGCCTGGCCTATCAGGTACGTACAGAAGACGGTGTGTTGGTTGATGAGTCTCCGGTGAGTGCGCCGCTTGACTACCTGCATGGTCACGGTTCCCTGATTTCCGGCCTGGAAAACGCGCTGGAAGGTCATGAAGTTGGCGACAAATTTGACGTTGCTGTAGGCGCGAACGACGCTTACGGTCAGTATGACGACAACCTGGTTCAGCGCGTTCCTAAAGACGTGTTCATGGGCGTTGACGAACTGCAGGTTGGCATGCGCTTCCTGGCAGAAACCGACCAGGGCCCGGTTCCAGTTGAAATCACCGAAGTGGAAGACGACCACGTCGTGGTTGACGGCAACCACATGCTGGCTGGCCAGAACCTGAAGTTCAACGTAGAAGTTGTTGCGATCCGTGAAGCGACCGAAGAAGAGCTGGCTCATGGCCACGTTCACGGTGCGCACGGTCACGACCATGACCACGATCACGGCCACGATGGCTGCTGCGGTGGTCACGGGCACGACCATGGTCATGACCACGGCCACGGTAAAGGTGGTTGCGGTAACGGCGGCTGCGGCTGCCACTAATTCCGTCATGCGGAAAATAAAAAAGCGGGATAATCCCGCTTTTTTTACGCCTCAATAATGAGGAGGTGGCGTCTCTTCCGACTGAGAGGCAATGTTCGACGGCTGCGTAGCCTTCAGCTTTTCCGTCAGCAGGCGCATATGATCCCGCAGTTTCGCCATTTCGAGCTCATGTGCGGTCACGGTCTGGTTTAGCTCTTCGATGGTGATGTCCTGAAAAGCCAGGCGGCTTTCCAGCTCAGCCATTCTCGCTTCTATCGTTGTATCCTTCATCATTCACCTCGTTTATTTCAGATTCGCCATAATGGCCCAGCGGCGGCGCAGTTTAACTGAGTTTATCCTTAAGTACAGTTCGCATCCCTCTGGCAAGAAACTTATTTAAACAAAAATAGTCTGAAAAGTGGCGAGAATTGGACGTGTCTGTCTGTAGATTTCTTCTGCAACGTTTTATAGTACGTCACTCATTTACGTTTAACGCTGGGGTGAGAGTCCCCAGGCCCTGGAGATATGGATGAAATCACTGTTTAAAGTAACGCTGCTGGCGACGACGATGGCTGTTGCGCTGAACGCGCCGCTGTCATTCGCTGCTGATACTGCTGCGAAGCCTGCTGCCACTGCAGACAGCAAAGCGGCGTTCAAAAATGACGACCAGAAATCCGCCTACGCACTGGGCGCATCTCTGGGTCGTTACATGGAAAACTCTCTGAAAGAACAAGAGAAACTGGGCATCAAACTGGATAAAGCTCAGCTGATCGCGGGCGTTCAGGACGCATTTGCCGATAAGAGCAAGCTGTCTGACCAGGAAATTGAACAGACTCTGCAGGCGTTCGAAGCGCGTGTGAAGGGCGCCGCGCAGACCAAGATGGACGCGGACGCTAAAGACAACGAAGCGAAAGGCAAAGCCTACCGCGATGCCTTTGCTAAAGAGAAGGGTGTGAAAACCTCTTCGACTGGCCTGGTGTACAAAGTTGAGAAAGAAGGCACCGGCGATGCGCCTAAAGACAGCGACACCGTTGTCGTGAACTACAAAGGTACGCTGATCGACGGTAAAGAGTTTGATAACTCTTACACCCGTGGCGAGCCGCTCTCCTTCCGTCTGGATGGTGTGATCCCGGGCTGGACTGAAGGCCTGAAAAACATCAAGAAAGGCGGCAAGATCAAGATGGTTATTCCACCGGATCTGGCCTATGGCAAAACCGGCGTTCCGGGTATCCCTGCCAACTCTACCCTGGTCTTTGACGTAGAGCTGCTGGATATCAAACCGGCACCGAAAGCGGATGCCAAGGCAGACGCACCGGCTGACGATAAAGCCGCTGCCGCTAAGAAGTAATGCTGAAAAAAAACCGCCGCCTTTAAGGCGGCGGTTTTTATTGTGGGGCAGGTATAATTAACACTGGAAAGCGTTAGGCACGCTGTATTAATTTAGTTGTCCGTGTAGATAATGAGCCTGCCCTGAAAACCTAACGACAGGCTCCTGAAAAGGAGTGTTTTTTTCATGTCCAGGTCGCTTTTAACCAACGAAACCAGTGAACTTGATTTACTGGATCAACGTCCTTTCGATCAGACCGACTTCGATATTCTGAAATCCTATGAAGCGGTAGTGGACGGGTTAGCGATGCTCATTGGCTCCCACTGCGAAATCGTATTGCACTCCCTGCAAGATCTGAAGTGTTCCGCCATCCGCATTGCGAATGGTGAGCATACTGGCCGTAAAATTGGTTCGCCAATTACCGACCTTGCATTGCGTATGTTGCATGACATGACCGGCGCGGACAGCAGCGTCTCCAAATGCTATTTCACCCGCGCCAAAAGCGGCGTGCTGATGAAGTCAGAAACCATCGCGATTCGAAACCGCGAGCATCGCGTGATTGGGCTGCTGTGCATCAACATGAACCTTGATGTGCCATTCTCGCAGATCATGAGCACCTTTGTTCCACCCGAAACGCCGGATGTTGGCTCTTCTGTTAACTTTGCCTCTTCCGTCGAAGATCTTGTGACGCAGACGCTGGAGTTCACCATTGAAGAGGTGAATGCCGATCGCAACGTCTCTAACAACGCCAAGAATCGTCAGATCGTGCTCAATCTCTATGAAAAAGGGATTTTTGATATTAAAGACGCCATCAACCAGGTGGCCGATCGTCTGAACATCTCCAAGCACACGGTCTATCTCTATATTCGCCAGTTCAAAAGCGGTGATTTCCTGGGACAAGACAAGTAATGCGTTTTGCGTTAATGGTGACAGGCCCGGCGTACGGGACTCAGCAGGCCAGCAGCGCGCTGCAGTTTGCGCATGCGCTGCTGGCAGCCGGACATGAGCTGGCGAGCGTCTTCTTCTATCGGGAAGGGGTGTATAACGCGAACCAGTTTACGTCACCGGCGAGCGATGAGTTTGACGTTGTGCGCGGCTGGCAGGCACTAAACGAAAAGCAGGGCGTAGAACTGCATATCTGCGTCGCGGCGGCACTGCGCCGCGGCGTGACCGATGCAACCGAAGCCGCGCGTCTTGGTTTATCGGGTTCTAACCTGCAGCCCGGTTTTTCGTTAAGTGGCCTGGGTGCGCTGGCACAGGCGGCGTTAACCTGCGACAGAGTGGTGCAATTCTGATGAAGCGCGTGGCATTTGTTTTTACGTCTGCGCCGCACGGCAGCGCTTCCGGCCGCGAAGGGCTCGATGCGTTACTTGCGACATCCGCGCTGACCGAAGATATCGGCGTCTTCTTTTTGGGGGACGGGGTGTTTCAGCTTCTGGCGGGTCAGCAGCCACAGGCCATTCTGGCGCGGGATTACATCGCGACCTTCAAAGTGCTGCCGCTGTACGACATTGAAACCCTGTATGTCTGCGCCGATTCGCTGGCCGCTCGCGGTTTGGATGAGAAGACGCCTTTCGTGCTGGATGTGACCGTCGTGTCTTCTGCGGCGTTGCGCGAACACCTTTCCCACTACGATACCGTTCTGACTTTCTGAGGCTGCCATGCTCCATACTTTGAGCCATTCACCATGGCAATGTGACATCGACGCGTTACTGAGTATGCTGCGCGACGGTGATGACCTGCTGCTGATTCAGGACGGCGTGCTTGCCGCACTTGAAGGCAGTCGTTTCGTTGAAATTCTCACGAATGCCCCCATAACAGTCTCTGCGCTGAAAGACGATCTGGATGCGCGGGGTCTTTCTGGTCAAATTTCAGCCAAAATTGACGTGGTTGGCTATACTGATTTCGTCAATCTTACTGTGACGCACGCCAGTCAAATGAACTGGTGATTTGAGATCGCTGTATATTTCTTGACACCTTTTCGACGTAGCCCTAAAATTTCGCGTCCTCATATTGTATGAGGTCGTTTTATTACGTGTTTACGAAGCAAAAGCTAAAACCAGGAGCTATTTAATGGCAACAGTTAACCAGCTGGTACGCAAACCACGTGCACGCAAAGTTGCGAAAAGCAACGTGCCTGCGCTGGAAGCCTGCCCGCAGAAACGTGGCGTATGTACTCGTGTATATACCACCACTCCTAAAAAACCAAACTCCGCACTGCGTAAAGTATGCCGTGTGCGTTTGACTAACGGTTTCGAAGTGACTTCCTACATCGGTGGTGAAGGTCACAACCTGCAGGAGCACTCCGTGATCCTGATCCGTGGCGGTCGTGTTAAAGACCTTCCGGGTGTTCGTTACCACACCGTTCGTGGTGCGCTGGACTGCTCAGGTGTTAAAGACCGTAAGCAGGCTCGCTCCAAGTACGGCGTGAAGCGTCCTAAGGCTTAATGGTTCTCCGTTAAGTAAGGCCAAACTGATTTATCTTAATGTCACACTAAACTCTTTGAGTTTTGGACAATCCTGAATTAACAACGGAGTATTCCCATGCCACGTCGTCGCGTCATTGGTCAGCGTAAAATTCTTCCAGATCCGAAATTCGGATCAGAACTGCTGGCAAAATTTGTCAATATCCTGATGGTAGATGGTAAAAAATCTACTGCAGAAGCAATCGTATACAGCGCGCTTGAGACCCTGGCTCAGCGTTCTGGTAAAAATGAACTGGAAGCTTTCGAAGTCGCTCTCGACAACGTTCGCCCAACTGTAGAAGTTAAGTCCCGCCGCGTTGGTGGTTCTACTTATCAGGTTCCAGTTGAAGTTCGTCCGGTTCGTCGTAATGCCCTGGCAATGCGTTGGATCGTTGAAGCTGCTCGTAAACGCGGTGATAAATCCATGGCTCTGCGTCTGGCGAACGAACTTTCTGATGCTGCAGACAACAAAGGTACTGCAGTTAAGAAACGTGAAGACGTTCACCGTATGGCAGAAGCCAACAAGGCGTTCGCACACTACCGTTGGTAATCCCTTCGGAGTCTTAGTCACCAGGCGGGCGCTTCAGAGAAGCCGCCCGCTCTGGGTAACTTAACTGAACGCCTAAAGATATAAACGAGGAATCAAATGGCTCGTACAACACCCATCGCACGCTACCGTAACATCGGTATCAGTGCGCACATCGACGCCGGTAAAACCACTACTACCGAACGTATTCTGTTCTACACCGGTGTAAACCACAAAATCGGTGAAGTTCATGACGGCGCAGCCACCATGGACTGGATGGAACAGGAGCAGGAGCGTGGTATCACTATCACCTCCGCAGCGACTACTGCATTCTGGTCAGGTATGGCTAAGCAGTATGAACCGCATCGCGTAAACATCATCGACACCCCAGGGCACGTTGACTTCACCATCGAAGTAGAACGTTCCATGCGTGTTCTTGACGGCGCGGTAATGGTTTATTGCGCAGTTGGTGGTGTTCAGCCACAGTCTGAAACCGTATGGCGTCAGGCGAACAAATATAAAGTTCCACGCATCGCGTTCGTTAACAAAATGGACCGTATGGGTGCTAACTTCCTGAAAGTTGTTGGTCAGATCAAAACCCGTCTGGGCGCGAACCCTGTTCCGCTGCAGCTGGCAATTGGTGCTGAAGAAGGCTTCACCGGCGTTATCGACCTGGTGAAAATGAAAGCCATCAACTGGAACGATGCAGACCAGGGCGTTACCTTCGAATACGAAGATATCCCAGCTGCAATGCAGGACCTGGCTGACGAATGGCACCAGAACCTGATCGAATCCGCTGCTGAAGCTTCTGAAGAGCTGATGGAGAAATACCTGGGTGGTGAAGAACTGACTGAAGAAGAGATCAAAAAAGCTCTGCGTCAGCGCGTTCTGAACAACGAAATCATCCTGGTAACCTGTGGTTCTGCGTTCAAGAACAAAGGTGTTCAGGCGATGCTGGATGCGGTAGTTGACTACCTGCCATCCCCAGTTGACGTTCCTGCGATCAACGGCATCCTGGACGACGGTAAAGATACCCCGGCTGAGCGTCACGCAAGCGACGAAGAGCCATTCTCTGCACTGGCGTTCAAAATTGCTACCGACCCATTCGTGGGTAACCTGACCTTCTTCCGCGTTTACTCTGGTGTGGTTAACTCCGGTGACACCATCCTGAACTCCGTGAAAGCGGCGCGTGAGCGTTTTGGCCGTATCGTACAGATGCACGCTAACAAACGTGAAGAGATCAAAGAAGTTCGTGCGGGCGACATCGCTGCAGCTATCGGTCTGAAAGACGTGACCACTGGTGACACCCTGTGTGACCCGGATCACCCGATCATTCTGGAGCGTATGGAATTCCCAGAGCCGGTAATCTCCATCGCAGTTGAACCAAAAACCAAAGCTGACCAGGAAAAAATGGGTCTGGCTCTGGGCCGTCTGGCGAAAGAAGACCCATCATTCCGCGTATGGACTGATGAAGAATCTAACCAGACCATCATCGCTGGTATGGGTGAACTGCACCTGGACATCATCGTTGACCGTATGAAGCGTGAATTCAACGTTGAAGCGAACGTGGGTAAACCTCAGGTTGCTTACCGCGAAGCGATTCGCGCGAAAGTTACCGACATTGAAGGTAAACACGCTAAGCAGTCTGGTGGTCGCGGTCAGTACGGTCACGTTGTGATCGACATGTACCCACTGGAGCCGGGCTCTAACCCGAAAGGTTACGAGTTCATCAACGACATCAAAGGTGGTGTAATTCCTGGCGAATACATCCCAGCCGTTGATAAAGGCATCCAGGAACAGCTGAAAGCGGGCCCTCTGGCTGGCTATCCGGTTGTTGACATGGGTGTTCGTCTGCACTTCGGTTCTTACCACGACGTTGACTCCTCTGAACTGGCGTTTAAACTGGCTGCGTCTATTGCCTTTAAAGAAGGCTTTAAGAAAGCAAAACCAGTTCTGCTTGAGCCAATCATGAAGGTTGAAGTAGAAACTCCTGAAGAGAACACCGGTGACGTTATCGGTGACTTGAGCCGTCGTCGCGGTATGCTGCGTGGTCAGGAATCCGAAGTAACTGGCGTTAAGATCCACGCTGAAGTTCCGCTGTCTGAAATGTTCGGATATGCAACTCAGCTGCGTTCTCTGACCAAAGGTCGTGCATCATACACCATGGAATTCCTGAAGTATGATGATGCGCCTAACAACGTTGCTCAGGCCGTTATTGAAGCCCGTGGTAAGTAATCCACAGGATTAAAACCTAAGTCCCGTGCTCTCTCCACAGGGGAGAGCACTATAGTAAGGAATATAGCCGTGTCTAAAGAAAAATTTGAACGTACAAAACCGCACGTCAACGTTGGTACTATCGGCCACGTTGACCATGGTAAAACTACCCTGACTGCTGCAATCACTACCGTTCTGGCTAAAACCTACGGTGGTTCTGCTCGTGCATTCGACCAGATCGATAACGCACCAGAAGAAAAAGCTCGTGGTATCACCATCAACACTTCCCACGTTGAATATGACACCCCGACTCGCCACTACGCACACGTAGACTGCCCAGGCCACGCCGACTATGTTAAAAACATGATCACCGGTGCTGCGCAGATGGACGGCGCGATCCTGGTTGTTGCTGCGACTGACGGCCCAATGCCTCAGACTCGTGAGCACATCCTGCTGGGTCGTCAGGTAGGCGTTCCTTTCATCATCGTGTTCCTGAACAAGTGCGACATGGTTGATGACGAAGAGCTGCTGGAACTGGTAGAGATGGAAGTTCGTGAACTGCTGTCTCAGTACGATTTCCCAGGCGACGATACCCCAATCGTTCGTGGTTCTGCTCTGAAAGCGCTGGAAGGCGAAGCTGAGTGGGAAGCGAAAATCATCGAACTGGCTGGTTTCCTGGATTCTTACATCCCAGAACCAGAGCGTGCGATTGACAAGCCATTCCTGCTGCCAATCGAAGACGTATTCTCCATCTCCGGTCGTGGTACCGTTGTTACCGGTCGTGTAGAGCGCGGTATCATCAAAGTTGGTGAAGAAGTTGAAATCGTTGGTATCAAAGAGACTGCGAAGTCTACCTGTACTGGCGTTGAAATGTTCCGCAAACTGCTGGACGAAGGCCGTGCTGGTGAGAACGTTGGTGTTCTGCTGCGTGGTATCAAACGTGAAGAAATCGAACGTGGTCAGGTTCTGGCTAAGCCAGGCTCAATCAAGCCACACACCAAGTTCGAATCTGAAGTGTACATCCTGTCCAAAGACGAAGGCGGCCGTCATACTCCGTTCTTCAAAGGCTACCGTCCACAGTTCTACTTCCGTACGACTGACGTGACCGGTACCATCGAACTGCCAGAAGGCGTTGAGATGGTAATGCCAGGCGACAACATCAAGATGGTTGTGACTCTGATCCACCCAATCGCGATGGACGACGGTCTGCGTTTCGCAATCCGTGAAGGTGGCCGTACCGTTGGCGCGGGCGTTGTTGCTAAAGTTCTGGGCTAATTAATTATCCCCGAATAAAAAAAGGACGCTTCGGCGTCCTTTTTTGTTTTCTGCCGCTCAGGCGTTGTCACAAAATTTCGCATTTTTTGCCTGCTCCCGCCCCGCATTCTGGCGTTTGTGCTATTGTAATCATAACCATTCTCACTTACACTTTGCGCATAATTTGAACGGGAGTTTCTATGTACGTTTGTTTATGTAATGGTGTAAGCGACAAAAAAATACGTCAGGCCGTTCGCCAGTTTCAGCCCCAGTCATTCCAGCAGCTTCGCAAATTTGTTCCGGTGGGAAATCAATGCGGTAAATGTGTACGTGCTGCGCGAGAGATCATGCAGGACGAACTGATGCAGATCCCGGAATACAAAGAGATCGCGTAAGCGCCCATCTTTTTTTTGACATCCCTGTAGCCCGATCTACGCTTCAATGAGTGGAAGCGGAGGGACTATATAATGAAAGGTGATGTTAAAATCATAAGTTATCTCAATAAATTATTGGGAAATGAGCTTGTCGCAATCAACCAGTATTTTCTTCACGCGAGAATGTTCAAAAACTGGGGACTCAAACGTTTAAACGACGTTGAGTACCATGAATCTATAGATGAGATGAAACACGCTGATAAATATATCGAGCGTATTTTATTCCTTGAAGGCATTCCAAACCTGCAGGATCTCGGCAAGCTGGGCATCGGAGAAGATGTCGAAGAGATGCTGCGTTCCGACCTCAGGCTGGAACTTGAAGGCGCTAAAGATCTCCGTGAAGCCATTGCCTATGCTGACAGCGTACATGACTACGTCAGTCGCGATATGATGATCCAGATCCTGGCCGATGAAGAAGGGCATATTGACTGGCTGGAAACAGAGCTGGATCTCATTGCTAAAATTGGCCTGCAAAACTATCTTCAGTCACAGATTAAAGTGGAAGAATAAGCAACGTCTTCCAGCCTACGCATAAACCCGCTGCTGCCAGAAATGGCCCAAAAGGCAGCGGGTTTTTTATTGCCTTCTTATCAGGGCGGATTAACGAAAAGACAAGTATGCAGAGAAGCGCCATCAGCGCCGCGAGTAACGCCAGCGTTGGCAGTACGCACCAGCCATGCCATGCACCAAGCGCCGCCAGGTATTTCACATCGCCATATCCCATACCTTCACGCCGGCAGATAAACCAGTAGCCCCAGTAAATAACGGCAAAGCCAATATATCCAGCCATCGCACCCGCCACCGCGCTCGGCAGAAAATCAGGTTGGATACAGAGCTGGAAGAGCAGCCCAGCCCATAGCAGCGGGCAGAGAAATTTATCGGGAAGCAGACCGTAGCGAATATCGGCATGTACCAGTAAGGCAGTCAGTGAAAGATAGATCAGCAGAAAGGGGAGGGTGGTTAGCATGTAAAAGGCCTCAAACGGGTTTGAGCGCATAGTCGTTATAATCGGCCTGTCCGGCAATGCACAAAAAACGGAGATGCGTAGCGGCTCGAAACAAAGCATCGCCGCAGAATACATTGCATAAAACGTTGCGCGCTCTTACGCACCCTGCGACATTGGCGCTTAATTTCTAAACGGCACTTGCGTCTTGCCCAGATTTACGTATAATGCGCGGGCTTGTCGTAATTGACGGCGGGTTCAATCAGAACCAGAGTAGCTCATTTTGTTACTCAACAATGCTCCCAATTGGGGAGCTACGTAAGAACGGTTACACTCTCCCATCAATCGTAATGGGTTTGAGGAGTAATCATTTTCGTTTATAAAATAATTGGAGCTCTGGTCTCATGCAGAACCAAAGAATCCGTATCCGCCTTAAAGCGTTTGATCATCGTCTGATCGATCAATCAACCGCGGAAATCGTCGAGACTGCTAAGCGCACTGGTGCGCAAGTCCGTGGTCCGATCCCGCTGCCGACCCGCAAAGAGCGCTTCACCGTTCTGATCTCTCCGCACGTTAACAAAGACGCGCGCGATCAGTACGAAATCCGCACTCACAAGCGTCTGGTTGACATCGTTGAGCCAACTGAGAAAACCGTTGATGCTCTGATGCGTCTGGATCTGGCTGCCGGTGTAGACGTGCAGATCAGCCTGGGTTAATCAGGTCATCGAGCGATTGAGAGGTTGAAACAATGATTGGTTTAGTCGGTAAAAAAGTGGGTATGACCCGCATCTTCACTGAAGATGGCGTTTCTATCCCAGTAACCGTAATCGAAGTTGAAGCAAACCGCGTTACTCAGGTTAAAGATCTGGCTAACGATGGCTACCGCGCTATTCAGGTTACCACTGGTGCTAAAAAAGCTAACCGTGTAACCAAACCAGAAGCGGGTCACTTCGCTAAAGCTGGCGTAGAAGCTGGCCGTGGTCTGTGGGAATTCCGTCTTGCTGAAGGCGAAGAGTTCACCGTAGGTCAGGACATTAGCGTTGAGCTGTTTGCTGACGTTAAAAAAGTTGACGTAACCGGTACCTCTAAAGGTAAAGGTTTTGCTGGTACCGTTAAGCGCTGGAACTTCCGTACCCAGGACGCTACCCACGGTAACTCCTTGTCTCACCGCGTTCCGGGTTCTATCGGTCAGAACCAGACTCCGGGCAAAGTGTTCAAAGGCAAGAAAATGGCAGGTCAGCTGGGCAACGAACGTGTAACCGTTCAGAGCCTGGACGTAGTACGTGTTGACGCTGAGCGCAACCTGCTGCTGGTTAAAGGTGCGGTCCCGGGTGCAACCGGTAGCGACCTGATCGTTAAACCAGCTGTGAAGGCGTAAGGGGATAGCAATGGAATTAGTATTGAAAGACGCGCAGAGCGCGCTGACTGTTTCCGAAACTACCTTCGGTCGTGATTTCAACGAAGCGCTGGTTCACCAGGTTGTTGTTGCTTATGCAGCTGGTGCTCGTCAGGGTACTCGTGCTCAGAAGACTCGTGCTGAAGTAACTGGTTCTGGCAAAAAGCCATGGCGCCAGAAAGGTACCGGCCGTGCGCGTTCAGGTTCTATCAAGAGCCCGATCTGGCGTTCAGGTGGCGTGACCTTCGCTGCGCGTCCACAGGACCACAGTCAAAAAGTTAACAAAAAGATGTACCGCGGCGCGCTGAAAAGCATCCTGTCCGAACTGGTACGTCAGGATCGTCTGATCGTTGTCGAGAAGTTCTCTGTTGAAGCGCCTAAAACTAAGCTGCTGGCACAGAAACTGAAAGACATGGCTCTGGAAGATGTGCTGATCATCACCGGTGAGCTGGACGAGAACCTGTTCCTGGCCGCACGTAACCTGCACAAGGTTGACGTACGCGATGCGACTGGTATCGACCCGGTTAGCCTGATCGCCTTCGACAAAGTCGTAATGACTGCTGATGCTGTTAAGCAAGTTGAGGAGATGCTGGCATGATTCGTGAAGAACGTCTGCTGAAGGTGCTTCGCGCACCGCACGTTTCTGAAAAAGCGTCTACTGCGATGGAAAAAACAAACACCATCGTTCTCAAAGTTGCTAAAGACGCGACCAAAGCAGAGATCAAAGCTGCTGTGCAGAAACTGTTTGAAGTCGAAGTCGAAGTCGTTAACACCCTGGTAGTTAAAGGGAAAGTTAAACGTCACGGACAGCGTATCGGTCGTCGTAGCGACTGGAAAAAAGCTTACGTCACCCTGAAAGAAGGCCAGAATCTGGACTTCGTTGGCGGCGCTGAGTAAGTCGGAGGAGTAATACAATGGCAGTTGTTAAATGTAAACCGACATCTCCGGGTCGTCGCCACGTAGTTAAAGTGGTTAACCCTGAGCTGCACAAGGGCAAACCTTTTGCTCCGTTGCTGGAAAAAAACAGCAAATCCGGTGGTCGTAACAACAATGGCCGTATCACCACTCGTCACATCGGTGGTGGCCACAAGCAGGCTTATCGTATTGTTGACTTCAAACGCAACAAAGACGGTATCCCAGCAGTTGTTGAACGTCTTGAGTACGATCCGAACCGTTCCGCGAACATCGCGCTGGTTCTGTACAAAGATGGCGAACGCCGTTACATCCTGGCCCCTAAAGGCCTGAAAGCTGGCGACCAGATTCAGTCTGGCGTTGATGCTGCAATCAAAGCAGGCAACACCCTGCCGATGCGCAATATCCCGGTTGGTTCTACCGTTCATAACGTAGAAATGAAACCAGGTAAAGGCGGTCAGCTGGCGCGTTCCGCGGGTACTTACGTTCAGATCGTTGCGCGTGATGGTGCTTATGTCACCCTGCGTCTGCGTTCTGGTGAAATGCGTAAAGTCGAAGCAGACTGCCGCGCTACTCTGGGCGAAGTTGGCAATGCTGAGCATATGCTGCGCGTTCTGGGTAAAGCAGGTGCTGCACGCTGGCGTGGTGTTCGTCCTACCGTTCGCGGTACTGCGATGAACCCAGTCGACCACCCACATGGTGGTGGTGAAGGTCGTAACTTTGGTAAGCACCCGGTATCTCCGTGGGGCGTTCAGACCAAAGGTAAGAAGACCCGCAGCAACAAGCGTACTGATAAATTTATCGTACGTCGCCGTAGCAAATAATTTTAGAGGATAAGCCATGCCACGTTCTCTCAAGAAAGGTCCTTTTATTGACCTGCACTTGCTGAAGAAGGTAGAGAAAGCGGTGGAAAGCGGAGACAAGAAGCCCCTGCGCACTTGGTCCCGTCGTTCAACGATCTTTCCTAACATGATCGGTTTGACCATCGCTGTCCATAATGGTCGTCAGCACGTTCCAGTCTTTGTTACCGACGAAATGGTTGGTCACAAACTGGGTGAATTCGCACCGACTCGTACTTATCGCGGCCACGCTGCTGATAAAAAAGCGAAGAAGAAATAAGGTAGGAGGAAGAGATGGAAACTTTAGCTCAACATCGCCATGCTCGTTCTTCTGCACAGAAGGTTCGCCTTGTTGCTGACCTGATTCGCGGTAAGAAAGTGTCGCAGGCCCTGGACATCCTGACCTATACCAACAAGAAAGCTGCGGTATTGGTCAAGAAAGTACTGGAATCTGCCATTGCTAACGCTGAACACAACGATGGCGCTGACATCGACGATCTGAAAGTCGCGAAAATTTTCGTAGATGAAGGCCCAAGCATGAAGCGCATTATGCCGCGTGCGAAAGGTCGTGCAGATCGCATCCTGAAGCGCACCAGCCACATTACTGTGGTTGTGTCCGATCGCTGAGACTCTGGAGACTAGCAATGGGTCAGAAAGTACATCCTAATGGTATTCGCCTGGGTATTGTAAAACCATGGAACTCTACCTGGTTTGCGAACACCAAAGAATTCGCTGACAACCTGGACAGCGATTTTAAAGTACGTCAGTACCTGACTAAGGAACTGGCTAAAGCGTCTGTATCTCGTATCGTTATCGAGCGTCCAGCGAAGAGCATCCGTGTGACTATTCACACTGCTCGTCCTGGCATCGTTATCGGTAAGAAAGGCGAAGACGTAGAAAAACTGCGCAAGGTCGTAGCGGATATCGCTGGCGTTCCTGCACAGATCAATATCGCTGAAGTTCGTAAGCCTGAACTGGACGCTAAATTGGTTGCTGACAGCATCACTTCTCAGCTGGAACGTCGTGTTATGTTCCGTCGTGCTATGAAGCGTGCTGTACAGAACGCAATGCGTCTGGGCGCTAAAGGTATCAAAGTTGAAGTTAGCGGCCGTCTGGGCGGCGCGGAAATCGCACGTACCGAATGGTACCGTGAAGGTCGCGTACCGCTGCACACTCTGCGTGCTGACATCGACTACAACACCTCTGAAGCGCACACCACTTACGGTGTAATCGGCGTTAAGGTATGGATCTTCAAAGGTGAGATCCTGGGTGGTATGGCTGCTGTTGAACAACCGGAAAAACCGGCTGCTCAACCTAAAAAGCAGCAGCGTAAAGGCCGTAAATAAGGAGCGTCGCTGATGTTACAACCAAAGCGTACAAAATTCCGTAAAGTGCACAAAGGCCGCAACCGTGGTCTGGCGCAGGGTACGGATGTTAGCTTCGGCACTTTCGGTCTGAAAGCTGTTGGCCGTGGTCGTCTGACTGCACGTCAGATCGAAGCAGCACGTCGTGCAATGACCCGTGCAGTTAAGCGTCAAGGTAAGATCTGGATCCGTGTATTCCCGGACAAACCGATCACCGAGAAGCCGCTGGAAGTTCGTATGGGTAAAGGTAAAGGTAACGTGGAGTACTGGGTTGCCTTGATCCAACCGGGCAAAGTCCTTTATGAAATGGACGGTGTTCCGGAAGAGCTGGCCCGTGAAGCCTTCGGCCTGGCAGCAGCGAAACTGCCTATCAAAACCACCTTTGTAACTAAGACGGTGATGTAATGAAAGCAAAAGAGCTGCGTGAAAAAAGCGTTGAAGAGCTGAACGCTGAGCTGCTGAACCTGCTGCGTGAGCAGTTCAACCTGCGTATGCAGGCTGCAAGTGGCCAGCTGCAACAGACTCACCTGCTGAAGCAAGTGCGTCGCAATGTTGCACGCGTTAAGACTTTACTGACTCAGAAGGCGGGTGCGTAATGACCGATAAAATCCGTACTCTGCAAGGTCGTGTTGTTAGCGACAAAATGGAGAAATCCATTGTTGTAGCTATCGAACGTATTGTGAAACACCCGATCTACGGTAAATTCATCAAGCGTACGACCAAACTGCACGTACATGACGAGAACAACGAATGTGGTATCGGCGACAAGGTTGAAATCCGTGAATGCCGTCCACTGTCCAAGACTAAGTCCTGGACGCTGGTTCGCGTTGTAGAGAAAGCGGTTCTGTAATACAGTACGCCTTCTCAATACGAATAAACGGCTCAGCGATGAGCCGTTTATTTTTTCTACCCATATTGCAGAAGCGGTGTTATAATGCCGCGCCCTCGATATGGGGCTTTTTAACGGCTCTGATTTTAGAGTCTCAGGTAGTAGTTGACATTAGCGGAGCACTAAAATGATCCAAGAACAGACTATGCTGAACGTCGCCGACAACTCCGGTGCACGTCGCGTAATGTGTATCAAGGTTCTGGGTGGCTCGCACCGTCGCTACGCAGGCGTAGGCGACATCATCAAGATCACCATCAAGGAAGCAATTCCACGTGGTAAGGTCAAAAAAGGTGATGTGCTGAAGGCGGTAGTGGTGCGCACCAAGAAGGGTGTTCGTCGCCCTGACGGTTCTGTCATTCGCTTCGATGGTAATGCATGCGTTATTTTAAACAATAACAGCGAGCAGCCTATCGGCACGCGTATCTTTGGGCCGGTAACTCGTGAACTTCGTACTGAGAAGTTCATGAAAATTATCTCTCTGGCACCAGAAGTACTCTAAGGAGCGAATCATGGCAGCGAAAATCCGTCGTGATGACGAAGTTATCGTGTTAACCGGTAAAGATAAAGGTAAACGCGGTAAAGTAAAAAATGTTCTGTCTTCCGGCAAACTTGTCGTTGAAGGTATCAACCTGGTTAAGAAACATCAGAAGCCGGTTCCGGCCCTGAACCAACCAGGTGGCATCGTTGAAAAAGAAGCTGCTATTCAGGTTTCTAACGTTGCAATCTTCAATGCGGCTACCGGCAAGGCTGACCGTGTAGGCTTTAGATTCGAAGACGGCAAAAAAGTCCGTTTCTTCAAGTCTAACAGCGAAACTATCAAGTAATTTGGAGTAGTACGATGGCGAAACTGCATGATTACTACAAAGACGAAGTAGTTAAGAAACTCATGACCGAGTTTAACTACAATTCTGTCATGCAAGTCCCTCGGGTCGAGAAGATCACCCTGAACATGGGTGTTGGTGAAGCGATCGCTGACAAGAAACTGCTGGATAACGCAGCAGCTGACCTGACAGCAATCTCCGGTCAAAAACCGCTGATCACCAAAGCACGCAAATCTGTTGCAGGCTTCAAAATCCGTCAGGGCTATCCGATCGGCTGTAAAGTAACTCTGCGTGGCGAACGCATGTGGGAGTTCTTTGAGCGCCTGATCACTATTGCTGTTCCACGTATCCGTGACTTCCGTGGCTTGTCCGCTAAGTCTTTCGACGGTCGTGGTAACTACAGCATGGGTGTCCGTGAGCAGATCATCTTCCCAGAAATCGACTACGATAAAGTCGACCGCGTGCGTGGTTTGGATATTACCATTACCACTACTGCGAAATCTGACGAAGAAGGCCGTGCTCTGCTGGCTGCCTTTGACTTCCCGTTCCGCAAGTAAGGTAGGGTTACTGAATGGCTAAGCAATCAATGAAAGCACGCGAAGTAAAGCGCGTAGCTTTAGCTGATAAATTCTTCGCTAAACGCGCTGAACTGAAAGCGATCATTTCTGATGTGAACGCTTCCGACGAAGATCGTTGGAATGCGGTTCTCAAGCTGCAGTCTCTGCCGCGTGATTCCAGCCCGTCTCGTCAGCGTAACCGCTGTCGTCAAACAGGTCGTCCACATGGTTATGTGGGCAAGTTTGGGTTGAGCCGTATCAAACTGCGTGAAGCCGCTATGCGCGGTGAAGTGCCAGGCTTGAAAAAGGCTAGCTGGTAATTACCAATTGAATCACGGGAGTAAAGACAGATGAGCATGCAAGATCCGATCGCGGATATGCTGACCCGTATCCGTAACGGTCAGGCCGCGAACAAAGTTGCGGTCACCATGCCTTCCGCCAAGCTGAAAGTGGCAATTGCCAACGTGCTGAAGGAAGAAGGTTTTATCGAAGATTTTAAAGTTGAAGGCGACACCAAGCCGGAACTGGAACTTACTCTCAAGTATTTCCAGGGTAAAGCTGTTGTAGAAAGCATTCAGCGTGTCAGCCGCCCAGGCCTGCGCATCTATAAGAAAAAAGATGAGCTGCCAAAAGTTATGGCTGGTCTTGGTATCGCAGTTGTTTCTACCTCTAAAGGTGTTATGACTGATCGTGCAGCGCGCCAGGCTGGTCTTGGTGGCGAAATTATCTGCTACGTAGCCTAATCGGAGGAAAGAATGTCTCGTGTTGCTAAAGCACCGGTCGTTATTCCTGCCGGCGTTGATGTAAAAATCGACGGTCAGGTTATTACGATCAAAGGTAAAAACGGCGAGCTGACTCGTACCCTCAACAAAGCTGTTGAAGTTAAACATGCAGATAACGCTCTGACCTTCGGTCCACGTGATGGTTTCGTGGATGGATGGGCTCAGGCTGGTACCGCGCGTGCCCTGCTGAACTCAATGGTTGTTGGTGTTACCGAAGGCTTCACTAAAAAGCTTCAGCTGGTTGGTGTAGGTTATCGTGCAGCTATCAAAGGGAATGCAGTAGGCCTGTCTCTGGGCTTCTCACACCCTGTTGAGCATCCGCTGCCGGCCGGTATCACTGCAGAATGCCCGACTCAAACTGAAATCGTGCTGAAAGGCGCTGATAAACAGCTGATCGGTCAGGTTGCAGCAGATCTGCGCGCCTACCGTCGTCCTGAGCCTTACAAAGGCAAGGGTGTTCGTTACGCCGACGAAGTCGTGCGTACCAAAGAGGCTAAGAAGAAGTAAGGTAACACTATGGATAAGAAATCTGCTCGTATCCGTCGTGCGACCCGCGCACGCCGCAAGCTCAAAGAGCTGGGTGCAACTCGCCTGGTGGTACATCGTACCCCGCGTCATATTTACGCACAGGTAATTGCACCGAACGGTTCTGAAGTTCTGGTAGCTGCTTCTACTGTAGAAAAAGCTATCTCAGAACAATTGAAGTACACCGGTAACAAAGACGCCGCTGCAGCTGTAGGTAAAGCTGTTGCTGAACGCGCTCTGGAAAAAGGCATCAGCAATGTTTCCTTTGACCGTTCCGGGTTCCAATATCATGGTCGTGTCCAGGCACTGGCAGATGCTGCCCGTGAAGCTGGCCTTCAGTTCTAAGGTAGAGGTGTAAGATGGCTCACATCGAAAAACAGGCTGGCGAACTGCAGGAAAAGCTGATCGCGGTAAACCGCGTATCTAAAACCGTTAAAGGTGGTCGTATTTTCTCCTTCACAGCTCTGACTGTAGTAGGCGATGGTAACGGTCGCGTTGGTTTTGGTTACGGTAAAGCGCGTGAAGTTCCAGCAGCGATCCAGAAAGCGATGGAAAAAGCCCGTCGCAACATGATTAACGTCGCGCTGAACAACGGCACCCTGCAGCACCCAGTTAAAGGTGTTCACACGGGTTCTCGTGTATTCATGCAGCCAGCTTCAGAAGGTACCGGTATCATCGCCGGTGGTGCAATGCGCGCCGTTCTGGAAGTTGCTGGGGTTCATAACGTTCTGGCTAAAGCATATGGTTCCACCAACCCGATCAACGTGGTTCGTGCAACTATTGATGGCCTGGAAAATATGAATTCTCCAGAAATGGTCGCTGCCAAGCGTGGTAAATCCGTTGAAGAAATTCTGGGGTAATTGACCATGGCAAAGACTATTAAAATCACTCAAACCCGCAGTGCAATCGGTCGTCTGCCGAAACACAAGGCAACGCTGCTTGGCCTGGGTCTGCGTCGTATTGGTCATACCGTTGAGCGCGAGGATACTCCTGCTGTTCGTGGTATGGTCAACGCGGTTTACTTCATGGTTAAAGTTGAGGAGTAAGAGATGCGTTTAAATACTCTGTCTCCGGCCGAAGGCTCTAAAAAGGCGGGTAAACGCCTGGGTCGTGGTATCGGTTCTGGCCTCGGCAAAACCGGTGGTCGTGGTCACAAAGGTCAGAACTCTCGTTCTGGCGGTGGCGTACGTCGCGGTTTCGAGGGTGGCCAGATGCCACTGTACCGTCGTCTGCCGAAGTTCGGCTTCACCTCTCGCAAAGCAGCGATCACAGCGGAAATCCGTCTGTCTGACCTGGCGAAAGTTGAAGGCGGCGTTGTAGACCTGAACACGCTGAAAGCAGCAAACATTATCGGTATCCAGATCGAGTTCGCGAAAGTGATCCTGGCTGGTGAAGTTTCTACTCCGGTAACTGTTCGTGGCCTGCGTGTTACTAAAGGTGCTCGTGCTGCTATCGAAGCTGCTGGCGGTAAAATTGAGGAATAAGTAGCAGATGGCTAAGCAACCGGGATTAGATTTTCAAAGTGCCAAAGGTGGATTTGGCGAGCTGAAACGCAGACTGCTGTTTGTTATCGGCGCGCTGATTGTGTTCCGTATTGGCTCTTTTATTCCGATCCCTGGTATCGATGCCGCTGTACTTGCCAAACTGCTTGAGCAACAGCGAGGCACCATCATTGAAATGTTCAACATGTTCTCTGGTGGTGCTCTCAGCCGTGCTTCTATCTTCGCATTGGGTATTATGCCGTACATTTCGGCATCTATTATTATCCAGCTGCTGACGGTCGTTCATCCGGCCCTGGCAGAGTTGAAGAAAGAAGGGGAGTCTGGACGTCGTAAGATTAGTCAGTACACCCGTTACGGTACTCTGGTGCTGGCAATATTCCAGTCGATCGGTATTGCTACCGGTCTGCCGAATATGCCTGGTATGCAGGGCCTGGTGTTAAACCCGGGCTTTGCATTCTACTTCACCGCTGTTGTAAGTCTGGTCACAGGGACAATGTTCCTGATGTGGCTCGGCGAACAGATTACTGAGCGTGGTATCGGTAACGGTATCTCAATCATTATCTTCGCCGGTATTGTTGCGGGCCTCCCGCCAGCCATCGCCCACACTATCGAGCAAGCGCGTCAAGGCGACCTGCACTTCCTCCTGTTGCTGTTGGTTGCAGTATTAGTATTTGCAGTGACGTTCTTTGTTGTCTTCGTTGAACGTGGTCAACGCCGCATTGTGGTGAACTACGCTAAACGTCAGCAAGGTCGTCGTGTCTATGCTGCACAGAGCACACATTTACCGCTGAAAGTGAACATGGCGGGGGTTATCCCGGCTATCTTCGCTTCCAGTATTATTCTGTTCCCGGCGACCATCGCGTCATGGTTCGGGGGCGGTACTGGTTGGAACTGGCTGACAACAATTTCGCTGTATTT
Organism: Enterobacter sp. BNK-22; assembly: GCF_048684805.1. Lineage (NCBI taxonomy): Bacteria > Pseudomonadati > Pseudomonadota > Gammaproteobacteria > Enterobacterales > Enterobacteriaceae > Enterobacter > Enterobacter sp. BNK-22. Next base: position 3,980,948 of record NZ_JBLQTT010000001.1, read on the forward strand.
GCAGCCTGGGCAACCACTTTATGTGTTACTCTATGCGTCTGCGATCATCTTCTTCTGTTTCTTCTACACGGCGTTGGTCTTCAACCCGCGTGAAACAGCAGATAACCTGAAGAAGTCCGGTGCATTTGTACCAGGAATTCGTCCGGGAGAGCAAACGGCGAAGTATATCGATAAAGTAATGACCCGCCTGACTTTGGTTGGTGCGCTCTATATTACTTTTATCTGCCTGATCCCGGAGTTCATGCGTGATGCAATGAAAGTACCGTTCTACTTCGGTGGGACCTCACTGCTTATCGTTGTTGTCGTGATTATGGACTTTATGGCTCAAGTGCAAACTCTGATGATGTCCAGTCAGTATGAGTCTGCATTGAAGAAGGCGAACCTGAAAGGCTACGGCCGCTAATTGGTCGCCTGAGAAGTTACGGAGAGTAAAAATGAAAGTTCGTGCTTCCGTCAAGAAATTATGCCGTAACTGCAAAATCGTTAAGCGTGATGGTGTCATCCGTGTGATTTGCAGTGCCGAGCCGAAGCATAAACAGCGCCAAGGCTGATTATTTCGCATATTTTTCTTGCAAAGTTGGGTTGAGCTGGCTAGATTAGCCAGCCAATCTTTTGTATGTCTGTACGTTTCCATTTGAGTATCCTGAAAACGGGCTTTTCAGCATGGTGCGTACATATTAAATAGTAGGAGTGCATAGTGGCCCGTATAGCAGGCATTAACATTCCTGATCAGAAACATGCTGTGATCGCATTAACTTCGATCTACGGCGTCGGCAAGACCCGTTCTAAAGCCATTCTGGCTGCAGCGGGTATCGCTGAAGATGTTAAGATCAGTGAGCTGTCTGAAGAACAAATCGACACGCTGCGTGACGAAGTTGCCAAATTTGTCGTTGAAGGTGATCTGCGCCGTGAAATCAGCATGAGCATCAAGCGCCTGATGGATCTTGGTTGCTATCGCGGTTTGCGTCATCGTCGTGGTCTGCCAGTGCGCGGTCAGCGTACTAAGACCAACGCACGTACCCGTAAGGGTCCGCGCAAACCGATCAAGAAATAATCGGGGTGATTGAATAATGGCAAAGGCACCAGTTCGTGCACGTAAACGTGTAAGAAAACAAGTCTCTGACGGCGTGGCTCATATCCATGCTTCTTTCAACAACACCATCGTTACTATTACTGATCGTCAGGGTAACGCATTGGGTTGGGCAACAGCCGGTGGTTCCGGTTTCCGTGGTTCTCGCAAATCCACTCCGTTCGCAGCTCAGGTTGCAGCAGAGCGTTGCGCTGAAGCCGTAAAAGAATACGGCATCAAGAATCTGGAAGTTATGGTTAAAGGTCCGGGTCCGGGTCGTGAATCTACTGTTCGCGCTCTGAACGCCGCTGGTTTCCGCATCACGAATATTACTGATGTGACTCCGATCCCTCATAACGGTTGTCGTCCGCCGAAAAAACGTCGCGTATAACGCTCCGTTTTTTAGGTTAGTTGGAGATAGAAAATGGCAAGATATTTGGGTCCTAAGCTCAAGCTGAGCCGTCGTGAGGGCACCGACTTATTCCTTAAGTCTGGCGTTCGCGCGATCGATACCAAGTGTAAAATTGAACAAGCTCCTGGCCAGCACGGTGCGCGTAAACCGCGTCTGTCTGACTATGGTGTGCAGTTGCGTGAAAAGCAAAAAGTTCGCCGTATGTACGGTGTGCTGGAGCGTCAGTTCCGTAACTACTATAAAGAAGCAGCACGTCTGAAAGGCAACACAGGTGAAAACCTGCTGGCTCTGCTGGAAGGTCGTCTGGACAACGTTGTATACCGTATGGGCTTCGGCGCTACTCGTGCTGAATCACGTCAGCTGGTTAGCCACAAAGCAATCATGGTAAACGGTCGTGTTGTTAACATCGCTTCTTATCAGGTTAAAGCGAATGACGTTGTTAGCATTCGTGAGAAAGCGAAAAAGCAATCTCGCGTGAAGGCCGCTCTGGAGCTGGCTGAGCAGCGTGAAAAGCCAACCTGGCTGGAAGTTGATGCTGGCAAGATGGAAGGTACGTTCAAGCGTCAGCCAGAACGTTCTGATCTGTCTGCGGACATTAACGAACACCTGATCGTCGAGCTTTACTCCAAGTAAAGCTTAGTACCAAAGAGAGGACACAATGCAGGGTTCTGTGACAGAGTTTCTAAAACCGCGCCTGGTAGATATCGAGCAAGTGAGTTCGACGCACGCCAAGGTGACCCTTGAGCCTTTAGAGCGTGGCTTTGGCCATACTCTGGGTAACGCACTGCGCCGTATTCTGCTCTCATCGATGCCGGGTTGCGCGGTGACCGAGGTTGAGATTGATGGTGTACTTCATGAGTACAGCACCAAAGAAGGCGTTCAGGAAGATATCCTTGAAATCCTGCTCAACCTGAAAGGGCTGGCGGTGAGAGTTCAGGGTAAAGATGAAGTTATTCTTACTCTGAATAAATCTGGCATTGGCCCTGTGACTGCAGCCGACATCACCCACGACGGTGATGTTGAAATCGTCAAGCCGCAGCACGTGATCTGCCACCTGACCGATGAGAACGCAGCAATTAGCATGCGTATCAAAGTTCAGCGCGGTCGTGGTTATGTGCCGGCTTCTGCCCGAATTCATTCGGAAGAAGATGAGCGCCCAATCGGCCGTCTGCTGGTCGACGCATGCTACAGCCCTGTAGAGCGTATTGCCTACAATGTTGAAGCAGCGCGTGTAGAACAGCGTACCGACCTGGACAAGCTGGTCATCGAAATGGAAACCAACGGCACAATCGATCCTGAAGAGGCGATTCGTCGTGCGGCAACCATCCTGGCAGAACAACTGGAAGCTTTCGTTGACTTACGTGATGTACGTCAGCCGGAAGTGAAAGAAGAGAAACCAGAATTCGATCCGATCCTGCTGCGCCCTGTTGACGATCTCGAATTGACTGTCCGCTCTGCTAACTGCCTCAAGGCAGAAGCTATCCACTATATCGGTGATCTGGTACAGCGTACCGAGGTTGAGTTGCTGAAAACGCCGAACCTGGGTAAAAAATCTCTTACTGAGATTAAAGACGTGCTGGCTTCACGTGGTCTGTCTCTGGGCATGCGCCTGGAAAACTGGCCACCGGCAAGCATTGCTGACGAGTAACCGGATCACAGGTTAAGGTTTTACTGAGAAGGATAAGGTCATGCGCCATCGTAAGAGTGGTCGTCAACTGAACCGCAACAGCAGCCATCGCCAGGCTATGTTCCGCAACATGGCAGGTTCACTGGTTCGTCATGAGATCATCAAGACGACCCTGCCTAAAGCGAAAGAGCTGCGTCGCGTAGTTGAGCCGCTGATTACTCTTGCCAAGACTGACAGCGTTGCTAATCGTCGTCTGGCATTCGCCCGTACTCGTGATAACGAGATCGTGGCAAAACTGTTTAACGAACTGGGCCCGCGTTTCGCGAGCCGTGCCGGTGGTTACACTCGCATTCTGAAGTGTGGTTTCCGTGCAGGCGACAACGCGCCGATGGCTTACATCGAGCTGGTTGATCGTTCAGAGAAAGCAGAAGCTGCTGCAGAGTAATCTGCAGTAACGTAAAAAAACCCGCCTCGGCGGGTTTTTTTATATCCGCGATATCCCCACTTCTCTACAATGCCTGTATCAATTCTGTTCATCCTCTGGAGCTGGTAATGTGGTTGCTCGACCAGTGGGCAGAACGCCATATTCGCGATGCCCAAAAAAAAGGTGAATTCGACGATCTTCCGGGACGCGGCGAACCCCTTGTGCTTGACGATGACTCGCACATTGCACCTGAACTACGGGCGGGCTACCGTTTACTGAAAAATGCAAGCTGTCTCCCTCCGGAACTTGAACAGCGCAGAGAGGCTGTTGAACTGGCCGATCTGCTGAAAGGGATCCGTCAGGACGATCCGCGACATTCTGAACTGAGCCGCCGTCTGGCCCTGCTTGAACTTAAGCTGCGCCAGGCAGGAATGAGCACTGACTTTCTGCACGGTGAATACGGTGAAAGCTTGTTGCGGAAAATTAACGAGGAGTAGTTATGTACCGTATCGGTGAACTTGCGAAGCTCGCTAACGTCACGCCGGATACCATCCGATATTACGAAAAGCAGCAGATGATCGACCATGAAGTCCGTACTGAAGGTGGCTTTCGACTTTATACCGATAACGATCTGCAGCGCCTGCGGTTTATTCGTTATGCGCGCCAGCTCGGTTTCACATTAGACTCGATCCGCGAGCTATTATCGATCCGCATCGATCCGGCACATCACACCTGCCAGGAGTCTAAAAGCATTGTGCAGGCCCGGCTGGATGAAGTAGAAGCACGCATCCAGGAACTGCAAACCATGCAGCGCTCTCTGCAAAGGCTGAATGATGCTTGTTGCGGCACGGCCCACAGCAGTATTTATTGTTCCATACTGGAAGCCCTTGAACAGGGGGCCAGTGGAGAAACCGGGGACTGTTGATTTTTAGTCCATCCGGATCTAGACTCCCGTCGTCATAAACCATGCTCAGGAGAATTTATGAGCCGCTATCAGCACACGAAAGGACAGATAAAAGACAATGCCATTGAGGCACTACTTCACGACCCGCTATTCAGACAACGTGTTGAGAAGAACAAAAAAGGGAAAGGGAGTTATCTGCGTAAAGACAAGCATGCAAAACGGGGTAACTGGGAGGCCAGTGGCAAACAAGCGAATCGCTTATTTACCACTGGCCTCCCTGCTTTAAGCTTTCGATTAAACGCGGTTGTTCTGCTCTTTTAACAGATCGCGAATCTCACTCAGCAGCACTTCTTCTTTTGTAGGTGCAGGCGCCGCTGCCGGCTCTTCTTTTTTACGGTTCAGCTTATTGATCAGCTTGATAGCCATAAAAATGGCAAACGCCACAATCACGAAATCAAATACGTTCTGAATAAATACGCCGTAGTGCATCACGACTGCCGGAACATCACCTTGTGCTTCACGCAGCGTGAAAGCGAATTGTTTGAAATCAATGCCCCCGATCAGCAACCCTAAAGGTGGCATGATAATGTCGGCCACTAATGATGAAACAATCTTGCCGAATGCCGCACCAATAATGACACCCACTGCCAAATCCACCACGTTTCCGCGCATCGCAAATTCGCGAAATTCTTTAATAAAACTCATTTTGTTCTCCTTGTGCCAGCTGACGACTATAAGTTTAACAAATGATTAGCTAATTGCCATTCGGGATAATTAAACGTTATGAAAAATAAAAGGCACAGAAATGAAAAGGATAAAGGGCGGGTGCACTTTTTCAGGCACCCGACACATTAAAGGAAGAATGGGCTGGGCTGGAATAAACGTTCGACGTCGGTAATAAACTTTTTATCGGTAAGGAACATAATAACGTGATCGCCTTGCTCAATACGTAAATTATCATTGGCAATCATGACATCATTTCCGCGCACGACGGCACCGATAATCGTTCCCGGTGGCAGCTTAATTTCGTCTATCGAACGGCCCACGACGCGTGACGTGGTTTCATCTCCGTGCGCCACGGCTTCGATGGCTTCCGCGACACCGCGGCGGAGCGATGACACCCCGACAATATCGGCTTTACGCACATGGCTCAGGAGCGCGGAAATGGTCGCCTGCTGAGGTGAAATGGCAATATCAATGACGCTGCCCTGCACCAGATCAACGTATGCCCGACGCTGGATAAGCACCATGACCTTTTTGGCCCCCATGCGTTTGGCGAGCATGGCGGACATTATATTCGCTTCATCGTCGTTGGTGACGGCAATAAAGAGATCAACTTGATCAATATGCTCTTCAGCCAGTAATTCCTGATCGGACGCATCGCCATAAAATACGATCGTATTTTGCAGTTTTTCCGCCAGTTCAGCAGCACGCTGCTGATCGCGCTCGATCAACTTCACGCTGTAATCTTTTTCCAGCCGGTGTGCCAGACCTGCACCGATATTGCCGCCGCCGACTAGCATAATGCGTTTATAGGGTTTTTCGAGACGCTGAAGTTCACTCATCACCGCACGAATATGCTGTGAAGCGGCAATAAAGAAGACTTCGTCACCGGCTTCGACAATCGTGGAGCCCTGCGGGCGGATTGGCCTGTCGTGACGGAAAATGGCTGCGACGCGCGTATCGATATGCGGCATGTGCTCGCGCATGGTGGAAAGCGCATTGCCGATCAATGGCCCGCCGTAATAGGCCTTAACGACGGCCAGGCTCACTTTACCTTCGGCAAAATTCACTACCTGCAGGGCGCCCGGATATTCGATCAGACGGTAGATATTATCGATAACCAGCTGCTCTGGGGCGATGAGATGATCAATAGGGACCGCTTCTGAGTTAAACAGCTTCTCAGCATCGCGGACATAGTCCGGAGAACGGATGCGCGCGATTCGGTTTGGCGTGTTGAAAAGCGAGTAGGCCACCTGACAGGCCACCATATTGGTTTCGTCAGAACTGGTCACCGCAACCAGCATATCGGCATCGTCAGCGCCCGCCTCACGAAGAACGCGCGGGTGCGAACCATGGCCCTGTACAACGCGCAGGTCAAATTTGTCCTGCAAAACACGCAGGCGATCGCCGTTGGTATCCACGATGGTGATGTCGTTGTTTTCGCCAACCAGGTTTTCCGCCAGCGTTCCGCCAACCTGTCCTGCGCCCAGAATGATAATCTTCATATCTCGTGACCTGTTCTCAACATCACTCTTTGATTAGCTTAGCGTAAAAGAAGCCATCACCCTCTTCTGCACCCGGCAGATTCTGCTGACCCGGGCGTTCAGGCGTTCCCGTATCGCGCAGCGCCGCGTCCGGGGTACGTTTAAGGAAGGCCGCGATTTGCTGACTATTTTCTTCAGGAAGTACCGAGCAGGTCGCATACACCAGCGTGCCGCCGGGCTTGAGATGCGGCCAGATGGCGTCGAGGATGTCGGATTGCAGCTGGGCAAGTTCGTTAATATCACGATCGCGGCGCAGCCACTTGATATCCGGATGACGACGAATCACGCCGGTTGCAGAGCAGGGGGCATCCAGCAAAATGCGATCGAATTGTGTTTCACCACACCATTCTGCGGGTTTGCGTCCATCGCCTTGCTTAACCTGCGCCTTCATGCCCAGGCGCTTGAGGTTGTCATAGACGCGTGAAAGACGCTGCTCATCAACATCCACTGCCATCACGCTGGCCTGCGGAGCCACTTCAAGAATATGCGTTGTTTTGCCCCCTGGTGCGGCGCAGAGATCGAGGATCTGCTCACCGTTTTGGGGTTCAAGCCAGGTCATGCAACCCTGAGCAGAAGCATCCTGTACCGTTACCCAACCCTCTTCAAAGCCGGGTAATGCATGTACCGGTGCAGGCGATGCTAAGCGCACGGCATCAGGATATGCGTCATGGGTGAAGCCGCTCATTCCCGCTTCTTCGAGTAATGCCAGCCATGCGTCACGGGTGTGGTGATTACGATTCACGCGTAACCACATTGGCGGACGCTGGTTGTTGGCATCGGCAATGTCCTGCCACTGCTGCGGATAAGCTTTTTTCAGGCGCTTCAACAGCCAGTCCGGATGCAGGAAGCGCGCTTCGTTTTGGGCAAATTCAGCCAGAAGCTCATCCTGCTGTCGCTGGAACTGGCGCAATACGCCGTTGATCAGCCCTTTCAGCTGAGGACGTTTAATCGAAACGGCACCTTCCACCGTCTCTGCCAGCGCGGCGTGAGGTGGGATGCGGGTATGAAGAAGCTGATAAAAACCCACCATAATCAAATAATGTACGGTACGCTGCTTGCCCGTCATTGGGCGGGACATCAGCTTATTAATCAGCCACTCAAGCTGAGAGAGTGTGCGCAGGACGCCAAAGCAGAGCTCCTGAAGCAGGGCTTTATCTTTATCAGAAACTTTTTGCTGCAGGGGAGGCAGGACGTTACTCAATGACTGGCCCTGCTCGATAACCTGCTCGACGGCCTGGGCCGCCATACTGCGTAGATTTTGTTTTTTCATAACCGTAAAAATAAAAATGCCCGGAAACACCGGGCCTTAAGAATAAATTTGCTCAGGCAAGGCGATTGCCCGGGATAAACCATTCACGACGGGAATTTAACAGATCCTGAGCGCTCATGGCTTTCTTACCGGCCGGTTGGAGCGATTCAAGATTCAAAATCCCTTGGGCAGTCGCCACCTGGATACCGTTCTTGCTGGCATCAATAATCGTACCGGGTTCCGCCGTCGTCGCACCGCTAATGACGGAGGCCTTCCAGACTTTTACTGGCTGCTCATCAATTTCCATCCAGCTCATTGGCCACGGATTAAAAGCGCGAATGCAGCGTTCAAGTTGAGCGGCGGACAGGGACCAGTCGATACGCGCTTCTTCTTTGCTCAGCTTTTCGGCGTAGGTTACCAGCGCGTCATCCTGAACTTCCGGTTTTGCCGTATTGTCAGCAAGCTGCTGAAGCGTCTCGATAAGACCTTGTGGGCCAAGGTCTGCCAGTTTGTCATACAGCGTGGCGCTGGTATCGTCTGGCGTAATGGGGCAGGCCAGTTTATACAGCATGTCGCCGGTGTCTAAACCTACGTCCATCTTCATGATGGTCACGCCCGTTTCGGCATCACCCGCCCACAGCGCGCGCTGGATAGGAGCTGCACCACGCCAGCGTGGGAGCAGAGACCCATGCACGTTGATACAACCCAGGCGCGGCATATCAAGCACGGCTTTTGGCAGAATTAAACCGTAAGCCACCACCACCATTACGTCGGCATTCAGGTCAGCAACCAGCTGCTGATTTTCCTGTGGGCGCAGCGATGCGGGCTGAAAAACGGGAAGCCCATGCTCTTCTGCCAGCACTTTGACCGGGCTCGGCATCAGTTTTTTGCCGCGACCAGCAGGACGGTCCGGCTGGGTAAAGACGCCTACAACCTGGTGACCAGACGATAGCAGCGCGTCAAGATGACGCGCTGCAAAATCAGGGGTTCCCGCGAAGATAATACGTAGTGTTTTAGACACGATGATCCTTGTATCCGGGGGGACGTTATGCGCGAGAACGCAAACGATCCAATTTCTCTACTTTCTGACGAATACGCTGCTGTTTCAGCGGCGAGAGATAATCGATAAACAGTTTACCGACCAGGTGATCCATCTCATGCTGAATACAAATTGCCAGCAGGTCGTCTGCCTCCAGTTCGAACGGATTACCGTCACGATCCAGGGCGCGAATTTTCACTTTTTCGGCACGAGGCACTAACGCACGCTGTTCAGGAATAGACAGACAGCCTTCCTCAATACCGGTTTCGCCACTCTTTTCGAGCAGCTCAGGGTTGATCAGCACCAGGCGGCCATCGCGATTTTCCGAAACATCAATCACGATAATACGCTTGTGAATGTCCACCTGCGTCGCCGCCAGGCCAATGCCTTCTTCGGCGTACATGGTATCGAACATATCATCAACGATACGCTGGATTTCTGCATTCACTTCTTTGACCGGTTCAGCGACGATGCGAAGGCGCTCGTCCGGAATATGTAACACTTGCAAAACTGCCATAAATTTCCAGAGTCGTGTTCAGGAGTTGATAAGAATACTCCCTCTATTCTAGACAAATCCCCCATCGATTGACAGCATCAGTGACCAATCGCAATGATTGCGGAGAGCGCTTATGGCAGGGGAAAGGATGACGTCTACCGAGATTTGGCTACGGCTCATGCACACAGGTTCTCTGTGTGGTGATGTCATGGTGGAAGCGGCTGCACGATTGCAGAGGCAGGAAGGCATCGATACGCTTGTCTTAAGAAATGCTGGACTGACAGCAAAGCAGGCTGAACGGTTCGTTGCGTTCGATGAGAGTGAGCTGGAACGTAGCCTGATATGGCTTGAGCAGCCGGGACATCATTTATTAACGGCCAATCATTCCCTTTATCCCCCTCTACTCCGCACGATCCCTGACTATCCCGGGGCTTTATTCATAAAAGGTAACCCTGAGACGCTTAATACCGTTCAGCTGGCGGTGGTAGGGAGTCGTGCGCCGTCATGGTACGGCGAGCGATGGGGGAAAATCCTGTGCGAACAACTTTCACATAGTGGTTTCACGATTACCAGCGGGCTGGCCTGTGGTATTGACGGCGTTGCCCACAGCGCGGCGCTGTCAGTAAAAGGACGAAGTGTCGCGGTGCTGGGGAACGGTCTTTTTAGCATTTACCCACGCCGGCATCAGGCATTGGCGATGCGGCTTATTGAGTCTGACGGCGCGATAGTGTCTGAGTTTCCGCTTTCCGCGCAGCCCCGACCGGCAAACTTTCCGCGTCGTAATCGCATCATCAGCGGCCTTAGCAAAGGCGTGCTGGTGGTCGAAGCCGCGCGGCGAAGCGGTTCGCTGGTCACGGCACGGTGCGCGCTCGAACAGGGGCGAGAAGTCTTCGCCTTGCCAGGCCCGATAGGTAATCCCGGATGCGAGGGACCGCACTGGCTGATTAAGCAGGGGGCAACACCAGTAACGGAAGTCGGGGACATTCTTGAAAATTTGCAATATGGGCTGCAATGGCTGCAGGAAGATCCCGAAAAGCGACAATATTCATCAGATCAGGGAAAGGTGGCATTGCCATTTCCCAAGCTCCTGGCTAACGTAGGAGATGAGGTAACACCTGTTGACGTTGTCGCTGAACGTGCCGGCCAACCTGTGCCAGTAACGGTAGCACAGCTACTCGAACTGGAGTTAGCAGGGTGGATCGCAGCTGTACCCGGCGGCTATGTCCGATTAAGGAGGGCATGCCATGTTCGACGTACTGATGTATTTGTTTGAGACTTACATCCATAACGAAGCAGAAATGCGAGTGGATCAGGACAAGTTGACACAGGATCTTACCGATGCGGGATTTGAGCGGGAAGATATCTACAATGCGTTGATGTGGCTGGAAAAACTGGCTGATTATCAGGAAGGCCTTGCCGAACCGATGCAGCTTGCTTCTGACCCATTGTCTGTACGCATTTATACCGCTGAAGAGTGTGAACGGCTGGACGCCAGCTGCCGGGGATTCATTTTATTCCTTGAGCAGATTCAGGTGCTAAACCTCGAAACGAGAGAAATGGTGATAGAGCGCGTCATGGCGCTGGATACGGCAGAATTTGAACTGGAAGATCTCAAGTGGGTGATCCTGATGGTTCTGTTTAATATCCCGGGCTGTGAAAATGCCTATCAGCAAATGGAAGAATTACTCTTTGAAGTGAATGAAGGTATGCTGCACTAATTCAATGTGCAGCACCAAGAGTTGTTATGGCCAAATCAGCACTGTTCACGGTGCACAAAAACGAGCCCTGCCCGCAGTGCGGGGCTGAACTTGTTATTCGGTCCGGGAAACACGGCCCGTTTCTCGGTTGTTCTCACTATCCGGAATGTGATTATGTTCGTCCTCTGAAAAGCCAGGCGGATGGACATATCGTCAAAATTCTGGAGGGCCAGTTGTGCCCTCTCTGCGGTGGCGAACTCGCGCTACGCCAGGGGCGTTTCGGCATGTTTATTGGATGTAGCCGCTACCCGGAATGTGAACATACGGAACAAATTGATAAGCCTGATGAAACGGCAATTGCCTGCCCTCAGTGTCAGCGCGGTCAGCTGGTACAGCGCCGTTCCCGTTATGGTAAGACCTTCCATTCGTGCGATCGCTACCCTGACTGCCAGTTCGTTATCAATTTTAAGCCGGTAGCGGGAATCTGCCCTCATTGCAATTATCCGCTACTGATAGAGAAGAAAACCGCGCAAGGCATGAAACGCTTCTGCGCCAGTAAACAATGTGGAAAGCCGGTAACGGCGGATCAATATAGTGAATAATAACCTGCCATCAGGCTCCATTGCCCATGCAGTGGACGTACTGAAAAATGAAGAAGTCATCGCCTATCCAACTGAAGCTGTTTTTGGGGTCGGTTGCGATCCTGACAGCGAGACGGCTGTGAGCCGTCTGCTTACCCTGAAACAAAGACCCGTCGAGAAAGGACTGATTTTGATCGCTGCGAATTACGAGCAGCTTAAGCCCTATATTGATGACTCTATGCTAACCCCAGCACAGCGCGAGACAATCTTCTCCGTATGGCCTGGACCGGTCACCTTTGTCTTCCCGGCGCAGCCGACAACCCCGCGCTGGTTAACCGGACGCTTTGATTCCCTTGCTGTTCGGGTCACTGACCATCCGCTGGTGGTGGAGTTGTGCATGGCATTTGGTAAACCACTGGTCTCAACCAGCGCCAACCTGACCGGGCAGCCGCCATGTCGGACAACCGAAGAAGTGCTGGCGCAGTTCGGGAATGACTTCCCTGTCGCTGTCGGTGAAACGGGAGGGCGCCTGAATCCATCTGAAATTCGCGACGCTTTGACCGGCGAACGTTTTCGCCAGGGGTAATCTCATGGAAACCTATGCTGTTTTTGGTAATCCCATTGCACACAGCAAGTCACCGTTGATCCATCAGCAGTTCGCGGAGCAGCTGCAGATAGATCACCCCTATGGTCGCGCACTGGCGCCAGTGGATGCCTTTATCCCTACGCTTGAGGCCTTTTTCGCCGCGGGGGGCAAAGGCGCGAATGTGACGGTCCCGTTTAAAGAAGAAGCCTTCGAACGTGCGGATGAGCTGACCGAACGCGCTTCACTTGCTGGTGCAGTCAATACCCTAAAACGGCTTGAGGATGGACGCCTTCTGGGGGACAACACCGACGGGATTGGTTTACTCAGCGATCTGGAAAGACTCTCCTTTATCAAGCCCGGATTCCGAATCCTGCTGATTGGCGCGGGTGGCGCATCGCGGGGCGTTTTGTTGCCTCTGCTTTCACTGGACTGTTCGGTGACCATCACGAACAGAACCTTTTCCCGGGCAGAAGCGCTGGCGGCGTTGTTTGCGCATACCGGCAGCGTGAGCGCGGTAGCGCTTGACGATCTTGCCGAACGTGATTTCGATCTTGTCATTAATGCCACATCCAGCGGCATCAACGGTGAGATCCCGGCGATCCCCGCTTCGCTGGTCAGTGCGCATATGTACTTCTATGACATGTTCTATCAGAAAGGGAAGACGCCTTTCCTGAACTGGTGTGAACAACACGGCGCGAAACAGTTAGCCGATGGGCTGGGAATGCTGGTGGGGCAGGCTGCGCATGCGGTGCTGCTCTGGCACGGCGTGTTGCCTGCGGTCGAGCCGGTCATTGAAAAGCTAAAGCAGGAGCTTTCGGCGTGAATCAGGCTATTCATTTCCCGGACAGAGAGAGCTGGGATGAGCATAAACAAGCGGTCTGTTTTCCGGTGCTGGTGCAGGGCATGCAACTTACCTGCGCCATCCATGGAGAAACGCTGTTGCATCGTTTTGGCGGCACAGACCCGCTAGCGGTATTTTGCGAAAATCGCTGGGATCTTGAAGAGGAAGCCAGCGATTTAATCCGCGAACAGCAGGAAGACGATCAGGGCTGGGTTTGGTTATCCTGATCCAGATAGTCATTCTTCCATTTTACGTAGTTGTTCGCCGAGTATTTTAATCCTTCGATCTCTGCCTCCTTAAGGGGGCGGATCTGTTTTACCGGACTTCCCAGATAGAGATAACCGCTCTCCAGCCGTTTGTTCTGCGGAACCAGGCTACCGGCACCAATCATTACGTCATCTTCTACTATGACGCCATCCAGCAAAATCGACCCCATGCCAACAAGGACGCGATTTCCGATCGTGCAGCCGTGGAGCATCACTTTATGGCCGACGGTAACATCCTCTCCAATGATGAGGGGATTACCCTCGGGGTTATAGGAGGATTTGTGCGTGACATGCAGAACGCTACCGTCCTGAATGTTGGTACGTGCACCAATCGACACATAGTTAACATCTCCCCTGATGGCGACGAGCGGCCAGATGCTGACATCTTCGGCCATTCGCACATCACCAACGACCACGCTGCTGGCATCGATCATCACGCGATCGCCTTTTTGGGGGAACAGATCTTTATAAGGACGCAATACTTCAGACATATCTACCTCTAAGAATGAGCGCTATACAGAAGACTTTGATCGTATTAATGGATCGAGGCAAGGCAAAATACGTCAATATTTAAGCAGATCGGGCGGGATTTCAGCGAAAAGCGCGGAAAATCAGCAGTCGGAAAAAAAGATCTAAAAAATACTTGTGCTAAAAATTGGGATCCCTATAATGCGCCTCCATCGACACGGCGGATGTGAAACACTTCACAGACAACGCGGTCGGTTGAAGAGAAAAAATCCTGAAATAACGGGTTGACTCTGAAAGAGGAAAGCGTAATATACGCCACCTCGCAACGGTGAGCGAAAGCCGCGTTGCACTGCTCTTTAACAATTTATCAGACAATCTGTGTGGGCACTCAAAGTGACATGGATTCTTAATGTCTTTGGACAATAAATGAATACCAAGTCTCTGAGTGAACATGCGTAATTCATTACGAAGTTTAATTCACGAGCATCAAACTTAAATTGAAGAGTTTGATCATGGCTCAGATTGAACGCTGGCGGCAGGCCTAACACATGCAAGTCGAGCGGCAGCGGAAAGTAGCTTGCTACTTTGCCGGCGAGCGGCGGACGGGTGAGTAATGTCTGGGAAACTGCCTGATGGAGGGGGATAACTACTGGAAACGGTAGCTAATACCGCATAATGTCGCAAGACCAAAGAGGGGGACCTTCGGGCCTCTTGCCATCAGATGTGCCCAGATGGGATTAGCTAGTAGGTGGGGTAACGGCTCACCTAGGCGACGATCCCTAGCTGGTCTGAGAGGATGACCAGCCACACTGGAACTGAGACACGGTCCAGACTCCTACGGGAGGCAGCAGTGGGGAATATTGCACAATGGGCGCAAGCCTGATGCAGCCATGCCGCGTGTATGAAGAAGGCCTTCGGGTTGTAAAGTACTTTCAGCGGGGAGGAAGGTGTTGAGGTTAATAACCTCAGCAATTGACGTTACCCGCAGAAGAAGCACCGGCTAACTCCGTGCCAGCAGCCGCGGTAATACGGAGGGTGCAAGCGTTAATCGGAATTACTGGGCGTAAAGCGCACGCAGGCGGTCTGTCAAGTCGGATGTGAAATCCCCGGGCTCAACCTGGGAACTGCATTCGAAACTGGCAGGCTAGAGTCTTGTAGAGGGGGGTAGAATTCCAGGTGTAGCGGTGAAATGCGTAGAGATCTGGAGGAATACCGGTGGCGAAGGCGGCCCCCTGGACAAAGACTGACGCTCAGGTGCGAAAGCGTGGGGAGCAAACAGGATTAGATACCCTGGTAGTCCACGCCGTAAACGATGTCGACTTGGAGGTTGTGCCCTTGAGGCGTGGCTTCCGGAGCTAACGCGTTAAGTCGACCGCCTGGGGAGTACGGCCGCAAGGTTAAAACTCAAATGAATTGACGGGGGCCCGCACAAGCGGTGGAGCATGTGGTTTAATTCGATGCAACGCGAAGAACCTTACCTACTCTTGACATCCAGAGAACTTTCCAGAGATGGATTGGTGCCTTCGGGAACTCTGAGACAGGTGCTGCATGGCTGTCGTCAGCTCGTGTTGTGAAATGTTGGGTTAAGTCCCGCAACGAGCGCAACCCTTATCCTTTGTTGCCAGCGGTTAGGCCGGGAACTCAAAGGAGACTGCCAGTGATAAACTGGAGGAAGGTGGGGATGACGTCAAGTCATCATGGCCCTTACGAGTAGGGCTACACACGTGCTACAATGGCGCATACAAAGAGAAGCGACCTCGCGAGAGCAAGCGGACCTCATAAAGTGCGTCGTAGTCCGGATTGGAGTCTGCAACTCGACTCCATGAAGTCGGAATCGCTAGTAATCGTAGATCAGAATGCTACGGTGAATACGTTCCCGGGCCTTGTACACACCGCCCGTCACACCATGGGAGTGGGTTGCAAAAGAAGTAGGTAGCTTAACCTTCGGGAGGGCGCTTACCACTTTGTGATTCATGACTGGGGTGAAGTCGTAACAAGGTAACCGTAGGGGAACCTGCGGTTGGATCACCTCCTTACCTTAAAGAACCTGCCTTTGCAGTGCTCACACAGATTGTCTGATGAAAAGTAAATAGCAAGGCGTCTTGCGATTGAGACTTCAGTGTCCCCTTCGTCTAGAGGCCCAGGACACCGCCCTTTCACGGCGGTAACAGGGGTTCGAATCCCCTAGGGGACGCCACTTGCTGGTTCGTGAGTGAAAGTCACCTGCCGTCATATCTCAAAACTGACTTGCGAGTCACGTTTGAGATATTTGCTCTTTAAAAATCTGGATCAAGCTGAAAATTGAAACGACACATCTTTAAGGTGTGTTCGAGTCTCTCAAATTTTCGCAATCAGAAGTGAAACATCTTCGGGTTGTGAGGTTAAGCGACTAAGCGTACACGGTGGATGCCCTGGCAGTCAGAGGCGATGAAGGACGTGCTAATCTGCGAAAAGCGCCGGCGAGGTGATATGAACCTTTGACCCGGCGATGTCCGAATGGGGAAACCCAGTGCAATTCGTTGCACTATCGTTAACTGAATACATAGGTTAACGAGGCGAACCGGGGGAACTGAAACATCTAAGTACCCCGAGGAAAAGAAATCAACCGAGATTCCCCCAGTAGCGGCGAGCGAACGGGGAGCAGCCCAGAGTCTGAATCAGCTTGTGTGTTAGTGGAAGCGTCTGGAAAGTCGCACGGTACAGGGTGACAGTCCCGTACACGAAAGCACACAGGTTGTGAACTCGAAGAGTAGGGCGGGACACGTGGTATCCTGTCTGAATATGGGGGGACCATCCTCCAAGGCTAAATACTCCTGACTGACCGATAGTGAACCAGTACCGTGAGGGAAAGGCGAAAAGAACCCCGGCGAGGGGAGTGAAAAAGAACCTGAAACCGTGTACGTACAAGCAGTGGGAGCACCTTCGTGGTGTGACTGCGTACCTTTTGTATAATGGGTCAGCGACTTATATTCTGTAGCAAGGTTAACCGTATAGGGGAGCCGAAGGGAAACCGAGTCTTAACTGGGCGTTAAGTTGCAGGGTATAGACCCGAAACCCGGTGATCTAGCCATGGGCAGGTTGAAGGTTGGGTAACACTAACTGGAGGACCGAACCGACTAATGTTGAAAAATTAGCGGATGACTTGTGGCTGGGGGTGAAAGGCCAATCAAACCGGGAGATAGCTGGTTCTCCCCGAAAGCTATTTAGGTAGCGCCTCGTGAACTCATCTTCGGGGGTAGAGCACTGTTTCGGCTAGGGGGCCATCCCGGCTTACCAACCCGATGCAAACTACGAATACCGAAGAATGTTATCACGGGAGACACACGGCGGGTGCTAACGTCCGTCGTGAAGAGGGAAACAACCCAGACCGCCAGCTAAGGTCCCAAAGTCATGGTTAAGTGGGAAACGATGTGGGAAGGCACAGACAGCCAGGATGTTGGCTTAGAAGCAGCCATCATTTAAAGAAAGCGTAATAGCTCACTGGTCGAGTCGGCCTGCGCGGAAGATGTAACGGGGCTAAACCATGCACCGAAGCTGCGGCAGCGACACTATGTGTTGTTGGGTAGGGGAGCGTTCTGTAAGCCGTTGAAGGTGTGCTGTGAGGCATGCTGGAGGTATCAGAAGTGCGAATGCTGACATAAGTAACGATAAAGCGGGTGAAAAGCCCGCTCGCCGGAAGACCAAGGGTTCCTGTCCAACGTTAATCGGGGCAGGGTGAGTCGACCCCTAAGGCGAGGCCGAAAGGCGTAGTCGATGGGAAACAGGTTAATATTCCTGTACTTGGTGTTACTGCGAAGGGGGGACGGAGAAGGCTATGTTAGCCGGGCGACGGTTGTCCCGGTTTAAGCATGTAGGCGGAGGTTCCAGGTAAATCCGGTACCTTTTAACGCTGAGGTGTGATGACGAGGCACTACGGTGCTGAAGTAACAAATGCCCTGCTTCCAGGAAAAGCCTCTAAGCATCAGGTAACATTAAATCGTACCCCAAACCGACACAGGTGGTCAGGTAGAGAATACCAAGGCGCTTGAGAGAACTCGGGTGAAGGAACTAGGCAAAATGGTGCCGTAACTTCGGGAGAAGGCACGCTGATATGTAGGTGAAGCCCCTGCGGGTGGAGCTGAAATCAGTCGAAGATACCAGCTGGCTGCAACTGTTTATTAAAAACACAGCACTGTGCAAACACGAAAGTGGACGTATACGGTGTGACGCCTGCCCGGTGCCGGAAGGTTAATTGATGGGGTTAGCGGCAACGCGAAGCTCTTGATCGAAGCCCCGGTAAACGGCGGCCGTAACTATAACGGTCCTAAGGTAGCGAAATTCCTTGTCGGGTAAGTTCCGACCTGCACGAATGGCGTAATGATGGCCAGGCTGTCTCCACCCGAGACTCAGTGAAATTGAACTCGCTGTGAAGATGCAGTGTACCCGCGGCAAGACGGAAAGACCCCGTGAACCTTTACTATAGCTTGACACTGAACACTGGTCCTTGATGTGTAGGATAGGTGGGAGGCTTTGAAGCGTGGACGCCAGTCTGCGTGGAGCCGTCCTTGAAATACCACCCTTTAATGGCTGGTGTTCTAACGTAGACCCGTAATCCGGGTTGCGGACAGTGTCTGGTGGGTAGTTTGACTGGGGCGGTCTCCTCCCAAAGAGTAACGGAGGAGCACGAAGGTTAGCTAATCCTGGTCGGACATCAGGAGGTTAGTGCAATGGCATAAGCTAGCTTGACTGCGAGAGTGACGGCTCGAGCAGGTGCGAAAGCAGGTCATAGTGATCCGGTGGTTCTGAATGGAAGGGCCATCGCTCAACGGATAAAAGGTACTCCGGGGATAACAGGCTGATACCGCCCAAGAGTTCATATCGACGGCGGTGTTTGGCACCTCGATGTCGGCTCATCACATCCTGGGGCTGAAGTAGGTCCCAAGGGTATGGCTGTTCGCCATTTAAAGTGGTACGCGAGCTGGGTTTAGAACGTCGTGAGACAGTTCGGTCCCTATCTGCCGTGGGCGCTGGAGAATTGAGGGGGGCTGCTCCTAGTACGAGAGGACCGGAGTGGACGCATCACTGGTGTTCGGGTTGTCATGCCAATGGCACTGCCCGGTAGCTAAATGCGGAAAAGATAAGTGCTGAAAGCATCTAAGCACGAAACTTGCCCCGAGATGAGTTCTCCCTGAGACTTTAAGTCTCCTGAAGGAACGTTGAAGACGACGACGTTGATAGGTCGGGTGTGTAAGCGCAGCGATGCGTTGAGCTAACCGATACTAATGAACCGTGAGGCTTAACCTTACAACGCCGAAGATGTTTTGGCGAAGAGACGAACAATCAAAATTCAGCCTTGATACAGATTAACAGAATTTGCCTGGCGGCTTTAGCGCGGTGGTCCCACCTGACCCCATGCCGAACTCAGAAGTGAAACGCCGTAGCGCCGATGGTAGTGTGGGGTCTCCCCATGTGAGAGTAGGGAACTGCCAGGCATCAAATTTAGCGTGCTGATATGGCTCAGTTGGTAGAGCGCACCCTTGGTAAGGGTGAGGTCCCCAGTTCGACTCTGGGTATCAGCACCACTTTATACTTAGGTTAAAGTTCGGCAAGAAGTAAAAGAATTTGTCTGGCGGCTTTAGCGCGGTGGTCCCACCTGACCCCATGCCGAACTCAGAAGTGAAACGCCGTAGCGCCGATGGTAGTGTGGGGTCTCCCCATGTGAGAGTAGGGAACTGCCAGACATCAAACAAGTGAAAAGGCCATCCGAAAGGATGGCCTTTTTGCGTTATGATTCTCGTGAAAACGGTAGGCCCGGTAAGCGCAGCGCCACCGGGCAAAAACAGCAGATTAATGAATCACCTGCGACAGGAATGCTCGCGTACGTTCTGACTTCGGATGCGCAAAGAACTCATCCGGTGGCGCCTGCTCAACAATCTCCCCACGGTCCATAAAGATCACCCGGTCAGCCACGGTTCTCGCGAACCCCATCTCATGCGTGACGCACAGCATAGTCATGCCGGATTGTGCCAGCCCAATCATGGTATCCAGAACCTCCTTCACCATTTCCGGATCGAGAGCTGATGTCGGTTCATCAAACAGCATAATTTTCGGTTTCATACACAGTGAACGGGCGATAGCCACACGCTGCTGCTGGCCACCCGATATCTGGCCAGGGAACTTATTCGCATGCTCTGCGATACGTACGCGCTCCAGGTAGTGCATTGCCAGCGCCTCGGCTTCCTTTTTCGGCATCTTCCGTACCCAAATCGGTGCAAGCGTACAGTTCTGCAGAACGGTCAGGTGCGGAAACAGATTAAAGTGCTGAAAGACCATTCCCACTTCCTGACGCACGCGTTCGATATTGCGGATATCTTCATTTAGCTCGATACCATCAACCACGATGCGTCCTTGCTGATGCTCTTCAAGATGGTTAATGCAGCGAATGGTTGTGGATTTCCCGGAGCCGGAAGGGCCGCACAGGACAATGCGTTCGCCCTGCTTGACCTTGAGATTAATGTCCTTCAGGACATGAAACTGTCCGTACCATTTGTTCACGTTTTCCAGCGTAATCATCGCGTCGGCGGGTGTCATAGTTATTTGGCTCATATTTTCCTCAGTGCGGTGTACGCCCGGTGTTAAAGCGCTTTTCCAGATGCTGGCTGTAGCGCGACATGCTAAAACAAAAGATCCAGTAGATCAGGGCAGCAAAGACATATCCTTCGGTGGACATGCCCAGCCAGACAGGGTCAACGGTTGCCTGCTGCACGCTGCTAAAGAGATCGAACAATCCGATGATGATCACCAGGCTGGTATCCTTGAAGAGGGCAATGATCGTGTTGACCAGACCCGGGATGACCAGCTTGAGTGCCTGGGGAAGAATGACCAGCCCCTGCGTTTTCCAGTAGCCGAGCGCCAGTGATTCTGCCGCTTCGTACTGGCCTTTAGGCAACGCCTGCAGACCTCCGCGCACAACTTCTGCAACATAGGCGGACTGGAAGAGAATTACCCCGACCAGGGCACGGATCAGTTTGTCGATCGTTGTGCCTTCAGCCATAAACAGCGGTAGCATGACCGACGACATAAACAGGACGGTGATAAGCGGTACGCCGCGCCAGAACTCAATGAAGATAACGGAGAGCACGCGGACGATCGGCATTTTGGAACGTCGCCCCAGAGCAAGTAGAATCCCCCACGGCAGAGCACCGGCTATCCCCACTGATGCGATAATCAACGTCAGCGTCAGCCCGCCCCACTGGCGTGTTTCAACGCGTTCCAGCCCCAGAAAACCGCCATAGAGCAGCACCCAGACAATAATCGGATAAACCACCGCCCAGACGGCAATATAGCGTCCACGGTGAGGCAGCTTTTTCCAGAACATGACTGCGACAGAGAGCAGACCGATAACCAGCGCCAGATTAATCCGCCAGCGCTGTTCATGCGGATACAACCCATACATGAACTGACCGAAGCGTTCATGGATAAACACCCAGCAGGCGCCGGCTTTTGTACAGTCTGCCCGGGTTGAACCGACCCAGTTGGCCTGTAAAAACGCCCAGTTCAGCAGGGGAGGAATCAACTCCCACATGAGCCACAGGCAGACAATCGTCAGCAGGCTGTTACTCCAGTTGGAGAACAGATTCTTGCGCGCCCAAAGAATGAAACGTCCACCTGTCGAGTTGGCAGGGCGCGAGGAGTGCGACAGTATCGCTTTTGTCATCATAAATCCTTAGCGCTCGACCAGTGCTATACGACGGTTATAGAGGTTCATCAGCAGTGAAATTACCAGGCTGATGATCAGATAGACAGACATGGTGATGGCGATGGTTTCAATGGCTTGTCCGGTCTGGTTAAGCACGGTTCCGGCGAAGAGTGACACCATATCGGGATAACCAATGGCAGCGGCCAGCGACGAGTTTTTGACAATATTAAGATACTGGCTGGTCAGAGGGGGAATGATGACCCGTAAAGCCTGCGGGATGATGACCTGGCGAAGCGTTACCGTATGCGGTAATCCCAGTGAGCGTGCCGCCTCGTGCTGTCCGTAAGGTACGGCCTGGATCCCGGCACGGATAATCTCGGCAATAAACGCGGACGTATAAATCGACAGCGCCAATGTCAGAGCTGCCAGCTCGGGAATTAATACCATCCCGCCCTGAAAGTTGAAGCCCCGCAGATGGGGAATGTCCCAGTGCAGTGCGGCCCCAAACAGCCAGTGAGCCACCAGCGGCAGGCTAACGAACAGGACGACAGCCGTCGGCCAGGTTCTGCGAAGCTGGCCGGTTTTGATCTGATGCGTGCGGTTAAAACGGAATACCCCAACAGTGAGAGCAAGCGCGATCGCAATCGCGCCGATAAAAGCGTACAGACCTTCACCTGGCAGAGGAGAAGGAATGGACAGCCCACGGTTGCTCAGGAAAAAAAGCTCAAACGCGTCGACGGCCTGACGGGGGCCGGGTAGGTTACGCAATACGGCAAAATACCAGAAGAAGATCTGCAGGAGCGGGGGGATATTGCGGAACGTTTCAATATAAACAGTCGACAGCTTCCGCAGGAGCCAGTTTTCAGAAAGACGCGCCAGACCAATAAAGAAGCCCAGTATCGACGCGAAGACGATACAAAGCGCCGATACCAGCAGCGTATTCAGTAAACCGACCACGAACACGCGTCCATACGTGTCACCTTCCTGGTAATCAATAAGATGCTGAACAATGCCAAACCCCGCGCTGCGATCTAAAAACGCGAAACCGGAGGTAATGCCGCGATTATTCAGGTTGGTGATGGTGTTATGGATGAGATACACGGCGATGAGAACAACCGCAACAATAGCAATAATCTGGAATAGCCAGGCGCGGACCGCGGGATGAGAAAAGGATAGCGATCCTTTTACGGCTGAGCGGCGATGGGACATAAAGAAACCTCAGTAACCATGACTCTGGAGTGGGCACTGCCGGAGCAGTGCCCGTTACAGCTATGACTTAACGTACTGGTGGTGCGTACTGAATACCGCCGTTGTTCCAGAGATTGTTCTGGCCGCGTTTGATCTTCAGCGGGCTTTCCGATCCCACGTTGCGTTCAAAGATCTCAGAGTAGTTGCCCACCTGTTTGATGATGTTGTAGGCCCACTTGTTATCCAGCTTCAGATCCTTGCCGAAATCACCTTCTGTACCCAGCAGGTGTGCCATATCCGGGTTGGATGGTTTAGCCGCTTTCTCATCCACGTTTTTCGAGTTGATGCCCATCTCTTCTGCGTTCAGCATGGCAAACAGCGTCCAGCGAACAATGGAGAACCAGTCTTCATCGCCACGACGTACCACCGGCCCGAGGTTCTTTGGAGATCACTTCAGGCAGAACAATCCATTCTGCAGGATTGCTCAGCTTAATGCGTAAGGCATACAGCTGTGACTGGTCAGAGGCCAGCGTGTCGCAACGGCCGGATTCCAGCGCTTTGGCCGACTCATCCGAGCGGTCGAATGTCACTGGCGTGTATTTCATGTTATTTGCTTTGAAATAATCGGCCACGTTCAGCTCGGTATCGGTGCCCGCCTGAATACAAACGGTAGCGCCATCCAGCTCTTTGGCGCTTTTCAGGCCCGCTTTATTGTGGGTCAGGAAGCCGATACCGTCATAATAGGTCACGCCCGTGAATGACATCCCCATCCCTGCGTCGCGGGAGGAAGTCCAGGTGGTATTACGGGAGAGCATGTCAACCTCACCGGACTGCAGCGCCGTAAAGCGTTCTTTCGCCGTCAGCGGGGTATATTTTACTTTGCTGTCATCACCAAAAACGGCGGCAGCAACGCCACGGCAGACGTCCACATCGATACCGGTAAATTTGCCGTTCGCATCGGCATAAGAGAAGCCAGGCAAACCGTCACTAATACCGCATTGAACAAAACCTTTCTTTTTAACGGCATCCAGTGTCGTTCCCGCATGGGCTTGACCGGCTACGGCAAACATCATGCCTGCAGCGGCCAGGCTGGCTATCATCGTCTTTTTCATAATGCATCCTGTGTGGCGAAATTTATCGTTATAGAGGCGTTTTTAAACGCTTTACCTGTCTGTGGCGTTGGCCAACGTTTATAAAGCAAACGTAATGCCAGTTTTGCGTTCGACAAAATAAGAGATGAGTGAACGCTTAATGCTGAGTGTAGACAGGCTTAAATAAAACGAGCGCCCTGAAACGGTGCGAAATTACAACCTGTGCCACAAATTGGAGCAAAAGTTATGAGTCGCGTCAGGAAAAAGACAAGATAGTTTCTAGCGTGAATATTGGCAGGGTAGTCAATAATATTAATGTGTGAAAATCATCACAATAGAACCGGTAATTTAAATGAGTATACGAAAAAGATGTGACTGGTTTCAGGATGAAATGAACAGCGCGAATAAATACGGGGCTATTTTTTTACTTATTTGAAAATAGTGCACTGATTAAAAGCAAAAGCGCGGTCAGAGCCGCGCTTTCTTAACAGCTGTTACTTCGTCAGGGCAACAATACCCAGCGTCAAACCTGCCACTGCGGCAGCACCGCCGGCGATAGCACCTGCAGTTTCCCAGTTATCCTGGGTGGTGCCTTTCATGCAGGTATTGGTATGAACCAGTCGGCCCTGGTCGTCGTAAACCGGTACACATGGAGAGTCGTGCGCGCAACCAGCAAGCAGCGCAGCGAGTAGTGCAACGGAAATGAATCTTTTCATGATGTTACCTCAATATTATTTCTCATCCGCTATAAAGCCAGGAGGGCAATTAACGAACTGGAGGTTATTTTACCACCGGGGTAAGTCCGCGTTACACGAGGAATAATCTCAAATTATGTCGTTTGTAAAAATCGTGGAGAAAAGTCGGTTTCAGGACGAATTAATGGGGACATTATGAAGCCGCAAGAGAGTATTTTTACTTAATGCAAATCATCGTATTTTTAACATTAGTTTTGCTTAATGCCTAATTCATTGTTTATGTTAAAAATAAAAAAGGCACGCGAGGTGCCTTTTTAGGGAAATGTTAATCTTTATGGCGGGTAAAGCGTCGACGGACCACCACAAAGAAGACGGGTACGAAGAAAATCGCCAGCAGCGTTGCGGAAAGCATTCCTCCCATCACGCCCGTACCGACGGCGTTTTGCGCACCGCTCCCGGCCCCGGAGCTGATCACCAGCGGCATGACGCCCAGTATAAAGGCCAGAGACGTCATCAGGATCGGTCGAAGGCGCATCCTTGACGCCTCCAGCGTGGCCTCAATGATGCCTTTACCCTCTTTCTCCATCAGGTCCTTAGCAAATTCGACGATCAAAATGGCGTTTTTCGCTGACAGACCAATCGTGGTAAGCAGGCCGACCTGGAAATAGACGTCATTGTTTAACCCGCGCAGTGATGCTGCGAGAAGCGCCCCGATGACCCCCAGCGGCACAACCAGCATGACGGAGAACGGAATGGACCAGCTTTCATACAGCGCCGCCAGACACAGGAACACCACGATCAGTGAGATGGCGTACAGTGCAGGCGCCTGGTTACCCGAAAGTCGCTCCTGGTAAGACATTCCCGTCCAGTCATAACCGATGCCGGAAGGCAGTTTTGCCGCGAGGCTTTCCATCATAGCCATGGCTTCGCCGGTACTTTTACCCGGGGCTGATTCACCGAGGATCTCCATAGAGGGCATTCCGTTGTAGCGCTCCAGACGAGGTGAACCGTAAACCCAGTGAGCGTTGCTAAAGGCTGAGAACGGCACCATTTCCCCGTTCGCACTGCGCACGTAAAGATTGTTAATATCTCCTGGCAACATACGGAATTTTGCATCAGCCTGGACGTAGACCTTTTTCACGCGCCCATGATCGATAAAGTCATTCACATAGGTGCCGCCTAAGGCTGTTGAAATCGTCTGGTTGACGTCAGAAAGACTGATGCCCAGCGCCTGGGCTTTCTCCTGGTCGACGTCCAGCTTGAACTGTGGCGTATCCTCCAGACCGTTAGGACGCACGCGTACCAGCAGGTCGGGGTGCTCTTTCACCATGCCGAGCAGCTGGTTACGCGCCTGCGTCAGTTGGGTATGTCCGAGGTTAGCCTGATCGATCAGTTCAAAGTCGAAGCCCGTGGCGGTACCCAGCTCAATAATGGCAGGCAGGTTAAACGGGAAAACAAGGCCGTCTTTAATCTGACTGAAGGCTTTCGTCGCACGCCCCACAATCGCCTCGACCCCATTTTGTGCCCCAGGACGCTCCTCCCAGGGCTTCAGGCTGATGAAGGCAATACCGGAGTTCTGGCCCTGGCCACTAAAGCTAAAGCCGTTTACGGTAAAGACGGATTCAACATTCGCCTTCTCTTTATTCAGGTAGTAGTCCTGAACCTGATCGAGGACCTGCTGAGTACGCGTCTGGGTTGCCCCCGCAGGCAGCTGAACCATCGTCATAAACACCCCCTGATCCTCTTCGGGGAGGAAGGAGGTGGGTAAGCGCAGGAAGAGCACCGCCATCCCACCGACAATAATGACGTATACCACCAGGTAGCGCCCGGTTTTGCGCAAGATACCGCTCACGCTGTGACTGTAGTGCTCCACGCTCTTATCAAAAAGCGCATTAAACCAGCCGAAGAAGCCCCCTTTTTTCTCATGATGATCGGCGGATACGGGCTTAAGCAACGTTGCACAGAGTGCAGGCGTCAGGATTAGCGCAACCAGTACGGACAACGCCATCGCGGAAACGATAGTCAGCGAGAACTGGCGATAGATCGCCCCCGTCGAGCCGCCAAAAAAGGCCATCGGGATAAAGACCGCCGAGAGCACCATGGCGATCCCCACCAGCGCACCCTGAATCTGCCCCATCGACTTCTGCGTGGCCTCTTTAGGCGGCAGCTTGTCCTCGACCATGACGCGTTCAACGTTCTCGACGACCACAATAGCGTCATCAACCAGCAGGCCTATCGCCAGCACCATGCCGAACATTGTCAGGGTATTGATGGAGAAACCGAACGCCGCCAGAACCGCGAAGGTACCCAGCAAAACGACCGGAACCGCGATCGTCGGGATGAGCGTTGCCCGCAGGTTTTGCAGGAACAGGTACATGACCAGGAAGACGAGAACGATCGCCTCAAACAGGGTCTTCACTACTTCGTGGATGGAGATTTTCACAAACGGCGTGGTGTCATAGGGGTAGACGACTTTGAGCCCCTGCGGGAAGAACGGCTGCAGTTGTGCCAGCTTGCTCTTGATGGCTGCTGCCGTATCCAGCGCATTGGCCCCGGTTGCCAGCTTAATCCCCAGGCCGGTTGCCGCCTGCCCGTTGATTTTTGTCACCATGTTGTAGTTTTCGCCACCCAGCTCAATGCGAGCCACATCCTTCAGATGCACCGTCGAGCCGTCCTGGTTCACCTTGAGCGTCACGCGACCGAACTCTTCCGGTGATTTCAGGCGGGTTTGCGCGATGATCGAGGCATTCAGCTGTTGTCCCGGGATGGACGGCGTCCCGCCCAACTGGCCTGCCGCTATCTGGTCGTTCTGCGTTTTCAACTGGTTGATGATATCCAGCGGCGTCAGTTGGTATTTGTTCATCGCATTGCTGTCGAGCCAGATACGCATCGCATACTGAGCGCCAAACAGCTGCACGTCACCGACGCCAGACGTTCGGCTGATGGCATCTTTGACGTTCGAGGCGACATAGTCGGAGATGTCATCCTGCGTCAGGTTTTTGTTGTCTGATACAAAACCGGCAACAAGCAGGAAGCTGCTGCTGGACTTCTCAACGCCAATCCCCTGCTGCTGCACCTCTTGCGGCAGCAGCGGCATGGCGAGCTGCAGCTTGTTCTGAACCTGCACCTGGGCGATGTCCGGATCGGTTCCGGACTCGAAGGTCAGGGTGATCGTGACGTTACCCGCTGAATCGCTGGTGGAGGACATATACATCAGGTTATCGATACCGTTCATGTTCTGTTCGATAACCTGGGTCACGGTATCCTGTACCGTCTGGGCATCTGCTCCCGGGTAGGTCGCGGATATCGCCACGGCGGGAGGTGCAATGGTCGGATACTGTGCGACGGGAAGTTTGAGAATGGCCAGTCCGCCTGCAATCATCAAAATGATGGCAAGTACCCAGGCGAAAACCGGTCTCTGAATAAAGAAATTAGCCATGTCGTCGTCCCTTAACTGGCCGGAGCGGTGGTGGTATCAGGCGTAGCGACGACGGTTACGCCCGGTCTAACCTTCTGTAGTCCGCTGACAATCACGCGGTCACCGTTTTTCAGCCCTTCCGTTACCAGCCAGCGGTCGCCAATCGCCTGTGGCGCAACGACGGTGCGAGACTCAACCTGATTTTTATCGTTCACCACCATCACGGTGGCATCGCCTCGCGGTGTGCGGGTCACGCCTTGCTGGGGAACCAGTATCGCATCCGGCTGTGTACCTTCATCAATGCGGGCGCGAACGAACATACCGGGTAACAGCAGATGTTGAGGATTCGGGAAAATGGCGCGCAGGGTAATCGAGCCGGTACTTTCATCCACCGTGACGTCGGAGAACTGCAATGTGCCTTTCAGCGGATAGGGCTGCCCGTTCTCCATCAGTAGCTCAACGCTGCTGGCGGTATCGCCTTTTTGCAGGCTCGTCTGCTTCAGACGCATAAAATCATTACTGGACTGGGTCACATCGACGTAAATCGGATCAAGCTGCTGGACCGTTGCCAGCGCCGCGGTTTGTCCGTTCGTCACGAGCGCGCCTTCCGTCACGCTGGATTTGCCGATGCGGCCATCGACGGGAGACGTCACTTTGGTATAGGCAAGATTGATGCGTGCACTTTCAACGCCCGCTTTGGCGGCGACGACGCTGGCATCTGCCTGCTGGGCCGTGGCGACGGCCTGGTCATACTCTTGCTTGCTGACATACTGTGTGCCAACCAGCGGGAGATAACGTTTCACCGTCAGGTGCGCAATATTGGCCGCCGCCTGGGCCTTCGCCAGCTCGCCTTTCGCGTTATCGTAAGCCGCCTGATAGGTTGCAGGATCAATCTGATAAAGCGAATCCCCGGCTTTTACATCGCTGCCTTCCGTGAAGTTGCGGCGCAGGATAATACCGCTAACCTGGGGACGAACCTCTGCTACGCGGAACGCATCAGTTCTGCCCGGGAGTTCAGTGGTGACAGCCAGCGGTGCGCTTTTCACAATATGCACGCTGACCTGGGGGGCCTGCGGATGTTGCGGTTGGTTTTCCTGGCCATCGCATCCTGAGAGCAGTACAGCGCAGACAATGAAACCGGCTAAAGGTAAGCGTCTGAAATGATTCGTCATTACTGGTCCTTTAAATACCCAGAAACCGATATTTGGCGTGAATCGGTAGCAGGGGCTGCGGGATAAAAAATAAAATGTAGCTGCGTATAATAATGAGGGTATTTAATGTTTTTTAATTTATAAGTGCGAATGACAAGGTCTGAGCGGAAAAATCAGAATCAGGCTCGGTTTATTTCTCCGTCATCTTCCGGCAAGCTAATCAGTTAAATAGCGCTTAACATGATTTAATTATTCATGTTGTGAATTTAAACTTAAATATGTATTTAGCTAAGCTATAAATTAAGAAGATTGACTTTTTTTGTGCAAAATTAAAACGGAATTTGGTGAATACTTTCTTTCTCCTGACCCCTGTGTTACGTATAAATCTTGTGAGTAGCGAGTAGTTGTCTATGGCGCGTAAAAAGAAAGAAGAAGCTCAACAAACCCGGCAGCAGCTGATTGAGGCGGCTATCGGGCAGTTTGCGACGCGTGGCGTAGCCAACACGACGCTGACGGACATCGCGGATGCCGCAAAGGTTACGCGCGGTGCCATTTACTGGCACTTCACCAGTAAAGCCGAAATATTTAATGCCATCTGGGAGCAGCAATTACCGCTTCGCGACATTATTCGCGACCGGCTTTCCCTTTCCGAAGGTGATGATCCATTGTTAATACTTCGTGAGCAATTTATTACTGCGCTGCAGTATATTGCGCGTGAGCCCCGACAATGTGCCCTTTTACAAATTCTGTATCACAAATGTGAATTTAGCAGCGATATGATTTCTGAGAGTGAGATCAGAAAACGGATTGGGTTCAATTATGACACGCTGCGTGCCACGCTGGAGGCCTGTATTTCACGTAACATCATTTCGCCAAAGGTAAATGTTGATCTGACCCTGATCATATTCCACGGTTTTTTTAGCGGAATCATTAAAAACTGGTTAATGAATAACGACAGTTTCAATCTTTTTCAGCAGGCTCCCGCCCTGGTCGATAGCATTCTGGCGACACTGCCTGTCATTCGCGTATCGCCTCATGATGATGCTTACAGCTCAGCGCCAGGTAACATTTCTCCTCGCGCGCAAAGTGCCTCAATGGTTTGCGCGCTGACGGGTTTACCTAACAGATAACCCTGAAGGGTGTTGCAACCCAGCTCGGTTAAAAAGGCTTGCTGTGCTTCGGTTTCCACACCTTCAGCCACGACTTTCAGGTTGAGTGTTTTGGCGAGGGCCACAATCGCTGAGACAATGGTGGCATCCTCGCTTTCCCCGCTTAGCTCTTTCACAAACGCCCTGTCGATTTTCAATTCACAGGCCGGTAAGCGCTTGAGGTACAGCAGGCTCGAATATCCGGTACCAAAGTCATCAATGGAGGCCTTTACGCCCGCTTCTGTCAGCTCTGTCAGCACCCGCACACTTTCATCCGGGTTGCTCATTGCCGTGGTTTCCGTCACTTCCAGGATCAACATTTCTGGTGGCACATGATGAAGTGCCAGACAATTGAGAACCGTGTTGACCAGCGAAGGCTGTTCAAACTGCAGCGTCGACAGGTTTACCGCCATTGACCAGCTTTGATGTCCCTGAAGATGCCATTCACGCAGCTGGCGACAGGCTTCATTAATTACCCAGTTGCCGATAGGGATAATCAGCCCCGTTTTCTCCGCCAGCGGCAGGAAAAGGTCCGGGGTCAGTAACCCCTGCTTAGGATGCTGCCAGCGCAATAACGCCTCAAATCCAAGGATAGGGCCGGCGGGGGCGTGAAATTTTGGCTGGTACAGCAGGCGTAGCTCATTGCGATCGATCGCCATCCACAGATCGTTCATTAACTGAAGATGGGTCTGCGCCAGCGTATTCATCGAGGGCTGGAAAAAGTGGTAACCGTTCCGGCCCATGTGCTTGGTATGGTACATCGCCGCGTCGGCGTTAAACATGAGCTCACGTTCGGTTTTGCCGTCGTGAGGATACAGCGCGATCCCAATGCTGAGGGTCACCACCAGTTCATAGTGGTCGAGGTTGAACGGGTTATCGATCGCGCGCACCAGCGAATTCGCCAGCGATGCCGCATCGTCCGGGCCTTCTCCCTCGGCCAGCAGAACAAACTCATCACCGCCGATACGTGCCAGGGTGAACTGGCCCTTCAGGAGATGCAGCAGACGCTCCGTAACGGCAATCAGCAGCTTGTCACCGACATCATGGCCGTAAGCGTCATTGATGGCTTTAAAACCGTCGAGATCCATGAACATCAGGGCGAAATGGGTCCCTTCACGATCGGCTTTGCTGATGGCCTGATCGAGTCGATCTTCCAGCAGGATACGGTTGGGGAGACGCGTCAGGGTATCGTGCAGGGCCAGTTGTGCGAGTTCCCGGTTAGCTTCTGCAAGCGACGAGGCCAGAAGGGCGGTACGTGCCTGAAGGCGGGCATCCAGCATTGATACCAGCAGGGTAATCCCAAGAATAGAAAGCGCGACGACGCTAACCAGCACCGCCAGCCAGCTCCCGTTGATACCCTCATGGTGAACCATTGTGGATATCGGAAACTGTGCGGCTTTCATCCCGGCGTAGTGCATCCCGGCAATGGCAATGCCCATGGTGATAGCGGCCCCCGTGCGCATCAGCACGACCTGAGCGGCATCGTGACGCAGGCGGAAGGTCAGCCATAATGCAGCGAGTGAAGCGGCAAGCGCAATGGCGACCGAAATGGCCACCCAGACCTTGTCCCAGATAATCCCGGGCATCACCTCCAGCGCAGCCATGCCGGTGTAATGCATGGCAACAATACCGCTTCCCATCACCAGCGCACCGGGCAGCAGACGGCGCAAGCGTAACCGATCGCAGCTAACGAGCCAGAGCGCAAACAGTGACGACCCCACGGCGATGACCATGGATAACACCGTCAGGGTGGCGTTGTAGCTCATGCTCATGGAGAGGTCCATCGCCAGCATGCCGATAAAATGCATGGCCCACACGCCTATGCCCATTGCAATACCGCCGCCAGCCAGCCAGACGCGGGCTGCGACGCCCTGACTCCCGGCGACACGTGCCGCCATATTCAGTGCGGTATATGCGGCAAGAATGGCAACAACAAAGGAGAGGACAACAAGGATATGGTTGTATTGGCTGACCAGCATGGATGGTTCTACTCGAGTGTGAGGTTACGCTAGAGCGGTTGAGAAGGGCGAGACATTATCACCGTCGGGTAATGGCTCAAAGGGATTTAAATCCCCGTTTTTAGTGGGTAATAACGGGGAGATTTGCGCAATCAGGCGATTAGTCGAGCTCTGAGCAGTTCACGAGTTTCAGGGGATTCACGGAGTTCATATTGCGACACTTATCGGTTTCGGTGCTCATCAGTTCAATCCACTGCATCAGGAGTGCATCGAAAATCAGAACGGAGATTGCAAAGACAACCAGCCACCAGTATTTACGAATCATTGTGTCATTCCGCGAGAAGAGCGCCAGTAGAGTGGGGGAAATATACACCAAAAGCGGCGGTTTTAAAGCGGGATAAGCGAAGGTTTACAAAGCGTTGACGGACTGAAGCAGGAAATAAAAAAGGCGCTTCCCCATGCCGAAGAGCGCCTTTTTAAACAAGCATTTAACTGATTAGTATCAGTTCATGCCGTATTTTTTCAGTTTCTTACGCAGAGTACCACGGTTGATACCCATCATCAGCGCAGCGCGGGTTTGGTTACCGCGGGTGTATTGCATCACCATGTCCAACAGTGGCTGTTCAACTTCAGCCAGTACCAGCTCATACAGGTCATTAACATCCTGACCGTTCAGTTGAGCAAAATAGTTCTTCAGTGCCTGTTTAACCGAGTCACGCAGGGGCTTTTGAGTTACCTGGTCCTGAGAGTTAACGGTAGAAACGGTCAGTACGTCAGAATTTACGCGTTGTTCGAACATAGTTCTGTCAGCTCTTTATTTCATTACGCAAGATTTTCGAAGTATGCCTCCAACGCCTCCAGCTGTTCGCTGGCATCCTCTATGGCGTTGAATGTGCGCCGAAACTGGTCATCTGGAGCGTGCTCCTGGAGATACCAGGAAACGTGTTTACGCGCAATTCGGTACCCTTTCGCCTGACCGTAGTGGTCATGCAGTTCCCGAACATGCGAACAAAGCAAGCGCTTAACCTCTGCCAGAGGCAGTGGAGCAAGCAGCTCTCCAGTGTCCAGATAATGCTGGATTTCCCGAAAGATCCAGGGTCTTCCCTGAGCGGCACGTCCTATCATCAGAGCATCAGCTCCCGTATAGTCGAGCACAGCTCTGGCTTTAAGCGGGTCAGTTATGTCGCCATTCGCGATAATCGGAATGGAAACTTTCTGCTTAACTGCCCGAATGCTGTCGTATTCAGCTTCACCGTTGAACAAACAGGCGCGCGTGCGTCCATGAATGGTCAGGGCCTGAATGCCACAGTCTTCGGCCAGTTGGGCAATCTCTACACAGTTACGGTGTTCCGGCGACCAACCCGTGCGAATCTTTAACGTAACAGGAACGTCCACTGCGCTGACAACCGCCGTCAGGATAGCTTTCACCTGGTCGGGGTATTGCAGAAGGGCTGAACCTGCAAGCTTGCGATTCACTTTTTTGGCCGGGCACCCCATATTGATATCAATAATCTGGGCACCACTTTCCACGTTGATACGCGCGGCATCTGCCATCTCTTCAGGCACGCTTCCGGCAATTTGCACGGTGCGAATACCCGGTTCATCAATGTGCACCATCCGAAGGCGGGATTTATCGCTTTCCCAAACCTGCGGGTTAGACGACATCATCTCGGATACGGTTAAACCGGCTCCCATCTCATAGCACAGCGTCCTGAACGGCCGGTCGGTAATACCTGCCATAGGGGCTGCGATCAGGCGATTTCTAAGCTGGTGGTGTCCGATGCGCATGAGTTAAGAAATGACCATACTGTGACTGCAAGGCGGCGTATATTACGCATTTTTTGCACGAGATGAAAGGCCAAACTTTGAACAATCCACTGTTGTAGATCAAGGAATCGCCGCTCAATCTTTCCGTTAAGAATTATTCACTATTTAAATCATTATGTTATGTTGGAATGGCTATTTTATGGGCGCTTACAATTTCCCGTAACTTCTCATCATTTCTGAATAAACGGCTTACCTCAGCGGGATAATCTGCTGTTTTTAGCAGCAGATTTTCCCTCTTCTTTGCGATCTGCGTCGCATTTTAGAACATGATCTTAAGCCTCTGGATGGGCGTTATTCGACCACAACACGCCCATGCAGAGACTGTACCGGACGGTTATTATCGTGATGCATGGTATGAGTAAATTTCTCAAGCTGTTCTGCTGAGACGGTTAACGGCTGTTTGAGCACGATCCAGGTGACCCCTTCAGAACACGGTGGCGTGGTCAACGAGCCACTAAAGCGCCAGTAGGTTTTCACCTTTGGCAGCAGTTTGTTCAGGTTGAGATCCTTCTCAAGGGTTACGTTCTGTTCAGCCTGCTGCGGCATCACGCTCCACAGCTTTTCCAGCTCCGGATTCGCAGCACCTTTATCAAACATGACGGCCACCACGGCCAGCTCACCCGCGCTGTTTTTATGAACCAGATGCATCTCCATCGCGTACTTTTTGCCGTGCACGGTGTTTTCGCTCGGCGCATGGAAGTGGAACTGCTGTAACGTCCAGGTTTGCTTGTCCAGGGTTATCGTGTTGCGGGTATCTGCCTTTTCGCTGGCCTGAATGGTGTGGCCATTGTTTGTCAGCCCCACTGGGCCATCAATGTAGTGCGTTTTAAGCGGGGAGAGATGGGCGTTAGCGGTTGAATCAATATTAATTGGAGACTGGTTCATTCCGCTTTGACAGGTCTTGTAAGCCTCGTCCAGTTCGCCCCAGTGTTCCGGTGAACCTTCCCCTTCGTAGCTCCAGTGTGACGCAAATGCTGAAGCCGAAACCATGCTCAGCGCCAGCAGCGCTGCCTTGCCTGTAATGTGTTTCATCATATTCTTCCGGTGAATTTTTATAATACAAATCAACATGATTTGTGTGGTTATTTTACCGAAGAATGGCAGAGGGAGAGAGGATTATCAGTGGGAGAAAGGCGTGGTCAGATGACCACGCCAAATGCTTATTTTTTACGACCGGTAATACGACACCACTCTTCTTTCTCCACCACCGGGTCGAGAGTGAAAAGATCGGCGTAGGCGTCGCACACGCTGTCCGCCTGGCTTGCCAGGATACCCGAAAGCCCCAGCAGACCGCCCTCAACGGGCAGCACGCTGATTAACGGGGCCAGCTCACGCAGTGGGCCTGCCAGAATGTTTGCGACCACCACGTCGGCTTTCATGGCTTCTGGCTGTGCATCCGGCAGATACAGCTCCAGACGATCGGAAACGCCGTTACGCTCGGCGTTGTCGCGGCTGGCCTGAATGGCCTGCGGATCGATATCGATCCCGATGGCTTTAGCCGCACCCAATTTCAGGGCGGCAATCGCGAGGATCCCGGATCCACAGCCGAAGTCGATCACCGTCTTACCGTCCAGATCGAGACCATCCAGCCACTGCAGGCACAGGGACGTCGTGGGATGGGTGCCGGTACCAAACGCCAGACCCGGATCGAGCATGACGTTAACCGCGTTTTCATCAGGAACCTCACGCCAGCTCGGGCAGATCCACAGACGCTTGCCGAACTGCATCGGGTGGAAGTTATCCATCCACTCGCGTTCCCAGTCTTTGTCTTCCAGCTGTTCGATTTTGTGCGCAAACCCAGCGCCCAGCAGAGGGTGGTTTTCCAGAATCGCGACGACCTCTTTCATGTCGGTTTCAGCATCAAACAGGCCGATAACGTCGGTATCACCCCACAGGCGGGTTTCGCCCGGCAGAGGTTCAAAGACCGGCGTGTCATGCGTGTCCTGGAAGGTGATAGAGACCGAGCCGGCCTCCATCAGCGCATCGCTCAGTTCCTCGGCGTTAGCGCCGGTTGTGTTCAGTTTTAGTTGGATCCACGGCATGGCAAAACTCTTTATTTATCAGTAGAAATCATAGCGGGCTGTGGGACGGGCTGACCAAAACGGTTCCCCACCACAAACGCCAGTAAACTTAGCAGTAACGAAGGCACAATCGGATGGAAGCCCAGGTACTGAATCTTAAACGTTGCGAGAACGGCGTACAGCACACCGCCGACAATCATGCCGCTCAGCGCGCCCGCCGCGTTTGCACGCTCCCAGTAGAGCCCTAACACCAGCGGCCACAGGAATACCGCTTCAAGCCCACCAAACGCCAGCAGGTTCAGCCAGATGATCATCTCCGGCGGGCGCCATGCGGCTAACATCATCAGAATGCCGAGCACCAGCGTGGTCCACGTCGAGATGCGTTTCAGCTTTTGCTCATTATGCATTTTAGCCGGACGCGCGCTGAGCCACAGATCTTTGATGATAGTGGCGGAAGCCTGCAGCAGGTGCGCGTTAACGTTAGACATGATGGCCGCCATCGGTGCAGCAAGGAACAAACCTGCGGCCCACGGGGGAAGAACCTGCACCATCAGCGTAGGGATCACCTGATCCGGCACGGTCAGGTGAGGTAATACAGCCCGCCCCAGGGCGCCCGCCAGATGCATACCCAGCATCAGCAGCGCGACAACGACGGTACCAATCACAATTCCCCGATGAACGGCTTTGCTGTCTTTATAGGAGATACAGCGCACGGCGGTGTGCGGCAGACCGATAACCCCGAAGCAGACCAGCACCCAGAAGGAGGTCATAAACGCGGGCGTCAGGATATCATCAGCACCATGAGGGCTGACCAGTTTAGGATCGATCTGCTCCAGCGTTTGCACCGCATTGTGTAATCCACCGGCCGCGTAGATGACGCCGACCAGCAGCACAAGGGTGCCTATCAGCATCACCATGCCCTGCATGGTATCGTTCAGCACGCTGGCGCGGAAGCCGCCAAACGCGGTGTACAGCGCAATCGTGATCCCGAAGATGAGCAGCCCGGTCTCGTACTTAATACCCGCTGCCGTTTCCAGCAGGCGCGCGCCGCCAATAAACTGAACGGCAATGGCGCCGACGAAGGCGACAATCAGGCTGATACTGGCAATCCAGACCACC
Source organism: Enterobacter sp. BNK-22 (assembly GCF_048684805.1). Classification (NCBI taxonomy): domain Bacteria; kingdom Pseudomonadati; phylum Pseudomonadota; class Gammaproteobacteria; order Enterobacterales; family Enterobacteriaceae; genus Enterobacter; species Enterobacter sp. BNK-22. Next base: position 4,018,168 of record NZ_JBLQTT010000001.1, read on the forward strand.
GCGCGGCTCTGATAACGCGCCTGCAGCATATCGTTTAGCGTAATGGCGTTATAGCGGCGAGCGAGTATGGCAAATTTTTTGCCCAGAATACCCAGTGACAGCCAGATCGTGGGCACCTGGATCATGGCCAGCAGTACCCAGCCCAGCCCGTATTTATACGCCGCGCCCGGCCCGCCAATGAACGAACTGGCGCTCACGTACGTGGCGGTCAACGTCATCGCCAGCACAAACCCGCCCATCGAACGGCTGCCGAGGAAATATTCGCTCAGGAACGATCCGGTACTGCGTTTGCGCATGGCATAGAAAGAGAGGCCAAAAACCACGATCAAATAGACAACCAGTACGGTGATGATTTCAGTTTGCATCACGATCCTCCAGCGGGAAATCGCGGAAGATAAAGCGCACCATCAGCCAGCTGAGCAAAATGAAAATCAACGGTACCAGCAGACACGCCATTTCAAACCAGTGCGGCAGGCCGGTGATACCGGAGGCTGAATTCGGTAAGTAAGCAGTTACTAACCATGCGGCGAGATAGAGAAGGGTCAGCCACAGCGCCCAGCGCGCTTCTTTATGGGCCTGAACAAAACGTTTGTCCATTTTTTGTCCCTTGTGGATGAAGAAAGCGGGGATTGTACATGATGAGGCTTTCCAGGCCCCAGAAATAAAAAAGGCCGGATAATCCGGCCTTTTCGTGCGCGCGCAGTCTTACTTCTCGTTAAGACCGAGTTTCTTCTCGAGATAGTGGATGTTGGTTCCACCATTCTGGAAGTGCTCGTCGCTCATGATACGCATCTGCAGATCAACGTTGGTTTTGATACCGTCGATGATCAGCTCCTGCAGGGCGTTCTTCATGCGGGCAATTGCCACGTCACGGTTTTCGCCGTAGCAGATGAGCTTGCCGATCATTGAGTCATAGTACGGCGGTACGGTGTAACCGGCGTAGATATGAGACTCCCAGCGCACACCAAAACCACCCGGCGCGTGGAAACGCGTGATTTTACCCGGGCTTGGCAGGAAGGTGTTCGGGTCTTCGGCGTTGATACGACACTCGATCGCATGGCCTTTCACCACAACTTCTTCCTGCTTGATGGAGAGCGGCTGGCCTGCAGCGATACGCAGCTGTTCTTTGATCAGGTCAACGCCGGTGATCATTTCGGTAACCGGGTGTTCAACCTGAATACGGGTGTTCATTTCGATGAAATAGAACTCGCCGTTTTCGAACAGGAACTCAAAGGTACCCGCCCCGCGATAGCCGATATCGACACACGCTTTGGCGCAACGCTCGCCGATGTAGCGACGCAGTTCCGGGGTAATACCCGGTGCTGGCGCTTCTTCGACCACTTTCTGGTGACGACGCTGCATGGAGCAGTCACGTTCTGCCAGATAGATCGCGTTACCCTGACCGTCAGCCAGCACCTGAATTTCGATGTGGCGTGGGTTTTCCAGGTATTTTTCCATGTATACCATGTCATTGCTGAAAGCGGCTTTCGCTTCAGCTTTGGTCATGGAGATGGACTGCGCCAGGTCGGCATCGCTACGCACAACGCGCATACCGCGACCGCCGCCGCCGCCGGACGCCTTGATGATAACCGGGTAGCCAATGCGTTTAGCATGAGCACGGTTAGCATCCATGTCGTCGGTCAGAGGGCCGTCAGAGCCTGGTACGGTTGGCACACCGGCTTTTTTCATCGCGGTGATTGCAGACACTTTGTCGCCCATCAGGCGGATGGTGTCGGCTTTCGGACCGATGAAGATGAAGCCAGAGCGTTCAACCTGCTCAGCAAAGTTGGCGTTCTCAGAGAGGAAGCCGTAACCCGGATGAATTGCCACCGCGCCGGTGATTTCAGCGGCGCTGATGATAGCCGGGATGTTCAGATAGCTTTTTACGGACGGAGCCGGGCCAATACAGACCGTCTCATCCGCCAGCAATACGTGTTTTAAATCGCGATCCGCGCTTGAGTGCACCGCGACGGTCTTGATGCCCAGTTCTTTACAGGCACGAAGAATACGCAGAGCAATCTCGCCGCGGTTGGCGATAACAATTTTATCCAGCATGTTCGCCTCGTTACTCGATGACGACCAGCGGCTCGTCAAATTCAACCGGCTGACCACTTTCGACCAGAATCGCTTTTACAGTACCTGATTTGTCTGCTTCGATCTGGTTCATCATTTTCATCGCTTCAACGATGCACAGGGTATCGCCTACGTTGACTTTCTGACCCACTTCGATGAACGCCTTCGCGTCCGGGCTCGGGGTGCGGTAGAAAGTACCAACCATTGGGGAACGTACGATGTGACCACTGATTTCTGCTGCAGCGGCAGGTGCGGCTTCAGTTGCTGCTGGCGCAACGGCTGCGGAGAGCGCAGGCTGCTGCACTGGCGCAGCATAAGCCTGCTGCATTACCGGGAAGCTAGCGGCTGGGGCTGCACGGCTGATGCGTACAGACTCTTCGCCTTCAGAAATTTCCAGTTCGGAGATGCCTGATTCTTCAACCAGCTCGATCAGTTTTTTAATCTTACGAATATCCATGAGTGGGTTCCGTACTCTTGTTTAGTGTGATTGTGACAAGCGTTTTACCGCTGTCTGTAAAGCGTATGAATAGCCGTCTGCGCCCAGTCCACAGATAACGCCAGCAGCGATATCTGACAGATACGAATGGTGGCGGAACGGCTCTCGGGCGTGCACGTTACTCAGGTGGATCTCGATAAACGGGATACTCACCGCGAGCAGTGCGTCGCGGATAGCAACACTGGTGTGCGTAAACGCGGCCGGATTGATCAGGATATAGTCCACATTGTCTTTAGCCTGATGAATACGGTCGATGATTGCGTACTCCGCATTCGACTGAAAATGATCCAAATCCACATTCAGTGACGCTGCTTCCGTTCCCAGACGGTTAACAATTTCACTCAATGTCAGCGTGCCGTACTTCTCTGGCTCACGGGTTCCGAGCATGTTCAGGTTCGGTCCGTTCAAAACTAAGATATGGAACTTATCAGTCATTATGCCGCTATCTCCTGCGATTTTCGGGTAAAAAACAAAATATACCTTCGAAACGCAAATGTCACCTTTTCAGAGGCTTAAAACCGCTGTCAGGCGAACCAAGGTCGCACATTATAACGATTTCGTAGCATTTAGCAGCTAAATACTGGTCTTATCAGGGAAGATTATCAACCGCTATCCGAAAAAGATTTGCGGTTGACGGGGAATATGCGGGAAAACGCACAGTTTCGCGCACTATCGCAACCACTGGCGGAACTTCTTGTAACGCCATGCTAAAAGCGCCACGGCGGCCAGTGCGTACAGGACCGGCTGCGGGGAGAGGATCTTCACCGACCACAGGTAATGAATGGGAGCGAGGATCGCGACAAGATAGACGAAGTTGTGCAGGAGCTGCCAGCGCCTGCCCAGTTTTCGCTGTGCATATTGTGTGGAGGTCAGCGCTAACGCCAGTAAAATCACCCAGCTCACAATACCCAGCGTCAGATAAGGGCGTGTCACCAGTTCGCGGCTAAGCAGTGCCAGATTGTTAATTCCCAGCTCCAGCAGGGCATAGCTGGTGAGATGCAGCGTCGCCCAGGCAAAACACCATAGCCCTAACAGCCGACGGGTGCGTATCAATAGTGGCTGTTTAGCGTAGCGCGCCAGCGGCGAGACGAGCAAGGTGGCCAGCAAAAATTTCAGAGCCATCCGACCGGTAAAATGCTGGATATCCTTGGCCGGATCGGCGCTAAAGAGCCCCTGGCTGGCGGCCCAGAACAGCCATATAAAAGGAAGCAGCCCGGCCAGATGCAGAAGCACTTTCAGCCAGGTAATCTGTTTTGCCGTTAAACGCACTCAGAAGTTCTCCCGTAAATTGAGGCCACGGTACAGCGAGGCCACTTCATCCGCATAACCGTTAAACAGCAGCGTGGGCTGACGCTTTACGTCCAGCGCACCGCCGGAACCGATAAACCGCTCGGTCGCCTGCGACCAGCGCGGGTGATCCACATGCGGGTTCACGTTGGCGAAGAAACCGTATTCGTCCGGGGCCGCCAGATTCCAGGTGGTTGGCGGGCGCTCGCGGGTGAGCTTAATGCTGACGATGGACTTAATTCCTTTGAAACCGTATTTCCACGGTACGGTTAAACGAATGGGGGCACCGTTCTGCGGCGGAAGCGCCTTACCGTAAACGCCGACGGTCAGCAGGGTAAGCGGGTGCATCGCCTCATCGAGGCGTAACCCTTCCACATACGGATACTCAAGCCCGCCGCCAATAAACCGGTCTTTTTGTCCAGGCATCTCGTCCGGCGCATAGCGCGTCTGGAAGGCGACATATTTTGCGTTGCTGGTGGGCTCAACCATCGCCAGTAATTTATGCAGCGGGAAGCCAATCCAGGGCACCACCATCGACCAGGCTTCCACACAGCGCATACGGTAGATACGCTCTTCGAGCGGGAAACGGGTGGTCAGATCGTGATGATCCAGCGTCAAAGGTTTCGCCACTTCGCCCTCAATCTTCAGCGTCCACGGATCGGTTTTGAGGCTACCGGCGTTGGCGGCAGGATCGGCCTTGTCGAGACCAAATTCGTAGAAGTTGTTGTAGCCGGTGACTTTATCTTCTGGCGTAAGCGCGAGTTTGTTCTGCCATTGGGCGGGTTTCGTAAAGGTGAGCGGGGCGCCGGAAGGGGCCTTCGGCCGATCGTTGCCTTTAAACCAGTCGAGCAGGTCGGCGTGTGCTGCCGGCGAGAGCGAGAGCGCGGTGGCGCTGATGCCAAGCATTTTCAGGATCTGGCGGCGCTGTAACATAAAGACAGACTCAGACGTTACGTCGGCTTCCGTCAGTTTTCGGTTTTTCATGGCATCCTCCGTCATACGTTTTCCTAAGCATGACGGAGGAGAGGGATTCGCGCGAATATGTCACGAAAATTTGAAGATTAGGCGATTTTCACCAGCGCGCGACCGTGGAACTGGTTATCCATGATCTTACTGGCATAGTCCGGTGCCTGGCTGAGCGTAATCTCCGTGGCGCTCCGGGTGTAGAAGGATTCCGGCAGGTCGCGTACCAGACGTTCCCATGCCTGCGCACGGCGAGCCGCTGGGGTCATCACGGAATCCACACCCTGCAGGCGGACGTTACGCAAAATAAATGGCATCACGGTGGTGGGCAGGGCAAATCCGCCCGCCAGTCCGCAGGCAGCCACGCAGCCGCCGTAGTTCATCTGCGCCAGGACTTTTGCCAGCACCTTATCACCGACGGTATCTACCGCGCCTGCCCAGACCTGTTTTTCCAGCGGACGGGTTTCAGCGAATTCGTCACGGCTGAGAATGCGGTTGGCACCGAGCTGGCGCAGGTAATCGTGGGTGCTTTCACGACCGGAAACCGCCGCGACCTGATAGCCCAGTTTATGCAGTAGCGTCACTGCCGTGCTCCCCACGCCCCCGCTGGCACCGGTGACGACAATTTCGCCCGATTCAGGGCGGATACCCGCCTCTTCCAGCGCCATCACGCACAGCATCGCGGTAAAGCCTGCCGTGCCGACGATCATCGCTTTGCGGCCATCCATGCCTTTCGGCATCGGTACCAGCCAGTCGCCCTTCACGCGCGCCTGCGTGGCCAGCCCGCCCCAGTGATTTTCACCTACGCCCCAGCCGGTGAGTAGCACCTGCTGGCCCGGGTGGAAGCGCGGATCCTCGCTGGTATGAACTCGGCCCGCAAAATCAATACCTGGCACCATAGGGAAATTTCGGATGATTTTACCCTTTCCGGTAATCGCCAGCGCATCTTTATAATTTAAACTGGACCAGTCGATGTCGACGGTTACTTCGCCTTCCGGCAGGCGACTCTCTTCTACCGCCTGCACTGAGGCAAGCGTTTTGCCGTCCTGCTGTTCTAAGATCAAAGCCTGCATACGGGGTCCTCTCGACTCATATGATTGGAAAATAATTTCTGAAGACTATACTCGCTCAGGGAAACGCAGTGCCGATTTAACGCAATAAATTGCCAGATACACCCGATTTGGTAGTATGCCGCATTCGAAATGCAAGTTAGCGCTTACTCGCTACCCCATCAACCCACGGAGTAATCTCAAGGATGCGATTAACGACGAAGTTCTCAGCTTTTATCACTTTGCTGACGGGGCTTACCATTTTTGTCACCCTTCTGGGCTGCTCTCTGAGCTTTTACAACGCCATTCAGGACAAACTGGTCAACCGGGTGCAGTCCGTCGCGTCGGTGATTGATACGCGTCTGCTGACGACGCCGCTACCGGCGCTCACCCGTGAGCTCGATGAGTTGATGGTACCTGTTGATATTGTTCAAATCGACATTCAGCAGGGAAAGCATCGTGTGTTACGCCATGAACGGCCGGGAGGTTATCGGCCTGCGGGCGTGGTGAGCCAGTACCGGGAAGTGACGGTGCATTCCCTGAAAAATCCGGGGATGACCATCCACATGGTCTACCTCGATCCGATGGCCAGCTATTTCCGTTCCATGATGACCACCGCGCCGCTCACCGTGGCGGTGGCGTTTATCGTCCTGCTGATCTTTCTCGCGGTCCGCTGGCTGCGCCGCCAGCTCTCCGGACAGGAGCTGCTGGAGATGCGCTCCGTGCGGATCCTTAACGGTGAGCGCGGCCCGCAGGTGCGTGGTTCCGTCCACGAATGGCCGTCACGCGCCAGCAGTGCGCTGGATACGCTGCTCTCGGAAATCCAGTTTGCCAGCGACCAGCGCAGCCGTATGGATTCGCTGATCCGCTCCTATGCCGCCCAGGATAATAAAACTGGCCTGAACAACCGCCTCTTCTTTGATAATCAACTCGCCACGCTGCTCGACGATTCGGAAAAAGTGGGGACGCACGGGGTGGTGATGATGATTCGCCTGCCTGACTTTGATCTCCTGCGCGATACCTGGGGACAGCGGGCCGCGGAAGAAAATCTCTTTACGCTGATCAACCTGCTCTCCACCTTTATTATGCGCTACCCGGGTGCGCTGCTGGCCCGCTATCACCGCAGCGACTTTGCCGTGTTGCTGCCGCACCGAACGCTGAAAGAGTCGGAAAGCATCGCCAGCCAGCTGCTGAAGGCGGTGGATGCGCTGCCGCAGAGCAAAATGCTCGACAGGGACGATATGGTCCACATGGGGATCTGCGCCTGGCGTGGCGGGCAATCGACAGAACAGGTGATGGAACATGCGGAAGCGGCCACCCGCAACGCCGTGTTGCAGGGCGCGAACGGATGGGCGGTGTATGATGACTCCCTGCCGGAAAAAGGGCGCGGCAACGTGCGCTGGCGTACTTTGATTGAGCAAATGCTGAGCCGCGGCGGACCGCGTATTTATCAAAAACCCGCGGTCATGAAAAACGGCAACGTTCATCACCGTGAACTGATGTGTCGTATTTTTGACGGTACGGAAGAGGTTATTTCTGCGGAATATCTGCCGATGGTACTGCAATTTGGTCTGTCCGAAGAGTATGACCGCCAGCAAATTACCCGGTTAATTCCGTTTTTATCTTTCTGGCCGGAAGAGAGCCTGGCGCTGCAGGTCACCGTGGAGTCGTTAATACGCCCACGTTTTCAGCGCTGGCTACGTGATACATTAATGCAATGCGAAAAATCGCAACGCAAACACATTATTTTTGAACTTGCTGAGGCCGATGTAGGTCAACACATCAGCCGGTTACGTCCGGTGGTACGTTTGATCAATGCGCTCGGTGCGCGTGTCGCGGTGACGCAGGCAGGTTTAACGCTGGTCAGTACCGACTGGATTAAGGCGCTGGATGTGGAGTTATTAAAGCTACATCCAGGGCTGGTAAGGAATATTGAGAAGCGTACGGAAAACCAGCTGCTGGTACAGAGTCTGGTAGAAGCATGCAAGGGAACGCGAACACAAGTATTTGCTACGGGCGTGCGCTCCAGAGGGGAATGGCAGATGTTAACAGAGCGCGGTGTCATGGGTGGTCAGGGGGATTTTTTTGCTGCCTCTCAACCGCTTGACACCAACGTGAAAAAATATTTGCAAAGATACTCTGTTTGACCTGCCGTTTACGCTGTTTTCACGTAGAATATCGCGCCTGTAGCTTTGAGTATGTCGAGCAAAAAGCCAGTGAACGACCTTAACGGGTTACAAACGTCAGTGGGGAACGCTACTGTTTACTCAGCCCTGAGGGAGTCAGGGGATGATTTTGTAACATCAGGAAACGTACTGCACAAATTTTCACCGTTGCAGATGATTTTTGCGCCTTGTCGCTGCTGCGTGTGGTTGGTAAAGTAAGCGGATTTTGTTTTCCGCCCCAGCTTTCAGGATTATCCCTTAGTATGTTGAAAAAATTTCGTGGCATGTTTTCCAATGACCTGTCCATTGACCTGGGTACTGCGAATACCCTTATTTATGTAAAAGGACAAGGCATCGTATTGAATGAGCCTTCCGTTGTGGCCATTCGTCAGGATCGTGCAGGCTCGCCGAAAAGCGTGGCCGCTGTGGGTCATGACGCGAAGCAGATGCTGGGTCGTACCCCTGGCAACATCGCCGCTATTCGCCCAATGAAAGACGGCGTTATCGCCGACTTCTTCGTGACTGAAAAAATGCTTCAGCACTTCATCAAGCAGGTTCACAGCAACAGCTTCATGCGTCCAAGCCCGCGTGTTCTGGTGTGTGTGCCGGTTGGCGCAACCCAGGTAGAGCGTCGCGCAATTCGTGAATCTGCCCAGGGTGCAGGTGCGCGTGAAGTGTTCCTGATTGAAGAGCCAATGGCGGCGGCAATCGGTGCAGGTCTGCCTGTGTCTGAAGCGACCGGTTCCATGGTGGTGGATATCGGTGGTGGTACCACTGAAGTGGCCGTTATCTCTCTGAACGGCGTGGTGTACTCCTCTTCCGTACGTATCGGTGGTGACCGCTTCGACGAAGCCATCATTAATTATGTACGCCGTAACTACGGCTCTCTGATCGGTGAAGCCACCGCAGAGCGTATCAAACACGAAATCGGCTCTGCGTATCCGGGCGATGAAGTGCGTGAGATCGAAGTGCGTGGCCGTAACCTGGCTGAAGGTGTGCCACGCGGTTTCACCCTGAACTCCAACGAAATTCTGGAAGCACTGCAGGAACCACTGACGGGTATCGTGAGCGCGGTAATGGTCGCGCTGGAACAGTGCCCACCAGAGCTGGCGTCCGATATCTCCGAGCGCGGTATGGTTCTGACCGGTGGTGGTGCGCTGCTGCGTAACCTCGACCGCCTGTTAATGGAAGAGACAGGTATTCCTGTCGTAGTTGCAGAAGATCCACTGACTTGCGTCGCCCGTGGTGGTGGCAAGGCGCTGGAAATGATCGACATGCACGGCGGCGATTTGTTCAGCGAAGAGTAGTCGAGTTTGAGAGGGTAGCAATTTGCTACCCTTTCTCTCTGACGCGAGAATACGCATAGCCTATGAAGCCAATTTTTAGCCGTGGCCCATCGCTACAGTTTCGCCTCATTCTGGCGGTTCTGGTTGCGCTTGGGGTCATTATTGCCGATAGCCGCCTCGGTACGTTCAGCCAGATCCGAACGTACATGGATACCGCCGTCAGTCCTTTCTACTTTATATCCAATGGTCCCCGTGAACTGCTCGACTCCGTTTCTCAAACGCTGTCTTCACGTGACCAACTCGAACTCGAAAACCGGGCATTACGTCAGGAACTGTTGCTGAAAAACAGCGAACTGCTAATGCTGGGGCAATACAAGCAGGAAAATGCGCGTCTGCGTGAACTGCTCGGCTCGCCGCTGCGTCAGGATGAGCAGAAAATGGTCACTCAGGTGATCTCCACCGTGAACGACCCTTACAGCGATCAGGTTGTGATCGACAAAGGGAGCGTGAACGGGGTGTATGAAGGTCAGCCTGTTATCAGTGATAAAGGCGTCGTGGGCCAGGTGGTTGCCGTGGCCAAACTGACCAGCCGCGTGCTGCTGATTTGTGATGCCACGCATGCGCTGCCGATCCAGGTGCTGCGCAACGACATCCGCGTGATTGCGGCCGGGAACGGCTGTACGGATGACCTGCAGCTGGAACACCTGCCGGCCAATACGGATATCCGCGTGGGCGACGTGCTGGTGACCTCCGGTCTGGGTGGCCGCTTCCCTGAAGGTTATCCGGTTGCGGTGGTCTCTTCGGTGAAGCTGGATACGCAGCGAGCCTACACCGTGATTCAGGCGCGTCCAACCGCCGGTTTGCAGCGTCTGCGCTATCTGCTGCTGCTGTGGGGCGCCGATCGTAACGGGGCTAACCCGATGACGCCTGAAGAGGTGCATCGTGTGGCAAATGAACGTCTGATGCAGATGATGCCGCAGGTTCTCCCGCCTGCGGACTCCATGGGGCCGCCTGCGCCAGTCCCGGCGCCGGCAACCGGGTTAACGCAGCCGCTGCCGGATGCGCCGCCACCGCCTAAACTCTCTTCGGGAGGGCAGTAGTGGCAAGCTATCGTAGCCAGGGACGCTGGGTCATCTGGCTCTCGTTTCTCATTGCACTGTTGCTGCAAGTGATGCCCTGGCCGGATGACATTCTCGTTTTCCGGCCAAACTGGGTATTGCTCATTTTGCTCTACTGGATCCTTGCCCTGCCGCATCGCGTAAATGTCGGCACAGGTTTTGTGATGGGTGCCATACTGGATCTCATTAGCGGCTCAACGCTTGGCGTACGCGCCTTGTCCATGAGCATTATTGCGTACCTCGTCGCACTCAAATTTCAGCTCTTCCGTAACCTTGCGCTCTGGCAACAGGCCCTGGTTGTGATGTTGTTGTCGCTCGCTGCGGATATCGTTGTTTTCTGGGCAGAGTTTTTAGTGATCAACGTCTCTTTCCGACCGGAAGTGTTCTGGAGTAGTGTAGTAAACGGTGTGCTCTGGCCATGGCTGTTCCTGCTGATGCGTAAGGTTCGCCAGCAGTTTGCTGTGCAATAAAAGGTTTCTATGACGTCTTTGTATCTCGCTTCCGGCTCCCCGCGCCGTCAGGAACTCCTGACGCAGCTAGGGGTCTCTTTTGAACGCATCGTGACCGGCATTGAAGAACAACGTGCTGAGGGTGAAAGTGCTCAACAGTACGTGTCACGTCTGGCGCGGGAGAAAGCGCAGGCGGGCGTGGCCAGTGTGCCACGCGATCTCCCTGTGCTGGGGGCAGATACCATCGTTATCCTGAACGGTGAAGTGCTGGAGAAACCGCACGACGCCGATCATGCAGCGCGCATGCTGCGCAAGCTGTCCGGACAAACGCATCAGGTGATGACGGCCGTCGCGCTGGCCGATCGCCAGCACGTGCTGGACTGCCTGGTGGTGACGGAAGTGACCTTCAGAGTACTTACCGACGACGACATCGCCGCTTATATTGCCAGCGGTGAACCGATGGATAAAGCAGGTGCATACGGTATTCAGGGGCTGGGTGGCTGTTTTGTCAGGAAGATTCATGGCAGCTATCACGCCGTAGTCGGCTTACCGCTGGTGGAAACGTATGAGTTGCTGAGCAATTTTAACTCACTGCGTGAGGGAAGGGATAATTATGACGGCTGAATTGTTGGTAAACGTAACGCCATCGGAAACCCGTGTGGCCTATATTGATGGTGGCATTCTTCAGGAAATTCATATTGAGCGTGAAGCGCGGCGCGGAATAGTAGGCAATATCTACAAAGGTCGTGTCAGTCGTGTACTACCGGGTATGCAGGCGGCTTTTGTAGATATTGGACTCGATAAGGCGGCATTTTTACATGCCTCCGATATCATGCCGCACACCGAGTGCGTCGCGGGCGAAGAGCAAAAGCAGTTTGCCGTGCGCGACATTTCTGAGCTGGTGCGTCAGGGACAGGATCTGATGGTGCAGGTGGTGAAAGATCCCCTCGGCACCAAAGGCGCCCGTCTGACCACCGATATCACCTTACCTTCCCGCTATCTGGTCTTTATGCCCGGCGCGTCGCATGTGGGCGTCTCACAGCGTATTGAGAGCGAAAGCGAGCGCGAGCGTCTGAAAAAAGTGGTCAGCGCCTACTGCGATGAACAGGGCGGATTTATCATCCGTACCGCCGCGGAGGGGATCAGCGAGGAAGACCTGGCGTCGGATGCGGCTTACCTGAAGCGCGTCTGGACAAAAGTGATGGAGCGTAAAAAACGCAACCAGACCCGCTATCAGCTCTATGGTGAGCTGGCGCTGGCGCAGCGCGTTCTGCGTGACTTTGCCGACGCGCAGCTCGACCGCATCCGCGTGGACTCTCGCCTGACGTATGAAGCGTTGCTGGAGTTTACCGCCGAATATATCCCGGAGATGCCAGGCCTGCTGGAGCACTACACCGGGCGTCAGCCGATCTTCGATCTCTATGATGTCGAAAACGAGATCCAGCGTGCCCTGGAGCGTAAGGTTGAGCTGAAGTCCGGCGGCTATTTGATCATCGATCAGACCGAAGCGATGACGACCGTCGATATCAACACCGGTGCGTTCGTCGGCCATCGTAACCTGGATGACACCATTTTCAACACCAATATTGAAGCGACGCAGGCGATTGCGCGCCAGCTTCGTCTGCGCAATCTGGGCGGCATTATCATCATCGACTTCATCGATATGAGTAATGAAGACCATCGTCGCCGCGTGCTGCACTCGCTTGAGCAGGCCCTGAGTAAAGATCGTGTGAAAACCAGCATCAACGGCTTCTCACAGCTGGGGCTGGTGGAAATGACGCGTAAGCGTACCCGCGAGAGCGTGGAGCATGTGCTGTGTAATGAATGCCCAACCTGCCATGGACGCGGAACGGTAAAGACGGTTGAGACCGTCTGTTACGAGATCATGCGTGAAATTGTGCGTGTGCATCATGCCTACGACTCCGACCGTTTTCTGGTCTATGCTTCCCCTGCGGTGGCTGAAGCGCTGAAAGGCGAAGAGTCACACGCGCTGGCGGAAGTGGAAATCTTTGTCGGCAAACAGGTAAAAGTACAAATTGAACCGCTCTATAACCAGGAGCAGTTTGACGTCGTGATGATGTAAGCGCAGTACGCTGCGTGACGAATGCTGACAAGGAGAGATGCGTGAGGCGATTGCCGGGGATTTTATTGCTTACAGGGGCAACGCTGGTCGTGATTGTCGCGTTGCTCGTGAGCGGGCTACGCCTCGTTTTACCGCATCTGGACAGCTGGCGTCCGCAGCTGCTGGCGAAAATCGAATCCACCACCGGCGTGCCGGTGAACGTCAGCCAGGTCAGCGCTAGCTGGCAGAATTTTGGCCCGACGCTCGATGTCCGGGATATCAACGCCAGCCTGAAAGATGGCGGCTACCTGAAAATCAAACGCGTGACCCTGGCGCTGGACGTCTGGCAAAGCCTGCTGCATCTGCGCTGGCAGTTTCGCGATCTCACTTTTTATCAGCTCCAGTTCCTGACCAATACGCCGCTGTCTGGCGGCGATAGCGGTCAGGGTCTTGAAGCCAACCGCTTCAGCGATCTTTTCCTCCGCCAGTTCGATCATTTCGATCTGCGCGACAGCGAAGTGAGCTTTATTACCCTTTCCGGCCAGCGCGCCGAGCTGGCGATCCCGCAGCTGACCTGGCTCAACGGTAAGGATCGGCACCGCGCCGAGGGGCAGGTCAATCTCTCAAGCCTGAACGGCCAGCACGGCGTGATGCAGGTGCGTATGGATCTGCGCGACGATGACGGCCTGTTAAATAACGGCAAAGTCTGGCTGCAGGCCGACGATGTGGACGTCAAGCCGTGGCTGGGCGACTGGCTCCAGCAAAATATGCAGCTGGAAACGGCCCGCTTCAGTCTTGAAGGCTGGTTGACCCTGACGAAAGGCGAATTTGCCAGCGGCGATATCTGGCTCAAGCAGGGAGGCGCGAGCTGGAAAGGTGAAAACCAGCAGCATCAGCTTTCCGTCGATAACCTCACCGCGCACGTGACGCAGGAGAAAGAGGGCTGGCAGTTTGCCATTCCCGATACGCGCATCACGATGGACGGCAAGCCGTGGCCGCGCGGTGCGCTGACGCTGGCCTGGATGCCGGAGCAGGACGTTGGCGGCACGGCCAGTAAACGCAGCGACGAGCTGCGCATCCGTGCCAGTAACCTGGATTTGGCCGCTATTGAAGGGCTGCGCTCGATGGCGGCAAAGCTCTCTCCTGACCTGGGCGAGATCTGGCTGGCTACGCAGCCGAGCGGAAAGATTGATTCTCTGGCGCTGGATATCCCGCTTCAGGCGACGGAAAAAACCCGTTTCCAGGCGACATGGAAAGATCTTGCCTGGAAGCAGTGGAAGCTGTTGCCGGGTGCGGAGCACTTTAGTGGCAAGCTGGAAGGCAGCGTGGAGAACGGCAGGCTGACGGTTGATATGCACGACGCCAAAATGCCTTACGAGACGGTCTTCCGCGCGCCGCTGGAAATCGAACAGGGCAACGCAGTGCTTAACTGGCTCCGTAACGACAAGGGTTTCCAGCTCGATGGCCGGCATATCGACGTCAAAGCGAAAGCGGTGCATGCGCGTGGCGATTTCCGCTATTTGCAGCCTGAAGGGGATGAGCCGTGGCTGGGGATTCTGGCCGGGATCCGTACCGATGACGGCTCCCAGGCCTGGCGCTATTTCCCGGAAAACCTGATGGGGAAAGCGCTGGTAGACTATCTGAGCGGTGCGATTCAGGGCGGTCAGGCGGATAATGCGACGCTGGTTTACGGCGGTAATCCCCATCTGTTCCCGTACAAACATAATGAAGGTCAGTTCCAGGTTCTGGTGCCGCTGCATGACGCCACCTTCGCGTTCCAGCCGGGCTGGCCCGCGCTGAAAAACCTGGATATCGAACTTAATTTCCTCAATGACGGCCTGTGGATGAAGTCCGACAGCGTGGCGCTGGGGGGCGTGACGGCCAGCAACCTGACGGCCAACATTCCGGACTACTCAAAAGAGAAGCTGCTGATTGATGCCGACATCAACGGTCCCGGCAAGGCGGTGGGACCGTACTTTGAGGAGACCCCTCTCAAAGAGTCGCTGGCCGCGACGCTTCAGCAGCTCCAGCTTGATGGTGATGTGAATGCTCGCTTACATCTTGATATCCCGCTGGACGGTGAGATGACCACCGCGAAAGGCGACGTCCGTCTGAAGAACAACAGTCTGTACATCAAACCCCTTGAGAGCACCCTGAAAAATCTCAGCGGGCAGTTCAGCTTTGAGAACGGCAACCTGAAGAGCGAACCGCTTACCGCCAGCTGGTTTAATCAGCCCGTGAATATTGACTTCACGACCACAGAGGGTGAAAAGGCGTATCAGGTGGCCGTCAATCTGGACGGCAACTGGCAGCCAGCGCGAATGGACGTCCTGCCGAAACCGATTGAGGCGTCCGTGGAGGGCGCGGTCGCCTGGAAAGGTAAAGTGGCAATAGACCTGCCTTATCACGCGGGTGCCCAGTACAAGGTCGACATCACGGGCGATCTGAAAAACCTTCACAGCCAGCTGCCTGCGCCGCTGGATAAACAGGCCGGACAGCCGCTGCCGGTGAAGCTGAACGTGGATGGCAACCTGAACAGCTTCGCGCTGACCGGCAGCGCGGGCGGGACGAACCACTTCAACAGCCGCTGGTTGCTTAACCGCAAGCTCACCCTCGACAAAGCCATCTGGACGACGGATAGCCGCTCCACGCCACCGCTACCGGAGCAGGCGGGCATTGAGCTGAATCTTCCGCCGATGGACGGTGCAGAGTGGCTGGCGCTGTTCCAGAAAGGCGTTGGGCAAAACGTCGATGAAACCGCCCAGTTCCCGCAAGCCATTACCATACGCACGCCGTCGCTGATGCTCGGCGGGCAGCAGTGGAACAACCTGAGCATCGTCTCACAGCCTGGCGCTAACGGTACGAAGGTGGAAGCCCAGGGCAGAGAGATCAACGGTACGCTGACCATGCGCAATCACGCGCCGTGGCAGGCGGCGATCCGCTACCTCTACTACAACCCGGCAAGCGCCGCGAGCGGGAAAGACAAACCGGCTGCGACGTCGCCGCTGAGTCAAATCTCCCGCGTCGATTTTAGCGGCTGGCCCGATCTCCAGCTGCGCTGTGCAGAGTGCTGGCTGTGGGGGCAGAAATATGGCCGCATCGACGGTGATTTTGCCATCCAGGGAAACACGCTTACGCTCTCGGGCGGCCTGGTTGATACCGGCTTTGGCCGCATGACGGCGGGCGGGGAATGGGTGAATAATCCGGGCGAGCAGCGGACGTCCCTCAAGGGCGACATTAAAGGCAACAAACTGGATGCAGCAGCCAATTTCTTTGGCATCAGCACGCCGCTGCGCGGTTCATCATTTGACGTTAATTACGATCTTCACTGGCGCGACGCACCGTGGAAGCCGGATGAAGCCTCGCTGAACGGCATTCTGAAAACCCACTTCGGCAAAGGTGAGATCGCCGACGTGAGCACGGGGCGCGCCGGCCAGATCCTGCGCCTCCTCAGCTTTGATGCGCTGCTGCGCAAGCTGCGCTTCGATTTCAGCGATACCTTCAGCGAAGGGTTCTACTATGATTCCATCCGCAGTACGGCGTGGATCAAGGACGGCGTTCTGCATACGGACGATACGCTGGTGGATGGCCTGGAAGCGGACATTGCCATGAAAGGCTCCGTTAACCTCGTGCGCCGCGAGCTGGATATGGAAGCCGTGGTGGCACCGGAAATTTCCGCGAGCGTGGGCGTTGCGGCGGCCTTTGTGGTGAACCCGATTGTCGGTGCGGCGGTGTTTGCCGCCAGCAAAGTGCTGGGGCCGCTGTGGAGCAAGGTCTCCATTCTGCGCTACCGCATTACCGGTCCGATCGATAAACCGCAGATTAACGAGGTGCTGCGCCAGCCGCGCAAAGATGCACAGCAATGATTTGACGTGGGCAGGTAATTGCCTCACTCTCAATAAATACGATCTTTATACCGCCACGGGCGGCAACGAACGAGTAGCAATACGATGAGTCTGAACCTGGTAAGTGAACATTTGCTCGCAGCGAACGGCCTGAGCCATCAGGACCTGTTCTCCATTCTTGGTCAACTGACCGAACGCCGTCTCGACTACGGCGACCTTTATTTCCAGTCGAGCTATCACGAATCCTGGGTTTTAGAAGACAGCATCATCAAAGATGGCTCTTACAACATTGACCAGGGCGTCGGCGTCCGCGCCGTCAGCGGCGAGAAAACCGGTTTTGCCTATGCGGATCAGATTAGCCTCGCCGCACTTGAGCAGAGCGCGCAGGCGGCGCGCACCATTGTGCGTGATACCGGTGATGGACGTGTGAAAACGCTGGGAGAAGTGCAGCACTCTGCGCTCTATACCAGCATCGATCCGCTGCAGAGCATGAGCCGTGAAGAGAAGCTGGATATCCTGCGTCGCGTGGACAAAGTCGCCCGCGCGGCGGACAAACGCGTGCAGGAAGTCTCAGCCAGCCTGAGCGGTGTGTATGAACTGATTCTGGTGGCGGCAACGGACGGCACCCTGGCGGCTGATGTCCGTCCGCTGGTGCGTCTCTCCATCAGCGTGCAGGTCGATGAGGACGGCAAACGCGAGCGCGGCTCAAGCGGTGGCGGCGGTCGTTTTGGCTATGACTGGTTCCTGGGCGACGTTGACGGTGAAGCGCGCGCTGACGCGTGGGCAAAAGAAGCCGTGCGTATGGCGCTGGTGAATCTGAATGCCGTCGCGGCACCGGCGGGGTCATTCCCGGTGGTGCTGGGTGCCGGCTGGCCGGGTGTGTTACTGCACGAGGCGGTGGGCCACGGTCTGGAAGGCGATTTTAACCGTCGCGGGACGTCCGTGTTCAGCGGTCAGATCGGGCAACTCGTCTCCTCTGAGCTGTGCACCGTGGTGGATGACGGCACCATGCTTGATCGTCGTGGCTCGGTGGCTATCGACGATGAAGGTACACCAGGTCAGTACAATGTGCTGATTGAAAACGGCGTGCTGAAAGGCTACATGCAGGACAAACTCAACGCGCGCCTGATGGGCGTCGCGCCGACGGGCAACGGACGTCGCGAATCTTACGCGCACCTGCCGATGCCGCGCATGACCAACACGTATATGCTGCCGGGCAAATCCACGCCGCAGGAGATTATCGAATCCGTTGATTACGGTATCTTTGCGCCAAACTTTGGCGGTGGCCAGGTGGACATCACCTCCGGTAAGTTTGTCTTCTCTACCTCAGAAGCGTACCTGATTGAGAAGGGCAAAGTGACCAAAGCGGTGAAAGGTGCGACGCTAATTGGCTCCGGTATTGAAGCCATGCAGCAGATCTCGATGGTCGGTAACGATCTGAAGCTGGATAACGGCGTGGGCGTCTGCGGTAAAGAGGGCCAGAGCCTGCCGGTGGGCGTGGGCCAGCCAACGCTGAAAGTGGACAACCTGACGGTAGGCGGCACTGCCTGACCTGAAGCGGCATAAAAAAAATGGCGCTACTGATGTAGCGCCTTTTTTTTAACGTAAGTTACCCAGCGGGATCTCCGGATCCGGCTCGTGTGTGATGCGGTTACGCAAGTCACGACGAATAATTTCGATCGACCAGAACCAGACCAGATGGCCTACGATCTCTGAAACGTGTTCATACCACGGCAGCTCAAACAGCGGCGGCGTCAGCCCCATCAGCGGGAAGGAGATCATATGCACAAAGAGCTGAGCTAACGCACCCGCCAGCAAACCCTGCCAGAGTTTAATTTTCGGGAAGACTTCAGCCACGACACAATAGCCAACAGCGAAGACGATTGAGAAAATAATATGCGTCACGCCAACCCAGTTAAATATATGCCCGGCAAATGTATAAACTGCCGCGTTAGGATCAACAACGCCCAGCCAGTCGCGTAAAAATACATAGGGAGGGTTTAAAAAATTGCGGGAACAGTCAATCTGGCTTGCGGCTCTTATTAATTGCTCGGGTCCACATGCACCGGTGAATAAGTCGGAGGGACTGCGTGGCGGAAGCGGTACTTCGGCTCCCCATTTAACAAACGCGGAGACAATCCCTGCAATTAAACCGATGAACGCGGCGAGTCCATAGCGCCTGCGTGAAGGCGATGTTTGTTCAAATAGATTCATTTCTTTTCCTTGTTTAACGTCATCCTGCGGAATACATTTTATTATTCATATCAGCAACAAATTAATAACAGTCTGACGAGCAGACTGCATATAAAGTAATGGGCTGGTAGCGGCAGTGTCAATTCTCTATTCCTGATAGTGGCGAAGGAATATTCCTGAATCAACAAGAGATTCATCCTGGGAATATTCATTGCCTCTATGCGTTCAGAAATAAATGGATTATTCCTTTCTTCTTCCCCGCATCCCCTGAAACAGCTCCGCCACGTCCACAAAATACTCGGTCAGATAGTTAATACATACCTGGACTTTCAGCGGAAGCTTGTCTTTTTCGGTATACAGGGCGTACACCGGACGCGGATCGGACTGGTAGCGCGGGAAGAGGATCTCCAGCACGCCGCTGTTGATCTCGTTGATCACCCACATCAGCGGCACGTAGGCGATCCCGGCGCCGGCTACCAGCCAGCGCGAAATGGTCATCGGATCGTTGGTGACAAACCGTCCTTCCGGCAGCAGTCGGGTGGAGATCCCCTCCGGGGCAATCAGCTCAAATTCATTGTCGGGCCGCACGCTGTACTCCAGCCACGAGTGGTTGGTGAGGTCGGCGGGTTTCTCCGGCACACCGTACTGGGCCAGATAGCTCTTCGAAGCGCAGACGACCATCGGCATGCTGCCCAGCCGACGCGAGAACAGGCTGGAATCCTGCAGCGCGCCGACGCGGATCACCACGTCCAGACCGTCGGCTATCAGATCCGGCGCCGGGATACCCGTCACCAGATTAACGGTAAGCCCGGGATACTCTTTCAGCATATCCGCCGTCATGGCAGCGAGAACATTTTGTGCCATAGTTGAAGAACACCCGATGCGCAGCGTGCCGATGGGAGTGTTGTTGAAGGCGTAGAGCTGTTCGTGAACATCCTGCACTTCAAGCAGCATACGGCGACAGCCCTGATAGTAAATTTTGCCCGCTTCCGTCAGCCCAATGCTGCGGGTGCTGCGGTTGAGCAGCTTGACCTGAAGCTCATCTTCCAGTTTAGACACCGTCTGGCTGATGGATGAGACGCTCATCTGAAGCTGGCGTGCAGCGGCGGTAAAGGAGCCCAGTTCAACCACTTTGGCGAAGACTGACATGCGTTTTAAACGTTCCATTGTTCACTCTGGCTTAAAAGTGATTTAGATCACATATTATAGATAACAGCATAACAGTTACGTTAATATATTATTTATTACATAACGGCTGCGCCATTCTCGCCCGGCGTTTCTTGCTCTCCTGCGATGGCGTGCGCTAAAAAATTCTGAAGCCTGCACTCTCTCTAATCAAGGTCAACATGAGTCTGTTTCCCGTTATCGTGGTGTTCGGTTTGTCCTTCCCACCGATATTTTTCGAGCTTCTTTTATCACTGGCGATCTTCTGGCTGGTGCGCAAGGTGCTGGTCCCTACCGGGATCTACGATTTCGTCTGGCACCCTGCATTGTTCAATACCGCGCTGTATTGCTGCCTGTTCTACCTGATATCGCGCATGTTTGTCTGAGGTTGATGTGAAAACGCTAACAAGAAAAATCTCCCGCACTGCCATCACCATGGCGCTGGTTATCCTCGCCTTCATCGCTATTTTCCGCGCCTGGGTCTATTACACCGAATCACCGTGGACGCGTGATGCACGCTTCAGCGCCGATGTGGTGGCGATCGCCCCTGACGTGGCCGGTCTCATCACGGCGGTCAACGTACACGATAACCAACTGGTGAAAAAAGATCAGGTTCTGTTCACCATCGACCAGCCTCGTTACCAGAAAGCACTGGAAGAGGCGGAAGCGGACGTGGCCTATTACCAGGCGCTGGCTGCGGAGAAACGCCGAGAAGCTGGCCGTCGTAACCAGCTTGGTGTTCAGGCTATGTCCCGTGAAGAGATTGATCAGTCCAACAACGTGCTGCAAACCGTGCTGCACCAGCTGGCGAAAGCACAAGCAACGCGCGATCTGGCGAAGCTCGATCTGGAGCGTACCGTGATCCGCGCACCGTCTGATGGCTGGGTGACCAACCTTAACGTCTATGCCGGGGAGTTTATTACCCGTGGCTCAACCGCCGTGGCGCTGGTGAAACAGAACTCCTTCTACGTACTCGCCTATATGGAAGAGACCAAGCTGGAAGGCGTACGTCCGGGCTACCGGGCAGAAATCACGCCGCTGGGCAGCAACCGCGTCTTTAAAGGTACCGTCGACAGCGTCGCCGCAGGGGTGACTAACTCCAGCAGCTCGAACGATGCAAAAGGGATGGCAACGGTGGATTCCAATCTCGAGTGGGTGCGTCTGGCCCAGCGCGTGCCGGTCCGTATCCATCTGGACGAACAGCAGGGCAACCTGTGGCCTGCGGGTACCACGGCGACAGTGGTGATTACCGGTGAAAAAGATCGGGATGCCAGCCAGGACTCGTTCTTCCGTAAAATCGCCCACCGTCTGCGCGAGTTTGGTTAATCGCTATGGGCATCTTTTCCATCGCCAGCCAGCACATTCGCTTCGCCGTGAAGCTGGCGTGTGCCATTGTGCTGGCGCTGTTTGTTGGCTTTCACTTCCAGCTTGAAACCCCTCGCTGGGCAGTGCTGACGGCTGCGATTGTCGCGGCGGGCCCGGCCTTTGCTGCGGGTGGGGAACCCTATTCAGGCGCGATCCGCTATCGCGGAATGTTGCGTATCATCGGGACGTTTATCGGCTGTTTTGCGGCGCTCACCATTATTATTCTGATGATCCGCACGCCGCTGCTGATGCTGATGGTGTGCTGTATCTGGGCGGGCTTTTGCACCTGGATCTCGTCTCTGGTGAAAGTGGAGAACTCCTACGCCTGGGGGCTGGCGGGCTATACCGCGCTGATTATTATCATCACCATCCAGTCCGAGCCGCTGCTGGCTCCGCAGTTTGCGGTGGAGCGGTGCAGCGAAATTGTCATTGGAATCGTGAGTGCGATTGTCGCGGACCTGCTGTTCTCCCCGCGCTCCATCAAGCAGGAAGTCGACCGTGAGCTTGACGCGTTGATTGTCGCTCAGTACCAGCTGATGCAGCTCTGCATCAAGCACGGCGACAGCGAAGAGGTGGATAAAGCCTGGAGCGGGCTGGTTCGCCGCACGCAGGCGCTGGAGGGGATGCGCAGCAATCTCAATATGGAGTCGTCACGCTGGGCCCGCGCTAACCGTCGTCTGAAAGCTCTTAATACGGTCTCGTTAACGCTGATTACCCAGGCATGTGAAACCTATCTGATACAGAACACGCGCCCGGAAGCGGTCACCGATACCTTCCGCGAACTGTTCGCCGAGCCGGTGGAAACGGTGCAGGACGTGCACAAGCAGCTGAAGCGTATGCGCAGGGTGATCGCCTGGACAGGGGAGCGCGACACGCCGGTAACCATCTACACCTGGGTCGGCGCCGCGACGCGCTACCTGCTGCTGAAACGCGGCGTGATCGGGAATACCAAAATCAGCGCGGCGGAAGAAGAGGTGCTGCAGGGCGAAGTGGTGATCAAGGCGGAATCCGCCGAGCGCCATCACGCGATGGTTAACTTCTGGCGTACGACGCTCGCCTGTATGCTCGGCACGCTGTTCTGGCTGTGGACGGGCTGGACGTCCGGCAGCGGCGCGATGGTGATGATTGCCGTCGTGACCGCACTGGCGATGCGTCTGCCTAATCCGCGTATGGTCGCCATCGATTTCCTGTACGGCACCATTGCCGCCCTGCCGATAGGCGCGCTCTACTTTCTGGTCATCATCCCGTCGACGCAGCAGAGCATGCTGCTGCTCTGTATTAGTCTGGCGGTGATGGCGTTCTTTATCGGCATTGAAGTGCAAAAGCGACGTCTGGGATCGCTGGGGGCACTGGCAAGTACGATTAACATCATTGTGCTCGATAACCCGATGACCTTCCATTTCAGCCAGTTCCTCGACAGCGCGTTAGGTCAGCTGGTGGGCTGTTTCCTGGCAATGATGGTGATTCTGCTGGTCCGCGATAATTCGCAGGCAAGAACGGGCCGCGTGCTGTTGAACCAGTTTGTGTCGGCCGCCGTGTCGTCGATGACAACCAACACCGCGCGCCGTAAAGAGAACCATCTGCCCGCGCTCTACCAGCAGCTGTTTTTACTGCTGAACAAGTTCCCGGGCGATATCGGCAAGTTCCGGCTGGCGCTGACCATGATCATTGCACACCAGCGTCTGCGTAACGCACCGGTGCCGATCAACGACGATCTGTCGGCCTGGCACCGCCAGCTGCGTCGTACCGCTGACCACGTGCTTTCTGCCAGCAGTGATGACAAACGACGTCGCTACTTTACGCAACTGCTTGAAGAGCTGGATATCTACCAGGAGAAGCTTAAAACCTGGGAAGCGCCGCCACAGGTGACCGAGCCGGTAGGACGGCTGGTGTTTATGCTGCATCGCTACCAGAATGCCCTCACGGATAGCTGACCGAAGTAAAAAAACCGATGCCAAAAGCGTCGGTTTTTTTGTGGCTATACTTATTCCAGCACGTTCTTACATTTCAGGAAGGGAGGACACATGACGACCCAGGCGCTTCAGGATCACATCCTTTTTCAGACCGGTTATCTGGTCAACGGAATCTGGAAAACGCTGGACACGACCTTCGATGTGCTTAACCCCGCAACCGGGGAAGTCATCGCGAAAGTCGCCAAAGCGGGTAAAGCACAAACCGAAGACGCTATCGCAGCGGCCACCAAAGCCTTCCCGGCCTGGCGTGCCAAAACCGCGAAAGAGCGCTCGGCGATTCTTTATCGCTGGTACGAACTGATCATTGAGAATAAAAGCTGGCTCGGGCAGTTAATGACCACCGAGCAGGGTAAGCCGCTGAAAGAGGCCGAAGGCGAGGTGGAGTACGCTGCCAGCTTTATCCAGTGGTTTGCCGAAGAGGCCAAGCGCGCGAACGGTGAAATTATTCCGCCGATCAAACCCGGCTCGCGCATTCTGGCGACCCGTGAACCCATTGGCGTGGTCGCGGCGATAACGCCGTGGAACTTTCCGATGGCCATGCTCACCCGCAAGTTAGGCCCGGCGCTGGCTGCAGGGTGTACCGGGGTGATCAAACCGGCCAATAACACGCCGCTCAGTGCCTTTGCGCTGCTTACCCTGGCAAAACAGGCTGGCGTGCCCGACGGCGTGCTCAACGCCGTGGCCGGGAATACGCATGAAATCAGCGATGCGATCATGGCAAGCCGAGACGTGCGTAAAATCTCCTTTACCGGCTCGACCTCCGTCGGCAAAACGCTGGTGCGTAATGCTGCCGAAACCATGAAGAAAGTCTCGATGGAACTGGGGGGAAATGCCCCGTATATCGTTTTTGAGGATGCAGACATCGACGCGGCGGTGAAGGGGGCGATTGCCAACAAGTTCCGCAATGCCGGGCAGGTCTGCGTCAGCGTGAACCGTTTTTATATTCAGGAAACCGTCTACGACAAGTTTGTGAATAAACTTGCCGATGCCGTGAAGGCGCTCAAGGTGGGGAATGGCCTTGACGAGGGCGTTGTCGTCGGGCCGCTGATTGAATCTGCTGCGGTCGACAAGGTGCGTGAGCATGTCGACGATGCCGTCTCACGGGGGGCAACCGTACTGGCAGGGGGTAAGCCCCATCCGCTTGGCGGGAATTTCTGGATGCCAACCGTGCTGGGCGACTGCCATGAAGGCATGAAGCTGGCAGAAGAAGAGACGTTTGGCCCGGTTGCGGCATGTTTCCGTTTCACCTCGGAAGATGAAGTTATCCAGCGTGCCAATAACACGCCCTATGGGCTGGCGGCTTACTTCTATACCCAGAATCTCTCACGTGTTTTCCGCGTTTCCCAGGCGATCGAGAGTGGGATGATCGGCATTAACGAATGTGCCGTCTCCACGGAACTGGGGCCCTTTGGCGGCGTAAAAGAGTCAGGCCTGGGTCGTGAGGGCTCCGTGCTGGGCCTGGAAGAGTACCTGGAAGTGAAAACCCTTCACATCGGGGGATTATAATAGACAGGGCGGCATCTGCCGCTCGCCTGGACTGGGTGGCTGGCAATGAAAACCTATACTTTTGATTTTGACGAGATCGACAGTCAGGAAGACTTCTACCGTGAATTTATCCGGGTGTTTGATCTTGAACGGGAAAGCGTGACGAATCTGGATACGCTGTGGGACGTGGTGACCGGGAGTCTGCTGCCGCTACCGCTGGAAATTGAGTTCATTCATTTGCCCGATAAGCTGCGCAGACGCTTTGGCGCACTGATATTACTGTTCGATGAAGCGGAAGAAGAGCTGGAAGGGCAGCTGCGTTTTAACGCGCGGCACTGAATGAAAAAAGCCCCTGACTATGAGGCCAGGGGCAAGTCGTATGATGAGATACGACGAGGGTTTATTTATACAGTTCTGCAGTTGCATGCCAGTGGTCACCCTGATTCAGTTCGGTGACGCGATAGCTGCTGGCACCTGCTTTTTCAGCTTTGGCAGCCAGTTCGTGACGGATATCCATCGGAGAGCCGGTAACAGACGTCACGGAGATGCTGCCCATAGGCTGCAGATTTTGTGCCTGGTCGGCATTCACCTGCTGCACGGCTGCGCTTGCGCCGAAAGAGAGAACAGATGCCAGACCGAGGGTTGCGATGATCAATTTGGTTTTCATAGTCTTTACTCCTGAATAGGGTTTTTGCTCAACGGCGAGAAGGGTTGAACCGCTATTTTTATGCCTGGTGCCGTTGAGTGGAGATTTACGTTTTCAGTTATTGCTCAAACTTATTTGTACAGCTCAGCGGTGGCGTGCCAGTGGGCACCAGAACGCGCTTCGATGATGCGGTAGGATGACGCACCCTTTTCTTCCGCTTTTTTGTTCAGCATCTCACGCATGTCCATTGGCGATGTGCCGACCGCGCCGACAGAAACCGTACCGATGGTCTCGCGTGATTGCGCCTGATCAGCATTGATAGCGTCAGCCGCGAAAGCACCGAATGACAGGACAGACAGGACGCTCAGCGCCGCTACAGTTGATTTGATTTTCATGATTTTTACCTCGTCGAATTTTTTAGTGGGGTCTTGTTTCGTGACCCTCATCACAAAATCAAGTATACACTAATAACGGTAAAAATTAATACCAGACTAATGGTTTCTATTGTTATTACGTGTTAACCACTCAGTTTTTTATAACCAAATTGCATAATATTGGGCATTTTTTGCGCATTTATGTTGGTTATATCTAATAAAATCATATGGATATCAGCTTTTGATTTTTTGTGCGATTTTTTGATTTAGCATTCACCAGATGAATGTTAATGGGTGGTAAAAAGCACTATTTGTCAAAGTCAGGGGCAGTGGAAAAGAGGGGGAAACGGCGTGGGGGCAGAACGATCCCCGCAGCGGCGCTACGGGGAAAGGGGATTAGAGTTCCTGTTCGAACAGAACCAGAATCGCTTCGTGGAGATCTTTAACGGAGAAACCGCTAGCCGGCGTGGTAAAGATGGTGTCATCGCCGGCGATAGTCCCGAGGATGCCTTCTGTTTTACCCAACGAGTCCAGCATGCGGGCAATCAGCTGTGCGGCCCCAGGGCTTGTGTGGATCACCACAACGGCGTCGTTGTAGTCGATATCCAGAACCAGATTCTTCAGCGGGCTGGAGGTGGTCGGCACGCCAAGTTCCGCCGGCAGGCAATAGACCATCTCCATCTTGGCGTTACGGGTACGCACCGCGCCAAATTTCGTTAACATGCGGGAGACTTTCGACTGATTGATGTTATCGAAGCCTTGTTCCTGCAGCGCCTGAACAATTTCTCCCTGAGAACTGAATTTCTCTTCTTTAAGTAGCGCTTTAAACGCCTTGACTAATTCTTCTTGCTTAGACGAGCTTCGCATAAGTCACCCGGAATATGACGATAGAAACAACATTATTATGCATGTGGATGAATTTTTATGCAAATTATCTACTCAGCGCCAGGCTGAAATAATGTTATGAAAGGGAGTGATTTTATCAGAATTCGTTATCAGAAAACATGCCTGGGTCACGCCGCGCAAATAAGCTTAAAAGTAAATTAAATGTTATCAAAATGATGTTGTTTTGGTGGTGGGGCAGGGTGTATTGTAACCACCTCTTAATTCGTCGCCGTCTGTCGTCAGAGCGTCTTCTGAAGAGAGATAAAGTCGCGTGACCTCAAATTCTTTAGCTACGAAAATTGTAATTATTTACTTGCTGAATTATGGTCGCCGCAACGGATTTACAGATACTTAAGTTAACCATAATAAGGAGTTTAGGATGAAAGTCGCAGTCCTCGGCGCTGCTGGTGGTATCGGCCAGGCGCTTGCCCTACTACTGAAAACCCAACTGCCTTCAGGCTCGAACTCTCCCTGTACGATATTGCTCCGGTAACCCCAGGTGTGGCGGTTGACCTGAGCCACATACCAACTGCTGTAAAAATCAAAGGCTTCTCCGGTGAAGATGCGCGTCCTGCACTGCAGGGTGCCGACGTGGTGCTGATTTCTGCAGGCGTGGCGCGTAAGCCAGGCATGGATCGTTCAGACCTGTTCAACGTCAACGCGGGCATCGTGAAAAACCTGGTGCAGCAGATTGCAGAAATCTGCCCGAAAGCATGCATCGGTATCATCACTAACCCGGTGAACACCACCGTTGCTATCGCGGCAGAAGTGTTGAAGAAAGCGGGCGTTTACGACAAAAACAAACTGTTCGGCGTAACCACGCTGGATATCATCCGCTCCAACACCTTCGTTGCTGAGCTGAAGGGCAAACAGCCAACAGAAGTGGAAGTGCCGGTCATCGGCGGTCACTCTGGCGTTACCATTCTGCCTCTGCTGTCGCAGATCCCAGGCGTAAGCTTCACCGAGCAGGAAGTGGCTGACCTGACCAAACGCATCCAGAACGCGGGCACCGAAGTGGTGGAAGCGAAGGCGGGTGGCGGTTCTGCAACTCTGTCTATGGGCCAGGCGGCTGCACGTTTCGGTCTGTCACTGGTTCGCGCGCTGCAGGGCGAGAAAGGCGTTGTTGAATGCGCTTACGTTGAAGGCGATGGCGAACACGCTCGCTTCTTCTCTCAGCCGCTGCTGCTGGGTAAAAATGGTATCGAAGAGCGTAAATCCATTGGCAAGCTGAGCGCGTTTGAGCAACACGCGATGGAAGGCATGCTGGATACGCTGAAGAAAGATATCACCCTGGGTGAAGAGTTCGTTAACAAGTAATACGAACCGTCCCCCGGCAAAAAAACGGAGCTTATCGCTCCGTTTTTTTATGCCTGTCAGTTTGTTGCCGGGTATTCCTGAATGGTGACTTGCAGCGTCAGTTTCTTATCGTTGCGCATGACTTCAACTGGGATGATAGAGCCCGGGCGAATTTCTGCCACCTGGTCCATCGTCTCCAGCGCAGAAACCGCTGGCGTGCCGTTGACCGACACAATGACGTCATTGACCTGAATCCCTGCGTTGGCCGCCGGACCCCCTGGCGCCACCTCGTTCACCACGATGCCCTGGATCTGATCGATACCGCCACCCTGGGTATGCATCGGCGCAATTTCGCGGCCACCGATACCGATATAGCCACGGATCACGCGTCCGTCGCGGATCAGCTTATCCATAATTTTGGTCGCCAGCTGGAACGGAATGGCAAAGCCGATCCCTTCCGGCGTCTCACCGTCGTTACTCTTATCGAACGACAGGGTGTTGATGCCCATCAGTTCGCCCAGCGAGTTGACCAGCGCACCGCCGGAGTTACCGTGGTTGATGGAGGCATCGGTTTGCAGGAAGTTCTGCCGCCCGGAGGGGTTCAGACCAATACGGCCGGTCGCGCTGATGATCCCCTGAGTGATGGTCTGGCCCAGGTTGTAAGGGTTACCAATCGCCAGGACGACGTCGCCTATATGCGGGGTACGTTTACGGTTGATCGGGATGACCGGCAAACCGCCCGTGGCGTTAATCTTCAGGACGGCGAGATCGGTCAGGCTGTCAGAGCCAACGAGTAATGCCTCAAACACGCGGCCATCCTGCAGGGCGACGATGATCTGGTCGGCATCGTTTATCACGTGCTTGTTGGTAATAATGTAGCCGCGCTCGTCCATGATCACGCCGGAGCCGAGGGTGCGGATCTCCAGCTGGTTGTGAGCTGAGGTATTCAGACCACGGTTATAGACGTTAACCACGGCAGGTGCGGCTCGGCGGACGGCCTGATTATAGGTGGCCGGTGTTTCATCCGTGCTATCGAACTGGGGAGCCGACAGTTTATTGAACTGACGTAAAGACGGCAGCGCCAGCAGCAGCAGGCCAGCGACAATCAAACCGATGACAATAGAACGTAAGAGCTTTAAAAGCATGATGCGCGTGTCGTTAAAAAAGGAACGATTTGCAGCATAACATGAGTTATCCGGACATCACACGCAGCGGTGATGTCCGGGTCGCAAATGCTTAGCGCAACAGAATATAGATAGACTCATTGCCGCGCATGACCTGCAGGGCAATAACCGCTGGTTTACTCTCCAGCACCTTGCGCAGTTCGGCAATGGACTGCACGCGATTGCGGTTTACGCCAATGATCACATCTTCCTGATGCAACCCGGCCTGAGCAGCAGGGCTGCTCTTTTCAACGGTGTCGATGCGAATGCCTTTCGTACCGTCCTTCAGCTGTCCATCGCTCAGCGTCGCACCCTGCAGCGCCGGGGCGATCAGCTCCGCACTGGCAGAGGAGGAGGTGCTCTTATCCAGCGTCACTTCAACGTTCAGCGGTTTACCGTCACGGATCAGACCCAGCTTCACTTTGGCGCCGGGTTCGGTGGTGGCTATCCGCGAGCGCAACTCGGCAAAGCTGCTCAGCGGCTTGTCGTTGAGGCTGACGATCACATCGCCCGATTTGATACCTGCTTTTGCCGAGCCGGAGTTAGGCAGCACTTCACTGACAAACGCCCCGCGCTGAACGTTGATGTTGAACGCTTTTGCGATATCCGCGCTCATCTCCATACCTTTAATACCCAGCAGCCCGCGTTTGATTTCACCGAACTGAATGAGCTGCTGTGCCAGCGTTTTGGCCATGTTGCTGGGAATCGCAAAACCGATCCCAATGCTGCCGCCGCCCGGGGCCAGAATCGCCGTGTTGATCCCAATCAGCTCACCGTTAAGGTTGAGCAATGCCCCGCCGGAGTTCCCGCGGTTGATTGAGGCATCGGTCTGGATAAAGTTTTCCAGCCCTTCCAGATTGAGGCCGCTACGTCCCAGCGCGGAGACGATCCCGGAGGTGGCGGTTTGCCCTAAGCCAAAGGGGTTGCCTACGGCGACGGCAAAGTCGCCGACGCGCAGTTTGTCGGAATCCGCGATGGCAATCTGGGTCAGGTTGCTCGGGTTTTGCACCTGCAGCAGCGCGATGTCGCTCTGGTCATCGCCGCCAATCAGTTTGGCATCAAATTCGCGGCCATCGTTTAGCTGGACGCTGATTTTATCGGCCTGGCTGATGACATGATTGTTAGTCAGAATATATCCTTTTGCCGCATCGATAATGACGCCAGACCCCAGGCCTTCAAAAGGCTGGGCCTGCTGGTCGGGAGACTCATCACCAAAATACTTCTTCAGTTCTTCAGGGACGCGTTGGCTTTGTACCGCCGTGCCTTCAACCTGAACGCTGACGACCGCAGGCAACACTTTTTCCAGCATGGGTGCAAGGCTTGGAATGGCCGCCTGGCCAGGCACCTGGGAGGGAATGGCGGCAAATACAGGAACGGACGCCGAGAGAGATAACCCGACACTTAACGCGATAGCGCTCAACAGCTGGTTTTTTTTCTTCATCGATGTTGACTCTCGTAACCTGGAATAAAGGAAAAACGGCCCCAAAAACACGTTGATGTTATTGAATTTTAAACCGCTGAACAATGAGGTGTTTAACTAAATGATAGCTGGGGTCATGAAGAAAGGACGGGCGCAATCGCTGCGCCCGTAAAATAAATTCAGGTTGTGCGATTAATCGCGTTTTACACCGCCACGCAGCAGGCCGGACGCGCCGTCTGAATAGTCGCGAGGCATCTGAACGGGCGCCTGATCGTTACCGGCCTCAGAGTCTGCCAGACGGTTGCGGAATGGGTTGGTTTCCGCCGTCATTTCCGGCAGCAGGCTGCTGGAGCTTTTTGCCATATGCTGATACAGCTGACGATAGTCGGTCGCCATGTTGTCCAGCAGCTCGGCGCTACGGGCAAAATGGCTGACCAGCTCTTCACGATACTCTTCCAGCTCGGCTTTGTTCTTTTCCAGTTCGTACTGCAGTGACTGCTGCTGACGCAATTTGCGATTACCGAAACGCATGGCCACAGCACCAATGACGATGCCGACGACTAAACCGATTAGCGCATATTCCCAGGTCATGAACTTCTCCCGTTGTCTTGTTGTTCCGTAGGGTGTTGGCTCGGCTCCTGCCTGTGCCTGATAATGCCACTATAACCGCTATTTCCGTAGAAGTGGAATCCTGACGTATCATCGCGTAGTGTAGAACGGCCTTTTTTTCATCAGTCACGTCTGCTGGTGAGCGTTAATTGAAGGAATAACAATAAGATTATGCAAAACCTGTCCCCTGCATCGCGATATCAACTGGCCCTTAACGAGGGTACCCATCAGCCGGATGACGTTCAACGTGAGGCGGTAAGCCGTCTGGAGATGATTTATCAGGAGCTCACGGCCAAACCCGCTGAAACCGAACAGAATGGCGGGCTAAAGGCGGCATTTGGGCGGTTGCTCGGAAAAAAAGCGCCACAGGCTCACGCGCCGGTGCGCGGTTTATATATGTGGGGCGGGGTCGGTCGCGGAAAAACCTGGCTGATGGACATGTTCTAC
This sequence comes from Enterobacter sp. BNK-22, assembly GCF_048684805.1. NCBI lineage: Bacteria > Pseudomonadati > Pseudomonadota > Gammaproteobacteria > Enterobacterales > Enterobacteriaceae > Enterobacter > Enterobacter sp. BNK-22. The sequence continues at coordinate 4,049,981 of NZ_JBLQTT010000001.1, forward strand.
CAGAGCCTGCCGGGGGAGCGTAAACAGCGTCTGCACTTCCACCGCTTTATGCTGCGGGTGCATGAAGAGTTGACTGCGCTGCAGGGTAAAAGCGATCCGCTGGAGATTGTGGCCGACCGGTTCAAGGCGGAAACGGACGTGCTCTGCTTCGATGAATTTTTTGTGTCTGACATCACCGATGCCATGCTGTTAGGCGGCCTGATGAAGGCGTTATTTGCCCGCGGGATTACGCTGGTGGCCACGTCGAATATCCCGCCGGACGAGCTGTACCGCAACGGCCTGCAGCGGGCACGCTTCCTGCCCGCCATCGACGCCATTAAGCAGCACTGCGACATTATGAATGTTGATGCCGGTGTCGATTATCGTCTGCGCACGTTAACCCAGGCGCACCTGTGGCTCTCGCCGTTAAATGCAGAGACCACCCGCGAGATGGATACACTCTGGCTGGCGCTGGCGGGAGCAAAACGCGAGCACGCCCTGGAACTTGAGATTAACCATCGTCCGTTGCCTACGCTCGGCGTTGAAAACCAAACGCTGGCGGTCTCCTTTACGACGCTCTGTGTTGATGCTCGTAGCCAGCACGACTACATTGCGCTTTCGCGTCTGTTCCACACCGTGATGGTGCTGGATGTACCGGTGATGACGCGGCTGATGGAGAGCGAGGCGCGACGCTTCATTGCGCTGGTGGACGAGTTTTATGAGCGCCACGTCAAGCTGGTGGTCAGCGCCGAGGTTCCTTTATATGAGATCTACCAGGGCGAGCGGCTGAAGTTTGAGTTCCAGCGCTGCCTGTCTCGTCTGCAGGAGATGCAGAGCGAGGAATACCTGAAGCTGGAGCATATGCCGTAACAAATGCCACCCTCTCCCTGAGAAGGGAGCCTTGTAGGCCGGGTAAGGCGCAGCCGCCACCCGGCATTTTCAGCCCCCTCGAAAAACCCATTCCAAATCACATTTAAGGGTCGATCTTTGACCTCAACTTCTCTATAATCTTGCGACCCCACGTTACGAGAAGGTTTTTTTCCCGAAACTTTCTATGTGTCGGCATGAGCTATTCGAAGGGGTAGGTTTGCCGGACTTTGTCGTGTGAACCTCAACTGACTAAACGTTTGGGTGTTCACCAACGTGTAACTTATTATTTGGGTAAGCTTTTAATGAAAACTTTTACAGCTAAACCAGAAACCGTACAGCGCGACTGGTATGTTGTTGACGCGACCGGTAAAACTCTGGGCCGTCTGGCTACTGAACTGGCTCGTCGCCTGCGCGGTAAGCACAAAGCGGAATACACTCCGCACGTTGATACCGGTGATTACATCATCGTTCTGAACGCTGATAAAGTTGCTGTAACCGGCAACAAGCGTACTGACAAAATGTACTACCACCACACCGGCCACATCGGTGGTATCAAAGAAGCGACCTTTGAAGAGATGATTGCTCGCCGTCCTGAGCGTGTGATTGAAATCGCGGTTAAAGGCATGCTGCCAAAAGGCCCGCTGGGTCGTGCTATGTTCCGTAAACTGAAAGTTTACGCAGGCAACGAGCACAACCACGCGGCACAGCAACCGCAAGTTCTTGACATCTAATCGGGATTATAGGCAATGGCTGAAAATCAATACTACGGCACTGGTCGCCGCAAAAGTTCCGCAGCTCGCGTTTTCATCAAACCGGGCAGTGGTAAAATCGTAATCAACCAGCGTTCTCTGGAACAGTACTTCGGTCGCGAAACTGCCCGCATGGTAGTTCGCCAGCCGCTGGAACTGGTTGATATGGTAGAAAAACTGGATCTGTACATCACCGTTAAAGGTGGTGGTATCTCCGGTCAGGCAGGTGCGATCCGTCACGGTATCACCCGCGCTCTGATGGAGTACGACGAATCCCTGCGTTCTGAACTGCGTAAAGCTGGCTTCGTTACTCGTGACGCGCGTCAGGTTGAACGTAAGAAAGTGGGTCTGCGTAAAGCACGTCGTCGTCCACAGTTCTCCAAACGTTAATCCATTCTGCTTACGCAGAACGATTGGCGAAAAACCCGCTTCGGCGGGTTTTTTTATGGATAATGCGCAGGTTATCCACAATATCCATGCATATATCTTCTCTTTTTCCACATTTCCAGAATCCCCTCACCACAAAGCCATCAAAATCTGGTAAACTATCATCCAATTTTCTGCCCAAATATCGGTGAATACTCGATTTTTGTTCGATTCTTGAACAATGTGTCTTCTCTGGGATGGGCGATACAACATCTGGCTGGCCCCTGTTGGGCTGGTAGCAGTAAAAATTCTGAATATACCTGGAGGTTTTCATGGCTGTCGCTGCCAACAAACGTTCGGTAATGACGCTGTTTTCTGGTCCTACTGACATTTATAGCCATCAGGTTCGTATCGTGCTGGCCGAGAAGGGTGTCAGTTTTGAGATCGAGCATGTGGAAAAGGATAACCCGCCTCAGGATCTGATCGATCTCAACCCGAGCCAAAGCGTACCGACGCTGGTGGATCGCGAGCTGACCCTGTGGGAATCCCGTATCATTATGGAATATCTGGATGAGCGTTTCCCACATCCGCCGCTGATGCCTGTTTACCCTGTTGCGCGTGGTGAAAGCCGCCTGTACATGCAGCGTATCGAGAAAGACTGGTATTCGCTGATGAACGTGATTACCAGCGGATCCGCTGCCGAAGCCGACGCTGCGCGTAAGCAACTGCGTGAAGAACTGCTGGCAATCGCCCCGGTGTTTGGTCAGAAGCCGTTCTTCCTGAGCGATGAGTTCAGCCTGGTAGACTGCTACCTGGCACCGCTGCTGTGGCGTCTGCCAACCCTGGGCGTAGAGTTCAGCGGTCCTGGCGCGAAAGAGCTGAAAGGCTACATGACTCGCGTATTCGAACGCGACTCTTTCCTGGCATCTTTAACTGAACCGGAACGTGAAATGCGTCTCGGCCGAGGCTAATGACTGTGGAAATGTCACAACTTACCCCACGCCGTCCGTATCTGCTGCGCGCCTTCTATGAATGGCTGCTGGATAACCAGCTCACGCCGCACCTGGTTGTGGATGTGACGTTGCCGGGCGTGCTGGTTCCAATGGAATACGCACGTGACGGACAGATCGTACTGAACATCGCCCCGCGCGCGGTGGGTAATCTGGAACTGGCGAACGATGAAGTGCGCTTCAACGCGCGTTTCGGCGGCGTACCGCGTCAGGTTTCCGTGCCGCTGGCCGCTGTGCTGGCTATCTACGCCCGTGAAAACGGGGCGGGTACTATGTTTGAGCCGGAAGCGGCGTACGATGAAGAGGTTGCCAGCCTAAATGATGACAATGCATCTGATGAGCGCGAAAGCGACACGGTGATGTCACTTATCGATGGCGACAAACCCGATCATCACGACGACAATGACCCTGATGACGATCCGCCTCCGCGCGGTGGTCGCCCGGCGCTACGCGTCGTCAAATAAATCCCTTTGTCGTCCGTTTATAAAAGCCAGTGATTCACTGGCTTTTTTCTTTATATCCATCAACCGCTGCAACATTTTTAAATAAGCATTGTTTATATCTCTTATTTCTTTATTGTCTGGTTAATAATTAACTAGATTTATAAATGGTGTGAATCAATGAGGTGTAAAGTAATATCAAAGCGCTGAGAAAAGTAAAGTTAAATTCAGAGTAGTATTCTTTTTTTGATGTTAATCTCTTTTTTTAAATGGGTAATTCCTTAATAAATTAAGGAAAAGATCAGTTTTTCGTTATCCTTAATAGAATCGTTAATTTTGCTAAATTGCATGTATTTATAAAAACAATACTATGTGCACATGCTGACAAGCATGACGACAATCAGTAACTGGTAAAGGTATTTATCATTACTAGATTAAATATTGCAATTACTCATATGTTAAGGATTAACAAGTGAAAAAAGTTTTACTCGCGACTGCGCTTTCTCTGTGTGTGACATCAGCATTTGCTGCAGACCCTTCAGCGGTACTGAAGGTTAAAGGTACGCTGACCAATGCAGCATGTACACCCGTTCTGAGCAACGGCGGTACTGTTGACTACGGTACAATTAACCTGGGCGATCTGAGTGCGACTGCAACCAACCAGTTGGGCCAGAAAAATATCGACCTGACCATTAATTGCACCGCGGCAACAAAAGTGTCCTGGAATATGGTTGATGACCGCTCTGATTCTAATGCGAACCTGACCGTTGCAAACGCTCTGGTTGGTGGCGGATCTCTTAGCGGCGCTGGTCAAACTTACGGTGTGGGCAAAACTGCGGGTGGCGTTAACATCGGTACTTACGCTCTGATGGTTAAAGTTGACAGCGTAACGGCTGATGGTGCTGCGGCAGATCCAATCTATCAGCAGAACGCAACGGGCAACTGGACCAAGTCTACCAACGGTTCTAGTCAGGGCAGCCATATTCGTGATTTCACCGTCGCGTCTACGGGCACTCTGGACCCGCTGGCTTTCCAGACCGCGACCTTCCCGCTGGCAACCTCACTGGCTGTTCAGAACACCGCAACTCTGGCGATTACCGACGATACTCAGCTTGACGGTCAGTTGACCATCAGCCTGCGTTATCTGTAAGACTTTATTGAGTAAAAGTAATTTTAAAATAATCCAGAGAGTGAATGTTCTGCATTTACTCTCTTTTTAACAGCGCGATAAACATGGAATGTTCTGTTGGGCTATCAAGGAGATAATATTATGCAATGCGTAAAATCGAATATATTTAAAACACTTTTCACCCTCGCTTTATTTTCTACCCATTTTGCAGTACATGCAGAAGGTATGGTGCCGGAAACCAGTCTGCTGATTATTGATGAAGCCACGCACAGCGGTACCATCAACGTAAAAAATACGGATTCACACCCATCCCTTTTATATACAAACGTGGTTGACCTGCCGGATGATCAGGGGCTTAAGCTGATCGTCACGCAGCCTGTCGTTCGCCTTGAACCCGGTCAAACGCAGCAGCTTCGTTTTATTTTGCAAAGCAAGCAACCGCTGGACGTTGAGCATTTCAAACGCGTAACGTTTGACGGCATTCCGCCAAAAAATGACGATAAAAAAATTAAAATTGGTATTAACATCCGCCAGGATATTCCAGTGCTAATACGCCCGGCTACGCTGGGGGTTGTGACGGACGCATGGAAATACCTCAAATGGTCAACCGTCGGGTCGTCTGTAAAAGTCACCAACCCAAGTAAGTACGTTGTCCGTCTGGCGCAAAAAGTCGTATTACAGCCTTCAGGCGCAAACGCCACGCTTTCCAAAACTTACCTTCTGCCAGGTGAGACGATGACGGCTGCGTTGAATAAAACAACCAGTGGTGACAGCCACGTTAAATTTTTCCCGGCCAGCCGCTATGGCGTTGAAGTGCCGAGCTTTACCTCTGAATTAAATAAATAAAATAGGGATAAAACGGTGAATAAAAAAAGCCGTATTGCACTTTGTGTCCGCGCAGTTCTCTGCGGCACCTTGCCTCTGATGATGTTTGACTCCGCTTCCGTACTCGCAAGGGAAGTGACGTTTGATACGGGAGTAATGAAAACGCTGGGGTTAACGAGCGATTTGAACCATTACTTCGCTGAAGCACCGCGTTTTCTGCCCGGAACCCATTCCGTGAACGTCAAAGTGAATGGTGAAGATCGCGGCATGGCCGCCGTCCGTTTCGATAAGGACGGCGTGCTGTGTTTTGATAACGATCTGCTTGATTTCGCCGGTCTTATGCCGGTTCCGCTGAAGGCAGGCGAGGCGTGCCATGACATCCGTGACGATTACCCGAAAGCGGTAATCAACGCGTTGCCAAACCAGGAAGCCGTTGAGTTATACCTGCCGCCTGAAGCGGTAAACAGCCTGTCGTCGGATATCCGAAACTTCCAGCACGGCGGTGCCGCCGGGATGCTCAACTATTCGCTGTTCAGTACCCGTAACGAATATGGCGGTAGCGACAATTCCCGCTACTCGCAGGCCAATCTGGAAGCGGGTTTCAACGCTTTTGACTGGTCGCTTCGCAGTAATTACATCCTGACGGATGACAATGGCAAGAAAAATGCCGACAGCATTTACACCTATGCGGAGCATGTTTTTGTCCCGCAGAAGTTAACCATGCAGGTCGGTGAAATTAACGCCCTGTCTAATGTGTTGAGCGGCATACCCATTACCGGCATCCAGCTTATGCCGACCAACGGGCTGACAAGAGACGGTAGCGGCGTCAGCGTGTCCGGCATTGCCCGTTCTTCCCAGGCTCGCGTGGAGATTCGCCAGAATAATCAGCTGATTTTCAGTACGCTCGTGCCCGCGGGGCCATTTACGCTGGATGACGTCCCGATTGCGCGTAACAACGTCGATTTGGACGTTTCCGTCGTGGAGTCTGACGGCTCAACGAATCACTTTATTGTTCCTGCAGCCGCCGTGAAGCAGCGCAACCTTTCACGCCCGCAGGGGCTTACCGTGTCAGCGGGTCAGGTGCGCAGCATCGACAGCGACTACAGCGATCCGCTGGTGATGAACGTGTCCGACGGCTGGCGCATTTTCCCGTGGATGAATCTTCTGGCCTCCGGTACTGCCGCTCAGGATTACCAGGCGGCTGGCGGTCGCACCGATTTTCTGATTAACGACCTCTGGTCCGTTTCCACGACGGTTGCGGCAAGCCAGGAATCGTTTGGTGACAGCAACAGTGGCCTTAAAACCGAGCTGGGAAGCGACCTTACGCTTTCCTCCCATGTCTCGCTTTCCACCAGCGCGACGCACTACAGCGGCGGCTATCGTGAGATGGCAGAAGCAATGGACGACGATTACCAGGGATACGATAACGCCTATTCCGGCAGCGTACATTTTTCATCCGATCTGGCAGGCGTTTTCTCAGCAGGCTTCAACTACAACCAGAGCAGCGGGGACTATGAAGATTCCCGCTATCTGCTTCTGTCGTGGGGTAAGACGTTCAAATATGCCAGCGTGACTGCCAACTGGCAAAGCGCTGTGGGCAACGTCGATGATGACCAGGATGATGAAATGCTGTACATCAACGTCAGCATTCCGTTGAGTCCAGGGCAATCTGTGAGCACCTACATGCGCAAGCAGGGCGACAATACCACTTACGGTGTCGCCAACAGCGGCTCACTGGGCGACAACACGCACTACTATATCGCCGCGGATCGTGACCAGTCCTCCAGTGATAATAGCTTCAACGGTAACATCAACACCAACCTGCACTATACCCAGCTGAGCGTGGGTGGCGGCACCAGCGGTGATAATCAGCGTAACTATAACGCCACCCTGGCGGGCGGCATCGCTATGCACAAAAATGGCGTGACGTTCTCGCCGTATGCGATTCGCGATACCTTTGCCATTGCCAGACTGAGCGAGAAGAAAAGCGGGGTAGAAATCGCCACGCCACAGGGTACGGTCTGGACCGATGCCTGGGGACAGGCGGTTGTACCTTCGCTTAACGAGTGGCGCAATTCGCGTATTGAAGTGGATGCCAACAAGCTGCCGCAGAATATGACGCTGGCAAACGGCATCCGATATATCGCCGCAGGTCACGCTTCAGTCAGCGAGCTTGACTTCAGGGTGCTAAACAGCCGTCGAGTGATGCTGCGTATGAAGCAAGCCGATGGTCAGCCGCTGAAAAAAGGGCTGACGGTCGTGGATGAGAAGGGCAACTACATTGTTACGGTCGTTGATGATGGTCATGTCTTTATCAACGATGCGGATCAGCTATCGGCGCTCTACGCCATGGATGCCAACAACAATCGTCTGTGCAAACTCGATTTCGCTCTTCCAGAGAAACGCGATGAAGATGCCTTCTATGAAGAAGTAAACGGAGTATGCCGATGAATTATCAACAAACAGTTGGATTAACCGCGCTGGGGATACTTTTCTTCGCGGCGACTGCACATGCGGAAGATTGCCAAATAACGCTCTCGCAGCCAGTGGTGGATTACCACGAAATGCGTCGAGATAATATCGATAAAACCCAGCAGAACTGGCACAAAATGGCGGACCGTACCCTCAACGTTAACGTTTACTGTCCGCAGCCGCAGCAAATGGCGGTGTTGCTGCAGGGGACGGCAGGCGATAAAGGGCGCTTCACATTCGGCCAGTCTGGCGGGATGGCGGTGAAAATCGATGAGATGACCGTCGATGGTAAAAATTATACCGTCGGTAAAACGGTCGACCAGCTCAATTTTACTCCGCAAAGCGGCACCCCTTCGCCGTTTTATGTGCGTAATAATGAAGCGGTTATTGCGGTTGATAATAATCAGGTGCCTTCAGGCCAGCAGATGAATTTCCGGGTGACGCTATCACCCGTGCTGGATGACAATGCGTTTAGCCGCATCACCGATCAAACCGCACTGGAAAGTGATTTAACCTGGACCCTCCTGACGAAGTAGTGGTTCGGGTAATAAATAAAAATCATGAAGAGAAAATAAGCTTCATTATTTTTGTCGTCGATGAAATGAATATTTTTATCCTTTCTGATAAGTGAATGCGCTGGGAGGAAAGATATATATTCATTTAACGGCATGAATGCCGTAATTGGTTTGTTATAAATAGATTAAACGTTAAGGATTAACGAATGAAAAAAGTATGGCTTGCAACTGTTCTGTCTCTTTGTGTCTCTTCTGCATTTGCAGCTGACCCGAGCGCCGTTTTGAAGTTAAAAGGTACGTTAACTAATGCGTCCTGTACCCCAACGCTGAGCGGCGGTGGCACCATTGACTACGGCACCGTCAATCTGGGCTCGCTGAGCGCCACCGCAGTTAACCAACTGGGACAAAAAGATTTCTCCCTGACGATTAGCTGCCAGGCGCCTATCAAAGTGGGCTTTAGCGTGAATGATGACCGTAGCGGCACGGCGGCGAATGTGGTCGTTAAAAACGGTACCGTAGCCGGTGTTGACGTCCTCCAGCCGGTAAACCTGTTTGGCGTAAACACCACGGCAGGCAACGTGAAGATTGGTAACTACAGCATGTTTGTTAAAACCGACAGCGTAACGGCAGATGGTAATGCAGTCGGAGTGACCTACAGCTCAGATAATGGAACGTCCTGGTCTAACGTGGGTTCGCTGATGCAGAATAACGCCAGTGAAATTGTGACTGTTGCAACCTCCGGAGAAACGGCACCACTGGCCTTTACTCAGGCCGTTGTACCAATGGCTATTTCGCTTGCGATTCAGGACACCACGACGCTGGCAATTACCGATGATACCAGCATTGATGGGCAGGCAACTTTTACGCTGAAATATCTGTAATTTATATTTTAATTACGCTTTATTTAGCAAAGGGAATAAACCGGAAGGTTTATTCCCTTTTTTCTTACACTTCCAGGTAATTCAGTATCCCGTCAGCCGCCTTGCGGCCTTCGGCAATCGCCGTCACTACCAGGTCGGAACCGCGAACGATATCGCCACCGGCGAAGATTTTCGGGTTGCTGGTCTGGAACGCGTTATCGCTACCTTCTGGCGCAATAATACGGCCCTGTGAATCCAGCTCAACGCTGTGCTTCGCCAGCCATTCCATGCTGTGGGGACGGAAACCAAACGCCATCACCACGGCGTCGGCCGGGATCACGTGTTCAGAACCGGCCACGATCTCGGCGCGACGACGGCCTTTCGCATCCGGTGCGCCCATCTCGGTACGCGCCATCTTCACGCCGCTCACTTTACCGTTGGCATTCACTTCAATACCCAGAGGCTGGATGTTGAACTGGAACTCCACGCCCTCTTCACGCGCGTTTTTCACTTCGCGCTTAGAGCCCGGCATGTTCTCTTCGTCACGACGGTAGGCGCAGATCACGTGTGCCGCATTCTGACGAATGGAGGTACGCACGCAGTCCATCGCGGTATCACCGCCGCCCAGCACCACCACGCGTTTGCCTTCCATGCTGACGAAAGGCTCATCGGCGGTTTCGCCGTAGCCCATGATCTGCTTGGTGTTGGCAATCAGGAACGGCAGCGCGTCGTACACGCCCGGCGCGTCTTCGTTCTCCAGACCGCCGCGCATGGACTGATAGGTGCCCACGCCCAGGAACACGGCGTCGTAATCCTTCAGCAGGTCGTCGAGCTGCACGTCGCGGCCCACTTCCACGTTCAGTTTGAACTCAATGCCCATGCCGGTGAAGATTTCGCGGCGACGGGTCATGACCTCTTTTTCCAACTTGAAGGCCGGGATACCGAAGGTCAGCAGGCCGCCGATCTCCGGATGACGGTCAAAGACCACCGCCTTCACGCCGTTGCGGGTCAGCACGTCCGCACAGGCCAGGCCCGCCGGGCCCGCGCCGATGATCGCCACGCGCTTGTCGGTTTGCTTCACGCCGGTCATGTCCGGACGCCAGCCCATCTCAAACGCTTTATCGTTGATGTAGCGCTCGATGTTGCCGATGGTCACCGCGCCGAACTCGTCGTTCAGCGTACAGGAACCTTCGCACAGACGGTCCTGAGGACACACGCGGCCGCACACTTCCGGCAGGGTGTTGGTCTGGTGAGAGAGCTCGGCGGCTTCAAAAATACGTCCTTCGTTGGCCAGTTTCAGCCAGTTCGGGATGTAGTTATGTACCGGACATTTCCATTCGCAGTAAGGGTTACCGCAGGACAGGCAGCGGTCTGCCTGTGCTTTGGCCTGGCCTTCTGAAAACGGCTCGTAGATTTCAACAAATTCAATTTTACGGATCTTCAGCGGTTTCTTTGGCGGATCAACACGCTGCAGGTCGATAAACTGGTATACGTTCTGGCTCATCTGAATTCCTTACTGCGCCTGCACGCGCAGCTCTGCTGCGCTACGACTACGGTGACCCAACAGGGCTTTAACATCGCTGGACTTCGGCTTAACCAGCGCGAATTTCGCAGAGAACGCCGGCCAGTTCGCCAGGATCTCTTCGCCGCGCGAAGAACCGGTATGCTGCACGTGTTCGGTAATCAAACCGCGCAGGTGTTCTTCGTGGATAGCCAGCGTGTCAACGTCCAGCACTTCCACCAGCTCCGGGTTCACGCGTTTGCGGAACTCACCGTCTTCATCCAGGACGTAGGCAAAACCACCCGTCATGCCTGCGCCGAAGTTCACGCCGGTTTTACCCAGAACGCAAACAATCCCGCCCGTCATGTATTCACAACCGTTATCGCCAATGCCTTCCACCACGGTGATGGCACCGGAGTTACGCACCGCAAAACGCTCGCCCGCACGACCTGCTGCGAACAGACGACCGCCGGTCGCGCCGTACAGGCAGGTGTTACCGATAATGCTGGCTTCATGGCTGCGGAAGGCTGAGCCGACCGGAGGACGCACCGCCAGCAGACCACCCGCCATGCCTTTGCCGACGTAGTCGTTAGCATCGCCGGTCAGATATAGCTCAACGCCGCCTGCGTTCCACACGCCGAAGCTCTGACCCGCGGTACCGCTGAAGTGCGCGGTAATCGGATCGGCCGCCAGCCCTTGGTCACCGTGCGTCTGCGCGATGTAACCGGAGAGGGAGGCACCCACGGAACGGTCGGTGTTGCGGATATCAAACCAGAACGTTTTGCTCTGCTTGTCGTCCACATACGGCTTCGCCTGCTGCAACAGCTGCGCGTTAAGCACGCCGTTATCGAACGGCGGGTTGTTCTCGGTGCAGTAGACCGCTTTGCCAGGATGCGGCTGCGCGGTTTCCAGCAGCTTGCTCAACTCCAGCTTTTGCTGTTTGGCGGTGAAGCCTTCCAGCTCTTTCAGCAGGTCGGTGCGGCCAATCAGGTCTACCAGACGCTTCACGCCCAGCTGCGCCATCAGCTCGCGGGTTTCGCGGGCGATGAAGTCAAAGTAGTTAGTCACTTTGAACGGCAGGCCGTGATAGTGGTTCTTACGCAGCTTCTCGTCCTGGGTTGCAACGCCGGTTGCGCAGTTGTTAAGGTGGCAAATACGCAGGTATTTACAGCCCAGCGCGACCATTGGACCGGTACCGAAACCGAAGCTTTCCGCACCGAGGATCGCCGCCTTGATGATGTCGAGGCCGGTTTTCAGACCGCCATCCACCTGCAGACGGATCTTATGACGCAGACCGTTAGCCACCAGCGCCTGCTGGGTTTCCACCAGGCCAAGCTCCCACGGACAACCCGCATATTTCACGGAGGAGAGCGGGCTTGCACCGGTACCGCCGTCATAACCGGCGATGGTGATAAGGTCCGCATAGGCCTTCGCCACGCCGGTCGCGATGGTGCCGACGCCCGGTTCGGAAACCAGCTTCACGGAGATCATCGCCTTCGGGTTGACCTGCTTCAGGTCGAAAATCAGCTGCGCCAGGTCCTCGATAGAGTAGATATCGTGGTGCGGCGGCGGGGAGATCAGCGTCACGCCCGGTACCGAGTAGCGCAGTTTGGCGATGTACGGCGTGACTTTATCACCCGGTAACTGACCGCCTTCGCCCGGTTTCGCACCCTGAGCGACCTTAATCTGAATCACGTCGGCGTTGACCAGGTACGCTGGCGTCACGCCAAAGCGGCCGGATGCCACCTGCTTGATACGAGACACCTTGTTGGTGCCGTAACGGGCCGGATCTTCACCGCCTTCGCCGGAGTTAGAGTTACCGCCGATGCTGTTCATGGCTTCCGCCAGCGCTTCGTGGGCTTCCGGGCTCAGGGCGCCGATGGACATCGCCGCGGTATCGAAGCGTTTAAACAGTTCGGATGCCGGCTCAACGTCGTCAATGCTGACCGCTTCATCACCTGGATTCAGGGCAATGAGGTCGCGCAGCGTTGCCGCCGGACGGTTGTTCACCAGCTCAGCATACTGTTGATAATCACGGTATTCGCCGCTCTGAACCGCCTGCTGCAGCGTGCGCACCACGTCCGGGTTGTAGGCGTGGTATTCGCCGCCGTGAACGTATTTCAGCAGACCGCCCTGATCCAGCGGCTTACGTGCCAGCCAGGCGCGTTTGGACAGGTTCACCAGATCCTGCTGGAAGTCAGCAAAACCGGCGCCGCCGATGCGGCTGACCACGCCCTGGAAGCAGAGGTTGGCGACCTCGTCATGCAGGCCGACCGCTTCAAACAGCTTCGAGCAGCGGTAGGAGGCAATGGTCGAGATGCCCATTTTGGACATGATCTTGTACAGACCTTTGTTGATACCGTTACGGTAGTTCAGCATCACCGCGCGATAATCTTTGTCGATCGCGCGGGTATCCACCAGACGGGCCAGCGTTTCGTAGGCCAGGTACGGATAGATCGCCGTCGCGCCAAAGCCCAGCAGCACGGCAAAGTGGTGCGGATCGCGCGCGCTTGCGGTTTCAACAATGATGTTGGCGTCGCAGCGCAGGCTCTTATCGACCAGACGCGTCTGGATAGCGCCCACTGCCATCGGGGTCGGTACCGGCAGACGGTTTTTCGCGATGTTGCGGTCGGACAATACCAGCAGCACGGTACCGTTACGCACCATCTGTTCGGCTTTGTCACACAGCGCATTCACCGTCTCTTCGAGGCTCGCCTCGTTCACGTCGAAGGTAATGTCGAGCGTGTCGGCGCGGTAGTGCTCCTCTTTCATAGTGGTGAGCTGTTTGAAATCGGAGTACAGCAGGATCGGCGATTTAAAGGTCAGACGGTGCGCCTGGCCTTCGGCCTCGCAGAAGACGTTCATCTCGCGACCGATGCTGGTGGCCAGCGACATCACGTGTGCTTCACGCAGCGGATCGATTGGCGGGTTAGTCACCTGCGCGAACTGCTGACGGAAGTAATCATAGATGATGCGCGGCTGGCTGGAGAGCACAGCAAACGGGGTATCGTCACCCATCGAGCCGACCGCTTCCTGGCCGTTTTCACCGAGCACGCGGATGACGGAGTCCAGCTCTTCCGCGCTGTAGTTAAATTGCTTCTGGTAGCTGGCGAGGGTGTCATCGTCCAGCTCGCGGCTGCCCACTTCTTCGTCCGACAGATCTTCAAACGGCACCAGACGACGCACGTTTTTCTCCATCCACTCTTTGTACGGGTGGCGGCTCTTAAGATCGTTGTCGGTTTCGGCGGAGTGCAGGATGCGCCCACCGCGGGTGTCGATCACCATCAGCTCGCCCGGACCGACGCGGCCTTTCTCGACCACTTCGTCTGGCTGGTAATCCCAGATGCCGACTTCAGAGGCACAGGTGATGAGCTTGTCTTTGGTGATGACGTAGCGCGCCGGACGCAGGCCGTTACGGTCCAGGTTACAGGCGGCAAAACGACCGTCGGACATGACGATGCCCGCCGGACCGTCCCACGGCTCCATGTGCATGGAGTTAAAGTCGAAGAACGCGCGCAGCTCAGGATCCATATCCGGGTTGTTCTGCCAGGCCGGCGGCACGAGCAGACGCATAGCACGCACGATATCCATCCCGCCCGCCAGCAGCAGTTCCAGCATGTTATCCATTGAGCTGGAGTCCGAGCCGGTTTCGTTCACGAACGGCGCGGCATCGTGCAGATCGGGGATCAGCGGCGTCTGGAATTTATAGGTACGGGCGCGGGCCCACTGGCGGTTACCGGTGATGGTGTTGATCTCGCCGTTGTGCGCCAGGTAGCGGAACGGCTGAGCCAGCGGCCAGCGTGGTACGGTGTTGGTGGAGAAGCGCTGGTGGAACAGGCAAATGGCCGATTCCAGACGCAGGTCCGCCAGGTCCAGGTAGAAGCGCGGCAGGTCAGCCGGCATACACAGACCTTTATAGATGTTCACCAGGTTAGAGAGGCTACAGACGTAGAACTCTTTATCGTCCTGGAGACGTTTTTCAATGCGGCGGCGGGCAATAAACAGACGGCGTTCCATATCACGCGGACGCCAGCCCGCAGGCGCGTTGACGAAAATCTGTTCAATACGAGGCAGCGAGGAGAGGGCGATTTCACCGAGCACCCCTTCGTTGGTTGGCACATCGCGCCAGCCGACAATCGACAGGGTTTCACGCTGAAGTTCTTCTTCGACGATGCGGCGTGAGGCGGCAGCCTTTTCAGGATCCTGATTCAGGAACAGCATGCCGACAGCGTAGTTTTTGGCTAAACGCCAGCCGCGCTCTTCCGCCACGATACGGAAGAAACGATCCGGTTTTTGCAGCAGCAGGCCGCAACCGTCGCCGGTTTTACCATCGGCAAGGATGGCGCCACGGTGCTGCATACGGGCCAGTGCGTGAATAGCAGTACGCACTACCTTGTGGCTAGGTTCGCCTTCTATGTGGGCGATCAGGCCGAAACCACAGTTATCCTTCTCAAGGGATTTATCGTACAACATATCAGTGAACCTCCCCAGGCTCGTCGGGCTTCCCACTGAACTTTACCGTGGCGCACAGGCACAGAAAGAGCATGGCGACGGGGTTTGCGTTTCATACGCGGACCTCGCATTCGCCCTCTTTTTCATCCTTTCGCGCAGGTAAACAAGTTTGAGGACTTGCTTCAGAGGGAATCTCAATTACTGCATAAATATGATGAGCAGGCCGCTCATCCAGAAAGCTTCCAGCGGATTTCCAACTTATCGGGAATTGGTACACAGGTCAAATGGCAATCTTATTTATACAAAAATGTGCTAAAGAGAGATTATCTAATTGTATTTAAAGGTTATTTAACTAGTTTTACATTGATTGAATGCCCTGAAAGAGCGCAGCGGAGTGTGATCTGACTCACTATATGAAAGCGGTATTATCAATGTAGCGTGCTGAATAGCGGTTTTATAGCAGAATAATAATCTGGCATTGTCTGCAAACCCGCATAAACACACTGTTTTTCAGTGCTGGCGCTATAAATGAAAAAAACAATCAGAACATAAGGAAAAGTAATTACGTACGGCGTGAATGAAATTGCAGTAATCCTGAGTATTTATTCATATAGATAAAGGCCGTCCAGGGCGATTGATCCAGGTCATCGCCGACAGAGGCTAAAAATGGCAGGCTTGTCCCCTTTCTCCGGGACGGTCTATCAGATTATGCAGTTACAGAAATTAGTCAATATGTTTGGTGGGGATCTTTTGCAGCGGTACGGGCAAAAGGTTCATAAGCTGACGCTGCACGGCGGGTTTAGCTGCCCGAATCGCGACGGCACCATCGGGCGCGGCGGCTGCACCTTCTGTAACGTCGCGTCGTTTGCCGATGAAGCGCAGCAGCACCATTCTATCGCTGAGCAGCTTGCCCACCAGGCCAGCCTGGTGAACCGCGCGAAGCAGTATCTGGCCTATTTTCAGGCTTATACCAGCACGTGGGCGGAGGTGCAGGTATTGCGTTCGATGTATCAGCAGGCCGTCAGCCAGGCCAGTATCGTTGGGCTGTGCGTGGGAACCCGCCCGGACTGCGTACCGGACGCGGTGCTGGACCTGCTCAGCGAGTACAAAGAACAAGGCTACGAGATCTGGCTGGAGCTGGGCTTGCAAACGGCACATGACAAAACGCTGCACCGCATTAACCGTGGGCATGATTTTGCCTGCTACCAACGCACCACGCGGCTGGCCCGCGAGCGCGGGCTGAAGGTCTGTTCGCACCTGATTGTTGGGTTACCCGGCGAAGGTCAACAGCATGGCCTTGAAACGTTGGAAAGGGTCGTTGAAACCGGCGTGGACGGCATCAAGCTGCATCCGCTGCATATCGTGAAAGGCAGCATTATGGCGAAAGCCTGGGAGGCCGGGCGGTTAAGCGGTATCGAGCTTGAGGACTATACGGTGACGGCGGGGGAGATGATTCGCCACACGCCACCGGAGATTGTCTACCACCGCATCTCGGCCAGCGCCCGCCGCCCAACGCTTCTGGCACCGCTGTGGTGTGAGAACCGCTGGACGGGGATGGTGGAAATAGACCGCTACCTGCAGGAGAACGGCGTTCAGGGTTCGGCGCTGGGCCGCCCGTGGGTTCCGCGTCTACCGGCGACGGCCGCCTAACAAACTCCCCAGCATGCCGCGCACGATCTGATTGGTGACCTGTCGGGCTGCGCTTTTCGCCATGGTCTGCACTACGCCATCGCGCTTGCCGCCGCGCGGCCCGGTGCTGCCGAACAGAATGTCTTTGAGCCCACCGAGAATGCCGTCATCCACGGCGACTGATTGCCCTTTAGCGGCAGGTGCATCCTGCGATTCCGTTGTCGCCTGGACCCCTTTTTGCAGCATCTCGAACGCGGACTCGCGATCCACCTCGTCTTCATATTTCCCGTAAACCGGAGAGTGGTTAATCAGGCCGTTGCGCTCATCGTCGGTCACCGGCCCCATGCGCGAGCAAGGCGCAATGACCATGGCACGTTCCACCACGGACGGGCTGCCCTTCGGATCGAGGAACGAGATCAGCGCTTCACCGGTGCCTAACGCCTGAATCGCCGCTTCGGTATCAAAGGCCGGATTGGCGCGCATGGTTTGCGCGGCGGCTTTCACCGCTTTCTGATCTTTCGGCGTAAAGGCGCGCAGGGCATGCTGCACGCGGTTGCCGAGCTGCCCGAGCACGTTGTCGGGGATATCCGACGGGTTTTGCGAGACAAACCAGACGCCGACGCCTTTGGAGCGGATCAGGCGGATAACCTGTTCGATCTTATCCAGCAGTACCTGAGGTGCATCGTTAAACAGCAGATGCGCTTCGTCAAAGAAGAACACCAGCTTCGGTTTTTCCAGATCGCCTGCTTCGGGTAATTGTTCATAGAGTTCGGAGAGCATCCACAGCAGGCTGGCGGCGTAGAGTTTCGGCATCTGGTAGAGCTTCTCTGAGCTCAGGATGTTAATAATGCCTTTGCCACTGCTGTCGGTGCGCATCCAGTCTTTGATATCCAGCATGGGTTCACCAAAGAAATGTTCAGCGCCCTGTTGCTCAAGCGTCAGTAGCCCGCGCTGAATAGCGCCCACCGAGGCGCTGCTGATGTTGCCGTACTGGTTCTGGAAGGATTTGGCGTTATCGCCGATGTACTGCGTAATGGCGCGCAGATCTTTGAAATCAAGCAGCAGTAGCCCCTGGTCATCGGCAATGCGGAAGATAATATTCAGCACGCCGGATTGCACGTCGTTGAGGTTAAGCAGACGGGCCAGCAGCAGCGGGCCAAGATCGGAGACGGTGGCGCGTACCGGGTGGCCTTTTTCACCGAAGATGTCCCACACCACCACCGGGTTACCGTGGGGCGTCCAGTCCGTGATGCCAATATTCTTCAGCCGTTCGAGCAGTTTTTCAGAGGCCGTCCCTTCCTGAGCCACACCGGTTAAATCGCCTTTTACGTCAGCCATAAAGACCGGTACGCCAATCTCCGAAAGCGACTCCGCCAGCTTTTGCAGGGTGACGGTTTTCCCCGTCCCGGTCGCGCCGGTGATCAGACCGTGGCGGTTCGCCATCGCGGGCAGTAAATAGAGCTCTTTTTCCAGCGTCCGGGCAATTAACAATGGTGTACTCATGATGCGCTTCCTCTCTTAGTCCTGGGTGGAGTATAGGCGACCTGATAGCAATTTGGTTGAGTAAATTCCTGACTTTGCGGCGCATTATCCAGCGCGGACTATGCTTTTGCATACGGTTCACAAAATAGTGGGAAACTATGTCCAGATTCTTTTTTAACGATCGCAAACAGCTGGTCAACGATGCCATTGAAGGCATACTGCTTTCTGCGCCACATGCCAATCTCGTCAAACTTGATATCGATCCGGCCATCAGGATCGTCGCCCGCGGCGACTGGGACAAAAGCCGCGTGGCGGTGATCTCCGGCGGCGGCTCAGGCCACGAACCCGCACACGCCGGGTTTGTCGGCAAAGGGATGCTGACGGCGGCAGTGTGCGGCGATCTGTTTGCCTCGCCGAGCGTGGATGCGGTGCTGAATGCCATTGTCGCGGTCACGGGCGATCGCGGCTGTCTGCTGATCGTCAAAAACTACACCGGCGACCGCCTGAACTTTGGCCTGGCGGCCGAGAAGGCCAAACGCTACGGCCTGAAGGTGGAGATGGTGATTGTGGCAGACGATATCGCGCTGCCGGATAACAAGCAGCCGCGCGGTATTGCCGGTACGGCACTGGTGCACAAGATTGCGGGCTACGCGGCGGAGCAGGGGAAATCGCTGAGCGAGGTGCGGGATATTGCGCAACTGGCCTGCGATAACCTCTGGAGCCTGGGCGTGGCGATGCAAACCTGCAACCTGCCGGGCAGCGACGATGAAGAGGGGCGCATTAAACAAGGCCATGTCGAGCTGGGCCTGGGCATTCACGGCGAGCCCGGGGCTTCCGTGGTAGATACGCAAAACAGCAAAGCCATTATCGACACCCTGGTGACGCCGTTAAGCGCGCAGGCGGGTGAGGGGCGTTTTGCGGTGCTGATTAACAATCTTGGCGGCGTATCGG
Organism: Enterobacter sp. BNK-22; assembly: GCF_048684805.1. NCBI lineage: Bacteria > Pseudomonadati > Pseudomonadota > Gammaproteobacteria > Enterobacterales > Enterobacteriaceae > Enterobacter > Enterobacter sp. BNK-22. The sequence continues at coordinate 4,069,211 of NZ_JBLQTT010000001.1, forward strand.
CGCTGGAGATGGCGCTGCTGACCAAAGAGCTGGCGCATTCGGCGCTGAAAGAGAGTATCGCGTACCTGATTGGCCCTGCGCCGCTGGTCAGCGCGCTGGATATGAAAGGCTTTTCTCTGACGCTGCTGAAGCTCAACGATTTCTTCGAAAAGGCGATTCACGCCGACGTCGAGACGCTGGGCTGGCAGAAGCCCGTCGCGTTTGCGCCACTGCGTACCGTGGCGCATAGCGCCATTCATGACCGTGTGGAGTATACCCCCTCTGACAATCCCCAGGTGCGTGCGTTTGTCTCCTCCGTGTCGACAACGCTGATCCAGCTGGAAAACCGCCTGAACGCGCTGGATGCCAGGGTGGGGGATGGCGATACCGGCTCTACCTTTGCGCAAGGGGCGCGGGATATTGCGCAGCGCCTGGAGGAGAACACGCTCCCGCTTAATGACGTGTCTAAGCTGCTACTGCTGGTTGGCGAGCGTCTAGCCACGGTGATGGGCGGGTCGAGCGGGGTGCTGATGTCGATCTTCTTCACCGCGGCCGGGCAAAAGCTTCACGATGGTCAGACGCTCCCGGAGGCCTTGCTCAGCGGACTTGCGCAGATGAAGCAGTACGGCGGAGCGGATCTTGGCGATCGCACGCTGATCGATGCGCTGCAACCGGCACTGGAGGCGTTACAGAAAGGCAATATTCAGGCGGCAGCGCAGGCCGCGCAGCAGGGCGCAGAAGCAACGTCGAAAATGGCGAAAGCCGGCGCGGGACGCTCGTCGTATGTCAATAAAGAGAACCTGGATGGGGTGATGGATCCGGGAGCGGTCGCGGTAGCGGAAGTATTTGACGTATTGGCGCAGCAGTGAAAGTAGGCCGGGTAAGGCGAAGCCATTACCCGGCACTGTCACATCAGAAATCTGCTTTCAACACCACGCGGTAACGGGCTTTGCCGTCGCGCACGTGCTGGATCGCTTCGTTGATTTTCGACATCGGATACAGTTCGGTGGTCGGCGCCACTTTGGTGCGTCCGGCGAATTTCATCAGTTTGCGCAACTCGTACGGCGTACCGGTTGCAGAACCGGATATGCTGCGATCCCCACCGATCAGGGTAAACGCCGGAACCGGCAGCGGCTTCATCACCGCACCCACGGTGTGGAAGTTACCGCCGTAGGCCAGCGCTTCAAAGTACGGCTGCCAGTCGAGATCCACGTTAACGGTGTTGATGATCAGGTCAAACTGGCCCGCCAGCGCGTTCAGCGCTTGCGGATCGCGGCTGTTCACCACTTTATCCGCCCCCATCGCCAGCACTTCTTTCTCTTTCGCCGGGTTCGAGCTGAACGCCGTGACTTCACAGCCCATCGCGTGCAGCAGCTTAATGGCAATATGCCCCAGTCCGCCGATACCGATGACGCCGACGCGGCTGGTGGCGGTGATATGGTGCATCAGCAGCGGTTTGAAGACGGTGATACCACCACACAGCAGCGGGCCGGCGGATTCGATATCAATGCTTTCCGGCAGCGGGATAACCCATTGCCAGTCGGCGCGCAGTTTATCGGCAAAACCGCCTTTGTTCAGAATGGTGGGAACGGCGCCTTCGAGGCAGTTGATCTGATTGCCACTGATACAGGCATCGCAGTGACCACAGCTGCGCGCTGTCCAGCCAATGCCTACGCGCTGGCCCACTTTCAGCCCTTTGTCCTGCGCGGCGCTACCGAGCGCCACGACGCGGCCAATGACTTCGTGTCCGGCAACCAGCGGATAGCTGGAGAAGCCCCATTCGTTATCGATCATCGAGAGATCCGAGTGGCAGATCCCGCAGTAATCAACCTGTACTTCGACGTCTTCTGCTTTTAGTTCGCCCGCATCGTACTCGTACAGCTCAAGTTCTGCACCCGCCTGCGGTGCGGCGTAGCTTTTTATCTTCGACATCGTGTTTCCCCCGTTGTGGTGTGAACTGAGAGTGTAGAGCATTCAGTTTACAGCCGCTTAACAGAAGAGGGCAGGAACAAAAGTTACAGACTTTTCAGCATCCTGACTTCGCAATCAACGTGGCCGGTACAGCCCAGCGGCGCATCGATATGCTCAAAGCCCAGATGTTCATACAGGCCGATGGCCTCTTTGAGGAAGGCGGTCGTTTCCAGGTAGCAGCGGGTAAAGCCCTGCTTGCGCGCGTGGTCCAGCGCCATCAGCGCCAGCTTTTTGGCCAGTCCTTGTCCGCGTGCCGTTGGCAGGAAATACATTTTTTGCAGTTCGCAGATATCCGGCTCGCTGCAGCTGAGGGGCGCCACGCCACCGCCGCCGACTACCTGGCCGTTCTGCTCGATTACCCAGTAGGCATGCCCCGGCTGGCTGTAAAGCTGAAAAAGCGCGTCCAGATTCGGGTCGGCAACCGTGTAGCCTTTGTCAGCCGTCAGGCCATATTCGGCAGAAACGGTGCGAATAACGGCGGCGATAGCCGGATTATCCTGCTCAGTGATCCGACGCATCGTCGTCGCGACGGGGGTAATCACGCTCATAGCATTACTCATTACAAAAATTGACACATAACTGCTGTTAATAGCACCGCAGAAAGGGGAGTGCAAGCGAGGAGTTTTCAGGAAGGTTACCCCTTACGCCCTGAAGCGTAAGGGGTAAAAGCATTACAGGGCAGCGATAACCGCCTGCTGCTCAATCAGCTTGGTCTTCGCATCGGCGAAGGCAACCAGACGCTCACGCTCTTTCGCGATGACCGCTTCCGGCGCGCGGGCAACAAAGCCTTCGTTCGCCAGTTTGCTTTCGATTTTGCCAATTTCCACGTCGACTTTCGCCACTTCTTTCGCCAGACGAGCCAGCTCGGCGTCTTTGTCGATCAGACCTGCCATCGGGATCAGCAGCTCGGCACCGTCGATGATTTTGGTCACGGAAACCGGACCTTTATCATCCGCAGGCAGCACGGTGATGCTTTCCAGACGCGCCATGGTTTTCAGGAAGGTGTTGTTCTCGGTGACGCGACGAACGGCCGCTTCGCTGCAGCCGCGCAGCAGCAGCTCCAGCGGTTTGCCCGGGGCGATGTTCATTTCAGCACGAATGTTACGTACCGCCACGATCGCCTGCTTCAGCCACTCGGTATCCGCAGACGCCGCTTCATCGACTTTCGCCGCATCGAATGCCGGGAACGGCTGCAGCATGATGGTGTCGGCGTTGATGCCTGCAATCACCTTCACGCGCTGCCAGATGGTCTCGGTGATGAATGGAATAACCGGGTGCGCCAGGCGCAGCAGGCCTTCCAGAACGGTAATCAGCGTGTTGCGCGTGCCGCGCAGCTCTGCCTCAGTGCCGCCGTTCATGACCGGCTTCGCCAGCTCCAGATACCAGTCACAGAACTGGTTCCAGGTGAATTCATACAGAATGCCCGCCGCGATGTCGAAGCGGTAGCTGTCCAGCGCCTCGCGGAACGCTTTCACCGTCTGGTTGAATTCCGCCAGGATCCAGCGGTCAGCCAGGGAGAGGGTCATCTCGCCGCCGTTGAAGCCGCAATCCTGATCTTCGGTGTTCATCAGCACGAAGCGGCTGGCGTTCCACAGCTTGTTACAGAAGTTACGGTAACCTTCCAGACGCTTCATGTCCCAGTTGATGTCACGACCGGTCGAGGCCAGTGCCGCCAGGGTGAAACGCAGGGCGTCGGTACCGTGAGCCTCAATCCCGTTCGGGAACTGCTTCTCGGTGCGCTTGCGGATTTTCTCCGCCAGCTGCGGCTGCATCATGTTGCCGGTGCGTTTTTCCAGCAGCTCTTCCAGAGAGATACCATCAACCATATCCAGCGGGTCGATGACGTTACCCTTGGATTTGGACATCTTCTGGCCTTCGTCGTCGCGGATCAGACCGGTCATGTAGACGGTATGGAACGGAACCTGCGGCTTGCCGTCTTCGTCTTTAATGAAGTGCATGGTCATCATGATCATGCGGGCAATCCAGAAGAAGATAATGTCGAAGCCGGACACCATCACGCTGGTTGGGTGGAACTGACGCAGCGCGTCGGTGTTTTCTGGCCAGCCGAGGGTAGAGAAGGTCCACAGCGCGGAGGAGAACCAGGTATCCAGCACGTCTTCGTCCTGACGCAGGGCAACGTCTGCGCTCAGGTTGTTTTCCTGACGCACTTCATCTTCGCTGCGACCAACGTAAACGTTGCCGTCGTTGTCGTACCATGCCGGGATACGGTGACCCCACCACAGCTGACGGGAGATACACCAGTCCTGAATATCGCGCATCCAGGAGAAGTACATGTTTTCGTACTGCTTCGGTACGAACTGAATGCTGCCGTTTTCAACCGCTTCCACAGCCGGTTTCGCCAGCACGTCGGCACGTACGTACCACTGGTCGGTCAGCATTGGCTCGATAACCACGCCACCACGGTCGCCGTACGGCACGGTCAGGTCGTGAGGCTTGATCTCTTCCAGCAGGCCCAGTGCGTCAACGGCAGCCACAATCGCTTTACGCGCGGCAAAGCGTTCCAGCTTCTGGAACTCGGCCGGGATGTCGCTGGAATAAACGTCGGATTCGTTGCCTTTGGTGTCGTACACTTCTGCGCTTTCGCGGATATCGCCGTCGAAGGTCAGAATGTTGATCATCGGCAGGGCGTGACGACGACCCACTTCATAGTCGTTAAAGTCGTGCGCCGGGGTGATTTTCACGCAGCCGGTGCCTTTTTCCATGTCGGCGTGTTCGTCGCCCACAATCGGAATACGGCGGTTTACCAGCGGCAGCACCACGAATTTGCCAATCAGATCTTTATAACGCGGATCTTCCGGGTTAACGGCCACGCCGGTATCGCCCAGCAGGGTTTCCGGACGGGTGGTCGCGACCACCAGGTAATCTTTACCGTCGGCGGTTTTTGCGCCGTCGGCCAGCGGATAGCGGATATGCCACATGGAGCCTTTAGACTCGCGGTTTTCCACTTCCAGGTCAGAGATGGCGGTACGCAGTTTCGGATCCCAGTTGACCAGGCGTTTGCCACGGTAAATCAGGTCTTCTTTGTACAGGCGGACGAAGACTTCTTTCACGGCGTTGGAGAGGCCTTCATCCATGGTGAAGCGCTCGCGCTCCCAGTCCACGGAGTTGCCGAGGCGGCGCATCTGACGGGTAATCGTGCCGCCGGATTCCGCTTTCCACTGCCAGATTTTGTCAATGAACGCGTCGCGACCGTAGTCGTGGCGGGTTTTCCCTTCTTCAGCGGCAATTTTACGCTCTACCACCATCTGGGTCGCGATACCCGCGTGGTCAGTCCCCGCCTGCCACAGGGTGTTTTTACCCTGCATGCGCTGGTAGCGGATCATGGTGTCCATGATGGTCTGCTGGAAAGCATGACCCATATGCAAACTGCCGGTGACGTTCGGCGGCGGGATCATGATGCAGAAGGACTCTTTGCTTTCGTCGCCGTTAGGCTTGAAATAGCCCTGCTGTTCCCAGTGCTCGTAAAGCGGCTGTTCGATATCGCGTGGGTTATATGTCTTTTCCATTATTTCCAGGTTGCCGTATTCAGGTTAAAACCAGCCAGGCGGTACGCTTTATAGCGTTCGCGCGCCAGTTGTTTCAAAGATTCTTCGTAAGGGACAAAGTCTACCACTTCTGTGAAAGCGGTGGCAAAATCTGCAAAATCTATCCGCAGGCTAATCAGAATGTCGCGCGCGCTGCTGTTGCGCTTTTGCGGCCAGGCAATTTCAACCGGCGCCCCGCCGCGTGGCCCTTCGCCTGACAGGTTATGCGGAACAAAACTCTCCGGCGGGCGAGCCCACAGCGCTTCATCGAGACGAATCGCCTGCTGCTCATCTTCACAGGCGATCAACACGCGTTTGCCTGCGCGCCAACGTTCTGCGGCAATTTCACACACCAGCTGTTCGACGGCGCTGAGGCCATCCTGATGGGTGTCGTTGTCCAGAAGGTAGAACGTTGCATTCTTCATATATGGGGCTTCTTAGTTTTGGATTCAAATGCAAAGCCGGGTGGCGCTACGCTTACCCGGCCTACGGTTGAATGACGTTGTAGGCCGGGTAAGGCGAAGCCGCCACCCGGCATTTTATATCATTCGTCGCCGTTAAAACCCGCACGATTGAGCAGGAACTGCGACAGCAGCGCTACCGGACGACCGGTTGCGCCTTTGGCCTTGCCGGAGCGCCATGCGGTACCCGCGATATCCAGGTGCGCCCAGTTGTACTTACGGGTGAAGCGCGCCAGGAAGCAGCCCGCGGTGATCGCCCCGCCAGGACGTCCGCCGATGTTCGCCATATCCGCGAAGTTAGACTCCAGCTGCTCCTGATATTCGTCACCCAGCGGCAGACGCCATGCGCGGTCACCTGCCTGCTCCGAGGCGCCAATCAGCTCGTGCGCCAGTGGATTGTGGTTCGACATCAGGCCGGTAATGTGGTGGCCCAGCGCAATCACACAGGCGCCGGTGAGCGTGGCGACGTCAATGACCGCTTCAGGTTCGAAGCGCTCAACGTAGGTCAGCACATCGCAGAGTACCAGACGGCCTTCGGCGTCGGTGTTCAGTACTTCAACGGTCTGGCCGGACATGGTGGTCAGGACGTCACCCGGACGATAAGCGCGACCGCCAGGCATGTTTTCGCAGCCCGCCAGAACGCCGATCACGTTGATGGGCAACTGAAGTTCCGCGACCATGCGCATGACGCCGTAAACCGCCGCCGCGCCGCACATGTCATACTTCATCTCGTCCATGCCTTCGGCAGGCTTGATGGAGATACCGCCGGAATCGAAGGTCAGGCCTTTACCGACCAGCACGACAGGGCGCGCGTCTTCGGCCGGGTTGCCCTTGTACTCGATGACGGACATCAGGGATTCGTTCTGCGAGCCGTTACCGACTGCCAGGTAAGAGTGCATTCCCAGCTCTTTCATCTGCTGTTCGCCGATGACGCGGGTGATGACGTTTTTGCTGTAGGCGTCGGCCAACTGACGTGCCTGAGAGGCCAGGTACGCCGCGTTACAGATGTTGGGTGGCATATTGCCGAGATCTTTAGCCGCTTTAATGCCGGCAGCAATCGCCAGACCGTGCTGGATCGCGCGTTCGCCGCTGGTCAGTTCGCGGCGGGTTGGCACGTTGAAGACCATTTTACGCAGCGGACGACGCGGCTCGCTTTTATTGGTCTTCAGCTGATCGAAGCTGTACAGGCTCTCTTTTGCCGTTTCGACCGCCTGACGCACTTTCCAGTAGGTGTTACGCCCTTTAACGTGCAGCTCGGTCAGGAAGCAGACGGCTTCCATTGAACCTGTATCATTCAGCGTATTGATTGTTTTCTGAATCACCTGCTTATACTGACGTTCATCCAGCTCGCGTTCTTTGCCGCAGCCAATCAGCAGAATGCGCTCTGAGAGTACGTTCGGAACATGGTGCAGTAACAGCGTCTGCCCAGGTTTGCCTTCCAGTTCGCCACGGCGCAGCAGGGCGCTAATATAGCCGTCACTGATTTTATCGAGTTGCTCGGCGATCGGGGAGAGTCGGCGTGGTTCAAAGACGCCCACAACGATGCAGGCACTCCGCTGTTTCTCCGGGCTACCGCTTTTTACACTGAACTCCATGCACTACGCTCCTGAATCTTAAAGACAACGGCGGCTGCTACGGATAGAATTGAAACCTTTCGTAACTCATGTCCGCTGTTGTGGTGACTTCGTGTTAATCTTACGTTACTACGGTTTCGACACGTCAGAAAAAGTCCTGAAGCGTGAATCCGCCGGATGTTTTAATCTTAGCGATGATTTCGACGACTCAAGAGAATAAATGACGTTTAAGCCATGAAACAAGCGATTTTCCAGCAAAGAGACGGGTTTTTACGGGCGTATTTAAAGTGATAATCATAAGATATCTGGTGCGGGAGACGCTCAAAAGCCAACTGGCGATCCTCTTCATCCTGCTGCTGATTTTTTTCTGTCAGAAGCTGGTTAAGATCCTCGGTGCGGCCGTTGACGGCGAAATTCCAACAAATCTGGTGCTTTCCCTGCTTGGTTTAGGGATCCCGGAAATGGCGCAGCTTATCCTGCCGCTAAGTCTTTTCCTTGGCCTGCTCATGACGCTTGGGAAACTCTATACCGAGAGTGAAATCACGGTGATGCATGCCTGTGGCCTGAGCAAAGCGGTCCTGGTGAAAGCCGCCATGATACTGGCGCTGTTCACGGGTATCGTTGCGGCGGTGAATGTGATGTGGGCGGGCCCCATGTCTTCCCGCCATCAGGACGAAGTGCTGGCCGAAGCGAAAGCCAACCCCGGTATGGCGGCGTTAGCCCAGGGGCAGTTCCAGCAGGCAACCGACGGAAACTCCGTGCTGTTTATTGAGAGCGTTGACGGCAGTAAATTCAACGATGTCTTCCTGGCGCAGTTGCGTCCTAAAGGTAACGCACGTCCTTCCGTGGTGGTGGCAGATTCCGGTCAGCTGGCTCAGCGCAAAGATGGTTCTCAGGTCGTGACGCTGAACAAAGGCACCCGTTTCGAAGGCACCGCGATGCTGCGTGACTTCCGCATTACGGATTTCCAGAACTATCAGGCCATTATCGGCCATCAGACGGTGTCGCTCGATCCAACGGATACCGAGCAAATGGACATGCGTACCCTCTGGAATACCGATACCAACCGAGCGCGCGCTGAGTTCCACTGGCGTATTACGCTCGTCTTCACCGTGTTTATGATGGCGCTGATTGTCGTTCCGCTGAGCGTGGTGAACCCGCGTCAGGGACGCGTGCTCTCTATGCTGCCGGCGATGCTGCTTTACCTGATCTATTTCCTGCTGCAAACCTCGATTCGCTCCAACGGCGCGAAGGGCAAGCTGGATCCCATGGTCTGGACGTGGTTCGTCAACAGCCTGTACATCTTACTGGCGCTGGGGTTAAACCTGTGGGATACGGTGCCTGTGCGCCGCATACGTGCCCGATTCTCGCGTAAAGGAGCCATCTAATGCAGGCGTTTGGCGTTCTTGATCGCTATATCGGTAAAACCATTTTTACCACCATCATGATGACGTTGTTCATGCTGGTGTCGCTCTCCGGCATTATCAAATTTGTCGATCAGCTGAAAAAAGCCGGGCAGGGGAGCTATGACGCGCTGGGCGCGGGGATGTATACCCTGCTCAGCGTGCCGAAAGATGTGCAGATCTTCTTCCCGATGGCGGCCCTGCTGGGGGCGCTGCTGGGGCTGGGTATGCTGGCGCAGCGCAGCGAGCTGGTCGTTATGCAGGCCTCGGGTTTTACCCGCATGCAGGTCGCGCTGTCGGTAATGAAAACCGCCATCCCACTGGTGCTGTTGACCATGGCGATTGGCGAGTGGGTCGCGCCGCAGGGCGAACAGATGGCGCGTAACTATCGTGCTCAGGCGATGTACGGCGGATCACTGCTCTCGACTCAGCAAGGTTTATGGGCGAAAGACGGTAAAAACTTTGTCTACATCGAACGGGTGAAGGGGAATGATGAACTGGGCGGAGTGAGCATCTACGCTTTCGATGACCAGCGCCGTCTGCAGTCCGTTCGCCACGCCTCTTCGGCGAAGTTTGACGCCGAACATAAGCAGTGGCGGTTGTCCCAGGTTGATGAATCTAACCTGACCGATCCGAAACAGATTACGGGTTCTCAGACGGTAACGGGTACGTGGAAAACCAACCTGACGCCCGATAAGCTCGGCGTCGTGGCGCTGGATCCTGACGCGCTCTCCATCAGTGGTTTGCACAACTATGTGAAATACCTGAAGTCGAGCGGACAGGATGCGGGACGCTATCAGCTCAACATGTGGAGCAAAATCTTCCAGCCGATGTCCGTGGCGGTAATGATGCTGATGGCGCTGTCGTTTATCTTCGGCCCGTTGCGCAGCGTGCCGATGGGGGTTCGCGTCGTGACCGGCATCAGCTTCGGCTTTGTGTTCTACGTGCTCGATCAGATCTTCGGTCCGCTGACGCTGGTTTATGGCATTCCGCCGATTATCGGTGCGCTGCTGCCAAGCGCCAGCTTCCTCCTGATCAGTCTCTGGCTGCTGTTGAAACGCTCCTGATTGACCTTACCTCGCTTCCGGTTACCCGGGAGCGAGGCTAATCTCCTGTTTCACCCCGCACTTTTTCTCACAACCTTCAACGTCCCGCCGCGAATTTGAGTATTATTGAGCGATAACGTCGTGAAGGGATCCTCTATGAAGCAAATTCGAATGCTTGCCCAGTATTACGTCGACCTGATGATGAAGCTTGGGCTGGTGCGTTTTTCCATGCTGCTTGCGCTGGCGCTGGTCGTTCTGGCGATTGTCGTGCAAATGGCGGTTACCATGGTTCTGCATGGTCAGGTCGAGAGTATCGACGTCATCCGCTCCATCTTCTTTGGCTTGCTCATTACGCCCTGGGCGGTCTATTTCCTTTCCGTAGTGGTTGAACAGCTGGAAGAGTCCCGTCAGCGTCTGTCTAAGCTGGTGGATAAACTGGAAGAGATGCGCGAGCGCGACCTGAAGCTCAACGTCCAGCTCAAAGACAACATTGCGCAGCTGAATCAGGAGATTTCAGATCGTGAGAAGGCGGAGGCCGAGCGTCAGGCCACCCTGGAGCAGCTGAAAATTGAAATGAAAGAGCGCGAGGTCACGCAGATCCAGCTTGAGCAGCAATCCTCCTTCCTGCGGTCGTTCCTGGATGCGTCGCCGGATCTGGTGTTCTACCGTAATGAAGATAAAGAATTTTCCGGCTGTAACCGGGCGATGGAGTTGCTTACCGGGAAAAGCGAGAAGCAGCTGATTCACCTGAAGCCGCAGGACGTTTACTCTGAAGAGGCGGCTGCCAAGGTCATGGAGACCGACGAAAAAGTCTTCCGTCATAACGTCTCGCTGACCTATGAACAGTGGCTGGATTACCCGGACGGACGCAAAGCCTGCTTTGAGATCCGTAAGGTGCCCTACTATGACCGCGTGGGCAAACGCCACGGCCTGATGGGCTTTGGCCGCGACATTACCGAGCGTAAGCGCTACCAGGATGCCCTTGAGCGTGCCAGCCGCGACAAGACCACTTTTATCTCCACCATCAGCCACGAGCTGCGTACGCCGCTCAACGGCATTGTCGGGCTGAGTCGTATTCTGCTGGATACCGACCTGACCGCAGAGCAGGAAAAATACCTCAAGACTATCCATGTCTCAGCGGTCACGCTGGGTAATATCTTCAATGATATTATTGATATGGATAAGATGGAGCGCCGTAAAGTTCAGCTTGATAACCAGCCGGTTGATTTCACCAGCTTCCTTGCCGATCTGGAAAACCTGTCCGGCCTGCAGGCGCAGCAGAAGGGCCTGAGTTTTGTTATGGAGCCCACCCTGCCGCTGCCGCATAAAGTGGTGACTGACGGCACGCGACTGCGCCAGATCCTGTGGAACCTGATCAGCAACGCGGTGAAATTCACCCAGAAGGGGCAGGTGGCGGTGCGTATCCGTTATGACGAAGGCGACATGCTGCACTTCGAGGTAGAGGACTCCGGAATTGGTATTCCGCAGGAGGAGCAGGACAAGATCTTTGCCATGTACTACCAGGTGAAAGACAGCAACGGCGGGAAACCGGCGACCGGAACAGGCATTGGCCTGGCGGTCTCTAAACGTCTGGCGAAGAGCATGGGCGGTGATATCACCGTAGCCAGCCAGCCGGGCAAAGGGTCAACCTTCACGCTGACGGTCCATGCACCAGCGGTGGCGGAAGAGGTAGAAGATACCTTTGAAAATGACGATATGCCGCTGCCTGCCCTGCACGTCCTGCTGGTGGAAGACATTGAGCTGAACGTGATCGTGGCGCGCTCGGTGCTGGAAAAACTGGGCAACAGCGTGGATGTCGCGATGACCGGCAAAGCCGCGCTGGAGATGTTTAAACCCGGCGAATACGATCTTGTTCTGCTGGATATTCAATTACCGGATATGACCGGGCTGGATATCTCGCGCGAGTTGACGCGTCAGTACGCGGCCGACGAACTGCCGCCGCTGGTTGCCCTGACGGCGAACGTGCTGAAAGATAAAAAAGAGTATCTCGATGCCGGTATGGATGATGTACTCAGCAAGCCGCTGGCGGTGCCTGCTCTGACCGCTATGATCAAAAAGTTCTGGGATACCCATGATGAAGAGGAGAGCACCATGACGTCTGTTGATAGCGCAAAAGCCCAAACGATACTCGATACCGCGATGCTGGAGCAGTATATCGATCTGGTGGGGCCGAAACTGATTACCGACGGTCTGGCCGTGTTCGAAAAAATGATGCCGGGCTATCTGAGCGTGCTGGAATCCAACCTGACGGCCCGTGACCAGAAGGGGATCGTGGAAGAAGGACATAAAATCAAAGGTGCAGCCGGCTCTGTTGGTTTACGCCACCTGCAGCAGCTGGGGCAACAGATTCAGTCGCCTGATTTACCTGCATGGGAAGATAACGTGGGTGATTGGGTTGAAGAGATGAAGCAAGAGTGGCAAAACGATGTGGCGGTGCTTAAAGCCTGGGTTGACACCAGAAAAAAATGACCCCGGATTAACCGGGGTGCGCGAATACTGCGCCAACACCAGGGAAATCGTGGCTGCGCCTGTTTTTAAACGTTATTTTCGAAAGGGCGCTGCCTGAAAAATTTAGGCCGCACGCAGATAAGATAGCAAATCTTAAATGGTTTGTTACATGAATCAGTGAAATGTGTGAAGCATAGCGTTTTAATCAAAATTATTAATGTGCTTCAGCAAGTTGCAGAAAAGGATTGTCATGATGAAAAAGATTGGTGTCGTGCTCAGCGGATGTGGTGTTTACGATGGTTCTGAGATACACGAAGCCGTCATTACGCTGCTGGCCCTGGCTAAGCAGGGAGCAGAGGTGATTTGTTTTGCGCCAGACAAAAATCAGGCGGATGTGATTAACCATCTGACCGGTGAACCAATGGCGGAAACCCGTAACGTGCTGATTGAAGCCGCACGTATTGCGCGAGGTGACATCCATCCTCTTATTCAGGCAGACGCCGCAGAGCTTGATGCGCTCATTGTGCCGGGTGGATTTGGCGCGGCCAAAAATCTCAGTACCTTTGCCGCGCAGGGCGCGGAGTGTCAGATCGATCCTCATCTCAAAGCGCTGTCGCAGGCCATGCATGCGGCAGGGAAACCGCTGGGCTTTATCTGTATCGCACCGGCGATGTTGCCTAAGATTTTTGATTTCCCGCTGCGCCTGACCATCGGGACGGATATTGATACCGCGGAGATCGTCGAGGAAATGGGGGGCGAACACGTTCCGTGCCCGGTGGATGACATTGTGGTTGATGAAGATAATAAAATTGTCACCACGCCGGCCTATATGCTGGCGCAGAATATTGCAGAAGCGGCCACGGGAATCGAAAAGCTGGTCGCCCGCGTGCTGGTGCTGGCTGAATGAGTCGTCAATCCGGCGCAGGTGCGTGGGTAAAACGTACTTTATTGCGCATCGTTCTGGTGCTGGCGGTGTTTTGGGGCGGTGGACTCGCCCTGTTCAGCATTATGCCGGTCCCGTTCTCCGCCGTGATGGTTGAGCGTCAGCTCGGTGCGTGGCTCAGCGGTGATTTCGGCTATGTCGCCCATTCTGACTGGGTAAGCATGGACGAGATCTCGCCGTTCATGGGGCTGGCGGTCATCGCAGCGGAGGACCAGAAATTCCCGGAGCACTGGGGATTCGATGTGGCCGCGATTGAGAAGGCGCTGGCGCATAACGAACGTCATGAAAACCGCGTGCGCGGCGCGTCAACGTTGTCGCAGCAGACGGCCAAAAATCTGTTTCTGTGGGACGGCCGCAGCTGGGTGCGAAAGGGGCTGGAAGCAGGATTAACCCTGGGCATGGAAACGGTCTGGAGCAAAAAGCGCATTCTGACCGTGTATCTCAACGTTGCCGAGTTTGGCGACGGGATATTTGGTGTCGAAGCTGCATCACAACGCTATTTTAATAAACCCGCCAGCAAGCTGAGCATGTCGGAGGCGGCGCTGCTCGCGGCTGTTCTGCCTAATCCCATCCGTTTTAAAGCCAGTGCCCCATCAGGCTACGTGCGTAGCCGTCAGGCGTGGATCATGCGCCAGATGCGTCAGTTGGGAGGAGAAGGGTTTATGGAGAGCAACAAACTTATGTAGGGCGGGTAAGCGCAGCGCCACCCGCCTGAAGGGCAGAGACCTTAATCTTCGTCAAACCCCGCGTTAAACAGCGCAATCACCGCCGCCAGCGCTTCCTCTTCCTGGGGGCCGGTGGCTTCGACTTCAATCTGACGCCCTTTGGCGGAATCCAGCATCAGCAGCGCGATCACGCTGTTCGCTTCCGCTTCGGTACCTTCGTCATTCCGCAGCAGAACTTCTGCATCGAAACCCTGCATCAGCTCAAACAGCTTCATCGCCGGGCGCGCATGCATGCCCAGCTTATTGGTGATCTCAACGGTCTGTTTTACGGTCATGTTTTACGTTTTTCCAGCGTGCGATGACGGGACTGAACGTTCTTCCCGCGCGAGCGGAAATAGTCGGCCAGCTGTTCGGCGATATAAACCGAACGATGTTTACCGCCGGTACAGCCAATCGCTACCGTCAGGTAGCTACGATTGTTTGTCTCCAGCATAGGTAACCATAGCTCAAGGTAGCTTCGCGTCTGGTAGATAAAATTGTGAACTTCTGTGTGCCTGTCGAGGAAGGCCGCGACGGGTTTATCCAGACCGGTCATAGGACGCAGTTTCGGATCCCAGTGCGGGTTCGGCAGGAAGCGCACGTCGAAAACATAATCCGCATCGATCGGGATACCGTGCTTGAAGCCAAAGGATTCGAACACCATCGTCAGTTCGCGCTCGCGTTTACCCAACAACCGGGTACGCAGCATTTCAGCCAGCTCGTGAACGGACATCTCAGAGGTGTCGACAATCAGGTCGGCACGAGAACGCAGCGGCTCCAGCAGATCGCTCTCTTCATCGATAGCACTCTCCAGAGAGAGGTTCTTACTGGAAAGCGGGTGCAAACGACGGGTATCGCTGTAGCGGCGGATCAGGGTATTACGGTCTGCATCAAGGAACAGCAGCTGCGGCGAGAACGCATCGGGCAGGTTACTCATGGCCTGTTCGAAGATCTCTGGCGATTCAGGCATGTTACGAACGTCGATACTGACGGCGGCCGAGGTTTGTCTCTCCGCCAGCGTACGGGCCAGTTCGGGCAATAACACGACCGGCAGGTTATCGACGCAGTAAAAACCCATGTCTTCCAGCGCGCGCAGAGCAACGGATTTCCCCGACCCTGAACGGCCACTGACAATCATCAGCACCATGTTCCGTTTCTCCTCAGGACAACAGATGTGAAGGCCATCTCCTGGTTATGCATCATCCTGATTGCCTTCTGCTTCAGTGATAATTTGATAGAGCTCTTCATCACTTTGAGCCGAGCGCAGTCGACGGCAAATGGTTTTGTCAGCCAGACGCTTGGCGACCAGCGACAGCGTATGCAGATGGGTTTTCGTCTGGTCAGCAGGCACCAGCAGCGCGAAGAGGAGATCGACGGGCTGGTTATCAATGGCATCGAAGGCGATCGGTGTTTCAAGCTGCACAAACACACCGACGGCACGCAGGGTATCCTCTTCCAGTTTGCCATGCGGGATCGCGATGCCGTTGCCGATACCGGTACTGCCCATCTTTTCACGGGTCAGAATCGCTTCGAACACCACCTGCGGCGGCAGGCCCAGCTGTTTTGCGGCCAGTTCACTGATGATCTCCAGCGCACGTTTTTTGCTCTGGCAGTGAACCGCACTGCGGGTACATTCCTGGTTAAGGACATTGCTCAGTTGAAGAGCGGAATCGTTGTTCATCATAATTTCACCTAAGCGCTAACTGTACAAATGGCCTGTTGTGTTTCACAACAGGCCGTCCTGCACCCGTTAACTGCCCGGACAATTAGTGTTGTTTCAGTTTATCTTTATGTTTATTGAGCTGTCGCGCAAGCTTATCAATCAAGCCGTCGATAGCAGCGTACATGTCTTGCCCTTCCGCACTGGCATGCAGTTCCCCCGTTAACATGCAGGGTGGCATCCGAGATATGAGTCACTTTCTCCACTTTCAACACAATATAGACCTGATTGATCCTTTCGAAATACTGCTCGAGTTTTGCAAACTTCGTGTTCACAAAGTCGCGTAAAGCCTCAGTAATTTCGACGTTTTGTCCAGTGATGTTGAGCTGCATAGTGTCTTCCTTATCGGTTGTGTCAGACCAGCTGTTTACGCTGGTTGGACGGCGGAATGGATAAAGACTCTCGATACTTCGCAACAGTACGACGTGCCACCATAATACCCTGATCGGACAGCATGGTGGTTAACTTACTGTCGCTTAGCGGCTTCGCGGGGTTCTCCGCGGCGATCAACTTCTTCACCAGGGCACGGATGGCCGTGGACGACGCTTCGCCGCCGCCCTCGGTATTCACATGGCTGGAGAAGAAATACTTAAGCTCAAAAATACCGCGTGGACTGTGCAGATACTTCTGCGTGGTGACACGGGAAATGGTTGATTCATGCATCTCGACGGCCTGGGCGATATCCGCCAGTACCATCGGTTTCATATACTCTTCACCCTGCTCAAAGAACGCCTGCTGCTGTTCCACAATGCAGCGGCTGACGCGTAGCAGCGTATCATTTCGGCTCTCCAGACTTTTGATCAGCCATCGCGCTTCCTGCAAATTGCTACGAATATATTGATTGTCGGAGTCGTTACGCACGCTGGTGCACATGGAGGCATACTGCTGGTTGATTTGCAGGCGAGGGATACTGTCAGAGTTCAGTTCAACGACCCAGCGGCCGTTATTTTTTCTGACCAGCACATCCGGGATCACGTACTCGGGTTCGCTGGTCTGGATCGACTGACCGGGGCGCGGATCGAGCGACTGGATCAGATTCACCGCTTCTTTCAGCACCTCTTCTTTCAGGCGCGTGACGCGCATCAGAGTGCGGAAATCGTGGTTCGCCAGCAGATCCAGGTGATCGCTGATGATTAGGCGCGCCTCGTCGAGCCATGGCGTCTCTTTGCTGAACTGAGAAAGCTGGATCAGCAGGCAGTCGCGCAGATCTTTTGCGGCTACGCCTACCGGATCGAAACGCTGGATGCGCTTCAGAACAGCTTCAACTTCCTCAAGCTCAATCTCGTCGTCGCCCATGCTTTCCAGAATATCGTCCAGCGTGACGGTCAAATAGCCAGTGTCGTCAACGGCATCGACAATTGACGTGGCAATCGCGCGGTCGGTATCGGAGAAGGGGGTGAGTTCCACCTGCCACATCAGGTAATCCTGCAGCGACTGGGTGGTTTCTCCCTGATAGACCGGTAGCTCATCGTCCTGGTAGTCTGCACGCGTACCGGAAGGGGTGCCGGCGGTGTAGATTTCATCCCAGCTGGCATCCAGCGGAAGCTCGTCGGGCATCTCTTTTTGTTCGAGTGCATCCGCGGTATCGAGCGCTTCTGTATCCTGCGATTGCTGGGTATCTACCTCGTCATGAAGATCGGTTTGTTCCAGCAGGGGGTTGCTGTCCAGCGCCTGCTGGAGCTCCTGCTGAAGTTCTAACGTGGACAGTTGCAACAGGCGAATTGCCTGCTGTAGCTGCGGCGTCATCGCCAGTTGTTGGCTGAGCCTTAATTGCAAACCTTGCTTCATGTTCAGAGCATTTTTCTCCGGTTCGGCGTTACGTTACCTCTACCCTATCAGAGTCTGAAGTCTTCCCCAAGATAGACGCGCTTAACATGATCGTCTTCGAGGATCTGCTGCGGCGTACCGTGGGCGATCAGATTGCCCTGGCTCACAATATAGGCGCGTTCACACACGGCCAGCGTTTCACGCACGTTGTGGTCGGTGATCAGTACGCCAAGCCCGCTGTCGCGCAGGTGTTCAATGATACGTTTGATGTCGATAACGGAGATCGGGTCAACGCCCGCAAACGGTTCATCCAGCAGGATAAATTTCGGGTTTGCGGCCAGCGCACGCGCAATCTCAACACGACGGCGTTCGCCCCCGGAGAGTGCCTGACCGAGGCTGTCGCGCAGATGCTCGATGTGGAACTCTTCCATCAGCTCGTTGGCACGATCCTGACGCTGTTCGTTGGTCAGATCGTTACGAATTTGCAGGACCGCCATCAGGTTGTCGTAAACGCTGAGACGACGGAAAATGGAGGCTTCCTGCGGCAGATAGCCGATCCCGCGACGCGCGCGCGCGTGGAGCGGCAGAAGGCTGATGTCTTCATCGTCAATGATAATGTTGCCGGCATCGCGCGGCACAATACCCACGACCATGTAGAAGGTTGTCGTTTTACCCGCACCATTCGGGCCAAGCAGCCCGACGATTTCGCCGGAGTTAACGGTCAGACTGACATCTTCTACGACACGGCGGCCCTTATAGGCCTTCGCGAGATTTTTTGCAGTTAATGTTGCCATAACGAATTAGTTACTCTTCTTCTGTGCCGGGGCCTGGCCCTTGCCTTTATCCTGCAGCTGCGACGGAACCAGAACGGTGGTGACGCGTTTGCCTTTCTCGCTGGAGGCCTGCATTTTTTGCTCTTTAACCAGATAGGTAATCTGGTCGCCGGTAATGTTACTGTCCAGCTGTTCCAGATAGGCATTGCCGGTCAGGATGACCAGGTCCTTCGCCAGCTCATAGTGCATGTGCGTGGCGCGGCCTTTCACCGGCTTGCCGTTGTCCTGCATCTGGTAGAAGGTCGCCGGATTACCATAGCCATCGATAATCTCTTTGCCCTGCTCGCCACCCGGACGGGTCACGACCACTTTGTCGGCGTTGATTTTGATGGTGCCCTGGGTCATGACGACGTTACCCGTGAAGGTGACGACGTTACCCTGCATATCGAGAGACTGGGTGTCGGACTCGATATGGATCGGCTGGTCGGTATCGCCCGTTACAGCAAGCGCGGGGAGACTGGTCGCCAGCATCGCGCTGGCGATAATTACTTTAAGGCTGAGTTTGTTTGTTTTGAATTTCATAGGAGGTTCTAACCTTTTCAATCAGCTCGGCGTTCTTGCTGCGTAAGTTCCCGCGCATTCTCAAACCGCTGGAATTAAATGTTGTGCCATACAGTGTGACCAGATCCTGCGACGTCACGTCCTGGGTTACCAGGTTGATCTGGGCATTATCCGTCGTAATTTTTCGCAGTTGCGAGTCGGCGGTCAGGGCGTTGACTTCAACGTGACCATACAGATAAAGCATACGGTCATTTGTCAGTTTTGCCCGATCTGACTTAATTGACCACGTCGGCACTTTGTCCTTATCAAAGGTGGTCATGACAGGCTGGGTAAACCACGAAATACCGTCATCTGAAAAATATTCAACATGCTGGGCAATCAGGCGATAGTTCAGCGCGCCTTCCGGGCTGTAGACCACGGTGTCGCTGTGATCGCTTTTATAGGTTGGATCGTTATTGTTGATCACTTCCGTTTGCGTATCGTCGCGATCGGCAAGGTTCACGCCAATCAATACCAGTGCGACAAGCGAAAGCAAAATGATAATCCAACGTCTGGTTTTACTCATATCGATTGCCCTTTGGCCTCATCAAGCTTGCCCTGCGCCAGCAGAAGCAGATCGCAGACTTCACGGACAGCGCCGCGGCCACCGTTGATGTGGGTAACGTAGTCGGCACGCGGAATCAGCAGCGGATGCGCATCGGCAACGGCGATGCTCAGCCCAACTTCAGCCATCACGGGCCAGTCAATCAGGTCGTCCCCGACGTAAGCCACGTTTTCCGGCGCGATAGCCAGTTTACCCAGTAAATCATTGAACGCCGCCATCTTATCGGATTGACCCTGATACAGATGGGTAATACCTAAGGTTTCACAGCGGTCTTCTACCAGTTTAGCGTTTCGCCCGGTGATGATCGCCACCTCAATCCCCGAGGTGAGCGCACAGCGGATACCGTAGCCATCGCGAACGTTAAACGCCTTCAGCTCTTCACCATTATTGCCCATGTAAATCAGGCCGTCGGAGAGGACCCCATCCACATCCAGGATCAGCAGACGAATGTTTTCCGCCTTTGCCATCATCTGTGTACTGACCGGCCCATAACAGGTTGCAAGGGATGCACCCGCATTACTCATTGTCTTATCCTTCATTACACTACGCCTGCGCGCAGCAGATCATGCATATGTACCACACCCAGCAACTGGTCGCCATCGGCAACCATAACGGAGGTGATATGGCGGGACTGCATCAGGTTCAGCACGTCCACGGCCAGCGTACCCGGACGCACGCGGATGCCGCCGGGCGTCATCACATCGGCAATACCGAGCGTGCGGACATCGACACCCATATCGAACACGCGACGCAGGTCGCCATCGGTGAAGATCCCCTGAATTTTCATCAGATCGTCGCACACGACCGTCATCCCCAGATTCTTGCGGGTGATTTCCAGCAGCGCATCACGCAGGGAGGCTTCTTTACTGACGTGAGGGATCTCATCCCCGGTGTGCATAATATCGTTTACCCGCAGCAGGAGCTTGCGCCCCAGCGCGCCGCCCGGGTGGGACAGCGCGAAATCTTCCGGCGTAAAGCCACGGGCTTCCAGCAGCGCCACGGCAAGCGCATCGCCCATAACCAGTGCCGCGGTGGTGCTGGAGGTCGGAGCCAGGCCGAGCGGACAGGCCTCCTTGGGAACCTTCACGCACAGATGAATATCGGCTGCGCGCGCCATGCTGCTTTCCGGACGGCTGGTCATGCAAATCAGCGGGACCTGCAGTCGCTTCAGTACCGGGATCAGCGCCAGGATTTCATTGGACTCACCGGAGTTGGAGAGCGCGATGACGATATCCTGCGGCGTGACCATACCCAGGTCCCCGTGCGCGGCTTCCCCCGGGTGGACAAAGAAGGACGAGGTGCCGGTACTGGCAAAGGTTGCCGCCATTTTGCGTCCAATGTGGCCGGACTTGCCCATCCCCATCACCACGACTTTGCCGGCACAGTAGAATATCTTCTCACATGCCAGACTAAAATCCTGATTTATGTACTGATCTAACTGCGCCAGACCTTCACGTTCAATCTCCAGAACGTCTTTGCCTGCTTTCTGAAAGTCAAAACCCGGCTGCAATTCTATTTGCGACATAATGCGTTTCCGTTTACCCAGAGAGAAGAGGCGAGAGCCAGTACAGCATCGCCATCCATACGATAAATCCACCCGTCAGCAGCGCGCCTGCGCCTTTACCGATCTGTCGTTGCCGCCGCCAGCAGAGCAGGGCAAAAATCACGCTGACCAGCAACATCACGCCGTAATCACGTGAGAACGCCAGGGGATTAAAGGGCCCTGGCGAAATCAGGGCCGGCAGGCCCATCACAATGGCGATATTAAAAATGTTAGAGCCGATGATATTACCAATGGCAATGTCATCCTCACCTTTACGGGCCCCCGCAATGGCGGTGGCCAGCTCCGGCAGGCTGGTGCCGATGGCAATCACCGTCAGGCCAATGGTCAGCTCGCTGATGGCAAAATAGTTCGCCAGCACCGTCGCGTTATCCACGACCATGCGCGTTGCCATCGGCATGATGATCAGCGCGACGCCCAGCCAGAGCAGGGCAACAGGCAGCGTGCCTTCTCGTGGAAGCTCGGCGACCTGCTCACGCGTGAGGCTATCCTGACCCTGCTTTTCAGCCTGACGGGCGATTTTAACACTATACAGCAGCCAAATAACGGCCAGAGCCAGCAAGAAAATGCCGTCGCTGTAGCTCAGTACGCCATCGTAAAATACGCACCCTGCCAGCAGGCTTACGAGTAACATTAGCGGCAATTCACGGCGCAGAACATCAGAATGCACGCGAAATGGATGGAGCAGCGCGGCCAGGCCTAAAATCAATAAAATATTGACGATGTTAGAGCCAATCGCGGTGCCGACTGCCAGGTCTACCTGGCCATGCAGCGATGCCGAGACAGAGACGATGATTTCAGGAAGTGACGTTCCTACGCTGACCACGGTCATCCCGATGACGACAGGCGGTACGCCACTCAGGCGACACAGGATAGATGCAGCAAACACTAAACGGTCAGCACTGTAGACCACCAACAGTAAACCAATTATTAACAGTGCTGTTGCTAAAAGCATCAAAAGTCCTTTCTTCAGGTATACTCGTCGGTCCATTGCTCGGGAATGGCTGGACTGCATACAGTCTGAGGCGTAACGAATTCCTAATTTTGACTTTATGCGCCGGAAAAGTAAAACAAATGCCAGCTTTCGCTAACCTCTACGGTTATTATTCTGTAAAAATGCTGAGTTTAGGGCTGATTCAGGCTACATGCCTTAACGTGAGCAGGATAAGAAAGGAACCATAAATGAGCCAAACTATGGCGAATTTAGTCGATGTCCGCGGGGTGAGTTTTTCTCGCGCCAACAGATTGATATTTGATGATATTTCGTTGACCGTGCCGCGTGGCAAGATCACTGCCATCATGGGGCCGTCCGGGATCGGTAAAACGACCCTGCTTCGCCTTATTGGCGGGCAGATCCCACCGGATAGCGGTGAGATCCTCTTTGATGGCGAAAACATCCCGGAGATGTCACGCTCGCGCCTGTATACTGTTCGCAAACGCATGAGCATGCTCTTTCAGTCGGGGGCCTTGTTCACCGACATGAACGTCTTTGATAACGTGGCCTATCCGCTGCGCGAGCATACCAGCCTGCCGCCTGCGCTGCTGAAAAGCACGGTGATGATGAAGCTTGAAGCCGTCGGGCTGCGGGGCGCCGCGAAACTGATGCCTTCGGAGCTGTCCGGCGGGATGGCGCGTCGTGCCGCGCTGGCGCGCGCCATCGCACTAGAACCTGATTTAATCATGTTCGACGAACCGTTTGTCGGGCAGGATCCCATCACGATGGGCGTGCTGGTGAAGCTCATCTCTGAACTGAATAGCGCGCTTGGCGTCACCTGCATTGTAGTGTCTCACGATGTACCTGAAGTGCTGAGCATTGCCGATTACGCCTACATCGTAGCGGACAAAAAGATCGTCGCACACGGTAGCGCCCAGGCGCTGCAGGAAAATTGCGATCCACGCGTGCGGCAGTTCCTTGACGGTATTGCCGATGGCCCTGTGCCGTTCCGCTACCCGGCGGGCGACTATCGTGACGATTTACTGGGAATAGGGAGTTAAGCCACTCATGCTGTTAAATGCGTTGGCCGCTCTCGGACACCGTGGCATAAAAACCATCAGGACGTTCGGGCGTGCCGGATTGATGTTATTCAACGCGCTGGTCGGCAAGCCGGAATTCCGTAAACACGCGCCGCTATTGGTGCGCCAGCTTTATAATGTCGGCGTGCTGTCGATGCTCATCATCATTGTCTCCGGTCTGTTTATCGGGATGGTGCTGGGTCTGCAGGGCTACCTGGTGCTGACAACCTACAGTGCGGAAACCAGCCTCGGGATGCTGGTGGCGCTCTCGCTGCTGCGTGAACTGGGGCCCGTTGTGGCGGCGCTGTTGTTCGCCGGTCGCGCGGGGTCAGCCTTAACCGCTGAAATTGGCCTGATGCGCGCGACCGAGCAGCTCTCCAGCATGGAGATGATGGCGGTCGATCCGCTGCGTCGCGTGATTTCGCCGCGTTTCTGGGCGGGGGTTATCTCTTTACCGCTGCTGACGATACTGTTTGTCGCCGTGGGTATCTGGGGCGGTTCGCTGGTTGGCGTGCACTGGAAAGGCATTGACGCCGGTTTCTTCTGGTCTGCCATGCAGGACGCCATTGACCTGCGAATGGATCTGGTTAACTGCCTGATTAAGAGCGTGGTATTTGCCATTACGGTTACCTGGATTGCATTGTTTAATGGTTACGATGCGATTCCGACGTCGGCGGGCATTAGCCGCGCTACTACACGTACAGTCGTTCATTCGTCGCTGGCCGTACTGGGTCTGGATTTTGTGCTCACCGCACTGATGTTTGGGAATTGAGTTCATGCAAACGAGAAAAAATGAAATTTGGGTCGGTGTATTCCTGCTGCTGGCGCTGCTGGCCGCGTTGTTTATCTGCCTGAGAGCGGCAGATATCACGTCTGTGCGCACCGAGCCGACGTATCGCATCTATGCCACCTTCGATAACATCGGCGGGCTGAAGGCGCGTTCACCGGTCCGTATTGGCGGCGTGGTGATCGGCCGCGTATCTGACATTACGCTGGATGAGAAGACCTATCTGCCGCGCGTCGCGATGGATATCGAAGAGCGTTACAACCATATTCCGGACACCAGCTCCCTGTCTATCCGGACTTCCGGTCTGCTGGGCGAACAATATCTGGCGCTTAACGTCGGTTTTGAAGACCCCGAGCTGGGAACGACTATCCTTAAGGACGGGAGCGTGATCCAGGACACCAAGTCCGCCATGGTGCTGGAAGATATGATTGGTCAGTTCCTTTACAACAGTAAAGGGGATGATAAAAAGTCTGACAATGCCCCTGCGCAGAGTGAAGACCATACCAATGCCGCGCCGACCCCAGGTGCTGCGAATTAATATCAGGAGAAGTCATTCATGTTTAAACGACTGTTAATGGTTGCCATGCTGGTCATCGCCCCTCTCACCGCGGTCCACGCGGCGGATCAGAGTAACCCGTACAAACTGATGGACGAGGCCGCGAAGAAAACCTTCGATCGTCTTAAAAACGAGCAGCCTAAGATTCGTGCTAATCCTGATTACCTGCGTGACGTGGTTGACCAGGAGCTGCTGCCGTATGTGCAGATCAAATATGCAGGAGCGCTGGTGCTGGGCCGCTATTACAAAGACGCGACCCCGGCGCAGCGTGAGGCCTATTTTGCCGCTTTCCGTGAATACCTGAAGCAGGCTTATGGTCAGGCGCTGGCGATGTACCACGGTCAGACCTATCAGATCGCCCCTGAGCAGCCGCTGGGTGATGCGACCATCGTCCCTATTCGCGTAACGATCAACGATCCTAACGGCCGTCCGCCGGTGCGTCTGGATTTCCAGTGGCGTAAAAACAGCCAGACCGGCCACTGGCAGGCGTATGACATGATCGCCGAAGGCGTAAGCATGATCACCACCAAACAGAACGAGTGGAGCGACCTGCTGCGCACCAAGGGGATTGATGGCTTGACCGCGCAGCTGCAGTCCATTGCTCGTCAGAAAATCACGCTGGACGAGAAGAAGTAATGTCACAGCAACTCAGCTGGTCGCGTGAAGGCGAGACGTTAAAGCTGTCCGGTGAGCTGGATCAGGATCTGCTGAACCCCTTATGGGATAAACGCCATGAGGCCATGCAGGGCGTGACGCTCATTGACTTAACTGACGTCACGCGGGTGGATACGGCAGGCGTTGCGCTGCTTGCCCATCTGGTTGCGGTAGGGAAAAAGCAGGGGGCGAGCGTCACGCTTCGCGGCGCGAGCGAGAATGTCGTGACCCTTGCGCAGCTCTACAATCTCCCTCAGGACGTATTGCCTCGTTAATATTTTCAGTGCGTTACTTCCGAAAGCCCTGACAGTTTCATCGTCGGGGCTTTTTGCTTGTTTAAGACGACGCCACTTTGCTCTAAGATGTTGGGCTTGTTTTCACTATCAGATGATTAAGAACCCATGGAAAATCATGAAATCCAGACAGTGCTGATGAATGCACTCTCCCTTCAGGAAGCCCACGTCACTGGCGATGGCAGTCACTTCCAGGTTATTGCTGTGGGTGAGATGTTCGACGGTATGAGCCGTGTGAAGAAACAGCAGGCTGTGTACGCGCCGCTGATGGAATATATTGCGGATAACCGCATCCACGCCCTGTCGATTAA
Organism: Enterobacter sp. BNK-22; assembly: GCF_048684805.1. Lineage (NCBI taxonomy): Bacteria > Pseudomonadati > Pseudomonadota > Gammaproteobacteria > Enterobacterales > Enterobacteriaceae > Enterobacter > Enterobacter sp. BNK-22. Next base: position 4,094,906 of record NZ_JBLQTT010000001.1, read on the forward strand.
AGCGTTCACCCCGCAAGAGTGGGCACGCGATCGCAAACTAAACGGTTTTTGAGCTGAGGGCGACAGGCCCGCAGCACGGTTGAATTTATAAGAGAGCACACAATGGATAAATTTCGTGTACAGGGGCCAACGCGTCTCCAGGGCGAAGTCACAATTTCTGGCGCGAAAAACGCCGCGCTGCCCATCCTCTTTGCTGCGCTGCTCGCGGAAGAGCCGGTAGAGATTCAGAACGTACCGAAGCTGAAAGATATCGACACCACCATGAAGCTGCTCACTCAGTTGGGCACGAAAGTCGAGCGTAACGGTTCCGTCTGGATCGATGCCAGCAAGGTAAACAACTTCTCTGCCCCTTACGATCTGGTGAAAACCATGCGTGCTTCCATCTGGGCGCTTGGCCCGCTGGTGGCGCGTTTCGGTCAGGGTCAGGTTTCGCTGCCGGGCGGCTGCGCCATCGGTGCGCGTCCAGTTGACCTGCACATCTTTGGTCTGGAAAAACTGGGCGCAGAGATCAAGCTGGAAGAAGGCTACGTTAAAGCGTCCGTCAATGGTCGTCTGAAAGGCGCGCACATTGTTATGGACAAAGTGAGCGTAGGCGCAACGGTAACCATTATGTCTGCGGCAACGCTGGCAGAAGGGACCACTATCATCGAAAACGCCGCGCGCGAACCGGAAATTGTGGATACCGCTAACTTCCTCGTGGCACTGGGCGCGAAGATCTCCGGTCAGGGTACCGACCGTATCACCATCGAAGGCGTTGAGCGTCTGGGCGGGGGTGTCTATCGCGTACTGCCGGACCGTATCGAAACCGGTACCTTCCTGGTCGCTGCCGCGATCTCTGGCGGGAAGATTGTTTGTCGCAACGCACAGCCTGATACGCTGGATGCGGTGCTGGCGAAACTGCGTGATGCCGGAGCGGATATCGAAATCGGTGAAGACTGGATCAGCCTCGATATGCATGGACAGCGTCCAAAAGCGGTCAATGTGCGTACGGCGCCACACCCGGCGTTCCCAACGGACATGCAGGCGCAGTTCACCTTGTTGAACCTGGTCGCCGAAGGGACTGGCTTCATCACTGAAACCATTTTCGAGAACCGCTTTATGCACGTACCGGAGCTGATCCGTATGGGTGCACGTGCTGAGATCGAAAGTAATACCGTGATTTGCCATGGCGTTGAGACACTGTCCGGCGCTCAGGTGATGGCAACCGATCTGCGTGCGTCTGCCAGCCTGGTGTTGGCGGGTTGTATCGCGGAAGGTACAACGATCGTGGATCGTATTTATCACATCGATCGTGGCTATGAGCGTATCGAAGATAAACTGCGCGCGCTGGGTGCCAATATCGAGCGTGTGAAGGGCGAGTAATCGTTCCGGCAGCCCCCTGCCAGACATGACCGGGGGGTTGCTGTTCCTGTCAAAAAACGCGTTATTCCTGCGGTTCTTTTTTTACTTTTCTCTGGCGAATCATGCGCGATCTGTCGATAAATTCATGGGTAACGGGATCGTGGTAGCGCGAAGGCCAAATCACCCACGGATGCGTATCCAGCGCCGTCGCGATAATTAATTCTCCTTTTGGCCAGGGGCGGGTGAGGGCGTTTGCCAGAGTTGAAGAACTCAGTCCATGGCGGCGGGACTCTGCTGCCAGTGAAGTGCCTCTTTTGCGCAGTGCGGCAATAATATCAGCCGTGTGCCAGTCGATAAATTTCGTATCCATAACGCCGTCCTTAAGTTCGGATTCACCTACGCCGTTTCTTCTGAAACGACGGGTTTACTATACCCATTTCGAACTCTTGTTCTAAAAAGTTCGCGTTACTTGAAGGAATATTCAGAATAAGACACGGCTTTATTCATGCGGTCTCTAAACCGATGAATTTACGTGAATGCGGAATTTACGGGTGTGTACTGGAATCTCCCCGCCAGGAACGCGGGGAGAGAAAGCAAGATTAACGGTCGCGCTGAACGGCGATGTGGGCAAGGCCAATCAGTGCCTCGCGCCATGGGCTGTCGGGAATGACCTGGAGTGCTTCGATGGCTTTGTCGGCTTCTTCTTCCGCACGCTGACGCGTCCATTCCAGCGAGCCGCAGATCGCCATGGTTTCCAGCACGGGTTCCAGAAGATGGCGACCATTTCCCTGCTCAATCGCTTCACGGATCATTTTCGCCTGATCTGCCGTTCCGTTACGCATGGCGTGGAGCAGCGGCAGGGTCGGTTTGCCTTCGTTCAGGTCATCGCCAACGTTTTTGCCGAGCGTTTCGCCGTCCGCACTGTAGTCCAGCAGATCGTCAATCAGCTGGAAGGCTGTGCCCAGATAGCGGCCATAGTCCTGCAGGCCTTTTTCCTGTGCTTCGGTACAGCCAGCCAAAATGCCGGAACACTGGGCCGCCGCTTCAAACAGACGCGCGGTTTTGCTGTAGATGACGCGCATGTAGTTTTCTTCGGTGATGTCCGGGTCGTTGACGTTCATCAGCTGCAGCACTTCGCCTTCAGCGATGACGTTAACGGCTTCAGACATTACTTCCAGCACTTTCAGGGAACCCAGGCTGGTCATCATCTGGAAGGCGCGGGTATAGATAAAATCCCCCACCAGGACGCTGGCGGCGTTCCCGAACGCGGCGTTAGCCGTGGCTTTGCCACGACGCATATCCGATTCATCCACCACATCGTCGTGCAGAAGCGTCGCCGTGTGGATAAATTCGATGAGCGCTGCGATAGTGATGTGAGCATTTCCCTGATAACCAACGGCTCTGGCAGCCAGAATGGCAATCATCGGACGAATGCGTTTACCGCCGCCGCTGACAATGTAATAGCCCAACTGATTGATCAGCTGAACGTCAGAGTTGAGTTGCTCCAGGATTGCTGCATTCACACCCGCCATATCTTGCGCGGTTAACTCGTTGATTTTTTCTAAATTCATCGCAAAAGCCGGGCTTTTTATCCTGTTGATCCCATCTTCAATGGGGTAACGAAGGGTTTCGGTTTATCAATAGTAGTGCTGATTGTACTGAAAAAACGGCTCAGATAAACGTTACCGTACGTGTTGTGTTTTTTTTCTTCATGTATTGACGGTAGCACTTGTCAAAGGCTCGCGTTTTGCGTAATATTCGCGCCCTATTGTGAATATTTATAGCGCACTCTGATTCATACGAGGACGTGCGCGGAAGCGGAGTTTATATGTACGCGGTTTTCCAAAGTGGTGGTAAACAACACCGAGTAAGCGAAGGTCAGACCGTTCGCCTGGAAAAGCTGGACATCGCAACTGGCGAATCTGTTGAATTCGCAGAAGTTCTGATGATCGCAAACGGTGAAGAAGTCAAAATCGGCGTTCCTTTCGTTGATGGCGGCGTTATCAAAGCTGAAGTTGTTGCACACGGTCGTGGCGAGAAAGTTAAAATCGTTAAGTTTCGTCGTCGTAAGCACTACCGTAAGCAGCAGGGCCACCGTCAGTGGTTCACTGATGTGAAAATTACTGGCATCAGCGCCTAAGACCTGAGGAGAGATTTAAATGGCACATAAAAAGGCTGGCGGCTCCACACGTAACGGTCGCGATTCAGAAGCTAAACGCCTGGGCGTTAAGCGTTTCGGTGGCGAATCCGTTCTGGCGGGTAGCATCATCGTTCGTCAACGTGGTACCAAATTCCACGCTGGCAACAACGTAGGTTGCGGTCGTGACCACACTCTGTTTGCTAAAGCAGACGGTAAAGTGAAATTTGAAGTTAAAGGCCCGAACAACCGTAAATACATCAGCATCGTTGCTGAGTAAGGTTTTCTCGGTCCGGTAACGGATTAAAGCCCCGCAACCAGTTGCGGGGCTTTTTACATTGGAAACCCGGTAATTTTTTCTGTAGGGAAAACGGGCATGAAGCAGCAGGCCGGCATAGGAATTCTTTTGGCGCTCACAACCGCAATGTGCTGGGGTGCGCTGCCAATTGCAATGAAGCAGGTACTGGAAGTGATGGAGCCGCCTACGGTGGTCTTTTATCGCTTTCTGATGGCAAGCATCGGCCTCGGGGCGATTCTGGCCGTCAAAGGTAAGCTTCCACCCTTGCGGCTCTTCCGTAAACCGCGCTGGCTGGTGCTGCTGGCTATCGCGACGGGCGGTCTGTTCGGTAATTTCATCCTGTTCAGCTCTTCCCTGCAATATCTCAGCCCCACGGCGTCGCAGGTGATTGGTCAGCTTTCGCCGGTGGGCATGATGGTTGCCAGCGTCTTTATCCTCAAGGAGAAGATGCGCGGTACGCAGATTATCGGGGCGAGCATGCTGTTGTGCGGTCTGGTGATGTTCTTCAACACCAGTCTGATCGAGATTTTTACCCGCCTGACGGATTACACATGGGGTGTCATTTTCGGTGTGGGGGCAGCAACGGTCTGGGTGAGCTATGGTGTCGCGCAAAAGGTGTTATTGCGTCGGCTTGCCTCACAGCAGATCCTCTTTTTGCTGTACACTTTGTGTACAATAGCATTACTGCCATTAGCGAAGCCGGGCGTAATTACCCAGCTTAGCGACTGGCAACTGGCGTGCCTCATTTTTTGTGGGCTGAACACGCTGGTCGGTTATGGCGCGCTGGCCGAAGCGATGGCGCGCTGGCAGGCAGCACAGGTGAGCGCGTTGATCACGCTTACCCCGCTGTTTACGCTGTTATTTTCAGATTTGTTATCAATGGCCTGGCCCGATGTCTTCGTCAGACCGATGCTCAACCTGTTGGGTTATCTCGGTGCGTTTGTCGTGGTTGCGGGCGCGATGTATTCCGCCATTGGTCATCGTCTCTGGGGACGTTGGCGCAAAAATGAAGCGGTTGTAGTAGTCCCCCGCTCAGGCGAATGAGTTACGGAGAGTAAAATGAAGTTTGTTGATGAAGCGACGATCCTGGTCGTGGCTGGTGATGGCGGCAACGGTTGCGTGAGCTTCCGCCGTGAAAAGTATATCCCTCGTGGCGGTCCTGATGGCGGCGACGGTGGGGATGGTGGTGACGTGTGGCTGGAGGCGGATGAGAACCTCAACACGCTGATCGACTACCGTTTCGAAAAATCCTTCCGCGCTGAACGTGGTCAGAACGGCCAGAGCCGTGACTGTACCGGGAAACGCGGTAAAGATGTCACCATTAAAGTGCCGGTCGGTACGCGTGTGATTGACCAGGGGACGGGTGAAACCATGGGTGACATGACCAAACACGGTCAGCGCCTGATGGTGGCGAAAGGCGGCTGGCACGGTCTGGGTAACAGCCGTTTCAAATCTTCCGTTAACCGTACGCCGCGTCAGAAAACGATGGGTACGCCGGGCGATAAGCGCGACCTGCAGCTGGAGCTGATGCTTCTGGCTGACGTGGGCATGCTGGGTATGCCAAACGCGGGTAAATCGACGTTTATTCGCGCCGTCTCTGCAGCCAAGCCAAAAGTGGCGGACTATCCGTTTACCACGCTGGTACCAAGCCTGGGCGTTGTCCGTATGGATAACGAGAAGAGCTTCGTGGTCGCCGATATTCCGGGTCTGATTGAAGGCGCCGCGGAAGGGGCGGGTCTGGGTATTCGCTTCCTGAAACACCTTGAGCGCTGCCGCGTGCTGCTGCACCTTATCGATATCGATCCTATCGACGGTTCCGATCCGGTTGAAAACGCCCGCATTATCGTTGGCGAGCTGGAGAAATACAGCGAGAAACTGGCGAACAAACCACGCTGGCTGGTCTTTAACAAGATCGACCTGATGGACAAAGCCGAAGCGGAAGCAAAAGCAAAAGCCATTGCTGAAGCGATGGGTTGGGAAGATAAATACTACCTGATCTCTGCGGCAAGCCAGGTCGGCGTGAAAGATCTGTGCTGGGATGTGATGACCTTCATCATTGAGAACCCAATTGTTCAGGCGGAAGAAGTCAAACAGCCTGAAAAAGTCGAATTCATGTGGGATGACTACCACCGCCAGCAGCTCGAAGAGCTGGAAGCGGAAGAAGACGATGAAGACTGGGACGATGACTGGGATGAAGACGACGAAGAAGGCGTCGAGTTCATCTACAAGCACTAATTGCTGTTCAAAGCCCCCGTTATGGGGGCTTTTTTATTCCAGCGTTGCGGGCAGCCAGCAACTGGCGATTAAACCGCCTTCAGCGCCATTCTCAAGCGTCAGCCTGCCGTGGTGGAGCTGGAGGATACGCTGTACGATGCTCAGGCCCAGACCGCTGCCTCCGTAGCGCTGGTCAAGACGGCGGAATGGCTCGGTAATGGACTGTCGATGCGCTTCATCAATTCCCGGGCCCTGATCGATAACGCTGATCTGCGTCCCGCCGTCGACCTCGGTTAATGTCACTGTAATCGTTGTCCCTGCCGGGCTGTAGCGCCCGGCATTCTCCAGCAGGTTGCGCAGCATCAGGCGCAGGAGAACGGCGTCTCCCTGAACCGTGAGCGCGCTTTTAGCGGGCCAAATCACCGTATGCTCTTTGGCTTCATGCCCAAGGCCGAGAGGTTCGATGATATTTTCCGTCCAGCTCACGGTTTCGTAGTGGCCGCTCGCCATTGCCTGTCCGGCACGGGCCAGCATCAGCAGCTGTTCGACGGTATGCATGAGCTGATCGATACGGCTAACCAGCGTGGCGGCCTGAGGCGCACCTGACTGCGACATCAGCTCCAGATGGAGCCGGATACCGGCCAGAGGCGTTCTCAGTTCGTGTGCGGCGTCTGCGGTGAAGAGACGCTCCTGTTGAATGGTGCTATCCAGCCGGGCCAGCAGCTGGTTCAGGGAGGTCGTCACCGCGCCAATTTCTTCCATGTCGGAATACATAGGAAGCGGGGTTAAGTTATCGGCTGAGCGGTTAGCGAGGCTGTCGCGGAGCTTATTCAGCGGCCGGGTTATCCAGGTGACGGCCCAGAAGGAGAAGAACAGGGTAAAACCGACCATCACCAGGGAAGGGACCAGCAGCGAGGCAATCGCTTCGCGGATCTCTTTCTCAACGTGATTATTGCGCGCTTTCGCTGACAGCGTTTCGTTGACCAGAAACCCTATTTGTTCACGGCTTTCATGCCAGAGCCAGATGACGCTTATCAGCTGGAAAAATAACAGAATGACCGCCAGCAGCACCATCAAACGCCGACGCATGCTGTTCATTTCTGGCTCTCCAGACGGTAGCCGACGCCGCGAACGGTTTTGATCCTGTCTTTGCCGAGCTTACGCCGCAGGTTATGAATATGGACCTCAAGGGTATTTGACCCGGGATCGTCCTGCCAGGAGTAGATATCCTGCTGGAGCGTTTCTCGGTGTACCGTTTGCCCGCTGCGCATGATCAGACGCGTAAGCAAGGCGAACTCTTTTGGCGTCACCTCTACGGCCTGATCCTGACGCAGCACCTGCTGGGTTTGCAAATTCAGCGTAATATCGCCGTCGGTCAGTAAGTTATCACTATGGCCCTGATAGCGGCGAATCAACGCTCGCACCCGAGCCTGCAGCTCCGCGAGCGCAAAAGGCTTCACCAGGTAATCGTCTGCGCCTGCATCGAGGCCGGTGATACGGTCTTCAATGGCATCACGTGCCGTCAGGATCAATACCGGGTTGGCGATGCCGCGACGTCGCCACTGGCTGAGCAGCGTGGCGCCGTCTTTATCCGGCAAGCCCAAATCGAGGATCACCAGGCTGTATTCGCCGCTCTGGATCAGGGCATCCGCCTCTGCTGCCGTGCCTGCACAGTCGAGAGCATACCCTTCATTGGCCAGCCCCAGCGCCAGCCCTTCCTGCAATAACAGATCGTCTTCAACTATAAGTAGTTTCATCGCTAGTTATTCTGGTAGATGTCCTTATAAAGCCTGCTTTCGAAGCGAACCAGTGGAATACGACGATTGCGCTGGTCGGTCGGTTCGACGGCATAGCCGGAAAGATACTGCACGAATGCCATGCGCTGTCCGCTGGCGGTAGTGATGAAGCCTGCAAGGTTATAAACCCCCTGCAGTGAGCCTGTTTTCGCGGAGACTTTGCCATCCACGCCCGCGGCGTGAAGCCCTGCGCGGTACTGCAGTGAACCGTCATGCCCGGCCAGCGGCAGCATTGAAATAAAGTTTAGTTCAGTGTCATGTTGTGCAATGTACTGAAGCACCTGCATCATCGTGGCCGGAGAGATCAAATTATGGCGCGATAGTCCGGAGCCATCGACGGCGATGGTATTACCCAGATCGATCCCCGCCTGCTGGCGCAGGATCTGCCGAACCGCGTCTGAACCCGCGCGCCAGGTTCCCGGCACGCCGAAACGGGCGTGACCAATCATGCGGAACACCGTATCGGCAATCATGTTGTCCGACTTTTTCAGCATAATTCGCAGTAAATCGTGCAACGGCGCAGACTGTTTGCTGGCGATGACCGTGCCGGGCTGGTTGACCTGCGTCTGACGAAGCAGGGTACCGGAATAGGTTATTCCCGCTTGTTTCAGCTCATCTTTCAGAATGGCGCCTGCATAGCTTGCGCCATCCTGTATCGCAAAGGCCAGCGGCAGCGGATCGGCGCGCTGCGTCAGGCAGCCGGTCAGCGTGAAGCGGTTAAGATCGCCTGGCACCACATCCAGTTCGCAGTACTGTGCATCAGGAGAGCCCTTGGCCAGCGTGCGGACCTGACTAAACATGGTGACCGGGTAGTAGGACGCTATGCGAATAAACGCTAAATCATCCGGCTTTGGCGCACTGTAAAGCGAAACCGAGAAGCAGTTGCGGTCAACAATCGCGGCGGCGGGCGGGGCGCTAAAGCACTGCGTCATGTCGTTCCACGGCCAGCCCGGGGCTTTATCGTGGCTGGCAAAGATGGAGGTATCGATCAGCACATTGCCGTTAATTTTCTGCACGCCGGTTTTTTTCAGCACCGCAACCATATTGCGGATATCCTGGCGTTTAAAGGTCGGATCGCCGCCAAAACGGGCGATAAGATCGCCTTTCAGTTCGCCACCCTCGACGTTACCTTTGGTTTCAAGAGTGGTCGTAAAACGGAAGTCAGGCCCGAGCTGGAGCAGGGCGGCGAGGGCGGTGATCACCTTTTGGGTACTGGCAGGCAGCGCCATCTGTTGACTGTGATAGTCAATCTCGGGAGCCTGTGCGCCAACCTTCTGCACCATCAGGGCGAGGTTCGCGCCTGCGGGAAGCTGATTAATGTACTCATCAACATTCGCGGCCTGAGCGGTGAACGTTATACTGGTAGTCAATCCGATGATAAAACTGGAAAATCGCATAATCTCGCGCTAACAACCCGAAAACAAACCGTCATACTACGGTGCATGGCACTGCAAAGTAAACGATGACCCATAGTGAACTTCGCGGTAAAATGCGTATCAAATTGAAAAATTGCTGCTGACCTGGGGCATCGCTCCCGGGTCGGTTTTCTTTTTGCTTCTTGCCCGCTTAAAGGGGGGCAGGAGCAGGGAACACTGCTCCCAACAGGAATGTTTAAGAGGTATAACAAATGCAAGCTATTCCGATGACCTTACGTGGTGCCGAAAAACTGCGCGAAGAGCTGGATTTCCTGAAATCCGTGCGTCGTCCTGAAATCATCGCCGCTATCGCGGATGCGCGCGAGCATGGCGACCTGAAAGAGAATGCTGAATACCACGCCGCGCGTGAGCAGCAGGGTTTCTGTGAAGGGCGTATTAAAGATATCGAAGCAAAGCTGTCCAATGCACAGGTTATCGATATCACTAAGATGCCGAATAATGGCCGTGTGATCTTTGGTTCTACCGTTACCGTGCTGAACCTGGACAACGACGAAGAGCAGACCTATCGCATCGTGGGTGATGATGAAGCTGACTTCAAACAGAACCTGATTTCGGTGAACTCGCCGATTGCTCGCGGCCTGATTGGCAAAGAGCAGGACGATGTTGTCACCATCCGCACCCCTGGCGGTGAAGTAGAATACGAAATTATTAAGGTTGAATACCTGTAATTCGCTTCTCTACTAAGATGTTGATACATTGTAAAGAAAAGAAAAAGGCCGCGTAGCGGCCTTTTATCAACTCAAGGAGCATGGCATTTTGCTCGCCTGCTGACAGAAATCCCTCGTTTCACACAGAAAATGTGTTTAATTCAGGATATCCTTAACGTGGCAGCGAGATTTTACGCTCTTTAGACGGGCGGTAGAGCACCAGCGTTTTACCGATGACCTGTACATTACAGGCGCCGGTTTCGCGCACGATGGCTTCCACGATCAGGTTTTTAGTGTCTCTGTCTTCAGAGGCGATTTTCACCTTGATCAGCTCGTGGTGTTCCAGCGCTTGTTCAATCTCGGCAAGCACCCCTTCGGTCAAACCATTGTTGCCAAGCATCACTACAGGCTTGAGCGGATGTGCCAGACCTTTAAGGTGCTGTTTTTGTTTAGTACTCAGATTCATCGTATATTTTTGCTTACGTTGGGATTGAAAACGGTTCATTCTACCGCCATCTCCCTTATATCGCCAAATAGCTGCGTAGAAATTTACGTCACAGGCAAGCAACGATGAACCAGGACGGAAATGTTAAATGACAGGTAAAAAGCGTTCTGCCAGCTCCAGCCGCTGGCTCCAGGAACACTTTAGCGATAAATATGTTCAACAGGCACAGAAAAAGGGGTTGCGTTCCCGTGCCTGGTTTAAACTTGATGAAATACAGCAAAGTGACAAACTTTTTAAGCCGGGGATGACGGTTGTTGACCTCGGTGCGGCACCTGGCGGATGGTCTCAGTATGCGGTAACGCAGATCGGCGGAACGGGCCGAATCATCGCGTGCGATCTTTTACCAATGGATCCCATCGTCGGTGTCGACTTCCTTCAGGGCGACTTTCGTGATGAATTAGTGCTGAAAGCGTTACTTGATCGTGTAGGTGACAGTAAGGTCCAGGTTGTCATGTCAGATATGGCACCAAATATGTGCGGAACACCGGCGGTGGATATCCCCCGCGCCATGTATCTGGTGGAGCTAGCGTTAGAAATGTGTCGTGATGTACTAGCGCCTGGTGGTAGTTTTGTTGTGAAGGTGTTTCAGGGCGAAGGTTTCGAGGAGTATCTTAAGGAAATTCGCTCCCTGTTTGCGAAGGTCAAAGTTCGTAAGCCGGACTCTTCCCGGGCCCGTTCCCGTGAAGTGTATATTGTAGCGACCGGGCGAAAATGATAACCGGGAGATTTCAGACGAAAGTTTGAATGAAACTGGATATAGAGTATCCTGACGCTGTTTTTAACACAGTTGTAATATGAGGTTAATCCCTTGAGTGACATGGCGAAAAACCTAATACTCTGGCTGGTCATTGCCGTTGTGCTGATGTCAGTATTCCAGAGCTTTGGGCCCAGCGAGTCGAATGGCCGCAAGGTGGATTATTCTACCTTCCTGCAGGAGGTCAATCAGGACCAGGTTCGCGAAGCGCGTATCAACGGACGTGAGATCAACGTTACCAAGAAAGATAGTAACCGTTACACGACTTACATCCCGGTGAACGATCCTAAGCTGCTTGATAACCTTCTGACTAAAAACGTCAAGGTGGTAGGTGAGCCGCCAGAAGAACCAAGCCTGCTGGCTTCTATCTTCATTTCCTGGTTCCCGATGCTGCTTCTTATCGGCGTCTGGATCTTCTTTATGCGCCAGATGCAGGGCGGCGGTGGCAAAGGTGCCATGTCGTTCGGTAAGAGCAAGGCGCGTATGTTGACGGAAGATCAGATCAAGACCACTTTTGCGGACGTTGCCGGGTGTGACGAAGCGAAAGAAGAGGTCGGTGAACTGGTTGAATACCTGCGTGAGCCGAGCCGTTTCCAGAAACTGGGCGGTAAAATCCCGAAAGGCGTGCTGATGGTTGGCCCTCCGGGTACCGGTAAAACCCTGCTGGCGAAAGCCATCGCGGGTGAAGCGAAGGTGCCGTTCTTTACTATTTCAGGTTCTGACTTCGTCGAAATGTTCGTGGGTGTTGGTGCATCTCGTGTGCGTGACATGTTCGAGCAGGCCAAGAAGGCAGCACCGTGCATAATCTTCATCGATGAAATCGACGCCGTAGGCCGCCAGCGTGGCGCAGGCCTGGGTGGTGGTCACGATGAACGTGAACAGACGCTGAACCAGATGCTGGTTGAGATGGACGGCTTCGAAGGTAACGAAGGTATCATCGTTATCGCGGCGACTAACCGTCCGGACGTTCTTGACCCGGCGCTGCTGCGTCCAGGCCGTTTCGACCGTCAGGTTGTTGTCGGTCTGCCGGATGTTCGCGGTCGTGAACAGATTCTGAAAGTTCACATGCGTCGCGTACCGCTGGCACCCGACATCGACGCGGCAATCATTGCGCGCGGTACTCCGGGCTTCTCCGGTGCGGATCTCGCTAACCTGGTCAACGAAGCTGCACTGTTTGCCGCTCGCGGTAACAAGCGCGTCGTGTCGATGGTGGAGTTCGAGAAAGCGAAAGACAAGATCATGATGGGTGCGGAACGTCGCTCCATGGTGATGACGGAAGCGCAGAAAGAGTCCACGGCTTACCACGAAGCCGGTCACGCGATTATCGGTCGTCTGGTGCCGGAACACGATCCGGTGCATAAAGTGACGATTATTCCGCGCGGTCGTGCGCTGGGTGTGACCTTCTTCCTGCCTGAAGGCGACGCGATCAGCGCCAGCCGTCAGAAGCTGGAAAGCCAGATCTCAACCCTGTACGGCGGTCGTCTGGCCGAAGAGATTATCTACGGTCCGGAACATGTTTCTACCGGTGCGTCGAACGACATTAAAGTGGCGACAAACCTGGCGCGTAACATGGTGACTCAGTGGGGCTTCTCCGACAAACTCGGTCCGCTGCTCTATGCAGAGGAAGAGGGCGAAGTGTTCCTGGGCCGCTCCGTGGCAAAAGCGAAACATATGTCCGATGAAACGGCTCGTATCATCGACCAGGAAGTGAAAGCGCTGATTGAACGTAACTACGGTCGCGCGCGTCAGATCCTGAATGACAACATGGACATTCTGCATTCCATGAAAGATGCGCTCATGAAATATGAGACCATCGATGCACCGCAGATTGACGACCTGATGGCGCGCCGCGAAGTGCGTCCGCCAGCAGGCTGGGAAGACCCAGGCGCTTCCAATAACTCTGACAACAATGGCACCCCGCGTGCGCCGCGTCCGGTTGATGAACCGCGTACGCCAAACCCGGGCAACACCATGTCAGAACAGTTGGGCGATAAGTAAGTCACTGCTGTTGAAGCGTTTGTCTGTAACTCAAACCCTGGAGCTTGCTCCGGGGTTTTTCATTTCTGTTTAACCATTTAGATATCAGGGATTTCGCCATGAAATTATTCGCTCAGGACTCGCATCTCGATCTTTCACATCCCCATGTGATGGGGATCCTGAATGTTACCCCTGACTCCTTCTCTGACGGTGGCACGCATAACACGCTTATCGAGGCGGTTAAGCACGCGAATTTAATGATCAATGCAGGTGCCACCATCATTGATGTTGGCGGCGAATCGACGCGTCCCGGTGCGGCGGACGTGTCTGTGGAAGAAGAGCTGGCGCGCGTGGTGCCGGTCGTTGAAGCTATCGCGCAGCGGTTTGAAGTGTGGATCTCCGTTGATACCTCCAAACCGGAAGTGATCCGTGAAGTGGCGAGAGTGGGCGCTCACATTATCAATGATATTCGTTCACTTACCGAACCGGGGGCGATTGAGGCGGCTGCGGAAACCGGGCTGCCGGTTTGCCTGATGCATATGCAGGGGCAGCCGAAAACCATGCAGGACGCGCCGAAGTATGACGATGTCTTTGCCGACGTAAACCGCTTCTTTATTGAGCATATCGAACGCTGCGAACGTGCAGGTATCCCAAAAGAGAAATTGCTGCTCGACCCGGGGTTCGGTTTCGGTAAAAATCTCTCCCACAACTATGCGCTGCTTGCGCGCTTATCTGAATTTCATCACTTTGGCCTGCCGCTGCTGGTGGGGATGTCGAGGAAATCGATGATTGGCCAGTTGCTGAATGTAGGCCCGAGCGAACGCCTGAGCGGCAGCCTGGCCTGCGCGGTGATTGCGGCGATGCAGGGTGCGCACATCATTCGTGTCCATGACGTCAAAGAAACAGTAGAAGCCATGCGTGTGGTGGAAGCCACACTGGCAGCGAAGGAAAACAAACGCTATGAGTAATCGTAAATATTTTGGTACCGACGGTATCCGCGGGCGCGTAGGCGATGCTCCCATCACCCCTGATTTTGTCCTGAAGCTCGGCTGGGCTGCCGGCAAGGTTCTGGCGCGTCATGGCTCACGTAAAATTATCATCGGTAAAGACACCCGTATTTCCGGCTATATGCTGGAATCCGCGCTGGAAGCGGGTCTGGCGGCGGCTGGACTGTCCGCCTCTTTTACAGGCCCAATGCCAACGCCTGCGGTCGCGTATCTGACGCGCACCTTCCGTGCGGAAGCGGGGATTGTCATCTCGGCCTCTCATAACCCGTTCTACGACAACGGCATTAAATTCTTCTCAATTGATGGCACTAAGCTGCCGGATGAGGTGGAAGAAGCCATTGAAGCTGAAATGGAAAAAGAGATCACCTGTGTTGATTCCGCCGAGCTGGGTAAAGCGAACCGTATCGTTGATGCGGCGGGTCGCTATATCGAATTTTGTAAAGGCACCTTCCCGAATGAGCTGAGCCTGGCGCACCTCAAAATTGTGGTGGACTGCGCAAATGGCGCGACCTATCACATCGCCCCGAATGTCTTCCGCGAGCTCGGTGCGAAAGTGATCGCCATTGGCTGTGAGCCGGATGGTCTGAACATCAACGAGCAGGTCGGCGCGACGGACGTTCGTGCCCTGCAGGCGCGCGTTCTGGCAGAAAAAGCCGATCTGGGCATTGCGCTGGACGGCGACGGTGACCGCGTGATCATGGTTGATCACGAAGGTAACAAGGTCGACGGCGACCAGATCCTCTACATTATTGCGCGTGAAGGTCTGCGTCAGGGTCAGCTGCGCGGCGGTGCGGTCGGGACGCTGATGAGTAACATGGGCCTGGAACTGGCGCTGAAACAGCTCGGTATTCCGTTCGTTCGCGCGAAAGTGGGTGACCGCTATGTGCTGGAAAAATTGCAGGAGAAGGGCTGGCGTATCGGCGCGGAGAACTCAGGTCACGTGATCCTGCTCGACAAAACCACCACCGGTGACGGTATTGTGGCCGCGCTGCAGGTGGTTGCCGCGATGGCGCGCAACCATATGAGCCTGCACGACCTGTGCAGCGGCATGAAAATGTTCCCACAGATTCTGGTCAACGTACGTTTTACTGCCGGCAAAGGCGACCCGCTGGAAAATGAGAACGTGAAAGCGGTGATGGCTGACGTTGAAGCGGCCCTCGGCAGCCGTGGACGCGTGCTGCTGCGTAAGTCTGGTACCGAACCGCTGATCCGCGTAATGGTGGAAGGCGAAGACGAAGCGCAGGTAACCGAATTTGCGCACCGTATTGCGGATGCCGTAAAAGCTGCATAATCTTGCACGCTAAATGTTTAAAAAGGCGGCGTTTGCCGCCTTTGTTTTAAGCAATTAATGGCTTTTTGCTGTTTTTTTCCGCAGTTGATACAATGCGTCGAAAATGCCCTTGCGAAGGTGATTCGCTTTGGTTAGTATTCACACCCGCTTCAGTGGGAAACAAAAATCCTGCTAATTGGTCGAAGCATTGGTATGCGGCAAATCCGCAAGGAACAGGTTGATTATGTACGAAGCTCTTTTAGTTGTTTTCCTTATTGTAGCCATCGCTCTCGTAGCGCTGATTATGCTGCAGCAAGGTAAAGGCGCTGATATGGGAGCCTCCTTCGGAGCAGGCGCTTCCGGTACGCTGTTTGGTTCAAGTGGTTCTGCGAACTTCATGACCCGCACTACGGCGATTCTGGCTACGCTGTTCTTCATCATCAGCCTGGTGCTTGGCAATATCAACAGCAACAAGACCAGCAAAGGAAGCGAGTGGGAAAACCTGAGCGCGCCAGCGAAAACTGAGCAGACTCAGCCAGCTGCACCGGCTAAGCCAACCAGCGATATCCCGCACTAAGTATTCTGTACCGAGGTGGTGGAATTGGTAGACACGCTACCTTGAGGTGGTAGTGCCCTAACGGGCTTGTGGGTTCGAGTCCCATCCTCGGTACCAATATTCCAGAAGAAAGACGTCGAAAGACGTCTTTTTTTCGTCTGTAAATTATGTGTAGTTTTTCGTAGGCCCGGTAAGCGCAGCGCCACCGGGCAAAATGGCGGGTGGCGCTGCGCTTACCCGCCCTACGAAAGGCCAAATAAAAAAGGCGTCCGCAGGACGCCTTTTGCATGCTACATCAGCGATTATTTCTTATCGCTGTGCTCGAGGTTTTCAACCTGCGGCAGGCCGTTACCTGAACTGGCTGACAGCAAACCGTTCTCAACATAGTTGAACAGCTTCTCACGGGTATCGGTGATGTCCAGGTTACGCATGGTCAGCTGGCCAATACGATCGTCCGGTGAGAACACGGATTCACCTTTCTCCATGGTCAGACGCTCTGCTTTATAGGTCAGGTTGTCAGACACGGTGTTCAGAATGGAGTAGTCGTTACCGCGACGCAGTTCCAGGGTCACTTCACCGGTGATTGCACTCGCCACCCAACGCTGCAGCGCATCACGCAGCATCAGCGCCTGCGGATCGAACCAGCGGCCCTGATACAGCAGTTTGCCCAGCTGACGGCCATGAGAGTGATACTGCTCAATGGTGTCTTCGTTGTGAATGCCGGTCAGCAGACGCTCGTAAGCGATGTGCAGCAGCGCCATCCCCGGGGCTTCATAGATACCACGGCTTTTCGCTTCGATGATACGGTTTTCAATCTGATCGCTCATGCCCAGACCATGACGACCGCCGATGCGGTTTGCTTCCAGCATCAGCTCCACATCGTCAGAGAAGGTTTTGCCGTTCAGCGCAACCGGATGACCGCGTTCGAAACGAACGGTCACTTCTTCTGCCGGGATCTTCACGTTCTCGTCCCAGAACTTCACGCCCATGATTGGGTTAACGATCTTCACGCTGGAGTTCAGGAATTCCAGGTCTTTCGCTTCGTGCGTCGCACCCAGCATGTTGGAGTCGGTGGAGTAAGCTTTCTCGACTGACATCTTATAGTCAAAACCGCAGGCGATCATAAACTCGGACATTTCATGACGACCACCCAGCTCGTCGATGAAGTCGGTATCCAGCCACGGTTTGTAAATCTGCAGTTCGGCGTTGGTCAGCAGGCCATAACGATAGAAACGTTCGATATCGTTTCCTTTATAGGTGCTGCCGTCACCCCAGATGTTAACGCCGTCTTCTTTCATGGCGGCAACCAGCATGGTGCCGGTCACCGCACGGCCCAGCGGAGTGGTGTTGAAATAGGTCAGGCCGCCGGTGGTGTTATGGAATGCACCACACTGAATCGCCGCGATACCTTCCGCGACCAGTTGCTTACGGCAGTCAATCAGGCGCGCGTTCTCTGCACCATACTCTTTCGCGCGACGAGGAATAGCATCATAATCGTCCTCATCCGGCTGACCCAGGTTCGCAGTATAGGCATACGGAACCGCTCCCTTCTGGCGCATCCACAGCAGTGCAGCGCTGGTATCCAGGCCACCTGAGAAAGCGATGCCAATACGTTGTCCTACCGGAAGATGCTTGAGAATCGTCGTCATAGAATAAAACCCTGCTTGATTGACTGATTAGAGACCGCTTTCGCTCTCTTGTGCATTTTTATGCAAAATAAGTGAGTATTCATTTAATCATCTTTTGGCGAAGACCGGAAGAGACTCGTGCGTTTTTTGTAAAAATTTTGGTCTGATCGATCTGGCGGAAGTCGCCTTGACAGGTGGGGTCAACTATCAATATACTAAACGCCGATTTTACGTCCCGTCTTCGGTACCAAATCCCAGCATTATTTGCAAATTCTGTCCAAAACGCGTAGAATTTGCCACGTTTCAGGCGCGGGGTGGAGCAGCCTGGTAGCTCGTCGGGCTCATAACCCGAAGGTCGTCGGTTCAAATCCGGCCCCCGCAACCACTTTCCCATAAAGTTCTTTTTCAAATATACTGTGAAGACTTAGAGCCTTCGTAGCTGGATTTGAAAAAATTCTTTAGGAAAGTGCTCCAGGCCACAGTTGTGGCTATAGGGTTCAGTTATCTAAAGCCCCGATTTATCGGGGTTTTTTGTTATCTGACTACAGAATAACTGGGCTTTACGCCCTTTTTTTATGTCTTGGGGGTGGGCTTGTCCACATTAGAGCAAAAATTAACAGAGATGATTACTGCACCGGTCGAAGCACTGGGCTACGAACTGGTCGGCATCGAATTCGTTCGCGGCCGTACATCGACGCTGCGCATCTATATTGATAGTGAAGATGGCATCAATGTTGATGATTGTGCTGATGTCAGCCACCAGGTGAGTGCGGTTCTTGATGTTGAAGACCCAATTACCGTTGCGTACAACCTGGAAGTTTCCTCACCTGGCCTCGATCGCCCGATGTTCACGGCCGAGCACTATGTGCGCTTTACCGGTGAAGAAGTGGCTCTCGTTCTGCGTATGGCCGTACAGAACCGCCGTAAATGGCAGGGAATTATCAAAGCCGTTGATGGTGAAATGATCACGGTGACAGTCGAAGGCAAAGATGAAGTGTTCGCGCTGAGTAATATCCAGAAGGCGAACCTGGTTCCCCACTTTTAACAGTCTGGATTGAGGTGAAAAGCCCGCGATGAACAAAGAAATTTTGGCTGTTGTTGAAGCCGTCTCCAACGAGAAATCACTGCCGCGTGAGAAGATTTTTGAAGCGCTGGAAAGTGCACTGGCTACAGCAACCAAGAAAAAATACGAACAAGAGATCGATGTTCGCGTAGAAATCGATCGTAAAAGCGGTGACTTCGATACATTCCGTCGTTGGGTAATCGTTGAAGAAGTGACCCAGCCGACCAAAGAGATCACGCTGGAAGCCGCCCGTTTTGAAGACGAAAGTCTGAACGTGGGTGACTACGTTGAAGATCAGATTGAATCTGTGACCTTCGACCGTATCACCACCCAGACCGCTAAACAGGTTATCGTGCAGAAAGTGCGCGAAGCCGAGCGCGCGCTGGTTGTCGATCAGTTCCGCGATCAGGAAGGCGAAATCATCACCGGCGTGGTGAAGAAAGTGAACCGCGACAACATCTCCCTGGAGATCAAATCCGAAGGGTTGCCGGGTAACGCTGAAGCCGTGATCCTGCGTGAAGATATGCTGCCGCGTGAAAACTTCCGCCCAGGCGACCGTATTCGCGGTGTTCTGTACGCCGTTCGTCCTGAAGCGCGTGGTGCACAGCTCTTCGTGACCCGTTCTAAACCAGAAATGCTGGTAGAACTGTTCCGTATTGAAGTACCGGAAATCGGTGAAGAAGTTATTGAGATTAAAGCGGCGGCTCGCGATCCGGGCTCCCGTGCGAAAATTGCGGTGAAAACCAACGACAAGCGTATCGACCCGGTCGGTGCTTGCGTCGGTATGCGCGGTGCGCGTGTCCAGGCAGTTTCTACTGAGCTGGGCGGCGAACGTATTGATATCGTTCTGTGGGATGACAACCCGGCGCAGTTCGTGATCAACGCAATGGCTCCGGCTGATGTGGCGTCTATCGTTGTTGACGAAGACAAACACACCATGGATATCGCTGTTGAAGCGGGCAACCTGGCGCAAGCAATCGGCCGTAACGGTCAGAACGTACGCCTGGCGTCACAGCTGAGCGGCTGGGAACTCAACGTCATGACCGTTGATGACCTGCAGGCTAAGCATCAGGCTGAAGCCCATGCGGCGATCGATACCTTCACGAAATACCTGGATATTGACGAAGACTTCGCCACTGTTCTGGTTGAAGAAGGTTTCTCTACGCTGGAAGAACTGGCCTATGTGCCAATGAAAGAGCTGCTGGAAATTGACGGTCTGGATGAACCAACCGTTGAAGCCCTGCGTGAACGCGCTAAAAACGCACTGACCACCCTGGCACTGGCTCAGGAAGAAAGCCTTGGCGATAAGAAGCCGGCTGATGACCTGCTGAATCTGGAAGGTCTTGATCGTGCGATTGCGTTCAAGCTGGCTGCCCGTGGTGTTTGTACGCTGGAAGATCTCGCTGAGCAAGGCGTTGATGACCTGGCTGATATCGAAGGTTTAACCGACGAGAAAGCCGGCGAGCTCATCATGGCCGCACGTAATATTTGCTGGTTCGGCGACGAAGCGTAATAAACTGTAGCAGGAAGGAACAGCATGACTGATGTAACTGTAAAATCGCTGGCTGCTGAGATTCAGACCTCCGTGGACCGCCTGGTACAGCAATTTGCTGATGCAGGGATCCCGAAGTCCGCTGATGACTCGGTGACCGCGCAAGAAAAACAAACCTTGTTAACGCACCTGAACCGTGAACACGGCTCTACGCCTGACAAGTTAACGCTGCAGCGCAAAACGCGTAGCACGTTAAACATCCCTGGTACCGGTGGCAAAAGCAAATCGGTACAAATTGAAGTCCGCAAGACGCGCACCTTTGTAAAACGTGATCCGCAAGAGGCAGAACGCCTTGCTGCGGAAGAGCAGGCACAGCGTGAAGCGGAAGAACAAGCTCAGCGTGAGGCGGAAGCAGCCGCCAAACGTGAAGCAGAATTAAAAGCTGAACGTGAGGCCGCAGAAAAAGCGAAACGCGACGCAAGTGATAAAGTGAAGCGTGACGCTGCGGAAAAAGACAAAGTGAGCAATCAACAGACAGACGAAATGACCAAAACCGCCCAGGCTGAAAAAGCCCGCCGTGAAAATGAAGCTGCCGAGCTGAAGCGTAAAGCGGAAGAAGAAGCCCGCCGTAAGCTGGAAGAAGAAGCTCGCCGCGTCGCCGAAGAAGCGCGTCGTATGGCTGAAGAAAATGAGAAGAACGGTGTTGATACCGCTGAGCAGTCTGAAGACACCAGCGACTATCACGTGACCACTTCTCAGCACGCACGTCAGGCTGAAGATGATAACGACCGTGAAGTAGAAGGCGGCCGTGGCCGTGGTCGTAATGCAAAAGCAGCGCGTCCGGCGAAAAAAGGTAACAAGCACGCTGAATCCAAAGCTGACCGTGAAGAAGCACGCGCGGCGGTTCGCGGTGGTAAAGGCGGCAAGCGTAAAGGTTCCGCTCTGCAGCAGGGCTTCCAGAAGCCGGCTCAGGCCGTTAACCGTGACGTTGTGATCGGCGAAACCATTACCGTTGGCGAACTGGCGAACAAGATGGCGGTTAAAGGCTCTCAGGTCATCAAAGCGATGATGAAGCTGGGCGCGATGGCAACCATCAACCAGGTGATCGATCAGGAAACTGCACAGCTGGTTGCGGAAGAGATGGGCCACAAAGTTATCCTGCGTCGTGAAAACGAGCTGGAAGAAGCAGTAATGAGCGACCGTGACACAGGTGCTGCGGCAGAACCGCGCGCACCGGTAGTGACCATCATGGGTCACGTTGACCACGGTAAAACCTCTCTGCTTGACTACATTCGTTCTACCAAGGTTGCCTCTGGCGAAGCGGGTGGTATTACCCAGCACATCGGTGCATACCACGTAGAAACTGACAACGGTATGATCACCTTCCTGGATACCCCGGGCCACGCCGCGTTTACCTCTATGCGTGCTCGTGGTGCTCAGGCGACGGATATCGTTGTTCTGGTTGTTGCGGCGGACGACGGCGTCATGCCGCAGACCATCGAAGCTATCCAGCATGCGAAAGCAGCCGGTGTGCCGGTTGTGGTTGCCGTGAACAAGATCGATAAGCCAGAAGCGGATCCCGATCGTGTTAAAAATGAACTTTCCCAGTACGGTATCCTGCCGGAAGAGTGGGGTGGCGAAAGCCAGTTCGTACACGTGTCTGCGAAAGCGGGTACCGGTATCGACGAACTGCTGGACGCGATCCTGCTGCAGGCCGAAGTTCTGGAGCTGAAAGCCATCCGTAACGGTATGGCGAGCGGTGCGGTTATCGAATCCTTCCTGGATAAAGGACGTGGCCCGGTTGCTACCGTTCTGGTTCGTGAAGGTACGCTGCATAAAGGCGATATCGTTCTGTGCGGTTTCGAATACGGTCGCGTTCGTGCGATGCGTAACGAACTGGGTCAGGAAGTGCTGGAAGCGGGTCCGTCCATTCCAGTGGAAATCCTGGGTCTGTCCGGTGTTCCGGCAGCCGGTGACGAAGTGACCGTTGTGCGTGACGAGAAGAAAGCGCGTGAAGTGGCACTGTATCGACAGGGCAAATTCCGTGAAGTTAAACTGGCTCGTCAGCAGAAATCTAAACTCGAGAACATGTTTGCCAACATGACCGAGGGCGAAGTTCACGAAGTGAACATCGTGCTGAAAGCCGACGTTCAGGGCTCTGTGGAAGCGATCTCCGACTCCTTGCTGAAACTGTCTACCGACGAAGTGAAAGTGAAGATCATCGGTTCTGGCGTAGGTGGTATCACCGAAACCGACGCAACCCTGGCTGCTGCGTCCAACGCTATCCTGGTTGGCTTCAACGTTCGTGCGGATGCGTCTGCGCGTAAAGTGATTGAATCCGAAAGTCTGGATCTGCGCTACTACTCCGTCATCTATAACCTGATCGACGAAGTGAAAGCAGCGATGAGCGGCATGCTGTCTCCTGAGCTGAAACAGCAGATCATCGGTCTGGCTGAAGTACGTGACGTGTTCAAATCACCGAAATTCGGTGCGATCGCGGGCTGTATGGTTACCGAAGGTAACATCAAGCGTCACAACCCAATCCGCGTACTGCGTGACAACGTGGTTATCTACGAAGGCGAGCTGGAATCCCTGCGCCGCTTCAAAGATGACGTTAACGAAGTCCGTAACGGCATGGAATGTGGTATCGGCGTGAAGAACTACAACGACGTTCGCGTTGGCGATATGATCGAAGTGTTCGAGATCATCGAAATTCAGCGTACCATCGCTTAATTACCGATTGTAAGCCGGGATCGCCTCGCGCCACCCGGCAATAATTTCAAAAAGGGGCTTTAGCCCCTTTTTTGTCTGGAGAATTTATTATGGCGAAAGAATTTGGTCGCCCTCAGCGCGTAGCGCAGGAAATGCAGAAAGAGATCGCACTCATTCTGCAACGTGAAATTAAAGACCCACGCGTCGGCATGATGACCACCGTTTCCGGTGTGGAAATGTCCCGTGACCTGGCCTATGCCAAAGTGTTCGTCACCTTCCTGAACGATCAGGACGAAGCCGCAGTGAAAAACGGCATCAAAGCGCTGCAGGAAGCGTCTGGTTTCATCCGCTCTCTGCTCGGTAAGGCGATGCGCCTGCGTATCGTGCCTGAACTGACCTTCTTCTACGACAACTCGCTGGTCGAAGGTATGCGTATGTCCAACCTGGTGACCAGCGTGGTTAAACATGACGATGAGCGTCGTGTTAACCCGGCGGACGACAGCAAGGAGGACTGATGAGTCGTCCTCGTCGTCGTGGTCGCGACGTGCATGGTGTGCTGCTGCTGGATAAACCCCAGGGCGCTTCCAGCAACGACGTGCTGCAGAAAGTTAAGCGTATTTATAACGCCAACCGTGCGGGCCACACCGGCGCGCTCGACCCGCTGGCAACCGGCATGCTGCCGGTCTGTCTGGGAGAGGCGACAAAATTTTCCCAGTACCTGCTCGACTCCGATAAGCGTTACCGCGTTATCGCTAAGCTGGGCCAGCGCACGGATACCTCCGACGCGGATGGTCAGGTCGTGGAG
Organism: Enterobacter sp. BNK-22; assembly: GCF_048684805.1. Lineage (NCBI taxonomy): Bacteria > Pseudomonadati > Pseudomonadota > Gammaproteobacteria > Enterobacterales > Enterobacteriaceae > Enterobacter > Enterobacter sp. BNK-22. The sequence goes on from NZ_JBLQTT010000001.1 coordinate 4,118,544, forward strand.
GAGCGTCCGGTGACGTTCAGCGCGGAGCAGCTTGATGCGGCGCTGGAGAGCTTCCGTGGGGATACGATGCAGGTACCGTCGATGTATTCGGCGCTGAAGTATCAGGGGAAAAAACTCTACGAATATGCGCGCCAGGGCATTGAGGTCCCGCGTGAAGCCCGTCCGATTACCGTGTATGAGCTGCTCTTTATTCGCCACGAAGGCGATGAGCTGGAGCTGGAAGTGCACTGTTCGAAAGGGACCTATATTCGCACCATCATCGACGACCTCGGTGAAAAACTGGGCTGCGGCGCGCATGTGATTTACCTGCGTCGTCTGGCGGTGAGCAAGTACCCGGTGGAGCGGATGGTGACCCTGGAACATTTGCGCGAGCTGGTTGAACAGGCTGAAGCGCAGGGGATCGCGCCGGCAGATTTGCTGGATCCGCTGCTGATGCCGATGGACAGTCCGGCTGCGGACTTCCCGGTTGTTAATCTTCCTTTAACATCGTCCGTTTACTTTAAGAACGGCAACCCGGTTCGTACGGCGGAGGCACCGCTGGAAGGCTTGGTACGCGTGACCGAAGGTGACGAAGGGAAATTCATCGGGATGGGCGAAATGGATGGCGAAGGGCGCGTTGCGCCGCGTCGTCTGGTCGTCGAATATCCGGTCGACGCGTGACGGTGATAACGGCTCACCTTGCGATAAGCAGGGGAGACGAGTAGAATATCGCCGCTTAACGCCTGGTAAATTGTTTAACAATCTGCGGGGCGTACATGGGATTGCTGAATTAGAGATCGGCATCCTTACATTCTTTATACTTTGGAGTTTGAAAATGTCTCTAAGCGTTGAAGCTAAAGCTAAAATCGTTTCTGAGTTTGGTCGTGGTACTAACGACAGCGGTTCTACCGAAGTTCAGGTTGCACTGCTGACTGCACAGATTAACCACCTGCAGGGTCACTTTGCAGAGCACAAAAAAGATCACCACAGCCGTCGTGGTCTGCTGCGTATGGTTTCTCAGCGTCGTAAACTGCTCGACTACCTGAAACGTAAAGATGTTGCACGCTACACCGCGCTGATCGAGCGTCTGGGTCTGCGTCGCTAATTCTTGCGAGTTTCAGAAAAGGGGGCCTGATGGCCCCTTTTTTCAAGCAGACGGCAGCAATTCACTGGAAACTATTGTATTGTTGCTATAAATGATCTTCATTGCAGAGGTTCGCGCGGCTAATGAGAGGCTTCACCCAGGGGGGTGTTGGTTGTCATTAGTCGCGAGGATGCGAAGAAGGTCGGGTCAAATCGACAGCACACCGGTGGTGTGCTGTCAAACATTTAAGAAAGGACAGAACTTTGCTGAATCCGATCGTTCGTAAATTCCAGTATGGTCAACATACCGTCACGCTGGAAACCGGCATGATGGCACGTCAGGCTACTGCTGCCGTTATGGTAAGCATGGATGACACCGCGGTATTCGTTACCGTTGTGGGCCAGAAAAAAGCTAAACCAGGTCAGGACTTCTTCCCGCTGACCGTTAACTACCAGGAGCGTACCTACGCTGCCGGTAAAATCCCGGGTGGCTTCTTCCGTCGTGAAGGCCGTCCAAGCGAAGGCGAAACCCTGATCGCGCGTCTGATTGACCGCCCGGTTCGTCCGCTGTTCCCGGAAGGCTTCGTTAACGAAGTACAGGTTATCGCGACCGTTGTTTCCGTTAACCCACAGGTTAACCCGGACATCGTGGCGATGATCGGTGCGTCCGCTGCCCTGTCACTGTCTGGTATTCCATTCAATGGCCCAATCGGTGCCGCGCGCGTCGGTTACATCAATGACCAGTACGTGCTGAACCCAACTCAGGAAGAGCTGAAAGAAAGTAAGCTGGACCTGGTGGTTGCGGGTACCGAAGCCGCTGTGCTGATGGTTGAATCCGAAGCAGAACTGCTGAGCGAAGACCAGATGCTGGGCGCTGTGGTCTTCGGCCATGACCAGCAGCAGGTTGTTATCCAGAACATCAACGATCTGGTGAAAGAAGCCGGTAAGCCACGTTGGGACTGGCAGCCAGAAGCAGCAAACGACGCGCTGAATGCACGCGTTGCAGCTCTGGCAGAATCTCGTCTGAGCGATGCGTACCGCATCACTGACAAACAGGAGCGTTACGCTCAGGTTGACGTGATCAAGTCTGAAACTATCGCAACGCTGGTTGCTGAAGACGAAACGCTGGATGCTAACGAGCTGAGCGAAATTCTGCATGCTATCGAGAAAAACGTTGTTCGTAGCCGCGTTCTGGCAGGCGAGCCGCGTATCGATGGCCGTGAAAAAGACATGATCCGTGGTCTGGATGTGCGTACTGGCGTGCTGCCACGTACTCACGGTTCCGCGCTGTTCACCCGTGGCGAAACGCAGGCGCTGGTTACCGCGACCCTGGGTACGGCACGTGACGCACAGATCATCGACGAACTGATGGGCGAGCGTACTGACAGCTTCCTGTTCCACTACAACTTCCCTCCGTACTCCGTAGGCGAAACCGGTATGGTTGGCTCGCCGAAGCGTCGTGAAATTGGTCACGGTCGTCTGGCGAAGCGCGGCGTGCTGGCAGTCATGCCAGAAGCAGACAAATTCCCGTACACCGTACGTGTGGTGTCTGAAATCACCGAATCCAACGGTTCTTCTTCTATGGCTTCCGTGTGTGGTGCCTCTCTGGCGCTGATGGATGCAGGCGTGCCAATCAAAGCCGCCGTTGCGGGTATCGCAATGGGCCTGGTGAAAGAAGGCGACAACTATGTTGTTCTGTCTGACATTCTGGGCGACGAAGACCACCTGGGCGATATGGACTTCAAAGTGGCGGGTTCCCGCGACGGTATCTCTGCGCTGCAGATGGATATCAAAATTGAAGGTATCACCAAAGAGATCATGCAGGTTGCTCTGAACCAGGCTAAAGGTGCGCGTCTGCACATCCTGGGCGTGATGGAACAGGCTATCAACGCGCCACGCGGTGATATCTCTGAATTCGCACCGCGTATTCACACCATCAAGATCAATCCAGATAAGATCAAAGATGTTATCGGTAAGGGCGGTTCCGTAATCCGTGCGCTGACCGAAGAGACTGGCACCACCATCGAAATCGAAGATGACGGTACTGTGAAGATCGCAGCAACCGACGGCGAGAAAGCGAAATTCGCGATCCGTCGCATCGAAGAAATCACTGCAGAAATCGAAGTGGGCCGCGTCTATGCAGGTAAAGTGACCCGTATCGTTGACTTTGGCGCGTTCGTTGCCATCGGTGGCGGTAAAGAAGGTCTGGTTCACATCTCTCAGATCGCTGACAAGCGCGTTGAGAAAGTGACCGATTACCTGCAGATGGGTCAGGAAGTACCGGTTAAAGTTCTGGAAGTTGATCGCCAGGGCCGTATCCGTCTGAGCATTAAAGAAGCAACCGAGCAGTCTCAGCCAGCTGCTGCGCCAGAAGCACAGGCCGCAGAACAGCAAGGCGAGTAAGTTGCCATTTGCCCTCCGCTTTGCGGAGGGCCTATTATCAGGCAGGACGCCTTGTTAAGCCGCCGGGGGACAGGACGTTCATCCAATAGTTGTCTTCGGGAGTGGGAAATGAAGCCTTTTTTGCGCTGGTGTTTCGTTGCGACAGCTTTAACGCTGGCAGGATGCAGCAACTCTGCCTGGCGTAAGAGCGAAGTCCTCGCAGTGCCATTGCAACCGACTTTGCAGCAGGAAGTGATCCTGGCACGCATGGAACAAATACTTGCCAGTCGGGCTTTAACCGATGACGAACGCGCACAGCTTTTATATGAGCGCGGAGTGTTGTATGATAGTCTCGGTCTGAGGGCATTGGCGCGAAATGATTTTTCACAAGCGCTGGCTATCCGACCTGATATGCCTGAAGTATTCAATTACTTAGGCATTTATTTAACGCAGGCAGGCAATTTTGATGCTGCCTATGAAGCGTTTGATTCTGTACTTGAGCTTGATCCAACTTACAACTACGCGCACTTGAATCGCGGTATCGCATTGTATTACGGCGGTCGTGACAAGTTAGCGCAAGATGATCTGCTGGCGTTTTATCAAGACGATCCTAATGATCCTTTCCGTAGCCTGTGGCTTTACATCGTTGAGCGGAAGCTTGATGAGAAGCAGGCAAAAGAGGCACTGAAACAGCGCTTCGATAAATCGGACAAGGAACAGTGGGGATGGAACATTGTCGAGTTCTACCTGGGCAACATTAGCGAAGCAACGCTGATGGAACGCCTCAAGGCGGACGCAACGGATAACACCTCGCTCGCTGAGCATCTCAGTGAAACCAACTTCTATTTAGGTAAGTACTACCTAAGTCTGGGGGATAAGGACAGCGCTACGGCACTGTTCAAATTAGCGGTTGCTAACAACGTACACAACTTCGTTGAGCACCGTTATGCATTGTTGGAATTATCGCTCTTGGGCCAGGAGCAAGACGACCTGGCAGAATCGGACCAGCAATAGCTGACGACATAAACATCAGCCCGTAATCTTTTGATTGCCATCACCTTAACTGGTGAGGGCGTTGTTGTTCGTCAATACACCTACTTTGAGCCGGTTCACACTTTTCAATGAAAATTGCTAATCATTTTCACGATGAGCTAAGTAGACTGGCCGCCATTGACATTGAGGCACTCGTACTACATGGCTGAATTCGAAACCACTTTTGCAGATCTGGGCCTGAAGGCTCCTATCCTTGAAGCCCTTAACGATCTGGGTTACGAAAAACCATCTCCGATCCAGGCTGAGTGTATCCCACACCTGCTTTCTGGTCGTGACGTGCTGGGCATGGCCCAGACTGGTAGCGGTAAAACTGCAGCGTTCTCGCTGCCGCTGCTGAACAACATTGATCCGGACCTGCGTGCACCGCAGATCCTCGTTCTGGCTCCAACCCGTGAACTGGCTGTTCAGGTTGCAGAAGCCATGACGGAATTCTCTAAACATATGCGCGGCGTAAACGTGGTTGCCCTGTACGGCGGCCAGCGTTATGACGTGCAGTTACGCGCCCTGCGCCAGGGCCCACAGATTGTTGTCGGTACGCCGGGCCGTCTGCTGGATCACCTGAAGCGCGGTACCCTGGACCTCTCTAAACTGAGCGGTCTGGTACTGGATGAAGCAGATGAAATGCTGCGTATGGGCTTCATCGAAGACGTTGAAACCATTATGGCGCAGATCCCGGACGGTCATCAGACCGCGCTGTTCTCTGCAACCATGCCGGAAGCTATCCGTCGCATTACCCGCCGCTTCATGAAAGAGCCGCAGGAAGTGCGTATTCAGTCCAGCGTAACCACTCGCCCGGACATCAGCCAGAGCTACTGGTCTGTGTACGGCATGCGTAAAAACGAAGCGCTGGTACGTTTCCTGGAAGCGGAAGATTTTGATGCGGCGATTATCTTCGTTCGTACCAAAAACGCGACCCTGGAAGTGGCTGAAGCCCTGGAGCGTAGCGGCTACAACAGCGCAGCGCTGAACGGTGACATGAACCAGGCCCTGCGTGAGCAGACTCTGGAGCGTCTGAAAGACGGTCGTCTGGATATCCTGATTGCAACCGACGTGGCAGCACGTGGTCTGGACGTTGAGCGTATTAGCCTGGTTGTTAACTACGACATCCCGATGGATTCCGAGTCTTACGTTCACCGTATCGGCCGTACCGGTCGTGCGGGTCGTGCTGGCCGTGCGCTGCTGTTCGTTGAGAACCGCGAGCGTCGTCTGCTGCGCAACATCGAACGTACCATGAAGCTGACCATTCCAGAAGCGGACCTGCCAAACGCAGAGCTGCTGGGCAAACGCCGTCTGGAAAAATTCGCCGCCAAAGTACAGCAGCAGCTGGAAAGCAGCGATCTGGATCAGTACCGCGCGCTGCTGTCGCAGATTCAGCCTGTTGCTGAAGGCGAAGAGCTGGATATGGAAACCCTGGCTGCAGCACTGCTGAAAATGGCTCAGGGCGAACGTAGCCTGATCGTGCCACCAGATGCGCCGATGCGTCCTAAACGTGAATTCCGTGACCGTGACGATCGCTTCGAACGTCGTGGCGACCGTAACGATCGTGGCCCACGTGGTGACCGTCCAGAGCGTGGTGGTGAAGACCGTCCACGTCGTGAACGTCGCGACGCAGGTGACATGGAACTGTACCGCATTGAAGTGGGCCGTGATGATGGCGTTGAAGTTCGTCACATCGTTGGCGCGATCGCTAACGAAGGTGACATCAGCAGCCGTTACATCGGTAACATCAAGCTGTTCGCATCCCACTCTACCATCGAGCTGCCAAAAGGCATGCCGGGTGAAGTACTGCAGCACTTTACGCGTACCCGCATCCTGAACAAGCCGATGAACATGCAGCTGCTGGGCGATGCACAGCCACGTCCTGACCGTGGCGGCGAACGTCGTGGCGGTGGTCGCGGTTTCGGCGGCGAGCGTCGTGAAGGCGGTCGCAGCGAAGGTCGCGGTGGTGAAGGTCGTCGTTTCTCCGGCGAGCGCCGCGAAAGCCGTGGTCCACGTCGTGAAGAAGGCACCAGCCGTCGTCGTTTTGGTGACGCGTAAGCCTTACGCTTCTGACGTAAAGTAAAATATACAGCCCCGATACATGCTATCGGGGCTTTTTTTATTCCCTTTGTACTCTTGTACTGGTACAGTGCGTCACATTAAAATGCAGAACCGCATGATTGACTGGAGAAAAGGCTGTATGGCGACACTAACCACCACCCAAACGTCACCTTCGCTGCTTGGCGGCGTTGTGATCATCGGCGGAACCATTATAGGTGCCGGGATGTTCTCCCTGCCCGTGGTCATGTCCGGTGCGTGGTTCTTCTGGTCGCTGGCCGCGCTGGTCTTTACCTGGTTCTGTATGCTTCATTCCGGGCTGATGATCCTCGAAGCCAACCTGAACTACCGCATTGGCGCGAGCTTTGACACCATTACCAAAGACCTGCTGGGCAAAGGCTGGAACCTGGTGAACGGTCTGTCCATCGCGTTTGTGCTCTATATCCTGACCTACGCATATATTTCGGCGAGCGGTTCGATTCTGCATCACACCTTCTCTGAGATGTCGCTGAACGTTCCGGCGCGTCTGGCCGGGCTGTGCTTTGCGCTGGGCGTGGCGTTTATCGTCTGGATGAGTACCAAAGCGGTAAGCCGGATGACGGCAATCGTACTGGGCGCGAAGGTCATCACCTTCTTCCTGACCTTCGGCAGCCTGCTGGGGCACGTGACGCCCGCCACGCTGTTTAACGTTGCCGAAGTGAATACCTCCTATACGCCGTACCTGCTGATGACGCTGCCGTTCTGTCTGGCGTCGTTCGGCTACCACGGTAACGTGCCGAGCCTGATGAAGTACTACGGCAAAGATCCGCGCACCATTGTGAAGTGTCTGGTCTACGGCACGCTGCTGGCGCTGGCGCTGTATGTCATCTGGCTGCTCGGAACGATGGGCAACATCCCGCGCCCGGAATTTATCGGTATTGCGCAGAAGGGCGGTAACATTGACGTGCTGGTGCAGGCGCTGAGCGGCGTGCTGAACAGCCGCAGCCTGGATCTGCTGCTGGTTATCTTCTCTAACTTTGCGGTGGCGAGCTCTTTCCTCGGCGTGACGCTGGGCCTGTTTGACTACCTGGCGGATCTGTTCGGCTTTGATGATTCTGCGATGGGGCGCTTCAAAACCGCACTGCTGACCTTCCTGCCGCCGATTGTGGGCGGCCTGCTGTGGCCGAATGGCTTCCTGTACGCCATCGGCTACGCCGGACTGGCGGCAACCATCTGGGCGGCGATTGTGCCGGCGCTGCTGGCGCGTAAATCACGTAAACGCTTCGGTAGCCCGAAATTCCGCGTCTGGGGCGGTAAGCCGATGATTGCGCTGATCCTGGTGTTCGGCGCGGGCAATGCCCTGGTACACGTGCTGTCGAGTTTTAATCTGTTGCCTGTCTATCAGTAAATGCAAAGCCCGGTGGCGCTACGCTTACCGGGCCTACAGGGATCGCGTAGGCCGGATAAGGCGTAGCCGCCATCCGGCAAAAAACTACCCCACCAACTCCTCCTTCACCTGCATGGCCAAATCAAACGAGTGCAAACGCGCCTGGTGATCGAAAATCTGGCCGTTAACCATAATTTCATCCGCCTGCGTTTCACGCAGCACCGCCTCCAGCCCGTGACGCACTTTCGCTTTATCGCCAACTAGCGACATGCTCAGCGCCTGTTGAACGCCATACTGCTCTGAAGCTGACCACAGCTGATGCATATTCTCCACCGGTGGCGGAAGCTGGCCCGTCTCCCCGCGACGCAGCTTCACAAACGCCTGCTGCATGGAGGTGAACAGGAATTCCGCGTCGCGATTGCTGTCGGCAGCAATGATGTTGATACACACCATCGCGTACGGTTTCTCCAGACGCTCGGACGGTTTGAAGTGCGTACGGTAAAGATGCAGCGCCTGATGCAACATATCCGGCGCGAAATGGGAGGCAAACGCAAACGGCAGCCCCAGCTGTGCGGCGAGCTGCGCGCTGTAGAGGCTTGAGCCCAACAGCCATACCGGGATCTTCTCGCCGTAACCCGGTACCGGGCGCACGTGCGGGTTCGGGTCACGCGCGTCGAACCAGTCCACCAGTTCGGCCACGTCGCGCGGGAAGTTGTCGATATCGCCGCTCATATGGCGACGCAGGGCGCGCATGGTCGGCTGGTCGCTGCCCGGCGCACGGCCAAGCCCCAAATCGATACGGCCCGGATAGAGGGTATTCAGCGTGCCGAACTGCTCGGCGATCACCAGCGGGGCGTGGTTCGGCAGCATCACGCCGCCGGAGCCCAGGTGCAGCGTGGTGGTATTTGCCGCCAGATAACCAATCAGTACCGAGGTGGCGGCGCTGGCAATGCCCACCATGTTGTGGTGTTCGGCCAGCCAGTAGCGGTGATAGCCACGCTTTTCGGCCAGCTGAGCCAGATCCAGAGAGTGCGAAAAGGCTTCTCTCGCCGAGGAGCCTTGTGGGATCGGCGCCAGATCCAGCACCGAAAACGGAAAGGTTTTGTCAGTCATAACAGCTCACTTTGTCGACGGTGAATCTTTAATACTGCATTAAAAAATGATAACCGTTGTTAACAAAGTGAGCCTTTTTTAGGCCTGAAGTTCCAGCCCGGCCAGACGCTTCCAGTAGCCGTTACAGTCGCTGTTCGCCGTCAGCGGCAGCGGAGCGGCACCGTTTTCGTTAGCGCGGAAGGCGTCCAGCATCGCGAACACGCCGGTATCGAGCGGCGACAGGCGCACCATATCTACCAGCCCGTCCATCGACGCCAGCTCGTTGCCGAGGTTATAGACATAGCCGCTCATGGTCTGAATACCGTTGAGAACAAACACCTGCTGGTTCTCCTGCGACAGCATGCTGCGCCCGTTTGGGTACTTAATGCAGCAGGTTTCGCACTCGTCTTTCGGACGGTCTTCCGAGCGCGCGGTAAAGCAGCGGGCGGAATAGGCCAGCGGCAGATGCCCGTAGCTCAGCACTTCCACTTCAAACTTGTTGCGAATGCCCAGATCTTCGCACTGCGTGAGCAGGTTTGCCAGCCAGTCGCGGGAGAGTTCCACCGGCATGCACCAGCGCGTCATGCCCTGTTTGAGCAGCAGGCGCAGGGTCACGGCGTTGTAGCAGTTCAGGGCATGGCCCGCGACAAACGGCAGACTGCGTTCGGCGCACATGTTCACCACGCCGAGATCGCTCGCTTCCAGCAGGAACTCGCCGTTCTCTACGTAGCGTTTCAGCTCGCCCAGTTCAGAAGAGGCCTGCACCAGCGCGAGGGTGGAGAGCACGACCTGCTTGCCGCTGCCGGCCAGGCTTTTCGCCATCTCCAGCCAGTCGCCCACTTTGGTGGCGCGGCGCTTGCTGCACACCGCCTCGCCGAGGTAAATCACATCGGCGCTGCTGGTGGCGGCCTGTTGGTAAAAATCTTCCAGCGTCTCTTTTGGCCAGTAGTAGAGCACCGGCCCTAATGAATATTTCATAATTTTCTCACTGCCATTTACGGTGATACGCGCCCAGCGTGGTTTGCGTGCCTTCGGACATCGATCCGAGCGTCTCCATCCAGGCCTGCTGCGGAGCGTAGTTCTGCGGGTCCGCCATGCAGCGGTCGATGGCCTGACGCCACACTTTCGCCACCTGGCTCACGTAGGCCGGGCTACGCTGACGACCTTCGATTTTCACCGAGGCAATATTGGCCGCCAGCAGTTCCGGCAGCAGCTCCAGCGTGTTGAGGCTGGTGGGTTCTTCCAGGGCGTGGTAACGCTCGCCGTCGACCAGATAGCGGCCTTTACACAGGGTGGGATAACCGGCGTTTTCACCGTCCTGATAGCGGTCGATCAGCACCTCATTCAGGCGGGATTCCAGCCCCTGCGGCGTTTGCTGCCAGCGGACAAAGCGGGCAGGGGAGCAGGCCCCGACGGTATTTGGCGACTCGCCGGTCAGATACGAGGAAAGATAGCAACGGCCTTCGGCCATAATGCACAGACTGCCAAAGGCAAAAACTTCCAGCGGCACTGGCGTGACGCGTGCGAGTTGCTTAACCTGATGGATAGAGAGCACGCGCGGCAGCACCACGCGGGCCACGTCAAAGTTTCGGTGATAAAAACGCACGGCCTCTTCGTTGGTGGCAGATGCCTGAACAGAGACGTGGCGCTCAATATGGGGATAGCGTTCTGCCGCATACTCAAGCATGGCGAGGTCGGCCAGAATCAGCGCATCGGCACCCAACTGTGCCGCCATATCCACCGCGCGCTGCCAGCGGGCGTACCCGTCAGGATGAGCAAAGGTATTGATGGCGATATGCAGCTTGCGGCGGTGCTGGTGAACGAAGTTAACGGCTTCCTGAAGCTTTTTCTCCGTAAAGTTGAGGCCAGCAAAATGGCGGGCATTGGTGTCATCTTTTAGCCCGATATAGACCGCATCGGCCCCATTTTCGATGGCCGCCTTAAGCGCCGGAAGGTTTCCGGCAGGGCAGAGCAGCTCCATAATTTATCCTGATGTTGTCGATCGCAAAAATGTTAACGAGCTGGGATTTTAATTAACCCATACGCGACAATTTTTGATTTAAGGCAGCTAATGGCGTATTGATGGCACCAATAATGAGGTTGTCCGGACGACGGTTTGTTGATTTACGCCGCTATGTTGTGCGTCGGATATGGCAAAATAGCAGGACTATAGATATCAGGGAGTAAAGCTCGTGCTGGATAAACTGCGTTCACGTCTCGTACAATTTGGCCCATCAATGCTGAGCGTGCCGGTCAAGCTGGCGCCGTTCGCGCTTAAACGTCAGGTGCTGGAGCAGGTCCTGAGCTGGCAGTTCCGCCAGGCGCTGCAGGATGGCGAGCTGGAATTCCTGGAAGGCCGCTGGTTGAGCATTGAGGTGCGTGACATCGGGCTGCGCTGGTTTACCTCCGTTGAGAATGACCAGCTGATCGTCCGCGAAACCGCCGAGGCGGACGTGAGCTTTAGCGCCAACGCCAGCGATCTGCTGATGATCGCCGCGCGTAAACAGGATCCGGATACACTCTTCTTCCAGCGTCGTCTGGTGATTGAAGGTGACACGGAGTTGGGCCTGTACGTGAAGAATTTAATGGATGCCATTGAGCTGGAGCAGATGCCGAAAGCGCTGCGCGTGATGTTGATGCAAATGGCAGATTTCGTTGAGGCCGGGCTGAAAGCCCCGCCGGACAGTAAACACACTTCAGTAGGTGAGCCATGCTGATTCGAGTCGAAATAGGGATTGATGCGCCGGGGATCGATGCGCTGCTGCGCCGTGCTTTCGCGAGCGATGCCGAAGCCCAGCTGGTCCACGATCTCCGCGAAGACGGTCTGATTACGCTGGGGCTGGTCGCCACCGATGACGAAGGTCAGGTGGTGGGCTATGTTGCCTTCAGTCCGGTCACCGTTCAGGGCGAAGAGCTGCAGTGGGTCGGTATGGCACCGCTGGCGGTGGATGAAAACTATCGCGGGCAGGGGTTGGCGCGTCAGCTGGTCTATGAAGGGCTGGATTCGCTCAATGAGTTCGGTTATGCGGCCGTTGTTGCGCTGGGCGATCCCGCGTTCTATGGCCGTTTAGGCTTCGAGCAGGCCGCGCATTACGATCTGCGCTGCCGCTGGCCGGGTACGGAATCCGCGTTCCAGGTGCACCGTCTGGCGGACGACGCGCTCAACGGCGTCAATGGCCTGGTCGAGTACCACGACCATTTCAATCGCTTTTAATCAGGCTCTCGCGTAGCGCCTCAAAGGAGCCGTCTCCGGTCACGAGGCGCTCTTTCTGGCGCTTCGTCAGCTGTTTGATGCGGTATTCCAGCCTGAGCGCCAGCGATCGGTCACCGACGGGCGCCGAAAAGGCGAGCTGTAATTCCCCTTTCCCCCGCAGCGCTTTTGCCCCTTTCCCCGTTTGATGTTGTAAAAAACGCCGCGCCACATCGGTGGTGATCCCGGTGTAGAGTGCGTTATCAGCGGTTCGGACAAGATAGAGAAACCAGCACACGGTAAACAGATTCAGTATGTTAAGGTGAACGCACCATAGCATGAGAGAGAACGAAAATGGAAACACTGGCAGCCATCAACCGCTGGCTGGCGAAGCAGCACGTCGTCACCTGGTGCGTCTACAGCGAGGGTGAGATGTGGTGCGCAAACGCGTTTTACTACTACGATCCGGAGCGCGTCGCGTTTTATGTCATGAGTGAAGACAAAACGCGTCATGCGCAGATGACCGGCCAGCAGGCGAAGGTCGCGGGCACGGTGAATGGACAGCCGAAAACGGTCGCGCTGATCCGTGGAGTACAGTTTAAAGGGGAAATCCGTCGTCTGGACGGAGAAGAGAGCGACGCGCGTCGTAAGCACTACACGCGCCGCTTTCCGGTTGCCGCTGCGCTAAAAGCCCCGGTGTGGGAAATCCGCCTCGATGAGCTGAAATTTACCGACAACACCCTGGGCTTTGGCAAGAAGCTGCACTGGCTACGCGCCGAGCAGGCGTAGCGCTTCGCGGTTAAACGCCGGGAGATCGTCCGGGGTCCGGCTGGTGATCAGCTGGTCTTTGTCGTTGACCACCTCCTGATCGTAAAATTCGGCGCCCGCATTTTTCAGATCGATAACGATCGGTTTCACCGCCGTGAGCTTACGCCCGCGGACAACCTCCGCGCTGATGAGCAGCTGCGGGCCGTGACAGATGGCAAAGACCGGTTTGCCGGTAGAGACAAAGTCCCGGGTGAAGGTCACGAAGCGCTCGTCTCCGCGCAGGGAATCCGGTGAATGGCCGCCGGGTAACAGCAGTGCGTCAAAATCGGAGGGGCTAACGTTATCGATGGTCTCATCAATGGTTACGGTCGCCTCGCCCTTATGACCTGTCACCGTTTTGCCCGCTTCTTTCTCGATGGTGATGACCTCATGTCCCGCCTTGCGGAACGCCTCTGCAGGAGAGGTGAATTCTGAATCTTCAAACTCGTCGGTAATCAAGACTGCGATTTTCTTGCCCATGCTTCCTCCGTTGTTTTGGCTTCAGACTGATTTTTCTCCGCTTGTGGTAAATACTTACCTGTAACAGACTTCTAAGTGTGGTCGACGACGCTGAGTTCGCAAACGGACAATTCTGTAAAGGGGATACGATGAGTCAGGTACTGATTACCGGGGCTACCGGGCTAGTGGGCGATCATCTGCTGCGGCTGCTGATTCAGGATCGCCGCGTGAACTACATCGCCGCCCCGACGCGTCGACCGCTGGCGGACATCTCCGGCGTCTTTAATCCGCACGATCCTCAGCTGACGGATGCGCTGGCGCAGGTGCAGGATCCCATTGATATCGCGTTTTGCTGTCTGGGCACCACGCGGCGGGAGGCGGGGAGCAAAGAGGCATTTATCCACGCCGACTATACGCTGGTGGTGGACACCGCGCTTACGGCGAAAAAGCTGGGGGCCAGACATTTTCTGGTGGTCAGCGCGCTGGGCGCCAGTGCCGGATCGCCTTTCTTCTACAACAAGGTGAAGGGCAAGATGGAGGATGCACTGATTGCGCAGAAATGGGAGCAGCTGACGATTGTGCGCCCCTCGATGCTGATCGGCCACCGCGACGAGCGTCGCTTTAACGAGTCGATCCTGGCCCCGCTGTTTCGGATCCTTCCCGGCAACTGGAAAGCCATCGAGGCGCGGGATGTCGCGCGGGCGATGTTAAAAGAGGGACTGGCCCCGTCAAAAGCGGGCGTAAACATTATCCCTTCGGCAAAACTGCGTGAAATCGCGCAGGGCGAGGCGTAAACTCCCCCGGCTAATTACTCATACTCTCCGGGGAATGCTATGACTGGTCAGTCTTCATCTCAGGCGGCAACACCTGTTCAATGGTGGAAGCCCGCACTCTTCTTTCTCGTGGTCATTATTGGCCTCTGGTACGTGAAATGGCAGCCGTACTACGGCAAAGCCTTCACCGCCGCCGAAACGCACAGCATCGGTAAATCTATTCTCGCTCAGGCTGATGCCAATCCGCTTCAGGCGGCGTGGGACTATGCCATGGTCTACTTCCTTGCCGTCTGGAAGGCTGCCGTCCTGGGCGTGATCCTGGGCTCTCTGATTCAGGTGCTGATCCCGCGCAACTGGCTGGTGAAAACCCTCGGGCAGCCGCGCTTTCAGGGGACGTTGCTGGGAACGATCTTCTCCCTGCCGGGCATGATGTGCTCCTGCTGTGCTGCACCCGTAGCGGCAGGGATGCGCCGCCAGCGCGTATCAATGGGTGGCGCACTGGCATTCTGGATGGGCAACCCGCTGCTCAACCCGGCAACGCTGGTGTTTATGGGCTTTGTCCTGGGCTGGCATTTCGCGTTCATTCGTCTGGTGGCCGGACTGCTGACCGTGCTGGTGGTGGCGACGCTGGTGCAAAATCTGGTGAAGGATAAGATGCCAGAGTCCGCGTCTGTTGAGCTGGACGTCAGCGAGCCGCAGGGCGGGTTCTTTGCCCGCTGGGGCAGGGCGCTATGGCAGCTTTTCTGGAGCACCATCCCGGTCTATATCCTGGCGGTGCTGGTTCTCGGGGCGGCGCGCGTCTGGCTCTTCCCGCATGCGGATGGCGCTATCGACAACACGCTGTTGTGGGTCATTGCGATGGCCGTTGCAGGTTGTCTGTTTGTGATCCCTACCGCCGCAGAAATTCCCATTGTTCAGACCATGATGTTGGCCGGCATGGGCACCGCACCGGCGCTGGCGTTGCTCATCACTCTGCCTGCCATCAGCCTGCCGTCATTGATTATGCTGCGTAAGTCATTCCCGGCGAAAGCGCTGTGGCTGACCGCGGGGCTGGTGGCGTTGAGTGGGATGATGGTGGGGAGTATTGCGCTTCTGTGAAAAACGCCCGGTGGCGCTACGCTTACCGGGCCTACAAAAAAATCCCCTCACTTGAGGGGATTTTTTTATTTAATGTAAGTAAACGCGGTGGTGACGTGCTTCACGCCGCTCACCCGGCTGGCAATATCGGCCGCCGCTTTCCCTTCACGGTCGGTCACCAGACCCAGCAGGAACACTTCACCGTTTTCCGTCGTCACCTTCACGTTGGAGGATTTCACCTGGTCCGAACCCAGCAGCTGAGAACGCACTTTGGTGGTGATCCAGGTATCGGAAGAAGCATCACCCAGGCCAATTGGCTTGCCTTGACGCACTTCGTTAAACACCTCTGTGGTCCCTTCAACGCCCATCGCAATCTGTTTCGCACGCGAGGCGAGTTCCATATTCGGCGCCTGGCCTGCCAGCAGCACTTTGCCCTGGTAAGCCGTCACGTTGATACGCGCCTCTTTTTTGATCTGTTCGTCTTTCGACAGCGCACTGTTGACGCGCAGCTCCAGCGTACCGTCATCCACCTGTGTCCCCACAGAGCGCGGATCGGTTGCCGCTTTGGTGCCTACTGCGGCGGTACCCACAACGGCCGCAGCGATACATCCCTGAAGCAGTAATGCAGACATAAGGACTGCGAGGGTCGATAAAGCCTTCATAAGAACTCCTTAATCATCCTGGTGAGGGAAAAGCGTGTTATCGATCAAGTCACATAAGCAGTTCACCGTGAGCATATGCATTTCCTGAATACGCGCGCTCCGGTGAGACGGAATGCGGATTTCCACATCCTGCGGCCCAAGCAGACCCGCCAGCTCACCCCCGTCATAGCCGGTTAAGGCCACGATGGTCATGTCGCGGGTGACGGCGGCTTCAACGGCTTTGACGATATCCCGGCTATTGCCGCGCGTGGAGATGGCCAGCAGCACATCTCCGGCATGACCCAGAGCTCGCACCTGCTTTGCGTAAATTTCGTCATGCAGACGATCGTTAGCAATCGCCGTTAAGACCACATTATCGGTATTAAGTGCAATGGCAGGTAAACTCGGGCGTTCTGTTTCAAAACGATTGATCATGCTGGCAGCAAAATGCTGTGCGTTGGCGGCTGACGTGCCGTTGCCACAACAGAGGATTTTGTTGCCGTTTAGCAGGGATTGCACCAGCGTCATTGCGGCACGCGAGATAGCATCCGGAAGGGCTTCCGCCGCGGCAATCTGAGTCTGGATGCTTTCTGTGAAGCACACTTTAATTCTTTCGAGCACGTTATCCCTTTTAAATCTTAATTATGCGTCTTCGCCAAAAGCGTTTTTAAGCCATTCGATCTCATTTCCGGTGAAGGCTATCACATCGAACCGGCAATCCACAGTATCAAAACTCCCATTATGGCGGGCAAGCCACAAGTGGGCAGTCTGTAATAATTTATGTTGTTTGGCGAGCGTCACGCTGGCGGCAGCACCGCCAAAACGGGAGGACTGTCGAAAGCGCACTTCTACAAACACGATGACCTGACCGTCTTTCATGATCAGGTCGATTTCGCCGCCACGCCCGCGGACGTTGGCGGCGATGAAATGCAGTCCTTTGCCTTCAAGCCAGCGACGCGCCTTTAACTCCCACGCATCGCCGGTCTGTTTGCGGCTTAACTGGCCGGGACGATCTGCCCCTGCTGGTATTTGAGCCATGATAACTTCCTGTTAATCACACAATCCTGAGTGGCGGTCAGATCGCCGGTGTTGCCGTTAAGCTCGAAGCCCGGCACCTGACGCATCTGGGTAAAGTGGTTCGCCAGCGCCCACGCATCAACCCCCATCGCATACAGACGCGCCAGAGAGTAATCGTTACGCACCGCGCTCAGCGCCTGCTGCATCAGGGATGGATTGCTGCCGGCCAGCATCGGGATTTCGCTGTACTGCAGACCGTCCATTTCCAGACGGAAATCCGGGCCTGCGGTGCCCTGTGCGCTGCGGGAGCTGGCGTAGAGCGTTGCGCCGCTCTGGCTGCCGTTACGCATTGCAATCATCGGTTTGATAAAGGCGATCTCCTGCGGTGTGGCAACGATATAGGCCGCATCCACTTTACCGCCACCGCTAATCTGCGCGTCGGTTGGCGGTGCAGGGATCGTCAGGCCGCCAATCGTCACGCCCTGCTGCTGTGGCAGGCTCGCGGCGACCGGGCTACCGTTAAGCGCGATACCCGCCCCGCCGTTGACGCCTGCGCGCAGTTCAGAGACGGAACCGAATTTCTGCTGCAGTACCACGCCGCCGCCCAGCTTCTGCCACTCATCGGCAAAGGCATTGGCCACGCGATCGCCCAGTGCGCTGCGTGGTATGAGCAACAGCGGCGCCTGCTTACCCTGCTCGTGAATATGACGCGCCGCATCGCGGGCTTCATCTTCCGGAGAGAGCGCGAAGTAGCAGATATTGGCCCGGTTCTGAACCTGCTCTGGCTGGTTGAGCGCCAGCACGTTCAGCGTGGTATTGCTCTTCATCAGCTCTTCCACGTTGTTTTTCAGCAGCGGACCGACAACGATGCTCGCGCCATCCTGTTGAACCTGCGCCAGAACCTGGTCCAGCGGCTGCGAACTGGTATCGTAGATTTTCAATTCAGCGCTCGGGTTGGCGCTGGTGGTTGCCACGGACTGCGGCTGCGCGGCAGGTTGAGCAGTCGGCTGTGCAGGCTGCGGTTGAGGCTGTTCTGCTGTTGTGGCAGGAGCTGGAACAGATGCTGGCGGCGCTTGCGTCTCGGCCGGAGCCTGGGTCGCAGGTGCTGTAGTAGACGGTGCCGCTGTCGCTGGCGGTGTCGTCGGGGCCGTCACCGGGTTTTGCATCGTGCCCTGCGCTGGCGCTTGCGCCGTGGTCAGATCGCTGGTCTCTGCGGCGGATGGGCTGACAACATCATTCACGTTAGCCGCCTGGGCCGCCTGTGCGGGAACGGCGCTGCCGGTGACCGACGTCGTGCCGTTTTTCGCCGCTTCAAAGCCCTGCTGAATGGTGCGTCCAAACACCGCCGCCTGGCCGTTGAGTGGCAGAAGGAGGGCGATTTTGCTGGTCGAGGCAGGCTTAAAGTTCTGCACGTTCACCAGCTGGGTTGGCAGCATTTTCGCGCCCGGGTTTTGCGGGTAGCGCGTCTGCCAGTCCGTAATGCCGGCTTTTAACATCTTAGGATCGCTGCGGTTGTTAAACCACATCTGCTGCAGATCCAGCCAGCCCTGCAGGACGTTTTCATCCGCGTTGATGACCAGCGCCTGCGCCTGTTCCTGCGTCATCGACGCCAGCGCTTGCCAGGTGGCATCAATATTTTTCTGCTTATCAGCACCGCCAAGCAGCGGCTCTTGCGCGACGAGCGCACGGAGCAAGGTCAGGGAAGGGCGTCCCTGCTCAGCGGTAATGCCCGCCTGCCAGAAGCGCGCCTGCTGGTTTTTATCCAGCGCGCTCACGTCGATATCACCGAGGATCTTCTTCGCGGCGGCGTAATCTTTCAGCGCAACTTTCAGCTCGGCAGAGAGCAAGCTCTGCTCACGACGCTGGGCGTCGTTAAGATCTTTTGGCAACTGGTTAAACAGTTCGGCTGCCCGCTGGGTTTTACCCTCTTTCAGCAGTGCACGAATGGCGAGTAATTGCCAGTTGGTCTTGGTATCATTTGAACTCTGCGACATTTTTTGCAGATAAAAGCCAGAATCAGCCTGAGCAGAACCCTGGAGATGGGCGGTGCTCTGGTCAGGTGCCTGGGTGCCACAGCCTGCAAAGATCAGGGCTGCCAGCAGAAGCGGCACGCTGCGCGTGGCTTTTTTTCGAAGAAACGTTAACGGTACCATACTGTATCCAGTGATTTTTTTTACGCAATGCTCAATATTAAATCGGCAATACGGACGAAACAATGAAACAACACGAAACGGCAGATAATTCTCAAGGCCAGCTTTATATTGTACCTACTCCTATCGGGAATTTGTCTGATATTACCCAACGTGCGCTGACCGTACTGCAAGCTGTTGATTTAATTGCTGCTGAAGACACCCGCCATACCGGCTTACTGCTGCAACATTTCGCGATTAACGCCCGTTTGTTTGCTCTGCACGATCACAATGAGCAACAAAAAGCCGAAACGCTGGTGGCCAAACTGAAAGAGGGGCAAAACATTGCCCTGGTCTCCGATGCCGGTACGCCGCTGATCAACGATCCGGGCTATCACCTGGTGCGTACCTGTCGCGAAGCCGGTATTCGCGTGGTACCCCTGCCGGGACCGTGCGCCGCGATTGCTGCGTTAAGCGCCGCAGGTCTGCCGTCTGACCGTTTCTGCTATGAAGGCTTCTTGCCCGCTAAATCCAAAGGCCGCCGCGACGTCTTAAAAGACCTGGAGGCGGAACCGCGTACCCTGATTTTCTACGAATCCACGCACCGCCTGCTGGAGAGCCTGGAAGATATGGTGACCGTCTGGGGGGAAAGCCGCTACGTGGTGCTGGCGCGCGAGCTGACCAAAACCTGGGAAACCATCCACGGAGCGCCGGTAGGTGAACTGCTGGCGTGGGTGAAGGAAGACGAAAACCGCCGCAAGGGTGAAATGGTGCTGATCGTCGAAGGGCACAAGGCGGAAGAAGACGCGCTTCCAGCCGATGCGCTGCGTACGCTGGCGCTGCTGCAGGCGGAACTGCCGCTGAAGAAAGCCGCTGCGCTGGCGGCAGAAATTCACGGCGTGAAGAAAAATGCGCTGTATAAGTATGCGCTGGAGCAGCAGGGGGAGTAAGGCATCTCCTGCCCGTTTTTGCCGGGTGGCGGCTACGCCTTACCCGGCCTACAGATCTTTAAGCGTCTTTTAGCTAGCAGGTATCGCCTCAAACACCAGCGTTTCCAGCGGTTGCAGCGTAATCACCACGGCGTTTTTGTACGCCTCCGGTACGGTTGAATTACGGCCATACACCGCCTTCAGACTAAACCGCGCCGCGTTTCCTGTCGGGACTTCGAAATCTCTCGTCAAATCCAGGTAGTAGCTTTGTGGCTTATCCGACGGGTTACGCAAGCCGAGAATCGCTTTGTCCTTGCTCCATGATGCCCAGCCGTAAACCTGCAGCGCCGTTGGGTCGCCTCCTATCCAGTGGGTGTCCACCAGCACGCTGGCGTTTTCCCGGGACCATTTCGCGGCCTGCGCCAGGGTGTCCCACTTCGCCTTATTCAGCATTGACGGGGTGATATACAGCTCCTGCAACTGCGTACCGGTCGCGAAGTAGCTCCAGACCTGGTCGGCAAAATCGCTGTCCGTTTGTACCTTCTCCAGACCGTAGTAGGCATTCTCCGCGCTGACGATCCCGTGGTACATCAAGGAGTTCAGCGGGAACAGCGGGCCCTTGCGCACAATCGAGCGGTACGTTTCCGCATCGCGGTAGGTCATCCACTGCTGCACCGGCGTGCCGGGGCCGTACAGGTTGATGTCGTCCCCCTGGCGCCAGATCGAATCAGCGTAGAACAGCCAGGACGGGCTGGCGTTGGTCCCGGTGGTCAGGTTGATAAACAGGTTTGGGTTAGCGCTGCGCATGTTATGCAGCAGGGCGATAGAGGCGTCAAAATCCGAGGCGAACGGACTGCCCTTAATATGCGAATTGGCGTTTCCCATCCCATCAAGTTTGAACGAGGAAATGTGTTCGTTTTTGATCAGCTTAACGATCTGCTCATTGAAGTTCTTAAAGTAGTTCGGCCCTGACAGCGCCAGCTTCCCGTCGACGGTTTCGAATCCATTCTCTTTTGCATGCGAGACGCGAATGTCGCGGGGCTTGTTGTAGCCTCCCCACGGTGAGAGCCACAGCCCGACCGAGCTGTGCAGGTTGTCGGCTTTTTCCCGTACCTTGCCAAAACCGTTGCTGAATGCCGGGCCAAACAGCCAGCGCCCGGTAAGGTCATCCCAGCCGTCGTCCAGCAGGAACGCGTCCAGCGCCACGCCGCGTCCGGTGATAAATTCCTTATTCCACTCGTCCATCCGCCCCAGCACATCCTGCTCGGAGTAAGGTGTAAAGAAGCCGATATCCATCCAACTGTTGTAGTGCAGGTAAGGCTTATACGGACGGGGGCGTACGGCATCGATAAACTGGTTCACGCTGCGGCGCAGTTGGCTGGTTTCCGGGAAGGTGCCGAAATACATCGTGTAGCTGACCGGCGTTTCAGGCTGAATGGGGGTTTTCAGCTCGACGTTGAGGTTGGTCGTCGCTTCATAGGCGTAAGTATTCACGATCGGTTTATCCGGCAGAATAAAGAACGAATCAGCCACGATCGGCGAACTGTTAATGGCCCCGTCAACATACGGTGCCTGTGACTGCTTTTTCGTCGGGAAGAAGGTGATTTTCGCCACGTCTCGCGGCTGACCAACAGCCGCGAGGGTGTAATCGATACTGGCATATTTATCCTTCACCAGATTCAGCTTCACCGTTACGTTAAAATCCGGGCGCGTAAAGTCGATGACAATCGCGTTGTCCCGCTTTTCGACATGCTTGATGGAGAAATCAGCGGCGTGGATTTTTGTCTCATCCGGCAGCGTCAGAAAGAACAGCTCCTGGGGCGTGAGCGGATGGTTAGCCTTGCTGTCCTTCACTACTACCGTTGCGTTTGCATCATCAAACGAAAGGGCAATATTGTCGTTATTGAGCGCGTAGTTGGCGGCCGCCGCGCCATGAGAAACAGAGAGAGCCAGCAGCGAAAGAGTGAGCACTTTTTTCATCGGGTTTAGATCCTTATCAGTAATGCTTCAGCATTCGGGTAATGGACTGCTCCAGCCAGTAGCGCTGGGTGCCGAAGTTGATCCGCAGGTAGTTTTCGCCGTTTTGCACGTAGTGGCTGCCGTCTTCAATGACCACGCCTGCCTGCCGGGCAAAATGTTGGGTTAACTGGGTGGCGCTGCGCTCGTCGGCGCTCACGTCTATCCAGGCCAGATACGACGATTCCGGGTTCATCATCTTCCAAGCCGGGAAGTGGGTCTGAATCGCGTCTGCAAGGTAGCGCGCGTTGCCTTGCAGATACCCGTTCAGCGCGTTGAGCCACGGCAGACCGTGCTGGTAGGCGAGGATAATCCCCCATACGCCGAACATATTGGGGGAAGTAATCGAGTTCTTCTCAAGCTGCTGGCGGAAGCGCTGGCGCAGCGAATCGTCCGGGATCATCGAATAAGACGTTTTCAGCCCGCCCAGGTTGAAGGCTTTATTGGGCGACGTCAGCACGATCAGGTTGTCCTGCGCGGCACAGCCCGAAGTCAGACAGCTGACGAATGTACCGTCCAGAATGTGCTCGGCGTGAACCTCATCGACCACCAGAATCGTGCCGTAGCGTTTACAGAGATCGGACACCTGCCGTATCTCATCTGCGCGCCAGATTCGGCCCGAGGGGTTATGCGGCGAGCAGAAGAACCACAGTTTTGGACGGTGGGTTTTGAGCTGATCTTCAATCAGATGAAAATCCAGCTGATAGCGGTTTTCCTCCACGCGAAGCGGGTTAGCGAGGATCTTAACGCCCTGGCGCTGTGCCGCCATTGCAAACGGGTCGTAGACCGGGGTGTTCATCATCACGCTGTCGCCAGCCGTGCAGAACGCCTGAACCGTGTAGTGCAGGGTGGACACAGTGCCGTAGGTCAGCGTGATCCACGACCTGTCTACCTCAACCTGATGACGCGTGCGCTGAAAGGCGATCGTCGCGTCGTAGAATTCGTCGAAACACCACGTATAGCCAAAGGTGCCGTGCTCCACGATGCGCTGGAAGCCTTCAATAACGGCGGGCGGTGAGGTGAAATCCATATCTGCGATCCACAGCGGAATAAACCCCTCCGGAACATCACCAAAGCGTGAGCAGACAAACGCATGGTCCCATTTACGGCACTTATCGCTTTTACGCTCGATGATTTTGTCGAAATCAAACACAACGACCCCCCGTTAAATTAAGGCTTCTATGCCGGTTTTGACGCTCTGAACCTGTGGGCCGATGATCACCTGTACGCTGTGAGCATCCAGCACCACCACCGACAGGGCGCCCGCTGCTTTCAGCGCCTGCTGATCGATAAGGCCCATCTCTTTCACCACCAGACGCAAGCGGGTGATGCAGTTGTCGAGCGACTCGATGTTCTCTTTGCCACCGAGCGCCTGCAGGATAAGCCCATGATCGTATTTCGATTTTCCACGCGCGCGGGTGTTGGCTTCGACAGCCTGCTGTGCAGCCTGTACATCCACTTCACGTCCAGGCGTCTTGATATCGTGTTTGAGGATGTACCAGCGGAAGACGACGAAGTAGATAGCAAACCAGGCGATACCAACCGGGAACAGCAGATACCATTTGGTCGACATCCCCTGCATCACGCCAAAGATCAGCAGATCCAGAATCCCACCATCGGTGTTGCCGATGGTCACCCCCAGCAGGGCCATCACCATCAGCGCCAGGCCCGACATCACGATATGGAAGGCGTAAAGCGCAGGGGCGATAAACAGGAACAGGAATTCAATCGGCTCTGAAATACCGGTAACGACGGACACCAGCACGCCGGAAAGCAGCAGCCCCTTAATCACCGGGCGGTTTTCCGGACGCGCGGTGCGGTAGATGGCGTAGGCCACGGCAGGTAAGCCAAAGATAAAGGTCGGCATAAACCCTTGTGACAGAAACGCGGTAACGTGCGGGCTAAACGGCAGTCCGGCTTTCAGCTCGGCGTAGAAGATATTCAGCGCGCCGGCCACCTCATGGCCGTTGACCATCTCAATCCCGCCTGCTGGCGTGAAGCGCACCATCGCCAGCAGAATGTGGTGCAGGCCGAAGGGTTTAAGCAGCAGCACGCCCACGCCGTAAAGGAAGGGTCCGAAAACGCTGGTGCTCTGGATAATATGGCCAATCCCGGCAATCCCCAGCGCCACGTATTCCCACAGCAGGGGAATGAACAGCCCGACCAGTGAAAGGGTAAGGGCGGTGATAATCGGTACAAAACGGATGCCGCTAAAGAAGGCAAAGGCGTCGTGGAGGACCGTGTCCTGAAAACGCTCGTGCAGGAAATAGGTAATCACCCCCACCACGATGCCGCCCAGCACGCCCATCTCCAGGGTCTGGATCCCCAGCACGATCGATTGTCCCACCTGTCTCATGGTCGCGGCATCGGCAAGCTGGTGGGTGGCGGTCAGGTAGTAGTTGATACTCATGTTCATCAGCATGTAGCCAACGAACCCGGCAAAAGCGCCCACGGCCTTGTTGCGTTTCGCGAGGCCCATCGGGATCGCCATGGCGAACATCAGCGGCAGATAGGTAAAGGCGAAGCCGCCCACCATGGCGATAAAGCCAAAGGTCAGCTGCGTTAACTCGCCGCCCAGAAAGGGAAAGCTTTTAATGGTGGAAGGGCTGGTGACGGAGCTACCGATCCCCAGCAGCAACCCCATAAAGGCCAGCAGGGAGACCGGGAACATAAAGGTCTTTCCAAGGCTTTGGAAAAATTCCCACGCTTTCGATTTAAACGACTTTTCCTGTGTCATGTAGGGACTCCTCGGATTTTTAGGATAATGGAAGGCGCTGTCCGGCTTAAGGACGCGCCTTCATATTTGCGAGGCTTATAGTTATTTTTAGGTACTGACGTAATGCGCGATGGGATCAGGCTTCCGCTGGAAGCAGCAGCCGGTTTGCGGAGCCGCAAACGGTGATTTTGCTTCTGACCACCTCTTTCATGGCGTCCATGCCGACCCGCATATAGAAGCGCGGATCGTTGCCCTGCGGGTTGTCGGCAAACCAGGCTTTCACCGCGTCAGAGAAGGCGATTTTCAGCTCGGTTGCCACGTTAACTTTGCACACGCCCAGTTCGATGGTGCGACGCACATCCTCATCCGGCACATCGCTCGCGCCGTGCAGCACCAGCGGCACGGTGACCACTTCACGGATCTCGGCCAGCCGCTGGAAGTCGATTTTTGGGCGCTTGGTATACAGGCCGTGTGCGGTGCCGATGGCGACGGCAAGGCTGTCGACGCCGGTCAGTTCGACAAAGCGTTTCGCCTCCTGCGGATCGGTGAGAAACGCGCTTTCGGCGTCCACGCTCATGTCATCTTCCACGCCGCCCAGGCGGCCCAGTTCGGCTTCGACGCTGCAGTCGTTGAGGTGGCAGAAATCGACCACCGACTTCACCAGCTTCACGTTCTGTTCAAACGGATAGTGGCTGCCGTCGATCATCGCGCTGCGCACGCCCGCGTTGACCTTGCGGCGAATATCATCCAGCGATTCGTGATGATCGAGGTGCAGCGCCAGCGGCATGTCGTAGGTGAGGGAGTAGGCGCTGCACAGGGCGTAAATCTCTTCCAGCGCAATATGCTTAAAGGTGCCCGGCGTGCCCGCGAGGATCACTGGCGATCGCATTTCGCTGCACACTTCGAGGATAGCCTGGATCGTCTCCGCGTTGTGGATGTTGAACGCCGGAACGGCATAGCCTTTTGTCTGCGCGTCCTGGAGAAGATATTTCGTCGAGATAATACTCATAATCAGATCCTCTTAAGCCTGCCACGGATGAATAACAACGCCCTGCACCACGCGGTTGACCGTCCCGCTGGCGGATGGCGTATCGGGCGTATTGCCTACGCTGAGCGACTGGGTAAGGGCAAAGACCTGCGCATACATCAGGAAGCAGAACGCCTGTTCCATATCGCTAAACGGACGGGAAGGCGGCAGGAGAATATGCGGCCCCGCTTCAATGGCCGGATCGTTTTCAGCGGCGATGGCGACGACGCGCAGGGCCTGGCGATCGCGGCGCAGCTCGGCCAGCAGATCCAGATCGTACTGGCGCGTATACGGATGGCTGGAGATGAACACCACCACCAGCGTTTCGTCATCCACCAGCGACTTCGGCCCGTGACGGAAACCGGTGGGGGAGTCGTAGAATGCCGCCAGCTTGCCCGCCGTCAGCTCCAGCACCTTCAGCGCCGATTCGCGCGCCGCGCCCTGCAGACCGCCGCTTCCCAGATACACGATCCGTTTCCACGGTTCGCTGCCAAAGACGCCATGGCTGAAATCGCCGAGCGAGGTGAGGATCGCCTGACAGCGATCGGCCACGTCGCGGAAGGTGTGACTGTTGATCGTCTCCGGGGCGAATACGGCCAGACAGCTCGCCATCATGGTGGTGATACTGCTGGTCATCGCGAACCCGCGATCGTGCGTTTCGGCAGGCATCAGCAGGGCATAGGCGTTATCGCTGTCGACGGCGGTCTGGTACAGGCTTCCGGCCTCGTTACAGGTGATCGACAGGTGATAGCACTCCGGTACGAACTGATTGGCCAGCTCAACGGCTGCGACGCTTTCCGGACTGTTGCCGGATCGGGCAAACGAAACCAGCAGCAGCGGATGCGCAGGGCTGAAGTAATCCATCGGGTTTGTGACCAGGTCAGTAGTCGGGACGGCGGAGATAGTTTTCCCGGTGTGGCTCGCAAGCCATGGCGCAATGATATCGCCGATAAACGCGGACGTGCCCGCGCCGGTCAGGACGATCCGCAGATCGTGCTTGCGCAGCAGCGGCGTCAGGAAGCTGTCGATCGAAGAGCGCAGGCTATCGATATTGTTGAGCGAGCGGATCCAGCTGGCAGGCTGCTGGCGGATCTCTTCCTCGGTCCAGGTGCCGGTTGCGGCGGTGGTAGTTTGTGGCATAACTCAATCCTTAGTCGTGTGAATTCCACATCAGACGCTGGCAATCGTGTCGCTATCTTTCGTTTCGTTTCACTTGTTCACTTTAGCAGTTAAATAAAATCTATAGAAAAGAAATCGAAACTTCAATGAAAGAAAAGAAATAAAACGAAAAGTGTGATCATGAAAGGAAGAGGCAGATTAAAGGAAAGGAAAAGAAAGGCCTTACGGTTTCAGGCCGTAAAGCCAAAAGGAGACACAATGAAAGGGCTAAAGGGGGAGAGCCTGGCCCTGAATCCAGATCTGCTGGAGGTGTAAACCCCCGTTCAGCGCGTTGAGATTCGCGCGTTTACCCGGCGCTAACGAACCGAGTTGACTATCCATGCCCAGCAGGCGGGCGGGATGCAGCGAGGCCATATGAATGGCGTCTTCGGCAGTGATACCTGTATGTTCCACCATATTGCGTACAGCGGCATCCAGCGAGAGCGTGCTCCCGGCCAGCCCGCCGGAGCCGGTTCGAACCACGCCGTTTTGCATCGTGACCGTTTCACCACAGAGCGTATACCGACCATCCGGCATACCGGCTGCCTGCATAGCATCGGTGATCAGCACCAGGCGTTCTTTTGCGCAGCAACGGCATAACCGCATGGCTCCCGGATGGACATGGTGGCCGTCGGCAATCAGCTCCAGCCACGCCCGTTTGTCCGTCAGCCCTGCGCCGACCATGCCGGGTTCCCTGTGGTGCAGTCCCGTCATGCCGTTATAGCAGTGCACCAGCCCATCGGCACCCGCGTCAAACGCGGCGAGGGTTTGCTCGAACGTAGCGGCGCTGTGGCCCAGCATCACGCGTATTCCGCGCTGTTTGAGATGGCGAATCGCCAGCAACGCGCCAGGTTTTTCCGGCGCCAGCGCCACCACCCGTAACGTGCTCAGTGAAACGTCAATCAGGCTGTCCAGCTCGGCGATATCCAGTTCCCGGAACAGGTCCGGCGGATGCGCCCCTTTGTTCTGCGGCGTAAAGTACGGTCCTTCCAGGTAGCTGCCCAGGATCTGCGCGCCGGGGCCGCCCGACTGACAGCGACGGGCGATTCGCGCGAGCGCGCCGTGGATAGCCTCCAGCGGCGCGGTAACGGTGGTGGGTAAAAAGGCGCCCACGCCTTCGCGCGCTTTATGCATCGCGAGAATATTCAGCACGTCAGGCGCATCATCCATTACGTCCACGCCCGCGCCGCCGTGGACGTGCGTATCGATGTACGCCGGGCAGAGCAGTTCCGCATCGCGCGACGTCACGCCCGCCGGGACAGGCTCAATAGCCGTAATCACGCCGTTTTCAATGCGTAGCTGGTGATCATCCAGCCAGCCCTGTTCGGTAAGCACCCGCCTCGCGCGCAGCAGCTGCCTCATATCCCTTCCTCGGCAGGGGCTTCCTCGCGACAACGTCCCAGTTCGTCTACGAGGCTCGTCAGGCCGCGGTGCCCGCACTCCAGCGCCTGCAGACGAAACGCTTCGCTGCTTAATCCGTCGCGCTCCAGCACCATCTCCAGCAGCAGCTGCAGGTTGGTCCCGGTGATCACTTCGCTGCCCGGCCGTTGCATGGCGAGCGTCGATGCCACGCGAAACGGCGTGCCGCCGAGCAAATCGGTGAGAAACACAATATCGTGCTCTGCATCGAGTTCACTCACTGCCTGCTCAAGCTGAGCGGTCAGCCGCGCGGTGGTGGACGTTTCAGGAAAATCGATGGCGATAAACTGCGGCTGTTCGCCGAGGATCTGCTTCATCGCCTGCTCAAGCCCGCTGGCAAAACCGCCGTGACCCGTCAAAATAATGCCTAACATCGCAACCTCTTTGCTTTTACAGGAAGTGACAGAACTTACCGACTACGCCCAGCAGCACGGTGATACCGATCAGCCGCAGCGGGCTCCAGCCGCGGCGCACCAGCCAGAACATGGTCAGGGTGTAGACCAGCGGCAGGAACGCGGGCATCAGCTTGTCGATAACGTCGGCCTGCAGTTTGACAACGGCATCACCCGCCTTGATTTCAAGCGTCGTATTGAGTCGGACATAGGTTGCCACCAGCGCGCCAATTACCGTCATCCCGACGATAGACGCCGCGTGACCGACCTTTTTGGTGTTGGCTTTGATCAGCGGAATGGCCGCAACGCCCATCCGGTATGCGTAGTGCGCCAGACCAAAACGCAGGCCGAGGTGCACCACGTTAAACAGCACGATAAAGACCACGGCCCCCAGAATCGACCCTTGCAGCGCCAGGCTGGCGCCGATACCGCCGCAGATGGGCAGCAGGGTTAGCCAGAACATGGCGTCGCCGATACCGCCGAGCGGGGCGCCGACGGCAATTTTGGTGCTCTGGATGCTGTTCACATCCTGCTTGGAGCGTTCCATCGCCAGAATGATGCCGATAACAAAGGTCACCAGGAACGGGTGGGTGTTAAAGAAGCCCATATGGCCTTTCATCGCCCGCGCCAGGTCTCGCTTGTTGGTGTGGATCTTTTTCAGCGCGGGCAGCAGCCCGTACAGCCAACCGGAGGCCTGCATACGTTCATAGTTAAACGAGGCCTGCAGCAGCATTGAACGCCAGGCCACGCGGTTAATATCTTTTTTCGTCAGTTCGGCACCGATGTTCTGGTCTTCGTAGACGTTTTCGTTGACGCCGGTCAGCAGCGTCTCTTCGGATTCAGACACGCCCGGTAACGTTGTTTGATTAGATGCCATCTTCGAATTCCTCTTTCTGGGCCGCTGGAGCCGTCGGTTCAGGTGATTTACGCATCAGGTCGATCAGCGCCATGGCCAGCGCGGCAGCCGCAATCGCCAGCACCGGAAGCTTGAGCCAGGCGGCGGCGACAAAACCGATAATGAAGTAAGGGATGTAGACGTTTTTCATCATGATCTTCAGCAGTACGGCGAAGCCGATGGCAGGCATGATGCCGCCCGCAACGCCGAGGCCGTCAATCAACCGTGCCGGCAAAACATCAATGGCGGTTTTCGCATGTTCCGCACCGAAGTAGATCGGCAGGAAGGCGCACAGAAAATAGAAGATGCCGAGCGCCAGCAGCGCAAGATAGTTCACCCGTTCAATACCGTGAGTATCTGCATTGGCCGCCATGCGATCGCAGCGTGACATCACGCCGGACATCACCGAGAAGAGGAACGTAATTCCCATCTGTACCGCGACGGCAAACGGCACGGCGACGCCCACGGCAACTTCTGGCTTCACCCCGGTGCTGATGGCAAATGCGGTACCCACAATGGTGCCGATAATGACGTTCGGCGGCTGGGCACCTGCGAGCGGCGCCAGCCCCATCCAGACCAGCTCTAACGTGCCGCCGGTCAAAATACCGGTATGCAGGTCGCCCAGAATCAGACCGACCAGCGGCCCGAGCACCACCGGGCGGTGCATGTGTGTTAACCCGTTAAACATATCCAGACCGGCGATAAAGGCGAGTATTCCCAACCCCAGCGCCTGCAACAGACTGATTTCCATTATGAATCCCTCAGAGCAGTTTAAAGAGATCCAAAGCAGTTTCTGTTGGAACGCCCTGAACGAAGCATTCCACCCCGGCCGCTTTCAGGCCGTTGAACGCGGCGATATCGTTCGCGTCGACAGAGACCGTTTTGGCAATTTGTTGTTTGCCACTGGCGTAGTGCATGTTTCCTACGTTGATACGGGTGATGGGCACGCCGCCCTCAACCAGCTTCAGAAAATCAGCGGGTGATTTGCAGACCAACAGGATTTTCTGGCGGTCAGCGGCGCGGTGAATGTTGTCGATCACTTTTTGCAGTGACCAGAAGCGCACGGCGATCCCTTCCGCGAGCACCATCTCCATCAGGTTCTGTTGAACCGGATCGTCAGCCACCTCATCGTTGGCGACGAGTACCAGGTTTGCCCCCGCAAACCCCACCCACTGCACGCCTACCTGACCGTGGATCAGGCGTTCATCAATGCGGCATAAGACAATGTTTGGCATAGCGCTTTCCTCTTTTTATTATGCGTTTTGCGTTGTTACGCCTTCGCAGGCAGCGTGGTACTGCTGGAGTATGTCCTGAATGTGGTCGATGATGAGTTCCCGTGGCGTTGACTTGAGAGCGCCCTCGCGAACTTTGCCGTACTGCAGCGGCAGGTACTGGCTGATCAGCGGCAGCGGAATGGGCTCGTCTGCCAGGTTGCGCACCAGCCGTTCAAAAGCGTCGTCAATCTGGCTGTCCGGCCAGTAATAGCGCACGCGGTCAGAGTAGCTGTAGCCGCGGGCCAGGCGACGCGCGTTGCCGTCACCGTGGTAATGGCTTTGCCAGTATTCCGGGCGATCGAGCATGACGTTTTCCAGCACGTGACGCAGGCCAGAAATGGCTTTCGCTGGCAGCAGTTCCTCTTCGATGGCGGCCAGCGCGAAGAGCGCTTCGCGCAGGGCGAAGGTCAGGGCAGGGCCAACCTTCAGAATCGCAAAGTGATCGGTGACCAGCTTTCGCAGCGCCTGCGGCGTCTGGTAGTCGGTGGAGTGCGCTTCAAACACCAGCGTGTCGTAGGCTTCAACCATTTTGCTCAGGGCGACGGCTTTCTGCGGCTGATAGTCGCAGACGTGCGCATGGTCGAACTCCACGCCGGGCTGGACGACCAGACCAATAATGCGCGGCCAGATGTCGGTTAAGCCTTCCTTTTCGAATGCATGACGGTGCGCTTCAAGCGTGGCGCGGGCTGCGTCCGGCGTGGTGACTTCAAGTTCGGTGAGCGTCTCGTGCGCGCCACCGGGAACCGGTACTTCCGTGCCGATAACGTAGACCAGATCGGCTACACCAAACTGCTCGCGACAGGTCGCTTCGGCAATCTTCGCCAGGCGTGCGGCGCGTCCGGCGACGATCGCATCGGTCAGGGGAACCGGATCGTCCTCACAGGACATGCTGCAGTCGAGGTGGATCTTTTTGAATCCGGCAGAAACATAGCTTTTGATCAGATCGTCGGCGTTGGCCATCGCCTGTTCCGCAGGGAGATTTTGCCAGCGGTTGGGGCCTAAATGATCGCCGCCGAGGATCAGCTGTGACGTCGGGAAACCGAGCGACTCGGCAAGCTTGCAGACAAACCCGTGAAAATCAGCGGGCGTCATGCCGGTATAGCCGCCAAATTGATCCACCTGGTTGGAGGTGGCCTCGATCAGCAGCGGCGACTGATGCGAATGCGCGTAACGAATGGCAGCTTCCAGTACCAGCGGATGCGCGGAGCAGACGGCGTAAATCCCGTTTGAATTCCCCCGTTTATGGTGTTCCACCATTTCTGTCAGATGTTTCACTTTCCTCTCCATTTCGGATGGTAATGATATTTATCTTTCGTTTTGTTTCATTTAATCCTGCATCATGGTGATATAAAAATAAAACGAAAGATAATAGTTTTCCGATCTGTTTCACAAAAGAAACATAATGAAAGGTTTCAGCGCGATGCCAGCTTGCGTATCGTCACCATACAGGGCTTGCATTCCCGTAAAGGAAAGGCCTTAATAGGCAAAACGAAATGAAACGAAAGAATATTGATTAAGGAGCTCGTATGAGCAGCACCGATTCATCCGCAGAAAAGCGCATCACCGGCACCAGTGAAAGGCGAGAGCAGATCATTCAGCGGTTGCGGGCGCAGGGAAGCGTGCAGGTTAACGATCTGTCTCATCTGTACGGCGTTTCGACGGTGACGATCCGCAATGACCTCGCCTTTCTTGAGAAGCAGGGTATTGCCGTTCGCGCCTACGGCGGGGCACTGATTTGTGAAGGTAATGTGCCGGGCGCTGAGCCTTCCGTGGAAGATAAAAGCTCGCTAAATACGGCGGTGAAGCGCAGCATCGCCCAGGCCGCTGCCGCGCTGGTCAAACCCGGGCACCGCATCATTCTGGATTCGGGTACCACGACGTTTGAAATCGCCCGCATGCTGCGTCAGCACACGGATGTGATTGCGATGACTAACGGCATGAACGTGGCGAACGCGCTGCTGGAAGCTGATGGGGTGGAGTTGCTGATGACCGGCGGACATTTGCGTCGTCAGTCGCAATCCTTCTACGGTGACCAGGCCGAGCAGTCGCTACAGAATTACCATTTTGACCTGCTGTTCCTGGGCGTCGATGCCATTGATCTCGATCGTGGCGTGAGTACGCATAACGAAGATGAAGCCCGTCTGAATCGCAAAATGTGCGAGGTGGCGGAGCGTATTATCGTTGTCACTGACTCCAGCAAATTTAATCGCTCAAGCCTGCATAAAATCATTGATACGCAACGGATTGATATGATTATTGTCGATGAAGGTATTCCGGCGGAAAGTCTTGAAGGATTACGGAAAAGCGGGATTGAGGTGGTGTTGGTTTAAATTTTTTTTATCCTCCCCCTGGGGGGAGGGCAGAGTGAGAGGAAGTCACGTCACCGGTGCCGGGTTAAACACCGCCAGCTGGTTGTGTAATCCCCATTGATCCGAAAAGGTTTTCTTCCGCCCGCTGGCGACATCCAGAATGAAGTGGAACAGCTTCCAGCCCACGTCTTCAATGCTCTCTTCTCCGGTGGCGATGGTTCCCGCGTTGATATCCATTAAGTCATACCAGCGGTTCGCCAGCGCGGTGCGGGTCGCCATTTTAATCACCGGCACCGCCATCAGGCCGTATGGCGTGCCGCGCCCGGTGGTAAAGACCTGCACCGTAATGCCGGATGCCACCTGCTGCGTGCCGCACACAAAATCGCTGGCCGGCGTTGCCGCGTAGATCAGGCCGCGTTTCGTCGGGCGCTGTCCCGGAGAGAGCACCTCTGCAATGGCGCTCTGCCCGGATTTGGCAATCGAGCCGAGAGCTTTTTCCACCACGTTTGCCAGGCCGCCTTTCTTATTCCCGGGGGAGGGATTGGCGCTGCGGTCGGTTTTGCCCATATCGAGATAGTTATCGTACCAGGCCATCTCCTCAAGCAGGCGCTTGCCGACCTCTTCATTAACCGCGCGCGGCGTCAGCAGATGGATGGCGTCTCGCACTTCGGTCACCTCGGAGAACATTACCGTGGCGCCGCAGCGAACAAGCAGATCGGATGCAAAGCCCACCGCCGGGTTGGCCGTCACGCCGGAGAAAGCATCGCTGCCGCCGCACTGGGTGCCCACAACCAGCTCCGAGGCCGGGCACGTTTCGCGCTGGCGGCGGTTGAGCTTGTCCAGATGGCGTTCTGCTACCTGCAAAATATCGTCGACCATTGAGCGGAAACCGACGTGGCGTTCGTCCTGCAGGCGCACGATGCTGGCCTCGTCTGCCGGGATGGCTTTGACATCCTCGGTCCCCTGAAGTAAACGTTCTGGCTGCAATTTTTCACAGCCGAGGCCAATGACCATCACCTCGCCGCCAAAGTTCGGGTTCAGGGCGATATTGTGAATGGTCCGGATAGGCACCACGGCAGCGGGCGCATTAATCGCCACGCCGCAGCCGTAGAGGTGGTTCAGGCCCACCACGCCGTCGACGTTCGGGTATTTTGGCAGCAGATCGCGTTCGATGATTTTCACCACGTAATCCACTACGCCCGCCACGCAGTGCACGCTGGTGGTAATGCCGAGCAGATTTTTGGTGCCGACGCTGCCGTCCGCATTGCGATAGCCTTCAAAGGTATAGCCTTTCAGTGGGGGAAGCGGTTCCGGCACGCGGGTTGCCAGCGGAAGCGTATTCAGCGGCGGCGCTTCTGGCAGCGCCACCAGCGACTCCTCCACCCAGCTTCCCTGCGGTATCGAACGAACGGCATAGCCGATGACTTCACCGTAACGCACGATTTCGCTGTTAACAGGGATATCCACCAGGGCGACTTTATGTCCCTGCGGAACATGCTCAATCAGTTCCAGCCCGTCCGGAAAGCGGGTTCCCGCTTTTAAGCCATTGTCGTTGACGATAATCGCCACGTTATCGGCGTCGTGCACTTTTATATAAAACGCCGTCGGCTGTGCCTGTCGAATTTCAATGTCGGCCATTGTTCAGTATTCTCCAGCAAAAACTCTGATAATAAATTCAGCCATTTTTCTAATGGTAGAAATAAATACGCAGCTTTCAGAAATAAAGCATGTCAGCAGAATGAATAGCAAAATGTGATCCCGATCGCTTCAGAACCCGTAATCCTTGATTCTGTGCATTAGCGCCCAGTGCTTTGTGCATATGCAAAAATTTTTATCAAAATATACCGTAATACCTGAGCATTAAAACAATGTGCGGTCGCGGATAGCGTCTTATACTGAATGACGTTTTTATCACGCCAGAATACGGCAGAATAATAAATATCATGCTGGCGCGGTGTCTGAATAAATAAAATGATGCTGAAAAAGGCTGCTGAATTAAAAAGGTAAATACGATGAATAACGCGATCTTCCCGAATAAATTTAAAGCGGCTCTCGCGGCGCACCAGATTCAGATTGGCTGCTGGTCCGCGCTGGCAAATCCCATCAGCACCGAAGTGCTGGGCCTGGCCGGTTTCGACTGGCTGGTGCTGGACGGCGAGCATGCGCCGAACGATATCAGCACCTTTATTCCGCAGCTGATGGCGCTTAAAGGCAGCCACAGTGCTCCGGTGGTGCGTGTCCCCACCAACGAACCGGTGATTATCAAGCGTCTGCTGGATATCGGCTTCTACAACTTCCTGATCCCGTTTGTGGAGACGGAAGAACAAGCGGCACTGGCCGTTGCGTCTACGCGCTACCCTCCCGAAGGGATCCGCGGCGTCTCCGTTTCACACCGCGCCAATATGTTTGGCACCGTCCCGGACTATTTCGCGCAGTCCAACAGCAACATCACCATTCTGGTTCAGATCGAGAGCCAGCAGGGCGTTGATAACGTCGACGCGATTGCCGCCACAAACGGCGTGGACGGGATCTTCGTCGGTCCAAGCGATCTGGCTGCCGCCTTTGGCCATCTGGGCAACGCCAGCCACCCTGACGTGCAGCGCGCGATCCAGCACATCTTTGCCCGCGCCAAAGCACACGGTAAACCGTGCGGCATTCTGGCGCCGGTTGAGGCTGACGCACGCCGCTATCTGGAGTGGGGAGCCACGTTCGTTGCCGTCGGCAGCGACCTCGGCGTTTTCCGCTCGGCTACGCAGAAATTAGCGGACGCTTTTAAAAAATAACCATCATTGAGGAAACAGATTATGACGCTGAAAGTGGGCTTTATTGGCCTGGGGATCATGGGTAAACCAATGAGTAAGAACCTCATCAAAGCGG
Organism: Enterobacter sp. BNK-22; assembly: GCF_048684805.1. Classification (NCBI taxonomy): domain Bacteria; kingdom Pseudomonadati; phylum Pseudomonadota; class Gammaproteobacteria; order Enterobacterales; family Enterobacteriaceae; genus Enterobacter; species Enterobacter sp. BNK-22. Next base: position 4,154,641 of record NZ_JBLQTT010000001.1, read on the forward strand.
GTTACTCACTGGTGGTATCCGATCATAATCCACAGGCCGTGGCTGAGGTGATGGCGGCGGGAGCAGAAACGGCCACCACCGCGAAAGCCATTGCCGAGCAGTGCGATGTCATCATCACCATGCTGCCAAACTCCCCGCACGTCAAAGAAGTCGCGCTGGGTGAAAATGGCATTATCGACGGCGCGAAGCCTGGCCTGGTGCTGATCGATATGAGCTCTATCGCACCGCTTGCAAGCCGTGAAATCAGCGAGGCGCTAAAAGCAAAGGGCGTCGATATGCTGGATGCGCCGGTCAGCGGCGGTGAGCCGAAAGCGATCGACGGCACGCTGTCAGTGATGGTCGGCGGCGATAAAGCTATTTTCGATAGATTTTACGACCTGATGAAAGCCATGGCGGGCTCCGTGGTGCACACCGGAGAGATTGGGGCGGGTAACGTGACCAAGCTGGCAAACCAGGTGATTGTGGCGCTCAACATTGCCGCCATGTCTGAAGCGCTGACGCTGGCAACCAAAGCGGGCGTCAATCCGGACCTGGTCTATCAGGCCATTCGCGGTGGTCTGGCGGGCAGTACCGTGCTGGATGCCAAAGCGCCCATGGTCATGGATCGCAATTTCAAACCCGGTTTCCGCATCGACCTGCATATCAAAGATCTGGCCAACGCGCTGGATACCTCCCACGGCGTGGGCGCACAGCTGCCGCTGACCGCAGCGGTCATGGAGATGATGCAGGCGCTGCGTGCCGATGGCCTGGGCACGGCCGATCACAGCGCAATTGCATGCTACTACGAAAAACTGGCGAAGGTGGAAGTAGCGCGTTAATCACGCCTTACCTATACCTGAGGGTGACAGCGGCGCGCAAACCCTCTATACTGCGCGCCGAAGCTGACCAGACAGTCGCCGCTTCGTCGTCGTCCCTTTCGGGGGAGACGGGCGGAGGGGAGGAAAGTCCGGGCTCCATAGGGCAGGGTGCCAGGTAACGCCTGGGGGGGAAACCCACGACCAGTGCAACAGAGAGCAAACCGCCGATGGCCCGCGCAAGTGGGATCAGGTAAGGGTGAAAGGGTGCGGTAAGAGCGCACCGCGCGGCTGGTAACAGTCCGTGGCACGGTAAACTCCACCCGGAGCAAGGCCAAATAGGGGTTCACATGGTACGGCCCGTACTGAACCCGGGTAGGCTGCTTGAGCCAGTGAGCGATTGCTGGCCTAGATGAATGACTGTCCACGACAGAACCCGGCTTATCGGTCAGCTTCAACTTCTTCTAAAACAATTCGTTGGTGTGTCTCAGGCTTTCTAAGGCAAAACTGTGACACAGACTGTGATACAAACGAGGCACACCAACGGCTGTTCCATCCCGACTATCCAGAAACCTGGCAACCGCGACAGCCTTCATTTCTGACTACCTTCAGGTGGTTTTTTCGTATGTCTCTGGATTGCGATTCATGTTTATTCCCTGTCAATATTTGATCTACAGACCACCCTGGCTCACTAAAATGTATGAGAAAAATAAATGAATCGTTAATAAATACAGTTTACCCCTAATTAATTTCTGAAAATGAAGAGGGGCTATTGCTACAGGATGATAAGAGCGCTTAACTCAACGCCTAATTTACCCATCGGTATTCAGTTGAGCATGAACCAAAAAAACAAACTAAAAAAACTGATTAAATATCATAGAAATATGCTGAAAAATCGCCGATACCAGCCTGATTTGGCAGGTGCAGACCTGCGGTTTATGGATCTCAGGGGGCTCTATTTATGCAATATTGATTTATCGGGATGCGATATTTCGTTTTGTGATCTTCGTGGAGCCGATTTCTCCTGTGCTAATCTTGCAGGCGCTAATCTTAGCTACTGTAAAACGGAAGGTACTATTTTTAGTCATGCTGATTGTACTTGCGTGGATTTTACTGGAAGCGATATCCATAATGCCTGCTTCAACGATCGCACCGGGCCATTGACGGAACATGAGAAAATTGAAAGTGACATGCCACTATCCCGACCACTCATCTCCATCTATATGCCAACCTGGAACCGCCAGACATTGGCGATCAGAGCCATACAATCGGTGCTGAATCAAGACTATGTGCACTGGGAACTCATTATCATTGATGATTTCTCATCGTCATTTGACCAGCTCTTGACGTATATCACTGAACTGAATGACCCGCGCATTACCTATATTCGCAATGAATTTAACTCTGGCGCTTGTGCAGTTCGAAATCAGGCTATACGGATGGCCCGGGGTGATCTTATTACGGGTCTGGACGATGATGATGAATGGCTGCCGACACGCCTGTCCTCCTTTCTTACCTGTCAACATCAACTTCAGTTGCACAGTTTTTTATACGCAAATGATTATCTCTGTGACGGTACCGGATATCATCACCCTGATGAGTTGCAGGTATATCCGAAACCGGCTTATAAAAAAAGCCTGTTTGATAAAAGGAATATTATAGGCAACCAAATGCTGACCTTAACCAGTAGAATGCAACAGATCCTGTTCGACGACGCCTTGCCTGCGGCTCAGGATTATGATGCGTTTTATCGGCTTGCAGAAACCTTCGGTGAACCTTTCAAACTGGATGACATCACCCAGGTGCTTTATGTCAATCACGGCGACGTCCGCATCACCTGCTCAGGACGAAAATTTTCAGGTTATCTACGTTTTTACCGGAAACACAAAGCCAAATTAGACGTACCGAGTAAAAAATATCAGCTCTTCACTCTTTACTACATTCGCAACAAAAAAATGCGCCCGCAAACCCTGATGAAATTGATGACGCTACGCAATCTGAAACGCTATCTGATGATGTATACCCGCTTCCGGAACAAAAAGTTCTAAGGCCTACAAACGACAAGAGTCGTGGTGGTGTTCAGAATGAGTAGATGGATACGGAAATCTTAGCGACGATGGGCTGGGTAAGTCGCCGGGAATCACCCCGGCAGACAACCACGACGAACGGGTAAGCGCAGCGCCACCCAGCAACCACACAAACGACATCAATTCTCATATTTGCGACATTAAGCACATTTCACTGTTTTTCCCTTATCAATTCCAACCCGGCATCTGCATACGATCAACATCACAAAATTTAAATCCAAAAAACCGACGATCTGTAGTATTGATAATTTGTTATGATTGTTAGCTTAATGATCGCAAATCTTTTCTCGTTTGATATGCACATATTGAAATCAAATACATTTCTCCCATGAATATGTGACGTATTCCACTCTTTTTCTGAAGTCTGAAAATTCACGCCGTAAAAAATTGATAAATTGAAAGAATGTTTCAAACAAATAACGGTTATTTATTGGCCTTTAATTGCCTGAAATATCGTCTTTATTGATTTTTTAAGAACGGTGAAATTTATCCGGGTTATCGCCATAAAATAAATTTATTACCGCTATTTTTGTTGATCAATATCAGCGTTGTAGCGTATTTTTATGTTTCTATTTTGTTGATTTTTAAGGTTTTTAATGGGTTGTTGAGAGGTAGGTTAAAAGGGCTGGAAAGCAAATTGTGAGTAACAGCACATACCCCTTTAAACATTATTGAGTAGAATTCACCCCGTCATAGGGAAATAAGCGCAGAATATTATGAACACTATTATTCTACCGAAAACACAGCACCTCGTGGTATTTCAGGAAGTCATTAAAAGTGGCTCCATAGGTTCTGCAGCAAGGCAGCTGGGCCTGACGCAACCCGCCGTCAGCAAAATTATCAGCGATATTGAGTCCTACTTCGGCGTGGAAGTGATGGTGCGCAAAAACACCGGCGTGAAACTGACCGCCGCGGGCCAGGTTCTGCTCTCGTACTCAGAGTCGATCACCCGCGAAATGAAAAACATGGTGAGCGAAATCAACAGCCTGAGCTTCAGCACCGTTATGGATGTCTCCTTTGGCTACCCGTCACTGATCGGCTTTACCTTCCTGTCCGGGATGATCAAAAAATTTAAGGAAGTGTTCCCGAAAGCGCGCGTCTCAATGTATGAAGCCCAGCTCTCCTCTTTCCTCCCGGCCATTCGCGACGGCCGTCTGGATTTTGCCATCGGCACGCTGAGCGACGAAATGCTGCTGCAGGATCTCCACGTCGAACCGCTGTTTGAGTCCGAGTTTGTGCTGGTCGCCAGCAAAACGCGAACGTGCACCGGCCCGACGACACTGGCATCGCTCACGCACGAGCAGTGGGTGATGCCGCAAACCGATATGGGCTACTACAAAGAATCCTGACTACTCTGCAAGACAACCACATCAGCATCGAAAACATTGTCCAGACCGATTCGGTCGTCACCATTTATAACCTTGTCCTGAATGCCGATTATCTGACGGTGATTCCCCGCGACATGATCGCCCCATTCGGTTCGGATCAATTTATTGTGCTGCCTGTGGAAGATGAATTACCCGTGGCGCGTTATGCCGCCGTGTGGTCTAAAAATTACAGAATTAAAAAATCGGCGTCCGTATTAGTTGAGCTGGCAAAACAATATTCGTCGATGAATGTCGAAAGACGACGATAAATAATAAGTTTCTATTTTAAAAATACCCAGAGCTTAACGCATTAACGCTCTGACACCCTGACTTTGCCTGAAAAGAATGAATTATTATAACGAGGATATTATGCATATTACTTACGATCTCCCGGTAACCATTGAAGATATTCAGGATGCCAGAAAACGCCTGGCAGGCAAGATATATAAAACCGGTATGCCACGCTCGAATTATCTCAGCGAACGTTGTAAGGGCGAAATATTCCTGAAGTTTGAGAACATGCAGCGTACCGGCTCGTTCAAAATTCGCGGCGCGTTTAATAAATTAAGCTCGCTGACCGATGCTGAAAAACGCAAAGGCGTGGTCGCCTGCTCAGCGGGAAACCACGCGCAGGGGGTTTCCCTTTCCTGCGCCATGCTCGGCATCGATGGCAAAGTGGTGATGCCAATGGGCGCACCAAAATCCAAGGTGGCCGCGACGCGCGACTACTCGGCGGAAGTGGTGCTGCACGGTGAGAACTTTAACGACACCATCGCCAAAGTCAGCGAAATCGTCGAGATGGAAGGGCGCATTTTTATCCCGCCTTACGATGACGCCAAAGTGATTGCCGGTCAGGGTACCATCGGCCTGGAAATTCTCGAAGATTTATACGACGTGGATAACGTCATTGTCCCCATTGGCGGCGGCGGTTTAATTGCCGGTATTGCAACGGCGATTAAATCCATCAACCCGACCATTAATATTATCGGCGTACAGTCTGATAACGTGCACGGAATGGCAGCCTCCTGGCAGGCAGGAGAAATAACCAACCATCGCATCACCGGCACGTTAGCCGACGGCTGCGACGTCTCTCGCCCCGGCAAATTAACCTTCGAAATCGTTCGTGAACTGGTCGATGACATTGTGCTGGTGAGCGAAGACGATATTCGCAACAGCATGATTGCCCTTATTCAGCGAAATAAAGTAGTGACGGAAGGCGCTGGCGCACTGGCCTGCGCGGCGTTATTAAGCGGCAAACTGGACCACTATATTCAGGGCCGAAAAACCGTCTGCATTATTTCCGGCGGCAATATCGATCTCTCCCGTGTTTCCCAAATTACCGGCTTCGTTGACGCATAAAGGTGACCTATGAGCAACACAGAAAGCATTATCGTTGGCCAGACAAAAACGTCCTCCTGGCGTAAGTCTGATACCACCTGGACGCTTGGCCTGTTTGGTACCGCCATTGGCGCAGGCGTGCTGTTCTTCCCCATTCGCGCAGGCTTTGGCGGATTAATCCCTATCCTGCTGATGCTGGTTCTCGCGTTCCCGATTGCGTTTTACTGCCACCGCGCGCTGGCGCGCCTCTGCCTGTCCGGCAGCAACGTCTCCGGCAACATCACCGAAACGGTGGAAGAGCATTTCGGTAAAACCGGCGGGGTGGTGATCACGTTCCTCTACTTCTTTGCCATTTGCCCGCTGCTGTGGATTTACGGCGTCACCATTACTAACACCTTCATGACCTTCTGGGAAAACCAGCTCCAGCTGCCTGCGCTGAACCGCGGCGTGGTGGCGCTGTTCCTGCTGCTGCTGATGGCTTTTGTTATCTGGTTCGGTAAGGACCTGATGGTGAAGGTGATGAGCTACCTGGTATTCCCGTTTATTGCCAGTCTGGTACTGATTTCGCTGTCGCTGATCCCTTACTGGAACTCCGCAGTGATCGACCAGGTCAACCTGAGCGATATCGCCTTCACCGGCCATGACGGCATCCTGGTCACGGTGTGGCTGGGGATCTCCATCATGGTCTTCTCCTTTAACTTCTCGCCTATCGTCTCCTCGTTTGTGGTTTCCAAGCGCGAAGAGTACGAGCCGGAGTTCGGTAAAGAATTCACCGAGCAGAAATGTTCCAAAATCATCGGTCGCGCCAGCATGCTGATGGTCGCCGTGGTGATGTTCTTCGCCTTTAGCTGCCTGTTTACGCTCTCTCCGCAGAACATGGCGGATGCCAAAGCGCAGAACATCCCGGTGCTCTCTTACCTGGCGAACCACTTTGCCTCCATGTCCGGCACCAAATCGACGTTTGCGACGGTACTGGAATACGGCGCTTCCATTATTGCCCTGGTCGCTATCTTCAAATCCTTCTTTGGCCACTACCTGGGCACGCTGGAAGGGCTGAATGGCCTGATCCTCAAGTTCGGCTACAAAGGCGATAAGAAGAAGGTCTCTGTCGGCAAACTGAACACCATCAGCATGGTTTTCATCATGGGCTCCACCTGGATTGTGGCGTACGCCAACCCGAATATTCTCGACCTTATCGAAGCCATGGGCGCGCCAATTATCGCCTCTCTGCTGTGCCTGCTGCCGATGTACGCCATCCGCAAAGCGCCAGCCATGGCGAAATATAAGGGCAAACCCGAGAACATCTTCGTCACGGTTGTGGGCCTGCTGACCATTCTGAATATCGTTTACAAACTGTTCTAAACCATTGCTCAGGAAGAGCGGAGTCACATGATGATTGAGTTTCCGGTTGTACTGGTAATTAACTGCGGTTCGTCCTCTGTTAAGTTTTCGGTGCTCGACGCCAGCAGTTGCGACGCCCTGATGACGGGCATTGCTGACGGCATCAACACTGAAAAGGCCTTTATTTCCGTGAACGGGGGTGAGCCAGCCAGACTGGCTCACCAGGACTACGAAGGGGCGCTGGCTGCCATCGCCCTGGAGCTGGAGAAGCGTGACCTGATGAGCAGCGTGGCCTTAATTGGCCACCGCATTGCGCACGGCGGCGACCTCTTCAGCGAGTCGACCCTGATTACGGAAGAGGTGATTGAGCAGATCCGCCAGGTCTCTCCGCTGGCGCCGCTGCATAACTACGCCAACCTGAGCGGCGTGGAAGCCGCAGAGCGTCTGTTCCCGGGCGTGCAGCAGGTCGCGGTATTTGATACCAGCTTCCACCAGACGCTGCCGCCGCAGGCGTATCTGTACGGTTTGCCGTACCGCTATTTTGAAGCGCTGGGCGTGCGCCGCTACGGTTTCCACGGCACCTCTCACCGCTATGTGGCCGCGCAGGCACATACGCTTCTCGGGCTGTCCCCCGATGACAGCGGCCTGGTGATCGCCCATCTCGGCAACGGGGCGTCCATCTGCGCGGTGCGCAACGGCCAAAGCGTGGATACATCCATGGGGATGACCCCCCTGGAAGGATTGATGATGGGTACGCGCTGCGGCGACGTGGATTTTGGCGCGATGGCGTGGATTGCTCAGCAGACCGGTCAGTCGTTTGAGGATCTGGAGCGCGTGGTCAACAAAGAGTCCGGGTTGCTGGGGATCTCCGGCATCTCTTCAGACCTGCGGGCGCTGGAGAAAGCCTGGCATGAAGGCAACGAGCGGGCTGTGCTTGCGATCCAGACCTTCGTTCACCGCATTGCGCGACACATTGCCGGGCACGCGGCGTCGCTGCACCGCCTGGATGCGGTGGTCTTTACCGGCGGCATCGGCGAAAACTCAACGCTGATTCGCGCCCTGGTGGCTGAACGCCTGAAGGTGTTTGGCGTCATCCTCGACGACGCCAAAAACTCCCTGCCGGGCAGCGCGGGTGAGCGCGTCATCAGCACCGATTCGTCCCGCGTGGCCTGCGCGGTGATCCCTACCAACGAAGAAAAAATGATCGCGCTGGACGCCCTCCGTCTTGGGAAGGTTACCCCGGCTGCGGCTTACGCCTGATAAAGCGAGAAACACATGAACGTAACAATCGATACGGGCGTCGCCCCCTACAGCGACGCATGGGCCGGGTTTCGCGGTGAAGAATGGAAAAACGCCGTCAACGTGCGCGATTTTATTCAGCATAACTACACCCCTTATGAAGGCGATGAAGCTTTCCTCGCGCAGGCGACGCCAGCAACGACGGCGCTGTGGCAGAAGGTGATGGTCGGCATTCGTCAGGAGAATGCCACCCACGCCCCGGTGGATTTTGACACCAACATTGCCACCACCATTACGGCCCACGGGCCGGGCTATATTGACCAGGATCTGGAGACGATCGTCGGCCTGCAAACCGACAAGCCGCTCAAGCGCGCCCTGCATCCGTACGGCGGGATCAACATGATCCGCAGCTCGTTTGAGGCTTACGGGCGGGAGATGGATCCGCAGTTTGAATATCTCTTTACCGAGCTGCGCAAAACCCACAACCAGGGGGTGTTTGACGTCTATTCACCGGAGATGATGCGCTGCCGTAAATCCGGCGTGCTGACCGGTTTGCCGGACGGCTACGGGCGCGGGCGCATCATCGGCGACTATCGCCGCGTGGCGCTGTACGGGATCGCTTATCTGGTACGCGAGCGTGAACTTCAGTTCGCCGATCTGCAGGGCAGGCTGGAGCGCGGCGAAGATCTGGAGGCGACGATCCGCCTGCGCGAAGAGCTTGCAGAGCACAAGCGCGCGCTGCTGCAGATCCAGCAGATGGCGGCGAACTATGGCTTTGATATCTCACGCCCGGCGATGAACGCCCAGGAAGCGGTGCAGTGGCTCTATTTTGCCTACCTGGCGGCGGTGAAATCCCAGAACGGCGGAGCCATGTCGCTGGGGCGCACGGCCTCGTTCCTCGATATCTACATCGAACGCGACATGCAGGCGGGACGCCTGAATGAGGTGCATGCGCAGGAGCTGATCGACCACTTCATCATGAAGATCCGCATGGTGCGTTTCCTGCGCACGCCGGAATTCGACACGCTCTTCTCCGGCGATCCGATCTGGGCCACGGAAGTGATCGGCGGCATGGGGCTGGACGGCCGCACGCTGGTGACCAAAAACAGCTTCCGCTATCTGCACACGCTGCACACCATGGGACCCGCGCCGGAGCCGAACCTGACGATCCTCTGGTCAGAACAGCTGCCGATCGCGTTCAAGAAATACGCCGCGCAGGTGTCGATCGTTACTTCGTCGCTGCAGTATGAAAATGACGACCTGATGCGTGCCGACTTCAACAGTGATGACTACGCGATTGCCTGCTGCGTCAGCCCGATGGTGATCGGCAAGCAGATGCAGTTCTTTGGCGCGCGCGCCAACCTCGCCAAAACGCTGCTGTACGCGATCAACGGTGGGGTGGACGAGAAGCTGAAGATCCAGGTCGGCCCGAAAACCGAGCCGCTGCTGGACGACGTGCTGGATTACGACACCGTGATGGCGAGCCTCGATCACTTTATGGACTGGCTGGCGGTGCAGTACATCAGCGCGCTGAATCTCATTCACTACATGCATGATAAGTACAGCTACGAAGCCTCTCTGATGGCGCTACACGACCGGGACGTTTACCGTACCATGGCCTGCGGCATTGCCGGGTTGTCGGTAGCGGCGGACTCCCTGTCCGCCATTAAATACGCCACGGTGAAACCAGTGCGCGACCATACCGGTCTGGCGGTTGATTTCGTGATAGAAGGGGACTATCCGCAGTACGGCAACAACGACGATCGCGTGGACAGCATCGCCTGCGATCTGGTGGAGCGCTTTATGAAGAAAATTCAGGCGCTGCCAACCTACCGCAATGCGGTACCGACTCAGTCGATCCTGACCATCACTTCCAACGTGGTTTACGGGCAGAAGACCGGGAACACACCGGACGGACGACGCGGCGGCACGCCGTTTGCCCCAGGCGCGAACCCAATGCACGGCCGCGACAGAAAAGGGGCGGTGGCTTCGTTAACGTCGGTCGCCAAGCTGCCGTTCACCTATGCCAAAGACGGGATCTCTTACACCTTCTCCATCGTGCCGCAGGCGCTGGGCAAAGACGAGCTGGTGCGCAAAACCAACCTGGTAGGGCTGCTGGACGGGTACTTCCATCACGAAGCATCTATTGAGGGCGGGCAGCACCTGAACGTTAACGTGATGAACCGGGAGATGCTCCTCGATGCCATTGCGCATCCCAGAACTACCCGAACCTGACGATCCGCGTTTCGGGCTATGCGGTGCGGTTTAATGCGCTGACGCGCGAGCAGCAACAGGATGTGATTTCGCGAACGTTTACACAGGCAATCTGACGTAAACCCCTTCTCATGCCCCTCACTGCGGGGGGCATTTTTTTGCCCGCTAAACATACAAAATTGTTTATATAATTACTCACACATATTCATCCGCTCTTGAAAAACAATACGCCTGCTTTCCCCTATAACAGAATGTAAGGACAGTAAGATGATGAAAATGACCCGTATTGCGTTGGCCGCCGCCGCGCTGGCCGTGTGCAGTTTTACGGCACAGGCCGCTAACGTTGAGGCTGCTCCGTCTCCATCGCAGGACCCGCTGGTTCAGCACCTGAAGCTCAGCAATGAGCAGGTTAAGAAGATTGAAGATCTTCATAAGCAGCTGGAACAAAATGTCAGCAAGATCCCAATGACGGGCGTGAAGGACGGCGCGCTGATCGACATGTTCCAGGCGGGTAAATGGGACGAAAGCACGGTGAAAAGCCAGCTTAGTGCATTCAGCAAAATTGAAGAGCAGACCCGCTATTACCGCGTGAAATATTACTTCGACGTCAGCCAGGTGTTAACACCGGAACAGCGCAAACAGATTAGAACGGATATGGCTAACGCGCTGGCTAACTGATTTCCTGCCCGCGCACCGCGCGGGTTTTTATTTCTTGATCGGCGTCACTTTTAGAAAAATACCGTCTATCAAACCAGTAAAAAAGCAAATTTTCCTCTATCACTCGAAAATCCTCATAAAAGTTGTGACTTTTTTCTCCCTCGCTCCGGTTAAGATTTTCTCACACCAATAACAAGCACCTGCTGCCATCTGAATCGCAATCGCTGGCGATCGGAACCCTATAAAAACAACTGTTTACCCTACAAAATAAGCGAGTGCCCCATGGATACGGCAACAAACAGCAGTGTCATTGTGAATGATTCCCCCGCGGCAAGGCGGGCGGGAATGAGTGAAAGCGAGTGGCGAGAGGCGATTAAATTCGATAGCACCGACACGGGTTGGGTCATCATGAGTATTGGGATGGCTATCGGCGCGGGGATTGTTTTTCTCCCCGTGCAGGTCGGATTAATGGGGCTGTGGGTATTTTTGCTCTCCTCCATTGTTGGTTATCCCGCCATGTATTTATTCCAGCGGTTGTTTATTAACACGCTGGCGGAATCCCCGGAATGCAAAGACTACCCGAGCGTAATTAGCGGGTATTTGGGTAAAACTGGGGGATTTTATTAGGTGCGCTCTATTTCGTCATGCTGGTGATCTGGATGTTTGTCTATTCCACGGCCATTACCAACGACAGCGCCTCGTATTTGCATACCTTCGGCGTGACCGACGGTTTGCTCTCGGAAAATCCGTTCTACGGTTTATTTTTGATTTGCATTCTGGTCGCGATTTCTTCACGCGGTGAGAAGCTGCTGTTTAAAGTGTCCAGCCTGATGGTGCTTACCAAGCTGTTTGTCGTTGCGGCGCTGGGGCTGTCAATGATTGGCCTCTGGCATTTAGCCAACGTGGGCATGCTGCCGCCGCTGGGGCTGCTGATTAAAAACGCCATCATTACGCTGCCCTTTACCTTAACCTCCATTCTCTTTATTCAGACCCTGAGCCCGATGGTGATCTCGTACCGTTCACGTGAAAAATCGGTGGAGGTGGCGCGTCATAAGGCACTGCGGGCGATGAACATTGCTTTTGGCATCCTGTTTGTGACGGTCTTCTTCTACGCCGTCTCCTTCACCCTGGCGATGGGGCACGATGAGGCGGTCAAAGCCTACGAGCAGAATATCTCTGCCCTGGCGATTGCGGCGCAGTTCATCAGCGGCGACGGCGCGGGCTGGGTCAAAATCGTCAGCGTGATCCTCAATATCTTCGCCGTGATGACTGCGTTCTTCGGCGTTTACCTCGGCTTCCGCGAGGCTACGCAGGGTATCGTCATGAACATCCTGCGCCGCAAAATGCCGGCAGAAAGAATCAATGAAAACGCCGTCCAGCGCGGGATTATGCTGTTCGCCATTCTGCTGGCCTGGAGCGCGATAGTCCTGAACGCGCCGGTGTTGAGCTTCACCTCCATTTGCAGCCCCATCTTCGGCATGGTGGGCTGCCTGATCCCGGCATGGCTGGTCTACAAGGTACCGGCGCTGCATAAATATAAAGGCGTATCGCTGGTGATAATCATCATCACCGGACTGCTGCTTTGTGTTTCCCCTTTCCTCGCATTCTCCTGAGGGTAATTAAGGTCGTAACGATGTCTGAGCAAACTCATCCTTTATGGAATCAATTTATTCGCGCGGTGCAGGAAGAAGTGAAGCCTGCCCTTGGGTGTACCGAACCCGTCTCTCTGGCACTGGCCTGTGCGATTGCCGCAGACCTTCTGCCGGGGGAGGTCACACGGATTGAGGCGTGGGTCTCGCCGAACCTAATGAAAAACGGACTGGGCGTGACGGTGCCGGGTACCGGCATGGTCGGGTTACCGATTGCGGCGGCGCTGGGCGCGATTGGCGGTAATGCGCACGCCGGACTGGAGGTGTTGAAAGATGCCACAGCCGATGCACTGGTCCGCGCCAAAGCCCTGCTTGAGGCAGGGCACGTGCAGGTAAAACTGCAGCAGCCGTGTGATGAGATCCTCTATTCCCGCGCCTGCGTTTATGCCGGGGATATCTCGGCGATGGTGACCATCGCGGGCGGGCATACCCGGGTGGTGGAAGTGGTTTGCCAGGGGGAAACGCGCTTTACGCTGGATAAGCCAGTAGCCGAGACAGATGGCGATCCGCTGGCGGTACTGTCGCACGCTACGCTGTCGCAGATCCTGGAATTTGTCGAGCAGGTGCCGTTTGAAGCCATTCGCTTCATTCTGGAAGCAGGACAACTGAACGATGCGCTCTCCCGGGAAGGGCTCAGTGGGAAGTGGGGGCTGCATATTGGCGCAACGCTTGATAAGCAGCGCTCGCGCGGATGGCTGGCGCAGGATCTGGGTTCAGACATTGTTATTCGCACCAGTGCCGCCTCGGATGCCCGGATGGGGGGCGCGACGCTGCCAGCGATGAGCAATTCGGGCTCCGGTAATCAGGGGATCACCGCCACCATGCCCGTCGTTGTTGTGGCTGAGCATCTTCAGGCCGGTGACGAACGGCTGGCGCGGGCGCTGATGCTGTCGCATCTGTCGGCGATCTATATCCATTATCAGCTTCCACGCCTCTCCGCACTGTGTGCGGCGACAACGGCGGCGATGGGCGCTGCGGCGGGAATGGCGTGGCTGATGGGTGGCTGTTACCAGACCATCGCGATGGCGATCGGCAGTATGATCGGCGACGTCAGCGGGATGATTTGCGACGGCGCGTCAAACAGCTGCGCCATGAAGGTCTCTACCAGCGTCAGTAGCGCCTGGAAAGCGGTGATGATGGCGCTGGATGAGTCGGGCGTGACGGGCAACGAGGGGATTGTCGCGCACGATGTGGAGCAGTCGATCGCCAACCTGTGCGCGCTGGCGTGCCGCTCGATGCAGGCAACGGACCGGCAGATTATTGAGATAATGGCGAGTAAGGTGTCGTGATTTAATCCAACCCGTTACCCCTCACCCTAACCCTCTCCCACAGGGAGAGGGAACCGATCGAGCGAGGGAGCGTGTTTATCTTAAACCGGCAAATCAATCAGCAGCGCGCGCAGTGGCGTATCCGCCACCAGGGTGATATTCGCTTCATCACGAATAAACGCCCCGTCGCCGCAGGTGAGGGCTTCTTTCTCTTCCGTGTGCGTCACCGCATGCACCGTACCGTGAATGGACTGCAGATAGGCGCGCGGACCATGAAGCTGGAAGCTTGCCTGTTCACCTTTTTTCAGCTCGATATGATGCAGCCACACCTGCTGACGCAGCTGCAGGCTCCCTTTGCTGCCATCCGGCGATGCAATCAACTGCTGCTTATCGCCCGTTAAATCTAACTTCTGTACCAGCGGATTTTCACGCTCAGGGCAGGCGTCGAGCCACAGCTGCATGCGCGTCAGCGTTTTGTCTTTGCTGAGGTTATGCTCGCTGTAGCTGATGCCCGGCTGCGTGGAAATTAACAACGCTTCGCCAGCCTTTGCCTGGACATGATTGCCCTCGCTATCGCGGTATTCTGCCTCGCCTTCCAGGATCAGGTTCAGGATATCGACTTTCGGGTACGTACGCGGCTGGAAGGAGGCACCCGGGGCGAGCACTTCCTGGTTCAACACGCGCAGTGAAGCGTAACCGAGGAGTTTAGGGTCAAAGTAGTGTCCAAAGGAAAAGGTGTAGCGGGCCTGCAGCCAACCGAAATCGGCTTGTCCGCACTGTTTAGCTGTTCTTGTCGTAATCATAAACTTGACCTCTCTTTACACTAAAACAATGGTAAAGGTATGGACGCTTCATTGTTAGCCAGATATTCTGCCTGGTATGTTCAAATTTCCTGAATGAGAACGAGATGGCTAAAGAGAGAGCATTGACGCTTGAGGCGCTTCGCGTCATGGACGCGATTGACCGGCGCGGCAGTTTTGCGGCGGCGGCCGATGAACTGGGGCGCGTTCCGTCTGCGCTGAGCTACACCATGCAGAAGCTGGAAGAAGAGCTGGACGTGGTGCTGTTTGACCGCTCCGGTCATCGAACAAAATTCACCAACGTGGGCCGAATGCTGCTGGAGCGCGGCCGCGTGCTGCTGGAAGCGGCGGATAAGCTGACGACAGACGCCGAAGCGCTCGCGCGCGGCTGGGAAACGCATCTGACGTTAGTTACCGAAGCGCTGGTCCCGACCGAAGCGCTGTTCCCGCTGGTGGATCGCCTGGCGGCGAAGGCCAATACGCAGTTGTCCATCATCACCGAGGTGCTGGCAGGGGCGTGGGAACGTCTGGAGACGGGCAGGGCAGATATCGTTATTGCGCCGGACATGCACTTCCGCTCATCGTCAGAAATCAACTCGCGCAAGCTCTACAGCGTCATGAACGTCTACGTTGCCGCCCCCAACCACCCGATTCACCAGGAGCCGGAGCCGCTCTCTGAAGTCACACGCGTGAAGTATCGCGGCGTGGCGGTCGCGGATACCGCGCGCGAGCGTCCGGTGCTGACGGTGCAGCTGCTGGATAAACAACCTCGTCTGACGGTGACCTCGCTGGAAGACAAACGGCAGGCGCTGCTGGCCGGTCTGGGCGTGGCGACGATGCCGTACCCGTTTGTGGAAAAAGATATTGCGGAAGGGCGGCTGCGGGTCGTGAGCCCGGAGTACACCAGCGAAGTGGATATCATTATGGCGTGGCGTCGCGACAGCATGGGCGAAGCCAAATCGTGGTGCCTGCGTGAAATTCCAAAGCTGTTTGCGCACCACAACAAATAAGCGTGTAGGCCCGGTAAGCGAAGCGCCACCGGGCTTTTTTTATGCGCCGATCTTAGGATCCGGACCAAAGCGGTTTTCGCCCGGCGTCCCACTCTGACAGTTGAAGATCAAAATCACGATCCAGCCCACGATCGGAATCAGCAGCAGCAGTAACCACCACGCCGAACGATCGGTATCGTGCAGCCGACGGAACAGTACCGCCCATGATGGCAGCAGGACTAACAGGCCATAGATGGTGGTCAGTACGCCTTCACCGCCAGCCCGCTCCCAGCCGAGAATTTTATCCACGATGCCCAGCACCATAATCAGGACGAAGTTCACCAGAACGAACATCCAGTACTCTTTGCGGCGGGCGCGGCCACCAAATCCAATGTAGTTGCGCAGTACTTTTAAATACCAGTCCATTTTCCTTGCCTCAATAATCGGTCAATCACTTGTTTTCTAAGCAATCAAAGTAAGGATAGATGGAGATTGTGAATTAAAAAAGGGCATCTGGTGATGCCCTTACTTTTTATCCAAAACGCACGTCGCGCCCGTGCGGTTCATCCAGGTCCTGCCAAGGGCCGATGGAGATAATACCCGTCGGGTTGATGGTCTTGTGGCTGCGGAAATAGTGGGTGCGAATATGGTCGAAGTCGACCGTCTCCGCGATGCCCGGCATCTGGTAGATGTCGCGCAGGAAACCATACAGGTTCAGGTAGTCGCTGATGCGGTGTTTATCGCACTTAAAATGGGTGACATAGACCGGATCAAAGCGAACCAGCGTGGTCCACAGGCGAATGTCCGCTTCCGTCAGGCGATCGCCCGTCAGGTAGCGATGCTGGCCCAGGATCTGTTCCAGGCGTTCCAGTGATTCAAACACCTTCCCGACCGCTTCGTCATACGCTTCCTGGCTGGTGGCAAAACCGGCCTTATAAACACCGTTGTTGACGTTGTCGTAAATCCAGCTGTTCAGCTCGTCAATCTTATCGCGCAGTTCAACCGGGTAGTAATCCCCGGCGCGGGCGCCGTGGGCATCAAATGCGGTATTGAACATGCGGATGATTTCCGCAGACTCATTGCTGACAATCGTCTGGTTTTTCTTGTCCCACAGCACCGGCACGGTCACGCGACCGGTGTAATGCGGATCGGCGCGCAGATAGAGCTGGTACAGGAAATCGTGGTGATAGAGTTCGTCGCCGGTTGCCGCAGGGAAATCACTGTCAAACGTCCAGCCGTTTTCCAGCATCAGCGGGTTGACGACGGAAACCGGAATGAAGGATTCGAGACCTTTCAGCTTGCGCACGATCAGCGTGCGGTGGGCCCACGGGCAGGCGAGGGAAACATAAAGATGATAACGATCTTTCTCAGCCGCGAAGCCGCCTTCGCCGCTAGGGCCCGGCGCACCGTCGGCGGTCAGCCAGTTACGGAAGGCCGAAACAGAGCGCTTAAAGCGGCCTCCGGTGGATTTGGTGTCATACCAGACATCCTGCCAGACGCCGTCTACGAGTTGTCCCATTTTTTCTCCTCCGTCAGATAGCAAAAGCGAGGAGATGTCTCCTCGCTTTGTGTTTATTCAGTATAGCGTGCTTACCATTTCTTATTCAGAACGCGGTCGATGCTGTATGCGCCCGGGCCAGTAACGGCCAGCAGAAGGAAGCCACCCGCGATGGTCAGGTTTTTCATGAACATCAGAGAGTTCACGCCTTCCGCAAAGTTGCTGTGGAAGATGAACGCCGTCAGCACGGTGAAGCCTGCAGTAAACAGCGCGGTGGTGCGGGTCAGGAAGCCGAACAGGACTGCCAGGCCGCCGCCGAACTCAAGAAGAATGGTCAGTGGCAACAGGAACCCCGGAACGCCCATGGCTTCCATATATTGCTGGGTGCCTGCATAACCGGTGATTTTTCCCCAACCTGCCACGATGAACAGAATTGGCATCAGAATACGCGCTACCAGTACACCAACATCTTCTAATTTTTTCATTTTACTCTCCAGGAAACCACATCAGCGGCTGAACGTTATTTGTCTGCAATTCCGGGTAGATACCGCGTCGTTGCTGTCGATGGAGAGCATCATAAACGTGACGGTGGGCGATTGTTAGCAAGGAAAACTGTCAATCTTCTTCAAAGATATTGAGTAAGGGAGGGGAGAGGATTTTGCCGGGAGGCGCTGCGCTTACCCGGCCTACGCGTGCAAGTAGGCCGGGTAAGGCGTAGCCGCCACCCGGCGAGAAGGCTACCGCAACTGCTGCTGACGAATCGTGGCTTTCACCAGACGCCAGGCGCTCCAGGCACCAAATCCACGGCGCGCCCAGCGGATCAGCATATTTGGATGACGAACCGTCCAGATAGCCATCACGCTGCTGCCGACCAGCGCCCATGAACGCAGGCTCAGGAAGGTGTTCCAGCCCCGGTCAAACCGTCGCGTCGCGTCAATCCAGTCGCGGCGGCTCGCCGACAGATCCAGCCGTTGCTGCTGGATCTGGCTTAGCAGGTACGCTTTTCGCTTTTGACGTTCGGCTTTACCGCTCACGGCTTGTCATCCTCCAGCAGGGCGCGATCGTTAGCCAGCTCCTGACGCGTATGACGCAGGAACGTGGATTTACGCGCTTTACGCAGCGTCCAGATACCGCCTATCAACGCGGCGACCAGCAGAACGACGGTGGTGGCAATCATCGCGTTAAGACGATACTGCGGGTCAATGGCCCAGATGATTAACACCATCAGGCTCATCAGACCAAACGCGGCGAAGAGCATGGTGAGTCCGAGCATCAGCAGCATCTGGAAGAGGTTGGCTTTCTCCTCTTCCAGCTCGACCACTGCCAGCCGGACGCGCGTTTCGGCAATCCCGACCAGCGTCGTTAAAATACGCTGGCCGATGCCGAGGACGTTGTTAGCAGGCCCTTGTGCGTGACGAGGATCTTCCATATCAACGACGCGTCAGCAGGACACCCAGTACCACACCGACTGCGGCACCAATCCCTACGCCCGTCCATGGATTATCACGCACGTATTCGTCCGCACGCGCGGCCGCTTCGCGGGTCTGTTTTGCCAGTGCATCACCGGTTTCACCCAGGCGATAGCGGCTCTCCTTGAGCGCCTGCTCCGCTTTGCTGCGCAGCTTGCTGACCTCTTCTTTTGACTTGTCAGCAGAGGAGTTCAGCACCTCTTCAAGGGTATCGGCCAGGGATTTCAGTTCAGCGCGCAGATGTTCAGACGTCGTATCTTTTGACATGATTCTCTCCTGTTGAGATTTCCGTTAACTCAATAATCGCGAGCTTCCAGCGCTTTCAGGTCGTCCTGCGCTTCTTTCAACTTCTTCTCGCGCTTAGCAATTTTTTCCGCATCCCCTTTCTCTTTCGCTTCCTGCAGGTCGCGACGGCGCTCGGCTATCTCGTCCTTCTGTTCAGCGATTTTCTTCTGGTGGTCGGCACGAAGCTTGCTGTCTGAACAGTTCGCTTTCACTTCGCTCAGCGCTTTTTTGAGACCATCAACACGGTGCTGATTGTTATGCTTTTCGGCATAACCGATCTCACGCTGAATATCCTGTTCTTTCTCCTGACAGAGAGAATTGGCGAAGGATGCTGTGCTTAAAGAAAAAAGGGCCAGAGCCAGAGTCATGCGGAATTTCATTATCGAAACCTTCCATTGTGTTGCGGCGTAAGCCGCTATCCAAAGTTATGCGGAGTACAGTCGAGGGGTGCTCCGCGTACTTAAGCATAGTAAGTAAACGGGGGATTCACCAAAGTGAGTGAAAAGATTCGGAATCCTGGTAATTATCCAAATCGATGCGACGTATCGCGAATCAGCGACAGCCAGGCTGCTGGCTGGCTGTCATCTTCCTGCTGAGCAATGATATACCCCTGCGGCAGCGTACGGTCGAGAACCACTTTTGCGGCGGCACTTTGCGCACGGGAATCAAACTTGATCAGTAAAACATCGTCCTGAGGGGTGATGCTCTTAAAACGTATCCCGTTCGCATCCAGATGATGCCAGACAGAAAAACCGTCAGGCACGCTGGCACCCTGGTTCACCGGGCGAATGGCCAGCGTGGATTCCTGGTGCGAAAGCGCGCTCCATACCAGCAGCATGGCGCTAAGCACCACCAGCGTCATCACGGCACAGGCAAAACGGCGCAGGGCGAGCGGTGAGATAGCCATCGTTAGCCTCTGGCTCCGTATTTCTTTTTCCACAGCACGACCAGGGAGCCGATCAGGCCGAAGACCAGCAGCACAACGGGCAGCAGCATCAGGCAGGACATCAGTTGGTCTTCATATTTCATAAAGACCGGCGTTTTACCCAGGGCATAGCCGAGCGTTGTCAGAATAAGCACCCATAACAGACCGCTCATCCAGTTAAAGAACTGGAAGCGCGCGCTGCTCAGCCCCGACAGACCGGCAATGGTCGGCAACAGAGTACGTACAAACGCGATAAAGCGGCCAATCAGCAGGGCGGAAAGCCCGTGCTTATGGAAAAGGTGGTGCGCCCGCTGATGATAATGTGCAGGCAGGTGCGAGAGCCAGTTCTGGACGATCCGGGTATTGCCCAGCCATCTTCCCTGGATGTAGCTCACCCAGCAGCCGAGGCTGGCCGCGACGGTCAGTAATAAAATGGTGTGCGGAAACGCCATCGCCCCTTTGGCACACAGCACGCCGACGAGCACCAGCAAACTGTCACCAGGCAGGAAGGCTGCAGGTAGCAAACCGTTCTCAAGGAACAGGATCATAAACAAGACGAAATAGAGCATGCCAATCATGGAAGGGTTGGCCAGCGTTTCAAAGTCCTGCGCCCAGAGGGCATGCAGTAGTTGGGTCAAAAGTTCCATTCAGTGTTCCTGGAAATCGGTTAACGTCACGCCTGTTATCCGGGGCAAACAGCACGGCGACATTGTTGTGATTTCATTATGGTCGCTCGCGGACACATTGCGGTGTGGCCAACACGGTTCCCTGTTAATTGGCTGGTTAGCAAGCACTAACTTACAAAATAACGAAGTGAATCCAATTGTAACAAAGCCCAACGTTCTGCGTCACAGAATTTGCAGGCGTGAGTTGATTTTGGCGTAAGCCCAGGAAGTGAGCGAGGGGATTTACAAAGGCTGACACTATATATGTTTTGCTTACCCACTGAAGCCAGAAGGCGCAGCGAGGCGCCTGCCAGCGGGAAGGTCATCTATTTTGCGGCACTGGGGGCCGTATCGAGATGAACAACGGGATTATCGGCGAAAAGATAGCGGTCAGCGTTAAATTCGAAGTCGTCACTGGTTTCATTGAACAGCATCTGCTTGGTGTTCTCCAGGTGCTGCCACATCGCCAGTTTAGCGGCATGCGGATCTTTACGAATCAGCGCCTTAAGGATTTGGTCGTGATCGTCACACCAGTTGTCGACGGTACGGGAATCGATATGGTCGTGCAGTTTTTTCCAGTACGGGTTGTGAACGCGCTGAGTCCACATTTTCTCAACGATTGCCGCCAGCGCCGTATTCTGGGTTGCCAGGGCGACCTGGACGTGGAACTGCAGATCCCACTCTGAATCGCGGAAACATTTTTCCTTACGGGCATTCTCCTGGATTTCCATCAGCTTCATGATGTCCTGCTTAGTCACCTGCGTCGCCGCAAATTCGGCAATGTTGCTTTCAATCAGCTGGCGAGCCTGGAGCAGCTCAAACGGACCATAGCTGGCAAATTCCAGACTTTCGTCCGCGACAGGCGAGTGTTTCGGCAGATTGGAAATGACGTGAATGCCGGAGCCTTTGCGTACCTCAACGTAGCCTTCCACTTCCAGCATGATGATCGCTTCGCGCACCACGGTGCGGCTGACGCTTTTTTCATCCGCGATGAAGCGCTCGGCGGGCAGTTTATCACCGACAAGATAGACCCCTTGCTCGATGCGATCTTTCAGCTCCGCAGCAAGTTGTTGATATAAACGACGTGGTTCGGTGATTTCCATATGCGCTCCAGGCAGGGTACGGCAGATGATTTGTTATACCACTTTTGCGTGCCACTCTCCAGATTTGCCATTAAAAAAGCCGCTACTGAGCGGCCTTTAAATGCCCGGCGGCGCTTCGCTTGCACGGGCCTGCGGGTTTTGTAGGCCGGGTAAGCGTAGCGCCACCCGGCGGAAAAATGGTTGCTAACTCTGCGTCGCCGGTTTCCCGAGTGACTCTTTCGCCAGCTCCTCTGCCGATTTGCTCTTCAGCACCGTCCAGATCACCACAGCGCCCAGCAGGTCGAAGATAGCCAGCACGGCGAACAGCGGGCTGAAGCCGATGGTATCTGCCAGCGCGCCGACGACCAGCGCAAACATCGTACTCGCGGTCCAGGCGGCCATCCCGGTCAGGCCGTTGGCGGTGGCCACTTCGTTACGACCAAAGACGTCAGACGAGAGCGTAATCAGCGCGCCGGACAGGGACTGGTGCGCAAAGCCACCGATACACAGCAGGGCAATCGCGACGTATGGGCTGGTGAACAGGCCGATCATGCCCGGGCCAATCATCAGCAGGGCGCCCATGGTGACTACCATCTTACGGGAAACAATCAGGTTCACCCCAAACCAGCGCTGGAACAGCGGTGGCAGGTAGCCGCCCACGATACAGCCCAGGTCAGCGAACAGCATGGGCATCCAGGCGAACATCGCGATCTCTTTCAGGTTAAAGCCGTAGACTTTAAACATGAACAGCGGGATCCACGCGTTAAAGGTCCCCCAGGCCGGTTCTGCCAGGAAGCGCGGCAGGGCGATACCCCAGAACTGACGGGTGCCCAGGATCTGCCAGACGGTCATTTTCTTGCCGTTGTTGGTCTGATGCTGTGCTTCCTGACCACCAATGATGTACTCGCGTTCTTCTTCGGAGAGTTTTTTCTGATCGCGCGGATGCTTATAGAAAACCAGCCACGCGATTGCCCAGGCGAAGCTCAGCACGCCGGAGATAATGAAGGCCATCTGCCAGCTGTGCATCACGATAGCCCACACCACCAGCGGTGGCGCAATCATTGCCCCGATGGACGAGCCCACGTTGAAGTAGCCAACAGCGATAGAGCGCTCTTTTGCCGGGAACCACTCGGAGCTGGCTTTCAGGCCCGCCGGGATCATCGCAGCTTCTGCCGCACCGACCGCACCGCGCGCCAGCGCCAGGCCGCCCCAGCTTCCCGCCAGCGCGGTGGCTCCGCAGAACACCGCCCAGGCGATGGCGAAGAAGGCATAACCGATTTTGGTACCGAGGATATCCAGCACATAGCCTGCAACTGGTTGCATGATGGTATACGCCGCGGAATAGGCGGCAATGATGTAGGAGTATTGCTGTGTGGAGATATGCAGCTCTTCCATTAACGTCGGCGCTGCGGCTGCCACGGTGTTACGTGTCAGGTAGCCCAGCACGGTGCCTAACGTCACCAGTGCGATCATATACCAACGTAACCCTTTAATTTTACGCATCTAAAACCTCATCGTTATGTTATGTCCGCGCCAGAGCACGGCAACTTCTCAACCGTTTCCGGGAGCAGTTGTGTAACGGGAGGGGCGTAGCCGGAAGCATGTCCCGGAACGGCCCGAACCTTGCCATAAGTAAGCGTGCATAAGTCGGTATCCGTACCGTTAAACCCGATGCCTCTCACACCGGTAATGCATTCCGTCGGCTTAGCGTTTGCGACGGCGAAAAGATAACTTGTCATACAACTTTAAAAGGTGAGTGATATCACAAATGTATGATTCTTTGTAGGGACATTAATCGCTGCGCGCAAAGCCAGTAATGGCGCGGCCTGTAGAAGGGTTTACGCCTTAGAGGGTAATTTATTTGTTAGCGTTTATTGATCTCACTCACGAAAAAAGCTTCGGTGGCTGGAAATTGGTGTGATAACTTTGCAGCATATGAACATACGCTTTCTGACGCTCCCGTAATGAGGAAGACGATAATGACGCCGTTTATGACCGACGATTTTTTGTTAGATACCGAATTTGCTCGCCGCCTGTACCACGACTACGCAAAAGACCAGCCAATTTTCGACTACCACTGCCATCTGCCGCCGCAGCAGGTTGCCGAAAATTATCGTTTCAAAAACCTGTATGATATCTGGCTGAAGGGTGACCACTACAAATGGCGCGCCATGCGCACCAACGGCGTGGCGGAACGCCTCTGTACCGGTGACGCCACCGACCGCGAGAAGTTTGATGCCTGGGCGGCGACCGTCCCGCACACCATCGGTAACCCGCTCTACCACTGGACGCACCTTGAGCTGCGTCGCCCGTTTGGCATCACCGGCAAACTGCTCTCCCCAACGACCGCCGATGAAATCTGGGAGCGGTGCAATGCGCTGCTGGCGCAGGAGAATTTCTCCGCGCGCGGCATCATGAAGCAGATGAACGTGAAGATGGTGGGCACCACCGACGATCCAATTGACTCCCTGGAGCATCATGCCGTTGTCGCCAAAGACACTTCCTTTGATATCAAAGTGCTGCCAAGCTGGCGCCCGGACAAAGCCTTCAACATTGAGCAGGCCACGTTTAACGACTACATGGCGAAGCTGGCGGAAGTGTCCGATACCGACATCCGTCGTTTCGCCGATCTACAAGCCGCGCTGACCAAACGTCTGGATCACTTCGCGGCGCACGGCTGTAAAGTCTCTGACCACGCGCTGGACGTCGTGCTGTTCGCGGAATCAAACGAGGCCGAGCTGGACAGCATTCTGGCGCGTCGCCTGTCCGGTGAATCGCTTAGCGAGCACGAAGTGGCGCAGTTCAAAACGGCGGTGCTGGTGTTCCTCGGCGCGGAATACGCGCGTCGCGGCTGGGTACAGCAGTACCACATCGGTGCGCTGCGCAATAACAACCGGCGTCAGTTTAAGCTGCTGGGCGCGGATGTGGGCTTTGACTCCATCAACGACCGTCCGCTGGCGGAAGAGCTGTCAAAACTGCTGAGCAAACAGAACGAACAAAACCTGCTGCCGAAAACCATTCTCTACTGCCTGAACCCGCGCGATAACGAAGTGCTGGGCACCATGGTGGGTAACTTCCAGGGCGAAGGGATGCCGGGCAAGATGCAGTTCGGTTCCGGCTGGTGGTTCAACGATCAGAAAGACGGCATGGAGCGTCAGATGACGCAGCTGGCGCAGCTTGGTCTGTTGAGCCGCTTTGTCGGCATGCTGACCGACAGCCGCAGCTTCCTGTCCTATACCCGTCATGAATATTTCCGCCGCATTCTGTGCCAGATGATTGGCCGCTGGGTGCACGCAGGCGAAGCGCCGGCGGATATCCAGCTGCTGGGCGACATGGTGAGAAACATCTGCTTTAACAATGCGCGTGACTACTTCGGCATTGAACTGAACTAAGGCCGTTTGAGGTTGATATGCAATACATCAAAATCCATTCGCTGGATAACGTGGCCGTCGCGCTGACGGATCTCGCTGAAGGCGACGTGGTGACCGTTGATAACCAGAGCGTCACCCTGCGTCAGGCGATTGCTCGCGGTCACAAGTTTGCCGTGAAGCCTCTCGCGAAAGGGGACAACGTCATTAAGTACGGTCTTCCGATTGGGCATGCGCTGGCGGATATCGTGCCGGGTGAACATCTTCATTCCCATAATACCCGCACCAATCTGAGCGATCTGGACGAGTACAGCTATCAACCTGATTTACCTGGGGAACACGAGCAGGCGGCGGATCGTGACGTGCAGATCTACCGCCGCGCCAGCGGCGACGTGGGGATCCGCAACGAGCTGTGGATCCTCCCTACCGTCGGCTGCGTGAACGGGATTGCGCGTCAGATCCAGACGCGCTTCCTGAAAGAGACCAACAATGCCGAAGGCACCGACGGCGTGCATCTGTTCAGCCACACCTACGGCTGCTCCCAGCTAGGGGATGACCACATTAACACCCGCACCATGCTGCAAAACATGGTGCGTCACCCGAACGCAGGCGCGGTGCTGGTGATTGGCCTGGGCTGCGAGAACAACCAGGTTGATGCCTTCCGCGACACGCTGGGCGAGTTTGACCCTGAGCGCGTGCATTTTATGGTGTGTCAGCACCAGGATGACGAAGTGGAGGCGGGCGTTGAACAGCTTCACCAGCTGTATAACGTGATGCGCCACGACAAGCGCGAGCCGGGCAAACTGAGCGAGCTGAAGTTTGGGCTGGAGTGCGGCGGGTCTGACGGCCTGTCCGGTATCACCGCCAACCCGATGCTGGGTCGCTTCTCGGACTATGTGATCGCTAACGGCGGCACGACGGTGTTGACCGAGGTGCCGGAGATGTTCGGCGCGGAACGTATTCTGATGAGCCACTGCCGCGACGAGGAGACGTTTGAAAAAACCGTCACCATGGTGAACGACTTCAAACAGTACTTCATTGCCCACAATCAGCCCATTTATGAGAACCCGTCTCCGGGTAACAAAGCGGGTGGGATCACCACGCTGGAAGAGAAATCCCTCGGCTGCACCCAGAAAGCGGGCGCGAGCCAGGTGGTTGACGTTCTGCGTTACGGCGAGCGCCTGAAAACGCACGGTCTGAACCTGCTGAGCGCGCCGGGTAACGATGCGGTCGCCACCAGCGCGCTGGCGGGAGCCGGCTGCCATATGGTGCTGTTCAGCACCGGTCGCGGCACGCCGTACGGCGGTTTTGTGCCGACGGTGAAAATCGCCACCAACAGCGAGCTGGCGGCGAAGAAAAAACACTGGATTGACTTTGATGCCGGGCAGCTTATCCACGGCAAGGCGATGCCGCAGCTGCTGACGGAATTCGTGGACGCGATTGTGGAATTTGCCAACGGCAGGCAGACCTGCAACGAGAAGAACGACTTCCGCGAGCTGGCGATCTTTAAGAGTGGTGTGACGCTTTAAGTACTTTGTCGGGTGGCGCTGGCGCTTACCCGACCTACTAAACCCTGTAGGCCCGGTAAGGCGTAGCCGCCACCGGGCTTTTCTTTTTAACTGCGCAGGGCGTTCTTCGCTAAACGCGCGTCTTCCGCCTGGCACACGGCGGCGGTAAACATCACGTCGGTGGAGGAGTTGATCGCGGTTTCGCAGGAATCCTGCAGCACGCCGATGATAAAGCCTACCGCAACCACCTGCATGGCGATCTCGTTCGGGATGCCGAACATATTACATGCCAGCGGGATCAGCAGCAGGGAACCGCCCGCCACGCCGGATGCGCCGCAGGCACACAGCGAGGCTACCACGCTCAGCAGCAGCGCGGTTGGCAGATCCACCGGAATACCCAGCGTATGCACCGCGGCCAGCGTCAGCACCGTGATGGTGATGGCCGCTCCCGCCATATTGACGGTCGCACCCAGCGGAATGGATACGGAGTAGGTATCGCGGTCCAGATTCAGCTTCTCACACAGGGACATGTTGACCGGAATGTTTGCCGCCGAGCTGCGGGTGAAGAAGGCGGTCACGCCGCTTTCGCGCAGGCACATCAGCACCAGGGGGTACGGGTTACGACGGGTCTGCAGAAACACCAGCAGCGGATTAATCACCAGTGCCACGACAGCCATACAGCCAATCAGCACCAGCAGCAGCTGCGCATAGCCCCAGAGTGCGCCGAAACCGGTGGTTGCCAGCGTGGATGCCACGAGGCCAAAAATACCAATCGGCGCAAAGCGGATGACCACCGTCACGATAAAGGTCACGGCGTGAGAAAGGTCGTTAACCAGGTTTTTGGTCGTGTCGTTGCTGTGGCGCAGAGCGAAGCCCAGACCGACGGCCCATACCAGAATCCCGATGTAGTTCGCGTTAATCAGCGCATGGATCGGGTTGGCGACAATGCTCATCAGCAGGCCGTGCATCACCTCAACAATACCCGCGGGTGGCGTAATGTCGGTCGCGCCAGTGGTCAGTTGCAGCGTGGACGGGAAGATAAAGCTCACGACAACCGCCGTCAGCGCGGCCGAGAACGTCCCCAGCAGATACATCCACAGAATCGGGCGAATATTAGTTTTCTGCCCCTGCTGGTGGTTGGCGATTGAGGCCATCACCAGCGTCAAAACCAGAACCGGCGCGACCGCTTTCAGTGCGCCGACGAACAGTGTGCCGAGCAGGCCAGTGGCCTCGGCGGCAGGTTTTGAGATCAGTGCCAGCGCGACGCCGAGCACCAGTCCAACCAGTATTTGCTTAACAAGGCTGCCGCGCGACAGGCGCGCAAGCAGACCCGATGAGGTTGTCGTCATGAGTGTTCCTTAAGTGAAATTGCGTTCCATCCCGGATGTGCTCTTAGTCACATTTATGTCCGGATGTAAGTAAATGTTTGCCTGGTCGAGTATAGGGAAAGCGTCTGTGGAGGGAAGCGTAAAATGCTGGATTTTACGTGTTGTGTCATGTTTTTTAACTATTGATTAACGAAAGTGCCGGGTGGCGTTGCGCTTACCCGGCCCACGAGGTGTCGTTGTAGGCCCGGTAAGCGCAGCGCCACCGGGCAAAGCGCGCTAAGCCTGTTGCTTCTTATCGTGCTGGCGGTTAACCCAGGTATTGATAATCAGCGTCACGATCAGAATGCCAAACACCACGCCGAGCGAAATGGCGATCGGGATATGGTAGAAATCGACGATCAGCATTTTAATACCGATAAACACCAGGATCACCGACAGGCCGTACTTCAGCATTGAGAAGCGCTCCGCCGCGCCTGCCAGCAGGAAGTACATGGCGCGCAGGCCGAGGATGGCGAACAGGTTAGAGGTCAGGACGATGAACGGGTCGGTGGTCACCGCAAAAATGGCCGGAATGCTGTCCACGGCGAAAATCACGTCGCTCAGCTCAACCAGGATCAACACCAGCAGCAGCGGGGTGGCAAACAGCAGGCCGTTCTTGCGTACGAAGAAGTGCTCGCTCTCGATCTTGTCGGTCATGCGCAGATGGCCGCGGATCCACTTCACCAGCGGGCGATCGCCAATCGCAGAGCCGTCCTCTTTCGCCAGCGCCATTTTGACCCCGGTGAACAGCAGGAACGCGCCGAAGACGTACAGCAGCCATTCGAACTGGGTTATCAGCCAGCTGCCAGCGAAGATCATGATGGTACGCAGGATAATCGCGCCCAGCACGCCGTAGACCAGCACGCGGCGCTGCAGGGCCGCAGGTACGGCGAAGTAGCTGAACAGCATCAGCCAGACGAAGACGTTATCGACCGCCAGGGCTTTTTCAATCAGATAGCCAGTGAGGAAGGCGAGGGCCTGAGGATCGGCCACCGCACGGCCTTCGGTCGAAGCCAGATACCACCAGAAGGCGGCACAGAAGAGCAGGGAGAGGGTGACCCACACCAGCGACCAGGCCGCAGCCTGTTTCATGGTCATGCCGTGCGCGCCGCGACGCCCCTGTAAAAAGAGGTCGATCGCCAGCATGATGAGCACGACAACCGCGAATCCGCCCCACAACATGGGAGTGCCGACAGAATGCATACTATTTTCCTTACACATAAAAAACAAAAACGGCCATGGTCAGAAGACGATAGCCGTTAGCTTTTTATGCATAGACCTCGCCTTCCGGCAAGGTCTCACTTACAACCACGAGGGTTGCCCGGCGACCGGATGCGGTATTGCACGCATCGTAATGACGATCCACCGACGAAGAAGTTACTCCCCTTTGCAGGTAACAAAATATGTCAGACCATTGGCTTCGTCAATGGTCTGCGCCGTTTCATTACACAGCTTTACGCGATAACTTCCGCGCTCACGCCGTCTGCCGGGAACACCACGCCGGTCTGACGGCGGATCTCCGTTTGCAGCTTCGCCGTGGTGCGGCTCACCGCAAGGCCTGGGTGATTCACTTCGTTGTCTTCCACCAGACGGGCGAAGACCTCTGCCTCATAGAGCATAGTGTTAATATGCTGAGGCTGCGTCAGCTCCTGGGCTTTGCCGCCGCGCGGCACAAAGCTCACCTTCTGGCACTCGGAGATCTTCTCGATAACCAGCGAGCCCGCTTCGCCCTGAATTTCGCTCGGCAGGACAGAGTCGCTCACCTTGGAGTGCTGCAGCGTCACGCTGAAATCACCGTAATCCAGCACCGCGACACCGTGCGCATCCACGCCGCTCTCCAGCAGGCTGGCGGTGGCCGTGACGCCGTGCGGCTCGCCCCAAAGGGCCACGGCAGAGGCCAGGCAATAGAAACCGATATCCATAATCGAGCCGTTAGAGAAGGCCGGATTAAAGGTGTTCGGGTTCTCGCCGTCGAGATAGCGCTGGTAGCGCGACGAGTACTGGCAGTAGTTGATAAACGCTTTACGCACTTTGCCCACCTTCGGCAAGGACTGCTGCAGCAGCAGGAAGTTCGGCAGGCTGGCGGTTTTGAAGGCTTCGAACAGCACCACCTGGTTTTCGCGGGCAAGCGCAATGGCGGCTTCGACTTCATCGATGTTCGACGCCAGCGGCTTCTCGCAAATCACATGCTTTTTATGGCTGAGGAATAGCTTCGTTTGCGGGAAGTGCAGGGAGTTCGGGCTGGCGATATAGACCGCGTCAATGGCGTCGCTTTGCGCCATCTCATCAAGCGAGGTGAAGAGATGCTCGACGAGGTAGTCGTTGGCAAAACTCTGCGCCTGCTCAAGGCTGCGGGAATAGACTGCGGTAAGTTTCAGTTTGCCGGTTTCGTGGGCGGCGTCGACGAACTGGCGCGTAATCCAGTTCGTTCCAATGACTGCGAAACGTATCATAAACGTTTACGTACTCCGTAGCGGGGAACCTTTAGCCACTGTAGCACGTCATCATGACAATTCGCGTGCGCTATTCCGCATTACCTTTTAACGATAAATGCGTAAGCCACAGACGGGTATCAAACTCCAGCTGGTGGTATTGCGGCTCCATATGGCAGCACAGGGAATAGAACGCTTTGTCGTGCTCTTTTTCTTTCAGGTGTGCCAGCTCATGGACGACGATCATCCGCAGAAAGGCTTCCGGCGCGTTGCGGAAAACCGTCGCGACGCGGATTTCGGCCTTTGACTTCAGCTTGCCGCCTTGCACGCGGGAGACGGCGGTGTGCAGGCCGAGCGCGTTTTTCAGCACGTGGATCTTGTTGTCGTACATCACCTTGTTGATCGGCGGGGCGCTCTTCAGATACCGGTTTTTCAGATCCTGCGTATACTGCCAGAGGGCCTTATCGGTCGCGAAATCGTGGGTGCCGGGGTAGCGTTTTTCCAGCACCGCGCCCAGCTTCTGCTCAGCAATCAGGCTGCGAACCTGAGTCAGTAAATGTTCCGGGTAGCCCTGGAGATAAGTAAGTTGGTTCATCAACGCCCCAAATCGACAATAAAACGGGTATACTCACGCACCCTTTTCAGGGATACGCCAAATTTTACCATTCAGGAGGGCCGATGAGCCACTTAGACAACGGTTTCCGTTCACTCAACCTTAAACGTTTCCCGGAGACGGACGACGTTAACCCGCTTCAGGCGTGGGAAGCGGCGGATGAATATCTGCTGCAGCAGTTGGATGACACTGAAATCCGCGGCCCGGTTTTGATCCTGAATGACGCGTTTGGCGCCCTGGGCTGTGCGCTGGCGGAACACACGCCGTACAGTATCGGCGACTCCTACCTGAGCGAGCTGGCGACGCGTGAAAACCTTCGCCATAACGACATCGAAGAGTCCAGCGTGAAGTTCCTCGACAGCACCGCAGACTACCCGCAGGCGCCGGGCGTGGTGCTGATCAAAGTGCCAAAAACCATGGCGCTGCTGGAGCAGCAGCTGCGCGCGTTGCGTAAGGTCGTCACGCCAGAAACCCGCATCATCGCGGGTGCCAAAGCGCGCGATATTCATACTTCGACGCTGGAGCTGTTCGAGAAAGTCCTTGGCCCGACCACCACCACGCTGGCCTGGAAAAAAGCGCGCCTGATCAACTGTACGTTCGCCGCCCCTGAGCTGGCCGACGCGCCAGAAACGCTGAGCTGGAAGCTGGAAGGGACAGACTGGACCATCCATAACCACGCGAACGTCTTCTCCCGCACCGGTCTGGATATCGGCGCGCGCTTCTTTATGGAACATTTGCCGGAAAATCTGGAAGGTGAGATTGTCGATCTTGGCTGCGGCAACGGCGTGATTGGCCTGACGCTGCTGGCGAAGAACCCGGAAGCCAGCGTGGTGTTCAGCGACGAATCGCCGATGGCGGTGGCCTCCAGCCGTCTGAATGTAGAAACCAACCTGCCGGACGTGCTGGACCGCTGCGAGTTTATGATCAACAACGCGCTGTCGGGGGTAGAGCCGTTCCGCTTCAACGCCGTGTTCTGTAACCCGCCGTTCCACCAGAAGCACGCCCTGACGGATAACGTCGCCTGGGAGATGTTCCACCACGCGCGCCGCTGCCTGAAAATTAACGGCGAGCTGTACATCGTGGCGAACCGCCACCTGGACTACTTCCACAAGCTGAAGAAGATTTTCGGTAACTGCGTCACCATTGCGACGAATAACAAGTTTGTGGTGCTGAAGTCGGTGAAGCTGGGACGTCGTCGTTAAGATTGTTTTGCCCGGTGGCGCTTCGCTTACCGGGCCTACAATGGCCTCGAACCCGTAGGCCGGGCAAGCGCAGCGCCGCCCGGCAATGTTCTAGATCATCAGAGCTAATTTCGTCCCCTGCGCAATCGCGCGCCGCGCATCCAGCTCCATCGCCACGTCACACCCGCCAATCAGATGCACCGTTTTACCGGCCTCGCGCAGCGGATCCGCCAGATCGCGCTTTGGCTCCTGCCCGGCGCACAAAATGACATGATCCACGCGCAGCAGCTGCGGCTCGCCGCCGATCGTGACGTGCAGCCCCTCGTCGTCGATCTTCTGATAGCTGACCGCCGGGATCATCTTCACCCCGCGTGAGAGCAGGGTAGCGCGGTGGATCCAGCCGGTGGTTTTGCCCAGCCCTTCGCCCGGCTTGCTGGCTTTACG
This sequence comes from Enterobacter sp. BNK-22, assembly GCF_048684805.1. Taxonomy (NCBI): domain Bacteria; kingdom Pseudomonadati; phylum Pseudomonadota; class Gammaproteobacteria; order Enterobacterales; family Enterobacteriaceae; genus Enterobacter; species Enterobacter sp. BNK-22. The sequence goes on from NZ_JBLQTT010000001.1 coordinate 4,187,221, forward strand.
CTGCAGCATCACGATCTGGCGCGGGCTTTTTGGCAGCTGCGGCCCTTCGGGGCGCAGTCCGCCGGACTGGCTGAGGCTGGTATCAATGCCCCATTCGACGCAAAACTCGGCAATGTTCTGGCTGGTCGCCTCGCCCGGCTGGCTCAAATACATGGCGGTATCAAAGCCGATCCCGCCGCAGCCGATAATCGCCACCTTCTCGCCAACCGGTACTTTGTCACGCAGCACGTCGAGATAGCTCAGCACTTTTGGATGATCGATACCCTCGATCGCAGGCGTGCGCGGTACGATCCCGCTCGCCAGGATCACCTCATCGAAATCAGTCAGATCCGCCGCGTGGACAAACTGGTTAAGCCGCAGCTCGACGCCCGTCAGCTCGATCATCCGGCGGTAGTAGCGCAGCGTTTCGTAGAACTCCTCTTTGCCGGGGATCTGTTTGGCGATATTAAACTGCCCGCCAATCTCCCCCAGCGCATCAAACAGCGTCACGCTGTGGCCGCGCGAGGCGGCATTGACCGCAAACGCCAGGCCCGCAGGCCCTGCGCCGACAACCGCCAGGCGTTTTTTCGCTGTCGCCGGGATCACCGGCATTTTGGTTTCGTGGCAGGCGCGCGGGTTGACGAGGCAGGAGGTCACTTTCCCGACGAAGATCTGATCCAGGCACGCCTGATTACAGCCGATGCAGGTGTTGATCTCATCCGCACGGCCGCTTTGCGCTTTGGACAGCAGCTCGGCATCGGCCAGGAACGGGCGCGCCATCGAGACCATGTCGGCATCGCCGCGTGAAATCACATCGTCCGCCACCTGCGGATCGTTAATGCGGTTGGTGGTGACCAGCGGAACAGACACTTTCCCTTTCAGCCTGCGCGTCACCCAGCTGAACGCCGCGCGCGGCACCGGCGTGGCGATGGTCGGAATGCGCGCCTCGTGCCAGCCGATGCCGGTGTTGATAATGGTGGCCCCCGCGGCTTCTATCGCCTGCGCCAGCTGCACGGTTTCGTCAAACGTGCCGCCGCCCTCCACCAGGTCGAGCATCGACAGGCGGAAGATGATAATAAAATCCGCGCCCGCGCGTTCGCGCACGGCGCGCACGACTTCTACAGCAAAGCGCATCCGGCGGGCATAGTCGCCGCCCCATTCGTCGTCGCGCTGGTTGGTGCGGGCGGCCAGAAACTCGTTAATCAGATAGCCTTCAGACCCCATCACCTCAACGCCGTCGTAGCCCGCTTCACGCGCCAGCGCCGCGCAGCGGGCGAAGTCGTCAATCAGCGCCAAGATCTCGTCGTGGCTCAGGGCATGCGGAGTGAAGCGGTTAATCGGCGCCTGAATGGCCGATGGCGCGACCAGATTCGGCTGATAGCTGTAGCGTCCGGTGTGCAGAATTTGCAGGGCGATTTTACCGCCCTCGTTGTGTACCGCGTCGGTCACAATGCGATGGTGCGGCAGCTGTGACGCATCGTTCAGCACCGCGCCGCCCTCCATGCCGACGCCGGAAGGGGCAGGGGCCACGCCGCCGGTGACGATCAGCGCTACCCCATGGCGGGCGCGTTCGGCATAGAAGGCTGCCAGACGCTCGGCCCCGTCCGGATGCTCCTCCAGCCCGGTGTGCATCGAGCCCATCAACACGCGGTTTTTGAGTGTGGTGAACCCCAGATCGAGGGGGGCGAATAACGACGGGTAGCGGCTCATAGTCTCTTCCAGTGTAAAATTATTGTTATGTGGTCGGATGAGTTACTAATTTAGCCAGCGGCAGCGGAAAGGTAAAAGCGGGATCGAATGATTGTGATAGATCTCAAAGAACTTCCCCTCACCCTAACCCTCTCCCCTGAGGGGAGAGGGGACTGGCCGGTGCGGCCTTAAAGAATCAGTTCGATCTGGTTTTTTCCTTCTCCCCTATGGGGTGAGGGGTATGGGTTTTTACTAACCCCGGTGCCTGCCACATCGACGTCGTCAGCCCGCTATCCACCAACCCGAGCTGGTCTGCATATACCGCCTGCCATTTCTGCATCATGCCGTCGTACAGTTCGCGATGTACCGGGTTTGGCGTGAATTCGCGGCTCCATTTCACCAGTCGCTCGCCCGTCGAGGCCATATCGGCAAACAGCCCCGCGCCAACGCCTGCTGCAATGGCGCAGCCCAGCGCCGTAGCCTCTTTGACCTCCGGCACGCGCACCGGCAGGCCGGTGACGTCGCTTAAAATCTGACTCCACAGCGCACCTTTCGAGCCCCCGCCCGCAAAGACCAGACTTTCAAACGTCACGCCGGAGAAGTGGGAAATCTGCGCCAGGTTACAGGCCGAGACGATCGCCGCGTTCTCCTCCAGGGCGCGGAACAGCGTCGCTTTATTGCATTTTTCCGGGTCGATGGAGAGATTAATAAACGACGGCGCGGCGTGGTACCACTGCTTAAAATGCATGGCGTCGGAGAAGATTGGCATCACCCCGTGGGAGCCCGCCGGCACCCGGCTGGCCATCTCTTCCAGCAGAGAATAGGTGTCCATCCCCATCCGCTCGGCAATCAGCTTTTCCTCGGCGCAGAAGGCGTCGCGGAACCAGCGCATGGTCAGCCCGGTAAAGAAGCTGATCGACTCCGCCTGCGCCATGCCGGGAATCACGTGCGGGTTCACCCGAATGTTCATACCAGGGTCGGTGCGCACCTGCGGCAGGTTCACGACCTGCTGCCAGAAGGTCCCGCCCAGCACCGCCGTTTGTCCGGCGCGGACTACCCCCAGACCCAGACAGCCCAGCTGCACGTCGCCGCCGCCCATCACCACCGGCGTGCCTTCGCGCAGGCCGCTTTGCTGTGCGGCCTCTCGGGTGATAGCGCCCAGCACGGTGCCGGTCTCTTTTACCGGGGAGAGAATATCGGCGCGCAGCCCGGCCATGTCCAGCAGCGCCGGACGCCAGTCGCGGGAGAAGAGATCCAGCATGCCGGTGGTGCCCGCGTTAGACGGGTCGACCGCCAGCTCGCCGGAGAGCTTCGCTGCCAGCCAGTCGCTGATCATGGTGATAGTGGCGGCGCTGCGGTAAATATCCGGACGATGGTGTGCCAGCCACAGCAGGCGCGGCATCGCGCTCAGCGCCAGCGTCTGGCCGGAGACGTCATACACTTCGGATTCAAAATGGTTGTCGTGGATCTCTTTGAGTTCCGCCACCTCGCGGCTGGCGCGGGCGTCAACGTTGGCGCAGGCCCAGATGGCCTCGCCGTTGCGGTCGTAAAGCACTATCCCTTCGCGCATGGAGCAGCAGGCGACGGACTGAATATCCGCCGCGCCCAGATTCGCGCGCGTCAGCGCCTGATGAATGCACTGGCAGGCCAGCCGCCAGTTGGTGTCGAGGTCGAACTCCATCGAGCCCGGCACGTTCTCCACGCTCAGGTGCTTCCACTCGGCCTGGCCGACGGCAATCTGGTTGCCCTGCAAATCGAAAATCACGGCGCGAACGCTGCCGGTCCCTGCATCTAACGCTAAAAGGTAACTCATGAGCTTGCCTCGCTGTTAGCGCAGGGCGGGCTCTCACTTGGCCAGAGCCAGCACCGCGCGGGCTGTCGTCTCCTCCGTCACCAGGCCATTGATACGGCGACCCTTCAGTGCGGCATAAATCGCATCGGCTTTCTCTTCCCCTCCGGCCACGCCAACGATGGTGGGCAGTTGCGCCAGCTCATCAAGCGAGACGCCGAGTAATTCTTTATGGATCTCCAGCTCCTCGACGCACTCCCCTTCGGCATTGAGGAAATAACCGAGAATATCGCCGACCGCGCCTTTGCGGGCGTACATCAGCTGTTCACCTTCGCTGATGTAGCCGGAGCGCAGGATCGTGGCATCACGGCGCTGGTTGACTGAACCAATACCCACCACTGCGACGTCGGCGGCGGTGGCCGCGAGGATCACGTCCCGCACGCTGGTTTCGCGTTTTAAGATCCCGGCCACCTCTGCGGATGACACGCGAAGCGGGGCGGGGATCATACTGACGCTGCAGGCCGCGTCCAGCTGGCCGATACCGGTCATGTACGGCCCGACGCCGCCGGAGAGCGTCACGAGGCGGATCTGCTGTGAGCTGATAAATCCGCTCAGGTGCTGCAGGCTGCTCATGGTGGTTTCACCGAACCCCACCGCCAGCAGCTGGCCGGGTTCCAGCACGCCCATCAGCGACTGCGCTGCGCCAATGCCCAGCCGCACGTTCATCGGCGGCGTATTTAAGGCAGGCATCACGCGCACCAGCTTCAGGCCAAAGCGCTGCTGCAGCTCGGTTTCCAGCGCCAGACAGCCCTCGTAGCGGGAGTTGATCTGCACGCGGATCACTCCGGACTGACGGCCTTTCTCCAGCAGACGGGAGATTTTTAATCGCGGCAGCCCGAGGCGTTCGCCGATATCGTTCTGGGTCAGCCCGTCGTGGTAGTAACACCATGCCACGCGCGCCACCAGCTCCTCTTCCGCCAGCGCCAGCCCGGCAAACCGTCCTTCTTCCGCAGTGCGTTTATCGCTCATAGTTGAACTCTTATAAAAATTTAGATCATATGTTCGTAATGGCGCGAAGGGAAAGTGTGAGCCACGCGACAAAACGGATCATTTCGATCGTTTCTGGTTTATCTGAATCTCAATCGATAAAACTGTGATCCCTGCACGGTTGTAAATATAGTTCACCGTCTACGCTTTTGAACATTATTAAATCTAAAAATCATTTGTTCAATAGCGGAGCGATGATGACCTCACTTCTCGACGCGCGGAATATCAGCAAGCAGTTCTCAGGCGTGCCGGTTCTAAAAGGCATTGATTTCACGCTGCTTGCGGGCCAGGTGCACGCGCTGATGGGCGGAAACGGCGCGGGAAAATCGACGCTGATGAAGATCATCGCCGGGGTCGAGACGCCGGATGATGGTGAACTTTCCGTCGAGGGGCAGTCATATGCGCGGCTGACGCCCGTGCAGGCGCACAGGCTCGGCATTTACCTGGTGCCGCAGGAGCCGCTGCTGTTCCCTAACCTGACGGTGCGGGAAAATATCCTGTTCCGCCTGCCGCGCGACCGCGATCGGGAAAAGCAGCTGGCGGAGAAACTTGAGCAGCTGCAGTGCCAGCTCAACCTCGACGCCGCCGCCAGCACCCTGGAAGTGGCGGATCAGCAGATGGTGGAGATCCTGCGCGGATTAATGCGCAACGCCAGGATCCTGATCCTCGACGAGCCCACGGCCTCCCTCACGCCGGGCGAAACCGAACGGCTGTTCCGCCAGATCCGCGCGCTGCAGGCGCTCGGCGTCGGGCTCGTGTTTATCTCGCACAAGCTGCCGGAAATTCGCGTGCTGTCGAGCCACGTCTCGGTGATGCGCGACGGCGCGGTGGTGCTGAGCGGGGAAACCGCGCAGTTCGACGATAACGCCCTGATTGCCGCCATGACGCCGGTGAGCCGGGAGAAATCCCTGAGCGATACGCAAAAGCTGTGGCTGGCGCTGCCGGGCAACCGTCGCACCCAGCCGCAGGACTTTCCGGTGCTGCGGGTGGAGGATCTCACCGGGGAAGGGTTTATCGATCTGAGCCTTGAGATCTACGCCGGGGAGATCGTCGGCCTGGCAGGGCTGGTGGGATCCGGACGTACCGAGTTTGCCGAAACCCTCTACGGCCTGCGGCCGGTACGCGGGGGACGCATCTGGCTGGAGAACCAGGAGATCGCCAACGAGCCGGTGCGCTCGAGACTAAACAGAGGCCTGGTCTACCTGCCGGAAGACAGGCAGGTGTCCGGCCTGTTCCTCGACGCGCCGATCCGCTGGAACACCGTGGCGCTGAACGAGCCGTCGCTCTGGCAGCAGCGCAAGCGGGAGTCTGCGGTAGTGGAGCGCTATCACCGGGCGCTGGGGATCAAGCTCAACCATGCGGATCAAACCGTGCGCACGCTCTCCGGCGGCAACCAGCAGAAAGTGCTGCTGGCGCGCTGTCTGGAGGCCAATCCTTTACTGCTGATCGTCGATGAACCGACGCGCGGCGTGGACGTCTCGGCGCGCGCCGATATCTACCAGCTCATCAAAAGCGTGGCGGCGCAGAACGTGGCGGTACTGATGATCTCAAGCGATCTTGATGAGTTTCCGGGCCTCGCGGACCGCGTGTTGGTGATGCACCAGGGCGTGCTCAGCGGCGAGCTGCCGCGCCATGCCGTCAGCCTCGATCGCATGATGGCGCTGGCGTTCGGAGGGCAAGCATGAAGATCTTACTGAAAAACCGCGAGCTGAGCGCGTTTCTCGCCATTCTGGCGCTGTTCGCCGTGCTGGTGGCGCTTAATCCCTCTTACTTCAGCCTGCAGACGCTGGGGATGATTTTCGCCAGCTCGCAGATCCTGATCCTGCTGGCCATCGGCGCGGCGCTGGTAATGCTGACCCGCAATATCGATGTCTCCGTCGGCTCCACGGTCGGGCTCTCCGCCATTGCCGTCGGCGTGGCGCTCAACAGCGGCTACAGCCTGCCGGTTTCCATTCTCTTCGCGCTCATGGTTGGCGCGCTGGCCGGGGCGTTCAACGGGTTGCTGGTGGTGGGGCTGCGCATCCCGGCGATCGTCGCCACCCTCGGCACGCTGGGGCTGTACCGTGGAGCGATGCTGCTCTGGACCGGCGGAAAGTGGATTGAGGGGCTGCCGCCGGGGCTGAAATCGCTCTCTGAGCCTGCGGCCATCGGCGTGTCGCCCCTTGGCATGGTGGTGTTGATTATCGTGGTCACCGGCGCGTGGACGCTGTCGCGCACCGCGTTCGGGCGTGATTTCTACGCGGTGGGGGATAACCTCGCCGCCGCGCGCCAGCTGGGCGTAGCGGTGAACCGCACCCGCATGATCGCCTTTACCCTCAACGGCATGCTGGCGGCCTGCGCCGGGATTGTCTTTGCCGCACAGATTGGTTTTGTGCCCAACCAGACCGGCAGCGGGCTGGAGATGAAGGCCATCGCCGCCTGCGTACTGGGTGGCATTTCACTGCTGGGCGGCACGGGCACGCTGATCGGCGCGTTGCTCGGCGCGTTCTTCCTCACCCAAATCGACACCGTGCTGGTGCTGTTCAGGCTTCCTGCCTGGTGGAATGACTTTATCGCCGGGCTGGTGCTGCTGGGCGTGCTGGTGCTCGACGGGCGTCTGCGCCAGGCGCTGGCGCGCCATCAGCGGGCGCTGAAGTACGGTCGCTTCCAGCCGGGTAACAAAGGGGGAAAGCATGTCACCCCCTTTCCCAAACGCAAAAAAGAGGTGGCGTAAATGAGGCTTAACTGGGAAATCGCGCTGCTCATTTTGCTGGTGCTGGAGATCCTGCTCTTCGGCGCCATCAACCCGCGCATGCTCGACATCAACATGCTGTTATTCAGCACCAGCGATTTTATCTGCATTGGCATCGTGGCGCTGCCGCTGACGCTGGTGATTATCAGTGGCGGGATCGACATCTCCCTCGGCTCGACCATCGGCATGTGCGCGATTGCGCTGGGGGTGATGATGCAGGCCGGGTGGCCGATGGCGGTCGCCGTTCCGCTGACGTTGCTGCTGGGACTGATGTGCGGGCTGGTAAACGCGGCGCTGATCCACTACACCGGCATTAGCCCGCTGGTGATTACCCTCGGCACGCTCTACCTTTACGGCGGCGGGGCGCTGCTGCTCTCCGGCATGGCGGGGGCCACGGGCTACGAAGGCATCGGCGGCTTCCCGGACAGCTTTACCGCCTTCGCTAACCTCACGGTATTTGGCCTGCCGATCCCATTGGTCTTGTTCGCGGCTATCACCGTCTTCTTCTGGCTCATTACCCACCGCGGGCGCTTTGGGCGCCATCTGTTCCTGATTGGGCAGAATCCGCGCGCGGCGCGCTATGCGGCGCTGTCGGTGAACGGCATGCCCTACGCGCTGTACGGACTGGTGGGCGTAGCCTCCGCGATTGCCGCGCTGGTAATGGTCTCCTATTTCGGCTCCGCGCGTTCGGATATGGGGCGCGATTTACTGATGCCCGCGCTCACCGCCGCCGTGCTCGGCGGGGCCAATATCTACGGCGGTTCAGGTTCGGTTGTCGGTACGGCGCTGGCGGCGCTGCTGGTGGGGTATCTGCAGCAGGGGTTACAGATGGTCGGCATCCCAAACCAGGTATCGAGCGCGCTGTCAGGGGCGCTGCTGGTTGTGGTGGTGATGGGACGTTCGCTGAGTCTGCACCGCGAATGGGTGCGATCTCTCTTTAGAAAACTATCCGGAGCGTAAGATGAAAACAAAACTGCTCGTCCTGGCAATGGCTCTCAGCTTCGCTTCGGCGCAGGCGGCGGACCGCATTGCCTTTATCCCGAAGCTGGTGGGCGTCGGCTTCTTCACCAGCGGCGGCAACGGCGCGAAAGAGGCGGGGAAAGATCTTGGCGTGGACGTCACCTATGACGGTCCGACCGAGCCGAGCGTCTCCGGCCAGGTGCAGCTCATCAATAACTTCGTCAACCAGGGCTATAACGCCATCATCGTCTCCGCCGTGTCGCCGGACGGATTGTGTCCGGCGTTGAAGCGTGCGATGCAGCGCGGCGTTAAGGTTCTGACCTGGGACTCCGACACCAAACCGGAGTGTCGCAGCATCTACATCAACCAGGGGACGCCGGAACAGCTGGGTGGCCTGCTGGTGGAAATGGCGGGCAAGCAGGTCACTAAACCGAATGCCAAAGTGGCGTTCTTCTACTCCAGCCCGACCGTGACTGACCAGAACCAGTGGGTGAAAGAGGCGAAGGCCAAAATCGAGAAAGATCATCCGCAGTGGCAGGTCGTCACCACCCAGTTTGGCTATAACGACGCCACCAAATCGTTGCAAACCGCCGAGGGGATCTTAAAAGCGTATCCGGATCTGGATGCGATCATCGCCCCGGACGCCAACGCCCTGCCTGCCGCGGCGCAGGCGGCGGAAAACCTGAAGCGGGAAGGGGTGGCGATTGTCGGGTTCAGCACGCCAAACGTGATGCGTCCGTACGTTGAGCGCGGCACGGTGAAGGCCTTTGGCCTCTGGGATGTGGTGCAACAAGGCAAAATTGCGGTCAATGTCGCCGATCGTTTGCTGAAAAAAGGCGATCTTAACGTCGGCGACAGCGTGGACGTAAAAAACATCGGGGCGCTGAAGGTCGAGCCGAACAGCGTGCAGGGCTACCAGTATGAGGCGAAGGGCAACGGCATCGTGCTGCTGCCGGAGCGGGTGGTGTTCACCAAAGAGAACATCAGCAAATACGATTTCTGACGGGGGAGCAAATGGCTGATTTAGACGATATCAAAGACGGTAAGGATTTTGGCATCGGCACGCCGCAGCAGAATGTGCCGTTCACGCTGAAGGGCTGTGGCTCGCTGGACTGGGGCATGCAGTCCCGCCTGGCACGCATCTTCAACCCGCAGAGCAACCGTACGGTGATGCTGGCCTTTGACCACGGCTACTTTCAGGGGCCGACCACCGGCCTTGAGCGTATCGATCTCTCCATTGCGCCGCTGTTTGGTGAAACCGACGTGCTGATGTGTACCCGCGGCATCCTCAGGAGCCAGGTGCCTGCTGCGACCAATAAACCAGTCGTGCTGCGCGCCTCCGGCGGTAACTCAATCCTGGGGGAACTGTCCAACGAATGCGTGGCGGTGGCGATGGAAGATGCCCTGCGCCTGAACGTCTGCGCGGTGGCGGCACAGGTCTATATCGGCAGCGAGTTTGAGCATCAGTCGATTAATAACATCATCAAGCTGGTGGACGCGGGGGCGCGCTACGGCATGCCGACGCTGGCGGTGACGGGCGTGGGGAAAGAGATGGCGCGGGACGCGCGCTATTTCTCGCTGGCCAGCCGCATCGCCGCCGAAATGGGTGCGCAGTTCGTCAAAACCTACTATGTGGATGAAGGCTTTGAAAAAGTGACCGCCAGCTGTCCGGTGCCGATCGTCATCGCCGGGGGCAAAAAGCTGCCGGAGCACGAGGCGCTGGAGATGTGCTGGCGCGCGATTGACCAGGGCGCGTCGGGCGTGGACATGGGGCGCAACATCTTCCAGTCCAGCGCGCCGCTCGCCATGCTGAAGGCGGTGAAAAAAGTGGTTCACGAGAACTGGAATGCCCGCGATGCGTTCCAGTTCTGGCAGGAAGAGAAACAGGGAGAAGCAAAATGAATGTGACGCTGGTGGAGATCAACATTAAGCCCGAGCGGGTAGACGAGTTTCTGGAGGTGTTTCGCGCCAACCACGAAGGCGCAATCAAGGAGCCGGGGAACCTGCGCTTTGACGTGTTGCAGGACCCACGCGTGAAAACCCGGTTCTTTATCTACGAGGCCTACAAAGACGAAGAGGCGGTGCTGGCGCATAAGCAAACCCCGCACTACCTGGCGTGCGTGGACAAGCTTGAGGAGCTGATGTCGGAGCCGCGCAAAAAACGCAGCTTCGTCGGGCTGTTGCCGGAGTAACCTCGTGTCCGATGACGTGCTTTTGCGCGTCATCGGAAAGAAAAGCGTTCGGGCTATCCTTTGGCTTTCTGAATCGCCATGATTAATGCATCAGCAGAAACGCTGCCGGACATAACGCTAATGCGCTGAATGACAGGATCTTTTTCCTGAGGCAAAACGACAAACGCTGGCATGTTGGTAAAACCGATCTGCTTCACTAGCGTCACGTTTTCCTGTAATGCTTTGTTTGCCGACCCGGCTGAAGGCAATTTTTTAAAGATAAAACGCACATCCGGATTGGCATGGATAAGCTCTTGTGTGATGTTGCAGTTCACACAGTTTTCCTCCACGAAAGCCACCACGGCGGCTTTTGCGTCAACGGGGCCGACGACGGGATCGCCGGCGGCAAGTAACCGATCGCGATGGATCACGGCATTTTGCACCATGGCTTGCTGCTGGGCTATCTGTTGGCGCTGGCGAAGGCTTTCGCCCGCCGCAACCAAAAACTCAGGATGCTCGGCAAGATAGGTCGAGACAATTTCCCCTATTTTTTCAGGGTGTGCAGCGAAATAGGCTTCTGCCGCTTTTCCTGTTTGCTCGATCTGCTGGGGCGTGGCGGGCTCTGCCTGCGTTGCGGTGGAGAAAACAAGTGCCGCAGCAAGGGGGACTGAAAGGCGACAAAGGACGGTAGGGACTTTCATACTATTATTCCGTAAAAAGAGTAAGAACTGGACTACGGCAAAAGTGTTTGCATTCGAACAGGCATAATGCGGCCATAGTCATTAATCGTTTGCCAGCGTACCTGGCACAGCGCGGCGTCTTTACAGCCTTCGAGCTCGCGCTTGCTAAAAGGGGCGACAACGCCGCCGTCGGGTATGTTCTTCCCCCCGAGGCTGAGCTGATAAAGCGTGATGTAATAAGGCGTCGGGTTATACACGACGACCTTACTTTTGCTTCGCGACCAGCGTAGAGCCTGATAAGCATCATCAGGATTACCGGTGAGCCCGGCGGGGCGATAAAAAAGTTTAAAGCGTGAACGCACTGCAGTCTGAACGCCTGCGGAGTGCTTGTTCGCAGAAGGAATGGCCGAAACGCTTAACGTGAACAGCGTTTCGCGATCTTCAGGTATGACGCCTCCCGTAAATATCAGGCGAACCGTATTTTCACGTTCAGGATGCAATGAAAACAGCTGTGGCGTGGCGACAAATGCCGATTGCAACCCGGGCGGGGTTTCAGAGCCTGCCCAGAGGCCGCCTGGCTCGACTTTGGTGTAGATCAGGTAAGAAGCGTCAGAAGGGTTACGGACAGAAAAACTGATTGATTTCTCTCGTTCCGGATAGACAAAACGTGTTCCACCGATCGTGACCCCTGCCCTTGCCTGGGGCACGGTCATCGAGAATAAAAAGAGAAGCAGCATCGTCGCCGGGAATAAACGTTCACGCATAATTAAGAATAAATGTCGTCGTCGCATTTGCCGTCCCCGTGGTGACGGTACTGGCAGTGGCAATGTAGCGGGCGTAAAAATGCAGAATGGCGTCGCTTTGATGAGGGATAATCAAGACGTCCTGGCTTTTACTTCCGATGGAAATCAGCGATTTGTCCTGATTGTAAATACCTACACCGATGCCCGTCGCATAGCCTTCACCGCCGATGAGCGTTAGCAAATCGGGGTTTGCCGTGTCGGGTGTGCCATCAAAGGTAATACTGACGGAGCCTTCTGTTCCGGCACAGTTTTCCACATTAATGGCAAACGGGTGATAATCGGCCCCCATACCCGGTTGGGTGAAGTAGAGGCTTTGAACGCTGTCCATTGGGACTGTCAGCGTCTGTGAGTCAGGCGCGATAGTGCACGTCTTTTTATGGATAACGCCAGTGATATAAATTGTACCGTCGTGCGCCAGTGTACATTCAGAAAACAATGCCACCAGAAAAAGCGCGGTGAATATCATTGTTAATTTTTTTTTCATTTCCGCATCCTACTGATAGAGCAAATCAAAATACATAATGGCCGTTGCATTCCCAGGCGTAACCGCTGGCAGAGTGGATTTATACCGTAAATTAAACGTCAGGCTATTATCGCCTTGCTTTAACGGATAGATTGCTGATTCCACATTATTTATCTTGATTGGATTCAGTTCGGCATTGAGAAGCTCTACGCCAACGCCGGTCGCCATTTCGGTGGCCGTGCCTTTACCCGTGTCGCTCAGGGCTAACAGATCGGGATTATTACTATCGGGCGTACCGCTGAACCAGACTTTTGTTCCCTGGATGGCACGTGAACAATTATTCAGGTCGATGGTAAACGCTTTTTCTGGCGACGTTGTTCCCAGTACTGGAAATTCCGATGCGTCAAAGTCGCCCAGATCAACCGTTTGTTCTTTACTGTTCACATCAACATCACAAGACTCACCAATAATGGTGCCGAATATCTGGAGGTTAATTGACGCGCCATCATCCGCATAGGTGACCGGCATTCCGGAAAACAGCATCGCCAGCGGGAAAAAATAAACGATTTTCATTATTCACCCCTTACGCAAAATCGATACGTAAACATGCCAGAGCTGTGAAAACACCTTCTGCTGGAGCATTGCCTGTGGTGCTGATAGGGTAGGTTTTTAACGTTACATCGGCATGGCCCGTATCATCAGTAATAAAATCAGCGACACTGGACGTGTCGTTAGGGATCATGACGGTGCCATTTTCGTTGGTTACCACGACGCCAACATCTTTATTATCGGTTGCAAGCGCCTGGCTAACGTGCGTGTCTGCTGTTGCCACCAGTCGAAGCGTGAGATGCGCGGGTGATATCACGTCCGCATTACATTCGACAGGAACGTTAAAGGTTTTTACCGGCGCGTTATACGGCTTCTCACCGACGGTCGTGAATGAAGAACTGTTTAGTTTTCCCAGGTCAACAGTGATCACCTGTCCCGCATTAATGACGCAGTTTTGCGGCACGGTTACGGCGCCGTTGTACGTAATTTGATAAACAATAGTATTCAGCGGGTCAGTGTTCGTTGTTGTAACATAAACATTGAACATCACTTTATTGGGGATAATCACCGTGCCAATAAACGGTTTGACAATTTTTATTCTGAACACCAGATTGGAATCATATACTGAAAAGGGTTCGTTAAGATCTTCTCTATCGACCCTCCAGTCTTTCCCCATATGGATGTAATCCGCAGGGGGATAATAATCACCAATATCAGAGTCGGTAATGCGCATCGCGCCCGCGATATAGGTTGGATCGAGGCTCATATATTTCCACTGATCTTCTGTGAAGATAACCGGAAAGGGGCTTCGGTATGAACGATAGGTTCGAGAATCCCCGTCAGGGTGTTGCGCGCATATGGCTTCGACGCCCACATCCTGTGACTTAATCAGTTCAACAGCCTTTCCCAGCTGGTTTTCTTCTTTGGTCAACGTCGTTGACAGATCGTAATTTACAATCGTAATGCTATTTGAAAAATTATGGCAGATCACCGCCAGGCTTTTCGCTGACGTGATAAGACTCAGTAATAAAATAAAAATACGTAATTTCACCTATCGGCACTCCGCTTTTAAACGCACGAGGGACTGCTTTGTTTCAGTTAGCTTATAGATCGCAATACATTTTTTATCGCGGGTGTCGCCCCATTGCGCCGTCAGGGTGCCTGTTGAGCCCAGCCCTGACAAATAAGCTTCGCCGTTCTCGCCTACAATCGTGTCTCCACCTTCATCACCGCGCGTGACAATGGCACCAAAGGGCACCGGTTGACCGTTATGAATTAATGAGATCATGGCACGATTGCCGGAGCGGGCTTTGAAGGTCGCGCGTACAAGGGCACCCTGGGTGGGAACAACCTGGGTAACGGCCTCGTCAATGTCCAGGTCGTCGCTCAGGGAGTTGGTATTCAGCGCCATACGGTTACGGTGGTATGCGCTGGCGTACGGCACAACGGCATAGCCTCGCCAGTCAGTGTGGATCCCGGGTCCGTCTTCAACCTTAACGTTGCTTGCGCCTGGCGCTGCGATCAGGACATTGGTATCGCCTAACGGCTGGCTCAAGGTAATGCCATTGCGGTGGGCGACAATACCGCCGCTGAGGCCATAGTTTATCTGTTGGTAATCGCCGTTATTACTGTAGTTGTACCCCAGGTTCGCATTACCGTAGGCGCTATCATATTCCGCGCTGACGCTACCGCTGGCACCGGCATGCTGATTTTGATAACCCTGCTGAACGCTGTAGCTCAGGTTATTATCCTCAAGCAGCGTTCCGTTAATGCCCGCTGTGTTGGTAACCCTGCCATTATCATCGGCGCTCATGCCGTAAGTGGTATAAATGCTGTTTAAACGTTTGGTCACGTCTCCACCCGGGTGGAGCCAGAGATTAAGCGGGAATGAGAGCGTTAACGAATAAATGCGATCGCTGTTGCTCATGCCTGGCGCTTTATTGTAGTTATACGTCAGGTTATAGCTCACGCCTGCTGCCGTTCCGCTATAGCCTAACTGCAGAAGCGTGTTTTTTTCATCGGTATGCCAGTATGTTTGCTGACTACCGTTGAGGAAAATCGACCCGGCCTGACCCAATTGCTGGGAAATATTGGCCTGTAACTTACCGCGTTTGGTGTAGTAGAGATTGTAATAATCAGTCCACACGGGCTCATGGTCTTCGGTGCCGTTATTCGGATCGTCCTGGCCGATATACCCTTTCATCTGCTTATAGGTGGTTTCATCCAGCGTATAAAAACCGGATGTTGAGTAGCGATAACCTAACAGCTGAAAGTTGGTTCCAACGTTGTTCAGCGATTTTGCATATAAAAAACGTATTGATTGCCCGCTGTGTGAGCTACCGTCGCTCAGTTCGCTTTGGGCATGGGTGAAATCGGCCGAGACAGCACCAAAGTTACCCAGGTTTACGCCGGAACCGGCGGCAAAGGCGGCGTATTTTTCCGTCAGCTGAGAACCGCCATAAACCGTAAACCCTTTGGGTAAACCCCAGATGAGCGTCCCCTGGACAAAGTTCACGTCCTCTTGCTGATCGCTGCTACTGCGATAACGGGCAGCGGTAGCGGAATATTTTACGCTACCTTCACGCTGTAAAACCGGAACCGCAGAATAGGGTACGGAGTAACTGTTGATCGTACCGTCAGATTCTTTTACCTCGACATTCAAATCGCCGCTGGATGAGGTGGGGTAAAGATCGGTAATCGCAAATGCGCCTGGCGGGACATAGCTTTGATAGATGGTGTAACCGTTTTGTTTAACCGTCACCTGCGCATTGGATTTCGCGATCCCGCGAATGGTGGGGGCAAAACCCTTCATGCTATCCGGCAGCATGTTTTCATCCGAATTGATCTGCACTCCCCGAAACGGCAGGCTATCGAAAATATCCGACGTTGTGTAATTTTCACCTATTGTGAGCTTGCTCTTCAGTGGGATAACGGCACGTTCAACGTAGGTTTTAATGTGCTGCCAGTCTGTGTAAGTCTCTGAACCGCTGTTGCTGTAGTTCCATGTGGAAAAATCCCGCAGTCGCCAGGGACCCAGGTTAAACCCGCTGTTCATTCCCAAAAAGTAGTTATCGGTTGTCGAACCATGATCGCCGCTATTACGGCTGTGTGAACCCGTGAAGTCGTAATTCAGCAACAGGGCATTGATCCCTTCATCCCATTGTTCTGGAGGAATATAACCACGTGCGTTATTACGCAGCGCAGCTTGCGGGATGCTGATATCCAGGCGTTGCCGTTCAAAATCAAAAAGGGTGCTGGCCGCAGGGATGGCAGAAGGTAAGTCCGCACACTGGCTCTCTTTTTCGTCTTTCAAGCCTGGAAATGCATCGACATTAACGCCCATTGCATCCAGTGATTTGAGCGATAAACAGGGCGCGAGCCCCGTATCATCATCTGTGGGTTTTGACACCTTACGAATATTAAAGGTGATGTCGCGCGTGGCGATAAAATTGTCATTCAGCCAGACGTCTACGCGGTAAACCCCGGGCGCCTGACCTGAAGTACTAAAACGGGATAAATCCGCAACCGCAGCAGGATCGCTTGAGAGGAAGGCAGGGTTGAAATAATAGTTTGCATCCGCGCTAACGGATGATAAGGCACCGAGCATGGCCAGTGTGAGAGGGGCCAAACGATGAATGACAATCCTTGTCTGATACTTACGACACTTCATTTTTCCTGCCTGCTTCAACGCGCTATGTTCGTGTTTTTTCGGGAACGTTATGCTCCAGGGCATGACTGAACAGGTGTGGTAGCACCAAAATCATTAACCGTCTGGAAACTCACCTGGCTCCCGCTTCCTGCCGGGAGATCAATGACCAGACTGTTCATGGGCGAAACCATTGTGTTTGTTAATTTCGCGCTTCCGACTTTGAGTTGAACCAGAGAAACGTAATAAGGCGATGGGTTTTTGATGGTCAGTTTGCCGTTAGCCAGCGCGCAACGCAGCGTCTTTGGCGCATCAATGGACGGCGTCGGTAACTTTTTAGGACGAATAAAAAGCTTAATAACGCTTTGGGTGGCAATCTGCAGCGTATTTCCCTGCAACTTGCTTTTATCGACCGCCGGGATGGCTTTACTGTTGAAAAAAAAGACGCTTTCTCTGTCCGTAGGCAGATCCGGTCCAGCGTACATTATTCGCACAGTGTTTTCTTTTTTTGGATGCATCACAAAAAGTGGGGGAGTAACAATAAAATCCTGAGATTTAGACTGGTCAGCATTTGCTACCCAGGATTGCACTAAAAAGGCATTGTTCTCGGAAGTATTCGTAACAGGCAACGAAATCTGCTTATCACCCTGCGGATAAATGATTCGCGTTGCGCCAAGGCCGATACCACCAGCGTGAGCCATAGTCAGCATTGAAGCGGCTAATAAGAAAGAATGAGTAATCAGCTGGCTGATAAAAGTTGCTGGAGTAATTCGTGTCATTTATATTTCACTTTCTTAAATATATAACTGAATACACAGGACACCGTATTTCGTTTAATCCTCTGTATTCAATACATATAAAAATGCGTGTTTACATTGAAAAAACCTCCTTCACACCGGGGCGTGAAGGAGGTTCAACAACCTTCCGTCCAGATCAGGAATAAACCATCTGGAAGGTTGCCGTAGACGCTACGTTACCCGGTGTTGCCGCGCCAGTCGCGATATAGTCAACGCTCAGTGGAATGATATTTTCACCGTTAATCAGACCGATCGCTGAAGACGTGGTTCCCAGGTCAAGTTTTTTACCGTCAGGGCCAAACAGTTGCAGAGCAACGTTCAGCGCAGACCCTGCACCCGCTGTATTCGCCATCGCACCCGGCTGAGTGGCATCCTGCTGGGCGTTAAAAATGACGGCAGCATTTTGGCTCACGGACGTGTCGCAGTCTTCCAGCTTGATGTGGAAATCTTCTTTCTGATTGGCCAGCATTCCGCTTTCAGTCAGTTTTACGGTACGAACCTGGCTAAGAATTACGGTCTGGTCGACGGAGTCTGCAGCGACTGAACACGCTGCATTCACAACCTGACCTACGAAGTTAACGGTACCGCCACTTACCGTTACCGTTGTGCTTTCCGCTTGTGCATTCATGGTTACAGCGCTTGCCATTGTGGCAGCAACAACCATTGCTAAGACATGCTTTTTCATACAAATCCTTTTAAATAAACAGTTCTCTGTCAAGTTGAAACAAAATTGTAAATACCTGAATCAAATAATGCTGGTTTAAAAAGCCATGATATACAGCATTATACAATAAATATGTTTCGCACATTCTCGTGATGTTCCGGGGAATTATTTTATGCGCTGATAAATATTATATCAATCTGTTGGTTTCTCATTTTAAATTAGAAATTCTAAATGTATTTTTAACTTT
Source organism: Enterobacter sp. BNK-22 (assembly GCF_048684805.1). NCBI lineage: Bacteria > Pseudomonadati > Pseudomonadota > Gammaproteobacteria > Enterobacterales > Enterobacteriaceae > Enterobacter > Enterobacter sp. BNK-22. The sequence goes on from NZ_JBLQTT010000001.1 coordinate 4,205,436, forward strand.
ATCTTTATTAATTTTTAATATGAATTAGTACGGTAAATACTCGCCGCGGTGAAATTTTACGGGTTTGTATCGCTGAGATTGATAATTGGAGTGTATTATTAAGCGTTGTCTTACAGTAAAGATTAAATATTTAATTTTGGGCTGAAATTACACGTCAAGGGAAGAGGCTATTCATTTTCATTATGGAATACTTGATTACAAATTGAAATGATTCGCGTCGGCGCTAACGTCACCTCTTCTTGCGAAAGCTGTACGGTCCGGGAATGAAGTCAATATCTGTCAACTCTGTTCCCGGACCGTACAAAAGAAAAGAGGAATAATTATATTTCTTCCACTTTTACCCGCAGCGCCACCAGCGCTTTATGCGCCGCTTTCAGCACCTGCTCACACTGCTCAATCGTCAACGTCAGCGGGGGTTCCACGCGGATGGTTTTTGAGTTGTTGAGCGTGCCGGCCACCAGCACCCGCTGGCGGAACATCTCGCTCGCGAAGCTGTAGCCGATTTCGTTGTCAACAAACTCAATGGCCATCAGCAACCCTTTGCCGCGCGCATCCTGGATCAAATCCGGGAATTCACGGCCCAGCTGGCGGAAGCCGTCCAGCAGCATGTCGCCTTTTTGCTCCGCCTGCGCAGGCAGGTTTTGCTCCAGCAGCACGTTGATGGTCGCCAGCGCCGCCGCACAGGCCAGCGGGTTACCGCCAAAGGTGGTGGTATGCAGGAACGGATTGTCGAACAGCACCGAGAACACCTCTTCGGTAGCCACCGTTGCGCCAATCGGCATGACGCCGCCGCCCAACGCTTTCGCAAGGCACAGAATGTCCGGTTGAACGTTCTCGTGCTCGCAGGCAAACATCTTGCCGGTGCGCCCCATCCCGGTCTGGACTTCGTCGAGGATCAGCAGCGCGCCAAACTCATCGCACAGTTGACGCACGGCAGGCAAATAGCCCTGCGGAGGGAGGATGACGCCGCCTTCACCCTGAATCGGCTCCAGGATCACCGCCGCCACGTCATCGCCGGTTTTACGGCATTCGCTCAGTGCGGTGCGCATGGCGTGAATGTCACCGAACGGCACGTGGCGGAAGCCCGGCAGCAGTGGCATAAACGGTTTGCGGAAGGTGGATTTCGCGGTCGCCGACAGTGCGCCCAGGGATTTACCGTGGAACGCGCCGCTGGTGGCGATGAAGGTGAATTTCCCGCGCGGCGACTGGTACGCTTTGGCGAGCTTAATCGCCGCTTCGACCGATTCCGTGCCGCTGTTGCTAAAGAAGCTGTATTTCAGTTTGCCGGGCGTTAAGGCCGCCAGCGTTTTCGCGAGCATGGCGCGAAGCGGGTCGAGCAATTCCTGGCTATGGAGAGGTTGTTTCGCAAGTTGATTCTGTACGGCGGAAACCACAACTGGATTACGGTGCCCCACGTTGAAAATTCCAAAACCTCCCAGGCAATCGATAAACTCCTGTCCCTGGGTGTCGACAAGCGTGTTCAGACTTCCCGCTTGCCACTCTACGGCTCCGTAATCCCCGCCGGCGGTAACAGATTTGCGATACTCCAGAAACCCTGGATTGACATGCTCTTTAAAGTAATCGATGACCTCTCGGTTAAGTTGTTTCATCTCCTCATGATCAAGCGTTCGCTTCTCAATGAGATTCAGTGCGTGCGCGGTACAGGCAAGAGCCGAGGCGCTGGAAGGTAACCTGTTCAAAATGTGCTCCCGGGGATCGCGTATCACATGATACTGGTTTAAGTATTGCAGGGATTACGCCACTTCAGATGCCTTAACGAAAATCGGGATAAACGCCAGGTTAAAATAATGTTGCACAATATTTAATCATGCCGATAGAAGCCAAACGGGATTTAGCGGTACGGGGCAGAGAGTATAAGGAAGGGGGTAAAAGCGCCGCTGCACTAAAGAAGTGCATACGCTGCGACTTAAGCGGGCATTAACGGGTCATGCTTTGTGGGTAATTTCTCTGCGAAAGTATTTGAAATCAATGGATTAAGAAATCGTACAAAAAGTATGGTTTAAGTCAAATCTGCGATCTCCATCAAGTTTAACAACTAAAGATAAATTGTTTACCGCCGAAAAAACAATGACCCACAAAATTAACATTCAAATAACCTGCAAGGGATGCACGCCATGTCCTCTCCAACCTATGTCACCCAGAATGAATATCCTCTGGACGATGACACCACCTTAATGTCTACCACAGACATCCACAGCTACATTACCCACGCCAACGACACCTTTGTGCAGGTGAGCGGTTACCACCTCGATGAGTTGACGGGCCAGCCGCACAATATGGTGCGCCATCCCGATATGCCAAAAGCCGCGTTTGCCGATATGTGGTACACGCTGCAGCAGGGCGAGCCGTGGAGCGGGATTGTCAAAAACCGGCGCAAAAACGGTGACCACTACTGGGTGCGTGCTAACGCGGTGCCGATGGTGCGCCGCGGGCAGGTGACGGGCTATATGTCGATTCGCACCAGAGCCACAGCGGAAGAGATCGCCGCCGTGGAGCCGCTCTACCGGGCGCTGAACGACGGGCGCTGTAAAAAACGTATTCACAAAGGGCTGGTGGTGGGAAAGGGCTGGCTGGGTAAACTGCCGGCCATGCCGCTGCGCTGGCGCGTGCGCAGCGTGATGGCGGTGCTCTTTGCCGTACTCGCCGCCACGCTGGCCGCGACCTCCGCAGGCTGGACGCCGCTCGCCGCGGCCGCGGTGGTGATGCTGCTGGGAACGCTGCTGTTTGAGCAACAGATTGTCCGCCCGATCGAGAATGTGGCGCGACAGGCGCTGAAGGTCGCCACCGGCGAGCGCAATAGCGTGCAGCACCTGAACCGCAGCGACGAGCTGGGCCTGACGCTGCGCGCGGTAGGGCAGCTTGGCCTGATGTGCCGCTGGTTGATCAATGACGTGTCGAGCCAGGTGGTGAGCGTCCGTGACGGCAGCGACAGGCTGGCGCAGGGAAATGAAGATCTGAACGATCGTACGCGTCAGACCGTCGCGAACGTGCAGCAGACCGTCGCGACAATGAACCAGATGGCCGCGTCCGTTCAGAGTAACTCCGAAACCGCCGCCGAGGTGGACAAACTCTCCGTGGCCGCGAGCAGCGCGGCAACGAAAGGGGGAAATGCGATGCAGACCGTCGTTAAAACGATGGATGACATTGCCGACAGCACGCAGCGAATTGGCTCGATTACCTCTCTGATTAACGATATCGCTTTCCAGACCAATATTCTGGCGCTGAACGCGGCGGTTGAAGCGGCAAGGGCAGGCGAGCAGGGCAAAGGTTTTGCCGTGGTCGCGGGCGAAGTCCGTCATCTCGCCAGCCGCAGCGCCAGTGCGGCTAATGATATTCGTAAACTCATTGATGCCAGCGCCAGCAAGGTGCAGTCCGGCTCTGAGCAGGTACACGCTGCGGGCCGTACGATGGATGATATCGTTGTGCAGGTGAAAAACGTGACGCAGCTTATCGCCCAGATCAGCCACGCGACCTCCGAGCAGGCAACCGGGTTATCAGAGTTAACCCGTGCGGTGGCTGAACTTGACAGCATCACGCAGAAAAACGCCGACCTGGTGGAGGAGAGCGCGCACATTTCTGCCATGGTGAAGCATCGCGCCGGACGTCTTAAGGATGCGGTGACCGTGCTCCATTGAGTCAGTCATGTTCCAAAAAAGCCGTTTATACCATAAGGAATAAACGGCTTTTTATTTTTCCCATTGTGACTATTAATGTGGTTTATTGTTAATTTAATATTAAATAACTAAAGAAAGTGCCTCAGTTATTTATTCCTGCCTAAGTCAGTTCTTCAGAATCCTGTTTCAAAAATACCCCGTTTGACGGTCTGGTAACGATCGATGAAGCAATATTAATAGCCTACACCTATGCATTGTGAGGGTTATGAAATAAAAAAACGATCAAAGTCATAAAGTTAGCCAATCCGTTACCGATAACAGCGATCGTCTGAGAAATAATCACATCGATGGAGTAAATATGTTCTTACATGACGTAAAGATCGGCACGAAATTATTTCTGGCGTTTGGGTTCTTTATTGTCCTGATGGCGATCAGCGCAAGTGTGTCTTTGCTGAGCCTGAACCGGGCAAATAATGGGATGCAATCCATTATTACCCATGACTATCCGACCACGGTAAAAGCGAACCAGTTAATCGATAACTTCCAGGAATTTATTAGCACTCAACAGCTGATGCTGCTGGACGAGCAGGGTACTTACACGGGGCAATCTCAGCAGCGCCTGAAAGAGATCAGCGAGCATATTACGGTGATTCTGGGCGAGCTGAACAACGCCTTGCAGGATCAAAAGTCTCAGCAGGTGCTGGCGGATATCCGCAGCGTGCGCCAGCAGTATCTGGATTCGCGCTATCGTATTTTGCAGGCAGTGCAGAACAACAACCGTGCGGGCGCCATTCAGGAGATGATGACCACCACCCTTGCCGTGCAGCAGGCTTATAAAGCGAAGGTGAAGGAGTTGATTGCCATTCAGAACAGCGAGATGCAGCGTGCGGGTACGCAGGTGGAAGGGGATTTCAGGTCTAACCGTCTGCTGCTGATCCTGCTCACGCTCTTTAGCGTTGCGGCAGGCAGCCTGATTGGCTGGTTTATCGTGCGCGCTATCACCCGCCCGCTCGGTGAGGCGGTGAATTTCGCAAAAGCGATTTCAGAGGGCGATCTGACGGGCAGCATCACGCCGCACGGTAAAGACGAAACGGGCTTGTTGCTGCATGCGCTGATGGAGATGAAGACGCGTCTGCTGGACATTGTGCAGCAGGTGCAGACCGGCTCGGAGAATATCTCCAGCGCAGCCGCGCAGATTGTCGCCGGGAACCAGGATCTGGCCGCACGTACGGAAGAGCAGGCCAGCTCCGTTGAACAGACCGCCGCCTCGATGGAGCAGATCACCGCGACGGTGAAAAATACCGCCTCGCATACTGGTGAAGCGACCAATCTTTCTGCCGATGCCGCCACGGTGGTCAAAAACAACGGTGAGATGATGAAGCAGGTGACCAGCAAAATGCGCCTGATTAACGAGACCTCCAACCGGATGTCCGACATTATCGACCTGATCGACGCCATTGCATTCCAGACCAACATTCTGGCGCTGAACGCGGCGGTGGAAGCGGCGCGCGCCGGTGAGCACGGCCGCGGCTTTGCGGTGGTCGCCGGAGAGGTGCGCCAGCTTGCCCAGAAGAGCGCGTCGTCTGCCAGCGAAATCCGGGAGCTGATTGAGAGCTCCACCAGCCAGACCCAGGACGGGATGAACCTGGTCGAAAAAGCGAGTGGGCTGATTAACGGCATGGTCGGCAACGTGGAGGAGATGGATGCGATCCTGCGTGAGATCCGTCAGGCCAGCCATGAGCAGACGGAGGGGATCTCGCAGATCAACAGCGCGATTGGCCTGATTGACGCCACCACCCAGCAAAACTCCGCGCTGGTGGAGGAGTCCGTCGCGGCGGCGGCATCGCTTAATGAACAGGCGATGCACCTTAAAGAACTGGTACGCGTCTTCCGCGTGAGCGAGCACGCACCGGCTTAATCCAGCTGGGAGATCTCCAGCGCCGCGCGGTCAATCACGCCGATAATCTGCTTAAGCTGCGCGTCGCTGAGCTCTCCCTGATTTACCTTCAGGTCCAGTACCGCTTTGAAGTTATCCAGCGCCCGCTTCATCTGCGGGTTTTTGCGTAGCTGAAAGCCGACGCTGCGCGCTTTGATACGCACCTGGATCTGTTCCAGCTGTTCCTGGTTTTCATCCAGCCAGCGTTGTCCTTCAGCGGTAATCGCAATGCGCTTACGCCCGTTTTCTTCTTCCGTAATGGTGATAAATGTCTGATCCTGCAGATAATCCAGGGTGGGATAGATGACGCCCGGGCTCGGGGTGTAGTTCCCCTGCGTCAGGTTCTCGATCTCTTTGATCAGCTCGTAGCCGTGGCTCGCGCTGCGGGTCAGGATATCCAGAATCACCAGCCGCAGATCGCCGTGGCCGAAAAAGCGCGGTCGACGTCCGCCGCCATCGTGTTCGTGTCGCATAATATGCCCTTCATTTTGATATATCTAAACTATATCTAAGATATATTCAGATGCAATCTAAAAGATCTTGCATTTTTCCTTATTAGTAATCATTATCATTTGAAAATTGATTTAGATATATCGTATTCACCAGAAAAGGGTCTAAAAATGGCATCTACCCGTTATCCACAGCGTGTTCGTAATGACCTGCGTTTTCGCGAACTGACGGTGCTCCGCGTTGAGCGCGTCAGCGCGGGTTTCCAGCGCATTGTGCTAGGCGGCGAGGCGCTGGAGGGCTTTAGCTCCCGCGGTTTCGACGACCATACCAAAGTCTTTTTCCCGGCACCCGGGACGACGTTTACGCCGCCGGTGGTCACCGATGAAGGCATCGACTGGGGTGACGGCGTGCGTCCGCAGGCGCGCGACTATACGCCGCTCTACGATGAGGCCCGTCATGAGCTGGCGTTGGATTTCTTCATTCATGACGGCGGCATTGCCAGCGGATGGGCGCTACAGGCGAAGGTAGGCGATAAGCTGACCATCGGCGGCCCGCGCGGTTCGCTGGTGGTGCCGGAGGATTACGCCTGGCAGCTGTACGTGTGCGACGAGTCCGGCATGCCCGCGCTGCGTCGACGCTTAGAGAGTATTGCGCAACTGCCGGTTCGCCCGGATGTGCAGGCGGTCGTGACGGTTGGGGATGAATCGTATAAGGACTATCTGGCGCACCTGAGCGCGTTCAACATCACCTGGGTGGTGGGCCACAGCGAGCAGGCAGTCGCGGACCATCTGGCGACGCTGACCGTTCCGGGGGACGATTACTTTATCTGGCTGACCGGGGAAGGGAAGGTGGTGAAAAGCCTGAGCCGTCAGTTTGAAGCCGACGCCATTGACCCGCAGCTGGTGCGTGCCAGCGCATACTGGCACGCCAAATAATCAGGCTGCCGAATCCAGCTGCGCTTCGCTCACCTGATGTTCGAGCGAGGTGCGGACCTCGTGCAGCGCTTTCTCCTGCTGAGCAAAGTACGCTTCCATATTGCTCAGTGAGGAGACCAGCAGCCAGGACTCCTCTTTCTCCAGCTCCGCCAGCTCGTTCACTAAGGTGTCGATCTGCTCGCGGACCTGTGCCATTTTTTTGCGGATACGTTCCAGATCGTTCAGCCTGTCGCTGGCCATCAATGGCTCGAAGCCCTGCTGCAGGCGGGCCACCAGCGAGCGAATGGCTTTCACATCGCCGCGCTGCTTCGCCTGGTTAAGCTGCACCATCATGTTGTTGGCTTCTTCTTTCAGATCGTCCGCCACCAGATCCGGGTGGCAGAGCTTGCTCGCCTGTCGCCAGAGACGCTTGAGTTCATTCTGGTCCTCTTGCGAAAGATGCTTACCTTTGCGCAGCCGCACTTCGGCATCGTGATGCTGTTCGCGATACTTCTCGTACTCTTCGTTGGCCTCGTCTCGAGCCTGACGCGCAGGCTCCTCTTCGCGCGTTAAGCCGCTCTCCAGCTCCTGCGCTTCGGCCAACAGGTTGGCAATCAGATTGCTTTGCTGCTCCAGATGCTTACGCGCCTCGGCGGCCTGGACGGAGTCAGCCGGGAGATCGCGCCAGCGCTGGGTGAGCGTCACCAGCACCTCTACCGCCTGCGCCATATAGTGCTGGCAGCGACGGTAATCCTCCTCGCGACGACGCGCTTCTGCCTGCTGACGACGCAGGTTCAGCTCCGCCAGCGTTTTACGCAGGGCGAGGATCTGCTGCATCAGCGGCCCGAGGCGGGAGAAATAGAGATCGTTGAACTCATCAAGCTGCTGCACCCGCGCGTTGCGGCGGTCAATCAGATCGCGCAGACGCTCTTCCAGCGCCTTCAGCTCCAGCTTGCTGGCCGCCACCTGCGGATCGCGCCACGGGGTCACGGCGCGCTGGCCCTGCAGCCAGGCGGTAATGGCCGCCATGGCCGCAGTGTAGTTCTTCTCCTCAAGCGCCACGACGATTGCCTGTAGCTCATCGTCAAACGCTTCATTTTTCAGGCGTGTCAGCTGGCTCTGGATGATGTCGTCATCTTCCAGTTCAATGGCATTTTTAATGATTTCTAGCCGTTTGATCGGTGTGCTCATGATGCCTTTCGCTTTGGCGCTTAAGTATTTGAGTTAAGGTTAGTTGTTGTAAAAGCTACAGGAAATAATACACACGGATGATGATCGGCGCGATGGGGGATTTCTTTAGTTTTGCAGTTTGTGAGTAAAGGAACTGGAGGGTTTGAGTTTACGGTTCCCGCTCTGCCAGTGTTGCCACGCTTGAAGAGTCAGCCAACATTGGCGATTCGTTGTTCAAAGAGTATTAATAAACGCCTCAAAATCCAACGGCACGCGCATTTTTATTACACTAAACCTAAATTTATTTTTTTTAGTTGACCTTTATATCTATGAGTGATTTGTTAATAGCATTCAGGGATGTTAATGCCTCGGGGTGTCTCTCTGAAAAATAAGCAAGGATATATATAAAGGTAACGGTATGCGATTTTTAAAATATATAATTATTCCAGCAATAGTGAGTCTTTCTGGCTGCAGTACTTTCTTTCCTGAGCCGAAAATGTACACGCCACCGCCGAGTAGCGAGGATGTCGCTAAGCTTCGTCTCATTGGGCCGCCGATGAGTTATGGCATCTATCAGTATGATAAATCCGGTAAAGAAACAGGTGGGTGGGTACTTAAGCACAATCGTTATTTGAACCCTTTCCTTGGGTCGACGAAAGATATTGGTCTCCCTAAAGTCACGGGGAAGAAATACGATAAAGACTATTTCGAAACGTTGATTGTGCCAGATGAAAAAACCACTATCCAGCACGCTTTATATCAGGGATGTAATGTATCGCTGACTTTCACGCCAGAAAAGAAAAAGATCTACGAAGGGCATATTAGCTATAGCGATAAAACGGGATATTGCGTGCTTTATATGAAAGAAGTCGCGCTTGATACCGTCAATGGCATTTATGTTGAAAAGGATTTTGTACAGTGAAAGCCATTAACTTTTTAGGTGTGGCGTTAGCCTGTCTCCTGAGCGTCTCATGTGCATCGAACTACGACGGAACCAAGGCGACAAGCCTGGCTCAGTATTCGGAAAAAGAGATAAAGCAGAAGCTGATCCCAGAGGTCACGACCCGCAAAGATGTGCTGATTGCTTTTGGCGTACCAGCAAATACGGCTGACTACAATAATACGCGCCACTGGGAGTATACGTCGCAGATCATCGATCGTCGTATCTATCTCATCATTCCTCTTAATCTGGATCGCAAGCAGCACCTGTCCGTCGATTTTTCTGACAAAGGAATTCTGACTTCTTACAACTACATCGAAAAATAGCGTTTAAAATCAACAAAAAGGCTGGCGAATCTCGTCAGCCTTGGATTTAGTATCCTCAGCTTACTTCGCTATAGATCCCCACCACGCGTCCCACCGTTTTTATCTCGTCGATACCGCATTCAAAGGGAACCTTGCCGCCCGCCACGTGAAGTTTTTTCCCCGGCAGCAGCGTCAGATCGCGGATGCTGGCGGTGCCTTCAATCTCAACCAGCCACAGGCCGTCGGTTAACGACGCCTCTTTTTCGATAAAGTGCAGCTTCCCCTCTGCCCGGACGGCGATGCCGCGCGTCAGCGGTTTGCTAAAGAAAGCAGCGTCGATACTCAAAATGGAATTTTCTTCCAGCCTCCCGTCACTGAGTGTGAATGTCGAAACCGAAACGGGATCGCCCGGGGCGGGGTTTCCTGCAAACTGCGCACCCTGGCCGGTCATCAGCCAGCGGAGGCTGGCGCCAGTGTCCAGCGCACACTGAACCGCAAAGTCGTAAGAGATGGTACCGCGCGCGTAGCGGTTCTGAAGCGAGCTGGCGGCGATATTAAAGTGCCGGGCCAGCTGGATTTTCTGCGTGAAACCATATACCTGACAGATTCTATCGAGCAATTCTTCATTATTCACTTGAGAATCTAGTATCAAAATATATTCCTTTGGGTGTTTACTAATACTCATTTGGGTATTAGTATCATTACAAATTCGAGCAATCAGCGGCAGATGTTGGCAAACTGAGGCTAATGATTGCAGGCATTATCAAAATGGGAATCATGCAGCATGGCTTCCGAAATCGCAATCCTCAAACGGCGGAAAAAGCCGTGCTCTGCCCGTTTTGAACGCATTAGCGTGCATACATTTATGCGAGGGGAGATATGGCGATAGAAGCTGCCTGTGCAAGGGTTCCACTAAGCGTGGGGGCGCGTCTTAGCGGGCTTAACCACATCGCTGAACTGCGCGCCCGCTACGGGAGCGATAGCGGGAAAGAGCTGGCGCGGTTTATGGCCGACATGCGCGATAAGCGCGATCCCTTTTTTGAGGAGAACAGCAGGGCGCTGGCCGCTCTCTTTTTCCTGGCGAGATTACCCGTCGCCCGTCATGAGTGCGATATCAGCGAGCTGACCACAGAGGAGAAAAGAGCGCTAATTACCGCGATGAATCATTTTCGTGCTGTTGTGAGTTTATTTCCTGAACGGCTGACCATGCCGTTGTAACCCAACCCAAAAACGAATGGCGTCAACCCGCCGGGCACCCTGTTGCCTGAATTTAAGGAGAACGCGTAATGCGACACAGTGAAAACCGCCCTTATCCGATCGGAAGTGAAGAACTGCAACGCCTGCTGATGGAGGCAAAAACAGAGGAACGATGCGCGCGCGCCCTTGCGGTCTCCCTGCGTCTGGAAGCGCTGGCGAGCCAGATCTACAAAACCGGCATGAGCGGAGAAGACGTTGCCGAACTGCTGTGCCACGAAGCGGCTCGCTACGAGCGTGAATCCCAGGAGCTGCACTGATGGCCGATTTTATCGATCTTGCCCAGGCGCGCGAGCAGGAAGACAGAGAGCGCCACATTAATAGCGCCCGCAGACGACCCGCATCGCCTTCGCGTTTCTTCTGCGAGGAGTGTGAGGCTCCAATACCGCAGGCGCGCCGTATGGCGGTGCCCGGCGTGGCTCTGTGCGTCACCTGTCAGGAGATCGCGGAGATGAAAAATAAACACGTCCGGGGAGGGTGAGTTGGCTACGTCATTCGCTTATCCGTGGAATGCGCCGCGGTCAGCTATTGCCAGCCCTTATCTTACCCATGCCCAGCAGCAGCGTCGCGATCGCTTCTTCGCGGCGCTGCAGCAGGCAAGAATGGCCCTCTCACAGCAGCCTGACTGCGTGCGTTTTGAGGTCTGGCGCGCCGTTGACGCCCTCGAACAGCATCGGGGCAATCCGCAGGCTAACGCCTTTTTGATCCGCTTCTGCAACAGGATATTGCCCCGCCTGCGGCGGGTCTCTGAACGCTATGCCTGCGCAGGTTTGCATGACGTAGTCTCCCGAGCCGTGTTTAAAGGCCATTTCGATACCCAGCTTCTGCAGTACCTTGCCTCGCGAATGGTTGAACTGGTTGCCCGCTATAACCGTCTGCCGGATATGTCCCGCGCGGATATCGACCTGCTGGCGGGCGATATTGCCAGCTTTATTCGCGGCGAGCTGGCAAATATTAACGATGCCGATATGGGCGAATACCAGACGCTCTTCATCTGGTATCAGCGCGCCGGACTGATCGCCCGGCAGTTCAACGTGTCGCCTCCGCACTGGGAGCGGGTGTCGAAGACATTTTTCAACAAAGACGATGTTGCCGCCGCGGTGATGCGGATGTTTTCCGAGGCGTGGTGGCGCGGGCGTTTACGTCGGATCGCGGCTGCCTGGCGCGAGCATTTGCAGATTGCCCTCGGCAACGTCAGCAAAAAGAGAATGGCGTATGCGAGCAAACGCTGCGTGACCGAGTGGCGCGAGCAGAAGCGCCGCACCCGTGAATTTCTCAAGGGCATGGAGCTGGAAGATGAAGAGGGCAACCGCATTAGCCTGATTGAAAAATACGATAGTTCGGTGGCCAACCCGGCGATACGTCGCTGTGAGCTCATGACCCGCATTCGCGGGTTTGAAAATATCTGCCAGGCGCTGGGCTATGTGGGCGAATTCTATACCTTAACCGCCCCCGCGCAGTATCACGCGACCGTGAAATCGGGCTACCCCAACGCGAAGTGGAACGGGGCCAGCCCGGCGGAGACGCAAGGCTACCTCACCCGAGTGTGGGCGCGCATCCGCGCAAAGCTGCACCGGGAAGGTCGCCGTATCTTTGGTATCCGCGTCGCGGAACCCCATCACGACGGTACGCCCCACTGGCACATGCTGATGTTTATGCGGCCGGAAGACGTCGAATGCGTTCGCCGGATTATAGGGGACTACGCCCGGGAGGAGGATGCCGCTGAGCTGCAGAGCGAAAGCGCCAGACAGGCTCGCTTTCACGCGGACGCGATCGATCCGCAGAAAGGCAGCGCTACCGGCTATATCGCCAAATACATCTCAAAGAATATCGACGGCTATGCGCTCGATGGCGAGACCGATAACGAAAGCGGCGGCCTGCTGAAGGAGACGGCGTCCGCCGTATCGGCCTGGGCAGGGCGCTGGCACATTCGCCAGTTTCAGTTCATCGGCGGCGCGCCGGTAACGGTCTACCGCGAGCTGCGCCGACTGGCAGACGCAGAGACCGCGCGTGGTCTGAGCGTCGAGTTTGCTGCCGTCCATGAAGCTGCCGACGCCGGTGACTGGGCGGGTTACGTCACTGCACAGGGCGGCCCGTTTGTGCGTCGCGATGATTTACAGGTGCGCACGCTGTATGAGCCGGGTACCGGGTTTAACCAGTACGGCGAAGAAACGGTCCGCATCCGCGGCGTGTACGATTCCGCCGTCGGCGCGGGCAGCCCGGTTTTAACCCGGCTCACGCAGTGGAAAATTGTGCCGAAGCGGGCCCAGGAGCCTGAGGATGTATCTGCGCCTTCTCGGAGTTCTGTCAATAACTGTACGCTGAGCGATCTCTCTCAACCCCTCAACCGGCGTGCGAGACGGGCATTAACCGAGCGTATTAAGCGCATCCGGCCCGGCGCAGCGGCGCCCTTTGTCTACGAGCGGGATCCGCAAAACGGGGTCCCGGAGAAGGTGATTGATGAGGTTCGGCTCGCCACCGGAATCGCCATCAGCCGCGCAGAGGCCCTGCATCTTATGGCGGGCGGCGTAAGCCGTTTTAACGACAAATGGTGCAGAGGCGCAGTTGACGGAACGCTCTTTCCGGCAGCGCGTTCTTATCAGCATAAGGCGCGGAAAATCCTTGAACGTATTGGGCATTTATCGGATCTGTTCGCTCTGAGAGCACGCTAATATCCATCGATATCATGCACATACCGTGAAGAGTTCTGATTTTTCGCTTCACTCTTTTTATGAATACGTGATACTGTATGTTTATACAGTATCTCGTGGTGGAGGTTGTGTGGACAGAGAGTTGAACGAGCAGGTCATGATTGAACGCGTCGAGATGATTGCTCGACTGACGACAGAAGGAACATGTCAGGAAAGAGATCGTGAGATTGCCCTGAATTTGATTGCTGAGATTGCGCGGGGAAATTTAATCAAAAACAACGCGTTTACCGTTGTTTTCTCAGCATCGCCTGTTCCGGAACGCATCAAAAAAGAGGGTAACGTTCGGGTGAACATTACGCTTGATAAAGACCAGCAGATTGGCCATGGCGTCGTCGAGGCCTTCCAGAACGAACTGACCCGCCGAATAAGATCCCTGTTCCCGTCATCGCGGGTGACCGTGAAAATAGGATCGATGACGGGAGTAGAGCTCCAGGGGCTCGAAGGAGAAGCCGATCGCGAGATGCTGGATAATATTCTCCGGGAAGTCTGGGAAGACGAGAGCTGGCGCTAGCCCAGCATCATTACCCGAATGCACGCCCTCATTCTGATTTTGCGCTTTCGTTGACCCACGCTTCGCTGCTTGTGGACGGTCTGTTGTGTCCGCGATTGTCCATCCGTCAGCGATAGCGAAAAGGCCGCCAGCCCGGGAAACTCTACAGTACCTGGTAACCGGATGTTGGGAGCGTCTGATGAAGATCTATGCAATGCAGGGGGACACGCTTGATGCCGTTTGCGCCCGCTATTATGGGCGCACGGCTGGCGTCGTAGAAGCCGTTCTGAAGGCCAATCCTGGCCTCGCGGAGTCAGGCGTTATCTTGCCTCACGGCACGCCGGTAGAGATGCCGGAGGTAAATAGCGCCCCCACCAAAGAATCCGTAAATCTATGGGACTGAGCCTGGAGAAAATCACCACGTTTATCGCCTACTGGCTGGCCGTGGCGCTGGCCTGGTTCGGGGCGATGTCGCCTGAAAAGGTCGCGCTGTACGTGGGGAGTGTTTGCGCCATTTTTACCGCGCTGACGAACTACTGGTTTAAGCGAAAAACCTGGCGCTATCTCCAGTCGCTGGGCCTCGATAAGAAGAGCATTCGTGAACTCAATCATTAAGCGTTGCAGCGTCGCCGGCGTGCTGGCCCTGACTGTGCTGATGCCCGATTTTCGTTTACTGAAAACGTCCCCTGAGGGGCTGGCGCTGATTGCCGATCTCGAAGGTTGTCGTCTCTCGCCCTATCGGTGCAGCGCTGGGGTATGGACGTCAGGCATTGGCCACACGGCAAACGTTGTGCCGACGCGGGACATTACTGAGCGTGAGGCCGCGGTAAATCTGGTTGCTGATGTGCTTAACGTTGAGCGACGGCTGGCGACGTGCGCGCCGGTGGAGATGCCGCCGCGGGTCTACGACGCGCTGGTGAGTTTTACCTTTAATGTTGGCGCAGGCGCCGCCTGCCGTTCGACTCTGGTGTCTTTTATTAAGCGTAAACAGTGGTCGCAGGCATGCGGCGAGCTTACCCGCTGGGTGTACGTCAACGGCGTCAAAAACACCGGTCTGGAAAACCGCCGTGTCCGCGAGAAGGCCTGGTGCATGAAGGGGCTGCCATGAGAGTCCTTATGCTGCTGCTGGCCGGGCTGCTGGCGACCGCGCTGTGGCTTCGTCATGACAACCAGACCCTGTCCCGTTCTTTAGCCACGGCCAACCGGGTCGCCAGCGAACAAAAAAATGCCCTCGCCACGCTTAACCATCAGCTGTCCCAGTCGCAACGGATGGCCAGAGCAAACGAAAACGCCCAGGTCAGGCTCCGTGAAGAGCTTGTCGCTGCGGGTGAGGAGAGGGCAAGACGGGAAGCGACTATCGGGAGATTACTCAATGAAAATGAAGCGTTACGCCGCTGGTATACCGCTCAGCTGCCTGATGCTGTCCGCAGGTTGCACACCCGCACCGCCTGCGCCTCCGCAGCCCATTGTTTACAACGCCTGCCCGAAGGTGAGCCGCTGCCCGATGCCGGGAAGCGAACCCGCCACTAACGGCGATCTCAGCGCCGATATTCGCAGGCTTGAGTACGCCCTTATCGCCTGCGCGCTGCAGGTTGAAACCATTAAAGACTGTCAGGATAAACTCGATGCACAAACTCAAGAGCCTGCGTCAGGCATTAATTGACGCGATCCCCCAACTGAATGCCAACCCGGAGCGCCTGCAGATGTCGGTCGGCAGCGGCAATATAGACGCCCGCCTGGCCTCCTCGCTCTCCTTTGAAAAACGGTATGTGCTGAACGCGAAGGTTAGCGGTTTCACGGGCGACAGCGAGGGATTTTTTGTTCCGGTACTGGCCTGGCTGCGGGAAAACCAGCTGGACATTTTTACCCTCGATGAGGGACGCAAAAACGGATATACCTTCGCGATCGTCTTAAACGATGACGCTACGATGGATATCAGCATCAGCATGCAATTAACCGAGCGCATTCTTGTTTCCGAGGAACAGGGCGTTCTGCACGCGACCTATTCCCCGGAGCCGCCGCTGCCGGAGCCCGTCACGCGTCCGAAGGCGTTGTACATCAACGGTGAGCTGGTCAGCCAGTGGGAGGACTAAGCTCCCCACGCTGAAGGCCGCCAGCCGCCAGCTGTCTGGACCGCTTGTTGTATCATCCCGCAGAAAACCCCGTCTCGTTGCTGCCGTTCCTCCTGAACGGCATTCTCTTCTCATGAATACATTAACTTCCATGCACGGTATCGCTCGCGCGATCCGCAATCTGATTCGTATCGGTGTTGTGACCGACATTGACCTCAACAGAGGGCTTTGTCGTGTCCAGACCGGCGGGATGAAAACCACCTGGCTGAACTGGCTAACCTGCCGTGCGGGACGTTCGCGCGTGTGGTGGGCCCCTTCCGAGGGAGAGCAGGTGCTGCTGCTGGCCATCGGCGGTGAGCTGGATACCGCCTTTGTGCTGCCCGGCATTTTCTCTGATGACCATCCGGCGCCGTCCGGGTCGCCTGACGCTTTCCACGTCGCGTTCCCTGACGGCGCGGTGATCGAGTATGAACCCGGACGCGGGGCGCTGACGGTTTCAGGTATTAAAACGGCCGACATTTCCGCTTCTGAATCGCTGACCGCCACCGTGCCGGAAGTGCGGGTGATCTCAACGTCCCGCATCACGCTGGATACGCCTGAAGTGGTGTGTACCAACAAGTTAATTACCGCCTCGCTGGAAGTGCAGAAGGGCGGGGTGATGACCGGAAATATTGAGCACTCTGGCGGTAAATTGACCTCCAACGGGGTGCAGGTGGACAACCACGCGCACGGCAGTGTGCAAAGCGGCGGAAGCTGGACTAAGGGGACACAATGACGGTGCGTTACAGGGGAATGAACAGGCAGACCGGGCTAAGCCTTTCAGAGGCTGACCACATCCGGCAGAGCGTGCGCGACATTCTGGTTACGCCGATTGGCTCGCGGGTCATGCGCCGGGATTACGGCTCGCTGCTGGCGGCGATGATAGACAGGCCGCAGAGCCCGGCGCTGCGCCTGCAGATCATGGCCGCCTGTTATTCCGCCATCCAGAAATGGGAGCCGCGGATAAGCCTGACGGCCATCACTTTCGAACGTTCGGAGAACGACGGGACGTTGTATGTCGATATCACCGGCACGCGCCCGACCTCCGGACAATCTTTTTCTATCACCATTTCACTGAGTTAAACGCTATGGCTATTGTTGATCTGAGCCAGCTCGCCGCGCCTGATGTCGTGGAGGAGGTGGATTATGAAACGCTGTTGGCAGAACGAAAGACCACCTTTGTCTCCCTCTATCCGGAAGAGGAGCGAGAGGCGATTGCACGGACGCTGACGCTGGAATCCGAGCCGATTGTGAAGCTGCTGCAGGAGAACGCCTACCGGGAAGTTATCTGGCGCCAGCGTGTAAACGAGGCTGCACGGGCGGTCATGTTGGCCTATGCGGCAGGCCGCGACCTGGACCAGATCGGGGCAAACGCGAACCTTGCGCGTCTGACGATTACCCCTGCTGACGACACCACGTTACCGCCCACTCCGGCTGTGATGGAGTCCGATACCGACTTTCGTCTGCGCATCCAGCAAGCGCCGGAAGGGCTGAGCGTGGCCGGTTCGACGGGCGCGTATCAGTTCCATGGCCGCAGTGCAGATGGTCGGGTGGCTGACATTTCCGTCATTAGCCCACAGCCCGCAAACGTCACGGTTTCCGTGCTCTCCCGGGAGAATAACGGCGTAGCGTCTGAGGAACTGCTCGCCGTTGTTCGCAATGCGCTGAACGATGAGGACGTCAGGCCCGTCGCCGACCGCGTGACCGTCCAGTCGGCCAACATTGTCGACTACAGCATTGAAGCATCGCTTTTCCTTTTTCCCGGCCCCGAAAGTGAACCGGTACTCAATGCGGCAAGAGCCCGATTACAGACCTACATCACGGCTCAGCATCGGCTGGGACGCGATATCCGCAAGTCAGCCATTTACGCTGCCCTTCACGTGGAAGGGGTGCAGCGGGTGGAACTGACCGCACCCGCGGCTGACATCGTGCTTGATGAAACTCAGGCCTCCTGGTGCAGCCACTACAGCGTAACCGTGGGGGGAAACGATGAGTAATGCCCGCCTTTTACCGGTCGGCTCATCGGCGCTTGAGGTCGCCGCGGCGCGCGCCTGTGCGGACATCGAAAATACGCCGGTTCCGCTGCGCCATCTCTGGAATGCGGACACCTGTCCAGCGAATTTGCTGCCCTGGCTGGCGTGGGCGTTTTCGGTTGACCGCTGGGATGAGAACTGGCCGGAGGCCACCAAACGGGAGGTGATCCGCGCCGCGTGGTTTATTCATGCCCACAAGGGAACGATAGGCGCTGTACGTCGCGTGGTGGAGCCGCTTGGCTATCTGATTAATGTTACCGAGTGGTGGCAAACCAACGATCCGCCCGGCACCTTCCGCCTTGATATCGGCGTACTGGACACGGGCATCACCGAGGAAATGTATTACGAAATGGAGAGGCTTATTGCTGATGCAAAGCCTGCCAGCCGCCACCTTATTGGCCTGAATATCATCCAGGACATACCGGGTTATCTCTATACCGGCGCCCTGAGCTATGACGGCGACATCATCACGGTTTATCCCGGATAAGTGAGAGCACAATGACAGTAAAATATAAAACGGTTATCACCAAAGCCGGTGCCGAAAAACTGGCTGCCGCGACCGTCCCGAACGGCAAGAAAGTCAATTTTACGGCGATGGCCGTGGGTGACGGTGGCGGCACATTGCCGGTTCCTGATGCCGGGCAGACGAAGCTGGTTAATGAAGTCTGGCGCCATGGGCTGAATAAAATTAGCCAGGACAATAAAAAGCTTAACTATGTGATCGCGGAGCTTCTCATTCCTCCCGAAGCGGGGGGGTTCTGGATGCGTGAGATGGGGCTTTACGATGACACCGGTACGCTGATTGCCGTCGGCAACATGGCGGAAAGTTACAAACCATTGCTGGAGGAGGGATCGGGCCGTGCACAGACCGTGAGAATGGTGATCATGGTCAGTGATATCGCCTCGGTCGAGCTCTCGATAGATACGTCTACGGTAATGGCGACCCAAGAGTATGTTGATGAGAAGCTTGAGGAGCATGAGCAGTCTCGCCGTCATCCCGATGCCACGCTAACGGCTAAAGGGTTTACGCAGCTCAGTAGTGCGACTGATAGTGTGTCTGAAACGCTGGCCGCAACGCCGAAAGCGGTTAAGGCTGCCTACGACCTTGCCCGTGGTAAGTATACGGCTCAGGATGCGACTACCGGACAAAAGGGGATTGTTCAGCTTAGCAGTGCGACCGATAGTGCTTCAGAGACGCTTGCGGCCACACCAAAGTCTGTGAAGACTGTCAGTGATGATCTCATAAAACTGAAAAACAGTCTGGGTACTGCTGCTGGTAAAAATTCCCAGGAAAGTCGTGACGACATCACGCCCGGGCGCGTGGTGGTTAACGGTGGTGCGCTTGCTATACGGTCTGTTGCTGCTGAAGCGAGCAGAGAGATTAAAGACGCAAGCGGTCTTCCTGCTAATTCCGTAAGTTTCTGTTATGCCAGTGCTGCCTATTCACCTGGCTATGAGGCGACAATTCTTGATGTGGGAGGACTGGGTGGTAACTATCGGGTGCAATATGCTGCGTCTTATAGTGATGGTGGTAAACAACTAAAATTCCGTACCTTAAATGGAGATAACGGATACTGGGGGAGCTGGACGAAAGTTCTCACAAACTACGGGGGAAGCGTTGATTATCTCGATGGTGCAAAGTATTACGCCACTAAGCCGGAATACTGGCAGGGAGGTGGGGCATTTGCACATCAATATACGAATGGCTCAGCACCGTTTTTTGTTGGTGGATACACTACCGCTAAAGATAATTCGGTATACCTTCCGATCGTGAAAGGAACGTCTGTAACGAGTGGTCATGGATATGGCGCTTCTGTTAGTTTTGGCATATTACGATCGGGTAAAAATGATTTTGGTTCCGCAGTCGTTCATATCATTGGGGATTCTGGCAGTGGTGCCCTGTATTCTTTTGATGCAAACGGAACATTCAATGCACCCCAACGGCTTTATAGCGGTGACTCAATTTTTGCTGCTGGGCAAATTAACAGCGGAGGCAATATCGTTGCGGGTCAAGGGGTGTTTGAATCCGGCGGGCAGGTAAGGGTTTATTCTTCGAACAACCCACCACCGAACCAGTCAGGGTCGACCACCACCGGAAACAGCTCCGCCTATTACCGTCACGGCAACGGTCAGGTGTTCATGCAGTGTATTGGCGGGGTTGCTTCCAACTCCAATTCCAACCCGGATGTCACTGTTTATCTTCCGGCTGCTTTTCCTAACGGAATCCTCGCAATAGGTGGCTCTTTCAGCGGAACAGGGGGAAATGACAAAGATTCTTACTGGACAGCTAACCCTTTAAGTGCAAGTGCTTTCTCTCTTCACTCGCGAAATATGAGCGGCTATTTCTCTTTTGTGGTAACAGGATATTAGTTATGCATAGTCAGTTATTCAGCAATAGAACGCGCGGCTTTTATCCGATTAAAAGTTTGCGCTATTACAAGTCTGTTAACGCTCTGCCGGATGACCTTGTCCGGGTCAGTGATTCAGAGCATGAAAAATTTGTCGGCGCCGCTCCCGTTAACTGCGCCCCCAGTTACAACGTCGAGAGCAAACAGATGGAGTGGGTCACTGTAGCCGCACCGGTCAGGACACCAGAAGAAATCCTCGCAGCTAATCGCAGAGAGCTATTGAGCAGGCAACGCGAGGCGGCGGTAAGCGCTTTTCCGCTGCAGTCTGCAGTTGATTTGGGGATGGCTACCGAGGAAGAAAAAACACAACTGGAAGAACTGAAAAAATACGTTGTTGAACTGACGGGGGTTGACCTCAGTGTACCAGACTGGCCTAAAACTCCTGAGTGGATATCTGTTTAAACTGTCTTATTATAAAGAAAAGGCCCGCATCACGCGGGCTATTTCTTATTTATAGGGGCATCACTCATATTTTTCTGTTTTATTACCGATAAAAAATTTGAACCAGTAATAACCAAAAATTCATCATGCAGTCAGACCGCCAGCTAACCAGAGTAAAATCGTTATTACCTCGTTAATGGCGCAACGATATCGATAATATTCACTCATTAATAATGGTAATCGACGATCAATTACTTATGATTGATCGCTCAAAACGCTCAGTCACCTTTCCCGCGCGGGTCAACCACTCACTCTATGTTGTGCTGCCCTACCTCCAACGGCATTACGTTTCATACCTCCTTCGCCCAAGAGAAAATAGCCTCACCACTAAACGAAGGAGTTAACCGGATGGGCGACTATCACCACGGCGTGGAAGTTATCGAAATCAACGATGGCACCCGCACCATTTCCACCGTCTCGACGGCAATCATCGGTATGGTCTGTACGGCCAGCGATGCTGACGACAAGACATTTCCTTTAAACGAGCCCGTGCTCATTACCAACGTGCAAAATGCGATTGCGAAAGCAGGCAAGGCGGGGACGCTGTCCGCTTCTCTGCAGGCGATCGCTGACCAGTGTAAACCGGTTGTCGTTGTTGTTCGCGTGGCTGAAGGCACCGCAGAAACCCCGGAAGAGGCGCGCAAACAGACCGTTTCCAACATCATCGGTACTACCGACGAAAACGGTAAATATACCGGCCTGAAGGCGCTTCTGACCTCGAAAACAGTGACCGGCGTTAAGCCACGTATTCTCGGCGTCCCGGGGCTCGATTCTCAGGAAGTGGCGACCGCACTGGCCGCGATGTGCCAGAGCCTGCGCGCATTCGGCTATGTCAGCGCATGGGGATGTAAAACCATTCCTGAGGCGATCAACTACCGCAAAAACTTCAGCCAGCGCGAGTTGATGGTTATCCATCCTGATTTTCTGGCATGGGATACCACCACGAACGCAACGACGACGGCCTGGGCGACCGCCCGCGCGCTTGGCCTGCGCGCCAAAATCGACCAGACCATCGGGTGGCATAAAACCCTGTCAAACGTTGGCGTCAACGGCGTCACGGGCGTAAGCGCTTCTGTCTCCTGGGATCTGCAGGAACAGGCTACCGATGCGAACCTGCTTAACCAGGCGGGCGTCACCACGCTGATTCGCAACGACGGCTTCAAATTCTGGGGTAACCGTACCTGCTCTGACGACCCGTTATTCGTCTTTGAAAACTACACCCGTACCGCGCAGGTGCTGGCCGATACCATGGCGGAAGCGCACGCGTGGGCGATGGATAAACCCATCACGCCAACGCTTATCCGCGACATCGTTTCCGGTATTAATGCCAAGTTCCGCGAGCTGAAAACCAACGGCTATATCGTCGACGGCTCCTGCTGGTATGACCCTGAGTCGAACGACGCAACCACCCTGAAAGCGGGGAAACTGTATATCGATTACGACTACACCCCTGTCCCGCCGCTGGAAAATCTGACCCTGCGCCAGCGCATCACCGATACCTATCTGGCAGACCTGTCAGATTCGGTTAATAGCTAAGGAGCTGAAGCATGGCGTTACCACGCAAACTTAAATACCTGAATATGTTCAACGATGGCCTGAGCTATATGGGCGTTGTTGAGTCTGTGACCCTACCGAAGCTTACCCGCAAGCTGGAGAAGTATCGTGGCGGCGGTATGCCGGGCTCGGTCTCTGTCGATCTCGGTCTGGATGATGATGCCCTGGCGCTGGAGTGGACCGTTGGCGGTCTGCCGGACGCCGCGCTGTGGGCACAGTACGCCTCTCCGGGCGCGGACAGCGTGCCGCTGCGCTTTACCGGCTCTTTCCAGCGTGATGATACCGGCGAAATCTCCGCCGTCGAAATCGTCATGCGCGGCCGTCATAAAGAGTTTGATGGCGGCGAGAACAAGCAGGGCGAAAGCGGCACCACCAAGATGTCCACCGAGTGCGCCTACTACCAGCTGACCATTGATGGCAAAGAGATCATCGAGATCGACATCATCAACATGGTGCTGAAAGTCGACGGTGTCGATCGTCTGGCTGAACACCGTAAGGCCATCGGCCTGTAACCCTTTAACCGGCCGGGATAGCCGGCCGGTAAGCTAACTTTCAGAAGAGTAATGAAATGGAAAATAGCAACGAGAACGCCATGAACAACAGCTCATACATTGTCACGCTTGATAGTCCCGTTCTGCGCGGTGAGCAAAAAATTGAACAGGTGACGGTCTCCAAACCGAATGCCGGGACTCTGCGTGGGATCTCGCTGGCCTCGCTGGCGCAATCCGACGTTGATGCCCTGATCAAGGTGCTGCCGCGAATGACCTCGCCGGCTCTGACCGAGCATGAAGTTGCGCGTCTGGATGCCTGCGATCTGCTCTCCTTTGCCGGTAAGGTGATCGGTTTTTTGTCACCGGCTTCGGCTCGCTGAGATTTCCTGAAAACCTGTCGGTCGACGATCTGATGGCGGATATCGCGGTGATTTTTCACTGGCCGCCGTCAGAACTGTACTCCCTTAGCGTGACCGAACTCCTCTTATGGCGCGAAAAAGCGCTGCAGCGAAGCGGAAACCACCATGAGTAATAATGTCAGTCTTCAGGAACTGCTTAAGGCAGTTGATCGTGCAAGCCGACCGCTTAACGCTCTTCAGAACGCCAGCCTGACTCTCGCGAGCGATATCCATGATTCGCAGACGGCGCTGGGGGCGCTCGACGAACAGGCGGGGCGCATTAACGGCTTCAGAAAAGCAAATGCCCAGCTCGCCACGACGGAGCAGTCGCTTGCTCAGGCGAAACAGCAGGCGGCTGCGCTGGCGTTGCAGTTTAAAAACACACAAAACCCTACTCAGGCACAGGCTGATGCGCTGTCCGCAGCCCGAAAATCGGCAGCCAACCTCAAGCTTGAGTACAACAGCTTACGTTACTCGGTACAGCGTCAGCGGACTGAACTCGCTCAGGCGGGAATCAACACGCGAACGCTTTCGTCGGATGAGCGTCGTTTAAAAAGTCAGATCGGCAAAAAAACGCAGCAGCTTAACCGACAGCGGGATGCGCTGGCCCGCGTCAATCAGCAGCAGGCGCAGCTGAGTACCGTTCAGAATCGCTACGAGTCAGGCAAACGCGTTGCCACGCGGGTGCATCAACTGGCTAATGCGGGCGTGGGCATGGCCAAAGCGGGCTTTGATCAGACGTCCCGGTTTATGGCGCCTGGCATCAGTTTTGAAAAACAGATGTCGACTATTCAGGCAAGCCTTGGTCTGGAGAAGGGCGACGCCCGGCTTGAGGCCATTCGCCAGCAGGCGCGGGAGGTCAGTGCCAGGACCGGAGTACCGGCAGATACGGTCGTCCGTGCACAAACCGAACTGGCTCGTTCAGGCTATGACGCCGATGGGGTTATTGCTGCCACTGTACCCACGGTTAACCTCAGCCTGGCGGGGAATGTCGACGCGGCTAAAGCGGCCGATATTCTCAGCAGCACGCAGGCCGCCTATAACCTGGCCGATACAGATGCGGGACGCATCGCAGATTTACTTACCCGCGGGTTTATCTCTTCGAACACCAGTCTCGTTGAGATGGCGGCGGCCGTCACCTCCGCTGCGCCCGCTGCGGATGCGACCTGTATGGGTCTTGAAGAGACAATCACGCAGCTTGGCGTTCTGACGGAAAAGGGAATGAACGGTGCCGCCGCCGGGGACGCGCTCAGCGCGATGCTGCGACAGCCCCAGGCTCCGGATGCACTGCGTTCAGCCGCGGGTAACGGCGCGCTTGATAAAAAACGCCAGCAGTTGCAGGGGGCAACGGGCAGTGCCGCGATCGTGGCTTCCGTGCAGACCGACAATCTTGACGGCGATATCAGCAAATTCCAGGCCGCGTGGAGCGGGCTGAAGATTGACGTATTTGATAAAGCAGATGGCGCTTTGCGCAACCTGATAACAACCGCAACCGGCTGGCTTGGCACGGCCTCCCTGTGGGTGAATGCCAACCCTGAGCTGACGCAGATCCTTGCCAGCATTGTTGTCGGCGCGCAGGCGTTTGCTGGGGTACTGGGTGGCGTAGGCACGGTTATTGGTCCGGTTCTGACGGGCATCAATATGGTTATTACCGCGGCCGGGATGTTAGGAACGGTATTCAGCGTGGTGGGCGGGGCCGTCATGACGGTGCTGGGCGCCCTTAGCTGGCCGGTGATAGCCCTTGGCGCGGCGATTGCCGCCGGTGCTTTGCTGATTTTCAAATACTGGGAGCCCATCAGCGCCTTCTTTGGCGGGGTGATGGAAGGGCTTTCAACGGCTTTCGCACCGCTGGGTGCGCTGTTCTCACCGGTAATGGCGGTATTTGACGCTATCTCGGAGAAGCTGGGCGGTATCTGGCAATGGTTCACCGACTTGATTACGCCGATCAAGGCGACGCAGGAAACGCTGGATGGCTGTAAAAACGCTGGCGTGATTTTTGGACAGGCGCTGGGTGATGCGTTAATGGCACCGCTTAATCTCTTTAACAGCCTGAGCGGCAAGGCCAGCTGGCTGCTGGAGAAACTCGGTCTTATCAAAAACGAGTCGGGTAATCTCGATGCCGCGGCGGCAAAAGCAGACGCGACATCCTCTCCTGCGGGCAGTTCGTCCATTCCGGTGGCGGGGATCTCTGGCGTCGGCCAGGGGTATCAGCCAACCCTCGTGCCGGGAGGACGCTCTTACGTCGATCAGAGTAAAAGCGAATATCACATCACGCTGCAGGGGGGCACGGCCTCCGCAACGGATCTGACGCGTCAAATTCGGGAGACAATAGATAGCATTGAACAGGATAAAGCGAGACGGCAGCAATCCAGCTTAATGTATGGTTGAGGAGAGATAAAATGTTAATGGTGCTGGGTCTGTTTGTCTTTGAACGACGAACCTTACCCTATCAGACAATGCAGTTTACAAAGGATTACCGCTGGGCGTCCAACGATCGGATCGGGAAACCTAAAGCCTGGCAGTACCTTGGCGAAGGCGAGACATCTTTTACCCTCTCCGGACTGCTTTACCCTGAGCTCACGGGAGGGCGGCTTTCCCTCAAGGCGGTTGAGCTGATGGCGAATGAGGGGCGGGCATGGCCGTTGATAGACGGAACCGGCATCATTCACGGCATGTTTATCATTGAGAAAGTCACGCATACGCATTCGGATTTTTACAGTGACGGTACTGCCCGAAAAATTAATTTTACGCTGGAACTGAAACGCGTGGACGAATCGCTGGTGACGATGTTTGGCGATCTGAGAACCCAGGCCGAAGAGCTGGTGACGAGCGCACGTAATAGCATTGGAGGGCTGGTGGGATGATAACCGAAATGAATATCCGGGCGGGTGGGAAAATCGCCCCTGATTTTATGCTTAAGCTTGACGATCGCGATGTCACACAAAATTTCAGCCACCGTCTTATCAGTCTTAGCATGATCGACAAACGTGGGCTGGAAGCCGATCAGCTGGATATTCAACTGGATGATTCCGACGGGCTGCTAGACTTGCCGGCCCGGGGGGCAAGGCTGTCCTTATGGCTGGGATGGGAGGGAACCCCGCTCGAGAAGAAAGGGGACTTTACGATTGATGCGATTCAATTCCGGGGCGCGCCTGACACGCTGACCATCCGGGGATTCAGCGCAGATTTTCGTGGAAAGCTAAACGTGCGGCGCGAACAGTCGTGGCATGACACGACGATTGGCGCGATAGTCGATACCATCGCTCAGCGTAACCAGTTGACCGCCAGCGTCTCGTCGGGGCTTGCATCCATCGCCATCTCTCATATTGACCAGTCTCAGGAGACAGATGCGGCGTTCCTCTCCCGCCTTGCTGAACGTAATGGAGCATTTGTTTCAATCAAAGCCGGGAAGGTTATTTTTATGAAAGCGGGCCAGGCCGTGACGGCCAGCGGCACGCCGATTCCCTTAATGATGATTGAGCGTGGGGATGGCGATAAGCACCTTTTTTCCGTCGCTGACCGTGAAAACTATTCCGGCGTGACGGCCAAATGGCTGCAAACGCGCGACCCAAAACAACAAAATCCTCAATTGAGTATTTCACGCCAATCAAGCGTACAGCCGACAGGAGCACTGCAGCACCCGGGTGCCGTCGCACCGGTAGCGGAAACAGGAGGCAAGGAGCAGAAGCCGCAAGAGAGGCTGGTGGGATCGGCGGAAAACGTATTTGAGCTCACCACGGTCTATGCCTCTGAAGAGCAGGCGCTCAGGGCCGCAGAGGCTAAGTGGCGCGCGCTTCAGCGGGAACCGTAGAGTTTTCCATCCAGCTTGCCCTGGGACGCGCCGATCTGTACCCCGAAACGCCGGTGCTGGTAAACGGTTTTAAACGCGTCATCGACGAGCAGGCGTGGATCATCAGCGAAGTGGTGCATAACCTCAACGATAGCGGATTTACCACGCAGCTTAAGCTTGAGCTGAACGTCAGCGACGAAAAATTTACTGTTGATAGTGAGTAATGTAGTTGCTATTGGTTTTATTTTGGGTATTATTGATTCACAAAATGTGAATCAAGTGGAGGGGTACATGTTTCATTGTCCTAAGTGCAAGCATTCAGCGCATGCGCGTACCAGTCGCTATCTAAGTGAAAATACCAAAGAGCGCTATCACCAGTGCACCAATGTGGACTGCAGCTGTACGTTCGTAACGATGGAGTCTGTAGAGCGTCTGATTGCGACCCCTGGTGCCTCTGGACGTGTCCAGGCGGCTTCGCTGAGCCAGGGTTAGCGGACTTTAAAAAACAACAAAAAAAGCCACTCAATCGAGTGGCTTAATTATTTGATTCTAAATCTAAAATTTGGTGGCCCCTGCTGGACTTGAACCAGCGACCAAGCGATTATGAGTCGCCTGCTCTAACCACTGAGCTAAGGGGCCGTGGCGGTGAATTATAAAGTAACTCCCCGCAGCAATCCAGCCATTCACACCTGCCTGCTGTTTTTATAAACAACGCATAATCAATCCTTTATACTTCCCTGACGATGTATCAGCGGGAGTAAAGATGATCAACGATATTCTGGCCCCTGGCCTGCGGGTGGTGTTCTGCGGAATTAACCCGGGCAAGTCCTCGGCGCACACCGGTTTTCACTTTGCCCATCCGGGCAATCGCTTCTGGAAGGTGATCTATCAGGCCGGGTTTACCGACAGGTTACTCAAGCCTGAAGAGGAGCAGCACCTGCTGGACACGCGCTGCGGCATAACCATGCTGGTCGAGCGGCCGACGGTGCAGGCAAGCGAGGTCAACCTGCATGAACTGCGCAGCGGCGGGCGGGAGCTGGTGAAGAAGATTGAAGACTACCAGCCTGCCGCGCTGGCGATCCTCGGCAAGCAGGCCTACGAGCAAGCATTTAGCCAGCGCGGGGCTAAGTGGGGTAAGCAGAGCATCATGATTGGCGTGACGCAGGTGTGGGTGTTGCCGAACCCGAGCGGGCTCAACAGGGCGACGCTGGATAAGCTGGTAGAGGCGTATCGGGAGCTGGATGAGGCGCTGATGGTGCGGGGGCTTTAATCCTCTGCGGCCTGATGCCCTCACCCTCTCCCCACATGACTGAGGGATCCCCACAACGTTATGGCAGCACGGAACAGTCCCCTCGCCCCTCCGGGGAGAGGGTTAGGGTGAGGGGAATATACGGCCGTGGTGGTCATTCCGTTCACTTTATGTTCCTTGCTACTCTGTCACGACATGACCTGTGAACGTGCCAGGATGGCTCAGTCGCCACCACCCTGGCGACCCGCCCTCTCGGCGCATCCATGCGCCTCGCCCCGGCCTGCAGGAAACGCCTCAGCGATTTACAGCCGGACCAGAGCATCGCTGAAAGTCTTCACTCGTTCTGAAACAAGGTTATTGCTTCTGCTTATAAATTACTGGGGAGCCCACAGTCCAAAGGGAGAGGGAATAAACAAAAAAAAAGCTCCCGATTGGGAGCTTTTTCACGGTCAGGACAGGTTAGTCGTCCAGGAAGCTACGCAGCACTTCAGAGCGGCTTGGATGACGCAGCTTACGCAGCGCCTTCGCTTCGATCTGACGGATACGTTCGCGGGTCACGTCGAACTGTTTACCCACTTCTTCCAGCGTGTGGTCGGTGTTCATATCGATACCGAAACGCATACGCAGGACTTTCGCTTCACGGGCGGTCAGGCCAGCCAGGACGTCGTGCGTTGCGGCACGCAGGCTCTCGGTGGTGGCAGAGTCCAGCGGCAGCTCGAGGGTGGTATCCTCGATGAAATCACCCAGATGCGAATCTTCATCATCACCGATTGGTGTTTCCATGGAGATTGGCTCTTTGGCGATTTTCAGCACTTTACGGATTTTGTCTTCCGGCATCAGCATGCGCTCGGCCAGCTCTTCTGGCGTCGGCTCGCGGCCCATCTCCTGCAGCATCTGGCGGGAGATACGGTTGAGCTTGTTGATGGTCTCAATCATATGCACCGGAATACGGATGGTGCGCGCCTGATCCGCGATAGAGCGGGTGATAGCCTGACGGATCCACCAGGTTGCGTAGGTGGAGAACTTGTAACCACGACGGTATTCAAACTTATCTACCGCTTTCATCAGACCGATGTTGCCTTCCTGAATCAGATCCAGGAACTGCAGACCACGGTTGGTGTATTTCTTGGCGATAGAGATAACCAGACGTAAGTTCGCTTCAACCATCTCTTTCTTCGCTCGGCGGGCTTTCGCTTCCCCGATGGACATGCGACGGTTGATATCTTTAACCTGCTCGATGGTCAGGCCGGTCTCTTCTTCAATCTGCTGCAGCTTCTGCAGGCCGCGATACACGTCTTCTTTCACGTCGTGCAGTTTTTCAGACCACGGCTTGTTCATCGCAATAGCCGCGTTGAACCAGGTTTCGCTGGTTTCGTTGCCGGTGAAGAGGGTGATGAAGTTCTTCTTCGGCATTTTGCACTGCTCAACGCACAGCTTCATGATGATACGTTCCTGGGTGCGTACGCGATCCATCATCACGCGCATGCTGTTCACCAGGTAGTCGAACTGTTTTGGCACCAGGCGGAACTGTTTGAACACTTCAGACAGCTTCAGGATCTCTTCCTGAGCGGCAGCGTGGCTGCGGCCTTTCGCTTTGATGGTGTCACGCGTCACTTCGTACTGGGTACGCAGCTCGGCAAACTTCTCTCGCGCCAGTTCCGGGTCGATGCTGTTGTCATCGTCCGCGGTGTCGTCGTCGCTCTCTTCCTCATCTTCGTCTTCGTCGTCATCCATCTCTTCCTGAGACAGTTCAGAACCGACGTGAGTGGCGGTAGGCGCCATATCTTCTTCAGCGTTCGGGTCGACAAAACCGGTGATCAGGTCAGACAGGCGCGCTTCTTCCGCTTCAACGCGATCGTACTGCTCCAGCAGATAGGTGATCGCTTCCGGGTACTCGGCAACAGAGCACTGAACCTGGTTGATCCCGTCTTCGATGCGTTTTGCGATGTCAATTTCGCCTTCGCGGGTCAACAGTTCAACGGTACCCATTTCGCGCATGTACATGCGGACCGGGTCAGTGGTACGCCCGATTTCAGATTCCACGCTGGACAGTACCTGTGCAGCAGCTTCTTCCGCATCTTCGTCAGTGTTGTTGGAGGTTTCAGCCAGCAACAGATCATCGGCATCCGGTGCTTCTTCCATCACCTGAATGCCCATGTCATTGATCATTTGGATGATGTCTTCGATTTGATCTGAATCGACGATATCTTCCGGCAGATGGTCATTGACCTCGGCATAGGTCAGATAGCCTTGCTCCTTACCACGTTGGACAAGAAGTTTCAGCTGTGACTGCGGGTTTTGCTCCATAAGACGGTATCCACACTTAATTCGTTTGATTGGTGTCGGCGATGGGGCTGCCAACCTTTAAAGCGAGGGCGTACTTATATTTTTGCCGCTGCCTCTCAGTGCGGCTGCCGGGGGCTTCCCGATCGATATTCGGCACTTAAGCCGTTAAATACTTCATCCTTCACGTTGTCTCTGCGTTAGCTGCGTTCTCTCATCCTGGTCATGTACTTATGTACACTCCCAGGACTTCGTTCGCTTGCTGCCTTGATACAACGCGAATGATTTTGTCTTTCACTTATTTTCTTGCCAGTTCCTGGTTAATCATCCAGAGCTCCCGGCGTTCTTCGCTGCTTAAACCGTGTGTGCGCTCGCGAGCTATCAACTCTTCCTGGCGCAGCTCAAGCATCGAATCAAACATATGGTTGAGTGAGTCGGTGAACGTTTTTTCTGCAATGTCCTTATCTGCTATATCGTCCCACATCGACAATTTTTCAAGGGTAGCGGCCTCTTTTGTGCCGCGATAATGCTCTAAAAGTTGTCCGGTGGTCAGACCTGGCTGAGACAAACATGTGTTGACCAGTTCTGAAAATAAGCCAAGTCCGGGCAATTTTTCGTGGTTCAAACCCGCCAGCGACGGCACCTGTGGCGCCAGCTCGGGGTTTTGGACCAGTAACCCTATCAGTATACGCATGGTTGTGCGTTTTAGCTGAGGCGCGGGGCGAACCGTGCCGTTTTCAGCCTGTTTAGGCATTAAACGTTCAAGCTGGCTGTCATCCAGAATGCCGAGCTTGTTGCCTAGCTCCTGACGCAGGTAGATGCGCAGCGTTTCGCCGGGCACCTGACTGATTAACGGCAGCGCCAGCGTGCTGAGCTGCGCGCGCCCGTCAGGGGTACTCAAATCGACCTGCGGCATCAGGCTGTTAAACAAAAACGTGGAGAGCGGCTGAGCCTGCTCCATCCGCGCTTCAAACGCCGCTTTACCCTCTTTACGCACCAGCGTATCCGGGTCTTCACCGTCGGGCAGGAACATAAAGCGCAGCTGACGCCCGTCGGTCATATAGGGTAGCGCGGTTTCCAGCGCGCGCCAGGCGGCGTCGCGTCCGGCGCGGTCTCCGTCGTAACAACAAATCACGTTATTGGTCACGCGGAACAGCAGCTGAATGTGATCCGCTGTCGTGGACGTTCCTAACGACGCCACCGCGTAGTTGATGTCGTACTGCGCCAGCGCAACGACGTCCATATAGCCTTCGACGACCAGAAGACGCGGAGGTTCCGCGTTATCCTGTTGCGCCTCATAAAGACCGTAAAGCTGGCGGCCCTTATGGAAAATATCGGTTTCCGGGGAGTTGAGGTACTTCGGCAGGGCATCACCCAGCACGCGACCACCAAAACCAATTACCCGGCCTCGCTTGTCGCGGATTGGGAACATCACCCGTTCGCGGAAGCGGTCGTAGCTTCGTCCCTGGTCGTTGGTGACCAGCATGCCTGCATCGATGAGAGATTTACGATCTTCGCTATTGCCGCCAAAACGCTTTAACACGTTGTCCCAGCCGGGCGGGGCGTAGCCAATAGCGAAACGCGCAATGACATCGTCGCTCAGTCCGCGCTTGTTCAGATACTGACGCGCAGGCTCAGCCGCAGAGTGCTTAAGAGACTGTTGGTAAAACGAATTCAGGCCATCCATCAGTTGATACAGCGTTTGCCGTTGATGGCGCTCGATCTGACTTGGCCCACTGCCTGCTTCATACGGCACTTCAAGGTTATGCATTGCCGCCAGCTCTTCGACGGTTTCAACGAACTCGAGCTTGTCGTAGTTCATTAAAAAATCAACGGCATTACCATGAGCACCACAGCCGAAGCAATGGTAAAACTGCTTTTCACCGTTTACGGTGAAGGAGGGGGTTTTTTCGTTATGGAACGGACAGCACGCATGGTAATTCTTGCCCTGCTTTTTCAGCTTTACCCGCGCGTCGATGAGATCGACGATGTCGGTTCTGGCGAGCAGGTCATTGATGAAAACGCGTGGGATTCTTCCGGCCATATGCCCCAAAATTTAAGCGACTTATAAACGAAAACAAGCCGCGCATTCCTTCCGGAAGCACGGCCTTACGACTATTACTCTGTCTGTCAATTGAGGGCTGAGGCCCTCAACCAATTAGTACAGACGAGTACGGCGTGCGTTTTCGCGAGCCAGTTTCTTCGCGTGACGTTTCACAGCGGAAGCTTTAGCGCGCTTACGTTCGGTCGTTGGTTTTTCATAAAACTCACGACGACGAACTTCAGCCAGAACACCTGCTTTCTCGCATGAACGTTTGAAGCGACGCAGTGCTACGTCGAACGGCTCGTTTTCACGTACTTTAATTACCGGCATGTAACTCTCACCTTTAATAAATTCGGTTTGCCGCTGGCATCAACGCCAGCTTATTTCAAAATGGTGCGGAATTTTACTGCAAATGCTGCTGCTTTGTAAAGCACCGATGCGATTTTGAAAGGGACTTTAATAAGGGTGAGGAGTATACACGAGCCTTCTTCCTGGGGCGAACAAAGTTTTACATCAACCCGCCCAGGCTCTACACTGCGCGGTATTGAAACGAGGTAAAACAAGTCATGCGTGTACTGGGTATTGAAACATCCTGCGATGAAACCGGCATCGCCATTTACGACGACGAAAAAGGGCTTCTGGCCAACCAACTGTATAGTCAGGTGAAATTGCACGCTGACTACGGCGGCGTCGTGCCTGAACTGGCCTCTCGTGACCACGTGCGTAAAACGGTTCCCCTGATCCAGGCGGCGCTGAAAGAGGCCGGGTTAAGTTCAACCGATATTGATGCCGTAGCCTATACCGCCGGTCCGGGCCTGGTCGGTGCGCTGCTGGTCGGCGCAACGGTTGGCCGTTCGCTGGCCTTCGCGTGGGACGTGCCGGCCATCCCGGTTCACCATATGGAAGGGCACCTTCTGGCGCCGATGCTGGAAGAGAATCCGCCTGAATTCCCGTTTGTGGCACTGTTGGTCTCCGGTGGACATACCCAGCTGATCAGCGTAACGGGGATTGGCAAGTACGAGCTGCTGGGCGAGTCGATCGACGACGCCGCCGGTGAAGCGTTCGATAAAACCGCCAAGCTGCTGGGACTCGATTACCCAGGCGGCCCGATGCTGTCCAAAATGGCGGCGCAGGGAACGGAAGGGCGCTTTGTCTTCCCGCGTCCGATGACCGACCGTCCGGGGCTGGACTTCAGCTTCTCCGGGCTGAAAACCTTCGCGGCCAACACGATCCGCAATAACGACGACAGCGATCAGACCCGCGCCGATATCGCCCGCGCGTTTGAAGATGCAGTGGTGGATACGCTGATGATCAAGTGCAAGCGCGCGCTGGATCAGACCGGCTTCAAGCGTCTGGTGATGGCGGGCGGCGTCAGCGCCAATCGCACGCTGCGCGCGAAGCTCGCCGAGATGATGCAAAAGCGTCGCGGAGAAGTGTTCTACGCGCGTCCGGAATTCTGCACCGATAACGGGGCGATGATCGCCTACGCCGGGATGGTGCGCCTGAACGCTGGCGCAACGTCTGACCTGAGCGTGTCCGTGCGTCCGCGCTGGCCGCTGGCGGAACTGCCTGAGGCGTGAGTTTTTTTGCCGGGCGGCACTTCGTTTGCCCGGCCTACGGTTTTGTAGGCCCGGTAAGCGCAGCGCCACCGGGCAACAAACAGCACTACACCCGCAGCATCCCTTTCTCTTCCAGAAACGCAATAATCGTCCCCAGGCCGTCCCCCGCCTTCAGGTTGGTAAAGGTCCATGGACGCTCGCCGCGCATGCGGTTGGTATCGCGCTCCATCACCTCCAGCGAGGCGCCGACGTACGGCGCGAGATCGGTTTTGTTGATCACCAGAAAATCGGATTTGGTGATCCCCGGTCCGCCCTTGCGCGGAATTTTTTCCCCTTCGGCCACGTCGATCACGTAGATGGTCAGATCCGCCAGCTCCGGGCTGAACGTCGCGCTCAGGTTGTCCCCGCCGCTTTCCACGAAGATCAGGTCCAGATTACCGAATTTCTCGCTGAGCGCTTCCACCGCCGCCAGGTTCATTGAGGCATCTTCGCGGATGGCGGTATGCGGGCAGCCGCCGGTCTCCACGCCCACAATGCGCTCCGGCGCCAGCGCGCCCGCTTCGGTCAGGATGCGTTGATCCTCTTTGGTGTAGATATCGTTGGTTACCACCGCCAGGTGATACGTGTCGCGCATCGCCTTGCAGAGCGCTTCCAGCAGCGCGGTTTTACCCGACCCTACCGGGCCACCCACGCCCACGCGCAGGGGATGTTTGTAATCAGCCATGTTGACTCCTCAGGAACGGAATAGTCGTGAATATTGGGTTTCGTGGCGCGCGGAGGCGATGGCGGACAGCGGCGTTGCTGCGCCCAGCGCGTCGTCGCGACGTAAAAAGGCCTGTTCAAGCCCGGCGGCAAAATGGTCGCTCAGTTCGATAATCAGCTGCTGCGCGGCCTGCTGCCCAAACGGCACCAGCTTGACGCCCGCCATGACCGCGCTCTCAATCCAGCTGTATCCCAGGCTCAGCGCCAGCTCGCGCACGTCAATGCCCCATCGCACGCCGAGCCACGCCATGCCGCAGAGCTGGCTTTGCCTGCACAGCGCCAGCCATTCTGCCGGGCAGTCCGGCTCCCAGCTTTTAATCAGGCGCGTAAAGGCCGCCCCGCGGTTGCGTTCTTCTTCACGCAGCTCTCGCGTTTCCCGGCAGGCGAGCAGGTATGCCGTCCAGCGTTTGGCCGTTGCCAGATCGTGCCGATCGCAGGCCTGACAGAGACGGTGAAACAGCGGCAGATCGACGCAGAAAAAACTCTGCTCCATCTGCTGGATCTGCCAGCGTTTAAAGGCGTCGGCGTCCGTGACCCAGCCCGCCTCAACGGCCCACTCCAGCCCCTGCGACCAGGTAAACGACCCGACCGGCAGGCTGCTGCTGGAGAGCTGCATCAGGCGCAGCCTCTGACGGGCGTGCTCCATTAGCTCATCAGCGCCAGCAGGGCGGACACAATCAGCCCGCCGCCAAAGGTTTTACGCAGCCCGTCGTGACGGCGCAGCAGCAATCCTGCGGCGAAACTGGCGCACAGCACCGTGGCGCTGGCGAACATAAACCCGCTGGTGAAGAGCCAGAAGTTATGGCCGGACATCTCCACGCCGTGCGCCCAGCCGTGGAACATCGCCAGGGCAGGCACCGCCAGCAGCAGGCGATTTTCGGTTTTAAACATCATCACGCCACTGACCGCCAGCGAGGCGATAATCAGCATCTCCATGCCGCTAAAGCCGCCGAGCAGGCTGCCAGCAACGGCACCGACAAGCATCATCCCGAGGGTGGCAAACGGCAGCAGGAGCTTGCGGCCGCTCAGCGCTGAAAGCACGCCTGCACCGGTCAGCATCAGGAGATGATCGAGCCCGGTCAGCGGATGGAAAAAACCGGCCTGAAAGCTGTCGGCGCCGTGGCCGGGATGCGCGAGCGCGGGAACGGAAAAGGCCAGCAGTAACAGGGGGAGTAACTTGCGCATGATGGATCCTTAATGTGAATGGGTATGAGCGTGGCTATGGCTGTGGGCATCGCTGGCATACGCGCCCGCTTCCGGTTCAAACGGCAGGCTGGCGTAGGTTACCTCCAGCCCAAACTGGCGCAGCATGTCGTCGAGAACGTGATCGTGGTGATAGCGCAGCTCGCCGGGCATGACCTGCAGCGGCACGTGGCGGTTGCCCAGGTGGTAGCAGGCGCGGGCGAGCAGGAACGGATCGGCGCAGCGCACCACGGAGACCGACTCCGGGGCGGCGATCACTTCGATCACTTCGCTGCCGTCGTCGGTGGTCAGCAGGTCGCCCCCGCGCAGCAGCAGGCCGCGCGGCAGCATCAGCCCGGCTTCGCGGCCGTCGTTAAGCGCCACGCGGGCGCGGCTTTTCACCCGCACGTCAATCGGCAGCGTGACGCTGGCGGTAGTCTGATGCGCATGGTCCAGGCGTTGGGTCAGATAAATCATCATCACTCCTCAAAACAGGAAATAGCGTTGCGCCATCGGCAGAACGTCAGCCGGTTCGCTGGTAATCAGTTCGCCGTCGACGCGCACCTCGTAGGTTTGCGAATCGACGGTGATGTTCGGCTGCAGAGCGTTGTGGATCATGTCGGCCTTTTTCACCGTCCGGCAGCCTTTCACCACCGCCGTGGCGCTCTGCAGGTTGAGCTGCTGGGGGATACCGTTCGCGTGAGCCGCCTGCGAGACAAACGTCAGCCGCGTGGCGT
Organism: Enterobacter sp. BNK-22; assembly: GCF_048684805.1. Classification (NCBI taxonomy): domain Bacteria; kingdom Pseudomonadati; phylum Pseudomonadota; class Gammaproteobacteria; order Enterobacterales; family Enterobacteriaceae; genus Enterobacter; species Enterobacter sp. BNK-22. Next base: position 4,242,283 of record NZ_JBLQTT010000001.1, read on the forward strand.
GGCGCGCGGCGCCCAGCGCGCCAAACATCGGGCGGTAATGGACCGGCTGCGGCGTGGGGATTGAAGCGTTGATGTCACCCATCGGCGCACAGGCGATCATCCCGCCTTTGACGATGGTGGCGGGTTTTACGCCGAAGAACGCCGGGGACCAGACCACCAGATCTGCCAGCTTGCCCGCCTCAATCGAGCCCACTTCATGGGCGATACCGTGGGTCAGCGCCGGGTTAATGGTGTATTTGGCGACGTAGCGCTTCACGCGGAAATTGTCGTTCTCGCCGGTCTCTTCCGGGAGCGCGCCGCGCTGGACCTTCATACGGTGCGCCACCTGCCAGGTACGGATAATCACTTCCCCGACGCGGCCCATGGCCTGCGAATCTGACGACGTGAGCGAGAACGCGCCGATGTCATGCAGCACGTCTTCGGCGGCGATGGTCTCCCGACGAATGCGGGATTCGGCAAACGCCACGTCCTCGGCGATATCCGGGTCGAGGTGATGACAAACCATCAGCATGTCGAGATGCTCGTCGATGGTATTGACCGTGTAGGGCAGCGTCGGGTTAGTGGAGGAGGGCAGAATATTCGGGTGTGCGCAGGCGGTGATGATATCCGGCGCGTGGCCGCCGCCCGCCCCTTCGGTGTGGAAGGTGTGGATGGTGCGCCCGCCAATGGCGGCCAGCGTATCTTCGACAAACCCTGACTCGTTCAGCGTGTCGCTGTGCAGCGCCACCTGAATGTCCATCTCTTCGGCCACCTCCAGAGAACAGTTGATCGCCGCAGGCGTCGCGCCCCAGTCTTCGTGGATTTTAAGCCCGATGGCGCCCGCGGCAATCTGCTCGCGCAGGGCGTCCGGATTGGATCCGTTACCTTTGCCGAGCAGGCCGATATTCACCGGCAGCGTATCGGCGGCCTGCAGCATGCGGGCGATATACCACGGCCCTGGCGTGCAGGTGGTGGCGTTGGTGCCCGCTGCGGGTCCGGTGCCGCCGCCGATCATGGTGGTGACGCCGGAGACCAGCGCCTCCTCCGCCTGCTGCGGGCAGATCCAGTGGATGTGGGTGTCGATCCCGCCTGCGGTGACGATCTTCCCTTCGGCGGCGATGACTTCGGTTGCGGCACCAATCGGGATCGTTACGCCGGGCTGAATGTCCGGGTTGCCGGCTTTACCGACGGCAAAGATCCGCCCGTTCTTGACGCCGATATCGGCTTTCACGATCCCCCAGTGGTCGACGATCAGCGCGTTGGTCAGCACCAGATCCACGCAGTCGTCTGCGGTCATCTGCCCCTGGCCCATGCCGTCGCGGATCACCTTCCCGCCGCCGAACTTGACCTCTTCGCCGTAGATCGTGAGATCGTCTTCCACTTCAATCCACAGCTCGCTGTCGGCCAGCCGCACTTTATCGCCGGTGGTGGGGCCAAACATATCGGCATAGGCCTGGCGCGAAATCTCAGCCATGTTTCACCTCGCCCATTACCTCGCCGCGAAAGCCGACAATGCGCTGCGCACCCGTGACCTGAACCAGCGTTACTTCGCGCTTCTGGCCGGGCTCAAAGCGCACGGCGGTGCCTGCCGGGATGTTCAGCCGGTAGCCCCGGGTCACCTCACGGTCAAACTTCAGCGCCGGGTTGACCTCGTAAAAGTGATAGTGCGATCCGACCTGGATCGGCCTGTCGCCGTGATTTTCGACAATCACGGTTTGGGTTTCGCGCCCGACGTTGATCGCAATCGCGCCGGGCTGGATCTGGTATTCGCCAGGGATCATCACGCGCTCCTTAGACGATCGGGTTGTGGACGGTGACGAGCTTGGACCCGTCCGGGAAGGTGGCTTCCACCTGGATATCCGGGATCATCTCCGGCACGCCCTCCATTACCTGGTCGCGCGTCAGGACGTGGCGGCCAGCCTCCATCAGCGAGGCAACGGTTTCACCATCGCGCGCGCCTTCCATGATGAAGGCGCTGATCAGCGCGACCGATTCCGGGTAATTGAGCTTTACCCCGCGCGCAAGGCGGCGTTCGGCAACCAGCGCGGCGGTGAACAGCAACAGCTTGTCTTTTTCTCTGGGGGTCAGTTCCATAACGTTTCTCTTATGTCTGCCAGATACGCGGCGAACAGGCGGTTTTGGTGGTGAGAAGCGGGCGAAGCGACTGCCAGACGTCGCGCATCACCCGCTGACAAATCAGGTTATCGTGGGAGAGAAAGCGCACCGACATGAGATCGTCCGCGAGCGTGGCGCCCGCAAACGTATCCAGCGGGGCGAGCAGTGCACGCGCCGCGTCGAGATCTTCTTCTCTGGCCGGGTAGAACAGCAGCGTGCCAATCCACGGATGCCCGGCGACGGGCGTGAGATCGCCGTCGGCAAGGTGCTGACGTTCAATCAGGCGTGGCTCGTCCTCAACCCAGACTTCAAGGCGGCTTTCCAGCGTGCCGTGGCTGAAGGCCTCATTGATTACCGGTCGTCCCAGGCAGTACAGCTCCCACGCCAGCAGCGTGCTGGAGGCCTTCAGGTGGAAGACGGAGCGCAGTGCGGCATTCGCACCGGGGAAGATAATGGTGTCCTGCGGCAGCCACTCCAGCGTGGATCCCTCATCGAGATAAAAGTGCTGATGCAGGCGAGCCTGCGGGCCGCTGCTGCGATAGAACTTGCTGGCGCCGGGCATGGTGATAAGCGCATGGCTTTTGGCGTCCAGACGCACGGTAATATCCAGCGTATCCCCGCCCACAACCCCGCCCGGCGGGTGCAGAAGATAGAGGTGGCAGGTCTCGCCTTCGGGATAAAATGGACGCTGAACGGTAAGCGGCCCGACGTGATGAGCGGAGTGCAGGAGGGTTTTCTCAGGGGTGTGACAAAACTGCAGGGCAAGCGACGCCTGCCAGCCTTTGTACGAATTATCAGTGACCTGAGCTGCTAACATGCTGCATCCATCTGCTCATCATCGGGTCGTTTCAGTATGCCCTGGCAGAAATGAAGGCTGTCATATGAGTCGCTTATGGATAGCGGTTAAGACGAAACAAAAAAGCACGCCCGGAGGACGTGCTGTCTGACAAACATCGCGATGCCGTTATTTCAGGTGCTCATGCAGCGCTGCGCCAGCCTGCTCCAGGGCAACCTTGACCGTAGGCTCTTCGCTCAGTGGATTGAGCAGGCCGTAATCGTGGATCATGCCGTTATAGCGCGTGACGGTCACCGGGACGCCAGCCGCATCCAGCTTACGCCCGAATGCTTCACCTTCATCCCGCAGAACATCCAGCTCTGCTGTCTGAATCAGCGTCTCCGGGAAGCCTTTCAACTGCGCGGCGCTGGCGCGAAGCGGAGAGGCAAGGATATTGTTGCGATCGGCCGCGTTGGTGGTGTAGTTATCCCAGAACCATTTCATCATGTTTTTCGACAGGAAATAGCCGTTCTCGAACTGGTTATACGAGGCAGTATCAAAATTCGCATCGGTCACAGGCCAGAGCATGACGTTGTAGCGAATTTTTGGCCCATTAAATTGTTTTGCCTGCAGCGCCACGGAAGCCACCATATTGCCGCCCACGCTGTTACCGACCAGACCCAGACGGCTACCGTCCACGCCAATTTCCTGACCGTGCTCGGCTACCCATTTTGTCGCTTCAAAGGCCTGATGAATGGCCACCGGGAAATGGGCCTCAGGTGACGGCGTGTAATCAACGTAAACCGCTGCGGCACCTGACGCGCGAACCAGATCTCGGATTAAGCGTTCGTGGGTTGGGAAATCACCCAGCACCCAGCCGCCGCCGTGGAAGAACATAAATGCCGGGAGCGTGCCGGTCGCGTTTTCAGGTTTCACTATTTTCAGTTTGATCGCCTGACCATTTACCTGGATCGTTTTTTCTGAAACCTGAGCGGGCGGCAGTTTTGCGCCTTGCTGCGCGCCGATCAGTACCTGGCGGGCCTCCTGCGGGGTCATCTGTTCCATTGGCTTACCCTTGCCCGAATTCAGAACATTAAGAAATGCCTGTACGCCTGCGGTCGGAGTAGGGGTATTGGTGGTGTGAGCGGACGCTGCAGCAGACGCGAACACGGAAGAAACCAGGATGGCGGCTAATGTTTTCATGGTAGTACCTCTTTAAGCGAGTATTAGACAGTGATGCTATTTAAGTAGCGCGCTATTAAGTTGTTGCTTTAATACTTGCGCGCAAGATACTTTTAGTCAAACTTTATTTATAATTTTTTTATAAAACTGACTAAGGGTTGAAAGAGAAATGAAAGAAAACAAGACGTTAGATGATTTACTTTGCTTCTCACTGTACTCAGTCACCAACGCGTTCGTTCGGCAATATCGTCCCTTATTGCAGGAAATGGATCTTACCTATCCGCAATTTGTTGTTTTGATTGCGCTTTATGAGAAAGACAACATTCCACTTCGCGATCTCAGCGATAAGACGTTTTTTGATTCGGGCACATTGACCCCGCTGGTACAAAAGCTTGAGGCAAAAGGGTTTCTCAACCGTATCGCGGTTGTGGGTGACGAAAGAATGAAAAATGTCGTTCTGACGGAGAAGGCTAACGCACTGAAAAAGCAGGTGATGGCGCTGCCGGACCAGATACGCTGCAGCATGCGGATGAATGATGAAGAGCTTGAGATGCTGAAAAAACTTTCCCGAACGCTGCTGGATGATTTGTAAGAATCCTTCGGTGGGGTTAACCCACCGAAGCGAGGTCATTATCGGTAATCCTCCGCATCCACATCATACCCTGACGGCTCCCAGCGGATCGCCAGCAGCGAGGCCAGGCCGATAAACGGCGCCAGCGCAATTACCCAGAACACGGCGGTATCGAGTGAGGCGACCAGCAGCGGGAACAGGAACAGCGACAGCGTCGAGCTGCTGCGCATCAGCGTCTGGTTAAGGCCGACGCCAACGCCGCGCAGCGAGGTCGGGTAGCTCAGCGAGGCAAACGTCATGGTATGTGCGCCCGGGCCGAAGCCCTGGCCGAACAGGAATAGCGCCAGCATCGCCACGGCAAGCACGCCTTCGGTGGCGCCTTCCGGACGACCAATCAGCCCCAGGCCCAGCAGCGCGACCAGCTGGCAGGCGTAACCCGCCAGCGACATTCGCCATGCGCCGAAGCGCGGCACGTAGCGTACCGCCAGCAGTCCGCCAACGAAGGCAAACAGCAGGTTAAGCGCCAGAGATATCAGGATGGTGGTCAGCATCGACTGGACAAAGAAGCTGGAGATGATCACTGGCAGACCAAACGCCACCGCGTTATAGGCGAACGAGGAGACGACGGACAGCAGCGTGGCGAGCGTGGTGCGCCGCAGATAGATCCCGCGGAACAGGTTCAGGTAATTGGACCATTTCGCTTTATTCACGACGGGGGCTGGCTGGCTCAGCGCATCCTGCGGCACGTGGGCATTGATGTTGTATGAGTGGCGTAAAATGGACGCTGCCTCCTTCAGGTTGCCCTGATTTGCCGCCCAGACCGGCGATTCGCTCATATAGCGGCTGCGGATGGCAATAATCACCAGCGCCGGCACGGCACCAAAGCCGAGAATCAAACGCCACAGCCAGTCGCTGTGGCTTTCCGGCAGCACGGCGTAGAAGAAAAGCACCAGCAGGTAGGAGATACTGATGGCGGCATACCAGGTGGGGCACCACATGGCGACGCTGGAGGCCTTATTGCCGGGGCCTTTCAGCCTGGCGAACTCGCTTAAAAACGCCATCGCCACGGGAAGGTCGATCCCGACGCCAAGCCCCATAACAAAGCGGGCACCCGCCAGCACATATTCGTTCGGAGCCAGCGCACAGGCAATAGCCGCTACGACGAAGAACAACATATCAGCCATAAAGACGCGATAGCGCCCGATTTTATCCGTGAGATAACCGCCGAGCAGCGCCCCGACAATGGCGCCAAAGGTAATGGCCGAGGCCACCATGCCGGTACCGGCGGGCGTCAGGTTAAATTCGCGGGTGATGTCTTTAATACCGAAGGCCAGCGCGCCCAGATCGTAGGCATCGAGGAAAATCCCGCCCAGCGCGATACCGACCACGATACGGGCGTTGGCCCGACCCTGAGAACCGTCATTAACGAGGCGTGAGACATCCGAGGCGCTGCGCACCCACTGGATGTCGCCATCGGGGTGTTTTCCTGCCGTTGAAAGGGGAGTGGTTTCTGTGATTTCTGCCATTTTCTTCTGATGTGGTTGTGTTGTGTCATTAACAGTTACCACAGGCAGAAGGTGACCAAAATCACATTTGGCTATAAGGCATAACTAACCTTACGGGGCGTCTTTTTTCTTCCTCTTGAGCTTCGTCCAGATTTTTGTCTCCTGACGACGCCACAGGCGCTGAATATTATCGTGATGACGCAGCAGGATAAGGCAGGAGAGCATCGACACCGGGAAGGTAAACTGGGGCTTGAACCACCAGACGTAGAACGGCGCGATCAGCGCGCTGACGATGGCGCCCAACGACGAATAGCCGCTCAGCAGAATGGTCAGTAGCCAGGTCCCGGCCATCACGCCGGTCAGGTCCCAGCCGATAGGCGCAATGGCACCAAAGGCGGTCGCCACACCTTTGCCGCCTTTAAAACCGAAGAATACGGGCCAGATGTGGCCGACACAGGCAGCAATCGCAATGAGCCCCAGCCAGAACGGCGTGACGCCCAGCGCATACGCGCCCCAGACGGGTAGCATTCCTTTCAGAACATCAAAAATCAAAACCGCTACGGCTGCTCCCTTGCCGCCAATTCGTAGTACGTTGGTCGCTCCCGGATTCCCGGAACCACTTTCACGCGGGTCAGGTAACCCGGCGATGCGGCAGACCAGAATGGCGCTGGAGATTGAGCCGCAAAGATAGGCGAGGAGGATCATTCCAGGCGCGATTGCACTCATAACGCTGTTCCGTTTTGAAAATGTATCTGTATTCTCAGCATCTGTGGATAATACGCATAATTCGCCGGAAGTGGTATCCGGTTTAGCCAAAAAGCAGGCAGGTCGTGATGGATATTGTATTTATAGAGCAACTTTCGGTAATCACCACTATTGGTGTTTACGACTGGGAACAGACCATCGAGCAGAAGCTGGTGTTCGATATCGAAATGGGCTGGGATAACCGCAAGTCGGCAAAAAGTGATGACGTGAATGACTGTCTGAGCTACGCCGATATCAGTGAAACGGTCATCGCCCACGTTGAAGGGCAACGTTTTGCGCTGGTCGAACGGGTGGCGGAAGAAGTCGCAGAACTGCTGCTGAAAAAATTCAACTCCCCGTGGGTGCGCATCAAGCTGAGCAAGCCGGGCGCGGTGGCGCGCGCCGCCAACGTTGGCGTCATCATCGAGCGTGGCACAAATCTGAAAGGCAAGATTTAACGTCATAATAGCTAAACCCTTTTAGGTTATATCTGTCTTATAGCTGTATCTTTCACGGTAGCCGTTGGGGCGACCGTTTTTTTTATATTTTTTTAGGGGTTTATAGATGAGCGATATGCACTCGCTGCTGGTGGCGGCAATACTGGGTGTAGTCGAAGGATTGACGGAGTTTTTACCGGTTTCCAGTACCGGCCATATGATTATCGTTGGCCATCTGCTGGGCTTTGAAGGCGATACCGCCAAAACGTTCGAAGTGGTTATCCAGCTAGGTTCGATTCTGGCGGTGGTGGTGATGTTCTGGCGCCGTTTGTTTGGCCTGATCGGTATCCATTTTGGCCGTCCGCCGCAGCACGAAGGGATGAGTAAAGGCCGCCTGTCGCTGATCCATATCCTGCTCGGGATGGTCCCGGCAGTGGTGCTGGGGCTGGTTTTCCACGACGCCATCAAATCGCTGTTTAACCCGATTAACGTGATGTACGCGCTGGTGGTGGGCGGCTTCCTGCTGATCGCTGCGGAAGTGCTGAAGCCAAAAACGCCGCGCGCGGAAGGGCTGGACGATATGACGTATCGTCAGGCGTTTATCATTGGCTGCTTCCAGTGTCTGGCGCTGTGGCCGGGCTTCTCGCGTTCAGGCGCAACCATCTCCGGCGGGATGCTGATGGGCGTAAGCCGTTACGCCGCGTCAGAGTTCTCGTTCCTGCTGGCGGTGCCGATGATGATGGGTGCCACCGCGCTTGACCTCTATAAAAGCATCGGTTTCCTCACCACGGGCGACATTCCCATGTTCGCCGTTGGCTTCATCACCGCGTTTATCGTGGCGCTGATTGCCATCAAAACCTTCCTGCAGCTGATTAAGCGTATCTCGTTCATTCCGTTCGCGATCTATCGCTTCATCGTTGCCGCTGCGGTATACGTGGTCTTCTTCTGACCGATGGCCCTCAGTCTTTCGGCTGAGGGCAATGCTTTTCCTTCCAGTCAGAGACCGCCTGAATTCGCCGTTTCGTGAGTTCTTCCCGAATTTCCGGTCCTTTGAATCCCGCCTCGACGACGTCCTTCGTCGGCACCGCTTTCGCTACCTCCCAGGCTTTACGCAGTAAACGTCCCTGCGGGTAGTCGCACGCTTCAAACCCGGTACGCCCGCGCACGTCAGCTTCGCTGGTCAGCGCGATTTGCTCCACGCGCTGGGGTTTGCGCCAGGCGTCGATGTTATCGAAAAGCTTAACGATGGTGGCCGGTTTCAGGATGGGGAAGGTGTGGATCAGATCGTGGAATTCGGCCACCAGTTTCGCCAGATCGCGGATTTCGTTCGGCACGCGCAGACGCTGGCACAGCCCCTCGACCAGCTTCACCCCTGCCGGACCGTGACCGTGGTGCCGTGGCCAGAGCTCTTTTGGCGTTAAGCCTTTGCCCAGATCGTGGCACAGGGTGGAAAAACGCACGTCCACGTCAGGGCTGAGCATGGCCGCCATGCTCAGGGTCATCAGCGTGTGCACGCCGGTATCAATTTCCGGGTGCCATTTCGCCGGAGCCGGGACGCCAAACAGCGCGTCTATTTCCGGGAACAGCACCTTCAGCGCGCCACAGTCGCGCAGGACCTGGAAAAAGACCTGCGGGTTACGCGTGGTGAGGGCATTCTCCGTCTCTTTCCAGACGCGCTCTGGCGTCAGGTGTTCAAGCTCGCCCGCCCCGGTCATGGCGGTCATCAGCGCCATTGTCTCATCGGCAATACGGAAGCTGAGATGGGCGTAACGCGCGGCAAAACGCGCCACGCGCAGCACGCGGAGCGGATCTTCAGAAAACGCCGGGGAGACGTGGCGTAAAAGACGGTTGCGCAGATCGTCCTGGCCGCCATAAGCGTCAACAATCTGGCCGTGCTCGTCCTGCGCCAGCGCGTTAATGGTCAGATCGCGACGCAGGAGATCTTCCTCCAGCGTGACGTCAGGCGCGGCATAGCAGGTGAAGCCCGTATAGCCCGAACCTGATTTCCGCTCGGTACGCGCCAGGGCATACTCTTCGCGGCTTTTCGGGTGCAGGAACACGGGAAAATCGCGGCCTACCTGCTGGTAGCCCGCGTCGAGCATCTCTTCCGGGGTGGCGCCCACCACCACCCAGTCTTTATCTTTGACCGGCAGACCTAACAACGCATCACGAACCGCACCACCGACCAGATAACTCTTCACGCCTGACACTCCCGTTTTCTCTTTTCCAGAATGATACGTAAGTCTGGCAGAGAAGACGAATTAGTTCATCCAGCGATCTTTACGCTTACGGCTTGGGATCAGGTGCGGCAGAACCAGACCCAGCACCAGACCGACGCCCAGCACGCCGCCGCCATACATAAACCACTGCATGATGATGGTGCGCTGTTTGTCATCGAGCTGCAGGTTGGCGGCATTCACTTTCTTCTGCGCGACAATCAGCTCGTTTTTCAGTTTCTGGTTTTCTTCTTTCAGCCCGTTAATCACGCCGTCGCTCTGCGCCACTTTCTGCTGCATTTCGGCGGTACGCTGGTTCCAGGTTCCGTCGATGTTGTTCAGCTTGTCGGTCAGGGTTTTCACCTGATTTTCCAGATCCGGCACGCGGGTGCGCAGGCTTGGCACGGTGCTCAGCTCTTTCAGCGGGATCCAGGACGTACGGCCAGAGCTGTCGCGAACCTGACCGTAGTTGGTGTCTGCGTTGGTCTGTAACAGGGTGACTTCCTCGCCGGCATTGACCGTGCCCACGAGGCGATAATTATCTCCGGGGCCACTGCGTACCCAGGTGTTCAGTTCGTCAGAAACGTAACGCTTCTCTTCAGCGTGCACGGCTGTTGCGGCGCTAAAAGCGAGTAAAGTAAGTCCAATCAGGCGTAATTTAAGCATCATTAGTCGTTATTTTCATAAATAGTGGAACGATAGTAGTGGCAACAGTGTCTCTACGCAAAGCATTCGTCAGCAATCAGAATCATCTGTGTCACGACTCTACACATTTACGCCCGACAAATTGCTCATTGCATGGCAATTTGGCGCAAAATACTATGTACTGACAAACAAATGGCGAGGAAGTTCGCCCTCATTGACGCGTCTGTGACGCCCGCAAAAGTACAAGGCTATGGCTCAGGAAATCGAATTAAAATTTATCGTCGAAAAAGACAGCGTTGACGCACTCCGCCAGCATCTGCATACGCTCTCCGGCGAACACCATGCACCGGTACAACTGCTTAATATCTATTACGAAACGCCGGACAACTGGCTGCGCCGTCACGATATGGGGCTGCGCATCCGTGGCGCGAGCGGGCGCTACGAGATGACGATGAAAATTGCCGGCCGCGTGGTCGGCGGGTTACATCAGCGTCCGGAATACAATATCGACATCAGTCAGCCAGAACTTGAGCTCGAACGCTTCCCGACGGACGTCTGGCCGGAAGGCGAGCTGCCTGCCACGCTGGCAGAACAGGTGCAGCCGCTGTTCAGCACCGATTTCTGGCGCGAGAAATGGCTGGTGACGGAAGGTAAAAGCCGCATCGAAATCGCTCTCGATCTCGGTGAGGTGAAGGCGGGGGAGTTCCAGGAACCCATTTGTGAACTGGAGCTTGAACTGCTGGAAGGGGACGCGAATGACGTGCTGAAGCTGGCGCGCAGGCTGGTGAACCAGTCCGGATTGCGTCAGGGAAGCCTGAGTAAAGCCGCGCGGGGTTATCATCTGGCGGCCGGAAATGCGCCGCGCGTCCTGAAAGAGACGACCATTTTGCGCGTTGCGCCGAAAGCCAGCGTTGAGCAGGGGCTGGAAGCCGCGCTGGAGCTGGCGCTTTCGCAGTGGCAGTACCACGAAGAGCTGTGGGTGCGAAATGTGAAAAATGCCAAATCCCACGTGCTCGCGGCAATTGCCCTGGTGCGCCATACCCTGGCGCTGTTCGGCGGTATCGTTCCTCGCAAAGCGAGCGCTCACTTACGTGATCTGCTGACGCAAACCGAAACGCTGATGCTCTCGGACGTCTCGGCGCAAACGGCGATTTACAGCCCGCAAGCCGCTTCGGCAAAACTGGCGCTGACCGAGTTTCTGGTCACGCGCGGCTGGCGCGCCTTCCTGGATGCGAAAGCCGAGGCCAAAATCGCGGAAAACTTTAAGCGTTTCGCGGACATTCATCTTTCCCGCCATGCCGCTGAACTGAAGAGCACCTTTGCGTATCCGCTCGGCGATAAGTATGGCGATCAGCTTCCCCGTCTTTCGCGCAACATCGACAGCATGCTGCTCCTTTCCGGTGCCTACGACGGGCCACAGGCGCAGGCGTGGCTGGAAAACTGGCAGGGGCTGAAGCATGCCATCGAAACCCGTCAGCATATTGAAATTGAGCATTTCCGTAATGAGGCCATTTCGCAGGAGCCTTACTGGCTGCACAGCGGAAAACGTTAACTCTGGCAAGGAACCCCTAGAATGCCGCTTTCTTCACCGTTACAGCAGCAGTGGCAGACCGTTTGCGAACGTCTGCCTGAGTCATTACCGGCGTCATCGTTAAGCGAGCAGGCGAAAAGCGTGCTCGCCTTCAGTGATTTTGTGCAGGAAAGCATCGCCGTCTACCCGGACTGGCTGGCGGAGCTTGAGAACGCACCGCCGCAGGCGGACGAGTGGCGGCACTATGCCGGCTGGCTGCAGGCCGCGCTTGAAGACGTCGCAGATGAGGCGACGCTGATGCGCGTCCTGCGTCAGTTCCGCCGTCGTGTGATGGTGCGCATAGCCTGGGCGCAGGCGCTGGAGCTGGTGAGTGAAGAGAGTACGCTGCAGCAGTTAAGCGAGCTGGCGCAGACGTTGATTGTCGCCGCGCGCGACTGGCTCTACGCCGCCTGCTGTAAAGAGTGGGGCACGCCGTGCAGCGAGGAAGGGGTTCCTCAGCCGCTGTTGATTCTGGGGATGGGCAAGCTGGGCGGTTGCGAGCTGAACTTTTCCTCCGATATCGATCTGATTTTCGCCTGGCCTGAGAACGGCTCCACACGCGGCGGCCGTCGCGAGCTGGACAACGCCCAGTTCTTTACCCGTCTCGGTCAGCGTCTGATTAAGGCGCTGGATCAGCCGACGCAGGATGGTTTTGTCTACCGCGTGGACATGCGCCTGCGTCCGTTCGGCGATAGCGGGCCGCTGGTGCTGAGCTTTGCCGCGCTGGAGGATTACTACCAGGAGCAGGGGCGCGACTGGGAGCGTTATGCGATGGTCAAAGCGCGGATCATGGGCGACAGCGATGACGCCTACGCCAACGAACTGCGTGCCATGCTGCGCCCGTTCGTGTTCCGTCGCTATATCGACTTCAGCGTCATCCAGTCCCTGCGCAATATGAAAGGGATGATTGCCCGTGAGGTTCGCCGTCGTGGGCTGAAGGACAACATCAAGCTTGGCGCGGGTGGTATTCGCGAAATCGAATTTATCGTCCAGGTCTTCCAGCTGATTCGCGGCGGGCGCGAGCCGTCGCTGCAATCCCGCTCGCTGCTCCCGACGCTGAGCGCCATCGAGCAGCTTCACCTGCTGCCGGACGGCGACGCGCAAACCCTGCGCGAGGCCTATCTGTTCCTGCGTCGTCTGGAAAACCTGCTGCAAAGCATCAACGACGAACAGACCCAGACCCTGCCGGGGGATGACCTTAACCGGGCGCGTCTGGCCTGGGGCATGCGCGTGGATGACTGGTCAACGCTGACCGAACGGCTCGATGCCCATATGGCAGGCGTGCGCCGCATCTTTAACGAACTGATTGGTGATGATGAAAGTGAATCGCAGGACGATGCGCTTTCCGAGCACTGGCGCGAGCTGTGGCAGGACGCGCTCCAGGAAGATGACACCACGCCAGTGCTGACGCATTTAACCGACGACGCGCGCCATCGCGTGGTGGCGCTGATTGCCGATTTCCGTCTTGAGCTGAACAAGCGCGCCATCGGCCCGCGCGGTCGACAGGTGCTGGATCACCTGATGCCGCACCTGCTGAGCGAGGTCTGCTCGCGGGCGGATGCGCCGGTGCCGCTGTCGCGCATGATGCCGCTGCTGAGCGGGATCATCACGCGCACCACGTACCTTGAACTTTTGAGCGAGTTTCCGGGGGCACTCAAGCACCTGATTACGCTCTGCGCCGCCTCCCCGATGGTGGCCAACAAGCTGGCGCGCTATCCGCTGCTGCTGGATGAACTGCTCGACCCGAATACCCTGTATCAACCCACGGCGACGGATGCCTACCGTGACGAGCTGCGTCAGTATCTGCTGCGCGTGCCGGAAGAGGACGAAGAGCAGCAACTGGAGGCGCTGCGTCAGTTTAAGCAGGCCCAGATGCTGCGCGTGGCGGCGGCGGACATCGCCGGAACGCTGCCGGTGATGAAAGTGAGCGATCACTTAACCTGGCTCGCAGAGGCGATCATCGACGCGGTCGTGCAGCAGGCGTGGGTGCAGATGGTGGCCCGCTATGGCCAGCCGAAGCACCTTGCTGACCGCGAGGGACGAGGGTTTGCCGTGGTCGGTTACGGCAAGCTCGGCGGCTGGGAGCTGGGATACAGCTCCGATCTGGATTTAATCTTCCTGCACGACTGCCCGGTTGACGTGATGACCGACGGCGAGCGCGAGATTGACGGGCGTCAGTTCTATCTGCGCCTGGCCCAGCGCATTATGCACCTGTTCAGCACCCGCACCTCGTCGGGCATTTTGTATGAAGTCGATGCGCGCCTGCGTCCGTCCGGCGCGGCGGGCATGCTGGTCACCTCAACGGAATCCTTCGCCGATTATCAGAAGAATGAAGCCTGGACATGGGAGCATCAGGCGCTGGTGCGCGCCCGCGTGGTGTATGGCGATCCGCAACTCAAAACGCAGTTCGATGCCATTCGTAAGGACGTCATGACCACCCAGCGCGAGGGCAGTACGCTGCAGACCGAAGTGCGCGAGATGCGCGAGAAAATGCGCGCGCACCTGGGTAATAAACACCGCGATCGCTTTGATATCAAAGCCGACGAGGGCGGGATTACCGATATTGAGTTTATTACCCAGTATCTGGTGCTGCTCCACGCGCACGACAAGCCGAAGCTGACCCGCTGGTCCGATAACGTGCGCATTCTGGAACTGCTGGCGCAAAACGACATCATGGACGAGCAGGAGGCGCAGGCCTTAACCCGCGCCTACACGACGCTGCGCGACGAACTTCACCACCTGGCGCTGCAGGAGCAGCCGGGCCACGTGGCGCTGGACTGTTTTGTCGCAGAACGCGCTCAGGTAACGGCCAGCTGGCAGAAGTGGCTGGTGGAACCGTGCGTAACAAATCAAGTGTGATATTATCGCGCGCAAATTGTGAATCTTTCTGGAGTCAGGAATGAAAGTAACACTGCCAGAGTTTGAACGTGCTGGAGTAATGGTTGTTGGGGATGTGATGCTGGATCGCTACTGGTATGGACCGACCAGCCGCATCTCTCCGGAAGCACCGGTACCGGTGGTTAAGGTCGACACCATTGAAGAGCGTCCAGGCGGCGCGGCAAACGTGGCGATGAACATAGCCTCTCTGGGCGCGCACTCGCGTCTGGTTGGCCTGACCGGTATCGACGATGCGGCGCGCGCGCTGAGCAAGTCGCTGGCGGACGTGAACGTGAAGTGCGACTTCGTTTCTGTTCCGACCCACCCAACCATCACCAAGCTGCGCGTGCTGTCACGCAACCAGCAGCTGATCCGCCTCGACTTTGAAGAAGGGTTCGAAGGTGTTGATCCCGAGCCGCTGCACGAGCGGATTAACCAGGCGCTGGGCAATATCGGCGCGCTGGTGCTGTCCGACTACGCGAAAGGCGCGCTGGCCAGCGTACAGACAATGATCCAGCTGGCGCGTAAGGCCAGCGTACCGGTGCTGATCGACCCGAAAGGCACCGACTTTGAGCGCTATCGCGGCGCAACCCTGCTGACGCCAAACCTCTCCGAGTTTGAAGCGGTGGCGGGCAAATGCAAAACCGAGGAAGAGCTGGTTGAGCGCGGCATGAAGATCATTGCTGACTTCGAGCTCTCTGCGCTGCTGGTGACCCGCTCCGAGCAGGGGATGACGCTGCTGCAGCCGGGCAAGGCGCCGCTGCATATGCCAACCCAGGCGCAGGAAGTGTACGACGTGACCGGTGCCGGTGATACGGTGATCGGCGTGCTGGCGGCGACGCTGGCCGCGGGTAACTCCCTGGAAGAGGCGTGCTACTTCGCTAACGCCGCGGCGGGTGTGGTCGTCGGTAAACTCGGTACCTCAACCGTGTCCCCAATCGAGCTGGAAAACGCGGTGCGCGGCCGTGCTGACACCGGTTTCGGTGTGATGACCGAAGACGAGCTTAAAGTGGCCGTCGCCGCCGCGCGCAAGCGCGGTGAGAAAGTGGTAATGACCAACGGTGTGTTCGACATTCTGCACGCGGGCCATGTCTCCTATCTGGCGAATGCGCGCAAGCTGGGCGATCGTCTGATTGTGGCAGTGAACAGCGATGCGTCGACCAAACGTCTGAAGGGGGAAACGCGTCCGGTGAACCCGCTGGAGCAGCGTATGATCGTGCTCGGCGCGCTGGAAGCCGTGGACTGGGTGGTGTCGTTTGAAGAAGACACGCCGCAGCGCCTGATTGCCGGTATTCTGCCGGACCTGCTGGTGAAAGGCGGGGATTACAAGCCGGAGCAAATCGCAGGCAGCGAAGAAGTCTGGGCCAACGGCGGCGAGGTGATGGTGCTCAACTTTGAGGACGGGTGTTCCACTACCAACATCATCAAGAAGATCCAGAAAGACAGTCAGTAAAAAACGGGCCTGTTGGCCCGTTTTTTTATGTCGGGTGGCGGCTGCGCCTTACCCGACCTACGCGTTCATGTAGGCCCGGTAAGGCGTAGCCGCCACCGGGCACAACAGGCCGCACTTACTCCTGGTCGTCCACCGGTGGAATAGCCGGTGCCGGCTTCACTTCTTCCGGCGCATTGCGGTTTTCCAGCTCGGTCAGACGCTGTTCCAGCAGTGCCAGCTTCTCGCGGGTGCGCAGCAGAACCTGCGTCTGCACGTCAAACTCTTCGCGGCTGACTAGATCAAGGCGAACCAACTGCGCCTGCAGCGTCTGGCGGATTTTCTTCTCAACGTCATCACCAAATTCACGAATGCCTTTCGGCATAGATTCATGAACCTGACGCGCAATTTGCTCAATTTTCTTCGGGTCAATCATTGTCGTTTCCCTTGATGGAAAGGTGTCAGTGTCCATTGTAGCGCGTCATGCCCGGGGTAAACAAAATTGTTTGATGCTTATGCATTGCCCAGGATAATCAATAGCGTTATAGTTATCTCGCTTATTCTCAGGGCGGGGCGAAATTCCCCACCGGCGGTAAATCAGCTTAACGCTGAAAGCCCGCGAGCGCTTTGGGTGAATTCTCAAAGGTCAGCAGATCCGGTGTAATTCCGGGGCCGACGGTTAGAGTCCGGATGGGAGAGAGTAACGATCCAGTCGGGCATGGGCCCGCTCACGTTATCTTTTTGCCGCTTATACGGCGCTCCTAAGACTGCCCTGATTCTGGTAACCATAATGTTAATGAGGTTTTTTTACCATGAATCAGACGCTACTTTCCTCTTTTGGCACTTCAACTCAACGTGTTGAACATGCACTGGATGCACTGCGCGAAGGCCGCGGTGTGATGGTGCTTGACGATGAAAACCGTGAAAACGAAGGCGACATGATTTTCGCCGCCGAAAACATGACCGTTGAACAGATGGCGCTGACCATCCGTCACGGCAGCGGCATCGTATGCCTGTGTATTACTGAAGATCGTCGTAAGCAGCTCGAGCTGCCGATGATGGTCGAAAACAACACCAGCGCCTTTGGTACCGGATTTACCGTGACCATTGAAGCGGCGCATGGCGTGACCACCGGTGTGTCTGCGGCTGACCGTCTGACCACCGTACGTGCCGCCATTGCTGATGATGCGAAGCCCTCCGATCTGCATCGTCCAGGCCACGTCTTCCCACTGCGCGCGCAGGCTGGCGGCGTCCTGACCCGCGGCGGCCACACCGAAGCGACCATCGATCTGGTGACGCTGGCGGGCTTCAAACCTGCGGGCGTGCTGTGTGAACTGACCAACGATGACGGCACCATGGCGCGCGCGCCGGAGTGCATCACCTTTGCGCGTCTGCACAACATGCCGGTGGTCACGATTGAAGATCTGGTCGAGTACCGCCAGGCGCACGAGCGCAAAGCCAGCTGAAACTGCTGATGTGAAAAAGCCGGGGAAACCCGGCTTTTTTACGTTTAGTGGTAGTTAATTTTGAACAGCACCACGGTTTCAAATGGTCCGGACTGGATCGCCTTTCCCGGCACCGGCGTCAGCTCAGCGGTATAGGTCTGTTCGTACTGCAACGTACTGCCGGTAAAATCGGCATACTCTTCGTATCGGTTAAAGGTGTAGGGCTGCGTTCCGTTAAGGATGCGTAATTTCAGGCCGTTACCGATGAGCAGGGCGGTATCTTCTTCGCTCAGCGTCTCGTTCGTATAGAACGACGAATCCATTTTAAACCCATCGGAACACTCGGCGTCCTGTATCTTGGTCGTTCTGACCGAGAACGTGCGCGTTCGCTTTCCCTGATTCATTATGTCGCGAGCGCTGAACGTACCAAAATCAATCTCCTGATTTTCCGGATAGATGCTGAAGGTCGCCCCGCAGTCCAGCACGGTGATATTGTTCAGGCCATTAATATGATACTTCAGGTTTTTCGCGTCGGACATCTGGTTGACGCCGCCCTTGCCGTCGAACTGCACCACGATATAGTCCCCGAGCGTGCTGACGTAGCCGTGCGGCGGCATGACCTTGATTCTGACGTACAGACGAAAGCGCACGATGAACGTGCGTGAGGTGTGAATGTCGTTCGCATTGCCGGAACAGATGCGGTTCTCCCAGCCCATTTGCTGGATTTGGGCGGGGGTATAGATAGTGATCTGTTTGTTATCAAGGCACTGGGAGGTATCAACCCCGTTGGGTTGCCCCGTCGCATCGTAGTCAATCCCTTCATAGGTTACGCCGAGCTCGTAGTAGGGATCGGACGCTGACGGGTAGGGGTTAACCCAGGCGTAGATGTCCTCTTTTTCAAAATTACTGGTGGTGTTGTGGTCGCAGGTCACAGGGACTTTGATATCGTCAGATTCCCATATCTTTTCCCCCACCTGCGCGTTGCTGGGAATGGCAAAAGGGGAGATCGTTTTTGTCTCCTCGACGGGCCCGCCGGAAACGCCGAGATAGCAGTCAAGCGCCAGCGCCTCTCTGACGGGCAGCAGGGCGAACAGCAGCAAAAACAGACAATTAACGAGCTTGCGCATTGTTTTGACCCTTCCGCTCGCTGAGCTGGCATGGCGCCTTACCCGCACAGGTAACGTCCACTTTTTTCAGCGCGCCGTAATCATCAATGTAACCCACGCTGTAGTAGCTCCCGTGGTAGTCGCCGGTAGAGGTGGACGCCGTGGCAAACGGAGCAATCATCAGGCTGTCGAAGCCCGGCAGCTGGGTTTTCGCATTTTTACTCAGCCACGCGAGGGTGATGTAATAGGGCGTGGGGTTATGTACGCTGAGCCCCGTTGCGGTGGCGGTAATTTCCATGCGCATTTCGCTTTGATCACCCGGCTTTTTGGTGATGGCTTTTGGCCGCCAGAACAGCTTAATGCGGCTCTGCATCGCCACCTGCATAACGCTGCGCGCCTCGCTGGCGCCGCTTTTGGGCGGAACTTCTCGCAGGTTGAAGTAAAACAGCGACTCTCTGTCCTTCGGCAACTGCCCAACCGCCGCCTGCTTCACAATCCTGACCTGCGATGACGCGCCCGCTTCAATACGCTGAATGGGCGGCAGCGCCATGAAGTGGCTGTCCTCTTTGCGCCCGTTTTCGTCTTCAATCCAGGAAAGCGCCAGGTAGGGTAAGGTTTTGCTCTGGTTATCGACTTTCAGGCTGCTTGCCTTGTCCACTTCGGGAAAAACGATCCGCGTGCGGTCCAGGTTAATGGCGGCATGCGCGTTCAGTGCGGTGCCGAGCAACATCAGGCTCAGGGCCTTGAGTGGGGTGAGTTTCATCATGGTTTCTTACTGGCAAGGCAGCATGAGCTGCATACTGTTTTCAAGGTGAGAAGGTAACGAGAAGCGACACTGATGGTTGTCTCCCCACGTGACCAGGAACTGTTGCTCAGGCTGGACGGCGCCCAGCCAGACGCGGCCCTCCTCGGCGACCATGCCGACCTGCAGGCCGTTATCCTGCAGGCGGACCAGGGCACCGAGCGGCGGTGTCCCGGAAGGCGTTCGCAAAATGCCGGCAATATCGTTACCGGCTCGGGTCGCGATTTGACGATAGCCGATGGCGCCTTCTGTCCAGGTGGAGGTGACCACCCGCGTATCGACGTCAACGCCGTCAGGCAAATTGTTCATGTTGACCCGCACGCTGGCCGGGGTATAGCTGGAAAACGACGGCAGAACGCCGATACCCGACGCGTTGGTTTCGTCATGCGATACGTTCAGCGGGATATGGCCCACGCCGTCAGTGCTGACCATGACGCGTGGCTCATTGCCGTAGCTGCGACGGTGCAGGGCAAACCCTTTCGCCGTCCCGGTAAACGATCCGTTCCAGCTGGCGCTCATTGAGTTGTACTCATTCGCCTTATAGCTGCCCGAGACGTTGAGATCCCCCAGCGAAGAATAGTGCTGATAGTTTCCGCTGAACTGTGCGCCCGCATCGGCTTTTTCGCTCTCGGTGCCAGCAGAGACGCCCCAGGTATTGTTCCGGTCAGAGGTATCGTACCAGGAGACGCTCTGGCTCAGGCTGTCGCCGTTGCGCAGGTCGTAGTTCAGGCGATGGTCAGGATCGAGCGGCACGCTCAGCGAGAGATAAAACTGGTTATCGTCCTCTTCATCATCTTCGTAATGGGTTCTGCTCAGCGACAGGGTCAGGCCAAGGTTTTTCCAGCGGCCAAGGTCGAAGTTATAGCCAGCGGTGACGCTGCCGGTCGTGGAAGGCGAGTCGTCCCACCAGGTTTGGCGCAGCATGCTCAGATAAAGGTTTAGCGAGAGGGCCGATATGTACTGACTGGCGGTGACGCTGAGGGTCTGTTTTTCCGTCTGGCTGTCGCTGTTGTCGTTATCCAGATAGCGCGCATAGCTCAGGAACTGACGGTCCGAGTAGCGGTAGCTCGCCAGCGTAAGCTGGCTACCGGTGGTGTCGAACCGTTTACTGTAGTTAAAACGGTAGCTGTAGCCCGTCTGCGGATCCGCGCCCGGCAGCTGGCTGGTGGCCCGGGTGATATCAAACGAGAGCGCGCCCAGATACGCCATGTTTTGTCCCAGCCCGGCGGCCAGGGCGCGGTAGTGGTCACCATCGGCCAGCGTTCCGCCATAGAGCGAAGTTTGCGACAGCATACCCCAGGAAAACTCGCCGCTCATGAAGGTGCTGTCCTCAACGTCATGCGATGCGTCCTTTCGCGGCTTGCCTGCCGCCAGCTTGTAGCGAACCTGGCCCTGACGCGTCAGGAAGGGAACGGATTCGGCGGAGACCTGGAACGTACTCACCCGGCCATCTTCTTCCGTCACCTTCACGTCGAGCGTGCCCTGCACCGACTGGTTGAGATCCTGAATGATGAACGGGCCCGGCGGGACTTTTGTTTGATAGATGACCCTGTCGGCGAGGCTTACGGTGACCGTCGCGTTGGTTTGGGCAATACCGGAGATTTGTGGCGCATAGCCGCGCAGTGACCACGGCAGCATACGCTCATCGCTGATAAGCGACGCGCCGGTGTAGGTGAAGGCGTCGAAAATCGACGACTGGAAATCCGTCTCGCCGAGCGTCAGCTTTGCGCCCATGGTGGGGAGGGGGCGGAACATATAAACGCGCGAGAAGCGCCCGTTATGCTCTGAACCGCCGTCCGCGTGCGTTTGGTTGTATTGATAATCGCTGCGCAGCCGCCAGGCGCCGACGTTCGCGCCCGCCGTGCCGTAAGTGTTGGCATTATCTGAACTGCTACCGCTGTTGGGCTGGTAGTGGCTGGCAAAAAGATTGTAGTCCAGCAGGACGCCCGCCACGCCGTTATCCCAGGTTGACGGGGGCATCCACTCGGCAGAACGGTACTGCAGCCACGCCTGGGGAATGGACACGTTTAGCGTCTGGCTTGCTTGTTCAAAGGTAAAATGAATGTCCGGCAGCGGGGCGAAGTCTATACAGCCCTCTTTTTCAGTGAGCGATTCCCGTATTTTATCCTGCAGGCCGAACGTGTCGGCCAGTTCGGCGGGAATACAGACCTGAACTGCATCATTCACTTTTTTCCACGTTAACTGCCAGCCGTTTGCTAAGGGAGTGTCATTAATTGAAACCGTAACAAAATAACGACCGGGGACGACGGAGGCGCGATCTTTAAACTGTGTTAAATCGACGCTGTTGCGCTGATCTTTATCGATGGCATTAATATTAAATTCGGTACCAGAGGCGACTTTCGTCATTAACAGGGCGGTAATGATGATTATGCATGTTGATTTATGTTTCATCATCCTGTTGCTCAAGGTAAATATAAAATGCCGACTGGCATAACGAGCCAGTCGGTAGATAACGAGGTAAATTCGAATTATTTATACGCCAGCACATAGTTTGCGGTGGCTTCAACCTGACCCGGCGTTGCCGTTTTGCCGCTCAGCACTTCCATCTGCGCCTTAAAGTGCAGCGTCTGGGTGGCGGAGCCTGCCAGCAGGGTAACTTCACTGGCGCTACCCAGGGTAATGTTCGCTTCCGCATTATCCAGCAGGCGGACGCCCACGTTCTGCGCGCCGCTGGCATACGTGTTGGTCATCAGGCTGGTATCCGTTGTATCCGTAGCGGAGCTGGTGAACGTGACGTCAACTTTGGTGATTGGGGTATCGGTTTCATCGCCTGGATCGTCCAGCTGGCAGTTTTCCAGGTTGATATCTACCGCAACGGGAGACGATTTTTTATTGGCATTAATAACGGCCGTCGTAATTTCACCCAGATCGACTTCTTTATCAACGCTATCAGGAGCAATGCTGCACGGCGCATCAATCACCACCCCTTTGAATTTGATCTTGCCTGAGCCTTGTTCTGCAGCCAATGCCGATCCAGAAATAAGCGTGGCCATTGCCACGGCTAAAAGCGCTTTTTTTCCTGTAAACATGAAAATATCCTTTTTCAGTTGAATTCATATCCTGAATATTAATCAGAATATTGCCAGGAAAGTATATCGATCTTCGGCGGGGCAATGCGATTAATCACGCTTAAAAATCATTGTAGATATAATTAAAATATAAATACGGCTTATTGTAAGTGGATGAATTTCAAGAAGTGTAAATTATAATGCCGGATGCATTGTTTAGTGTTATTACGCACAGTAATGTTCAATAAAAAACTTGATTTTTTTATAAGGAAGGAGGCGGGGCGTATATTGCGTAAAAAGTTATTCCTTTAACAAATAATAGGCGCCTCCGTTTCAGGAGGCGCCCGTCACGTCAGCCAATGCCTGCGGCCTGAAGTAAGACCAGACTTAGCCCCATCACCGACATCCCGCACAGGACGCCATAGCTTGGGTTGTTGTTTGGATCGATCTCTTTCGCCAGCGGCATCAGCTCGTCTACCGACAGCGCAACCATAATCCCCGCAACCGCGGCCATAATGGCAGCCATGACGACCGGCGAAACCAGGCTACCAAGGATGAGCCAGGCCAGCACGCCGCCAAGAATTTCCGCCATGCCGGAGATCCCGGCCCAGAAGATTGCCGTGCGCTTTGAGCCCGTAGCGGCATAGACCGGACCGGCCACCGCGAGTCCTTCAGGAATATTGTGCAACGCCACCGCCAGGGCGATGCCGAGGCCCATTTCCAGGTTGCTGCTGGCGGTGACATACGTCGCCACGCCTTCCGGGAAGTTGTGCAGGCTTATGCCGAGCGTCAGCAAAATGGCCGTGCGCTTAATGTTGCGCGGCGCGGGCGCTACGTTTTTTTGCATTAAGTCCTGAGGGTGCGCGTGGGGCAACATGCGGTCGAGCGCGAAGTATCCCAGCAGGCCAACGACAAACATGCCGTAGCCCAGCAGCGGAGACATGCCTTCCGTGCCCAGCGCCGCAGGGAGCATCTCCATCAGGGAGATGAGCAGCATGATCCCGGCAGCAAAGCCCAGCGAGAAGGCCAGCACGCGGTTTGATGGCTTTTGACCAAGCACGCCGAGGATCGCGCCGATGAACGTCGCGGCGCCCGCCAGTATGGTCAGGATCAGAGGGACTGACATGCATTGCTCCTTATGATAATGATTCTCATTAATATAAATGATTCATTTCTGGCAAAGCGAGGGGCCAACCCCGGCTTTACACATTCCTTACATTCAAATTTCCTGATGATGATCTTCACGCTTATCTGCGTTCATCTTTGCCGGTTTGCGCGTAATGTAGCACCATTAAATTGACACCTTCTGTAAGGATATCATCATGACTTCTTCCCGTATGCCAGCCCTGTTTTTAGGCCACGGCAGCCCAATGAACGTTCTGGAAGACAACGTCTATACCCGCGCATGGCGTAGCCTGGGCGAGACGCTGCCGCGTCCAAAAGCGATTGTGGTGGTATCCGCGCACTGGTTCACCCGCGGCACAGGCGTGACCGCCATGGAAGCGCCAAAGACCATTCATGATTTTGGCGGCTTCCCGCAGGCGCTGTATGACACGCACTATCCGGCCCCCGGCTCGCCTGAGCTGGCACAAAGACTGGTGGAACTGCTGGCGCCTGTTCCGGTTACGCTGGATAAAGAAGCTTGGGGTTTTGACCACGGCTCGTGGGGCGTGTTGATTAAAATGTATCCTGATGCGGATATCCCGATGGTGCAGCTGAGCATCGACAGCACCAAACCGGCCGCCTGGCATCTGGAGATGGGCCGTAAGCTGGCAACGCTTCGTGATGAAGGCATCATGCTGGTGGCAAGCGGCAACGTGGTGCACAACCTGCGCACGGCACGCTGGCACGGTGAGAATACGCCTTACCCGTGGGCGACCGCTTTTAACGACTACGTTAAAGCGAACCTGACCTGGCAGGGTCCGGCTGAGGCACATCCGCTGGTGAACTATCTGGACCATGAGGGCGGTTCGCTCTCTAACCCGACGCCGGAGCATTTCCTGCCGCTGCTGTACGTGCTTGGCGCGTGGGATGGCCAGGAGCCGGTTACGATCCCGGTCGACGGAATTGAGATGGGAAGCCTGAGTATGCTGTCGGTGCAGGTGGGGTGAAAACATGCCCGGTGGCGCTACGCTTACCGGGCCTACAAAACCGTAGGCCGGGTCAGGCGAAGCCGCCACCCGGCAGATCTTACTCAACAAAAATATGCGGATAGAACCGTGACAGATCCTGCGTGATCAGCGCGCGATCTTCGCGAATGCCAATTCCGGCAGGCAGATCGTTGATCAGCCAGCTGCCAATCAGCGTATAGCTGTCGCCAAACTTCGGCAGTGGATAGAACTCCTGGACGATCATCCCTTCTTCGCCGTACGGCCCTTCAACCGCTTCCAGCGTTTTACCGTTTTCGATAATCGACACGTTCGCGCCTTCGCGGGAGAAGATCGGCTTAACGACGTATTTCTCCATCTGCGGGTAATTATCTTCCGCGAAGTACGCTGGCAGCAGGTTCGGGTGATTCGGGAACATTTCCCACAGCATCGGCAGCAGGGCCTTGTTGGAGATAATGCTTTTCCAGGCCGGTTCCAGCCAGCGTACGCCCGCGTCTTCCAGCTTGGTGGAAAACATCTCGCGCAGCATGTACTCCCACGGGTAGAGCTTGAACAGGTTGCTGATCACCTGATCCTGCATGTCCGTGAACTGACCTTTTTCACCCAGGCCGATATCCTCGATATAGAGGAACTCGGTCGCCACCTCCGCTTCGGCGGCGCAATCCTGCAGATACTGAACCGTGCCACGGTCTTCTTCCGTGTCGCGGCAGCAGGCGAGATGCAGCAGGTTAAAGCCAAACTGCTCGCGAAGCTCGGCGAAGCGCTCGATCAGCTTCTCCTGCAGGCTGTTGAACTGGTCGCTGCCTTCCGGCAGGTTGCCAGCATTGGCCTGGTCTTCCAGCCAGATCCACTGGAAGAACGCCGCCTCGTACAGGGACGTTGGGGTATCGGCGTTGTTTTCCAGCAGCTTAGGCTCGCCTTTGCCGTCCCACGCCAGATCCAGGCGAGAGTAAAGCGAAGGTTGATTCGTTTTCCACGACTGGCGGACAAAGCTCCAGGTGTGCTTTGGAATGCGGAACTTGGCCATCAGCTCGTCGCTGTCGATGACTTTTTCCACCACCTTGAGGCACATCTGGTGCAGCTCGGCCGTTACCTCTTCCAGCTTCTCAACCTGGGCCAGCGTGAGCTTGTAGTAAGCGTCTTCACACCAGTACGGCTCGCCGTACATGGTGTGGAAGTTAAAGCCGTACTCGGTGGCTTTTTCGCGCCAGTCCGGACGCTCGGTAATACTGACTCGTTCCATGATCAGCCGCCCATTGAGCGAGTAGAAGAGGTGCCTGTCGCGCTGCGCTGCATGCTGGTCTGTTTCGCCACAGACTCACCGAACCCGCCGCGGGTGATGGTGCTGGTGGTCGCAGGCTTCGGCGCCATCGCCGTTTTCGGTACCGTCACGGTGCGGCCAGGGGTGGCTGCGCCGTAGCCTTTGCCGCTGGCATCGGTATATTGACCGTAAGCCGGGCTGGCAGGGTTTTTCGAGCTAAACAGCGGCTGCTGCTGGTAGCCTGCACCGCCGCCCATCAGACGACCCATCATGTAACCGGCCATCAGCGGCATCCAGAAGCTGCCGCTGGACTGCGCCTGCGCCTGATTTTCTGGCGCAGTGCCGGCCTGAGCCGGTGCCTGCTGGCATTGACCTTCGCCAAACTCCGCTACGCAGTCTTCGCGTGAGGCATATTTCGGCGCGGTGCGTTCCGCTTCTTTCAGCGCGCTGGTGTAGGCCGTTTTACATTCGGCCGCTTTACCGGTGGCAGCAGAGCAGTCGTCCGCGTTTTGATACAGCGAAACCGTTTCATCGTTTTTTTCACAACCTGCCAGCATAAAGACAGCGGTAACCGCCAGCGCAACAGGGGTGAGGTGACGTGCGTTCCAGCTCTTGCGGAACGACGCGTGATTGATCGTTTTTGTCCGTTTCATATTTGTCTTCCAGGACCCAGTGGTAATAACGCTCAGGATAGAGGATGAGTGGTTGAAAATGAAGCGAAGAGGGGCGGAATCAGGGGGATCTTTACGTTGGCTTACGTTCGGATGTGATTTTGCGCCGGGTGGCGCTGCGCTTACCCGGCCTACGATTCAGTAGGCCCGATAAGCGAAGCGCCATCGGGCAATGCTTAGTTACGGAACGGATTATTGCTCTTGCTGGCAGGCGCGGTAGTGCGCGCGGCAGCAGGCTGTGCAGCAGGGGTCGTGCCGTTAGCGTTGAAGTTATCAACCGCGGCAACCTGCTCCGGGTTCTCCGGCGCAACGCTGTCAGGAGAGGTGGAGACCGGCTTGCCCAGTGCGCTGTTCAGCATCTGCAGGTCTTGCTCGTTCAGCGTACCTAGAGCCTGCTTAATGTTCAGCTGGTTAATCAGGTACTGATAACGCGCGCTGGAGAGCTGCTGTTTCGCGTTGTACAGCGTGGTGGTCGCGTCGAGCACGTCAACGATAGTACGTGTACCGACGGAGTAGCCGGCTTCCATCGCGTCCAGGGAGCTCTGTGCCGACACAACGGCCTGTTTATAGGCGTTGATGCTGCTGATTGAGGCGTTCACGTTGTTGAAGGATGAACGTACGGTCTGCACCACGTTGCGGTGGGCGCTTTCCAGCTGCTCGCTCGCGCCAACAAAGTTGTACTGCGCCTGTTTCACCTGGGAGTTGACCTGACCGCCCTGATACAGCGGCAGGGAGAAGCTCAGACCCACCTTGTTCTGGCCCATATTGCTGTCGTCATACTGGGCAGAGTTGGTCTTAGAGCCGCTATAAGTGGTGTCAGAGATGCCGGTAGAGGCGCTCAGGCTCAGGGTTGGCAGATGGCCATCCTGCGCCTGACGAATTTGCTCGCGGGCCAGGTCCTGGCTCAGACGCGCCTGCAGCAACGTCAGGTTGCGGTTTTCCGCCTCTTTCAGCAGGGCGTTAACGGCCTGCGGCTTATCCGTTTTGAAGCTGTCGACGTTCAGGGAGGCCAGCTCAGGATAGTAATTCCCGGTAACCTGACGCAGGGATTCCAGCGCGTTGTCGAGGTTGTTACGCGCGGTCACTTCGTTGGCCAGCACGGTGTCGTACTGTGAACGGGCGTTCTGCACATCGGTGATCGCCACCAGACCCACGTTGAAGCGCTGGGTGGTTTGATCTAACTGACGGTAAATGGCCTGTTTCTGCGCTTCGGTGTAGGAGAGCGCGTCAATGGCGCTCAGCACGTTGAAGTACGCCGTAGCTGTGTTCAGGATCAGCGTCTGCTGGTCGGTCTGATAGGTCACATCCTGGATGCCTGCGCTTTTTTCCTGCAGGGTCAGGGCACGCCATTTGGACATATCAAACAGCGTCTGTGTTAATTGCAGTGAGGCGCTGGTAGCATTGGAGTTTACGCCGTTAGCGTCGCGGAAACCGTTGCTGTAGGTATAATCTGCACCTAACCCTAACTGTGGCAGCAAGGGGCTACGCGCTTCGTTAATCTTTTCAAACGCAGCATCACGATCGGCCGCTGATTTACGTAAATCAGGGTTGCCCAGACGTGCCTGCTGGTAGACCTGTAACAGGTTTTCCGCCTGGCTCATTGCACTGAAGCCCGTCAGGCTCAGGCCGATAAGGATGGGGAGCAATTTCTTCATTTGCATTCCTTGTTGTGAAGCAGTATTAGCGCTGATCTAATTAAAAAATAATTGCCGATTCTAACAGAATCATCCACACCAAAAGGTTGGCGTTACGTGCCATCTGGCGGTAATTTGCACCAATCTACCATATAGCCTTACAAACGGCAGCCAAACAGCCTTGAAATTCACAATTTCATCACCATTGCTACCAGGACTCGACTCATGCAAAAACCAGATAAGTTGCCCGTGACTTTCGCCAAAAACGATGTAGAAATTATTGCACGAGAAACGCTTTATAGCGGTTTTTTTTCAATGGATCTTTACCGTTTCAGGCATCGCCTGTTTAACGGGGAAATGAGCGGCGAAATCAGACGCGAAATTTTTGAGCGCGGGCATGCGGCAGTCTTGCTACCCTTTGACCCAGTGCGTGACGAAGTTGTGCTGGTGGAGCAGATCCGCATCGCCGCTTATGACGTCAGTGAGAGCCCGTGGCTGCTGGAGATGGTGGCCGGGATGATCGAAGAAGGCGAGTCGGTTGAGGACGTCGCCCGGCGCGAGGCGCTGGAAGAGGCGGGGCTGGTGGTCGGCCGTACCAAACCGGTGCTGAGCTATCTGGCAAGCCCGGGAGGCACCAGCGAACGCTTATCCATAATGGTGGGCGAAGTGGACGCCACGACCGCAGAAGGCATTCACGGTCTGGCTGATGAAAACGAAGATATTCGGGTTCATGTGGTAAGCCGGGAACAGGCTTACCAGTGGGTAGAAGAGGGGAAAATCGACAACGCAGCGTCTGTCATCGCCCTGCAATGGCTGCAGCTGCATTATCAGACATTACGAAACGAGTGGAAAAAATGAAGCGCTATACGCCTGACTTCCCAGAAATGATGCGCCTGTGCGAAACCAATTTCGCACAATTGCGCCGCCTGCTGCCGAGAAACGACGCACCCGGCGAAACGGTAAGCTATCAGGTGAGCAATGCGCAGTATCGATTAACGATAACAGAATCAACGCGCTACACTACGCTGGTGGAAATTGAGCAAACGGCTCCCAGCATTAGCTACTGGAGCCTGCCGTCGATGACGGTACGCCTCTATCACGACGCGATGGTCGCTGAAGTGTGTTCAAGCCAGCAGATCTTTCGCTTCAAGGCGCGGTATGATTACCCGAATAAAAAGTTGCATCAACGCGACGAAAAGCATCAAATTAACCAGTTTTTAGCCGACTGGCTAAGATATTGTTTAGCACATGGAGCAATGGCGATTCCGGTTTGTTAGCGTCATAAACCTACCTAAGGACACCATTTGGAAAGCCTGTTGAACCTGACTGTTGCTGGTGGGGCGCCAGTCAGGATATTACAAATCACCGATACCCACCTTTTTGCCGAAAAGCATGAAACGCTGCTGGGGGTGAACACCTGGGAGAGTTATCAGGCGGTACTGAGCGCCATTCACGCTGAAAACCGTGCATGCGATCTGATTGTCGCAACGGGCGATCTGGCGCAGGACCAATCTTCCGCGGCCTACCAGCATTTTGCTGAAGGCATCGCGAGCTTTAGCGTGCCCTGCGTCTGGCTACCAGGCAACCACGATTTCCAGCCCGCCATGTACAGTTCTCTTCAGGATGCGGGGATTTCTCCGGCGAAATGTGTTTTTGCGGGTGACCAGTGGCAGATCCTGCTGTTGGACAGCCAGGTGTTTGGCGTCCCGCACGGTGAGTTAAGCGAGTTTCAGCTCGACTGGCTGGAGACCAAACTGGCTGCTGAACCTGAACGTCACACGCTGCTGTTGCTTCATCATCATCCTCTGCCGGCGGGCTGCAGCTGGCTCGATCAGCACAGTCTGCGCAACTCCGCGGCGCTGGATCGCGTGCTGGCGAAGTTCCCGCGGGTGAAAAATCTGCTGTGCGGGCATATTCACCAGGAGCAGGATCTCGACTGGAACGGGCGCCGCATGCTGGCGACACCGTCGACCTGCGTTCAGTTTAAGCCGCACTGCGCCAACTTTACGCTGGATACGATTGCGCCAGGCTGGCGCTGGCTGGAACTGCATGCCGACGGCACGCTGACCACGGAAGTCTGCCGTTTGGCCGGCGCACAATTCCGCCCGGACACCGCTTCAGAAGGCTATTGATGTCTACGCTCCTTTATCTGCACGGATTCAACAGCTCGCCGCGCTCCGCAAAAGCGACACAGTTTCGCCAGTGGCTGAGCGAGCATCACCCCGACGTTGAGATGATTATCCCTCAGCTGCCGCCTTACCCGGCAGAAGCCGCGGAGATGCTGGAATCCATTGTGCTTGCGCACGGCGGCGAAACCTTCGGTGTGGTCGGTTCATCGCTGGGCGGGTATTACGCCACCTGGCTCTCGCAATGCTTTATGCTGCCCGCCGTGGTGGTTAATCCGGCGGTACGGCCATTTGAGCTGCTGCGGGACTTTCTTGGCGGAAACGAGAACCCCTACACCGGCCAGCAATATGTGCTAGAGTCACGCCATATTTACGATCTCAAAGTTATGCAGGTCGACCCGCTCGAGGCGCCGGATCTCATCTGGCTGCTGCAGCAGACGGGAGATGAAGTGCTGGATTACCGCCAGGCAGTGGCGTATTACGCCTCCTGCCGCCAGACTATAGAAGAGGGCGGAAACCATGCTTTCACGGGCTTTGAGAATCATTTCACCCAGATTGTCGATTTTCTTGGACTGCACAGCCACTGACAATCAATGCGAATTGCTAGTTTAAATCATGACGCAAACCTATAACGCTGATGCCATTGAGGTCCTCACCGGGCTTGAGCCGGTTCGCCGCCGCCCGGGGATGTACACCGATACGACGCGCCCAAACCATCTGGGCCAGGAAGTTATTGATAACAGTGTGGACGAAGCGCTGGCGGGCCATGCCAAACGCGTTGACGTCATCCTGCACGCCGATCAGTCGCTGGAAGTCATTGACGACGGGCGCGGCATGCCGGTGGATATCCACCCGGAAGAGGGCGTCCCTGCCGTTGAGCTGATCCTCTGTCGTCTGCATGCGGGCGGTAAGTTCTCCAACAAAAACTACCAGTTCTCCGGCGGCCTGCACGGCGTGGGGATTTCCGTCGTCAACGCCCTGTCCAAACGCGTGGAAGTGAACGTCCGTCGCGATGGTCAGGTGTACAACATCGCGTTTGAAAACGGCGAGAAGGTGCAGGATCTGCAGGTTGTCGGGACGTGCGGTAAACGCAACACCGGCACCAGCGTTCACTTCTGGCCTGACGAGAGTTTCTTCGACAGCCCGCGCTTTTCCGTTTCCCGCCTGACGCACCTGCTGAAAGCCAAAGCGGTGCTGTGCCCGGGCGTGGAAATTACCTTTAAGGATAACGTCAACAACACCGAGCAGACCTGGCGCTACGAAGATGGCCTTAATGACTATCTGTGCGAAGCGGTAAACGGCCTGCCGACGCTGCCGGAAAAACCGTTCGTCGGCAATTTCACCGGCGACACCGAAGCGGTGGACTGGGCGCTGCTGTGGCTGCCGGAAGGCGGCGAGCTGCTGACCGAAAGCTACGTTAACCTGATCCCCACCATGCTCGGCGGTACCCACGTCAACGGCCTGCGTCAGGGGCTGCTGGATGCGATGCGCGAATTCTGCGAATACCGCAATATCCTGCCGCGCGGCGTGAAGCTGTCGGCGGAAGATATCTGGGACCGCTGCGCCTACGTGCTCTCCGTGAAGATGCAGGATCCGCAGTTTGCCGGTCAGACCAAAGAACGCCTGTCGTCACGCCAGTGCGCGGCGTTCGTTTCCGGTGTGGTGAAAGATGCGTTTACCCTGTGGCTGAACCAGAACGTTCAGGCGGCAGAAATGCTGGCTGAAATGGCGATTTCCAGCGCCCAGCGTCGTCTGCGTGCCGCGAAGAAAGTGGTGCGTAAAAAGCTGACCAGCGGCCCTGCGCTGCCGGGCAAGCTGGCAGACTGTACCGCGCAGGATCTCAACCGTACCGAACTGTTCCTCGTGGAAGGGGACTCGGCGGGCGGGTCGGCCAAGCAGGCGCGCGATCGTGAATATCAGGCGATCATGCCGCTCAAGGGTAAGATCCTGAACACCTGGGAGGTCTCGTCTGATGAAGTGCTGGCCTCGCAGGAAGTCCACGATATCTCGGTCGCGATCGGCATCGATCCGGACAGCGACGATCTGAGCCAGCTGCGCTACGGCAAGATCTGTATCCTCGCGGATGCGGACTCCGATGGTCTGCACATCGCCACGCTGCTGTGCGCGCTGTTTGTGAAGCACTTCCGCACGCTGGTGAAAAACGGTCACGTCCATGTCGCGCTGCCGCCGCTGTACCGTATCGACCTCGGCAAAGAGGTTTACTACGCGCTGACGGAAGAAGAGAAAGCGGGCGTGCTGGAACAGCTGAAGCGTAAGAAGGGCAAGCCAAACGTGCAGCGCTTTAAAGGGCTGGGCGAGATGAACCCGATGCAGCTGCGCGAAACGACGCTGGATCCGAACACGCGCCGTCTGGTGCAGCTGACGATCAGCGACGAAGACGAACAGCAGACCAACGCTATGATGGATATGCTCCTTGCCAAGAAACGTTCGGAAGACCGTCGTAACTGGCTGCAGGAGAAAGGCGATATGGCGGATATTGAGGCCTGATGCTGAAAAAGCCCTGCGATGCAGGGCTTTTTTTTGCCCGGTCGCGCTGCGCTTACCGGGCCTACGATCGATCCCCTCGCCCCTTTGGGGAGAGGGTTAGGGTGAGGGGAACACCCCGCACTGACATCAAAACTCCATTTTCACCGTAAACTGCACTTCGCGCGGGTCGCCAATCTGGTTACCCAGATTGTTGGTGGCGATAGATGAGGTGTAGTACGTCTTATCAAACAGGTTCTTCACGTTCACCTGCAGCGTCACCGGATACTGCAGCTTCATCTTATACGCCGCAAATGCATCCGCCACAAAATAGCCCGGCAGATAGTAATCCGCACCGTTGGTTGCGGAACGACGGCTCACGCCGTGCCCGCCGCCGCCCAGCGTCAGGGTATTCCCGGCAAACGCATTATGAATGTCGTAGGTCAGGAACAGTGAGCCGGTATGGCGCGGTACGTTCGGCAACGGTTTGCCCGCGTAGTCCGGGTCTTCCAGCACCTTCGCGTCGGTATACCCGTAGCTGGCGATGATATTGGTGTTCTCGGTCAGCGATCCGGCAAGATCCACCTCCACGCCCTGGGAGCGCACGCGGCCCGCCGTTTTGGCGATGGTTTCACCCCCCACGCTTTCGTTGTACAGCACGTTGCGTTTGTGAATATCAAACAGCGCGATATTGGCGGTAACCCCGTCGAACAGGTCGAACTTAGCGCCCACTTCGTAAGCATTCGACGTTTCCGGCGGCAGGTCGCCGATGTAGCTCGCAATGGACGATTGCGGCATAAACGTTTGCGAGTAGTTGGCAAACAGCGAGACCGCTGGCGTGAGCTTATAGACCAGCCCCAGCTTTGGCGTCCACTGTTCGTCGCGGCTGTCGGTGTTGACGTTGAACGGACGGCCTTTGCCCGCGTACTGGGTGTAATACTGATAGCGCATCCCGGCGACGGCGATCCACTTATCGGTCAGGTACAGGGCATCCTGCGCGTACGCAGAGTAGCTTTCCTGCTTGAGCGTCTGGTCGCTGTCGGACGCCGACACGGTGGTGCATTTGCCGAGATTGCCATACGTCGGGTGATAGATATTGAAATCCTTGACGTTTTTACAGCGCATCATGTCCGTGCGCAACAGATCGTAATTCTCATACGACACGCCAGTCAGGATCTCATTGTAAAAGCCCGCAATATCCACATTCCCCTGCAGATCCGCGCGGGTGCTGTGCATGCGTTGGGTCGAGCCCTGGGTCGCATCCACGCGGCGGGTCAGGTTGCCGGTTTTTGAATCGTAGGCCATGACGCGGGCCTGGTTATCGCTGTATTTGTCCTGGCTGTAGCTGTAGTCGAACTTCGCGGTCCACTGGCTGTTGAGTCGATATTCCGCGTTGAGCTGAGCGAGGTCGGACTGCCCGTCAGTGATGTTAAACGGCTCGTCAAAGCGGGTTTTGCGATCGACATCAACGGCTTTTTTAGTGTTGAGATCGAAGATCGTACCGCGATCGAACGGCGTTTTATAGTCACGATGCGAATAGAGCACGGTCACGGTGGCATCGTCGCCGAACCAGGTGAGCGACGGGGCGATAAAGGTGCTGCGTTCGTTGCCAAAATTACGCCAGTAATCTTCGTCCTGATACTCACCCGTGAGGCGATACGCCAGGCGCGTGCCGTCGATCGGGCCGGTCACATCGACCTGTCCGGTGCCGCCGCCAAAGCTGGAAGAGGTGGCGGAAAGGGAACCGCCGAAGGTCTTCTCAGGGCGTTTGGTGACGACGTTAATCAGGCCGCCCGGATCGAGAATGCCATACAGCGTTGAGGCCGGGCCTTTCAGCACCTCCACGCGCTCGGTGGCGGCGTTAAAGCTGCGCGGCAGGACGGTGCGCAGGCCGTTGGTCATGATCGAGCCGTCGCGGTTCGCGCCAAACCCGCGGCGCACAAAGGCATCCTGCGTACCGCCCAGGGTATTGGTCTGCACCACGTTGCTGACGTTATAGAGCGCTTCATCCAGCGTGGTGGCGTGCTGATCCTCCAGCACGTTATCGCTGACGGTATTGACCACCTGCGGGATATCCAGCATCGGCATGTTGGTCAGCGTTGCGGTGGAGGTGTTCAGCGGCTGGTAGCCGTTGGTGGCTTCCGCCGAAGTATTTGGATCGGCGGTGACGGTAAGCGTTTCGCCGTCTTTAGCTGCGGTGGTGTCTGTTGCCTGCGCCAGCGGCGCCATAAACAGCAGTGAAAAGAGCGCGCGCCCTTTTATCCCTGAGAGTGAAGGTGTGAACGTAGCCATTACATCTGTTATCCCGAAATATCCCGCGAATGCGTTCGCGGCAAACTGTGTGAGTCATTGCCCTTTACGGTCTGTCCGTTAGCCGGAAGTGGCATCGGACATGTAATTGAGAATCATTCAATCATGCGGAAATGTAGTAGTAAATGGAAAAAAGAAAAAATCAACTACAGCAGTTAACCGCGTACGTAAGCGCAGCGGTTTGATATTTAACTCATTGAAATAAATGTTTTTAAAAGCCTTGATGGACTCATTTTTTCTCTGGTTTACCCCTGGTTTTTTCAGGGTGTTTCTTCGCTTGACTACTACATGGCGCGGCGTCAAACTCTCAAAAGAGAATGAGTTTTATTTTTATTTGTTGGTTTTTCATTACGTTGGCGTTCACGTGGCTCACAACACACACAAACCGGGTCTGGTTCTGGAGAACCTCTCTGCGGGCTATCAGAAAAAAATCATCGTTGATGATATCTCCCTTGCGATCCCTCAGCAGAAAATGACGGTGCTGGTCGGGGCGAACGGCTGTGGAAAATCCACGCTGTTGAGCACTATCGCGCGGCTGCTGCAGCCGCTTGGGGGAACCGCGCTGCTGGACGGTAAAGCCATTCATGAGCAGCCCACCAAAGCGGTCGCCCGTCAGCTTGGCATTCTCCCGCAGTCGCCGCTGCTGCCGGAAGGGTTAACCGTTTTTGAACTGGTCTCGCGCGGGCGTTTTCCCTGGCAAAACGTTATGCGTCAGTGGAGCGACGAGGACGAGCGGGCGGTGGAAGAGGCCCTTCGACTGACCGGCACGGCAGAGTTTGCCCATATGCCAGTGGAAAGCTTATCCGGCGGCCAGCGTCAGCGCTGCTGGATCGCCATGGCGCTGGCGCAGCAAACGCCGTATATCCTGCTTGACGAGCCGACGACGTACCTCGATCTTCGCTATCAGGTGGAGATCCTCGAGCTTCTGCATACGCTGACGCGTGAGCACGGGCGTACCGTCGTGGTGGTGCTGCACGATCTCAACTTTGCCGTGAACTACGGTGATTCCCTGGTCTTTTTACGCCAGGGAAAAGTCGAGGGGGTGTTACATGAAGGCGACGCTTGCACGCCGGAGTTGATCAAAGCGGTGTTTGATGTGGACGTGCATATGTCCATCAACCCCTTGACCGGCAAACCGTTCTTTATGCCGTTTCGCCAGAGCCTTGAACAGCCATGATGCGCGCTTCTCTCGCCTTCCTGATTTTTACATTACTGCTGGCGCTGGGCGCGATTGTGCATCTTGGCATCGGGCCGCGGTTTATCTCTCCCCGAACGGTAGT
This sequence comes from Enterobacter sp. BNK-22, assembly GCF_048684805.1. Classification (NCBI taxonomy): domain Bacteria; kingdom Pseudomonadati; phylum Pseudomonadota; class Gammaproteobacteria; order Enterobacterales; family Enterobacteriaceae; genus Enterobacter; species Enterobacter sp. BNK-22. The sequence continues at coordinate 4,278,584 of NZ_JBLQTT010000001.1, forward strand.
CGAGGCATTCGTTCACTTCGATCCGCGCAATTTCGACCATAACATCATCATCAGACTACGGCTGCTGCGCCTCTGCGCCGCAATGGTGACAGGCGCCGCGCTCGGCGTGGCGGGCGTGCTGCTGCAGTCCGTGATCCGCAACCCGCTCGGCGAGCCGCATATTCTGGGGCTCAACGCCGGGGCAGCGCTGGCGGTGGTGATCGCCAGCGCGCTTGGGCTTTCGCTGCCGTTTGGTCGCCCGCTGATTGCCGCCGTCGGTGCCGCCGCGCTGTTTCTGCTGGTGCTGATGTTCTCCTCGACCGGTCGCATCGGGCTCACGCCGATGAAGGTCACCCTGTGTGGCGTGGCGATGTCGGCGTTTGCCTCGTCGATTACCGCCGCGGTGTTAATCCTGGATGAACAGACGCTGCTCTCTCTGCGCACCTGGCTGGCAGGTGATATCGCCGGAGTCAACGCGCAGATGCTCCAGAGTGCCCTGTGGGCTGCAGCAGCCGGTTGTATTCTTGCTATCGGGCTATCGCCCTCGCTCAACATGCTGGCGCTGGGCGACAGAATGGCGCAGGGGCTTGGCGTGTCGCTGAGGAAAACCCGCCTCCTTGCCCTGCTGGCCATCGCGCTGCTCTGCGGCGCGGCCGTCTCCCTCGCCGGACCGATTGGCTTTATCGGCCTTGTGGTGCCGCAGCTCATCCGCCGTCTGGTGTCGGTCGATTTGCGCGTGATGGTGCCGCTGTCGGCCCTGTGCGGTGCGCTGGTGTTGCTGCTGGCGGATATCGCTGCCCGCACGCTGTTTACCCCCTGGGAGCTGGCAACCGGCATCATGACGGCCCTGGTCGGCGCGCCCGTGTTCATCTTTATGGCGTCGAGGATGTTCAAATGAACCGGGCCGGACTCCGCGCGATCCGCGTTGGCCACCTGTCGGCGCTGATTCGCCCGAAAGCGCTGGCGTACCTGTCGCTTTTCGCGCTGGCGGCGCTAAGCCTGCTGGGCTTTGGCCTGACGCACGGTTCTCTGCCCATTCCAACCTCCGTCATCGGGCGTGCGCTGTTTTCGCCTGAAAGTCTGACGGCGGAGACGCGCTACGTCGTGATGGATATCCGTCTGCCGCGCCTGCTGATGGCGGTGCTGTGCGGCGCGATGCTCGGCATGGCGGGGGCGGCGATGCAGTCCATCACCCGCAACGGTCTGGCTGACCCGGGGCTTATCGGCGTGAAGGAGGGCTGTAGCGCGGCGGTACTGCTGCTGATTTTTCAGTTCCCGGCACTGAGCCTGGCCTGGCGTCCGCTGGTCGGCATGGCCGGTGGGCTGCTCACCGCGCTGCTGGTGATCGTCCTGGCGCGCGATATCTCGCGCCCGCGGTTCATCCTGATCGGCATCGGCGTGTCGTGGGCGTTTGCCGCGGCGATGGGCGTCTTTATGACCACCGCCGACGTGCGTGACGTGCAGACGGCGATGCTGTGGCTGGCGGGAAGCCTGCATGCGGCAAACTGGACGCTGGTAGGCCTGGCCGCACTCTGGGCCGCCCCCGCGTTTGCGCTGCTGCTGTTTACCGCCCGGGCCGCGGACGTGGCGTTGCTCGGCAATCAGGCCGCTACGGGCCTTGGCGTGCGCACAACCCGGCTGGCGCTGCTGCGGGTTCTCGCTCCGGTGGTGCTAACGGCGGCCTGCGTCTCCTGCGTGGGCAGCATTGGCTTCGTGGGGCTGATTGCCCCGCACATGGCGCGCCTGCTGCTGCGCGGCGGGCAAACCGCGCTCCTGACGGGAAGCGCCGTGCTGGGGGCGCTGCTGGTGCTGCTGGCGGATAACGTCGGACGTCTGGCATTCCTCCCGCTGCAGCTGCCGGCGGGAATTGTGATTTCATTGATTGGCGGACCGTTTTTCCTGCTGCTGCTCTGGCAGCGTCGGGACAGATTTTAGGGGACTATGATGCGCGTACTGTTTTCGATGCTGTTGCTGGTGGGGTTCGCGGTGAGCGCGGCGGAGCCGACGCAGGTATTTACCGACGATCTGGGACGCAAGGTGGTTGTGCCGGTTCATCCGAAGCGGATTGTTTCCTTACACGATCTGGATATCACCATTCCGCTGATTGAGCTTGGCGTGCCGCCGGTGGCGAGCCATGGCCGCACGCGGCCGGACGGCAGCCATTTTCTGCGCTCCAGCGGCATGTTGACCGGCGTCGACTTCGATAATTCCGATATCAAATTTATCGGCACGGCGGATATCGACATCGAAGCCATCGCCGCCGCAAAACCTGACCTGATCGTTACCGAGCCGACCCGCAACACCCCGGTGGAACAGCTGGCGAAAATTGCCCCGACGGTGAGCATCGATCATCTCGACGGCGGCGCGCCGGAAATCTACCGCAAGCTGGCGCAGCTCACGGGCACGCAGGCAAGGCTAAACATTCTGGAACGCCGCTATCAGGAACAAATCAAGGCGCTGAAGGCGACCATCGACACGCGCAAAATCACCGTGTCGGTGATTCAGGCTAATCAGGGGAAAATCAACGCCATGCACAGCTACCACTCGCTGGGCCGCGTTCTGCGCGACGCCGGATTCAAATTCCCGCCACTGATTGAGGCCATCCCGGAAGGGGGGCGCATCGACGTCAGCGCCGAGCGCCTGCCGGAGCTGGATGCCGATTTCGTCTTCGCGACCTGGCGCGGGGATACGGGCGGTAAACCGCAGGACGAGCTGGCGGCAATGGAGGCTGTCATGCCGGGCTGGTGTCAGTTCCTGACTGCCTGCCGAACCGGGCACTACGTGCTGATCTCGCGTGAAGAGGCGATCTCGAATTCGTTCGCGTCATTAGGGCTGATGGCCGCGCAGGTGCAGTCGCAGATTGCCGGGCGTCCGCTGCCGGAGGCATCACGGTGATCCGCAAAGAGAAAGGGCGCGTGGATGTCTATGGCGACCGCTTTCGGGCGCGGGCGCATCAGCTGACGCCGCGTCTGCTGCAGGTTGCACGCTATATCCATGACAACCGCGAGGCGGTGATGGAGCAAACCGCCATGGAGATTGCTGCCGTAGTGAAAACCTCGGATGCCACGGTGGTCCGCGCCATACAGGCGCTGGGTTTCGCCGGGCTGCGCGATCTCAAGCAGACGCTGGAGCAGTGGTTTGGCCCGGTGGTCACCTCCAGCGAGAAGATGTCCACCACGGTGAACACGCTCGCCAGCGACGTCAACGCGAGCATTGATTTCGTGCTGGAGGGACATCAGCACACCTGCGAGGTGTTATCCGAGCCCCACAACCGCTACGCGATGGCGCAGGCGGTCTCACTGCTGGCACAGGCAAGACAGGTCGCCATATTTGGCATTGGCGCCTCGGGCATTCTGGCCGAGTACACCGCCAGGCTGTTCAGCCGTATGGGGTTACCCGCCACGCCGCTCAACCGTACCGGGATCGGGCTTGCTGAACAGCTGATTGCGCTTCAGCGCGGCGACGTGCTGGTGATGATGGCGCAGAAATCCGCGCACCGGGAGGGGCAAACCACCCTGCGTGAAGCAAAACGTCTGGGCATTCCCACCATCCTGCTGACTAACGCCCTTGATTCGCGTTTCAGTAAGGAGGCCAGCGTGGTGATCCACGTTCCGCGCGGTGGCGAAAAGGGCAAAATCCCGCTCCATGGCACGGTGCTGCTCTGTCTGGAGATGATCATTTTGTCGGTCGCTTCTACCGAGCCGCAGCGCACCATCAAGTCCATGAAGCGCATCAACGAGCTCCATCGTGGGTTAAAACCGGGGAAGAAAAGCAGCTAAAAACAACAAAGCCCGGTGGCGCTAGCGCTTACCGGGCCTACGGTTCAGGTTTTGTAGGCCGGGTAAACGCAGTGCCACCCGGCAAATTCCACGAACTTAAACCCCTTGCTCCAGGATGCGGATGTGGGTTTCCAGCACGTCGCCCTTCACCGCGTCGCTCCACGCTTTCATGTGCGCGGTCTGCAGATGCGCTTCAAGATGCGCGACGGTTTCCCACTGCTCAACCATGATGATCGAGTCCGGCGCGGTCGCCTGGAAGCTGGCATCAGTGGCGGCATCCACCATCGGCGCGTAGCCGTGGCAGCCTTCTTCTTTCAGTACGGTCGGGATAATTTTCGCGAACTGATCCAGCACCGCCTGGCGGTGATGTTGACCTGGACGAGTACGGATTTCTGCGATAACGGTAAGCATGTTTACTACTCCTTTAATTCCAGGCTACCAGTTAAGCAAAAATTTTCGCGAGATGCTTGCGATATTCTGCGATATAGCTCGGGACATCAGGCATTTTAATCACGTCGTTGACGATAAAGGTCGGCAGCGGATCCATGCCCAGGAACTGATTCGCCTTGTGGAACGGCAGGTACGCGCCGTCTACACCCACGCCTTCGAAGAACTGATCTTTCTCGGTGAAGGCTTCCAGCGGTGCGTTCCAGGTCAGTGACAGCATATATTTTTTGCCCTGAATCAGGCCGCCTGAACCGTATTTTTTGGATGCGTCAGAGCGGGTGCGGCCATCGCTGGCATACAGAGAGCCATGACCTTCCGTGAACACGTCGTCCATATATTTTTTCACGGTCCACGGCGCGCCCATCCACCAGCCTGGCATCTGCCAGATCACCACGTCAGCCCACAGGAAGTTCTGCACTTCGGCCTTCACGTCGTAGTTACTGTCTGCACGCACGACCTTAACATCATGCCCGGCGTCGCGCAGGAAACCATCCGCGACCTCGGTCAGGGTGTCATTCAACTGGCCTTTAGAGTGCGCAAATTCTTTTGCACCGTTAATAATCAGAATGTTGCTCATTTTTTGTCCTCGGTGATGAGAGTATGCCGGGTATTCTACGCGCGAGGACGGAGCGGAAAAATGAGCAAAATGTGCAAAGTCTTTTGCTGGAGATGCAATAATCCGTTACCAGCTGATCTTCACCTCAAAGCCGCCTTCCGCCGCATTGCTCAGCGAGACGCGCATTCCGTGCAGCGCGGCAATGCGTCTGACGATAGAGAGTCCCAGCCCGCTGCCCGTGGCGTTCTGGCCCGGTGGACGATAAAAACGCTCGCCGATGCGCGCCAGCACCTCGGGGTCAACGCCAGGACCGTTGTCGCGCACGCTAAAGCTACGCGCGTCCAGCGTAACGTCCACCACGCTGCCGCGCGGACTGTAGCGGATGGCATTGTCCAGCAGGTTGCGCACCAGCAGGCTGAGCAGCAGGGGCTGTCCCTGACGCTTGACCTGCGGGGCATGGTTGTTGAGGCGAATATCAATCCCTGCCTGCTGCGCCGGATGCCAGATATCCAGCACCGCCGACTGCAGTAAATCGGCAAGCGTTATCGGTTCGACATCGTCCAGGTTATCCAGCGAGTCCAGACGCGACAGCGTGAGGAGTTGGTCCACCAGCCGGGAAGCGCGGTCGATTCCCGCATGCAGCTGCGCCAGCGCTCTTTCCCGCGCCTGCGGATCGTCCTGCGAGAGCTGCGCCACGTCAGTTTGCACCTTCAGGGCCGCCAGCGGGCTGCGCAGCTCGTGGGCCGCGTCGGACGTAAATCGGCGCTCGCGTGTCATCATCTCCTGGGTACGCGCGAAGAGGTGATTCAGCGAGTCGAGCAGGGGGCGCACTTCCGTGGGGACGCCCTGAAGCACAAGCGCCTCGGTCGCATCCGGCGAGCGGGAGCGCAGGGTTTGCGCCAGCTTTTTCAGCGGCCTCAGCTCCCGGCTCAGGAGGAGAATCAGCAAGAGCAGCATCACGGGCAGCGCTACCAGCCAGGGCGTGAGCTGCGAGCTGACCACGTCCAGCGCCATATCCTGGCGGTACTCCCACTCCTGACCGACCACCACGCGGTACTTCCCGTCGGGTGAGGTCAGCCACAGGAAACGCCATTCGTCGTTGTCGTCCTGGAGCTGCCCGTTAGCAAATCCGTCGCGGCGATAGTGGTACGGAATATCGCGCCCGTTCTCGCCGTCGTTCAGCAGCATTTTGCCGTCGACGGCGTAAATGGCGAAAGCCAGTGCGTCGTCATCGAGACGGCCATGCTTCACTTTTTTCGGGATCTCGCGCATCCGTTCGGGGGCGCGGATCTCGTCAAGATCCATCGTCAGCAGCCGTTTGGCAAACAGCATCTGCTGCGTGTCGAAGAGCTTATCCAGCTTATGGGTGGTCTGCTGCCAGGCCACCAGGCTGGCGGCAAACCATGCCATCAGGGAGAGCGCTAAAAAGAGGAGCGTCAGGCGCAGCTTCAGGCTCAGGCGTTGCGTCAGCTTCATGCGTCACCCAGGGTATAGCCGATGCCGTGCACGGTGCGGATAAACTCGCTGCCAAGCTTGCGGCGCAGGTGATGAACGTGGACTTCTACCGCGTTGCTGGAGACGTCGTCATCCCAGGTATACAGTTTTTCCTCAATCGTCTTGCGAGGGAGCACGCGGCCTGCATTACGCATCAGCAGTTCCAGCAGCGCGAACTCTTTCGGCTTCAGCGTCAGCGGTTCACCGTCCAGCGTGGCGAAGAGTCGGGTCGGATCGAGCGTAACCTTGCCGTGGCGTAGTTCGCTATGCGTCTGGCCGTGGCTGCGGCGGACCAGCGCCTCAAGGCGGGCACCCACTTCAATCAGCGCGAACGGCTTGCAGAGATAATCATCCGCGCCAAGACGCAGTCCTTCCACGCGCTGGTTAAGCGCATCCCGCGCGGTCAGGATCAATACCGGCTCGCTGCGCCCGCTTTCGCGCCACGCGCGCAGGATGTCCAGACCGTCGATTTCCGGCAGCGTCAGATCCAGCACCACGGCATCGTAGGGCGCAGACGCGAGCGCGGCCTGACCGGTTTTACCGTCGGTAAACCAGTCCACGCTAAAGCCCATTTTGCTTAAACCCGCCCTGATACCGTCGCCGATTAACGTGTCGTCTTCTACCAGTAAAATGCGCATATTCCCTCCTTGATGTCGTCAGTAAACCCTCTGTAAGCGCCTGCTGTACAGCGATAATAAATAAATTTTTCCCTTAAGAAGTTGTTAAGGATTACCCTGTTTAATGGACTGCGAAACCAGATTAAAGGGAGAGTTAATATGAAAAAATTCGCTGCTATTGCCGCCATCATGATGATGACCACTGCCCCCGTTTTTGCCGCGCAGGGCGGATTTAACGGCCCGTCTGCCGCACAGACCCAGACCCAAACGCAGGCAGGCGGTTTTGTCGATAACGACGCCAACCTTACCACCGCGGTGAAGGTCAAAGAGATGAGGGACGACAGCTGGGTGAAGCTGCGCGGGAACATCACCCAGCGCCTGTCCGATGACCGCTACACCTTCCGCGATGAGACCGGCACGGTGAACGTGGAAATTGACCACAAGCGCTGGAACGGCGTGACCGTCAGCCCTCAGGATAAAGTGGAAATCCAGGGCAAGGTCGATAAAGAGTGGAACGATTTTGAAATCGACGTGAAGCAGGTCATTAAGCTGAACAAATAACCCGGAAAGGGCCGCATAAGCGGCCCTTTTTCTTTGTGACTCAACTCGTCAGATAGGGTAGTATCTGCGGCAATATTGCCTGAAACCCTTCGGTTTCTGAGTTGAGGAATCACACGTAATGAGCGATATGGCAGAGCGCCTCGCGCTACATGAATTCACGGAAAACGCCTACCTGAACTACTCCATGTACGTCATCATGGACAGGGCGTTGCCGTTTATCGGGGATGGCCTGAAGCCCGTTCAGCGCCGCATCGTGTATGCGATGTCCGAACTGGGGCTGAACGCCACCGCCAAGTTCAAGAAATCCGCCCGTACCGTCGGTGACGTACTGGGTAAATACCATCCGCACGGCGACAGCGCCTGTTATGAAGCGATGGTGCTGATGGCCCAGCCGTTCTCTTACCGCTACCCGCTGGTGGATGGTCAGGGGAACTGGGGTGCGCCGGACGATCCGAAATCCTTCGCGGCGATGCGTTATACCGAATCCCGCCTCTCTAAATATGCCGAAGTGCTGCTGGGCGAGCTGGGGCAGGGGACCGTTGACTGGGTACCGAACTTCGACGGTACGCTGCAGGAGCCGAAGATGCTGCCTGCGCGTCTGCCGAACATCCTGCTGAATGGCACCACCGGGATTGCGGTCGGCATGGCGACGGACATTCCGCCGCACAACCTGCGTGAAGTGGCGAAAGCCGCCATCACCCTGATTGAGCAGCCGAAAGCCTCGCTCGACGATCTGCTGGATATCGTGCAGGGTCCGGATTTCCCGACCGAAGCCGAAATCATCACCTCGCGCGCGGAAATCCGCAAAATCTACCAGAACGGTCGCGGCTCCGTACGCATGCGTGCGGTGTGGAATAAAGAAGACGGCGCCGTGGTCATCACCGCGCTGCCGCATCAGGTTTCCGGTGCCAAAGTGCTGGAGCAGATCGCCTCCCAGATGCGCAATAAAAAGCTGCCGATGGTCGACGACCTGCGCGACGAATCGGACCACGAGAACCCGACCCGTCTGGTGATCGTGCCGCGCTCCAACCGTGTGGACATGGAGCAGGTGATGAACCACCTGTTTGCCACCACCGATCTGGAAAAAAGCTATCGCATCAACCTGAACATGATCGGCCTCGACGGACGCCCGGCGGTGAAAAACCTGCTGGAGATCCTCACCGAATGGCTGACATTCCGCCGCGATACGGTACGCCGTCGTCTGAACCATCGTCTCGAGAAAGTGCTTAAGCGCCTGCATATCCTCGAAGGTTTGCTGGTGGCGTTCCTCAATATCGACGAGGTGATTGAGATCATCCGTACCGAGGACGAGCCGAAGCCCGCCCTGATGTCGCGCTTTGGCATCAGCGAAACCCAGGCCGAAGCGATCCTTGAACTGAAGCTGCGCCATCTCGCCAAACTGGAAGAGATGAAGATCCGCGGCGAGCAGAACGAGCTGGAAAAAGAGCGCGATCAGCTGCAGGCGATCCTCGCGTCCGAACGCAAGATGAACACCCTGCTGAAGAAAGAGCTGCAGGCCGATGCCGACGCGTTTGGCGACGACCGTCGTTCTCCGCTGCACGAGCGCGAAGAAGCGAAGGCGATGAACGAGCACGACATGCAGCCGTCCGAGCCGGTGACCATTGTCCTGTCGCAGAGCGGCTGGGTGCGCAGCGCCAAAGGCCACGATATCGACGCGCCGGGGCTCAGCTACAAAGCGGGCGACAGCTTCAAAGCGGCGGTGAAAGGCAAGAGCAACCAGCCGGTGGCGTTTATCGACTCCACCGGCCGCAGCTACGCCATTGACCCGATCACGCTGCCTTCCGCGCGTGGGCAGGGCGAGCCGCTTACTGGTAAGCTAACGCTGCCGCCGGGCGCGACGGTTGACCATATGCTGATGGAAGCCGATGACCAGAAGCTGCTGCTGGCGTCTGATGCAGGCTACGGCTTTATCTGTACCTTCAACGATCTGGTTTCCCGCAACCGTGCCGGTAAGGCGCTGATTAGCCTGCCGGACAACGCTCACGTGATGGCACCGCTGGTGATCGAGAACGAAAGCGACATGCTGCTGGCGATCACCACCGCCGGACGCATGCTTATGTTCCCGGTCAGCGATCTGCCTGAGCTGTCAAAAGGCAAGGGCAACAAGATCATCAACATCCCGTCGGCGGAGGCCGCGAAAGGCGAAGATGGCCTGGCGCACCTCTTCCTGCTGCCGCCGCAGAGCACCCTGACCATTCACGTCGGCAAGCGCAAAATCAAGCTTCGTCCGGAAGAGCTGCAGAAGGTGGTGGGTGAGCGCGGTCGCCGCGGCTCGCTGATGCGCGGTCTGCAGCGTATCGATCGCGTGGAGATTGACTCTCCTGCACGCAGCGCTGCGGGTGACAGCGAAGAGTAATGTCGTGATATCCCCCTCTGTCCGGAGGGGGAATTTCAATAAAATTTCCCGTAAAATCGTTGTTAATTCGTGCGTTGCGATTAACAATACGCGCTCGTAATAAAGTCCTTACCTGGCCACAGGTGAAGTATAATTGTCAGCTGTTAGGGCTTCAGAGGTCGCTATGCTATATATTGTTCGTCTTATTCTTACCGTTATCTACTGCATTCTGGTCTGTATTTTCGGCTCTATTTATTGCCTGTTCAGCCCGCGTAATCCGAAGCATGTCGCCACTTTTGGCCATATGTTCGGGCGCCTTGCGCCGCTGTTTGGTCTGAAGGTTGAAAAACGTCTGCCGGAAGGGGCGGAGAATTTCGGTAACGCCATCTATATCGCCAACCATCAGAACAACTACGATATGGTGACGGCCTCTAATATCGTGCTTCCACCGACCGTGACGGTGGGCAAAAAAAGCCTGCTGTGGATCCCGTTTTTTGGTCAGCTGTACTGGCTTACCGGTAACCTGCTGATTGACCGTAATAACCGTGCAAAAGCGCACAGCACCATTGCGGAAGTGGTGAATCATTTTAAAAAGCGTCGGATCTCAATCTGGATGTTCCCGGAAGGGACGCGTAGCCGCGGCCGCGGCCTGCTGCCGTTTAAAACCGGTGCGTTTCATGCCGCAATTGCGGCAGGTGTTCCAATTATTCCTGTGTGCGTTTCCAATACTTCGAATAAGATTAATCTTAACCGCCTGAATAACGGGCTGGTGATTGTCGAAATGCTGCCACCCGTCGATACCAGCAAATACGGTAAAGATCAGGTGCGCGAGCTGGCTGCGCACTGCCGTGATCTGATGGCTGAGCATATTGCGCTGCTCGACAAAGAAGTCGCAGAGAGAGAAGCCGCCGGTAAGATTTAATCCGGCGTTGAAGGGAAAACGAATTCCCGCGTTGTTAGTCGTTTCAGATGGAGCTTATATGTCACTCAGTCGGCGTCAGTTTATTCAGGCTTCGGGGATCGCCCTTTGTGCGGGTGCGATGCCGCTGACAGCCAGCGCCGCCGGGCAGCAACAGCCGCTGCCTATTCCGCCACTCATTGAATCCCGTCGCGGTCAGCCGCTTTTCCTGACGCTGCAGCGCAGCCACTGGTCCTTTACCCAGGGGACGCGTGCGCCGGTCTGGGGCATTAACGGACGTTACCTTGGGCCGACCATACGCGTGTGGAATGGCGATGACGTTAAGCTCATCTACAGTAACCGTACCCCTGAAAATGTCGCCATGACCATCAGCGGCCTGCAGGTGCCTGGCCCGCTGATTGGCGGCGCGGCGCGCATGATGTCACCCAGTGCCGACTGGGCGCCCGTTCTGCCGATTCGCCAGAGTGCGGCAACCCTGTGGTATCACGCCAACACGCCTAACCGCACGGCGCAGCAGGTCTATAACGGCCTGGCCGGCATGTGGCTGGTGGAAGATGAAGTCAGCAAATCCCTGCCGATCCCGAACCACTACGGTGTGGATGACTTCCCGATTATCATCCAGGACAAACGTCTGGATAATTTCGGCACGCCGGAATACAGCGAGCCGGGCAGCGGTGGTTTCGTCGGCGATACGCTGCTGGTTAACGGCGCGCAGAGCCCGTATGTCGAAGTGTCCCGTGGCTGGGTGCGCCTGCGCCTGCTCAACGCGTCTAACTCGCGCCGCTATCAGCTGCAGATGAGCGATGGCCGTCCGCTGCACGTGATCTCCGGCGATCAGGGCTTTTTACCGGCGCCGGTGTCCGTCAAACAGTTGGCGCTCGCGCCGGGTGAGCGTCGCGAAATTCTCATTGATATGACCAACGGGGATGAAGTGTCTGTCACCTGCGGTGAAGCGGCCAGCATTGTCGACCGCATTCGCGGGTTCTTTGAACCGTCGAGCATTCTGGTCTCGACCCTGGTGCTGACCCTGCGCCCAACCGGCCTGCTGCCGCTGGTGACCGATAGCCTGCCCATGCGTCTGCTGCCGCAGGAGATCATGAGCGGCTCGCCGGTGCGCAGCCGCGATATCAGCCTGGGCGACGACCCGGGCATCAACGGCGCGCTGTGGGACGTCAACCGCATTGACATCACCGCGCAGCAGGGCACCTGGGAGCGCTGGACGGTGCGTTCAGATATGCCGCAGTCGTTCCATATTGAAGGAGTGTCGTTCCTGATCCGCAACGTCAACGGCGCGATGCCGTTCCCGGAAGATCGCGGCTGGAAAGATACCGTCTGGGTGGACGGCCAGGTGGAACTGTTGGTCTATTACGGCCAGCCTTCGTGGCCGCACTTCCCGTTCCTGTTCCACAGCCAGACGCTGGAGATGATGGACAGGGGTTCGGTGGGACAAATGCTGGTCAACCCGGCGCCGTAAAACGAGTCGGGTGGCGGCTTCGCCTTACCCGACCTACAGCCCCTCAGGCCCGGTAAGCGTAGCGCCACCGGGCAATAAATACCCCTTCATTTCCCACAATGATCCAGCGTATAATCCCCGCCCTTTTGTCTATTTTTTCTTCGGAAGCATTATGAGCGCAATTTCCCTGATCCAGCCGGATCGTGACCTCTTCTCCTGGCCCCAGTACTGGGCGGCCTGCTTTGGACCGGCGCCGTTCCTGCCGATGTCCCGGGAAGAGATGGACCAACTGGGCTGGGACAGCTGCGACATCATTCTGGTCACGGGCGATGCCTATGTTGACCACCCGAGCTTCGGCATGGCCATCTGTGGCCGTATGCTTGAAGCGCAGGGCTTCCGCGTGGGGATCATCTCCCAGCCTGACTGGAACAGCAAAGACGACTTTATGCGTCTGGGTAAACCCAACCTGTTCTTCGGCGTGACCGCAGGTAACATGGACTCGATGATCAACCGCTATACCGCCGACCGTAAGCTGCGCCATGACGACGCCTACACGCCGGATAACGTGGCGGGCAAACGTCCGGATCGCGCGACCCTGGTCTATACCCAGCGCTGCAAAGAAGCCTGGAAAGACGTCCCGGTGATCCTGGGCGGCATCGAAGCGAGCCTGCGCCGTACCGCGCACTACGATTACTGGTCTGATACCGTGCGCCGCTCGGTGCTGGTAGATTCCAAAGCCGACATGCTGATTTACGGAAACGGCGAGCGTCCGCTGGTGGAAGTGGCGCACCGTCTGTCGCAGGGCGAGCCGGTGAGCAGCATCCGCGACGTGCGCAATACCGCGATCATGGTAAAAGAGGCGCTGCCGGGCTGGCGCGGCGTGGATTCCCGCATCATCGATATGCCGGGCAAAATAGACCCGATCCCACATCCGTATGGCGACGATCTGCCGTGTGCGGATAACAAACCGGTAGAACCAAAGAAAGCGGAAGCGAAGGCTATCGTCGTGCAGCCGCCGCGCCCGAAGCCGTGGGAAAAGACCTACGTGCTGCTGCCGTCCTATGAGAAGGTGAAAGCCGACAAGGTGCTCTACGCCCATGCGTCCCGTATTCTGCACCATGAAACCAACCCGGGCTGCGCCCGCGCGCTGATGCAGAAGCACGGCGAGCGCTTTATCTGGATCAACCCGCCGGCCATCCCGCTCTCCACCGAAGAGATGGACAGCGTCTTTGCGCTGCCGTACAAGCGCGTGCCGCACCCGGCGTACGGCAACGCCCGTATCCCGGCGTATGAGATGATCCGCTTCTCGATCAACATCATGCGCGGCTGCTTCGGCGGGTGCTCCTTCTGCTCCATTACCGAGCACGAGGGGCGCATCATTCAGAGCCGTTCGGAAGAGTCGATCATCAACGAGATCGAAGCCATTCGCGACACCGTACCGGGCTTTACCGGCGTGATTTCCGATCTTGGCGGTCCAACCGCGAACATGTATATGCTGCGCTGCAAGTCGCCGCGCGCGGAGCAAACCTGCCGCCGTCTCTCCTGCGTCTATCCGAGCATTTGCGAGCACATGGATACCAACCACGAGCCAACGATTAACCTCTACCGACGCGCGCGCGATCTGAAGGGCATCAAGAAGATCCTCATCGCGTCCGGGGTACGTTATGACATTGCCGTGGAAGATCCGCGCTACATCAAAGAGCTGGCGACGCACCACGTCGGCGGCTATCTGAAGATTGCGCCAGAGCATACCGAAGAAGGCCCGCTGTCGAAGATGATGAAGCCGGGCATGGGCAGCTATGACCGCTTTAAAGAGCTGTTTGACACCTACTCGAAGCAGGCGGGCAAAGAGCAGTATCTGATCCCGTACTTCATCTCCGCGCACCCGGGCACGCGTGATGAGGATATGGTCAACCTGGCGCTGTGGCTGAAGCAGCGCCGCTTCCGCCTGGATCAGGTGCAGAACTTCTATCCGTCACCGCTCGCCAACTCGACGACCATGTATTACACCGGCAAGAACCCGCTGAGTAAGATTGGCTACAAGAGTGAAGAGGTGGTGGTGCCGAAAGGGGATAAACAGCGTCGTCTGCACAAGGCGCTGCTGCGTTACCACGATCCGAAAAACTGGCCGCTGATCCGCCAGGCGCTGGAAGAGATGGGTAAAAAACACCTGATCGGCTCGCGCCGCGACTGTCTGGTACCGGCCCCGACGCTGGAGGAGATGCGCGAAGCGCGTCGCCAGAACCGCAATACGCGCCCGGCGCTGACCAAGCACACGCCGATTGTGCATCAGCGTTCGAACGGTGGAGCGGGAATGAAGAAGAACGTAAAACGTAAGATCGGTTAAACCTGTAACAAAGCCCGGTGGCGCTAGCGCTTACCGGGCCTACAGGTCAGCGCGTAGGCCGGGTAAGGCGCAGCCGCCACCCGGCTTTTTTCTGCATAAGGGTAGGAGGCCCAAAATGAAAATTAGGAAGTTAACAGGAGCGATGCTGATTGGCCTTACGTTATGCGGTTGTGTAATGCACCGCCAGACACAGCCAGAAGTGGAAGGACGTCTAATCGACAGCGCAGGTAAGCCAGTCCCGGGCGCTAAAATAACATTAGAGAGGGAGCAAACGCTTTCTGACGACAACGGTCGTTTTGCTTTTCAGAGCCAGCATGAGTGGATCTTTTTTCTGCCAATAGGTCCGATGGACTGGATTTATCACACCCCGCTCCAGATAAGCGTCAACGGAAAGGAATATGGTGCAGAAGTAGGCGGCGGTCTCGGTGGGCCACATAAACTGGAAGGGAAAGCGTACAACGTTATTTGCACATTACCTGATCTTCCCGGAGAAGCGAGATGTCAGTCCGGTTTATAAATTAAAACGAGCCCGGCGGAAGACCGGGCTCGTTTTAAGTATTATCCGCCAAACTGATCCGGGTCCGGCCCTAAACGCTTGCCCTTATCCAGCTTCGCAATCTCGCCCAGCTCATCTTTGTCCAGCCGGAAATCCCAGACGTCGAAGTTCTCGGCGATGCGCGATGGCGTGACCGATTTCGGGATCACCACCAGGCCGTTGTCCAGATGCCAGCGAATGACGATTTGCGCCGGGCTTTTGCCGTATTTATCCGCCAGTTCGCGGATAATTTTTTGATCGAACACGCCCTGGCCACCCTGCGCCAGCGGACTCCAGGACTCGGTCTGGATTTTATGCGTGGCGTTCCAGGCATGAAGCTGCCGCTGCTGCAGCAGCGGGTGCAGCTCGATCTGGTTAATGACGGGCGCGACGCCCGTCTCGTCAATCAGCCGCTGCAGGTGATGAACCTGGAAGTTACAGACGCCGATACTTTTCACCAGCCCCTCTTTCTGCAATTCAATCATCCCTTTCCAGGCATCAACGTAATGGTCGATGGCCGGAACCGGCCAGTGCATCAGATACAGGTCGACGAAATCGAGCTGGAGTTTCTCCAGGCTCTCCTGCAGGGCTTCGCGGGGACGCTTTTGATCGTCATTCCACAGTTTCGTGGTGATGAACAACTCATCGCGAGGGACACCGGCGCTGGCCAGTGCGGTACCTACGCCGTCCTCGTTTTTGTACGCGGCGGCGGTGTCAATCGACCGGTAGCCGACTTCCAGGGCTTTATGAATGGCGGAGACGACCTCGTCGTTACCGGCTTTCCATACACCTAGCCCCAACTGGGGCATCACGTTGCCGTCCTGCAGCTTGATTACGGTTTGGTTTGCCATTTTTCCTCCTTCAGGTGCGCATCGCCGGAGGGAGACTCCGGCGATGGGGTGTGCATTAAGTCTGGACGAAATGTCAAAAAACGAAAGTCGGGGGGACAAAAACGCTTAGCGTGCCGCCTCGTAAATACGACGGCTGACGTCCAGCGTGATGTCGCCGTGCTCGCCCAGATGGGTCATGCCGTGCTCTTCGAGTTTCGCCAGCAGGGCTGGGATGGAGCTGCCGTCGAGGCCGTAGCCAGACAGACGTGTTGGCACGCCCAGACCTTCAAAGAAGCTGCGGGTCGCTTCGATGGCAGCATCAATGCGCGCGTCGTCAGAACCCTCGGTAATGTTCCACACGCGCTCAGCGTACTGCAGCAGTTTGGCGCGTTTGGTGTCGCGTTTTTCGTTCCACAGTGCAGGCAGCACAACGGCCAGCGTCTGCGCATGATCCAGACCGTGCATCGCCGTCAGCTCGTGGCCCAGCATATGGGTTGCCCAGTCCTGCGGCACGCCAGCGCCGATCAGGCCATTCAGCGCCTGTGTAGCCGCCCACATCACGTTGGCGCGAACGTCGTAGTTTTCCGGCTCTTTCAGCGCTTTCGGACCCTCTTCGACGAGCGTCAGCAGAATGCCTTCCGCGAAGCGATCCTGAATTTTGGCATTCACCGGATACGTGACGTACTGCTCAACGGTATGTACAAAGGCATCGACCACGCCGTTCGCCACCTGACGCGCTGGCAGGGTGTAGGTGTAAACCGGATCCAGAATGGCGAACACAGGCTGAACGTGTTCGTTCATGAAGGCCTGCTTGTCACCGGTGGTTTTACGGGAGATCACCGCACCCTTGTTGGATTCAGAACCCGTCGCTGGCAGGGTCAGCACGGATCCCATCGGGATGGCGCTTTTGATGTCGCTGCCGCGGGTTTCCAGGATGTGCCACGGATCGATGCCGTCAGCGTAGTGCGCCGCAGCGGCGATGAATTTGGTACCGTCCAGCACGGAGCCGCCGCCGACCGCCAGCAGGAAGGTGATGTTTTCTTCGCGGGCGATTTTTACCGCATTCATCAGCGTTTCGTAGGACGGGTTTGGCTCAATGCCGCCGAACTCACGCACGTCCAGACCGTCCAGCGCGCTGTAAACCTGATCCAGCACGCCGGTTTTTTTCACGCTGCCGCCACCGTAGGTGATCAGCACGCGGGCGTCAGCAGGGATCTGTGCGCGCAGGTCAGCGATAGCGTCTTTACCAAACAGAATGCGGGTTGGGGTGTGGAGATTAAAGTTGTTCATTGCTCGTTCCCTTTAGTGGGTGAAAAACCGTGGTGCGCAGAGGGCGACCTGATGCTGCTCATTGTGGCGATCCGGGGCTACGCCCTCAATGCACATTCCTGCCGATGTCTTGCCCATTTCTACAGAGCGCTGGAGAAAGCGCGGAAAACAACGCACACTGTCAACGTCGAAAACCGTACCCGGAGTAACGCAAGATGAACCGTGAGGCTATCTGCCAGCAGCTCACTGTGCAGATTAAGAGATTGATAGATAATGAAAATCGTGCCAGCGAGCTGCTGCCGGACATTCGCCTGCTCTATGGCACGCAGCCGGGGACGCGCACGCCGGTCATGTACCAGCCGGGCATCGTTTTTCTCTTCTCAGGCCATAAAATTGGCTATATCAACGAGCGCGTGTTCCGCTACGACACCAATGAATATCTGCTTCTGACGGTACCTTTACCCTTTGAATGTGAAACCTTCGCGACAGAGGCGGTTCCGCTGGCGGGTATTCGTGTCAATGTCGACATCCTTCAACTGCAGGAGCTGCTGATGGAGATTGGCGAAGATGAACTCTTCCAGCCTTCGATGGCCTCAAGCGGGATTAACTCGGCGACGCTGTCGGAAGAGATCCTCTGCGCCATTGAGCGTCTGCTGGATGTGATGGAGAGGCCGCTGGACGCGCGCATTCTGGGCAAGCAGATCGTCCGCGAGATCCTCTACCACGTGCTGCTGGGCCCGGGCGGCGGCGCGTTACTCGCTCTGGTGAGCCGACAAACCCACTTCAGCCTGATAAGCCGCGTGCTCAAGCGTATCGAAAGCCAGTACACGGAAAACCTCAGCGTCGACCAGCTGGCGGCGGAAGCGAACATGAGCGTCTCGGCGTTTCACCATAACTTTAAATCGGTGACCAGCACTTCGCCGCTGCAGTACCTCAAAACCTACCGGCTGCATAAGGCGCGGATGCTGATGATCCACGATGGCATGAAGGCCAGCGCGGCGGCGATGCGGGTGGGCTATGAAAGTGCCTCGCAGTTCAGTCGGGAGTTTAAGCGCTATTTCGGCGTCACGCCGGGAGAGGATGCGTCACGTATAAGAACGATGCAGGGAGTCTGACGAAAAACGTAGGCCGGGTAAGCGATAGCGCCACCCGGCTTAGTTGAATTATGCGCTGCAGTACTTCTTCTTAATCACCACCGCGATGGTTCCCACCAGACCCGCCACCAGCAGGAACATCGGAAGCACCATCAGGAAGGTCATCACCTGATCTTCGTGGTGTTTCACGAAGGGGATCATATTCAGCGCGTAGCCGAGCGTTGTGACCACGCCAACCCACAGCAGGGCGCTCAGCCAGTTGAAGAACTGGAAGCGGCGGTTCGACAGACCGGAAATGCCCGCCATCGTCGGCAGAAGGGTGCGAACGAACGCGAGGAAACGTCCGGCCAGCAGCGCCAGGAGGCCGTGCCGGTCAAACATGCAGGTCGCACGCTGATGATATTTATGCGGCAGCTGCGCCAGCCAGCTTTTGACGACGCGCGTGTTCCCCAGCCAGCGGCCCTGCAGATAGCTCAGCCAGCAGCCCAGGCTGGCAGCGGAGGTCAGGATAACCATCGTTGGCGTGAAGTCCATGACGCCTTTACCGATTAACGCCCCGGCAAGTAAAAGCAGGCTGTCACCGGGTAAAAACGAGGCTGGCAGTAATCCATTTTCCAGAAACAGAGTTGCGAACATCACGAAATAGACGATACCGACGACGTGAGGATCCGCCAGCGCGGCAAAATCGTGGTGCCAGAGCGCCGCGATAATATCTTGAATAACAGCCATGGACTTTCCTGTGGAACAGCAGATATAGCGCTATTGTACTCCCTTATTCGCCCGTCGGGTTTGATCCCGGGCGCAACTCATGCAGACTTTTCCGCTTGCGGTGTCCACAAAAGCGTCCAGGGAGTACATTTTCAGCCAGCACTCTACACGATACGCTCGAACCCTGCTGCTAAATCCGCAATCAGATCGTCAACATTTTCTAAACCAATATGCAGTCGAATCAGGGTACCGCTGAAGTCCACGTCGCCACCGGGGCGCAGGGCCGCAATCTGTTCCGGCTGGTTAGCCAGGATCAGGGATTCAAAACCGCCCCACGAGTAGGCCATGCTGAAGAGGGTAAAATTATCCAGATAGCTGGCCAGCTCGTCATTATTCAGCCGTTTTTTCAGCACGAACGAGAACAACCCGCTGCTGCCTGTAAAGTCACGCTGCCAGAACTCATGGCCTTTACTGCCGGGTAGCGCGGGGTGATTCACGCGCTCAACCTGCGGATGCTGCGCCAGCCATTCGGCCACCGTCAGGCTGCTTTCATGGTGCTGACGCAGGCGAACGCCCAGCGTGCGAAGTCCGCGGCTGGTCATGTAGGCCGTGTCGGCATCCACCATCTGGCCCATCAGGTAGGCATTTTCACGCAGCTGATCCCAGCAGCGCGCGTTGGAGACCGCCGTGCCAATCATCCCGTCAGAGTGGCCAATCAGGTACTTCGTCGCCGCCTGAATCGAAATATCAATGTCGAAGTCCAGCGCTTTGAACAGCACGCCTGCCGCCCAGGTGTTGTCGATCATAACGATCGCCTCTGGCGCTTTACTGCGCACGGCCTTCACGATAGCCGGCACGTCGTGGACCTCCATGGTGAGCGACCCCGGTGATTCCAGGAACACAATGCGCGTGTTTGGCTGAATAAGTTCGGCAATACCTTCACCAATCAGCGGGTCGAACCAGCCGGTTGTCACGCCGAGCTTGCTGAGGATTTTGGTACAGAAGTCCTGGCTGGGCTCGTAGGCGGTGTTGGTCATCAGGATGTGATCGCCCTGTTCCACAAACGCCAGAATGGTATTGGCGACCGCCGCCGCCCCGCACGGGAACAGCGCGCAGCCTGCGCCGCCTTCCAGCTCGCACATCGCTTCCTGCAGAGAAAAATGGGTTAGCGTGCCGCGACGGCCATAAAACAGCCCGCCTTTTGCGCGGTTGCGCGTGGCGATTTTTTTCTCCTCAACGGTGTCAAACACCAGCGAGGAGGCGCGTTGAATCACGCTGTTAACCGATCCCTGGGTATATTTTTTGCTGCGTCCTGCCTGTACCAGCGTGGTATCAAGATGCTTCGTTGTCATGTTCGCTAACCCTGTTTTTATACGTCTGGACGTCCAGACTACCACGATTGGAAAAAACTGCACCCGCAGGCTTATCGAATAAGTAGAAAATATTAGCAAAAAACCGCATAAGAAATTTTTACTGCGTAAGCGCAAGGAAAGTGAACGAAAATTGCGGCACTATGCAAATACTAATGAGAACTACTATCAATTCGACGACGTTTTGATATTATTACGTTCAGATTTTGTGATTTGCGTCCTGGAGATACAGAGTGGGTAATAATTTGATGCAGGCGGATCTCTCCGTTTGGGGCATGTATCAGCATGCTGACATCGTGGTTAAGATTGTGATGATCGGCCTGATTCTGGCGTCCGTTGTCACCTGGGCTATCTTCTTCAGCAAGAGCGCCGAGCTGCTGTCGCAGAAGCGTCGCCTCAAGCGGGAACAGCAACAGCTGGCAGAAGCCCGCTCTCTGGATCAGGCTTCAGATATGACCTCATCCTTCCACGCGAAAAGCCTGACTACCCTGCTGGTGAATGAAGCACAGAACGAGCTGGAACTCTCCGCGGGCAGTGAAGATAACGAAGGCATCAAAGAACGTACCGGTTTCCGTCTGGAGCGTCGCGTGGCGGCCGTTGGCCGACACATGGGGCGCGGTAATGGTTATCTGGCGACCATCGGCGCGATCTCACCGTTTATCGGTCTGTTCGGTACAGTCTGGGGCATCATGAACAGCTTTATCGGTATCGCGCAGACTCAAACCACCAACCTGGCGGTTGTGGCCCCGGGTATCGCAGAAGCGCTGCTGGCGACGGCGATTGGTCTGGTCGCGGCGATTCCGGCGGTGGTTATCTACAACATCTTCGCGCGCATGATTGGCAGCTACAAAGCGACGCTCGGTGACGTTGCCGCGCAGGTACTGTTGCTGCAGAGTCGCGATCTCGACCTGAATGCCAGCGCCGTTAAGCCGGTGCACGCGGCGTCCAAACTGCGCGTGGGTTGATATTATGGCGATGCGTCTAAACGAAAATCTGGACGATAACGGCGAAATGCATGAGATCAACGTGACGCCGTTTATCGACGTCATGCTGGTTCTGCTGATTATCTTCATGGTGGCCGCGCCGCTGGCCACGGTCGACGTGAAGGTGAATCTGCCAGCCTCGTCCAGCCAGCCGCAGCCGCGTCCGGAAAAGCCTGTCTATCTGTCCGTGAAGGCCGATAAATCCATGTTCCTTGGCAATGACCCGGTCACGGCCGACTCTGTCATCCCGGCGCTGGATCAGCTTACCGGCGGTAAGAAAGACACTACGGTCTTCTTCCGTGCGGATAAAACCGTGGATTATGAAACCATGATGAAGGTAATGGACACGCTGCATCAGGCGGGTTACCTGAAGATTGGGCTGGTCGGCGAAGAGAAAGCGGCCAAAAAATAGAACGAAAGCTGGCGAAAGCCAGCTTTTTTGTTTTCTGCCACGCAACATCGTTATTATTTTCTGCTGTATATCCCTATTCTTCATATTTCTTTATCAATAAAGCCAACGTTAATAATGTATTGATAGTTAAGTAAATATCAGTATTCGGCTGCGCCATTAAAATATATCTTTTGCTGAAATGGCGTCGTGGAATATCCCCACTACGCTTAAAAAAAGATAATAAAAACAGTCCTTCTTCGAAGGATCTTTTCACCTGCACAGCAAGAGACTCCCTATGGCTACGATGACATGGCTGTATCCGCACGCGCCTCAAAACGATCTGTTTTCGCTTTCTGCCATCCGACGACGCGCCGACAGGCTAATACTGGTGCTTATCTGGTCGCTGTGGGCCATCTCGCTGGGCGTGGGCTATATCAACGAAAACATCATGCAGGGGGCGATTGTCGGCACCTCTCTGGCCTGTTTATCGACGCTGCTGACGATGGTGTTCCCCGGCGCGCTGTTACTCCGCCTGAGCTCTGCGTTTGTGCTAATGGCATTTTCCGCGCTGCTGATTCATCTGGGCGAAGGTGAAACCGAATACCATTTCTCGGTTTTCGTCCTGCTTTCCGCGCTCCTTGCCTGGCGAGACTGGCGCCCGCTGGTGATGGGGGCGGCGGTCATCGCATTACATCACCTGGTGTTCAACTATCTGCAGGAAAACGACCTGTACGGCGTCGTGGTGTTTATGCACACCGGCTTTCATATGGTGGTTTTCCACGGGTTGTTTGTGGTGGTCCAGACCGCGATCCTGGTTCTGCTGGCGATTCGTATGGAGCAGGACGCTCGCTCGGCGAGCGAGGTGGCAAGGCTGGCGGGGGTGATCAACCGCGAACCGGGGTATCTCACGCTGGCCGTCGATGCGGCACCCGCAGAGTCTCCCTTTGCCCGCACGTTCAGCCTGACGCTGGGCACCATGCGCGCCACGCTTGAGCAGGTCAGCGCCAATATTGGGCAACTGCTGGAGGCATCCCGCGCGTTAGGACAACGCAACAGCGCGCTGTCGGAACGTACCGATCACCAGGCAAGTTCGCTGGCGACGGCGGCCAGTGCGATGGAACAACTGAGGGCTGTCGCCACCCTGACCAGTGAAAAAGCCCGCCAGGTTCGGGAGGTGGCATTCAGTACCAGTAACGTGGCGGAGCAGGGAGGCCAAAACGTTCGGCAGGCGATTGCGGCGATGGAGCACATTCGCGAGGAGTCGCAGCGCATTTACGCCATTCTGGAGCTGATCGACGGGATTGCGTTCCAGACCAATATCCTGTCGCTCAACGCCTCGGTCGAGGCTGCCAGAGCGGGGGAGCATGGCAAAGGCTTCGCGGTAGTTGCCTCGGAGGTGCGCGTGCTGGCCCAGCGCAGCGAGGGGGCTGCAAAAGACATTCGCCAGCTGCTGACCGCATCGCAGGCAACCACGCTGCAGGGCGTCGAGCAGGTTGAGCAAGCCGGTATGACAATGAAGTCGATCATTGAGAGCATTGAAGGGCTCCGCTCGCTTCTGGAGGAGCTGTCGCAGATGAGCGAGCAGCAGCGGGCGAGCATTGCGCAGATGAACGACAGTATTGCCAGCATCGATGCCAGCGTGCAGGAGAACGTGCGTCACGTAGCGCAAACGCTGCAGGTGGCTGAAGCGCAGCGGCAGCAGACGGGGCAGTTAAAAGAGGCGATTGCCGTATTCAGATTTAATTAGCGTTGCGGTTCGGAAGGGGCGCTGGCGCCAGACGCCAGCGCGTCCTCATCAAGCGCAACGCAGGTGACGTTTGAGGTACGGTACTCACCGTCTGACAGTTTGCGCGTCAGGCGCAGAGTGGCGATTTCTCTGGCAAGCAGATACTGGTAATTGGCCTCGAGGCGACCCAGAAGCTTCTCTTTCAGCTCTGGCCGCTGTTCCATGATGGCGTTCATCACGGCACCGTAAATTTCTTCTTTGACCTGTAGCGGATAAATTTCACGGCGATTCTGCCATTTCAGCCGCACCAGCGTTGCCGGGATCGATACCAGGTCCTGGGTAATACGCGTCATCTCGTCATTTTTTGTGTTTCGCAGCGCATCGAGATTTTGCTTTAAGATAAATTCATCACTTTTCTTATCATCTAAAGTCAAATAAACGTCGTTGTTTTTAACTTCCTTCACGTTAATCCTCCCCCAGGCTATAAAAAATTGGGTTGTTTTTTTCACGCGTAATTAAGTTAAGCCAAATTTCATTGCCCGCTTCGTTAATTTCTTTGGTTTTTTCGGCCAAT
Organism: Enterobacter sp. BNK-22; assembly: GCF_048684805.1. Classification (NCBI taxonomy): domain Bacteria; kingdom Pseudomonadati; phylum Pseudomonadota; class Gammaproteobacteria; order Enterobacterales; family Enterobacteriaceae; genus Enterobacter; species Enterobacter sp. BNK-22. Next base: position 4,302,572 of record NZ_JBLQTT010000001.1, read on the forward strand.
ATTTGACTTAGTTTCTGGGCATCTATTTCTCCTTCGGCCTGCAGATCGTTCAGCAGGTGGACGAAGGCTTCAATTTTTATGGCGCGAAATAAGCGGTCTTTAATATTGCGATCGTGCTCTTCCAGCAACATATTACGGGATTTGCCGGTGCGGGAAACACCAATTAATATATCAGGCTCGAAATCAGAGAGCTTTCTTTTCCCCTGAGTGAAACTGACCTCTTTTTCTGCTTCCGTCGGTTGCTGTTCCACAGGCGTAATGTGGTACTTAGCCGGGACGAGATAGTCGGGCAGCATTTTTAATTTCCTTTAATTTCAACAGGGTGGGGTTGGTAAAGGCGTGAGATTCGTTGACAATATCATGAGGCAAATTTAAAATCAAAAAAAATGGAGCCTACCCATGAACAGCATCTTTTTTACGGTCATCACATTACTATTACTGACCGCTGGTGTGCTTTTATTGATGCAGGAGTTCAATAAAACGAAAGTGTCGAAAGACGCCAGTGAACCGCCGCAACCGGAACTCATGACAAAAGAGGAAGGAGAAGACCATTTCTCTGTATTGATGAACTCCGTTACGCCTGTCTGGTACTGGCGGGTGAACCATGAATATATCGACTTTTTACACGCGACAATTAAACGCATGAAAATGTCGGAAATTAATGACACGCCAGGACTGTTTGAGGCACAGCGTCGCTGTAGCGACCTGAATTCAGCCGTGTATAAATATTATGACAATATCAAAAAACGCTGCCTTAACGGCGAGAAGGTCTCATATTCCGATCTGGACGTATTAAATTTGCGTCAGTGTTTTCGTGAGTTCAGCCTGGAAGCCTATCCGGAGCTGGTAGTGCTGGTCTGGCCGGAGTATGCCCGTCCGGAAGTTAACCCCGACAACGTCTGAGTCACCAGACTGGTGAGTTATTGCAAACAGTCAGCGCCATTGGGATATACTGGGCGCTGGTTTCTTTTGCAAACAGGACTTTATGGAACGCTTTTTTGAAAACGCCATGTACGCCTCTCGCTGGATACTGGCCCCCGTCTATTTTGGCCTTTCGCTGGCGCTTATCGCGCTGACGATTAAGTTCTTTCAGGAAATCCTGCACGTTCTGCCGAACATTTTTTCTATTGCCGAGGCGGATTTGATTCTGGTTCTGCTGTCGCTGGTGGATATGACCCTGGTGGGCGGACTGCTGGTGATGGTGATGTTTTCCGGCTACGAGAATTTTGTCTCCCAGCTGGATATCGACGAGCGTAAAGAGAAGCTCAGCTGGTTGGGCAAAATGGATGCCTCGTCACTGAAGAATAAAGTGGCCGCGTCGATTGTGGCGATCTCTTCTATCCACCTGTTACGCGTGTTTATGGACGCGAAGAACGTGCCGGATAACAAACTGATGTGGTATGTCATTATCCATCTGACGTTTGTGCTGTCTGCGTTTGTGATGGGGTATCTGGATAAGATCAGTAAGAAGTAAAATACACCCTAACCCTCTCCCCAAAGGGGAGAGGGGACTGCTCTGTGCGGCCTTATTTATCCGACGACGCCTGCCACAGATTCAACTCTCCATCCGCAACATGCTGGTCAATCCGCTTGAGTTCGTCCTCAGTAAAGTGCAGGTTATCCAGCGCCCGAACGTTCTCCTCAATCTGTTCCGGACGGCTTGCGCCAATCAGCACTGACGTCACGCGCGCGTCTTTCAGCAACCAGCTCAACGCCATCTGCGCCATGGTCTGACCCCGCGCCTGCGCCATCTCACTCAGCAAACGCAGGCTGTTCAGGTTGGCTTCGGTCAGCATTTTTTCGTTCAGACCGCGGACTTTCTTGCCTTCACGCTGCATGCGTGAATCTTCAGGAATACCGTTCAGGTATTTTCCGGTCAGCAGCCCCTGCGCCAGCGGGGTAAAGGCGATACACCCGGTCCCGTTTGCTGCCAGCGCATTCAGCAAACCGGTCTTATCGACCCAGCGATTGAGCAGGTTATAGGACGGCTGGTGGATCAGCAGGGGGATCTTCCACTCGCGCAGCAGCTCGGCCATTTTTTGCGTGCGCCCGGTTGAGTAGGAGGAAATGCCCACATACAGCGCTTTCCCACTCTTCACCGCCTGTGCCAGCGCAGAGGCTGTCTCTTCCATCGGCGTGTTTTCATCCACGCGGTGGGAATAGAAAATATCCACGTATTCGACGCCCAGGCGCTTCAGGCTTTGATCGAGGCTGGCGAGCAGATATTTGCGTGACCCGCCCGAACCATATGGCCCCGGCCACATGTCGTAACCGGCCTTGGTGGAGATAACCAGCTCGTCGCGGTACGCGGCAAAGTCCTCCCGCAGCAGGCGGCCGAAATTCTCTTCCGCGCTACCCGCCGGAGGTCCGTAGTTATTGGCGAGATCGAAATGGGTGATGCCGAGGTCGAAGGCTTTGCGCAGCAGCGCCCGCTGGGCTTCAAGAGGCTGGACGTGGCCGAAGCTGTGCCACAGTCCCAGCGACAGCGCGGGCAGGCGCAGGCCGCTCTTGCCACAGTGGCGGTACTGCATGTTCTCGTAGCGGTCAGGGGCAGGGTACCAGGACATGATGTCTCCTTTTCTTATCGATAATTTTTTGAAACGTCGTTTTCATTCTGTCCTTATCAAAACACAAATCCCGGGGAGAAGCGATGGCATAACTCCCTGCCAGCAATTTTCCCCGGGATGCGTCAGACGTTGAGTCCCGCACTGCCCGGTACACGCAGGTCACCGGGCAATCAGACGACAATCAGAAGCTATAGCTCATCCCCGCCTGTACGCTGGTATCGTTATCCACATCGCCAGTACCGACATAGACGCCAGTGGTCAGGGTGAAGTTATGGGCGATGGTGGCGTTGATGCCTGCCCCAAAGATGCCCATGGTGTTGTTGTGACCGGCGGTATTGTGATAATCCGCCGCCTGAATGTCGGTGTTATCGCTGAACTCTTTCTGGAAGCGCGCGTCGATCCACGGCATCACCTTCACGTTTTTGTTCAGATCGCGAAGGGTGGTGGTGAGCCTCACGCCCGCGCCGCCGTTCCAGGAAGAGACCTGGCTGTCGGCAAAGGTGACTTCGCTGTCAGAGAAGCCGTTCGCTTTGGTTTGATCCCAGCCAAGAGTGGCGTAGGGTTGCAGCAGCGTTTCGCCTGGCAGCAACACGTTCACCCCGGTGCGGGCCTGCGCCAGATACAGATTGCCATCGGTGGAGCCGTGCAGCGCTTCCGTCATGCCGCTGGTATCGCCCGTCACGTTGTTGGCAGACAGCGAGTAACGCATATCGCCGTAGCTGAAGCTGCCGTCAGCAAACAGACCCCAGGTTCGGCCGTTCAGCGCCTGCTGCCAGCCGCCATACAGGCTGTAGTAGTTACCGTAAACGCTGTCTTTGAAGCTATCCGCGCCGTCGCTGGTGTCCTGCACGCGGCTGCGCGTCCATGCCAGCGCGATACCGCCGGTGACGCTGTCGCCGTTGTCCAGATGCGCCGTCCAGTCTACGCCGCCCTGAGCACCCTGAGTGATGCTTTTATAGTCGACGTCGTTGCTGAAATTACCGTTCTGATAAAGGAAATCGCCCCAGACCTGCGCACCGTCCTGCTGTTCTCCCAGCAGGTTTGCCAGATGCACCTGGTTCATGTGGTTGCTGATGTCATCCGCTACCTGATGCCCGGCCTGTTCCGCTGCATCCAGGCCGGCTACCAGCCCCTGAACGTCGCTCGCAAGGTTGCCCTTCTGGCTATTAAATTCAATATTCCAGCTCTGGCTATTATCTGCAGTCAGCTGAGCCTGAGGCACGCTGTCGGCTGCAACAATATTCAGACTGTTGTTGTAGTTATACGCGCCGCTACGGTTCTCCACGGTCTGGTCGCCGTTGGTAAACGTGGCTGCTGCATAATTCTGCGGCGCACTGCTGCCCGACGTGGTGAAGGTCCCCAGGACTATCCCCTGCTGATTTTGCGCTGACGGCGTAATGCTGTTCACCACCACGGCGTTATTTGCGCCGGTAATATTACCGAAATTCACGTAGCTGTCGGTGCTCATGGTAACCAGCGCATTGCTGCCGGTGGTGTTGGCAATCAGGGTTGAACCGTTTTGCAAACTCCAGTTGGTTGCATCGTTAATTTTATCAATGGCAATGCTGTTATCGCTGGTGGTATTTACCGTTTCAAACTGGCTTATTTGTCCGGAAATGGAGCTGCCCGCATCCATTGACAGAGTATCGCTGCCGTCACCACCGTTAACATTGCCATTGACATGTGAATCATTGGTCAGCACGACCGTATCATCACCTGCACCCGTTGTAATATCACCGTTGACGGTTGCGTTGTTCTGCAGCGTAATTGTGCTATTGCCCGTATTCTGGCTGGTATTTATCTCGCCATTCACGGTGCTGTTATCCACCAGAACGGAATTTGCGGAGTTGCCATCGACGGTCACATTGCCATTTACCACGCTGTTATTGGTCAGTGAAATCAGCGTGGTGCCGTTTTCGTTAAAGGCCCCAATGTCGCCGGTGACCGTGCTGTTATTCAGCGCCAGCGAATCAGTCTTCGTTCCGTACATCGCGATGGCGACATCGCCAAAAGCATCCAGGTTGATGTCGCTGAAGGGCTTGTATTCGCTCAGTTTTACCGCCAGCGTGTCGATGTTCTGCGCGATTTCGCTCTGCGAGGCATCCACGGAAGCGTTAGTCAGCGTAATATTGGTATCAGATTTATCGCTACCCGCGTAAATACCGCCTTTATCCATCGTGCTGTTGCTGATGGCAATATTTTGTGCACCGGCTCCAGCACTGAGAATACTGCCGTGCAGCATGCTGCCGTCCTCAACGTTGACGGTGTGGTAACCTTTATCCATGGGGTCGAGGTAAATGGCGGAACCCATCATATAGGCTTTCTTGCCCTCGTAGCTTCCGGCGTCATTTTCGCCATTCAGCGTGGCGTCATCGATGGTTACCGTCGTATTGGTGGTCGCACCGGTATTGCCCACTTCGATCATATCGACGGTGGCGCCGTTATTCACCGTAATATTAGCCGTCCCCCCGTTGCTGCCCTGAATATAATGGCCGGACATGTCGGTACCAGAAACGGTTAATGATTGGGTATCCCCTGATTCACGGCTTCCATCCATAAAGATATTATTTGCGTTGGCGTCGGCCATAATGGCATTAGTCACGCCGGGATCTTCATAGAAACTATTATCTTTATATTTCGATAAGCCGCAGGTCTGCGACGTCACGCCAGGCTGGCAGGGCGTAGCGGGAGTGACGGCAGCCTGGGCACCAAATGACGTTAAAGCCACTAAGACACATTGCGAAAGCAACGTACGATTCATTAATTTGCGCATTTTAAGTTCTCTGGATGAGTCGAAAATTGTCCGGCTCTTTTTAATTGAATTTATTTAAAATAAGAACTTTCTTAGCGGCTAAGGATGTAATGAAATCTGAAGATATATATCGAGCAATAATTGACGTTTAAATAATTAAATCTAATTAATAAATTTGAATTAATTCATGTGCTAAATATTTTTGAATGATTTGCATACAAATTAAAGGGTTTCTTGACCGGTCGTGCGGTTCTTTGACCTTCTTATTCACCGGGATATTAACCCTTTCGGATCATGAGGTTAATTAACTGTTTGCCTGTTTTACATTTTGACGGCTGCTGAAATATGAAAACACGTATTGTGCAGTTAGATTTACCCCGCGGCGATTATCCTTTTCCGGCGAACGGCAGGGTAGTGAAGATTTTTATAAAATTACGCGCGAAATAGTATAACTTCGCCAGTTTCTGCCGATAACGAGGGTAAGACTCGCCTCTGGGCGAATTCACCCTCACGGCAAGGAAGACTTATGAATATGCTCCGTAATTTCACGATCCGTTTCGTCATGCTGACGATTCTCGGGATCTTTTGTGTAATGTGGGCGGGTGTTGGCTTGTACAGCACCTGGTCCCTGTCTCGCGTTTCAGATGGCAACGAGGTGGACCGCCAGCTGGTCAAGCAGATGACGGTGCTCAGCCAGGGCAACGATCAGTATTTCCGCTTTGTGACCCGCCTGAGCCGCGCAATGGAAGTCAAAGCCGCAGGCGGCACGCCGGATCTGGCCTCTGCCCAGCAGGCGCTGGATAACATGGGCAAGAAACTGGCCGAAATGAAAGCCATTTCTCCAGGCCCAATGGATGAGCAGGTCTCTTCACGGGCGATCGGTGCCTGGCAGGCGCTGCTCGAACAGGGCGTGACGCCGCAAATGCAGCAGGCGAAACTGGGCGCGCTGGACGGCTATCGTCAGCAGGCCAACAACGTCACCCCACCGCTGAGCCGCGCGTTCGGTGCGGCGGCTGAAGAGTTTAACAATGCTGCCGCGAAGTCGCTCGACAGTACCCGCGTGGTGGTGGACGGCCTGACCAGCATGACCCGCACGGTGATTATCATCGCCACGATCGTCGGCCTGCTGATCCTGCTCTTCACCGACCGTTACCTGGTGGCGATGCTGGTTAAACCGCTGGATCGCATTCGCCAGCAGTTCCGCCAGATTGCCCAGGGCGATCTCAGCCAGCCCATCGAGCCGTTCGGCCGCAACTGCGTGGGCCAGCTGGTGCCGCTGCTGAGCGCCATGCAGGACAGCCTGCGCGAAGCGGTCAGCACGATCCGCTCCGGCAGTGAGAATATCTGGCGCGGCGCGACGGAGATTTCCAGCGGTAACAACGATCTCTCCTCCCGTACCGAAGAGCAGGCGGCGGCGCTGGAAGAGACGGCTGCCAGCATGGAGCAGCTGACCGCCACGGTGAAGCTGAACGCGGAAAGCGCGCGCCAGGCAAGCCAGCTGGCCGATGTAGCCTCAACCACCGCCAGCCGCGGCGGCTCGCTGGTGGAAGAGGTGGTGACCACCATGAGCGGGATTTCGGAAAGCTCGAAGAAAATTGCTGAAATCACTAACGTCATTAACAGCATTGCCTTCCAGACCAATATTCTGGCACTCAACGCGGCGGTTGAAGCCGCGCGCGCGGGTGAGCAGGGCCGAGGCTTCGCCGTCGTCGCAGGCGAAGTTCGCAACCTGGCAAGCCGCAGCGCCAATGCGGCAAAAGAGATTGAAGGGCTGATTACCGACTCCGTGTCCCGCGTCGAGCAGGGGGCGAAGCTGGTGGGCGATACCGGCACCACCATGGATGCGATTTTGCGGGACGTGACGGAAGTGACGACCATTATGAAGCAAATTGCCTCGGCCTCTGAGGAGCAGAGTAAGGGCATTTCACAGGTCGGAATTGCCATTACCCAGATGGACGGTGTTACCCAGCAAAACGCCTCGCTGGTGGAGGAGGTTTCCGCGGCGGCGGCGGCGCTGGAGCGTCAGACCGAAGATCTTCAGCGCTCGGTGCAGAAGTTCCGCCTGACGGCATAACGCAACGTGATAAGGCCGCCTTGTGCGGCCTTATATTATTAATGCCTTCCTCATTCAGCGGCGCTGAAACTGCTATTCTTTTGCTAATCCCTGACGTTCTGGGCTCTCTTCTACGAGGTGTTGCTATGAACAGATCGTTATCTTTTATCCCTGTCCTTTCTCTCATTTTTCTGACGCTTTTCTCGGTTTCCGCCAGTGCGATCCAGCAGGCGCAGGAACGACGCGTGGCGCGTGATGTCAGGCAGGAAACCCGCGACGCGTCACGGCAGGTGAAGCAGACCTGCGTGGCGAACAATAACCAGAGTAATCACGACTGCCGCCAGGACAAGCGTCAGATGAAACAGGCCGGACGGCAAAAAGCGCGGGATATTAAGTATTAACATAACAGGTAAGGCGGCATGCAAGCGTATTTCTTGCCGCCTTTTTAAAAAACGTAAGTCAATATTTTTTAAATATTAAATTATTTGCTTGTAACACGCCATGTGGCGAGCGTGGCGGAAGGGATGGTGATTGAGCATCAGTATGTCGATCACCATTGATGTATTGCCCGGGTCGCACATCCGGCCTATTTTGGAGTGGCTCTCACGCTGTTGTGTTTAATCCTGCTGTTGCAATTCGGGATATTGGGTATCCCGTTGCAGATGCCACTTCGGCGATACGCTTAAATGAAGGATTACCGTTTGGTGACAGTGATTTGTAGAGTGATTCGCGAGAAATGCCTGCGCGTTTTGCAATGACAGTCATCCCGCCGGAGGCTTCTATAACATGCCGTAAAGCCAGCATGAATGCCTCATAGCCTCCGGGCTCGTCAATTTCAATGAAAGCCTGATGAAGATATACGGGCGCGAAATCCGGAGAATCTTTCAGGAGTTGTACCATTGCGTCATCATGGAGTACTGATTTAGCCATTGCGATTTCCTTTTATATCCTGCGCTTGTAGTCGTTGAGGTACTCAACGGCTCTTTCAATATCTGCACTTTGCTTTTTTTTCGTTCCAGTCAGTAGCACCAGACTCACTGCGCCATCTGCCGGATCGGAGACTTCGCTGAAATAGACACGGTAACCCGGCCCCTGGTTAATTCTGAGCTCTGAAACGCTCTCTCTGCATGGTTTACAATCACCATAGTTACCCGTTGACATTCTGGCGACACGCGTGGCAATCATGGCTTTTGCTATGGGATCTTTCACACTTCTTAGATATGCATCAAAAGGGTCATACCCGTCAGCTGTGATGTAGTGTTTAACCTTAGCCATTATTGTAGCCTGTAGTTTACGATAAGCAAATGCATTGTAATCTTCAGGCTACGACTGGCAATTGTTAACATCGCTGCGACAGAGGGGAAATGCTATTTCGGAAAGCGGCTCGCAAAAATGCGAGACTGGGTGCGGGGTTATTACTGAACAGCCATGAGGCCGGGCACGCGCTGCGACGCCCGGCGAAGTTTATCAGTGCGTCGCTTCACCAATCAGCGCGCCCGTGCCCGCGCCAACGGCTGCACCTTTCAGCACGCTCTTGCCGGTAACCGCCGCGGCACCTGCGCCCACGGCAGCCCCTACGGCGCCGCCTTTACGCGCGGCTTTACCTTTGTCGCCGTTTTTGAACATAGCCCCCGTGCCTGCGCCAACAACGGCACCGCCAACGGTCGATTTCAGATCTTTGCCCGTGGCCGCGCCAATGGCAGCGCCTGCTACCGCGCCAGCGGCGGTTTTATCGATGGCCATTCCCGAGGTGGAAAAAATGAGGGCGCTGATAACCAGCGTTGTTTTAATCAGTTTCATAACAGATCCTTTGTGACTGCTGTCGGTTGATACGTCACTTCTCACTCTGAGGTGAGAAAAACGCACAGATAGTGCCAGCAATACCGGCTCAACCTTTAGGCCAATCATGCCCTGAGCAAGGATCTCTGTTGCCGGGCGGGGATCCGCCCGGCTAGTCGTCACGCCTGACGCTTATCTTCCGTATTCGTCTCGAAGTCGCTCGCCGCGTGGCGTTCGTGGAGCTGCTCGTTCAGCTCGCCGCTGGTGCGGTTAACGATGCGTCCGCGCTTAACGGCATGGCGATTCGCCACGTCTTTCGCCCAGCGCTGCACGTTGGTGTACTTCTCTGCATCCAGGAACTCGGCGGCGTTGTACACGCTGCCCAGCGCCACGCAGCCGAACCATGGCCAGATGGCGATATCCGCGATGGTGTACTCCTCACCCGCCACGTAGCGACCGCGCGCCAGCTGTTTATCCAGCACGTCGAACAGGCGTTTGGCTTCCATGGTGAAGCGGTCAATCGCGTACTCAATTTTCACCGGCGCATAGTTGTAGAAGTGGCCAAAACCGCCGCCGAGGAACGGCGCCGCGCCCTGCAGCCAGAACAGCCAGTTCAGCGTCTCGGTGCGTCCCGCGGGATCTTTCGGCAGGAAGTGGCCGAATTTCTCTGCCAGGTAGAGCAGGATATTGCCGGATTCAAATACGCGCGTTGGTGGGTTCGTGGAGTGGTCACGCAGTGCCGGGATTTTCGAGTTCGGGTTCACCTCAACGAAGCCGCTGGAGAACTGATCGCCCTCGCCGATGCGGATCAACCACGCGTCGTACTCCGCGCCCGTCACGCCCAGCGCCAGCAGCTCTTCGAGCATGATCGTCACTTTCTGGCCGTTCGGTGTGCCGAGCGAGTAAAGCTGCAGCGGGTGCGAACCGACAGGAAGATCTTTCTCATGGGTCGCGCCGGAAATGGGGCGGTTGATGTTGGCGAACGCGCCGCCGTTGTTCTTTTTCCATTCCCACACTTTGGGGGGCTGATAGGTGTTGTCTGACATGTTGGCCTGCCTTTTTTGTGATGTGTTGAGGCAGTGTAGCAGGAGATTTGTGAACCGTTTAACGTTGTGAGCGCAAGCAATTAACCGCTATTCCTTCTGCTGCTTATATATATCAAATCCGGCATAAGCTTAATCGAAAATCGCATTTTCATAACTAATGCGTTAATGGAAAAAGCTGCATATGATGCTTCAACATAAATAAAAGATGCAGTCATAAACACTTTATAAGGCAAGGAGTTAGTGAGATGCGCAAGCTTCTGTTATCGGCAGTGGTCGTTTCGATCGCGTTAGGCCTGGCGGGCTGTGATGATGCGAAAAATAAAGAGACCAATACGCCCCCTGCGGCAAAAAGCGACGCGCCAAAAGCGGGCGGTTCGCTGATTATCGGTATTACCTCCGGCGATCCGTTAGCCGTGAATCCGCTCTATGCCAGCGACCGTACCACGTTAACCATCATGCAGGCGCTCTATGCCCCGCTCTATAGCTTCAACAACGGTAAGATTGAGTGGGGCCTGGCGGAAAGCCTGACGCCCTCCGCCGACAACCTGAGCTACAACCTGACGTTAAAACCCAACCTGAAATGGCAGGACGGACAGCCGCTGACGGCGGACGACGTGGTCTTTACGTTCAATAAGCTGCTGGATGCCAAACAGCACAGCTTCTTCCGCAGCATGTTCACCTACGGCGATAAGCCGGTACAGGTAAGCAAGGTTGACGACCGCACCGTTAAGTTTACCTTACCGCAGGTCAGCGCGGCCTTTACCGGCACGCTGGTACAGATCTACCCGATCCCGCAGCACGTGTTCGCCAGCGAAGGCGACCTGGAAAAGAGCAGCAAAAACGATGCACCGGTCGGCTCCGGGCCGTTCAAATTTAAAGAGTACCGCGCCGGACAATATTACGCCCTGACCCGTTTTGACGATTACTGGAACGGCAAAGCGAAGCTTGATTCGGTCACCTACCGTTTCGCCAAAGACAGTAACGCCGCCAACCTGGCGCTGCAAAACGGGGAAATCAACCTCAAGATGGTTGACCCGCAGGATGTGAACCGCCTGAAAAATACCGGTAAGTTTGACTTCGTGGTCTATCCGGAAGGCCGCCTGGCCTATATGACGTTCAACCAGAACGTGCCGGTGATGAAGAGCAAAGAACTCCGTCAGGCCATTGCTTACGCCATCAACAAAGACGAGCTGACCCAGACCGCCTTTACCTCGCTGGACTACGCCAAACCGGCGACCTCGTTCCTGACGCCCGATACGCTTTACAAAACGGATGACGTTGAACAGTACACATTCGATCTGCAAAAGGCCAAAGAGCAGCTTAAAGCATCCGGCGCGCCGGACAACCTCAAGCTGCGCCTGGCGTATGTGAACACCAACAAAACCCAGGAGAGCATGGCGCTCTATATTCAGCAGGCGCTAAAGGGCATTGGGGTGAGCGTGGAGCTGATGCCGCTGGATTCCAACGCCATGTCCCAGCGCAGCCTCGATATGAACAACACCGCGTGGGAGCTGAACCTGGGCGGCTACATCATGGGCTCCGAGCCGGACGGCTACAAATCGCTGTTCATGAGCAACGAAGCCTATAACTACGCGCATTACAAAAATCCGCAGTTTGATGCCCTGTGGGATAAAGGCGCCGTGGAAACTGACGCCGCGAAACGGGCTGATATCTACAAGCAAATTCAGCAAACGGTGGCGAACGACATGACGTACTACCCGATCGCCTATACCAATGCGACCGTCGCGGTGGACAAGCGTTTTGGCGGTACCGAGGAAGCGGAGCCGAAACCGGTCTATCTGTTCCAGGATCTGTCAAAAATCTATCAGAAATAAGCGATTGCCCCGACCGTCGGGTCGGGGCCTTGGTAAGGGCATGTCGTGAACACACTTCTCACGCGTCGGCTGCTGCAGCTGCTGCCGATGCTGTTCTTTATTTCACTGGTGGCGTTTTTGCTGGTCAAACTCGCGCCCGGCGATCCGGTGGCGGCGTACATTACGCCGCGTATGGCTCCGGAAGATATCGAACGTATCCGCCAGAGCCTGGGGCTGGATAAGCCCCTGGTCACGCAGTACGTCCTGTGGCTGAAAAACGTCCTGCAGGGCGATCTCGGCTATTCGCTGATCTACCACCGCCCGGTGCTGGAGATGATCGGCGAACGCATTCCGGCCACGCTGGGGCTGATGGGCGCGTCGCTGCTGCTGGCGATCGTGCTGGCCATCCCGCTCGGCCTGCTGGCGGGGGCATTTAAGCACCGCTGGCTGGATCACGTGCTTAATCTGTTTGCCTATATCGGCATCTCGGTGCCGATTTTCTGGTTCGGCATCTTGCTCATTACGGTCTTTGCCGTGCAGCTTAACTGGTTCCCCAGCATGGGGATGCGCACCATCGGCATGGAAGATCATGCGCTGGACGTGCTGCGTCACGGCGTGCTGCCGTGTATTGCCCTCACGTTCTACAACCTCTCAAGCTATGTGCGCTACATCCGCTCCAACACCATCTCGCAACTCTCGGCCGACTACGTGCAGACCCAGCTGGCTTACGGCGCCACGCGTTCCAGCATTCTGTTCCGCCACGTGCTGAAAAACGTGCTGCTGCCGGTGATCACCCTGTTCGGCCTGTCGTTTGGTGAGCTGATTGTGGGGGCCTATGTGACGGAAAGCGTCTTCTCGTGGCCGGGGATGGGGCTGCTTGGGATCCAGTCGATCGCCTCGCTGGACTATCCGCTGATCATGGCGATCATCATGCTCTCGTCGATGATGCTGATCGTCGGTAACCTGATCGCCGATCTGCTTTATCGCTTCGCCGATCCCCGCATTCGTACGCTGAGGTAACCCGGATGAGCAGACGCTGGCAGCAGGTTCGTCACCAGCTGCGCCGCAATCGTCCGGCGCAGTTCTCCCTGTTTGTGCTTTTTATTTTCGTTGTCGCCGCGCTCTGTGCGGGGCTAAGTCCGTACGATCCGGATCGGATGGCGCTCGGCGCACGCACGCTACCGCCGGATGCCGCACACTGGTTCGGCACCGACGAGTATGGACGCGACTACTTTACCCGCGCGCTGTATGGCGGCCAGATCTCCCTGATGGTCGGTTTTCTCGCCATGCTCTTTTCCACGCTTATCGGTACGGTGGTGGGAACGGTAAGCGGCTATTTTGGCGGCTGGCTGGATAACCTTATGATGCGCGCCGTGGATATCCTGATGGCCATTCCGGCCTTCTTCCTGCTGCTGGTGGTTAATGCGTACCTCAAGCCGGGCGTGGATAACATCATTCTGATCATCAGCCTGCTGACGTGGATGAACATGTCGCGGCTGGTGCGCGCAGAAACCTTATCGGTGAAAGAGCGCGAGTATGTGCTTTATGCCCGCGCGTCGGGTGAAAACCCGCTGCGCATTATCGTGCGCCACATTATTCCCGGCGTGCTGCCGACCATTATCGTCGCCGCCACGCTCAATATCGCCTCGGCCATTCTGATGGAGTCGACGCTCAGCTTCCTTGGGCTTGGCGTGCAGGCGCCGGCGGCGTCGTGGGGAAGCATGCTCAACAACGCTCAGTCGTATATTGGCGAAGCGTCGTGGCTGGCGATGTTCCCCGGCATTCTGATCCTGCTGACGGTGTTCAGCTTTAACGTGCTGGGCGATGTGTTCCGTACCGCCTTTGAGCCAGGAGCGAATCGCGATGAGTAACCTGTTAGCGCTTGAGAACCTGCAAACCACCTTCCGCACCCGCGAGGGCGAGGTTCACGCGGTGCGCGGCGTGAGCTTTCAGGTGCAGCCGGGCGAACTTGTCGGCATTGTTGGCGAGTCGGGCTGCGGGAAAAGCGTTACCTGTAAGTCGATCATTCAGCTTCTGGGGAACAACGGACGGATAACCGGCGGCAGCATTCGCTTCCAGAATGACGATCTGGCGCAGAAAACCCCTGCGCAGATGCGCGCTATTCGCGGCAACGAGATCGCGATGATTTTCCAGGATCCGATGACCGCCCTGAACCCGGTGCTGACCATCGGCAAACAGATGGCGGAGATCCTGATGCGCAATAAAGGGCTGACCAAAAAAGCGGCCAAAGCGGCGGCGATCGCCATGCTGGAACAGGTGGGGATTGCCGAGGCGGAACGCCGATACGACCAGTATCCCCACGAGTTTAGCGGCGGGATGCGCCAGCGGGTGATGATCGCCATTGCGCTCTCCTGCAACCCGAAGCTGCTTATTGCCGATGAGCCGACCACCGCGCTGGACGTCACCATTCAGGCGCAGATCCTGCGTCTGCTGAAAAGCCTGCAACAGCAGACCCAAACCGCGATTCTGCTGATCACCCACGATCTCGGCGTGGTGGCGCAGGTCTGCAGCCGCGTGGTGGTGATGTACGGCGGGCTGGTAATGGAAGAGGGGAGCGTGGAAGACATTTTTTATCGCCCTGCGCATCCTTACACCCAGGGGCTGCTGGCCTCGCTGCCGCGCCCGGATGAGGTTAATCAACGTTTATCGCCCATTGAAGGCGCGCCGCCTGGCCTGCTTAACCCGCCGCCGGGCTGCCCTTTCGCCGAACGCTGCCCGAAACGCATGCCCCAGTGTGAACGGCAGCCCGCTTTTTACGCCATGGGAGAGGGCCATCGCGCCGCCTGCTGGCTATGGGCCGATAAGGAGATTCAGGCATGAGTGAACAACAGGTGCCATTAGTGAGCGTGCGCGATCTGCGCAAACACTATCCGCTTAACGGCGGTTTGCTGCGTAAAGGCACGGACGTGAAGGCGGTTGATGGCGTGAGCTTTGATATCCAGCCCGGCGAGACGTTTGGCCTGGTGGGCGAGTCCGGCTGCGGGAAATCCACCCTCGGGCGCGCCATCCTGCGCCTTTTCGATATCACCGCGGGCGAAATCCACTTTGCCGGACAGGCGATTGCCCACGCCCGCGAAAAAGAGCTCAAGCCGCTGCGTAAGCGGATGCAGGCGATTTTCCAGGACCCTTACTCCTCGCTTAACCCCGGCATGACGGTACGACAGCTGGTGGCCGAGCCGATGCAGATCCACGGCTACAGCCGTGAAGAACAGCGCGAACGGACGGAAACGCTGCTCTACAAAGTCGGGCTGAAGCAGGAGCACCTTGAGCGGTTCCCGCATGAGTTCAGCGGCGGGCAGCGCCAGCGCATCAGTATTGCCCGCGCGTTGTCCGTACGCCCTGAATTTGTGCTGTGCGATGAGCCGCTCTCGGCGCTGGACGTCTCGGTGCAGGCGCAGGTGGTGAATATTCTGCAGGATCTGCAGCAGGAGCTGGGGCTGACCTATCTGTTCATCGCCCACGATCTCTCGATGGTGCGTCATATCTCCAGCCGCATTGGGGTGATGTACCTCGGTAAGCTGGTGGAGGTGGCTCCGGCGAATGAGCTGTATCAGCGTCCGGCGCACCCTTATACCCGCGCGCTGCTGGCGGCGGTTCCCCAGCCCGACCCGCGCATTCGCAACCTCGAAGACGCAACCCTGCGCGGCGAAATGCCCGGCCCTACGTCCGCGCTGCCGGGCTGTAAGTTCTGCAGCCGCTGCCCGCATAGCATGCCGGTTTGCCAGACACAGGAGCCAGCGATGCAGGAGATCGCGCCAGGACATTTTGCGGCATGCTGGTTGTTTAAGATGTGAGCCTTAAACGTGTCGGGTGGCGCTTCGCTTACCCGACCTACAGGGTTTTGTGTTTTGTCGGCCGGGTAAGGCGAATTATTTACCACGCAGGTGTATGATAAACGCTCCTCTGTCAGGTTAATTACAACGTGCAGACGACGACAACCTATAAAAATTGCCGCCTGCCTGTTTTAGGTTGGATACATGCGTAAAGGAACGTTAAGCAGTGATGCGCCATTCGGGACATTGTTAGGCTATGCGCCCGGTGGCGTGGCGATTTACTCTTCAAATTACAGCAGTCTGGACCCGCGAAACTATCCGGAAGACGCGGATTTTCGCAGCTACATCGGCAACGAATACATGGGCCACAAGTGGCAGTGCGTTGAGTTTGCCCGCCGTTTCCTGTTCCTCAACTATGGCTTTGTGTTTACCGACGTCGGTATGGCGTGGGAAATTTTCTCTCTGCGCTTTTTACGTCAGGTGGTGAACGATAACATTCTGCCCCTTCAGGCTTTTGCCAACGGCTCAAAACGTGCGCCGTGCGCCGGAGCGCTGCTGATCTGGCAAAAGGGCGGCGAGTTTCATGAGACCGGCCACGTGGCGGTGATCACCCAGCTTCTGGACGATAAGGTGCGTATCGCCGAGCAGAACGTCATTCACTCCCCGCTGCCGCTCGGGCAGCAGTGGACGCGCGAATTGCGCCTGAGCGTGGAAAACGGGTGTTATACAATCCACGACACCTTCAACGACACGGAAATTCTCGGCTGGATGATCCAGACCGAGGATACGGAACACAGCATTCCCCAGCCGGAAATCGACGGCGAACTGCTGAAAATCAGCGGCGCGCGGCTGAAAAACAAACGTCAGTTCGACGGCAAGTGGCTCAACGAAAATGACGCGCTGCAGCAGGCGTATGTTCGCGCCAACGGTCACGTGATCAACAAAGATCCCTGTCAGTACTTCACCATTACCGAAAGCGCGGAACAGGAGCTGATCAAAGCCACCAACGAGCTGCACCTGATGTACCTGCACGCCACGGATAAGGTGCTGAAAGACGACAGCCTGCTGGCGCTTTTCGACATCCCGAAAATCCTCTGGCCGCGCCTGCGCCTCTCCTGGCAGTGGCGTCGTCACCATATGATCACCGGTCGTATGGATTTCTGCATGGATGAGCGCGGCATCAAGGTCTACGAGTACAACGCCGACTCCGCCTCCTGCCATACCGAGGGCGGGCTTATCCTTGAGGAGTGGGTGAAAAATGGCTATCGCGGCAACGGGCATAACCCGGCAGAAGGCCTGCTGGAAGAACTGACCGGCGCCTGGAAGCACAGCCACGCCCGGCCATTCGTTCACATCATGCAGGACAACGATGTCGAAGAGGACTATCACGCGCTCTTTATCCAGCGTTCGCTGATGCAGGCCGGGTTCGAGACCAAAATCCTCCACGGGCTGGGGGCGCTCAGCTGGGATGCCGCCGGACAGCTGATTGACGACGAAGGTCGCCACGTCAACTGCGTGTGGAAAACCTGGGCGTGGGAGACGGCGATTGAGCAGATCCGTGAGGTCAGCGAAACCGAATACGCCGCCGTGCCGATCCGGACCGGGCATCCTGAAGGCGAAGTGCGCCTGATTGACGTCCTGCTGCGCCCGGAGGTGCTGGTCTTTGAACCGCTGTGGACCGTCATTCCCGGCAACAAGGCGATTCTCCCGGTACTGTGGCAGCTGTTCCCGAACCACCGTTACCTGCTCGACACCGATTTTGAGGTCAACGATCTGCTGAAGCAGACCGGATACGCCGTCAAGCCGATTGCCGGACGCTGCGGCAGCAATATCGACCTGATCAGCGCCCAGGACGAACTGCTGGATAAATCCAGCGGCAAGTTTGTCGACCGTAAAAACATCTACCAGCAGCTCTGGTGCCTGCCAAACGTCGACGGTAAGTACATTCAGGTCTGTACCTTTACCGTGGGCGGGAACTACGGTGGGACCTGCCTGCGCGGCGATGACTCGCTGGTGGTGAAGAAAGAGAGCGATATTGAGCCGCTGATCGTGGTTAAAGATAAGTAGCTCTTACCTGCAATAAAAACGCCCCCGCAGGGTATCCTGCGGGGGCGTTTCGTTACTGTTCTTCCTCTTCCTGCCCGTTGATCTTCAGATCGATGATGCGGCCAATCTGGTCATGATAGACCGTCAGCAGGTTGTACTGGCTCATCTCGGAGATGATCTGCGGTGAAACATTAAAGCTGCGGGCCAGCTCCTCCTGATGAAAATAGCCCGGCTGACGCCGCCTCACGTGGGCCCGACGGCGATTGTACTGATACCACAAAATCAGCAGCCAGCCGTTGAGCGCAGCAAACAGCAGGTAGAGCAACACCGTATTAAAAGACGCAATAATGACGCCCCAGTGGTAGTCGCTCTCCTCGGTGAGCTGCATCCAGAGCCGGGCATACAGGAAAAACAGAAAGCCTCCCCACGCCACCAGCGTTAACGCGGCATCGAAAAGACGTGGCAGCAGCCGATGTTCGGTCAGAATTAAGGTATTTTCGTTCATTAAATGCGTCCTTTTCCCCGGTCCGGACTGATCCAGCGCGCGCGGGCACGCTGGCGTTTAAGCATGACTTTTGGAAATGCGACAAGGGTGGTAAACAGGCCGATCATCCAGTACACCATCGGAAACCAGATCACCCAGAAAAGCGAGCTGGCCACCTTCCGTTCATAGCGCCGCTCGATGTACAAACTGACGAGGAACTGCAGGAGGCACATCACGCCCAGCAGTAGCCCGGTAAACTCTGGTGGAAAAAGGCTCTCCACGGTCAGCCTGGCAGGAACAGGAGCGATATGGCTGAGAATAAATAACAGCACCGTCATCGCGTAGGCGAAGGCCCACAGTGTTGACAGGGCATACTCAAGAAACAGGGGCCACATGCGGTGATGCTCCCAGCGCACAATCCTGCGAAGGTTGACCAGAAACACCTCCGCGCCGCCCTGGGCCCAGCGCAGACGCTGTTTCCACAGGCCCTTGAGCGTCTCCGGCATCAGGATCCAGCACAGCGCCCGTGGCTCGAAAAAGATATCCCAGTGGCGCAGCTGCAGCTTCCAGCTGATGTCGATGTCTTCGGTGATCATGTCCGGGCTCCAGTACCCGACGTCCGCCAGCGCCTGTCGGCGAAAGGCGGCGATGACGCCCGAGACGGTAAAGACCCGGCCATAGATCCGCTGTGTCCGCTTGATGAGCCCAATAATGGATGAGAACTCGCCCACCTGGATGCGGCCAATCAGCGTGGA
This sequence comes from Enterobacter sp. BNK-22, assembly GCF_048684805.1. Lineage (NCBI taxonomy): Bacteria > Pseudomonadati > Pseudomonadota > Gammaproteobacteria > Enterobacterales > Enterobacteriaceae > Enterobacter > Enterobacter sp. BNK-22. The sequence goes on from NZ_JBLQTT010000001.1 coordinate 4,321,662, forward strand.
GCGCGTGCGGATACGCGGATTCCCGGTGACCGCCCCGACGTGGGGATACTGAATCAGCGGGGCCACCAGATACGCTGCCGTATCGCGGTCGAGCAGGGCGTCGCCGTCAATGCAGACCAGCAGATCGCCCCGGGCCGCCGCTGCACCGGCTTTGAGCGCCAGCGCTTTCCCCTGGTTTTCCGCGAGATTAATTACCCGCAGGCGCGGATGTTCCTGCGCCAGCGCCTGCAGCACCTGCGCGGTGTTGTCAGACGAGCCGTCGTTGATGGCGATAACTTCGATATTTTCATACCGCTGATCCAGCGCGGCGCTGATGGTCTCCCGGGCATTTCGTCCCTCGTTGAAGCAGGGGATAAGAATGGAGATGAGCGGCTCACCGGCGAGCGTCGGGGCGGGCGTCTCTTTATCCCACGACCAGTGGCGTTCAAGCTGAAACCAGAAATAGAGCCCGCCGGTTATCCAGAGCACGGACATGAACAGCGGCCAGAAGAACACAAAGTCCAGAATCAGCTCGCCGGTAAAGAGGGCGGCCACGCCTAACGGCAACCCGAATACCAGACATAAAATGGAAAAGGCGATAATGCGATCAGTCATTGTCAGGGTACCAGTACGAAGAAAATACAGGCCTGATGCGTGAGATATCAGGTTGGTTGTTGATGAAATCATCGGGGTAGTAACCGTAGTTTTTGACGCCGTTCAGCTGGAGTACGCGCATCCACTGTGCCAGCTGGCTGTCGGAAACGGCGCGCTGCGGTTTCCGATCCCAGTCCCTGGCCTGCAGTTCAAAAATGGTTTTATCGAGCGCGCCGGGACGCGTGGCGACCGCTTTCACCAGACGCGCCAGCCAGGCATCACTTTCGTCTGCCGGGACGGACTCCATCAGCGGCATGGCCATCGGCACCGTCCAGTCATACTCCGCCAGAAAATCGTCAAGATTCTGCGCGAACCACGCTTCGCTTTCGGGCTGCAGAATGGGTAAGGCGAACATATTGCGGGCGGTTTTTATCTGCGGGCCGCGGATGTGCTTCACCGCCAGGCTCAGGGCGTGGGTAAACCCAATCAGCAGCTGGCTTTTCTGACGCGTGGTGTTCTGAGCGGCGTCCTGCCCGCCATCGTTCACGTCGGTCAGCACCGCATCGTCATGGAACAAGATCCCGTTGAAGCTGGCGTAGCGGGCCAGATCTTCATAGATGTCCGTCACCTGCTGGCGCACCTGCGGGTTCCACGGAGAAAGCCGGATATAGGGCTCGGTGGCATCGCTTAACCGGCCGGTCTGACGATCCCGACGCTGCACGCGCGGCAGGGCAGGATCGAGATCGAACGAGAGCACCGGCATCCACGCGAAGACTTTCACGCCCGCGCGGGTTTGCAGCTGCCAGGAGACAAAATTAAAGAGATCGGCCCGGACCGGCAGCTGGCGGTTGGGAAAATAGAGCGCCTTGATCCTGCCGTCGCCCTGCGGGTCGGCAAACGCCTGCAGGAAAACATGGCTGATTTTCATGTCGTAGACCCGCTGGATCAGCCTGTTGATATTTTGGGTCTGCTGGGCCGGATCGGGATCGTAAACGTAGTCGAGATCGACGTGCATGACGCGCACGGGTTCGCGCTCCTGAACCTGGCTGACCGTACTGGCAAACGCCTTGAGCGAGGGATTGCCGGCGATCAGCAGACGAGGGATATTGCCCAGCTCCTGAACGTTCCCCAGCCCGTCCTCAAGGGTAAAGGCCAACTGGTAACCCTGCTGTCTGGCGATGGCGAGCGACGTGCCGTTGGCGGCACCATAGGGCCAGACCCAGGCGCGCGGCGCCTTGCCCGTTACCTGCGTGATTTTGTCAGTCACTTTGCGAACGTCATCGCCGATCCGCTGGTTGAACTGCCGATCGGTTTCATAGCGGCCCGTCGCTTTATCATAAAAGCGGTTGGCGATGGCCGGTTCGCGGCTGCCCTGCGGGTTAGCCGGGATGCCGTAATGCGAGGCCCAGGTGTGCGATCCGATTTCAATCAGCGGAGACCGGCTGAGCTCGCGCACCATGTCCCACGTCGCGAAGCGATCGCGGGGCGTCATCAGGCCGCCGAAGTTAACTTTTTGATTTTTCGGCGTATCCACCCAACTGCCCACCGGCGCCCACAGCGCAGGAACGTTCCACGCCTGAAGCAGCGGCCAGACGCGGGTGTAAAAGCTGCTGTAGCCGTCGTCAAAGCTGAGCAGAACGGCTTTGGGCGGCAGCGTTTTTTTCCCGTCATGGGCATCGAGAATGTCCTGCACGCTGATGACGTGATAACCGTTGTGCAGCAGCCAGCTTATCTGCTCGTTTAGCGCGCTGGTGCGCACGGAGAGGTAGCGCTGATCGGCGGCATCGTCTTCGACGTCGTGGTAGGCCAGTACCAGAAACTGGTTCTGCGGCCAGGGTTTGCTCGCCTCAAGCTGCGGCCGATCTTTGGGCGCAATAAACGAAAATGCCTGCGCGCAGACGCTCGCGCTGAGGCAGAGCCAGCCGATGAGTATCAGGCTCGCGGAAAAACGTGTGTTCATCATCATCATCCTTAAAAGCGTAAAGTCGCATCAAACGTGACGGAGAGGTTGCTCTCGCGTTTGCCGTCGTAAGGCCGTTTGTCCCAGTTCAGCATCACGCCGGTATCCATGACGTTGTTCCACTGAACGCGTTGTCCGTAACCCAGCAGAGCGATGGCGCCAGCGGACTGATTTTTCTGCCAGTAGCGGCCGCCTCCCGCCACGAACTGCTGGCTCCAGAGGGTGTCGTAATGGCGGAGCATCTCATGGTCAACGGCCAGGGCGGCCGTCACGGAAAGATCCCGTGCCGGGTTGTAATAGAGGGTGTCCCGCAGGCTGTTTTTGCTGGCAGCGATCCCCGGTTCGAGATCCAGCGTCAGGGACGGTGTCTGCCAGAGACGCTCCTTACCCGTGAGGGTGTATTCCTGTCGGCGGTTATGGTCCGAGAAGCGGCTGAGGGCGGCGTTGAACTGATACTCACGACGCTCGTTTTGATACCAGCGCACCCCGCCTTCCCCCCGGTTGGCGCTGATCCCGTTGCGTAACGCCCGCAGGGGCGTGGTGCGCGACAGGCGCTCAAGGCTGCCGCTGACCTGCCAGTTATCGGTGACAAAGTACGTTGTTGAGAGGCGAGCGCCCGGCTTGTTAGCCCCGTGATAGCGGTTGCTGGAGAGCTCGGCTTCGAGCTGGAGATCGCGTGGCCGCCATTCGATACCGCCCAACAGGTGACGGCTGGAGCCTTTGCCTTCATCGAAATTACCCTCTGCATAGCGGGTGCCGGCAAACAGCCGCCAGTTATCCGCTACGGGCGGGCCATAGAGCGTGGCGTCCCAGTTGAGGTCGTGCGTCCCGCTGACGGGGTTATCGGAGTGCAAACCCTTGCTCGCGTTGAGGCGCAGCTCGGACATATGGTGGACGGTACGGAGCCTGTCCAGACGCCTGGCGCTGCGATAGCGCGGCGCGCGGGCGACGACATCGTCGGTCAGTAAATCCATCTGCCGCCACTCCTGCAGATCCATGGCGACGTAAGCCTGCTGCTGCTCAAGCTCCAGATTCGAGGGCTCCAGCGCCTCCGCCATTTTCAGCGTTTGCTCCGCCGCGCGCGGCAGACCCCGCGCCTGAAGCAGCGTGGCGTAGTCAATCTGCAATCCCTGATTGCCCGGCGCCGTTGTCGCCAGACGTCGCGCAAGCTTTTCGGCTTCCGGCAGGGCATTCGTCGCCAGCAAATAGTTAAAACGGAGCGACTGACCGGTAAGCCATCGATCGTTCGGCTGAGGAGTAGGGGAGCCGAAATCGTAACGGGTCCAGGGAACGTTGCGGGTCTGGCGCTCTGCATACCGGCGGGCGGACGGATACTCTCTCGTATCCAGCCAGGCGTAGAAAAGCGCGTGCTCTTCGTCCTGCGGGTCAGATGCGTATTGCGGATAGCGTTGCAGAAGCGCGAAGGCGGCGGCAGCGTTTTTCTCCTGCAGGTATGCGGAGATCACCCAGCCGATTGCCCAGCCCGGTACCGGATGACGGGCTGCCGTCAGATCCTGATATTCGCTGATGACCCGCGGGTAATCGGCATGAGCGTAGAGCGCGCCGAGCCGGTCGATACGCGCAAGGACGATGTCTTCCGCCGCCTGTGGCTCGCCTTGCCAGCGAGACAGCAGCGCGTCGTAACGATTCAGTGCAGATTGCGCAAGTTGCAGGCGCTCTTTTTCTGTTCTGCCTGGCACATCTGCAAGACGAACGCTTTCGGCCGCGGCATTCAGCTCAAGACGACGACGTTCCGCGGGGGACAGCGCCATCTTTTGTGAAAGCAGGAGCGCGGGGGTATTGACCCGGTTATCCGTTAGCGCGTCGATCAGCTCGCGAAGAAGCGCGTGATTTTCTGGCGCGATATCCAGCGCGCGCGTGTCGGCTAAAAGCCGATCCCAGCTTTTTCCCTGGCGTTGCCAGACGTACGCCAGTGTCTGGAGATGCGCCTGCGAGGGATCCTCCGCCACCAGCTGTCGGGCTTCCTGCAGGGCAAGCGTATCTTTACGGGCATCGGCCAGGGTTTTGATATAGCCGATACGATAATCGTCGTTATCCGACTCAAGGCTGCGCGCTTCTTTCCAGAGCGCCAGAGCGGGCTGCCACGCTTTTTGATTTCGCCTGGCCTGTGCGACAGCCGCAATGCCGCGGGCGGGCAGCGGCATATAAATGCTGTAGCGCTGCCAGACCTGAATAACCTCGTCATCATGGCCTGCCCAGGCCGCCACCTGTAACCAGTCCGCAACGTGTTCAGGCGTCAGGGCATGCTGCTGCTGATAACGCTGAAGATAATCGAGAAACGACGTGTAATTACCGTTACGCGCCTGTTGAATCTGTTGCTCATAAACGGATTCCGTAGCCTGAACCAGAACAGGAAAGAGTAATAACAGAAACAATAATGTTGGGGTGCGATAAAAGAATAATGTACTGAAGCTAAGTGATCTTTCCATATCTATTTGCCATTTGTTTTTCATGAATCCATTGCATAACACGGCCGCCTTTAAGCTCAGCGTAAAAGGCCATAAATGAGAACATTAAATCTGAATGCAGTGATGTTACGGGGTACTTACTTAAAGGTAATTATGGATCCTCATCTCAGTAGACTGGATGGGAGGTAATGTACACCTGATATGTTGCCGGATAAATATGCTGAAAAGCGGCTGCGTAGTTTTGAGATAATTCTGTAATGAGCAGCTTTTTGTGTTTATTTTGAATTGAATGCTTAATTGTAATGCATTGAAATATAATGGTTTTATTTTTATTGTGACAGTTTTATATATATTTTTAATGACGCATATCTGCCTCAATTAAAGTACTTTCTGGTGCATGTTTGGGAAGTTTCATGACAAAAATTCTTAATGTTTAGAGAAGTGACTTTTCTGCGATTGTTTTTTATTTATAATTAATGGCAGCCATTGAATGATAGTCTATAGGAAGTCTTACTCATCAATGTGTGTATTGAGGGATGTCTAAAGCCAGAATACATTTATCGTTAATATAACAGCGCTATAAAACGAAGGCGGTCTTCTTTTCGCAGGATCGTTCTTGCTTTAATCTAAAAGGGATGGTTAGTGGCAACTTCAATAGTGTTAGTGACTCAGGATCGCTACCTTGTCAGGGGCATGCGGATATTTTTTCCGGATATTATCCTGCTCGATTCGATTGACAGAAACATATTTGATAACGGTGCAGATGAATATTCTGTATTGATTGATAGTCGTTGTCCGCTCCGTTTATATGATTACCTGATACGCCATCCGGCCAGAACGAGAAAAACGATCTGCTGCGTTATGCTTGATATGCGCCACCGCGAGGAGAATCTGCTCAGTATGAAGCTGTTTATGAATACGTCGCTGACGGCGCCGGACATGGCCTCGCTGTTTAATCTGGTGCTCAATATGAAGGGCAGGCGCCTGACCACGAAGTGGCTGCTGAATTTACGGCTGAGCACGCATGAAACGATCATGTTGCGGTTGCTGAGGGCAGGGATGTCAATGGAGGAAATTGCAGGCGAGCTGAATACGTCGGTGAAAAGTCTCTATCGCAAACGGACGGCGCTCTCGGAACGGCTAGGGGCGGAGAACTTTAATGAGGCGTGTTTGTTTATCTTCAAAAACAAACTGCTGGGCACTGGTGGGAACGATCCCTAGGTTGGGGAGAGAACAAAAGCATAATTGCGGGCGGTATTCTGAGGTTTGAGAACGCTGGATGAGGACAACTTCCTGGCCTTGGGTTTGGATTTACTCTGGCTCAAAACGACACAAGGACGTTGTCATGGACACGATTGAAGAGTCTGGTCACCGCCACTGTAAGATATCTTCAACTATTTGATATAAATATAAATTTGACAAATATCGACAGGTAGCGATTTATCCGTCAAATTCAGTTAAACTTCGTCACATGTTTCAGTGAGTTATGGGACGGTTAGTAGAATGACCAGCGAAGAAGCACTTTTAAAATCAGGTTTTAGTAAACGAGATCTTCAAAAGCTAAAAAACAATATCGAGAATTACGGTGGTTCGTTTGATAGCGTAACTCATGATCTGGCCAATCGTTTTAAGGCAATGAAGTGGATAACTATTATTGCCTTTATCATACTGGCTTTAACTCTTTTACTTGCATCCAGGGATACAAGTCTGACACTTGCGCTCACGTTATTGATTGTACTACCTTTTATCTGGTATATAACGCCAGCAAAACTTGGCTACAAATCCTGGCGTTACCGTAAAATGCTGACTAATTCTGAGACGGGTCGCTGACGGACAACAGATCAAAAATAATCTTAGCTTTCACGCCGTAACCCGCTATTTTCATTGTAAGCTGCGGGCGGCTCAATGTGCTCACCTTTCGGTAATAGTCTGTGGGTAGATAACGAAACAGTCGCCAGGTACCAGGTCGCCGTAACAAGCCAAAAATGGTATACGCATTAGCGGCCAGTGAGATTGATTTGTAGACACCTAAACCATTCTCACGACTAAAGCCCATAAACTCAGCTGTAGACATCGCGGCATTCGCGACCAGCCCTTCACTGGTAGTGTTGTTCGTTGCGTAGCGAGCCACTTCTTTACTGATGCTGTTTGCCCCGTCAGTAACCAGAATCGCACCAGCAAGAACTCCGAGAGGGGTCATCGTGCCAATCAGTGTAAATCCTGCGGCTATTTCAGCACCGGCCAGGACAACGCTAACTGCCGAGATAACATACCCAACAATTTTGTTATTCTCTCGGATGAACTCGACTTTCGCGTAAAGCTTCGCTGCCTTCGTTCGTAATAAACGAGCTTGTTCCAGGAGGTTATAGTTTTCTTCTCGAAGTATTTTAACGCAGTCCATGCATTCTTTATCTGATTTAGCCTGACGAGCTAGCGTAAACTGTTGTTCTATGAGGTCCCGAATTTCCTGAATGAACTTCATTCGAGTCAGACCATCGCTGAGATGAAAAGCCGACAGAGTGTTGGCTGTATTTACCAGTTTCCTGGCTTCCATATTCACCATCGTTTCCGCCCAGGCTTTATTTCTTCCACCTGATTGCATCATGTTAAGCAATGCTGCATCCATTGTAATTCCTCTCAATTGCTTTACCGGCGTCTGTTTAGACTGATAAACGGCTCCCTCTGACTGCCATGCGTGCCAACGCATGCACAATATAGTAGCAATGTGGTTACGGGGTCTGAAGCAGAAGTCGCTTTTTGCAGCTACACACCTCGGCCTACTAGACGGCTTTCACCGGGCATCACCGAAAGTATCAGGCCAGATTTTTGCTCAATGGCATCAATGAGAAGCCCGTTCTCGCTTGAGTGGCCGCTGTAGTAGGGAAAGGGCAACACCAGCGGAAAGCCAGCCGTTTTTGTCGGGAATTTCACCATCAATCAGGCCGGATGTGCAGCACGACTGGACGTTTTCGGAGGCCCTGGGCAATCCGGCATGTGTCCACTGTATAGTAGGTGCCGTTTCGGTCTTTGGTAGGCTTTATCATAATGCCCATTTTGTACCACCGGGAAGCGGGGCCGGAGGAAAGATAAGAGGGGTAACTACTGATAAACCAACAAGTTGTTGACTCAGAAAGCAAAAACCCGCCACGAGGGCGGGTTTTCTGAAGAAGTGGTGCCCGGACTCGGAATCGAACCAAGGACACGGGGATTTTCAATCCCCTGCTCTACCGACTGAGCTATCCGGGCAACGGGGCGCATTAAACCCGATCTGCCCGGTGGCGTCAACGAAAAATGTTGTTTTCGTTACGGACTGCGCAATCTCTCACCATTTCGCCGCATCCTTAAGCGAAAAAGTGCGTCCAGAGTGCGGAGAGCGGCATGGCGAGCAGCAGTGCGGGCAGCATGTTCACCACGGCAAACATCTTGATCCCACAGATGCGCAGCCCGGTAGCCAGCAGCAGCAGGCCGCCGACGGCGGTAAAGTCTGCCATCATCGCCGGCGTAGTGAGCGGGAGAATTAACGTGGCGCAGGTAGCCAGTGCCAGCTGGATCAGCAGCATCGGGACGCAAATCGCCGCCACGGCAATGCCGAGCGTGGTGGCAAAAATAGTGGCGGTGAAGAAATCAAGAAACGCTTTTGCAATCAAAATGCTCGGGTCGCCCGTCATCCCTTCCTGCATCGAACCGAAAATCCCGGTGCCGCTGGCGCAAAACAGAATAATGATGGCGACATAGTTCTGAATAAACGTCTCGTGCGTGCCGTGTTTCGCCTTGCCCGGTCGGGCTATCAGGTTTTTGGCTTTGCTCACCGCGCTGTTAATGCCTTTTTCCAGATAGCAAAATTCGCCAATCAGCGCGCCGAGCAGGGTGGCCAACACCATCACCGGCAGGTTGGCGCATTTGACCACCAACAGAATACCGATCCCTAACGATGCCAGGCCGAATATTGAGGGCATGGAGGTGCGAATACGCTCCGGCAGCCGCTGGCTTAGCACTGCGCCGAGTGCGCCGCCCAGCAATACGGCTCCTGCGTTGATAAATGGCCCGATAACCAAAGTTAACTCCTGTTATTTAATCATTGATATTGCATTATTATGGCACGTCAGCGCTGCGCGGGCCTTAGCTTTGGGTGGTTTCGTGCATACTGATTCCTTCTTGCACCTCAAAATAAAAGGTGACATTATTGCGCGAATTTTCTCCTCCCTGTCTCACCGTTCGGTGAGGGTAATTGCGCTTATGAAAACCATGAAAATCGCCGTCAGCCGCGAGCTGCTCTCAACGGTGTCTACGCATCGCGAAAAGGTGACGCTGGACAGCACGGATTTCACCGATGTGGCAGCCGTCGTCATGACGACGACAGAGAGTCGCAGCGGCATCCTTGCATTGCTGAAACGCACGGGCTTTCATTTACCGGTGTTTATTTTCTCGCAGGAGCCAACGGAGGTACCTGACGGCGCCACCGCGGTCATCTCGGGTAAAGCTCAGGAGTTTCTGGAACTGGAAACTGCTGCCAGCCGTTACGAAGAGAACCTGCTGCCGCCGTTTTTTGACACCCTGAGCCAGTATGTGGAGATGGGCAACAGCACTTTCGCCTGTCCAGGACACCAGCACGGCGCCTTTTTCAAAAAACATCCGGCAGGGCGGCAGTTCTATGATTTCTTCGGTGAGAACGTATTTCGCGCCGACATGTGCAATGCCGACGTGAAGCTGGGCGATCTGCTGATCCACGAAGGGTCCGCCAAGCATGCGCAAAAATTCGCGGCGAAAGTGTTCAACGCGGATAAAACCTACTTCGTGCTGAACGGGACGTCGGCGGCCAACAAGGTGGTGACCAACGCGCTGCTCACCCGCGGTGATCTGGTGCTGTTCGACCGCAACAACCATAAATCTAACCACCACGGGGCGCTGATCCAGGCGGGTGCCACGCCGGTTTATCTGGAGGCCGCACGTAACCCGTTTGGCTTTATTGGCGGGATTGACGACCACTGCTTTGATGACGCGTATCTGCGGGATCTGATCCGCGAGACGGCGCCGGAGAAAGCCGACGAGGCGCGTCCGTTCCGCCTGGCGATCATTCAGCTAGGCACCTACGACGGGACGATCTACAACGCCCGTCAGGTGATCGACAAGATCGGCCATCTGTGCGACTACATCCTCTTTGACTCCGCCTGGGTGGGCTACGAGCAATTTATTCCGATGATGGCGGAAACATCCCCGCTGTTGCTGGAGCTGAACGAGAACGATCCTGGGATTTTCGTGACCCAGTCGGTGCACAAACAACAGGCCGGATTCTCGCAAACCTCGCAGATCCATAAAAAGGATAACCACATTCGTGGTCAGGCGCGTTTCTGCCCGCACAAGCGGCTGAACAACGCCTTTATGCTGCATGCCTCCACCAGCCCGTTTTACCCGCTATTTGCGGCACTTGATGTCAACGCGAAAATACATGAAGGGGAGAGCGGACGCAGGCTGTGGGCGGAGTGCGTCGAGCTGGGCATTGAGGCGCGCAAGGCGATCATCGCCAACTGCCATATGATTAAACCGTTTATCCCACCGGTGGTGGCGGGGCGGCCGTGGCAGGATCATCCGACGCACGCCATTGCCAGCGAGCTGCGCTTCTTCAGCTTCGAGCCGGGGGCCAACTGGCACGGGTTTGAGGGCTATGCGAGCGAGCAGTACTTTGTCGACCCGTGCAAGCTGCTGCTGACCACGCCGGGCATCGATGCCGAGACGGGGGAGTACACCGATTTCGGGATCCCGGCGACGATTCTGGCGCACTACCTGCGTGAAAACGGCATCGTGCCGGAGAAATGCGACCTTAACTCGATTCTGTTCCTGCTGACGCCTGCTGAAAGCAGCGAGAAGCTGGCGCAGCTGGTGGCGATGCTGGGGCAGTTTGAACAGCATATTGAAGACGATACGCCGCTGGCGGACGTGCTGCCGACGATCTTCCAGAAATACCCGGTGCGCTACCGGGATTATACCCTCCGCCAGCTGTGCCAGGAGATGCACGATCTCTACGTCAGCTTTGAAGTGAAGGATTTGCAGAAGGCAATGTTCCGCAAGGAGAGCCTGCCTGAGGTGGTGATGAACCCGCAGGATGCCAATCAGGCGTATATTCGCGGAGACGTGGAGCTGGTTCGCATCCGGGATGCCGAAGGGCGAATTGCGGCCGAAGGCGCGCTGCCCTATCCGCCGGGCGTACTGTGCGTGGTCCCGGGTGAAGTCTGGGGCGGGGCGGTACAGCGTTACTTCCTGGCACTGGAGGAGGGCATCAACCTGCTGCCGGGCTTCTCGCCGGAGCTGCAGGGCGTTTACAGCGAGAAGGATGCCGACGGGATTAAGCGGCTGTATGGATATGTGTTGAAGTAGACTCTCCCCCGAACGTAGGCCGGGTAAGCGTCAGCGTCACCCGGCGACTTGCCCGGTGGCGCAAGCTTACCGGGCCTACAATAAAGCTTCAGGCTTCTGCGCGGCGGTACATCCTCCTCGGATGCCCAATCTTGCCGTACAGCATCTCCACGCTGAGAAACCCCGTCTCCACGCAGTGCTCCAGATAGCGACGGGTGGTGGTTTTACTCAACCCCGTCTCGCTTACCACTTCATCCACGGTAAAGCAGTGCGTTGCCTTGTCGTTAAACAGCGACTGCACCCGCGCCAGCGTGTTTTCCTCAATACCCTTGCTGCCGTTGTCCTGGCGGTAGTTTTTCGCCTGAAGCTGATACAGCGAATCCACGTTCTGCTGGTCGACAATCTTCCAGACCCGCTGTTGTTCGGCAAACTGCACGAAGCGCTCCAGCGACTGGCTGAGCCGCTTCCAGGAGACGGGCTTGAGGATGTAGTCGAACGCGCCGTTGCGGATCGCCTGGCTGCAGGTGTCCATATCGCTGGCGGCAGTGATAAAAATTACCGAGCAGTTGGCGCGGGCCAGCATGGGGTTATTGATCAGTGAGATCCCTTTGCCGTCCGGCAGATAATTATCCAGCAGCACCAGCTGCGGCTGTTTGTTTGCAAGCTCTGCCTGGGCCGCAGCCAGCGACGAGGCAATGCCCACCAGCCTCAGACGCGGATGTTTGCCTATCAGCTCCGCGTGCAGTTGCGCCAGTTCGTTCTCGTCTTCAACAATCAGTACGTCGATAAGTTCATGTTGCATAGTCGGTGTCTTCCAGTTGCCGGGCGGTTCCCGTGGCCGGGATAAACAGGGAGAAAATGGCGCCGCGCGGCGTATTATCGGCAACTTCTATCGCGCCGCCAGCCTGTGTGACATAGCTTTCGATCAGATACAGACCAATCCCATGATCGCCGCGAGTTTTGGTGGTGATGCCGCGCTCAAAGATCCGGTCACGGATCTCCGGCTTGATGCCCACGCCCTGGTCGGCCACTTCAATGATCAGCTCCTGTTCGCTGAGCTTTATCAGCACCTCCACCGGCGCGTGGGGAAGCGGCGACCGCTGTGTCGCTTCGATGGCGTTATCCAGCAGGTTGCCAATAATCGAAATCAGCTCTTGCTCCCCCAGCGGCAGGAACGGTCTGTCCAGACGACAGGCCGGGTCGAAACTCAGTTCGACGCCTTTCTCCCGCGCGCGGGCGGCTTTGCCCAGCAGCAGGCCGCACAGGGTCGGGGAGCTAAAGCGCGAAGAGATAAAGTCCAGCAGTTCCTGGGCGTGTTCAGACTGCGCCTGAATGTAGCCAATCGCCTCCTCATAGCGGCCCATGTGCAGCAGGCCGGAGAGGGTGGTCATCCGGTTTAGCTGCTCATGACGCATTATGCGGAGGTTATCGACATAGCGTTTGACCTGGCTAAGCTGGGCACTCAGCGAGTCGATCTCGTTGCGATCGCGGAAGGTGATCACCCAGCCCTGCAGCGATCCCTCAAGCATGATGTGGACCCGGCTGGCAATCACCGTGAGATCGTTAAAACGGCAAATCTCATCATGGGTATCTTTCGCCAGCATCGTCTGCGTGTCGAAGAACGGGACCGGATCGATCACCTGGCTTATCAGCTGCCCGCGCAGCTCACGGGCCGGCTGGCTCAGCCCCAGCAGCTTGCGCGCCGCCTGGTTGATGACTTCAATACGCCTTTGATCGTCAATGGCAATTACGCCTTCATAAATAGACTCCATCAACGCCTTCTGCTGGCGCACCAGCAGGCCGATCTCGCGCGGCTCGAGGGAGAAGATCTGCTTCTTAATACTGCGGGTAAAGAACCAGGAGAAGATAAAGAGAGCAATCAGCAGCAGCACCGCGGCAATCAGGATATTGACCACTTTACTGACGGTAATGGTGTCCAGGTAGCTGGTGAGATAGCCGACCGAAACAATGCCGACCACCTGTCCGGCAGCGTTGAAGATGGGGGCCTTACTGCGCAGCGAAATACCCAACCCGCCTTTGCGGATGGTGGTGGTGCTTTTACCCTGCAATACGGCTTCGTTGTCACCGCCTACCAGCGTGGTGCCCACTCTGTCGGCGAAGACGGAGTGAAAAAGATGCTGGCCCTTATTATCGCCAATCACAATAAAGCTGGCGTCACTGTGCGCAGAAATCTTCTGCATAAAATCATGGATGGCGATGATATTCTTTTGTTCAACTTCATGTCGCAATGTTGGAATAAGCGCAATCTCTTCAGCCTGTATTTTGGCGCGCGTGCTCATTTCCTGATAAAGCTGTTTCCCGACGTCGGCATAATAATATCCGCCCAGTAACGCAAAAAGCACTGAGAAAAAGGCAACCAGCGAAATAAACAGCTTTATCTGGAAAGAGACTTTCATAACTCTCACGCAAGGTAGCGACAAAGAACGCCAATATATCATCTTTTTTCGCGCGGACGTCCGCTTTGCCGAAAACTTGTGATCCCTTGCACAGCGGGCGTTGTAAAAGCATCATCCCAAAGACGGGTGGCCTCTGGCTGCACGAATAAATGTTATTTGTTTGTTCAATTCAGAAAAGAAACCATAAAAACCACGACAATAAATAAGGCATAAATCACATTAAATAAAAGAAACCATTAAAACCATAGCTGCCATTAAAACTTCACTTTTAATATGTCATTCCTCACATAAAGTAAGCCTTTGTGACTCTAAGCTGAACGCACAAAATAACCAAGGGGCTTATTATGAGCACAACTGACGATTCTTTCTCTGTTACCCACGACCCGATTGAAATTCAGCGACCTTCGCTTAAAGAGCGCTGGTGGCATATTATGGATACCTGGAAAATCGGGATTATTCCTCTGCCGCTGTTCGTTCTGGCGGGGGCACTGATCGCGATTGATTGCCTGGGCGGAAAACTGCCGAGCGATATCGTGGTGATGGTGGCGACGCTGGCCTTCTTCGGCTTTGCCTGCGGCGAGTTTGGTAAACGCCTGCCGATTGTCGGCAAGCTCGGCGCGGCGGCGATTTGCGCCACCTTTATCCCTTCCGCGCTGGTCTATTATGGCCTGCTGCCGGACGTGGTGGTCGAGTCCACCACCAAGTTCTACAAATCCACCAACATCCTCTACCTCTATATCTGCTGCATTATTGTCGGCAGCATCATGAGCATGAATCGCACGGTGCTGATTCAGGGCTTCCTGCGCATCTTCTTCCCGATGCTGTGTGGCGAAATCGTCGGCATGCTGGTGGGGATGGGCGTCGGCCTGGCGCTGGGTCTTGAGCCATTCCAGATCTTCTTCTTTATCATCCTGCCAATCATGGCGGGCGGCGTTGGGGAAGGGGCGATCCCGCTTTCCATCGGCTATGCCACCCTGTTGCACATGGACCAGGGCGTGGCGCTCGGTCGCGTGCTGCCGATGGTCATGCTCGGCGGTCTGACGGCGATCATCATCTCCGGCTGCCTGAACCAGCTTGGTAAACGCTACCCGCATCTGACCGGTGAAGGCCAACTGATGCCTAACCGCGCCAATGCCGATGCCACCGTCTCTCAGCCTGCATTCTCCGGCAAAGCGGACGTGACCACGATCGCCTCCGGCGCGCTGCTGGCGGTGCTGCTCTACATGCTGGGCATGCTCGGCCACAAGCTGATTGGCCTGCCTGCGCCGGTCGGCATGCTGTTTATGGCGGTGCTGGTGAAGCTCTGCAATGGCGCCTCTCCGCGCCTGCTGGAAGGCTCGCAGGTGGTGTACAAATTCTTCCAGACCTCTGTGACCTACCCGATTCTCTTTGCCGTTGGCGTAGCCATCACCCCATGGCATGAACTGGTGGCCGCCTTCACGCTGACCAACCTGCTGGTGATTATCAGCACCGTCTCCGCGCTGGTGGCGACCGGGTTCTTCGTCGGCAAAAAGATTGGCATGCACCCGATTGATGTCGCCATCGTCTCCTGCTGCCAGAGCGGCCAGGGCGGTACCGGCGACGTGGCGATCCTGACCGCAGGCAACCGCATGAGCCTGATGCCGTTCGCCCAGATTGCTACCCGTATCGGCGGGGCGATTAACGTCTCCATCTCTCTGCTGATTCTGGGCAACTTCCTCGTTTAAGTTTTCAGGAAAGAACAATGAAACTCGCAAGCTTTTTATACCAGGGAAAACGCAGCTACGGCATCGTGCAGGCCGACGGCGTGATTGATTTAGGCCGCCGTCTGGGCGACCGCTACAGCGACCTCAAGGCGCTGCTGCAGGGCAACGGGCTGGCGCAGGCCACCCGCTACCTGAACGATGCCGTGGACGTGCCGATGAGCGCCATCACCTTCTTACCGGTGATTGAGCAGCCGGAAAAAATCCTCTGCGTGGGCATGAACTACGCCGATAAGCGCAAGGAGTTTGACCAGCACAACCCGGCCCCGACGCTGTTTGTCCGCTTCCCGGACTCACAGACCGGCCACAACGAGCCGGTGCTGAAGCCGCGCCACTCCAGCGAATTCGACTACGAAGGCGAGCTGGCGGTGATCATCGGTAAAGGCGGGGAGAACATCAGCCGCGACGACGCCCTGCGCCACGTGGCGGGCTACAGCTGCTACATGGACGGCTCCGCCCGCGACTGGCAGCACACCTGGTTCACCGCCGGTAAAAACTGGCGTCAGACCGGCGCGTTTGGTCCGTGGATGGCGACGGCGGATGAGATCCCCGATCCGCACCAACTGGCGATTCGCACCTGGCTGAACGGCCGCATGGTGCAGGAAGACAACACCAGCAGCATGATCCACAAGGTTGCGGAGCTCATCGAGTACATCAGCACCTTCACCCGCTTAAGTCCTGGCGATGTGATCATCACCGGATCCCCTGGTGGGGTGGGTAAAAAGCGTAACCCGCCGCTGTTTATGAAAGAGGGCGATCGCATTGAGGTGGAGATTGAGCATATCGGTCATCTGAGCAACGTGATCGTGGAAGCGCCAGCCGTCGGGCTTGCGGCAGCACATTAAGTAAGGCGGCAATATGCACTCGCAACCCATCGATTTTCGCCACACGCTGGTGGCGAAACATCCGGAACGCTTAAGTCAGATCCGTTATCTGCTGGCAGACAGCGGCCTTGGCCTGGACAACGACATCACGCTGTTCGTCGAAGCCTGGTCCGGCTCGCAGCTGGTGGGTTGCGCAGGGCTTGCCGCCAACGTCATCAAGTGCGTGGCGGTTAACGAGCAGCTTCGCGGCGAGAACCTCAGCGCGCGGCTGCTGGCAGAGGTGGAACATGCGGCGCTGGAGCGCGGCCATTTTCACCTCTTCCTCTGCACCCGTCCGTGCAACCGGGAGCGTTTTGCCCGCAGCGGCTTCTGGCCGATTGCCCAGAGCGGGAACAACGCCGTGCTGATGGAGAACACCCCGCAGGGGATCGCGCGCTACTGCCGTTCTCTGCGCGCGAACCGCAAGTGCGGGGAGAAGATTGGCGCCATCGTGATGAACGCCAATCCGTTCACCCTCGGCCACCGCCATCTGGTGGAGCAGGCGGCGGCGCAGTGCGACGCCCTGCACCTGTTCGTGGTGCGTGAAGACGCCTCGTTCTTCCCGTTCAGCGCGCGGCTCGAGATGGTGCGCGCGGGCGTGGCGCATCTGCCGAACGTGGTGGTGCATGAAGGCTCGCAGTACATCATCTCTCGCGCCACGTTTCCGGCCTACTTCCTGAAGGAGACCGGCAAAGTGCAGCAGGCGTGGAGCGAGATTGACGTGCTGATCTTCCGGGACTTTATCGCCCCGGCGCTCGGCATTACGCACCGCTTCATCGGTTCGGAGCCGTTCTGCGATATCACCCGCCAGTACAACCAGACGCTGCACGACCTGCTGGCCTCGCATATCGAGGTGGTGGAAATGCCGCGCATCAAGGCCACCGGCAACGCCATATCGGCGTCCGAAGTGCGCCGATTACTGAAGACACAGCAGTTTTCCCGGATCCGGGAGATTGTCCCGGACTCCACCTTCGCGCATCTCGAAATGCATTACCGTGCGAGTGCGGAAGTCGCTTAACTACCAGGAATTTATCATGAAAATTGTAAGGGAGGCGCTGGCCGGAACGCAGGAGTCCAGCGACCTGATGGTGAAAATCGCGCCCGCTCACGGCGAGCTGGAGATCGTCATCCACAGCGAAGTGATTAAGCAGTTTGGCGAGCACATTCGCCAGGTGGTCAACGACACATTGCGCGCCATGAACGTGCACCAGGGATTAATCATTATTGAAGACAAAGGGGCGCTGGACTGTGTGATCCGCGCCCGCCTGCAAAGCGCGCTGATGCGTGCCGCCGATGAACAGGCCATCAACTGGGGGGCGCTGAAATGAGCAAACTCCGCCGCAGCATGCTGTTCCTGCCGGGCGCCAACGCCGCCATGCTCTCCACCGCCTTTATCTATCGTCCCGACTCCATCATGTTTGACCTGGAGGACGCCGTTGCCCTACGCGAGAAGGATACCGCGCGCATGCTGGTGTTCCACGCGCTGCAGCATCCGATGTATCAGGATATCGAAACCGTGGTGCGCATTAACCCGCTGAGCACGCCGTTTGGCCTGCTGGATCTGGAAGCCGCCGTGCGGGCAGGCGTGGATGTGATTCGTCTGCCGAAAACCGATACCCCGGACGACATCTACGAGCTGGAGGGCCACCTCGAGCGCATCGAGCAGGCGTGCGGCCGCGAGATCGGCTCCACCCGCGTGATGGCGGCGATTGAGTCGGCTATTGGCGTCATCAACGCCGTGGCGATTGCCCGCAGCTCTCCGCGCCTCATCGGCATTGCGCTGGCCGCCTTTGACTACGTGATGGACATGCAGACCGAGCGCGGCGACGGCACCGAGCTGTTCTACGCCCGCTGCGCCGTGCTGCACGCCGCACGCGCGGCGGGTATCGACGCCTTCGACGTGGTGTGGTCAGACGTTAACGACGAGGCCGGGTTCCTGCGCGAGGTCGATTTGATCCGCAAGATGGGCTTCAACGGCAAATCGCTGATTAATCCGCGCCAGATTGACCTGCTGCACAACGCCTACGCCCCGACGCAGGAAGAGGTGGATCACGCCAGAAGGGTGATTGAGGCAGCAGAAGAGGGCGAGCGTAACGGCCTGGGCGTGGTGTCGCTTAACGGCAAAATGGTGGATGCACCGATTATTAACCACGCGCAGGTGGTGCTGGAGCGCGCGGCGGCCTCCGGCGTGCGTCGGTAAGGATAAGACAATGAATCAGACAGAACTTCTTCATGTGAATTTTCCCCATCTGCGGGACTTAAAACCCTTTGATACCGCCCACAGCACCACGCCGTGGCTGGCGGACAGCGATGCGAAGCACAGCCGCAAGCTCTGCGCCTCTGTTGAAGAGGCGGTTAAACGCTGCGGCCTGCAGGACGGGATGACCATCTCCTTCCACCATGCGTTTCGCGAAGGCGACCGGGTGATCAACACCGTCGTGGCGCTGCTGGCGCGGATGGGCTTCAAAAACCTGACGCTGGCCTCCAGCTCGCTGATGACCTGCAACGACGCGCTGATCGAGCATATCGAAAGCGGCGTCATCACCCGGATTTACACCTCCGGCATGCGTGGCAGGCTGGCGGACGCCATCTCCCACGGGCTGATGGACGAGCCGGTGCAAATTCACTCCCACGGCGGGCGCGTGAAGCTGCTCCAGGACGGCGAGCTGAATATCGACGTGGCATTTCTCGGCGTGCCGTGCAGCGATGAGTTTGGCAACGCCAACGGCACGCACGGCAAATCGTGCTGCGGTTCCCTGGGCTACGCCATGGTGGACGCGCACTTTGCCCGCAAGGTGGTGCTGCTGACTGAAGAACTGGTGCCGTTCCCGAATATGCCCGCCAGCCTGGTGCAGGACCAGGTGGACTACATCGTGCAGGTTGAGAGCGTGGGCGACCCGGCGAAAATCAGCGTCGGCGCGGCGCGCGTCACCAGCAACCCGCGTGAGCTGATGATCGCCCGCTATGCGGCGGACGTGATCGAGCATTCCGGCTACTTCAAACCGGGCTTCTCGATGCAGACCGGCTCCGGCGCGGCGGCCACGGCCTGCACCCGCTTTATGGAAGAGAAGATGGAGCGCAGCGGCGTGAAGGCGCGCTTTGCGCTCGGCGGCATCACCGGCAGCCTGGTGGATCTGCACGAGAAGGGGCTCATCGAAAAGCTGCTCGATACCCAGTGCTTTGACGGTCAGGCGGCGGCCTCGCTGGCGCGCAACCCGAACCACGTGGAGATCTCCACTAACGTTTACGCCAACCCCGGCAGCAAGGCGGCAAGCTGCGATCAGCTCGACGTGGTGATCCTCAGCGCCCTGGAAATCGACGTCGAGTTCAACGTCAACGTCATCACCGGATCCGACGGCGTGATGCGCGGCGCGTCCGGCGGGCACTGCGACGTGGCCGCCGCGGCGAACCTGACCATCGTCGTTGCCCCTCTGCTGCGCAGCCGCATTCCGACGGTCGTGAAGCGGGTTACCACGCGCCTCACGCCGGGCGAAAGCATCGACGTGCTGGTTACCGATCACGGCATCGCGGTCAACCCGGCGCGCCCGGAAATCCGCGAGCGGCTGCTGGAAGCCGGGCTGAAGGTTGTGGATATCAACGCGCTGTACGAGCGAGCGATCTCCCTGACCGGCGTCCCGAAACCGATTGAGTTTACCGACAAAATCGTCGGGGTGATCCGCTACCGCGACGGTAGCGTGATCGACACCGTGCGACAGGTGAAGGAGGAAGTATGACTTTAGCGACACCCGTGCGGGCGGGTGTCAGCCTTGACGAACTGCTGGCGGCGAAAGAGCGCCGCGCAGCGCGCCAGGCTGACATGCTTGAGCACTATCAACAACCGGTGATTTCCCTCACGCTGGTCACGCCAGGGGAAATCAAGGACAGCCTGCGCTATCGCAATACCATGGGCGTAGCGCTGCAGATGTGCGACCAGCTGCTGTGGGAAAACCGCTGGCAGGTGCTGGACCGTCAGGTGCTGTGGCTCCCGACCGGACCTGAAGCCCTCTGGTGCGTGGCCCATCCGGCGGTGGAAATCAAAGCGCACTGTGCGGAGCTGGAGCAGACGCACCCGCTCGGCAGGCTGTGGGATCTGGACGTGATTTGCCCTCAGCACGGCCACGTCGGGCGTCAGTCGCTGGGGGCGAATCTCAGGCGCTGCCTGATCTGCGACGCGCCCGCCCACGCCTGTTCCCGTTCGCGTAACCACCCCGTTGAGCAGGTGGTTTCCCGCGTGGAGAAGACGATCGATGACTGGTTTGCTCGCGACTAAACCGCGCCCGGCTGACGTGCCCGCGCTTGCCGAAGCGGCGCTGTGGCAGGAGCTGGAGCTGACGCCCAAGCCGGGGCTGGTGGACAGGCTCAACAACGGTTCCCATCGCGATATGGACCACGCGCTGTTTGTCCGCAGCATCGTGGCAATTACGCCGTGGTTTTCGCGCTTTGCCGAGCTGGGCAGCGCGCATGCGGATAAACCCGCTGGCGAACAGCTACGCCTTCTCCGCCCGATGGGGCTGGCCTGCGAGCAGGCCATGTATGCCGCGACGAACGGGGTGAACACCCACAAAGGCGGGATTTTTGCCCTGGGTTTACTGTGCTTCGCCGCCGGGCGTGTGAAAAATATCTCCGCAGAGAGCCTCTGTTGTGAGGTGAGTAACATCTGCCGCGAGCTGGTGTCGCGGGAGCTGGCCGCACGCAGCGGACAGGCGACGGCGGGCGAGCGACAGTTCCAGCAGTACGGCTTAACCGGCGCGCGCGGTGAGGCGGAGAGCGGCTTTGCGACGGTGCGTAAGGCGCTGGCGCAGTGGAATGGACATTCACTTCACGGCCTGCTGTTACGCCTGATGGCCGTCAATCAGGACAGCAATCTGGTATCTCGCGGCGGCATGGAAGGGCTGCGCTACGTTCAGGGCTACGCGCGGGAACTGCTGGCTAACGGCTGGGACCGCGAGGCGTTGATCAGAATGGATAACGCACTGATTGAACGGAACCTGAGCCCGGGCGGCAGCGCGGATTTACTGTCGGTGGGGTGGGTGCTGTCTGGAATAAAATAGCCGGGTGGCGGCTTCGCCTTACCCGGCCTACGGTCTGGTTTTGTAGGCCCGGTAAGCGTTAGCGCCACCGGGCATAACAATCAATGCGCGATCGGCTGCGCACCGTGTGGTTCACGTACGTGCTTGTACTTGAACAGCGCGATGAACGCGAAGAACAGCACCAGCGAGTACGCCGCGAAGATCAGCCACACCGGCTGCCAGTTGGTGATGCCGTTGGTGGTGTACATCTCAACCACTTTACCGCTCACCACGCCGCCCAGAATACAGCCGAAGCCGTTGGTCATCATCAGGAACATACCCTGCGCGCTGGCGCGGATTTCAGGCTTCACTTCTTTTTCCACAAACACCGAACCGGAGATGTTGAAGAAGTCGAAGGCGCAGCCGTAAACAATCATCGACAGCACCAGCAGCACGGTGCCGAACGGGCTTGGGTCGCCGTAGGCGAACAGACCGAAGCGCAACATCCATGCCGCGATACTGATCAGCATGACGTTCTTGATGCCGTAGCGGCTCAGGAAGAACGGGATGGTCAGGATGAACAGCGTCTCAGAGATCTGAGAGATGGACATCATCACCGACGCATGTTCAACGATAAAGCTGCCGGAGAAGAGCGGATTGTTATCGAAGCTGTGCAGGAAGGTGTTGCCGAACATGTTGGTGATCTGCAGCTCCGCGCCCAGCAGCATGGAGAAGATAAAGAAGATCGCCATGCGTTTGTTTTTGAACAGCGCGAAGGCATCCAGGCCGAGCATGGTGCTCCAGCTCTGGTTTTTCTGCTGGTTAGACACCGGAATGGTTGGCAGCGTCAGGGTGAAGATCGCCAGCAGCACGGAGAGCGCCGCACCGATATAGAGCTGCATATGGCTCAGTTCGAAGCCCGCGAAGCTCACGCCCCACATCGCCATGATAAAGCCGATGGTGCCCCAGATACGGATTGGCGGGAAATCGGTCACGATATCCATATCCGCAGACTTCAGGCGGTAGTAGGAGATGGTGTTGATCAGCCCAAGCGTTGGCATATAGGCCAGCGAGTTAAGCAGGATCACCATGAACATTGCCCCCGGCGTGGTCACCTGAGCCGCCATAAACAGCGTCCCCGCGCCCACCAGATGGCAAAGCATGTACAGCCATTTGGCGCTTAGCCATTTATCCGCCACGATCCCCAGCAGCGTCGGCATGAAGACCGCCGCAATACCGAGCGAGCTGTATACGGCACCGATTGACGCACCATCGAACTTGAGCGTCACAAACATATAGGAGCCGAGTGTAGTCAGCCAGCTACCCCACAGGCAGAACTGCAGAAACGACAATATTTTAAGCTGCAGCTTAAGGTTCATGTTACTTTCCTCACAAGTGAGCGGGAGATATGTTGTTATAGGAACATTCAGGGTTGTTATTTGATGCAATTCTATCAGTTGGCAACGATATGTTTTGTTACCTCCCGCAAAAAAATGCAATCCACATTAATTTGCAGTTTGGATTGTGATGCAAATAACATTTTCGTATGGGTGGGGGGAAGCAGAACACCTTCTCCTTGCAGGAGAAGGTGTGCCGATCACCGACGACGATAGTTTTTCTGCGCCGTATTCACCTTATACAGGTACCGGCGGGATTCCGCAGACGGGTGGCGGGTGGTGAGGGTGGAGTAAACATCCCCCGGCGCCATGCTGTTGATGATGTTCGCGGCCTGCACTTTGTCATTCGAGAAGACGCGCAGCACGCTGCCCGCGCCGCCGTTATAGGCGGTGATCACCGCATAGCGACGCGACGTTGGGTTATCGATGCCGCCGAGATACACATTGTTCAGCATCGCCAGATAGGCGGTACCGGTATCAATGTTGCTCTGCGGGTCGAACAGATAGCTGCGGCTCGGCGTGCCGGATTTCCCCTGCGCGCGGAAGACGTCTTTACCGGCGCTGTGCTGCACCACCTGCATCAGCCCCAGGGCGTCGGAACGGCTTACCGCATACGGGTTAAACGAGGATTCGGTCTGCATAATCGCCAGGATCAGCGACTCATCCACGCCGTATTTACGCGAGGCCTGACGCACCATGCCCAGATACTTATGCGCACGCTTGTCGAGGTGGTTCGGGACGAGGTTGATGGTGACGCTATAGATGATCTTCAGACCGTTAGAGCGGCTCTTCAGGCGCGTTTGCAGCAGGTAGTCGGCAAATTTCGTGGCGCGACCTTCCCAGCGGATCGGCTGGCCGGTCTGATCGACGACCTGACCGTACAGGAACGGCTCTTTCGAGATGGTGATATCGTCGGCATCGGAGTAGAGATCGATAGAGCCCGGATCGTCACCCATCAGCAGGGTTTTGATAATGGCCTGACGGAGTCGAGCCGCAGGGTCTGTGCCTGCGATGGTCTCAATCGTGATCGTCCCCTCATCAAAGTTGATGTGGCTACGGGTCAGATAGGCGTCGGTGTACTTAACGTAGTCCTTAGGTCCGGCAATAAGAACTTCGTTAAATCCCCATATATTCTCGATGTTATGGGCAAACTGCCCCATCAAAATGTCAAAACCGTTGGTGTCCTTGATCCAGGCCTCGTTGTAATCATCGCCTTTTTTTGACGAACACGAGACCAGCAACGGCGCAACAAGGGCTAGCGCTAAAAGTTTTTTCATCATTCCGGGAGTGCGTGTTGTGTTTGCCTGGTCGTTGCTGTTGCCCGGCGGCGCTATGCTTGCACGGGCCTACGGTTTTGTAGGCCGGGTAAGCGTAGCGCCACCCGGCAACAGCCGCTCGATATTATTTTTCCGGTGGCGTATAGCCTTCGATGTGCACGTCTTTACCTTCGAACAGGAAGCTCACCATCTCCTGCTCCAGCAGCTTGCGGTGTTCAGGGTTCATCATGCTGAGTTTCTTCTCGTTGATCAGCATGGTCTGCTTTTTCTGCCACTGTCCCCAGGCTTCTTTGGAGATTTCATTGTAGATGCGTTTACCCAACTCGCCCGGATAAAGCTGGAAATCCTGGCCTTCAGCGTCACGCTGCAGGAAAGTACAAAAAATCGTTCTGGCCATACTCACTCCTCTTTTTTGACCGATGCTAAACCATTGCACCGGCACGTAATTGCTGTAACAGGCGCTCCACGGGAGCCGCCAGCCCGACTGATGGCGGTTGCGCTAAGTTATACCAGAGAGCGGTGCCTTCATCCATGCACGAGGCGAAGGAGGACACGGGAAGCCACATCGGCACAATATCCAGATGGAAATGGCTGAAGGTGTGGCGAAACGCGGTCAGCTGCGTCAGGTTATCGGCAGCAATTCCACGCTGTTTAAGCCATTCACGCAGCAAGTCTTCATCTTCAAACTGTGGGAAGCAGTATAGACCACCCCACAGACCGCTCGGCGGACGCTGGGCCAGGAAGACTTCGTCACCGTGCTGCATCAGCAGCATGTAGCCGGTGCGCTCCGGCAGCGTCTGTTTGGGTTTCTTGCCCGGATACTGCGCCCAGGAATGGTTGGCATACGCCACGCACAGGTTGTTCACCGGGCAGAGCTCACACTTTGGTTTTGAGCGCGTGCAGACCATCGCGCCAAGATCCATCATCGCCTGGTTAAAACGCTCGACGCCGTTGGCCGGGGTAACCGCTTCACTGATTTCCCACAGGCGTTTTTCAACGTCCTTCTTCCCCGGCCAGCCGTCAACGGCATAGCAGCGTGCCAGCACGCGCTTTACGTTGCCGTCGAGGATCGGGAAATGCTTGCCTAAAGACAGGGAGAGAATAGCGCCTGCGGTTGAGCGTCCCACGCCGGGGAGATCGGCCACCTCGTCGAAGGTTTCCGGGAATTTCCCGTTGTGGCGCGTCGCAACCTGCTGAGCGGCCTTGTGAAGGTTACGCGCGCGGGCGTAATAGCCAAGACCGGTCCACAGGTGCAGCACCTCGTCCAGCGGGGCGTTGGCCAGATCGGTCACCGTCGGGAAGCGCGCCATAAAACGCTCGAAGTAAGGGATTACCGTGGCGACCTGCGTTTGTTGCAACATCACCTCGGAGAGCCATACTTTGTAAGGCGTTTTTTCAATTTGCCAGGGCAGGGTTTTGCGCCCGTATTTGTCGTACCAGTCCAGCACCTGGGCTGAAAATTGAGAGGCTTGCATGGTCATCGATTCGCATAATCAGGGACGCAGATTGCAGCACAGCGTCAATCTGCTGTAAACCGGATCTTTCCCATGCTTGCATAGAAGCCTTAACTTTGGATAATGCCCGTTTCCCGAACATTCTCACAAGCAGACAACTCTTTTATGAAAAACGACGTCATTTCACCGGAATTTGATGAAAACGGTCGCCCGCTGCGCCGAATTCGCAGCTTTGTCCGTCGTCAGGGCCGCCTGACAAAAGGTCAGCAACACGCGCTGGACAACTACTGGCCGGTGATGGGCGTTGAGTTCAGCGAGCAGCCTCTGGATTTTGCCGAGCTGTTTGGTCGCGACGCGCCGATCACGCTGGAAATTGGCTTCGGTATGGGCGCCTCACTGGTGACCATGGCGAAAGCGCGCCCGGAGCAGAACTTCCTCGGTATCGAAGTCCACTCCCCGGGCGTTGGTGCGTGTCTGGCAACGGCCCATGAAGAGGGCGTTGAGAACCTGCGCGTGATGTGTCACGACGCGGTGGAAGTGCTGCACAAAATGATTCCTGACAATTCTTTAACCATGGTTCAGCTCTTTTTCCCTGACCCGTGGCACAAAGCGCGTCATAATAAACGCCGTATCGTTCAGGCGCCGTTTGCCGAGCTGGTTAAAAGCAAGCTGAAGCTGGGCGGTGTCTTCCATATGGCGACCGACTGGGAACCGTATGCGGAACATATGCTGGAAGTGATGTCGTCGCTGGACGGTTACAAAAACCAGTCTGCGAGCAACGACTATGTACCGCGTCCGGAATCGCGTCCGGTAACGAAATTTGAACAGCGTGGCCATCGTCTTGGTCACGGTGTATGGGACTTAATGTTCGAGAGGGTGAAATAATGGCAAAGAATCGTAGCCGTCGTCTGCGTAAAAAGATGCACATCGAAGAATTCCAGGAAGTGGGCTTCTCCGTTGCGTGGCGTTTCCCGGAAGGCACCAGCGTTGAGCAGATCGATCAGGACGTGGATGCGTTCATCAACGAGGTGATCGAGCCAAACAAACTGGCCTTCGACGGTAGCGGCTATCTGGCCTGGGAAGGTCTGATCTGCACCCAGGAAGTGGGTAAATGCACCGAAGAACATCAGGCTCTGGTCCGTAAATGGCTTGAAGACCACAAGCTCGAAGATGTCCGCGTCAGCGAACTTTTCGACGTTTGGTGGGACTAATTAAGCAGTAAGGGGCCAGCATTAGCTGGCCCGTTTTGTCTGAGGGAGTGTTTAAGATGCGCAAAACGTTGCTGGCTGTTGCTTTAATGGCAACCGGATTCACCGCCCATGCGGATTATCAATGTAGCGTCACCCCGCGTGATGACGTGGTGTTAAGCCCGCAAACCGTGCAGGTCAAAGGCGAGAACGGCAATCTGGTGATTACGCCAGAAGGGAACGTCACCTATAACGGCAAGCAGTACAACCTGACTGCCGCACAGCGTGAGCAGGCGAAAGACTACCAGTCCGAATTGCGTACCGCGCTGCCGTGGATTAATGAAGGTGCCCTGACGCGCGTCGAAAAGAGCCGCGTGGCGCTGGATAAGATCATCACCAAAGAGGTGGGGGAGAGCAGTAACATGCGCACCCGCCTGACGAAGCTGGACAAGCAGCTTAAAGAACAGATGAACCGCATTATTGAGACGCGCTCCGACGGCCTGACGTTCCACTACAAGGCGATTGATCAGGTCCGTGCCGACGGGCAGCAGCTAGTGAACCAGGCGATGGGCGGCATCCTGCAGGACAGCATCAACGAGATGGGTGCCAAAGCGGTGCTGAAAGGCGGCGGTAACCCGCTGCAGGGCGTGCTGGGCAGTCTGGGCGGCCTGCAAACCTCCATTCAGAACGAGTGGAAAAACCAGGAAGATGATTTCCAGCAGTTCGGCAAAGACGTGTGTAAACGCGTGGTGTCGCTGGAAGACAGCCGGAAGGCGCTGGTGGGGACGCTGAAGTAAGGTCTCTGCGCGCTGGGCCCCTCACCCTAACCCTCTCCCCAAAGGGGCGAGGGGATGATTTGCTCCCTCTCTCTTTCAGGGAGAGGGCCGGGGTGAGGGTTGCAGCATTTGCAGTGTCTCAAGGATCTTTTCCAACACAGCCTCTTCATTATTCCAAAGTTCGTTGTTCCAGAATCGAATAACGTGCCAGCCCTTTTGGTTTAACCACAACGTCTTTTGACGATCGTATTCCTGATTTTCATTATGCTGTCCGCCATCCAGCTCAACTGCCAGACGTGCTTCGCAGCAGGCGAAATCCAGTATGTAGTTTCCTACCGGATGCTGTCGGCGAAATTTATAATTTTCGAAACGGCGGCTGCGCAGTAGATACCAAAGCCGCCTTTCTTCCGTTGTCAGCTCGCGTCTGAGCTGTTTTGCATATGAACGCGTAATTTCCATCCCCACACTCTGCCAGCCTTTCCCTCAGCTGGCAGAACGGGATGCAAAATCCTGAATCAGCCTTCAGGAATCTTCGGCGAGGAACAGCTCAAGAAGGGAGTTTAAGAACAGTTTGCCGTGCTCGGTGATCTGCCAGCAATCATCACATTCCGTGAGATATCCCTGGGCCAGCGCCTCGTCGATCTGCGGGCGAATCACCGATTCCGGCAGCCCGGTAAACAGCGCAAACTCCGCGCGCGGCGCGGCTTCCAGCAGGCGGAAGCGGTTCATAAAGAACTCAAACGGTTTATCCGCCGCCTCGACGTCGTGCTGACGCTCCAGGTAGCGGCCTTCCATATACCCGCGCGGGTGACGGGTTTTGGCGGTGCGCAGAATGCGCCCGTCCGGGAAAGTCACCTTACCGTGCGCGCCGCAGCCAATCCCGAGATAGTCGCCAAAACGCCAGTAGTTCAGGTTGTGCTGACACTGGTAGCCCGGCTTCGCATACGCCGACGTTTCGTACTGCTGATAGCCCGCAGCGGTTAAAAGCCTGTGACCCTGCTCGAAGATATCCCATAGCGCGTCGTCATCCGGCAGCACCGGCGGACGCGAGCCAAACAGGGTGTTGGGCTCGATGGTGAGCTGGTACCACGACAGGTGCGGCGGGTTCAGTTCGATTGCCTGACGCAGGTCGTCCAGCGCCTCGTCCAGAGACTGATCCGGCAGACCGTGCATCAAATCGAGGTTAAAGCTGCGAAGATTAAGACCGGTCGCCAGGTTTGCCGCGCGCTTCGCCTCTTCCGGGCCGTGAATACGCCCCAGGCGCTTCAGTTTCGGCTCGCTAAAGCTCTGCACGCCGATGGAGATGCGGTTCACGCCCGCGCGCTGATAGTCGACAAAACGGTCGGCCTCAACGGTGCCGGGGTTGGCTTCCATCGTAATTTCAGCATCCGCTGCCAGGTTCAGGCGCGCACGCACGCCGTCCAGCAGCGTTTGCATCGCCGGGCCTGACAGCAGGCTCGGCGTACCGCCACCAATGAAAATGGTCTTAACTTCACGTCCCTGTGCGTAAGGTACATCGGCGTCCAGGTCGGCCAACAGATGCGCAACGTAGTCATCGTGCGGCACTTCGCCCTTCAGCGCGTGCGAGTTGAAATCGCAGTACGGGCATTTCTGTACGCACCACGGGATGTGAATATAAAGACTCAGAGGCGGCAAATTAGCCATTACGCAGTGCTTCCAGTAACAGTTTCAGCGCGCGTCCACGGTGGGAAATCGCGCTTTTCTCTTCGCGGGTCAGTTCCGCAGCGGTTTTGCCCTCGGAAGGGACAAAGAAAATCGGGTCGTAACCAAAGCCGCCATTGCCAGCCGCTTCACGGGTAATCACCCCCGGCCAGCTGCCGTGGCAGACGATCGGCGTCGGGTCCTCCGCGTGACGCAGATAGACCAGCACGCAGTGGAACTGCGCGGTGCGCTGCTCGTCCGGAACGTCTTTCAGGGCGACAAGCAGCTTTTCCAGATTCTGCTGGTCGGTAGCGTCAACGCCGGAATAGCGCGCGGAGTAGATCCCCGGCGCGCCGCCGAGGGCGTCTACGGCCAGGCCGGAGTCGTCGGCAATCGCGGGCAGGCCCGTAATCTGCGCGGCATGGCGGGCTTTGAGGATCGCATTTTCGATAAACGTCAGCCCCGTCTCTTCGGCGGAATCCACGCCAAGATCGGTCTGGGCGACCACGTCCAGACCAAAATCATTTAATAGCGAGGCCAGCTCGCGCACTTTACCGGCGTTGCCGGTCGCGAGAACAACTTTCTGCATGGTTTAGTCCTGTTCTGTCAGAGCCGCGACTTCCGTCGGGATAGATTGCGGATTAAGGATTTTTACCTGTTTATGTCGCCCCAGTTCGCCTTTTTCAATGATGACCTGGCTTTTGGCGACGCGAAACTGTTTTGCCAGATATTTGGTCAGATGCGCGTTCGCCTGGCCGTCAACCGGCGGGGCGGTGATGGCGACTTTTAACTCGTCGCCATGCAGTCCAACAATATTGTCACGGCTGGCTTTCGGCTGAATATACAGCCGTAAAACCAGCCCGTCAGCGCAGGTGCTTACTGCACTCATAGCGCCATCCACAGCCCCGGCAGCAGCATATCGCCCGTGGACTGCAGCAGTTCAGCGATCCCCATGTTGATCACATAGAGCAGCAGAACCAGGATCATCGGCGAAAAATCGATGCCGCCCATAGACGGAAGCAGGTTACGGATTGGACGCAGCAGCGGCTCGGCCAGCTGAATCAAGGCATACTCTACCGGGCTACGGCCCTGGCTGACCCAGCTCATGATCGCCATAACCAGCAGCACCCAGAAAATCAGCAGGCCGATGGTTTTGATCAGAATCAGAACGGCGGCAATCCAGATAATCGGCTGGAAGGTGATGACCATAAACAGCACGATCGCTTTGATAACGCTCAGAATAAACGCCACCAGCAGAGACGAGCTGTCGATGGGACCCATGGCCGGGATAATACGGCGCAGCGGTCCGACAACAGGTTGCGTGATTTTCACGACAAACTGCGAGAACGGATTGTAAAAATCACAGCGGGCCCACTGCATCCAGACGCGCAGCAAAAGCGCCATCGTGTACAGCTCAATGACCGTTGAGAGCAGGAAAGTCAACGTCTTCATGGCGTTCCTCAGGTTTCCTTATTATTTTGAGTAGTCGCGCGCACCGAAAATTGCCGTGCCGATGCGCACCATCGTGCTGCCTGCCGCAATGGCGGCTTCCATATCATCCGACATGCCCAGAGAAAGCGTGTCTACCGTGTGATAGCGCGCTTTAAGCGCCTCAAATGCTACAGCCATTTGCTGTGCCACGGCAAACTGCCTTTCATAACTTGACTCAGGCGCCGGGATTGCCATCAAACCACGCAGAGTTAAGCGCGGCAGTTCGGCCACTTCGGCTGCCAGCGCATCCAGCTCGCTCAGCGCAATGCCGGACTTGCTGTTTTCGTCACTGATGTTGACCTGAATCAGCACGTTAAGCGCTGGCATCTCTGCCGGACGCTGGTCGTTCAGACGCGTCGCAATACGCAGGCGATCAATGGTGTGACACCAGTCGAAGTGCTCTGCCACCAGACGGCTTTTGTTCGACTGCAGTGGGCCAATAAAGTGCCACTGCAGATCCGTCTTCCCCTGTTCCTGGAAGTAGCGAATTTTATCCACGCCTTCCTGCACGTAGTTTTCACCAAACGCCCGTTGGCCTGCGTCAATGGCTTCTGCGATGGCGCTCGC
Source organism: Enterobacter sp. BNK-22 (assembly GCF_048684805.1). Classification (NCBI taxonomy): domain Bacteria; kingdom Pseudomonadati; phylum Pseudomonadota; class Gammaproteobacteria; order Enterobacterales; family Enterobacteriaceae; genus Enterobacter; species Enterobacter sp. BNK-22. The sequence continues at coordinate 4,352,817 of NZ_JBLQTT010000001.1, forward strand.
AGGCTTGGTTTTACTGACTGCAAGCAGCGTAATTTCTTCTGAAGCCCGGCAGCAACGCGCTGCGGCGGCTGAGATTTTGTCCCGGACCTGTGCCAGGTTATGCGCAATGTCGTTCATTTTCCGAGGAGTAGTCTATGGATGTGGAAGAAATTGTGGCCCTTAGTGTAAAGCATAACGTCTCCGATCTACACCTGTGCAGTGATTCGCCACCCAGCTGGCGCAGAACAGGCCGCCTTGAACCGGCACCGTTTCCTCCTCCCGATGTCGGGGCGTTGTTAAAAGCGTGGCTCAACGATGAGCAGCAGGGGATATGGTGGGCCAGCGGGCAGGTGGATTTTGCCGCGACGGTGGCGGGAGGCCAGCGCCTGCGCGGCAGTGCCTTTAAGCAGATGCGCGGTGTCTCTGTGACGCTGCGGCTGTTGCCGCGTACCTGTCCGCAGCTCGCTTCACTGGGTGCGCCGAGGGCCATCCCGGAACTGTTAACCAATGAATCCGGGTTGATTCTGGTGACGGGGGCGACCGGCAGCGGTAAATCCACGACGCTGGCGGCGATGGTCGATTTTCTCAACCACCATACTGACGGCCATATCCTCACGCTCGAAGATCCGGTGGAATTTATCTACCAGAGCGAGCGTTGCCTGATCCAGCAGCGGGAGATCGGTCAGCACAGCCCGTCATTTGCCGACGCGCTGCGCAGCGCCTTACGCCAGGATCCTGACGTGATTTTGCTCGGGGAGCTGCGCGACAGCGAAACGATCCGTCTGGCGCTAACGGCAGCAGAGACCGGGCATCTGGTGCTGGCGACCCTGCATACGCGCGGGGCATCGCAGGCGATTGAGCGGCTGGTCGATACGTTCCCGGCGCAGGAGAAAGATCCGGTGCGTAACCAGCTGGCCGGCAGCCTGCGTGCGGTGCTGGCGCAGAAACTGCTTCCCGATCTTCAGGGCGGGCGCGTCGCGCTGTATGAGCTGCTGGTGAATACCGCGGCGGCGGCGAATCTGATACGTGAAGGAAAAACGTGGCAGCTGCCCGGCATCATTCAAACTGGTCAGCAGGCAGGCATGCAGAACTTTGACCAGAGCCTGGCGGAGAGACGGGCGCAGGGGCGGCTGTAGGCCCCTGTGCTTAAAAGCCCTGCTCGAAATAGCTTTCGAGGATGATGACGGCAGAAGCGGAGTCGACGCTGCCTTTGTTCAGCGCCCGGAAGCCACCGTGCTCAAACAGACCCGCGCGCGCTTCGACGGTGCTCAGACGCTCGTCGTGCAGCTTCACGGAGACGCCAAAGCGGCCATGGATTTTATTGGCGAACTTACGCGCCCGGGCGGTCAGCGGCTGTTCGGTACCGTCCATGTTCAGCGGCAGCCCTACAATCACGTCATCCGGCTGCCACTCCTTGAGCAGGCGCTCAATGAGGTTCCAGTCCGGCGTACCGTCGTTGGCCTTCAGGGCCGTAAGCGGGCGCGCGGTACCGGTGATGCGCTGCCCCACGGCGACGCCGATGCTTTTGGTACCAAAATCGAAGGCCAGAAGCGTTCCGCTCATCAGGCGTGCCCCGCTACGCCAGGCATGGTCAGAATATCAATTCCAATCAGTTTCGCCGCGTCGCGCCAGCGATCGGCTATCGGCGTTTTAAACAGGATATTCATGTCCGCAGGCGCGGTGAGCCAGGCGTTATCGAGGATCTCCTGCTCAAGCTGGCCTTTCTCCCACGACGAATAGCCCAGCGCCACCAGCACTTCAGAAGGCTGCTCTGCGGTGCCCAGCGTTTCGAGCACGTCACGCGAGGTCGTGATAACGGTGTTGTCGGAGATGCGAATGCTGGAAGAGAATACCGGCGGCGTATGCAGGATAAAACCGCGATCTTCTGCGAGAGGTCCACCCAGCATCACGGGCTTATCAAGCCGGATTTCCGGCAGTCGCGCTTCAGCCGGGATTTTCAGCTTGTCCAGAATCCCTTCAACCTGAAGATTTTCCAGCGGTTTATTAATGATAATGCCCATCGCGCCGTCTTCATTGTATTCACAAATATAAACCACGGCGCGGCGAAAAATCGGGTCCTGGAGAGCAGGCATGGCAATAAGAAAGTGATGCTGTAAATTCATTGTCAGAGGTACTGTTTCCTGGTTTAAAAAGCGACAGCGCCCAGTATGGGGACAAACTCAGGCGCTGTCACTAATAGTATTGTTAGGTTATTTTTGTAAACGTTTTTCGATAGCGTCCATCAGCATGCCGGTGATTGAGACAGGGAATTCCGCCTCAATTTCACGAATGCAGGTCGGGCTGGTGACGTTCACTTCGGTCAGACGATCGCCGATGATATCCAGTCCGACGAAGATCAGGCCTTTGGCTTTCAGCGTAGGGCCAACGCGGCGGGCAATTTCCCAGTCGCTTTCGGTCAACGGACGCGGCTCACCACGGCCACCGGCCGCCAGGTTACCACGGGTTTCGCCACCCTGCGGGATACGCGCCAGGCAGTAAGGGACCGGTTCGCCATCCACCACCAGAACGCGTTTGTCGCCGTCTTTGATCGCCGGAATATAGTTCTGCGCCATGCAGTAACGCGTCCCCAGTTCGGTCAGCGTTTCGGCAATCACGCCAATGTTCGGATCGCTTTCCTTCACGCGGAAAATCGACGCGCCGCCCATGCCGTCCAGCGGCTTCATGATGATGTCGCCGTGCTTCTGCCAGAATTCCTTCAGCTGCGTTTTGCTGCGGGTCACCAGGGTTTCCGGCGTCAGGTCAGAGAACCAGGCGGTATAGAGCTTCTCGTTACAGTCGCGCAGGCTCTGCGGCTTGTTGACGATCAGCGTTCCCTTCTCTTCGGCACGTTCGAGAATATAGGTGCAGTAGATGTACTCGGTGTCGAACGGCGGATCTTTACGCATCAGAATGACGTTGAGATCGGCCAGCGCAATGTCCTGCTCGGTGCCGAACTCATACCATTTGTCGTAGTTCTGCTCGACGTTAACGATGCGGGTGCGGGCGCGGGCTTCGCCGTTGATCAGGTAAAGATCGTTCATCTCCATATAGTGGAGTTCATAGCCGCGACGCTGCGCTTCCAGCAGCATGGCGAAGCTGGAATCTTTCTTGATGTTGATGTTTGCGATGGGGTCCATCACGATGCCGAGCTTGATCATCTTTCTCTCCAATAATGCGTCAACCCAGATCGCCAAACCGTACCTGTAGCGCGGTAATGGCCGTGAGTGCCGTTGTCTCAGTGCGCAGAACGCGTGGTCCCAACAGAATATCAGTAAACTGGTAACGTGCCGTCATCGCAATTTCGTCCGCCGACAGGCCGCCTTCGGGGCCAATCAGCAGGCGAACGCGCTCAACGGGCAGCGGCAGCGTATTGATGCTGGCGCTGGCGCGCGGATGAAGATTGAGCTTCAGCCCACTGTCCTCTTCAGCACACCACTCCTCCAGGTCCATCGCCGGGCGGATCTCCGGAATCCGGTTGCGGCCACTCTGTTCGCAAGCCGCGATGGCAATTTTCTGCCACTGCTGGATCTTTTTGTTCAGACGTTCCGCATCCAGTTTAACGCCACAGCGCTCAGAAAAAAGTGGCGTAATGAGGCTTACACCCAGTTCAATGGATTTCTGGATCGTGAACTCCATTTTCTCGCCGCGCGACATCACCTGGCCCAGATGGATGTGCAGCGGTGATTCCCGGTCATCCACTTCACCGCGCAGGACGTTCACGTTTACGCTTTTTTTATCTGCCCGCGTAATTTCGGCGTCGAAAACCTGGTTCGAGCCGTCGAACAACTGTATTGCCTGACCGGCGCCCATGCGCAGCACGCGGCCAACGTGGTTGGCGGCGTCATCAGACAGGGCGATTTCGCGGCCTGCGGTAATCAGTTCAGGATGGTAAATGCGGGGAATGCGCATAGTCAGAAATTCCGTGTCTCATACGATGTAAGCGAATTGCCGCTAGTGTAGGTTAGCTCTTTTGCGCCTGGCAAGCCCGCTGGACGTAAGGGTTGTGATTCCCCTGGACTCTGGCGATACGTTCGTCGCGCTGGCATTCCCACTCCGTCACCGGGTACTGCTTGTCCCAGGCGTTGAACAGCTGCGTCTGCTGGCGGGAAAGGTTGAGATCGTAACGGTCGCGCATATAGAAATAGGTGCGGGCAATGCTGCCGCGCGCGCGGGCAGGGGGCTCGGCGACTTTCTCTTTAAAATCCACCTTCATTCCGCACTGGCCGTACTGGCCTTCGCCACCGTTCCACTGGCTGTACATGAAGTTACCCCGGTCGCCGTTCACTTCACCCACGGCTGGCTGCAGGTTATGCATATCGCTTTCCATCTGGCGGTAAACCGGGTCTTTGGCACAGTTTTTACGTCCGCCATCCTGCCAGCACTGGCGCTGGTGGCCAAACTGCCAGGCCGGAACGACATGTTCCCATTCAATACGGCTGGCGCGGTTTTCGTTTTTACGCACCTTGTAGCCGCAGGACTCAAGGTCAACGACCCCTTTTTTACCCTGCCAGTTAATTTTACAGCCGCAGTAGAAATCGCCCGGCACGTCGGCGTTGACCTTAACACCGGCCGCTTTGGCCTGAGAGAAACTGTTGATACCGTCGGCCAGGGCGTGGCCTGAGAGCGCTGTCGTCAAAAAGGCGACCGCAAGAGAAAAATTACGGGACATCTTACACTCCGTGTCAAAACGAGCCCGCAACGTAACGAATGTTGTTCCTGTATGCAATCAGTCAGATCAGGAAAGTTCCTGAAAGTTCAGATAATTATTCCGCCACCAGTGGCTCGCCACATTTGACGCAGCGGTAGGTCGCCTCGCCGCGCACCACGCGATTATGGCGACGGACGGTAAGCTGGTGCTGCTGGCACTGACAGCGGTAGGGGAAGGTATTGCGGCGTACCGATTCCAGCTCGAACTGATGCGTGCGGCGGGCCGGAACGCCGAGCACCGCCTCCATCATCCACTTCCACTCTTTTCCATGCGGCGCGACGCGGCCAAAGTGTTTCCACACCAGCAGATGCGCCAGCTCGTGCGGCACCACTTCATCGATAAACGCCTGCTGGTTTTCCATCATCAGCACCGGGTTAAGGCGGATCTCATACGACTCAAGCCAGGCGGTGCCCGCCGAGGTACCACGCTGCTGGTAGACGAGTTTGGGTTCAGGGTAGTTGCGACCGAGTTTCAGGTTCGCCTGGGCGAGTTTTTCTCGCAGGCTGCGCATAACGGCCTGCTGAATGGCGATGGGGAGACGGGGTGCTTTCATAGGGGCAGAGCATAAAGCGCGAAGCGGGGAGGCGCAAGAGGCGCCTCCCGTAAGAGGATCAGTCGTGGGCGCCGATTTCGCGCAGAGGACGACCTTTCATCAGGTTACGTTCAATATGTTCCAGAGACACGTGTTTGGTTTCTGGAACCAGCCAGATGGTCAGCACAATAAAGAAGATGTTCAGACCGGCGTAGACCCAGAAGGTATTGGCATTACCCAGAGTATTGAGCATGGTCAGGAACGTTGCGCCGACGATCATGTTAGCAATCCAGTTGGTTGCGGTAGAGCAGGTGATACCAAAATCACGCCCTTTCAGCGGCTGGATCTCAGAGCACAGCACCCAGATCAGCGGACCGGCGCTCATCGCAAACCCGACGATAAACATCAGCAGCATGCCTACCGCAAAGTACTGGGCTGTTGGGGAGTGAATGCCCACATGCATCATGGTACCGAGGACGCCCATACCGGCCGCCATCACCAGGAAGCCCAGCGTCAGGGTTGGCTTACGTCCCCAGCGGTCCACCAGACCGATGGCGATAAAGGTCGCCAGCACGTTGGTCAGACCCACGATGACGGTCCCCCACATCTGCTCGGTGGTGTTGGTATAACCCGCCAGCTCAAAGATTTTGGGCGCGTAGTACATGATGACGTTCATCCCCGTGAACTGCTGCATCACCTGCAGCAGTACGCCGAGGAAAACGGCACGACGGAAGTTGCTGTTCTCTTTAAACAGCGCCCAGCCGGACTGTTTGACCTTCAGGCTTTCACGGATCTCTTCCAGCTCGTTTTTCGCTTCTGCGCTGGTATCGCGCAGGCGCATCAGCACGCGTTCGGCATCGTGGAAGCGGCGTTTTGCAGCAAACCAGCGCGGGCTGTCCGGCAGGAAGAAGACGCCAATCAGCAGCAGAACTGCAGGGATGATGATCACGCCGAGCATCCAGCGCCATGCGCCGCTGTAGCTAAACGCCGTATCGGAAAGGTACGCGCCCAGGATACCGATGGTGATCATCAGCTGGTACATCGAAATCATACTGCCGCGGATTTTCTCCGGCGCAATTTCAGACAGGTAAAGCGGGGCGGTATAGGACGCCACGCCCACGGCCAGACCGAGCAGCACGCGGGAAACCAGCAGGACCTCAACGTTAGGCGCTGCGGCAGAGAAGAGGGAGCCGGCAACGAACAGGATCGCGCCGATCATCAGGCTCTTTTTACGTCCGAGCTTGAAGGAGAGCCAGCCGCTGCCGACGGCCCCGACGGCCGCGCCAAACATCATGGAGCTCACCACCCACTCCTGGGTGTGAGCGCTGATCTGGAACTCGTCAGTGATGAAAGGTAATGCACCGGCAATCACGCCGATATCCAGGCCAAAAAGTAATCCTGCCAGGGCGGCGAGGAAACAGACGAAGAATGTCATCGCCTTGTTGGACGTACGCCCCTGTTTTTTATTGTCAGGCATTATGCCCTCCAGTTGGGTTATCAGTTTTATTGATGTTAAGGGTAGGTGAGCGACCCGTAAAAATATGTGAGATTAATCACATTGGTGTAATCGGTTACACTCGTGTGTAACCGTAAATAAAATTAAGGCTTTGAAAATATAGAGGTAAATGAGGTGATGCGCATCGCGAAAGGACACATTTCAGACTTAACTGAAAGGGAATGTAACAGCAGAAGAAAGGCGATCACGCAAAGAGAATATTCTGAAAGCGGAAGACATCCGCTGCGGTGTAATCGGTTCCAAACGGTGCGCCTTTCAGCCGGGTGGCGGCTGCGCCTTACCCGGTCTATAAAAACTCCGTACCCCGTAGGTCGGGTAAGGCGTAGCCGCCACCCGACAAAAAAAGGCCAGCCCGAAGGCTGGCCTTTTAAAAGCGATGTCAGTCGATTACTTCAGACCGGCAGCTTCACGCAGCAGCGCGGCTTTGTCGGTTTTTTCCCATGGGAAATGTTCGCGACCAAAGTGACCGTATGCAGCGGTTTCTTTGTAGATTGGGTGCAGCAGATCCAGCATCTGAATCAGGCCGTATGGACGCAGGTCGAAGAACTCGCGCACCAGCAGGGTCAGCTGTTCTGAAGGCACTTTCTCAGTACCGAAGGTTTCCACCATGATGGAGGTGGGTTCAGCCACGCCGATAGCATAGGAAACCTGAATCTCACAGCGGTCAGCCAGGCCGGCAGCCACGATGTTTTTCGCCACATAACGTGCCGCGTACGCTGCAGAACGGTCCACTTTTGATGGATCTTTACCGGAGAATGCACCGCCACCGTGACGCGCCATGCCGCCGTAGGTATCAACGATGATTTTACGACCGGTCAGGCCGCAGTCACCCATTGGGCCGCCGATAACAAAGCGTCCGGTTGGGTTGATGAAGAATTTGGTGGCGCTGCTCAGCCATTCGGTTGGCAGAACCGGCTTGATGATCTCTTCCATCACTGCTTCCTGCAGGGATTTCTGATCGATCTCTTCGGAATGTTGGGTGGACAGAACGACCGCATCAATACCGACAATTTTACCGTCGTCGTACTGGAAGGTGACCTGGCTTTTTGCATCCGGACGCAGCCACGGCAGGGTGCCGTTCTTACGCACTTCAGCCTGACGCTGCACCAGACGGTGTGCGTAGGTGACCGGCGCTGGCATCAGCACGTCGGTTTCGTTGGTTGCATAGCCGAACATCAGGCCCTGGTCGCCCGCGCCCTGTTCCAGCGGATCGGCACGGTCAACGCCCTGGTTGATGTCTGGAGACTGTTTGCCAATCGCGCTCAATACCGCGCAGGAGTTGGCATCAAAGCCCATATCAGAATGCACATAACCGATCTCACGCACCGTGTTACGGGTGATCTCTTCGATATCAACCCATGCGCTGGTGGTGATCTCACCGCCAACCAGAACCATGCCGGTTTTGACATAGGTTTCACACGCGACGCGCGCTTTTGGATCCTGCGCGAGGATCGCATCCAGCACCGCATCGGAAATTTGGTCAGCAATTTTATCAGGATGTCCTTCTGATACGGACTCGGACGTAAACAGGTGTTTTGCCATGTTTTATTTCACCTAAGAGGAATTTGGTTAGCTCAAGCTGCTGTGTGGAATAGCCAAAGGAGATAATTCTACCAAGGCCTGCAGGTTTTTGACACTGGCAGTATGAGTGTTAATCAGTATAGATGGATTAACATCTGGATGGCTATTTTAGGTCACTTCTTCACCCGATTTCCAGTTTTTTTTGACTCATCTCTCACTCAGTTGAAATTGCTGCTGGCAAAAATTCCTGACGGTGCTGGCAACACGCGCATTTTTGTTTTGCTTTTTAGCCCCCTTCTCGGTATAAAACGCGGCGCGCGGCTCATATAAAATAAGCGCTCGATGAACTCATCGTGTCGCCACTTCCAGCCGGGTAAAGCAGTGAACTTTTAGCTTTGGCTTGGGGTCCGTTTCAGCAGAGGCGGCCGTGGAGGTGATACGAGATAATGAACCATCGTTTTCCGCTAATTCAGCGCAGCCGTTCTGGCGCGCATTTGATTCCCGCAACCCGCATTTCTAGTCTGCAAACCTGCCGATGTTATACCCATCTCGGCGCTTCTCAGGATTCCAGGGCCGGTCACGCTTTGTGAAAACTGAACAAGGGCGCTCTTGTTAATACAAGAGTTTTCTCGTGGTTTCGCCGAACCTTGTCATACAGAGTTCGGATACGTGTTTTACAATGATATGAATAAGAAACCGGTCGCACGGTCTGGATTTCAGCATACTCTGCTGGGAAACGGAGCCGTTTATGGGTTGTTATCGCCGTATAACGCTGCGATAGTAGTCAACTGTTTTACACTTAATACAAAGAGTTGAGGTTCGCTATGTCTGACGACATGTCTTCTTTTTCGCCTTCGTCAGCGGGCGAACAGGGTGTACTACGTTCTATGCAGGAGGTTGCGATGAGCTCCGAGGAAGCCAGCAAGATGCTGCGCACTTACAATATTGCCTGGTGGGGCAATAACTACTACGACGTCAACGAACTGGGCCACATCAGCGTTTGCCCGGATCCGGACGTCCCTGAAGCGCGCGTGGATCTCGCCAAACTGGTGAAAGCCCGTGAAGCTCAGGGCCAGCGTTTGCCTGCACTGTTCTGCTTCCCGCAGATCCTGCAACATCGCCTGCGTTCGATTAACGCCGCGTTCAAGCGCGCGCGTGAATCCTACGGCTATAAAGGCGACTACTTCCTGGTTTACCCCATCAAGGTTAACCAGCACCGCCGCGTGATCGAATCTCTGATCCACTCCGGCGAGCCGCTGGGTCTGGAAGCCGGCTCCAAAGCGGAGCTGATGGCGGTTCTGGCCCATGCGGGCATGACCCGTTCAGTGATCGTCTGTAACGGCTATAAAGACCGTGAATACATTCGTCTGGCGCTGATTGGCGAGAAGATGGGCCACAAGGTCTATCTGGTTATCGAGAAGATGACTGAAATCGCCATCGTGCTGGAAGAGGCCGAGCGTCTGAACGTGGTGCCACGCCTTGGCGTGCGTGCGCGTCTGGCGTCACAGGGTTCCGGCAAATGGCAGTCCTCCGGCGGCGAAAAATCCAAGTTCGGCCTGGCGGCGAACCAGGTGCTGCAGCTGGTAGAAATTCTGCGCGAGCGCGGGCGTCTGGACAGCATTCAGCTGCTGCACTTCCACCTCGGCTCGCAGATGGCCAACATTCGCGATATCGCGACCGGCGTGCGTGAGTCAGCGCGTTTCTACGTTGAGCTGCACAAGCTTGGCGTGAATATTCAGTGCTTCGACGTGGGCGGCGGCCTGGGCGTGGACTACGAAGGGACCCGCTCGCAGTCTGACTGCTCCGTGAACTACGGCCTGAACGAATACGCGAACAACATTATCTGGGCGATCGGCGATGCCTGTGAAGAGAACGGCCTGCCGCACCCGACGGTGATCACCGAATCCGGTCGCGCGGTCACCGCGCACCATACGGTGCTGGTCTCAAACATCATCGGCGTTGAGCGCAGCGAAACCACCGAAGCGACGCCGCCGGCAGACGATGCGCCGCGTTCCCTGCAGAGCATGTGGGAAACCTGGCAGGAGATGCACGAGCCGGGCACGCGTCGTTCCCTGCGCGAATGGCTGCACGACAGCCAGATGGACCTGCACGACATCCACGTGGGGTATTCCTCAGGCACCTTCAGCCTGCAGGAGCGCGCGTGGGCGGAGCAGCTCTATCTGAACATGTGCCATGAAGTGCAGAAACAGCTCGACCCGAGCAACCGTGCGCATCGTCCGATTATCGACGAGCTGCAGGAGCGAATGGCGGATAAGATCTACGTCAACTTTTCGTTGTTCCAGTCGATGCCGGATGCCTGGGGTATCGATCAGCTGTTCCCGGTTCTGCCGCTGGAAGGGTTGAACCACGCCCCGGAACGTCGCGCGGTGCTGCTGGACATCACCTGTGACTCTGACGGCGCAATCGACCACTACGTTGATGGCGACGGTATCGCAACGACGATGCCAATGCCGGAGTACGATCCGGAGAACCCGCCGATGCTGGGCTTCTTTATGGTCGGCGCGTATCAGGAGATCCTCGGCAACATGCACAACCTGTTCGGTGATACCGAGGCGGTTGACGTGTTTGTCTTCCCTGACGGCAGCGTGGAAGTTGAGCTGTCTGACGAAGGGGATACCGTGGCGGACATGCTGGAATACGTTCAGCTCGATCCGAAAACCCTGCTGACGCAGTTCCGCGACCAGGTGAAAAACACCGGGCTGGACGATGCGCTGCAGCAGCAGTTCCTGGAAGAGTTTGAAGCGGGTCTGTACGGTTATACGTACCTGGAAGACGAATAACGCACGAATGGGGCGTTAAAAAAAGGGTCTGACGAAAGTCAGACCCTTTTGTTTTAGCTGTACTGCTGGTCGGTGAAGGTGATGGTCACCGGGGCATAGATATTAATCGGTCGATCGATTTGCAACGCCTTCCACTGGGGACGCACGTTCATCGCACCTTTGCTCATGTCACCGTTCCACTGCTTGTGTTCCGGCGTTTTCGGCATATCCATCCCGGTTTGACCGGTGGACGATCCCGGAGAGAGCTTAACGTCATCGCCTTTGGTGTTGCTGGACGGCGCAACGCCATTGGTCATGTCGCCATTCCACTGCTTGTGCTCCGGCGTTTTCGGCATATCCATCCCGGTTTGACCGGTGGACGACCCCGGAGAGAGCTTGACGTCATCGCCTTTGGTGTTGCTGGACGGCGCAACGCCGTTGGTCATGTCGCCATTCCACTTCCTGTGGTCCGGTGTTTTCGGCATGTCTTTACCGGTTTTAGCCGTCGCGGAGCCCGGAGAAAGCACCGGATAGTGAGTTTCCGGTACGGCCCATTTCTTCACTGGCGTAACCGTTGCGGCCTCTGGTTTTGCTTTTGGCGTCAACGGCTGAGACGCTGACGGCACGACTTTCGGCACGGCTTCACTGTGTGCTGTTTCAGACGCGACGGCCTCTTTATGCACCACCGAAGAGGCGGACGTGGAGGTCGTTGACGCCGTCGTTTTCTCAACCGTCATGTGCTGAGAATCGGACGTGGTGCGCGTCGTCGTTGTCGTGGTCTGCTGCGCTGAGCCCGGCTTAGTCGGCGTACACTTGTGTGGACAACCGCCACCGCCCGTATGGCCGTCATCCGGCACCGCTGGCGTATCGCTGTCTGCGTCAGCGCCGTTTTTCTTCTTCTTGCGGATGCCCGGATCGGCGAGCGTGTAGGAGATGTTATTTCCTGCTTCTTTCTCATCACGCGTCACGGTCGACATTGCCTCTTTATCGGCGTTGAGCTCACCGTTTACCGCCGCGCTGGTCGTGTCACCCACTGCGATGGTGGATTTCTGCGTTTCGTTGTAGTGAATTTCATCCACGGTATCGACGTAGATGTTCGCAGACGGCACGACGGCCTTTTTGTCCTTCACGCTCAGGCCGATACCGCCACCGCCGTACAAACCATCCTGCTCAACGTGGTCTTCCAGCGTTTTCGCATTGATATCGCCTGCAACGTTCACCGAGCCCGTGCCGTCCTGAGACACCAGGTTGGCCCCGGTCATGTTCAGGTCGCCGCCGGTTTTGACATTCAGTTCGCCCGTGGTATTGATACCGGATTGCTTCGCTGTTTTAGCCGAATCGTAACTCTCGGAGCCTCCGCCCCCGTTTACGGATACGTTAGGGATAACGCCTGTCGACGTGCCCGATATGCCCACCGAGGCGCCCCAGTTACCGCGGCTGCTTTCGGTGTGCTCGGTATCCTGCACGGAGGTGACAGTCATGTCGCCCGCGACATTCACATCGGCCTTCGCAGCATCAATGTTAGCGCCCTTCATGTGCATATCACCGCCCGCGTTCACCGTCACATTTTCGCCGGTGAGGGTACTGTTCTGGTACGACGTCGAGCCGCCGGAACCGTGCTCCGTACTGCCGTTGTAATCGACCGAAACGCCGCCGCTTATGCCGGTAATATCCACGCCTACGCCTGCGGTAATACCGCCTTTGTGTTTGTCGGTTTCACTGGTGTAAGAGGTCGTTGATTTCGCCGCGTTGATGTCCACATCGCCACCCGCATTGATCTCCGTATTCTGCGAGTTCACGTTCACGCCGTTGAGCGTGGTATCGTTGGTCGAATTAATGCTGACGTTTTTAGCATTGATATTGGTGATGTTCTCCGCCGTTGCGGTGCTCGTTTCTTTCGTTTTCGTCGTATTACCGCCGAAAGTGACGGAGGCGCCAGCAAGATCGTTCAACAGGATGTTGGACACATCGCCCAGCACTTCCGCCGTCGTGGTTCCGCCGTTAATTGACTGACCTTTCTGCGATTTATCAATCAGATTACCGGTTTTGTCGATCGCGTCAGCTACGGCACTGTGGGCCTCACCTGAAATACCGACAAAGCGGTCTTTGTGGGTGGTGGTGGTTTTGGTTTCATCCTCGTATTTGGTGCTGGCGACATCCTGCGCGTTAATGCTGAGCTTATCGCCGGCTGAAAGGTCAGCGCCGCCAATATCCGCCGTTTTTCCTGCATTCACGGAACCGGAATCGGCAAAATTAATGGACGCGTTGGTGTTCTGCTTGCTCTGGGTCGACACGGTATCGGTCGTGTCTTCCATACCCACCCTGAAGCCTGCCGTATCGGTGATCGGCGCGCGGCCCGGTTTGTCGCCAACCGCGGAGGTTTCAGAGCTACCGCCCGCGCTGGAGTAGTCGCCAGAAGTGGTATTTTTTGTGGTGCCCTCGTTTTTGCCGTAGGACACCGAGGCGGATTTACCGCCGCCGCTGATAGAGGCATCAGCAATAAACTGGCGAGACTGCGTGGTTTGTTCCTGAACGGACACGTTTTCAGAGGTTTTTATCTCAACGTTTTCTGCCGCATTGATGGCGCCGCCGTTGGCGTTAATGCTGCCGCCTTCCATGACCACATTCTTGCTGGCATCAATCTGAACGTTACCGCCAGCCTTGACGGTTGAGCCGATAGCTTCCCCGCTGACCGTTTTGATGTCGGTGGTGGTATAGCTGGACAGACCGGTGATCTCGGTATTGATGGTACGGGTAGAATCAATCTGATGCAGGTCGTTGAAGGTGACGTCACCTTCGCTTGCCTTCATGGTCACGTCCTGACCTGCCGTAATATCCGCCGCGTTGGAGGTGATAGTTTTCGCCTGCATATTGATACTGCCGCCAGCGGCGACGCCGTCATCGTGCGCATGAATCATCTGCTTGCCGTCTTCGCCGTGGCCGACAGACGCGGTCAGAGTGATGTCGCCTTGTTCAGCCTTCATGTCAATGTCGCCAGCGGCGTTTACTGCCGCACCGTTAGAGGCAATGCTGCCCTTTTCCGACGTCATTGAGACGTTATTAACCGCAGAGATGCCGGCATTCGTCGCGTTGCTGATATTTTTGATATCACCCTCGGCCACCAGCGTAACGTCACCCCGGGAGGAGAGGGTACCGTTCACGTTGTTGATGGCGGTGGCATCAACAGACAGGCTATTCCCGGCAGCGATGGACGCTGTGCCATTGCTGATATCACCGGAAGCCAGCTGGCGAAGGGTTTCAGGGCAAAGGTAGACTACCGGTACCAGCACTTCCGTCCCTTTGATGTTCTGGCTCACGAACCAGACGATATCCTGGGTCAGCCCATTGCGCTGCTCTTCGCTCAGGGGTTGGCCCACTACCAGATTCAGATCGCTGTTTTTCGCCGCAATCCCGGCGTTATCCATCAGATTCTGCACCAGCGCATCGCCTTCGAGACCGTCTCGTATCGCAAACATGCTGCCCACGGAGCGGCTGATCTCTCGACGAATCAATTCGGAGATGAAGTAGTTATCCCCAATGACGTTAACGGTCTCGGTGGTGGTGTAATCCACCTTGTCGAAATAGTAGTCAGAGCCGCTGTACTTGCTCTGGTCGATCATTTCCGGGCGCGTTTCGAAAATTGGAATGATGTGGTTGGCCGGGCCGCTGTATTCGGTACCGTTTTTCGCCGCCGCGGAGGCTTTTTTGAATTCGTCTGTGACTTCAAACATCCCCGGCAGGGAGACCAAATCCTTTATGGTCGGCAGCGGGCTAATCCCCATGGCCAGCTCTTCCAGCGTTTTGGTATTGACGGCAACATCATAGCCCGCAATGACCGTATCTACGCTGTAGTCACCCACGTCGATATTCTGAACAGTGGCGTTCTCTCTGATCGTACCCGCGTTCGCCAGGCCGTTATCCAGGGTGCCGCCATTATGCGTGAAGTTACGACCCGCCGTGATTTCGCCTTTTTCAGACGGCACAAAGTAGATCATATTTTTCTTCAGTGAGTTAGTGCTGGCATCACCGTCGTTGAGACTGTGCCATGCTGCGCTCAGGGTACCGTACTCCTGCGCGTTCCACGTTTCGCCAAACACTTTGCTCATGACATAGCTGAGCTGGGTTGAGGTATTTGCGGCGTCGATCAGAGATTTATAGCTACGATCTCTGTTCGGATCCTCGCTGCCGCTTTTGGTCTCGGGCTCGCCGTCGCCAAAGACGAAATCGAGGTATTGATACAGCGAGCTGAAGGTCAGCGTCGTGTAGTGCTCCGATGCCACCTTCCAGAAGTCGGTCAGCACGATCGGTTCATTGAGCGTGAGGTGCAGATAATCATACATCGATTCCGACGTATATTTTGGCGAGTTCAGAAGATTACCGGTAATGGTGATATCACGTCCCGCCTGGATCAGGCCGCCGGTATTTTTGATCTCTTTGTCCGCGAAGATATCGCGCTGGTTGATATTGATATCTTTGCCCGCGCTGATTTCGCCAAGTTTGTCCATGGCGATATCGGAGCTCAATACCGGAATGTGCAGCACCGTGGTGATGCTGACCTGCGTCATCACGTTATCTACACCGGACCACTGGCCCACTGCGTCCTGCGTTTGGGTTTGCGAAATCGTGCCGCCCGTATAGGTACTTTGGTTTTCCAGATAGGCTGCATCAATATTAATATTTTGCTCGGAACGAATGATCCCGGCGTAGTTAATCAGGCTTTTCGCGATGAGCGACATGTCGCCCATGCTCAGAATGTTGCCCGTAAAGTCATTCACAAAGGTGCCATTGCGGACATCAATATCCATCTGCCCTAGCGACCAAAGCAGGCTGTTACTGTTGTTCGTCATCCCACCGGCATGGATGTGCATATCCCCGCCCGTCACGACAGACTTGCTGTTGACAAATTTACCGTCTGCCTGCAGCGTCAGGTTGCCAATCACTTCCATCATGGTGTTATTGAACAGGGAGCCTTCGGTGCTCAGCGTCATATCATGACCCGCGCGGATATTGCGGGTCATGTCATCCAGGGTGAGGGAATCTTTCACCCTGAGCATTAAATCATGGCCCGCTTCGAGGATGCCGCTGGTGTTATTTAGCGTGTCAAGGTTGAGATTCATGTCGTTTCTGGCGACTGTTACGCCAGATTCATGATTATTCAGTTTCGACGCGTTGATCGTGACGTTATTACCGGCGATCAGACCATTTCTTTCGTTGGTGATCGTTCCTCCGGCCACATTAAGGGTGGTGTTATTTGCCCCAGAGATCACTGCCGCGTCAGAGTTGATCACATTGTGAGCGACGTTAATTGACAGATCGTTTTGCGTCGACACAATCACCGCCTGTTCGGTGTTGGCCAGGTTTTGCGCGTTAATCGTGATGTCGCCGCCCGCCACGATAGTGGACACTGACTGCTGTCCATCATCAGCGGTGATACTGCCGAGATTACTCAGCGTGTCGGCAACTATCTCCAGCGGTCCATTAACGGCCTGGATGATGCCCGCCGTGCGGTTTGTCACAACGCCAATGGCGTTCAGGACCGTTTTCATATTGGCGGAGATCACCGCGCTGTCGCTGTTGACGAGGGACTCAACGTCTTCAATCGTCAGATTACGCAGCGCAACCAACACATGATCTTCGCCTTTGTTGGTCAGGTTTTTAACGTTGCGAATGATCAGATCCAGGCCCGCCTGAACCACACCTTCGTTATTCAGGTCGTCAACGTCGTCGATCGCAATGGTCCCGTTACCGATCATCACGGCGCGGTTGTTTAACGTCTTCACGCCGCTGATAGTCAGATCGCCAGCAGAGGCAATCACCGCATCGCTGCTGTTGTTAAGCGTGGTTGCTCCCGCGATGGAGAGAGCGGCATCCGATTTAATCATCGAGGCGCCGCTGTTATTCAGGGTACCTACGTTTCTCAGCGTGGTGTTTTCTGCGCCGAACAGGGTTGCACCTTCAGTGTTATTGAGGGTGTTCACATCGGACAGTGACAGCGTGCCGTCAGAAATCACAAAGCTGCCGGTGTTATTGAGCGTGTTGAGATGGGTCAGTTGCAGCGTCTTGCTGGCATACAGCGTGGCGGCGTTCAGGTTATCGACGACGCTAACGCGATCGAGCGTCAGGCTACCGGCCTGAATCGTTGAGGCGTCGTTAAGCAACGATGTTGCTGAAACGGAGAGGTTTTCTCTTGCCGCGATCAGTGCGTCATGCGTGTTCGCGAGGGTGGAAATTCCGCTGGCATGGACATTTTCACCCTGGATCAGCGCATCGTTATTGTTTACAGCCAGCGCGCCGTCGCCATTTAGGGTCAGATTCTTTCCGGCAACAATGCTGCCTTTTTGACTGTTCAGCAGCGCTTTTTTGACATCAAGCTGCATGTCTGTGCCCGCACTCAGCGTGCCGCCCTGGTTTTCCAGATTCTCGGTGGCGATGGTCAACTTCTCGCTCGCGCTGACGCTGCCGCGGTTACTGACGGTTGCACCGGACTTACGGGTACTGGCGGAGACATTACGCCCTGCAATACGTCCGGTATTGCTGAGGGTGTCACCGCCGGATGCCAGCGTCACGTCATGCTTGTTGCTGGCAATGGTGCCGTCGTTGACGATATTACCGTCGGCATCAATAAAGATCAGCGCATCGTTACCGCTCAGGGTACCGCTGTTTGACACATCACTGTTGACGTTAATGCGCACCTCACCGCTATCCGCACCGATATGACCACTGTTGTTAAGGGCACTGGCGGTCATGACCAGATTTTTATCCGCGAAGAGGCGGCCTGCATTGTCAAGATGACCGACAGACAGCGTCTGGGCGTTGCTGGCATAGAGAATGCCATTGTTCTTCATCGAACCTGATGCAATCCGGATATCCCCTGTGGCGCTGACGGAACCCTTGTTTTCAAACGCGCCGGTCAGGTTGAACTGAAGTGTTCCTCTCTTCGCGAGAATAACGCCTTCATTGTTGGTCATGCTGCCCGCAGTGATGTTGATATCACCACTGTTGCTGACGACCTCCGCGTCGGAGACGAGAGTGCTGAATAGCACCTGCTGGCCATTCTGAATGACGACAAAATCGCCATTTTTTAACGTAACGACGCCACCGGAAATGACGGCTCCGTTAGCATCCAGCGCCTTGAGTTTGCCGGAAAGGGTGTACTGCCCGGCAACATTAATCTGAATCGCGGGAACCGCTGTCGTCACACTGTTTTGCGCGAGGATTGCCGCCGTGTTTTGCAGCAGGGTAGACGCATCAATGCGGATGGTACCGGTACGGGAGATCAGGTCGTTATTCACCGTCAGGCCGGAGAGGGCATGCAGGATAATATTATTCTGCGCTTCGGTGCTCCCGGCGCCGCTGCTGTTTTTATTGAGGGCAATATTGTTGCCGCTGACGGTGACGTTTTTGTCGCTGCGTATGCCCGTCAGCGTCACGTCGCCGTTAGCGCTGATCTCAATATCATCCGTGGCTATGATACTGCCCTGGTGACAGACGCCCGCGCCGGACTCGGTACTGATAAGCTGAATTTTACCGCCGTACATCGACCCCATTGCCCGACCATCAATCGCGACATCCGGTGCGTGTCCGTCACCCGCATTGCGAACGCTATGCGCGCGGCTGGAGAGGTCGTAGTCGTTCTGGCCCGCAACAACCTTGATGTCGGCCTGACCCGCAATTTCACCTTCCAGTTGAGCGCTGCGGCTGACGATGTCGAAGTAAGTCAGCCCTTCGGTAGAAATACCTTGTCCCGTAACAGAAACGTTACCTTTCTCAACCGCAAGTTTATAGTTGCCGTCCTCTTTCATCTGTACCTTACCGGTACTCAGCGTCAGGCTGTTGGCATTAATGGTGGTGGCGCCGTTAACGCTAATGCCGTTTTCGTTGGCAACGATCACGTCCGCTTTTCTGCCAAAGACTTCCATCGTGCCGTTAATATAGGACGCCTGGGCGCCCGTCACTTCACTGATAATGGCTTTTGCTTCATGCTCAAGCTGGGCGTTTTTAACCGTATAGCCCCCGATCTTAGACACGCCATCCTGCATGCTGTTGTTAAAGATCAGACCATTTTTATCAACGTTAAACTGGTCAAATTTATTCAGTGAAACACCTTTCGCATTCGGATCGGTGATATTCACGACTGGCGTGCCGTTAGCCGCCTGGCCCATGGTTGGCCCTTTGCTCTGGCTGGCATCCGGCACCGTCGCGGCTTCGGCATTAGCGGCGAGGGTACCCGCTATCGAAATAAAAAGGGGACAAAGGTGTTTATGCAAATTCCCAGCGGTTAGCTTCGTTTTTGAAGTTTTATTATTGCTCATAAAAATTCCTTAAATTAGAAAGTTACTTCCATCTTGTAATAAACGACCGTGTTATCGACGGTATTCTCTTCCAGTGAATCTGGTTTTTTTATAGGCCAGCCCGCGAGGACATATGTTAAGAAATGGCTACCGGTAGCTTTAATTCCGACCGAGCCACCCATCATGAATTGGCTGTCACATACGTTGACGCCTTTAGGGCAATTATCTTTGGCAAAGCCCAGGTCATAACCTAAATAGGGAATAAGCTGATAAATACCGCCGATGCCAATATCAAAAGGAAACTGCAGCGTATTGGCGATCCAGCCGCCGCTATCAACCAGCAGGCTATCGTCCTTAAATCCGCGCACGGTGAATTCATCGCCCAGCGTTAATTTTGCATCGCTGACCAGAACGTGCGGGGTGTACTGGAACCCGGCGTTGAGTTCATAGACGCCACCGAGACGGCCAGCCTGAAAAAGCGGACGCGTCCAGCTGGCAATGCCGTTGTACTTGACGTAATCAAGGTCAAATCCTTTGAGGTCGGCATCGTTTTTCCAGGCAGAACCGAACCAGGGAACCGCCGCCGTCACGCCCACATCGCCATAGAACCAGCCGTTCATCAGGGCACCGACCCACGTTGCGCCTGACGACATCGCGGTATAGGTTTTAGAGCTGACGTCTATACGGTGGTTTTCAATGCTGTTGTCGCTGTTACGTCTTTCGACTTTTGCCCACCAGCTGGTTTTACCCGTGGCGTTACGGCCCAGCATGCGGCTGATACGCAGTGAAGCGCGGTCTGAATCTCCGTCAGACGCGTAGCTGGCGTTATTGCCGGCAAGGGTTTTATCGTAGCTGGATTTGTAATAAAGCGCGTCGAATGACCAGTAACCCAGCGGGATGCTGTAACTCGTTGACCACGAATCCTGATTATCCTGGTTATTTTTCAGGTTATTCCATGAATAATATACGTTGAAAATATCATTGATACCGGCAATGTTTTTAGCGGTTACGCTGCCATAATACTGCTGCCAGCCGTCAGCCTTAATGCCAGAGTTGTTAAGGCCCGCTGCAACGGAAAGGGGGAATTCAGGCTCGTGCAGCAGATTAAGATCGGAATAGCTGTTTACAATCGACGGCTGAATATCAATATTGTCTTTGGGATAAACGCGCAGCAAGTTTTCGACCATCTGATCGATATCCTGCATGTTCAGAATCTTGTCTTTCGCAAAGGGGTAGGCAGTGAACAGGCGCGTGCGTTCACGGAGAGACGGTTCATGCCCGTTAACCTTAAGATTGTTTATTTTTCCCCAGAGCACCCGTAGAGAGAGCGTACCCGTTTTGATATTGCCTGGCTCAATACCAATCAGCGTTGTGGCATAACCGCGAGAAATATAAAAATCGGTCAGCTCTTTAACCAGTTCAAATATTTCTGTTCTGCCGAGCATTTTGCCCTCATAGCGATCGATAATCGCCTGACGCAGTGGCGAACCGTCAAACAGGACATCATCAAGAATAACGATATGATTGATCTGAAATCGCCAGCTCGAGTCGCTGCTGGTCAGGGTTTCTTCTCCGGCTTCATGCAATTTTTTTTGTTGCTGGATTAACCGTTCGTTCCGCTTGGCTTCTTCTATTAATGCCTGGCTGGTTTGTCTTTCGAGACGATCCAGTTCCTGTTTATTTTGCTGGCCGGGAAGTGCCGCCGTAGCGTGAGCCGCAGGAATGAGCGGCACTAATAAAAGCGCATATTTTGAAAAACGCTGAAGCACGAATCTCTCCTTGAAAATTATTGTATAGCCATGGTGTATTGAATTGCGCCGACCACCCTGCCAGCACTTAATGAATTTGCGCGATTAACTTCTGTAGGAACGTAAATCTGAGCCTGATAGTTTTTCGTTACTCGGGATGAAACCGGGAAAACAATGAGTTTCTCAAGAATAAGGGGCGTTGAAACATACGTGCTCGATTTTTCGTAAACCATAATCGCGAAGTTTTGGGCGTAGCCTTCGCCGGTCTCCACCCCCAGAATACCGCTCGATTCTGCGAATTTTGTCCCGATCATAGAAGAGATAGTTAAGCCAACCTGTTCCTGTTTCGGGCAAGTGATGGTAATAGAAAAGTCTTTTTTATCGCCCTGGTAATTTTGCGTGTTCTGGAATGAGGCAATACTGTAGGTCCCTAAATTGACGTTTGTCGACGAGGGATAAATGGAGCATGAACGCGTATTCACTTTAATCGGTACTGATAAATTGATAGTAAGAATACGAAGCTCATCCTCTGGCGTGAGCAAAGGTTTGACTTTTACGTTAACCATTTCACCGGCAGGGATCTCGGTTTCACCCTGATTAATGGTGCCGGTCTGAACAAACTCCAGTAGCACCGTGCTGTTATCGATTGAACAGCTCGGACTACAGGTCACAGGAGAGCCGGAGTTACCCGGCACCCAGGCGTTTCCGGTATTGGCTGGCCATTTCATCCGAATACCAATGCCCGGAATTTCGGTTGCATAGACTTTATCTATCGATGAAGAGAGATAATTTCGGCTGTATGCAGTGTGCCACTGCGTTTGCGTTGATTCATCACAGCTATATTTGATGTTAGGTGCGGTATAGGTTTTAGACCATAATACCGTTCCTGCGGAGCCTTTATCCGCAGGGTTCAGCGTAATGTTGTCTGTGATATTTAACACCTTTTCCACACCGTCGATTCTGCACGCTGAGGCTTTTACTTCAAGGCTAAATATCCATAACAGTGATAATATAAGGAGATAAAGCAGAGTCGTAATGTATTTATTCATTTTCTCTTAAAGGCCTTTGCAGATAATATCTATTGCATCAAAGGAGGTGGCTTTACTCATATTGCGGTTTTTTCTGTTATCAGAAAGTTGATTGACCTCTGCTGAGCACGTGTTCATTACCTTATTGCTTTTCCATTTAATAACGATCGGCTTGCCAGATTCAGGCAAGGTCAACATTGCCAGGCCACCCTGGCCGACCATACCGAGCGTGGCGTCGTTACCGTCGGAAATGGATGCGCCGAAGGGTATCTTCTGCCCGGAGGCATGTGTGAAGCGCACAAAGGTCTGTTGCTTCTGCTGCGTTTCCATTTTGATATGCACGGCGGCACCCGCGGTGGGCACAATGCTCTTACGCGTATCCTCGACGTCGACGCTCATTGATGTACCTTTTGGATCAATGAAGACATCGTTGTATCGGTAAGGCGTCAGATAGCCGACAATGCCATAGCCGTTATCTTTAATGACCGCATTTGAATCAGGGTAAACTCTTGCCCCTTCAGCGCCTTTGGCCTCGATTACGCCAATGGTGTCGCCTAAGGTTGGGGTCAAATTGATGCCGCCACGATGCACAACCACGCCACCGTTCATATTCAGACCACCCATGAAGCTGTGGAGGGACTGGCTGAACGCTACGCCGCCGGAAGCGCTATCGCCCACGTAAGAAAGGTTGGTACCGAAGTTGGTTTCCGGCCTGCTGGACTCGCTGAAGTAGCCGCTAAATCCATACTGTGAACGCTCGCCAGCCGAGCCGCTGAGCGAGGTGCGGATGGTGGCCTCATCGCTGTTGTAGCTAAAGTTCGCCCCCAGGCGGGCCTGTTTTTCATAACGATGGCCAAGCGGCATGGATACGCTCAGGTAGATCGTATCGTCATGACCACCGTCTTCATTGTTGGTTCGGCCAAGTGAAATACCCCAGGTCGACGTGCCAAATCGGTTGTTGTATCCCAGCGCGTAGTTGGATTTTTCCGTGCGGCCCAGTTCATCGTTCCAGATGTTGCCGATGAAACCACTGACGTAAAAACTTCCCCAGCCCGCAGGCAGCATCTGGTTGATGTTTGCTTCCAGGCGTTCACGGTAGCGCTCGGGTAAATATCGGTCGTTACCGTGCTCCAGCGCCTGCTTCACGCTGACGGCATCCGCCAGCGAGTAGTAATCTTTACTGGAGTAGCGGTAACCTACCAGGCTGAAGTTTGTACCGGTTTCTGAAAGGTTTTTAGCAAGACTGATTCGCAGGGACATGTCACACAGTGAACCGCAGTCATCGCTCCCCATACCTGTGTTAAAGTTCGTATAAGAGCGGGTAACGTCCAGACCTAATGCCCCGAGCGGGGTATTGATGGCCACACCACCCAGCAGGGCGTTGTAATCGCCATCAAACGCGGTTTGCGCACCCACGTACCCCGTCAGATTATTCAGCAGACCGTACTGAAGCGTGCCCTCGGTCATCCATGGCGCATCGGCAAGATACGTATTACGCATTTCCCCCGACGAGAGCGAATAGCGGAAGTAACCTTCGCGCAGCAGCTGCGGAACGCTGGAGTAGGGGACCGTAAAGGTGTTGATGGTGCCATCCGTCTCTTTGACGGTGACCTCCAGATCGCCGTTGTAGCCTGTTGCATAGAGATCGCTGATGGCAAACTCACCCGGCGGCACCACTTTTTCGTAGAGGGTGCTGCCGGACTGCTTGATGGTGACCGTGGCGTTGCTGTTGGCAAAACCCCGTACAACAGGCGCGTAGTAGCGCACGGAGTCCGGCAGCATGCGATCGTCGGTGGCAAGCCTTGCGCCGCGAATGGCCGTTGTATCAAACATCTCCCCGCTGGTGTTGAGATCGCCCAGTACCACTTCAGACTGCAATGCTGCAATCCCCCGGCTGGCAAATGCCTGCAGATGATCGACCCCCTCATCGTCAATATCATTGCCGAGGTTCAGGGTGTCATAGGTCACAAAACGCCACGCCCCAAGGGTTATCGCCGTTTGCAGGTTACCAAAGAGATAGTTGCTGGTTTCGCCCAACTCACGGTTGCGCGTGCTTGAACCACTCAGCGCATAGGAGGCCATGAGGGTAGGTTCACCGTCGTCCCATAGCTCAGGGCTGATGTATCCCTCCGGCGTATTAAGCAGCATCGCCTGCGGGACGGTGACGTCCAGACGCTCATCATCCTGGTTGTAGGTCACGGTTGCGCCGGGCACAAGTGTTTCAAGGATCAGGCAGCGGCCCGTCTTCCAGTTTTCCGGGAGTTTGCGGGTGTCGACGTCAAAGCGGATAATCATTTCCGGCGTCATGCAGGCATTTACGCCCTGCTTATTTTTTGCCGGAATAAATGAAATGGGCCAGGTGCCTAATTTCCGCAGGTTACTAAATACTTCCAGTTTGTAATCTCCGGGCTGGATTTTATCTACCCCGTCGAACTGGCTAAGGTCTAACCCACTGTTATAGAAATTCATAAAGCCGCGAGAAAAGTTTACCGCTTTTTTCTCTGCTTCGGCGTTAGCCTGGCCTGAAACGCACAATGCCAGAATAATGATCTGGCCAAGGGTACTTTTCGCTTTTTTGAGAAGCCTGTATTTATTATGGCGTGCGGACATTTAACCTTCCCAAAGGTAGAACGTATAAAATATTAAAAGTTATAAGTGCGCTTAATATATGCGCCTAAATCAGTGATATAGTTGTATTTAAATATGCCGCGTCCGCTCACTGCGCTGACCTGCGGAAAGTGATAAACCAGCGTTCCATAAGGGACAATCATGTCACCCGGGATCTCGATGTCTTTATTGTCGGCATTCGTCAGCCAGACGCTGGTCATGCTCACGTGGAAAGGTGAGTTATTGGTTCCCACCACGTCGTAGCCTTTTGCCGCTTTACGCAATTCCCACTTCAGATCGTCGCCCGCCTGCATGGGATTGCCCTTCAGGCCCGCTGGGCGATAGAAAAATTTGATCATTGTGCGGAACGCCATTTTTATCTGGTTCTGATCCGCCTCTTCAGGCAGTTCTGGTGGAATATCCAGCACGTTTAGCCAGAGCAGCGTTTCGCGATCTTTCGGGTATTTTCCTGCGGCTTCCGCTGTCTGGAAGATACGGAAAACTTTCCCTTTTTGACCGTTAACGCGCGCAGCGGGAGGGTTGATAAAGAACGGAAGGTTTTCCTTCTCTGTTCCATCGGTTTTATCGGTGCTGGAAAGCCATACCTGCACCAGCTCCGGGTTTTTGCTGAGGTTATTCACGCGAACGGTTTGTTCACTCTCGTTTGCATTGAATGCCACGCGAGTCGTTAAAATTTGTATAGTGGCGTTGGCGCAGGGGAACCACGTCAATGTCACCATTAACATCACTTTGAAAATATTACTGACCATCAGGCTCAACGTTCCTATATGTGGCAGGGAAAGCAGTGGGATAAATCCCACTGCTTAGAGGTATTACTGGTACTTAATGGAATAAACGACGTCAGTGGTGACTTTACCGGCCGTCGCCGCACCGCCGGTGGCAACGTATTGCGCCCAGTAGTCGAAGCGAGCGGTATTACCTGTAATGGTCGCTGTTTTCGGGCTGTTGTTTGCGGTGTTCAGGTTCATAACCGCTTTGCTGGAATCTAACAGGCCGATTTCAACTTTATCGGCACCGCCCGTCGTGACGGTGTTTCTCAGGTTACCGGTGGTGGCGTTGATATTGGTGCTCTGTGCCAGTTCGAAGAAGACGCTGGCGACTTTGTTGTTGGTGCAATTTGCACCGCTCAGTTTAATGAAAAATGGCGTGTCACCCGCGCGTTGACCAGCTGTTGCCAGCGCGGTGGTGCTGACGCTTGGCAGATGCACGGTGAAATCAGGAGAGGTG
This sequence comes from Enterobacter sp. BNK-22, assembly GCF_048684805.1. Taxonomy (NCBI): domain Bacteria; kingdom Pseudomonadati; phylum Pseudomonadota; class Gammaproteobacteria; order Enterobacterales; family Enterobacteriaceae; genus Enterobacter; species Enterobacter sp. BNK-22. The sequence continues at coordinate 4,378,775 of NZ_JBLQTT010000001.1, forward strand.
GATTCACCCTGTGCATCACCGCCTGTAATAGCACAGGTTGCGTCACTGATAGTACCGTCAAAGGTAATCGTGCCATCTTCTGCCGCTGCTGCAGAACCCGCTCCCGCCAGAATGGTAAAAAGACCTATTTTTAAATATTTGTTCATAAGTAATTCCATTTAGAAATAAATTTTAATAAAGCGGCGGGATTGTAGGGAGTAAAAAAAGAGAAAACTACACGCTATAACTAAATAAAATCCGAATTCGGACTATCTCATGCTGTTTATGTATGTATGAATGTGTTATGGAAAGACTTTACTCTTGAATTATAAGGGGTGAGCCCGTAATGGGAGCATTTAAATATTCATTGGGAAAATATTAGGGATGTAAAGATTATAATATTTTTATGGCTATTGTTTTATTCGATGAATGGTAAGGGTTGGCTATATAATTTGTATTTATGAGTCGCTTGAATTTAATGGAGTCAGGCGCTATTCTTAGCGCCATACAGCATTACGATATGAAACGATCCCTTCCTCGTCGGGCTTAACGACGCGGAAGGGATTTTTTTTCACCTTTAGCAACGATCGTCTATCTATGATACGAGGACAGGACATGAGCACTTTAGGTCATCAGTACGATAACTCTCTGGTATCTAACGCGTTTGGTTTTTTACGCCTTCCGATGAACTTCCAGCCGTACGACAGTGACGCGGACTGGGTGATCACTGGCGTGCCGTTCGACATGGCAACGTCAGGCCGTGCGGGTGGGCGTCATGGCCCGGCAGCGATCCGTCAGGTTTCCACTAACCTGGCCTGGGAGCACAACCGTTTCCCGTGGAACTTCGACATGCGCGAGCGCCTGAACGTGGTGGACTGCGGTGACCTGGTGTATGCCTTTGGTGATGCGCGTGAGATGAGCGAAAAGCTGCAGGCCCACGCCGAGAAGTTGCTGGCTGCCGGTAAGCGCATGCTCTCCTTCGGCGGCGACCACTTCGTGACCCTGCCGCTGCTGCGTGCCCACGCGAAGCACTTCGGTAAAATGGCGCTGGTACACTTTGATGCGCATACCGACACCTACGCGAACGGCTGTGAGTTTGACCACGGCACCATGTTCTTTACCGCGCCTAACGAAGGTCTGATCGACCCGAACCACTCCGTGCAGATCGGTATTCGCACTGAATTCGACAAAGATAACGGCTTCACCGTGCTGGATGCGGGTCAGGTTAACGACCGCGGCGTGGATGACATCCTCGCGCAGGTGAAGCAGATCGTGGGTGATATGCCCGTGTATCTGACCTTCGACATCGACTGCCTGGATCCGGCATTTGCACCGGGTACCGGTACCCCGGTAATTGGTGGCCTGACCTCAGACCGCGCCATCAAGCTGGTGCGCGGCCTGAAGGATCTCAACATTGTCGGGATGGACGTGGTGGAAGTGGCGCCTGCGTATGACCAGTCCGAGATCACTGCGCTGGCCGCAGCGACCCTTGCACTGGAAATGCTCTACATCCAGGCAGCCAAAAAAGGCGAATAAGCCTCTTCTGGTGTAAAAAAACCTCTCCCTGGAGAGGTTTTTTATTGCCTTTAGAACACGTTAAACGGGTATTCCACGTAAGCGCGGATCTCGTCCCCGCCCACGTTATAGTCGCTGGCGTTGCTGGAGACGCGCAACACGGAATAGCGCAGTTTCAGTTTCAGATCCTTCGCCGGGCCATCCTGCACCTGGTACTGGATCTGGTTAAACCACTCGTGCTCTTTGCCGTTGCTGGTTTCCGCGGTTTTGATGTTGTCCCCGCGCACGTAGGCGGTGGTCCAGCTCAGACCCGGCAGGCCAAGGCCGCCAAAGTCCAGACCGTAGGATGCCTGCCAGGAACGTTCATCTTCGCCGTTAAAATCAGACCAGTAGGAGTTTGCCAGCCAGATGGTGTTACCGCCATCACCTACGCCGCCCTGGTCGCGGTAGCCGCCGTAGTTGTAGCCGGTGCTGCCGCTGCTCTGCTGGTACGCCACTTTGAACGTGTGAATATCCCAGATGTAGCTCGCCGCCAGGCTCCAGATAGCGTTGCTGCGGCCCGTATCGAGGCTGTCCGCGTAACTCTGATCGAGACGGGAGTTATAGCCGTTGAAGTCGAGCACCAGCTGCTGCCCGGTGCTGAACGGCTGTTTGAAGTTCAGGCCCAGATACTGCTTGTTCATCACCTCTTCATTGTGAGAGGCGTAAAACGCGCCGCTGAACTGATCGTTGAACTGGTAGCTCGCGCCGCCGAAGGAGAGGCTCTTCAGCCCGCTGTCGTGGCGGTCGTCACTTTTACGCTGCTCGTCGGTGAAATAACCGGCGTTGATTTCCAGACCGTCGATCTCTTTTGAGGTCAGCATGGTGCCGGTGTAGCTTTCAAAGAGCAGGCGAGAGCTGTCGGCATTGACGATGGGCAGCTCAGGACGCTGATTCCCGTAGCTCAGTACGGTATTCGAGATGCGCATTTTGGCGGTTGCGCCAAACTTTGCCAGATCGGATTTTGCCCGGCCGTCGTCTTCCTGCTTAAAGAAGTCGATGCCGCCTGCGCCGCTCTTGCCGCGACCGCCGTCCAGGCGCACGCCGTATTGAGCAATACCGTCCACACCAAAGCCCACCAGCCCTTCGGTATAGCCGGATGCAAACGTGGCGATGATCCCCTGACCCCATTCGGCTTTATCCTGCTGGCCCTGATGATAATCACGGCTGATATACGCATTGCGTAAAAACAGGTCCAGATGGCTGTCGTCAATAAAACCCTGGCTGTCGGATTGCTGGCTTGCAGCGGCAGGTAATGCGGAAAATAAACTTAAAGCAATTAATGATAATTCTTTTTTCACGGAGGGAACGTCTCTGTCTGGATATATTAATTGAATAACTGCAGGGGGGATAATTACCGGAAAAAGTGACCTTTGCAATAATTATGTGACCAGACGTTTCAATGTAACAGGGTAGATTTGGCGGGGCTTTCAGGGGTGTTATCGATACGTGCTGTTAAGTTAACAATTCATGCGAAATAAAAAGGAGGCAAAACTGCCTCCTTCTGAAATTATTTAATTCCGTCTGCGGCCATACGGTCGCGAATATGCTGTGCGCGCTCTTCTGAGGCAGGGTGATCGTCAAACATAGAGCTTTGACGTCCTGCTTCCAGTTTGGCCAGTTTTTCAAAGCTGGTGGCTAAACCGGATGGATTAATGCCGCGTTTGCGCAACAGATCGTAGGAGTAGTCATCCGCTTCGGACTCCTGACGCTGGGAGAACTGGGAGTTCACCAGTTTTTCACCCACGTCGCCAAGCTGTGACTGGGACAGGCTGCCAACGATACCGCCTGCTGAGGCCGCCGCTGCGCGGATGGCATTGGTGCCTAAGGCAACCTGCATCCCTTTCTTCACGTGGCCCAGCGCAACGTGGCCCATTTCATGGCCGATGACCGCTTCCACTTCGTTGTCGGTCATCATATCCATCAGGCCGCTGTAAACGCGGATACAGCCGTTCGCCATCGCGAAGGCGTTGACGTCTTTCGCCATGTAAACCTTGTAGTTCACCGGCTGACCGTTGATGTTATCGCCCAGCGCGGAAGCAATCTTATTCAGACGCTGCGTGTAGGTACTGTTAGCCGGCGCAAGCGTCGCTTTTCCGTCCATATCTTTACAGGCCTGGTCGCTCAGCGCTTTTACCTGCGCATCGCTCAGGGAATAGGCCTGAAAGGCCTCTGCGCCTGAGGTCATCAGGCCGTTAGAATCCATATTCTGACAGCCGCTCAGCAGGAGCGTTGTACCCAGGGCCAGCACTATTGCACGCATTTTCATGAGGTTGCTTCCGTACTCGTTAATCTGAATAAAATCCGAAAAGTGCACCGTCAGCGAAGCCGGTGTCGGGCTAAGTATAAGGAATATCTACAGGGCCGGGCGAGCAGATTGCGCAACATGCGAGCATGATCCAGAGATTTCTTAAGCTGCAAAAGAATGGTCCATGTACATGGCATGCCGCTTGGGTTACATTGTTGGCACTTTTTTCCGGCGTAGCCCAAAACGCGCTGTCGTCAAGGGCATGGCCTTTAACAGTCCGATCTGGAGTTAAAATGTCCTCACGTAAAGAGCTTGCTAATGCTATTCGTGCGCTGAGCATGGACGCAGTACAGAAAGCCAAATCCGGCCACCCAGGGGCCCCTATGGGTATGGCTGATATCGCCGAAGTCCTGTGGCGCGATTTCCTGAACCACAACCCGCAGAACCCGTCATGGGCTGACCGCGACCGTTTCGTACTGTCTAACGGCCACGGCTCTATGCTGATCTATAGCCTGCTGCACCTCACCGGCTACGATCTGCCTATCGAAGAGCTGAAAAACTTCCGTCAGCTGCACTCCAAAACTCCAGGTCACCCGGAAGTGGGCTACACCGCTGGCGTAGAAACCACCACCGGCCCGCTGGGTCAGGGTATTGCTAACGCTGTGGGTATGGCGATCGCTGAGAAGACCCTAGCGGCGCAGTTCAACCGTCCTGGCCACGACATCGTTGACCACTTCACCTACGCGTTCATGGGCGATGGCTGCATGATGGAAGGCATTTCTCACGAAGTGTGCTCCCTGGCAGGTACCCTGAAGCTGGGTAAACTGGTTGCGTTCTATGACGACAACGGTATCTCCATCGACGGTCACGTTGAAGGCTGGTTCACTGACGACACCGCTAAACGTTTCGAAGCTTACGGCTGGCACGTTGTGCGTGGCGTTGATGGTCACGATGCTGACTCGATTAAACGTGCAGTAGAAGAAGCGCGCGCTGTGACGGACAAACCGTCCCTGCTGATGTGCAAAACCATCATCGGCTTCGGTTCCCCGAACAAAGCGGGTACGCACGACTCCCACGGCGCGCCGCTGGGCGACGCGGAAATTGCACTGACCCGCGAAGCGCTGGGCTGGAAATACCCTGCATTCGAAATCCCATCTGAGATCTATGCTCAGTGGGATGCAAAAGAAGTAGGCCAGGCGAAAGAAGCGGCGTGGAACGAGAAGTTCGCGGCTTACGCGAAAGCCTTCCCACAGGAAGCGGCTGAATTCACCCGTCGTATGAAAGGTGACATGCCGTCTGATTTCGACGCGAAAGCGAACGAGTTCATCGCTAAGCTGCAGGCGAACCCGTCTAAAATCGCGAGCCGTAAAGCGTCTCAGAATGCCATTGAAGCGTTCGGTCCTCTGCTGCCTGAATTCCTCGGCGGCTCCGCTGACCTGGCGCCATCTAACCTGACCCTGTGGTCCGGTTCTAAGCCAATCAACGAAGACACTGCCGGTAACTACATCCATTACGGTGTACGTGAATTCGGTATGACTGCAATTGCCAACGGTATCTCCCTGCACGGTGGTTTCCTGCCGTACACCTCTACCTTCCTGATGTTCGTCGAATATGCGCGTAACGCCGTGCGTATGGCGGCGCTGATGAAACAGCGTCAGGTGATGGTTTACACCCACGACTCCATCGGTCTGGGCGAAGACGGTCCAACTCACCAGCCGGTAGAGCAGGTGGCTTCCCTGCGCGTGACCCCGAACATGAGCACATGGCGTCCGTGTGACCAGGTTGAATCCGCGGTAGCGTGGAAATACGGCGTTGAGCGTCAGGACGGTCCTACCGCGCTGATCCTCTCCCGTCAGAACCTGGCACAGCAGGAGCGTACGCCAGAGCAGCTGGCGAACATCGCTCGCGGTGGTTACGTGCTGAAAGATTGCGCGGGCCAGCCAGAGCTGATCTTCATCGCTACCGGTTCTGAAGTTGAGCTGGCTGTTGCCGCATGGGAAAAACTGACTGCCGAAGGCGTGAAGGCGCGCGTGGTCTCCATGCCGTCTACCGACGCGTTCGATAAGCAGGATGCCGCTTACCGTGAATCCGTACTGCCTAAAGCGGTTTCCGCTCGCGTGGCAGTGGAAGCCGGTATCGCTGACTACTGGTTCAAATACGTGGGCCTGAACGGTGCTATCGTCGGCATGACCACCTTCGGTGAGTCTGCTCCGGCAGAGCAGCTGTTCGAAGAGTTCGGCTTCACCGTTGAGAACGTTGTCGCGAAAGCGAAAGAACTGCTGTAATCGCCGTTTTGCCCGGTGGCGCTACGCTTACCGGGTCTACAAATGGCTCGAAAGTAGGCCGGGTAAGCGCTAGCGCGCCACCCGGCTTTTTTTGCGTCATTATTCCACCGAAAATGTGACGCAAGTCATATAGCTCGCTTATTCATCTGGACAGACATTCCTTTTATTCCCCGATTCGCTTATTCTTGCTGAAGCGTTTCAGTCGATTAAATGTTCGACAATTGACCAATCAATCGCAGTTTGTGACAGCAAGGATTCCCCTTCGGGCGTAGCTGGATTACTCTTTCAGCCACCTCACACTCAGGGATTGCTTTGCAGGAGATCTATGACCGTACGCGTAGCGATTAATGGCTTCGGTCGCATCGGGCGTAATGTGGTTCGTGCTTTGTATGAATCCGGACGTCGGGCGGAAATAACCGTGGTGGCAATCAATGAACTGGCGGATGCTGCGGGCATGGCGCATTTATTGAAGTATGACACCAGCCACGGACGCTTTGCCTGGGATGTGCGCCAGGAAAGAGATCAGCTTTTTGTGGGTGATGACGCGATTCGTGTGCTGCATGAGAACAGCATCTCCGGGCTACCCTGGCGTGAACTGGGTGTGGATGTCGTACTTGACTGTACCGGTGTGTATGGCAATCGCGAACATGGCGAAGCGCATCTGACAGCCGGCGCGAAAAAAGTTCTGTTTTCTCATCCCGGCAGTAACGACCTCGACGCGACCGTCGTGTTTGGCGTCAACCAGCATGAGCTGCAGGCCGAACACCGCATTGTTTCCAACGCCTCCTGTACCACCAACTGCATTATTCCGGTCATCAAACTGTTAGACGATGCGTATGGCATTGAGTCCGGCACCGTGACCACGATTCATTCCGCCATGCACGATCAGCAGGTCATTGACGCTTACCACCCGGATTTACGGCGCACGCGTGCAGCGAGCCAGTCAATCATTCCGGTGGATACGAAACTGGCGGCAGGGATCACCCGAATTTTTCCGCAGTTCAATGACCGTTTTGAAGCGATTGCCGTGCGTGTCCCAACGATCAACGTCACCGCAATCGACCTTAGCGTAACGGTGAAAAAACCGGTAAAAGCCTGTGAAGTCAACCTGTTGCTGCAAAAAGCGGCACAGGGGGCATTTCATGGTATAGTTGACTATACGGAATTACCGTTGGTCTCAGTAGATTTTAACCACGACCCGCACAGCGCCATTGTCGATGGCACGCAAACGAGGGTCAGTGGCGCACACCTTATCAAGACGCTGGTCTGGTGTGATAACGAATGGGGCTTTGCTAACCGAATGCTCGACACCACGTTGGCAATGGCTGCTCAAGGTTTCAGGTAAGACGCATTGTGCGTCTGCAAAACTTTAAGAATCAACGAGAGGATTCACCATGTCTGTAATTAAGATGACCGATCTGGATCTGGCTGGTAAACGCGTTTTCATCCGTGCCGATCTGAACGTACCGGTTAAAGATGGCAAAGTGACCAGCGACGCGCGTATCCGTGCATCTCTGCCAACCATCGAGCTGGCTCTGAAGCAGGGCGCGAAAGTGATGGTCACCTCCCACCTGGGTCGTCCAACTGAAGGCGAGTACAACGAAGAGTTCTCTCTGCTGCCAGTGGTTAATTACCTGAAAGACAAACTGTCCAACCCGGTTCGCCTGGTGAAAGATTACCTGGACGGCGTTGACGTAGCAGCCGGTGAACTGGTTGTTCTGGAAAACGTTCGCTTCAACAAAGGCGAGAAGAAAGACGACGAAACCCTTTCCAAAAAATACGCTGCACTGTGCGACGTGTTCGTGATGGATGCCTTCGGTACGGCGCACCGTGCTCAGGCGTCTACCCACGGTATCGGTAAATTCGCAGACGTTGCGTGTGCCGGTCCTCTGCTGGCTGACGAACTGGAAGCGCTGGGTAAAGCACTGAAAGAACCTGCTCGTCCAATGGTGGCTATCGTTGGTGGTTCTAAAGTTTCTACCAAACTGACCGTTCTGGATTCCCTGTCTAAAATCGCTGACCAGCTGATCGTTGGCGGTGGTATCGCGAACACCTTCGTTGCCGCTCAGGGCCACAACGTGGGTAAATCCCTGTACGAAGCAGACCTGGTTGACGAAGCCAAACGCCTGCTGGGTACCTGTGATATCCCGGTTCCAACTGACGTTCGCGTCGCGACCGAGTTCTCCGAAACCGCAACCGCGACTCTGAAGTCTGTAAACGACATCAAAGACGAAGAGCAGATTCTGGATCTGGGCGACGTTTCTGCACAGAAACTGGCTGAAATCCTCAAAAACGCAAAAACTATCCTGTGGAACGGTCCGGTTGGCGTGTTCGAATTCCCGAACTTCCGCAAAGGGACTGAAATCGTTGCTAACGCTATCGCAGACAGCGAAGCGTTCTCTATCGCAGGCGGTGGTGACACCCTGGCAGCAATCGACCTGTTCGGTATCGCTGACAAGATCTCCTACATCTCCACTGGTGGCGGCGCATTCCTCGAATTCGTGGAAGGCAAAGTACTGCCAGCAGTAGCAATGCTCGAAGAGCGCGCTAAGAAGTAAGCCATTCAAGGGCAGGGAAACCTGCCCAATTTTCAGCGCGCTTTTAAGAGCTCGCACCTTTTCTAACGGCCGAAGATACAGGACTAAGCAACATGTCTAAAATTTTTGATTTCGTAAAACCTGGCGTTATCACTGGTGATGACGTACAGAAAGTGTTCCAGGTAGCTAAAGAAAACAACTTCGCTCTGCCAGCAGTTAACTGCGTGGGTACCGACTCCATCAACGCCGTACTGGAAACCGCTGCAAAAGTTAAAGCACCGGTTATCGTTCAGTTCTCTAACGGTGGCGCTGCGTTCATCGCAGGTAAAGGCGTGAAAACTGACATTCCTCAGGGTGCTGCAATCCTGGGCGCTATCTCTGGTGCGCACCACGTTCACCAGATGGCTGAGCACTACGGTGTTCCAGTTATCCTGCACACTGACCACTGCGCGAAGAAACTGCTGCCGTGGATCGACGGTCTGCTGGACGCGGGTGAAAAACATTTCGCGGCAACCGGTAAGCCACTGTTCTCTTCTCACATGATCGACCTGTCTGAAGAGTCACTGCACGAAAACATCGAAATCTGCTCTAAGTACCTGGCGCGCATGGCCAAAATGGACATGACCCTGGAAATCGAACTGGGTTGCACCGGCGGTGAAGAAGACGGCGTGGACAACAGCCACATGGACGCTTCTGCACTGTACACCCAGCCAGAAGACGTTGATTACGCTTACACCGAGCTGAGCAAAATCAGCCCACGCTTCACCATCGCAGCGTCCTTCGGTAACGTACACGGCGTTTACAAACCAGGTAACGTGGTTCTGACCCCAACCATCCTGCGTGATTCTCAGGAATACGTTTCCAAGAAACACAACCTGCCGCACAACAGCCTGAACTTCGTCTTCCACGGCGGTTCCGGTTCTTCTGCTCAGGAAATCAAAGACTCCGTAAGCTACGGCGTTGTGAAAATGAACATCGATACCGACACCCAGTGGGCAACCTGGGACGGTATCCTGCAGTACTACAAAGCGAACGAAGCTTACCTGCAGGGCCAGCTGGGCAACCCGAAAGGCGAAGACCAGCCGAACAAGAAATACTACGATCCACGCGTATGGCTGCGCGCAGCGCAGACGTCCATGGTGACCCGTCTGGAGCAGGCTTTCAAAGAACTGAACGCGATCGACGTTCTGTAATTTGAGCTGCTAACAGCATCAGAAGGCCCGCAAATGCGGGCCTTTTTTTATGCTTTTTCAATACCCTGCCAGACCTGCTTTTGTGATCTGTTTGGCAAAACCAGTGCTTTTTGTTTACCCTTTACAGACCTGCCTGTCTCCATGGGGGATGGATTTTGTGTTTTGGTTTAACAAAAGGAAGAATAAATGGAACAACTCGATGTTGTAGACAGCATCAATAACGCCGGTAACTGGCTGGTGCGCAACCAGGCCCTGCTGCTGAGCTATGCCGTGAACATCGTCGCGGCGATTGCCATCATCATCGTCGGGATGATCGTGGCGCGTATTGTCTCGAATACGGTTAACCGCGTGATGCTGGCCCGTCACATTGACGCCACGGTGGCTGACTTCCTCTCCGCACTGGTGCGTTACGGCATTATCGCCTTTACGCTGATTGCGGCGCTGGGCCGTGTTGGGGTGCAAACCGCCTCCGTCATCGCCGTTCTCGGTGCCGCCGGTCTGGCTATTGGTCTGGCGCTGCAGGGCTCGCTTTCAAACCTGGCGGCAGGCGTTCTGCTGGTGACTTTCCGTCCGTTCCGCTCCGGCGAGTACGTTGACCTTGGCGGGATTGCCGGAACCGTGCTGCAGGTGCAAATTTTCTCAACGACCATGCGCACCGTCGATGGCCGCATCGTGGTCGTGCCGAACGGGAAAATTATCGCAGGCAACATCATCAACTTCTCCCGTGAGCCGGTGCGTCGTAACGAACTGATTATCAGCGTGGCATACGACTCCGACATCGATCAGGTGAAGTCGCTGATTACCAACATCATTGCTTCAGACGAGCGTATCCTGAAAGACAAAGAGCAGACGGTTCGCCTGAATGAACTCGGCGCTTCCTCCATTAACTTTGTGGTGCGTATCTGGAGCAAAAGCAGCGATCTGCAAAACGTGTACTGGGACGTGCTGGAACGCATTAAGCGCGACTTCGACGCCAACGGCATCAGCTTCCCGTATCCGCAGATGGACGTAAACGTCAAAAAAGTCAAAGAAGCAGAATAACGTCACCCGTAGGCCCGGTAAGCGCTAGCGCCACCGGGCTTTACTTTCATAAGCTCCGCTAATACCCAATTAATATTATCCATTTCCTCTTATGTAATTCGCGCAGTATAGTCGGCTTCCAGAACAACACTGCGAGAAAATCGTCATGCTATCTTATTATTTTCAAGGGCTTGCCTTAGGCGCAGCCATGATCCTTCCCCTCGGCCCGCAAAATGCGTTCGTGATGAATCAGGGCATCCGCCGCCAGTACCATCTGATGATTGCCCTGCTGTGCGCAGTAAGCGATTTACTGCTGATCTGTGCCGGGATTTTTGGCGGCAGCGCGCTGCTGATGCAGTCTCCGTGGCTGCTGGCGCTGGTCACCTGGGGCGGCGTGGCGTTTCTGCTCTGGTACGGATTCGGCGCGCTGAAAACGGCGATGAGCAGCAACCTCGAACTGGCGAGCGCGGAGGTCATGAAGCAGGGCCGCTGGAAGATTATCGTCACTATGCTGGCGGTGACCTGGCTAAACCCTCATGTCTATCTCGACACCTTCGTCGTGCTGGGCAGCCTGGGCGGTCAACTGGACGTTGAACCGAAACGCTGGTTTGCGCTCGGCACGGTCAGCGCCTCTTTCCTGTGGTTCTTCGGTCTCGCCATTCTGGCGGCATGGCTGGCGCCCCGCCTGCGTACGGCCAAAGCCCAGCGCATCATTAATACCCTTGTGGGGCTGGTGATGTGGTTTATTGCCTTTCAGCTGGCGAAAGAGGGGATTCATCATGTCCAGGAATTGTTCAACTAATCCTTGTCTTATGGACAACTGAACAAGACCCGCTAAGCTTGCTGGCATGCGCCCTGTTAATGGGCACTCTTCGCAACATGGAGGAATGACAGTGAAGTTTAAAGTGATGGCCCTGGCGGCATTAGTAAGTTTCGGTGCGGTGTCGGTGCAGGCAAGCGAATTGCCGGATGGCCCGCACATCGTCACGTCAGGCACCGCAAGCGTGGACGCGGTACCCGATGTTGCAACCCTGGCAATTGAGGTGAATGTGGCGGCGAAAGATGCGGCGACGGCCAAGAAGCAGGCTGACGATCGCGTTGCGCAATACCTCTCTTTCCTCGAGCAGAACGGTGTCGGCAAAAAAGATATCAACTCTGCGAACCTGCGTACTCAACCCGATTACGACTACCAGAATGGCAAAAGCATCCTGAAAGGCTACCGTGCCGTGCGTACCGTTGAAGTGACCGTGCGTCAGCTGGATAAGCTTAACTCGCTGCTGGACGGTGCGCTGAAGGCGGGCCTGAACGAGATCCGTTCCGTGTCGCTGGGCGTTGCGCAACCGGAGAAATACAAAGACGAAGCGCGTAAAGCGGCGATTGATGATGCCATTCACCAGGCGGAACAGCTGGCTTCTGGCTTTAAGAGCAAGCTTGGCCCGGTTTACAGCGTGCGTTACCACGTCTCTAACTACCAGCCAAGCCCGATGGTTCGTATGATGAAGGCTGATGCAGCCCCGGTGTCCGCTCAGGAAACTTACGAGCAGCCAACCATTCAGTTCGACGATCAGGTGGATGTGGTGTTCCAGCTGGAACCCGTTGCAGCACAGCCGAAACCGGCTCAGTAATCTGTAGGCCGGGTAAGGCGTAGCCGCCACCCGGCTTTTCTTTTTAATCCTGTCTCAATACTTTATGCCCGTACGCCAGCAGCGCGTCGGTGACGTTGCGCATCATCCGGCTTTCCGGCGCAAAACGGTGCCAGTAGAGCATCCGACGCTGATACAGCCCCGGCGTCAGGTCAATCAGCTCACCGCTTTTCAACTCTTTTTCAATCTGCAGGTGCGGGATCATGCAGCAGGTGGTGCCCTGGCGCGCAAGCTGCACGAAGGCTTCAGACGAGTTAACGATATGGCACGGCACGCTGCCCGGCGGCAGATCGAAGTTTTGCTGCAGGAACGCCTGATGCATATCGTCCAGATGGTCGAACGCCACGGCAGGGGCTTTCAGCAGCGCCGCGCGGGTGACGCCGTTCGGGAAGTAGCGCTCGGCAAAGGCTTTTGAACCCACAAACAGGTAATCCAGGGCGCCTAACTGATCGACAAGACAGCTTGGCAGCGCCTGAGGCTGAATACTGACCGCCCCAACTACCTCACCGCGACGCAGGCGCTCCTGAGTACGGGTTTCGTCTTCAACCTGCAAATTCAGGCGGATAGGGGAGTCCGCGAGGACCGGCGCCAGGGCCGGCAGCAGCCAGGTTGCCAGACTGTCGGCGTTGACCGCCAGAGAGAGCAGCAGCGGCGTAGAGCCCGTTTGCTCGTCACCCAGCCACTCGTCTTCCAGCAGTTCAACCTGGCGCAGCAGGGCGAGGAGCTTTTGTCCTTGCTCGGTTGGACGTGGCGGCACGGTACGCACCAGCAGCGGCTGGCCGAACATATTTTCAAGCTGTTTGATACGCTGAGAGACGGCGGACTGCGTGATGCAAAGCTTTTGCGCCGCGCGCTCAAAACCTCGTTCACGGATAACTGCATCAAGTGCCTGTAGTGTTCTGTAGTCCGGACGTTTCATTGCTCTGGCTGGCTCCTTAATTTTGCTTATTCTGCACTATGACACAATTTTCCCTTTGTGGCAGACGAATTCCATTCGACGTGTTCTATAATGCGCCCTGAGTTTTCACACCACAGGCAAAACGATCATGACGCAGGATGAACTGAAAAAAGCAGTAGGATGGGCCGCTCTCCAGTACGTACAGCCGGGTACCATTGTCGGTGTCGGTACGGGATCAACCGCGGCACACTTTATCGATGCGCTGGGCACGATGAAGGGGCAGATCGAGGGCGCGGTTTCCAGCTCTGATGCTTCCACGGAAAAGCTGAAAAGCCTCGGCATTACCGTTTTCGATCTCAACGAAGTGGATCGTCTGGGAATTTACGTTGATGGTGCGGATGAAATCAACGGCCACATGCAGATGATCAAAGGCGGCGGCGCGGCGCTGACGCGTGAAAAGATCATCGCCTCCGTTGCGGACAAGTTTATCTGCATCGCCGACGCCTCCAAGCAGGTGGACATTCTGGGGAATTTCCCGCTGCCGGTTGAAGTGATCCCGATGGCCCGCAGCGCGGTTGCCCGTCAGCTGGTGAAGCTGGGCGGTCGCCCGGAATATCGTCAGGGCGTAGTGACCGACAACGGTAACGTGATCCTCGACGTTCACGGTCTGGAAATTCTCGACGCGATTGCGCTGGAAAATGCCATCAACGCCATTCCTGGCGTCGTGACCGTAGGGCTATTCGCCAACCGTGGCGCGGATGTGGCGCTGATCGGCACCGCTGACGGTGTGAAAACCATCGTAAAATGATCTGACGGGGGGAGTCCTCCCCCCGCTAAAAAATTTTTGATACGCTAAATTCGGTGACTTGTGTCACGTTTTTATGCCTCTTTTGCCGATCCTTCCGCATTTGTAAATTTCCATAGCATTTTCCTCTGCCATTTTGCGCTGTATGACTTTCCTTCAGTGTGCCGACGCAAACGTTCATATTGCTGCAATAGTTTTTTTTGATATGTTGGCTACAGCGGATTTATATCCAGCACAACATCAGTTCAGACAAAAACAGGGTCGGGTAAATGGCAAAGGTATCACTGGAGAAAGACAAGATTAAATTCCTGCTGGTCGAGGGCGTGCATCAAAAAGCAATCGATAGCCTTCGTGCGGCAGGTTACACCAACATCGAATTTCACAAAGGCGCGCTCGATACCGAAGAGCTGAAAGCGTCCATCCGTGATGCCCACTTCATTGGCCTGCGATCCCGTACTCACCTGACTGAAGATGTGATTGCCGCGGCGGAAAAGCTGGTGGCTATCGGCTGCTTCTGCATCGGTACCAACCAGGTTGACCTGAATGCTGCCGCGAAACGCGGTATTCCTGTCTTCAACGCCCCGTTTTCCAACACCCGTTCCGTGGCGGAGCTGGTCATTGGCGAACTGCTGTTGCTCCTGCGCGGCATTCCGGAGGCTAACGCCAAAGCACACCGCGGCGTCTGGAACAAACTGGCTGCGGGCTCCTACGAAGCCCGTGGAAAAAAACTGGGTATCATCGGCTATGGCCACATCGGTACCCAGTTGGGGATTCTGGCGGAATCTCTCGGTATGCATGTCTATTTTTACGATATCGAAAGCAAGCTGCCGCTGGGCAATGCCACCCAGGTTCAACACCTGTCAGACCTGCTGAACATGAGTGACGTGGTGAGTCTGCACGTGCCGGAAAATGCGTCCACTAAAAACATGATGGGTGCAGAAGAGCTGGCGCTGATGAAGCCGGGCTCATTGCTGATTAACGCCGCGCGCGGCACGGTTGTCGATATCCCTGCGCTGTGCGATGCGCTGAAGCGTAAGCACCTGGCGGGCGCCGCCATCGACGTCTTCCCGACGGAGCCTGCGACCAACAGCGATCCGTTTACCTCTCCGCTGTGCGAATTCGACAACGTGATCCTGACGCCACACATCGGCGGTTCAACCCAGGAAGCGCAGGAGAATATCGGTCTTGAAGTGGCGGGTAAGCTGAGTAAATACTCCGACAACGGTTCTACGCTTTCTGCGGTGAACTTCCCGGAAGTGTCGCTGCCGCTGCATGGTGGCCGTCGTCTGCTGCACATCCACGAAAACCGTCCAGGCGTGCTGACCGCGATTAACCAGATCTTTGCCGAGCAGGGCGTTAACATTGCCGCGCAGTATCTGCAGACCAACTCGCAGATGGGCTATGTGGTTATTGATATCGAAGCGGATGACGATGTGGCCGAGAAAGCGCTGCTGAGCATGAAGGCCATTCCGGGGACGATTCGCGCGCGTCTGCTGTACTGATGGTGCGGTCTGTGGTGTCGGGTGGCGGCTGCGCCTTACCCGACCTACAACGGTCGTGCGGTCTGTGTGTCGGGTGGCGCTTACGCTTACCCGACCTA
The DNA here is from genome assembly GCF_048684805.1 of Enterobacter sp. BNK-22. Taxonomy (NCBI): domain Bacteria; kingdom Pseudomonadati; phylum Pseudomonadota; class Gammaproteobacteria; order Enterobacterales; family Enterobacteriaceae; genus Enterobacter; species Enterobacter sp. BNK-22. The sequence continues at coordinate 4,394,537 of NZ_JBLQTT010000001.1, forward strand.
CAATGTTCGAGGATTTATGTAGGCCGGGTAAGGCGTAGCCGCCACCCGGCTTTATTCTACCAGGTCCAGGTTTTACTGGGCGTCACCACCGCCGGTAACGGCACATCCCATTTTTCTACCGGCAACGCCTCCACGCCCTGGCAATCATGCGCGTAGCCCACCGGCTGCAACCCATACTGCTGCCAGTTTTGCAGCGTCCGGTCGTAAAAACCACCGCCCATTCCCAGGCGCTGTCCTTGCTCATCAAACGCGACCAGCGGCGTAATCAGTACATCCAGCTGTGACAGCGGGAGCACGTCGCGCACGTCGAGTTTCGGTTCGGTGATTTTCAGACGATTCACTACCAGCTCGCTGTGCGGGTGATAGTGCAAAAACAGCAGATTGCCTTCACTGAACGGGTGCAGCACCGGCAGGTATACCTTCTTCCCGGCGCGCCAGAGTTGCTCTATCAGCGGTTGGGTATCCAGTTCTCCATCAAATGACAGAAACAGGGCAACCGTGCGCGCCATCACGACAGGGGGATACGCCATCATACGGGCGGCGGCCTGCTGGGCAAAATGCGCTTGCTGAACGGGGGTTAACGCACGACGACGTTGACGAATGAGCTGACGAATGTCCTGGCGTGAAGCCGAAACTTCAGGGAATTGAGTCATGGTAGTCGGTAGAAGAAAAGAGAGGGAATCTCCGAGATGCCGCCGCAGGCTGTAACCCTTGAACCCTTGGTTCAAGGTGAATGTGTCGTCATAGTTTTAAGGCTTCTCGGACGGACCGAGCATGCTCACCAACCATGGAGCGCCACATTCTTGTGGTATGAAATATCGGCTCAGGGGACTGGCCCGCTTGCGAACATCTCAGAGAAATTTTGTCTTCACAGTTACTCTACCATAGTCAACTGAGAAGTGTTATTCAAACTTGGGTCCCGGTCTTTCGGGATTGCGACCTTGATCAAGCAATGCCTGTTCTATGGTCTGCTGGAGCATTTTAATGCGCTGCTCCATGCTTGCCGCGTAGTCGCGGGTCTTCGCTTTTTCCTGAGTCAGTTCATAGCTGATGTTCAACGCGGCGATGAAAACCAGCTGCTCAGTATTTGTGACTCTAGTGCGTTCTTTTAGATCTTGCAACCGCTGATTCAAATCGTCCGCAGCCTGATTCAAAGCATCCCTTTGTTCAGGCGGACAATTCACTCGCAGTGAACGGCCAAAAATCTGGAGATCGACGGGTTGTGCAGACATGCCACCTTCCTGCTGATTGACTGCGCTGCCTTCGCCTGATGCCCCGGGGGCTGCGAAGGGGCGACACTATAGCTACCCTGATGTGAAGATACAAGCCCTTTTCTGGTATCACCAGGGTCCAAAGTGGTAGCATATCATGAAACTTCCCCCCAATGATGACGAATGCGCATGTCTATACAGAACGAAATGCCTGGTTACAAGGATTTAAACCAGTTACTGAACCAGCAGGGAGTCGGTTTAACCCCTGCCGAAATGCACGGTCTGATCAGTGGCATGCTGTGCGGCGGAAACAGCGACAGCTCATGGCAGCCGCTGATCCACGACCTCACGAATGAAGGGCTGGCGTTTGGTCACGAGCTGGCGGAAGCGCTGCGTAAAATGCATGCCGCCATCAGTGATTCGCTGGAAGACGACGGCTTCCTTTTTCAGCTTTATCTGCCTGAAGGCGACGACGTCAGCGTGTTTGATCGCGCCGATGCGCTGGCGGGGTGGGTAAATCACTATCTGCTGGGTCTGGGCGTCACGCAGCCTAAACTGGATAAAGTCACCGGCGAAGCGGGTGAAGCGATCGACGATCTGCGCAACATCGCCCAGCTTGGCTACGATGAAGACGAAGACCAGGAAGAGCTGGAAATGTCTCTCGAAGAGATCATCGAGTACGTGCGCGTGGCGGCACTGCTGTGCCACGACAACTTTACGCGCTCACAGCCGACTGCGCCGGAAGTCCGCAAGCCAACCTTACATTAAGAAAAATAACGCACAGGAGGGTGTCATGGTTATCTCGAGTCAAGAGTATTCGCGCCGCCGTCAGGCGCTGCTGGCAAAAATGCAGCCGGGCAGCGCCGCGCTGATTTTTGCCGCGCCTGAAGTGACGCGCAGCGCCGACAGCGAATATCCCTATCGCCAGAGCAGCGACTTCTGGTACTTCACCGGCTTTAACGAGCCGGAAGCGGTACTGGTGTTGATTAAGAGCGATGACACCCACAACCACAGCGTGATTTTCAACCGCGTGCGCGATCTGACGGCCGAAATCTGGTTTGGTCGCCGCTTAGGGCAAGAGGCCGCACCGGAAAAGCTGGGCGTCGACCGTGCGCTGGCGTTTAGCGAAATCAACCAGCAGCTCTACCAGCTGCTTAACGGCCTCGACGTGCTCTATCACGCGCAGGGCGAATATGCTTACGCCGATGAGATTGTCTTCACCGCGCTGGATAAGCTGCGCAAAGGCTCGCGGCAGAACCTGTCCGCACCGGCCACGCTGACGGACTGGCGTCCAGTGGTGCATGAGATGCGCCTGTTCAAGTCTGAAGAAGAGCTGAACGTGATGCGCCGCGCGGGCGAAATCAGCGCGCTGGCGCATACCCGCGCGATGGAGAAATGCCGTCCCGGGATGTTCGAATACCAGCTGGAAGGCGAAATTCATCACGAATTTAACCGCCACGGCGCGCGCTATCCCTCCTACAACACCATTGTTGGCGGCGGGGAAAACGGCTGCATTCTGCACTACACCGAAAACGAAAGCGCGCTGCGCGACGGCGATCTGGTGCTGATTGACGCCGGTTGCGAATATCAGGGCTATGCGGGGGACATCACCCGGACCTTCCCGGTGAACGGTAAATTCTCGCCGGCACAGCGCGCGATTTACGACATTGTTCTCGAATCCCTTGAGACGGCGCTCAGGCTGTATCGTCCGGGTACCTCCATCCAGGAAGTGACCGGCGAAGTGGTGCGCATCATGATTACCGGTCTGGTCAGGCTCGGTATCCTGAAAGGGGACGTAGATACCCTGATTGCTGAAAATGCGCATCGACCGTACTTTATGCACGGCCTGAGCCACTGGCTGGGGCTGGACGTTCATGACGTTGGCGCCTACGGCACCGACCGTTCGCGCGTGCTGGAGCCGGGCATGGTGTTAACCGTGGAGCCGGGTCTCTATATCGCGCCGGATGCCGACGTGCCTGAAGCGTACCGCGGGATTGGTATTCGTATTGAAGATGACATCGTGATTACCGAGACCGGTAACGAAAACCTGACCGCCAGCGTCGTGAAAAACGCTGACGATATCGAGGCGCTGATGGCAGCGGCGCGCGCATGAGCGTGATTATCGTTGGCGGCGGCATGACCGGGGCCACGCTGGCGCTGGCCATTTCGCATTTGACGCAGGGGCAGCTTCCGGTGCACCTGGTGGAAGCCGTTGCGCCAGAGGCGTCCAACCACCCCGGGTTTGATGCCCGCGCCATCGCGCTGGCGCAGGGCACCTGCCAGCAGCTTTCGCGCATTGGGATCTGGCAGGCAATTGCCGACCGTGCCACGGCGATCGGGACCGTTCACGTCAGCGATCGCGGCCATGCGGGCTTTGTCACGCTGGACGCGCAGGATTACCGGATTGATGCCCTGGGTCAGGTTGTTGAGCTACACGACGTCGGATTGCGTCTGTTCCGCCTGCTCCAGGACGCGCCGGGCGTCACGCTGCATTGCCCCGCGCGCGTGGCCAGCGTGAGCCGAAGTGAAGCGTCGGTCAGCGTGACGCTGGAAAACGGCATCGTCCTTGAAGGCCAGCTTCTGGTCGCTGCGGACGGTTCGCGCTCCTCGCTCGGCACCCAGTGCGGCGTGGAGTGGCGCCAGCAGCCTTACGGCCAGGTGGCGGTCATTGCGAACGTCGCTACCGCAGCTGACCACAACGGCAGGGCGTTTGAGCGCTTTACGCAGCATGGCCCACTGGCGATGCTGCCGATGTCGGACGGGCGCTGTTCCCTGGTCTGGTGTCATCCGCAGGATAAGGCTGAAGAGGTGAGGGCCTGGTCCGACGAACGTTTTTGTACCGAGCTGCAGAAAGCCTTTGGCTGGCGGCTGGGGCGAATTACCCATGCCGGCAAGCGGACGGTCTATCCGCTTGCGCTGACCACGGCGTCTCAGTCCATCTCTCATCGTCTGGCGCTTGTCGGTAACGCCGCGCAAACGCTGCATCCCATCGCGGGGCAAGGCTTTAACCTTGGCTTACGCGACGTCATGAGCCTGGCCGAATCACTGGCGCAGGCATGGGGCGAGCAAAAAGACTGCGGGGCGTATTCGGTGCTGAGTCATTACCAGAAGCGCCGTCAGGCGGATAAAGAGGCCACCATCGGTGTGACCGATGGCCTGGTCCATCTTTTTGCCAATCGCTGGGCACCGCTGGTTGCGGGTCGCAATCTCGGGCTGATGGCGATGGAACTATTCATTCCGGCACGTGACGTGCTGGCGCAGCGGACCCTGGGTTGGGTTGCGCGTTAAGGAGTTATCACCGTGCAAAATGTTGATGTCGCCATCGTTGGCGGCGGAATGGTCGGACTGGCATTGGCCTGTGGATTACAGGGCAGCGGCCTGCGCGTGGCGGTACTGGAGCAAAAACAGCCCCAGCCCGTTGCCCCGGATGCGCCGCCGGAACTCCGCGTCTCGGCCATTAATGCGGCCAGCGAAAAGCTGCTGACGCACCTTGGCGTCTGGTCAGATATTGTGGCGAACCGCGCCAGTTGCTATCACGGCATGGAAGTGTGGGATAAGGACAGCTTTGGTCATATTGCTTTTGATGATGAAAGCATGGGCTATAGCCATCTGGGCCACATCGTTGAAAACGCGGTGATCCACCACGCGCTGTGGCAGAAAGCACAGCAGTGCAGCGACGTGACGCTGATTGCGCCTGCGCAGATCCAGCAGGTGGCGTGGGGCGAAAACGAGGCGTTTATCACCCTGCAGAGCGGCGACATGCTGACCGCGCGCCTGGTGGTCGGTGCTGACGGTGCCAACTCCTGGCTGCGTAATAAAGCCGATATCCCGCTGACCTTCTGGGACTATCGTCATCACGCTCTGGTCGCGACGATCCGCACCGAAGAGCCGCACGGCGGCGTGGCGCGCCAGATTTTCCACAACGACGGCATACTGGCGTTCCTGCCGCTTGCCGATCCGCACCTGTGCTCGATCGTCTGGTCCCTGGTGCCGGACAAAGCCCGGCAGATGCATGAGGCGACGCCGGAGGCCTTTAACCAGGCGCTGTGCGTGGCCTTTGATAACCGCCTTGGCCTGTGCTCTCTTGAAAGCGAGCGTCAGGTGTTCCCGTTAACCGGCCGCTACGCGCGTCAGTTTGCGGCGCACCGTCTGGCGCTGGTGGGGGATGCGGCACATACCATTCATCCACTGGCCGGGCAGGGCGTTAACCTTGGCTTTATGGACGCGGCGGAGCTGGTCGAGGAGCTGCGTCGCCTGCATCGCGAAGGAAAAGACATCGGCCAGCATCTCTATCTGCGTCGCTACGAGCGCAGCCGCAAGCACAGTGCGGCGATGATGCTGGCGGGGATGCAGGGCTTCCGCGAGCTGTTTGCCGGGGCAAATCCGGCGAAAAAACTGCTGCGCGATATCGGTCTTAAACTGGCCGATACGCTTCCTGGCGTCAAACCTCAACTTCTCCGTCAGGCGATGGGTCTTAACGATCTCCCTGACTGGCTGCGCTAACTTAGATCCCCGTCACACTTTATTTTCCCGGCCTCTGCGCCGGGGAAATTCCCTCGTTTGAAATATTCTAATTTCACGTCATTTTTCGCATTAGATAATCTAATGTCGCGTTTTTCTCGTTACGGAAATTCGGCCCGATTTTCCGCATGAAATATCACCATGTGCTAAATCCTGTTAGATCATTGTTAATTTTGTACGGGGTTAATCGCATTTTTCCAGTGAATAACTCTGTAGGCTTTTTAGCGTTTTTTGGTCATAAGCTAATGTGATGACCCATTTTGCCTTATGGTTAACCGCCGGTTTCGGTGGTAAGTTCAGGTAAAAGAGAACGTTTGCGTCGGTGCCCGAACGCGGGGCCGATACCGGGTTTCACGGTGAATTTTTCAACGAGGACAAGATGGCTCAACAGACTCCTTTGTACGAACAACACGTGTTATGCGGCGCCCGCATGGTGGACTTCCATGGCTGGATGATGCCGCTGCACTACGGCTCGCAGATTGATGAGCACCACGCGGTGCGCACCGATGCCGGTATGTTCGACGTGTCCCACATGACAATTGTCGATCTGCGCGGTAGCCGCACCCGGGAGTTTTTGCGTTATCTGCTGGCAAACGACGTCGCCAAACTGAAGACGCCGGGTAAAGCGCTCTATACCGGCATGCTGAATGCCTCGGGCGGCGTGATTGATGACCTTATCGTCTATTACTTCACTGAAGATTTCTTCCGCCTCGTTGTAAACTCCGCCACCCGCGAAAAAGACCTCTCCTGGATCACCCAACACGCCGAACCTTATGCCATCGACATCACCGTCCGTGACGATCTGTCGCTGATCGCCGTGCAGGGACCAAACGCGCAGGCGAAAGCCGCCTCTCTGTTTAACGACGAGCAGCGCAACGCCACCGCTGGCATGAAGCCGTTCTTTGGCGTGCAGGCGGGCGATCTGTTTATCGCCACCACCGGCTACACCGGTGAAGCGGGCTACGAAATTGCGATGCCAAACGAGAAGGCCGCTGATTTCTGGCGTGCGCTGGTGGAAGCGGGCGTGAAGCCTGCGGGTCTGGGCGCGCGCGATACGCTGCGTCTGGAAGCGGGCATGAACCTCTACGGTCAGGAGATGGACGAAGGCGTCTCTCCGCTGGCCGCCAACATGGGCTGGACCATCGCGTGGGAACCGGCTGACCGTGACTTTATTGGCCGTGAAGCGCTGGAGATGCAGCGCGAGAAGGGCACTGAACAACTGGTGGGCCTGGTGATGACCGAGAAGGGTGTGCTGCGCGGCGAACTGCCGGTGCGCTTTACCGATGCTGACGGCAATCCTCGCGAAGGCGTGATCACCAGCGGAACCTTCTCACCGACGCTGGGCTACAGTATTGCACTGGCACGCGTGCCGGCGGGGATTGGCGAAACGGCGGTGGTGCAAATCCGCAACCGCGAAATGCCGGTCAACGTGACCAAACCGATTTTTGTTCGCGCCGGTAAGCCGGTCGCCTAATCATTTTTATCAGGAGAACTTCAATGAGCAATGTGCCAGCAGAACTGAAATACAGCAAAGAACACGAGTGGCTGCGCAAAGAGGCGGACGGCACTTACACCGTAGGGATCACCGAGCACGCGCAAGAGCTGCTGGGCGACATGGTGTTTGTTGACCTGCCTGACGTGGGCACGACCGTGAGCGCGGGCGACGACTGCGCCGTGGCGGAGTCCGTAAAAGCAGCATCCGATATCTACGCGCCGGTAAGCGGTGAAATTGTTGCCGTCAACGACGCGCTGAGCGATTCGCCAGAGCTGGTCAACAGCGAGCCTTATGAAGGCGGCTGGATCTTCAAGATCAAAGCCAGCGACGAATCCCAGGTTGCCGCGCTGCTGGATGCGACCGCATACGAAGCACTACTGGAAGACGAATAACGTTGTGCCGGATGGCGCTGCGCTTATCCGGCCTGGAGATCAACGTAGGCCCGGTAAGCGTTAGCGCCACCGGGCAACAGCGTTACAGATAACTACGATTCACTGCACGTTTCAGGAACCATCGCTCATGACACAGACTTTAAGCCAGCTTGAAAACCGTGGCGCCTTCATCGAACGTCACATTGGGCCGGATGCTCAGCAACAGCAGGAGATGCTAAAGACAGTTGGCGCGGATTCATTAAACGCACTGATCGGCCAGATTGTGCCAAAAGACATCCAGCTTGCCACGCCGCCTCAGGTGGGGGAAGCCACTACGGAATTCGCCGCGCTGGCGGAGCTGAAGGCCATCGCCGGCCTGAACAAGCGCTATAAGTCTTACATTGGCATGGGCTACACCAACGTGCAGTTGCCGCCGGTGATCCTGCGCAACATGCTGGAAAACCCGGGCTGGTACACCGCCTATACGCCGTATCAGCCAGAAGTCTCCCAGGGCCGTCTGGAAGCGCTGCTGAACTTCCAGCAGGTGACGCTGGACCTGACCGGCATGGATATCGCCTCCGCTTCTCTGCTGGATGAAGCGACAGCTGCCGCCGAAGCGATGGCGATGGCTAAGCGCGTGAGCAAGCTGAAAAACGCTAACCGCTTCTTCGTGGCGGCGGACGTGCATCCTCAGACGCTGGACGTGGTGCGCACCCGTGCGGAAACCTTCGGCTTTGACGTGATTGTCGACGACGCTGACAAAGTGCTGGATCATCAGGACGTCTTTGGCGTGCTGCTCCAGCAGGTGGGCACCACCGGTGAAGTTCACGACTACGGCGCGCTGATTGCCGAGCTGAAATCCCGCAAGGTGGTTGTGAGCGTTGCCGCCGATTTTATGGCGCTGGTGCTGCTGACGGCGCCGGGCAAACAGGGCGCGGATATCGTATTCGGCTCAGCACAGCGCTTCGGCGTACCGATGGGCTACGGCGGCCCGCACGCGGCGTTCTTCGGCGCGAAGGATGAATTCAAACGTTCCATGCCTGGCCGTATTATCGGCGTCTCCAAAGATGCTGCCGGTAATACCGCGCTGCGCATGGCGATGCAGACCCGCGAGCAGCATATCCGCCGCGAGAAAGCGAACTCCAACATCTGTACCTCACAGGTGCTGCTGGCTAACATCGCCAGCCTGTACGCCGTGTTCCACGGCCCGGCTGGTCTGAAACGCATTGCCAGCCGCATTCACCGCCTGGCCGATATCCTGGCCTGCGGCCTGCAGCAAAAAGGTCTTAAGCTGCGCCATGCCCACTACTTCGACACCCTGTGCGTGGACGTGGCGGACAAAGCCGCCGTGCTGGCCCGCGCGGACGCGGCAAAGATCAACCTGCGCAGCGACATCCACAACGCCGTCGGCATTACGCTGGATGAAAGCACCACCCGCGACGATATCCTGAACCTGTTCAGCGTGCTGCTGGGTGACGCGCACGGTCTGGACATTGATGCGCTCGACAAAGAAGTTGCGCTCGACAGCCGCTCCATTCAGGACAGCATGCTGCGTAACGACGCCATCCTGACGCACCCGGTCTTTAATCGCTACCACAGCGAAACCGAGATGATGCGTTACATGCACTCTCTGGAGCGCAAGGATCTGGCGCTGAACCAGGCGATGATCCCGCTGGGATCCTGCACCATGAAGCTGAACGCCGCAGCAGAGATGATCCCGATCACCTGGCCTGAATTCTCCGAGCTGCACCCGTTCTGCCCGCCAGAGCAGGCGGAAGGTTATCACGTGATGATCAACCAGCTTTCCGACTGGCTGGTGAAGCTGACCGGTTACGACGCGCTCTGCATGCAGCCGAACTCCGGCGCGCAGGGTGAATATGCGGGCCTGCTGGCAATCCGTCACTATCACGAAAGCCGCAACGAAGGCCATCGCGATATCTGCCTGATCCCAAGCTCAGCCCACGGCACCAACCCGGCCTCTGCCCAGATGGCGGGCATGGAAGTGGTGGTGGTGGCGTGCGATAAGAACGGCAACATCGACCTGGCTGACCTGCGCGCGAAAGCCGAGCAGGCGGGCGACAGACTCTCCTGCATCATGGTGACCTATCCGTCCACCCACGGCGTGTATGAAGAGACCATCCGTGAAGTGTGCGACGTGGTGCACCAGTTCGGCGGTCAGGTATACCTCGACGGCGCAAACATGAACGCGCAGGTGGGCATTACCTCGCCGGGCTTTATCGGCGCGGACGTATCGCACCTCAACCTGCACAAAACCTTCTGTATTCCGCATGGCGGTGGCGGCCCGGGCATGGGGCCTATCGGCGTGAAAGCGCACCTGGCGCCGTTTGTGCCGGGCCACAGCGTGGTTCAGATTGAAGGCATGCTGACCCGTCAGGGCGCGGTTTCTGCGGCACCGTTCGGTAGCGCCTCTATCCTGCCAATCAGCTGGATGTATATCCGCATGATGGGCGCGGAAGGGCTGAAGCAGGCGAGCCAGGTGGCCATTCTGAACGCCAACTATATTGCGACGCGCCTGAAGTCTGCCTTCCCGGTGCTCTATACCGGCCGCGACGGTCGCGTGGCGCACGAGTGCATCCTCGATATTCGTCCGCTGAAAGAGCAGACCGGCATTAGCGAGCTGGATATTGCTAAGCGTCTGATCGACTACGGCTTCCACGCGCCTACCATGTCGTTCCCGGTTGCGGGCACGCTGATGGTGGAGCCAACGGAGTCCGAAAGCAAAGCCGAGCTGGACCGCTTTATCGACGCGATGCTGGCTATCCGCATGGAGATCGACCGCGTACAGGACGGTGAGTGGACGCTGGAAGATAACCCGCTGGTTAACGCCCCGCACACCCAGCACGAGATGGTGGCTGAGTGGAACCACGGTTATTCCCGCGAGCTGGCGGTCTTCCCGGCAGGTGTGGCGAACAAGTACTGGCCGACCGTGAAGCGTCTCGATGACGTCTACGGCGACCGTAATCTGTTCTGCTCCTGCGTGCCGATGAGCGAATACCAGTAACATTGCTGATGTAGTAACGTAGGCCGGGTAAGGCGAAGCCGCCACCCGGCTTTTTTATTGGGAGAAGATAATGGCAATTGCACTGGTCACCGGCGCCAGCCGGGGCATAGGGAAGGCCACCGCGCTGCAGCTGGCTCGCGAAGGCTACACCGTGGCGGTGAACTATCATCACAACATTAACGCCGCGCAGGACGTCATCAGGCAGATTGTGGATGCGGGTGGTCAAGCCTTTGCTGTACGTGCAGACATCAGCGATGAAGCTCAGGTGCTGGCGATGTTTAACAGCCTCGATCGCGAAGGTGAGCCGCTGACCGCGCTGGTCAATAATGCGGGGATCCTGTTTGAGCAATCCACCATCGAGAATCTTTCGGCCGAGCGCATTAACCGCGTCCTGGCGACCAATGTCACGGGCTACTTCCTCTGCTGCCGGGAAGCGGTAAAACGCATGTCCTTCAAACATGGCGGCAAGGGCGGGGCGATAGTGAATGTCTCTTCCGCAGCGTCCCGTCTGGGCGCGCCGGGTGAATATGTGGATTACGCCGCGTCCAAGGGGGCGGTGGATTCGCTGACAACGGGTTTATCGCTTGAGGTCGCAGCGCAGGGCATTCGCGTTAACTGCGTCCGTCCGGGTCTGATCTATACCGATATCCATGCCTCCGGCGGAGAGCCGGGGCGAGTGGATCGCGTAAAATCGTTACTGCCGATGCAGCGCGGCGGCCAGCCGGAAGAGGTCGCCCAGGCGATTGTCTGGCTGCTGAGCGAAAAGGCGTCGTACGTCACGGGCAGTTTTATAGAGCTGGCGGGCGGGAAATAAAAGCCGGGTGGCGGCTTCGCCTTACCCGGCCTACTGTTCGTGTAGGCCCGGTAAGCGCAGCGCCACCGGGCAAAAAATCACAGCGCCTCGCCGTTGCTGGCAATCACGCCTTTATACCACTCGAAGCTCTTCTTACGGGAACGCGACATGTCGCCCGTGCCGTCGTCGTGCTTGTTCACGTAGATAAAGCCGTAGCGCTTGCTGTACTGGCCGGTGGTAAACGACACGCAGTCGATACAGCCCCATGGCGTATAGCCCATCAGATCCACGCCATCGTGGGTAACGGCCTTGATCATCTCTTCCACGTGGGCACGCAGGTAGTCGATGCGATAGTCATCGTTAATGCTGCCGTCTTCTTCCACCTTGTCGTAGGCGCCGAAGCCGTTTTCCACGATAAACAGCGGTTTCTGGTAACGCTCGTACAGTTCGCACAGGGAATAGCGCAGGCCTACCGGGTCAATCTGCCAGCCCCAGTCGGAGGCCTTCACGTGCGGGTTCGGTACGCTGCCTTCGAAACCGGAAATGGCATCGCCGGTACCGCCTTCCGCTTTCACCGCGTTGGTCATGTAATAGCTGAAGCCCAGGTAGTCGCAGGTGCCTTCACGCAGGATCTGCTCGTCATCCGCTTCCATTTTGATGGAGAACCCGCGGCGCTCCCATTCGTTCAACACGTAGGACGGGTAGTAGCCGCGCAGCTGGACATCGGTAAAGACGTAGCGCTCGCGCATTGATTCCTGGGCGAACATCACGTCTTCCGGCTTGCAGGAGAACGGATAGAGCGCCACCATCGCCAGCATGCAGCCGACTTTCATCTCCGGGTTGATGCGGCGTGCAGCCTTCACCGCCAGGGCGCTGGCCACAAACTGGTGGTGCAGGACCTGATACATGGTCTCTTCCGGATTTTCATGTTCGGTATAGACCACGCCCGAGCAGCAGTAGCCGAACAGCGGCGCGCGCCAGTTACGCTGGTTGTTGATTTCGTTGAAGGTCATCCAGTATTTGACCTTGTTTTTGTAGCGCTCGAAGACCACTTCCGCGAAGCGCACAAAGAAATCGACCACTTTACGGTTGGTCCAGCTACCGTACTCCTTCACCAGGTGCAGCGGCATTTCGAAGTGGGAGAGGGTGATCACCGGTTCGATGTTGTATTTCAGCAGCTCATCGAACATGTCGTCGTAAAACTTCAGCCCTTCTTCGTTTGGCTGCGTTTCGTCACCGTTCGGGAAGATACGCGTCCAGGCAATCGAGGTGCGGAAACACTTGAAGCCCATCTCGGCAAACAGCTTGATGTCTTCTTTGTAATGGCCGTGGAAATCAATCGCCTCATGATTGGGATAATATTTCCCCGGCACCACGTCCTGCGTGATTTCGCGCGGTACGCCGTGTGCGCCGCCGGTTAATACGTCGCAAATGCTTGGCCCTTTGCCGCCTTTGTTCCAGCCGCCTTCAACCTGGTGAGCGGCAACCGCGCCACCCCATAAAAAATCTTTTGGTAAGGTCAATTTTTTCATCGCTGCTATTCTCAATAAATGGCTTATTGGCATCGAGTCTAGCAAAGCGAAATTAAATGTCACGATATAACAAATTGGGCATAATGTGATTTGTTACATCAAAAAAACAGGATGTTTTATTCTGTAAGTTTCTTCGCCAGCTTACGGCCGAGAGATTCCAGAATATAGATGACGGGAATTTGCGTGGTGATATCGTAGACACCTGCAATACGCGTCTGGGGAACGTGCCAGGAGAGATTAAAGTCGGCCAGTTTTGCGAGACGCGAGTGCTCGTGGCTGGTAATGGAGAGCACCTTGCAGTGATGCAGGCTAAACTGGCTGGCGAAGCGCAGGATCTCCTCGGTCTCACCCGAGACGGAGAGCACAATCGCCAGCGCATTTTTCGCCATGTCATTGGTGACCGGGAAATAAGGGTCATCAATATGGTTACTGAATTTTCCGATATTAGAAAAGAAACGTGCGCCATATTTTGCCAGCGAGCCTGACGTTCCTGCGCCGACAAATATAATGCGTTCCGACGATAAAATAATATCGACCGCACTATCTAATAACGCGTCGAACTCTTCATTATTTACGCTTTTAAAGAAGCTGATAATTTCGCTGGCGCCGAAATTCGCCTGCTGGGGCTCGTTCTGTTCAAGATAAAGCTTAAAGCGTACGCGAAACTCCGAGTAGCCTTCGCAGTTAAGCTTGCGGCAAAAGCGCAGGATAGTGGTCGTCGAGACACCCGCCGCATCCGCCAGCTCGCGGATGGTCATGTACATGACTTTGTCACGGTTTTTAATGACATAGTTGTAGACCATCATCTCCAGGTTATTGAGACTGGCAATGGCGGAGTGGGTAAACATACTCACAATGGCATAACTCTTATTCAGACCTCATGTATCCATCATAACATGCGGCCAGACGGCAGGATCCATTTTTATGCTCTTGATTCTTAATGGTTAAATTTTAATGTGAACAAATGTTAGGTGAAAAATTCATTTATGTCTATGATTTTTTAGGTATAAATCCTGAAATTAAATTATTTTAGCTAACAGGTGTTCACTGGAATCATTCTCAGTTAGCATAGTGATGCGATGAATAATCATCTTTTGTTTTCCCGGAGTTTTGTATGGTGAGTAGACCATTAATCGCACAGGGATATTCGCTGGCTGAGGAAATAGCCAACAGCATCAGCCACGGCATTGGCCTGGTGTTTGGGATTGTCGGTTTAGTGTTATTGCTGGTGCAGGCGGTCGATGCCAATGCCAGCGCAATGGCTATTACCAGCTACAGCCTGTATGGCGGGAGCATGATCCTGCTGTTTCTGGCCTCGACGCTGTATCACGCGATCCCGCATCAGCGGGCAAAGATGTGGCTCAAGAAGTTTGACCACTGCGCTATCTACCTTCTTATTGCAGGCACCTACACGCCGTTTCTGCTGGTGGGGCTCAACTCACCGCTGTCGCGCGGCCTGATGATTGTTATCTGGAGCCTGGCGCTGCTCGGGATCCTGTTTAAGCTCACCATCGCGCACCGGTTTAAGGTGCTGTCGCTGGTCACCTATCTGACCATGGGCTGGCTGTCGCTGATCGTGGTGTACCAGCTGGCAATCAAACTGTCGATAGGGGGCGTAACGCTTCTGGCCTTAGGCGGCGTGGTGTATTCGCTCGGCGTCATTTTCTACGTCTGCAAGCGTATTCCGTACAACCATGCCATCTGGCACGGCTTTGTGCTGGGCGGCAGCGTGTGCCACTTTTTGGCGATTTATTTGTATGTGGGGCAGGCGTAGTTTTTTGTCGGGTGGCGGCTTCGCCTTACCCGACCTACGGGATTAGTAGGCCCGGTAAGCGCAGGGCCACCGGGCGATACAGCATCACTCTTCCAGTGAATAGGGCAGAGGCTCGATGCTCAGTGTGTTCACATCGTCACGCACGCGGAACACGCTGTCCGCTTCCATGTCGTTGTTCATAACGGCCTGCACCAGAAGACGTCCATCATCCAGCTGTACGGCGGCTAATACGGTGCCGGTACGGCGCCAGTTTTCACCCATCTTCAGTTCTAAATCTTCCCCTGCTTCAGGTACCCGGCTGGCATGGCCCGCGAGTGTCCATAGCGCGCGTTTGTTTGCCCCGCGGAATTTTGCTCGTGCGACCATCTCCTGGCCGGTGTAGCAGCCTTTTTTAAAGCTGATGCCGCCCAGCGCCTGCAGGTTCGTTGCCTGAGGAATAAACTGCGCGCTGTTTGCGGCGTCAATGATCGGCAGACCCGCTTCGATGTTCAGCGCCAGCCACTGCTGACTGTTGTTAAGCTGCGCTTCGCCGCGCAGCGCCTCGGTGACGCGCTCGGCGGTTTCAGCATCGGTGACTAACAGAAAACGCTCTGCCGGGTGTTCAAACCACAGGATAGAGGTAGCGCCTTCGCTGACGAGCTGCTTTTCGGCATCCGGCAGTTCGCTGAACAGATTTTTCAGCGCCGCACGCGCCTGGAAGCCGGCCACACCCAGCAGGACCTGTTCGTCGTCCGGGGCGATAGTGACTTTGGAGAAGACCGCGTATTTTTTCAGCTCTTTGAGCTGGGCGTCACGCAGGCTGCGGCGCTCAATAAAGGCAAAACCGTCCTGACGGCGGAACAGACGCAGGTTGCTCCACATTTTACCTTTTGGGTCGCAATGGGCGGCCAGCAGGTGCTGGTGTTCTGTCATCTGACTGACGTCGGCGGTCACCTGGCCCTGCAGATATTTTTCGGCGTCGGCACCGGTGAGCGTCGCCAGCGCCCAGTCATCAAGAGAAATAAGCGTCAGCGGCAGACGCGCAGAGGCGGCGGGCTGGCGAGGAGAAAATGGTGTAAAGGCCATAACGATATCCTGAATTGCTTAACGCTTTAATAATGCCTAATGGTAAAAGAGCCTGCAGGCAATGCAAGCGCTTTCAACAGGCCATTTGTGCCATAAACCGGTTGTGCGTAACACCACGCAAAATAATGTAATCCGCTGTCTTTGTAGGGGTTATTCTGGAAGCCTGCTCGTCGATCGCAATATTCCAGTAATGAAACGCTCAAAAACACGTTACACTAGCTGGTGTCCCCGTAGAGAAATAAAGAACACTGAATGGGGTACCGACTGTGCCAAACGTAATGCAGGAAACTGAACATGGATATTAACAACAAGGCCCGTATTCACTGGGCGTGCCGTCGCGGCATGCGTGAACTTGATATTTCCATCATGCCTTTCTTCGAATATGAGTATGACACCTTAAGCGACGATGATAAGCGTCTGTTTGTTCGCCTGCTTGAGTCTGACGATCCGGATTTATTCAACTGGCTGATGAACCACGGCAAACCCGCCGACACCGAGTTGCAACGGATGGTGCAATTAATTCAAACACGGAATCGGGAACGTGGTCCTGTGGCAATCTGATCTTCGCGTCTCGTGGCGCTCGCAGTGGATGTCTTTGTTGCTCCACGGCCTGGTTGCGGCCTTTGTGTTACTGATGCCGTGGCCGCTGAGCTATACGCCGCTGTGGCTGCTGTTACTCTCGTTTGTCGTGTTTGACAGCGTACGCAGCCAGCGTCGCATTAATGCCCGTCAGGGAGAGATCAAGCTACTGATGGATTCCCGCCTGCGCTGGCAGGGAAAAGAGTGGGATATTCTCGGTATGCCCTGGATGCTCAACTGCGGCATGATGTTACGGTTACGCAAGGTGGACGGCGGGCGTTGCCAGCATCTTTGGCTGGCGGCTGACAGTATGGATGCTGCCGAGTGGCGAGACCTGCGCCGGATGCTGTTGCAACAGACGACGCAGGGGTAATAGGCGTTAGCTAAACTTTTCTGCCATTTCGCCCAGAATCTGCTCGCACCAGTTTTGCAGGCGTTCATCGCTAAGATCGTACTGGTTGGTTTCATCCAGCGCGAGCCCAACAAACAGCTCGCCGTCGGCAATAATCGGCTTTTTACTGGTGAACTCGTAACCTTCGGTTGGCCAGTAGCCGATGAACGACACCCCTTTCGGCGCCAGCTTGTCGTGCAGCATGCCGAGCGCGTCCAGGAACCACTCCCCGTAACCCAGCTGATCTCCCATCCCGTACATGGCAACAATCTTGCCGTCGAGATTGACTGAATCGAGTTGATCCCAGATGGCTTCCCAGTCTTCCTGTATCTCACCAAAGTCCCAGGTTGGGATGCCGAGGATCAGCACATCGTACTGTTCCATCAGCGCGACCGCGTCATCTTTCAGGTTATGCAACGTCACCAGTTCCGGGCCAATGATGTCGCGAATTTTCTCTGCCGCCATTTCGGTGTAGCAGGTGCTGGAACCATAGAACAGACCAATATTCATCGCGTAATTATCTCAATTCTTGCGTTGACTTTGCGCGTAGTGTACCAGAAACAGGTCACAATCAGGCATAATGACCTGACTGCAGAATCAAAGGGGCTGATGTGGAAAAGGATCTCGCACTCGTTGAACAGTTTCTCGACGCGCTGTGGCTGGAAAAAAATCTGGCCGAGAATACGCTCAGCGCCTATCGGCGCGATCTTACCATGCTGGTGGAGTGGCTGGCCCGTCGGCAGCTCTCGCTGGCGAGCGCGCAAAGCGACGACCTGCAGGCGCTGCTCGGTGAACGTGTAGAAGGGGGCTACAAAGCGACCAGTTCTGCGCGCTTGCTCAGCGCCATGCGTCGGCTGTTCCAGCATCTCTACCGTGAGAAGATCCGCGAAGACGATCCCAGCGCGCTGCTGGCATCCCCAAAACTTCCGCAGCGGCTGCCGAAAGATCTCAGCGAAGCACAAGTTGAGAGATTATTACAGTCACCGGCAGTTGACCTGCCGCTGGAGTTACGCGATAAAGCCATGCTTGAGCTATTGTATGCTACCGGCCTGCGCGTTTCGGAACTGGTTGGCCTGACGATGAGCGACATCAGCCTGCGTCAGGGCGTGGTGCGCGTCATCGGTAAAGGAAACAAGGAAAGGCTGGTTCCGCTGGGCGAAGAGGCGGTTTACTGGCTGGAAACGTATCTGGAGCACGGTCGCCCGTGGCTGCTCAACGGCGCATCTATCGACGTTCTGTTTCCGAGCCAGCGCGCACAGCAGATGACGCGGCAAACGTTCTGGCATCGCATCAAGCATTACGCCACACTGGCCGGTATCGACAGTGAAAAGCTTTCGCCGCACGTATTGCGTCATGCCTTCGCGACGCATCTGCTCAACCACGGCGCGGATTTACGCGTGGTGCAGATGCTGCTGGGACATAGCGATCTTTCCACGACGCAAATTTACACCCATGTCGCGACGGAACGCCTGCGGCAGCTACACCAACAGCACCACCCTCGTGCGTGAGTGCCGACGAATTGTAACAGGATCAACTATGAAAAAGAGTTTCGCGCTGTTCACCCTGCTGGCAGCCTCCTTTACCGGTTTCGCCCATGCGGACGATGCCGCTATCAAACAGTCGCTCGCTAAGCTTGGCGTCACCGGCAGCGATATTCAGCCAGCACCGGTCGCTGGGATGAAAACGGTACTGACCAACAGCGGCGTGCTGTACGTCACCGAAGACGGAAAACACATTATTCAGGGGCCAATGTACGACGTGAGCGGCGCGCAGCCGGTCAACGTGACCAACCAGCTGCTGATGAAAAACCTGAACGCGCTCGAAAAAGAGATGATCGTCTATAAGGCGGCGCAGGAAAAACACGTCATTACCGTCTTCACCGACATCACCTGCGGCTACTGTCACAAGCTGCATGAAGAGATGAAAGATTACAACGCGCTGGGTATTACCGTGCGCTATCTGGCCTTCCCGCGCGCGGGCGTGCAGAGCCAGCCAGAGCAGGACATGAAGGCCATCTGGTGTGCGAAAGACCGCAACAAAGCCTTTGATGATGCGATGAGCGGAAAAGAGGTTAAGCCAGCCTCCTGCGATATCGACATTGCTAATCACTACGCGCTGGGCGTGCAGTTTGGCGTGAGCGGTACGCCAGCGATTGTCCTGAGCAACGGGTATGTCGTTCCGGGTTATCAGGGACCAAAAGAGATGAAAGAGTTCCTCGACGCGCACCAGAAACAGGTTAGTGGTAAATAATCCGCGTGAAAGCCCCGATAAAATTGCGCCGCCGCGAGGCGGTTGAACCGGTTGATTTACCGGACGATCTCCCGCCGCTGCTGAAGCGCCTCTACGCCAGCCGCGGCGTGCGTCGCGCTGAAGATCTTGAACGCAGCGTGAAAGGGATGCTGCCCTGGCAGCAGCTGAACGGCATCGAAAAAGCCACTGAAATGCTCTACCACGCCCTGCGTGAGGGCACGCGCATCGTGGTAGTAGGGGATTTCGACGCCGACGGCGCCACCAGCACCGCGCTGAGCGTGCTCAGCCTGCGCGCGCTGGGCTGCGATAACGTCACGTATCTGGTGCCGAACCGTTTTGAAGACGGCTACGGCCTCAGCCCGGAAGTGGTTGATCAGGCCCACGCCCGCGGGGCGCAGATGATCATGACCGTCGATAACGGGATCTCTTCCCATGCGGGGGTCGATCATGCCCACGCGCTGGGGATCCCGGTGCTGGTTACCGATCACCATCTCCCCGGTGAAACGCTGCCTGCCGCCGAGGCGATTATTAACCCCAACCTGCGCGACTGTGATTTTCCGTCGAAATCCCTTGCGGGCGTAGGCGTGGCGTTTTATCTGATGCTGGCGTTGCGTACCCTGTTACGCGACAAGGGCTGGTTCGAATCCCGCGGTATTGCCGTACCAAACCTGGCCGAATATCTCGATCTGGTGGCACTGGGTACCGTCGCTGACGTGGTCCCGCTCGATACCAATAACCGTATTTTGACCTGGCAGGGCTTAAGCCGTATCCGGGCAGGCAAGTGCCGCCCGGGGATCAAGGCGCTGCTGGAAATCGCCAACCGCGACCCGCTCAAGCTAGCGGCAAGCGATTTGGGCTTTGCCCTTGGGCCACGCTTGAACGCGGCCGGAAGACTGGACGATATGTCCGTTGGCGTCGCGCTGCTGCTGTGTGACAACATCGGTGAAGCGCGCGTGCTGGCCAACGAGCTGGACGCCCTGAACCAGACGCGTAAAGAGATTGAGCAGGGGATGCAGGCCGAAGCGCTGACCCTGTGTGAAAAACTGGAGCGCAGCGGCGATACGCTGCCGGGCGGCCTGGCGATGTACCATCCCGAGTGGCATCAGGGCGTGGTCGGCATTCTGGCGTCGCGCATCAAAGAGCGCTTCCACCGCCCGGTGATCGCCTTCGCCCCCGCGGGCGACGGCACGCTGAAAGGCTCTGGCCGCTCGATTCAGGGCCTGCATATGCGCGACGCACTGGAGCGTCTCGATACGCTGTATCCGGGCCTGATGATCAAGTTCGGCGGCCATGCGATGGCGGCAGGCCTGTCGCTGGAAGAGGCGAAATTCGACGAGTTCCAGCGCCTCTTCGGCGAGCTGGTCACCGACTGGATTGACCCGGCCCTGCTGCAGGGTGAAGTGGTGTCCGATGGCGAGCTTTCACCGCTTGAGATGACGATGGACGTGGCGCAAATGCTCCGCGATGCCGGTCCATGGGGGCAGATGTTCCCGGAGCCGCTGTTCGACGGCCGTTTCCGCCTGCTGCAGCAGCGCATCGTCGGCGAGCGTCATCTGAAGGTGATGGTTGAACCGGTCGGCGGCGGCCCGCTGCTGGACGGCATTGCCTTTAACGTTGACACGGCGGTATGGCCGGACAACGGCGTGCGCGAGGTCGAGCTGGCGTACAAACTGGACATCAACGAGTTTCGCGGTAACCGCACCCTTCAGATCATCATCGACAATATCTGGCCAATTTAGCGGCAGTAATCTCTATAAAAAAGGGCGTGGATTCGGTACAATCCCGCTCTTATCACCGCATTTTGACAAGTCCATAAAAGAAAACAGACCATGTTTGAAATTAATCCGGTAAAAAACCGTATTCAGGACCTCACGGAGCGCTCTGACGTTCTTAGGGGGTATCTTTGACTACGATGCCAAGAAAGAGCGTCTTGAAGAAGTAAACGCCGAGCTGGAACAGCCGGACGTCTGGAACGAACCTGAACGCGCACAGGCGCTGGGTAAAGAGCGTTCCTCTCTCGAAGCTATCGTAGATACGCTGGATCAAATGGCCCAGGGGCTGGAAGATGTTTCCGGTTTGCTGGAGCTGGCCGTCGAAGCCGACGACGAAGAAACCTTTAACGAAGCCGTAGCAGAACTCGACGTGCTGGAAGAGAAGCTGGCGCAGCTTGAATTCCGTCGCATGTTCTCCGGCGAATACGACAGCGCTGACTGCTATCTCGATATTCAGGCAGGTTCTGGCGGTACCGAAGCGCAGGACTGGGCCAGCATGCTGATGCGTATGTATCTGCGCTGGGCCGAAGCGCGCGGCTTTAAAACTGAAATTATCGAAGAGTCTGAAGGTGAAGTGGCCGGTATTAAATCCGTCACCATCAAGATCATCGGTGATTACGCCTACGGCTGGCTGCGCACTGAAACCGGCGTTCACCGCCTGGTGCGTAAGAGCCCGTTCGACTCCGGCGGCCGTCGTCATACCTCCTTCAGCTCCGCGTTTGTTTACCCGGAAGTTGATGAAGATATCGATATCGAAATTAACCCGGCGGACCTGCGTATCGACGTTTATCGCGCATCCGGCGCGGGCGGCCAGCACGTTAACCGTACGGAATCGGCGGTGCGTATTACCCACATTCCAACCGGGCTGGTAACGCAATGCCAGAACGACCGTTCCCAGCATAAGAACAAAGACCAGGCCATGAAGCAGATGAAAGCGAAGCTTTATGAGCTGGAGATGCAGAAGAAAAATGCTGAGAAACAGGCGATGGAAGACAACAAGTCTGACATCGGCTGGGGCAGCCAGATCCGTTCTTACGTCCTTGATGACTCCCGCATCAAAGACCTGCGTACCGGGGTTGAAACCCGTAACACGCAGGCGGTGCTGGACGGCAGCCTGGACCAATTTATCGAAGCAAGTTTGAAAGCAGGGTTATGAGGAACCAACATG
Source organism: Enterobacter sp. BNK-22 (assembly GCF_048684805.1). Taxonomy (NCBI): domain Bacteria; kingdom Pseudomonadati; phylum Pseudomonadota; class Gammaproteobacteria; order Enterobacterales; family Enterobacteriaceae; genus Enterobacter; species Enterobacter sp. BNK-22. The sequence continues at coordinate 4,416,481 of NZ_JBLQTT010000001.1, forward strand.
TCTGAACAACAAGCACAGGGCGCTGACGCGGTAGTCGATCTTAACAACGAACTGAAAACCCGCCGCGAGAAGCTGGCAGCGCTGCGCGAGCAGGGCGTGCCGTTCCCGAACGATTTTCGTCGTGACCACACCTCAGACCAACTGCACGCTGACTTCGACGCGAAAGAGAACGAAGAGCTGGAAGCGCTGAACGTTGAAGTGGCCGTTGCGGGCCGCATGATGACCCGTCGTATCATGGGTAAAGCCTCCTTCGTGACCCTGCAGGACGTTGGCGGCCGTATCCAGCTGTACGTTTCCCGTGACGATCTGCCGGAAGGCATCTACAACGAGCAGTTCAAGAAGTGGGACCTGGGCGATATCCTGGGCGCAAAAGGTAAACTGTTCAAAACCAAAACCGGTGAACTGTCTATCCACTGCACCGAGCTGCGTCTGCTGACCAAAGCCCTGCGCCCGCTGCCGGACAAATTCCACGGCCTGCAGGATCAGGAAGCGCGCTACCGTCAGCGCTACCTGGATCTCATCTCTAACGATGAATCCCGCAAGACCTTCAAAATTCGCTCCCAGATTATGGCCGGTATCCGCCAGTTCATGGTGAACCGCGACTTTATGGAAGTGGAAACCCCGATGATGCAGGTGATCCCTGGTGGCGCGTCTGCGCGTCCGTTCATCACCCATCACAACGCCCTGGACCTGGACATGTACCTGCGTATCGCGCCGGAACTGTACCTGAAGCGTCTGGTGGTTGGTGGTTTTGACCGCGTGTTCGAAATCAACCGTAACTTCCGTAACGAAGGGATCTCCGTTCGTCATAACCCAGAGTTCACCATGATGGAACTCTATATGGCGTATGCGGATTACAAAGATCTGATCGAGCTGACCGAATCCCTGTTCCGTACGCTGGCGCAGGATATTCTGGGCACCACGCAGGTTCCTTACGGTGAAGAAGTCTTCGACTTCGGCAAGCCGTTCGAAAAACTGACCATGCGCGAAGCGATCAAGAAGTACCGTCCGGAAACCAACATGGCCGATCTGGATAACTTCGATTCTGCGAAAGCGATCGCCGAAAGCATCGGTATCAAGGTTGAGAAGAGCTGGGGTCTGGGCCGTATCGTGACCGAGATCTTCGAAGAAGTGGCCGAAGCGCACCTGATTCAGCCGACCTTCATTACCGAGTACCCGGCTGAAGTCTCTCCGCTGGCGCGTCGTAATGACCAGAACCCGGAAATCACTGACCGCTTCGAATTCTTCATCGGCGGCCGTGAAATCGGCAACGGCTTTAGCGAGCTGAACGATGCAGAAGACCAGGCTCAGCGCTTCCAGGATCAGGTTGACGCGAAGGCGGCAGGCGACGACGAAGCGATGTTCTTCGACGAAGACTACGTGACCGCGCTGGAGCACGGCCTGCCACCAACGGCGGGTCTGGGGATTGGTATCGACCGTATGGTGATGCTGTTCACCAACAGCCACACCATCCGCGACGTGATCCTGTTCCCGGCGATGCGCCCGGTGAAGTAAGGCGTTAAGATGTAAAAAAAGCCCCGAAAGGGGCTTTTTTATTGCGCCGCGAAGGCTTTGAGTTTTTCGCGGGCGGTTGTCGCTTCCATGACCATCCACGGGCTAAAGGCCCAGGGCGTCGCGTCCAGCGCGCGGAATAGCGCGTCCAGCTCAACCCACTGATAGTCCATCACTTCATCTTCGTTTATCGTCACGTCATTGGTGATGCGGGCGGCGAACACCGGGCAAATTTCGTTTTCCACGATCCCGGATGGGTCGGTTTCCCGATAGCGAAATTCAGGGGCGACGGCGGTGATATCGGTCAGTTCTGCGCCCACTTCAAAGCGGCAGCGGCGGATTATCGCCTGGACTGTCTCTTCACCCGACTGCGGGTGGCCGCACACGGAGTTGGTCCAGACGCCGGGCCAGGCTTTTTTGCTTAAGGCGCGTCGGGTGATTAGACATTCGCCTTTTGCGTTAAAAAGCCAGGAAGAGAACGCCAGATGCAGCGGGGTATGTAACGTGTGCGCGGCATACTTTTCCTGAGTGCCAATCACCATTCCCTGGTCGTTTACCAAAATAACGTGTTCTTGAATACTCATTGATGCTCCAGTGCCAAAATGCCGAGTGGTTCAGCACCATCAGCCGAAGCATTATACTGCATTCTTATACGAACGGTTTGGCTCGTAGAGCGGAAAAGGGCATGACCCCTGTTCGTTTTGGCTGTTATCATAGTGCGCCATTCACGCTGACCGAGGATCTGTTTTGTTTGCAGGAAGCCTGACGAGAAAACCCCTTACCGCTATTTTTTGCCTGACGCTGACGCTATTACTGGCGGGTTGTTCAGGGAGCAAATCTTCGGATACGGGAAGCTATTCCGGTTCGGTCTACACCGTCAAACGCGGGGACACCCTGTACCGGATTTCGCGCGCAACGGGGACCAGCGTGAAGGATCTGGCGCGGCTGAATAACCTCTCGCCGCCCTACACCATCGAGGTGGGGCAGCAGCTGAAGGTTAGCGGCGGAACGTCCTCCGGTAAAAAGTCCTCTTCGAAAGGCAAAACCGCAAAAGTGACGCCGTCCTATCAGGTGCCGCAATCGTCATGGCCGCCGGTTGGACAGCGCTGCTGGATTTGGCCTGCCAGCGGTAAAGTGGTCGCCCCTTACTCACTCTCTGAAGGTGGCAACAAGGGTATTGATATCGCCGCTGCGCGCGGTACGCCGGTTTATGCCTCCGGTGCCGGGAAGGTGGTTTATGTGGGTAACCAGCTGCGCGGCTACGGTAACCTGATCATGATTAAGCATGGCGAAGACTACATCACGGCCTATGCGCACAACGACACGATGCTGGTCAACAACGGGCAGAACGTCAAAGCCGGGCAGAAGATTGCCACCATGGGCAGCACCGGTACGGATTCAGTGAAGCTGCATTTCCAGATTCGCTATAAGGCGACGGCCATCGATCCGCAGCGCTATCTTCCTGCGCCCGGCAGCAAACCGAAGTGCTAAGTGATTATTTAATCGCCGGTTAGTTGTGAAGAGGCTTGTATGAAGGTGCGTAAAGTCTATAATGCCTTACGCACCTCAAAGCGGGCGTAGTTCAATGGTAGAACGAGAGCTTCCCAAGCTCTATACGAGGGTTCGATTCCCTTCGCCCGCTCCAGAATTTCTTGATGTGATCCTCCTCTGTCTATTTTTTAACCAGCCTATCCTTTTCCATCCAGGTATCGTCATGCTGTTGTTTGATCGCTTCAACGAAGTTATCACGCATGCCTCCATATTCAGCACTGAGTTATAAGGTTTCATCAGAATTTGCAGCACGATGAATGCAACGGATAATTTAATCTGCGCTGCTAGCTGATGTTTATATCTAACTATTGGAAGGGGTGGTTAGAATTTTTTGAAAGAAGAAACAATCAGGCAATAATAAAAAATTCCGATATGACGCTCTTCGTCATAACGGTTTTTTAAACTTAACGCAAATATTACTACCAATTATAGTAGCCCTCTTTTTGAGACTATTCCCTATTGCGCCAGAGCTGGCATACTGAGGAAAACAAAAAATATTATCCTTTAATATGCGCTATTACAGCAAAGCCGTCTTTTTTTGCTCGTTATTTTTTTGCTCTCTGAGCCATGCAGCCCCCCTTACTCCTGCTGACCGGGACACAGTGCGTCAACAGCAGGAGGAACTGTTATTAAAGAACCAGCAACAGCGTGAGGAGCTGGAGCGGAGTATTCCTCGCCCCGCGCCCGCCAGACCGCTGCCGGTTACCGGCGCCGGACCCTGTTTCACCATTCATACCATTACCCTTTCCGGTGCGACCTTAATCTCCCCGAAAAACCGGCAGGCCCTTGTCGCGCCGTGGCAGGGCCGCTGTCTGGATATGGCGAAAATAACGGAACTTCTCGCCCATATTTCTGACTGGTATATCAGCCGGGGATATATCACCAGCCGCGCTTTTCTTACCGAGCAGGATCTCTCCGGCGGTCAGCTGAATATTGTTGTGCTGGAAGGCAGACTGGAAGCGATCCGTCTGGAAGGCGAAACGCCGCGTATGCTGAAAATGGCGTTTCCGGGACGGGTGGGCGGCATCCTTAATTTACGCGATATTGAACAGGGCATGGAGCAAATAAACCGTTTGCGTACCGACCCGGTTCAGATTGAAATTCTTCCGGGAACACAGGCCGGATATTCCATCGTTAATCTCACGGCAAAACCGGAATTTCCCTTAAGTGTATCCGTAAGCCTGGATAATAGCGGGCAGAAGAGTACCGGCGAAGATCAGCTGAGTGGCGTGCTCACCGCCAATAATATGCTGGGGCTGGCGGATAAATGGTTTGTCAGCGGCGGGCGCAGCAGCGATTTTGCCAGCGCGTACGATGCGCAGAATTTCCAGGCGGGCGTCAGCGTGCCGTTTGGCTACGGATTACTGGACTACAGCTACGCCTGGAGTAACTACCGGACCACCATCAATAACCAGGGATTCAACTGGCTCTCCACGGGCGATACCAAAACCCACCGCGTTAACGCGTCCTGGGTGGTCTTCCGCAACGGGGAGGTTAAAACCGGCATTGCGGCTGGCGTGGTTCAGCGCTCCAGCCGCAACTGGCTCAACGACGCGCCGCTTCAGAGCAGCACGCGCAACCTCTCCAGCCTGATTCTGGGCATTACGCACACGCAAAAAATGCTGGGCGGCGTGGCGACCTTCAACCCGACCTGGAGCCACGGCATGCCGTGGTTCAATGCCGAAACCGACGAAGATAAGTCCGGGGATGTGCCGCGTGCGGAATTCCGCAAATGGAGTCTGAACGCCAGCTTCCAGCGGCCGATTACCCGTAATGCCTGGTGGCTGACCAGCGCCTATGGCCAGTGGTCGCCCGATCGGCTGTACGGTTCCGAGCGCCTGACGCTCGGCGGCGAAAGCTCCGTGCGCGGTTTTAAAGAGCAGTACTTGTCCGGGGATAACGGCGGCTACTGGCGTAACGAGCTGGGGTATTCCCTCTTCACCCTTCCGGTGATTGGCGCGGTGAGCGCAACGGTCGCCGTTGACGGCGGCTGGCTGGAAAAAGACCGTCAGGACCGCTTTGCCTCCGGCACGTTATGGGGAGGCTCGGTGGGGCTGAGCAGCGCAGGGCGCTGGTACAGCAGCCAGATTTCGGTCGGCACGCCCCTGCACTACCCCGACTGGCTCGGCCCGGATCATGTGAGCGTTAACTGGCGCATTGCCTTCATGCTTTAAGAGACTCTACGACTATGGATACCCGTCACCCACCCGTTCGTTTCTCGCAGCGTCTGATCAGCTGGATTGTCTGCGGCTTAATGGTCTGGCAGCCGATGGCACCTGCCGTCGCGGCGGCGCTGACGCCGACCGGGCAGACCACGGTCGATCGGGCGGGGAACGGGGTGCCGGTCGTCAACATTGCCACGCCCAACGGGGCGGGTATCTCGCATAACCAGTTCGGTGAGTATAACGTCGGCAAAGAGGGGCTTATCCTCAATAACGGCACGGACCGTTTAACCCAGACCCAGCTGGGCGGGCTTATCCAGAACAACCCCAACCTGCAGGCCGGGCGGGAAGCGAAAGGCATTATCAACGAAGTCACGGGTGCCAGCCGCTCGCAGTTACAGGGCTACACGGAAGTCGCCGGTAAAGCAGCAAACGTCATGGTGGCCAACCCGTACGGCATTACCTGTAACGGGTGCGGATTTATCAACACCCCGAACGTCACCCTGACCACGGGGAAACCGCAGTTCGACGCCAGCGGTAACCTGCAGGCGCTGGAGGTGACGAAAGGCGCCATCACGGTTGAAGGCCAGGGGCTGGATGCCAGCAAGAGCGACGCGCTGTCGATCATTGCGCGCGCGACGGAAGTGAACGCCGCGATACATGCGAACGACCTGACGGTAACGGCAGGGGCGAACCGCGTGGGCGCAGACGGCAGCGTCAAGCCGATTGCCGGTGAGGGTGCCGCGCCCGTGGTGGCCGTGGATACCGGCGCGCTCGGCGGGATGTATGCCAACCGTATCCGCCTGGTCTCCAGCGAGACGGGCGTGGGGTGAACCTCGGCAACCTCACCGCGCGCCAGGGCGATATTCAGCTGGACGCGGGCGGGAAACTGACGGTCACGAACAGCCTGGCCAGCGGCTCGATTACCGCGAATGGCGCGGGAGTGGTCCTCAACGGCAGCCATCAGGCCGGTGGCGCGGTGAATGTAACCAGCTCGCAGGATGTGAAACTCAATAACAGCACGCTCGCCAGCCAGGGCGATATGCGCCTTTCCGCTGCGGGGAAAGTGCAGACGACGGGTGGCGGGACAAACAGCGCAGGCGCGCTGTCGGTGAGCAGCGGGCAGGGGATGACGCTCAGCAATACCTCCCTGGTCTCCCGCGGCGCGGCGACACTGGACAGTAAAGATACCCTGACCGTAAACGGCGGCGGCGTGTCGGCACAGGGCGGGGCGCTAACCGTCACGAGTAAAAAGGGAATGGCGCTTGCGGATGCGACGCTGACGGGTCAGGCCGACACCACGCTGTCCACCGACGGCAGCCTGACGCAGCGCGGCGGCAGCGTCACCAGCAAAGGTGCGCTCAGCGTGACGGTCGGGAAAGATATCACGTTGACGAATACCCGCAGCGGTAGCGATACCCGCGCGACCCTCAGCAGCGGCGGCACGCTGTCATCCACGGCCAGTGCGGTCTCGGCAGGGGAGCGTCTGGCCCTGAGCGGTGGACAGCTGATGATGGACGGCCAGAGCCGGGCCGATGCCACGGGCGATGTCCGCCTGACGGGCAGCGCCGTCAGTAATCAGGGGCAGGTGAATGCGGGGCGCGACATTGCCCTCTCCGGCAACAGGGTGTCCAACAGCGGCCAGCTGGCGGCGAAAGGCCACCTTGACGTGAACGCAGGAGAGCTGACAAACGGCGGCATGGTGCAGGGTAACGACGTCACCCTGAAGGGGCAGACGGTCACTAACAGCGGTACCCTGCAGAGCGCCGGCAACCTGGCGCTAAGCGCCGGTACCCTGGAGCAGATGGGCACGCTGAGCGCGAAAGGCAATGCAAACGTCGCGGCGCAGCAGACCCTGCGTAACAGCGGCAGCCTGCTGGCTGACGGGGCGATGAGCGTGACGGCAGACACGCTTGAACAGAATGGCACCCTGTCCGGCGCGACGGCGCTGACGGCGCAGACCGGCACCCTGACCAGCGGTCAGGCGTCCCGTACCACCAGTCAGGGCAATGTTCAGATTACCGCGACCCGCAGCGCCAGCCTGAACGGGCAGACGGACGCGGCGGGGGCATTAACCGTCAGTACCGGCGACCTGACCACCGGCCAGGATGCGCATCTGCAGAGCGGGCAGGGGCTTACCCTGCAGGCGCAGAATGCCGCGCTGAATGGCACGCAGGCGGCGAAGGGGGCGCTGTCGGTGACGGCGGGCACGATTGCGCACGCCGGGAAATCCACCGGTAACGTGCTGAGTTTTAACGCGACCGGCGACCTGACCAGCGGCGGAGAGCTTACCGCCAGCGCCATCGCGCTCAGCGGACAGAACATCCTCCAGTCCGGCGTCGCAAAAGCGGAACGCATGACCCTGACGGCTCCTGAACGCATCACCAGCAGTGGTACGCTGGTTGCCGGTACGCTGGCGCTGGACGCTGCCTCGGTGGAGAACAGCGGACTGCTGCAGGGGACCACCCTGCTCGGCCTGAAGACCGGGTCACTCACAAACCTCGCGGGCGGATCGGTCTACAGCACGCAGGATTTAACGCTGAACGTTCCGGTGCTGTCTAACCGCGGGCTTATCACTACCGACGGCACGCTGCGCCTCCGGGGCGACACGCTGACAAACCAGGGTGAAATCAACGGCGTCAGCCTGAGCAGCGACTACCTCAGCCTGACCAACACCGATACCGGACGCCTGCTGGCGGACGACCGGCTCACCCTGAACGGCACTGCGTTTGCGAACGCGGGCAATATTGCAGCCAGCGACCTGCACATCACGGCGAACAGCCTGCAAAACCAGGGCACCGTCGAGGGGGACTCGGCGCTGACGCTCGGTGTGGCAGACCTTACTAACCGTGGCGCGCTGCGCAGCAGCGGAACGCTGACGCTCGGCGGTGAAACGCTGGTCAACAGCGGCGAGCTCAGCGCCACCGCGCTGCTGCTGAACCTGACCCGACAGGCCAGCAACGATGCCGACGGGCGGGTGATTGCCCGAAACGGCCTGACGCTGACTACCGCCAGCCTGACGAACAGCGGGCTAATGGCCGGTACCGACGCGCAGTTTAACAGCGCGTCGGTGACCAACGGCGGCACGCTGCAGGGGACACATTCCCTCACGGCGACCGGGGCACAGCTCAGCAACCAGCAGGCGGGCATGCTGCTCTCCGGTGGCGCGCTCGCCCTGAATCACACCACCCTGAACAACGCCGGGCTGCTGCAGGGCAACACCCTGAACCTCGCCACCGGTGAGTGGATGAACACCGGTAACGCGCTGGGGGAAACGGGCGTGACGGCGGCGGTAACCGGCACGCTGATCAACAGCGGTAAGGTGCTCAGCCAGCAGGCGCTGGACGTCCAGGCCGACAGGACCGATAACCGTGGCCAGTTGCTGGCGAAAGTGCTGACCCTGCGGGGCGACCTGCAGAACAGCGGCCTGCTTCAGGGCAGCAGCACGCTGGCCTGGTCCGGGAACACCTTCACGAACCAGCCTCAGGGCCAGGTGACGGGCGGCGAGACCCTGACGCTCAGCGGACAAACCCTCAGCAACGCGGGCAGCCTTCAGGGGCGCAGTGCGACGCTTGACGCCGGGAGCCTGAATAACCAGGGCAGCGTTCAGACGCTGGACGCCCTGACGCTTTCCACGACCGGCAGGCTGGATAACACGGGTGCCCTGCTCAGCCAGAATCTGTTCACGCTGACGGCGGCGCAGCTGTTCAACGACGGCCAGCTGGCCGGGAAAGCCCTCGCGGTGAAGGCTGCGCAGCTGAACAACACCGGGATTCTTCAGGGCAACGACACGCTGACGCTGACCACCCGCGCGCTGAGCAACGGCGCCACCGGGCAGCTGGTGAGCGGCAGTCCTCTGAACTTATCCCTCGACACGCTCGATAACGCCGGCCTGCTGCTGGTGAAGGGCGGTTTCACCCTGCGGGGCAGCGACCTGACGAACCGGGGCGATATTCAGGCGCAGAGCCTGGATTTGGGCCTGAGCAATGCCCTGACCAACACGGGGAACATCGTTGCCACCGACGATGCCGCGCTTAACGCGACGACGCTGACCAGCAGCGGCACGGTGGCGGGCAAAACGCTGACAGCAGGCGGTACTGAGCTGCGCAACAGCGGCCTGATGCAGGGCAGCAACGCGGTTAACGCCACCGCCGACCGCTTTATCAACGAGCTGAACGGTAAATGGCTCTCCGGCGGCGGCTTCACGCTGACGGGCGGACAGCTGACCAACGCCGGTACGCTGCAGGGCGCGACGCTGGGCATGACCGGCACCACCCTCACCAACAGCGGCACGGTGAACGGGCAGACGGGACTCAGCGGCACGCTCAGCGGGGCGTTAACGAATACCGGGCTGCTGCAGAGCGGCGGCACGACCGCCTTCACCGCGGACACCCTGGCGAACCCGGGGCGCATCACGGGCGGTACGCTGTCCCTCACTGCCCGCGATATGAACAACGGCGGGCTGATGCAGGGAACGAACGGCCTGGCGCTCACCGGCACCACGCTGACCACGGGCGCGGCCTCGCGCACCCTCTCCGGCGGCATGCTGACGCTGGATGCAGGCCAGCTGACCACGCAGGGCACGCTGCAGGGGAACGGCGCGGACATCCGCGCCAGCGACTGGGCGCACGGCGGGTCTCTGCTCAGCCAGGGAACGCTGACGGCCACGACCGGCGGCACACTGACCTCAACCGGCTCGCTGATGAGCCAGGGTAGGACGGATATCACCGCACAGACGCTGGATAACCGCGGGCAGCTCCTCAGCGAGGGCGATGTGACGCTCGGCGGCAGCACGCTTAAAAACAGCGGCACCGTGCAGGGGAACACCCTCGCGCTGCATCAGAACAGCATTAACAACCAGGGCACCTTAACCGGTCTGCAGAGCCTGACCGTTCAGGGGCAGCAGCGGCTGATGGCGCGCATGGCGATGGCCGCGCCTCAGCAGGAGCTGATCAACGGCGCAGGCGGTAAGCTTCTCACCCAGGGTACTCTGACGATTGCGTCCGGCGCGGTGACCAACGCCGGCAGCTGGCAGGCACAGAATATTCTGCTTAACGCCCGGTCGCTCAATAACAGCGGCGCGGTGCAGAGCGCCGACGCGCTGCAGATGACGCTGGCCGATACGCTCACCGGAACCACAGGCAGCAGGATCACCGCGCTGGGTGCGGCGACGCTGCAGGCCGCGACGCTGGCGAACCAGGGGCAGTGGGCGGCGAAAAACCTGACGCTGACAGGCGGTACGCTCAGCAACAGCGGCGCCATCAGCGGCGTGAATGGCCTGACCCTCAGCCAGACCGGCGCGGTCAGCCAGCAGTCTGGCGGCACCCTGCTGTCCGGCGGGGCGCTGAACATCACGGCGGCCTCCGTCACCAGCGACGGCAAAATGCAGGGGGGCACGCTCGGCATCACCACCGGGGCGCTCACCAACAACGGACGTCTGCAGGGCGATAACGGCGCGACGCTGGCCCTCAGCGGTACACTGACCAACAACAGCGGAGGCGAAATCGTCAGCCGCGATGCGCTGACGCTGACCACGCCCGCGCTGTTTAACTACGGCCTTATCCAGGGCGGCGGCGAGACGCGCGTGACCGCCTCCTCGCAGGCGCGTAACGACGGCAGGCTGCTTTCCGGCGCGCGCCTGACGCTCGGCACGCCGCAGTTCACGGGCACCGGCTGGCTGCAGGCCACCGACCTGATCCTGAATGCGGCAAACGCTACCAACGGCGGCACGTGGGTGGCCGATCGCGCCACCCTGACCGGCACCAATTTCGCCAGCCAGGGCACCACCCAGGCGGGACAGCTAACGGTTAACTACAGCCAGCTGAACAACAGCGGCACGCTGCTCGGCAACACGCAGCTGAATATTGGCGCGGACCAGGTAACCCAGAGCGCGGGCGGCAAGCTGCTGAGCGGCGGCAACCTGTGGCTGCAGAGCCGGGGGCTGGACCTTACCGGCCAGCTGGTGTCCCTGGGGGACTTAACGCTGCAGCTGACGAACGCGTTTACCAACCGAACCGCCGTGGCGGCAGGCAGAACCCTCACCATCAACAGCGGCGGCGACATCGATAACCGCAGCGTGCTGCAGGGGCAGGCGGTCAACCTGAACGCGGGCGGGCAGCTCAGCAACAACGGACAAATCACCACTGGCGGCGGCGCGAGTACGCTTTCCGGCAGCAGCGTGGCGCTGAACGGCGCGGGCTCGGTGCAGGGCGGAGGTGACATCACCGTGGCCAGCCGGAGCAATATTACCGTGGACGGCTTCACCGGCACGCGCGGCTCGCTGACCCTGAGCGCGCCGGGCGCTATCGTCAACACCGCGCTGCTGTACGCGGCGAATAACCTGGCGCTGTTTGCCGACAGCATCACCAACCAGCGCGGCGACATCATGGCGGGAAACAACCTGTGGATGCAGCGGGATGCGGCAGGGAATGCGAACAGCCAGGTGGTGAACACGTCGGGGAATATTGAGACGCAGAATGGTGATATTACAATTAAAACTAATCGTTTTTTTAATCATTACGAAGTTTTTGATGTAAAAACCGAAAGCAGTAGTCCGACTAATTCAGGGGACTTAAATAAACAATTACCTTCCAATGCCCATTTTGGGGAGGACAGTAAAGGTCCTTACATTGAAGTTAAGATGCATATTGATCTTATACCCGATGAAGTTGTACTCAGTAACGGACCGGAAGAAAATGTAACTATACACACGCAAGGTACCGCAGGGAGACTTTCTGCAGGAAAAGATTTGAATATTTCCAGCAATGAGCTTATTAATCAGGCCAGTAATATGCTGGCAACTGGCAATATCAATATTTCCGGAAATCAGTTAAATAATCAAAGTTACCAGTCTGGTAAAAGCTCCAGTGAAATTGTTTACCAATTATCCACTATGTCAGGCTCCGATGGTGATTTCCCTACGGTTGTTTACAGGCCTAAGAGTTCTTCAGGTTCTGTTCCTGATGGCCCCGTTTACCGCGCTGTTATACAAGCCGGCGGTAACGTTAATGCAAACTTTACCAGCAATATCAGCAACACTAATACCACTGCGAACGCGGGCGGCGTTAGCAACGTTATCTCCACGCCGTCGCTGAACACCCTCAGCAACCAGAGCGTCGGCAGCGGCGTACAAAAACAGGGGCTGAGCAATACCGGCACCGTGGCGGTGAACTCGCCGCAGTGGAACGATCAGCTCAAGGGTGCGCTGCAGCAGCTTAACGGCGGCGGCGCGCTGGAAAACGGCGGCGCGTCCGGCACGCCTCTCAACAACATTGGCACCAGGCAGAAAGGCAACGCGAACCTCGGCCAGCTGGGCGCACTGGCGAACGCCGGGGTCACCACCGCCGATCTCAGAACCGCTCAGGGCGGAGCCGTCGGGCATTATCAGGGACAGCGCGTCGATACCAGCGCTTACCCGCTTCCGTCGGGCAACAACGGCTATTTTGTCTTCTCCGACAACCCGAAAAGCCCGTACCTGATCAGCATCAACCCGAAACTGAACGGTCTCGGACAGCTTGATCCCGCCCTGTTTGCCGACCTGAACGCAATGCTCGGGGTCAAACCATCGTCCACGGCGCCGCAGGAGACGCGGCTGGCGTTTACCGACGAGAAGCAGTTCCTCGGCTCGTCTTACATGCTCGGCCGACTCAACCTGAACCCGGATTACGATTACCGCTTCCTCGGTGATGCGGCGTTCGATACCCGCTATGTCTCCAACGTGGTGCTCAACCAGACCGGTAACCGCTACCTGAACGGCATCGGCTCCGATCTGGATCAGATGCGCTATCTGATGGATAACGCGGCGGCGGCGCAGCAGTCGCTGGGCCTGCAGTTTGGCGTCTCGCTGACCGCCGATCAGATTGCCGCGCTCGACCACAGCCTGCTGTGGTGGGAGAAGGCCACCGTCAACGGAGAAACGGTGATGGTGCCGAAACTCTACCTGTCGCCGAAGGACGTCACCGTCAATAACGGCAGCGTGATCGCGGGCAACAACGTTACCCTGAAGGGCGGCGACATCACCAACAGCGGCAGCTCGCTGCTGGCGAAAAACAGCCTGACGCTCGACAGCCAGAACAGTATCAGCAACCTCAACAACGGCCTGATGAAAGCGGGCGGCGACCTGAACCTGAGCGCTATCGGCGATATCAATAACATCAGCTCCACCATCAGCGGCAAAACGGTCGCGCTGGAGAGCCTGGACGGCAGCATCAACAACCTGACCCAGGTTGAGCAGATTGATATCAACGCCGGAGGGAAGTACGGCAAGATCGGCCTGAAAGACACCCTGCTGGGCAACACGGCGTCTATTACCGCGCAGGATGGCCTGTCGCTTGAGGCGGGGAAAAACATTACCGTCACCGGGGCGAACCTGGCCTCCGGCGGCGATATGCTGCTGAACGCGTGGGGTGATATTGCCGTCAACGCGAATCAGATCAACGACGCATTCAGCTCCAGCCGGGCGAAAACCAGCCGTTCGTCCGTCACGTATCAGGGCAGTAACGTCACCGCGGGCGGCAACCTGCTGGTGAACGCCGGGCACAACCTTGACGTGACCGCCAGCGACCTGAAGGCGGGCGGCAGCGCGGGGCTGAGCGCGGGCAACGACCTGAACCTGAACGCAGAGCAAACCAGCGAAAGCAGCCGGAAAGGGAAAAGCGAGTCCCACAGCACCGGGCTCGACCGCACCACGATTTCCGCAGGCGATAACCTGGTCCTGAAGGCCGGGCAGGATATCAACGCTCAGGCTGCCGCGCTGGCAGCGGAGAAAAGCGTCGGGCTGCAGGCGGGTCGCGACGTGAATCTGGCGGCGGAAGAGACCACGCAGGGCGATAGCTATAAGTCAGGCAATAAAAAAGTGATTAACGAGTCGGTTCGCCAGTCGGGAACCGACATCACTGCGGGCGGGAATGTGACTGTTGTCGCCGGACGGGATGTAACGGCTCAGGCAGCAGATGTCTATTCCGCAGGCGATACAGCCGTGGCCGCCGGGCGGGATATCACCCTTTCCACTGCGACGGAAAGTGACTATGCATACCGGGAGAAGAAAAAGACGTCCGGTGGATTCCTCAGCAAGAAAACCACTCACACCATCCACGAAGAAACGCATACGCGTGAGAAAGGTACGCAGCTTTCGGGCGAAAACGTTGCTCTCCGGGCTGGTAACAACCTGACGGTGCAGGGCTCGTCAGTTGCTGCTGAGCGCGATGTGGCCCTGAAGGCTGGAAATGATCTGACCGTGGAGGCAGCAACCAACACCGACACGTACTACGACATGAAGAAGACGAAGAAATCCGGCGTTTTCTCCAGCGGGTCGGGATTGGGTATCACCATCGGGTCGCAGTCTTCAAAAAGCACCCGGCAGGGGGCAAATACGACGCAGAGCGATGCCCGCAGCACGGTGGGCACTACTGGCGGTAATGTCATCATCAGCGCCGGAAATGACGTCCAGTTGAGTGCGGCAGATGTGGTTGCCGGAAGAGGGAAGGATGATTTCTCCCGCAAAACCGGCCATATCGATATCACTGGCGACAGCATCGCCATCCTTCCTGGACGGGATACGACCACTGAGTCCATGAAGCAGGAGTCCAAATCGTCTGGCGTCACGGTCAGTGTGAAAGCGCCATTTGAAGACACTGTGCGTAACGTGCGCGATATCGTTCGTGGTAAGGGCAACAGTGGCAACAGCACCGTCGATAAAGTGAAGGGGCTGGGGGCTGAAGGCGGTGCGCTCGCGCTTGACGGACCAGGGCAGATGATGGCCATTTCCGCAGGAAGCACCCGGTCTTCCTCTGAGTCGCACTACGAGGGCGAGTTTAACAGCGGCAGTCATTTTGCCGCCGTAGGCAATATCCAGATGACTGCCACCGGTAAACAGGGAGGCAGCAACAGCGGTAATATCCTGATTGCCGGGAGCCAGGCTAAGGCCGGTGAAACGGTGATCCTCGATGCGAAACGTGACGTTGATATCACCACATCCACAGACAGCGAAAAATACAGCAGCAGCACTAAAAATAGCGGCTGGAATCTCTCGAGCGCCCTGAGCGCCGGAAGTGCTGTTCGTGCCATCGCGGGTGGGGGTTCCCACGGCAATCAGCTCCTGCCGGGCGGGATGAGCAAGGCGGAGAGCAACAATAGCGGCACCCGGACCACACAAAACGCGTCGGTTATTCAGGGCTCAGATATTTACGTTAACAGTCGTGACGGAAGCGTGAATATCAACGGCAGCCTGATGACCGCCACGGACGATCTTCTGCTGTCAGCCATAAATGGGGATATCTCCGTTTCTGCCGGACGCGATACATCGCGCAGTGAGAGCAGCGGCAGCAGCAAATTGCTGGGAACGCTGGGCGGCGATGGTTACAGCGCCACGGCAGGCTACCGCCATGAAAAAAACAGCAGTCGGGAAGATAGCAGCCTCGAAAACGGATTGCGCAGCCAGCTAAGCAGCAAAAACGGTAACGTTGTCGCGCAGGCCGGTAACGATCTTTCCCTGTCAGGTACGGATATCCGTGCCGGTAAATCGGTCTCACTCAGTGGCGAAAATGTCCTCATGGGGGTGAGCCGGGATACCCGTGACGGTGAAAACCACAGCAGCAGCGCCCAGTATGGTGTGACGGCATCTGCTGGCGGCTGGGCTGTTGACGCTGCTAAAGCCGCAGAGACGGCTGCCCGCAGCGCAGAAAACGGCGATGATCCACGGCTGACCGCCATCAGAACAGGCCAGTCGGCGGCAACCGCGGCGCAGGGCGCTATGTCGGACTCGTCGCTCATCAAGGCTAAAGTGTCTTTAACGGCGGGGACGTCCTCTCAGGACAGTCGTTACCACAGTACCGACACGCAGGGCACCACCATTAATGCCGGTGAGAATGTCTCTGTTCGTGCCGGAAATGACATTGCCGGTATGGGGGTACAGATCGCGGGTAAACACGTGGCGCTGGATGCGGGGCGGGATATTCTGCTGTCTTCCTCCCAGAACACAACCCACTCTGAGAGTAAAAACAGCGGCAGCCAGTTCAGCGTCGGTGTCGGTATGAGCCTGATTGGTGCGCAAAACGGCATCTCGGTGGAGCTGGGGGCGTCACAGCATAAGGGTAAGGAAAACAGTCAGTCGCAGCGCAATACGAACAGCGTTGTCCATGCTGATGAACAGCTTACGGTGAACAGCGGACGCGACACCACCCTGAAAGGTGCGGAGCTGGAAGGTAACCGTGTGGTGGTCAACACCGGGCGCGATCTTACCATCAGCAGCGTGCAGGATACAGCCAGTTATAACAGCAAGCAGTCTTCGTCAGGCGCGTCCCTCAGTCTGTGCATACCGCCACTGTGTTATGGTGCCTCTTCCGGTAGCGTCAGTGCATCGGGTGAGAATATCACCCAGAATGGTAAGAGCGTCGCTGAACAGAGCGGGATATTCGCAGGCAAGGGCGGCTTTGCCGTCACCACCGGAAATCATACCCAGCTTGACGGCGCGGTGATTGCATCCACGGCGTCTGCAGATAAAAATAGCCTCGATACCGGTACGCTGGGTTTCAGTAATCTCCACAACGAGAGCCAGACCAGCGGCAACGGCTACACGGTGGCGCTTTCCGGCAGTGCGGGCGGCAGCGGAAACGGTGAAAACCGCAACCTGGCACCGGCCATCGGTACAGGCCAGTCAGAAGAGAGCCATACCGGGACGACCTCATCAGCGGTGAGTGGCGGTAGCATTGTCATTCGCAACCCGGCGGGACAAAAACAGGATATTGCTGACCTGAGCCGTGATACGGCTGGCGCCCACCACGGCGTGGACGTGAACGGTGATGTGCAAAAGGTCAGGGATAACCTGGCGGTCCAGAGCGAAGGCGCGGCGCTGGCCACCTCTGTGCTGGATGCTTACGGCAAGTATGCGGAGCAGAAAGCGCGGGAATCCAATGCGGCGCTGGGCGCGAAGCTGGCGTCAGAAGGAAAACTGCAGGGCGATACGCCGCAGGAGCAGGAAGCATTCCTGAAGACACAGCCCGGATACCAGAATACGGAGTATGGTCCGGGGAGTGCCTTCTGGACGAAGGGCAGCGCAGCGGCGGGATTACTGGCAGGTGCGCTTGGCGGTAACCTGAGGGCCGGCGCGGCAGCGGGGGCGGCCCCTCTGCTGGCGACCCTGGTCAAGGAGCAGAAAGACGCGACAGCCCGTGCCGCGCTGCACGGTATTGTGGCGGCGGCGCTGACGCAGCTGAGTGGGGGGAGCAGTGCTGATGGCCTGAAGGCTGGTGCCATAGGAGCCATTACGGCCTCGGCGATGACTGACCATCTGGTCAGCGCGCTGTATGGAGATAAAAAATCCAGTGACCTGACAGCAGAGGAGAAACGGCTGGTCAGTAGCCTCGTGAGTATTGCAGGTGGTCTGGCGGGCGCTGCTGTGACGGATGGCAGTGTCTCCATGGCGGCGACGGCGTCGGAAACGGCGAAGGTGGAGGTTGAGAATAACTCGCTGGGTGTCGTTATACAGGGCGGTAAACTGGCTGCACAGGGATGTCTGAAAATTTCTGCTTGCCGTGATCGCCTGGTTGCCAGTGGTCTGGGTGCTTTACTGGGCATTGGTGCATCCACATCAGCAATGGATACATTGTCACAAGATGAGCAGTTGCATCTGATCTATGTGGCCTCGCTCAATGATCCTTCCCAGCTCAGTCAGTTAAATGATGCTCAGAAAGCGGCCTATGAGTCCCTGACAGGTAAGACGATCACCAGTACTGGTGGTACGCAGGTCATCAACCCGGGACCATCAAACACTGGTGGCGACCAGACTGTAACTGGAAATGTGCCCTCCAACACAGGGAAGAATAGTGTAGCAACCGGAGGGATAAATCATACTGGTAATACCAACGGTGATGGAGCGTCAAACAATAATGGCTGGACGACAACTACGCCGGTTCCGGATTCTCCTTCACTGGATGATCTTTTCTATCAGAACGAGAAGATCCCCGGTCTTGAAAATGTTCGCCCTGAAAATCCCGGTTATCCAGCCAATCAGAGTGTTATTGAAAAAATGAACGAACCTAAGTTTATTGCCTGGATAGGCAATACAGATTGTACGGATTGCTCAGATATCGCACCTAAACTTCTCGATGCAGCTGGCGGGCACGGGAAAATTATTGAAGCAAGGCCGACGACTCCGTACAACTTAAATGTGTATGAAAATGGAAAAATTGTACATGAACAAGCATTTCATCAGGTTTATACCGATGGTCAGTATGTTTACGATCCAAGAGTGTCCTTAAAACCAATTCCTAAAGGAGATTGGGAAAAACATATCAAATCTATAAATCAGGGAAGTGTTACGATCTCTGATAAATTACAGGGGTTAAAATAATGTTTCCGATAGGTAAGAAAGAAACAATCTTGTTGGACTTCATTGGTTCTCTTGGAAAACTGGAGTGGTTACATTATCAGAGCCGTATTGAAGATGAATGGATAAATGACCATTTTGAAAAAATTGATCGCTCTAAGTATCCTCCTTATACCAGTTTTCGTTTTGAAAAAGAGGTTCCAGAAGTTATCGCCTTACTGGAAGATGCGATTCAATCATATAAAGGTAAAGTTGAGTGGTGTATGACCCATCATCCGAAAGAGTATGGTACTGGTGTTAATCATCGTATTTTGCCTACATTTGTTAAGAATCTCAGAGTCAGTGAAGGTATGGAAGATGTTAACGAGTATATTGAAAACCATTATCCTGATTTTGGCCCAATCGCCTATGAAGATCTTGTTGGACTGACGGAGCATGTTCAATCAGTTTTCAAAAATGCTGGATATGATGCATAAATTTTCTTTATATGCTCTGTAATAACATTTTGATATGGAGCCTTAACCCGTTATGCGTAGGGATGGAAAGAAGAGTCAGGTAAATATTTAAGTCGGAATGCATTAACAATAATAACTAGCGCCACCAATCCTGGCATCAGCGCATTTCTTTATTTTGTAGACCCGGTAAGCGAATCGCTACCGGGCCATGGCAGATTAATTATTGACTCATCACCCTTTCGGGAACACCCAGACATGCTTCTCCGGCAGCGAAAGATGGCAGTGCTGCGGATCCCGCACCTCATGCCCATACGCACGAATGACAAAATCATCCCCCACCGTGCGGAACAGGTATTCCCAGCGGTCGCCGAGGTACATGCTGGTGAGCAGCGGCAGCTCAAGCTGATTTTCCCCTGGCCCCTCAACCACCGCGACGCGCTCGACGCGGATCACCGCCGTGGCGTCAGCGCCACTCTGCACGCCTTCACCGGCCTGGCCCCACAGCACCCAGCCTTTGCCTTCGATACGCGCTTTGCCGTCGCGCACTTCGGTGACCTTGCCGTGCAGGCGATTGTTGCTGCCCATAAACTCGGCGGTAAACAGCGTTTTCGGCGAGCCGTACATCTCCTGCGGCGTGCCCTGTTGCTCAATTTTGCCGTTGTTGAGCAGCAGGATACGGTCGGAAATGGACATCGCTTCGTTCTGGTCGTGCGTCACCATCAACGCGGACAGCCCGAGCTTGATAATCAGCTCGCGCAGGAACACGCGGGCCTCTTCGCGCAGCTTGGCGTCAAGGTTGGAAAGCGGCTCGTCCAGCAAAATCACCGGCGGGTTGTACACCAGCGCACGGCCAATCGCCACGCGCTGCTGCTGCCCACCGGAGAGCTGGTGCGGGTGACGTTTGCCAAGATGGCCCAGACCAAGCTGGTCCAGCACGTCCTGCACGCGCTGCTGGATCTCCTTGGCGGGCACTTTGCGCAGCTTGAGCGGATAGGCCACGTTCTCAAACACGGTTTTGTGCGGCCACAGGGCATAGGACTGGAATACCAGCCCCAGGTTACGCTCTTCCGCCGGGACCTCACTGCGCGGCGTGCCGTCGTATACTTTATTGTTGCCAATCACAATCGAGCCCTGGGTCGGTTTTTCCAGACCCGCGACGGCGCGGAGCAGGGTGGTTTTGCCGCTGCCGGAGGGGCCTAACAGGGAGACCACTTCGCCGCGCTTCAGGTTCATGGAGACACCTTTTAAAACAGGATTGTCGCCGTAGGTTAAGTGCAGATCGTCAACCGCTAATTCAATCATGTATTTTCACTCCGAAACGAAGGGCAATGCCCAGACCTACCACGACAAGCAGGATGTTAATGAAAGAGAGCGCCGCCACGATATCGATGGCACCCGCGGCCCAGAGGGAAACCAGCATCGAGCCGATGGTCTCCGTGCCGGGTGAAAGCAGGTACACACCCGTTGAGTATTCGCGTTCAAAGATCAGGAACATCAGCAGCCACGAACCGATAAGACCGTAGCGGGAGAGCGGAATAGTGACGTGGCGGGTGATCTGCCCGCGCGTCGCCCCGGTGCTGCGCGCGGCTTCTTCAAGCTCCGGCCCTACCTGCAGCAGCGTGGAAGAGATAAGCCTCAGCCCGTAAGCCATCCACACCACGGTATAGGCCAGCCAGACGCTGAAAATGGTGCTGCGCAGCGAACGCAGCCAGACGATGACGTTTTCACGCATCCAGTCGGTCCAGGCAAACCCGGAAAGCCAGCCTGATTTCAGCGAGTTATCCAGCCACATCGGCAGGAACAGGAACACCCACAGGAAGGCCAGACCCGCCAGCAGGCCAGGCACGGCGCGAGGCACCAGCACGCTGTAGTCCAGGAAACGCGTGGTGTTATCCGGCTTACGGTGCATGGCAATGCCGACAAACAGGTAGCACACCACGGCCAGCGCGCCGCCAATGACGCCAATCGCCATGGAGTTGACGATGGCGCGCAGCAGGTTGGGCTGCGCCCAGATGGTGCGGAAGGTGTTCAGAGAAAGCTCGTCCCACAGCGAAACGCCCACGCCCCAGTTGGAGATAAACGCGCGCAGCACCACGCCGAGCAGCGGAACGCCGATGGTGACGGTGAGCCAGAAGGCAATCACCCCGCCAGCCACCCAGCGCCATTTACCCAGCGGTAGCGCGCGGGCCTGCGAGGCCTTGCCCTTCATGGTGACGAAGCGGTTGGCGGTGCGCATCAGGCGACGCTGGAGCATCACCAGCGGGATGGTGATGCAGATCAGCACCACGGCAACCGCCGCCATCAGGTTATAGGATGGGGTACCCATCTTGTTCGTCAGCTTATAAAGATAGGTCGCCAGCACCATGTTGCCTTCCGGGTCGCCGAGGACCAGCATCAGGCCGAACACCTCCAGCCCCAGGAAGAACAGCAGCACGGTGGCGTACAGAATGGACGGGCGCACCATCGGCAGGCTGACGGAGGTCATC
Organism: Enterobacter sp. BNK-22; assembly: GCF_048684805.1. Classification (NCBI taxonomy): domain Bacteria; kingdom Pseudomonadati; phylum Pseudomonadota; class Gammaproteobacteria; order Enterobacterales; family Enterobacteriaceae; genus Enterobacter; species Enterobacter sp. BNK-22. Next base: position 4,437,971 of record NZ_JBLQTT010000001.1, read on the forward strand.
ACCTGCCAGGGCGACGCGCCCGCGGTGCGCGCGGCTTCTTCCACGTCCGAGCCCACGCTGCGCAGCGCTGACGAGATATACAGATAGGCGTGCGGGACGTGCGTCAGGCCGGCTATGACCACAATGCTCGACATGTCGTAGATGTTCCACGGCACAAAGCCAATCAGCGCCTCAGCCCACTGGGAGAGAAAACCCACCGGACCGGCGGCCACCACGTAGCCGAAGCCCAGCACCATCGGTGAAACGAAAATCGGGACCAGGATCAGCGGCTCAATCAACCGGCGACCGGGCAGGTCGGTACGCACCATCAGAAACGCCAGCACGCCGCCCAGCGGGATAGAGATAAAGACCAGCCCGAAAGCGAGAATAAAGCCGCTTTTCAGGGCCTTATAAAAATCGGGGTCGGTGAAAATAAAATCAAATGATTCAAAGCTCCACTCTTTTGACGGCGAAAAGAACGGCGCGGACAGGAAGCTCTGGATCACGATAAACGACAGCGGCGTGTAGATAACCAGGGCGGTTATCAGCACGACGATGCCTCGCGGCAGGCTTTGCCACTTTCTGCGTAATGTATTCATGGGGTATCCCTGGTATTGCAGCCCAGAAAAACGAACTCAGTCGATAAGGGAGCGCGGCGGCCAGCGCCGCGCTCAGACGCTTATTTACCGGCGGCGGTACGCCACTCTTTGATGTACTCGAGGCGTTTTTTCGGCTGCAGGTATTCCAGCAGCGTTTCATCAACCGGGATCGGCTTCAGCGCGTTGCCGAGGATTTTGGTCAGGCCGTCGATATCGTTCTTGCCTTCGATATCGTTACGAATGGAGGGGATGTCCGCCTGATTGGCCAGAATGTTTTGCCCTTGTTCAGACAGCACATAGTCCAGCCACAGCTTCGCGGCATTGCTGTTTTGCGATTGCTGGCTGATGAACGACACGCGCGACAGCACCAGGGTGTAATCTTTCGGATAGGCAATGCCGAGTGACGCATCGTTCTTCGCACGCGCTTCCGCATAGGAACCGAGGATGTTGAAGCCGATCAGGTTTTCACCGGAGGAGACGCGCTCCATCATGGTGCCGGTAGACGACTGCACCGACAGGCCCCCTTTGGCGACGTCGGCCAGGGTCTTAAAGTAGTTCGGATCGGCGTTGTGATCCTGCACCGAGAGCATAAAGCCCAGACCCGATTTTTCGATATCGTAGGTGGTGACTTTGTTCTTGAATTTGTCCGTCTGGCTGGCAATCAGCTTCGCCAGCGCGGCGTGAGAATCCGGCACGTCACCAGCCGGGATCAGACGCTTGTTGTAGATAAAGACCACCGGCTCATAGGTGGTGCCGTAGGCCTTATCTTTCCAGACCGCCCATTTCGGCAGCTGGCTTTGCTCCGGAGATTTGTACTCCATGGCGTAGTCGGTGGCGAGCTTCAGGCCGGTGTCCATCGAGGAGCTCCAGACCACGTCGCCGCTCACGCCGCCGGAAGCCTGTTCGCTGATGAAACGGTTGTACAGCTCGGTGCTGTTCATGTCGTTGTATTCGACTTTAATGCCCGGGTAGGTTTTTTCGAAGCCCTGGATCAGCGGGCCGGCAGCTTTGATGTCGGTGGTGGAATAGATGACAACCTTGCCCTCTTTCGTGGCGGCATCAACCACTTTTTGATACTCAGCAGGATAACCCTGCGGCAGGGAAGACAGTGCAGAAGCAGAGAACAGTACGGTAGCGGTAAGCAGAGAAATTCGGAACGTGTTCGACATTATAGTTAACCTTTTAGTTACATTTGAGGAACTAATTGTCAACATAGCGTAAAGCGAGCCTCCGACAATAGGGAGGCGAGGGCAATGATTCCGAAGTGTGATTGTCGCCGTCGTTTCAGCAATTAACACCATAAAATCCGCGACCGTTAGCCAACGAACGGTTGCGGATTACGGTTTATCGGGAACTTTGCGGTATAACCGGCGAGGATGACCAATATTGCCGTACAGCATTTCAACGCTGATTAACCCGCTCTCCACGCAGTATTCAAGATAGCGGCGCCCCGTGGTTTTGCTGATCCCCACGTTTTCCACCACCTCCTCAACCGACATCGCACTGTCGGGATGCTCGGCGAACAGGCGTTTAATCCGCTCCAGCGTCTGGGGCTCAATGCCCTTCGTGGACGGCGTAACGGAGGTTTCCGCGGCAGGCAGATGAAACAGGCGATCCAGCGCATGCTGGTCGACCACCTTCACCTGCTTCACGGTGTGGATGAAGCGCATAAACCGCTCCAGCGAAGCGTGCAGGCGCTGGAAAAAGACGGGCTTGATGAGGTAATCAAACGCGCCGCTGCGCATGGCGTGGCTGCAGGTCTGCATATCACTGGCGGCGGTGATGAAGATCACCGAACACTCATAGCTTTTCAGCAGCGGGTTATCGATGAGCTCCACGCCTTTACCGTCCGGAAGATAGTTGTCCAGCAGGATAAGCCGCGGCTGATGCTGACGAATCAGGCTGCATGCCTGCTCAATCGACGCGGCGATACCCACCACGCGTAAATGAAAGTTCTGCTCGATATACTCGCGATGCAGCTCCGCCAGGTGCGGCTCATCTTCAACAATCACAACATCAAGTGCTCGGGTCATGCTTTAGCCCATTCGGAATAAATACAGAAAAAATAGTCCCTTGTGGCGTGTTGTCGGCAATCTCAATACTGCCGCCAGCCTTATCGATATATCCTGCCACCAGATACAGGCCAATACCGTGCTCGGTGCCTACAATGTCGTTTTCACGTTCCGGTTTGCTGCTGAATCCCTGGCGGAAAATATGCGGCTTCATCGCATCCTCCACCCCACAGCCCCGGTCGGCCACCTCGATCAGTAGCTCCTGGTTACGGTCAGAAATGTAGAGTTCCACCGGCGCGGGGACCGGTGCCTTAAGGGTCGCGTCCACCGCGTTATCCAGCAGGTTACCAATAATGGACATCAGCTCCGTTTCGTTGAGCGTGGCAGGCATGCGGGTGAGTTGGCAGGCGGGATCAAACAGCAATTCGATGCCTTTTTCGCGCGCGCTGACGTATTTTCCAAGCAGCAGACCACACAGCGCGGGAGAGGAAAAACGGGCGGAGACAAAGTCCAGCACCCGCTGCGCGCCTTCGGACTGCACCTGGATGTAACGAATCGCTTCGTCATAGTGTTTCATCTGCAGCAAGCCCACCAGCGTGGCGGTCCAGTTCAGCTGCTCGTGGCGCATAATGCGCAGGTTATCGGCATAGCGCTTGATCTGACTGAGCTGGCTGCTGAGGGTGTTGATGTCATTTTTGTCGCGAAAGCTGTAGACCCAGCCGCTTTCAACGCCGGGTTCGACCTCAATCGCCACCCGGTTGACGATCACCTCGCGCTGGTTCAGCACGGCAATCTGGTCGTGGCGGCCAGCGCTCACCGAGGCGTAGCGCTGGGATAAAAAGCCCGGCGACGTCTGCAGAACGTCTTCCAGCGGTTTGCCGATAAGCGCTTTCTCACTTTGCCGAATATCCAGCATTTCTCGTGCGGCGCGGTTAATTAAAATCAGCTGCTTCTCTTCATTGACGGCAAATACCCCCTCATACATGGCTTCTAATAGCGCGCGCTGCTGCAAAACCAGCTGAGCGATATCTTTCGGCTCCAGTCGGAACATCTGTTTTTTGAGATTGCGGGTAAACAGCCAGGAGAACATAAACAGCAGCAGCAGAAGAGCCGCGCCGTACAGCCCGGACTGCCAGAGAATGCGGGCATTAATATTGGCAATATAGGAGGTCAGATAGCCGACCGAGACAATACCTATCACCTGGTGCTGCGCGTTAAAGATCGGCGCTTTGCTGCGCAGTGAAACCCCAATCCCGCCCTGGCGCACGGAAATAATGGTTTTGCCCTTTAATACCTCCGCATTATCTCCGCCGATCATCGGTAAGTTAATCCGCTCCGGGGATTCCGAATGATAGAGGTGCTGTTCCTCGGTATCGCCAATCACAATGTAGCTGGCATCGCTTTCGGCGCGCAGCGGCTGGATTAACCGGGCGATGCCGGGGATATCTCTGGCCGCCACCTTTGCCGCCAGACCCGGCATCAGCGCGATCTGGCTGGCCTGAACCCGGGCACGCTGGCCGAGATCGTGATGGAGCTGCCGGTCAATAAAATGAAACAGGATCGTTCCCAGCAGAACTAACAGCAGGCAGGAGAAGCACACCAGCGCTAAAAATAGCTTTACCTGAAAAGAGAGTCTGCGTTTCATTCAACCTGCGGATGTTATGTAAAAGTGACATTTGCCGAGCCTGACATGGGCAAATAGCGGACGCAATCTGGCAAGAAAAGAGTTGTGACCTGGCTTTTCGTTTTCGGCGTTATAGCCATCAGGATCCCGTCAGGCTATTCTTCATTCAGCACGATAATAATTACAGAGGCAATGTCATGGATAAAGAGCTACTGGATGCGGGTTACCGGGCCTATACCGGCGAGAAAATTGACGTTTACTTCAACACCGGGATCTGCAAACACTCCGGTAACTGCGTGCGTGGCAGCGCAAAGCTGTTTAATCTGAAACGTAAACCGTGGATTATTCCCGATGAAGTGGACGTTGAAACGGTTGTAAGCGTGATTGATACCTGCCCGAGCGGTGCGCTGAAGTATCGCCAAAAATAAGCGAGGAACCATGGATATTCTGGAAGGCCATAACAAGTTTTACGTGAATGATGCGAACGGCAACCAGGTCGCGGAGATTGTCTTCGTGCCGACCGGCGAGCACCTGAGCATTATCGAGCACACCGATGTGGATGAGAGCCTGAAAGGGCAGGGCGTCGGTAAACAGCTGGTGGCGAGAGTGGTGGAGAAGATGCGCGGTGAGAACCGCAAAATTATTCCGCTGTGCCCGTTCGCGAAACATGAGTTTGATAAAACGCGGGAATATGACGATATTCGGGCGTAAAAAACACCGGCGATGGCCGGTGTTTTTTTATCTTACCTGCTCAAGCAGCAATACCATCGCGATCAGCACCATTATCCCTCCTGATGCCATGCTCACCCGACGCGCCGCCTGTGGCCGGGTCGCCAGCACCGCTTTCGAACCATACCCCACCAGCAGATAGACCAGCGTACAGGTGATAAGGTGCATCATCCCAAGCGTGGACATTTGCATTGCTAACGACCAGCTCCCGGTCGGGTCTGTAAACTGCGGGAGCAGGGCCAGAAACAGCAAAAACACTTTCGGGTTTAGGCCGCTAATACAGAGCCCTTTCACCGCCCACTGTCGCCAGTTTCCCGCGTGGTAGCTCGCCTTTTCCGGGGCGGCAGGGTGCCGCAATAGTCCGATGCCGAGCCACAGGAGATACGCGGCCCCCGCGAGGGTCAGCCCGGTTAACGCCAGCGGATGTTGAGCAATCACGACCCCCACGCCAGCCACGACAATGAGCGTGGCTAACAGATGCCCTGACATCAGCCCCAGCACCGCCGGTACCACGCGTCGTCCGTTAATCCCGGCGCTTATGGCGTAGGCCCAGTCGGCGCCTGGCGTCATGATGAGCAGAAACGAAACCACCCAAAAGCCGGCCACAATACTCATTTCCATCGTTCTGAAAACTCCCGCAGTGCGTTAAACGTTGCGAAAAAGAATATCGTTAACCCTGCGAAATAGGCTTTCAATGTTATGCTCATAACACGGTGAAATTGAGAAAATCTTCCAAATGGACAGCATCGATCGAAAAATTCTTGCGGCGCTCCAGTCTGATGGACGCCTGTCGCTTACCGAGCTGGCTGAGCGGGTCAATCTGAGCCTCTCGCCCTGCCATCGTCGCGTGCGGGCGCTGGAGCAAAGCGGGGCCATAACGGGATACCGTGCCAGCCTGGATCCCGCCAAAATGGGGTTTAACTTCCTGGCAATCGTCTTTGCGACGCTGAAAGAAGGGGACCGAAAGGCGGTTAGCGCGTTTGAAGAGGCGGTGGAGGAAATCCCGCAGATCGTGCTGGCGCAGCGTCTGTTTGGCGATCCCGATTATCTGATGCACGTTGTGACCCGCGACCTCTCCGCTTTCCAGAAGCTCTATGACGAGAAGCTTTCCGCCATGCCTGGCGTGCAACATCTTCGCTCAACGCTTGTCATGAAAACGGTGGTGCAGGACAGACCTTTTCCGCTGGACGTTACGGGACGAGACTGAATGACATGCCCGGCAGAGCGCCGGGCATCAAAGAGGGGTTAGCCGACGAACATTACCGACACGCACAGCACCCCGACGATCAGCGTCAGCAGGTTGCCAATGGAACGGTACGGTTTCAGGGAGGGGATCAGATACGTCGACAGCGTCGGCATGATAAACAGGATCATGGCGATAAGCGGGCCGCTGATGGCGTAAATCATCGAAATGGCGTTCGGGTTAATGCAGCAGACGGCAAAGGTGATTAACGACACTCCCATAATGGAAATCGCGCGGTTAAAGGCGCGGCTCTTTTTCACGCCCACCTGATTCAGCGACGACTTCACGATCTCCGTCGCCCCTTCAATCACCCCAAAATAGGTGCCGAGGAACGATTTCGACATCGCAATTATCGCCACGACAATCCCGGAAATTCCCAGCCACGCCGGTGAAGAGGGCATCATCGACAGCGCGGACAGGATCGTCACCCCTTCCTCTTTGGCGGCCACAATGTACGACGGCGGAATAGAGAGCAGGCAGCTGAAGACAAAGAACAGCACGCTCAGGCAGATAATCAGGTACGCCACCTTCATGATTTTCTTGCATTTATCCATGGCGCCGTCGCCAAATTTCTCGCGACGATCAACGGCAAACGTGGAGATAATCGGCGTATGGCTGAACGCAAACACCATCACCGGAATCGAAATCCAGACCTGGTGCAGCGTGTGGCGATCGACGGCCATCTGGCTGGTCAGCAGCGAGGGCTGCCAGCTGCCGATCAGATAGAGCGAGACAAACAGGAAATAGGCAATCAGCGGAAACACCAGGAAGCCCATCACTTTTATCGTGATATGCCGTCCCATCAGGAAGATCAGATTCAGGACCAGCACCACGCCAAGGCTGACCAGCACGCGAACAGCGGTATCCACCGTCAGGTGTTTTCCCAGCTGCTCGGTTAACGAGTTGGTGATGGCCACCGCATAAATCTGCACCACCACAAAGAAGGCGATGAAATAGAGCGTGGTGATCAGGTTGCCGATCTTCCGGCCGTAATAGTGCGAAACGGCGCCGGTGATCCCTTCGTTGCCTTTCGTTTTCGACGAGAGGATAAATTGCGCCAGCGCTTTGTGCGGCCAGTAGGTTAAGGGGTAGGCCACGAGGGCAGTAATAAACAGGACGATTGCGCCTGCGGAGCCCAGCTGAATGGGCAGGAAGAGCGTTCCTGCGCCCACGGCCGTGCCGTAGAGAGCGAAACTCCAGAGAGTCTCATCTTTTGACCAAATTTTCGACATTAGAGCAACGTATCAACTATCAAACCATCGGAATGGAGTGCAATTTACCATAGTTATGCACGGAGAGCGCAGTTGCTTCGAAGGCGTTTGGCCGGAACGGACGTCCGGCCAGAAGGCGTTCAGCCTGCCAGGGCGCGTCGTTGCTGGCGGCGCTTAAGAAATTTCTCGCGAAGGCAATCGTACGCCCAGTTATAGAACATGGTGTACGGCAGGAAGAACAGGAAGAAACCTATTTCCAGTGTGAATGCCTGCAGCAGGGTGACGCCCAGTACGGCGGCGACAATCGACACGCCAATCACAATAAACCCGCATTCGAAACCCAGCGCATGCAATGCACGCACTTTTGCCGTACGTTTGACGCGCTGAACGGGCCAGAAACGGTCGAAGCCGAAGTTATAAATAATGTTCCACAGCATGGCGGTGGTCGCCAGAATAATGGTCAACCCACCCATTTCCACCACGGAACGCTGCATGAGCCACGCCGCCGTAGGGGCGAGGATCGCCGTCGCAATTCCTTCAAAACAGACTGCATGAAAGATCCGCTCCGGCAGTTTACGTTGGAGTGCATCCTGATGTTGCATAGCGATAGACCTCGTTAATTCGCCGGTATGGGCGTTGATGCGGCCTATTTTCATCGCTAAAGCTGATATATTAAAGATAGTATCCATCGCTAAAGTAGATAGGTTATGCGCTATTCACCCGAAGCCCTTACCGCGTTTGTCGAGACCGTTGCGGCAGGCTCTTTCTCTGCGGCCGCACGCCGGCTGCGTAAAAGCCAGTCGACGGTCAGCACGTCCATTGCCCATCTTGAAGCTGATCTGGGCTTCGAGCTGTTTGACCGCTCGGCACGCCAGCCGGTGTTAACGGCCCAGGGAGAACAGGTGCTGGGCTATGTGCAGGCTATTCTCGCCGCCAGCACGCGGCTGGATGAGCTGGCGGTGTCGCTATCGGCGCAAACGGAGGCACGTCTGACGTTTGTCCTTTCCGATACCCTCAACCCGGACGTGCTGGAAGAGATGATGAAACAGTTTGACGCGCGCTTTCCCCATACGGAATTCGAATGTCTGATTGGCGAGGAGGAGGACGTGATCGATCTGCTGCAAAAGGAGCGCGCGCAGATTGGCCTCACCGAGGCGCGAGACGGTTATCCTACGGATATCGGCGCTATCCGGCTGCCGATGCAGACCCGCATGGCGATCTATGTCGCGACTACGCATCCGCTCGCCGGACAACATGACGTTCAGCGTGACGAGCTGCACGGCTGGCGAGAGCTGCGGCTGAGCACCTATCTTGAGCGCGAGGCGGAGATCGCGCGCGGGCCCGTCTGGTCAGCCCCGAATTACCTGTTACTCTTGAGTATGGCGGTACAGGGATTTGGCTGGTGCGTCTTGCCGTGCGCGCTGGTGGATGAGTTTGCCGCCGCGAAATCCCTGGTACAGCTCAATGTTCCCGGCTGGCCGCGGGCGATCGGCATCGATCTGCTGTGGAATAAACGATCCCCTCCCGGCGTTGCCGGAAGCTGGCTGCGGCAGTATCTGCAGGATGCACGCTGATCCTTGTGATTAAACTCACTATTTTTAAACAATTAAGATAATTGCCAGTAACAATCCTCTACTATCGTCATGTCATTTAACACAGAGGTCGTGATGAAAGATGTCGTAATAGTGGGTGCGTTGCGTACAGCTATCGGCTGTTTTCAGGGAGCGCTTGCGCGTCACTCGGCGGTTGACCTGGGGAGCGTGGTGGTGAAAGCGCTGGTGGAACGTAGCGGGATCGCAGCACATGAAGTTGACGAGGTGATTCTGGGACAGGTCCTCACGGCCGGTGCCGGGCAAAACCCTGCGCGTCAGGCGGCGCTGAAGGGCGGGCTGCCCAATACCGTCTCCGCTATCACCATTAACGACGTCTGTGGTTCAGGATTAAAAGCGCTGCATCTCGCGACGCAGGCCATTCAGTGTGGTGAGGCGGACGTGATCATTGCGGGCGGGCAGGAGAATATGAGCCGCGCGCCGCACGTGTTGACCGACAGCCGCACCGGCGCACAGCTGGGCAACAGTCAGCTGCTCGACAGCCTGGTGCATGACGGCCTGTGGGATGCCTTCAATGACTATCATATGGGCGTGACGGCGGAAAATCTGGCGCGCGAGTACGGTATCAGCCGTGAGGTGCAGGATGCCTATGCGCTGAGCTCGCAGCAAAAAGCGCGTGCGGCGATTGATTCCGGTCGTTTTCGCGACGAAATTGTCCCGGTCAGCGCGCTGCGTCAGAACGGCGAGGTGATGGTTGTGGATACCGATGAACAGCCGCGCACCGACGCCAGCGCTGAAGGGCTGGCCAGGCTGAATCCTGCTTTTGAAATGCAGGGCTCGGTGACGGCGGGAAACGCCTCTTCCATCAACGACGGCGCTGCCGCCGTCATGATGATGAGCGAAAGCAAAGCCCTCGAACTCGATCTTCCAGTGCTGGCCCGCATTAAGGCATTCGCCAGCGTGGGGGTTGATCCTGCGCTAATGGGGATCGCGCCGGTCTACGCCACCCGTCGCTGTCTGGAGCGTGCGGGGTGGCAGCTTTCTGATGTGGATCTGATCGAAGTGAACGAAGCCTATGCCGCACAGGCGATCTCCGTCGGAAAAATGCTGGAGTGGGATCCGCTGCGGGTTAACGTGAACGGTGGGGCGATCGCGCTGGGGCACCCGATCGGGGCGTCCGGCTGCCGCATCCTGGTTTCGCTGGTCCACGAAATGAAAAAGCGCAATGTCCGCAAGGGGATTGCCACGCTCTGTATCGGCGGCGGGCAAGGGGTGGCGCTGGCCATCGAACGCTAACCTTTTCCTCATTGAAAAGACCTCCTCCGGGAGGTTTTTTTGTGCCCTTTTTCTCCCGTCGGTTTAATTGTGATCCGAACATCATTTCCGTTATAAACAAAAATAAAAAATGAAACGTTGTTTTAAATGTAATTGAAAAGCTCACTTTATGCCGATAGTATGTGTTTATTATGAAAAACGGAACGCTGTTTCGTTTTACTTCCCGCCTTCGGGCATGACCACATCTGGAGGTTACCGTGGACGTCAGAGAAAGCATCCACAGCGCGCACGCCAAAACGCTGGATACTCAGGGGCTGCGCAAGGCATTTTTAGTCGAGCAGATATTCGAGGCCGACAGGTACACCATGGTTTACAGCCATATCGACCGCATTATTGTGGGTGGCATTATGCCCGTCACGAAAACCGTCTCCGTGGGCGGCGAGGTCGGTAAACAGCTGGGCGTGAATTATTTCCTCGAGCGTCGCGAGCTGGGGGTGATTAACATTGGCGGACCGGGCACCATCACCGTAGACGGACAGTGCTATGAGATTGGCCATCGCGAGGCACTGTACGTAGGTAAAGGGGCGAAAGACGTGGTCTTTGCCAGCATCGACGCCAGCAAGCCTGCGAAGTTTTACTACAACTGCGCGCCGGCTCACACCACCTGTCCAACCAAAAAAGTGACCACGGCAGACGTCGCGCCCGTGACGCTGGGCGACAACCTCACCAGCAACCGCCGCACCATCAATAAATACTTCGTGCCGGACGTGCTGGAGACCTGTCAGCTCAGCATGGGGTTGACCGAGCTTGCGCCAGGGAACCTGTGGAACACCATGCCGTGCCATACCCACGAGCGCCGCATGGAAGTCTACTTCTACTTCAACATGGATGAGGACGCCTGTGTGTTCCACATGATGGGACAGCCGCAGGAAACGCGCCATATCGTGATGCACAACGAGCAGGCGGTTATTTCGCCGAGCTGGTCTATTCACTCCGGCGTTGGGACAAAAGCCTACACCTTTATCTGGGGAATGGTGGGCGAAAACCAGGTCTTTGATGATATGGACCATGTTGCGGTCAGCGATCTGCGCTAGTCGCGGGCAGTGAAGCATAAACCTGCCTGTGAGTGACAGGCTCTGAAAGAGTAAGGAATAAACATGATTCTGGATGCATTCTCTCTGCAGGGGAAAGTGGCGGTGGTTTCCGGATGTGACACCGGGCTGGGTCAGGGGATGGCGTTAGGCCTGGCGGAAGCGGGCTGCGATATCGTCGGGATTAATATCGTTGAACCGACGGAAACCATCGAACGCGTGACGGCGCTGGGTCGCCGTTTCCTGAGCCTGACCGCCGACCTGCGTAAAATCGATGCCATTCCTGAACTGCTGGATCGCGCGGTGGCGGAATTCGGCCATATCGACATTCTGGTCAACAACGCCGGGCTGATTCGCCGTGAAGATGCGATCAACTTCAGCGAACGTGACTGGGATGACGTGATGGATTTGAACATCAAGAGCGTATTTTTCATGTCCCAGGCGGCGGCAAAGCACTTTATCGCCCAGGGGAACGGCGGCAAGATCGTGAATATTGCCTCCATGCTCTCGTTCCAGGGCGGTATCCGCGTGCCGTCTTACACCGCGTCTAAAAGCGCCGTGATGGGCGTGACCCGCCTGCTGGCAAACGAGTGGGCGAAGCATAATATTAATGTGAATGCCATTGCGCCGGGTTACATGGCGACCAACAACACCCAGCAGCTGCGTGCAGACGAGCAGCGCAGCGCGGAAATCCTCGACCGCATTCCGGCGGGGCGCTGGGGGCTTCCGCGCGATCTGATGGGGCCGGTGGTCTTTCTGGCCTCGTCGGCATCGGACTATATCAACGGCTACACCGTGGCGGTTGATGGCGGCTGGCTGGCACGTTAATTCCACCTGCATGACGAACCTCTGCCCTCGGGTGGAGGTTTTTTTTTGGCTAAAAATTGCCATTATCCATATGACATAAGATGAAAAATCCATACTGAAAATTCATAAATGATGCGTATCACAGTTTTATTGCTTAAATATTAGGTAATTAATAAAAAACGGTGCGATTTCAGCATTAGTTGAAATTGTAATGTCCATCACAGATCGTGATGCCATAGCGAAATAATCCATATCTTCACGAATTCCCGCCTGACACTTTTCTTCACTATCTCGTAATTTCATTTAACGAATTTTGCTGTTGAGGCAGGAAAAATATGACATCTATAAATGACTCTACCCTTATGCCCGCTGCGCTGCGCGATACCCGGCGCATGAATCAGTTTGTCTCCATTGCCGCTGCCGTGGCGGGCCTGTTATTTGGACTGGATATTGGCGTCATTGCCGGTGCATTACCGTTTATTACCGATCACTTTACCCTGAGCAGCCGCCTGCAGGAGTGGGTGGTGAGCAGCATGATGCTCGGCGCGGCCATCGGCGCGCTGTTTAACGGCTGGCTCTCGTTTCGCCTGGGACGCAAATACAGCCTGATGGCCGGGGCGATTCTGTTTGTCGCCGGCTCCATTGGCTCCGCGTTTGCCGCAAACGTTGAGGTTCTGCTGCTTTCCCGCGTGCTGCTGGGCGTGGCGGTGGGGATTGCCTCCTATACGGCACCGCTTTATCTCTCCGAAATGGCGAGTGAGAACGTGCGCGGGAAGATGATCAGCATGTATCAGCTGATGGTCACGCTGGGTATTGTGCTGGCGTTCCTGTCTGATACGTACTTCAGCTACAGCGGCAACTGGCGCGCAATGCTCGGTGTGCTGGCGCTGCCAGCGGTGGTGCTGATTGTCTTAGTGATCTTCCTGCCGAACAGCCCGCGTTGGCTGGCGCAAAAAGGGCGCCACGTGGAGGCAGAAGAGGTGCTGCGCATGCTGCGCGATACCTCCGAAAAAGCCCGCGAAGAACTGAACGAGATCCGCGAAAGCCTGAAGCTCAAGCAGGGGGGCTGGGCGCTGTTTAAAATCAACCGCAACGTGCGCCGGGCGGTCTTCCTCGGCATGCTGCTGCAGGCGATGCAGCAGTTCACCGGCATGAACATCATCATGTACTACGCGCCGCGCATATTCAAAATGGCCGGGTTCACCACCACGGAACAGCAGATGATCGCCACCCTGGTGGTCGGGCTGACCTTCATGTTCGCCACCTTTATTGCCGTATTCACCGTGGACAAGGCGGGCCGCAAACCGGCGCTGAAAATTGGCTTCAGCGTGATGGCGCTCGGCACGCTGATCCTCGGTTACTGCCTGATGCAGTTTGATAACGGCACGGCCTCCAGTGGACTTTCCTGGCTTTCTGTCGGGATGACCATGATGTGTATCGCAGGCTACGCGATGAGCGCCGCGCCCGTAGTGTGGATCCTGTGCTCCGAAATCCAGCCGCTTAAATGCCGTGACTTTGGCATCACCTGCTCCACGACCACCAACTGGGTGTCGAACATGATCATCGGCGCGACGTTCCTGACGCTGCTGGACGCGATTGGTGCAGCGGGAACGTTCTGGCTCTATACGGTGCTGAACGTGGCGTTTATTGGCATCACGTTCTGGCTGATCCCGGAGACTAAAGGCGTGACGCTGGAACACATCGAGCGCAAGCTGATGGCCGGGGAGAAGCTGCGAAACATCGGCGTGTGATCGTATTGCCTGTCTACGTATTCCAGCGTATGCAGGCGATAACCGATATTGGTTTAACAAGGCGCTGAACAGAGCGCCTTTTTTTATTGGCATCGGTTATGTTAAAAGAAGAAATCAACGAAAAGGAGGGATGATGAAAACGATCGGCCTGTTAGGTGGAATGAGCTGGGAATCGACAATCCCTTATTATCGCCTGATTAACGAAGGGGTGAAGCAGCGTCTGGGTGGTCTGCACTCCGCAAGCCTGCTCCTGCACAGCGTGGATTTCCATGAAATCGAAGCCTGCCAGTCGAGCGGCGAGTGGGATAAAGCCGGGGAGATCCTGGCCCAGGCGGCGCTCGGGCTTGAGCGGGGCGGCGCCGAGGGGATAGTGCTGTGTACCAATACCATGCACAAGGTGGCGTCGCATATTGAGAACCGCTGCTCGCTGCCGTTCCTGCATATCGCTGACGCGACCGGGCGCGCAATTGCGGCATCCGGGATGCGCCGCGTAGCGCTGCTGGGCACACGCTACACCATGGAGCAGGATTTCTACCGCGGGCGCTTGCGCAGCGAGTTTGGGATCGAAAGTCTGATCCCGGAAGAAGAAGACCGGGCGCGCATCAATCAGATTATCTTTGACGAGCTCTGCCTTGGCACCTTCAGCGAAAGCTCTCGCGCCTTCTACGTCAGCGTCATCGAAAAACTTGCGCAGCAGGGGGCCGAAGGGGTGATCTTTGGCTGCACGGAGATCGGTTTGCTGGTACCCGTTGAGCGAAGCCCTCTTCCGGTATTTGATACCACCGCTATCCATGCTGCGGATGCCGTGGCGTTTATGCTGTCCTGAGCATCCGGTTCTGGTTTACGTGTTGGCGGCGTCATAAGCGGATTGCGCCGCCACAATAGCATCAATATTATTTTCCACCCAGTGCGCCAGCACCGTCACCGTTTCAGTTAACGTCTGGCCAAGCGGTGTCAGGCTGTACTCGACTGTGACAGGTACCGTGGCGAATATCTTTCGCGATACCAGCCCATCTCGTTCCAGCTTGCGTAAAGACTGGGTCAGCACCTTTTTGGTGATTCGCTGAATATCGCGTTGAAGATGATTAAAGCGCATCGGTCCATTCTCAAGGCGCGCAAGGATTAACAGTGCCCACTTATCGGCGATACGCGTCAGCACGCCGCGTGTCGGGCAGCGCTCATCGAACACGTTGTAAGGAGGCATCTCCTTTTTCAATACTGCTGTAGGGGTCATGGTGGTTCCCTCGAGGTAACCAGGTGAGATAAAAGTGCCTTCTTACGCCCGTGAATATTTGCGTGTATAAAACGACGTAAGGTTTCTATTTGATACCAGGGAACCGAAAATGGCAACGGGCTCGCAGAGCAATTTTAAAATCGTCTTAATCGTTTGACTCACAAGGCAATATTGCATCAGGAGATAAATCATGAGCGTTGTAGTTATCTATTATTCTGGCTACGGTCATACTAAACGCGTTGCAGAAACAGTCGCCGAGGGCGCGCAGGCTGAGCTGATCGCCATTGACAGCAATGGCGATATTCAGGAAAGCGACTGGCAAAAACTCAACGATGCTAAAGCGATTATTTTTGGCGCGCCAACCTACATGGGAAGCGTACCGTGGCAGTTTAAGAAATTCGCTGATGCGACCTCTAAAGCCTGGTTCGTGCGTAGCTGGCAGGACAAAGTGTTCGCGGGCTTCAGCAACAGCGCCAGCCTGAACGGTGATAAGCAGGTGTCGTTACAATACCTGCAAACGCTGGCCTCTCAACACGGTGGGATTTGGGTGAGTCTGGGGCTACCGCCGTCAAATACGCTTGCCGCTACCCGTCAGGACATTAATAATCTGGGCGGTTCTGTTGGTTTACTGGTGCAGTCTCCTTCAGATGCTGATGCTGGCGCCATTGCCAGCGGCGATCTGCAAACCGCGGTGAAATTCGGCGAGCGTGTAGCGGCTATTGCGAAACGTTTTAACTGAGTGTTCAGGCGCCCGCTGTTTAGTGGGGCGTCTGATTCAACATCTTATTCAGCCGGTCGGTCAACATACTTAGCCCTCCTTGCAGATGCTCACTGAACGCCTCCACCAGCGCCGACGCCGGGCGATGCAATGGGCGGATTAGGCTCACGGTAAAAGGAACCGAGACGCTAAACCGACGCACAACAATTCCACTTTCCGCATAGTCCAGCGCCGTAAGCGGATTCACCACCGCGACGCCGACGCCTGCGCGCACCATCGCACAAATCGAGGCCGCGCTGTGCGTTTCTACCACCATTCGCCGTTTTACCTGATGCTCGGCAAACAGGGTATCCAGCAGCTGTCGATAACTGTCGGTCTGCGACAGGCTAATGTAGTTTTCCCCATGGAAATCTTCCGGCGTGAGCACCGCCTTACCGGCAAGCCGATGTCCGGCGGGCAGAACGCACACTTCATCTAATAAGAGCAATTCCGTGCGCGTCGTGCCCGCTGGGGAGGAGAGGGTCTCGGTTATCCCTAAATCATGACGCTGAGCCGAAAGCCACTCTTCAAGCAGGGGAGACTCCTGCGGCACGATGGTGAGGCTGACCTCCGGATAGCGGGCCAGAAAGGGCTGGAGCAACATCGGCAAAAAGGATTGGGAGAAGACGGGCAGGCAGACAATCGACAGCTCGCCCTGGCGAAACTCGCGCAGGCTTTCCGCGGCACTCACTATTCTGTCCAGCCCGTACCATGAGCGCTGGACTTCCTCAAACAGACGTAACCCCTGTACCGTCGGGTGAAGCCTGCCCCGGGTGCGTTCGAACAGCTTCAGCCCCAGCACTTTCTCGAAGCGGGCCAGCTCGCGGCTTACCGTCGGTTGCGAGGTATGCAACATCTGTGCGGCTTCGGTGAGATTGCCGGTGGTCATCACGGCGTGGAAAATCTCGATATGGCGTAAATTGACGGCGGGCATAGGGCACCTGAAAGCAGAGAACTATCCATATCATTTTTGCATAGACTCGCGATAAAACGATATTTTTTATTCTCTTTGCGCTGTGGCGTAATCATCAAAACGCATTTATCCGGAGAAGACCATGCCACGCCCGCTGAACCAGACTGATACAGATTTGAACGCCGACAACCTGCTGCGCCTGCCTGCCGAGTTTGGCTGCCCGGTGTGGGTCTACGACGCGCAGATCGTCCGCGAGAAGATCGCCGCCCTGCATCAGTTCGACGTGGTGCGTTTTGCCCAGAAGGCCTGCTCCAATATTCATATTCTGCGCCTGATGCGCGAGCAGGGCGTGAAGGTGGACTCCGTGTCACTCGGCGAAATCGAGCGCGCGCTGGCGGCCGGATACGATCCGAAAGCCGACAGCGACGCGATCGTCTTTACCGCCGATGTGATCGACGATGCGACGCTTGAGCGCGTTCACGAGCTGCAGATCCCGGTGAATGCCGGTTCTGTGGATATGCTGGAACAGCTGGGTCAGGTTTCTCCCGGCCATCGCGTCTGGCTGCGCGTGAACCCGGGCTTTGGTCATGGCCACAGCCAAAAAACCAATACCGGCGGCGAAAACAGCAAGCACGGGATCTGGTATGCCGATATGCCTGCCGCGCTGGAGGTGTTACAGCGCTACAGCCTGAAGCTGGTGGGCATTCATATGCACATTGGCTCAGGGGTGGATTACGGCCACCTGGGGCAGGTGTGCGGCGCGATGGTGCGTCAGGTTGTCGACTTCGGTCAGGATCTGGAGGCGATCTCTGCGGGCGGCGGTCTCTCCATTCCTTATCGCGAAGGGGAAGAGGCGATCGATACCGATCACTATTACGGTCTGTGGAGCGCCGCGCGCGATCAAATCGCCGCGCATCTTGGCCACGCGGTAAAACTGGAAATTGAGCCGGGCCGTTTCCTGGTGGCGGAAGCCGGTGTGCTGGTTTCGCAGGTGCGCAGCGTGAAGGAGATGGGGTCTCGCCACTTCGTACTGATTGACGCGGGCTTTAACGACCTGATGCGTCCGTCCATGTACGGCAGCTATCACCACATTACCGCCCTGGCTGCTGACGGCCGCGATTTAACGCAGGCGCCGCGCGTTGAGACGGTCGTTGCGGGGCCGCTGTGCGAATCGGGTGACGTGTTTACCCAGCAGGAGGGCGGTAAAGTAGAAACCCGCGCGCTGCCAGAGGTCAAGCCGGGTGATTACCTTGTGCTGCACGACACCGGCGCGTACGGGGCGTCTATGTCCTCTAACTACAATAGCCGCCCGCTGCTGCCGGAAGTGCTGTTTGATAACGGCAAGGCGCGGCTGATCCGCCGTCGCCAGACCATTCAGGAACTGCTGGCTTTAGAACTCATCTGAGTAAAGTAGGGCCCGGTGGTGACCGAATCGCGTAATACCAGCGTGCCGGTAAACGGCGGGATGGCATCGACCGGCTGGTTTCTTGCCAGCCGGATCGCCTGAACGATGGCGGTGACAATCATATTGTCGATGGGCAGATAAACCGATGAGAGCGCAGGCTCCAGCCATTTCGCGCTAGGGGCATCGTCAAAGCCGAACAGTGAAATATCCTGCGGTATTTTAAGCCCCGCCTGGTGCAACGCTTTGGACGCGCCCAGCGCCATGTCGTCGTTACAGGCAAACAGGGCGCTAAACGATACACCGTCGGCAATCAATTCCTTGCAAAGCTCATATCCCCCGGTCATTCCCGCATCGCCGTACTTAATCCGACGCTCGTCCAGACGGATGCCGTGCTTTTCCAGCGCCTTGCGATAGCCCATCAGCCTCGCTTTCCCGGTTGGGGTATGGATAGGGACGGTGATACAGGCGATCTCCCGATGCCCCTGTTCGATCAGATAATCCACAGCCTTAAATGCGGCATCCTGCTGTTCGAAGAACACGCAGCGATCCGGCGCCTGGCTCACTTCACGGTTAATGACCACCAGCGGTGTTTTTACGGTGTTCATCAGTTTGATGATCGCTTTTTCGCTCATATAGCGCGTATAAAGCACGATGGCATCGCACTGGCGATCGGCCAGCATCTGCACCGCCTGTTCTTCCTGTTCCGGCGCGTCGTGACCGTCGGTGACGATCAGCTGTTTCCCGTGGGTTTCAGTCTGCCGCGACGCCTGCTGGAGAAGGCGGCCAAAGTAAAAGCCGTCGAAGGTCGAGACGACCAGACCAATGCTGTTGCTGGTCTGGTTAGCCAGCGAGCGTGCGAGAAAGTTCGGCCGATAGCCCAGCTCTTCCATCGCAGCAAACACCTGCTGACGCGTACTCTCTTTAACCTGACCCGTGCCGTTCAGCACGCGCGATACCGTGGCCTTCGACACGCCCGCGCGCAGTGAGACATCCAGCATTGTTGCCATTCTACATTCCTGCTTCCACGTAATGATCTGCAGTTTAACACAGAGCTTACGCCGTATAAGCGATGCGGGAAGCGCAAAAATTCCGCCACGATCACGCTTTTTGGTAACGATTCGTCAGGCCTGCCTGAAGTCAAACTAAATAGTCTGGCTCTGGTAAAATAATCGCCAATCGAGCTGGAGACGTCAGGCCAGCCCATTAATGAGAATACGCAGGTGAAACGTGAAAAAGACAGTTATCCTCCCGCTCTACGATGCACCGCAGTATGCTGAGCAGGTTACCGACTGGATCTGGCAGGCCTTTGGCGAAGGGCTTCCCCGGGAATTTTTCCACAGTATTGTTGAGCACAGCCAGACGCCGGGGGCATTACCGCTGACGTTTATTGCCGTTGAGGACGAAAAGCTTCTTGGTACGGTGGGGCTCTGGCGCTGCGATTTGATCACCCGACAGGATCTCTGTCCGTGGCTGGCGGCGCTGTACGTTGACGACGCGGCGCGAGGCAAGGGGCTGGCGGGAGAACTTCAGCGGCATGTTATCGCTTACGCCGCGCAGTCCGGGTATGAGGAACTCCATCTCTGGTCTGCCTGCCGCGACTTCTACGAACGTTACGGCTGGCAGTATATCGGTGATGGGCTGGAATACCCCAACACGCGGGTTCACCTCTACCGTTATTCGCTCTGCGCTTCTGCAGGCGACGCAACGGAGTGACGACGGACCAGCGTCGGGCTAAACAGATGCGTTATTTCCGGCGGCTGACGCTGTTCAGCCAGCGCGAGTGCCAGCTCGGCGGCCTGCGTTGCCATGGTGATGATAGGGTAGCGCACGGTAGTCAGCCGCGGGCGAACGTAGCGGGAGACCAGCACGTCGTCGAAGCCAATCAGCGAAATTTCGGCCGGTACCTCAATCCCGTTGTCATTCAACACCCCCATCGCCCCTGCGGCCATGGAGTCGTTATAGCTGGCAACCGCCGTGAAATTCCTTCCGCGACCCAGCAGCTCGGTCATGGCCTGTTCTCCGCCGCTCTCATCCGGTTCGCCGTAGGCCACCAGACGGTCATTACACGGCAGCCCGTTTTCACGCAGGGCGTCGTAGTAGCCCTGCAGGCGATCCTCCGCATCGGAAATCGGGTGATTGGAACAGAGATAACCAATTCGGGTATGGCCCTGCTGAATCAGGTGCCGCGTGGCAAGCCAGGCGCCGTAGCGGTCGTCGAGGGCCACACAGCGTTTCTCAAAACCGGGAATGATACGGTTGATAATCACCATGCCCGGCATCTGCTTCATCAGATGAATCAGTTCGGCATCCGGGATCATTTTGGCGTGAACCACCAGCGCCGCACAGCGGTGGCGGATCAGCTGTTCAATGGCCTGGCGTTCCTTTTGTTCGTTATGATAGCCATTGCCGATCAGCAAAAAATTGCCTGTCTGATAAGAAACCTGTTCAACCGCTTTCACCATGGCGCCGAAAAAGGGATCGGAAACATCCCCCACCACCAGCCCGATGGTTTCTGTCGACTGCTGGGCGAGCGCGCGGGCATTGGCATTGGGATGATAATTCAGGGATTCCATGGCGCTTTGTACCGCCTGACGTGATGCGTCACTGGCTTTTGGTGAATCATTAATTACGCGCGAGACGGTTGCCACCGACACGCCTGCCAGACGGGCCACATCCTTTATTGTCGCCATTCATTACCTTCTTATTGGGGGTAAGCGTTTACACACCAAATAGTGTTGCGGAAAAGCGGCGTGCATTCAAGGGGAGTGGATTTTCGCGCTCCACAAACGTGACGCAGCACACCCCTGGCGGTGTAATCGTTACACGCCCAGTCATGTCTGAAGAATGTGAATCTGAACCTTTAGTTACACTTTGCCTCAGGCTGTTGCGATTGTCCGATAGCAAGGGTGTTAAAGAGGTTGATACAGTTGAGATCCCAGAGGTATTGATTGGTGAGAATTCTTAGTACGGTTTCGTACTCATCTCTTGCACCAACCTGCGCGGATGCGCAGGTTTTTTTTCGCCTCCACTTTTGCTGTCGCTCCCTTACCACTTCTCGTGTAATCTGCCACCATTTACTATCGACCCTCCACACTGGCTGGCAAAGGGAGTTGAGATGCTATTTGGGTTCTTCCGTACGCTTTTCCGTATTCTGTTTCGCATCCGCATCACCGGCGATGCCCGGGCGCTTCGCGGCGAACGCGTTCTCATCACACCAAACCATGTTTCCTTTATAGACGGCATTCTGCTGGCGCTGTTTTTGCCCGTGCGCCCGGTGTTTGCGGTGTATACCTCCATCAGCCAGCAGTGGTACATGCGCTGGCTCACGCCGTTGATTGATTTTGTCCCGCTCGACCCGACAAAACCGATGATGATTAAACATCTGGTACGCCTGGTCGAGCAGGGGCGCCCGGTGGTCATTTTCCCGGAAGGGCGTATCTCCGTGACCGGTTCGCTGATGAAAATCTACGACGGCGCGGGGTTTGTCGCGGCGAAGTCAAAAGCGACCGTGGTGCCGCTGCGTATTGAAGGCGCGGAGCTGACCCATTTCAGCCGTCTCAAGGGGCTGGTGAAGCAGCGTCTGTTCCCCAAAATCACGCTGCATATCCTGCCGCCAACGTCGTTACCGATGCCCGACGCGCCGCGTGCCCGCGATCGCCGTAAAATCGCCGGGGAAATGCTGCATCAGATTATGATGGAAGCGCGTATGGCCGTGCGCCCGCGCGAAACGCTGTACGAATCCCTGCTTTCCGCGCAGTACCGCTATGGCGCGAAGAAAAACTGCATCGAAGACATCAACTTTACCCCGGATACCTATCGCAAACTGCTGACCAAGACCCTGTTTGTGGGCCGTATTCTGGAGAAGTACAGCAAAAAGGGCGAAAAGATTGGCCTGATGCTGCCTAACGCGGGCATCAGCGCGGCGGTCATTTTCGGCGCGGTTTCCCGGGGCCGGATCCCGGCGATGATGAACTACACGGCGGGCGTGAAGGGGCTGACCAGCGCCATTACTGCCGCTCAGATTAATACCGTCTTTACCTCCCGTCAGTTTCTGGACAAAGGCAAACTCTGGCACCTTCCCGAGCAGCTCACCCAGGTGCGCTGGGTCTTCCTGGAGGATCTGAAAGCGGACGTGACCACCGGCGACAAGCTGTGGATATTTGCGCATCTGCTGGTGCCGCGTCTGGCGCAAGTCAAACAGCAGCCGGAAGATGACGCCATTATCCTCTTCACGTCAGGCTCAGAGGGCAACCCGAAAGGCGTCGTCCACAGCCACAAGAGCATTCTGGCGAACGTTGAGCAGATTAAAAGCATCGCCGACTTTACCGCGAACGACCGCTTTATGTCGGCGCTGCCGCTGTTCCACTCCTTTGGCCTGACGGTGGGGCTGTTCACGCCGCTCCTGACCGGCGCAGAAGTGTTCCTCTACCCGAGCCCGCTGCATTACCGCATTGTGCCGGAGCTGGTGTATGACCGTAACTGTACCGTTCTGTTCGGGACCTCAACCTTCCTGGGGAACTATGCGCGCTTCGCCAATCCGTATGATTTTTATCGTGTGCGGTATGTGGTGGCTGGCGCGGAAAAACTGCAGGAGAGCACGCGCCAGATATGGCAGGACAAGTTTGGCCTGCGCATTCTCGAAGGCTATGGCGTTACCGAGTGTGCGCCCGTGGTCTCGATTAACGTGCCGATGGCGGCGAAACCGGGTACGGTTGGCCGAATTCTGCCGGGGATGGACGCGCGTCTGCTGGCGGTGCCGGGCATTGAGGACGGTGGCCGCCTGCAGCTGAAAGGGCCAAACGTGATGAACGGGTATCTGCGCGTGGAAAATCCGGGCGTGCTGGAAGCGCCGACGGCGGAAAACGTCAACGGCGAGGTTGAAACCGGCTGGTACGACACCGGGGATATCGTCCGTTTCGATGAACAGGGCTTTGTACAGATTCAGGGACGCGCGAAACGCTTCGCCAAAATTGCCGGCGAAATGGTCTCTCTGGAAATGGTGGAGCAACTGGCGACGGCCGTGTCCGCCGAGAAGATGCACGCCACGGTGGTGAAGAGCGATGCCAGCAAAGGCGAGGCGCTGGTGCTGTTTACGACCGACGGTGAGCTTAAGCGCGACAGGTTACTGAGCTATGCGCGTGAACACGGTATTCCTGAACTGGCCGTGCCGCGCGATATTCGCTACCTGAAACAGCTCCCGGTACTGGGCAGCGGGAAGCCAGATTTCGTGACCCTGAAAGGCATGGTTGAAGAGGCGGAACAGCAAAATGCGTGAGTCAGTACACACTAACACTTCACTCAGGTCGAAAGGCATGATGGCCGTCATTGCCGCGCAGTTTCTCTCTGCGTTCGGCGATAACGCGCTGCTGTTTGCCACGCTGGCGCTGCTGAAAGCCGAGTTTTACCCCGACTGGAGTCAGCCGATCCTGCAGATGGTGTTTGTGGGCGCTTACATTATTTTTGCTCCATTTGTGGGGCAGGTGGCGGACAGTTTCCCGAAAGGCCGGGTGATGATGTTTGCCAACGGCCTCAAGCTGCTGGGTGCCGCCAGCATTTGCTTTGGCTTCAATCCGTTTATTGGCTACACGCTGGTGGGCATTGGCGCCGCCGCCTACTCCCCGGCGAAGTACGGCATTCTCGGCGAGCTGACCACCGGGGATAAGCTGGTGAAAGCCAATGGTCTGATGGAGTCATCTACTATTGCCGCTATCCTGATTGGCTCCGTTGCGGGCGGCGTGCTGGCCGACTGGCATGTGCTGGCGGCACTGGGCGTGTGTGCGGTGGTGTATGGCGGGGCGGTCGTGGCGAACCTGTTTATTCCGAAGCTGCCTGCGGCTCGCCCGGGTCAATCCTGGCGATTTAAACCGATGACCGGCAGTTTCTTTACCGCCTGCCGCGTGCTGTGGCGTAACGGTGAAACGCGTTTCTCCCTGATGGGGACCAGCATGTTCTGGGGCGCGGGCGTCACGCTGCGCTTCCTGCTGGTTCTGTGGGTGCCGGTGGCGCTGGGCATTACTGACAATGCGACGCCAACCTATCTTAATGCGATGGTGGCCATCGGCATTGTGGTTGGGGCGGGCGCGGCGGCGAAGCTGGTCACGCTGGAGACGGTCGCACGCTGTATGCCCGCCGGGATCCTGATTGGCGTCGTGGTGCTTATCTTCTCGCTGCAGCATGCATTATTGCCCGCGTATGCCCTCCTCATCCTGATTGGTATTCTGGGGGGCTTCTTCGTGGTGCCGCTGAACGCGTTACTGCAGGAGCGGGGCAAGCAGACCGTCGGGGCAGGCAATGCCATTGCGGTACAAAACCTGGGTGAAAACCTGGCAATGCTGTTAATGCTGGGGCTCTACTCGCTGGCGGTAAAAGTGGGTGTGCCGGTGGTGGGGATTGGCGTCGGGTTTGGCGGGCTGTTTGCGATTGCGATTGCGGGTTTGTGGATGTGGCAACGTCGCCGTTGATATCTGGCCGGGTGGCGGCTTCGCCTTACCCGGCCTGGGTTTGAGCACCTGTAGGCCCGGTAAGCGTAGCGCCACCGGGCAAAAGCGTCAGGCTATGGTGCAGGATAAGTATAAACCTGATGCACTGCTTCAATCTCCGCTAACACCTCTTCACTCAGGTTCAGGTGGAAACTCTCAATATTGGTTTTCAGCTGTTCCATCGTGGTTGCGCCCAGCAGGGTACTGGCAACAAACGGCTGACGACGCACGAAGGCCAGCGCCATCTGCGCAGGGTCAAGACCGTGACGCTTCGCGATATCCACATAAGCGGCAACGGCTTTCTGCGTCTGCTCGCCGCTGTAGCGGGTAAAGCGGCTAAAGAGGGTGTTACGCGCCCCGGCCGGTTTCGCGCCGTTCAGGTATTTCCCCGTCAGGGTGCCGAAGCCGAGACAGGAGTAAGCAAGCAGTTCCACTTCTTCATACTGCGTCACTTCGGCCAGACCCACTTCATAGCTGCGGTTAAGCAGGCTGTACGGGTTCTGAATAGTCACGATACGCGGCAGATCGTGCTTATCCGCCAGGTGCAGATAGCGCATGACCCCAAAGGCCGTTTCGTTAGACACGCCAATGTAGCGGATTTTTCCCGCACGCTGGCATTCGGTCAGCGCTTCCAGTGTTTCCAGCAGCGTCACCGCGGGGGCGCTCTCATTCCAGCTGTACCCGAGCTTGCCAAAGCAGTTGGTTGGCCGCTGCGGCCAGTGTACCTGGTACAGGTCGAGATAGTCGGTTTGCAGGCGCTTGAGGCTGGCGTCCAGCGCGGCGCGGATATTTTTGCGATCGAGGATCTGGTTCGGGCGGATCCCGGTATCGTTGTTGCGCGCGGGGCCGCTGACTTTGGAGGCAATCACCAGCTTTTCACGGTTGCCGCGTTTTGCCAGCCAGTTACCGACATAGGTTTCGGTAAGTCCCTGCGTCTCAGGACGTGGCGGAACAGGGTACATCTCTGCGACATCAATCAGGTTAATGCCCTGGCTGACGGCATAATCGAGTTGTGCATGGGCATCGGCTTCGCTGTTTTGTTCACCAAATGTCATCGTGCCCAACCCCAGTTGGCTAATTTCCAGTGCGCTGTGGGGGATACGGTGATAATGCATAGCCGGCTTCCTCAGTAGACATATAAACCGCGTCAGGGCGTACCCGACAAAGGAATATAAACATGGCAGAGGGGAAGCAAAAGGGGAAGAAAAAAATCAAAAAGGCCAGCAAGCGACTGACCTCTCTCTGATTATCGCTCGATAATTTGCGATACTTCGTCGCGATTGATCTGCATTTTATTGCCTTCCTGGTCGCGGTAGCTGACCAGACCGGTATCATCGTCGACTTCGGGTTTACCGTCGGTCAGGATCATTCGACCATCTTTTGTCGCCATGACGTAATCGCTGCTACAGCCCGATACGGCAAACGCTAAACCGACTGCTGACACTAATACTGCCCATTTTTTCATCGTTATCGTCCTCATCTGGCTTGTATCAAATCATAATCTAGTATTAACCCGATATGGCGACTTGAGGAAGCGGTAAAATCTTAAAAAGCAGTCGATTATGTTTGAGAGCTCTCAAAATAAGTAAAAAACTATGTTTTCAACAGGAAATGACGTGCGAGTAGTGCGCCGGTGAAATTCTTTTTGAGATAAAAACCGCGCGGCAACGTCAGTATCGGCTCACCCTGCGCGCCGATTGCCTCGGTAAGGGCTTTACTGTTGGCTGCTTTTGGGCGCAGCTGTAATACCTCTCCGTGTCGGGCGGTGATGCGCTCAACCTGCCCAAGAACAATCATGTCCATCAGCTCCTCCCAGTCCAGACGCAACTGATGCTCCTCATCCTCGTCCGGGCTCCAGAGCAGCGGCGCGCCGACGCGACGGTCGGCCAGGGGAATCTGACGTTCACCCTCAACCGGTACCCACAATACGCGCTTCAGCTTGTGACGAACGTGGCTGGTTTCCCACGTTACGCCGGTATTGCCGGTTAATGGCGCAACGCAGACAAAGGTGGTCTCAAGCGGCTTGCCCTGGCGGTCTACAGGAATGGTTTTTAGCTCCACGCCAAGGGCTGCAAAATCTTGTTCAGGTTTGCTCCCTGCGCTGGCACCCAGCCACAGCTCCAGCAGCATGCCGATCCAGCCTTTATCCCGTTTCAGATCCTTCGGGATCGGCAGCCCGGCCATTGCTGCCAGCTCGCCAAGCGAAAAACCGGCCAGACGCTGTGCCTGCAGTAGCAACTGGCTCTCGCTGGACGGTGGTGAGCCCAAGGGTGTAAGCGGATGCATGACGGTAACCTTTTGATTAAAAAATAAACGAAGAATTTGTCCCCTGTGGATAGAGTTTAACTTTTTCTGTACCAATATGACATCTCTATGATTTATAGGTTTTTTTATCGGTCTGAAATCGTTTTGCCTGGGTGGAAAAAGCGGTTGTTCAAATCTGGTCACTGACAATGAACAGGATCTTACACCATGTTATCCACAGAAAAATGGGATAACTGGGCATAACCCTGACTACTGTTTCCATTTACAGCCTTGACGTGCGATGAAAATCGAATTTTCACACAAATTGTGACTAACTTATTGGCACAATCTGTGGATAAAACCGACGCTGTTCGATCTTTCATCAGCACGACGATCCCTGGTGTGACGATCGTCACGCTATTCAGTTTTTTGTTTACGTAAACGCATCTAACTCTATGAATATAATCATTTTAATGAATGCGAGCAAAAGAGGGTGTGCGGCGGTCGTTGAGGTTGTTCATCGGTAATCAGACACTTCTTCACAACTATATCCACAGAAAAGGTGAATAAAATTCCCTTCGCTGTCGCCCATCTGTTTATAACTCAGTACTTATTTGTGAGTTATTCAATTGTTATTAGGTTGCAGGCCTGTAAGAGAGTGGTTTACCGCCTCCCTGTAGTGTGAAACAATCATTCATATATAAGGTTTAGTTTGGGGTAGTCCGGTGATTGATGACGATGGCTACCGCCCGAACGTAGGAATAGTAATTTGTAATCGTCAGGGCCAGGTGATGTGGGCCCGTCGATATGGTCAACACTCCTGGCAGTTCCCGCAAGGCGGGATCAATCCGGGAGAGTCCCCAGAACAAGCGATGTACCGGGAGCTTTTTGAAGAGGTCGGTTTGAGCCGAAAAGATGTTCGCATCCTGGCTTCGACCCGCAACTGGTTGCGTTACAAGTTACCGAAACGTTTGGTGCGTTGGGACACAAAGCCGGTTTGTATCGGCCAGAAACAGAAGTGGTTTCTGTTGCAGTTGGTGGGCAACGATTCAGACATCAATATGCAAACCAGCAGTACGCCGGAGTTTGATGGCTGGCGCTGGGTGAGCTATTGGTATCCTGTTCGTCAGGTCGTGTCATTTAAGCGCGATGTTTACCGTAGGGTGATGAAAGAGTTTGCAAGTGTGGTGATGCAGCTTCAGGAGATCCCGCCTAAGCCGCAGAGCGCACCTGCCTGGCGACGTAAAAGAGGTTAAGCTACGCAAATCATGCTCACCCGCTTGCGAGAAATAGTCGAGAAGGTGGCCAGCGCGCCGCGTCTGAACGAGGCGTTGAATATTCTGGTCACCGACATCTGTCTTGCGATGGAGACCGAGGTCTGTTCGGTGTATCTGGCCGACCACGATCGGCGCTGCTATTACCTGATGGCGACCCGTGGTTTGAAAAAACCACGTGGACGCACCGTTACGCTCGCATTTGATGAAGGTATCGTGGGTCTGGTTGGGCGACTGGCTGAACCCATTAACCTTGCTGACGCGCAAAAACACCCCAGCTTTAAATACATCCCCTCCGTAAAAGAAGAGCGCTTCCGCGCTTTCCTTGGCGTGCCGATTATCCAGCGTCGCCAGCTGCTCGGCGTGCTGGTTGTCCAGCAGCGTGAGCTACGTCAGTACGACGAAAGCGAGGAGTCTTTCCTCGTCACGCTGGCCACGCAGATGGCGGCGATCCTCTCTCAGTCTCAGCTTGCCGCGCTCTTTGGTCAGTATCGCCATACGCGCATTCGTGCCCTTCCGGCATCGCCAGGTGTGGCGATCGCTGAAGGCTGGATGGACGCCACGCTGCCGTTAATGGAGCAGGTTTACGAAGCCTCAACGCTTGATGAAGCGCTTGAGCGCGAGCGTCTCACCGCCGCGCTGGAAGAGGCGGCGAATGAATTTCGTCGTTACAGCAAGCGTTTTGCCGCAGGCGCGCAAAAAGAGACGGCGGCCATATTCGACCTCTATTCGCACCTGCTCTCCGATGCGCGCCTGCGCCGTGAGCTTTTTGCGGAAGTGGATAAAGGCTCGGTCGCAGAGTGGGCGGTTAAGAAGGTCATCGAAAAATTTGCCGACCAGTTTGCGGCGCTGACCGACGGTTACCTGAAAGAGCGGGCAGGGGATCTGCGCGCTCTAGGGCAGCGCCTGCTGTTCCATCTTGATGACACCATTCAGGGCCCGAATGCCTGGCCAAAACGGTTTGTTCTGGTCGCCGACGAACTCTCGGCAACGACGCTGGCTGAATTGCCGCAGGACAGGCTGGCCGGTGTGGTGGTGCGCGATGGTGCCGCCAACTCACACGCCGCTATTATGGTGCGCGCGCTGGGCATCCCTACCGTTATGGGGGCGGACATTCAGCCGTCGGTGCTGCACCGACGTACGCTGGTGGTCGACGGCTATCGCGGTGAGCTGCTGGTCGATCCTGAGCCGGTTCTGCTCCAGGAATACCAGCGTCTTATCAGCGAAGAGAATGAATTAAGCAAGCTGGCGGAAGATGACGTTAACCTGCCCGCCCAGCTTAAGAGCGGTGAGCGGATCAAAGTCATGCTCAATGCCGGTTTAAGCCCCGAGCACGAAGAGAAGTTGGGCAGCCGCATCGACGGCATTGGCCTGTACCGAACAGAAATCCCGTTCATGCTGCAGAGCGGTTTCCCCTCTGAAGAGGAGCAGGTGGCGCAGTATCAGGGTATGCTGCAGATGTTTAACGACAAACCTGTCACCCTGCGAACCCTGGACGTCGGGGCGGATAAACAGCTGCCCTATATGCCGATCAGCGAAGAAAACCCGTGCCTGGGCTGGCGTGGGATCCGCATTACGCTCGATCAGCCGGAGATCTTCCTGATCCAGGTGCGCGCGATGCTGCGCGCCAACGCGGCGACGGGCAATCTCAGCATCTTACTGCCGATGGTCACCAGCATTGATGAGATCGACGAGTCCCGGCGACTGATCGAACGTGCTGGCCGTGAAGTGGAAGAGATGATCGGCTATGCGATCCCGAAACCGCGGATTGGGGTCATGCTTGAAGTGCCTTCGATGGTCTTTATGCTGCCGCAGCTGGCAAACCGCGTTGATTTTATCTCTGTCGGCACCAACGACCTGACGCAATATATTCTGGCCGTCGACCGTAACAATACCCGCGTCGCCAGTATCTACGATAGCCTGCATCCGGCGATTATTCGCGCCTTAGCGATGATTGCCCGAGAAGCGGAGCAGTACGGCATTGATTTACGCCTGTGCGGTGAAATGGCCGGGGATTCCATGTGCGTTGCGATCCTGATTGGTCTGGGATACCGCCATCTGTCGATGAACGGTCGCGCTGTTGCTCGCGTGAAATACCTGTTGCGGCATATCGACATCGATGATGCCCGCGAGCTGGCAGAACGCAGCCTTGAGGCGCAGCTGGCAGCGGAGGTCCGTCATCAGGTCGCGGCGTTTATGGAACGACGCGGTATGGGCGGTCTGATCCGCGGCGGGCGGTAATCGCCTTTCGCCCTCTCCCTGTGGGAGAGGCGCGAGGTGAGGGCACCAGCGCGCGTAAAACCCTATACACATCTTTTACATCTCTGGCGCATCCTCCGCGCCCGCCTTATGCTATGATTCGCAACTTTGGAGCCTCTGCTTACGGCAGAATCGCATTTCTACCGCTGTCCACTTTCAGCGGAATAACAACATCTTGTGGTGACAGATGAACAGTGGTTATCTGCATTTTCCGGAGTTTGATCCGGTCATTTTCTCAGTAGGACCTGTTTCGCTTCACTGGTACGGTCTGATGTACCTGGTGGGCTTCATTTTTGCCATGTGGCTCGCGAGTCGTCGCGCCAGCCGTCCTGGCAGCGGCTGGACTAAAAACGAAGTTGAAAACCTGCTGTATGCGGGCTTCCTCGGCGTGTTCCTCGGTGGCCGTATTGGGTACGTATTGTTCTATA
Source organism: Enterobacter sp. BNK-22 (assembly GCF_048684805.1). Taxonomy (NCBI): domain Bacteria; kingdom Pseudomonadati; phylum Pseudomonadota; class Gammaproteobacteria; order Enterobacterales; family Enterobacteriaceae; genus Enterobacter; species Enterobacter sp. BNK-22. The sequence continues at coordinate 4,468,835 of NZ_JBLQTT010000001.1, forward strand.
ACTTCCCGGTATTCCTGAACGATCCGCTCTATCTGTTCCGCGTCTGGGACGGCGGCATGTCCTTCCACGGCGGCCTGATTGGGGTGATCCTGGTGATGGTGATTTTTGCCAAACGCACCAAACGCAACTTCTTCCAGGTGTCCGATTTTATCGCGCCGCTGATCCCGTTTGGTCTCGGGGCGGGCCGTCTGGGCAACTTCATCAACGGTGAGCTGTGGGGCCGCGTCGACCCGAGCGTTTCCTTTACCATGCTGTTCCCAGGCTCGCGCGCGGAAGACATGGCGCTGCTGCCGTCGCATCCTGAGTGGCAGTCCATTTTCGATACCTACGGCGTGCTGCCGCGCCATATGTCTCAGCTGTACGAGCTGGCGCTGGAAGGCGTGGTGCTGTTTATCATCCTCAACCTGTTTATCCGCAAACCGCGCCCGATGGGGGCTGTCTCCGGCCTGTTCCTGATTGGCTACGGTGCATTCCGCATCATCGTCGAATTCTTCCGCCAGCCGGACGCACAGTTTACCGGCGAGTGGGTACAGTACATCAGCATGGGGCAGATCCTCTCCATTCCGATGATTGTCGCGGGTGCCATTATGATGATTTGGGCGTATCGTCGTCGTCCACAGCAACAGATTTCCTGAGGAACCATGAAACAGTATCTTGAACTGATGAAAAAAGTGCTCGATGAGGGCACGCCGAAAAACGACCGCACCGGCACCGGTACGCTCTCCATTTTTGGCCACCAGATGCGCTTCAATCTGCAGGAAGGCTTCCCGCTGGTGACGACAAAGCGCTGCCATCTGCGCTCGATCATTCATGAACTGCTCTGGTTCCTGCAAGGCGATACCAACGTTGCGTATCTGCACGAAAATAACGTCTCGATCTGGGACGAATGGGCAGATGAAAACGGCAATCTGGGCCCGGTATACGGCAAGCAGTGGCGCGCATGGCCCACGCCTGATGGCCGCCATATTGACCAGATCACCACCGTGATGAACCAGCTGAAAAACGATCCGGACTCGCGCCGCATCATCGTTTCCGCCTGGAACGTCGGCGAGCTGGATAAAATGGCGCTGGCACCGTGCCACGCGTTCTTCCAGTTCTATGTGGCGGATGGAAAGCTCTCCTGCCAGCTCTATCAGCGCTCCTGTGACGTGTTCCTCGGCCTGCCGTTTAACATTGCCAGCTATGCGCTGTTAGTTCACATGATGGCGCAGCAGTGCGACCTGGAAGTGGGCGATTTCGTCTGGACCGGTGGGGATACCCATCTCTACAGCAACCATATGGAACAGACGCATCTCCAGCTGACCCGCGAACCGCGTGCGCTGCCGAAGCTAATTATCAAACGCAAACCGGCATCAATCTTCGACTATCGCTTTGATGATTTCGAGATTGAGGGCTACGACCCGCACCCGGGCATCAAAGCGCCCGTCGCGATCTGATGCGATAAAGCCTGACACAACCGGTGCTGTTTAGCGCCGGTTTTTTTTCGCCTTTCTCCCGTTTCCCGAAGCGCTCTCCAGAAAGCCTACAACGCGCTGCAACTCTCCCACTTCTCCGGATGACGTCTCGTAAAACGAGGATCCGATGCTCGTCATGTCCACGGCGCTTCGCCACACTCCCGGTATGAAAAAAGAGAACGGTTTTACGCTTATCGAAACGCTGGTCGCCGTTTCGCTTGTCGTCATCCTTAGCGCCTCGGGCCTGTACGGCTGGGACAGCTGGCAACGGCAGCAGCGGTTGTGGCAAACCGCCAGCCAGGTGCGAGATTACCTGCTGTTTCTGCGCAACCATGCCAACCGCCACAACCGCGACCATCAAATTACCCGTCAGCGGACGGGGGACCGGGACTGTCTGGCGAGCTCTGCCGTGCAAGGTTGTGAGAAGGACAGTCCCTTTGTGCTGATTCCACTCTGGCCTGAGGTCACGATCGGTGAGGTCACGCCGTCCCTCGGGTTCTATGGATTACGGGATACGGCATGGGCGGGGCGAATACGCGTTCAAAGCCGTGCTGGAGAATGGCTGATTATGGTCTCAAATGGAGGACGCATCAGGATGTGTCAGGTCTCTGAGGGAGGTACATGTTGAAGAGGCAGCGCGGTTTCTCAATGACAGAAGTGCTGATTGCCACGGCGATGAGCAGCCTTTTGCTGATAAGCGCATCGCGTTTTTTACCCGGGCTAGAGCGGGCCGTATTACTGCAATCCGGCCAGCGAGAGCTGGAAGAAGAGGTCTGGCAACACCTGTTCGCCCTCGGCAAGCAGCTTCAGCGTGCGGGGTACTGCGCGGGAAATTGCCAGGGACAGGCGCTGGCGATCGGCAGGCAGGGGAGCTGCATCATTGTGCGGTGGGATGCCAACAGTAACGGTCGCTGGGATAGCAGCGCATCAGAAAATGACAGCACCGGTTTTCGTCTGGAATCGGGGGCGCTGGAAACCCTGCGTGGCGCGGCGTCGTGTGAAGGAAAAGGGTGGGAAAAGCTCACGGACCCGGACAGGCTTGCGATCGCACATTTTGTCGTGAGGAAAGTGGAACATGCCGGTTTTGCGCCAGAGGTAAATATCGAACTGGCCGCGAGACGTAAAGGCGATAAAGGAGAACCCTGGCAGGCGTTGTATTCGGTCACGGGGTATAACCTGTGAGCCGTCAACGCGGGATGTCTTCGCTGGCGCTGGTTCTGCTTTTACTGGTGCTCGGTACCCTGATCCTGACGGGGCTAAACCAGCAGGTCACAACGTTCAGTGCGCTCGTTGGCGGTGAGAGCCGCTCGCTTCAGCAGCAGGCGACGGTACAGTCCGCGCTTGAGTGGGGACGTGTTCAGCGCTGGGCACCAGAGCTACAAATCCAGTGCAAAACGACATCGACATGGCGAGTGTGTTTGCGTCAACTGAGTGAGGCGCGTGTACTACTGATAGCCAGCGGCAACGACCTGCTGCTCTGGCGTGCAGGAGAGATCGTCGACGGGAACGTGCGCTTTTCGCCTCACGGCTGGAGCGATTTTTGTCCCCTTAAGGAGAGCGCGTTATGTCAGCTGCCGTGAGCAGAGAAAAAGGGTTTAGCATGGTTGAGGTCCTGCTGGCGATGATGCTGCTGGTGGTGGTCGTGACCGCACTGTCGGGGTATCAGCGGGCGCTGGCGGCGCGGTTCACCGCATTTAATCAGTATCGTCAGCTCTGGCACCATGCCTGGAACCAGTCTCAGCTCTCAACAAATGTTCTTCCTGCAGGCTGGCAGGCCCGTCGGGGGCAGACAACGCTCGCAGGATGTGTCAGCATCACGGTTACACTTATTTCTCCTCTGGGGCGGCGCGGTGAGTTAACGCGTCTGCATTGCCCGGTTAGCCAGTAGTCGGGAGCGTCTATGTTAAGGGTCTACCACTCAAATCGTCTGGATGTGCTGGAAGCACTGATGGAGTTTATCGTTGAGCGCGAGCGGCTTGACGATCCTTTTGAGCCTGAAATGGTGCTGGTGCAGAGCACCGGTATGGCACAGTGGCTGCAAATGTCGCTTTCCCGCAAGTTTGGCATTGCCGCGAATATTGATTTTCCGCTGCCGGCGAGCTTTATCTGGGAGATGTTTGTCCGCGTGTTGCCGGATATCCCGGAGCAGAGCGCGTTCAACAAGCAGGCCATGAGCTGGAAGCTGATGGCGCTGCTGCCGGAAATGCTGCAGCACGATGAATTTGCCATGCTGCGTCACTACCTCAATGACGATACCGACAAGCGCAAGCTGTTCCAGCTGGCGTCGCGCACCGCCGATCTCTACGACCAATACCTTGTTTATCGCTCTGACTGGTTAATTCGTTGGGAAGCGGGCGAGTTGGTTGAAGGCCTGCCGGAGGCGCAAATATGGCAGGCCCCGCTGTGGAAAGCCCTGGTAGAGCATACGGAGAAACTGGGCCAGCCTAAGTGGCACCGTGCCAATCTCTACGATCGGTTTATCTCGATACTTGAAAATGCGTCGGAGCGCCCAGCCCGACTGCCGTCACGCGTGTTTATCTGCGGAATATCCGCATTGCCCCCTGTCTATCTGAAAGCGTTGAATGCGCTGGGTAAACATATTGATATCCATATTTTGTTTACCAACCCTTGCCGACAGTACTGGGGGGATATCCTCGACGAACGCTGGCTGGCGCGGCTGGTGACCCGCCAACGAAAACGCCTTTTTGAAGAACGATCCATCCCGCTGTTTAAAGACGGCTCGACTGCCGGGCAGCTTTTCGATGAAGAGGGTATTCAGAACCTGCCTAATCCGCTGCTTGCCTCATGGGGGAAGCTGGGGCGTGACTACATTCACATGCTTTCAGACATCACTTCCTCAGGTGAAGGTGACGTGGATGCCTTTGTTGAGATCGCCCCGGACAGCCTGCTGCATAATATCCAGTTAGATATTCTGGATCTGGAAAACCGTGCCGTCATGGGCGTGACGGCGAACGAGTTCGAACGCAGCGACAATAAGCGAAAACTGGATCCTGACGATCGCAGTATCACGATCCACGTTTGTCACAGCCCGCAGCGTGAGGTCGAAGTGCTTCACGACCAGCTGCTGGCGATGCTGCAGGAAGATCCCGACCTGACGCCACGCGATATCGTGGTGATGGTGGCGGATATCGATAGCTACAGTCCCTTTATTCAGGCCGTTTTTGGCAGCGCAACGGGCGAGCGATACCTGCCTTACGCGATATCTGACCGTCGTGCCCGTCAGTCGCATCCGGTATTGCAGGCGTTTATCACTCTCCTGTCACTGCCGGATAGCCGGTTTATCTCCGAAGATGTCCTGGCGTTGCTGGATGTTCCCGTGCTGGCCGCACGCTTCAACATCAATGAAGAGGGGCTGCGCTACCTTCGTCAGTGGGTTAACGAGTCTGGCGTACGCTGGGGAATCGATGACGATAACGTTCAGGAATTCGAGCTTACCCCTACCGGGCAGCACACCTGGCGATTTGGCCTGACGCGTATGCTGTTGGGCTATGCCATGGAAAGCAGCCAGGGCGAGTGGAATGAGGTGCTGCCTTACGATGAGTCCAGCGGGTTAATTGCTGAACTGGTGGGGCATTTAGCATCGCTATTAATGCAGCTTAACCGCTGGCGATATGCGCTGTTGCAGCCGCGTCCACTTGAAGAATGGCTCCCTGTCTGCAGGGCGTTACTCAATGATTTCTTCCTGCCGGACAATGACACCGAAGCGGCCATGGCGCTCATTGAAACCCAGTGGCAGGCTATCATCGACGAAGGCGTGAATTCTCACTACCACGAGGCCATCCCGCTCTCGCTGTTGCGGGATGAGCTGACGCAGCGGCTTGACCAGGAGCGAATCAGCCAGCGTTTCCTGGCGGGTCCTGTCAATATCTGCACCCTGATGCCCATGCGCTCTATCCCGTTCAGGGTAGTCTGCCTGCTTGGCATGAACGACGGTGTGTATCCGCGCGCGCTGCCGCCGCTGGGGTTCGATTTGATGAGCGCAAACCCTAAACGGGGCGATCGTAGCCGCCGTGATGATGACCGCTACCTCTTCCTGGAAGCGCTCATTTCCGCGCAGAGTAAGCTCTATATCAGCTATATCGGTCGTTCCATTCAGGACAACAGCGAGCGTTTCCCCTCCGTGCTGGTGCAGGAGCTGGTGGACTATATCGGCCAGAGCCACTACCTGCCGGGAGATGAGGAGCGCAACTGTGATGAGAGCGAGCAGAGGGTGAAAGCCCATATCACCTGTTTCCACAGCCGCATGCCGTTTGACCCGGTGAACTATATTGCCAGCGAGCGCCAGAGCTATGCCCTTGAGTGGTTGCCGGCGGCGAAAAAGGAAGGGAATGCGCATACCGATTTCATTCAGGAACTTGCCCCGCGCCCTATCGACACACTGACCTTCGAGCAGCTTCAGCGGTTTTGGGCGCATCCGGTGCGCGCCTTTTTCCAGCAACGACTGCAGGTCAACTTCCGCTCTGAAGAGAGCGAAATTCCTGAGTCAGAGCCGTTTACGCTGGAAGGTCTGGAGCGCTATCAGTTAAATCTGCAGCTGCTGAACGCGCTGGTTGAAGAGGAAGATGCCGACAAACTTTACCGCCGCTACCGTGCTGCAGGTCAGCTGCCCTACGGAGCGTTTGGGGAGATCGTCTGGGAGGCGCAGTGTCAGGAGATGACCGCCCTGGCAGAGCGCGTACGAGCGTGCCGACAGCCAGGGAAAAGTATTGAAATCGATCTCAACTGCAACGGGATACAGCTCACGGGCTGGTTAACCCAGGTTCAGCCGGATGGGCTGCTGCGCTGGCGACCCTCTATGCTCAGCGTTTCCCAGGGTTTGCAACTCTGGCTCGAACATCTTGTCTACAGTGCGGGTGGGTATAAAGGCGAAAGCCGGATTTTCGTGCGCAAAGAGGGCGAGTGGTGCTTCCCGCCGATGGAAGCCGAGCAGGCGTTAGGGTATCTCTCTTTGTACATTGAGGGCTACCGCCAGGGAATGAACAAACCGCTCCTGTTACTGCCGGAAAGTGGCGGCGCCTGGATAAAAGCCTGTTATGACGCGCAGAATGATGCGATGTTAACGGATGAGGCTTCGCTGCAGAAAGCACGCAGCAAATTTATGCAGGCCTACGAAGGAAACATGATGGTGCGGGGCGAAGGGGATGATGTCTGGTATCAGCGTTTGTGGCGAACGCTCGAGCCAGAATACCTGGAGGCTATCACGGAAGAGGCGCAGCGCTACCTGCTGCCGTTGTTTAAATTTAATCAGTCCTGAGCGCTGTATAAAAATTGCGCAGATAAGGGTGTTCATTTATGATGCATTTCTTATCACGGACTGATGTACCCAAAGAAAGAGATGTTGGCGTGTCCAGCACGCAGTTTGTTAATGATGTAGCCGTGATAAAGAGGTCGTAATGCCAGGCAGCACCTTGTTTAAAGCGTTTGTTTTGTTTATTGCCCTTTGGGCGCCCGTCACTCACGCAGACTCCGGTTGGCAACCCGTTCAGGAAACTATCCGTAAGAGCGAAAAGGATACCCGTCAATATCAGGCTATTCGCCTTGATAACGGGATGACCGTGCTGCTGGTTTCCGACCCGCAGGCGGTGAAATCCCTGTCGGCATTAGTGGTGCCGGTTGGGTCGCTGGAAGATCCTGACGCTCATCCTGGGCTTGCACACTATCTGGAACATATGACGCTGATGGGGTCAAAAAAATACCCGCAGCCAGATAGCCTGTCCGAATTTCTGAAGATGCATGGCGGCAGCCACAATGCCAGTACGGCGCCGTACCGCACCGCCTTTTATCTCGAAGTTGAAAATGATGCGCTGGAAGGGGCGGTCGATCGCCTCGCTGATTCCATCGCCGCGCCGTTGCTGGATAAAAAATACGCTGAGCGTGAACGCAACGCGGTGAATGCCGAGCTGACCATGGCCCGCACCCGAGACGGTATGCGCATGGCGCAGGTCAGCGCCGAAACCATCAACCCTGCGCACCCGGGCTCGCGCTTCTCCGGCGGTAACCTGGAAACCTTGAGCGACAAACCGAACAGCCCGGTGCTGGATGCCTTGCACGCGTTTCGCGATAAATACTACTCCGCCAACCTGATGAAGGCGGTCATCTACAGCAATAAACCGTTGCCAGAGCTGGCAGCCATGGCGGCCAAAACCTTTGGCCGGGTGCCGAATAAAAATATCGACCTGCCGCAAATCACCGTTCCGGTGGTCACGGATGCGCAAAAAGGCATCGTGATCCACTACGTTCCTGCTATGCCGCGTAAAGTGCTGCGCGTGGAATTCCGCATTGATAACAATACGGCGCAGTTTCGCAGTAAAACCGATGAGCTGGTCACCTACCTGATCGGTAATCGTAGCCCGGGTACGCTGTCTGACTGGCTGCAAAAGCAGGGGCTGGCGGAAGGCATTCGCGCCGACTCCGATCCGGTTGTGAACGGCAATAGCGGCGTGCTGGCGATCTCCGCGACGCTGACCGACAAAGGACAGGCCAACCGCGATGAAGTCGTGGCGGCTATCTTTAGCTACCTCGCTTTACTGCGCGAAAAAGGCGTCGATAAGCGCTATTTTGATGAACTCGCGCACGTGCTGGATCTCGATTTCCGCTACCCGTCCATCACCCGCGACATGGACTATGTGGAGTGGCTGGCGGATACCATGATCCGCGTGCCGGTGGAACATACTCTCGACGCGGTGAATATTGCCGACCGGTACGATGCCGGGGCGGTAAAAGCCCGCCTGGCGATGATGACGCCGGAGAATGCCCGCATCTGGTACATCAGTCCGAACGAACCGCATAACAAGACGGCGTATTTTGTCGACGCCCCTTATCAGGTGGATAATATCAGCGCTCAGACCTTCGCCGACTGGCAGAAAAAGGCCGGGGAGATTGCGTTGAAGCTGCCGGAGCTGAACCCCTATATTCCGGATGACTTCTCGCTGATCAAAACGACGAAAGATTACCTGCACCCGGAACTCATCATTGATGAGCCAACGCTGCGCGTCGTGTATACCCCAAGCCGCTATTTCGCCAGTGAGCCTAAAGCCGATGTCAGCGTGGTGCTGCGTAACCCGAAAGCCATGAACAGCGCCAAAAATCAGGTGATGTTCGCGCTCAATGACTATCTCGCCGGTATCGCGCTCGATCAGCTCAGCAACCAGGCCGCCGTGGGCGGGATCAGCTTCTCCACCAACGCCAATAACGGTTTGATGCTTAATGCAAACGGCTATACCCAGCGCTTGCCTCAGCTGTTCCAGGCCCTGCTGGAGGGCTACTTCAGCTACACGCCGACGGAAGAGCAGCTTGAGCAGGCTAAATCCTGGTATGCCCAGATGATGGATTCTGCCGAGAAGGGCAAGGCTTACGATCTGGCGCTTATGCCGGCGCAAATGCTGTCGCAGGTTCCTTATTTCCAGCGTGAGGATCGCCGCGCGCTGCTGCCTTCCATCTCCTTAAAAGATGTGCTCGCGTACCGCGATGCGCTGAAAAGCAACACGCGTCCGGAGTTCCTGATCGTCGGCAACATGAGTGAGGAGCAGGCCAAAACCCTGGCGGAGAATGTTCGCACTCAGCTCGGCTCTAAAGGCGACGAGTGGTGCCGCAACCAGGACGTGCTGGTTGAGAAAAAACAGAATGTGATTTTTGAAAAGGCGGGCAACAGCACGGATTCCGCGCTGGCCGCGGTCTTTGTGCCAACGGGCTATGATGAATTCGCCAGTTCAGCGCAGAGCGCCGTGCTGGGACAGATTATTCAGCCGTGGTTCTATAACCAGTTACGCACAGAGGAGCAGCTTGGCTACGCGGTGTTTGCCTTCTCCATGAACGTCGGTCGTCAGTGGGGGCTGGGTTTCCTGCTGCAAAGCAGCGATAAACAACCGGCGTATCTCTGGCAGCGTTACCAGGCCTTCTTCCCGCAGGTTGAAGCAAAACTGCGCGCCATGAAGCCGGAAGAGTTTGCCCAGATCCAGCAGGCCGTCATCGCGCAGGTGATGCAGCCGCCGCAGACGCTGGGTGAAGAAGCCTCGCAACTGAGCAAAGATTTCGATCGCGGTAATCTGAAATTTGATTCGCGTGATAAAGTAGTGGCCGAGATAAAACAGCTGACGCCGCAGAAGGTTGCCGACTTCTTCCATCAGGCGGTTATTAAGCCGCAGGGAATAACCATCCTGTCTCAGGTTTCCGGTAGCCAGAACGGGAAAACGGAGTACGTAAACCCGAAAGGCTGGAAAGTCTGGAAGAGCGTCAGCGCGCTGCAGCAATCTATGCCCTGGAGTAAGAAAGAATGACCGATACCGCTGAGTCCCTTGATCCCTTACGTTTACCTCTGCAGGGTGAACGATTGATTGAAGCCTCAGCGGGAACGGGAAAAACCTTCACCATCGCCGCCCTCTATCTGCGCCTGCTGTTAGGGCTTGGCGGCAACGCTGCTTTTCCACGTCCTTTGAGCGTGGAAGAGCTGCTGGTGGTCACCTTCACCGAGGCCGCTACCGCGGAGCTGCGGGGCCGTATTCGTACCAACATCCACGAGCTGCGCATTGCCTGTCTGCGTCAGAGCACGGATAACCCCCTCTACGCCAGCCTTCTGGAAGAGATTGCCGATAAGCAACAGGCCGCCCAGTGGCTGCTGCTCGCTGAACGGCAGATGGATGAAGCGTCCGTCTTTACCATTCACGGTTTTTGCCAGCGCATGCTGAGCCTGAACGCGTTCGAGTCCGGTATGCTGTTCGAACAGCAGCTCATTGAAGATGAATCCGTGCTTCGCTATCAGGCCTGCGCGGATTTCTGGCGTCGCCACTGCTACCCCTTACAGCGTGATATCGCCGAAGCGGTACATGCGCTCTGGAAAGGCCCGGAAGCGCTGCTGCGCGCGATCGATCGTTATCTGCAGGGGGAAGCGCCGGTCATCAAATCCCCACCGCCGGCAGATGAAACCCTGGCCTCACGGCATGAAAAAATCATCGCGAAAATTGCGGACATCAAGCAAAAATGGATGGAGTCAGTCGGCGAGATTGACGCCATTATCGAAAATTCCGGGATTGACCGTCGCAAGTTCAACCGCGGCAATCAGGGAAAATGGATCGACAAGATCAGCGCCTGGGCGCAGGAAGAGACGCGGGGCTATCAGCTCCCGGACGCGCTGGAGAAATTCTCCCAACGTTTCCTGACTGAGCGGACCAAAGCCGACGGCATTGTTCCTGAGCATCCCCTGTTTGTGGCGATTGAAACCCTGCTGGCGGAGCCCCTCACGCTCAACGATCTGATGATCACCCGCGCCATGACCGAAATTCGTGAAGCCGTGGCGCGCGAGAAACGCCGCCGGGGTGAACTGGGTTTCGACGATATGCTGAGCCGCCTGGATGCGGCGCTGTGCAGTGAAAATGGTGAAGCGCTTGCCGCCGCGATTCGCACCCGCTTCCCGGTCGCGATGATTGACGAATTTCAGGACACCGACCCTCAGCAGTACCGCATTTTCCGCCGTATCTGGCGCCAGCAGCCCGACACCGCGCTGTTGTTAATCGGCGATCCGAAACAGGCCATCTACGCCTTCCGCGGCGCGGATATTTTCACCTACATGAAAGCCCGCAGCGAGGTTGACGCGCATTACACGCTCGATACTAACTGGCGCTCCTCTCCCGGCATGGTGGAAAGCGTCAACGCGCTGTTTAGCCGTATGGATACGGCGTTTATGTTCCGGGAGATCCCGTTTCAGCCGGTAAAATTTGCCCCGAAAAATGCCTCTCTGCGCTTCGAGTTTAACGGCGTGACGCAGCCTGCCATGAACTTCTGGCTGCTGGATGGGGAAGGCTGCGGCGTTGCCGACTATCAAAATGCCATGGCCCAGCACTGTGCCGCGCAAATCCGTGACTGGCTCAGTGCCGGGGCGCGGGGCGAGGCGCTGCTGTGGAAGGGGGATAACCCCGCCCCGGTAAAGGCATCGGATATTACGGTTCTGGTGCGCAGCCGTCAGGAGGCCGCATTCATCCGCGACGCCCTGACGTTACTGAATATCCCCTCCGTCTACCTCTCGAACCGTGACAGCGTCTTTGAAACGCTTGAGGCGCAGGAGATGTTATGGCTGCTCCAGGCCGTGCTGGCCCCGGAGCGGGAAAGTACATTGCGCAGCGCATTAGCCAGTGCGATGCTCGGACTGAACGCGCGCGATATTGATACCCTCAACAATGACGAAGCCGCGTGGGATGCCGTGGTAGAGGAGTTTGTGCGCTATCGCGAAAAATGGCAGAAGCGCGGCGTGATGGCGATGGTGCGCGAGCTCATGGCTCAGCGCCACATTGCGGAGAATATGCTGGCTACCGCAGGTGGCGAGCGACGTTTGACCGATATTTTACACATCAGCGAACTCTTGCAGGAAGCGGGTACGCAGCTGGAGAGCGAGCACGCCCTGGTGCGCTGGCTGGCGCAGCAGATTGCCGATCCGAACAGCAATTCCTCCAGCCAGCAGATGCGCCTCGAGAGTGATAAACATCTGGTGCAGATCGTCACCATCCACAAGTCGAAAGGCCTGGAATATCCGCTGGTCTGGCTGCCGTTTATCGCCAATTACCGTGTGCAGGATCAGGCTTTTTACCACGATCGCGAGTCTTTTGAGGCGGTGCTCGATCTCAGCAACGCGGAGTCCAGCGTTGAGCTGGCAGAGGCCGAACGTCTGGCGGAAGATTTACGCCTGCTCTACGTGGCGCTGACCCGCTCGGTCTGGCACTGCAGCCTGGGTGTTGCGCCGCTGTTCCGGCGTCGGGGCGAAAAGAGCGGGGAGAGCGATTTTCATCTGAGCGCGCTGGGGCGGCTTATTCAGCAGGGTGAACCCAAAGACGCGGCGGGCCTGCGCCAGTGCATCGAATCCCTTTGCTCTGAGTATGTTGCCCTGCATATTCCTTCGCTGCCCGACAACAGCCGCTGGCACATGCCGGAGCCGCACGAGTCAGATCTCCATGCCCGTCGGGTGGTACGCACGATTGCGGACGACTGGCGCGTGACCAGCTACTCCGGCTTACAGCAGCACGGGCAGAGTATTGCGCAGGATCTGATGCCAAAACTGGACGTGGATGCCGCAGGCGCCGGTAGCGTACCCGTTGAGCCGGTGCTGACGCCGCACCAGTTTCCGCGCGGCGCCTCGCCGGGCACGTTTTTGCACAGCCTGTTTGAAGAACTGGATTTTACCCAGCCGGTTTCCGAAGAGTGGGTGCTAAAGATGTTACAGAGCGGTGGTTACGACGCGCAATGGCAGCCGGTTCTCACCGACTGGATCCGCGCGGTTCTGCATGCTCCGCTCACCGCGCAGGGGATCTCGCTTAGCCAGTTGACCGCCAAAGATAAGCAGGTGGAGATGGAGTTTTACCTCCCCATCGCCGGCCCGCTCAGGGCCGAGGCGCTTGATGCGCTGATCCGCGAGTACGATCCGTTATCCGCCGGATGCCCGCCGCTGAACTTCCGCCAGGTGCAGGGGATGCTAAAAGGCTTTATCGACCTCGTTTTCCGCCACGACGGGCGCTACTACCTGCTGGATTACAAATCGAACTGGCTGGGCGAAAACAGCGAAGCCTATACCCAACAGGCGATGGCGTCGGCTATGCAAATGCATCGCTACGATCTGCAGTACCAGCTTTATACCCTGGCGCTGCACCGTTACCTGCGCCATCGTATTGCCGATTACCGTTACGACGCGCATTTTGGCGGCGTGATTTACCTGTTCTTGCGCGGCGTGGATGCCAACGACCCGCATTCCGGCGTCTTTAGCACGCGTCCGGCTGTGGAACTGATTGAAAAAATGGATAACCTGTTTGCTGCAGGCACGGAGGAGGTGGCATGACGATGCAGGCGCTACTGCTGGACGCGGTTGAACAACGATTACTGCGCCACCTGGACGTGCAGTTTGCCATGATGGTGGCAGGCGAGGAGCCTGCCGTCATGCTTGCCGCCGCCATTCTGAGCAAAGACGCGGGGGAGGGGCACGTATGTCTGCCGCTGTCGCGTCTGGCGGTGGATGAGAAAATGCCTCCGGCTTTACAGGCGTGTTTCGCGCTGCTGGGTGACGCCGTGGACTGGCAGGCGATATTACGCCGTTCGCCTGCCGTGAGCGGAGCCGATACCGGGACGCCAATGATTCTGGTCGGCGAGCGTTTGTATCTTAACCGGCTGTGGCGTAACGAACTGACGGTGGCGCGCTTCTTCAGCGAGACCAACGCCCCGCTTCCCTGTGATGAAACGCGGCTCCGGCAAACGCTGGATGCGCTGTTTACCTCTGACGACGCGACAGACTGGCAAAAAGTGGCGGCTGCAGTGGCCTTAACGCGTCGGATCTCGGTGATTTCTGGCGGTCCGGGCACCGGGAAAACGACCACCGTGGCAAAACTGCTTGCCGCGCTGATTCAGTTATCGGGCGAGCAAAAGTGCCGTATTCGCCTGGCGGCCCCCACCGGTAAAGCGGCGGCGCGTCTGACGGAGTCGTTAGGCGGCGCGCTGCAAAAGCTGCCGTTAACCGGGGATCAGCTTGCGCTTTTCCCCAATGAAGCCAGCACGCTGCACCGTTTGCTTGGCGCACAGCCAGGCAGCCAGCGTCTGCGCTATCATGCCGGTAATCCCCTGCACCTGGATGTGCTGGTGGTGGATGAGGCGTCGATGATTGACCTGACGATGATGTCGCGTTTGATTGATGCGCTACCGCCGCACGCGCGCGTCATTTTTCTCGGCGATCGTGACCAGCTTGCCTCCGTGGAGGCGGGGGCCGTACTGGGCGATATCTGCACCTATGCCAGCCTGGGGTATACCGCTGAACGCGCCCAGGAGCTCGCCCGTCTCACCGGATGTACGCTCACCTCTGAAAGCCACTCGCTTGCAGGCGCGCTGCGCGACAGCCTGTGTCTGCTGCAGAAAAGCTACCGTTTCGGCAGCGATTCCGGCATCGGCCAGCTTGCGGCGGCCGTAAACCGGGGAGACAGGCACGCCACCTCCGCGGTGTTTGCCGGAACCTTTACGGATATTGAGAAAAAATCGCTGGAAAGCGGGGAGGCGTATCAGGCGATGCTGGATGACGCCCTGCAGGGTTACCAGCACTTTCTGACGGGCGTACAACAGCAGCGTCCGCCGGAGCAGGTCATTGCCGCGTTTGGTGAATATCAGCTGCTCTGTGCGCTGAGGGAAGGTCCCTTTGGCGTCCGGGGCCTGAACGACAGGCTGGAACAGCTGCTGGCGCAAAAACGCAAAATTAACCGTACCCCGCACTCGCGCTGGTATGAAGGGCGGCCGGTGATGATTTCCCGCAACGACAGCGCGCTGGGGCTCTTTAACGGGGACATCGGGATTGCGCTCGACTGCGGCCAGGGCCTGCGCGTCTGGTTCCAGATGCCGGACGGGAGCGTGAAGTCTTTCCAGCCCAGCCGCTTGCCCGAGCATGAAACCGCCTGGGCGATGACGGTGCATAAATCCCAGGGCTCCGAGTTTAACCACGCGGCGCTGGTCCTGCCCACGCAGCTTTCCCCCGTCATCACCCGCGAGCTGATCTATACCGCCATTACGCGCGCGCGTCAGCGCCTGTCGCTGTATACGGATGAACGCGTGCTGGTGCAGGCGATAGCCACCCGCACGGAACGCCGAAGCGGGCTGGGCGCGATATTTGAGTCCCTCTGAACGAACGCCCTCGCCGCACGGTGAGGGCGTCGTATCATCCCAGGTCCGCCATCAGCACTTTTGAACGGCGCTGATAGTTGTACATCTCTTTCTTCGTTTCCGGCAGGGAATCAATATCCACCGGCGTGAAGCCGCGCTCCTGGAACCAGTGAATGCTGCGCGTCGTCAGGACGAACAGCTTGCTCAGCCCCATCTGGCGCGCCTGTGCCGCCACGCGCTCAAGCAGCATTTCACCGCGTGAAGAGCTGCGGTAATCAGGATGCACCGCCACGCAGGCCATTTCACCGATCTTCTCTTCCGGGAACGGATAAAGCGCGGCGCAGGCAATGGTCAGGTTATCGCGCTGAATAATGGTGAATTTGTCGATCTCCATCTCCAGCTGCTCGCGTGAACGACGCACCAGAATACCCTGCTGTTCCAGCGGGCGGATCAGTTCCAGAATACCGCCGATATCGTTGATGGTGGCGCGGCGTATCTGCTCCGCGCTCTCCATGACAATCTGCGTACCAATACCGTCGCGGGAGAACAACTCCTGCAGCAGGGCGCCATCTTCCTGATAGCTGATCAGGTGGCTACGGCGCACGCCGCTGCGGCAGGCCTTCACGGCGCCACGCAGGAAGCGGACGGTGCCGGAGTAGTAATCGCCTTCGGCTTCCAGCGCCTCCACGCGGGCCTGGGCTTCATTCGGGAAGAGTTCCGGCACGATCGTTCCTTCATCGTTCACGACGCCCTGGGAGGAGCAGAACCCAATCATTTTTTCCGCCTTCAGCTTGATCGCCAGCTGCGTGGCGATCTCTTCTGAGGTGAGGTTAAAGCTTTCGCCGGTCACAGAAACGGCGACCGGGCCCATCAGGACGATGGCTCCGCTGTCCAGCTGGCGGTGTATGGCTTCTTCATCAATACGACGAATGCGGCCGCTGTGGCAGTAATCCACGCCATCGTCCACGCCGAGCGGCTGGGCAATGATGAAGTTGCCGCTCACGACATTGATATGCGCGCCCTGCAGCGGCGTGTTGTTCAGGCTCATGGACAGGCGAGCGGTAATATCCAGCTGCAGCAGGCCTGCCGCCTGCTTCACCAGCTCAAGTGTTTTGGCATCCGTGACGCGGGTATGCTTGTGGTAAATCGGCTCGTGGTGGTGAGCGGCCAGGTTGGCGTCGATCTGCGGGCGCGCGCCATAGACCACCACCAGGCGGATCCCCAGGCTGTGCAGCAGGCCAATGTCATTGACGATGCTGGAAAAATTTTCATGCTCGATGGCTTCGCCGCCAAGCATGATGACAAACGTTTTTCCCCGATGGGCGTTGATATAGGGAACAGAATGGCGGAATCCCTGGACCAGTTCGGTTCTACGTTCCTTCACCATGGCACAACCCTTAATGAATGTTTATTCGTAATTTCTGTATTTTTATTCGATTGTGGCCGCGTGTGCAAGCGCAAATTTTCCGCGACCCACAGAAAATGATAAGTAATCCGTGCGTTAGCGTATGATTGTTTACCCTTTTATAGATGACAGTTTATGCGTCATTCGTTAAAGTTTTCGGTCAATCTGGACATTTTGTATATCAGTCAGTGTTCTTGCTCGGGAGAAGCATGTCGGGATCCAATTCAGCAATAAGCCGCCGCCGTTTGTTAAAAGGGGCCGGGGCAATGTGGTTGCTTAGCGTCAGTCAGGTCGGTCTTGCCGCCACCAGTCAGGTCGTGGCGGTGCGCGTCTGGCCATCGTCGACCTATACGCGCGTGACGGTCGAATCCAATCGCGTGCTGAAATATAAGCAATTTGCCCTCAGCAACCCGGAACGTGTGGTGGTGGATCTCGAAGGCGTTAATCTCAACTCCGTGCTGAAAGGGATGGCGGCGCAGATCCGCGGCGACGATCCGTTTATTAAATCGGCGCGCGTCGGGCAGTTCGATCCGCAAACCGTGCGCATGGTGTTTGAACTGAAGCAGAACGTGAAGCCGCAGCTGTTTGCCCTGGCGCCTGTCGCGACGTTCAAAGAGCGCCTGGTCATGGATCTCTACCCGGCCAATGCGACGGATATTCAGGATCCGCTTCTCGCTCTGCTGGAGGACTACAACAAGGGCGATCTGCAGCGTCAGGTTCCGCCGGCGCAAAGCGGTCCGCAGCCGGGGAAAGCAGGGCGCGATCGTCCGATTGTGATCATGCTCGATCCAGGCCACGGCGGCGAAGACTCCGGTGCGGTGGGGAAATACCGCACGCGTGAAAAAGACGTGGTCCTGCAAATTGCCCGTCGTCTGAAGGCGTTGATTGATAAAGAAGGCAATATGCGCGCCTATATGACGCGTAATGAAGACGTCTTTATTCCGCTGAAGGTCCGGGTGGCGAAAGCGCAGAAGCAGCGCGCAGATTTGTTCGTCTCAATCCATGCGGATGCGTTTACCAGCCGTCAGCCAAGCGGCTCGTCGGTGTTTGCGCTCTCAACCAAAGGCGCAACCAGTACCGCCGCGAGATACCTGGCGGACACTCAGAACGCCTCGGATCTGATCGGTGGCGTGAGCAAAAGCGGCGATCGCTACGTCGACCACACCATGTTCGATATGGTGCAGTCGCTGACCATTAACGACAGCCTGAAGTTTGGTAAAGCGGTGCTGGGCAAGCTGGGCAACATCAATAAGCTGCATAAGAACAGCGTTGAACAGGCCGGATTTGCGGTACTCAAGGCGCCGGATATCCCGTCCATCCTCGTTGAAACCGCGTTTATCAGTAACGTGGAAGAGGAGCGTAAGCTCAAGACGGCAAAATTCCAGCAGGAAGTGGCGGAGTCGATTCTGGCAGGGATTCGTGCGTATTTCTCTGACGGGGCGACGCTGGCGCGGCGCGGGTAGATCTTTTGGCCGGGTTTACGCCCGGCAAATTCACAAACGACAGATACAAAAAAACACCCTTAAGGGTGTTTATTGTTTTAGAAGTGTTGGTTGCGGGGGCCGGATTTGAACCGACGACCTTCGGGTTATGAGCCCGACGAGCTACCAGGCTGCTCCACCCCGCGTCCGTCTTTCTACTCTTGTAGAAGCTTACTTCTTCAAATTTGATTGGTTGCGGGGGCCGGATTTGAACCGACGACCTTCGGGTTATGAGCCCGACGAGCTACCAGGCTGCTCCACCCCGCGTCCGTCTTTCTACTGTCGTAGAAGATACTTCATCAAATTTTAATTGGTTGCGGGGGCCGGATTTGAACCGACGACCTTCGGGTTATGAGCCCGACGAGCTACCAGGCTGCTCCACCCCGCGTCCGTGGATGCGCACTATACTCGGATAGGTTTGTGATGCAACCCCTTTTTCACATTTATCATGATTTTGTATGCAAATTGAACGACATGGCGCTGTTTGGACTATTTTTTGCGCAAAATTTGCCAAAGGGCATGCGATCGCATTTCATTAGCCCTGGCGGTTTGTTATCTTCATCACGCGGAAATGGGCAACTTAAAGACGAGACAGAATGAAAGGACGTTGGGCGAAGTATCTGATGGCGGGCGCAATGGTAGCGATTCTTGCGGCCTGTTCTTCCAAACCGACCGATCGCGGTCAACAGTATAAAGACGGGAAGTTATCCCAGCCTTTCTCTTTAGTTAATCAGCCTGATGCTGTCGGCGCACCGATTAATGCCGGTGATTTCTCCGAGCAGGTCTACCAGATCCGCAACGCGTCACCGCGTTTATATAGCGCACAGAATAACGTTTATAGCGCGGTACAGGACTGGCTGCGGGCGGGCGGCGATACGCGCAACATGCGCCAGTTTGGTATCGACGCCTGGCAGATGGAAGGGGCCGATAACTACGGCAACGTTCAGTTTACCGGCTACTACACCCCGGTTATCCAGGCGCGACACACGCGTCAGGGCGAATTCCAGTACCCTATCTACCGTATGCCGCCTAAACGCGGTCGTCTGCCGTCGCGTGCCGAAATTTACGCCGGTGCGCTGAGTGAAAATTACGTTCTGGCCTACAGCAACTCGCTGATGGATAACTTCATCATGGACGTTCAGGGCAGCGGCTATATTGATTTTGGCGACGGTTCACCGCTTAACTTCTTCAGCTATTCCGGTAAAAACGGCCACGCCTATCGCAGTATTGGCAAGGTGCTGATCGACCGCGGCGAAGTGAAGAAAGAAGACATGTCGATGCAGGCGATCCGCGAGTGGGGCGAAAAGCACAGCGAGGCCGAGGTGCGTGAGCTGCTGGAGCAGAACCCGTCGTTCGTCTTCTTTAAACCGCAAAACTTCGCGCCGGTGAAAGGGGCGAGCGCGGTACCGCTGATTGGCCGTGCGTCGGTGGCATCGGATCGTTCGATTATTCCTGCGGGCACCACGCTGCTGGCAGAGGTCCCGCTGCTGGACAACAACGGCAAGTTCAACGGCCAGTATGAGCTGCGTCTGATGGTGGCGCTGGACGTCGGCGGCGCGATCAAAGGCCAGCACTTCGATATCTATCAGGGCATTGGCCCGGATGCAGGCCACCGTGCAGGCTGGTATAACCACTACGGACGCGTGTGGGTACTGAAGGCCGCACCGGGTGCCGGAAACGTATTCAGCGGCTGATTGTGGTATTCTGAGCGCAATACGGATTACTGTTCAGGGTGAGGAGAACCTCACCCTTTTTACATCTGAGGTGTTATGTCTGTGGTAATCAGCGATGCCTGGCGCCAGCGTTTTGGCGGCACGGCACGTCTCTATGGTGAAAAAGCCCTGCAGCTGTTTGCGGATGCGCATGTCTGCGTCGTGGGCATTGGTGGTGTGGGGTCGTGGGCCGCAGAAGCGCTGGCGAGAACCGGTATTGGCGCAATCACGCTGATTGATATGGATGACGTGTGCGTCACCAACACCAACCGTCAAATCCACGCCCTGCGTGATAACGTCGGCCTGGCAAAATCTGAGGTCATGGCGGAGCGCATCCGTTTGATCAACCCGGAGTGCCGCGTGACGGTGATCGACGACTTTGTGACGGCAGATAACGTCGCGGAGTACATGAGCAAAGGCTACAGCTATGTGATTGACGCCATCGACAGCGTGCGTCCAAAAGCCGCGCTGATCGCATACTGTCGTCGTTACAAGGTCCCACTGGTGACGACCGGCGGCGCGGGCGGGCAAATCGATCCGACGCAGATCCAGGTGGCCGATCTGGCGAAAACCATTCAGGATCCTCTTGCCGCCAAGTTGCGTGAACGCCTGAAAAGCGACTTTAATGTTGTGAAAAACAGCAAAGGCAAGCTGGGCGTTGACTGCGTGTTCTCGACCGAAGCGCTGGTCTACCCGCAGGCGGATGGCTCCGTGTGTGCGATGAAAAGCACGGCGGAAGGGCCAAAAAGAATGGATTGTGCCTCAGGCTTTGGCGCGGCCACCATGGTGACCGCTTCCTTCGGCTTTGTGGCGGTGTCTCACGCCCTGAAGAAGATGATGGCGAAGGCGGAACGTCAGGCCTGAGCCTGACGGGCGGCGTCCAGTACCGCGTCGCTGAGCGCGATCAACCCCTGACCGCGCGAGGCGCTGAGCTGCGCGCGCAGCCCCAGCTCATCAAATAACGCCAGCGGCGAGTGCGCCAGCAGTTCCGCCGCGCTTTTCCCTTCCACTGCCGTCAACAATACGGCCAGCAGACCCCGAACGATGCGGCCTTCGCTGTCGCCGAAGAAGTGCAGTTTCTCGCCGGACACGCTTACGCCCAGCCAGACGCGGTTTTCACAGCCAGCGATCTCTTTCGCCTGCGCCTTGAGATCGTCAGAGAGGGTCGGTAATTGCTTACCAAGAAGAATCAGCTGGCGATATTTATCTTCCCACTGTGAAAGCGGGGCAAAGGTCTGTTTTAACGTCTCTTCAGTGATGACGGTGCCAAACGGATGTCCGGCTAAAGCAGCGTGAGTCATTAATCCACCAGTATTTCAAGCGCGCGGTCAACGGCAGCGACCAGCGCGTCAACATCGCTTTGTGTGTTATAGGGCGCGAACGAGGCACGCAGCGTACCGCTCACGCCGAGCGCCGCCAGCAGCGGCTGCGCGCAGTGCTGCCCGGCGCGCAGGGCGATGCCATACCCGGCCAGCAGCGTCACCATGTCACTGTGATGCACGCCCGTAAAATCAAAGGCGAGCAGGCTTGAGTCCTGAACGCGGAACGAGCGGAAACCCGGGCGCTTCTTCAGTTCTTCCTCTGCCAGCGTCGCCAGTCCCCGGCTCCAGCTTTCAGCCTGAACAACGTCTGTTTCTTCCAGCCACTCCAGCGCCGCGCTTAGGCCAATGACACCCGCCACGTTCGGCGTACCGGCTTCCAGGCGGTAAGGCACATCCTGCGTTTTGAAACCGTCAAAAGTCACTTCGGTGATCATCTTGCCGCCCCCGAGCCACGGCGTCATTTTTGCCAGCAGTTCCGGCTTGCCGTACAACGCCCCTATACCGGTTGGTCCGTAGAGCTTGTGCCCTGAGAAGGCATAGAAGTCGATATCCAGCGCCTGTACGTCGGCCGGGAAGTGCACCACGCCCTGCGCGCCGTCGACCATCACCACCATCCCGCTGGCATGGGCTATCCGAATAGCCTGAGCCAGGTCTGGGCAACCACCGGTAACGTTGGACATCTGTCCGAGCGCCAGAATGCGGCTGCGGGGGGTAATCAACTCGGGGAGACGGGCCACATCGGGCAGAAGGTCTGCGCCAAGCGGAAGCTTCACCACGCGTGCACCCGTTTGTTCGGCCACCATCAGCCACGGCACCAGGTTGGCGTGATGTTCCGCCTCGCTGACGACAATCTCATCGCCCGGCTGAAGTAGCGGGCGCGCATAGCTCTGGGCCACCATATTGATGGCCTCGGTGGTGCCGCGCGTCCAGACGATGCTCTTCCCGCTTTCGGCATTGATCAGGTGCGCAACCCGATCGCGCGCAGCTTCATAGCGCGCGGTTAATCGCTGCGCTTCGGCAAACTGGCTGCGATGCACGTTCCCGGCGCTCAGGCTGTAGAACTGCTGCGTGGCGTCAATGACCGCCTGTGGCTTGAGGGCGGTGGCGGCACTGTCCAGATAAATACCGGCATCGGCCAGCGCCGGAAACTGTGCGCGGAACTGCGCAGGACTGAAAGCGTTCATGGGATTCCTCATTTCAATATCACGATCGTCGCGCAATTTCAGCGGCAGGGCAAGGAGGTTGATATCTATCGGAATTGTCTGCTTATCCTGATGACCCCAAAAAAGCAGGTTATGCTAAATAGTGTTAGGCGGATGTTTTAGCCTGTTATAAATCGAGGTTTGAATAGCATTAATTGCTAAAGGAGAATAATCATGAATAAGACAGCTGCAATCATCTCTGCCTGTGCGTTTACTTTTGCCCTGAGCGCCTGTTCCGGTAACAACTACGTGATGCACACCAACGATGGTCGTTCCATCGTTTCGGAAGGGAAACCGACAACCGATAACGATACCGGGATGATTTCGTACAAAGATGCTAACGGGAACAAGCAGCAGATCAACCGCACGGACGTGAAAGAGATGAAAGAGATCGAGCATTAACCGATCGCAGGCGAAAAAAAAGCACCGCAAATTGGCGGTGCTACATTAATCACTATGGACAGACAGGGTAAATGTACAGGAAGTGAAAAATTGGTAGCGTTGCTACCGTGGTCTGAATCGCAGACCAATTGCAAACACAACAACACAACATCACAACCGTAAGCCAAAAGCCCTTCAGAACACGCATTCCGAAAAAAGCTCTTCGTTCCGGCTCAGGAAGTGCCGCCACTATAGGTATTTGCTGGTAGTTCCTCAACGGACAAATTATAATGGCTCAGATAAAAAAAACTAATAGGTTAAACGTTGTTTCCTATTTGTTAAATTCCGTTAACATCTAAGCCAGATAACCATGTCAAAGCGATTGCCCCCCCTCAACGCATTACGTGTTTTTGATGCAGCAGCACGTCACCTGAGCTTCACCCGCGCAGCCGATGAGCTTTTTGTGACACAGGCCGCAGTAAGTCACCAAATCAAGTCTCTGGAGGATTTTCTGGGCCTTAAGCTGTTTCGTCGACGCAACCGCTCGTTGCTGTTGACCGAAGAGGGGCAGAGCTATTTTCAGGATATTAAAGAGATTTTTTCGCAGCTCACTGAAGCCACGCGTAAGCTACAGGCCCGCAGTGCAAAAGGTGCCCTGACTGTCAGTTTATTGCCCAGTTTTGCCATTCAGTGGCTGGTGCCAAGACTCTCAAGCTTTAACTCAGCTTATCCGGGGATAGACGTTCGAATCCAGGCCGTGGATCGTCAGGAAGACAAGCTGGCCGATGACGTGGATGTCGCGATTTTTTATGGTCGCGGTAACTGGCCGGGCTTGCGTGTTGAGAAATTATACGCAGAATATCTCCTGCCGGTCTGTTCTCCCCTGCTGTTAACGGGCGACAAGGCGCTGAAGTCCCCCGCTGACCTGGCGCAGCATACGCTTTTACATGATGCCTCTCGACGCGACTGGCAAACTTATACCCGTCAATTAGGTCTTACTCATATAAACGTGCAGCAGGGACCCATCTTTAGCCACAGTGCGATGGTGTTACAGGCTGCCATTCACGGGCAGGGCGTGGCGTTGGCGAACAACGTCATGGCGCAGTCCGAAATTGAGGCAGGTCGCCTGGTCTGCCCTTTTAATGATGTACTGGTCAGCAAGAATGCGTTTTATCTGGTTTGTCATGACAGTCAGGCAGAACTGGGTAAAATAGCCGCCTTCCGGCAGTGGATACTGGCGAAAGCGGCAAGCGAGCAAGAAAAATTCCGCTTCAGGTATGAACAATAACGTTTGTGTGCCGGGCACGCATTAATTCAGGACTTAAACATGACCAGCCGATTCATGCTGATTTTTGCCGCGGTGAGTGGCTTTATTTTTGTTGCACTGGGCGCCTTCGGCGCACATGTCTTAAGCAAGTCGTTGGGCGCTGTAGAGATGGGCTGGATCCAGACCGGCCTTGAATATCAGGCGTTCCATACGCTGGCGATCTTTGGGCTGGCGGTGGCGATGCAGCGCCGTATCAGCATCTGGTTTTACTGGAGCAGCGTCTTCCTGGCGCTGGGCACGGTGCTTTTTAGCGGCAGCCTCTACTGTCTGGCACTTTCGCATTTACGCCTGTGGGCGTTTGTTACACCTGTCGGCGGCGTCAGCTTCCTGGCGGGTTGGGTATTAATGTTTATCGGAGCTATCCGTCTGAAACGCAAGGGCGTTGTTCATGAATAAGGTTGTTTTATATTGTCGCCCGGGGTTTGAGAAAGAGTGCGCCGCGGAAATTACCGATAAAGCGGCGAAGCGCGAAATCTTCGGCTTTGCTCGCGTAAAAGAAAACGCGGGTTACGTGGTTTTTGAATGCTATCAGCCTGAAGATGCGGATAAGCTGGCACGCGAGCTGCCGTTCAGCTCGCTGATCTTTGCGCGCCAGATGTTTGTCGCGGGTGAGCTGCTGAAGGATCTTCCCCCGGAAGACCGCATCACCCCCATTGTCGGCATGCTGCAGGGCGTGGTGGAGAAGGGCGGCGATCTGCGCGTTGAAGTGGCGGATACCAACGAAAGTAAAGAGTTGATGAAATTCTGCCGTAAGTTCACCGTTCCGCTGCGTGCGGCGTTGCGTGATGCGGGCGTGCTGACGAACTACGAAACGCCGAAGCGTCCGGTGGTGCATATCTTCTTTATCGCACCGGGCTGCTGCTATACGGGCTATTCGTACACCACCAACAACTCTCCTTTCTTTATGGGCATCCCGCGTCTGCGCTTCCCGGCCGATGCGCCAAGCCGTTCCACGCTCAAGCTGGAAGAGGCGTTCCACGTCTTTATCCCGGCGGATGAATGGGATGAGCGTCTGGCAAATGGCATGTACGCCGTCGATCTCGGCGCGTGCCCGGGCGGCTGGACCTATCAGCTGGTGAAACGCAACATGTGGGTATCGTCTGTTGATAACGGCCCAATGGCGCAAAGCCTGATGGACACCGGGCAGGTCACCTGGCTGCGTGAAGACGGCTTCCGCTATCGCCCGAACCGTAACAACATCTCATGGATGGTGTGCGACATGGTTGAGAAACCGGCGAAAGTGGCCGCGCTGATGGCCTCCTGGCTGGTAAACGGCTGGTGTCGCGAGACCATTTTCAACCTCAAGCTGCCGATGAAAAAGCGCTATGAGGAGGTGTCGCAGAACCTGGCCTACATTCAGGAGCAGATGGACGAGCATGGGATTAACGTGGAGATCCAGGCGCGTCAGCTGTATCACGACCGCGAAGAGGTGACGGTGCATATTCGTCGCTGGTGGGCAGCCGTAGGCGGGCGTCGCGACGAGCGCTAATACGTGCTTTGTTTTGCCCGGTGGCGCTGCGCTTACCGGGCTTTCAAAACCGTGTCGTCGCTTTAACGTTCTAACCTTAACTGCTGTAAATTCCCGTCCAGCTGTAAATCCGTCTGGAGCGTTGCGATTTCCCGGCAGATAAACGCCATCTCTTTATGCGCCTCCAGCTTCTTGCGCCATTTTTCTGGCACCTCGTCCAGACGGGCGTAAATGCCTTCCAGACTCTGAAAATCGGTCAGCAACTGCGCGGCGCTCTTCGGCCCAATCCCGGCCACTCCCGGAACTTTAGAACTGCTGATGCCAGCCAGGCCCCAGTAATCCGGCAGTTGCTCTGGCGATACGCCAAACTCGCTGGCAATAAACGGCGCGTCCAGCCAGCGTTTTTGAAAATAGTCGCGAATACGGATAGTGGGGGAGAGCAGCTGGCAGTAGCCTTTGTCTGTAGAAACGATCGTGGCCTGATGCCCGGCACTCGCCACCTTTACGGCCAGGGTAGCCGCGAGATCGTCGGCTTCATTTCCCTGTGCGCCCCAGCAGGGGACGCCCCGCTGTTCAAATGCGG
This sequence comes from Enterobacter sp. BNK-22, assembly GCF_048684805.1. Taxonomy (NCBI): domain Bacteria; kingdom Pseudomonadati; phylum Pseudomonadota; class Gammaproteobacteria; order Enterobacterales; family Enterobacteriaceae; genus Enterobacter; species Enterobacter sp. BNK-22. The sequence continues at coordinate 4,494,802 of NZ_JBLQTT010000001.1, forward strand.
CGCGCAGCATGGGCAATTCGGCGTGAAGATCGTCCGGCATCGGTGCGCGTCCGGCTTTGTAGTCGGGCAGACGCTGGTGCCGCCAGCCCGTATTGCGAGCTTCGTCATCAAATACCGCGACCGCATGGGTGGGTTCACTATGGCGGATAAGCTGTTCCAGCGCGTGCAGGCAGGTGTCTTTACAAGGCGTCCCCTGTACCGCATGGATACGGCGAATCAGGTTAAGTGCATCGACGATAAGTAAATGAACGGCCACAGATAATCTCCCTTCTATCTAATGCAAGAAGGGTAACACTGTCAGCAGCATGAAACTATGAATGGTGGGGAAAACAGGAAGAAGCCTCGCAAAACGAGGCTTCCTGAGAGGCTTAATCGCAGGTTACGATCTTCATCGCCAGGCCGCCGCGAGAGGTTTCGCGGTATTTGGCGTTCATATCTTTACCGGTTTCGTACATGGTCTCGATAACCTTATCGAGACAGACGCGCGGTTCGCTGGTGCGGCGCAGCGCCATACGCGCCGCGTTCACCGCCTTCACGGAGGCAATCGCATTACGCTCGATGCACGGAACCTGTACCTGGCCAGCAACCGGGTCACAGGTCAGCCCCAGGTTGTGTTCCATGCCGATTTCCGCAGCAATGCACACCTGCGCCGGGCTTGCGCCCAAGAGCTCCGCCAGACCCGCTGCCGCCATGGAGCACGCCACGCCGACTTCACCCTGACAGCCCACTTCCGCACCGGAAATGGAGGCGTTCATCTTATACAGAGAACCAATCGCACTGGCCACCAGCAGGTAGCGCGCCAGCGAGTTCGCATTCACTTCACGGATAAACTTGTCGTAGTACGCCAGTACCGCCGGAACGATGCCGCAGGCACCATTAGTCGGCGCGGTGACCACACGGCCCCCTGCGGCGTTTTCTTCGTTTACCGCCAGGGCAAACATGTTGATCCAGTCCACCACGGCCATCGGGTCCGTTGTCGTTTTGTCGGTGCTCACCAGCATACGGCGCAGCGCTGCCGCACGACGCGGTACGCGAAGCTTGCCCGGCAGAACGCCTTCGGTGGTGATCCCGCGCTCAATACCGCCGCGCATCACATCCCAGACGTTAGCGAAGTGCTGTTCCAGCTCCTCTTTGCTGTGCAGCGCCAGCTCGTTTTTCATCATCAGACCGGAGAGGGAAAGGCCCGTCTCCTGGCAGTGGCGCTGGAGGTCTGCCGCCGTTTTGTACGGATACGGCACCTCGACAGAGGAAGTACTGGTTTGACCAAAGTGGTCTTCGTCGACGATAAAACCGCCGCCGATAGAGTAATAAGTCTGGCTGTATATCGCTTTGTCGCCGGCCAGCGCGGTGATGCGCATACCGTTTTCGTGCAGCGACAGGTTGTCCGCATGGAAATTCATGCAATGGTCAACCGGGAATTCAACCTCATGCTCGCCGTTCGCCAGCAGCAGGCGCCCGTGGGTGTTCACGTCCTGGATAAAGCCAGGGATCGCATCAATATCAACGGTGTCCGGCAGGTTTCCCGCCAGGCCCATGATAATGGCGATATCGGTGTGGTGGCCTTTCCCGGTCAGGGAAAGCGAGCCGTATACATCGACAACCACGCGGGTGATGTCGTGCAAGATGCCGCGTGCAATCAAGTCATCCGTGAACTGCTTACCGGCTTTCATCGGTCCGACGGTGTGAGAGCTGGAAGGACCAATACCGATTTTGAAAATATCGAATACGCTAATCATGATGCGTCCATTGCTTTCAGTCAGAGAGGAGGGAGTGCGCCGTCCGGGGACGGCGCGGGTGAGAATCAGAACATGGTGTACAGGGAGTAGAAGATCGCAGAGATAGCGATAAGCCCCATGATAACCACAAAGACGTTGCTGACATGACCGCTGTACTTACGCATAGCCGGGACTTTCTGAATCGCGTACATCGGCATCAGGAACAGAATCATCGCGATGACCGGGCCGCCCAGGGTTTCAATCATGCCCAGGATGCTTGGGTTCAGCGTCGCTACCGCCCAGGTGGTGAGCAGCATGAACAGTGCAGTGATTTTGTTCAGCTTGTTGATTTCAATGCTCTTGCCTTTACCGCGCAGAGATTTAATCACCATACCGTTGAAGCCTTCACGTGCGCCGAGGTAGTGGCCCAGGAAGGATTTGGTGATGGCGATCATCGCGATGATCGGTGCCATCCACGCAATCAGCGGTGCGTTAAAGTGGTTCGCCAGGTAAGACAGAATTGAGATGTTCTGCTCTTTCGCTGCCGCCAGGTCCGCCGGGGAGAGGCTCAGTACGCAGCTGAAGACGAAGAACATAACGGTCAGCACCATCATGATGTGAGCGCGTGCCAGAATGCTGGAGCACTTCTTCTCTGCACCATTACCGTACTCTTCACGTTTCGCCACGGCGAAAGAGGAGATGATAGGAGAGTGGTTGAAGGAGAAGACCATTACCGGGATCGCCAGCCACAGGGTCATCAGCAGGCCGTTACCGGTCGCAGACGCGCTGCTCAGGGACAGGGTTTCCAGCGCTGCACCGTTCCACTGTGGGATCAGGTAGCAGGCCAGCAGCATCAGTGCGGCCACAAACGGGAACACCAGTACGCTCATCGCTTTCACAATCATCTGCTCGCCGAAGCGCACGATGGTCATCATGCCGACAATCAGGATCAGAGACAGGATGGCACGCGGTGGCGGCGTCATATGCAGCTGGTGCAGCATGAAGCTTTCAACGGTGTTGGTGATCGCCACGCTGTAAACCAGCAGGATAGGGTAAATCGCGAAGAAGTAGAGCAGGGTAATCAGTTTACCTGCGCCCACGCCGAAATGCTCTTCAACCACTTCAGTGATGTCTTCACCCGGGTTTTTACCGGACAGCACGAAGCGGGTCAGACCGCGATGTGCAAAGAAGGTCATCGGGAAAGCAATGATAGCCATAATGATCAGCGGGATCAGACCGCCGACGCCTGCGTTGATAGGAAGGAACAGTACACCAGCGCCGATTGCTGTGCCGTAAAGGCCAAGCATCCACATGGTATCCGTTTTGCGCCAACCACTTCGGGATTCAATCGAAGCAACGGTGCTGGTTTGAGTGGTTTCCATCTGTATCTCCTGGAGGAAGCGAATTGTCAGGTTTTTAGTCAAATCCGATGAAAAAGTGCCTGACGGTAATATGAAATTCGTTCAGTGACGGTTTTTTAATAATTTTTGCCCGTAACTATTGGCGGGCGGAAAGATACATTCTAGTTATGAATCTATCAGTGATCGTGATCTCAAATGCAATAATCCACTTATGATGTGGGCATCTTTAGACCATTTATCTGTTAAAAAAACATCAAAGAGAATTTACGGGCGCGAAGGCTACCACCAACGACATGTGCGCTGAAAGACCGCCCCGTGATATAGGTGTCTTTCTCTGTAAAGAAATGGGTTTTTAGTATTTTCTGGCAGGTAATTTGGATTAAGGCTGATAATTTACGGTTGCAAAATGCAGGTAATCGTTTGCGTATGTGACAACTTTGTAAAAGATATAAGTGATGCCTATGAATTACATCAGGAATAAAAAAAGCCGGGACGCGCAACAGGGCGACCCGGCTTTGATGAGATATCGCTAAGCGTCAGGTGCAGATTTCGTAGCAAGGAATATAGGCAGAGCCCGGCAGCTTCATGCGGTGCTGGGCGACAAAGCCCTGAAGCATGTCATCCATACGGCGCATCATCTCCGGATCGCCGTGGATCTTGTACGGACCGTACTGCTCAATGGCGCGGATACCGACCTCTTTGACGTTGCCCGCCACAATCCCGGAGAAGGCGCGACGCAGATCGGCGGCCAGGACTTCCACCGGCTGATCCGGGTAGAGTTTCAGGTTCGCCATGTTCTCGTGTGAAGGCTCGAACGGGATCTGCAGATCCGGTGCAATGCGGATTGACCAGTTAAAGCTGTAGGCATCCCCGGTATCGCGACGGTTCTCTTTCACCAGCGGCATCGCTTTTTTCATCTGGCGCGCCACTTCCGCAGCATCGTCGATGATGATGCGATAGTGACGACGCGCGGCTTCACCCAGCGTGTGCACGATAAACTCGTCCAGCACGCGGAAGTAGTCGGCGCTCTCTTTTGGTCCGGTCAGGATCAGCGGCAGAACCTGATCTTTGTTGGCCGGGTTCATCAGAATACCCAGCAGATAGAGCAGCTCTTCCGCTGTCCCCACGCCGCCCGGGAAGATGATGATGCCGTGGGCGATACGGACAAACGCTTCAAGACGTTTCTCGATATCCGGCATGATAATCAGTTCGTTAACCAGCGGGTTAGGTGGCTCAGCGGCGATGATGGACGGCTCGGTCATACCGATAAACCGTCCCTCTTTGTAGCGCTGCTGCGCGTGACCCACTGCGGCACCTTTCATTGGCGCTTCCATCGCACCCGGACCACACCCGGTACAGATATTGAGTTCGCGCAGGCCAAGCTGGGTGCCCACCCGACGCGCATAAAGGTATTCGGTTTCGTTAATGGAGTGACCGCCCCAGCAGACAACCATGTTCGGCGCTTCACCCACGTGCAGGGCACGGGCGTTGCGCAAAATGGAGAACACCAGGTTGGTGATATGGACCGAGCTTTCCAGATCGAGATGCTGGAAACGGCCTGCGTTGTGGATCTGCCCGTTAACAAACAGGATGTCACGCAGCACGGCAAACAGGTTAGCCTGAAGTGATCGAATGATGCGTCCGTCGACAAACGCCTCTTCCGGCGGGTTGATGACTTCAAGCTTCACGCCACGCTCGCGGCGCAGCACGTTGATATCAAAGCTTTCGAAGCGGGACAGCAGTTCTTTACTGTTATCTGTCAGGCTTCCGGAGTTCAGAACGGCAAGTGAACAGTTACGAAACAGTTGATAAAGATCGCTGCTGGCCGTGCGTTTAAGCATGTCCACTTCCAGCTGCGACAACATATCCATTGAGCCAAGCGGGCTAATATGTGTAATCAAGTGAGCTCCTTACGGGACGATTATCGTCTTTCCCTGTTGATTACAATAGCCCTGGCCCGTGACGTTTCACAACCTAAAGCGCGGAAGATACCGCGCATATTGTGAAAATATTTATATTACTGACGCACCAGCCGGCCCGTCGCCGGCACAAAATCGGTATTGGTGCGCCACGGGTTAATGTCCAGACCGCCGCGGCGGGTGTAGCGCGCGTAAACGCTCAATTTTTCTGGCTGGCAGAAGCGCTGAATATCGCTAAAAATGCGCTCCACGCACTGCTCGTGGAATTCATTGTGATGGCGGAACGACACCAGGTAGCGCAGCAGCTTTTCCCGGTCAATTTTCGAGCCGCGGTACTGGATCTGCACCGAGCCCCAGTCCGGCTGATGCGTGATCAGGCAGTTGGATTTCAGCAGATGGCTGACCAGCGTCTCTTCGACCACCTTGCCGCTCGCCGCGTTTTCGAGGTAGTCCGCGCTGAATTCATAATTCTCCACCTCGATGTCCTGATCGTCGATGCAGGTTCCGTTGAAGTGGGCGACCGGCTGGCCTTCCAGCTCGTGCAGGCGATAGAGTGAGACGCTCACCTTTCCCAGCGCGCAGGCGCTTAAATCACGTTCCAGGGTGTGCTGAACGTCGTCCCAGCTGTTGAATTTGGTCTGGTTAAAGCTGTTGAGATAGAGCTTAAAGCTTTTCGACTCGACGAGATTCACGCTGGCGTAGTCCAGCTCAACGTGACCCACCGCCACCTGCGGCAGGCCGCGCGCGTTGAGCCACGAGAGTTCGTACAGCGTCCAGATATCGCCCCCCACGAACGGCAGGGCGTCCGCGTGCAGTCCCAGAGGATCGCGGTTCAGGCTACGCGGCACGCCCTGCAGCAGGCTTGCATCGTAGGTATCGCGGTAATCGGTCGATTTACCCAGCGTTAAGCCGGTTAACGCCTGATGATTTTCGTAAGACATGTTTCATAGCCACTTTACAGGTACACTTATGGCCTGAGTTTATCCTGTCTGACAAGAAGAGAGAAATCGGTGGACATCGAAACTGCAAATGCCCTCACTACCTTTACGACCCGCTACTGCGATGCATGGCATGAAAAGCAGGGCACGTGGCCGCAAAGTGCTGATTTATATGGCGTCCCCTCGCCATGCATTATCTCTTCGCTTGATGATTACGTGATCTGGCAGCCGAAGCCGAATACCGGCGAGCAGAATGTAAATGCGGTTGAACGGGCAATGGACATTGTGGTACAACCAGCGGTTCATGCGTTTTATGCCACGCAGTTTGCAGGGGATATGCCTGCGCGCTTTGCGGACATGACGCTGACGCTGTTGCAGACCTGGAGCGAAGACGATCTGCAGCGTGTTCAGGAAAACCTGATCGGTCATCTGGTCACGCAAAAACGCCTTAAGCTTTCTCCGACGCTCTTTATCGCCACGCTGGACAGCGAGCTGGACGTTATCTCCGTCTGTAATCTGTCAGGTGAAGTGATTAAAGAGACTATCGGTACCCGCAATCGCGAGACTCTCGCCCCCTCTCTTGCGGATTTCCTCACCCGACTTGAGCCCCTTCTGTAATCCATGCTGCTACAGCGCGTGTGAGAGATCTCTTACAAGGTTTGTGAGAGATCGCTGGAACATTCAGTATTACCTCATTAAATTCAGATTAATATCACTCTATTTTTCAATGGATTAGTTGTTCATCCTATTATTTTTAGGGAGTCCCGGCGTCTTACAACGCTGGCTGAGTGGGTTGTAAGACGAAGCGGAATAGCGGATTCTATCTCCGTCGACAGGAAGCCGACACGAGAAACGAACATCAGGATGATGGCGTTTCTCACACAGGACTCGTCAGGATGGCGCTGCAGGAAGGCTTCAGGATGAAGCAAAGTGGATAACGCAGGATGCGTAAGGGACACCTCCAGGAAGGAGAACGAGAGCCGGTCAGGATGGTCGGTGGGTCAGGAAGGCCAGGACGTTTCAGGATGAAACAAACACGTCAGGAAGATGTGTGCAGGATGCGAAAGGTAGACGGATGACCAGGCCTTCGGGCTTCAGGAAAAGTTGTCACGGATGAGCAGGGAGCACGAATTGTAGCTGGAATGCTGCGGAACGAACCGGGAGCACTGTTTTTACAGTGCTCCCTTTTTTTATTTCTGCCTTTCGCAATGCTATGCTGCGCGCCGTTCACATTTTCAGTTGAGGTTACTATGACGCAACACGATAGCGTTCGTGCTCAGTTGCACGCCATCGAAGCCCTTTTGCGCCAACATCAGCTGTGGCAGGAGACCGCGCCGCAGCCAGAAGCGTTCGCCAGCACCCAGCCCTTTTGCCTGGATACGCTGGCGCCTTTCGAGTGGCTGCAGTGGGTGTTAATTCCGCGCATGCACGCCCTGCTTGAGGGGGGGCACCCCTTGCCGCAGGCGTTTGCTGTCTCTCCCTATTATGAAATGGCGCTCGAAGCGACGCACCCTGCGCGCGACGTCATGCTGGTCGAACTGGAAAAACTGGATGCCCTGTTTGCCGGTGAAGATGCATGACGCTTGAGATCCTCTATCAGGACGAGTGGCTGGTGGCGGTGAATAAACCGTCAGGCTGGCTGGTGCACCGCAGCTGGCTGGATCGCGACGAGAAAGTGGTGGTGATGCAGACCGTTCGCGACCAGATTGGTCAGCATGTATTTACCGCCCATCGCCTCGACCGGCCGACCTCCGGCGTGCTGCTGATGGGGCTTTCCAGCGAAGCTGGCCGTCTGCTGGCGCAGCAGTTCGAACAGCACCAGATCCAGAAGCGCTACCACGCGGTCGTGCGTGGCTGGCTGACCGAGTCCGCCACCCTAGACTACCCGCTGGTGGAGGAACTGGACAAAATCGCCGATAAATTTGCCCGGGATGACAAAGGCCCGCAGCCCGCCGTGACGGATTATCGCGGCATGGCGACGACGGAAATGCCGGTGGCCACCAGCAAATTTCCGACCACACGCTACAGCCTGGTTGAGCTTCTGCCCAAAACCGGGCGTAAGCACCAGCTGCGACGCCATCTTGCGCATCTGCGTCACCCGATTATTGGCGACAGCAAACACGGTGATTTGCGCCAGAACCGCAGCGCGGCCGAGCACTTTGGCTGCCATCGTCTGATGTTACACGCAAGCGAGCTCAGCCTGACGCACCCGTTTACCGGCGAGCCGCTGACTATCCGCGCGGGGCTGGACGACGTCTGGATGCAGGCGTTGTCACAGTTTGGCTGGCTCGGACAACTCCCCGAAAATGAAAGGGTTGAGTTTGTATCGGGCAACGTTCAGGATGAAGAGTAAGCGCATTCACTATGGGAAAATAGCATGGCTGAAGTAGGCATTTTCGTCGGCACAATGTACGGCAACTCGCTGCTGGTCGCGGAAGAGGCGGAGGCGATTCTGGCAAGCCAGGGTCATAAAGCCACGGTCTATGAAGATCCGGAGCTGGCGGACTGGGAAAAGTATAAAGATAAATACATTCTGGTGGTGACCTCCACCACCGGGCAGGGCGATCTGCCGGACAGCATCGTGCCGCTGTTCCAGGGCATTAAAGACCAGCTTGGCTATCAGCCAGATGTTCACTACGGCATCATCGCCCTCGGCGATAGCTCTTACGCTAACTTCTGCGGCGGCGGCAAGCAGTTCGATGCGCTCCTGCAGGAGCAGAGCGCCCAGCGCGTGGGCGAGATGCTGCTGATTGATGCGGGTGAGCACCCGGAGCCAGAAAGCGAATCAAACCCGTGGGTGGAGAACTGGGCCTCACTTCTCAAATAACACGCTGCCCGGCGGCGCTTCGCTTGCGCGGGCCTACGGGTTTTCCAGGCCGGGTCAGGCGTAGCCGCCACCCGGCATTACCCCCCGCCCCAAACGCCATTTCCGTGAACCACCTTCCACTCCTCTGGGCTTATGCCCTAAACAACCTCCCTCACACCCTTTAATACTGTGTTTTTGCACGGTGAGGTGAAGAGGCACTCCTTCATATACTTTTCCGGTCACGATAAAACGGCTTCAGGCCGTACCAAAACGACAAAATCTATCTCATTCTGCTTACCCTACCGGTGCTGTACAGAATGAATCAGGCGAAAGCTATGTTTCAGGAGTGCAACAATGAGTTCATTAAGCCACGCAGCGAGCAGCGCTGAAAAGCGCACCAATGCCCGCTACTGGATAGTGGTGATGCTGTTTATCGTCACGTCCTTTAACTATGGTGACCGCGCCACGCTGTCGATTGCCGGCTCGGAAATGGCAAAAGATATCGGCCTCGATCCCGTGGGCATGGGTTACGTTTTCTCCGCCTTCTCGTGGGCCTACGTCATCGGGCAAATTCCTGGCGGCTGGCTGCTGGACCGCTTTGGCTCTAAACGGGTCTATTTCTGGTCCATCTTTATCTGGTCTGCCTTTACCCTGCTGCAGGGCTTCGTCGATATCTTCAGCGGCTTCGGCATTATCGTGGCGCTCTTCACGCTGCGCTTCCTGGTGGGGTTAGCGGAAGCGCCTTCCTTCCCGGGCAACAGCCGCATTGTGGCGGCCTGGTTCCCGGCGCAGGAGAGGGGAACGGCGGTGGCGATTTTCAACTCCGCACAGTACTTCGCGACGGTGATCTTTGCGCCCATTATGGGCTGGCTGACCCATGAGGTGGGCTGGTCGCACGTGTTCTTCTTTATGGGCGGACTCGGGATCGTCATCAGCTTTATCTGGCTGAAAGTGATCCACGAACCCAACCAGCATCCTGGCGTAAACAAAAAAGAGCTGGAGTACATCGCAGAAGGCGGCGCGCTGATCAACATGGATCAGAAATCCTCGACGGCGAAAGTCCCGTTCAGCCAGAAATGGGTGCAGATCAGGCAGCTCGTCGGTTCGCGCATGATGATCGGGATCTATCTGGGCCAGTACTGTATCAACGCCTTGACCTACTTTTTCATCACCTGGTTCCCGGTTTACCTGGTGCAGGCACGCGGCATGTCGATTCTTAAAGCGGGGTTTGTCGCCTCGGTTCCGGCCATCTGCGGCTTCGTGGGAGGCGTGCTCGGCGGGGTCATTTCCGACTGGCTGATGCGCCGCACCGGTTCCCTGAACATCGCGCGTAAAACGCCTATCGTGCTCGGCATGCTGCTCTCCATGACCATGGTGTTTTGTAACTACGTCAATGCCGAGTGGATGATTATCGGCTTTATGGCGATGGCCTTCTTCGGCAAAGGCATTGGCGCGCTGGGCTGGGCGGTGATGGCGGATACGGCCCCGAAAGAGATCAGCGGCCTGAGCGGCGGTCTGTTCAACATGTTCGGCAATATCTCCGGGATTGTTACACCCATCGCTATCGGCTACATCGTCGGCACCACCGGATCGTTCAACGGTGCGCTAATCTACGTGGGTGTGCATGCGCTGGTGGCGGTCCTGAGTTACCTGGTGCTGGTGGGGGATATCAAACGCGTCGAACTTAAACCTGTTGCGGAGCGTGGCTGATGACAACGCAATCGAGCCCAACCATCACGGAGATGAAGGTCATCCCGGTGGCCGGGCAGGACAGCATGCTGCTCAATATTGGCGGTGCGCATAACGCCTGGTTTACCCGTAATATCGTCGTGCTGAAAGACAGCGCAGGAAATACCGGCGTGGGCGAGGCGCCAGGCGGAGAGGTGATTTACCAGACGCTGGTCGATGCCATTCCGCAGGTCGTGGGGCAGGAGATTGCCCGCCTGAACAAGGTGGTTCAGCGGGTGCATAAGGGCAATCAGTCGGCAGACTTTGAGACGTTCGGAAAAGGTGCCTGGACGTTTGAACTGCGCGTCAACGCGGTTGCCGCCCTGGAAGCGGCTCTGCTTGATTTACTGGGGAAGGCGCTCAATGTCCCGGTCTGTGAACTGCTGGGGCCCGGCAAACAGCGCGATGCAGTCACCGTGCTGGGCTATCTGTTCTACGTTGGCGATCGCAATAAAACCGACCTCCCCTATCTGGCCCGAACCGCGGGCGACCACGACTGGTATCAGTTACGCCACCAGGAGGCGCTCTCCAGCGACGCGGTGGTGCGGCTGGCCGAGGCGGCGCAGGATCGCTACGGCTTTAAGGATTTCAAGCTGAAGGGCGGCGTGCTGCCCGGCGAGCAGGAGATTGAAACGGCCCGGGCGCTGAAACGGCGCTTCCCGGATGCACGGATCACCGTCGATCCGAACGGCGCATGGCTGCTGGATGAAGCCATTAGCCTGTGCAAAGGGCTGGGGGATGTTCTGACCTATGCGGAAGACCCCTGCGGCGCGGAGCAGGGCTTCTCGGGCCGTGAAGTGATGGCCGAGTTCCGTCGTGCCACCGGGCTGCCGGTGGCGACCAATATGATCGCCACGAACTGGCGCGAAATGGGGCACGCGGTGATGCTGAACGCCGTCGACATACCGCTGGCGGACCCGCACTTCTGGACGCTCTCCGGCGCAGTGCGCGTGGCCCAGCTGTGCGATGACTGGGGGCTCACCTGGGGCTGTCACTCGAACAATCACTTTGATATTTCGCTGGCGATGTTTACCCACGTTGGCGCCGCAGCGCCGGGTAACCCGACCGCCATCGACACCCACTGGATTTGGCAGGAAGGGGAAGCCCGCCTGACGAAAAATCCGCTGGAAATCACAGAGGGCAAAATTGCCGTACCGGATGCGCCGGGCCTGGGCGTGGAGCTGGACTGGGATCGGATCCAGAAAGCCCATGAGGCGTATAAAAAATTGCCGGGCGGCGCGCGTAACGACGCGGGCCCGATGCAGTACCTTATTCCCGGCTGGACATTTGACCGTAAGCGCCCTGTTTTCGGACGTCACTGATAAAAGGATTGAATGATGAGTACTTTTTCTACCCCTGTCGTCACCGCCATGCAGATCGTTCCGGTTGCGGGCCATGACAGCATGCTGATGAACCTGAGCGGCGCGCACGCGCCGTTCTTTACCCGCAACATTATCATTATCAAAGACAATGCTGGCCATACCGGCGTGGGCGAAATTCCGGGCGGGGAGAAGATCCGCAAAACCCTGGAAGAGGCCATTCCGCTGGTGGTGGGCAAAACGCTGGGGGCGTATAAAAATGTCCTCAACACCGTGCGCAATACCTTTGCCGATCGCGATGCCGGGGGCCGGGGCCTGCAGACCTTCGATCTGCGCACCACTATCCACGTGGTGACCGGAATTGAAGCCGCGATGCTGGATCTGCTGGGCCAGCATCTGGGCGTTAACGTTGCGTCGCTGCTGGGCGAGGGGCAGCAGCGCAGCGAAGTGGAAATGCTGGGCTATCTGTTCTTTGTCGGCGACCGCAAGCTGACGCCACTGCCGTACCAGAGCCAGCCCGAAGAACAGTGCGACTGGTACCGGCTTCGCCACGACGAGGCAATGACCCCTGATGCGGTGGTGCGCCTGGCGGAAGCCGCTTACGAGAAATATGGCTTCAACGATTTTAAACTGAAGGGCGGCGTGCTGGCCGGGGAAGAAGAGGCGGAAGCCATCACCGCGCTGGCAAAACGCTTCCCGCAGGCGCGCGTGACGCTGGATCCGAACGGTGCCTGGTCGCTTGATGAAGCGATCGCGATCGGCAAGCAGCTGAAAGGCGTGCTGGCGTATGCGGAAGATCCATGCGGCGCTGAACAAGGCTTCTCTGGCCGTGAAGTGATGGCGGAATTCCGTCGCGCTACAGGGCTGCCAACCGCGACCAATATGATTGCTACCGACTGGCGTCAGATGGGGCATACCTTATCCCTCCAGTCAGTCGACATTCCGCTGGCTGACCCGCACTTCTGGACGATGCAGGGCTCGGTGCGTGTGGCGCAGATGTGCCATGAGTTTGGCCTGACCTGGGGTTCGCACTCCAACAACCACTTCGATATCTCTCTGGCGATGTTCACGCACGTCGCCGCCGCCGCGCCGGGCACCATCACGGCTATCGACACCCACTGGATCTGGCAGGAAGGTAATCAGCGTCTGACTAAGCAGCCGTTTGAGATTAAAGGTGGCATGGTGCAGGTGCCTTCCACGCCGGGGTTGGGGGTTGAGCTGGATATGGATCAGGTCATGAAGGCCTATGAGCTGTATCAGAAACACGGTCTGGGCGCGCGCGACGATGCGATGGCGATGCAGTATTTGATCCCGGACTGGACATTCGACAATAAACGTCCGTGCATGGTACGATAAACGCATTGGGACCGCTCCCACGAGCGGTCTTTTACGTGGTGTATGCTTAACGTAACGACTATGCGTAAGGATGGCTTATGAAAATTGTTATCGCACCGGACTCGTATAAGGAAAGTTTGAGTGCGCTTGAGGTTGCGACAGCGATAGAACGTGGTTTTCGCGAGATCTTTCCCGAGGCGGTTTATGTGAAACTGCCGGTCGCGGACGGTGGCGAAGGGACGGTTGAGGCGATGATCGCAGCAACGCAGGGAAGCATTGTGCATGTTCCGGTGACCGGCCCGCTGGGCGAGCGCGTGGAGGGGTTCTATGGCTTGTCCGGAGATAAGCAGAGCGCCTTTATTGAAATGGCGGCGGCAAGCGGCCTGGAATTGGTTGCACCTTCGCTGCGTAATCCGCTGAAAACCACCTCCTGGGGCACGGGCGAACTGATTCGTCACGCGCTGGATGCGGGCGTTAAGCATATCATTATTGGCATTGGCGGCAGCGCCACCAATGACGGCGGCGCAGGCATGGTGCAGGCGCTGGGGGCGAAACTGCTGGACGACAATGAACAGTCTCTTGGGCAGGGCGGGGGCGAGCTGGGAAAACTCGCGCGTATTGACCTAAGCGGGCTGGACAGACGTCTGGCGGAATGCCGGATTGAAGTGGCCTGCGATGTAACCAATCCGCTTACCGGGAAGGACGGCGCGTCAGCCGTATTTGGCCCGCAGAAGGGGGCCACACCCGAGATGATCGTCACCCTGGACAACGCGCTTGCGCACTATGCGAGCGTGATTGCCCGGGACCTGGATATTGATGTGCTAAACCTTGCTGGCGGCGGCGCGGCGGGGGGCATGGGCGCGGCGCTGTACGCCTTTTGCGGCGCGCAGCTGCGCCAGGGCATTGAGATCGTGACCGATGCGTTACACCTGGCCGACCAGGTGGCCGATGCGGATTTGGTGATCACCGGTGAAGGCCGCATTGACAGCCAGACGATCCACGGCAAAGTCCCGGTGGGGGTGGCGAAGGTGGCGAAACGCTTTAACAAACCCGTTATCGGCATTGCGGGCAGCCTGACGGCGGACGTTGGCGTGGTACACGATCACGGCATTGATGCGGTGTTCAGCGTGATCTACACCATCTGCTCGCTGGAAGACGCGCTGGAAAATGCCGGCGAAAACGTCAGGATGGCCGCAAGAAATATCGCGGCGGTGCTGAAAGTGGGGCAGGCATTTTAGCTGTGATTGCCGGGTGGCGGCTTCGCCTTACCCGGCCTACGTTAGTGCACCTTTAGGCCCGGTAAGCGTAGCGCCACCGGGCTTTTACCTCAGCTCCCCAGCACCTTCATCGCTTCGCGCGTCACGTTATCCATTTCATCCAGCAGCTCCAGAAACTCCGGTTCAAGCTCCGATTCCGGCGTGCCCGCACGCAGCTGCTGCTCCAGCAGTTGGCAGAGGTTTTTCAGCCGCGGTACGCCGCTGTACCCGCAGCTGCCGTGCAGCTTGTGGATTGCGTCCAGCAGATCTTCCGGGTTTTCACCCACCAGCTGCTCTTCCACCTTATTGCGAATTTCCGGCAGAAACGCGACCAGCATTTGCAGCATGTCACGGGCGAGATCGGGTTTACCTGCCGCCTGGCGCAGCGCAAGCTGCCAGTCAAAGGTGGCGTTCTGATTAACACTTATCTCAGCCTGCTCGCTGGAAACCGTGTACGTTCCGCCAATATGACCCGGCTTGTAGCGCAACAGCAGGCTATGAAGTTTCTCTTCATCGATGGGCTTTGCCAGATAGTCATTCATCCCGGCGCTCAGCAGCTTCTCCTTCTGGCCCGCCATCGCGTGCGCGGTGACAGCAATAACCGGCGTTTGCTGCTGATGCGGCAGTTGGTGGATCAGCTCGCAGGCCCGGATGCCGTCCATGCCCGGCATCTGTATATCCATCAGGATTAAATCGAACTGCATCTGCTTAGCCTGTTCAACCGCCTGCGCGCCGCTGGTGCACAGTTCAACATGCTGAACCTGGTCTTCAAGCAATGCGCCAATGAGCTTCAGGTTGGCCGGATTATCATCCACCGCCATCACGCTCATCGGCAATTTTTGCTCATCGTTAATCAGCGGAAGGGCATGCTGGCTAAGACGGCAATATTCCGTGAGCGCGGGCAGCAGGCGGGTCGCAGTGAGCGGTTTAAGCAAGCAGGCGGCGGCCCCGTCATTTTTCAACTCTTCTGCATTCAGCTGCGCGTGGCAAGGCAGCGCCAGCAGCAGGTAGTCGGTCATCGAGGCGGCTTTCGCCAGCCGCTCCTGCTGCATGGTCAGCTCGCCGGTGAAGGTGACCGGGATCCCCATCAGCAGGATGTCATAATGCTCAACGGCCAGAGCGGAGAAGGTTGGGCTGTAGACCACCTCCAGCGGCGTGGTGCTTAAGATGTCGAGCGCACACTGCGCCGCCGCAGCGTTAGGTTCAACGTAGGCCAGACGCTTGCCTTTCAGGCAGTCCGTCACCGGGCCATCGGTCAGCACGTTCGGATTGAGGTCCAGATTAATATGGAACCAGAAGGTTGAACCGCGATTTGGCTGGCTGTGGAAAGAGATATCGCCGCCCATCTCGTTCACCAGACGCTGGGTGATCACCAGCCCCAGACCGGTGCCGCCATGACGGCGGGAGATGCTGGCATCCGCCTGACGGAACGCCTGGAACAGACGCGACTGGTCGCGCTCCGGAATGCCGATGCCGGTATCGCGGATCTGGACTTCAATCTGGACCTTATTGCTGCTGATCGAGCGTTTCTCTACCAGGACGTCGATATTACCGCTTTCGGTGAATTTAATGGCATTCCCGACAAGGTTGGTAATGACCTGCTGCAGGCGCAGCGGATCGCCAATGACGTTATCCGGCACGTCGTTTTTAATATTAAGCGTCAGCTCAAGGCCTTTGTCGTGCGACGAGTGCGCGAGCAGCGTCACCACTTCATCGAGCGTGCTGCGCAGCGGGAAGGGAATACTCTCGAGGATCAGCTTGCCCGCTTCCAGCTTGGAGAAGTCCAGCACGTCGTTGATGATCGCCAGCAGGTTGTTGGCCGAGCGTTCAATGGTGTGCAGGTGATCCCGCTGAGTAGGATTCAGCTCGCTTTTCAGGGTCAGACGGGTAAAGCCGATCACGCCATTGAGCGGCGTGCGCAGCTCGTGCGACATATTGGCAAGGAATTCCGATTTGATACGCGCCGCTTCCTGAGCGCGCTTTTTCGCCAGATCCAGCTCAACGTTTTGGATCTCCATCTGCTCCAGCGTTTCGCGCAGGTCGGACGTCGCCTGGTCAACGTTGTGCTGCATCTCTTCGTGATAGGCCGCCAGCGACATCGCCATCGAGTTGATGCCGTTTTTCAGCATATCCAGCTCGCCCAGCATAAACCCTTCCACACGGCTGTCGAGCTGTCCCCGGCGAATGCGGTCAACCGTGTTAACCATGTTGCGGATGGGACCCGTCACGTCGCGCATCAGGCGCCAGCCGAAGATCAGCGCAATGCCGATGCAGAACAGCATCATCACGCCGGAGATGAAAATCTCTTTGTACTGCTGTAGCCGGACCGACTTGAGATCCAGCTCCAGCGCCACATATCCCAGCATATTATTGCTGGATTTGGCGTCGGACTGCGCAGACTCATCGGGGGAATAACTCTCCGACACGATCGGCGTGCGCAGGATCATGATATCGCCGCGCCGCAGTACGGTGAGGTGACGCGGGAACGGCGTACCGTCCGGGATCTTCAAGGCCGCCGGATCGAGATGAAAATTCGAGGTGACAAACAGGCGGTTATGTTCGTCGTAAACGGAAATGGCGCGTACGATGTCCGAGTGGCGGCGGTGGAGTACGCTGATTAACTGCCCAATGGATTCGCGGTTTTGCAGGTTCATGCCGTACTCGCTGGAGACGGCAAGCGGTTCGATAATGCTGGCGCCTGCATCCTCCAGCTGTCGCTGCAAATCGTTATAGCGGTGCACCACAAAGAAGATACTCAGCAGCAAACCGATGAGAACGGTGGGGGCGAGGATCAAAATCATCATGCGCGCGCGCAGGCTGTAGTTGGTCATGGCGTTCCGTTATGGGACAATTAAGATAATTATGTTTATGTGAGAAAAATCTCTGCGATGGCGCAATTCTACTCTGCAAAGCGACGCGTGACGACGCGTCAAATCATCACTGTTGAGGCCACGGACCTTGATCCGTTTGGTCAGGGAGTGGCACGCCACAATGGTAAGGCTCTGTTTATAACAGGTTTACTGCCAGCAGAACGAGCAGAAATTACGCTGACGGAAGATAAACGCCAGTTTGCGCGCGGGCAGGTTAAGCGTCGCCTCAACGATAGCCCGGAGCGTGTGGCGCCCCGCTGTCCCCATTTTGGCGTGTGCGGCGGCTGCCAGCAACAGCACGCGAGCACAGAATTACAGCAAAAAAGCAAAAGCCGCGCGCTGGCGCGTCTGATTAAACATGACGTTAACGAAATCCTTGCCGATGAGCCCTGGGGCTATCGTCGTCGCGCGCGCCTGAGCCTCAGCTATCAGCCAAAAACGGAGCGGCTGGAGATGGGGTTTCGCAAGGCTGGCTCCAGCGACATCGTTGACGTGAAGCAGTGCCCCATTTTGGTGCCCCATCTTGAGGCATTGCTTCCGGAAGTGCGCATCTGCCTCTCCGGGCTGGACGGCGTTCGCCATCTTGGGCATGTCGAACTGGTCATGGCAAACAATGGCCCGCTGATGGTGCTGCGCCATACCGCGCCGTTGTCGAAAAAAGATCGCGAAAAACTGGAACGCTTTTCGCATTCCCACGACCTGGCGCTTTTCCTTGCACCACAAAGCGAGATACTTGAACAGGTTACCGGTGAGGCGCCCTGGTATGCGTCAAACGGACTACGCTTAACGTTCAGTCCGCGAGATTTCATTCAGGTCAATGATGGCGTTAACCAGCAGATGGTGGCGAAAGCGCTGGCGTGGCTGGATGTTCAGAAAAGCGACCGGGTGCTCGATCTGTTCTGCGGAATGGGCAACTTCACGCTGCCGCTGGCGCGAGAAGCGGCCTGCGTCGTCGGCGTGGAAGGCGTTGAGGCGCTGGTGGCGAAAGGGCAGGAGAACGCGCGGCAGAACGGCTTGCAAAATGTGACATTCTTTCATCAAAATCTTGAGGAAGATGTCACCCAACAGCCGTGGGCAAAGCAGGGCTTCGATAAAATTTTGCTCGACCCGGCACGTGCCGGTGCCCCGGGCGTGATGGCACATATTATTAAACTCGCGCCGAAGCGTGTGGTCTATGTTTCCTGTAACCCGGCAACCCTTGCCCGGGACAGCGAGGCATTACTCAGCGCGGGTTACCAGATTCAGCGTCTGGCAATGCTGGACATGTTCCCGCACACTGGGCATCTGGAATCGATGGTGTTGTTCGAGCACATCTAATTTGTTTGGCTTGTCGACTTCGACAGGCCCTGGTCCCTAAAGGAGAGGACAATGGTTGCGGTAAGAAGTGCACATCTCAATAAAGCTGGGGAGTTTGACCCACAAAAATGGATCGCAAGTCTGGGAATTTCCAGCCAGCAGTCGTGTGAACGCTTAACCGAAACCTGGGCCTATTGTCTGCGCACCACGCAGGGGCATCCCGACGCCGATCTTCTCCTGTGGCGCGGCGTGGAGATGGTTGAAATCCTGTCCATGCTGAACATGGACATCGAAACGCTGCAGGCCGCGCTGCTGTTCCCCCTTGCGGATGCGGACGTGGTCAGCGAAGACGTGCTGCGCGACAGCGTCGGGAAATCCGTCGTCGCGCTGATCCACGGCGTACGCGATATGGCGGCTATCCGCCAGCTTAAAGCCGCGCACACCGATTCCGTCTCCTCAGAGCAGGTCGATAACGTTCGCCGGATGCTGCTGGCCATGGTGGATGATTTCCGCTGCGTGGTCATCAAGCTGGCCGAGCGTATTGCCCACCTGCGAGAGGTGAAGGATGCGCCGGAAGACGAGCGCGTGCTGGCCGCCAAAGAGTGTACAAACATCTATGCGCCGCTGGCGAACCGCTTAGGGATTGGTCAGCTGAAATGGGAGCTGGAAGATTACTGCTTCCGCTATCTGCACCCGGCGGAATATAAACGGATTGCCAAACTCCTGCACGAGCGCCGTATCGATCGCGAGCACTATATTGAGGAGTTTGTCGGCGGCCTGCGTCAGGCGATGAAAGAAGAGAACGTGCGCGCCGAAGTCTACGGTCGACCAAAACACATCTACAGCATCTGGCGCAAAATGCAGAAGAAACACCTCGCCTTTGACGAGCTGTTTGACGTGCGCGCCGTGCGTATCGTGGCGGAGCGTCTGCAGGACTGCTACGCCGCGCTGGGGATAGTACACACTCACTTCCGTCATCTGCCGGATGAGTTCGATGACTATGTCGCCAACCCCAAACCGAACGGCTATCAATCTATCCATACCGTGGTGCTTGGCCCGGGTGGTAAAACGGTCGAGATTCAAATCCGCACCAAACAGATGCATGAAGATGCCGAACTGGGCGTTGCCGCGCACTGGAAATACAAAGAAGGCACGTCCGGCGGGGCGCGTTCAGGCCACGAAGACCGCATTGCCTGGCTGCGTAAGCTGATTGCGTGGCAGGAAGAGATGGCCGATTCCGGCGAGATGCTCGACGAAGTGCGCAGCCAGGTCTTTGACGATCGGGTGTATGTCTTTACGCCGAAAGGGGACGTTGTTGACCTGCCGGCCGGCTCTACGCCGCTCGATTTTGCCTACCACATCCATAGCGATGTGGGGCACCGCTGCATCGGGGCGAAAATTGGCGGGCGTATCGTACCGTTCACCTATCAGCTGCAGATGGGTGACCAGATTGAAATCATTACCCAGAAGCAGCCGAACCCGAGCCGGGACTGGCTTAACCCGAACCTGGGGTATGTCACCACCAGCCGCGGACGCTCGAAAATTCACGCCTGGTTCCGTAAACAGGATCGTGACAAGAATATCCTTGCCGGTCGTCAGATCCTCGACGACGAGCTGGAGCATATCGGAATCAGCCTGAAAGAGGCGGAGAAATTCCTGCTGCCGCGCTACAACTTCAACGAGCTTGATGAGCTGTTAGCGGCCATTGGCGGCGGTGATATTCGTCTGAATCAGATGGTGAACTTCCTGCAGGCGCAGTTCAATAAGCCAAGCGCGGAAGAGCAGGACGCGGCGGCGCTGAAGCAGCTGCAGCAGAAAACCTACGCGCCGCAGCAGCGCAGCAAGGACAACGGCCGCGTGGTGGTCGAAGGTGTCGGTAACCTGATGCACCACATCGCCCGCTGCTGCCAGCCAATCCCAGGGGATGATATCGTCGGCTTTATCACCCAGGGGCGCGGAATTTCGATTCACCGTTCCGACTGCGACCAGCTTGCCGAGCTTCAGTCCCATGCGCCGGAGCGCATCGTGGAAGCGGTCTGGGGGGAAAGCTATTCCGCTGGCTACTCGCTGGTGGTGCGTGTTACCGCCAACGACCGCAGCGGCCTGCTGCGCGACATTACGACCATTCTCGCCAACGAGAAGGTCAACGTGCTGGGCGTCGCCAGCCGCAGCGATACCCGCGAGCAGCTTGCCACCATCGATATGACCATCGAAATCTACAACCTGCAGGTGCTGGGCCGCGTGCTTGGCAAGCTGAACCAGGTGCCGGATGTGATTGACGCGCGTCGTCTGCACGGCGGCTAAACATCCTCTTCCGTAGGCCGGGTAAGGCAACGCCGCCCCCCGGCATTTTTTCATCAGGACAGAACTATGACTCAAATCGACCGCCTGCTCGGCATCATGAAGCGCCTGCGCGACCCGGAAAACGGCTGCCCGTGGGACAAAGAGCAGACTTTCGCCACCATCGCCCCGTACACCCTTGAAGAGACCTACGAGGTGCTGGACGCCATTTCCCGTGAAGATTTTGACGACCTGCGCGGCGAGCTGGGCGATCTGCTGTTCCAGGTGGTGTTCTACGCGCAGATGGCGCAGGAAGAAGGGCGCTTTAACTTTGACGATATTTGCGCTGCCATCAGCGACAAGCTTGAGCGCCGTCATCCCCATATTTTTGGTGACGCCACCGCAGAAAACAGCACCGAAGTGCTGGCCCGCTGGGAGCAGATCAAAAGTGCAGAGCGGGCAGAAAAATCCCAGCACTCCGCGCTGGATGATATCCCGCTGAGCCTGCCCGCGCTGATGCGCGCGCACAAAATCCAGAAACGCTGCTCCGCGGTGGGGTTTGACTGGACCTCCCTCGGCCCGGTGCTGGATAAAGTGCACGAAGAGATTGACGAGGTCATGCACGAAGCGCAGCAGGCGGTGGTGGATGAAGCAAAGCTTGAGGAAGAGATGGGCGATCTGCTGTTTGCGACCGTCAACCTTTCTCGCCACCTGGGTGTAAAAGCGGAAACGGCACTGCAAAAAGCCAACCTGAAATTCGAACGCCGCTTTCGCGAAGTAGAGCGGATTGTCGCCTCGCGAGGCCTGGAAATGACCGGTATTGACCTCGACGCGATGGAAGAAGTCTGGCAGGAAGTAAAGCGCCAGGAATCTGATCTCTAACGAAATTTTGCGATCAAGCGCAATTTGTGTGATTTTTTAAATGACAAGCGCTTGATTTGCGTCAAAAACATTTACCCAAAAGGGGCTATTTTCTCACTCCTTATGTTTGTCATGGCCTGGAATGGAGACGGAGAATGAAAGTTTGTGGCGCTCGCCGTGTTCGGGTATACTACTTTCCCGTCCTGGTTATTCCATCGTTTCACCCTAACTTCTCAGGTTCAGCATGACAACGAACTATATTTTTGTGACCGGCGGGGTCGTATCCTCTCTGGGTAAAGGCATTGCCGCAGCCTCCCTCGCAGCCATTCTTGAAGCCCGTGGCCTCAATGTGACCATGATGAAACTGGATCCGTACATCAACGTCGATCCGGGCACCATGAGCCCAATCCAACACGGGGAAGTGTTCGTTACTGAAGACGGCGCTGAAACCGATCTGGATCTTGGCCACTACGAGCGTTTCATCCGCACCAAAATGACCCGTCGTAACAACTTCACGACCGGCCGCATTTACTCCGACGTTCTGCGTAAAGAGCGCCGTGGTGATTATCTGGGTGCCACCGTTCAGGTTATCCCGCACATCACTAACGCCATCAAAGAACGCATTGTTGCGGGTGGCGAAGGCCACGACGTGGTGCTGGTTGAAATCGGCGGTACCGTGGGTGATATCGAATCCCTGCCATTCCTGGAAGCGATTCGTCAGCTGGCGGTAGACATTGGCCGTGAACACGCGCTGTTCATGCACCTGACGCTGGTGCCGTACATGGCCGCCGCAGGTGAAGTGAAAACCAAACCGACTCAGCACTCTGTTAAAGAGCTGCTCTCCATTGGTATTCAGCCAGACATCCTGGTTTGCCGTTCCGATCGTGCGGTGCCGGCGAACGAACGTGCGAAAATTGCATTGTTCTGTAACGTGCCTGAAAAAGCCGTTATTTCAATGAAAGATGTCGATTCCATTTATAAAATCCCGGGCCTGTTGAAATCTCAGGGCCTGGACGATTATATTTGTAAACGATTCAGCTTGAACTGTCCGGAAGCTAACCTGTCTGAATGGGAACAGGTTATTTACGAAGAAGCCAATCCGGCAGGCGAAGTGACTATCGGTATGGTCGGCAAGTACATTGAGCTGCCGGATGCCTACAAGTCCGTGATCGAAGCGCTGAAACACGGTGGTCTGAAGAACCGTGTCTCCGTGAACATCAAGCTGATTGATTCGCAGGATGTTGAAACGCGTGGCGTTGAAATCCTGAAAGATCTGGATGCTATTCTTATCCCTGGCGGTTTCGGCTACCGTGGTGTAGAAGGCAAGATCGCCACCGCGCGCTATGCGCGTGAAAACAATATTCCATACCTCGGCATCTGTCTGGGTATGCAGGTTGCGCTGATCGAATTTGCGCGCAACGTAGCGGGAATGGAAAACGCGAACTCTACGGAATTTGTGCCAGACTGTAAGTACCCTGTTGTGGCGCTTATCACCGAATGGCGTGACGAAGAAGGTAACGTCGAAGTCCGTACCGAGAAGAGCGATCTGGGTGGCACCATGCGTCTTGGCGCACAGGCCTGCCAGCTGACTGACGATAGCGTGGTTCGCAAGCTGTATGGCGAGCCGGTCATTACCGAGCGCCATCGTCACCGCTATGAAGTCAACAACATGTTGTTGAAACCTATTGAAGCCGCGGGCCTGCGTGTTGCGGGACGCTCCGGGGATGATCAGTTAGTCGAGATCATTGAAGTGCCAAACCATCCGTGGTTTGTCGCCTGCCAGTTCCACCCGGAATTTACTTCAACGCCACGTGACGGGCATCCGCTGTTTGCAGGCTTTGTTAAGGCCGCCAGCGACTACCAGAAGCGTCAGGCGAAGTAAAAAAAGTTAGAACGGCAACGCGTACCTTTGGTACGCGTTGTTTGTCTGGAGTTTTAGTTTAACTTGTACTGAGGAAAATCTAATGTCCAAAATCGTTAAAGTCATCGGTCGTGAAATCATCGACTCCCGTGGTAACCCGACCGTTGAAGCCGAAGTTCACCTGGAAGGTGGTTTCGTTGGTATGGCTGCTGCTCCATCAGGTGCTTCTACCGGTTCCCGCGAAGCGCTGGAACTGCGCGATGGCGACAAATCTCGCTTCCTGGGTAAAGGCGTACTGAAAGCGGTTGGCGCTGTAAACGGTCCTATTGCTCAGGCAATCATTGGCAAAGACGCCAAAGACCAGGCTGGCATCGACAAGATCATGATCGATCTGGACGGTACTGAAAACAAATCTAACTTCGGTGCGAACGCAATCCTGGCTGTTTCTCTGGCAAACGCCAAAGCGGCTGCGGCTGCGAAAGGTATGCCACTGTTCGAGCACATCGCTGAACTGAACGGCACCCCAGGCAAATACTCTATGCCTGTACCAATGATGAACATCATCAACGGTGGTGAGCACGCAGACAACAACGTTGATATTCAGGAATTCATGATTCAGCCAGTTGGCGCGAAATCCCTGAAAGAAGCGGTACGTATGGGTTCTGAAGTGTTCCACAACCTGGCTAAAGTTCTGAAAGCTAAAGGCATGAACACGGCTGTTGGTGACGAAGGTGGCTATGCGCCAAACCTGGGTTCTAACGCAGAAGCTCTGGCTGTTATCGCAGAAGCAGTAAAAGCTGCTGGCTACGAGCTGGGCAAAGACATCACCCTGGCGATGGACTGTGCAGCATCTGAATTCTACAAAGACGGTAAATACGTTCTGGCTGGCGAAGGCAACAAAGCGTTCACCTCCGAAGAGTTCACTCACTTCCTGGAAGACCTGACCAAACAGTACCCAATCGTGTCTATCGAAGACGGTCTGGACGAGTCTGACTGGGCTGGCTTCGCATACCAGACTAAAGTACTGGGCGACAAAATCCAGCTGGTGGGTGACGACCTGTTCGTAACCAACACCAAGATCCTGAAAGAAGGCATCGAGAAAGGCATCGTTAACTCCATCCTGATCAAATTCAACCAGATCGGTTCCCTGACCGAAACGCTGGCTGCGATCAAAATGGCGAAAGACGCTGGCTACACCGCGGTTATCTCTCACCGTTCTGGCGAAACTGAAGACGCTACCATTGCTGACCTGGCTGTGGGTACCGCTGCAGGCCAGATCAAAACCGGTTCTATGAGCCGTTCTGACCGTGTTGCTAAATACAACCAGCTGATTCGTATCGAAGAAGCGCTGGGCGAAAAAGCACCATACAACGGTCGTAAAGAGATCAAAGGCCAGGCATAATCGCCTAAGCCTTAAAATGAAAATGCCAGTCGAATGACTGGCATTTTTTTGGCTATTTAAAATCGACCGCCATTTGCTCCGGAATGGTCAGCCCCTGGGTGGTTTGCACGCAGCGGGCGATATAATCCGTAAACCGGGGTGGCTTCGGCATCCCCATGCTCAGCAGCTTATCGTTGCTGAAGCGCACGTTAAGCGTGGCAAACGCACCGTATAACCGCATGGCTTTTAGCATCAGACGTTCGTTGCACGGGCCAAAAATCGTTTTCAACTCGCGGCGCATTCTGACCAGCGTTTCGTAGCTAACCTGCGCATATTTATCCCCGACGGGGGCTTTCTCCAGCGCCTGCGCCATCGCCTGATCGATATCCGCAAAGCGAACGCTGTTCTCTTCACCGGCAGAAATGTGTACCACTTCCCCCGGACGCGCGTTGCTGTTCAGCAGCATTAACAGCGCGTCGGCGCAATAATCCACCGGAACAACGTCGATCCTGTCTTCCATGGAGCACATAAACTTCTGCAGCATCAGGCCCATGCTAAAGACCCAGAAAATGCTGCTCGACGGCGTGCAGCCGTGGCGGGTATGGCCGACAACGATGGACGGACGCGCGATGAGCAGCGGCAGGTTCGGACATTCCTGGCGCATCAGCTGTTCGATGGTTGACTTCGAATAAGTGTATTCCACCAGGTGTTCAGCATTCTCTCTGAATTCCGCGCTTTCGGCGACCAGGGAATCCTGCTCCGGTGTGCATGACATTGCCGTGCCTACGTGGAGGAAACGCTGCAGTCCTGAGACCTGCTCCATACGGCGCGCCAGCGCCAGCGTTCCTTCAACGTTGACCTTCCAGATGAGCGGGTTGTTACCAAATGAGGCGACAGCCGCACAGTTCACGACATGCGTGACCCGATCCAGACGGGGATCGTTCAGGAAGGCTTCAGGCTGGCTGAGGTCGCCAATCAGGATATTATCCACATTCAGAGAGGCCAGTTTGTCCTCAGGAACGTTGAACTTGCGCATGTTCTCCAGCACACGCTCCAGCCCGCTCTGCGGATCGCTGGCACGCGCGAGCAAAAGCAGTTTTACGGGTTGATCGTTGGTCAGGATTTTTTCCAGTACTGCACCACCCAGAAATCCGGTCACGCCTGTAATCAATAACATCTTCATTAATACCGTCTCATTATGATTGATGAGGCGGATTGTAGGCGGGCAAAAGTAAACGGCATTTAAATAATAAAACGCCGAAATCAATGGCGTCTTAAGCTTATTTTAAGGAAAGAAAATCAGGTGGAGATATTGGACATTATAGGTTGGGTAAAAATTCAATTTATTAAAATTAATATTTTAAGATATTGATTTTAATGTTTTTTATGGCTTGGCCACCAGGTGGTTAGCTTAATTCAAAATGTAATAAATATAATACTTTGTTACACCAAACATTTACCAGATAAATGATTTACCCCCCCTTAACGTAAATCAGACGACACAAGACGCAGGCTGTTTTATTTAGCCTGCGAATGATTTTCAGAGTAAAAGGGGAAGCGTGGCGCTGGCTGTTTGCTGGCTAACGTCGCCGTAATGACCATCCAGCGCAATCAGGGACGTAGTCAGCAGCTCGACCAGCAGCATGACCCCAACCTTAGCATTGAGCGCGCCCGCGCTAAGCGGCCCCTCTGGCTTGGCGGCCACCAGCTGCATGTCGCTCAGGGACGCCAGCGGGCTGCGGGGCGTATTGCTGAGAGCCAGTACCTTAACGCCACGTTTGCGGGCAAGCTTCACCACGTGGAGTAAATCCCGCGTTGAACCCGAGCTGGAGATAGCCACCACCAGGGTCTCTTTTGAAAGCGTTGTCGCATTCATGGCCGCGCGGTGCATATCGCTAAACAGCTGTGCGGGTTTCCCCAGACGCAACAGCTTGTAGTGGAGATACTCCCCGAGGATCGCGCTGGCCGCAACGCCATAAATCTGCACCGACTGCGCCTGATGCAGCGCCAGCGCGGCCTTTTCAAGCAGCGCGCGGTCAAGAAGCCTGGCGGTATCCTGCAATGCCTGCACCGACTCATCCACCACGTTATCAATCTCATCCCCCGCCTGACGCGCGGGCTGACCCTGCTGAATATCCAGCGCAAGCGCCATTTTAAATTCGTTATAGCCCTTGCAGCCCAGCGTCCGGCAAAGACGCGTGACGCTGGCCTCGCTGGTGTGGCTCTCGCGCGCCAGCTCGGTGATCGTCAGGTAGAGCACCCGGGCTGGATCGCTGAGGACAAACTCACCGAGTTTTTGTTGTGTTGGGCTGTACCCGGAAGCCTCCTGGCGTAGCTTCAGCAGCAGGTTTTCATGGTCTGACATGCTCGATCCTTAATGCGTTTCTCTGCGACTAGTGTGGCGGAAAGCGGGGGAAAGATGCCAGTCATTTTGAAAAAGTATGATCGTCGTCCTGGTTTGTGATGATAATTTTCACTATTAAACATTTATGTGGTAAAAATTTTCATCGTTTAATGGGGGGATGAAAAAATGATGCAAATATTCAGTGGGGCTTCTTCAGGAGGATGGTTTGAAAAAGCGCAGCGCTTTGGCAAATCCTTTATGTTGCCGATTGCCGTGTTGCCTGCGGCGGGTCTGCTGCTGGGGATAGGCGGCGCGCTATCGAATCCCAACACGCTGGCAGCCTATCCGTTTTTAGACGTGAGCTGGCTGCAGGCCATTTTCACCATCATGAGCAGCGCAGGATCCATCGTGTTTGCGAACCTCTCGGTGTTGTTTGCCGTTGGGGTGGCCGTCGGGCTGGCAAAAAGCGATAAGGGCACGGCGGGTCTGGCGGCGTTACTCGCGTTTCTGGTGATGAATGCCACCATCAACGCGCTGCTGATCCTCACCGGCAAACTGGCGCATGAGAACCCGGGGGCCGTGGGGCAGGGCATGACGCTGGGTATTCAGACGCTGGAAACCGGCGTGTTTGGCGGCGTGGTGATTGGGCTGGTGACCTGCGCGCTCCATCATCGGTTTAATAAAATTGCGCTTCCGCAGTTTCTGGGCTTTTTTGGCGGCTCGCGCTTTGTTCCTATTATCAGCTCGCTGGCGGCGATACTCGTCGGTGCGCTCATGACCGTGGTCTGGCCGCATTTCCAGAAGCTGATTTTTGGTCTGGGCGGGCTGGTGGATGCGACCGGCTATCTGGGCACCCTGCTGTACGGCTTTATTCTCCGCATGCTGGGCCCGTTCGGTCTGCACCACATCTTCTATCTGCCTTTCTGGACCACCGCGCTTGGCGGGAGTGAAATCGTCAACGGACACCTCGTGGAAGGCACGCAGCGGATCTTCTTCGCTCAGCTGGCTGACCCGAACACGCAACATTTCTATGAGGGTACGTCACGCTTCATGTCCGGGCGCTTTATTACGATGATGTTTGGCCTGCTCGGGGCGTGCCTGGCGATGTACCACACGGCAAAACCCGAGAACAAAAAACGCGTTGCCGGACTGCTGCTTTCTGCGGCGTTAACCTCGTTCCTGACGGGGATTACCGAGCCTATCGAATTCTCGTTCCTGTTTATTGCGCCGGTACTCTACGTCATCCATGCGCTGTTTGACGGGCTGGCATTCATGCTCGCGCACATGCTGCATATCACCATCGGGCAAACCTTCTCCGGCGGTTTCATCGACTTCGTGCTGTTCGGCATTTTGCAGGGAGAGGCCAAAACCAACTGGATGTTCGTTCCGCTGGTCGGCGTACCGTGGTTCTTCCTGTACTACTTTACCTTCCGCTATCTGATTAACCGCTTTGATTTCGCGACGCCGGGTCGGGAAAAGGAGGCGATGGCTGACGAAGTCAGTCTGCCGCAAAACGAACGCGCTGCTGCGGTGATCGCCGGACTAGGCGGAAAAGACAATCTGGACGAGGTGGACTGCTGCGCCACGCGTCTTCGCGTGACGGTTAAAGACGGCAGCAAAGTGAATGACGCGGCGCTGAAAGCCACCGGGGCGCGCGGCGTTATCGTGCGCGGCAACGGCGTTCAGGTCATCTATGGCCCGCACGTCACGATTATCAAAAACGAAGTGGAAGAGATCTTATCGTAATGAAAACTGTACTGGATACCCTGAAGGGAAAACTGGTCGTCTCCTGTCAGGCGCTGGAAAATGAACCGCTGCACAGCCCGTTTATTATGTCGAGAATGGCGCTGGCGGCGGCACAGGGCGGGGCCGCGGCTATTCGCGCCAACAGCGTGGCGGATATTGAGGCCATAAAGCAGCAGGTGTCTTTGCCGGTCATCGGCATCATCAAACGGGATTATCCCGAAAGTGAGGTGTTTATCACCGCGACAATGAAAGAGGTGGATGAGCTCATGCGCGTCTCGCCGGACATGATTGCGCTTGATGCGACGGCGCGGGAGCGTCCCTGCGGAGAATCCCTGGAAACGCTGGTCTCGCGCATCCGCTCTCGCTATCCCGCGGTGCTGCTGATGGCGGATATCTCCTCCGTGGACGAAGCCGTGACGGCGCAGGCGCTGGGCTTCGACTGCGTCGGCACCACGCTTTACGGCTACACGGCGGAAACCGCGGGCCATGTATTGCCTGACAACGACTGCGCGTTCCTGAAAGCGGTGCTGGCGGCCGTGACGGTGCCCGTGGTTGCCGAAGGCAACGTGGATACGCCTGAACGTGCGGCCAGGTGCCTGGCGCTGGGCGCGCATACGGTGGTGGTCGGCGGCGCGATCACCCGTCCACAGCAAATCACGGAACGGTTTATGGCGGCGATTGGCGCGTAAAGCACCGATGGAGCATGACCATCCGGCGGGGATCTGCGATACTTATCGTTTATCCCCTTTACTGAGATGACTATGCAGTACCCGATTAACGAGATGTTCCAGACCCTGCAAGGCGAGGGTTACTTTACCGGCGTTCCCGCTATTTTCATTCGTTTACAGGGATGCCCGGTTGGCTGTGCCTGGTGTGACACCAAACATACGTGGGATAAGCTCGCAGATCGGGAAGTGTCGCTGTTTAGCATTCTGGCGAAAACCAAAGAGAGCGATAAGTGGGGCGCGGGCAGTGCCGAAGATCTGCTGGCCATTATTGGCCGTCAGGGCTGGACGGCCCGTCACGTCGTGATCACCGGCGGTGAACCCTGCATCCACGATCTGACCCCGCTGACCGAGTTGCTCGAAAAGAACGGCTACAGCTGCCAGATCGAAACCAGCGGCACCCATGAAGTGCGTTGCTCGCACACCACCTGGGTGACGGTATCGCCAAAAGTGAATATGCGCGGCGGGTACGACGTGCTGTCTCAGGCGCTGGAGCGCGCGGATGAGATTAAGCACCCGGTAGGGCGCGTGCGAGATATCGAAGCGCTGGATGAACTGCTGGCCACCCTGACGGATGAAAAGCAGCGGGTGATTGCCCTGCAGCCTATCAGCCAGAAAGACGATGCAACGCGCCTGTGCATTGAAACCTGTATTGCGCGCAACTGGCGTCTGTCGATGCAGACGCACAAATATCTGAATATTGCCTGACCCTTTCGTGGCCCCGCCTATCGCGGGGCCCGACCTGAAGGGAGTAACGCCCAGGTCACTCCCACCGAAGCGAGACACATCGCGCTGTTAAAAAGAAGCGCATACTGTGCGGCGCTGGCCATGCCCAGCGGCAGCAGCAGCGCATAGAGCGACGCGGTAACCGCGATCCCCATCGCTCCCCCCAGCGAACTGCCCATTTTGTACACCCCAGAGGCCACCCCGACTTTGTTTTCTGGCGCGTTCATCACCGCCGTATCCGTTGACGGCGTAGCGTAACATCCCAGCCCCAGCCCAAATAAAATGTTACTGAGAAAGACGGTGATGATGTAGATCTCCTTGCTTAAAAACGTGCAGGAGATAAGCGTGATGCCCGTTGCGGTCAGCAGCGGCCCGGTCATCATCGGCAGGCGCGCGCCGTAGCGCTGAAGCAGCTTTTCCCCCACCCGGATCATCGCCAGCACGGTAATCAGATACCCCAACGTCATCATGCCGGTTTGCAGTGGTGACAGACGGTGGCCTTGTTGCAGCCAGATGCTGGCAATCATCATGGTACCAATGCAGCCGTTGAGCAAAAAGTTAGAGAATACCGAGGCGCTGTAGGCCCGGTTTTTAAACAGGGCAAAATCAATCAGCGCCGCATCACCCTTGCGTCGCCCGGTGAGCACGAAGCAGGCCGCTGCCAGCGCGGCGCTACCCAGCACCAGCAATGACAGGCCGCTGCTCCAGCCCCAACCGTGGCCTTTGCTGATAAACAGATTCAGCAGTACCAGCATAAGGACAAAACTCACCAGGCCGCTAGTATCCAGCTTATGGCGACGTGCGCTGTCGCTTCGGCTTTCCGGGGTACCGCGAATCAGCAGGAGTGCCACCGCCGCCACCAGCATGGAAAAAATAAAGATCCAGCGCCAGCCGAGCGAGGTGGCGATGGCACCGCCGACAAATGAGCTCAGGCCGCTGCCGCCCCATGAGCCGATGACCCAAAAGCTGATTGCCCGCTGGCGAGCGTTGCCTTGATACCAGGTTTTAATCAGCGCCAGCGTGGCGGGCATGATGCAGGCCGCTGACAGACCTTGTATCGCTCTCCCCAGCAAAAACAGAACGGGCTCCCACGATACGAAGAGTAAGGCACTGCCGATGATGCTCAGCATCAGGCCAATGTACGTCATGCGCACGCGGCCAAACTTATCGGCAAATCCTCCGCAGGCAACGACAAAACAGCCGCTGAATAGCGCACTGAGGCTGACCGCCAGCGTAAGGGTTTCAAGAGAGATTGCGAGGCTGTTTTTCATTGCCGGCACAACGTTAATCACAGACTGCGCAAATAACCAGAATGTCAGGACGCTCATCACAATACCGGCCAACAGCCGATCGTTACCTGCGTAGGACGTTGTGTCTGTCAGTGGAACGGTACTCATCGTGCAGCCCTCAGATTGGCGCGAATCAGCGCAGATAGTGTTCGGTTAACGCAGTCCAGAGCGCCGCCCCGGTCAGCAGGAGCTTGTCGTTAAAGTCGTAGCCTGGGTTATGCACCATACAGCGGTCCGGCTCATCTCCGGCACCGAGAGTGAAGTAGCAGCCTTGAGGATTTTTTTCGAGCATGAACGCAAAATCCTCGCTTCCCATAAACGCATTGACCGATGCAACGGCATCCTGACCGAACAGGTCAGTCGCCACCGTGCGCACCATGTCATTGGCCTGCGGGCTATTGCGCAGCACCGGGCTGCCATTCACGTGACGAATCGTGGCCGTGGCGTTGAAGCTCTCAGCCTGCGCCACGGCAATGTCGTGGATCCGCTGCAGGACGGTTTGACGCACCGCTTCATCCAGCGTGCGCACGGTCAGCTTCATTAATACCTTATCGTTGATAATATTCGGGGCATGTCCCGCCTGGATGCTGCCCACGGTCACGACGACCGGCTGGAATGGGGTGATATTCCTCGACACAATCGACTGCAGGGCGAGGGTGATGTGACAGGCAACCAGCGTAGCATCAACGGTGTGTTCCGGAACGGCGCCGTGTCCCCCTACGCCGTTCACTTCAATATGTATGGTGTCAGAGGAGGCCATCATGGCGCCATCGCGCAGGCCAATTTTCCCAAGCGGCTGGGAGGGCATGTTATGCAGCCCAAAAATATGGTCGCAGGGGAATTGTTCAAACAGGCCGTCTTCAACCATGACGCGCCCGCCATACAGCAGCTCTTCGGCTGGCTGAAAAATCAGATGCAGCGTGCCGCTAAAGTTGCGGGTACGGGCCAGATACTCTGCGGCATAAAGCAGGGTAGTGGTGTGCCCATCGTGTCCGCAGCCGTGAAATTTACCTTCAACCGTGCTGCTCCACGCTTTGCCGCTATTTTCCTGCATCGGCAGTGCGTCCATGTCGGCGCGCAGGCCCAGACGTTTGCTGCCGTTGCCCACCTTCAGGGTGCCGACCACGCCGGTTTTGGCCATTCCCCGATGGACCTCATAGCCCCATTGCTTCAGGAGTGCCGCGACGCGGTCGCTGGTTTTATGCTCCTCGAAGCCGATTTCGGGATGCCGGTGAAATTCGCGTCGTAATTCAGTGAACTGAGCCTCGGAGCCTCGCAGCGCGTCAACAATTGGATGTGTCATTTTTGTTATCCTTTTCCTGCCAAATGGTGTTAGTTTCGAGTTTATGTCGATCGCATTGCCGGAAAACGCCCTTTTTTGTTGTGAATCGACGCCTTTTTTCTGATTGTTTTTCATACGATTCAGTTATGACAAAAAAGAGGATGTCATTATTTGTCCTGGCAGGAGCAGCAAATGAAGCAGCGTAAAAGTGAGTTTGCGGTAACCGTTGAGGACATCCGACGCTATGCGCAGGATGAAGGTGATTCGCTGACGATACTCTGGGTGCTGGAGGGTGAGGGGGAGCTGCACGCCGACGCGGGGCCAGAAACGATGCAGACAAACGGTCTTGCGATAATAAACCGCCATCAGCGCTGGTGGTTTAGCAGCCGGAGCGCTAACGTCACCCTGCGTGTCACCCTCTCCGGGGGCTGGGTCATCCAGCTGTACGAAGACTTTTTTGCCCATGACTATGCGATTCCGGCGGAGCCCGGCGCGAGCTTGCCGCAGTGCGACGCGCTTCGGCACCTGCTGCGCCAGCTTCTGGTGGTGACGCTGGTGAACGATCCGCGCCGCTATCGGCTGGAGGCGAATCGCTGGCTGAGCGAGATCCTGTTGCTGCTAACCGGTCGCTTTCAGCAGCCCACCCGCCAGAAACCCCGGCACCAGCACGCGAACGTAAGCAAGCGCATCGCCCGTGTTCTGGAGCGGATCGACGCCAGCTACACCCGCCGCATTACGCTGGCCGAAATCGCAGAGAGTGAGTTCGTCTCAGAAGCGTGGCTCTCCCGTCTCTTTCGAAAAGAGACGGGAGTCAGTTTTATGCAGTACATCACCGCCCTGCGGCTGGAAAAAGCGGCTGACGCCCTGCGTCTCACCAGCCGTCCTCTGCATCAGATTGCGCTGGAGCACGGGTTTGCCAGCACGCGCATAATGACCGATCGCTTCCGGCGCTATCACAACATGTCTCCGGGCGAGTTTCGCAAGGCCGGGCGCCATCGCCCAGAGGCGTCCCGCCTGCGGGCGAGCGCGGACGAGCAGCGCTTTCCCGTTGCGGTGGATACGCTTTTCGGCCTGCTTAACGGCGCTGAGGCGCACGGCTGGGAACCCCCTCCGCTCGCCCACGCGCCGCGTCA
This sequence comes from Enterobacter sp. BNK-22, assembly GCF_048684805.1. Classification (NCBI taxonomy): domain Bacteria; kingdom Pseudomonadati; phylum Pseudomonadota; class Gammaproteobacteria; order Enterobacterales; family Enterobacteriaceae; genus Enterobacter; species Enterobacter sp. BNK-22. The sequence goes on from NZ_JBLQTT010000001.1 coordinate 4,528,973, forward strand.
GGAGCGGATCCTGAATCTGGCGCAGCTTCACCCGATCTCGGCTTCGCTGCGCCGCACGCGGCTTGTTGTGACCCTGCGCGAGCTCGACGATTTGTTGCGGGAGGATGTTCGCCAGCATCTGGAGGCGCTTCATGAAGCGATCCCCATTGAGGGTATTGATATCGCGGAACCTTTTCTCAGCAGCCGTCTGTTCGCCACGGGGTGGGACGATCCCGAGATGGCCGGCTACTCCTGCTGGTACAATCTGCAGCAGGTGTTCAGCTGGGTGGCCAAAAAGGGCTGGACAGTGCTGCTGCACACGGGCGTCACCACCCGATGCGATCTGCTGACGCGTTTTTTGCAGCTATCGATTAACCGTTTTTCGCCCGACGTCACCGCAGGCTGGCACGCGGTTATGCACTGGTCTTCGCAGGCCAACGCGGAAACGCAGGAGCATGCCTGGCAGACGCAGCGAGCGGCGTTCAAGTCGTACCTTCCGCAGGCGAAGTTTGGCGTATGGCATCGTTTCTTACCCGCGGGAACCGGGCCTGGCGGTGACGCGCTGTTCCAGTCAGCTATCCTGAACCAGGCTGATTTCCTCGCGTGCCCGGCCGATGCCAATGAGCTGCTCGATCTGGCGCAGCTGGATCCCGCGCATCTTTCCTCGTCTGAAAATTACCCTGTGCTAAAGGTCCGCCAGATCCTCGCCGCCCTTCGCCAGCGGCAGCGGACGCTGCCGGTATGGTTACTCTCATGGAATACCCTTACCGGCAACACGCGGGCGACCAACGGCTGGTTTTTCCGCGGCGCGCTGCTGATGCAAAACCTGCTCGGGCTTTCAGAACAGGTTTGGCTGGCGGGCTTCTGGCTAAATTCTGGTTTACAGGGGGAAGCGAGGGCGAACAACACCCTCGATACATCGAGCCTTGCGCTTCAATATAATCACGGCCTTCCACGGCCCATCTATTGGGTACTCTGGCTGTGGCAGCGTCTGCGGGGAGAGGTGCTCGTTAACGACAAGAGCGTGCTACTGCTGCGTCATGAAGGTGGCTACCAACTGCTGCTGCGCAACGTGGTGGTATTCAATCCGCTGTTGTCGAGTGAAGAGGCCTTTATCCAGCGTTTTCAGCAGCACCACCACCTGCAGCTGCAGGGGGCGCGCGGCAGATGGCGCATCAAGCGCCATCTGTTCGATCGTCATAACGGCGCGCTTTACCCGCTGCTGGAAGGCGTTCGAAGCGAAAGCGGGCCTGACGAAGAGATGTGGAACTGGATTGCGCATAAAGCGCGTCCAACGCTTTCCGTACACGATGAACGGCTTTATGACGGCTGGCAAATCACGGAGTCGCTGGAAAGTAACGCGCTCGTTCTTTATGAACTCACGCCGTTAAACGCCTGCGAGGATGAGGACGATCACTTCCCGCGATAGATGCAGCCCGCGGTACAGGTCTCTTTGATCATCACCGCGCTCAGCAGCGGTACCCGCGGTTTCATCTGATCCCAAATCCATTTTGCCAGCACTTCGCTGGTCGGGTTTTCAAGGCCCGGGATCTCGTTCAGGTAGTAGTGATCCAGACGATCGTAGGTCGGCTTAAACGCCGCCTTCAGCTCGGCAAAATCCATGATCCAACCGGTATGCGGATCAACTTCACCGGTGATCTCAAGACGCACCATGAACGAATGCCCGTGCAGACGGCCACATTTATGCCCTTCAGGGACATGCGGAAGGTGGTGGGCGGCTTCGAAGGTGAAATCTTTAAACAGTGTGGTGGACATGATCGCTCTCAGTAATGCGGAAAAAACCGCCGCATAGTACCGGAAAGCACAATTTTTAGCATTAACTAAAACGGCTCTGAGCGGCAACCGCCTCGTATTCAGGGTGTTTATTGCTATTTATTCTTTTATTTCATAAGGTTATTTAATCGGTTTTATCGCTAAGCATGACAACCAAAACAGGTTAGTCCATTTGGTTATTTATTATTTCCATCCCTTCTTTAATTGTTATTATTCTCGCCGTTAACCTTATCTTCAGTTTGGATTTATTCGCTTAAAGTCCGCTTGGCTACTGGAACATAACGACGCATGACAACACAGGCCCCACCTTCAAATTTGCTTCCCCTGAACCCGGAGCAACTGGCGCGCCTTCAGGCTGCCACCTCTGATTTTTCTCCCACTCAGCTTGCCTGGGTCTCCGGTTATTTCTGGGGAATGCTCAATCAACAGCCTGGCGCTGTGGCGGGTGCACCGGCCACGGCCGTTGAAATTCCGGCCATTACCCTGATTTCGGCCTCGCAGACGGGCAATGCCCGCCGCGTGGCCGAAGCACTGCGCGACGACCTGCTGGCCGCGAAACTGAACGTGAACCTGGTCAACGCCGGGGATTACAAATTTAAGCAAATCGCGTCGGAAAAACTGCTGGTGGTGGTTGCCTCTACGCAGGGTGAAGGTGAACCCGCTGAAGAAGCGGTGGCGCTGCATAAGTTCCTGTTCTCGAAAAAAGCGCCGAAGCTGGATGGCACGGCGTTTGCCGTCTTTGGCCTGGGCGACACCTCCTATGAATTCTTCTGCCAGTCCGGCAAAGACTTCGACAGCAAGCTGGCGGAGCTGGGCGCGGAGCGCCTGCTGGACCGCGTTGACGCGGATGTTGAATACCAGGCCGCCGCCGCCGAATGGCGCGCCCGCATCGTTGAGGTGCTAAAAGCGCGCGTGCCGAAAGAGACGTCGGCGCAGGCCGCGTTCACCGCGACGGGTGCAGTTAACGACATCCACACCAGCCCGTACACCAAAGAGGCGCCGCTGACGGCGAGCCTGTCGGTGAACCAGAAAATTACCGGCCGCGATTCAGAAAAAGATGTGCGCCATATCGAAATCGATCTGGGCGACTCGGGCCTGCGCTATCAGCCTGGCGATGCGCTGGGCGTCTGGTATCAGAACGATCCGGCGCTGGTGAAAGAGCTGGTTGAGCTGCTGTGGCTGAAAGGCGACGAGCTTGTCACCGTTGACGGTAAAACGCAGCCGCTTTCTGATGCGTTGCAGTGGCATTTTGAGCTGACGGTGAACACCCCGAATATCGTCGAAAATTATGCCACCTTGACGCGCAGCGAATCCCTGCTGCCGCTGGTGGGCGACAAGGCGAAACTTCAGCATTACGCCGCGACGACGCCGATTGTCGATATGGTGCGCTTCTCTCCGGCTCAGCTGGATGCCGATGCGCTGATCGGCCTGCTGCGCCCGCTCACCCCGCGCCTGTACTCCATCGCCTCTTCCCAGGCTGAAGTGGAGAGTGAAGTGCATATTACCGTCGGCGTGGTGCGTTACGATATCGAAGGCCGCGCCCGCACGGGCGGGGCATCAGGCTTCCTGGCGGATCGCGTGGAAGAAGAGGGCGAAGTGCGCGTCTTTATCGAGCACAACGATAACTTCCGCCTGCCGGCAAACCCGGAAACGCCGGTCATTATGATTGGCCCGGGCACCGGCATTGCGCCGTTCCGCGCCTTCATGCAGCAGCGCGCGGCAGACGGCGCGCCGGGTAAAAACTGGCTGTTCTTTGGCAATCCGCACTTTACCGAAGATTTCCTCTACCAGGTCGAGTGGCAGCGCTATGTGAAAGAAGGCGTACTGACCCGCATCGATCTGGCCTGGTCTCGCGACCAGAAAGAAAAAGTATACGTACAAGACAAACTGCGCGAACAGGGCGCAGAACTGTGGCGCTGGATCAATGACGGTGCCCACATTTATGTCTGCGGCGACGCCAATCGCATGGCGAAAGACGTTGAGCAGACTTTGCTGGAAGTGATTGCCGAATTCGGCGGTATGGATGCCGAAGCGGCGGACGAATTTTTAAGTGAGCTGCGCGTTGAGCGCCGTTATCAGCGAGATGTCTACTAATGAGCGAAAAACATCCAGGGCCACTGGTGGTCGAAGGTAAACTGACAGACGCCGAGCGCATGAAGCTGGAAAGCAACTATCTGCGTGGCACCATTGCTGAAGATCTGAATGACGGTCTCACCGGCGGTTTCAAAGGCGACAACTTCCTGCTGATCCGTTTCCACGGCATGTACCAGCAGGACGACCGCGACATCCGCGCCGAGCGTGCAGAGCAGAAGCTGGAGCCGCGTCACGCGATGCTGCTGCGCTGCCGTCTGCCGGGTGGGGTGATTACCACCAAACAGTGGCAGGCGATCGACAAGTTTGCCGGTGAAAACACGATCTACGGCAGCATCCGTCTGACCAACCGTCAGACCTTCCAGTTCCACGGCATTCTGAAGAAGAACGTCAAGCCGGTGCACCAGATGCTGCACTCCGTTGGGCTGGACGCGCTGGCGACCGCCAACGACATGAACCGTAACGTGCTCTGCACCTCGAATCCGTATGAGTCCGAGTTGCACGCCGAAGCGTACGAGTGGGCGAAGAAGATCTCCGAGCACCTGCTGCCGCGCACGCGCGCCTATGCAGAGATCTGGCTCGATCAGGAAAAAGTCGCGACCACCGACGAAGAGCCGATCCTCGGTCAGACCTACCTGCCGCGTAAGTTTAAAACCACGGTCGTTATTCCACCGCAGAACGATATCGACCTGCACGCCAACGACATGAACTTCGTGGCGATTGCCGAAAACGGCAAGCTGATTGGCTTTAACCTGCTGGTGGGCGGCGGCCTGTCCATCGAACACGGTAACAAGAAAACCTACGCCCGTACCGCCAGCGAGTTCGGCTTCCTGCCGCTGGAGCATACGCTGGCCGTGGCGGAAGCGGTGGTGACGACCCAGCGCGACTGGGGTAACCGTACCGACCGTAAAAACGCGAAAACCAAATACACCCTGGAGCGCGTGGGCGTGAAGACGTTCAAAGCGGAAGTGGAGCGTCGGGCGGGCATCAAGTTTGAGCCGATCCGCCCTTACGAATTCACCGGTCGCGGCGATCGCATTGGCTGGGTGAAGGGTATCGACAATAAATGGCACCTGACGCTGTTTATCGAAAACGGCCGTATTCTGGATTATCCGGGGCGTCCGCTGAAAACCGGTCTGCTGGAAATTGCGAAGATCCATAAGGGCGAGTTCCGCATTACCGCTAACCAGAACCTGATCATTGCCGGCGTGCCGGAAAGCCAGAAGGCGAAGATCGAGAAGCTGGCGCGCGAACATGGGTTGATGGATGCGGTGAAGCCGCAGCGCGAAAACTCAATGGCCTGCGTGTCGTTCCCGACCTGTCCGCTGGCGATGGCGGAAGCGGAACGTTTCCTGCCGTCGTTTACCGACAAAGTGGAAGCGATTCTGGAAAAACACGGCATTCCGGACGAGCATATTGTTATGCGCGTCACCGGGTGTCCGAACGGCTGCGGTCGTGCGATGCTGGCCGAACTCGGACTGGTGGGGAAAGCGCCGGGTCGTTACAACCTGCACCTGGGCGGTAACCGAATCGGTACGCGCATCCCGCGTATGTTCCGCGAGAACATCACCGAGCCGGAAATTCTTGATTCCATCGACGAGCTTGTCGGGCGCTGGGCGAAAGAGCGCGAAGCGGGTGAAGGCTTCGGCGACTTTACGGTGCGTGCGGGCATCATTCGCCCGGTGCTCGATCCCGCCAGGGATTTCTGGGAGTAAACACGAGAGGTAATTATGTCCGTACTCGATCTAAACGCCCTTAATGACCTGCCAAAAGTCGAACGCATTCTGGCGCTGGCAGAAACCAATGCCCACCTTGAAAAGCTGGACGCCGAAGGGCGCGTGGCGTGGGCGCTGGAAAACCTGCCGGGAGAGTATGTGCTCTCGTCGAGCTTTGGTATTCAGGCGGCGGTCAGCCTGCATCTGGTGAATCAGATCCGTCCGGACATTCCGGTGATCCTCACCGACACCGGCTACCTGTTCCCGGAAACCTACCAGTTCATTGACGAGCTGACGGACAAGCTCGGGCTGAACCTCAAAGTTTACCGCGCGACGGAGAGCGCGGCCTGGCAGGAGGCGCGCTACGGCAAGCTGTGGGAGCAGGGCGTTGAGGGCATTGAGAAATACAATGAGATTAACAAAGTTGAGCCGATGAACCGGGCGCTGAAAGAGCTTAATGCGCAGACGTGGTTTGCGGGTCTGCGCCGCGAGCAGTCCGGTAGCCGGGCAACTTTACCGGTGCTGGCGGTGCAGCGCGGGGTCTTTAAAGTGCTGCCGATTATCGACTGGGATAACCGGACGGTGTATCAGTACCTGCAAAAGCACGGGCTGAAATACCATCCGCTGTGGGACCAGGGTTATCTGTCGGTGGGCGATACCCACACCACGCGTAAGTGGGAACCGGGAATGGCGGAAGAAGAGACGCGATTCTTCGGGCTGAAGCGCGAGTGCGGGTTGCACGAAGGGTGATAACCTTTTTGCCCGGTGGCGCTGCGCTTACCGGGCCAACAAAGGCTCGTTCCATATGTAGGCCCGGTAAGGCGTAGCCGCCACCGGGCTTAACGGCCTCAGGCTTTCCCCGCTTTCGCCAGCTCTTTCACCAGCGGCAGCATCACCTTCACCACATCACGACTGCGGTGCTCAATCCGCTGCGGCAGCGCGCGATCGATGTGCTGCTGATTGTCCAGCATCACGTTGTGCCAGCTCGTCCCGTCCGGGAAGGCCTTCGATTTAGCCCGCTGTTGGTAGCCATCTTTTTTGCCCAGCGCCCAGTTTGTCGCTTCCACGTACAGCACCGGAATGCCCGCCTTATCGAACACTTCCCCGTCGTTGCAGCAGCCTGTGCCTCGTGGATAATCCGGGTTACCGCCAGGGTTGCTGGTGGCATAAACACCATGGCTGCGGGCTATCGCCAGGGCCCGGTCGCGTGTCAGTTTCCGCACGGTACCCGGCGTACTCTGCCCACTGTTGAAATAGAGCTTGTCGCCGACGATCAGGTTGTCGAGGTTAATCACCAGCAGCGTATTTTTCTTCTCCTCAGCGCTCATGCGCTTAAGGAGATTCTCAGCGCCGAGTTTGCCCTCTTCTTCACCGCTGGTGGCAACAAAACGAATGCCATATTGGGTGGGAATATCTTTCATCCGCTCGGCCAGTTCGAGCATCACGCCCAAGCCTGCGGCATTGTCGTCCATGCCCTGCAGCGTCAGCCCGCCAAGATTATTATCCGTATCGGCGTCACTCATCGGGGCGTAGGTATCAAGGTGCGCCATAATAATAATTTGCTCTTTTGCGGTACCTTCGTGGGCCGCAATCACCGTACTGCCGGTCACGTTATGCCAGTTTTTCGTTTTATTTCGGGAGGTATAGACGTAGCGGCTGTGAAACGATCGGATATCGCTCTGATAACCCATGTCGGCAAACTGCTGGCGAAGATAGTCTGCGGAGAGCATTTCCGCAGGCGAACCTGTCATGCGTCCGGGGAAAACGGTGGCAATATGCCGCGCCTGCATATTGGCGATTTCACCATAAGGTTGGTTTTTTGCCTGAGCGGGAAGAATAAAGCAAACGCCGAGCGCCAGGGCAGCAATACGGTGGCGCGTTGCGGAAAACATAGTGAGTCCTTAAAAACAGAGCAAAATAGTCACCCGCCTAGTATGAAACTGTGATCGTCCATACACAATTTGAATTGCTCTTAAATGCCCGAAATATCGCGTGTTAAGCACTTTTTGGTATTAGCATTTTCATCGCGTTATTCCATTGAGTAACTACTCATTCCAATTCGTAATTTCATTCGGTCTAAGCCGCCCCCTATAGTCCCTCTATTCCTCGTTGTTAGTGAGTTGTTGCTTGTGGACTATCTGCCCTTATTTGCTGCGATTAAAGAGAAACCGGTGCTGGTTGTTGGTACGGGTGAAATCGCCGATCGCAAAATTGCGTTTCTGCAGCGCGCAGGGGCGCAGGTGCAGGTCGTTGCAGAGGCAGATTTTCACGAGTCACAAATCGATAGCGTCGTGCTGGTGATTGCGGCGACCGAAGATCGTGACCTCAACCGGCGGATCTCCGACGCCGCTCAGGCCCGTTACCGCCTGGTGAACGTGGTGGACGACCAGCCTTTATGCTCGTTTATTTTCCCGTCGATCGTTGACCGCTCGCCGCTGCTGGTGGCGATCTCCTCCGGCGGGACCGCACCGGTGCTGGCGCGCGTGCTGCGGGAAAAAATCGAAGCACTGCTGCCGACCAGCCTCGGGCGGATGGCGGAGAAAGCCAGCTACTGGCGCAACCATCTGAAAACCCGCCTGACCAGCGTGACGGAACGCCGTCGCTTCTGGGAGCGCGTGTTTCGCGGCCGCTTTGCCAGCCTGATGCATGCCGGTAATGAGACAGCGGCGCAGAAAATTCTTGAAGATGAACTGGATAACCCCGGCAGCACCGGCGGGGAGATCATTCTGGTGGGCGCGGGGCCGGGCGATGCCGGGCTTCTGACGCTGCGCGGCCTGCAGGTGCTGCAGGACGCGGACGTGGTGTTCTACGACCATCTGGTCACCGACGGCGTGCGCGAGCTGATCCGTCGTGACGCGGAGCAAATCTGCGTGGGCAAACGGGCTGGCGAGCACTCTGTGCCGCAGCACGACACCAACCAGATGCTGGTTGACGCCGCCAAAGCGGGCAAAACCGTGGTGCGCCTGAAGGGGGGCGATCCGTTTATCTTCGGGCGCGGCGGCGAAGAGCTGCAGGCGGCGGCCGAAGCGGGCATACCGTTCCAGGTGGTGCCCGGCATCACGGCGGCCTCTGCGGTGACGGCTTACGCCGGTATCCCGTTGACCCACCGCGATTACGCCCAGAGCGTCACCTTTGTGACCGGCCACTATAAGGCGGACAGCACGCCGTTTGACTGGTCGCATCTCGCCCAGAGCCGCCAGACGCTGGCGATATACATGGGCACGATGAAGGCGGCGGACATCAGCGAACAGCTTATTCAGCACGGTCGCGAGGCGACGACCCCCGTTGCCGTCATTTCTCGCGGCACGCGCGTCGATCAGCACGTTGCGACGGGCACCCTGGAACATCTTGCAACCCTGGCGAAAGACGCCCCTATGCCCGCCCTGATCGTGGTGGGGGAAGTGGTGCAGCTGCACAGCACGCTCGCCTGGTTTCAGCACACAACCGATACAGAAGGCTTTGGTTCTTCTGTTGTAAATTTGGCTTAAGGAACGGTTATGGACCAAAAACGTCTTACACACCTGCGGCAGCTCGAAGCGGAAAGTATCCATATCATCCGCGAAGTGGCCGCCGAGTTTTCTAACCCGGTGATGATGTACTCCATCGGTAAAGATTCCAGCGTCATGCTGCATCTGGCGCGTAAAGCGTTTTATCCAGGTACGCTGCCGTTCCCGCTGCTGCACGTGGATACCGGCTGGAAATTCCGCGAGATGTACGAGTTCCGCGATCGTACCGCGAAAGCCTACGGCTGCGAACTGCTGGTGCATAAAAACCCGGAAGGGGTGGCGATGGGCATTAACCCGTTCGTCCACGGCAGCGCCAAACACACCGATATCATGAAAACCGAAGGGTTGAAGCAGGCGCTGAACAAATACGGTTTTGATGCGGCCTTCGGCGGCGCGCGTCGTGACGAAGAGAAATCCCGCGCCAAAGAGCGTATCTACTCCTTCCGCGACCGCTTCCACCGCTGGGACCCCAAAAACCAGCGTCCGGAGCTGTGGCACAACTACAACGGTCAGATCAACAAAGGCGAAAGCATCCGCGTCTTCCCGCTCTCCAACTGGACCGAGCTGGATATCTGGCAGTACATCTATCTGGAAAACATCGAGATCGTTCCGCTGTACCTGGCCGCCGAGCGCCCGGTGCTGGAGCGCGACGGCATGCTGATGATGATCGATGACGATCGCATCGACCTGCAGCCGGGCGAAGTGATCAAAAAACAGATGGTCCGTTTCCGCACCCTCGGCTGCTGGCCGCTGACCGGCGCGGTGGAGTCCAGTGCGCAGACGCTGCCGGAGATCATCGAAGAGATGCTGGTATCGACCACCAGCGAGCGACAGGGGCGCGTGATTGACCGCGACCAGGCAGGCTCCATGGAGCTGAAGAAACGTCAGGGTTATTTCTAAGGAGCCGCCATGAACACCACTATTGCTCAACAAATTGCCAAAGAAGGCGGTGTGGAAGCGTATCTGCATGCGCAACAACACAAAAGCCTGCTGCGTTTTCTGACCTGCGGCAGCGTGGATGACGGGAAAAGCACCCTGATTGGCCGCCTGCTGCACGATACGCGCCAGATTTACGAAGATCAGCTCTCTTCCCTGCATAATGACAGTAAGCGTCACGGTACCCAGGGTGAAAAGCTGGATCTGGCGCTGCTGGTGGATGGCCTGCAGGCGGAGCGCGAGCAGGGCATCACCATCGATGTGGCCTACCGCTATTTCTCTACCGAGAAGCGCAAATTTATTATCGCCGACACCCCGGGGCACGAACAGTACACCCGCAATATGGCGACCGGCGCGTCGACCTGCGACCTGGCGATCCTGCTGATCGACGCGCGTAAAGGCGTGCTGGATCAGACCCGTCGCCACAGCTTTATCTCCACGCTGCTGGGGATCAAACACCTGGTGGTGGCGGTCAACAAGATGGATCTGGTGAACTTCAGCGAAGAGAAGTTCGAGGAGATCCGCCAGAGCTATCTGACCTTTGCCGAACAGCTGCCGGGCAACCTGGATATCCGCTTTGTGCCGCTCTCGGCGCTGGAAGGGGATAACGTCGCCTCCCAGAGCGCGAACATGCCGTGGTACAGCGGCCCGACGCTGCTGGAAGTGCTGGAAACGGTTGAAATCCAGCGCGTGGTCGACACCCAGCCGATGCGCTTCCCGGTGCAGTACGTCAACCGTCCAAACCTCGACTTCCGCGGTTTCTCCGGCACCCTTGCGTCAGGCTCCGTGAAGGTCGGTCAGCGCGTCAAGGTGCTGCCATCCGGCGTGGAATCGACCATCGCCCGTATCGTCACCTTCGACGGTGATCTGCAGGAGGCGGGCGCCGGTGAAGCGGTTACGCTGGTGCTGAAAGACGAGATTGATATCAGCCGGGGCGATCTGCTGGTGGATGCCCAGGAAACCCTGGCCGCCGTACAGGGGGCTTCCGTGGATGTGGTGTGGATGGCGGAGCAACCGCTGACGCCGGGCCAAAGCTACGACATCAAAATTGCCGGCAAGAAGACCCGCGCCCGCGTGGACGGTATTCAGTTCCAGGTGGACATCAACAATCTGACCCAGCGCGAAGTTACCGAGCTGCCGCTGAACGGTATTGGTCTGGTCGATCTGACCTTCGACGAACCGCTGGTGCTGGATCCGTATCAGCAGAACCCGGTGACGGGCGGGCTTATCTTTATCGACAGGCTGACCAACGTTACCGTCGGGGCCGGTATGGTACGCGAACCGATTAAACAGGCTGCCGTGGCCTCTGAATTCAGCGCCTTTGAGCTGGAACTGAACGCGCTGGTGCGTAAACATTTCCCGCACTGGGGCGCGCGCGATCTGCTGGGAGGCAAGTAATGGCCGCCCATGATGAGAACGTCGTCTGGCATCCTCATCCGGTCACCGTCGCCCAGCGCGAACAGCTCCACGGTCACCGTGGGGTTGTGCTGTGGTTTACCGGGCTGTCCGGCTCGGGTAAATCGACGGTGGCGGGCGCGCTGGAAGAGGCATTGCATCAGCAGGGCGTAAGCACGTACCTGCTGGATGGCGACAACGTGCGCCATGGCCTGTGTAGCGATTTAGGGTTCAGCGACGACGACCGCAAAGAGAACATCCGCCGGGTCGGGGAAGTCGCCAGCCTGATGGCCGACGCCGGGCTGGTGGTGCTGACCGCGTTTATCTCTCCCCACCGCGCCGAGCGCCAGATGGTGCGCGAACGCGTCGGTCAGGATCGCTTTATTGAAGTGTTTGTGGATACGCCGCTGGAGGTTTGCGAAGCGCGCGACCCGAAAGGGCTGTACAAAAAAGCGCGTGCCGGAGAACTGCGCAACTTCACCGGAATTGACGCGGTCTACGAAGCGCCTGAATCGCCTGAAATTCACCTGGAGGGTCAACAATTGGTAACAAATTTAGTAAGCCAATTATTAGACCTGCTCAGACGGGACGATATTATCAGATCCTGAGACGGTATCGTTCGGGAGCTGTCTTCCCGAACGATGAGTCACGGTCACAGGACTAGCTATGCGCAACAGTGAACATTACATTACCACCACCGGGTCGGAGCCGCTTGCGACCGACGACGAAACGACCTGGTCATTTCCTGGGGCCATCATTGGCTTCGTCTCATGGTTGCTGGCGCTGGGTATCCCGTTTCTTATCTACGGCGGCAACACGCTGTTCTTCTTTCTCTACACCTGGCCTTTCTTTCTGGCGCTGATGCCTGTGGCGGTTGTCGTCGGCATTGCGCTGCACTCGCTTCTCAATGGCAAGCTGCTCTACAGTACCGTGGTCACGATTGTGACGGTGGTTCTGATGTTTGGTCTGTTATTTTTGTGGCTCATGGGCTAACTTCAGCCATAATTCAAACCGTAACCAACTGTGTAACGATATTGAGCAGGACGATTCTGCGGAAAAAATGTGGTACATTTGCCCGCGATGTTGCGGCATCTCTGTTACCCCGGCGTAGTGCTCTGGGGAAGTCTTGGGATGATGATGCCGTTTTTCAGGGGGCAGGATGGGTAAACTAACGCTGCTGTTGCTGGCTTTGCTAATCTGGCTGCAATATTCGCTGTGGTTCGGCAAGAACGGACTGCACGACTATAGCCGGGTGAGCGATGACGTCGCGGCTCAGCAGGCAACAAACGCCAAACTTAAGGCGCGAAACGATCAACTCTTCGCTGAAATTGATGACCTCAATGGCGGGCAAGAGGCGATTGAGGAACGCGCACGCAATGAACTCAGTATGACTAAGCCGGGCGAAACCTTTTATCGTCTGGTTCCGGATGCGTCTAAACGCAATCAGGGCTCAGCACAAAACAATCGATAATCAGGCCCAGGATTACGACATGGCAGTAACTTTTTCGGACGTATGCGCCGTGGTGCCGGCCGCAGGTTTTGGCCGGCGCATGCAGACAGAATGTCCCAAGCAATACCTCTCTATTGGCGATAAAACGATCCTCGAGCACGCCGTGGCGGCGCTGCTGGCGCACCCGCGGGTGACGCGGGTGATCATCGCTATCAGCCCGGGCGATGCGCGCTTCGCGCAGCTACCGCTGGCAAATCATCCACAGATTACCGTTGTCGATGGCGGTACCGAGCGCGCCGATTCCGTGCTGGCAGGCATTCAGGCTGCCGGTAACGCGCCGTGGGTGCTGGTGCATGACGCGGCGCGTCCGTGTCTGCATCAGGACGATCTCGCTCGCCTGCTGGCGTTGAGCGAAACCAGCAAAGTGGGTGGCATTCTGGCCGCCCCCGTGCGCGACACCATGAAGCGTGCCGAGCCGGGCAAACGGGCTATCGCCCACACCGTCGATCGCGTCGATCTATGGCACGCGCTGACGCCGCAATTTTTCCCCCGCGAATTACTCCACGACTGCTTAACGCGCGCGCTTAACGAAGGTGCGACCATTACGGACGAAGCCTCTGCGCTGGAGTACTGCGGTTTCCACCCAACGCTTGTTGAAGGACGTGCTGATAATATTAAAGTGACGCGTCCGGAAGATTTACAGCTCGCGGAATTTTATCTTACCCGTTTGACCCATCAGGAGAAGGCATAATGCGAATTGGACACGGTTTTGATGTACACGCCTTTGGCGGTGAAGGCCCAATTATCATTGGCGGCGTGCGCATTCCTTATGAAAAAGGGCTGCTGGCGCATTCTGATGGCGACGTGGCGCTGCATGCGCTGACCGACGCGCTGTTGGGCGCGGCCGCACTGGGTGATATCGGCAAGCTGTTCCCGGACACCGACCCGGCGTTTAAAGGGGCAGACAGCCGTGAACTGCTGCGCGAAGCGTGGCGCCGCATCCAGGCGAAAGGCTACACCCTTGGCAACGTCGACGTGACGATTATCGCCCAGGCCCCGAAAATGCTGCCGCACATTCCGCAGATGCGCGTGTTTATCGCAGAAGATCTGGGCTGCCATATGGACGACGTGAACGTCAAAGCGACGACGACTGAGAAGCTGGGCTTCACCGGTCGTGGCGAAGGGATTGCCTGTGAAGCCGTGGCGCTGCTGGTGAAGGCGAGCAAATGACAGACTTCGACAACCTGACATATCTGCATGGCAAACCGCAGGGGAACGGGGTGCTGAAAGCCAGCCCTGAAGATTTCCTCGTGGTCGAGGATCTGGGCTTTGAGCCGGATGGCGAAGGCGAACATATCCTGGTGCGTATTCTGAAAAATGGCTGCAATACCCGCTTTGTGGCCGACGCGCTGGCAAAATTTCTCAAAATTCATGCCCGCGAGGTGAGCTTTGCAGGGCAGAAAGATAAACACGCCGTCACCGAACAGTGGCTCTGCGCGCGCGTTCCCGGCAATACGATGCCTGATTTAAGCAAATTTGAGCTTGAGGGCTGTAAGGTACTGGAATATGCCCGCCACAAGCGCAAACTGCGTCTGGGGGCGTTGAAAGGCAACGCGTTTACGCTGGTGCTGCGCGAAGTGACTGACCGTGAAGACGTTGAAAAACGTCTGAACGCCATCAGTGACCGCGGCGTACCGAACTACTTTGGCGCGCAACGTTTTGGCATTGGCGGCAGCAACCTGCAGGGCGCACTGCGCTGGGCGCAAAGCGACGCGCCGGTGCGGGACAGGAATAAACGCAGTTTTTGGTTGTCGGCGGCCCGCAGTGCGTTGTTTAATCAGATTGTGAGCGAAAGGCTGAAAAAACCGGACGCGAATCAAGTTGTTGTTGGCGATGCGCTACAATTAGCGGGACGCGGAAGCTGGTTTGTGGCAACGGCCGAAGAGATGGCCGATGTCCAGTCGCGCGTGGACGCAAAAGGGCTGCTGATCACCGCCGCGTTGCCCGGTACGGGCGACTGGGGAACACAGGGTGACGCGCTGGCCGCCGAGCAGTCAGCCGTGGCGGATGCGCCAGAATTGCAGTCCTTGCTGGTGCGGGAAAAAGTCGATGCGGCACGCCGCGCGATGCTGCTCTATCCGCAGCAGTTAAGCTGGAACTGGTGGGATGACGTGACCGTCGAGTTACGCTTCTGGCTGCCGGCAGGCAGCTTTGCCACCAGTGTTGTCAGGGAACTTATCAACACCTCGGGTGATTATGCGAATATTGCTGAGTAACGATGACGGGATCCACGCGCCAGGCATTCAGACCCTGGCGAAACACCTCCGCGAGTTTGCGGATGTGCAGGTTGTGGCACCCGATCGTAACCGCAGTGGAGCGTCTAACTCGCTGACGCTGGAGTCGTCGCTTCGCACCTTTACCTTTGAAAATGGCGATATTGCCGTACAGATGGGCACGCCAACCGACTGTGTTTTTCTGGGCGTGAACGCGCTGATGCGGCCGCGTCCGGATATCGTCGTCTCCGGCATTAACGCCGGGCCTAACCTCGGCGATGACGTGATTTACTCCGGCACCGTGGCGGCCGCAATGGAAGGACGTCACCTGGGGTTCCCGGCGCTGGCGGTCTCGTTGAACGGCTACACGCACTACGACACCGCCGCCGCGGTGACCTGTTCGATCCTGCGGGCGCTCGGCCGCGAGCCGTTGCGTACCGGACGCATCCTCAACATCAACGTGCCGGATCTTCCTCTTGATGAAATTAAAGGCATCCGCGTCACCCGTTGCGGGAGTCGACATCCTGCCGATCAGGTGATCCCGCAGCAGGATCCGCGCGGCAACACGCTTTACTGGATCGGCCCTCCCGGCGATAAGTGCGATGCGGGTCCGGATACCGACTTTGCCGCCGTGGAAGAAGGCTATGTTTCGGTTACCCCGCTGCACGTAGATTTAACCGCGTATAGCGCGCATGATGTGGTGTCGGGCTGGCTGGATCGCGCAGGAGTGAACGCGCAATGGTAAACAAACGTGTACAAACTCTTCTGGAACAACTACGCGCGCAGGGGATCCGCGACGAGCACGTGCTTGAAGCGCTCGCCCTGGTTCCGCGTGAGAAATTTGTAGACGAGGCGTTTGAACACAAAGCGTGGGAAAACGTGGCGCTGCCCATCGGGCAGGGCCAGACGATTTCGCAGCCTTACATGGTGGCTCGCATGACGGAGCTGCTGGAGCTGACGCCCGACTCCCGCGTGCTGGAGATTGGCACCGGTTCGGGGTATCAGACCGCGATCCTGGCGCATCTGGTGCATCATGTTTGCTCCGTTGAGCGGATCAAAGGTTTACAGTGGCAGGCGCGTCGTCGCCTGAAACAACTTGATTTACATAATGTTTCGACACGACACGGTGATGGATGGCAGGGTTGGAAGGCTCGTGCCCCGTTTGACGCGATCATCGTGACGGCGGCCCCGCCTGAAATTCCAGCAGCCCTGTTGTCGCAGCTGGATGAGGGGGGCATTCTGGTTCTGCCTGTCGGGGACGAGCAGCAGCTGTTGAAGCGCGTTCGTCGGCGCGGCGGCGAGTTTATTATCGACACCGTGGAAGCCGTGCGCTTTGTGCCTCTGGTGAAGGGGGAGTTGGCCTGAGACTCGGAATTATCCAGGGTTATTAAGGCAAATTCAGCGTATGGTGTGGCGCGAAAGATTCGTGCCATCACGGTAAATTTTAAGTCACTGGTAGTTAACACATTCCTGGGGGATAAATGAGCGCGGGAAGCCCTAAATTCACCATCAGCCGTGTTGCGGCATTATCACTGGTTTCGCTCTGGCTGGCAGGCTGTACAAGTTCTAACAACGCGCCTGCGCCCGTCAGTTCCGTCGGCGGAAACAGCGGCTCCGGTAACACGTCCAGCGGAATGTTAATCACGCCGCCACCTAAAATGGGGACGGCTGCACCGCAGCAAACGCCACAAATTCAGCCTGTGCAACATCCTGTTACACAGCCAATGCAGGTTCAGCCAGTTGAACAACCTGTTCAGACCCAAAATGGCCGCATAGTCTATAACCGCCAGTATGGGAACATTCCGAAAGGTAGCTACACCGGTGGCAGCACCTATACCGTGAAACGCGGTGATACGCTGTTCTACATTGCGTGGATCACCGGGAACGATTTCCGTGACCTCGCGCAGCGCAACAACGTCCAGGCCCCATATGGTCTGGAAGTCGGGCAAACGCTCCAGGTGGGCAACGCGACGGGTACGCCGCTTACGCCTGGCAACACGGTTTCAGCGGCCGATGTGACGGCTCAAAATAACAGCGTTAAGCCTGCACAAAAATCCACCACGGTGGTTGCTTCACAACCTGTAATTACGTATTCTGAGGATTCAGGTGATCAGACTGCTAACAAAATGTTGCCGAATAATAAAGGGACTGCGACTGCTGTCACAGCACCGGTTACGGCACCTGTGGTTAGCTCTACTGAACCGACTGCCAGCAGTATGACCTCCAGTTCGCCGATTTCTGCATGGCGCTGGCCGACTGACGGCAAGGTTATCGAAAACTTCTCTTCCTCCGAAGGGGGAAATAAAGGGATCGATATCGCAGGGAGTAAAGGACAGGCTATCATCGCGACCGCAGATGGACGCGTTGTGTATGCCGGTAACGCTCTGCGCGGTTACGGTAATCTTATTATCATCAAACATAACGATGATTACCTGAGTGCCTACGCCCATAACGACACAATGCTGGTCCGGGAACAACAAGAAGTTAAGGCGGGGCAAAAAATCGCTACCATGGGTAGCACCGGAACCAGTTCTACACGCTTGCATTTTGAAATTCGTTACAAGGGGAAATCCGTAAACCCGCTGCAGTATTTGCCGCAGCGATAATTTGACGGGGCATGCCAGCCAGGGTGTCTCGTTCAGGGATCACGGGTAGGAGCCACCTTATGAGTCAGAATACGCTGAAAGTTCATGATTTAAATGAAGACGCGGAATTTGATGAGAACGGAGTAGAGGCTTTTGACGAAAAAGCCTTAGTAGAAGAGGAACCCAGTGATAACGATTTGGCTGAAGAAGAGCTGTTATCGCAGGGTGCCACACAGCGTGTACTGGACGCGACTCAGCTTTACCTTGGGGAGATTGGTTACTCCCCACTGCTAACGGCCGAAGAAGAAGTCTATTTCGCACGTCGTGCTTTGCGTGGTGATGTCGCCTCGCGTCGTCGCATGATTGAAAGTAACCTGCGACTGGTCGTGAAAATTGCCCGCCGTTACGGCAATCGTGGTCTGGCTCTGCTGGATCTGATTGAAGAGGGCAACTTAGGTCTCATCCGCGCAGTTGAGAAGTTTGACCCGGAACGCGGGTTCCGTTTCTCAACCTACGCGACCTGGTGGATTCGTCAGACCATCGAACGGGCTATTATGAACCAGACCCGTACGATCCGCCTGCCGATCCACATCGTTAAAGAGTTGAACGTCTATCTGCGCACCGCACGCGAGTTGTCCCATAAGCTGGACCACGAGCCAAGCGCAGAAGAAATTGCCGAACAACTCGATAAACCGGTTGATGACGTAAGCCGTATGCTGCGTCTCAACGAGCGCATTACCTCCGTTGACACCCCGCTGGGTGGCGACTCCGAAAAAGCGCTGCTGGACATCCTGGCCGATGAAAAAGATAACGGTCCGGAAGACACCACGCAGGACGATGACATGAAACAGAGCATCGTCAAATGGCTGTTCGAACTGAACGCCAAACAGCGTGAAGTGCTGGCACGTCGTTTCGGTTTACTGGGGTATGAAGCTGCGACACTGGAAGACGTCGGCCGTGAAATTGGCCTGACCCGTGAACGTGTTCGTCAGATTCAGGTTGAAGGTCTGCGCCGCCTGCGTGAAATCCTGCAGGGGCAAGGTCTGAATATCGAAGCGCTGTTCCGCGAATAAGCAACCTTTCGTCAAAAAAGGCCCGTCGTGAGACGGGCCTTTTTCTTTTGTGTTACGGCTGTGCCGCCGTTTCGTGCAGCAGACGCCACGTTATTTTGTCGCCTTCCTGACTGAGCACCGCGGTCGACCAGCGCACGTTGACGGGCAGGTCTGGCCGGGTTTGCGTCTCCCGGTAGTGAAGCACTGCACCCCGTTCGCCGCTCTGGACCGTGGTTAATTCGTCAATAACGATTTTCAGCCCGGGACGGCTTCCGCGCTGTTTTTCCAGAAAACTGGCCAGGCCGCGATAGTCGATCTGCACACCGCCCGGCGGGATCATCAGAAAATCGGGACGGAAACGGGCGAGCAGGGCGTCGGGATCACCTTCACCTTTGCCTAACCAGTCTTCAAGCGCAATGTGGAGGTCGATAATGTCGTGTTCGAAAGGCGTCATGAATTCTCCTGTCGCAGCGGGTTTAGCACCTGCGTATTGTTAAGACGAAAAACGTACAGTACAGGCAGCAAGGTCATGCCTGCAGCAAAAATAAACATCCCGTGCCAGGCGGCGTGAGGTGTCAGCCACGCCTGCGCCAGGTTCAGCACCTGCGCAAGCAGCAGGGCACCGGCAAAAAAGCTCAGCTGACGATTGAGATTCCACAGCGCGCTGGCATCCGGCATCTCGTCCCGGCGCGTTGTCAGAAACGCGCTGCTCTGAGCCGTACTGCTGCACAGGCTTCCTCCCGCGCCCATCAGGGTAAACGCGACGGCAGGCAACAGTGTTGACGAGCTGACGTCAATCAAAAGCAGAATACCCGCCGCCTGCAACAGGCAGCCGATGACGATCAGCGGCCGGGGGCCGATACGGTTAAAATAACGTCCCGTCGCCGTGATGGCGAGAAACGATGCCACAGACCACGGCAGCATGAGCATTCCCGTTGCGGCTGGGCTCATGTTCGCCTCGTGCTGAAGATAAAACATGCCCGTGACGTTCACCCCAATAAATATGCCGGGGACGCATAAATAGACAAGCATGGAAAAACGCAAAAGCGGGTCCGCGAGCAAGGTCAGGTTTAGCAGTCTGGCCGCGTTCATCGTGGGTTTTTCGTGCTTAAGCCACAGACAGGCCAGAACAAAGGTCACAATAGCCACCGGGAGCGTGGCGAAAAAGATCCATCGCCAGCCCAGCGTCTGCACAAGCACGCCGCCGACAGCCGGGGAGCAGGCCGGGGCAAGCAACGCAACCAGCATCACCGCTGAGGAGAGTCGGGCCCGCTCGTGCGGCCTGAACTGTTGCCAGGTCAGCGCCTGTCCGACCGGGATCAGTAAGCCTCCTCCTGCGCCCTGAAGCACTCGCCAGGCGATCAGACTCTCAAGCGTTGCCGACGTGCCTGCCGCAGCAGAGGCGGCACTGAACAGAAAAAGCGAAAACAGGATGACGCGCTTTGGCCCGATGCGGCGCGTGAGCACGCTGCTGAATGGGATCACCAGCGTCAGACCGGCAATATACCCGTTACTGACCCAGGCAAGCGCAGAAGGCGTGGCAGTAAAGGCGTGAGCCATTGCCGGAAAGGCGACGCTGGCAATAAACATGTTGATCAAATCAAGAAAAAAGCCCAGCAGATAGACAACGGCAATTTTGCTGCGATACGTCATGGTGGATCCTCCGGTGAGGTGGCGTATCGTATCGGCTCGGGAATCACGGATAAACCTGACAAAGCGCGATATACTGTCAAAAATATTTTGACAGTATCGGGCGTGACGATGATTAACCTACAGCGGACGCAGATGTTTATCGCAGTGGCCGACACCGGCAGTTTTACGGCGGCTGCCGAGTCGATGGGGCTGACAAAAGCGGTCGTCAGCTTCAATATTCGCCAGCTTGAAGATGAGCTGGGCGTTACGCTGCTGCTGCGCTCTACCCGCCGCCTGACGTTAACCGAGGCGGGCGCGCTGTTTCATCAGCGCAGCGTGGCGCTTCTGAAGGACGCCGAACGGCTGCAGGAAGATGTCCGCGCGAACCATGCGGGGCTCACCGGCGAACTGCGGATCACGACCACGCCTGAATATGGCGCCCGGGTCGTGGTGCCGCTGCTGGCCAGATTTAGCCACCAACACCCGGATCTTCGCGTACGACATGCTTCGTCGTCACTGCATGCTGACCTTATCTCGGAGCGCTTTGACGTGGCCATCCGGCTGGGGACGCTTGTCGATTCGCGCAACCATGCCGCACTGATTTCTCACTTTTCTATTCTCCCCGTCGCAACGCCCGAGTGGCTTGCGCGAAACCCGATCGAATCGCTGGCGCAGCTGGCGCAGGCCGACTGGATCATCCACGAACGCTTAGCCTCGCCGCTGCGCTGGCAGGTGAAAGATGCCCGCGGTGCGCCTGACGTGCTGGAGATAAAAAAAGCGCCGCGTTTGTTTGCCGACAGCGCTCAGGCGCTAATGGCTTTTGCGCTC
This sequence comes from Enterobacter sp. BNK-22, assembly GCF_048684805.1. NCBI lineage: Bacteria > Pseudomonadati > Pseudomonadota > Gammaproteobacteria > Enterobacterales > Enterobacteriaceae > Enterobacter > Enterobacter sp. BNK-22. The sequence goes on from NZ_JBLQTT010000001.1 coordinate 4,550,209, forward strand.
GCAGGCGGTGGCGTGGCGTTACTGCCGGAATGGCTGTTGCGCGATGCGCTTGATGCGGGAACGCTGGTGACGGTTTTACCGGGGTATACTTTTGCGCGGCAGGGCATCTATGCGGTCTATCCTGATGCCCGGCATGTGTCAGCGAAAGTGCGCACCTTTATCGATTTTATGCGCACCAGCGTGAATTAATCGTGCATCATCTTTTTGATGAGAGCCGAGAACTGCTCCCGCTCGGCCTTGTTTAGACGGCCTAAAAAGGCCTCATCAACCTCATTGCCTACCGGCTTACAGTCTGCAAGCAGGGCCTCACCTTCTGGCGTGAGGAAGACAAAGCGACGGCGCTTATCCGCAGGGTCGTGCTCGCGTTTGACCAGCCCGCGCGCCTCCATGCGGCTGAGCATTTCCGCCAGGGTCGCTTTCGTGCTGACCGCGACTTCAGTTAATGCCACCTGTTCGATGCCTGGATGCTCGGCAATAGAGCGCATCACCGCATACTGCGGCTTGGTCAGCTCCGGTAATGCATGTTGCCACTGGGCGGTATGCTGTTGAAAAAGCTGACGTAACAGGTGGAACGCCTCTTGTCTTAGTTCCATGAACACTCCGACGGAAAAAATCTCCCTCTATGATAGCCGCTCTTACTTTAGATTTTAACGCGGCATTTTTTAGCAATTCGTGTGATCGTATACGAACAATCTTGTCAGGAAATCGATCCGGGAGTAGTTTACTCATAATGTTCGTGTACGAACAAATTAATTGAGGTGCTGAATGAGATTAATCGTGGGAATGACGGGAGCAACGGGTGCTCCGCTGGGCGTGGCGCTGCTGCAGGCGCTGCGGGAAATGCCGGAAGTAGAGACGCATCTGGTGATGTCGAAGTGGGCAAAAACCACCATTGAACTGGAAACCCCTTACACCGCGCAGGACGTTGCTGCGCTGGCTGACGTCGTCCACAGCCCGGCTGACCAGGCCGCCACTATCTCCTCCGGTTCATTTCGTACCGACGGCATGATCGTCATTCCCTGCAGCATGAAAACGCTGGCCGGGATCCGCGCGGGCTATGCCGAAGGGCTGGTAGGCCGTGCGGCGGATGTGGTGCTGAAAGAGGGGCGCAAGCTGGTGCTGGTGCCCCGTGAAACGCCGCTCAGCACCATTCATCTGGAGAATATGCTGGCGCTCTCCCGCATGGGTGTGGCGATGGTGCCGCCTATGCCTGCGTATTACAACCACCCGCAAACCGCCGATGACATTACCCAGCATATTGTGACCCGCGTGCTTGACCAGTTTGGTCTGGAGCATAAAAAGGCGCGCCGCTGGAACGGGTTGCGGGAGGCGAAACATTTTTCACAGGAGAATAAAGATGGCATTTGATGATTTGAGAAGCTTCCTGCAGGCGCTCGATGAGCAAGGGCAACTGCTGAAAATTGAGGAAGAGGTAAACGCCGAGCCGGATCTGGCGGCGGCAGCCAACGCGACCGGCCGCATCGGTGACGGCGCGCCCGCGCTGTGGTTCGACAACATTCGCGGGTTTACCGATGCCCGCGTGGTGATGAACACCATCGGCTCCTGGCAGAACCATGCCATCTCGATGGGGCTGCCTGCGAACACGCCAGTGAAAAAGCAGATCGACGAGTTTATTCGCCGCTGGGATAAATTCCCGATTGCGCCAGAGCGCCGCGCCAATCCGGCCTGGGCGCAGAATACGGTGGACGGTGAAGACATTAACCTGTTCGATATTCTGCCGCTGTTCCGTCTGAACGACGGCGACGGGGGGTTCTATCTCGATAAAGCGTGCGTCGTCTCGCGCGATCCGCTCGACCCGGATAACTTCGGCAAGCAGAACGTCGGCATCTATCGCATGGAAGTGAAGGGCAAGCGCAAGCTCGGCCTGCAGCCGGTACCGATGCACGATATCGCTCTGCATCTGCACAAAGCCGAAGAGCGCGGCGAAGACCTGCCGATTGCCATTACCCTCGGCAACGATCCGATCATTACCCTGATGGGCGCGACGCCGCTGAAATACGATCAGTCAGAGTATGAAATGGCCGGCGCGCTGCGTGAAAGCCCATATCCGATTGCCACCGCGCCGCTGACCGGCTTCGACGTACCGTGGGGTTCTGAAGTGATCCTGGAAGGGGTGATAGAAGGCCGCAAGCGCGAAATTGAAGGTCCGTTTGGCGAGTTTACCGGGCACTACTCCGGTGGCCGTAACATGACGGTTGTGCGTATCGACAAAGTTTCTTACCGCACCAAACCGATTTTCGAATCCCTTTATCTCGATATGCCGTGGACCGAGATTGATTATCTGATGGGGCCAGCCACCTGCGTGCCGCTCTACCAGCAGCTGAAAGCGGAGTTCCCGGAAGTGCAGGCGGTGAACGCGATGTACACCCACGGCCTGCTGGCGATTATCTCCACCAAAAAGCGTTACGGCGGTTTTGCCCGCGCGGTCGGCTTGCGCGCCATGACCACACCACACGGCCTGGGCTACGTGAAGATGGTGATCATGGTGGATGAGGATGTCGACCCGTTCAACCTCCCGCAGGTGATGTGGGCACTGTCGTCGAAGGTTAACCCGGCAGGCGATCTGGTGCAGTTGCCGAATATGTCGGTGCTGGAACTGGATCCTGGATCCAGTCCTGCGGGTATTACCGACAAACTGATTATCGATGCCACCACGCCTGTCGCACCGGATACCCGGGGCCACTATAGCCAGCCGGTACAGGATCTCCCTGAAACCAAAGCCTGGGCTGAAAAACTGACCGCGATGCTGGCTGCACGCCAATAAGGAGGAAAAGATGATTTGTCCACGTTGTGCCGATGAGCATATTGAAGTGATGGCGACGTCGCCGGTGAAAGGGGTCTGGACCGTTTATCAGTGCCAGCATTGTCTGTATACCTGGCGCGATACCGAACCGTTGCGTCGTACCAGCCGCGAACATTACCCGGAAGCGTTCCGCATGACGCAGAAGGATATCGATGAGGCGCCGCAGGTGCCGACAATCCCGCCGCTGCTGTAAAAAAGCCCGGTGGCGTTGCGCTTACCGGGCGATAACATCGTGCGGTCTGTTTTGCCGGGTGGCGGCTTCGCCTTACCCGGCCTACAAAAACCGTAGGCCCGGTAAGCGCAGCGCCACCGGGCAAAGATCGCAGAAAACTAAACCAGACTCTTCAAACGATAAATCCACTCCAGCGCCTGACGCGGTGTCAGTGAATCCGGATCGAGGTTCTCCAGCGCTTCCACGGCAGGCGATGTCTCTTCCGCCGGTACCAGCAGCGACATCTGCGTTCCGTCAATCTGCGTCGCTGCCGCATTCGGTGACAGGCTTTCCAGTTCACGCAGTTTCTGACGCGCGCGCTTGATCACCTCTTTCGGTACCCCGGCCAGCGCCGCAACGGCCAGACCATAGCTCTTGCTTGCCGCGCCATCCTGCACCGTGTGCATGAAGGCGATGGTGTCGCCGTGCTCCAGCGCATCAAGGTGGACATTAGCCACCCCTTCCATTTTCTCCGGCAGCTGCGTCAGCTCGAAGTAGTGGGTGGCGAACAGCGTCATGGCCTTGATTTTATTCGCGAGGCTTTCCGCACAGGCCCATGCCAGCGACAAACCGTCATAGGTTGATGTTCCGCGTCCGACTTCGTCCATCAGCACCAGGCTGTGCTCCGTCGCGTTATGCAAAATGTTAGCCGTTTCAGTCATTTCAACCATGAAGGTTGAGCGACCACTCGCCAGATCATCCGCAGCTCCAACACGGGTAAAGATACGGTCGATGGGGCCAATCTCCACGTTTTGCGCCGGAACGTAGCTGCCGATATAGGCAAGCAGGGCAATCAGCGCCGTCTGACGCATATAGGTACTCTTACCGCCCATGTTCGGACCGGTAATGATCAGCATTCTTCGCTGCGGCGACAGGCTCAGCGGGTTGGCGATGAACGGTTCGTTCAGCACCTGCTCGACCACCGGATGACGGCCTTCGGTAATACGAATGCCGGGCTTGTCGGTAAAGGTCGGGCAGGTGTAATTCAGCGTTTCCGCGCGCTCTGCCAGGTTCACCAGCACGTCCAGTTCCGCCAGCGCGCTGGCGCTCAGCTGCAGGTCGGCCAGGTGCGGCATCAGCATGTCGAACAGCTCTTCATAGAGCTGTTTTTCCAGCGCCAGCGCTTTCCCTTTCGAGGTGAGGACTTTGTCTTCGTACTCTTTCAGCTCGGGAATGATATAGCGTTCAGCGTTTTTCAACGTCTGGCGGCGCACGTAGTGAATCGGCGCCAGGTGGCTCTGCCCGCGGCTGATTTGAATGTAGTAACCGTGAACCGCGTTATAACCCACCTTCAGGGTGTCGAGCCCAAGACGCTCGCGCTCGCGGATCTCTAGCTTATCAAGGTAGTCTGTCGCGCCGTCGGCCAGCGCCCGCCATTCGTCCAGCTCCTCGTTGTAGCCCGGAGCAATCACGCCGCCATCACGCACGAGAACCGGAGGCGCATCAATAATGGCGCGTTCAAGCAGCTCGCGGAGTTCGGTAAATTCACCCATGGTTTCGCGGAGTTTCTGTACCGGCGCGCTGTCAACGTCGCTCAGCTGCGCACGGAGTTCCGGTAACTGCTGGAAAGCATGACGCATCCGCGCGAGGTCGCGCGGTCGCGCCGTGCGCAGCGCCAGACGGGCCAGGATACGTTCCAGATCCCCCACCTGGCGCAGGACAGGCTGCAGCTCGGTATACCGATCCTGCAGGGCGGCAATCGTCTGCTGACGGCAAACCAGCGTTGCGGTATCGCGAATCGGCATATGCAGCCAGCGTTTCAGCATACGGCTGCCCATTGGCGTGACCGTACTGTCCAGGACCGACGCAAGCGTATTTTCTACACCGCCCGCCAGGTTCTGCGTGATCTCCAGGTTACGGCGCGTGGCGGCATCCATGATGATGCTGTCCTGCTGGCGCTCCATGGTGATAGAGCGAATGTGCGGCAGGGCAGTGCGCTGGGTATCTTTCACGTACTGCAGGAGGCAACCGGCCGCGCACAGACCGCGCGGGGCATTTTCAACGCCAAAGCCAATCAGATCGCGGGTGCCAAACTGCAGATTCAGTTGCTGGCGCGCGGTATCAATTTCGAATTCCCACAGCGGACGGCGGCGCAACCCGCGACGACCTTCAATCAGCGCCATTTCGGCGAAATCTTCGGCGTAGAGCAATTCTGCTGGGTTGGTGCGCTGCAGTTCGGCTGCCATCGTTTCACGATCGGCCGGTTCACTCAGACGAAAACGCCCGGAGCTGATGTCCAGCGTCGCGTAGCCAAACCCTTTGCCGTCCTGCCAGAGCGCGGCCAGCAGGTTATCCTGGCGCTCCTGAAGCAGGGCTTCATCACTGATGGTACCTGGCGTGACGATGCGCACGACTTTGCGTTCCACCGGACCTTTTGAGGTCGCGGGGTCGCCGATCTGTTCGCAGATGGCGACAGATTCACCCTGATTCACCAGTTTCGCCAGGTAGTTTTCTACCGCGTGGTGCGGAATGCCTGCCATCGGGATGGGCTCACCTGCCGATGCGCCACGTTTGGTCAGCGAGATGTCGAGCAGCTGCGATGCACGCTTAGCATCGTCATAAAACAGCTCGTAAAAATCGCCCATACGGTAAAACAGCAGGATTTCCGGATGCTGTGCCTTCAGCTTCAGATACTGCTGCATCATCGGCGTATGTGCGTCGAAATTGTCGAGTGTGCTCATGGAGTTATGATGTCCATTTCTTTGAATATAAACCGTTTTGAGCGGCTCAGTGGCCGTTTGTTCCTTCTATTGTCGCATGAAAAAAAGGTACGGCGCAGAAAAATGTCGTCGCTTTACGAGGCATCTTCCGACATTAACTCAATGACTATTTTTCCATGCTCAACGCCCACGCGAACCCGGGAGTGGGTGGTAAACCCTGCCTGTTCAAGCCAGTCTCCTTTTAAGCTCAGCGCCGCATGCACGCTGTAGCGCTTCGGTATCTTGGTATTGCGGTCTTCATGGCGCTTTCTGAAATATCCCACGGTTAAATGGCGATAGGGTTTGTTGATAGTGAGTTCTTGCATAGGGTCTCCCGACAATACGGATAAAAGTCATTACTGATGCCTGTATAAAATACCAGTGATTGTCGGGCGGTGCAGGGCTAAAACTGGAATCAGGCTTCAGAAAACCGCATGCAAAAACTGAAATTCTGCATTGAAAGGTGTATTATTTTTGCACTTTATTGTTCGGTAAGTCGCTATGTCCGGTAAACGAATTTCACGTGAAAAAGAGACCATCGCGAAAATGATCGCGCTGTATCAGAAGCAATGTCCTCAGGCCTCTGCGGAAGAGGGGCACTATCAGGCGCTAAATGCCTATGCCGATAAGCGCCTGGATAAATGCGTTTTCGGGGAGGAAAAGCCTGCCTGTAAACAGTGTCCGGTCCACTGCTACCAGCCTGCCAAACGCGAAGAGATGAAGCAAATTATGCGCTGGGCAGGCCCGCGAATGCTCTGGCGTCACCCCATTCTGACCGTCCGTCATCTGATGGATGATCGTCGTCCCGTACCGGAACTGCCGGAAAAGTATCGTCCGAAAAAGTGACCGGTTCAGCTTCTGAGCGGGCGGCAAATCACGTTCATGGCCAGCGCGCTGCAGAGCGGGAAGAGGGCCAGCAGCAGCCAGGGAAGCATCGCCTGCGTGGAGGGCACCAGGGCGCGATCCAACAGACTGCCAAACAGCAAATTCCCCGTCAGGACCGCGACTCCGCCAGCGGTGGCGAGTGCGCCATAGTGCGCCCCCAGCGTGGACTCTTCGGCAAACCTTGGGATCAGATCCTTTGCCGAGGGTACCAGCAGCATCTGCCCCAGCGTCAACAGCGTCACGAAACAGACCGACGGCAGCAGGCGCAGCCAGCCCTCTGGCGGTGCCGTCGACGCAAACATTGCCACACTTGCAAAGGCGGCGGAGAGCAGCAAAAAGCCCACCGGCAGGATCCTCACCGCGCCCACGCGCCGGGCGAAACGCGCCAGCGGCAGCTGTAACGCCACGATCAGGACAGAGGCCAGCATAAAAAGCGGGCCGAGATCTTTCTCGTTACCGCCGGAACGCTGGATCTCTACCGGCAGCGCCAGATAGAGCTGGTTATAGCTCAAAAGCCACGAGCTATAGGCAATAATAAAGGCGACAAAGCGCGGCTGGCGGAACGTCGTCCACCAGGGAACGAGCTTCAGCGTCCGCGAGGCGTGGCGCGACGCGGGCAGGCAAAAGTAGAGCACCACCAGCGCAACGATAAAGACCCCTGCGCCCGCCAGCGCCACCTGGCGAAAGCCCAGGCCGGTGAGCAGGGCGCCGGCAACCGGGCCCAGTACCGCACCGAGTTCCCCGCAGACCGCAAAGAGCGCGAACCACTCCGCCCGGCTTCGTTTACCTTTCGCCTCGCTGTGCGTGCCCGCTTTCGCCAGCAATGCTTCAATCGACGGAGAAAACAGCGCGCCGCCCACGCCTGTCAGACACGCGCCCAGAATAATCGGCCACAGCGATCCTCCGAACGCCAGCAGCAGATACCCCGCAACGCGAACAATACAGCCGCTCAGGATAACGACTTTCGCGCCAAACCTGTCCGAGAGCGCACCGCCGACGATAAACATCCCCTGCTGAGAGAAGGTGCGCAGGCCGAGGATCAGCCCGATCAGCCCGCCGGAGAGCAGCATGTCGTCGCGCAGGAATATCGCCAGGAAGGGAACAACAGCGTAAAAGCCAATGTTAAAAACAAACTGGCTACCCAGTAAGACGGGCGGCCAGAGCGTGGTGGCAGGGCGAAGGGGCATCGTTGTTCACTCGCCCCTAAACGATAAAGTGAATGTGCTTTTTGCCATGGAATGGTGAGATCTCAATTTTGGTTTTGACCCGGAAGACGTCCCAGAGCAGCGACTCGGACAGGATGTCCTGCGGTGTTCCCGTCGCCACAATGTGCCCTTTCTGCATCACAATCAGCGAGTCGCAGAACATCGAGGCGTGGTTGAGATCGTGGATGGCGACAATGCTGGTGACCGGTAATTCACTGATCAACTGCATCAGCTGCATCTGATGATGAATGTCCAGGTGGTTGGTCGGTTCATCCAGCAGGATTTCCGTCGGGGTCTGGGCCAGCGCGCGGGCAATGTGGACGCGCTGACGTTCACCGCCGGAGAGGCTCAGCCAGCCCTGGTCACTTTTATCCAGCATATCCACGCGCTGCAGAGCGGCGGTGACGGTCTCGTCATCGTGCGTGCTCCAGTTGGAAAAGGCGGAGTGGTGCGGAATACGTCCAAGTTTCACCACGTCGCGCACGCGCATGTTGGCGTCAGTCATGCCGTGCTGTTCCACGAAGGCGACCCGGCGGGCAAGCTGTTTTTTGGCGATGCGGGTAATGTCCTGTCCGTCCAGGGTGACGCAGCCAGCATCCGGGCGACGCAGCCCCGCGAGGATACGTAAAAGAGAGGATTTACCGCAGCCGTTAGGGCCAAGCAGTCCTACCGTTTCGCCCCGTGACACCTTCAGCGAGACGTCATTAACGATGACTTTTTTGCCGACCTTCCAGGTAATATTTTCCGCGCAGATGCTCATTACTTATTCCTTGAACGGTAAATAATCACGGCAAAGAAGGGGACGCCAACCAGCGCGGTGACCACGCCGACGGGCAGGCTTTGCGGTGCAATCAGCATGCGTGAGGCAATGTCTGCCAGCACCATCAGGATCGCGCCTGCCAGCGCGCTGGCAATCAGTAGCGTGCGGTGCAGCGGCCCGAACAGGAAACGCATCACGTGCGGCACCACCAGCCCGACAAAGCCGATTGACCCCGCCATGCTGACGATGGTTGCGGTAATCAGCGCGGTGGTGGTAAAGAGCGCCAGGCGCACCCAGGGAACGGCAATGCCCAGCGACGCGGCGGCGTCGTCACCGAACGTAAAGGCATCCAGCGCCCGGGAATAGTAGAGGCAAATGGCTAACCCAATCAGCACCACGACCAGTGCCAGCTGGAATTCAGGCCAGCGTACGCCGCTGAAGCTGCCCAGCAGCCAGAACATCACGTCGCGCGCCTGCTGGGCGCTGGCGGAGGTGCTGATGGTGTAGGCGGTAATGGCGTTGAAAAGCTGCGAGGCGGCGACGCCTGCCAGAATAGTACGTTCATTCCCGCCGCGCGCGCCGTTCGTCAGAAACGCGACAAATGCAAACGCGGCGAATGCCCCGGCGAAGGCACCGGCAGAAAGGGAGACCGCACCGGTGCCGATCCCCAATACGACAACAGAAACCGCACCGGTCGACGCGCCCGCGGACACGCCGAGCACGTAGGGTTCCGCCAGCGCGTTCTTCAGCAAACTCTGCAATACGGCACCGCAGATGGCCAGCCCCGCGCCGCAGCAGGCCGCCACCAGCGCGCGGCTCAGGCGAAAGTCCCAGATGACGCTTTCATAGATGCGAGTGAGCGGAACCTCGGTGAGCCCCATTTTATTGCTGATGGCGTAAAACACGTTATCCAGCGGGATGGACAGCTCGCCGACGCTGACGCTCAGGGCGATCACCAGAAATAGCAGTACCAGGGCGAGCAAAGCCGAGGTCGTCAGAACCAGGCTCTGCCGGGCCTGAAGAACGGCGATTGTCATCAGTTCAGCCCCAGCTTTCTGAGCTGTTCGCCGACCTGCTCAGCCCCGTAAATCGTGCGAATCGTCGGGTTCATGGCCTGACCGTCCATCACCACGATGTGGCCTTTTTTCACCGCGTCCAGCTGGCTGACGGCCGGATCGCTCTTCAGGAATTTGATTTTTTCTTCCGCGTTATCCAGCGCCCAGCGGTTGCGGTCCAGGCTGGAGACCACAATCACATCCGGATTGGCGGCAATAATGCTCTCCCAACCCACGGTTGGCCATTCGGTCTTGGAGGTGATGGCGTTATGCCCGCCCATCAGGCTCGCAATAAACCCGGAGGGGCTATTTTTACCGCCTACGTAGGCGTCCGCAGAGGGGGATGAGCTGGAGAACCAGAAGACAAACGAGAGGTCTTTTTTGTTCTTGCCGAATTCCTTACGCAGGTCGGCCTCACGTTTTTTGAAATCGGCAATCACGGCCTGACCGCGGTCTTCAACGTTAAAGATTTTGGCGAAATCCTCAATCTCCTGATAGAGATACGTCATATCCCACAGTTTCTGGCGGCTGCCGTACATATCGCCCGTGGCTTTTTTGGTCGCGCACATGCCCGGGGACACGTAGCTGTTCACGCCCAGGGTCATCAGATCGTCGCGTTTTGCGACCTTGCTTTCCGGCCCCAGCAACAGCGGCGTTTGGGCGGGGACAAAGTCGGGATTTTGCGCAAGCACGGATTCAAGGGTAGGGATTTCGACCGTCAGGGTTTTGATTTTTGCGTTCTGTTCCGCGAGCTGCGGCAACACTTTCGTCGGCCAGAAGGCGCTGGCCTTCACCTTATCTTCCAGCCCCAGCAGGAGCAAGATTTCGACGGTATTCTGACCCAGGGCCACGACGCGTTCCGGCGCTTTGGTGAATGTCTCTTTATAGCCACAGTTTTCAATGGTGAGAGGATATGTGGTTGCCAGAGCAGAACTGACCGACGCAACCGCCAGGCCTAACGCGCAGATGACCTTCTTCATGAAACGCTACCCTTGATTAATATTATTATTGATGCAAATGAAACTCATTATTAAGGCGGAATTTTATACAGAGGAAACGATTTTGTGTCAATGAGGGACAATTGCGCAGGGTAACGAAAGGCGGTGTCAGAGCAACACCGCCGGATTGAGGGGCTTAAACCAGGCTCTCTTTATCGATCCCGAGACGTTTCATGCGCGACAGCAGGGTAGTGCGTTTTAACCCTAAACGCTGGGCGGCACCTTTTGGCCCGGCGACCACGCCGTTGGTCTCTTTGAGTACGCGCATAATGAGCTGATATTCATCTTCTCCCTCTTTCGCTGTCTCGGCGGCGGGCACGCTCACGTCAGGCAGCGTCACTTCAGGCAGGGAGAGCTGCAGGACATTCCCGCGCGTCAGCAGCACCGCACGCTCGATGACGTTTTCCAGCTCGCGCACGTTGCCGGGCCACTCCATCGATGAAAGGGTACGTAACGTCTCGGCAGGAATGCTGTCGATATTTCGACCCATCCGACGCGCGATCTTGGCGGTAAACGCTTTGACCAGCAGGGGAATATCTTCCGGGCGCTCGCGCAGCGGCGGCAGGAAGATCGGGAAGACGTTCAGGCGATAGTAGAGATCGCTGCGGAACTCGCGGTCGGCGACCATCTTTTTCAGGTCTCGGTTGGTGGCGGCAATCAGCCGCACGTCAGTCTGGATAAGCTTGTTGCTGCCAAGACGTTCAAACTCCTGCTCCTGCAGGACGCGCAGCAGTTTCGGCTGTAGCTCCAGCGGCATATCGCCCACTTCATCGAGGAACAGCGAGCTTTTGTCCGCCAGCTCAAACCGGCCCAGCCGCTGGCTGCTTGCCCCGGTAAAGGCACCTCGTTCGTGGCCGAACAGGTCGCTTTCCAGCAGCCCTGCGGGCATCGCGGCGCAGTTCATCTTCACCATCCGACGGCTGTTGCGGTTGCTCAGGTTGTGGATGGCGCGGGCAATCAGCTCTTTACCCGTACCGGTTTCGCCCAGAATCAGTACCGTGCTGTCGCTTTGCGCCACCATCTCAACCTGCTTGAGCACGTTGTACATGGCGTCGCTACGTCCGATGATTTCACCAAACTCGCTGTCCACGTTGTTGAGCTGTTCGGTCAGGGCCAGGTTCTCATCCACCAGCCGCTCCTTCAGACGATGAATTTCCTGATAGGCGAGGGCGTTATCCAGGGCGATGGAAATACGCTCGGCGATCTGTCGCAGCAGCTTCAGGTTGGCGGTGGTAAAGACGCCTTCCTCGCACTGCGCCAGCTTAAGCACGCCCAGCATGGTGTTGCCGGACATCAGCGGCAACAGGCACAGGGTCTGAATTTTATTGCCCCAGGTGTTAAACAGCATCCGCTCGTACGGTGCCACCGGATCCTGTTCGTTGAGGTTGATCAGGAGGATCTCTTTGCTTTTGAAGACCCGCTCCGAAAGGGTCCCCGCTTCATCCACTTCACTCTGCTCGTGTGCCGGGTTGGCTTCATCCAGATAATGCGTAGAGTAGATGTTCAGCTTGCCCTTGCGATGGCCGCGAAGCGCGATGCTGATGGCATCGATTTTGAAATAGTGATGGATCTCTTTCGACACTTCGCTGACCAGCTCGTCCATATCGAGCCGTGACAGTACGGCGTTGGTGATGGCGACCAGAATGCGGAAGTTGTCGCGTTCGCGGCTCAGCAGGTCGTAATCCACATTATTGGTCACGCGGCTTTGGATCTGCTCCGCAACGACGGCCACAATCTGGGTAAAGGTGTGCAGGCGTTCGTATTCCGCCTCGCTCCAGGGCTGGTCGGTCGTGCGGATAAACTCACAGCCGCCAAAAATCTGACCCTCTGCTGCCAGCGGCAGCATGCAGTAATGCCCGAACGGCTGATAGAGGTTACTCTCCGCGAGCCGCGGCCACGCCTGCCGGAACTCCTCAAAGTTACAGTGCAGCACTTCAGGTCGGGAGAGAATGCGGCGCACCGGGCCATGCGCGAGATACGTTTCGTCTTCGTATTCAAACGTTTTGCCATTGTCACGCGTTGAGTAGTAGCTCGCGCGGTGCGTTCCGCTATGCCACAGTACAATCGCGGCGCTGTCGGCCAGCGCCGACTGCCTGACCAGCCGCGTCAGGGCATCGCTCAGCGCACCGAGATCGGGCTGCTGTAAAAGTGTGCGCGTAATGTCAAACAGGCCCTGCTGTCCAAGATCGCTCATCGGTGTATACGGCATAGTGCTTTCCAGTAGAAACGAGCAAAAAATCCATGCTGGTCGCTTGTGGCGCGGCCTAGCAAATACGGGGTAAGGGTTCAGCGTGCGGCAGATCCAGCGTGCGCTTCACGCCATAAAGTCCGGTCAGGCGCACCCCTTTGCGCTCAACCACTTCACCAATTATTGCCGCCTCTTTTCCTGACGGATGAGCCTGCAGCTGTTCAAGAACGGCTTGTGCCGCGGCCCGTTCAACGCCAATCACCAGCTTGCCTTCGTTTGCAAAGTTGAGCGGGTCCAGCCCCAGCAGTTCGCAAAGCCCACGAACGGCGGGCTTAACGGGCAGGCTGCGCTCGGTGAGTTCAATCCCGCATCCGCAGCTTGCCGCAAACTCATGGACCACGGCGTTGACACCGCCTCGCGTGGCATCCCGCAGGGCCTTCACGCCGGGAATACCGCGCAGCGTCTGAATCAGCGGGGTGAGTACCGCGCAGTCGCTGCGCAGTTCGCCGTCCAGCCCCAGGCCCTCGCGCAGGTTCAGGATGGTCGCCCCGTGGCAGCCCAGCGTGCCGGTCACGATCAGCACGTCGCCCGCGCTGAGGCGCTGCGCCCCCCAGTGAATATCGGCAGGGATCGCGCCCATGCCGGCGGTGTTGATAAACAGCTTGTCGGCCGCGCCGCGCTGCACCACTTTGGTGTCGCCGGTGACGATCGCGATCCCCGCCTCGCGCGCGGTCTGCGCCATGCTGTTGACCACGGCCGTGAGCGTCTCCATCGGTAATCCCTCTTCAAGGATAAACCCGCAGGAGAGGTAGCGCGGGATGGCGCCGCTGACGGCGACGTCGTTCGCCGTGCCGCAGACGGCGAGCTTGCCGATATCGCCGCCCGGGAAGAACAGCGGATCAATGACGTAGCTGTCGGTGGAGAAGGCCAGCCTGTCGCCCTGGGCGGTGAGGGTGGCGAGGTCAATGCGCGCCTGGTCTTCCTGTTCGGCGAGCCAGGGGTTGTTAAAGGCCTCCATAAACAGCCGGTTAATCAGCTGCTGCATCGCCTGTCCGCCGCTGCCGTGCGCCATTTCAACCGTATTCATGCTTCACTCTCCTGGTTGCGATACTGATACCACGCGGCACACGCCCCTTCGGAGGAGACCATCAGCGCCCCAAACGCCGTTTGCGGATTACAGGTATTGCCAAATAACGGACACTGATGCGGTTTGCATTTGCCGGTGAGCACCTCGCCACAGCGTGCCCGGGGATCGTCGCAAACCTGCTGCGGCTGCGGGCGGAAATGCGCTTCGGCATCGAACGCGCGATAGGCTGGCGTCAGGCGCACGCCGGATTCAGCAATCAGCCCCAGGCCGCGCCATTCGCTGTCGCCCTCAACGCTAAACACGTCGGCTATCGCCTGCTGCGCTCGTTCATTTCCCGCATCCGGCACCACGCGGCGGTACTGATTTTCCACGGTACTCAGGGCCGCTATTTTCTGCTCAACCAGCATGGTGACACCTTGCAGTAGATCAAGTGGTTCGAAACCAGCCACCACTAACGGACGATTGTACTGTTCAGCGATAAAACCGTAGGCGTCTGTGCCAATCACCATGCTGACGTGGCCCGGTGCCAGAAAGGCGTCAATGCCGTTGCCTGGCTCTTCCAGCAGGCTGCGCAGGGTGGGGATGAGCGTAATGTGCTGGCAGAAGAAGAAAAAGTTATCGACACCGCGTGCTTTCGCCTGCTGCAGCGTGATGGCGGTGGCGGGCATGGTGGTTTCAAACCCCAGGCCAAAAAACACCACCTTGCTCGCGGGGTTATCCGCTGCCAGCGTCAGGGCATCCATCGGCGAATAGACGATCCGGATGTCTGCGCCGCGCGCTTTCGCCTGTAGCAGCGAACCATTTTTCCCCGGCACGCGCATCGCGTCGCCAAAGGTGCAGAAAATGACGTCGGGCTGGCTGGCAATTTCAATACAGCTGTCGATGCGCCCCATCGGCAGCACGCAGACCGGGCAGCCGGGGCCGTGGATAAACTCAATGTTCTCCGGCAGCAGCTGGTCGAGGCCAAATTTGAAGATCGCGTGCGTGTGCCCGCCGCACACCTCCATGATCCGCAGCGGCCTTTCTTTCGTGTAGTCCAGCCGCGCTGCGCGCGTTTTCAGGAGGCCGATAAGCTGCAGCACCTGCTCCGGCGCGCGGTATTCATCAACGTAACGCATGATTACCGCTCCTCGCCGTACAGCAGCGCGCCCACGTCAGGCTCTACGTCGAACATATTTTGCAGGGCGTCGAGCGTGTCGCGGGCTTCCGCTTCGTTAATCACGCTCATGGCAAACCCCACGTGGACCAGCACCCACTGTCCGAGACGCGAAGCGCCGCTTTCATCGGTGCTGCCCACCAGCGTCAGGTCGACGTCGCGCAGGATGCCGCAAACCTCGACTTTGGCCTGATTACCGTCGATGGCGTGAATTTGTCCCGGTACGCCTATGCACATCGTTCGCTCTCCAGCCAGTGTAGCCAGCCGTCCATGCCGTCGCCGCGCGTGGCGGAGACCAGCAGGATCTCAATCTCCGGATTCACCTCGCGGGCATACGCCAGGCACTTATCCACGTCGAAATTCAGGTACGGCAGCAGGTCGACTTTGTTCAGCAGCATGATGGACGCGGCGGCAAACATGTGCGGGTACTTCAGCGGCTTGTCTTCGCCTTCGGTCACTGAAAGCACCGCCACCTTGTGTCGTTCGCCGAGGTCGAAGCTCGCCGGGCAGACGAGGTTGCCAACGTTTTCAATAAACAGGATGCCGTTATCTGCCAGCGGCAGGCGCGGGGCGGCGTCGGCAATCATCTGCGCATCCAGGTGGCAGCCTTTGCCGGTGTTGACCTGAATCGCCGGGGTGCCGGTTTCGCGAATGCGCGCCGCGTCGTTAACGGTTTGCTGGTCGCCTTCGATCACCGCGCAGGAGACGCGCCCGTTCAGGCGCTTGAGCGTTTCGGTCAGCAGCGTGGTTTTACCGGAACCGGGGCTGGAGACCAGGTTCAGCGCCAGCTGTTTGCGGGTGGCAAAGCGGGCGCGGTTGCGGGCGGCGAGCTGGTTATTTTTGTCCAGCACGTTGATTTCCACCTCCAGCATCTGGCGCTGGCTCATGCCCGGCGCGTGGGTGCCTGCTTCGCCGTGGCCGTAATGCAGGTCGCCCGCATCGGAGCGTTGCGGCGCAAAGGTAATGCCGGTCAGGGCTGCCGCAGGGCGTGGGGCGGGTGAAAAGGGCGCGGAGCGAAACGCGGAGTGGGGGCGGTGTTCATCCCCTTCTATATACAGGTTGCCTTCGGCGCAACCGCAGGTACTACACATACTTTACTCCTTCTCGATTTCGAGGCGTTGGATCTGCATGCCGTCATCCGCCACGATGCGCAGACCGCCGCTCTGACACTGCGGGCAGCGCTGTACCTTCGATGACAGCAGGGTGACGTACTGCTGACACTGCTCGCACCAGCACTCCGCCTGCTGTTCTTCAATATGCAGTTCGCAGCCTTCCGCCAGCGTGCCGCGGCAGACCAGCTCAAAACAGAAGGTCAGGGCGCTGGTCTCGACGCAGGAAAACGCTCCGACCTTCAGCCAGACGCCGGTGACGCGCTTCGCGTGGTTTTGCACTGCCTGCTGTTCGATAAGTTCCAGAGCCCGCTGGCAGAGGGTGATTTCGTGCATGACGCCTCCTCAATGAATTGCCCCGGTAATGCAATAACAGTGCCAGCTTGATTTTTGTTAAGGCGTGACGATGTCAACGCTGTCGAAATGACACGTCGACACCGCGGTGTTGACAGCGGTTTTTCAGTTTAATCCCTTTAAAATCAGCAAAATAAAAACTGGCATGGAATCTGCTTAACAGCCGCTATCTCCATTAAACGGATACCTTCTATGACTATTTGGGAAATCAGCGAAAAAGCAGATTACATCGCGCAGCGTCATCAACAGTTACAGGACCAGTGGCACCTTTACTGCAACTCGCTGGTTCAGGGCATTACCTTGTCGAAAGCGCGTCTTCACCACGCGATGAGCTGCGCGGCGCAGGGGGATATGCGCTTTGTCCTCTTCGGCCATTTCACCATCAACGTGACCCTGGCGGATAACTTCAACAGCCACACCATTGAGTACTACCTCGAGACAAAAGACGGCGAAAAACAGTGTATTGCGAAGGCGCAGCTGATGGCCGACGGCATGGTGGACGGCCACGTCAGCAACCGCGATCGCCAGCAGGTGCTGGAGCATTATCTGGAAAAAATCGCGCCGGTTTATAACGGCCTGTACGCCGCCGTTGAGCACGATCTTCCGGTCAACCTGAAGCAGCTGATGGATGGAAATGCCTCAGCGAACGTGGCCTGACCCATGCGTGTCGAGAAGTGTCGACAAGACAGCTTTTCGACAAAAATGACTATCACCAGAGGATAACCCGGTGAACCGTTTTGTAATTGCTGACTCGACGGTCTGCATTGGCTGTCGAACCTGTGAGGCGGCGTGTTCGGAAACACATCGCCTGCATGGGCTGCAGTCCATGCCGCGCCTGCACGTCATGCGTAATGAAAAAGAGTCTGCCCCGCAGCTCTGCCATCACTGTGAAGATGCCCCGTGCGCGGGCGTCTGTCCTGTAAATGCCATCACCCGCGTGGATGGTGCTGTCCAGCTGAACGAAAGCCTGTGCGTAAGCTGCAAGCTGTGCGGCATTGCCTGCCCGTTCGGCGCAATTGAATTTTCCGGCAGCCGCCCGCTGCATATTCCGGCCAATGCCAACTCGCCTAAAGCCCCGCCCGCGCCGCCGGCGCCTGCACGCGTCAGCACACTGCTGGACTGGGTGCCCGGCATCCGTGCCGTGGCGGTGAAGTGCGACCTGTGCAGCTTCGATGAACAGGGCCCGGCCTGCGTACGGACCTGTCCGACGAAAGCGCTGATTCTTGTTAACATTCGCGACATCGCCCGTACCAGCAAGCGCAAGCGCGAGCTGACCATCAACAGTGATTTTGGCGACCTTTCTCTGCTACAGGCGCTTAACGAGGGGGCGAAATGAACGCGGCCATGATGATTACCGGCGCAGTAGCCTGTTTTATTGCCGCAGCTATTCTGGCGCCGATCTTCTCCTTCCATAAAACCCTGAGCGGCGGAGTTGCCGGGATCGGCGGGGCGGCAGGTAGCCTGTTGACGCTGGCGGCAGGCGGCGTTGTTCTGCTCGGCGGACAATCCGTTGACACCCTCATACCGCTGGTTCGCCACACCGTTGAGATTACGCCGCTGAACGCCCTCTGGCTGGTGACGTTTGGCCTGTGCGGGCTATTTATCAGCCTGTTCAATATCGAGTGGCATCGCCACCCGCACGCTAAAGCCAACGGCCTGCTGGTGAACCTGCTGATGGCGACGGCGGTCTGTACCGTTACCGCCAGCAACCTCGGCGCGCTGGTGGTGATGGCGGAGATCATGGCGCTCTGCGGCGTGTTCCTGACGGGCTGTAGCGCCTCCGGGAAATTGTGGTTTGCGCTGGGACGCCTCGGGACGCTGCTGCTGGCGCTGGCCTGCTGGCTGGTGTGGCAGCGCTTCGGCACGCTGGACTTCGCTGCGCTTAACGGGCATCCGCTGGGGAATGACGTCTGGCTGCTGGGCGTGCTCGGCTTTGGCCTGCTCGCCGGCATCATTCCGCTGCACGGCTGGGTGCCGCAGGCGCATGCGAATGCTTCCGCGCCCGCCGCCGCGCTGTTTTCGGTGGTGGTAATGAAGGTCGGTCTGTTTGGGATCCTGGCGATTACGCTGACCGGCGGACAACCGCCGCTGTGGTGGGGCGTGGTGCTGCTGATTGCGGGCATGATCACCGCCTTCGTCGGCGGCCTGTACGCGCTGATGGAGCACAATATCCAGCGTCTTCTGGCGTACCACACGCTGGAGAATATCGGCATCATTCTGCTCGGCATTGGCGCGGGCGTGACCGGGCTGGCGCTGAATCAACCGGCGCTGATTGCGGCCGGTTTTATCGGCGGTCTTTATCACCTGATCAACCACAGCCTGTTTAAAAGCACCCTGTTCCTCGGGGCGGGCAGCGTCTGGTTCCGCACCGGCCATCGGGATATCGAAAAGCTCGGTGGGATTGGCAAAAAAATGCCGGTGATTTCGCTGGCGATGCTGGTCGGGCTGATGGCGATGGCCGCGCTGCCGCCGCTGAACGGCTTTGCCGGGGAGTGGGTGATCTATCAGTCCTTTTTCGCCCTCGGTCAGAGCGAGGCGTTTATCGCCCGTCTGCTCGGCCCGCTGCTGGCGGTCGGGCTGGCGATTACCGGGGCGCTGGCGGTGATGTGCATGGCGAAAGTTTATGGCGTGACCTTCCTCGGTGCACCCCGTACGCGTGAGGCTGAGAACGCCTGCTGCGCACCGCTACTGATGGGCGTAAGCGTGGTCGCGCTGGCGCTGTGCTGCATCGCGGGCGGCGTCGCCGCACCGTGGCTGCTGCCGCTGCTGGGCAATGCCATTCCGCTGCCGCTGACCGCGGCGAACACCACCGTTTCCCAGCCCATGATCGCGCTGCTGCTGATAGGCGCACCGCTGCTGCCGCTGGTGCTGATGCTGTTCTTCAAACGCGACCGGCTCACCTCCCGCTCGCGCGGTGCAGCATGGGCCTGCGGCTACGAACACGAACAGTCGATGGTCATCACCGCCCACGGTTTCGCTATGCCGGTGAAAGAGAACTTTGCCGCCGTGCTGAAGCTGCGCCACTGGCTGAACCCGGTGCGCTGGGTACCCGGCTGGCAGAGCGCTGCCGTACCCGCGCTGTTCCGCCGTCTGGCGGTTATCGAGCTGGCGGTGCTGGTGGTCGTTGTGATTTCACGAGGAGCCTGACATGAGTCTGTTACTGGCAATTCTTCAGGCGCTGGTGCTGTTTGCCGCCGCGCCGCTGCTGTCGGGCATCACGCGCGTGGTGCGCGCCCGGATGCACAACCGTCGCGGTCCTGGCGTGCTCCAGGAGTATCGCGATCTCTTCAAGCTGCTTTCTCGCCAGAGCGTGGCGCCGGATGCCGCAGGCTGGGTCTTCCGCCTGACGCCGTTCGTGATGGTGGGCGTGATGCTCACCATCGCCACCGCGCTGCCGGTGGTGACGGTGGCTTCGCCGCTGCCGGCGCTCGGGGATCTGATTACGCTGATTTACCTGTTTGCCATCGCCCGCTTCTTCTTTGCGATTGCGGGTCTCGACACCGGGAGCCCGTTTACCGGCATCGGTGCCAGTCGCGAGGCGATGCTCGGCGTGCTGGTTGAGCCGATCCTGCTGCTGGGGCTGTGGGTTGCCGCGCAGGTTGCGGGCTCAACCCATATCAGCTTTATCACCGACACCGTATACCACTGGCCGGTTGCCCGCTCCCTTCCGCTGGTTCTGGCGCTGTGCGCCTGCGCATTCGCCACCTTTATCGAGATGGGCAAGCTGCCGTTCGATCTGGCCGAAGCCGAGCAGGAACTGCAGGAAGGACCGCTCACCGAATACAGCGGCTACGGCTTTGCGGTGCTGAAGTGGGGCATCAGCCTTAAACAGCTGGTGGTGCTGCAGATGTTTGTCGGCGTCTTCTTCCCGTGGGGGCAGATGACGCACTTCTCCGCGGGCGGTCTGCTGCTGGCCGTCGTGGTTGCCGTCCTCAAGCTGCTGGTCGGCGTGCTGGTCATTGCCCTGTTCGAAAACAGCATGGCGCGTCTGCGTTTTGTGGAAACGTCACGCATTACCTGGGCCGGTTTTGGTTTTGCATTTTTAGCGTTCGTCTCCTTGCTGGTGGCGTGATTAAAGAGAGTGTTTATGTCTGAAGAAAAGAAAGGTCAGCAGTATCTCGCCGCATTGCATCAGGCTTTCCCCGGCGTGGTGCTGGAGGAATCCTGGCAAACCAAAGACCAGATCACCGTCACCGTAAAGGTGAACTATCTGCCAGAAGTGGTGGAGTTTCTCTACTACCGGCAGGGCGGCTGGCTGTCGGTGCTGTTCGGTAACGACGAGCGCCAGCTGTGCGGCAATTACGCGGTGTACTACGTGATGTCGATGGAGCAGGGCGAGAAGTGCTGGATCACCGTGCGCGTCGAGGTCGACCCGAATAAACCGGAATACCCGTCCGTCACGCCGCGCGTGCCCGCTGCCGTCTGGGGCGAGCGTGAAGTGCGCGACATGTATGGTCTGGTGCCGGTTGGCCTGCCGGATGAACGCCGTCTGGTGCTGCCGGACGACTGGCCGGACGAACTCTATCCGCTGCGCAAAGACAGCATGGACTACCGCCAGCGTCCGGCCCCGACCACCGACAGTGAAACCTACGAATTCATCAACGAGCTGGGCAGCAAGAAAAATAACGTTGTGCCGATCGGCCCGCTGCACGTCACTTCCGACGAGCCGGGCCACTTCCGCCTGTTCGTCGACGGCGAAAACATTATCGACGCCGACTACCGCCTGTTCTACGTCCACCGCGGCATGGAAAAGCTGGCGGAAACCCGCATGGGCTACAACGAAGTCACGTTTCTTTCTGGCCGCGTGTGCGGCATCTGCGGCTTCGCCCACAGCACCGCCTACACCACCTCGGTAGAGAACGGCATGGGGATCGTGGTGCCGGAACGCGCGCAGATGATCCGCGCCATCCTGCTGGAGGTGGAGCGCCTGCACTCGCACCTGCTGAACCTCGGGCTGGCCTGCCACTTCGTCGGGTTTGACTCCGGGTTTATGCAGTTCTTCCGCGTGCGCGAGGCGTCGATGAAGATGGCGGAGATCCTCACCGGGGCGCGCAAAACCTACGGTCTGAACCTGATCGGCGGGATCCGCCGCGACCTGCTGAAGGATGACATGATCCAGACCCGCCAGCTGGCGCAGCAGATGCGCCGCGACGTGCAGGAGCTGGTGGACATGCTGCTCAGCACGCCCAACATCGAGCAGCGCACCGTCGGCATTGGCCGCCTCGATCCGGAGATTGCCCGCGATTTCAGTAACGTCGGCCCGATGGTGCGCGCCAGCGGCCACGCCCGCGACACGCGTGCCGATCACCCGTTCGTCGGCTATGGCCTGCTGCCGATGACCGTGCACAGCGAGCAGGGCTGCGACGTCATCTCCCGCCTGAAGGTGCGCATCAACGAGGTGTTCACCGCGCTGAATATGATCGACTTTGGTCTGGACAACCTGCCGGGTGGCCCGCTGATGGTGGAGGGCTTCACCTACATTCCAAACCGCTTTGCCCTCGGCTTTGCCGAAGCGCCGCGCGGGGACGATATTCACTGGAGCATGACCGGCGACAACCAGAAGCTCTACCGCTGGCGCTGCCGTGCGGCGACCTACGCCAACTGGCCAACCTTGCGCTACATGCTGCGCGGTAACACCGTGTCTGATGCGCCGCTGATCATCGGCAGCCTCGACCCGTGCTACTCCTGCACCGACCGCATGACCGTCGTGGACGTGCGCAAGAAGAAAAGCCAGGTGGTGCCGTACAAAGAGCTTGAGCGCTACAGCATCGAGCGTAAGAACTCGCCGCTGAAATAAGGATTCGTCATGTTTACCTTTATCAAAAAAGTGATCAAAACCGGCACGCAGACCAGCCGCTATCCGCTGGAGCCGATGCCGGTCGACAAAAACTTTCGCGGCAAGCCGGAACACAACCCGCAGCAGTGCATCGGCTGCGCGGCCTGCGTCAACGCCTGTCCGTCGAACGCCTTAACGGTGGAAACGGATCTCAAAACCGGCGAGCTGGCCTGGCAGTTTAACCTCGGGCGCTGCATCTTCTGCGGCCGCTGCGAAGAGGTCTGCCCGACGGTCGCCATCCGCCTGTCGCAGGAGTACGAGTTGGCGGTGTGGAAGAAAGAGGATTTCCTGCAGCAGTCGCGCTTTGACCTGTGCCACTGCCGCGTCTGCCAGCGCCCGTTCGCCGTGCAGAAAGAGATCGACTACGCCATTGCGCTGCTGCAGCACAACGGCGACGCCCGCGCGGAGCATCACCGTGAAAGCTTTGAAACCTGCCCGGCGTGCAAGCGACAGAAGTGCCTGCTGCCGTCCGACCGCATTGATATCACCCGCCACATGAGAGAGGCCAGCTGATGGAAAATTTACTTGGCCCACGCGACGCTAACGGCATTCCGGTGCCGATGACGGTGGACGAATCCATCGCCAGCATGAAGGCGTCGCTGCTGAAAAAAATCAAACGCTCGGCCTACGTCTACCGCGTGGACTGCGGAGGCTGCAACGGCTGCGAGATTGAGATCTTCGCTACGCTGTCGCCACTGTTTGACGCCGAGCGCTTCGGCATCAAAGTGGTGCCGTCCCCGCGTCATGCGGACATCCTGCTGTTCACCGGGGCCGTCACCCGCGCCATGCGCTCGCCCGCGCTGCGCGCCTGGCAGTCCGCGCCGGACCCGAAAATCTGCATCTCGTACGGTGCCTGCGGCAACAGCGGCGGCATCTTCCACGACCTCTACTGCGTCTGGGGCGGCACCGACAAAATCGTGCCGGTGGACGTCTACATTCCGGGCTGTCCGCCGACGCCCGCCGCCACGCTGTACGGCTTTGCGATGGCGCTCGGCCTGCTGGAGCAGAAAATCCACGCCCGCGAGCCGGGCGAGCTCGACAACCAGCCAGCGGCCATTCTGCACCCGGATATGGTGCAGCCGCTGCGGGTGAAGGTGGATCGCGCGGCGCGCAGGCTGGCGGGCTATCGCTACGGCCGTCAGATTGCCGACGACTATCTGCGCCTGCTGAGCCAGGGCGAGCATCAGGTCGCACGCTGGCTGGAGGCGGAAAACGATCCGCGCCTCAATGAGATTGTGGCGAACCTGAACAGCATCGTCGATGAGGCGCGTATCCGATGAGTGAAACGGTGGTGTTCAGCCAGCTGAGCCGTAAGTTTATTGATGAGAACGATGCCACGCCGGATGCGGCGCAGCAGGTGGTCTATTACAGCCTGGCGATTGGGCATCACCTCGGGGTGATTGACTGCCTGGAGGCCGCACTGAGCTGCCCGTGGCCGGAATACCTGGCGTGGATTGCCACGCTGGAGGAGGGCAGTACGGCGCGGCGCAAAATGGAAGGCGTGCCGAAATATGGTGAGATCGTGATCGATGCGAACCACATTGCCATGCTCGCCAACGCCTTTGACGCGGCGCTCGGCAGACAAACCCCGGAGCAGCAGGTGTGGAGCAAAACGCTGCTCGGTATGCTGCATGATATTCATCAGGAGAGTGCCATCTACCTGATGGTGAGGAGATTACGTGACTGACGTTTTACTGTGTGTCGGCAACAGCATGATGGGCGACGACGGCGCGGGTCCGCTGCTGGCGGAGATGTGCGCCGCGAACCCGCAGGGCAGTTGGGTGGTGATTGACGGCGGCAGCGCGCCGGAAAACGACGTGGTTGCCATCCGCGAGCTGCGTCCGGACAGGCTGTTAATCGTCGATGCCACCGATATGGGACTCAACCCCGGCGAGATCCGCCTGATTGACCCGGACGACATCGCCGAGATGTTTATGATGACCACCCACAATATGCCGCTGAACTACCTGGTGGATCAGATCAAAGGTGACGTGGGCGAGGTGCTGTTTTTGGGCATTCAGCCGGACATTGTCGGATTTTATTACCCGATGACGCCGCCGGTGAAGGAGGCGGTGGAGGTGGTGTATTCACGACTAGCCGGGTGGGTTGGGGATGGAGGTTTTTCTCAGCTCTGAGCAGTGCCGGGTGGCGGCTTCGCCTTACCCGGCCTACCAAACCCATCTCCCTCTCCCTGTGGGAGAGGGCTGGGGTGAGGGCAACAGGCTACTCGAGATCCCCCCCGTTACTCGCAATCACCTTCTTATACCATCCGAACGATTTCTTGCGTTTCCGCTCCAGCGTGCCGTTCCCGGCGTCGTCGCGGTCGACGTACACAAACCCGTAACGCTTGCTCATCTCACCGGTTGAGGCCGAGACAAGGTCAATGCAGCCCCAGGTGGTGTAACCCATCAGCGGCACGCCGTCCTCAATCGCATCGCCCATCGCGCGGATATGCTCGCGCAGATAGCTGATGCGGTAGTCGTCGTTAATCTCGCCGTTTTCATCAACGACATCTTTCGCCCCCAGGCCGTTTTCCACCAGGAACAGCGGCTTCTGGTAGCGGTCGTACATCATGTTCATGGTGATGCGCAGGCCGAGCGGGTCGATGCCCCAGCCCCATTCGCTCACCTGAATGTGCGGGTTGCGCAGAGATTTAACGATGTTCGCCGCATTGGTGTTGTTCGCGTTCATATCCGCCGAGGCGCAGCGCGAGGCGTAATAGCTGAACGAGACAAAATCGACGGTATTTTTCAGCAGTTCGTCATCGCCCGGGTCTTTAACAATCACGACGCCTTTCTCGCGGAACACGCGGGCAGAATAGGCCGGATAGCTGCCGCGCGCCTGCACGTCGATAAAGAACAGGTTCTCGCGGTCTTTCTCCAGCGCCATCCACACGTCTTCCGGCTTGCAGGAGTAGGGGTAGAAGTTACCGCCCGCCAGCATGCAGCCGACCTGGTTTTCCGGGTTCACCTCGTGAGCGATTTTGGTCGCCAGCGCGCTCGCCACCAGTTCGTGGTGCGCGGCCTGGTATTTCACCTGGTCTTCGTTTTCGCCTTCCTCAAACACCAGCCCCGCGCCGGAGAACGGGCTGTGCAGCATGATGTTGATTTCGTTGAAGGTCAGCCAGTATTTCACCAGCCCGTTAAACTCCTCGAAGCAGGTGCGGGCATAGCGGGCAAAGAAATCCACCATTTTGCGGTTGCGCCAGGAGCCGTACTCCGTCACCAGGTGCATCGGCACGTCGAAGTGGCAGAGGGTCACCAGCGGCTCGATGTTGTATTTTTTGCACTCCTCGAACACCGCGCGGTAAAAGGCAATACCCTCTTTGTTCGGCAGCGGTTCGTCGCCGTTCGGATAGAGGCGGCTCCAGGCGATCGAGGTGCGGAACACCGTAAAGCCCATCTCCGCCATCAGGGCGATGTCCTCTTTATAGCGATGGTAAAAATCAATCGCCTCGTGGCTCGGGTAGAATTCGTCGTCACGCAGCGAAAAACGCTTTTCCTTACCGAGCTTCACCGCCAGGCGGTTCGCGCCGTGGGGGATCATATCGACCGTTGTCAGCCCTTTGCCGCCCTCACGGTAAGCGCCTTCACTCTGGTTGGCGGCAAGCGCGCCGCCCCATAAAAATCCTTGTGGAAAAACAGACATTCTTACCTCGCTTTCAATTTATGCTTTTGCTGCGTTGTTCTGTACCGGTGCGGTCTGCAGGGCGCGCGCTTTTTCGGCGTCGTCTTCGACCGGAATATCCTCAAAGCCCAGTATCAGGGTCAGAACAAACGACAGCACCACTGCCAGACCCATTACGCCAAACACCCAGACGATGGTCATCGGGTTCGCCGGGTCGAAGAACTGTACGCTGGTAAACAGCCCCGGTGCCGCCATCGAGTGGCTGGCAAGACCCGCGATACCGGCAACCGCGCCGCAGATAAAGCCGCTGATCAGGCTTGCAATCAGCGGGCGTTTCAGACGTATTGCGACGCCGTACAGGGCCGGTTCAGAGATCCCCGCCATGATGGCGGAGGCCGCCGCCGCCAGCGCCGTCTGGCGCAGCTCCGGGTTTTTGGTTTTCCACGCCACCGCCAGCGACGAACCGCCGAGCGACAGGTTGGCGCCAATTTCCGACGGCATCACCATCCCTTCCTTGCCCGTTTCGGCAATGGTCTGAATGATGGTTGGCGTAAACACGCGGTGCATGCCGGTCATGACCAGCAGCGGCCACAGCGCGCCCATGATGGCCACGGAGAGCCAGCCCAGATAGCCGTGAATGGTGTAGACCAGCGCGGAAATTGCACTACCGATCCAGATGCCCAGCGGTCCAATCAGCACGATGGCGAGCGGGGCGGCAATCAGCACGATCAGCATCGGCTTGAGGAAGTTTTTCGTCACCGCCGGGGTAATGCGATCCACCCAGCGCTCGATGTACGACAGGCACCAGGTCATCACCAGCGCGGGGATGACGGTGTAGGTGTATTTCACCGCCGTCACCGGGATAAACGCGAACTCAACGTGCTCGCCCTGCGCGGCTTTCGCCATCAGCTCGATAAAGCTCGGGTGCACCAGCACGCCCGCAATGGCTATCGCCAGCGACATGTTGGTTTTGAATTTCACCGCCGCCGAGGCCGCCACCATCAGCGGCAGGAAGAAGAACGCGCCGTCGCCGATGACGGTCAAAATGGTGAGCGTCGGCGCGCCTTTGGGCAGCACGCCGGTCATCTCAAGGATCATCGCCAGAAGCTTGACCATCGAGCCGCCGATGATCGCCGGGATCAGCGGGGACATGGTGCCGATCAGCGCGTCGAGGATCCCGGCGCCAATGCGGCGCAGCGTCAGCTTTTGCGGGCCTTCCGGCACCGCGGGCTGCAGGTCAGCGGGCAGCAGGCTTACCACCTCGCGGTACGCCTGGGAGACGGTATTGCCAATAATCACCTGGCACTGGTTGTCGTTGCGCACCACGCCGAGCACGCCGCTGATGCTTTTCAGGCGCGCGGCGTCGGTGAGGGTTTCATCTTTCAGAACGAAACGCAGTCGCGTCATGCAGTGGGTGACGGCGACGATGTTCTCTTTGCCGCCCAGCGCGCTGATAACGTCGTTCGCCAGCGCAGCGTAATTTTTGGCCATCGGATGTGATCCTGTTATCGTTGTGTGAAATGTAGGAAACCGGTTCCACATAATCATCATGAGTTTTTATGAATGAAACAAGATCGCTTTTTGACCATTTTTTTATTTCGTGACGCCGATCACCAGCAGGAACCCAAAGCGTGATGTCGCCGCTGCGACAATTTTTCTGCAGTGCAGTACACTGCGCTCCATCAGATTCAGACGGAATAACAACATGACCACGATGCTTGAAGTGGCGAAGCGGGCAGGCGTTTCGAAAGCGACGGTATCCCGGGTGCTGTCGGGCAATGGCTATGTCAGCCAGGAGACCAAAGATCGGGTGTTTCAGGCCATTGAAGAGAGCGGCTATCGCCCAAATTTGCTGGCGCGCAACCTGGCGACCAAACGTACCCAGACGCTGGGCCTGGTGGTGACGAACACCTTGTATCACGGCGTCTACTTTAGCGAGCTGCTGTTTCACGCGGCGCGCATGACGGAGGAGAAAGGGCGGCAGCTGATCCTCGCGGACGGCAAGCACAGCGCCGATGAAGAGCGCGAGGCGATCCAGTATCTGCTCGATATGCGCTGCGACGCGGTGATCATCTATCCGCGTTTTCTGAGCGTGGAAGAGATGGATGAGATCGTCGAGAAGTGCGAGCAGCCCATTATGGTGCTCAACCGCCGCCTGCGGAAAAACAGCAGCCACAGCGTGTGGTCCGATCATAAAGCCTCCAGCCAGGACGCGGTGTCACAACTGATTGCGAAAGGGCATCGTGAGATCGCCTTTATCACCGGCTCGCTGGATTCTCCCACCGGGGTTGAGCGTCTCTCCGGCTATAAGGACGCGCTGGCGCAGCACGGTATTCCGCTGCGCGAGGGGCTGATTGCGCAGGGGAAGTGGAACCCCGCCAGCGGCGCGGCGGCGGTGTCCGAACTGCTTGCTCGGGGTGAGCGCTTTACGGCGCTGGTGGCGAGCAATGACGATATGGCCATCGGTGCCATGAAGCAACTGCACGACAGCGGCGTGGCCACGCCGGACGCAGTGTCGGTGATCGGTTTCGACGATGTGGCCATCGCGCCTTACATTGTGCCGTCGCTCTCCAGCGTCCGCATCCCGGTAACGGAGATGATCAAAGAGACCATCAGCCGCCTGATCTTCATGCTCGACGGCGGTGAGTTTAAATATCAGCAAACCTTCTCCGGCGAGCTTGTCCTGCGCGACTCGGTTATTGACGGCCCGCACCGC
This sequence comes from Enterobacter sp. BNK-22, assembly GCF_048684805.1. Taxonomy (NCBI): domain Bacteria; kingdom Pseudomonadati; phylum Pseudomonadota; class Gammaproteobacteria; order Enterobacterales; family Enterobacteriaceae; genus Enterobacter; species Enterobacter sp. BNK-22. Next base: position 4,578,919 of record NZ_JBLQTT010000001.1, read on the forward strand.
TGATGTCGACAGCCGTCATCGTCATAAGTGACGATGACGGCACCGCTTTAATTTTTAAAATCAAATAAAATCAATAAGTTAATTATTGGCACGGTTTATGAATATCTCCGCGCATAACTGTAATGCTGGAGAAGCAGATGAACCGTTTTATTATGGCCGATGCCAGTAAGTGTATTGGTTGCCGTACCTGTGAAGTGGCGTGCGTGGTTTCCCATCAGGCGGAGCAGGACTGCGCGTCGCTTACCCCTGACACCTTCCTGCCGCGCATCCACGTCATCAAAGGCGTGAATATTTCCACCGCCGCCATTTGTCGCCAGTGCGAAGACGCACCGTGCGCGAACGTCTGCCCGAACGGGGCGATTAAACGCGAGAAAGGCTTTGTGCACGTGATGCAGGAGCGCTGTATTGGCTGCAAAACCTGCGTGGTCGCCTGTCCGTATGGCGCGATGGAGGTGGTGGTCCGTCCGGTAGTGCGCAACAGCGGTATGGGGCTGAGCGTGCGCGCGGACAAAGCCGAAGCCAACAAATGTGACCTGTGCTACCACCGTGAGGCCGGCCCGGCCTGTATGGAAGCCTGCCCGACACACGCGCTGGTCTGCGTGGATCGCGACAAGCTTGAGCAGATGAGCGCCGAAAAGCGCCGTCGCGCGGCGTTCGACACCTCGTCATCACTGCTGTTCTGAGCCGTATGAGCAGCAACGGCGTTGAGCTGCGGGTGCGCGGCAAAGTGCAGGGCGTCGGGTTTCGTCCCTTCGTCTGGCAACTGGCGCAGGCGCTTCAGTTGACCGGTGACGTCTGCAATGACGGAGAGGGCGTGCTGGTGCGCCTCGCGGGTAATGGGGGGGCCTTTACCGCGAGGCTGCATCAGGACTGCCCGCCGCTGGCACGCATTGACCGCGTGGAAGCGCAGCCGTTTACCTGGGCGCGCGTGCCGGAGGACTTTACCATCCGCCACAGCGCGGCCGGGACGATGGACACCCAGATTGTCCCCGATGCGGCGACCTGCCCGGCGTGTCTGGCTGAGATGGGCGACACACGCGAACGCCGTTATCGCTATCCGTTTATCAACTGCACCCACTGCGGGCCGCGGTTTACCATTATCCGCGCCATGCCCTACGACCGCCCGGCCACGGCAATGGCGCCGTTCCCGCTCTGCGGGCCGTGTGAAGCCGAGTACCGCAATCCTGCCGACCGCCGTTTTCACGCCCAGCCGGTCGCCTGCCCGGACTGCGGGCCCGCGCTTATGTGGCGTGCGGGCGACGTGACAGCTGAGCGCGACGCTGCGCTGCGCGCGGCGGTGGCGATGCTGAAAAGCGGCGGTATTGTTGCCGTCAAAGGGCTGGGGGGCTTTCACCTCGTCTGCGACGCGCGTAACCCGCAGGCGGTCGCGACGCTTCGGTCACGCAAGCAGCGGCCCGCGAAGCCGCTGGCAGTGATGATCCCGCATGCGGATGACCTGCCGGAGACGGTTCAGACGCTGCTACGCACACCCGCCGCACCCATTGTGCTCACGCCAAAAGCCTGGCTGCCCGCGTTCCCGGAAGGTATTGCACCCGGTCTGGATACCGTCGGCATCATGCTCCCTGCGAACCCGCTGCAGCACCTTCTGATGATGGACTGCCAGCGCCCGCTGGTGATGACCTCCGGCAACCTCAGCGGCAGACCGCCTGCCATCACCAACCGGCAGGCGCTGGATGAGCTCAGCGGCATCGCGGACGGTTTCCTGCTGCATAACCGCGATATTCTGCAGCGGATGGACGATTCGGTGATGGATCGGGACGGTGCGATGCTGCGCCGCGCGCGCGGTTTTGTACCCGATGCCATCACGCTGCCTGCCGGGTTCGACAATATCCCCGCCATGCTGTGCACCGGGGCGGAGATGAAAAACACCTTCTGCCTGGTGCGTGGGAATCAGGCGGTGCTGAGCCAGCATTTTGGCGATCTCCGTGACGAGGGGGTGGAAGCGCAGTGGCGTTCCGCGCTGTCGGTGATGCAGGACATTTACGCCTTCCAGCCGGAGCGCGTGGTGTGCGATGCCCATCCGGGGTACCGCGCTCGTCAGTGGGCGCAGGCGCAGGCGTTGCCCCTTGAAGAGGTACACCACCATCACGCTCACGCCGCGGCGTGCCTGGCCGAAAACGGCTGGCCGCGCGATGGCGGAGACGTTATCGCCCTGACGCTGGACGGGATCGGTATGGGGGAAAACGGCGCGCTGTGGGGCGGAGAGTGCCTGCGGGTCAGCTATCTCGACTATGCGCATTTGGGTGGTCTGCCTGCCGTTGCGCTGCCGGGCGGCGATCTGGCGGCCATGCAGCCGTGGCGTAATCTGCTCGCCCACTGTCTGGCGTTTGTACCCGACTGGCAGCAGTACCCGGAAACCCATGCGGTTCAGCGCCAGAACTGGCCGTTGCTGGCGACGGCGATCCAGCGTGGCATCAACGCGCCGCGAGCTTCTTCCTGTGGTCGCCTGTTTGACGCGGTTGCCTGTGCGCTCGGCATCGACACGCAGCGTTACGAAGGGGAAGCGGCCTGCCGGCTGGAAGCCCTGGCATCGCAGTGCGCGGGTGTCGACCATCCGGTGACGCTGGAAGTGGATAACCTCGCGCTTTTCTGGCAGCAGTGGCTGAGCTGGCAGGCGGAACCCTGCGTGCGCGCCTGGGCGTTTCACGATGCGCTGGCAAAAGGGCTGGCGGAGCTCGCCGCGTTTCATGCCCGGCGCCAGTCGCTGTCGACAATCTGTCTCAGCGGCGGGGTATTACACAACCGTCTGCTGCGCGCGCGTCTGCGTCATTATCTTTCTGACTTTACGCTTCTTTTTCCTTCGCGCCTGCCCGCAGGTGACGGAGCGATCTCCTTCGGGCAGGCGGTGGTCGCCGCTGCCCGGTCATGTTTACAAAGGACTAAAAATGTTACGACTGTTACGCAATGAACCTCGCGCCGCGCTTCTGCTGCTGGCTCTGGTAATGGCAAACCTGCTGGCCTGGGGATGGGCATGGCACACCTTTAGCGGCAGCACGGCGCTGATGGCGGCAAGCCTGCTGGCGTGGTGCTACGGACTGCGTCATGCGGTGGACGCTGACCACATTGCAGCCATAGATACCGTGACGCGTAAGATGATGCAGCAGGGCAAACGCCCGTCCGGCGTGGGGGCGTGGTTCTCGCTGGGCCACTCCACCATCGTGGTGCTGGCCTCCATTGCCATCGCCGCTACCGCCACGGCGTTTCAGAAGAACATGGCGTGGTTCCACGAAACCGGCAGCCTGATTGGTACCGCCGTTTCCGCGACCTTCCTGCTGGCGATGGCGCTGGTGAATATGGTGATCCTGCGCGGCGTCTGGCGCAGTTTTCAGGCGCTGAAACACGGCAGGCCCGTGCAGGACGACATCACGCTACCTGCTCAGGGCGGGGTAATGAACTGGCTGTTTGGCAAGACCTTCCGCCTCGTCAATAAAAGCTGGCAGATGTACCTGGTTGGCTTCCTGTTTGGTCTCGGCTTTGATACGGCCACCGAGATCGGCGTGCTGGGGATCTCTGCCGCCAGCGCGTCCAGCGGGATGTCGGTGTGGTCAATCATGATCTTTCCGGCACTCTTCGCCAGCGGCATGGCGCTGGTGGATACCCTCGACAACCTGCTGATGGTCGGCGCCTACGGCTGGGCGTTTAACAAGCCGCAGCGCAAGCTCTACTACAACATGACCATCACCGGCACCTCCGTGGTGGTGGCGCTGTTTATCGGCGGGCTGGAAGCGTTGGGTCTGCTGATGGATAAATTTGCCCTCACCGGCGGCCTCTGGGATCTGATTGGCACGGTGAACGACAATCTGGGCAACGCCGGGTTTGTCGTCGTGGGTCTGTTTGTCGCCTGCTGGCTGATTTCCATGGCGAATTACCGCTGGCGCGGCTACGACGCGCTGGTGGTACGTTCCTGAACGACCCAGCCCGGCGGCGCTACACTTGCACGGGTCTGCATGTAGGCCGGGTAAGCGGAGCGCCACCCGGCATTACGAGGGTTAAGCAGGGAGCGATTTCAGCAGGGCGAAGGCCTCTTTCATCCTGTCTTCACTGACGACAAAGGCGCGCATCTGACCGTCAGCATCGATGCCGCGCGCCACCATGCCCTGCGGCGAAAGGGCAATCTGCCAGTCCAGATCCTGACGCTGCGTTTCGCCTGCGAGATGCAGCGGTAATTCCGGCGTTTTCACTTTGACCAGCATGGCGGGTAATTTCACCGGCGTACTGCCGCCGAGCAGGTTTTTCGCCAGAGACAGCGCGCTTAATTGAATCGGCTGTAAAAAGGGCAGCACCTGGCCGTTAATTTCCGCGCAGTCGCCCAGGGCATAAATGTCCGGCTGAGTGGTTTGCAGGTAGCAGTCTACCTTCACGCCGCGGTTAATTTCGGCGCCTGCGCGGTGCGCCAGCGCCGTTTCCGGGCGCAACCCTGTCGCCGCAATCACCACATCCACTTCCACGCTGCGGTTGCGGTCGAGCGTTGCACGTATGCCGCTGTCGGTTTTGCTCAGGCTCTGCAGCTGCGATTTCAGCAGCAGATGGACGCCCATGTCGGTAAGGCGATGCTGTAAGCGGCTGCTCACTTCAGCGGGCATCAGCGCTGACAGAATGCTCGCCGCGTGGTCGACCAGAGTGACGGATTTACCCGCACGGCAGAAATCCATCGCCAGTTCGGTGCCGATCAGCCCGCCGCCGACAATCATCACCCGCGTGGCGTCGCGAAGCTCCGTTTCGCTGGCCTGATACGCCTGCTGGCTGTTGAGCGTGACCATCAGCTCGCGGCCCTCAACCGGCGGCACAAACGCAGAGGCACCCGTGGCCAGCACCAGCTTGTCGTACTGCCAGGTTTTATCTTTCGCTTTCACCAGACGGGCGTCGGCGTCGATATCGGTGACCCAGGTGTACGGAAACAGACGCAGGTTAAACTGTTCTGCGAACGCCCCCGCCGTCTGGCGGGTGAGATCGTCGGCGCGCTGGTTCTGGCTAATGACGTGGCTTAAATCAGGCTTGTTGTACTCGTCCATGCTGTCGGCGGCGATCACCGTCAACGGCACGTTAGCGTCCTGTTTGCGGATATTTTTTACCAGCTGGCGGGCGGCAAAACCCGAGCCGATAATGACGATGCCGTGGTTCATTTTGCCTCCGCTGCCAGTTCATCAAAGACGTCTTTCCCGAGGGAACATTCCGGGCAGAGGAAGTTGTCCGGCACCTCACTCCACGGCGTGCCTGGGGCGACATCCTGCAGCGGCTCGCCCCGTTCCGGGTCGTAAATCCACTGGCATACGCTGCACTGCATGCAAGGACCGAGGTCGGCAGCGGCAGCTTTTGCTTCGGCTTCCGGCGCAACCGCCGCGGCGGGGGTGGTTTCCGGCAGCGGTGCGAGCGCCCACTGACGGGCGATGTCACGGCCGTGCTGGCGACAGATTTCCAGGGCGTCGATATCCGGCCGCCATTTCGCTTTCAGGCTCATCGACATCTCAAACCCTGCATCCTGTAAACGGGTAGAGAGACGGTCTACCGCGCCGCCGCTCCAGCCGTGGGAGCCAAAGGCGCTGGCGCGCTTGTTGCGAAAACGCAGGCCGGTCATCTCTTCGACCAGACCGGCAATCTTCGGCATCATCACGTTATTCATGGTGGAGGTGCCCACCAGCACGCCCTTAGAGCGGAAAACGTTGGTTAATACCTCGTTCTTATCGCTGCGCGCCACGTTGAAGATTTTCACCGCCACGTTCGGGTCCACTTCGTTGATGCCCTGGGCAATGGCGTCCGCCATCATGCGGGTATTGTTGGACATGGTGTCGTAGAAGATCGTGATGCGGTCTTCCTGATAATCCGCCGCCCATTTCAGGTACAGCTCGACGATCTGGGTGGGGTTTTCACGCCACACCACACCGTGAGAGGTGGCAATCATCTCCACCGGCAGGTTAAAGCCGAGGATCTCGGTGATTTTTGGCGTGACCAGACGGCTGAACGGGGTCAGGATGTTGGCGTAGTACCGTTGGCACTGCTCGAAAAGCTCGGTCTGATCCACTTCGTCATTAAACAGGCGTTCGTCGCAGTAGTGCTGGCCGAAGGCGTCGTTGCTGAACAGCACCGCGTCCCCGGTCATGTAGGTCATCATGCTGTCCGGCCAGTGCAGCATTGGGGTTTCCACGAAGATCAGCTGCTTGCCATTGCCGATATCCAGCGCGTCGCCCGTTTTCACGGTGTGGAAGTTCCACTCCGGATGGTGGTGGTGACCGTTGATCGAGTCGATGGCGTTGGTGGTGCAGTAGATCGGAGTGTCCGGAATATACGACATCAGCTCGGTCAGGGCACCGGCATGATCCTCCTCCGCATGGTTGATGATGATGTAGTCGATGGCGTTCAGGTCGATTTCACCGCGCAGGTTCTGCACGAACTCGCGGCTGAACTTGTGATCGACGGTATCGATCAGCACGTTTTTTCCTTCGCGGATGAGATAGCTGTTGTAGCTGCTGCCGCGCAGCGTTTTATATTCCGTCCCGTGGAAATCGCGCACTTCCCAGTCACGTTGACCCACCCAATGAATGTTATTTTTAACCAGAATAGACATAGCAAACCTCAGCGTAATATCGCGTTTTTCAAAATAGGATGGTTTGCTTATATCAAGCTGCGTGCCAACTTTTAATTTATTGATTTTTATATATTTATATTTTAATGATCCGTAATGGGTAGTCATTTTGACTATCAAAAGCAGTGTCACTATGACAATATGCATTGTCAAAATGACAGCGAGGCAGAAATGAGCTTTTCCGTAGACGTGCTGGCGAAGATCGCCATTGAGCTGCAAACCGGTATCGGCCATCAGGACCGCTTTCAGCGGCTGATCTCCACGCTGCGCCACGTGCTGGCGTGCGACGCTTCGGCGCTGCTGCGCTACGAAGGGCGGCAGTTTATTCCCCTGGCGATCGACGGCCTGGCGAAGGACGTGCTCGGGCGGCGCTTTACCCTTGAAGGCCATCCACGTCTGGAGACCATTGCCCGCGCGGGTGACGTGGTGCGTTTCCCGGCGGACAGCGATCTGCCCGACCCGTATGACGGGCTGATTCCCGGACAGGAGAGCCTGAAGGTGCACGCCTGTATTGGCTTGCCGCTGTTTGCCGGGCAAAACCTGATTGGCGCGTTAACCCTCGACGGCATGTCGCCGGACCAGTTCGATACTTTCAGCGATGAAGAGTTGCGCTTCATTGCGGCGCTGGCCTCCGGGGCGCTTAACAACGCGCTGCTGATTGAACAGCTGGAGAGCCAGAATATCCTTCCCGGCAGCCCGGCGGCGTTTGAGCAGGTCACGCACACGGAGATGATTGGCCTCTCGCCGGGCATGGCGCAGCTCAAAAAAGAGATTGAGATTGTTGCCGCGTCCGATTTGAACGTGCTGATCTTCGGGGAGACCGGCACCGGCAAGGAGCTGGTGGCGAAGGCGATTCATGAAGCGTCGCCGCGCGCGGTCAATCCGCTGGTGTACCTCAACTGCGCTGCGCTGCCGGAAAGCGTGGCGGAAAGCGAATTGTTTGGTCACGTCAAAGGGGCGTTTACCGGCGCCATCAGCAACCGCAGCGGCAAGTTCGAAATGGCCGATAACGGTACGCTGTTTCTGGATGAAATAGGCGAGCTTTCCCTGTCGCTACAGGCCAAACTTCTGCGCGTATTACAGTACGGCGATATCCAGCGTGTGGGCGATGACCGCAGCTTAAGAGTGGATGTGCGCGTGCTGGCGGCGACCAACCGCGACCTGCGTGAGGCGGTGCTGGCCGGGCAGTTCCGCGCCGACCTGTTCCACCGCCTGAGCGTGTTCCCGCTCACCGTGCCGCCGCTGCGCGAGCGCGGGGACGACGTGCTGCTGCTGGCGGGCTATTTCTGCGAACAGTGCCGTCTCAGGATGGGGCTTTCCCGCGTGGTGTTAAGCCCGGGTGCGAGGGCGCATCTGCTGAGCTACGGCTGGCCGGGCAACGTGCGCGAGCTGGAACACGCGATTCACCGTGCGGTGGTGCTGGCGCGAGCAACGCGTTCGGGTGATGAAGTGGTTATACATGCCCGGCATTTTGCGCAGCATGATGAAACCGCACCCACGATTGCCCATGCAGCTCCGGAGATAACGAGCGAAAACCTGCGTGACGCGACAGAGGCATTTCAGCGTCAGATGATTATCCGCGCGCTGGATCAGAACAACCGCAACTGGGCGGCGTGCGCCCGGGCGCTGGAGATGGACGTCGCCAACCTGCACCGGCTGGCGAAGCGTCTCGGGCTGAAGGGTTAGATAATCCCGGCCTGATAGAAATCCTGCAGGTTGATGGCGCCGCACAGCCTGCCAGTGTCATCCACCACCGGTGCGGCGGTGATTTTGCGCTTCATCAGCACCTCTTTGGCTTCAATGGCGCGGCTCTCGGCGTTCAGCGTCAGCCCGCCCTGGGTCATGGCGTCCGACACTTTGGTTTCCAGCTTGCCACCGCCCACCAGCCAGCGGCGCAGGTCGCCGTCAGTGAATACGCCTTTGACGTACCCGTCGTCATCGCACACCGCAACCAGCCCCAGACCGGTGCGGCTGAGCTCCAGCATCGCGTCCATGACGCTGGTATCGAGTTTGACCTGCGGAATCGCATCGTCAGTGCGCATCAGGTGGTGAACCTTGTTGAGCAGGCGTGCCCCGAGCGCCCCCGCCGGATGCGAGCGGGCGAAATCTTCTTCGTTAAACCCGCGCGCCTGCATTACCGCCATCGCCAGCGCGTCGCCCATCATCAGGGTATTCACGGTGCTGGAGGTGGGGGCGAGGTGCATCGGACAGGCTTCACGCTCAACGGAAATATCCAGCGTCGCTTTGGCGGCCAGCGCCAGCGGCGAGCGGGATTTCCCGGTCATCGCCAGCAGGGCGACCGATTTTTCCTGCAGGCGCGGAATAATGAGATCCAGCTCTTTCGCCGAACCGGAGTAGGAGATAAACAGCATCACGTCGCGGCTCTCAATCATTCCCAGATCGCCGTGCAGCGCTTCGGCAGGATGCACGAAGAAGGCCGGGGTGCCGGTGCTGGCCAGCGTCGCGGCAATCTTTTTGCCAATGTGGCCGGATTTACCGATGCCCGCCACGATCACTTTGCCTTCGCAGTGGATAATGGTGTTGGCGGCGCGGACAAAATCCTCGCCCAGACGTTCCGGCAGGCGGCTGGCTTCCTGCAGCTCCAGCATCAGCGTCTGGCGGCCCGTTTCTAACAGAAAATCACTCATCTCTCTCTCCGGTTACGATCACGTCGATGCCTTTCTCTTCCAGCGCTTTTTTGAACGCCGGATCGATACCCGCGTCGGTAATCAGCTTATCAACACTTTCCAGGCTACAGACAATGTTGGGGCTTTTGCGGCCAAACTTCGACGAGTCTGCCATCAAAATCACCTCCCGCGCGGCATTGCACATGGCTTTACTGACGCTGAACACTTCGTTGAACGTCGTGACGCCCGCGTTCAGATCGATGCCGTCGGTGCCCATAAACAGTTTATCAAAGCTGAAGTGATCGAAGGCGTTCTCCGCCAACTGTCCGTGAAACGACGCCGATTTTTTGCGGAAGGTGCCGCCGGGCATCAGGATGGTCTGCTCGCTGTCGAACTCCGACAGGGCGTTGACGATGTGCAGGCTGTTGGTCATCACCGTGATGTTGTTAAAGCGGCTGAGCAGCGGGATCATCTGCAGGACGGTACTGCCGGCATCCAGAATGATGGAGTCGCCATCGTGGATAAATTTTACGGCGGCTTCGGCAATCAGCGCTTTCTGGTGGGTATTGATCAGCGTTTTGTGGTCGATAGGCGGGTCCGCTTCGTCTTTATTGAGCACCACGCCGCCGTAGGTTCGAATGACGGCGCCAGAGTTTTCGAGCAATACGAGGTCCTTGCGTATCGTTGTGCCGGTGGTGTCAAAGTAGTGGGCCAGATCCTCTACCGAGCATTTTCCCTGCTTTTGCAGATGCTCAAGAATGGCCGCCTGGCGCTGACGAGGTTTCATAGGCGCTTCGTTCCTTAGGTTGCGAAATGATAATTTCGCAAGTCTATATCTTTCACAACGAAATTATCCATGTTTCAGATTAAGCGCTAATGATAGTGCATTCTGACAGAGTGGATCATGGGGAAAGATCACATCAGGCTGCAATTCCTGCAGCGAAATGCCGTTAATTGCCTGGATTTTCACCGGACGGGCAAAGACGGTCATGCCGCGCATGATGAGGGAATCGCAGACGTTATTGTTTTCATCCAGCGCAATAGCCACGACGACGCGTGGTTTAAAACGTCCGCCGGAACGTCCGACGCCCACGCGGCCTTTCTGGCACAGGGCGTCAAACGCGCGGTTAAACTGGTGGATTTGCCAGCCGCCGAACGCCATCTGGCAGAGCCAGGCGAGGGCGGCGACGGTGATGAGTGCGGTAACCATATCTGCTCCTTTAATGGCCGGGTGGCGGCTGCGCCTTACCCGGCCTGCGGGGATGGTAGCCCCGGTAAGCGCAGCGCCACCGGGGAATGAACTCAGAACATCACCTGCCCGCCAGTGACGTTAATCGACTGTCCAGTGCAGTACGAGGCTTTCGGGCTGGCGTAAAACAGCAGCATGTTCAGCACGTCCTGGTAATCGCACCCGCGCTTGAGCGGCACTTTATCGATGTAGTACTGCTCCACTTCTTCCGCTTTGATGCCGAGCTTGGTGGCGTACTGCGGCAGCAGGGACTGGAACATCGGCGATTTCAGCAGGTTGCCGAGCATCAGCGAGTGAACGGTAATACCGTATTCGGCCAGATCCAGCGCCAGAGACTGCGTCAGCCCCACGCCGCCAAACTTCGCCGCGCTGTAGCCGGAGTTATGCTTGCTGCCCACTTTCCCTGATTTTGAGTTGATCTGAATGATGCGCCCCTGAATGCCGTCGCGGATCATCAGACGGGAAAACTCTCGGGCACAGAGGAAATAGCCCACCAGATTGACCTGCAGCGAGCGGTCAAAATCCCCCAGCTCGAAATCGCTGATAAAGGCCGCTTTCGCAATTCCCGCGCTGTAGACCAGCAGGTCGGTACGGCCAAAAATCTCGTCCACGCCGCGGGCCAGCGCCATCACGCTCTGCTCGCTGGTGGCGTCGGCGCCAAACCCGTACGCCATTCCTTCACCAAACTCGGTGTTGATGGTGTCCGCCACACGGGCGGCTTTTTCACTCTGGATGTCCACTACCGCCACGCGGTAACCCTCTGCGGCAAGCCCACGGCAGAGGAACTCGCCTAAGGTTTGTCCCCCACCAATGACAACGGCAACCTGACTCATGTCTATCTCCTTAATTACGCAACAAATTTTAACGTGCAGCCTGGGGTGACAGCCTGCGGAACCGGACCCTCAACGTGAACCGTGCCGGGATACTCCGCCTGCGGCTGGCCGTCGAAACGCAGGGTGATGTGGCCCAGCTCGCGCAGGTTTTGTTCAGCGACGTCGCCGACGGCGGTCACGGCATAGCGCGCCTCGCCCAGCTCCAGCTGGCTCCCGGCCTTCAGCTCACCGTTCAGCTCGCCGTGGCAGTGGATGAAGCAAAACTCTTCGATATCAGCAGGCGCCCCTTCGCGAAAGGTGATCAGCATCTGGTCGCTCAGCGCGTCGGCGGCGCTCTGGCCGATGCGGGTAATGGTGGTCTGGTAAATCACGGTCATGGCAGGCACCTCTTATTGATAAATAAAGCCGGAAACAAACCAGGCAATCAGCACCGTCGGCGCGCCCGTCAGGAAGCGGCTGACCAGCACGGACGGCACGCCCACGCGCACGGTGTCCTGGCGTGCTTCCGCCAGCGACAGCCCCACAGGGATAAAGTCGCACGCTGCCTGGGCGTTAATGGCAAACAGGGCGGGCAGGGCGAGGTGCGGGGGAATGTTCCCCAGACCAATCTGCACGCCAATCAGCACGCCGATGACCTGAGCAATCACCGCGCCCGGGCCGAGGAACGGCGACAGCAGCGGGAAGGAGCAGATCAGCGCCAGCGTCACCAGCCCAAGCGGGTGGCTGGCGAGCGGGGCGAGGCCGTGGGCAATCCAGTCGCCCAGGCCGGAGGCCATGATGATGCCGATCAGCGCCGAGACGAACGCCATAAACGGCAGAATGGTCTTCAGCACCGTGTCGATGGTGTCGCGCCCGGACTGGAACAGCACCGCCACGGCGGAACCCATGCCCATCCCGACTTTCGCCAGCAGGCCATCGCTCTGCTCGGTAATTTTCTTGCTGGTGTCGTACTCGCGCGGAGCCGCTTTTTGCGGTGCAGACGTCCCCTTCACCAGGGTGATGTTGTCTTCCTTGACGCCCGAGACATAAATGTCTTCGAGGATGTACTGCGCCAGCGGGCCGGATTTCCCGGTGGAGTGAATATTTACCGTCGGAATGCGGCGCTTCGGATAGATGCCGCAGCGCAGCGTGCCGCCGCAGTCGATCACCGCCACGCCGATTTCCGCCTCCGGCGGTTCCCCTTCTTTGAAGCCGTCGACCGCTTCCCAGCCCGTCAGCTCGCGCAGCCTGTCGACGATTGCCGGGCGGGTACCCGCGGTGATGTAAACAATCTTTTTGCCTTCGGTGGCGTCGAACTCCAGCGGGCCGCCCCAGCCGCCCGTGCCTTTCTCAATGCGGATCCGGTTCATGCTGTGGCTCCTGAAAGATGGACCTTCTGTTCAAGCTGGATGCCCATTTTTTTCTCGAAAATAGCGGTGGTGAGGTCGGTCACCCAGCCGCGGAAGAAGTTGGTGACCAGACCGACCAGCAGGTAGCTCACCGCCAGCGGGCCGAGCGGCAGGCCAAGCGTGGTAAGGCCGCTGGCGATCCCGAGATAAACGAACAGCTCGCCGGGGTTGATGTGCGGGAACAGGCCGTTCATCGAATGGCAGCTGTAGGAGGCGGCGGCGTAATAGCTCGGCTTGTACTTCTCTGGCATAAAGCGGCCGAGGCTTAAGGTCATCGGGTTGCAGAACACGAAGGTGCCGATAAAGGGCAGTATCAGGTAGCGGGACAGCGGGTTTCCGGCGCAGCGCTGGGCGAAGCGTTCAATACGCTGTTGCCCGATAAAGTTAATCAGCGCGTTCATGATAACCAGCAGGCTGATCAGCAGGGGCAGGATCCCGGTCACCATGCCGGTGAACACTTCTCCGCCTTTCTGAAACAGCCCGATGAACCACTCGGCGCCGTGGGTGATGGTTTCTATCATTCTTCTCTCCTGTAGGGCGTTTGTTTTTGTCTATCTGCGGCTAATAATAATCACTTTGAAAGGTTTTAAAGTGTTAGTTAGATCTCACAATGAAAGAAAAATGTATTATTTTGAAAGTTAATTGACGTGGTGAATGATTTTCGGGGGAAAAAAGCACGGATTTGCGTTGGGGAGGTGCGTACCGCTTCCTTGAGGTGTTGCGGATGCTTTACCATACTGGGTTCTTATCGAACCCGTTAAATGGATGTCTCATGTTCAAGCGTCGTTATGCAGCGCTGTTGCCTGCGCTTATTCTGCTGTCTGCCTGTAGTAGCAAACCTAAGACCGAAGCCGTTCAGCAAACGGCGGGCGCGCCTTCCGGAGGATTCCTGCTGGAGCCGCAGCACAATATGATGCAGATGGGCGGCGACTTCGCGAATAACCCGGCGGCCGAGCAGTTCATCGATAAAATGGTGAGCAAACACGGCTTTGACAGACAGCAGCTGCACGAAATTTTGTCTCAAGCCAAGCGTCTGGACTACGTGCTGCGCCTGATGGACAGACAGGCGCCGACGGCCCAGGTGCCGAGCGGGCCAAACGGGGCGTGGCTGCGCTATCGCAAACAGTTCATTACCCCGGACAACGTGCAAAACGGCGTGGCGTTCTGGAATCAGTATGAAGAGGCGCTCAACCGCGCGTGGCAGGTGTACGGCGTACCGCCTGAAATCATCGTCGGGATTATCGGTGTGGAAACCCGCTGGGGCCGCGTGATGGGCAAAACCCGCATCCTGGACGCGCTGGCGACGCTCTCCTTTAACTATCCGCGCCGCGCGGAGTATTTCTCTTCCGAGCTGGAAACCTTCCTGCTGATGGCGCGTAACGAACAGGACGATCCGCTCGATCTGAAAGGGTCGTTTGCCGGCGCGATGGGCTACGGCCAGTTTATGCCGTCGTCCTATAAACAGTATGCCGTCGACTTTAACGGCGATGGCCATATCAACCTGTGGGATCCGGTGGATGCCATCGGCAGCGTGGCGAACTACTTCAAAGCGCACGGCTGGGTGCCGGGCGGCCAGGTGGCGGTGCAGGCGAACGGTCAGGCGCCGGGGCTGGAAAATGGCTTCAAAACTAACTACAGCATTTCGCAGCTGACCGCGGCAGGCTTAACGCCAACGCAGCCGCTGGGAAATGCACAGCAGGCGAGCCTGCTGCGTCTGGATGTTGGAACGGGCTATCAGTACTGGTACGGACTGCCGAACTTCTACACCATCACCCGCTATAACCACAGCACCCACTATGCGATGGCCGTATGGCAGCTGGGGCTGGCGGTATCGCAGGCCCGCGTGCCGGCGGCGTCACCGTTTAGTCAGTAAGTTACCCCGACGGGTAGGCCGGGTAAGGCAACGCCGCCACCCGGCATGGCTGCGCACACGGTGCGACCTGACGCCCTCTCCCACGGGAGAGGGCGTTTTGCAGAAACATTTCGCCACACTCCCTTTTCAAACCTGCCATTTACATCTTAACCACCTTTCATTATTGTTATGTTATAACATTTAAACTGGTGTCGAGATGTCAACGTCCCTTTTTTCTCTGTCTGCTCCGGTTCGGCTTTTGCTGGCGCTGGTGCTTATTATCTTTATCGGGTTGGCCGTGCGCTGGGCGGTGGCGTTGCCATGATTGTGATGAATGAACTGGTCGCGGGTTATGAACGCCAGCCCGTGACGCGGCCCCTCTCGGGCACGATTGCGCGTGGAAGTATGACCGCGATTGTCGGCGCTAACGGCTGCGGGAAATCTACCTTACTGAAAACGCTCGCCGGGTTTATCCCGCCCGTAAGCGGCAGTTTTCGCTGGCAGGGAAAGCGTCCGGTAATCGGCTGGCTGGCACAGCGCCACGCGCTGGAGGCGCAGTTTCCGCTAACCGTACGGGACGTGGTAAGCATGGGCTGCTGGCCGGGCATTTCGCTGTTTTCCGGTTTTCGCCGCGAAACGCGGCTGCGCATTGCCAGCGCGCTTGAGCGCGTCGGGCTGGAATCCATGGCGTTATCCACCATCGATGAGCTCTCCGGCGGCCAGTTCCAGCGCATGCTGTTTGCCCGCGTCCTGGTGCAGCAGGCGCCGCTGGTGATGCTGGATGAGCCCTTTACCGGGGTCGATGAGGCCACCTGCAACGTGCTGATGGAAGTGATGCTGGAGATGTATATGCAGGGGCAAACGCTGCTCGCGGTACTGCACGACAGCGAGCGCGTGTCGCGCCACTTCCCGCAGACGTTACGGCTGGATACTGACGTTCCTCAATGGAAAACCGAGCGGGTGAGGGTGGCATGATCTGGCATCTCTTTTTTCAGCCGTTTATCGAGTACGGCTTTATGCGTCGCGCGCTGGTGGTTTGCCTGGCGCTCTCGGTCAGCACCACCGCGCTTGGCGTGTTTCTTCAGCTGCGCCGGATGAGCCTGATGGGCGACGCCCTTTCGCACGCCATTTTACCGGGCGTCGCCGTGGGATACTTGCTCAGCGGCATGTCGCTGCTGGCGATGAGTATCGGCGGTTTTATCGCGGGTATTACCGTGGCGCTGCTGGCCGGTCTGGTCAGCCGACGCACGCCGCTTAAGGAAGATGCCAGCTTTGCCGGGTTTTATCTTGGCTCACTGGCGTTGGGGGTTACGCTGGTGTCGCTTCGTGGGTCGAATGTCGATCTGCTGCATTTGCTGTTTGGCTCCATCCTCGCCGTGGACAACGACGCCGCGCTGTTTGTCACGGGCGTGTGCATGTTCACCCTTATTGTGCTGGCGATGTTCTATCGCGGGCTGGTGACCGAAGCGTTTGACACCGCCTGGCTACAGGTGAACGCCCGCTGGCTGCCCGGCCTGCTGCACGGACTGTTTCTGGCGCTGCTGGTCCTTAACCTGGTGGCCGGTTTTCAGGTTCTCGGCACGCTGATGGCCGTTGGTCTGATGATGCTGCCGGCTGTGGCAGCTCGCTGCTGGGTACGCACGCTACCGGCGTTACTCCTGATGGCGGGCATCAGCGGTATTTTCTGCGCATGGCTGGGGCTGAGCCTCTCCTGGGCGATGAGTCTTCCGGCCGGGCCATCCATCGTGCTCACCGCCAGCGCGCTGTTCTTTATTTCCATTTTATTGGGCACGCGAAGCAGGCTCGCTGGCAGTCTGCGGGCGTATTTTTAACGCAAGGGGAAACGATGAAACGTACAGGATTAGCAGTGGCGCTCGCGCTGGGGATGATGTCGCACGGCGTGATGGCGAAAACGCTGAATGTGGTCACCAGCTTTTCGATACTGGGGGATATCACCCAGGAGGTGGGCGGTGACCATGTGAAGGTGACGACGCTGGTGGGGCCGGACGGCGATCCGCATACCTTCGAGCCGTCGCCGAAAGACAGCGCGGCGCTGAGCAAGGCCGATGTGGTGGTGGTGAACGGCCTGGGGCTGGAGGGCTGGCTTGACCGTCTGGTGAAGGCCTCCGGGTTCAAAGGACAGCTGGTCGTCGCCTCTACCGGGGTCAAAACCCACACGCTTGAGGAAGATGGAAAGACCGTGACCGATCCACACGCGTGGAACAGCGCGGCGAACGGGGCGTTATATGCACAAAATATTCTGAACGGGCTGGTGAAAGCCGATCCGCAGGACAGAGCCGCGCTGGAAGCCTCCGGTAAACCCTATATCACGCAGCTTAACCAGCTGGATAGCTGGGCCAAAACGCGCTTTAGCCAGATCCCGCAGGCGAAGCGTAACGTGTTGACCAGCCACGACGCGTTCGGCTATTTCAGCCGTGCCTACGGCGTGAGGTTTATGGCGCCGCAGGGACTGTCCTCCGAGAGCGAGGCCAGCGCGGCGCAGGTTGCTGAGATTATCAATCAGATCAAAGCCGACGGCGTAAAAACCTGGTTTATGGAAAATCAGCTCGATCCGCGTCTGGTGAAGCAGATTGCGTCGGCGACGGGCGCGCAGCCGGGGGGCGAGCTTTACCCCGAAGCGCTGTCGGCCAAAGGCGGGGTGGCAGACACCTACGTTAAGGCGTTTCGCCACAATGTGAACACCCTCGCCGACAGCATGAAATAACTTTTCCACGGCCGGTGCGCCCGCACCGGCTTTTTTCTGAAGCTCCCTCGTAAAACCCGAAGCGCGTCCCCACATCTGACGAGAAAGTGCTATCTTGTGCAGCACGTTTTTCTGATGCCTGGAGCGAGAATGACTGACCATGAATTGATGCAGCTTAGCGAGATAGTTGGCCTTGCGCTTAAGCAACGTGGGGCGACCCTTACCACCGCTGAGTCCTGCACCGGCGGCTGGGTGGCGAAAGCGATTACCGATATTGCCGGCAGTTCCGCCTGGTTTGAACGCGGATTTGTGACCTACAGTAACGAAGCTAAAGCACAGATGATTGGCGTGCGCGAATCCACGCTGGAACAGCACGGCGCGGTCAGCGAACCGGTGGTCATCGAGATGGCGATTGGCGCGCTCAAAGCGGCGCGCGCTGATTTCGCCATTTCCATTAGCGGCATCGCGGGGCCGGACGGCGGCAGCGACGTGAAGCCTGTCGGTACCGTCTGGTTTGGTTTTGCCACCGCGAAAGGTGAAGGGATCACCCGCCGGGAGTGCTTTAGCGGCGATCGCGAAAGCGTGCGTCGTCAGGCAACCGTTTATGCGTTAAAAACGCTCTGGCAACAATTTCTACAAAACACTTGATACTGTATGACCATACAGTATAATTGCACCAACAGAACAGAAATCCACGGTGAAGCACAGTCGCTTCTCCCGGCATGACAGGAGTAATAATGGCTATCGACGAAAACAAACAGAAAGCGTTGGCGGCAGCACTGGGCCAGATCGAAAAGCAATTCGGTAAAGGCTCCATCATGCGCCTGGGTGAAGACCGTTCCATGGATGTGGAAACCATCTCCACCGGTTCGCTTTCTCTGGATATCGCGCTGGGCGCTGGCGGTCTGCCTATGGGCCGTATCGTAGAGATCTACGGGCCAGAGTCCTCCGGTAAAACCACCCTGACGCTGCAGGTCATTGCCGCAGCACAGCGCGAAGGTAAAACCTGTGCGTTTATCGATGCCGAGCACGCGCTGGACCCTGTGTATGCCCGTAAGCTGGGCGTCGATATCGACAACCTGCTGTGTTCTCAGCCGGACACCGGTGAGCAGGCGCTGGAAATTTGTGACGCGCTGGCGCGTTCTGGTGCCGTTGACGTTATCGTGGTCGACTCCGTTGCTGCACTGACGCCAAAAGCGGAAATCGAAGGCGAAATCGGCGACTCTCACATGGGCCTCGCGGCACGTATGATGAGCCAGGCGATGCGTAAGCTGGCGGGTAACCTGAAGCAGTCCAACACGCTGCTGATCTTCATCAACCAGATCCGTATGAAAATCGGCGTGATGTTCGGTAACCCGGAAACCACGACCGGGGGTAACGCCCTGAAATTCTACGCCTCTGTCCGTCTGGATATCCGCCGTATTGGCGCGGTGAAAGAGGGGGAAAACGTCGTCGGTAGCGAAACCCGCGTGAAGGTGGTGAAGAACAAAATCGCTGCGCCGTTCAAGCAGGCTGAGTTCCAGATCCTCTACGGCGAAGGTATTAACTTCTTCGGTGAGCTGGTTGACCTGGGCGTGAAAGAGAAGCTGATTGAAAAAGCGGGCGCCTGGTACAGCTACAACGGTGACAAGATTGGTCAGGGTAAAGCGAATGCCATCTCCTGGCTGAAAGAGAACCCGGCTGCGGCGAAAGAGATCGAAAAGAAAGTGCGTGAGCTGCTGCTGAACAACCAGGACTCCACGCCAGATTTCGCGGTTGATAGCGCGGATGCTGAAGAAACTAACGAAGACTTTTAATTCTTTCGTTTAACAATGAAGGGCTGCTGATGCGGCCCTTTTTGCATTTCTGAATCAGCAGGTTTTTTTATGAGTGAACCGACAACACGTCGACCCGCGTATGCACGCCTACTGGATCGCGCGGTGCGCATCCTGGCCGTTCGTGACCACAGTGAACAGGAGCTACGGCGAAAACTGTCGGCACCGGTGATGAGTAAAAATGGCCCGGAAGAGATTGATGCCACCGCGGAAGATTATGACCGCGTCATCGCATGGTGCTATGAGCATCGCTATCTTGATGACGAGCGTTTTGCCTCGCGGTTTCTCGCCAGCCGTGGCCGCAAGGGATACGGGCCCGCGCGCATCCGGCAGGAGCTAAACCAGAAAGGGGTGGCCCGGGAGTCCATCGAAAAAGCGATGCGCGAATGCGACATTGACTGGTGCGAGCTGGCAAAAGAGCAGGCCATTCGTAAGTACGGCGAACCGCTGCCGCGTGAATTTTCAGATAAAGTCAAAATCCAGCGCTTTTTGCTCTACCGCGGCTTCCTGATGGAAGATATTCAGGATATCTGGCGTAATTTTGCCGATTGAACGCATGCGGGATTTTACTTCCCACCAAAGAAAACTTATCTTATTCCCACTTTTTCCAGTAGCTGGTCTGTCCAACGGTTTACCGATACAGGCTGGCTACGACATTTCGTTAGCTTGATTTCAGGATAATTATGAGCAAGAGCACCGCTGAGATCCGTCAGGCGTTTCTCGATTTTTTCCATAGTAAGGGACACCAGGTTGTTGCCAGCAGCTCCCTGGTACCGAACAACGATCCGACTCTGCTGTTTACCAACGCCGGGATGAACCAGTTCAAGGATGTGTTCCTTGGTCTCGACAAGCGTAATTATTCCCGCGCCACAACCTCACAGCGTTGCGTGCGTGCGGGCGGTAAACACAACGACCTGGAAAACGTCGGTTACACCGCGCGTCACCACACCTTCTTCGAAATGCTGGGTAACTTCAGCTTCGGCGACTACTTTAAACACGATGCTATTCAATATGCGTGGGAACTGCTGACCGGTGAAAACTGGTTCAACCTGCCGAAAGAGCGTCTGTGGGTTACCGTCTATGAAACCGATGACGAAGCCTACGAAATCTGGGAAAAAGAAGTCGGGATCCCGCGCGAGCGTATTATTCGCATCGGCGATAACAAAGGCGCGCCTTACGCGTCCGATAACTTCTGGCAGATGGGTGACACCGGTCCTTGCGGTCCGTGCACCGAGATCTTCTACGATCACGGCGACCACATCTGGGGCGGCCCTCCAGGCAGCCCGGAAGAAGACGGCGATCGCTACATTGAGATCTGGAACATCGTCTTCATGCAGTTTAACCGTCAGGCCGACGGTACGATGGAGCCGCTGCCGAAGCCGTCCGTTGATACCGGTATGGGTCTGGAGCGTATTGCCGCGGTACTGCAGCACGTTAACTCCAACTATGAGATTGACCTGTTCAGCACCCTGATCAAAGCCGTTGCGGAAGTGACCGGCGCGACCGATCTGAACAACAAATCGCTGCGCGTTATCGCGGACCACATTCGTTCCTGCGCGTTCCTGATTGCCGACGGCGTTATCCCGTCGAATGAAAACCGTGGCTACGTGCTGCGTCGTATCATTCGTCGTGCCATCCGTCACGGCAACATGCTGGGCGCTAAGGACACCTTCTTCTATAAACTCGTTGGGCCACTGATTGGCGTGATGGGGTCAGCCGGTGACGAGCTGAAACGCCAGCAGGCGCAGGTAGAGCAGGTTCTGAAAACCGAAGAAGAGCAGTTTGCACGTACGCTGGAGCGCGGTCTGGCGCTGCTGGACGAAGAGCTGGCGAAACTTAAGGGCGACACGCTGGATGGCGAAACCGCTTTCCGCCTGTACGACACCTACGGCTTCCCGGTTGACCTGACGGCGGACGTTTGCCGCGAGCGTAACATCAAAGTTGACGAAGCGGGCTTCGAAGCCGCGATGGAAGAGCAGCGCCGTCGTGCGCGCGAGTCCAGCGGCTTCGGTGCAGACTACAACGCGATGATCCGCGTTGACAGCGCGTCTGAATTCAAAGGCTATGAGGCGCTGGAACTGACCGGCAAAGTGACCGCTCTGTTTGTTGACGGTAAAGCCGTAGACAGCATCAGCGCGGGCCAGGAGGCCGTAGTCATTCTGGACAAAACGCCGTTCTACGCCGAATCCGGCGGTCAGGTTGGCGATAAAGGCGAGCTGAAAGGCAATGGCTTTAGCTTCAGCGTGACCGACACCCAAAAATACGGTCAGGCAATTGGCCACCAGGGCAAACTGGTTTCCGGTTCTCTGAAAGTGGGCGAAGGCGTCCAGGCTAACGTTGATGAAGCTCGCCGCGCGCGCATTCGTCTGAACCACTCGGCAACCCACCTGATGCACGCTGCCTTGCGCGACGTACTCGGTACCCATGTTGCACAGAAAGGTTCTCTGGTTAACGACAAAGTGCTGCGCTTCGACTTCTCGCATTTTGAAGCGATGAAGCCGTCTGAAATCCGTGCGGTGGAAGATCTGGTGAACGCGCAGATCCGTCGTAACCTGCCAATCGAGACCCATATCATGGATCTCGAAGACGCGAAGAAAAAAGGTGCGATGGCGCTGTTTGGCGAGAAATACGACGAGCGCGTTCGCGTGCTGAGCATGGGCGACTTCTCTACCGAGCTGTGCGGCGGTACGCACGCCTCGCGCACCGGTGATATCGGCCTGTTCCGCATTGTTTCCGAGTCGGGAACGGCGGCAGGTGTGCGTCGTATTGAAGCGGTGACCGGTGAAGGTGCGATTGCCAGCCTGCATGCGCAGAGCGATCAGCTGCACGACATCGCGCAGCTGCTGAAAGGCGATAGCCAGAACCTGGGCGAGAAAGTGCGCGTTGCGCTGGATCGCACGCGTCAGCTGGAAAAAGAGCTGCAGCAGCTGAAAGAGCAGGCTGCGGCGCAGGAGAGTGCAAACCTCTCCAGCAAGGCTGTAGACATTAAGGGCGTCAAACTGCTGGTCAGCGATCTGGCGGGCGTTGAGCCTAAGATGCTGCGTACTATGGTCGACGATCTCAAGAACCAGCTTGGTTCTACCGTTATCGTGCTGGCGACAGTGGCAGAAGGTAAGGTTTCTCTGATTGCGGGCGTCTCTAAGGATGTGACTGACCGCGTAAAAGCAGGGGAACTGATTGGTATGGTCGCTCAGCAGGTGGGCGGCAAGGGTGGCGGTCGTCCGGACATGGCGCAAGCCGGTGGTACGGATGCGGCGGCACTTCCTGCGGCATTAGCCAGCGTTGAAAGCTGGGTAAGCGCGAAACTGTAATAACTACAAAGCACAAGCAGACGCCATAGCGGTAACGTTATGGCGTCTTGTTCACTGTGCTATCGATAACGATAAAGTCAGGTTGAGTTTGTGTATATCGGCTAAACTTACGTTTAACAGAATGTGATGCCGTGACTGCTTACACTTTACGTGTTTGTCATCGCTTACTTTTTGGCGTTATATGATGGATAATGCCGGGATACAAGAGACCCGACTCTTTTAATCTTTCAAGGAGCAAAGAATGCTGATTCTGACTCGTCGAGTTGGTGAGACCCTCATGATTGGGGATGAGGTCACCGTGACAGTTTTAGGGGTAAAGGGTAACCAGGTACGTATTGGTGTTAACGCTCCTAAAGAAGTATCTGTCCACCGTGAAGAGATCTACCAGCGTATCCAGGCTGAAAAATCCCAGCAGTCCAGTTACTGATATTGTCGCGTCTCGCTGTCGGGCGAGACGCAACCCTCCCGCTATTTTTCCTGCTCAAAGTTACCGTTTAATTTCAATCGCTCTCTTTTTAACCACTCCGCTACCCTTATCTCGTCCCAACACTGTCCTTTCTGCATCAGTTTTCTGTGAAGATGCCTGCAAAATCCGCTTATAAAACACCCTCTTTGCGGCTTTTACATGCGAATTGCGTGTGATTTGTGCAAACGATAAAAGCTTTTGGAAAATTGTTTGACTTATAAGTCCCAGAAAGTAATATATGCGCCACGCAGCGACGAGAAGCTCTTAACGAGTTGCTCGAAGCACTCGAAAGAGGCGTTGTGTGGTGAGGTGGCCGAGAGGCTGAAGGCGCTCCCCTGCTAAGGGAGTATGCGGTCAAAAGCTGCATCCGGGGTTCGAATCCCCGCCTCACCGCCATTTTGCATCCGTAGCTCAGCTGGATAGAGTACTCGGCTACGAACCGAGCGGTCGGAGGTTCGAATCCTCCCGGATGCACCATCTATTACTTCATATTGCTTTAGAAGTGATATGAATATCGAGCAGTACAGTAGTAAATCCCGATGCATCCGTAGCTCAGCTGGATAGAGTACTCGGCTACGAACCGAGCGGTCGGAGGTTCGAATCCTCCCGGATGCACCATTTACTATTTCTGAAAGCAGTACCCTGATGCATCCGTAGCTCAGCTGGATAGAGTACTCGGCTACGAACCGAGCGGTCGGAGGTTCGAATCCTCCCGGATGCACCATCTATTACTTCATATTGCTTTAGAAGTGATATGAATATCGAGCAGTACAGTAGTAAATCCCGATGCATCCGTAGCTCAGCTGGATAGAGTACTCGGCTACGAACCGAGCGGTCGGAGGTTCGAATCCTCCCGGATGCACCATCTCTTCTGCCTTTCCCTTCGATGTTTAGTTCTTAATCACTCTCGTTGTTATCATTTCGCAATCAGCGACAAAAACCACCATTTACGATAAAGTAATGCTTTGTTAATCGGTTAGCGAGAGCACGATGTACGCACAGTATGACGGTTTAATCTTCGATATGGATGGTACTCTCCTGGACACCGAACCCACGCATCGTCAAGCCTGGACCGACGTCCTGGGCCGCTACGGCATGCGTTTCGACCTTCAGGCGATGATCGCCCTCAACGGCTCCCCCACCTGGCGTATTGCGCAGGCCGTGATTGAACTGAATCAGGCCGATCTCGACCCGCACCTGCTCGCACGCGAAAAAACCGATGCGGTAAAAGCCATGCTTTTAGATACCGTACGTCCTTTGCCACTGATTGATGTGGTAAAAGAGTGGCACGGGCGTCGCCCGATGTCGGTGGGGACGGGCAGCGAAAGCGCGATTGCAGAGGCATTACTCAATCATCTTGGCCTGCGCCACTATTTCTCTGCCGTGGTTGCCGCCGATCATGTTAAACATCACAAGCCTGCACCGGACACCTTCCTGCTTTGCGCAGAATTAATGGGCGTCCCGGCGGCAAAGTGCGTCGTGTTTGAAGACGCCGATTTCGGCATCCAGGCCGCGCGTGATGCCGGAATGGATGCGGTGGATGTGCGCTTACTGTGAGTGACGCGCTGTCACTTGCCTCATTATTCGCCAGCAGTTTTCTCAGCGCCACGCTGTTACCGGGCAATTCGGAAGTGGTGCTGGTGGCGATGCTGTTGTCCGGCGTGAGTCAGCCCTGGCTGCTTGTAGTAATAGCAACAATGGGTAATAGCCTTGGAGGGCTGACTAACGTTATTCTTGGGCGTTTCTTTCCGCTGCGCGAAAAATCGCGCTGGCAGGAAAAGGCAGTCGGCTGGCTAAAACGCTATGGCGCTGCCACGCTGTTATTAAGCTGGATGCCTGTAATAGGCGATTTACTGTGTCTGCTGGCGGGATGGATGCGCATCTCCTGGGGACCGGTGCTCTTTTTTTTGTGCCTTGGCAAGGCGTTGCGCTATGTTCTCGTGGCGTGGGCAACACTACAGGGTATGACGTGGTGGCACTAATTGGTGGAATGAATACGCGACCTTCAATCGTCAACCATTACAATTATGCTGAGTAACATTACTTTGACAGGCGGGAGGTCAATTTGATCCCGGACGTATCTCAGGCGCTGGCCTGGCTGGAAAACCACCCTCAGGCATTGAAGGGTATTCAGCGTGGTCTTGAGCGTGAAACGCTGCGCGTTAACGCGGACGGCAGTTTAGCGACGACGGGTCACCCGAAGGCGTTAGGCTCGGCGCTGACACATAAATGGATCACAACCGATTTCGCTGAAGCGCTGCTGGAGTTCATCACCCCAGTAGAGGGTGATATTGATCATATGCTGACGATTATGCGCGATATCCATCGCTACACCGCGCGCAATCTCGGCGATGAGCGTATGTGGCCGCTCAGCATGCCGTGCTATATCGAGCAGGGCCAGGAGATTGAGCTGGCGCAGTACGGCACGTCAAATATCGGCCGGCTGAAAACGCTTTACCGTGAGGGGCTGAAAAACCGCTACGGCGCGTTGATGCAGACCATCTCTGGCGTGCACTACAACTTCTCGTTGCCGATGGCTTTCTGGGAAGCGAAATGCGGTGAAACGGATAAAGACGCCATCTCAGCAGGCTACTTCCGCCTGATCCGAAACTATTACCGTTTCGGCTGGGTGATCCCGTATCTGTTCGGCGCATCGCCTGCTATTTGCTCATCCTTCCTGCAGGGAAAACCGACGACGCTACCGTTCGAGAAGACCGACTGCGGAATGTACTATCTCCCGTACGCCACCTCTCTGCGCCTGAGCGATCTCGGCTATACCAATAAATCGCAAAGCAATCTCGGTATTACGTTTAACGAATTGCACGAATATGTGGCAGGATTGAAGCGGGCGATCAAAACCCCGTCGGAAGAGTACGAGAAAATCGGCCTCGAAAAAGACGGCAAGCGTCTGCAGATCAACAGCAATGTGCTGCAGATTGAAAACGAGCTGTATGCGCCTATTCGTCCTAAGCGCGTGACGCGCAGCGGCGAAACCCCGTCGGACGCGCTGCAGCGCGGCGGGATCGAATACATTGAAGTGCGCTCGCTGGATATCAACCCGTTCTCACCGATTGGCGTTGATGAACAGCAGATTCGCTTCCTGGATCTGTTTATGGTCTGGTGCGTGCTGGCGGATGCGCCGGAAATGAGTTCAGACGAACTGCTCTGCACCCGTACAAACTGGAATCGCGTGATTCTGGAAGGGCGTAAGCCGGGTCTGACGCTGGGTATCGGCTGCGAAACGGCACAGTTCCCGCTGACGAAAGTCGGCAAAGATCTGTTCCGCGATCTGAAGCGTGTTGCCCGGACGATGGACAGCATCGACGGCGGGGATGCGTATCAACAGATTTGTGACCAGCTGGTGGAATGCTTTGATAACCCGGAACTGACGTTCTCAGCACGCATTCTGCGTTCTATGATTGATCAGGGCATTGGTGGTACGGGGCGTTCACTCTCGGCGGAGTACCGTGAGATGCTGATACAGGAGCCGTTAGAAATCCTGAGCGAAGCAGATTTTGTCGCGGAACGCGAAGCGTCCGTTGTGCGTCAGAAAGAGGTTGAAGCGGCGGATACCGAGTCGTTTGAGGCGTTTCTGGCGAAGCAGGCTTAAGCAGAAAAGAAAAAGGCCACATCGCTGTGGCCAAAATATACATCTCTGAATTCAGGGATGATGATAACAAATGCGCGTCTTTCATATACTCAGACGCGCATTCTGTAGAAGAGTTCAGTTTATTTTAAAAAAAATCACTATCGGAGGTGACGTATGCCGTTATTAGATAGCTTTACTGTCGACCATACCCGTATGGAAGCACCTGCAGTCCGCGTGGCGAAGACCATGCACACCCCGCACGGCGACACGATCACCGTCTTCGATCTGCGTTTCTGCGTGCCAAACAAAGAAGTGATGCCGGAGAAAGGCATTCATACGCTGGAACACCTGTTCGCTGGCTTCATGCGTGACCACCTGAACGGCAACGGCGTTGAGATCATCGATATCTCTCCGATGGGCTGCCGTACCGGTTTCTACATGAGCCTGATTGGTCAGCCTGAAGAGAAACGTGTGGCAGATGCCTGGAAAGCGGCCATGCAGGACGTGCTGAAGGTGAAAGAGCAGAACCAGATCCCTGAGCTGAACGTTTACCAGTGCGGTACCTACCAGATGCACTCTCTGGAAGAAGCGCAGGAAATCGCGCGTCATATCATCGAGCGTGATGTGCGCGTGAACAGCAACGAAGAGCTGGCCCTGCCGAAAGAAAAACTGCAGGAACTGCACATCTAGTATTGTGCCTGTGGATGCCCGGTGGCGCTTCGCTTACCGGGCCTACATTGTGTTGGTGCCTCCTTTGACCACAACCTTAACCTTCTCCTTTACCCACCGTCCCCTCGTTCCGTTTGCCCATGATTACGTTCATGGTGACAGCGAACCCTGGCACAAGCACGACTGCGTGCAGCTGCTGCACACCCTGAGCGGCGTGGTACGGGTGGATACCGCATCAGGCTGTTGGGTTGTTCCTCCCGGTCGCGGCGTCTGGCTGCCTGCGGGCACGCAGCATTCCTTACGCATTACCGGCAACGTGGCGGCGCGAACGCTGTTTATCGATCCGCTGGCGCGGGCCGATCTCCCGGCCACCTGCCAGATCGTGCAGATAACGCCGCTGCTGCGCGAGCTGATCCTCGTCTGCCTTGCTTTACCTGAATCGTACTCACCCGGAAGCCGGAATGAGCGCGTCTATGAGCTCATTCTCGATGAAATTCGCACTATGCCGGTGCTGCCGTTTCACCTGCCGGAGCCGGAAAGTGAGGCGCTACGTCGCCTGTGTCTGCAAATCCGGCAACAGCCGGGTGAAAGCTGGAGCAGCGCGCAGGCTGCGAGCATGATGAACATGAGCGAGCGCACGCTGAACCGCCATTTTCAGCAGCAGACGGGATTAAGCTACGGAGAGTGGTTGAGAAGGGTGCGCCTGCTGGAAGCCTTAGTGCGGCTGGCGCAGGGCCAGCCGGTATTACGCGTGGCGCTGGATCTGGGGTACGGCAGCCACAGCGCCTTTACGGCCATGTTCCGTCGGGTGATGGGCATCTCCCCCAGCGATTACTTTAAGAACGACTGACGGCGTTAAAGAGCGCCTGAAGCGACGCGCGCGCCACGTCGCTATCAATGCCCACGCCCCAGCGGCTGCTGCCGTCCTGGAATAGACAGCGGATGTAGGCCACCGAGCGGCTGTCGCTGCGTTCACCTAACGTATGCTCGTGATAATCCTTAATCACGAACGGGGCGTTGACCCAGCGGCTCAGGCCGTGAGCGGCGGCGGAGAGCAGACCGTTGCCCTGACCTTCCAGTTGGCGCGTTCCTCCCTGTGTGACGACGCTGGCCGTCAAACGCAGCTGGCCGTCCTGCTGGCTGTCGCTGCGGTAGGATTGCAGCGCATAGTGCGGCGTGGCCACCAGGCCGTAGCGGGTGCGGAACAGCTGCCACAGTGCATTTTGCGTCATCTCTTTTCCGTGACGATCGGTTTCCTGCTGCACGTGCTGGCTGAAATCCTGCTGCAGGGCGCGAGGCAGTTTCAGCCCATGGTTTTGCTCAATCAGCCACGCGCTGCCGCTTTTTCCTGACTGGCTGTTTACGCGGATCACCGCTTCGTAGGTGCAGCCAATATCCTGGGGATCGACGGGCAGGTAAGGCATCTCCCAGCGATCGCCTGGCCTGCGGGCATCAAAGCCTTTTTTAATCGCGTCCTGGTGCGAACCGGAGAAGGCGGTATAGGCCAGCCGTCCTGCCCACGGATGGCGCGGGTGGACCGGCAGCTGATTGCAGGTTTCCACCACTTCCACCACCCGGTTCATATCGCTAAAGTCCAGATTCGGGCTAACCCCCTGGCTGTAGAGGTTCATCGCCAGCGTTACCAGGCAGACGTTACCCGTACGTTCCCCGTTACCGAACAGACAGCCCTCCACGCGGTCAGCTCCCGCCATTACGGCCAGCTCCGCGCAGGCAACGCCGGTACCGCGGTCGTTATGCGGATGCACGCTGATGCAGACATCGCGGCGGCGGCTGAAGTGGCGACAGAAATACTCGATCTGGTCGGCATAGACGTTCGGCGTGCTCACTTCGACGGTGGCAGGTAAGTTGATCACCATCGGGCGTTCGTCGCACGGCTGCCAGATTTCCGCCACGGCTTCACAAATCTCCAGCGCAAACTCCGGCTCGGTAAAGCAGAAGGTTTCCGGGGAGTATTCATATTGCCAGCGGGTGTCGGGATTTTCCTCACACAGCTGGCGAATAAGCCGCGTCGAGCGCGTCGCCAGCTCAACGATTTGCGCTTTCTCCATACCGAAGACCAGGCGGCGGAACAGCGGAGCGGTGGCGTTATACAGATGCACGGTAGCCTGCTTCGCGCCGCGCAGGGATTCAAAAGTGCGATGGATGAGATCTTCCCGTGCCTGAGTGAGCACCTGAATCGTCACGTCATCCGGGATGCGGTTCTCTTCAATCAGCTGGCGAACGAAGTTGAAATCCGTCTGTGAGGCGGAAGGAAAGGCAACCTCGATCTCTTTGAATCCGCAGCCCAGCAGCAGTGCCCAGAACTGCAGCTTGCGGGCGCTGTCCATCGGCTCGGCAAGGGCCTGGTTGCCATCGCGGAGGTCGGTCGAGAGCCAGCGCGGCGCGTGGGTGATGCGTTGCTCCGGCCAGCGACGGTCGGGCAGGGAAAGGGTGGGATAGGGTTGGTACTTGTCGGCGGGTGTGTTCAGCATGATGCGCTCCTGTTGTCTTTTCACTATCGTGAATCGATTTCAGGCGCGCTGCTTTATCGGAACTGACAATGGCTGTCGCGTTCTGGACACAGTGCGGTTTTTTGCCGGATGGCGGCTACGCCTTATCCGGCCTACGTTCGTAGGCCCGGTAAGCGTAGCGCCACCGGGCAACCGTCGCACAGAACTAGTGCGCGCCGCCACCGCCGCCACCGGCACCAAACGGCGGTCTGGCAAACCACACCAGCCCCAGCAGGACGATAAAGATCCCTGCCGATATCCAGAAAATCTCGTTGGCCGAGATAATCAGCCCCTGGTTGGTGATCTGCTGGGCAATCCAGCCGGACGCCTGCTGCTCCGTCATTCCGATCCCCTGAAGCTGGCTATACATCTGCTGAGCATTCGGGTTGTACGGGTTCACCGCTTCGGTCAGCTGCGCGTGGTGCATCGATTCGCGGTTCGTCCACAGGGTGGTGGTGATCGACGTACCGATGGAGCCCGCCAGCGTACGGGTGAAGTTCGACAGGCTCGACGCGGCCGCCAGACGCTCGGGCGGTAAGCCAGAGAGCGTGATGGTGGTCAGCGGCATAAAGAAGCACGCCACCGCGAAGCCCTGAATGAACTGCGGCCACGCCGAGGCGCCAAAGTCCATTCCCGGCTCAAAGGTATACGCACGCCAGTAGAAGCACACCGCATACATGATGAAGCTGAACGTCACCAGCCGACGCATGTCGAGCTTATGGGCGAAGCGGCCAATTATCGGTGACAGCAGGACCGGGATCACCCCAACGGGTGCCGACGCCAGACCCGCCCAGGTGGCGGTATAGCCATACACCTCCTGCAACAGCTGCGGCAGCAAAACAATCGCGCCGAAGTAGAGCATATAGGCGAGGCTGATACACAGGCAGCCGATGGTGAAGTTTCGCGACTTAAACAGCGAGAGATCGACTATCGGGTTGTCGTCCGTCAGCTCCCAGACGATCAGGAAGCTGATCGACACCACCGCGACAATGGTCAGGATGATAATTTCCTGCGAGTTGAACCAGTCGAGCTCTTTACCGCGGTCGAGCATGATCTGCAGACTGCCGATACCCAGGATCAGCAGCGCCAGCCCGATGCTGTCGATACGCCGTTGTTCGGTGCGCGTCTCTCGTCCCCGCAGCGACTGCAGCGTCATCAATACCACGACGGCGCCAATCGGTACGTTGATGAAGAAGATCCAGCCCCAGTGGTAGTTATCGCTGATGTACCCGCCCAGAATCGGTCCGCAGATAGGCGCGACGATAACGGTCATCGACCAGAGCGCCAGCGCGACGGAACGTTTTGCGGGAGGGTAGTTGCTCAGCAGCAAACTCTGGGAAAGCGGGATCAGCGGCCCCGCGACAATCCCCTGAATGACGCGGAAGAAAATCAGCATCGTCAGGCTGCTGGACATGCCGCACGCCCACGAGGCCAGTACAAACGCCACGGTGGACCAGAGGAACAGCTTCACCTCACCGACGCGCTTTGCCAGCCAGCCGGTGATCGGAATGGAGATGGCGTTTGCCACCCCAAACGAGGTAATGACCCAGGTCCCCTGGCTCAGCGACGAGCCAAGGTTACCGGCGATGGTTGGGATCGCCACGTTTGCGATGGTGGAGTCCAGCACCTGCATGAATGTCGCCAGCGACAGCGCAATGGTCATAATGACCAGCTGCGCGCCTTCCAGCGGTTTTTGCGGCTTTTGCTGTTGCATAACGCTCACCTTCGGATTAACCGGCGTTTGCCTTCACGATGTCATCGATCAGCTTGTTGACCGGATCGAGGCTAATTTCACGGGCGTTACTTTCATAAGCCGGGCTGCTACGCACCTGGCTTGCCAGGATCTGACCATCGCGGTTAGCGGTGTCAACCGTCACCAGCGTTGACAGGCCGATACGCAGCGGGTGATCCGCCAGCTGTTTGGCATCCAGTTCGATACGCACGGGCAGACGCTGTACGACTTTGATCCAGTTACCGGTGGCGTTCTGCGCAGGCAGCAGGGAGAAGGCGCTGCCGGTCCCCATATCCAGACCCACCACTTTCCCGGTGTACTTCACGTCATCGCCATAGATGTCGCTGACAACCGTCGCGGTCTGGCCGATACGCATATGCGCAAGCTGCGTCTCTTTAAAGTTGGCGTCGACCCACAGGTTGTCTGCCGGCACAACCGCCATCAGCGGCGTGGTCGGGCTAATCTGCGCCCCTGGCTGAACGGAACGACGGGAGACATAGCCGGTCATTGGGCTGACGATTTTAGTACGCTGCAGGGCAAGCCACGCGTTGCGCACTTCGGTCGCCGCCTGCTGAACGGCGGGCTGGTTTTCCAGGCTGGTGCCCAGCACCATCGCCTGGTTGGCGTTGTACTGTTGAATGGCCACATCCAGCTGTGCCTGAGCGCTGGCGACGGCGTCGCGGGCGTGCTGCAGCTCTTCACGGCCAATCAGGTTGGCGGTGCCGAGCGGCACGCGGCGGTTCAGATCGCTCTGCGCCTGTGCGAGTGCGGTTTTCTGCACGTCGATGTTGGCCTGCAGCTGCTTGCTGTTGATCATCAGCTGGCGGGTCTGACGGACGCTGGAGGCCAGCGCGGTCTGTGCTTTTTCAAACGCCTGCTGGGCGTCGGTTGGATCGAGAGTCACCAACACATCGCCTTTTTGCACAAAGTCGGTATTGTCAGCCCAGACTTTCGTCACGCTGCCCGACACCTGCGCCATAATTTGTACCTGGTTCCCTGCCACGTACGCGTCGTCAGTCTCTTCAGCATGACGCAGTACTAAAAACCAATAGATCCCATATGCCACGGCAATAATGATAAAGAGCAAGGTCAACAGAAGAAGGGCGCTCTTACGTTTGCCTTTCTTGTTGGCCGGTTGCTGCGGGGTAGTGCTCTCCGCATTTGCGCTCATTGTTGTTCTCCACGATCTTCTTATTTTCACATCGGCTGAGCCGACCTGTTGTCAGAAAGGCCAGCAGTGTGACGTGCTGGCCTGTCGGTTTTCTTATGAATCTGGAATGGTGAGCGTGTCGTCGCGTTAGCGCAGCGCCTCAAGAACGGCGCCGTCTTCATCCATCTGGTCCAGACGGGTGAGCAGCTTGCGAGTGATGTGCTCAAGCTGGTCACGCTCGGCGGTGCTGAGTGCGGACCAGAGTTTGTGCAGGCAATTGTGCTGAGGTGGCAGCACCTCGCGCAGGAACTGGTGACCTTTATCGGTCAGTTGCAGATGCAGGCAGCGGCGATCGTTGTCGCTTTCACGGCGCTCAATCCAGCCACGCTTTTCGAGCTCATCGGCAATTCGGGTCGCATTGGTACGGGAGGAGCCCAGCGCGCAGCTCAGCTCGGAAGGCTGAATGCTGTGGTTTTCCTGAGACTCCAGCGTGATCAACGCCATAAACAATGTCTCGTTAATCCCTTGAGCTTTCAGCATTTTATTACGGTTTTCCAGTAGCTTACCCTGCATGTGCATGCACAGGCGAGTCAGCAGGATTTCCTGGTACGGGAAGTCCTCATGGCGACTGGCGCGGAATTTAAGCATTTGTTCAATGGGCGTAAACGAACTATCCATTTGGGCATAACCTCATTAATTACAGCCGATATAGTAACGATAGTGACAAATAATGTAAATGAATTATTTGTGCGGTTATATCCGCCAAATTAATGTCACCATCAGAAAGCGCCGGGTAAGTCCGTGACCCGGTGAGCACAGAAAGCGTAGGGTGTGAACCCGCTGAAGAGAGGATGTGAGGACGGGGGTCTGAACTATTCATGCCAATTGTAAATATGTCACCCACATTAAAATTTCTGGGATAAATGATTACGTTTACATTAACAGAGTGAAGGGCCTCTTAACACCCTAAGAGGCCAACGCAATGTAAAACTTAATGAATTGCATCCTGACGATGGTAGCCGCGCCACCATACTAGCAGGTTAAGCGTGGCGACGATGGCGCCGATCGCACATACCCCTGACCAGCCGGCATGCTGCCACGCCGAGGCGGAAATGAGCGAGCCCGCCGCGCCGCCAATGAAGTAGCTGGTCATGTACCCGGCCGTCAGGCGGTTACGCGCCTCTGGCTTCACGCGATAGATGACGGTCTGATTGGTGATGTGAACGCCCTGCACGGTGAGATCGAGCACCAGGATACCGACGATCAGCGCCAGCACCGAGACGTGCCCATACCAGATTGCCGCCCAGGAGAGCAGGAGTAATACCAGCCCCGCGGAGGTGGTCAGATGGGATTTGCCCTTGTCGGCCAGCCCGCCTGCGGGACGTGCGCCCAGTGCGCCTGCGGCACCGGCCAGACCGAACAGGCCAATCACCCCTTCGGAATAATTGAACGGCGGCGCGGCCAGCAGAAACGCCATCGACGTCCACAGAATGCTGAAGTTGGCGAAGGTGAAGCAGCCCAGCAGGGCGCGGGTGCGCAGAAGTTTATCCTGGGTGAACAGGCTGAAAACGGAGGCCAGCAGCTGCGGGTAGTTCAGGTGATTTTCCTGCTTCACTTTTGGCAGCCCGCGCCACAGTGCCAGCGCCATGACGACCATCAGCACGCTCGCCACCCAGTATACGGTGCGCCAGCCGCCGAGGCTTGCCAGCAGCCCGGCAACGGTACGCGCCAGCAAAATCCCCAGCAGCAGGCCGCTCATGATGGTGCCCACCACCTTGCCGCGTTTTTCCGGGGAGGCGAGGGTCGCTGCGAGCGGGACCAGAATTTGCGCTACTACGGAGAACAACCCCGTCAGCGCGGTACCGATAATCATCATCGTCAGCGACTGGCTGCTGGCGGTGATCAGCATCCCACCGGCGGCCAGCAGGGTCATGGAGACGATCAGCATTCGGCGTTCAAACATATCGCCGAGCGGCACCAGGAACAGCAGCCCGGCGGCATAACCGAGCTGGGCTGCGGTGACAATAAAGCCTGCTGAACTGGCGGAAAGGTCAAACGCGCGGGCGATGGTGTCGAGAAGAGGTTGCGCGTAATAGTTGCTGGCGACGGCCAGACCCGTGGCCACGGACATTAAAAGAATGAGTGCGGGGCTAAGCCCTTGAGCTGTTTTTGTCATTAGTTTCAGGAATCGTTAGTTAAGTGATTATTTTTCCAGAAACCATAATAGCGAATGATTATGAATGTTGGGGGATTGTTGTGTGTGTTTGTGCGGTTAGCCCTCACCCTCTTCCCTTTGGGATGTACAGGGGTGAGGGGTAGGGTTTTGTTTTTTACTTCTGCGCCTCAAGCGCCTCTTTCACCCAGCCGTCAAACTGCTGCTGGTGGGCTTTGATCCAGCCGTCGACGTGGCCTTTGACATCTGCCTCAGACGATTTACCCGCGTGCATCATCGCGTTCTGGGCGTTGATGTCCGCCAGCGGCAGCTTCATCACCGAGAACAGCTTCGCCGCGGCCGGGTTTTTCTCGGCCCAGGCTTTGTTCGCCACGATATGCATGGTGTTCACCGGGAAGCCGTAGTTCATGCCGTTCGGCAGTTTGGTGTCGATATCTTTCTGCTCGCCCGGCAGGGAGGAGAACGGCACCTGCAGCCACACCACGTCTTTCCCCGGCTTCAGCACGTCGCTCACCCAGTATGGCGTCCAGGTGTAGTAAATCACCGGTTTACCCTCTTTGAAGCGGGCAATGGTGTCGGCCATCATCGCAGAATAGTTGCCGTGGCTCACGTCGACCGTTTTCGCCAGATCGAACGCCTTGTTCTGGTGGTTAATCACCGCTTCGCAGCCCCAGCCCGGCGAGCAGCCCATCATGTCGGCCTTGCCGTCACCGTTGGTGTCGAACAGTTTGGCGATCTTCGGATCTTTCAGCTGTTCGATATTGGTGATGTGGTACTGGTCGGCTGTTTTTTTGTCGATCAGATATCCCTGCGCCGCGCCGGTAACAAAGGTACCTTCACGGTAGAATTTCTTGTCGCCACCGGCGGCGGCATACATGTCGTCGTGCAGCGGCTGCCAGTTCACGGCGGTGAAGGTGGCGTCACCGGAGGCAATCGAGGTATAGCCCACGTTGTAATCCACTTCGCTCGGCGTGTTAACCGTGTAGCCGAGTTTTTCCAGCGCGCGGCTGACGATCAGGGTCTGGAAGCTCTCTTCCGAAATGGTGCTCTGCACCGGCTGCACGGTAATGCCTTTGCCCGGCAGATTAGCCGCGAACGTGCTGGTGGAGACAAGGGTGGCAAACGCTGTGGCAAAAAGGACGTTATGTCGCATCGTTGTTCCTTATTTTCTAAAGGGGCGGGTGAGTAACCCGACAGGGCCGGTGGAATACCAGCGACGGTTGCCGCGACTGCGTGAATCACGACCGACGGCCTGGGTCAGGCGGTCAAGAATAATGGCGAGGATCACGATCCCGACGCCGCCGACGGTGGCCAGCCCCATGTCGAGACGGCCAATGCCGCGCAGCACCATCTGACCGAGACCGCCAACGGCGATCATCGAGGCAATCACCACCATCGACAGGGCCAGCATCAGCGTCTGGTTAACGCCCGCCATGATGGTTGGCATGGCCAGCGGGAGCTGAACCTTAAACAGCATCTGGCGTGGGCTGGCACCGAACGAGCGTGACGCTTCGATCAGGTCCGCAGGCACCTGGTTGATCCCGAGAATGGTCAGACGAATAATCGGCGGCAGGGCGAAGATAATGGTGACCACCACGCCCGGCACGTTGCCGATGCCGAACAGCATCACAATCGGCACCAGATAGACGAACGCCGGGGTGGTCTGCATTGCATCCAGCAGCGGACGGATAATCTTCGCTGCCCGCGGGCTGCGCGCCAGCCAGATCCCCATCGGCAGGCCGATGACAATGCAAAAGAGCAGGGCGGTCAGCACCAGCGCCAGGGTGATCATCGCCTGCGACCAGGCCCCAATCGCGCCGATGGCAATCAGCGAAATCAGCGTGGCGACACCCATGCCGGCGCTGCCAAACTGCCAGGCGATCAGGGAGAACAGGATAATCGCCACCGGTGCCGGCATGCCCAGCATCAGCTGCTGGAAGCCGTTCAGGATGTAATCCACCGGGATGCGGATCCCCTGGAACACCGGGCGGAAGTGCGTCACCACCCAGTCGATCCCCTCCGTGACCCAACTGTCCAGCGGGATCAGCGTTTTATGGAACGGGTCCATGATGTTGAAGTGTTCTGGCGCAGGCGCGGGGGCGCTGTTCAGCCAGTCTGCCGCGCCGCCGCCGTCGGCGGGTGCTGGCGTGGAACCCCACGCGTCGGCGGATTGTGCAGCGTTATCCGCCGCTTCAGTGGTACCCCACGGGTTAGTTTGGTCAGCCATTGTTTGCCCCCTCGCGATCTAAAGCCTGCAGCAGCATCCGTTTTGAGATGATGCCGACGTACTGTTGTTCCTCACCCACGACCGGCACGGCGCACGGCGCCTGCCCTACGTGAGAGAGCAACTCGCTGAGCGGCGTTTCGGCGTCCACGGCAAGCGGAGCGTCAATCAACGCCGCATCGATCCCCTGGTTTTCGCTGAGCGCGGTTTTCAGAGAGTCGATGGAGACAACGCCGACAAATTTATTGCCGCGTTCAACCAGATAACCGTATTCACGGTCTTCGTCCTGCAGCAGCTTAAGCGCCGAGCGCGGGCCGAAGCCTGGGGTTTTACGAATAATGCCGTTTGGCGTTCGACGGGCAATATCTTTGGCGCTAAAGACCTGGCTAATATCCACGCCGCGGAAGAAGGTGCGGACATAATCATTCGCCGGATTATTCAGTATTTCATCCGGCGTGCCGACCTGCACCACTTCACCGTTTTGCATAATGGCAATACGGTCGCCAATACGCATGGCTTCATCCAAATCGTGGGAAATAAAGACAATGGTTCGCTGATGTTTCGCCTGTAATTTTACCAGCTCATCCTGCATCTCGGTGCGAATTAACGGATCGAGGGCGGAGAAAGCTTCGTCCATTAATAAAATGTCTGGATTAATGGCTAATGCGCGGGCTAATCCCACGCGCTGACGCATACCGCCGGAAAGTTCATCCGGGTACGCATGCGCATAATTTTCCAGCCCTACCTGGCGCAGGGCATCAAGGGCTTTTTCCTGACGTTCCTGCGCAGGCGTGCCGGCTAATTCCATGCCAAAGGCGGTATTATCCAGTACCGTCATGTGCGGCATCAGCGCGAATGACTGGAATACCATCGCAATCTTCTTTCTGCGCACCTCGCGAAGCTCGGCGTCTGATATTCTGGCGATATCCACGCCGTCAATCAGTACCTGTCCGCGGGTGGGTTCAATCAGGCGATTGAGAAGGCGAACCATAGTGGATTTACCCGAACCGGATAATCCCATGATGACAAAAATCTCGCCTTCTTCAATGGCCAGACTGGCGTCTTTAACGCCAAGTGATAGCCCGGTTTTTTCCAGAATTTGCTCTTTCGAAAGGCCTTTCTCAATATATTTGAATGCGCGCTGCGGATGCTCGCCAAATACTTTATAAAGATTTTTCACTTCTAATTTAATTGCCATGCAATAGAGAGTGTCCTGTTATTTGTTTATGTCGATATGATTACCATGGTAAATTGTTAACGGGCATAACCCTAACATACTGAGAATCTGAGACAACCCTGGGTTTGCTTATGACGTGAATTTTCAGGGAAGCGAAACGGCTGTATTTCCCATGAGTAAAGGGCTGAGCATGATCTGAATTTTTCTCAATTTTTTACTGTGGCGCAGGAGAATTTCGCCTGAATCGGGTGATTCAGGCGAATATGACGCAGAAATGACAGTGTAGTTGCTTTGTAAATATTAGAGAGGAAATTGTTGGGTTTATATTAAATTAACGAACGTTAACGTTCGTTAAAAATCCCAGTCTTCATCCTCAGTTTCCACCGCTTTGCCCATCACGTACGATGAACCCGACCCGGAGAAGAAATCGTGGTTTTCGTCGGCGTTGGGCGACAGCGCGGACAGAATCGCCGGGTTCACCTCCGCCATCTCCGGTGGGAAAAGCGCCTCGTAACCCAGGTTCATCAGCGCCTTGTTGGCGTTGTAGCAGAGGAAGGCCTTCACGTCTTCCTCCCAGCCGGTACCAGCGTAGAGTTCTCGGTATAGCTCAGCTCGTTGTCGTACAGATCCATCAGCAAATCAAGCGCAAACCCTTTGAGCTCCTCTCGCTCCGCGTCGCTGACCTTTTCCAGGCCTTTCTGATACTTATAGCCAATGTAATACCCGTGCACCGCTTCATCACGAATGATGAGGCGAATCAAATCGGCGGTGTTGGTGAGCTTGCCCCGGCTCGACCAGTACATGGGCAGCCAGAAGCCAGAATAGAAGAGGAAGGATTCCAGAAACACGCTGGCGATCTTCTTCTTCAGCGGCTTGTCGGCCCGATAATACGTCAGTACCAGCTCCGCCTTTCTCTGTAGTGACTCGCTCGCTTCACTCCATGCGTAGGCCGCGTCCACGTCTTTGGTCTGGCACAGCGTGGAGAAAATCGAACTGTAGGAGCGGGCGTGCACCGCCTCCATAAAGCTGATATTCGACATCACCGCCTCTTCGTGTGGCGTCAGCGCGTCACTCATCAGAGCCGGTGCGCCGACGGTATTTTGAATGGTGTCGAGCAGCGTCAGGCCGGTAAAGACGCGGATCGTCAGCTGCTGCTCGGCGTGGCTCAGGGTTTGCCAGGCCGGAATATCGTTGGAGAGCGGGACCTTTTCCGGCAGCCAGAAGTTGCTGGTCAGGCGGTTCCATACCTCCAGGTCTTTATCGTCCTGGATTTTGTTCCAGTTAACGGCACTCACGCGTGACAGTTTCATCCTTTCTCCTTACAGCGCGCAGGACACGCAGCCTTCAATTTCGGTGCCTTCCAGCGCAAGCTGGCGCAGGCGAATGTAGTAGAGCGTCTTGATACCTTTCTTCCAGGCGTAGATCTGCGCTTTGTTGATGTCCCGCGTGGTGGCGGTATCCGGGAAGAACAGCGTAAGCGAGAGTCCCTGATCCACGTGTTTCGTCGCCTCGGCGTAGGTATCGATGATTTTTTCCGGGCCGATCTCATACGCGTCCTGGTACAAAGCCAGGTTCTCATTGGTCATAAACGGGGCAGGGTAGTAAACGCGTCCGGTTTTGCCTTCTTTACGAATTTCAATTTTCGACACGATCGGGTGAATGCTCGACGTGGCGTGATTGATGTAGGAG
Organism: Enterobacter sp. BNK-22; assembly: GCF_048684805.1. Classification (NCBI taxonomy): domain Bacteria; kingdom Pseudomonadati; phylum Pseudomonadota; class Gammaproteobacteria; order Enterobacterales; family Enterobacteriaceae; genus Enterobacter; species Enterobacter sp. BNK-22. The sequence continues at coordinate 4,618,677 of NZ_JBLQTT010000001.1, forward strand.
ATCGAACCGGTTGGCGGTACGGCCTGCAGGTTCTGGTTGTAGATGCCGTAGCGCATCACGTCATCACGCAACTGCTGCCACATCGCGCGCGTCGGCAACACAATTCCGGCGCGAGCAAACAGTTCGCGTACTTTTTCGGTTTTCGGCTGCCAGTCGCCTTCAAGATACGGGCTAAAATACGCTCCGCTGGCGTAGCGGGATTGCTCAAAGCCCGCGAAACGCTGGTTGCGCTCGCGCGCCAGCATCATCGAGGTATGCAGTGCGTGCCAGGTGACGGTGTAAAAATAGAGGTTGGTGAAGTCCAGCCCTTCCGGACTGCCGTAGGCGATGCCCTCCCGCGCCAGATAGCCGTGGAGGTTCATCTGCCCCAGCCCGATAGCGTGCGACGCAGCGTTGCCCGCCTCGATGGACGGCACACTGCGGATGTGGCTCATGTCCGACACCGCCGTCAGCCCGCGAATGGCGGTTTCTATCGTGCGGCCAAAGTCGGGTGAATCCATGGTGTGGGCGATATTCAGCGACCCGAGGTTGCAGGAGATGTCTTTGCCGATCTCCGCATAGTCCAGATTCTCGTCATAGCCGGACGCGCTGTTGACCTGCAAAATCTCCGAGCACAGGTTGCTCATGTTGATGCGCCCGGCAATCGGGTTCGCGCGGTTTACCGTATCTTCGTACATGATGTACGGATAGCCGGACTCAAACTGAATTTCGGCAAGCGTCTGGAAGAAATCGCGGGCGTTGATATATTTTTTGCGAATGCGCTCGTCGGCTACCAGCACGTCATAAAGTTCGCTGATGGCCACGTCGCCAAAGGCTTTGCCATAGATTCGTTCAACGTCATACGGCGAGAAGAGCGCCATCTCGGCATTCTCTTTGGCCAGTTTAAAGGTGATATCCGGGATCACCACGCCAAGCGACAGGGTTTTGATACGGATTTTTTCGTCGGCGTTTTCGCGCTTGGTATCGAGAAAACGCAGAATGTCCGGATGGTGCGCGTGCAGGTAGACCGCTCCCGCGCCCTGGCGCGCGCCAAGCTGGTTAGCATAGGAGAACGCATCCTCCAGCATCTTCATCACCGGGATCACGCCGGAGGACTGGTTTTCGATGCGCTTGATCGGCGCGCCCGCTTCGCGCAGGTTAGAGAGCAAAAATGCCACGCCGCCGCCGCGTTTGGAAAGCTGCAGCGCCGAGTTCACCGCGCGACCAATCGACTCCATATTATCTTCGATACGTAGCAGGAAGCAGGAGACCAGCTCACCGCGCTGGGCTTTGCCGCAGTTGAGAAAGGTGGGCGTGGCGGGCTGGAAGCGGCCGGAGAGGATCTCGTCGGTGAGCTGTTGCGCCAGCGCTTCATCGCCCTGCGCCAGGGTCAGCGCGACCATCACCACGCGATCTTCAAAGCTTTCTAAGTAGCGCTTACCGTCAAAGCTTTTCAGGGTGTAGCTGGTGTAGAACTTCCACGCGCCAAGGAACGTCTGGAAACGAAAGCCGCTGGCGTGGGCGCGTTCAAACAGCTTCACGACGAAGGCGCGTTCGTAGCGGGTGAGGACGCGCGCGTCGTAGTAACCCTCGTTAACCAGGTAGTCGAGACGTTCATCCTGGCTCGTAAAGGTCACGCTGTTGGGCCGCACGTGGGCGGCAAAAAAGGCGTCCACCGCCTCACGGTCTTTATCAAACTGAATGCGTCCCTCCCGGTCGTAGAGGTTAAGCATCGCGTTTAATGCGTGGTAATCCGGCGTCGCCTGTATTACCCGTTCTGCGGTTGTCGTTGCCAAAATTCGTTCACTCCTTTACGCACGTTTTCGACGTCCTGCTGCGTCCCCATCAGCTCAAAGCGATAGAGATACGGCACGCCGCATTTTTGAGAGATGACATCTCCGGCGCGGCCAAAGGCGTCGCCGAAATTGCGATTCCCCGCCGCAATGACGCCGCGGATCAGCTCCCGGTTATGAGGATCGTTCAGAAAGCGGATCACCTGGCGAGGCACTGCGCCCGCCGTGCCGCCTCCGCCATAGCTGGGCACCACCAGAATGTAAGGTTCCTCTACCCGGATCCGCTCCCGCTCGTTAAGCGGAATGCGCACCGCAGGCAGCCCGACGCGCTCAATAAAACGGAGCGTGTTTTCCGAGCTGCTGGAGAAGAACACCAGTCTGCTCATGCCCGTGTGGCCTGCGCGGCGATGCGGTTGATCATGTCCGGGCGGAAGCCAGACCAGCTGGTCTCCCCGGCCACCACCACCGGAAGCTGACGGAAACCCTGCGCGCGAAGGGTATCGGCGGCCTCGGGCTGCTGGTCAATATTCACCATCTCAAACGCCACGCCGCGGCTTTCCATCGCCCGTTTGGTCGCGTGGCACTGAACACAATCGTTACGAGTGTAAATAATAATGCTCATGATTCGTATTTCCATTTAAAATGAGAGAACGGCGCGAATCATCGCGTCAGGTTGTGTGTGTCTTGCTAAAAGGAATACTAGATGTAGTTGTCTTAAGTTTCAACCATACAAGATATGGGAAATTCAGATTGATGTTGTCACGATGATGAGCTCAGCGGGGCAGGGCAGGCTATACGGGTTTTAAAGCCGAGAAGGCAAAGAAAAGCCCCGGCAGCCACTGACCACCGGGGCAGATAACGGTGCGTGAGCGGGTTATTTGCGCAGGCTAAGCAGAGCGCCCACAAAGATACCGACTGCCGCTACCGTGCCGAGCGTACAGAGCGGCTTCTCGCGCACGAAGGTCGTTGCGCAGCTGACCGCATCGCAGGCAGCCTGTGTCGTACGCGTGCGGCCGTTTAAGCGCGCGCGGGTTTCACGGAGCAGAGACTGAGCCTTACGTTTTGCGGCATCCGCTTCGTCCTTCGCGTCACTTCCCCAGGATTTCAGCACCTCTTCCAGCGTGTCCGCTAATTGGCTGACATCATTACGAATATCCTGCGCATCGTCATTAATATCGTTTCGGTTCGGTCTGTTAAACATACGATCCTCCGTAATTTTGCGTTCCCGTTCAGTTTAGTTCAGAAATTTAATATCTGAAGCGCATCACGCGTTATCCGGCAGTTTATGGACTATTCTGAAAGCCCTGCTAATGCTGAATACTGTAAGGTTGCCGGGCAGGAAAAGATAACGAGGAAAAGATATGTATTTACGACCTGATGAGGTGGCGCGCGTTCTTGAAAAAGAGGGATTCACCATGGATGAGGTGACGCCAAAAGCGTATGGATATCGCCGTGGCGAGAATTATGTTTACGTTAATCGTGAAGCAAGAATGGGACGTACCGCTCTCATTATTCACCCCACGCTTAAAGACAGAAGCCTGTCATTTGCTGAGCCTGCCTCGGATATTAAAACCTGCGATCACTATCAGCAATTTCCGCTCTATTTAGGCGGAGAGACGCATGAGCATTATGGTATTCCGCATGGTTTCAGCTCGCGTATGGCGCTGGAACGGTTTTTGAAGGGACTGTTTGGCGACGTACAGTAAATTTGCGACTGGCGTGCGCCAGTCGCTTCACATCACGCTTTTGCCTGGCTGTACTGGCTGACCTTAAACAGGCGGCGACAGTAGTCGAGGAAATAGCCATACACCGCCCCCATCAGCATTGAAATTACAATATTCGAACTGACCGCCGCAGCGATCTGGTGCCAGTCCGCGCCAACCGTCAGCAGAATAGCCACATAAACCGGCGACTGGAACGTCACATAGGCCAGAACGTCCGCCAGGTTTTTCACCCAGCCTGCGGGGCTGATACGACGTGCGAAACGCATGACGGCATCGCGGTATAAGCCGTAAGGCCATGCAATAATAATATTGACCGGGATCGCCACCAGACGAGAAGAAAGTGACTGCTCGAAGGTCATTCCGGAGAGGAATATTTCGATCAGCATGTTCACAACGGAACAGTAGACAACCATCGCGAAAGTATCCGCCACTGCATGGCGAAGGCGTGATTGCGGTGAGAACATGTCTGAACTCCTTGAGAAGAACACAAAAGAAACGATTTTCCCTAAGCGATTAGTGCTTTAGGTTGGTTTGTTTGACGTGTATAGCGTATATCTCTATGTTTGAACTAACAACTAGTGATTAATTTTTATTTAAACGCGTTTTGTCCACAAAATTCTCTAAAATTGATGGTTTTTTGTTCGCTTCGTTATAATGTGTCTCGTGTGATGATTTGTTAATGTAAATCATAGGGTTGTATCTCTTCGCACTGACGAGGGCGTCAACCCGCTTTTGGACAGCGCAGGATGCTGAAATTTTGATTAAGGATGACCATTTATATTGATGGGGTGATTGAATCCATGCGTATCCCACTGGCGTTATAAGATAATATTAAGGGTGGCAGTAAAACATATTTACGCCATTGGCCGGGACGCCCGCGGGTAGATATTTCAGCGGAAATGAATTATTCTGTCGGTGATTTATCTATTTACCCTAAAGAGAAGGTTTTCAAATAATATGTCTTTGACGTTACAGAATCTTAATAATATCCGAACTCTGCGCGCCATGGCACGCGAATTATCCCTGGACGTTCTTGAGGAAATGCTGGAAAAGGTCAGGGTCGTTGCTGAAGAGAAACGTAGTGAGCTGGCGGAATTAGAGCAGCAGCGGGCTGAACAGCAGGAGAAAATTAATGCCCTGCTGGAACGAATGAAAGCCGATGGTATTTCACCGACCGATCTGCTGGGCTCTGAACTGGGGCAGGCGGGTAAGCCAGTGAAAAAGCGCAAGCCGCGTGATGCCAAATATCGCTTTATTGACCAGAACGGTGAAGAGAAAACGTGGACCGGCCAGGGCCGCACGCCGAAGCCTATTGCCAGCGCGCTGGCAAACGGCAAATCACTGGAAGATTTTCTAATCTAAACAGGTAAACCGGGCGGAACACGCCGCCCGGCATTTTTTCAGCAGACGCCGAAATCACCGTCTTCAGTATACGGCGCCAGATCGGCCGCTTTCAGGGTATATTTCTCGCCTTGCTCATTGCTGGCCTGTACCGCCACAACGCTTTCACCGTTCACTTCAAGCACTTTCAGCTTCGGGCCGCCTTTACGCGGTTGTACATAATCACCGACAGAAAACATATTACCTCCTCATCGTTTTAGCGATCTTCACCTTAGCCCACGTATGACGGCGGGTACAGCGTATTTCAGCGATTACTGCTTATGAGGTACGACGGTTCCAGGGCATCACCTTGAGCAGCCTCGCCATGCCGCAAAAACCGGTCACACCGGCGAACAGCAGCCCGGCTCCTACGAAGCCGCTGAGCAGGAAAAAGCCGTCGGAGACGCTATAGCCCAGCACCACGCCGCAGAGAATGAGCAGCCCGGCGGCAATTTGCACCTGACGCATCAGCGGCAGCGGCTGGGTTTTGTCTTCGACAGTCTGCAGACCCGCCTGCTTCCAGCCCTGAATGCCCCCTTCGACCACCAGTGCCTGAGCGGGGGCGGCGGCCTGCGCAAGGCGATCGGCATTGCCTGAGGTGCGGGCGCCAGACTGGCAGTGAAAAATCACCGTTTCGCCCGCGTGCGTTTTAAGTCCACCGGGTAAGGTATCCAGCGGCATGGACTGCGCGGCGGGAATATGCTCGCGGGCGTACTCGTCGGCATCACGAATATCAATCAGCTTTGCACCTTCAGCGATGCGGGCGCTGGCCTCGCGCGGCGAAATAAGGGGAAGTGACATGGCGGCTCCTTACGGGCAATAAAGGGTTTTCAGGGTGCTGATGAGCTGATGCACCGCATCGTTTTTAATGAAATAGCGAATGCGCTGCGCCTCGCGGGTACTGTCAATCAGACCTTCCTCACGCATGCGCGCCAGATGCTGCGACGTGGCGGAAGGGCTCAGCCCCGTCGCGCGGGCCAGTTCCCCGCGCTGGTGCCGGGGGCGCCGCACAGCGTGCAGAGGATCAGCAGGCGACGCGGATTGCTCATCGCTTTTAAAAGGTTTGCCGCCTGCTCTGCGCTGGCCTGAAGCTGTTCGAGTTCGGTCATGATAGTTTAGTATTTGCTTAATTAAGTTAATGCTAAAGTAATTGTGCGCATTACGCCAGCGTCAAAAGCGTAAAAGAGGGTAAACGCGGGGGAGAGAACTGGCGCAGACAGGTAAACTGGCTATGCTTAGAGATAGTTCTCTTTATTATTTTCAATGGATTAGCTTGCACGGAGTTTTGATATGGGTTTTTGGCGTATTGTTTTTACCATCCTGTTGCCGCCGCTGGGCGTGCTGTTGGGCAAAGGTTTCGGCTGGGCGTTTATTATCAACATTATTCTGACGCTGCTGGGCTACATCCCGGGTCTTATCCACGCTTTCTGGGTTCAGAGTAAGAGCTAAGCACGCCAGAGTAAGTCGCTGTAGATCCCGGTCAGCACGCCCTGGGGGCCAAACTGCTGTTTGATCCAGCGCGTGACCTGGCCGGTCGCGGCATGCTGCGTGGCGAGCAGCATGCGAGAATCCTGACGCGGGTTATTGATACGCCGCGTCACCAGCAGCCCGTCTTCCACCGCTTCCCGCGCCATATACTCCGGTAAAAAACCTATCCCTTCGCCCAGAATCTGACACTGGCATTTGGTATTAAAGTCCGGCACCAGAATCGCCTCCTGTCCGTGTAGCAGCCAGCCCACTTTCTTGTTAATGGTGTGCGCGGTATCTTCCACCATGATGTTGGGGTACAGGCGCAGCTGGCTTTCCGCTATCGGTTCCGGAACAAACGCCAGCGGGTGCGCCGGCGCGATGGCAAACACCCAGCGAATGGCGCCGATCTCGGTGTAGTCAATTCCGCCGCCGTCGAGCAGCGTGTCCGGTGCGCCAATGGCGATATTGGCCTGGTTGTTGATGATGGAATCCCACACGCCGTTATAGACCTCGGTGGTGACGGTGATCTGGCAGGTGGGAAACTGCTTTTTCAGCACCTGCAGCAGCCGCGCGGTATGGCGCGGCGTATACAACAGCTGGTTGATACAGATGCGCACCCGCGCCTCGATGCCCTGTGAGATGGTATCAATCCCGCGCTTGATGGCGTGAAAGTCGTTAAGCAGGTCGGTGGCTTTGCGGTAAAAGTAAAAGCCGGACTCGGTCAGCTCAATGCTGCGCGTGTTACGCACGAACAGCACCACGTCCAGCCCGGTCTCCATGCGCTTAATGGTGTAGCTGATGGCGGAGGTGGTGACGCCCAGTTCGGCGGCGGCTTTGCTGAAGCTGCCAAAGCGGGCGGCGGTGGTGAAGGCCAGCAGGTTCTCTTCGGTAAAGATGGAATTCATATCACGGCTCCGTCAAACATCAGTTTTGAACATATTTTAACAACGCTGTTACAACGCATTTGAAGCCGATCACAGTTCTGACGCGTTGCCGAAAGCCCTGGTGCATAAGGCTTTATCAGACATAAGCATAATGCGTTTTGACGCGCTAAAAAGCGGTTAAACATAAGAAAAAGGTTGCACAGACGCACGTTTTGACCGAACTGTTGAATTTAACTCAACAATGAATTGACTGTCGATGAATCATTTTTAAGCGGATTCTTTTATGACCAGGCTGTTGCTATTCTCAGGTCAACAGAAAGAAAAACATCGGGAGTCTGAATATGTCTGCAACTGAACTGGTTACCGAATTTCTGCTGGCGGCAGAAGAGGGCAATAGCGATGCGCTAAAAGCCTGTCTGGAGAAAGGCGTGGATATTAACGCCACTAACCGCCAGAAAAGAACCGCCGTTACGATTGCCAGCCTGAAAAAACACTATTCCTGCGTAGAATTTTTAATTGCCGCCGGGGCAGATATTGATAAACAGGATCAGACCTGCTTTAACCCTTTCCTCATTAGCTGCCTGACCAATGATTTAACCCTCCTGCGGCTGGTATTACCCGCGAATCCGGATCTCGACCGCCTGACGCGTTTTGGCGGCGTGGGCATTACGCCTGCCAGTGAAAAAGGGCACGTGGAGATCGTGCGCGAGCTGCTGGAAAAAACCGATATCAACGTTAACCACACCAACTTTGTCGGCTGGACGCCGCTGCTGGAAGCCATCGTGTTAAACGACGGCGGCGCAAAGCAGCAGGCGATCGTGAAGCTGCTGCTGGATCACGGCGCGAACCCGCATATGACCGACAAATACGGCAAAACCCCGCTCGAACTGGCGCGGGAGAAAGGCTTCACTGAGATTGCCGACCTGCTGCTGGCGGCGGGCGCGTAAAACGATCGGTCAGCCCGTTCCGGCTGGCCGCTAATTAAATAAAGCATTTTTTACCGACGTGTATTGTGCACGACGGCGGCCCCCTTTTATCCGCGAACAGGTGCAAATAATGCCAACGAAAATCGTGATTAAAAAGAACACCTATTTTGACTCCGTGTCATTAATGTCCGTTTCCACGAAAGCCAATAAATTGCCGGGCGTTGAACAGGCCTTTGTCGCCATGGCAACGGAAATGAATAAGGGCGTATTAAAAAACCTCGGGCTGTTAACGCCGGAATTAAATGAGGCGAAAAACGGCGACCTGATGATCGTCATTAAAGGTGACGCGGCGAATGATGAAACGCTGGCCGCTATTGAAGCGCTGTTCACGCGTAAAGAGAGCGCGGGCTCTCATGAAGCGCGCTACGCGACGATTGCCAGCGCTAAAACCCATCGCCCGGAGAGCAACCTTGCGGTGATCTCCGTCAATGGCACCTTCGCCGCCCGCGAGGCGCGTCAGGCGCTGGAAAACGATCTCAACGTAATGCTCTTCTCCGATAACGTCTCGCTCGACGACGAGCTGGCGCTGAAGCAGCTGGCGCACCAGAAAGGACTGCTGATGATGGGGCCGGACTGCGGCACCGCCATCATCAACGGCGCGGGACTGTGCTTCGCCAACGCGGTGCGCCGCGGCTCGATTGGCATTGTCGGCGCATCCGGCACCGGCAGCCAGGAGCTGAGCGTGCGCATCCATGAATTCGGCGGCGGCGTGTCGCAGCTGATTGGCACCGGCGGGCGCGATCTCAGCGAGAAAATTGGCGGCCTGATGATGCTCGACGCTATCGACATGCTGGAAGCCGACGAGGGCACCCAGGTTATCGCGCTGATCTCCAAACCAGCGGCTCCTGCCGTGGCAGAAAAGGTACTGGCCCGCGCCAGAGCCTGCCGCAAGCCGGTGATTGTTTGCTTCCTCGGGCGCAATGAACCGCCCGCCGATGAGGACGGACTGCAGTTCGCGCGCGGCACCAAAGAGGCGGCGCTGAAGGCCGTTCTGCTCACCGGCATCAAAAAAGAGTCCCTTGATCTGCACCCGCTCAACTGGCCATTGATTGAAGAGGTGCGCGCCCGCCTGACCCCGCAGCAGAAGTACATTCGCGGCCTGTTCTGCGGCGGCACCCTGTGCGACGAAGCGATGTTTGCCGCGCTGGAGAAGTTCGACGACGTGTACAGCAATATCCAGCCGGATCCCGCTAAACGCCTGCCGGACGTCAGCGTCAGTAAAGCCCACACCTTCCTCGACTTTGGCGACGACGATTTCACCAACGGCAAGCCGCATCCGATGATCGACCCGACCAACCGCATCAGCCGCCTGCTGCAGGAGGCGCGCGATCCGGAAGTGGGCGTCATCGTGATGGACTTTGTGCTGGGCTTCGGCGCGCACGAGGATCCGGTGGGGGTGATGATCGACGCGATCAAAGAGGCGCAGGCCATCGCGAAGGCCGATAACCGTCCGCTTGAGATCCTCGGGTACGTGCTCGGCACCGATCAGGATCCGCAGTCGCTGGCACAGCAGTGCCAGATGCTGACCGACGCAGGCGTCATCTGGGCCAGCAGCAGCACCAATACCGGATTACTGGCACGCGAATTTGTCTGCAAAGGGGAGAACGCATAATGACCACCTTATTTAACCAGCCGCTGAACGTCATTAACGTGGGTATCGCGATGTTCAGCGACGATCTTAAAAAGCAGCACGTTCCCGTGACCCAACTCGACTGGACGCCGCCGGGGCAGGGCAATATGCAGGTTGTTGAAGCGCTCGACCAGCTGGCGGAAAAACCGCTGGCGGAGAAGATCGCCGCCGCCAACCAAATCGCCCTTGAGCGCATTATTCAGTCCCATCCGGTGCTGGTGGGCTATGACCAGGCGATTAACGTCGTGCCGGGGATGACCCGCACCACCATTCTGCACGCTGGTCCGCCTGTCTCCTGGGAAAACATGTGTGGCGCGATGAAAGGCGCGGTCACCGGTGCGCTGGTGTTTGAAGGGCTGGCGAAAGATCTGGACGACGCGGCACGGCTTGCTGCCTCCGGCGAGATCACCTTCTCGCCGTGCCACGAGCATGACTGCGTGGGCTCCATGGCGGGCGTCACCTCTGCGTCGATGTTTATGCACATTGTTGAGAACAAAACCTACGGCAACCGCGCCTTCACCAACCTCAGCGAGCAGATGGCGAAGATCCTGCGCATGGGGGCCAACGACCAGAGCGTCATCGACCGCCTGAACTGGATGCGGGACGTGCTCGGCCCGATGCTGCGCGACGCGATGAAGATTATCGGCGAAATCGACCTGCGCCTGATGCTGGCCCAGGCGCTGCACATGGGCGATGAGTGCCACAACCGCAACAATGCGGGCACCACGCTGCTGATCCAGGCGCTGACGCCGGGGCTGATCCAGGCGGGCTATCCGGTTGAGCAGCAGCGCGAGGTATTCGAGTTTGTTGCCAGCAGCGACTACTTTTCCGGCCCGACGTGGATGGCGATGTGTAAAGCCGCCCTGGACGCCGCCCACGGCATTGAGTACAGCACCGTGGTTACCACCATGGCGCGCAACGGCTACGAGTTCGGCCTGCGCATTTCCGGCCTGCCGGGGCAGTGGTTCACCGGCCCGGCGCAGCAGGTGATCGGCCCGATGTTCGCGGGCTATAAGCCGGAAGACTCCGGGCTGGATATCGGCGACAGCGCCATCACCGAAACCTACGGCATCGGCGGCTTTGCGATGGCGACGGCCCCGGCGATCGTTGCGCTGGTGGGCGGCACGGTGGAGGAAGCTATCGACTTCTCCCGTCAGATGCGCGAAATCACCCTCGGCGAAAACCCGAACGTCACTATTCCGTTGCTCTCGTTTATGGGGATCCCGACCGCCATCGACATCACCAGAGTCGCCGGCAGCGGCATTCTGCCGGTAATTAACACCGCTATTGCGCATAAAGATGCGGGCATCGGCATGATTGGGGCGGGCATCGTTCACCCGCCGTTTAGCTGTTTTGAAAAGGCGCTGTTGACCTTCCGCGATCGCTACTTTTTATAAGGCATGCATCCATGAAAAACATGAAACTGGAGTGGAAAAGAGGTGACTGGGCGGCGTATTTCGGGTTGATGACCAACAACCTGACCAATTTGCTGACCATGATGGGGTTGCTCATTTTTGTCGTCGGCATCCCGAAGGAGATTGTTTATGGACGCATTGCGCCAGCCTTCGGGCTGGCGGTGCTGACCGCGAGTATTTGCTACGCCTGGTTTGGCATGCAGATGGCGCGCCAGACCGGGCGCACGGACGTCACCGCGCTGCCGTCCGGCCCCAGCGCGCCGTCTATTTTTACCGTAACCTTCCTGGTGCTGATGCCGGTCTATCAGCAGACCGGTGATGCGGAGTTCGCTATCCAGATTGGCCTGGTGTGGTGCTTCGTGGAGGCGATGATCCTGGCGGGTGGCTCGTTTTTAGGGGAAACCATCCGCAAGATGATCCCGCGTACCGTGCTGCTGTCGTGCCTGTCCGGTTTGGGTCTGCTGCTGCTGGCGATGAACCCGATGCTGCAGGCGTTCGAGGCGCCGACCGTGTCGTTTATCGTGCTGCTGCTGATTTTCATCAACTGGTTCGGTAAAAAGCCGATCTTTGCCCGCATCCCAACCGGATTGCTGCTGCTGATTGCCGGCACGGCCCTGGCGTGGATCTCCGGCCTGCAGAGCCCGGAGGCGATCAAAGCCTCCATGTCATCCTTCGGCTTTAACCCGCCGCAGGTGCACGTGGAAGGTTTCCTGCAGGGGCTGCCGCACGCGCTACCGTATCTTGCCTCTGCCGTACCGCTGGGTCTGGCGAACTACATCTTTGACCTGGAGAACATCGAAAGCGCCCACGCGGCGGGGGATGAATACCCGACGCGTAAAGTCATGCTGGCGAACGGTCTGGCCTCCATGCTCGGCTGCCTGATGGGCAACCCGTTCCCGGTGACGGTCTACGTCGGCCATCCCGGCTGGAAAGCGATGGGCGCGAGCATCGGCTACACGCTGGCTTCCGGCGTGACCATGTTCATCGTGCCGCTGTTCGGGCTGGGAGCGTTTATGCTCGCCATCATTCCGATGACTGCCATCGTGCCGATTCTGGTGTTTATCGGCGTGGTCACCGCCAATCAGGTGGTAAGGGAAACGCCGAAGATGGAAGTGCCCGTGATCTTCATCTGCCTGTTCCCGTGGATCGCCAACTGGGCGCTAACCATGATGAACAGCGTGATGGGCGCGGCGGGCACGAATGCCGCCAAAATCGGCACCGACGTGCTGCACAGCAAAGGGATCTACTACGAAGGATTAGTCCATCTGGGGAACGGGGCACCGCTCGCCAGCATGCTGTGGGGCTGTATCGCCATTTTCGCCATCATCAACAAACCGCTGCGCGGTGCCGTGGCTGCGGCGGGCGGGGCGCTGCTGGCGCTGTTTGGGGTCATCCACGCTCCGGTCGTGGGCTTTGCCGAAGGCAGTTCGCTGATGTTCGTCACCGCGTATCTGATGATGGGCGGCATGTTTGTGGTGAAGCATGTGCTGGATAGTCGTGAAGCGGCGAGCGCTGAGCCGGGTACTGTTGCGAAGGAGCACGTATGAAAGAGCTTATGGTCGTCGCCATTGGCGGCAACAGCATTATCAAAGACAACGCCAGCCAGTCGGTTGAACATCAGGCGCAGGCGGTTAAAGCGGTGGCAGAGTCCGTGCTCGAAATGCTGGCCTCCGATTATGACATCGTGCTTACCCACGGCAACGGCCCTCAGGTGGGGCTGGATCTGCGCCGGGCTGAAATTGCCCACGAGCGGGAGGGGCTTCCCCTCACGCCGCTGGCAAACTGCGTGGCGGACACCCAGGGCGGCATTGGCTACCTGATCCAGCAGGCGCTGAACAACCGCCTGGCCGCGCGCGGGGAGCAAAAAGCGGTTACGGTCGTCACGCAGGTGGAAGTGGATAAAAACGATCCCGGTTTTACGCACCCGACGAAACCGATCGGCGCGTTCTTCAGCGAGGCGCAGCGCGACGAACTGCAGCGCGCGCACCCGGACTGGCACTTTGTTGAGGATTCGGGCCGGGGATATCGTCGCGTGGTGGCCTCGCCGCAGCCGTTGCGCATTGTCGAGGCCGATGCGATCAAGACCCTGACGCAAAAAGGCTTTGTGGTGATCGGCGCGGGCGGCGGCGGTATTCCCGTGGTGCGTTCGGCGCAGGGCGACTACCAGAGCGTTGACGCGGTGATTGATAAAGATCTCTCCACCGCGCTGCTGGCGCGCGAGATCCGCGCCGACGTGCTGGTGATTACCACCGGCGTGGAAAAGGTGTGCGTCAACTTCGGCAAGCCAAACCAGCAGGCGCTGGACACCGTTAACGTAGCGGAGATGACGCACTACAGGGAAGAAGGTCACTTCCCGGCGGGCAGCATGCTGCCCAAAATCGTCGCCTCGCTGGAATTTTTACACCACGGCGGCAAGCGGGTGATCATCACCTCGCCAGACTGCCTGCCCGCCGCGCTGCGCGGGGAAACCGGTACCCATATTGTGAATGAAGGAAGATAAGATGAGTGAAAACAAAAGCCGCCGCGAGTTTATCAGCCAGAGCGGTAAAATGGTGACCGCCTGCGCGCTGTTTGGCGCGACCGGATCCGTCGCGTATGCTGCTGACTCCGCAAAGCCACTCTGCGAGACCGGTAAGCCTATGAATATCACCGCGAAACATTACTATCTGGACAACGTTCTGCTCGAAGCCGGGTTTAACTTCGACGGCGGCGTGGCGACGAGCACCCGTACCGAGCTGAAAACGCTGGAGATCAAGGACGGGAAGATCGTCGCCCTGCGCGACAATAAGCGCCACGCCGACGCCACGCTGCCGCACTACGATGCGGGCAACAAGCTGATGCTCCCGGCAATGCGCGACATGCACATCCACCTGGATAAAACCTTCTACGGCGGCCCGTGGCGATCGCTCAACCGCCCGGCGGGCACCACGATTCAGGATATGATCCGCCTGGAACAGAAGCTGTTGCCTGAGCTGCAGCCCTACACCCAGGAGCGTGCGGAAAAGCTGATCGACCTGATCCAGTCGAAAGGCTCCACCATCGCCCGCAGCCATTGCAACATTGAGCCGGTTTCCGGTCTGAAAAACCTGGAAAACTTGCAGGCGGTCCTGGCGCGCCGCAAACCTGGTTTTGACTGCGAAATCGTCGCCTTCCCGCAGCACGGGCTGCTGCTGTCGAATTCTGAAAAGCTGATGCGCGAGGCGATGCAGGCCGGGGCGCACTACGTGGGCGGGCTGGACCCGACCAACGTCGACGGCGCGATGGAGAAATCTCTTGATCTGATGTTCCAGATTGCGCTGGACTACGACAAAGGGGTGGACATTCACCTGCACGAAACCAGCCCGGCGGGCATGGCGGCGGTGAACTACATGGTCGAAACCGTGGAGAAAACGCCGGCGCTGAAGGGGAAACTCACCATCAGCCACGCCTTCGCGCTGGCGACGCTCAACGAACAGCAGGTGGATGAGATCGCCACCCGCATGGCGGCGCAGCAGGTAACCATCGCCTCCACCGTGCCGATTGGCACCCTGCATATGCCGCTGAAGCAGTTGCGGGACAATGGCGTGTTTGTGATGACCGGCACCGACAGCGTGATCGACCACTGGTCGCCGTACGGTCTGGGGGACATGCTGGAAAAAGCCAATCTTTATGCCCAGCTCTACATCCGCCCGAACGAGCAGACGCTCTCCCGCGCGCTGGGAATTGCGACCGGCGACGTGCTGCCGCTGAACGACAAAGGCGAACGCGTGTGGCCGAAAGCGCAGGATGACGCCAGCTTTGTGCTGGTGGACGCCTCCTGTTCCGCCGAAGCCGTGGCGCGCATTTCCCCGCGTACCGCAACGTTCCATAAAGGAAATCTGGTCTGGGGTACGGTGGGCTAATGGGTTGCCGGGTGGCGCTGCGCTTACCCGGCCTACGGTTCTGAGATTTTGTAGGTCGGGTAAGGCGAAGCCGCCACCCGACAATGCAGTATACTGCTGTGCACATTCTTAAAGAGGGATCTGCCATGGCACAAAACATCTACGACAACCCGGCGTTTTTTGAAGGCTACGCCCAGCTTCCGCGTTCGGTGCAGGGGCTGGACGGCGCGCCGGAGTGGCCCGCGCTGAAAAGCCTGCTGCCCGATTTAACCGGTAAATCGGTTGTCGATCTCGGCTGCGGCTACGGCTGGTTCTGCCGCGCCGCGCGCGAGCTGGGTGCTGCTCACGTCACGGGGATCGATATCTCAGAAAAGATGCTCGCCCGCGCAGCGGAGCTTACCGCGGATCCACTGATTCACTATCAGCGTAGCGATCTGGACTCTCTCAGCCTCGACGAAAACAGCGTCGATCTGGTCTACAGCTCGCTGGCGCTGCACTATCTGCCGGAACTGGACACGGTATTTGCCGAGGCTCAGCGCGCGCTTAAGCCCGGCGGCAGCCTGGTCTTTTCGATGGAACACCCGATTTACACCTGCGCCTCGCGTCAGGGCTGGCTGACCGACGATAACGGCGAGCGGTTCTGGGGCGTGAATCATTATCAGGACGAAGGCCAGCGTGTCAGCAACTGGCTGGCAGACGGGGTGATCAAATACCACCGCACGCTGGGCACCACGCTTAACGCGCTGATCAAGGCCGGATTAACGATAAGCAATGTCAACGAGTGGGGACCAACGCAGGCGCAGATTGACGCCTGGCCCGCGCTGGCCGAGGAGGCGGAGCGCCCGATGCTGGTGCTGATCGCCGCCCGCAAGGATCAGTAGCCGACCTTGTATACGCGCCCGGTCTGCACGCCTTCCACGCTGCGACGATAGGCTTGCGCCACCGTGGCGGCAGGCACGCTTTCGAAGCCCGGGAAGAAGCCATCGTACGTGTCGACCGATTCGGTGAGCACCGTCGGGCTGATCAGGTTGATGCGGATCCCGCGCGGCAGTTCGCAGGCTGCGGCGCGAACAAACCCTTCCAGCGCGGCATTCACCGTGGTGGCGTTCACGCCCTGCGCAATCGGCTCGTGTGCCACGACCCCGCTTATCAACGTAATCGAGCCGCCTTCATTCAAGTAGTGCTGGCCGATCAGCGCCAGGCGCACCTGCCCCAGCAGCTTATCCTGCAGTCCCTGGTTAAAGTCGCTGTCTTTCATGGTCGCGAGCGGGCCGAAGTAGAGGCCACCGCTGGCGGACACAATCGCATCCACCTGGCCGATTTTCTCGAACAGCGCCTGAACGCTTGACTGCGAGGTGATATCCACCTGTTCGTCGCCCTGCGTGCGACCGACGCGGATGACCTCGTGGCGACGACTCAGCTCTTCCGTTACCGCACGACCGACCGTACCGCTGGCACCAATAATGACGATTTTCATAGCCGACTCCTTATGTTGTGAGCCTTCATTCTTTAATAAATTAAAATGCGGATAAACTGGGCTAAAGTTAGAAGATTGCTAACCAGAGGTTTGGAATATGGATAAGCTCCGCAGCATGGAGACGTTTATTGCCGTGGTGGAAAGCGGCAGCTTCACCGGTGCGGCGGCGCGGCTGGAGATGTCGGCGGTAATGGTGGGGAAGTACGTTGCGCTGCTGGAATCCCAGCTTGGCACCCGCCTGCTGGAGCGTAACACGCGCCGCCAGAGCCTGACGGATGCCGGACGCGTCTACTTCGACGAGGCGAAGCGGGTGCTGGAGCAGGTCGTGATTGCCGAAAGCGCGGTTGAACGGCTGCGCGCCGCGCCGTCTGGCACCCTGCGCGTCACTGCGCCCACGTCGTTTGGCGGCTGCGTGATCGCCCCGCTGACGGCAACCTTTTTACAGCGCTACCCGGAGGTACGCATCGAGCTGGATCTCACCAACCGAATGGTCGATCTGGTGGAGGAGGGCGTCGATCTGGCCATTCGCATTGGTGACGTTCGCAACGACGATCTGGTGGCGAAATACCTGTGCCCCTACAACATGGTGATCTGCGCCGCGCCGGACTATTTAGCGCGACACGGCACGCCGCAAACGCCAGACGATCTGGTGAATCATCTCTGTCTTTCGCACACGGTGTGGACCGCACGTAACGAGTGGCGGCTGCCGGGCGTGGAAGGGGAGGTGCGCTGGAAGCGGGATGCGATCTTAAGATGTAACGACGGCTACGGCTTACGCATGGCGGCGCGGGCCGGGGCGGGGCTGTTGCTGCAACCGGAAGTGCTGGTGGCGGAAGAGCTGGCAAGCGGCAGGCTGGTGCGGGTGCTGGAGCCGTTCACGCCCGCGCCGAGGCCGGTGCATTTGTTGTGGCGTCAGGATTTGCGGCCGCTGCCTAAGCTGACGGAATTTATCGCCCATATTCTGCTAAGATTGAGCACACTATAAAAACAGAAGGTAAGCAAAGAATGTCCGTGAGTAAACTCGCCAGCAGCGCGCAGGGCCTGCAATCATCTGCCATCCGTGAATTATTAAAACATAGCAAAATGGCGGGCGTGATCTCGCTGGGGGGCGGTATTCCAAACCCTGACCTGTTCGATCGCGAAGGGCTGAAAATCGCTGCTGATGCCGTATTATCTCAGCATTTTGGCGAGGCGTTTCAGTATGGCCTGACCGAAGGCGTACCGGGACTGCGGGAAGAGATTCAGCGCATTTGCGAGGGGCGTGGCATTCGCTGTAAGGCCGATGATGTGGTCGTAACCTCCGGTTCTCAGCAGTCCCTCGACGTGCTGGCGCGCGCGTTAATTAACCCGGGCGATATCGTCGTCGTCGAACGTCCAACCTATCTCGCCGCCCTGCAGGTATTCGGCCTGGCGCAGGCGAATTTTGAATCCGTTGGCACCGACGGCGACGGTATGAAGGTGGACGAACTTGAGGCCCTGGTGGCAAAGAAAGCCATCAAAGCGGTCTATATCGTTCCAACCTTTGGTAACCCTGGCGGCGTGACGCTTTCTGAGGCGCGTCGTAAACAGCTGGTGGAGCTCTCGAAGCGCTATGACTTCGTAATCATCGAAGACGATCCGTACAGCGAAATTAACTATACCGATGAAGTCTTCCGCCCGTTAATTGCCCATGCCAAAGATATCGGCAATGAAGAGAACGTGGTGTATACCTCCACCTTCTCTAAAATTCTCGCGCCGGGCACGCGCGTAGGCTGGGTGGTGGTGCCGGAATGGTTGAAGCGCGCGGTGGTGAACCTGAAGCAAACCACCGATCTGCACACCAGCACGCTGTCGCAGCTGATGACGTATGAGTACCTGAAGACCGGCCGTCTGGCCGATCAGATTAAAACGATCCGCGAAGCCTATCGTCAGAAATACCAGACGTTCGCCACGGAACTGGAAGCCGAGCTGGGCGACGTGATGTCGTTCCACAAGCCGAAGGGCGGCATGTTCCTGTGGGCGAAAATGAACAACGGCATGAACACCACCCGCTGGCTGGAAAAAACGTTAAGTAACGGCGTGGTATTTGTGCCGGGCGAATTTTTCTACTGCAATGAGCCAGACCCAGCGACGCTGCGCATGTCGTTTGTCACGCCAACGGATGAAGAGCTGAAAGAGGCCGTTCGACGCCTGAAAGCCTCTTTATAACAGAATGGCGGGGTATGATTCTGGACGTTATTTAAGCGGTGAAGCTGAAAATGCAGATCAGGAACTTCACGTTAACTTGCGCAGGATCATACCCGGGCCATGTTTTTGGATTGTATTCGAAAAGTAATACCAAAATTAACATTATCTAACTAATTAATTATTAATGCTTTTTTTCTAAGAAAAGCATTTTTTGTATTATCCTTTTTCGGATTGCTCTTACACTTGTTGCCCATATTCTTATTTGCATCTCATTCATTTTGATCTGAATAATGTCTCATGGAATAAGCGCAGTCGTTGGATGATTTTTTAGCGTTCGCTCAGGGTTAAATCACTTCACAAGCTCTATTCCCGGAATGTTATACATGGATCAGTATAAGGTTACGGATGATGATTATTTGTGTGTCTGATAATGTCTGGTTCAGAATTGGATTGAGTGAAATCATACAAAATTGCCAGAGAGATAAGCAGGAACTGAAGTTTTTAGCATTTGAAAAAGCCAGCGTAACGCTGAGCACGATGGTAATGAGATCACCGGTCACGATAATCATTGACTATTATATTGCTGACCACAGTTTACTGTTGTTACTGTTAAAGATGAAGCGCCAGAATGTTTTTGACAATATACTTATTATTACGACTAATGCGCGAATTGTGGAAGTGACTGAAAATATTTTGCTGGACTCGGTTGCGGATATCTTAATTGATAACAGCGAATCATTTGATAAACTCAGCACTTTTATGGTCAAAGATAAGGCTGGCCAGATTATTTCAAAATCCGTGACCAATAAAACCTGGGCGATGATTAAGAAAAATTCAAACCTCACCCATCGGGAATTAGACCTGATGCCATTTTTTATTACAGGGAAAGGTAATAAAGAGATCTCCCGGCAGGTCGATATTAGTGAGAAAATGGTCAGTATTCACCGGCGTAATATTTATTCCAAACTCCAGGTTGAGAGTCTTACCGGGCTTTATCATTACCTGACAACGGATATAAAGGTTACATAACGCTCGCCGGGAAATGAAGCGTTTTATGCGGGTGTAGTATTCAGGCAGAAACGATGCACTGTTATTCATAATATGTTGTATAAACAGAAGGAGCTGTATATGAAATTGAAATCTCTTTGCGCGGCGATGGTTGCCCTGGGGCTTTTTACCTCTTTTGCCCATGCGGCAGACGGTAAGTTAAAATTTGTAGGGCAAATTGGCTCATCATCCTGCAAGCTCTCCGGGGAAAGCACTGCCGAAATTACGGTTCCGATGGGAACTATTCCGATGGAAACCTTAAAACAAGATGCTAACGGTCCGGAGGTGGGCTTTGCCATTAACCTGACGGGCTGTCAGCCGGGCACCTATTATCTGGTTCTTGACGGCGTCAGCCCGTCCGGTCAGCCGAACGTGCTGGACCTGGATAACGCGACCGCCAGCACCACGGCAAAAGGGGTGGGGATTCAGATTAAAGATATCTCCGACCAGAACATTACCTTATCCAAAACCCTTGATAAATCCGATGCCAGCATCACCATTGCTGAAGGCGACACCTCGGGCAGCGGGACGTTCTTCCTGAAAGCGAACTATTACGCCTATAACAAAGATGCGGTCACCACCGGGGAAGCAAACGCAACGGCCACCTTCACCATTGTTCAACAATAACAGGAGCAGGCCTTCGGGCCTGCTTTTAAGGTGGTATGATGAAGTCACTTATTATTGCGCTATTCGCGCTGTACTCCGCATCGGCTATTTCAGCTATTCAGATTGAAAGTTCACGGGTGATTTATTCCGGTGAGAATAAATCGGCCTCGTTAACGCTGCATAACGCGTCGCAAAAAAATTATATTATCCAGACCTGGCTGGACGAAGATTCAGACAAGCCCGGAAAAGAGATGGTGGTGACGCCGCCTATTATGAAGGTGAAACCCGATCAATCCGCCGTGTTACGTTTTATCTATTCCGGTAAAGGATTACCGACCGACAGAGAAAGTGTTTACTGGATTAACGTTCAGGAAATACCGCCCCGGGCCAGCGAGCCTAATGTGATGCAGCTGGCGATTCGAACGCGCCTTAAGCTTTTTTATCGCCCGGTTGGGATGAAGGCAAAACTGGACGAGCAGATAGGTCAGTTAACGCTGACGAAAAGCAGTGAGGCATTGGTCGTCAGCAATCCCGGGCCTCTGCATATTAGCCTGAGTCAGTTAATGATTAAAACCCCGCAGGGAAAAGAACAAAAAATAACGGCCCCGATGATCGCTCCCTTTGGCAGCGAAACGATTCCTTTTCCCAAAGGCTCGCGGGTGGTTGGCTTAACGTACATTAACGATTACGGCGGCGTTGCCGACGTGAAAATGCACTAAGCCCACCGTTGCAGATTATTAAATAATGTCATGGATGAATCATTATGCAACGAACATGGATCCCCCTGTGCGCGCTTACCTCTTTACTGGTTTCCGGCAGCGAATGTCTGGCGCAAAGTGAATATAACACCGCATTTTTTCATGGAACGGGCGAGCAATCGTTCATTAATTTGATCGACCCTGATTCCGGCATTATTCCCGGAACCTATTCCCTCGATGTTTACGTTAACCGAAAGCTCGTTGAACAGCGTGACGTTGAGATCGTCCGCGATAAGCCCGACAGCGCGCTGCACCCGTGCATTAGCGCCGATCGGCTGCGCGCGTGGTCCGTCGCTCTTCCCGCTGACGATGACGAGTCGTGCTATCCCCTCGAGCGCCGGATTGCGGGGGCGTCCATGAACGTTACGATGACCGAGCACCGGCTGGATATTCAGGTTCCCCAGCTCAATATGCTGACGCAACCGCGCGGAACGGTACCCGCCACGCGTTACGACGAGGGCATCAATGCCGCTTTTGTAAACTACAACCTGGCGGCGAACACCATCAGAAGCGACGGGCAAAACAGCCAGTACGCCTACCTTTACCTGAATAACGGCATCAATATAGGGGCGTGGCGCTTGCGCCAGATGGCGAACCTGACAAAGCGGGATGGGGAAACGGGCCACTGGAAAAACGTCTCGTCGTGGGCTGAAAGGGCGCTTCCGTCAATCAGGAGTCGTCTGCTGCTGGGACAAGGAAGCACCGGAACAACCCTCTACGACAGTATTCCGTTTCGCGGGGTGCAGCTGGCCTCGGAGCCCATGATGCGTGCAGACAGCCAGTCGCGCTATGCCCCTGTCGTCAGAGGCGTCGCGGAAAGCAATGCCCGCGTGGAGGTTCGACAGAATAAGTATCTGATCTACTCTACCAACGTGCCGCCGGGACCGTTCGCGTTTGATGACATTGTGCCGGTCAGTCAGAGCGGGGATCTGTTTGTCACCATCATTGAAACCGACGGACGGAAAACCAATCTGGTGATCCCCTATACCGTGCTCCCGGGACTGGTTCGCAAGGGGCAGTGGAACTATGAAATCACGGCCGCAAAATATCATGACGGTGCCGACGGCTATGCCCCTGCGTTTGTTGAAAGCCAGCTCGCCAGAGGGATGAGCGATACGGTGACCCTGTCGGGCGGCCTGCTTTCGGCGGAACACTACCGCAGCGCGGCGATGGGCGTGGGCAAAAACATGGGGCATTTTGGCGCGGTGTCCGTCGATCTGGCGTTATCCGACACGCGGCTGGCGCGGGGCGACGATGAGCAAGGGGGGAGCGCTCGCTTCCTGTATGCGAAATCCTTTCTCGATTCCCGCACCGATTTCCAGGTGGCGGGCTATCGTTACTCCTCGTCCGGTTATTACGATTTCCAGGAGTCGGTTCAGGAACGTCGCCGCTGGGATAATGGCCGATATAAAACCTATTACTGGGATGACGCCGATCAGGATAACCCTGACTGGGTCGCGTCAAAGCCTGAAATCCATTACGACAGCCGCTACGCAACCAAAAAAGCGCGGCTGGATATCTCAATGAGCCAGCAGATAGGTGAGATCAGCCAGCTTTATCTCACCTTCAGCAAGCAAAGCTACTGGCAGGATGCCGGTTCTGATACCACGGTTCAGTCTGGCTTTACCTCACGGCTGGGCAATGTGACCTGGAGTCTGTACTACCAGAATACGCGCAACCACTACATTGCACATGACAGCAGCATTAACCTGCGCCTGTCTCTGCCGCTCAGCTTTGGCAGCCACCCGGCGACGGCGACGACAGACCTTCACGCCGATCGTGCCGGAAACGTGTCGTCCTCCGCGGGGCTGAGTGGCTCCCTGCTTGAGGATAACCGCCTCAGCTATGCCATGCAGGTGCAGCAAAACGATGCCGAGGGGACGGCGGGCGATCTGAGCATGGGCTACAAGGGGGACGCCGGAAATCTGTGGCTGGGCTATTCCAGAGCGGAAGATGTGCAGCAAAGCAGCATGAACCTCAGCGGCGGCATCCTTGCTCACGCTGGCGGCGTGACGCTGTCCCAGCCACCGGGCAGTACCTTTACCCTGATTGAGGCTCAGGATGCGCAAGGGGTGAGGGTAGAGAATCAGGCCGGAGTGCGGATCGACGCTGCGGGCTATGCCGTTGCCCCGCATGCGATTCCTTATCGCAACAATACCTGGTCGTTAAACACCCAGGACTTCCCGGAGGGGCTGGACGTGCCTGTTGCCACCCAGAATAACGTCCCTACCCGCGGCGCGATTACGCGCGTGACGTTTGAAACATATCGGGGCGACAGCGTGCTGATTCACAGCAAACGACCCGACAACAGCGTGCCGCCGGTTGGCGCGCAGGCCTACAGCCGGGGCGAGCGTAACAACGGCATTGTCGGGCCTGACGGGGATATTTTTGTTTCAGGCGTGCTGCCGGGCGAAGCGATCGCCATTCGCTGGGGGGAGGGGGATGACGAACAGTGTCGTATCCAGCTTCCGGATGAGGAACGGCGTGAACAGGATACCGCGGGCTATCGCGAGATCAGCGCAATTTGTCGATAAAGGAGAGGACAATGCAATTTCAGGGACGACATATGCTGTACGCCGCGGTGATTTTTTGCTTCGGCCTGTTTTCTTCCACCGTTATGGCGCTGACCTGTAAAGCCCAGGGCTCGGTGAGCCAGTACGTTGCCATTAACAGCATCATCAAAGCGTCGATCGGCGACTTCGGCACCAACACCAAAATATGGGTATCGTCACCGATCACGGCGACGTTTACCTGCTCTGACACGGACGCCTATCCAAACGGCGAGAGCGCCTATTTATGGCTCGATCCGAAAGATGCGGTGAAAAACGTGCACAACTCTCTGGAGATTGGCATCACCTTCAGGAACGTCGATTACAAGCTGAAGAAGGGCGATAAAATAGAGATTGGTCCCGGTACCGTGTGCCGTCCTAACGGCAACAAAGGCTGTCTCTCCCCGGCGGCCCCGCAGACGTTCACGCTCACCTATCAGGTTTACATCAAAACCACCGGCCTTCCGGCGGCCACCAATGGCAAAGTGATGGGGGATGTCAGCCTGTCGCTCTTTCAGGTGGACGGCGTGGGCGGTCTGCGAGGCGGCACGGTGACTCAGGACGGTAACTTTAACCTGACCATTACCGGGCTGGATAAAATCACCTTTCTGGCCTGCACGCCAAAAGTGCTGCTGGTACCCGATACCCTCGACTTTGGCGTCATCAACGGCAGCTGGGCGACGCCCGGTAAGATTGAAAAAACAAAACCCTTTACGCTACAGGTCGATTTGACGCGTGAAGCCAGCGGTAAAACCTGCACGGGGGAGACGTTGCTGATGACGTTAAGCTCGACGAATACGGTCAAAGACGGGGCAATCATCATGCCCGCGGCAGACAGCGGCTTTGGCTTTATCATTTCCGCCAGCAGCCTGATGGAGCCGCGCATTGCGCTGAACACGCCGCAGGAGATAGGTACGATCGGTGGAGACCGGCTCACGCATGATTATCACGCAGGGTTTATATGGACGACCACGACGCCGAAGCTTGGGGATTACAGTGCGACAGCCACCTTTACCGTGACGTTCAAGTAACAAAAGTGGGGATTGCGCGCGGGCTATTTTGCGTAATACTTATCCCGCGCGATAACGGCCGCGTGACGCCCACGGTAAACAGCTATGTTCGAACAACTGACTGGTATTCTGACGCACACCCCCATCTGGGTCTGGGTGCTGTTTGTGTTTCTGGTTTCTCGTGGGCTCCGGGCCCGCCGGCCCGCCACGGTCACGCTGGAAAAACTGGCGATAATCCCGGCCATTTTTCTGCTATGGGATATTTACGATCTGGTGATGTACCGCTCCCTCAGCGTCGCGACGCTGTCGATGTGGCTTGCGGGCATTCTGGCTGGCGCTGCGCTGGGTTACGCATTGATTCGCCCGACGGCGGTGACTCGTGCCGCCGCGCCGCGCACCCTTTGCCGCCAGGCTGACTACACCGCGCTGCCGTTTATGATGCTGGCGTTCGCGGTGAAATACGTGCTGGGGGTAATGAGCGCCATCGCGCCGCAGACGCTGCAGCAGCCCGCCATCAGCGCCCTTGCGATTGTCTCCGGCGGGCTGTTTGCCGGGGTGTTTATCGGCAAGTTTACGCGGTATGTTGAGGTGTTTAGCCGTACCGCGCCGCGCCCGGCGGAGTGACGTTATTCTGTCGCGTGTGCCAGGGTGCGATCTGAAGCATCGCCGCTGAGGGCTCGCGTGACTTCATGGATCCGCCAGATTTTCCCTTCACGCAGCGCGGCAAACAGATAAACCTCTATCTCTGCCTGACGACCATCAGGATACGTGACCGTCACGATATGCCGGTCAGCCAGAAGTTCGTCATGACAGGCTATCTCCGCCACGCTAAAGGCGATCGTGCGGATCTGCGAGCGGACGTGGTTCAGGTGCTGAATAAAACCCCGGTAGTCAAGGGCGTGACCGTCCGTAACCTGTTGGTAATCGGGCGTAAATACCTCTGCCGGATCGATATCGCCGTTGAATAAGCGGGTTAACAGGCACGCCATTTTTTCGCGCTGCGCGGCGTTGTCAGGCTGGGCTACCAGAGAGGTGATAATGCTCATACGGGCTCCTTATGTGGTTGAGTCCCCATTATCCTTGACAGCCGAAGACGTGGTTTCTGTAATAGGCCGATGAATAACGATTTTCGGTCAAAATGAGATGGTCAGTTTTGAAACGCTCCGTCATCCCGGCGGGTATCGAACACCGTGGCACAGTCATCGCACCGGCCAGCTGTGGCGCATTGCAACGGGTCTGCTGGTCATTGAGACGCAGCAGGCGCGCTCGGTCGTACCGGCAAAACACATTGGCTGGATCCCGCCAGGTCAGCAGCATGCCGCCTTTTCTGAAAGCGCAATAGAAGGCTGCGCCATCTATCTTGACCCCGCCTGCTGTGCAGGGCTTCCCGAAGCACCCGCGCTGTTCGAGCCCGACGATCTGACTCATGCACTGTTTTCCCGTTTATGTGGTGCAGAGAACGAGTACGATCCGCGAAAGCTGACTTTGCTGCTGGATGAGCTTGCCCTGACGCCCCAGGTTCACTTTTCTCTGCCCGTGCCGACGGATCCGCGTCTGAAGAACGTGGTCAGCCATTTGCTGCAGTTTGTCGATGATAACCAGACGGTCGAGAGTCATGCTATTCATGCTGGGATGAGCGTGCGTACGTTCAATCGTCGGTTTAGTGCCCAGACCGGAATGAACTTTGTTAACTGGCGGCAGCTGGCGCGCGTCATGCAGGCAATGGAGTGGCTGGCGGCGGGGAAGCCGGTAGGGTGGATTGCGCTGTCCTGCGGCTACAGCAGCGTCAGCGCATTTATTGAGGTTTTCAGAGCATGGACCGGTAAAACACCGGGGCAGTGGGCGATGTTGCGGTCTGATGCCCTCCCCACGTCCCGCTGAGCTTTACAATGTAGGCCGGGTAAGGCGAAGCCGCCACCCGGCGATTGACTACCGCTCCCTCAGCGCTTCTTTCGCCCGGTTAAACGGCTTAATCAGATAATCCAGCACCGTTTTCTCGCCGGTCTTAATGTCCACCGTGGCAATCATCCCCGGCACAATCGAGAAATGCCTGCCTGCCTTATTGACCAGGTAATCCTGGCTGGTGCGGATAAATACCCGGTAGTAAAACACCTCCGGCTTGGCCTCGTCCTGAATAGTGTCCGGCGAAATCGTCTCCACGACTCCGTGCAGCCCGCCGTAAATGGCGTAATCGTAGGCGGTGATCTTCACCAGCGCCTCCTGATTCGGGTGGATAAAGGCGATATCACGCGGCGACAGGCGGGTTTCAATCAGCAGATGATCGTCCACCGGCACAATCTCCATCAGCTCGCCGTTGGGCGGGATCACGCCGCCGATGGTGGTGACCTTGATGTTTTTGACGATCCCGCGCACCGGGGATTTTACCGTCAGACGGGTGACGGAATCCTGACGGCCCTTGAGGATCGCCGAAACCATATCCACCTCCGCGTTGGCCTTGGAGAGCGCCTCGCGGGCCTGGACGTAATACTGCGAACGCACGTCGGTGAGCTTCAGTTCCAGATCGCTTTTCTGCCGCTGCAGGCGCAGCACCTCTACGTGGCTGGCGGCCCCGGTTTTCACCAGCCGCTGGGTAATGGCCAGCTCTTTATTCGCCAGATCTAACGCGGCGCGAAGCTCCCGCTGGGTATCCTCCAGCTGCGCGCGGCGCGAGTTGTACAGCCGCGTTTCGTCGGCAATCAGATCCGGCCATTTCGCCAGCGAAGGAGGGAACTTCAGCGGCAGATCGTTCACCTCGGCATACAGGCGGGCGCTGGAGGCCAGAGAGGCGCGGTAGCGCGCCGCGCTTTCGCCGACGTTTGATTCGGAACGGGTAGGGTCAAGCCGCGCCAGCACCTGTCCGGCCTGCACCTGATCGCCCTCGTGGACGTTCAGCTCGGTGAGGATCCCCCCGTCCAGCGACTGTAAAACTTGCTCACGCGAGCTGGGGATCACTTTCCCCGATCCGGTTGACACCTCATCCAGCACGCCAAACCACGCCCAGACGCCCAGCACCACAAACATCAGCAGCGAGAAGATCACGATCCGACGCGCGCCGGTGTAGCCGCTTTCGGAGTCGAGGGCATTATCCAGATCGTCCATTGCCGCCACGTCACGCTGACTGATTTTCATTTTTCCACTCCCGTCCGGTTGCTGCCTGCTGCTGTTGCTGCTGCATACGGCTGTTGCTCAGCGCCTGGGCTTTTGGCGCGTCCATCACCAGCATCCCATCTTTCAACACGACCACGCGCTCCACCAGCTCCAGCACCGGTACGCGATGGGTGGCGACGATCAGGGTGCGGTGCCCGAGCCAGTCGCCCAGCCGCTGGATAAATTCCCGCTCGGTGTGCTCGTCCAGCGAGGCGGTGGGTTCATCCATCAGCACGATATTCGGATCGCGCAGCAGCATTCGCGCCAGCAGAATCGACTGACGCTGCCCGCCGGAGAGCCCCACGCCGTTTTCCATGATCGGGTAGTCCAGCCCCTTGGGCAGCTTCTGCACGAAACTTGCCGCACCGGTCAGTTCCAGCGCCTCAAAGATCTCTTCGTCGGTGGCGCGCGGCATGCCGAGGGTGATGTTCTCGCGCAGGGTGCCGTAAAACAGCCGCGCGTTCTGGGTCATAAAGCCGACGTTGCGCCGCACGTCCGCCACGTCGAGATGCGGCAGGCTGAAGCCGTCGAGCCGCAGCTCGCCCGCCGCCAGATCCATCCCGCCCGCCATCGCCTGCAGCAGGGTCGATTTGCCCGCGCCGTTGCGCCCGAGGATCGCCACTTTCTCACCCGGCACGATCTCCAGGCGGTTAATGCGCAGCGCCATGCGCGGATCGTCCGGCTGATAGCGGAACTGCGCCTGCTCAAAGAGGTAGTGACCGCGCAGCACGTCCTGGCGGATCGGCGTCTCCTCGCGCTGGTTTTCGGTGGGGAGCTGCATGATGCTGTCCAGCCCCTCTTTTGCCGCTTTGACCTGCTGCCAGCGGGCCAGCACGCCGCACAGCGTCGCCATCGGGGCGATCATGCGGGAGGCCAGCATCGAGGCGGCGACCACCGAGCCGGTAGTCAGGGTGCCGTCGATCACCATCGGCGCGCCGACCACAATCACGGCGGCGTAAACCAGGCTCTGGATGGTCATTCCCCAGCTGATCAGGTTCTGCGTCAGCTCGCGGGTGCGCAGGCCGGATTCGGCGGTGATCTGGATATAGCTGTTCCACTGCTGCAAAAAGCGGTTTTCCGCCTGCATCAGCTTAATGTCCTCCAGCCCCTGCACGCTCTCCACCAGCACCGCATTGCGCAGGGTTGATTCATGCGCCGACTGCTTTGCCAGCTCCGCCAGCTTTTTCTGCAGCAGCAGGCCGGGCAGGACCATAATCACCGCCGCGACCGGGGCGATCCACGCCAGCTGTGGGGCGATGATCGCCAGCACCACCACGAACAGTAAAAAGAAGGGCAGGTCGACAATCGTCGAGATGGTGGACGAGGTGACCATCTCGCGGATCTGCTCCAGCTCGCGCAGCTGTGAGATAAAGCTGCCGGTGGAGCGGGGAATCGCGCTGTTGCGCAGCCGCAGCGCGTGGCCGAAGACGCGATCCGAGACGCGCATATCCGAGCGCTTGCCGAGCAGATCCATAATGTGCCCGCGCGCCACGCGCAGCACGAAGCCAAACAGGGTGGCGATCAGCACCCCGATGGTCAGGACGTACAGCGTCGGGTAGGACTGGGCGGGGATCACCCGGTCATACACCTGCATGGAAAAGACGATCCCGGAAAGCGACAGCACGTTGATAAACAGCGCGGCCAGCATTACCCAGCTGTAGGGGCGGAGATCGCGCATCACCAGCCGGTAGAGCCAGTCCGGGCGATATTTTGAGATATAGGCATCCACGCGGCTGTCCTTCAGCGCGGCGAGTGGCCGCAGGGCAATGACGTGGCGGATGGCGGGCAGCATGGCCGTCATCGACAGCCGGTTAGTGTAGGTCTGGTCGTCGAAGAAGCTGACTTCCAGCGTGTCGTCGCCGTCGAAGTGCTCGATCGCGCCGACCCGGCCGTCATTCAGCGCCACCACCACCGGCAGACGCCAGCTGTTGATCGACTGCTGGTCAGCGGTGAGCAGCTGAAACGACAGCCCCGCCTCACGCGCCAGCTGGGTGAGGGCGGGCACCATCGGTTTGCCTTTCAGCCACGGTGCGCCTGCGATCAGCGCGCCGGGCGAGCAGGCGACGCGGTAGCGCGTGGCGATAAAGCCAAAGGCCTGCGCCCACTGCGCCAGCGCCTCATCCGTCATGTTTTCACCTTGCGGGATATCACGCTGCTTCATGGCTGGATCTCCACGGTCTGGATGGTGCGGTTATCAAGGTCGAACGCATGACGCAATTGCCCGGTGTTATACAGGCAGTTGAGCTGCAGCTGGTGCAGCTGACCGAGGGTCTGCTGCTGGGTGAAGCGCGCCTGATAAACCTCCTGTTCGGCGTTAAGCACGTCGAGCAGCGGGCGCGAGCCGAGGTCAAGATACTGCTGCTGGTACAGTTCGCGGGTGCGGGCGCTGAGCGCCTCCTGGCGGCCCTGAATTTGCAGCGTGCTTTGCAGGCTCATCACCTGACTGCGGGCTTCCAGCAGTTTCTGTCGGACATCCAGGCGCGTGCGCTGAATGGTGGACTGTGCCGCTTCCACCGCGTGTCCGGCGGCGTTACGCCGGGCGGTGAGGCCGCCGCCCTGATAGAGCGGCATCTGTACTTTCACCCATGCGGAATACTGGGTGCGATCCCGCGTGTCGCTGCCCGCGTAGCGATCGTTCATGTAGTGGCGCACCTCCGGCTCCAGCGAGACGGTTGGCGTCATCTGCGCGTCGGCGTAGTCGAGGTTAGCCTGGGCGACGTTAGCCTGCGCCCAGGCGGCAAGCACCGCAGGAACCAGGCGGTCGTCCGGCTCGGCGACATCGCAGCTGCGGGCCAGCTTTTGCGGAAAGTCGTTGCTGATCGCGTTCAGGCTGTTCCAGCCGAGAAAGCTCATCAGCGTCGCGCGGGCGCTCTCCAGGCTGGCCTGGTACTGCATCAGCTGGGCGCGCGCGCCTTCGATACGGGCATCGGTCTGCACCACGTCAGAGAGCGACGTGGCGCCCTCGTCGTTACGCTGGCGGGTCAGCGTGCCGATGGAGGAAAGAGCCTCAAGCTGCTCTTTGGCGGTGTCGACCATCTGCTGCCAGGTCTGCACCTGTACCATGGCGACGGCGGTATCGTGGGCGATGGTGTCGATACTCACCAGCACGTTGGCCTGCTGCTGGGCAACGCCAGCGCTCTCGGCGCGCACCTGGCTGGCCACTTTGCCGAAGTCATAGAGCATTTGAGAGAGAGAAAGCACCAGCGACGGCGTAAAGCCGTTCTGGTCGCCGTCGTGGGAATACCCGTTGTCCACGCCGGCATTAATCTGCGGATAGTATTTTGACTTCGCGACGTCCACCTCTTCGCTCTGCTGGTAGAGTTTGCCCACGGCTTCGCTGATGGCCGGGTGCCACGTGACGGCACGGTTAACGGCTTCGCCAAGCTGTAATGAACCGGGAGCGGCGTTGCCAGCCACCGGGGCCACGCGGCCGTTGAGTGAGGGGAGTTCCTGCGTTTCGCGAAGCTGTCCGGTATTGATGGTTGCCGCCGGATTTGCGCAGAAAGCGGGCACAGATATCAGGCAGCACGAGAGCCACCAGTAAGGCATCTTCATTCCCATGTCATGTCCCTAATAAAAAAGTACAGCTTTATTATTAATGCCCGGGCGCTGTGCGCCCGGGTCATCTCTTGCAGGTGCTATCAGGTAATGATGTGTTGCTGGTTAACGAGCTCGTCGTACGTGGTCTGAACGTTATCAAGCGTAACGAGTGCAGTATTAGTGTAGGTGGACCCTGCACCATCACGGTCGATGGAGATCACAGTGTTGCTACCGCTTTGTGTGACATGGATATAATTCCCCAACGAGGCGGTATTACCGTCCCAGCCCACCAGCAGATCGCCGATGTCGATCTTGTCCCCCTGCGCCAGCGAGAACCCGGTCCAGTGATCACCTCCGGCGCTGCTGGTGTTACCCGCCGTGGCATTTCCCACCGTACTGTTCAGCACCTGGTAAATCAGCGTATCGCCGTAGGCTGTACCGGTGATGGCGTCGTTATGTTCCGAGCTGATGAACTGCGGCGCCATATTGATGGTCAGCGTGGCGCTGTCCGTTCTTCCTGCAGAGTCGGTCAGGGTGTAGTTGAAGGTCTCCTTCGAGGTCATGGTTGAGAGCGATACCCCGCTGTTGAGGGTATAGGTGTAATGGCCGTCAGCGCCGATCGCCAGCGTGCCGTAGTGGCCGACAATGTTCACCGTTGCGCTGCCGGTATACGGATCCAGCGTGGTGGTCACGCCGTTGTAGCCGGTTACGCTCAGACGGGTATCCACCGAGTGGAGCTGATCCAGCACGCCGCCAGAGTCGGTGCCGTCAAAGATATTGCCGTTGACGGTGTGGCTGCCGGTGACGTCGAAATTACTCAGCGAGTAGGTGGTGCCGTTTACGCTTGGCGTGATGGTGATGGTCCCGACGCTGAGCCCCGGTACGCTACCGGTAAAGCTCAGCGTATAGGTCCCGGCGTTCAGATCCAGCCCGGTCAGCGGGACGTCGATACTGCCGCCCAGCAGCGAGGCGCCGCTGAAGGAGCCGCTGCGGATCGCGCCGTTGGCATCGCTAATCGTCCAGTTCACCGTCAGCCCGCCCAGGGACAGCAGCGAGGCCACGTTAAAGTGCAGCGACGCGTTGTGCAGCGCGGTATTCGGGTCGACAACGAAGGTTCCGCTGCCGCTGCCCTGGGTTGATGAGAACAGGGCTGTCGTCCAGCTGGCGGTGCCCACGGTGGTATCCGAGTAAGCCGACGTGTGGTGCACCGAGGTGAGGTCCATCGTGGCGCTGACATCGTTGACCGCATTCATTGCCTGCGCGGTTGGAGTGATGTTGAGCGATGCCGTATCCTTCGAGCCGTCAGGCGCGGTAACGGTGTAGACGAACGTATCCGGCGTGCTGATATGGTCCGCGCCCACGCCGCTCCTCAGGGTATAGGTGTACTGACCGGACGCATTGATGGTCAGCGTGCCGTATTCCCCCTGAATGGTGGTGGTGCCGCTGCTGTTGACCGCCACGCCGTTCACTTCGGTGACCAGCGTGCCCGCCGGAACCGGATCATTCGCCAGCACGTCGCCCGTGGTCGTTTCGCTGATGCTTGCCACGCTGTAGACATGATCCTGCAGGACGCTCAGCGTGTAACCCGTCAGTACAGCGATCCCGGACGCGGTATTCAGCAGGAACAGGTACTCCCCGGCAGGCAGGTTCAGCGTCAGCTGTGGTGACGTACCCCCCAGCAGCGGCGCGCGCAGCCAGCCCGACTCGACGCGGACCTGCTCGAAGGTCTGGGTCGCGTTGTTGAACTTATAGACGTACAGATCGAACACCGACGCCAGCGCCACGCCGCCCACGGAGGCCTGGATGGTCATGGTACGGGTCGTGCCTTCCTCCACGTTGTAGATGATCGGGTTGGTCATGTCGTCCAGCAGGTTAAGCCCCAGCGTGCTGCCGAGATTAATGCCCACCACGGTAAAGCCACCCTGAGACGAGGCGCCGTTATTAATCTCACTTACGGTGGTGTCAAAGGTCAGCGAGGCCGTGTCGTCCACCGCCACAATACCGTTGAGTACCGTACCGGCACCCAGAGACAGCACCAGGTTCGCCGACGCGCTGACGCCGTTATGGGTGATGGTGTAGGTGAAGCTCTCCGTCCGGCCAATGACCGCGGCACTGGTGTCGGTCAGGTTGTAGGTGTAGCTGCCGTCGCGGTTGATGGTCAGCGTACCGTATTTGCCCTGGATCACCGTGCCGTCGGCGTTCACGCTGGTGGTCACGCCCTGCGCGTTAGTGACCGTGGAAATGGTGGTTCCGGCCGGGGCATTGTCGCTGCCGGCGGTCGGGTCCGTATCGAGGATCACGTTGCCGTTGAGGCTGGTATCGCCCGTGACCGTACCCGGACCGGTCTCTTTCACCGCCACGTCGAGGCTGGTGTAGGAGCCGGTCGCCAGCAGGTTGGTGTTATAGCTGAGTACGCGGTAGTTGCCGTCGGCCAGCCCGGTCAGGTTCAGCGAGACGCCGGTAGCGCCGAGGGTCAGGAGATCGGCAAACTGCGGCTGGCCGGTATCCACCACGGTTGTCCAGACACCGTTGACGTAGTGCTGCACCACCAGCTCAAGGGTATTGAGCAGAGAGAGCACCGCCCCTGTGGCGTTGGCATTGACCACAATATCCGCGCTGCCGCCGTTGCCCACCGTGAAGTTCACCTGCGCGGTGTCATTACCGATCAGCGTCAGGACGTTGCCCACGGCGCCGACCAGCAGGAAGCCGTAGTCGCTGTACTGGCTGTTGGTCACGGTGGCGGTGGTACTGAGATCCAGCTCTTCGACGTTATTGCTGGCGGAGAGCGGCACCACCGGCGCGAGGGCTGAGCCCGGCAGGGAGGTGTTGCCCGCGACGTCGGTCGCGGTGATCTGCAGCGTCTGGCCTTCGATCTGCTTGTTCGTGAAGGTGTAGCTATAGGTGCCGTTGCTGCCCGCAATGGCGGTCACCGTTGAACCGTCCGCAAGGCGGATTGTGACGGTACTGCCCGCCTCTGCGCTCCCGGTCAGGACGCTACCGTCGGCGTTGAAGGTCCCGGTCGGTGCCGTTGGCGCGGTCGTATCGACGATAATCGTCGTCACGGCTGACGCCACGCTGGTGTTGCCCGCCGCATCGGTGGCCGTGGCGGTGAAGTTATGCGTGCCCTGCGTCAGCGTGGTGGTGGTTTGTGGCAGGGTCCAGTTGCCGCTGCCATCGGCGGTGACCGTACCCACCAGCGTGATGCCGTCGTAGATCCGGACCGTGGCATTCGCTTCGGCGGTTCCGCTCAGCGTTGGACGGGTGTCGTTAGTCGGGTTCGTACCGGTCACGGGGCCGGTGACGCTGCCGACATCATCAATGACCGAACTGATGACCGGCGCGGCTGGCGGGAGGGTATCGACGTTAATCACATACCCGGCGGTGGGCGCGCTGGCGTTGCCCACCGCATCTGTGGCGGTAAAGGTCAACGTGTGCGCGCCGTTGCTCAGTGCTGGAGATGGCGTAAAGCTCCACGCGCCGCCGGTCGCCGTCACGCTGCCGATCTGGACCCCGTTATCAAAGATTTTCACCGTCGACCCCGCTTCTGCCGTGCCGCTGAGCGTCGGCTGCGCGTCGTTGGTGAACCCGCCGTTGGCAACCGGCGTCGCCGCGTTGCCCACGTCATCCAGAATACTGGTCAGCACCGGAAGCGCAGGCGGCGTGGTATCGACGGTGAGGCTGAAGCTGGCCGACGACACGCTGGTGTTGCCTGCCGCATCCGTGGCCTGCGCGGTGAAGCTGTGCGGGCCACTCGCCAGCGTGGTGGTGAGCAAGATACTCCAGCTCCCGCTGCCGTCCGCGGTGCCCGTTCCGACCAGGGTGGTTCCCTCATAGATCTTCACGGTGGCAAACGGTTCGCTGGTTCCAACAAGCCGCGGTACGGTGTCGTCGGTCGTCTGCCCGGACGTGAGCGGTCCGGTCAGGCTGCCCACGTCGTCGATTGCCTGGCTGATAACCGGCGCGTTCGGTGCCGTGGTATCGACAATCAGGGTAAAGTTTGGCGACGCCGGGCTGACGTTGCCCGCTGCATCGGTGACCGTGGCGGTCCAGGTGTGGCTGCCGCTGGACAGCGGCGTTGACGGCGTAAAGCTCCAGTTGCCGCTGCCGTCCGCCAGCACGGTGCCGACCGGCTGTCCGTTTTCATATACGGTGACCGTGGCGTTGGCGCTGGCGGTGCCGTTCAGTGTCGGCGTGGTGTCGTCGGTGCTCTGCCCGGAGGAGAGCGGGGTTTGAATACTGCCCACGTTGTCACCCGCGGTCGAGATGACCGGTGCCGACGGCACGCCCGTATCCACCGTCAGGTTAAACGGTGCCGTTGTGGTGCCGGTGTTGCCTGCCGCATCGGTAGCGTTGAAGGTGATCGTATGGGACCCGTCGCCCAGATCGGTGCCCGGGGTGAAGGTCCAGTTGCCCTGGGCATTCACCACCGCCGTACCTATTTCGCTCCCGTCGACAATCACGTGCACTGTGGCACCGACGTCGCCCGTGCCGTTGAAGGTCGGACGCGCGTCGTTAGTGCTGTTGCCCGACGTGAGCGTCCCGGTGACCGGACCGACATCGTCAACCACGCTGGTGACTACCGGTACACCAGGGGCTGCGGTATCCACGGTAAAGGCGAAGACCGATGAGTTAGCCGAGGCATTGCCTGCCGCATCCGTTGCATAGACGCGAAGAGCGTAGCTGCCGTCGCCCAGCGGCGTGGTTGGGGTAAAGGACCAGTTCCCGCTTCCGTCAACGGTTGCAGTACCAATCTGCGTCCCGTTGTTCATGATGTGAACAGTGCTGCCTGCCTGCCCGGTGCCGCCAATCGTAGGGGTGTTGTCGTTGGTCACCTGCCCGCTGGTGAGGTTGCCCTGGACGCCGCCTGGGACGTTGTCATTTACCGTATCCAGCGTTGGAACCGTCGGTGCCGTCAGGTCAATCACCACGCTCCAGGGCGCGGAGACCGCGCTGAGGTTGCCCTGCGGGTCGGTCGCCTGGACGGTGAAGCTGTGCGAGCCTTCGCCGAGGGCGGTATCAGGGGTAAACGTCCATGCGCCGGTACTGTCAGCTGTCACTACGGCAATCTGCGTGCCGCCGTCGAAAAGGGTCACCACGCTGTTTGCGTCCGCTGTCCCCGAAAGGGTTGGCGTGGCGTCGTTGGTGAGACCACCGCTGACCACCGTGGTGGTGGCATTGCCCACATTATCCGTGACGTTGGTGATGACCGGCGTGGCGGAAACGGAATCCACCACGACGGTGAAGCCCGCCGAAGGACCGCTCTGGTTCCCCGCCGGATCGGTCTCGCGGATGGTCAGGACGTGATTGCCCTCTGCCAGGACAGGCGTGGTATAGCTCCAGGTGCCGGTGATGCCGACCTCTGCGGTCCCCAGCAGCACGCCGTTGTTGTAGATGGAGATAGTATCACCCACCGCACCGGTGCCGGTGAGGGTCGGCTGGTTGTCGTTGGTGGTCTGGCCGCTGGTCAGCGGGCCGGTACCCGGACCAACATCGTCAATTACGGCGCCGATGGTCGGCGTACCCGGCGCGGTAAGGTCAACGGTGACGCTGGCCGCCGGAGAGCGACCGCTGGTCTGACCGTTGAGGGTGGCGGTCACCTCAAAGGTGTGCAGCCCTTCGCCAAGCGCGGCTGGCGTATAGCTCCAGTTGCCGCTGCCGTCAGCGGTGACCGTCGTCAATGGCGTCGCGCTACCGTCCAGGTAGATAGCGATCTGGCTCCCCGCCTGAGCCGTACCGGTGAGGGTTGGGGTGGTGTCGTTGGTCGTTTTGCCTTTCACGTCGCCAGTGAGCGGGTCGGTATCGTCGACGATCGCCGTAATAACCGGAACGTCAGGAAGATTCGGCAACGTACCGATAACGTTGTAGGTGGCTTCGGGGCCGGTACGTCCTGCGGCATCGGTGGCGCTCACGATCAGCGCCGCACCATCCTGCGGGGTCGGGCTGATCGCGATGGAGAAGCTGCCGTCGCTGGCGGCAACGCCAGTACCGATGACGGTGGTACCGTTTTTCACGGTGACGGTGCTTCCCGCTTCTGCGGTGCCGGTCAGCGGCGTGCCTTCTGGCGCCAGGTTCAGGTTGAGGGGAATACCTGGGTCGACGGTATCAACCGTAACGTTAAGCGCCGCAGAATTGCCTGAGGTGTTACCGGCCGGGTCTCGGGCCGATACGGTGAAGGTATATGTTCCATCCGTCAGCGTGCTGTCGGCGGTCCAGGTCCAGGTGCCGTTCGGCTGGACCGTTACCGGTACTGCGGAGGGGGTGCCGTTTACGGAGACGATAACCGTGGATCCCGGTTCGCCAGTTCCGGTGAGCGTGGGTACACCATCGCGAGTGTAGAGAACAGCGTTGGTGAGCTGGCTGTCTGAGACGGCACTGATCTGCGGTATCCCTGGCGCAACGGTATCGAGCGTGACGGTAAAGACCGAACTCGGCGCGCTGACGTTGCCCGCTGTGTCCACGCCCGCCACGGTAATGTTCAGCGGGCCGTCCGTTTGCGCTGGAAGCGTCAGGCTCCATTCTCCGTTCACCACCACGACACGGCCCAGCTCTACGCCGTTGTTGTAGACGATCACAGTCTCACCGTTAACGCCGGTTCCGCCCACTGTCGGCGTGGTATCCGTGATGTAGCCTCCGTTCGGTTCACCGCCCACGGCGCTGATCGCTGGCGTAGCCGGTGCCACGGTATCCACGGTGATCGCGATCGCCGGGGAAGCGTCAGAGACGTTGCCCGCTTCATCGGTGGCGGTGGCGGTATAGACGTGGCTGCCCTCTGCAATATTACTGTCAGGGCGCCAGCTCCAGTTGCCGTTGCTGTCTACCGTGACGGTACCAACGATAGTTGGCGTGCCGCCGTTAACCGTGTCAGTGATGTTGATAACGTCGTTCGGCGTACCGGTGCCGCTCAGCACCGGGCGCGGATCGTTGGTGGTGCCGCCATCGGGAACGGGACCGGTGATCTGGGTGACGCTGTCAGTAATGACCGGTGCTGCAGGCGTAGCCGGCGCCTCGGTGTCAATGGTGATAGTGACCGGCTGCGACGGGGCGCTTTCGTTGCCCGTGCCGTCCACGTTGGTGACGGTCAGGGTGATGTCATAGGTGCCGCCAGCCAGGGGGGATGGCGGTGTCCAGGTCCAGTTGCCGGTATTGTCCACGACAGCGTCGCCGATTTTGACGCCGTTGTTGTAGATCGTCACGGTATCACCCGGATTGCCGGTACCGCTCAGGGTCGGCGTGGTGTCGCGGGTGATTTCGCCCGGGTTCAGCGGCGTTGCTGTGCCGTCAGGATTGACGGTAATGGCCGGGATAGCCGGCGTGGCAGGCGCAACGGTATCCACCGTCAGTTCAAATGGCGTTGAGATGGTGGTATTGCCCGCGGCGTCCGTGGCGTGCACCGTCAGGGAATGCGGACCGTCGGTGAGCGGGGTCACGGGCGTGAAGCTCCAGCTGCCGCTGCCGTTGAGGATGGCGGTGCCAAGCAGAGTCGTGCCGTCATAGACGGTGATCACCGTGTCTGCAGGGGCAGTGCCCTGCAGCAGGGGGCGAGTGTCATCCGTGGTATCGCCGCTGTTGAGCGAACCCTGTACGCCGCCAACATCGTCGGTCACGGTGGCGATGGTGGCCGCCGCTGGCGCAGTGATATCGACGTTCAGGGTGAAGTCGTCTGACGGCTGGCTGGTGTTACCCGCCGCGTCGGTGGCGATGACGCTAAAGGTATGAGGACCTTCGCCAAGCGGCGTGGTAAGGGTATAGGTCCAGGTGCCGCTGCCGTCGATCAGAATCGTAGTGAGATCGCCGCCATCCAGGCGAATAGTGACGGTTGAACCCGGTTCAGCCGTGCCGTTGAGCGTTGGCGTGGTGTCGTTGGTGCTGTCGTTAGGGTTGAGCGCGCCGAGGCGCTCCGGCACATCATCGAGCACCTGGGTAATGACCGGCGCCGCAGGCGCGACGCTGTCAACCGTCAGGGTCCAGGTGTTGGAGATGGGGCTGGGGTTGCCTGCCGCATCGGTTGCGACGGCGGTCAGGGCGTGGGGGCCTTCACCGATTGAGGAGGAAGGGGTAAAGCTCCATACGCCGAGGCCATTGGCAACGGTTGTACCAATTTCAACACCGTCCACGCGCAGGCTGATCGTCGCGTTTGCTTCAGCGGTACCGCTGAGCGTCGGGGTGGCGTCGTTGGTGGTCCCGTTCAAGTCGATCGCGCCGGTCTGCCCAGGAATATCGTTTGCAACCTGTAAAATCACCGGGGCGGTTGGCGCCGTCCCGTCAACGTTAATTGTCCACGCATTTGATATCCCGCTCGGGTTACCGGCGGGATCCGTCGCCTTCGCGGTCAGCACCCAGGTGCCGTCGGTCAGCGGTGTGGGCGGCGTAAAGCTCCACTGGCCGGAGGAGGGAACAACCACCGTACCGAGGGCATCACTGCCGTTATAAATCGTGATGGTCGAGCCTGCCTCGCCCGTGCCGTTCAGGGTCGGTGCCCGGTCGTTGGTCAGCCCATTCTGGGCCACGGGGCCGGTGGTGGCCTGCACGTCATCAATCACCGACAGGATGACCGGGGTCTGCGGCGGGGTAATATCCGGTGCCGCCGCGGAGGTGGTTGGACTGGTGTTGCCCGCCGTGTCGGTGGCGTCAGCGGTCAGGATTTCGCCGTTGATCCTCGGCGGGCTCAGCGTCAGGCTGAAGTTCCCCTGGCTATCAACAACCACTGTGCCAAGAGTGAAATCGCCTTCACGGATGGTCACCGTGCTGCCTGCTTCTCCGATACCGCTGATGGTACCGCCATCATTCGACACCACGAGGTTTCCTGGGGCAGACGGCGGCGTGGTGTCCACGGTAAAGGTGATGGGTTCAGAGGCCGTACTCTGGTTTCCGGCGGCATCGGTTTCAGTGACGGTGATCGAATGCGTACCGTCCGGAAGCGGGCCCCCTGGGGTAACGCTCCAGGTACCGTTAGGTAGCACCGTCGTTGTGCCAATCGCCACGCCGTTATCGTAAATAGTGATGGTTCCACCGGGTTCGCCCGTTCCCGCCAGAATCGGCTGCGAGGCATCGGTAGGCACGCCCGACGTGATTGTTCCTCGGATAATGCCCGTATCGTCGAGCAGCACAATCGCGGTGGGTGCTGTCGGAGGGGTGAGATCGACGGTGAGGGTGAATACCGGTGAGGCTGGTCCGGTGTTGCCGGCGGCGTCGGTTGCCCGTACGGTAATCTGGTGGGTGCTTTCATTCAGGTCGACGGACGGGGTGAATGTCCATGTGCCATTGCTGGCGACGACCGCGGTGCCAATGGCTATTCCGCCGTCATAAATCGTCACGGTGGAGCCCGCTTCGGCGGTGCCGGAGAGTTGCGGCCGCTGATCGTTGGTGCTGCCGCCGTTGGTCACCGTCCCCGTCTGAGGGGCGATATCGTCGATTACGCTGCCAATCGTTGGTGCATCGGGTGCGGTGAGATCCGGTGCGGTGACGCTTGAACCCTGGCTGGTATTCCCGGCGCTATCCGTTGCGGTGGCAGTTACCTGCTCGCCGTTGGTCAATGGTGTCCCGAGGGAGACGCTAAAGTTGCCGTCGCTGCCCGTTTTTCCTGTACCAATGACGTTGCCGTTCGCGTCTTTCAGCGTGATGGTGCTGCCGGGTTCGGCGGAACCGGTGACGGTTTTACCGTCTGACGAGAAACGAAGGCTGGATGGCGCATTCGGCGGTGTCGTATCCGGATCGGCGGGGTCGACCGGGGTGTTGGGGTTGGTGCTGTTGTTATTACCGTCATCGCCACCACCACCTCCTCCGCCAGTACTTGCCGCGGCCGCGATACCGCCCGCAGCCGCAATACCGCCCAGAGCCCACGGCCAGATGGCGGCGCCACCGGCATCACTTCCTGACGCTGCAAGCAGCACATCCGTGGACGCGATAGATTCGTACGTGGCGGCACCAGCCGGATCTTCAATCCACCATAACGCGCCGTTGCTGTCCTGCAGAACCAGTTGGCTCACGCCCTGCGCATCCGCGACGTAGAAATTTTTAAGGGTGATCACTTCGCCGGAGTGCAGTGTCACCAGCAGGTCGTTACCGCTTCGCGCGAAGTGGGAGACGCTCGCTCGCTCGACGTGAAGCTCAACGACAGAGGAATGGTTCAGCGTAACCTGTGTACCTTCCAGGGTCGTTTCTACGCCAGTAAGTTTTGAAATAACAGAGATTTGGCTCATTTTGTTATTACTCCAGCAGAAGTGTCATGAACGGCGAGCAAGACGAGCCATCTCTGCTGAAGGTAAAGGGCGCCCCGGCGCAGTTGCTGTTATAAAGCAGCTCTCACCGTAAAATTCAGCGCGCACGATGCCCGCCATGCGTCAGAGTGGCAACATCAGAGCGAATCTAATGACTTATGAAAAAACGTTTTAATGGGTGTTTTGTATTTTATAAAACCCTGTAATTAATAGAGGAATTGGTTTCTGGAATATAAAAATGATATAGACAGAAAATGCGTGTTGTGCAAATTAAGCTTTCGTAAATAAAGGCGCAAACAATGAAGGGGGCATTAATCTATTGATGTATTTTATAATTACCTTTTGTTATCTTTTTGTTTTTACATGCTTTTTATTTATTTTGATGGCGCTGTTATTTAACATTTGCGACCCAGTATGATAATTGGT
The DNA here is from genome assembly GCF_048684805.1 of Enterobacter sp. BNK-22. Taxonomy (NCBI): domain Bacteria; kingdom Pseudomonadati; phylum Pseudomonadota; class Gammaproteobacteria; order Enterobacterales; family Enterobacteriaceae; genus Enterobacter; species Enterobacter sp. BNK-22. Next base: position 4,660,741 of record NZ_JBLQTT010000001.1, read on the forward strand.
AGGGAGCATTTTAAATAACATGTTAAGCGTTATTGTTTAAGCGGGCTTAACGTGTGTTTAAGTTAGGGTAACGTTTTTGATGTAAGATATATTATGTCATTGAGGTAATGAAATATATTCTTGTACAGGGTTAAAACTCTGCTATCACGCGTAAGCAATAATAACGGGCAAGTAAAGAGAAAATAAGCTTATTTATTTTCTTTGGGACTGAGGCGCGGGCAGGACTTCAGGACAGTAAAAAAATTCACCGAAGAATGAATAAAAATCGTCAGCCGGACGTTTACTGACGTCACTCCCCACTTACCCTGGAGTTTTGTATGAACACGACCTCGTTTCGTTTGATCCCGGTGCTGATTTTTTCCCTGCTGTCTCCACTGGCGCTGGCCATGGGCAATAATAGTACCGAGAGCAAAACGCCCGACTGTCCTGCCGGACAGGTGTATGACAGCGCCACGCAGAAATGCGTGCCGGACAAGAGCAGCAGCCTCAGCGACCAGGACAAAACCAACTACGCGTACCATCTCGCGAAGAAAGGGGAGTACCAGGCGGCGCTGAATCTGCTTGATTCGCTGAAAAATGGCAATACGGCTGAAGCGTGGAACTATCGCGGGTTCGCCACGCGCAAACTGGGCCGCACGGACGAAGGGATTGGTTACTACCAGCGCGCGCTGGCTATCGCGCCGGATTATGCCAAAGCCCGGGAGTATCTCGGTGAAGCATGGATGGTGAAAGGACGCCCGGACCTCGCGAAAGAACAGCTGAAGGTGATTGCCGGTATCTGTGGCCAGTCCTGCGAGGAGTACCGTGACCTGCAGGCCGCCATCAATGGACATCCGGAATCCTGATTATCTCGTGGAGGGAAAACCCATCGCAACCCGTGAGGTTCGTCAACAGCTCGCCGCACTCCTGCCGCGTCTCTGGCGCTATGGGCTGGTGCTGTCGCGAAACAGGGATATCGCCGAAGAGCTGGTTCAGTCCTCCTGCGTGCGTGCACTTGAAAGAAGCAGCCAGTATACGCCTGGCACGCGCATCGACAGGTGGCTGTTCGCGATCCTGCACTCCATCTGGATCTCTGAGCTTCGGGCACGACACGTTCGACAGGGGCAGGGATTTGTTCCCAGCGACGAGCTGCTGGCACCGGACACCCACGAACAGAATGAGACGCGCCTGCATTACCTTCAGGTAATGCAGCGCGTTAACGCGCTGCCCGAAGCCCAGCGCAACGCGGTATTTTTGGTTTATGTCGAAGGCTTTACCTACAAGGAGGCGGCGGAGACCCTGGCGGTGCCGATCGGTACCGTGATGAGCCGGCTGGCGACGGCACGGGCTCGGCTTGCCAGATCCGCTGACGCACTCCCTCCGGTAAAGGAGAACCGCTCTTGAACGCGCACCGTTTTACACCGCCCTATAACGACGACGCCATCGTGGCCTGGATAGATGGCGAGATGTGCCGCGCCGACGCGCAGCAGTTTGAAGAACAGTTAAAGCGTGACGAACGCCTCGCCGGACGAACCGATGAACTGATGAAAAGCAGCCAGGATTACGCCGGGGCGTTTGCTTCCCTGCTGGATGACGCGCCTCTTGAGACGATGCAGGCGCGTCTTGCGGCACTTCCCGACCCGCAGTCCGCCACGCCGACTGGCGTCAGCCGACGGGCGCTGATCGCCGCCTCGGTCAGTTTCTTGCTGGTCGGCTCCGGGCTGGGCTACCTGCTGCGGCCTGCTGCTGGCCCAGAGGATGAGAACGCCCATATCCGCGACCTCGAAGCGCAATATATGTCCCTGTACAGCGTCGAGACGCTGCTGGATATGGACAGCGCAACGCCGGTCCTGCAGCGCGGGCTGGAACGGGCCGCGCAGGACATCGGCATGAGGCTAAACCTGTCGCAGCTTACCCTGCAGGGGGCAGAGCTTAAAATGGTGCGCATGCTGCGCTATGAAACGACGTCTATCGCGCAGATTGCCTGGATCAACCCCGACTACGGCCCGATGGCCCTCTGTATTTCGCCTGTTGATGAGAAGGCGACGGCCTCGCTCCGTGAAGAACAACGGCACAGCATGAACCTGGCGTGGTGGCTGGAAGCGGGCTACCAGTTTGTCCTGATTGGCCGCAACCCGCCGTCCTATCTGCGGGAACATGCGGAGCAGCTACAGCGCCTGATCTCAGGGTGACGGCACCTTGTTCGTCTGAATCGCAATGGCGATGGCAATACGATCGTCCACGACCAGGGCAAACTTATCCATCCCATAGGACGCGCGCGAGATCGCCGTGGTGGCGTCCAGCGTGGGGGACTGCGCATGCGGGTCTTTCAGCACGGCCTCCAGGAGCACTGGTCGGGCAATGTTTCGTACGGTCAGCGTGCCGAACACCCTGAACCGTCCGGCGCCCTGGGCGACCACGCGAGAGCTGATGAACTCGATGGTCGGATAGTGCTCCGCATCAAAAAACATGTCGCTTTTTAATTGCCAGGTGAGCAGCGTGTTTGAGGCCACCAGGGTGGCCACAGGAATGGTGACGTGGATGTGGTCGTCAACGTCGTTATCCGGATTGAGCGTCACGGCACCCGTCACGCCGCTGAACGTTGCCCAGGAGAGGATGCCGCCGAAGGCATGCCACGAGAGCCGAATGGCGGTGTTATCGGTATCGATAAGGTAGCTTTTCGGGGCAGCATGCAGGGAAGGGCACAACAGCAGAACGGTCAGAAAGGCCAAAAGGCGGTACATAGTGGTTTCTCCGATAAGTGCGCACTGCGTAAACGCCTGAGGTGCTAATTATATTCGAAGAAATAAAAAAGGCCGCAAGCGCGACCTTTTCGTGAGTATAACGACTTACTCAGTGACTTTCTTTTCCAGCTCGCTGGCACCCTCTTTGGTTTTGTTCCAGCCTTTCTCAGCGCCTTCTTTGGTGGCATCCCACCCTTTCTCGGTGCCTTCTTTGGTTTTATGCCAGGCTTTCTGGGAATCTTCGCTGACCTTGCTGCCCAGGCTCTCGCTCTTGCCTTCCGCTGCATGCTTCTGTTTCAGCTTCAGCTCTTCACCTTTGTTCTGCTCTTCGTGCAGTTTTTGCTTCGCCTCGTTGGCGTTTGCGTTCGCCGCAGCGACGGTATCGTCAGTTGCATGTGTGGTCGCAGCAAATACTGGGGAAGCCAGCAGAACGGCAGATAATGCGATAATTGTTTTTTTCATAATATCCTCATTTAACGTTTCGGTTATGAGCATGATTCAGCATGGCACAGGCGAAGCGGGATGGCTTTAGGAAAAAACTGTAATGAGATCAATGAGCCCTGATGAGAGGTATTTCGCCTGAGGATTATCCAAAGGATAAAAAGCCTATTTCCGCGAGGGCGGCGAGGGTCAGGAGAATGAATATTATGACGGTTATGGGTCTGTACATGGTGGAGTTCCTTTCGGGTTAAGCGGCTATTCCGTAGCGCTGGGTGGGGGTGTTTTTTTATTCTCCATAGGGGGAGGGGCGGTGTCGTTGATGTTGGTCAAAGGGAGAGGGTAGCTTCTCAAGCGAGAAGATGAATGAGCTCTGTCAGGGCTGGACGTAGTGATTGTGGTGGAATGATCGCAGATTCACTCCCTTCTCGCTGGCGGCTCGCTTGTTCATGGTGGGTTCGATCAATACTCCGATCTTGATTTTGTCGTTGTGGTAGACCCTCTCTACTATGACGAAATCATGGCTCAACGTATTGTGTTCGCCGGAACACTGGGTCACCTGCTCCATGCTTTCACCGGGGAACATGTGGGAGAACCTCGTCTGCTTAGCCATGCTGAAAGCCGGAGTACGGGCCTGAAAGGTTTTGGTCTGTTCCGCACCCATGTTCAGACGACGTTTGCTAAAAAATGGTCGTCTGAATTTCGGTTGTGAGGTTCTTCCTGAGTGCTTAGATTCATTTTCAATCTATCGAGAGGGTGTGAATATGAACTTTGCAGAACGCCACTATCAGCATGTGCCTCTTCTTATCGCCAACGTCTGGGATGCCGCCAGTGCTGTCGCTGCGCAAAAAGCAGGCTATCAGGTACTGGGAACGTCCAGCGCGGCAATCGCGTCCACACTGGGATATGACGACGGGCAGGGAATGCCATTTGATGAGCTATTTTATATGGTCACCCGGATCCAGGCTGTGAGCAACCTGCCAGTGAGCGTTGACATGGAAGCAGGGTATGGTGATTCAGCCGAAGAGATAGCAGACAATCTGCGGCGCCTTGCTCAGACAGGCGTCGCAGGCGTTAACCTCGAAGACAGCCGAGTCATAAACGGGGTTCGTCAGCTTGACGATGCCTCTGATTTTTCCCGTAACCTGAGAACAGTATGCGATACGCTGAGAAGCGAAAATTACAGCCTGTTTCTGAACATCCGGACTGACACGTACCTGCTCGGGCATGAAGACGCGTTGCAGGAGACGATATTACGGGGTCAACGCTACAAAGCTGCAGGTGCTGACGGCCTTTTTGTTCCCTGCCTGACCTCAGAGAAAGACATCAGCCTCATTGCAGAGGCAACGGGATTGCCTTTGAATGTCATGTGTATGCCCGATCTTCCGTCATTCGACAGGCTGAAACGGGCAGGGGTAAGCCGCATTTCAATGGGCAATTTTGTTCATTCAGCGATGCAGTCAACGCTGACTGATGTCATGCATGCGATCCGATCTCGTCAGACGTTTGAAGGACTTTTTGGCGATGAAAATAACCGATAAAAATCTGTGTGATATCTGGTATCAGGCATTACTTGAACGTGCTTCAGACTACACTGGCGTGTTTTTTGTTGGCGTCAAAACCACTGGCGTATTCTGCATTTCGGTATGCCGGGCGCGAAAGCCCAAGCGCGAAAATGTCGAATTTTATAAAGATGCCAAATCTGCCCTGGCGGACGGCTTTCGTCCCTGTAAAGTCTGCAGACCTGCGGAAAATGCGCACAGCGCGCCATTATTCGTTGAGCAGGCGCTTGCGCTTGTCAGGCGCGATATCAAATCCCGTGTAGCAGACGCGGAGCTTCGTCAGCATGGCATCAGCCCGGAGCGGGTAAGGCGCTGGTTCCTGCAACATCACGGCATCACTTTTCAGGCTTTCCAGCGAATGCAGCGGGTGAACGTTGCCCTGCAGGAGCTGAAAAGTGGACGAGCGGCGACTGACGTTGCGCTGGACAATGGCTATGAATCGCTGAGCGGCTTTGGTTATACCTACAAGCGGCTTACTGGCGCAGCGCCGACTCAGGCAACCCAGGTGATAGTCATTCACCGGTTTACCACGACGCTTGGACCGATGTTTGTCTGCGCGACAGAGCGGGGAGTCTGTCTGCTGGAGTTTACCGATCGCCGGATGTTAGAAACTGAATTTCGCGATATCCAGCGTTTATTTAACGCCAGAATCGTCACCGGCGAAAACAGCCATACCCGGCAGACAGTAAAAGAGATCGGCGAGTATTTTGCCGGAACGCGCCGACAGTTTGATCTGGCTTTAGATGCTCCGGGCAGTGATTTTCAACAATCCGTCTGGCATGCGTTGCGTGCTGTTCCCTATGGACAGACCTCACACTATCAGGCCATTTCACTACGGCTTAATAAGCCCAATGCTGTGCGCGCCGTCGCTGCCGCTAACGGTGCCAACCGGATTGCGATTGTGATCCCCTGTCACAGGATAATTGGAAAAGATGGCACGATGACAGGCTATGGAGGGGGGATTTCACGCAAAGAATGGCTTATTGAGCATGAGAAAAACAATGTTTAATGGCGTGATGTTGCTGTGTCGCCGGGAAATTTTACGGACTTCGCGGGACATATTGAGGGTATAAAAAAGCCCGCAGGGCTTGCGCCGTGCGGGCTCTCAGGACTTCATCGGATGACTCTGGTAATCACCGATGGAGAATTTTGGTGGGCTGGCGGAGTCTGAATTAGTTGTGTAACTGGTTGTTTATAAGTTTTGATCTTCAATTCAATTTTCAAATTGGTCCCATTGTTGGTCCTAAAAGAAAATGTCAGGTTTTTCGCAGGAAGGAGATGCTGCGGCAGGAGTCTCTTCGTCAGTGAGACTAGCATTTTGCTTTTCTTAGATCTCGCCTGTTTTCAGGTCTTTTAGCAAGTTAGTTTTTAACAAGCCAGCTTAGCGGATCGCTCACAGAATTTAAAACTTGCAATTGGGCTTAAGTTATAGCATCAGGTTTGATATGACTTGTTGAGAACCATTGAGATTATAACCTAACGCAACTATATAATTTGAATGCATGATGAATTTTGGTTCTAGATCACTCTTCTATTTTATGTTCCTTGATTATATTTTAGTTAATGGCTTAGTCTATAATTGTATATGCTGGGTTATGACTCTCATATCTCAGTACTAATTTTAAAAGGTAAATTTAAAGTTTAGGGGTGTAGATATGATTGATTTCACACAGCGACTAAAAAGAAAAGAACGAAACACAGTTATTAATCCACTCGAGATTTATGAATCTTTAGATAGGCGCAGCGTTGCTGGACCTTTAAGACCCTCACAGTTGGAAATATTAAATAAATGGTGGGGGATGTATAAGGATAAAAAAGATAATATTATAAAGTTGCATACAGGCGAAGGAAAGACTCTTATAGGGTTACTTCTTCTACAGTCAAAGTTGAATGAATATAATCAGCCCTGTGTTTATGTTTGCCCTAACATTTATCTTGCAGATCAAGTTATGGATGATGCTAGGAAATTTGGTATTCCCTATTGTTCTATTGATGAAACGAGAGCATTACCTGATGATTTTCTTTCGGGCAGAAAGATATTAATTACATATGTGCAAAAATTATTCAATGGAAGAACTGTATTCGGACTTGGTGCTAAATCCGTAGATGTTGGGTCAATCATTTTAGATGATTCTCAGGCTTGTATTGATTCAATAAAAAGCTCAATGATGATAAAGGTAAGAAAGGATCATTCGCTTTTTAAAAAAATTCTTGGGTTATTTTCTGATGAATTACGTGATCAAGGAGAAGGTTCTTTTTTAGAAATTGAAAATGGTGTTTCTCAGAGCACCATTTTAGCAGTGCCTTACTGGACTTGGATAGAAAAGAAAGATGCTGTTGCAAAAATCCTATTGGATTATGTAGATGATAAAAAAGTAAAATATGCATGGCCGCTTATTAAGGATTCACTACAGTGTTGCCAGGCTTTCTTTTCTGGTGAATATTTAGAAATATCACCATTTACATCTGTAATCGAAAAGTTTGGAAGTTTTAGTAACGCAAAATTTAGATTTTTAATGTCTGCTACAACTCAAGATGACTCGTTCTTTATCAAGGGGCTAGGTTTTGATATCGATGCTGTTAAAAACCCCATGAAAAGTGATACTCTTCTTTGGTCAGGCGAGAAAATGATTTTGATTCCGTCATTGATTAATGATGATTTTACAAGGGATCGTATTTTAAATTGGTTGTTGCAGCCCTACGATAAGAGAATTTTTGGAACTGTTTGTCTAACCCCGAGCTTTAAAAATAAAGAGCAATTTGAAAAGATTGGTGCAGTAGTATCTACTACTGATACCATGTTTAGTAATGTCGAGAAATTAAAGAATGGGGTTTATTCTGAGGCTATTGTTTTCGCTAATAGATATGATGGAATCGATCTTCCTGATGATTCTTGTCGGATATTAATAATCGATTCAAAACCATTTTCTGAAACATTGACTGAAAGGTATGAGGAAGAAGTAAGGCCTAGTAGTGACATAATCAATATTAAGATTGCTCAAAAAGTGGAGCAAGGTCTCGGAAGGAGTGTTAGAGGGCAGAAGGACTATAGTGTTATTGTTCTTGTTGGCGGTGATTTGGTTCAATTTATTAAAAGCCCGTTAACAAAGAAATATTTTTCAGAGCAAACAAAACAACAAATTGAAATTGGGAATGAGATAGTTTCTTTTGCAAAAGAAGAGTTGGCTGGACAAAACCTGAGCTCTTCTCAAATACTTGTTGATATATTAAATAAGTGTACTACTCGTGATGACGGATGGAAGCAATTTTATGTTGAAAGAATGAGTGAGATTAAAAAAAGTGTCGATAATAAAGGGTTGTATGATCTAATTCTGCTTGAAAATAAAGCTGAAAAACTCTTTGTTAAAGGGGATGTGGATAGAGCTTGCAAGACAATACAAGATATCTGTGATCATCATGTTCAGGATCCTAGAGAAAAAGGGTGGTACCTACAACTTTTAGCTAGATATATGTATTCTTTAAGTAAGGCTGAATCTAACAAGTATCAAAAATCTGCGTTTCAAAACAACAACTCACTTCTCAAGCCAAGAGATGGTATTGAATATAAAAAAATCGGAAAAATAAACACTAGCAGAACTCAAAGAATCAAAGAATGGATGGCATCGTACGATGACTATCAGTCTTTGATGATTGATATTGATGGTGTCCTTGAAAATCTTAGTTATGGAGTCCATTCTGAGAAGTTTGAGAAGGCTTTAGATGATTTAGGCGGTATGATTGGTTTCGTATGCCAGCGTCCAGATAAAGAAATACGCAAAGGACCTGATAACCTTTGGGCTGATGTTGATAATCAGTACATTATGTTTGAATGCAAAAATGAAGTTGATGAGGATAGAAAAGAAATAAACAAAGATGAAGCTGGACAAATGAACAACCACTGTGGTTGGTTCGATGATTTCTATCCAGGGGAGAAGTGTCTTAAGTTTATGATATTAATACTCGTCATCTTTCTTATCATGCGGACTTTACTCATGAAGTAAGAATAATAAAGAAAAATAGTTTGAGAACATTAAAAAACAATGTGAGGAGTTTTTTCAAAGAGTTTCGTGGGTTTGATATTCATCAGTTGTCTGATGAGAAAATTCATGAGCTTATTATACCGCATAAGTTAAGTGTACATGATTTTTATAACGAATACAGTGAGTCCGTAATAAAAACAACTAGATAGAAGTATAATAGGGGGCTACGGCTCCCTATTATATTTATGAAACTATTTGACAAGTCCGGTTTAGGTTATGGATAAGTGAATTTTTGGCAAATCATCCCCAAATTTATCAGCATTATGGGAATGAGGAGTACAGAGGTAATCTGCGATAATTTCAGGGTATCCCTCAGGCGATGAGATGCATAATGGCGCTGCATTCTGGATGGCTGGCGCAGCAGTGCGCCGCGCATACACATCCGGGCACCGGAGTGCCGACCAACGCGAGCGACTTTACCCGAACGCAAACAAAGGCAGGGCAGACCCGGAAAAAGTACCAGGACATTATTGCCTGACACAAGCGAACCCGCCCCGTGCGGGTTTTTTTATGCCCTGTTTCCCCTGTAGGGTATAACCCTTTCATTATTCCTTTGCGGGGGTGTCACACCAAAGGCCGCAGGACGCGCAGCACGCCACGCATTCCCCATGTACTAACCACGCCACCCATCTAAGAGATCTTTTCAGTGCTGAAGCGCTGGCGAATTCTCAGCCCGACAAAAGAATTACATCGCAGACCAAAACGGCGCTACACCGCACCCGCCTGCGGTTTTTGGATCATAAAAATTTTTCAGTTTTATTTTTCTTCAAACCAGACCGCCAGACCGCGCCAGTGCTGGCGGCTTTGCGGAAAACCGAAACTGAAAAGATTGAAAAGAATTTCAGTGTATTTCATTTTTGTGGATCGTTAATAAATTTTAAATAAACATATATTTTTGTTTTTTAAGGTTTATTTGTTTTTTTTGTTGCAGTGTCTCATGATTTTTTGAGCCACGATTGATCGACATACCATTCACAAAGTCAGGCAGGATGAGCTTTGCACACGAATCAAAAAATATGAGCTACTGAAAAGCTTTCCCTACCTCTCTGTCGGAAAATTGGACCGATATCAATAATTGAGCATGATATTGTTCAGTGGTAATTATGAGCATGCTAATATATGACTTTGTGTTTTAAAATTGTGTTGTTGATACAAATGTGATAATTATAATTTTAGCGTAATGGTATAATATTTATCAATTTCATTATAATAGTGTGATAATCTAACTCAAGTTATAAGGCTTATGTATGCGAGATAATAAATTTAAAAAACCTGAGCTCAATACATCTTCACTCAAAATAGATAAACTCGTTAATAGAGTAAATGAAGGTGAAATTAAAATACCTGCTTTCCAGCGCGGATATGTATGGAAGCAAAATCAAATTATCGACTTGATGCAAAGTATTGCTAATGACTTTCCTATAGGAAGCATCCTTTTATGGGAAGCCAATGAAAAAGAAAAGTTGCGTTCAACAAGAAATATTGCTGGTTATTTACTTCCTGATCGTGGTGAAAACTGGCCAGTCAATTATGTTCTTGATGGACAGCAACGCCTTTCTTCCATTTATGGCGTCTTTAGTGGTGATACTCAGCAAGATGCATCAAACGCAAAATATAATCCATCATTAGATATATTTGAAATTTATTATGACTTTAAAAATAAGCGTTTCTTAAGTAAAGGTGAAGTAACCGATTTTAAAACTTGTATTCTCTTGAGAAATATTATTGATCCATTGAAATTAGTTGATCAATTAATTGGTATGGATTCTACATTCCATCAAGATGCGAAATCTTTATCATCTAAATTTTTAAATTATGAGGTGCCAGTAGTTCAAATAAAAAACAGAACAAAAGAAGAGGTTGGGGTGATATTTGAACGTATTAATAACACGGGGACTAAGCTAAATACCTTAGATTTGATGACAGCTTGGACCTGGACAAATGATTTTCATTTAATTGATTCAATTGATGAACTTGTGGAGGAACTTGAAGATAAAGGTTTTGGGAATATAGATAATAGACTGATACTTCAGGTGATTTCTGGTATGCTTATAGGCTCAACTAAAACAGAAAATATCTTGAGACTAACGGGTGATAAAGTAAGAGATAAATGGGATGATGTTAAGGAGGCAATGAGGAAGGTAGTTGATTTCCTTGCCACAGAAATACAATGTAAAAATATCGACTTCCTACCTTATCATCAGCAACTTATCCCATTGGGAAGAATGTACTATAAGGACAAAAAACCATCTGCTGACCTATTGGATGCTGCTAAAAAATACTTTTGGATTACATCATTCTCTGATCGTTATTCATCAGGACAAACTACAGCAAAAATGGACTCTGATATTTCAAGTTTTGATGCAATGATAGATGGGGATTACTCTGTACTGAAAAGATATACTGTCAGTTGTACACCTAAAGAAATTATTGATACCAAATTCTCGAAAGCAAACCCACTAACTCGCAGCGTACTGTTATTGTTATCAACACTTTCTCCTATTGACCTTGTTACCGGTTCAAGAATAGATGTTGGAAAAGCGTTGTCATCATATAATAGAAAGGAATATCACCATATCTTCCCTAATGCATATCTAAAACGCATTGGTCATTCGACTAACGAAATTTTCTCCATAGCCAACTTTTGTTTCTTATCATCTGCTTCTAATAAGAAAATATCTAGTAAAGAACCATCAGATTATTTCCACAGTATCATACATAAACAAAAAAAAGAGGCCATTCTCGAAAGTAATGCTATCCCATTAGATGAGGATATCTTCGATACAAATGATTATTCAGCATTTCTTGAACAGAGGGCTGATATAATTTTAAATAGATTGTCAGGCTTGATAAGTTAAAACGTAAGTATTCATTAAACAAAGCCCATGCTTGAAAATCAAGCATGGGCTAGCTTGCGGTGCGCAGAGTAAAAAACTTCAGTTAGCCGCCATCCAATCCTAGACACAATGATCTTGTGTATCGGACAAGCAAATACCTTCAACTTTACTATCTGTAAAACAGAAAAGTCATCAAAAACGAAATCTGCCGCCATTTTGTCGCTATACAGTCGATGAATGTGCTTTAACCTGTTGATTTTAATGGGGTGTGAATTTTTACAACAAAAAACCCATTTACGGCTGAGTAGATGGGTTTAGCGAAGATTAGAAATCTTCGATGTCTCCGGGTTTCACGTAAGTTCGACTTCCAGCTAGCGCCTCAACACATGCAAAGAGTGCGTCCTCCGCCCCACCTCTTTCTCTAATCGTATCTTCTTTTACGAATAGTTTTTCTTTATGCATTTGCAAAATCGCTTCGTCAACGAACGTGTATAGGTCTTGGCCTGTGCGATGCAGTTCAGTGAGCAACGCTTTTAGAGCCAGTTCGGTTTGGTATTTTGTGGCCATCTGCATTTCATCCTTAAGCTTGGTGGACGTAAAGTGGGCATGGACAAAAAAAGGGGTTACGCTTTCACGTAACCCCTTGTTTTAATTGGTGGAGCTGGCGGGAGTTGAACCCGCGTCCGAAATTTCTACATCCTCGGTACTACATGCTTAGTTTGTCTTTACATTCGCACGCCAGCTGCGGACAGACACGCCACTAACGAACTAGCCTGATTAGTTTTAACGCTTCAACCCCAGGCAGGGCTTCCACGCGATCTCTTTTGGGTTTGACCTCTCTTTGATCCCCGTCTTAAGAGCGGAAGCTAGGGAGAGAGGGCTCAGAGCAGGTTATTAAGCTGCTAAAGCGTAGTTTTCGTCGTTTGCGACTATTTTTTTGCGGCTTTTAACGAGGCAAACCGCCCCTCGGCATGCACCTTGGGTTTCGCAAATCCCGTCGAATCCAGAATCAGCCCCAATAGTGTTGAACTGAGTATACCAGATTTCACTTCCTGGATACCAGCCCGGAACGCTAACTTATTGAATAGTACAATAAGTGTGCAGAATCAACGCCCTGCGTTTTTCATGATGCGCGCTTTGTCCAACTGCCATTCGCGCTCTTTCAGGTCAGTACGCTTGTCGTGCTGTTTTTTACCCTTCGCGACACCAATTTTCACTTTGCACCAGGCGTTTTTCCAGTACAGCGACAGGGCGACCACGGTGAAACCTTCGCGGTTGATACGTCCGTAGAGGGATTCCAGCTCACGCTTGTTCAGCAGCAATTTGCGCGTGCGCGTTGGGTCACACACGTAGTGTGAAGAGGCGACGGTCAGCGGCGTAAAGTTCGCGCCGAACAGGAAGGCTTCGCCATCTTTCAGGATCACGTAGCTATCGCCAATGTTGGCTTTCCCGGCGCGTAGCGATTTTACTTCCCAGCCCTGCAACGCAAGGCCAGCTTCGAATTCTTCTTCAATGAAATACTCGTGGCGAGCACGCTTGTTGAGCGCAATGGTCGCCGAGCCTGGTTTATGTGCTTTTTTCTTCGTCATAGGTGTCGTAAAGCCGTCGGTAATCTGATTTCAAAAAGTCACCTCATTGCGTCCTGTGAGGTCTAACGCGCTATCTTAGCACGAGATGAGGCTTAGCGTTTTTTTAACAGGTGATAAATGTTATTATTTGTCCGTTGTGTGACCATGGGAAATGCTATGCCTCAGATTAGCCGTACTGCGCTTGTGCCTTACAGCGCGGAACAAATGTATCAGTTAGTGAACGATGTTCAGTCTTATCCAGAGTTTATTCCGGGATGCACCGGGAGCCGCGTTCTGGAGTCCGGTCCGACGCAGATGACCGCTGCGGTGGATGTCTCCAAAGCGGGGATCAGCAAGACGTTCACCACCCGTAATACGCTGACGAGCAATCAGAGTATTTTGATGCATCTGGTGGATGGTCCCTTTAAGACCCTGATGGGGGGCTGGAAGTTTACGCCGCTGAGCGCTGACGCCTGCCGCATTGAGTTCCATCTGGACTTCGAGTTCACCAATAAGCTGATTGAGCTGGCGTTTGGCCGCATCTTTAAAGAGCTGGCATCGAATATGGTTCAGGCGTTCACCACCCGCGCCAAAGAGGTTTACAGTGTCGCATAAGATTGGTGTAGAAGTGGTGTACGCGCTGCCGGAGAAGCAGTATCTGCAGCGCGTGACGCTGGAAGAGGGGGCGACCGTTGAGGCGGCTATCCGTGCTTCCGGCATCCTCGAGCTTCGCAGCGATATCGACCTGGCGAAGAATAAGGTCGGGATTTACAGCCGTCCGGTGAAGCTCGGCGATGTGCTGAAAGAGGGCGACCGGGTGGAGATTTATCGTCCGCTGATTGCCGACCCGAAAGAGCTGCGTCGTCAGCGCGCGGAGAAGGCCAGTAAATAGCGCTTTCTTCCCCTCACCCTGACCCTCTCCCCAAAGGGGCGAGGGGATCAACACAAAACAAAAAAGGTGCTCAATGAGCACCTTTTTGCTTTTCTGACACCGGATTATTTGGTCAGGGCAGGCTTGTTGTCGATGTTGGTCAACACACCGGCGCTGCTGAAGGTCAGCGTCAGGGTCTGCTGGGTCGCATCTTCATGGCCCGGCTTCTGACGGAATACATAGAACCAGGTGTTAGTGCCGAACGGATCGGACATCATCGGGGTTCCCAGTGCATAAGCGACCTGCTGTTGTGTCATCCCCACGCGGATTTTGGACACATCGTTAGGGGTAAGGTAGTTCCCCTGGTTGATGTCAGGACGGTAAACCACTTTCTCCAGAGTGGAACAGCCTGCGGTCAACATCAGAAGAACCGCTGCGGCAGCGGTCAGCATTTTACAACGCATAGTGATTTGATTCCTTTTCGGGCCCGAGCAGAACGCGGCTCATATGTAATATGCCGATGATAATAGACCTTGCCCCACTTTGAAACCGGTCTGGCGGCGTTTTTGTTGTTCTGTATGACCCTGAGATCCCGAAAAAGTTTATGCCGCCAGCAGTTCTTTCGCGTTCGCGAGCGTGTTACGTGTGACTTCGCTGCCGCCGAGCAGGCGTGCCAGCTCCTGCAGACGCGCACGTTTATCCAGCGGCTTCATGTGCGTTTCGGTCATTTCACCGTCGGTTTCTTTGCTGACGATAAAGTGATGATGACCGCAGCCCGCGACCTGCGGCAGGTGGGTGACACACATCACCTGCGTGGATTCGCCGAGCTGGCGCAGCAGTTTACCCACCACCGCCGCCGTCGGGCCGCTGATGCCGACATCCACTTCATCGAAAATCAGCGCCGGGGTGTCCATTTTACGCGCGGTGATCACCTGAATCGCCAGCGCAATACGCGACAGTTCACCGCCGGAGGCCACTTTGGAAATCGCCTGCAGCGGCTGCCCCGGGTTGGTGGTGACGCGGAATTCGATGCGATCCGCACCTTCCGCCGTCAGGTGATTCTCTTCAAAGCGAACGTCAATGGTGAAGACGCCGTGCGGCATCGCCAGCGTGTGCATGCTGTCGGTAATGTGCTGGCTTAACTCCTGAGCATAGTGCTGACGAATTTCATGCAGCTTTTGCGCTGTCGCCAGCGCCTGTTCATGGTGCAGGCTCACCGCCAGAGAGAGGGTTTCCAGCGAGTCAGCCTGATCGTCAAGCTGCTGCTGCTCGTCCAGCAGAGACTGATAGTAGCCCGGCAGCTCTTCCGGCGTAACGTGGTGCTTGCGCGCCAGAGAGATCTGACGGGAGATACGCTGTTCCAGCTCAAACAGACGGTTCGGGTCGAGATCCAGACGCTCACAGTAGTGGCGCAGTTCGTCACCGGCTTCAGAGATCTGAATGGCCGCCTCTTCCAGCATATCCAGGACGCCAGACAGTTTGCTATCCATACCGACCAGTTCGGTAAGCAGCTGACGGACGTTATACAGCTGGCTCTGCAGGTTCACGTCTTCGCCATCCGCCAGCAGGTTGAGCGCATTCTGACTGGTTGAGAGCAGGTGGCCGCTGTTCGCCAGGCGTTTGTACTCTTCGTCGATTTGCTCAAACTCACCCGCCTGCGGGTTAAATTCGTTCAGCTCTTTGAGCTGGTATTCCAGCAACTCCGCACGGGCGGCGCGCTCCTGGCTTTGCTGCTGGTGCTGAGCGAGCTCGCGGCAACTCTGATGCCACTGGCGATAGTGCTCCGCCATAAGCTGAGTAAGCGCGTACTCACCCGCATAGCCATCCAGCAGCGCTTTCTGCTGTTCGGGTTTAACGAGTTGCTGATGCGCGTGCTGGCCGTGGATCTGGATAAGCAGCTGGCCGAGTTCACGAAGCTGGGAGAGCGGGACCGCCGTGCCGTTGATAAAGCCGCGTGAGCGGCCATCGCTGCTGATCACGCGGCGAAGTAAACACTCACGTCCATCTTCAAGCTGATTCTGCTCCAGCCAGCGCTGGGCAGCAGGGGTGTCTTTCAGGGAGAAGCGGGCGCACAGGTCGGCACGGTTTGCGCCCATGCGTACCATGTCGCCCTCGGCGCGGCCGCCAAGGCACAAGCCGAGGGCATCAATGGCAATGGATTTACCCGCACCGGTTTCCCCGGTGATCGCCGTCATGCCGCTGTGGAAATCGATCTCAAGCTCACGAACAATGGCAAAGTTGCTGATGGTCAGTTGTGCCAGCATAATTGTTTTCCTGTATGAAAAACCATAACTGTGTTTTCATACAGTATAAACTGGTTTTATATACAGTAAAGTCCTGGATGCAAAATCAGAACAATTTTTTTGACCAGCCAAGCTTCGAACTTAATGTATTGAAATAGCTGTAATCTTTCGGATGAATCAAATTCAGGTGGTAATCACACCGGCGAATAAGCACATCTTCACCTTCCTGGATCGGCAGCGCTATCTGGCTGTCGCAGCTGATCTCCAGGTCGTTACGGCGGTGCGAGAAGCGCAGACGGATCGTGCTGTCGCCGTTGATGACCAGCGGACGGGCGGAGAGCGTGTGCGGGAACATCGGCACCAGGGTAATGGCGTCCAGAGAGGGGGTCAGGATCGGGCCGCCGGCAGACAGCGAGTAGGCGGTTGAGCCGGTCGGTGTCGAGATAATCAGCCCGTCAGAACGCTGGGAGAAGGCAAAGATTTCGTCGATATAGACTTCGAACTCAATCATGTGCGCCACTTTACCGGGGTGAAGGACCACCTCGTTAATCGCGGTGCTGATGCGCTTCTGGCAGTCCTGCTGGCAGACCTGCGCTTCCAGTAAAAAGCGTTTTTCACTGATATAGTGGCCTTCCAGCACGTCGGCCAGCTGCTGCTGCGCATTGTCCGGGTCGAGGTCGGTTAAAAAACCGAGATTGCCACGGTTGATACCGATGACCTTGATGTCATAACGCGCCAGCGTGCGGGCCGCGCCGAGCATGTTGCCGTCGCCGCCCACCACCACCGCGAGATCGGCCTGTTGGCCAATTTCCGCCAGCGTGCCGGTTTTGACGCTCTTCAACTGCAGCTCCTGGGCAATCTGCTGCTCGACCATCACTTCATAGCCTTTGCTACACAACCAGCGATACAACATTTCATGTGTCGTTAGTGCGGTAGGGTGACGCGGATGCCCGACGATCCCAATACACCTGAAATGATTATTCATTTTCTGGAGGTCCTTGTGCCTGATGAATGATGACAATCTGTCTTGTTCCCTTGAATCCCGGAAACTGATCCCCATAATAAGCGAAGTTAGCGAGATGAATGCAGAAAAACGCGGAGAAATTCATGAGTAGTAAAGAACAGAAAACGCCTGAGGGGCAAGCCCCTGAAGAAATTATCACGGAACAGCACGATGAAGTTGAGGCTGTAGAGCCAGACGCATCTGCTGAGCAGGTGGACCCGCGCGATGAAAAAATTGCGAATCTGGAAGCCCAGCTAGTAGAAGCACAGAATCGCGAACGCGATGGTGTTCTGCGCATCAAGGCGGAAATGGAAAACCTGCGTCGCCGTACCGAGCAGGACGTTGAAAAGGCGCATAAATTTGCGCTGGAGAAATTCGTCAACGAACTGCTGCCGGTGATCGATAGCCTCGATCGTGCGCTGGAAGTGGCTGACAAAGCGAATCCGGACAACGCCGCAATGATCGAAGGTATCGAACTGACGCTGAAATCCATGCTCGACGTGGTGCGTAAGTTTGGCGTGGAAGTGATTGCCGATACCGACGTTCCGCTGGATCCAAACGTTCACCAGGCGATTGCGATGGTTGAATCTGAAGAGATTGAAGCCGGTAAAGTGCTGGGCGTAATGCAGAAAGGTTACACCCTGAACGGCCGTACCATTCGCGCGGCGATGGTGACCGTGGCGAAAGCGAAAGCGTAATTCGCTATCCGTAGTGCCGGGTAGCGGCGTTCGCCTTACCCGGCCTACAACCTTACTCCGCGATACTTTCGCGCAGGGGTTTAACGGGCAGGACTTTCACCTGCTTGATCATATTGTCCTGCACGTCCAGGATATCAATATCGTACTGCTCAATGCGCACCCGCGTGCCCGCGGCCGGGATCTCTTCCAGCGCTTCAAGAATCATCCCGTTAATGGTGCGAGCCTCATCTTCCGGCAAATGCCAGTTAAAGGCTTTGTTGAGTTCACGAATGTTTGCGCTTCCGTCAATCAGCACCGAGCCGTCGTTTTGCGGGGTGACCTCTTCCGCGAGGGAAGGTGACATTGAGGTGGTAAAGTCCCCGACAATCTCTTCCAGAATATCTTCGACCGTCACCAGCCCCTGGATATCGCCGTACTCGTTGACCACCAGGCCGACCTTCTTCTTGTTGCGCTGGAATTTCACCAGCTGCGTGCTGAGCGGCGTTCCTTCCGGCACGTAGTAAATCTCGTCGGCGGCGCGCAGCATCACCTCTTTGGTGAACTCTTTTTTCTCGGTCATCAGACGGTAGGCTTCGCGCACGCGGAGCATGCTGATGGCGTCATCCAGCGAGTCGCGGTACAGCACAATGCGCCCGTGCGGAGAGTGCGTCAGCTGGCGAACGATGGCTTTCCAGTCGTCATTAATGTCGATACCGACGATTTCGTTACGCGGCACCATGATGTCGTTCACGCTCACCTTTTCCAGATCCAGCACCGACAGGAGCATGTCCTGATTGCGCCGGGAAATCTGTGAGCGGGATTCATTCACGATGGTGCGCAATTCCTCTTTGCTGAGTGCGCTGCTGATAGTGACGTCGGCTTTGATTCCCACCATCCGCATCAGGACGCGCGTCACCATGTTCAGCAGCCAGACCAACGGCATCATCAGGATCTGCAGCGGTGCCAGCAGGAAGCTGCTCGGGTAGGCAACCTTCTCCGGGTAAAGCGCGGCGATGGTTTTCGGCAGCACTTCGGCAAACACCAGCACCACGAACGTCAGCACGCCGGTGGCAATCGCCACCCCGGCGTTACCGTACAGGCGCATCCCGACGATGGTGCCGAGGGCGGAGGCCAGAATGTTGACGAGGTTGTTGCCGATAAGCACCAGGCTAATCAGGCGATCCGGCTTGCGGAGCAGTTTTTCAACGCGACGGGCGGCGCGGTTACCCTGTTTGGCACGATGACGTAACCGGTAGCGGTTCAGGGTCATCATGCCGGTTTCCGAGCCGGAGAAATAGGCGGAGATGACCACCATGACGATCAGCGTAACGATCAGCGTGGTGGTAGAGATGTGTTCCAGGGGGAACTCCTTTGTTTCTTAGCCAGCAAATTGCTGTATGAAGCGGCTGCCAAAATAGGCAAGGGTGAGAATGCCCGCACCCGCGACGTTGAACCAGACCACGCGACGACCGCGCCAGCCTTCATGATAATGGCCCCATAACAGGACAATATAGACAAACCACGCGATGATGGAGAGCACTGCTTTATCGATATTCTCCACGCTGAACAGGTTCTTCATGTAAAACAGGCCCGTGCAGAGCGTGAGCGTCAGCAGCACCACCCCCACCTGGGTGATATGGAACATCTTACGCTCAATGACCATCAGCGGCGGCATTTCATGGTTAAAGGCCAGCTTTTTGTTTTTCAGCTGGTAGTCAATCCAGGCGAGCTGCATGGCGTAAAGCGCGGCGATAATCAGCGTCGCGTAGGCAAAGAGCGACAGGCCGATATGCACCAGCATCCCCGGGGTAGCCTCCAGATGCGTAATGAACTCATTAGGCATAAAGGTGGCGAGGGCCAGATTGATCAGCGCGAAGGTGTAGACAATCGGCAGCAGCAGCCAGCCGCGATTTTTAGACGCGACGATGGTCATTACCGTACAGATCATCAGGCTGACCAGCGAGCCGACGTTGAGGACGCTCAAGTTTTGCACGCTGCCGTCGCCGGGGATGATGCGTGATTCCAGCGCAAAGGCGTGGCTAATCAGTGCGATGACCGCAGAAAGAATAGCCATGCGCCGCCAGCCGCTGTTTTTTTGCAGCAGTCCGGGAACGATCAGCGCGAGGCTGACAGAGTAGGCAACAAGGGCGATCAGTGCGAAAACAGGCATATAGGCATCGACAGTTGTCTTAATAAGAAAGAGAAGCAGTATAACGTTACGTGACGCCTGCTCCAACCGTTGCATAACAACAAAGGCGCCTTCATGTTATACTCCGGCAAAATTCTGTGTATGTGTCGCTCATGGCGGCCCAACGTTTCTACTCAGGCGAGAGACAATGTTTGATAATTTAACCGATCGTTTGTCGCGCACGCTGCGCAACATCAGCGGCCGCGGACGCCTTACTGAAGATAACATCAAGGAAACGCTGCGCGAAGTGCGCATGGCGCTGCTGGAAGCAGACGTCGCGTTGCCGGTTGTTCGTGATTTTATCAACCGCGTAAAAGAGAAGGCGGTTGGTCATGAAGTTAACAAGAGCCTGACCCCGGGTCAGGAGTTCGTCAAAATCGTTCGTAATGAACTGGTTTCGGCGATGGGCGAAGAGAACCAGGTGCTTAACCTGGCCGCTCAGCCTCCGGCCGTGGTGCTGATGGCGGGCCTGCAGGGTGCGGGTAAAACCACCAGCGTCGGTAAGCTGGGTAAATTCCTGCGCGAAAAGCACAAGAAAAAAGTGCTGGTGGTCTCTGCGGACGTCTATCGCCCGGCGGCGATCAAGCAGCTGGAAACCCTGGCAGAGCAGGTTGGCGTGGATTTCTTCCCGTCCGATGTGGCACAGAAGCCTGTCGACATCGTTAACGCCGCGCTGAAAGAGGCGAAGCTGAAATTCTACGACGTGCTGCTGGTGGATACCGCCGGTCGTCTGCACGTTGATGAAGCGATGATGGACGAAATCAAGCAGGTGCATGCCTCTATCAACCCGGTAGAGACCCTGTTTGTTGTCGACGCCATGACCGGTCAGGATGCGGCGAATACCGCGAAAGCGTTTAACGAAGCGCTGCCGTTAACCGGCGTGGTGCTGACCAAGGTGGACGGTGACGCCCGCGGCGGTGCGGCCCTTTCGATTCGCCACATTACCGGCAAGCCGATCAAGTTCCTTGGCGTGGGCGAAAAAACCGAAGCGCTGGAGCCGTTCCACCCGGATCGTATTGCCTCTCGTATTCTTGGCATGGGCGACGTGCTGTCGCTGATCGAAGATATCGAGAGCAAGGTTGACCGCGCGCAGGCCGAGAAGCTGGCCAGCAAGCTGAAAAAAGGCGACGGTTTCGATCTCACCGACTTCCTTGAGCAGCTGCGTCAGATGAAAAACATGGGCGGCATGGCCAGCCTGATGGGCAAACTGCCGGGCATGGGCCAGATCCCTGACAACGTGAAAGCGCAGATGGATGACAAGGTGCTGGTGCGTATGGAGGCGATCATCAACTCAATGACGCTGAAAGAACGCGCTAACCCGGACATCATCAAAGGTTCCCGTAAACGCCGTATCGCAGCCGGTTGCGGCATGCAGGTGCAGGACGTTAACCGCCTTCTGAAACAGTTCGACGACATGCAGCGCATGATGAAGAAAATGAAGAAAGGCGGCATGGCGAAGATGATGCGCGGCATGAAAGGGATGATGCCTCCCGGTTTTCCAGGGCGTTAATCGCTTTTGAGATTGCTTTTTGCCCGAAAATGAGTAAAATTTTCGGGCTTTTAATATGACACCCGGGCTCCGTTCCTCGATGGGGCCCGGTTGTTTTATTCACACAAGAGGATGTTATGGTAACTATTCGTTTAGCACGTCACGGCGCTAAAAAGCGTCCGTTCTACCAGGTTGTTGTGACTGACAGCCGTAATGCACGCAACGGTCGCTTCATCGAGCGCGTTGGTTTCTTCAACCCACTGGCCGCTGGCGCAGAAGAAGAAACTCGTCTGGATCTGGATCGTATCGCTCACTGGGTTGGCCAGGGCGCTACTGTTTCCGATCGCGTTGCTACGCTGATCAAAGCAGCAAACAAAGCAGCTTAATCTGTCACGGTGGTCATGATGAGCAATAAAGCACCTGTTGAACCGATCGTATTGGGAAAAATGGGTTCTTGCTACGGTATCCGTGGTTGGCTCAGAGTGTTTTCCTCCACTGAAGACGCTGATAGCATTTTTGATTACCAGCCCTGGTTTATCCAGAAAGGCGGTAAGTGGGAAGAGGTCGAGCTGGAAAGCTGGCGTCACCACAATCAGGACATCATCATCAAGCTGAAAGGCGTTGACGATCGTGATGCCGCGAATGCGCTGACTAATTGTGAAATTGTCGTGGATTCGTCGCAGTTGCCACAGCTGGAAGAGGGCGACTACTACTGGAAAGACCTTATGGGTTGCCAGGTAGTCACTACCGAAGGCTACAGCCTGGGGAAAGTCATCGATATGATGGAAACCGGGTCAAATGACGTTCTCGTCATTAAGGCAAACCTGAAAGATGCATTTGGCATCAAGGAGCGGTTGGTCCCGTTCCTCGATGGACAGGTTATCAAGAAAGTCGATCTCACTACTCAAACCATTGAAGTAGATTGGGATCCTGGTTTTTAAATTCTCCGGATAAACGGTAAAAGACGGCGCTATGTGGATTGGCATAATTAGCCTGTTTCCTGAAATGTTCCGCGCGATTACCGATTACGGGGTAACTGGCCGGGCAGTAAAGAATGGCCTGCTGAGCATCCAGAGCTGGAGTCCTCGTGACTTTACTCATGACCGGCACCGTACCGTGGACGATCGTCCTTACGGCGGCGGACCGGGGATGCTAATGATGGTGCAACCCTTACGGGACGCCATTCACACAGCAAAAGCCGCGGCAGGTGAAGGCGCAAAGGTGATTTATCTGTCACCTCAGGGACGCAAGCTTGATCAAGCGGGCGTGAGCGAACTGGCGACGAATCAAAAGCTGATTCTGGTCTGTGGGCGCTACGAAGGGATAGATGAGCGCGTAATTCAAACCGAGATTGACGAAGAATGGTCTATCGGCGATTACGTTCTCAGCGGTGGTGAGTTACCGGCAATGACGCTGATTGACTCCGTCGCCCGGTTTATTCCGGGTGTTCTGGGCCATGAAGCTTCGGCAACGGAAGATTCCTTTGCCGATGGGTTGCTGGACTGTCCACACTATACTCGTCCTGAAGTGTTAGAAGGGATGGAGGTCCCGGCAGTGTTACTGTCTGGAAACCATGCCGAGATACGTCGCTGGCGTTTGAAGCAGTCGCTGGGCCGAACCTGGCTTAGAAGACCTGAACTTCTGGAAAACCTGGCTCTGACTGAAGAGCAAGCAAAGTTGCTGGCCGAGTTCAAAACTGAACACGCGCAACAGCAGCATGAACATGATGGGAATGCGTAATACGCTCCCGAATATCAGTTTACCCAGGATAAGAGATTAAATTATGAGCAACATTATTAAGCAACTTGAACAAGAGCAGATGAAGCAGGACGTACCTTCCTTCCGTCCAGGTGACACCGTGGAAGTGAAAGTATGGGTTGTTGAAGGTTCCAAAAAACGTCTGCAGGCATTCGAGGGCGTGGTTATCGCTATTCGTAACCGCGGTCTGCACTCTGCATTCACTGTTCGTAAAATTTCCAACGGCGAAGGCGTTGAGCGTGTCTTCCAGACTCACTCTCCGGTAGTTGACAGCATTGCTGTTAAACGTCGTGGTGCTGTACGTAAAGCTAAACTGTACTACCTGCGTGAGCGTACTGGTAAGTCTGCTCGTATTAAAGAGCGTCTGAACTAAGATTCGCTTAAGCGACATCCTGTTAGAAAGGGCTGGCCGAAAGGCTGGCCCTTTTTTTATCCCATCGCACCTCTCGCGTTAACCCTTTCGTCATAAATCATTTACAATGCTTGCCTCTTGAATGGAGGGAAAGTGGATAACGTACTGCATCAGCCTGACCGGAAACGCGCAGCGGCATTGGCCGCGCTGTTCGCGATCCTGCTGATCGTGGTAGCACCCCTTATCTCCGTTTCGCTGCAGAAAGATCCCATGAGCGCCATGCCGGGCATGCATCATGAGATGAGCATGATGTCGATGGACGAGCATCACGGCGATATGCCGCACACGATGCCTGTCGACCATGCGGAAGCCTGCGGCTACTGCGTGCTGTTAGCGCATGTCCCTGGCGTGATGCTGGCGCTCATCGTCCTGCTCAGCCTGGTGCTGCAGAGGCTTCGCATTAAGCCGCCGCGTCAGGCGGTCAACCACTGGCACTTTTTCCCCTGGCTTTACCCTGATACCCGCGCGCCGCCGCGGCAGTCTGCTTTTTCCCAATAAAAAATATCGATAACTTTTTGCCTTAAAAGGAAAAGTATGACTACCTGCACCTCGCGCGCGGCATGGGGAAACCTGCTGCGTCGCCTTCATTTCTACGTTGGGCTGTTTGTCGGCCCGTTTATCTTCTTCGCCGCGCTGACAGGGACGCTGTATGTGGCGACCCCACAGCTGGAAAACGCACTCTACCGGCACGCGCTCCACGCGGATTCCGTGGGCGAGCCGCAGCCTCTGGCGGAACAAATCGCCGTGGCGGAAAAAACCGTTGGATCAGATTTACGTTTGCACGCCGTTCGTCCGGGGCTGGTTGCGGGCGAAACCACCCGCGTGATGTTCGCTGACCCGAAACTTGGGCCATCGGAGAACCGGGCTATCTTTATCGATCCGGTGAGTCTGGCGGTGCTGGGAGATCTGACGGTATACGGCACCAGCGGGATTTTACCCCTGCGTCAGACTATTGATTACCTGCATACGTCCCTGATGCTGGGCGACATTGGGCGCCTCTACAGCGAGCTTGCGGCCTCGTGGATGTGGGTTGCCGCGCTGGGCGGTATTGCCCTGTGGTTTTATACCCGACCCAAACGACGGATCAACAATCGCTTCCAGAACCGGCGTCGGGTGCACGTGACGCTGGGCTGGGTTCTGCTGGGAGGAATGCTGCTGTTCTCGGCAACCGGCCTGACCTGGTCCCAGTGGGCTGGCGGGAACGTGGATAAGCTGCGTGCAGAGATGAACTGGCTCACCCCGCAGGTGAACACGACGCTTTCCGGCCAACATGAGATCGTGGATGAACATGCCGAACACCGTGGTCATCACGGTGGGATGATGATGCCGGAAATGGCGATGGATTTGACGCTGTTTGACGGGGTGTTAAGCGCGGCGCGTCACGCGGGGATTGATGCCAGCAAGCTGGAGATCCGCCCGGCGAAAACGAGGGATCGTGCCTGGACCGTGACGGAAATCGATCGCAGCTGGCCGACCCAGGTGGACGCCGTTGCGGTAGATCCCCATACGATGCAGATCCTGGACAGAACCCGATTCGAGGATTTTCCGTTAATGGCAAAACTGACCCGCTGGGGCGTGGATTTCCATATGGGGATCTTATTCGGCCTGGCAAATCAGCTGCTGCTCGTGGCGTTCGGCCTCGCCCTGTGCGTGCTCATCATCTGGGGATACCGGATGTGGTGGATGCGTCGTCCTGCGCAATCGGCAGTGAGCCCGGTACAGACGCTGTGCCAGAGCTGGCTGGCGCTGTCAGGATGGGGAAGAGGCGTTACTGCGATGGTTAGCCTGCTGCTGGGGCTGTGCTTGCCCGTTATGGGCGTGAGTCTGGCGCTGTTTGTTTTGGTGGACTGGCTGCGCTGGCGAGCGGCAACCCGAGTGACGCTCGCCGAATCATCCGCTAAATAACCCTATGGCGTGCTGATCACCACTGCGACGCGGCGGTTTTCAGCGCGCCCTTGCGGGGTACTGTTGCTCGCAACAGGGTATTTTTGACCTAATCCCCGCGTGGTGAGATTGCTGCGCGGGATATTTGCCCCCTTCGCCCAGGCGTCGGCCACGGCGTTGGCGCGTTTTAACGACAGCGCTTCGTTGTAGCTTTCTTCCCCGTAGTTATCCGTGTGACCGTCCATTCGCGCGTGGTTCAGGCCGGTTTCGGCCAGGCGAGAGGCCATGGACTGGATCTGCGTTTCACTTTCCGGGCGCAGTCGGGCGTCATTTTTATCAAACAGGATGGTGTCCGACATGCCAAGCGACCAGTCACCGTTCAGTTCGTTAAAACCGTAAGACTTCATCGCCGCAATTTGCTCAGGAGTGAATTTGCCTTCCGGCGGCGACTGACAGCCTGCCAGAACCAGTGAGGCCAGTACTAACGGCGCGAAGTAACGTTTTAACATAGTGTATCCTTTCTAACTTATTGTTTTCGTACGCTGGTTTTTAACCTGGTACATATTGCGGTCAGCCCTCTCCAGTAATGCTTCCACGGAAGCATTTTCCCACGCCAGAGCAAAGCCAATGCTGAGTGACATTGATGCTTTTTGTCCGTTATGAAGATCAAACGGACGGATAAACTGCTGCGAAAGCGCAGCACAAATGTGTTGAACCTCAAGCTCGGAGTGAACGCCGTACAGCACCATGGCAAATTCGTCTCCGCCAAGACGGTAAGACTGATGACGTTTGTCGCCAAACTCCATCATCCTGCTGGCGACTTCGATCAGCACACAGTCTCCTGCCGCGTGTCCCCAGGTATCGTTAATAAACTTAAAATTATCACCGTCGAGGAAGAGCAGGGCCGAGTTTGTTCTGGCTGAAGGGTCGTTCATTAATGCCGCAATGCTGTTACGAAACGCCGCGCGGTTGGCAAGACCGGTAAGCGGGTCGTGCATGGCGGTCCGCAACAGCTGAGCGTTCTTCGCCTGAAGCTTCAGTTGCCACTCTTCCATTTCGTCCAGAAGACTGTTGAAGTCCTCGCCAAACTGGTGAAATTCTTCGATACGGCCGTCTTTCACCCGACGGGAGAAGTTGCGGTTCGTGCGTACGTCATGCACGACGTCGGTAATGTTCTGCAGGGCCGTGACCATTCCACGATGCAAAGACTGGGTTATGATGAGCGCGACGACGGCGGCAAAGAGAATGCAGCCGGTCAGTACGGCAAACGACGTCCAGATGAAATGGCTGATCAAACTGTCGCGTGCGGTAAGGCGGATTTCGCCGATCGTTAAGCCGTTATGCATGATGGGCTGCGCAACCGGTACGGGGAAAAGCCAGCGACTGACCAGCGCGCCCAGCGTGTCGTTGTTATCCTCCGGGTTCCAGGACCAGTAGGCGAACCGCTTTTTATGCGCGTTAATCACCTCCGCCGCGGCAAACTGCCCCTGTTTGCCCAGGGCGGCAAGCGTTTCGTTGGCCGCCAGCGAGTCGTTGAAAACCAGCGAGGCTTCCAGGCTGTGGCTCATTGTGGCGCCGGTTAATTCGAGATTCTTTTGCGCGTATTGTTTTAACGTCACGACGGAAGCAAAACAGAGCAACAGCCATATTAACGTCATGGTAATAATGACGCTTATCATGCTGTTTCGCCTCAACGTTCTTTTAAACGTCGGACGTGGCGTTGATGTGAAATCTTTATCCATGCTGCTTATTCCGTGCCAGCATTAATACATCCGGATTGACTCTTACGCCACTGCGCGTCAATGCATCCAGGTTGACGGAAAACCGTACCTGGCCGCGATCGATCATCAGGCAAAAGGCACTGCCAATTACACATTCCGGATTTTGCTCTGAGATTAATAGCAACGCTCTGCCCTGATATTGACTTATTAATTCAAGTTGTTTTGCCGGTGATTCAGACCCGAAATATATCGCATCGCACGTCGCGGCCAGGGCTTCCCGATCGTTACGTACAATAACGGGAGTATAGGGTAACTCGTTGTGCCCTTCGTCGCCGCTGAGCGCGTGTGTATAGTGAGAAGTGGCATAGACGCAAAGTCTGGGCTGCCCGGATAGTGACGGCCATCGCGTATAGCTCACAATGCCTGAGACAATCGAACGTACCGATTTATCCGTTTCCGTAAGCGTGCCTGCCGTCGCTGGGCCCACCATAAGGAACAGCATTATCACCAGAGTGAGTCGGAAAAAAGAGATCAAGAATAAATTTCTCACCAGAATCCGCCACATCGCTCCGGAAATAGATGTCCTTAAGAGTTGCGGGCAGAATACCATTGTTTATCAGAGCCGTCATTATGTCAGAAATAGCATCAGGCCAACCTAAGCTAAATCCTACTGTTGTTTATTTTCCGGTGGTTAAAAACAGACTTAATTGAGTCTGCTGGAACGCATACCTTCATCCATTCCTTTTTGCCATGACGCACGCAGTTTTGTCGCGTTTTCGACAGTATCGCAACTGGCAGGGAAAGATTTGCCCGCTAATCCCCAGGCGTGAATAAACCCTTCTTCGCAGACTCTCTTCTGACCATCGGCATAGCCTCGAAGATATTCACTACGATCAACGTGGGTGTCGTTAAAACTATCGGCCAGGGTCTGGTTATCTTTAACCGGCAGGCCATTCATGGCGTCTTCTTTACCGGCATCAAACCAGGATGGACTGGTCCAGTCGGGCTGGAAGGTGTAAGGATTGATCTGGCAGCCCGTTAAAAACAGCGACAACAGCGTGAGAGCAATTGAACGCATAGCCATTCTCCTTTTTTCTTCAGCATAGCCTGGCTTAAGAAAATATGTCTGTAATTTAAACTTTACGTTTTTATCGGCTGATTTTTGCAATAAATTGGCTTCTGTAAACTAATGTGTACGTATTTTGGATTGAAATGTTTACTTTTTATGGTATCGTGGTCTCACCTCATTGAGGAAAACAACTATCGCAAACGAGCTTTACAGGATCGCCATCATGCAAAAAGACGCGCTGAACAACGTACATATCACTGACGAACAGGTTTTAATTACTCCGGATCAACTGAAAGCGGAATTTCCGCTGAGCGTCGCGCAGGAGGCTCAGATTGAGCACTCGCGTCAGACCATTTCAAATATCATCGCCGGCCGCGATCCGCGCCTGCTGGTGGTGTGTGGTCCTTGCTCCATTCACGATCCTGAAACCGCCATTGAGTACGCTCGTCGATTTAAAGCATTAGCGGAGGAGGTCAGCGATAGCCTCTATCTGGTGATGCGCGTCTATTTTGAGAAGCCACGTACCACTGTCGGCTGGAAAGGGTTGATTAACGATCCGCACATGGATGGCTCGTTTGATGTGGAAGCAGGTCTGAAGATTGCGCGTCGCCTGCTGGTGGAGCTGGTCAGCATGGGGCTGCCTCTGGCAACCGAAGCGCTGGATCCGAACAGCCCGCAATACCTTGGCGATCTGTTCAGCTGGTCCGCGATTGGCGCGCGTACCACGGAATCGCAAACCCACCGCGAGATGGCGTCTGGTCTGTCGATGCCGGTTGGTTTTAAAAACGGTACCGATGGCAGTCTGGCGACGGCGATCAACGCCATGCGCGCTGCCGCCATGCCGCACCGTTTCGTCGGTATCAACCAGGCGGGCCAGGTTTGCCTCCTGCAAACGCAGGGCAACCCGGACGGTCACGTGATCCTGCGCGGCGGGAAAGCCCCGAACTACAGCCCGGCGGACGTGGCGCAGTGTGAAAAAGAGATGGAGCAGGCGGGACTGCGCCCGGCACTGATGGTAGATTGCAGTCATGGTAATTCGAATAAAGATTACCGTCGCCAGCCTGCGGTTGCGGAATCCGTGGTCGCACAGATCAAAGATGGCAATCGTTCGATTATCGGTCTGATGATTGAGAGCAATATTCATGAAGGCAATCAATCATCTGAACAACCGCGCAGCGCCATGAAGCACGGCGTCTCCGTGACGGATGCCTGCATCAGCTGGGAGACCACCGATGCGCTGCTGCGTGAGATCCATAAAGATTTAAACGGCCATCTGGCGACGCGTCTGGCTTAAGAGGGTAGTTATGGTTGCTGAATTGACCGCACTGCGCGATCAAATTGATGAAGTGGATAAGGCGCTGCTGGATCTGCTGGCGCGCCGCATGGCCCTGGTTGCCGAAGTCGGTGAGGTGAAAAGCAAATACGGCCTGCCGATCTACGTCCCGGAGCGCGAGGCCTCCATGCTGGCCTCCCGTCGCAAAGAGGCGCAGGCGCTGGGCGTTTCGCCGGATTTGATTGAGGATGTTCTGCGTCGCGTGATGCGGGAGTCCTATTCCAGTGAAAACGACAAGGGCTTCAAAACCCTCTGTCCGACCCTGCGTCCGGTGGTGATTGTCGGCGGTGCAGGACAGATGGGGCGCCTGTTTGAAAAAATGCTGACCCTTTCTGGCTATCAGGTGCGCATTCTGGAAAAAGAGGACTGGGCCCAGGCGCCGGAACTCATGAAAGATGCCGGAATGGTTATCGTCAGCGTGCCGATCCACGTGACGGAGCAAATCGTCGGGAAGCTGCCTCCTTTACCGAAAGATTGCATCCTGGTGGATCTGGCCTCCGTCAAAAATGGTCCGCTACAGGCTATGCTGGCGGCGCATACGGGGCCGGTGCTGGGTCTGCACCCAATGTTTGGCCCGGACAGCGGCAGCCTGGCTAAGCAGGTGGTGGTTTACTGCGACGGTCGTCAGCCGGAAGCCTATCAGTGGTTCCTGGAACAGATTCAGGTATGGGGCGCACGGCTGCACCGCATCAGCGCGGTTGAGCACGACCAGAACATGGCGTTCATTCAGGCGCTGCGCCACTTTGCGACGTTTGCCTACGGCCTGCATCTGGCGGAAGAGAACGTGCAGCTTGAACAGCTGCTGGCGCTCTCTTCACCTATCTATCGTCTGGAGCTGGCGATGGTCGGGCGTCTGTTCGCGCAGGATCCGCAACTGTACGCGGATATTATTATGTCCTCGGAAAATAACCTGGCGCTGATCAAGCGCTACTATCAGCGCTTTGGTGAAGCCATTACGCTGCTGGAGCACGGAGACAAACAGGCGTTTATCGACAGCTTCCGCAAGGTCGAGCACTGGTTTGGCGATTACGCGCAGCGTTTCCAGAATGAGAGCCGGACGTTGTTGCGCCAGGCAAATGACAGTCGCCAGTAATGCGATGATGTATATACTGAAAGCCAGCATTGCTGGCTTTTTTCATTTTGGGGAACTGTCATGGCCGAACCGCAGCTGCTGTTGAATTACACCGGGCATTTGCCTGAATGCCCGACGTGGAGCGCCGACGAGCACGCGCTCTACTGGGCCGATATTCTGGAAGGAGAGATCCACCGCTACCATCTGCCGACGGCGGAACACACCGTGCTTTCTTTCCACGAGGAGGTAGGCTGTTTCGCGCTGCGCGAGCGCGGCGGGTTTATCGTCGCCATGCGCAATGGCATCTGGCTTGCCGATAAGCATGGCCTTCTGCAGCGCAAGGTGTGCGACAACCCCTCTAACCCGCAGCTGGCGCGTTTTAACGATGGGGGGACCGACCATCAGGGCCGGTTCTATGCGGGCACGTTCTGGGGCCCGGGAGATTACAACGGTGCCCTGCTGATGCGCGTCGACAACGACCTGACGCCGAAGGTGATCCAGTGCGATATTCACGGGCACAACGGCTTAGCGTTTAGCCCGGATAAGCAGTGGATGTTTACCTCAGACACGCCAAACGGTGTGATTTACCGTACGCCGCTTGATGAGCAGGGCGAACCGGGTAAGCGAGAGGTGTTTCGTCAGTTTAAAGAGGGCGAGGGGATACCGGACGGCGCGGCGATGGATGTGGAAGGTTGCTACTGGAGCGCGCTGTTTGACGGCTGGCGCATCGCGCGTTTTTCACCGCAAGGGGAGCAGCTGGAAGAGTATCGCATGCCGGTACGTTGCCCGACGATGGTCTGCTTTGGCGGCGATGATATGAAAACGCTGTTTATTACCACCACGCGGGAAAATATGGATGCGGAGGAGGTGACGAAATATCCGCTCTCCGGCGCCATCTTCACCCTGCCGGTGAGCGTGGCAGGGATGAAGAAAAGCCGCTTTATCGAACGTTAGATCGGATCGACCGGGACGACGTTTTCGCTCGGATAGCAGCCCAGCACTTTCATGGAGCGGGTGATTTCGCCCAGCTCGCGCAGGGCTTTCTGCATGGAAGCAGACTCGAGGTTGGCCTGGATATCGAGGTAGAACATCTCTTCCCATGGGTTACCGTGGATTGGGCGCGATTCCAGCCGGGTCATGATCAGGTTGTGATTACGCAGTACCAGCAGGGCTTCAACCAGCGCACCGGCCTGTTGGCCGGTAGCCATCAGCAGCGTGGTTTTAGCCGGTACCTGGTCAGAGACATTGATTGCCTTGCGGGCCAGCACCACGAAGCGGGTAATGTTTTGCGTCTGGTTTGCCAGGTTGCGTTCCAGCACCTGTAAACCATACAGCGCGCCGCCCGCTTCGCTGCCGAGCGCCGCGACGGTGGGGGAGTTCGCCTGGGCGACTTTTTCCATCGCCGCCGAGGTGCTTTCGGTGTACTCAATTTTCCAGTTCGGATAGCGGTTCAGGAACTGGCTGCACTGCTGGAACGGCTGCGGGTGGCTGTAGACGGTTTCGATCGTGTTCAGGTCCGTTGAACCGGAGACCAGCACGCAGTGATCGATAGGGATCGTCAGCTCGCCGACCAGCGACAGGCTGGTGTGCTGCAGCAAGTCGTAGACATCGTTGATGGCGCCGGAGCTGGTGTTTTCAATCGGCACCACGGCGTAATCCGCCTGGCCGGTCTCGACCTGGTTAAAAATGTCGGCAAACTTCGCGCAGCCGCTTTCAATAAATTCTTCGAAATGGCGAGCGGCATACTGACGTGCGGCCAGGTGAGAATAGGAGCCCTTTGGCCCGAGGAAAGCGATACGCGCAGAGTGCGGATTGGTTTTATTGAGATGCTGCTGCAGTAGCGCTTGCTGGGTCAGAACGGAATCTTCGATGATGAGTTGGAACAACCGGGTGATGTAGTGGGCATCGAGGTGATGCGCTTTGCCGAGCTGAATGAGCCGTTCCAGCAGATCCCGCTCGCGGTCGATATCACGGACCGGACGATGGGAGTCCAGCTTGGCTTTACCCACTTCAACGGCAAGGGCGCGGCGTTCGGCCAGCAGCGCCAGCAGTTTCTCATCCAGCGCGCTGATTTTTACTCGCAGATCCAGTAACGGGTTTTCCGGTGTCATAGTGTTGCCTGTCTCATCTTATCGTTATCAATAAAAAAGGCCCCCCGGTGTGGGAGGCCTTGTTGTTCGTCTTCGCATTCTTTATCACACGACGAAACGCCTCCCGTTCAGGGGAAGGTAAAAAAGAATGCGAAGAAGAACGGCGTAAGTTTCATAAAGTCATCCTGTGAGTGATACCGTTAAAGTACCCGTACTGTTTTCACCCTGTCAATAAAAAACAAAAAACGCGCCCGAAGGCGCGTTGGCGGTACACTCAATTTAAAGGATTACTCTTCTTCAACTTCTTCCGCGAAGCTGGCGTCTTTCACCGACGTTGTGGCGCGACGGGCTTCACCTTTGTGTTGCACTTTATTGAGCTGCCGTTCCAGCTTGTTGATCAAATCGTTAATAGCGGTGTACATATCCTCATGTTTTGCGCTGGCGACCAGATGGCCGTTTGGAGTATTGATAGTTGCGTCAGCGATGAAACCCTGCGGCTCCTTGGACAGGATGATATGTGGATTAATCAAATGTGTTTGCCATTTATCCAGTTTGGCGAGACGGTCTGCGACGTGCTGGCGAATTGCCGGAGTAATTTCCATTTGTTTACTGGTAATGTTCATTGTCATAAATTTTACCTCTTGTCTTTCCGTCTTGGTGATTCCAGCATACCCGACCTAATGTCAAAATGTGTGATTTAGATCACGTTATTTTGTCGGTTTTTGTCAGGGAATCTTTTTTGTGAGGCAGGGCAGGAAGAGGTGAGATTTACCTTGTAGAAGGCATAAATTGGGGCCATAGTTGACAGGATGTGTTGAGGCTAACGCGCTTCAGCGACGCTCAGAAACGAATAAAAAAACGGCAGCCTTCGGGCTGCCGTTTTGCATTGAGGCAAAATCAGGTGTTGCTGCTGTTCGCGGCGATGATTTTCGCCACTTTTTCAGCCTGAGCGGTCATCTGCATCTGACGGTAAGCATTTTCCATCAGCTTCAGGCCGTCGCGCGTTGCCTGAGTATCCGGGTAATCACGCAGCATACCTTCTACGCGGTTAACCACGGCCACCCATGCGCCACGGCGGGTATAATATTCCGCCACGGAGTATTCATATTTCGCCAGACGATCTTTCAGGAACACCAGACGTTTGGTGGCGTCGGTCACGTACTGGCTGTTCGGATAGCCGCGCACCAGCTTGGAGAAGTCATTGAAAGCATCACGCGCATGCTGCGGGTCACGGTCGGAACGATCCACGCCGAAGAAGCCCTGCAGCGCACTGTCGTCCAGCGCCATGTTGGTGAGGCCGCGCATGTACATCACGTAGTCGATGTTAGGATGAGTCGGGTTCAGACGCATGAAACGATCGATGGTTGCCTGAGCCAGCGGCAGATCGGCATTTTTATAGTATGCGTAGATGAGATCTAACTGTACCTGCTGCGAATACGGACCAAATGGATAGCGATTATCCAACGCTTCCAGTTGCGTTATCGCCTGTTTCCAGTTACCGTCCTGCAACTTTTGTTGTGCAGTCGCATAGATTTCATTCGGCGGATTGTCAGGGACCTGTTCATTTGAACCGGAGCAGCCCACCAAAGCCAGGCTCAACGTGGCCGCTGCCACCAGATATTTCATGCGCGTCATGACGTTTTGACTTTCCTCAAATGTTTGTCCGGGAGAAACTCTGTTCCTGCTCCCGATTAAGACCAGCTACAATAGCACACTATATTAAACGGCAAAGCCGTAAAACCCAACGTTAAACGAAGAAGCAGTTTATGGCACAACGAGTAGAACTCACCGCAACAGTCTCCGAAAATCAGCTCGGTCAACGCTTAGATCAGGCTTTGGCCGAATTGTTCCCTGATTATTCGCGTTCACGCATAAAAGAATGGATCCTTGACCAGCGCGTGATGGTAAACGGCAAGATCTGGGACAAACCAAAAGAGAAAGTGTTAGGTGGGGAAGCTGTCGCCATCAATGCTGAAATCGAAGAGGAAATCCGCTTCGAGCCGCAGGATATCCCACTGGACATCGTCTATGAAGATGATGACATTCTGGTGATCAACAAGCCGCGCGACCTGGTTGTTCACCCGGGTGCGGGAAACCCTGACGGTACGGTACTTAACGCACTTCTTCATTATTATCCGCCGATCGCGGATGTTCCGCGCGCGGGCATCGTGCACCGTCTGGATAAAGACACTACCGGTCTGATGGTGGTGGCGAAGACCGTTCCTGCTCAGACACGTCTGGTGGAGTCGCTGCAGCTGCGCGAAATCACCCGTGAGTATGAGGCGGTAGCCATTGGGCATATGACCTCTGGCGGGACGGTAGAAGAGCCTATCAGCCGTCACCCGACCAAGCGAACCCATATGTCGGTGCATCCGATGGGTAAACCGGCGGTGACGCACTATCGCATTATGGAGCATTTCCGTATTCATACGCGTCTGCGTCTGCGTCTGGAGACCGGACGTACTCACCAGATCCGCGTGCATATGGCCCACATTACCCATCCGCTGGTGGGGGATCAGGTCTACGGTGGTCGTCCTCGCCCGCCTAAAGGCGCATCGGATGAGTTCATCAGCGTATTGCGTAAATTCGACCGTCAGGCGCTGCACGCGACCATGCTGCGTCTTTACCATCCTATCACCGGCATTCAGATGGAGTGGCATGCGCCTATCCCGCAGGATATGGTGGACCTTATTGACGCCATGCGTGCCGATTTCGAAGAACATAAGGATCAAGTGGACTGGTTATGACCAAACTGATTGTCCCGGAGTGGCCATTGCCTGCCGGCGTGGCTGCCTGCAGTTCAACACGTATTGGTGGTGTTAGCCAGGGCGCGTGGGCGTCGTTGAACCTCGGCGCACACTGTGGCGATAACCTGGAACACGTGGAAGAGAACCGCAGGCGTCTGTTTGCAGCGGGGAACCTGCCTTCAAATCCGGTCTGGCTGGAACAGGTTCATGGCAAGGCGGTGCTGAAGTTGACGGGAGAACCCTATGCTTCTAAACGTGCTGATGCCTCTTACAGCAATACTCCGGGAACCGTTTGTGCCGTAATGACCGCCGATTGTCTGCCAGTGCTGTTCTGCAACCGCGCAGGCACCGAGGTGGCTGCAGCGCACGCGGGCTGGCGTGGACTGTGTGAAGGCGTGCTGGAAGAAACCGTCGCCTGCTTTAAGGATGAGCCCGCCAATATTATGGCCTGGCTTGGCCCGGCCATTGGTCCTCGCGCTTTTGAAGTGGGGCCGGAGGTTCGCGAAGCCTTTATGGATAAAGATCCGCAAGCGGTGGACGCCTTCCTGCCTTCTGGAGATAAATATCTGGCCGATATTTACCAGCTTGCTCGTCAGCGCCTGAACAGCGTCGGCATAACGCAGATCTTCGGCGGCGATCGCTGTACATTCACCGAAAAGGGTGATTTTTTCTCTTATCGCCGCGACAAGACGACGGGGCGTATGGCAAGTTTCATTTGGCTGATATAACCTAAAGAATCAAGACGATCCGGCACGTGCCGTTTTCTTTTCACATAATTCAGGTCATTAACCTTGAATAATTGAGGGATGACCTCATTTAATCTCCAGTAGCAAATTTGACCTGTTATGGGAGGAGTTATGCGTCTGGATCGTCTTACTAATAAATTCCAGCTTGCTCTCGCCGATGCCCAGTCCCTCGCACTGGGGCACGACAACCAATTTATCGAACCTCTTCATTTAATGAGCGCCTTGCTGAATCAGGAAGGGGGATCGGTACGTCCTTTATTAACGTCCGCTGGCATTAATGCTGGCCAGTTACGCACCGCTATCGATCAGGCGCTGAGCCGTTTACCGCAGGTCGAAGGGACCGGCGGCGACGTTCAGCCGTCGCAGGATCTGGTGCGCGTCCTGAACCTTTGCGACAAGCTGGCGCAAAAACGTGGGGACAACTTTATTTCGTCAGAGCTGTTTGTTCTGGCGGCGCTTGAATCACGCGGTACCTTGACCGACCTGCTGAAATCCGCCGGTGCGACCACCGCCAATGTGACTCAGGCGATTGAGAACATGCGCGGAGGTGAAAGCGTGAACGATCAGGGAGCCGAAGACCAACGTCAGGCTTTGAAGAAATTTACGGTCGATCTGACCGAGCGTGCTGAACAGGGCAAACTTGACCCAGTAATCGGCCGTGATGAAGAAATCCGCCGTACCATTCAGGTGCTGCAGCGTCGTACCAAGAACAACCCGGTACTGATAGGTGAACCGGGGGTCGGTAAAACCGCCATCGTTGAAGGGCTGGCGCAGCGTATTGTGAACGGTGAAGTGCCGGAAGGTCTGAAGGGCCGCCGCGTACTGGCGCTGGACATGGGCGCGCTGGTAGCCGGTGCGAAATACCGCGGCGAGTTCGAAGAGCGTCTGAAAGGCGTGCTTAATGACCTGGCGAAGCAGGAAGGCAACGTTATCCTGTTTATCGATGAGCTGCACACCATGGTCGGTGCCGGTAAGGCAGACGGCGCGATGGATGCCGGGAACATGCTGAAACCTGCGCTGGCGCGCGGTGAACTTCACTGCGTCGGTGCCACTACGCTGGATGAGTACCGTCAGTACATTGAGAAAGATGCTGCGCTGGAACGTCGTTTCCAGAAAGTGTTTGTTGCCGAGCCAAGCGTTGAAGATACCATCGCGATCCTGCGTGGTCTGAAAGAGCGCTATGAACTGCACCACCATGTGCAGATCACTGACCCGGCCATCGTTGCGGCGGCGACGCTTTCGCATCGTTATATTGCTGACCGTCAGCTGCCGGATAAAGCGATCGACCTGATTGATGAAGCGGCGTCGAGCATTCGTATGCAAATTGACTCGAAGCCGGAAGAGCTGGATCGACTCGACCGACGCATCATTCAGCTCAAGCTGGAACAGCAGGCGCTGAAGAAAGAGTCTGATGAAGCCAGTAAGAAACGCCTCGATATGCTCAATGAAGAACTGGACGATAAAGAGCGCCAGTATTCTGAGCTGGAAGAAGAGTGGAAAGCCGAGAAAGCCTCCCTTTCTGGTACGCAGACTATCAAAGCTGAACTCGAACAGGCAAAAATTGCCATTGAGCAGGCGCGACGCGTGGGCGACCTGGCGCGAATGTCAGAGCTGCAGTACGGCAAAATTCCTGAGCTGGAAAAACAGCTTGAGATAGCGACGCAGTCAGAAGGTAAAACGATGCGTCTGTTGCGTAATAAAGTGACGGATGCCGAGATCGCGGAAGTCCTGGCGCGCTGGACCGGTATTCCCGTGGCGCGCATGCTGGAAGGCGAGCGTGAAAAACTGCTGCGCATGGAGAACGATCTCCACAATCGTGTGATTGGTCAAAATGAAGCGGTTGAAGCGGTATCGAATGCTATTCGTCGTAGCCGTGCAGGGCTGTCCGATCCGAACCGCCCGATTGGTTCGTTCCTGTTCCTGGGGCCGACCGGTGTCGGTAAAACCGAGCTTTGCAAAGCGCTGGCTAACTTTATGTTCGACAGCGACGATGCGATGGTGCGTATCGACATGTCCGAGTTTATGGAGAAACACTCCGTCTCGCGTCTGGTCGGGGCGCCTCCAGGATATGTGGGCTATGAAGAAGGTGGGTACCTGACAGAAGCGGTGCGTCGTCGTCCTTACTCCGTCATCCTGCTGGATGAGGTGGAAAAAGCGCATCCGGATGTGTTCAACATCCTGCTTCAGGTGCTGGACGATGGTCGTCTGACCGACGGGCAGGGGAGAACGGTCGACTTCCGTAATACGGTTGTCATTATGACCTCGAACCTGGGTTCCGATTTGATTCAGGAACGTTTCGGTGAACTGGACTACAGCCATATGAAGGATTTGGTGCTGGGTGTAGTAAGCCATAACTTCCGTCCGGAGTTCATCAACCGTATTGATGAAGTGGTGGTATTCCATCCTCTGGGTGAGAAACACATTGCGTCGATTGCGCAGATCCAGCTGCAGCGTCTGTACAAACGTCTGGAAGAGCGTGGATATGAAATTCACATCTCCGACGATGCGCTGAAGCTGCTGAGTAAGAATGGTTACGATCCGGTGTACGGTGCGCGTCCATTGAAACGCGCTATCCAGCAGCAGATCGAAAACCCGCTGGCGCAGCAGATCCTCTCCGGGGAGCTGGTTCCTGGCAAAGTTATCCGTCTGGAAGCCAACGACGATCGCATTGTGGCAGTGCAGTAAGTCACAAAACGCAAAAACGAGCCGCTTGCGGCTCGTTTTTGTTTAAAAACCAGGCGAAAATTGAGGTCTGGAGTCGGTTTTGCCTGGAAAGTGAGCGGTTAGTAAATAAATTTCACTTTATCCTTGCAGGTTCAGAATT